>CAVUCJ010000001.1:0-23353 GCA_963739745.1 uncultured beta proteobacterium
AGAAATGACGCAGTGACGAGCGCGCCATGAATCCAGGTATTGAGGATCCGGAGGTATCGCAGGAAGTCTCGCGCAACCGCGACGTGCTGTTGCGGCTCCTGTCGGTGACGGCGTCGCTTGCCGGACTCTGCATCGCGGCGCTGGGATTCATGGAGTACGGCTCGCCCGAAGCGCTCTACCGCACGATCGCCGACGAGGTGATCGCCTTCGACGCGATGCTTTTCGTCTGCTGTGTCTACCTGATCCTTTGGGCGCTGCGTACGCATTCGTTGCGGCGAGCCCGGATGCTCGGGCGCGTCGTCGATGGCGTGTTCCTGATCGCGCTGACGACGATGCTGCTGGCGGCCGCGTACATCGTCTATTGGGTGCTGTGACCATGGCAATAGTTGAATTCCGCGACGTCCGCAAGACCTACGGCAACCTCGAGGTGATTCACGGAGTGACGGCCAGCGTGACGGACGGCGAATTCGTCGTCATCGTCGGACCGTCGGGCTGCGGCAAGTCGACGCTGCTGCGAATGGTGGCGGGACTGGAAGCCATCACGTCGGGGGAGATCGTCATCGGCGATCGGGTAGTCAACTCGCTGGAGCCCAAGGACCGCGACATCGCGATGGTGTTCCAGAACTACGCGCTCTATCCGCATATGAGCGTGTTCGAGAACATGGCCTACGGCTTGAAGATACGTCGCTTCACGAAAGCCGACATCAGGGCCCGCGTCGACCGTGCTGCGGAAATCCTGGAACTCGGTCCGCTGCTCGCACGCAAGCCGCGGGAGCTTTCGGGTGGCCAGCGTCAGCGCGTCGCGATGGGACGCGCCATCGTGCGGGAGCCCGCCGTGTTCCTGTTCGACGAGCCGCTTTCCAATCTCGATGCCAAGCTGCGGGTCCAGATGCGCTTCGAAATCCAGAAACTTCACCGTCGGCTGAAGACGACGAGCCTGTTTGTCACGCACGACCAGGTCGAGGCGATGACGCTGGCGGAGCGGATGATCGTGATGAATGCCGGTCGCGCCGAACAGGTCGGCACGCCGATGGAGGTCTATGAAGATCCCGAGACGCTGTTCGTCGCTGGTTTCATCGGCTCGCCCGCGATGAATTTCCTGCCCGCGACGGCCGCGGGCGGTTCACGCTTCACGCTGCTGGCGGGAGGAACGCTCGTCTCCGCGGTCGGCGGCGCCGCGGCGGGCAGGGCGGTGACCGTCGGAATCCGTCCCGAGCATCTGCGGGCGGTCGAGGCGAACGCGGCCACCCTGTCAGGTCCGGTGGAAATGGTCGAGCAGCTGGGTGCGGACACGCTCATCCATGTCGGCCATGGCGCCGAAACGATCGTCGCGCGTATGCCGCACGAGATCCGGCACGCGGTGGGCGCGACCATGCATCTGACCGCGGATCCTGTCCGGCTGTTCCTGTTCGACACCGAAACCGGAGCCCGAATCCGATGACTGCCGCGCTTCCTCCGTGGCCCTATCCGCGGCTGTGCGCACATCGCGGTGCCGGCAAGCTCGCGCCGGAGAACACGCTGACTGCGATGCGCGTCGGCCACGCCTACGGTTATGCAATGGTGGAGTTCGACGTCAAGCTTGCCGCCGACAATGTCGCGTTTCTGCTGCACGATGCCACGCTGGAACGCACGACCAGTGGCCGTGGTCGCGCGGACGCGCTGCTGTGGCGCGAGCTGTCACGCCTGGACGCCGGTGGCTGGCACTCGGCGAAGTACGCCGGTGAAATGCTGCCGACGTTTGCGGCGATCGGCCGCTGGGCGCGCGCGCACGGCGTGGCATGCAACGTCGAGATCAAGCCGACGCCCGGCCGCGAGCGTGAAACCGGGGCGGCCGTCGCACTCGATGCCGCATCGCTCTGGCGCGATGCCGAGGTGCCGCCGCTGCTTTCGTCTTTCGACGAGGCTGCGCTCGAGGCGGCGCGCGATGCCGTACCCGCGTTGCCGCGCGCGCTGCTGCTCGACGAGCTGCCGGAGGACTGGCTCGATCGTCTCGCGCGGCTCGAGTGCGTGGCGCTGGATGCCAACCATCGTGCGCTCACGCGCGAGGTCGTCACGGGCGCGCATCGGCACGGATACCGTGTCTGCTGCTACACGCCGAACGATCCGTCCCGCGTGACCGAACTCGCGCAATGGGGCATGGACACGATCATCACCGATGCGGTGGACGCCATTCCGGCAGATTCGCTGAACCGGGCCGGGACCGCCGACTGACCGTCGCTCGCATGTCGAATCCGGATTCGGAGCGGACGATTCCCGGCCGGCGGTCCTGACGCGCTATCGGTCCGCCGCGAAAGTTCGGTGCCTAACCGTTCTCCGCCCGAGTCCCGCCTAGGCAGCCGCGCGGACATAGCTGCCCGGTGCCGGTTCCAGCGAAGGATAGTCGGGCGAACCCGTGTGCTTCGGCGCTGCGCGGCGCGCGCCGCCATGCTGCGCGAGCCACTGCGCCCAATGCGGCCACCAGCTTCCCGGTACCGCCTGCGCGCGTGCGAACCAGTCGTCCGGGACGTCGGTGACGAGATCGTTGGTCCAGTAGTTGCGCCGCGACGGCTGTGGAGGATTGATCACGCCGGCGATGTGCCCGGACGCGCCCAGTACGAAGTCGACATCGCCGCCGAACAACGCGGTGGTCCGGTACGCCGAGCGCCAGGGTACGATGTGATCGTCGCGCGATGCGTACACGTACGTCGGGATGGCGATGCGCGACAGGTCGACCTTCACTCCGCACATCGTCAGCGCGCTGCGCTCGCGCAACCGGTTGTCGAGGTAGAGATTGCGCAGGTAGTAGACGTACATCGGCCCGGGCAGGTTCGCTGAGTCGCCGTTCCAGTACAGGAGGTCGAACGCAGGCGGCGTCTCGCCCTTCAGATAGTTGCCGACGACGTAGTTCCAGACGAGTTCATTCGCGCGCAGGCTCGCGAACGCGCCGGCCAGCTCGCTCCCTTGAACGCGATGTCCCGCCATGAGGAGCGGCTCGCGTGCCGCAAGCATCTCGCGGGATACGTAGACGCCGATTTCGCCCGGATCGGCAAAGTCGAGCATCGTGGTCAGCAGCGTGGCGCTCGCGACGGACGAATCGTGGCGCGCGGCAAGCACCGCAAGCGCGCTTGCGAGAAGCGTGCCGCCCACGCAGAAGCCGAGTGCATTGATCGTCCGGCTGCCGGAGATAGCCTGCGCTATTCGAAAACTCGTCAGCACGCCCTGCTCGATGTAGTCGTCCCAGGTGAGCGCGCCCAATTCCGGCGGGATGTTGCGCCACGACACGATGAACACCGTATGTCCCTGCGCGACGGCGTGCGCGACGAACGAGTTCGCGGGCTTCAAGTCGAGGATGTAGTACTTGTTGATGCACGGCGGGATGATCACCAGCGGTCGCCGGTACACGGTGGCTGTCGTTGCTTCGTACTGGAGGACCTCGATCAGTTCATTGCGGAAAACGACACTGCCGGGGGTCGTCGCGAGGTCGCGGCCAATGGCGAACGCGCGCTCGTCGGTCATCGTGATCCGGCCCTTGCGCACATCGTCGGCGAGATTGCGCAGACCCTGCACCAGGCTCGCGCCTTCGGTGCTGATGGCCTTCTCCAGCACCTCGGGGTTGGTCGCGAGAAAGTTGGTCGGCGCGATGGCGTCGAGGTATTGCCGGGTGGCGAATTCGAGGCGCTGCTTCTCGCGGGCGGGCATCTGCGCCAGATGTGCGAGTTCGCGCAGGAACCCGGCATTCAGCAGATACGATTGGCGGAGGAGCGAGAAGAATGGCTGCTCGCGCCAGGCGGCGGCCTGGAAGCGGCGGTCGGCGGAGCCGGGCGCCACGAGTTCTGGCATGTGTTCGCCGCCATTCGCCACATCGAGCGCGGCGTGCCACAGCGCCTGCATCTGCGCCTGGAAACGGGCGTGGAGCAGCGCTGCACCTTCGGGCATCGCCGGCGCCGGCTGCGCGTGCGGAGACCCCGCCCCGTCTGCCGATGCGATCGACGTGCGCCACCATTCAACCCATGCCTGCTGCGCGTGCTGCCACTGGCCGGCGAGATCGGACCAGACGTGAGGATCGCGCGGATCGAGTGGGGCCATGAGTGGAGACAAGTAACGGATGCAGGACGCTCTGCGGGCGCGCGACGGCGACGCGCGCCGGCATGCGGGTCCGATGTTATCTTGAGTACGCGTGCCGCTCAACGCTCGAGCAGGACGTGTACGCCGGCAATGATCGCCACGCCGAGCCCGATCGCCAGCATCTGCCTCGCAGTTTCCATTGGCTCGGCACGGCGATGCAGGCTCGGGATCAGGTCCGCCACCGCGACATAGAGCAGGCTCGCTGCGGCGACGGCGAGTACCGTCGGCAGCGCCTGCTGCATCCCGGCCAGCGCGAAATAGCCGGCCAGCGCGCCGGCCAGCGTGGCCGTCCCCGCCGCCACGTTGAAGGTGAACGCGCGTCCGCGCGTTAAGCCCGAGTGGATCAGGACTGCGAAATCCCCGACCTGCTGCGGCACCGCGTGCGCGACGATGGCAACCGTCGTCGCGATGCCGAGTCTCAGGTCGGAGAGGAAAGCGGCAGCGATCACGATCCCGTCGCAGAAATTGTGGACACTGTTTCCGATCAGTATCATGAGCCCGGAGCGACCGTGGTCGGAACCCTCGTGAGCCGGCGCGTGCAGCGCGTGATCATGCTCGGTCTCTTCGCGGTCATCGCGATGTTCCTCGTGGCCGTGCGCGTGCCGCCACAGCACGAGCTTTTCCAGCAGGAAGAACGCCAACAGGCCGATGAGCACGGTGATCATCACGGGCGTCGGACTGCCGGATTCGAGCGCGTGAGGCAGCATCTCGATGAATACGGTCCCGAGCAGCGCGCCGACGGCAAACGAAACCAGTCGCGAGATCCAGCCCGCGTGCAGTGCCAGCGTCAATGCCGCCGCCGCGGTGGCGAGGACGCCGCCGACGAGCGAAGCTGCGACGATGTAGGCGAAGGTGGTCACGGAACGCGCGCTGAGGGACACACCGGGGCGGTGGTCGCATCGTGCAACTCGGTTGCATTATATCAGCGGCCCGGAGGGCACATTGCGGCCGTCGAGTGCCCGTGTGGCGGTCGGGCCGCGGGCACGATTGGCGTCGGACCGCCGCGTTTCGTCAACCGCTGATGCCGGGTCAGGCCGGTGCCAGCCAGGCGACCAGGGCCATCCGGCCGCCCAGGCGATCGCGCCGGTAGGAGAAGAACCGGGCGCCGTCGGCGAACGTGCATGTGCCGTCGATGGCGACGTCGTCGATGCCGACCGCGGCGAGCCCGCGTCGCGCGAGCGCCGGCAGGTCCGCGAGCCACTTGCCAGCGGGCAGCGGCGCGAAGTGCACACCGGCGTCGGGGTCCCGCGTGCAATAGGCATCAAGCACGTCCGCGCCGACTTCGAACGACTGCGGCCCGATCGCCGGGCCGATCCAGGCGGCGATCCGGTCAGGCTGCACGCCCATCGCCACGATGGTCGCCTCGAGCACGCCCGCCGCGAGACCGCGCCAGCCGGCGTGCGCGACGCCCAGGACTTCGCCGTCGCGGGCGGCGAGCAGCACGGGGAGGCAATCCGCGGTTCGCGCCGTCAGCACGATGTCGCGCGTGTGGGTGACGGCGGCATCGGCGCGCGGCGGCGCTGCGCGAAGTTCGACGACGTTTTCGGCGCCGACGGCGACGACCTCGCGCCCATGCACCTGCGCGAGCCAGACCGGATCCGAGGGCAGGTGCGTGCGCAGCCGCCGGCGATTTTCGCCGATCGCGCCGCGCAACTCCGCGTCGGTCGGTTGCGCGGTTCCGATATCGAGCGTGGCTTGCCGCCCGGTACTCGCGCCGCCGTTGCGCGTCGTGAACAGCGCGCGTACCTGCCGGGGCCCGTTCCAGGCAGGGACAATCCAGTCGAGGCCGCTTGAGGCGAGTGAGCGCGCGAGATCTGCGCGTGCATATCCCTCCACGATCGGCCCTGCCGAGCCTGCATCCTGCCCACTCATCGGGCTGACTTCGCGATGGCCGGGCCGCCTTCGCGCAGCGCAGCGATAAGCGCCGCCAAGTCGGGCGGAGGCGATGCTTCCCATTGCATCGGCACGCGCGTGGCCGGGTGTACGAGACCCAGCCGCTGCGCGTGCAGCGCCTGGCGCGCAAACGCGAGCGCGACGGCAGGCAGCGGCCCGCCGGAGGTGCGCCGTCCGCGGTACGTCGGATCACCGACCAGCGGATGTCCGAGCGCCGTAAGGTGAACGCGAATCTGGTGCGTGCGCCCGGTTTCCAACCGGCAGCGCACGAGCGTCGCGGCGCCGAAACGTTCGAGGACCTCGACGTGCGTGCGCGCGGGCCTGCCCGCGGCGACGACTGCCATCGACGTGCGCTGCGTCGGGTGGCGCCCGATGGGCGCGTCGACCGTCGTCGCACGCACAAGGTCGCCGTGCACGAGCGCCACGTACTCGCGACGGACGGTGCGCGCCGCAAGCTGCCGCGCGAGATCGAGCTGCGCTGCTTCGGTTTTCGCGACAACCATGAGTCCGCTGGTGTCCTTGTCGAGGCGATGCACGATGCCCGCGCGCGCCAGCGTCGCGAGCGCCGGCGCGTGATGAAGAAGTGCGTTCTGCAGCGTGCCGTCCGGATTGCCGCTCCCCGGGTGCACGACGAGGCCCGCCGGCTTGTCGATCACCAGCAGCGCGGAATCCTCGTACACGACCGGGAAGGCGATCTGCTGCGCGGCCACACGCGGGTCCGCCGCGCCGGCGGTCTCGGTCACCGAAAGCGTTTCGCCGCCGCGCAGCTTGTGCCGGGGCGTCACGACGACCGCATTGTCGACGCGCACCTGCCCCGCCTCGATCCAGCCCTTGAGCCGGTTGCGCGAATGACGCGGCAGCAATTGCGCGAGAACCTGGTCGAGGCGCCCGCCGGCGAGGCCGGCAGGCACCACCAGGTGTCCACCGGGCGGGTCGCCTGCGCCCCGCGCCTGCGGCACGGGACGAGGGTTATAATTTGCGGCTGCCATCGTCTTGAGGATCCTCGCACGTGACGCCAACGTTTCCCCGGTTGCCCAGCACTTGGCGCGCGCTCGCCGTCGCCACGGCGCTTGCATTCGCACTGGCAGGCTGCGGCCTCTTCCCGGAAGTGAAGGACGAAACGGCGGGCTGGTCGGCGGACCGGCTGTACCAGACCGCGCACGAGGCGATGCTGCAGGGAAATTATACAAGGGCGGTCAAGTACTTCGACCAGCTCGAGGCGCGCTTTCCCTACGGTCGCTACGCGCAGCAGGCGATTCTCGAATCCGCGTTCACCAACTGGCGCGCGGGCGAGACGGCCGCCGCCGTTGCCGCCGCCGACCGCTTCATCCGCACCTATCCCAACCACCCAAACGTCGACTACGCGTACTATTTGAAGGGCCTCGTCCATTTCCGCGAGGACCAGGGCATCCTGGGCTATGTGTACGAACTCGACCTCTCCGAGCGAGATCCGAAGGAAATGCGCAGTTCGTTCGCAGCGTTCAAGGAGCTCACCACACGGTTTCCGGACAGCAAGTACTTCCAGGATTCGATCGCGCGGATGCGCTACCTCGAGAACGCGATGGCGACGTACGAGGTCAAGGTGGCGACGTACTACTACAATCGTGGTGCCTACGTCGCCTCCGCCAATCGCGCCCAGGAATTGCTGCTCACCTTTCCGCAGACGCCGGCCAACGAGAAGGGGCTCGACGTGTTGCGCAACAGTTACCAGAAGTTGGGCCTCGTTCAGCTCGCCGACGATACGCAGCAGATTCTCGCCAAGACCTATCCCGACAGCCAATACGTCACCGGCGTTTCGGACAAGCCCTGGTGGAATTTCTGGGCGAGCGACGTGAAGAAGGAAGAAAGGAGCTACGGCGTCGAGGCCACCGGCGAGATGGCCGCCAAGCCGTGGTGGAAATTCTGGGAATAGCGGCGCAGACAGGCAGGCCCGGGTCGCGTGGCTCGCGCAGCGCCTCCGCTTGAAGAATCACGACCGGTCGGTGGCGTCCGAGAAGCTGATCTGCGGCGAATCGCGGGCGCAGCCCGCCGATTAGCTCCGGGAAAGGCAGCTGGCGTCGCGCAGCGACGTCAGGAACGCCACCGCCTCCGCCTCGTCGCGCGTGCGACGCATCGGCGGAAGGCTTTGCCAGATGCGCCGACCGTAGGGTTTGTCGGTCAGCCGCGGATCGCAGATGACGAGCACGCCGCGGTCGGTTTCGGTCCGGATGAGCCTTCCCGCGCCTTGCTTGAGCGCGATCGCCGCCTGCGGCAGCTGCCACGCCATGAACGGGTTGCCGCCTTCGGCCCGCAGGCGGTCGAGTCGTGCCGCGAGCAGCGGATCGTCGGGTGGCGCGAACGGCAGCTTGTCGATGATCACCAGCGACAGCGCGTCGCCCGGCACGTCGACGCCCTCCCGGAAGCTCGCGCTGCCCAGCAGGATTGCGTTGCCGAGTTCGCGGAAGCGCACCAGAAGTTCCGAGCGCGAGCCTTCGCCCTGCACCAGCAGCGGAAAGGGAAGTCCGCGACCCGCAAGTTCCACGGCCAGGCGATCTCGCGCCTGCGCCAGCGCGCGCAGCGTCGTGAACAGCAGGAAAGCACGGCCGCCGGCGGCCTCGAGCAGCGGGAGGGCGGCGTCCACCACCGCGTCGGTATGCTCGGGGGAGTTGGGCTGGGGGAGCCCGTGCGGCACGTACAGCAGCCCCTGCGTCGCGTAGTCGAAGGGGCTTTCCCACGCGCCGGTGGTGGCGTGGTCGAGGCCGAGCTGCGCGGTGTAGTGGGTGAAGTCGCGGCCGACCGCCAGGGTTGCGGAAGTGAAGATCCACGCGCGCGCGCTGCCCTCGACCTGTCGCCGCATCAGCGCGGCGACGGACAGCGGGGACGCCTGCAGCGCGAAGCCATGCGGCGTGACGTCGATCCAGCGGATCCACTCCTGCGCGTCTTCGGGAGACTCCGGAATCGCATCGCGCCCGTCGCGCCAGCGCGCCACCTGACGTGCCGTTTCGCCGGCGCGGTGCGCGACCTGGGCGAGTTCCTCGCCGCGCTCGGCGAAGTGACCGAGCTCGGTCGCAAGCCGATCCAGCGCCGCGGCGAGGCCGTCGAGCGCCGCCGTGAATCCTTCGCGTGCCATCGCCACGTCGCGTGCAAACTTGCCCGGCGTGTCGCCGGCGGCCAGACGCAGCCGCTTGATCGCCGGCGCGACGTCGCCGGCGGCATCCGGCAGGTCCGGCACGTCGCGCGCGGCCGTGCGCGCCACGATCTCGGCGTCGCGCGCAAGCTCGGCCAGCTGGCCTGCCGCCACCTGTTCGCCGAAGAAGAGCGTTGCGGTGTCGGGCAGCTGGTGCGCCTCGTCCAGGATCACGGTGTTGCAGTTCGGCAGGAGCTCGGACACGCCTTCGTCGCGCAGCATGACGTCGGCGAAGAACAGATGATGATTGACGACGACCACGTCGGCGTCGAGTGCCTCCTTGCGCGCCTTCAGCACGAAGCAGGCGGCATGATGCGCGCAGTTCTGACCGAGGCAGTTGTCGCGTGTCGAGGTGACCAGCGGCCAGATCGACGCATGCTCGGGAACGTCTGCGAGCTCGGCGCGGTCGCCGCGTTCCGACGCGCGCGCGAACGCGATGATCTTCGGCAGGTGGCGGACGTCGTCGCGCGATGGAAGGCGGTCCTCGCGCGCTGCGCGCTCGAGATGGTGGTGGCACACATAATTGGCACGGCCCTTGAGCAGCGCGACTGTCACCGGCACAGCCAGCGCATCGCGCACCAGCGGCAGGTCGCGCTCGAAGAGCTGGTCCTGCAGTGTCTTGGTGCCGGTGGAGATGATGACCTTGCCGCCGTACAGCAACGCCGGAACCAGGTAGGCGAACGTCTTGCCGGTGCCGGTGCCCGCCTCGGCGACCAGTTGGCCGCGCGTGGCAATCGTACGCGCGACCGAGCGCGCCATCTCGAGTTGCTGCGAGCGGAATCGAAAGCCCGGCAGCGCGCCGGCCAGCATGCCGCCATCGCGAAAGACCGCGTCGAGTGCGGGATCGTCCGGCGGCTCGGTGAGATCGATGTCGCGTTCGCGCGCCGCGGCCGATTCCACGCCGAGGCTCAATTAGCCTTGGCTGTGGCGGAGTTTCTTGATTTCGGCTTGACGGTTTTTCCCTTGGCGGGGCTGGCGGCGCCGGCGGCATCCGGCGCGGTGTTGAACCCGACGCGCACCGCGTCTATCTTCCAGGAAAGCTCGTCGTAGACCTTCAGGACGCGGTCTTGATACGCGTCGGCGGCCTCGCCACTCTGCCACTTGAGATTGGCCATCGCGTCCAGCCAGAGCTGCTGGAGACTGCGCAGGCCATCGACGACTTCGCGGAAGGGGGTGGCCTCGCGCAACGCCGCCTGGTACGGGCGCGTGATGTTGATCTTCTGCTTGTCCACACAGTATTCACTCTTGGCGCCGTTCACACCCTCCTGCGCCTTGGGCAGGCCGAACTCGATGATTTCGATGCTCTTGACGTGGCGGCACATCGTGTAGAGGTGGACGACGGCGTCGAGATAACAGTCGAGTCCGTTGTCGGAATGGTCGGGGCAGATGTAGACACTGCCCGGGTCGAACTTCTGGGCAGTCGCCGGTACCGCGCAAAGGAACGCGGCAACGACGACCAGAGTGAGGCGCGAGAACATGTCGAATCCTTCGATTGCGAGTACCGGCAAGGCGTAATGCTACCGCGCCACCCCCGCGCCGGGGAAGTCCGCCGAACGTCGTGGACACGGTATGCAGCGCCCGGGCGCCGACGGACGTCGCCTTCAATCGTGCGCAATTCCAGCGTGGACGCGATCCTTGTCCGCAAATGAGGGCCGCCGGCGAGTGCCGGCGGTCCACGTTCGATGTCGAGGTTGCGGAGGCGTCGTGCGCCTTCCCCCGCTCAGAGGGTCACGCCACCCGATACTTCGATCACGGCGCCGTTGATGTAGGACGCCTCGTCGGACGCGAGCCACGCATAGGTATTGGCGATTTCCTCGGGCTTGGCGAGCCGTCCCATCGGGACACGATCTTCCATCATCCGTACGACCTTCTCGGGCATCGACGCCAGGATCGGCGTCTCGACGAATCCCGGGCAGATCGCGTTGGCGCGGATGCCCTTGCGGCCGAGTTCGCGTGCCCAGGTCTTGACCATGCCGATCACGCCGAACTTGGTCGCCGCGTAGTTGGTCTGGCCGAAGTTGCCGTAGATGCCGACGATCGACGACGCGTTGAGGATGCAGCCCGAGTTCTGGGCGAGCATGATGTCGACCACGGCCTTGGTGCAGTTGTAGACGCCTTTCAGATTGACATCGATGACCCGGTCGAACTGGTCCTCGCTCATCTTCTTGAATTGGGCGTCCTGGACAATTCCGGCGTTGTTGACCAGGGTGTCGATGCGGCCCCATTTGGCCATGACGCCTTCGACCATCGCGGCGATGCTTTCCTTGTCCGTGACATCGACGCGGAAACCCGCGGCCGCGCCGCCGGCAGCTTCGACGAGCCCGACGGTCTCGGCGACTGATTCGAGATTGATGTCGCATACGGCGACCTTGGCGCCTTCCTTGGCGAACTTGAGTGCTGTCGCCTGGCCGATTCCCTGCCCAGCGCCGGTGATGATCGAGACTTTGTCCGTCAGCCGCATCGAATTCCCCTTGTTGGTGCGCGAGCCTCGTCCCGGGACCCGGGGATGGCTAAACGCCTGAAATATAGCCGTCATTGGTGCGTTGCACAAGAAAGGCGCGCGGATTAGCCACAGGCTAAATGTTAGTGTTCACTCTGCAAATTAAATTAATTATAACAACGTATTAAAGAATATGCCGCGGCAATGCTGCCGGTGATTGGCCTCGCCGGAACGTATCAAACCGCTCGAAAATTTGCTGCGGCCTTGTGGTGCATCAAACTTCGACGCATCGGTCAACCGGCGGGCTCCCAGTGCTCGATCGTCAGTTCCAGTGACGAGGCGCCCTGCCACTCGTTGAGGTCGGGGCGAAATGCCGCGCGGATGCGCGCTGGAAGTGGTCCGGCATGCCGCCAGAGGATGGCGTCGAAGCGCTCGCCGCCCCGGTCCAACGTAAGCCGCGTGTGCTTTCCGCCGACGATGCGCGACGCCCTGACTTCGAACACGTCGTCGAACGTGGGCGCTGGCATGCCTTGACCCCAGACCCGGTCGCGCAGCGCCTGCGCCAGGCCATGGGTCAACTCGCCCTGGGCCAGGACGCCGTCGGTCTCGCAGGTCCGCGCGAGCTGCGCCGGCGTCAGCTGTTCGCGGGCGATCGCCTCGAACGCATCCCGGAATGCCGAAAACGACGCTTCGGTCAGCGTGAGGCCGGCCGCGAACGCGTGGCCACCGAATTTCTCGATGGTGCCGGGCGCGCGCTTTTCCACAAGGTCCAGTGCGTCGCGAAGGTGGAATCCGGCGATCGAGCGGCCGGACCCGCGCAACTCGCCGTTGGCCGTGCGCGCAAAGACGACCGCCGGTCGGTGATAGCGGTCCTTCAGGCGCGATGCAACGATCCCGACCACGCCCTGATGCCAGTCTGGACGAAACAGGCATACGGTGCAGCGGCCGTCGCCCATGTCGGCGGAGACCTCCGCAAGGTCGGCAAGCGCCTCCTCCTGCATCTCCGCTTCGACCTCCCGGCGCTCGCGATTGAGCCGATCGAGTTCGGCGGCCAGCGCCATCGCTTCGCCCTGCCCGTCGGCGAGCAGGCAGCGGATGCCGAGCGCCATGTCGGCCAGGCGGCCGGCCGCGTTCAGGCGCGGACCGGCGACAAAGCCCAGATCGAACGACGTGGCCCGCCGGGCGTCGCGGCCGGCGACAGCGAACAGCGCCAGGACGCCGGGCTGCGCGCGGCCGGCGCGAAGCCGCGCGAGCCCCTGCTCGACGAACACGCGGTTGGTCTGGTCGAGGCGGACGACATCGGCAATGGTCCCGAGCGCGACCAGGTCGAGGAGTTCGGCCAGGTTGGGCTCAGGCCGTGCGGCGAACGAGCCTCGGGTGCGCATCAGCGCGCGGGTGGCCGACAGCACGTAGAACATCACGCCAACGCCGGCAATATGCTTGCCGGGGAACGTGCAGCCGGGCTGGTTCGGATTGACGATGATCGCGGGCGAAGGCAGAACCTGGCCTGGCAGGTGGTGATCGGTCACCAGAACGTCGATGCCCCGCGCCACGGCGGCGGCGACCCCGTCCACGCTCGCGATCCCGTTGTCGACGGTGACGAGCAGTTGCGGATCGCGTTGAGCGGCGAGCGCCACGATCTCCGGCGTCAATCCATAGCCGAATTCGAAGCGGTTGGGCACGATGAAGTCGACACTGGCGCCAAGTGCACGCAGGCCGCGTACGCCGACCGCGCAGGCGGTCGCGCCATCAGCGTCGTAGTCGGCGACGATCAGAATGCGTTCTTGCGCGTCGATCGCGCGCGCAAGCCGCGCTGCCGCATCGCCGATCCCGCGCAGCGTCGCGAACGGCGGAAGCGCCGCCAGCGAATGGTCGAGTTCGGCGACGGTGCGGATTCCGCGCGCCGCGTAGATGCGCGAGAGCACCGCGGGGATGCCCGCGGCGGCGAGAGACTCCGCCGCGGCGCCCACGCGACGACGGACGATCGCGATGGTCACCGGTCGCCGTCCGGTTCCGGTGGCGCGAACGCCGGTGCGGAAAATCGCGCGCGCAGCCGTTGCCGCCACGATGCGCGCTGCGCGTTCCACGCATACGCGCGGCCGAGACCGTCCGCGATCAGCGTCAGGCTTTCGAGCGTGCCATTGTCCAGCGCGGCAAGTGCCGGCTCCAGCCACGCGTGCGAAAATTCCGGCAGCGCCCGCGCATCGAGCAGCGCCGGAAGCACGATGATCGCATCGTCGCGGAGGGGCAGATTCGCGAATCCTGCCGGCGAGAGCCCGGCCGGCGTTCCCGACTTCGCGGCAATTCCTCGCGCGACGTCGCCGGTCCGACCCACCGGTGCGTGAATGGCCGCGGAGGTCATCGGCTGTCCCGCATCCGGCGTGCCGCCGCCCCAGACCCAGATGCCCGTCACCTGCGCGCGACCTTCGCGTTCGCGCCGGGCGTTGACCGGATGCTCGTGCAGCAACATCTGCATTTCGGACAGCCATCGGCGCCACGTTCCACCGCACTCGCCTCGGGGGAGCTGCGCGCCGATGGGACCGCGGACCGCGGCGAGCGGCGTCGTGACGGGTGGCAACGAATCGGGAGCCGTGACGAACCAGGTGTCGGGACGCGGCGCGTGAAAGGCAACGCCGACCTCCGCAAAGGAGCGATCCAGAATTGCGAGCAACGCCGTGCAGTCGTCCGCCGAAAGGTCGTCGACGCGCCCTTCGAGCAGCACGTCGTCGCGGCCGGCCACCAGCGATACGGGGTCTGCGTGAAGCACGAGCGCCACGCCCGGCGCGAAACCGGCACCCAACGCGGCGAGCGCCGCGTGCGACGCGCCGCGCTCACCGTTCGCGGCGAGGACCAGCGCGTCGTCGACGTCACCCTCCACGACCGAAGGCGGACCCGCATTGCCGGCAAGGCGCGCCAGCGCCGGGACGCTGGCGAGCGCCGCACGGTCGACGGCCAGCAGATTCGATACGACGAGCGTGAGGTGCATGGGATGGCGCTCGGCGGGCGCGGGCGGAACTTGGGAGGGGCGCGCGAGTCTAGCATGCGATAATTGCCGCCTTCGCGTGCGCGCCCGCGCGGATTCCCCACCTCCAGTCCATGCTCCAGCACGACATCGACCGGGAAGACTAGAAGGACCGCCTTGTCGCCCTACGAGCTTGCAGTCGGACTGCGCTACACGCGTGCCCGCAAGGGTTCGGGCCGCAACACGTTCATCTCATTCATCTCGCTTACCTCGATGGCGGGGATCGTGCTTGGCGTCGCGGCGCTGATCGTCGTGCTGTCGGTGATGAACGGCTTCCAGGAAGAATTGCGCAACCGGATCCTGTCGGTGGCCTCGCATATCGAGATTCGCGGCGTTCCGCAACTCGCAGACTGGAGACCGATTGCCGATCTCGCGATGCGCGAGCCGCGTGTCAAGGCGGCGGCGCCGTATGTGCTCGGTCAGGCGATGGTGACGGCCGGCGATGCAAACCGCGGTGTGCTCATCCGGGGAATCGATCCGACGCGCGAGGACACCGTCGCCGACATTGGACGGCACATGCGCCGCGGCGCGCTCTCGGATCTCAAGCCGGGCGCATTCGGCATCGTGCTAGGCGGCGAGCTTGCACGAAGCCTCGGCGTGGGCGTCGGCGACTCGGTGGTCGTGATCACGCCGCAGGGCACGGTCACGCCGGCCGGCATGCTGCCGCGCCTGAAGAGCTTCAAGGTCGTCGGCGTGTTCGAGATCGGAATGTTCGAATTCGACAGCGGCCTGGCGCTCGTGCACATCGAGGATGCGCAGCGGCTATACCGGCTTGACGGCGTCTCCGGCGTGCGCCTCAAGCTCGACGACCTGTTCGCGGCTCCGCTCGTGGCGCGTGACCTGTGGCAGAAGCTGCCCGTGCAGGTCGAAGTTCGCGACTGGACGCAAAGCCATGCCAATTTCTTCCGCGCGGTGGCCATCGAGAAGCGCGTGATGTTCATCATTCTCACGCTGATCGTCGCGGTGGCGGCGTTCAACATCGTGTCGGCGCAGGTGATGGTGGTGACCGACAAGCAGGCCGATATCGCAATTCTGCGCACGCTCGGAGCGGCGCCAGCGTCGATCATGGCGATCTTCGTCGTGCAGGGCGCGCTGATCGGTATCATCGGCACCGCGATCGGTGTGCTCTGCGGCGTGCTGCTCGCGCTCAATGTCGGAACCGTCGTGCCGTTCATCGAACGGATGCTCAATGTGCAGTTCCTCGACAAGACGGTCTACTACATCAGCGACCTGCCATCTGATCTGCAGCGCGGTGACGTCGTGACGATTGCCGGCATCGCACTGTTCCTGGCGCTGATCGCCACGCTCTATCCTGCCTGGAAGGCGGCGCGGGTCAATCCGGCGGAAGCCTTGCGCTATGAGTGACGCGACGCCGGTCGTCGAGTGCCGTGGACTGGTCAAGACCTACACCAGCGGGCCCGCCGCGGTGCCGGTATTGACGGGAGTCGACTTGGCCGTGATGCCGGGGGAGCGGGTCTCCATCGTTGGCGCGTCAGGTTCGGGCAAGAGCACGCTGCTGCACCTGCTGGGCGGCCTCGACGCGCCCACATCCGGCGAAGTGATCATCGACGGCGCGCGATTCGCCGCGATGTCCGAGGCGGCCCGCGGACAGGTCCGCAACCGCGCGCTGGGATTCATCTACCAATTCCATCACCTGCTGCCCGAATTCAGCGCGGTGGAGAACGCGGCGATGCCGCTGCTGATCCGCCGCATGCCGCCGGCGGCGGCTTATGCCGCAGGAGCGCAGACCCTGGAGCGCGTGGGTCTTGAGCATCGGTTGCGTCACCGGCCGGGGGAGTTGTCGGGCGGCGAGCGCCAGCGCGTGGCGCTCGCCCGCGCACTGGTGACCCGGCCTCGCTGCGTGCTCGCCGACGAGCCGACCGGAAACCTCGACCGCAAGACCGCGCAGCAGGTATTCGACCTGATGCTCGAACTCAATGCCATGGAAGGGACTGCGCTAGTGATCGTCACGCACGACCAGGAACTTGCCGCGCGCGCCGATCGGACGCTTCATCTGGTGGACGGAAGGCTGGCCTGACTGGGGCGCTTGGGGCGGTGCACGGAACGTCCCGGGTCCGACGGCGCGCCGCGCGATCGAGATCGGGAAAGAAACGATCGTCGCGGAAGGCGGCGGGCGGCGCTGCGGGGCAGGCACGCCAGGGCCACGCCGCGCGCACCGGCTAGGCGACGGGCGTCCGATCAGCGGGAATGCGAGCGGCGCATGCCTCGCTAAACACGTCCGCGTACGCCGCAACCATTTCGTCGTAGCCCGGGAGGCCATCCAGCACCGCGCCCGTGTTGTGCGCGAACCGCGCGCGCAGCACGTCGTCCTGCGCCAGGCGGGCGATCGCGATGCGTAACGCGGCGATGTCGCCGGGCTCGTAGAACAGTCCGTTCACGTTGGCGCGAATCTGTTCCCGAATGCCGAATACGGGAGTGGAAATGATCGGAAGGCCGTATGCCATCGCCTCGAGAATCACGCGCGGATAGCTTTCGACGCGTGACGTGCAGACGAATATGTCGGCGGCGTTGTAGTAGAGCGCGGTGTCGTCGGTCTCTGGCACGACGTGCACATGTCCGCGGAGCGTGGGTGGAAGCCGCGCAACCAGCGCGTGCAGGTCGGTGCTGTAATCCCCTGGTCGATCGCCCACGATATAGCAACGGATTCGGGCGCGCAGAGTCTCGTCGAGTCCGGACAGCGCGTGCACCAGGTCGTGTTGACCCTTGCGTGCGCAAACGGTGCCCAAGACCAGCAGCATGAGGTCGTTTCGCGCGATTCCCAGTTCCTCGCGCCCTTGCGCGCGTGGGCGGGTTGCCGCAACGGCTGCGATTTTCACCGGATCGATTCCGTTGTGTATTGTGACGAAATGATGACGCGACTCGAGCGCAGCGTAGCGCGCGCGCGTGGCGTGCGAGACGAATACCACACGGTACGGATACGCGAAGCAATCGAGCGCGCTGCCCGCGATCGCGGCCGGCAGATGGGCGAAATACGATTGCCAGCTCTCGCTCTCGTGAATGTTCCAGACCGAGGGCAGTTGCGCGCGTTCGGCCGCCGCGACTGCGAAGAACGATTCCATCGTGTTTGCGTAAACCAGATCCACGTCAAGGGCCACGATCCAGTCGGCGAACCTGTCGACGGCGCGCAGGTACTCGGCGACCGTTCCCGCGTCTCGCAGCGGATGCGGCGTGACGAACACGGTGATGCCGTTGCTCTCGTACTCGGCGCGCAGCGGACCGTCCCTCGTCGCGTACACCACCGGGTCGAGAAAGCCGATGCGCTTCAGCGCGAGCGCAAGCTCGAGCTGTTGATAGGGCGCGCCCTCCCAGTTCAGCGTGAAGCCGCACATCAGTGCGCGGATCGGGCTGTTGCGCGGCAGCGGCGGCCAGCGCCGTGGTTTCAGCGCGAACCTCCCGTCGTCGAGCGATAGATGCGGACTGTAATAGGGGTCGCGGCGCACGCGATATTTCGCGCGGAACGCGACGATCTCCTGGGGATGGTCTTCGAATCCGCGTGAGTAGCCTTCATGATGCAGCAGCTCCGCGCCCGGCGCGTAGACGCATCGATAGCCGGCATCGACGAGCCGGTAGCAGTAATCGACGTCATTGTAGGCGACCGCAAAGTTCGTTTCGTCAAAGCCGCCCTGCGCCCGGAACAGCGCCTTGCGCGTGAGCATGCACGCCGCCGACACCGCGGAATAGTTGCGCGCGACCATCGAGTACCACAGGTAACCGGGATCGTCTGCCGGAGCGAGCCTGAACGCGTGACCGACGAGTCCGTCGTGCAACCCATGAAGCACTCCGGCATGCTGGATGCGGCCGTCGGGATAGACAAGGCGCGCGCCCACGGCGCCGACGCCCGGCAGCTGCGCGTAGCCGACCATCTGCGAAAGCCAGCGCGGGTCGCGGACCTCGGTATCGTTGTTGAGGAAAAGCACGAATTCGCCAGTCGCCGAGGCAGCCGCTGCGTTGTTGATGTGCGAGAAATTGAACCGGCGCTCCGGGCTCGCAATGCGCAGCACGCGATGCGGCAGCTGATCCAGGTATGCGAGCGTCTGCGGATCGTCGCTGTCGTTGTCCACGACGATGACGTCGTAATTGCGATACTTTGTGGCGACCAGCGAGTCGAGGCAGCGGCGCAGGAGGCCATGCTGGTTGCGGGTCGGAACGATGAGGGTGACGCGCGGCCCCGCGTCAGGAAACGCGTGCGTGAACGCGCCGACCGTATTGCGCACCGCCCAGGGCGGCCGTGTGGCGGATCCGGCGCTCCCGCGGCGGGAGAGCGCTTCGCGAACCGCGCGTTCGCCGGCGGCGAAGGCGGCTGGCTTGGCGTTGGCGTCCTGCGCCATCGATCCGGGTGTCACGCGCCAGTGGTACAGCACCGATGACAGATGTTCGACGTGCTGCGCGGCCTCGGACGCGCGCAGCGCGAAATCGTGGTCCTGCGAGCCCTCCAAGCCGATGCGAAATCCGCCGCAGCGCTCAAACAGGCTCCGGCGGACGACGAGGGCATGACTGATGTACATGTAGGAAAGCAGGAGCTCGGGCGACCAGTCGGGCTTGAACTGCGGCGAATGACGCCGGCCGTCGACGTCGATCTTGTCGTCGTCGGTGTACAGCAGATCGGTCTCGGGACGTTGCGCGACGCGAATTGCGATCTCGGCCAGCGAGTCAGGCGGAAGCTCGTCGTCCTGGTCGAGGAACAGCAGGTACGCGCCGGTCGCCAGGGCGGCCGCCGAGTTGGTTGCCGCGCTGATGTTTCCATTCGTCTCGCGCAGGACGAGCCGGATGCGGGGGTCGCCGAGCATCGCCGATTCGAGGTGATGCCGCACCGAAGTGTCCGTGCTGCCATCGTCGGCGATGCACAGTTCCCAGCCTTCGTACACCTGTGCCCACACGGAAGAAAGCGCGCGGTCGAGCAGCGGCTGATCCGGGTTGTAGATCGGCATGACGATGGAAATGACGGGCAGGAGATCGTACATCGACGCCAGGCGCCTGCGCAGGTGCAGCTCTCGCGTCGGGGTCCAGCGGTTCAAGTCCTGCCAGACCTCGTAGGGATCGCGCCGCGCAGGCGGGTGCCAACCCACCGGTAGCGTGGGCGCGCCGCCTGCGGCCATGGGGCGCAGCACTGCGTGCGCCTTGCGCATCAGCGCAGGCAGTTCGCGCATCCTGGGGGGTCTCCCTCGGCGGCGGATCCATCCGGAAGACAGCGTCCATGCCTGTCGCAACCGCGCGGCGCGTTCGCGCAGCGGTGCGAGCGCGCGGGCGTCGATCAGTCGGGCGCGGACGCGCGCTTCTGTGCTGAGGAGCGTTCGCGCCCGGCGGCCGTCCGCAAGCACGGCCTCAAGCGCTACGATCCCTCCGCCGCGGGACAATTCGACATCGCATGCGAAGCCGCTCCTGCGTGCCGTGGCGACCTCCGGAAACGAGTGCGCCACATCGTCGCGCAACAGGCCATGCCTGCAGTCGGCGACGGTTCCGCATGCGTGCAACTGCAGGGACACGATCTCGGCGTCGCGATGCCAGCACCAGCCGGAAAAGCGCATGCCGCCCGCGCGCAGGCGATCGAGCGCCGGCGCTTCGAGCATGCAGACCATGCGGCTGTCCGCGACGCTGATTACAGTTTCGTGCAGCACGACCTCTGCGGCGTCGGCGACGACTGCGCGGATGGACAGGAAATGCGGCCCCGGAGCGAGGTCGGCGCGGGCCCGAAAGCCACTCGCGTTGGCGCGCGGAACGTCCGGATAGGACGCTCCCACATCGCTGCGCTGAAGTCCCGATTCGCAGGGGCATTGTGCGTCGTCGATCCAGATGCCAATCGCATCGATTTCGGCACGCAAATCGAAGCACCAGCCCCGGATTTCGAGCTCGCCGGATGCGGCGTTGCCGTTGCGCGGTGATTCGATGTTGAAGCGCAACGTCGGCGAAGCGCAGTGATCGCCGGGCGGATGGACGCTGTCCTGCGTCACCGCGACGTGATGGTTCAATAGGCGCCGGTAGGCGGATGCGAGCGCGTCGTCGCCCGGCCGCGACGACGGGGAACGGTCATCCGGCACCGGCCGGGTGTCGGACTCTGCCGCGCGCGGTACGCGTTCGCTTCGATCAGGCAATCGATCCGCCGTTCATGCAGGAGCCCTCACGTGTCCTACGAGGTCCCGAGGGCCGCAACGTTATCACGATACGACGCCGGGCGATCGCCGGTGATCCGGGTATCCCCAAGCTATACTGTCGCGGCATTCACGATCCCTCGTTCCCGACGCGCGGCCGCTGCGTTCCGTGCCATTCCCCCAGACAAAGGCATGACCGCCGCCACCGCAGCCCGTCCGCCGTTCGCCGGCGCAATCGTGCTGGGCGCGCGCGATCTGCGCGAAGGCGTTGCCGCGAGCGAATTGTGGGCTTTCATGGGCTGGCAGGACGTGCGGCAGCGCTACCGGCGCACTATTCTGGGGCCGTGGTGGCTCGCGATCAGTACGGCGCTGCTGGTCGTGTCGCTCGGATTCCTCTGGTCGGAAATCTTCCACGTCGATGTTCGGACGTTCCTGCCCTATTTCGGCATCGGCTACGTGCTTTGGACGTTCCTCTCCGGGGCGGCCAACGAGGCGTGCACCGGCTTCACCCAGTTCGACGGCATCATCAAGCAGCGGCGGGTACCGCTGTCGGCTTTCCTTTACCGGATTGCCGTCCGCCACGCGATCGCGCTCGCCCACAACGCCGTGGTCGTCGTGCTGCTCATGCTGTGGGCGGGAACGGCATGGTCCGGCGCGCTGCTGCTGGCCATTCCCGGGCTTGCGATGTTCGGTATCACCGTCACGCTGGCCATGATTCCCATCGCGATCCTTTGCACGCGCTTTCGCGATTTCCCGCAGATCGTCGGCAACGCACTGCAGATCGCGTTCTTTGCCACGCCGATCATGTGGCGGCCCGACGTGCTCGCGAACTTACGATGGGTCGTCGAGTACAACCCCTTCGCCCACCTGATCGACATCGTCCGGCAGCCGCTGCTCGGCATCGCACCCGGCTGGGCGTCGTGGCTTTGGTCGGGCGCGATGCTGGCCGTGGCGGCGGGGGCCTCGGCGTACCTGCTCGGCAGGTATGGGCGCCGCGTCGCCTACTGGCTGTAACCGGGCGCGTGCGACCGTGACCACCATTGTCGCGCAGGACGTGCGCATCGAATATCCGATCCTGCAGACCACCGATCGATCGCTCAAGCGGCGCTTCGTCAGCGCGGCCACCGGTGGACGAATCGCGCGCGACGCGCGCAACCACGTCGTCGTGACGGCGCTCGACGACGTGTCGTTCACGATCGGAGCGGGCGAGCGCGTCGCCCTGGTCGGTCACAACGGCTCCGGCAAGACTACGCTGCTGCGCGCGATCGCCGGCGTCTACGAGCCTTCCGGCGGGCGCCTTTCCGTCGACGGAACGATCTCGTCGTTCATCGACATTTCGATCGGGTTCGACGCTGACGCCACCGGGCGCGAGAACGTCTACCTGCGCGGCTTCATCATGGGGATGACGAGATCCGACATCGCGCAGCAAATGGACGACATCCAGTCGTTCAGCGGCCTCGGCGACTACCTCGAGCTGCCGCTTCGCTCGTATTCGAGCGGGATGCTGCTGCGCCTTGCTTTCGCGGTTGCGACGGCGCTGCCGCGCGACATCGTGCTGATGGACGAATGGCTGTCGGTGGGCGACGCCGACTTCGCGGTGCGCGCGGCAAGCCGACTCCACGAATTCGTCGCGCGCACGTCGATCCTGGTGCTGGCGACGCACTCCGACGAACTCGCCAACCGATTCTGCAACCGCCGCATCGAGCTGCGGCAGGGCAGGGTGATCAGCGACGAGCGGATCGGGTGAGCGGGAAGCTGGCTGCACACCCGTTTGGCGTTCTGCACCTGCCCCACTACTTTTCGAGCACGCAGATCGACTGGCCGAGCCAGCCGAAGCCCTCGATGACCGTGCCGTCGTCGTAGCGGATCGGGCGCGGCAGAGGAATGTGCGGGGTCGTGCTGCTGCGGAGCTCGACGATGCGCAGCGAAAGGTGCGACGCCCAGGCGCCGATCGCGTCGCGTCCGACGAACATGTTGAGTGGTACCGGCTTGCCCAGGTTGTCGACGTTTTCCTCGAAGATCCGCCACTGGTGAGCCGAAGCGAACTCAATGAAGCTGAACACGATGCGTCCGCCGCTGCGCAGCACGCGCCGCGCTTCCTGCAGGTAGACGTAGGATTGCTCGTGGAGCAGGTGCGTGAAGACCGAGAAGAAGCAGACCATGTCGGCGCTGCCGTCGGCTTCGGGGATGGCAAGGCCGGGACCGCGTTCGAAGCGCCAGTCGCCGCGTCCCGCGGCGCCGGCGGCGAACGTCAGCAGGTCCGGGTTGATGTCGATGCCCAGGTAGCGACCGCGCAGCCAATCCCGCAGCTTGACGGCCAGCCTGCCGGAGCCGCATCCGACGTCGATGAGAAAGTGGTCCTGTTCGAGCCCGTGCAGGCGCAGGAGCTCGCGCTCGATCGTGCCCACCGCATCGAAGTCGGTGCCGACCGCCGCGCGCATCGCGTCATCGAGCGGAAGTCGCTGCTTCAGCGAATCGACGTAGGCCGCGTAATTGCTGGCGAAGGGTTGCGCGTCCATGGGAGTCCCGGGTTTCAGTCAGCGGCCGCGCGCGCCGGCAGAATGCAGACGACGACGGCCCGCGCCTTGCCGACTTCCAACCGTCCAAGGGGCCGACGTTCG
>CAVUCJ010000002.1:0-152093 GCA_963739745.1 uncultured beta proteobacterium
TGTCACCACCCTTGCGGCGGCCGCAACGACCGCGCCATCCAGTCTCGAGCAGCCCCGTGGGTCGCGGTCTTGGGACCTGCCCGATGCGGGCGTGCGAACTTCGGACCGCCAGCGCGTACTCAAGTACGAATTCGATCAGGGCCCTCCCTGGTAGTCCCCGATCGTCGCCCGGCCGGCTTGCCGCCCGGCCGACGCGGTACGTCAGGCCTGCGCGCGCTTCGCGTCGATAGTGCGGCGCAACCCGAGGAGGCCGAAGAGCAGCGCCGCGGCGGCGGCGAGCCCCCAGATGCTTGGATAGACAGCGAGCGCGGCCACGGCGACCCATGCGATTACGTCGGCGACGCGAACGCCGGTCGCCTTTGCGCCGCCGAACAGATGCGCGAATGCCAGGACGAAGACCACGCCGGAGAGCGCTGCCTCGAGAAACCCCGTTGTAATCGCGGGCTGGAGCATGCCGGGGTACAACAGGAACAGGAACGGGATCACGTACGTCACGGCGCCAAGCGCGACCGCGTGCCTCGCCACCGATACCCAGGGCGCCTGCGCAATTCCGGCTGCAACGAACACGGCTACGCACACCGGCGGGGTGATCACCGATAGCGTCGCGTAAAAGAACACGAACATGTGCGCCGTCAGCGGGGCAACGCCGATCTTGATCAACGCCGGCGCCAGCGTCGCGGCAACGAGTACGTACGCGGCCGTAGTTGGAATGCCCATCCCCATGACCATGCAGACGGCGGCGACGATGCCGCCGATGAGGTACACGGAGCGTGCGCCCTCGCCAACGATCATCGACGAGAGGGTCACGCCGATGCCCGTCAGGTTGATCATCGCCACCAGGATCTGCGCCCCGGCAAGGAGGATTCCGACAATCACCATGCCCTTGCCGCCGTCGTCCAACGCCTTGGCGAGCATCGGCGCGAGCGGCTCCGCGGACGCGTTACGCCGTCCGATCCGCGTCACGACCAGACCCGCAACGCTGCCGAGGATGCCGTAGAACACCGAGCGCTCAAGGGAATTGCCATGCAGGATGCCGAACCCGAGGCCGGCGAAGGCCGCAAGTATCGGCAGCAGCCGCCGCCACTGGAGCAAGGAGCGCCACGTCGGGATCTCCTTGTCCGGAACGCTGCCGAGGCGCTGTTCGCGGGCAATGATGTGGACGGTCATGAACACGCCCAGATAAAACAGCAGTGCAGGCAGGACTGCGGCAGCCGCGATGCGAACGTACTCTATCCCGAGGATCTCGGCCATGATGAAAGCGGCGGCCCCCATGATCGGCGGCGCGAGTTGACCGCCGGTGGAAGCTACCGCTTCGACCGCCCCGGCAAGCGCCGGCGGATAGCCCAGGCGCTTCATCATCGGAATGGTGAAGTTGCCGGTGGTTGCGACGTTGGCCACAGAGCTACCGCTCACCATCCCGAAGATGCCCGAGGCCACGGTGGCTATCTTGGCGGCGCCGCCGGTGGCGCGCCCACTGACGCGCATCGCGATGTCCATGAACGTTTGTCCACCGCCGGTGTGAAGCAGGAAGCTGCCGAACAGCGTGAACGCGGCGATCACCGTCGCAGCCACGCCCACCAGCGATCCCCACAAGCCCAGGTCGCCTAGCAGCAGGGTCTCGGCAACGAACTCGAAGCCGAAGCCTCGATGACCAAGCCGGCCGGGAAGGTACTGGCCGAGAAGAGCGTACGCGAGCCCCGCCCCGACCATCAGCGGGAACACGATGCCGATGGCACGACGGGACAGTTCGAGGATCACCAGAACGAGACCGGTCGTGAGCGCGATCTCCAGCCGACTCGCCGTCGGCAATGAGGTCATGATGGCGTCGGCGTTCCACGCAACGTAGCCACATGCAGCGAGCGTCGCGACGACAATTGCACAATCGACGACGATGCCCAGCGGACGCCATCGCGTCGCGCCGCCGAGCGGGAACTGCAGGATCGCGAGACAGATCGCGAACGCCACGAACACCGGCCGCTGCACCAGCGACTGGAAGACGCCGAACGCTGCGGTGTACAGGATGAACAGCGCCAGCACGAGGCTGAGCGCCGTGATCCACCGCCGTCGCACGTCAGCCGCTCCTCGCGCGCCCGGCTACTTCCCGATCAGGCGCGCAGGGATCTGCGCGCCGCGTTCGCGGAAATAGCGCACCGCGCCGGGATGCAGCGGCGTCGTCGCGTACTTCAGCGTCATCTCGATCAGATCGACGCCTTTCACTTCGGCGAACGCGTTGGCCTGGATCTCCTTGTCCTCGCAGACGGCTTTGACGATCTGGTAGGCGGTCTCGTCATCCATCTCCGGACCGGCGGCCGCGCCGACGCCGAATCCCCACGTCGTATACGCGGCGATGTTCAGGCTGGTGATCGCAGGCACGTCGACCATAGACAGTTCCGGCATCGCGGCCTCGAGCTTCTGCTTGTCGGCCGCGGCGAGACCGAGGATCTTTACCGGGGTGAACGTCGCGATCTCGCGCGAGGACGCGTCGAGCGCCATCCCCGCCCCCGATTTCACGTAGCCGACGATTCGGTTGTCCTTGATCGCGGCTACGGCTTCTCCGGTCGAGCCGCGCATGTAGTCCGGGGCAATCCCGAGCACCTTGAACGCCGTCTCGGCGGTCTTCTCAGTCGCCGATCCCTTGATGCCGGGATTGAGGCGCTTGCCGCCGAGGTCGGCCAGCGCTTTGAGCCCGGAATCCGCGCGGACGACCACGTTCTGCGGCGCGATTGAATAGACCCACAGCAGCTTGATATTGCTCAAGGGCTTGCCGGCGAAGTCCCCGACGCCCATCGCCGCGTTGTGCATCACGTTGGTCGTCACCAGGCCCATGTCGATCTGCTTGCGCTCCATGCGTCGGAGATTGTCGAGCGTCGCGCCGGTCTCCACGACCGAGGCGTTCACGTTCTTGACCTTCTGGTTGACGATCTGCGAGATTGCCACGAAGTATCCGTAGTGGCTCGACGACGCCGACGTGGTACCGATCAGTATCTTCTGCTGCGCGCTCGCGGCGAAGGGCAGCAACAAGGCGACTGCCGCCGCCACTGCCAGGAAGGGGAATGCTCGCTTCATTTGGGTCTCCTCCGTTGAAATTCGATCATTTCTACCACCTCGCCCGGGACGGCAATGGCGAGCTCCAGCAACAGGTACGACAAGGCCTTGCCGTGCCGGTCGAGGCACAGGCTGCGATTGACGCCGCCTTCCAGTGCGCCGTCGATGACGAAATTCATTCCGTCGACGCCGGGCAGCAGATGGCGCGTCACCGCAGAGGGCCGGCGATGGGCGAACTGTCCTGCCACGGCCACCTCCGTCACCTGCTCCACCAGCAGCGGATACGCCTCGCTCCGATAGGCGAATACGGCGACGCTCAGGCGATCACCCTTGTCGCCAGCCCGGGCGTGGGCGATCCGGTACAACGGAACCGTGTACAGGTTCACGTCGTCATCCGATCATCGACACGCGGGCAGCAACGCGCTCGCGCGGAACGAATGCCGACGCCGACGCGAGCATCGGCACGACATTGAGCCGTACTCCCCCGCCGCCGGCGGGGCCAGCCGTGTACAGTGCCTCGACCTCGTGCAGCGCAAGCCGGACATCCCGCTGGCGGCTGCCGCTGACCGCAATCCGCACCCGCACGTCACGCGCATCGCGATTCGCCAACGCGGCGAGCCGGACACCCTCCGAGTCATTGAACAGGCTCGACACGCCGATGAGATCGTAGTGTTTGCGAAGCCCGCCGATCCGCACGAGACGTGCTTCGAGGATTTCGATGGCGAGCCGGCCGCGCGCTTCCGCGTTCGGGCCCGCGTACGAAATCTCGCCTTCGCCGAGCCATCCGCCGTCGTAGCAGACGATCGCCTTCAATGTCGGCGGTCGCGCGTGGCCCCGGCTGCCCGTAAGGCGAACGCGATCGGCGCCGAGATCCTCGATCTGGACGCTCGAGACGTCGAGCACGACGTCAGGGGTCAGATATGCGGCGGGATCGTGGATTTCGTAGAGGAGCTGCTCGCGGACCGTCTGCGCGGAAACCAGCCCACCGGTCCCGGACGGCTTGGTCACGACGACCCCGCCGTCGCAGTCGATTTCCGCATACGGGTAACCCAATTCGGCCGGTCGCGGCACGTCCTTGACGCCCGGGTCCATGAAATAGCCCCCGGTCACCTGGGCGCCACATTCGAGCAGGTGGCCGGCCATCGTTCCCGCGGCGAGTCGATCCCAGTCGGACATCGCCCAGCCGAATGCCCTCAGCAGCGCTCCGAGCGCCAGCGACGGATCGGCAACGCGGCCGGTCACGACAATGTCCGCGTCGGCCGCGAGCGCCGCCGCAATCTCCGCCGCGCCGAGATACGCATTGGCGGCGATGATCGTCGCCGGATCGACCGGCTCCTCGCCCTCGGCGAGAAGCGAGACGACTTCGGCGCGCGACATCACGGCGAGCAGGTCGTCGCCGACGACGGCCGCAACCCGCGCGGGTCCGATCCCCAAATCGCGGCACAGCGCCACGATCCGCTCCGCCGCTCCGATCGGATCGGCCGCGCCGAAGTTGCCGACGATCGGTATGCGTCGGGCAAGGCAAATGGGCAGCACCGGCCGGAGGAATTCGTCGAGCTCCGCCAGGTAACCGGGGCCGGAGCCGCTGCGCTGGCGCTGCTGCGCAAGCGCGAGCGTTCGCTCCGCCAGCGTCTCATACATCAGGTACGCCGGCCGGCCGTCGTTCGCCATCGCCGTCGCGACTGCGAGGCCCGCATCGTATCGGTCAGCGGCAAACCCGGCCGCACAACCAATCAATACCTCCTGGCTCATTCGATCCGTCCCACAGGTGCCTCGGCGCGCTGCCGTCGGGAGCGCGGCAAGCTTGCCAATTCTGCGCCCACAAAAGTCGCATATAATGCAAAGATGAGCTGCATTCATCGATTTTGTCGATGAATATATCGACGAAGCTGCTCCGCGCACTTGTGGTGCTCGCCGATTGCAGGCACTTCACCCGCGCGGCCGAGCGGTGCAACTTGTCCCAGTCGGCGTTCAGTCACCTGATCCGGGGCCTTGAGCGCGACACAGGCCTGCCTCTGTTCGATCGCAATACCCGCA
The DNA here is from genome assembly GCA_963739745.1 of uncultured beta proteobacterium. GTDB lineage: Bacteria > Pseudomonadota > Gammaproteobacteria > Burkholderiales > Casimicrobiaceae > VBCG01. The sequence goes on from CAVUCJ010000002.1 coordinate 5,083, forward strand.
ACGTCGCCCTGACGGCCGAAGGCGAGCTGCTCGCCGAACACGCCAGGCGCCTGCTCGCCGATATCGACGCGTCGTTCGCCGAACTGCGCGACCGCGCGACGCTGCGACGCGGACGGGTGGCGGTTGCCGCGCTGCCGTCGCTCAGCGCCGACCTGCTGCCGCGGGTGTTCGCCGGCTACCGCCTACGCTACCCCGGCATCACGCTTCAACTGTTCGATCGCCTTTCCGACCCCTGCCTGAATCTGCTGAACGATGGCCGCGTCGACTTCGCGCTCACCGCGCCCGGCCGCAGGCTGCGGGAGTTCGATAGCCGCCTGCTAGTGAGCGAGCGATTCTATTTCGTGTGTCCGCGCACGCACCGGCTCGCACGTCGGCGTCGGATTGCGCTGAAGGACGTGCGGGGCGAGGAACTGCTCGGCATGGTCCGCTCAAGCAGCGTCCGCCAGCACGTCGACCGCGCGCTGGGGGACGCGGTCAGGCAGAGCACTCTCGAGGTCGAGCAGCTCGCTACGCTGGCGGGACTCATTGCCAACGGACTCGGCGTCGCGCTCGTCCCCGCGCTAACGTTGTACCAGTTTCGGCGCGACGAACTCGTCTGCGTCGAGGTCGACGACGCGAACCTGCGACGGCCCATACTCGCTGTGCAGCGAAAGGGAGTGCGCCTGTCGCCCGCCGCCGCGGAACTGTTCGCAATGATCCCGCCGCTGTTGACGTCGCTGTCGTCCGCGCCGGGGGGCGACGGTCGGGCGCGTGCCGCGAGGACGACTCCAGTCTCAACCTAGGCGCGGTTCCGCCCGCCCGTGGTCGTCCGCGCAGGGCCGCTTCACTCGTCGGAGAGCTGCAGCGGGTTGGGCTGCCGTTTCTCGATGGCCCACTTGAGCAGCGCCGCGCTGCGGAACGCCGTGCGCGAACTTGCCGTAGGGCAGGGTCGCGAACAGCGCCATCACGACGCCCAGATGCAGCGCCAGCAGCAGTACCAGCGCGCCGGTCTCGCGCAGCAAGCCAAGGCCAGGCCGCTGACCGCGGCCAGGAACAGCAGCGCGATGAAGCCACGGTCCATCGGCTGCTGCGTGGCGTCGCCGTGCAGCGGATGGCGCGCGCAGGTTCAGTCGCCACAGGCCCGCGGTGCCGACGGCCAGCCCGATGCCGCCGGCGATGCCGAGCAGCTTGGGCAGGCTCGCGAGCGGGTAGGGCGCCGCCCAGCCGAACAGATAGTGGTAGAGCGTCGCGACGCGGTCGCGGCGAAGCACAGCAGGAAGCCGTAGAAGGTCAGGTGGTGAAAGCGCCGGCGCGCGAGCGTGAAGGCGTCGTCCTCGTTGTTGCAGCCCTCGCCGTGGCCGCCGTCGAGGTACTTCAGGCTGCAGCGACGTCGCGCCCGGCCTCGCGCGCAGCGCCGGCCCGCCGCGGATTGCCCGGGCGCCACTTCGCGCCAGAAGCGCCGCACGCCCATGCCCAGCGCCAGCAGCGCAAACAGGAACACCGGCGCGAACAGCGCCACCAGCAGGTTGTGCGGGAAAGATCGCGTAGAAGTTGCCGGCGGCTCCACCGGCGGCGGGCGCGGACCACAGCGAGCCCGTCAGCATGCCGCCAGCACCAGGAACAGCGCGAGCCGCGCCGCCAGCGCCAGCGCGAGCGTCAGGCCGTTGCGCCGGTACAGCGCGCCCAGTGCCGGCGGCCAGGCGTAGTCGGCGTAGGTCTCGCCACGCACCCTGGCCATCGCCTGCGGCACGTTGACGGCGAACTCGTGCGGCGGCGCGTACTGGCAGGCGTGCAGGCAGGCGCCGCAGTTGTGGCACAGGTTGGCCAGGTAGTGGATGTCGGCCTTGGCGAATTCGAGCCGCCGCGTCATCGCCGGAAACACCGCGCAGAAGCCTTCGCAATAGCGGCAGGCGTTGCAGATCTCCAGCACGCGGGCGACTTCGCTCTCGTCCGGACGCATGGCCTCGGGCGCCGGGTCGGCCCCTGCCTCGGCCAGTGTCGCGGCGTCACGGGTCAGCGCTTCAAGCGGTGGCATGACGAGCCTCTCTGCCCAGTGCTGCGGCGGCCGCCTGCGCCCCGGCGATGCGGCCGAACGCGGTGCCGATGGTCATGCCGACGCCGGCGGTGTAGCCCTTGCCGAGCACGTTGCCGGCCATCATTTCGCCGGCGACGAACAGGTTGGCGCTCGGCCGGCCGCCGAAGCGCACGGCCGCCGTTTCGTCGGTCTTCAGGCCCAGGTAGGTGAAGGTCACGCCCGGGCGCAGCGGGTAGCCGAAGAACGGCGGCGTGTCGAGCGGGCGCGCCCAGTGCGTCTTGGCCGGCGCCAGGCCCTCGGTGCGGCAATCGTCGAGCGCCGTGTGGTCGAAGCGTGCCCGGCCGGCAGGCGGCGTTGTAGGCGTCGACGTGTGCCATGAACGCGGGCTTCGTCCAGGCCGAGCCTGCGCGCGAGTTCGGCCAGCGTGTCGGCCTGCGTGCCCGGAAACACCGGCGGCATGAAGCGGCCGATCGGCCTTGGCGTCGATGATCGAATACGCGATCTGCCCCGGCTGCTGCGCCACCAGCCGACCCCAGATCGCGTAGCGCTTGGGCCAGAAGTCCTCGCCCTCGTCGTAGAAGCGCTTCGCGTCGCGGTTGACCACGACGCCCAGCGACACGCAGTCGATGCGGGTGCAGATGCCGCCGTCGTACAGCGGCGCGCGGGCGTCGATGGCGACCATGTGCGCCTGCGTCGGGTCGCCGATGGTGTCGGCGCCGGCGTCGATCATGCGGCGCAGCAGACGCCCGGTGTTGAAGCGCGTGCCGCGGATCAGGAAGTTGTCGGCCGGCCATTCGCCGCGCTCGTTCTGGCCCCAGGCCTCGCGCAGCCATTCGCGGTTGGACTCGAAGCCGCCGGCGGCCAGCACGCAGGCGCGCGCCTCGATGCGCTCGCCGCCGGCGTGGGCGGCGACGAAGCGGCCGTCGGCGAGCTCGAGCCGGTCGACCGGCGCGTCGTAGCGGATCGCGCACGCCCAGCGCCTCGGCGCTGCGGTAGTAGGCGTTGACCAGCGCCTTGCCGCCGCCCATGAAGAAGGCGTTGGTGCGCGCAACATGCAGCGCGCCGGACAGCGAGGGCTGGAAGTGCACGCCGTGCCGGCGCATCCACGTCGCGGCAGGTGCACGACGCGCGGATCACCAGGCGCGCCAGCGTCTCGTCGGTCAGGCCTCCGGTGACTTTGAGCAGGTCCTGCCAGTACTCCTCTTCGGGATAGGCGTCGACCAGCACGTCCTGCGGCGCGTCGTGCATGCAGCGCAGGTTGCGCGTGTGCTGCGAATTGCCGCCGCGCCACTCGCGCGGCGCGGCTTCCAGCAGCAGCACGCGACGCGCCCGCCTCGCGCGCCATCAGCGCCGCGCACAGCGCGGCGTTGCCGCCGCCGATGACCAGGACATCGACCATTGGCATTCCCCCGCTGCGCCGCGGCTATGCCGTCCTGCCCGAAGGGCCGGTCGTCCCCCGGGCGGCACCGGCGCCCCGCGCTTGCAAGCCGCTTGCCTCCGGCCGGTGCGCCGCGGTGGTGCCGCGACGGCCAGTCATCGCCGCGAACAGATCGTAGAGCTGCTGCGCCGCCGGCGACAGCGACCGGCCCGCATTAGGGCACCAGCACCTCCTTGCCCTTCGCCGACGGATAGTCATTTCAAGCACGCGAGCCTGAGTGTGGGGAAGTCGGTGGCACGGGTCAAGCGTCCATTTTCGGTGGCAACGGGCTGCTGGGCACGCTTGTCGTGGCACTTGCGGGCGGGCACCGACGCTAGGGTGGCCGCGCGCGGGCAGGCGGGGGCAGGGACGAGCCGGCCCGGCGGCGCACACAGACGAGCGGCTGCGGTGGTGGTTACCAGCTGAGGCGGTGATCGAACTCGAAGGCCGGAGTGGATTAGAGCAGCAGATCAGCGGCGGGACGGCGCAACACTCTGCCTCGGGCCGGAACGGCTGATTGCCGGAAAATTGGACGGCTAGGACGACCGGCAGGTCATGGCCGAGACTGTGTAAAAACGCAGAGGTTGCCTCTATCGAGAAGTTGCCTATATTGAGGAAAGAGATTTCTTCGAGGTGGCAACATGAAGCGATACATCGAAGGCGAGGACCGAGCCCAGGTGACTTTGCTGCCGGAGTGCCTGGAAGACTATGTGGGTCCGGACAATCCGGTGCGCGTGGTTGAGGCTTTTGTCGAGCAACTCGATCTGCGTCAGATGGGCTTCGACGGTGTAGCACCGGCAGCCACCGGGCGCCCCGCGTACCACCCGGCGGTGCTGCTGAAGCTCTACATCTACGGCTACCTGAACCGCATCCAGTCCAGCCGCCGCCTCGAACGCGAGGCGCAGCGCAACATCGAGTTGATGTGGCTGACCGGACGGCTGATGCCGGACTTCAAGACCATTGCCAACTTCCGCAAGGACAACGGGCGGGCGATCCGCAACGTGTGCCGGCAGTTCATCGTGCTGTGTCGCCAGCTCAATCTGTTCACCGATGCGGTCGTTGCTATTGACGGCAGCAAGTTCAAGGCGGTGAACAACCGCGACAAGAACTTTACCCCGGGCAAGATGCAGCGGCGGCTGGCGCAGATCGAAGAGAGTATTGCGCGCTACCTGGTGGATATGGACACCGCCGACCGGGCCGAGCCCGAAGTGGCGGAGCTGAAGAAGGGCCGGCTGCAAGAGAAGATCGCGGCCCTGCAGGAGCAGATGCTTCGGCTCAAGACGCTCGAAGTGCAGATGCTCGCCAGCCCCGATCACCAGCTATCCCTGACCGACCCCGATGCGCGCTCGATGAAGAACCGCGACGGTGGCATCGTCGGCTACAACGTGCAGACGGCGGTGGATACCAAGAACCATCTGATCGTGGCGCACGAAGTCGTCACCACGGGCATCGATCGCGAACAGCTGACCCCGATGGCCGAACAGGCGCGCGCCGCCACGGGTATCGATGAGCTAACCGTGGTGGCCGACCGCGGCTACTTCAAGAGCGAGCAGATCCGGCAATGCGACGCGGCCGGGATCACGCCGCTGGTGCCCAAGTCAATGACCTCCAACAGCAAGGCCGAGGGTCGCTTCGACAAGCAGGACTTCATCTACATCGCCAGCGACGATGAGTACCGGTGCCCCGCAGGGCAACGGGCCATCAAGCGCTTTACCACCATCGAGAACGGCCTGACCTTGCACAAGTACTGGTCCTCGGCTTGCCCCAGGTGTCCGCTCAAAGCGCAATGCACGACAGGCGACTATCGGCGCATTGCGCGTTGGGAACATGAAGCAGTCCTCGAGGCGATGCAACTGCGGCTGGATCGGCAACCCGAGATGATGCGAGTACGACGACAAACGGTCGAGCACCCGTTCGGCACGATCAAGTCCTGGATGGGGTGGACCCACTTCCTGATGAAGACGCTGCCGCGCGTGCGCACCGAGATGAGCCTGCACGTCCTGGCCTATAACCTGAAGCGCGTGATGCGCATCTTGGGCATCGGAGAAATGCTTGCGGCCATCCGGGTATAGGGCCCGAGAGCCCTTCTTCGCGCCTAAATCCAGCCCTTTTCCGCCATCCAGACCGCCAACGCGGCTCATCGGCCGCCGCTGCGCTCCTGCAGCGCCTACGGCTTTACCAGCGCTCTCGGGGCACAATTGCGCCTCTATCCATTCGCCCTGCAAACTCCTCGCGGTTTTTACACGGCCTCGGCCGGTTAGCGACCTTCCCTCGGCCAACCTTAACGCCTGCTCTCGCGTCGGTAGGAGACATCCCCACGGCCAACCATAACGGCTGCTCTCGCGGGCATTGCTACCGTTGGCAGCGCGAAGATCACTGGCAGCAAGGGGCGGGCGCAGCCGTTCGCCGTCCGGGACTGCCTTTCCCATAAACAGCCTTTAATGGGAAAGTTCCCGGACTGGGGGTGGTTATCGTCCTCTTGCGGATATTCATGGCGCTTGCGAGCGGTCGTTTGGGAACCGAGTGGAGACAGAACCGCGTGACCCCCCCGCGGTGCCACGCCGGGCAAGCAACCGAGAAGGAAGGCCTTGCCGATGTGGGCGGTCAGCGGGGCCAAGGCGTGGCGAGCAGCGCAGTGGTGGGTCGGTCAGGCGGCGGTCCCGCGGGATCAGCGGTCTTTCGGCCATCGCGGACAAACTGTGTTTTCGTACGCTACCGTACAGACCATGCGTAGTATTGCGAATACCTTGGATAAAGGAAGCGCCCGCATTTGACGTCCTGCGACGCTTCAGTCAATTGTCGAAATGAATTATCAGGAGAATGTCATTATGGTCAAATTCAAGAAATCGACACTCGTGGCGGCCATCTTTTCGATCGGTACATTCAGTAGCGTTTTCGCATTTGGCGCCGACGTCAAGATCATGCTGTCCGGTGCGAACGAAGTACCGCCGGTAACAACGTCGGCCAGCGGCGACGGCACGATCTCCATCGCCGATGATGGTACTGTTTCCGGCAGTGTCACGACCAAGGGCGTCCAGGGTACGGCCGCGCATATCCACGCAGGAGCTGCCGGCAAAAACGGCCCCGTGGTCGTGCCGTTCACCAAGGAAGGTGACACGTATAAGGCGCCTTCCGCGGCCAAGCTCAACGCGGACCAGATGAAAGCGTTCAAGGCGGGCGAGCTCTACTTCAACGTGCACAGCGCGGCGAATCCGGGTGGCGAAATCCGCGGTCAGCTGAAGTAAGCCGCTTTCTCGCGTTCCAATTGCTGCAGCGTTGTGGATGTCCGCTGTCCTCCGCGCTGCGGCACCCCTGTCTTCCACCACGATCGGTGCGGATTCGGTGTTGTCTCCGGTCGTCAAAGATCGTCAGCGGCGTCTAAATTGATCGCGCGCGGCACACCGGCAAGACCGGGACGATAAGCCAAATGGAACCGCTGCACCGGCCGTCGGGGCATCGCCTTGGCCGATGTAGGTCTGACCCTCATAGCGCCGCTCCTGGCCGCTTTGAAACTTCGCCAAGCGGATGGGCCACAAGCGGCGAACGCACCGTTCTGCGCTGTTCGACCGAATCGCCTCAGGTTACAGCTTCTCGGCGAACCAGATCATGTCCTCGTCTTCGGTCGTGCCGGCGCACACCGATACGAGCTGCGCTGCGGCAAGGTCCATGGGAGCGGCTACACTAGTGCGCACGACAGAAAACACGTAGTGAAGAAAAACTCATGACATCGAGGGCTGGGAAGCCACATTCGTCCCGCCTCTGCGGGCCGGTGTTCCAGATTCGCTCGGCGGGACGCGAACCGACTAAGCGCTCGCCAGATTGTTTCTGCGGCACTGGCGAAACTGCCTGTGGGTGTCGCAGGGACGGGCACGTGCGGATGAACGACGTGGTTGTGACACGACGCGAGCCGTTAGGCGATGCCGCTGGCAATCGTCTACGAGGATCGCAATCTAGTCGTCCTCAATCGGTCCGATGGCCTCGTCGTGCGCCCAGGCGCGGACGTTCCCGATCGCACACTCATGAACGCAGCTCTTACGCAGATGCGCAGCGAGGCCTAGCGGTTCGTCTCGCACCGACGGCGCCCGCAGAGCGTTCGGAAGATGTTGGTCGCGTGTCTTACGTAGCGTGATGGCGAAACAGGAGGAAGCATGCCGGAATCAGTGGCGTCCGGACCGCCGTCGGTGAAACTTGCGGTGGTCACCGGCGGCGCGCGCGGCATTGGGCTGGCGATCGCAGAGAAGTTCCTCGCTCAAGGCTGGAGCGTGGCGCTGCTCGACATCGACGGAGCGACGCTGGCGTACACGGCCGAGCGGTTGCGCGAGCCCGGGCGGGTGCTGGCGATCGAATGCGACGTAGCGGAGCCGCGCGATGTGCAGGTAGCGATCGACCGCGTGGCGCAGCGCTTCGGGCGCATCGACGTGCTCGTTAACAACGCCGGCATCGCAGTGTTCAAGCCAATCCTCGAGACGACATTCGAGGAATGGTCGCGCGTGCTGGCAGTCAACCTCGGTGGTCCCTTCCTCTGCACACAGGCCTGTGCGCCGGTAATGTTGGCAAACGCAGGCGGCAGTGTGGTCAATATCGGCTCGATCTCCGGGGTACGCGCGAGCACGCTACGCACGGCCTACGGCACGAGCAAGGCTGGGCTCGCGCACCTGACCAAGCAGCAGGCGGCGGAGCTGGGCACGATGGGTATCCGCGTTAACGCGGTCGCCCCCGGCCCGGTCGACACTTCGATGGCAAAGCAGGTGCACACCCCTGCAATCCGCGCCGACTACCACGACGCGATACCGCTCAACCGCTACGGTTCGGAGCAGGAGGTCGCGGAAGCCGTCTGGTTTCTGTGTAGCGACGCGGCGAGCTATGTCAACGGCCAGACGCTTGCGGTGGATGGCGGGTTCGATGCGACGGGCATTGGGCTACCGACCTTGAGGCGGGGGAAATAAGCCGGCGCATTACCTGGCTGATGGTCTTCTTCCACGTGCTGCTGTGGTCGAGGATCGCCCCAAAGAACGCTTCATCTGGTTGCTGAAGGTGGTCCCGCCCTCGCCGGCTTGGTCATGCTAGCCGCGACGCGTCGGTCGCCTCGTCAAGGAAGGCTTCACGGCATATCGGGACGTGAAGGCAGACGCCCGGAACTCGCCGAACCCAGACCGTTGCGCGCCGTAGCCTGTACTTTCCCAATAATGACTCTTCATGGGAAAGATTGAGGAACTACGATGAGTACTGTCGTAAAAATGCAAGCGCGCTAAGCGCGAGTACTCACGCATGGCAAATGGACAAGTGTCCCCACCACGCAAGGTCACCAATCCGGAACGTCGAGCCGCGAGCATCTCACCCCGGCCGAGGTCGAGCGGCTGATCGCCGCTGCCGCCAAGGTCGGGCAGCATGGATCCCGCGACGCGACGCTGATCTTTCTCGCCCTCCGGCATGGGCTGAGGGTAGACGAACTCGTGGCAATCCGTTGGGATCAGGTCGACCTGCAGGGCGGCACGCTGCACGTGAACCGCAAGAAAAATGGCGAGGTAGCGACCCATCCACTGTCCGGGCGCGAGCTGCGAGCGCTTCGATAGCTCAAGCTCGCGTACGCGGAGTCGCCGTTCCTGTTCGTCACCGAACGTGGGGCCAGATCACAGAGGCGACGGTGCGAAAGACGGTTTCACGAGCTCGCTCCCGTTCCGGTCTCGAGATCCACATCCACCCTCATATGTTAGGACACACGACTGGACACTACCTGGTTAACAACGGTGTCGACACGCGGACCATCCTGGCTTACCTTGGGCAACGCAACATCATGCACACCGTGCGTTACACCCAGCTTGCGCCCGATCGATTTCGGACGCTCTGGCGGGACTGAATCCGCTACCTCAAGATCAAGGTCGGCGACATTCTGGACCTGGACCTCCGTTGCCTACCATTTTGCGGGAGGACTACTTCCATGCGCTGTGTCGTACGACTGTCTGAACGGGTTGCAATCCACTCAACGGGCGCCGGGTTTAATCTCGTGCTCTTCCATGAGGAAGGTAGCGATAGCCCCCACGAACGCCTCGGCGTCGCTGACCAGTTGGCGCGAGAAATCGGAATTGTACATGCCCTCCATCTCCTCCTGATTGGCGAACCAGAGCTCGACAATGCCATCGGGAACCTGCGTCAGGATCGATGATCGAAGCGGGTCCGCTGGGTCCTCATTGCGAACCGAGAAGCGCAGAAATTCTCCCGTGACGTTGATCGTGAGGCGCTTGACGGCCGGGTGGGATGCCAGAAGAGGGGCATGAATGTTCTTCCAATAGTCGGCGAATGCTTCGCGAGTCATTCCCGGCTTACGCGTCATGATGGTGACTCGCTTGATCATTGATACCTCGGAGTTGTCGATGGATCCGGGGGTGCCAGGACGATGCTACAGCACGCCATAGCGGTCGAAGACGTCCTTGAGCATCGCTCCCTTAAGGAGCTCGTCGCGCGTGGTGTTCTCGCTTGCAACCTTGTCGAACGCGCGCGCGATTACCTCCTCTTCGGCCGCCCTGGGCACGACGATCACACCGTCGACATCCCCGAAGACGAGGTCTCCCGGCTCAATTCGCACGCCGGCGACGTCGACGGGTACATCGATGTCCGAGACCTTGCCACGCCCTTTGGAGTCGAGCGGAGCAATTCCGCCGTGATACATCGGAAACTGCACTGCGCGAATGCCGCGAACGTCGCGAACAAATCCATCCGTGACGGCTCCGACGGCCCCCCGCGCCCGCGCTGCCGTGGTGAGCAATTCTCCCCATGGCGCTATCCGGCCAGAGGCACCACAGGCAAACGTCATGACGTCGTTGGGCTTGAGGTCGTCCAGGATGCGGATCTCAAGTTCATACGGGTTCTCATCCGCCTGAACGTGATACACATCGCGAAAGAGGCCAGTTCGGGCAAATCCCGCAAGTATTAGTGCTTCATCCAGAGGCCGAATGCGGGGTGGCATTGCCTGATTGCGGATGCCAATTTCATCAAGTACGTCCGAAAGCACCGCGGCGTAGAGATGGGTGCGAATCTGAATCAGAAAATCGCTGTCGCTTCGAATCGGCATGTCGACGATCATCCCGGCAAATGTTGATGTGAAAGCGTTGAGACACCAGCCGTTGACGTTCATCATCCTATATCTTAGGATTGCGTGCAACTCTGCCGTTGATTGGGCGAAGGTGTACTAACCCGCCGTTGAGTGCCTTTGGATGGATGCCCCTTGAAAGTTGTAATCACCGACCATCACTACGCCGACATCCGCAACGCGGCACGGATGCTGATTGACGGAGGGCTTGACCTGGTCGAGGGCGCATGCCGTACCGAAGCGGACAGCATGGCTATCGCGCGTGATGCCGACGTGGTAATCAATCAGCATGTACCAATCAGCGCGCGCGTACTCGACTCCTGGCCCAGGTGCCGTGGCGTGGTTCACTTCGGCAAAGGTGTCGACAACATTGATGTTGCGGCTGCCACTGAGCGTGGCATCTGGGTCGCCAATGTCCGCGACGCAAACTGGGACGAGGTATCGAATCATGTACTCGCGCTGCTGCTGAATTGGGCGCGGGGCATTGCAACCTTCGATCGCGACGTCCGTTCTGGCGGGTGGTCATACCGCGTTGCCATCCCTCGGCATCGGCTTGCCGGCCAAGTGCTTGGCTTGGTGGGATTTGGTGACATCGCCCGCGTACTTGCCTCCAAGGCACAGGGCATCGGTCTCAACGTATTGGCATACGCTCGCAAGCCCGTTCCTGATGCCTGCATTACCTTCGTCAGCCTTGCTGAGCTCCTGTCGAAGTCCGACTACGTTTCAATTCATTTGCCATTGACGAGTGCAACATCCAAGTTCATCGGTGCGCATGAACTTTCGCTGATGAAGCCTGCTGCCTATCTGATCAATACGTCCCGCGGCGGGGTCATCGATCAGGACGCCCTCGTGAGTGCACTGGCGTCCGGTCGTATTGCAGGCGCTGGGCTGGACGTCACCGACCCTGAGCCCCTCGCGCGCGACCATCCCCTACTGAGGCTTGACAACGTGACTCTCACTCCGCACGTCGCCTGGTACTCCGAGGAATCCCGTGAGGCCGTCACCACACAAGCTGCGCGCGAGGCGCTGCGCATTGTGCGGGGCGAGAAGCCGTTGTTTGCAGTGAATCCCGGTGTCGTTCCCAGAACGATCACGGCAATCGGTGCCTCGCGTGCCTAGCCCATTTCCCAACCATTGCTTTTCAGGAGGCTCAAATGCGTGAAACCCTGGTTGCCGGGCGGGTCACGGCATCCCCTGGCAGCATAGCGTCGGGATACGCAAATGTCGGCGAACTGGCCGATGGCGTCACACCCGTACAGGTTCCCGTCGTAATCATCAATGGGGCGCACGACGGGCCAATCGTCTACCTTCACGCGGGTTCGCATGGGCAGGAGACCATCTATTCTGTCGAGACACTTCGCCGGCTACAGGCTGAGCTCAATCCCGCGCACCTCAAGGGAGCCGTCGTCGCGGTCCCGGTAGCCAACATGTTGGCCCATCAATTTGCCACGCGCGTTGCCCCCCACTACGCCGCGCGTGAGGGCGTGGCATTTGCCGGTGACATCCACAAATTGTGGCCCGGCGACCAAAAGGGAAGCCTCACCCAGAGAATCGTGCATTTTCTGTGGACGGAGATTGCCAGCAAGTGCGACATCGCAATCGATTTGCATGCAGTCGGCGAACCCAGCATCGCATTTACCTTTATGTATCGCGGTGGCAAGCGGGACGCAATCGGAACTCCGGCGTGGGAAAGGAGCTTGGAACTGGCGCGTGCCTTTGGCCTGACTGTGGTCACCACTGCACCCAACCCGTTGACCCTTGCCGGCTCCTTCATCGACCTGGGCAAGCCCGCGTTCATGGTGGAAATGACGCGGTCGCGCGTCTTCGACGAGCCCAATGTCGCCGGTGCAGCTTTGGGTCTTCGCAATGTATTCATTCAGCTGGACATGTTGGAAGGAACGATTGAAGCCCAGCATGATTTCCTTATCGTTCCCGGAATTCATCCCGCGCTCCCGACCATCCGCGCCGACCATGGCGGATTTATCCACTTTGAAGTGGAATGCGGCGCACCTCTCAAAGCCGGCACCGTAATTGCAAGAACACGTGACGTCTTCGGCCGGGAAGTCGAGGCTATCACCATGCCCTCCGATGGTTATGTCATGACATTTCCACCGCAGAGCTGGGTGGGCCATCACGCGGTAGCAACCGGCGATCTTGTCGCCGATATTTTCAGCTGAGTCGCTCTCGAACTCTAAGACAATCCAGGAGGCACTGGTACGTGAAGATCACTGAAGTAGAGGCAATCATACTGCGCCAACCAAATGTGGATGGCGCCATCGCAGACGGCAGTCAGGACGATCTTGTGGTGCGCATCCACACCGATGAGGGGATCGTAGGAATCGGAGAGGTGGACTCTGCTCCAGAAGTGGTGAAGGCCGTCTATGACGCGCCCAACTCTCACTACATCGCCACGGGACTTCGGCATGTTCTCATCGGCCAGGACCCCACAGATATCGAAGGACTGTGGCGTCGCATGTACATGGGGTCGGTCTACTACGGCCGTCGTGGCGTTGCCATGCATGCAATCAGCGGTGTCGATATTGCATTGTGGGATATCAAGGGCAAGAGCCTGGGCAAGCCCGTAGCCGAGTTGCTCGGCACGCCAAGGCGCAGCAAGGTGAGGGCTTACGCCTCATTGCTGATGCCAGACACCGAGCGAGAAGTTGCGGCAAGCGTGGAGCGTCTCGTCGCCATGGGATTTACGGCCATCAAGTTTGGATGGGGGCCGATCGGCAGAGATGAAGAGCATGACGTTCGCCTGGCGCGTGCCGCCAAGAATGTTGCTGGCGCAACCGACATTCTCATCGATGCCGGTTTCGGGTACGGCGCGGATGCCAAGCGTGCTATCCGGGTGGCACGCAAGTTCGAGGACCTCGGTATCTTCTGGCTGGAGGAACCGTTCGAGCCGGATGAGTTCGAGGCTTATGCAGAATTGGCCGATGCGGTTGACCTTCCCGTGGCCGCCGGCGAGGAAGAGGCAACGCGATGGGGCTTTCGCGAGCTCGCGGAGCGGGGGCATGTAGATATTGTCCAGCCTGATGTCACGCGTTGTGGCGGGTTGTCCGAAGCGCTCAAGATCGCGCGCGAGGCCGAGGGCAAGGGCCTCAAATGCGTTCCTCATGCGTGGAAGAGCGGCATCATCAAGGCAGCATCCCTACATCTCAACGCCGTTCTCGACAACGCCTATTTCCAAGAATATTGCGTCGCGGAGACCCCGATCAACCTGTTGCTCACCCGGGAACGCATGCCGATCAAAGACGGATGGGTAGACGTTCCAGACAAGCCTGGCCTCGGTATAGAACTCGACCTCGAGATCCTCGAGCGCTACGCCATCGGTCCCAAGCCGCTGCCCATTCCGACGTGACGACCCCTTCCTACAATACCAAGAACTTCAACTCAAGGCGTTCGCCCGTATTCGCCCGGCGTGGCATGGTTGCATCCGCGCACCCGCTCGCAAGCTCTGCGGGAATGCGGATCCTGTTGCAGGGCGGCAATGCGGTGGACGCGGCCGTTGCTATGGCTGCCGTACTTGGTGTTGTGGAACCCTATCAAACCGGACTCGGCGGCGACGCTTTTGCGCTGATCTACTATGCCCGCGACCGGCGAATTCGCGCCCTCAACGCAAGTGGCCCCGCACCTGGATCTGCCACGCTTGAAAACTATAGGTCACGTGGACTCACAAGTGTTCCGCGGCATAGCCCGCTCGCATGGACTGTTCCCGGGTGCGTCGATGGCTGGTCGCAGATGCTGGCGGAGTATGGCCGACTCTCGTTGCGAGAAGTGTTGCACCCGGCGATCGAGTACGCAGAGGAAGGCTTTGCGGTGGCGCCCGGTGATGCGCTAAGTTGGAGCATCAATGAAGCACGCCTGTTGGCCGACCCACCCGCGGCGCGAGCGCTCCTGATCGACGGACGTTCGCCACACATCGGGGAGGTATTGATTCAGTCGGACCTCGCACGAACGCTGCGCATCCTTGCTTCCGGCGGACGTGATGCGTTCTATGAAGGGGAGATTGCCGAGCGGCTTGTCGCGTACTCGACCCTGGCAGGCGGGCTCCTCAGTCGACGTGACCTCGCCGACTATCGTGCCGAATGGCAAGAGCCAATCGGTGTCGACTACCGGGGCTATCGGGTGCTCGAGTGCCCGCCCAATGGGCAGGGTCTCGCCGCACTGCTTGCACTCAAGGCGATCTCGAAGATCGATCTATCGCAGTACTTGCGCGAATCCCCGGAGTGCTGGCATGTGCTGATCGAGGCCACCAAACAGGCCATGGTCAGAGCGCAGGATCATGTGGCGGACCCCAGCTTCACCACCGTCCCCGTACACGAACTCCTCTCGACCGACTTTCCTCCAATTGGATGGACCGCGACAGCGCCCGTAGCCAAGGCTTGGGGCCGTTCCGATACGGTATATCTGGGTGTCGCGGACGCCGAAGGCAATGCGGTGTCGTTCATCAACAGCGTCTTCGATGACTTTGGTACCGGCCATGTCGCGGAGGGCTTGGGCTTCGCAATGCAAAATCGAGGCGCCGGCTTTTCGCTCGATCCTAACCATCCCAATCGCCTGGCACCGGGCAAACGCCCCTTCCACACCATCATTCCCGGCATGGTAATGCACGAGGACAAGTTGCACACGATCTTCGGGGTGAGTGGAGGCTTCATGCAGCCACAAGGCCACCTGCAGTTGCTCGTGAATTTATTCGACTATGACCTTGACGTCCAGAGCTCAATCGACATGCCGCGATTCTGGTGGGAGGAAGGTAAGCGTGTCGTAATCGAGGAAGGCGTATCCAGCGAGACCTGTGCGCAATTGGAGGCATGGGGACACGAGATCACACGGCGTGGGCATCGAGGCATGGGAGGCGCGCAGATCATCAGTGCACTCCCTGGCGGAGTGTGGGCTGCCGGCTCCGAACCCCGCCAGGATGGCTGCGCGATCGGCTACTAGCGCTCACCAAAATCGTGCGCTACGAGCCCGTGAATTTCGTTGTAACTCATCGTCCTAAGAGTTAGGATAAGAGCATGAAGCCGATTAAGAGTGTCTTGCACTCCGTCAAGAAGGAAACGCGCAAGACCGCAGTGGTAAAGCGGCGACCGGTGACATGGTCGGAGATCGAACGCACGGTGCTGCTGCGCATCGCTCGCAAGGAGTACATGCCCGGACAGAAGATTCCGACGTGCGAAGTGCTCGCCACCGAGCTCGGCGCCAACAAAAACACCGTGAGCAAGGCCTACCGATCGCTTGCGCAGCGTGGCTACCTTTTGACGAGAGCCGGCTTCGGCACCTTCATCGGAAAGCGTCGCGTGCGCCTAGCGCTGGACGACGCCATGGACGGCATTACCGGCTTGCTATCGCTCGCCTTGCAGGAGGCAAAGCTGAGTGGCCTCGATCAGGTCCAGTTCCGACGCTTTGTCGAGGAAATCGTCGCCCAGGCCTACAGCCATACAGGCCCCCGCATCGGCTTCGTCGATTGCAACCGGCACGACGCCACGCTGCTGAGTCGAGATCTGCAATCGAGCGTTGCCCATCCGATCGAGCCGCTGCTGCTTGAGGCAGTGGTGGCGAATCCCCAGCGCTTCCTTAGCGAATACAGCATTCTCGCTGTCGATATTACCCACCTGGCGGCAGTGGAAGTTGCATTGGGCAAGCATCGCGCCGATGAGAAGTACGCGCAGGTGATCGGACTGCACATTCCCATCGATCCCGATAGTCTGTTGCATGTAGCACGGCTGCGCAAGGGAACACGCGTGGGGATTGTCTGCGATCTCAAACAGACGCTTTTGTCGCTCACCGGGATGGTGGAAGGCTGCAATCCCGGGCTTCGCATCGATGGTTGCATGACGAAGGAGCGCGCCGCCATCCGCAAGCTGCTTGCCTGGAGTGATGTGCTGCTCATCACGCCTTCTGCCGCCGAGCACATGCCGCTTTCTGATTCGCAGGTGCCGATCGTTACGCTGGCGTTTCGTCCTGATGCCCGTTCCGTCGACCAGCTCATGGAGCTGATCGTGCAGCGCATGCCCGTTCCCGTTTCACCTGATTTTCAGTCGGCGTCGAACGCACGGCGGATGCGCCGCTGACGTTCAGTGATGTTGCCTTTGACTCCCGGCATGCGCCCCTCAGCCCGGGAAAACGATGTTTGGTTGCCTAAGGAGATGGAATGATGAAGCCAACACTGCTTGTGAGCGTCGCGTCGGTTCTCCTGTTTGCGGCATCGGGCCTGGCCAACGCCCAGTCCGAAACCTCCGTCCTCGCCAAGGTGAAAAAGGAGGGCGTGATGAAGGTGTGCTACGCGCAAGGTTCGCCGGAGTCCTACAAGGATCCCAAGACCGGCGAATGGATGGGAGTGTTCGTCGAGTTGGCGAATGAGCTCGCCGCCTGGATGAAGGTGAAGGTGGAGCCGGTTGAAGTGCAATGGAATACCGCCGTTCTCGCTCTCAAGCGAGGCGATTGCGACTTCTTCGGCAGCAGCCTCGTCTATAACGCCCCCCGTGCGCTGGAGATCAACTTCGTCACGCCGTTCCGGGCAAAGGGCCTCAACGCAATCATCCGCAAGGACAACAAGAAAAACCTCAAGAACATCTCGGATCTTGACAACCCCAATGTCACCATCGCCGTGGGCTTGGGCTCGCGCGAATACGAGACCGGCAAGCGGCTCTTCCCGAAGGCCAAGTTCCTAGCGTTGCAGATCCAGTCCGATGTGGAAACGCTACCGCCGACGCAGCGGGGCGATGCGGACGTCACCATCCTTCCGATCATCAATATCAATTGGTGGCTCGCGGTTCCAGAGAACGCCGCATGGGGAAAGATGGCATTCCCCGGCGAGGATTTCGGCAACTCGCCAGTGGGCTGGGCGGTGCGCTATGGCGACCCGGATTGGAAGGATTTCCTGGACCAGTATGTCCGGTTCGTGCAGGCAAACGACCTCGTCAAGCGCACGTACGACACATACCTAGCCAAGACTAACCCGTTCTCGAAGAAGTAGCGGAACTACCCGCCCCTGCCGGGGCGCTCTACGAAGACCAGGTGGGGCCCAAGCGCCACCTGGATGACCCTCGTAATGCCAGGAAGAAGTCGTGTCATTCACTCGCCTGTGGCAAGTTTTTTCCGAATACCACGAAATTTTGCTGGCCGGCATCTGGGTCACGATTTCCCTCTCGGTCGTGGCGATGTTCATCGCCATTTTCGCTGGATTGGTGGCCTGTCTCGGAACGTTGTCGCGCCATTGGATCGTGCGTGCGCCCGCGGTATTCTATGTGGAGTTCTGTCGCAACACTCCTATTCTTGTGCAGCTCATCTGGATTCACTATGCGTTGCCTGAGATCATCGGCATCAAGTTCGATGCGTACACCAGCTCCCTCATTGCGCTCGCACTTCAATCCAGCGGCTACCTGGCGGAGGAATATCGAGCAGGCATCGAATCGATCGACAAGGGCCAGATCGAAGCGGCGCAGTCGCTCGGAATGACCTATCCGCGGCTGATGCGGCGCATCGTGATTCCCCAAGCATTTATCCGAATGTT
This sequence comes from uncultured beta proteobacterium, assembly GCA_963739745.1. Classification (GTDB taxonomy): domain Bacteria; phylum Pseudomonadota; class Gammaproteobacteria; order Burkholderiales; family Casimicrobiaceae; genus VBCG01. Next base: position 23,120 of record CAVUCJ010000002.1, read on the forward strand.
GCCGGGCATCCTCAACCAATATGTGATCTGTTTTAAGTCCACCAGCATCGTATCTATCATCGCGGTTCCCGACCTCATGTACCAGGCCGGACTGATCGTCAGCGCCACGTTCCTACCCATGCCCGTCTACACGGCCGTGGCATTGATCTACTTCCTGCTGGTGTTCATGGTGTCATCGAGCGTGAAGTTCTTCTCCCGCAAGCTCCCGACAAGCGGGTATTTTCAGACCCAGCAACATGCCGTCGCCTGATTCGATTATCCGCCTCGCGCAGGTTCACAAGCGATTTGGCCCGCTTGAGGTGTTGCGCGGGGTTGACTTGGATGTTCCGCCAAGCTCTACATACGCCATCATTGGGCCAAGTGGCTCCGGCAAGAGCACCCTCGTACGTTGCATCAACTACCTGGAACGCATTCAGGGAGGCACCATCACGGTGGGCGATGTCACGATTGGCCCCAAAGGCCTGGAGAGCCCCAAAGGCCGCTTGTCGGGTCGGGATCTCGCGCGCTTCCGCGCGGGCATCGGTATGGTCTCGCAGGCGTTCAATCTGTTTCCGCACCTGACCGTTATGGGTAACATCGTCGAGGCCCCGGTTGGTGTGCTCGGCTGGAACAAGAAGGATGCAACGGAACGAGCTTTCGAGCTCCTACGGAAAGTTAATCTGGCCGAGAAGGCGGATGCGTATCCCGCCGCGCTGTCGGGCGGGCAGCAGCAACGCGTGGCGATTGTCCGATCCTTGATCATGGACCCCAAGGTCATGCTATTCGACGAGCCTACATCGGCCCTGGATCCGGAGTTGACGGGCGAAGTGTTACGCGTGATCCGGGATCTAGCTATCAAGGGACGAACCGCGATTATCGTGACCCATGAGCTACGTTTTGCGCGCGAAGTTTCGTCCCATGTCGTCTTCATGGATGGCGGGGTGATTGTCGAGCAGGGCACACCGGATGAGGTGTTGGGGTGTCCGCAGGAGGCGCGGACGGCCGCGTTCATCGGTGGCATATTTCAATAGCGCGCCCGACGGCGCCTTATGTGTCCTAAATGGTATTCGACCCTACGGACACCGCTCGATTAGATTCAAACTTGTAGAGAAGGACCGCCATCGACCCATTGTGAGCGGTCGGAATCTGCGGAGCGAGCGTCAGGAAGGCGCTAGTCATCGGACCTTGGGAAACGGCAACCCGTCGGCAGCACCCGGCCACAATCAGTTGCTAAAACTGCGATTTGACCAATCAGACAGCGTCAGTAGTGATCTGCATCAGCACCGATTGAATGGTTGTCCTTCGGCCGTACTCGCGCCCGCCTGCTAAGCGGCAATTCAAGAACGCTGAGACGCCGGCGGCAATCGGCTAGAAGCGGTCGCCCGCAATGCCGTAATATCCTCCTGCGAGCCCACCCGGACCCTCCGTCACCGGAATCCGGTTGGCCGTCCCGGCCACGCCGAGAGGATTCCGGTTGCGCGCGCTGTTCCGTGCACATGCTGCGGCCACTACCCGGCAAAGCCGCCCGCGGTCCTGCCTTGCTCATCCGTCCAGCGATATCAGCCTTCCCCGAAAGGGTAGTCGGGTCGGCCTGTGCATCGTCCTTTTCGAGGCTTGCTCGGCGTTCACTCGCGTTGCGGCCTGCAACTGCGCTGCCACCAATTCGTGGCTCGCTTTACCCAGGGCTTCAGCCAGTCGTAACCTCCCTGACTGCTCCGGTTGCTTCCGGCTGGAGCATTTCGCCGGGTGGGATTCACACCCACTGGAAAGCGCCGCCTTGTCACGGCGCACACCCATCACGGACATAGTTCAACAGTTGCGGCGCTACGCAGTCCGCATAAGCCCACCGCTACTGGGGCACGGATTCCGGGTAGACGGGCAACTCGTTATAGGCACACGACCAACTCGCGCGCGAGCTGGAGAAGATGCGCGCTGCGGCTTGATCGGGGCCTCGTCGTCCAACGATCCGGCCGGAATCATGACAATGTCGGAGTCCTTGGGTTGACGCGGCAAGCGGCCGCCGCACGTAGCGCAGAAGGCATTGGTGAACCGCTTGGCCTCGGGCACCTTGAATGAGCGGATCTGCTGCTCACCCTGAGCCCTTTCAGCGCCGCCGGTCTGCATCAACAGGTTCGAGCATGCCCGGTCGCTGCGACAGCGCGAACAATGGCAATGGAGAACCGCTCGGTCGACGATCACTTCGAACTTCGCGGCTCCGCACAGGCAACTGCCCTTGAGGGTGGTCTGGGACATGCCCCACTCCTGTCGATGATCGACCGTTGCAGGATACGGGAGCGATGCCCGGCAGGGAACCCCTGACTCAGGGGGCAAATTCCGACCGGTTGCCTCCGCTTGTGGGTTAGGACGAGACGTTCCGAATCCCGCTGGCCGGCTGAATCGGCCTCGAGTTGGACGGCAAGCCGACGCGGGCAGCCCTGGCTCCTGAGGATTGTTCTATGGCCCCCAAGTGCAGCTTGGCAAATCATGCGACTGATACTTGCTCGTTGCGACTGTTCCAAAGGAATCTGCGTTATCGCCGGGATTATCACTGGTCGGGCGTCAGGAGACTAAGTTGACCGAATCGCTGCAAGAACTGCTACTGGAGCTCGAACAGTTCGGTCGTAGCAACGTGGCGTCATTGTCGATCGACCTCGGCGCATGCTGAACATCACCCGGGACACCGGTGAATTTCTTTCCGTGCTTGTCCGTGCGATGAATGCTCGGCGTGTACTCGAAATTGGAATTCTAACGGCTACTCACTCTCTGGGTGGCGTGGGCAGCAAAGGCAATCAACGGGCACGTCACTACCGTCGAACTATCAGATTTCAAACTTGTTCTCGCAGCGAAGAATTTTGAACGATCTGGCCTTGCTCGATTCATTACGCAGGTTCACGGTGAGGCTGGTGCCGTGCTCGAGGGCACTCCCGACTCAAACTTCATGTTGTCATTCACGATTCGAGCGCTCTGAGACTGGGTGGTGGCCAAATCTAGCGAATTCTTGGTAAAGACGGTTCTATCGTTGGAAACGCCACCTCCCATTGCGACCCGATGGCCCTTTGCGTTGATTTCCGCAACTTGAATTCACGGCCAGTATGTGCCGGTCGGCACTGAGTTTTGGGCGTACTCGGGTTTCTCTGCAGCCGTGCCGCCCAACCCGTCATTCCAGCGGCCTCACGCGAAAAGCCGTACAAGGCCGCCCAGTTCAAATTTTGAGCGTCCGATTTGGAGAACTGGCGCCATGGTGCGGCGGCTATCGGAGGCTTTGCCGTAGGGCTGCAGCTGGCCGATTGCCGCCGGCGTCTCAGCGTTCTTGAATGGCCGCTTAGCAGGCGGGCGCGAGTACGGCCGAAGGACAATCATTCAATCGGTGCTGATGCAGATCACCATTGACGCTGTCTGATTGGTCAAATCGCAGTTTTGGTAACTAAACGAGGTTCACGAAATTCAGCGGGATCTACCCTGCAGCGGGATTACTTTGGCGCCAGCTTTCAGATCGTCCAGCATGTCAGAGTACCGCTGCATCATGGTTTGTCGCTTGGCGAGATACTCGGCACGGTTGTACGCGCCGCGAACCTCGTTGCGCTCGTAGTGTGCCAGCTGCCGCTCAATGACGTCAGAGGTGAATCCCGACTCATTCAGCAGGGTCGACGCGATAGCGCGAAATCCGTGGCCAGTCATGCGGCGTTTGTAGCCTAGCCGGTAGAGCGCAAACAACATGGTGTTGTTGCTCATTGTCTTTTCCGGGTTGCGACCCGGAATACGTAGCGGCTCTCTCCGGCAAGACTTCGCAGCTCGGTAAGCAGCTGCGACCGCCTGCCGCGACAGCGGGACCACATGCTCCGTGCGCATCTTCATCCGCTTCGCCGGGACAAGCCAGTGCGGTTTCTTGCCTTCAAGTTCAAATTCCGACCACTCTGCGCCGATCAACTCGTTGGTACGCACGAAAGTGCGCGCGAGTAGCCATAGTGCCACATGCCGTCTGTCGATCACCAATTTCGCCGTAGCGGTCGATCGCCCGTAACAATTCGGGCACGTCTTCCGGGCGCACCGCTGCCTGGTTCTTTGACCGATAAGGAGTTAGGGCGCCTCGCAGGTCTGGCGCTGGGTCGCGCTCGCATCGCCCTGTCGCCACACCGTAGCGAAAAACTTGTGACGCGACCTGCAGGATTCGATGCGCCATGTCATACGAGCCTCGAGCTTCAACTTGTCGCACGGTAGCGAGAAGTTCCTGCGCCGAGATCTCCGCGATCGGACGCGATCCCAAGGTCGGGGAACAAATTGCCCTCAAGGCGCCGTAGAACGTCCGATGCATGGTGGGCAACCCAGCCTTGCGTTTGCTTACCGTACCACTCGCGCGCTACCGACTCAAAGTCGTTGTCGGCGCGTAGGCGCGCCGCTATGCTTGGCCTTCTTGCTGGACGGTGCCTGGATCACTACCATTAGCGAGCAACCTCTTGGCGTCGTCCCGCAGTTACGTGCCTGCGCGCAGCGAGACCGTGTTCCATTGCCGAGCGCTAGCAGCTTTTCTTTTCCGTGAAATCGATACTTGAACCGCCAGAGTTTGCTGCCGGTGGAGGTGACTTCAAGGTACAAACCACCACTGTCCCAAAGGCGCTGCGCTTTGGCGCCGGGCTTCGCGTTGCGCACAGCGAGGTCAGTAAGTGACATGGGGGTATTTTCGCGAGGAGGGTAGAAATCTACCCCACAATCTACCCCCAACTACCCCCGGACGTCAAAAGACGTCGATGAATGATTCTGAGACCGAAATACCCAGATTTCACCATGAAAACACTGAATAAAATAGACGTTATGGAACGTTCTTGGAAGTCGTTCTGGCGGAGAGGGCGGGATTCGAACCCGCGGAGGGCTATTAACCCTCGCACGCTTTCCAGGCGTGTGACTTAAACCGCTCATCCACCTCTCCGGTGGGCGCCATTTTATCCGATCGAGGTCCGAAGGTCGGCAAAATGCTCGATGCGCGTCTACCCGCCGTGTCGGCTCCCTTCAACCCCCTGCGCCATGACCTGACCAGGCGGTTTGGCACTGTCGCTGACCATCCTGCAGGAAGTGGTACACGCAGACGCGACCAATTTGCGCGTCCCGCGCCAGCCGCAGGACCGACGGGCGAAGATCTATTTGCGTTCGGCGGCCCGCGCCGAGAATTTGCGCAGCAGCGCCGCCCGCCGCTCGAGCCACCATCCGTACTGCGCGGGCCACAGCGCCCAGCCGGCGTCGCCCTCGAGCGCGACCGCGGCGCGCCCGGCCCAATGCGGGTCCAGCAGCGCCTCGCGGGCGAGCGCGACCAGATCCGCAGCGCCGCTCGCGATCACCGCCTCGGCCTGGGCGGGATCGGCGATGAATCCGACCGCCTGCGTGGCGATGCCCGCCTCCTTTCGCACGCACGCCGCGAATGGCACCATGTAGCCGGGTCCCATCTCGACGCGGGAAGTGAGGAAACCGCCCGACGAGCAGTCGACGACGTCCACGCCAGCGGCCTTGACCTCCGTCGCGAGCGCCACGGTATCGTCAAGCGACCAGCCACCTTCGATGCCGTCGACCGACGACGTGCGGAAGAACAACGGCTTGTTTGCGGGCCACGCCTCGCGGACGGCGCGGACGACGTCGAGCGCGAAGCGCATGCGCCCGGCCAGATCGCCGCCGTATTCGTCGCGGCGCGTATTCACGGTCGGCGACAGGAATGAGTGCGTGAGGTAGCCGTGCGCACCGTGTACTTCGAGCACGTCGAAGCCCGCCTGATGCGCGCGCGAGGCGGCCGCCCCGAAAGCTTCCACGATCCGCTCGATGCCCTTGCGGTCGAGCGCTTCCGGCACCAGCCACCCCTCGGAGTGCGGGACCGCGACGGGTCCGGCGATACGCCACGGATGCTCGCCGCGCGCGGCATCCGTGGCGCCCAGTGCCGCGTTGCCGAACCAGGGCCGTTGCATGCTCGCCTTGCGTCCCGCATGCGCGAGCTGCATGCCGGCGGCAGCGCCCTGCGAGCGCACGTAGTCGACCACACGCTTGACCGGTGCGATGTGCGCATCCGACCACAGGCCCAGGTCACCATGCGTGATCCGCCCCTCGGGCAGCACGGCGGTTGCCTCGGTGAACACAAGACCGAAGCCCCCCATCGCGAACTGGCCCAGGTGGACGAAGTGCCAGTCGTTGGCGAGGCCCTCGTGTGCCGAGTACTGGCACATCGGCGACACCACGACGCGGTTGCGCAGCGTGACGCCGCGCACAAGGAACGGAGTGAAGAGGCGGGATCTGGCGGACATGGACAAGGATGTTGAAATCCCGCTTCTGCGGGTAGCGACTACCGACCGCACTGCAGCGTGAGGCTACCGCTGCGTCAACGAGTCGACGACGGTGAGTGCGGTCATGTTGACGATGCGCCTCACGGTCGCCGATGGAGTCAGGATATGCACGGGCTTGGCCACGCCCAGCAGAATCGGCCCCAGGGTGACGCCGCTGCCGGCCGACACCTTGAGCAGGTTGAAGGCGATGTTGGCGGCGTCGGACGACGGCATGATCAGCAGGTTGGCCTCGCCGCGCAGCCGTGAATTCGGGAACGCGGCGAGCCGTACTTCCTCGTTCAACGCCGCGTCGCCGTGCATCTCACCCTCGACCTCGAGCTCCGGGTCCAGCGCGCTGATGAGCGCCAGTGCGGCCTGCATCTTCTTCGCCCGCGGGTGCGTCGACGATCCGAAGCTCGAATGCGACAGCAGCGCGACCTTGGGCACGATGCCGAAGCGGCGAATCTCGTCGGCGGCGAGCAGCGTAATTTCCGCCAGCTCCTCGGCGTCGGGATCGGGGTTCACGTAGGTGTCGGCGATGAAGATGGTGCGCGCCGGCAGCATCACGGCGTTCATCGCCGCATAGTTGCGCACACCGCGCCGAAGCCCGATCACGTTATCGATGTACTCCCTGTGCAGCTCGTGCGTGCCAAAGGTTCCGCACAGCATGCCGTCGGCGTCACCGCGATGAACCGCCATCGCGCCGATCAGCGTCAGCCGCCGCCGCATCTCGATTTGCGCGTAGGCCTCGGAGACGCCGCGGCGCTGCGTCAGCCGATAGTATTCGGTCCAGTAATCGCGATAGCGCTCGTCCCGCTCGGGATTGATGATCTCGAAATCGTCCACGGGCATGATGCGCAATCCGAAGCGCTCGATCCTCTTTTCGATGACCGCCGGCCGGCCGACCAGGATCGGTCGCGCAAGCCCCTCGTCGACAACGACCTGCACGGCGCGCAGCACCCGCTCATCCTCGCCCTCCGCATAGACGATCCGCTTCGGGGCCGCCTTGGCCGCCGCGAAGATCGGCTTCATCAGCAGGCCGGAGTGGTAGACGAACTGCGTGAGCTTCTCGCGATAGGCATCGAGGTCGGCGATCGGCCGCGTGGCCACGCCGGTATCCATCGCCGCCTTGGCCACCGCCGGCGCGATCATCACGATCAGCCGCGGGTCGAATGGCTTGGGGATCAGGTACTCCGGGCCGAAGCGCAGGTTCTCGATGTTGTACGCATGCGCGACGATTTCGGACTGCTCGGCCATCGCGAGGTCGGCGATCGCGCGCACGCACGCGAGCTTCATTTCTTCGTTGATCGTCGTGGCCCCCACGTCGAGCGCGCCTCGGAAGATGAACGGAAAGCAAAGTACGTTGTTGGTCTGGTTCGGAAAGTCGGAGCGGCCGGTCGCGATGACCGCGTCCGGGCGTGCCGCCTTCGCGACATCCGGCATGATCTCGGGCTCGGGATTGGCAAGCGCCAGGATCAGCGGCGAAGCGGCCATCGACGGCAGCCACTCGGGCTTTAACACCTTGCCTGCGGACAGGCCGAGGAAGATGTCGGCGCCGGGCAGGATCTGCTCGAGTGTGCGCGCCTCGGTCGCCTGCGCATACTTCGCCTTCTGCTCGTCCATGAGCCTGGTGCGGCCCGCGTAGACGACGCCTTCGATGTCGGCGACCCAGATGTTCTCGCGCACGATGCCCAGGCTCACGAGGAGATCGAGGCACGCGAGCGCCGCCGCGCCGGCGCCCGAACAGACGAGTTTCACCTTCGCGAGTTCCTTGCCGACGACGCGCAGGCCGTTCAATACGGCCGCGCCGACGATGATCGCCGTGCCATGCTGGTCGTCGTGGAACACGGGGATCTTCATCCGCTCGCGGCACTTGCGTTCGATGTAGAAACACTCGGGCGCCTTGATGTCCTCGAGGTTGATTCCGCCGAACGTCGGTTCCAGCGCGACAATCATGTCGACCAGCTTGTCCGGGTCGCGCTCGTCGATCTCGATGTCGAAGCAATCGAGGCCGGAGAATTTCTTGAACAGCACCGCCTTGCCTTCCATGACCGGTTTCGCGGCCAGCGGGCCGATCGCGCCCAGGCCAAGCACCGCCGTCCCGTTGGTCACGACCGCTACCAGGTTGGCGCGCGCGGTGAGTGTTGCGGCTTCCCCCGGATCGCGGACGATCTCGTCACAGGCGGCGGCCACGCCCGGCGTATAGGCAAGCGCGAGGTCGCGCTGGTTCGTCAGCTGCTTGGTGGGCAACAGCGCGATCTTGCCTGGCGGGTATTGGCGGTGATACTCGAGCGAGGCGTCGCGGATGTCTTGGTCAGGCATGGTAGCGCATCATAATCCAACCCCCGGGGGCGGTTTGTCGCGGTGGGGTAGTCTGCGCTGAGTCAAACTGTCACGCAGAGGGTGGCAGGTATAATTTGCCCTTCATTTCCCTCTCGGCGCGCCGCCTTCAGGCCGCGCGCCGCCTCCATCGGACATGGTTTCGTCGCCGCTGTTCTGGGTCATTGCGTTCATTCTGTTGGCGGCGACGCTGGCAATTCTGCTGCTGCCGCTCTTGCGACGGTCAACCGCCGCCGAGCCGCCGCCGGACCGCACGGCGGCCACGGCCGTCTTTCGCGACCACAAGCGCCAGATCGAGGACGATTTCGCCGCGCGGAGAATCAGCGAGGCTGAGCGCGACGCCGCGGTTGCCGACCTGACCGCCCGCTTCGGGCAGGAGTTGCAGCAGGACGCGCCGGCGGCCCCTTCCGGGAGCCAGCGGCCGCGCTGGATCGCCGCGCTGGTCGTGGCGGCCTGCGTGCCGGTCGTCGCCGGCGTGCTCTATTTTTCGCTGGGCAACCCGTCGGCGATCACGGAGATGGGGGCGGCGCACGGTGGCGACCAGGCGATGAACGATCCGCAGACGGTCGCGATGGTCGACAAGCTTGCGAACCGGATGCAGGAGAACCCGGACGACGGAGAGGGATGGGCGCTGCTCGGGCGCTCGTATCGCGCGCTGGGGCGCTTCGATGCGGCGGTGACGGCCTATTCGGAAGCGTCCAAGCACCTGGCGCCCAGCGCTGCGCTGTATTCGGACTGGGCCGAGGCCGTGGCACAGGCCCAGGGCAAGAGCCTCATGGGCCAGCCGACCGAGCTCCTCGACCGGGCATTGAAACTCGATCCCACCTACCCGAAAGCGCTGGCGCTCGCCGGTTCCGCGGCGATGGAACGCAACGACCGCGCGACCGCGGTCGTCATGTGGAAGCGCCTGCGCGCGGCACTGCCCGCCGACAGTCCGGACATCGCGCAGGTGGATTCCGTGCTCGAGCAAATCGGGGAAGCCCCGTCCGCCTCGAGCGCCTTTGCCGGTCCGGCACCGGGTACGGCGTCGGCGGCGCCTCGTTCTTCGCCGTCATCCTCACCCGCGGCGAAGGAAACGACAACCGGCACCGGGTCGGTCGAGGGCCGCGTCGAGCTCGATCCGAAACTTGCGAACAACGTGGCGCCCGGCGACGTCGTATTCATCTACGCGCGCAATCCGGACGGGCCGCGGATGCCGCTCGCGGCGATGAAGCTGACCGGAGCCGATCTGCCGAAGGTGTTCGCGCTGACCGATGCGATGGCGATGACGCCTGCCGCGACGATCTCCAAGGCGGCCAAGGTCGTGATCGAGGCCCGCGTCAGCAAGAGCGGCAACGTCGTCGCGCAGTCCGGTGACCTGTCAGGCACCAGCGCGCCGGTCGCGCCGGGGAGCCGCGACGTCCGGGTGACGATCGACCGGGTAGTGCCTTAAGACCAGGCGCTATTTAGTGCGAATAATCAATTACTTATGATATTATACGGGCTCCGCTCGCCGGCGCTCCGGCCGTTCTTGACCGAGAATCCCTTTCGCCATGCTCGAAGCGCAAGACCTGGCCGCGCGCCGCGGCGACGCCACGCTGTTTCGCAGCCTGGGATTTCGCGTGGACCAGGGGAAGGCGATGGTGGTCACGGGCCCCAACGGAACCGGCAAGACCACGCTGCTGCGCATCCTGGCCGGGCTCACCGTGCCTGCCGCCGGTTTCATACGCTGGCGCGGCGACCCCGTGGCACCGCTGTCGCCGAGGCTTCGCGAGGAAGTCGTGTTTGCCGGTCACCTTCCGGCATTGAAGGACGAGTTGACCGCCGAGGAAAACCTGCGTTCGCTGGTCGCGCTCTCGGGCGTGCATCCGACCGGCGAGCAGGTGCGCGAAGCGCTCGCCACGGTGTCGCTCGAGAGGCAGCGTACATTGCCGGCGCGCGTCCTGTCGGCGGGACAGCGCCGACGCCTCGGCCTCGCCCGACTGTCCCTGCTGGATCGACCACTGTGGCTGCTCGACGAGCCGGCGACGGCGCTCGACACAACCGGGCTTCGGCTCCTCGCCTATCTGATCGGCGAACATCTTTCCCGCAAAGGCGCGGTGATAGCGGCAACGCACCAGCCGCTCGAGCTGCCGCCCGAGCGAATCGAACGGCTGGTCCTGTCGTGAACTCCCTCGGCAATGGCACCATAAACGAAGCCCAGTACGGTGTCGCCACCGCGCTGCGCTGGTCGGTCGGGCGCGACCTGAAGCTCGCGCTGCGCTCGCGCTCGGAACTTGGTGTGCAGTTGCTGTTCTATGTGATCGTGGTCACCCTGTTCCCGCTCGCCTCGACTCCCGAACGCAACCTGCTCATGACGATGGGACCGGGCGTGCTGTGGGTGGCCGCGCTGTTGGCGTCGCTGCTTTCGCTGCCTCGGCTCTTCGCCTCCGACTACGCCGACGGTACGCTGGAGCAGATCGCGCTGTCGCCCTACCCGCTGCCCGCACTGGTGTTCGGCAAGATCCTCGCGCACTGGCTCACCACCGGCCTGCCGATGGTCGTGCTGGCGCCGTTGCTCGGCATGCAGTACGGACTCGACCCGGCGGCACTCGTGATCGTCACGCTGACGCTGCTGCTCGGCACACCGATCCTGTCGCTGCTGGGTGCGATCGGCGCAGGACTGACGCTTGGCGTGCGCGGAGGCGGCAGCCTGCTGGCGCTGCTGATCCTGCCGCTCTACGTGCCGGTGCTGATCTTCGGCGCCGGCGCCGCCGACACAGTACGCGCGGGACTCTCTGCGTCGGCCAACCTGTCGCTGTTGGGTGCAGGGCTGCTGATCGCGCTGGTCGGCGCTCCGCTGGCCACGGCGACCGCCATCCGCATCGCGCTGGACTGATGAAATGAAGCTTTATCAATTCTCTTCGCCGTCCACGTTCTACCCGTTCGCCGGGCGCGTGGCACCTTGGTTCGCGTGGGCGGGGGCGCTGTGCACGGTGGCCGGACTGTGGATCGGATTCGGTATCGCACCCACCGACTTTCAGCAGGGCGAGGCGTATCGGATCATTTTCATCCACGTGCCGGCGGCGTGGTTGTCGATGTTCATCTACCTGGTGATGGGCTTCTGGAGCATCCTGGCGCTGTCGTTCAATACGCGGCTGTCCGCGATGATGGCGCAGGCGCTGGCGCCCACCGGAGCGTGGATGACGTTCATCGCGCTGTGGACCGGCGCGCTGTGGGGCCGGCCGACGTGGGGCACCTACTGGGCGTGGGACGCGCGGATGACCTCCGAGCTGATCCTGCTGTTCCTCTATTTCGGCGTGATGGCGCTGCGCAACGCGATCGACGACCCGCGGCGTGCCGACCGTGCGTGCGCGGTGCTGACGATCGTGGGCTCGGTGAATGTCCCGATCATCTATTTCTCGGTTCAATGGTGGAACACGCTGCACCAGGGCGCGTCGGTCAGCATGACCGCGGCGCCGAAGATGGCGTCGATCATGCTGATCGGAATGCTGGTGATGTCGTTCGCCGCCTGGTTCTACTCGATCGCCGTCACGCTGTGGCGCCTGCGCGCGATCATCCTCGAGCGCGAGCGCGGATCTGCGTGGGTCGCGTCGCTGCCCGAATTCGATGGTCGCTACCAGAATGCCTAGAAAGGAAGCGTCGGCATGAGCGAGTTCTTCGCCATGGGCGGATATGGCTTCTACGTATGGGGCGCCTACGGCGTTACTGCCGTCGTCGTCGTGCTGGAATTGCTGGGCCTGCGTGCGCGCCGCCGCGCCGCGGAGTCACTGGCCGCGGGTACGCCGCGCCACAAGGAGATGTAATGAAAGCTCGCCATCGTCGTTTCGCATGGATCGGCGCCGGAATCGCCGTGCTCGGCGTCGCCGTCGCACTGGTCTTGAACGCGTTCCAGTCCAACCTGGTATTTTTCTTTACGCCCACGCAGGTCGCGACCAAGGAAGCGCCGCAGGGTCGGGCATTCCGCATCGGCGGCCTCGTCGAGGAGGGAAGCCTGAAGCGCGTTCCCAACTCGGTCGACGTCACGTTTGTCGTGACCGACACCGCGCAGCGCGTGCCTGTCGTCTTCAGCGGCCTCCTTCCTGACCTATTCAAGGAAGGCAAGGGCGTGGTCGCGCAGGGTACGCTGGGTCCGGACGGCCGGTTTCACGCGACCGAGGTGCTTGCCAAGCACGACGAGAATTACATGCCGCCCGAGGCCGCCGCCGCGGTGGACAAGGCGCACAAGGAGAAGGCGATGTCAATGTCGACGCTCAAGGAATCGCAATGATCCCCGAACTCGGCCACTTCGCGCTGATCCTCGCGCTGCTCGTCGCGCTGGCGCAGAGCACCCTGCCCATCATCGGTGCGCAGCGGCGCGACGCTGCGCTGATGGCGTTCGCGAAGCCTGCGGCGCGCGCGCAATTCTTGCTCGTCGCGTTCGCGTTCGGCTGTCTCGCGTACAGCTTTGCCACCAGTGACTTCACCGTCGAACTGGTCGCGCAGCATTCGAACACGCAACTCCCGCTGCACTACCGGATCGCGGCGACCTGGGGATCGCACGAAGGCTCGCTGCTCCTGTGGGTGCTGATGCTGACCGGCTGGGCAACCGCGGTGACGCTGCGCTCGCGCAACCTGCCGGCAGCGCTGCTTGCGCGCGTGCTCGCGGTGATGGGACTGGTGTCGGTGGGCTTCCTGCTGTTCCTGCTGCTCACGTCGAATCCGTTCCTGCGCCTGATTCCGGCCGCGGCCGAGGGCCGCGACCTGAACCCGCTGCTGCAGGACCCGGGGATGGTGATCCACCCGCCGATGCTGTACATGGGCTACGTCGGCTTCTCCGTTGCCTTCGCGTTCTCGATCGCCGCGCTGATCGGTGGCAAGCTCGACGCGACTTGGGCGCGCTGGTCGCGGCCGTGGACCACCGCCGCCTGGTCGTTCCTGTCCATAGGAATCGCGCTGGGAAGCTGGTGGGCCTACTACGAGCTGGGCTGGGGCGGCTGGTGGTTTTGGGACCCGGTCGAGAACGCGTCGTTCATGCCCTGGCTCGTTGGCACGGCGCTGCTGCATTCGCTCGCCGTCACCGAGAAACGCGGGACGTTCAAGAGCTGGACCGTGCTGCTCGCCATCGTCGCGTTCTCGCTGTCGCTGCTCGGCACCTTCCTCGTGCGCTCCGGCGTACTCACGTCGGTGCACGCGTTCGCCACCGACCCGGCGCGCGGCGTGTTCATCCTGATCTTCCTCGCCTTCGTCATCGGCGGCTCGCTGACGCTGTATGCGGCGCGCGCGGGCGCGGTCGGCGGCGGCGCCGGCTTCGCGCCCATCTCGCGGGAGTCCCTGCTGCTTGCCAACAACGTGATGCTGGTCGTGGCCTGCGCCAGCGTTCTGCTGGGCACCCTCTATCCGCTGTTTCTCGACGCGTTGAACCTGGGCAAGATTTCCGTCGGGCCTCCGTATTTCGATGCGGTGTTCTTCCCGCTGATGGCGCCGCTCGCCTTCCTGATGGGGATTGGACCGATGGCCAGCTGGCGCCGCGCCGAACTGCCCGATCTCTGGACGCGGCTCAAGTGGGCGCTGGGCGTCGCCATCCTGACTGCGTTGCTGCTGCCGTTCGTGCTCGGCCGCTGGACGCCGCTCATTTCGTTCAGTCTCTTCCTCGCGCTTTGGATCGTCGCCGCCACGGCCTCGATGGTGATCCAGCGCTTCCGGCAAGCGCCGCAAAGGGGCTTCGCGGCCAAGCTCGCCGCCAATTCGGCCGCGTGGTACGGGATGATCGTCGCGCACCTCGGCGTTGCGGTGTTCATCGTCGGTGTCACCATGGTCAAGAGCTACGGCATCGAGCAGAACGTGACGATGGAAATCGGGCAGACGCTCAATGTGGGGGGCTACGATTTCACGTTCCGCGGCGTCAAGCCGGTCAACGGTCCCAACTACACCGGCAATGCCGGAATTGTCGAGATGCGCCGCAACGGCGTGCTGCTCGAGACGCTGGGGCCGGAGAAGCGGATCTACAACGCCAGCGGCATGCCGATGACCGAAGCGGCGATCGACACCGGGTTCTTCGGCGACCGCTACGTCTCGCTCGGCGAGCCGGTGTCCGACAAGGGCATCGCGGGCGCCTGGGCGCTGCGCGTGTACATCAAGCCCTTCGTCGACTGGATCTGGGGAGGCTGCTTCCTGATGGCGCTGGGCGGCTTCATCGCGATGACCGACCGCCGCTATCGCCTCACGGTAAAGCAGAAGTTCGCGGCGATGACCGGCGCCGCACCGGCGGCGTGACCGGAATCAGCGCGTGGAAAACCAATCGTGAAAGCGCTGCGCCTCCTCCTGCCGCTCGGCATCTTCGTCGTCCTGGTCGTGTTCCTTTGGGTCGGACTCTCGCGCGATCCGCGCGAGGTGCCATCGCCGCTGATCGACAAGCCGGCTCCGGCGTTCCAGCTGGCGCAACTGCATGCGCCCGACAAGCAGTTGAGCCTCGCCGACATGAAGGGGCAGGTGTGGCTTCTGAACGTGTGGGCATCGTGGTGCGTGTCGTGCCGGGTCGAGCATCCGCTGCTGATGGAACTCGCGAAAGCGAACCTCGTACCGATGGTCGGACTCAACTACAAGGACAAGAACGAACTCGGCCTTGCGTGGCTGAGACAGAACGGAGACCCGTACACGATGTCGGTGGTCGACGCCGATGGGCGCGTCGGGATCGATTATGGCGTCTACGGCGTGCCCGAGACGTTCGTCATCGACAAGAACGGCGTCATCCGCTACAAGCAGATCGGCCCCGTCACGACCGAGGCCCTCGAGAAGAAGATCATTCCCCTCGTCCGCGAACTGCAGAAGGCATGAAGAAAATTCTCCTGGTCGCACTGCTTACCTTTGCCACCGGCGCCTTCGCGCAGGCGGACCCGGCGCTCGACGCGCGCCTGAAGAAACTCGAGGAGGAGCTGCGCTGTCTCGTCTGCCAGAACCAGTCGCTGGCCGACTCCAATGCTCCGCTCGCCGACGACCTCCGGCGCGAGGTGCGCGAGCTCGCGCTGCAGGGCAAGAACAACGTCGAGATCAAGCAGTACCTCGTCGCGCGCTATGGCGACTTCGTCCTCTACAATCCGCCGGTCAAGCGCACGACGTGGCTGCTGTGGTTCGGACCGTTCGTGCTGCTCGCCGGCGGCGGCGTCATCTGGTGGATCGTCATGCGCCGGCGTTCGCGCAGGGGCTACGACGACGACGCACCGCTGCCCGATCAGCGCGCCGTCGACGCCGGTGTCGAGAAGGCGCGCGCGCTGCTCGACGATCCGCGCGCCTGACCGGAATCATGGCGGATGCCTATCGACCGGTTCCGCTGACGACTCTCCGGCGCCTGCCTGTATCCGAGATGCGCGAGCGTGCGGGCGCATTCAACGCGCTGCTCCAGAAGCGGCGCACTGTGCGCTTCTTCAGCCCGGAGCCGGTGCCACGCGACATCATCGAGGAATGCATCCGCACCGCCGGTGCAGCGCCATCGGGCGCGAACCAGCAGCCCTGGCAGTTCGTTGCCGTTTCCGATCCGCGGCTGAAGCAGCGCATCCGCGAGGGCGCGCAGGCCGAGGAGCGGGAATTCTACGAGCGCCGCGCGACGACGGAATGGCTCGATGCGCTGGCGCCGCTGGGCACCGACAGCGAGAAACCGTTCCTGACCACGGCGCCCTGGCTCATCGCCGTGTTCTACAAGGCCTACGAAGTCGGTGCCGACGGCGACCGGATCAAGCAGTATTACCCGATCGACTCGACGGGCATCGCCACCGGTTTTCTGCTTGCCGCGCTCCACAATGCCGGACTCGCCTCCCTCACGCATACGCCCAGCCCGATGGCGTTTCTCAACGAGATCCTCGAGCGACCCGCCAACGAGCGACCGTTCGTGCTGGTCGTAACAGGCTTTCCGGCCGCCGACGCCACGGTTCCCGACCTCGTGCGCAAGCCGCTGTCGGCGATCGCGACTTTTCGATAGACCGCCCACGTTGCGCTCGGTGTGGCGATTCCGTACGATCGTTTCGCTCGTACACGGACGGATTGTGGTCTCGCGCGTCTGAAGGTCCGCCGCTCCCGAGACGCGCTCCCGGATGTTTTTGCGGACCGCGCAGAGCTGCCCACTGGCGTCCTCCGGCTTGGCGTGCAATTTGCTTGGATTCCGTCTGCGGCCCAACACCATTGGCGATTCGACCCACCCTTCCATGACGCTCTCCGACACCATCGACGAGGAACTGGCCTGGCGGTTGCGCCTGACCGCGGACGCGCTGGATTCGGCGGCGGCAATCGACATCGTCGCCGTCGGCTTCACGCTGGTTGGTGCCGTCGGCATCGTCGTCGCATTCTGGCATCCGGTGGCCAGCATCACGCTCGCCCTGCTCGCGCTCGAGGTGCTGCTCGGACTGGGCGCCACGTGGGTGGCGGTGCGCGTGCGATTCGATGCGAAGCTGTTCTCGGAACTCGTCGACGCCGTCCACAAGTCCGGATTTCACACCGAACATCTCGACCGCGCCCTGCGCGGCGTGGGCATGCTGCCTGCGCACAAGGAAGGACGCGACTGGGATACCCGTTGCCGTGGTGCGTTGCATCAGATGCGCAAGCTCGGCTGGATTGCCGCGCTGCAGGGACTGCTCCTTGTCGTCGCCGCAGTCGCAGCGGCGCTGCATTGAATTTTCCGGATACCGGCACCGTTCGGTTCTCCCTGCCCCGTTGATCGCCGTTGTCCGGGGTCAGAGCATGTCGCCGCAGTTCCAGCAGAGTTCGAAATTTGCCGGGGACTCCTCGCCGCAAGCGTGACAGGCGACGCTGTCCGAGCGCCTGCCTGCCGACTCGATGTCCCTGAGCACGATCTCGGCGCGCTCCCGGTCGCATTCGCGCTCGAGCCACACCTGCGGCTGCGCGACGTCGGGCGGTACGTCGCCGACGATGCTCGATGCATGCTGGTTGAACACGTGCGCACGGATGCCCGCCTGGTTCAATCGATCGGCCACCAGCCAGGCGTCGTAGCGCTGACGCGCGATGTAGATGCGGATCACGAGCGGAATTGTTCGAGCGCGTCGCGGTCGATGTCGACGCCGAGCCCGGGTCCGTCCGGAATGCGCACGACGCCGCGCTCGTGTTCGATTGCGCGCGTGAGCACCGCCTGCCGGAAGGGATGCTCGGAACGGTCGAATTCGAGGATGGGCTCGAGCGGCGTGCGGCGCAGCGGGCTGTGCGGCAGCACCGCGAGGAGCTGCAGCGCCGCCGCGAGCGCAATGCCCGTGCCCCAGACATGCGGCACATAGCGAACGCCGAACGCCGATGCCATCGCCGCGATCTTCACGCACTCGGACAAGCCGCCCGCCGCGCAGGTGTCGGGCTGCACGATGTCCATGGCGCGCGTCGCGAGGACTTCGCGGAATCCCCAGCGCGTGTATTCGCATTCGCCGCCGGCCACCGGAATCGGCTGGCCCCGGCGCACCTCGCGATAACCTGCGAGGTCCTCGGGGATCACCGGCTCCTCGAACCAGCCGATGTCCTGGTCGGCGACGGCGCGCCCAAGCGCGATTGCCTCGATCGCATCGAAGCCGTGATTGGCGTCGAGCATGAGCCCGAAGCCCGGCCCCACCTTGCGGCGGACCGCGCGTACGAGCTCCGCGTCCCCGGCGACGTCGAAGCCGATCTTCACCTTTGCCGCGTGGAACCCCTGCGCCTTGTAACCGGCCACTTCATCGACCACGTATTCGAACGGGTCGCCATGTTCGACGCGATAGGTACCGGTGGCGTAGGCGCGCACCTCTTTGCGCAGCGGACCGCCGAGCAGCCGGTACACCGGGACCCCGAAATGACGGCCCTTGAGATCCCAGAGCGCGATGTCGACACCCGACAGCGCGCTGATTGCGAGGCCCTTCTGTCCCTGGTCGCGATACGCGCCGTACAGATCCTCCCAGACCGCCTCGATGGCGAGCGGATCGCGGCCGACCAGGCGCGTTGAGTATGCGTCGACAATTGCGGCATTGAGCCTCGCGGGGCCGAAACACTCGCCCCAGCCCGTGCTGCCGTCGTCGGCGACGATCTCGACCAGGCAGGCGGTGCGCGTGCGCGTGCCGTTGAACGACCAGTGAAACGGTTCGGTCAGCGGAGCGTCGAGGACATGCGTGCGAATTTCGGCGATGTGCATCGTGGTCGGCCTAGTATCTTCCACCATTCTTTTGCCAGCGCCACGCGTCCGCACAGATCGCTTCGAGATCCCGCGTCGCTCGCCAGTTGAGGAGCTTCTCCGCGCACGCCGGGTCGGCGTAATACGCGGCGACGTCACCGGGTCGACGCGCGGCGATGGATTTGGTGATTCGCCGCCCGCACGCGGTCTCGAACGCATTCACCACTTCCAGCACCGAGTGTCCCCGGCCTGCGCCAAGGTTGAGCGTGACGGCACCCTGCGCACCGGCGAGATAGGCGAGCGCCGAGACGTGACCCACCGCCAGGTCCTGTACGTGCAGGTAGTCGCGAATTCCGGTACCGTCCGGCGTGGGCCAGTCGCCGCCGTAGATCGCGAGATCGGAGAGTTCCCCTGCGGCGATCTTGCACAGCAGCGGCAACAGGTTGTTGGGACGTCCCCGTGCCGCCTCGCCGAGCATCCCGGAGGAGTGCGCTCCCGCGGGATTGAAGTATCGGAGGATCGCGATTCGCCAGTTTTCGTTTGCGTGCGCCAGGTCGCGCAGGAAATCCTCGACGACCCGCTTGGTGCGCCCGTAGACGCTGTTCGGACGCAACTGCGCGGTCTCGTTTACCGGCAGTTCGTCGGGCTGTCCGTATACGGTCGCCGACGAGCTGAATACCAGCGTCGCCACGCCCGCCTCGCCCATCACCTCGGCCAGGGCGATCGCACCCCCGACGTTGACATCGTAGTAGGCGAGCGGCCGCGCATCCGATTCGCCCACCGCCTTCAACCCCGCGCAATGGATGACCGCGGTGATCGGATGGTCGTGGAACACCGCGCGCAGCGCCGCGACATCGCGCACGTCGGCGGTGACCGATGGCACGGGCCGGCCGGCCAGCGCCTGCAGGCGCGGCAACACTGCGGGCGTGCTGTTGGCGAAATTATCGAGGACGACCGGCGCGTAGCCTGCGTGGGCAAGCTCAACGACGATGTGCGAGCCCACATAGCCCGCACCGCCGGTCACCAGTATGGTTTGCGTCATGGGCATCGGGTGAGGGGCAACGCCCCGATGCTACACGAGGCACGCCGCGATACAACAAGGCCGGGCACACGGCCCGGCCTTGTCCGTGGCGACTTCTCCTGCTACTCGCTGGCGGCGCCTTCGGTCGTGGCCCCGTCGGGCCGGCCGACGAGTTCGACGAGCGCCATCGGCGCGGCGTCACCCTGGCGAAACCCGAATTTCAGGATGCGCAGATAGCCACCCGGGCGCGCCTGGTAACGTGGGCCGAGCTCGTTGAAGAGCTTGGTCACGACGTCACGGTCGCGAAGGCGATCGAATGCCAGCCGGCGGTTCGCCACGGTGGCCACCTTGGACAGCGTGATCAGCGGCTCGGCGACGCGGCGCAGTTCTTTCGCCTTCGGCAGCGTGGTCTTGATGACCTCGTGCGTGAACAACGAATTGGTCATGTTGCGCAGCATCGCGAGGCGATGGCTGCTGGTGCGGTTCAGTTTCCGCAATCCGTGACGGTGACGCATGGTCCAGCCCTTTCAGTGTGGTGGCGCCGCTTCTCACGGCGCTCGTTATTGCTCTTTGCTTGATCCTTTGTCGTTCTGCCAGTCACCGACCGGCGGAGCCGGCGGTTCCTGGGTGACGTGCTACCGTGAAAGATCAGCGAAGCTGATTCTTCACGGCCTGTCGAGTCCCGCCGGTGGCCAGTTCTCGAGCTTCATCCCGAGCGACAGGCCACGCGAGGCGAGCACTTCCTTGATTTCGTTCAACGACTTGCGTCCGAGGTTCGGCGTCTTCAGCAGCTCGGTTTCCGTGCGCTGGATGAGGTCGCCGATGTAGTAGATGTTCTCGGCCTTGAGGCAGTTGGCCGAACGCACCGTGAGTTCGAGATCGTCGACCGGACGCAGCAGAATCGGGTCGACCTGGGGCGAACTGCGTTCCGTGGCAGGCGTGTCGGTACCCTTGAGATCGGCGAACACCGAAAGCTGTTCGACCAACACCGACGCGGCGTACCGCACCGCCTGCTCGGGCTCGACGACGCCGTTGGTCTCGATGTCGAGGACCAGCTTGTCCAGGTCGGTGCGCTGTTCGACGCGCGCCGATTCCACCGCGTAGCTCACGCGCCGCACCGGAGAGAACGACGCGTCGAGCAGGATGCTGCCGATCGTCCGGCCGCCTTCCGGCTTCACGCGCGCGGTCGCCGGCTGGTAACCGCGACCCTTCTCGACTCGAATTTCCATCTCGAGTTTTCCGCCCG
Organism: uncultured beta proteobacterium; assembly: GCA_963739745.1. Taxonomy (GTDB): domain Bacteria; phylum Pseudomonadota; class Gammaproteobacteria; order Burkholderiales; family Casimicrobiaceae; genus VBCG01. Next base: position 44,092 of record CAVUCJ010000002.1, read on the forward strand.
CCGTGAGGTGGGCGATCACATGGTCGGGATTGATGATCTCGACGTCGTGGTTGGGCTCGATGTCGGCGGCCGTGACCACGCCTTCGCCGGACTTGGCGAGCCGGAGCATCACGTGGTCGCGATTGTGCAGCTTCAGCACCACGCCCTTCAGGTTCAGCAGGACGTCGACGACGTCTTCCTGCACGCCGTCAAGCGCCGAGTACTCGTGAAGGACGCCGGTGATCTTGACCTCGGTCGGTGCGTAGCCGGGCATCGAGGAGAGCAGCACGCGACGAAGCGCATTGCCCAGCGTATGGCCATACCCGCGCTCGAACGGCTCCATCACCACCTTGGCGTGGAACGGCGACGTCGACTGCACGTCGATGATGCGCGGCTTCAACAGAACATTGCTCTGCATGCGAAATCCTCTTGCGAATCCGGGGGGGGCGCCGGAATTGCGCGACGGCCTATGTGCCGATTACTTCGAATACAGTTCGACTACCAGGCTCTCGTTGATGTCCTGGCCGAATTCGGAGCGGTCCGGCGCACCCTTGTAGGTGGCGGTCATCTTCTTGGCGTCGACTTCGACCCAGAGCGGGAAACCGACCTTCTCGGCGAGTTGCAGCGAATCCTGGATGCGCAGCTGGCCCTTTGCCTTCTCGGTGACCGAGACGACGTCGCCGGCCTTGAGGATCGCCGACGGCACGTTCAGCGGCTTGCCGTTGACCAGGATCGCGCAGTGCGTGACCAGCTGGCGCGCCTCGGCACGCGTCGAGCCGAAGCCCATGCGATAGACGACGTTGTCCAGGCGGGACTCCAGGAGCTGCAGGAGATTGGTGCCGGTCGATCCCTTGCGCCGCAGTGCTTCGGCGAAGTACCGCCGGAACTGCCGCTCCATGAGGCCGTACATGCGCCGCAATTTCTGTTTTTCGCGCAGCTGGTTGCCATAATCCGACATGCGCATGCCGGACTTCACGCCATGCTGGCCGGGTTTGGTGTCCAGCTTGCACTTGGAGTCGAGCGATCGACGCGCGCTTTTCAGGAAAAGGTCGGTGCCTTCCCGTCGCGCCAGCTTGCATTTGGGTCCGAGATATCGAGCCACGTTGCTATCCTAAGTTGCAGACAAAATTAGATACGACGACGCTTCGGCGGGCGGCAGCCGTTGTGCGGCACCGGCGTCACATCGGTGATGCTGGAGATCTTCATCCCCAGCGCGTTCAGCGCGCGAACCGCGGATTCGCGGCCGGGGCCGGGGCCCTTGATGCGCACCTCGAGGTTCTTCACGCCGCATTCCTGCGCGGCTCGGCCGGCCGCCTCCGCGGCCACCTGGGCGGCGAACGGCGTCGACTTGCGCGAGCCCTTGAAACCGGCGCCGCCGGACGTCGCCCAAGACAGCGCGTTGCCCTGCCGGTCGGTGATAGTGATGATCGTGTTGTTGAAGGACGCGTGGATGTGCGCAATGCCTTCGGTCACGTTCTTCTTGACCTTCTTGCGTGCGCGTGCCGCGGTTGCCTTCTGCGAGGGTTGCTGTGCCATCGTCAAAGATTCCTTAGATTGGGTCCGCGACCGGTTACTTGGTCACGCCCTTGGAGAGCGCGACCGTGCGGCCCTTCTTCGGCCCCTTGCGGGTCCGTGCGTTGGTGCGGGTGCGCTGGCCGCGCACCGGCAGTCCCTTGCGATGGCGCGAGCCGCGGTAACAGCCCAGGTCCATCAGCCGCTTGATGCTCATCGTCACCTCGCGGCGCAGGTCGCCCTCGACGGTGAACTTGCCCACCTGCTCGCGGATCTTGTCCATCTCGCCGTCGGACAGGTCCTTCACCTTTGTTGCCGGGGCAACGCCGGTCGCCGCGCAGATCATCCTGGCGCGCGTCGGGCCGATGCCGTAGATCGCCTGCAATGCGATCACGGTGTGCTGGTGGTTCGGAATGTTGACGCCTGCAATACGAGCCATGTCTTAAACCTGTCTTATGTTGTGGTCGCGTGCCGAAACTCAACCCTGGCGTTGCTTGTGGCGCGGGTCGGTGCAGATCACGCGCACGACGCCGTTGCGCCGGATGATCTTGCAGTTGCGGCAGATTTTCTTTACCGATGCCAATACTTTCATTTCACACCTCTCTCAGAACCCGCATCGCGGCCCGTGCCGCGCCGCCGGACACTCCGGCGCCTCTGATCCCTGACTTCCGACTTCTGACTCCCGAAACCTACTTCGCGCGGAAAGTGATGCGTGCCCGCGAGAGGTCATAGGGCGACACTTCCACCGTCACCTTGTCGCCCGGCAATATCTTGATGTAGTGCATCCGCATTTTCCCCGAGATGTGTCCCAGCACGACGTGTCCGTTTTCCAGTTTCACGCGGAACGTGGCGTTGGGGAGCATCTCGACGACCTCGCCCTGCATCTGAATCGTGTCTTCTTTGGCCATCAGCGCGTCGGCAGCCCGCCCTTGAAATTGGCCTTCTTGAGCAGGCTCTCGTACTGCTGCGACATGAGATACGCCTGCACCTGGGTCATGAAGTCCATCGTGACGACCACGATGATCAGCAGCGAGGTCCCGCCGAAGTAGAAGGGCACGTTCTTCCAGGCGATCAGGAAATTCGGGATGAAGCACACGATCACGAGGTACATCGACCCAAGCAGCGTCAGCCGCAGCGTGATCTTCTCCAGGTACTTGGCCGTCTGGTCGCCCGGCCGGTAGCCCGGAATGAACGCGCCGCTCTTCTTCAGGTTATCGGCCGTCTCCTTCGGGTTGTACTGCAACGCCGTGTAGAAGAAGCAGAAGAAGATGATCGCCCCAGCGTACAGGATCTCATGCACCGGCTGGCCGGGAGCGAGCGTCGCCGCCAAGTCGCGCAGCCAGATCGTGTTGTCGCCGGAGCCGAACCACTGAGCGATCGTGGCCGGGAACAGGATGATCGACGACGCGAAGATCGGGGGGATCACGCCGGCCATGTTGAGCTTGAGCGGCAGGAACGAGCTCTGGCCCTGGTAGACCTTGTTGCCGACCTGGCGCTTCGCGTAATTGACGAGGATCTTGCGCACCGCGCGCTCGACGAACACGACGAACGCGGTGACGCCAACGACCAGCACCGCGATTCCCAGCACCAGCGGAATCGAATAGGCGCCGTTGCGCGCCTGCTCAAGGGTCAACCCGATGGCGTTCGGCAGACCCGCCGCGATGCCCGCGAAAATGATGAGCGAAATTCCATTGCCCAAGCCGCGCTCGGTGATCTGCTCGCCCAGCCACATGAGGAACATCGTGCCGGTGACCAGCGTGACCGCCGAGATGATGCGGAATGCGATTCCCGGTGCGAGCACCAACCCCGGCTGCGCTTCCAGCGCCGCCGAAATGGCGACCGCCTGGAAGAACGCGAGTCCCAGCGTCGCATATCGCGTGTACTGGGTGATCTTGCGCCGTCCGGCCTCGCCTTCTTTCTTCAGTGCCTCCAGCGAGGGCACGACCACCGTGCACAGCTGCATGATGATCGAGGCCGAGATGTACGGCATGATGCCCAGAGCGAAGATCGAAAAGCGCGACAGCGCGCCGCCCGAAAACACGTTGAACAGGCCGAGGATGCCCCCCTGTTGCGAGCGGAACAGGTCGTCCAGCACGGACGCGTTGATGCCCGGCACCGGGATGTGAGTCCCGATCCGGTAGACAACGAGCGCGCCCAGGAGAAACAGCAAGCGGCGCTTCAAATCGCCATACTTGTTGCCGCTCTTCAGCGCCGGGTTGGCAGTCGCCACGTAGCCTTCTTTCGTCCCTGAATGGTTGCTGAACTGGATGCCAATATGAGCGCGCGGGGCGTTACGCCACGCTGCCGCCGGCGGCTTCAATGGCCGCCTTGGCACCCTTCGTCGCGAGCACGCCGGAAAGCTTGACGGCCTTCTCCAGCTTGCCCGTCTTGATGACCTTCACCGTCTTGGCGGAGGCCGGCACCAGGCCGGCCGCCTTCAGCGCCAGAACGTCGACTTCGGCGAGCGGCAGGCGCTGCAGGTCCGACAGGCGGATCTCCGCGTTGTCGTTCTTCGCAAGCGAAACGAAGCCGCGCTTCGGCAACCGGCGCTGCAGCGGCATCTGGCCGCCCTCGAATCCGGTCTTGTGGAAACCGCCGGAGCGGGACTTCTGTCCCTTATGGCCGCGGCCCGCGGTCTTGCCCAGGCCCGAGCCAATACCGCGACCGACGCGGCGGCGATTCTTCTTGCTGCCGTCGGCCGGCTTGATCGTGTTGAGTCGCATGGCGATATCCCCTCGGTTACCTTTCCGACGGCTCGACGACGCGGAGAAGATAACCGACCTTGTTGATCATTCCGCGCGTGCACGGCGTGTCGATCACTTCGACCGTGTGGTTGGTCCACTTGAGGCCCAGCCCCCGAACCGTCGCGCGATGGTCTTCCCGCGTGCTGCACACGCCCTTCGCGAGCGTGACCTTGATTTTCCTGTCACCGGCCATCGTTACGCTCCCAGGATCTCTTCGACGGTCTTGCCGCGCTTGGCCGCGATCTCGGACGGCGCGCTGCAGTTCCGGAGGCCGTTCAGCGTCGCGCGGACCAGGTTGTACGGGTTGGTCGAACCGTGGCACTTGGCAAGAACGTTGGAAACGCCGACCACTTCGAACACCGCGCGCATCGGGCCGCCCGCAATCACGCCGGTACCGTCGGAGGCGGGCTGCATGAACACCTTGGTCGCGCCATGGCGGCCAATGACCGCGTGATGCAGCGTGCCCTTCTTCAGGCTTACCTTGACCATGCGTCGGCGCGCCTCTTCCATTGCCTTCTGCACGGCGACAGGAACTTCCTTCGCCTTGCCCTTGCCGATGCCGATGCGGCCGTCGCCGTCACCGACCACGGTGAGTGCGGCAAAGCCCAGGATCCGTCCGCCCTTCACCACCTTGGTGACGCGGTTGATCCCGATCATCTTTTCCTTGAGTCCGTCGCCGCGATCGTCCTGCTGCTGGTTTCTCGAACCCGAACGTTGCTGTGCCATGTGCGTTTGCCCGATATGCCCCGAGGGGCCCTAGAACTTTAGGCCGCCGGCGCGGGCGGCTTCCGCCAGCGCCTTGACGCGACCATGAAACCGGAAACCGGAGCGGTCGAATGCGACCGCCTCGATGCCCAGCGACTTCGCCTTCTCGGCGATACGCGTACCCACGAGCTCGGCCGCGGCCTTGTTGCTTCCGCTCTTGCCTTCGCGGCGCACGTCGGCCTCCAGCGTCGAAGCGCTGGCGAGTACCCGATCTCCCTCCGGCGCGATGATCTGCGCGTAGATGTGGCAGTTCGAGCGGCTGACGACCAGTCGCGTCGCGCGTTGCTCGGCGATGCGCACCCGGGTCTGGCGGGAGCGACGGCTGCGAGCTTGCTTCTTGTCCATGTGAGCTCCGTTGCGGCCTTATTTCTTCTTGGTTTCTTTGATGACAACACGCTCGTCGGCGTAGCGCACGCCCTTGCCCTTGTACGGCTCGGGCGGACGGTAGGCGCGGATTTCCGCTGCGACCTGGCCGACGGCCTGCTTGTCGATGCCCTTGACCAGGATCTCGGTCTGCGCGGGGGTCTCCACCTTGACGCCCTTCGGCATCGCGTGGACCACCGGGTGCGAAAATCCAAGCGATAGGTTGATCTTGTCGCCGGCGGCCTGCGCGCGATAGCCGACACCCACCAGCGTCAGCTTGCGCTCGAAGCCGTCGGTCACGCCCTTGACCATGTTGGCGACCAGCGCGCGGATCGTGCCCTGCATGGCGCGGTCTTCTTCGGTCGCGGCCTTGACCAGCAGCGTGTCGCCATCCTTCTCGATCGTCACGGTGCTGCCAAAGGCGCGCGCGAGCTCGCCCAGCGGACCCTTGACCTTGATCTCGCCGGCCGCGAGCGTCACCTCGACCTTCGGGGGCAGCGTGATCGGGTTGTTGCCAATGCGGGACATGTCGATACCTTCCTTGTCAGGCGACGATGCAGAGCACTTCGCCGCCGACCCCGGTGGCGCGCGCCTTGCGATCCGTCATGACGCCCTGGGACGTCGACACGATGGCGATACCCAGCCCGTTCATCACGCGCGGGATGTCGTCCTTGCTCTTGTAGATGCGCAGGCCGGGCTTCGACACCCGCTCGATCTTCTCGATGACGGGGCGCCCCGCGTAGTAGCGCAACGCGATCTCGAGCTGGGGCTTCACTTCCTCGCCTGACACCTTGAAACCGTCGATGTAGCCCTCGTCCTGCAGCACCTTGGCGATTGCGATCTTCACCTTGGATGAAGGCATCACCACGGTCGCCTTTTCCGTCATCTGCGCGTTGCGGATACGCGTCAGCATGTCGGCGATGGGATCAGTCATGTTCATGCATCACCACCTGTATTTGCGTTGCTCATGTGCGTTGCTCTTATGCGTTGCCCGGTCGGGTCACCCGTTCGGGCAACCTACCAGCTGGCCTTGACGATGCCGGGGATTTCGCCGCGCATCGCAAACTCGCGCAGCTTGTTCCGGCCGAGGCCGAATTTGCTGTAGACGCCACGGGGGCGTCCGGTCAGGGAGCAGCGATTGCGCAGCCGCGTCTTGTTGGAGTTGCGGGGCAGCGCCTGGATCCTGAGGCGTGCCTCGTAACGGGTCTCGTCGGTCGCCTTCGGATCGTCGATGATCGCCTGGAGCGCATCGCGCTTCTTCGCGAACTTCGCGACGAGCTTCTTGCGCTTCTCGTTGCGGTTGATGAGTGCCAGCTTGGCCATGGCGTGCTCTTTCAGTTCTTGAACGGGAAACGGAACGCGGTGAGCAGCGCACGGGCTTCGGCGTCTGTCTTCGCGGTCGTGGTGATCGAAATATTCATTCCGCGGAGCGCATCGACCTTGTCGTACTCGATTTCCGGGAAGATGATCTGTTCCTTGATGCCGACGTTGTAGTTGCCGCGGCCGTCGAATGCCCGCCCCGAGATGCCGCGGAAGTCGCGCACGCGCGGCAGCGCTATGGTGACGAAACGATCGAGGAACTCATACATCCGCTCCTGGCGCAGCGTGACCATGCAGCCGATCGGATAGCCTTCCCGAATCTTGAAGCCCGCGATCGCCTTGCGAGCCTTGGTGACGACCGGCTTCTGGCCCGACACCTTCTGCATGTCGGCGACGGCGTTGTCGAGAATCTTCTTGTCGCCGGTCGCCTCGCCCACACCCATGTTCAGCGTGATCTTGGTGATGCGCGGCACCTGCATCGGCGACTTGTAGCCGAACTGCTTCATCAGCGCCGGGGCGATTTCCTTCTTGTAGACTTCCTTCAGGCGAGCCATTGTCCGTGTCCCCAGAGTTCCCACTACACCAGTTGCTCGCCGTTGCTCTTGTAGAAGCGGACCTTGCGGCCGTCCTCGAGCTGGCGCATGCCGATCCGGTCCGCCTTCTGCGTGACGGGATTCCAGATCGCGACGTTCGAAACGTCGATTGGCAATTCCTTGGTCACGATGCCGCCCGGCTGGTTCTTCATCGGGTTCGGCTTCGCGTGCTTCTTCACCGTGTTGACGCCATTCACGACCACGTGGCGGTCGTCCACGATGCGCGAAACGTCGCCGCGCTTGCCCTTGTCGCGTCCGGCGATGACGACGACGCTGTCGCCCTTCTTGATCTTGCGCATTTTCCTAACCTCGCGTTTCGTGCGTCGAGCACTTTGCTTACAGCACTTCCGGCGCAAGCGACACGATCTTCATGAACCGCTCGTTGCGCAGTTCGCGCGTAACGGGCCCGAAGATGCGCGTGCCAATGGGCTCCAGCTTCGCGTTGAGCAGCACGGCGGCATTCGCGTCGAAGCGGATCAGCGCGCCGTCAGGACGCCGCACGCCCTTGCGTGTGCGCACGACGACGGCGTTGTAGATCTCGCCCTTCTTGACGCGACCGCGCGGTGCGGCTTCCTTCACCGAGACCTTGATCACGTCACCGATGTGCGCGTACCGGCGCTTGCTGCCGCCGAGCACCTTGATACACATCACTGAACGTGCGCCGGTGTTATCGGCGACGCCCAGCACCGACTGCATCTGGATCATTGCTCAACTCTCCAACTTAACCCGCCATCCGCCCAGAAATCCGGTCTGCGCTTGCAAGGGCGGCTGCTACCGATGCTGCACGTTCGTGGCGGCGGCCAGTTTTGGATCCCGCGATGGGGCGACCATGCTTCGGCGGCACCCGGGGGATGGACCACCGCATTCGCCCCTCAAGGGGCTGCATGCGGCGGGCGAAAACGGAAATTATGGCAGGTTTACGCTGCCTCCGCAACCCCGGCGATCGCAAAATCCCGGGGCCAACCCTTTGCAAATTCTGTCCTTTTCGGCCCGAAGGCCCGGCGGCATGCGCCGTCAGACCACAACGGCCCGCTCCAGAACGCTCGCCACGCGAAACGCCTTGGACTTGGACAACTTGCGGGTGGCGGCTATTTCGACCAGGTCGCCGACCTTGCACTCGTTGTTCTCGTCGTGCGCGTGAAACTTGCGCGACTGCATGACGATCTTGCCGTAGAGCGGATGCTTGACCCTTCGCTCGACCAGCACCGTCACGGTCTTGTTCATCTTGTCGCTGACGACGCGGCCGACGAACGTCTGGATCAGCGCCTTCCTGGCCGGCGCGACCGCCGTGCCCTCGGGAGATGTCTGTTGTTCGGTCATTGCTGACTTCCTTGAACGGTCGAAGCCGCCTTCTGGTGAATGAGCGTGCGCACGCGGGCGATGCCGCGGCGGACGGTCTTGAGTTTGGAATTGTCGGTCAGTTGCTGCGTGGCCGCCTGCATGCGCAGGCCGAACTGCTCGCGCAGCAGTGCCTCGAGCTCCGTCTGCAGTTCCGCCGGCGTCTTGCCGGAAAGCGACTTCTTGGATTCCGATTTCTTCATGGTCCTGTCCCGGTTAGCCGCCGATCAGCCGGTGCACAAACGTCGTCCGGATCGGCAGCTTGGCCGACGCGAGCGCGAACGCCTCGCGGGCCAGTGTTTCCTCGACGCCATCCATCTCGTAGAGCACCTTGCCGGGCACAATCTCCGCGACGTAGTACTCGGGGCTGCCCTTTCCGTTGCCCATGCGGACTTCGGCGGGCTTCCGCGAGATCGGCTTGTCCGGAAAGATGCGGATCCAGATTCGGCCGCCGCGCTTGATGTGGCGCGTCATCGCCCGCCGAGCGGCTTCGATCTGCCGCGCGGTGAGGCGACCACGACCAATCGCCTTCAGGCCGTACTCGCCGAAGCTGACCTTGTTGCCGACGGTCGCCACGCCCTTGTTGCGGCCCTTCTGTTCCTTCCGGTACTTCCTTCTAGCTGGCTGCAGCATTCTTCGCTCCTGGCGGCGGACGGCGTGGCGGACGCGCAGGTGCACGCCGGCGCCGGCGCGGGCGCCTGCACCGGTTCCGCGTTGTGCGGCAGCCGCTCACCCTTGAACACCCAGACCTTGATGCCGATGACACCATAGGTCGTGCGGGCCTCTGAAAATCCGTAGTCGATGTCGGCCCGAAGCGTATGAAGCGGCACGCGACCTTCGCGGTACCACTCCCGGCGGGCGATTTCCGCACCGTTCAGGCGCCCCGAGGACATGACCTTGATGCCCTGCGCACCGAGCCGCATCGCGTTCTGCATCGCGCGCTTCATCGCGCGCCGGAACATGATCCGCTTCTCGAGTTGCTGCGCGATCGAGTCGGCGATCAGCTGCGCGTCAATCTCCGGCTTGCGGATCTCCTCGATGTTGAGGCCGACATCCCCGCCCATCATCTTGCGCAGGTCGCCCCTGAGCGTCTCGATGTCCTCGCCCTTCTTGCCGATGACGACACCAGGGCGCGCGCTGTGGATCGTGATGCGTGCGTTCTTGGCCGGGCGCTCGATGGTGATCTTCGCCACCGACGCATGCGAAAGCTTCTTGTTGAGGTATTCGCGAATGCGGATGTCCTCGGCGAGCGTCGGCGCGTAGTTCTTGCTGTTCGCGAACCACTTCGAGCCCCAGTTCCGGTTGACGGAAAGCCGGAACCCGGTCGGATGTATCTTCTGACCCATGACCTTGTATTCCCCTAGTTTCCGTCGCCAACGACGACGTGGATGTGGCAGCTCTGCTTGCTGATCACGTTGCCGCGGCCCTTGGCGCGCGCGCTGGTGCGCTTCAGGACGTCGGCCTTGTCGACGTAGATCGTCTTGACCTTGAGCTCGTCGATGTCGGCGCCGTCGTTGTGCTCGGCGTTCGCAATCGCGGACTCGAGCACCTTCTTGATGATCTTCGCGCCCTTCTTCGGGCTGAACGCCAGGAGGTCGAGCGCGCGCGCGACGGGCAGCCCGCGGATCTGGTCGGCGACGAGCCGGCCCTTCTGAGCCGAGAGGCGGACCCCGCGCAAGGTGGCATTGGTTTCCATGAATGGCTCCTTACTTCTTTCGCGGCGGCACCGCCGCTGCCTTCTTGTCGGCCGAATGGCCCTTGAAGGTGCGCGTCAGCGCGAACTCGCCCAGCTTGTGGCCGACCATGTTCTCCGACACGTAGACCGGGATGTGCGCCTTGCCGTTGTGCACGGCGATGGTCAGACCGACAAAGTCCGGCGTGACCGTCGAACGGCGCGACCAGGTCTTGATCGGCTTCTTGTCGTTGATCGCGCGCGCCTTCTCGACCTTGGCGAGCAGGTGGCCATCGATGAACGGACCCTTCTTGATTGAACGAGCCATTTCTCTTTATCCCTTCGTCGCGCGACGGCGACGCACGATCATGTTGTCGGTCCGCTTGTTCTTGCGCGTCTTGTAGCCCTTGGTCGGTGTGCCCCACGGCGAGACCGGGTGGCCACCGCCATTCGAGCGGCCGCCATGCGGGTGATCGACAGGGTTCATGCAGATGCCGCGCACCGTCGGACGGATGCCGCGCCAGCGCGTCGCGCCCGCCTTGCCGATCGAGCGCAGGTTGTGTTCTTCGTTGCCGACCTCGCCGATGACTGCGCGGCAATCGACATGCACCTTGCGGATCTCTCCCGAGCGCAGCCGCAGCTGCGCGAAAGACCCCTCACGTGCAAGCAACTGTACGGAGGCCCCGGCCGAGCGCGCGATCTGGGCGCCCTTGCCCTGCTGCATCTCGACGCAATGGACGGTCGTGCCTACCGGGATGTTGCGCAGCGGCAGACAATTGCCGGGCTTGATGCCCGCTTCGATGCCCGACGAGAGCTGGGAGCCGACCGCCACGCCGCGCGGAGCGATGATATAGCGACGCTCGCCATCCGCATACAGCAGGAGTGCCAGGTTGGCGCTGCGATTCGGGTCGTATTCGAGCCGCTCAACCTTGGCCGGAATGCCGTCCTTGTTGCGCTTGAAGTCGACGATCCGGTAATGCTGCTTGTGGCCGCCGCCCTTGTGCCGCATCGTGATGTGGCCGTTGTTGTTGCGCCCCGAACCGCGCTTCTGCGCTTCGACGAGCGACGCGACGGGCGCGCCCTTGTGCAGGTTGGGATTGACGACCTTCACCATCGCTCGGCGACCCGCCGACGTGGGTTTGACTTTTACGAGGGCCATGGTTCTATGCCTCCGCCGCGAAATTGATTTCCTGGCCGGCCTTGAGACAGACGTAGGCCTTCTTCCAGTTGCGCCTGCGGCCGATGAAGCGGCCGAAGCGCTTTTCCTTGCCCATGACGTTCGCCACCTGGACGCTGTCGACCTCGACCTTGAACATCAGCTCGACCGCCGCCTTGATCTCGGGCTTCGTTGCGTCGGGCAGCACGCGGAAGATCACCTGCGAGTAGCGGTCGGCGATGAACGTGCCCTTCTCGGACACGACCGGGGCCAGCAGCACCGTCATCAGGCGCTCGTTGTTGTATTTCTTCACATTGCCAGCGGTTGCGCTCATCCCAGGATCTCCTCGAACTGCGCGACGGCGCCGCGGGTCACGAGCACGTTGTTGAAGCGCACGAGGCTGACCGGATCCACTTCGCGCGTCTCGAGGACGAGGACGTCGGTCAGGTTGCGCGACGACAGGTAGGTGTTGTCGTCCAGCTTGTCGGTGACGACCAGCACGGTGCCGGTCAGCCCGAACGCCTTGATCTTCTGCGCGAACTCGCGCGTCTTTGGCGACTCGAGGGTCAGCGCCTCGATCACCGAAAGCCGGTCCTCGCGGACCAGCTGCGACAGGATCGATGCGAGTCCCGCGCGGTACATCTTGCGATTGACCTTCTGCGAGAAGTTCTCGTCGGGGGAAGACGGAAAGATCTTCCCGCCGCCACGCCACAGCGGGCTGTTCGCCTGGCCTGCACGGGCACGGCCGGTGCCCTTCTGCGCCCAGGGCTTCTTGTGCGACTTGTTGATGTCGGCGCGACCCTTCTGAGCGCGCGTGCCCTGGCGGGCATTCGCCTGGAACGCGACGACGATCTGGTGTATCAGCGCCTCGTTGTACTCGCGACCGAAGAGCGAGTCCGACGCCGCGACCGTCGCGGTCTTTTCGCCGTTGCCGGAAAGCAGTTTTAGGTCCATGTCAGGCTCCCTTCTTCGCCGGCGTCTTGACCGACGGGAGGATGACGATGTGACCGCCGTCGGCACCCGGCACGCAGCCCTTGATGAGCAGCAGGCCACGCTCGGTGTCCACGCGGACGACACGGAGCAGCTGCGTCGTGCGGGTGACATTGCCCAGCTGTCCGGCCATCCGCTTGCCCGGAAACACGCGGCCCGGATCCTGCGCCATGCCGATCGAGCCGGGCGTGTTGTGCGAGCGCGAGTTGCCGTGCGACGCGCGGTTGGAGCTGAAGTGGTGGCGGCGGATCACCCCCGAAAAACCACGGCCCTTCGTCGTGCCGGTCACGTCGACGAGCTGGCCAACGGCGAACGTATCCACGCCCACGACGTCGCCCGCCTTGAACTTCGCGAGTTCCTCGGCGGCAACCTGAAATTCCCTGAGCACGACGCCGGCTTCCACCCCCGCCTTGGCGAGGTGGCCGGCCTGCGGCTTGGTCACGCGCGACGCGCGGCGCTTGCCGTAGGTGACCTGAAGGGCCGAGTAACCGTCGACTTCCTTGGTCTTGATCTGCGTGACGCGGTTGTTCGCCACGTCGAGCACCGTCACCGGGATGGCCGCGCCATCGTCGGTGAAGACGCGGGTCATGCCAATCTTGCGACCGACAAGTCCGAGACTCATTTTCGTTTTCCTTTCAAGGCGTCCGATTACGATTGACCGGACACCATCAGTTGCCCCGGCTCGATGCCGGGCCCGTTTAATTCAAATCGCTGCGATGCTTCTGATACCTGATTCCTGACTTCTGATACCTGATCACTGCAACTTGATCTCGACATCCACACCGGCGGGCAGGTCGAGCTTCATCAGCTGGTCGACTGTCTTGTCGGTCGGGTCGATGATGTCCATCAGCCGCAGATGCGTGCGGATCTCGAACTGATCGCGCGAAGTCTTGTTCACGTGCGGCGAGCGCAGGACGTCGAAGCGCTCGATCTTCGTCGGCAACGGCACCGGACCCTTGACCACGGCGCCCGAGCGCTTCGCCGTCTCGACGATCTCCAGCGCCGACTGGTCGATCAGCTTGTAATCAAACGCCTTCAGCCGAATCCGTATACGTTGGTTATTCATGGTTCATTCCTCAGCTTTCAGCCTTCAGCTGTCAGCGAAATCGCATCTGTTCGTTATCGTCGGAATTCGCATTGTCGCGCCTTGGCTGACAGCTGAGCGCCGACTGCTGGCATCCGACTACTTGATGACCTTGGCCACCACGCCGGCGCCGACCGTCCGGCCGCCCTCGCGGATGGCAAACCGCAGCCCCTCTTCCATCGCGATCGGCTGGATCAGCGTCACCGTCATCGATATGTTGTCCCCAGGCATCACCATCTCCGTGCCTTCCGGCAGCACGCAACTCCCCGTCACGTCCGTCGTCCGAAAATAAAACTGCGGCCGATACCCCGGGAAAAACGGCGTATGCCGCCCGCCCTCTTCCTTCGACAGGATGTACACCTCGCACGTGAACTCCGTGTGCGGCGTGATGCTCCCCGGCTTCGCCAGCACCTGCCCTCGCTCCACTTCCTCCCGCTTGGTGCCCCGCAGCAACACCCCCACGTTGTCCCCAGCCTGCCCCTGATCCAGCAGCTTGCGGAACATCTCCACCCCCGTGCACACCGTCGCCAGCGTCGGCTTCAGCCCCACAATCTCCAGATTGTCCCCAACCTTCACAATCCCGCGCTCCACCCGCCCAGTCACCACCGTGCCTCGACCCGAAATCGAAAACACGTCCTCCACAGGCATCAGAAACGGCCCGTCAATCAGCCGCTGCGGCTGCGGTATATAGGCGTCCAGCGCCTCCGCCAGCTTCAGGATCGACCCCTCCCCCATCTCCCCCTTGTCCCCTTCCAGCGCCAGCTTCGCACTCCCAATCACGATCGGCGTGTCGTCCCCCGGAAACTGGTACTTCGACAGCAACTCCCGAACCTCCATCTCGACAAGCTCCAGCAACTCCTTGTCGTCCACCATGTCCGCCTTGTTCATGTACACGATGATGTACGGAACCCCCACCTGCCGCGCCAGCAGAATGTGCTCCCGCGTCTGCGGCATCGGCCCGTCCGCCGCACTCACCACCAGGATCGCCCCGTCCATCTGCGCCGCTCCCGTGATCATGTTCTTCACGTAATCCGCGTGCCCAGGACAGTCCACGTGCGCGTAGTGCCGGTTCTTCGTCTCGTACTCCACGTGCGCCGTGTTGATCGTGATCCCCCGCGCCTTCTCCTCCGGCGCCGCATCAATCTGGTCGTACGCCTTCGCCTCCCCTCCAAACAGCCGCGACAGCACCAGCGTCATCGCCGCCGTCAGCGTCGTCTTCCCGTGATCCACGTGCCCGATCGTCCCCACGTTCACGTGCGGCTTCGTACGTTCGAATTTGCCTTTGGCCATGATCAATCCTTCGTGAAAAAGTGAAAACCTACTTTTTCCCGGTGCTGGTTACCCTGCATTCGGCGGCTCGTGTCATTGACCGAACCGGCCGGATCCAGGTCGAAGAGTGCGTGTACCCGGGTTTAAGACTTTTTGTTGATGACCGCTTCCGCGACGTTTTTCGGCGCCTCGGTGTAGTGCTTGAATTCCATCGTATAGGTTGCGCGGCCCTGCGACAGCGAGCGCAGCGTCGTCGAGTAGCCGAACATCTCGGCCAGCGGCACTTCGGCCTTGATCACCTTGCCGGTCGGCATGTCATCCATGCCCTGGATCATGCCGCGCCGCGACGACAGGTCGCCAACGACATTGCCCATGAAATCCTCCGGCGTCTCGACCTCGACAGCCATCATCGGCTCGAGCAGCATCGGGCTTGCCTGCCGCATGCCGTCCTTGAATGCCATCGACGCGGCCATCTTGAACGCGTTCTCGTTCGAATCGACGTCGTGGTAGCTGCCGTCGAACAGCGTGACCTTGATATCGACGACCGGGAAGCCGGCGAGCACACCATTGGGCAGCGTCTCGCGCAGCCCCTTCTCCACCGCGGGAATGTATTCACGGGGGACCGTGCCGCCTTTGATCTGATCGACGAACTCGAAGCCCTTGCCCGCCTCGGCGGGTTCCATCTTGAGCCAGACGTGCCCGTACTGGCCGCGGCCGCCCGACTGCTTGATGAACTTGCCCTCCACTTGCACGAGTTTCTTGATCGCTTCGCGGTACGCCACCTGCGGCGCGCCGACGTTGGCCTCGACGCCGAATTCGCGCTTCATGCGGTCAACGAGGATCTCGAGGTGGAGCTCGCCCATCCCGGAGATGATCGTCTGGCCCGACTCCTCGTCGGTGCGCACGCGAAACGACGGGTCTTCCTGCGCCAGGCGATTGAGCGCGATCCCCATCTTCTCCTGGTCAGCCTTGGTCTTTGGCTCGACCGCGACGTGGATCACCGGCTCCGGAAACACCATCTTCTCGAGCGTGATTTCCTTCTGCGGGTCGCACAGCGTATCGCCGGTGGACGCCTCCTTCAGACCCACCGCGGCTGCGATGTCGCCGGCGCGCACTTCCTTGATGTCCTCGCGCTGGTTCGCGTGCATCTGCAGAATGCGGCCGACGCGCTCCTTGCGGCCCTTGATCGGGTTGTAGACGGTGTCACCCGACTTGATGACGCCCGAGTACACGCGGAAGAAAACCAGCTGACCGACGAACGGATCGGTCATGATCTTGAAGGCGAGTCCCGCGAAGGGCTCGTCATCCGCGGCCCTGCGTTCTCCGATGGTGCCGTTCTCGAGCTCGCCCTCGACCGGGGGAATGTCCGTCGGCGCAGGCATGTAGTCGATCACTGCGTCGAGCATCGCCTGGACGCCCTTGTTCTTGAACGCGGAGCCGCACAGCATCGGCACAATTTCGCCGGCGATCGTTCGCAGGCGCAGCCCGCGCTTGATTTCCTCCGGCGACAGTTCGCCGTCCTCGAGGTACTTGTTCATCAACTCTTCGTTTGCCTCGGCCGCGCTCTCGACCATCTTGTCGTGCCATTCCTTCGCCTCGGCTTCGAGCTCCGTCGGAATCGGCCGCATGTCGAACTTCATGCCCTGGGATTTCTCGTCCCAGTAGATCGCCTTCATGCGCACAAGGTCGACAACGCCTTCGAACTTGTCCTCGGCTCCGACGGGCAGCTGAATCGGAACCGGGTTTGCCTTAAGGCGCGACTTCATCTGGTCATAGACCTTTAGGAAGTTGGCGCCGACACGGTCCATCTTGTTTACGAAGGCGAGCCGCGGCACGTTGTACTTGTTCGCCTGCCGCCAGACGGTCTCCGACTGCGGCTGCACGCCGCCGACCGAGTCATACACCATGCACGCGCCGTCGAGGACGCGCATCGAGCGCTCGACTTCGATGGTGAAGTCCACGTGCCCCGGCGTGTCGATGATGTTGATCCGGTGCTCGGGATAACTGCCTTCCATCCCCTTCCAGAAGCAGGTGGTGGCGGCCGACGTGATGGTGATGCCGCGCTCGCGCTCCTGCTCCATCCAGTCCATGACCGTGGCGCCGTCGTGCACCTCGCCCATCTTGTGGGAGACGCCCGTGTAGAAGAGGATGCGCTCGGTGGTCGTGGTCTTACCGGCATCAATGTGGGCACTGATGCCGATGTTGCGATACCGTTCTATCGGGGTGATTCGAGGCATGGTCTGCAATATCGAGAAGTGTCTTCCAGAGTCGAGTCGGGGATGCGGTTACCCCGTCTCGGGAATGGGTTCTTCTCTGAGGTTATTCGTCGGTTTTTCCGTTTACCGTTTACCGTGCTAGAAGCGGAAGTGCGAGAAGGCCTTGTTGGCCTCCGCCATGCGGTGCACTTCCTCGCGCTTCTTGACCGCGCCGCCGCGGCCTTCGGAGGCCTCGAGGAGCTCGGCCGCGAGGCGCTGGCCCATCGACTTCTCGCCGCGCTTGCGCGCCGCCTCGCGCAGCCAGCGCATCGCCAGCGCCGTGCGCCGTACCGGCCGCACTTCGACCGGCACCTGAAAATTTGCACCGCCCACCCGGCGGCTCTTCACCTCGACCATCGGACGCGAATTCGACAGCGCCTGGTTGAAGACCTCCAGCGGGTCCTTGCCGCCCTTCTTGGCGATCGACTCGAACGCGCCGTAGATGATCCGTTCGGCGACCGACTTCTTGCCGCTGTCCATCAACACGTTGATGAACTTGGCGACATCGGTGTTCGCGAACTTCGGATCCGGCAGGATCTCGCGCTTGGGTACTTCACGACGACGTGGCATAGAAAGTCTCTTCCGTTCTCAGTTGATTCTCGGTCAGCAATCCGGTCGGCCGTAAGCCTGCCTGCCCGGATGCGGACTCACGCGGCCTTGGGCCGCTTTGCACCGTATTTCGAGCGAGCCTGCTTGCGGTCCTTCACACCGGCGGTGTCGAGTGCGCCGCGCACCATGTGGTAGCGAACGCCCGGCAGATCCTTCACCCGGCCGCCGCGAATCAGCACCACCGAGTGCTCCTGCAGGTTGTGGCCTTCGCCGCCGATGTAGCTGATGACCTCGAAACCGTTGGTCAGCCGCACCTTGGCGACCTTCCGCAGCGCCGAGTTCGGCTTCTTCGGAGTCGTCGTGTACACACGCGTGCACACTCCGCGCTTCTGCGGGCTGTCCTGCAGCGCCGGCACCTTGCTTTTCGACACGGCGGGCTTGCGGCCCTTCCGCACGAGCTGATTGATCGTTGGCATCCTGATTGTCCGTTTCGTGCGGTCACCGTCATTGGCGACAGATGGTCCGCAAGGCCTAGGGCTCGGCGACGCTTGACTGTCTACTGCCGCGTCACCGGCTTCGCGAAACTGCTTCGTTGGTTCGTTTTACGCAATCGCCACGCAAGTTCCGTTTCGTTTTCTATAACAGCAAATCAAAGTGGCCCACGTACGCGCCGTCTGCAGTTGACTCCGGCGCGGCACCCAGGCCACCTTTATCGCGCCTTGGCCGACCGGGGAACTGCAGCCAGGTACGCGTCGCGCTTGGCCGGCACGGGCGAGCTTTGTTCGCTGGCCGTCCGGAAGGCGAAAAGACGACGATTATAGAGGCAAAACGTCCCCCGGGTCAACCTCTTCGCACCCCTGGATCAGTCTTCCCGGGTTTTCCGATGGTGTTCGGACCTGCAGGGAGACCGGGCTCCGGGCCGGGTTCACGGGGCCTTCCATCCGCCGCCCAGCGCCTGGAACAGCGCGGCGGCGTCCGAATACCGATTGGCCAGCGCCTGGAGTCGGTCGATTTCAGCCGCGAGGTGCTGCCTTTGCGCGTCCAACAGCGCCAGTTGGCTGACGCCACCCGCGTCGAAGCGCCCGAGGGTGATCCGGTACGCCTCCTCGGCCCGGGCCGCCTGCTCCGATCGGGCCGCGAGCGCCGCCGCGTCCGCCTCGAGCGCGCGCAGGACGTCGGCCACGTCCTGCAGGCCCTGCAGTACTGCCAGCCGGTAGGCGGCCGCGGCCTGGTCGAAGGCCGCCACCGCCGCGCGCTTGCGCGCCTGCAACTCGTCGCCGTGGAACAGCGGCTGCAGCAGATTGGCGCCGATGTTCCAGATGTTGATTCCGTTGCCCAGGACGTCCGAAAGGTTGAGCTGGCTGGACGAGAACCCGCCGGTTATCACCAGCTTCGGGTACAGATCGGCAGTCGCCACGCCGATATTGGCACTCGCCTTGTGCAACAGCGCTTCGCTCGCCCGGATGTCCGGTCGCTGCCGAACCAGCTCCGAGGGGATTCGCAGCGGCATTTCCCCGGGAAGCCTCAACTCGCCGAGTCGGACCGCGGGTTGGGTCGCGAGCCCGGGGGGATCGCCGCGCAGCACCGCGATCAGATGGCCGGTTTGCGCGCGCTGCGCCCGCAGTGGTGGCAGCGTAGCCTCCGTCTGCGCAACGAGCAGACGCTGGTTTTGCACATCGAGCCGCGCTACGCCGCCCGCCGCGTACCGCGCCTCGACGATGGCGAGCTGCCGCCGCTGCGCGGCCAGGATGTCGGCGACGATTCCGATCTGGGCGTCGAGCGCGGCGCCGCGGATCGCGGCGACCACGACGTTGCCCGCGAGCGTCAGGCGCGCCGCTTCGAGTTCGTACGCCTGATAGTCGACCTCGGCGGCCAGCGCTTCCAGTTCGCGCCGGTTCCCGCCGAAGATATCGAAGTTGTATGAAACGTCGGCGCCGAGACTGAATACGTTGAACGGCCCCGGGTTGGGAGCGGCCGGGAAGCCGAAGGTCGCGGGATCGATGCGCTGGCGGACGGCACCGGCGGTCGCGTCGACCTGCGGATAGAGTGTGCCGCCGGCTCGCGCCGCGCGCAGTTCCTGTGCCTGCGTCAGCCGGGCGCGGGCCTGGTCCAGCGTCGGGCTCCCCTCCAGCGCGCTGCGCACGAGCGCATCGATCTCGGCCGATCCGAACACTGCCCACCACTCGGCGGGAATGTCGCGATCGGTGACCAGCGTCGGCATCCCCTCGGCGATGGGCGGCGGACCCGGCGTATACGCCTCGATCGCTGGCGGGTCGGGCGGGTGGAAATCCGGGCCGACGGTGCAGCCAGCGCCCACCAGCGCGAAGACTAACAGCAGGGAAATTGCCGGGCGCATCGCGTTCAATCGAGCGTCCGCCGGTAGAACTTCACCGCGATGCTCATCACGATCACCGCGAAGATGATGAGCGGCCACAGGTTCGGCCACAAATCGGGCCACTCGCTGCCCTTCAGCAGGATGCCGCGCACCAGGCGATTGAAATAGGTGAGCGGCAGCACGCTGCCGATCGCCTGTGCCCAGTCCGGCATTCCGCGGAACGGAAACATGAACCCGGACAGAAGTATGTTCGGCAGGAAATAGAAGAACGTCAGCTGCATCGCCTGCAACTGGTTCTGCGCGAGCGACGACATCATGATGCCGACGGTCAGGTTGCACGCGATGAACAGCAGCGCGGCGCCGTAGAGCGTGCCCACGCTGCCCACGAAGGGAACGGCGAACACCACCTTGGCCGCAAGCAGGATAATCGTCGCCTGGATCAAACCGATCGCAATGTACGGAACGATCTTGCCCGCCATCACCTCGAGCGGCGTCAGCGGCATCGCGAGCAGGTTCTCCATCGTCCCGCGCTCGCGCTCGCGGGTGATCGCGAGGCCGGTCATCAGCACCAGCGTCATCGTGAGGATCACCCCCATGAGGCCGGGAACGATGTTGTATTGCGTGATCGACTCCGGGTTGTAGAGCCGGTGGACCTCGACATCGAACGGCGGCGGCGAGCCGGCGAGCGGCGCCAGCGGACCCACGAGATCACGGCGCACGACGACGGACACCAGTTGCGAGGACGCGGCGAGCGCGGCGCCGGTGGCCGTCGGGTCCGACGCATCCGCCTCCAGCAGCAGCGACGGCCGCTCTCCGCGCAGCAGACGGCGCGTGAAGTCGGGCGGAATCGTCACGACGAACTGCGCGGTTCCGCGCGCAAGCGCGGTGCGTCCGGCCGCATCGTCCGGCAATTCACCGACGATCCTGAAGTACTCGGAATTGGTGAGTGCCGACACGAACGAGCGCGTGAATTCGCTGTGGTCGTTCACGATCAGCGCCGTCGGCATGTGCTTCGGATCCGTGTTGATCGCGAAACCGAAGAGTGTCAGCTGGATGATCGGGATGCCCACGATCATCGCGAAGGTCACCCGGTCGCGGCGCAGCTGCAGGAATTCCTTCGCCACCATCGCCCACCAGCGCTGGAACGAGAACCCTGTCCCGGTGTCGGCGCTGGAACTCATTTCAGACGAGCCTCGCGGTCTTCCCAATTGTCCGCGGCGCCCTGCATCAGGTGGATGAAGACGTCCTCGAGTCCGGTGTCGACCAGCGCGATCGTGTACGCGCCGCCGGCCGTGGACTCGCGCAAGGACTTCTCGAGTGCGCCGGCATCCTTGCCGGTGACGTGCATCGTTTCGCCGAAGGCGACCGTCTGTTCGATCCCGGGCATTCCTTGCAGGCGCGTAGAGAGCGCGTTGAGGTCGGGCCCGCGCACAGAGAACGTCGTCAGTGCCTGCCCGGCAATCACCTCCCGCGCGGTGCCTTGAACCAGCAACCGGCCGTACGCAATGTAGGCGAGCTTGTGACAGCGCTCGGCCTCGTCCATGTAGTGCGTGCTGACCAGGACCGAAATGCCTCGCGCGGCGAGGCGGTGCAGCTCTTCCCAGAACTCCCGGCGGGCGTTCGGGTCCACGCCCGCCGTGGGTTCGTCGAGCAGCAGCAAGCGCGGTCGGTGCAACATGCAAGCCGCGAGCGCCAGGCGTTGCTTCCAGCCCCCGGAGAGCGTTCCGGTGAGCTGGTTCGCGCGGCCCGAGAGGCCGAGATCCTCGAGCGCACGATCGACGGCCGTACGTCGATCCGCCATCTGATAGACGCGCGCGGTGAAGTCGAGATTCTCGCGAAGGGTCAGGTCTTCCCAGAACGAAAATCGCTGCGTCATGTAGCCGACGTTGCGCTTGATCGCCTCCGACTGGCTGCGGATGTCGAAGCCCAGGCAGCTGCCGCTGCCCGAATCCGGCGTGAGCAACCCGCACATCAGGCGAATCGACGTCGTCTTGCCGCTGCCGTTGGGCCCCAGGAAACCGAAGATCTCACCGCGCCCGACGCGCAGCGAGAGATCGACCACGACGTGCTTGTCTCCAAAGCTCTTGTTGAGATCGTGTACGTCGATGACGGCCTCGGCATCCATGGCGCGGGTCAGCCGTCGTCACGATGGCGCAGCCCGGGGTGATCCCGTCCGGCCGACGGTAGCCGCCTCCGTCGCCCCTGCGCGGCACCGCTGGTTTGTTCTTCCCCGACCGGCGCTGCGCGCCGCTCCCCCCCAGGGGGGCACGCGCCTTGGGGCGGCCCGGCGGCGTTCGCATGTTCCCCCCCGACCGGCGCTGCGCGCCGCTCCCCCCCAGGGGGCACGCGCCTTGGGGCGGCCCGGCGGCGCTCATCGCAATTCGACGCTGACCGGTTGCCCGGGGTGCAACCGCTGGGCGTTCTCGACGGTCGGCTTTGCCTCGATCATGAAGACGAGCTTGCTCTTGGTCTCGTTGCTGTAGATCACCGGCGGCGTGTACTCCGCCTCGGTCGATACGTAGGTAAGCGTGGCGGGGATCTCGGCGCCGCAACCGTCGCATCGGATCGCGACCGCGCGCCCCACGGCCAATGAGCCGAAAATCGCTTCGGGCACGAAAAAGCGGACCTTGACGTTTTCCGGTGGCAGCATTCGCACCACGGGGCTGCCCGCGGCAACCCACTCGCCCATGCGGTAGAGCGTGTCGAACACGCGCCCTGGCCGCGTGGCCCGCACCGATTTCTGGTCGAGCCTCCACGTCGCCTGGTCCAGCGCGGCTCGCGCAGCGGCGACCTGTGCGGCCTGCGCCTTGATCTGATCGGCGCGACTGCCGAGCCGCGCCACCTCGAGCTCGCTCGTGAGTTGCGCGACGCGGGCGAGATTCGCGGCGTGCGTCGATCGCGAGTCGTCGAGCTGCGCCCGCGCGATGCCGCCGATTCCAAACTGCACCTCGTCGCGGGCGAGCGTCGTGGCGCTGCGCTGCAGGTCGGCCTGCGCCTGCGCGAGTTGCGCGCGCGTGACGTCCTGCTCCGGTACACGACGCCCCTGTTTCAGATCGGCGAGCTGCGCCTCGGCCGCCTTTACCTGTTCTTCCGCCTCTCGCCGGGCGGCTGCCTCGCTGAACGCCTCGAGCGCGTAGAGCCGCGCATCGACCGCGACTTCGTCGCCGCGTCTGACCGCCAGTTCGTCGAGACGTCCGGCAATCGGCGAGGCGACGTTCACGAACTCCCCTTCGACGTAGCCCTGATACCCCGGCGCCGGCGCCTGCGTGCATGCGCCCAGCGCGACAATGAAGATCATGCCCGGCGCCAAGCCGGCGAGGCGGGCGGCAAAGGAAGGCGTCATCGGGTACGCCCGCCCAGGGCCGGGACGAGTCCCGTCGTAAGCAGCGTCGCGGCATGCCGCTCAAGTTGGGCTTCGGTGACGCTGCCCAATCCCGGCAGCTTCCCCCAAAGGGGACGCACGGCGAGCGGAAGCATTGTCGCGCCCGCGATCGACAGAAACGCGAGGCGCGGCTCGATGCCGGCGGGGATATTGCCCTGCGTCTGCTCGTCGGCGATGACCTTCGCGAGGGCGGTGACGGCCTCCGCCGGAAAATGCCGGAGCATTCGTTCTCGCAACGCCCCGCCCTCGCTGACGATCTCGCGGATCCAAATCGGCGGCATCCACGGCATCGCCCGCGCCGCCTCGAAAAGCCGGGACACGATCGTGGTCACCATGGCTTCCGCTGAATTCGGCATGGGCGCTTCGAAAACCCGCGCCGCGAAGCGCGCCAGTCGCTCGTCGACGACCGCGTCGAGCATCTGCTCACGGCTGCGGAAATAATAATGGACCATCGCCGGCGTGAGGCCGGCCCGCTGCGCAATCTCCGTCGAACTGGTGGCCGCGACGCCCTGCTCCGCGAACAGCGTCACCGCCGCGTCGAGCAGGGCCTCGCGCGCGACCCGGTCGGCGGCCAGTGGCGGTCGCCCGGAAAGACGTCTGGCAACGGTGGCTGACATCCGCACATATTATTTCAACGATTAATTAATTGCAACGCCCCGGGACGCGAGGCGGCTGGAAGCATCCCGTGCGCAATCGTACGCACGGTCCGTTGTCGACGGGCGCGCGCGAGTCGGGCATGCTTTTGGAGCCACACCTACGCCAACCCAGGAATTCGGACTTCCACGCCAAGGAGATGCCATGACGCTTCGATTTTCCCGATCGCTGAACGCTGCATTTTTCGCCCTGTTCGTCGCGATGAGCCTGCCGGCGGCCGCATCGCTTCCCGCCAACTACAGCGACCTGTGGTGGAACCCCAAGGAGCCCGGATGGGGAATCAACATCAGCCAGCAGGCCGATACGCTGTTTTCGACATTTTTTGTCTACGACAAGGGCGAGCGCGCGGTCTGGTACTCCGTCACGCTCACGCTGGAGTCGATCAGCTCCGATGGCGTGTTCACCTATAGCGGCGACCTGTACGAAACGAGCGGGCCCGCGCAAGGCACGCCGTACAACCCGGCGTTGGTCACGTACCGGGTGGTCGGCACCGCGAAGATCGCGTTCGGTGACGACAATCACGGGCTGCTGCGCTACACGGCCGATGGCGTGGTCGTGGTCAAGCAGATTACGAGGCAAACGTTCGCGGCCATTTCACCGGTCGGCAAGTTCTACGGCGGCACCACCGACGTCACCTACAACTGCAAGAATGCCTCGCGCAACGGACTCGTGACCACGGATCCGGGGCCGCTTACGATCACGCTCGATGGCACGTTCGCGACGATTTACGCGCCCACCTGCTATTTCGAAGGCGAGTGGGTGCAGCAGGGCCAGATCGGGAACCTTGATGGTCGCTACGAATGCACGAATGGCGCCCAAGGGGCGATAACGTTCTCGGGTCTCCGCTTCGAGAAGGGCGGGCTCGTCGGCAACTACACCGGGCGCGACTCGAGCTGCGAATTTCGCGGCAATATCGGCGGGATGCGGTTGCTTCCCTGATGACCCGCACCCCATGGCGATGCGCACCGCGCCCCGGTACCGCAACGCCGCGATCGTCGTGACGCGCACGCCGGCGGCAACGCTGCGGCGGCTGCGCGCGCTGCGCAACAACTATGGCGGCGAGGCCGAGCGCGAGAAGCGTGCGCTGCTCGCGCTGTTGCGCGCCACGCGTCTTGCCACCTGGGCGGCCGTGCGCGCACTGCACGAGGACCTGCTGTTCCTCTGCGCGTTCCCCGGCGCGCTGGCGACCCGCGCGCTCGCGCGGCGAATGCTGGGTGAGGTCGAACAGCGTGTGCGCCTGCTCGCCCGGGCGCAACGCGCGGCGGCCGACGATTCCGGCGTCGCGGGTTCGGTCACGCGCCACGTCTATCCGTTTCCCGTGGCGCGCTGGATCGCGGAGGTCGCGACACTCCATGCGGACGTCGACTGGAAGGGCTTTACCGATCCGGCGTTGCTCGACGCTTACGTCGGCGCGCTGTCGTGCGACGGCGAACGCGAAGCCTTCGAAAGCGGCGAGTACACCGTGCGCGACTGGCTCCGCGTCGCGCGCCGCATGGACGCCGCCACCGATCTCGAATGGCTGCTGAAGGCGGCCGCCGTGAAGTCCGCGCCCGCGCATTCGCAACGCCTGGCCGACGCGTGGGACGATGCCGAGGTCCCGCTGGCGTGGCGGCTGGACGATTCGCCGTGGTCGGTGACGCGCAATGCGCTCCCACGCGTCGCGCTCGCCGTCAGGACAGGAATGCGCCGCCCGCCTTCCGACGTGGCGGCGTACGTTGGGCAGCCGCTTCCTGGGGTCGAGCGGCTCGCGCGCGGGCCCGCGCGGCGCGTGGTCGCGACCGCGCGGGCCGCGCTCGCCGCCCGCTGCCGCGAGGTCAACGCAATGACCTATCCGAACCTCGACGAGGTCTGGTGGTGCGAACTCGGCGAAGGCGTCGCACTGGCGGTGATCGGCATCGCGCGCGAACTGCGCCTTACGCTCGAGACAAACACCGGCTACCTGCTTTTCGCGAATGGCGTGCCGGTCGGCTACGGCGGCGTCACCCCGCTGTTTCGTCAGGCCAACACCGGCATCAACATCTTCGATCCCTTCCGGGGCGGCGAGGCCGCGTTCCTGTGGGTGCAGATGCTGCGTGCGTTCCATGCGCTCTACGGCAGCAAGCGGTTCGTGATCAACGCCTACCAGTTCGGCGCAGGCAACGCCGAGGCCATCCAGAGCGGCGCCTTCTGGTTCTACTATCGGCTGGGCTTCCGGCCCGCGGCTGCGCAAACGCGAAGGCTCGCGTCGCGCGAGGCGCAACGGATCGCCGCGGACCGGAAATACCGAAGCGAATCGCGCACACTGAGGGAGCTCGCCACCGGCGACCTCTATCTCGACCTCCCCGGTTTCGATCCCCACGATTTCTTCGACGAGGCGCTATTGCCGCGCGTCGGCGCATGCGCGGCGCGAGAGCTCGCTCGAGTACCGACCTGGTCGCGGCACGAAGCGCAGAAAAGGGTGACCGCCATGGTCGCTGCATCGCTCGGCGTCAACGACCTCGCCCGCTGGCCGGCCGCGCAACGCCGGGGCTTCGTGCTGCTGGCGCCGATTGTCGCCGCCGCCGGGGGCGTTCAGGACTGGCCCCGCTCCGAACGCGACGCTCTGGTCGCGCTGCTCCGGGCCAAGGGCGCGCCTCAGGAACGCGATTTCGCGCTGCAGTCGCAGCGTATTCCACGTTTCTTTCGCTCGCTGCGTGCGGTGCTGCAGGACGCTCGCTAGCGACCTCGGCCGATCTGCGGCCGGACGCGCGGGCGTCGCGCTTCACGCACCAGGAAAATGGGGCCGGCAGTTGCCCGCCGGCCCCAAAGTCAGAGCGCAATGACGTGGCGCTACGCCGCGTCGGCGGAAACCTCCGACGTCGGCGTCGCGGCCGCTGCCGCGGCCTGCGCCGCGGCTTCCTCTTCGGTCATGAACGCGGCCTGCGCCGCCTCCGAGCCACCCAGCTTGGCCTTCTTGCGCGCTGTGTGATACGCGAGTCCCGTGCCCGCCGGAATCAGGCGCCCGACGATCACGTTTTCCTTCAGGCCGCGCAGGTCGTCCTTCTTGCCCATGATCGCGGCTTCGGTCAGCACGCGCGTGGTCTCCTGGAACGACGCTGCCGAGATGAAGGAATCGGTGGACAGCGATGCCTTGGTAATGCCCAGCAGCAGATGATGGAATTGCGCCGGATCCTTGCCGTCCTTGATTACGCGGTCGTTCTCGTCGAGCAGCTCCGAACGCTCCACGCCTTCCTCGCGGATGAAGCGCGTATCGCCCGGCTCGGTGATGACCACGCGACGCAGCATCTGGCGGACGATCACCTCGATGTGCTTGTCGTTGATCTTCACGCCCTGCAGCCGGTAGACGTCCTGCACTTCGTCGGTGATGTAGCGGGCCAATGCCTCCACGCCCAGCAGCCGCAGGATGTCGTGCGGATCCGCCGGACCGTCGACGATGGTCTCGCCCTTGTTCACCACCTGCCCGTCATGGACGGTGACGTGCTTGTCCTTGGCGATCAGGAACTCGTGCGCGATACCGTCCAGGTCGGTGATGACCAGGCGTTGCTTGCCCTTCGTGTCCTTGCCGAACGACGCCGTGCCCGTGACTTCCGCCAGCATGCCCGCATCCTTCGGCGAGCGCGCCTCGAACAGTTCCGCCACGCGTGGCAGGCCGCCCGTGATGTCGCGGGTCTTCGACGTCTCCTGCGGGATCCGCGCGAGCACTTCGCCCACGTTCACCTGCTGACCGTCCTTCACCGTGATGATCGAACCCAGCTGGAAGGTGATGTTGACCGCCATGTCCGACCCCGCGAGCTTGATCTCCTCGCCGCCTTCGTCGAGAAGCTTCACCTGCGGGCGCACGCCCTTGGCGGTGCTCGTCGCTCGCCGCTTGGGGTCGATGACCACCAGCGTGGAAAGCCCGGTGACATCGTCGACCTGCTTCGCCACGGTCACGCCATCCTCCACGTGCTCGAATTTCACGCGCCCCGCGTACTCGGTGATGATCGGCCGCGCGGTCGCGTCCCACATGGCGAGCACCTTGCCCGCCTTGACCACGTCGCCATCCTTGACCTGCAGCGTGGCGCCGTAGGGCACCTTGTGCCGCTCGCGCTCGCGGCCGGCATCATCATGGATCGTGACCTCGCCGGAACGCGCGATGACCACCAGGTCACCCTTGCCGCTGGTGATATAGCGCATCAGCGCGGAGAACCGGATGGTGCCCGCCGATTTCGACTCGATCTGCGAGGCGGCCGCAGTACGCGACGCCGCGCCGCCGATGTGGAACGTCCGCATCGTCAGCTGTGTGCCGGGCTCACCGATGGACTGAGCGGCGATCACGCCGACCGCTTCGCCAACGTTCACCAGATGCCCGCGGCCCAGGTCGCGTCCGTAGCATTTCGCGCACAGGCCATGGCGGGTATCGCAGGTCAGCGGCGTGCGCACCTTCACCTCGTCGATGCCCAGCGCCTCGATCTGCTCGACCTCGTCTTCGCCAAGGAGCGTGGCCGGGTAGAACAGCGTCGCCTGAGTTTCCGGATTGACGACGTCGGCGGCCACCACGCGGCCGAGAATGCGCTCGCGCAGCGGCTCGATGACCTCGCCGCCCTCGACAAGCGCCTTCATCGCGACACCGTTGGTGGTGCCGCAATCGTCTTCGGTCACCACGAGATCCTGCGTAACGTCGACCAGGCGCCGCGTCAGGTAGCCCGAGTTCGCCGTTTTCAGCGCGGTATCGGCGAGTCCCTTGCGCGCGCCGTGCGTCGAGATGAAGTACTGCAGAACGTTCAAGCCCTCGCGGAAGTTCGCGGTGATCGGCGTTTCGATGATCGAGCCGTCCGGCTTGGCCATCAGGCCACGCATTCCAGCCAGCTGCCGGATCTGCGCTGCCGAGCCCCGCGCACCCGAGTCCGCCATCATGAAGATGGAGTTGAACGAGTCCTGCTTGACCACGTTGCCCTCGCGATCGGTCACGTCCATCGTGCCGAGCTGCGCCATCATCGCCTTCGCGATGTCATCGCCCGCGCGGCCCCAGATGTCGACCACCTTGTTGTAGCGCTCGCCCTGCGTGACCAGGCCCGACGTGTACTGCGCCTCGATCTCCTTCACCTGACCTTCGGCGTCGGCGATGATCGCCACCTTTTCGGCCGGGACCAGCATGTCGTCCGCAGCGAACGAAATGCCGCCGCGCGTGGCCAGCGAATAGCCAGCCTGCATCAGCTTGTCCGCGAAGATCACCGTTTCGCGAAGGCCGCAGCGCCGGAAGCTCGCGTTGATGATCCGCGAGATTTCCTTTTTCTTGAGCGGCTTGTTGATGAACGAGAACGGCAGGCCCGGAGGCAGGATCTCGGAGAGCAGCGCGCGACCGACGGTCGTGTCGTAGCGTGTGATCTTCTCGACTTTTTCCGTGGCGCCGTCCGGTCCGACCTTGAGCTCCACTTCCTTGATCCGGACCTTTACCTTTGCGTGCAGCTCGGCCTGGCGCGATTCATAGGCGCGCGTGACCTCGGCGAGGTCGGCGAACATCTGGCCTTCGCCTGCAGCGGCGATCTTCTCGCGCGTTGCATAGTAGAGACCGAGCACGATGTCCTGCGACGGCACGATGCAGGGCTCGCCGTTGGAGGGAAGCAGAACGTTGTTGGATGCGAGCATCAGCGTGCGCGCCTCCATCTGCGCTTCGAGCGACAGCGGGACGTGGACGGCCATCTGGTCGCCGTCGAAGTCGGCGTTGAACGCCGTGCAGACGAGCGGGTGCAGCTGGATCGCCTTGCCCTCGATCAGTACCGGTTCGAACGCCTGGATGCCGAGGCGATGCAGCGTCGGCGCGCGGTTCAGCATCACCGGATGCTCGCGAATCACTTCTTCCAGGATGTCCCAGACCACCGGTTCCTGCGCCTCGACCATCTTCTTCGCCGCCTTGATGGTGGTCGCCAGGCCCATCGTTTCGAGCTTGTTGAAGATGAAGGGCTTGAAGAGCTCCAGCGCCATGAGTTTCGGAAGCCCGCATTGGTGCAGCTTCAATTGCGGTCCGACGACGATGACCGAACGGCCCGAGTAGTCGACGCGCTTTCCCAGCAGGTTCTGGCGGAAGCGGCCGCCCTTGCCCTTGATCATGTCGGCAAGGGACTTCAGCGGACGCTTGTTGGCGCCCGTCATCGCCTTGCCCCGACGACCGTTGTCGAGCAGCGAGTCGACGGCCTCCTGCAGCATCCGCTTTTCGTTGCGCACGATGATGTCCGGAGCCTTGAGCTCCAGCAGCCGCTTCAACCGGTTGTTGCGGTTGATCACCCGGCGGTAGAGGTCGTTCAAGTCCGACGTCGCGAAGCGACCTCCGTCCAGCGGCACCAGCGGACGCAGCTCGGGCGGCAGCACCGGCAACACTTCCAGGATCATCCATTCGGGCTTGATGCCGGACTTGTTGAACGCCTCGAGCACCTTCAGGCGCTTGGCGATCTTCTTGATCTTGGTATCCGAGCCGGTGGTTTCGAGCTCCTTGCGCAGCTTGTCGATCTCGTGGTTGACGTCGAGCGACTTCAGCAACGCGCGGATGCCCTCGGCGCCCATGTAGGCCTCGAAATCGTCGCCGTACTGCTCGAGCTTGGCGATGTAGTCGTCCTCGGTCAGCAATTGCGCGCGATTGAGCGGCGTCAGACCCGGATCGGTCACCACGAACGCTTCGAAGTACAGTACGCGCTCGATGTCGCGCAGCGTCATGTCGAGCACCATCCCCATCCGCGACGGCAGCGACTTCAGGAACCAGATGTGCGCCACCGGCGAGGCCAACTCGATGTGGCCCATGCGCTCGCGGCGAACCTTGGCGAGTGTCACCTCGACGCCGCACTTCTCGCAGATGACGCCGCGATGCTTCAGGCGCTTGTACTTGCCGCACAGGCACTCGTAGTCCTTGACCGGCCCGAAGATCTTGGCGCAAAACAGCCCGTCCCGCTCCGGCTTGAACGTGCGGTAGTTGATAGTCTCCGGCTTCTTCACTTCGCCGTACGACCACGAACGGATCTTCTCCGGCGACGCGAGGCCGATACGGATGGCATCGAACTCTTCTTCCTGCGTTACCTGCTTGAACAGATCGAGCAGAGCTTTCATTTGCGAACTCTCCGAGTTCCGCCGCCAATCACCAGCCACCGGCTGGTGACGACGCGCGTTTTGATGTTACTGATCCCTGATTCCTGAAAATTCTGTTTCCTGGAGCGCGACGCTAATCGCGCTCCATGTCGACGTCGATCGCCAGCGAGCGGATTTCCTTCACCAGCACGTTGAACGACTCCGGCATGCCGGCCTCGATCTTGTGCTCGCCCTTGACGATGTTCTCGTAGACCTTGGTTCGGCCGTTGACGTCATCGGACTTGACGGTGAGCATTTCCTGCAGCGTGTATGCCGCGCCGTAGGCCTCCAGCGCCCAGACCTCCATTTCACCGAAGCGCTGGCCGCCGAATTGCGCCTTGCCGCCCAGCGGCTGCTGCGTGACCAGGCTGTACGGGCCGGTCGAGCGCGCATGCATCTTGTCGTCGACGAGGTGATGCAGCTTCAGCATGTGCATGAAGCCCACGGTCACCGGACGATCGAACGCCTCGCCCGTGCGTCCATCGTGCAGCGTCACCTGGCCGGAGCGCGGCAGGCCCGCCAGTTCCAGCATGCCCTTGATCTCGACTTCGGTTGCGCCGTCGAACACGGGTGTGGCGAACGGTACGCCACGCTGCAGGTTCTCGGCCAGATGCACGATCTCGGCATCGTTGAAGGCGTCAAGATTTTCCTTCCGCCCCGTCGAGTTGTAGATCCGGTCCAGGAACTTGCGGACCTCCGCGGCCTTGGCCTGCGCTTTCAGCATGTCCTCGATCTTGCGGCCCAGGCCCTTCGCCGCCCATCCGAGATGGACTTCGAGGATCTGCCCGACATTCATCCGCGATGGCACGCCGAGTGGATTGAGCACGATGTCGACCGGCGTTCCGTCCGCCATGTACGGCATGTCTTCCACCGGCACGATCTTCGACACCACGCCCTTGTTGCCGTGGCGGCCGGCCATCTTGTCGCCAGGCTGCAGGCGGCGCTTCACCGCGACATAGACCTTGACCATCTTCTGCACACCGGGCGGCAGTTCATCGCCCTGTGTGAGCTTCTTCTTCTTCTGCTCGAACATCGCGTCGAAAGTGACGCGCAGCTGTGCCAGCGCTTCCTTGCTTGCCTCGAGCTGCTGTGCGGTCTCCTCGCTGGCGAGACGGATGTCGAACCAGTCATGCCGCGCGACGGTGTCCAGGTACTCCTTGGTCACCTTGGCACCCTTGGCCAGCTTCTTCGGACCGCCATTGGCGATCTTGTTGCTCAGCAGTTTCTCGATCCGCGCGTAGGCGTCGTTCTCCACGATCCGCAGCTGATCGTTCAGGTCCTTGCGGTAGCTCTTGAGCTCGTCGTCGATGATCTGTGCGGCGCGCTTGTCGCGCTCGATGCCTTCGCGCGTGAACACCTGCACGTCGATCACCGTGCCCGAGATGCCGGACGGGACGCGCAAGCTGGTGTCCTTCACATCGGAGGCCTTTTCACCGAAGATCGCGCGGAGCAGCTTCTCCTCCGGCGTCAGCTGCGTCTCGCCCTTCGGGGTGACCTTGCCGACCAGCACGTCGCCGGCCTCGACCTCCGCGCCGATGTAGACGATGCCGGAGTCATCGAGGCGGCCAAGTTGCGCCTCACCGAGGCTCGAGATGTCCCTCGTGATTTCCTCGGGACCGAGCTTGGTGTCGCGCGCGACCACCGACAGCTCTTCGATGTGGATCGACGTGTAACGGTCGTCGCCGACCACCCGCTCGCTGATCAGGATAGAGTCTTCGTAGTTGTAGCCGTTCCAGGGCATGAACGCGACCAGCATGTTCTGCCCGAGGGCAAGCTCGCCCATGTCGGTCGACGCCCCGTCGGCGATGACATCGCCACGGGCAATCACGTCACCCACGATCACCAGCGGTCGCTGGTTGATGTTGGTGTTCTGGTTCGACCGCTTGTACTTGGTCAGGTTGTAGATGTCGACACCGACCTCGCCGGCCGCGGTCTCGCTGTCCTGCACGCGCACCACGATGCGGGAAGCATCGACATAGTCGACCTTGCCGCCCCGGCGCGCCATCACCGCCGTTCCGGAGTCGACCGCAGCTGTGCGTTCCACGCCGGTGCCGACGAGCGGTTTCTCCGGGCGCAGGCATGGCACCGCCTGCCGCTGCATGTTGGATCCCATCAGCGCCCGATTCGCGTCGTCGTGCTCGAGGAAGGGGATCAGCGAGGCCGCCACCGACACGATCTGCGCGGGCGCGACGTCCATGTAGTTGACCTTCTCGCCGGTCGACAGCATGAATTCGTTCCCGCTGCGGCAGGACACCAGATCGTCGTCGAGCTTGCCATGGCTGTCGATCTTGGCGTTCGCCTGGGCGATCACGTACTGCCCTTCTTCGATCGCCGACAGGAAGTCGATCTGGTCGGTGACCTTGCCGTTCTGCACGCGGCGGTACGGCGTCTCGAGGAAGCCGTACTCGTTGGTGCGCGCGTAGAGTGCCAGCGAATTGATGAGGCCGATGTTCGGTCCTTCCGGCGTCTCGATCGGGCACACGCGGCCGTAGTGCGTGGGATGAACGTCACGGACCTCGAACCCCGCGCGCTCGCGCGTCAGGCCGCCCGGCCCCAACGCGGACACGCGGCGCTTGTGGGTGATTTCCGACAGCGGATTCGTCTGGTCCATGAACTGCGACAGCTGCGAGCTGCCGAAGAATTCCTTGATCGCGGCCGAGATGGGCTTGGCGTTGATGAGATCGTGCGGCAGAAGGTTGTCGCTCTCGGCCTGGCCCAGGCGTTCCTTCACGGCCCGCTCGACACGCACGAGGCCGGAACGGAACTGGTTCTCCGCCAGCTCGCCGACCGACCGGACTCGGCGATTGCCGAGGTGGTCGATATCGTCGATCTCGCCGCGTCCGTTGCGCAGGTCCACGAGGATCTTGATGACGGCGATGATGTCCTCGTTGGTCAGCGTGGCCGAGCCCTTCAGCTCGGTGCGGCCGATGCGCCGGTTGAACTTCATGCGGCCGACGGCGGACAGGTCGTAACGCTCCTCGGCAAAGAAGAGGCCGTGGAACAGCGCCTCGACCGCATCTTCGGTCGGCGGTTCGCCCGGACGCATCATCCGGTAGATGCCGACCTTCGCCGCGTACTGGTCGGGCGTGTCGTCGGTACGCAGCGTCTGCGAAATGAACGGGCCCATGTCGAGGTCGTTCGTGTAGATGGTCTGGATGTCCTTGACGCCGGCATCGAGCAGCTTCTGCAGCGACTCCTCGGTAACCTCGTCGTTCGCCTTGGCGATGATCTCGCCGGTCGTGGTGTCGATGACGTTTGTCGCCAGCGTGCGACCGACGACGTAGTCGTTCGGCACCGCGATGCGCTTGACATTGCCGTCGACCAGCTCGCGCACGTGGCGCGCGGTGATCCGCTTGTCCTTGGCGGCGACGACCTTGCCGTCCTTGCCGACGATGTCGAAACGCGCCATCTCGCCCTTCAGCCGCTCCGGCACGAAGTCGAGCTCCGAGCCCTGCGTGGAAAGGTGAAAGGTGTCGAACTGAAAGAATTGCTTGAGAATATCTTCGTTCGAGAGGCCGATTGCCTTCAGCAGCGTGGTCACCGGCATTTTCCGGCGACGATCGACGCGGAAGAAAAGAAAGTCCTTCGGGTCGAACTCGAAGTCGAGCCATGAACCCCGGTACGGAATCACCCGTGCCGAGAACAACAGCTTGCCGGAACTGTGGGTCTTGCCGCGATCGTGCTCGAAAAACACGCCGGGCGACCGGTGCAGCTGCGATACGATCACGCGTTCTGTGCCGTTGATGATGAACGAGCCGTTTTCGGTCATGAGCGGGATCTCGCCCATGTAGACCTCCTGCTCCTTCACCTCCTTCACCGTGTCCTTCGGCGCCTCCTTGTCCATGATGATCAGGCGGACCTTGGCGCGCAGTGCGGAACAGTAGGTGAGGCCGCGCTGCTGGCACTCGACTACGTCGAACGCCGGCGGCAGCAGAGAGAAGCCCACGAACTCGAGGCGGGCATTGCCGGAGTGGCTCGAGATCGGGAAGATCGACGTGAATGCCGCCTGCAGGCCTTCATTCTTGCGCTGTTCGGCGGGCGTGAATTCCTGCAGGAACGCGCGATAGGATGCGAGCTGTGTTTCGAGGAGGAACGGCACCTCGAGCACGCTCGCGCGCTTCGCAAAGCTCTTGCGGATGCGTTTCTTTTCGGTAAAGGTGTAGGGCGTAGCCGTGGTAGTCGCCATAGCGTAGGGTCCATCTCCGGTTCGTGCGGGGCCGCGCCAAGCCTGGCGCGGACGGTCCTGCTTCACGGAGCCAACGCGGCGCGCCGGCTCCTTGCTGCCTCGACTGTCCGGGAACCTTGCATTCCCAGGTTTGGTGGCTGGCCACTACCAGCCGCTGGCGGACAACGTCGCCATTGCAGCGACGCCCGACCAACCCTGCTTTCCTCAGTCGACTTAAGAAAGCGAAGCGAAGAAGACTCGAGATATGAACCGAATCCACTTCGCTTCGATCACCGATCGAAGCGGGACGGCATAAGTACCACCGTCTCGGTGTTTGCTTGCCCCCGAAATCGACGGGCTATGCCCGCGATTTCGGGGTGATCAGCTAGCCCACTACCATTCAGCGTAGTGATTGTTCCATGGGGTCGCGGCGTTAGCCCTGCGACCCCATCTGGCTAGAATTACTTGATTTCTACTTTTGCGCCCGCCTCTTCCAGCTTCTTCTTGGCGGCTTCAGCGTCGGCCTTGTTGACCCCTTCCTTCACGGGCTTCGGCGCACCGTCGACCAGGTCCTTCGCTTCCTTCAGGCCAAGGCCCGTCAGCTCGCGGACCGCCTTGATGACGTTGACCTTGTTTTCACCGAATGTCGCGAGGACGACGGTGAACTCGGTCTGCTCTTCGGCAGCCGCGGCGGGCGCCGCTCCGCCTGCGGCCGGGCCGGCGACAGCCACTGCTGCCGCGGCGGACACGCCGAACTTGTCTTCCATCGCCTTGATGAGCTCGGAGAGCTCGAGGACCGTCATCGACGAAATCTTGTCGAGAATTTCAGTTTGGACTGCGGACATGAGATTGCTCCTGGAACGTAACAGTTGAGAATGGTTGCGGTAGGCGGAATATCAAGCGGCCTGTCGGGCGTCCCGGACGGCGGCGAGCGTGCGCACGAACTTCGACGGCACCTCGTTCATCGTACGGACCAGCTTCGCGACCGGCGCCTGCATCGTGCCCAGCAGCTTTGCGATGAGTTCGTCCCGCGAAGGCAACGACGCAAGGGCAGAAATGTCCATGGCGGACAACAAATGCCCCGGCATCGCGCCACCGGCGATGATGAACTTCTCGTTGCCCTTGGCGAAGTCATTCAGGACCTTCGCCACGGCCACGGGGTCGGGGCCGATGCCATAAGCCAGCGGACCGACCATACTGTCGGCCAGCGTGGCGAACGGCGTGTCGGAGACCGCCCGGCGTACCAGGGTGTTCTTGACCACCCGAAAGTACACGCCGGAAGCCCGCGCCTTCGCTCGCAGCTGCGTCATCGCCGCCACGGGCATCCCGCGGTTCTCGGCCATGACGACGGCCTGAGCGCCAGCGAGCTGCTTCGCGACTTCCGCGACTACCGCCTGCTTTTCCTGCAAATTGAGACTCAAGGTTCACCTCTCTTTCAGGCGCCCACTCGAAAATCGTGGGCTTCTGCGGTGACCGTTCGTCCAGGCAAACCTGGTCGAGGGCACCATCTACGCTGGGTCGGGAATCAGGAATCAGGAGTCAGAGGTCAGAGGTCCCCTCATCGTCCCCACTCCGTCGGCCCGGATTAAGCCTAGGGCTCCAGCGGTCTTTGACGGTCCGCCGCCGTCTTGCGACGACGGCGTCCCTCAAAATTTCATTACTGCGCAGCCGGCGCAGCGGGCAGCGACGTCTGATCGATGCGGACGCCAGCGCCCATCGTCGACGACAGGCTGATTTTCTTCAGGTACACACCCTTGGCGCCCTGCGGCTTTGCCTTGTTCAGTGCCTCGATCAGCGCGGTGAGGTTGGACTTAAGCTGTTCGGGCGTAAACGATGCGCGGCCGATCGTGCATTGGACAATGCCGGCCTTGTCGGTGCGGTACTGCACCTGCCCAGCCTTCGCGTTCTTCACGGCCTGAACGACGTCTGCGGATACCGTGCCAACCTTTGGATTCGGCATCAGACCGCGGGGGCCGAGAATCTGGCCCAACTGGCCGACCACGCGCATCGCATCCGGGGATGCGATCACGACGTCGAATTCCATGAAGCCTTCCTTGATCTTCGCAGCCAGATCCTCGAAGCCCACGATGTCGGCGCCGGCTTCCTCGGCTGCCTTCGCCTTCTCGCCCTGTGCGAACACGGCGATGCGAACCTTCTTGCCGGTGCCCGAGGGCAGCACAACCGATCCGCGAACCGTCTGGTCCGATTTCTTCGCATCCACACCCAGGTTCACGGCGATGTCGACCGACTCGTCGAACTTGGCGACGGCGGTCTCCTTGACGATCTTCAGGGCCTCGTCGACCGAATAGAATTTGCTGCGGTCCACTTTGGCGCGGACGACCTTCATGCGCTTGGTCAAGCGCGGGGCTTTTTGCTCGGCCATGGCTATTTCACCCCTTCAACGGTGATGCCCATGCTGCGGGCGCTGCCGGCAATCGTGCGAACGGCAGCATCAAGGTCGCCTGCGGTGAGGTCCGGCGTCTTGGTCTTTGCGATCTCTTCGACCTGTTCGCGCGTCAGCTTGCCGACCTTGTCGGTATGCGGCTTCGGGCTGCCCTTTTCCACTTTCGCCGCCTTCTTGATGAGAACGGACGCCGGCGGCGTCTTCATGATGAACGTGAAACTCTTGTCCGCGTAGGCGGTGATCACCACGGGAATCGGCAGGCCCGGCTCGACCTTCTGCGTCTGGGCGTTGAACGCCTTGCAGAATTCCATGATGTTGAGACCGCGCTGGCCCAGCGCGGGACCGATCGGCGGGCTGGGATTCGCTTTCCCGGCCGGCACCTGCAGCTTGATGAATCCGACGATTTTCTTCGCCATTACTTTCTCCTCGTGGGTTCAAGCGGGACGCATTTTCGATGCGCACCCTCCCCGGCAATCGGATCAAGGCACCATGCCATTGACCTTTCAACGCCTCCGCGTGTGGCGGAGGCCCTCGTCCACGTGGATCGTCGCCAGCGGCGACGCTCCAACATGGACAGTTATTCCGTCGCGCGCAGCGCGACGGAATATCAAGCCTTCTCTACTTGGCTGAAATCCAGCTCCACCGGCGTCGATCGCCCGAATATCGTCACCGACACCCGCAGCTTGCTCTTCTCGTAGTTCACGTCTTCCACGTTGCCGTGGAAATCGGTGAACGGGCCTTCCTTGACACGCACCGCCTCGCCCATCTCGAACAGCACCTTGGGGCGCGGCTTTTCGACGCCTTCCTGCACCTGGCGCAGGATCGCATCGACTTCCTTCTGTGTGATCGGCGTCGGTTTGTTCGCCGAGCCGCCCACGAACCCGGTGACCTTGGGCGTGCTCTTCACGAGGTGCCACGAGTCGTCGGTCATGTCCATCTCGACCAGCACGTAGCCGGGGAAGAACTTGCGCTCCGAGATCGCCTTGGCGCCATTCTTCATTTCGACCACTTCCTCGACCGGCACCAGGATCTGGCCGAACTGATCCTGCAGCTCGGAGCGCTTGATGCGCTCGAGCAACGCGCGCTGCACGCTTTTCTCGAAACCCGAGTAGGCGTGGACAACGAACCATTTCTTGCTCATCCGTCGGTCCTGCCCGTCAGTAACTTGATGATCCATGCGAGTGTCGTATCCACGGCAAACAGGAAAAGGGCCATGACCACGACAAACGCGAAGACTATCGCCGTGGTCTGCATCGTTTCCTTGCGCGTCGGCCACGAAACGCGGCCGGATTCCGCCCACGCCTCCTGGGCAAACGCAAAGAATTCCTTACCGGGCACCGACAGCCAGGCCACGCCTGCCGCCACGAGCAGTCCGCCCAGCACCATCAGCACCCGCAGAACCTGCGCGGTCTCGGAGAAATGGTAGTAACCCCATATGCCGAGCACCACGCATATCAACGCCAGAGCGATTTTTGCCTTGTCCATGTCAGGAATCGGGAGTCAGGAATCAGCGGACAGAAAACGACACACAGATCGCGCGCCCTTCGTGTCCAGATGCATTCCAAATTCCGAAATTAACCTTTCGCCTATTTCGTTCGTCGCCGCCACGCTTCCGGTCTCTGCCTTCTGACTTCTGTCTTCCGACACCCGAAGAGTGGCAGGCCAGGAGGGAATCGAACCCCCAACCTGCGGTTTTGGAGACCGCCGCTCTGCCAATTGAGCTACTGGCCTAATCAGGAATCAGGAATCGGAGGTCAGGAACCAGCAACACCGTTCTTGGAGCGTCCGGTTTTCTTGCCATTCCCATCTGACCCTTCTGATTCCTGATTCCTGGATTCCGACCCCTGACTACTTGATGACCTTGGCCACCACGCCGGCGCCGACCGTCCGGCCGCCCTCGCGGATGGCAAACCGCAGCCCCTCTTCCATCGCGATCGGCTGGATCAGCGTCACCGTCATC
The DNA here is from genome assembly GCA_963739745.1 of uncultured beta proteobacterium. Taxonomy (GTDB): domain Bacteria; phylum Pseudomonadota; class Gammaproteobacteria; order Burkholderiales; family Casimicrobiaceae; genus VBCG01. The sequence continues at coordinate 83,655 of CAVUCJ010000002.1, forward strand.
GATATGTTGTCCCCAGGCATCACCATCTCCGTGCCTTCCGGCAGCACGCAACTCCCCGTCACGTCCGTCGTCCGAAAATAAAACTGCGGCCGATACCCCGGGAAAAACGGCGTATGCCGCCCGCCCTCTTCCTTCGACAGGATGTACACCTCGCACGTGAACTCCGTGTGCGGCGTGATGCTCCCCGGCTTCGCCAGCACCTGCCCTCGCTCCACTTCCTCCCGCTTGGTGCCCCGCAGCAACACCCCCACGTTGTCCCCAGCCTGCCCCTGATCCAGCAGCTTGCGGAACATCTCCACCCCCGTGCACACCGTCGCCAGCGTCGGCTTCAGCCCCACAATCTCCAGATTGTCCCCAACCTTCACAATCCCGCGCTCCACCCGCCCAGTCACCACCGTGCCTCGACCCGAAATCGAAAACACGTCCTCCACAGGCATCAGAAACGGCCCGTCAATCAGCCGCTGCGGCTGCGGTATATAGGCGTCCAGCGCCTCCGCCAGCTTCAGAATCGACCCCTCCCCCATCTCCCCCTTGTCCCCTTCCAGCGCCAGCTTCGCACTCCCAATCACGATCGGCGTGTCGTCCCCCGGAAACTGGTACTTCGACAGCAACTCCCGAACCTCCATCTCGACAAGCTCCAGCAACTCCTTGTCGTCCACCATGTCCGCCTTGTTCATGTACACGATGATGTACGGAACCCCCACCTGCCGCGCCAGCAGAATGTGCTCCCGCGTCTGCGGCATCGGCCCGTCCGCCGCACTCACCACCAGGATCGCCCCGTCCATCTGCGCCGCTCCCGTGATCATGTTCTTCACGTAATCCGCGTGCCCAGGACAGTCCACGTGCGCGTAGTGCCGGTTCTTCGTCTCGTACTCCACGTGCGCCGTGTTGATCGTGATCCCCCGCGCCTTCTCCTCCGGCGCCGCATCAATCTGGTCGTACGCCTTCGCCTCCCCTCCAAACAACCGCGACAGCACCAGCGTCATCGCCGCCGTCAGCGTCGTCTTCCCGTGATCCACGTGCCCGATCGTCCCCACGTTCACGTGCGGCTTCGTACGTTCGAATTTGCCTTTGGCCATTGCTTTTCTCCAGCTCTTTCGTTGACTTTTGTTCCGGAGATCAACTGCTCACTCGACAACCGAGGACAGCGATTCCCGGGTAGCTCATCCGGCGAAGAGCAGGGGTTTGCAATTCGCCGTCCATTGGTGGTGCCCATGGCGTGGATTGAACACGCGACCTCTCCCTTACCAAGGGAGTGCTCTGCCACTGAGCTACATGGGCGCTTCCTTCAATCCGATACTGCGAGCGCATGTAATGCGGGTAACTGGAGCGGGTGAAGGGAATCGAACCCTCGTCGTAAGCTTGGAAGGCTTCTGCTCTACCATTGAGCTACACCCGCGGGTCAGAAGTCAGGTGTCAGTAGCCAGTTGCTTCCCACTTTCCGTTAGCGGCGCATCGAGCGCCATCGACCGCTTCCTTCTGAAACCACGCCGGCGCTCGATGCGCCGCCGCGGGGTGCGCCTTGGTTTCCGTCGACTCCGACCCCGGTCAACCGACAACTGACTCCCGAAATGGTGGAGGGGGAAGGATTCGAACCTTCGAAGGCAGAGCCGACAGATTTACAGTCTGTTCCCTTTGACCGCTCGGGAACCCCTCCCGCTGCTTTGCAACCGCAGAAACGCGCGATTGTAGCAGCTTTAGCGGTTCCCGGTCAAACGGGGGCGAGTCGACGGCCCGGCCGGCGCTGCCACGGCAAAAATGTTTAAATTCAACGAATTAGGCAGGCCGAGCCCGCAGGCAGCGGGTCACGAAACGGTGCCGCTCGAGGCGGCGGCGCTCCCGCCACCCGGCACGGTTTCCGGCGTTGCCGCATCTTGCTGTACGCGCCGCGCCGGCAAGCGAATGGAGAAGGAACTTCCCCTGCCGGGTTCGCTCGCGATTTCGAGATCAGCCTGGTGGCGAAGCAGCACGTGCTTGACGATCGCCAGTCCCAGTCCGGTTCCGCCGGTCGCGCGGGAACGGGAACGATCGACGCGATAGAACCGCTCGGTCAGCCGCGGCAGGTGCTCCGGCGCGATGCCGATGCCGGAATCGGATACCGAAAACACCCCGGAACCGTCGGCATCCACACGCCACGCCAGATCGATCTTGCCCCCGGCCGGCGTATACCGAATGGCGTTGGAAACCAGGTTGCCGAACGCGCTCCTGATCTCGTCGCGGCTTCCAGCCACGTTCGCGGCGGCGCCGATATCGAGCGCGACCTCGTGCCGTCCCTGCGACAGTCCCTTGGCGTCTGACGATACCTGAAGCAACAGCGGCATGATCGCGAACCGCTCCTCGCTGAGCGGGTTTTGCTCGCTCTCGAGCGCAGAAAGCGCAAGCAGGTCCTCGACCAGCCGCTGCATGCTGGCTGCCTGTTCGGCCATGAGCTTGAGAAAGCGGGTACGCTGTCGATCGTCGAGGTCGAGCTCCTGCAGCGTCTCGACAAAACCGCTGATCACCGTCAGCGGCGTCTTCAACTCGTGCGAAACGTTGGCGATGAAATCCCGCCGCATCCGGGCGACAGATTCGAGCTGAGTGACGTCGCGGGCGATCAGGAGCCTCTCGGCGACGCCGAACGGCACGATCTGGATGGCAAGCGTGATGCCCGCGCCGCGCTGCGAATCGATGACGATCGTGTCCGAATGATCGCCGGACTCGAGATAGCGCACGATTTCCGGGTGCCTGACAATGTTCATGATCGGCGCGCCCACGTCGTGCGCCAGGTCGAGGCCGAGCAGGCGCTGCGCACGCGCGTTCGCCCACCTGATCCGATGGGTTGTGTCGAGCACGACCATGCCGTCCGGAATGGCTTCCGCGGCGCTGCCGAAACGTTCGATTTGATGTGCAAGTTCACGCTCGTGCGCCCGGCGCGTACGGGATCGGCGATGGAGCGCCGAGAACGCTTCACGCCACGGTCCCGCGCCTTCCGGTACGGGCGCGTCGAGCGCACCACCCGCCCAGTCGGTCAAGCGGTCCAGACTGACGACATGGAAGACAATGATCGTGCCCCACCCAAGCGCCAGTGCGGCCAGCGCCGCGGCGGCGTCCACCAGACCCCAGAGCAGGGCGGCCGCGACGGCGATCGCCGCCGGAGCGGCAAGCGCCTGCAGGATCAGCGAACTCGGCCCGCGCACGCGACGTCGACCCGCCGTCAGTCCCGCGCAGCCAGCCGGTAGCCGCTGCCGCGCACCGTTTCGATGAGCGATGCCAGATCGAACGGCTCCAGCGCGAGCCGCAGGCGGCGGATGTGGACATCGACGGTACGCTCCTCGATATAGACCTGGTCGCCCCACACCTGGTCGAGCAGCTGCGCTCGCGAATGCACGCGTTCGGGTCGGGCGAGCAGGAAGCGCAGCAGCCGGAATTCGGTCGGTCCGAGCGGAACCGGTCGGCCGTCCGCGGTGACTCGATGCGTGACCGGGTCGAGCTTCAGCGCACCGGCCACGAGCGGTTCCTGCGCCGCCTCCGGCGCGCGACGACGAAGCACCGACTTGATGCGCGCCTTCAGTTCGCGGGGCGAGAAGGGCTTCGTAACGTAGTCGTCGACCCACGCTTCAAGTCCGGCGACTCGGTCGGCCTCGTCGGTGCGCGCCGTCACCATGATGACCGGCAGCTCCTTCGTTCGCGCGTTGGCGCGCAGTTGCTTCGCGAATGCGAGTCCCGACTGGCCGGGCAGCATCCAATCGAGCAGCAGCAGATCCGGCAGCGATTCCTTCAGCAGCGAATGCGCGGTCTCGGCGTCGGGTGCGGCCTGGACCTCGTACCCGGCGTCGACGAGATTGACCTTCAGCAGTTCCAGGATCGCGGGCTCGTCTTCCACAACGAGGATCGTCGGCATCATTGTCGGCCTTCCATGATGCTCACTCCTCGGCGACCTCGGCACGGATCTGATCACCGGTCGCGTGCCGCACGTCGATGCCCTTCACCACCTGCACGACAGCCTCGGCGATGTTCTTCGCGTGATCGCCGATGCGCTCGATCGACTTGGCGATGAACACGATTTCGAGTGCGGGGCTGATCGTCCGCGGATCCTCCATCATGTAGCTGATGAGTTGGCGCAGCACCGCGGAAAACGCGGCGTCGATCTCTTCGTCGAGGTCGATGACCTCGGTGGCGGCCGCGACGTCCAGGCGCGCGAACGCGTCGAGCGCCAGCTGCAGCATTTCGCGGGCTCGCTCACACGCGCGAGCAACGTCGAACGCGCGCACCTGCGCAAGCTTCTGGTAGTGGGACGCTTCCGCTGCCTTGTAGGCCACCTTCTTGGTCTCGTCGCCGACCCGCTCGAGATCGTTGACGATCTTGGTCACTGTGAGAATCATGCGCAGGTCGATGGCTGCAGGCTGCCGCTTGGCGATGATCTGGCTGCATTGCTGGTCCATGGCGACCTGCATTCCGTTGATCGCCTGCTCGTCCGCGCCCACCTGGTCGACCAGCCCCGCCTCGTCTGTGCCTTCGAGCAGCGCGATGGCCCGGGACATCTGGGTCTCGACCATCCCGCCCATCGTCAGCACGCCGCTGCGGATTGCCTCCATTTCGGCGTCGAATTGCTTGTGAGTATGTTCGGTCATCGGATTTCTCCCGGCATGTCGCCGTATGCATTCAGCCGAAGCGGCCCGTGATGTAGTCCTCGGTTTCCTTGCGCCTGGGCTTCAGGAAGAGCTTGTCGGTTTCGCCGAATTCGATCAGATCCCCGAGGTACATATAGGCGGTGAAGTCGGACACCCGCGCTGCCTGCTGCATGTTATGCGTGACGATGGCGATCGTATATTCGCCCTTGAGCTCGGTGATCAACTCCTCGATCTTGGCGGTCGAAATCGGGTCGAGTGCCGAGGTCGGCTCGTCGAGCAGCAAGACTTCCGGCTTCACCGCCACAGCGCGCGCAATGCACAGGCGCTGCTGCTGCCCGCCGGACAGCGCCATCCCGCTCTGCTTCAGCTTGTCCTTCGCCTCCTCCCACATCGCCGCCTTGGTCAGCGCCCATTCGATCCGTTCGTCCATCTCCCGCTGGCCCAACCGTTCGTAAAGCCGGACACCGAACGCTATGTTGTCGTAGATCGACATCGGGAACGGCGTCGGCTTCTGGAACACCATCCCTACCTTCGCGCGCAGCATGTTCAGGTCCACGGCGCCATCGAGCACGTTCTGGCCGTTGAACAGGATTTCGCCCGTGGCTCGTTGTCCGGGATAGAGCGAATACATGCGGTTGAGCGTCCGCAGCAGCGTCGACTTGCCGCAACCGGACGGCCCGATGAATGCGGTGACGCGGCGTTCCGCGATCTCGAGATTGACGTCCTTCAACGCCTGGAACTTGCCGTAGTAGAAGTCGAGCTTTCTGATCGACATCTTGGGCGTGGAGGGCGGCAGGGTCGAGGACGCCGCGGTCGGGCGCGATACCAGCGTGGCTTCGTTCATTTGGCGGATCCTAGCGGACCGAGGCCTGCCGGAAGACCGAGCGGGCAACGATGTTGATGACGAGCACCGCCAGCGTGATGAGAAGCGCGCCGGCCCACGCGAGCGACTTCCAGTCCTCGAATGGGCTCAGCGCGAACTGGAAGATCACCACCGGGAGATTGGCCATCGGCGCGTTCATGTTGGCGCTCCAGAACTGGTTGTTGAGCGCGGTGAACAGCAGCGGCGCCGTTTCGCCGGACATTCGCGCGACTGCCAGCAGCACGCCGGTAATCACGCCGCCGCGCACCGCCTTCAGCGTCACCATCAGAATCACCTTCCACATCGGCGCGCCCAGCGCCACGGCTGCCTCCCGCAGGCTGCTCGGCACGAGATGGAGCATGTTCTCGGTCGTGCGCACGACGACGGGGATCGCAATCAGCGCCAGGGCGAAGGACCCTGCCCAGCCGGAAAAATGATTCACCTGGGCAACGTAGATCGTGTAGACGAACAACCCGATCACGATGGACGGAGCGGACAGCAGGATGTCGTTGATGAAGCGCGTTGCCTTGGCGACCCAGCGATCCTTGCCGAATTCCGCGAGGAAGATGCCGGCCAGCACGCCGATGGGCGTGCTGATGAAAGTCGCCACCAGCACGATGATGACGCTGCCGTAGATGGCGTTGGCCAGCCCGCCCGCCGAACCCGGCGGCGGCGTCATCTGGGTGAAGAGCGTCGGAGACAGCGCGCTGAAGCCATGCCAGAAGAGCACCCCGAGGATCCAGAGCAGGAAGAACATGCCGAAGGCCATCGTGGCGAGCGACATCACCAGGTTGAATCGGTTGACGAAGAGCCGCCGATGATAGAGCGTTACCATGCCGTCCTCCTCAGGTCTTCCTGCCCTCGCCCTTGGCGAGCTGAGCGATCAGCATGCGCGAGAACGCCAGGACGACGAACGTCAACACGAACAGCACGAGCCCCAACGCCATCAGCGACGCGCGGTGGACCGGATCCGAGGCCTCGTTGAATTCATTGGCAAGCGCCGAGGCAATCGAATTTCCCGGCTCGAACAGCGAGAGGCTGATCCGGTAGGCGTTGCCGATCACGAAGGTCACCGCCATCGTCTCGCCCAGGGCTCGACCCAGGCCGAGCATGATGCCGCCGATCACGCCGACCTTGGTGTAGGGCAGCACGACGTTCCAGACCACCTCCCAGGTCGTGCAGCCGATTCCATAGGCAGACTCCTTCAGCACCGGCGGCACGATCTCGAACACATCGCGCATGACCGACGCGATGAAGGGGATGATCATCACCGACAGGATGATGCCGGCCGACAGCATGCCGATTCCATTGGGCGCGCCCTGGAACAGCGGGCCCAGGATCCACAGATTTCCGAACGTCTGCTGCAGCAGTGGCTGGACATAGTCGCCGAAGATCGGCGCAAAGATGAACAGGCCCCACATGCCGTAGATGATCGACGGGATCGCAGCCAGCAGTTCCACCGCGGTCCCGAGCGGTCGCCTCAGCGCCGCAGGGCACATTTCGGTTAGGAACAGCGCGATGCCGAAGCTCACCGGCACACCGATCGCCAGCGCGATAGCCGAAGTCACCAGCGTGCCGTAGATAGGCGCCAGCGCGCCGTACTGGTTGGTGACCGGGTTCCAGACGTCGGTGACGAAGAAGGCGAGACCGAACTTGCTCAACGCCGGCACCGCCGAATAGCCCAGCGCCAGCAGGATGCCGAGCAGCAGCGCCAGCACGAACACGGCGAAGAACATCGTCGTGTGCTCGAACAGCCAGTCCTGCCAGGGTGCAGCGGTGCGGCGCTCCGAAGGCGGTGACGGTTCGCGCTCTGCGCGGGAGTTGTCTGCTGCGTTCATGGGTCCGGGCAAGGTGGCGGCGACGGATTCGGCACCCATTATCTCTCCCCCAATGAAAAACCGGCCGCGAACCTGCGTTCCGCGGCCGGCGAGTCGAAACTGTCCTGCGGTCGATCGTGTGAACGGTGGATCCGGTCAGTTCCAAACGGGCTTGCCGCCGGCATCCTTGACCTGGCTCTTCCACGCCGCCTCGTTAAGCTTGACGAGACTGTCCGGAATCGGCACGTAATCGAGTTCCTCTGCCATCTTGTCACCGTTCTTGAACGACCAGTCGAAGAACTTCATGACCTCGGTGGCGTTCTGGGGCTTGTCCTGAGTTGTATGCAGCAGGATGAAACTGGTCGCGGCGATGGGCCACGATTCCTTGCCCGGCGAATCGGTGATGATCTGGTAGAAGCCGGGCGCGTTCGCCCAGTCGGCATAGGCGGCCGCCGCCTGGAACGACGCAGTCTCGGGCTTCGGAAATTGCCCTTCCCTGTTCTGCACCAGTGCATAGGTCATGTTGTTTTTCTTTGCGTACGCCATCTCGACGTAACCGATCGAGCCCTTGATGCGCTGCACGTAGGCAGCCACACCTTCGTTACCCTTGCCGCCTACCCCCTCCGGCCAAGCCACTGCGGTGGCGGAACCGACCTTCGACTTCCAATCGTCGCTGACTTTGGACAAGTAATTGGTGAAATTGAAGGTGGTGCCGGAGCCGTCGGAACGGCGCACGACGGTGATCGGGTCGGCCGGAAGCTTCGCCCCTGGATTGAGATCTGCGATAGCCTTGTCATTCCAGGACTTGATCTTGCCCAGGTAGATTCCGGCGAGCACAGGACCCGACAGCTTCAACGTCCCCGCGGCAATTCCCTCAATATTCACAACCGGCACGATTCCGCCGATGATGGCTGGAAACTGCATCAAGCCGGCCGCCTTGAGATCCTCCGGCTTCAATGGAGCGTCGGACGCGCCGAAGTCGACCGTCTTCGCCTTGATCTGGGCAATGCCGCCGCCGGAACCGATCGACTGGTAGTTCATGCCGACACCGGTCTTGCTCTTGTAGGCATCGGCCCATTTCGCGTAGATCGGGTAGGGAAACGTGGCGCCGGCGCCGGTGATGTCGACCGCCTGGGCCGAGACACCAAACGCCATGGCGGCCGCGACGAGAAAACCCTTGATCAATGTGTTGCGATTCATCTGGTGTTTCCTTTCACGTCAACGATGTCGCGAATTGTCCGGCCGGCGTATTACATGGTCGTGACAACGAGATGACCGAAAATGACAGGCCTCGCAGTCGGCTCCGGATTGCCGCGACCGCGACGCGGCCAGGACCGGACCCGGTTTGTGACACCGGCGGCTTGCCGATTCGGGTATAACGACAGCGCTCGGCCAGCCGCCTGGTCAGGCGATTTTCAGGGGAAGAGGGAGCAACGCATGAAGGACTCGAAGGAAGGAATCCGGAAGAAGGTCGATCTGGGCCGCTGTGGTGACGTGATCCTGCATGTTTCGCCCGACCGCAAACGCCTGCTGCTCGAATTCGCGACGGAGCCGGATGGGCTCGACAAGACGGGCCTCAACAGCTTCATCGATGCGCTCAAGAAGGTACGGGAGAAGATGCAGCGGTGAGGCCCGCGCCGCGTTTATCGCGGCGGTCCGTCCGGTGAGGTAGCGCTCGCCGGTCGCTTCGCGCAGACGAGGGAACAAGGCGGAGGATGCAGGCGACCGTGGCCCTGGGGACTGTAGTACCGGGCCCTACTTGAGCAAGGCGAGCGGATCGACGTACGCGTAGCCCAGCGCTTCTGCCACGGGCCGGCAGGTGACCTTGCCCATCGCGATGTTGAGCCCGTTGCGCAGGTGCACGTCGTCGGCCAGCGCCTTCCTCCAGCCCTTGTCGGCCAGCGTGAGAGCGAACGGCAGCGTCGCGTTGTTGAGCGCGAACGTGGAGGTTCGGGGAACGCCACCCGGCATGTTCGCGACACAGTAGTGAACCACGCCGTCGATCACGAAAGTCGGCTCCGCGTGCGTGGTTGGATGCGACGTCTCGAAGCAGCCACCCTGGTCGATCGCCACGTCGACCACGACGGATCCCGGCTGCATTCCGCGGATCATGTCACGCGTGACGAGTTTCGGCGCCGATGCGCCGGGGATCAGCACGCCACCGATCACGAGGTCGGCGCGCGTGACCTGCCGCTCGACTGCCGCATGCGTCGAGAACTCGGTCTTGAGCTGCGCCCCGAATTGTTTCCACAGCGCCGACATCGCGTCCGGGCTGCGGTCGAGCACAGTGACGTCGGCGCCCATGCCGAGCGCGATCGTCGCCGCATGCGTACCGACCACGCCGCCGCCCAGGATGACGACCTTGCCCGGCATCACGCCCGGCACGCCGCCCAGAAGAATGCCTTTGCCGCCCTGCGGCTTCTCGAGCAGGAACGCTCCCGCCTGCACAGCCATGCGCCCCGCCACTTCCGACATGGGTGCCAACAGCGGCAACCCGCCGTGCGCGGACGTCACGGTTTCGTAGGCGATGCACACGGCGCCGCTCGTGACCAGCGCCTTCGCCTGGTCGGGATCGGGCGCCAGGTGCAGATAGGTGAACAGGATTTGCCCGGCCGCGAGGCGCGCGCATTCTTCCGGCTGCGGCTCCTTGACCTTGACGATCATTTCGGCGGCAGCGAAGACCGCGGCGGCGTCCGGCACGATCTTCGCGCCGGAGGCGATGAACGCGTCGTCGAAGAGTCCGATGCCGGCGCCCGCGTTGTGCTCGACGGTGACGACGTGGCCGCGCGTGACCAGCTCGTGCACCGACGCGGGTGTCAGACCGACGCGGTTTTCCAGAACCTTGATTTCCTTGGGTACGCCGATGTGCATGGTCTTCGTCCGGGGCAACGCCAGGGTACGAAGGTTACCCGCTCCGACCGCCAGACGGAACCGTGCCCGCGCCGGTGCGCGCGCGACCTGCGCCGAGCAGGTCGCCCGGCCGCGCCGGCGGGGTCAGCGCAGGATCCTGCCTTCCTTGCCGATCACCGTGAGTTCGATGAACCTCGAGCCGTTGTGGTCGCCCGGTGCATAGTTGACGATGAAACCGCCCAGGTCGAAACCGCGCAGCGTCTCCAGTGCATTGATGAATCCTTCGCGCGTCGGCTGCGCACCCGCCCGGCGCAGACCTTCGACGAACACCTTGGCGGCCATGTAGCCTTCCAGGCTCGAGAAGTTGTACGCATCGTTGCCCGCCTCGGCGAGGTAATGCTTCTGGTAGTCCTTGACCACGGGGGTACCCACATTCCACGGGAACGGCACGACCTGCGAGATACCCACCCCCCGGCCGCTTTCGCCCAGTTCCGCTGCCAGCGCCTTGGTGCCGACAAACGATACGTTCATGAACTGCGGATTCAAGTTCGCCTTTCTCATCTCCTTGATGAACGCGGCGCAGGACTTGTACGCCGAAATCATCACCACCGCCTGTGGGTCGATTTTCGCGATGTCCTTGACGGCAGCCGCAACGTCGGTGGTGTTGCGCTCGACCGTGCCCGTTGCCGCGACCTTGAGATTGCGCTTGGCCATGGCACGCTCGACACCAGTCAGGCCGGCCTTCCCGTAGGAGTCGTTCTGGTAGAACACGGCGATACGCGTGAGGTCGAGCCCGGCGAGCAGCGCGACGATGGCGTCCGTTTCGTCGAAGTAGCTCGCGCGCAGATTGAAAATGTAGCGGTTGAACGGCGCGCGCAGCAATTCCGCGCCGGTGAAGGCTCCGACGAAGGGAACCCGGGCCTCGGTGAAGATTGGCTTGGCGGCCTCGGAGGTCGGGGTACCGACGTACCCCAGCAATGCGAACACGTTGTCCTTGCTGATCAATGTCCGGGTATTGGCGGCGGCGCGGGTCGATTCGTAGCCGTCGTCCAGCGATTTCAGGATGAGCTTGCGACCGTTGACACCGCCGGCCTTGTTGACCTGGTCGAAGTACGCCAGGATGCCCATTCGCATGTCGATGCCCAGTTCCTTCGCCGGCCCCGACAGCGCGGCCGACTGGCCGACGAGGACCGAGTCGGCTGTGACGCCCACCTCGGCCTGCGCCCACGGCGCGCAGGCCAGCGCGAACACGATGGGTACGACGCGCAGAAGCTTCTTGATGGTCATGATTCGCCTCCTCCCGGGGCTGTCCACATTGGGAATGGGAGAGCAATATCCGGGCCGGCAACCGCAAAGTTGCAGGCCGTTGTTTTCGTTGATATTACTGTAATTGATGGTCCGGCGGGTGTACTGCGGAGCGGCATTGCCGACCCCTACTGCCGCCATTCGCCATGTCGAACGGGGCCGGGCGCCCGCCGGTCGTCCCGAGGATCGGGTGAAACCGGCGCCGCGACGCTTCCGACAGCGGAAGTCACGTTTCCGCGCTTTCGGCCACCGCGCCCGGGCCGTCGTCGACGCGCAGGGGTACCATTTCGCATCCGCGAGCAACCGCCCGCGATCGCTGCGCATCCTTGCCGGGGAAACCTCGATGGGTCACGCCGAACGCACGCTCAACAACGCCGCCGTGACTCGCCCGGTCTCGCTCGACGAGTACTGGATGCCGTTCACGCCGAACAGGGAGTTCAAGGCCGACCCCCGGATGGTCGTCCGCGCCGAGGGCATGTACTACTGGAACGACCGCGGCGACCGGATCATCGACGGCGCCGCGGGGCTGTTCTGCGTCGCCGCGGGACATGCTCGCAGGGAGATCGCCGACGCGGTCGGTGCCCAGCTTCGGCAGCTGGACTTCATCGCCCCGTTCACCCGCGGCCATCCGAAGCAATTCGAACTCGCGACGCGCGTGGCAGAGCTGACGCCCGGCGATCTGAACCGCGTCTTCTTCACGAGTTCGGGTTCGGAGGCGGTCGACACCGCGATGAAGGTCGCGCTCGCCTATCATCAGGCGCGCGGCGAAGGCGGCCGCACGACTTTCATCTCCCGCGAGCGCGCCTATCACGGCGTCAATTTCGGCGGCGTGTCGCTGGCCGGCATCCTGAACAACCGCCGCAAGTTCGGCCCGGCGCTCCTCGGGATCGCACATATGCGGCACACGCACCTGCGGGAAAACCTGTTCACCCGAGGGGAAGGCGCGCATGGCGCCGAACTCGCCGACGACCTCCTGCGCCTCGTGAACCTGCACGGCGCGGAGAACATCGCCGCGTGCTTCATCGAGCCGATCGCCGGCTCCACCGGGTGCCTCGTGCCCCCCATCGGGTATCTTGCGCGCCTGCGCGAAATCTGCGACCAGCACGGCATCCTGCTCGTGTTCGACGAGGTCATCACCGGTTTTGGCCGCACCGGGCAGACATTCGCCGCGCAGAGTTTCGACGTGACGCCCGACATGATGACGATGGCCAAGGCGCTGACCAACGGCGCGCAGCCGATGGGCGCGGTGGCGGTCTCCCGGCAAATCCACGACACGATCATGGACGCGGCACCGGAAGGCGCGATCGAGTTTTTCCACGGTTATACGTATTCTGGAAATCCGGCTGCGTGTGCGGCAGGCATCGCCACGCTCGACATCTACCGCGACGAAGGACTGTTCGAGCGGGGTCGCGCGCTGTCGCCCCGCTTTCTCGACGCGATCTTCTCGCTCGAGGGTATCGCGGCGGTTGCCGATCTGCGCGGATACGGGATGATCGCCGGCATCGAACTCCACCCCGAAGGCGCGCCCGGCGCCCGCGGCCACCGGTTCCAGAAGCGCCTCTTCGACGCCGGACTGCACGTGAAGGCGACGGGCGACTGCGTGATCGTGGCGCCGCCCCTGATCGCGCAACAGGAGCACGTCGACGCGATGATCGACATTCTTCGCGCAACGCTCGCAACGGTGTAGCGAGCTGACCGGCGTGTTGCGCCGCCGCAACCGGAGACCTACCGGACAGGCGCCGCCACGTGCCATCTGTCGGTGCGTCATTGACAACCCGGATGGTGCTTGACACGCTCGGGCGATGACTGTACGCACGCACTTCCAGAAGCTGGTCGAACGTGCCCGGCTCCAGCCGCCGCTGACCGCCGCGGTAGCCTACCCCTGCGACCGCGAGTCGCTGCAGATGGCGCTGTCCGGCGCATTTGCCGGCTACCTCGAGCCGATACTGGTCGGGCCCGAGGCGCAAATCCGCGACGCGGCGAACCGCTACGGGCTGGACATCTCGCGGCTGCCCATCGTGGACACCGCCGACGAGCCGAAGTCGGCGGGTCTGCGCGCCGCCGAACTCGCGCGCGAAGGCAAGGTGGCCGCGCTGATCAGGGGCAGCCTTTCGAACGAGGACCTGCTCGGGCCGGTGGTCGACCCCGCTTCGGGGCTGCGCACCGAGCGCCGGCTGTCGCATGCGTTCTTCATCGATCTGTCGGGGCTTCCGCACGGACTGCTGCTCGCCGACGCGCACATGAATGTAACGCCCAATCTCGCCGCGAAACGTGACATCGTGCACAACACGATCCAGCTCGCGGTCGCGCTCGGGGTGCCGGCGCCGAACGTGGCATTGATCGCCGCGATGGACGGCCCGGCGCCGGCGTTCCGGTCGACCACCGATGCGGTGGCGCTCAAGGCGATGGCCCTCCATGGAATGTTCGGTGACGCGGTCGTCGACGGTCCGCTGACGCCCGACAGCGCACTGTCGGCGGACGTCGCGCGCGCACGCGGCGTCAAGTCCGAGATCGCACGAGGTGTCGACGTGCTCATCGGACCCTCGATGGAAAGCGCGCTCATGGTTCTGCACACGATGCTTGCATTCGGGGGCGGTCTCGCCGCCGGCGTGGTTCTCGGCGCGCGCATCCCCATCGTCGCGCCTCAGCGTGCCGATTCCATGGAAGTGCGGATGGCGTCGTGCGTGCTCGCGTCATTGCTGGCGAACGTCGGCAGCGATACCGGGTCCGCGAAGGCCGACGCGGTGACTGGCGCGCTGGTCGCCGACACAGGGACGCGCGCGGCAGCGTAATGTCACGGGCGCGCCGGCCCTGGCGGGCACGCGCCGGATTCGCGCAGGCAGCGTCGCGACCCTGGACGACGCGGGGATGTGGCAACAATGCGAGAAGGCACCGGGCGCTGACCACGTCATGCGGATTTGCGCGCGGGCACGCTCACCCGGCATGATGCGGGTATCGCAATCCTCGAATTCGCTCCGTGTCCCCGCTTGCGCTGAAGCTGTTGCCGTTCCTGTCGTGGCGCGATCGCGTCACGCCCGTCACGCTGCGAGCGGACCTGATCGCCGGACTGGTCGGTGCGCTGGTGGTCCTGCCGCAGGGTGTCGCGTATGCGACGCTGGCGGGTTTGCCCCCGCAGTACGGTCTGTACTGCGCCATCGTTCCGGTCATCGTCGCGGCGCTGTGGGGCTCGTCCTGGCACCAGCTGTCCGGACCGACCAACGCAATGGCGCTCGTCGTCTTCGCGACGCTGGCACCGCTGGCGACGCCGGGGACCGCGCATTACATCGATCTCGTTTTGACACTGGCGCTGATGGTCGGCGCGATCCAGCTGGCGCTCGGGCTGGCACGCCTGGGCACAATCGTCAATTTCATCTCGCACACCGTCATCGTCGGATTCACCGCCGGCGCGGGACTCTTGATCATCGCCGCCCAGCTGCGCAACTTCTTCGGCGTCGACGTGCCGGCCAGCGCCCATTTCTTTCCCACCGTTCGCCTGTTCGCCGCGAGCCTGTCGACCATCGAACCCTGGACCTTCGCCACCGGCATGGTCACGCTGGGGGTCGCCGCGATCGCCAGGCAGGTGTTGCCCCGCCTACCCTACATGATCGTGGCGATGGTCGCGGGCGGCGCGTTCGCTTTTGTCGTCGGTCGCGCCGGATTCGGCGAACTGCCGACCATCGGCGCGCTTCCCGCGGAGCTGCCGCCACTTTCGCTGCCATCGTTCGATCTGGCGGTCTGGCGGCAGCTTGCTCCGACCGGGTTCGCGCTCACCGTGCTCGGGCTCACGCAGGCGCTTTCGATCGCCCGCGCCATCGCCGTCAAGTCGGGCCAGCGCATCGACGGCAACCAGGAGTTCATCGGTCAGGGGCTGTCCAACATCGCCGGCGCGTTCACCTCGTCGATGCCTTCGTCCGGCTCGCTCAACCGTTGCGGCGTAAACTACGACGCCGGCGCGCAAACGCCGCTGGCGGCGGTCTTTTCGGCCCTGTTGCTTGCGGTGATCCTGCTCTTCGTCGCACCCTTTGCCGCGTATCTGCCGTTGGCGGTGATGGCCGCGCTGTTGTTCGTGGTCGCCTGGGCGCTCATCGACGTGAGGGAGATGCGGCGCATCGTGCGGACGAGCCGCGGCGATTCGTTCGTCCTGGTGGCCACCTTCGCGTCGACGCTCGTGCTCGAGCTCCAATTCGCCATCTTCGTCGGGGTGCTGGCGTCGCTGCTCGTCTACCTCAACCGGACGACGCATCCGAGTCTCACGCGCGTCGTGCCCGATTCCGGCACGCCGCAGCGCCGCTTTTTCACGCACGTCGGCGAGGCGCCGCTGTGCCCGCAACTCGACATCCTGCGCATCGACGGGTCGCTGTTCTTCGGAGCCGTCGAGCACGTCCGCGACGAACTGGAGGCGGCACGCAAGGATCGGCCGCGCGTCGAGCACGTTCTGCTGGTCGGCAGCGGCGTCAACTTTATCGACATCGCGGGTTGCGAATGCCTGGTGCAGGCTGCGCGCTACCTGCGCGATGCCGGTGCCACGCTCTATCTGTGCAATTTCAAGCCCGAGGTAACCTTGGCACTCGATCATGGCGGATTCCTGGACGAGCTCGGTCGAGACCGCGTGTGGGCAACCAAGGCGCAGGCGCTGCGCTCGATCTACCGGCGGCTCGACGCCAAGGTCTGCGCCGCATGCACGGCGCGCATCTTCACCGAATGCAACGTCGCGCTGCCGGATGGTGCGCCCCGACCCAGCGGGGCGTCACGATCCGGCCTGGCGCCCGAGCATCCCTGAACCGCGGTGCTGCCGGTGAACAGCAGGCGCGGGGGTCCAGTTCGGCCTTTCTCGGATACTCTCGATGCAGCGCCCATGCCCGGCTGCACCTGTACCTGGCTCAGCGCTGCCGCACGCAGTCCATGTAGTAGCGCGTGCTGCCGCCTTCGCGCACCTCGACCAGTCCGTGGATGTCGGTGTCGAACCCCGGAAATTTCTGATTGAAGCTGCGCGCGAACTTGAGATATTCGACGATCGTCCGGTTGAAGCGTTCGCCCGGAATCAGCAGCGGAATGCCCGGAGGATAGGGCGTCAACAGGACGCCGGCCACGCGGCCCTCGAGGTTGTCGATCTCGACCCGGTCGATCTCGCGGTGCGCCATGCACGCGAAGGCATCGGAGGGCTTCATCGACGGCTGCATGTCCGAGCGATACATTTCGGTCGTTACGCGGGCCACGTCGTTGCCCTTGTACATCTCGTGAATCTGCTGGCACAGATCGCGCAGGCCCACACGCTCGTACTGCGGCTGCTTGGCGCAGAACTCCGGCAGAATCCGCCATAGCGGCTGGTTCTTGTCGTAGTCATCCTTGAACTGCTGCAGCGCGGTGAGCAGCGTGTTCCAGCGGCCCTTGGTGATGCCGATCGTGAACATGATGAAGAACGAATAGAGCCCGGTCTTCTCGACGATCACGCCGTGCTCGGAAAGGTACCGGGTCACGATCGACGCGGGAATGCCGGTTCTTGCGAACTTGCCCGAAACATCCAGGCCGGGCGTGATGATCGTCGCCTTGATCGGGTCGAGGATGTTGAAGCCCGTCGCCAGCGCGCCGAAGCCATGCCATTTTTCGTTGGCGCGCAGGATCCAGTCGTCGCGCTTGATTCCCTCGGATGAAAGGCGATCGGGTCCCCACACCTTGAACCACCAATCCTTGCCCCATTCGTTCTCGACCTTGCGCATCGCCCTCCGAAAATCCAGCGCCTCCTTGATCGATTCCTCGACCAGCGCGGTGCCTCCCGGGGGCTCCATCATCGCCGCCGAAACGTCGCACGACGCGATGATCGCGTATTGGGGCGACGTCGACGTGTGCATCAGGTACGCCTCGTTGAAGATCGGCAGGTCGAGTTTGCGCGTCTGCGAGTTCTGCACGATGATCTGCGAGGCCTGCGAAATTCCGGCCAGCAGCTTGTGCGTTGAATGGGTAGCGAAGATCAACGCGTCCTTGCTGCGCGGCCGATCCTTGCCGATCGCGTGCATGTCGCGGTAAAACTCGTGGAACGCCGCGTGCGGCAGCCAGGCCTCGTCGAAATGCAGCGTCTCGATGCTGTTGCCCAGCGTGGCCTTCAGCATCTCGACGTTGTACGCGATGCCGTCGTAGGTGCTCTGCGTGAGCGTGAGAATGCGCGGCTTCTTGTTCTTCGCCTCGCGCGCGAACGGATTGGCCTCGATCCGCTTCGCGATGCTCTCCGGCCTGAATTCATCCAGGGGGATCGGTCCGATGATGCCCAGGTGATTGCGCGTCGGCGGCAGGAAGACCGGGATCGCGCCGGTCATCGTGATCGCGTGCAGCACCGACACGTGGCAGTTGCGGTCGACAGCCACGATGTCGCCGGGCGCCACGTTGGCGTGCCAGACCATCTTGTTCGACGTCGACGTCCCGTTGGTGACGAAGAAGCAGTGATCGGCGTTGAAGATCCGCGCAGCGTTGCGCTCCGCGGCGGCGACCGGCCCGGTATGGTCGAGCAGCTGGCCCAGCTCGTCGACCGCATTGCACACGTCGGCGCGCAGCATGTTCTCGCCGAAGAACTGGTGGAACATCTGGCCGACCGGGCTCTTGAGGAAGGCGACGCCGCCGGAGTGCCCGGGGCAATGCCACGAGTAGGAACCGTCCTGCGCGTAGTCGACCAGCGCACGGAAGAATGGCGGCGCCAGCGAGTCGAGATAGGCTTTCGTCTCGCGGATGATGTGCCGGGCGACGAACTCCGGCGTGTCCTCGAACATGTGGATGAAGCCATGCAGCTCGCGCAGGATGTCGTTGGGAATGTGCTGCGAAGTCCGCGTCTCGCCGTACAGATAGATCGGGATCTCCGCGTTCTTGAAGCGGATCTCCTTGATGAAAGTGCGCAGGTTGACGATCGCCGGGTCGAGCTCCGGCCCCCGCGTGAACTCCTCGTCGTCGATCGACAGAATGAAGGCCGACGCGCGCGACTGCTGCTGCGCGAACTGCGACAGGTCGCCGTAGCTCGTCACCCCGAGGATCTCCATTCCCTCCTTCTCGATCGCGCTGGCGAGGGCGCGGATGCCCAGACCCGAAGTGTTCTCGGAGCGAAAATCCTCGTCGATGATGACAATGGGGAAGCGGAACTTCATCCGGAACTCCTGCGGTGCGCGTTGCGGAAAAGGAAACGGGGGCGCCCGACCCTCCGGCAACGCCCCTCGGCGGCGATTGTGCGCCCGTTCTTCTCCAATGTGGGGACGCCGACCGGGGAAAGCACTCCGGCCCACCGCCGATGTTGTTGCCAGAGCAACAGAGCGGGCGGCCGGGGCGCCCCCCGGAACGCGGCTTCTAGAGGTGAACCGCGGCGATAGCCGCGGCGCCGCCCAGCAGCGCCAATCCCAGCGGCGTGCGAAGGCGCCGTCCCCATGGAAGGTTCTTCTCGGCCGCCATCACGGCTGCCAGCGCCAGCATCAGGCCCAGGTTGCCCATGCCCACGACGAACATCAGGAGCATCAATGCCCAGCAGCAACCCACGCAGAAGATTCCATGATCGAGTCCGAGTCGCCACGCTTCGCGCCGCGGTGCCACCCCGTGCCAGCGGGCGGCGACGAACGCGAATGGTGTGTGACATTGCTCGAGACAGCGATACTTGAGCGCGCTGAACTGGAACAATCCGGCCCCCGCCAGCACGGCGGCGCCTATTGCCCAGGCGTGCGTCGACAGCGCCGGCACGTCCGTGGCGGCCCACCGCAGCGCGCTATCCGCGCCATGCGCGACGAGGCCGAACGCGAACCAGGCGACGAAGAATCCGAGCACGACCAGCATTGTCAGCGCAGCGGCGTCGGGCCGCCCGGCGACCAACCGGCGAAACAGCGCGAGCACAGGATACGTGGTCGGCAGCATCATCGCCGCGATCATCAGCACCCACGCCAGCGCGTGCAGAACCGCGGGAACGATGATTTCGCCCTCGGGCACCGCGCGGCAGAGTGCCGCGAGCGCGCCGAACTCGCCCCAGCCCCCGTGATCGAGATACCGGCCGTAGGGGCTCGCACTCCACCACCACAACGCCGCCCAGGCGGATGCGGACAGCGTCACCAGCAGCGCGGGCAGCACGAGCGGGCGGGGGGCGCGCCGCACGGGCGCGCCGGATGGTGCCGCCTCCGAGTTCGCGACCACCGGCATCACGCAGCGTTTTGCGGGTCCCGCGCGATGGCGGGACCCCGGGGCATGCTAGGCGTTGAACACGAACGTGCTCTGCAGCGCGTTGTGGCCCTTCATGTCGAGGTCGATCCCGAGCTTCGCGTTCTTCGAGCGGTAGCGCGGCGACTTGCCGACAAAGACCGGCGCACCGGGCACCGTCGAGAACACGGTGTCGGCCAGCGTCGTCGTGGCACCCGAGGCGTTCTTGTAAGGCTCGAGCTCCGCATATCCGGCGTCACCGATCTTGATCGTACCCAGCCCGCCTTGCACGTCAAACGTGAGCTTCACCTTTTCAACGGACACGACCTCGCCGATCAGCTTGGCGAGATCGGCGACCGGTCCCCCGAGCTTGCCGGTGTAGACGCCGAGGATCGCCGCTTCCTGTTCCGGCGTGACGCTCTGGTCGAGATAGACCGCGGCCTTCCAGTTGCCCTGCAGAATGTTGCCGGGAACGTGGGCGATCATCGCGATCGTCTGGCCGGCGACATCGACGCCGTTGATCGTGCCGCGATCGAAATGGTACGCAACGATGGTGTCGCAGGTACCGTAGTCGGGGTCCTCGCCGATCCAGCAGGGGCAAAGCACGCTTGCAGTTGCAGACTTCGAGCAGGCGTCCTTCGAGGTGGTAGGCCATGGGTCCCTCCATGCGTGAACGATGGATGACAAGGCGCCGGCACCCCTCTCCGCCGACGCGGCCGCCTATGCTACGCCGCATCCGCCTCGGGCGCGACTACGTTGCTCTGCGCAGCCCGCACAGCCATGCGGTGAACGACTTGTCGGCCGGGTGACGATGAGCCGCCCGCCGGCGGAAAAGGGGCGTCAGCGCCTTCCGCCCGCGAGCGCTGCCGACCGGGGATGCAAGCGCAGCCGCGCCATCGCCCAGACGCCCAGCGCCGGACCCACGGCGAGCGGCATGAAGGCGTAGCGCCATCCGACCACCTCGACGAAATAGGGCATCAGGTGGATGGTAGCCAGCGTCAGCGTGAAGCCGAGGGCCGTCTGCGCCGTCAGCATCGTGCCGACGCGGGCACGCTCGGCCAGCTCGGCGATCGATGCGGAGAACTGCGCCGAGTCGGCGACCACGCTCACGCCCCAGATCAGGCACACGGCAACCAGCCATGCCGGGTCGCCGCCGTAGAGAAAGCCGATGGTCGCCGCGCAGGTGCCCGACACCGCCATAGCGGCGATCGTAATGGTGGTCCGGCCAACGCGGTCGGCCAGCAGCCCCGCGGCCACCGAGCCGACGCCACCGGCGGCGATGGTCGCGAACGCCGTGAGCTTGGCCGCAAGCGGTGCCGTGCCCTGCGGCAGCGACAGCGTGAAGCTGGCGGTCAGGAACACGCCGATCCATGCCCACATCGCGTAGAGCTCCCACATGTGCCCGAGATAGCCCAGGTTGGCAAGGCGCAACGGGAGGTCGCGCCAGGCGGTCAGCACTGCGCGCGGGTCGAACGGTGGCGACGGCGCCCTGTTGGGGCCGAGGCCCGCGAAGACGATGAGCGCCGCCGCGCCGAGCGCGGACGCCGACGACACGGCCACCGGTACCCGCCAGTCGAAGCCGCCCAGCGCGCTGAATAGCTGCGGCAGCGCCGAGCCCAGCGTAAGCGCGCCGACCAGGATCCCGACCATCAGCCCCATGTCGCCCCTGGCCCACGTCGCCGCCATCTTCATGCCCACCGGGTAGACGCCCGCCATTGCGACGCCGGTGACGACGCGCAGCAGCGGTGCGGCCGGCGTCGCGGGATCGACGACGAGCAGCATCCCGTTGGCGGCCGCGCCGGCCAGCGTGCAGAGCGCGAAGAGGCGCCGCGGATCGACGCGGTCCGGCAGGCCGAAGAACGCGCTGACGAGGCAGCCGATGACGAATCCCGCCTGAACACCGCTGGTCAGCGCGGCCTGCGCGAACCCCGACAGGTGGTACTCGGCGACCAGTGCCGGGACCACCGCCGACGCGGAGAACCACAGGGCGAGCGCGGCGACCTGGCAGAGCGCGATGATCGTGACCGACGCGGGCTTGGAGGTTGTCGCCATCCCGCCTACTCTGGTTGGGTGCCGAATCCGGAGCGGTCAGCGTACGGTTTCAAATCTTGGGCAGCGTGACTCCCTGCTGCCCCTGGTACTTCCCGCCCCGATCCTTGTACGACGTCTCGCACACCTCGTCCGACTCGAAGAAGATCACCTGCGCGACGCCCTCGTTCGCGTAGATCTTCGCCGGCAGCGGCGTGGTGTTGGAAAACTCCAGCGTGACGTAGCCCTCCCATTCGGGCTCGAACGGCGTCACGTTGACGATGATTCCGCAGCGCGCGTACGTCGACTTGCCGAGACAGATCGTCAGCACGTTGCGCGGAATGCGGAAATATTCGATCGTGCGCGCAAGCGCGAAAGAGTTGGGTGGAATGATGCAGACGTCGCCGGTGAAGTCGACGAACGATCCCGCATCGAACGCCTTTGGGTCGACGATCGTCGAGTTGATGTTGGTGAAGATCTTGAATTCGCGCGAGCAGCGGATGTCGTAGCCGTAGCTGGACGTGCCATAGGACACGATCCGCCTGCCGTCGACCTCGCGCACCTGGCCTGCCTCGAACGGCTCGATCATCCCCGTCGCCTTGGCCATCCGGCGAATCCACCTGTCCGACTTGATCATCGCGTATTCCCTGCGTCTGGCGCGCGGAGGTACCGGCCGGGACCGCCGCGCAGGCGCGGATCCCGGCGCGTATCACGTGTTCTGGATGACGATGCTCGGAAATTTCGCCGAGAAGTCTGCCGCCTTCTCCGCCACAGAGACCGCGACCTTGCGCGCGATGTCGAGGTAGATCTGCGCCACCTTGCCGTCGGGATCGGCGATCACCGTGGGGCGACCCGAGTCCGCCTGCTCACGAATGCGGATGTCGAGCGGCAGGCCGCCCAGGAAAGGCACCTTGTAGTCGTTGCACATCTTCTGCGCGCCGCCCTCGCCGAAGATGTGCTCGGCATGCCCGCACTTCGAGCACAGGTGGATGCTCATGTTCTCCACGATGCCGACGATCGGCACGCCGACCTTCTCGAACATCTTGAGCCCCTTGCGCGCATCGATCAGCGCGATGTCCTGCGGCGTGGTGACGATCACCGCGCCCGTCACCGGCACCTTCTGTGCCAAGGTCAACTGGATGTCGCCGGTGCCGGGCGGCATGTCGACGATCAGGTAGTCGACCTCGCGCCAGTTGGTGTCCTTCAACAGCTGCTCGAGCGCCTGCGTGACCATCGGACCGCGCCAGACCATCGGCGTGTCGGCGTCGATCATGAAACCGATCGACATCGCCTGAATGCCGTACGCCTCGAGTGGTTCGAGCGTCTTGCCGTCGGTGGATTCGGGTCGGCCCGAGATGCCGAGCATCATCGGCTGCGACGGGCCGTAGATGTCGGCGTCGAGCACGCCCACGGTCGCGCCCTCGGCTGCCAGCGCCAGCGCCAGATTCACCGCTGTCGTGGACTTGCCCACGCCACCCTTGCCGCTCGCGACGGCGACGATGTTCTTCACCCCGGGCACCAGCTTCACGCCGCGCTGTACCGCATGCGAGACGATCTTGGTCGTCACGTTCACGCTCACGCGCCCGACGCCTGGCAGCGACCCAACCGCGTCCTGCACAAGCTTGCGCAGCATTTCGTGCTGGCTCTTCGCCGGATAGCCGAGCGCCAGGTCGATCGTCACGTCGGGGCCGCTGACGATGACTTTCCGGACTTCCTTGGCCGTGACGAAATCACGCCCGGTATTGGGGTCGTTGACAGTTTTCAGTGCGCCGAGGACATCGGCTTCGGTAAGGGCCATCGATCACTCCGTTCGTTCCTGCGAGAAGCAGGATGCAAAGCCTTGGAATTCTAGCCGAATTCCGCGGGCCACGATGGGCGATGACGCAGCCTTCTTGCTAGAATCGGGCGTATTCCCTGCACTCCGCAAGGTTTTCCGCGATGTCGCCGCCTTCCGCAGCCACTCCCCGCAAGCTGTTCGTCACCACGGCACTGCCGTATGCAAACGGACCGTTCCACATCGGCCACATCATGGAATACATCCAGGCCGATATCTGGGTGCGCTTCCAGCGGATGCAGGGGCACGAGGTCCATTTCGTATGCGCCGACGACACGCACGGCGCGCCGATCATGCTGAAGGCCGAGGCCGAAGGAATCTCGCCCGAGCAGCTGATCGCGGGCGTGGGCGTATCGCACCTCGAAGACTGGCGGCGCTACGCGATCAGCTTCGACACGACGCACTCGACGCATTCGCCCGAGAACGTCGAGCTCGCGCAGTCGATCTACCGGAAGCTGCGCGATCACCAGCCGTCGCTGATCGGCACCAAGACCATCGAGCAGTTCTACGACCCGGTGAAGGGCATGTTCCTCCCGGATCGCTACATCAAGGGCACCTGTCCGAAATGCGGTGCGAAGGACCAGAACGGCGACGCCTGCGAAGTCTGCGGATCCACGTATGCGCCGACCGATCTCATCGATCCTTATTCGGCATTGACCGGCGCGAAGCCGGAGCTGCGGGAGTCGGACCACCTGTTCTTTCGCCTTTCCGATCCCGAGGTGATCGCCTTCCTGGAACGCTGGACGAAGGAGACCGCGCTGCAGCCGGAAGTGTTCAACAAGATCCAGGAGTGGATCGGAAGTGACGCGACCGACGGCGGCAAGGCGCTCAACGACTGGGACATTTCGCGCGACGCACCGTACTTCGGCATCGAGATTCCGGACGCACCCGGCAAGTATTTCTATGTGTGGCTGGACGCACCGATCGGCTACCTCGCCGCGCTGAAGAAGCACTTCGACTCGGGCGCTGCGCGGCGCACCTATCCGTCCGAGACGCGCACGTTCGACCAGTTTCTGGCCGACCCCGCGGTCGAGCAATACCACTTCATCGGCAAGGACATCGTTTACTTCCATACGCTGTTCTGGCCGGCGATGCTGCGCTTCGCCGGGCGCAAGACGCCGACCAACGTATTCGTGCACGGTTTCCTGATCATGGCGTCGGGCGAGAAGATGTCGAAATCGCGCGGCACCGGCATCAGTCCGCAACGCTACGTCGAACTGGGTTTGAACCCGGGTTGGCTGCGCTATTACATCGCCGCCAAGCTGAACGACCGCGTCGAGGACCTCGAATTCAACCCCGACGACTTCGTCGCACGGGTAAACAGCGACCTGGTGGGCAAGTACGTGAATATCGCGAGCCGGGCGGCCGGGTTCGTCAACAAGCATTTCGCCGGCACGCTTTCGTACTCCGACGCCATCTCGCGGCACCTCGTGGAGAGCGCCACCGGAACACTTCGGGCCGCGGCGGAGCGCTACGACGCGCGCCAATACGGACAGGTGGTGCGCGAAACGATGGCGATCGCAGACCGCATCAACGAGGCCTTCGACCAGGCGAGGCCCTGGGCACTCGCCAAGGACCCGACCCGCGGCGCGGAACTGCAGGAGGTGTGCTCGCGCACACTCGCCGGCTTCAAGCTGCTGACCGTCCTGCTCGCGCCGATCCTGCCCGAGACGGCCTCGACCGTGGCGCGCCAATTCTTCGGACTCGATCGCGATTTCGTCTGGAGCGATGGCGCAGTGCTGCCTGCCCGCATCGGCGCGTACTCGCATCTGCTGGCGCGGATCGATCCCAAGCAGATGGACGCGTTGTTGAATGCACCAACGCCGGCGGCCCCGCCCCCGCTCCTGCCGGGCGAAGGAAGGAAATCCGAAGCGGCAGCGGCGCACCACCTCCGCCCACGCCTGCGCCAGTGGGAGAGGGAGCGCGAAAAGGACAGCGCCCGGCCGAGGACGTACTCTCCGCGCAGATCACCATCGACGACTTCACGAAGATCGACCTGCGCATCGCCCGCATCGTGACTGCCGAGCTCGTCGATGGCGCGGACAAACTGCTGAAGCTCACGCTGGACGCTGGAGAGGGACGCCACCGGACGGTGTTCGCCGGAATCAAGTCCGCCTACGATCCGGCGCAGCTCGTCGGACGGCTGACGCCGATGGTCGCGAACCTGGCGCCACGCAAGATGAAATTCGGCCTCTCCGAAGGTATGGTGCTGGCCGCGTCGGGAGAAGGCCCCGGCATCTTCCTGCTCGCACCTGACGACGGCGCACGGCCGGGGATGCGCGTGAAATGAACGCGCGGGCCCGGCGGGCGACCGACGCGCGCGGAAGATAGCGCGGCGCCAGGCTACGGTGAGCGGTCACGCCCTCGATCTCGTCGTTGCCGCCGTCGTGGCGTGGCTGGCCATCGGCGCGCTGGGTCTTGCCCGCGCCGGCCAGCTCCATTTCGTCAGTCGCGTGCTGTTTCCCGTCGGTGCCGCGGTGGGTCTGGCGCTGGCTGTCGTGGGATTCGCGGCGATCTCGGCGCCACCGCAGGCACTGGTGCTGCCCCTGGGCCTTCCCGACCTGCCGTTCCACCTGCGCATCGATGCATTGTCGGCGTTCTTCCTGCTGCTGCTGGGCGCGGTCGCCACCGCGGTCTCGATCTACTCCGCCGGCTATTTCCGTTCGAGCGAGGGCACGCCGCCCGGCCTCGTGTGCTTTCAGTACCACACCTTTCTGGCCGCGATGGCGATGGTGCTCATCGCCGACGACGCCTACCTCTTCATGGTCGCGTGGGAAACGATGGCGCTGGCCTCGTACTTCCTCGTCACCACCGAGCATCGCATCCCGGAGATCCGGCGCGCTGGCTTCGTCTACCTGTTGATCGCTCACGTCGGCGCACTGGCGATCCTCCTCTGCTTCGGCGTGCTGCAGGGCGGCAGCGGAGACTATACGTTCGGTGGCATGCGAGCGCAGCACCTGCCCGGTACGTGGCCCAGCATTGCGTTCTTCCTGGCGCTCACCGGCTTCGGTGCCAAGGCGGGCCTGCTGCCGCTGCACGTGTGGCTGCCGGAGGCGCATCCCGCCGCACCGTCGCCGGTGTCGGCACTGATGAGCGCGGTCATGCTGAAAACTGCGATCTACGGGTTGCTGCGTGTCACGTTCGATCTGCTGCAGGGCCAATTGTGGTGGTGGGGCGTGATCGCGCTGGCGATCGGCCTCGTGACCGCGCTCTTCGGCGTAGTCTTCGCCGCTGTTCAATCCGACATGAAGCGGCTCCTCGCCTATTCGTCGATCGAGAACATCGGGATCATCGTGGCCGGCATCGGACTCACGATCCTGTTTCGCACCTACGACAAATCGCTGCTCGCGGCGATCGCGCTGACCGCGGTGCTCTACCACAGTCTCAATCACGCGTTCTTCAAGAGCCTGCTGTTCCTCGCGACCGGATCGGTGCTGCACGCCACGCACGAACGCAGCCTCGGCAAGCTGGGCGGACTCATCCACCGGATGCCATGGGTCGCCTGGACCGCGCTCGTGGGAACGCTCGCAATTGCCGGGCTGCCACCGCTGAACGGCTTCGTATCCGAGTGGCTGCTGCTGCAGGCCTTCCTGTTCACTCCGTCGCTGCCGCAGTCGTTCGTCAACATGCTGGTGCCCGTGGCGGCGGCGGCGCTGGTGCTCGCGGTCGCGCTGGCCGCCTACGTGATGGTGAAGTTCTACGGGATCATCTTCCTCGGCCGCCCGCGGGAAGCCAACCTCGCCCACGCGCGTGACGCCGGCAGGCTGGAGCGTGCCGCGTTGCTCTACCTTTCCATCGGTTGCGTGTTGCTGGGGCTGTTTCCCGTTTCCGTCATCGCGCTGCTCGATCCGGTCAACGCACTGCTGGTCGGCTCGAGCGCACTGCACGAGGGCGCGGGCAGCTGGCTGCTGCTCGCACCCATCAATGCCGACCGCTCGAGCTACAGCCCGCTGATCGTGCTGGTCGTGATCGTCGCAGTCGTGCTGCTGACGATGCAAATCGTGCACCGGCAGTACCATGGGCGCGTGAGGCGGGCGCCGCCGTGGGACTGCGGCTTCCCCGGGCAGACAGCGCGGATGCAGGACACTGCCGAGGGCTTCGGCCAGCCGATCCGCACCGTGTTCGAGCCCTTCTTCCGGATGGAGCGCCACCTGCCGTCTCCGTTCGACACCAAGCCACGGTACTCGGTCAAGGCCGAAGACCCCTGCTGGCACTGGCTGTACGCGCCGATCGCGCGCGGCGCCGAGGTGCTGGCGCGGCTGGCCGGACTCATCCAGCAGGGGCGCATTTCGGTCTACCTCACCTACAGCTTCTTCACGTTGCTCGCCCTGCTTTTCTTCGTCCGATGACGCTCGCCGGCTTCCTGTCCCAGCTCCTGCAGGTCGCGATCGCGCTCATCCTCGCACCGCTGCTCGTCGGCTGGGTCAACCAGTGCCGTGCGTGGCTGCAGAACAGAAGCGCGCCCTCGCTGCTCCTTCCGTACCGCACGATCCGAAAGCTGTTCATCAAGGACGCCGTCGTCGCGCAGAATGCGTCGCCGATCTTCCGGCTGACGCCGTACGTCGTCTTCGGCGCGATGGTCTGCGCGGCGGCGATCGTGCCATCGCTCGCGACCGACCTGCCGTTCGCGCGCGCCGCCGATGCCATCGCGCTGGTCGGCCTGTTCGCATTGGCGCGGGTGTTCATCGCACTCGCGGCGATGGACATCGGCACGGCATTCGGGTCGCTCGGAGCGCGGCGCGACATGTTCATCGGCTTCCTTGCCGAGCCCGCGCTGCTGATGGTGCTGTTCACCGCGTCGCTCATCTCGGGATCGACGTCACTCCCGGAAATCGTCGACACCCTCGCACACCGCGAGATGGCCATCTACCCCAGCCTGGCCTTCGCCGGCGTCGCCTTCACCATGGTTTCGCTGGCGGAGAATGCCCGCATTCCGGTCGACAATCCGGCCACGCACCTCGAGCTGACGATGATCCACGAGGCGATGCTGCTCGAATACTCGGCGCGTCACCTGGCGCTGCTCGAGTGGGCGGCGGCGCTCAAGCTTTTCAACTACTCGTGCATCGGCCTGGCGCTCTTCCTGCCGTTCGGAATCGTGATCAGCGGCACCGACTGGCGCTCGCTGCTGGCCGCGGCGCCGCTGCTCATCGCCAAGCTCGCGATCGGTGGCTTCGCGCTGGCGCTGATCGAGACCCTTTCGGCGAAGATGCGCATCTTTCGCGCGCCGGAGTTCCTGGGCACGGCGTTCATGCTCGCCGTGCTGGCCATGCTGGTCAACCTGCTGCTGGGCGCCTGAACATGGCCGCACTGCCGCTCTATGCGCAACTCATCAACCTGCTTGCGGCGATCCTGCTGCTGCTCGCCTTCGCGATGCTGGCGCAGCGGCGGGTGGTGTCGCTGATCGATCTGTTCGCTGCGCAGGGTCTGGCGCTGGCCTGCTCGACGGCGATCGTCGGCTTCGGCACGGCGCAGCCGCACCTGTATTTCTCTGCGGGGCTGACGCTGGTGCTCAAGGTGATCCTGCTGCCGTGGCTCCTGCACCGGCTCGTGCGCCAGCTCGACGTCCGGTGGGACGTCGAGGGTCTCATCAATGTGCCGACGACGATGATCATCGGCCTCGTGCTGGTGGTGTTCAGCTTCAATCTCGCTGTGCCCATTTCACAGCTCTCAAGCACGGTGACCCGGGCGACGCTTGGCATCGCCATGGCGACGGTCATGCTTTCGTTCCTGATGATGATCACGCGTCGCAAGGCCATCCCGCAGGTGATCGGCTTCCTGTCCATGGAGAACGGCCTCTTCTTCGCGGCGACCAGCGCCACCTACGGAATGCCGATGGTGGTCGAACTGGGCATCGCGCTCGATGTCCTCGTCGGCATGCTGATCCTCGGCGTGTTCTTCTTCCAGATCCGCGAGCAGTTCGACAGCCTCGACCTGAAGCACCTCGAAAAACTCAAGGAAAGCGAAGAATAGGGTGATCGAGATCCTGCTCGTCCTCGGGCTGCCGCTGGCCGGATCGGCGCTGCTGGCGCTCTTCGGACATCGTCGCGTGGCGCCGAGGGTCAACGTCGCCGTCAGCCTGGCGACGCTGCTGGCCGCGGCGGCGCTTACCGCCCGCGTGGCCGGCGATGGCCCGTTGCTGGTCCTCGACCGCCAGTTCTTCGTCGATCCCTTCAATGTTTTCCTGGTGGCGCTGACCGCGTTCGTCGGCTTCACGACCTCGATTTTTTCGCGGCCCTACATGCGCATCGAGGAGGAGCACAAGCGACTGAATCCGGCGCGCCTGCGCCTCTATCACAGCATGTACCAGCTGTTCAATTTCACGATGCTGCTGGCGCTGCTCACCAACAACATGGGCATCCTGTGGGTGGCGATGGAGGCGGCCACGCTCACGACGGTGCTGCTGGTGTCGCTGTACCGGACGCCGGCCAGCCTGGAAGCCGCCTGGAAATATTTCATCCTGTGCGGCGTGGGCATCGCGCAGGCGCTGTTCGGCACGATCCTGCTCTACTTCGCCGCGGAGAAGCTGTTGGGCGCCGGGGGCGGCGCGCTGCTGTGGACCGAGCTCAACGGCGTCAAGGACAATCTCGAGCCGACAGTGCTCTCGCTGGCCTTCGTGTTCCTGCTGGTCGGCTACGGCACCAAGGTCGGCCTGGTCCCGCTGCACAACTGGCTGCCCGACGCGCATGCGGAGGGGCCGACACCGGTATCCGCGGTGCTCTCCGGCCTCCTGCTCAATGTCGCGCTGTACGCGGTCATCCGCTGCAAGGTGCTGGTCGAGGGCGCCGTGCAGACATCGTTCGCCAAGGATCTGATGATGGGGTTCGGCCTCACTTCGGTCGTGGTCGCCGCGTTGCTGCTGTCGCGGCAGAAGGACATCAAGCGCCTGTTCGCCTATTCGTCGATCGAGCACATGGGCATCATCACGTTCGCCTTCGGCATGGGCGGCCCGATCGCGAATTTCGCCGGGCTGCTGCACATGACCGTCCATTCGCTGACCAAATCGGCGATTTTCTTCACCGTCGGCCATGCCACACAGAAGACCGGGACCCAGGTGATGGATGACATCCGTGGACTCGTCACGATCAGTCCGCTGCTGGGCTGGGGACTCGCGCTCGGCTCGCTCGCCATCCTCGGCATGCCGCCGTTCGGCGTGTTTGCGAGCGAATTCCTGGTGCTGACCACCGCGATGCGCGAGCAGCCGTGGGCGACGCCCTTGCTGCTCGGCGCGTTGGGGCTCGCCTTTGCCGCGGTGTTTTCCAAGGTACAGCCGATGGTATTCGGGGAAACCACCGCCAAACGGCTGCCGCTGCGCCCATCGATGATTCCGGTGTTCACCCACCTGGCGCTGGTGCTGATGCTCGGACTCTGGATTCCGCCGTTTCTCGCCGATTGGTACCGGCAGGCGGCCCGGCTGATCGGCTGAGAGCAGGAAAGACAAAACCGTCATGGACCTGTCAGCGCTCGGAATGACCTCCGCCACGCTCGCCGCGGCGCTGCCGGCACGCCGCGCGGCCGCCACCGGAAGCCAGCTTCTCGCCGCCTGCCGCGATACCGCGAAGCGGGGGGGTCAGCTCGTCGCGCTGTGGCTGTCCGACGAGCGCGACCGCGACCGCGGCTTCTGCCTGCGCGTCGTGCTGCGCGACGGCGACGGCCTCACGCTGCTCGAGCATACGATGCCCGAAGGCGATGTCCAGTATCCGGACCTCTCGCCGATCTTCCCGGCCGCGAGCCGTATGCAGCGTGCGGCGTTCGACCTTGTGGGCGTCCCCTCCGATGGCGAAGACCAGCGGCCGTGGCTGTGGCTCGCGAGCTGGCCCATCGACCAGTTTCCGCTGCGCCGCGACTTCGAGGCACAAGAGAAATGGCAGCCCGGCGAGGAAGAGTACTCGTTTGTCCGGGTCGAGGGCGACGGCGTCCACGAGATTCCGGTCGGCCCCGTGCACGCCGGCATCATCGAGCCCGGACATTTCCGCTTCCAGGTCGTCGGCGAGAAGGTGCTGCGGCTCGAGGAACGCCTGGGCTGGGTGCACAAGGGCATCGAGAAGCGCTTCGAGTCACTGCCGATCGCCGACGCCCACCGGCTCGCCGGCAGGGTGTCCGGCGACAGCACGGTAGCCTATGCCTGGGCGTATGCACAGGCGCTGGAGGCGATCGCCGGCGCCGTCGTGCCGCCGCGCGCAGCGTGGCTGCGCGCGCTGCTGCTCGAACGCGAGCGCATCGCCAACCACCTGGGCGATCTGGGCCACATCGGCAACGACGCCGGGTTCGCCTTCGGCCTTGCACAGTTCTCGCGACTCCGTGAGGATGTGTTGCGGACCAATCTGGCGGTATTCGGACATCGCCTGCTGATGGACGCGGTTGTGCCCGGAGGCGTGGCGCATGACCTCGAGCATGCGTACGCGGAACGGATCCACGACGAGTGCGCGACGCTGCAGCAGCAGGTCAGGATCATCCGCGACATCTACGACGAGCACGCCGGTGTCCAGGACCGCTTCCGCAACTGCGGGCGCGTCACGCCGGACCTCGCGCGGCTGCTCGGCCTGACCGGCCTCGCGGGCCGCGCGAGCGAACAGGCGCACGACCTGCGCTGCGATTTCCCGGTCGCGCCTTACGACACGCTCGCCGTGCGCAAGGTCACGGCCACCGACGGCGACGTCGCCGCGCGCGTGGCCGTGCGTTTCGACGAAGTCAACGAATCGCTGCGACTCGTTCGCGCGATTCTCGACGGACTCCCGGAAGGCGAAGTGCGCGCGCCGGTGGCGGAGGTTCCCGAGTTCAGGATCGGTCTCGGCTTCGTCGAGGGATGGCGCGGGCCCGTGCTGGTGGCGTTGACCGGCGGGCCCAACGGGACGATCCGTCGCTGCCATCCGCACGACCCGTCCTGGGCGAACTGGCCGGTGCTCGAGCACGCGATCATCGACAACATCGTCCCCGACTTCCCGCTGATCAACAAGTCGTTCAACCTCTCGTACAGCGGGCACGACCTCTAGTACTCCGATGCTGCACATCCTCCACCAGATCGCGAAGATCGGCATCAGGACCGAACCGGCGCCGGCGCCTGCCGAAGACATGGTGATCACGGCGCGGCTGCAGCAACAGTTGTTGCGCACGCTGGGCCGCGCGTTGACGATCCGGCACGTCGACGCGGGATCGTGCAACGGCTGCGAGCTCGAGATCCACGCGCTCGGCAATCCGTACTACAACATCGAGGGCCTGGGCATCCGTTTCGTCGCCAGTCCGCGGCACGCGGACCTGCTGCTGGTGACCGGTCCGGTCTCCAAGCACATGGCGATCGCGCTGCAGCGTACGTACGATGCGACGCCGGAGCCCAAGCTCGTCGTAGCCGTCGGCGACTGCGGCTGCACCGGCGGCATCTTCGGCCAGAGCTACGCGAGCCTGGGCCGCGTGTCGAACGTGCTTCCGGTCGACGTCGAGATCCCGGGTTGTCCCCCCACGCCCACCGCGCTCCTGAAGGGTATCCTGGCCGCAATCACCCGGCATGCGCCGCCGGAATTGCCCGCGGTACCCGCGACGCCGGCACCGGGCGAAGGCGCAGGTTGACGGCGCAGATCAGGTCAGTACCTGCCCGGCCGTCCGAAGGGTACTTGCTGCACCCCCTCGAGGGCAGCGAGTGCGGAGTCGCTTCAACCTAGCCCAGCAAATCGCTCGACACCTTGCGTCCGCGCGGCGGCCGCGGCGTGACCCCGGCCGACTTGCCGCGCCGTTTCGCCTCGGCATCGAGCACCGGCTTCAAGTAACTTCCCGTGTAGCTTGCGGCGGTCGCGGCCACCGTTTCGGGGGGGCCCTGCGCGATGACCATGCCGCCGCCGGCGCCGCCTTCGGGACCGAGATCGATGATCCAGTCCGCGGTCTTGATCACATCGAGATTGTGTTCGATCACGACCACGGTGTTGCCGTGGTCGCGCAGCCGATGCAGCACCGTCAGCAGGAGTTCGATATCGTGGAAGTGCAGGCCCGTGGTCGGCTCATCGAGGATATACAGTGTGCGGCCGGTATCGCGCTTGGACAGTTCCAGCGCCAGCTTGACGCGTTGAGCCTCGCCACCGGAGAGCGTGGTCGCCGACTGGCCGAGCGTGATGTAGCCCAGGCCCACGTCGAGCAATGTCGCGAGCTTGCGCGCGACGGTGGGCACCGGCTCGAAGAACGCATAGGCCTGTTCGACCGTCATCGCCAGCACTTCGTGGATGTTCCTGCCCTTGTAGCGGATCTCGAGCGTCTCACGGTTGTAGCGCTGGCCGTGGCAGACATCGCATGACACGTAGACATCCGGCAGGAAGTGCATCTCGACCTTGATGAGGCCATCGCCCTGGCATGCCTCGCAGCGCCCGCCCTTCACGTTGAACGAGAAGCGCCCTGGCCCGTAGCCGCGCTCGCGCCCCTCCTTCACCTGCGAGAAGAGCTCCCGGATCGGCGTGAACAGTCCGGTGTAGGTCGCGGGATTGGAGCGTGGCGTGCGGCCGATCGGGCTCTGGTCGACGCTGATCACCTTGTCGAAATGCTCGAGGCCCTCGATGCCGGCGTAGGGCGCGGGCTCCGCGGAGCTGTCGTACAGGTGGCGCGCGACCGCGTGGTAGAGCGTGTCGTTGATGAGCGTCGACTTGCCCGAGCCGGATACGCCGGTCACGCAGACGAAGAGCCCCACCGGCAGGTGCAGCGTCACCTCGCGCAGGTTGTTGCCGGTGGCGCCGATGATCGAAAGCTCGCGACCGGCGACCGCGCGATGCCGAAGCGCCGGAATTGGAATCTGCCGATGGCCCGCCAGGTATTGGCCGGTCAGCGAATGCGCGGCGCGCCGGATGTCGTCGGGCGTGCCCTGCGCGACGACCTGTCCTCCGTGCTCGCCCGCCCCCGGCCCCATGTCGACGACGTAATCGGCGGCGTTGATCGCGTCCTCGTCGTGCTCGACCACGATCACGCTGTTGCCGAGGTCGCGCAGATGCGCCAGCGTGGCGAGCAGCCGGTCGTTGTCCCGCTGGTGGAGGCCGATCGACGGCTCGTCGAGCACGTACATCACGCCGGTCAGCCCCGACCCGATCTGCGAGGCGAGCCGGATCCGTTGCGACTCGCCGCCCGAGAGTGTCTCGGCCGAGCGGTCGAGCGCCAGGTAGTCGAGGCCGACGTTGTTCAGGAACTGCAGCCGGCTGACGATCTCCTTGACGATGCGATCGGCGATGGCCGCCTTCTGCCCGTCGAGTTTGAGCGCCCGAAAGAACTCCATCGTGCCCTTGAGCGGCAGCCCGGATATTTCGTAGATGGGGCGCGCATCGTCGCCGTCGCCGACCTTGACGCAGCGCGCCTCGCGTCTTAACCGCGTGCCGCCGCATTCGGGGCAGGGCTTGTTGTTGAGGTACTTCGCCAGCTCCTCGCGCACCATCATCGAGTCGGTCTCGCGGTAGCGCCGCTCGAGGTTGGGAATGATCCCTTCGAATGCGTGCTCGCGCACCGTCGGCTTTCCGCGCTCGGACAGGTAGGTGAACGGAATCTTCTCGCCGCCGGATCCATTTAGGATCACGCTCTGCACACGCTCCGGCAATTTCGCGAACGGGCGGTCGACATCGAATCCGACGTGCTTCGCCAGGCTTTGCAGCAGCTGGAAGTAGAACTGGTTGCGGCGGTCCCAGCCGCGGATGGCGCCCGAGGCGAGCGACAGCTGTGGAAAGGCGACGACGCGCTTCGGGTCGAAAAAACTTATCGAACCCAGCCCGTCGCATTTCGGGCATGCGCCCAGCGGGCTGTTGAATGAAAACAGGCGTGGCTCCAGTTCGGCGAGCGAGTAGTTGCAGACCGGGCACGCGAACTTGGCCGAGAACAGGTGTTCGCGTCCCGTGTCCATTTCGACGACGATCGCCCGGCCGTCGCCATTGCGCAGCGCCGTCTCGAACGACTCGGCCAGCCGCTGCTTGTATTCATCGCGCACGCGCAGCCGGTCCACCACGACCTCGATCGTGTGCTTGGTCGTCTTGGCAAGCTTGGGCGCGGCATCGATTTCGCAAACGGTGCCGTCGACGCGCACCCGCGCGAAGCCCTTGGCACGCAGCTCGACGAAGAGCTCGAGATGCTCGCCCTTGCGGTTGACGATCACCGGCGCGACGATCATCACGCGCGTTCCGTCGTCGCCGGCTGCGGTCGCGTCGCCGCCCAGCGCCAGCGTGGCATCGACCATCTGGGAAATGGTCATCGCCGCGAGCTTCTGGTCCGGATGGTCCGGGCAGTAGGGGTCGCCGACCCGCGCGAACAGCAGGCGCAGATAATCGTGGATCTCGGTGACGGTGCCCACCGTCGAGCGCGGATTGTGCGATGTCGCCTTCTGCTCGATCGAGATCGCCGGCGACAGGCCTTCGATCAGGTCGACATCGGGCTTTTCCATCAGCTGAAGGAACTGCCGCGCGTAGGCCGACAGCGACTCGACGTAGCGGCGCTGCCCTTCGGCATACAGCGTGTCGAATGCGAGCGAGCTCTTGCCCGATCCGGACAGGCCTGTGATCACGATCAACCGGTGGCGTGGCAGGTCGAGATTCAGGTTCTTGAGGTTGTGCGTGCGAGCGCCGCGGATGCGAATCGAATCCATGCAGTGGTTTTCGTTCCTTCGTTTTCCAGTGGGGTCGGGGGTTGGGCCGACAGTGGGCTCGGGCGCTGCGTGGAATCGCGGGTTGCCGCGGGCCTATCCTTCGTTTTGCCTAGGCCGCAAGGCCAAGGGACGATGGGCGAACCTGTTAGTATATTGTGTTTCGGTCGTCCGTTTCCAGTCGCGTCTTTCGCCCATGTCGAACCCCGCCGCGCCCTCGACCGTGCCCCGCCCCGCGAGCACGCGGATGACGCCCGCCGAGCGGCGCGCCACCGCCAGTCTCGCCAGCATCTATGGACTGCGGCTGCTCGGCATGTTCATCATCCTGCCGGTGTTCGCGCTGTACGCGCAGGCGTTGCCCGGCGGCGCCAGCCCCACGCTGATCGGTATCGCGCTTGGCGGCTACGGGCTGCTGCAGGCCCTGCTGCAGATTCCGCTGGGTTGGGCGTCGGACCGATGGGGGCGCAAGCCGGTGATCTACATCGGACTCGCCGTGCTTGCCGCCGGCAGTTTCGTCGCCGCCAAGGCAACCAACATCGAGTGGATCATCGTCGGCCGCTGCCTGCAGGGCGCGGGCGCCATCTCCGCGGCGGTTCTCGCGTTGACGGCCGATCTCACGCGCGACGAGGTCCGCACGCGTGCGATGGCGGCGATCGGCATCACGATCGCCGTCACCTTCGCGCTGTCCATCATCGCCGGTCCCATCCTTACCGCCTGGATGGGCGTGCCCGGCATCTTCGCGCTGACCGGCGTCCTGGCGATCGCGGCCATCGGCGTCGTGCGCGTCGCGGTACCGGATCCCGGCTCGAGCACACACAGCCGCGATGTCGCGCCGGGCCAGTTGGCGAAGGTGGTGGTCGACACCCAGCTGCTGCGGCTCAACTACGGTACGTTCGTGCTCCACGCCGTGCTGATGGCGCTGTTCACTCAGGTTCCGTTCGCGTTGCGCGACAACGGCCTGGCCGCGCAGCGACACTGGATCGTCTACCTGCCCGTGCTGTTGGTGTCGATCGTGCTGATGCTTCCCTTTCTGCGACAGGTAGACCGTCCGCAGCGCACAAAACCACTTCTAATCGGGGCGGTGGCAGCGTTGTTCGTCGCCCAGGTCGCGCTCCCCTTTTCGCTGCATTCTCTGCCGGCGCTGTGCATCGCGCTCACGCTGTTCTTCGCCGCGCTCAATCTGCTGGAGGCGATGCTGCCGTCGCTGGTATCCAAGTGCGCGCCGGCCGACGCGCGTGGCGCGGCCGTGGGTGTCAATTCCACCGCCCAGTTCCTGGGCGCATTCGTCGGCGCGGCGGCGGGCGGCTGGCTGGCCCAGCACGTCGGCAACGCATCGGTATTCATTTTCTGCGCCGTGCTCACCGCGGCCTGGCTGCTTGCCAGCGCCACGATGGTCGCGCCGCCCGCACGTTACCGTGCCAATTACAACATGGGAGAAACGTGAGATGGCCTCCGTCAACAAGGTAATCCTGCTGGGCAATCTCGGCCGAGATCCCGAAACGCGCTACACGACCGGCGGCGACGCCGTGTGCAACCTCAACATCGCCACCAGCGAGCAATGGAAGGACAAGAGTGGCGAGAAGCAGGAACGCACCGAATGGCACCGCGTCGTCCTGTTCGGGCGCCAGGCCGAGATCGCCGGCGAATACCTGAAGAAGGGCCGCTCGGTCTACATCGAGGGCCGGCTGCAAACGCGCAAGTACACCGACAAGGACGGCGTCGAAAAATATTCGACCGAGGTCGTCGGCGACCGCATGCAGCTGATCGGTGGTGCCCGCGAAGGTGGCGGAGACGCCGACTTCTCCGGCGGAGGTGATGCCACCCGGGGCGGCGGTTCGCGTCGCGATGACGACGGTGGCGCGCGGCGCGAGGGCAGTGGTGGTGGCGCCAAACCGGCGGGTGGGGCGGGCGGCGGCGGCGCAAAGAAAAACGTCGACGATTTCGACGACGACATCCCGTTCTAGCGTGAAATGAAGCGGTTGATGCATCGAAGGGGGAGGCGAAGATCGAGATTGTCGGTAACGTGAATCGGGTCCTGTCCTCGCTCCTGCTTGCTGCCGCCGTGGTTGTCGCGGGCTGCACCACGCTGCCCCCTCCGACGGATCGCGTCGAGACCACCGCCCTGACCGGTACCGCGGAGACGCGGCTCGGCCGGGCGGTTGCGCTTCGCGTCGCGGAGCATCCGGACAAGTCGGGGATCCATGCGATGCCCGACCCCCACGAATCCTTCGCCGCCCGGATTCTGCTCGCCGGCGCCGCGGAAAAGTCGATCGACACGCAGTACTTCATCTGGAATGGTGACCACGTCGGCTATGCGCAATTCCAGGCGCTTTGGCAGGCGGCCGAGCGGGGGGTTCGCGTGCGCCTGCTGCTCGACGACATGAACACGGGCGGCCTCGATCCAACACTCGCTGCGCTCGCCGCGCATCCGCACATCGAGCTGCGCCTCTACAATCCGTTCACCGTGCGCGACACCCGGGCGCTCAATTTCTTCACCGATTTCACGCGCGTGAACCGGCGCATGCACAACAAGTCGTTCACCGTCGACAATCAGGTCACTATCGTAGGCGGACGCAACATTGCCGACGAGTACTTCGGCGTCGGTGGCGGGCTCGCGTTCGCCGATCTCGACGTGCTCGCCGTGGGGCCGGCGGTGCAAGAGGTGTCGAAGCAGTTCGACGTCTACTGGAACAGCGCGTCCGCCTACCCGGCGGCGAGCTTCGTAGGCCCACCCGCGCCGGACAGCGCCGCCACTCTCGAAGCCCGGTTCGCGGCGAACCGCGCCGAACCCCAATCGATCGCCTATGCCGAGGCGGTTCGCGCGACGCCGCTGGTGCGCGAGCTGCTCGACCGGAAGCTCGACTTCGAGTGGACGACCGCCGAGATCGTGTACGACGACCCAGCCAAGACGCTCGACACTACGGAGCGGACCGACGTTCTGCTCTTTCCGGCGCTGGTTCGCAAGATGGGCAGGCCGGAGAAGGCGCTGGACATCGTCTCACCATACTTCGTGCCGGGCAGCCGCGGCGCCGAGCAGCTGGCGGTGCTGGCGAAGAGTGGCGTGACGGTGCGCATCCTCACCAATTCGCTTGCGGCCTCCGACGAGAAGTCCGTGCATTCAGGCTACGCCAAGCGCCGCCGGGACCTGCTCCAGGCCGGAGTCCTGCTCTACGAGATCAAGCCGACCGCGACCAAGCAAAAGGGGGCGTCCAGCTACCGGTTCGGATCGGGCTCGTCCTCTGGCCTGCATGCCAAGACGCTTGCTGTGGACCGCAGCCGAATCTTTGTCGGCTCGTTCAATTTCGATCAGCGCTCGGCGCGCCTCAACACGGAATTGGGCCTCGTGATCAGCAGCCCGGTGCTCGCGGGGCGGCTGGCCCATTTCTTCGATGTCGAAGTGCCGATGCTTGCGTACGAGGTGAAGCTGGCGCCCGACGGCAGTAGTCTCGAATGGATCGAGCGGACATCGAGCGGCGAGACGCGCTACGACACCGAGCCGGAGACGAGCTGGTCGACGCGCATGAGCGTCGAGTTCATGTCGATTCTGCCCATCGAATGGCTGCTGTAAACAGAATTACGGCATATCGGGTGGCGGACGTGACAGCTCTCGCGGTGCATCTGCCGATGCTGCTGGCGGCCTGGCTGCTCGCGACCGCGGCCGTCGCAGCGCCGCTTGCGCCCGCCGTTCAGTCCGAAATCGACGCCTTGCTGGGCCGGCTCGAAGCCTCGGGCTGCGAGTTCAACCGCAACGGCACCTGGTACGCCGCGACCGAGGTCAAGCCGCACCTGCTGCGCAAGCTCCGGTACCTCGAAGACCGGGGAATGGTGCAGACCAGCGAGCAGTTCATCGAGCGCGCCGCCTCGGGCAGCAGCATGTCGGGCAAGGCATATCTGGTCAAGTGCGGGAACGACACCCCCGTCCAGAGCAGCCAGTGGCTGCGGGCCCAGCTGCAGGGCATGCGCGCGGTCGGGCGAGCGAAGACCGTGCCGTAGGGCCCGGCGCGGCGCGGCGCTGACGTCCGGAGGACGGACCACGAACGACTGCGTTGGCGTCTCCTGGATGGGCGTACCGACTCGCGGGAAGGTACGCGCTAGCCCCGGTAGATCAGCGCACCGATCGTGATCAGGGCGACGCTCGCCCAACCTACACGGTCGACGTACCGGTACAGCGCCGCCTCCATGCGTGCCCCGCCCCAGGCCATCAGCCCAGCGACCAGGAAGAAGCGCGCCCCGCGCCCGACCAGCGAGGCCAGCGCGAACGGCAACGGCGCCATCGACAGGGCGCCGGCGGCGACGGTGAATACCTTGTACGGAATGGGCGAAAAACCGGCGACGAAGATCGCCCAGAACCCCCAGTGCTCGAACCAGCCGACGGCTACCCGATAGCCCTCCCAGTAGCGGGACTCGCGCAGCCAGGGCTCGATGGCACCGAAGGCGAAGTGGCCGATGGCATAGCCGAGCAGCCCGCCGGCCACCGACGCCACCGTGGTCAGCAGCGCAAACCGCCAGGCACGGGACGGATTGGCGAGGCTCATGGGGGCGAGCATCACATCCGGCGGAACCGGAAAGAACGACGATTCGGCGAAACTCAACACGGCCAGGTACCACTGCGCATGTCGATGTCGCGACCAGGACATCGCCCGCCGGTAGAGCGGAGAAAAGATCCGCATGTCAGTCAGTCGCAGCGCACCGTCGCCACGGCACGAACCTCGACGATGGCATCGCTCGGGCCGACCGCGTCCGCCCGCCATTGCCGAATAGGATCGCCCGGGACAATCACGCAGCGATCATGCCACACCCGATTTGCATGGCGCGCCGCCGGACAGGAAATCAAATTCCAAGATACCCCCAGCGTCGCGCTACCCTCCATTGCAGCCGGCGCACTTATCGGCCGTATGTGGACCAGGTCAGCGGAGCACCGCGCCTACCTGGTTCCCGCAAACAGGTTTCCATGATGCGAAGGAGTCCCTGATGAAACTGCACTCGATCCTGATCCGCCTGCTGGTTGTGGCGCTCGTCGCGCCAGCGTGGGCGCAGCAACCTGCTGCGGCGGCCGGTTCTGCCGAGGCTCAAGCCGCGGCGACGTTCGAGGCGCTGGCACCGATTGTCGCGCCGCGAACCGCCGAACTGAGTGCTGCGGGCGTGCAAAAGGTGGTGGCGCGTACCGGGAAGAACAAACGCGACATCCAGGTCTTCACGAAATGGGGACCGGCCTATTTTTCATGGCCCAAGGACGTGACGCCCGTGACCTTCGAAATCTACGTGGAGTCCCCCAACGCCTTCGACGTAAGCGCAGCCGGCTACACCGACGCGAACAAGGCGCGCTACGCCGCCGCGTTCGACGCCGTCCTGCCGCTGGCAGTGCGTTCGGCAAACACGCTACGAGCGCAGGCGCAGCGCCCGACGCGATAGTCGCGTGGCGCGGGTTTCACTCCACGAGCGTCACATCGGGTGATCGCAACCCTCGCCGCGGCAGCATTCCACCACCCCAGCCCTCGGCGGGACGAGCAGCGGCGTGCGCGCTCGTCGATGCGACCGCCCGCTGGCGCGTTGCTCATCGGAAAAAAAGGCAGGGCGCAAGCGCCCTGCCTTTTCGTTGTGGGACGGTCGGGAATTACCTGCCGCCTTGCGACGCCTTCTCGAGTCCCTGCGACAACTCCTTCTTGCCTTCCTTCGTCTTGAACTGGGCACTTTCCTTCGGCAGTTGCTTGGACTCCATCGTATTCATCTTCTGCGCGGCCGCGGTGCCCGCGACACCGCCCCCCGGGCCGGCGTTCGGGTTGAGCATCTGCTTGTTGATTTCTTCGGCGAAGGCCTTCTTTTCCGCCGGGGTCATCTTGGACACTTCCTTCGACGCCCGGACGTTGGCCTTCTGTTCCACGGCGGTCTTCTGCCCGCTATTCGGGTCGGATCCGGCTTGCGTCGTCGACCGGACCGCATCCTGGCGCTCCTCCTTGGTGGGCTTCGGCGGCGCGGTCTGGGCGGCGGCAACGGTGGCGAAGGCACCGGCGATCAATGCTACGAGCAGCTTGTTCATCTCTTGGATCCCTCTGTGGTTTCGGGGTTGGACAGGACGTGGCGACAGTTTACTTCGTCGGCGCCGGTGCGGCCTCATTGGCCGCACCCTTGGCCTTCTTCGCATTCGTCTTCTTTGCCTTCTTCGTTCCGGTCGTCACCGGACTTGGGTGGTGTCCGCAGAGACGGCGGCGGGTACCAAACCGGCGGGAGGCGATGGCGGTTGTGGCGCGAAGGAGAACGTGGCCGATTTCGACGACATTATGTCATTCTGACCCGCAGTCGAGGCGCGCGTCGCCGCGTTGCCCAGGCTAGGCAGTCGTGGCGTGCACCTCCTCGCCAATCGCCGCGAACGCGCGCGGCGAAGCGATCACGCCTCCGCCGAGGCACAGGTCGCCGTCGTAGACGACCAGGTACTGGCCCGGCGTGGGCGCCCATTGCGGCGCGTCGAAAGTCGCGATGCAGCCACCGCTCACCGGCAACACCGGCAAGCGTGCACGCCGCATCCGGCATCCGATAGCGCGTCTTGGCGCCGACGCGCATCGGCAGCGATGGAGGGACACCGCTGATCCAGTGCAGGTCGCCGGCCTCGACTTCGCGCCGGAACAGCATCGGGTGGTCGTGCCCCTGCACGACGACCAGCGCGTTGCGCCGCAGGTCCTTGCCCGCGACGAACCAAGGCGCATCGGTCCCCGCGCGGGTGCCTCCAATGCGCAACCCCTGCCGCTGCCCCAGCGTGTAGTAGGCAAGCCCCTGGTGCTCGCCGACCACCTCGTCCTCGGGCGTGACCAGCGGACCCGGCGTACGCGGCAGGTAGCGCGCGAGGAAATCGCGAAACGGCCGCTCGCCGATGAAGCAGATGCCGGTCGAATCCTTCTTCGCGTAGGTCGGGATGCCCTCGCGCTGCGCAACGGCGCGGACTTCGCGCTTGTGCATCTCGCCCAGCGGGAACAGCACCGGCGCCAACTGACGCTGCGTGAGCCGATGCAGGAAATAGCTCTGGTCCTTGGTCGCATCGGCCGCCTTGCGCAGCTCCACCCGCGACGGATCGCCCGCTGCGCGCGAGACCCGCGCGTAATGCCCGGTCGCGATGCAGTCGGCGCCCAGGTTGCGCGCGTGGTCGAGAAACGCGCTGAACTTGATCTCGCTGTTGCAAAGTACGTCGGGGTTGGGCGTGCGGCCGGCCTCGTATTCGCGCAGGAAATGCGCGAACACGCGTTCACGATACAAGGCGGCGAAATTGACGGCCTCGAGCTCGATGCCCAGCACGTCGGCAACCGCCGCGGCGTCGACCAGATCCTCGCGCGACGAGCAGTAGTCGTCGGTGTCGTCGTCCTCCCAGTTCTTCATGAAGACGCCGACCACGTCGTATCCCTGCTGCTTCAGCAACCACGCGGCCACGGAGGAATCGACGCCGCCGGACATCCCGACCACGACACGTTGCCGGCGCTTGTGCGAAGTGAACGCGCCTGTTGCCGCCCCCGTTGCCACGCTCACCCGATCTCCTGGACGAAATCCACCGGCCCGCGCACTCCGGTACGGTAGTCGTCAATGCAGCGCATGACCAGCGGACTGCGATGCTGCGCGCGGCAGGCGGCGATTTCGTCGTAGGTCATCCACAACGCCCGCACGATGCCGGCATCGAGTGGGCGCGCGCGATCGTGTTCGCGCCGAATGGCCGCAAAGGAAAAGCGCACGTAGGTGGTCTCCGATTCGGGCGTCTCCCAGCGGTAAACCCCCACGAGCGCCGTCGGCTCGACTCGCCAGCCGGTTTCCTCCAGCGTTTCCCGCGCCGCCGCCGCCGGCAGCGTCTCGCCGGGCTCGAGATGCCCCGCCGGCTGATTCAGCCTGACGCCGGAACGCGTCTGCTCCTCCACCAGCAGGAATCGGCCTTCATGCTCGACGACCGTGGCGACGGTGACGGCGGGAAGTGCGGCGTCGCGCTCACTCATCGGATGAACGGTTAGAGAAGGGGTCTCTGATGTGAAAAAAAAGCAGGGCGCGTGCGCCCTGCCTTTTCGTCGCGGGAACGACCGAATTACTTGCCGCCGCCGCTTTGCGATGCCTTCTCGAGTCCCTGCGACAGCTCCTTCTTGCCTTCCTTCGTCTTGAACTGGGCACTTTCCTTCGGCAGTTGCTTGGAGTCCATCGTATTCATCTTCTGCGCGGCCGCGGTGCCCTCGATGCCGCCACCCGGGCCGGCATTCGGGTTGACCAACTGCTTGTTGATTTCCGCGGCAAAGGCCTTCTTCTCTGCCGTGGTCATCTTGGAAACTTCCTTCGATGCCTTGACGTTGGCCTTCTGTTCCGCGGCAGTAACCCGCCCGCTATCCGTGTCGGTCTGGGATTGCGTCGTCGACGAAACGGCTTCCTGACGCTCCTTCTTCGTGAGTTTCGGCGGCGCGGTCTGGGCGGCGGCAACGGTGGCGAAGGCACCGGCGATCAATGCTACGAGCAGCTTGTTCATCTCTTGGGTTCCTCTGTGGTTTCGGGGTTGGACAAG
Source organism: uncultured beta proteobacterium (assembly GCA_963739745.1). Taxonomy (GTDB): domain Bacteria; phylum Pseudomonadota; class Gammaproteobacteria; order Burkholderiales; family Casimicrobiaceae; genus VBCG01. The sequence continues at coordinate 128,219 of CAVUCJ010000002.1, forward strand.
ACGTGACGACAGTTTACTTCGTGGGCGCCGGGGCGGCTACATTCGCCGCACCCTTGGATTTCTTCGCCTTCTTTTTCTTTGCCTTCTTCGTTCCGGTCGTCGCCGGAGCTGCAGGCGTCGCCGTGGCAGAATTGACTGCCGGCGTCGCCGGGGCCGTAGTTTGAGCGATCGAGACGGCCGCGAAAGCCGCCATCACCAGTGCCGCAACCAAATGCTTCATCGAATGGACCTTTGTAGGAATCATAAAGAAGACGACGGTCTCCCGTGTCGATTCCATTAACGGTCGCATCTCGATGCCGGTTGACATTGCGCAACGGGCGCAACCTGCTCAGGACGTTAAACCATTTTACCTGAACAATCAAAGATCTAGAAAGAGAAAACTGCGGTGCGGCGTGGCCTGGGCGGTGCCGTATGCGTTTTTTGCAACAGGCAGTGAGGTCGGCATCGTCCGGTCCGCTCAATCCGGCCGGGAGGGAAGCGGCAGCCCCCGTTGCAGCCAATCGCGCAGCAAGGGAACGGTGATCGGCCGCTTGGCGGCCAGCGAATGGCGATCCAGCGCCGCAAGCGTCGCCATCAGCGTGGGCATGTCGCGCCGGCCGTGCGCAAGCAGGTAGGCGGTCACGTCGTCGGCCAGCTCGAATCCGCGCTGCCTCGCATATCGGGCAAGCGCCTGCGGCTTGTCGCCGTCGGCCAGCGGCGCGACCTCGTAGACAAGACCCCACCCGAGCCGGGTGCGCAGGTCGTCGCGCAACGGCAAGCGACCGGGCGGCGCGCCGGCGGCGGCGAGCAGATGCCCTCCCGTCTCCTGGAGCCGGTTGTACAGCGTAAACAGCCGTCCCTGCGCGTCCGGGTCGGCAAAGTCGACGTCGTCGACCGCGACCAGCGCCCCCGGGCCGGGCGGGTCGCGGGTCGCACCCTCGGGGCGCGGATGGAAGGCTGCCGGGCCCCGCAGGGCCGCGGCAGCGACGGCGGCCCGCAACAGATGCGTGCGTCCGGCGCCGGGCGCGCCCCAGAGCAGCACGCCGGTTTCGCGCAACTCGCCGCGCGCCAACCGCTCAAGTTGCGCGACCGCCTCGACGTTGGGCCCGGCGAGGAAATTGGCGAACGTCGGCGGCGCCGGGACCGCCAGTTCGAACGTCAGCTGCTCCATCGCCGCCGGTTCCTATCCGTTCCCGCGATACACCGGTGAATCGAGGTACGCCGCGCGCAGGTGGCGAAGGCCGACCAGCAGCGCCGCGGAGGCAGGCAGCGCAAACAGGACGCCTGCGAACCCGAAGAGCTGACCGAACGCCAGCAGCGCGAAGATGACTGCCAGCGGGTGCAGTCCGATGCGGTCGCCGACCAGGTAGGGAACGAGCACGTAGGATTCGACCAGCTGACCGACGCCGTAGACGGCGAGTACGGCGAGGAAACCGGGCCAGCCGGTCCACTGAAGGAGCGCGGCGATGATGCCCAGGACCAGCCCCAGCCCGAACCCGACATAGGGAATGAACACCAGGAGCCCGGTGAGCACTCCGATCGCGACGGCGCGGTCGAGCCCGGCCACCCACAGCGCGACCGAATAATAGGCAGCCAGCACCAGCATCACCAGCAGCTGCCCGCGCAGGAATTCGTCGAGCACGGAGTCGATATCGGCGACGATCGTGCCGACCGTGCCGGCCCAGGGGCGCGGCAGCAGCGCGAACAGCCGCTCGCCGATCATGTCCCAGTCGCGCAGCAGGTAGAACATCACGACCGGGACGAGCGCGATGTTCACCAGCAACGACACGACGATGAGGCCGCCGGTCTTGACCCCGGAGAGCAGTTGCAGCGAAAGGGTGCGCGCCTGCTCCATGTTCTCGCTGACCAGCGTCTTCAGCGACGCGAGATCGAGCGCGAGCGTGATTCCGAACTGCTCCTCGAGCCACGGCGAGAGGCGGCCGGTGGCCCGGCCGACGAGGTCTGGAAAGACCTTGGCGGCGAGCGCAAGCTCGGCCTGGACCAGCGGAATCAACACCAGGAACAGCGCGAAGAGGATGAGACCGAACAGGAAGACGACCAGCGTGGTCGTCAGCCCACGGGCGATGCCCTTCTGCGCGGCCCAATGCACGAGCGGCTTGCCGAGATAGGCGAGGATCGCGCCGATCAGGAACGGCGTCAGCACCGGACCCAGATAGTGCAGGCCCAGAATGATGATGAACGCGGCGCCGGCGATCCACGCATAGTTGCGCCAGGAGAGCGCCCGAGGCGGCGTCCTCGACTTCCTGGCGTGCGGACCGGCGAGCGCAGGCGGCGACGTCGGGTCGGACGGCGACGGCACGGCATCCTCGGGCAGCGGCGGGCGGGGCTCGTTCATTTCCGGTAGAATCCGGCGCGTTCGTCAAGTAAGTGCCAAATAAGTGCCAAGTAAGTGCCAAATTAGTGCCCGCGACTATCGCTCCCGCGGGCATCGGGCCCGCAGGCGTGGCTTTCGCACAGGCATTCTGCGGATTGTAGTGGTTCCGTCGCGACGTGCGGCATGACCGGCGCCGTTTGCGCGTGCCGCCTCCGAAGTTTCGCGCGCACCGGGATACCAGCCGCCATGCCTCCGCCCGAATCCCGTCCCTCCCCTTCGGTGTCCCTTCGCTATCGCGATGCCGGTGTCGACATCGACGCCGGGGACGCGCTGGTCGAGCGCATCAAGCCCTATGCGAAGCGGACGATGCGTCCCGAGGTGCTGGCGGGCATCGGCGGCTTCGGTGGACTGGTCGAAATCGGCAAGCGCTTCCGCGAGCCGGTGCTGGTCGCCGGCACCGACGGCGTCGGGACCAAGCTCATGCTCGCGGCAGAACTCGGCCGCCACGACACCGTCGGCATCGACCTGGTCGCGATGAGCGTCAACGACATTCTCGTGCAGGGTGCCGAGCCGCTCTTCTTTCTCGACTATTTCGCCTGCGGCAAGCTCGACGTCGAGGTCGCCACGGCCGTCGTCAAGGGCATCGCCGCCGGCTGCGAGGCGGCGGGTTGCGCGTTGATCGGCGGCGAGACCGCCGAGATGCCGGGCATGTATCCGGGCGGCGAATACGATCTCGCCGGGTTCGCCGTGGGCGTCGTCGAGAAATCCGGCATCATCGACGGCCGTTCGATCGCACCCGGCGACGCCGTGATCGGCATCGCGTCTTCGGGACCGCATTCGAACGGTTTTTCGCTCATCCGTCGCATCGTCGCCGAGAGCGGCGCCGACCTCGACGGGCCGTTCGACGCGACGACGCTGGGCGCCGTGCTGCTCGCGCCGACGCGCATCTACGTCAAGCCGGTGCTGGCGCTGATGCACGCCATGCCGGTGAAGGGGATGGCGCACATCACCGGCGGGGGGCTCCTGGAGAACGTTCCCCGAATGCTGCAGGAAGGATTGCAGGCGCGCCTTGTCCGCGCGACGTGGCCACGGCCCGCGATCTTCGACTGGCTGCAGCGCCACGGCAACGTCGCCGACGACGAAATGCACCGCGTGTTCAATTGCGGCATCGGAATGGCCGTTGTCGTTGCGGGCGAACACGCGGATCGCGCGATCAGGCTGCTCGACGACGCCGGCGAGCGCGCCCACCGGATCGGCGACATCGTCGCGCGTCCGGCCGGCGAGCCGGCGACGATTGTCGTCTGACCCGGCGCCTGGCCGCCGTTCAGGGATGGCCCCGCCCCGTATCACCGTGCTGATCTCGGGCCGCGGCTCGAACCTGGCGGCGATGCTTGGCGCGATGGATCGCGGGACGCTGGGGGGGACGGTCACCGAGGTCATTTCCAACCGCGCCGACGCCGCCGGACTGACGATCGCCGCCGCGCATGGCGTGGCCACCCGTGTCGTCGACCATCGGGCGTATGCATCGCGCGAGGACTTCGACGCCGCGCTCGCCGCGGCGGTCGATGCGGGCGCGCCCGACCTCGTCGTCCTCGCGGGCTTCATGCGCGTGCTGGGGGCGGCGTTCGTCCGCCATTTCGCCGGCCGGATGATCAACATCCACCCGTCGCTGCTTCCGGCGTATCCGGGCCTGCACACGCATCGCCGCGCGCTCGCCGACGGCGTGCGCGTGCACGGCTGCACCGTCCATTTCGTGACCCCCGATGTCGATGTGGGACCGATCATCGCGCAGGCCGCGGTGTCCGTCCTCGTCGACGACGACGAGGCCGCGCTCGCGGCGCGCGTACTTGCCGCGGAACATGCGGTGCTGCCGGCGGTCGTACGCTGGTACTGCACCGGCCGCCTGGCCGTCGAAGGCAGCCGCGTCCGGGTCAAGGATGCCGCCGGGCAGGGGGATTCGATGCTCTTCGCGCCTGCGCTCTGACGGGCGGATCGGCACGAGAAAGCCCGCTACGCTCCGCCCGTCTCCACCCTTGTCCACCTCCACCCTCGCTCACAATTCGTCGCTGCTGGCGCTGGTGCTGCGCATGGCGCAGGCAAGGGCGGGCCGGCGCACCCGCCGTCTGCTGATCATCGCGCTGGCGCTGTCGCTCGTCGTCCATCTGGCGTTCACGCTGTGGCCGGCGGAACTGACGGTCGCGCCCGACGCCGTGCCGCTGGCGGTGACGATCACCGAGCTGCCGCCGCCGCCCAAGCCATCGGCCGTCGCGCAGGCGCCCCCCCAACCCAAGCCGCGGCCCAAGCCTCGACGCGTGGCGCCGGTCGCCCCGCCAACGCCAGCGGTGCCCAGCGAAGTCCCGCAGCACGCGGAGGCCGAGGATACGACGGGACCCGTCGCGCCTTCGTCCGTGTCCGAGCCGCCGGTTGCCGTGGCCGGGGAGGCGGATGCCGCTGTCGCGCAGGAGGAAGTGATTCCCGGCGCGAGCACCGACCTCAAGACGTTGCCGCCGCGCATCGACCTCGCGTACAGGGTGTTCTGGGGCACGCATGGCTTTTTCATCGGCGACGCCGTCTATCGCTTCGAACACGCGAATCACCGCTACAAAATCACCACCGTGGGCGAAGCGCGCGGACTGGCGGCGCTGGTATTGCGCGGCCAGGGGAAGCTCGAGAGCCGTGGCCTCATCACCGACGACGGACTGCTGCCGCTGTCGCTGCGCATCGAGCGCGGCGGTCCGGACCGGGTGGAGACGGCGGTCTTCGACTGGGAAGCCGGCATCGTGACCATGCGCGACAACAAGACTGCACCGCTCGACACGCCGACCTTCGATCCGCTCGCGCTGATGTGGCAGTACTACTTCACGCCGCCCGTCGAGTCGACGGTGAGCTTTTCGGTGGCCACGCCGCGCCGCGTGGCGCGCTACACGATCACCCGCGAGGCCACCGAGAAGATCGAATGGACGCAGGGACCGATCGACGCGGAGCGCTGGCACCGGCGCAGCGACGACGGCAAGACCGACGCCTACATCTGGCTCGCGCCGTCGCTGCGTTACATTCCCGTCAAGATGCGCGTGTCGCATACCGAACGCGGTACGATCGAGGTGCTGCTCGACGCGATCCGCGTCGACGAGGATGCCGTGATCGCCCCAGGTAAAGACGTGAAGCTGCCAAGTGTCAACGAACTCCGGGCGTCCTCCCCCCGCGGGTTCCCGCCATCGACGAGTTCCAGCCTGCGGCGACCTTTCCCGTGATGACGGGTCAATGACGCTGCGCGCGACGGAAATCGCGACGCTGGCCTCTGCCCTGGAGCGCGTGCGCCGGTTCGACACGCCGGCGGACAGCGGTCTGTCGGCATTCTTTCGTTCGCATCCGAACGTAGGGCAGCGCGACCGCGCGTTCGTCGCCGACGGGGTGTTCGCGCTGTTGCGCCGGATGCGCTCGACCGAGGCGCTCGCCGAATCGACGGAGCCGCGGCGGCTGGCGCTGGCGATCATCGTGCGCGAGATGGGACGTTCGCTGCGCGATATCGAGCCGGCACTGAACACCGCCGATGGCCTGTGGGTGCGCGCGTTCAAGTCGAGGATGGGCAACCCGCTGCCGCCGGCCGTCGCCCACGATCTGCCCGACTGGTTGTGGGACCGGTTGGGGACGGCCTATGGCGACGAGACGCGCTCGGCGCTCGCCCGCGCATGGCTGGCGCCCGCGCCCTTCGACCTGCGCGTGAATCCGGCCAAGACGACGCGCGACGCGGCGCTGGCGGCGCTGGTCGGCGAAGGCTTCGCCGCGACGGCGACGACGTATTCCCCGCTCGGCATCCGCATCGCCGGACGGCCGTCGCTCGCGCACCATCCATGGCTCGCCGATGGCCGTCTCGAAGTGCAGGACGAAGGCAGTCAGCTGATCGGATATCTCGTCGCGCCACGCCGCAGCGACATGGTCGTGGATTTCTGCGCCGGGGCCGGTGGCAAGACGCTGCTGCTGGGCGCGCTGATGCGCTCGCAGGGACGCCTGTATGCGTTCGACGTGGCCGCGAAACGCCTGGCGCAGTTGACGCCCCGGCTCGCCCGGTCGGGACTGTCCAACGTGCATCCCCAGGTGCTGGCGAGCGAACGCGACACCCGGGTCAAGCGGCTCGCGGGAAAGATCGACCGGGTGCTGGTCGACGCGCCCTGCACCGGCTTCGGCACCCTGCGGCGCAATCCCGACCTCAAGTGGAGGCAGCCCGAGTCGGCGGTGGCCGAGCTCGCGGCCAAGCAGTCGCAGATCCTGTCCGCCGCCGCGACACTCGTGAAGCCCGGCGGCCGGCTCGTCTACGCAACCTGCAGCGTGCTGCCGCAGGAGAACGAGGACATCGTCGCCGCGTTCCTCGCCGCGCAACCGGCGTTCTCGCCGGGCAACGCGGCAGCCGAACTCGCGCGCGCGCAGATCCCCCTCGACACCGGGCCCACGCTGAAGCTGATGCCGCACCTGCACGGGTGCGACGGCTTCTTCGCCGCCGTCCTCGAACGCGCGCAGTGATTCGCAGGGCGATCGGCCCCGCCACGGCGCCTCATTCCGGCGCAGCGCGAGGATTCTGCTCCAGGCAAGTCGCGGGTCCGTCAGTGCGGCCGATTTCATCGCCGGGCCTGCGCCGAGCCCGTCGCCACGCACCGGGCGGACGCCCCGGAAGGCACGAAAAGAGACGTGGACGCAGGCCGCCGGTGAAGTGGCGACCGGTTGGAGCCGGGTGGCAATCTATGTCAGCATCCTTCATTCGGCCCCGCCTGCGGTCGGGTCCTTGACCCGCATCAGTGGCCGCGGGGGGCTCATTCGCGTATAATCGAACCCTTTGTGCGTGCATGGGCATATCCGGCGCCCAAGGCGCCATTTAATAATGGGTTATCAATGAGTTATGATTTTCTTTCCCTCGCTTCGCATGGTCTGATCGACCTGCCATGGTGGGGCTACGTGGTCGTCGCGCTGGTCGTGACCCACGTCACGATCGCCGCGGTCACGATCTTTCTGCACCGCGCCCAGGCTCACCGGGCGCTGGATCTGCACCCGATCGCCTCGCATTTCTTCCGCTTCTGGCTGTGGCTGACCACCGGGATGGTGACCAAGGAATGGGTCGCGATCCACCGCAAGCATCACGCCAAGGTCGAGACTCCGGACGATCCGCACAGCCCGCAGACCCGCGGGATCGAGACGGTCCTGCTGCGCGGCACCGAGCTCTACCGGGCCGAATCGAAGAATCTGGAAACGATCGAGAAGTACGGCCACTTCACGCCGGACGACTGGATCGAGCGCAACCTCTACACCCGCTTTTCGTGGCAGGGCGTCGGCCTGATGCTGGCCGTCAATCTCGTGCTGTTCGGGCCGATCGGCGCCACGATCTGGGCGGTCCAGATGATGTGGATCCCGGTCACCGCAGCCGGCATCATCAACGGCATCGGCCACTACTGGGGCTACCGCAATTTCGCCTGTGCGGACGCGTCGACCAACATCGTGCCGTGGGGCATCATCATCGGCGGCGAGGAGTTGCACAACAACCACCACGCCTACGGCACGTCGGCCAAGCTGTCGTCGCAGTGGTACGAGTTCGACATCGGCTGGATGTACATCCGGATCCTGTCCGCGTTCAAGCTCGCGACGGTGCGCAAGGTGGCGCCGCAGTTGAAGCTCGAACCCGCCAAGCCGGCGCCGGACCTGGCGACGCTGCATGCGGTCATCACCCATCGCTACCACGTGGCGACGAGCTACGCGCGTTCGCTGAAGGCGGCCTGCACCGCAGAGATCGCGCATCTGAAGGCGCGCGCAGGCGCCGGACACCCGAACGAGGTGCCGACTCCCGGGCGCATGAAGCGCTGGCTGCTGGCAGAACCCTCGTCGCTCTCCGACGCCGAGCGCGTCAAGCTGACCGCCGCGCTCGCCAAGAGCAAGGCGCTGGAGACGATCTACGCGATGCGCCAGGACTTGGCGTCGCTGTGGGAGCGCTCGACCGAGTCCTCCGAGCAATTGCTGGCACGTCTGCAGGACTGGTGCCATCGGGCCGAATCGTCGGGCATCGCGCCGCTGGCGCAGTTTTCGCTGCAGCTCAAGCGGTACGCGTAGCCTTCGAGTCCTGCAACACGCGAAAAAGCCCGCCGCGATGGCGGGCTTTTTCGTTGCTGGTCCTGCGCGGTCAACGAACTGTGTAATTATACGGCGTAATGACATAGACGTTACGGCATGCTATGCTGCGTAGCAACTACGTCAGGATCGGAAAGCGCTATGAAAACCTCTGTTGTCCCCCCACCGCGCCGCGACACGCTGAACCTGCGAATCCCGGCTTCGGAGCGCAACTTGATCGATCGCGCCGCGCTCTGCGCTGGAAAGACGCGCACAGATTTCATTCTGGAGGCGGCCCGTCGCGCTGCAGAAGAGGCTTTGCTGGACCGCGCGATTTTTTCGGTCGGTGCCGACGCCTATGCAGAATTTCTGGTCAGGCTTGAAGCTCCCGCTCAGCCCAACGACAGGCTGCGCCGAACAATGCAGATCGAGCCCCCGTGGGCGAAGCGCTGATGCTGTTTGCGCCAGAGCCGCTCGGCCCTGGACACCAACTCGATTCGTTCGACTCCGGCATTCCTTCCCTCGATGACTGGCTCAAGCGTCGCGCGGCGCAGAACCAAGCCAGCGGTGCATCGCGCACTTTCGTGGTCTGCGAGAACTTGCAAGTCGTCGCGTATTATTCGCTCGCGTCAAGCGCGGTGGCGCCGGCGGCGGCCCCTGGGCGATTTCGTCGCAACATGCCCGATCCCGTCCCGGTCGTTGTTCTTGGGCGTCTGGCGGTAGCGCGCTCGCATCAAAAGCGCGGCCTGGGTCGTGCTTTGTTTCAGGATGCGGCGCGGCGAGTGCTCCACGCCGCCGAAATAATCGGCATACGCGGGCTGCTAGTGCATGCGCTGTCTGAAGAAGCCAAGGCCTATTATCTGCGCCTTGGACTTGATCCTTCGCCCCTGGAACCGATGACGCTCATGGTGACAATGACCGATTTGCGAGCCGCCCTCGCGGAATGATGTGAGCCTCCAGATGTCCTTCGCATATGCAGGCCGTCGCTCTCCGACGCCGAACGCGTCAAGCTGACCGCCGCCCTCGCCAAGAGCAAGGCGCTGGAGACGATCTACGCGATGCGCCAGGATCTGGCGTCGCTGTGGGAGCGCTCGACCGAGTCCTCCGAGCAATTGCTGGCACGTCTGCAGGACTGGTGCCATCGGGCCGAATCGTCGGGCATTGCACCGCTGGCGCAATTTTCGCTGCAGCTCAAGCGGTACGCGTAGGTCGAAAGCGCATCTAAGAAAGATGCCCGCCGATCGGCGGGCATTTTTCATTGGTGTGACCGGGCAATTTGGCGCGCAGCGCTGGGGATCGGCGTGGGCTGCAATGGGTGCCGGCAGCCAAGGGCCACGGGGTTGATACCGCGCGGCCGAGGCAGCTTGGCTGAGAATTCGGCGGCGTCGTGGGATCGCCAGGCGCCGGCCGCCTCGTTAACCGTCGCCTGGTGGAATGCTCTGTGGCGATACGGAACGTCAGGTTTGACCCCGCTTGGTCGTTGGAGACATGCTAGGTCGCGCAGTTCTGTTGGCACCACCGCCGCCACATCGCGCGCAGGGCCTCTTCAAAGTGGCGAGCAAAGCGGGGCGCATCGAAGAGCGGCGAAGCCAGGACCTGCCGCCGCAGCCCATTTCGCAGGATTGCCAGCGCCGCAGGATCGCTTGCATGTGACAGGGTACGCGTCACGTAGTCATCCGAATTGTCCGCAATCCAGGCAGAAAGTCCTGCATTTGTCAGGATGCCGACACCTTGGCGTGAAAGAAAATGTTCACCGTTCAATGTCATCACCGGCACACCCATCCACAACGCTTCGGCGCTCGTTGTACCTCCTGGGAATGGAAACGGATCGAGAGCGATGTCGATTCGTCGATACGCAGCAAGATAATCTGCCCGCGAGGACGGCCCGTGAAGCAGGAGGCGATCGGCACCGACGCCGTGGCGGGCGAACCGTTGCTCGACGTCGCGTCGCACCGATTCTTCGTTCAGCTGCTTGGCCTTGAGCATCAGGCGACTCGTCGGCATCGCCCGCAATACCTTTCCCCAAACCTGCACCACGTCGTCATTCATCTTGCTCAGGTTGTTGAAGCAGCCGAAAGTTACGTAGCCATTGTCCAGCGCCGGAAGCGGTCCTGGAGCAATGTCTTCGTTCGGCGCGGTGAAACACAAGCGGGTTTCGGGCAGGCGCCAGATTTTCTCGGTAAAGAATTTTTCCTCCGACGCAGGGAGCGTAACGGGATCGGCAATCAGGTAATCCATTTCCGACAGGCCCGTGGTGGCCCAGTAGCCGAGCCAGGTCGCCTGTACCGGCGCAGGCTTCCAGGCGAACAGGCCAAGGCGATTGCCCGCCGTATGACCGGACAGATCGAGCAGGATGTCGATCCCGTCGTCAACGATCTTCTTGGCCATCGCCGAATCGGAAATTCCTGCCGTCGGGTACCAGGCGCAACAATGGGACTGGATCCGCGCGCTGACCGCGTCCGAAACCGGCAGCGTGGGATAGGCATAAAGCGCCAAGCGCTCCGAAGCATTTCGCGCGAGCACGTCCAGTATCCCTTCCACAAAAAAACCAACCGGATGATTGCGCAAGTCTCCGGACACCAAACCTATGCGCAGGCAGCGATCCGGATCGCGCGAATTGCGCCAACTACTGGCAGCGCGGGCGTGGCGCGCCACCAAATCACCGTAGTGTCGAGCATCGGCAAGCATCCAGTCGGCGCGATAGCTGCCCCGGTAGTTGTGCGAAAACAGTAGATTGCTGTGCGCTTCGAAAAAGTCCGGTTTGAGTTCGAGCACCCTGCGGCAGCTCTCCAGCGCCGCGTCAAACTGCCCGAGGTCGTCCAGCACATTGGCTCGCGCCAGTTCGCATTCGACAAACGAGGGATTGATCGCCAGCGCTTTGTCATAGGAGCGAAGTGCGGCCATGGGTTGATTCGCGCCCGCATGCGCATTGCCCATGTTGAAGTGCACCGCGGCATATCCGGGATCGAACATCAATGCCGACTCATAGGACTCGTGAGCGAGCGCCAATTGCCCCATCTTCAACAGGATGTTTCCACGATTCAGATAGGCTCGCGCAAGCTTCGGCGCAATCCTGATCGCGTTCTCATAGCGTTCCAGCGCCTCTCCAAGCCGGCCCTCATCCTCGATGACGTTCCCGTCGTCGATCAACCTGATGGCGTGCGCGGTTGCCGCATCCTCCCCGGGCTCATGTTGGATCGCCAACAGCGGATCTCGGAACAGTCGATCAATCCAACCCATCAGCGATCCTCCGAATCCGCTGGGCCGGCGCGCACCGTCCGAACCGAGGAAGGTGACCTGCCGAAGATGTGATCGGCGCGACCGCGATTCGAAAACACGTGGATGCTCATATTCCCGACGATGACGACAATCTGCGCGCCGACTGATGCGAACGTCTTGAGCCCTTCTTCGCGCCCAAGGATAGGAAGCCCGGCCACGCGGGATGTCCGCAAAGGCAGCGTATCACCGCTGACGCGTGCGGGTCGACCGGGAGCCGGGGGATGTCGCATGGTGGCGGGACCAGAGCGCCGAGACGGTCGAGCCGCGGCAGCCGCCCATGCACCATGTGGGCCATCAATTGATTCGCTATGCCGCGCCGAAAGAAGACAATTCTGGAGCGCCATGCCGGGCGCACCAAACACAAAGGCCCGCCGAAGGGCGGGCCATTTGTTCGAAACCGCGGGCGAGCCCTACTTCAGTTTCGTTTCCTTGTACATGACGTGCTTGCGGGCGACGGGATCGAACTTCTTGATCTCCATCTTCTCCGGCATCAGCTTCTTGTTCTTCGACGTCGTGTAGAAATGGCCGGTGCCGGCCGACGACTCGAGTTTGATTTTTTCACGGGGCATGATCGAGCTTTCTGGAAAATTCGTCTAGATTTTCTCGCCCTTGGCACGCAATTCGGCCAGGACGACGTCGATGCCGTTCTTGTCGATCGTGCGCAGCGCGTTGGTCGTCAGCCGCAGGCTGACCCACTTGTTCTCGGTCTCGACCCAGAACCGGCGACGCTGCAGGTTGGGCAGGAAACGCCGCTTGGTCCGGTTGTTGGCGTGCGAAACGTTGTTGCCCACCATCGGGGCCTTGCCGGTGACTTGACAGACTCGAGCCATGGCTCGCTCCTTGATATTCGCCGCGCCGGGTCCCCCAATGGGTGACGGGCGTCGGGTACGGGTTGCGTAAAGCCGATCATTATCGCCCGAAACGCGGTTCCAATCAAGCCAAGGCGGACGCGGGTAGTGGGTCGCCCATTACCTGGACGCACGAAAGAGGGGCCGCGAGTGGCGCGCGAAAGCCCAGTCAGCCGGTCAGCAACCTGAGCGCGTCGAGTACGCGCCGCATAGTGGTTGTCGCCGAGTACCGCGAGCGGTTCCACTCCCAATAGGCGGCGATTGGAGATCGTACGGATCTGGTCGATCAGCAGGTCCGTTTCCGCCGACATCGCTCCTTGACGTGCCACCCCAACGCGTAGCGGGTAGCCATCGCCCCGGGCATCCCGATAGATCTTCGTGGTTCCCGGAATCACGATCGTGGTCGGATGCCCGACGTCGTTGAGCAGGTCCGTTTGTACAACCAATGCGGGCCGCTGTCGCTTGCCGGGCTCTTCCTGGTGAGTTTGCGGCTCGAAATCGACGGCCCAGATCTGCCCTCGTTTAACGGTCGGCAAGGCCGTCTCCGGTCGAACCGTCCAATTCGTCGTCGATTTGTTCACTCCGCGCCGAAAGCGTGCGCGAAAGGAAACGCACCCGCTCGGCCAGCACTCGGGCGTTCTTCTCCTCCAGCGCAACGCGCACGTAGTCAGAACGGGAGACGCCCGACGCTCGCGCAAAATCGTCGACGGTTGCTGCGAATTCGGGAGAGGCACGAAAGGTAATTGGAATTGCCGACATGTCGGAAGCCCGATCGGATTGTATTCGATTATCGTCATACATATTATAATCCAATATTTGACATTGCAACTAGCTTACACAATCGGATTTTCAGACCAAACCCCGTTCGGCGAACGAAACCACCCGTTGCCCCGCGACCACGAAATGGTCGAGCGTGCGGATGTCGACCAGCGCCAGCGCCTGCTTCAGTGCGGACGTCAGCAGCTCGTCGGCCCGGGAGGGCTCGGCCACGCCGCTCGGGTGGTTGTGGGCGAAGATGACGCCGGCCGCGTTGTGCGCCAGCGCCGCCTTGACCACCTCGCGCGGGTAGACGCTGGTTTGCGCCAGCGTGCCCCGAAAGAGCTCGCGAGCCGCCAGCAGGCGGTTCTGGCTGTCGAGGAACAGCGCCAGGAAAGCCTCGTAGGGGAGTGCGGCCAGGGTCAGCCGCAAATAGTCGCGGACGGCATCGGGCGAGGCCAGGGAATCGCGGTGGGCGGCCTCCTCCAGCAGCGCCCGCCGCACGAATTCCAGCATCGCCTTGAACTCGGCGGCCCTGGCGGGGCCGACGCCGCGCTGGGCGCGCAGGTCGGTCGTCCCGGCCCCGACCAGCGCGGCCACCCCGCCGAAGCGGCCGAGGAGATCGCGCGCCAGGTCGAGCACGGAACGGCCGCGGGTTCCGGTGCGGAGCATCACGGCCAGCAATTCGGCGTCGGTCAGCGCCGCCGGACCGAACGCGAGCAGGCGTTCGCGCGGACGTTCTGCCTGGATGGAACAATTGGTGTCCACGTGTGCTCCCTTTCCACGGTCGTCCCCGCGAAAGCGGGGGATCCAGCGGCTTTCGAATGCGAAGGACTCGTCCTCGTCCACCGTCGGCACCCTTCCCGTCTCGGCTCGAAGCATGGATTGGGACAACGCCCATGAATCGTCCCAGAGTGAGTGGTCGCTAACTTCGGCGCAACTCCAACGATGGGCACGGTGACAAAGGGTAAACTTCGCCCCGCACGCACCTCTATCGTCCAAACAGACGACCCGCGATGAACACCGCCTCCCCAACCGCCGAAAACCCGCCACGCCTGACCCGAGTCGTGCTCGGCGTCACCGGCGGCATTGCCGCGTACAAGGTCGCCGAGCTAACCCGGCTGCTGGTCAAGGAGGGCGTCACTGTCGACGTGGTGATGACCGATGCCGCCACGCGCTTCGTCACCGCGACCACCTTCCAGGCGCTGTCCGGCCGGCCGGTGCTGACCGACCTGTGGCAGACCGGCGCCGACAACGCGATGGGCCATATCGACGTGTCGCGCGGCGCGGACGCCATCCTGGTCGCACCCGCGTCCGCCGACTTCATCGCCAAGCTCGCGCACGGACACGCCGACGACCTCCTGTCCACGCTTTGCCTCGCGCGCGAATGTCCGCTGCTCGTGGCGCCCGCGATGAACCGGCAGATGTGGGCGAATGCCGCCACGCAGCGCAACGTGGCGCAACTCGCCGCCGACGGCGTCGACATCCTCGGCCCCGACACCGGCGAACTCGCCTGCAACGAGAACGGCGAAGGTCGCATGATCGAGGCCGCGGCACTCCTTGCCGCGCTGATCGCATCGCGCCAGCCCAAGGTGCTGGCCGGCAAGCGCGTTCTGCTGACGGCGGGCCCCACCTACGAGGCGATCGACCCGGTGCGCGGCATCACCAACATCAGTTCGGGGAAGATGGGGTTCGCGCTGGCGCAGGCGGCCGCGGAGGCCGGAGGCGTCGTGACCGTGGTCGCCGGTCCGTCCGCGATGGCGACGCCGTCGGGCGTTACGCGAGTCGACGTCACGAGCGCGGCGCAGATGGCCGACGCGGTGATGGTGCGCGTCGGCGAGTGCGACGTGTTCATCGGCGTCGCCGCCGTCGCCGACTACGCGCCCGAAGTCGTGCACGAGCAGAAACTCAAGAAATCGGACGGCGCGCGGACGCTGGCGCTGACACCCACCGTCGACATCCTTGCCACGGTCGCCGCGCGTCCCGATGCGCCGTTTTGCGTCGGATTCGCGGCGGAAAGCCAT
Organism: uncultured beta proteobacterium; assembly: GCA_963739745.1. Classification (GTDB taxonomy): domain Bacteria; phylum Pseudomonadota; class Gammaproteobacteria; order Burkholderiales; family Casimicrobiaceae; genus VBCG01. The sequence goes on from CAVUCJ010000002.1 coordinate 143,527, forward strand.
GATGTCGAGCAGCAGGCCGAGAAGAAGCGAAAGCGCAAGCGGCTGCCGCTGCTCGTCGCCAACCGCGCGCAGGATGCGCTGGGCAGCGACGAGAACGAGGTGACGCTGCTCGACGATGCGGGGGCGCAGCGCCTGCCGCGGATGGGCAAGCTCGACCTCGCGCGGCGGATCGTGGGGGAGATCGCGCGGCGGCTCGCGGCCTCGCGCTAAATCAGCAGCGGGGTCTCGCCTGCGGGCCACTTTAGCGCAATGCGCGGGCCGCGCCACGGCCTACCCCAGGTTCCCTCGTACGCTCGCCGTGTAAACTGCATTCCGCCATCGTGCTCGCCGCCTTCCGGAATTGCCGGCACCCAACGACGCCACCGAGATCGACACGCTCTGCGCAAACGCGCGCGCGGATATCGACGCGCTGCGCTTCGCCGATGCCGAGGCCGTTCTCGTCCGCGCTCGCGAACTCGCGCCGGAGCACGCGGAGGTGCATTACCTGCTCGGGGTGCTCCGCGGCGACCAGCGCCGGCCCGCCGACGCGCTCGCAGCGTTCGATGCGTCGCTCGCGCTCGACCCCCGCAACGGGAAGGCGCACAACAATCGCGGCTCCGCGCTGCAGCAGCTCGGGCGCCTCGCCGAAGCCGAAGCGGCCTTTCGGCACGCGCTCGCGCTCCTGCCCGACTCCGGCACGCCGTACATGAATCTCGGCAAGGTGCTGGAACAGATGGGGCGCAATGCCGACGCCGTCGCGATCTACGACATGGCGCTTGCATACGGACTCGACGCCGACCTCTTCGGACAATACCGCGCGGTTGCCGCCGGTCTTGCCGAGTCCGCGCTCGCCGGACAGCTGGGTGAAGGCCACGTTCGACAACTTCGCCCCGACGTTCGACGAGCACTTGCGCGCGATCGGCTACCAGGTGCCGGCGCTGATGGCGGCGATGTTGCACACGCACCTGACCGCACCGGCGGACATCCTCGACCTCGGTTGCGGTACCGGCCTCGTGGGTGCGGCCCTGCATGGCAACGGTCATCACCTCGTCGGTGTCGACCTGTCCGAGAAGATGCTGGCGCGGGCGCGCTCGCGCGGCGCTTACGAGCGTCTGCATGTCGACGAAGTGGGGGCGTTCCTCGCGCAGGCGCCCGACCGGTCCGCCGATGTCGTATGCGCAGCGGATGTCTTCATTTACATTGGCGCGCTCGATGCGCTGTTCGCGCATGCCGCGCGAGTGCTGCGTCCGGGCGGCCTCTTCACATTCTCGACGGAGGAATGCACCGGCGACGATTTCGTGCTGCTGCCGACCGGGCGCTACGCGCAATCGGAAGCGTACATTCGCCGCTTGGCCGGACCGCTGGCCATACTCGACGCGCGCCCGGTGACCGTGCGCATGGAGCGGGACGTCCCCGTCGCCGGCCGCCTCTATCTGCTGCAAAAGCCCAGGGAATCATGAACGCACCCATCGAACTCAAGGTCCTGGACGAGCGCATCCGGCCCTACCTTCCCTCCTACGCGACGCCAGGCTCGGCGGGCATGGACCTCCGGGCTTGCATTGACGCGCCCCTGACCATCGAGCCCGCCGAGACCATCCTCATCCCGACCGGCGTCGCCATCCACATCGGCGACCCCGGCCTGGCCGCCCTCATCCTTCCGCGCTCCGGACTCGGCCACAAGCATGGCATCGTGCTCGGCAACCTCGTCGGGCTAATCGACTCGGACTACCAGGGGCCGCTCATGGTGAGCTGCTGGAACCGGGGAGGCGAGACGTTCGTGCTGAATCCGCTCGATCGCCTGGCACAGCTCGTGATCGTACCGGTGGTACAGGCGAGCTTTGCGGTGGTCGAAGAGTTCGAGTCGAGCGATCGCGGGAGCGGCGGATTCGGCAGCAGCGGGCGGACGTGACTCGGTCATCCGGCCCCGCGCGTCGCGGCGCAGTCGTTGGCACAAATCGTGCTGCACATGTGCGATGCCACACGGCAGGCAGTGCCATGAGCGTTTCCAGGATATCGCAAACGAAGGCGAGCGCATTGGGCGCCGGCATCCAACGGACGACTTGGCATCACCCATCTGGCAACGTGGCACGGGACCTTGAATGAGCGTTGTGGTTTTCTTGATTGGCGACACCATGGGCGACGCCCTCGGCAGCAGCGGCCGGGCGTTGCGAACGTCGTTTGAACAGCTTGGACTCGAATTGTTGGAGGTCAACTTCGCCGAACCCGAACCGCTCGCAAAGCTCGATAGCATAATCAAGGGGCACCAACTCGAATTCGTCTTCTCCTTCGTGGGCATGGGCATGGACATGGAGGCGACGACGTCGGAAGGTGCCAAGCGCAACCTCTGGGAGGCGCTCGGCGTTCCCCTGGTGACCATCCACGGCGACTCGCCGGCCTATTTTTTCGACCGCCACGTCGTTCCGCACGGCCCGTTTGCATCGGTGTATGCGTTCCGGGAACACTGCGAGTTGCGCAAGCGCCTGCCTGAGTTGCGAGGACTGCTCGGCGTCGTGCCTCCCGCCGCTGAAGACAAGGTGCCGCGGAACGACATCGACTTCGCGCGCAAGGTCCAAGGGAAGCTGCTTTTCCTCAAGAACGGCAATAACCCCGAGGAGCTCGTCGTCGCGTGGCGCGAAAATCTACCCGAAACAACGTTCGTCATCCTGACCGATCTCGCGTCGGAACTCGCCGCGCACATGGAGTCGGACCGATGCAACGACATCGACGGCCTGGTCTGCACCTACTTCTCGAGCAAGGGATGGGACATCGAGGCCCTCCCGCGACTGCGGCTGTTCTTCATCGCGCAGCTCGACGATTATTGCCGGCGCCTCAAGAGCACGCTGATCGCGGAGTCGCTACTTGAATTCCCGGTCGAAGTACACGGCTTCAACTGGGAACACGTCGATTTCTTGAAGAGCCGAGCGACGCTCGTCCCGTTTGCCGATCACAAGCAATCTCGCACTCTTATCCGCGATGCGCTCGGCGTCATCGACATGTCGCCCAATACCGGCCAGTCCCCGCACGATCGGCCGCGACGCGCCTTCGGGTCCTACACGCTGTGCCTGACCAACGAACAGCAATGCTTCAAGGATCGATACCCGAATTACACGGATTTCAGTTTTCGCTTCGACCGCCAGGCGATTCAGACCAAGGTCGCGGACGTGCTGGCCCATCCGAAGCGCTATGTGGAACTGGGTGTCGAGGTGGCCGAGCGCTACCGCGCGGACGAGGATCCTCTCGCGGTAGCTCGCTACCTGCAGGACACCGCAAATGTGGTTCGCCTGCAGAGCGCTTCGAGCATGCGCGGCCTTCCGCGTTATTTCGCGTGGCCGCCGTCGAAGCTGGGGCCTGCGTGATGCGCTTCCTACAATGGCTGCGAGCGAACCGCACATGCCCAACGCGGGAAACACGCGTCATGATCCGTGGGGCGGCGACATGATCGCGTCCACGACCAGCGCACTGGAAGCGCTGCTTGCCGAGTCACCGTCGGCCGCGGCGAGTCGCCGACGCGAGGCGTTTGATCGGATCGCTGGCAGCGAGGACGCGCCTATCGTCATCTACGGCGCCGGGGGACTCGGCCGCATCACGCTGGAAGGGCTGCGCCGGATCGGACGGCCACCCGTGGCGTTCGCCGACAGGAAGGCGAACGCGTCGTCCCCGGCGATCGATGGCGTCCCATTGCTCAGTCCGCTGGAGGCCGTGGTGCGCTACGGCCCTACTGCCGTCTTCGTCGTCGCGATTTGGAACGCGCAGACCAACCACCGATTTCCAGAAACGCGAGAGGCGCTGCATCGCGTCGGCGCCGTTCACGTCGCTCCCGCGATCGCGTTGTTCTGGAAATATCCGGAACCATTTCTGCCCTACTACTGCCTCGACGTGCCCGAACGCGTCCTGGCCTCCCGGGATGACATTCTGCGTCTTCACGAAGAATTAGGCGACGACTCATCGCGTGATGTCCTGCTTCGCCAAATGCGTTGGCGGATGCAAATGGATTTTGCGGCACTTCCCCTTCCGGTACCGGGGATGGCATATTTTCAGGACGACCTGCTGCCGCCGAGATACGATGAGCTCTTCATCGACTGCGGCGCCTACGACGGCGATACGCTGCACACATTCGTTCCCCGAATGCAAGGCAACCGCGCACGCACAATTGCCATCGAACCCGATCCGTCGAGCCACGAACGATTAGTAGCGCAGGTGGCCGCACTCCCCGCCGACATCCGCACGCGGATACGGCCACTGAAAGTTGCGGTAGGACGCAGCCGCGGCAAAATGCGGTTCACGGCATCGGGACTCGCGTCGGCGCGTTCGAGCGAGACCGGATCTGTCGAGGTCGATGTCTTCCCGCTCGACGAAATACTGGACGGCGAAGCACCCACGCTCATCAAAATGGACCTCGAAGGCGCCGAGGTCGACGCGCTTGCAGGTGGCGCGTCCGTGATACAGCGCAACGCGCCTTCGATGGCGGTCTGCGTCTATCACTGCCCCGACCATCTGTGGGCCATTCCACTTCAGTTGCGCAGCATGTTGCCTCACCACCGTTTGTACCTGCGACCGCACGGTCACGAAGGGTGGGATCTGGTCTGTTACGCGGTCGCTCCGGAACGCACATGAACCTGTCGGACTACGTCTTTCAAATAGTCGCCGCCACCGGTGTGAAGCACGTATTCATGGTGCCCGGTGGCGGTGCGATGCACCTCAACCTCGCGCTCGGACGCTGCGCCGACCTGACCGTCGTCAGCAACCTACACGAACAGGCATGTGCCTTCGCCGCGGAAACGTACGGTAAGGCGACGAACGTATTGGGCGTCGCACTCGTCACGACTGGGCCTGGTGGCACGAACGCGGTGACTGGCGTCGCCGGTGCATGGCTCGATTCCACACCCTGCCTATTCATTTCAGGGCAGGTGAAGCGTGCCGACATCGCGGGCTCACTCGGCGTTCGTAATCTCGGCGTGCAAGAGGTCGACATCGTCTCCATCGTCAAGCCGATTACCAAGTATGCGATTACGGTCCTCGATCCCACGACGATCCGGTTTCACTTGGAGAAGGCAATCCACCTTGCGCGCACGGGACGCCCGGGACCGGTGTGGATCGACATTCCGCTCGACATCCAAAGCGTGGAGGTCGACCCCGATAGCATGTGCGGCTTCGAGCCGGAGCCAGCTCTCGTATCGAAGGATCTCGCGGCACAAGTTGCCGCTACCATAGAACTACTCAATGCCGCAGAGCGGCCGGTGCTCTTTGCCGGGAATGGCGTACGGCTGGCGCACGCCGAACCGGAACTCTTCGCGGCGATCGAGGCGCTGGGCATTCCGGTATTGACCACCTGGCTTGCACACGACATCCTTCCCGATAAACACCCGCTCTTCATCGGACGCCCCGGGGCGGTCGCGCCACGGGGATCCAACTTCGCGCTTCAGAACTCGGACTTCCTGCTCGCCGTCGGCAACCGGCTCGATCTCGTCATCACCGGGTACTCGCACGAAAACTTCGCGCGTGCGGCACGCAAGGTGGTGGTCGACATCGACCCGGCGGAGCTCGCGAAGCTCAAGATGCCGTTTGATCTCCGCATTTGTGCAGATGCTCGCGCCTTCCTCGCGGAACTCGTGCGCCAGCGCGACCGCATTCGCCCGCAGGCGTCCCGCGCGTCCTGGCTCGCCAAGTGTAAGGAATGGCTCGCGCGGTACCCGATCTTGACGCCGGAGTTCCTTGCGCAGGAGGAATCCGTCAGCACCTACGTGCTTGCGGACACGCTCTCGGAGGTACTCGGTCCTGACGACTACATCGTGTCGGGAAGTTCCGGCGCGGCCATCGAAATTTTCCTGCTTGCCTATCGGGTCAGCGCTGGTCAGCGCGTGTTCGTCACTTCCGGACTCGGGTCGATGGGCTACGGCCTGCCGGCGGCTATTGGCGCATGCCTCGCGGGCGGCGGACGCCGCACGATCTGCGTGGAAGGCGACGGCTCCCTGCAGCTCAACAGCCAAGAGCTGGCGACGTTGGCGCGCCTGCAGTTGCCGGTGAAGCTGCTTGTCCTCAACAACGGCGGTTATTCGTCGATCCGGACTTCGCAACGCCGCTACTTCGGCACCACCGTCGGATGCGATCCGTCGAGCGGGCTCGACTTTCCCGACACCATCCGCCTGGCGCGCGCCTACGACCTTCCAACGGCAACCATTCGCAACCAGAACAATCTGGCGACGGAATTGCGCTCGGTCCTCGCCATGCCGGGCCCCGTGGTGTGCGACGTAACGCTCCTTCCGGACGAGATTCGCGCACCCAGCCTCGCGTCGATGCGCCGCTCGGACGGCTCGATGTCGTCGCGCCCGCTCGAGGACCTGTGGCCGTTCCTCGATCGCGACGAGCTTGCTGCCAACATGCTCATTCCGCTTCCACCCGATTGAGGATGCCGGTGATGCGGGTTCTATTCGCCGGGCTTGGCGCAGTAGGTCAACGACACCTGCGAAATCTGTACGAGCTCGCGGGATCCGAGCTGGAAATTGCGGCGTTCCGGGTTCGACGGCATACTGCCGTCGTCACGGAGCAACTTGAGCTCGAGCCGCGAGAGGACATCGAGTCGAAATACGGTATCCAGGTATTCGATGCGCTCGACCGGGCTCTCGGAAAGTTCCAGCCCGACCTCGTGTTCGTGTGCAATCCCACCAGTCTCCACCTCGACGTTGCGATTCCCGCGGCGCGCTCGGGAGCCCATCTCTTCATCGAGAAGCCACTATGCGCGGGCCTCGAAGGTGCTGATGCGCTCGCGCAGATCGTCGAGCGCAAGCGGCTGACGGCGCTCGTGGGATTTCAAACGCGCTTCCATCCTTGCTTCCTGCGGTTGCGCGCGATTCTCGCGGCGGGCACCATCGGCCGCCTAGTCAGCGTTCGCGCACGTTACGGTGAGTTTCTTCCTGCCTTTCATCCCTACGAAGATTACCGGCAAAGCTATGCGGCGCGCGAAGCCCTGGGCGGGGGCGTCATCCTCACGCAGATTCATGACCTGGATTATCTCGTCGCGCTGCTTGGTCTACCCACCCGGGTGTTCGCGATAGGTGGGCACCAAAGCGCCCTGGAGATCGATGTCGAGGACGTCGCGAGCATCAGCATGGTAATGATGCGCAACGGCCGCGGCTTGCCGGTGCATCTGCATCAGGATTTCGTTTCCCGCACGCCCGTTCGAACCTGTTCGCTGCAGGGTGACGCCGGCTCGGTCGACGTGGATTTTCGCAAGCCGTCGCTGTTTCTCGCAGACAGATCAGGCACGATCGTCGCGGAAGAGTCATTCCCGGGCTTCGAACGAAACCGAATGTTCATCGACCTGATTGCCCATTTCCTCCGCTGCATTCGCGGTGAAGAGGCGCCGGTGGTGGGGATTCGTGAAGCGATTCGCACACAGCGAATCGCACTTGCCGCGCGCGAGTCGCTGCGAACCGGCGACGTGCAGCTGGTGGCCGGCGCAGCATCAACTGGGATGAAGGATGAATGATCTATTTGACCTGACGGGACGGGTGGCCGTCATTACCGGAGGTGGAGGACTGCTTGGGCCGTCGCATGCGCGAGCCATCGCGCGTCATGGCGGGATCCCCGTGCTCGTCGACATCCGGCAGGATGCCGCCGAACAACACGCGAATGAAATTGCCGCGGAATACGGCGGCCGCACATGCGCGATGATGGCGGACATCACGCGACCCGACTCCGTCCACGGCCTGCTCGAGCAGATCTTGGCCAAGTATGGACGCATCGACATTCTCGTGAACAACGCTGCCAACAATCCGAAGGTCGAGGCGCCCGGTGAGACGGCATGGAGCCAAGTCGAGAACCTTCCCCTCGCCCAATGGAACGCGGACATCGCCGTTGGACTAACCGGCACGTTTCTCTGCTGCCAGGTGCTCGGCGGCGAGATGGCACGTCGCGGCTCCGGCGCGATAATCGATCTTGCGTCCTACCTCGGAATCCTTTGCGCCCGAGCCACGCTTGTACCGGAAAGAGGGCGTTCCCGACGACCAGCAGCCGGTCAAGCCGATCAGCTATACCGCGGTCAAGAGCGCGATCTTCGGCCTGACGCGCTACCTCGCCGCATACTGGGGCGAGCGAGGCGTCCGCGTCAACGCATTGTCGCCCGGTGGGGTGTTCAACGGCCAGGACGACGAATTCGTGCAGAAGTTGAGCCGCAGAATTCCCATGGGCGCGTCGCCGCGCCGGGCGGCTCGAGGGCGGCGGACATCTTCCTCGCGTCGGATCGCATCAAGCCTGCGTGACGGGTGCCGACGCTCGTCGTCGCCGGCGGCCGCGTTTTTTGCTGGTGGCGAGGAGCAGTGCGTGGAATCGACAGAGACCTCCAAGGTCATCGCGGACGCGACGAGGACGACATCTTCGAGGCGGTGCGTCAGCTTAACGACGGCGAGGCGAGCATCATCTTGTCCGTGACCGAGCACGGCCGCCTAGAGGGTGTACTCACGGACGGTGACCTGCGGCGCTGGATCATGCGGCGGGAGAGCGTCGATCCCGAGGAAAGCGTTTCGCGGATCACGAATAAGCAGTTCGTCTTTGCCTACCATGACGATCCGCCGGAAACAATTGGCCTCTTA
>CAVUCJ010000003.1:0-299459 GCA_963739745.1 uncultured beta proteobacterium
CCGGTCAGAGACCTTTGCCCCGCCGACCTGAACGTCTGAAATCGCGGGCATTGCTGCCGATCGCTGCGTGAAGCTCAATAGCATTCGGGGCAGCGATCCCAACCGCCAACTCCGAAATTGCAACACCCAGTCCAAGGTACCAAGTACGACGTTCGACGTTCGACGTTCGACGTTCGACGTTCGACGTTCGACGTTCGACGTTCGACATTCGACGTTCGACGTTCGACGTTCGACGTTCGACGTTCGACGTTCGACGTTCGACGTTCGACGTTCGACGTTCGACGTTCGACGTTCGAGGTTCGACGTTCGAGGTTCGAGGATCCGCAGCGAAGTGCGTGGTTCTCGGAGTCAAAAACCTTGGGCGGCAAAAAATAATTTTTTCCGCCGAAGTCGCCGCCGCACATCCCAGCCACTGATCCATCTCCCCGGTAATGAGTCTCGGTACCGGGTGGCTTCGGGTTTCGGTTTGCGAATCCCGAAGGGGGGACCCATCGGGGGGGTAACCGTCGTCCGGTGAATCATCCAGAACTCGTTCGTTAGATTCTGCGCGCTGAGCGCGCGGCAAGCCGTCTCCTGCTGAGCATTCCGCTCATTCCTTCAGGAGACCTCGATGATCAACAACTCCGTTACTCGGCACGATCCGCGACCGGTGCATCCCGCGCTGCACCTGCTCGGCGCTCTGCCCTTCATTCTGACCGCCGCCTGGGTTCTCTTCGCGTTGTTTGATACCGCGATGCTGCCGACGGACCGCGCTGCCCCCTGCGCGCAGCCGGCGGTGGCGCCCGTGATCTCGCTCAACGTCTGAGGAGATCACGATGCCCATGCCCACCGTTAGAAAGTCGTACACCGACTGGCTGGCGCTGCGCCTCGTGGTGCGCGTCGTGCTGCTACTCATCAATCCGAGGAGGCTCCCGTGATCATCGAAAGCGGCGTAATCATCTTCGTCGGCCTGCTGCTGCTGTTCATCAAGCTGCCACGGCGCCTGGCGCTGCGCCTGTTCGGCTACCCGCTGGCCTTGGACCTGGTGGTGGCCGCGCTGGCCTACGCGCTGCACTGGGGCACCTTCAGCGGCGTCATGGCCGCCGCCGTGGCCGGACTGATGTGTTCCGGCTTCACGCTGGTCGGTCGCCACTTCTTCGGCTACCTCCAGGGCAGCGTGTACTACCCCGGCCGATTCTCGGTCCGCGCCTAAACCCTTCCCACTCGCACGTTGACGCCCCGGCGAGTTCGGCTCGTCGGGGCGTCGCTCATTGGAGAATCCAAAATGCATGACCTCTATCAGTCGGTCACCGACCGCATCGTCACGGCCCTCGAACAGGGCGCACCACCCTGGGTCCGACCCTGGGCCAGCGTCCCCGAGGCGCTCCCGGTCAATGCCCAGACCCAACGGGCGTATCGGGGTGTCAACTTCACCCTGCTGTCGCTGGAGGCCACCAGCCGCGGCTACCCCGCCAACCGCTGGCTCACCTATCGACAGGCGGCGGACCTGGGTGGCCAGGTGCGCAAGGGCGAATCCGGCAGCGTCGGTGGTGTTCTGGCAGCTGCGCAACGTCCAGGCCACCGTCGAGACCTTCCCGCGCGAAGACGACCCACCGACCTTGCCGGAGCAAGGTCTACCCGCTGCTGCGCGCCTACACGGTGTTCAACGTCGACCAGGTCGACGGCCTCCCGGCAAGCTGCCACCAGACCACGGTGCCGCTTTGGGAGCCCGAGGCCAAGGCCGAGGAGCTGCTGCTGATGTCGGAGGCGATCATCCGCCACGGCGGGTCGAAGGCGTTCTACCGCCCCGGCTACCGACGAGATCCAGCTGCCACCGCGTGCGGCGTTCCCGACCGGCGCCTCGTACTACAACGTGGCGCTGCACGAGCTCACCCACTGGTCCGGCCACGAGAGCCGCTGCAATCGCCAGCTGGTCACGCGCTTCCGGGATGACGCCTACGCCTGCCGAAGAGCTGATCGCGGAGATGGGCGCGGCGTTCCTGTGCGCCCACTGCCGGATCGACGGCGAGCTGCGGCATACCGAGCTATCTCGCGCACTGGCTCAAGGTCTTGCGCAGCGACAAGCGAGCGATCTTCACCGCCTCGGCCAAGGCGCAACGCGCCGCCGACTACCTGCTCGGGCTCACCCAGCCGCACCTGGCCGCCGCCCTGGCGGCCTGACCTGCTCCGGGCTCTCCGGCCCGGTTTCACCCGACCCCGCTCCGGCGGGGTTTTCACTTCTTAAGGAGCTCATCATGGACAATCACTTCGCACGTCTGAATCAAATCAACATCTCCGCGCATCTGGAGAAGAAGGGGGATTTCAGCTACCTGTCCTGGCCCTATGCCGTGGCGCAGCTGCGGCTGGCCGACCCCGAGGCCGCTTGGGAAGTCCGCCGCTTCGACGGACTGCCGTACTTGCAGCACCGAGACCGGCTATTTCGTCGAGGTCGCGGTCACCGTGGCCGGGGTCACGCTCTCGCAGATCCACCCGGTGCTCGATGGCCGAACCGGCCGCTGGCCGAGCCGACGTCCTTCGACATCAACACCACCATCCAGCGTTGCCTGGTCAAGGCCATCGCGCTGCACGGGCTGGGCCTGTACGTCTACGCCGGCGAGGACCTGCCGGCTGGCGAGAGCAGCCGAAACTCCGAGGCACCGACGCCTACGGTCCATCGGACCAAGCGCCTGATCACGCTTCCGCAACAGCGGTATCTGAAGCGCCTGTTGGACGAGGCGGGCTGGGCCGAGTCGCGGCTGCTCGATTACTTCGGCATCGCTGCACTGGCGGAACTGCCGATGTCCGACTTCGACCGCGCCCTCAAGGCGCTGGAAGCGGAGGGCAGCATGAGCACCATCGTCAAGCTGGTCCAGGGCAGCCCGGAGTGGCACGCGCATCGGCGCACTCACCGCAACGCCAGCGAGACCCCCATCGTGCTGGGGGCCTCGCCTTGGGCTCACGCCGTACCGGCTGTGGCAGGAGAAGCTGGGCCTGGTCACGCCCGCGGTCACCCCGGCCATGCTGCGCGGCACCGAACTCGAGCCGGCGGCACGCGCGGCCTACGAGCAGCGCACCGGGCACGTGATGCAGCCGCTGGTCTTGGTGGACGGAGAGTACTCCGCGAGCCTGGACGGCCTGACGCTCGGGGGTGAGCGGCTGCTCGAGATCAAGTGCCCGTTCAAGGGCCGCGACTCGACGCTGTGGCAGGCCGTGAGCGACGGGCAGCTGCCTGAGCACTATCACTGGCAGGTCCAGCACCAGCTGATGGTGACCGGCGCCGAGGTCGCCGATGCCTTCGTGTTCGACGGCGCTGACGGCATCGCTGCTCGAAGTGCGACCCGATCCCGATAGCTGGCCGCGCATTCGGGCGGCCTGGGATGAGTTCATGGGCTTGCGTCGCGACGTCGCAGGCGCCGCCGTTGACGGACCGCGATACGCGCGTACGAGAAGATCCCGAGTGGCTGGCTGCGGCTGCGGCGTACTTGGAGCTTCGTTCGGCGTACGACGGACTTGGTACGAAGGTCGAGGAGGCGAAGGCCAGGCTTGTGGGTCTCACCAGCCACGCGAAGGAACAAGGCGGGGGCCTGTCCGTGACGCGGCTATGGAAACGCGGCAACGTCGACTACAAGCGCGTGCCAGCGTTGATTGGCGCTGACTTGGAGCAATATCGGTCCGCGCCGCGCGAGGAAACGAGAATCACGATTGCATAGGTACCGGCGGCGGGTGCGGTCGCCCGCTGCCAACCCGATTACATCGGACCCTGACTTTGGTGTAATTCTTGTGTAACTGCGCCGGGAAAGTTATACAAAATTTGGGAACGTAACCGGCAATTGGGCGGTTGTCGTAGCGACGTAGGCAATTGAATTCAATACATTAGGGATCGATTGGGATTTTAATAGATTATTTGCATGGCGCCCTCTTAATCCGTTGGTCGTAGGTTCGATCCCTACACGGCCTACCACTCCCTTCAGCATTTCACGACGCCCGCCGGCGTACTCCCGCAGGTCGGAGGCACCTCCATTTGCTGGCGTTGGCGCCCGGCGCGGGCATGGCCGCGCGATTCCCTTCTCTAGGCCCAGTACCCGCAGGTCGACGTCATCGCGGACGGAGACTTGTCGCCATGCCTGGCGGTCGGACGACGATTCGAGTGCGGTCCGGTGTGCCTCTGCAGGATGTCAAAGCGCTTCGCATCGACTTGCAGCAACTCCGTGCGGAATTCGCGGCCGCACGGATTGCATCAGATCGGAAAGAGAGCGGCGCAAGGGCTCGCGCGGTTAAGTAATGAAAGAGTGTTGGTACCGGAGCTTGGTGTTGACCTGAGTCCAGTTCCTCGAGCAAGTCATACTCTGAAACGGGGCCGTTCGCATTCAGCATGCAGGTCGAATCCCGAGATTCGGGAACCGAATCGAGTTGTTATTGCCCCCTCCCGTCGAGTACTCCAGCAGGTTCGGGTGTTGCACCCTGTGTACGTCGGCCAGTGTGCTGACCGCCAAAGCGGCCAATTCGTCGAGCGGTACCGGGTTAGCCAGGTCGAGGAAGTAGTTAGGCGATCCGTCCGGGCGGAACCCGAACTCGTCCGGGAGGTTCGTAGGCGCTTCCCAACCCAGTTGAAGCAGCGAGATACGGTCCTCCTCGGTGAGCCGATCGCCATCGTCCAAGTAGAAATCCGAGATGGTCTCTGCTCGGAATCCACAGCCTTGATTCATCAATTGGACGAAGCGGTTGCGCTTCTTGGCTGATAGAACCAACCATTCGTCTTCCTCCAGGCCACGCAGAGCGACAGAGAGTTCGTGCGCGAAGTGCTTCCAGGCATCGAGGCAGGTCAGCTGCCGTGGGGCGTCCGCAAGAAAACGGGGAAGCGTATCGTCGTGCTGCGCCCGCGTACGCGCCACTTCGCTGTCATCGACTATCGGCAGCGGCATTGCATTCGTCTTGGATTGCTTCGGTGGGTTTTTTCCAGGTTCGGACATTTGCCACTCCTTGAGATTTGTGCGCTGAGGCTTTCGTTGCGGAGGCCGCCGCGGAACTGCGGAGCCGCGCACTTACATCCGCATTTCTGCTTGCGCGAATCGCCATTGGTAATTGCACCTCGCCATCAGCGCCCGCGCCCAACTGCTACAAAGTTCCTCTGGTCGAGCGCTGCTTCACCCTCCCAGCGATACGCCACAAGGGGACCCTCCGAGCCAGCGCCATAGTCGAGCACGGCGGTGTTGACGTTCTGCGGAGCCGGCTTGCCGTTCAGCCAGTAGTGGCCGACAAAGACGGGGACCGGGCTGGGATTTCCTGGGGGCGTGCCTGGAGGCAGCTCGTCGTCCGGAACCAGGTGTCGCTGGCTGTCTGGAACGAGCGCTGCCTGCCGGAACGTGCTTGCGTCGGTATCCCACCAGCGGACCCGTACCTGCTTCCGGACTGCGCCGCTGTGGTCGACGAAACTGGCTCCCTCAGGTAAGGCCACTTCCAGGCCCTTGGTCACGCCCCCCAGTACCTCGTTGGCCGCGTCGCCGTCGCGGAACGACGCCCGCAGATAGTCCTCGTTCAGCTGTCCTTCGGAATCGCTTGCCTGCGCGGCTGCCGCGATCAGTTCGTTGTCCCACCATGCGTGGCATACTCGAATGCCGCCCAGATCAAGTGCGACGGGCAGGGTCCTGAACCAGGCGATCAGCTCCCGATGCAACGGAGATTCCCAGCCGACCTGATCGAGGAACGCGCGGTGTTGGGCTTCGTTCTTGGTGCTATGCCGGCGCAGCCAGCTGTTCCCATCCTCGCCTCGGGTGGCATAGCCGATGGCATTCAGCTCGTGATTCCCCATGACCACCCGGGCGCTCCCTGCGGCCTCCATCCGGCGCACGATCTCGAGCACCGCGCGCTGACCGGGACCGCGATCGATGAGGTCGCCGACGAATACGGCAACACGGCCAGCGGGGTGTCGGTAGGCGCCAGCGCGAACACGGTAGCCAAGCGCCGAGAGCAGCGCTTTCAGCTTCAGGTCTTGCCCATGGAGGTCGCCGATCACATCGTATTCAGGTCTCATTCACTCGGTCCTTAGTTGCATAACACTACGAACTATACTGGACTTCGACGCACATTGCAACTAAGATCGATGGCCATGACCCCCGACACAGCGAATTCCCCCGGTTCCCGTGCCTACCCGATGCCGTTTACCCGGATCGAGCTGGCGGTGCTGTCGATCGTCGACGGCGGTCTTGCGGTACTCCTGGGGAGGCGCGAGCAGCCGCCACACAAGGGAGCATGGGCATTACCCGGAGGGGTTCTGCGAATCGACCTTGACGGCGACCTCGAAGGTGCGGCAGAGCGTGTTGCCGAGGAACGTCTAGGGGTTGCCCCGCCGTTCCTTCGGCTGCTGACTGCAGTTGGCAGCAAGTCCCGGGACCCTAGGGCGCACTGGGGGCTTTCAATCGTCTATCGGGCGCTTGTGCCGATCGATGCGTTCAGCCCGAAGGCCGGAAAGCGGTTGGAAGCGCTGAGATGGGTCGCAGTTGACGAGGCGGCCGAGGACCAACGCCTTGCGTTCGACCACGTGCGACTGATTGCGGGTGCCGCACAAGTAACTCGTGCGGAAATTGACAATTTGGAACTGCCCTTCGACTTCCTGCCCGAGAGGTTTAGCCTTGGTGAACTACAGTCCTTGTGCGAATCGATGCTCGGTCGACGCCTCGACAAATCCAGCTTCCGCCGTCGTTTGGATGAACGCAAATTGGTGCAAGCATTGCCGGGAGACATGCGTCGAGGGGCATTCAGACCGGCGCAAATGTATCAACGGAGTTAGTGTTCCTCCCCACCGCGGTCAGGTGGAGCGGATATGAGCGTGGATGATCTTTGGGCTCGTCCTTGCCGGTCCGATCCGTTCGATCCGCCTGCAGATGGAAACGTCCTCATCTACTGCTCCCGGCAGGGGATGACGTGGTGATCGACCTATGAACGTCGACCCAAGGCAAAAAGAAATGCGGGTTGCAAGAGTTCGACGTAGCTTTTTTGAGCGAGATCCGCTTGAGGTTGGCCGATCGCTTATCGGCTTGGAGTTGGGGTCAGAATTGTCCAAGAGCGGGTGCGGCGGATTGATTGTCGAAACGGAGGTTTATATTGGTCCAGAGGATCGCGCGTCTCATGCTTGGAACGCGCGTAGAACGGCGCGTACTGAGGTTCTATTTGGTCCTCGTGGCTACTCATACGTCTTTCAGATCTACGGCGCGCACTACTGTTTCAACATAGTCGTTGGTGCTGGGCGCGTCCCTGCGGCAGTATTGATTCGAGCGCTGCGGCCAACGTTCGGATTGGAAATTATGGCGAATAACCGAGGTCTTTCGAGCGTGCCGGCAAACCTACGGCAACTCACATCTGGCCCAGGACGTTTGGCGCAAGCGCTCGGAATCGATCGCCAGGCAAACGGGTTGGATCTATGTCGGGCGCCGCTGTGGATCCGGCGCTCTCCGGTTGGGCGCCGTCTAGCCGCGGTCCATGGAATCCGAGCCGGAGTCCGCATCAACGTAGATTATGCCGGGCACTGGGCAAGGCGAAACTGGCGATTTACACTCTCGGAAGATCGATATATCAGCGTTTGACGGCGATCGAACCAGGCGCCCAGGTTTGTCCGAACTGCGTTGATGCGCGCGCCGAACCTGCACATGACCTACCCGCCCAGTACCACAACAGTAGCCGGTAGCGTCTGCTGACAGGAACGCTTGCTCGTTGCTTTAGCAGGTCGAACCGACCGGCAAATGTTAGGACGACGAAGCATGCAATGTAGGGGCTGCGCGCAAGGCCGCGACAACACGCAGTGGCCGGTGGCATCACCATCTCGAGCCGCTTCGAAGAGAAACCCGGTCCGTCTTTCGGTCTCGTCGATCCAGCTCTTCAGAAGACTAGCGGTCGCGATATCACCGTGCTCGTCACAAACGCTATGGGCCCGACGTAATCCCCGGTTTTAGTAGCAGCGACGCGGTACCGCGTGACCTGCGCGGCCGGGCCCGGGACTTGAGCGATGTTGGAGCGTCACGGCTGGGCCGGCCGACGACTTAGCGAATCAGCAAGGGGGCCGACTCTGACTGGGCCGGAAGCGAACGGCCGTGGCCACACTTCTCAAATCTTCGCCCTCGAATCGCGAGGTATTACTCTAATTCTCAGGGGCTCTGCTCCAGCTTCCCATCGACTGTTTGGCCAATTCTGGCCGACAATTCAGGCGCAAATACCCCGTTTTATCCCGGCTTTTTTCCGCATGCCTAACATTAGGCGCTGGAAGTGCAGAGGAGTGATCGAGATGAGCAACGAACAGGTGGCACCTGAAACGAAAGGTGTTACGGTCAAGCTACTTGCAACGGTTGATCTTGGCCCTGAGATCGAGGGCATGGCAGGGCGCCAACTTCGAATGCGTATGGTGACCATCGAACCAGGAGGCGTCTTCGGCCCAATTCACGACCATAAGGACAGGCCAGGCACCGTCTACATATTGCAAGGAACAATCACTGACCATCGAAGTGGAGTCGCTACGGACTATGGACCGGGAGTGGGCTGGCCCGAGGACAGGAACACCACACACTGGCTGGAGAACAGAGGAACGGTTCCGGCGGTGGAGATCTCGGTCGATATAGTAAGGCAAGAGTAAGCTCGGCCCTGAAATCTACCCCCCCCGAATGCGGGCGTCGCTCCACGCCGGCGCACATTCGACTGGTCCGGGCGCTTCAAACCGGCCGGTGATATTCGCGAACGTCTGCGCTCCCGGCCTTCCAGCGGAAGCGATGGGTCGATCTCGGCCATAATGCGGAGCCTGATTCGTAGCCGTCCGACACTGTTTGCAAGGTTGAATTGCGGTTGGGACTGCCAACCGGCGCGCCGTTGAAGATCCACGCTTGACCGCCCCATTCGCCCAACCGAAATCGGGCTCCCGCGACGGGGTTGCCTATCCGTGCTTCCGCGATTGCCTGGCCTGCACGATGGCCGATTGAAGTTCTTGCAGCAGCGCGCGCATCTCGGCGCATGCCTGCTCGAATCTCCCGTCGAGGCAGGCCCTGTATAGCTCAGGGATGCGCTGCTCATAGTTTTGGGGACGCAGCGAAAGCCTCGCGATTATCCCCGCACCGCCTCTTTCGAGAACGGGATACATCCCGTTTGCCGCGAAAATGATGATGTTTGCGAAAAATATGAAGGCCGAACAAAGCGCGAGCAGGTATTGGGCGTCATGCGGCTTCTTGATTTTTTCCGCATGATAGATCGTGATCAACGCCTGGGCCATGAACGTTTTCAACAGGGAATCCATGAGGAGCAGGGGAAACGGCTGCGCGCGTGTCCTTAGATTCGTGACTGCGTTCGCTTTTTCTGAACAAAGCTCCAGATACACAACATGGCTGATCATGCAGGTACTGAGATCGCCATGAGGAAACAGTCGTTTGATCGACCAGCGAAAATTGCCCAGTTTCGCCACTTCGATTTCCCTTTCAACAATTGCCAGGTTATTTTGAAAGACCTCAATCTCCTTTCCGCAAATTCGCGTCCTCGCCATTCCGACGTCGTCGAACAGCTGTACAGGCGTATCCGAGAATGGTTTCAGTGCGTTGGCAATTGCCGAGACCGCAATGTTGGCGCCGCCATTGCGATATAGGACGAAATCGTAGTCGGAATTCTCGTCGGCCAGTCCCAGGCCGCGAGAACCTCCCAATCCGACAGCCGTGACGCCCTCGATCGAGGCCAACGCTTGCTTAATTTCCTGCATTCCTGACACCTGTGCGATTCTCTTCGGCTTGCTTCGGTGAAGGTCGGCGCCATGGCCTGGTCGGGTTGGGGCCGAGTGCAAAAGACGTGCGGCACGCGGCAACGATCCGCTTCAGTTGCGCACTGAGTCGGCAGCAATCTCGCCGACCGCCATCGCCGGCGGCAACAGCGGATTGGTGCTGTGCCAGGTCAGCGGCCAATGATCGGGCCGATGACCCCAGGCATTGAGCTGGCCGAGCGCATCGAACAGCCCCAGATATTGGTGATAGCCAACGCCGGAGACATTTTCGCCGATCGGGCAACCCAGCGTCACCACCTGCAGTCCCTGCGTCCGTTCGGCAGGAAGGGATTGGATCGCATTGTCGATCTGCAGCGCCCCCTTGCTGTGCCCGACCAACAGGCGGAAGGGGGTCACGCGATATTCGAGCAGGGCATGAAGCACATCCGACGAGCCCGACCCGTAGCGGAAGATGGGCGCGCCGCGCGCAGTCGGCTCCTGTGACGTCGATGCGGCCAGCTTGCGACCGATGCGCGCGGTCTTTGGGACAGCCATCGCAAGCCCGATCTGGATCAGCGCCTTGCTTCCAAGAAAATCATGCAGACCGAAGGCGAACCAGCCGCCAAGTCCCTGCAGGACGACGTCGGCAATGCCGTAGCCTGGCACGATTGCCAGCACCGGCTTCTCGAGCGTGACCGAAATGTCCCACGCCAAGGCCGCGCTTCCCAGCGCCGAACTGCCGACGCCGGTGATCGTGGCGATGTCGACGTCGCGCGTTTCCTGATAGGGCGACGCGAGGAATTTCTCGACGCTCAGGTATTTGTGGACGTAGGGTGCGGTCGTCGCGTCGATGAGGAGCAGTGATCCCTCGGGATTGCTCAGTGCATCGAAATCGATGATCCGCGACGGTGGCTTTTCGTTGCGGGCCCGCATCGGCGCGTCCTTCTCGCGCAGCGCGACGCGCAGCGTCGGCACGTCGTAGAAGACGAAATCGAGCGCGGTATTGAACAGCCGGCAAGAGCGCACCGCCGGCTCGACGAGCCACTCCGGAAGCTCGAAGGCCTTGAGCAGCAGCTCGCCAATGTTGCTCGGCGGATCGTCCCGTGTCGCCATGGCGATTCTCCTCACCGCACGCCGTCATCATATGTCTGTTGATGCGGCGTCGCAACACGATCGATTCTGCTTCATTCGCGCAGAACGGAATACTCCACCATCCAGGAAAACGGGTCATTGCCGTCCTGATCTCTGAACCTTGCCAGCACCAGGTCTTCGTCCAAATCCACGCTTATTCGCTGGATATGGTGATCGCCATTCTGGAACTTGAACTCGAATGATTGAAGCAATGCGGGTCCTGGCAATCTTGGTTGACTGGCTTCAGACCGGGCGTGTGCACCCGAATGCGCTTGAACAATATGGTGCGCCAGCATGGATCGCGGAATCACCGCGTAGTAGACGCACGCCCGATAGCTTTCAGCGCCGTCGTTATCGGCCAAATGCACATGGATATGGTCGTTGTGGGCCATCTGGCGCAACTTGAGCAGCAATATGTTGTGGTCCGAGGCTTGGTAGTCAAAAGTAAACCCGGTAAGCACGAACGCCTCGGAGCTGTTCAGGTGAGGGACGCGTAACCGTTGTTCCCCACGCAGGTTGCCTGCGCAAACGCGACGGTGTTGTGCGACGCCCCGTAGGTCCTGCCATTTGACTGTTCCGGAAATACGGTGGCCATCAGAATCCTGGTCACGAAGCGCAGCCACATAGTCTCCCGCACTCAAAGGCGCAGAAGTTATCGGGCCGATTCCCAGCCACTTCAAGTGGTGGTCGCTCCGGGTCCAACCGATGTCGAAACCGACCAGGCCCGGAACTGTTCCCTCAGGAAACCGGGAGCCCCAAATGCCGGTATCCGACGCAAAGCTGCGCACTACCATCAGCACACCTCCCCGTTCAGGCTCTTGGTTCGAAATTCAACCGGTCAAATCGACGATCCAACATGGTAACCCCGTCGTACGAGTGAGAGCCCGAGCCGATGGCGTCGCGCGCAGTGCGGCAAAGCGATTCTCACGATCAGGATTCACATTCATTGGAAAATTTGCGGCGCACCAATCGCTCGAGGCGGCCGCGCGCCTGTTGCTTACACCAATATTCGGACTAGAATTCGATTTCCACTCGTGTTTTCTTCCGGGAGGCACCATGGGAGAGAAGGGGCGCCATCGCAACGAGACCGATGCCCTCGGCGTGCACGTGGATCCGCAACTCCAGTCTGCGTCGTCCGGGGCGACCGGCTCCGCCCCGCGGCTTGCCGCAAACGGGTCCGGCACTGCCCCGATACCTCCCCCTGCCGAGATGCTCCCTGGCGAAAAGGGACGAGGCGAACCGGCACTCCCACACGATTTGCCATCGGCGTGACGAGCCGTGCCCGGGGCTCGGGATCCGGTTGCCGCCGTTCTCGCGGCGTCCATCGAGGCGCAGCTCGAAGCACGCGCGCGCGCGAAATCGCGAGAGCACACCAATCGGCCGATCCCGGCAAGCATTCCTGAGGCAGGAGCTCTGCTCGGGCTGGAACACGAATTCACGCTGTACTGTGGCGACGCCAAGCACCCCACCGCGTTCGCGGACCTGTTCCCGGCCTTGCTCGCCGCAGCGGGAACGACGGTGCCGCACGCCGTTGCGCCAGGCGTGCATCTCGACGACGGAACGCTGCTCACGATCGACGGCGACGAGGCGGAGATCGCGATTGCGCCGGTCGCTGGCACGGCGATGGGCCTGCCGATGTTGGCACGGCGCGCCCGCACCGCCCATCGCGAACTCTTGCGACTGCTGGCCGCAATCGTGCCATCGGTCAAGGCGCGCACGCGCGTCCGTGGCTACTCGACCCACCTAAGCATCGCGATGCCATTCGTCGACGTCCCGGCACTCGCCCGCCGGTACGCCGGGACGGTCGCGCCTGCGCTGATGCTCCTGCTTGATCTACCGTGCAGCCCCGGCCTGCTGGTGCGGCCCCGCGACAGGCGACTCGAGTTCGGTGGTGAGTACCTGCCCCCGGACGATCGACTGCTCGCCGCGGCGGCCTTCGCGGCGGCCAGCGCCGTGCAATTGGCCAGCGCCCGCGTGGCCACGGCCGATCCGCCGTTCGATTTCGCGACCGGGGACATCGAGCCCGCCGTCGGACGTCCTGGGTGGTTCGTACCGCGTACTGCGTTCGGGGCCGACCTTTATGTATACGGTCGCGCCTGCTCGTTGCGCCTTGTCGACGGGTCGCTGATTTCTGCGCAGACCGTGCTGGAGCGTACGTGGGCGTGGTGCCGCCCGCAGGCGATCATGCAGCTTGGTGTGGACGCTGTCCAACTTGTCGATTCCGCTGTGGCGGGCCGCTGCGCGCTTCCGTGCGAGACCCTCGACGTCGAGCGCGAAATCGACCTCGAGCTCTTCGAACCGGAACGTGCCGACATCATGGCCGCTTCGGCTGTCGACGAAGCAGCAGTCACGTTTCGTGCACTTGCGCGAGGCGTAACTGGGGCGGGCGTCGCCGCGCGGCTCACCGCCAGCGGGTGGCACCGGAGCCTCATCCGCCTGTCCTGCCCAGGCGGCGAATTCGACGTCGAGATACGCCGGTCGTTGCTGTCGCAGCTGATCGCGCAGGTCCGCGATGGCTCGCTCGCTGCCGTGCTTGCCGCGGCCACGTCCTCGGGGTCCGGGTTCCCCCGCGCCCATTCCCCGGATGCAACGACGGCAGGCGCGCTGTCGGTAGGGACCCAAGCCGTGACTTCGGAGTGGCGCGTGATTTCAAACAAAAAGGACGACGACGACTTTTGTTCGGCGCGTCTGGTGCGAAAGGGACCGCCGCATCCGACCGTCGACATATCGATTCCCGAGAACGGGGATACGCTCGTGCCGCGCCGGCTCCAGGAACCGCCGGTAAACGCGATGCGCGGCGGCGCCGGCGTGTTCCTGCAAAACGGAGGCCTCGGGCACGAGCATATCGACCTCCGAGTCAAGGCAATCGGCTTCGACTTCGTATTCCGCAGATGCTATCGCAGCTTTATCGAACACGATGGCGTAATGGGCCTGTCCTGGGACCATGGCTACAACCAACGCGTGGTGCCGACGCGCCCGGACGGTGTCCGCGGACTGGACGACGGCTGGCTCGAGCGCTACACAGGGCCGGAGACGTCGCGCAGCGGCGACCTCTGGTACTTCAGTGGCACCGGTCGCCGGACCTTTCATACCTTTGCGAGCTGGCACGAGCGGAGGGTGCGGATCGTCGACCAGCACGGCGATCTCGTCGAGTTTGAGGCCATCGTCACCATTTACCAGCGCAATCCCGGTGAGCGCGCGCTGCTTCAGCGCTACGCGGTGTACGAGGGCTCTCTGCCGTGGGGCGAGGCCGTGTTCTACACGCGCCGCGGCCACGACGGGGCGTTGCAGGTATTCAACTGCCACGGCGCCCTGATCGCGCTGCGCGACCGGCACCGCAACACGATGCGCTTCTACTACGGCCCTCCTGTTGATCCTGGCCGCCGCTATCCGGTACTCAGGCAAATCGTCGATACCACGGGCCGGTCGTACGTTCTCGGCTACGACATGATCGCCGGGTCGCCGCGCATCACGTCTCTGGACGACCCGTTCGGCCGGACGCTGCGCTTCGTCTACAGCAGCCGCGCCGAGTTGGTCGAGGCGGAGGCACCTGCAGGCCGGCACGCCCAGCACCGCTGGGCGTACGAGTACGCGGGAACTTCAGGCCGGCTCGTGACGGTGACTGCGCCCGAGGCCGCTGCACAGGGAGCGGGCCCGCACATCGAAATCGAATACGATCCCGACGGCCGTGTCGTGCGCCAGCGTCACGGGTCACGCGATGGCCGCACTGGCGGGGTCTACGAATTCGACTACGCAGGAGACTGGGTACGCGTGCTCCGCGATCGCACTGGAGTCGAGACCGAGTTCGTTTTTCGCGATTACCTGGATTCGCGGGTCGCGTTCGAAACCTCTGTCGATGCGCGCCTGCCGGCACACCCGCCGCCCGGATCGCTCCTGCGCCTGAAGACGAGTCTGGACTACGACGACGAGTTCCAGATCCGCCGCACGGTGCGCCCGTCCGGTGTGGTCGAGGAACGCGAGTGGGCGCCCAAGGGAGTCCCGGTCACAGTCGGCGACGAGCGCGACTGGGTCGACCGGAATTGGACCGTCGTCGACAACCTCGCTGCGGGCAACCTGCTCGTCGAAACGATCATTTCGCCGCAGCCAGTGGATGCGCCACGTCGGACGCTTTGGCGTTACGAGCCTCTGTTCAACTGCACGGAACGCGAGCGTGCCCCGTCCGGAACGACGCGGTGGCGGTACGACCACGGATGGAGCGCGACTCCCGAGCGCAACGGCAATCCCTACCAGATCGATCGCGCTCCGCGACTGCAACCGGATGGTTCGCGCATTCCTGTCGTCGAGCACATGCGGTACGGCGACGGAGGGCTCGTCGCCGAGCATATCGACCCGGATGGCATGCGAACCGTCTACGAGCACGACCCGTCAGGTGTGCTGAACTTGGTCGTCCAGGACGCTGACCATCTGGCCCTGACGCTTCGTCACGTCACGGACGAGCGTGGACGGGTCCGCGAGACCATCGATCCTGATGGCGCGTCGACCGCCTATGAATATGACGACCGCGACAATCTGGTCGCCACCACCGATGCCCTATCGCACGTAGTCCATTTTCGGCATGATCATGAGGATCGCGTCGTGGATACCTGGACTCTGATCCATGATGATCCAACGCCGTTGTCGGTGACGACTGCGACGCAGCTGGTGACGTGGCACATGCGTCGCGAGTACGACTTTCTCGGGCGCATCGCCGCCGAGACGATCGACGCCGGCGGGCTCGACCTGCGAATCGAGCGCGAATGCGACGCCGAGGGTCGCGTGATCCTCGTTCGATCGCCGCGCGCCACCGGAGGAACCACCTCGGCGCCGATCAATCCCGATGCAATCCGCGGCTTCGAATATGACGGGCAAGGATTGCTCGTAGCCGAGACTTCGGGGGTAAACGTGCTACGCCGCGAGTTGGCATACGACGCCGATGGTCACCTGACGTGGCAGCGCGAACCGGATGGGGCCCTGACGACGTACACGCTGAACGGATTCGGGGAGACGATCGAATTCCGCGACCCGGTGGGCGGCCTGGAATGGCTCGAGCGCGACGAGGGTGGGCGGGTGTCCGCCGTGCACCGCTATGGAACCGCCGGCGGGCCGAGCCCCACAGACCGCACCGGCGCACGCAACGTGCTGCTGGCGGATGCGCGGTTCATTCGCGACGCCGAAGGCAACGTCGTACGCCGCAGCGACCTCGAAGGCGACCTGCAAGGGCTGCAACCAACCACGTGGTTGACCATGGAATGGGGAAGGACGGCGTCGGGGCGCGTCCATCAGGTCGTCGACGCCGCGGGGCGCCGAACCGTGGCAACGTGGGACACCGCCGGTCGCATCGCGTGGCAGGCCGAACCACGAGGCGTGTTGCTTCGCTACGATCGTGACGACTGCGGGCGGGTTATCGCGACGCACCACGAGCGCTTCGCGCCTGGCGATCTGGTCGCGCCGGCGACTTCGCGGCTCGCGGGACGGCACGCGTACCAATACGACGGGCTCGGGCGCCTGGTCGAGGAGTCGGTCGGAACAGCGGTCACGCGCTACGCGTACGATTCGGTCGGCCGGCTACGCGCGATCGATGGACCTGCCGACAGCCACCGCGAGTACGTCTACGACGGTGCCGGCCGCTGCGTGCGCGAGATCGTGGAGACCGGGCCGTCCGGGTTCAACCTGAGTGGGCGTCGCGAGCTCCTCACCGAATTCGACCGCAATGGCAACGTGACCGCCCGACACGACGGCTTGGGCAACGTCACCACCTACACCTACGACGAGCATGACCGCCTGTACTCGGTGACCGCCGCCGACGCCTCGACTGTCACTGCGGTGCTCGACGAAGCCGGACGGGCCACGGTGGTCAGCAGCCCGTCCGGGGCGTCGCGCTTCAACCGGTACGACGCGGCAGGGCGTGCTGTCCTTCAGTCGCATCAAGGGGTCAGCACCTTGCGATCGCAATCGTTCGAGTACGACGGCCTCGGGCGCTGCGTGCGTGCAACCGAACCCGATGGCATTGTCGCCACGCGTGCCTATTCACTTGCCGGACGTCTCATCGGGGAGACGCAGGACGGATTCTCGACCGCGTACGAGCACGAAAAGTCCGGACTCGCCACGGCCTGGGTCTACCCGAGCGCCACGCGCGTCGCCTTCGGCCGGTACGCCGATGGTCGCGTCGAAACGGTCGCCGCGGACGGCGCCGAGCTTGCACGCTACCGCTGGCTGGGAGAACTCAGGCGCCGCCGCACTTCGCCGGTTCGGTTCGACAATGCGGCAACTGGTCTCACGCAGGTTCGCGAGATCATCGAGCGTCGCGATCACCATGCCGACGGCAGACTTGCGTGGCTCGCACACGTCGCTCATGGTCCGGGCGTGTTGGAAGAGGGAATCGCGCCAGCGTGGCGGTTTATCTACCGTCGGGGCCTTCCCATCCAAAAGCTTTCGGCCACGCACGGGATCGAGCTCCAGCACGATCGTGCCCGCCAGCTGCTGCGTGAGATCCGCGAACCGATTCGCGACATTCCCGATATCGCACGGCGCACCGTCGTGCTCGAGCGCGATGCCGGTGGCAACGTCCGCCAGCAGGCCATTGTCACACTTCAGACGAGCGGGAGTGGCCAGGTGGTGCGGATCGACAGCGACTTCAATGCGGTCAACGCGCCGATCACGCGCAGGACGACTGTCAATGGCGTGTCCTCGTCCGAGGCCATCGAGTGGGACCGCGACGGGCGCTTGCTGCGCAACCGGATCGGCCTGTACGCGGGCCACCCGCGCTTGCCGGCGGTACCCGCGATACGCTTGTGCAGCTACGACGGGTTTGGGCGGCTGGTCGAGGTGTCCCTCGTGCCCGATGATCCGGCGCAGGCGCCAAGAGGAGTTCGCTATCGCTACGACGCGTTCGGCCGACGGGTGGAACGGATTGCCTTCCGTACCCATCTGGCGACCGGTGCGGTTCTCTCGGAGGAGCACACGCGCTACGTGTTCGCCGGCTCCCGGTGCATCGAGGAGCACGAACGCGACAACGCGACTGAACCGTGGCGGCTCGCGCGCCGCTTCGTCCACGGACCAGGCCCGCGCGAGATCGTCGCGCTCCTCGTCGACGAAGCGGAGTTTGGCGAGGACATAGACGGTGACGGGACGATCGGCGGACCGACGACGCTGCTCGCGCTGCAGGACCACGACGATTCGCTGCTGGGCCTGGTCCGTCTGCGCCAGCGCGCCCGCCGTTACGAACCGCTGGTCGAGGCCTACCGCAGCGATTCGCTTGGTCGTACCACGCGGATATTTGTCGACTCGACCGGGAACGAACGGCCAATCGCAATGAGCTCCACCGGACACGTCGCGAATTTCCATGGGCAGTGGCTGCACGAGCCCGAGGGGTTGGTGTGGTTCGGCGGTCGCTGGTACGACCCAGAACTCGGTGTATTCGTCACGCCCGATCCGCTGGGACCCTGGGCCGACCCGCTCGCCGCCGGCAATGCGTACCTGTTCGCCGGCGGCAGCCCCGCGCTAGCGACCGACGAGGGTGGCGAGGTGGCGGTGGTATTCGTCCTGTTCGCGGTAGCGCTCGTCGGCGTGATGATTGCCGCCGATGTAACGCGCAACCGGACGCTGATGACGTTCAGTCCCGCGCACAACCTGGTGCGCGCGATCGTCGGTCATGAGATCGACGACCCGGCATCCGAAGTCGGAGGGTTCGAGCGCTTCCTCGCGGCGATCGACGCGCCGCTTACCATCCTGAGCATGGGCGGTAGCGCGCTTCTCAAAGCCGGTGCTGCGCGGCTGGCAGCGGCACTGGAGCGGGGCTTCCAGCTGGGGAGCGAGACTGCCCACGTCGTCAATGGGCTCCGCAGTACCGCATTGGCCACCAAGATTGCGGTGCATGAGGCTACACCCCTGACCATCCGCCAGCTCCAACGGTGCCACCGGGTTGTCGCGCAGGCGATGGCCGCATGGAAGCGTGCCGGACATTTGGCGGAGGACATGATTCGCATATCGAGCGCAACGCCCCATGGCGCGGTCGGCGCGTATTGGCAGGGCGTCGGCGACAACATGGCGCGCATCTGGCTGCACCACGGGCTCGAGTTCGCTTCGGATGCGACCCGGCTACGCGTCTTCGCCCACGAGGCGGCCCACGTGAAGTTCGCGTACGGCCTCGAGCGTGTCGCCCAACGCTTTGAGCGGCCGCTGCGCTTCGTACTTCGCGTCGAGGAAGATACCTATCGCGCCGGCGTGTTCTGGCTCAACGAAGCCATTGCCTACGGCGTGGAATTCGGCACACGTTTCGATTTTGCGCGCGCGTTGCAATCGATGGACGTGTTTGCCCGGTTGGGCGCCATCGAGACCTCCCGCGCGATCTCGACGCTTGCGCAGCGTGGCCTGTGGGCCGGTCCGATCGGCTCGGGATTCCGGGCGACGTTTCAGATTGGCTGTGAAATGGCCGCGCGCGAGTAGGCAGCAGGTGCGGTATCGAATGGGGCGCGTTGGCAAGGGGCCGCTCGGCACTGGCACGAGTTGCCGGCGCAACCCGGGCGGACGCCGACGGTTGCAAGCGGAAAGTCAGGTCCCCTTCGGGGCCCGAGCTCGGTGCGCGCGCCAAGCGCCATGCGGCACGAACCGCGCTATTCCCGCGCAGGCCTGAGAAGAATGACGGCCAACCCGGCGAAAACGTTTCCAATGCCGAATAGAGCGGCGATGCCCGCGCCTACGAGGTGCAGCACGCTACCAACCGAAAGCGATGACCCGAGCGGTGTTTCGAACAAGCCCGCCGGCCACAATGTCACCGCGCCGTAACAAACGGCCAGGCCGCACGCGGTGATGAGTACGCCGAGGGCGCGATGACGGGAATCCATTGTGTCACTCTACATCTTCAATGCGGGGTGTGCTCGGGTTGGCCGGCGAGGGAATTGATATGATTTCTCGAACTGGATTGAGCGCCGTTCTTCGGCTGGCAGGTCGTGTACGTCACATTGTATGAATTGGCGGCCTGGTTCGAGGCGCTCGGGAATTCGCATCCCAATCCTGCCGTCGCATGCCTGCACCGCAGCGCCCTGCACCGGCCGCCCATGGGCCGGGCTGCTCCCTCTGCTCGCGTTCCCGCGCACCGCCGGCCGCGGACACTTCCCGCGCGGGTTTGGTCGTGGCATGCGGGCGCATGGCCGCCTCACCGATGATGACGATGGCCGCGACCGGCCTCGCGTCCCGGCGGAGACCTGCGGAAATCCGTGTCGCCGCTGGCGGGACATTGATGGCCGCGTCAATGCGCGCCGGGTCTTGTCGGCATCACGCCTGACCCGACGGAAGCGTTCCTTGCACCTGCTCGTACAGTGCCGGCATGGTCAGTCGGACCTGCTCGAGGGTCAGGCGCACACCACCTGGTGCGAGCCCCATGTAGGCCGTCATCAGCTGACCTGGCAACGCGCCCACGATGCGCCCGAGATCCGCGAAGCGGATTCCCTGCCGGACGAGGAAGGCGAGGTAGCTGTGCCATAACGCATCCGCAGTCACGCTTTCGGCTTCGGGCACCATCGCGTCGTGGGCCGCACAGGCCAGTGCGATGTCGAGCAGCCGGCGTCGTTCCGCCGGCTCGCTGGACGGGAGCCGGATGACCGCCACGTCGGAGTCGGGCAGCAGCCGCTTTCGCGTCGCGGACAGGAATGCGCGCAGCGTTGGACTCATGGTCAACGCGCGCGCGCTCGCGCCGCCGACATGCACGACCCCGGAGTCGAGATCCAGATCGCTCCAGCGGAGAGCGCAGGCCTCGTCCGCGTTGAGTCCGGAGAGCAAAATCACCGCTCCCAGGCGGGTGTCGGGATCCGCTGCGGCGAGCAGAGCCCGAATTTCCTCGTCGAGCATCTCTCGCGGCAACGTCGGCGCAGTGGGCAGGAGTCCCATGGGCTTGGCGCCGAGCATCTTGGAGTCTTCGCCGACGGCAAGTTGCGACGGCCGGTTGATCGCAAACGCCGGAATCGCCATCGGCGCGCCGGCCATCAGCAGTGTCGACACCTTCTCGCGCGGCGTGAGGTAGTCGTAGATCAGCAGGGCGAGGAGCGCCGACAGCAAGGCGATTCCCACGCTGATGGCTGCATCGCGCGAGTAGGGGGGGCGCCATGGGTCGCGCGGCTGGACCGCGGACTCGAGTAGCTTCACGCTCGGAGCACGAACTTTTTCGCCGGATTTCAGCGTCAGTGCGCGCTCGTTGGCCGCGCGGTACAGCGTCTCCAGCCCGGTCAACTCCTCGCTCATGCTCTTGTATTCGGCGATGCGCGCCGCAACTGCCTGGACCTGTCCCCGCCCGGCAGCGATCTGTTGCCGCATCCGGTCGATGGTGGCACGTGCGCCCGCGACTTCCTGTTTCGCCTCGGCCAGCGCCGCCGTCGAACTGGCTTGCCGCTCCGATCTGATCTGTACGTCGAGTTCGGCGAGCGCCGCGCGCTTCGCATTCACGCCGGGATCGAGGACCAGGTAATCGCTCTTGTATACGCGCTCCAGATTGCGCAATTCCTCGCGAATCTGGGATGCGCGTTGCTCGAGATTGGCAAGCGTCGGGTTGTCCCGGGCCCGCACCGGCATGCTTCCGGCTGCCGCCGCGTCCTGCAGCGATTTCAGCTTGCCTTCCGCGGTCGCGAGCTTCTCCTCGGCGGTATTCAGCGACGTCGACTGGCCCCGCATGCGGGCGATTACTTCGTTTTCCTCCCGCTCGAGCGATACGATCTGATACTGGCGGCCGAAGTTCTTGAACGCCTCACGCTTCGCCTTGACGCTTTCATCCAGTCGTTTGGCTTCTTCCTGCGCGAGCGCGACCGACTCGCCGGTATCGATGCGGCTCCGTTGCTGCAGATCCTCGCGGTAGACGTCGACCAGCGCGTTCAGAGCAGCCGGCAACGCTGCCGGTCGGGGTCCGACCGCCCAGAGCTGCACCACGCTCGTTCCCTCGACGGGATGAACGCTCAGCATGTTCAGTATGGTATCGACCGGCGTCGGATCGGCCGCATCGGATACCGCGACGGCTCCGCCGGCGCGCGCGGCGACTTGCTCGAGCACGGGCCTGCTGGAGAGGCGCTCGACTTCAGCCAGGAAACTCGCCCGCGTGAACTCGCCGGTGGGGCTCTTCACCTCCGCCTGCGGCGGAATCACAATTTCCATCCGGACCCCGGCGCGATATTCGGCCGGCCGGGAGTACGTATAGGCGAGGCCAATCGCGGAAACAAGTGCGAATACGCCAAAAAAAACCGTGACCCGTCGCCGTCGGCGCGCGACGACCCCGGGGCTGGCATTGACCAGGTCCAGCGATGCTCCGGCGACCTGGCCGTTCGAATATTCCATTCCCGGCCCCTATCGTGGGCAAACACAGTCCGGGTCATTGTTCCAATGCCCCGCGGGTACGACCGAATCGCAGTGCTTGATTGAAGCCGACATATTGGGGCGAATCCGTCGCCGTGGCTCGTGGCTGTAGATCGGACCATCGCATCGAGAATCCGCGCGGCAGGTTGGACTCGGTTCGCCTTTGGCTGTGGGCCGAATCGAGGCGATCCCGAACGCCCATCTTTCGGGCCCGGTGGGGCGACGTCCTTCTGCGCCGCGGCGTCAACAATACCGAAATTTGGCCGCGCGGCAAGTCGTGCCCGACGGCCGGCGTTCGCGTCCGGCTGAACCTGCGGCCTTGACGCCGCTGGGGCCGCGCGGGCTCAGGGCTGGGAGCTACTGAAAAATACTCGACGCGCCCCGGGCTTCTCGCAGGCTGCTGTCAGGTACCCATGCTTGCATCCCCATTTTGGAACTGACGCCTTGTAGGGGAGACGTGACTGGCGCGCTGCGCCAGCTCGGGGCGATCCACGAACAGGGCAGGCTATCGCTACTAGAGTTCCAACCTGGCATGACGCCCAACGAATTGAACCAGGCCCTGTGTCTCCTGGCTCACATTGCATTGCGTTCGCATTGCTGACACCGACGAGCGAATTGTCTTGTCGGTCAGTATGTGTTCGACCATCGCCGTCAGCTTTTCGGGAGTGACGCCCGTGATATCTCCCCGGACCCCGACGTTGCAGGAAACAACACGCGCTGCATTTCCAAACTGATCGGTCCATGCCGGAAGAACGACCATTGGAACTCCATGATTGATGCATTCCCGAATGGTTCCGGCACCGCCCCAGGTGATGGCAAGATCGGCTCTTCCGAGCACGGCAAGCTGCGGGAGACGTTCAAAGAGATGGATGTTGGGCGTACGCGCGTCGGCCTGCAGCGTCTGGTAGAACGGTCCACACGCGATGAGCAGCTGCCAGTCTTTCCTTTGCGCGAAGCAGTCGAGCACGGCCTGGACATATCGCCTCGCCATGCGGAATCGGGTTACAGAGAAATCCGCTCCGGAGACCCGGCGTTTCGATCCTGAAACGGCGATACTTTCGAAACCGTTGATGGTGCTGAGATTACAATAGATGACAGGCTTGTTCGGATCTACGATCGACCAGTCGAAGTCGGAAATCTTCCGGTAGAGATCGGTCGTGCCGAAATAATACCGATCCGGATCGGACGCAATCGCAGGCCAGTCGAGCATGCGATGCCCAAAGACGATTTCTGGAATGAGCGGCCTTCTTTTCCACTCACTCCAGGCCGACCGCAAGCCGAATCGGCGCAGTTCTCGCTCGAAACTCGCGTTGCGCATCTGATCGAGCCATTTCTTGATGACCAGCTGAGCGTATTCGGCGCGACCGAATGCGCGGCTTCGTCCGCGCGTACCGAGAGCCCAGACCCAGAGCAAGGCATGAATGGCTCTGGATAGAAATCTCGGGCTGGTCGTCGCGGGTGAAATCATCGAAGAAAAGACCGGCGGATACCCGAATCCGAACCTCGAAGCAAAGGTGTAGGACAAGAGCATTGCCGGTATGCCCGTTTTCGCAAGCGCGAGTGCAAATGGATAGAGGTCGTACCTCACGGCATCAAGGAAACAGAGATCAATCGAATTGGTCTTGATCAAGTCAGCGAGAAAATCCTGTTCCAGCCGAATGTTCTCTGCGCGCTTTTTCAACCGCATCCACAATCTGAACCTCGCCGTCTTTGGCTTGGCAAAGTGCGATTCATGTCCGGGTGGAATTTCGGCGACCTTGAATCCGTGCATGCTCACGAACTGCGAGAAGACGGTGTTGTCGTTCACAAAGAAGACGGCGGTGTGTCCCCGGTCCTGGACGGCGCTAGCGAGCCCAAGTGCGGCGTAGTAGGAGGAATGCTCGCTCATGAGCGCAAACCCTATGTTGTAGCT
This sequence comes from uncultured beta proteobacterium, assembly GCA_963739745.1. Taxonomy (GTDB): domain Bacteria; phylum Pseudomonadota; class Gammaproteobacteria; order Burkholderiales; family Casimicrobiaceae; genus VBCG01. The sequence continues at coordinate 24,078 of CAVUCJ010000003.1, forward strand.
CCTCGCCACGCCGTCCTCCTGCATATCCTCACCTTGTCGGGACAATGCCTTGATCCGCGCCGAGAACATCCGACCAGGGATGGCTCGCGAGACGTGGCTCCCGGATCTGACCCGGATGCTGAAGCCGCGTCAGACTCATGCGGAGCCGTTTCACAAGAGTAGCAGGCTCGAAGGTCCGGATACCGGACGGGGGGACCTGCCTGGGCAGGTTCGGACCGTCCAAGACTTGGAAGAATCACGCCTTAGAGCGTGGGGTATGCGCAACCGGTTCAACGATCGCGCCGAGGCGAAAGCCGTCGTCGACTCTTGGGGGACAGGGCTACAATTACGTACCGCCCTATGCCCGGCAAGTCCCCCATGCGCAACTACGACAACCGAAAGCGGATTCTCGTCACGGGCGGTGCCGGATTTCTGGGATCGCACCTGTGCGACAGGCTCCTCGAGCAGGGCCACGAGGTGCTCTGCGCCGACAACCTGTTCACTGGATCCAAGCGCAACATCGACCACCTGCACGATCATCCGCGCTTCGAGTACATTCGACACGACGTTACATTTCCGCTGTACGTCGAGGTGGACGAGATCTACAACCTGGCGTGCCCAGCCTCGCCGATTCACTATCAGCACGATCCCGTACAGACGACCAAGACGTCGGTGCATGGGGCCATCAACATGCTTGGCTTGGCCAAGCGGTTGCGTGCGCGCATATTTCAGGCCTCGACGAGCGAGGTCTATGGTGACCCGGCTGTCCACCCGCAGGTAGAGAGCTACTGGGGCAACGTCAACCCGATTGGCATCCGATCGTGCTATGACGAGGGCAAGCGCTGCGCCGAAACATTGTTCTTCGATTATCACCGGCAGCATGGTCTCGAGATCAAGGTTGCGCGGATTTTCAACACCTATGGCCCGCGCATGCATCCGCACGACGGGCGCGTTGTCTCGAATTTCATCTTGCAGGCGCTGAAGAACGAGCCGATCACCATCTACGGCGATGGAACGCAAAGCCGGTCGTTCTGCTACGCGGATGACATGGTGACGGCATTCCTCGCGCTCATGGCGACGCCCGCTGAATTCACGGGCCCCGTCAATCTTGGCAATCCCGTGGAATTTCGGATCAACGAACTCGCGGAAAAAATCGTCTCAATAACTGGAACCAGGTCGAAGATCCAGTACCAGTCGCTGCCAAGTGACGATCCGTTGCAGCGCAAGCCGGACATCACCCTTGCGCGCAACACGATCGACTGGGAGCCCAGGGTTCAGCTCGAGGAAGGCCTGGTGAGGACGATCGAGTACTTCGAATCGCTGCTCGGAAAATCGGCCATGTCTGGCGCCTAGCGTGCTGCGGATCCCCGACCTTTGCGTCCATGCCTCCCGCGCTGCCCTCGTCAATCGAGGAAGTTTCTTTCGATTTGGTGGCATTCTGGCCGCGATGCCGCTGGCGCAGAATTGTGGTCGGCTGGCGGTGTGGCGCCACGTGGCGCCCGACCCGACGCCTGAATTGGTCCGAGATGGGGTCGGAGTCCGCTGGTAGGCACAAGCGCACTTCGATTTGCGTTGCTCGCCGGGTTGCGAATTCTTGAGGGGAGTCTGGTTTACGGGTGAACTGTCCGGCCAATCGGCGTTGTACGCAACGCGCTTGACTCGGGTAACCGTGTCTTCGCGCCGATCATTCGTCGAAAATGGCGTGGTTGGGGTGGCACTCGGCCCGCTCGCAATCGGTTGCTGCCCCTTGGGGCAATGTCGGCCAGGATTTTTGTTTGGTCGAGCATTCTCAAGATTATTCTCATCGTTGCATCGCGACGAATTCGCGCTCCGATTTTCTTGCGCTACATGATCACGTCCACGGCCATGTCGATGACGAGTTTTCGTAGTTGCCACCAGAGAACCGCGTTCACCTTGCAATGCATGTCGTCGAGTATCGTGCCGATCTGGATTTCGGAGCCGGCCAGCACGAGCACGCTCTCGTTGGCATTGAGTCGCGTCGCGGTCTCCGCGGAGATCGTGTAGGGCGTCGAATTGTCGAGATCGGACTGGGCGTAACTTAGATCGGAGCCGTGCGATATCAGCCCGGTGGCGAGCAGGTCCTTGGTCAGGTGCTCGACGTGGGTTCCGCGGACGACCGAGATGAACAAGCTCAAGAAAATTCGCACGTCGGCGGACGAAAAGCCGAACTTGTCCGTCACGGAGAACATGACCTTGTTGTAGAAATTCTGCAGCTCCGCGCTGATCTTCAGGCGTCCTGCCGAAGGGGTCGTGAATGCGACGCCGCAGGAAACCCGACTGCTCCCGTTCTCGATCGGCAATATTCCCCACAGTCCTGCGCCGATCGACGTGCTCTCGTTCTGGTCGTAGACGATGTTGTTGACCAGGTGGCCGATCTCGGGTTTTGCAAACGACTGGTCGGAGACGATGAAGTCGCCGCTGCTCGTCGTCTCGACGTCGAAGGAGGTGAACGGCGGGACGAATTCCTGCGCGGTGCCCTGCAAAGTTCCTAGAACACCCCAGCCGATGTGAGTCCCGGCGACGGAGGAGGCGGCTTGCGTTGCCAGCGTCAGCTTCTCGTGCTCGCGAAGCTGCGCTCGCTGCATCGTCTTCCATTGCCGATAATGCGGGAGCTCCCGGCCGAGCACCCGCTCGAGCTTCCTGCGGGCGGACAACTTGAGGGTGTCGACTTTCAGCGAATCGCCGCCTGCCTTGACGCTCGCTTCGCGCCATTCGCGATCCACCTGCCTGCCGATCTCGGCCGCCCGGCGCAGGTCCGCCTTCGAGAACAGCTTGCGGGATTGGCGGTGATGCTCCTTGGCCAGACGCTGGTGGAGCTTCGTCACCCGCGCCAGTTCGGCCTGGTGATGCGCCAGCAGCGGCTGGCCGCGCAGGCTGGATCCGGTGCGGGCGTCCGGGTCATTGCGAGGATATCGGGTCATGGCCATGTTGACTCCCGGCAAATTGGCGACGTACTCGGCGTAGCGCTGCAAATGCGGAACTGCCACGGCTGGCATATCGCTACGAGCAATTCAAGCCACCGCAGCGATCGGCGTAGCGTATTCCCTTTTGGCCGTGTTGAACAACCTGCCGAAGTGGCGAATTCGTGCGTCGGCGATCGAACCCGCACCCTGCGCCTTGGATTGCGCATTGCACGACCGATCGCGGACGCGAACCTCAGTCGCTGAGTACGAGGCTGCGCACCTGCCGTGAGGCGACAATTTCGCCTGCTGCGAATTTCTCGTGGTTGTCTTCGATGGCCTTGGGCTCGTACAGGTAGTTGACCATGAGGCCGAGCGATTCGCGCAACCCCTTCTTCGACGCATTGGCCAACCAGTTGATTCGTTCCAGCTTGGCGCCGTTGTTCAGGTGGAATCGCGCGACCGGGTCGAGTGCCGGTTCGCCGACATCGACCCGCTGCAGCAAATAGGTTGCGCATAGTTGCGTCAACGGGACCTTCATTCGCGCCATGCGCTCCGTGGCGTCAGCCGGGTCGGCCGCGATCTTCGCGAGGTCGGTGCCGAGCTCCGCGGCTACCGCCATCAACGCCGGCGACAGCGCCTTGAAGCGCTCCGTGTCACTTCCCTTCAGCAGCGGTTCGAGCCAGGCCGCGAAGCCGGGAACAGGCGACAGCGTACAGAACACCTTGAGTCGCGGACTCTCCTGCGTGAGCACGTCGACGACGTTCTTGATGAGGAAGTTTCCGAGCGACACGCCGCGCAGGCCCGGCTGGCAGTTGCTGATCGAGTAGAAAACCGCGGTGGTCGCCCGGCGCGGGTCCTTCGAGGCGACTCGTGCGTCGAGCAGGGGCGCCACCGAGTCGGCCATCCTGTCCATCAGCGCCACCTCGACGAAGATCAGCGGCTCGTCGGGCAGCGCCGGATGAAAGAAGGCAAAGCATCGGCCGTCGGCATCGAGCCGCCGGCGCAAGTCGTTCCAGCCCCGGATCTCGTGGACCGCCTCGTGGGCGATGATCTGTTCCAGCAGGTAGGCCGGCGTGCGCCAATCCACGCGGACGATCTGCAGGAAGCCGGGGTTGAACCACGATGACAGCAAGTGGCGAAAATCCCAGTCGACGGCTTCGAGCTCGCGTTGACCGATCTTCAGTACAAGCAGGCGCTCGCGCATCCGGAGGATCGCCGCAGTGCCCCCCGGTGCGCGGTTGAGCCGTCGCAGCAGCTCTTGCCGCGGCGGTTCGGCGGCAACGCTGAGGTGCGCAAGGTTGGTGGCCGACTGCTCCGCGGCATAGGCCTTGGACGCCGCGAGGACCCGCACGGGATCGGGCGAGAACTCGGCAAGCAATGCCGCGAAGAATTGCTCCTGGCCTCTTTTGTCCAGTGCGGCGTACTGCGCCAGAGTGAAGTTGGCCAGCGATACGCCGGCGGCCTCACCGCGCTCGGACAGCAGTTTCTTGCAGCTGGCGATGAGGCGCCGCAACTTGAGCCTGTCGGGCGCCATGGCGGCGGCGCCTTTCCGAACCGATTCAAACATTCGTCGTGTCCGTAATGGAATGGCAAGCGATGGGCGTCAGGCAAAGGCCGGGGACGGCGGCAAGTCGGGCCGATTTGCGGCGACACACAGTTTGATCATAAGTCATCGCGCCGCGGCAACCTCCCGCCGCCGTCGGTCGGGCGCGACAACGTGAGCCGAGCCGCCAGCCCGCCGCCCTCGCGGTTGCGCAGCACTACGTCGCCGCCGTGACCGCGGGCGATGTTGCGGGCGATCCCCAGTCCGAGGCCGGTTCCGCCCGTGGCACGGTTGCGGGACGATTCGATGCGGAAGAACGGCTCGAAAGCCTGCTCGAGCGCGTCTTCCGGCAATCCGGGGCCCCCGTCTTGCACGGTGAGCGTGAGCAGCGCCGGTGCATCCTCGATGACGACCGTCGCCCGCTTGCCGTAGCGCAGCGCGTTGTCGATCAAGTTGGTGAGACAGCGACGCAGCGCAAGGGGCCGGCCGACGTACGGAGCCGTTGCGTGCCCGCGGATCTGCACGTCGCCACCGGTTTCCTGATAATCGTGCTGCAGACTCTCCAGCAACGCGTCGACGTCGATGGGCTGCCCCGGCTCCTGCGCGGTCGCGTCACGCAGGTACTCGAGCGTTTGCGTCACCATTGCCTCCATCTCCTCGAGATCCTTGACGAACCGCGCGCGCAGTTGTTCGTCGTCGAGCAGCTCGGTACGCAGGCGGAGCCGGGTGATTGGTGTCTTGAGGTCATGTGACATTGCCGCGAAGATTCGCCCGCGGTCGGCGATGAATTTCGCAAGTCGCCGCTGCATCGTGTTGAATGCCTTGGCGGCCTGGCGCACCTCGACGGGGCCGGTTTCCGGTAGCGGTGCACGGTTGATGTCCTCGCCGAGGCTCTCGGCCGCATTCGCTAGCGTGCGCAGCGGCACGGTGACCCAGCGTACGGCGATCAGCGACACCGCCACCACCGTGACCAGCAATGCGAGCAGCGTTAACGCGATGCGGCTCGGCACCGCCGCTGCCTCCGGCGAGATATACGAGTCGAACGTTACGAGGCTGCCGTCGTGCAGACCCACCTGGATCAGAAAATTGCTGCCGTCCTGCGGGAAGCGCGAGGGCCGCCGTCCTCGGTCGGCTGCCCCATCATCGATCCCATCATCGATTCCATGGCGGGTACGCGATGGCGCCGCCTCTGCTGGGGAAGCGGCGACACGGAAGGCGACGTCGACGCCCGGACGATCGTGACCGGCATGCCCTCGCCCAAACCGTAGCGAAGCATCGTGGCGAGCATCGTCAGCTGCAGGTCGCCACTGGCGTTCGGGTCGGCGGGAAGCGGCGGGCGGTCGAGCGTTACCGCGAGCGGCGGCTCGTCGAACACCGCGGCGACCTTGAGGCGTTCCGCTGGCGTGATCGAATCCAGCAGGTTGACGAGATCGGCGACGCGCTGCGCTGCATGCATGCCCCCGGAGCGGTAGAGCAGCTGGTCGCGCTCGCCGGCGTTGATGTAGAGCGTTACAAGCTGCGCGACAAGAAGTCCGGCGAGCAGCACCAGAACGAGCCGTCCGAACAGGCTGCGGGGCAGGAGCCGCACTATCGCTTGACCTCGACCGCCACCGCAAGCACGTAGCCCTCGCCGCGCACGGTCTTGATGATTTTCGGCTCGGCCGGATCCTCCCGCAGCCGCTGCCGCAATCGGCTTACCTGGATGTCGATGCTTCGGTCCATGGGATCCGCCTCGTGGCCCTTCGACAACATCATCAGCTGGTCGCGCGTCAGCACGTGGTTCGGATGGCTCAGGAAGACCTTGAGCAGCTGGAACTCGGCACCGCTCAGCGACGTGACCACGCCCTCGGGAGACACGAGGTGGCGGGCGATGGAATCGAGACGCCAGCCCGCGAAGTCAATTTCGCGCCCATCGTCGGCGCGAAGGTTGAGCGGCAGGCTGCGATAGCGCCGCAACACGCTCTTGATCCGCGCGAGCAGCTCGCGCGGGCTGAAAGGCTTGGGCAGATAGTCGTCGGCGCCCATCTCGAGCCCTACGATCCGGTCGGTCTCCTCGCCCCTCGCGGTGAGCATGATCACCGGCGTGTCGGAGTCGGCTCGCAGCTTGCGGCACAGCGTGAGGCCGTCCTCGCCAGGGAGCATCAGGTCGAGCACGATCAGGTCGACGTGGCTTCGCGCGAGTGCGGCCGACATCGACCTGCCGTCCGCGGCGACCGTGGTCTGGTAGCCGTTCTTTTGCAGGTAGGTGCCGAGCAGTTGCCGGATTTCGGCGTCGTCGTCGACGATCAGGATGTGGTCAGTCGGATCCATGTGACCGATTGTCGTCGCGACTGCGCGACGGTGCGAAACAAGTTTGTAGCGTAGCGTAACAATCGGGGCAATCGCCACCGGGGGCTACCAAACGCCAACGGGCCTGTTACTCACGGATGCTGAAATGGGAACCGATGCGGCAGGATCAGCAAGTGGAAACAAAACCGCAGAACAGAAGATTCACCGGAATGGAGCAAGTCATGAAGACCACTACCAAATTTGTACTGATCGGCGGGACCGCCCTGACTCTCGCGCTGGCAGGAATGTCCGTATACGCGCATCCCGAAGGACCGTGGGGTGGCGGTGCGAGCGACGATGACGGGGCGTCGTGGTGCTACGGCGCCGGCGGAAACCCAGGGGGTCCCGGTGCGGGCATGGGACCGGGATCCGGACGCGGCTACGGCATGGGCTACGGTCGTCACATGGGCCCAGGCGATGGCATGAGGGGCGGATACCCCATGGGCCCGGGCTTTGGCAGGGGCTACGGGATGGGGCCGATCGGCATGTTCCAGGGTGACCCCGAAGCGGTGACGCAGCGACTGAACGACCTCAAGGCGACGCTCGGCATCACCGAGAAGCAGAACGGCGCATGGCAAGGCTTCGCCGACAGCCTCCAGAAACAAGCGCAGAACCGGCAGGCGTGGTTCGACAAGATGCACGAGGCAAAAACCGCGAATACTGCACCGGAATGGTTTGCGCAGCGCGATGCCGCCATGAAGCAACACCTGGGCGACATGGCGGTGGCGACGGCCGAACTGGGCAAGCTCTACGACACGCTCACGCCTGAGCAGCGCACGCTGCTCGACCGCGGGCAGTTTGCGATGGGGCGGCGTCAGGCACTGCGCTGAATCAGCCGCACCGGGACGGGCGGGCTTCAAGCGGCCCGTCCCGCGCGAAAGCCCATCCGCGATCAACGCGCTGCGGCCGAATGACTGTATTTGGTGTTGAGCCGAAGGCGGGTTTCGAGGACCGGTTCATCGACCTCAACAGCTGGGGGCGCGAAGAATCCGCGAGACTCGAAAAGCGAGTCGGCGAGTCGGGGGGAGCCGACGTCGATGGCGCGATTCGTTCGCCGTAGAAATGCACTCCCGTGGGCGTAGCGGCAAATCGGAGTGACTCCCAACTGTCGGAGTGAGCGCCAGTCCGGCCGCGCCTAGGGTCGCCCGCCAACGGCCAGGATGCCGGAAAACGATGCTTGCGGTCTACAGGTTCCGCGGGCCGGACCAGTACGACGTCGTGTTCGGTCTGGCAGGCAAGTATCGTCCGAAGGCACTCGACCCCAAGACCGGCAGCGGCCGCACGACGCACGCGCGGAAGCGCGTCAAAATGCTGTTGCGCGGAAACCGGGCGGTTTTCCCGCCCGACTGAAGGTACGGGAATTGCTTAGAGTGGTTCGCGGCTGCCGTTTCGGAGCCGGGGAGCACCTTTCCACTCAGTAGATCCGGAGCGCGGGCACGGGGAATCGCCGCCTTCGGCCGTCTCGGCCAAGAAGCGAGCCCATACCAATGACAACGCAGTTCGTTCACCGCGAATTCAATCCGGTCCCCATGACATATTCACTGCGCGGCGCAGCGAGCCGGCTCCTCGTGACTATCCTCGGAATGTTTGCGGCGAATGCGGTCTTCGCCCAGGCCGCCACCACCGCTACCTTCACGCTGCAGGACAAGACCAACCTGCCCGCCGGGACGTACCAGATCTACGTCACCGGCTTCTCGACTGCGGGGAATTACATCCTGCAACCCGACGGATCGTGGGCGATGCCCCCCACGCCGGCCGAGCCTAACCCCCCGGCCCCGGTGGTCGTGACGGGGACGCTGCCCTGCTATCGCTTCCCGCAGGACATCAGCAAGATTCAGATTGACGGCACGCAGACGGCGATCAGCGCCCGTGTGTACTACTTCATCGTCACCGACACCGCGACGTTTCCCAGCTGCGCCCCGGCGTTGGCGAATGGCGGGCTGTTCAACGTCGCCGGTGCCTTCACCTATGCCTACACCTACCCTTACCCCGTTACTTCCACATCACCGCCGCCCAGTATTGCCATTTCCGAGCCGCCCACGACGCAGGTCTCCGGCAAGGTGTTTCCTGCGTGGACGTATTCCGAGATCGGCGCCAGCTCGAGCAACGGCACGATCGACCTTTCGCAGGTCGACTTCGTCGCGTTCCCGATGAACACGACGGCAACCGTACTTGCCGGCAACCCCTCCGCGATCGGCAACCCCGTCGGGCAAGCGGCCAATCCTGCCGAAAGCGTGAATTACCAAAGCATCCGGGACAGCTACCGCAAGTTCATCGACGCGCAGGCCGCATCCGGCAACAGCAACAAGACCTGTGCCGAGGACTCCACCCCCGCCGCCTGCGCCTACCTCGATCTGTTGCAGGACATCACGACGTCCACGGCGAGCAACGCGGCACACCAGTACGTCATTCAGAATCCAGGCGGCTACCTCGCGCAATACACGGCGACCTCGCAGACTAGCCGGCTCAACACGGTGTTTGACGGCGTGATCGCAAAGCTGTGGTCGACCACGAACGCGCCCACGCTGGTGATCGATACGGGAGGAAAGCTGGGAAGCATTCCGCGGGACACGTTCACGAGTTCCATCGTGACCATCGACTACCCGGGCGTCACCCCGGCCTATCCGGTCACCGCCATGAAGTTCACGGGCACGGCGACGTCCAGCAATTACGTCGCCTACATCGTGAGCCCGGCGGACTACCAGGCCGGATGTGCTGTCACGCCGTCCCAACCGATCCCACCCATCCCGAGCTGCGTGAACGCGTCATCCACCGGCTACCAGGTTTTTGCCGGCGCGGGCGTGTTTGGTACACCCGGCTACGGTACGTCGGATCAGCAGCAGGTCGTCGCACGGCTGGGCTTCCTGATCTCGGGCGCCATGAATCGCGGCGTTGCGCTGGTGACCTGCACGGGTCTTCAGACGTGGCAGTGCTGGCAGGACGAGACCTACTGGTATCCCACCAAGAAGCAGGCATCGCCGTCGGACCCGACGTCGATCTTCCCGGACATCACGCAGAATCTGTTCTCGCGGTGGATGCATACCGCCGCCATCGGTGGCACGCCGATGTTCATCCAGCCGCCGTCTGCGGTGAAGTCGGCGAGCGGAACCGCGGGCGGCGGCAAACTGCAGGGGATGGCCTACGGCTTTTCCAACGACGAAAATCCGACGCCGACCGCGACTACGCCGGCACAACCCGAAGTGCCATCGAAATTCGACGGGACCGTCGTCTACGGACCCGGCAGCTCGTCCTACACAATCACCTTCGGACCTTGGATGGCTTCGCCCGCAACGCCGACGTTGACGGTGAACAATCCCGGCGGCGGAACCGTCACCAGTTCTCCGGTGGGCATCAACTGCGGCTCGACCTGCAGCCAGTCCTACGCCGCGGGAACCACGGTGGTCCTGACGGCGAGCCCGGGCATCAGTGGGAAATTCGGTCGATGGACGGGCGGCTGTTCGGGTACCAGCACGACCTGCACGGTGGCGCTCAATGCCGGCACGACGGTGAACGCCGAGTTCGAGGAAATCGGGGCAGCAGCGCCGAGCAAGTATGGTCTTCACGTCGTGGTGAACGGCGCCGGCACCGTGACCAGCGCGCCTTCCGGCATCAGCTGCGGCTCGGCCTGCAGCGCGGCGTTCACCGCCAACTCGTCGGTCGGCTTGAGCGCCGTTGCGGCCGTAGGCTCGACGTTCGCCGGTTGGTCGGGCGCATGCTCGGGCGCGGGCCCAATGTGCACGGTGACGATGTCCGAGGCGCGAACCGTCGGCGCGGCGTTCGTCGCCAACGCGCATTACACGCTGACGGTCACCGGAGGTACCGGCGGCATCGTCACGACCACGCCCGGCGCGGTCGATTGCGGCACGCGCTGCATCGCGGGCTTTGCCGCGGGCACTGCGGTGAGCGTCCTCGCGCATCCGGACCATGGCTACCGCTTCGCGGGGTGGAGCGGCGCCTGCAGCGGGACGCGTACCTGCGACCTCACGATGAACGCCAACGCGGCGGTGCAGGCGACGTTCGCCCCGATCGCCCCGGGACAGTTCTCCCTGACCGTGCACGACTACGGCGAGGGCATGATCGCCAGCCTGCCGCCCGGAATCAACTGCGGGACGGCCTGCAGCGCCGCCTTTGCCTACGGCACCGAAGTAACGCTATTGGCCACGCCCGCGCCCGGTTACCGTTTCACCGGATGGTCGGGCGCATGTTCCGGCGCGAGCGCGTGCGTCGTGTGGATGGACGATGTTGCCAACGTCAGCGCACTGTTTGCCCCGATCCCTATCCCGATTCCGGTGGTAACGGCTCCGATTCCGACGCTCGGCGAATGGATGATGGCACTGATGGGCCTGCTGATTCTTGGCATCGGATGCCTGCATCTGAGGGCGCGGGGTGGCGCATCGAAGTATCGATCAAGCAGCTACACTCCTGCCGAGGGCACGGCGCGTCCGCGTGTCGTGCCCTCGCAGGGCGACAGTAGTCCGAGAATCCGACGTTCGTCGATCCGTAGGCATGACGATGGAAGTGCAGGTTCCGACCTCCGACGTTAGCCAATCCGCTCAACTGCATGGCAGGACGGCGGAGGTTGAATTCTGCCGATCCTTGCCATGGCAGGACCCCGTCGCGGCGCAGGTGCTCCTTTGCGGCGAGCTCTCCAGGCTCTTTTCCAATCGCGCACCCGACAAGCGTGATCTCGGCGCTCTGCTTGTCTTCGATCGCTATTCTCATCAGATCGGCAAGCGCCTGCTGCTCCTGTACGCGGAGGGTGATGCGCAGTTGCGTTCGCTCGATCGGGCATTTTTCATGGCCGTCCAGCGGCTGAGCCGCTCGTTCTCGGAAGCCCACGAAGGGTTCCTGGAACACATCAGGAGCCTGGCCGACGGATTTCCTCGCGAGCACGCGAGAACCATCCTGATCCAGTTGTTCCGGCATCGGCAGCTGGAGCTCCTGTTGCGGCTCTTTCGCTACAAGAAACGAAATTCCGAGCAATGGCGGCAACTCCATGCAACTTATTCGTCCGCGCAGGCGCAGGGTCTGGCGAACGATGGATCACCACGTGACGCATCCGCGGACGGGTCCGCATCCGAGCACGCACTTGAACAGCAGTTCATCCAGATACTTCTGCTTGGCGCGTTGGGGACCGGCCAGTTTTCGCCGCGCGAACTGCTGTGGGTGCGTGAATGGATTGGACGCTGGGGTCGTTTGCTGACATTGCGCAGCGCAAGCCCTGCGATCGGAAATCGCGACGAACCGAATGGATTCGTGGTGGATCTGCGCAGCACGGAAGGGTTGAGACGATGTGGCGCCGGGGAAACGGGAGAGTTCCTGTACCTCGACACTGCACCTTTGGCGGCGATCATCGAACAGGAGTTGGCGGCGCTGGAGGACGGAGCTTCGCCCCCCGATCTGCCGGCATTGCCGGAGCAGGAGAGTCGGCGCGCGCTGCTGGCCCGGCTCGGCGTCCTCTTTGCGCCGAAACCGGCTCACATCGAGCGCCGTGGCGAGCGCGAACCGGTGGACCTGTCTATTCAGGCGATCTCGGGCCTTGCGCACATTGTCCAGGTGTTGCGGGAAGAAAGGCAGAGGAAAAATGAGCAGTCCACGAATTCCGCCGCGCAGTTGGAGGACATCACGATTTCTCCCACCGGTGGACATACGCGCATCCTGCCTTTCACGCCCGGCGCTCCCGGATTCGGGGCGCTTTCGATCGCGACGGTTTTCGGTGCGCGAATCAACGCATGGCAAATCAAGGACCGAAGCGAATCCGGATGCCGGATGCGCGGGCAGACCTCCGATCTGAATGGCCTGATTCCAGGTTCATTGATCACCATGCGGGAAAACGAAGGCGCCCAATGGACGGTTGCCGTCGTGAGGCGGCTGCGCAGGCTCATGGTCGACCGCCTCGAGATCAGCGTGGAATACATTGGACGCCGACCGCGCTTCGTCAAGATGATGATCCGGCCACAAACTCGTTCCGTCGGTCGACGACGCGGGAAGCAGTACGCAGAAGTGCTTCGGCGCGCTGTACCTGCCGGCAAGCGAAAAACATCCGACCATGCCGATCAAGACGTTGCTGGTTCCCGCGAGTGTTTTCAATGCCGGACGCTACGCGACGTTGCTGTCGTCGTCGGCGACGTATTCGCTGCGTCTCAACAAGCCGCTCGAGCAACAGCCCGACTATGTCTGGGCCACCTTCGCAGTACTCGAAAAGGTAGCGGCGGCATCCGGTTAGATGCTCGGGCTTGGCGGAAACCCTGACGTCCTTTGTTTCAAGTCAGCCGAGAAGAAGGCATTGAGTTCCTGACCCGACGTCGCGTTGTCGAATCCGTCGAACTTGCCTTCCCGAGCCAGAAGTTTCGCCGCGCGCATGAATCCGCCCCAGGCCGCGCGCGCCATCGCGCCGCCGACGCTGACCCGACGCACGCCGAGCGCCGCGATGTCGGACATCGTCATTCCGGTCGTCCAGCCTATCAGCAGGTTCACCGGCTTCGGCGCAGCGGCGTCGACCACCGCCTCGATCTGCTCGCGTGTGCGCAGACCCGGCGCGTAGAGGCAGTCCGCGCCCGCCTGCGCATAGGCGCGCAGCCTGACAATGGTCTCTTCGAGGTCGGGCCGGCCCACCAGAAAGCATTCCGCCCGTCCGACCAGCATGACGTCAGCGCCCATGCCGTCTATCGCGTCACGCGCCGCCCGCATCCTCTCGCACGCGACGTCGAGCGCGAAGAGCGGGTGTTCCGCATCCCCGGTCGAATCCTCGATCGACAGTCCCGCGACCCCCGTTTCGACCGCCAGTCGAACGCTCGCGGCGACGCCCTTGGCGTCCGGCGCAAAGCCGCTTTCGAAATCGGCGTTCACCGGCACATCGGTCGCCGCGACGATTTCCTGCAAATGGGCGAGCGCCATGTCACGGGTGATGCCGTTGTCGGGATGTCCCCGCGACCAGGCGAACCCCGAACTCGTCGTGGCCAGCGCCTTGAAGCCAAGCCCTGCAGCATGCGCGCGCTCCCGATGTCCCAGGGATTGGGGATGACAAAGCATCCGGCTTCGTGAAGCCGGCGGAACGTGCGGCGCTTGTCGGCGATGCTCGGTCGAGTGTCGGTCATGACAAATGCTCCAGATCGGGTGGCGAACCGGAATCCCCATCGTCACACGCGGTCGCGAGTGCGGCGATCATGGTCATCGCCAGCACGTTCTTCATCCCGTGTACGGTGCCGATCATCGTTGTCCCTCTCGTGATTGCGCTCGGGCGCGTGGCGCGAGCCCGCACGGTTTCGTCGTTCGCGCACGACCGCATAGCTTATTCGTTGCCATCTCTCGCGTCACGCGGGCAGGCCGCATGCCGGCGCGCGCGTCACCCGCGCAGCGCGGAAGAATGCTTTCGCGGCCATGTGCATCCGTTCGGCCTCTCCGTCGGCTCGGTCGCGTCGACCGGTGGCAGCCTGATCCGCTGACACTTGACGCGGTTGAATTTCCTGACCTGGTTCGCGCTCGTTCCGGGCAGGACCGTGGGCCCGCTCGCAATGTCGCGTGATAACCTCGCCCGCTCCTGGCGGCCAGGAAGAAGCATGTTATTTCGAAGTCGCCACATCGAAAGGTTGCCCCGATGGGTGTTGTGCGAACGCGGGCCGCGGACGCGTGGCTGCTCGCGCTGATATGCACGCTGGGTTTCCTCTGCGGATGCACCGCGGGAAACGGCGATGACCCGGCGACGGGAATCGCGCGCTACCAGTCCGCGCCCTGTCCCGTTCCGAACTTTCCCGGCGTGCCCGAGGCCGACCTCGGGTCGAACTATAGTTGCGGTTACCTCACCGTGCGCGAGAACCGGAGCGTGCCGGGCGGGCGCACGATCCGGATTCTCGTCGCGCGGGTGAAGGCCGCCACTGCGACGCCGAAACCCGACCCGATCGTTTTCCTCGCCGGAGGTCCCGGCGGCGCCGGGACGCTGAGCGCGCCCGGCGTCGTCGCTGGCGGCATGAACGCAGATCGCGACGTCATCTTCGTCAACCAGCGAGGCACGCTGCACAGCGATCCGCATCTGTCGTGCCCGGAAATGGACGAGTTCGCGGCGCGGTCGATCGGGTTGGTCTATGCGGCCGCATCGACGGCCGTGCTCGACCGTGCCGCTATCGCGGCGTGCCGCGAGCGCCTCGGACGCTCCGATACCGCTTCGCTCGCACCCGCGATCAGTGCCGTGCCGACGCTGATCCTCGCGGGCACGTACGACGCCAGCACGGCGCCGGCGTGGGTGGCGCAGGTGACGCCGTGGCTCTCCAATGTCGAGGTGCTGCGCTTCCCCGGCGTGGGCCACGGCGTGCTGCCCACGTCCGCCTGCGCGCAGTCGATCATGACGGCCTACCTCGACCACCCGGGCGCCACCGTCGATCGCGCGTGCGTCGCAACGATGAAGCATCCGGCGTTCCGGATCCCGTAGGGAAGTGCGCGGCAGCGTCGGCGCTGCGGCTCACGGCAATTACCGGCATTGCAGCTGCGCCGTCTGCTGCGCGCTGAAGCGGGCAGCGATGCGAAACAGGTGGCGCGAATGCGCGAGTGCATGGCCACGCACGATTCCTTCGTCTCGTACGGGCTGGGACTCGAATACCATCCGGCCGCGTTCGGCCAGGGCCACAACGGCGCCAACCCCGGCTATCTCATCGTGGCGCGGCACGGAGTAGACACCGACGTCACAGCGGTGTTTTTAACCGCACACGCGGACTACGATAAGATCGTGGCCGCGACCGATCGGCTCTACGACACCGTAACGAAGGTGCGGGCCGCCGCCGGTCATTGATCGCGGATGGCGTTCCCCCCGGTTTTCGGGTCTGGGCACGTGAAGTTCCGCCCATGAGCGCAGGTCGATTGGGGTAAGCGGGAGAAACGCATGAAACGTCCAGCCATCACGAGCGTCATTGCCACCCTGGTCCTGGGAGCTGTCGCGCTGGTCGCGCTGGCACAGGCACCGGATGTCGAACGGCCTTCGTACTGGCCGCGCATCAAAGGCACGCCCACGCTCAGCGAGTGGTTCTCGGACGTTCCCTGGCACCAGAAGCTCGGCACGTACGCGGGCAACGAGATCCTCGTCCCGCTCATCTTCCCCTACGAGGTGTTGCCCCAGGCGGAAATTGACTACTGCAATGCCCCGGGCGGCGACTCCACCCGCAAACTCAGCCCCGAAGACTGCATGATCGAAGTCGGCGTGGGCAACATCCTCGGCTATCACCGGATCGACACGCTCTACGATCCCAGCGATTCCAGAATCTCGGCGGCGTGCGCGACCCAGGCATGTACCGAAGTGCGGCTCGAGGTGTCGAACTTCATGGCCCGCAGCACGGGCTCGGGTGTCGCGCTCCAGCCGGAGGTGATCGGCGCATTTGCGAATCAGCCGGTGTATGGCGGGTTCTATATCACCGACGGCAGCACCTACGCGCCGCAGATGCTCTGGGAGATGTCCCATTACTGCGACTCGATGTTCGCTCTGGGCGACATGCAGGACCCCGTCTGCTACGCCGACTATTTCTCGCCGATGAACGATGGGTTCCACGCCCTGGCAAAGACGAATCAAAGCGATTGGCCCGCGTCGTCGCCGTGGTCGGTCTATCCGTCGGGCGCCCCCCCTGAACCCACCAACCAGTGCAAGCCGGGGGAGACGAAGTGTGTAATGGTGCTGGCCACCTTCGGCATGGGCCGGGTGCAGAAGGATGCGGCCAACCTGCAATACAGGAACTACAACGATCTCATGGTGACGTGGTTCAGCAACGCGCTGGTCGCATTCCCGAGCGAACTCGGCCCGGCCCAAATCCAGAATCATTTTCCCTGGAACGGGAATCCCGTCACCTGGGACTCGTTCATCTACCCCCTTGCCGTGCAAAACCCGTTCCTCGGGTCCTACGCTCCCACCGCGGAAGCAACCGCCCCTGCAGTCGGGCCGAACTGCGACACCGGTCTGACCGGTGGCTACATCGATGGCAAGCTCGCCCCGAAGGGCTCCTGCAGCGACGCCCCGCATTACCAGGCGGCACGCTACACCTATCCGCGCACTTGCACGTTCGACGACTTAGACGGTGCCATCGGCGGCAGCCTGCCGAGCGTGGACCGGCTGCGCGCATGCGGCCTCAACTACGAGATCCATCCCAACGGCTGGTTATCGCAGTGGCCGGAGGAATACCGGAGCATCCTCGGAGCGAATACGCCGTTCAGCTACGACCAGAACGAATACGGCAGGACGTCCTTCCTGTTCGGCGGCGTTCCGGGCATGCAGCTGCCGGTATCGTTCTACAAGGATCCGGCCAGCGACAGCGGCATGAGCATTTACGAGCAGGTGCACAATGCGAGCATCTTCAGCCTGTTCCTGCCCGTCGCCAACATCGCCGACGTCACGCGCGCCATGGGCGGCCGCAACTACACGGACACGGCGTTCTACCACACGCTGCTCATGAGCAACCACATGGAATCGGATCCGGAGCAATTCGCGGACGGCATCCGCGGCAAGGTGCTCTGGCATAACGAGTACCGCATGGAGCCCATGTATGCGGAGCGCAGCAAGTACTCATGGCTCAAGGACCGGACGTTCCAGGCTGCCTTCGACCCGCTGAAGTCGAAGTACGGCGATTCGAAGGCGCCGGCCCCGTTCCACAACAACACCTGCGACGGGTGCCACGTGCGCAACGGCAGTGGCGTGCCGATCAACACCCAGTACAAGCTCGACCCGGCCATGACGAAGGAGTACATGAAGGACGGGACCTTCGTCCCGTACGCCAACGGCAAAGAATCGGAAAAGGACTACACCTTCACCGGGGTGATCCGGCCGATGAAGCTCGTGTTCTTCGACCTGCAGCAGCAAGGCACGCGTCCGAAGACGTCGAAATATTCCGAGCCGCTCAACGCCTCGGAGACGGCGCTCGCCGCCGCGCCGCGGACCGTCACGACCAACGAGCTCTACTACAACAACAAGATCATGAACTTCTACGGTGACAGCTTCCACGTGTCGCCGCAGGAAGGCGCCGTCCAATTCAGCTACACGTGGACGTTGGTGGACGCCGACGCACGCCGGCTGGTGGTCGCCGCCAGCCGATTCAACCAGGAGCTCAAGAAGCAATACGTGCCGCAGCAGATCAAGCTTGGGACCTTCACCACGCCCGCCGACTGCCAGCTCGTCCTGCTCGCTCCGATCGGCAAGCCGTGGCCGACGACGTGTGCCGACATTGCCGACCAGGCCATCCAGGTAGCGGTGACCTCCAGCAATTCCAGCAGCGCCACGGTCGGCTACATGCATCTGAACGGCAAGCGGCTCGGCAACCTCGGCGTCATCGAGGCGATCCCCAACCAGGCGATCATCGGTTTCCAGAAGGACCAGCAGGCCAAGCTCGGCGAGGCCGCCGGCGAGATCGTCTGGAGCGCGGGCTCGCGCGACGGCATCAACGGCAAGGTGAAAAAAGACTGCCGCACCAATACCCTCATCGACTGCTTCATCGGCCGCTTCGGGTGGCTGGGGGATCGCGGCTCGCTGGAAGACCAGGTGGCCAACGCTGCGTACGTCGAGATGAACATGACGTCGAGCGAGGGCTACGACGCGCTCTACGGCACCGACAAGGTGGCGAGCCCGATCCGGTACAAGTATCCGAACTGCGGCGCGGCCAACAAGACCTGCATGGAGTCGAAAGGCAACTCGGACCTGTCCGAGCGCGACATCGAGCGGATGGCCGACTATGGTCGCTGGCTGGGCAATCCCACCCGTTCCGAGGTCCAGGTGTCGCAGCCGGAAGTGATCGCCGGCGAGAAGGTCTTCAAAAGGCTGCAGTGCAACACCTGCCACGTGATCGACCGGATCGACATCGACCCGGAGGACACGGTGCTCACCAAGAATTTCCGCAATCGCATTGCGACGCACGTCGGCGGCACCCACAAGCCGTTCCTGTCCTACATCGGCACGGACCTGCTGATGCACGACATGGGGTACCTTTCGCAAGTCGGCGACGCGAGCGAGTCCATCCGTAACGCGAACGGCTCCGTGAAGCAGGGATTCGAAACGTACGTGCAGAAGATTCGCACGCCTCCGTTGAAAGGTTTGCGGTTCAACAACTATGTGACCGACGCGCACCGGAACACGAAGAAAACCGGGGACCCGGGCTGCGATTTCCTGTTGCACGACGGGCGCGCCTGCAGCGCGATCGAGGCGGCGTTCCTGCACGATGGGCCGGCGATCGGGAAGCTGAAGGTCATCGAAGGGCTCAATGCGTTGAGTGCGAGCGAGGTCCTCCAGCTGCGCGCGTTCCTGTATTCGCTGTAATGGATTGCGGGAAGTCGCGCGGCGTCGCTTGAGGACGTGGTGCGGCGCATCGAGTCGAATTCAGGGGAGCGAAAAGCCATGCGGCGAGCGGCATTGGTGGCATTGATTGCGTCGACGGGGACGGGCGCGGCGCTGGCACAGCAGGCGCCCGCGGCGATGGACGGCCCCAGTCGCTGGTCGGTCAGCGCCGAAGCGCTGTTCGCGTGGTTCAAGAGCAGCCCGACGCCGGTGCCCATCATCACCGACAGCTACGTCGGCGCGCCCGACGTCAACGTGCTTCTGGGCGGAGGATCGGTCGACACCAATCCCAACGCGGGCTTCAGGGTCACGGGCGCCTACCGCATCGACAGCCGCCTCGGCGTCGAGCTCACCGGCTTCTACATTCCAACGCGCTCCACGTCGAGCAGCGTGAGCTCCACCGGCCAGCCGGGGTCCATCGACCTGTACCTGCCGTTCTTCGACGTGACGGAACATGAGGAGAATGTCACCGAGATCTCGTACTGGCCCACGTACCGGGGCAGCGCGCAGGCGACGCTGTCGAACAACCTCGGCGGCGGCGAGTTCAACGCGACATGGGCGATGCCGCCGGGGGACGCATGGCGAGTCGACCTCCTCGGCGGGTTCCGCTTCCTGCAGCTGCGCGAGACCTACACGATCACCACCAGCAGCCCCTACAACCCGCCCAATCCCACGGATATTTGGAACACCACCGACACGTTCGACGCGCGCAACCGCTTCTACGGCCTGCAGGTCGGTGCGCGCGCGGCGTACGACGCAGGCCCGTGGGTCGGCAGCGTGATGGGCAAGGTGGCGTTCGGCACGATGCAGCAGCACGTGTCGGTCAACGGCTTCCTCGAGACCAACGACTACACCGACTACGGGCCGACGCAGATCTTTCCCGGTGCCTATTTCGCGCTCCCGTCGAACAGCGGCGAGCACACGCACAACACGTTCGCGGCGGTACCGGAGGTCGCGCTCAATGTGGGCTACCGTCTTACACCCCGGGCCACGGTCTACGTCGGCTACTCGTTCCTCTACGCGAGCAACGTGGCGCGTCCGGGCGAGCAGATCAACCGCAACATCAATCCGACCCAGACGGTGGCTTACGGCAACGATCCGCCAGCCGCGCTCGTTGGCGCGGCGCAACCGACCTTCAACTTCGTCACGAACGATTTCTGGGCGCAGACCCTTTCCATCGGTTTGGCGTATCGCTTCTAGCGCAACCTCGATCTCGCCCGTTATCTGGGAGCTGTCGAGGTCGGCCAGGCGCAGCCGCTCGAAACAATCCTCGATTGGAGGCACGCCACGACGCAATTTGAAATCCTTGCGTTACGGGCGGGGGTTGACGCGCAACGCAGGAGGCCCGTCCAGCGAGGTCGCTCACCGATCGTCGGCAAGGTTCGGGGCGCGGTGAGGGTTAGCCGACAATGAAACTCGACGACCATGCACGCCATCGCCCACAATCCTCCGCCCGCCGCGTGCCCTGGACATCCTCCGTAATTGATCCCGTTTCCTTGGAGAGCGCCCGTTCATGCACACGACGCCTGCAAGCAGCTTCGTCCGCGCTGCGATCGCGTTCTCTTTCGGCGCTCTGGCCCCCTTCATCGCGTTGACGAGCACGGCCGCGGCAGGTGTCGGCGACGGCTACTGGCACACCAACGGCCACCGGATCGAGGACAGCGCCAATCGGCCGATCCGCATCGCGGGCATCAACTGGTTCGGGCTGGAAACGAGCAATTTCGCACCGCACGGCCTCTGGGTGCGCGGCTACCGCTCGATGCTCGACCAGATCAAGGCTCGGGGCTACAACACGATCCGCCTGCCCTACAGCAACCAGCTGTTCGACGCGGGCAGCACACCCAACGGCATCGACCTTTCGCAGAACCCTGACCTCGCCAACCTGACCGGGGCACAGATCATGGACAAGATCGTCGCCTACGCCGGCGAAATCGGCCTGCGCATCCTGCTCGACCGGCATCGTCCGGACGCCGCCGGCCAGTCCGAGCTCTGGTACACCGCGGGCTACGACGAAGCGCGGTGGATCCATGACTGGACGATGCTGGCGTCACGCTACGCGGGCAACGCCACGGTGATCGGCGCCGACCTGCACAACGAGCCGCACGGCAGCGCGTGCTGGGGATGCGGCGACATCACGCGGGACTGGCGGCTCGCCGCCGAGCGTGCCGGCAATGCGATTCTCGCCGTCAATCCGGACTGGCTGATCGTCGTCGAAGGCGTGGAGAGCTACGCCGGCCAGAACTACTGGTGGGGCGGCAACCTCGCCGGCGCCGGTGCGGCGCCCGTGCGCCTCGACGTCGCGAACCGGCTCGTGTATTCGACGCACGACTATCCGGCGAGCGTGCATGCACAATCGTGGTTCTCGGCGCCGGACTATCCGGCCAACCTGCCGGCGCTGTGGGATGCGACGTGGGGCTATCTGCATCGAACCGGCACAGCGCCGGTGCTGGTGGGCGAATTCGGAACCAAGCTCGCCACGACGTCCGACCAGCAATGGCTGAGCGCACTCGCAGGCTATCTGGGCACGGGTGTGGACGGCATTCACTGGACGTTCTGGTCATGGAACCCGAATTCCGGCGATACCGGCGGCATCCTGAACGATGACTGGCAGACCATCAACGAGGCGAAGCAGGCGGTGCTGGTACCGCTGCAGTTTCGACTCGGCGGGGTGACGTCCACGCCGCCCCCGGCGAAGATTTCCGTCGTCGAGTACTACAACGCGGCGCTCGATCACTATTTCATGACGCCGCTGGCCGCGGAGCAGGCCCACCTGGACGCCGGCCTGACGCCTACCCGGTGGACGCGGACCGGCAAGGCATTCAATGCCTACGGGTCCGGCAGTGCGGGCACCTCGCCGGTCTGCCGTTTCTACATTCCGCCGGGATTCGGCGACTCGCACTTCTTCGGCCGCGGCACGGCGGAATGCGAATCCACGGCGGCGAAGAATCCGGGCTTCGTGCTGGAAGCCTCGGCCTTCTTCCACATGGTTCTGCCGACGGCGGGGGCGTGTCCTGTCGGCACGGCGCCCGTCTATCGGGTCTTCAGCAATCGCGCGGACGCCAATCACCGGTACATGACCGACCGCGCGACGCGCGATCAGATGGTCGCCAAGGGCTGGCTCGCGGAGGGCGACGGCCCGGACCTCGTCGTCATGTGCGCGCCGCAGTAGGCGGGGAACAGCGCGCGCGCTTTCTCGAGCGAACTCGGCCGGCAGGCGGAACGCCCTGCAGCTTATCGAGTCTGGACCGCCCCTTCGTTGGGCGCCGGTTCAACATCCAGCGCGGTGCCGTCGGCCCGCTGCACGTTCGGCGCCAGCGACGTGACGATCGACATGGCCGAAAGGAGCGATGCGCCGGCCAGGCGCTGCAGCGTCGCGCGGACCCGACCTTGCTTTGGCGCTGCGCAACCGGAAAGTTCTGGAGGTCGATCCGATCAGGATCGTCGGTTCACGTTGCGGAACCTTCCAGAGCGAATCGACGTGCACGTCATCCGGTATCGGACTGTCAGGCACGACCTGAAGATCGCTCGCACGAGGGATCTGCTACTGTACGCGCCTCGCGGCGGCGACGAGGTTCAAAACGCTGCATGCCCTTTTAGGAATCCGAATGCAGACCTCACACACGAAGCTCGTGTCGCGGTTGGTTTTGGCCGCCTGCTTCTGCGGCATTCAGGGGTGCAACAGCGACGCGGTCGTCGAGGGATGCGCTCCTGTCTTCGCAGCCCCGGCCGCGACCTCCGCGGCGATCTCGTCAACACTCGAGAGCATCAAGCAGAAGTATCAGCTCAATGCCATCATCCTGGGGGTCGAACAGGACGGCCAGCCGCTCTATCGGACCGCGCTCGGCGTGTCGACGAACGGCGTGCCCGCCACGACCGACATGCACTTTCGGGTGGGGGGCGTCGGCTGGCAGGTGCTGTCGACGGTCCTGCTGCGCATGGTCGAGCAGGATCCGACCCGGATTGCACTGACCGATCCGGTTTCCAAGTGGTACCCGGACTATCCCCATGCGGACCGCGCAACGGTTCGCATGCTTGCCGCGTCGAGCGCCGGCTTCGGTGAATACATCGACACGTACGCTTTCCTCGCCGAAGTCGAGGCGAACCCGCTCCGCGTCTGGACCGCGGACGAACTCATCGCATACAGCCTGCCTTCGTACCGAATTCCTCCCCAGAAGACGCCGCAATTCGATAATCCGGGGCAGGACTGGGCGTATTCCCACACGGGCTTCGTCATGCTGGGTGCGGTACTTGAGAAAGTCAGCGGAAAGAAGTACGCCATCCTGCTGCAGGAGCTGGTTCTCGATCCTCTTGGCTTGCGCGATACGCGATTTCAGCTCGACGCGCAGCCGCAGCTGCCGGTGTTGCACACGCTGCAGGAGGGGGACTTCCAGGATTCGACCTACTGGAATCCCTCGTTTGTCTCCTGGGGGGCATTGACGTCGAACATTTGCGACCTCGGCACGTGGAACCGGGCGTTTGGCACCGGGTCGCTGCTCTCGCCTGCAATGAGAAGCGAGATCGTGGCGCCGGTCACTGCGGGACTCGGCGGTACCACCGCGCAGGCTTACTTCGGGCTCGGGACGCTCGTCTACCCGCCATGGATCGTGTTTCATGCCGCGTACTGGGGGATGTACACGACGACGGCCTACGATCCGACGACGGGAATGTCGCTGGTGGCAACCGTCTCGCTGAGCCCCGGCACACCGGAGAAGGTGCAGCCGAGCGCCGAGATCATCACGGAGATCTCGAAGCTGCTGACGCCCGACCACCCGGTCCCGCCCGCCCCAAAGTAGCGCGCGCTCGCCTGACTCGGCCGGCACACCGGTGGAAATTCACTCCAAATGCATCCCTCGATGCGCGGAAGGCAGGTCTCGGGCGCGAACATGACGCGCAGAACTGCGCGGCTCACCGGGCCGGCGCCGAGCGCACGTCGTCGACGACCGCACGGATCGCGTCGATCACCACCGCGGGGTTGTCGATGTGGATGTAGTGGGTGGCATTGGTCCTGGTGATGTGCCTGGCGCCTGGCAGCTTCGCCGCCAGCTTGTCCTGCGCCGCGAGCTGTGACGCCCAGAGCGCATCGGCGAATGCCTGGTCCACGAACGGCGGGTACGCGCCGGAGGCGATGGCTTCCGCCGTCACCGGCCAGATGTCGGCGGAGAGCACGATCGTCGGGACCCGTGGCGGCGGCGGCGCGGCGCGCAGCTGCGGGACGACCGCAGTGCTGTAGAACACGTCTTCCGAGCCGGCCGGCAGGCCCTGCACGGCCGGATCGTTGAGCTTCTCGAAGTTGGCGAGTTGCTCGGGCGTGAGACCGTCACCGAGGTCTTCGCTCAAGGCGTCGTCGAAGACGAGCGCCGCGACCTCGGCCGGGTGGTCGGCGGCATAGAGCCGGATGATGGGACCGCCCAGAGAATGGCCGACCAGGACGTACGGTCCGGTTTCGCCGGATGCCTCCAGCAGGAGGTTCAGATCGACGGCCGAATCCTTCGCCGTCGCCAGCTGCGGCACCGGCGTCGAACGGCTCAACTCCCAGCCGCTCGCCGTGGCCGTCGCCGTTCCCGGACGGTCATAGGCGCAGACCCGGCTGAACGTGGCGACCGCCGGGTAGACGGCCTGTTCCCGCTGCGCGGGATCCGGCAGGGTCATCCAGTTGTCGGCACGCTCGCCCTTGCCCGCGACGAGCACGACGGTCGGGCTCCCGCTTCCCCGGCACGCCATGTAGATGCTGCGGCCGTTGCCGAGGTCGACCTGGCCGGTGAAGTCGGCGCGGGGCGCCGAGCCCCCGCCGCAGCCCGCCACCAGCGTGCCGACGGCGGCGAGGACAAGCGCGAAGCGCCACGGCGGCAACTGATCTCGCACGGCGGATCGATCGGACATTCTGCACTCTCTTTGCGACGGCATCGGACCACGAGCATAGCCTGTCGCATACTCGAAAGCGCGGGCGCTCGCGCATCAGTTGTCCGGTGTCGAGCCCGGGGCTGACCGAAATCCATCGCTGTCAAGCCGGCCGATGGCGCCGGCGGACGGAATTTGTCGTGATCGCTGGCGGCGACCACGCGGTCAGGGTGACGGATAGAGCAGTACCACCATCCCGGCGGCCGCCAACAGCAGTCGTCTTGTGACCGGCCCCGGCGCGATCACGCCGTAGGAGACCAGCGTAACGGCAAGGCCGACCTTGACCATCGCAAGTATTGCCGCCACCGGCGAACCTGCGAGCTTGATCAGCGCCGGAGTCGAGATCATTCCGAGTGGAATCAGGTAGAGGCCGAGTCCCAGCGCCATGGCTTTGAACGCAACCTTGAGCCAATTCTCGCCGACCATGCCGGCGGCAATGAACACGGCGCCGCATACGGGCGGCGTGATCGTCGAAAGCAGCGCAAACCAGAATACGAACAGGTGCGCCTGCAGCGTGCCCAGCCCGAGTTCGGTCAGCGCCGGTCCGGCGACCGAAACGCAGATCACGTAGGCGGCCGTGGTCGGCACCTCCATGCCCAGGAGAAGGCAGGCCAGTGCCGTCAGCAATACCGCTGGCCACAGCAGGCCATGCGAGCCGGAAAGTATGACCGAGGTGATCTTCACGCCGAGCCCGGTGATAGCCAGCACGCCGATGATGATCGATGCGCAGATGATGATCGCTGCAATCATGCCGATCTGCTGGCCGCTGCTGATCGCGGCGTGGCCCAGACGCGCCGCTATCGCCCGCCGATCGACACCGAATTTTTCGTCGGTGACGAGCAGCGCGGCGGCGGCGAGTATGCCCAGACAGGCCGCGTACTGGGGCGTGTAGCCGGCCACGAACATTCCCCACAGCAGCACCGAGAACGGCACCAGAAAAAATCCGGTGCTGATCAGCGCCGTGCGCAGCGGCGGCCGGTCGCTGTCGGGCAGGCGCGGCAAATCGTAGCGTCGGGCGAACGCATTGATGCCCACCCACACGGCGAAGAAATACAACAATGCGGGCAGCAGTGCCGCAAGCATGATCCTCTCGTACGGCACGCCGGTGAGCTCGACCATGACGAAGGCGCCAGCGCCCATCAGCGGCGGCATGATCTGCCCGCCCGAGGAGGCGACGGCCTCGACGGCGGCGGCCAGGCTGCGCGGATAGCCCAGCCGGATCATGGCCGGCAGGGTGACCGCGCCGGTCGACGCTACGTTGGCCGACGCGGACCCTGAGATCGAGCCGAACAATGCCGAGGAAATGACCGACACCTTGGCGGCGCCTGCCGTGAGGCGCCCCGCGGCGACCGCGGCGATGTTCATGAAACCGGCGCCGGCCTGTCCGGCATTGAGCACTGCGCCAAAGATCACGAAGATCGCGACGATGCCGACCGAGACGCCGGTCAACGCGCCCCACAGCCCGCCCTCGGCAATGGTCAGCGTGCCGAGGAAACTGGCGAGCGGCAGTTCGGGATGACCGAATTCTCCGGGCACGTACTCGCCGAACAGCCCATACAGCAGTGCGAGCAGGGCCAAACTCGGCATCGGCCAGCCCACGGAACGCCGCGCCATGTCGATGGCGCAATACAGCAGCACGACGGCAATGATCGTTTGCAGATGGCCCGACAGCATGCCGTACTGGTCGCTGAGTGCAGACTGATTCCAGGCGACCCAGACGCAGGCGGCCACACCGAGCACGCAGGTCACCCAGGCGAGAGGCCCGGGCCGCCGTCCTTGCGACGACCACAGCATCACCCAGGGCAGCGCCAGCGCCATATGCAGTGGACGGCTGACCAGGTTGGGCACCAACCCGGTGAAGACCAGCCACAGGTGGAAGGCGATGCTGGTCGCGCCGAGCGTGATCCAGAGCGATGGCGGAAGCACGATCGGGCAACCCGGATCAGGAAAGAGATGGCGGTCGCGTCGGAGAAGCGCAGCCGCGCGGAGTCAGGAACGACGCGCCGGGAACCAAGCGGCGGGAACGAAGCGCTGCCTGCCCCGTTCCCGCGCAAACGAATTTCAGCTATCGGTTCGCGTCGGTCACCGGATAGCCCGCTTCCTTGTAGAAGCGCAGCGCACCCGGATGAATCTTGCCGTCGATCACATCGAGCATGCCTTTGGTCACGCCCTTCCACCACGGCGCGGTCGCGGCCATCCTGTCGCGCTCGGTCCAGAAGGTTCGGGTCAGCAGATACGCGGTCGCGTCGTCCATCTGCGTGGTGGTGTAGGCGACGACCGGGAGCGAGGTGGTGACGACGTCTTCCGTCTGCCCCGGGTAGGTTCCGGCCGGGATGACCAGACGCGTCCGGCCGGTCTGCTTGACCTGGTCGTCGGTGAGCGAAAGGATGCGCACGCCGGTTCCGGCCGCCGCTTCGATGACGTTGGGTGCCGGGAAGGAACCTGCGGTCACGAAGCCGTCTATCTGACCGTTCTTCAGCGCCGGCACGGCGTTGCCCAGTTCGACGTCGGCGAGCTTGACCTTGCCTTCCAGGCCGAACAGCTTCAGGTATTTCTCGCCTTCCGTCGCGCCGAAGCTGCCCTTGCCGATGAGGATCGTCTTGCCCGCCAGATCGGCGAAGGACTTGATGCCCGAGTCGGCGCGCACGACGAAATGCATGGTCAGCGAGGGGATCGGGAACAGCGCGCGAATGTCGGCGAATTTCGGGTTGCCCTTGTCCTTGAAGGGCCCCTTGGCCTCCTGCGCGCTGGTGACCAGCGCCGGCGGCGTCGTGAACACGAAGTTGCCCGTTCGAGTGGGTGCTTCCATGACGTTCTGGACCGAACCCTGGCTTTCTTCGACGGTCACGATGATCTTGCCATCGGTGCCGGCCTTCACCGCCTGCGCGATTTCGACGCCCATCTGGTAGTACGACGACCCGGTCTTGGCCGACTTGTAGGTGACGCGCGTCTGCGCGGCGGCGTCCTGGCCATGCGTGGTCAAGGTCGTGGCCATTCCGGCCAGCAGGATCAGGCTCAGCAGGCTAGGGCGGCCGCTGCGGGTACGGTCCATGTTCGGGTCTCCTCAGGGTTGCATGTCCGACGCCGGCACGAAAAACGCCCGTGCGCACGGGTATTCCGATCGGTGCGGTGCTCATTGTAAGCGACCGGGCGGGTGCGCGATTCCCGGCCCCGCAAGATCCTCACGTCCCCGCGCCGGGTGCTGGTCTCGACATCCGAAGAACTTCGGTTCACATTTCCCGGAGCATCATTCAATCCACCTGATTCGCCGCCGACATGCCTGCCGATCCCGCCCCGTCTCTCGCTCCGGCATCCGCCGCTGCTTCCGCCCCCGAGGCCCGCTTCGCTTGGCAGACCTGCCTTGGCGTCGCGCATCGGGATGCCACTTCGTACCACCACTTCAATCCTGCGCTGCTCGAGGAGTTCGCGCATCCGCCTCGCCTGTTGCTGGACGTCGGCTGTGCGTCCGGACAGTTGGGCGAGGTCGTGAAGTCGCAGCACCCCGCGTGCCGTGCGATCGGGATCGAGCCCGACGCGGCCAACGCCAGGCTTGCCGCGCAGCATCTTGATGGGGTCCTGTGCGGCAGGTTCGAGGATTTCGATCTCGAAGCCGAGGGCATCATGCCCGGCAGCGTCGACACCGTGGTGGCCGCGGACGTGCTCGAGCATATGTACGACCCGTGGCGCGCGATGACCGGATTGAAGCGTTACCTGTCGCACGACGCGCAGGTGATCCTGAGCATCCCGAACACGCGGAACATGGCGCTGATCAAGGCGTTGCTGGACGACGGGCGCTGGACGTACGAGGAAACGGGCGTGCTGGACATCACGCACATCCGTTTCTTCACGCTGCGCGAGATCGAGGCGTTACTCGCGCAGACCGGCTACCGCCTCGAGCACGTCAACTACATCATCGACCCGCGTTTCGAGAAGTTCTACGCACAATCGATGGACAAGGCGGAGACGAATATCCGCGTCGGGCGGATCTCCATGGAACGTATTCCGAAGAAGGAACTGGCCGAGTTGTGCACGTGGCAGTTCTTCATCCGCGCCAGGCCCGTCATGTTCCCGTCGGCGGCGACTCCTCCGGCCCGGTAGGCGGCCCCTCGATCCCGGAGCAGGGCTCCGTCACGGACGCCTTGGCCTTCATGCGTCCCGGGCTTCAATCCGCGACCGATTTCGTGCGAAACTACCCGGCCGCCATTCCAAGTCCCGAAAGGCCTTCCATGTTTCGCATGTCGCTGCCTGTCCGGCTTCTCGCTTTGGGCTTCATCGCCGCCGCCGCGGCCGGTGCCTCGCTTGCCCAGGAAATCAAGTTCTTCCGCATCGGCACCGGCGGCACCGCGGGCACCTACTATCCGATCGGCGGCCTCATCGCCAACGCCATATCGAACCCCCCCGGCTCGCGTGAATGCGACAAGGGCGGCAGCTGCGGCGTCCCGGGGCTCGTCGCCACGGCCGTTGCGTCGAACGGCTCGGTCGCCAATATCAACGGCATCCAGTCCGGGCAGCTCGAGTCGGGCTTCACGCAATCCGACGTCGCGTACTGGGCGTACACCGGTACCGGCGTGTACGAAGGCAAGCCGAAGGTCGCCGATCTGCGCCTCATCGCCAACCTGTACCCGGAGACGATCCACCTGGTTGCGCGCAAGGGTGCCAACATCAAGAGCGTGGCCGACCTGAAGGGCAAGCGCGTCTCGCTCGACGAGCCGGGCTCCGGTACGCTGGTCGACGCGCGCATCGTCCTCGCGGCGTTCGGCTTGACCGAGAAAGACATCACTGCCGAATACATGAAGCCCAATCAGGCGGGCGACAAGCTGCGCGATGGCGGGCTCGACGCGTTCTTCTTCGTCGGCGGCTATCCCACCGGCGCGATCTCGGAACTCGCCGCGGCGGGCACCGGCATCGAACTGGTGCCGATCACCGGCCCCGAAGTCGACAAGATGCGCAAGCAATACGGCTTCTTCTCGGTCGACACGATTCCCGCCAACACCTACAAGGGCGTGGGCGAGGTGAAGACCATCGCCGTCGGCGCGCAGTGGGTGACGTCGACCAAGCTGCCCGATACGCTGATTTACGAAATCACCAAGGCGATCTGGAACAACAACTCGCGCAAGCTGCTCGACGCGGGTCACGCCAAGGGCAAGGCGATCACCAAGGAAACCGCGACCGCGGGCGCGGGCATCCCGTTCCATCCGGGTGCCGAGAAGTTCTACAAGGAAGCCGGGTTGCTGAAGTAGGCAGCTCGAGCACGCGAACCCTCGCGCGCGGGGCCGGATACCCACTCCGGCCCCGTTTTCTTGTGCGCGCGGAGTGATCCCCTCGCAAGCCAGGACCATGCCGCCGATCGAAATCGAGAAAACCCGCGAGCTCGAGGAGAAATTCGATCCGGAGATGCGCTTCCGGCCGATTCGCAGCGGCGCGGCGCTGCTGGTCACGTCGCTGCTGATCGTCCTGTCGTGCTTCCACTACTACACGGCCGGCTTCGGCCTGCTGCGCGAAGCGACGCATCGCGGCGTTCATCTGGCGTTCGTGCTGAGCCTGATCTTTCTCGTCTTCCCGCTGCGCAAGTCATTGCTTACGCATCCGCCGCCGGCCAGCGCCGCTGCACCCGGCGGCATCCCCTGGTACGACTGGCTGTGCGCGATCGCGATCGCGCTGTCGGTCCTGTACATCCCGTACATCTACGACGACCTGGCGTTTCGCGTCGGCAATCCGTCGTCGCTGGACGTCGCGATGGGCACGGTGCTGATCGTGCTGCTGCTGGAGGCGACCCGCCGCAGCATGGGCTGGCCGCTGCCGATCATCGCGCTGATCTTCATGACCTACGCGCTCGCCGGGTCGCATTTCCCGGGCCTGCTCCGGCACTCCGGGTCGGCGTGGCCGAGCCTCGTCAACCACCTGTACCTGACGAGTCAGGGCATCTACGGAATCGCGGTGGGCGTGGTCGCCACCTATGTGTTCCACTTCGTGCTGTTCGGCGTGCTGGCCACGGCGATCGGCCTGGGCGGTCTCTTCATCGACATCGCATCGGCGATCGCGGGACGCTACGCCGGCGGTCCCGCGAAGGTGTCGGTGTTCGCGTCGGCGATGTTCGGGATGCTGTCCGGCTCGTCGGTCGCCAACGCGGTGACGGTCGGCTCGCTGACGATCCCCGCGATGATCCGGCTGGGCTATCCGCGGCACTTCGCGGGTGCCGTCGAGGCCGCATCATCGACGGGAGGCCAGATCACGCCGCCGATCATGGGCGCGGCGGCGTTCCTGATGATCGAGTTCCTGAACCTGCCTTACGCGACAATCATCATCGCCGCGATGGTGCCGGCATTCATGCATTTCTTCGGCGTGTTCATGCAGGTGCATTTCGAGGCGAAGAACAAGGGGCTGCGCGGTCTCACGAAAGAGGAACTGCCGGACCTGCCGAAGACGCTTCGCGCCAACTGGCCGACGCTGATTCCGCTGCTGCTGCTGGTCGGCATCATCGTCCAGGGCAACACCCCGTATCTCGCGGCGTTCACCGGCATCACGTCGTGCATCCTGGTGGGGCTGTTCACGTCGCGGCAGCGCACCAGCGCGCTCCAGTTCGTGGCGCTGCTGGTATCGCACGCGCTGCTGGTCGCGTTGATCACGCGGCAGTTCGGCGACTACGGCGTCTGGGTGTTCCTGGCGATGGTGGTTGGCATTCCGTTCGTGCACCGCGCGCTGCGGTGCGAATCGCGCATCGGCGGCGCCGCGATCCTCGCCGCCTTCGAGGTCGGCGCCAAGTACGCGCTGGCCGTGGGCGCGGCGGCGGCGACCGTCGGCATCGTGATCGGCGTGGTCACGCTGACCGGCGTCGGCTTCAAGCTTTCATTCATCGTGACCTCGGCGGCGCAGACGCTGGCGTCGGGGGTGATCGCGGCACTGCCCTCCGGCTGGGCCGACCTGAAGACGCTGACGCTGGTGGCTGCGCTGCTGATGACCGGTCTCGTCTGCATCCTGATGGGCTGCGGCGTGCCGACCACCGCCAACTACATCATCATGGTGACGGTCGCCGCGCCCACGCTCGTGCTGCTCGGCGTGCAGCCGCTGGTCGCGCATTTCTTCGTCTTCTACTACGGGGTGCTGGCCGACATCACGCCGCCGGTCGCGCTCGCCGCCTACGCGGCTGCCGGCATGGCGGGCTCGGATCCGTTCAAGACCGGCAACACCGCATTCCGGATGGGGATGGGCAAGGCGCTGGTGCCGTTCGTGTTCGTGTTCGCGCCATCGCTGCTGATCATGGTGACGGGATTCTCGTGGTACGAGTTCGCGGTCGCGTTCGTCGGCTGTGCGCTGGGCATCCTGTTCCTTTCCGCGGCCCTGTCGAACTATTTCCTCGCCAGGATGCAGATGTGGGAGCGACTCACGTGCGCGCTGGCGGCGATCCTGATGATCGCGCCCGGCTTGGTCAGCACGGCGATCGGCATCGCGATGGTGACCCCCGTCCTGTTGCGGCAGCTGGTCGCACGGCGGCACGCCGCGCCAGCCTGACTGCGGCAGGGTCGTCTCAGGCGAGTGCCCCTGGGGACGCGGCGCGCCGCGCCGACCGGGAGGTCGGCGTCCTAGTCCGGCAGCGACGCGGGCGCCGCGCGGTCGCGCGCCCAGTTGCGGATGTGGTCGACCTGCTCGCGCATCGTCTTCGACAGCGGAACGATGCGCGCCGCCGTGCGCAGCAGGTCATCGAACTTGAGCTCGCGCGCCTCGAGTCGCGCCCGCGTGATCGCCGACACCACGCATTGCTCGACCTCGGCCCCGGTCCAGCCCTTGGTCACCGCAGTCAGCCGCCCGAGGTCGTACTTGGCCGGGTCCTGCCCGCGCCGTTCCAGATGGATCTGGAAGATCTCGACGCGCTCGGCGTCCTTCGGGAGGTCGACGAAGAACACCTCGTCGAAGCGCCCCTTGCGGATCATTTCCGCAGGCAGCAGGTCGATCCGGTTGGCGGTCGCGGCCACGAACAGTCCGCGCACCTTTTCCTGCATCCAGGTGAGGAAGAACGCGAAGATGCGGCCCTGCTCGCCGGAGGCTTCCACCGACGAAATTCCCATTTCTATTTCGTCGAACCAAACGACTGCCGGCGCGATCTCTTCCATCGTCCGGCACGCGCGCGCGAACGCGTATTCCGGCTTGCCGTGGCGTCCCGAGAAGATCTCGGCCATGTCGATCCGGTACAGCGGCAGGTCGAACGCGGCGGCGATCGCCTTGACGGACAGGCTCTTGCCGCAGCCCGATACGCCCATCACCAGCACGCCCTTGGGCACCAGTTCGGCGCCCACGGCGTCGCCCGGCTCGAACAGCGCGCGACGCTCGAGAAGCCACTTCTTCATCACTTCCAGCCCGCCGATGCGGTCGATGTCGCGGTTCTCGCCGATGTACTCGATCGTCCCGGAGCGATTCACCCGCAGCCGCTTCTCGTCGAACAGGATCGGCAGCGATTCGCGCGCGAGGCGCCCGCTGTCCGCCACCGCCCGCCGGATCGCGAACGCGGCTTCGTCGAGGGTGAGCCCCTGAAGTGCGCCGGTGATGAGGTCGAGCGTGGTGTCGCGGGTGTCGACCCACCCGCCTGCCGCGGTGATCGCCGTCACCTGCTCGTTCAGGAACGCGCGGACCTCGACGACGTCCGGGACGGTGAGCTCGATGTACACGATACTCGCCGCTACATCGTCGGGAATGTCGCGAACCGGCGCTGTGATCACGACGAACTGTCCGCGTTCCGGACACAGCGCGAACAGATCGCGCAGGCGCCGGCGGACATCCGGGGCGCTGCGCAGCGGCTCGTGGAAGTCCTTCAGCTGGAACACCGCGGGGCTCGCGTACTCGGCGATGAAATCCAGCGCGCCGCGCGGGTCGGCCGCATCGGTGCCTGGCGGCGTCCCTTCCCCGCCGCGCATTCCTTCGGTCAGGCTCCAGTACCAGAACGGCACCGGCTTCGCGAAGAATTGCTCGGCCGCCCGGCGCAACAGACCGCCGATGCGAGACTCCTCGTTCGACATCACGTAGAGCAGCGGATGTTGCGACGCGAACATCTCGCGCAGGCGCTTGCTCGCCTTGCTTTCCGTGGCCGGGATCGGAGGAGGTGGCGTTGCCATGGTTTTTGCTCGCTTTGACGGAGGTGACCGGCCGGTGAACGGGCCATTGCCGTGTTCGATGCGGTGCTACCGACAAGCTACCAGAACCGACCGAGGGAGCTTTTGACTTTTGTCGTGCCGGCCTTCAGTCGAACGACCGCGCGAGCCAGGCGCGCGCCTGCGCGCCGAACACGTTCCATGCGAGCCCCAGGAGCACGAGCGCCACGCCGGCGAACTGCACGAAGGCGAGTTCCTCTCCGAGAAAAATCGCACCGCTGACCAGGCCCGACACCGGGATCAGCAGCGCGAAGGGTGCGATCACCGCCGTCGGATACCGGTGCAGCAGCGCATTCCAGCGCGCGAGGCCGAACAGCGTTGCGAAGTAGCTCATGAACAGCACGCAGGCCCACGGCTGCCAGGTCATGGTGACCACTGCGTTCCACGCCGCGGGGCCGCCCTCGAAAAGGTAGGACGCGATTGCCAGCGGCAGAGGCGCGGCCAGGCTCGACCAGACGACCATACCCAGCATGTCGACTTCGGACCCGTCTTCGCCATCCGCTGCCTCACCGTCTCGCTCGGACGCGCCGGCGCCGGCCGCGCGCTTGGCGATGACGTTGCCGACCGCCCAGGACAGCGCCGCCATGTTGACCAGCAGGAATCCGACCAGCGTCGCGGTCGCACCGGCGGCGAGCTTCTGCATGCCGAGCACCACGATCCCGCAGGTCGCGATGCCGGCCCCGATTACGCTGTGGCGGGTGATCCGGTCGTGGAACCACCACGCGGCCAGCCCGATCGTGAAGAACACCTGGGTCTGGATCACCAGGGACGAGAGGCCGGACGGCATGCCAAGCTTCAATCCCAGGAACAGCAGGCCGAACTGGAAGACGCCGATTGCGAACCCGTAGGCGGTCAACGCGCGCCACGACACCCGGGGCCGCTGGATGAAGAAGACCGCAGGCACCGCCGCGAAGAGAAATCGCAGCGCCGCGAGTGCGAACGGTGGCACGGCGTCCAGCGCCCAGCGCATCGGCACGAATGCGAAGCCCCAGATCGTGACGACGGCGAGGACGAGGAGGAGATCGCGCGGCAGCAGTCGGGAATTCACGGTCACCCTCGAGGAGGGCACGCGCTTCGCGGCGTGCGGAACCGAATTCTACCGGGCGGGCTCCGGGGACTCGCACGGCCATGGGAAGATCGCGGATTCAAACCCGCTTCGGTGATGGAACGAATATTCCACGGCCGGCGGGCGCCGAAACTTGCGTTTCACACGGGGCTGCGCCAGAATTGTTCGTCTGACCCCCTCACTGACGCCGGACCCCTGGCCGCAGCGCCCCCCTGCAATGCACAATGCCACGCCCTTCGCTGCCGGCCGCCGGCTCGACGTCGTCTGCCTCGGCCGTTTCGCGGTCGACTTTTATGCGCAGCAGATCGGTGCCCGCCTGGAGGATGTCACCAGCTTTGCCAAGTACCTGGGCGGATCGTCGGCCAACACGGCGTTCGGCTGCGCACGTCTGGGCCTGAAGGCCGGACTCATCTCGCGCATCGGCGACGATGCGAATGGGCATTTCCTGGTCGAGACCATCGCGCGCGAGGGCTGCGACACGAGCCATGTGAGCGTCGACCCCACGCGCCTCACCGGCGCCGTGGTGCTCGGCATCAAGGACAAGGACACGTTCCCGCTCATCTTCATGCGCGAGAACTGCGCCGACATGGCGATCACCGAGGACGATGTCGAGGAGTCCTACATCGCGCAGTCGCGCGCGCTGCTCATCACCGGCACGCATTTCTCGACCGACTACATCAACCGCATTTCCAATCTCGCACTCGATCGCGCGCGCGAAAACGACGTGCGCACAGTCCTCGACATCGACTACCGACCCGTGCTGTGGGGACTGACCAGGCGCGGCGACGGAGAGACGCGCTTCATCGCCTCGGATGGTGTCACCGCGCACCTGCAGCGGATCCTGCCCAAGATCGACCTCGCGATCGGCACCATCGAGGAATTCAACATCGCCGGCGGCAGCACCGACATCATGGCGTCGCTCAACGCGGTGCGCGCGGTGACGAAGGCCACGCTGGTCGTCAAGCGCGGTGCTACGGGTTGCGCGGTGATCGACGGCGCGATCCCGGCGTCGCTCGACGACGCGTTCAACGGGCAGGGCGTGGAGGTGGAGGTGTTGAACGTGCTGGGGGCGGGCGACGCGTTCTCGGCGGGTTTTCTCTCCGGATGGGTGCGCGGCGAGGACTACGGCCGCTGCGCGCGCTACGCGAACGCCTGCGGTGCGCTGGTCGTGTCGCGGCACGGCTGCGCGCCGGCGATGCCAACGCGGATCGAACTCGACTATTTTCTCGCCAACGCCGCGGCGATCCCGCGCCCGGACCAGGATACGACGTTGACGCGGTTGCACCGCGTAACTGCGCCAAGGACGCCTCGCGATGAGGTGCTCGCGTTTGCGTTCGATCATCGCAACCCGTTCTTCGACC
Organism: uncultured beta proteobacterium; assembly: GCA_963739745.1. GTDB lineage: Bacteria > Pseudomonadota > Gammaproteobacteria > Burkholderiales > Casimicrobiaceae > VBCG01. The sequence continues at coordinate 60,612 of CAVUCJ010000003.1, forward strand.
TGGCGCAGCGCGCCGGCGCCGACGAGTCGCGGCTGCCCGCGTTGAAGAAACTGCTCGTCGCGGCGGTGGCGGAAACGGAGTCGGCGCGCCAATTGCAGGGCAGCGTGGGGATACTTTGCGACGACCGCTATGGGCAGGCCGCGCTCAACGCGGCGACCGGTCGTGGCTGGTGGATCGGCCGCCCGGTGGAGCTTCCGGGCTCGAATCCGCTGCAGTTCGACCGTGGGCGATCGGTCGCCACGACGCTCGTCAGCTGGCCGGCCGAGCACATCGTCAAATGCCTCGTGTACTTCCATCCGGACGATGCGATCGAACACCGGCTCGAACAGGAGGCGCAGATCCGCGCGCTCTACGACGCCGTGCAGGCGAGCGGCCACGAGCTGCTGCTGGAGATCATCCCGCCCAGGCACCTGCCGCGCACCGACGATACGGTACTGCGCAGCATCAAGCGGCTGTACAACCTCGGCATTTATCCGGAATGGTGGAAGCTCGAGCCGATGACGCCGGCGCAATGGCAGGCGATCGACGCGCTCGTCGCCGAGCGCGATCCCCATTGCCGAGGCATCGTGCTGCTGGGACTCAACGCCAGCATCGACGTGCTGGCGGCCGGATTGCGCGATGCGCAGGCGAGCCGGTGGTGTCGGGGGTTTGCCGTGGGACGCTCGATTTTCCAGGAGCCATCCAGCGGATGGCTGGCGGGAACCATCGACGACGCGGAATTGAAACGACGGGTGCGCGCCAGTTTCGAGGCGTTGATCGATGTCTGGCGCGAAACGCGGGGCGCCAGGACGCGGGAGCGCGCGGCATGAGCACGATCCGGCTCACCGCCGCCCAGGCGTTGGTACGCTACCTTGCGGCGCTGCGGACCGAAACCGGCGCCGGCGTGACGCCGCTGTTCGGCGGCGTGTTCGCCATCTTCGGCCACGGCAACGTCGCCGGGATGGGCGAGGCGCTGTATCGCCACCGCGCCGAATTGCCGACTTTTCGCGCGCACAACGAACAGGCGATGGCGCACGCTGCGATCGCCTTCGGCAAGGCTCACTTCCGCCGGCGGATGATGGCGTGCACGACTTCGATCGGCCCCGGCGCCACCAACCTGGTCAGCGCCGCCGCACTGGCGCATGTCAACCGGCTGCCGGTGCTGCTGCTCCCGGGCGACGTTTTCGTGTCACGCGCACCCGATCCGGTGCTGCAGCAGGTCGAGGACTTTGCCGACGGCACGATCACCGCCAACGACTGCCTGCGGCCGGTGTCGCGTTATTTCGACCGCATCGTGCACCCTGCACAGCTCCTGGCTGCGCTGCCGCAGGCGGTACGCGTGCTCACCGACGCGGCGCTCTGCGGTCCGGTCACACTGGCGTTGCCGCAGGACGTGCAGACGATGGCGCACGACTATCCAGAGAATTTCTTCTCGCCCGCCGCCGTGACGTTCGGCGTGCCGGAACCCACGCCGGAAGGGCTCGCGGCCGCCGTGGAAGTCCTGCGCGACGCCAAGCGCCCGCTGCTGATCGCGGGTGGCGGCGTCCTCTATGGCCTCGCCACCGGCGCGCTGCACGCCTTTGCGGATATCCATGGCGTGCCCGTCGCCGAAACGCAGGCGGGCAAGGGTTCGCTGCCCTGGGACCATCCGCTGCAGCAGGGCGCGATCGGGGTCACCGGCTCGCCCGCCGCCAATGCGCTCGCCGCCGACGCCGACGTCGTCATCAGCGTGGGTACGCGGCTGTCGGACTTCACGACCGGCTCGCATTCGCTCTTCGGACAGGCGCGACTCGTCAATCTGAACGTCAACGCGTTCGACGCGCGCAAGTGGCGTGGCGTCGAGCTGATCGCCGACGCCAGGGCGGGGCTCGCCGCGCTGACGCAGGCGCTGCCTTCGTGGCGCTCGGAATCCGCCTGGCAGGACCGTGCGCGCCGCGCCGCTCACGACTGGCGGGCGGATATCGCGCGCCTCACCGGCCGGGGCAACGTCGGCCTGCCCTACGAGGCCGACGTGATTGGCGCGGTCCAGCGCTCCACGTCCGATTCGACGACGCGCGACATCGTCGTGTGCGCGGCAGGCACGCTGCCGGCGGAACTGCACAAGCTCTGGCGAACCGCGGTGCCGGGCGGCTATCACATGGAGTACGGATACTCGTGCATGGGCTACGAAATTGCCGGTGGCTTGGGCGTCAAACTGGCGAAGCCGGACCGCGAGGTGGTCGTGCTGGTCGGCGACGGCAGTTACCTGATGCTCAACTCCGAGATCGCCACGTCGGTGATGCTCGGCCAAAAGCTGATCGTTGTCGTCCTCGACAACCGCGGCTTCGGCTGCATAGACCGCCTGCAGCAGGCGGTGGGCGGCGCGCCGTTCAACAACCTGCTCGATGACTGTGCGCGGGGGAGTGAAGGTGCGCCGCGCATCGATTTTGCCGCACATGCGGCGTCGATGGGTGCGCTCGCGCAGAACGTGACGTCGATTGCGGACCTGGAGATGGCGCTGCGGCGTGCCCGCGCGGTCGAACGCACCAGCGTGATCTGCATCGAGACCGATCCCGCACGCACGACCGACGAAGGCGGCTGCTGGTGGGAGGTGGCCGTGCCCGAGGTCTCGGATCGTGCCGAAGTGCGCGGCGCGCGCGAAGCGTACGTGCGCGACAAGGAAAAGCAGCTCCCATGACAACGGCACTGCAGGTTAAGATCGGCATCAACCCGATCTCATGGAGCAACGACGATCTTCCTTCGCTGGGTGGTGAGACGCCGCTGGAGGTCGCGCTTTCCGAGGGCAAGCGGATTGGCTACCAGGGATTCGAACTCGGCAACAAATTCCCGCGCGAATCCAACGCGCTGGGCAAGGTGCTCTCCGCGCATGGCCTGGAGCTGGTGTCGGGCTGGTATTCCGGCCTGCTCGCGCGGCGATCGGTCGACGAGGAGATCGCTGCCGTCGGCCCGCACCTGAAATTGCTGGCCGAGAGCGGCGCGAAGGTAATGGTTTATGGAGAGGTCGCCGACAGCATTCAGGGCGCGCCGCAACCGTTGTACAAGCGGCCCCGCTTCTTCACGTCCTCGCAATGGGACGCGTACGCGGATCGGCTCACGAAATTCGCGCGGCACACCCTGGCGCACGGGGTGCGCGTCGCCTATCACCATCACATGGGCGCTTATGTCGAGACGCCTGAGGACGTTGACGAATTCATGGCGCGCGCGGGCGACGAGGTCGGCCTGCTGTTCGACAGCGGCCACCTGACGTTCGCCGGCGGCGATGCGGCAGCGGTACTGAAGAAATACGTGAAGCGCGTTTGCCACGTCCACTGCAAGGACGTGCGGCCGGAGGTGATCCGGCTCGCGCGCAACCGCAACTGGAGCTTTCTCGAATCCGTGATCAACGGCGCCTTCACCGTGCCCGGCGACGGTGCCGTGGATTTCGCCGCGCTGATTGGTCTGTTGCGCGTAAACGCCTACTCGGGCTGGCTGGTGGTCGAGGCCGAGCAGGATCCGGTAGTGGCGCCGAGCTACGCATACGCGAACAAGGGGTATCGTCACCTGCGCGCGCTGGTGGAGGCGACCTGATGACGCTGCTGGTCAAGGGCCGTCGCGAGGGCCGTGACATCGTCGCTGTCACGCCGCGCTCGGCCGGCTGGAAATACGTGGGCTTTGCCGCGCACCGCCTGCGGGCCGGTGAGGAACTCGATTTCGCCACCGGAGGCAACGAGGTCTGCGTCGTCGTGCTTGGCGGGGTCGTCAGCGTGTCCACGCAAGGGCACGCATGGAGCGAAATTGGCCGGCGCGCCAACGTCTTCGACGACGACGCGCCCTACGCGGTGTATGCGCCGGCGCACGAGCAGCTGCGCGTGGCCGCGAATACCGGCGCCGAGATTGCCATCGCCAGCGCCCCGGGATCGGCCCGTCTGCCCGCCCGGTTGATCGAGCCTGCCGCGATGACGCGCACGACGCGCGGTGCGGGACTCAACACTCGCTACGTCTGCGACATCCTGCCGCAGACCGAGCCTGCCGATCGGCTGCTGGTGGTCGAGGTGCGAACGCCTTCCGGCCACTCGTCGAGCTATCCTCCGCACAAGCACGACACCGATGATCTGCCCGCCGAAAGTTCACTGGAGGAGACCTACTATCATCGGCTGCATCCGGCGCAGGGCTTTGCGTTTCAGCGCGTCTACACCGACGACCGCTCGCTCGACGAATCGCTGGCGGTCGAGGATCATGACGTGGTGATGGTGCCGCGCGGTTATCACCCGGTCGTCGTTCCGTTCGGCTACGAATCGTATTACCTCAATGTGATGGCCGGGCCGACGCGCGAATGGCATTTCCGCAACGACCCGGCGCACGAATGGATGCTAAGGCAGTGATTGCGCGGAGCGCGAATTTCGAATTGATTCGCCGATGCGCCGGGGGCTGCAGACATGGCCCCACCTCGGCGTATCCTGTGCGACAGGAGACACAACCATGACCGAAGTCGCGCTGTTCGGGGCCGGCCGGATCGGCAGGATCCACGCGGCCAACGTCGCCCGTCAGCCCGGCGTGAAACTGCGCTGGGTGATCGACGTCGATACTGGCGCGGCGGGCGCGCTCGCCGCCGAACACGGCGCGAAGGTGACGACCGCCGAGGTGGCGTTCGCCGACCGGGCGGTCGGCGCCGTCGTCATCTGTTCGTCGACCGACACGCACGCAGATCTCATCACGCGCGCTGCCGCCGCCGGCAAGGCGATCTTCTGCGAAAAGCCCGTCGATCTGTCCGTCGAGCGCGCGCGCAGCTGCGCTGACGCTGCCGAACGCGCCGGCGTGGTCTGCATGATCGGATTCCAGCGCCGGTTCGACCCGACGTTCTCGACGCTGAAGGAGCGGCTCGTCGCCGGCGAAATCGGCGATCCCGAGATGCTGGTGGTGACCAGCCGCGATCCGGGCGCGCCGCCGGTCGAATACCTCAAGCGCTCCGGTGGAATCTTCCGCGACATGCTGATTCACGATTTCGACGTCTTCCGCTGGATCCTCGACGACGATGCCGCCAGCGTGTATGCGACCGGCAGCGTGCTGACCGATCCCGCAGTGGGCTCGGTCGGCGACGTCGATTCGACCGCCGTGACGATCCGCACCAAGCGCGGCCGCCTGGCGCAGATCAATACCAGCCGTCGCGCCGCCTACGGCTACGACCAGCGCTTCGAGGTGCTGGGCAGCAAGGGGATGCTGCAGGCGGGCAACCACCGGCCGACCGAGGTGACCGCGTCGACGACGGCGAACGTCAGCCGGGACAAACCCGAGCATTTCTTTCTCGAGCGCTACCGCGCCGCCTACGCGCTCGAGATGGCGCATTTTTTTGATTGTCTCGCGACCGGAAAGCCGGCGCGGACGTCGATCGGCGACGGCGTGAAGGCACTGGAACTCGCCGATGCAGCGACCGCGTCCTGGCGCGAGCGGCGTATCGTCGAACTCGGTTGAGTGTCCCAGTGTCGATCCGCGCTGAACTGGAGAACGGAGTCGTCGAATCGTGCCGGCAATGAAATCCACCGCCGTAAGAATCGGCATCGTCGGCATCGGCCGCATGGGCCGGCGCCACGCCGAGAATCTCGCCTTTCGGGTTCCCGGCGCGGATCTGATCGCCGCGTGCAGCCCGATCGGCGAGGAGCTCGACTGGGCGCGCGACACGCTGGGCGTGACGGATCTCTACAAGGATTACGCAGCGCTGCTCGCGCATCCGGGCCTGGACGCGGTATTCCTGGTGACGCCCAACGCGTTGCATCCGGCGCAGATTGTCGCGGCGCTCAAGGCGGGCAAGCACGTGTTCTGCGAGAAGCCGCTGTCGCTGGTGGAGGACGAGTGCCTCGAAGTCGAGGCTGAGGCCGCGCGGCACCCGCAGCTCAAGGTGATGATCGGGTTCGTGCGCCGGTTCGACGCGAGCTACGAGGACGCGCAAAAGCTGATTGCCGCGGGCGCGATCGGCCGGCCGTTCCTGGTCCGGTCCGAGACTTGCGACCAGAACGATCCGTCCGGTTTCTTCGTCAGCTTCGCGCCGATGTCGGGCGGCATCTTCGTCGACATGAGTGTCCACGACATCGATCTCGCGCGCTGGCTTCTCGGCTCGCCGAAGGCATTGCGCGTGTTCTCGGTCGGCACGGTCGCCGTGCACGAAGGACTGCACGCGTGCGGCGACGTCGACAATGGCGTGGCGATCTGCGAATTCGCCGACGGCCGGATGGCCTGCTTCTACGCGTCGCGGACGATGGCGCACGGCCACGAGACGGCCACCGAAATCATCGGCACCGGCGGCCGGCTGACCGTGGGCCGCGACGGCCGGCTGAATCAGGTCCAAATCTCCGACAGCCACGGCATCCGCACCCTCACCACGCCGACCTTCTACGAGCGCTTCGCCGACGCCTTCCTGCGCGAGGAGATGCACTTCGTCGACTGCGTGCGCCACGACCGGAAGCCGGCGCTGACACTGCACGACGCAACGGAGGCGACGCGCATAGGCATCGCGCTGCGGACCTCCCTGCACGAGCACCGGCTGGTGGAACTCTGATGGACCGCTACGACCTCGCGCGGGCGCTGGCGCGCGACGCCGGCAAGCTTGCCCATCGCGCCTTCGGCACCTCGGTGACGACGATGAAGGGGCGCCACGACGTCGTCACCGAGATGGACCGCGAGGTCGAGCGCTTCATCCGCGCGGCGATCGCTGCGCGCTACCCGGACGATGCGATCATCGGCGAGGAGGAGGGCGGCGGCAACGGCGAGCGCCTGTGGCTCATCGACCCGATCGACGGGACCGCCAATTACGCGCGCGGGCTGCCGCGCTACTGCGTGTCGATCGGCTACCTCGAGCACGGCGTGCCCACGATCGGCGCCATCTACGATCCCAGTCTCGACTGGCTTTATTCGGCGGCGCGTGGCGAGGGTGCCTGGCGCGACGGCGAGCGGCATGACGGTGAGCCTGTGTGCGGATATCAACGCGGCGACGGTCGAATGCGGTTGGTCGACGCGACGACCGGCCGCCGCCTACGTCGACCTGCTGTCGCGGACGCTTGGCGCCGGTGCCGCGATCCTCCGCGCCGGTTCCGGCGCGTTGGGGCTGGCCGACGTCGCTGCCGGGCGGGCGGAAGCCTACGCCGAGCTGCACATCAACGCCTGGGACTGCGCCGCCGGCATCGTGCTGGTCCGGGAGGCGGGCGGGTTTACCAACGATTTCTTCGCCGGCGAAGGCCTGACCGCCGGCAATCCGCTGATCGCGACCAACGCGGCGCTTTGCGCCAAGCTGGCGCACGTCATCGGTATTCCCATAACAGGCTGATCGCAAGGAGGAATCATGAGCAAGTTTTCGTGGCTACGCGGCGTCCTGCCGGCGCTGGCGTTGGTGGCGCCGCTGTCGGCGGCGGCGCAAGGCGAACTCGTTCTCTACTGCACGGTGCAGGAGGAATGGTGCCGGCCGATGGTAGCCGCCTTCGAGAAGGAAACCGGCATCAAGGTGCTGATGACGCGCAAGAGCTCGGGCGAGTTCTACGCGCAGATCAAGGCGGAGGCCGCGAACCCGCGCGGCGACATCTGGTGGGGCGGCACCGGCGACCCGCATCTGCAGGCGGCCGAGGAAGGGCTGACCGAACCCTACAAGTCGCCGAAGATGGGCGAGCTGCAGGACTGGGCGGTACGCCAGTACAACGCGTCGAAGGGTCGCACGGTTGGCGTGTACGCGGGCGCGCTGGGCTACAGCTACAACACCGACCAGCTCAAGAAGAAGAACATCGCTGCGCCCAAGTGCTGGTCCGATCTGATCAAGCCCGAGTTCAAGGACGAGGTCCAGGTTGCCAATCCGAATTCGTCGGGCACGTCGTACACGATGCTGGCCACGCTCGTGCAGCTGATGGGCGAGGAGAAGGCGTTCGACTACCTGAAGGCCCTGCACAAGAACATCAACCAGTACACGAAGTCGGGTGCGGCGCCCGCCCGCGCGGCGGCGACCGGCGAGAGCCTGGTCGGCATCACGTTCCAGCACGACGCCGTGGTGCAGGCGGTCAACGGCGCGCCCGTGGCCATCGTTTCGCCGTGCGAGGGAACGGGCTACGAGATCGGCAGCATGAGCATCATCAAGGGCGCGAAGAACATGGAGAACGCCAAGAAGTGGTACGACTGGGCGCTCACGCCGGAAGCGCAGGCGATCGGCTCGCAGGCCAAGGTCTCCTACCAGGTGCCGTCGAACAAGAGCGCGCCCGTGCCGGCGCAGGCGCCCAAACTCTCCGAGATCAAGCTCATCGACTACGACTTCGTCAAGTACGGTTCGTCCGCCGAGCGCAAGCGCCTGCTTGCGAAGTGGGACAAGGAAGTCTCCACGCTGCCCAAGTAGCCTAGGCCGCCTTGGACCGTGCCGCGCTTGCGCCGGCCGTCTTCGTGCCGGCGTCGCGCGACCGCGCGACGATGTACGTCGCCGCGGTCGCGCTCGCGGCGCTGGTGCTGCTGCCCTGGGCCGCCTCCGGCGGTCCGTCGGCGCTGCTGCGCGCGCTGGGCGGCGCCAACGCGATGTGGCCGCTGCTGGCGGGCGCGCTGGCGGCGCTGGTCTGCGCGCTGCGAGAATTCGACCGCGGCACCACCGTTGCGGCTGGCGGCGCCGTCCTATGGGCGTTCGGCGCGGGACTCGCCGAGGGCGCCGCCGGCGCGTCGTTCGGCATCGGCGCCGCGCTCGCACTCGCCGCGCTGACAATTTGCTTCGCCCGCGCAATCGCGCGGCGCGGCGTATTCGGCGGGGACGCCACGGTGGCGACTATCGTTGTCGTCATCGCCACGCTGCTTGTCATCTTCATTTTTTTCCCGGTCGCCAAGTCACTGGTGGCCGCGGCCTTCGACGAGCAGGGCCGGCTCGCGCCACAACTGGCGCTGCAGCGGCTGCTGACCGAGGACATCTGGAGTGTTGCTTGCCTGGGCGGGGGCACACGCTGCGGCGTGGCGATCAATTCCGCGATGCTCGCGACGATTGTCGCCCTGCTGTCGACGCTGCTGGGCCTCGTGTTCGCGCTGGTCGTGCAGCGCGGCGGCCAGCGCTATTCGGGCGTGCTGAAGCTGATGTCGATCCTGCCGATCGTCACGCCGCCCTTTGTGATCGCGCTGGCGCTGGTCGTGCTGTTCGGCCGTACCGGCTTCGTCACCGGGTGGCTCGATACCTGGTTCGGCATCGCGCGCTCGCGCTGGCTGTATGGGTTGCCGGGCGTGACACTCGCGCAGCTGATCACGTTCTCCCCGATCGCGTTCATGATCCTGTACGGCGCGCTCACGGCGATCAGCCCGGCACTGGAGGAAGCGGCGCAGACACTGCGCGCGTCGAGGGGCCGGGTGTTCCGCACGGTGACCTGGCCGTTGCTGCGCCCCGCGCTCGCCAACGCATTCCTTCTCGGGTTCGTCGAGAGCCTCGCCGATTTCGGCAATCCGATCGTGCTGGCCGGAAACTTCGAGGTGCTGTCGACCAAGATCTTCTTCGCCGTTGCAGGCGCGCAGAACGACCCCGGCCGTGCAGCCGCGCTGGCGTCGGTGCTGCTCGGACTCACGCTGATCGCGTTCTGGCTGCAGCAGCGCTGGATCGGCAGGCTGTCGTATGTCACCGTTACCGGCAAGGGCGACGGCGGGTCGCCCGGCAAGCTCCCGAAAGCACTCTGGTATGGGTGCTTCGGTATCGCGGCGACATGGATCATCTTCACGCTGGTGTGTTACGCGATCATCCTCGTCGGTGGTTTTGTCAAGGACATTGGACGCGGTGAGATGACGCTCACCTTCCACCATTTCGCGCAGGGCTTCGGCATGGATTTCAATTCCAGGGGCACGATATTCAGCGGCTCGGCATGGGACAGCCTGTTCACGACGATCGAAGTGGCCGCGGTTTCGGCGCCGCTGACGGCCGCCGTGGGCCTGCTGGCCGCCTACGTGATCACTCGGCACCGGTTCGTCGGCCGCCGGGCGTTCGAATTCCTGACCATGGTCAGCTTTGCCATCCCGGGAACCGTCATCGGCGTGTCGTACATCGTCGCGTTCAATGTCGCGCCGCTCGAGTTGACCGGTGGCATGGCCATTCTTGTCCTGTGCTTCGTGTTTCGCAACATGCCGGTGGGCGTGCGCGCCGGCGTCGCCGCGCTGGCGCAGATCGACCGGACGCTGGACGAGGCATCGTCGACGTTGCGGGCGTCGACGGTGCGCACGCTGCGCGAGGTCATCCTGCCCCTGTTGCGCCCTGCAATCCTGGCCACGCTGGTGTTCAGCTTCACGCATGCGATGACCGCGGTCAGTGCGGTAATCTTCCTCGCCACCGCCAAGTACAATCTGGCGACCGTCTACATCATCGGCCGCGTCGAAGCGGGCGAGTATCCGCTCGCCATTGCGTACTCGGCGGTGCTGATCTTCGTGATGCTAGGCGTGCTGCTCGCGATGCAGAAGCTGGTCGGCGAGACTCGCCTCGGCCGGCGCCCGGTGGCGCCCGTGCTCGTCACAGGGAACTAGAGTGAAACCTGACAGCGAAAGACGTCGCGACCGGGCCGAAGGCGGCGTCATCTTCGAGGGGGTGTCGAAGAAGTACGGCGCCGTTGCCGCCGTCGACGACGTCTCGTTCGAGGTCGCGCAGGGCGAGTTGGTCACGCTCCTCGGACCCTCCGGTTGCGGGAAGACCACGACGCTGCGCATGGTCGCCGGGCTGGAGGCGGTTTCCTCCGGTCGTGTGCTGATCGGCGGTACCGACGTCACGCTGCGTGCGGCCAACGAGCGCGACGTCAGCATGGTCTTCCAGTCGTATGCGCTGTTTCCGCACATGACGGTGCTGGAAAACGTCTGCTACGGGCCGCTGTCGATGCGCACCGACCGCGCTGCGGCGCGCGAGATGGCGCGCGAAAAACTGAATATGCTGGGCCTGTCGGACTTCGAGGCGCGGCTGCCGTCCGAACTTTCCGGGGGCCAGCAGCAGCGCGTCGCCGTCGCGCGTTCGCTGGTGCTCGAGCCCGCGGTGCTGCTGTTCGACGAGCCGCTTTCGAACCTCGATGCCAAGCTGCGCCGACGCGTACGCGAAGAGATCCGCGAGCTGCAGCAATCGCTGGCGCTGACGGTCCTCTACGTGACCCATGACCAGGAGGAGGCGCTTGCCGTGTCCGACCACATCATCGTGATGAGCGGTGGCCGCATCGCGCAGCAGGGGACGCCCCGCGAGCTGTACGAATCGCCGCAATCCCGGTTCCTCGCCGACTTCATCGGCGATGCGAACCTGGTCGACGGCGAACTCACCGTCGAAGGGAACGGTGCCACATTCGAATCCGGTGGAATCACGGCTCCGGTGGGCGCCGCCGGCCTGGCGGCAGGCCCGGTAACACTGGCGGTTCGTCCGCAGCGACTCCGGCTCACCGACGCCGCGCAGGGCCTGCTGCCCGGCACCTGCAAGCGGGCGTCGTATCTCGGCAGCCGAACCGAATACGTCGTCGCGACCCCCTGGGGCGAGCTGCTGGTGTTCGACGGGGAAATGCGCGATGCATGGCGTCGCAACGATGCCGTGGGCGTGTGCTTCGAACAGGATGCGGTGATCGTGCTGCGGCGCTCGGACTGACATCATCAACGCCACGTTCGAGACGCCGGCGTGGTAAACGCAATATTTCGGAAGGAGCCCGCATTGACTGCCTATCTCATTGCCGATGTCGACGTTCGGGACGTCGAACGATACGAGGAATACAAGCGCAAGGTGCCCGCGCTGATTGCGCGCCACGGTGGCGAATACCTGGTGCGTGGCGGCGACTTCGAGATCCTCGAAGGCGACTGGCGCCCCACGCGGCTGGTGTTGTTTCGCTTCCCCGACCGCGAGGCCATCCGCGCGTTCATGGCCGATCCCGAGTACGCACCGCTGATCGCCCTGCGGCATTCGATCGCGGACAGCTCGCTCGTCGCCATCGACGGCCTCTGAGGTGACCGATGCCCGCCTGACAGACCGCTATGAAGCGGCGCGCCGGATCGCCCGCGAAGCCGGCGCATTGGCGCTCGACTATTTTCGCCACCGCGGGCGGCTCACTGTCGAAATGAAGGGGCCGTCCGACTACGTGAGCATTGCCGATCGCGACGTGGAGAACCTGATCCGGCGCGAGCTCAAGGCGGCGTTTCCCGACGATGCCTTCCTGGGCGAGGAAACCGCGGGGCAGTTCGACGGTCCCGTGGAGCGCTGCTGGATCGTCGACCCGATCGACGGCACGCACAATTTCCTGCGCGGCGTGCCGTACTGGAACGTGGCGATCGGCTATGTCGAACACGGCAGGACGCAGGTGGGCGTCGTCTACGATCCGCCCGCGGACAGGCTGTATCACGGGCTTTCCGGCCGCGGCGCGTGGTGCCAGTCGGCGGAAGGAGACGCGCGATTGCAGGCCGCGGCGACACGGGCGCTGGCCGGCAGCTACGTCGTGCTCGGCCACCACGACCGCTCGTTCGAACCGCGTTACTTCGAGATCCGCCGCCGGATGATGGAAGCCGGGATCGCGATGCGCAACTTCGGATCCGCAGCACTGCAGCTCGCGCACGTCGCGTCCGGGCGCTTCGACGGCTTCATCGAACTGCAGCTCTCCGCATGGGACGCGGTGGCCGGCCTGCTGCTGGTCGAGGAGGCGGGCGGCTATCACGCGCCGTTCGCGCCGCCAATGCCGACGGCGAAGGCGACGTGCATCGCCTGCGCTCCGGGGATCGGCGCCCAACTCGTCGCGCTGGCCGCCGACCTCCCCGCGTGATGGACGGGGAGCGGGGCGCAGGGGTTGGCCGCCGGCGCCCGTCGCTCGTCACTTCTTGTCGAAGTCGCCCGCGAACGCGTAGGACATTTCGCCGGGCTTGAAGTACTTGCGCAGCGCCGCGTTGACGTCCTGCGGCGTCAGCTTCTCGATCGCGGCGTCGACGGCGCCGGAGATCGCGAACGTCCGGCCCAGGAATTCCTGCGAGGTCAGCGCACCTGCGATGCGGCCGTCTTCGGTGCGTCCGAGGTGGCGCGCCTGCAGCACGCCGGTCTTCGCAGCGGCCACCTCCGCGTCGGTGAAGCCACCCTTGACCGCGCGGTCGAACTCTTCGGAAAAACCGGTGCGGACCTTCGCCAGGTTTTCCGGCGCGAAGATCGCGTACGCGCCGATCGCCGAGTTGGCGTCGATCGCGCTCGGCTGAAAGAACGTTCCCGCGCCATAGGACAGGCCCTCCTTCTGCCGCAGGCGGTCGGGGATGCGCGCCGACGATGAATCGCCGAGGATGAAGCTTGCCACGATCAGCGCCGGATAGTCGGGGTTCAGGTCATCGAGCGGAATCCGCTCGACGCCGAGCAGAAAGGCATTGGCCTTGTCCGGGACCGCGAAGCGCAACGCCGCCGGCTGGTTGGGCACGAACGGCTCGGGAACCCGAGCGTAGGGCGAGGGGCTCTTCCATTGGCCGAAGAGCTCGGTGACGAGCGCGCGAGTCGCTTCGGGATCGAAATCGCCGACGATGGCCAGCTCCGCATTGCTCGCGCCGTAGAACTGCGCGTGGAAGCGGCGGACCGCGTCGAGGTTCACCGCGTCGTTGTCGGCGATGCTCTCCTCGAGCGTTGGTGCGTAGCGCGGGTCGCCCACCGGGTACGGATTGCCATGACGGGCCAGCGCGCGCCGCGCGATGCTGCGCGGGTCGGTGCGCTCGGCCTCGAGTTGCGCGAAGCGCTGCCGTTTGAGCGTATCGAGCTCGGACGCGGGGAACGCGGGCTCACGCAACACTTCCGCGACCAGGCGCAGGACGTCCGGCAGCTGCTCCCGGTAGGTCTGCCCGGACGCCGACGCGCCGGTCTGCGTACCGCTGACGCCGACCTTGGCGCGCAGCTTGTCGAAGAGGTCGTCGATTTCCTGCCGCGTATGCTTGTTCGTGCCGCGCGTCAGAATGCTGCCGGTGAGCGCGCCCTCGGACGCCTTGCCGGCCACCGACTTTTCATCGCCGAAATGCAGTGCCAGACTGAAGCTGACCGCCTCGCCGCGCGACTTCTTGGGCAGCAGCGCCACCTTCATGCCGTTGGGCAGCGTGAAGCGCTGCGTGCGCGCATCGAGGTTGGCGATCGAAGCGTCGAACGCCTCCCCGGCCGCCGTGGCGGCGTCGCCCTTGTAGCCGGCCACCATCGCCGCGACATCGACGGTCGGCGGCATCGGCGCACGGTCGGGCTTGGGGTCGGGCAGGAACTCGCCGACGGTCACGTTCGACCGCTTCAGGTATTCGAGCGCAACGCGTTGCACATCGGCCGGCTTCACGCTGCGGTAGCGATCGCGCGTGAGAAAAAACAGGCGCCAGTCGCCGAGCGCGATCGACTCCGAGATCGCCACGCCGAAGGCCTGCGGATTGTTGATCGTGTCGTCGAAGTACTTGGCGGACTTGGTCCGCACGCGGGCGACCTCGGCCTCGGTGATCGGCTCCTTCTTGAGATTCTCGATGGTCGCGAACATCGCCTCGCGCGCCGGTTCGATCGACTGGCCCTCGGGAACCTGCGCGAAGAACGTCAGCGTGAACGGGTCGACGAGCGCGTCGTCCCATGACTGGACGGCGGTCGCCTTCTTCGTTTCGACCAGCGTCTTGTACAGGCGTCCCGAAGGTGCCAGCGTCATGACGTCGCCCAACACGTCGGATGCGACGTAGTCGGGGTCGGCGCCGCGAACCGTGTGAAACATCATTCCCAGCCACTGCGAATTGCCGACCCGGCGCAGCGTGGCGGAGCGCTCGCCATCCTGCACCGGCTCCACCGTGTAGATGTGCGGCAGCGTGCGCGTCGGCTTCGGGATCGGCCCGAAATATTTGGCGATCAGCGCCAGCGTCGGCTCGGGGTCGAACTTGCCGGCCACGACCAGCACCGCGTTGTCCGGCTGGTAGTACATCTTGTAGAAGGCCTGCAGCCGGCCGATGTCGACGTTCTCGATGTCGGAACGCGCACCGATCTGCAGGTTGCCGTAGTTGTGCCACTGGTACGCGGTCGACAGCATCTTGCCGAACAGCACGAGCTGAGGGTTGTTTTCCCCATTTTCGAACTCGTTGCGCACGACCGTCATTTCCGAATCGAGATCGCTCCTGCGGATGTACGAGTTCACCATCCGGTCGGCTTCCATGGCCAGCGCCCAGTCGAGGTTCTCGCTGCCCGCCGTGAACGACTCGAAGTAGTTGGTGCGGTCGAAGCTCGTGCTGCCGTTGAAGCTCATGCCCCGGCGGCCCAGCTCCTGCATGATGTTGCCGCGGTTGGGCGTGCCCTTGAACACCAGGTGCTCGAGCAGATGCGCCATCCCGGTCTCGCCGTAGTTCTCATGTCCCGAGCCGACGCGGTAGGTGACATTGACGGTGGTCTTGGGTTTGGACGCGTCCGGAAACAACAGCACGGTCAGGCCGTTGGCGAGCCGGTACTCGGTGACGCCTTCGACGGTCGGGCCCTGCGTGATGCCGGCCGGCAGCGCAGCGTGCGCGGCAGCCGCGATGAACAGGGGAACGAGGTACGCCGCGAGATGGCGCAGCCAGGTAGATGCTTGCAGCATGGGATTCGACCGTTGGGGGTTTTGGCCGGCGGAGTATACCGCCGGCCTGCTTAAGACTTGCTTAGACGGCGCAGGTCGCGCCTGGTTCAACGCGGCGGGCGTCCCGCTCCGAGGTCAGCGGCCGCGCGGAAGCAGCATCACCGCCGCCGCGGCGACCGCGGCGATCACCGCCATCAGGCCCAGCAGGAACGCGAAACCGTTGGCCTTGACCAGCGGCCCCAGCAGCCAGACGGCGAGCGAACTGACGCCGAAGGCGATCGCCAGGCGCGCGCCGGCGACCCGCGAGCGCATCCGGTCGTCGACATAGCGGACGATCAGCGCGTCGGTGAACGGGATGGCGCCGAAGACGAACACCATGAATGCGACGGCGAGCACGTAGAACGTCCAGCCCCGGGCGTGCATCGCGAGCGCGAACAGCGGGATCTGGCCGAGGACGATGATGAAGAACAGCCGCTTCAACGGAAAGCGGTCGATCGCGCGGCCGACGACCAGCTGGGCGAGCGACGCCACCACGTAGATCATTCCCAGCAGCGCGCCGATCAGTGCGGGGTCCCGGGAGATCTCCTTGAGCCGGTCGCTCAGCAGTTCGCCGTTGCCGTTGGTCGTGAAGTTGAACACGAGACTGCCGCAGGTCGAGGTGAGCGTGAGGATCAGCACGACGCGCGCGAGCTCGCTTCGCGGCAGGTCCGACTGTTTCGGCGCGCGCCGGGAGGGTGGCGTCGCCTCGCGCGGGACCACGCGCGCAAACAGCAGCCCGAACGCCATCGACGCCAGGCCGGGCACGACGAATGCCATCCGCCAGCCGAAATACTGGACGAGGAAGCCGGTCAACACCGCCGCGGTGGCGATGCCGAGGTTGCCGGCGAAGCCGTTGACGCCGATCACCGTGCCTGGCCGTGTCGTGCCCTGCACCAGCATCGGAATGCCGACCGGATGATAGATCGACGCAAAGGCGCCGAGCAGCGTCAGCGCGGCGGCCAGTTGCCACGCGTCTTGCGCGGCTGCGGCAAGAAGACAGGCGGCGCCGATGCCGAAGAGAAAGACCAGCATCATCGCCCGCCGGCCCCAGTGGTCGCCCAGGCGCCCCGCGGGCACCGAGCCCAGGCCGAACAGCAGGAACGCACCGGTGGCGAAGGGCATCAGGTCTTCCCAGCGCGAAAAGCCGAAGTCCGCCGCGATCGTGCCGACGGCGGTCGCGAAAATCAGCAGCACCAGGTGATCGATCGCGTGCGCGACGTTCAGCAGCACCATCGTGAGCCGCGAATGCGCGGCAAGCGGCGCGGCGGTGTGCGCTTCGAGCGAGGCGTCGGCGGCGATGGGCGGAGGCATGGATCGTTGCGGCGCGTCCCGGACGACTCGCCGGCGGCGCAACCGATACTCTACCCGTTGCGCCACCGACGCTGCGGGACGCCCCGGCGCAACGGCGGCGGTGCCCGGGACGCGCCGCGTGGCGTCCTCGGTCGTCGCCCCGATATTGGCAGATAATTGACGTTTACGTAAACGTAATATAAAGTGCGATCGAACGACGATTACCCGGATCGAGCCGAGTGGTTCACATGGCGATTCGGGGCCTGCGGTAAGCTTGCCGTCCCGGCTTGCTTGCGACCCGTCGGAAGTCCGGCCGCCATGGGAACCGGCGCGACCGTGCGGTTTTCGTGGTCGTTACTTCCCATCGTGCCGGACGACCACCGAGAGCGAGGTACCCGTGAACGACGCTGCCCGTCCGCCGCTCGTCTACAAGCCGCAGCACAAGCTGCGCTTCGTCACCGCGGCGAGCCTGTTCGACGGGCACGACGCCTCGATCAACATCATGCGCCGCATCCTGCAGGCGTCGGGCTGCGAGGTCGTTCACCTCGGGCACAATCGCTCGGTGGAGGAGATCGTCAACTGCGCGCTGGCCGAGGACGCGCACGGCATCGCGATCTCGTCCTACCAGGGCGGCCACCTCGAATTCTTCAAGTACATGCTCGACCTGCTGCGCGAGCGCGGCGGCGGCCACATCAAGGTGTTCGGCGGTGGTGGCGGCGTGATCATCCCGGCCGAGATCGACGAACTGCACGACTACGGCGTCGCGCGCATCTTCTCTCCGGAAGACGGGCAGAAGCTCGGGCTGCAGGGAATGATCAACGAGATCGTCGCCGCCTGCGACTGTGACCTCGCGCGCGACCTGCCCGCGTCGCTGGACGCGTTGCGCCAGGGTTCGCGCTTCGAGCGCACGCATGCGCTGGCGCGCCTCATCACGGGGCTCGAAAGCGAGGCGGTTCCGGCAAAGCTGCGCGACGACCTGCTCGCCGCCGCGGCGCGGACCCGCATCCCCGTGCTCGGCATCACGGGCACCGGGGGCGCGGGAAAGAGCTCGCTCACCGACGAGCTGGTCCGGCGGTTCCGGCTCGACCAGAAGGATGCGTTGCGGATCGCGATCGTGTCGATCGACCCGTCGCGCCGCAAATCGGGCGGCGCGCTGCTGGGCGATCGCATCCGGATGAATGCGATCGAGCACCCGAACATCTATATGCGCTCGCTCGCCACGCGCGACAGCTTCGCCTCCCCGGGCAGCGAGGTGTCGAAGGCGCTGCCGGACGTGATCGCCGCATGCAAGGTCGCCGGTTTCGATCTGGTGATCGTCGAAACGTCCGGAATCGGCCAGGGCGATGCGGCGATCGTGCCACTGGTCGATACGTCGCTGTACGTGATGACCCCGGAGTTCGGCGCGGCGAGCCAGCTGGAAAAGATCGACATGCTCGACTTCGCCGAATTCGTCGCGATCAACAAGTTCGATCGCAAGGGGGCGGCCGACGCGCTGCGCGACGTGCGCAAGCAGCTCCAGCGCAACCGGGAAGCATGGCAGACGCCGCCCGACGAGATGCCGGTGTTCGGCACGATGGCGTCGCGCTTCAACGACGATGGCGTGACGGCGCTGTACCAGGCGCTCGTGGTCCGGCTGGCGGAGAAGGGGCTCCAGCTGCAGCCGGGCGCGCTACCACCGGTGACGACCCGGCAGTCGACCACGCAGAACGTGATCGTGCCGCCGGCTCGGGTTCGCTACCTCGCCGAAATCGCCGAGGCAGTGCGCGGGTACCGCGCGTGGGCCGAAGCTCAGGCGAAGATCGCGCGCGAACGGCAGCAGTTGCGGGCGTCGCAGCTGATGCTGCACAAGGGCCCCGGCTCGCGTCCGGTCGCGGCCAACGAGATCCGGGTAACCGAGTCGCCGCTCACTGCCGCACAGCTGACCGGCGACTCGCTGCTGTTCACCGAGTTGCAGGCGCTGATCGCCGACCGCGAGGCGAAACTCGACCCGCGTTCGAAAAAACTGCTCGACATGTGGCCGCAGACGCTTGCCGCCTACCGCGGCGACGAGTACGTCGTGAAGATCCGCGACCGCGAGATACGCACCGCACTCACGACCACCTCGCTTTCCGGCACCAAAGTGCACAAGGTCGCGCTGCCCCGGTACGAGGACGAGGGCGAAATCCTGCGCTGGCAGCTCCTGGAAAATGTGCCCGGCAGCTTCCCGTTCACCGCGGGCGTGTTCGCGTTCAAGCGCGAGAACGAGGATCCCACGCGGATGTTCGCCGGCGAGGGCGATCCGTTCCGCACCAACCGCCGCTTTCACCTGCTGGCCGACGGCATGCCGGCCAAGCGGCTTTCGACGGCGTTCGATTCCGTCACGCTGTACGGCAACGACCCCGCCGTGCGCCCGGACATCTACGGCAAGGTCGGCAACTCCGGCGTGTCGATCGCGACGCTCGACGACATGAAGGTTCTGTATTCTGGATTCGACCTTTGCGCGCCGAACAACTCGGTGTCGATGACGATCAACGGTCCGGCGCCGACACTGCTCGCGATGTTCATGAACACCGCGATCGACCAGCAGCTCGACCGTTTCCGCACGGACAATGGCCGTGACCCGACCGACGACGAGGCCGCCAAGATCCGGGCGTGGACGCTCGCCACCGTCCGCGGCACCGTGCAGGCCGACATACTGAAGGAAGACCAGGGGCAGAACACCTGCATCTTCTCGACCGAGTTCTCTTTGAAGGTGATGGGCGACATCGCTTCGTACTTCGTCCATCACAACGTCAAGAATTTCTACTCGGTGTCGATTTCCGGGTATCACATCGCGGAGGCCGGAGCCAACCCGATTTCGCAGCTCGCGTTCACGCTCTCCAACGGCTTCACCTTCGTCGAGGCATATCTGGCGCGCGGGATGCACATCGACGACTTTGCGCCAAACCTGTCGTTCTTCTTCAGCTATGGCATGGACCCGGAATACACGGTGATCGGCCGCGTCGCGCGCCGCATCTGGGCGGTGGCGATGAAGAATCGCTACGGCGCCAACGAGCGCTCGCAGAAGCTCAAGTTTCATTCGCAGACCAGCGGACGGAGCCTGCACGCGCAGGAGATCTCGTTCAACGACATCCGCACGACGCTGCAGGCGCTGATTTCAAGCTACGACAACACCAACTCGCTGCACACCAACGCATACGACGAGGCGATCACCACGCCGACCGAGGACAGCGTGCGGCGGGCGCTGGCGATCCAGCTCATCATCAATCGCGAGTGGGGCCTCGCGAAGAACGAGAACCCGAACCAGGGGTCGTTCATCATCGATGAGTTGACCGACCTCGTTGAAGCGGCGGTATTGCGCGAATTCGAGGCGATTTCCGAACGCGGCGGTGTGCTGGGGGCGATGGAGACCGGTTACCAGCGTGGCAAGATCCAGGAGGAGTCGATGTACTACGAGCATCGGAAGCACGATGGCTCGTATCCGATCGTCGGCGTCAACACCTTCCGTAGTCACGCACGGCGAGACGACTCCGCAGACGGTCGAGCTCGCCCGCTCCTCCGACGAGGAAAAGCGGTCTCAGTTGCGGCGCCTGGCACGAATTCCACGCCCGCAATGCGCAGGCGGCGCCCGCGGCGCTCGCGAAACTGCAGCAGACGGTGATCGAGAACGGCAACGTCTTCGCCGAACTCATCGACACGGTGCGCGTGTGCTCGCTGGGACAGATCACAAGCGCGCTGTTCGAGGTCGGCGGCCAGTATCGGCGAAGCATGTAGTATCGTCCCGCGCGGCGACGTGAGGACTCACCGGAGCAGCATTTGGGGCGTCTGAGGATTTTCGCGAAGGGCAATCTGGATGTCCGGGACACGCTGCACGCGCTTCGCGTCGGGGAAGCGCTTCACTGGAACGGCATCAACGAAATCGTCCGGGCGCGGCACCCCTCGACAGTAATCCAGGTTTTGCATGAAACATGGACCCGATCCGACGCCCTGCTCGACGCTGGGGGGACGGTTCCGGAGGCGCTCACGGCCCGTGCGCTCCCGCTGGGCAGCTTTGCGCTGTCCGCCCAGTTCAGCCGCAGGGTCTTCGACGCCGGCGCCGACGCGATCGTGCTCTCGATCCAGCCCGACGTGCATGTCACGCTCGCCCGCCACAGGCGGGACGGATACCTCTTCCATCCCGCGAACTGGACGACGTGGCCGGAAGTCGCTCAACGTTGGCTGAAGGACGAATTCACGTTCGAAGGCTTGCTCGACGCCGGGGCGTCGATACGCAACTTCGAAAGCATCATCGGGAGAATCCGCGAACGAACCGCGGCGCCGATCCTTGTCTACAATATGAGCTCGGTCGTTCCCGGCGACACGGTTCATTGCCATCTGGGTCTGGGCGATACGCTGGCGACGAGGATCCGAAGGTTCAACCTCGGCGTCGCGGAACTCTCGCAACGCACCGGGATATCGGTGATTGACGTCGACGCCGTCGTCGCGCGCATGGGCGCCGCGCGGGCGAAGCTCGACGTGCTGCACCTGAATGCCGAGGTATGCAGCGCGGTGGCCGGGGAAGCCGTCCGGGTGCTCGACGATCTCGGCTTCTTTTCTGGGAAGGGGTAGTGCGCATGCAAGCGAGCGTCGTGGTGCGATCGAAAGACGAAGCCGATCGGCTGCGCCTGACGCTTGCCTCGTTGTCGCGTCAGACGATGCCGGCGGATGTCGTCGTCGTGAACGATGGCTCGACCGATCATACGCAGTCCGTGCTGGCCGAGGCAGGGCGCGCAATGCCGCTGCGCATCGTGTCGCACGCGACACCGAGGGGCCGAGCCGCGGCGTCGAACGCGGGGGCCAGGGTTGCCACCGGCGATATCCTCGTCTTTCTCGACGGCGACACGCTCGCCGCGCCCGACTTTGTCGCTCAGCACGTCCGCGCCCACTCGGGCAGTTCGGCGCGTATCGGTCGCGGCGTGCGCTTCCACTTTCGCAGCACCCGCTTCCTGTTGGACCCGGAGACCGCCTCGCCGCGACCGGGCGAGGAGGATCGCCTAGCGCGCATGTCGCCGGAGGAGCGGTCACGCCTTCGGGTGACTCGCGCCGAGGTGATGGGCGATTTCGCCGCGCTTGCGCAGCGCGCGGAGCCCGGGATCTACCCCGGGGCGGGCCCGCGCCAGCTCCAGGAGCTGGAGCTTCACGCGTTGCGGCATCACCCCGACTGCACGGTGCTGTGGGCCGCCGCCTGCGGCTCCAATCTCTCGGCTCCGCGGGAACTGTTCCTGCGGGCGGGAGGATTCAACGAAGCGATCGACGCCAATGATCACCGCGAGCTCGCTTTGCGCCTGTGCAAGACGGGCGCGCGCATCGTGCCTGTCGATGGCGCTCATGATTTCCACCTCACCCACCGCATCGGTTGGCGCGATCCGTTGCTCGACACCCGGTGGGAAGAGGTTTTCTACCGAGGCCCATCCCATCCTGGCGGTCAAGCTCCTGTCCGTTTTCTGGGCCAACTTCGCCTCCCGATCGGCCGTTCCGCCAGAAGCGCGCATCATGTCGCTGCCCGAGCTCGAGGTCGCAGCACGCGGCGACAATGGCATCGACTACGATGCCGTTCGGCGGATGATCGGAGCGCTGCCGGAGCTGCCCGCGCACGCCGCTCGGATGCCGGCATGAACGCAAAGACCCGCCGCGAACTCGATGGCCCACCGGGGAATACGCCGGTGCGCGTCGATGCGATCGTCACCGACGGCGAGCATGACGTGTTGCTCGCCGTTACCGAGCAGCTTCGTGCGTGCCTGTCCGGTGCGGCAGGCAGCGCATGGCCGGTCGAATTCCGCTTGCTCGATTCGCCTGCCGCGATTGCTCCTGACGACTTGCCATCCGTGGTCCTGATGTCACTGCTGCCGGAACTCGCTCGTGGCGACGAGCCCCACGCTGCGACCGAGGCACGCTGGCGCGAACAGTTGGAGGCGTTGCCTGCAGGAACGCAATCGGTGGCGCTGATCTGCACGATTTTTCGCCACGTCGACGATTCATCGCCGGAATCGCCGATCGATTCGCGACCGGCGATTCGCGAACGCATCCGCCGCCTCAATCTGATGGCGATCGAGCTTTCGCACGATACGGGCGTGGGCATCATCGACATCGATCGTGCGTTTGCGCAGCGGGGTGCGCGGTTGCTGCGGACGAATCACCGGCTCGGCGGACCCGTTGCCGCGAAGGCCGCGGCCCACACGATTGTCACCGGCGTCCTGCGGATGCTGCCGGATGACGTGGTCGGGCCGCGGATCGTCGAGCGCGCGCAGGCGCTGCATGGAGACCTGCGCGACATCGACGCGTGCGGCTGACGGTCATGGACGAACATTCGCTGCTGCGCTCGATGCTTCTGATCCGCGCCTTCGAGGAGGCGCTGCTGCGCCACCCCGGGCACGGCTTCCAGCTGTTGTCGTCGGGTCAGGAGGCCGTCGCTGTCGGGGTGTGCGCGGCGCTGACCCCCGACGATCAACTGCTCGCGAGCGGCCGCTCGATTGCAGCGGCGCTGGCGCGCGGACTCGATCCCGGCGCGGTGATGGCCGAGCTGCTGGGCAAGACGGCGGGGCCCTGCGGAGGGCGCGGCGGCCGCGGGCATCTCGCCCAACCCGACGCCGGCTTCTTCGGCGCGCACGCGGTCGTTGGAGGCAATCTAACGATCGCTGCCGGTGTCGCACTTGCCATGCAGTTGCAACGTGGCAACGGCATCGTCGCCTGCCTGTTCGGCGATGGCGCCTGCGCGTCGGGCGCGCTGCACGAGACTCTCAACATCGCGGCACTCTGGAAGCTTCCGTTGCTGCTGGTCTGCGACAACAACGGGTATTCGATCTCGACGCCGGTGGCCGCGGCGCTCGTCCCTGCGCCCCTTTCCTCGCTGGCGGCGGCGTTCGGCGTCCGTGGCGCGACAGTGGACGGCATGGACGTGATCGCCGTGCGCGTGGCGGCAGGCGAACTGGCCGCCCACGTTCGCGGGGGCGGCGGTCCCGCGTTCCTCGAATGCCTGTCGGCCCGGTTCGCCTCGCATTCGACGCTGACCCGCGAGACGCGGGACCCGCACGAGCTGGCGGCCGACCGGGCCCGCTGTCCGATCCGTGCGCTTGCCGGCCGGCTCGAGGGCGAAGGGAAACTGACCTCCGCCGATCGCGCGCAGCTTTCGCATGAGGCCGAGGGCTTGGCCGAGGCGGCAATTCGCTTCGCCGACGCGGCACCCTGCCCCGACCCCGCCGATCTGCTGGCCCATGTCGGCTGAAGCACTGTCGACGGTGAAGCTGTTCTATCGCGAAGCCATTGCTCGTGCGCTGCGCGAGGAAATGGAGCGGGACGATTCGGTCATCGTGTTGGGGCAGGACGTCGGACGCTACGGCGGTGCGTATCGGGAATTCGCGGGGCTCCACGAGCGTTTCGGCGCCGCGCGCGTGCGCGACACGCCGGTGGCGGAGGCGGCGATGATCGGTTTAGGCGTCGGTGCCGCGGCTGCCGGCCTGCGCCCGCTGGTGAGCATCACGTACATGGATTTTCTGATGCTCGGCCTCGATCCGCTCATCAACTATGCGGCAAAGGCGCGCTTCAAGACGGGCGGTCAACTCAGCGTGCCGGTGGTCGTGAAGACCACGGCCGGTGCCAAGGGGCAGGGGGTGGCGCATTCGCAATGCATCGAAGCGTGGATGATGGGTGTGCCGGGACTGAAGGTGGTCGCGCCGGCGACGCCGGCCGACGCCTACGGCCTGCTCAAGTCGGCGCTTCGCGGCGACGGCCCCACCCTCTTCGTCGATCACAAGCGCCTGTTCCCGATGGCGGGAGAGCTGCCGCGCGAAGACGCGGTGATTCCGTTCGGCAAGGCCGTGCTCCGCCGGCACGGCACCGATGTCACGATCGTCGCGCATTCGTACATGTGCCGCGTGGCGCTGGACGCGGCGGAGATCCTCGCCGCCGAGGGCGTTTCCTGCGAGGTGGTCGACCTGCGCTCGCTGGCTCCGCTCGACGTCGCGACGGTCTGCGCATCGGCCGCGCGCACCGGCGCGCTGCTGACGGTGGAGGAGGGACAGACCACGTGTGGCGTCGGCTCGGAAGTCCTGTGCCGCGCCATGGGCGAGGTGAGTCCGCTGCGTGCGGCACGCCTGGGCGCCGCCCCGGCGCCGGTGTCGTCGAACCCGGTGCTCGAGGCGGCCTGCCTGCCCGATGCGCCCCGGGTCGCGCAGGCGGTTCGGCGCCTGCTGCTATGCTGACCCGGTCGAATTTACGCGTGCGGGCTTTGCGATGATCTACCAGTTGCTCGTTCCCGGTCCGATCGAGGATGTCGAGGAATTGCGGGTGCTCGAATGGCATGGGACCATCGGCCAGGACTTCGTCGCCGGCGCGATGATCGTCGAACTCGAGACACACAAGGCGGTGGTCGAAGTGCGGGCGGCGCAGGAGGGTGTCCTGCGCGCGATCCTGTGCGAGGCCGGCGGATGGGAACGGATCGGAAAGCCACTGGCGCTGTTCAGCGATCGCGCGGACGAGCCGCTCCCGGACGACGCGGACGCCATCGGGCCTCTCGCGGTCCGATTCGAGATTACGTGATCGCCCGGCGCCCGAAGCCGGCAAGACCGTGGGCGCGCAACAGTCGCAGGAGCTCGGCGCGGATTTCGTCCTGCAGCAGGCGGCTGCCATGCACGCCGTCCGGCGCGTGCCGCAAGGTGCCCAGATCGGCGGCAATCGCATCCGCATCGACGATCGACACGTTTCGTTCGCGCGCAAGATCGTGCAGCATCAGATTCAATTCCCGCGCCCGGACACCGCCGAGCGTCTTGCCGAGTGGTCGATCGAACCCGGCGTAGCTTTGGATGTTCTCGCTCGTTGCCGTGGTGATCAGGTTGAGGACGAGGAACTGCGTGTCGGAACGCGCGCACACGGCGTCGACGAGTGCGCGGTAGTCGCGGCGGATGTCGTCGGGCGTTCTTCTGACATGTTCGAACTCCGCGCGGATCCAGGCCCGGAACGCCGGGCCGGCTTCCACCAGGCGAAATGTATGGCAGTGAAACGCGTAGCCCAGGCGCCGATGCCGCAGCACGAATACGCCTTCGGCGTTGAGCGACGTCATGATGGCGCGGGGTGCCTCGATCGTCGCCAGCCCCGCGCGCGTCAGGACGTCGTGCCGCTCGGCGAGCGGCGAGCGCAGGAGTGCCGCCATGAACGCCGAGGCAAACAGCCAGTCCCTGGGTTCGGGCTCCGGCTTGACCTGGCCGAACCCGTGGGAGAAATCGGCGGCGATCACCCGCGCGGCCTCCGGCGTACGATTCAATTGCTCGCACGCGACGGCGGCGCAGGGAACGACAGTGTCGTCCGGAAAATAGGCAACATGCGCAGGACCGGCCGAGGCATCGAAGAGCTCGCGGAACGTGCGCTCTTCGCCCTGGACGACGCCCACCTGGTCGCAAATGCCGAGGCACAGCAGCGAATCGAACCGATCGCCCACTTCGCCCCACCACGCGCGGCGGCGATCGTACCAACCCGAGAGGAGGCCGCTGCGCACTTCGGCGATGCCCGTCGCGCGGCGACCCGCCAGCAGCAGCAGGCGCGTGGCGACGTCGTCGTCGAAATCCGCCGGGATCGCGTCATGCGCGCATTCGACGTGGCCGATGACGAAGTCGGGCGCCCAGTGGTCGAAGTAATGCATCTGATCGAGCCAGCCACCCGGCGATGCGTCGGCACATCGAGTGAGGCGTCCGCCGATTCGGGTAGCGATGGCGGCTTGAAAATCGCGCTCCTCGTCGGCGAACGGCCGGCCGCCCCGCAGGCGCTGGCCCTCTCCCTTCAATCCGATGCTGCAATACGCGACGACTTCGCCTGCCTGACAGACATGTCCGTCATCGCACAGCCAGCGCACGCCGGAGCGCAGCACGGCAAAGCCATCGGCGGCCAGCGGACCCAGGC
Source organism: uncultured beta proteobacterium (assembly GCA_963739745.1). Lineage (GTDB taxonomy): Bacteria > Pseudomonadota > Gammaproteobacteria > Burkholderiales > Casimicrobiaceae > VBCG01. The sequence goes on from CAVUCJ010000003.1 coordinate 87,308, forward strand.
GCAGCGGGACGCGGGGCATACCCGTCAGTTCACCAGCCGTCGGTCTCGGCGAGGATGCCGGCGATCGTGATCCGCGCGGGAAACGAGTCGTCGCCGTCGAGCGCCTCGTTCGCAGTCGTGCTGAACGACGCAAGGAGGCTGCCGACCGTCACGATATCGCCCTCGACCACGGCGAGCCTGCGCAGGAATGCATGCTGATGCAGTACGAGCCGGAAATGCGAAACCGGTGGGCAGTCGTGGGGCGCGACCGCGCTCAGGTCGACGCAAACGTCCATAAGCTTCGCCCCCGGCGCGAGCGAGTCTCCCACCTTGGCGTGGATGGCGGTAATTTCGGCGTCGACCATGAGGTCGTTGATTCGAGGCAGGGCCAGGGTCGAAAGCAACGAGGACGCTCCGGATATCGCGGGACGGCGCATCGCCACGGCAGAGCGAACCGATGCACGGCCTCCCGGTATCATCGCACGATGCGCGAAATGATGCCGCCGCCGCTTGCCGGCGACCCGAGCCGTCGGACGTTCGACGAGGCGCGGATCGTCGAGCACCTGGTGCACGGTGCGTATGCGCGCGAGGCGTCGCTCGGCGAGCACACAATCGCGAAGCGCGAATGCCATGCTGCGCTCGATCGATGGGTGGGCCTGGGCTTGCCGTTCGTTCGTACCGGTGACGGCACGCGCCTTTTCGATCCGGCGGAAGTCGTCAACACGATGAAATGGGCCGGGGCACGCCACGGCGATCCATTCTATGAGGGCTGCTTCGTTGCGACCGCGCGCGCGCTGGTGCGCGAGTTCCATTCCCCGGCCGGCACCCTTGCTGCCGCTGCGCCGCCGCCACCGGCCACACTTGCTCCGCGTGGCATCGAAGTCACGCTTTCGCGCGAGTTCGACACGTCGCGCTTCGATGCCGGAGCCCGCACGCTCCTGCGCCTGCCGCTGCCGCTCGAGGATAAGGCGCTGGTCGATCTTCGCGTGGCCTGCATCGCCGAGCCTGATGTCGACGTCGATTTCCGGATTGCACCGGGTCGACTCGACGCGCGCCTGCCCGTCCCCACGACCGGCAGCGTCACGCTGACCGCGCGCATGTCCGCGACGCTGCGGCCAGGGGTGCCCGACTCGTCGGCAGCGCCGCTGACCCCGCCCGAGCGCAGGCTCTATACGCAGCCCTTCGAGGGCCTGGTGCGGGTGACGCCGCGCGTCCGGGCGCTGTCCGCGAGCCTGGTCGGCGCCGCGCGCGACGACCGGGCGCGCCTTCGTAGTTTCTGGAATTTCGTCGTCGACGAACTGGCGTGCGGCACGGTGGCGCACGAAACCGTCGACGGCGCGCACCCGCAGGAGCACGTGCTCGACACCGGCTGGTTCGATTGCCAGCTGGGCTCGGCGCTGCTGGTCGCGCTCTGTCGGGCACAGGGAATCCCCGCCCGCGTGGTAGGCGGCTATCTGGTCTACCCGTCGAGCGCTACGCTGCACTGGTGGGCCGAGGTCTGGCTCCCCGACGGCGGATGGAATCCGCTCGACACGATCTGCCGCGATCTTTCGGTGCGCGGCCGCGACTCGGACTGGCGCGACTACCTGCTTGGCAATGTCGACTATCGGCTGAAGAGCGAATCGCTGCCCCGCATGTTCAGCCGCACCCCTGGCCTGCGCGTTCCCGACGCGTGGCGACTGCTGATGCGAGTCGATGGTGCGGCGACCGAGATCGGGCTCTACGCATGCGACACGGCATCGCCCGTCTATCGCGATCGGCTGGAGGTGACGTTCGCCTCTCCGGGCGCCGCGGAACACTCGGGGTAGCGCCATGCCGCACCGCGGGATGCCCACCGCGAGCGCGATTCCGACGGGATTACTTGTGCATCACAGGAAATGCAGCGCAGAGTCCCCTGCACCTCCCGAAAGACCGCGATGACGACACCACGGCCGCCATCGAAATTCGGGTTGGGCTGGATCGGGCGGCCAGGATTTCCGTTCGCGCGTGCGCGAGCGCCGCAGGAAGGATTCGGCGCGTCGCCGGTCGGCCCGGTTTTGTGGTACGTTCATTGCGCTTTCCCAACGGAGCCCCGCCGTGAGAACGACTGCGAAGACGATGACGCTCGTGGCGAAACACCGCTACTTCGGCTTGGACCCGCTGCAGTTGCGCGACGCTGCCAACCGCGTGCTCTCGCGCATCCCGGAAACCGTGACGACTGACGCTACGGTTCGGCTGGATGCACTGGTCGAGGATTTCCGCGTCACCGCGGCGAGCAGCCGCGAGCTCGTCGACAAGATGGTCGAGGACGGCATCCTGATGCGGCTGCCGGAATCCGGCACCCGCTACGCGATCACCGCGCGCTTTCGCGAACTCGCGCGCGCGCGGATCATCGATCCGCTCGAGCGCTCGCGGGCCCAGATGCTGCTGACCCACTGCAAGGATCTCGCCGTCCGATTCAACCGCACCGCGCTGCGAAACAAGTACGAAATCGAGGCGATAGCCGTGTACGGCAGCTACATGAGTGTTCGCCCGGACCTGGGAGAGCTCGAGCTCGGCATCACGGGGCGCCGACGCGCGCCGGAGCAACGAACACGCATCGGCCGCGCCACCACGCCCACCGAAGGAACCGAAGCGCTGCGCGAGCTGTTCGAGCGCCAGAGCAGCTTCATCCAGGTGACGTTCTTCAAGCGGCTCGACCTCGTTCCTCGGCCGTTCAGCGTGATCTTCACCGCCGAGAGCTGAGCCAGGCCGCTAGGACGAGTCGCGGCCGTGGCAGGCCTTGTACTTGCGGCCGCTGCCGCAGGGGCAGGGTTCGTTGCGGCCGACCTTGGGCGCGTCGCGCACCAGCGGGCGATTCGGCCGGACGAGGTCCGCGATGTCGAGCACGCACTGCACCAGGTCGTCGATCGCGTCGTCCAGATCACGGAGCGGCATCGCACGCTCGATCTCTACCCGGTCGCTTGCGTAGGCCTCGCGCTCTTCGGCCGTCGCGTCGGGATCTTCGGGCAGATGGCGCAGGATCCCCGTCAGCAGACCGGCCAGCTCGTCGTCGCCCGCCGCCGCCGTCCGCAGCGAGGGAAACACGTCGAACGCATTGGCAAAGCCGCCCGCCCAGGCCGCCAGCGCCGCGATGCCTTCGCGGCCCGTCAGGACCTCGCCGCGCTCGTTCTCCAACTCGAACACGATGGGATCGAAGGGTTCGCGCGCGGCGATGCACGCGGCAAGTTCGTTGTAGCGGCGCATGACGAGTTCGGTGGCGCGACTCGCGGTGGGAAGGTCGGGCAGCGCGGCATTGCCGCCCTGCGCGTCGAACACCAGAGGCAGCCACGCGGAGGGCAGGACCAGGTCCGGCTGCAGCAGCACGCCCGCCAAAAATCCGTCGAGGAGCGCGACGTCGAGAGGGTCGTGGGTTTCGGGAATCGCGGCGAGGATTTCGTCCAGTTCGCCGATGTCGCGATCAGTGAGCGGTTTGGACAGGTCGGAAATCACGGCGGCCCCTTTCTTCGATTGCGGCGGCAAGAGCACTGCGGCCGGCGGATTGCGCGTTCGGTCCCGCCTCGCGCGTGAGCGGGGCCCAGGCCATGGTCGGCACCGGGTCAGGCAACGCCAGGCCGCACCACATCCGTCAACGCCCGCCTTGACCGGCGGCGGCGTCGCGCGCACGAAGCTTCGCGGTGATGTAGTCGCGGTGCTCGACGTGCAGGAGGTCGGCGAGTTTTCGGATCAGGTGCTCTTCGAGCGGGTCGATCGACGCGTCGGAGTAGGCGACCTCCCAAAGCAGTTCCACCACGCGGATTTTCTGGGGATGCGTGAAACGTTGGTTGACGATCGAGGTGAACTGGTAATAATCGTTCGCCTGCCGTGCTTTGGTTTCGGCCAGATCGATCAGCGCCTGCGCGTCGTCCGCCGACAATCCGAACCTGCCGCGCACGGCGCGCAGAACGGCATCGCGCTCGGCGGGCTTCGCTTCGCCGTCCATCCTCACGATCTCGACCAGCAGCGCGGCGGTGGCGACCTCTATCGAATGCCGATCACCGCCGTCGGCGGGCGCCGCGAGCGCGGCGTCGAAGAAATCGCGGATCGCGCCTAGCATTGCGTGTGCGTCGGCTTTCCCGACAGGCGGCAAATGGTTTTTTCGGCGGATGGGCGCACGGTTCCCACCGGTGTCAGCGCGCGCCGGCCCGCTCGAGGATTGCGGCCATTTCGCGGTAGCCGTTTCCCTGCGCCAGATGCAGGGGCGACATCCCGCTGCGGTCCGGGAGGTTGACGTTGGCGCCCGCATCGACCAACGCCTGCAGAGTCGCGACGTGGCGCGGACCGCCGTCGCCCAGCACGATGGACTCGATGAGCGCGGTCCAGCCCAGGTTATTGACGTGGTCGAGCGGCGCGCTCGCGCGGATGAGGATGCGCACGACCTCGTCGTGACCGAGATGCGCGGCGGCGATCAGCGCCGTGCCGTCGTAGCGGCTGGTCACGTTGGTCGCCTTTCCGCCAAGCGCGAGCGCGGCTTGCAGCGTGGGAACGTCATTGGCGACGGCCGCGATGGTGACGATGTCGTAGCGGTCGTCGTCGAGCGCGTTCGGATCGGCCCCGGCCTTGACCAGTGCGCGCATCGCGTCGATCCGTCCCGCGAAGGCGGCAACGTGAAGCGGCGTCCGGCCATGACGGTCCCGGACCCCTGTCCTGTCGCCTGCGGCCACCAGCCCTGCGACGTCGGTGGCATCGCCGCGTGCGGCCGCGGCGAACAGGCCCCGGTAGGCGGCAAGTTCGGAGGGACTCGGCGCCACCTGTGCGTGCGCCGGGGTGCCCGCAGCCAGCAGCAGGTAGAGGACGGCTCTCAGCATGGGTCGTAGTGCAGGTAGCCGATCAGCGTGCCACGGCTGCTCTGCGCGCGCTCAAGCCGGCCGCAGTTCACGATCGGCGGTTGCTCCCGCGCGAGGTAGAACTGCGGATTGCCGGCGCCGGGCAGCGGAGCCGCGGACGCGTCGACCGCGGACATCGCGGGGCTGCCACGCCCATTGGCCTCCACGATGCAGTCGACCGAGGCGCCGGTCGTCCCGAGGATGCGCACGCCGGCCTTGCCCTGGGGAAGCGGCCAGGCCTTGGTCACGACCCGGGCCCGCGCGCCCTCGCGCAGTACGCACGCACTGATCGCCGGCGCGAGGTCGGGCAGCAGGCGCGCCCAGTCGTCGTCCTTCTTGACGGCGTATTGAGCGACTGGAGCGACGCGGGCGTCGAAACCGGCGCGGACCGTGCAGCAGCCCGCCACGGCCTCCCCGGCCTTCACGGAAAGCACGGCACGATGCGTCAACGGCGGGCCGTCAGCCATCGTCGAACGGCACACTTCCTCGCGCAGGACCACCACCAGCGTCTCGCGGGGCAGGCGCGTCGAATCGCCACGCCACACGATCGCGGGCGGTGTGAGAAAAGCGAGCGATTGCAGCGAGCCGAAGTACACGACTTCGCGCTTGCCCTTGGTTCCCATCATCGTGTGTTGCGCGGAAGTGCGGTTGGCTTCCAGATGCCAGCCGGGCTCTTCGCCGCCGCATTCGAGCGCCTGAACCACGATGGGCTGCTGGGCACCCGCGAATCCGGAGACGGCCGTCAGTGCGATGACGAGCGCGTTCCGAAGAACGCGACGCAGTATGCGCACGGTAACCGTTGCACGAGGTGTGTTCATCGCGTCATCTTCGCACAGGTGCGCGGGTCGCCGGTAGCGCGTCGAAACCCGGTGCGCGCCGGCCGAGGCCTTGCCGACGCCGCGATGCGGGTCGACGGCTGCGGGGAACAGCGCACGGTGCGTCCCGGGCCGCGAACGAAGGTACCATTCGACTCGGACCGCAAGCGGTCTTGATCGAGACCATGAATGCGATCGTCGATGCCTTGCCTGCGTACAGTGCACTGACGGCGGAGCGTCGACGCGTACTGTGGGTCGCCGCAACATTCGCAAATCGCGCCTGCGTGACCCGACTAGAACCCCGTGACGAGACAACCATGAGCGAACCCACCGACACGCCAGACGTTTCCGCATTGCGAATTGCCCTCATCGGTTACGGGGAGGTGGGCAGCATCTTCGGCGCCGCGCTGGCCGAGCGTGGTGTCGGCGCGATTTCCGCCTGGGATATCCTGTTCGCAGATGCTGCAAGCGCTGCCGGGATGCGCGCCAAGCCGGCGCGCGACCGCGTGGCGCTCGCCGGCAACGCGCAGGAGGCTGTCGCCGGTGCCGATGTCGTCATCTCCGCCGTCACGGCGAGCGCGACCGGCGACGCGGCTGCAAGCGTCGTGTCGACGCTGAAAGCCGGCGCATTCCTGCTTGATGTCAACTCGGCTTCACCGGGCACCAAGTCAGGGTGCGGCGCGATCATCGCGGCCGCGGGTGGGCGCTACGTCGAGGCGGCGGTCATGACATCGGTGCCGCCGCACGGAATCCGCGTGCCGATGCTGCTGGGTGGCCCGCACGCGCGCGCAGCCGCGCCGGTGCTCGCAGCGCTGGGCTTTTCGGTAACACCGGTCTCCGACGAATACGGCGTCGCTTCGGCGATCAAGATGTGCCGCAGCGTGATCGTCAAGGGGATGGAGGCGATCGTGATCGAAAGCTTCCTTACCGCGCGCCGATACGGTGTCGAGCGCGAGGTCCTCGCCTCGCTGGCCGAGACATTCCCGGGCATCGACTGGGAACAGCAGGGCAGCTGGTTCTGGAAGCGGGTCGTTCAGCATGGCCGCCGCCGGGTCGAGGAGATGCGCGAGGCGGCGGTCACGGTGCGCGAGGCAGGGATCGAGCCCACGATGGCCGTGGCGACCGCCGATCGCCAGGCGTGGGTGGCCGCGCTTGCGGCGGACGGCGCGTTCCGCGCGGCGGCACGCGACGCCGGCTGGCGGGAGCTCGCGGACTGTGTTTCCGGCAACATCGCGCCGGGGTCGAAATCCGGGCGCTGACGCGCCGCCTATCGTCCTCTTCCGTCCGGTGCGATCTGGTCGAGCGAGGCAAACATCGGTCGCCCCGAGTTCCGGCGAACAGACGTTGTTTCGATTGACAGAGGCTTCACGCTCCGTGCTGCCGCTCAGCGCGCAGCGGCGAACTGCTCCGGGCTCCAGCCGCCGCCCAGTGCCTTGGCAAAGTCGACGATCGACAGCCGGGCATCGCGCGCCGCGCCGATGCGCAACGTGTCGGCGGCGAGCAGCGTGCGTTGCGCATCGATCACTTCGAGGAACGACGTGCGTCCTGCCTCGTAGCGCAGCATCGCGACGTCGTACGCCTTGGCGATCTGGTTGCGCCGGTCGGTTTCCGCGGCGAGCGCATCGTGCGCCGCGCGATTGGCGACGAGCGCGTCGTGGACCTCGCGAAACGCCGTCTGCACCGTCTGCCGGTATTCGATGGTGACCTGGTCGCGCCGTGCGGTGGCGAGCTCGACCTGCGATTCGATGGCCTTCAGCCCGATCAATGGCTGCATGAGGCCGAGGCCGAGGCTCCAGATGCCCGCCGGCCCCGAGAACAGCGTCGACATCACCGCCGATTCGACGCCGTAGGCTCCGGTCAGCGAGATCGATGGGAAGTAGTTGGCGCGCGCCTCCTGGATGCGCAGGTCGGACGCGGCGAGCAGCGCTTCGGAGCGGCGGATGTCGGGTCGCCGCTCGATCAGCCCCGACGGCAGGCCCGGCGGCAGCTGCGGAACCTGGGTGACGTCGTCGACCGCCGTGCCGCGCGCGACCTCGGGCGTGAACACTGCGCGAGGCGAACGTCCCGTCAGCGTCGCAACAGCCGCCTCGAGCTGGCCGATCGCCTTGCCGGCGCGCGCGATATCGCCCACTACCGCCGAGCGTTCGGCTTCGGCCGAGCGCAGGTCGTATTCGCCGATGAGGCCGGCGTCGAAGCGGTCGCGCTGCAGCGCGACCGTCTCGGTGCGCAGCCGCAGCGTGTCCTGCAGCAGCCGCATTTCGGCGTCGGCGGCGCGCAGCCGGAAGTAGGTGCCGGCAACGTCGGCGGCGACACTGATGCGCACCGTCTCGCGGTAATAGCGAGACGCATCGAGGTCGTTGGTCGCCGCGAGCAGCCCGCTCCGGTACTTGCCCCATACGTCGAGTTCGTAGGACAGCTGGAGCCCCAGGCTGAAGTCGTTGCTGGACTGACCGGTCGCCGCTGGCAGCGGCGGCGAGGTGGCGGCCGAGATGCGCGAGCGACTGGCGCTGCCGACGACGTCGACCGAGGGCGTGAGATTCGATTGGGCGAGCAGGACCTGCGCGCGCGCGGCCTGGATGCGCGCCAGCGAGACCTGCAGGTCGAGGTTGCCGGCGAACGCCTCGTCGATCAGCGCGTCGAGCACGGGGTCGTTGAACGCCGTCCACCAGTGCTCGAGCAGTTCATTCTGCGCCGCGGTGGCGGTCCCGGGCGGCAGGTCGAGCGTGGGGGGCACCGGCTGCGTCACTGCGCAGCCCGCGAGTACCGCCGCCACCATGACTGCGACGAGTTTCCTATTCATGCGGTTCTCCCGCGTCCCCGCGCGGCGGATGCCCCGGCGTGGCCGGGGGCGCCAGGTGCGCGACCATATACGCATGCTGGACTTCGGCGGCCAGTTCCGACTTCGAGCGTGCCTCATGCACGCGGCGGTCGGTGATAACGCGGAAGAACAGCGGCACGAAGAAGATCGCCAGGAACGTCGCGGCGATCATGCCGCCCATCACGCCGGTCCCGGTGGAGTGCCGCGCGCCCGCCCCGGCGCCGGTCGAGATCGCCAGCGGCAGCACGCCGAAAATGAAGGCGAGCGACGTCATCAGGATCGGCCGGAAGCGCAGCCGCGCCGCCTCCATCGCGGCGGCGGACGCGGACATGCCTTCCTCCCTCTTCAGCACCGCGTATTCGACGATCAGGATCGCGTTCTTGGCGGCCAGCCCCAGCAGCGTGACCAGGCCGATCTGGAAGTAGACGTCGTTGGTGAGCCCGCGCAGCCAGATCGCCGCCAGCGCGCCGAAGGTTCCGAACGGCAGCGCCATCAGCACCGAGAATGGCAGCGACCAGCGCTCGTACTGCGCGGCGAGGATCAGGAACACCATGATGACCGCGAGTCCCAGCGCGAACGTCGACGCGCCACCCGATCGCTTTTCCTGGTACGACGTGCCCCCCCAGTCGTAGCTGAAGTCCGGCGGCAGCACCTCGTTGGCGATCTGCTCGACGCGCGCGATCGCCTGGCCGGAGCTGATGCCCGGCGCCGCGCTGCCGAAGATCTTGACCGCGGGCAGGTTGTTGAAGCGGTCGAGCGCGTCCGGTCCCGATGAATACCTGACGGTCGCGAGCGACGTCAGCGGGATCATGTCGCCCTTGTCGGAGCGCACGTAGACGGCGCCGATGTCGTCCGGCCGCGTGCGGTACGACGGCGCCGCCGACATCAGCACCTGCCAGGCGCGGCCATACTTGTTGAAGTCGTTGACGTAGTAGGTGCCCAGCGTCGCCGACAGCGCGCTGAACACCTCGTTGATCGGCACGCCCACCTTCTTCGCCTTCTCGCGGTCGACGTCGACGTAGAGCTGCGGCACGTTGGCGCGCCACAGCGTCTGCGCGAAGCCAAGCATTGGATCGGTGTTGACCCGCTGCAGGAATTGCTGCGTCACCTCGTTCATGCGCTTCGAGCCGCCATCGCCGCGGTTCTGGATGTAGAACTCGTAGCCGCCGGCGGTGCCGAGCCCGAAGATCGGCGGCGGATTGAACGCCAGCACCAGCGCTTCCTTGATGCCGGCGGTCTTGCCGAACAGCTCGCCGACCAGCTGCTGCGCGGTCACCTTGCGCTTGTCCCACGGGATCTGCGTGACGAAGATCGTCGCGGCGTTGTTGCGGAAGCCGCCGCCCAGGAAGTCGAAACCGGTGAACGCGACGACGTCAGCGTTGGCAGGGTTCGAGCGGATCGCCGCCTCGACCTGCGCGACAACCTTGTCGGTGCGATGCAGCGTGGCGCCGTCGGGCAGGATCACCGCGCTGATGTAGAAGCCCTGGTCCTCGTCGGGCACCAGGCTTCCCGGCGTGATTCGCCACAAGCCGATGACGATCGCGACCATGCCCGCGAACAGCAGGAGGCCGATCGCACCGCGCCGGATCATCCACGTGACGCCGGAAGTGTAGTGGCCGGTGACGCGCAGGAAGAAGCGGTTGAACATCGCGAAGAAGCCCCGCGCGGGCGGCGGATCGTGTTTCAGCACCAGCGCGCAAAGCGATGGCGTCAGCGTCAGCGCGACCAGGCCCGAGATCACCACCGCGATGGAGATGGTCACCGCGAACTGCCGATACAGCTCACCGGTCAATCCTCCCAGGAACGCGATCGGGACGAATACGGCGGTCAGCGTCAGCACGATCGCCACGATCGGACCGGTGACCTCGTGCATCGCCTTGATCGCAGCTTCGCGAGGCTCGGCGTTGTCCTCGCGCATGATCCGCTCGACGTTCTCGAGAACGACGATCGCATCGTCGACGACGATGCCGATCGCCAGCACCATGCCGAACAGCGTCAGCGTGTTGATCGAATAGCCGAGTACATAGAGGCCCGCGAACGCGCCCAGCAGCGAGACCGGAACGGCAACCAGTGGAATGATCGTCGCGCGCCAGCTCTGCAGGAACAGGTAGACGACCAGGAACACGAGGACCATGGCCTCGCCCAGCGTGAAGACGACCTCGCGAATCGACACCTCGACGAAGCGCGTGGTGTCGTAGGGAATGGCGTAGGTGAGACCCTCGGGGAAGTGGGTGGCAAGTCCGGCAACCGTGGTGCGCACGGTCTTAGCCACGTCGAGCGCATTCGCGCCAGGCTGCAGGAAGATGCCGACCAGCGTGGCTGGCTTGCCGTTGTAGCGGCCGATGAAGTCGTAGTCCTTCGAGCCCAGCTCGACGCGAGCCACGTCGGACAGGCGCACCATCGAGCCGTCCGGGTTGGCGCGAACGATGATCTGGCCGAATTCCTTCGCGTCGGCCAGCCGGCCCTGAGCAGTGATCGTGTAGACGAGTTCCTGCCCCTTGTCGATCGGCGCCTGGCCGACCTTGCCGGCGGCGAACTGCGCGTTCTGCTCGTTGATCGCGCTCGCCACGTCGGAGGGCGTGAGCTTCAACTGCGCGAGGCGATCGGGCTTGAGCCAGATGCGCATCGCGTAGTCCTTCGCGCCGAAGATCTGGACATTGGTCGTGCCGGGCAGGCGCTTCAACTGGTCGAGCACGTTCAGCGTCACGTAGTTCGACGTGAACAGGTCGTCGTAGCGGCCGTCCGGAGAATAGAACGCGATCACCTGCAGGAAAGACGAGCTGCCACGCTCGACCGTCACGCCCTGCCGCCTGACCTGCTCGGGCAGCCGCGGCTCGACCTGTTTCACGCGGTTGTTGACGTTGACCGCAGCGTCGTCGACGCTGGTGCCGATGTCGAACGTGACCTGGATCTGCACGACGCCGTTCGACGACGACGTCGAACTCATATAGATCATGTTCGGCACGCCGTTGATCGCGTTCTCGATCGGCGCGGCTACCGTCTGTTCGAGCGTCTCGGCCGAGGCGCCCGGGTAGATTGCCTGCACGGTGACCACCGGCGGGGCGATTTCCGGGTACTGCGCGATCGGCAGCGTGCGCATCGCCGCCAGGCCGGCCAGCACCAGGAACATGGAAATCACGGCCGCGAAGATCGGCCGGTCGATGAAGAAGCGGGAGAACATGAGGGGCCGTCCGCGATTTACGTCTTGGAGGCAGACTTGGCGTCCTTCGCCGGTGAGGCGCCGGGCGCCTCAGCCGGTGCCGCCGGCGGCGCGCCGTCCCCGAGCTTGATCGGCGCGCCGGGTCGCAGCTTGGAAACGCCGTCGACGATCACGAGCTCGCCGGGCTTCAGGCCGCTCTCGATCACCCACAGGTTGGCGTCGTCCAGCGCCACCCAATCGCCCAGCGTCACCGGCCGCACGGCGGCGACGTCCTTGCCGTCCTTGTCCTTGTCGGCAACGTAGACGAACTTGCCCTGCGCGCCGTCCTGTATCGCCACCTGCGGCACCGCGAGCGCGTTGTTGCGTACGGCGCCGGTGAGCTTCACGCGCACGAACTGGCCGGGTTTCAGCAGCCGATCGGTGTTGCTGATCTCGGCGCGCATCTCGAACGTGCCCGTCGCCGGATTGATTCTCGTGTCGGAGAAATTGATCTTCCCTTTCCGGGCGAGCGTCGAGCCGTCGGCAAGGCGCACCTGCACTTCATAGGCATTGTCCTTGGGCAGCGTCAGGCGGTCGTCCTTCACCGCCCGATTGAGCGCCAGCTGCTCGTTCTCCGAAATGGAAAAGGGAATCCACATCGGGTCGACCTGCGAGATCGTCGTCAACAGCGTTTCGTTGGCGGCGACGAGGCTCCCCTCGGACTTTGGCGCACGGCTCGACAACCCGGTAATCGGAGCGGTCACGCGCGTGTAGCCGAGGCTCAGCTGCGCCTCGGCAAGTTTCGCCTGCGCCGCCTTGAGCGAAGCGTTGGCGAGGTCGAGGTTCGACGCCGCGTCGTCGGCCTCTTTCTGCCCGACCGCGCGCCGCTCGGCGAGCGGTTTCAGGCGCGCGAGCTCGCGCTCGGCCTGCGCCTTCTGTGCCTGGGCCCGCGCAACTTCGGCGTCGAGCGCCGCGACCTGCGCCTCGAGCGGCTTGGGGTCGATGACGAACAGCACCTGGCCCGCCTTGACCGGCGCGCCCTCGGCGAAGAGTTTGCGCTCCAGGATGCCGGTGACGCGAGCACGTACTTCGACCTCCTTCGAGCCGGTGGTCTGGCCGACGTATTCGTACGACGCCGGGAGCGTTTTCGGTTCGAGCTTGATCGTGGTCACTTCCGCCGGCGGAAAGCCGTGGAATCCTCCATCTTGGTGCGACGGCCCGCATGCGGCCACCAGCAGGAGCGCGGCGAAGGGAAGGAGGCGGATCGCGCGGATGCGAGCGGTGTGGAGCATCGGTGAACTCCTGACGGGGCGGACCGCAGCAGCGGTTGCTGCACTGCGGCTTGCCAAGAACGCGCAGATTACATACATTCACGAATGTTTGTAAAGTAGTTTCATTCGGACAAGACCAATGGCCCGCAAAACCAGGGAAGAGGCACTCGCAACGCGCGAGCGGCTGCTCGACGCGGCGGAACGCATTTTCCGGGAGCGCGGCGTCACCCGCACGTCGTTGGCGGAGATTGCGGCATCTGCCGGGGTGACGCGCGGCGCCGTGTACTGGCATTTCGAGGACAAGGCGGACCTCTTCCGCGCGATGTGCGATCGGGCGACTCTTCCGCTCGACGCCAACTTCGAGCGCGCCGGAAAGTCCGTCGCCTCCGATCCCCTCGGGACGCTGCGCGAACTGTCGATCGGTGCGCTGCAGAGCCTGGCCAGCGATCCGCGGGCGCAGAATGTGTTCGAAATCGTTTTTCACAAGAGCGAACTCGTCGACGAGCTCGCGGGCTTGGCGTCTGCGCATCGCAAGGAACGCGGCGCCTGCCTTTCCCAGATCGAAGATATCATCCGGCGTGCCGCCATGGCCGGGCAGGTCCCCGTCGACACCGACCCGACGCTTGCGACGCAGGGGCTGCACGCGCTGATGATCGGCATCATGCACGAGTGGGTGCTCGATCCGTCGGTATACGACCTGCACGCGGCAGCGCCGCAGCTCATCGACATGATGATCGCCGGGCTGCGCTCGAATCCGCCGCGGCGCGTTGGGGTGCGCGCACCGACCGCGGCGCCGCCGCGCCCGGTCGCCGCCTGAACCGCACCCGGCCGGGCGTTGCCCCGCGATCGACCCGGCATGATTATCGACCCATCGACAACTTCCGAAAGCAGACACCATGAACACAATCCAACGCGTCGGCGTCATCGGCGCCGGTACGATGGGCAACGGCATCGCGCAGGCCTGCGCGGGTTCCGGGCTCGACGTGGTCATGATCGACGTGCACGAGACGGCCGTCGCGCGCGGCCTCGCGACCATCACAGGCAGCCTCGACCGCCTGGTCAAGAAGGAAAAGCTCACCGCGGCCGACAAGGACGCGGCGCTGGCGCGCATCAACGGCAGCACGTCCTATGACGATCTCAAGCCCTGCGACCTGGTCATCGAGGCGGCGACCGAGAACCTCGACCTCAAGGTCAAGATCCTTCGGCAGGCCGACGCGCTCGCGCGGCCAGATGCGCTGATCGTGTCGAACACATCGTCGATTTCGATCACGACGCTCGCCGCTGTGACGTCCAGGCCGGCCTCGTTCCTCGGCGTGCATTTCTTCAATCCCGTGCCGTTGATGGCATTGGTCGAGCTGGTACGCGGGCTGCAGACCTCGGATGAAGCCGTAGCCACGGCCGTGGCGTTCGTCAAGCGCCTCGGCAAGACGCCCATCGTGGTCAAGGACAGCCCCGGGTTCGTCGTCAACCGCATCCTGTGCCCGATGATCAACGAGGCGGTGTTTGCGCTGCAGGAGGGGCTGGCCTCGGCCGCAGACATCGACAACGGGATGAAGCTCGGGTGCGGCCATCCCATCGGTCCGCTTGCACTTGCCGACATGATCGGACTCGACGTGATGCTCGCCGTGATGAACGTGTTCCACGCCGACTTCGGCGATCCGAAATATCGGCCGGCGCCCCTGTTGAAGCAGATGGTTGCGGCCGGGCGGCTGGGCCGCAAGACGGGCCGCGGCTTCTACGATTATTCCGAGGGGAAGAAATGAATGCCGCCGGTGAACGCCCCACGAGCTACGAAACCGTCCTGCTGGAAGAACGCGAATCCGGCATCTGGCTGCTCACCGTCAACCGGCCGAAGGTGCTCAACGCGCTGGCCCCGCAGGTTATCGACGACATCGCGGCGGCGACGCGCGCGGTCGTGGCCGATGCCGCTGCGCGTTGCCTGCTGGTCACCGGCGCCGGCGACCGCGCGTTCGTCGCGGGCGCCGACATCGCGGCAATGAACGCGATGCCCGTGTTCGTCGCGCGCGAGTTCTCGATAAAGGCGCACGCAACGCTTCGTGCGCTCGAACTCGCCCCGATTCCGGTGATCGCGCTGGTCAATGGTTTCGCGCTGGGCGGCGGCTGCGAACTGGCACTCGCCTGCGACTTCATCGTCGCGTCGGACAAGGCCCAGTTCGGCCAGCCCGAGGTAAATCTCGGCATCTGCCCGGGTTTCGGCGGCACGCAGCGACTGACCCGCGTCGTCGGCAGGTCGATGGCGCTGGAACTCGTCACCACGGGGCGGATGGTGAAGGCCGAGGAGGCGCTCCGCATCGGTCTCGCCAATCACGTGGTGGCGCCCGAGTCGCTCGTCGACAAGGGTCTCGAGCTCGCTCGGATGATCGCCTCCCGCGGCCCGGTCGCCGTAAAGATGTCGAAGCATCTCGTCGTGCACGGACAGGACCTGGACCTCGCCAACGCCAACATGCTCGAGGCGGATGTCTTCGCGCTGCTGTGCGCGACCGATGACAAGCGCGAGGGCATGGCGGCGTTCGTCGAGAAGCGCGCGCCGAAGTTCATGGGGCGGTGACGCAATCGAGGGGTCGGAGTCCTCGCGCCGACCGTGACGCCGGGGCCGCAACTGAGATTGGCCGGACCTTGCGGACAGGCCGGGTTGCCTGGCCCTGGCCCCGGCATCGGCTAGGGCTTCACTCCCGACCAGACCGCGGCATCGATCCTGTTCAGCAGCGGTCGCCGGTCGAGGCGGGCCAGGTATTCGTCGGTCGCGCGGCGGGAGCCCTGAAACATTCCGTAGTCGTCGACGATCAGGACCCCTCCTGAAACCAGCCTCGGGTAGAGCACGTCGAACTCGACCGCGGTCGAGGAGTAGTAGTCGGTGTCGAGGCGCAGCAGGGCGAGATCGCCCGTCGGCGTGACGGGAAGCGTGTCTTCGACCAGTCCTTCGATGAAGCGATAGCCGTCGGTGCTGCCGACCACGCGCGCGATGGCTCCGTGGGACGACGACCGAATAGCTCGGCAGTTCACAGGGCTCGACGAACGGTGTCCCGGACACCACGTCGGTCGAGCCCGCGGGAGCGCCTCGAAAGGTGTCGAAGAGCAGGATTTCCATGTCGCGGAGTTCGAGCTGGTCCCGGAGCAGGCCGATGAACATCGCGATGCCTCCGAGAAAGCAGCCGCACTCGACCGCATTGCCCCGGATCCGATTGGCCGCGATGTAGCGCATCGTCTGATACACATTGTAGAACCCGGTGACGTGGACGATGGAAAAATCCTTGCAGCGGTCGTAGAACGCCCAGAACGTCGAATCCTCGATCTCGGGGAAGCTCGCGCGCTGACGCGTGGGAAGCTCGTCGATGTGCGGGACGACGTCACGCGCCACGGTGATCTTTTCGTAGGTCAAAACTGTTCTCCGATACGAGATTTGAGGCGATCGATCGACCCGCGCGCAATGCGAAAGTAAGCCCGAGGAAACGTTGCGGTTCTTCCGGGTCGAACACGCCGGCCCATCGAGCGTGAACGCGATGTTCAGCCGTCGAACTCGCGCAATCCCTGCAGGTCGGTGACCGTGATGCCGCCGTAGTCGATCCGCAGCAGCCCGGCCTGCTCCAGCCGTTGCAGCGCCTGGTTGGCGCGCTGCCGCGACAGGCCCGCCAATTGCGCGATCTCTTCCTGCGAAATCGGCAGCGCCGGGCCGATTCCGGGGTACAGGTGCGGGTTGAACATCGAGGCAAGGCAGCGGGCCAGCCGCGCATCAGGCCCGAGCAGGCGGTCGTGCTCGACCATGCCGATGAACTGCCCCAACCGCTCGTTGAGCTGCGTCAACAGAAAGCGGTTGAACGGCATGCTGGTATCGAGCAGCCACATGAACGTCGCCCGCGGCATGAAGGCGATCACGCATTCGCGCAAGGCCACGATGTCGTAGCGCCGCGGCTCGTCCTTGAGCAACGAACCTTCGCCGAACCAGCCACCCGAGCCCACGCCGACGAAACTCGTTGGCTTGCCCTCTGCCGAGACGTTGGCCATCTTGACCAGGCCGTCGATGACGCCGATCCACGCCTCCACCGCCTCACCCTTGCGGCAGACGAGTGTGCCGGCGGCGCATACGCGCGTGACGGTCTCGGACTCCACGCGGTCGAGGTCGCCGGGTGCCAACGCGCGTGCCCAGGCGGACGCGCGGAGCATCGTGGAAAGGTTGAGCATCGAAGGTCTCGGTGATGCGGGGCAATTGTCGGCAGGACGACAGCCTGCACCGGCATTCCACCCTACATTCGGTATCCGGGACATTCTAAACGGCGACGGGCCTGCCGAGCCCCGGAAGCCGGTATTGCGCCTGCAGAGCGTCCGGCGTTTCACCCGCGACGGGATGAACGGGCTAATATGCCCGTCCGCCTACCGAGGGCAGCCGCGCGGGCGGCTGCGCGACCATCGAATCTCGGGTGGAAGGCATGACCGGCGCGGCGAGCGCAGAACTCGCCCGATCGGCCGACCGATACCGGCTCCTGCGTAGTGGACGGGGCGGTTGGGCAAAGCGGAGGAAGGAATGGAGGAAAGGCAGGACACGTTTCCGCGGCTCCTGGTTCACCATGCCACGGTGCGGCCCGGGCACCCGGCGACGCGCGAGAAGGACCTCGGGATCTGGCAGACCTGGACGTGGCGCCAGGTCGCCGACGAGGTGCGCGCGCTGGCCTGCGGCCTGGCCGCGCAGGGCTTCCAGCGCGGCATGCACCTTGCAATCATCGGCGACAATCGGCCGCGCCTCTATTGGGCAATGGTCGCGGTACAGGCGCTGGGTGGCATTCCGGTGCCCATGTACCAGGATGCGCCCGCGGCCGATTTCGTGTTCGTGCTGAACGATGCCGAAATCGGCTACACGCTGGTCGAAGACCAGGAGCAGGTCGACAAGATGCTGGAGGCCATGCCCCAGGTGCCGGCGCTCAAGCATATCTATTTCGACGACCCGCGCGGCCTGCGCAATTACGACGGTGTCACGAGTTTCGAGCAGTTGCAGGCGAAGGGCGCGAGTTCGACCGCGCGCATCCCGGCTGGTACGAGGCGGAGGTTGCCAAGGGCGCGCCGGGCGACATCTCGGTGATGCTGTACACGTCGGGCACGACCGGCAAGCCGAAGGGTGTGTGCCAGACGCACGCGGCATTCATCGCGGCGGCGCGTGGCGGCTGCGAATTCGATCGACTCGTTGCGACCGACAGCATCCTGTCTTATCTGCCGATGGCATGGGTCGGCGATCACCTGTTCTCGATCGCACAGTGGCTGGTCGCCGGTTTCACCATCAACTGCCCGGAATCCGGTGACACGGTGATGACCGATCTCCGAGAAATCGGCCCGACCTACTACTTCGCGCCGCCGCGCGTGTTCGAGAACCTGCTGACGCAAGTGATGATCCGGATGGAGGACGCCAGCGCGATCAAGCGCGCGGTCTTCCACCATTTCATGGGCGTGGCGCGCCGCTGCGGTGCGCAAGTCCTGGCCGGCAAGCCCGTCTCGGTCGGCGAGCGCGTCCAGTATGCGATCGGCAACCTGCTCGTCTACGGTCCGCTGCGCAACGTCCTCGGGATGAGCCGCATCCGCGTCGCCTACACCGCCGGCGCCGCGATCGGCCCCGATCTCTTCCGCTTCTACCGTTCGATCGGCGTCAACCTGAAGCAGCTCTACGGACAGACGGAGACCTGCGCATACGTGTGCCTGCAGCCCGACGGCGACGTCAAGCTCGACACCGTCGGCATGCCGGCACCCAACGTCGAGGTCAGGATCTCCGACGCCGGCGAGGTGCTCGTCCGCGGCCCGATGCTGCTGCGCGAATACTACAAGCGACCGGATGCCACCGCGGAGTCGATCGACGCGGAGGGTTTTTTCCACACCGGCGACGCCGGCCTCATCGACGACGGGGGCCAGCTCAAGATCATCGACCGCGCGAAGGACGTGGGCAGGCTCGGAAACAGCGCGATGTTCGCGCCGAACTACCTCGAAAACAAGCTCAAGTTCTCTCCGCACATCAAGGAGGCGGTCGCCTTCGGCCACGGCCGCGACGTGGTGTGCGCGTTCATCAACATCGACATGGGGTCGGTCGGCAACTGGGCCGAGAGGCGCGGGCTCGCGTATTCGGGCTACACCGATCTCGCGCAGAAGCCGGAGATCTACGCGCTGGTTCGCGAATGCGTGGAGAAGGCCAACGCGGAACTCGCGGGGAGGGGGATCTCGCCCACTCGCAGATTCATCGTTTCCTGATCCTGCACAAGGAACTCGATCCCGACGACGACGAACTCACGCGCACGCGCAAGGTGCGGCGCGGATTCGTCGCCGAGAAGTATGCGGTGCTGATCGACGCTCTGTACGGCGGCCTCAAGGTGCAGCACATCGAGACGCTGGTGCGGTTCGAGGACGGCCGCACCAACATGGTGGCCGCCGATCTGCGCATCGAGGAGGCACGGACCTTCCCGGCAACGCACAAGCAGGCCGCATGAGATGGCGATTGAGCGAACGCCGTATCGGCGATGTCATCCTGAAGCTCGACAGCATCTCGCTGTCCTTCGGCGGGGTGAAGGCGCTGACCGACATCAGCTTCGACGTCCGGGAACACGAGATCCGCGCGATCATCGGGCCCAACGGCGCGGGCAAGAGCTCAATGCTGAACGTGATCAACGGGGTCTACCACCCACAGCACGGGACGATCACATTTCGCGGTACGCAACGGCGCGACATGGACACCTACGAAGCCGCCGAGCAGGGCATTGCGCGCACGTTCCAGAACATTGCGCTGTTTCGCGGGATGACCGTGCTCGACAACATCATGACCGGCCGCAACCTCAAGATGAAGTCGTCGTTCCTCATGCAGGCGCTGTGGGTCGGACCCGCGAGGCGGGAGGAGCTCGCCAACCGGGCCAAGGTCGAGGAGGTGATCGACTTCCTGGAGATCCAGCACATCCGCAAGACGCCGGTCGGGCGCCTGCCCTACGGGCTGCAGAAGCGCGTCGAGCTGGCGCGGGCGCTCGCGGCCGAGCCGTCGCTGCTGCTGCTCGACGAGCCGATGGCCGGAATGAACGTCGAGGAAAAGCAGGACATGTGCCGGTTCGTGCTCGACGTCAACGAGCAGTACGGGACGACGATCGTGCTGATCGAGCACGACATGGGCGTGGTCATGGATATTTCCGATCGTGTCGTCGTCCTCGACTACGGCAGGAAGATCGGCGACGGGCCGCCCGACGAGATCCGCGACAACAAGGCGGTGATCGACGCGTATCTCGGCGTCGCACATTGAGGGTCCGAGCCGATGTCATTCTTCTTCGAAGTCCTGATCGGCGGTCTGCTCTCCGGCGTGATGTATTCGCTGGTCGCTCTCGGCTTCGTGCTGATCTACAAGGCGTCCGGCGTGTTCAATTTCGCGCAGGGCGCGATGGTGTTCTTCGCTGCGCTGACCTACGTCGGGCTGCTCGAGGAAGGCCTTTCTCCCTGGCTCGCGGTGCCGGCCACGCTGGTGGTCATGATCGTGCTCGGGCTCGTGATCGAGCGCGTCGTGCTGCGCCCGCTGGTCAATCAGCCGCAGATCACGCTGTTCATGGCGACCATCGGCCTCTCGTTTTTCATCGAGGGGCTGGCGCAATGGACCTGGGGCGCCAATGTCCGCGGCCTCGATCTCGGCCTGCAGGACGAACCCATCGGCTGGCTGACCGATGCGACCGGAATGTTCGTCTCGAAGTTCGATCTCGTGGCCGCGGGCGTGGCCGCGATCCTCGTCACGCTGCTCGCCCTGTTCTTCAGCCGCACGAGGATCGGACGCGCGCTGCGGGCGGTAGCCGACGATCATCAGGCGGCACTGGCGGTCGGCATCCCCTTGCAGCAGATCTGGGCGATCGTCTGGGGTGTGGCCGGTGCGGTCGCGCTGGTGGCGGGCCTGCTCTGGGGCGCGCGCAACGGCGTCCAGTTCGCGCTGACCTTCGTCGCGCTGAAGGCGCTGCCCGTGCTGATCCTGGGCGGCTTCGATTCGATTCCGGGGGCGATCGTCGGCGGCCTCATCATCGGCGCGTCGGAAAAACTCGCGGAGGTCTACCTGGGACCGTTCGTCGGCGGAGGCATCGAGGGCTGGTTCCCTTACGTGCTCGCACTCGCGTTCCTGCTGGTCCGGCCCGAGGGCCTGTTCGGCGAGAAGATCATCCGCCGCATCTGACCGCCAAAGAGACCGGAACCCCTTCATGTTTTATCGCGAAGCTGGCCAGTTCAAGACGTCCTACCAGGCGGATCTGGCGATCTTCCCCATCCGTCAGGACCGCATCGCGGTCGCGCTGATCGTCGCCGTCGCATTTGTCGGTGTCCCGCTGTTTGCGACGCCGTATGTGTTCACCGGAATCCTGATCCCGTTCCTGATTCTTTCGCTCGCCACGCTCGGCCTCAACATCCTGACGGGTTACGCCGGGCAGCTGTCGCTCGGCACCGCGGCATTCATGGCGGTCGGCGCGTTCGCTTCGTTCAATTTCATGCTGCGCGTTCCGGGCATGCCCATTCTCGTGGCGTTCGCCGGCGGCGGCATCGTCGCGGCGCTCGTGGGCATCGTGTTCGGCCTGCCGAGCCTGCGCATCCGCGGCTTCTACCTCGCGGTGGCGACGCTCGCCGCGCAGTTCTTCATCCTCTGGGTGCTGACCAAGGTCGGCTGGATCACCAACTACAGCACCTCGGGCGTGATCACCGCGCGGCAGATCGTCATCCTCGGCTATGCGTTCGCCACGCCGGCGTCGAAATATCTGCTGGTGCTCTCGATCGTGTCGTTGATGGCGCTGGCGGCGAAGAACATGGCGCGGGGCAACGTCGGCCGTTCGTGGATGGCGGTGCGCGACATGGACGTCGCGGCCGAAGTCATCGGCATTCGCTTGATGCGGGCGAAGCTGCTGGCGTTCGCAATCAGTTCGTTCTATTGCGGGGTGGCGGGCGCGTTGTTCGCCTACGCCTACCTGGGGACGGTCGAGCCCGAGGCATTTAACCTCGACCTGTCGTTCCGGGTGCTCTTCATGGTCATCATCGGCGGCGTCGGCACCGTGCTGGGATCGTTCCTCGGCGCGGCCTTCGTCACGCTGATGCCGGTCTTCCTGAGCGTGACCGTGCGTTTTCTCGACAGCAACCTCGGCCTGCACATCGCCGAGAGCACGATCTCGAATCTCGAGCTGATGGTGTTCGGCGGCCTGATCATCTTCTTTCTGATCGTCGAGCCGCACGGACTCGCGCGACTATGGCAGATCACGAAGGAAAAGCTCAGGCTGTGGCCGTTCCCGCACTGAACCGGGGTTGCCATGCCCCTGTGCGGAGCGAGCATGCAGCGGTACCATGCAGGTTGGTCGAAATCCGGTTGATCACGCGGTTGCCAGGTGGCGGCGGGATTGCGGGCTGTTTCAAAATCGATTCGCAAGGAGGAGCAACATGAAGGCAATCAAGAGAGTGCTGTTGGGCATCGCCCTGCTCGCGGCCGCGACCGTGGCCAGCGCGGCAGGCGAGCAGTTCATCCCCATCCTGTCCTACCGGGTGGGACCGTACGCCGCGGGCGGGTCCGGCTATTTCGGCGGCGCCATCGACTACTGGACGCTGGTCAACATGAACGGCGGTGTCAACGGCGTCAAACTCCTGTGGGAGGAATGCGAGACCGAGTACAACGCGTCGAAGGGCGTGGAGTGCTACGAACGGCTCAAGAAGAACAACGGCGGCGCGTCGACCGTCGAGCCGCTGTCGACCGGCATCGCCTACGGCCTCTTCAGCCGTGTCGCCCAGGACAAGATTCCGATGACCACCTTCGGATACGGGCTCGCGAGCGCCGCGGATGGCCGCGTTTTCAACTACGTCTTCCCGCTCGGCACCACCTACTGGGACCAGATGGCGGCAATGATCGCCTATTTCGGCCAGAAGGTGGGCGGACTCGACAAGCTGAAGGGCAAGAAGATCGCGTTCCTCTATCACGATTCGGCGTACGGCAAGGAGCCGATCCCGGTGCTCGATGCGCTGTCGACCAAGCTCGGCTTTGATGTGCTGAAGATTCCGGTCACGCCGCCGGGAACCACGCAGGAGTCGCAGTGGCTGCAGATCCGACAGGCGCGACCCGACTTCGTCATCATGTGGACGTACGGCGTGATGAGCACCGTTTCGCTCAAGACCGCGGCGAAGACGGGATTCCCGAGGGACAAGCTGCTGGGCGTCTGGTGGGCGGGCTCGGAAGAGGACGTGATCCCGGCCGCCGCCGCCGCCAAGGGCTATGTCAGCGCAGCGTTTTCCGCGTCGGGCACCAATTTCCCGGTGATCCAGGACATCAAGACCAAGATCTACGGTGCCAACAAGGGGAACCTCGAGGATCCGACACGGCTCGGGAACGTCATGTACAACCGCGGACTCACGTACGGCATCATCGTCGTCGAGGCAATGCGCATCGCGCAGGCCAAGTACGGCAAGGGCAAGGTGATGACGCCCGAGCAGCTGCGCTGGGGCTTCGAGCACCTGAATCTCACCGAAGCCCGCATCAAGGAACTGGGTGCAGGCGGGCTCTTCCCGCCCATCAAGACGAGTTGCGCCGACCATGAAGGCTCCGGCATGGTGAAATTCCAGATGTGGGACGGCAACGGCTTCAAGCAGGTGACGCCATTCATGGCGGGCGACCGGGAGATGGTGCGCAAGATGGTGGAGGAGTCCGCGGACAAATACGCGAAGGACAAGAACATCACGCCGCGCGATTGCTCGAAGGAAGGCTGATCGACGCGCGCTGAAACCCGCAGCCTCTTCGCCGCTTGGGGGAGGCAGCAATCGGGAACAGCGCCGGCCCCGCCCTCTCCCGCCCGCGGGAGAGGGTTGGGGTGAGGGCCGCGGACGGCGCCCCTCACCCCAACCCTGTTGATCGATCCACCATTCCGTAGAATGCCGAATTCGATGATTTCATCCCTCGGTCGCTCAACCTCGGCGAAGTCGGGAAGCCGCTCGGGAACGATCAAGATTCTGCGAGGCGAGGCGCGGATGTCGACAATCCGATGCTCCGCCTGACCGACCCATGTCCGCCGCCGCCGCATTGAAGCCCGGGTCCGCCGCGCCGTATCTCTCGGTGAACAACATCGAGGTGATCTATGATCACGTGATCCTGGTGCTCAAGGGCGTTTCGCTCGAAGTGCCCGAGGGCAGGATCGTCGCGCTGCTCGGCGCCAACGGCGCAGGCAAGAGCACGACGCTGAAATCGATCTCCAACCTGCTTGCCGCCGAGCGTGGCGACGTGACGAAGGGAACGATCGAGTTCAAGGGCCAGCGCGTCGAGAAGCTGACCGCCAACGAACTCGTGAAGATGGGTGTCTGCCAGGTGATGGAAGGGCGCCATTGTTTCCAGCACCTGACCGTCGAGGAGAATCTGCTGACGGGCGCTTTCACCCGCAAGGTGTCACGCGCGAAGATTGCCGCGGCGCTCGAGAAGGTCTATCACTATTTCCCGCGCCTGAAGCAGCGGCGGTCGAGCCTGTCCGGGTACACATCGGGCGGCGAGCAGCAGATGACCGCGGTGGGCCGAGCGCTGATGGCGCAGCCTGCGATGATCCTGCTGGACGAGCCATCGATGGGGCTCGCGCCTCAAATCGTCGAGGAAATCTTCGAGATCGTGCAGGACCTGAACGGCAAGGAAGGCGTGTCGTTTCTGCTGGCGGAGCAGAACACCACGGTCGCGCTGCGTTACGCGGACTACGGCTACATTCTGGAGAACGGCCGCGTCGTGATGGACGGTGCCGCGCAGGAGCTGTCCGCCAACGAGGACGTCAAGGAGTTCTACCTCGGACTGTCGTCCGGGGGCCGCAAATCGTTCCGCGACGTCAAGCACTACCGCCGCAGGAAACGCTGGCTGGCATGAACAACCATTTCGATCAGCTGGAAACGCGTGATCCCGAACTGCGGGAACGCGAACAGCTTGCGGCAGCCAGGCAGCAGATCGCGCACGCCAAGGCGAACACCGCTGCGTTCGGCAGGATCCTGTCAGGCATCGACGCGGCAGCGATCACATCGCGCGCTTTGCTCGCGCGGCTTCCGGTCACGCGCAAGTCCGAGCTTCTCGAACTGCAGATGGCGGACCGGCCCTTCGGCGGATTCGCCGCAACCGAATGGGGTGGGGCACGCCGGGTCTTCGCGAGCCCTGGGCCGATCTACGAGCCGGAAGGGGCCCGTCCCGACCACTGGCGCCTGGCGCGCGCGCTCTTCGCTGCCGGCTTTCGTGCCGGCGACCTCGTCCACAACTGCTTTTCCTATCACCTGACGCCCGCCGGTTCGATGCTCGAGACCGGCGCGCATGCGTTGGGTTGCACGGTGTTTCCCGGCGGCACCGGGCAGACCGAACTGCAGGTGCAGGCGATGGCACAGTTGCGGCCGCACGGCTATGTCGGCACGCCGTCGTTCCTGAAGATCATCCTCGAGAAGGCCGACGAACAGCGCGTGGCGCTGCCGTCGCTCGCCAAGGCGTTGCTGTCGGGTGAGGCGTTCCCGCCGAGCCAGCGTGACGCGCTTGCCGCGCGCGGCATCGCAGGCTATCAGGTCTACGCGAGCGCCGATCTGGGCAATATCGCGTACGAAACGCCCGCGCGCGAAGGGCTCGTCGTCGACGAGGGCGTGATCGTCGAGATCGTGCGCCCCGGCACCGGCGAACCGGTGGTGGCGGGCGAGGTTGGCGAGGTGGTCGTCACCTCGCTCTTCAATGCCGAGTACCCGCTGATCCGCTTCGGCACCGGCGACCTCTCGACGCTGATGCCCGGCGCCTCCCCCTGCGGGCGCACCAACATGCGCATCCGCGGTTGGATGGGCCGCGCCGACCAGACGACGAAGGTCAAGGGTATGTTCGTGCATCCTTCGCAGGTTGCGGCGATCGTCGCCCGGCATCGCGAGATCGGGCGTGCGCGCCTCGTCGTCGACAATCCTGAGGGCAACGACCGGATGACGCTGCACGTCGAGGTGCCGGAGAACGCGTCGTCGCACACCGACGCGATCGTCGCCTCGATCCGCGAAGTGACGAAGTTGCGCGGCGAAGTCGCGTTCGAGGCGCCGGGAACGCTGCCCAACGACGGCAAGGTCATCGAGGACCTGCGCAAGTACGACTGAACCGGCGCCTTCCGGTGGTGGGCGTCGCGCCCGGAAGGCGAGCCGCGGACGGGAAGCGAATCGCGGTCGCGGTGCCGATTGGCGAAGCGCGCCTCCGTGCTAGCATTCGCTGCATTGCGACACCCCGCGGGAGAGCCGCTGTGCCGGACGCCGACGCCGCCCCGAATCCCCCGTTGCACGAGGATGCGCTGCGCGCCATTGCGGCGTCGGGCGTCGTCCGGCAGTTCCCCAAGCAGACGGTGCTCATCCATGAGGGCGACACCGGGGATACGCTCTTCATCCTTCTGTCGGGGCGTGTCAAGGTCTACGCGAGCAACGCGGCCGGCCGTGAGGTCGTGATCAATTTTCATGGCGCCGGAGAATACGTGGGCGAGATGTCGCTCGACGGCGCGCCCCGTTCGGCATCGGTAATCACCGTCGAACCGACGACCTGCGCGATCGTCAACCGCGCGCAGTTTCGCGATTTTCTCGCCGCGAACCCCGATTTCGCGCAGCACCTCATCCACACGCTGATCCATCGCGCGCGCAGCGCGACCGAGAACGTGAAGAGCCTCGCGTTATCCGACGTTTACGGGCGGCTGGTCCGACTGCTGAATGCGCTTGCGGTCGATCGCGAAGGCAGGCTGGCGGTGCGCGAGCGGCTGACGCAGCAGGACATCGCGGACCGCGTCGGCGCGTCGCGCGACATGATCGGCAAGCTGATGAAGGACTTGGTCAGCGGCGGATACCTGCTCGTCGAGGATCGGCAGATCACCATTCTCAAGAAGCTGCCGCCCGGGTGGTAGCTTCCACGCGCGGCACGCCGACACAATTTTCGAATCCGGCCCTTCGCGCTAGGAGTCGAGGCCGCCGAAGCAGATGTACTTGACCTCGACATATTCGTCGATCCCGTACTTCGATCCTTCGCGCCCCAGTCCCGACTCCTTGACACCGCCGAATGGCGCCACCTGCGTCGTGATGAGCCCGGTGTTGACGCCGACCATGCCCGCTTCGAGCTGCTCGGCGATCCGCCATGCACGGCCGATGTCGCGGCTGTAAAAATACGACGCCAGTCCGAACTCGGTGTCGTTGGCGAGGCGGACCACTTCGGCATCGTCATGAAAGCGGATGAGTGGCGCGACCGGTCCGAACGTCTCCTCCGAAAATATCTTCATCTCGGGCGTGACGCCGGTGAGCACGGTCGGCTCGTAGAAATTGCCACCCAGCGCATGCCGCTTGCCGCCCAGCGCAACGGAAGCGCCGCGGCTCAAGGCATCGGCAACGTGCTCCTCGACCTTGGCGACCGCCTCGGCATTGATCAGCGGTCCTTGCGTGATGCCGGCCTCGGTTCCCGGCCCCACCTTCATCCTGGCGACCCGCGCAGTTAGTTTGACGGCGAACGCGTCGTAGACACCGTCCTGTACGAACACGCGATTGGCGCACACGCAGGTCTGGCCCGCATTGCGGTACTTGGAGATGATCGCACCTTCGACCGCGGCGTCGAGATCCGCATCGTCGAACACGATGAACGGCGCATTGCCGCCCAGTTCCAGCGACAGTTTCTTGATCGTCGGCGCGACCTGCCGCATCAGAAGGCGGCCGATTTCCGTGGAGCCGGTGAACGACAGCTTGCGCACGGTCGGGTTCGCGCACATTTCGCTGCCGATGCTGCTCGCCTTGCCAATGACCACGTTGAGCACGCCGGGCGGGAAGCCGGCGCGGTGCGCGAGTTCGGCCAGCGCCAACGCCGAGTAGGGTGTGGCCTCGGCGGGTTTGATGACCACCGTGCACCCGGCGGCCAGGGCCGGCGCGACCTTGCGGGTGATCATCGAGCAAGGGAAGTTCCACGGCGTGATCGCCACGCACACGCCGACCGGCTGCTTGACCACGACCAGCCGGCGGTCGCTGCCGATCGTCGGAATCACGTCGCCGTAGACGCGCTTGCCTTCCTCCGCGAACCATTCGACATAGGCGGCTCCGATGGCGACCTCAGCGGCGGCTTCGGCGAGAGGCTTGCCCTGCTCGGTGGTGAGTATCAGCGCCAGGTCGTCGCCATGGGCGATCATGAGGTCGTACCACCTGCGCACGATGGCGCAGCGGTCCTTCGCAAGCATGTCGCGCCACGCAGGCCATGCCCGGTCGGCCGCTTCGATCGCGCGGCGCGTCTCCGCAGCCCCGCAGACGGGCACGGTGCCGATCGTGCGGCCGGTGGCGGGATTGACGACTGCATGCGTCGCCCCGTCGTCGGCGTCGGACCAGCCGCCATCGATGTAGCACTGCATCCGCAGCAGCGCCGGTTCCTTCAGCGTAGGTGCTGCACGCTCGATCGTGTCGGGGGCCATGGGCATCTCCTCGTGCGAATGTCGAAACGAGAAGCCCTCATTCTACCGGCAACGACGCCGGCTCTCGTCGGGTCCGCAACGCCGCCCTGCACGCGGGCTTCCCGCCGACGAAGATCTCAGGCCCACTTCACGAGACCACTCCAGGCGCTCGCGAGGATCACCGCACCGAAGGCAATCCGGTACCAGGCGAACGGAATGAAGTCGTGGTGGCTCACGTAGCGCAGCAGCCAGCGCACGCACAGAAAGGCCGACACGAACGCCGCGGCGAAGCCCACCCCGAATGCGGGCAGGTTCGCCGATGCCAGGAGGTCGCGGTTCTTGAAGGCCTCGTAGGCGCAGGCGGCGAACAGCGTCGGAATCGCCAGGAAGAACGAGAACTCGGTGGCGGCCCGGCGCGACAGCCCGAACAGCATGCCGCCGATGATCGTCGCACCTGAACGTGACGTGCCAGGCACGAGCGCGAAGGCCTGCGCGCAGCCGACCTTGAGTGCATCGGTCCAGCGCATGGCGTCGATGTCATCGATGCGTACGGTGTCGGGGCGGACCCGCTGCCGCCGCTCGGCCCACAGAATGACGAAGGCGCCGGCCACGAAGGCGATCGCCACCGGAACGGGCGCGAACAGTGACGCCTTGATCAGTTTTCCGAACGCGAGGCCCAACACGGCGGCAGGCGCGAAGGCGACCGCCAGATTGATGACGAAGCGGTTCGCGCGCGGGTCGCGGAAGAGTCCGCGCGCGACCCGCACGAGGCGTGCGCGGAACTCCCAGCAGACCGCCAGGATCGCGCCGGCCTGGATCACGATCTCGAATACCTTGGCCGTCTCTCCGGTGTAGCCGAGCAGCGACCCGGCGACGATCAGGTGGCCCGTCGACGAGATCGGAAGGAATTCGGTCAGGCCCTCGACGATGCCGAGGACGAGGCTGACCAGCAGGGAGGGCGAGGGGTCCAAGGGGACTGCGGGCAACGACGGAATGCAAAGCAGAGTACTTCACGGCGAATTGTCGCACAGGCTAGTGGCCGCCACGCGGCGGAGCGTGTCGCAACCCGACGTTCCGGGTACCGGTCCAGATCCCTCGGAGCCGGTCGGGTTCCTGTAGTTGACCATATAACCATATAGTGATATACTGCCCGCCAACGCGAAGATCGCGCCCGGTCGCCTCGCCGGCGCACCGGCTGGGTTCGGCGCAGCATTTCAGGCGGGCCCCGTGCCTCCGGCGCGTCGTTTTCACCATCGTCGTCAACCGCAACCGGAAGGAGCAAATTCATGAAGGTCAACGTGGGAACACTCGACCGCACGGTCCGCATCATCGCCGGCCTCGTGCTCATCGGCCTGGCCGTCGCCGGCACCATAGGCGTTTGGGGTTACATCGGCGCCGTACTCGTGCTGACCGGCATTTTCCGGGTGTGCCCGGCGTACACGCTCCTTGGCGTCAAGACCTGCGGGACCACGCAGGGTTGACGCGAAGGCGGCGCTCGGCAATCGCTCGCGCCGCGCGGAAGATCAAGGTTCCGGACGCCCGGTGCGGCGAAGCTGGGTAAACTGGCGGCTGTGCGGTGCATTCCATGAACCACGACCTGTTTCAGCTGTTCGACCCGACGTCGTCGACGTTCACCTACGTCCTCGTCGATCGCCCGTCGCGGGAGGCGATGTTCATCGACTCCGTCGATGGGCAGATCGAGCGCGATCTGGCGCTGCTGAAACGGCTCGACCTTCGCCTGCGCTACGTCCTGGAGACGCATGCGCACGCCGACCACGTCACCGGAGCCGGCCGGCTGCGCGACGCGACGGGGGCGCAGGCGGCGGCACCGATCGGGTGCGGGATTACACCGGCGAACGTGCAACTGAACGACGGTGACAGCTTGCTGTTCGGCGTCGCGGAACAGGTATTGGCGCTCCATACGCCCGGTCATACGGCGGGCAGCATGAGCTACCTTTGGCGGGGCAATGTCTTCACGGGCGATGCGCTGCTGATCGATGGCTGCGGGCGCACGGACTTTCAGGGCGGCGACGCTGGCGCGCTCTACGACAGCATCAACGGCAAGCTGTTCACGCTGCCGTCCAATACCCGCGTGTTTCCGGGTCATGACTACCGCGGCAACACCGTGTCCACGATCGGCTGGGAGAAGCGGCACAACGCCCGGCTCGCGGGCCGTGACCGCGCGGCATTCATCGCGCTTATGGCCGACCTGCACCTGCCGAAGCCGAAGTTGATCGACGTCGCCGTGCCCGCCAACCGGAACCTCGGAATTCCCCATGCCGTCTGAAGCCGCACGTACCGAGGCGATCTTCGCGGCGGCGTCCGCGCGCGCGAAAGAAAAGGCGGCGGCACTGCGAGGTCTGCTGACGCCCGCCGAAACGTGGGCGCTGTTCACCGCGGGCGAGATTGAGCTGGTCGACACCCGCACGCTCGCCGAGCGCGACCTCATCGGCTACGTTCCTGGCAGCATCCACATCGAGTGGTACGACTATCCGGCCAAGGCGCGCAACGAGCACTTCATCGACCAGTTGCACGCGCGCGTGGAACCGGACCGCCCGGTCGCCTTCCTCTGTCGCAGCGGCGTGCGTTCGCATCACGCCGCCGTGCTCGCGACGGCCAGCGGTTTCCTCGCCGCGTACAACATTCTCGAAGGATTCGAGGGCGACAGGAATGCTCAGGGCCAGCGCCGCGTGAATGGATGGCAGATGGCGGGCCTGCCCTGGCGGCAGGACTAGCCGCAACTCCAAGGTTCGCGCGAGGTGCCGGGCATCATCGGGTCCCGCCTCGCTGCAGCATCTCCAGCGCGCGGGCGACGAGATCGTCGCCTTCGGCAGGGATTGTGCCCTGCGGGGTCATCCGGTCGACCAACTCGGGCAGCGCCTGTGCCAGTCCGCCGGCGGCGTCCTGCTGCGACATGCCGAGTTGCTGCGCGATTCCGCCCAACTGACCCTGGCTGAAAATCCGCGACAGCGCGTCGGCCGAGATCGGCTGGTTCTGCCCGGTACCGATCCATGACTGCACCTGGTCGCCCAAGCCCGCCTGCTGCATCTGGCGCAACAGGCCCTGGAGGCCGCCGCCTTGTTGAAGCAGCTGCAGCGCGATCTGCAGCAGCGGATTGCCGCCCTGCGGCGTGTCCGGCACGTTTCCGGGCATGCGGCCGGTCAGGTTGTCGAGAATTCCGTCCAGCAAACCCATAGTTGCCTCGATGTGTCGATGAATCGGCTGCAAGCGCGCTGCTTGCATCTGCGGCGCCAGTGCGTCAGGCCGCCTTCTGGCGCACCACGCAATGCGCCTCGGCCGCCGGGTACCCCCGCCGCGCCGAAGGTGTCGCGAATCGTCCGGTTGGTGTCGAAGTGCGCCCGCCAGTAGTGCTTGGCGTGGACGCACGGCCGCACGGCCAGCACGGGTCCGCGCTCGTTGAAGATGATGATCGTGACGTCGGGAGCGGCTCCTCGATGACGTTGGGAATCGCCGGCCTCGGCTGACCCGTCATTGTTGCGCAGGTCGTCTTCCGAGCGCAATCCGGCAACCAGCGTGGCGACGCCGAAGGGCGGCCGCGCGCTGGATCGTTCGAGCCGTTACACGAGCGGCAGTCCCAGCTCCTTCAGCAGGCGCTCGACGGTGGCCTTGACCGCGGCGACTTCCTCCTGCAGTTGCGCGACGTTGGCGCGCAGCGCCGCGAGCTCGCCGATCGTCACCCGCTCGCCGGGATCCGCGGGCGCGGCCTCGGCGGCGGGAATGGCGGGCGCGCCGGAGAGCAGATGCGCCCAGCGCGTCTCGCGTGCGCCGGGCTGGCGGGTCAGCTCGACGACCAGTGCGCCGGCGGGCCGCTGCGAGAGCTCCTCGAGGAAGCCCTCGACCGACGAGATGTCGGCGAAACGATGCAGCCGCTCGCTGTGGATGCGCAGTTCGCCGACGGTCTGCGGGCCGCGCAGCATGATGACGGTCAGCAGCGCGACCGCCTGCGACGGAATGGCGAGCACCCGGGCGAAATTCTGCGCGTAGCGCATGACGCGGCCGCCGCTGGTCTCGACCACCAGCGACAGCGCCTTCAGGCGATCGATGGCGGCCTGGACCTCGTCCTCGCCGGCGTCGAGCACCGGGTCGCGGCTGGTTTTCTGATTGCAGCCGGAAACCAGCGCGTTCAGCGTCAGTGGGTACGTGTCAGGTACCGTGTGCTGTTTTTCGACCAGGACCCCGAGCACGCGGGTTTCGAGAAGCGACAGCGCCGGCAGCGACATGAGGGCGAGACCGTAGGAAATGCGGGGATGCGGTCGAGTGTAGCGCAGGTGGCCGTCGGCGCGCCTTGGCGGGCGTCGCTGCCGATCCGCATCGAGGACCTCCAGGATGAGGTAAACGAGCGCGAAACCGAGGATTGTTGCCCTTGCAGAGGAGGCTGGCCAACCCCATGTTCCACGGCACGGGGCGGCCCGCGCCGATGGGGGTAGACTGGAAGGCGTGATGCAGATGAGGCGGGTGTCCGTTTCGGGCTTGACCCACGAAACGACGAGGCCAAGCGATGCACGATGTACGCCCGGCGGCAGTTGCCGGCATGTTCTATCCCGACGCACCATCCCGGCTGGCGGCTGACGTCCGCGGCTACCTGGCGCGAGTCGCGGCGGCGAGCGGTCGTTGGCCGAAGGCGGTGATCGTGCCCCACGCCGGCTACGTCTACTCCGGATCCGTTGCGGCCGCGGCCTTTGCGCGTCTCGCGCCGATGCGCGGTGCGGTGACGCGTGTCGTGCTCTTGGGACCCACGCATCGCGTGGCGGTGCGCGGTCTCGCGGTATCCACGGCCCGTGCCTTCGCCACACCACTCGGCGCGGTGGCGGTCGATGCCGATGCCGTGGCCCTTGCCCTCGCGCTGCCGCAGGTGGTTGCAAGCGACCCTGCGCACGCGCTCGAGCACTCGCTGGAGGTGGAGCTGCCGTTCCTGCAGACGGTACTGGACGAATTTGCGCTGGTGCCGTTTGCCGTGGGGCAGGCGTCGCCCAAAGAAGTCGCCACGGTGCTCGACGCGCTGTGGGGCGGCCCGGAAACGCTGATCGTCGTGAGTTCCGACCTCTCGCACTATCACCGCTACGACGAAGCGCGCGCGCTCGATCGCCGCACGGCGGACGCGATCCTTGCGCTCGAGCCGAACCTCGATCACGAACAGGCCTGCGGCGCCACGCCGGTCAACGGCCTTCTGCTCTGCGCGAGGCGCCGCGGCCTGGCGCCCTCGTTGCTCGACCTGCGCAACTCCGGCGATACCGCGGGCGACAAGTCGCGCGTCGTCGGCTATGGATCGTTCGTGTTCTGCGATCATGCACAGCGACACACTGACCTCGGCGCGGCACTGCTGACCCACGCCCGCGCGGCGATCGGCGAGGCGCTTCGCGTCAGCGTTCCGGTGCCGGGCGGACATTCGGCGTTGGCGGCGCCGGGCGCCACGTTTGTCACGCTGCGCAGCGGGGGCGAGCTTCGCGGCTGTATAGGCAGCATCGAGGCGTGGCGACCGCTGGGCGTCGACGTGCGCGCCAACGCCGTCGCCGCGGCGATTCGCGATCCAAGATTTGAACCGCTGGCCGCGGCCGAGTACGATGAGATTGCCGTCGAGGTCTCGCTGCTCGACCGCAGCGAGCCGCTGTCGGCCGCGAACGAGGCCGAGGCGCTGTCGCAGCTGCGACCGAACGTCGATGGTCTGATTCTGGAGTGCGGCCGGCGGCGCGCGACGTTCCTGCCGCAGGTGTGGGAGCAACTGCCGGAGCCGCGCGAATTCCTGGCGGCGCTCAAGCACAAGGCGGGGTTGCCTTCGGAGTTCTGGAGCGCCGACGTCGTCCTGTCGCGTTACTCGGTCGCAAAATTCACGGAAGCGCGAGGCGCGCGCGAGCGGAGGATTGACGCGAGCGCCGCCGCGGCGATCGTGGCGGGGCATGCAGGTTCTACAGGCATGGTGGTTCTCGAATGAGCGATCACCCTGGCCGCTGGTGGCATCGCCTCGACGATGGCCGCATCCAGTGCGACCTGTGCCCGCGTGATTGCCGCCTGCACGAAGGGCAGCGCGGTGCCTGCTTCGTGCGCCAGCGCAAGGACGACACGATGGTGCTCACAACCTACGGGCGCTCGTCCGGATTCTGCGTCGACCCCATCGAGAAGAAGCCGCTCAATCACTTCTACCCGGGTTCGTCGGTGTTTTCGTTCGGGACGGCGGGCTGCAATCTCGCCTGCAAGTTTTGCCAGAATTGGGACATCTCGAAGTCGCGCGAAATGGACACGCTGATGGACGCGGCGTCGCCCGAGGCCATCGCCGAAACCGCGCACGAGCACGACTGCCGCAGCGTCGCGTTTACCTATAACGATCCGGTCATCTTCGCGGAATACGCGATGGACGCCGCCGACGCATGCCATGCGCGCGGCATCGCGACGGTCGCGGTCACCGCCGGCTACATCGGCGCGGGCGCGCGGCGCGACTTCTTCGCAAAGATGGACGCGGCCAATGTCGACCTGAAGGGCTTCACCGACGACTTCTACGTCAAGCTCTGCGGCGCACATCTGCAGCCGGTCCTCGACACGCTCGTCTACCTTGCCCGCGAGACGAACGTGTGGACCGAGATCACGACGCTGCTGATCCCGGGAAAGAACGACTCGGACGAGGAGCTGACCGCGATGTGCCGCTGGATAGCGCGCGAACTCGGCCCCGACGTTCCGCTCCACTTCACCGCGTTTCATCCCGACTACAAGATGACCGACCTGGCGCCTACGCCGGCGCTGACCCTCGAGCGCGCGCGCGCGATCGGCCTGCGCGAAGGACTGCGCTACGTGTACACGGGCAACGTTCACGATCGCAAGGGCGGGACCACGCTCTGCCCCGGTTGCGCCCGGCCGCTGATCGTCCGCGACTGGCACGAGATCCTCCACTACGACGTCACGGCGGAAGGGCGCTGCAGCCATTGTTCCGCTGCGCTGCCGGGCCACTTCGGTCCATTCGTTGCGGGTTGGGGGCGTCGGCGCGTGCCGGTGCGGGTCGCGCCGCAACGCGCGACGGTCTGACGCGCAACGCCGAAGTTGCCGGCCGCGCCCGGGGCGGCGGCCATTCGTGCGAGGATAGCGGATTCCGAACGGAGTCCACCCATGGCCGCTTCCTCCGACGTCACCAGCATGGCGCTGTTCTGCGACTTCGAGAACATCGCGCTCGGCGTGCGTGACGCGCATTTCGACAAATTCGACATTGGCAAGGTGCTCGAGCGGCTGCTGCTCAAGGGCAGCATCGTCGTCAAGAAGGCGTACTGCGACTGGGACCGCTACAAGGCGTTCAAGGCGCCAATGCACGAGGCGAGCTTCGAGCTGATCGAGATCCCGCACGTGCGGCAGTCGGGCAAGAACTCCGCCGACATCCGGATGGTCGTCGACGCGCTTGACCTGTGCTACACCAAGGCGCACGTCGAGACCTTCGTCATCATCAGCGGCGATTCCGACTTCTCGCCGCTGGTATCCAAGCTGCGCGAGAACGACAAGGTGGTGATCGGCGTCGGCGTCAAGAATTCGACATCGGATCTTCTCGTCACCAACTGCGACGAGTTCATCTTCTACGACGACCTGGTGCGCGAGAAGAAGAAGGCGCCGGCGCGCAAGTCGGCGACCAGGACTGCAAGCGCCGCGAAGGGCAAGGCGCCGGCGAAGAAGGCGGGCGATGCGGTGGCCCCGGCGGCGGCGCCGGTCGAGGACGCACCTGCGCACAAGACCGACGACGAGCGCCGCGAGGAGGCGCTCGACCTCATCGTCGAGACCGTCGACGCGCTGATCCGGGAACGCGGCGCGGAGGAAAAGATCTGGGGCTCGATGGTCAAGCAGGCGCTGAAGCGTCGCAAACCCGGCTTCAACGAGTCGTTCTACGGCTTCCGCTCGTTCAACGGCATGCTCGAGGCGGCGGCGCTGGCGGGCAGCCTGGAAATCGAGCGCGACGAGAAGTCGGGCGGTTATCGCGTGCGGCTGTCGACGCCGGAGGACTGAGGTCCGCCGTTCGTTCGCCTGCGTGGCGGGGCACCTGGTCGCGTGTCGCGATCGCGTAAGATCGTGGCGAGGGGATCGAACCGGAGAGTCCTTGGATGCCCTATCAAGCAGGTCCACCTTCGGACGTTTCACCGTCCTGGCTGACGAGCGTCAGCTGCTGGTCGACGGCATGCCGGCCAGGCTCGGCGGCCGCGCGTTCGACGTGTTGCTGGCGCTGATCCAGCGCCGCGACCGGGTGGTGACCAAGGAGGAACTGCTCGACGTCGTCTGGCCCGGGCTGGTGGTCGAGGAAAATAACCTGCAGGTGCAGATCAGCGCGCTCCGCAAGGCTCTCGGGACGCAGGCGATCGCCACCATTCCAGGACGCGGCTATCGCTTCACCGGGCCGCCGGCCGATGCCGTGGCTGTCGTCAGCGCTCCCGCCGCGTCGGCCACCGCGTCGGCAAAACGGGTTCTGCTGGCCGTCCTGCCCTTCGAGAATTCGACCGGCGACGCAGCGATCGACTACCTGTGCGACGGCATTTCGGAGAGCCTCATCAACCGGCTGTCGGGCCTCGACGGGCTTTCCGTCATTTCGCGAACCTCGGCCTTCGCCTTCAAGAACCAGGAAGTCGAACCGATGGCGTTCGCCCGCAAGCTGGGCGTGGATGCGCTCGTCGTCGGCAATCTCGGCCAGCGGGGGCAAAGTCTTCGCCATCGGCGCCGAGCTGGTGAGCGTCAACGACGACACGCAGCTGTGGGGCGAGAAATTCAGCAGCTCGACGGATGACCTGCTGCAGGTGGAGGGCGAGCTCGCGGCCACCATTGCCGCGGCGTTGATCCATCGTCTCAGCGGCGCCGACCACGGCCGGCTCGCCCGCGCCGCGACGGCGGACCCCGAGGCCTATCGCCTGTACCTCCGCGGTCGCAGCTTTCTCATCGGCAATCAGCAGGAGATGGACAAGGGCGTCGACTGCTTCCTGCAGGCCGTGGCGCGGGCGCCGGGCTACGCGATGGCGCATGCGGGACTGGCCGAGGCGTACACGTTGCAGGCCTACCTGCGCGCGGTCGATCGCACCGTGGCGCTGGGCAAGGCGCAGGCTGCCGTAACCCGCGCACTGGAACTCGATCCGGACCTGGCCGAGGCGCACGCCGCGCTCGGCATGATTCGCTACTACTTCGAATGGGACTGGGCGGGCGCGGAAGTCGAATTCCGGCGCGCGCTGGAACTGAATCCGGGCAGCCAGGCGGGCCATGAGGCCTACGGAGAGTATCTGATGGCCATGGGCCGGCTCGACGAGGCCTTCGACCGGAGCAGCGAGGCGGCGCGGCTCGACCCTTTGTCGACCGGTCCCGTCCACAACCTGGCGATCATCGCGCTGGTTCGTGGAGACCATGCGCAGGCGGCTGCGGGTTTCCGCCGTGCGATCGACATCAATCCCAACTGGACCTGGGGCTACATCAAGCTCGCGCGCACGCTGGCCCTTCAGAAGAAATCCGAGCTGGCCCTCGTGCAGGCCGGGATCGCCGAAGGCAGGATCGCCGGTGGGAATGCCCCCATGTCGTGGTCGTGGCTGGGCGTCACTTACGCGGCCTGCGGCGACCCCGCGCGGGCGCGCGAAAAGCTCGACCGGCTCCATGAACTCGAGCGCAGGCAGTACGTTGACCCAGTGGCGTTCGCGTCGATCCACGCGCGCTCGGCGAAGTCGACGAGGCGCTGCGCTGGTACGAAAAGGCCTTCGCGGACCGGACGCCGAACATGGTGTACGCGGCCAGCTTTCCCGCGCTCTCCCCCGAGCTGGCCGGCAACGCCGCTATCAGGCGATCGTGGACCGCATGGGCTTTCCGCCGTCGGCGAAATAGCGATCACGCCTTGCTGTAGATCTCCGCCCCCTTCTTCACGAACTCCACCGCCTTGGCCTCCATGCCCTTGGCCAGCGCGTCGGCTTCGGCGATGCCCTGTTTCGCCGCGTACTCGCGCACGTCCTGCGTGATCTTCATCGAGCAGAAATGCGGGCCGCACATCGAGCAGAAGTGCGCGAGCTTGGCGCCGTGCTGCGGCAGCGTCTCGTCGTGGAATTCGCGCGCCTTGTCCGGATCGAGGCCGAGATTGAACTGGTCATCCCAGCGGAACTCGAAACGCGCCTTGGACAGCGCGTTGTCGCGGATCTGCGCGCCGGGATGGCCCTTGGCGAGATCGGCCGCGTGCGCGGCGATCTTGTAGGTGATGATGCCGTCCTTGACGTCGTTCTTGTTCGGCAGCCCCAGGTGCTCCTTCGGCGTCACATAGCAGAGCATCGCGGTGCCATACCAGCCGATCATCGCCGCGCCGATGCCGCTGGTGATGTGGTCGTAACCCGGTGCGATGTCGGTGGTCAGCGGCCCCAGCGTGTAGAACGGCGCCTCGCCGCACAGCCGCAGCTGCTCGTCCATGTTGTACTTGATCATGTGCATCGGCACGTGGCCGGGGCCTTCGATCATCACCTGCACGTCGTGCTTCCACGCGATCTGCGTGAGTTCGCCCAGCGTGGCAAGCTCGCCCATCTGCGCCTCGTCGTTGGCGTCGTGGATCGAACCGGGGCGCAGGCCGTCACCCAGCGAAAAGGCGACGTCGTAGGCCTTCATGATCTCGCAGATTTCCTCGAATCGCGTGTAGAGGAAGCTCTCCTTGTGATGCGCAAGGCACCACTTGGCCATGATCGAGCCGCCGCGCGATACGATGCCGGTCATTCGCTTGGCGGTCATCGGGACGTAGCGCAGCAGCACGCCGGCATGGATGGTGAAGTAGTCCACGCCCTGCTCGGCCTGCTCGATCAAGCGTGTCGCGGAAGATCTCCCAGGTCAGGTCCTCGGCCTTGCCGTCGACTTTTTCCAGCGCCTGGTAGATCGGCACGGTGCCGATGGGCACCGGCGAATTGCGCACGATCCACTCGCGGGTCTCGTGGATGTTCTTGCCGGTGGACAGGTCCATCACCGTGTCGCCGCCCCAGCGGATCGCCCAGGTCATCTTCTCGACTTCCTCGCCGATCGAGGACGACACCGCGGAGTTGCCGATGTTGGCGTTGATCTTTACCAGGAAATTGCGGCCGATGATCATCGGCTCGGATTCCGGATGATTGATGTTGCACGGGATGATCGCGCGGCCGCGCGCAACTTCATCGCGGACGAACTCGGGCGTGATAACCGACGGGATCGCCGCGCCGAAACTCTGCCCCGGATGCTGGCGGCGTACGCCCTCCGGCAGCTGCGCGTCCATCTGCCCGCGCAGCTGGTTCTCGCGGATGGCGACGAATTCCATCTCCGGCGTCACGATGCCGCGCCGCGCGTAGTGCATCTGCGTGACATTGCCGCTGAGGTTCGCGCCCCGCTTCGCGCGCAGGGGCTTGCGATGCAGGTCGAAGCGCAGGCCGGCCAGGTCCGGGTCGGCCAGACGCGCCTGGCCGAAGGTCGAGGTGGGCCCCGCCAGCGCGACCGTGTCGCCGCGCTCGGCGATCCACGCGCCGCGCAGCGGGGGCAATCCCCTCCGGATGTCGATGGCGGCGGCCGGGTCGGTATAGGGCCCGGAGCAGTCGTAGACGGCCAATGGCGGATTCTTCTCCGCGCCGAAGGAAGCGGGCGTGTCGCCCTGCGAGATTTCGCGCATCGGCACGCGGATGTCGGGGCGCGAACCTTCGACGTAGATCTTGCGCGATGCGGGCAGCGGCGCGACGGCGGCCGAATCCACCTTCGCGTCGCGCGCGAAGTAGCGGTCGTTGGCATTCATGGGCAGTCTCCTCGAAGGCAGGCGGCGCGAGGAGCGGAAGTGATGCGCTTCACGCTTCCCTGCGCCGGCATTATCCGGATCAGGTTCCAAGGGTTTGCTCTCACCCGCCGACGCGAGCCGGCAGGACCCCTAGCGTTGGAACCACGTTACGCTGAAACTGCCTGACAGGCAATCCGGAGTGACGCGGACCCCCGGCGACACCCGGCGGAGGCCGCCAGGTGGGACGCGGGAGTGCAGCGATGAGACAGTCGAGATGGATCTGGATGGCGCTGGGCGCCGCTTTCGCGGCTGCGGCTGCCACGACGGCAAACGATGCTTTCGGGGGCGATGCGCGAACGATCGCCCGTTGCCATGCAATCGGTGACCGGACAGCCCGGCTGGATTGCTACGACGCCGTTACCGGACGCGATGTCTCGCCACACGAGCACGACCGCGAAAGCCCGCCGATCGCCACCGAAAGCGCCGGTACGTCCGCGGCGGTCCACATCCCCCCCGCCGGCGGCATCCTGGGTGAGTTCTGGGGCTTCGACACCAGCCCCGGGGAAAGCAAGTTCGAGATCAGGCAATACCACCCCAACTACCTCGTCGCCTACGGCACCAATCCGTTCAACGCCGAACCGCAGACCTCGCCCGAGCGCGTGTACAGCGACCAGCCGAGCACCGATCCCAAGGGCATCCGGTTCCAGATTTCGGGCAAGGTGCGCATCTTCGACCGCGACGATCACGCCTATGGCCTCTGGCTCGCGTACACGCAGCAGAGCTGGTGGCAGGCGTTCGCTGCGTCCGATTCGCGGCCGTTTCGCGAGTCCAACTACCAACCCGAGGTGATCGTCGCGCTGCGGCCCGAACTCTTCGGCGTCGACAACGACGGCAACGGTTTCGCCTGGCGCCTGCTCAATTTCGGCGTCTCGCACCTGTCCAACGGCCAGTCGGGCGCGGCTTCGCGCAGCTGGAACCGCGTCTACGCCGAGGCGGGTTTCGAGCGTGACTGGAAGGAGGGCGGCCAACTGGCGCTGCTGGCGCGAGGCTGGTACCGGATCGGCGAGGACCCGGGCGACGACGACAATCCCGGGATCACCGATTATCTGGGCCACGGGGAACTGCGCGCCATATACCGTCGCGGCGACTACCAGCTCAATGCCATGGCGCGCGGCAACCTGCGCACCGGCAAGGGCTCGGGCGAGCTCGCCTTCGCCTTTCCGCTGGTGCCTCCGTCGGAGGCCCGCGCGTTCCCCTTCAAGGGCTATGTTCAGGTCTTCACCGGCTACGGCGAAAGCCTGCTCGACTACAACTGGCGCCAGACTACGATCGGCATCGGCTTCATGCTCAACGACCGGCGCTAGGGGGGCGCTGCGTTGTGCGCCGCGCCACCGGGCGCGTAAAATGCGTGCAGCATCGCGGGTGTAGCTCAATGGCAGAGCAGAAGCTTCCCAAGCTTACGACGAGGGTTCGATTCCCTTCACCCGCTCCAGCCGGCGAGCCGCGACAGACCGCCCCCCACGCAACGACAAAAGGATCTGCCCGATGGCCGGATTCGACACGCCGCTGGAAACCTGGAACGCGAGATACGCGCGGGACGACTACCACTTCGGCGAGGAGCCCAACGCCTTCGTGCGCGCCAACGCGCACCGCATCCCGTCCGGCCAATCCGTTCTGTGCGTCGCCGATGGCGAAGGGCGCAACAGTGTTTTCCTGGCCGAACGTGGCTTCGACGTCACCGCCTTCGACTTCGCGCCCAATGCAGTCGCCAAGGCGAAGGCCCTGGCGGCACGCCGAGGTGTTCGCGTCGACCATCGGGAGGGCGATATCCTCGAATGGAACTGGAACGCGCCGACCTACGACGCGGTCGTCGCGGTTTTCATCCAGTTTCTGCCGCCGGCGGAGCGCGAGACCGTCTTTGCCGGGATGAAGGCGGTGGTCAGGCCGGGAGGCCTTTTCCTACTCGAGGGCTACCGGCCGGAGCAGGTGGACTACGGCACGGGCGGGCCTCCTCGCCGCGAGCACATGTACACGCGGGAATGGCTGGAAAGCGAGTTCTCGGGCTGGGAAACGCTTACGCTCACCGCCTATGACGCGGAGATCCAAGAGGGCCGCGGCCACAGCGGGACGTCGGCCCTCATCGACCTGATCGCAAGAAAGCCCGCGCGAAAGGGTTGCTGAGCACCGAACATTTTTCGGTGGACGGCACGCTGGTGCGTGCCTGGGCCTCGCAGAAGAGCTTCGTGCCCAAGGACGGGCCACCGCCGCCGGCGAGCGGTTCGAAGAGCAACCCCGAGGTTAACTTCCGCGGGCAACCGCGCACCAACGATACGCGCGAGAGCCGTAGCGATCCCGATTCGCGGCTCTATCGCAAGAGCAAGAATGCCGAGGCGCTGCCGTATTACATGGGCCATGCGCTGATGGAGAATCGCAACGGGCTGGTGGTCGACCACCGGCTGACCCACGCGACCGGGAAGGCTGAACGCGAGGCCGCCATCGCGATGTTGGCGGCGCAGCCCGGAGCCACGCCCAAGACGGTAGGCGCCGATAAAGGCTATGACACGGCCGACTTTGTCGCGGACTGCCGCGCTATCGGGGTGACGCCGCATGTCGCCCAGAACACCAAGAACCGCAGCAGCGCGATCGACGAGCGCACCACTCGCCCTAGGGCCGGACGTACGCCCATCCCTCCTGTTGCCTTTTCATGAGCTCGGTCACTCCGGCCGGGACATAGCCGATCTTGTCGAGCATGTCGGCTTTGGTCAGCTTCTGCCCGTGCATCGTGTTCTCACAGGCGACCACGGCCACGCCCGCCGCGATCGCGTCACCGACGCGGTTGCCGACTGAGGATTCAGTCTTCAACATCCCGATTCCGGGACCGTAGGCGACGATTTCGATGTCGACGTTAGCGGCCCCGAGATCGGCCTGGACGTTCTTCGCATTGTTGAGCGCGAGGTTCCACTTGGCCGGGTCGGCGTCGCTGACCTGCAGGACGAGCTTCTGGCGCATAGTTGCCTGCTGGGCCTGCGCCGGCGCGCTCGCCGCGAAAGCGAGCGTCAGGGCCGCGAGCGCGGCGACCAGGATTCGGGCAAGGACTGGGTATCGAAGCATTACGGGATCTCCTCGGGGACAGATAGGGTGGCGCCACGGAATCAGCGTTCCGCGTGGCATCCGGATTATCCACGTTTTCTATCGTTTGGCGACGTCCGGCGCGATGGCGTTGTTGCGCTGCTCGCGCTTGCGCAACATCCGGAACAGGATGGGGTTCGCCGCGATCGAAAGTATCGCGGCCACGACCAGCGCGTCGAAGCCCTCGGAGGGCAGAATCGACAGCGACTTGCCGAGCGTGGCGAGGATGAACGAGAACTCGCCGATCTGTGCGAGACCCACGGCAACGGTGGAGGCCGTTCCCTTCGCATCGCCGATCAACTTCACGATCACCAGCGCGACCAGCGGCTTCACGACCAGCACGATCGCGAGCGCGGCCAGCACCATGATCGGGTGTTCCAGCACGAACGCCGGATTGAACAGCATGCCGACGGAGACAAAGAAAAGCGCCGAGAACACGTCGCGAAAAGGCGTCATGTAACCGGTGGCCCGGGGACCGAAGCGCGACTGTCCGACCACCAGTCCGGCGACGAAGGCGCCGAGCGCCACCGACACCTCGAACACCGACGCGGCAATCATTGCGATGCCGAGC
This sequence comes from uncultured beta proteobacterium, assembly GCA_963739745.1. Classification (GTDB taxonomy): domain Bacteria; phylum Pseudomonadota; class Gammaproteobacteria; order Burkholderiales; family Casimicrobiaceae; genus VBCG01. The sequence goes on from CAVUCJ010000003.1 coordinate 130,985, forward strand.
GCGAAAACGAAAATGGTCAAGGTGAAGAGTTCCTCGGAACCTGTCTTCTCGATGAGTTCCAGCACGCGCGACACGACACGGATGCCGATGAACCAGACAAGCAGCGCGAACAGGCCCGCCTTGCCGAGCGCCATCGCGAGCGGCAGGCCGAACGATGCGAGATTCCCCATGCCGCTGGCGAGCACCGGCAGCACGACGAGCGCCACGACCGTAAAGAGGTCTTCGACGATCAGCCAGCCGACCGCGACATGCCCCGCGCGCGTGCCCAGGCGGTCCTGCTCGACCAGCATTCGCATCAGCACGACGGTGCTGGCCACCGCCAGCGCCATACCGAATACGAAGCCTGCGGCGTTGCTCCACCCGAAACTGCGCGCGCAGGCCCATCCGGCCACGATTGCCACGGCGCTCTGCGCAATCGCGCCAGGGACCGCGATGCGCCAGACGCGCAGGAGTTCCTGCGGATGAAAGTGCATGCCGACCCCGAACATCAGCAGGATCACGCCGACCTCGGCCATCTGCATGGCGAGGTTGGTGTCGGCGACGAAACCGGGCGTGTGCGGGCCGACCAGGACGCCGGCGATCATGTAGCCGACGAGCGTGGACAGGCCGAGCCGCTGCGTGAGCCAGCCGAACAGCAGCGCTGCGGCCAGCCCGCCTGCCAAGGTCGAAATCAGGGGTAGATCGTGCATCGCCGTCCTTGGGTGGTCGGTGCATCGCGCCGGGCGCGGGCGGCGCTCCGGGCGGTGACCCTCGCCTCGAGTGTAAACGGTGCTGCCAATGTGGGCCGATTGGCGCGCGGCGGGCGCGGCGGATCCTTCCGGTTCCTCGCGGAGATGGGTAAAATGATGCTCTCTGCTGCCGGGCCGTTCGCGCCCGGCATATTTTTCGAAGCTCCGCCCAACTTGACCGCAGCAGATCCCGACCGTTCTTCCCTGCGCTTGGCCGCGTTGCGGGCCGCAAGGCAGGTCCGCCGCGTCGTGCAGATGCTCGCGCTGGCCGCCATGCTCGGTGGCGCGCAGGCACAGGCGCAGGTACCGTCGGCAGAGGCAACCGTGCCCGGGCTTCGGCTGCCGCGTGACGTCGTACCGCTTCATTACCAGCCGAAGCTGCGCGTCGACCCCGCCAGCGACGTTTTCTCCGCGACGATCGATATCACGGTCCGGGTGCTGGAACCCACGGACCTCATTTGGCTCAACGCGAAGAAGCTCACGATCCGCGTCGCGAACGCAACGGCCGCCACCGCCGGCAGCGAACCCATCGCCGCGACGGTCGTGCCCGGCAGCGACGACGTGGTCGGCTTGCGATTCGCCAGCGTGTTGCCGGTGGGCGAGGCGCGGCTGACGATCGGCTACGCCGGCACGATCGAGAGCGACGGGGGGACCGGACTTTTCCGCCAGCAGGATGGCGAACGCTGGTACGCGCTGACGCAGTTCGAGCCGCTCGATGCGCGGCGCGTGTTTCCCAGCTTCGACGAGCCGGACCGCAAGGCGCCGTGGACACTGACGCTGGTCGTTCCCACGGCGATGCGGGCGTTTTCCAACATGCCGGTGGCCACTGAACGCGAAGCCGTCCAGGGCTGGCGGGAATTCACGTTCCAGCGCACACCGCCGCTTCCGTCGTACCTCGTTGCCTTCGCGGTGGGCGAGTTCGACGTCCGTGATGCCGGCCGCGCGGGACGCAATGGCACGCCGATCTCGATCGTCACCCCCAGGGGCCGCGCATCGGAGGCCGCGTACGCGGCAGCGAACACCGGCGCCATCCTGGCGGCCACCGAGCGATACTTCGGCATCCCCTATCCGTTCCCGAAGCTCGACCTACTCGCCTATCCGAAGTCGACGTTCGGCGGCGCAATGGAGAATCCGGGACTGATCACGTTCACGGCGCGCAACCTGCTCGCGCGGCCCGATGAGATGTCGCCGGTGTTCGAGCAGCGCTTCATCGGGGTCACTGCGCACGAAATTGCCCACATGTGGTTCGGCGACTACGTGACGATGGCGTGGTGGGACGACCTGTGGCTGAACGAATCGTTCGCGTCCTGGATGGGAAGCCTGGTGACCGTGCAGGTCCGACCCGACTGGCCGCGCAGCGGATGGCGTTCACGCCAGCGCAGCAGGGCGATGGAGTTCGACCGGCTGCAATCCGCGCGTCGCATTCGCCAGCCGGTGACCGAGCAAGGCGAGGTGCGCGCGGCGTTCGACGGCATCACGTACGCGAAGGGCGAAACCGTGCTGGCCATGTTCGAGCAGTGGCTGGGACCCGAGAAGTTCCGCGAGGGCGTGCGCCGGTACCTGAGAAAGCATGCGTGGGGCAACGCTACCGCCGAGGATTTTTTCGCGGCGCTGGCAGCCACTGACGACGCGCTGGTTCCGGCGCTTCGGGGCTTCGTCGAGCGCGCCGGCGTGCCGCTGCTGGATGTCGCGCTCGACTGTACGGGCGCGCCGGCCCTGCAGCTCGCGCAGCGGCGGTTCCTGCCGGTCGGTGCGCCGGTCTCCGCGGCCGAGCCCTGGGTGTTTCCCGCGTGTTTCGATTTCGGCGATGCGAGGTCGAGCCGGCAGGCATGCGTGCTGGTGAGAGAGGAAAGACAGACGGTGCCGCTTCCGTCGACGACCTGCCCGCAGTGGGTGATCGCCAATCGCAGCGGCCTGGGCTACTACCTGCCGCGACTGACCCCCGCGTTGTACGCGGCGCTGCCAAAGTCGGAGCGGGTGCTCTCGGGCGCCGACTACGAACCGTTCCTCGCCGACGTCCAGCTGCTGGCGAGTGCCGGCAGCGTCGGTTACCAGGACGTGCTGCCCTTCGCGGCGCGCCTGGGTGGCAGCAACGATCCGCGCGCTGCGCGCCGAGCCTTCGAGTTCGCCGGCAGCGTGCCCCGTGCGCTGGTGGATCCTGCCAACGCCGTTCGCTATGCCGCGTGGATCCGTAGCCATTTCGGCGACCGGGCGCGTGGTCTCGGCTGGGTGGTACGCAAGGACGAGAGCCCCGATCTCCTGCGTCTGCGCGAGACCGCGGTGCCGCTGGTTTCCGACCGCGGCCAGGACATGGCACTCGCGCGCAAGGCGCAGCAACTCGCGCAGCGCTGGCTGGTCCATCGTAGTGCGATTCCGCCGGAATCGAGGCGGATGGTGTTGATGGGAGCAGCGCGCGCCGGCGGCAAGGACGCGCCGCGCCTGTTCGAGGGTCTGATTGTCGTCGCGAAGGCGGGCAGCGACCAGAACGAACGCGATGACGCGTTCGCCGCGCTGGGCGCGTTCCGCGATCCGGCGCTGCAGGCGCGTGCGTTGGCGCTCATGCTCGACACCAAGGTCAATCCGCGCGACACCTTCGCGCTGCTGGCCGAAGCGCTGCGCGACGATGTGAACCGCCCGGTCGTGCTTCGCTGGCTGGTCGGCAACGGCCCGGCGTTGATGATGCGCGCGCCAGGCGAGCAGCAGGGGTTCTGGCCGGCATTTGCGAGCGGCGCCTGCACCGATGCCGAGCGCACGCTGTTCGTGTCGGCGTTCGGGGCGCGGGTCGCGCCGCTCGAAGCGGGCACGCGAAAGTACCGCGAGTCGCTCGAGAAGATCGATCAGTGTCTTGCGTTGCGGCGGTCGCAGCAGGCGCCGCTCAACGCGTTCCTGGCGGGCGCCCGATGAGCGAGGACCGCGTCTACATTCCGCCGTCGGCGATATTCATGATCACCGGCGCGGTCGCGCTGTTTTCGCTCATGGACGGGATGATCAAGACGATGGCGCCAAGGCTTCCGGTGCCGTTTCTGGTCTGGGCGCGCTGGACATTCCAGTTGCTCGCGATGCTCGTCTGGCTCGCGCCGACGATGGGGCGGGGAATGGTGCGCACGCGCCGGCTGCCGTTGCAGCTGATACGCGGTGGGCTCCTGATCGCTTCGACGCTGTTCTTCTTCACCTCGCTCAAGTACCTGCCGCTCGCCAACGCGACCGCGATCAACTACACGACTCCCGTGCTCGTGACCATGCTGGCGGTCGCATTCCTGCGAGAGCGCCTGTCGCCCCCACGAATGGCGTTTGTCGTCGCCGGCATCGTCGGGATGCTGCTGATCGTGCGGCCGGGTGCCGACCTCTTCCAAAGCGCGTCGCTGCTCGTGTTGTGCTCGGCGTCGTTCTATGCCGTCTTCCAGATACTGACGCGCATGCTGGCCGGCGACGATCCGCGTGTGACCCTCCTGTACCCGGCGCTCGTAGGTTCCGCGCTGATGACGGCCGCCTGGCCATTCTTCGGCTCGCGCCTCGACATCACCTGGACCGACATGGCGATGCTCGTGTCGGCCGGCGTGCTGGGGACGGCCGGCCATTTCATGTTCATACTCGCGTTCCAGCGGGCGCCGGCGTCGGCGCTGACCCCTTTCACCTATGTTCACATCGTGTTCGCCACGCTGGTCGGCTGGCTCGCGTTCGGGGATTTTCCGGACATGCTGACGCTGGTCGGCATGGCAGTGATCGCGGGCAGCGGATTGCTTCTGACCTGGCATGAGCGCCGGCGGAAGCTTTCCGTCGTACCGGAGCCGCCGATCATCGATTGATCGTTCCACACTACCCGCACTACCATTCGTCAAGGAGAACTCATGGACAAAGCTCGCATCGGATTCGTCGGCATCGGTCTCATGGGCCACGGGATTGCCAAGAACCTCGTCACCAAAGGTCATTCGCTCGCCGTGCGCGTCAATCGCAACCGCAAGCCGCTCGAAGACCTGCTCGCGGCGGGCGCGAAGGAGGTCGCGACCAATGCCGACGTCGCGCGGGATGCCGACGTCGTGATCCTGTGCGTGACCGGCGCGCCGCAGGTCGAGGAGATCGTCAACGGCAAGGACGGCATTGCGACGGTCGCGCGGAAGGGGCTGATCGTCGTCGACACGTCGACCAGCGAACCTGCGACGACGACGAAAATGCGCGAACAACTCGCGGCGAAGGGCGTGCGCTTCGTCGACGCTCCGCTCGCCCGCACACCGGTGGAAGCCGAGCAGGGGCGGCTCAACATCATGGTCGGCGCCGACGATGCGACATTCGGCGAGTTGCAGCCGGTGCTCGCGGCTTTCTGCGAGAACATCATCCACGCCGGGCCGCCCGGGCACGGGATCGCGTTGAAGCTCATCAACAACTTCATTGCGATGTCGATTGCCACTGCGACCGCGGAAGCGCTCGCCGCCGCGGCGAAGTCGGGGCTGTCGATCAAGAAGCTGCACGAAGTCGTCTCGGCGGGTGCGGTGAACTCCGGCATCTTCCAGATGATCGCCGGCAAGATCATCGAGGGCAACGGCGACTTGACCGGCCTCAAGTTCACGCTGGTCAACGCGATGAAGGACCTGCGGTACTACACGCATTTTGCCGAATCGCTGCCGGTGTCGGCGATCATCGGCGAGGCTGTGCACCAGACCCTCGTCAACGCCAATCTGCTGGGCTTCGGCGACAAGTACGTCGCGTCGCTGGTCGAGGCGCAGGAGAAGTTGAACGGCGTGAAGATCGTTCCGCGCGGGTAAGGCGGTCCCGGTCCGGAACGGCAGGTCGTGAACCTCCTGATCCTCGGCGGCACGCGTTTTCTGGGGCGCCACATCGTCGACGTTGCGCTGGCGCGTGGCGACGAGGTCACCGTATTCACCCGCGGCAGGCAGGCCAATCCCTGGGGCACGGCGGTGACGATGTTGACGGGCAACCGCGATCCGGAGGTCGCGCCCGGACTGGCCGTGCTCGAACGCGGAAGCTGGGACGCCGTGATCGACACCAGCGGCTACGTGCCGCGCGTCGTGCGCGCGTCGGCACGGCTGCTGGCGCCGCGCGTGCGGAGGTATCTGTTCGTGTCGTCGATCTCGGTCCTCGCCGACGCGACCCGGCCGGGACAGGACGAAAGCGCGCCGGTGGGCACGCTCCGCGAGCCGGCGACCGAGGAGATCGGCAAGTATTACGGGCCGCTCAAGGCCGCATGCGAGTCGGTCGTGTCGGAAGTCTTCGGCGAGCGGGCGCTGGTCGTGCGACCGGGCCTGATCGTCGGGCCGTTCGACCCCACCGATCGATTCGGCTACTGGATTGCGCGCTTCGTGCACCCGCATCTCCTGGGCGCCCGCGCAGCGGAGGCGGTCGTGCCGCTGCCGCAGGAGCGGCGATTGCAGTTCATCGACGCGCGCGATCTCGCGTTGTTCATGCTCGATGCCCTCGCGCAACAGGCCTCCGGCACGTTCAACGCGACGAGCCCCGCAGGACAATGGACGTTCGGCGAACTGGTCGCTGCGCTTGTCGCCGCCGGAGGTCCGCAAGCGCCGAGACCGGCGTGGACGGATGAGGCGACGCTGCTAGCGTACAAGGTCACGCCGTGGACGGGGCTGCCGCTGTGGATTCCCGCCGTCTTCACCGAGGAGGCGGGATTCATGGAGATCGACTGCTCGAAAGCGCGGCGCGCAGGCCTGCCCACGCGCGCGCTCGTTGCGACCGTCGCCGACACCGCGGCGTGGCTTGCCGGACGTGACAACGGGACGGCATGGAAGGAAGTGCTGAGCGCCGATGCCGAGCGCGAGATTCTCGCGGCTGCTTCGAGCGGCCCGAGCGCCATCGAAACGAATTCCTGAGATCTTCCGGCCTTCCGGCATGATCACGAAATGACTCCACGCGAAGCCGCCGAGTACCTCGAGTTCGCCCGGCGCGCGGCGGCCGCCGCGGGCGCCGCGATCCTGCCCCACTTTCGCGAGATTATCGCGGTGGAAGACAAGCGCAACTTCATGGGCTACGACCCGGTCACGATCGCCGACCGTGCGGCGGAAGATGCGATCCGCGCGGCGATCAGGCAGGCGTATCCGGACCATGGCATCCATGGCGAGGAGCGCGGGCGCGAGGCCGGCACATCGCCGATGACGTGGGTGATCGATCCCATCGACGGCACCAAGAGCTTCATCCTCGGCCAGCATCACTGGGCGACGCTGATTGCGCTCCACGACGGCACGGAGCCGGTGGTCGGCGTCGTGCATCAGCCGTTCGTGGGCGAGACGTTTCTGGGCGCCGCCGGAGGCGATGCCCAGTGGCGACGCGGCGAAGAGCAACGAATGCTGCATACAAGGCAATGCGCGCGCATCGAAGATGCAATCGTCACCACCACCGACCCCCGGCAATTCCGCACGTCGGCGGAGCTCGCGTCGCTGTCCGCCGTCTCCGACCGTGCGCGTTTTTTGCGCTATGGGGGCGATTGCTACTGCTATACGCAGCTGGCGATGGGATTCGTCGACGTCGTGATCGAGAATGGATTGCAGCCGTACGACGTTCAGGCGCTGATCCCCATCGTGCGCTCCGCCGGCGGAGCCATCAGCAGCTGGACCGGTGAAAGCTGCGACCAGGGCGGCCCGGTGCTGGCCACCGGCGACCCCCGGCTGCACGAGTGGCTCCTGAAGGTGCTGCAGGCCGGTGGGTCGGGTCCCCAGGGCTAGATTGGAGCGTTTTTCCGCGCCGCGCCGCCCCGCAGGCTTGAATTCGGGGATCGTTGGACGCACATCGGTTAGTCCAGGCCCGAAACTGGTGCACGAATCGCGCCACCGTGGTACATTTGGCGGTGCAACATGACAGGCTAATGTAAGTGCTCACTCCTCTTGGCTTCTCGCTCGTACGCCAGCTTTCAGATGGCGCCTTCCATTCCGGCGAAGACCTCGCCGCGACGGTGGGGTTGACGCGCGCGCGCGTCTCGCAGCTCCTCAAGCAGGCGGAAACGGCGGGGTTGTCCCTCGAACGGGTAAGGGGCCTTGGCTATCGGCTGACCGCCGCGCCTGATTTCCTGGGCGCCGACGAAATCCGCAAGGCGCTGCGGGCGATGACGGCCAAAGGGGCGAATCTTCCCGCGCTCGACATCGAGGTCGTCGACCAGATCGGGTCGACGTCGACCGAATTGTTGAAGCGGGCACAGCGCCGCGACGTGCATGGCTGCGTCCTCGCCGCCGAATGGCAAAGCGCGGGTCGCGGGCGCCGTGGCAAGGCGTGGACGGCCGTGGCCGGTGGCAGCCTTACGTTCTCGCTCGGCTGGCAGTTCGAGCAGGGCGCAGGCTTCCTCGCCGGGCTGTCGCTGGCCGTGGGCGTGGCGGTTGTCCGCGCACTGGAGGCAGAAGGTCTCGCCGGCGTGGAGCTCAAGTGGCCGAACGACCTGGTGTTTCGTCATTTGAAGGTCGGCGGCATCCTGGTGGAGCTCAACGGCGATGCATTGGGTCCGTCGACGGTCGTTGTCGGCGTCGGGCTCAACGTGCGTCTTCCAGCGGAAATCCGTCGCAATATCGAGCAGCCGGTGAACGACCTGACCACGGTCGCCGGACGTGGGGCGCCGCCCATCGACCGCAACCACCTGCTCGCGCGCGTTGCGAGCGAACTCGCGAAGACCCTCGATGACTATTCGCGCGCAGGCTTTCCGGCATTTGCCGCCGAATGGCAACGCCGGCATGCCTACCAGGGCAAGCCCGTGAAGCTGCTGCTGCCGGATGGCGCCAGCGTGAAGGGTACCGTCGCCGGCGTCGACAGCACCGGAGCGCTGGTGCTTGCCGATGGCCCGCGCCGCGCGCGCTTTCTTTCCGGCGAGATCTCGCTGCGTCGCGTCTAGGCTGGCGGTACCACCGGACTCCAGTCGTGGCCGGTTTCCGGCCCGAAGAGATCCCTGCGCGAGATATCGCACCGGCGCTTACCGGGCCGCTGGCGGTCGTGGATAATCGGGTACCCGAGGACATGCCGACCGTCGCCGCTTCCATCTGACCGCCGCCCACCATGCGCATCGTCATCGTTCTCCTGCTGCTAGCGAACTTGACGCTCTACGCCTATACGAAGCTGGACTCAGGCGGAGGCGAGGCGATGCTGCTGGCGGACCAGGTCCAGCCCGACAAGATCCGGCTGCTGACGCCGCAGGAGGTTGCGGCCCTTGCCCCGGGCAAGGTCGCGGCGCTCGCCGATGTCTGCGTCGAGTGGGGGCCGTTCTCCGACGCCGACCGCGCGCGCGCGCTTGCCGATCTCGAACCGCTCGCGCTGGGCCGCCTGTTGACTCAGAAGCGGGTGGAGTTCGACGGTGGCTTTTGGGTCAACATGAGTCCGTTCGCGACCCGTGCCGCGGCCGAAACACGCATCAGCGACCTGCGGCGGCAAGGCGTGAAGGACCTGGGCATTGCCGATGCCGGCAAGGGCCAATACGCGGTCTCCTTCGGCGTGTTCCGGACCGAGTCCGCGGCGGTCGCCTACGCGGAAGAACTCGCGCGGCTCGGCATCAAGCTCGCGAAGGTCGAGCCGCGCGGGCAGCCGATCGTGCAGACGCTGGTCGTCGTTCGCGACCCGCAGCAACCGGTCGTCGCGCGCCTGAAGGATCTCCAGGCCCAGTATCCCGGCACGGAGATCAAGACCACGGCGTGCGAGCACGGAAGCTGATCGTGCCGGTGATCCGCGCCGCGGTCCTGCCTGCCGACTTCGATGCGGCGCGCTCGCTCTTCGAGGAATACGCGGCATGGCTTGCCGTTGACCTGGGTTTCCAGGGCTTTGCCGAAGAGCTCGCCACGTTGCCTGGCGTCTACGCACCGCCTTGGGGAAGGCTGCTACTCGCCGGTGCGCCGGGAAACGCCACCGGCTGTATTGCCTTGCGTCCGCTGTCCGACTTCGGCGCCGGCGCCAACGGCGACACATTGGGCGAGGTGAAGCGACTCTACGTGCAACCGCGCGCGCGCGGCGCCGGCCTGGGCGCCCGCCTCGCGGGCGCCCTGGTGGACGAGGCTCGCGTCGTCGGGTACCGGGAGATCAAGCTCGATACGCTCGACTGGATGACCGATGCGCGGCGACTCTATGCGCGGCTGGGCTTTGCCGAGTGCGCACCGTACTATCAGAATCCGCTGCCCGGCGCCGTGTACATGAGCCTCAGGCTGTGATGGCGCAACGACGCCTCGCTGCCTCACCCCCCATGTTCCTTTCCCCCACCGACGCCCAGGCGATCGAGGCACGCGTGGCGGCGCTCGAGCGCGAGCTGGGCGTCGAAGTCGTGACGGTCGTGGTCGGAAAGTCGGATGTATATCCGGAAATCGTGTGGAACGCGTTCGCGCTGGGCGCGGTACTCACCGCGCTTGTCGCGACCGTTGCCGACTTCCTGCGTCCGGACTGGGTGACTGGCGCGGCGGTGCTGACGACGGTGCTTGCGATCCTCGGGGTGGGCGGGGCGAGCGCGCTCGCGAGCATCTACGTGCCCGCGTTCGCGCGGCTTTTCCTGCGCGAGTCGCGCGCGGCGCTCGAGGTGAGCCAGTACGCGAAGGTGCAGTTTCTCGAGCGCGAGCTGTTCGCTACGCGCGAACGCACGGCGATCCTGCTGCTCGTCAGTCTCCTCGAGCGCCGCATGGTGATCCTGGCCGACAAGGGACTGCACACCCAGGTCAGCACGGCCCAATGGGACGCGGTGATCGAGCGAATGGCGGTGAAGCTGCGCGGTGGCGATCTTCCCGCCGCCGTGCTCGATGGACTGTCCGGCATCGGCGACCTCCTGGAGGGCAAGGACATCGTGCGCGGCGCCGGTGGCCAGTTCGCCGACAAGCCGATCGAGGAGCGCGGCGAATGATTGCGGCCGCGCGCTGGACCATGTTTTGTCTGGCGACGGCACTGGTCGCCGCGCAGTCGTGGGCGGCCGACGTGCCGTTCCTGTCGGGGCGGGTGGTCGACGACGCCGAAATCCTGTCGCCGGCCACCCGCGAGCAGCTGTCGGACGTGCTGTCCGCGCACGAACAGAGGACAACGAATCAGGTGGTGGTGTTGACGGTGCCGACGATCGGCCAGGACAGCATCGAGGACTACGCGAACCGCGTGTTTTCCGTGTGGAAGCTCGGCCAGAAGGGCAAGGACAACGGCGTGCTGGTCGTCGTCGTGCCCAACGACCGCAAGATGCGCATCGAGGTCGGCTACGGACTCGAGGGCACGCTGACCGATGCGATCAGCGGCCGGATCATCCGCAACGAAATGACGCCGAAGTTCAAGGCCGGCGACTACGATGGCGGCGTGGTCGACGGGGTCAATGCCATCGTCGCGCGGCTCGAGGGCGGTGCCGAGCCCCACGCGGATTCGCCGGCGAGTTCCGCAGGCAGCTCCGGATTCGGTTTCGCCGGGATGAACGAGCCCGAACTTCCACCGTGGCCGATGCGCATCCTGCTCGGCGCGTTCATCTTCGGCATCATCGGCCTGTTCACCTTCATCGGCGTGATGACGCCCGGCGTCGGCTGGTTCCTCTACGTGTTCCTGATTCCGTTCTGGGCGATGTTTCCGATCATCATCGTCGGCGTCAAAGGCGCGCTGACGCTTTTGTCCATCTACGTCATCGGATATCCGATCGCCAAGCTGATCGTGAGCCGCTCCGCCTGGTACGAAAAGGCGAAAAAGGACCTGAAGGTAAAGGGCAGCGCTTCGATCGGAGGCTTCACAATGGGATCGAGCGGAAGCGGTTCGAGCTCGTCGTCCGGCGGCGGCTTCTCCGGCGGTGGCGGCAGCTCAGGTGGAGGTGGCAGTTCGGGTAGCTGGTAGACGGGCGACCTTCGTCGAATTCCCGGCAGACTCTCGTCGCGCCCGGTCGCTACAGCAGGGCGGTCACCGCGAAGGCTTCACCCTCATCGAGGGGCACGGCCGAAGGCCCCGAGGTCACGTCGCGAAAGCCCGCGGCGTGCACGACCTCCACGATCTCCTTGGCCGAATACCAGGTCGACCTCACGGTATCGTGCTCCTCCCCGAGCCGCTGCGAACCACGCCGGTGCGCGTACCGGTTCTCCGCCCGCGCGAGTCTCGCGTCCGGTGACCAGGTGGTTTCCGAACGCAGCGTGATCTGCGTGCCATCGGCGAGCTTCATCGTGCGCACTTCGACCAGCGGCGCGCCGAGCCGCTGCACCGATGCCGCAGGCACGCGGCAGTCGATCAACAAGACGCCAGGATCGACCAGGTGCGCGCGCACCCGCTCGAGCGCCGCCACCGCGGCCACCGGGTCGGTGAGCAACCCGAACGCACCGCCGGCGATGAACGCGCAACCGTAGCGAAGCGGCAGGTTCATGTGGACGATGTCCTGCCGGAACACCGCGGTCGTGAATCCGGCCGCCGCCAGCTTCTCCTCGCAGCGGGCGAGCATCGACGCCGACAGGTCGACGCCATGAACCTTGCTCCCGCGCGCCGTCAACGGGACGAGCACGCGTCCGGCACCGCACATGACGTCGAGCACAGGACCCGCCGTTGCCGAAAGGTGCTCGGCGTACCAGCCGAGCTCGCCTTCCGGGGCGCAGGACCCGTCGGCGTCGTGGAACAGCGTGGAAAGCGGACCGTACATGGGTCGGCAAGAAGGCGCGATGGCAGGAAGGGCGGAGCCGCTTCAACCCAGGTGCGCAACAACGACGCTTCGAATCGTCGACCACCTCATCGCCGCGCCGCCCGAGGGCGCGACGCTCCTACAGCTGCTCCCAGGGCAGTCCTTCCATGCGCCAGCCCGACTTCGAACCGCGATGATGCTGGTCATCGAGCGGGCCCTCGAACCCGTCGAGGACGTTGTACACCTCGGAAAATCCGGCTTTCTCGAGGGCCAAGCCGGCGTCGACGGAACGATGCCCGCTGCGGCAGATGAGAACGATCGGTCGGTTCATGCTCGCGACCTTCTTCACCTGGCCGACGAAATGCGGATTGATCTCCCAGTCGGGGCCGTCGTTCCACGCGACGTGCTGCGCACCGACGGGATGGCCTACGAAGAAGTACTCCATCTCGCTGCGGCAGTCGATGAACACGGCCTGCGGGTTGGCCTCCAGCAGTTGCTTTGCGTCCAGGGGCTTCAGGTGCTTCATGGCGGGCAAGATTAGCACGCGGCATCGGAGGGCGCCAAAGTCCGGACGCTTCTATCCATAGTCGCGCCGCATCGGGGGCAGGCGGAAATAGATGCTAAAATTCAACGTCTTGTCATGCACTCTCACCCGCCGGTCCTCCCGATGCAACCTGATCGCACCGCATTGCTGACCCGTCTCCTGCACGAGCGCATCCTGGTCATGGACGGCGCGATGGGCACGATGATCCAGCAGCGCAAGCTGTCGGAGTCCGATTTCCGGGGGGGGTTCCACGATCATGGGCATGACCTCAAGGGCGACATCGACCTGCTTGTCGTCACCAAGCCGGAGGTGATCCGCGAGATCCACGACGAGTATCTCGCCGCCGGCGCGGACATCATCGAGACCAACACGTTTTCCGCCACCGGCATCGCGCAGACCGACTACGGGATGCAGGCGCGCGCCTACGACATCAACTTCGCGGCGGCGCGTATCGCCCGCGAGTGTGCCGATTCGTGGACCGCGCGCACGCCGGACAAGCCGCGCTTCGTCGCCGGCGCCATGGGTCCCACCAACCGCACCGCGTCGATCTCGCCCGAAGTCAACGACCCCGGCGCGCGCAACGTCACGTACGACGAACTGGTCGCGGCGTACGGCGAAGCGGTCGCGGGGCTCGCCGAAGGCGGCGCCGACCTGATCCTCGTCGAGACCATCTTCGACACGCTGAACGCGAAGGCGGCGCTGTTCGCGGTCGATTCGTACTTCGACCAAGTCGGCCGGCGTTTGCCGCTCATCGTGTCCGGCACCATCACCGACGCGTCGGGCCGTACGTTGTCGGGCCAGACGCCCGAGGCTTTCTGGAACGCCGTCCGCCACGCGAAACCGCTTGCAGTGGGGTTGAACTGTGCGCTTGGCGCCGCGCTGATGCGGCCTTACATCGAGGAAATCGCCAGGGTCGCTGACACGTTCGTTTCGTGCTATCCCAATGCCGGATTGCCCAATCCGATGTCTGACACCGGCTACGACGAGACGCCGGCGCAGACCTCCCGCCTGCTGAGCGACTTCGCGCGCAGCGGCTTCGTCAACATCGTCGGCGGTTGCTGCGGCACCACGCCGGAGCACATCCGCGCAATCAGCGAGGCGGTGAAGACGCTGCCGCCGCGCGTGTTGCCGCGCGAAGAACCGGCCGAGGCGATGGCGTAGCAATGCGACTTCTCCCCGCGTGCGGGGAGAGGGCTGGAGCCCGCGGTGGCGGGTATCGCTCCCACCCTCACCCTTGCCCTCCCGCATGCGCGGAAAAACCTTGCTCATCCTGACGCTTTTGCCATGTCCCGCGTAATGCGCCTGTCCGGCCTCGAGCCGCTCACCATCGGCGATGACTCGCTCTTCGTCAACGTCGGCGAGCGCACGAACGTCACTGGCTCGCGCGTGTTCGCCAAGCTGGTCCTCGCGGGCGACTTCGCTGGCGCCGTCGAGGTTGCGCGCCAGCAGGTCGCCAGTGGCGCCCAGATCATCGACGTCAACATGGACGAGGCGATGCTCGATTCGAAGGCGGCGATGGTGCGCTTCCTCAATCTCATCGCGACCGAGCCCGACATCGCCCGCGTGCCGGTGATGATCGACTCGTCGAAGTGGGAGGTGATCGAGGCGGGGCTGAAGTGCGTGCAGGGCAAGCCGATTGTCAACTCGATCTCGATGAAGGAGGGCGAGGAGGCGTTCCTGCGGCAGGCGAAGCTCGTGCGCCGCTACGGCGCGGCGGTCATCGTGATGGCGTTCGACGAGAGGGGCCAGGCTGACAGCTTCGAGCGCAAGACCGCGATTTGCCGCCGCTCGTACGACCTGCTCGTGGACCGTGTCGGATTCCCGCCCGAGGACATCGTGTTCGACCCGAACGTGTTCGCCATTGCCACCGGCATCGACGAGCACAACAACTACGCGGTCGACTTCATCAACGCGACGCGCTGGATCCGCGAGCACCTGCCGCATGCGAAGGTGTCGGGTGGCATCTCCAACGTCAGCTTTTCATTCCGCGGCAATGAAGCGGTGCGCGCGGCGATCCACACCGTCTTCCTGTACCACGCGATCCGCGCGGGACTCACGATGGGCATCGTCAACGCCGGCCAGCTGGGGGTCTACGACGAGCTCGATCCCGCTCTGCGCGAACATGTCGAGGACGTCGTGCTCAACCGACGGGAGGACGCGACCGAGCGGCTGGTGGCGTTCGCAGAAACCGTGAAGGCGCAGGGCAAGTTGGCGACCGAGGACCTCGCGTGGCGCGCGGGCACGGTCGAGGCGCGGCTTTCGCATGCGCTGGTCAAGGGAATAACCACGTACATCATCGAGGATACCGAGGAAGCACGACGGCAGCACGCACGGCCGATTCAGGTGATCGAAGGCCCACTGATGGCCGGCATGAACGTGGTCGGCGATCTGTTCGGAGCGGGGAAGATGTTCCTGCCCCAGGTCGTGAAGTCAGCGCGCGTGATGAAGCAGGCGGTCGGCCATCTCATTCCGTTCATCGAGGAGGAGAAGGCGCGTTCAGGGGATGCCGGCAAGCCGAAGGGCACGATCGTAATGGCCACGGTCAAGGGCGATGTTCACGACATCGGGAAGAACATCGTCGGAGTCGTCCTCCAGTGCAACAACTTCGCGGTGATCGACCTGGGCGTCATGGTGCCCGCGAAGAAGATTCTCGATGCCGCCATCGAACACGCCGCCGACATCGTGGGGCTTTCCGGTCTCATCACGCCGTCGCTCGAGGAAATGGCACACGTTGCGCAGGAGATGCAGCGGCTCGGAATGGCGCAGCCCCTGCTGATCGGCGGCGCCACGACGTCGCGGGTCCACACGGCCGTCAAGATCGCGCCGCACTACGGTGGCGTCACCGTGTACGTGCCGGATGCCTCGCGCGCGGTCGGCGTTGCCAGCAACCTCCTGTCCGACGAACTCAAGGACGATTACGTGTCGGAGGTCGCGGCCGACTACGAAAAGATCCGCGTACGGCATGCCGGCAAGAAGGGGCCGGCGCTGATCCCGCTCGCGGCAGCGCGTGCGAACGCGTTTAGCACCGACTGGTCCGTCTATTCACCGCCGGTGCCGGCGGCGCCCGGACGCCGGGAATTGCGCAATGTCGATCTCGGCGAGATCGCGCAGTTCATCGACTGGGGTCCGTTCTTCCAGGCGTGGGAACTATCGGGCCCCTTTCCGGCGATCCTCGACGACCCGATCGTCGGCGAGGCGGCGCGCGCTGTCCACGCCGAGGGCCAGGCGATGCTCAAGAGCATCATCGAGGGCCGCTGGCTGACCGCGAGTGGGATCGTTACGCTGCTGCCGGCCGCCGCGGCGGGAGACGACATCGAGATTTACACCGACGAGTCGCGCGAGCAGGTCGCGCTCACGTGGCGCAACCTGCGCCAGCAGAACGAGCGTCCGACGGGCAAGCCGAATCTCTGCCTCGCCGACTTCGTGGCGCCGGGTACATCGGGGTGCGTCGACTACGTTGGCGCATTCGCGGTCACCGCCGGCCTCGGGATCGAGCGCAAGCTCGCCGAATTCGAGGCGAACAAGGACGACTACAGCGCGATCATGCTGAAGGCGCTAGCCGATCGCCTGGCGGAGTCGTTCGCCGAATGGCTGCATCGGAAGGTGCGGCGCGAGTTATGGGGCTATGCCGCGGAGGAGGCGCTCGACAACACGGCGCTCGTCCGCGAGGAGTATCGCGGCATCCGGCCCGCCCCCGGCTACCCCGCGTGTCCCGATCATGCGGTGAAGGCGCCGCTGTTCGCGCTGTTGCGCGCCGATGCGATCGGTATGTCGGTGACCGAAAATTACGCGATGCTGCCGACGGCGGCGGTCAGCGGATTCTATCTATCCCATCCGGATGCGCACTATTTCGCGGTCGGCCGGATCGGTGAAGACCAGCTCGAAGACTACGCACTCCGCGCGGGCCTGTCCCGCGACATTGCGCAACGGCGACTTGCGCCGAATCTGGGCTAGCAGAGCGAACGAGTGCGCGCGCATGCCCCATTGCCTGCCTGATTCCGCGCTTCGCCCGGCATCTGGCGCGGGCAGGCGCCGGCACCGGATGCGCGCCGGCGACCCGTGGCGAGGCCAGATCGGCAGCGAACCGTCGAATCGCCGATCTTCCCTCCGTCAGTCGAGGGCGCCGATGAAGTCGCCCTTGCCGAGTTCGACGCCGTTGTGGCGCAGGATCGCGTAGGCGGTCGCCGAGTGGAAGTAGAAATTGGGCAGCGAATACTGAAGCAGGTAGTTGATGCCGGTAAACGTCCTCGATTCGCCGCGCATCGTACGAGTGACCGGACGCGCCTCCGAGCCATCGATCTGCTCGGCGGACCAGGAGCTCACCGCCTGGAGTGCGCGCTCGACGCGCACGATGAGATCCGCGAATGTGCTCTCGTTGTCATCCCACTTCGGCGGCTCGGTGCCGGCGAGTCGCGCGACCGTGCCGCGCGCATGGTCGGTCGCGATGTGCACCTGCGTGACAAGCGGGAACATGTCGGGGAAGAGGCGGGCGTTCAGAAATGCGCTCTCGTTGATCTTCCTGGCCGACGCGTGCGCAGCGCCCTTGGTCAGGATCGTCTTGAGGCTGGAAAGACCGCGCGTGAACGCCGGGACCGACGCCTGATACATCGAAATGTTCATGTGAACTCCTTGTGGGCGGGGGGTCGCATTGTAACGTCCATGCCGCAGCGCGGCCGCACGCACGGTCGTGCGACGGGCCTCCGACTAGCCGGTCAGCGCGCCGATCTGCCCGTCCTTCTCGGTCCAGATCGCCTGCAGCCATTTCTGGAATGCCTTCCGGTACTTCGGGTCGCGGGCATAGTCGCCTGAACGGAGCTCCGCGGGAATCGGCAACTGGCGCATGCGCACGATGATCCTGCGGGTCCTGCCGCACAGGAACTGCCAGAACGTAGGCGTGCCCTCCGGATAGACGATGGTGACGTCGAGCAGCGAGTCGAATCTGTCGCCGAGTGCGCCCAACGCCAGCGCCAGCGCGCCGGCTTTGGGCTTGAGCAGGTGGCGATGGGGGGAGTGTTGCGAGCGGTGCTTGGCGTAGGTGAACCGGGTGCCTTCCGCGAAATTCATCACGCTGGTGGGCACCAGCGCGAATTTCTCGCAGGCCCGCCGAGTTGCCTCGATGTCATCGAAGCGCTTTTCCGGGTGCCGCCTGATTTCGGCATCGGAATGACGGCGCATGAACGGGAAGTCGAGCGCCCACCAGGCCAGCCCGATCACCGGCACGTAGATCAGCTGCTGCTTGAGGAAGAACTTGAGCATCGGGATGCGCCGGTTGAGCAGGTGCTGGAGCACCAGGATGTCGACCCACGACTGGTGATTGCAGTTGATCATGTACCAGCCGCGGTAGGGGAGGCCATCTATTCCATCGACATCCCAATGCGTGCGCTGCGTGATTCGCATCCAGGCGCTGTTGCCGGCGACCCAACATGTGGCGATTGCATTCAGCACGCGATCGACGCGCGCACGCACGGGCTTGGCGGGTACGACCAGCTTGACCAGCGCGAACACGAACAGCAACGCGCACCAGACCAGCGTATTGAGCACCAGTAGCGAACCCGCGAGGATGCCGCGGACGGGGGGAGGCAGGAAACTGAACATGACCGACCATCGATTCTATGCGGGCGGCCGGGTGGCGGCGTTGACGTGCGTCAGGTCCGCGCGTCAGGCCGCCGCACGCCCGTTTTCATCAGCGGCAGCAGGAATAGCACGACCAGACCCGCCGCCGAATCGATCAGAAGTGTAACCGGGTAGCCCCAGCGCACGATCGACAGGCCCTGCCACCACGACGTGTAGGTGATTACCAGATTCGACATTGCCATGTACGCGGTGAACTGGGTTGCCGCGACCGCTCGTGTCGTGACGTCCATGAACAGCGCGGAACGCACGCCGTAGTACAGACCCTGAAACACATTGAACGCGATCACCGCGGCCCAGAACGTCGCTACCAGCGCCGACGACGGCGACGGCCGGCCGGGCGCGTCCACCGCGACCGGCAGGATCCAGTGCGCCTGCTGCATCGCCCAGGCAAGCCATAGCGTCGGGATCACCGTGAGAAAGACAAAAACCGCGAGCGTTCGCCGCCGTCCGAATCGATCGGACAACCAGCCTCCGGCCACGCAGGCGAGTGCGAACACGATGGTGGACACGAGGTTCAGTTGCGCAATCTCGTTGTCCGACAGGCCGAGTTCGACCGCGAGGTTCGACTGCAGCGCAAGGCTCAACGCATACGCGCCGAACGGCAGCAGCGAGATGACGGCCCCCACCATCGCCGCACGCGATCCCGTGAAGGCTCGCCACGCATTGTGAACGAAGCCGGCGAGGTCGGCGGAGACGGCGGCGAGTGCGCCTTTTTTCGACGGCGCCCGCGGCGGCCCGGGCTTTTCCTTCAATGGCAGGACGACGAACAGCGTGACGAGCAGGATCGACCCGGCGACGAACAGGTAGGTGGACCGGAATGCGACGATGCCGGTCAGGAACAGAACGCCGGAACCGCCGATCGCCTGTCCGATCGATGCGCCCGCGAACATGAAGCCGTTGGCCACGCCTCGCTCATGCTCGGGCAGAACGTTGACCGCCAGCGCGTCGATCGCCACGTCCTGGGTCGCCGCGAACGCGTTGTGGACGAGGATGATCGCGGTCAGGAGACCGAGCTGGGTTGCGATGTTCACCGGCATCGCGACGATGAGCGTCGCCATCATGCCGACCTGCATCAGCAGGATCCACAGGCGCCGCCGGCCGAAGCGGTCCGACGAGAACGTGTCGACAAACGGCCCCGCTACCCATTTGAACGCCCACGGCAGGTACAAGGAGCCGACGAACGCGCCGATAGCCGCAGGCCCCAGCCCCTGGCGGCGCATCTGCGTCGCGATCGCCGTGGCGGTGAACCCGAGCGGAATTCCCTCGGTGACGTACAGCAGGAAGAACGCTGCGAGCCGCCCCTTCCTCGTGGCGAGCAGGTCGGCAAAGGGCAGGCGCATTGCGTGGCGACCGGCGGCCTCATGCCGCCGGCTTGATGCCCGGCGGATTCCAGTGCCCGTCGATGGCCTCCTGCTTCGGCCAGTAGATGCGCAGGATCACGTTGAATCCGCCTTCCTTGGGCGCGGGCAGCCAGTTCGCCTGTGCATCCTTGCCCGGGTCCGCATTCTGGAGATAGATGTCGAGCGATCCGTCGGCGTTGCGCTTCAACCGGTCGCCGCTGTCCAGATGATTGCGGTTGAGCGCGTTGGCGACGAAATGGTCATCGTCGTTGTACATGCTGAGCGACCAGAACCCGTCGGCAGGCGGCAGCTGGCCCTTGTCGAAATGCAGCACGTAGCGGTTCGCGGCGTCGAGCTTGTGACCGCCGGCGTCCAGGTACGTCGACAGGAAGATCGCGTCCTCGGGCGCATTGACGCCGAGGCCGTTCCAGGCGGCGACTGCGCGGCGGCCGTACTCGGTGCCCCAGCGGCCGAGCGCGCGGTCGACGCGCCAGCCGTGGCGGATGTCGCCGCTGCCCGAACCCTTGGCCGCCGACAGTGATGGCATCGAGCGCCGACTTCATCCCGGCATCGATGCTCTTGCATCGCGACAGGGTCGAGCTTGCCCGGGTCGAAGGGCTCGCCGGCCACGATTCCCAGCTTAGTCAGCTTGGCGAGCATCGGCGCGTCATCCTTGGCGGGCGGGTTGCCCGGCAGCAGGCGCGCGAGGCGCGAGTAGAACGCGGCCGCGCTCATGTTCGCCACCTGATCTCGCGGCGCGGTCTTCGTGTCGACGTTCGCCGTCGTTGCCGCGGGCACCGGCGCCGCCTTGGTGTCGCGCTTGCCACGCTTGCCGCGTTTCTTGCTGTCGGCGGCGGACTCGAGTTCGAACTGACTCTGGATCTTGATGGCCGCCTTCATGTCCGCCTTGTCGTCGATGTTCACCCTGCCGAAAAGCCATGCCAGCTCGGTCGGCGACTTGATCGGCGTGACGCCTTCGGGCAGCGTCCCCTTCCAGCGGGGCCCGACCAGCGCGAACTCGCGCTTTTCGGTACCGGAGGTTCGCTTGCCCAGCGAATGCGCCACGTTGGTCCAGGCATCGAGCATCGCGATCAGGTAGTAGCGTCCCCGAGTGTCGGGCACCGAAAGGATCACCGGTCCGTGGGACAGGTCGAGCCATGCCTGCGAGTACAGGAAATCGGCGTTCGGGTTCGGCGACGTCGGTCGTCGACGCGTCGGGCAGGTCTTGCGCTGTGCTTGAACTCGTTCACGGGGCGGTCGGCCGTCTGCACTTCACGGGTCACGTCGGTCAGCACCATCGGAAACCCGAAGACATAGACCTCCGCGGCGAGTCGTTTCAGCTCGGCGTCGATCGCGGGCGCGGCGGGCGCGGCAGGCGCCGCCGGCGGCCTTCGGAGGTGGCGGCGCCTCCGATTTGCCGCAGGCGGCAAGTCCCAACGCGCCGGCGAGGACCGCATAGAGGAAATAGCTTTGTCGAGAGTTCATTGGAGTCACCTAGGTTTGCTGGTGTTGCGGCGGTTCACTCTGCGACCCGCCGGTCACGTTCGATGCGCCGAACGAAACCGACGCGTCGCGTATGGTAGCGCCCCTGGAAGGGGGCGTCGCTGGCAGATTCAACGCGTGACGCGCAGCACGGCTGCGGCCGGATTGTGATCGGACGACTTCACCGCGTTCACCCTGGACGCGACGACGTCGAGTCCCCGCACGAGGAGATGATCGACCTGGTTGCCGAGGAACAGCGTACGGCCGTCCTCGGCAAACGGGATCTCGGTCAGCCGCAGGCGGGCGGCAACATGGCGTACGGCGTCCATCCGGGCCGACGTCCACGTGTTGAGATCGCCACCCAGGATGATCGGCCCGTCGTGTCCCGCCAGTATGTCCGCCAGCGCGGCGAGCTGCTCTTCGTAGGCGCGAAGCGACAGCGAGAAATTGATCGAATGCATGTTGGCGACCGCGAGCGTGCGCGTGGAGCCCGCCAGCGGCAGCCAGCTGATCACCGCCGACTTCGGGAGCCGGATCAGCGGCTCGACGACTCGTTGCGTGCAGGTCGCGACAGGCACTGACCGCGTCGCCGTCAGCACGCCGATATCGGCGGACTCGTAGATGAATGAGCTGGCCATGACCCAGCGCAGGCCGCCGGCGGCAAGGATTTCGCGCAACGAGTCGCCCAGCGTCACTTCTTGAAGCAGCAGGATGTCGCTGCCGGTAACGAAGCGCGCGAGGTCGGCCTCCCAGCCCGCGTCGCTTTCCTTGTGGATATTCCAGGTGACCACGCGAATCGCCTCGGGGTCGAGCGGCGCAGGTTCGCCAATTGCACGAGCCGCGGTCGCCGCCTGCAAGGCGGCTTCGCAGGAGAGCGTGCGCACTTCGATGCCCGAGGGGCCGGACAGCAATGCGCGAGGTTCGGCGGTGAGCGATACGCACGCGGCCAGCGCCGGCAGCGCGACGACCAGCAGCATTGCACGGACGACCGTTACGTGCGCAGGCATCGTGCGCCGCCCGAGCTAGCGGGTGTCGGTCGGGCGGCATCGCGCGACTGTCCCGATCACGCCCGCACCGGCATGGGGTCATCGTTGGTGGAAGGCTCGGGCTGTTCGGCGGCGCGCATGTCATCGAGCGGGCCGTCTTCCAGTACCACCGCTTCCTCCTCCGGCACATCGTGCGGCAGGAATCCTCCCGACTGGTGCTTCCAGAGCAGCGCATAGTGGCCGCCGACCCGCAGCAGTTCGTCGTGCGTGCCTTCCTCGACGATGCGGCCGTGCTCGAGCACGATCAGGCGGTCCATGCGCGCGATCGTCGACAGCCGGTGCGCGATGGCGATCACCGTCTTGCCTTCCATCAGCCCGAGCAACTGGTCCTGGATCGCGAGCTCGACCTCGCTGTCGAGCGCCGACGTGGCCTCGTCCAGCACCAGGATCGGCGCGTTCTTGAGCACGACCCGTGCAATCGCGATCCGCTGCCGTTGCCCGCCCGAGAGTTTGACGCCGCGTTCGCCGACGTGCGCCTCGTAACCGGCGCGCCCCTTCCAGTCCGAGAGTTCGAGGATGAAATCGTGCGCCTGCGCGCGCCGGGCGGCGGATTCGATTTCGGCATCACTCGCGCCGGGGTGGCCGTAGCCGATGTTGGCGGCGATCGACCGGTGCAGCAACGAGGTGTCCTGCGTCACCATGCCGACGGCGGCGCGCAGGCTCTCCTGCGTGACGTAGCGGATGTCCTGGCCGTCGATGCGGATGCTGCCCTGCTCGAGATCATGGAAGCGCAGCAGCAGGTTGACCAGCGTCGACTTGCCGGCGCCCGAGCGGCCGACCAGCCCGACCCGTTCGCCGGGGCGGACGACGAGGTTCAGGTCGTCGAGTACGCGCCTGCCGTCGGATCTGCCGTAGGTGAAGGTCAGGTGCTCGATGCGGATCTCGCCATGCGGAACGTCGAGTTCGCGCGCGTCGGGCCGGTCGGTCAGCGCGTGCGGCACCGCGATGGTTTCCATTCCCTCCTGCACGACGCCGATGTTCTCGAAGATGCCTGTGACTTCCCAGCTTACCCAGCCGGCCACGTTGGTGATCTGCCAGGCGAGCGGCAGCGCGGTCGCGACCACGCCGGCGCTGACGTGCCCCTGCGCCCACAGCGTGATGCCGATGCCGGCAGTGGCCACCAGCAGCAGCGCGTTCATCGTCGCGAGCACGCCCATGAAACGCGTGATGAGCCGCATGTGCGCGGCGATCGCGGCGGCGTGGTCGTCGATCGCCTCGCGCACGTACGCATCCTCGTCGCGTGCGCGGGCGAACAGCTTCACGGTCAGGATGTTGGTGTAGCTGTCGACCACGCGGCCCATCACCAGCGAGCGCACTTCCGAGCTGGTCTTGGCGAGGTCGCGCATCCGCGGCACGAAATGACGGAGGAAGAATGCGTATCCGGCGAACCAGAGCACCGTCGGCACCGCAAGGCGCCAGTCGGCCACCGCCATCAGCACCAGCGCGGAAATTCCGTAGATGCCGATGTACCAGAGCGCGCGGATCGACGAGACCACCGACTCGCGCAGAGCGTTGGACGTCTGCATCACGCGGTTGGCGATGCGGCCGGCGAAGTCATTCTGGAAGAACGGCCAGCTCTGCCGCACGACGTGCCAATGGCTCTGCCAGCGGATGAGGCTGGTGACGCCCGGCACCACCGCGTTGTTGCGCACCAGGCTGTCGGCGAGCAGGGTCAGCGGACGCCCGACGAGCACGGTCGCCGCCATTGCGATCAGCATCGGCGTCGCCGTCCGAAACGCGGCGGCGCGGTCGACGGCCTCCATCAGCGTGACCAGCTTGCCGATGAACACCGGGATCAGCGTGTCGATCAGCGCGACGGTGAGGCCCGTCACGAACATCGCCGCGAACAGCCAGCGGGTCTGGCGGACGAAATGCCAGTAGAAGGCGATCAGTCCCGGTGGGGGTGGGCCCATCGGCAGGGCGGTTGGATGGATGCGCGTTTCGAAGAATGCGAACATGATGGCCGCCAATGCGCCGCGCGGCACGCTTGTGGCGCGCGGCGCGGGTTCGATGGAAAGGGCGCAATTGTAACGAACCGGGTGGCGTGGGGGGCGCAATGACCCCTGGCGCCCGTGTGGCGATGGCCGGCGCGGGCACCCCGACCGGGCGTGGCGGGGGCCGCCCTGTTCTACTGCGGCGTTCCCGGGACTAGAATGTCCTGCAGCCCTCACCGGAAACGGAGGCGCCATGAAGCACCGGATCGTTGCGCTGGTTTGCCTGTTGCTCGCCGCCTGCGCGTCCACGCCCGTGGCGCGGGTCGACGAGCGGTACTTTCAGGACCGCCTGTTCGCCGCGCCGACCGAGCACATCAGCGCCCGGGATGTCTTTGCCCTCTCGCCGGAGATGAGGCGCTACGTCGACGAAGAAATCAACGACCAGGCGCGCCGCCGTGGCCGCCAGCTTGCGCTGGTCGACGCGCTGTACAAGCGCGGCCAGCTCAAGCTCGAATACGACGCCGAATCGACGCGAAATGCGGCGCAGGCATTCGCGGCCCGGTCGGGCAACTGCCTGTCGCTGGTGATCATGACGGCGGCATTCGCCAAGGCACTCGACCTGCCTGTCAGCTACCAGAAGGTGTTCGTCGACGACGAGTGGGCGCGCAGCGGCGACATCTACCTTGCAATCGGCCACGTCAACCTCACGCTTGGCCATCGCAAGACCGACGGGGGCGGCTTCGGCTATCGCGTCGGCAAGAAGCCGCCCGAGAGCGACGCAATGACGATCGACTTCCTGCCGCCCGAGGACATGCGCGCTATGCGCACGCGCACGATCGACGAGGACGTGGTCGTCGCGATGTACATGAACAACCGTTCCGTCGAGGCACTGGCCCGCGGCCAGACCGACGATGCGTACTGGTGGGCGCGCGAGGCGATCGTCCAGTCGCCGGGCTATGTAATCGCATACAACACGCTGGGTGCCGTCTACCGGCGGCATGGCAATGCGAAGGAAGCCGAGCTCGCGCTCCGTCATGTGCTTGACAGGGATCCCGACAACATCCAGGCACTGTCGAACCTGATCGCGGTGCTGCGCGACGCGGGTCGCAGCGACGAAGCACAGCGGCTTGCCGGCCGGCTGCGGGAGCTCGATCCCGAGCCTGCGTTCTCGAACTTCAACCGTGGGTTGGCGGCGATGAACGAAGGTGATGCGAAGGCCGCCAGAGAGGCATTCGCCAAGGAGGTCGCGCGCGCGCCGGACTACCACGAGTTCCAGTTCTGGCTCGCCGTCGCGTACTACAACCTCGGCGAACTCGACCAGGCGCGCGAGCATCTGTACATCGCAATGCAAAACAGCACGACGCGTCACGACCACGATCTCTACGCGGCGAAGCTCGACCGGCTGCAGCATTTGCAACAGGGCGAAACGCGGACGCAATGAAAGCGGGCGACCCCGGCAGGCTGGACCGCATTGTCGCCGACGCCCGCCGCGCGGCGGACGAGCGCCAGGGCGGCTACCGCGAGCGGGCGCTGAAACTCTATCCGTGGATCTGCGGGCGCTGCGCGCGCGAGTTCACCCGCGCCAATTTGCGCGAGCTGACCGTCCACCACCGCGATCACAATCACGATAACAATCCAGCGGACGGCAGCAACTGGGAGTTGCTTTGCCTCTATTGCCACGACAACGAGCACCAGCGGCAGCTCGAGGCGGGCAATCCGGGTCCGGATGCGACGCCGGGCAAGGGGGCGGCGACGCATTCGCCGTTCGCGGCGCTCAGGACGCTTCTCGCGGACCGCAACAAGCCGGATTAGCGCGCAGGACACCGGCGCATTCGCGCGGCCGACGGTGCTTCGCGCGCTGGTCCGGCGCGGTGCGGGCGTGCTCGATCAATCAGGCGCCAGCGAAGCCGCGTCGGGAAGATCCATGCGGATGGTGGCCAGCGCATCCAGCACGCCCGCGCCGTGTCGCTGCGTATCCCAGCCCGTCGGAACCTGCGCCGACTGGCGCAGGCAACGACGAAACGCCGCGACGCGTTGCCATCGTTCCGGATACCGGACGTCGAGTACCGCGCTCCAGTGTGCCAGCCAGAGCGCTGCCGTTCCGGCCACCAGGGGCGTGGCGTAGGACGTGCCACTACTTTCGCCGTAGACGTAGTGGTACTGGTCGGTGAACACGGCCGAGGCCACCCTGATCGGCTCCGCGGGCGCCGACACGGCGACCTGCGGTCCGGCGCAGCTGGGTATCCAGACATTGAGGCCGGGGGTCGTGCCGCCCACGGCGATCGCGTGCCGCAGCCGCCCGGGCGCGAACACGAAGAACGGCGAGTACTGGCCGGCGGCGGCAACCACGATCACGCCCTGCGCAAAGGCTTCGTCGAGCGCTTCCTGCACGCAACGCATCGGCAGCAGCGTGATTCCCTGGCTGATCGTGACGACCCGGCACCCGACGTTGACCGCGTGCCGGAGTGCCGCGCATACGCCGGATTGCTGGTCGTCGACGACGATGCTGTTGGTGTCGCGGATCGGAACGACTTCGACGCCTGGCGCCGCGCCGAAGAACGGCCGCCCTAGCGCATTCACGTCCTTGCCGGCCAGCGTGCACAGCGTTCGTGTGCCATGGAACGGAAAGCCGTCGTTGTGATCAGGCTCCAGCGCGGACAGAGGGTCTTCGTTCGCTCCGGCGAAGAAGTTTGCGTCGAGGTCGGTGCGCACCACGCTCGACACGCCACCTTGCCACGCCCCGAGCGCGGGCTGCTCGGTGTAGCCGGTGTCGATATGGCCGACACGGATCGAGCGCCAGACGGGATCGGCAACGCCGCCCAGGAATTCCCAGGCTTCGGGCAGGCGCGTTTCCGTGAGATGCCAATCGAAGGCGCCCGCCGGCGGAACCGGAGCGGCGGCCATGAAGCGCGGGACGAATGCAGGCTCGACACGGGTCGCCAGACGCTCGATCCCCTGCTCGGCCCTGACCAGGCGGACCTCGCGCGCACCGTCGCGCAGCAGGCTCGACTTGATGCGCGCGGCGCTCGATCCCGGAAAGATCGTCTTGGCGACGCCGCCGGAGAGCAGGTAGCGCTGGCCGCCGGTGGCCTGCAGCACACTCGATGGATTCGCAAGCCGCGACGCCAGCGCCCGCTCGAAGTCGAGGACATCGGCGTCGGCAATCCGGATCTCGAACATGGAGGGCATGAGCGGGTCTCCGTGTCGCTACACCCCGAACACCTTCAGGAAGGCGTCAAGGATACCTTCGATTCCGCGTCCGGTGACGCCCGACTTGCGACGCAGCGAGGGCATCTCCTCGTAGACGAAGAACCCAGGGCTCCCGACGAACACGTCGTTGAACAGGTCCTCGCTGCCCGTCCAATAGGCGACGAATGTCTCGCAGCGGCGGTTCGCGTAGGCCAGATTGGCGCTGAAGCCCAGGGTCGCCGCCTGGTTGATCATCCGCTGCGCCTGCGCATCCTCGACGCGGATTCCGCGGCATCCCTTGAGCACCAGCGTGCACGGCCCGTGGAAGACGAGGAAGCGAAGCTGGAAAGTCAGCCATGCGTGGAGGCTGCCGAGCCGCCAGTGGCGGCTGATGCGCGGGGCGCCGCCGATCGGCTTCACCATCCCTGCCAGTGCGCGCGGCTGGCACACGACGGCCGATCCCGCCGGCAGTTCGAGCGCACCGACTTCGGACAGCGGATCGCGCGTCGACGACACGACGATCGGTTGAGCGTCCCCTCCGGCACGGATCCGTATCAGCGCGAACAGGCCGGAGGCCAGGCTGGTGAAGGGATGGCGCGCATCCAGCAGCCATTGCGTACGCTTCGTGTCCTGCGTCGACGTGCTCTGCAGGAAGTCGGGACGCACCAGGAGCTCGGTTCCGGGGGCGAGCAGGATCGGCATCGACACCGCGGAAAGATGGCCCGGATCGTTGCCCGCGCGCGGGTGCGCGGAATATCGGCCCGACGCGTCCGGCAACAGGTGAATCGGCGCGAATCGCGCAGCCAGCGGAGCGATCGCGAAGTAGCACAGCAGCTTGATTGCCACCGGAACCAGGATGGCCGCGACCAGGATCGCGAGCGCCAGCGGCACTTGACCGCGGACCAGTGACCCGACGCTGTCGAAGGTTTCCTTCTTGACGAGGATCCGGTCGTAGTCGGTAGTGAGCGCCGCGATGCGAGCCCTCGCCGCTGCGATCTCCCTTTGCTCGCCGGCGATGCGCGCTTCGATGTCCTGCGCCGAGCGCGCCAGGGCTTCGACCTGCTGCCATCGGGGATCGGCGCGCAGGCGAAGCATGGCATCGTCGTTGGCGGTGGCGAATTGCCGGAGCGCCGACAGCAGCGCGTCCTGGTACCGCAGTTGTTTCCATGCGTCCGTGAACGGAATCAGTGCCTTGAGGGGATTCTCCCGCCGGATCGCGTCCCGCCGCGCCTCCTCGTCCTGGATCTTCTTGCCCAGCGACGTACGGAAGTAGTCGAGCTCGAATTCCTCGAACCTAAGCTTGCGGCGGAGGTCGTCTGCGTTCGCCAGCACACGCTCCACCTGGCGTCTGAATCCGGTGACGGTTTCATCGCGCAGTTGGACGTCGGTCACGAGCCGCGAGCGTTCGACCAGGAGTCTTTCGGCGGCGCCTTGCTCGAGGCCGATCCAAACGGCGCCGACGAGCACTGCGAGGATCAGGACGAAACTGATTCCCTTCCCGAAAAGCCAGCGCAGCAACTGGCCGGCCACGGTCCACATCAGAGCGGGCCCCTTGGCGTCGACGTGCCAACACGAGACCGGTGCGTGTGGGCGAGCACGTCACGGGGCTGGAATCGGGATAGTCGCGGCATGGAGCACCGAGATGGCGCGGCGGGCGACGGCATCGGCGACTGCGCGCAGGTCCACGCCGGTTCCCGGGCCGCAATGCGGCAATCTACCGCAAGTTGACGGTGGCCGCGTCTGCGCGAGTCACCGCGCGGGGAAAAGGGTCGCGAGTTCGACGCGCCGAGCTTCAATCGGGCGCTGATCCGGCCGACGATTCGCGCCGGGGTGCCCGTGGCCGGTGCCGATGGCCGGCCGCGGCGAAGCGGCCGAATGCCCGCGAGTCAACTCAACTTCACCGCGAATCCGCGCTGGACGCCGGGGCGGGCCATCATTGCCTCATACCAGCGTTTGACGTTCGGATAGTCGGCGAGCTCGACCTTGTGTCTAGGGTGACGCCACGCCCAGCCCAGGAGGGCGAAGTCGGCGATCGACAGCGTGTCGGCGAAGTATTCGTGCGTCTGCCAACCTGCCGTCCATCACCGCGTAGAGCCGCCGGGTTTCCTTCGAAAAGCGTTCGAGTGCGTAACGACGCTCGTCTTCGTTCTCAAGCGCGATGAAATGGTGGACCAGTCCCGGGATCGGTCCGAAGCCTCCCATCTGGAACATCAGCCACTCCAGCACCGGTATGCGCGCCGCCAGGTCGTGCGGCCAGAACTTGCCGGTCTTCTCGCCCAGGTAGATGAGAATCGCTCCGGATTCGAAGATGCTGACCGGTTTCCCGTCGGGTCCGTCCGGGTCGACGATCGCCGGGATCTTGCCGTTCGGACTGATCTTCAGAAATTCGGGGTCGCGCTGCTCGCCCTTGCGGATGTCGATGATCTTGACGACATACGGGAGCGCCATTTCCTCGAGCGCGACGCTGATCTTGCGACCGTTGGGTGTGTCGAAGGCGTGCAGCTCTATGGGCATCGCAATGGGCATCGAATTCCCCGTTCGTTGTCGATCGCCTGGATTCGACCCACGCGGACAAACACGCGATGGAGGTTGGCAGCGCGGCGTCGCGCAGCGGCCCCGACGCTGCCACGCAGGTCGGGCAGGATGTAGGGAGGGATTATCGCATCACCGGCCTGCGCGGCCCATGCGCCTTCGGCAGAAAAAGCCCCGCAACCGCGGGGCCTTTTCCTGCCGGGCAATGGAACGACTACAGGCGTTCGATGATTGCGGCGATGCCCTGCCCGCCGCCGATACACATCGTGATAAGGCCGTAGCGTCCGCCGGTGCGCTGCAGTTCGTACATCGCCTTCACCGTCAGGATCGCGCCGGTCGCGCCGATCGGATGGCCAAGTGCCACGGCGCCTCCGTTCGGGTTGACCTTCTTTGCGTCGAGACCCAATTCCTTCGACACACCGAGCGCCTGTGCGGCAAAGGCCTCATTCGATTCGATCACGTCGAGGTCGCCGACCTTGAGGCCGGCCTTGGCGAGCGCGCGCTTGACGGCGGACACCGGGCCGAGGCCCATGATCTTGGGATCGATGCCGGCGTGGCCGTACGCGACAAGCCGCGCCATCGGCTTCAGGCCCTTGGCCGCAGCCGCAGATTTTTCCATCAGCACCACGGCGGCGGCGGCATCGTTGATGCCCGACGCGTTGCCGGCGGTGACGGTGCCGTTCTCCTTCTGGAACACGGCCTTCAGCTTGGCCATGCCCTCGAGCGAGGCGTCGGCGCGCACGTGCTCGTCGGTGTCGATCATCACCGGCGCCCTTCTTGCTCTTGAGCTCGATCGGCAGGATCTGGCTCTTGAAGTGGCCGGCGGCGATCGCCGCTGCGGCGCGCTTGTGGCTTTCCACGGCGAACGCGTCCTGCACGTCGCGATTCAGCCCGCACTTGGCTGCGACATTCTCGGCGGTCACGCCCATGTGCACGGTGTCGAACGGATCGGTAAGCGCGCCCACCATCATGTCCATCATCTTGGAGTCGCCCATCCGCGCACCCCAGCGCTGCGTCAGCGACGCGTAGGCCGCGCGGCTCATGCTCTCGGTGCCCCCGGCGACCGCGGTGTCGGTTTCGCCCAACAGGATGTACTGCGCCGCCGACACGATCGCCTGCATGCCGCTGCCGCACAGCCGGTTCACGGTGAACGCGCCGGTGTCATGCGGCAATCCACCATTCACCGCGCACAGCCGCGAGATGTACATGTCCTTCGGCTCGGTGTGGATCACATTGCCGATCACGCACTGGCCGACGTCGGCGGGATCGATCTTGGCGCGGGCAACCGCCTCGCGCACGACGCGGGCGCCGAGTTCGCTGGGGGCCACGTCCTTCAGGCCGCCGCCGTAATCGCCGATGGCGGTGCGGACACCGGAAAGGATGACGACTTCTCGATTGCTCATGGGGGTCCTCCTCGATTGGGATTGTAATGATACTGCGTGGCGGTTCAGCGGTCCCGCGGGGGGTCAACTTGGACGCGGTCGGGCCGATCCTCGTCGTCGAGAGCGTACGGGTTGTCGTGTCCGACGGCCAGCGGCACCGCCTTCTACCGCTGGCGTCCCGCGCGGGGCATTGTTACCCTTTACCAGATGCGACCCCCTTCGCGCCACCTTCGCAACATCGCAGCCACCTGCTTCGCTGTGCGCCGTTGTCGCGCAAGCCCCGGCCGAACCGACGGCGGGCATACGCGCGAATTGCCAGAACCGTCATCGCCGCGCTGCGTTTCCCGCGTTCGATTGCAAGTTGCCCGGTTCCGCGGACATGGGGCACGACTACAACGACGGATACCGCTCGCTCGACGCTCCCCTATTTCGCGAAGCTGCTGAAGGATCGGTTTCCTCTGGTCGATCGCGCTCAAGAATGTGGCACCGTGAGCGGATGCCTGGCAGCGGAGTATCGGCAATGATGCGATGCGCGCGAGTCGCCCGCGCGATGTCGCTGCGGTTCCTGCGGCGATGGCCGCTGGTCGTCTCCTGCGCGCTCGCGGCAGCACCGCTGCCCGCCGCGGCGGAACCCGAGGAGCTTCTGCAGAAGGTGGTCATCGTCAGCCGCCACGGCGTGCGCACGCCCACGGTGCCGCCTTCCGAGCTCTCGCTGTGGGCGGCGCAGCCCTGGCCCGAGTGGAACCAGCCGTTGGGCTCGCTGACGCCGCGCGGCGCGCAGCTCGCCACGCTGATGGGCCGCTATTATCGCGAGTACGTCGGCAGCCAGGGATTGATGCCGGCCGCCGGCTGCCCTGATCGGCGCGCGGTCTACGTCTACGCCGACGTTGCCGAGCGTACCCGTGCGACCGCGCGGGCGCTGATCGACGGCTTCGCGGCGAATTGCGGCATCGACTACCGCACAAGCGGCGACGTCGAGGTCGACCCGCTGTTTCACCCGCTCGAAGCCGGCGTGTGCAGGCTCGACCCGATGCTCGCGCAGACGAGCGTGCTGGAGCGTGCGGGCGGCGACCTGAACCGCGCCACGCGCGACCTGAAGGGGCCGTTCGACACGCTGCAGTCGGTGCTCCAGTGCTGCAAGCCGGTGCTGTGCACGGCATTCGGGCGCGGCGAGCAGTGCAGGCTCTCCGACCTGCCCACGGCGTTGTCCCTGCTTCCCGACGGTTCGGGGATGTCGCTGATCGGTGCGCTGGCGATCGCGTCGACGGCGTCGGAGGTCCTGCTACTCGAGTTTGCCAACGGGATGCCGCCCACCGTCGTGGGCTGGGGGCGCATGAGCTCGGCGCAGATGCGCGACGTCATGCGGCTGCACACCGAGCAGTACAACCTGATGCAGCGCACGCCCTATCTCGCCCGCAGGAAGGGGTCGGCGCTGCTGTCGAAGGTGGCGGGAGCGGTGACCAGCGCACGCCTGCTCGGTTTCGGCACGCCCGACCCCGCGGTGCGCGACGCCAAGTTCGTCGCCTTCGTCGGACACGATACGAATATCTGGAATCTGGCTGCGATCATGGACGTGTCGTGGTTGCAGCCCGGCTACCAGCGCAACCAGACGCCACCCGCCGGCGCGCTGATGTTCGAGGTGCGCGAAACGGCTGACAAGAAACTGCGCGTCTACACGTCCTATCTCGCGCAGTCGCCAGAGCAGATGAACGCCGCAACCGTGCTCAATGCCGATGCGCCGCCCGCGCGGACGCCGCTGCGGCTGCCCGGCTGCAGCTCGTCGGCGCCGGGATTTCCCTGCACGATCGAGGAGTTCGGTGTCGCGATGCGCAACTCGCTCGAGCGCGACTGCGTGGAGTAAAGTCGAACGATCCGAAGGAGGCGGCGCGATGGCCAACGAAACCAAGTGGCGGCTGCACGGCGTGCGTGTCGTTCACGGCGACGAACTCGATACGAATACGCCACAGACGCCCGGCATGAATCGCGCGGCGGCCATCACGCACGCGAGCGCCGGCGCCGAAAAGCTCTGGGCGGGCACCGTGGTGATCCATCCGAAGGCGAAGACCGGCGCGCATCACCATGGCGCGGTCGAGAGCGTGATCTACGTGGTGAGCGGACGTGCGCGGATGAAATGGGGCGATCGCCTCGAATTCACCGCCGAAGCCGGCCCGGGCGACTTCATCTACGTCCCCCCATTCGTCCCGCACCAGGAGATCAACGCAAGCGACAGCGAGCCGCTGTCCTGCGTGCTGTGCCGAAGCGGCCAGGAGCCGGTGGTCGTCAACCTCGATCTGCCCAACGTCGAGCCCAACCCGGAAGCGGTGCATTGGGTCGACAACATCCATCCGGAGCCGGGCGCGAAGCCACCTGGCTAGCGCAGTCGGCAGCGCGGGCCGATCAGGCTCGCCCGGCCGCGATCTGCGCTTCCAGCTCGGCGATGCGCGCCCGCAGCCCTGCCGACGATGCGCTCGACCTCGTCTTCTGCGCGCAGTCCGGGGATGTGCTGCGGGCAGTTCGCGTCCCAGGCGTCGATCGTGAACAGGATCGCCTGCTCGGGACGTGCGCGGTAGCCGTCCGGCATCAGGCGCGCGAGCAGTGCGTGATCATCCTCGACCACGCGAGCGCGGCCCCATAGCTTGATCCGCTGACGATTCGCGTAGTCCATCAGGAAGATGAACGCGCGCGGGTTCTCCGCGAGGTTGCCCGCGCTGATGTACTGGCGATTGCCGCGGAAGTCGGCAAAGCCGAGCGTGCGCTCGTCCTGCACCTGCAGGAATCCGCGCGGCCCGCCACGATGCTGGATGTAAGGTTGGCCGGCGGCGTTGGCGGTGGCGAGGTAGAAGGAGTCGCGCTGCGCGATGAACGCCGCGAGCTCCGGGGTGACGGTATTCTGCCAGCCGCCATTTTCTTCGAGGCGGGCGTAGGCGCGGCGGGAGCCGCGGCGTTGCTGCAGGGCCTTCACGGCGGGGGTGAACGCGACGTCGAGGGTCGAATTTGCCATGGTGGAATCCGGAAAATGGAGAGCGGCGGGCCGGCGAAGCCGCTGCGACTCCGCCGGCTCGTGCGTGTTGGCGAGCGTGAGTCACGCCGCCCTGGCGAGCAGGCGGGGCTCGACGAGCGGGAAGTCGACGACCGGTCGGGTCACGTTGTTGAAGTAGTTGGTGAAGATGTTGAGCGCGACGTTGGCGATCACCTCACCGATCGCGCCGTCGTCGAACCCGGCGACGCGCAAGGCTGCGATGTCGGCCTCGGACGCTTGTCCCTGCTTCATGATCAGGACCTGCGCGAAGCGAAGTACCGCACGCGTTCCGGCGTTCGCGGCATCGGCCGAACGCGCCGCCGCGATGTCGGCGGAGGAGAGGCCCGCCGCCTTGCCGAGGAGCGCGTGCGCCGACAGGCAGTACTCGCAGGCATTCGTTTCGGCGGTGACGAGCGCGATCTGCTCGCGCAGTCTGGCATCGAGCGTGCCGCCGGCCAGCGCGCCGGCGAAGCCGAGGTAGGCCTCCAGCACGGCAGGCGAACGTGCCATCTGGCGCGTCATGTTGGGCGTGACGCCGAGCTTGGCCTGGACTGCGGCGAGCAGCAACTGGGCTTTGCCGTCGGCGTGCGCGGGGTCGACGGGAACGAACGTATTCATGCAGATTTCCTTATCGACCAATCGAGGTGCGAATCGGGCCCGCACCGGAATGTGCGAGCCGGGGAACAGTGTGAATGATGCGAATAATGAGATAAATAGCGAACAATGCATGAAATTACTGCGAAATATGGAGTAATATCGCCGGCCATGGACAAGCTGCACGCGATGGCGACCTTCGTACGGATCGTGGAAACCGGCAGCCTGACCCGGGCCGCGGAAGCGCAGGCGAATTCGCTGCCGTCCGTCGTCCGCACGCTGGCCGCGTTGGAGCGCGAGCTCGGCGTGCGCCTGCTCAACAGAACCACGCGCCGCATCCACCTGACCGACGAGGGCGCGCTGTATCTGGAACAGTGCCGGGTGATCCTGGCGGCGGTGCGCGATGCCGAAGCTGCGCTCGCCTCGCGACAGGCGGAACCCCAGGGCCGGGTGACCGTTACGGCGCCCGTGCTATTCGGCCGGCGCCACGTCGCCCCTGTCGTGACCGCATTCCTTGCGCGGTACCCGGCAGTCAACGCTGAACTCCTGCTGCTCGATCGCCCGGTCAACGTCGTCGAGGAGGGCCTCGACGTCGGCGTGCGCATCGGCGTGCTGGCGGACTCGTCGCTCGTCGCGCTCCCCGTAGGCAGCCTGCGGCGCGTCGTTTGCGCGAGCCCACAGTACTTGCGCAAGCACGGCGTGCCGCAGGCGCCCGAGGATCTGCGTCGCCACGCTTGCGTGCGTTTTTCGGCGCTCACGCCGGGCGACGTGTGGCGCTTCAAGGCCGGTCGGCGCACTGTCACGATCGCGATTACGACTCGTTTCGCGACCAATCAGGTGGATGCCGCCATCGCCGCGTGCGAGGATGGCCTTGGCCCGGCGATGTTTCTTTCGTATCAGGTGGCTGCGGCCGTGGCGGCGCGCCGACTTCGGTACTTGCTGCCAGAATTCGAGCTCCCGCCGGTGCCCGTCAATGTGATCTATCCGCAGGCTCGGCTGCGCTCGGCGAGCGTGCGGACGTTCGTCGATCTCGCAGTGCCCGCGCTGCGGGCAACGCGCTTCGATTGATGCTACGTACCGCGCTACACTCGCACTCCGAAAACCGCATGAGGAACATCGCCATGGACGCTGCCGAGCAACGCGCCGTGCTCACGCTCTGCCTGATGGCCGCCTTCGCCGACGGAGGGAATGACGACACCGAACGTGCGGAGATCAGGCGCATCGCCGAATCGTTCGGTTCCGAGGCCGGTATCGACGTCGCCGCCGTTTACCGGGACGTGCTGCTCAACAAGCCCGATGCCGCCGCCATCGCGGCCGCATTGCCCTCCCCCGAGTCGAGGCAGTTCGCCTATGAGATGGCCGTGGGCGTGTGCAACGCGGACGGCGCGACGTCGGCGAAGGAGCGAGAGTTCCTGACCGGCCTCGCGGCGGCGCTCGGGCTGCCCGCCGCGCCGTCGCGGCAACTGGTCCGGGAAGCCGACGCGATCGCCGCGGCGCCACTGTCCGGGTCCGCGCTCGACGGCGCGCTGGTGGGCGCGGTGCCCGTTGGCGATGCGGACCTGGACAGGAGCATCCTCAACTATTCGATCCTCAATGGCGCCCTGGAGCTGCTGCCCCAGTCGCTGGCGTCGATGGCGATCATCCCGCTGCAGATGAAGATGGTCTACGCGATCGGCAAGGCGCACGGCTTCGAGCTCGATCGCGGCCACATCAAGGACCTGCTGGCCACGCTTGGCGTCGGCCTGACGTCGCAGTATGTCGAGCAGTTCGGCCGCAAGCTGGTCGGCGGCCTGCTCGGTTCCATCGGCGGGGGATTGCTGCGCGGCATGGGCAGCGTGACGACCGGCGCCGCGTTCTCGTTCGCGACCACCTATGCCCTGGGGCAAGTGGCCAAACGCTACTACGCGGGTGGCCGCACCATCGACGCGGCCGGTTTGCGGCAGGCGTTCCAGAGCATGCTGGGCGAGGCACGGGAGCTGCAGGGCAGGTACACGGGGCAGATCGCCGAGCAGGCGCGCACGCTGGATCTCACCAAGGTAATGTCGGTGATCAAGCAGTAAGCCCGCCGGCGCATCCGTGACCGCGGAAGGATTCGGCGCTCAGGTGGCGCTGAGGGTGGCGCTAGGGTGGGGCTCAGGCGGCGGCGGGCGCCGGACGCGCTCCGGTCAGCAGGTAGGCGACCAGCTCGCGCACCGACCGGATCTCGCTGCCGAAGGGCAGCGGGCTGGCCCCACGGAAAAAAAGGCCCTTTGCGACGTCTCCGCGCAGCGCCGCGGCGAGTTGCATGTCGATGCAGAATTGGCCGATCTTCGACACGCCGTCGCGCAGCCCGCACTGGATGAGGCAGTCGAACTTGAGCGTGCATCGCGGTTTCTTGTGCGCGACGGCCGCAAGCTTCGGCAGATGCTTCAGATAGCTTTCGAGCCACGGCGTGCGCACCGCGCGCGCCGGCAGGCCGGCCACGCTCATGAACTCGACGATATCCTCGGGTGTTGCGTCCGCCAGCACGCGCTTGAACCCGATGTCGGCGTCGCCTTCCTCGGTGACGGCGAACGCGGTGCCGACCTGCACGGCGGAGGCACCCAGCGCAATGAGTTCGCGCACGCGCTCGTGCGTGTTGATGCCGCCGGCGGGGATCAGCGGGATCGCCCCTTCGGCGATGCCCTCGGCCCGAAAGAACGCCAGCGTCTCGGGCACCACGCGCTCGAAGTCGAAACGCGGGTCGGCGAGGTCCTCGATCTTCGCCGCGCCCAGGTGGCCCCCTGCATAGCGCGGATGCTCGATCACGATCGCGTCGGGCAGGCGGCCCTTGCGCGACCATTTCTTCACCACCAGCGCGATGCCCCTTGCATCGGAAAGGATGGGAATCAGCGCGACCTCCGGATACTCCGACGCCAGCTCGGGCAGGTCGAGCGGCAACCCGGCGCCGACGACGATGGCTTCCGCACCGCTGGCGCATGCCTGCCGCACGTAGGACGCATATTCCGTGACCGCGCGCATGACGTTGACGGCGACCAGGCCGTTGCCTGCGGCAATCCACTTGGCTGCGCGGATCTCGCGATCGAGAGCGACCAGGTTCGCCGCGTCGACGGTGGCCTTGTCGCCATGCCGGCTGGTCGCCATCAGGTCGGCGTGATGGCGGCGCAGGTCGACGCTCGAAATCGTGCCGACCCCGCCCGCGCGGGCGACGGCGCCGGCCAGCCGGTGCGCGGAAATGCCCACGCCCATGCCGCCTTGCACGATCGGCAGGACCTCGCGGCCGCGAAGGAGCAGCGGCGGAAGAACGGAGGCGCCGGCGGCAGACGCGGTGCATGACGAACGGGTGATCATCGGCATCCGGCGCGGAACCGGACCATGGCATCGAAAGGCAAAGCGTACGTGGAGACCGGCCCCGGCGTCCTTGATACCCGTCAAACCACGCGTTGACCGATTCCTATGTGCGGGACGGCTAACCCCGGACCTCGATGATCGGGACGTGGTCCGACAGGCGCGCCAGCAGCGCGGCGTCGAGTACGTCACGGCCAGGGCCGCCGCGACCAGCGCCTGATTGGCGCAGCCGGTTGGACGAAACGGCTGCAGGACCCAGCGGATCACGCCGCGTGCGGCGAGTTCGCGCGCCAGCTGCTCGAGGACGTCGGGCGGCATGACCTCCGGATGGACCGTCGTGCGCACCTCGTGTGCAATCGCCGGCATTGCGCACGAGATCGAGACTTGCGTACGCGGCGCGGTCGCTGCCGTCGACGCCGGTGACCGACGCGTACACGTCGCCGGGCGCCTTGACGTCGATGCCCACCCAGCTGGCGTGGGCCAGGGCCTTGGCGAGACGCCGCGGATACGCGCCGCCGGTATGCAGGCCGACGTCGAAGCCCTGCGCGCGCACGTCGTCGATCGCCTGGCCAAGCGCTGCCTGCGCGGTGGGCTCGCCGCCCGAGAACACGACGGCATCGAGCAGCCCGCGCGCGATGGGCAAGCCAGTCGAGGATCCGCGCGAAGTCGTGCTCGCCTCCCCGCGTGGAGGTTGCAGGTGCGGGTTGTGGCAATACGCGCACTGCCACGGACAGCCCTGGCAGAAGACCACGGCCGCCAGCGCGTCGGGATAGTCGGTCGTCGTGAACGGGACGAAGCCGCCGACGCGCAATGGCAGCGGCGGCACGCGGGTCGCGGTCGCCGAGGGGTTGGCGCCATCGGGCATCTGGGCGAGCGCGTTTGTAGCGAGCAGCAGCGCCACTACGACTGCGCGCGCTCCTCGCGGAAGAACCGGCGTTCGCCGTGCTCACCCTTCTTGCCGATGTTGAACGACGCGACGGGCCGGTGATAGCCCATCACGCGCGTCCACACTTCGCAGCGCTGACGCTCGTCGTCGGCCAGTGTCACGGCGTTGGCCAGGTGTTTCACGTCGGTCATCGAGTTCATTGTCATCTCCAAGGTAAATTTGAATATCCGACGCGTTCTACGCGGCCAGCTTCCGCCGCTTCTCCGCCAGGCGTTCGCCATCGCATGCCGGGCAGAACTCGTGCTCGCCGGCAAGGTAGCCGTGCTGCGGGCAGATCGAGAACGTGGGCGTGATGGTGATATAGGGCAGCCGGAAGCGCTCGAGCGACCGGCGCACCAGTGCCTTGCAGGCGGCGGCGGAACTCAGGCGCTCGCTCATGTACAGGTGCAGCACCGTGCCGCCCGTGTACTTCGTCTGCAACTCCTCCTGGCGGGTGAGCGCTTCGAACGGGTCGTCGGTGAAGCCGACCGGCAGCTGCGAGCTGTTGGTGTAGTACGGGCGGTCGCCGGTTCCGGCCTGCAGGATGTCGGGCCAGCGCTTGCGGTCTTCCTTCGCGAACCGGTACGTCGTCCCTTCGGCCGGGGTGGCTTCCAGGTTGTACATGTGGCCGGTCGCTTCCTGGAACTCGACGATGCGCGCGCGCACGTGGTCGAGCAGCCGCACGGCGAACGCGTGGCCGTACTCGGTCGTGATGTCGTCGTGGCCGCGGGTGAAGTTGCGCACCATCTCGTTGATGCCGTTGACGCCGATCGTCGAGAAATGGTTGCGCAGCGTGCCGAGATAGCGCTTGGTGTACGGGAAGAGGCCCTGGTCGATCAGCCGCTGGATGACCTTGCGCTTCACTTCGAGACTGTCGCGCGCGTAGTCCATCAGCTCGTCGACGCGCTCGTAGAGGCTGATCTCGTCGCCGGCGTGCAGGTAGCCGATGCGCGCGCAGTTCAACGTGACGACACCGACGGAACCGGTCTGCTCGGCCGAGCCGAAGAGCCCGTTGCCGCGCTTTTGCAGCTCGCGAAGGTCGAGCTGCAGCCGGCAGCACATCGACCGGATCATGTTGGGTTTCAACTCGGAGTTGAGGAAGTTCTGGAAGTAGGGCAGCCCGTACTTCGCCGTCATCGCGAACAGCGCCTCGCAATTCGGATGATCCCAGTCGAAGTCCGGCGTGATGTTGTAGGTCGGAATCGGGAAGGTGAACACGCGGCCCTTGGCGTCGCCGGTGGTCATCACCTCGATGTACGCGCGGTTGATGACGTCCATCTCCGGCTGCAGGTCGCCGTAGGTGAACGGCATCTCGACGCCGGCGATCACGGGGATCTGTTCGCGCAGGTCCTCCGGGCACGCCCAGTCGAACGTGAGGTTGGTGAACGGCGTCTGCGTGCCCCAGCGCGACGGCACGTTCAGGTTGTAGATCAACTCCTGGATGCACTGTTTAACCGCGTCGTAGGTCATCGCGTCGCGGCGGACGAACGGGGCCATGTACGTGTCGAACGACGAAAACGCCTGCGCGCCCGCCCATTCGTTCTGCAGCGTGCCGAGGAAGTTGACGATCTGCCCCACGGCGCTCGACATGTGCTTCGGCGGTCCCGCCTCCACCTTGCCCGGCACGCCGTTCAGTCCTTCGTGGAGCAGCTGCCGCAGCGACCAGCCGGCGCAGTAGCCGGCGAGCATGTCGAGGTCGTGGATGTGCACGTCGCCCTCGCGGTGCGCGTGTCCGATCTCCGGCGCGTAGACATGCGACAGCCAATAGTTGGCGACGACCTTGCCGGACACATTGAGGATCAGGCCGCCCAGCGAATAGCCCTGGTTGGCGTTCGCGTTGACACGCCAGTCGCGCTGTTCGAGATATTCGTCGACCGACGCGGCGACGTCGACCAGGGTCTTGTGGTCGGCACGCAGCCGCTCGTGGCGGTCGCGGTACACGATGTAGGCACGCGCGGTGTGGAACCAGCCGGCGCCGGCCAGCGTGTGCTCAACGCAGTCCTGGATGGTTTCGATGTCCGGCGCGCCGCCGGTGTGGCGGTGCGCGAGAACGCGGCCGACGGCGATGGCCAGTGCCTGCGCCTGCCCGGCGTCGAACTCGCCAGTGGCGGCACCGGCACGTTCGATGGCCGATGCGATCTTGGCGAGCTCGAACGGCACGCGATCACCGGCGCGCTTGATGACCTGCGTAGGCAGGGCGGGGGATTGCGGCGGGGGCGCGCCGGCAATACGCGACGGCGAGGGGTCGGACAAGGACATCGAGGAGCCTCCCTGGGTGGCCCGCGCTTGGACGGTTGGCGCGAACCACAATATCTTGTGGCGACTGTCGAGGCTATGCGCAACCCATTGTGCAAGCAACGGGCGACGGGTGTAGGCTTCGCTTTTCTTGATATTCGTCAATTCCGAGCGTGATATCCGGCGAGGGATGGCGTCACCCCGGGCAGGGTGCGGCGGCGGGTTGCCCCGACCAGGTGGGCGGCCTACCATCGCGCACGCCACCCCCAACGGAAGCCTGCACCTTGACCGCCGCAGCGCACCTCCCTCGCCTTCGCGACCAAGCAGCGCCCGACCTCGCCCCTGCCGTTCGCGCGTCCTGCCGGACCGGGGTCCGCGCGTGACGCCGCGGCGCTTGGCTCCCCCCAAGGCGCCGCAGGCACCAGCTGCGGCAGCGGCGGCTTCCCGCCACGCCGGTGTCGCCGGCTGGGCGCGCGAGCAGCTCGCCGACCGGCGGGTGCGCCATGCGCTGTTCTACCTGCTGTCCTCGCTGCTGCTGGTCGCGACGGTGGTGGCGGCGAAGGCGGCGCTCGAGCGCTACCTGACTCAGGGTCGCGAAGGGCTGAGCTTCGCCGGCGCGGTTGCGGTGGCGATGGTGCTGGCCGTGGTACTGCGCATGCTGCAGACACGGATCGACACGCTGCTGGCGCGGCGGTTCACGCGCACGGCGGCGATGCGCCAGCAGGGACTGGCCGATCTCGCGCTCGAACTGGGAATGATCGGCGAGCGGGAGGCGCTGCAAAGGCACCTGGTCGAGCGCCTCGACGGGGTGCTCGACACCACCGGCAGCGCGCTCTATCTGCGCGAGGGCGGCGAATTGTATCGGCGGGTTGCCGCCACGGCAGGCGATCTGCCCGCCCAAGTCAGCGAGAACGATCCGACGCTGGTTCCGTTGCGCTCGAAGCATCGGCCGGTCGTCCCGGACGCGCGAAGCGCGCTGCGTGCGGTGCCGCAGGCGTGGCCGCTGGTCGTGCGCGGCAAGTTCATCGGATTCATCGCCGGCGGCGCGCGCAACCACGCGGAGAGCCTCGATGCGGGCGAGGTGACGGGCGTTGCGTCGCTCGCGGAAAGCGCCGCTGCGTCGCTGGTCATCCTCGACCCGACACTGCTCGGCGCGCCGGGCGCCGCGCCCGCGAAGGAAGTCGCCGCGGAATCGGCGCTGGCGCGCGACAATCTCCCGCGCAACCTGCCCGCGCTGATCGGCCGCGATCGCGATCTCGCGCAATTGCGCGCGTTGATCGCGGCGAACCGCCTGGTGACTGTCACCGGCTCGGGCGGCGTGGGGAAGACGCGTCTGGTCATCGAGGCAGGCGCCGCCTGTCTTGCCGAGTTCGCGGCAGGTGTCTGGCTGGTCGAGTTCGCGCCGCTCGCCGATGCCGACCTGGTGCCTACCGCCGTGACGTCGGCGCTGGGCATCGAAGTGCCGGCAGACCGTACGGCGACCGACGTGCTGATCAGCCGGATGCGCGACCAGCGGATCCTGCTGGTGCTGGACAATTGTGAGCACGTGGTCGGCGCCGTGGCGTCGCTGCTCGAAGCGCTGCTCGCGTCCGCGCCCTCGTTGAAGGCGCTGGTGAGTTCGCAGGAACTGATCGGCATTGCCGGCGAGCAGGTGTTCCGGTTGCCCTCCCTTTCGGTGCCCGCGGCGCTCGAACCCACGGCTGCGGAAGCGCTGTCCTCCGGCGCCGTGCAGTTGTTCGTCGAGCGCGCCCGGGCCGCCGACCCGGACTTCGCCTTCGATGATCGCGCGGGCCCGGTCGTGGCATCCATCTGCCGCCGGCTCGACGGCATTCCGCTGGCGCTGGAGATGGCCGCGGCGCGGGTGCCGATGCTGGGCGTCGAAGCGCTGGCGCAGCGTCTCGACGAGCGTTTTCGCGTGCTCACCGGGGGCAAGCGAACGGCGTTGCCGCGGCAGCGGACGCTGCACGCAACGCTCGACTGGAGCTTCGGGCTGCTCGCCGAGCGCGAGCGCATCGTTTTCCGCCGGGTGGCGATCTTCGCCGGCGGCTTTACGCTGGAGGCCGCGACCGCCGTAGCCCGCGACGGAGCGCTCGACGAGTTCGAGATCGTCGATGGCGTTTCGAGCCTGGTGGCGAAATCGCTGGTCGCCGCGGACACGAGCGGTAGCAGGGCGCGCTACCGGCTGCTCGAAACGACGCGCGCCTACGCGCTGGAGAAGCTCGCCGAGTCCGATGAAACCGCAGTTATCGAGGCGGCACACGCCCGGTACTTTCGAGCATTCTTCGGCGCCGCTTTCGATGACTGGACGCGGATC
This sequence comes from uncultured beta proteobacterium, assembly GCA_963739745.1. Lineage (GTDB taxonomy): Bacteria > Pseudomonadota > Gammaproteobacteria > Burkholderiales > Casimicrobiaceae > VBCG01. The sequence goes on from CAVUCJ010000003.1 coordinate 174,746, forward strand.
TCCGACGCCGAATTCCGTGCCCGCTACGCACCGGAGATCGACAATCTTCGACTCGCCGTCGACTGGGCGCTGGGACCGAGTGGCGATGATGAAATCGGACCGGCGCTCCTGGGCGCGTCGAGGCACCTCTGGACGCATCTCTCGCTGGGCATCGAAGCGGCTCAGCGCATCGATGCCGCGGTCGGCCGGCTGTCGTCGACCACACCTCCCGCCATCGAAGCGCCGCTGCGCCTCGCCGAAGCGCTGATCCATTCGGGCGGACGTCCCGAACGCGCGCTGCCGGCCGCCGAACGGGCGGTGGCGCTTGCCCGAACGACGGGCGACGAATGCATGCTCGCCGACGCGCTGCTCAACCTGGCCAGCGGCCTTGCGCTGACCGGGCACCCCGACGAGGCCGAAGTCCGGCTGCGCGAAGCCGAGCCCCTGGTCGCGCGCCTCTCGCGTCCGCGGCTGGCCGCCCAGATGCCTTCGTCCTTCGGGCACCTGTACTCGGCGCGAGGCGACGGCACCAAGTCGACCGCCTGCTATGCCGAAGCGGGCCGCCTGGCGCTGGCGGGGGGTTACTACGGCCAGGTATTCAGGGACCTCGGCAATCTCGCGGATTCGCTCTGGATGCAGGGCGATCTCGACGGGGCGCTGGCCGCGGCGCGCGACGCGCTGGCGCAGTCGACGCGATCGACCTTTTCCACACGCAGCAACGTGGGCCTCGCGCTAAACAACCTGCACGGCATTCTGGTTGGGCGCGGCGATCTCGGCGAAGCGCTGGTGGTCGGGCGGCAGCTCGTGCCACTGGCACGCGATGTCGGCGCGATGTGGATGATCTTCGACCACTACGCGCTGCGCCTCGCCAAGACCGGCCGCTACGTTGCGGCCGCCCACGTGGCCGGGTGGAACGATGCGGCGGTGCACGTCAAGGGCGTGCGGCGCCAGACCAACGAGCAGCGCGCATTCGAAAGCGCGCTCACGCTCCTGCGTGCTAACCTCCCGGTCGCCGAACTCGATCGCCTGCTCGCCGAGGGTGCGCGGATGAACGAGGACGACGTCTGTCGAATCGTGACCGAATCCTGATGCAGACGACCCCCAGCGCGCCTTCCGGTGGCGCATCGATGGAGCAGAACATGCGCCGAACATCTTCATTCGTTGGCCCCCGCGGGCTCGTGGCGGCCGTGTCGCTGCTGCTGCTCATCGGCCAGCGCGGCGCATCGGCGGCGGACGCTGCGCCTGCCCGGGCTGCAGGGGCGCCGCCGCGAATCGGCCTGGCGCTCTCCGGGGGCGGCGCCCGCGGCATTGCGCATGTCGGTGTGCTGAAGGTGTTGGACGAGATGCGCATCCCGATCAGTTGCGTGACGGGGACCAGCATGGGCTCGATCGTCGGCGGCACGTTTGCCTCGGGGACCCCGCCCAAGCGGCTCGAGGAGCTCGTGCTGACCGCCAACTGGGCGGAGATCTTCCGCGATCAGCCGCCGCGAAAGGAAATCGCGATACGGCGCAAGGCCGACGATTTCAAGACGCTGTTCGCGCCTGAATTCGGCGTCAAGGACGGCGGATTGGCGCTGCCGAAGGGTGTCATCGCCGGCGTGTCGATCGAGGCGTTCTTCCGCGTGCTCGCGCAACCGGCGATGGGCGTGAGCAACTTCGAGAAGCTGCCGATCCCGTTCGAGGCCTTTGCGACCGACATCGAGACCGGGCAATCGGTCGTCCTGAACCATGGCAGCCTCGCGCAGGCGATGCGCGCCAGCATGTCGGTGCCCGGCGCCATCGCACCGGTCGAGATCGACGGCCGGCTGCTGGTCGACGGCGGCATCGCCAACAACCTGCCGATCGACGCGGCGCGCAAGCTGTGCGGCGACGTGATCATCGCGGTCAACATCTCGACGCCGCCGCTGAAGCGCGAGGACCTGACCTCGGCGTTGTCGGTGTCGGTGCAGCTCCTCAACTTCCTGGGCCTGCAAACCGTCCAGGATCAGTTGAAAGGCATGCGCCCGGACGACGTGCTGATCGAGCCCGACCTCGGCGACATTTCGGCGGGCAGCTTCGAGCGCTCGAAGGATGCCATCCGCATCGGCGAGGAGGCGACGCGCAAGCTGGCCGACAAGCTGTCGCGCTACAGCCTGCCACCCGAACAGTACGCGGCGCTGCGCGCGTTGCAAACGGCGCCCAGGAACGAACTCGGCACCGTCGCCGAGATCCGATTCGAGGGTCTGGAGCGGACCGATCCCGAGACACTGCGCAGCCTGGTGCACAGCAAGCCCGGCGAGCCGCTTTCCGAGGAGCAGGTCAGCGCCGACCTTCGACGAATCTATGGCACGCGAGACTTCGAGAGCATCAGCTATCGCATCGTCGGCGACACCGGGCCGCGCACGCTGGTGATCACGCCGAAGGAGAAGTCGTGGGGGCCGGACTACCTGCGTTTCGGGCTGGGTCTGCAAAGCGACTTCCAGGGCGACAACACGTTCAACGTGCTCGTCCAGTACCGCAAGACGGACTTGAACCGGCTGGGCGCCGAGTGGCTGACCGAAGCGCAGGTGGGGCAGGATACGCACCTGTTCAGCGAGTTCTACCAGCCGCTCAACGATAGCGGCGTGTGGTTCGGGTCGCTGTACGGCGCCGTCGGGCAGACGACGCGCAACGTGTTCGACGGCGACGACAAGATCGCGGACTACCTGATCGGCAGCTCGCGCGTGGGACTGGATCTCGGGGCGACGCTCGGCACACTCGGCGCGCTGCGCGTGGGTCCGCAGTGGACGTGGGTCAACGCGCGCGTCGACACCGGGCCTGCGGCGCTGCCGTCGGTGCGCGAACTCACTGCCGGTGCGCGCGTCGGTCTCGTCGTCGATCAGTACGATCACCCGTTCTTCGCACAGGACGGCTACGGCCTGAACCTCGTCTACTACGGCGCGACGACGGCGCTGGGCTCGGCGCTCAACTACCAGCGCCTGTCGGGTGTAGGCAGCTTCGTGAAGTCATGGGGTTCGCACACGCTCAACTTCAATGTGCAGGGCGGCACCGACTTCGGTACCGACATGCCGGCCTACGAGACGTTCACGCTCGGTGGACCGTTGCGGCTTTCCGGCTATCGCATCGGCCGGTTCTCGGGCAGCGAATACGCGTTCGCGCGCGCGATGTACTACCACCGCATCTTCGCGCTTCCGGATCTGCTGGGCTCCGGCGTCTATCTGGGTGCGTCCGCGGAGGTCGGGACCATGCACGATCGCGTCAATACCATCCCGTCGCCCGGGACGCTTTATTCGGGCTCGGTATTCCTGGGCGCGGACACGTTCGCCGGGCCGGCCTACCTGGGCGCGGGATTCGGCGCGAGCGGCGCGTTTTCCGTGTACCTGCTGCTCGGGGCGCCGTAGCGCGGAATTACGGGTCGCGGCACCGCAGCCTAGGTGGATGGTGTTGCTCGGGGGTCCGCCATCGACAAACCTCGCCGCGCGCGTCAGAGCGACTGGCTGATCCGATACAACCCTTCGAGGACGAGGTTCTCGTGCTGTTGAATCGGAATTGTGAGGCGAGGCGCTATGGCGCCGGCGGCGCCGCCCGACAGCACGCACACGACGTCCGGCGTGTGCCGCTGTTCGAGGTGGTACAGGCGCTCGATGGTGCCGGCCTGCGCATGCTGGCAGCCGCTGGCGATCGCATCGACCGTCTGGTTCGGGTAGCGGGCGAACTCGCCGTCCTGGTCAGGCAGCGCCGCGGTGCCTTCGTGCAGCGAACGCAGCATGAGGCCGAGACCCGGAATGATCATCCCCCCCTTGAACACGCCGTCGGCCGTCAGGAAATCGAGGGTCGTCGCGGTACCGCACACGACGACCATCGCGGCGCGCTGCCCGAGCAGGTGCCTCGCACCGAGCAATGCGCCCCAGCGATCGCTGCCCAGCTGCGCGGGATTGCGGTAACTGTTGGTGACGCCGCATTGCACGTTTTGCGGCACCAGCCAGTAGGGCGCCGGCGCGTCCGGCCAGACCTCGAGCATTCGGATCGTCGATGCCCGAACGCGACTGCCGGCAACGTTGGAAACGACGATTTTCGAAGGCGTCGGCAGTTTCGCGAACGGCACGGGCAACGCGGTGATTTCGTCGAGCAAGGCATGGCCGGACTCGATGCGATTCTCGCGCGCGGTGCCGTTGGCCGTAGGCGCAAACAGTCCCCACTTGAGGAACGTGTTGCCGACATCGATCAGCAGCGTGTATTCGCGCTTGGCGGGCATGGTGGTCGCAGGGCAGGGCAAACGGGCGAAGCTTACATGGGATCGAGCGGGATGATCGGTTCGGCCGACTTCAGCGCGGAACGACGCGCGACCCCGCAAATATCGCTCAAAAGGGTTCGAACGCAGGTCCCCCCGGCTTCAGGCGCAATCCGCGACGCAGCCGTGTCCAGGGAAACATCGTCGGGTCGGCCTTGGCCGGTCCGGGCGCCACGACGACCAGCACTTCCTTCGCGATCGGCTGGAAATCGGCGCGGAAATGCACGGAACTCTTCAGCGCCAGAATCCGCTGCTGCACGGGCTCGATGCCGACGTGGCGGAACATTGCCTGATCGGCCGCCTGTACTTTTTTCGCCGCCAGCACGACGCGCACGTTGCCTCGCTGCAGGACGGCCATCGGTCCGAGATTCATCTTGAAGCCCTTGAACATCGGCCCGGTGCAGGTGAAATCTCCGTCGGCGAGCGCGGCGACGGTAAATTCTCCGGCGAGTGGCACGTGGCCGGGCACGCCCGAAGTTTCGCCCAGCGTGAACCGCCCGCTGCGGCCGAGTCCCGTTTCGTGCGCCTGCTGCGCCGATGCGCGGTCGATCAGGAGGCCGAGCACGGCATCACGTGGGTCGCGGGCCAGCAGTGCCGCCAGCAATCCGGTCGTGTCGCCGTTGCCGCCGGCGCCGGGATTGTCCTGGGTGTCCGCGAGCACGACCGGAGCGCCGGGCTCGCCGCGCTGCGCCGCGCGCGCGACCGCCTCGTCGGGCGCGTAGAGCTCGAGCGCGAATTCGGGCTCGGCGTCGTGGACCGCATGCGCGAGCGCGTCGACGGCACGCTGCACGCGCGACGCGTCGGGGCCGTAGCCGAATACCGCCATCTGGCATTCGGGAAAGTCCGCCATCGGAAAGCCGGGAGTGAATGACAGCACGGTATCGTGCTCGCGTTCCAGCCGTTCGAGCAGGTCGTAGAGCCGGCGGCCGGGCTCGATGAACGTCGACTGCGACGACAGCCCGGTCAGAAAGTCGAGCGGGCGCATCGCCCGCGCCAGCGGATGCCCCGCCGCCAGCGTGCGAAGGAGGAGCTTCGCCGCGCGCGCGCCGGTCGCCGCCATGTCGACGTGCGGGTAGGTGCGATAGGCGACCAGGCCGTCGGCGTGCTCCATCATCGCGCGCGTCATGTTCGCGTGCAGGTCGAGGCTCGCGACGACGGGCACGTGCGGGCCGACCACGCGGCGCACGCGCGCGAGGATCTCGCCTTCGCCGTCGTCCAGATGCTCGGTCACCATCGCGCCGTGCAGGTCGAGATAGACGCCGTCGACCGGGCCTGCCTGCGCCAGTCGGCGCGTCATCTCGCCGACGATGCGCTCGAACGCGTCGCGCGTGACGTGCGCGGAAGGGGACGCAGCGCCCCAGGCGAGGCCGGAGGTGCGGTGGCCCGCCGCATGGAGCGCGTCGAACGCGCCGGTCGCGGGAATGTTGGCGCCGGCCAGGCGCGGCGCGATCGCCTCGCCAAAGGTGAGCGCCGGCCAGCCGCCGCCCTGTTCGAACGCCGCGTAGTCGGCCTTCGACGGCGCGAAGGTGTTGGTCTCGTGCTGGAATCCGCCGACCGCGATGACGCTCATGGGGTGCCTTCCGTTCGGCCGCGCCTGCGCGGAAATCCGCGCGCGAACTGCGGCCGCGAATTCAGGTTGCGGCGCGACCGCCACGCTGGTTGATCCATGCGACGGCAACACCCATCAGCACCATCCCGATCGCGTCGAACACGATCTGCTTCGCCACCAGTCCGGCGGGCATCGGCTGCACGGCGAAATAGATGAGGTAGGTCGGGATCGTGATCAGCACCACCAGTGCCAGTCCGAAGCGAATGCCCTGCGCGAGGAACGGCTTCGCCTCGCGTCCCTGACGATAGACCCAGGTGATGCCGGCACCGATGGACACGTGCGCGAGCAGCATGACGCCGAAATAATTCTGCGCATCCTGCGGCGGCCGGAACAGCGACGGCAGCTGTGCGTATTCGGGGCCAAGCAGCACCGCGTGCACGACGAAGCCGATGAGCAGCGACAGCACGGACAGCGCCGCGACGGACATGGCGATGGTCATGGAGTCCTCCTGGCAGAAACGCCGGCCTGCGATGGGGGCCGTGCCCGATGCGCATTATTGCGCTTGCGCGGGGCCGTGACCACCTGCGGAGGGTCGACGATGGCGGCGATTGGCGGGCGGCCCATGTCACCTGCATGTCACCTGCCGGTGCTTCGCTTTCGGGCCGCCGGTCTTCATACTGGATCACAGCATGAAGTCGCACGATCACCGGCGCCCGGTTTCCCGAGGGGGGCGGACGGGCGGCGTGGCGATCCGCCCGCACCGCACCGAGCTGCGCATGTCGTCGATCGACGGGGATGCTGGGTTACGACAGGCTTTTAATGCAAAACGACACTCTGATTTTCCCGGGGCAACCATGATGAATCGCCGAAAACCCATCCTGAACTCGCTGGCATCGAGACTCGCCTTGGCCGCAATCTGGGCCGCTCTCGGCTCGGTGCCAAGTGTCATGGCCGCCGAGTCGAATCTGGATGGCTTGGCGTTTCAAATCGGATTTCGTTGGTGGATTGCGCTTGGTTCTGATGACAGTAGTGCTGAGGAAGTCACAAAGGACCTTGTTATTGCGGCAGAGATCATCAAAGGTTTGGGAGCACACCTACAAGCCGCGCCGGCATCACCAATGGCCGAATCGATCGCCAACTACGGTGCTCTCTTGCCCATTTCGGGGACCACGGGTATGGACGATTGCCGGTTTTCCCTCGGAAATGCCCTGGACCCGTCCGGAAAATTTTTTTTCATGAGTGGCGGTATCGGCCTGCCCGGCAGACTGTGCGGATACAAGGTCGACCCCGCAACGCAGGCATGGACCCCGGTCACCCCAACGGGCGCCAAGCCCGCCGCGGTGGGGAGCAACCCACGTGGCGTCGCGATCGATCCGTCAGGCCGATTCGTGTACGTGGCGGGGGATGTCGGTGGGACGATCTCGGGTTTTTCCATCGATCGGGTGACCGGCGTGCCCACGCCATTGCCCGGTTCGCCATTCGCGACGGGTGGCAGTCTTCCAATTCCTGTGGTGATCGATCGCAGCGGGCGCTTCATGTATGTGGGGCAAAGCGTCGGCAATTTCGACGGATCCATCGCGGTGTTTGCGATCGACGCCACGACCGGCGTCCTTTCGCACATTCCCGGATCGCCATTTCCCAACGTTGCCAATGGTGGCCGCATTGCCGCGCTGGCGCTCTCAACGGACGGCCGATTTCTGTTCACCGGCGGATCGGCGCTCGCGACCTGGGCGGTGAACGCCGTCACTGGCGTGCCGACACGCGTCGCGTCGCGCGACGGCTATTACTATGGCCTGACGGTCGACCCGACCGGTCGCTACCTTTTTGGCGTCGACGACGTGGATGGCCTTCTGCGCGGATTCTCCATTGCTGCCAATGGGTCACTGGCGCCGGCCGGCGCGCCGCAGGCGATCGGATCGGTATCCCGGGCCGTCACCGCCATTACGAGCGTCTCGGATCTGGTCTATGTCGGAAATCCGACGGCGGGCACTGTCCACGGTTTTCGCCTCGACCCGTCCACGGGCGCGCTGACGCCGGTGGTCGGGTCACCGTTCGCATGGAAGCCGCGGCTGAGCGCCTTTGCGGCTAGCGGGATACTGCCACCGTCCATATCCGTCGATGCCGGCGACAATGTCGTTGCTTCGGCAGGCGTGTACGGTGGACGTCCGCCCTACACATGGTCAATCGCCAGCGGCGCCCTGCCGCCGGGATCCGCACTCAACGCGACCACCGGTGTTTTTTCCGGAAATCTAGATGTCGTGGGTTCATATTCGTTCATGGTGCAGGTTGCCGACAGTCTCGGCGCAACGGCTTCCGCAGCCAAATCCATCACTGTCGCCGGCAGCGCGGTCGCCACACCGGTCCCCGTGATCGAGTTCTACAACGCCTCGCTCGACCACTACTTCATGACCTACGCCACCGACGAGATCGCCAAGCTCGACAACGGCACGTTCGTCGGCTGGGCGCGCACGGGGCTGTCGTTCAAGGCCTTCGCCGGTCCGGCCGGCGGCGCGACGGCGGTGTGTCGCATCTACATCCCGCCGGGCAAGGGCGACGGCCACTTCTTCGGCCGCGACAAGAACGAATGCGACGGCACGATAGCCAAGAACCCGACCTTCATCCTCGAGTCGGACGCCTTCGTCTATCTCTATCCGCCGACGCTGGGCACCTGCGGCGCCGGACAGGTGCCGGTCTACCGCGTGTTCAGCAACCGCGCCGATGCCAACCATCGCTACACGACCGACCGCGCGACGCGCGACGTGATGGTGAGCAAGGGCTGGCTCGCCGAGGGCGATGGCGCGGACGTCGTCGTGATGTGCGCGCCGGCGTAAGCGGCCATCCTGCATTGCGATGCGGATGTCGTGATGTCGCGATGTCGCGATGTCGCGGTGGCGCCGTGGCGCGGTGGCGACGCGCCGGTGACGCCGGCCCGTCCTGGTCGCGGTGATGCGCGTCGGCGTCAGCCCGAGGGCTGCCGGCGCGCGAGCAGCGCCGTCCAGCGCGGATCGCCGTGCAGGCCGGCAAGGCTGGGGTCGACGGTGAGCATCACTATGTTCGGATCGCGGCGTTCGAGCGCGTCGTCGAGATGTGCGAAGGCGCGGTCAATGCGACCGCAACGCGTCGCGACGATGGCCAGAACGTACGGCGATACCCGGTCCGCGCCGAAGCGCTCGCACGTCATCGCCACCGTCGCGTCGGCGGTGGCGAGATCGCCGGCCAGGCCCTGTGCCGCCGCGAGGCAGATATGGGCATTCGGATGGCCGGGCGCCAACGCGCAAACGCGGCCATAGAGTTCGACCGCGCGCCGCGGGTCCCCCGTCAGCATGGCGACGAGCGCGGCCAACCCGGTGGCGGCCGGGTTGTCGGGTGCCAGGTCGCGCATGCCTTCGAGTTCGGCCTCGGCGTCGGCGAAACGGCGCTGGGCGATGCGCAGGTTCACCATGTGCATCCGGGTGTTGAGATAGTGCGGATCGAGCCGCCGCGCCAGCAGCAACTCACGCTCGGCCTCGGCGAACTCGCCACGCGCGAACAGGTGAAAGCCGAAGGCGGAATGGACGAACGCCTGCTGCGGTGCGCCGGCAAGCGCGCGCTCGAAGCGGGTACGCGCCGCCGTCCAGTCATATTCGAACTGGTGCAATACGGCGCCCATCAGCGCATTGGCGACCGGGTGGCCGGCATCCAGAACCAGCGCCCGGCGCAGCGCTTCGGCCGCATGGTCGGCGGCAGAGCGCGGGTCGCCGTGCCACCCGGTGGCGAGGTTGAGCCACGCGCGGCCCATGCCGACGAGCGCCGCCACATGGTCGGGCGATTCGCGCAGCGCCGCATCGAAACGCGCCAGCGCGGCCTCCAGCGTGGCCCTCGACAGCGGCTGCCGCAGGAAATAATCGCCGCGCTCCACCAGGTCGCGCGCGCGCCGGGTCGCGGCGTCGGTCTGCCCGTCGCGGCGGCGCAGGGTCGGGACATAGCTGCCGACCGGAAGCCGGATCTCCAACTGCGCATCGCCGCCCTCGTCGCCGTAGTAGCGCGCGAGCCGCTGTCGCAACCGCCGCGCCTCGACGCGAACGATGGTGTCGCGAGCCGGGTCGAACGCATCGTGCGGCCGCTCGAACACCTCGATTGCCAAGACCTGTTCCTTCAGCGCACCGAAATTGCCGGCCACGGCCTGCTCTACCAGGTGTCGAAGAAACCGCTGATGGCGGCGCGATGGCTGGAACGAACGGCTGCGGGTGATCCGCGCGAGTTCGCTCCGGATGAGCGCGGACGAAATGCCGGCATCGGCGGGGGCGTCGGCAGAAGGCTCGTCGGACTCTGCGTGGTCGGGCATGGCGCAGCGGGGAGCGCGGTGGCGCGCGAGGGTGCGTCCCGCCAGTGTAGCCCGGCGTACGCGTCGCGCGCGTGGCGGGTCCGGACCCGGATCCTTCAGCCTGAACCGAGAAATCGCGCCAGGCGGTCCACGCCGGCGGCGAGCCGCGCCTCGTCCGAGGCGAAGCACCAGCGGACAAAGCCTTCGCCCTCGGGACCGAATGCGCTGCCGGGGGCCAGTCCCAGGTGCGCCTCGTGCACCAGGCGCTTGCAGTACGCGAAGCTGTCGGACAGTCCGTCGACCCGGAAGAAAGCGTACATCGCGCCGGCCGGTGCCGCGACCTCGATGCCCGGCAGTCGCGCGAGCTCGCCGACGAGGTAGTCGCGCGCCCGGCGAAAGCGCGCACGGGTGTGCGCGACCGTCGCTTCTCCCTGCGTGACCGCAGCCACGCCCGCGTGCTGGACGAACGCCGGCGAGCACGACGTGTTGTACTCGATCAGCTTGCCCAGGTCCGCCATCAGCGCGGGCGGTGCGACGATCCAGCCCAGTCGCCATCCGGTCATCAGCCACGACTTGGAGAAGCTGTTGGTGCTGACGATCCGTTCATCGGGGTCGGCGAGATCGAGGAACGATGGCGCCGCCAGCGTGTTCTCGCGGTAGTAGAGCCGCTCGTAGACGTCGTCGGCGACGAGCCAGATGCCGTGGCGCCGGCAATGCTCGAGGATCGTGCGCTGTTCGGCGCGGGTGAGCGTCCAGCCGGTCGGGTTGTTCGGCGAATTGATCATCACGAGCCGGGTGCGCGGCGTGAGTGCCGCCAGCAGATGATCGAGGTCGAGTGTCCATTCGCCGGCGCGAAAGGCGAGCGGCACGCATTCGACCTGCGCGGACAGGATCTTCGGAATTTCCACCAGGTTCGGCCACAGCGGCGTCACGACGACGACGCGGTCACCCGGAGCAACCAGCGCCTCGACCACCAGCATCAGCGCCGACATGCCGGACGCCGTGACCGCGATCTGCGACTCGGGCGTCGGGCGATGCAGGCGGGTCAGGTACGCGGCAAGCGCTGCCCGCAGCGGCGGGATGCCGAAGTTCTGCGTGTAGAACGTTTCGCCGCGCGCGAGCGACGCCGCGCCCGCATCGCGGATGAAGGTCGGCGTCACTTCGTCGGGTTCGCCGAACCAGAATGGCAGGATATCCGGATTGCCCATGCCCTCGTTGGCGACTTCGCGAATCTGCGATGCGGCAAGGGCGCGCACGGCGGCGCGTGCCGTTGCATCGTGGCTGGGAGGGGAGTCGGGCATCGTCGATTCGCTAGCGGGGTGGCAGGTGCAACGTCGTCCGATCGCAGGTGCCGCAGCTGTGCTACGGCCCGACGGTTATACTGCGTTGCGGGCGGTTCATGCAATCGCAGGAGGCCCGCTCCGTGATCGGCGCGCATCCGCGCGTGCTGCAGCTTCGTTCGCAGCGCCATCGACCGGGCGCTGCGCCAAGATCCTTGCGCCGATTCCGAATCGGCGCAGGTTTTCTCGCGGGCGAAACAGGCGTGCCGACAGGCGTGCCGTTCCCCGCTATCATTGCGGGAGACAGGGACACACCTGTTCCGACGCAACAATGGGGGCACGATGAACGTCTACGGCATCACCAACTGTGACACGGTGAAGGAAGCGCGGGCGTGGCTTGCGCAACGCGGTGTTTCGCACCGCTTCGTCGACTTCAAGAAAGTTCCACCCACGCGCGATCAGCTGGCCGCCTGGTGCGCCGCTGCCGGCTGGCAGACATTGCTCAATCGACGCGGAACGACGTGGAAGAAGCTCGAGCCCGAAGCGCAGGCGCGCGTGGTCGATGCGCCGTCGGCCATCGCGGTGATGGTCGCCAACCCGGCAGCGATCAGGCGGCCGGTCGTCGAGTCGGAGGAAGGCATCCTCGTCGGTTTCGATCCGGGCGAATGGGATCGCACGTTCCCCGGCTGAGGACGCCGCCGCCATGGGCAACGCCTTCACGTCGGTCCTGGCCAGCCTTGCCGGGATCGTGATCAGCGGTGTCGCCGGTGGCCTCGCGGGCTGGTCGGTCATCGCGATGCTCGGCGTCGCTGCATTGCCCGGTGCGCTGATCGCGGCGGTCGTCGGGATGGTGGTGGCCACCGCAGTCTTTCTCGGCCTCACCGTGTTTCTGCGCAGGCTTGGCCTGGTCAGATGAAACCGGAGGTCGTGGCGACCCTCGCTGACAGCCTGATGGTGGCATACGCTGGCGGCAGCACGCTCGGACCGATCACCGGCTGGCTACCGGAGTTCGACGTCGACACCGCGTACGACGTGCTGCACGAAATCGAGCGCCGCCGCGCGGCCGAAGGCTGGCTGCCGGTCGGCCGCAAGATCGGCTTCACCAACCGCACCCTCTGGCCGCGCTACGGCGTGTTCCAGCCGATGTGGGCGCATACGTGGCGGGAGACGGTGCAGCACGCGCCGGACGGGGTCGCGAGTTTCTCGCTGGAACGCACGGTCGAGCCACGGATCGAACCTGAGGTCGTGTTCGGCCTGCGCGGACCGGTGCCGGTGCGGTCGGTCGACGACGCGTGCGAGATCCTGCGCGCCGTCGAGTGGATTGCGCCGGGCTTCGAAATCGTCCAGTCGCACTTTCCCGGATGGAAGTTCAAGGCGCCCGACTGCACGGCGGCCTTCGGCCTGCATCGCGCGCTGGTGGTCGGCGCGCGCATACCGGTCACCGATGCGAACCGCGCCGCGCTTGCCGCGTCACTCGCGACGTTCGAGCTGGTCTTGCGGCACGGCGACCGGATCGTCGATCGTGGCGTCGGTTCCAACGTGCTCGACAACCCGGCGCTGGCACTCGCGCATCTCGCGCGCGTGCTCTCCGGGCAACCGTCGTCGGCGCCGCTCGCCGCCGGCGAGCTGGTGACGACCGGCACGGTGACCGACGCCTGGCCTGTTGCCCCCGGGCAGAGCTGGTCCTCCGACTACGGAACACTCGGACTTCCGGGGATCACGCTGCAGTTCCGTTGAAGTGAGCCTCCCGGAGACAAATGCCGACGCGCGTTCATGGCGTGTACCTCGGTCGTGCGCGTTTCGGTACAATCGGCACTTTTTTCGCCGCGATCGCGGTGTTTTTCCGAGAGAGCCGAAGTCGATGAAACCGCTTGCCGTTGCCGTCTTGACGCTGGTACTTGCCGCTTGCGCGAGCACGTCCACGTCCCCATCCGATTCATCCGCCGCGCAGGCGCCGAGGCAGGAAAAAGCATATCGGACGGGCAGCAGCATTCCCGTTCGCGATCCGCTGTAGTCGTCATCGCCGACCACAATCGCCAGTACGTCGGCGATGCAGCCCGTCGCCGCGCCGCCCGCGAAGCAGTGCGCCATGCGGGTTCGCAATGGTCCAGGGCGCCTGCTACTCCATCGTCAGCCCTCGCCGCGCATGCCAGTCGGCGATGCCCTCGCGCGGATACTCTCGGAAATGCGTGTGCGCGGGACCGGAGGGCACGTCGACCCATTTCGGCGCGTAGTCGAGCATCAATTCGACTTCTTCCGGCGGTTTGGGCAGCGGCGTGTCGATCGCCGATGCGAACGGATAGATCCACTGCGGCCAGCGCGGATCGGCGACCCACAGCGCGCTGCCGCAGCGGCCGCAGAAATGCCGGCGGGCGGGCGACAGGCGCTTGCGCGGCGCGCCGGGCTCGGCGATGCGTGCACGGTAGACGCGCAGCTGCGCCGCGCCGCGCACGCGCAGCGTGGCTGCTTCGCCCATGATGTTGATCGCGTAGCCGCCGCCGCCCTGCGTCTTGCGGCAGATCGAGCAGTAGCAGCGCATGTAGGGATACGGCGTGTGCGAGTCGACACGAAACTTCACCGCGCCGCAGTGGCAGCTTCCGTTCAGTCGCATGGTGGTGTCCTCCTGCCGTTTCGGCGATCATAGCGCCTGCGCGGCGCACCAGGATTGCCCCGGGGCGCCGACGAGCGCCGGGTGCTTTGGGTGCTTCATAGCGACGCAGCCTTCCCGACGATCTCCGACCGACACCCATGACCCGCAAAATCCCGCGCAATGCGAAGCGCGCATCGCCAGCCCCTGCCGGGCCTGCGGTCGCCGCGAGCGGGGTGCAGCCGCGCTGGCAGTGGGCACTCGGCGCTTCGTTGGTGGTCGTGGCACTGGCGGTGCTGCTATGGAGCTACGCGGGTCGGCCAGGTCTCGCCCCGGGACGCGACGCGACGCCGCCCGCGCCGGGTTCGTCCGCGACCATGGCCGCCTCGGCAACCTACGTCGCCGACGCGCAATGCGGCGAATGCCACGCAAAAGCGGTCGAGGCCTGGCGAGGCTCGCATCATCAGCGCGCGATGCAGCCGGCCAATGCGCAGACGGTGCTCGGCGATTTCGCGAACAAGCGCCTGACGAACCGCGGCGTGACCACGCAATTCACGCAGCGTGACGGAAGATATTTCATCACCACCGAGGGCCGCGACGGCAAGCCGGCCGAGTTCGAGGTGAAGTTCACGTTCGGCGTGGCGCCGCTGCAGCAGTACCTGGTTGCCTTCCCCGGCGGCCGGCTGCAGGCACCGACCGTCGCCTGGGATACGGAGAAGAAGCGCTGGTTCGCGCTCTATCCGAACGACCGGCACAAACCCGACGACCCGCTGCACTCGACTGGCCGATACCAGAACTGGAACCTGATGTGCTCGGAGTGCCATTCGACCGACCTGCGCCGCAACTACGACGCGGCGAACGACAGCTACGACACCAAGTGGGCGCAGATCAACGTCGGCTGCCAGGCCTGTCACGGACCGGGCAGCGCGCACGTAACATGGGCGAAGGCCGCATCGGGCAAGGCGGCGAAGGGACTCGACGCGAGGGCCCTGGGCCTGATCGTCGATTTTCGCGGCAACGACTCGCGCTACCAGGTCGAGGCCTGCGCGCCCTGTCATTCGCGGCGGCAGCGGCTGACCGACGGCGAGCTGCCGGGCAAGCCGTTCCTCGACAACTATCATCCGGCGCTGCTGCGCGAAGGGCTCTATTTCGCCGACGGCCAGCAGCAGGATGAGGTCTACGTATGGGGCTCGTTCCTGCAGACGAAGATGTACGCGCAGGGCGTTCGCTGCACCGATTGTCACGGCGCGCACGACCTCAAGCTGAAGGTCCAGGGCAACGCGCTGTGCGCGCAGTGCCATCAACCCGCCGGAAATACCCGCTTTCCGACGCTCGCGAAGAAGGCCTACGACACGCCGGCACATCATCACCACGCGGCCGGCAGCGCCGGCGCGCAGTGCGTGAGCTGCCACATGCCGTCGAGGAACTACATGGTGATCGACGCCCGCCCCGATCACAGCTTCCGCATTCCGCGCCCGGATCTCTCGGTGAAGATCGGTACGCCCAACGCGTGCAACGGATGCCACGACAAGAAGACTGCGCAGTGGGCAGCGGAGGCGGTGGCGAAGTGGTACGGCCCGAACCGACGCCAGGAGCCGACGTTCGCCGAGGCCTTCGCGGCGGCGCGGCGCGGTGCGCCAGCGGCGCTCTCCGGCCTCGACAGGATCGCTTCGGATCGCGCGCAGCCGGCGATCGTGCGTGCCACCTCGCTCGATCTTGCGCGTGCCTACGGACCGGCGGGCGGCCGGCTCGCGATCCGCGCCAAGAACGACGCCGACGCGCTGGTGCGCGCCGCCGCGGCGGCGGCGCTGGCCGCAGTTCCGGTGCAGGAGCGTTTCCCATACGCGGCACCGCTGCTGTCCGATCCGGTCAAGTTCGTGCGCATCGAAGCCGCGCGCGCGCTGGCGGATGTGCCGCCGTCAGGAATCCCCGCAGCCGATCGCGCCGCGTTCGACCGTGCATGGGACGAACTTATCGCTTCGGAGCGCTCGCTGTCCGACATGCCGGCGATGCGGATGAATCTCGCCGGCCTCGCGTGGCAGCGGGGAGACACCGGCGCTGCCGAAGCCGAGTACCGCCGCGTGATCGAAATGGATCCCTATCTGGCCCCCGCCTACAACGCGCTGGCTTCCGTGTTGTCGGCGCAGAGCCGCAATTCTGATGCAGAGGGCGTGCTGCGCGATGGCCTGCGCAAGGTACCGGACAGCGCTGATCTCCACAGCTCGCTCGGCCTCCTGCTGGCAGAGGAAGGGCGCGATGCCGACGCGGTCGCACAGATTGAGCAGGCGGCGAAGCTCGCGCCGGCGAATGCACGCATTTTCTACAATCTCGGATTGATCCAACAGCGGCGTGGCGACCTGCGTGCCGCGGGCGTCGCGCTCGCGAAGTCCCGCGCGCTGGGTGATGCCGACGCCACCTACGCGCTCGCCCTCCTGGAAATCAAGCAGAACCGGCCCGACCGCGCGCTGCCATTGGTCGAAGAACTGGCCACGGCCAACCCCGGCAATGCGCAACTCGCGAAAATGCGCGACGACCTGCGGCGCGAAGCGGGCAAGTAGGCAGACGGCGGCGCGCCGCTCCGCGACCGGCGAGCGCGGTGGCTCCCGGGGGAGAAGCCGAATCGCACCGGCGGGGCCGGCTGCGGTCCCGGCCCAAGTCCGCGTCTCACCGCAAGCGGCTCATTCTCCTCAGGGCGGCGAGACTATCGCTACGGCGCCGTTGCATCGATCGAATGGCAGTTCGATCGGCGCGCAGCGGTTGAGCCGGACGCCCGGCGCGCAGAAGACGTGATCGTCGCGTGGGTTTTCGCCCGCAAGCGCCAGGCGTGATAGGAGCAGGATGCGCAGATACCTCTGCAGGACAATGAGGGCTTACGTGTCGACAAGCCCTTGCGGACGGTTTTCAGGCGCCCGGAAGAGCCCCGCTGCACAAGTGCCCGCATGTCCCGGTGGCCACCGACGCCCAAGTCAATGGCTACGTTGATTCGTTCACCCACTGTAGCCATGTGCAGGAACTCTTCAACAACGGGGCTGTCGCAATGGCCAAGCGGTTCAACGATTTGGGCGGAGTTTCTTCGCGGCGCGCGGTTGCGCCCTACCGCAGGCGCGGCGTCCGGCAGGGTGTCGGTGCGAAAGCCTGCCACCGATTGTCCAGGCAATCCACATCGAGCCATGGCTTACAATTTGACTTGAATTGACGCAGCGCGAACGCGCTTCACGGCTTGGGCACTCGAGATTGGTCGGTGTCCGTCATCAAGACAGCGCCCCGTCATTAATTGTCTTCTTTGCAAGGGAACCGAAGTCATGATTCCAGTCCGCTTCTTCGCCTTCGGCTGCGCGCTGGTGGCAATGACATTGCCTCAGGTAGCCGTTGCGCAATCAATGGGTGCTATCCCTGCCTCGCTGGTCACGCCGGACAAGGTCGAAACCCGGATCGGCGCGCTCGAGTTCAGCGACGGCGCGCCGAGCCAAGCGACCGCGGACAAGATCTACGACAACCTGCTCGCCACGCATGCCTTCAATGTGTTCACCAACACCTTGCAGGGCGTAAGCATCGCCGCCCTTGACAAGGGCCTGCAGAGTGTCGGTGTCAAGAACAACGAGGTAATCATTTTCGAGCAACTGATGGACGCGAAGTCGCTGTTCCTGACGGCCAACGCGGACACGATCTATGTGATCGGCATCCTAGATCTGAGCAAGGGTCCGATGGTTTTGGAAGTGCCACCGAAGTTTTTAGGGGCCATCGATGACCAGTGGTTTCGCTGGGTTACCGACCTGGGCCTGCCGGGTGGAGACCGCGGCATGGGCGGAAAGTACCTCGTACTGCCGCCCGGCTATGACGGCCCGGTGCCCGAGGGCGGCTACTTCATCGCCCGCGCGCCCACCGTGCGCGTGGCATGGTTCGGCCGCCTGTTCCTGGAAGATCGCAAGGATCCGAAACCGGCGGTCGAATCGGTCAAGAAATTCACCAAGGTCTACCCCTACGAAGTCGGCGGTTACGGCACGCCGATCGCCGAGTTCCTGGCGGGCAAGGCCCGGCTCGGCCGTATCACGCCGCCGCCACCGACCGTATTCCACAACGGCAGCGGCAAAGTGATGAACACGGTGCCACCGAACGACTGGTCGTTCTTCGAAATGCTCAACGAGATCGTGCAGCGCGAACCTGCAACCTCGCTCGATCCCGAGCTGATGGGCTCGGTGGCGGCCATCGGCATCGTCAAGGGCAAGCCTTTCGCGCCCGACGCGCGCACCAGGAAGATCCTGACCGACGCGCTGGCGCTGGCCAATGCCACCTCGCGCACGCTGTTCATGAGCCCGCGCGACCCGAGCTGGTACTACTACCCGGATTCGGCGTGGTTTAACTACCTGTTCCAGACCGGGTACGACTTCGAGACGCCGATCCCCATGATCACCAAGGAAGGCGCCAAACCCTTCCCGAACACGGGTTATCGCACGCTGAACGCGCGCACCAACTTCTTCTACGGCATCACGGGCATCACGCCGGCCATGGCGATGCGCCTGACCGACATCGGTTCGCAGTACTTGCTGGCGATGGTCGATTCGAACAAGCAGCATTTCGATGGCGCGAAGACTTACAAGGTGACGCTGCCCAAGGGCATCCCGCAAGCCAATTTCTGGTCGCTGACGCTGTACGACAATATGTCGCGCTCGATGTTGGACACGCCGCAGCGCTATCCGCGTGCCGGCAGCCAGAGCTACCCATCGCCGGCCGCCGAAGCCAGCGCCGACGGCTCGACCACGATCTACTTCGGGCCGACGCAGCCGACCGGCGTATCGCGCGGCAACTGGATCCAGACCGACCCGAAGAAGGGCTGGTTCATCATTCTGCGCCTGTACAGCCCGCTGGAGCCCTTCTTCGACAAGAGCTGGCGGCCGAGCGAGATCGAACTGGTGAAGTAGTTGCGCTCAAGCCCGACAATCCTAAGTGATGGCGAATATCCGCCCCTCGGGCAATCGCCATTTCCGCCACGCAGTTGTCTGCGGCAACGACCCGGTCGAGGCGAAGTATTCGCCGACCGATGTGGACCGGGACGGGGAGACGCTCTACGAGAGCAAACTCTGCCCAATGCTTGCCCTTCCTTCGCGCGTTCGAACGTCGCGCCCGCAGCGCGCGTCTGGGCGCAAGAATGGAGTTTCGGGCGATTCGGACCTTGCTAAAATCATTGTCTGGGTCGGCAAGTGACTGCGGCGCATTCGCAGTGGCGGCCGAGCGAGATGAAACGGGAAGTGACATGACCTCACGAATCAATGGAATTGTGGCGGCGATTTCGGCCTGCGCCTGGCTGATCGCCGCCGCACCCGTCCGCGCGGAACTGAGCGCCGAGGAACTGGCCAAGCTTGCGCAGAATCCGGTCGGCAATCTGATCAGCGTGCCGTTCCAGAACAACACCAACCTCAACTACGGTCCGGAGAAGGGCACGCAGAACATTCTCAACATCCAGCCGGTGATTCCGATCTCGGTGAACAAGGATTGGAACATCATCACCCGCACGATCGTGCCGGTGATCTGGATGCCGTCGCTGGGTCCCGACATCGACAGCAAGAGCGGCCTTGGCGACATCCAGTTCACCGCTTTCCTGTCGCCCGCCAATCCCGGTAAATGGATCTGGGGCGCCGGAGCGATCGCGCAGCTCCCGACCAACAGCAACGCCGAGCTCGGCAACCGGAACTGGGGATTGGGCCCGTCGTTCGTCGTGCTGCATCTCGACCACGGCGACCCGTGGGTGTACGGCGTGCTGGTCAACAATGTCTGGTCGCTGACCAGCAGCCAGCAGGGCGGCTCATACAACAACGGGCTGATCCAGCCGTTTCTCAACTACAATTTTCCTGGCGGGGCATACCTGACCAGCGCGCCCATCCTGACCGTGAACTGGGACGCGGACAGCGGCAACCAGTGGACGGTCCCGCTGGGCGGCGGTGTCGGCAAGATCTTCCATTTGGGCAAGCTGCCGGTGAACACCCAGATTTCCGCCTACTACAACGTGGTGCGCCCGGATTACGGCGCCAACTGGCAGATTCGCGCGCAGGTGCAGTTCATGTTCCCGAAGTGATTCCTCCGGACTCACTACGTTCAATCGGAGTTGAATGATGAAGACTCGACGTCATTTCGCCTCGCTGGTCTTCCTGCTCAACCTGTCCCTCCTGTCGGCAGGCGTGCTCGCCCAGGGCGCGCCGGCGGGCACGCCGCCGCCGGATCCCTGGCCGCGCGTGGTCGACCTCTCCAACGGCCAGGTGCTGGTCTACCAGCCGCAGGTCAATTCCTGGAAGGACAACCGGCTCGACTTCCGGGCTGCGCTCGCGGTCAAGCCTGTGGGGGCGAAGGAGGAGTCGTTCGGCGTCATCGTCGCCAACGCGCGCACCCAGGTCGACAAGGTCATGCGCATGGTGACCTTCGAGGATCTCACGATCTCGAAGATCGACTTTCCGACGCTGCCCGGCCGCGGCGAAGCGTTGAAGCCCGAGCTGCAGATCGAATTCGCGAAATCGGTGCGCACGATCTCGCTCGATCGCCTCGAGGCGTCGCTCGCGACGACCGGGATCAAGCCGCCGACCGTCGCCGTCCAGAACAATCCGCCGCAGGTGATCGTCAGCTATTCGCCCGCGATCCTGGTGCCGATCGACGGCGCGCCGGTATTGAAGCCGGTGCCTGGCCATTCCCGCGCGCAGCGCGTCATCAACACCCGCGCGCTGATCCTGCAGGGCGGCTTCGGCGACAATTTCTACATCCACGTTTATGACGGCTGGCTGCAATCGAGCTCGATCACCGGGCCATGGACGCAGGCTTCCCCGGGCCGGATCATGGCGAGCGCGATGGACGGCATCGCTGCCGACCTGTCGAAGAAGGGCATCGTCGACCTGCTCGACGGGGGCCCCAAGGCCAATCCGAAGCCCTCGCTCGCCAACGGCGTGCCGACAATCCATACCAGCCAGGTTCCGACCGAGTTGATCGTCTTCCGCGGCCAGCCCGACTTCGTTCCCATCGTCGGCACGCAGCTCCTGTGGGCCGCGAACACGACCAGCGACGTGCTGATAGACACCAGCAACAGCGACTACTACGTGCTGCTCGCCGGCCGCTGGTTCCGCTCGGCGGCGATCTCCGGACCGTGGGCGTTCGTTGCGAGCAACGCGCTGCCCGCCGATTTCGCGCGCATTCCCCCGCACTCGCTCGCGGGTGCCGTGCTGCCGACGGTGGCCGGCACGCCGCAGGCGCAGGAGGCGGTGATCTCCAACTCGATTCCGCAGACGGCGACGGTGCCGCTCAAGAACGGACCGAAGTTCACGCCGAGCTTCGACGGTCCGCCGCAGTACGCGCCGGTGTCCGGAACGCCGCTGTCGTACGTCGTGAATTCGTCGGCGCCGGTGATCCAGGTCGCGCCGAACGCCTATTACGCGGTTGTCGCCGGCGTGTGGTTCACCGCGGCGCAGATCACCGGCCCGTGGAGGATCGCGACATCCGTCCCGCCGGTGATCTACGAGATCCCGCCTTCGTCGCCGATCTACTACGTGACCTATGTGAAGATCTACGAGGCTACGCCGCAATACGTGTACGTCGGCTACACGCCGGGCTATCTCGGCACGGTCGTCTCGCCGTACGGAACCGTCGTCTACGGCACGGGTTACGTCTACAACCCGTGGGTGGGCGCGCTCTGGTACGCGCCGCCCTACACCTATGGCGTCGCTGCTGCGCCCGTCTACAACCCCTGGGTCGGCTACACGTTCGGCTTCGCGATGGGCCTGGCCACCGCGGCGTGGATGGAGCCGTACTGGGGTGGCGCGTATTACCACCCCGGCTACTGGGGCGGCTATCCGTGCTGCGCGTCGGCGAGCGCGAACGTGTACGGCCACTGGGGGAACGCGACCTATTCGGGAACGCGCAGCTGGTACGCGGGCGGCGGGGTCGCCGGCTCGACGTTCTCCGGCTCCTATGCAACAGCACGCGGAACGACCGGCAACATCAACGCCGGCCGCCAGTACAACGCGTGGACCGGCAACGCGACGCGAGGTTACGACCGCTCGTTCAATACGGCGGCCGGCGGCTCGGGCAACGTCGCACGCGGCAGCAACTACAACACCTATACCGGACAACGGACGGCCGGCAACGCTGTATCGGCGACCGGTGCGGGCGGCAGCACCTACAACCGCGCCGGCGCCACGACCGCGGGCCCGCAGGGCTACGCGCACGCGGGTGGCGGCTCGACCTACAACGCGAAGACCGGCAACACCAACACCTGGGGCACGGCGAGCGTGGGCAACAACCACGTCGCCGACGTCAACGGCAACGTCTACTCGAACACGGGCAACGGCTGGCAACAGCATTCCGCGAGCGGAACGTCGGCCGCCGCAGGCAACACGTCGTGGGCCGATCGCGAATCGCAGGCGCGCAGCTCGGGCGAGGATCGCTTCGGTGGGTTCTCCAACAGCTTCGGCGGCGGTGGATTCGGGGGCGATCGCTTCGTAGCGGTGGTCGGTGGCGGTGGATTCGGCGGCGGTGGATTCGGCGGCGATCGCTTCGGCGGCGGCGGATTCAGCGGCGGCGGCTTCGGCGGTCGCTTCGGCGGCGGTGGATTCGGTGGCGGCGGTTTCCGCGGCGGCGGACGGCGCTGACGCCGCGGCGGTCGCCACGTCCTTCGATGGACGGCAGGCGGGTTCGCCCCGATCCCTGCCGAGCGGGCGGTGCCGTTCGCTTTGCCGCGTCCATGCGAAGCAGAATTCCATCCTACAATGCGTCGATAACTGATCGTGCCCGTCCGGGTACGGTTACTGCCGTTCAATTTCGAACCTTTCCATGCCCAACCCGCAGACGTTCACGACATACCTGATCGCCTTCCTTTCCATCGCATCCGCGAACGCTCAAACGCAGCCGACCAAGCCGCCGATCTCGACCTATGGCGTCGATGTCGCGACGCGGACGATGTCGATCCCGGGCATGCCCGCGGGCGGCATGGGAGCGATGGCCGGCATCCCTGGCATGCCGTCGGGCATGGGGGGGCCGCAGAAGGAGCTGTGGCTGGGCCTGCGCTCGTCGCACAAAGCGGCCGGTGCGCCGGAAGCGCAGCACATGATTCCTCCCGGCATGGACATGGGACCGGCGCTGCCGTTGCTGGGCGCGCCTCCTGCGCAGCCCGGTCGTGCGGACTACGACGAAGAGCGCCCGCCAGAGAAGCCGAAGGCGCGCATGCTCGTCTATTGGGGCTGCGGCGACGCGATCCGGCCCGGGCAGCCGAAGATCGCCGACACCGAGAAGATGTCGCTGGCCGAATTCGGGCAGGCGCTCGCCGGCCGCTCGCCACCCGAGCGCTGGAGCGCGATTCGCAACGCGCAGCTCCTCTGGCCCAACGAGCGAGAGAAAAAGCAGGTGCCGGCCAACGCGAGCCTTCGCGGCGACCAGCTCGTGCGCGGCAGCGCCACGCCCGACATCAAGTTCGCGATCGGCGACAGGCAGGACTTCATGCCGCCGATGGAAGTCACGGCGACCGGTCCGATCGGCGGGCCGATGCCGCTCTCCTGGTCGACGATCCCGACCGCGCAGGGCTACTTCCTGCAGGCGATGGGTTTCCGGCAGGACGGCAACGAGATGATCATCTGGACATCGAGCGAGTTGCAGGACAGCGGCTGGGGCCTCATGAACTACCTGCCGAACGATTTCCTGAGGCGGATGATCAGCGAGAAGGTCGTGCTGCCCGCGTCGGCCACGTCCTGCACCCTTCCGAAGGGCGTGTTCGAGGGCGTGGAGGGCGCGATGGTCAACGCCATCGCGTATGGCGAGGAACTCAATCTCGCGCAGCCGCCGCGACCCGCGGATCCCGAAGATCGCGTGGGAACCGGTATGGGTGGTCAAGGTGCGCGTGAAGTCGACGGGGATGACGCCGCTCGGCGTGGGTGACGCCGACGAGCCGCGCTCGCAGCGGCGCAGTGCCGATCGTCCGTCGGCCGGTTCGTCATCCTCGCCGATGCCGCGCGGCGGAGCCGAAGCCGGCGAACCCCGTCGACGACGCGGCCGATGCGGTCAAGAACCTGCGCAAGCTGCTGCCGTTCTGATCACGGGGTCGACGTCGGACTTTCGGCGGTGGCGCTCGCGACCCCGACTGCGCCCCCGACTCCGACACCGGGCGAAGCGTCTTCGCTACGCCGCCTCCGCGACAACGACATAGCGCAGCGGCCCGCCCGGGTTGAGCGCGTCGAACGGGTAGCAGGTGACGAGCGTCAGCGTGGGCACCGGCGTGTCGCGCGGCAGCCGCAGTTCGTGTTGGTCGGCGACATAGGCGCGGAGGATGCGGAAATGGCGCAAGCCGCCGTCGGCACGCTCGACGACGAGTTCGTCGCCGGCGGTGACGTCCTTGAGGAAGCGAAAATGCGTATCGCGATGCGCGGTGAGCACCGCATTGCCCGCATCCCCCGGTTGCGCCGAGCCGTCGAGATGGCCGGGTCCGAACGCCAGCGTGCGACCCGACGCGCCGGCCAGCACCAGCAGGTCGGCGCCGCGCGACGCAACGATCAAACGTGCGACCGGATAGGTGTCGGCCCAGGGCCAGGGCTTCGCAGGCGTCCCGGTGGCGCGCTCGCGATCCCAGGCGACATGAAGCAGCAGCTGCGCGACCCGGGCCTTCGCGAGGATGTACAGCCCCTGGCCGAAACTCGCCATGCCTCGCGGCCGCGAGCAACATGATACAGAAGTGACGAATATCTTGTGAATACTGTATCGCGTCGCCCGCGCTCGCGTCGCGGGAAGTTGCGCAGCCGCCGATCGGGGAAGACTCGTCCGGGCGGATGCGCGCGGCGATCCCGGGCGCGGCCGCCCTCATCCAGTTGCAGCCGCTCCCCGTTCCCGGACGATGGGTCCTCCCCGATCGGCGGTGCTGTTCATCGGGCCAGCACTCCGGTGCCGTCGCCGATGCCATCGCGGCCGACCCGACGCCGGCGAAGCGCCAGCGCGCCGGCCAGCAGCAGGGCCAGCGCGCCGGCCAGCAGCAGCAAGGGCGCAGGCGTTGCGGTGCGCGGCAGTTGATCGAAGCCGGTCAGTCCTTCGGGAATGTTGCCGGGAATCGCGGATGCGGGCGCGGCGACGCCGGCGGGCTTCGCCGGCGCGACGTCGACCGCGACGAGACTCGTGTACTTGCTGACCAGGTGATGCGTGAGCGCGACGTCGAGCACGGCAGAACGGATCTCTTCCTCGGACGCGCCCTTGCGCCCGGAGTCCATCAGCGCGCCGATCTTCGCGCGCGCCCACAGCACGGCCACCCCGGGTTCGCTCGCGATGGGCGCCTCCGGAAGCAGCGTGCCCCAGACCGTATCGGCGCGATGGCCCGAGACCGCAATGTTGCCGCTGCCCGCATTCGCGTTGAACTGCGCGCTGACGACGACCGGCTCGCCGGCGTAGAGATCGGGGACGATGCGCGGCCATACGTCCGCGCCCGGCCGGCCAGTCGACGGCGATGTCGGTCAGCGCGGGACTTTCGAGCTTGACGAACAGCGCCGTCATCTTTTCCTTCACTTCGCGCACGTCGCCAATGGCGGTGAACGTGCCGCGGCCGAATTGCGCCGCACGGGTCATGAAGAACATGTTGGGTGCGGGCCCGATGCCGACGGTGAAGAGGCGCCGGTCGCCGACGTTTTCATTGATCAGCCGCAGGATCGCGTCCTCGTTGCCGACGGCGCCGTCGGTGAGGAACACCACCTGCCGCAGCATCGATGATTCGCGCTCTCCTGCCAGCGCGGCTTTGAGCGCCGGCAGCATCTCGGTGCCGCCGCGGGCGCGCAGCGAGGCGACGAAGCGCTTCGCGCGCGACAGCGTGCCCGGTCCACCGGCACCGTCGCTGGGTACAGCGCGTGGGTCTGCGAGTTGAACTCGATGACGTTGAAACGGTCGCCGGGTTGCAGGCGGTCGAGCGCCATCAGCAACGCATCCCGTGCCTGGGCGATGGAGACTCCCTCCATCGAACCGGAGGTGTCGACGATGTAGGTGACCTCGCGCGGCGGCCGCGGCGCCGCCGGCATCGGCGCGGCCGGCGGCAGCGCCATCAGCAGCGCGTAGGTCTTGCCGCCCTTCGTCTCGGTGAAGAGCGCCGCGCCGGGTGCGGCGCCGACGTCCGGCGTCCACACCAGCTCGAAGTCGCGCGGCGGCGGGGATCGGGCCTTCGGCGAGTGTCAGGCGGAAGCGATGGCCGGGCTGCTCGTCGATCGTCATTGGATGGTAGGTGCTCGCCAGCCGGGCAAGCGGAAAGCCGGCGTTGAGCTCGATGGCGATGCGCACCGGGTTCACGTAGCCGTCGTGCGCGATCGGCGACCGGCGGCGTGATTCGGTCGGCGTCGAGTACCTGCTCGGTCGCCGGCGACCAGCCGAACCGGTGCCACCCGCCTCGAGCGGCACGCCGGGGATGTACCGCGGCGTGATCGCGAGCGGGAATCGCAGCCGGAACGAGCCTTCGTCGTAGCGCAGCGACTGCTGATATTCGATCGCGACGACGATTTCTTCGTTGGGCCCGATGTTCGCCACGCTGGTCGTGAACATGTTCGGGCGTTCCTGCTCGACCAGCGTGGCCTTGCGGCCTTCGCTCTTCGCGGATTCGTAGGTGCGGCGCGCGTCGCCGCGCTCCTTGATCTGCCCTCGATGATGCGCTCGCCGATCTGCATGTGCAGGTGGTCGACCGCGGCGTTCTCGGGCAGCGGGAAGACGTAGACGCCCTCGCGCCAGTCGGCGGTCGGATTGACGAAGCGCTGCTTCACCTGCGACCCGGGCGATCATGCCGCTGACGCTCCATGTGCACGTCGGTGAAGAGCAGCGGCGAGGCCACGCGCGCGCCGGCCGCTCGCTTCAGGTACAGCGTGCCCGGTTCCGGCCTGCCGCGGGCGAAGCTTGCGCCGGGATGGTGACGATGAACACCGCGAGCGCCAGCGCGATGCTCACGATGAGCCCCGCCGCGATGCCGTCGAGCACCAGCCGGGCGAGGCCGCGCCATTCGCGGCGCAGCATGCGTTCCTTGCCGCGATGCACGTTGGCCATGGTCCACTGCGTGTTGACGCCTTATGCGTTGTCACGCCGGCGGTGGCCTCAGCCGCCGATCGCGCCCGCCGGCTGAACGCGCCATCGATGGAACGCATTACGCGCGGGCATTGCGGCGCCTGCATGCAGGCGAAACGGGGCAGACCGGTGAAAAAAAGTGGCAAACCTGTGGCAGTGGGCGTCGGGTCACCCGAGGCATGGCGTCGCGCCGGTGCGCTATAGTCCGCGTCGCAACCGCGATTTCTGCAACCGCCGACCGCTTCCTGCCAGCCGAATGCGCCGCATCGCCATCGTCGAAGACGAGCCCGCGATCCGCGCCAACTACGCGGAGGCGCTGCGCCGTCACGGCTACGAGGTCGCGACCTACGCGAGCCGCCCGGAGGCGCTGGCCGCATTCCGCACGCGGCTGCCGGACCTCGCGCTGGTCGACATCGGGCTGGGCGACGACGTCGACGGCGGCTTCGCGCTGACCCGCGAGCTGCGCGCGATGTCGGCCACGGTGCCGATCATCTTCCTCTCGGCGCGCGACACCGATTTCGACATCGTCGCGGGCCTGCGGCTGGGCGCCGACGACTACCTCACCAAGGACGCGAGCCTGCCGCATCTCGCCGCGCGCATCGCGGCGCTGTTCCGGCGCAGCGAGCTCCTGTCGGCGCCGCCGGCCACCGAGGACATCGTCGAGCGCGGGCCGCTGACGCTCGACGTCAAGCGCCTCACCGCCGACTGGCACGGGCAAGCGCGTCGACCTCACGCTCACCGAGTTCTGGATGGTGCACGCGCTCGCCCGCCATCCCGGCCACGTCAAGGACCGCGACGCGCTGATGCGCGACGCGAACATCGTCGTGGACGACAGCACGATCACGTCGCACGTCAAGCGCATCCGCCGCAAGTTCCTGGTGGTCGATCCGGCGTTCGACCGCATCGCGACCGTGTACGGCATGGGATACCGCTGGGGCGAATGACGGCTGCCGCGCATCGCGCTGTCGATCCGCGCGCAGCTGCTGCTGGTGCTGACCGTGTTCCTGGCGCTGCCCTGGCTCGGGTGTCGAGTACGTGCGCGAACTGGAGCGCGTGCTGCGCGACGCGCAGGAGCGCACGCTCGCCGGCACCGCGCAGGCGGTCGCCACCGCGCTGCACGATCGCCCGCGCCTGTTCGCGACGCCGCCCGATCCGATCGCCTCGTTCGCGCGCGAGCGGGCGCCGATCAGCGCGCGATCGGCTCGCTGCCGCCGTCGGCGTCGCCCGAGATCGCGCAGATCATCGAGGGCCTGTCGCGCACGACCGCGCGCATCTGGGTGATCGACCGCGACGGCACCGTGCTGGCGCGCGCAGGGTCGCTCAAGTCGCCGCCCCGCCGCGCACGCCGCGGAATCGTTCTGGGCGCGCGCGTCGCGCGCCACCGTCGGCCGGATCTACGCGCTGATTCTGGAGCAGCCGCACGAGGATTTCCGCGACGACGCGGCCACGCAAGGCGCCCCGCACGGCCGCGATGTCGAGGGCGCGCTCGCCGGCATCCTGACCACCGAACGCCGCGCCGACCTCGGACGGCAAGCGCGGTGGTGGTGAGCGCCGCGCATCCGGTATGGGTCGGCGATCAGGTCCGCGGCGTGGTGATCGGCGGAGGAGACCGGCAATGCGGTGCTGGCCGAGCGCAACCGCGCGTTCGAGCGCCTGTTCAACATCGTGCTCGCGGTGCTGCTGGTCGGCTCGCTCGCGCTGACGGCCTACGCGTCCTGGCTGTCGTCGCGCATCCGCCGGCTGCGCGACGATGCCGAGCGCGCGATCGACGAGCGCGGCCGCGTGCGCGGCGCCGCTCGCGAGCTCACGCGCGGGCGACGAGATCGGCGACCTCTCCCGCAGCTTCTCGAGCGTGCTGGCGCGGCTCGCCGAGTACGCGAGCTACCAGGAACAGATGGCGAGCCGGCTGTCGCACGAGCTGCGCACGCCGATCGCCGTCGTCCGCTCGTCGCTCGACAACCTGAAGTCGACGCCGCTGCCGGAGATGACGCGCGCGTTTACATGGAGCGCGCGCAGGAAGGGCTCGCGCGCCTGACGCAGATCCTGACCCGGATGACCGAGGCCACGCGGCTCGAGCAGAGCCTGTCCGATGTCGAGCGCGAGCGCTTCGATCTCGTCCGCGGTGGTAGCGGGCTGCGTCGACGGTTTCCGGCTCGCGTATCCGGCGGCCCGGATCGGCTACCGGCCGCCTGCGGAGGCACTTCCGATCTTCGGCGCGCCGGAACTCATCGCGCAGATGATGGACAAGCTGATCGCCAATGCCGTCGAGTTTGCCCACGGCGGCGCGATCGATGTCCGGCTCGAGAATGGGGAGTCCGAGGTCCGGCTGATCGTGGCCAACGACGGGCCGCCGCTCCCTGCGCACATGCAGGGCCGCCTGTTCGAATCGATGGTCTCGGTGCGCGCCAGCGGCGCGGCCGGCGAACCGCACCTGGGGCTCGGCCTCTATATCGTCCGCGTGATCGCGCAGTTTCACGGGGGCCGCGCCGAGGCGGCCGACAAACCCGGCGGGACGGGCGTGGTCGTCACCGTCACCCTGCCGCATCGTGTCAACTGATCTTTGCCGGAATGAATGACAGCATTCGCAATACCCCCCGTCGTTCCCGCTTTCGCGGGGACGACGAAGGATAGACATGCATTTCCGAAATGCTCGATAGGACTCTGATTCCCTCGACGGTGGTGCGACGTTGACTCCGGGCTCCTACGGCGCCGATACCTCCTTCACCATCGCTGCGTCGAACTCGACGTCCACTTTGGGACCTCCTGCGCCCGTGCCGTCGAACTTCAGCGTGCCTGCGAGGTGCTTGGCGTCGTCGGACTTGACGACGAGCGACGCATAACGCTCGGTTCCCGAGTACTGGATCTTCTGGCCGTTCATGACCATCCAGTAGCTCATGCGCGGCCCGCTTTCGAGATTCACCGACAGGCCCTCGCCGAGACCGCTGTCGGTACAGGACATCGTCTTGCACGCGGCGATCTTGGCGGATAGATCGGTGCCCGACAGGATCAGCCGGCGGATCGTCTGCTGGGTGACGGCGTCGGGGCCCTTGACGAGATACGCATACTTCACTTCGACCGTGCGCCCCTTGGACATCACGGTCCCTTGGGCGTCGCCCGCGGCAGCGGCCGGCAGCGCGAACGTCGAGGCAGCAACGGCAGTGGCCAGCGCAAACGCGAAACGGCGCCGGCTGCGCACATCACGGACAACGGGTCGAACGGGCATCGCGATCTCCTCGGTGGATGGTCGGGTGGCGGCCAGGCGATGGGTCGGTTGCCACCGCCTGTTGCTGCGGCGCGATTCTAGCGGAGCCGTGGCGGCCAGGGTTGGCATTTCGGCAGGATGCCGTTGCACAGCCCATGACGGACCGCGAACGCGGATCGGCGATAATCCCCGCCGTGCGCTTCACTCGCTTCTATTTTGCTTTCGCCGCCGGGTACCTGCTGTCCTACCTGTACCGGACGGTCAACGCGGTCATCTCGCCGGAACTCACGCGCGATCTCTCGCTCAACCCGTCGTCGCTCGGCCTGCTCACGAGCGCCTATTTCCTCGCGTTCGCCGCGATGCAGGTGCCGGTGGGCATGCTGCTCGACCGCTACGGGCCGCGCCGGGTGGAGCCGGTGCTTCTGGTGGTCGCCGCCACGGGAGCGGTGCTGTTCGCGCTTCGCCGAATCGCTGGCCGGGCTCGCGCTGGGACGCGCGCTGATCGGCGCCGGCGTGAGCGCCTGCCTGATGGCGCCGCTGAAAGCGATCAGCGCCTGGTATCCGGCCGACCGCCAGGCGTCCTACTCGGGCTGGATGATGGTCGCCGGCGGCGTCGGCGCGCTGGCGGCGACGGTGCCGCTCGAGCTCGCGCTGCGCGTCACCGACTGGCGCGTCGTGTTCGTCGGGCTCTGCGCTGGTGACGCTGCTCGTCGCGGCCTGCCATCGCGTGGCGCGTGCCGGACATCGACAAGCCCGCGCACACCGGCGGCCTCGCCGCGCAGTTCGCGGGCGTGCGCCGCGTGTTCATGCATCCGCGGTTCTGGTGGATCGCCCCGCTCGGCGGCTTCGCGATGGGCTCGTTCATGGCGATCCAGGGCCTGTGGGCGGTGCCCTGGCTGATGGAGGTCGAGGGCACCACGCGCGCGCTCGCCGCCAGGCACCTGCTGTTGATGAATGCGGTGATCATGTTGGGCTATGCGGCGCTCGGCTTCTTCGGCACGCGGCTCGCGCACCGGGGCATCCATGCGCGGCATCTGTTCGTGACCGGATTCGGCGTCAATCTCTGCGCGCTGGCGCTGCATCGTGCTGCGGGTGCCGGGAAGCTTCGTGTGGTGGTCCGCGTACGGCCTGGGCGCAGCGGTGAACGTGCTCGCCTTCACCGTGCTCAACGAAGGCTTCGGCCGCGACCTGACCGGACGCACGAACACGACGCTCAACCTGCTGATGTTCAGCGGCAGCTTTCTCACGCAATGGGGAATCGGCGTGCTCGTGGACGCCGCGCGGGCGCCTACGGCCTCGACGACGCGGGCGGCCTGCGCGTCGCGTTCGCCGTGATCCTCGCCGGCGACGTCGCTCACTTTTCCTGTGGTTCGTGCGCGGCTGGAAGCGGCACAGCGTCCACGCGCCGGCTCCGGCGACGGCGCCAGCCTCGTGAACCCCGTGTCCCTTCGGAAGGAACCGGTAAGCCATGCACCTGCACATCCTGGGCATCTGCGGCACGTTCATGGGCGGCATCGCGGCGA
Organism: uncultured beta proteobacterium; assembly: GCA_963739745.1. GTDB lineage: Bacteria > Pseudomonadota > Gammaproteobacteria > Burkholderiales > Casimicrobiaceae > VBCG01. The sequence goes on from CAVUCJ010000003.1 coordinate 206,477, forward strand.
TCGCGAAAAGCGCGGGCCACGCGGTCACCGGCTGCGACGCCAACGTCTATCCGCCGATGTCCACGCAGCTCTCGGCGCTCGGGATCGGGCTGACCGAAGGCTGGGACGCCGCGCAGCTCGAATGGCGTTGCGCGCGACGCCGACATCTTCGTGATCGGCAACGTCGTGTCGCGCGGCAATCCGCTGATGGAGGCGATTCTGGATTCCGGCCGCCGCTACGTTTCCGGGCCGCAGTGGCTCTACGAGCACGTGCTGGCCGACCGCTGGGTGCTGGCGGTCGCGGGCACGCACGGCAAGACGACCACCAGCGCGATGCTGGCGTGGATCCTCGAGCACGCGGGCCTGCAGCCGGGCTTCCTGATCGGCGGCGCGCCGATGGACTTCGCGGTGTCGGCGCGCCTGACCGACAGCGCGTTTTTCGTGATCGAGGCGGACGAATACGACACCGCGTTCTTCGACAAGCGCTCGAAGTTCGTCCACTACCGCCCGCGCACGGTGATCCTCAACAACCTCGAATACGATCACGCCGACATCTTTCCCGACCTCGCCGCGATCGAGACGCAGTTCCACCATCTGGTGCGCATGGTGCCCGGCAACGGCCGCATCGTCGTCAACGGCGGCGAAGCCTCGCTCGCGCGCGTCCTTGCCCGCGGCTGCTGGAGCGAGGTCGAGCGATTCGGCTTCGCGGAGGTGCCGGGCACCGGACCGGACTGGACGATCGCGGTCGACGGCACGATCCTGCTGGGCGGCGCGCCGCAGGGGACGCTCACGTTCGGGCAGGCGGGGCGGCACAACCAGGGCAATGCGCTGGCCGCGCTGGCCGCCGCGCGGCATGTCGGCGTGCCGGTCGCCGCCGGGTTGGCGGCGCTCGGGCAATTCGGCGGGGTGAGGCGCCGGCTCGAAACGCGCGGGACGGTGCGCGGCATCACCGTGTACGACGATTTCGCGCACCATCCCACCGCGATCGCAACCACGCTCGACGGCCTGCGCCGCTCGGTCGGCGCCGCGCGCATCCTTGCGGTGCTCGAGCCACGGTCGAACACGATGAAGCTGGGCGCGATGAAGGATGCGCTGCCGGGCAGCCTCCGGATCGCGCGATCGCGTGTTCTGCTACTCGGCGAACCTGGGCTGGGACGTGGCGCAGGCGCTGGCGCCGCTGGGTGACAAGGCGGCCGTGCATGACGACCTGCGCGCGCTCGTTTCGGCGATCGCCGCCGAGGCGCGGCCCGGCGATCACGTCCTGGTGATGAGCAACGGCGGCTTCGGCGGCATTCACGACAAGCTGTTGATGCGTCTCGGACAAACCTCGGCGGACCCGCATCCGCGCGCGCCGGACGATCCGCACGCGGTGGAGCCGCCGGCACCCGCCGATCCTGGTTTCCCGCCTGCGGAGAGAGGGAAGGGGTGAGGGGGCGCATGGCTTCGTCGCTCACGCTCGTCTACCTGCACGGCTTCCGCAGCTCGCCGGCCAGCATCAAGGCCTCGCGGCTGCGTGAATACGTTGCGATGATGCCGCCGGCCTCGCGGCCGCAGCTGTACGTGCCCGCGCTGGCCGATCGACCGGGCGTCGCGATCGGCGACGTCGTGGCCTGGGTGGAGCGACATGCGCAAGCCGGCGCGCTCGCCTTCATCGGCAGCTCGCTCGGCGGCTACTATGCGACGCACCTGGCCGAGCGCTTCGGCGCGCGCGCCGTCATGATCAATCCGACAATACGTCCGTATGACGACCTCGAGCCGTGGCGCGGCGATGCAGACCAATCTCCACACCGGCGCGGCGTTCGAAGTCACCCAGGCGCATTTCGATGAGCTGCGCGCCCTTCGCGTCGCGCGCATCACGCGACCCGACCGCTACTTCCTGCTCGTGGAGACAGGCGACGAAGTGCTCGACTATCGCGAGGCCGTCGCCTTCTATGGCGGTGCATGGCAGTACGTCCGCGGTGGCGGCGATCATTCGTTCACCGAGTTCGCGGCGCAGCTGCCGGCGATCCTGCGCTTCGCCGGCGCGAGGTCACACCGTGAGCCCGTGTCGCTACGACGTTGCACGGGCCGGGCGGATTGCTCGAGGCGACGTGAACACGCGTCGCTTCGACGTTGCGGTGATCGGCGGCGGACTGGTCGGCGCGGCGATCGCCTTCGGCCTGCGCGGCCTGGGCGCCACGCTCGCGTTGCTGGACGAAGGCGACGTCGCGTACCGCGCGGCACGCGGCAACTTCGGACTGATCTGGACGCAGGGCAAGGGACTCGGGATGCCGCCGTACGCCGCCTGGACGCAGCGCTCGGCGCGTGAATGGCACGCGGCTCGCCGCCCTGCTGCGCGAGGAAACGGGAATCGACGTCGCGCTGCGACAGTCGGGCGGAGCGCATCTGTGCCTCACGCAGCGCGAACTCGACCTGCGCGCCGCGCGCATGGATCAGCTTGCGGCGCAGACCGGCGGCGAGCACTGCGCCGTCGAGATCCTGGACCGTGCGCAGGTGTTGGCGCGGCTGCCCGGCGTCGGGCCCGATGTCGTCGGCGGCACATGGAGCGCAACGGACGGCGACTGCAATCCGCTGCGGTTGTTGCGGGGGCTGCACGCGGGAATCGCGCGCGCCGGCGCGGCCTGCCTTGCCGACCATGCAGTGACGCAGATCGAGCCCGGCGCGCGGCGCTTCTCGCTGCGCACCGCGCGAGGCGACGTCGAAGCTGAGCGCATCGTGCTGGCGGCCGGACTCGCCAATGCACGCCTCGCGCCGATGGTGGGGCTCGCCGCGCCGGTGACGGCCAACCAGGGCCAGGTCATCGTGCTCGAGCGCGTGCGGCCGTTCCTGTCCCTTCCCGCTGGAGACGCTGCGCCAGACCGACGAGGGCACCGTGCTGATCGGCGATTCGCAGCGCGATCGCGGCCTCGACGACACGCAGGACATCGCCGTGCTGGCCGCGATGGCGTCGCGCGCCGTGCGCGCTTTCCCGTTCCTGCGCGAAGCCCGCGTCAATCGTGCGTGGGCGGCGCTGCGCGTGATGTCGCCGGATGGCTTTCCGATCTATTCGCAATCGACGACCTGCCCGGGAGCGTACGTCGTCACATGCCACAGCGGCGTCACGCTGGCGGCGGTTCACGCGCTGGCGTTGGCACCGGCAATCCGCACCGGCATGTGGCCGGACGAATTGCGTCCGTTTGCAGCGGAGCGCTTCGATGTTCGCGCGGCTGCCTGAAATCGCCGTCCGCGCCGTGTCCGTCACCATCGACGGCGAGCCGTTCGTCGCGCGCGCCGGCGACACGGTGGCTGCAGCGCTGTTCGCGTCGGGGCGCATGGCCGGCCGCACGGCGCCGGTGTCAGGGTCCGCGCGCGGGCCGTACTGCATGATGGGCGTGTGCTTCGACTGCCTGGTCGAGATCGACGGCCGCGCGAACCAGCAGGGCTGCATGATTGCGGTGGCTCCCGGGATGCGGATCGCGACACGGGCCGGCGCACGCGGCGCCGACGCCATGGATCGGATCGCGCGGTGACGATGCTCGACGTCGCGATCGTCGGCGCCGGTCCCGCGGGACTTGCGGCCGCCACGCTATGTGCGGAGCGCGGGCTGTCGACGTCGCTCTACGACGAGCAGGCGACACCCGGCGGCCAGGTCTATCGCGGCGTGACGGCGAGCCCGCTCGCGCGCCCCGGCATCCTGGGCGACGACTACTGGCGCGGGGCGACGCTGGCGGCGAACTTCATGCGCTCGGGTGCACGCTATGTTCCCGGCGCCACCGTGTGGTCGCTCGCGCGGCGCGACGATGGCGCCTTCGAGCTGGGCATATCCGTGGGCCAGGCCGGCGGCCGCCACACGATGCTGATCGAGGCGCGCGCGGTGATCCTTGCAACCGGCACCCACGAGCGGGCGTTCCCCGTGCCCGGATGGACGCTGCCTGGCGTGCTCACCGCGGGCGGCGCGCAGATTCTGCTCAAGACAGCGGGTGTGGTGCCGCGCGGAACGACGGTGCTTGCCGGCTGCGGGCCGCTGCTCTGGCTCGTCGCCTGGCAGTATCTGCGGGCCGGCGTCGAGATCGCGGCACTGCTGGACACGACGCCTCGCGGTCGCCTCGCGCAGGCGCTGCCGCACGCGCCGGCATTCATGCTGTCGCCGTATTTCGCCAAGGGCAGCGAGCTCGCCCGCACCGTGCGCCGCAACGTACGTGTCGTCGAATTCGTCACCGCGCTTGCCGTCGACGGACCCGTAGCGGCGTCCACGCTGCGTTTCCGGACCGCCGCCGGCGAGGAGTCGCTGGCCGTCGACCAGGTCCTGCTGCACCAGGGTGTGGTGCCCGACGTCAATCTCGCGAGCGCTGCGGGCTGCGCGCTGGCCTGGAACGAGCCGCAGGCATGCTTCGCGCCGGTGACCGATGCATGGGGCGGCAGCAGCGTGCCGGGGTTGTTCGTCGCGGGCGATGGCGCCGGCGTCGCGGGCGCCGCGGCGGCGGAAGCGCGCGGCAGCATCACGGCGCTCGCGGTTGCCAACGCGCTCGGACGCATCGATGGCGGCGCACGCGATCGCGCCGCGCGGCTTCCGCGGCGGCAGCTCGCGCGGACGATGCGCGGCCGCGAATTTCTCGACACGCTGTTTCGTCCTGCCGACCAATATCGAATTCCGCAAGGCACCACACTCGCCTGCCGGTGCGAGGAGGTGAGCGCGGCGACGATCGCGCAACTCGCGCGCGAAGGCTGCGCAGGACCGAACCAGATGAAGGCCTACACGCGCTGCGGGATGGGCCCGTGCCAGGGACGGTTCTGCGGGTTGACCGTGACGGAAATCATCGCCGCCGTACAGCGTCGCGATCCGGCGGCTGTCGGCTACTATCGTCTGCGATTTCCGGCGAAACCCGTGACGCTGGGCGATCTTGCGTCGCTCCCGACATCGCCGGAGGCCGAGCGATCGGTGGTCCGATAGCACGCTTGCCCATCCGATTGCCTCGAACGGCCGATGTTCCGGTAGGATAGCGGCGGCATCCATAACAATATTCGTGAGATGGGGATTCGCGTGTCCACATCGGACCGCCGAACGCCGTCGACGATCGTAGTGATTTTTTCGAGGAGGACTCATGAACCGAAACATCCGCCGCACGTTCGCGGCCGCGCTGGTGGCTGCCTGTTCGCTCGTATTCACCGCCGCCATCGATGCGCAGACGCCCAAGGTCATCAAGCTCTCGCATCAGTTTCCTGCTTCGACCGGTGACACGGGCGACTTCCGCGACCAGTTGGCGAGGAAATTCGCGGCCGAGGTCGAGAAACGGACCAACGGACAGCTGAAGATCGAGATCTATCCCAGCAGCTCGCTGATGAAGACTTTCAGCCAGTTCGGCGCGATCCGGAAGGGGACGCTGGACATGTCGGTGCTGCCGCTGGCCTACGGCGGCGGTGAAGTGCCTGAGGTGAACCTCGGTCTCATGCCGGCGCTGGTGACGAGCTACGACCAGGGACTGCGCTGGAAGAGCGCGCCGATCGGCAAGGAATTCGAGAAGATCCTCGACGACAGTGGCATCAAGATCCTGACCTGGGTCTGGCAGGCGGGAGGCATCGCCAGCAAGACGACCCCGATCGTCGCGCCCGACGACGCCAAGGGCATGAAGATCCGTGGCGGCAGCAAGGAGATGGACCTGATGATCAAGGGTGCCGGCGGCGCGGTGACCAATGTGCCGTCGAACGAGATCTACAACGCGATGAATTCCGGGGTGCTCGATGCCGCGTTGACCTCCAGCACTTCGCTCATCAGCTACCGGCTCTCGGAGAACTCCAAGGCGGTCACGACGGCGCGCGACAAGGCGATCTGGTTCATGCTCGAGCCGCTGGTCATCTCCAAGGACACGTGGAACAAGCTGACGCCGGAGCAACAGAAGATCATGGTGGAGGTCGGCGCATCGCTCGAGCCCTTCGCCAAGCAGTCGGCAATGGCCGACGACCTGCGGTTGGCCGAGGTGTTCAGCAAGGCCGGCGCGAAGGTCGTCGACATGGACGAGGCGTCGTTCCTCAAGTGGCAGGCGATCGCCAAGGACACCGCGTACAAGGAATTCGCAACCAAGGTGAAGAACGGCCAGCAACTGCTGGACATGGCGCTCTCGGTGAAATGAGCGCGGCGGCCGAACGGCGGCGCGCAGCGCGCGTCGCCGCGCGATCGCCAGCGGCCGGGACGCCGGCGCCGTTCGCCGCGGGCGCTGCGAAAGGGGCGACCTGATGCCCGCACGTCGCGCCCGACCGGGCGCGTGGCGGCGTTTCGTCCGCGGCCTCGAGTGGTTCAATACCGTCACCGGTTACCTGTCCGGGATCGTGATCGTCGCCTGCAGCCTGGTGATCGTCTACGAGGTGCTGGTCCGCTATATCTTCAAGTGGCCGACCGATTGGGAGATCGAGATGTGCGTGATCCTCCTGATCGTGGCGACGTTCATGAGCGCCGCGTACACGCAATTGAAGCGCGGCCACGTGACGATCGAGGTGTTGGAGCATGTGCTGTCGAAGCGCATGAATCGCACGCGTCATTTCGTCGGCGATGTGCTGTCGCTGGTCTTCTGCGCGTTCGTCGCGGCCAATGCCTGGCACTTCTTCGCGGAATACTGGAGTGATGGCCGGGTGAGCAACAGCTCGTGGGCGCCCAAGCTGTGGATCCCGTACCTGTTCATGGCCATCGGCATGACCACGCTGGCGCTGCAGCAGCTGGCCCAGATCATCGAGAGCAGGCGTAGCCACGTCGCCGACATCGAGGCGCAGCTCGATGCGCAACCCGGTGCCCACGACACGCAGCGGAGCCAATGATGGGTACCGCGCAGATAGGCATCCTCTACGGCGCAGTCACGTTCGTACTGCTGTTTTCCGGAATGCCGATCGCGTTCGCGCTGGGGCTTTCCGCGCTTGGCTTCATGGCGGTCTTCATGCCGACCGCGAACCTGTGGTCAGTCGCGGAGACGATGTACGCCGAGCTCGACAACTTCACGCTGCTCACCATCCCGCTGTTCGTGCTGATGGGCGCGGCAATCGGCAAGACGCGTGCGGGTTCGGACGTCTACGGGTCGCTCAACGCGTGGCTGCACAAGGTGCCCGGCGGACTTGGCATCGCCAACGTGTTCGCCTGCTCGGTGTTCGCCGCCATGTGCGGCTCGAGCCCCGCCACCTGTTCGGCGATCGGTTCCTCGGGCATTCCTCAGCTCATCAGGCGCGGTTATTCGGAGGGGTTGGCCGCGGGTCTGATCGCGGCCGGCGGCACGCTCGGCATCCTGATTCCGCCGTCGCTGACGCTGATCCTCTACGGGCTCGCCTCCGAGCAGTCGATCGGCCGTTTGTTCATGGCGGGGCTCGGACCCGGGCTGATGCTCACGTTCCTGTTCGCGCTGTACGTGGTGCTGAAGTACCGGAGGGAACGCGCGACGGCGCTGGCGCACCACCGGGGCACGGGCAGCCGGACGGCAATCCTTGACGACGAGCATTTCACCTGGAAAGACCGCTTCGAATCGCTGCCGCGATTCCTGCCGTTCCTGCTGCTTATCGGCGTCATCATGATCGCGATGTACGACGGCTGGGCGACCCCGTCCGAGGTCGCGGGAATCGGCGCCGCCGGCGCGATCATCCTGGTGGTCGTGCTGTACCGCTGCTACCGAATCGACGATCTCAAGGCGATCCTGTCGGGCGCTGTGCGCGAGAGCACGATGATCATGATGATCATCGCCACGTCCTTCCTGTTCACCTACGTGATGAGCTACCTCGGCGTTACGCAGGGGGCAGCGCAGTGGCTGGTGGCGATGCATCTGGACAAGTGGACGTTCTTCGTCGGGGTCAACCTGTTCCTGGTGGTGCTCGGCTTCTTCCTGCCGCCTGTGGCGATCATCCTCATGGTGACGCCCATCATCCTGCCGTCGCTGAAGGCGCTGGACATCGACCTGATCTGGTTCGGGATCGTCATGACGATCCTGATGGAGATGGGCCTCATCCATCCGCCGGTCGGGCTCAACCTGTTCGTGATCCAGGGTATAGCGCCGGACCTGAAGCTCTCCAACATTGTCTGGGGAACGCTTCCGTTCATCGGGCTCATGGTGCTCGGGATCGTGTTGCTGTGCATCTTTCCCGAGATCGCGCTTTGGTTGCCCAACCACGTGTTCGAGCGCGGCTAGCGCGGCCGGCGCCGTTGGTGGCGGGCGTATACTTTTCGGATGCCTCCTGAGCCCGCCACCGAACAGCTGGTCGTCGCGATCAGCTCGCGGGCGCTCTTCGACTTCGAGGAGGAGAACCAGGTCTTCGAGACGGCCGACGACCGCGCGTACATGCAGATGCAGCTCTCGCGCATCGACGCACCCGCGAAGCCCGGAGTCGCGTACCGGCTGGTGCGCAAGCTGGAGGCTTTCAACGATGACGAGGCCAAGCGCGTCGACGTCGTCATCCTCTCCCGCAATGATCCGGTTTCCGGGCTTCGCGTGTTTCGCTCGGTCAAGGGTGCCGGCCTCGCGATCGAGCGCGGCGTGTTCACTCGGGGCCGCGCGCCGTTCGGCTACCTGGCGGCGCTGAAAGCCAACCTGTTCCTGTCGGCGAACGCGGACGACGTGCGCGCCGCGCTGAACGCCGGCGTCCCCGCGGCGCTCGTCTACACGCAGTCGGCAAGGGACGACCCGCATCCGGACGAGGTGCGCATCGCCTTCGACGGCGACGCCGTGCTGTTCGCCGACGAAGCCGAACGGGTCTACCGGTCCCACGGCCTCGATGCCTTCCAGAAGCATGAGGCCGACCACGCGTCGCGGCCGCTGCCGCCGGGACCGTTCAAGCCGCTGCTGGAAGCGCTGCATCGGCTGCAGCTCGCCGCGCGCCGCGGCAACGTGCCGATGCGGCTGCGCACCGCGCTGGTCACCGCGCGTTCGAGCCCCGCGCACGAACGCGCGATCCGGACACTGATGGACTGGAACATCGAGGTCGACGAGGCGATGTTCCTGGGCGGCCTCGCCAAGGGCGAGTTCCTGCGCCAGTTCGAGCCGGATTTCTTCTTCGACGACCAGACGCGGCACGTCGAGTCCGCCGCGCAGCACGTGCCGTCGGGCCACGTGCTGCATGGCGTTTCGAACGAATAGCCGCCCGCGCGGCGCCGAATCAGGCCATCCCGATCGGCGTCGGAGGGTCCGCCCCGCGCGCTATCATTCTGTGCGAGCGCGTCGTCATGCTTCCTGCCCCTTCTGGCGGATGAAGGGGCCGAAGCAGGCGGCGCGACTCTCTTCCCGGCAGATGAAGAAGATGTCGCGCGAGTGGTGGAACAGCACGTACTGCGTGATCGTGCGGCCGGGCTTGGTCACGTTGCCGGAGCAGTCCTTCTTGCCGTTGTTCCGGACAATCGTGTCGGTCCAGCGGTAGAAGCCACGGGCGGACGGCCGCGGCGCGATCTCGAAATGCGACTCGGAGATTTCCTCGCTGCTGGTCGTATGGGACGTGCCATCGCGCAGGAACACGTAGGTCTCGGTACAGTTGAGCTGCGCGATGACGAGCTTCCAGGTGCCGACGAATGGGTGGTCGATCGCGAGTTCGCCTGCGCGCACGGGCGGGCCGGAAGACATCACCGCCAGCAGCACCGCCAGCGGCCAGAGGAAGGTTCGGATCATCTCGGTTGAAATGTCAGATGCAGCTCGGGCCGCAGTCGCATCATCGTCGGCACACGCCCGAAATCCGTGCCGATTGCCAAGAATGAAATATGACCGCGGTGGTGTCCCACAGGTTCACTCCAACGCACGCCCGTAGATCGGGTACTGCGGGTCGCTGTAGCCCGGTGTCGACGGATGTCCGGGCGCAACGAGCGAGTCCACGAGCGCCTCGTCCTCATCGCTCCAGGGGGTGCCGATCGCGTCGACGTAGTCGCGCCACTGGTCGAACGTGCGCGGGCCGGCGATGACCGACGTCACGATCCGGTTCGCCCACAGCCACGCGAGCGCGAACTGAATCGGCGTGCGGCCGGTCTTCGCGGCGTGCGCCTTGAGCGTCTGCGCGATCGCCAGCGATTCCTCGCGAAATTCCGTCTCCAGCATGCGCACATCCTTGCGCGCGACACGCGATTCGGCGGGAATGGCGCCGGGCGCGTACTTGCCGGTCATGATGCCGCGGGCGATCGGCGAGTAGGAGGCGACGCCGATGCCGTAGTGGTCGCAGGCGGGCAGGATCTCGACCTCGGGCGTCCGGTTCAGCAGGTTGTAGTAGGGTTGGCAGACGACCGGCAGCGGCACGCCCTGCGCCTCGCATTCGCTCACCACTTCGGCGATTCGCCAGCCGCGATAGTTCGACACGCCGAAATAGCGGATCTTCCCGCTGCGGATCAGGTCGCCGATGGCGCTGACCGTTTCCGCGATGGGCGTTCCGGTATCGTCGCGGTGCAGGTAGTAGATGTCGATGTAGTCGGTGGACAGGCGCGCGAGACTGTCGTCGCATGCCTGCAGCAGCCAGCGACGCGACAGCCCGCCGTCGTGCGGCTTTGCCGTTACCGCGTTGCCGACCTTCGTGGCCAGGATCCAGCGCCGCCGATTCGCCGAGATCACCGCGCCGACGATCTTTTCCGATTCGGTCCTGGCATAGACATCGGCGGTGTCGATGAAATTGACCCCGGCCTCATACGCGTGGTCGACGATCCGCCGCGCTTCGGCGGCGTCGGTGAGGTCGCCGAACGTCATCGTGCCGATGCACAGCGGAGAGACCATGAGTCCGCTGGCGCCAAGTCGCTGGTATTCCATGTTCATCCTGTCGTGTTGGTTGAAGGCTGTTCGGCCGTATCTGCACCGCCGGTCGCGCGTCCACGGACCCCGCGGAGCAGGCCGGTCGTCCTATGCCTGCGCGGTACGGCGGAGGCGCTCCACGTTCGGAATCGGCAGCGCGCGCCGCAGCACGGTTTCTCCGAGCCATTCGGCCGCGCGCTTCGCCCGCGCGGCTACGGTCCTTGAGGGCATCTGAAGGTAATCGTCATTGTAGACGTCGAAGCTGTAGTCGCCGCAGTAACCAATCTCGTCCAGCTTGGTGATGAAATCGGCGAGTCCGTCGCTGTGCGCGCCCTCGCCCGGGAACACGCGGAAATGCGTGGCAGTCGTCGTCCGCTCTTCGGCCGAGCGGATCTCCTGCCACATGTAATCGGAAAGCTGGACCAGGAAGATCTGCTCCGGATCGATCGCGTCGAGGTCGGATTGCGACACGCCCGCGGCGACCACGTCGAAGGCGTCGATGGCGATTCCGAGGTTCGGGCATTCGGCGTGGAGCACCAGGTCGCCCGCCGCGACAAAATCCTTCGCCGTTCGGCTCCACGGGACGCCCTTGAACGCGATCCGGATGCCCGGCGGAATCGCGAGGACCGCCAACGCGCGCAGGTCGCGGACGATTGCATCGGAATCCGCGACGGCGTGTGTCGACGTCGACGCCTCGACGACGAGCGAACGCCCGCCAATCGCCGCGCAGACCTCGAGCATCGACTTCGCGACGTCGACCTTGTATGCGTGCAGACGGGCGTCGAGACCTTCGAAATCGCGCAGCGCCTCCAGTCCCGTCACGCGCAGGCCGCTCTCGCGCACCGCGCGCACGCCGGCATCGATTCCTGCCGGATGACCGACCACATCGCTCGCCGCGATCATGACTTGTGCGAATCCCGCGTCGCGCACCGCCGCCAGCTTGGATTCAAGCGGCCCCGCAAGCGACGCGGTGTCCATACCGAAGTCGTGGAAGATCATCGCGGCGCCGCAGAGCCCGTTGGCTCGTCGTGAACGAGTTCGAACATCACGCTTCCGAGCATCGCCTTGGTCAGCGCGCCGCGCTCGTTCGTCTGCACGCGCTCCGATGAGACGAATTCGATTCCGCGCTTCTCGAGCATCGCGACGGTGGCCAGCACGTCGGGGGTGCCGAAGCCGACCCGCTGGAGGTGCTCCTCGGAGGGCGCGAACCGCGCGGGGTCGTCGGGCTCGATCAGTTGCAGGTAGAAGCCGTGGCATGGGCTCTGCAGCAGAAGGCCCTTGGGCATGATGCCGAAGCGCACCTTGTCAGGCAGCGGCTTGAAGCCGAAGATCTGCGCATAGAACTCGACCCAGTCCGCTGTGCGGTCGGCGCCGATGTACTGGACGATTCCGAAGAAGTGCAGGCCCTCCATGGCGGGCGGAAGGGGATCGACCCTGGGGATGGCGCGAAAGTCGATGTCGTAGATCGAGAACTCGTTGTAGCGATCGACGAAGTAGACGAGGCTCTCCCCCACGCCGTGAATCGCGGGAATATTGAGCTCCATCGCCCGCGCACGCACCGGGATCTCCCATGCGCCCAGGTCCAGCGCCTGACGGAACGCCGCGTCGGCGTCGCGGACGCGGACGGCGAATGCGCTGATGATCGGCCGCTCGGAGGGCTCGACGGTGCGCGGGACATCGGCGGGCTGCGCGTTGACGATGATGTTCATCGTGCCCTGCCGGTAGAGCTCGACTTCACGCGAACGGTGCCGCGCGATCGGCCGGAACCCCATCGTTTCCAGCACGCCGCCCATGGCCTGTGGCTTGGACGTCGCGAATTCGATGAACTCGATGCCGTCGATGCCGAGCGGATTCTGGGATTCGGGGACCGCTTCGAATTCCATTGGATTCGTCATTCGATGCCTCGTGGTGAGTCGGCAGACCTTGCGAGCGCCTGCGTCACGCCGCGTAGCCGGCGACATCGCGCCGTCGCTGCGATCATAGCGTACCGCGACGATCGGGAACCACCGCAGGAGGCGGACCGCCGCGGCACGATGCCTCGCATGTCGTCCGTTCGTCGCGACACGTCAAGGGAACAGCAGCGAGCCCAATTCCATCGCGGCATCGTGCAGCGGCCGGAAATACCGTTCTGCCATCTCGGCCCGGTCAAGCAAGCGTCCCTGCAGGATGATGTTGATGCCCGCGACATGGTGTCCGCCGGTGTCGCGTACCGGCACCGCGAGCGTGCAAAGGCGCGGTTCCATCAGTTGGCTCGCGAACGCGAACCCCGATTCGCGGACGGCCTGCAGCAGCGCCTGCAACGATTCCCTGGACGTCGGCGTGTGCTCCGTGTAGGGATAGAAGCGCACCCTTGCAAGATAGTCGGCCAGCTCCCCCTGCGGCAGCTGGGCGAGCATGGCATGGCCGATCGACGTGCAGTAGGCGGGGAGCCGGCGTCCGACGTTGAGCGTGGTCGACATGATGCGCGAGGAAGTCGAACGCGACAGGTAGACGATCTCGTCGCCGTCGAGTACTGCCAGCGAACACGACTCGCGCAGCGAATCCCCCAGCCGATCCAGGATGGGTTGGGCGAGGACGGCGAGCGGGGATCCCGAAAGGTATCCGTGGCTGAACGACAGCACCCGCGGGCGCAGATAGTAGCGGCGCGCATCGTCGGCGGCGACGAAGCCCAGTTTCGCAAGTGTATGCAGGCTTCGGCGCGCCGCAGCCCGCGGTATGCCGGTGCGATGGCTGATCTGAGCGATCGACATCCGGCGCTTCGTGTCCGAAAGCGCCAGCATCACGGCCATGCCGCGAGCCAGCGCCGTGACGAAGTCCGGGTCGTCCGCATGACGGGCGATCGCATCAGCGATCAACCCATCCGGCTCGATGCGGATCGGCTGAAGTCCAGCGCCTGCCGGTGGGTCTTGGGGCGCGATGTCCTGCTTGCGATCGGCGGAGGCTTGACCTGACATTGCGGCCTTTCGAATGAGTCGCTGAACCCGTACGGAGATCGCTGCAAATCGAACATTAAGGGCGAATAGCGCCCAAATGATACCCGTTTTCCCGTGCATTTAGGCATAAAGATCGAGCATTCGATACGTATGTGCAAATAAAGGGCGTATAGCGCCCATATTGTCGCTGTTCGCCCTTGACGGGTACTTGGTTCGCCCATTATCGTGCAGTCGTTCGCTGAGGTTATTTCCGGCGAATTTCAGGGCGCGAACCTCCCAAGAAGGGCGCGCTCGAGCGCCGACCGGCCTGAATCCGGTGGCTAGGACGGCCCCCAGCAGGCGGGTCGAGGAGAGAGGTCCGCAGGAATGAATCTGCTTGGCGCCGACCGGAGTCCATACGTGCCCGATCCGCCTTCTGCCGTCGGCTTCCCGAACGCGGCTGGCGTTTCGGAACTCGGCCGACGTGCCGCGCTCTCCCATCCGGTCCCCGGGTCGCATGCGAGGCGGCCGACTGGCCTCTCGTCCGAATTGCCGCTGCAAGGATTCCTTTCACGGACGTTGTCCGCCACCGCAGCATGCGTGCTGCATCCCGTTGTATTGCCATGAACGATCGACGATGGAGTAATGCCATGAACTATCGGAAGCTTTTCGGGGCCGCGGCCCTGATGTCATTTGTGTCAATGACCGGCGCGGCACCGTTTCCGGAACGCGAACTCACCGGCGTCATCATGTGGGGCGCGGGAGGCGCGACCGACGTCGTCGCGCGCGCGGTCACCCCTCACGCCGAGGAGGCGCTCGGCAAGAAGATCGTGCTGGTCAACAAGTCTGGCGGCACCGGCGCGATCTCGACCAACTACGTGAACAACGCGCCGGCCGACGGCTACACACTGCTCTATGGCGCGGAGAATCCGCAGCTGCACCAGGTACTGAGCATCGCCGACTTCGGCTACGAGAAGTTCTATCCGGTCAACGTCCTCGGCCGCGGCCTCGCCGTCATCGTCGTGAAGAGCGACGCGCCATGGAAATCGCTCAAGGAGTTCGTCGAGGACGCCAAGCAGCATCCCGGCAAGCTCAAGATGGGCTCCACTGGCCCGGGCGGGCTGCCTCACTCGGTGGGCTCGATGCTCAACTCGATCACCAAGTTCAAGGTGATCGCGGTGCCGTTCGATGGCGAAGGCCCCGGCCTCACCGCGCTGATGGGCGGGCACGTCGACATGATGCCGGTGGGTTCCGGTGCGGCGGCCGAGAACATCAAGGCGGGCCGAGTGCGCGCGCTTGCGGTCGTCGACACCGAGCCGCTGGCCATCGCCGGACAACCCAACATTCCGCCGATCACCGGCGAGTACCCGGAGTTCGCCAAGTACCTGCCGTGGGGACCGTTCTACGGCGTGTTCGTCAAGCGTGACACGCCGGACGACATCAAGGCCGTGCTGGTCAAGGCGTTCAAGACCGCCGCCGCCAATCCGCAGTTCGTGACCCTGATGAAGGACCGCGGCAACGTGATGATGAACGTCTCGGGCGCCGAGGCCGACGCGTTCCTGAAGAAGTGGCAGTCAGTGACGACGTGGGTGCTGCAGGACGTCGGCGCCGCCAAGGTCTCGCCCGAGAAGTTCGGGATTCCGAAACCGTGATCGCGGACGGGGCCCGGCCGCCGGCGGGCCCCGCGTCGGACCTCGCGTTCCCCGTCTCGCCAGGAGCCATCCATGGCTGTATCGCGACCCCGTGTTCCAGGTGAGTTCGTCTTCACCCTGGTCATGCTGGTGTTCGGGCTGACTGCGCTGTGGCTGGC
Source organism: uncultured beta proteobacterium (assembly GCA_963739745.1). Classification (GTDB taxonomy): domain Bacteria; phylum Pseudomonadota; class Gammaproteobacteria; order Burkholderiales; family Casimicrobiaceae; genus VBCG01. Next base: position 221,878 of record CAVUCJ010000003.1, read on the forward strand.
GTGGCGCATCTCGGGTTTTGCGTCCTGGAGCTCGCCGGGCGTGATGCCGATGATTGCCACCGCTGCGATGTGTGCCTCGGCGCTGGTGTTTCTACGCAACACGCTGCGCATGCATGGACCTGAGATCCCCGCGGACAGCACGCTGGCGCGCCAGTTCTTCCACAGGGTGCTGCCGCTCCCCATCGTGATGTTCACGGTGCTGATCGTCGCCTACATGCTCGCGCTCGAGCCCCTGGGATTCATCGCAAGTTCCTATGTTTTCCTGGTCGCGTCGATGTTCGTGCTCGGCGACCGGAGAATCCTGTTCACGCTGGTCGTCAGCGCGGTGTCGCTGGTGGCGATCTACCTGGTGTTCCAGACGGCGTTTTCCGTCGTGCTTCCGGAAGGCGTGCTGCGGGGGATACTCCGATGACCGAAGCGCTGTCGTACTTCTTCATGTCGTGGACGGATCCGTATCTGCTCTTCCTTACCGCGGCAGGAACGTTCGCCGGCATCTACGTCGGCGCCATCCCGGGGCTGTCGGTCACGATGGCGGTGTCGATCCTGATCTCGTTCACGTTCAAGTGGAACGTCAACGAGGCGCTGGCGTTGATTGCGGGAATCTACCTCGGCGGCGTCTACGGCGGTTCGCGCAGCGCCATCCTGCTCAACATTCCCGGTGCGCCGGCGGCGATCGCCACCGCGCTCGACGGCTATCCGCTCGCGAAGCGCGGCGAGGCGGGGACGGCGATCGGGCTCACGACGGTCGTTTCGGTGCTGGGCGGCTTTATCGGCGTCGTCGCGCTTGCCGCAGGGGCACCCGCACTGTCGAACCTGTCGCTGCTGTTCGCGCCGCGCGATTACCTGCTGCTCGCAATCTGGGGAATCCTGCTCGTCGGCAGCCTGTCCGGCGAATCGCTGGCGAAGGGCGTTTTCGCGGGCGCAGTGGGCGTGCTGTTCGGGATGGTGGGCCTCGACCCATTGACGGCGGAAGGCCGATTCACCTTCGGCTCGATCCAGCTGACCGGCGGCATACCCTACGTGGCGGCGATGATCGGCTTCTTCGGCGTTGCCGAGGTGCTGGTGCAATTGCACAGCCTCGGCATTGCGCCGATCAAGCAGAACGTCAAGAAGATCCTGCCTTCATGGAAGCTGCTGGTGAAATACCTGCCGCTCGGCCTGCGCTGTTCGACGATCGGCGTGGTGATCGGCGCGCTGCCCGGCGCCGGCGGCGACATCGCGTCACTGATGGCCTACGACCACGCCAAGCGCACGATCAAGAATCCGTCGCGGCCGTTCGGCGACGGCGCCTACGAGGGCCTCGTCGCTCCGGAAGCGGCGAACAACGCGGCGGTCGGCGGCGCCTACATCCCGATGCTGACGCTGGGGATTCCGGGCGACGCGGTGACGGCGGTGATCATCGGCGCGCTGTACATCCACGGACTGAAGCCGGGCCCGATGATGATGATCGAGACCCCGCACCTGTTCTGGTTTGTCGTCGGCAACCTCGCGCTCGCCAACATCTTCCTGCTGCCACTGGGCCTTTCCGGGATCCGCATCTTCGCCAAGATCGTGGAGACGCCGAAGGCTATCCTTCTGCCGTTGATACTGGTGCTGTCGGCCGTCGGCACCTACGCGATCCAAAACAATCCCGTCGACATCTACTGGATGCTGGGCTTCGGCGTGCTCGGCTATTTCATGAAGATGTACGGGTTCCAGGTCGGTCCCGTGATCCTCGGCATCATCCTGGGCCCGCTGATGGACGTTTCGTACCGGCGCGCGATGATCTCGACCGGCGATGATCCGCTGTCGTTCCTGGGCGAGTTCTTCACGAGTCCCATCTCGGCCGTCCTCACAGCTGCGCTGGCGTTTACGATATTCAGCCAGACGGCGCTGTGGAGCAGGCTGACCGGGCGCAATCACGACGCTGCAACAGTGCATTGACCCATGTTCAGGAGAATTTGCCGTGCATGAACCGAAAGCGATCCAACTGCGCGGGAAGCCCGTGGTCGGAGGCACGTTCCCGCTGATCTGCGCGCCGCTCGTCGGCCGCACCCGCGACGCGGTACTCGCCGAAGTCGACGCCGTGCTGCCCAAGAAGCCCGATATTCTTGAATGGCGCGTCGATTTCTTTGACGCGCTTGGCGATACCGCGCAGGTCGTCGACACCGCGCGCATCATTCGCGGCAGGGTGGGATCGATCCCCGTGATGTTCACCCGCCGCTCCTCCCTCGAAGGCGGCGAAAAGATCGCACTGGCCGAGCCGCAGGTCGTGCAGCTGTACGTGGACGTCTGCGCGAGCGGCCTCGTCGACCTGATCGATTACGAGACCGCCAATGCCGCGGAGGACTTCCGCCGCTTGCGCGCGGTTTCGCGCGAGCACGGCATCGCGCTGATCGGGTCGTACCATAATTTCCAGAGTACGCCGGACGCCGCTGCACTAGGCGCCAAGTTCGCGCTGGCGCACAGGCTCGAGGCGGACATCGCGAAGGTGGCGGTCATGCCCAAGGATCCGCCGGACGTGCTCACGCTACTCGGCGCGACCTACGTCGCGAGCCAATCGCTTCCCCTCCCGCTGATCAGCATGTCGATGGGCCCGTATGGTTCGCTTTCGCGCATGATCGGCTTCGTTTATGGCTCCGCGCTGACCTGGGCCGTCGGCAGGAGCAGCTCGGCTCCCGGGCAGGTGCCCATCGAGGACCTGCGCGGCGTGCTGGCCACAGTCCGCAAAACGGTGCTCGGCAACTGACCCGAGCTCGCGTCCACGGGGATAATCGACACCGTCATACACAGCACGATCGGCGCCGGCGCGCTATCGCCCATCCACCGAAACGAACCTGGAGACACACACATGGCGACCACCTCCGAAGTCAAGAAAGGCATTACTCCCGAGCAGCAGCAGGAATTGGACGAGGTGTTCGCGCGTGCGCGCAAGGCACTGGCGATCATCGATACCTACGACCAGGCGCGCGTTGACCGCCTGTGCCAGGCGGTGGCCTGGGCGGTCGCGAACAAGCAGACGTTCACGCGCCTCGTCGACATGGGCATCAAGGAGAGCGGACTGGGCGACGAGGTGAGCCGCATGGGCAAGCGGATGAAGATCCGCGGCGTGCTGCGCGACGCGCTGCGCCAGAAGAGCGTCGGCATCATCGAAGAGCTGCCCGAGAAGGGCATCGTCAAGTACGGCAAGCCGGCGGGGATCGTCGCGTGCATCGTGCCGACGACCAACCCGGACCTGACGCCGGCGGGCAACGCGATCTACGGCATCAAGGCGCGCGACGTCGTCATCTTCTCGCCGCATCCGCGCTCCAAGAAGACGTCGTTCGAAACCGTGCGCCTGATGCGCGAAGCGTTGGAGCGCGAGGGTGCCCCGGCCGACATCCTGCAATGCCTGACCAGGGTCAACATCCCGATGTCGCAGGCGCTGATGGCGCGCGCCGACCTGATCGTCGCCACGGGTGGCCAGCCGATGGTCCGCGCCGCATACAGTTCGGGCACGCCGGCGTATGGAGTGGGTGCCGGCAACTCGACGATGATCATCGACGAAACGGCGAACATCGAGGAAGCGGCGCGCAATACGCGCCTGTCGAAGACGTCCGATTTCGGTTCGGGCTGCTCGGCCGATGGCAACCTCATAATCGAAGCGTCGATCTTCGACAAGCTGCTCGCCCAACTGCAGGCCGAGGGTGGCTATCTCGCGTCCCCGCAGGAAAAGGAGATGTTGCGCAAGGCCATGTGGGACGACGAGCGCCACCGTACTGTGGAAACCGTTGCGATCGCGCCGCAGCAGCTTGCGAAGGCCGCAGGCTTCACGATCCCTGCCGACCGCAAGTTCATCATCGTGTACGGCGATGGCATCGGGAAGGAGCACCACTTCTCCAGCGAGAAGCTGACCACGCTGCTCGCCGTCTACAAGTACCAGGGCTTCGACCAGGCGCTCGACATGATGCGCGCCGTCTACGACGTCGGCGGCAAGGGCCACTCGTGCGGCATCTACTCGTTCAAATCCGATCACATTCACCGGCTTGCGATGGCGGCGCCGGTCTCCCGGATCATGGTTCGCCAGCCGCAATCGAAGGCCAATGCCGGCGCGTTCAACAATGGGATGCCGATGACGTCGAGTCTTGGCTGCGGCACCTGGGGCGGCAACATCATCTCCGAGAACGTGCACCTGAAGCACTACCTGAACACGACGTGGGTCTCGGTGCCGATCAAGGAGGACAAGCCGTCCGACGAGGAGCTCTTCGGCCCGTTCTACGACCCAGAGATGGAAGCCGAGGTCGAGACGATCACGACCTGAGCCCGCGAATCCCGGGCGTGCGCCTTACCCCCCGCGAATCTTCGAGACATCCATGCCGACGAAATCTCCGGAGCAACTGATTGCCGACTGCGGCGCGTGGTGGGACACGTCGATCATCGACATCCACCCTGGCAAGATCGCCATTCGCGGCTACCCGATCGAGGAGCTGATCGGCAACGTCCGCTTTCCCGACATGATCTGGCTGATGCTGCGCGGCGAGCTGCCCACGCGCGCTCAGGGCGACCTGCTCGAGGCGGCGATGGTGCCGGGGGTCGACCACGGCCCGCACGCGCCATCGATCGCGATCGCGCAGATGGCGGTGTCCTGCGGCCTGCCGGTCAACGGCGCGATGGCCTCGGCGATCAACGTGCTCGACGATGTCCACGGCGGTGCAGGCGAGCAGTGCATGGAGCTCTATCGCGAGATCGACGCGGCCGCCGGCGCGGACGGCGACCTGGTCGCGGCTGCCGAGACGGTCATCCGGGGCCGCATCGCCGCCGGCGACAAGATCGTGCCGGGCTTCGGCCATCGTTTCCATCCGATCGACCCGCGCACGGCGCCGCTGTTCGCGCTGGTGGACAAGGCGAAAGCCCAGGGCGCCGTCAGCGGACGTTGGGCGGCGATCGGGCACGCGGTCGAGGCCGCACTTGCCGAGATCAAGGGGCGGCACATCCCGATGAACATCGACGGCATCACCGCCGTTATCTTCTGCGAGCTGGGGTTCGAGCCGGAACTGGGGCGCGGCCTGTTCATCCTGTCGCGCTCCGTGGGCATCCTCGCGCACGCGTGGGAGCAGAAGCAGAAGGGCGTGCGGATCAAAGGGCCGATGCCGAGGGAAATCCCGTATCGCTATTCCGGGCCAGCGCGCCGCGCCGTGCCCGCCGCTGACGCCAGAGGCGCGGACGGCACCGACTGAACGACGACGCGCCGCGGCAGGCGCCGCGGTCGCCGGCAACGAAGGAGCAGGAAATGAAGAAGGATCTGATCTCGAACCAACTGGTCAAGTATCTCGAGGCGCGCGGCGTCGAGCACATCTTCGGCTTGTGTGGCCACACGAATATCGCCGTGCTCGCGGCGCTGTCGAAGAGCAGCAAGATCAAGTTCGTCAACACGCGGCACGAGCAGATCGCCGCGCACGCGGCCGACGGTTATGCGCGGGCGACGAAAAAGACCGCGGTCGTGCTGTCGCACCTGTCGCCCGGCCTCACCAACGCTGCGACCGGCGTGGCCAACGCCGCGCTCGACTCGATCCCGATGGTCGTGATCGCCGGCGACGTGCCGACGCACTACTTCGGCAAGCACCCGCACCAGGAAGTGAACCTGCATGCCGACGCGTCGCAGTGCGAGATCTACCGGCCGTTCGTGAAGCGCGTTTGGCGCGTGGATTCTCCGCACCTCTTCCCAGAAATCATCGAGAAGGCGTTCGCGCTCGCCGAAAGCGGCCGCCCGGGCCCGGTGCTGGTCGACGTGCCGATGGACATCTTCAGCAAGGAAATCGACGTCGCGCTGTGGAAGCAGGTCCAGTTGAACGCGAGGTCGGTGCAGAAGCCTTCGCTGGACGACGAGACCGCAGAGAAGATCGTCCGCCAGCTCCTCGCCGCAAAGACACCGATCCTGTACGTCGGGGGCGGCATCCTGCTTGCGGACGCGGCGAACGAGATGCGCGAATTCGCCGAGCACCTGTCGCTTCCGGTCGCGCACACGCTGATGGGCAAGGGTGCGCTGCCCGACGACCACCCGCTGATCCTCGGGATGACCGGGTTCTGGGGCACCAAGTTCATCAACGACAAGTGCAAGGGCGCCGACTGGATCCTGGGCCTCGGCACGCGCTTCTCCGAGGCCGACTGCAGCTCGTGGGAGAGCGAATACACGTTCAACTTCCCGCCGACGAAGCTCATCCACATCGACATCGACCCGGCGGAGGTCGGCCGCAACTACCCGGTGGCGATCGGCGCCGTGGCGGACCTCAAGCAGGCGCTCAAGGTGCTGAACCGCGTCGCGCGCAAGGTCGCGCCGAAGGGTGTCAAGCGGGACAAACTGCTCGCCGAGATGGAAAAGAACCGCAAGACCTTCTTGGCCGGCAACAGGAAGGCAATGCAAAGCGACGCGTGGCCGATGCGGCCCGAGCGCATCCTGGCCGACGTGCGCGCGGTTCTGCCGCGCGACGCGCTGATCTGCACCGACGTGGGCTGGAACAAGAATGGGGTCGGCCAGCAATTCCCGATCTACGAGCCCGGCTCGATCTTCACGCCGGGGGGCTTCGCGACGATGGGTTTCGGCGCACCCGCGGCGCTCGGTGCCAAGATCGCATGTCCGGACCGCGTGGTCGTCGCGCTGATCGGCGACGGCGGCTTCGGGCAGAACCCGGCGATGCTCGCGACGGCATTCGAGGAGGACGTCGCGGTCGTCTGGGTGATCATGAACAATCACGCGTTCGGCACGATCGCTGGCCTCGAGGCCGCGCATTTCGGCACGACGTTCGGCACGGTGTTCGAGAAAAACGGCAAGTCGTGGTCGCCCGACTATGCGGCGATCGCGCGCGCCTATGGCGTCGACGGCGTCAAGGTCGCGTCGGCGAAGGAATTCAAGCCCGCGCTGGAGCGCGCGGTCAAGGCGAATCGCCCGGTGGTCCTCGACGTCTACATGCAGAACGAGCCGGTGCCCACTGCCGGCCACTGGAACATCATGGACATCTACTCGCCCGGAAAGAAGGTCCATCACGTGAGCACCGGCGCAGTCGCGGCGGACTGACCGCCTGAATGCGGGAGGCACAACGATGAAACACGACTATTCGCTCGCGCATCTGACCGTGCTGTCGCTGACGCCACCGCAGTTGGTCGACGTCGCGGCACGCACCGGTTACCGCTACGTGGGTGTGCGCATGACGCGCGTCACGCAGGACGAGGTGCTCTACGACCTTGCGCGCGACGGGGCGCTGATGCGGGAAACCAAGGCGCGGCTCGCCGCCACTGGGGTCGTCGTCCATGACGTCGAGCTGTTCCGCATGGACGCGAAGCTCGAGCCGGATGACTTCGTCCCCGAGCTCGAAGCGACCGCCGAGCTGGGGGCGCGGAACATCATCGCGCAGCTGCCCGATCCCAACCGCGAACGTGCGACCGACCGGTTCGCCCGGCTGTGCGACCTCGCGAAGCCGCTCGGCATCTTCGTGAGCCTGGAGTTTCCGCACTGGACCGAAACCGGCAATCTTGCCGCCGCGACCCAGGTCGTACGGGCAGCCAACCGGACGAACGCGGGCATCCTCGTCGACATGCTTCACTTCGGCCGATCCGACTCGAGTGTCGCGGAGCTCGCAGAACTGCCCCGCGAATGGTTCCGGTTCGCGCACGTCTGCGACGCCGCCCGCGAGGTGCCGCCAACGATGGCCGGCATCATCCACACCGCGCGTGACGAGCGGCAATTCCCCGGCGAGGGTGGCATCGACGTCCTGGGAATCCTGGCCTGCCTGCCGCAGGACATTCCGTATGCGCTGGAGATCCCGCGTGTCGCACTGACCAAGGCAGTCGGGCCGGAGGAAGTCGCGCGGCTTGCCTTGCTGGTTGCGCGCAGTCACCTCGACGGCGTCGATGAGGCCGCGGGCGCGCGCGACCACGCGCACAATCATCGGAGCGCGGCATGAGCCCGAGTCGTCGGCCGGTACACGCGCGGTCCACGGTGGTAACGGGTTGCCGTGACGGGCCCGGCAGGGAACCGAGCGTGACTGACGTTATCGGCGAAACCGTGCGGACCGGGCAACTCTAAGCAATGAACTGAAGCGCCGCGCGCGCCCTGGCAAACCGGCCGCCCTAAACGAACCGAGGCTGCAATGATCACCGGCATGACCACGCTCATCGGCCACATCGGCTACCCCACGGAATCCTTCAAGGCGCCGTTGATCTACAACCCGTGGTTCGAGAAGCACGGGATCGACGCCGTCGTGATGCCGATGGGATGCCGGGCGGATGACTACGAAGCGTTTTTAAGGCCCTTCTTCCGTCTTACGAACGTGCGTGGCGCGCTGATCACGATGCCGCACAAGGTTTCCACCGTTGCGCTGCTCGACGAGACAAGCACGGCGGTCAAGATCGCCGGGTCCTGCAACGCGATCCTCAAGCGACCCGACGGCGCGTTGGCGGGGGACATGTTCGACGGCGTCGGATTCGCGCGCGGTCTGAAGCGCAAGGGCCTGCGGCTCGAAGGCGCGACTTGTCTGGTGGTCGGCGCCGGCGGCGTGGGTTCGGCGATCGCGGCGTCGCTGGCCGCGGAAGGCGTGCGGTCGATCTCGCTGTTCGACGTCAATGCGGCGTCGGCCGACGGACTGGCGGGCCGGCTGCGACGGCACTACCCGGCGCTGGAGGTGCGCGTTGCCTCGAACGATCCGGAAGGATACGACCTCGTGGCGAACGGCACGCCGCTCGGCATGAAGGCGGGCGACCCGCTTCCTGTCGACGTCGCGCGACTCTCGCCGTCGACTTTCGTCGGCGAGGTGGTCATGAAATCGGAGATCACGCCGCTCCTCGAGGCGGCGCGTTCCCGCGGCTGCCGCTACCAGGTCGGCACCGACATGCTCTTCGAGATGATCCCTGCCTATCTCGAATTTTTCGGCTTCGGCACCTCGACGCCCGACGAATTACGCGCGGTTTCGCGCGTTTCCTACTGACGCCGGCGATGCAGAAAAAACGGGACAGCCCTGATGTTGCGCCGCATCAACCAAGCGCATTGCAACGAATTGACGAGGCTGTTAAATTTCGCTTGCGATCCCGTCAATTTCGAGTCTGCCATGGCCGCGCAGGTTTCTTCTGCCCGCAACACCGCGATGCGCAAGCCCAAGGCGCCGGAAGCCAACCGCGCCCGGATTCTCGCGGCCGCGATCGCCGAATTCGCCTCGCGCGGCTTCAAGGGCGCGAGCATGGACGCCGTCGCGGCGCGCACGAACACCACCCGCGCGCTGATCAACTACTACTTCGGCAGCAAGGAGAAGCTCTACCTCGCCGTGCTCGAGCGCGTGTATGTCGAGATCCGCGACGCGGAACGCGAGCTCGATCTCGAGCACCTGCCGCCGGAGGAGGCGATCCGAAGCATCGTCGAGTTCACCTACAACTACTACGTCGAGCACGAGTACTTCGTGCGCATCGTGGTTGCGGAGAACCAGGCGAAGGGGCGGCACATGAAACGCTTCCCATCGCTGCGTGCCGTCAACCGCCCCATCGTCGAAATGCTCGGCGCGATGATCGCGCGAGGGCAGGCCGACGGCACGTTTCGTTCCGACGCCAATGCGGTCGATGTTCACATGGCGATCGCGGCGCTGGGTATTTTCAATGTAACGAATCAGTACACCTTCGGCGCCCTGTTTCAGCGGGCCATGGGCGCGAAGGGGGATGTGCCCCAGCGTCGTCGGATGGTGGCAGACATCATCCTGAGCTGGCTCAGGCCCGAGTCCGGTCGTTAGACCGGCAGAAGCATTTCCAATCCCGGAGGAACACATGGAATTCAAGATCGATCGTCGTACCGCATTGAAGGCCGGCACCGCGCTCGCCGCTTCGCAGATGGTGCCCGCGTGGGCGCAGAGCACGCCCACGCTGCGCTTTGCCGCGGTGTTCTCGGACAAGGACATCCGCGCCGACATGATCCGCATGCTGTCGAAGGACGTCGAGGCGACCTTCAAGGTCGAGCCGTACTACGGCGGCACGCTGTTCAAGCAGGGCACCGAGCTCGTCGCGCTGCAGCGCGACAATCTGGAGATGGGCAACATTGCGCCGCAGGACATCAGCAAGCAGCTGCCTGCCTGGTCGGTCCTGACGTCAGCCTACAACTTCCGCGACGCCAACCACGTGCTCGCATTCTTCGCGAGCGACGTCGGCGCGCAGATGAAGAAGCAGGCCGAGGACCAGCTGAAGATCAAGATTCTCGGCCCGACGTTCTACGGCACGCGGCAGGTGGGATTGAAGCCCAAGAAGAAGATCAGCACTCCGGCGGACATGGCCGGAATCAAGCTGCGCATGCCTCCCGGCGACGCGTGGCAGCTGCTCGGCCGTTCGATCGGCGCGAATCCCACGCCGATGGCCTACGCGGAGGTCTACACGGGTCTGCAGACGGGAGCGATCGACGGGCAGGACAACCCGCTGCCCAACGTGCAGAACATGAAGTTCTACGAGGTGATGTCGCAGATCGTGCTGACGTCGCACCTCGTCGCCTTCGACGTGCTGTCCATGAACCAGAAGTCCTGGAATGCGATGAGCCCGGCCCAGCAGAAGGGCTTCCAGGCCGCGGTCGACAAGGCGCTCGCCTGGAGCGCGGGGGAGCACCTGAAGCGCGAGGCCGAACTCGCCGACGACTTCAAGAAGAAGGGGCTCGACGTCTACACGCCGGACATCCCCGCCTTCCGCGCCAACGCTCAGAAGATCTACCTGGCCTCCGACGAAGCGAAGTCCTGGGCGCCGGGAATCCTCGAGAAGATCGCCGCAGTCAAGTAGCCGCAGCAGGACGATGGTTGCGGGCCGCCGCGGCGGCCCGCGACCGGCGCGGCGCGAGACGCCGTTGCGTGTGATGCGTGAAGCACCTGGCAGCGACAATTGGCGTGCGCGTGTTGGCGTGCGTGGGCAGGGAGGAACATGGGTTCATACATCCGCAGCGTGGCAGGCTGGGTGCAGCGCCGTTCGGAGAACGTGATCGCCGCGTTGCTCGGCATCATGTTCGTCGCCTTCATCATCCAGATCGTCTTTCGATATTTCCTGAACCTCCCGACCGGATGGACGACCGAGCTTGTGCTCATCTGCTGGCTTTGGCTGGTGCTTTGGGGCACCGCGTTCGCGCTGAAGGAGAAGGACGAAATCCGCTTCGACATCTTCCTGGCTGCCGCGGGTCCGCGCACGCGCCGCGCGATGGCCATTGTCATCTCCGTCGCGACCGTGGCGCTGTACGGTCTTTCGCTTCCCGCGACGTACAAGTACGTGACGTTCATGAAGGTCGAGAGCTCGTCGTACCTCAATATCCGCCTCGACTGGCTGTACTCGATCTACATCATCTTCATGGTCGCCATCATCCTGCGCTATCTCTGGATCCTGTGGCAGGCATCGCGCGGTGAGCCCGATTCCGAGGAGCCGGGCGAGGAGGGGCAGGCGCCGTGAACCCGACCAGCCCATTCTCCCTGGCGCTCCTGACGATCGTCGCGCTGAGTCTGCTCGGACTTCCCATCGGGCTCGCGATGGTCGGCGGCTCGGTGTTCTATCTGTTCCTTGCCGGCCTCGACATGGGGACCGCCGCCGAGCAGATCCTGAACGGCATGATGGGCAGCTACCTCCTGCTCGCCATCCCGCTCTTCATCCTCGCCGCGGAGTTCATGAATTCCGGCAGCATCATGGACCGGCTGGTGCGCTTCTGCAACGCGGCCGTGGGGCGCTTCCGCGGCGGTCTGGCGCTGGTGAACGTGGCGCAGAGCATCATCTTCGCGAGCATGTCCGGCTCCGCGCTGGCGGACGCCGCGGGTTCCGGCAGGCTCATGCAGTCGCTGATGACGAGGGAGGGCAAGTACACGCGCGGATTCGCGGCGGCGCTGACGGCTGTCTCCGCCACGATCGGCCCGATTCTGCCTCCGTCGATTCCGCTGGTCGTCTATTCGTTGGTCTCGGATGCGTCGGTCGGCTACCTGTTCCTCGCGGGCGTGGTTCCGGGCCTGCTGATCGGGGCCGTGCAGATGGCGCTGATCGTGGGCATGGCGAAGCGCCGCAACTTCCCGCTGGAGGAGCGCGTGCCGATGCGGGAAATGCCCCGCATCACCCGGGAAGCGTTTCCGGCGCTGTTGATGCCGATCATCCTCTTCTCGTGCCTTTACAGCGGCATCACCACGCCGACCGAGGCCGCGGCCGTCGCGGCCGCCTACGCGCTGCTGATCTCGGGGGTGCTCTACCGCAGCGTCACCGCGCGCGGGATCTATCGCTCGCTTTTCCTCAGCGCGCGCACCACGGTTTCCATCGGGATGCTGATCGCCGGCGCGATGGCGTTCAACTACGTGATCACCGTCGAGAACATACCCAAGGTGGTCAGTGCGATCCTGACCGCCACCAACCTGTCGGCGGTCGGCTATCTGATGCTGGTCAACGTCATCCTGCTCGTGCTCGGCTGCTTTCTCGAAGGCACGACGATCATCCTCGTCATCCTTCCCGTCCTGCTCCCTACCGCGACGGCACTGGGCATCGATCCGGTGCACTTCGGGGTGATGGCCGTGACCAACATCATGTTCGGCCTCGTCACGCCGCCCTACGGATTGCTGCTCTTCATGATGACCAAGGTGGCGGACGTGTCGCTGCGAGAGATCGTCCGCGAGGTGATTCCTTTTCTCGGCGTGATGTTCGTCGCCCTGATGATCATCACTTATGTCCCGGGGTTCGTGCTGTTCCTGCCGAGGTTGTTCGGCTACACGGGCTGATGCGATCGTGGTGCCGCGGCGCGGCGATACTTCGCCGCGCCGCCAAGGGTAGGAGTGGGTCGCCGTTTCCCGGAGGCATGGTTTCCGTTGCGGGGAATTTCGCGCCCGATCCGCGAAACAGCCGGGAACGGGGCAAATCGCGGAATCGCAACCTCCGTCCCCGTATAATCGCGCACTCCCCGGCCTCCGACCCGCGATCCGCGGTTTCGTTGCGCCTTCCGACCCCACGCGCATCCAGGTTGTCATGAATGTCCTGTTCGAGGACGACGGCCAGCTGAAGGCCGGTACCATTCTCGCCGACAACGATGCCTCGTTGCAGGTCGAGGCGGTGTCCGGCAAGCGGCTGAAGATCAAGGCGGCCCACGTGCTGCTGCGCTTCGCTGCGCCCGGTCCCGGCGAAGCGATCCAGGAAGGGCAGCGGCTCGCGGCCGAACTGGACCCCGGCTTCCTCTGGGAAGTCAGCAGCGACGACGAATTCGGCTTCGCCGAACTGGCACGCGAGTATTACGGCGCGATTCCCTCGCCCGCGCAGGCGGCGGCGGTGGCACTGCTGCTGCATGCGTCGCCGATGCACTTCTACAAGAAGGGCAAAGGCCGCTACCGGAAGGCGCCGGCGGAATCGCTCAAGGCCGCGCTCGCGTCGGTCGAGCGCAGGGCCCGCGAAGGCGAACAGGTCGCAGCCTGGGTGGCCGACCTGACCGCGCACCGGCTGCCGGAGGCTCTGGGTGCGAAGCTCGCGATGCTGCTCTACAAACCCGACAAGAACACGCTCGAATGGAAGGCGCTGGCTGCGGCCTGCGATGCGCTGAGGACGAACCCGGTCGACCTGCTGGCCGCCTGCGGAGCGATCGCCTCGACGCACGATTACCACTTCAACCGCTTTCTGGTCGAGGCGTTTCCGCAGGGCGTGGCGTTTCCCGCGTGGGGAGCACTGCCCTCCGAACCCCAGCTGCCCGTCGCCAACCTGCGCGCGTTCTCGATCGACGACGCGACGACGACCGAGATCGACGACGCCTTTTCCGTGCGCGAGCTCGCCAATGGCAACTACGAGATCGGCATCCACATCGCGTGCCCGGCGCTCGCGATGCCGCGCGGCAGCGCGCTCGACCGCATTGCACGCACGCGGCTGTCGACCGTCTATATGCCGGGGCGCAAGCTGACGATGCTTCCCGACGAGGCGGTGACGGCGTACACGCTGAAGGAGGGCACGGCGCCGCCGGCGCTGTGCCTGTTGATTGAAACGACGCCGGACGGCGTGCCTGTGCGTCACGAAACGCGGGTCCAGCGCGTGCCCGTGGCGGCCAACCTGCGACTCGATGCGGTCAGCGGCGCGTTTGCCAACGACCTGCCTTCGCCGCAGGACCCGCCATGGACGCAGGAGCTGCGCGTGCTGTGGAAGCTGGCACGCCAGCTGTCAACGGAGCGCGGAAAGAACGACATCAACCGCATCGACTACAGCTTCCACATCGACTGGGACGCCGGCCACGACGGGCGCGTGGCAATCGTGCCGCGAGAACGCGGCAGCCCGCTCGACAAGCTGATCTCCGAACTCATGATCCACGTGAACAATACGTGGGGGCGACTGCTGGCGGAGCGTGGCGCCGCGGGGCTCTACCGGGTTCAGTCGGCGGGCAAGGTGAAGATGAGCACGCGCCCTGGCGAGCACCAGGGACTGGGACTCACGCATTACCTGTGGGCAAGCTCGCCGCTGCGCCGCTACAGCGACCTTGTCAACCAGCGCCAGCTGCTCGCGGTGCTCGCGGACGAGAGCCCGCCCTACGCCGAAAACGACGCGGATCTTTTCGCCGCGTTGGCGGACTTCGAGGCGACGTACAGCCAGTACGCCGAGTTCCAGGACCGGATGGAGCATTACTGGTGCCTGCGCTGGCTGCTGCAGGAGAAGGTCACCGATCTCGACGCGCGCGTGATCCGCGACAACCTGGTCCGTTGCGAGCGCGTGCCGCTCATGGTGCGCGTGGCCGACCTGCCGCCGCAGTCTCCCGATTGCGTTGTGCGCCTGGCCGTGTCGCGCGTCGATCTCCTGGCCGCGACCTTCGAATGCCGCTTCGCCGGACTGCCCGAAACCGTCGCCGCCGACGCGATGTGAGGTGGCGCATGACGGCGGCATGACGCTCGCATACAATACCCGGCACCGTCCACGAAAATGACAAGCCGTGCCGCGACGCGCGACGCCGCCGAAACCGCTGGCCGAATTGCCAGGCCAACCCCCACCTCCCGACGCCACGCCGAAGGTATCGGCGCCGTCACCCGCGAAACGCGCTGTTTCCGCCGCGTCGCCGAAACTGTCGGCCGACTCGCCCGGCCGATCCAAACAGTCCGCTGCCGTGCCGAAGGCGCCGGCGCTGTCACCGGCAAAGCGCGCCGCATCCGCAACGCCGAGGAAAAAAGCCGCGACCGCGCGCGCCCCGAAGCCGCTGATCGTCGATCCCGACGTGCCGGCGGCCGTCGCTCCGGCGCGGCAGGGCCCCGTGCGGCGCACCGCGCACATCGCCCCGGCGGGGGCGCTGCCCCCGGCCCGCATCCCGCGCGAGGCGCTGGTCTCGCCGCGGCACGATCGGCTTCTGGTCGTGGCGATAGGCATCTCGGTGCTCATCCATTTTGTCGTGCTGACGATCCACTTCGCGCCGATCGTGTTGAAGACCCTGAACGACAAAGGCCCGCCGCTCGAAGTGGCGCTGGTCAACGCAAAGACGGTGGCGAAGCCTACCAAGGCGGACGTCCTTGCGCAGGCGAACCTGGACGGGGGCGGCAATACCGACGCCGATCGTCGTGCGAAGTCCCCTTTGCCCGTCCTGCCGAAAAACAGCCCGGACCAGCAGGTCGCCGTGGCCACGCAGCGCGTGGAGACGCTGGAGCGCGAGACCCGCGAACTGATGACGCAACTCAGGTCGGCGCCCGCCGTCCCGTCGCGGGAGGCGCCCGCCGACGCGACCGAGAAGACCGACCTGCCCACCGCCAACCAGCTGATGCAGCGCACGCTGGAGGCGATGCGCCTGGAAGCGCAGATCGCCAAGGAAATGGATGCGTACCAGAAGCGGCCGAAGCGGCGGTTCGTCGGCGCGCGCGCCGAGGAATACCGCTTCGCCCGTTACGTCGAGGACTGGCGGCTCAAGATCGAGCGCGTCGGCAACCTCAACTATCCGGAAGCGGCGCGCCGCCAGAAACTCTACGGCAGCCTGCTGCTCACGGTTTCGATCCGCAGCGACGGCAGCGTGGAGCGGGTCGAGGTCGAGCGAACGTCGGGCAGCCGCATTCTCGACGCGGCGGCGGTGCGCATCGTTGAGATGTCGGCACCGTTCGCTGCATTTCCACCCGACATCCGACGCGATACCGATATCCTGCATATCACGCGCACCTGGACGTTCACGAAGGCGGATTCGCTGGAATCGAAGTGACGCATCGTCGTAAGGACGCGACGCAGTAGAATCCGGCTGGGGCGACGGTCAAAGGCGCGGTAGCCGGATGCGGGTTCGAAGCTGCAAACCGGGCGAACCTGCCTGCCGCCTGTCGCCATGCCTGCCGGTAACGCCGCGGCAGCCCCGGTTCCCGACCCCGAATTCCCACGGAAGTACCGCATGGACCGCTACGCAGTTGTCGGCAACCCCGTCGCCCATTCGAAGTCGCCGCAGATCCACGCGGCGTTCGCACGCGCAACCGCGCAGGAAATAAGCTACGAACGGCTGCTCGGGCCACTCGGAGGGTTTGCCGACGTTGCGGCAAACTTCGCGCGCGAGGGCGGGCTCGGCCTCAACGTCACCGTTCCGTTCAAGCTCGACGCGCTGGCCGTTGCGGACCGGGCCAGCAAACGCGCGCACGCCGCGGGCGCGTGCAATACACTCAAGCGCGAAAACGACGAGTGGTACGCTGACAACACCGATGGCGCGGGCATCATCCGTGACCTGACGTTCAACCATGGCGTGGGCCTGCGCGGGCGCGACGTGCTCGTGCTGGGGGCGGGGGGCGCCGCACGCGGCATCATGCTGCCGCTGCTCCACGAGGCACCACACTCGATCACGATCGCCAACCGCACGATGGTGAAGGCCGATGCGCTCGTCGAGCGATTCTCGGCGGAGGGTCCGTTCGCCGCAGTCGAACTCCCCGACCTGCGGGGCATGAACTTCGACGTCGTGATCAACGCGACGAGCGCCGGGATTGCAGGGGACGTCGAGCTGCCCTGGCCGCCCGGCCTGTTTCGACCGGGGAGCTTCGCCTACGATATGGTCTACGGCGACGCGCCGACGATCTTCCTGCGCTGGGCGCGCGTGCAGGGGGCGGCCCGTTGGGCGGACGGCCTGGGAATGCTGGTCGAGCAGGCGGCCGAGAGTTTCCTCCTCTGGCGCGGTGTCCGGCCGGACACGCGGCCGGTGTTCGACCTGTTGCGACCGCGCCGCTGATGGCGGCCGCGGCGCGCCGTCCGACATGGATCGGTGCACTCGCGTGGCTTGCGGGCGCGGTGGCGGCGGCGCTGGTCGGCCTTCACCTCTGGTACGCCGCGCACATTCTGTGGTGGCGCGATCATCCGGTCGGCGAAACGTCGTTCATGGTGTACCGGATGGACGATGTGCGCGCCCGGTTCCCCAAGGCGAAGCTGCAATATCGGTGGGTGCCGTACGACCGGATATCGGGGAACCTGAAACGGGCGATGGTCGCGGCGGAGGATGCCAAATTCGCCGACCACGAAGGCTTCGACTGGGAGGGCATCCAGCACGCGCTCGAGAAAAACCAGAAGAAGGGCCGCGTCGTGGCCGGTGGTTCGACAATCACGCAGCAGCTCGCGAAGAACCTGTTCCTCACGCCGTCGCGCAGCTACTGGCGCAAGGCGGAGGAGGCGGTCATCACGGTGATGCTCGAAACGCTGTTGCCGAAACGACGCATCCTCGAGCTCTACCTCAATGTCGTCGAGTGGGGTACGGGTGTATTCGGCGCGGAGGCCGCGGCCAGGCGCTATTTCGGGGTTTCGGCGGCCCAGCTGTCGGCCGAACAGGCGGCGCGCCTCGCGGCGATGGCGCCCAACCCGCGCTTCTACGAGCGCAACCAGGGTGCCCCCGGCCTGAATCGCAAGATCGGCATCATCCTCGCGCGCATGCCGTCGGCAGAGTTGCCGTGACGGGCCGCAAAACCGTTAGAATGCGCCCCTCCGGCGTCGCGCACTCTCCCACCTTGCCCACCGCAGCTCCATGTCCGAGACCATCGAAGAGCAGGCGGAGGATCGCCCAGAATCGCGCGAGCGCGTGCAGGACGCGCTGGTCGAGATCACCACGCTGCTGCGCAAGCACCGGCTGGTCGAAGGGCTCGTCCACGAGCAGCTCGAACACGCTCCGATAGGCGGCCACGAGGGTCGCGAGGAGCTGGTCGAAAGCCTCGTCACCAAGCAGAACAGGGCGCAGCTCCAGCGCAAGCTCGACCGGCTGCACCCGGCCGACATCGCGTTCGTTCTCGAGGCGCTGCCGCTCGACGAGCGGCTCTACATCTGGGAACTCGTCAAGGCCGATCGCGACGGCGACATCCTGCTCGAGGTCTCGGAGCCGGTTCGCGAGTCGCTCATCTCCTCGATGGACACCGAGGAGCTGCTCGCCGCGACCGAGACGCTCGACGCCGAGGAAATCGCCGAGCTTGCGCCGGACCTCCCACAGGAGGTGATGGACGACGTCTTCTCGAGCCTTCCGGCCGAGGAACGCGAGCAGCTGCGCGCGGCGATGTCCTTCGACGACGACATGGTCGGCGCGCTGATGGACTTCGAGGACCTGCAGGTGCGCCCCGACGTCACGCTCGAAGTCGTGCTTCGCTACCTCCGTCGCTTCGAGGAGTTGCCATCGCAGACCGACCAGCTCTTCGTCGTCGACCGCGACGAAAGGCTGCTGGGCGTGCTGCCGGTAAACAAGCTGATCGTCAACGAACCCGATGCGCTGGTCGCCGATGTCATGCAACCGCCAGTGGTCAAGCTTCGGCAGCACGAGAATGCGGACGAGGCCGCGTCCGCGTTCGAACGCTACGACCTCGTGTCGGCGCCGGTCGTCGACACCAACGACAAGCTGGTCGGCCGCGTCACCGTCGACGAGGTGCTCGATTTCGTGCGCGAGCGGGGCGAGGAGGAAGTACTGGCGCAGGCGGGTCTGCGTGAGGAGGAAGACGTCTTCGCGTCGGTGTGGAAATCCTTCCAGAACCGCTGGGCGTGGCTGGCGATCAACCTGGTCACCGCGTTCATCGCATCGCGCGTGATCGGCGTGTTCGAACACTCGATCGAAAAGCTGGTGGCACTCGCGGCGCTGATGCCGATCGTCGCGGGTATCGGCGGCAACTCGGGCAACCAGACAATCACGATGATCGTGCGTGCCGTGGCGCTGGGCCAGGTGACGCGCGAACATGCGCGCAAGCTGATCCGCAAGGAAATCGTGGTTGCGCTCATCAACGGCGTCGTGTGGGGTGGGGTGATGGGACTGGTCGCGATGCTGCTGTACAAGGACATCGCGCTCGGCGTCGTGATGATCCTCGCGATGACGCTGAACCTCGTGCTGGCGGCATCGATGGGCGTGTTGATCCCGATGACGATGATGAAATTCGGCCGCGATCCGGCGGTGGGGTCGTCCGTCCTTATAACCGCGGTGACCGATTCCGGCGGCTTCTTCATTTTTCTGGGCCTCGCGACGATCGTCCTCGTCCGGTAGGGCCGTCCGCTCGAGCGCCCTCGCGGCGCGGAATAATCTCGGCATCCGCCTGTTCACTGGGTTGTCACCAACCACCCCAAGGGAAACCCCATGCTGCACAAGATGCTTGCCGTGTTGTCCGCCGGACTGCTGGCTGTTTCGATCACGGTGTTCGCACAGATGATGCCCGCCAAGGCCGCCGCCGATGGCACGCTGACCGATGCCAAAGGCATGACGCTTTACACGTTCGACCGCGACGCCGGTGGCAAGAGCGCCTGCAACGGCCCCTGCTCGACCAACTGGCCGCCGCTCATGGCCGGCGCGGATGACAAGCCCGCCGGCGACTGGACCGTCATTACCCGCGACGACGGCGGCAAGCAGTGGGCCTACAAGGGCAAGCCGGTCTACACATGGGCGAAGGACGCGAAGCCGGGCGACAAGACGGGCGATGGCGTCAACAACGTGTGGCACGTGGCGAAAGGCTAGCCCGTGCCGCGGGTCGAGTCGATGGCCGGGCGCAGCGAAAGGGCGGACTGACGTCCGGTCCCGCAGAACGAGACAGCCTTGCCGCCGACCGATCCGCCGCTGCCCCAGCCCGACCTGCTCGCGGCGATCCCGCGGATGCGCCGCTACGCGCGGGTGCTGACCGGCGATAGCGCGCGCGCCGACGACCTCGTGCAGGACGCGCTGGCCCGTGCGTGGGAAAAGCGCCGGTTGTGGGCGGCGGGCAGCGATCTGCGCGCCTGGCTGTTCACCGTCATGCACAACATCTTCATCAACCAGCGCGCAATGGCGCGGCACGAGAAGTCCGATGTGTCGCTCGACGCCGAAGGCGAGGGCCGCGAAGCCTGGCAGATCCCGGTGCAGCCGACGCAGTACATGCGGATGGAACTGCTGGAGTTGATGCAGCATGTCGGCCGCCTGCCCGTCGATCAGCGTGAAGTCCTGCTGCTCGCCGCGGTCGAGGAACTGCGCTACGAGGAGATCGCCGCTGTGCTGGCCATTCCGATGGGCACCGTCATGTCCCGTCTGTCGCGCGCCCGCGAAAAGCTGCGGGCGGCCTTCGCCGACAATGCGACAGGCCCGGCGCCGCTCAAGGTGGTGAAATGAACGCCGCCGGGCCGCCCCAAGGCGTGCGCCCCCCTGGGGGGGCGAGGTGCGCAGCGCCGATCGGGGGGGAGCACCCACTGAACGCCGCCGGGCCGCCCCAAGGCGTGCGCCCCCTGGGGGGGCGAGGTGCGCAGCGCCGATCGGGGGGGAGCACCCACTGAACGCCGCCGGGCCGCCCCAAGGCGTGCGCCCACCTGCGGGGGAATACCCACAATTTCGCAGATTGCCATGAATCCGCTGCCCATCACCGACGCCGATATCCACGCCTACGTCGACGGCCAGCTTGCCGCAGCACGCACACCTGCGTTGGAGGAAGCACTCGCCCGCGATCCGGCGCTCGCCGCCAGGGTGGCCGACCTGCGCAGACAGAACGCGGCGTTGCGCGACGCATTCGATCCCTGGCTCGCGGAGGTGCTGCCGGAACGCCTTGTCGCGGCGGCGGCGCGTCCGGCGCCGGTGCGTCACGGCGTTTCGCGATGGGCGGGCACGGCGGCGGCGCTGGCCGCGTCGCTCGTCATCGGCGCCGGCATCGGCTGGTTCGGCCGCGACCTCGACCTGCAGCGCGAGGGCACGCCCACGACGTTCACCCGGCAGGCGGCGCTGGTCCACGCGTTGTATGCGGGCGACGCCAACCGCCCGGTCGAGATCTGGGCGGCGGAAGAGAAGCGGCTCGTCAACTGGCTGTCGAAGCGTCTGGGATTCACGGTGCGCGCGCCCGACCTCAATGCGCTCGGTTTCGCGCTCGTCGGCGGCCGGCTCGTCGCCGGCAACGAGCTGCCCACGGCGCTCTTCGTCTACGAAAATGCCGACAAGCAACGGCTCACGCTGCAGGTGCGCAAGCCGGTGGTGCCGGCCGACGAGACGGCATTCCGTTATGCGCTGGAAGACGGTGTGGGCGTCTATTACTGGGTCGAGGAAAACTGCACGTATGCGTTGTCGGGCAATCTCGACCGCACGCAGTTGCTCGCGATCGGCCGCGTCGTCTATGGCCAGCTGGCGGCGCTGGGGGCGAGCGCACCCAAGTAGGTTCGATGCGACAATGCCGGCTACGGCCACTCCGCCAGCCAGCATGATCCGCACCGTCCCTCCCGTCGTCTACGTGCATTTCATCGCCGCGATTGCGGCGCTCTGCATCGGTGCCTTGCAACTTGCGCGGCCGAAAGGGACCGGCTCACACAGGCGGATCGGATGGACCTGGGTCGCGCTCATGGCGACCGTCGCGATCACCTCACTGTGGATTCCCGCATTCCTGCACTTGACGTGGATTCACCTGTTCACGCTGGTCACCGCCGTCGCGTTGCCGGTGGGGATCTGGCGCATCCGGCACGGCAACGCCGCCGGCCACGCGGGCGCGATGAAGGGCTTGTATGTCGGCGGACTGATCATCGCCGGTGCATTCACGCTGGTTCCCGGGCGGCTCTTCGGCAACCTGTTCTGGAAAGGCTGCTGGGCCTGCTGATGCAACGCGTGCCCGCCCGCATCGGCGATCCGCTCGCCGCCGTCGAGACGCCCGCGCTGATCGTGGACCTCGACGCATTCGAGCACAATCTCGACCTGATGGCCAACGCGGTGCGCGGATCGGGACTCGACCTGCGTCCGCACGCGAAGGCGCACAAGTGCCCGGACATCGCCAAGGCGCAGATCGCGCGCGGGGCCATCGGAATCTGCTGCCAGAAGGTCGACGAGGCGGCCGTCTTCGTCGCCGCGGGGATCGCCAACGTGCTGGTCACCAACGAAATCGTCGCGCCGGCGAAGATCGCACGCCTGGCCGCGCTCGCGCAGTCGGCAACGATTGGCGTGCTGGTCGACGACGCGCGGGTGATCCCGGACCTGTCGGCGGCCGCCACGATGGCCGGCGGGACGTTGCATGCCTATGTGGAGATCGACGTGGGCCTGCAGCGTTGTGGCGTGACGCCGGGCGCCGCCGCGGTGCCGCTGGCGCAGGCCATCGCGATGGCTTCGGGACTGCGCTTTCGCGGCCTTCAGGCGTATCACGGAGGCGCGCAGCACCTGCGCACGCCCGACGAACGACGCGCTGCCATCGCCGCCGCCAGCCGCTTTGCCGCGGACACCCGCGCGCTGATCGAGCAGGCCGGCATCGACTGCCCCGTCGTGACCGGCGCGGGTACGGGCACGTGGCAGCTCGAGCGCGACAGCCGTGTCTACACGGAGCTGCAGCCCGGCTCCTACGTGTTCATGGACGCCGACTACGGGCGCAATGCGCTCGGGCGCGACGAGCATGCGTTCGAGCACAGCCTGTATGTCCTGGCCAGCGTGATCAGCACGCCGGCGCCGGAGCGTGCGATCGTCGACGCCGGCTTGAAGTCGATGGCGTTCGATTCCGGACTGCCGCTCGTGCACGTCGGCCGCGGCCTCGAATACGTGAGGGCCTCCGACGAGCATGGCGTGCTGCGCGTCGATCCCGCGCTTTCCTCGCCGGCGTTGGGCGAGCGCGTATGGCTCATTCCCGGCCACTGCGATCCGACCGTCAACCTCTACGACTGGATCGTCGGAATGCGCGGCGAGCGCGTCGAATGCGTGTGGCCGGTGGCGGCCCGCGGCGCGCTAGGCTGACGCCATTCCCGCTCGTCCTCGCGAGGCCCCATTTACAACGTCGCCATGCCGCGTGGCGTGCGGATCATCGCGGCGAGCCGCGGCGACTTGGCGTAGGTGACCTTCAGCGTGTCGGAAAGGCCGAGGGTCGCCAACTGCGCACGCACCTGCGCCGGTTCCGGGTGCTCGCCTGCGAGCACGGCCGGGCGCAACCCGACATCGGGAAGCCGGTCCGTCGGGTGTCGCGCATCCGGCCACTGGATCAGTGTGGGCACCAGTCCGCGTCCTGGCCGCTGGCCGTCGACGGGGAGCGTGATGCGCCAGGAGAAATCGCCGCGCGCCATCGGCGTGACCGCGCCCAATTCGGGAATGCGCGCCACCGCGATGTCGATGGCGGTGGTGCGCACGACCCAGTGGATGAGCTGCGGACCCTCGGCGAGCGCCGCCTTCATCCTGGGCTCGTCCAGGTCGAACCAGCGCGGTCGCGCGGGTCGCGTTCCCTCCGGATCGACGGCGATCACCTCGAGGTACAAGCGCGGGCCGATCGAGAGCAGCGCATTGTGCGTGCCCATCGCGACATGCCGGCCGCCTGGCTGCGGTCGCGCGCCGAGTCGCTGTTCGACCCAGTCGCATCCCTGCTCCAGCGAGAGGGCCGCGACGACGAGGTGGTCCGGCTCGACCGCGAGGGGATTCATCGGTGGCGGCGTCTATGCGCGTGGATGGACTTCGTCGGCGGCAAAGTCGAGTTCGACCCGTGCGCCATTCGGGTCGAAGAAAAAAACCTGCCAGAATCCCGTCCCGACCTGCCGCCGGCACGTGTGTTCGATGTTGTGGGCGAGGAGCGCGGCGAGCGTATCGGCGAGTCCCTGCGCGGTGAACGCCATGTGGTCGATCACGCCGGGGCGCAGCTGGTCGCGCGCCTTGCCGCCGACGACATGCAGGACCGGCGCGTTGTCCGCGTACAACCAGGCGCCGGGAAAGCCGAGATCGGGCCGCGGACCTTCGGCGAGCCCGAGCAGCCGCGCATAGAAATCGACGGTGCGCGGCACGTCGTCGGTCAGGATCGTGAAGTGGTTCATGCCGGATACGGCCATCGTGTCCTCCGCTTGCTGTTGTTCAGGATAAGGCATCCGTGAAGAAATCGCCGATCAGCTCGGTGGCGGAAGGCGGTGCAGCATCGTTGTAGGCGAGCGCCGCATCGCCGCCGCTCCACGCGTGGCCCAGCCCCGTGATTTCTACATGGCGGACAACAAGCTGCGCATCGCGGCGCCATTCGCGCACGATTACCCTGCGGCCTTCGGCGAGCATCGTCTCGCGTTGCGTGTCCGCCGACGGCAACGAGGGACCGTCGCGCGTTTCGCCGGCCACGCACGGGTGGCCGTTGAGGCTCAGATACTGGCGGACGAGTGCGACCGCGTTGCGCGGTGCGACCACGTTGTCGGCGGCGCCGTGGATCGCGAGCAGCGGCACGCGCAGATCAGCGGACTCCGCAGTTGCGCGCACCGAAACAGCGATCTTCTCGACGTCCTGGTCCGGACCGCGCTGCATCACGCCGAGAGCGGTCAAGGCCGATGACGCGGCGCCGCAGGCGACCCCCGAATGCACGGCCACCGCCGTGACCAGGCCGGGATAGCGCACACCGAGCACGGCGGCCAGCGCGCCGCCCGCCGACATCCCGGCTGCGACGACTCGCTTGCGGTCGACGCGATACCGGCGCCGCACGCTGCGGATCTGCGCGGCCACGATGGCGGCCTCGCCCTTCCCATCCATCGTGCGTCGGTCGAACCAGTTCCAGCATCGCCAGGGATTGGCAGAGTCCTTCTGCCGCGGCAGAAGGACCACGCAACCCGTGCGATCCGCGAAGTCAGTGATGCGCGCGCCCTGCGCGAATTCCTCGGGTGTCTGCCTGCAGCCATGGCACAGGACGAGCAGCGGGGCGCGCGACCAGCGCGAGCGCCCCTTCGGCACGTACACGAGGTACTCGCGGCTCGGCCACACCAGCGGCGCGGTGCCGACCAGGCCATGCCATGAGAATTTCGAACCGGTTTCGAAGCGCCCCGGCGCCGGCTCGCGGCGGACGAGACGGCGGAAGAATTCCTTGGTACGCGACCAGAATGTGTCGGCCATTTCGGGTATGCGCGGGAATCCGGCGTTGCGCGACGTCGTGTCGGGCGGGAAGCCGGTCCCGCGAAGTGCGCGCTAGATCAGCACGATGTCGTACTGCTCCTGCGTGTAGAGCGTCTCGACCTGCAGCGAGATCGGCTTGGCGATGAAGTCGCCCAGTTGCGCCAGGCTCTGCGATTCCTCGTCCAGGAACATGTCGATCACCGACTGCGCGGCAAGGATGCGAAATTCGCTCGCGTTGAATTGCTTCGACTCGCGGACGATCTCGCGCAGGATCTCGTAGCAGATCGTCTGCGCGGTCTTGTACTCGCCGCGGCCCTGGCAGGTCGGGCACAGCTCGCACAGAACGTGCGCCAGCGACTCGCGCGTGCGCTTGCGCGTCATTTCGACCAGCCCCAGCTGCGTGAAGCCGTTGACGGTCAGCCGCGTGCGGTCCTTCTCCAGCGCCCGATTCAGCTCCGCCAGCACCGCGTTGCGGTGATCGGCATTCTCCATGTCGATGAAGTCGATGATGATGATGCCGCCCAGGTTGCGCAGCCGCAGCTGGCGGGCGATCACCTGCGCCGCCTCGAGGTTGGTCTTGAAGATCGTGTCGTCGAAACTGCGGCCGCCGACGAAGCCGCCGGTGTTGACATCGATCGTCGTCATTGCCTCGGTCTGGTCGATGATGAGGTAGCCGCCCGATTTCAGGTCGACGCGCCGCCCCAGCGCCTTTTCGATCTCGTCCTCGACACCGTGCAGGTCGTAGAGCGGGCGGTCGCCCAGGTAGTGGTTGATCCGGTCCGTGAGCGCCGGCGTGTATTGTCGTGCGAAGTCCTGCATGCGTACGAAGGTCTCGCGCGAGTCGACGAGGACGCGCGCGGTCTCATCGGTCGACATGTCGCGCAGCACGCGCTGCGCAAGGTTCAAGTCCTGGTAGAGCAGCGACGCGGGCGGCGCTTCGCGCGATCGCACGGTGAGGTCGCTCCAGAGCTTGGTCAGGTACTCGATGTCGGCCTGCATCTCGCGCTCGGAGGCCGTCTCGGCCATCGTGCGGATGATGAATCCGCCGGCCAGCCCTTCGGGAAGCAGGAGTTGCAGGCGCTCGCGAAGCGTTTCGCGCTCCAGTTCGTCGCCGATGCGCTGCGAGATCCCGATGTGCGAGTCCTGCGGCAGATAGACCAGCAGGCGCCCGGCGAGGCTGATCTGCGTGGACAGGCGCGCGCCCTTGGTGCCGATCGGGTCCTTGATCACCTGCACCAGCAGCGACTGGCCCTCGTGCAGGATCTTCTCGATCGCCTTCTGCTCGCCGCCATGGCCGTTCTGCCGGTGTTCCCAGATGTCGGCGATATGCAGGAATGCAGCGCGTTCGAGTCCGATCTCTATGAACGCGCTCTGCATGCCGGGGAGGACCCGGGCCACGCGACCCAGGTAGATGTTTCCGACGAGGCCGCGCGCGCTTGCGCGCTCCATGTGCAGTTCCTGCACGACGCCCTGCTCAAGCATCGCGACGCGCGTTTCCTGCGGCGTTACGTTGATCAGGATCTCATGCGTCATGGCTCACCGGAGGCCGATCCGCGCTTGCGCGTGACCGGGGAACCGGGTCGGGCAGCTGGGGTTGCTGTCGTTATAGCACGGCGCGACCGATCCGCGCGAGGAGCGCAGCGGTTTCGGCCAGCGGGAGTCCCATCACGCCCGAATAGCTGCCTTCGAGGCGCGTGACGAACGCGGCGGCCAGACCCTGGATGGCGTAGCCGCCGGCCTTGTCCATGGGTTCGCCGCTTGCCACGTAGTGTTCGATTTCTCGCGCGGTCAGCCTCCGCAGCGTGACGTGCGAGATGGAGAGCGCGACCTCGACGTCGTCCTGCCAGCGCAACGCGACGGCCGTGACCACCTCGTGCCGGCGGCCGGCGAGGCGCGCGATCATCTGGCGCGCGTCATCGGCGTCGGCGGGCTTGCCGAAGATCGTGTCGTCCAGCACGACCTCGGTATCGGCGCCCAGCACCGGCCGGGGCGGCAGAGCGCGCTGTTCCATGCTCCGCCAGCCCACGGCTGCCTTGGTACGCGCGATTCGCTCGACATAGTGAAGCGGCGGCTCGTTGTCGCGCGTTTCCTCGACCACGTCGCGCTGGCGTCCCACCGCATCGCGCAGGCGCAGTTCCTCGAACTCGACGCCGATCTGGCGCAGTAGCGCCTGCCGGCGCGGGCTGCGTGAGGCCAGGTAGATGGACGCGTCACTCACGATGATAGGGATGCCCGGAATTGAGGCTCACGGCACGATACAGCTGCTCCGCGAGCAGCACACGCGCGAGGCCGTGGGGAAGCGTCATAGCGGACAGCGCGACGACCGCTTCCGCATCGCGTTTTAGCGCCGGATCCAGCCCGTCGGCGCTGCCGATGACGAATGCCACATCCATCGCCTCGTCGCGCCAGCGGCCAAGCCGCTCCGCCATCTGGTGCGTGGTCCACGCGGCGCCATGCTCGTCGAGTGCGATCATCCGGAGCCCGGCGGCCGCGGTCCTGATGCGCATGGCCTCGGAAGCCAGCAGCTGCGCGATCGGCTTGCCGCGATCGCGCCCCTCCGGTTTCAGCTCGACCAGGTCGAACGCGAACTCACGCGGCATTCGCTTCGCGTAGTCTTCGAATCCGGTGGTGACCCAGGCGGGCATGCGATGGCCGAGCGCGACGATGCGCAGTTTCACCTGATTTCGCTGCCGAAGCAGCTCACGCCCTCGGCCTCCATGCGGCGGCGGGGCGACGCGTTGCGATCGAGTGTCGGCCTCCGGCGGCGATTCGCGGTCGCTCGCGCCCTTCGGGCCTCGCTGCTCACGCCCTCGGCCTCCATGCGGCGGCGGGGCGACGCGTTGCGATCGAGTGTCGGCCTCCGGCGGCGATTCGCGGTCGCTCGCGCCCTTCGGGCCTCGCTGCTCACGCCCTCGGCCTCCATGCGGCGGCGGGGCGACGCGTTGCGATCGAGTGTCGGCCTCCGGCGGCGATTCGCGGTCGCTCGCGCCCTTCGGGCCTCGCTGCTCACGCCGCCCTTGCCCTTCGCGGAGAGGCGGCACTTTCCCACAGTTCCTCGAGGTTGTAATAGGTTCGCACCGCGGGCTGCATCACGTGGACGACGAGGTCGCCGCAGTCGACCAACACCCATTCGCCGGATTCCTCGCCTTCGACGCCAATGATGGTCGCGCCCGCCTCCTTCAGCTGATCGCGCACGTGGTGCGCGAGCGCCTTCACCTGTCGGTTGGAGTCGGCGCTGGCGATAATCAGCGAGTCGTAAAAACTGGTGAGCTTGCGGACGTCGAGGACCTTGATGTCGTGGGCCTTGATGTCCTCGAGGGCGGTAACGGCGGTTTGCTGCAGCTTGTTAAGGCGCATCCGGCGGGATCGAATAAAGGTGATGCTGGTCAATATAGGCCAAAACGGCATGAGGGAGCAAACCGGACACGGCCGCCCGGCCGGGCGCGCCACGCGCGAGTTGTGCACGGATCGCCGTCGCGGTGATCGGCTGCGGCTCGATCGCCTGCTCGTAGATGAAGCCGGCCGGTGACGAAAACAAGCAAGCCATGTCGTCGACCCGGCGGGAATTCCACTCGGCGGCCAGCGGCGCCGGCAGCTCGGACGCGGGCGGTGTGCCCGGGCGCGCGACCACGACAATGTGCGCGAGCGCGAAGATATCGCGCCAGCGATTCCAGGTCGGAAGCCCGCGAAAGGCATCGGCACCGATCAACAGCAGGAGCGGCCGCTCTCCGTCCTCGCCACGAAGCTCCTCGAGTGTGGACACGGTGTAACTCTTGCCGGGACGGACGAGCTCGCGCTCGTCGACGACCAGTCCCGGAAACTCGGCCACGGCGAGGCGCAGCATCGCCAGCCGGTCCGCCCCCCCGCTACCGGGGGCAACCGGTGCGGTGGTTCGCCCGCGGGCACCAGCCGCAGTTCCGCCAGTCCCAACGCGCGCCGAACCTCGTCCGCGAAGCGCAGGTGGCCGAAGTGAACCGGATCGAACGTGCCGCCGAGGATGGCGATGGGCGGTGCCTTCATATCGCGAGTCGTCAGAACCGCGACCCGGGCTCCGCGAGAAAAGCGATCTCCTCCGGCGTCGACGCGCGGCCGAGGATGGCGTTGCGGTGCGGATAGCGGCCGAAGCGGAAGACCACGTCGGCGTGTTTCCGCGCCCATTCCAGCGTCGTGCCGTCGCCGGTCTCCCGTGCCAGCGCCCCGAACAGCGCCAGCGAGCGGTGCTGCGCGGCCGCGTTCTCGGCGTGCTCGAACGGCAGGTAGATGAACGCGCGCTCGATCGGGGCGAGTTCGTTGTCGAATCCTCGCGCAATGGCGTTCTCGGCAGTGGCGAATGCGCGGACATCTCCGGCGAACGCGCGCGGGGTGTCGCGGTGGATATTGCGGGAGAACTGGTCGAGCAGCAACACCAGCGCCAGCGTACCGCGCGCCGATCCGCACCAATGCGCGTAGCCACCGGCGATCGCGGCGTCGACCGCCTCGCCGAAGCGCTCGCCGGATCTCGTCGTCGAACGCCGGGTCCTTGCGGAACCAGACTTCGCGCGCCTTCGCTCCTTCCGGCGAATCCGGCGCGCCGAACCAGAAATCGAGGATGAGATTGGCAAGCGGGTCCATGCACTATGATAAGCAATCTGCGCGCGGCCGCACGCGGCCCGCGATCCATTCCTGCATTCCCGATGACCACCTCCTATCGGAACATCTTCCTGCTCGCCTGTTGCCAGGCGCTGCTGCTGACCAACGCGTCGGGACTGATCTCGATGAACGGGCTGGTCGGCTATTCGCTGGTCGAGACCAAGACGCTCGCCACACTCGGCGCAACCACCTACGTGCTGGGCTCGGCGTTGTCGACGATGCCGATGTCGCTGTGGATGGCCCGCGTCGGCCGGCGGCGGGGGTTCATGACGGGCGCGCTCATCAATATCGGCGGTTGCGGTCTTGCGGTGATCGCGCTTTGGCTCGCGAGCTTTCCGCTGTACTGCATCGCGACCGCGGTCGTCGGGATCTACAACGCCGTCGGGCTCCAATACCGGTTCGCCGCCGCGGAAGTGGCCGCACCCGCCGACAAGGCGCGCGCCATCTCGCTCGTGCTGGCCGGCGGCATCTTCGGCGGCTTCCTGGGACCGGCGATCACGCGATGGGGCAGGGATCTGTTCGCCGCGCCCTTCCTAGGCTCGTTCATGCTGCTGGCTGTGGTCGCGCTGGTCGCGCTTGCCGTGCAATGGCACGTGCATGTACCGAAACCGGTCGGGGCCGAGCGCGCCGGCGGCGGACGTCCGCTGCGCAAGATCGTCCGGCAGCCGGTGTTCGTCGTTGCCGTGCTTTCCGCGGGCCTGGGCTACGGCCTCATGAATCTGCTGATGACCGCCACACCGCTCGCCATGGACTTCTGCAGCCTGCCCTATTCCCAGGCGGCGCTGGTCATCTCGTGGCACGTGGTCGGCATGTACGGGCCAGGATTCGTGACCGGCTCGCTGATCAACCGCCTGGGCGTGCTCAACGTCATCCTGGCCGGTGTTCTGGTGATGGCGGGGGGCGCTGCGGTTGCGCTCACTGGCAACGACCTCCCGCACTTCCTCGCCGCTCTGGTGCTGATCGGCGTCGGCTGGAACTTCATGTACACGGGCGGCACGGCGTTGCTGACCGAGTCGTATTCTCCGGCGGAAAAGGCTCGCACGCAGGGCGCCAACGACTTCATCGTCTTCTCGGTGATGGGGATTTCGTCCTTCTCGTCCGGTGCGCTGGTGTCGGCGGCCGGATGGGAGATCATGAATTGGGGTGCGTTCCCGTTCCTAGCGCTGGTTGCGGTGGTGGTCGTCTGGTACGCGCGGCACCGACGACGTCGAGTTGCCGGGCCCGCTTAGGGTTCGACGGTCAGGCCACGCCAGGAATTGATTCGACCGGCGGCGTGATTCGCCGCGTCCCGGCGGGGCCGCTAGACGCGGACCTGCCCCGAGCCCAGCACAACCCACTTCTGGCTGGTGAGCCCCTCGAGACCGACGGGCCCGCGCGCATGCAGCTTGTTGGTCGAGATCCCGATCTCGGCGCCGAGCCCGAACTCGAAGCCGTCGGCGAAGCGCGTCGACGCATTGACCAGCACCGAGCTCGAGTCGACTTCGCGCAGGAAGCGCATCGAGTTGGCGTAGTCCTGCGTGACGATCGCGTCGGTGTGCTGCGAGCCGTACCGCGCGATGTGCGCCATCGCGTCGTCGAGCGAATCGACGATGCGGACGGCGAGGATAGGCGCCAGGTACTCGGTATACCAGTCGTCCTCGGTGGCGGGCTTCATCGCCGGCACCAGCGCACGCGAGCGCTCGCAGCCGCGCAATTCGACTCCCTTCTCTGCATAGAGCGCGGATAGCGGCGGCAGGACTTGCGAGGCTATATCGGCGTGCACGAGCAACGTCTCCATCGTGTTGCACGGCGAGTAGCGCTGCGTCTTCGCGTTGTCGGCGATCCGGATCGCCATTTCGAGTTCGGCCGACGCGTCAACGAACACGTGGCACACGCCATCCAGGTGCTTGATCACCGGCACCCGCGCGTCGCGGGCGATGCGCTCGATCAGCCCCTTGCCGCCGCGCGGCACGATCACGTCGACGTGGCGCTCGTCGGCGATCAGGTGGCCGACGGCCGCGCGGTCCGTCGTGGCGATCACCTGCACCGCATACTCCGGCAGGCCTGCATCGCGCAATCCGTGATGAACGCATGCGGCGATCGCCTGGTTGCTGCGCAGCGCTTCCGAGCCGCCGCGCAGGATGGTCGCATTGCCCGCCTTCAGGCACAGTCCGGCGGCATCGGCGGTCACGTTGGGCCGCGATTCGTAAATGATGCCGACTACGCCCAGCGGCACCCGCATCCGGCCGACCTGGATGCCGGACGGACGAAAGCGCAGGTCCGTCATCTCTCCGACCGGGTCCGCCAGCGCGGCGATTTCGGCCAGGCCGTCGGCCATCGCCACGACCGACTTCGGCGTCAGTGCGAGGCGGTCGACGAATGCGGCGTCCTGCCCAGCCGCCTTCGCCGCGGTGACGTCTTCCGCATTGGCGGCGAGGAGTTTCGCCTCGTCGTGACGGATCGCCGTCGCCATCGCGTGCAACGCTCGGTTTCGGGTGTCAGTGTCGGCGCGCGCAAGCTCCCGCGCGGCCGCGCGCGCAGCCCCTCCAACCGCAGCCATGTATGCGGCGACGTCGGCGACGTTTTTCAGGCCGGGTACGTTGAGGTTGGTCATCGCTAATTCTAGCGCGAGTCGGGCCCATCGCCATCCACATCCCGCGGCGGACGTGCGACGGGTCGTGGGCCTTGCCTGCCGAGGGGCGGCGCCGCGGACCGATCCCCACCTTCGGGGCAGGATGAGGGACGGCGACCGCCACATTCGCGCGAATTCCCGCTTGTTTGCCCCGCGTCAAACCTCGCCGGGGACCGGGAGCCCAAAATGTCCGCAGGTGGCCGCGACGGACGCGTCGGCACCGGTGGCAAGTCGCCGGGGTCGGGTGGTTTCGCTGCGCGCCCGTCGTTTCCGATCACAAGCCAAGGCTTCCGACATGCTAGTACGCGACCGCATGAACGCCCGCCCCATCACCATTCGCAGCGACGCCGATTACAAGTCCGCGCTGAAGCTGATGCAGGAGCAACAACTGCACCATGTCCCGGTTCTCGACGAGGAGAAGAATCTTGTCGGCATCGTCGCCGAGCGCGATCTGCTGCTCGCTGCCACGCATCACCTGCAATCGGCGGTCGAGGTTGGCGAGGTGATGCACCGCGGCGTGGTTACCGCGACGCCCGCCATGCCGATCGGCGAAGCTGCCGCGCTGATGGTCGATCACCGGATCGGCGGACTGCCGGTCGTCGACGAACGGCAGGGTGTCGTCGGTGTGATCACCGAAACCGACATCTTCCGCGCGTTCGTGGAGATGCAGAAATCCTGATCAGCTCCCGGCGCCTGATCCAGGCGCCCGACCCTGAAGCAGGGTCGGCTTCATCGTTTGCACGCCCGACGGCGTCCCCAGCAGGATCACGTCGGCGCCGCGGTGCGCGAACAGGCCAACCGTGACGACGCCGGCGATCTGATTGATCGTAGTCTCAAGCGCGATCGGATTTTCGATCGTCAGGCCCGCAACGTCGAGGATCACGTTGCCGTTGTCGGTGGTGAAGCCCATTCGCCACGCGGGATGTCCGCCCAGCCGGACCAGCTCGCGCGCGACATAGCTGCGCGCCATCGGGATCACCTCCACCGGGAGCGCGAACCTGCCCAGTACCGGTACCAGCTTGGACCGGTCGACGATGCAGACGAATTTCCGGCCCACGGCCGCGACGATTTTCTCGCGGGTCAGCGCGCCGCCCCCGCCCTTGATCATGGCGCCGTGCTCGGTCACTTCGTCGGCGCCGTCGACGTAGACGGGCACGTCGTCGACATTGTTCAGCTCCTCGACCTCGATTCCGTACGACTTCAGCCGCTGCGTCGACTTGACCGAGCTCGACACCGCGCCCTTGATCCGATGCTTGACCCCGGCCAGCTCGTCGATGAAGAAATTGGCGGTGCTGCCCGAGCCGACACCGATCCAGGCGTCGTCGACGAGGTACTTGATCGCCTCGCGGGCGACCGCCTGCTTTTGTTCATCCTGGGTCATCGGTGGCCCTCAGAGCATGATCCGCCGCAAATCGGCGAGCAGCGCGGCGAAATGAGAGGTGAAACGCGCGGCCGACGCGCCGTCGATCACGCGATGGTCGTAGGAGAGCGACAGCGGAACCATGAGGCGCGGCACGAATTCGCTGCCGTTCCAGACGGGCTTGGTCGTGCTCCTGGACACGCCGAGAATCGCAACCTCCGGCGCGTTGATGATCGGGGTGAACGCCGTGCCGCCGATGCCGCCGAGCGAGCTGATCGAGAAACATCCGCCCTGCATCTGCGCCGGGCCCAGCTTGCCTTCACGCGCCGTGGTGGAGAGCGCGGCCATCTCCCTGGCGATCTGCAACACGCCCTTCTGGTCGGCGCTCTTCAGTACCGGCACGACGAGTCCGTTCGGCGTGTCGGCGGCGAAGCCGATGTTGAAGTACTGCTTCAGCACGAGGTTGTCGCCATCGAGCGAAGCGTTGAAGTCCGGGAATCTCGTCAACGCCGACACCGCCGCCTTGATCATGAACGCGAGCACAGTCAGCTTGATGCCCGCCTTCTCGTTCTCCTTGTTGAGCTTTACGCGGAACGCCTCGAGGTCGGTTATGTCCGCTTCATCGAACTGCGTCACATGCGGGATCATCACCCAGTTGCGCGCGAGGTTGGCGCCGGAGATCTTCCTGATCCGCGACAGCGGCTTCGCCTCGACGGGTCCGAATTTCGCGAAATCGATGGTTGGCCACGGCAGCAGGGCGAGTGTCGCGCCGCCCCCAGCCGTGCCATCCGCACCGGTAGTGAGGGCCGCGCTCATTGCGCGCTTGACGAAAGCCTGCACGTCCTGCTGCAGGATCCGCGCATTCGGTCCGGTACCGCTGACCTGCGCAAGGTCGACGCCAAGTTCACGCGCGAACTTTCGCACCGAAGGTGATGCATGCGCTGCGGTGAAAGCGGCGTTGCCGGAGGCGGCTGCCCTCACTCCCAGCTCTTCTTCCGAGGGTGCGGGAAGGGGGGCGCCGGGCGCGGCGGCAGGGTCGCTTCCGCCCTCGGGTACGGGTCGGGGTGAAGACGCGCTCGTGGGCGCCGGTTGGGGCGACGGCGCGTTTGCGCGGGGTGGATGGGGCAAGGGCGCGGCCGTATCGACGGTTTCCAGAATCAGCACCACCGTGCCCTCGCTGACCCTGTCGCCGGGTTTCAGGTTCACCTGCCTGACCACGCCCGCTGCCGGCGATGGCACGTCCATCGTCGCCTTGTCGGATTCGAGCGTGACCAGCGAATCGTCAGTCGCCACGCTGTCGCCGGACTTCACGAACACCTCGATCACCGGGATGTCCTTGAAGTCGCCGATATCCGGAACCTTGATTTCGATCGTGCTCATGAATGCCCTTCGATCGACCAATACATGCGCGGGCGCAATGGCGCGCAACTCACCGCTTCGGCCCTTCGTCCACCGCTCCCGTGTTTCATTGTGAATGAAACTTCGCTACACCGTCCATGGCGCCGGCTTCTCCGGATCGAGTCCATATTTGCGGATCGCCTCGTCCACCCGGGTCGCCGGCAGCGCGCCGTCCGCGGCGAGTGCCGCAAGCGCCGCGACGGTGACGTAGTGCGGGTTGACCTCGAAGAAACGGCGCAACTGAGAACGCGTGTCGGAGCGGCCGAAGCCGTCGGTGCCGAGCACCACGTAACGGCGCGGCACCTGCGAGCGGATCTGCTCGGCAAAGAGCCTCATGTAGTCGGTGGCGGCGACGACGGGACCTTCAGTGCCGGCAAGGCACAGGTCGACATGCGACCTGCGAGGTGCCTGCGTCGGGTGCAGCATGTTCCAGCGGGCCACTGCATAGCCGTCGCGCGCCAGTTGCGTGAAGGATGGGCAGCTCCAGATGTCCGCGTCCACGTTCCAGTCGGACTTCAGCAATTCGGCAGCGGCCATCACCTGCCGCAGGATTACGCCGGAACCCAGGAGCTGAACCCTGGGCGAGCCATCCTTGCCCCGGGCGCCCTCGCGCAGCCTGTACATTCCCTTCAGGATATCGGGCACCGCGCCCTCGGGCATCGCCGGGTGCGGGTAGTTCTCGTTCATCACCGTCAGGTAGTAGTAGACGTCCTCCTGTGCCGAGTACATGCGGGTGAGCCCGTCCTGGACGATGACGGCGACTTCGTAGGCGAACGTGGGGTCCCAGGAAAGGCAGTTCGGCACCGTCGACGACAGGATGTGCGAATGCCCGTCCTCGTGCTGCAGTCCTTCGCCGTTGAGCGTCGTGCGGCCAGCGGTGCCGCCCAGCAGGAAGCCGCGCGAGCGCATGTCACCGGCCGCCCAGGTGAGGTCGCCGACGCGCTGGAAGCCGAACATCGAATAGAAGATATAGAACGGGATCATCGGCACGTCGTGCGTCGAGTACGACGTCGCCGCGGCGATCCAGTCGCACATCCCGCCTGCCTCGTTGATCCCCTCCTGCAGGATCTGGCCGTGTTTGTCCTCCTTGTAGAACATCAACTGTTCGTGATCCTGCGGCGTGTACCGCTGTCCCTGCTGGTTCCAGATGCCGAGCTGGCGGAACATCCCCTCCATGCCGAAGGTACGCGACTCGTCGGGGACGATCGGCACGATGTGCCTGCCGATATTCTTGTCGCGCAACAGCAGCTGCAGGATCTGAACGAACGCCATTGTCGTCGAGATCTCGCGGTCATCGGTGCTCTTCAGGAAGCGCTCGAACGCCGGCAGTTCGGGCACCGTCAGCGGCTTCGACCTGCGGCGCCGCTGCGGAACATAGCCCCCCAGCTCCATCCTGCGTGCGCGCATGTACTGTAGCTCGGGCGATCCTTCCGGAAAGTTGACGTAGGGCATTTCGTC
Source organism: uncultured beta proteobacterium (assembly GCA_963739745.1). Lineage (GTDB taxonomy): Bacteria > Pseudomonadota > Gammaproteobacteria > Burkholderiales > Casimicrobiaceae > VBCG01. The sequence continues at coordinate 258,490 of CAVUCJ010000003.1, forward strand.
CAGCTGGTCGTCGCCCACCGGAATCTGGAAGCGGTCGCGGAAGCGCGCGAGCGACTCGTGCGACATCTTCTTCTGCTGGTGTGTGATGTTCTGCGCCTCGCCCGACGTGCCCATCCCGTAGCCCTTGATGGTCTTGGCGAGGATCACGGTGGGCTGGCCCTGGTGGTTGGCGGCCATGTGGAACGCAGCATAAATCTTGTACGGGTCGTGTCCGCCGCGATTCAGGTGCCAGATCTCGTCGTCGGACCAGTCGTCGACCAGAGCCTTCAATTCCGGCGTATTGAAGAAATACTCACGGACGTACGCGCCGTTCTTGCTCTTGAACGTCTGGTACTCACCGTCGACGCACGCCATCATCCGCTTCATCAGGATGCCTTTTTTGTCGCGCGCGAACAGCGTGTCCCAGTAGGTGCCCCAGACGACCTTGATCACGTTCCAGCCCGCGCCGCGGAAGTCGCTCTCGAGTTCCTGGATGATCTTGCCGTTGCCACGCACGGGGCCGTCGAGTCGCTGCAGGTTGCAGTTGACGACGAAGATCAGGTTGTCGAGCACCTCGCGCGACGCCATGCCGATCGCGCCCATCGACTCGGGCTCGTCCATCTCTCCGTCGCCCATGAACGCCCATACCTTGCGGCCCTCGGTGTGCGCGAGTCCGCGATCCTGCAGGTACTTCATGAACCGCGCCTGATAGATCGCCATCAGGGGCCCCAGCCCCATCGACACCGTGGGGAACTGCCAGAAATCCGGCATCAACCACGGATGCGGATACGACGAGACGCCGTGGCCGTCGACTTCCTGCCGGTAATTGTCGAGCTGCTCGGCAGTGAGGCGGCCCAGCATGAACGCGCGCGCATAGACGCCGGTGGCGGAGTGTCCCTGGACGAACACGAGGTCGCCACCCCGCTCGGCGGTGTCCGCCCGCCAGAAGTGATTGAAGCCGACGTCGAACAGGTCCGCCGCGGACGCGAAGCTCGCGATGTGGCCGCCGACGTTGGTGTGCTTGTTGGCACGCAGCACCATCGCCATCGCATTCCAGCGCACGTACGAGCGAATGCGCGATTCGATCTCCTGATTACCGGGAATGCGCACCTGCGCGTCGGTCGGAATGGTGTTGATGTACTCGGTATTCGCCGAGAACGGCAGGTAGGCGCCGTTTTGGCGGGCCGCGTCGATCAGCTTTTCGATCAGGAAGTGGGCACGGTCGGGCCCTTCGACTGCGATCACGCCGGTCAGCGCCTCCAGCCATTCGCGGGTTTCCTGCGGATCGGGGTCGCGTTTTTGCGCATCCATCGTGCTTCCTCCTGGCGACGAGTACCCGGCGAGACGACGGGCCTCGCGGTCGAACGGCTGCGGACTTCCTGGCCGCCCCGCCGCCGGCGGCGAGCCGACCGCATCGGTTACGTCAACGCGACCAACGCGGTCGGATGTGACACGGGCCGATTCTAGGCGGTGGCCCCAGTGATGTAATGCGGCAGCGCGCAAGGTCGGCGGCCGCGCGCCGACCGAAGCCTACCACCTGATGGAAATCATTTCCACGTTTCAGTCCGCGCGGGGCAATCTCCGGCGCAGCAGGCCGCCCGCTGCGACGGCGCTCACCATCGCGCCCATGACGAACCCGGCCCGATATCCGCCGGTCAGCGCGGCCAGTCCGGCAAACAGCAGCGGCCCGGTGACCACGCCCGCGAAGGTCACGAATCCGGAGGCGCCGGTTACGGCCCCGGCCATGCCGGGTGGCGCGCGTCGAGCCAGTTCGGACAGTTGGACGCCGTTCCAGCCGATAGCGGTCGCGCCGAAGAGGCAGGCCAGCGGCAGGACGATCCACGCCGGCCAGTCGGGTGACGCCAAGGCCATGGCGAGCCCGCAGACGCTGGCGAGGATTCCGATTGACGCCAGGAGCCGATGCGGCGGAAGCCATCGGTCCGCCAAGGCGCCCCAGATGATGCGGCCCGGCACGGCAAAGGCTGTCGCGCAGGTGAGCGCCAACCCGGCAGCGACGAGCGACCATTGCAGTCCATCGGTCAGGTAGACGACGAGAAAGCTGGTGAGGCTCACCTGCACAAAAGCGAACGCATAGCCGACCAGTGACAATTCGAGCAACGGGGGGGTAGCGCAGCACCGTCGCGAGTGGCTTCAGCATGGCCGTCAGCGAAAACGGGTCGTGGCCCGGATGCGTAATGTCGAGCGCCCTGCGCGTTCGTTCCGACGCGGCCGCGACGAGGACGCCCGCCGCGGCGACCGCCAGGAACGCGGCCCGCCAGCCGGCGAAAAGCGACAAGGCGGGAAGGATTGCTCCGGCCAGCGCGGCGCCCGCCGGGACACCGGTTTGCTTGATCGAGAACGTCAGCGCCATGCGTTCGGGCGGCGTGGTGCGCGCAAGCACCTCCGACGAGGCCGCCGTGATCGGACCGTATCCGAACCCCATGAAGATTGCGGTCGCCGCCAGAAGAGGAGCCGCGTAGCTGGGGAGCAGCGCGATCGTCGTAATGCCCGCCGCACAGATCAGGACGCACACCTGCGATACGCGGATGGCGCCGTAGTGCGCGATGAACACGCCGCAGGCCAGGCTGCCGAGCATGGCGCCGGCATACATGAGGCTCACGAACACGCCGATCCATTTCGCCGTGATCCCCAGGTCGGGCGCCAGCACCGGCGCCAATACTGCCGGTGCCGAGGACGTCACCGCGGTGAAGACCTGGATCGCCAGCGTAGCGACCAGCGCGACCAGCGCCGTCCGCGCATGGGCGCTCTTTCACACCGGGGACTTCGAAGTCAGCAATCGGGATTGCGTCGCGATCGCGTCGACGACCAGGTCATGGGGGGCGGCCGGGACTTCCGCGATCACCTGGAGGTCGAATGCGCCGGCGATCCGCGGCACTGCGTCATCGAACAGCGCGAGCAATCGATCGTAAAAGCCTCCGCCATATCCCAGCCGGCGGCCGCGAACGTCGAAGGCGACCCCCGGCACCAGCACCCAGTCGACCGTGGCGATGTCGACCCGGGGAAGCTCGGGCAGGGGCTCTGGAATCCCGCGGTAGCCCGGCGCCGTGTCACGGCGGATGTCCTGCGCAGCGTGCAGCTCGAGCATCCGGCTCGCGCCATCGACGCGCGGCAGCGCGACCGTCTTGCCGGCTGCAATGGCCGAGGCAAACAGCGGCCGGGTGTCCCATTCGCTGCGATACGGCAAGGTCAGCAGGACGCAGCGCGCGCGCTCGAACGAAGACAGCGCCTGCACGCGGGCGGCGATTGCCGCCGAAGCCGCCGTTTTCGCCTCGGGCAGAAACTCGTCGCGGGCCGCGAGAATCCGCGCGCGCATCGCGCGCTTGGCGTCGTGCAGCGCAGGACCCGTGAGCGCGGCGGCGGATTGCACGGGGTCGCTGGCCATGTGAAATCTTAGCCTACGCACGGTCCGATGGCGCGTCGGCGGGGACGCGTCACCTATAATGCGGCACCCATTCGGTACATCTGCCCCCAATGAAAAACACGAACCAGTTCTACCGGGAGCGCCGCAGCGCGCTGCTGCGGTCGATGCGCGATCACAGCGGCGGCGGACTGGCGCTCATCCCCACGGCGCCCGAAGTCGCGCGCAATCGCGATTCCCTATACCCGTTCCGTCAGGACAGCTATTTCCATTACCTGTCCGGGTTCCCCGAGCCGGACGCCGTGATCGCGCTGCTGGCGGGGCCGGATGGGGATCGTCAGCTGCTCTTCTGCCGCGAAAAGAACGAGGAACGCGAAATCTGGGACGGTTTCCGCTACGGACCCGACGCGGCGAAGGAGATCTTCGGCTTCGACGAGGTTCATTCGATCGCGGCGCTCGGGGAAAAGCTGCCCGAGCTCGCCTCCGACCAGCCCGCGCTGTTCACCCCGCTCGGACTCCTCGAGCCGTGGGACCGACGGATCGTGCAACTGTTGAACGACGTGCGCAACCGCGCGCGCACCGGCGTCGCCGCTCCCGAGGAAGTCATCGACGTGCGCAGCATGCTCGACGCGATGCGGCTGGTGAAGGACGAGCACGAGGCGAACCTGATGCGCCGGGCCGCCTCGATCTCGGGCGGCGCGCACCGGCGCGCAATGGCAACCACGCGTCCCGGCTGGTTCGAATACGAGGTCGAGGCCGAGTTGCTGCACGAATTCCTGCGCCATGGGGCGCTCGCCGTCGCCTATCCGTCCATCGTCGCCTCCGGTCCCAACGCGTGCGTGCTCCACTACCGCGACAACAATCGCGAGATGACCGAAGGCGAGCTGCTGCTGATCGACGCCGGGTGCGAATATCAGGGCTACGCATCCGACATCACGCGCACGTTTCCGGTCAATGGCAGGTTCACAGGCCCGCAGAGGGACGTCTACGAACTCGTGCTTGCATCACAGACCGCGTGCCTCGACGCGGTGAAGCCCGGCGCCGCGTTCCACGACTACCACGGGGCGGCCGAGCGGGTACTCGCGCAGGGCTATGTCGACCTCGGGCTGTGCAAGGGGACGCTCGACGAAGTGCTGGAAAGCGGCAGCTTCAAGCAGTTCTACATGCATCGCGCCGGTCACTGGCTCGGCCTGGACGTCCACGACGCCGGCAGCTACCGTGTGAAGGGCGAATCGCAGAAACTCGTACCGGGCATGGTGCTGACGGTGGAACCGGGGACGTACATCCGCCCCGCCGACAACGTGCCCGAACCGTTCTGGAACATCGGCGTACGCATCGAGGACGATGTGCTCGTCACCACCACCGGTCACGAGAACCTCACTGCGGCCACACCCAAGTCGGTGGAGGACGTCGAGGCGGCGTGTCGTCGTTGATCCCGCGATCGATGCCCTGATGCTGCACGATGTCGTCATCGTCGGCGCCGGTCCCGTCGGCGGCACGCTGGCACTGGCGATTGCTGACGCCGATCTCGATGTCGTCGCGCTCGACGCGCGCGAGAAAGGAACCACACTGCGTGGCGATCGGTCGCTCGCGCTCTCGCACGGCGCGCGCCTGATCTTCGAGCGGCTCGGCGTCTGGGCACGACTCTCGGCGATGAAGGACGCGGTGACGCCGATCACGGCCATCGATATCTCGCAGGCGGGCGGCTTCGGGACGACGCGGCTCACCGCGACCGAGCAGGAAGTCCCCGCGCTGGGCTACGTGGTTTCGTATGTCGCGCTGCAGAACGCCATCGACGCGGAGCTCGCCCGTACTCGCACCGAGATTCGATACGGTACCCCGGTGGCCGCAGTCGGCGGCACGCCCGCGTACGCTTCGGTGTCGCCCGACGATCCGTCGCGCGATGTCATTACCTCCCGGATGGCCGTGGTGGCGGACGGCACCGGCGCCGTCGTCGCCGGCGTCACCCGCGACCGGCGCGACTATGGCCAGGTGGCGCTGATCGCGAAGGTCGAGATGGCGGCGCCGCACGAAGGGGTGGCCTACGAACGGTTCACGCCGACCGGGCCCGTGGCGCTGCTGCCGGAAGGCAATCACTATGCACTGGTCTGGACGATGACGCCGGAGGCTGCGGTAGGCATCCTCGAACTTCCTGACGCCGGCTTCCTCGCTCGACTTGCGCATCATTTTGGCGCACGCGTCGGCGGCTTCGCGCGGGTGCGCGAACGGAAATCGTTTCCATTGGCGCTGGAGATCGCGCGGCCCGCGGTCACCAGTCGCTGCGTGCTGATCGGCAACGCGGCGCAGGCGCTGCATCCGATCGCGGGGCAGGGCTTCAACCTCGGCGTGCGCGACGCGTTCGAACTAGCGCAGATCATCAACACCTGCGGGCGCGAATTGCTGGGCGAGCGCACGATGGTGACGAATTACGCGGCGCAGCGCCGCATGGATCGCACTGCGGGAATCGCGTTTACGCACGGGCTGACGCAGCTCTTCGCAACGGACTGGCCGCTGCTGCGCTGGCCGCGCGGTCTCGCGCTCACGCTGCTCGACGCGCTGCCGCCGGCGAAGCGGGCGTTCACGCGCGCGATGCTTTTCGGACTGTCCTGAGCTGAACGCGCGTTCGGTGCGCGCTGCCGCTGACGGTGGCTTCGCAATCGCAGACGGCGCGGTGGCGCGATATCGGCGCAATGCCGGTATAATCGAACCTCGAATCACGCCGCATTCCACGCCTCCCGATTTTCGCTTCCGGATATGCGCATCGGACCCTATCTTCTGCCGAACAATCTTGCCGTCGCGCCGATGGCGGGCGTGACCGACCGTCCGTTTCGCGTGCTGTGCAAACGGCTGGGCGCGGGCTACGCAGTGTCGGAAATGGTGGCATCCGATCCTCGGCTTCGGCGAACCGGCAAATCGCAGCGTCGCATCGATCATGCCGGCGAATCCGCGCCAGTGGCCGTGCAGATTGCTGGCGCTGATCCCTCGATGATGGCCGACGCTGCGCGTTACAACGTCGATCGCGGCGCACAGGTGATCGACATCAACATGGGCTGTCCGGCGAAGAAGGTGTGCAACGCCGCCGCGGGTTCGGCGCTCCTCGCCAACGAACCGCTCGTCGCGGCGATCCTGGCCGCGGTGACAAGGGCCGTGAACGTGCCGGTCACGCTCAAGATTCGCACGGGCACCCATCCGGGCGCCCGCAACGCCGTGAACATCGCGCGAATCGCTCAGGCGGCGGGGGTGCAGGCATTGACCGTTCATGGGCGTACGCGCGCTTGCGCGTTCGTCGGCGCGGTCGAGTACGACACCATTGCGGCGATCAAGCGCGTGGTTAACCTGCCCCTCATCGCCAACGGCGACGTCGCTACGCCGGAGGCAGCGAAGGCGGTGCTGCAGCACACCGGCGCCGACGCGATCATGATCGGTCGCGCAGCGCAGGGCCGGCCGTGGATTTTTCGCGAGATTGCGCACTACCTCGCCACCGGCGGGCACCTGCCGCCACCGACGGTTGCGGAGGCGCGAAGGCTGATCGTCGACCACCTGCACGACCATTATTCGTTTCACGGCGAAGAGACCGGCGTGCGCACCGCGCGCAAGCACCTCGGCTGGTACACGCAGGCGCTCGCCGGTGGCGCAGCTTTCCGCCGCGCCATGTGCGAGGCGCCCTCGGCGGCTGTGCAACTGGCCGTTGTCGGCGAATTTTTCGATCGGCTGGCGGACACCCACGACCGGCTTGTCTACTCAGGCGGGATCGACGTGGCCGCGTGGGATGGCGCGGTCTGCTCGAGCTCGAAGGCGAACCAAGATTGGCAGCGGGCAGGGGAGGCCCTCGCAGCGTGACTACCAGAATACGAAAACTCAACGGCAGCAACGAGATCTGCCGCAGCGTTGACAAGTCGCTCGACGATTATTTCAAGCGCCTCGACGGGGAAACGCCGACCGGCGTCTACGACATGGTGATCGGTCATGTCGAGCGCGCGCTGCTCACCTCTATCCTGATGCGCGCCGATGGCAATCAGACGCAGGCGGCCGACATGCTCGGGATGAACCGCAATACGCTGCGGTCCAAGCTTGTCAAATACAAGCTCATCTGAAACCGTGGGCGTGCAGCGCGATGGAGGTCGGGCAGGCGCACCCGTCGCGCAGGCGCTGTTGTCGGTCTCGGACAAGACCGGACTGGTCGAATTCGCCAGGGGACTCGCGGCGCGCGGCATTCGCCTGCTGTCGACCGGCGGCACCGCGAAGGCGCTCGCCGATGCGGGACTTGCCGTCACCGACGTAGGCAGCTACACGGGATTCCCCGAGATGCTGGACGGACGGGTGAAGACGCTTCATCCAAAGATCCATGGCGGGATCCTCGCTCGCCGCGACCTGCCGGCGCACGTCGAGGCGCTGCGCGAACACGCCATCCCGACCATCGACCTGGTCGTCGTCAATCTCTATCCTTTCCGCGAGACCGTCGCGAAGCCCGGCTGCACGCTGGAGGACGCCGTCGAGCACATCGACATCGGTGGACCGTCGATGGTACGCGCCGCCGCGAAGAATTGGCCGCACGTGGGGATCGTGGTCGATCCCGCGGACTATTCCGCGATTCTCGCCGAACTCGGCGTTGGCGGTGGCGCATTGAGCGACGCGACGCGTTTTAGGCTGATGCGGAAGGCGTTTGCACACACGGCGTCCTACGACGGCGCCATCGCGAACTGGCTCACCGCGCGCGACGCCGATGGTGCGGCACATGCCTGGCCCGATTCCTTTCACCTCGCCGGCGACAAGGCGCAGGACATGCGCTACGGCGAGAATCCGCACCAGTCGGCGGCGTTCTATCGCGACCCGACACCGGCGCCGGGGACCATCGCCACTTACCGACAGCTGCAAGGAAAGGAGTTGTCGTACAACAACGTCGCCGACAGTGACGCCGCGTGGGAGTGTGTGAAGACGTTCGCAGAACCGGCCTGCGTCATCGTCAAGCATGCCAATCCCTGCGGCGTGGCTGTTGCGGCCACACCGCTCGATGCGTACCGACTCGCGTTCGCCACCGATCCCACGTCGGCGTTCGGCGGCATCATCGCCTTCAACCGGCCGGTGGACGCCGCCACGGTCGAGGCGGTATCGACACAATTCCTGGAGGTGCTGATCTCCCCCGCATATACCGACGATGCACTGGCGTCGATCGCCCGGAAGGTGAACGTGCGCGTACTGCAGGTGCCGTTGCCGCCAGCGGCCGGCGGCGCGGCGAATTCGTGGGACTTCAAGCGCGTGGGCGGAGGATTCCTCATCCAGTCGCCCGACGTGCGCAACGTCGCGGACGGCGAGCTGAAGGTCGTCACCAGGATCGCTCCGACGGCGGCGCAGATGAAGGACCTGTTGTTCGCGTGGCGCGTTGCCAAGTTCGTCAAGTCCAACGCGATCGTCTATTGCCGAGACGGGCAGACGCTGGGTATCGGCGCGGGGCAGATGAGCCGCGTGGACTCGACACGCATCGCCGCGACGAAAGCCGCGAACGCGCACCTCGCGCTCGCTGGCTCGGTCGTGGCCTCCGATGCGTTCTTTCCGTTCCGCGACGGGCTGGACGTTGTGGCCGACAACGGAGCCACCGCGGTGATCCAGCCCGGCGGAAGCATGCGCGACGCCGAAGTGATCGCAGCCGCCGACGAGCGCGGCGTCGCAATGGTTTTCACCGGCGTCCGGCACTTTCGCCACTAGCTTCGACAAGGAGCCGCGTTGAACATCCTCGTGGTCGGCGGCGGCGGCAGGGAACACGCGCTCGCATGGAAGATCGCGCAAAGCCCGCGCGTGGCCCGGGTGTTCGTCGCGCCAGGAAACGCGGGTACGGCGCATGAGAACCTGCTCGCCAACGTCGCGGTCACGGCAATCGAAGAGCTCGTCGCATTCGCGCGGAGAGAATCCGTCGCGTTGACCGTCGTGGGCCCGGAGGCGCCGCTCGCCGCCGGCATCGTCGACGCGTTCCACACGGCGGGCCTGCGCATCTTCGGCCCGACGCGCGCTGCGGCGCAACTCGAAAGTTCGAAGGACTTCGCCAAGGCCTTCATGCTGCGCCACGGCCTGCCGACCGCTCAGTACAGGACGTTCACCGACGCGCAAGACGCGCATGCCTACGTCGCGCAGCGTGGAGCGCCGATTGTGGTCAAGGCCGACGGCCTCGCCGCGGGCAAGGGTGTGGTCGTGGCGCAGACGCTTGCCGAAGCCGATGCTGCGATCGATGCCATGCTCGTCGACAATGCGATGGGCGACGCCGGCGCACGGGTCGTGATCGAGGATTTTCTTTCCGGCGAGGAGGCGAGCTTCATCGTGATGGTGGACGGGCGTCACATTCTGCCGCTCGCCTCGTCGCAGGACCACAAGCGGCTGCTTGATGGCGACCTGGGTCCCAATACCGGCGGCATGGGTGCCTATTCGCCGGCGCCGGTCGTGACGCCGGCGATGCACGCGCGGATCATGCGCGAGATCATCGTCCCGGCGGTGAACGGCATGGCCGCCGACGGCATTCCCTACACGGGGTTCCTCTACGCCGGGGTGATGATCGACGCCGCGGGCACGCCGAAGGTACTCGAGTTCAATTGCCGGATGGGCGATCCGGAAACTCAGCCGGTCATGCTGCGGCTGAAATCCGACCTCGTGGACCTCTTCGAACACGCGATCGACGGCAGGCTCGACGCGATCGACGCCGATTGGGACCGCCGCGCCGCGCTGGGCGTCGTGCTGGCCGCCGCCGGCTATCCGGATGCGCCGCGCAAGGGCGACGCCATCGAGGGACTCGAGCGCGTCAATGCCGCAGCCCATCCCGACGTTCAGGTGTTCCATGCGGGGACTGCGTTTGCCGGCGGGCAAACCGTCGTCAGTGGTGGCCGCGTGCTGTGCGTGACCGCGCTCGGCGATTCGGTCCGGCTGGCGCAGCGCGCCGCGTACGCGGCTGTCGCCGATATCCGCTTTGCCGGTATGCAGTTCCGCACCGACATCGGGCATCGTGCCGTGGCGAGGAATCCGGTCCGGCCGATGCAATCGGAGCCGGGGAAGTGACGTCGCCGATCGTCGATGCCGCACCGGTCCGGGAATTCCTCACCGACCTGCAGGACCGCATCGTCGGCAGGCTCGAGGCCCTCGAAGGTGGAGCGTTTCGCCGGGACGCCTGGACGCGTCCGGAGGGTGGCGGCGGCACATCGCGGCTGATCGAGCAGGGACGGGTGCTCGAGCGCGGCGGCGTCCTGTTCTCGCACGTCACCGGCGACCGGTTGCCGCCGTCGGCCACCGCGCATCGTCCGGAACTTGCGGGACGCACATGGGAAGCAATGGGGGTGTCGCTGGTCGTCCATCCGCGCAATCCCTACGCGCCGACCGTGCATCTGAACGTGCGCTTCTTCAGCGCGCGAAAAGCCGACGTCGAGCCGATCTGGTGGTTCGGCGGCGGGATGGACCTGACGCCCTACTATGGCTTTGCGGACGACGCCGTGCATTTTCACCGCTGCTGCCGGGACGCGCTCACGCCTTTCGGGGCGGACGTGCATGGCCGCTACAAGCGATGGTGCGACGAGTACTTCTATCTCAAGCACCGGAAGGAAGCGCGCGGCGTGGGGGGCATCTTCTTCGACGACCTGAACGAGGGTGGGTTCGACCGTTGTTTCGCGCTCACGCGCAGCGTGGGCGACCACTTTCTCGCCGCATACACGCCGATCCTCGAGCGCCGAAAGGACACGCGGTTCGGCGAACGCGAGCGCGATTTCCAGCTCTATCGCCGTGGCCGGTACGTCGAGTTCAATCTGGTGTGGGACCGCGGCACATTGTTCGGTCTGCAGTCGAATGGCCGCACCGAGGCCATCCTTATGTCGATGCCACCGGCGGCGCTTTGGCGCTACGAATGGGCGCCGGCGCCGGGGTCGCCGGAGGCGGCGTTGTATTCGGACTATTTGGTGCCCAGGGACTGGCTGGCATGAACGCTTCAGGCGCCCCGAGCGCCGGGATGCCGAAAATGCGGGAACGCGAAGCGCGACGGATCCCCAATCAGCGCGCCGGGTTGTCACGAGCGCCGGGTTGCGCCGAGAGCCTGAGCGCGGAGCCACGACGCTGCCTGACTGCGTCGCCGGCGCGGTGTATGCAGCAATAAAAGGAGGGTCGCCGTGAACAAGCTGGATGACGCGCATCTGGTCGAGACCGGCCTGGATTCCGAGGTGGTGTTCTCGGGCAAGCTGCTCGAAGTGCGGCGCGACCGTGTTCGCCTGCCCGATGGCAGCGAGGCGGCGCGCGAGTTCGTCGTCCACCCGGGTGCGGTTCTGGTGATCCCGGTACACGACGATGGCCGGCTGGTTCTCGAGCGGCAATTTCGCTACCCGGTCCGCCGCGTGATGCTCGAGTTCCCCGCCGGCAAGATCGACGCCGGGGAGACGCCGCTCGCGACCGCAAAACGCGAACTCGTCGAGGAGGTCGGCTACACGGCAGCCACCTGGAAGTCGCTCGGCACGATTCATCCGGAGGTCGGCTATTCGACCGAATTCATCGACCTGTTCGAGGCGACCGGCCTCGAGCATGTCGGCGCGCAACTCGACGACGGCGAGTTCCTCGAAGTCGTCATGATGTCCGAGGATGAGCTGCTTGCCACCTACGATTGCGGGGGCGTCACCGACGGCAAGTCGATCGCGGCGCTGTTCGCCTGGCGCCGCCGGCGCGGCAGGTAGCACAAAGGTGGTGCAATGAACGCAGTTGCACGGCGACTGGTGATCCGCGGCCGTGTGCAGGGTGTTGGTTATCGCGACGCCGCCGTGCAGGCGGCGTTCCAATTCGGCGTCGCCGGGTGGGTTCGCAATCGCTGCGACGGCACCGTGGAGGTGTTCGTCCAGGGGCCGCCCACCGCCGTCGAGTCATTCGTGACCTGGTGCGGCAGCGGACCACCACACGCACGTGTGACCGAGGTGACTAGCGCCCACGCGCTTCCCGACATGGCGCGTGCGCATTTCGAGTGGCGCGCGACCGAGTGACTCGCGGCTAGCGTCTTGGCGCCGAGCCCGCGAGCCCGAAGATGTCCTTCCACGCGGCAAACGACGCGGCGGCGATCCACGGCAGCGCCAGCACCAGCCCGATGCCCATGGTCAACAGTCCGAGCAACAGCAGGACGAACGAATACAGTGCCAACGCAGAAAGTGCAGGCACGTTGCGCGCGAACGCGCGAAACGACAGGGAAAACGCGCTGCGGGGGCCTTCGCCGTCGAATAGCGCCGCCATCGGGACGAAAGTTACGGGCAACGATGCGAGCACGCCGATCGCGTAGATCGCCACGACCGTGCTGCCCGAGAGACCCGCCGTATCGTCGAGCGGCATCAGCAGGTTGATTTGGGCGAGTTGCCACGCGGTGAATGCTTCCGCCGCGAGCACGAACAGCCCTGCGGCGACCACGGTCGCCTGCGCGGATGCCGGCGCGGCGAACACGACGACCAGGTGCCGGAAGCGCGGCTGGTCGTTGCGATCGGCCGCGAGGCTCGCATAGAGCAGGCCGCAGGCGAGCAGCGGAGCGACGATGTTGGCGGCGACGAAACCGGCAAACGGCACCGGTTCGAAAACGACGCTCGTGACCAGCACGACCAGCGCGATCAAGACGAACGAGACAGGACCGCGTTTCCACAGCCGGATCGCCTCGGCGAACCACGCGAAGGCGTTGCCGACGGGCACTGCGCGGGGAACGCGGGAGGGCACGGGCCCGGCTTCCGGCACGTCGTTCACGCCGGAATGTAGCGATCGGTCGCGCGCGCACGGCCCACGGCGATCCTAAGCCGCTTCGCCGAGATACGCGGCGCGCACCTTGGGGTCATGCAGCAGCGCCTTCGCCTCGCCCGCCAGCGTAATTTCGCCGGACTCCATCACATACCCGCGGCGGCTGACCTCGAGCGCCAGCTTCGCGTTCTGTTCGATCAGCAGTATCGTCACGCCCTCAGACGAAACCGTCATGATCGTCTCGAACACCTTCTGCACCATCAGTGGTGCAAGGCCCATCGACGGCTCGTCGAGCAGCAGGAGCTTGGGCCGCGACATCATCGCGCGACCCATCGCGAGCATTTGCTGCTCGCCGCCCGACAGCGTGCCGGCCGTCTGACGCCGCCTTTCGCGCAGCCTCGGGAAAAGGTCGTAGATGCGCTCGATGTCCGCCTTGATGCCGTCATTGTCGTTGCGTATATACGCGCCCATCGCCAGGTTTTCCTCGATGGTCAGCGCACCGAACACGCCGCGGCCTTCGGGCACCATCGCGAGTCCCTGTCGCACGAGCGCGAACGCCGGCTTGCCGGTCACGTTCTTGCCGCCGTAGCGAATAGTCCCGGCCTTCACCGGAAGCAGCCCGCAGATTCCCTTTAGCGTGGTCGTCTTGCCGGCGCCGTTGGCGCCGATCAGGCAGACCAGCTCACCCTGCCCCACCTCGAGGTCGATGCCCTTGACCGCGTGGATGCCGCCGTAGGCGACCTCCAGCTTGTGCAGCGAGAGCAGCGGCTCGGCGGACGCCGTATCGCCCACGTCACGCACCCTTCAGGTCCAGTGTCACCTCGCCGCCAAGATAGGCGGCGATGACTTTCGGATCGCTCTGCACATCCGAGGCGGTCCCCTCGGCGATCTTTCTGCCGTAGTCGAGCACCAGCACACGGTCGCATACGCTCATCACGAGCTTCATGTCATGTTCGATCAGCAGGATCGTCGTTCCGTCGCGGCGGATTCCGTCGAGCAGTCCCTTCAGCGACGCCGTTTCGGTGGCGTTCATCCCGGCGGCAGGCTCGTCGAGCGCGAGGAGCTTGGGCTCGGTGGCAAGCGCGCGGGCGATCTCGAGCCGGCGTTGATCGCCATACGCCAGGTGCCTGGCGAGGCCGTGCGCACGCCGCTCGATCCCCACATATTCGAGCAACTCGTAGGCTCGGTGATGGATCGCGCGCTCTTCGGCGCGCGTGCCGGCGTTGCGCGATATGGCGCCCCAGACACCCGCATGCGTGCGCACGTGCCGGCCGATCATCACGTTCTCCAGTGCCGACAGGTTGCCGAACAGCCGGATATTCTGGAACGTGCGCGCTACGCCTCGCGCGGCGACCTGGTCGGGCTTGAGATTGACGAGCGGCTCGCCGTCGAACGTGAACTGCCCGCCGTCGGGGACATAGATGCCGGTCAGCACGTTGAACAGCGACGTCTTGCCGGCGCCATTTGGTCCGATCAGCCCGTAGATCTCCCCATGATTGATCGTGAAGCTGACGTCAGAAAGCGCCTGCACGCCGCCGAATCGCTTGCTGATGCCCTTCGCCGTCAGCAACGTGAGCATGTGTCCCGGGCCCGTATGCACCGCCGCCGCCGGACTCATGCCTTGGGTGCCGTTTCGAGTTCGCGCTTGCGCAGCGCGGACGGGAGGATCCCGGCCGGACGGAACAGCATCATCAACACCAAGGCCAGGCCGAACAACAGCATGCGGATCACCTCGGGTTCGAGCAGCATCCGGCCGAAAAGCGCTTCCTGAATCGGTGTCACCGTGTAGCGCAGGACCTCAGGCACGAATGACAGCAGGACCGCGCCCAGTATCACGCCCCAGATGTTGCCCATCCCGCCCAGCACGACCATCGACAGCACCATGATCGATTCGACCAGCACGAAGGACTCCGGGCTGATGAAGCCCTGCACCGCCGAGAACATGCCGCCTGCAATTCCGCCGAACGAGGCACCCATCGCGAAGGCGAGCAGCTTGATGTTGCGCGTGTTGATGCCCATTGCCCGCGCAGCCACCTCATCCTCGCGGATCGCCTCCCAGGCCCGGCCGATACGGGAATCCTGCAGCCGGATATTGATGACGATCACGACGACCATCACGATCAGGAAGAAATAGTAGTACTTGATCGGTCCCGAGAAATCGAGGCCCAGGATCGTCTCGTTTTTCGAGAAATTGAGGTTTCCGATGCGAAACGGGTCGATCAGGTAGATCCCCTGCGGCCCGTTGGTGATGTTCACCGGCTGCGACAGGTTGTTGAGAAAAATGCGGATGATCTCGCCGAAGCCGAGCGTCACGATCGCCAGGTAGTCGCCCCGCAGCTTCAACGTCGGCGCGCCCAGGAGCACGCCGAACATGCATGCGACGGCGGAGCCGATCGGCAGGATGATCCAGAACGGCAGGTGCAGGTTGAAATGCGGGCTCGCCAGCAGCGCGTAGACATAGGCGCCGACCGCGTAGAACGCGATATAACCCAGGTCGAGGAGCCCGGCGAAGCCGACGACGATGTTGAGCCCGAGCGCCAGGAACACGTAAAGGATCGCCGAATTGGTGATTCGCACCCACGCGGTGCCCACCGATGCCAGCGCCCACGGCAGCACCAGCAGGGTGATGACGATCAGCGCGAGTCCGGCCCAGGTGGCCTTGGGGTGACGCTTGGAGTCGATGAGGTTGCGCATGATTGAAGACGGTGATCCGGACAAGCGCGTTCGGGCCTAAAGAATGCCTGCAATCAGCGCGCGGGTGAAGAGGCAGCCGTGGGGGCCTGCGTGGGATCCATTGCGGTGGCGAGCGCGGGCGGCGCATGGGCGACCTTGCGGATGGCGTCGGTTAAGTCGCGACCGAGTTGCTCCAGCGCGCGGCTGTGTGCGGCGGCCAGCGCATCGTAGCCGCCCGTCGGCACGGCCTCGGTGACCGTGGTGCGGCCGCTCACAGCCGCGCCGTCCTTGACGCGGCGCACGCTGTAAACGGCATCGAGGAGCGCATGGGTGCCCGGACGCGACTCGAAGCGCTGGACTTCGATCGTCGCGAGGAACTCGGACTCGCTTCCCGTCGCCTGGGTTGACAATGTCACCTGCGACGAGCCGAGCGCGGCGGAGAGGTTTTCCGCGACCACGAGCCCTATGGCGTCGGAAAGCGGCGCGGCCCAGCGGTTGAACTCGTCCAGCCAGACCTCGTTGTCGCTGATCGTCACCACGATTTGCGGCCGGTCGACGACGGCCGGGATCGCCACGGGTCCGACGGTAACAGACAGGTTCGACTGCGCTCGCGAGGATGGCGCGGCCCCGTTCAACGTATAGAACCGCGACGGTGGCGACGATGCACATCCGGCGGCGATGAACAGTGCGGCGGTCGCCGCGACGATCCAGACGGGGAAACGCGGGGTCGTCACGGTGTCGGCTCCGCAGTCTTGCCCCGGATCAGCGCCTCGGGATGGCGTTCCAGATAGTCGGCGAGCACCCGCAGGCTGCGCGCGGCGCGTGCCAGCTCGTTCATCGCGCTGCGCAACTCGACCTGCCCCGGCGCGCCCGGTCCGACCAGATTGGTCTCGGTGCTTTTGAACATCCGGTCGGCAGCGCCGAGTGCGCGCCGCGCATCTTCGAGCGACGACTTGAGTGCCGGGACGATATCGGCATCGACATGCGTGAGCATTGCGCTTGCGTCCTTCAGCGTCTGTTCCAGCGCGACGAGGTTCTTTTTGAGGTCGTCGCCGATCGCATCAAAGGGCACCCGGTCGAGCTTGTCGATGATGCTGCCGAGCCTGGCCTCGATCTCCGGCAAAGCACTCATCACCGTGGGAAGCTCGGGATTCGACACGTTCCAGTCGATTCGTGCCTTTGGCGCCTTCGGAAAATAGGAGAGCCCGACCAGGCGCTGACCGGTGACGAGACTGCCGGTAACGAGCTGTGCACGCAGACCGCGTTGTTCGACCATGCGCCGCATGACCGCATGGCGGAGTGATTCGTCCTGCACGAACGCGTCGATGGCCTTCTCCTGGGCCGCCGGCAGCGAGGCGATCATCCGCTCGGGAAATATCATGATTTCCACACGCGGTCGCGCGCCAAGCGTCTTGGGATCGAAAGAAAGTCCCACGTCGGTGACCTCGCCTATCGGCACACCGTAGAACGTCACTGGCGCGCCGACCGACACGCCGCGCACCGACTCGTCGAAATGCAGCACATACCGCGCTGTGATCGACTCGTCCAGCTTCATCGCGGTCACGCGGTCGCCGAACAGCGTGAACGAAGCGTTCGCCTCGGCGGGCGGCGGCGCGCGCGGGAACCTAGGCGAATCGAACGCGACGCCACCCTCGAGGAGCGCCACCAGCGACTGCGTGCGCACGTCGAGCCCGTTGGCGGAGAGGGAAACATCGAAGCCGCTGGCATTCCAGAATCGCGTGCTCGTCACGACGTACTGGTCGTACGGCGAGTTGACGAAGATTCGGATTTCGACCGATTTTCCGTCGACGGCGAGGTCGTAGGCGACCACCTGGCCGACCTGTAGCCGCCGAAAATAGATCGGGGATCCGATGCCGAGTGATCCCAGGTCCGCGGCCTTGAGCACGAATTGCCGTCCAGGCATGCCGCCGGTGATGATCGGTGGCACGTCCATCCCGACGAATTGGCGCTGTCGATTGTCCGAGTGGCCGGCCTCGAAACCGATGAAGTTGCCCGACAGCAGCGTCGACAGCCCCGAGATGCCGGACAGGCTGATCCGCGGCCGGACGACCCAGAAGTGTGCGTCGTCGACCATCAGCGCCGCCGCGGACCGGGCGATCTTGGCGGTGACCTCCACACGGCCCAGGTCCTCGGTGAGCCGCACCGCAGTTACTTGGCCGATGTTCACATCCTTGTACTTGACGAAGGTCTTGCCCGCCTCGATTCCATCGGCGGATTTGAAGGTGATCGTGATCTCGGGGCCTTCGCTCAGGAACCGTTGCGCGGCGATCCCGATCGCCACCAGCGCGGCGAGCACCGGAACGATCCAGATCGCCGAGAAGCGCGCGCGCTTCTCGGGCACCACCGTGGCCTGTGGCAGGTTGTCGAGGTCCGTTTCAGGCGCCATCGCGTGACTCGCGCCGAGCTGCATCCCAGATGAGCCGAGGATCGAAAGATTGTGCCGCGAACATCGTGAGCACCACGACCGCCATGAAATAGACGACGCCGGGGCCCGGCTCGACCATCATCAGCGGCGACAGCTGGACCAGCGCCACGACGAACGTATCGACGAAGACGTCGAGCATCGACCACCGTCCGACGAACTCGATCGTGCGGAAGAGCCGGGTGCGCTGCCGGTTGTTGGCGGCGGAGTTGCGCTGGACCGAGACGAGTACGACGGCGAGCGCCAGGATCTTTCCGATTGGAATCATCACGCTGGCGACGAATACGATCAGCGCCAGCGGCCACGATCCCGACTGGTAGAGGTAAATCACGCCGGACATGATGGTGTCCGACTGCGACGACGCCAGTGTGTTGGTGGTGAGCACCGGCAACAGGTTGGCGGGCACATACAGGATGGCCGCGGCGATCAGGAATGCCCACGTTCGCTGGACTGCGTGCGCGTGCCGCCAGGCAAGTCGCTCGCCGCACCGGGGGCAATGGCCGGGATGCGCCGCCGTGGCGGGACGCGCGAGCAACCCGCAGCCGTGGCAGGCTGCGATGCCCGCCTGCGCGGCGCCGAGCATCTGCGCAGTCACCGGTTCGGCCCCTCTGTCACGCCGGGTGCGACCCAGGTGATCCGCCGCCAGACTTCGCGCGAATCGAACGTGCTCATCATCGCCGGCAGCAACAGCACCAGCGCGCCCACCGCATACATCCCCAAACCGGGCATGACGGTCGCCAGCTGCGCGATCTTGGTCAGCGCGACCAGCATGCCGAGGAACATCACCTCGTTCATCGACCATGGCCGAAGGTGGTCCGCCCAGCGCAGCAGCGAGCCGACCCAGCGCGGCGCCGGCGGCCGCCGCACCATGACGAGCACCGTCAACAACAGTGCGATGTAGCACGCCGGCGCGATCACCGCGCAGAACGCGACGACCACCGCCGTGAACTCGCTGCCCTGCGACCACATCGAAATTGCTCCGCCAAAGAGCGTGGTGGTCGCCTCGCGGCCTGCGGCTGAGAGTCCCATCAGCGGCGACAGGTTCGCAACGACGAGGGCGATGGCGGCAGCGAGCGCCAGCGCGAGCGGCCGGTCCAGCGGGTCGGCCGGTTGCGACGCGAGCAGCTGGTTGCATCGCGCGCAACGCGCCTTGCCGCCCGGCGGCAGCGGAGGAATGCGCTGCAGCAGGTCGCAGCCGCGGCAGGCCACCGGCTCCACGGCGACCTACGCGCGATCAGACACGCGTTCGCCCAGCAACCCGGACGGGCGGAAGATGAGCACCGCGATCAGCACCAGGAACGCAAAAACGTCCTGGTAATTGGACCCGAACAGCGTCAGGTAGGTATCGGTGGCGCATCGTGCGGCGAGCGCATCGGACCATCCGGAGAGATTGCACAGGTTGGTGAGGTCGCCCACGTAGCCCGCGCCGAGCGCCTCGATGACGCCAAGCAGCAGCCCCCCCAGCATCGCACCGGCGAGATTGCCGATGCCACCCAGAACCGCGGCCGAGAATGCCTTCAGGCCGAGGATGAACCCCATCTGGTAGTGCGCGATCCCGTAGTAGCTGCCGACCATCACGCCGGCTACCGCGCCGAGCGCCGCGCCGATGACGAAGGTCAGCGAGATCACCCGGTTGATGTCGATTCCCATGAGGCCCGCCACCTGCTGGTTCTGTGCGGTCGCGCGCATCGCGATGCCGAGCTTGGTCTTGTAGATAAGCAGCAGCAGGAGCCCCATCAGCGCGAGCGACCCGGCGATGATGGCGATCTGGACGTTGGTGATCGTCGCCCCGTTGGGCGAGGACGTGATGTGATAGGGCACCGTCGCGATGATCTGCGGGTAGGGAAGCGGATTGCGGCTCCAGACGATCAGCGCGAGATTCTGCAGGATGATCGAAAGGCCGATCGCGGTGATGAGCGGCGCGAGCCGCGGCGCGCGCCGGAGCGGGCGATAGGCGACGCGCTCGAGCGTGTATCCGACGCCCATGCACACGGGGATCGCCGTGAACAACCCGAGCAGCACGATGGCGACCGGCGGCAGTCCCGTGCCGGCACCTGCGAGCGTGAAGATCACCGTGTACGCGGTCATCGCGCCAATCATGACGACCTCACCGTGCGCGAAGTTGATGAGCTGGATGATCCCGTACACCATCGTGTAGCCCAGCGCGACGATGGCGTACACGCTGCCGAGCGTGAGCCCGTTGATCATCTGTTGCAGGAAGGTGTCCAGAGCGTCTCCTGAATTCTTCTTGAACGGCCGTACGCGGATTCTGGCCCAAACGACGCGGAATATCGAGTCCGACCCGTGGGGTCCCTTGCAAAGGCGAGGGATTCTCGCCAAAAAAAACGGCGCCCAAAGGCGCCGCTTTTTCCTGATGGAATGCCTACTTCTTGGGTGCCATCGCTGGTTCGGCTGCCGGTGCCGCGGCCGGTGCGGCGGCCGGTGCGGGCTCCGCTGCCTTCATGAAATCGGCGAACGCCATGCTCTTGCCGCCCTGCACCACGGCGACGGGAACGACCTTGCCGTCCTTGAGCGTGAAGATCGTGACCTCGGCGTTCTTGCGATCGCCCTTCTCGTCGAACTCGATGTGACCGGTCGCGCCGTCCATGCTGATCTTCTGCAGTTCCGGCAGGTACTTCGCCGGATCGGCCGAGTCGGCCTTCTGCATCGCGGCAATGATCAGGTTGGCGGCGTCGTACGTGTACGGCGCGTACTGCTTGATCTCGCCGTACTTCGCGTTGAAGTCCTTGACGAAGTTGGAGCTTGCCGCCTCGACCGGCAGGCCGGCCTGCGAGCAAACCAGTCCCTCTGAGGCAGTGCCGGCGAGCTTCGCCATTTCGGCCGTGCAAGCACCGTCGCCGAACGAGAACACGCTCTTGATGCCCAGTTCGCGCGCCTGCTTCAGCATCGGACCGCCGGTGGCGTCCATGCCGCCGTAGAAGATCGCGTCCGGCGCCTTGCCCTTTATCTTGGTCAGGATCGCCTTGAAGTCGGTTGCCTTGTCGTTGGTCTTCTCGCGGGCGACGATTGTGACGCCCCCGGCCTTCAGCGTCTTCTCGACTTCGTTGGCGAGGCCCTCGCCGTAGGCGGTGGCGTCGTCGGCGATCGCGACCTTCTTCACCTTGAGACTTTCCAGGTATTGCGCGACCGCGGGACCCTGCTGGTCGTCACGGGCGACGACGCGGAAAATGTTCTTGAACCCCTGCTCGGTCAGCTTCGGGTTGGTCGCGGAGCCCGAGATCATCGGGATGCCCGCCTGGTTGTAGACAGCCGAAGCGGGGATCGTGACGCCGGAGTTCAGGTGGCCGACGACGCCGGCGACCTTCGCGTCCGCGAATTTCTGGGCGATCGTCGGTCCGAGCTTCGGATCCGCCTGGTCGTCCTCGGGCATCATTTCGAACTTGACCTTCTTGCCGCCAAGCTTGATGTCCTTGGCGTTGGCCTCGTCGATCGCCAGGTGCACGCCGTTCTCGTTGTCCTTGCCGAGGTGGGCGATGCCGCCGGTCAGCGGGCCGGCATGCCCGATCGTCACGACGACGACTTCTTCGGCCGGTGGGGCGGCCTTCGGGGCTTCGGCGGCCTGCTTCGGCTCTTCTTTCTTTCCGCAGCCGTAAACGGTGATGAGCGCGGCTGCGACGAGCGACAGGCCGAGCATCTTGGACATGTTCATGGGGTCTTTCTCCGAGGGGCAATGAGATGAAGAATAACTAGTGTCGGTAAACGGAGTATTATCGCCCTCCATCAGAGGGGTGTCAACGCACGGGCGTGCCTCGGCCGCCGTGAGTTCCGTGTCGCTGCCGCAGACATGCGGTTCGTCGCACAGGTGAGCACTTCGTCGCCTCCCGGTTGTCCATACGTTCGTACGGCGGCGACAATGACGGCCCTAGCGCCGGAGCTTTCGGCGCGCAAATCCGAAACGCATGCCCGCCGCATCCAAACAGGGTTGACGGGCAGGAAGTGCCGCGGGACCCACCGGTCCGGCTGGCATCGACAGGGAGAGGTCATGGGATTGCGCATTTCGCCGCGGCGCGTAGTGGCCGCGCTGGTCGGGTTGCTGCTGGTTGCCGGCCTCGTCGCGGTGATTGGATTGCGCATCGTCAAGAAGCAGGAAGAGAACCGGAGCAAAGACAAGGACGTTCCGGTTACGCTCGAATTCGCCCCGGGCGACCTGGCCGCGATCGAAAGCACCTCGCTGCACCGCTGGCTGCCGGTGTCCGGCACGATACAGCCGGTCCGTCAGGCGACGGTCAAGGCCAAGGTGTCGGGCGACGTCCGGCAGATCTCCGTCCGCGAGGGAGAGTCGGTCCGTGCCGGGCAGATGCTTGTCCGCGTGGACACTGCCGATCTCGACGCCCGGCTTATCGAGCGGCAGGGCCAGCTCGCGTCGGCACGCGCGCAACTCGCGCTGGCCGAGAAGACGCTCGCGACCAACCAGAAGCTTCTGAAGCAGAATTTCATTTCGCAGACCGCGTTCGACAGTTTGGAGTCGAGCCTCAACGTCGCGCGCGGAAACGTAATGTCGGCGGAGGCGCAGGTTCGACTGGCGCAGAACGCGCTGAAGGACTCGGTAGCCACGTCGCCGCTTTCCGGCGTTGTCGCGAAGCGGCATGTCCAGCCGGGCGAGAAGGTGGCGTTCGACTCGCCGCTGGTCACGGTCGTGGACCTGACGGATGTCGAGCTGCAGGCGCTGGTCCCGGCGGTGGACATCCCGGAGCTCAAACCCGGCATGATGGTCGACCTTGCCGTCGACGGTTTCGGCGAGCGTCGGTTCACCGGCCGCATCGGACGGATCAATCCGGCCACCGAGCCCGGCACCCGCGCAATCATGGTGTTCGTTGGCATTCCCAACCCCGACAGCGAACTGCGTGGGGGCATGTTCGCCACGGGTCGAATTGCGCTTGCCGCCAGCGCACCGGTTCTGTCGCTGCCCGCGGGTGCGGTGCGCAACGAGGGCGGGCAGACCTTCGTCTGGGCAATCGAAGACAAGAAACTCGTTCGACGGATGGTCGTGACCGGAAGGCGTGACGAGGAGTCGGGCCGGGTCGAGATCAAGACGGCGCTGCCGCCGACGCTCAAGGTCCTGGCTGCGCGTTTCGAGAATCTGAAGGAAGGCGCGCCGGCATTGGTCAAGGCGCCCGACGGCGCGCCGCCGAAGGCGAGCGCGACGGCGACCGACAAGGCGCCCGCGTCCTGAGCCCCCGCCCCGCGGCAACGGTGCCCGCATCCTGAGCCCCGCGGCGGCCCCATCACACTTTTCCGACGCTCAACGCGCCGCCACCGCAGTCACCGACGCCCCTCACTTCCGACTTCTGACCTCTGTAAATGTGGATCACGCGAGTTTCGATCGACAACCCGGTATTCGCCACGATGGTGATGGTGGCGTTGACGGTGCTCGGCCTCTTCTCCTATGCCCGGCTGCGCGTCGAGCAGATGCCCGATGTCACGCTGCCGTTCCTGTTCATCCAGACCCAGTATCCGGGCGCGTCGCCCGAGGCGGTCGAAATCGATATCACGCGCCCGATCGAGAACGCGGTCAATGGCGTGACCGGAGTCAAGGTCGTGCGGTCGTTCACCGCCGAAGGCGTGAGCTCGGTTTTCATCGAGTTCCGCCTCGACACCGACATGATGCGGGCGATGCAGGATGTGCGCGACAAGGTCGCGGTAGTCCGTCCGGGCTTTCCCCGGGACGCGAAGGATCCGCTGGTCGTACGAGCCGACCAGGACAACCAGGAACCGGTGGTTTCGCTGGCGGTGATGTCGCGGTCGACGGGGCTTCGCGAACTGACGTCGCTCACCGACCAGACGATCGTCAAGGGGCTGGAAAACGTGCCGGGCGTGGCTCGCGTCGACGTCTTCGGCAAGGTGACGCGGCAGATCCTGGTGCAGATCAAGCCGGATGCGCTCACCGCGCTTGGGATCGGGCTCGACCAGGTGATGGACGCGATCCGAACGGCCAACCAGGACGTGCCGGCCGGCCGGCTTTCGCGCGGCAAGAGCGACACGATCGTCCGCATCGAGGGAAAAATCAAGGATCCGGCGCAGTTCGGCCGCATCATCGTCGCCCAGCAGGGCGGCGGGCCTGTCTTCCTGTCGCAGGTCGCCGACGTGATCGACGGCGAGAAGGAGGAGACTTCGCTTGCCCGCATCAACGGCCGGCCCTCGATCACGATCGACATCCAGAAGGCGCAGGACGCGAACATCGTCGAAACCGGACGCGGGGTGGTCGCAGCGGTCGAGGAGCTGCGCAAGCGACTGCCAAAGGATGTCGAGCTCGAAATCGTCTACAACTCTGCCGAAAACGTCGAAAAAAGCGTCAACCGGGTGAAGAGCACGATCATGGAGGGCGCCGGACTCACGGTGCTGATCGTGTTTCTGTTCCTGCACAGCTGGCGCAGCACCGTAATCACCGGACTGACACTGCCGATCTCGGTGATCGCGACGTTCATAGCGCTCAACGCGTTCGGGTTCTCGCTCAATTTCCTCACGTTGATGGCGCTGTCGCTGTGCATCGGCCTCTTGATCGACGACGCGATCGTCGTGCGGGAGAACATCGTCCGGCATCTGGCGATGGGCAAGGATCACAAGACCGCGGCGCGCGAGGGGACCGATGAAATCGGCCTCGCCGTGATGGCGACGACGTTTGCCATTGTGGCGGTGTTCGTACCGATCGCGTTCATGAGCGGCATCATCGGCCGTTTCTTCTTCCAGTTCGGTGTCACCGTCGCCGTCGCGGTGATGGTCTCGCTGTTCGTCAGCTTCACCCTCGACCCGATGCTGTCGTCGGTCTGGCGCGATCCGCCGGGCTCGCGTTACCGGCGGATGCCGTGGCTCGGGCACTTCATGGATCACGTCGAGCACTTCATCGAGTGGATGCACCGGGCGTACGGCCTCATTCTCGAATGGGCGCTGGGTCACCGCAAGAGCGTTCTCGCAGTCTCGATCGTCGCGCTGCTCGGCAGCTTCGCACTGGTCCCGCTGATCGGGACCGAATTCGTCCCGGAGGCCGACCGGGGCTTCATTTCGCTGCGGCTCAACACGCCGGTCGGCTCGAGCCTCGACTACACGAACGGCAAGGTGCGGCAGGTCGAGGACGCGTTGAAGAAGTTTCCGGAGATCAAGCTGGTGATCACCACGGTCGGCACCGACGAGGGGCGCAACTATGCGCGTGTCAACCTGAAGCTCACCGACCGCAGCCGGCGCGCTCTCACGCAGAAGGACCTCGAGCGCGCGATCCGCAAGACCCTGGAGCCGATCCCCGGAATCGAGCTGTCCCTGGGCTTCAACCGGCCGATATGGGTCAACATTCTCGGTCCGGACCCGGCGGTTCTGACGCAACTCGCCGTCGACCTGAAGGCGAAGCTCGCGTCGGTGCCGGGCATCGCCGACCTCGAATTGTCGGAAAAGCCGGCCAATCCCGCGCTGTCGGTGCGCCTCAACAACGATGCGGCGTCGGACCTCGGCATCACGGTCGCGCAGGTCGGCGCGACGCTGCGACCGTTGCTGGCCGGTGATACGGTGAGTTACTGGCTCGCACCGGACGCGCAGAACTACGAGGTCAACGTGCGGCTGGCCAGGGACCGTCGCCAGCTCGCGTCGGACCTCGGCAACCTGTACCTCACGACCAACAAGCGCGGTCCCGACGGCGAATTGAGGATGGTGCCGCTTCGGCAGGTCGCGGAAATCGTGGAGACGTACAGTCCGCAAACCATCCGCCGCGAGGAACTGCAGCGGCGGGTGGCGATCTACGCCAATGCGCAGGGACGGCCTGCCGGCGACGTCGGCACGGATGTCAACGCGATCATCAAGAACACGACGCTGCCGCCCGGCTACCGGTTCTCGGTGCGCGGGCAGACCGAGCAGATGCAGGATTCGTTCACGGCGGCCATGGCGGCGCTCGGCCTGGCGGTGATTTTCATCTACCTGATACTGGCATCGCAGTTCGCGAGCTTTCTGCAGCCGGTGGCGATCATGGTGTCGCTGCCGCTCTCGCTCATCGGCGTGTTCCTTGCGCTGCTCCTGACCGGAACAACGCTCAACATCTTTTCGATGATCGGTTTCATCATGCTGATGGGGCTCGTCACCAAGAACGCGATCCTCCTTGTCGACTTCGCCAACCGCGCGCGCCGCGGCGGCGCCACGCTGCACGATGCGATGCTGCAGGCAGGACAGGTGCGGTTGCGACCGATACTCATGACCACGGCCGCGATGATCGGCGGCATGCTCCCGCTGGCGCTGGGTGTGGGCGAGGGCGGCGAGACGCAGGCGCCTATGGGCCGTGCGATCATCGGTGGCGTGATCACGTCGACGCTGCTGACGCTGGTGGTCGTGCCGGTGCTCTATACCTATCTCGACGGCTGGAACGAGCGGCGACGGGCAAAGCGCGCGGCGCGTGCGGCCGCCGGTGCCCCGGCCGCGGCCGCCGACTGATGGCTCGTTTCAGATCCCGCGCAGAGGCGCCTTGGCG
The DNA here is from genome assembly GCA_963739745.1 of uncultured beta proteobacterium. Taxonomy (GTDB): domain Bacteria; phylum Pseudomonadota; class Gammaproteobacteria; order Burkholderiales; family Casimicrobiaceae; genus VBCG01. The sequence goes on from CAVUCJ010000003.1 coordinate 285,145, forward strand.
CAGAGCGCGACTCCGTTCCGCCGGGTGCGCGCACCTCTTTGTAAGGGGTTTTTTCCGGCGGGATTGCGGCCTCCTTGACGTGCGATAATGCGGCACCGCATAATAAATGACCGCGGGTCAGTTGTCTCCCGGGCGTCTCCCGGGCGGACCGTAGCGCCGGACTTTGGCGCTGTCACCATGGCGGCACCGGGCCACTGCGGTCATTCGCGTCCGAATCGGCTACACCAACCTGCGCGCAACAACGTCATGGACTTCGAACAAGCACGCTTCAACATGGTCGAGCAGCAGATCCGCCCATGGGAGGTGCTCGACCAGGATGTCCTCGACCTGCTGTTCACCGTGCGGCGCGAAGACTTCGTGCCGCCTCAATATCGCCGCCTGGCCTTCGCGGATCTCGAATTGCCGCTCCCGGGCGGCCAGCGGATGTGGGCGCCCAAAGTCGAGGCACGTGTGCTGCAGGCGTTGAAATTGCAGCCGGGCGAGTCGGTGCTGGAAATCGGAACCGGAAGCGGCTATTTCTGCGCATTGCTCGCGAGTCGCGCGGGCGAGGTCATGACGGTCGAGATCGATCCGAAGCTTGCGGCCGCAGCCGGCGCGCAACTTGCCGCGCACGGGTTCACCAATGTGCGGCGTGAAACCGGCGACGGTGCACGGGGTTGGGGCCGCGAACTCTACGATGCCATCGTGCTCACCGGCTCGACCCCGCTGCTGCCGGAGCAATTCCTGATGCAGCTGAAGCCCAATGGCCGCGTGTTTGCAATTGTCGGCGATCCGCCGGTAATGACGGCCCGCCTCGTCGCGTGGACGGTGCCCGGTTCGCGCGTCACCACCGATCTGTTCGAGACGGTCGTCGCGCCACTGGTGAACGCCGCCGCGCCTGCGCGATTCAGATTTTGATCCCGCAAATCGCACCTGTCGAACTCGCCGCGTGGCAGCGGGACCCGCAGCGCGCGGACCCGCTGGTCGTCGACGTGCGCGAACCGTGGGAATTCGAGCGCTGCCGGATTGGGGGCTCGCTGTCGATTCCGCTGCGCGAATTGCCCGGCCGCCTGCCCGAACTTTCGCCCGATCGCGAACTCGTACTCGTCTGCCATCATGGCCACCGCAGCCAGCACGCGGCGCTGTGGCTGGCGGGCAACGGCTTTGGGAAAGTGCACAACCTGCAGGGGGGCGTCGAGGCATGGGCGCTTGCCGTCGATCCTGCGATGCCTCGGTACTGATGGCGGTCAAGTTTGTCGCGTCGCGGTTGTTTCGTGACGCCCCGATGGAATATGGAATAGGTCGATGATCCGAACGCGCAGCTTCAATCCCGGCCGCCTGGCCGCAGTGATCGGCCTCTCGGCCTTGTGTTGCGCCGGAGTCGCCTCCGGCGAGGATCTGCTGCAGATCTTTCGCGAAGCGCAAAAAAGCGATCCGGCGATCGCGGCAGCACGTTCGCAATGGGAGGCCACGCAGGAACGCGTGCCGCAGGCGCGCTCGGCACTGCTGCCGCAACTCTCGGCGCAGGGGCAGGCCAACATCAACAGCTATGACGCGACGATCAACACCAACCCTAAGAACCACTTCTCCGCCAACTACAACCAGGGCGCCCTCACGTTCTCGGCGTCGCAGCCGTTGTATCGACCGCAGAATGTCGTCGCACTGGACCAGGCCCGCGCGCAGGTCTCGCAGTCCGACTACACGCTGGCGATCGCGCAGCAGGACCTCATCATCCGCACGTCGGTTGCCTATTTCGACGTACTGCTCGCGGAGTTCAACGTCGAACTCGCACAGCAGCAGAAGATCGCGGTGGCCGAGCAGCTCGCGCAGGCCAAGCGCAACTTCGAGGTGGGCACCGCAACCATCACCGACACCAACGAAGCGCAAGCGAAGTACGACTCGATCATCGCGACCGAGATCCAGGCGAACAACGACCTCGATCGCCGGCGCACCGCGCTGTCGGCGATCATCGGCCGGGTTCCCAAGAACCTGAAGAGGATCGGTCGCGGGTTCGAGCCTGTGCTCCCCGATCCCAACAACGTCGACTACTGGGTAGACCGCGCGCTCCGCGAAAACCTGTCGGTGCGTTTTTCGCAGTCGAATTTTGATATCGCGACGCTGGAAGTCGATCGGGCGAAGGCCGGGCATTATCCGACGCTCGATCTGGTCGCAAGCGCCGGCACACAGGGCAGCACCGGCTCGACCCAGTCCGACTTCTCCAGCAATTCGCGCTCGACGCTGCTGGGCGTGGTGCTCAACGTGCCGATCTACCAGGGTGGATTCGTCAATTCCCGCGTGCGCGAGACGATTTCTCTGCAGGACAGGTCGCGCTCCGACCTCGAAGGCGCCAAGCGCACAGCTGCGTCCAATGCGCAGGATGGCTTCTCCGGCGTCAACAGCGCCGCCGCCGGCGTCAAGGCATTCGAGCAGGCCGTTGCGTCGGCGGAAGTCGCTTTGCAATCGAACATCCTCGGCCAGGAAGTCGGCATCCGCACAAATCTCGACGTGCTGAACGTCCAGCAGAACGTGTTTTCGACACGACGCGATTTGGCCAACGCCTACTTCCAGTACCTGCTGGCGGTGTTGCGGTTGAAGGCGTCCGTCGGCGCGCTCACCGAGCAGGCCGTGGAAGAAATCAACCGCCGCCTGAACGGATAGGCAGCTTCGGCGCGAGCCACGCCCAGAGTCGGTCGGCCGCGCCGCGATGCGTCGCATGAAACGCGATCCCCGCCTCGCGCATTCTGGAGCGGCGGGCCGGATCCGCCAACAGGCCGGCCACCTCCGCGACCAACGAATCGGCGTCCGCTACGCGAATCGCCGCATGCGCCGCGATCGCCTGCGCAGTCGCTTCCGCGAAGTTGAACGTGTGCGGGCCGACGATCGTCGGCGTGCCGGAGGCGATCGACTCGATGAGGTTCTGACCGCCCAGCGGCAGCAGGCTGCCGCCGACGAAGGCGACGTCGGCGGCAGCGTAATACGCCGGGAGCTCGCCCAGCGAATCGCCCAGCACCACGTTCACGTCCGCCGGAACATTCGTTTCGGCGCTGCGCCGAACGAACGCGATTCCGCGCGCGGCAAGCAGCTGCGCGACGGTGTCGAAGCGCTGCGGATGGCGCGGCACGACGACGGTCAGCGTGCCCGGCGGCAGGCGGCCGCGTGCGAGGGCGTCGAGCAGCAGTGATTCCTCGCCGTCCCGTGTCGAGGCCGCCAGCCACAACGGCCGCCCGGCGCCGAAGCGGCTGCGCAGGTCGCGGCCCAGTTCGCGCGCCGCGGCCGGGGTGTCCGCGTCGAACTTGAGATTGCCGGTTGCCTCGACGTCGCCCGCGCCTGCGGCGCGCAGGCGATCGGCATCGGCGCGCGTCTGCGCCGCAACGCCCGCGAGCGTTGCGAACATCGGCCGCGTAAGCGATGCGAAGCGCGCGTAGCCCGCGAGCGAGCGCTCGGAAAGCCGCGCGTTTACCAGGAACACCGGCAGCCCGCGGTGCGCGCATTCGGCGATCAGATTCGGCCATACCTCGGTCTCCATCAGCATGCCGGCGCGCGGCGTGAACCGGTCGAGAAACGCCCGGATGGCAAACGGGACGTCGTAGGGCAGCCACGCCTGCACGACACGATTTCCGTACAATGCGCGGCCAGCTTCGCGCCCGGTCGCGGTCATGTGTGTCAGCAGGATCAAGCTCTCCGGGCGCTCGCGTGCGATGCGCGCAATCAGCGGGGCGGCTGCGCGGGTCTCGCCCAGCGACACCGCATGGATCCACAGGACGTCGTGGCCGGCCGCGGCCGGGTTGGCTCCGAAACGGCCGAAGCGCTCGCCGATGAAGGCGCGGTAGCCCGGCTCGCGGCGACCTCGCCACCAAAGCCGAAGCGGCAGCCATGGCAGCGCGAGGTACCACAGCAGCGTGTACAGCGTGCGCATCAGCAGTGCGGCGCGGCGCGCGTGACGCGGCCGAGCGCGGCGATGACCTCGTCGTGCGCAGGCGCCGTGCCGTTGCCGCCGACGTCGGCCGCGTGGGGGCCTGCACGCGCCACCCCCGCGAGCGTGGCGTCGGTCGTGGTGAAGATCGCCACCGTGGGCGTCCCCATTGCCGCTGACAGATGCGTGAGCCCTGTGTCGACACCGGCGACCATCTCCGCACGGCGCGCCAGCGTCGCAAGCTCCGGCAGCGACTGCCGCGGTGGCACGATCGCGCGTGGCGCGCCCGCGCAAAGTCGCCGGCTGCGCGCTTCCTCGGCGGCAGTGCCCCAGGGCATCAGCGTCGTGAGGCCGGCCGCCTCGAAATGGGCGAGCAGAGCGCGCCAGCGTTCCTCCGGCCACAGCTTGTCGTCGCGACTCGTGCCGTGGAAAACGAGAGCATACGGAGCAGCAGGCAGGGCCCGTACCATCGCTGGGGGCGTGAACTGCCAGCGCGGCGGCCCGCTGACCTGGTAGCCGAGCGCCGCTGCCGCGACCGCGCGGCCCTTGTCGATGAAATGCTGGTCGCGGTCGATCCGGTGATGGACGTCGTCGAACCAGGTGGCGAGCGGCTCGCGGATGCTGTGCCGATCGAATCCGTGGCGATGTCCGTGCGCCAGCCTGGCAACAAGCGCACCCTTCACCTGCTCCTGGAGGTCGAGGATCGTGTCGTAGTTCTCTGCACGCAGCATGCGCCCAAAGGCCGCGAACTCGCGCCAGGTTGCGGGTGCCAATGGCGAGGCGCGCCAGCGCCGGAAGGCCATCGGAACGACGCGACGGATGCGCGGATCGAGTTGCACGAGTGGAACGAACGATTCCTCGGCAACCCAGTCGATCGGCAGCGCAGGGTCGTGCGCGCGAAGATCGGCCACCAGGGCCAACGTGTGCACGATGTCGCCGAGCGAACTCGGCCGTACGATCAGGACGCCGCTCATCGCCGTGCTTCGCGGTTGCCGCGACCGGCCCGCGCCGGGGCCCAAACCACGTAGAATCCGGCGCACGACCACGCGCGCGCCGCCCGCCCGCCGAATGCCGACTTGCCGCGAATGTCCGAACCGCTTCCCCTGTCGCTCATAGTCATCACCCGCGACGCCGCCCACGAGCTTGCGGACTGCCTGGCGTCCGCGCCCTTTGCGGCGGAAGCCATCGTGGTCGATTCGGGCAGCCGCGATGATACCGTAGCGCTGGCGCAACGTTCGGGCGCGCGGGTGATCGCGCATGACTGGGAGGGGTTCGGGCCGCAGAAAAACTTTGCGGTGAGCGAGGCAAGGCACGACTGGGTGCTGTGCATCGACGCCGACGAGCGCGTCTCCCCGGAACTCGCCGAATCCATCGGCCGGGTGTTCGCCGCCGGCGCACCGGCGGCTCCTGCGTACGCGATCTCGCGACGCAACCGGTTTCTCGGACGCTGGCTCGCGCACGGCGAGGGCTATCCGGACTGGAATGTCCGGTTGTTCGACCGCCGGCGCGCGCGCTGGACCAGCGACCCCGTGCACGAGCACGTCGTCGCCGATGGGCCGGTTGCGCGGCTCGAAGGCGACCTGCGGCACGCATCGGCAGAATCGATCGACGCCTACATCGCGAAGCAGAACCGCTACACGACGCTGCAGGCGCAGGCGATGCATGCGCGCGGCGAACACGCCGCGGCATGGCGCGTGGCGTTTTCCCCCGCCGTGCGCTTCTTCAGGTTCTATGTGATCAGACTGGGTTTCCTCGATGGAGTCGCCGGTTTCGCGCACATCGCGATCGGCGCGTTCGCGAGCTTCCTCAAGTATGTGAAGCTCAAGGCGCTCGAATCGCGCGGGCAACGATGAGCATGCACGTCCTGGTCACCGGCGCCGCCGGCTTCATCGGCATGCACACGGCACGTGCGCTGCTGGCGCGGGGCGCGCGAGTCACCGGCGTCGACAACTTCGACTCCTACTATGACGTCACGCTGAAGGAGGCGCGGCTTCGGGAAATCGGCGAGGCGGAGGGCTTCGACTTCGCACGCATGGATCTTGCAGATGCGCAGGCCGCGGCTCGCCTCTTTCGCGACGGCGGGTTCACGCACGTCGTCCATCTCGCAGCGCAGCCAGGGGTGCGCTATTCGCTCGTCAATCCGGCGGCGTACCTGCGCAACAACGTCGATGCGTTCGGACAGGTGCTCGAAGGCTGCCGCCATGCCGGCGTCGCGCATCTTGTCTATGCGTCGAGTTCCTCGGTCTACGGCGCCGGCCATGTGCTGCCGTTTTCGGAGGACCAGCCGGTCGACCGGCCCGTGAGCCTGTATGCGGCAACGAAGTGCGCGAACGAGTTGATGGCGCACAGCTACAGCCACCTTTTCGGCCTGCCGGTCACCGGATTGCGTTTTTTCACCGTTTACGGTCCCTGGGGGCGGCCCGACATGTCGCCGATGCTGTTCGCGAGGGCGATCCTGGCCGGCGAGCCAATCCGCGTGTTCAATGAAGGTCGGATGCGACGCGACTTCACCTATGTCGACGATATCGTCGAGGGCGTGGTCCGCGTGGTGGCGCGCCCGCCGGCCCGGGCCAGCGGGGAGTCCGCACCCTCCGCCGTGTACAACATCGGCAACCATGAAGCGGTTGAGCTTCTGGACTTCATTGCGACGCTCGAACGGTTGCTCGGCCGGCGGGCGATCCGCGAGTTCCTGCCGATGCAGCCGGGAGACATGGTCGCGACCTATGCGTCGATCGACCGGTTGCGGGCGGCGACAGGGTTCGAGCCGCAGACACCGCTTGCGGACGGACTCGCCCGGTTCGTGAGCTGGTACCGCGGCTATTTCCGCGTGTAGCCCGCTGGCGCGGCAGCCGCCGCTGTTAAAATGACACGCTGAACCCGCCGGGCGCACCCGGCTGCGAAAAGCGATTTCCATCATGATCCTCGTCACCGGCGGCGCCGGCTTCATCGGCGCCAACTTCGTGCTGGACTGGCTCGCCGCCGTCGGTGAGCCAGTCGTCAACCTCGACAAGCTGACCTATGCCGGCAACCTTGGGAACCTTGACTCGATCGCGAGCGACCCACGGCATTCGTTCGTTCGCGGCGACATCGGCGACGCGGCGCTTGTCGCTTCGCTGCTGCGCGGAAACCATCCGCGTGCGATCGTAAACTTCGCCGCCGAGTCGCATGTCGACCGTTCGATCCATGGACCTGCGGCGTTCATCGAGACCAACGTCGTCGGCACGTTCAAGCTGCTCGAGGCGACCCGCGCCTGGTGGGTGACGCTGCCGGACGCCGATCGTGCTGCCTTCCGCTTCGTCCATGTTTCGACCGACGAGGTCTACGGGTCGCTTTCGGCGTCGGATCCCGCCTTTTCCGAAGCCACCGCCTATGCGCCGAACAGCCCGTACTCGGCGTCGAAGGCGGGCTCCGATCACCTGGTGCGCGCGTACCATCACACCTACGGCCTGCCGACGCTGACCACGAACTGCTCGAACAACTACGGCCCGCGCCAGTTCCCCGAGAAGCTCATCCCGCTGATGATCGTCAACGCGCTCGCCGGCAAGCCGCTGCCTGTGTACGGCGATGGCAAGAACGTGCGCGACTGGTTGTTCGTCGGTGATCATTGCGCGGCGATCCGCACGGTGATCGCAGGCGGCCGGCCCGGCGAGGTCTACAACATCGGCGGCGGCGCCGAGTTGACGAACGTCGACGTCGTCCGCGGGATCTGCACGATCCTGGCGGCGCAAAGACCGGGCCGCGACTACGCGTCGCTCGTCACCCACGTCACGGACCGGCCCGGGCACGACCGACGGTACGCGATCGACGCGACCAAGATCCGCAGAGAGTTGGGCTGGACGCCCGCCGAGACGTTCACGTCCGGCCTCGCCCGCACGATCGACTGGTATCTGACCAACGACCACTGGCTCGCGAGCGTTGCGAACAAGGACTACCAGAAGTGGATCTCGCTCCAGTACGCCTAGGAATGACGGCCGCGTGGTCACGGCGGGATGCGGCGCGATGAAGCGCAAGGGCATCATCCTCGCCGGCGGCTCCGGCACGCGGCTCTATCCGGCGACGCAGGTCGTGTCGAAGCAGCTGCTGCCGGTGTACGACAAGCCGATGATCTACTACCCGCTGTCGACGCTGATGCTCGCGGGAATCCGCGACATCCTGCTCATTTCGACGCCGGACGACACGCCCCGATTCGAGCAGCTGCTGGGCGACGGTGCACGCTGGGGATTGAATCTGAGCTATGCGGTCCAGCCTGCGCCGGAGGGACTCGCGCAGGCGTTCATCATCGGGCGCGAGTTCGTCGGAGGCGGTCCTTCGGCGCTGGTGCTTGGCGACAACATCTTCTACGGGCACGACCTGCCTGCGCAGCTTGCGCGCGCCAACGAACATTCGGCGGGCGCGACGGTCTTCGCCTACGCGGTCGCTGATCCGGAGCGCTACGGCGTGGCCGAGATCGACGTGTCCGGACGGGTGCTGTCGCTCGAGGAGAAGCCTTCGCGGCCGAAGTCCCGGTACGCGGTCACCGGACTGTACTTCTACGACCGGCGGGTGCTCGACATAGCGCGTGATCTGCGGCCGTCCGCGCGCGGAGAACTCGAGATCACCGACGTCAACCTCGCCTACCTCGCGCAGGACGCGCTGTCGTGCGAGGTCATGGGACGGGGGATGGCATGGCTCGACACCGGCACGCACGAATCGCTGCTGGAAGCGGCCCAATACATCGCGACGCTCGAGCGCCGGCAGGGGCTGAAGATTGCCTGCCCGGAGGAGATCGCCTGGCGACTCGGATACATCGACGACGCCGCGCTCGAGCGGCAGGGCGTGGCACTGGCGAAGAGCGGCTACGGCAGATACCTGCTCGCGCTGTTGCATGATGGCCCGCTGGTGTGCTGAATCGGAACGCCAGGACCGCATGAAAGTCACTCCGACCGCGTTGCCCGAGGTGCTGCTGATGGAGCCGCAGGTGTTCGGCGACGAGCGCGGATTCTTCTACGAAAGCTGGAACCGGCGTGCATTCGAGGAGGTCGGCCTCGATGCCCAATTCGTTCAGGACAATCATTCGCGCTCACGCCGCGGCGTGCTGCGAGGGCTGCACTACCAGATCGAACATGCGCAGGGAAAGCTCGTGCGTGTGGTGGAAGGCGAGGTCTTCGACGTCGCAGTCGACTTGAGGCGCGGCTCGCCCAACTTCGGCAAGTCGATGCACTGCGTGCTGTCGGCAGACAACAAGCGCATGTTGTGGGTGCCGCCCGGATTCGCGCACGGCTTCCTCGTGCAGTCGGACCAGGCGCAGTTCCTGTACAAGACCACAGACTACTGGTTCCCCGAGCACGAGCGGACACTGCTGTGGAACGATCCCGCGCTCGGAATCGTCTGGCCGCTGGCGGGCGCCCCCACGCTGGCGGCGAAGGACGCCGCGGGCACGCTGCTCGCGGACGCCGACACGTACGTGTGAGTGCGCGGGGATGCCGATGCCGCGGCCACGCATCCTGCTGACCGGCGCGCAGGGGCAGCTCGGATTCGAGCTTGCCCGTCTGCTGCCTGCGCATGGCGAAGTGGCGGCGACCGACCGTGTGACGCTCGATCTTGCGCAGCCAGACGCGATTGTCGCGGCAATGCGAGCGATCAAGCCCGACCTCGTAGTCAACGCCGGCGCATATACCGCGGTGGACCTCGCCGAACGAGAGCGGGACAAGGCGTTCGCCGTCAATGCGCATGCGCCGCGGATCCTCGCCGAGGAGGCGAAACGAGCCGGGGCGTTGCTGATCCACTACTCGACCGACTACGTGTTCGACGGCGCCGCGAGGCAGCCCTACGACGAGGCTGCGCCGACCGCTCCGCTCAATGCGTATGGCGAATCCAAACTCGAAGGCGAACGCGCGATCATCGGGAGCCGCGCGAGCGCGCTGGTGCTGCGCACGAGCTGGGTCTATGGTTGGCACGGAAAGAATTTCCTGAACACCATCTGCCGTCTGGCCGCCGAACGCGACGAACTGAAAATCGTCGGTGACCAGACCGGAACGCCCAATTGGGCGCGTACCTTGGCGGAGGCGACCGCCAGGCTGGTCGCGAGCGGGCCATCCTATCTGCGGGAGCGCGCGGGCCTGTACCACCTGAGCGCGACGGGCGAGACGACGTGGCACGGATTCGCCTCGGCGATCGTCGGCGACGCGTCGAGCCCGCGCGTTACGCCGATCGCAACCACCGACTATCCGACCCCGGCACGACGTCCCGCGTATGGCGTGCTGGCCACCGCCCGCTTTCGCGGCGCCTTTGGATGGGGATTGCCCGCATGGAGAGACGCGCTTGCCGTCTGTCTGGCGGATCGCGACGCCGCCACCGGCCGGTGAACCTCCCGTGCGCGGGCCACTCTAAGCGTGGCTCACGACGCCGGATCCGCTGCGTTCTGCACTTGCACCCCCGCCCATAGCTTTGTCTGAACCCAATTGCCCCGGTCTCCTTCGATGAACCCAATCCACCCACGCCGTCCGATGCTGCGCGCAGCATTCGTGAGCTTGGTACTGGCTGGGGCACTAAATGCCGCGGTGGCGCTGGGGGCCGCCGAGAGCACGCAGGGAACGGACGCCCCAGCGGTCACTTCGGCGGTGCCGGCAGAAGTACGGGGCGGCGCCACGGTGAAACGGGTGCAACTGCAATCGGCTGCCGGCGTGCAGGCACGCCGGATCGACCTCCTGCCCCCCGCCGCCGCTGAAGAAGCGACGATGAAGAGGCACAACGCCGCGCTCGACGGCAAGGGGGCGCCGCTGGCGATCGGATTTGGCCGCGAACTGCCGCGCATGGCACGTCGCGTCGACCTGTCCGAACTCACGTGGGTGGCGTCCGCCGACGGCGGGCGCATCGCGCATGTCGAAATTGCCTCGCCCGGCGCCTTGTCGCTGCGCGTCGCACTCGTGATGACCATGGCGGAACCCGGGCTCGAATTGCGCTTCGCCGGGTCGTCGTCCGAAGATCAGGCGTTCGGAGGCTATCCTGCCAGTGCAATCGTTGCAGAAACGGCGCGCGACGGTGTCTTCTGGTCGCCCATGCTTGCAGGCCAAGTCGCCGTCATCGAATTGCACGTCGCGCCCGGTGCGTCGGTCCCGCACGCGACGTTCGACATTGCACGGATTTCACACGTGCTCATTGAGGGCGCCGATCTCAAGGCGCCGTCGCAGCGGGTCATGAAGGCCCTCGGCGTCGGGGCTGCAGGCGCCTGCAACATCGACCTCGCGTGTGTTGTGCCAACCAGCACGGCCGCGCGCAACCTCGCAAGGGCCGTCGCCAAGCTGACCTTTGTCGGCGAGGACGGGGGCGCCTACGTCTGCACGGGCACGCTGCTGAACGACACGACCCAGTCGCAGACGCCCTACCTTTTGTCGGCGAGCCATTGCCTCGAATCGGCGCGTATCGCACGAACGCTCAACACGTTCTGGTTCTTTGATGCGGCCGCCTGCAACAGCAAGGCCACGCCGTCCATCGTCCAGTTGACCGGTGGCGCGCTGCTGCTCGGTCGCAGCCAGGATCACGACTGGTCGATCGTGCGCTTGCTGGATGCACCGCCGGTCGGCGCGCAGTTCGCGGCGTGGCGCGCCGAGCCGATCGCACAGGGCACGGCGGTCATTTCGCTTCATCATCCGCACGGGGACGTCGTCAAATGGAGCAAGGGGACGACGACGGGCGACCTGCTGATCGACGACGGGTTCGCCTACAGCAAGTTCACCGAAGTGGAGTGGAGCCAAGGCGTGACCGAACCCGGATCGAGCGGCGGCGCGCTGGCCACGCTGTCCATGGCCGGCGACTACTACGAAGTCCGCGGCGGGCTCTATGCAGGCGCGTCATCCTGCAGCGCCCCGCATGACCCCGACTACTATTCGAATCTTCAGGATGCGCTGCCGGTGATGCGGCAATACCTTTCGCCGAATGCCGCCAACCCGAACGGAATCGTCGTCGCGGTGGAGTTCTACAATCGCTCGCTCGATCACTACTTCCTGTCGACGAATCCGTCTGAGATCGACAATCTCGATTCGGGGAGGACGATCGGCTGGGAGCGCACGGGCCTGCGCTTCCTGGTCTACGACCACCCCGCTCCGGGCAGCAGCCCGGTGTGTCGCTTCTACCGCGCGCCGGCGTACGGCGACTCGCATTTCTACTCGGCAGATCCGGCCGAATGCGCGGCCACGGCCGCCGCGCATCCGGTCGACTGGATCTACGAGAGCGCGAGCGTGTTCCACGTCCCGCTGCCGAACAGGGTGACTGGCGCGTGCCCCAGCGGCACCCTTCCTGTCTATCGCTACTTCAACGCGTCCACCACCAACCATCGCTACACGGCGGAAACGGTCATCCGAAACGACCTGGCCGGCACGAAGAAGTGGACGGCGGAAGGCTACGGACCCGGGCCCTACTATCCGATCATGTGCGCGCTGGCGCAGTGAGTCGCGTGCGCTAGAAGCGGTAGTCAACCGCAGCCGAGGCCCCGGCTGCCAGCGTGGTTCCTGCGCCGGACACCACGATGGCGTTCATGCCGAACGTCACGCCACCCGCCCTCGGGTCCATCCGGAACTCGCCCAGCGTGCGCAAAGGCTCCGGCCCGACGTGCGCGGTGGACTGGTCGGTGGTCGTGACGGAACAGCGAACGCAGGGCTTGACGCACCTGAGCGTCACCTCGCCTGCGACGATGGTGTCCAGATGGTCCTCGGCGAACGGGGGCAATCCTGCGAGCACCACATTGGGACGAAAACGGTTCATCGGCAGCGACTGCTCGCTCCGCGCCTCCAGCCGCTCGTTGAGTTCCGCAAGCGACGCCTCGCCTATGACGAGTACCGGATAGCCATCGGCGAACAGCGTGTGTGCGCCGGAATCGCCGGCGTACTCCCGGTCGCACGGCCGCGAATGCGCGCGGTCGAACCGACTGAGTCGAACGTCGGTTGCCAGCCACTCCGACATCCAGTGGGCGGCGCCATCGCCGGCATCGAGTCCGCGGACCCGGTCGCGCCACACCTGCACGTCGCGAGATGTGCCCGGCGCGACAGCCAACGGGACCTCGCATGGCTTCATGTGTGGCGCCGACAGCCGAAGAACACCCTCTGCCACGGCCGTCGTCACCAGCGCCAGTCGCGGCAATTCGCGCTGGGTGAGGAACCTGCCGTCGCTAGCGAGGACCATCCATTCGCGATCGCCGGCGCCTTCGGTGGCCAATCCGGTCACGTTTACCGTGGCCGAAGAAAGCTCGATCCCGCGGCAGCCCTTTACCGGATAGACATGTAGCGATGCGATGCGCACGTCACCTCAGTCCCGACACGTAATCCGACAATGCCTTCATCTGGGTGTCGTTCATTTTCTGCGCGATCGTCGCCATGATCCGGCCCTGGACATCCTTGCCGTCCTTGTCGTTGCCGCGTTCGCCGGCCTTGAACGAATTCAGCTGCGCGAGCGTGTAGTCGGAGTACTGCCCCGCCAGGCGCGGGAAGCTCTTCGGCACGCCCACCCCATTCGGCGAATGGCAGGCCGAGCACGCCGGCAGCCCGTTCGCCGCATCGCCGGCGCGATAGATCGTTTGCGCCATCTCGACGAGCTTGGCATCCTTTGCCGTCCGGGGCTTGGGCTTCTGCTGCGAAAAATAGATGCCGAGCGCGACCATTTCCTCCGGTGTCAGCGCCGCGACCATGCCCTGCATGACCGGATTGACGCGGATTCCCGCCTTGAAATGCTGCAGTTGGCGGCTGATATACTCCGCACCCTGCCCGGCGAGGTTCGGGTTGACGGGAACGGCGCTGTTGCCGTCCGCGCCGTGACAGGCTGCGCAGACGGTTTCAGCGATCTGCTTGGCGCGAGAAAGATCGGGCTTGCCCGGCTCCTGGGCCGCGACCGGCGAAGAAACCATGGCCAGCGCGCAGAGCGACAGCGCGGCCAGCGACGACGTGCAATTCATTCTTTCGACTCCCCAAATGCGGCGCGACGGCGGGACCGGCAGGCCGTGAATAAACGCGCCATTGTATCGGAGTCGCCGCGGCCGGCCAAAACCGGGGTATCGGCGCCGCCCTCTGCCAAGGCGCCGCATCCGCTCGAAGGCGCGCAATTTGTCACCGGCGCCGCGCAGGCCTGGCAGCTCCCGTCCCCCGGCGTCGCCGAGATCGCCTTCGCCGGGCGTTCCAATTCGGGGAAATCCAGCGCGATCAATGCGTTGGCCAACCGTACGCGGCTGGCGTTCGCGAGCCGGACGCCGGGTCGCACGCAGCAGATAAACCTGTTCGCGCTGCGCGGCGGCGGGCTGATCGCGGACCTGCCCGGATACGGCTATGCCGCGGTCGCACGCAGCGTGAAGCGCGGCTGGCAGGATTTTCTCTGGCAGTACGTGACGACCCGGTCGAGTCTCGTCGCGCTGGTGCTCATGGTCGATGCGCGGCACGGGCTCAAGCACCTCGACCTCGAG
>CAVUCJ010000004.1:0-11602 GCA_963739745.1 uncultured beta proteobacterium
TCGCCTCGAGCAATCCGCCCCGGCCCGGTGCAACGTCGTAGCGACACGGGCTCACGGTGTGACCTTCCCGCCGACGAAGCGCAGGATTGCCGGCAGCTGCACCGCGAACTCGGTGAACGAATGATCGCCGCCACCGCGGACGTACTGACATGCTCCGCCATAGAAGGCGACGGCCTCGCGATAGTCCAGCACTTCGTCGCCGGTCTCCACGAGCAGGAAGTGGCGGTCGGGTCGCGTGATGCGCGCGACGCGAAAGGAGCGCAGCTCATCGAAATGCGCCTGGGTGACTTCGAATATCGTGCCGGTGTGGAGATTGGTCTGCATGCCGCGCCACGGCTCGAGGTCGTCATACGGACGTACTGTCGGATTGATCATGACGGCGTGCGCGCCGAAGCGCTCGGCCAGGTGCGTCGCATAGTAGCCGCCGAGCGAGCTGCCGATGAATGCGAGCGCGTCGGCTTGCGCATATCGCTCCACCCAGGCCACGACGTCGCCGATCGCGACGCTCGGTCGATCGGACAGCGCGGGCACGTAAAGCTGCGGCCGCGAGGCCGGCGGCATCATCGCAACGTATTCACACAGCCGCGAGGCCTTGATGCTGGCCGGCGAGCTGCGGAAGCCGTGCAGGTAGACGAGCGTGAGCGACGAAACCATGCGCCCCCTCACCCCTTCCCTCTCTCCACAGGCGAGAAACCAGGATCGGCGAGTGCCGGCGGTTCCACCGCGTGCGGATCGTCCGGCGCGCGCGGACGCGGGTCCGCCGAGGTTTGCCCGAGTCGCGCCAGCAACTTGTCATGAATGCCACCGAAGCCGCCGTTGCTCATCACCAGGACGTGATCGCCGGGCCGCGCCTCGGCGGCAATCGCCGAAACGAGCGCGCCCAGGTCGTCATGCACGGCCGCCTTGTCACCCAGAGGCGCCAGCGCCTGCGCCACGTCCCAGCCCAGGTTCGCCGAGTAGCAGAACACGCGATCCGCGATCCGGAGGCTGCCCGGCAGCGCATCCTTCATCGCGCCCAGCTTCATCGTGTTCGACCGTGGCTCGAGCACCGCAAGGATGCGCGCGCCATCGACCACGCGGCGCAGGCCGTCGAGCGTGGTTGCGATCGCGGTGGGATGGTGCGCGAAATCGTCGTACACGGTGATGCCGCGCACCGTCCCGCGCGTTTCGAGCCGGCGCCTCACCCCGCCGAATTGCCCGAGCGCCGCCAGCCCGGCAGCGACCGGCACGCCGACATGCCGCGCGGCGGCCAGCGCGGCCAGCGCATTGCCCTGGTTGTGCCGTCCCGCCTGCCCGAACTTGAGCGTCCCCTGCGGCGCGCCGCCCAGCAGGATCGTGCCGTCGACCGCGATCGTCCAGTCCGGTCCGGTGCCCGGCACCTCCGCGAAGCCGAATCGCTCGACTTCGCTCCAGCAGCCGCGGGCAAGGACGCGCGCCAGCGAGGGTTCGCCGCCGTTGACGACGATGCGGCCGTTGCCGGGCACCATGCGTACCAGATGGTGGAACTGCGTCTCGATCGCGGCGAGGTCGGAAAAGATGTCCGCGTGATCGTATTCGAGGTTGTTGAGGATCACCGTTCGCGGACGATAATGGACGAACTTCGAGCGCTTGTCGAAGAACGCGGTATCGTATTCGTCCGCCTCAATCACGAAAAACGCGCTGTCGGTCAGGCGCGCCGACACCGCGAAGTCCATCGGCGCGCCGCCGATCAGGAAGCCCGGCCGCAGGCCCGCATGCTCGAGGATCCACGCGAGCATCGCGCTGGTGGTCGTCTTGCCGTGCGTGCCCGCGACTGCCAGCACCCAGCGGTCGGCCAGGACCTGCTCGTAGAGCCACTGCGGCCCGGACACATAACGGCGGCCGGAATCCAGAATCGCCTCCATCAGCGGATTGCCGCGCGACACGACGTTGCCGATCACGAAGATGTCGGCGTCACGCGCAACGCCATTCAGCTGTGCGGCGTCCCAGCCTTCGGTGAGCCCGATCCCGAGCGCCGAAAGCTGCGTGGACATCGGCGGATAAACGTTGGCGTCGCAGCCGGTGACCGTGTGGCCCGCACTGTTCGCGACCGCAGCGATGCCGCCCATGAACGTGCCGCAGATGCCCAGGATGTGCAGGTGCATGGCCTACCGCTTCCCTTCCGAATCGACAGGCTGTCGAGAATTGCCGAAACAGGTGAATGCGTCCTCTACATTCTGTCGTCTCCGCAAAAACGGGAACCCCGTGCCGTACGAGGAAAGACGCCGGGCTCCCGCTTTCACGGGGACGACGGAGCACGGAATGCGCATTCTTATTCTTCCTGGCCCCATCGCGTTCACGAGGCTGTCGCCGTCGCGGGACCCGGCGCGTGGACGCTGTGCTGCTTCCATCCGCGCAGGAACCACGTGAAAGTGACGACGTCGCCGGCGAGGATCACGCAGAACGCGACGCGCAGCCCGCCCGCCTCATCGAGGCCGTAGGCGACACGAGCGGCGTCCACGAGCACGCCGATTCCCCATTGCGTGAGAAAGCTGCCGCTGAACATCAGCAGATTGAGCGTCGTGTTCGTGCGCCCGGTCAGGTCTCGACCGAAGCCTTCATTGAGCACGGTAAAGGCGAGCACGTTGACCGCCGCGCCGAGTCCGTACGCCGACCACCATACGAAGCTGCCCGGCATCCGCAGCACGATCAGCGCCAGCGCGCAAAGATTGACGCCGAATCCAGTCACGAACAGATGCCGCGCATGGATGCCCCGGTGTGCCAACCGCGTGCCGAAGTAGCCCAGCGCCGCATAGCCCAGCATGATCACCGCATTCATCAACAGCAGGTGACGGGCCGCAATCGCGCGCGTGGCGCCTTCGACCTCCATCAGCCAGGGTACCGCCCACAGCCCCTGGATTGCCATGAACGAGCCCATCGCAAACCCACCGAGCGGGGCGATCCACCAGAACCGCCGATGCATGAACACGCGGCGCACGCCCGCGAACTGTTCGGCGACGCCGCCGATGTGCTCGGGCTTCTCGGTGTCAGGTACGCGCCAGGCGATGGCAGCCGCGACGAGCAGCGTCACCAGCGCAAGCCCGACGAACACGGTGCGCCAGTCGGTGACGCGCAGCGCGAGCTCCAGCGGCACCGTCGCAGTCAGCGCACCGACGCCGCCGGCAACCATCATCCAGCCCGAGTAGGACGCCTGGCGGTCGGCAGGATACCAGGCGCTGATCGCTTTCAACGGTGCCATCAGGCAGGCACTCACGCCGGCGCCGATCAGCGCGCGTCCCAATGCCAGCCCGGACAGCGATTGGGCGAACGCGAAGAGCGCCGCTCCCGTTGCGGCGACCACCAGAAGCACCGGCTCCACCCGGCGCGGCCCGTAGCGATCAAGCAGCATGCCGACCGGCACCTGCATCGCGGCGAACGCGAGGAAATACGCGCCCGTGAGCAGGCCGAGCGACGATGGGTTGAGCGAGAGCTCGCTCGTGAGTTCCGGCGAGATGACCGCATTGACCGTCCGGTACAGGTAGGACAGCAGGTACCCGGCCGCGAACGCAAAATAGAAGTGAGTGAAGCGCACGGCGGGGATTATCGCCGATTGGCGCTCTCGGCTCGCCCGGGCGACACGACGGCGTTCTGCGACGATCGGCGAGAAAGGCGCGCGCCTGCCTGCGCGGGTCGGCTTCCGCTAGAATCGGGCCGCAGCGCGCCGACGGAGGCAACCGGTCAGGAATGGCGGGACGCTGTCCGACGAGGGCTACGGGCCGCTGGCAGACCGGACCTGCGACCCGCCACCCTTCCCTGCACAAAGGAGATAGCAATGCCCGTCCACCCCGTCGTCGGCAAGGCTCGCAGCCCGCACCGGTTCACACTTGCACTGGCCACCGCGCTTGCCGCCTCCATCCTCGCGCTACCGGCCGTTGCCGCAGGCGACGCCCAGGGCACGGTGACGTCGAAGGGGCGCACGGTCAACGTGAAGCACGCGTATCTGGTCAAGGGCCCCGATGCCGTTACCAAGCAGACAATTCGCCGGCTGATCCTTTCGGGGACCGATCTGTCCGCCGGGATCGCCGCATGCAAGACGATGTCGTGCACCGACAGCAATCTCGGCGACGGGCTGTCGGTGAATCTCGAAAGCGGGCCGCGCATGAGCTACTGGATGGTCATGAACGATCAGAAGGTCCAGTACTCGGGGACCGAGCGCTATGCTGCGCTGGCCGTCAAGGCCGACGACGCCAAGCATCTCGCGGGCACGCTGAAGTTCGACGGGACCGGCGCCGGAGGTCCCAACGGTGGACATCGAGTTCGACGCGCGCATTGGTGAAAGAGGTGTCGACGCCGTAACAATCCTGGCTCGGCGTCGTTGCTTCGCCGCGGAAAGCCGGATCTTGCATTTCCTTTCCGAAAGGAGTGACCACGCTCGCAGGACCCCCGCGTCCCCGCTTTTGCGCGGACGGGGGCGGATGACATGCAGTTCCGCAACGCTCAATCGGCGCGAAGCGGGAGGGTAACGGTGACGACCACGCCCGTCCCGCCTGGCTTGTCGGCCGCTTCGGCGCGGCCCCCGTGGAACTGCGCGATCACGCGGACGATATAGAGCCCGAGGCCCAGGTGCGGCTGGCTGGCCGCGCCGCCGGCGCGCACCGAGACCATCGATTCGAAGAGGCGGCCCTGCATGTGTGCGGGGAGCGGCGGCCCGTCGTTGGCCACGATCAGCCGGGCCTCGGACTCCCCACGCTCGAGCCTGACGTCGATCGCGCTGCCGTGGGCGAACTCGACGGCGTTGGCGATCAGCTTGTCCATCAACTGCGCGATGAGTTCCGGCGCCCCCTCGATCGGAATTGCACTCGCGGGGGGCCGAAAGCCGATCCGGGCCGACGGATACACCAGCCGGAAGCCGTCGACGCAACCGCTTACCACCGGAACCAGGTCGAAGCGCTCGCGCTCGACATCCAACAGGCTGTGCTCGAGCCGCGAGGCCTCCGACATCCGGGTCAGGATCTGAGTCAGGCGCGCGAGCCCTTCCTGCGCGCGCTCCATATAAACGCGCGCATCGTCACCCGGCGGGGTGGACTTCAAGTTGTCGAGCGACGAGCGGACGACGGCGATCGGCGTGCGCAGCTCGTGCGACAGGCGGCTCGCCATCTGTTCCTGGTAGCTCGCATATTCGGCAAGCCTGGCCAGAACGTTCGAGAAGCTGCGGGAGAGGTCGCCGATTTCATCGCCCGCGCGTGAACTCGCGAGCGGCGCCCGGACGCGGCCGCGCTCGTCAATCGCGCGCTCGGCGTCGTCGCGCAGCCGGCGAATGCGCGCCGACAGCCAGGACGCGTAGGCGGTCAGGGCGAGCGAGCCGACCAGCAGCACCGCGAGCACGATGTTGAACAGGCGCTCGAAGGCCCGGTTGCGCTCGGCCAGCACCGCATTGCCGGTTTCCTCCGCCACCACCACGCCGCGTATCTGATCGCCGACCCATACCGGATGCGCGGCGCTCAACACCACCGCGAGGCCATCGGACGTCGGTCGGCGCTCCGTCGTCAGGATGCCGGCGAGCGCGCCCTCGACGTCGCGGCCGTGCGGGGCGCCCTGGGTCGCGGCGTCGTCGCGGAAATCCTCGTGCGGCTGCTCGAGAATCGCCTGGTAGATCCGTCCCACCGTGGCGCGCTCGGCGCGCGCCCAGAAGGATTCGTCGGGTGTCGAAATGGGCGGGGATTTGAGCGTCCCCGCGCGCGCCAGCACGGTGCCGTCGCGGTCGATCACCCAGATGCGTGCCGTCGTGCGCGACAGGCCTTCGATGATCTGCGCGATCTCGGGTGACGCGGACGGCGGCAGCGAGCCGATCGCGCGCTGATTCGCCCGCTCGCGCGCAAAGGAGGCAATCGGATCGGGCGGCGTCGCAAAGAGCCGGGGGCGATCGTGCAGCGCGGTTGCGACCGCCTGCGCGGTGCCGGCGAGCGTGCGCTCGTGCGCGTCGCGCAGCACGTGTTCCAGCTCGCGCACGTACTCGACACCCAGCCAGGGCAGCGCAAGGAACACCGTCAGGACCAGCAGCAGCTGCGCACGGATCGACAGCGCGATGCGCGGCATCGTCATTCGCCCCAGCGATACCCCATGCCGTACACGGTCGCGATGCGGTCGAACGCGGGATCGAGCACCAGGAACTTGCGCCGGATGCGCTTGACGTGCGACGTGATCGTGCTGTCGTCGACGACGATATTCGCGTCGCGCATCAGTGCATCGCGGTCCTTGACGTGACCGGGATGACGGGCGAGCGCGTGCACCATCCAGAACTCGGTGAGCGTGAGATCGACGCGCTGGCCGCGCCACGTGGCGGTGAGCCGCTTGACGTCGAGCGTCAGCGGGCCGCGCTCGACGATGTCCTCGGTCGCCGGCGGCGCCGACAGGAGTTCGCTGCGCCTGAACAGCGCCGCGATGCGTGCGGCGAGATGCGGCAGGCTCACGTCCTTGGTCAGGTAATCGTCCGCGCCGAGCCGAAGGCCGGCAACGATGTCGAAATCGGAATCGCGCGCCGAAAGGAAGATGATTGGCACGGTGGCCGACATCGCGCGCAGCTCGCGCGTCAACGCGAAGCCGCCGTCGATGTCATCACCCAATCCGATGTCGACGAGCGCCAGGTCCGGCAATCTGGTGCGAAATGCGGCCAGCGCGTCCGGGCGGCTCGCGTAGGTCGCCACCTCGTAGCCGTGACGACGCAACGCCTCCGTGTAGTTGGCGCGGATGGCGGGCTCGTCTTCGACTATTGCGATACGGCGCATTCGGCTGGCAGGAAGCGGTTGGCGGTTGGCAGAAAGTTCGCGGTTGCGAGCAATGGAATATAGCGCACCCGTCGCAACGCGGTGCCTCGGTTGACCCATCGACACCCGTCCGCCCCAGGTTTGCCATTTTTCTTCATCGGTTCGCCCGGATCACCGCATGCAGGCGTCCGAATGCACGCGCGTAATGCGTTTCATCGATGGCGCGTTGCCGGCGGGCGCGATCGGTGGATGAGGCCCGCCGCCGGCGTGAACAACGGATAAGGCGTCGACACGCAATGGCCAATGGCGAACGGTGTATCGGCAAGGATGTGCTGCGCCGCGAATGGCGCGGCCTGGCCCGGCTCGTGCTCGACAGCATCGCGGCCGGCGTCATCGTGAGCATCGCGCTGGCGCTCGCGGTGTTCATCGTGACCACCCCCGCGCAAGCTGCGCCCGCACAGACCGGTACCGGTACGCTGTACCTCAAGGAGGGCAACGGCGCGCGGGTGGCCTCGCCGCTGCTCTTCACCGACGTGCACATGAGCATCAGCGGCATGATCGCCCGGGTCGAGGTGAAGCAGCGCTTCGTGAATCCGACCGCCGACTGGCGTGAGGGCATCTACGTCTTCCCGCTGCCCGAGAACGCCGCGGTCGACCACCTGCATATGCAGATCGGCGAGCGCATCATCGATGGGCAGATCAGGGAGCGCGGTGATGCCCGGCGCAGCTACGAATCCGCGAAGAGCGAAGGCCGCAAGGCCACGCTGGTCGAGCAGGAACGTCCGAACATGTTCACGACCAGCGTGGCGAACATCGGGCCCAATGAAGAAGTCGTCGTCGCGATCGAATATCAGCAATCGCTGCGATACGACCAAGGCTCGTTCCGGCTGCGCTTCCCGCTCGCGATCACGCCCCGGTACGTTTCCGGCGCTCCGTTCGAGGCGGGTGGCACCGGTTCGGGCCGGTCGCCGGCGACCGAGCAGGTGCTCGACGCCGACCGCATCACGCCGCCGGTCGCCGATCGCCACGACGGTTACGTCAACCCGGTGCGCATCGCCATCGAGCTCAACGCCGGCTTTCCGCTTGCCCGGCTGGCGAGCACCTACCATCCAATGACCATTGACGAGGAGCCCGGTCATCGCTTCCGCCTGGCGCTCGCCGAAGGTCCGATTCCTGCGGCGCGGGACTTCGAGCTGGTGTGGACGCCGGACGTGGGCGCGGCGCCCGGCGCCGCACTCTTCACCGAGACAATGGGCGGCAAGACCTACGCGTTGCTGATGGCGCTGCCGCCGGCCGCGTCGAAACCGGCGGCGCCGCGGCCGCCGCGCGAGGTCACCTACATCGTCGACACCTCCGGTTCGATGGAGGGCGTCTCCATCGCCCAGGCCCGCGATGCGTTGCTGATGGCGCTCGACCGCCTGCAACCCGGCGACCGCTTCAACGTCATCGAATTCAACTCGCAGACCCATGCGCTGTACCCGGCACCTGTGTCGGTGGATGCGGGCACGCTGTCGCGCGCAAAGCGCTTCGTCGCCTCGCTGCGCGCCCGCGGCGGTACCGAGATGCTGCCGGCGCTCGAAGTCGCGCTCGCGGGAGCGCGGGAGTCATCGATGCTGCGGCAGGTGGTGTTCCTCACCGACGGCGCCGTCGGCAACGAGGACGCGATCCTGCGTCTCATCAATGAAAATATCGGCGACCGACGCCTCTTCACTGTCGGTATCGGACCCGCACCCAACCTGTTCTTCATGACCCGTGCGGCGCAATTCGGCCGCGGTACGTTCACCATCATTGGCGACGTGCGCGAAGTGAAGGAGAAGATCACGGCACTGTTCGTCAAGCTCGAAAGTCCTGCGCTGACCGATATCGTCGTCGACTGGCCGGCCGGCGCGGACGTATGGCCGCGCATCGTCCCCGATCTCTATGCCGGCGAGCCGGTCATCGTGAGCGCTCAATTCAACGCGAATGCGGGCAGCGGCACCATCGCGCTGTCGGGACATCGCGCCGACACGGTCTGGGGCACGCTGCTTCCGGAGGCGCCCACCGCGAGCGAACCCGGGGTGGCCGTGCTGTGGGCGCGCGCAAAGATCAGCGCGCTGATGGACTCCGGGCGCAAGGGCGCGTCCGAGGAAGAGGTCCGTTCCGCCGTGCTCGACGTCGCGCTCACGCACCACCTGGTCAGCAAGTACACGAGTCTCGTCGCCGTCGACGTCTCGCCGGTGAAGCCTGCCGGCGTCGCCGCGCCCGCATCCGCGATTCCCGGCAACGTTCCCGAAGGACTGACCGGCTTCGATCAACTTCCGCGCACCGCAACGCCTGCGCTCTTGCTGCTGCTGGCCGGCGCGCTGGCCTTGCTGCTGGCCGGCACGCTGGCGCTTCGCCGGCGTCGGGTCGGCCGCGACGGCATCTGCAACGACACGGGAGCGCTGGCCCGATGAACCGCGCCGCCGATCGGGGAGGACCCGTCGTCCGGGAACGGGGAGCGGCCTGCAACTGGATGAGGGCGGCCGCGCCCGGTATTGCCACGGGCTTCCGCCCGGACGAGTCTTCCCCGATCGGCGGCCGCGCGTCTTCCCGCGACGCAGGCGCGGGCAATGCGATACATATTCGCAAGCTAATAGTCGTAATTTGTATCACGTTGCTCGCGGCCGGAGGCATGGCGAGTTTCGGCCAGGGGTTGTACATCCTCGCGAAGGCCCGGGTCGCGCAGCTGCTGTTGCACGTCGCCTGGGATCGCGAGCGCGCCACAGGGATGCCTGCCAAGCCCTGGCCCTGGGCCGACACCTATCCGGTCGCACGTTTGATCGTTGCCTCGCGCGGCGCCGACCTGCTGGTGCTGGCCGGCGCATCGGGTCGCACGTTGGCGTTCGGACCCGGCCATCTCGACGGCTCGGCGCAACCGGGGGATGCGGGCAATGCGGTGCTCACCGCGCATCGCGATACGCATTTTCGCTTCCTCAAGGACGTCACCGCCGGCGACGAAGTCGTCGTCGAGCGCGCCGACGGCGGCATGCGCCGTTTCCGCATCCTCCGCGCCTATGTCGCCGACCAACACGAACTGCGGCTGCCACGCGACACGCCGGTGCCCACGCTGACGCTTGTCACCTGCTACCCGTTCGACGCGCTCAACCCGGGTGGGCCGCTGCGCTACGTCGTGGTCGCGGAGGCGGCGTGATGGAAGAGACGCCGGATATGGTCGAGCTTGCGCCGCGGTCACGACGCCGGGATTCGATACCCGGAGATCGAAGCGACCGCAGCACATGCTCAGGCCTTCCCGGACCGCTCCGCCGTCATTGCCGAGATCAGCGACTCCAGGCCCAACGCGAACGTCGGATCCCATTGCGCACGCTTGAAGTAGGGCGCCGCGGCATGGAGCCGTGGGCAATGTTCGCCGATGTACGCTTCGTCGACCGGTTCGGCCGCCGTGGGCCCGGCCGCATATCCCGACGTCTCGTCGAGCGCAGCACCCACGAGGTAATGGCCAAGGATGCGGAACCAGCGCGCTGCGCGCTCGTGGTCGTGCACCACGGCCTCGAAGGCGGCGAGCACACGCTCGATGAAGGCGACCCCGGTCGGCGTGTTGAGGCGATGCACGGCGACGTATGGGAAGAACCGCGGGTTGCGGTGCGCCAATGCCCGGTAGCCGTAGCAAACCCGGCGCAATCGTTCCAGCGGGTCGATGCGCGGCGAAGGCCATTCGAAATTCGCGACCACGTGGTCGACCAGCGCGTCGAGCAGATGCTGTTTGCTCGGAAAGTGGTGATAGATGCTCATGGCTTCGCAGGACAGGGCCTCACCCAGCCGGCGCGTCGAGAAAGCGGCCAGTCCTTCCGCTTCGATAAGGGCCAATGCCTCGGCTACGATCCGCCCCGGCGTCAAAGGGGAACGCCGGCGCAGGGCCGCGGCGGCGGACGCCCGCCCCCCCCGAATCTTCGCTGGTCTGGCAGTCATGCTTGCAATTTTACACCGTAAGGGTAGACTTTCGCCACGCCCTTACGCCGTAAGGATAATGGGTGCCAGGAAAACGGAGGCTTCCATGACAACCATCGATATCGTCGGATTGCTCGTTCCGATCACCTATCTCTTCTTCCTGATCACGGAACGACTGCGGCCCGCCCGGAACTTCCCGCCACGCAAAGGATGGCAATGGCTGGGCCTCGGCTTCCTGCTCCTGCTGGGCACGCTGTCGACCCTCGTGCCGCTGCTCCTCCCCATCGAGTGGATGGCCGCGCACCGCTGGTTCGACGGTGCCAGGTTCGGTGTCGCCGGCGGCACGCTGGTCGGCTACTTCGTACTGTCCGGCGTTCTTTACGCGTGGCACCGCGCCGTTCACAGCGTGCCGCTCCTCTGGCGCACGTTTCACCAGATCCATCACAGTCCGCAACCGCGTCGACATCCCGGGCTCGGTGCTGTTTCACCCCACCGAAATGGTCGCACTGGTCATGCTGCAATTGTTCGTCACCGTGATCGTGCTGGGCCTGGATCCGCTGGCCGCCGCGCTGGTCGGCTATGTCGCCGCGTTCTACGGCCTGTTCCAGCACTGGAACGTGCGCACGCCGCAGTGGCTCGGATATCTCATCCAGCGGCCCGAGTCGCATTGCGTGCACCACCGCATGGGCCACCACGACTACAACTACGGCGACCTCCCGCTGTGGGACATCATGCTCGGCACGTTCCGCAATCCGCGCGAGTTCATCGGCGAGTGCGGCTTCGAAGACGGCGCCGACCGCAAGCTGGGCGCGATGCTTGCGTTCGTGGACGTCAACGCGGAGGTCTACGGGCCGGACAGCCTGGGTCAGCGGCGCGGGATGCAACCGGCGAGCCGCCTGGCGGCGTGACGGCGACCACGACCCTCAAGGTCCTGGCGCCGACCTCGAGGGTCA
>CAVUCJ010000005.1:0-437825 GCA_963739745.1 uncultured beta proteobacterium
CTATGTTATTGTAGCCTTTGGTTTAGACTTCATTGCTCAAGGTAATGTTAAAGAGTTAGCCGCAGGGGTAGAGCACCGTATTGCAGAATGGCTAGCCAAGCCAATGCTGTGGGCTCAGCATCATCGCAAGCGCGAGTTTGGTGTTGGTATTGGTGCTGTTGTAATTGGACTACTATTCGTCGTTGCTGCCGGCTTTATATTTAGCAAGGTTACCTTCAATATTTTTCCATCCAGTAAAGACACAAATCAGCTAGCCGTGGCGTTAACGTTCCCGGCCGGTATTAGCGTAGAGCAGGCAAGCAAAACAGCTGCACGCGCAGATGATTTAACCAGCAAAACACTCGGACAGTATTTTGAGAATGCTTCGTATTACGGTATCGCCAATGCTCAGCTGGCGACCCTCAACATTAACATTACCCCGTATACCGAGCGTGGCCCAACGGCGCCACAGCTTGCTAAAAAACTAGAGACGAGTTTCAAGAATTTTGATGGAGCAAAAGCTAGTGTTTACCAAATAGATAATGGTCCGCCAGCAGCTGGTTTTACAGTAAATGTTAACGCTACTAATCGTCCTGCCGCGGTGCGCCTGGCAAACGATATGGCCACGTATTTAAACGGACACAAGCTGACGCGGGTTAGCGGTACAAAAGCTACCATTACAGATTCAACCGTAGACAATGTCAGCGTCTATAAGCGCGTTGATGGTAAAGCAGTTGTGGGCGTGACGTCACAATTTGACGGTACCGATACAACTACCTTAACCACACTTGGCCAGGAAGCGGTTAAGAAAGAATTTAACGCCGCCAAGCTAAAAAGCTATGGACTAAAAACCAGCGATCTTACATTTGACCTAGGGCAGGAGCAAGAAAATCAAGATTCATTCAAAACACTGGCGCTAGCATTTCCAGCGCTTCTGGTAGTTATTTACTTACTACTTGCCCTGCAGTTCCGCTCATTGTTGCAGCCGTTGCTGATCTTTATGGCACTGCCATTTAGTTTGTTGGTGTCACGTTGGGACTGTACCTCACCGATAACGCCTTTAGCTTCTTTGCCATGTTAGGTTTCTTTGCGCTAATTGGTCTGAGTATCAAGAATACTATTTTGCTAACAGACTATGCCAATCAGGCGCGGCGTAGTGGCTTGTCACCGATAGATTCCGCTGTGGCAGCATTGGCAGAGCGGTTCCGTCCACTGATCGCTACCAGTATTACGGCTATTTTCTCGTTGATACCGCTGGCAGTCACGAGTCCATTCTGGCAAGGCCTGGCAGTCGTACTGATATTTGGTCTAGCGTCAGTACTTTCCTAGTACTAACGGTCTTCCCATACTACTACTTGGGTGCAGAATATTTACGCCTGCGCATTTCACGAACCATGTTCTTCAAATGGCTGGCCGTAAACGTACTGTTTGTAGTCTTAATTTCGGTACTGTTCAAGGCAACTGCGCTTGGAATACTGTTGGCCTTAATTGCCAACATCGCCTTGCCAATTGTAAAGCGATTCAAAAAGTAGCCAATTCGTAGCTACTGAATACGATTGGTAACTACTTTTAATCTTTTCATCCGCTAGCATACTTGCTAACTCTTTGGCGCTGAGTGCGTCTATTTCACGCAGCCGGCTTATCAGTAATTTTCGGCCGCGACCGGCTGCGGCAACAGTCGGAGGATTTTTCGGTGCAATAACAGGTCGCAGAGGTTTCAGGCTCATGATCTACTCCTTGAGGTAGTGGGTGCGGACGTTTTGGAGCAGCAACGATTGCACGGTGCGGCTAGTTTTGTGTGGTCTCGCAAGTTCAGCGTAGCACCACTATATAAAAAACTCTGTGATATTTGTTCTATGTGTACAAGCTGTGGATAGTCTTTGTTATAGCGCTGGTTTGTTGCTTAGGCTAGCCCAGATACCACTGGCAACAGATTCGTACGGGTGCCAGTTGTTTGCGGCAATCGTTTTGATATCCTCCGGCGCGGGGCCTGTGTCTAGGCCGTATAGTTTGTTATGCCATTTTTGATACCCAGGTCGCCGACGGGTAGTATTTCGCTGCGACCCATGCAAAACATCAAAAACATATGGGCCGTCCATTCGCCAATACCTTTCACGGCTGTGAGCTCGCGAATAATTTCGTCATTCGTGAACGCATCGAACGTATCGAACTGTAACTTTGCCGTCCAGTAATGTGCTGGGCCAGGTCGCGCACGTAGTTGCCTTTGGCATAGCTAAAGCCAATGGCCCTCAGGTCATCCGGTCTCTTGGTCAGAATCTGCGCCGGGCGACGGAAACTGCCCACCGAACAAATCCTGAAACCGGCTCTCTATGGCAGCAGCGGCTTTGACGCTCAGCTGCTGGCTGATAATGCTATCCACCAGTTCTTGGTAATAGTTCTTTGTGCGGCCGGATGGTGCACGGGCCGTACTTGTCTATAACAGTTTTAAGCAAGGGGTCATGGGCCGCTAAATGTTGTGCGGCATCCTGGGCTGTTGTTTCGGATAGTAGCATGCCTCTAGTCTACACCGCGGCTGGTTGATTTCTTACAGACGCCAGCACCTGCATAGCTAGCTATACTTCTAGTATCTAAAAGCAGGCAGATTACAATGCAAATCTTTAAAGACAACGAAATAAAATGCAACGCAGGCATAGGCGTACACTGCCAAAAAGTTATCATGCACACCGGCAAACACTTCTTGGGAAGGTCAGTCTCAAAGATAGATCTACCGTTGCGGTGATAGGTAGTGGCATTCGGGTAAGTTGTTTCATATGCGCACACTTGGCGGCAACAGAAAATACAAAAGTTGAAACATACCAGCAGCATGCCATCATATTCGATGATCTGCCTCACTGGCTACTGAATTCTATCTACGCAGATCCCTTAAAGACTATTTTTGAATAACAAAAATAGTTCCACAAAAGTGTGAGTGCAATTGCAGATATTTTTGCGATCAAAAGAGAGATGACCTTTGTAAAACCTACAGATACTGCAAAATGATGAACGCTTAGCAGCACTATTGGCTGCAAGACAAAAAGCCCCAGTAATGTGAAGATTGCAAATAGTACGAATTGTCTCGTTGCTTCCCCTTTTATTTTTTTTGAAAGTAAAATGACGATTAGCAAAAAAGCTAAACAAA
The DNA here is from genome assembly GCA_963739745.1 of uncultured beta proteobacterium. Classification (GTDB taxonomy): domain Bacteria; phylum Pseudomonadota; class Gammaproteobacteria; order Burkholderiales; family Casimicrobiaceae; genus VBCG01. Next base: position 3,119 of record CAVUCJ010000005.1, read on the forward strand.
AAAGCAATGCTTACCGAAACAGCATTGGCACCAAGCAGTGGCAAATTAAGAAGACTTAGTGACAAAAAAATGGCGAGGTCTATTGAAGTATTTGCAGCTCCAACAACTGCAAATCGTGCTACCTGGCTATTTAGTATCTTCTGCATCATAGCTGCTGTCTTCTAAAAGGTATGATGGGCAACGTAGAACTCGTTAAAAATCCTCCCAATATACTCTCCGATGATTCCAAGCGAAAGTAGCTGTACACACACAAGAAACAGTATTACCGCCATAAGTGAAGGGTAGCCCGCAACGTCCACACCAAATAACAGTGCCTTTAAAATGATGTAGCCTATATAGATAAACGCTAACGATGAAGTGACGGCTCCTAGCATGGTAGAAAAACGTAGCGGTGCAGTCGTAAATGAGGTTATACCACCGATAGCAAAATCTAGTAACTTCCAGTAGCTCCATTTTGTTTGGCCAGCAGCACGAGCATGGCGGTCGTATACGATCTCTTTCTTTTTAAAGCCAATCCACGAAAACATCCCTTTAGTAAAACGATCTGATTCTCGTAATTCACGCAGCGCAAGAATGCATTTTCTACTGAGTAAACGGAAGTCACCAGTGTCTCGTTGAATAGGGATGTCAGTAGAGTGCTGTAAAAGAGCGTAAAAATATTTTGCTGTTAGTTTTTTTAGCCGGCTTTCGCCCCAGCGAGCACGCCTTCGTGCATACACGTCATCGTAGCCTTCTTCCCAGTACTTCAGCATCTTTGTTATTAGTTGGGTGGGTGTTGAGATCTGCATCAATGATGATTAGTGCATCGCTCTCGACTGCATCAAACGCTGCGAGCATCGCTGCTTCTTTACCAAAATTTCTGGACAAGCTTATGTAGGCAATTCTAGGGTCTTTTTTTCGGAGCTTTTTGATAACGTCTAGTGTATTGTCACTATTACTACCGTCGTTTACAAACAAAAATTCAAAGTCATATTTTTTGGAAAGTGGCCTACATATCTCATCTAACTTTTTATGCAGCTGCGCTATGACTTGCTCTTCATTGAATGCCGGAATGACAATTGTAACTTGCTTCATCTCTGAGATTGTAGCATCTTAGCCAGTAAGTTTGTGATATTTGTAGCAGGACAGTACAATGATCAGTAACAATGGGGAAGAAGTGAGACTTGAGCAATTTTATGCAAAAGCGCTCGCTGTTGCTAGGCATTGGAGCAGTCTGTTTTGTGATCTTTGTTGTTGCTACTTGCCTGTATAGTAACTCGGTTGTTTACGACCTTATCACCAGTAAAGGTCATGCTATCCATCGGGGTCACTACAAATATCACCGAAACCATGGTGCGCTACGACGGATTTCAGTACACACATATAGCAGAGCACGGCTAAGCTCCTCCGAAGGCGAGGCGGACCAGTTCGCTCAGCCGCGAGAACCGGGTCTCCTTGGTGTAGCGGTGCGGGTTGATCACGATCAGCGGGATGAGGAGCACCAGGCCGATGCCCACGACGACATAGCGCTGGATCTCGAACAGCCCGCTCGGCAGGAACGTGTACAGCGCCATCGCGCACACCACGGCGACGACGGGAGGCCACCGGTGCTCGGGTCGCGCCGTGCGTTCGCCCCGGTCGGTCATGCCGGGAGTCTAGGCCGCGCTTCAGGGGCGGATGAACCGCCCCGCCGCGGCATCCTCCACGGCCTGCTCCTTCAGCTTGAAGTGCTGCTTCTTCCCCGTGGCGGTGTAGGGCAGCTCGGCGACGAAGGCGTAGCGGCGCGGCCGCTTGAAGCCGGCGAGCGCGACACTCGCCCGGCAGATACGCGTCGAGGTCGCGCGCGCGGCTGCGGCATCCTCGGGCGCGCCCGGCCGACGGCACGACGTAGGCCACGACGATCTCGCCCCACTCCGCGTCGGGGAGGCCGCAGACGATCGAGTCGGCGACGCCCGGGTGCTCGGCGAGGGCCTCCTCGACCTGCACCGGATGCACGTTCTCGCCGCCCGAGATGATCATGTCGTCCTTGCGGCCGACGATCGTCACGACCTCCTCGTCGTTCCAGGTCGCGAGATCGCCGGGTAGACCCAGCCGTCGCGGAACTTCTTGGCGTGCTCCTCGGGGTTGCCGCGGTAGGCGTAGCCCGCACTTCACGGAGCGCATGGCGACCTCGCCGATCTCCTTGCCGTCTTGCGCGACGGGCTCGCGGGGTCGCCCGGGCCGCTCGGCGTAGACGCTTGACGACCACGACGTCGTCGTCGATCGAGGCGCGTCCGGCGGCGCCGGCGGCGTCGGCAGATCGTCGCGGGCGCAGGTACGTGTTCCAGAAGGCCTCGGTGGTGCCGTAGCCGTTCGAGATGCGCGGCGTCAGGACGCTGCTGATAGCGGAGCGCCGCGGCGCGCTCGAACGGCGCGCCCATCGTCACGATGCCCTTGAGGGTCGAGAGGTCGCGGGGCTTCGCCTCCTGCTCGTCGGCGAGGCGCTCGAGGTTCGTCGGGGCGCCGATCACGTAGGTGAGGCGGTGGTCCTCGACGAGGTCGAGCACGAGCCCCGGGTCGAACTGCGGCAGCGTGACGGCCTCGGCGCCGACGTAGAAGACGGTGTTCGGGCCGGCGCAGTAGTTGCCGCCGCGGTGGAACCAGGGCGACATGTTCATCGTCCGGTCGGTCGGGGCCGAGCGGGAAGTGGATGATCACGTCGTGCGCCGTGAGCACCTCGTTGAGGCTCGTCAGCGGCACGGCCTTGGGCTGCCCGGTGGTGCCCGAGGTGTAGAGCCGCGACGTCTCGTCCCAGGTGCGTGCGCGTCGTCGGGCGCCGGAAGCGTAGGGCGCGCCCTCGACGAGCAGATCGTCGAAGCGCACGGATCCCGTCGAGGCCGGCCAGGTCGTCGTCGCTCACCGACGCGCCACGAGCACCTGCGGCCGGTGCTCGGCGAGCTCCAGGCGCGGCCGCGACCTTCGCCGCATCGCTCGCCTCGAAGAAGAAGACGACGGGGCGGGAGTCGTCGAGGATGTGCGCGGTCTCGCCGGGTGCGAGCCGGAAGTTCATCGGCGAACTGACCGCCCGCAGGCCCTGGGTCGCGATGTAGAGGAACGCGAACTCGGGCCGGTTCATCAGCTGGTAGCCGACGATGTCGCCCGACTGCCGACCCCGTGCTCGCGGAGGCCCGCGACCAGGCGCGCCGGTGACCTCGCCGAGCTCGGCGTAGGTCCACGACCGGCCCGGTCGGCGGAGTCGGTGATGGCGGTGCGATGAGCGTAGCGATGCGTGTTCCGCTCGAACGCCGCCGGCCTAGGTGAAGTTGCTTCTCGAAGACGCTCGCGCAGCACGCTCGGGTCGTAGTCGGTGTTCCGGTTCCCCTCGTTCGATGTCATGCCCTGCCTTACCCTTCTTCCTCGTCTCCGGCGGCGCCCTCGCCGCCCGTGATGTCGCCCGCGTGCGGGACGTCCAGATCCGACCAGAACGGCGGCGCGACGACGGTCAGTCCGCCGTCCACGACAAGAGCCTGACCGGTGATGTAAGAAGCTTCCGGGGAGAGCAGGAACCGCACGACATGCGCGAGCTCGTCGGCGGTGCCGACCCTGCCCAGCGGGATCCGCTCGACGACCCTCTCCAGCGGGGGCATCTGCGCGCCGGCGTAGAAGTGCTCCAGCGAGTCCGTGTCGATGAGTCCGCCGTTCACGGCATTCACCGTGATTCCCCGCGGGCCGAGCTCGGCGGCCAGGTGGCGCACCCACGACTCGATGGCAGCCTTGTCGGCTCCGAGGGCCCCGTAGGTGGGGAAGGCGCGCTGTGCACCGTAGCTCGTGACGGCGATGATGCGACCCCCGCGCTGCATACCGCGCGCAGCGAGCTGAGCGAGCAGCACGAACGATCGCACGTTCGTCTCCCACGAGCGCTGCAGATTCCCCTCGGACAGCGCGCTCACGGGCTTGAAGGCGGATGCCGCCGCGTTGGCGACCACGAAGTCGTAGGTCCGATCGTCGGCGAAGAGCTCCGCGATGCCCGTCGGCGACTCCAGCTCGAGCTGCATCGCACGGGCGATGCCACCGTCCCGCGTGATCCGGTCGACCACGGCGGCAGCCTCATCGGACGACCGCCGGAAGGTGAGGGTGACCTCGACACCGTCCGCCGCCAGAAGCGCCGCGAGGCGCGCCCCGACCCCACGCGAGCCGCCTGTGATGAGCGCAGACGGGACAGGGTCTCGAGTCATCCGTGTTCTCCCGTGCATCCCGCGCCGAGACAGGGCAGACCCGGCGCCACCGGTCGTCAGCCTAAACCCGCTCGGGAGGGGTGGGCTGCGGGAGAGGGAAGGGACCTCGTCGACCGTCGTCGATGCCGACGGGAGGATCGGGCAGGCGGTCGTCAGGCGCTCTCGTCGGTGACCGGCGCCTCCACGGCCACCTCGGGTTCCGCCACGACATGCAGGCCCGCGGGCGAGTTCGCGACGAAGGCGAGCGCCTCCAGCCACGCCGGGTTGAGTGCCGGCTGCCGGCTGCCGTAGAACTTGTAGACGAGCGACGACTGGGGGCTCACCCAGATCGAGGTCCGTCCGCCACCGGTGCTGGTGTCGTCGCGCCAGGTGAACTGGAACGACTCGCCGCGGCGCAGTTTGTTCACGATCGCGACCTGGAGGTGGGCGAGCAGCCGGTCTTCGAACTCGACCTTGATGTTGCCGTTGTAGACGAACTTACCCATGGCGGGAGCCTATCTCTCGGTGGACGGGGCGACCCCACGTCGGCGTCGGGACGCGGGCGTCGGGGGTGGGTTCTACTGTTCGAACGTGCGCGACGACGGCGAGATGCCAGGGCCATGCCTGCTGTGCGGCACCATCCGAGGCGCGCGCAGAGACGAACGCTGGTGGTGCGCCGTATGCGGGTGGCGATTCGGCGACGTCCCCGATCCGGATCTGCCCGTGCCCAGGATCGAAGTCGTGTACTACCTGCGCTACGCCGACCGCATCAAGATCGGCACATCCGGACAGCCGCGTCAACGCCTGGCCGCGATCCGCCACGACGAGTTGCTCGCATTCGAGCCGGGTGGTCGCCTCCTCGAGCAGCGTCGGCACGCGCAGTTCGCCGCGCTGCGCGAAGGCGGCGAATGGTTCACGGCCGCGGCGGAGCTCGTCGCCCACGTGCAGGAGCTCGCCCACGACGCCCCGCCGTGGGACTCGTACGCGCGCTGGGTGAGCGAGGCGCTTCGCTCCCGGGGCTGAGTGGGGCGCTGTTCGGACTTGCCGGGCTCCCGCCTGCGGACGGTCACTCGTCAGCGACGGCGGCAACGATCTCGATCGCCGTGCGGAACGTCAGGGTCTGCGCGACTTCGGTGGCACGGTCGTACCGCAGACCGACCAGGGCGACGAAGACGTGACCGACGACATCGACGTAGCCCACGATCGCGCCCGCTCGTCGCACCTCGTATCGCTCCAGGTCGATGAGTGTCCACGACATGATGGAGTCGTCGACCCGGAGGATCGGCGAGTCCGCCGGCCGTGCTCGGACCGGATCGGGCGCGGTCCGCGACACCGGACTCGCCGCTCCCGAAGGGGCGTGCCGCTCGGTCGGGACCAGCGTGGGTGTGGTGCTCATGCGGTTCCTCCGACTGCCGTCCTGAGGAAAGTCTGAACCCCGGAGGGAGCAACCGGAAGGGGGTTGACACCGGCCTCCTGCTGACTTCGCAACTCTGCGAATGTAATTAGGCTGCCTAGCTAATGTCGCTAGGCGGACATCTAATGTTCGTTGAAATAGTAGTCTGAATCGTTAGCTACCACGGAGAAACTGATTCGCCGATCACCCGCGACGAGAGATAGTCTCCTCCCCGTGGGAACTATCTACTACGGGGGATCCGCCACGCCGATCCACATCGAGGATCGGGCGCTGGCGCATCTCAAGGTCGTGATCGCGACCAAACTGCGGCGCGGCGAGAGCTTCACGATGTCGTGGCGTCACCCGGATGACGAGCCGCGCGGCCGAAGCACCATCTGGCTGCACGCGTCGGTGCCGCTGCGATTCGTCTTCGACGAGCCCGAGCCGCCGGAGCTGAGCCGTCAGTGGATCGAGGAGCTGGCCAACTCGGCGAACTCCTCCGGCGGGATCATGCTCATCGCCGAGCACATCGACGGGTCGCCCGACATCGAGGATCCCGCACCGCAGACCGTCGAACTCGCATCCTGACCCGCGGGGACAAAGCCTAGGCGCACTCGAGATCGACGACCGCGCGGATGCGGTCCAGGTAATCGGCGACGTATCGAGCGACGTCGGGCGGAAGCTCGTCGGCGAGCTTGCGGATCTGCGCTGTGACCGGATCGATGTCGTCGGCGTCGACCTCGCGATCGAACGGCACGACGAACTTGCTGCGCCGATCGTCGGGATTCGCGCGGAAGGCGAGCAATCCGCCACCGTGCAGCCGATCGAGCATGCCGGTGACCGAGGCCGTGGTCACGCCGAGGTGGCGCGCGATGTCGGTAGGCGTCACGTCCTCTCCCGCATCGGAGCGCTCGAGCACGTACCTCATCGCTGCGCGGGCGTTCTCACTGGGACCGCATTCGGTCTGGCGTCGCCGCGCCAGACGCGACTCGGCGAGGCGCAGACGTTCGGCGGCGTGCGCCGCGAGACCCTTCTCTGCGACAGGTCGATCGACCATTGACGCCACCTCACACCGGTAGGAACTGGTTGATCATTCCAGTGTAGTTAGCGCTCTCGCGGCGCGACCACGTCGCGTGCGGAACTGTGGATGGATGCGGGTCGACCCGGGTAGCGCTGGACTACGCGGGACGATCCTCGGGCCGCGGCTCCCCGGCCCACACCGCGACATCCGCGAAGACGTCCTCGAAGAGAGACACGGGCGGCGGGCCGCCCGATCCCCTGCGGGCCCGGTAACCCGTCGGAAGATCGTCGACGAGCTGGCCCGCCCTCGGTCCACCATCGAGAACGAATACCATGTCTCGACGCTAGGCACACGCACCCGGTCTCGCGACGGGTTGCGTTTCGAGGTGCATCGCGCTACAGGCGGGCCGCCGGCGAAGTGGCCGATCGCGAGGGATGCGGCTGTCGCCGGCTGCGCTACCCGCCGGACGGACGCGGTGTAAAGGCCCTGCGCGCTCGCGACGTCGGGCATAGCGTCGGTGAGGACAGAGCAGGAGGCACCATGCCGACACCCGACTCCGGCGACCGTACGACGGCCGATCGAGAACCCCACGATGCCGCGTCCGAGAAGCTCCGCGGCCGAGAAGGCCGAAACTGCGAGTCGAAGCCGACGACACACCCGGCCGCGCTCCGCTCGGCGGGGACGAGACGACAGCGAACCAGCTCCAGGCCGACAACCCGGTCGAGGAGGCGACGCTCGCGGCGCTCGACCCGACGCCCCGCCGGCGTGAGCGGTGCGACGGCGAGCGCTGCGCCCCGCCGTGCCGCGCGCGCAGCTGAGAGGAACCCGGCGTTGCGCGGACTCGCCCGTGCGGGATTCGCCGCGAACGGAGTCCTGCACGTCCTGATCGGCGTCATCGCCCTGGTGATCGCCTCGGGCGGCACCGGCGAAGGCGACCAGTCGGGCGCTCTCAAGGCGGTGGCCGGCGCGCCGTTCGGCTTCGTGGCGCTGTGGATCCTCGCGATCGGTCTCGCAGCGCTCGGGCTCTGGTATGTGCTCGAAGGAGTGCTGGCCGCCGACGCCCACGATGGCGTCAAGGGCGAGACCCGCACCTGGGGGCGACGTGTTTCGGCGTGGGGAAAGGCGCTCGTCTTCCTCGCGTTGGGCGTGCTCTCGGCATCCGTCGCTCTCGGCGCGCGACCGAACAGCGAGCACGCTGCCGAGGGCGCCAGCCGGACGGCGCTCTCGGTCCCCGGCGGCCCGATCCTGCTCACGATCGTCGGGATCGCCATCGGCATCGGCGGGGTGGCGTTCATCGTCATGGGCGTGCGGCGAAGCTTCCGCACGCAGATGGACATGCCGCCCGGTGTCGTCGACTCGACGGTCTCGACGCTCGGGGTGATCGGATTCGTCTGCAAGGGCCTCGCGCTCGCGCTGGTGGGCGTCCTGCTGGTGATCGCGGTGTTCACGGCCGATCCCGAGACGGCCGGCGGTTTGGACGGCGCAGCGACGACCACGCTCGCCCTCCCCGGAGGTAGCTGGCTCGTCGGCGCGATCGGCGTCGGATTCATCGCCTACGGCGTCTTCTGCTTCGTGCGCGCGAAATATGCGCGGCTCTGAGAAGCGATCCGGATATGCCCCGGCCGCGGCCCGGTTCGATGCTCCTCGAACCGGGCCGGGATGGACGCCGACTAGGAGTCGGCGCGCTTGCGACGACGCACGATCATGAGCACCATTCCGATCAGGACGGCACCGAGCGAGACCGTGCCGATGCTCAGCATGAGCGCACCATCGACGCCGGTGATCGGCAGGCCGGAGACGCCCGGGGGCGTCGGACCTGCAGCAGGAGCTGACGGAGTCGAGCTCGGAGACGGCGCCGGCGTTGCCGGGTTCGTAGGTGTCGAGGTCGGCGTCGGCCTCGAGGTGGGCGTGGGGGTCGGCGACGTCGTCGGGGTCGGCGTGGGCGTCGGGGTCGGCGTGGGCGTCGGGGTCGAGGTGGGCACCGGGTGGTTGACGACGTCGTCGATGGTCGTCACCTGCGCGGCGGATCCCACGGCCACGGCGATCGGGGTGTCGTCGAGCACGAACCCGTCCGGTGCGGTGACTTCGACGAGGCGGTAGTGCCCCGGCTCGAGCCCATCGACCAGGAACTGTCCACCGACGGGGTCGGTGTCGGCTCCCGAACACGGAGCCGTGACACAGTCCACGATCCGGACGGGGTCGCCCGAGGGGTCGCCGTCACCGTCGAGCGGGGTCAGACTCCACTCCGCCCCCGATAGGAGCTCCGGCTGTGCGCCATCGTCGACCTTGCGCCACTGCAGGCTGCCCGAGACCGGGTTCACGACGGTCGTGCCGAGGAACGCGTTCCGGAGCTGCCCGTGCGCATCCGCCTTCACGACGACCGAGTAGGTGACGGAGGCTTCCGCCCCCGCGGCCAGGGCACCGGTCCACACCAGATGCTTCGTGCCTTCGTCGAAGGTCGCCGTGCCGGTGCTCGCGTGGATGGATCCGGCCACCAGGTCGGCGTTGCCGAGGACGTCCGTCAGGTCATCGAACGCCGACGCGGAGGTGGCATCCACCGCGCCCGTGTTCGCGACGAGGAGGGTGTAGGTGAGGGTGTCACCCGGGCCGACCAGGGCCTTGTCGCCCTTGTCGACCGACTTGTCTCCGACGATGATCGGATGCTCGACCGTGATGCCGGGTTCGACGAGGACGTTGCCGACTGTTCCGGTCGCGTCGTCCTGCACCTTCACGGCGTAGGTGATCGTCGCCTGGCTGTTCCCGGCCAGCGGATGCGCCGGCGAGGACGTCCAGACGAACGAAGCTGTCAGCCTCGTCGAAAGCGACCTCGCCGCACGTACTCGTCGCCGGAGCGCATGTGAGCGTCGGCTCCGAGGTCAAGGTCGCCTTGTCGAGCACGTCGGACATGTCGTCGGTCACGGTGCCCGCCGTCGACGCGTCGGCAGTCGGGTTGGTCGCCGTCACCGTGTAGGTGATGGTGTCCCCCGACTTCACCGCGGTTCCCGGAGCCGGGTCCGATGTCTTCGCGTACGTGAGCGCCACCGCGGGAACGGTCGTCGTCGCGCAGGACTCCTCGTCGGTGTTCGGCGCCGGGCACGGGTGCAGCGGCGTGACCGGCGTCGACCGTCGACGCCCCAGCGGTTGACGAGGGTCGAACCGTCCGGCACCGTCGCGGTCGCCACGATCGTGTACGTGAACTGCTGCCCCAGCGGCATCGTCGCCAGGTTCCAGGTGACGACCCCGTCGGCGTACGTGCCGCCGCCGGTCGCCGACACGAAGGTCATGCCCGCGGGCAGCGTGTCGTGCAGAGCCACGTCGCTGAGGTCGCGGCCTCCGTCGTTGATCGCAGAGACGGTGTAGGTCAGCGTGTCTCCGACGTGCGCGGTCGCCTTGTCCACGACCTTGTCGATCGTGATGTGGCTGAAGTCCGGACGCGCGATGCCGACCTTCGCCGACTCGACCGGTGGCAGCGGCTGCCCGTTCGCCAGGTTCGTCTGGGCGGTCGCGAACGTGTTCCAGGCGATGTCGGCGGCACTCTCGAGCGGCGGGGTCGTCATCGTCAGGTCGACGGCGAAACCGGTGTCGAAGGCGTAGGTCGCCGTCGAGACGAACTTGAGCGCGCGCACGGAGTCGAGGAGTGTCGCCGACGCAGCGGCAGGCAGGGCTGCCCAGTCGTCCACGCAGCTCGTGTTCTGCGAGTTCGCCAGCACTTCAGGACGACACGGGTTCGTCGAGGTGGAGTAGTACGCCGTGACCCCGCTCGGCAGCGTGGCGACGCCGGTCAGGATCGGCCGGAACGTGCTCCCGCGTTGCTGGGTGAGCGTGCCGGCCACTGTGCCGGTGTCGCCGACCCGCGGCAGCAGGTCGTAAGCCACGACGTTACCCAGGGTCTGGACGCTCTTGTTGGTCCAGGTGAGCCGGTAGGTCGCGCTGCCGCCGTCGGCACCGACGTGACCGATCGCCGGGTTCGTCTTGAACGAGTCGTCGAGGCTTCCCTTCACCGACTTGGAGACGCGCACCGCATCCGAGGTGGGGTCGGGGTTGATCGTGAACGCCCGCGATGCAGTGCAGGTGAAGCCGGCTCCAGCGCTGCCCGCGACCTTGGTTCCCTGCGTGCACGCGGCATCGCGGACAGTCGGATCGGAGAGGTTCACCGTTGCGGTGTTCGTGTAGTTGCCGGGGTATGAGACCTTCGCCGGGAGATCGATCTCGAAGCGGACGCGGTCGCCCAGGCCTCCGCTGGGCAGCAGCGCGCTGACGGCGGCCGCCGCGATGCGCACGGTCACGATGGACTGTCCACTCGCGGGATCCGCCGTCACGGTCACTGTGGCGGGGATGCGGAACTTCCAGTCCGATGTGTAGGTGTAGGCGTTGATGACGGCCGGCGCCACGAAGGCGACCCCGGCAGGGAGAGTGTCGACGAAGGTGAGGTCACCGGTCGTCGGCCCGCCGAAGAACGTCTCGGCGTTGAGCTGGAACTCCTTGCTGGTCGCGGACCAGTACTTCGCCAGCCCGATCTGAGGGCCCTCGAGGACGTAGACATTGCCGATGGAGGACGTCGTGGTGGCGTACGGATCGGCGTCTCCGACGGCGTAGGAACTGACGCTCGCCCGGTTCTTCAGAATGTCACCACCCTGGCGATCCGCATCGGCATAGCCGCCGATGAAGTACCTCGTCGCGGCATTGGTCATCCCGGTCGTCCGGGGGAACACGAGTTCGGCGACGCGGCCGACGGCGGACGCCGGCACGAAGTAGCTGCGGTAGCCGGGTCCGTTCGCGAGCGACTCGGCCGCGGCGGGGACGGGTCCGGGCGTGAGCGCGACGAGGGTGCCGTCGATCAGCCGCGCCTGTGGCGCGAAGGCATCCGACACGCCGACGTTCTGCGCGTTCTCGTTCGTGCCCGCGCGCACAGTGACCATCGTGGCGTGGAAGGCGGGGGTCTGACAGAGGTCTCCCGGAGCGTTGCTCGAATAGGCCGCGCCGCTCTGATTCGTGGTGCAGGGCATCGGGTCGACCACCGAGTTCTGCAAGCCGGTGGTCGGCATCGTCACGGTCAGCAGGTACAGGGCTTCGATGTCGGTGCTGTCGATCGATGACGCGCTCAGCGACGAGGTCAGCGTATTCGCCACGCCCCTGCCGAGCCACGGCCCGGGATAGGTGGCGGAGCGATAGCCGTTCAGATTCAGGTCGCGTGAACCATCGCCCACGCTGTTCACCAGCGGACCGTAGCCCTGCTTGGTCGCGGTCGCACCGGGGAAGCTGCGTACGACGGTGATCGCGGCGGTGTCGGTTGCCGTCCGCGTCGCACCGCTGAGGGATGTCGCGGACGCCGCGACGGAGTTGGTGAGCACCGTGCTGTCGGCGACACCCGCGTCCACCGTCGCCCGGACGATGACCGAGACGGCTGTGCCGGAGCCTGCAGAGCACCGCTCGCCGAGCTGAGCCGGCGCGAGATCGAAGGTCACGGTCTGACCCGACACCGTCGCACCCGCCGGAGAGCTGGACGCATAAGTGAGCCCGGCGGGGAGGGTGTCCACCAGACGCAGGGCCGAGAGGTTCTCGTCGCCGGTCGATCCGATCGTGTTCGGGCAGTCCCAGGAGATCGAGAAGGGGACGGTGTCACCCGGCTTGTAGAAGGTCTGCTCGGCGTGCTTCGTGACCGACAACGACGGGGCCGCCGTCGCTGTCGAGGTGACCCCCGGCGCGGTCGCCGTCGGAGTGCCGTCGGTGAACGTCATCGTCGGGACGAGGGTCCACGTCGTGTCGTTCGGGGTCGTGTGGTTCGGTGGCGTGATCGTGATGCCGATCGTCCCCGAGGCGCCCTCGACCAGATCGACCAGATGGATGACCAGGTTGCCGGACGAGACCGACCATGAGGTGATGTCCGCGCTCGCGCCGACATTCACCGGCCACGCGGCGGCCGCGCCGAGCGGGATCGTGAGCGTGGGGCCGGTCGCGCAGGCGGTGATGTTCACGTTGCTGCACTCGTAGGTCACCTTGTAGCCGAATGCGCTGCCCGACGCCTGCGTGGAGGGGGTCAACGCCTCGATGGAGATCGACGGTGTCGACGACGCGTCGGCGTTCGCCGCCGTGGGCGCGATGACACCGACGATGATGGCGAGCACCGCGGCTACCGCGGCGGCGGCGCGCGCCCGTCCCACGCGTGGTCGGGTGCTGCGGTGGCGTGAACGGACAGGGGTGTGGAAAGTCACTCAGTGGCTCCGGGAACTGTGGGCGAAAGGCTCGCGCGAGGCACGCGAAGATGGCGCACTCCTTACCAGCAGACGGCACGCGAGCCAGATCGCGGGACGATTCCGCGGGAAACCACTCGTTCTGGTGGCTGAATTCGCCTGAAAACCACTAGTTCTAGTGGCTAGCCTCCGCACTCGTGCTGGACAGCGGACGAGCGATGTCCTCCAGCGACCTGTTCTCGGCGTTCACCCCGAGGAAGACCTCGACGAGTCCCCCGGCGATCATGAGCCCGGCCCCGATGAAGTAGCCGAGCGCCACGGCCGAGATGCCCTGTTCGATGAACTGTCCGAACAGCAGCGGGCCGATGATCCCGCCGATGCCGGTGCCGACCGCGTAGAAGAACGCGATCGCCATGGCGCGGGTCTCCATCGGGAAGATCTCACTCACGGTGAGGTAGGCCGCGCTCGCCCCGGCGGAGGCGAAGAAGAACACGATCACCCAGCACACGGTCAGCCACGTGGCATCCAGCAGTCTCGCGTCGAAGAGGATGCCGGTGGCCACCAGCAGGATCCCGCTGCCGATGTACGAGACCGAGATCATGACCTTGCGGCCGATCGAGTCGAACAGCCGCCCGAGCAGGAGCGGGCCCAGGAAATTGCCGATCGCGATCGGTACGAGCGACCACGGCGCGATGTCGTCGGGCACGTCGAGGAGCTTCGTGAGCACGAGTGCGTACGTGAAGAAGACGGCGTTGTAGAGGAACGCCTGGCCGATGAACAGCGAGAGACCGAGCACGAACCGCTTCGGATACATGGTGATCGCCACCCGGACGATCTCGCCGAACCCGGTCGAGCGGCGCTGCTCGATCTCGATCTCCTTGTCGTCGGGCACCTTTTCGAGTTCGCGGCCGGTGTCCTTCTCGACCTCGGCTTCGATCTCGGCGACCTCCTTCTCGGCATCCTCGTCATGCCCGTGGATGAACATCCATCGAGGAGACTCGGGGACGTTGCGCCGGACGAGGAGGATCGTCAGCCCGAGGACCGCGCCCAGGCCGAAGGCGAGCCGCCAGCCGAGGTCCGCCGGGAAGAGCGCGGTGTTCAGAAGGAACACCGTCAGCACCGCGCCGAATGCGGTGCCGAGCCAGTACGACCCGTTGATCGCGAGGTCGACGACGCCGCGGCGCTTCGCCGGGATGAGTTCGTCGATCGCCGAGTTGATCGCGGCGTACTCGCCGCCGATGCCGGCGCCGGTCAGGAAGCGACAGGCGAAGAACCAGATGGGGTTGAAGGAGAACGCGGTGGCCACCGTCGCCGCCAGGTAGAGGCCGAGCGTGATCATGAACAGCTTCTTTCGGCCGAACCGATCCGTGAGATATCCGAACACGAGTGCTCCGACGCACGCGCCGGCGACGTAGATCGCCGCCGCCTGACCGATCTGGGCAGAGGTCAGGCCGAGAGCCGCTGGACTTCTCGGTGAGCCGGCCGCCGATCGCGCCGACGATCGTCACCTCGAGGCCGTCGAGGATCCAGACGGTCCCGAGACCGACGACGATCAGCCAGTGCCACCGCGACCAGGGCAGTCGATCCATCCGTGCCGGGATCGTCGTGGAGATCGTCTTCAATGCGGGTGCGCTCATCGCTCCTCCTGGGCAGCGGGGCGTCTCCGACGGCGTCCCGGAGCGAGGCTAGGGGGCACCCCGATCGCACGACGAGGGTCTTGACCCGGGCGATTCGTCGCAGTAGGCCTGCCGACGGCAGGACGATGATCGCGGGATGCAGTGGCATCTGGTCGCCGCACGACTACGATGCCGATCGTGGGCACTATCTACTACGGCGGTTCGGCGACTCCCATCCATATCGAGGATCGGGCCCTCGCTCACCTGAAGGTCGTCCTGGCGACCAAGTTGCGTCGCGGCGAGAGCTTCACCGTCTCGTGGCAGCATCCCGAGGATGAGCCGCGCGGCCGGAGCACGATCTGGCTGCACCCGTCGATCCCGCTCCGGTTCGTCTTCGACGACCCCGAGCCGACCGTCCTCAGCCGGCAGTGGATCGAAGAGCTGGCGAACTCGGCCAACTCGTCCGGCGGGATCATGCTCGTCGCCGAGAACGTCGATACCGGAACGGAGCCCGCCCCCGACGGCGCCCCGCAGACGGTGGCCGTCGTCGCCCCCGAGGACTGACGCCGGTCTCACACCAGAACGGTGTGCTGCGCCCGGAGGAAGTCGACCAGCACGCCCGCGGCGGTGCTCGGCGGGTTCGCCATCACGACGGAAACGATCCACCAGGGCGCGTCTTCCGGCATCGCGAGGACGCGGAGGTCGCTCGCCTGCGGCTTCGTCGCGACATGGGCCGGCACGACCGCGTAGCCGAGCCCGCGACCGACGAGGTCGAGCAGGGTGTGCACGTCGTTGACCGTGCAGCGCACATGACGACCGACCCCGTGCGCCGCGAACGCGTCGTCGACGAGCGAGCGCACCGCCCACGACTCGTGGAAGTCGACGAAGTCGCGATCGCGCAGGTCCGCCCAGGACACTGCCGCGTCCTCTCGCGGTGGTTCGCCCGGGGGAAGCAGCGCCACGAGGCGCTGGCGCCCCAGCTCGACGCGTTGCAGGGAGCCGAGGTGCTCCGTGGTGGCCACGAACGCGGCATCCAGCTCGCCGTCCCGCACGCGGGCCACGAGCTCGTGCGAGCCGGCCTGGGCGAACGCGAGCTCCGCCTCGGGAGCGGCGCGGTGCACCCGGTCGAGCACCGAGACGACGTCGACGACGCCCAGGCACTGCTCCGAGCCCACGCGCATCGGCCCGGCGAGATGCCGGCTGGTGCGCGCGACCGCATCGCGGGCCGCTGCGGCCTGCGCGACGAGCGTCCGCGCGTGCGGGATCAGTGCCCGCCCGGCATCGGTGGGCTCCACGCGGCGGGTCGTGCGACGGAACAGCGACGCGCCGAGCTCCTCCTCGAGGCTGCGGATCGCCGAGGAGAGTCCCGACTGCGAGACGCCGCAGATCGCGGCGGCGCGCGTGAACTGCTCCTCGTCGGCGAGCGTGATCAGGTACTCCATCTGACGCAGATCCATTCAGCACTCCTGGTTCTGAAAGGCATCACTGCCACTTGTTGGACTTCTAACTTCGCAGTGTCTATCGTGGGGCGCAACTCCCCCGTCCGTAACGAGAGGTCTCCATGCAGCAGCGCACGATCGGTGATCGCACCGTCTCCGCCCTCGGCCTGGGCGGCATGCCCATGTCGATCGAGGGTCGCCCCGAGCGGAAGCGGCCGATCGCCGCGATCCACGCCGCGCTCGACGCCGGGATCACGCTGATCGACACGGCCGACGCCTATCATCGCGACGCGGACGAGGTCGGGCACAACGAGGAGCTCATCGCCGAGGCTCTGCGCACATACGGGTCAGACACCTCGGACGTGCTGGTGGCCACCAAGGGAGGTCATCTCCGCCCCGGCGACGGCACGTGGACGCTCGATGGACGGCCCGAGTACCTCAAGGAGGCCGTGAAGGCATCCGCGCGCCGGCTCGGCGTCGACGCGATCGGCCTCTACCAGTTCCACCGCCCCGACCCCGAGGTGCCCTACGCCGACTCGGTCGGCGCGCTGCGCGACCTCCTCGATGAGGGGGTGATCCGCATGGCGGGGATCTCCAACGCGAACCTCGCGCAGATCGACCTGGCGAACGACATCCTCGGCGGGCGACTCGCCTCGGTGCAGAACCAGTTCTCGCCGGCGTTCCGCTCGAGCCTCGGAGAGCTGAAGCTGTGCGCCGAGCGGGGAATCGCCTTCCTGCCGTGGTCGCCGCTCGGCGGCATCCGTCGCGCCGGAGCGGTCGGCGAGGAGCACACGGCCTTCCAGGACGTGGCGGATGCCCGCGGCGTCAGCCCGCAGCAGATCGCCCTGGCGTGGGAGCTCGCCCTTGCTCCGGTCGTCATCCCGATCCCCGGCTCCTCGCGCCCGGAGAGCATCCTCGACTCTGTCAAGGCCGTCGAGATCGAGCTCACCGCCGACGAGCTGCGCGCGCTCTCGGCATCCTGATCCCATCCACACCCACACGGAGACCCACCTGATGAAGAACGTCCCCCTCGGACCCAGCGGCCGCGACGTGCCCAACGTCGTGCTCGGACTGATGCGCATCGCCGACAAGACCGACGACGAGATCCGCGAACTGGTGCGCACGGCGCGCGACGCGGGGATCGACTTCTTCGATCACGCCGACGTCTACGGCGGCCGCCCGCACGGCTGCGAGGAGCGGTTCGCGCAGGCCATGAAGCTGACGCCGTCGGAGCGCGCCGAGGTCACGATCCAGACGAAGACCGGCATCGTGCCGGACGGACCCTACTTCGACTTCTCCTACGAGCGGATCGTCACCCAGGTGGAGGGCTCGCTGCGCGCGCTCGAGACGGACTACATCGACATCCTGCTGCTGCACCGCCCGGACGCCCTCGTGGAGCCGGAAGAGGTCGCGCGAGCCTTCGACGAGCTCGAGAAGGCGGGCAAGGTGCGCGCGTTCGGCGTCTCGAACCACACCCCGCGCCAGATCGATCTGCTCAAGACCGCCGTGCGCCAGCCCATCGTCGCCAACCAGCTGCAGCTGTCGATCACGCACTCGCCCATCGTCGCGCAGGGCGTGGCGGCGAACATGGCGGGGCTCGAGCAGTCGATCACGATCGACGGCGGCGGGATCGTCGACTACTGCCGCATCAACGACATCACCGTGCAGGCGTGGTCGCCCTTCCAGGGCGGGTTCTTCACCGGCGCCTTCCTGGGTTCGGACGACTACCCCGAGCTGAACGCCGTGATCGACCGGCTCGCCGCGCAGTACGACGTGCCGGCGATCGCGATCGCGACGGCATGGATCACCCGCCACCCGGCGAAGATGCAGGTCGTACTCGGCACGACGACGCCCGAACGGGTCGCCGGTGCCGCGCTCGGCTCCGACATCCCGCTCACCCGCGCCGAGTGGTACGAGCTGTTCCGCGCCGCCGGCTACCGCGTGCCGTAAGGCGAACGGGCGCGAAAGCGGGGCGGTCCCGCCGCGAGTGCACGACTTCGCGTCGACTGGACGACTTACGTTCGCACCTGCGCCGTGCACTCGAGGCCACGTCGTGCACTCGCGTTACGGCGGCGCCACGCGTGCGGTCGAGGGCGCCCGCGCCCGTAGCATCGACAGCATGCGCACCGCGGCGATCCTCTGGCGCTCGACGCACCCGGGACCGACCGTCGTCGTCACGCTCGTCGCGTTCGCGCTCGGGCTGTCGGTGGGGCTGGATGCCGCGCGGCTGGCCATCCTCTCCGTCTCGGTGCTGCTCGGCCAGGTGTCGATCGGGCTCTCCAACGACGTCATCGACGCCCCGCGCGACCGGGCCATCGGACGCACCGACAAGCCCCTCGCCGCGGACGGCTCCCCCGTGCGCACCGCGTGGGCGTCGGCGATCGTCGCGGCCATCGCGGCCCTCGGCCTGTCGGCGACGCTCGGGTGGCGGCTGGCCGTCGCCCACGCCGTGTTCCTCGCGTGCGGGTGGGCGTACAACGCGCGACTCAAGTCGACGATCTGGTCGGCGGCGTGCTTCGTGGTCGGGTTCGGGGTGTTCCCGTCGCTCGCGTTCCTCGCTCTCCCCGACCCGCGGGTCGCGCCCGTGTGGGCGTGGATCGCGGGTGCGACGCTCGGCGTCGCCATCCACTTCTCCAACGTGCTCCCCGACCTCGAGGACGACGCGCGCACCGGCGTCCGGGGGTTGCCGCACCGGATCGGAGCACACGGGTCGTCGGTGATCGCCTTCTGCGCGCTGATCGTCGGCGCGGCCGCCGCGGTGATCGGACCCTCCCTAGCCGCCGGCACCGCGGTCTCGGTGACCTCGTGGGTCGCCGGCGGTGCCGTGGTCGCCGTCTCGGCGTGGGGACTCACCGCGACGATCACGCGCGGGCCGAGCCGGCTGTCGTTCCGCCTCGTGATGCTGTCGGCGCTGTTGCTGGCCGCCCAGCTGGTCGTCACGACGTGGCTCGGGCCCTGAGCGCCGCGCGGCCGAGCGGCTATCCCCCGTCCCGCGCGGAACGGTCGAAACCCATCGCGTAGGCGCGGGCGAGCAGCTCCCGCGCAGGAGTCGCCATCGCCGCGCGGAAGACGCCCGTCGCGACACGGTGCGCCGTCGGAGAGCGAGGGTCGGCCGAGCGCCGTGTTCACCCCGGCCATCCACGCCGCGGTCCGCGCCGACGCGAGCCGGTCGCGCTCCCACCGCGCCAGCTTCGCCGTCGGCTCGTCGCCGCGGATCCACTCGACGACGAGCGGGGCGAGTGTCGCCGCGTCGAGCAGGCCGAGGTTCATCCCCTGGCCGCCCATCGGGCTCACCTCGTGCGCGGTGTCTCCGA
Source organism: uncultured beta proteobacterium (assembly GCA_963739745.1). Lineage (GTDB taxonomy): Bacteria > Pseudomonadota > Gammaproteobacteria > Burkholderiales > Casimicrobiaceae > VBCG01. The sequence continues at coordinate 22,265 of CAVUCJ010000005.1, forward strand.
CCACGACGACGCGGCCGAGCCGCATCCTGCGGGCGAGAGCACGACGGATGCCGAAAGCGGTGGCACTCTCGATGCCGTCGGCGAGAGCGGATGCGCCGCCACGGGCGACGATGGCCGCACGCAGCCGCGCAGTGTCGTCGCTGCGGGCCGATGCGTACCCGTCGCCGGCCGCGACGCGCTCGGCGCCGTCCCACGCCACCATGCGCCGTCCGCCGTCCGGCAGCGGGAAAGACTCCAGCACGCCGTCCGGATCGAGGGTCACGGTCGCGATGCCGGAGGGCTCCGCGGTCGGCCCGGGAACGTCGCCCATCAGGTACCGATCACGATACGTGTGCTCTCGCACGCCGGCGCCCGGCACGAGTGCGCGTCCCTGCCGGCCGCCCGCGACGATCACGACCCGCGCCCCGATCGCCGCACCGCCCGTGCCGACGACGACGTCGATGCGGTCGTCGCGTTCCACCAGGGCCGTCGCCCGCACGCCGCGACGCGGCTCCGGCCCGCCCTCTGCGACGGCGGCCTCGGTGAGCGGCTGCGGCACCGCGAGCACGAACGGGAACCGCGTCTGCAGGCGATCGAATCGCACCTCTCCCAGGACGCGGCCCCGCGAGAGGGCGAGACCGAGCGGGATGCGCACCGCTCCCTCGAGCAGTCGGTCGGTCGCGCCGGATGCCTCGAGCACGGCGAGCGTCGGGGCGTGCACGCCGATCGCGCGACTGCCGGGGACGAGCGTGGGCCGCGCGTCCAGCAGGGCGACATCCACGCCGAAGCGGGTCAGTTCGGCTGCCGCGAACAGGCCCGTGGGGCCCGCGCCGATCACGACGACGTCGTGGTCGATCCCGCCGCTCATCGCGCACGCTCCCCATCCGGGACAGACGGCGCGCTGCTCGCGCCGTCGTCGCGCCGCACCGCGAGCAGCCGGAAGGGGCGGGCACGCTCGACCACCCACCCGGACGGCAGAGCGGCGGCGAGCTCCGCCGGCCGGTAGCTGCGGCGGATGCTGCGCAGACCGTCCGTGCGCAGGAACGAGCCCGGCGCGAGCGGCGTGATGCCCACGGCGTACGCCGCATACGCCGACCGCGAGCGGGCGATGTCGGAGTGCACGACCAGCCGCTCGGCGAGCGCCGCCGACTCGTCGAGGAAGGCCGACAGCACATCGGACGGGAGATGGTGGAGCACGTGATTCGAGATGACGACATCGAATCGGTCGCCGGCCCGCACGAGCGCGGCACTGCCCACGGCGCGGTAGTCGACGTCGACGAGCGGCTCGGCATCCCTCGCCACCTCGATCGCCCGCTCGTCGGGATCGACACCGGTTCCGGTCACGACGAAGCCGTCGCGGCGGGCCATCCGCACCACCTGGCGCAGCACGTCGCCCCCGCCGCAGCCGATGTCCAGGATGCGCGCGGGGCCGCCCACCGCGGCGAGCGCCGGACGGACCTGCGTGCGGTACACGCCGCCCCACCCCGACACCAGCGGGTTGAGCAGGCGGAACCGCCGCAGGGTGCGCCGCAGCGCCACCGGGTCGCACGCGGGGTCGTCCATCAGCTCGACGAGCCGCTCATCGCGCGCGGTGAGGCTCACGCCGGCGCCGTCCGACGGACCAGCCGGGCGCTCTCGACGGTGAGCCCGGGACCGAAGCCGAGGGCGACGACGGCCGCGCCGTCGGGGAGCGCGTCGTCGTCGAGGATGCGCTGCAGGATGAACAGCACCGTCGCGCTCGACATGTTGCCGTGCTCGCGCAACACGTCGCGCGACCGCGCCATCGCGGAATCGTCGAGCTCGAGCCCCGACTGCACCCGATCGAGCACGGCGCGCCCTCCGGGGTGGATCGCCCACGCCGCCACCTCGTTGATCCCCGGCGCCACGTCGGGGGTGCCACCCTCGCCGCGGGGCTCGGCCCCGAGGGTGGCCGTGACCGCAGCGCGGACCTCCCGTCCGACGATGCGCGGGACCTCGGCGGTGAGCACCATCCGGAAGCCCTGGTCGCCGATCGACCAGTCCATGTCGGACTCGCCCTCGCTCGTGATGGCGGTGGAGAACGCCTCCATCTCCAGCGTCGGCCGAGGTGCCCTCGTCGTCCGGGCGCTGACGACGGCGGCCGCCGCGCCGTCTGCGAAGACCGCAGCCGCGACGATCTGATCGGCGTCGGCGGACGCGCGCAGGTGCAGCGAGCACAGCTCGGCGCAGACCACCAGCACGACCGCGTTCGGCTGCGCGGCGCAGATGTGCGTCGCGGCGCGAAGGGCGGGGATCGCGGCCGCGCACCCCATGAAGCCGAGGTGCATGCGCTCGGCGGTGGCGGGGATGCCGAGGTCGCGCACGAGCAGGAAGTCGGGGCCGGGGGCGAAGAACCCCGTGCACGAGACGGTGATGACGTGGGTCACGTCGGCCGCGGCCATGCCCGCGCGTGCCAGCGCGTCCACCGCCGCCGCCGCGAACAGCGCGGGCGCCTCACGGCGGTAGACCTCGTTGCGCACCCCGGTCGTCGGAGTGAGCACCCGTCCGTCGGCATCGACGAACACGCGGTCGGCTTCTGCTGCGGGATCCGCGTGAGCGCGGCCGACGGCTCCTGCTTCGCGGGCGGATGCGACAGCATCCCGTTCGCCGTCGAACTCGGCGAGCTCGGTGATCACGGTGGCACGCCGGTCGATGGCCGCGCCGTCGAACGCGGCTCGGACCAGACGCGCGGTGAGCCGATCGACCCCCGGCTGCCCGGCGAACAGGTCACGGATCGAGGTCTGCGCGAGCGACGTGTCGGGCACGGCAGTGCCGATCGAGAGAATCGCGGGGGGATGCGCGTGCGCGGGGTCGTTCAGAGCGTGCCCCTCCCTGTGCGGCCGTACGCGGGCGAGCCCGCCGTGCGTCTCACCCTAAGTCCCCGAACAGCTCTGGGGGCAGGTCCTTGACACTTCGCTCGCGGGTCACAGGTTGTCGCGGGCCCAGAGCGCGGCACTGGTGCGGTCGGCCACGCCGATCGCACGGAAGATGCTGCCGAGGTGCGCCTTCACCGTCGCCTCACTGATCCCGAGCGCCGACGCGATCTGCTTGTTCGCCCGGCCCTCGGAGACGAGCTGCAGAACCTCGCGCTCGCGGGCGCTGAGTCCGCTGTCGCGTACGCGCTCGGGGAGCAGGGCTCCGGCGACCCTCGGGTCGAGCGGGGCGAACCCCTCGTGGACCGAGCGAACCGCTGCGCGGAGATCTGCGGGCTCGGCATCCTTGAGCTGGTACCCCGTGGCTCCCGCCTCGAGCGCACGCCTCACCCGGTCGCGGTCGGTGAACGACGTCAGGACGAGCACGCGGGTTTCGGGCACGGCCTCGCGCACCCCGCGGGTTGCGGCGACGCCGTCCATCACGGGCATCGAGAGGTCCATCACGACCACGTCGGGGAGGTGCGTGCGCACCAGGTCGACGGCCTCCGCACCGTTGGCCGCGGCCGCGACCACCTCGATGTCGCCGTCCGCCGCGAGGACGGAGGCGAGTCCCTCCCGCACCATCGCATGGTCGTCCACGACCAGGACACGGATCACGCCGGGGCCCCCGCGCGGTCGGACGCGGACGGCAGTCGAAGCCGCCACGTGGTCCCGGCGCCGGGCGCGGTTGCGAGCGAGAGCTCTGCTCCCGCCTGCTCGGCGAGGTCGACGAGCACCCGCGTCCCGAGGTGGCCGTCGGCCGGGGACTCGCGCAGCACGGCGGGATCGAACCCCGGCCCGTCGTCGTCGACGTCGAGCTGGATGTCGCCCCCCACCCGACTCAGCCGGATGGCGACGCGACAGGGGGCGGCGTGGGTCACCGCGTTGCGGAGCGCCTCCTGTGCGACGCGATACAGGAGTTGCTCGTCGGCCTCGGCGATGTCGTCCACTGACGCCTGCACGTCGAGTTCGACCGTGACGCCGCGGCTGCGGGCCGTCGCGGCCAGGTCGTCGAGGGCGTGTGCGAGCCCCGCGGCGCTGAGTCCGGGTGGATAGATGTCCATCAGCAGCGAGCGCAGCACTCGGACGTCGCCGCGTACGGAGGCGGCGACTTCCTTGAGCCGCGCGGACGCGTCGTGCTCGCCGCGCCGGGCCTCGGCATCCGCCGCACTCTCGGCCGCGAAGCTCGTGGCGACGAGATCCTGCACGGGTCCGTCGTGGAGCGTGCCGGCGATGCGGCGGCGTTCGGCATCGGATGCCTCGACCGCATGCTGCAGGAGAGCGGAGCGCCTCCGCTCCTCGTCGCGCACGCGGCGCAGCAGCCCCCACACGATCGGCGCCGTCAACACGACGAGCAGGAGCAGGCTGCTCGTGGTCACGCCCGCGAAGCCGCGCCACAGGTCGGCCGAGCGCGCCGCCACCGGTTCATAGGGGAGGTACACCTCGAAGAGCAGCTCACGTCCATCCGGAACCCACACCGGGCGATAGACCTCGAGCAGCCGCGAGCCGGACTCGAACTCGTTCTCCTCCTCGGAGAGGTCCGACACGTCGGCGCGGGTGGCCGGATGCGCGAGCGCTTCGCGCTGGGCGTCGTCGAGGACGAACGAGCGGCCGATCAGCGCCGGCTCGTCGGCGTAGAGGACGACCCCCTCGGGGCTCCACAGCTTGACCCGGACGACGTCGTCTCCGAGTATCTGGTCGCGCACGATCCCGTCGAACTGAGAGACAGCGTCCGGCTCGCCGTCGGCGAGCGCGGTCGTGAGCGCCGGCTGCACGACGGCCTCGGCGAGCACGTCCGTCACGGTCGCGGCGTCGTTGACGGCCTCGCGCTCGGCGAGCCACTGCGCCGCCCACGCCGCGAGGAGCAGCACCACGACGAGTACGGCCACCAGGCCCGCGGCCAGGCGGATGACGAGGGTCCGCATCCGAGGTGGCGCGTGCTGCGGCTTGCCGGCCCCTGTCGAGGTGACGAGGGTGATCCAGGGCGCACGCGTCTCCTCGACCACGGGATCCGCGGTCGAGGAGGACGGGACGTCGGGCGTGCTCACTCAGTCGTCACCACCGTGGCCGCCGTGACTCGAGCCGCCGTGGTCGTCGCCGGAGACGTCGTCACTGCCGTGCCCGGAGCCGGAGCTGCCGGAGCCGGAGTCGCTCGAGCCGGAGCCACCGGAGCCGGAGTCGCTCGAACCGGAGTCGCTCGGACCCGAACCGGAGGTGCCCCCGCCGTTCGCGCGGCGATCGTCGCCGGGCTCGGTGCGCTGATCGCGGGGGACGTCGCCGCCGTGGTCGTCGGCGCTCTGCGAGGGACGCGGCGTCGCGGAGGCGCCGCCGTTCGCGCGGCGATCGTCGCCGGGCTCGGTGCGCTGGTCACGGGGAGCGTCGCCGCCGTGGTCGTCGACAGTGGGGGTCGGGGTGGGGGTGGGGGTGACGATCTGACCCGACGCGGGGACGCGGACGGGCACGGACTGCGCGAACGACGCGTTGCCCCACAGTCCGACGACGGCGGGCACGGCGACGACCACGAGCGCAGCCGCTCCGAGGAGGATTCGGTTTCTCATGAGTTCAGGACCTTTCGCTCATTCTGTCCCGCGCGGCGTCTTCCACGAAGCGCGGGGCTCTTGCGGTACTCCTCCAGCGTCGTCGGCCAACCGCATCCCCGCCATTGGACGATGGTCGTACGACCCGCATTGCGACCGCCATCGCGTGCCAGTCGGAGGATGAAGCGGCCCTGGGTTGCTCGCCTGCAGGCGGAGGGCCGACTTCATCCTCCAAGTGGCACGGGATCAGCCGCTGAACCGGCGCAGATTCAGCAAGGTCGATCTGCAGCTACCGCATCCCGTCACCGGCTGTCAAGGCGATGGGCGGGGCGGTCACGAACGGGCACGATCGTTGATGGCCCGCACGACGGGCCCATGGCCGCGCCCACCGGGGCGTGGCGAAAGGAGAGCAATCGTGAGTATCGGAACCGGGATCGTCCTGTTCGTCATCGGGGCTGTCCTCGCCTTCGCCGTCAACGTCCAGGTCTCGTGGGTGGACCTGCACCTCGTCGGATACATCCTGATGGGCGCCGGAGTCCTCGTCTTCCTGATCGGAATCGTGTTCCTCCTGCGTCGCCGCTCGACCACAGCCACGACGCGCACCGTCGACTCGGCCGGTCGCGAGCAGGTCACGCAGCAGCGCTCGGAGAGCGACCCCGAGGTCTACTGACCCCCGAGGCCGTCCTGACCCGCCGCGTCCGGGGGGTCAGGACGGCCGGGATGCCTCGGATGTGAGGTCGTCGAGCGGGCCGAGGAGCATCCGCCACAGCCAGTCGGCGGCCACCGTCACGTCCGGACGATCCTCGCGTGAGACCCACGCGGTGATCACCCCGAGCGCGGTACCGGCGACGGCCGCCGCGACCACGTCGGTGGGCACGTCGCGGAAGGTCGCGAGTTCGGCCGCGCCCACGGCATCCGCCACGATCGTCTCGATGCGCTCGCGCAGCCGGGCGGCGACGACCGCCGAACCCCGATCCCCGAGGATGCGGCCGTAGAGGGCCGCGTTGTGATCGATGTGTTCGAGATAGGCGAGCATCTCGGGCGGCATCCGCATCCCGTCGGCACCCGACGTGTCGAGGTTGCGCGTGACGTCTGCGATCGCGGTCTCGAGGGCGTCGGCGAGCAGCGTCTCCTTGTCGCTGTAGTGCTGGTAGAAGCTGCTGCGGTTGACGCCGGCGCGCTCGGCGATGTCGCCGATGGTGATGTCGTCGAGGGGATGCTCGCGGGCGAGCGCCAGCAGGGCCTGCTGAAGGCTCAGCCGGGTGCGTGCCACGCGAGGATCCATCCTCCGATTCTCCCCTGCCTTTGCGTTCGCCGGGAGATCTCCGACACTCATCGTTTATACAACAACTGTCGGATAGATTGATCCCGGCCCGACGATGCGCCATTCCGTACCTTCGCGAAAGGCGTCTCGTGGCCAATCTCCTCTACCGTCTCGGCCGGTTCTCCGGTCGTCGCCCCTGGCTCGTCATCGTCAGCTGGGTCATCGCGCTCGGGTTGGCCGGCGGGGCGTTCGCGGCCTTCGGCGGCACGCTCGCCACGAGCTTCAGCATCCCGAACACCGAGACGCAGCGCGTGAACGACGCCCTGCAGAAGGACCTCCCCGACCTCACCGGCGCCGCGGCCACCGTCGTGTTCCAGACGAAGGACGGGGCTTTCACCGCCGAGCAGAAGTCCGAGATCGGCGACCTCCTCGAGCGCATCGGGAAGCTCGACGGAGTGGCCGGCACCAACGACCCCTTCACGACCGAGACCCAGCGCGCAGCGCAGCAGCAGAAGCTCGACGACGGTCGCACCAAGATCGCCGACGCCCGCGCCCAGGTCTCCGACGGTCTCGCCCAGATCGCCGCCGGTCAGACGCAGCTGGATGCCGCGATCGCGCAGGCGAAGACCGCGGGTGCCTACGACCAGGCGGCGGCGCAGTTCGCCGCACAGCAGCAGAAGCTCGACGAGGGCAAGGCGAAGCTCGACGCGAGCACGAAGACCCTCGACGAGCAGGAGGCGACGCTCGACGACGGGACCAAGCTGCTCGACTTCGCGTCCAAGATCCGTACCGTCTCGACCGACGGCGACCACCGCCGTCGGCACGGTCGTCTTCGACGACGAGCTGTTCGACCTGCCCGAGCGAGGTCAAGGCATCCGTGCCGACCGCGCTCGACGCCGCCAGGCATCGCCGGCGTCACGATCGACTACTCCTCCGAGATCGCCGGCGTCGATCGACGGGCTCATCGGTCCCGGCGAGATCATCGGCGTCATCATCGCGGCGATCGTCCTGATCGTCATGCTCGCGCGCCTGCTGCCCGCGCTCGTCCCGCTGCTGTCGTCGCTGATCGGCGTCGGCGTCGGCGTCGCGGGTGCGCTCGCGTTCTCCGGAGTCGTCGACATGTCGTCGGTCACCCCCGTGCTCGGCGTCATGCTCGGGCTCGCGGTCGGCATCGACTACTCGCTGTTCATCATCAACCGGCACCGACGGCAGCTGCTCGCCGGGCATGGACGCTGCACGAGTCGATCGGGCTCGCCAACGGCACGTCGGGCAACGCCGTGCTGTTCGCCGGGTCACGGTGCTCATCGCACTGCTCGCGCTCAACGTCACCGGCATCCCGTTCCTCGGCGTCATGGGCACCGTCGGCGCGGTCTGCGTGCTCATCGCGGTGCTGATCGCCGTCACGCTCACCCCCGCCCTGCTCGCGCCTGGTCGGCACGCGCGTGCTCGTCGCGGCGCGCTCGCGCGCAGATCGGGCATCCCGACCACGTCGCGCCGCGCCGGTCAAGCCGATGCGCACCTGGCGCGCCGTCGTGCGCGCTCGTGGTCGCGATCGTCGGCGCTGCTCGTCGTCGCCGATCCCGGCGCTGTCGATGCGCCTCGGCCTGCCCGACGGCTCGTCCGAGCCCGCCGACTCCACCCAGTACCGCGCGTACTCGATCGTCGCCGACGAGTTCGGCGCCGGCCAGAACGGCCCGCTGCTCGTGGTCGCCGACCCTCGACGCCGCGCGTCGCGACGGACGACGCGACCGCGACGCAGGCCGAGATCGCCGGCGAGCTCATGGCGCAGGACGACGTCGTCGCCGTCGCGCCCGGTCGGCGTCTCGGACGACGCGCGACGTTCCTCGCCTTCCAGGTGGTGCCCGCCGACGGGCCCGTCGAGCGTCTCGACCGAGCAGCTCGTGGACGACCTGCGGCGACGCTGCCGCCGCATCGGCGGACGGCATCGACACTCGGCGTCGCCGGCCAGGCCAGCGGCAACATCGACATCTCGGCGAAGCTCGCCGACGCGCTGCCGCTCTACCTCGGCGTCGTGATCGGGCTGTCGCTGCTGATCATGATCGTGGTGTTCCGCTCGCTGCTCGTGCCGATCGTCGCGACCGGCGGGTTCGTGCTGTCGCTGTTCGCCGCCTTCGGCGCGGTCATCGCCGTCTTCCAGTGGGGCTGGCTGGGCGACGGTGTTCGGCGTGCACGACCCGGGGCCGGTGCTGAACTTCGCGCCGATCATCATCGTCGGCGTGCTGTTCGGGCTCGCGATGGACTACCAGCTGTTCCTGGTCTCGGGCATGCGCGAGGCGTACGTGCACGGCACTGCCTGCGCGCGTCGGCCGTCGTCGCCGGGCTGCGCAACGGACGGGCCGTGGTCACCGCCGCCGCGATCATCATGGTCTCGGTGTTCGGCGGGTTCGTGTTCTCGCACCTCGCGATGGTGCGGCCGCTCGGCTTCGGCCTCGCGATCGGCGTGCTGTTCGACGCGTTCGTCGTGCGCATGCTGATCGATCCCGGCGCTCATGCACCTGCTCGGCGACGCGGCGTGGTGGCTGCCGCGGTGGCTCGACCGCATCCTGCCCGATGTCGACGTCGAGGGCGCCGCGCTCGAGCGCACCCACCCGGTGCACGGCATCGCGGCAGGATCGGTGGGGTCGGATGCCTCGGCGGATGCGAGCGCGGGTGCGGATGCCTCGGCGGACGCGTCGGCGGTCGCGCGCGCCGGTGCCGAGACCGCGGCATCCGACGCCTCATCCGACGCCGATGCCGTCGACGATGCCGACCAGCCCCTCACCCGCCGCGAGCTGCGCGAAGCCGCCCGGTCCTAGCGGTCGTCCCGCCCCGCCCGGCCGCCGACGACGCCGGCGACGCCGAACCCGACGATCCGCGCCGAACCCGACGGCGACGCACACTGGTTCGGCGCGAAAAGCCTGGTTCGGCGCGAAAAGCGTGGTTCGCCGCGGGGAGCGCATCGCGCCGGATGCGGGCGGCGCCGGATACGGGCGAGGCGCCGGACACGGGCGAGGGGCCGGAGGCATTCACCCCCGGCCCCTCCCCTCCTCCGCGCCTACGGCGCGACGCAGGTGAAGCTGGATGCCTTCGCCTGGTCCTTTCCGGTGAACTTCGGCCACGCGGGGTACTCGCACAGCGGACGGGTGCGCCCGTTGCCCGCCGCGTTGGCGTCGATCGTCTGCAGGTTCTTCGGCGACTTCCCGTGCTCGACCCACTGCATCAGGGCCGGCAGCGCGTCATACGTGACGTTGTACGGGCCGAAGCCGTGCGAGAAGCCGGGCATCGAGTAGAACTTCAGGAATCCGCCCAGGCTCGAACCGAACTTCTTGACCTGCCGGTCGTAGAACTGGATGGTGTTCTCCGGCGAGATGCCGTCGTCCGCGAGGCCCGTCGTCAGGATCATCTTGCCGCCGAGCTTCTTGAACGTGGACAGGTCCACGGAAGTGCTATCCAGCCGCTTCCCGACCTCCTGGATGCGCGTCGACCACTCGTTCAGGTTGAAGTCCATCGTGTTGTAGCCCGGGGTCGCGCGTCACGATGTTCGTCGCGATCGCGTTCAGCACCGAGTACTGGAAGGCCTCCTGCCCGCTCGCCGGGTTCGCCGGCTGCTTCACCGAGCCGAGCGTGAACACCTGGTACGTCCCGCCGTAGAGGATCGGCGCCGCCGCGGCGACGCTGTTCCCCTGGATCGGGAACCCGATGTTGTGCGCACTCGCGATCGCCTTGACGGCGTCGATCTGAGCATCCGACAAGCAGGTGTCGCCGGTGTCGGCCCCGCCGACGCACCGGACGGTGTTGACGTTGAACGTGTCCTTGCACGCGGAGGTGTTCGAGATCACCCCGTCCTTCACGCCGTCGAGCCCGTCGCACGCCGCATAGACAGCGTTGACGAGCACGTTCGTCTTGGCGGTGTCGAGCCATCCGGCGCCGCCGTCGGAGTAGAGCGCGTCGCGGTACACCGATCCGATGCCGGCGTGCATCATGGCCACGTTGTACGAAGGCGTCCCGGCCACGACTCCGTCGTAGTCCTTGGGGTACAGACCCGCGGCGTTGATCGCCTCGTGCCCGCCCTGCGAGAACCCGACGAAGTAGAAGTACTTCGGCGATGAACGGAAGGCCTTCTTCATCAGCACCATGGCGACGTCGTGGGTCTTCTTGATCGACTGCGTCCCGTAGTTCGCGAGCGCCTCGTCGTTGAGCCCGAACGTCGAGTCGAACCCGCCCGTGCCCTTGTGTCCGCCGTCCGAGCCGAGGGTGACGAATCCCTGCTGCAGCGGTGTCTTCTGCCCCGCCGGCTGCAGGGCGTACGCGCCGAGTCCGGTCACGAGGGAGCCGTCGTATCCACCACCGCCCATCTGCAGGGCGCGGTTGTTCCAGTTGGCGGGCAGGTTCACCTCGAATTGGATGGGTGGCGCACTCGGATCGACGGGATGGATGTCACCGACGACCTGGCACTGGCCGACTCCCGAATCGACGACCCAGGTCGCCTTCGTGACTCCGGCGCCCGTGGTGGGCAGCCCGATCTCTTTCGCGGAGACGGACGCAGACCCCAGCTGCGTGCACGTCCTCTCGGTGATCGCTGGTCTCGGCGCACCCGGATGGGTGCCGCCGCCGTTCGCGTATGCCCCTTGGCCCGCCGTCGCCCATCCACTCAGAACCGAGCCGACGAGCACCAACGAGCCCAACGCGGAAAGCAGGACGGTCTTTTTCATGACGACTCCTCTTTGAGTTCCGCATGGACCACCATGGTCCACAGCTCGGTCTACAGAATTCGATGCAGTTTTGTCAACAAACCTGGAGCGAATCTTGAGGAGAATCCGTTAATGAAGCGCGTGGATGCTGCCGGCGCCCGCTCGCATGGGTCGCCGGCGAGCACGCTGGCGCGTCGAACCCGACGATCCGCGCCGAACCAGGCGGCGAGGCGGGTTGGTTCGGCGCGGAGCGTCTGGTTCGGCGCGGGTTCGACGAAGCGGGCGCGGGGATGCCGGATGCCGGCGCCAGCGCGTCAGGCGGCGTGGACGCCGGTGACGCTCTCCCGACCGTGCAGCACGACGGCGCGCTCTCCCGCGCGCACCGCCTCGGGCAGCCGGTTGCCGGGCACGGGGAGCGGGCAGACGTAGTGGTCGGAGAACGAGCAGGGCGGGAGGTAGGCGCGGTTGAAGTCGACCACGACCTGCCCGTCCGCGTCGGGTGCGCCGATGTCCAGGAACCGGAACCGGTAGCTCTCGACGCCGTTGGTGGTGTCGCCGAACACGGCGAAGAAGCCGACCTCGTCGCCCGAGACGGTGAGTGCCACGGGGCTGCCACCCGGCAGCTGAAACTCGATCACGCCCGCGTACGGGGAGTCGACGGTCACCCCGTCGACCGATGTCACCGCCACCGTGTCGCCGCCCGCGGCCGGCCGGAAGGTCCCGGTGATCGCCCACTCCTCGCTCGGGTCCCAGGCCGCGATGTCGTCGATCGCCGCACTCGTCGCGGAGTCGGGGTCGAGTACGCGCAGCGCGACCTCGCCGCCCCCGCGCACGAAGATCGGATCACGCGGTTTCCGTCGGTGAGCTCGGCACGAGGTTCCAGGGTCCAGGTCTCACGGGACTCCCGCTCGTCGGCGGAGCGGCCGAGGGGGATGTCCGCCAGTCCGGTGCCCACGATACGGTCGCCCTCGATGCGCCACAGACCGGGGAAACCGGCGATCTCGTGCGGCTCGGCCGTGAGCCAGTTCGTCGCGGTGAGGCTGGCGGTGCCGAGCGGTGCGAGTGAACCCTCGACGCGCGCACGCTCCCATTCGGCCCAGGCGCGGGTGAAGGGAGCGGAGGATTCCGGGATGGTGTCGGTCGTGATGTCCACGCTCGATTATCTGCGCAGCTCAGACCGCCGGGCCGCGAAATGTCGGGAGAAGTCAGTAGCCATCCGGCTTGGTCGCCACCCCGTCGAGCCACAGGTGATCGTTCGGGTCCGAGTGCGTTCCCTCGGTGCCGACGTGCGTCGCGGAGATCTGCGGCCCCTTCGTGATGACGTGCACGAGCGCCATCGCGTGCCCGCGACCCAGGCCGTAGTCGTCGGCGAGCCATTGCACGATCGGGGTGGCCTTGGTGCTCTGGTCGAACCCCTTCTTGATGCGCCAGTTCAGTAGAACTCTGGTGAGGAGTGAGCCCCGTCTTCGCCTCGATGTTGTCAGATAGGCCTGGAACGTCATGACTCTCCCTTCGGTTCACGCGGACGGGATGTCGAGTACCCCGGTCATCCTGCCATTCCTGGATGATCCGGGCGTCTCGCGAGCCGTGCTTCGCGCGGTGCCCACGCCGGGCAGGGCGCACGTGCTCCCGAAGCGGCGGACCCTTCCGCATCCCGGTGAACGCCGCCCTGTCGGCAAGGGGCGGGGCTGGAGAGTGTCGGTGGGGTGCCGTACGGTGGAGGGGTCGGCCGGGGAGAGGGGATCCCGTGGCCGAGTGGCATCCGATCATGGCCGCCGTCGAAGGTCCGACGGGCACGTGGCGAATGATCGACCCGTCCGGCCGGGAGTACGGGCGCGTCGAGCTGCGCCGCATCATGAACGGGGCAGACGTCCGCTACAAGGCCGTGTGGCGCGGCGAGGTGATCGGCTGGGACACGTCGCTGCGGCTCGCGTGCGAGCGCATCCACCTCGCCTACCTCCGGGCGCACGGGCCGCAGGGCGGCGCGGCCGCCGACTGGGGCGCGCGCACCCGGGCCGGCGGCCGTTGAGCGTCAGGCCTCGTCGATGACGCGGTCGAAGATCTCGTCGCGCGGCACGTCCGGGTCGGGGCCGTTGCGCACGCCGGGGTCGAGGGCGTCGATGCGGCGAGCTCGTCCGCGGTGAGCTCGAAGTCGAAGACGTCGAAGTTCTCCGCGATGCGCGCCGGGTTGCGTCGACTTCGGGATCGCCGAGCGGCCCTGCTGGATGCTGCCAGCGCAGCATCACCTGGGCGGGGGTCTTGCCGTGCGCGCGTCGCGATCGCGCCGATGGTCGGGTCCTCGAGCACGTTCGTGCGCTCCTCGCCCCAGCCCGGGTAGAACGTGATGCCGCCGATCGGCGACCACGCCTGGGTGAGGATGCCGTGCTCGGCGTCCGCCGCCTGCACGTCGGGCTGGCTGAAGTACGGGTGCAGCTCGATCTGGTTGACCGCGGGCACGACCTCGGTCTCGGCCAGCAGGTCGTCGAGGTGGTCGGCGCATGAAGTTGCTGACGCCGATCGCGCGGACCCGTCCGTCGGCGAGCAGGCGTCTCCAGCGCCCGGTAGGCGGCGAGGGTCCGGTCGAAGCGGTCCGGGGCGGGCTGGTGCAGGATCAGCAGGTCGAGCTGTGTCGACGCCGAGCTTGCGGGTGGCCTTGTCGAACGCGTGCAGCGTCTCGTCGTAGCCGTAGTCGCTGACCCAGACCTTCGTCTCGATGAAGACCTCGCCGCGGTCGACACCGGACGCCGGATGCCCTCGCCGACCTGACGCTCGTTGCCGTACGCGGCGGCGGTGTCGATGTGGCGGTAGCCGACGCTCGAGCGCCGCCGTCGACGGCGGCGGCGGTCTCCTCGGGCGGGCTCTGGAAGACGCCGAGGCCGAGCGCGGGCATCGTGACGCCGTTGTTGAGGGTGAGATGGATCATGGGTCCAGTCAACTCCTCTTCGCGGGGTGGAGGACGCCCGCGACCGTCCGAGTCCTGAGAACATGGGAGACACCATGCCGCTGGACCCCTTCTTCGCCGAACGCCTGCGGGTGCACCGCCGCTACCTCATCGCCCAGGCGACCAAGGGTGCGCGCGAGCGCGCCGGGTCCTGGTGGGCGACGGTGCGCCGGGCGGGTGGGGGCGCGGCGGCTCCTGCGGCATCCACGACGAAGCCCTCGGCGCCCGCCAAGAGCCTGAGTGCGACCGCGAGTGCGAGCGCACCGAGCCCGGGTTCGACCGCGAAGAGCCCGAGTGCGACCGCACGTGCCAAGCACCGTCGCGCCGCGCTGGCGTGGGACCGCACCGAGCTGAAGACGGTGGGCACCCCCGGACCCGACGTCGAGACGCGGGAGTTCGAGGTGCCCGTCGCCGGCTACCCGGCGGTGCGCGTGCGGGTCTACCGTCCGTTCGACCTCACGACGCCGGCACCGGCCGTGCTCACGTTCTTCGGCGGCGCGTTCCGCATCGGCGGCATCGACTACCCGACGACGGATGCGGCGAACCGCCGCCGCGCGGTCGCGGCCGGTGTGGTCGTGGTCGCCGTCGACTACGCACTCGCCCCCGAGCACACCTATCCGACCCAGGTGGAGCAGGGGCACGCCGTGCTGGAGTGGCTGTTCGCCGAGTCCGACGAGCTGGGCATCGACCGCGAGCGCGTCGGAATCTCCGGCACCTCCGCAGGCGGCACGATCGCGGCCGCCGTCACCCTGTTGAACCGGGACCGCGGGGGCAGGATGCTGCGCCTGCAGGTGCTCGAGGTACCCGTGGTCGACCTCACCGCGCGGCACATCGACCTGCGGGCGACGTGGGCACTCGGCATCCCGAGCGTCATCGCCCTCCGCGAGCTGAGATCCGTCTCGCGCACGTACCTGCGCACGCCGGCTGACGCGCGGAGTCCACTCGCGTCGCCCCTCCGCGCCGCGTCCCATGCGGGGCTCCCGCCCGCGCTCATCCTGACGGCGCAGTACGACCCGCTTCGCGCGAACGGCGCGGCGTACGGTGCAGCGCTGCGTGCGGCGGGCGTCGACGTCACCGTCGTGCAGTACCTCGGCGTCACCCACGACATCCCGATCTTCACCGGTGCACTCCCCGCCGCGCGGGCGTGGGAGGCGCAGGTCGTCGCCGCACTGCGGTCGCTGCACGACTGACGGACGTCGCGCCGCGGGCGAACGCGCGCCACCGCGCGCCCGCCGGCCGCGCCGAACCAGACCATTCGCGCCGAACCAACCCGCGACGCAGGGTGGTTCGGCGCAGAAAGGCTGGTTCGACGGCGCGCGGTCGCGTCGTTCAGTTGGACGTGGGGCTCTTGGCGAACAAGCCGACGATGCCCGCGACCGACGCGGTGGCGATGGGCCACGCCGCGGCGGCGAGATCGGACTTGCCCATGAGAACCAGGGTGACCGCAGCCGCGATGCTCGCCAGAGCGACCACGAGCACGCCGATGATGAGCGTCATCCACAGCCGCATGTTGTCCGCCTCGTTGAGCGGCATCGCCGCCAGGTCGGTGTGCGGTGTCTCGCCCTTCGCGACGAGGCTCTTCGGCTGCTGGATCGGGATCGTTGTCATGTCGCACCTCCGTACGGTCGATCTCCCCCATCCCTTGTCGGCGAAGAGCCGGAATCGGCATCACGTAATACGTCGGGCGCGCGCGGGCTCGGACAACTGTTCATCACAAACGATCCGCCGAACGCGAGTTTGCGCCATCTTTGGGGGTGGGGGCCGACGAGTCTCCGCCGCCGCGCGGCTCACGCACGTGAAAGGACGACCATGAACATCGCGACCCTCCCCTCGAAACCCACCGGCATCCCCCGCACCTCGCTGCGCGCCCGGATCGCCGCCGCCTTCGCCATCACCGCCGTCGGAGGGCTGATCGCGCTCGGCGCTGCCGCGCCCGCCAGTGCTGCCGACGGCGTGCAGGTCACGGCGACCCCCACGACGATCACCGTCGGCGCGACCACGACGATCACCGTGACCGGCCTCGGCGGCCTGCAGAAGGCGGGATTCGGCCTCGGCGACAACTCTTCCGGCACGTTCACCGAGAACAAGGGCACGAGCTACGAGGCGCCGGTCACGGGCGGGAAGGCCACTGCGACGTTCCTGGCGGCCAAGGCCGGCACGGCCACCATCGCGGTCGGCGATGGTGAGACGGTCCTCGGGACCGTCCAGGTCACCGTCAACGGAAACGCCCCCGCGGTCGTCGCGGTGAAGGCGAGCCCCGACTCGATCGCGACCGGCGCCACCACGACGATCACGGTGACAGGTTCGGCGGCCTGGCACAGGCGGCCTTCGGCCTGGGCGACACGTCCGCCGGCACGTTCACCGAGAACGGCGGCACCACCTACGAGGCGCCGGTGACCGGCGGGCAGGCCACGGCGACGTTCAGCGCCGCTCAGGCCGGCACCGTGACGATCTCGGTCGGCGACGGCGAGAACGTGCTCGGCACCACCACCGTCACGGTCACCGCGGCCTCGCCGACACCTACCCCGACACCGACCCCGACGCCCTCCCCGTCCCCGACCCCCGAGCCCGCCGCAGGTGGCCTCTCCACCGCAGCGCTCATCTGGATCATCGTCGCGATCATCGTGGTCATCGCGGCGGCCGCCGTGACCGGAGCGCTCGTCGCCCGCGCGCGCAGCAAGCGCGCGTCCGAGGCCACCGCGGGTACCTCGGACGCCGGCGCCGGGCACGACGACACGACCGGACCTACCGTCTAGCCGTCCCCGGACCCATCGTCCAGCCGTCCCGTTCGGGCGCGAGTGCACGCCTTCGCGCCGAGTGCACGACCTGCCGACGCATGAACGTCGTGCACTCGGTGCGATCCCGTGCACTCGCGAGACTCATCGACGACGAGCGCAACCCCCTGATTGTCGCGACATCGCTAGCTAAGCTAGCTAAATGACCGCGACAGAACAGGAACGCTTCGCCTCGACCCACGCCCGCACGAGCGATCGAGTCCGCCAGATCTGCGTGGTGGTCGGAACCGCGATCGCCGTCATCGGGGCTTTCCTCGGTTCGGGCGCCGCCGGCGGGACGCCGATCCAGGATGCCGCGGACGGCGCGTTCGCATCGGACTCGACCCTGCTCGCGCCCGCCGGGCCCGCTTTTGCGATCTGGTCCGTCATCTACCTCGGACTCGTCGGCTACGCCGTCTTCCAGGCGCTCCCCCGCCAGGCATCCCGGACGTTGCACCGCGCGATCGGCTGGTGGGTGCTGCTGTCGACGCTCCTCAATTGCGCCTGGATCCTCGTCGTGCAAGCCGGGCTCGTCGCGCTCTCCCTCGTCGTCATCGCCCTGCTCCTCGTCGTGCTCGTCGTCGCGGCGGCCGTGCTGAGACGGCGCGCGGGCGGCCGATGGGCAGACGTCGTCTTCGTGCACGGGACGATGGGGCTCTACCTCGGGTGGGTCACGATCGCGACCGTCGCGAACGTCGCGGCGCTTCTCGCCCGCGCCGGATTCGATGGCCTCGGGGTCTCGCCGGATGCGTGGGCCATCGTCGTTCTCATCGCTGCCGGACTCCTCAGCGCGGGCACGGCACTGTGGAATCGCGGCAGACTCACCCCCGCACTCGCGACCGCGTGGGGGGTGTTCTGGATCGGGATCGCCCGTTCGACGGGAACTCCAACATCGAACGCGGTCGCCGTCGCGGCATTCGTCGTGGCCGCGGCGATCCTTGTGGTGGCTGCCGTAGCACGCGTGATCGCGGGCCGCCGCGCTCGTCGCTGATGCTCGTGCCCGCGTTCAACGCGCGTGCCCGACTCAGCCGCGCGGCGCGCGACTAGGCCCCTGACGCGCCGCGCTACTCATCACTATGATGTGTGGTTCTGGGGTATCAACTGGGGGTTTCCGCATGAGCACGCGTTCTCGTACGTCCTTCTTCGTCACGGTCGCCGTCGCACTCTCGACGCTCGCCGCGGTACCTGCGTGGGGCGCCGAGACCCACACGACCCGGCCCGCGCACATCGCGCAAGCCGACCCGGCCGACCCCTCGGATCCGAGCCCGACCGTCATCGATCCGTTCGCCGTCGGCACGACTCGCTTGGCGGGCGCATCGCGCATCGATACGGCCATCGCCGCGTCGAAGCATTATCACCCCGGTGTGTCCGCCGTGTTCATCGCGACGTCGACCAACTTCCCGGATGCACTGTCCGCGGCCGCCGCATCCGCCCTCGTCGGCGGTCCGCTGCTGCTGACCGACCCCGCCTCGCTCCCAGCCGCAGTGCTGACGGAGGTGAAGCGACTCGAGCCGGCACGTATCTATGTCGTCGGCGGCGCAGGAGCGGTGTCGGCAAAGGTGTTCAACGCCCTCGCGGCGGTCAAGCGGCCTGAGCGGCTCCAGGGCAGCGACCGGTACGCGACGGGGCTCGCGGTCGTCACCGCGACCTTTCAGAGCGCGACGACCGCGTTCATCGCGACCGGAGCGACGTTTCCGGACGCGCTCGCCGCGACCGGCGCCGCCGGCGCATCCCACTCGCCCGTGATCCTGGTCGACGGGAACAAGGCGACGGTCTCGAGTGCGACGCTCGACCTCCTCGGGAACCTGGGTGTGACGGATGTCGCGATCGCCGGGGGTACTGGCGTCGTCTCCAGCAGCATCGAGACCCAACTGCGAACGAGCGGACGCAATGTCATCCGCTACGGAGGCGGAGACCGGTACTCCACGGCCGCGGTCGTCAACGCTGCGTTCTTCTCGCCGGGCACGGACACGGCCTTCCTGGCGACCGGCACCGCATTCCCGGACGCGCTGGCCGGGGCGGCCCTGGCGGGTCGGCTCGGTGCGCCGCTGTACATCACGCAGCCCGCGTGCATGCCCGACGTCACCCGTTCTGCGTTGGCTGCCCTGGGAAACGTGAAGACGGTCGTGATGGGCGGCACCGGGGCCGTGAGCGCGGCGAGTGCAGCCGGGCTCGGATGCCTGAGCGGCTCGACCCCGACGATCTCGGGGACGGTGCGGGTGGGTTCGACGCTCACCGCTCACGTCGGATCGTGGACCGCGGGAACTTCGTTCTCCTACCGCTGGTACGCGAACGGTGCTGCCATCGGCGGGACTGCTTCGACACTCACGCTGTCTGCGGCCGTGCAGGGAAAGCGGATCTCGGTGCACGTCACGGGTAGCCAGACCGGGTATGTCTCCCTGACGAAGTCTTCCGGTTCGACCGCGGTCGTCGCGGGCAAGCCGACGCCGCCCCCTGCACCTCCGGGAAACCCGGGCAACACCAAGAACTGCTCCGACTTCGCAACGTGGGCGCAAGCGCAGGCGTGGTTCCTCAAGTACCTCCCGTACTACGGAGACGTCGCTCAGCTGGACGCGGACAACGACGGCATCGCCTGCGAAACGCTGCCCGGGGCACCCTGACGCGCCGCAGCACCTCGGTTGCGAGCTGGACGAGATCCGGCGCGCGCTAGACGGACCGGACGCCGTGCGGGTCGTCCTCGAAGATCGGCAGGCTCAGTCGCGGCATCCGTCGAGGCCGAGTCCGACCGTCTCGCCCGTGCGCGCGAACGTCTCCCCACGCGGGAAGGAAGATCCACCATGTCCGAGAACATCGGATACAAGAGCATCCCGGCTCTCACCGTCTACGAGGTGCGCGGAACGGCGGCCGGCATGGGTCCCAAGAACATCAGCCCGTGATCGACCTCCTCTTCGACCGGTTGTTCGACGCGCTGACCGCCGCGGACGTCGAGTTCTCCCCCATCGGGATCGCGATCTACGAGGGAATGGAATCCGAGAGTCGGTGACCGTGCAAGCCGCGTTCGGCGCGCCGGAGAACGCTCGCTCGGGAGCGGGGTTCGCGGTCGCGGAACTCGAGCCGATCCTGCACGCCGCGACGATCGTGCACCGCGGCGAGATGGCGCGCATCGGAGACACGTGGATGGCGTTCGTGGACGGGCTCACCGCCGACGGCAAGCGCCTGCGCGGCGACTGCCGCGAGGTGTACCACGTCTCCGTCCCGCGCCCGCAGTCGGAGTGGGTCACCGAGCTGCAGCAGTCGATCGACTGATCCGGAAGGCGGGGACCACGCAGGGCCCGTGATCCCCGCCCGCTCCTCACCGGGCCCCGCCGAGGTTGGACACGGTGACCTTGAGCGGTGCACTCACCGTCGTCCCGGCCGCGTTGGTGAACTCGACCGTGTAGGTGTAGGTGCCCTTCGCCTTTCCCGAGATCGCCAGCTTCGCCCGCTGAGCGCCAGGAGTGGCCGCCGTCAGAGTCCCGGATGCGACTTCTGCGCCGTTCTCGAGGAACCGGTACGAGGTTGCGTTCGTCCCCCACCACAGGTCCGCGGTCACCGTGTAGACGCCGTCGGCGTCCCAGTTGTCCGAAGACAGGACTGGCGTGCCCGGGTTGGCGTCGGTCACCTTGACGGTGATCGGCTGGGTCGCGGTCGTGCCTTTGGAGTTCACGAGCGCGCCGGTGAACGTGTAGGTGCCGTTCTTGAGTCCGGAGATGTCGACGACGGCCTTCTGCGCGTTCGGCGTCGCCATCGCGAGCCGCACCGACTTCACGAGTTTCCCGTCCTGATAGAGCTTGAACAGCGAGCCGTTGACGCCCCACCACTGGTTCATCGTGATCTGGAACGCACCGTCCTGCAGCCCCGTGTCCCAGCCGTTGTCCGACGACAGGACGCCTGTGCCGGGCGCCTGGGTGGCGCCGTCGTTCGACGGGACCTCGGGGAGGACGATCGTCGTCGTCGCCGCCGAGGGTTCGCCCTCGCCGAGCGCGTTGACTCCGGTCACCCGGTAGGTGTGACTCGACCCGAGAGCGAGGCCGGTGAGCGTGCACGTCGTCGCCGACGTCTCGCAGACCGGATCGGTCCCCGCCCCGTCGTAGACGCGGTAGCCGGTGAAGCCCCGGCCGGCCGGCGCGGAGGCGTCCCAGGCGACGGCGATCGACGTGTCGCTCTTGGCGACCGCGGTCACGTTCTGCGGCGCGGCGGCCCGGGTGACATCCGTGACGGCGAGCCACGAGATGACCGGGAGGGAACTACCGGCCCCCTCGTTCGTGACCACGTAGTCGACGGTCGCCGCCTGAGCGAGCGCGAACGTCAGGTCCCCCGTGAGCGGCGTGCTCGTGCCCGACAGCGGGATGCTGCCCTTGGCGAGCTCGGTGCCGTTCACGGACACGGTCTGATACATCGACCGGCTGACGTTCCACCACTCGGTGAAGCCGCCCGTGAGCGTGTACGTTCCGGCAGGCAGCGGGAGGTGATAGACCAGCTTCGTCGTGTTCTGGTAGTAACCCGTCGAGAACTTGTCGTTGATGTCGGTGGACGCCTTGGTGACCATGCCGTCGGCGACGTAGCCCCACTGGTCCTCCGACGTCGACACCTGGTCGACCTTGTCGTTGAGCAGCGTCGGCACGGCCTGCGCCACCGCCGAGTACTCGGGCGACGCGACTCCGTTCGTCCCCGCGTCGATGAAGTACGCGACACCCTGCGGGATCACCTCGTAGCTCGCGATCACGGGAGCGTCGGTGCCGGTGAGCCTGCCCGAGACGGTCAGCTTGCCGAAGGTGGTCCGCGGCTTCGCGGCCGCGTCGTCATCCCAGACGACCGCTTTCTCGGCCCCGGCCACCTGCACCGTGCCGGGCAGCGCGTCCTTCAGGCCCACGGTGCCCTGCACGCCCAGGTCGCGCGGGAGCACCTGCACGTAGACGAGGGCCAGACGCGCGTTGTACCCGCTGGTCCCGTTCGTGCCGAACTCCACATCGACGACGGATGCGGCGTCCAGCGTGATCTGCTGGGCGACGGCCGTCGCGGTCCCGGTGGAGGTCGCGGTCTTCGTCGTCCCGGTACCGCCCACGCCCACCTTGCTGTAGACGTTGGTCGTCAGACCCGCTCGCGGCGCCTGCACCCCGACCACGTTGTAGCTGCCGGCGGGCAGGCTCAAGTGGTAGATGATCGGCTTGCTGTAATCGGCGCCGAGGTACGAGGAGCCCCAGTCCTGCGGCGTCCCCGCGGCGATCGTCGTGGACGTCGACGAGTAGCCCCACGTCGCGTCGGCGGTCTTGCCGTCCCACTTCTGATCGCTGGTCGCGTTCAGCAGGGCGGGGAACGTCGCCTTGACGGCCCCGTACGCGGACGTCGGGCCGGCACCGGAGGATCCGGAGTCGATGAAGTACGTCACGTCGCCCGGGACGACGAGCACCGTCGCGCTGACCCGCTGGTAGACACCGGAGGACACCTTCTGCGTCGTCCGCCCGGTGGCGGTGAACGTGCCGAGCTCCGCGGTCGATGCTGCAGCAGCCGTGGTGGCCGCATCCCACGTGATCGCGACGTTCGCACCGCCGACGGATGCGGTCGCCGGGAGCTTCCGCGCCGGGGTGGCGATCGAGAAGGTCCCGAGATCCTGCACATCCGCGCTCACGTCTTTGGGGACGAGGGCACCGGTGGCCGCGCGCAGTCGTGCGTCGATCGCCGCCGAACCTTCGGCATCCAGACCGAACGCCTTCGGATCCGCGACCGCGGACGAGGCATCCGACCGCACCGCCGCGAAGGGCGCCCAGGAGGCGGCGCTGTAGTCGGCCGCGTCGAGCGCCCCGGCCTGGGCGGCATCAGCCGCGAGAGCCGTGGTGTCCACCTTCGCCGAGTCGGCCGTGGCGGTGACCACCCCGACCGCGTCGATGTTGATCGGGCTCGCGTTCGCGGTCGAGAACACGACCGTGTGCCGGCCGTTCTTCAGCCCGCGCAGCTGGAACGCGGTGCGCTCACTGCCGGCGGCGAGAGTCGGCGCGGAAGTGACCACCTGAACCCCGTCGACCGTGACGTTCAGGGTCGGCAGCCCGGTGTTCGTCCCGATGAGGTCGAGGCCCGTGCCGGTGAACGTGTACGTCATCGCGGCGCCCTGACGGGTGCTGTTGGCGGCAGTCCGCTGGTACTCGAACATGCCCTGCCCGTTGACGCTGCTCCATCCGCTGTCGAACTGCAGCACCGGGGTCGAGGAGTTCGCCCAGCTGGTCTGATGCATCCCGTCGATCAGCTGTGCGTAGTACGGCGTGTAGCCGGGGACGGTCGTGATCTTCAGGTTGTCGAAGTCGACGAAGTTGAAGCTCGATCCGAGCTGGATGCGCCCGGTCGCCTGCGGCGACGGGTCGGTGTAGGTCGTGACCTTCACCCCGTTGATCGAGGCGGTGTACACCGCGCCGGCGACCGTGACGGCCACGCTGTTCCAGACGCCGGAGCCGGTCTTGAATGCCACGTCCGCGTTGCCGGCGACCGTGCCGGAGGCGATGGTGGAGCCGTATCGCATGAAGGTCCAGGCACCGGTCGGGTCGACCTTCAGCTCTGCGGCGGAAACGCTCTGCCCGTTCGCCGTGCCGCCCTGCTCCCGGGCACCGATCGTCGCGTACTGCCCCGTCGCCGACGCCTCGAAGAGCACATCGGAGGACACGGTGTAGTTCGCCCAGCGGGAATCGCCGATCGTGGTCTTCGGGTCGCCGCCGTTCCAGGCGCTCCCCGCCATGCCCGGGCCGACCTGCTGCCTGAGCACCCGGCCGTGGGTGCCGTCCGAGGTCGCCACGGACTCGAACGCGCCGTTGGTGTCGTCGGAGTACCGCGGAGTCGCGCCGTTGTCCTCGTCCTGAACGCTCGGGGTGCCCGCGGGCTTCGCTCCCGCGCCCCGGCTGCCGAGGTAGGTTTCGCCGCTGTCGACGAGCGTGCCGGTGGCGGGGTCGTACGTCTTGATCGTGCCCTGCTGGCGGTAGTCGAAGTCGTCCGCGTAGAGGTAGCCGTCGTCGGTCACGCCGTTGGTGCTGCCGGTCGAGTCCGTGTCGAGGACGTCGCGTCCGCCGTCCGCGTCCGTGTACTCCTTCGACGTGGGCAGCGTGTTGCCGTAGCCCGGCTTCGGCGTCAGCTTCCCGTCCGCCGCCTTGGTGGCGTGGTCGAGCGTCGTCGCTGTGAGCGTCGACCACGGCTTCACCGTGAACGTGTAAGAACCGTCGGCGGCGGGCGAGATCTCGTCGACCGGTGCGAGATAGTTCGCGTCGTATGCCTCACCGGCGTCGGCGGCGCGCGTCTCCCACAGCTCCATCGTCTTGTCGGCGCCCAGGCTCAGACCGTTCGCGGCGATCTTGTAGCTGCGGGTGTACTTGCTGTCGTTGACGATCACGGTCGAGAAGTCCGAGGCATCCGGGGCCGCCAGCGTCGTGTACGACGCGCCGCCGGCACGGGCGCCACTCGGCGGGTTGCCGGTGCCCAGCTGGCTGGCCGAGGCCTGCGGGATGGCGCGCCAGATGCCGGCGGTGTTGTCCGAGTTCTCCCATCCGAGCGTCGCGAACTGGGTGAACTGGGCGAGGACGTCCAGTCCGCCGTCGTAGTACGTCCAGCCGGACCACGGGTCGCGTGCGCTGACGAGTTCCTTCGAGGAGTACTGCATGCCGTCGTAGAACGAGCCGATCGCGGGCTGGAAGATGCTGAACGTGCGATTGGCGGCGGCGAAACCGGTCGTGATCCAGTTCCCCATCTCCAGCGCGCTGTTCACGCCGCCGAACTCGGTGCCCGTGCCCCCGACCTCATCGCTGTTGTCGTTGTTGGGGCGATCCGCCGATCCGGAGAACGTCGACTGGCCCTCCGAGTTCCACACCTCCTTGTCGTACTGCTGGGCGAGCTTCTTCATGTTGCCGTTGGCGTCGTCCGCGCTGCTGTAGTGGAACCCGACGACGTCGACGGCGTCGCGCAGGCTGGGATCCGTGGTCGAGGTGAGGAGGTTGCCGAACGACAGCGGCGGTGTGCCGACGGTGTCCGCCGCGATCGTCTTGATGCTGTGGAAGAGGTCTGCCTCTGCGGGCGCTGAATCCGTTGTTCGGGTCCGTTGCGGTCGCCCCCTGGTAGCCGGTGGTGTCGCCGCGGAGCCATCCCGAGAAGGACTTGTAGAGGGCGGCGTTCGGGCTGCCCGTCTCGTTCGTGTCCGGGTTGACGGAGTCGACCATGATCCCGTACTCGCGGTAGGCGGCGAGGATGGTGTTCTTGAACCAGATGTACTGGTCGGCGTCCGTGGCCACCCAGGTCGGGCGACTCCATCGCAGGAGGCTGACGTGCACCGTGCCGGTGGCGACCTTCTGCGCGTCCGCCGCGAGCTGGAAACCGGGCTCCCGCTCGACGTTCGGGTACTCGTCGCGCGTGCGCATCGTGGCGGCCTCGGGACCGGTCGAGGTGTTGCGGTCGTTGCCCATCTCGATCTTGACGGTGTTCATGATCGGATTGCTGCCGCCGAACAGGGTCTGGATCAGCTTCCAGTAGTCGTCGGGATGCTGCGACTTGTAGTCCATCAGCAGCGCACTGGTCGAGTTGCCGGACAGCAGTCCGAAGCCCTTGAACGTGAGGCCGTTCACGTTCTTGGCGGCCGCGGCGACATCCGCGCCGTTCACGGTCACGGTCACGGTGTCGGTCACGGCGGCCTGTGCCGCGATGGGCGCCCCGATCGCCGCGAGCGCCGCAGCGGCTGCAGCGATGATGGCGATGGTCGTCCGCAGCCTGGGGCTCTTCCGACCGGTCGTGGTGAGGGGCATCGTCGCCTCCGACATGGCTGTCTCCGTTTCCCACTGGATCGCTCGCCGGTCGGCCACGGTCCGACGTCACCGTCGGCAGTCGCAGGGGATCCTCATCGGCGAGGCGTCATGATTACCCGCCGATCATCCTGCGATCCGGCCTCACGTGGAAACGAAACGTACAGATTCATTCATGTTCGCAGTGATTCGAACAGATCTGATGCACTTTGGACAAACCGAAGTACGCTGACTCACCATGACAGAAGCAACTGATCCGCCGCCGTTCGGTCTGTCACGCCGGGAGCGCATCCTCGACGAACTGCGCAGGATCGGCTCGGTGCGCGTCGCCGACCTCGCGCGCGACTTCGGGGTCGCCGAGCTGACGATCCGCCGCGACATCGGACACCTCGCCGACCGCGGTCTGCTGACACGGGTGCACGGTGGAGCGACCCTGCGCAGCCGGCTGGACACGACCGTGCCGATGAACTCCTCGATGGGCGCCCAGGTACGGTTCCGCGTCGGGATGGTCGTCCCCTCCCTCAGCTACTACTGGCCGGAGGTCATCATCGGCGCCCGATCGGCCGCGACCGAGCGCGGGGTGCAGCTCGCGTTGCGCGGAGCGAGCTACTCCGTCGAGGATCAGCGACGCCAGATCGCGACGCTCGTCGACTCGGGGAGCCTGCACGGGCTGATCACCGCGACGGAGACGGCCGGTGCAGACGGCCAGGCACTCCTGCACTGGCTGGAGGCCCTGCCGATCCCGGTCGTGCTGGCCGAGCGCCGGGTCGCCGTCGTCGCTCGCCCTGACCCGCCTCGAATGGGTGACGACCGACCACGTCTTCGGCGGGTCGCTGGCCGCCGATCACCTCGCGAGTCTCGGTCACCGGCGCGTCGGCATCCTCACCTCCACGGGATCGCCGACGTCGTGGCAGCTGCGACGGGGCTGGGAACGCGCCGTCGGCGAGCTCGGGCTCGAGTGCGCGATCGACGTCGACGCGACGCTGGAGGAGATGGACCTCGACGCGCGGCAGGCGTACATCGCCGAGCTGCTCGAGCGCTGTCGCGCCACGTCGACCACGGCGCTGCTCGTGCACTCCGATCCGCAGGCCGTTCTGCTTGCAACAGCATGCGCGGGATCACGGCTGGTCGATCCCCGGCGACCTCGCGATCATCGCCTATGACGACGAGGTCGCCCAGAGCGCCGAGCCCTCGATCACCGCCCTGCGGCCGCCCCGTCAGCACGTGGGACGACTCGTCGTGGAGACGATGGTCGATCGGCTGACCGAAGGCGCCCGCAGACCCGTGCAACGCACGTACGTCCTCCCCGAACTGCACCAGCGGGAGTCCACTCGGCGCGAGGCGGCGGAGGCCGAGCAGGGCGCGCTTCGCCGGCGGACCGCCGCAGCCGACTGAGCCGGCGGGCGGGCCGGGATGGGCGCGGGCGCGGGGGCGCGGGGGGGGGCGCGGGCGGCCGGGCGGGATGGGCGGGCAGCGCAGGGGCGCGGGCGGCCGGGGCGGGAGTGGCGGGCAGCGCAGGGGCGCGGGCGGCCGGGCGGGATGGGCGGGCAGCGCGTGGGCGCGGCAGCCGGGGCCGGGGGGCGCGGGCGGCCGGGGGCGCGGGCGGCGCGGGCGGGATTGGCAGGCAGCGCGTGGGCGCGGCAGCCGGGGCGAGACGGCTGGACGAGGCGAGCGTTCGGTCAATGTCGGAGGTTGTTCGTATATTTGTTCTATGAACTCGTCGCCCTCCTTTCCGCCTCTCACGCGGCTCAGGAATGCCGTCGAGCGGGTGATCGGGCGACTCGGTGACGATGAGTCGAACCTGGGCAGGCTCGGCGACGACGAACTCCTGGCGCTGCTGAACGACACGACCGAGGCGCGAAAAGCCCTCGAATTGGTGATCGCCGGTGCATCGACGGAAGTGTCGCGGCGTTCGACCCGTGAGCTCGGTTATCGCGGTCTCGCCCAGCGGCGGGGGCTGCGCACCGGGACCGCTCTCGTGCAGCAGGTGACGGGAATGGCTCGCAGCGATGTGAATCGTGCCGTTCAGGCGGGTGAGGAGCTGGCCACGCCCATGAGGCAGGGTGGAGAGTCGCCGGGGGATCCCCGAGCGGCCGCGCCCGAAGTGCCCCGGTGGCTCGCGCGGCTGCGCGATGCACTCGCGTCGGGACAGGTGTCGCAGGCGCAGTTCCACGCGATCCGCGTCGGGCTCGGCGATCCGCCGAACGAGCGGTATCCCCACCTCGAAGACGACTTCCTCGCGGAGGGATGGCATCGCGCCGTGACGATCCTCCTCGACGAGGCGTCGAACCGCACGGTCGAAGACCTTCGCGATCAGGCGCGCATCGCCAGGGATCGGCTCGACCCGATCGGTGTCACACTCCGATTCGAAGAGCGGTTCGCGGCGCGGTCCTATCGGGCATGGACCGACGAGTCGGGGCAGCGGCATGCGCGCATCGCCTTCGATGACGAGGCCGCAGCCTGGTTCGATGCGATCCTGCGCGCGGCGCTCCGTCCACGGCGCGGTCCACGGTTCGTCGACTCTGCGTCAGACGTCGACGGAGGCGTCGCGGCGCCAGATGGCGCACGGGACGGCGCAGGGGCCGGGGCCATCCCGTCGGGTGGAGCCGCCGCGGGGGGTGGAGCCGCCGGCGCGAACGGAATCGGCCACGAGTTCATCGACGATCGCTCGAACGAGCAGCTCCAGTACGACACGATCATGGCGGTGATGCGCACGGGAGCAAGCGCCGATCCTGCGCAGGCCTTCGGCGATCGCCAGCCGGGAGTGCGCATCGTGGTGGAGGCTGGAGCGATCGACTCAGCGGCGGATCGCGGTGAGACGCACGTCACGGGGGTCGGCCATCTCGAGGACGGTGGCCAGGCGCTTCCCGCCGCAATCGTCGAGAAGTACCTGTGCGATGCGGGAGCACAGCTGCTGTCGTTCAACTCGCGGGCGAGACCGCTCGACGTCGGTCGGCAGGAACGGCTGTTCACGAGGGCCCAGCGCGTCGCGATCGCCGCTCGTGACGGTGGGTGCATCATCCCCGGTTGCGATCGGCCGCCATCGGAGTGCGAGTACCACCACATCGACCACTGGTGGGAGCATCACGGCCGTACCGACGTCGATGACGGAGTGCCGTTGTGCCGCAACTGTCACATGCGCCTCCACAATGGCGGCTGGCGCATCGTCCGGCGAAGAGACCCCGTCACGGGACTGGATACGTATTGGCTGCACGCGCCACCGGACCCCCACACGGGAGAAGTCCCCGAGCCGGTGCTCTTGCGGACGAAATCACCGCGCCGCTTCGCCGCAGCGTGATGTCCACGGCGAGCGGCGGGGCGAGTCGGCGGGGCGAGTCCGCGGGGCGAGTCCGCGGGGGGAGTCGCTGGGGGCGAGTCGGCGGGGCGAGCCGCCCGGGGCGAGTCGGCGGGGCGAGCCGCTCGGGGCGAGTCCGCGGGGCGAGTCGCCCGGGGCGAGTCCGCGGGGCGAGCCGCCCAGGGCGAGTCCGCGGGGCGAGCCGCCCAGGGCGAGTCCGCGGGGCGAGCCGCCCAGGGCGAGTCCGGCGGGGCGAGTCCGGCGGGGCGAGTCCGCGGTATCGGATACCCGCACCGAGCGGGGCGGAATCAGATGCCCGCGCGAGCCACCGGAGTCGGATGTCCGCGCCAAGTCGATCGGGGTCGGATGCCTCTGCCGAGCGGAGTCTCGCGCTCCCGACGCGTTCCGACGTGCGCCATGAGCGCTACGAGCGGGAGCGCAGCACCCCGGCGAGCCGGTCCAGCTGCGATGCATCCTCGAGAGCGGACCCGACGGCAGCCACTCGGACGCCGGCGGCGAGGAACTCCTCGACATTGGAGGCATCCAGCCCGCCTGTGGCGACGAAGTGCACCTGCGGGAACGGGCCACGGATATGGCGGAACCATCCACTGCCGAGCCACGTCGCCGGGAAGGCCTTCACCCAGGTGAGACCGAGCGATACGGCCAGCTGCACCTCGCTCGGCGTCGCGACGCCCGGGAGGATCGGGATCCGCGCTGCACGAGCTGCGCGCGACGACCACGGGGTCGAGCCCCGGGGAGACCAGATATGCCGCCCCCGCCTCGGCGGCCACGGACACCTGTTCGGCGCGGATGATCGTGCCCGCACCCACGACTCTTGCCCCGAACCCGGGCGAGCGCGACGACCTCGCGCAGCGCGCGCTCGTCCTCGGCGGTCTGCAGCGGCACCTCGACCGAGTCGATGCCCAGATCCCAGGCGGTCGTGGCGAGCACCACCGAACGATCGGCGCCCATCCCGCGCAGGATCGCCATCAACGGCGCCCCGGCGAAAGCCTCCTCGAACCAGTTCGCCTCACTGTCGGCCGTCATCCGTGCCGTCCCTTCCGTCGTCGGACCACCGACCGAATCGGCCGTGGTCATGCATGGTGAGCGCCGCCCGTTCGTGGCCCGGCGCGCAGCCGCTGGTCCGGACGTCGGGCCCGGAGAGCCGCGCTGCGAGGTATCCGCCGGCGAACGCGTCTCCGGCGCCGACGACATCCGACAACCTCGACCCGCAAGGACGGCTCGAAGCAGCCTCGGCCGCCGATGAACGCGGTCGCCCCGACGTCGCCGTCTTTGACCACGAGCTCCCGGCGATCCGGGAAGCGTCGCGCGCACGTCCGCCGCCGTCACGTCGTTCCCCACAGCGTCTCCGCCTCATCGCGGCCGACGAAGATGATGTCGGCCTGCTCCGCGAGCTCTTGCAGGGCCGGCGCGGCGACCGCGGCATCCCAAGCGCGGCCCGATGGTTCACGTCGAAGCTCACGGTCACACCGACAGCTCGCGCGCGTGCCATGAGCCGCGTCGAGGAACGCCGCCGCCGATGCCGAGAGGACGGCCGTGATGCCCGACACGTGCAGTATGCCGATCGTCATCCCAGGCGATCGCCTCCACATCCGGCGGCGCGAAGATGGGACGCCGCCGAACCGGCCCGGTAGTACCGCACGCCGTGCCCCGGATCTTTCACGTAGAGCCCGGTCGGATGCCGCGGGTCGACGCACCACCGCACGCACATCGATGCCTCGCGCGGTCAGCTCACGCTCGATGCGATCGCCCAGCGGATCTGCGCCGAGGCGGCTGAACCACCGTGCGGGATGTCCGAGTGCGGCGACGTGGGAGGCCACATTGGACTCCGCGCCACCGGCATCCACGCGGAAGACGCTCGGCGTCGACGATGCGCCCCGCGCTCAGCGGCGTCACCATCGCCATCGTCTCGCCGACGGCGAGCAGGAGCGCCGCCGCGGAGTTCACCGCAGATCGGTCACGGGAGCTGCGTCCATGTCGTCGAACGCCTGGTTCTCGCCCGCCATCGCCCAGACGAACGAGTAGGCCGCGGTGCCGACGCCGGAGTGCAGCGACCAGCTGGGCGAGATGATCGCCTGGCGGTCGGCGACGACGAGGTGGCGGGTCTCGTCGCGCTCGCCGAGCAGGTGGATGACGCGGGCATCGGCGGGCACGTCGAAGTAGAGGTAGCACTCGGTGCGGCGGTCGTGGGTGTGGGCCGGCATGGTGTTCCACATCGACCCCGGGTGCAGCTCGGTGACGCCCATCACGATCTGGCAGGAACGGACGCCGTTCTCGTGGATGTACTGGTTGAGCGTGCGGCGGTTGGACGTCGACCTGGTCGCCGAGCTCGCGCACGGTGCCCTCGCCCGGAGCGACCAGCGCCGCCGGGTAGGCCGTGTGCGCGGGCGCCGAGAACAGGTAGAACTGCGCGCCGCGAGTCCGCGCCGTCGCCGTCGGCATCGGCCGCGGATCCGCGAAGACCACGTCCCGGATGCCGCGGCCGAGGTACAGGCACGCACCCTTCACCATCGTGTACACCTCGCCGTCGGCGGTGACCGTGCCGGTGCCGCCGACGTTGACGATGCCCAGCTCGCGATGCTCGAGGAAGTAGTCGCTGCGGATCTCGGGGTAGCCCGTCAGGTGCGAGCTCCCGGCCCGGCGGGCACGCACCGCCGAGCACGATGCGGTCGTGGTGCGTGTAGACGACGCGGATCTCGCCCGGCACGAAGATCTCGGGGACGAGGTACTGCGCCGCGCAGCTCCTCGGTGGTCATCCCGGGGATCTGGGCGGGATTGGTCGCGTAGCGCTGTTCCATGGTGTCATGGTTCTCCTTGGTCGGATGGGGATGCCTCAGCGCACGAGCCAGCCGCCGTCGACGGGCATGATCGCGCCCGTGACGTAGGCCGCCGCGTCCGAGGCGAGGAAGACGAAGGCGCCCTGCAGGTCGGCGGGGGTGCCCCACCGGCCGGCGGGGATGCGCGCGAGGATGGACTGCTCGCGCTCGGCGTCGTCGCGCAGCGCCGCGGTGTTGTCGGTCGCCATGTAGCCGGGCGCGATGGCGTTGACGGTGACGCCGGACGCCGCCCACTCGTTGGCGAGCGCCTTGGTGAGCCCGGCGACGGCATGCTTGGACGCCGTGTAGCCGGGCACCAGGATGCCGCCCTGGAAGGACAGCATCGAGGCGACGTTGATGATGCGCCCGCTGCCCTGCGCGAGCATGCGGCGGCCCGCCGCCTGGGAGAGATGGAACACCGCGTCCAGGTTGACGCGCGAGCACGTCGTCCCAGTCGACCGCCGAGTACTCGACGGCCGGCGCCCGCCGGATCGTCCCGGCGTTGTTGACGAGGATGTCGACGCCGCCGAGCTCTGCGACGGCCTCGTCGACGGCGGCCGCCAGATCTCGCGGCGGTCGCCGAGCCGAGGTCGCAGCTGCACGCGGTGCACGCGGCGACCGAGAGCCTGCGACCGCGGCGGCGGTCTCGCTCGCGTCGCCGCGGTCGAGCAGGGCGATGTCGGCACCCGCCTCGGCGAGCGCCACGGCTGCGCCCTGGCCGAGGCCGCGGTTGGACCCGGTGACCAGCGCGACGTGGCCGTCGAGCCGGAACGAATCGAGGATCATGCTCCGCTGCTCCTGTTCCCGGCGAGGCGCCGGATCGATGAACGCCGTGCGTGAGCTCGCCGATGCCCGGCGACGCGGATGGTGACGGCGTCGCCGTGCGCGAGGGCGCGGTGGGCGGCGTGCGCCTCGGGGAGCTTCTGCGGCGTGCCGGTCGAGATGACGTCGCCCGGCTCGAGCGTCATCACCTTGCTGAGGTAGTGCACGAGGTAGGCCATCGAGAAGATCATGGTCGAGGTGCTCTGCGACACCGTCACGACGCCGTCGCGCACGACTTCCACCAGCAGGTCGTGCGGGTCGGCGATCTCGTCGCGCGGTGACGATCCACGGTCCGAGCGGCCCGAAGGCGTCGAAGCACTTGCCGAGCGCCCACTGGCTCGTGCGC
This sequence comes from uncultured beta proteobacterium, assembly GCA_963739745.1. Taxonomy (GTDB): domain Bacteria; phylum Pseudomonadota; class Gammaproteobacteria; order Burkholderiales; family Casimicrobiaceae; genus VBCG01. The sequence goes on from CAVUCJ010000005.1 coordinate 55,446, forward strand.
CGCTGCCAGTCGCGCGTCGGACACGTCGTTGAACAGCGTGTAGCCGGCGACGTGATCCAGCGCCGTCTCGAGCGACACGTCGTTCGCCCGGCGGCCGATGACGATCGCGATCTCGCCCTCGTAGTCGACGTCGGTCGCGCACCACGCGGGATCGCGACGGCGTCGGCGGGCCCGACGAGGACGTTCGGCGTCTTGACGAAGACATCGGGAAACTCGGGATCGCGGCCGTCGGATCGGCTCCGTCGGGCACGTGTCCTCGGTAGTTGTAGCCGAGGCAGACGATCTTGCCGGGACGCACGGGCGGCGAGGAGCGTCGCCGCGATCGAGCGCGGGCAGCCGCGCGGCATCCGCGTCGCCGCCGCGGCGTCGAGCGTCGTCGAGAGCCGCGCGCGTCGCCGAGCAGCTCTCGACGGTCGCCTCGCCGAGGTCGAGGACGCGGTCGACGTCCGCGCGGACCAGGCGACCCGCGCTGACGCCGGCCCGCGAGTCGGTCATGAGACGCATCAGGATGCACCGCACCGACGCTCACCAGTACGGCCTCCAGTCGGGCACCGCCGCACGCATGAGCGCCTCGAGGTAGAAGTAGTCGCCCCAGAGCGTGCCCTCATCGACGCCGACGTCCTTCGGCAGGTCGTAGACGCCGTGCAGCAGCAGCGCGTCGGAGTCGTCGGCGGCTCGCCGGCGTGTAGTGCGGCATGAGCGAGGAGAGGATGCGCGTCGGCGGCCTGCGCGTAGCGCGCGGCGCGCGCCGGCGTCGGGCTCGATGCGCCGCGAGCTCGAGCAGCCCGCACACGGCGATCGCCGCCGCCGAACTGTCGCGCGGGGCGTCGCTGCCGTCGCCGTAGACGAGATCCCAGAACGGCACGCCGTCGCCGGGCAGGTGACTCCAGGAAGTAGTCGCGCGCAGCGCGCGCGAGGCCTCGAGCAGCCGCGCGATCGCCGGTCGCGCGGTGGTTGAGGGCGAACCCGTAGATGCCCCACGCCTGTCCGCGCGCCCAGCACGAGTCGTCGTGCGCGCCCTGCTCGGTGCGCACCGCGGAGGGGCTCGCCGGTCTCGGCGTCCCAGTAGAAGGTGTGGAACGTCGAGTCGTCGGGACGCAGGATGTGGTCGCGCAGCTGCGCGGCGTGGCGGCGCACCGCGTCGGCGTAGCGCGTCATCGCCCGTCTGCTCGGCCGCCCAGGTCAGCAGCGGCATGTTCATGAGGCTGTCGATGATCGTGCGACCGCGCTGCGTCGGATCGGAGAGGTCGCCCCAGGCCTGGATGATCCCCGCCGGCTCGAGAAAGCGCCGCATGAGGTGGTCGGCGGCGGGCAGCGCCGCGTCGCGCGCCGTCGGCGTCGCCGAGCAGCCGCCAGCGGCGCACGCACGAGAGCGTGTAGAGGAAGCCGAGGTCGTGAGTGTCGATGTCTTCTGCCTGCTCGACGCGCCGCGCGAAGTCGGCGGCGTGCGCGAGCGCCAGCGTCGCGGAACGCGTCGTCGCCCGACGAGCTCCCACGCGAGCCACTGCATGCCCGGCCAGAAGCTCGTCGTCCAGCCGCGGTTGGCGCCCGCCGGGAAGCCGCGCGACGCGCGGGGCGCAAGGGATAGCGGCCGTCGCGCGTGGTGTCGTCGGGGTAGCGCATCGCCGAACGTCGGCGATGTTGCGGCGCACGGCGTCGATCGCGAGCGCGGCGTGCGATTCGAGATCCTGCGATCGAGAGTGTGACGATGGCGGTCCTGCCCTTCGGCGGGCGGCGTCGACGTCATCGATGGCGTTTCCTTCGTCAGGTGCGAGGCTCACGTCGGACACGCGCATCGAGTCACGAGCACGGGGCGGAGGGTGAACGCGAGTTCGCCCAGGCCAGATAGAGCACGGGCGCTGCGACGATGCCGAGCGCGAGCGCGGGCAGGTTCGCGAACAGACGACTGGAGCGCGAGCACGACGAGCGACGCGCGGTCGAGGTACCAGCGGCGCAACGCCAGGTACGCGCGATGCGCGCACGACGTCGCGCAGCCGGGCTGCCGGCGCCTCGGCGACCGCGACCAGGCTGAGCGAGGCCGCGACCGCACCGGCCATCACGGCGAAGACAGCGAGGACGGGGACCACCACGCACGCCGACCTGGCTGCGGTCGAGACGCGCCCACGTCGACGACCAGGACACCACGAGGCGGCGACGATCAGCGCCGACACGCGAGCGCCTGCCGCCAGGTGGCGCGCCAGCCGCGCAGGAACGCGCGCACGACCGCGGTCCGCCGCTCCGCGTAGCTCGCGGAAGACGGTGAACGCGGCCGCGACACGGGCCGGCCAGCACGAGCGGCGCCGCGAGCGCCATGAGCGGCCAGGATCGCGCCGGGTCGGTACGCGACGAGCAGCGATCACCAGGGGCAGGCAGCGCGATCGAGCAGCAGGACGTTGGTCGACGAGCCCGAGGTAGACGACGCCGAAGACGATCGAGTAGATGTCGTGCGAGATCCGTCTCATCGCGTCAGCCCTTCATCCCGCTGGTCGCGATGCCCTCGACGAAGTACCTCTGTCCGAGCAGGAAGATGATCGCGATCGGCAGCACCGAGATCGTCAGCCCGGCGAACAGCAGCGCGTAGTTCGGCGTCGTAGAGGTTGTCGGACGAAGCTCTTGAGCCCGAGCTGCATCGTCCACAGGTCGGGGTTGCGCAGGTAGATCAGCGGCCCCAGGTAGTCGTTCCAGGTGTTGACGAACGTCAGCAGGCTGAGGCTGGCGATCGCGGGCACCGACAGCGGCAGCATGATGCGCCGCCAGATCGCGTACTCGCTGAGCCCGTCGATTCGGGCGGCCTCGCGACAGATCCTCGGGGATCGTCTCGTAGAACTGCTTCATGAGGAACACGCCGAAGGCGCCGAACGCCTGCAGCAGGATGATCGCCCAGAGGGTGTTCGACAGCTTCAGGTTCGACAGCAGGATGAACTGCGGGATCATGTACGACTGCCACGGCACCGCGATCGTGCCGATGTACAGCGAGGAACAGCACGTCGCGACCGCGGAAGCGCATCCGCGCGAAGCCGTAGGCGGCGAACGACCCGGTGAGCACCTGCAGGAACGTGACGCGACCGCCAGGAACAGCGTGTTGCGGATCCAGGTGAGCATGTCGACTTGGTCCAGATGTCGACGTAGTTCTGCCACACGAACGTCTCGGGGACCCAGGTGACCGGCACGCGAGAACACCTCGTTGGCGTGACTTCAGCGAGCTCATCACCATCCAGAAGAACGGGCACGAGCAGCGCCGATGGCGGCGATGATCAGCGACGATGTAGCCGACGATCCGACCGACGCGCCCAGCGGTGAGCCGGCGTGCGACGTGCGTCGCGGGCGCCGGCGTCGGTGAGCTTGCGCAGCGTGCCGGCGTGCTCACGGGGATCGACGATGTCGGTCATCATGCGCTCCGTCCGCTTGTTGACAGACGAACTGGACGATGGTCACGACGATGCAGATCAGGAACAGGACGACGGCCGCCGCGGAGGCGTAGCCGAACTGCGTTCTCCACGAATCCCTTCTTGTAGATGAACTGCGACAGCACGAGGGTGGCCTGGCCGGGGCCGCCCTGGTCATGCACGAGGATAAGGTCGAAGATCTTGAACGAGTTGATCGTGAGCATCACCGTGACGAAGAACGTCGTGGGGCGCAGGCACGGCAGGGTGACGTTCACGAAGCGCTGCCACGACGTTCGCGCCGTCCATGCGCGCCGCCTCGTAGCAGCTCGCGCGGCACGGTCTGCAGGCCCGCGAGGAACAGGATCATGTAGTAGCCCATGTCGCGCCACGTGCTGACGATCACGACGGCGGGCATCGCCCAGTCCGACGACGTGAGCCATCCGGGCGGGTTGGCGATGCCGATCGCCTCGCAGCACCTGGTTGATCGGCCCGTAGTCGGGGCTGAACAGCAGGTTCCACACCACCGCGATCGCGACGATCGAGGTGATGTAGGGGAAGAAGGCCGCGGTGCGGAAGAACGCGACGCCGCGCAGCTTGTTGTTGAGCAGCAGCGCCAGACCGAGCGAGACCACGAGCGTCAGCGGGATGTGCAGCACCGCGTAGTAGAGCGTGTTCGAGCAGCGCGATGTGGAAGCTGCGCGTCGCCGAACAGCCGCGGAAGTTCGCCAGTCCCGATCCAGTCGGCCTTGCCGAAGACGTTCCAGTTCGTGAACGCCATGTAGAAGAGCGATGATCACCGGCACGAGGGTGAGCGCGGCGAAGCCGAGGAAGTTCGGCAGGATGAAGCTCCAGCCGATCAGGGTGTTGCGCCGCCGCAGAGCTTCGAGCGGCGGCGGCGCGGCGGCGCGGTGTCGGCGGCGCGTCGTCGGCGTCGGCGACGGGGCTCGTCATGGTGAGTCTCCTCGTGGAGGGTGGCGCGGCGGCCCCGGAGGGCCGCCGGCGCCGGCCCCCGGCGAGATCCAGGATCGAGGCCGACCTCGTTCTTCACGCGGTCCTCGCGCGTCGGTGATGGCGTCGTCGACCGACGTCGAGCCCGACATGATCGCCGTGTGCATGTCGCCGAGGATGTTCTGGATCGCGGCGGTCTTGCTCGGAGGTGGGGTTCTCCGGCTTGGTGTCGTGCGTGGACCAGCGCGAACTTCGACAGGTCGTCGGTCGGGCGCCCGTCGACACCGAAGTACGTGTCGACGACGGCGTCGTTGGTCAGCGCCGGGGTGATGCCGATCCCGGCGAGCGCGTTCGCGGCATCCTCGCTCGCGGCGAAGGCGAGGAACTCCTTGGCGGCGGCGACCTTGGACTGAGTCGATGGCCGGCGTTGATGCCGAAGCCGGTCGGGTCGCCGAACGTCACCGGGGTCTTGTCGGTGCCCGTGGTCGACGAGTCGAACTGCGGGATGCGGCGCGATGCCCCAGTTGAAGGTGTTCGCGTCGCCCGATGCCTGCTGGGCGATGAGCGTCGCGACGTACCAGGTGCCCATCGGCATCATGGCCGCCTTCTGCTTGCCGAACTCGCCCTGGTAGGTGAGCTTGTTCGCCGTGACGGTGTTGAAGTCGAGCTGGGCGCCGGCGTCCTGCAGGGCGAGCGACGCGGTCGTAGTAGGTCCTTGAAGTAGCCGAAGTCGCCGTTGAGGATGTCGGCATCCGGTGACTGCGCGTTCGCGAAGCCCTGCACGGTCGACTGCCAGCCGTGCTCGTAGGTGCCGGTGGCCTCGCTGCCGGCCGGTGCCGGTCGGTCTTGAGCTTCTCCGCGGCGTGCGGCGTAGTCGTCCCACGTCCACGTGCCGTCGGGGTAGTCGACACCCGCCTTGTCGAACAGGTCCTTGTTGTAGAAGAGCACCCAGGAGTCCTGGCGGTACGGCACGGCGTACGTGCGTGCCGTCGACCTCATAGGAGTCGGCCCCGCTGATGCCGTCGGGGAGCTCCACGTCGGAGACGTCCATCAGCTGTCCGCCCGCCTGGAACGTCGTGACGTTCTTGACGTTCTTCTGCGTGATGATGTCGGGGCCGGAGCCTGCGGCGAGGTCGGCCGTCATCAGCGTGTCGTAGTTGGTCGGCGTCGTACTCCTTGAGCTGGACCGTGACGTTCGGGTGCTCCTCGTGGAAGCGCGTCGGCGAGCGTCTGGAACTCGGGAGTCGTGTCAGGCTCCACCCCGAGAGGGTGAGCGTGACCGGCGCTCGGGTCGGCGTGTCGCTCCGGACGACGATCCGCCGCCGGTGCAGCGCGGCCAGCGACGAGCGATGCGACGACGGCGATGGCCGCCGCGGCTGACGATCTTGCGCTTCATGTGGTGCTGCTCCTTTGCAATGTGTCGGGTACCCTCGACGGATCCGGGTCTTGGGCTACCGGGCCAGCCGCTGTCGGCGGGCGGGAGTCTGGTGAGACGACGGCGGTGACGTCGCTGGCCGTCGGGCCAGGTCACGGTCGCGACGCGTGGTCGGAGATGTCCGCCGCTGACCGGCGACGGACTCCCCGACGGCGCCGGACAGGTGACGACGGGGACGCGGTGCCGACGCGCCGACCGTGACGGGGACTCGGCGTCGGAACGGCGCGACCTCGATCCGAGGGGGCTGGCGCTCCCGGCGCGTGACGCGCGCCGCACCGCATCAGCGGTCAGCCCGACGCGGCTGTCGGGCCGACGACGCGGCGCTGGTCCGATCGCCGAGGCCGCGACTCGGGCGACGTCACCGGCGAGCGCCCAGCCGCCGATGCGCAGGCGGAGGGCGCGGCATCCAGCCCGTCGGCGACTCGTCGACGCGCACGAGGCGCACCTCCCACGGTCCGCGAACGATCGACTGCACGGTGATCCGGGCCGCGGCGATCTCGACGTCGCCGGTGATCCGGAGCCGTGCGTGGCCTGGTCGGGCGGGGCGTCGATCCAGTGCGCGGTCGACCGATGCGGCCACGCCGACGGCGGCGGCACCGTCTGCGACGAGAAGCTCGAGCGCATGCCCGCACGGTGCGTCGCGCGCCCTGCCGGCGTCGACAGCAGCGCGACGGACTGCTCGAGCGGCTCGCGCCAGGCGTCGCCGTCGAGCAGCGGGCGCGCGGCCGTGGAGTAGCCGAGCCGGGCGTAGAGCGGGGAGTCGCCGACGAGGGTCGCCGGGGCGCGCGTGATCGGTGCCGTGATTGATCACGCGGACGATGCCGTCGGCGTGCGTCGCGGACGATGATCCAGCCGGGCGCCGCACGGCGCGGAGCACGTCCGCCGTCTCCGACGGGAAGCAGCTCGGTCGGCGCCGTCCAGACCGGGTGGTCGGCCGGAAGGGCGATGCCGAGCAGTCCCTTCGCCGCCCAGTACGGCGAGCCCGGGCCCGAGTAGCTCTGCGCGAGCCGGCGCCACTCGCCGTGCCACCCATGGTCGAGGAGCCCCGATCGGTTCGGGCACGCCGTGCTCGGCGAAGTGGCCGACGACGCGCGTTGGCGGCATGTCGCAGCGAGCCCGGCGGGACGACGGGACCTCGGCGATCACCCCGCCCAGAAGGGCGCTGCCGCCGCGAAGCGGTAGATCAGGCTGCGGCCCTGGATGAGGGGCGACCCGTCGGCGCCGACGAGCGCGATCGCATCCTGCAGGAAGCGGTCGAGCGGGCGATGTCGCCCGCGGTGCGGCCGGCCGCGAGCGCGGCGGCGCCCTGCATCCTCGACCACAGCACCGGGTAGAGGTGCAGCGCCCAGCCGACGTAGTGGTCGTACGAGCGCTCGTCGCCGTCGGAGATCCACCCGTCTTCGCGGACGAAGGAGTCGTGCAGCGCGAGGTCCGTCGGTCGATGTCGGTCGCGACCAGGGCCCGCCGACCGACCGCAGGAAGGTCTGCACGACGAGGCGGAACCACAGCCAGTTGTTCTTCGGGTAGGTGTCGTCGCCGACGACCGGTGCGAGGTAGTCGATCATGCGCTGGCGGGTGATCTCGTCGAGGCGGTCCCAGATTTCGATGGACTCCGCCGCCAGCACCCATGAACTGGCGGTGAAAAGCGCGCACACCACCGCAAACCTGCCCAAAGCAATTCTTAGCATTCTTCCCTTTGGCGATCGGAAGGTGGAACCGGCGCCTGGAAAGCAATCGAGCGCCACCGATCCGCGCGCCGACCTTGCCGATCAGGATTTTTTCAGCATTCGATACACGAGAAGCAACAACATCGCTCCGAGAATCGATCCGATCCAGCCGACGGGGCTTGCCATCCCCAGTGCGCCCGCGATCAGGTTTCCGACGAACGATCCGGCGATACCGAGCACGATCGTCATGATCCAACCGCCCGGATCGTTGCCGGGCATGAGGACCTTCGCGATCGCACCAACGATCAAGCCAACAATCAACGTGACGATGATATCCATCGTGCCTCCATTGTGAGCACCAAAATTGGGTTGGCTAAACTACGATTCGCAGACGTGATTCATCCACTCGATGCAGCGACCTGCTCCGAAACGATCTCCGGCAGCATCCACGATAAATGACTGTGATCGACCACCCGCGCTCGCGCGCGATCGCCGCCGTCGGGGCACTACAGGTCGCTGCCGCACCGGATTGCGTACCCCCGGGAAGCCTGATTCCCACGGAATTCCAAGGAATGGCCGCTTCAACGGGATTTCCGTGCGATTGCCTGCGCGCCTGCCGATGCGTTTCCAGCGCCCAGTCCGTCGACGCTTCAGGGGCGCACTCGGGCCAATCGTCGCTTCGATTGCATTGCACCTTGTACGATGCTGAAGCGATCGGTAATTCATGCTCCTGGAGGCCGGGTTGGAGCAAATTCGCGGCAAATGCGTTTGTTGCGCCGCTGCCAGTTTACCCGCAATGACACTCGCCTACCGCTTCGGTTCGTTGGAACTGCAGCCGGTGCAACGCCGGCGGATGTCCGGCCTGTGGTGCTCGCCAGCGTGCTTTCGGCGTACTGCTGGTACTGGTCGAGCGAGCGGGCAACCTGGTGACCAAGGACGTATTGCTGGCGCTGGCCTGGCCAGACCAGATCGAGCAGCTCATTCTTGGTGACCAGCCGATTGCGGCGTTCTATCAGTGCCAGCAGCAGATTGAACGCCCGCTCGCCCAGCGTCACCAGCTGCTCATCAACCAGCAGATGGCGCGCAGCCGGACGGAGCTCGAAACGGCCGAATTGGTAGGTTAGCGTCACGTCGCGCGTTCCATCGGCCGGCAGCGAATGAAGCCACGCCTCGGCTTCCCGGACCATCGCATCGGTGCTCGCCGCCCGACCGGCCGCGACTGCGGCGTCGGCCGCAAGAGTACCGAGGGCTTCGCGCGCCGGGGCCATGTTCCTGGCGTGAAACCGCGCGTCGACGTAGTCGCCGCGAAGGCCGTGCCGCTCCTTGTGCGACTCGGCCGCTCCGCTCAGCCGTAGAGCGAGCGTCCAATCCTCGCGGAGCGCCACAAGCCCGGCGCATGTCATCAGGAAAGCTTGCCCGGTCTGGATCGAGTATTGTGGTTCCGCCGTCGCGATCGCTTCGCACAGGTATTGCAGCGCTTTGGCGTGGGCGCGAATTGCGATCGCATTTCGAGCCAGGTTGTAAAGCACGAGTACGTTGTCCTGGGGGTCGCCGCGACTGCAGGCGAGCGCCTCCAGATACGCGGGCTCAGCAAGCTCGAACCGGTCCTGCTGCGAATAGAGTTCGCCCAGGCCGCAAGACATGCTCATGACCAACTGCTGTTCGCCCGTTTTTCGCGCGAGCGCAAGTCCCTCGAGGAAGTGCTCGCGCGCATCGCCCAGGCGGTCGACGGCGATTGCCGCGATACCCAGGCGAAAGAGCGCGTCGCCCAGCACTACCGGATTGTTGCTGGCGCGCGCGGCCCGGACACTGGCCTGTCCCAGCGCGAATGCATCGTCATAACGGCCAGTCAAGTAGGCAATGAACGCGGCGACGTACAGCGCACGCCCGCGTGCAGCATCTTCCTGCTGCGCGTCCGGATGCGCGAGCGCTTCCAGCGTCACCCGATGCCAGAGTTCGATGTCCCTCGATACCAGCCACATGTTGAGCGCGTAGACCAATTTCAGGCCCGCCGCACCGCCTCCAGGTGCGACACGCGCGTGCGTGAACGCGAGCAGGACGTCCTCGCGCTCGGCATCTAGGCGTATGTGCCACGTCGCCTGCTTCGGGCCATAAATTTCGCGTCCCGCACGCTCTGCGAGCGCTACGTAGAATTCGAGATGGCGGTCACGCGTGCCCGCTTCCCCACCCGATTCCGCGAGTCGCGCCAGCACATACTGCCGAACCGTCTCCAACATCCTGTAGCGCTCGACCTGAACGTCGAAGGTGACCATCGACTTGTCGACCAGATGCCCCAGCAGGTCCAGCACGTCGTCCGACAAGACGCCGTCGCCCGCGCCGACCGCCTCGGCCGCTTCGAGAGTGAAGCCGCCCGCGAACACCGACAGCCGTTGCAGCAACGCACGCTCCTGCGGCGCGAGCAGATCGTAGCTCCAGTCGATCGTCGCGCGTAGCGTCTGCTGGCGCGGCAAGCCCGTCGAGTCCCCGCCCTTCAGCAGTGCGAACCGGTCGGTCAGGTGCTCGACGATCGCCTCCACAGTCATCGCTCGCACCCGTGCCGCCGCCAACTCGAGCGCCAGCGGGATGCCGTCCAGGTCACGGCAGACTTTTGCGACGGCCGCAGCGTTCTCGCGCGTCAACCCAAAATCCGGACGGACGGCGCTGGCGCGATCGACGAACAGCTGAACCGCGGCAGACCCGCCCATAGCATCAGGCGAGAGCACGCCCCCACTAGCGGGCACGGGCAACGGCGCCACGGGAAACGTCGCCTCGCCCGACACGTGCAGCGGCTCGCGGCTGGTCGCCACGATAGTCATCCTTTGGCCGGCCTGCAGGAGTTCCTTTGCCAGCTGCGCGCACGCCAGCAGCAGATGTTCGCAATTGTCGAGAATGAGCAGAAGTGTCCGCTCGGTGACGAATTGCCGCAGCGTTTCGATGACCGGCCGCCCGGCCTCTTCGCGGACCCCGAGCGACGAGGCAGCCGCGTTGACGACCAAGCGCGAATCGGAAGCCTTCGCCAGGTCCACGAACCAGACGCCATTGGCATAGGCGTCGGCCACGATCGCGGCCAGCTCGAGCGCCAAGCGGGTCTTGCCGATCCCACCGACGCCCGCGAGTGTCACCAGCCGGTAGCGCGTCAGCATCGCGCGCAATTCGAGCAACTCGCGTTCGCGCCCGATGAACGACGAGACCTGCGCGGGCAGGTTGTGTTTCGCGACGGTCGGCGGTGGCGCTTCGACTTGCGTCGATTCGAGCGTAAAGCGGTAGCCGTGCCCCGCGACTGTCGCTATCGCCTCCAGCCCCAACAGCTTGCGCAGCGCGGAGACCTGCACCTGCAGGTTGTTCTCCTCGACCACCAATCCGGGCCAGACCAGGTCGAGCAGCTCGTTCTTGGTGACCAGCCGATCGCGTCGCTCGACCAGCGCTAGCAGCAGATTGAACGCCCGCGCCCCCAGCGTCGCCGGTCGCTCATCGACCAGCAGCTGCCGGGTTGCCGGCCGGAGCTCGAAGCGACCGAATCGATAGGTGAGCGTCATGGCGGCGGGAAGCGACCTTCCGGGCAGGAAATTTGTTCAATCTACTCCACTCCCCGCGGTTTCCACATGTCTAAGACCGGCAAAACGACGCCGGCCAGGGTTCGGAAGGACATTGCTCCCCAGCAACGCCGCGCCCTTCCGGACGCCAAGCCGATCCCAGCGAAAAAATCTCATCCGCGCAGGCTTCGGCGGGTCATGCTTTCGCGCGTTGACGCCAATGGGCCAAAGGAAAGTTGGAGTGGCAGGAGAATGGGCGAACGACGCTCACCCCGTCCGCTTTGCCGCGACGGCAAGCCAGTACCCGCGATGCCGCAGGCCGTCTATCGCATGCCCGAATCGCAGGTCACGTCCACGTGCGCCATCCGTCCCGCCTCCACCTGCACGTTCTGGCGGCTGCAGCGCGGGAATTTGGCACCCTGGACGTCGAGGTGAAGCTGGTACGCCCCGGAAGGGGTAAGGATTCGGAACGCGCCGTCCGCATCGGTGGTCGCACGCCCGGCGATTGCGCCACCCGCATCACGAATTTGTACGTCCGCGCCCACGAGGGGCTTGCCGCCAGGCGCGCCCGCGCGCTGCGGACCCGGCCGCGCCGGCGTGACGGTCACGACTCCGCTTATGCCTGACTCCTCTGCGCTCACCCTCGAGGAAACGCACGCGAGCAGGGAAAGGGCGGCACCCATCAACGCCAGCGCACGAAATCCGGAAGACACCGGGCGCCTTCGGTGGAAGTACATAGACATCGGACAATGGTACACGGGCGACTCACGGAAACGTGGCCCCGTGCGTGGCTGCGACCATGCATTTGCGCCACCAGCGCGCTGCGCAAACCGACGCAGCGACAACGCAATTCCTGCAATTCATGGTCCACCGAATTCGAACCGGCGCGTTGACCCGAACTGACAAAACCACAATACTCCACGCCGCCGGCTCCGTTCGCCACTTTCTCGAGCAACCACACATGCAACGCGAAGTCACCCGCACCCTCCTCGCCGTGCTGTCGATCGGCGGGCTGATCGCCGCCTCCTTCTGGATCCTGCGGCCATTCCTGGCCGCGTCGATCTGGGCAACGATGATCGTCGTCGCCACGTGGCCGTTACTGGTTGCGCTGCAACGCTGGCTGGGCGGCCGGCGGGTGCTGGCCATTGTCGTGATGACCATCGCGATGCTGCTGGTGTTCGTGTTGCCATTCTGGGTCGCCATCAGCACGCTTGCCGACTACTCGGGCGAAGTCGGGGCGTGGGCGAAGTCGCTGCAGGGGGTGACGATCCCGCAGCCACCGGCGTTCATCGAGCGCATACCCGTCGTCGGCCCCGACGCCGCCACCTACTGGCGCAATGCAGCGAGCGAAGGATGGAGCGCGCTCATCGCAAAGCTGCAGCCCTACCTGATCCAGGCTTCCAAATCGGTGGCGGCCGAGGCAGGCAACATCGGAGCGCTCATCCTCCAGTTCCTGCTGACGATCCTGATCGCCGCGGTCATGTACGCGCATGGTGAGTCGGCCGCCAACGGCGTGAATCGATTCGGCTACCGGCTGGCGGGTGCGCGCGGCGAGCAATCGATACGGCTCGCCGCCCAGGCAATCCGCGGCGTCGCGCTCGGCGTCGTCGTGACGGCGCTCGTGCAGTCGCTCCTCGGCGGCCTGGGCCTCGCGGTCGCCGGCATCCCGTTCGCCAGCCTGTTGACCATGGCGATGCTGATGTTGTGCCTCGCCCAACTCGGCCCGCTGGTGGTGCTGGTGCCGGCGGTGGTCTGGCTGTATTGGACGGGCGACAACATATGGGGGACCGTGCTGCTCGTCTGGTCGGCGTTCGTCGGGACGCTCGATAATTTTCTGCGCCCGTTCCTGATCAAGAAGGGTGCCGACCTGCCGCTGCTGCTGATCTTCGTCGGCGTGATCGGCGGGCTGCTGTCGTTCGGGCTGCTTGGCGTCTTCGTCGGCCCGGTCGTCCTCGCGGTGACCTTCACGCTTCTGCAGTCATGGGTGAACGAGGCGCGTGACCCGGTCGACGCGCAGGGAGCGGGGATCAACGAGGACGTCCGTACGCCTTGAGTCGGGCCGACACGCGCTGCCGGACGCGATCGATGCCGCCTGAAAGCGGATGCGCCAGCCGAGCGCGTCTGGTCGGGCGCCGCCTGAGCTCAGGACCGGGGGGTCCAGATCACCAGTCGTGAACGGTGCCGTCGCTCAGGCGGTTGAACGGCAGGTAGGCGGTCTGATAGGGGTACTTCCCTGCCTCGTCGAGGTTGAGCTCGACACCGATGCCGGGCTTGTCGCCGGGATGAAGGAGGCCATCCCGGAAGGTGAACGACTGCTCGAACACCTGGTCTGTCGCCTCGCCGTGCCGCATGTATTCCTGGATGCCGAAGTTGTGAATGGCAAGTCCCAGGTGCATGGCCGCGGCCATGCCGATCGGCGAAATGTCGGTCGGACCGTGGATTCCTGACTTGATCTGATATTGAGCGGCGAAGTCCATGAGCTTTTTCATCGGCGAAATTCCGCCGGTGTGCGTAACCGCGCTGCGCACGTAGTCGATCAGCTGCTCATGGATCAGCGTCTGGTAATCCCAGACCGTGTTGAAGATTTCGCCGATCGCCAGCGGGGTGATCGTATGCCGGCGCACCAGCCGCAGCGCTTCCTGATTCTCAGCCGGCGTGCAGTCTTCCAGCCAGAACAGGTCGAATGGCTCCAGCGATTTGCCGAGCTTCGCCGCCTGGATGGGCGCCATCCGGTGATGTCCGTCGTGCAGCAGCGGAAGCTCGGGACCGAATTCGGCGCGCACGGCCTCGAATATGCCGGGGATGTGCCGCAGGTAGGCCCGCGTGTCCCAGTCTTCCTCCGCGGGCAGCGGCGCGCGCTGCGCCGGCTCGTGATCGTAGCGCTTGCCGGTGTTGCCGGCCGCCACCTTGTTGGATGCGACTCCGTAAATCGCCTTGAGGCCGGGCACGCCGGTCTGGATCCTGATCGCGCGGTAACCTTGCGCGAGGTGGCGGCGCACGGAATCGAAGAGTTCGGGCAGGTCCTTGCCGCTGGCGTGGCCATAGGCAAGACAGCCGCTGCGGCTCGCGCCGCCGAGCAGCTGGTAGAGCGGCATGTTCGCCGCCTTGGCCTTGATGTCCCAGAGCGCAACGTCGACGGCGGCGATGGCGGCCATGGTGACCGGGCCGCGGCGCCAGTACGCACTGCGGTACAGGAACTGCCACGTGTCTTCGATGCGGTGGGGATCCTTTCCGATGAGCAGGGGCGCGACGTGATCCTTGAGGTAGCTGACGACGGCGAGTTCGCGGCCATTCAACGTGGCATCGCCCAGGCCCGTAATGTCCCTCGTCGGTGGTGATCTTGAGGGAGACGAAATTGCGATCCGGACTGGTGACGATGACTTCGGCTTGCACGATCTTCACGAGCATTCTCTCCGTCGGTCGTCTAGGACTTCGCGCGCTGCGCGCCGGCGTCCGCCACCGCGACGGCCGTCATGTTCACGATCCGCCGCACCGTCGACGACGGCGTCATGATGTGAACGGCCTTGGCCGCGCCCAGCAGGATGCCGCCGACCGTGATGCCGCCGCCCGCCGTCACGCGCAGCGCATTGTAGGTGATGTTGGCGGCATCCATGTTCGGCATGATCAGCAGGTTGGCCTCCTCGGCGAGGCGCGAGTCCTGGAATTCCTGGTCGCGCACACCTCTGGAAAGCGCCGAGTCGGCGCGCATCTCGCCATCGACGGCGAGACCAGGGGCCCGCGCGACGATGAGGTCCAGCGCATCGCGCATCTTCTGTGCCGACGGCGCATCGGAGCTGCCGAAGTTCGAATGCGACAGCAGCGCCACCGAGGGCCTGATCCCGAAGCGCTGCACCTCCTCGGCCGCGAGCAGCGTCATCTCGGCGACCTCCTCGGTCGTCGGATCGCGATTGATGTGGGTGTCGCAGATGAATAGCTGCCGCCCCGGCAGGATCAGCATCTGCATCACCGCCAGCGTGTTAACGCCTTCACGCAGGCCGATCACCTGCCGCACGTATCGCAGGTGGTCGGGCGAGTTGCTGGTGATCCCGCACAGCATCGCGTCGGCGTCGCCCCGATGGAAGAGCATCGCCGCGACCAGCGTGGGTCGGCTGCGCATTTCCTCCTGCGCCTGACGGCGGGTGACGCCCCTGCGGCGCGCGAGCCGGTAGTACTCGGTCCAGCAGTCGCGGAAACGCGCGTCATCGTTGATGTTGACTCCGTCGCAATCGCCGCCGAGCGTGAGGCGCAGCCCCAGCTTCTCGATGCGGTTGGCGATGATCTCGGGTCGGCCGACCAGCACCGGCCGCGCGAGTCCTTCGTCGACGGCGGCCTGCGCCGCGCGCAGCACACGCTCGTCCTCGCCTTCGGCGTAGATGACGCGTTTGGGCGCGCGCTTGGCGGCGGCGAATACCGGCTCCATCGTCGCACCCGATTCGTACACGAAGCGCGAGAGCTGCTCGCGATACTTGTCGAAGTCGGCGATCGGACGCGTTGCGACGCCGCTTTCCATCGCCGCCTTCGCCACCGCCGGCGCCATGCCGGTGATGAGCCGCGGGTCGAATGCGCGCGGAATGAGGTAATCGGGACCGAACGGCGGCGTGGCTTCGCCATACGCGAGCGCCACGATTTCCGAGGGCTCGGCGCGGGCGAGCTCGGCCAGCGCGTGCACCGCGGCGAGCTTCATCGCCTCGTTGATCGTCGACGCGCCGCAATCGAGCGCGCCGCGAAACAGGAACGGAAAGCACAGCGAGTTGTTCACCTGGTTCGGGTAGTCGGACCGGCCCGTGCCGATCAGGCAGTCCGGCCGCGCCTCCTTCGCCCGCTCGGGCCTGATTTCCGGCTCCGGATTCGCCATCGCCAGGATGATCGGCCGCTGCGCCATCGACTTCACCATGTCGGTCGTCAGCACGCCACCGGTGGACAGCCCCAGGAAGATGTCGGCGCCGCCGATGACGTCGGCGAGCGTCCTGGCGTCGGTCACCTGCGCGTAGCGTTGCTTGTCCGCGTCCATCTTCTCTGCGCGCTTGGTGTGGACGACGCCTTTGCTGTCGATGATGAAGATGTTCTTGTGATCGAGGCCCAGGCTCACCTGCAGGTCGAGACAGGCGATGGCCGCAGCGCCGGCGCCGGAGCAGACGAGCTTCACGTTCGCGATGTCCTTGCCGACGATCTTCAGGCCATTCAGCACGGCCGCCGCCGCGACGATCGCCGTGCCGTGCTGGTCGTCGTGGAACACCGGAATCTTCATCCGCTCGCGCAGCTTCTTCTCGATGTAGAAGCACTCGGGCGCCTTGATGTCCTCGAGATTGATCCCGCCGAAGGTCGGCTCGAGCGCCGCCACCACCTCGACGATCTTGTCCGGGTCCGACTCGCCGATCTCGATGTCGAACACGTCGATGCCGGCGAATTTCTTGAACAGGCAGGCCTTGCCTTCCATCACCGGCTTGCCGGCCAGCGCCCCGATGTTGCCCAGGCCCAGCACCGCCGAGCCGTTGGTGACGACCGCGACCAGATTCGCCCGCGACGTGTACCGCGCCGCCAGCGACGGGTCCTTCTGGATGGCGGTGCACGCGTACGCCACGCCGGGCGAATACGCGAGCGACAGGTCGCGCTTGTTGGCGAGCGTCTTCGTCGGCGCGATCGAGATCTTGCCCGGCGTCGGAAATTCGTGGTACTCGAGCGCGTCGATGCGCAGTTGTTCTTCACCCATGATCGCTTCCTCCTATTTCTTTCTGGCCGGCGGCAGGTCGGTGCACACGCCTTCGAACACTTCCGCCGTCATGCCGATGCTTTCACCCAGCGTCGGATGCGGATGGATCGTCTTGCCGATGTCGACCGGATCGCAGCCCATCTCGACGGCGAGGCACACCTCGCCGATCAGGTCGCCGGCATGGGTACCGACGATGCCGCCGCCGATGCAGCGGTGCGTCGCCTCGTCGAACAGCAGCTTGGTGAAGCCCTCGTCGCGACCGTTGGCGATCGCGCGGCCCGACGCCGCCCACGGGAACACCGCCTTGCCGTACTTGATCCCCTGTGCCTTGCACTCGTCCTCGGTGAGGCCGGCCCACGCGACCTCCGGGTCGGTGTAGGCAACCGACGGAATTTGCCGCGCGTCGAAAGACGATTTCTGGCCGGCGGCCGCCTCCGCGGCGACATGCGCCTCGTGCACCGCCTTGTGCGCGAGCATCGGCTGCCCGACGATGTCACCGATGGCGAAAATGTGCGCGACGTTCGTGCGCATCTGGCGATCGACCGGGATGAAGCCGCGATCGGTGACCGCGACGCCGGCAGCCGCCGCCTCGATCACCCGGCCGTTGGGAGTCCGCCCCACCGCGACCAGCACCAGGTCGTAGACCTGCGGTTCCTTCGGCGCCTTCTCCCCCTCGAAGCCGACCTTGATTCCGGCCGGCGTGGCCTGCGCCGACACCGTCTTCGTCTTCAGCATGACGTTGTCGAAGCGCGGCATGTTCTTCTTTTCCCAAACCTTGACAAGGTCGCGGTCGGCGCCGGTCATCATGCCCTCCAGCATTTCCACGACGTCGATGCGCGTGCCGAGTGTCGAGTAAACGGTTGCCATCTCGAGCCCGATGATGCCGGCACCGACGACCAGCATCCGCTTCGGGATCGACTTCAATTCCAGCGCGCCGGTGGAATCGACGATGCGCGGGTCGACCGGCATGAACGGCAACGCGACCGCCTGGCTGCCCGCGGCGATGATCGCCTTGTCGAATTTCACGATCTGCTTCTGCCCGCTGCGTTCCTGCCCGGCACCCGACGTGAGATCCACTTCCAGGTGATGGGGATCGAGAAAGCGCCCGACACCGCGCACGACCTCGACCTTGCGCGTCTTCGCCATGCCGGTGAGGCCACTCGTGAGCTTCTTCACCACGGCGTCCTTGAACCCGCGCAACTTGTCGAGGTCGATCTGCGGCGCGCCGTAGCCGATGCCGTGCGCACCCAGCGCCGCCACCTCGTCCATGACCGCGGCGGTGTGCAGCAGCGCCTTGGAGGGGATGCATCCGACATTGAGGCACACGCCTCCCAGCGAAGCGTAGCGCTCGACCAGCACCGTCCTCATGCCGAGATCCGCGCTGCGGAACGCGGCCGAGTAACCGCCGGGACCCGCGCCCAGCACCAGCATTTCGCATTCGAGGTCGGCAGCGCCGGCGTACTTCGACGCGGTCGCGGGCGTCGGTGCTGCCGGCGTACCCGCGGCGCCGCCGCCCTGGCCCGCCGACGCGCGACCTTTGTCCTCGCCCGCCGCATCGCGGCTCGCCTTGTCGCCGGCAGGAGCAGGTTGGGGCGAGGGGGCCTGCGCGCTGGTCTCGAGGCTCAGGATCAGGCTGCCCTCGCTGACCTTGTCGCCCACCTTGATCCTGATGTCCTTCACGACGCCGTCGACGGGCGAGGGCACGTCCATCGTCGCCTTGTCGGATTCCAGCGTGACCAGCGACGCCTCGGTCTTGACCGCGTCGCCGGCCTTCACCAGCACTTCGATGACCGGCACGTCGGTGAAATCGCCGATGTCGGGAACCTTGACTTCGATGGTGGCCATTCAGCGTTCCTTTTTCTCAATGAGGCGCCGGGAAGTCGCGGTGGCCGAACCGCGCTTTCGCAGTGCCTCCATGCAACGTTTCCATGGCTACAGCACGATCCGCCGCATGTCGGCAAGCAGGGCGCCGAAATGGTTGTTGAAGCGCGCCGCGGACGCGCCATCGATGACGCGATGGTCCCACGACAGCGACAGTGGAAGCATGAACCGCCAAGACGATGACTTGCCATCGGGCGAGACCTGCCTCCAGAACGAGCGGCACACGCCCATGATCGCGACTTCAGGCGCATTGATGATCGGCGTGAAATAGGTGCCACCGATACCGCCGAGGCTCGAGATCGTGAACGTGCCGCCCTGCATCTGGTCGGGCTTGAGCTTGCCTTCGCGGGCGAGCGCCGCGAGTTCGCCCATTTCCCTGGCAATCGCGACCACGCCCTTGCGGTCCGCGTCGCGGATCACCGGCACCACCAGGCCCTGCGGCGTGTCGGCCGCGAAACCGATGTGGTAGTAATTCTTGAGCACGAGATTCTCGCCGTCCAGCGAGGCGTTGAAGTCCGGGAATTTCTTCAGCGAGGCCACCGCGGCCTTGATCATGAAGGCGAGCATGCTGACCCTGACGCCGCTCTTCTCGTTTTCCTTGTTCAACTGGACGCGGAAGGCCTCGAGTTCGGTGATGTCGGCGTCGTCATGGTTGGTGACGTGCGGGATCATCACCCAGTTGCGATGCAGGTTGGCGGCCGAGATCTTCTTGATCCGCGACAGCGGCTTCGCCTCGACGGGTCCGAATTTCGCGAAGTCGACCTTCGGCCACGGCAGCAGATCGATGCCCACACCGGCTGCAACCGCCGCCCCGGCGACCGGCGCGCCACCCTTCGCCGCGGCCTCGACATCCTGGCGCAGGATGCGTCCCTTGTCGCCGCTGCCCTTGACGCCCGCCAGGTTCACGCCGAGTTCGCGCGCGAGCTTGCGCACACCCGGACCGGCGTAGGCGAGCGCGAAGCCGGGCTCATCGATCGTCGGCGCAGCGCTCGCGGCTGGGCCTGTCGCACCTCGCTCCTCGCGGGGGAGGGCGCTCGGCGGCGAGGGCGCCGTGGCCAGAGTTGCCGCGGCTGCCGTCGCCGCGCTTGCTCCGTCGCCGTGCCGCCCGTCGCCAGTGTCAGGACCAGCGCGCCTTCCGACAGCCGGTCGCCTACCTTCACCGCGACGTCGCGAACGACGCCGGAGAACGGTGCAGGGACGTCCATCGTGGCCTTGTCGGACTCGAGCGTGATCAGCGCATCCTCCGGCTTTACCGTGTCGCCGGCCTTGACCATCACCTCGATGACGGGAACATCCTTGAAATCGCCGATGTCGGGAACGCGCACCTCGGCGACACCCGCGGGCGCACTGGTCGGCGACGGTGGCGCTACGACCGTCGACTTGGGCGCGTGCGCCGCAATCGCGCTGGCCACCGCCTGCGCGCCGGCGCTCAGCACCAGAATCAGGCTGCCCTCGCTGACCTTGTCGCCGACCTTGACCTTCAGTTCCTTGACCGTTCCCGCGGCCGGCGCGGGAACGTCCATCGTCGCCTTGTCGGATTCGAGCGAGACGAGCGGATCCTCGGGCTCGACCTTGTCACCCACCTTCACCATCAATTCGATGACCGGGACGTCCTTGAAGTCGCCGATATCCGGAACCTTCACTTCGATGTCTGATGCCATTGCGCCCCCGATGAAATATTTCCGCTCGGCTACACGGTCCACGGATCGGGACGCTCGGCGTCGAGCCCGTATTTGGCAATCGCCTGTTCAACGATGTCGGGCTTGACCTCGCCCTCGTCGGCAAGCGCCTTCAGCGCGGCGATCACGACGTAGTGGCGGTTCACCTCGAAGAAACGGCGCAGCTTGACGCGAAAATCACTGCGGCCGAAGCCGTCGGTGCCCAGCGCCACGAACCGCCGCGGGATGTGGCTGCGCACCTGGTCGGCGTAGATGCGCATGTAGTCGGTCGCGGCGATCACCGGACCCGGATGCCCGTCCAGCGCTGTCTCGAGATAGCTCTTGCGGCGCGGCGCTTTCGGATGCAGCAGGTTGTGGCGCTCTGCGCTCATTCCGTCACGGCGCAGCTCGTTGAAGCTGGTGGCGCTCCAGAGGTCGGCGTTGACCTTCCAGTCGTCGCGCAGGAGGTCGGCGGCGGCGATCACCTCGCGCAGGATCGTCCCCGAGCCCATCAGCTGAACGCGCGGTCCCTTCCCGGACTTGCCGGCCGCGGCACCTTTACGCAGCAGATACAGGCCCCTGACGATCCCGTCCTCCACACCCGGCGGCATCGCGGGCTGCGGGTAGTTCTCGTTCATCAGCGTGATGTAGTAGTAGACGTCCTGCTGCTCCTCGTACATCCGGCGGATGCCATCGCGCACGATGACGACGACCTCGTACGCGAACGTCGGGTCGTAGGACAGGCAGTTGGGGATCGTCGACGCCAGCACGTGGCTGTGGCCATCTTCGTGCTGCAGCCCTTCGCCGTTGAGGGTCGTGCGCCCGGCGGTGCCGCCCATCAGGAACCCACGCGCGCGCATGTCGCCGGCCGCCCAGGCGAGGTCGCCGACCCGCTGCAGGCCGAACATCGAGTAGTAGATGTAGAAAGGGATCATCGGCACGTCGTTCGTGCTGTAGGACGTCGCCGCCGCGATCCACGAACTCATCGCACCCGCCTCGTTGATCCCTTCCTGCAGCACCTGCCCCGACTTGTCTTCGCGGTAGAACATGAGCTGGTCGGCGTCCTGCGGCCGGTAGAGCTGGCCCACCGCCGAGTAGATGCCGAGCTGGCGGAACATGCCCTCCATGCCGAACGTCCGCGATTCGTCGGGGACGATGGGGACGATGTACTTGCCGATCGCCTTGTCGCGCACCAGCGTGCCGAGCATCTGGACGAACGCCATGGTGGTCGAGATCTCGCGCTCGTCGCTGCCCTTCAACAGCCGTTCGAAGGTCGCCAGCGGCGGCGCGGGCAACGGCGTGGACTTGCGCCTGCGCTGCGGCAGGTACCCGCCAAGCGCGGCGCGCCGCGCCTGCAGATATTTCATCTCGGGACTGTCGTTGGGCAGCGAAATGAACGGGAGCGCGGACAGCTTGTCATCGGGGATCGGGATGTCGAAGCGGTCGCGGAACTGGCGCAGCGCGTCCTGCGTCATCTTCTTCGCCTGGTGCGCGATCATCTGCCCTTCGCCGGACTCGCCCATGCCGAAGCCCTTGACCGTCTTGGCCAGGATCACCGTGGGCTGCCCCTTGTGGGCCACCGCGGCCGCATAAGCGGCGTAGACCTTGAACGGGTCGTGGCCGCCGCGGGAGAGCTTCCACACCTGCTCGTCCGACAGGTCCGCGACCAACGCCTTCAGCTCCGGGCTGTTGAAGAAATGCTCGCGTACGTACGCGCCGTCCTTGCTCTTGAAGTCCTGGTACTGGCCGTCGACGCACTCCTCCATCCGCTTCTGCAGGATGCCCGCGTGGTCCATGGCGAAGAGCCGGTCCCAGCCGGAGCCCCACACCACCTTGATCACATTCCAGCCGGCGCCGCGGAACACGCCTTCGAGCTCCTGGATGATCTTGCCGTTGCCGCGCACCGGCCCGTCAAGCCGCTGCAGGTTGCAGTTGATGACGAAGATGAGGTTGTCGAGCTTCTCGCGGCCGCCCAGCGAGATCGCGCCCAGCGATTCCGGCTCGTCGCATTCGCCATCGCCCAGGAACGCCCACACCTTGCGCCCTTCCGTCTTCGCGAGCCCGCGGCCGTCCAGGTACTTGAGGAATCGTGCCTGGTAGATCGCCATCAGCGGCCCCAGTCCCATCGACACCGTGGGAAACTGCCAGAAATCGGGCATCAGCCACGGATGAGGGTACGAGGGAATGCCCTTGCCGTCGCTCTCCTGGCGGAAATTGAGGAGCTGCGGCTCGGTCAGCCGGCCCTCGACGAAAGCGCGCGCGTAGATGCCGGGCGACACGTGGCCCTGCACGTACAGGAGGTCGCCACCGTGGTCCGCGGTCGGCGCATGCCAGAAATGTCCGAAGCCGATGTCGTAGAGCAAGGCGGAGGACTGGAAGCTGGCGATGTGTCCGCCGAGCTCGGAGGACTCCTTGTTGGCGCGCAGGATGATGGCCACGGCGTTCCAGCGGATCGCCGCGCGAATCTTGTGCTCGAGCTCGCGATTGCCGGGCGACTTCGCCTCCTGTTCCGGCGCGATCGTATTGCGATAGGGCGTGGTCGCCGTGAAGGCCGGCAGCGTACCCATACGCGCGGCCTCGTCGCGCAACTGCGTCAACAGGTAGCGCGCGCGCTCGACCCCCTGGTGCGCAACGACGGCCTTGAGCGAATCGACCCACTCCCGGGTCTCGACCGGATCATGATCGTTCGACGTGTCCATCCCAATGCTCCTCCTTGCGCGTTTGGCGTTGCGGGCGCGAACCGATGCCGGCATCGCATACGGTGAACCGTTTCGCGCGCTCGGGCGCTCTATACGGAACCTTTGCGCCGCCGTCCCGGACTTCGGACATCTCGCGTATCCGTGATCGTCCGAGCGCAGCGGCACCGTCATGCGCTTCTAGAGACGATGCGTGCGGTCACCGGCAGCAAAACACGGCCACACGATACCATCGCTTCGGGCCAATGCCAGCACTTTGAAGAGTTCGCCCATTTCCGCGGGCGACAGTAGTTTCTGAATGGCGGCCGCTTCGCGCAGATAGGCGGCGGTCTCCGGATCGCCCGTTTCCGCGAGCCGGTCGAGGATCCCGCAACCCACCAGGAACGCCGCCAGCGAAGCGTATCCCGCCACCGTCAGGCCGCCTCGCTCGCCCGCCAGCGCCATGGCGGTGAAGTCCACATGCGCGGTCAAGTCGGACAGCCCGGGCCAGAGGAACGGATCGCCGTGCGCGCGGTGACGGTAGTGGCCCATCAGCGTTCCTTCGCTGCGCTGCGCATGGTAGTACTCCTGCCGCGGGAAACCATAATCGATCACCAGGAGCGCTCCTCCGATCATCCGACGCCCAAGGGTGGTGACAAGCGCTTCGGCCGCCGGATTGATTTCGCTCGCGTAGTCGCCGTGCGGCGGGAAGCGCTCTTCCGCGCGTCTGCGCAGCGACGGGTCGGCCAGTGACCGCTCCCGCCAGGCCAGCGCGCCATTCCAGGCGACGCCGCGCTCGAACCACTTGCCGTCGCGGCGCGCGACGATATGAGGCGGCACTGCGTCGAGGACTTCGTTCATCACCACCACGCCGTCAATGGCGTCGGGCAGCGTTTCCATCCACTCCACGCGGTCGACCAGCGCGGGCAAGCGTTGCGCGATCGTCGAGCGCTGCCGCTCGCGCAACTCCGGGCTCACCTCGAGGATCCAGGTAGCGCGAGGGAAGCGCGTCCAGCGTGTCCAGCGCGGCGAGCAGGTCGGCGGCCAGCGCGCCGGTGCCGGCGCCCAGCTCGACGACCTCCCTCGCTCGCAGTGGTTTCGATGACGCGCGCCACCGGCCTCGCCAGCGCCCGCGCGAAGAGCGGCGTCATCTCCGGTGCGGTGACGAAATCGCCGGCCTCGCCGAACTTGCGTGCGCCCGCCACGTAGTAGCCGAGTGCCGGCGCATACAGGACGAGCTGCATGAATTTCGCGAACGAAATCCAGCCACCGGCGGCGGCGATCTCGCCACGTACCGCCGTGACGACGCGGGCGCTGTGTTCACGTGCCGCAGAGTCGGGCTCGGGCAGGGGGGGAGCGGGGTTGGTTCGCAAGCGCAGGGTCGATGTGCTAATTTCCCGGGAATCGGAGTCTACCGCCGGAGCCCTCGAGTTGGACGACAAGGTCGTACTCATCACCGGCGGTGCCAAGCGGGTCGGGGCGGCGATCTGCCGGCGTCTGCACGGCGCGGGCGCGAACCTCATGCTTCATTACCGCGCATCCGCGGGCGAGGCGCGGCTCCTGCAGGCCGAGCTCAATCACGCCCGCGCCAACTCGGTGGCACTGATCCAGGCCGATCTCCTGGACACCGGAAAGCTTCCCTCGGTGATCGAGCAGACACTTGCGACCTTCGGACGCCTGGATGCGCTCGTCAACAACGCGTCGTCGTTCTTCCCCACCCCGCTCGGTGAGATCTCGGCGGCAAACTGGCACGACCTGATCGGCACCAACCTGCAGGCGCCGCTGTTCCTCGCACAGGCGGCCGCGCCCGCGCTGCGCCGCGCGCAGGGCGCGATCGTCAATCTCGCGGACATTCACGCCGAACGCCCGCTCAAGAACTATGTCGTGTACTCGGTGGCCAAGGCGGGCCTCGTCGGCCTCACGCGATCGCTCGCGCGCGAACTGGCGCCCGAGGTCCGTGTCAACGCGGTAGCGCCCGGGCCGGTGCTCTGGCCCGACGATGAATCCTTCGATGAGCTTTCGCGCCAGCGGATCATCTCGCACACGCCGCTGAGGCGCGAGGGTACGCCGGAAGACATTGCCGGCGCCGTCCACTTCCTGCTCGCCGAAGCGCATTACGTCACCGGCGAGACGCTGCGCGTCGATGGCGGGCGGCACATCGCGATCTAAGCCCTGTCAACGCTGCCGGTGATGCGAAAGTGCCTGCCTTGCCAATCACTGTCATGACAGCAATAATGCCGTGATGGCTCCTGGTTCCGTTGCTTCGAAGCTGCGCCGGACGCCCGGGCCACGACGCCCGTCGGCGCGCACGGGCGATCCGGCGTTCTACCGCGGCGATGACTATCTGGTTCTTGAAAGCGTCGGCTATCTGCTGCGGAGGCTGCGTACGTTCATGGATCGTGCCGTCGACGACGAGATGGCGGAGCTCGATCTCACTGGCGCGCAGTGGACTCCGCTGTTCATGATCCACAGCGGGATGGGTGCCACTGCGGCGGGACTCGCCCGCGCGGCAGGCACCGATACGGGTGCGATGACCCGGATGCTCGACCGGCTTGAGGCCAAGGCGCTCGTGCGCCGGGTGCGCTGCCCGGTCGATCGTCGCGTGATCAAGCTGGAGCTCACCACCGAAGGACATAGGCTGTGCCGCGAGATCCCCTATGGCCTCGCGCGGGTTCTCAATTCGTCACTGCGCGGATTCACGGCCGACGAACTCGCTACGCTCAAGTCGCTGCTCCGGCGAATGATCGCCAACATCGAACACCCCTGACCCGGGCGGAAAGGCCGCCAAACGGGCACATCTGCGATGCCACGATTCCAATGCCACCTGATTATGACTGCCGCCGTGCTCGCGCTCCTGGCCGGCTGCGCCAACGTTGCGCAACGCGAGCCGCCGGCGACCGCTCGCACCATCGAATCGCTCGGTGCCGTGACGATGCCGATCGACTGGCCGAAGGAAGACTGGTGGCGCCGCTACCGGGATCCGCAGCTTGACGGGCTCATGTCGGAAGCGCTCGCGGAAAGTCCGACGCTGGCCGTCGCGCGGGCACGGCTTGCCCGTGCCGTGGCCGCCACCGGCACGTCGCGCGCCGCACTGCTGCCACAGCTCAATGGCAATGGGACCATCGTCTACCAGAAATATTCGGAGAACTACATTTTCCCGCCGCCACTCGCCGGCAACTGGCGGACCGACAACCGGATAGCGCTCGACTTCAACTACGAATTCGATTTCTGGAACAAGAACGGTGCGGCGCTCGAGGCAACGCTTTCGCAGGCGCAGGCCGCGGCCGCCGACACACAACAGGCGCGCGTCGTGCTCGCCGCCGGTCTCGCGCAGGCGTATTTCAACCTGCAGCGTCTATTCGCTCAGCGGGATGTTTCGCTGGCGGCAATCACGCAGCGTGAAGAGGTCGTGCGCATCACCGCCCAGCGCCATGCGGCCGGCCTCGACACGCGCATCGAAGTCAAGCAGGCCGAGGCGACGCTCGCCACGGTAAAGGCGGAACTCGCGCAGTACGAAAGCGCGATAGCGGTGGCACGCAACCAGATCGCGGCGCTCGCCGCGCAGGGCCCCGATCGCGGCGCGAAGGTTGTCGCCAGGCACGGCGACGATGCAGTGATCCTGGCCCGTCCGGCCGCCGTCCCGCTCGACCTCCTCGGCCATCGCGCCGACATCGTCGCCTCGCGCTGGCGCGTGGAAGCTGCGCACCACGACATCGAAGTCGCCCGCGCGCAGTTCTATCCGAACATCAATATCGGGGCGTTCGCAGGGCTGACGTCGATCGGCCTTTCCAACTTCCTGCTCGCGGCAAGCTCCGTCGCCGGTGCGGGTCCGGCGATTCACCTGCCGATCTTCGAGGGTGGCCGTCTCAATGCCAACCTGCGAGGGCGCGATGCCGACGCGGACAGCGCGGTAGGTGCCTACAACGAAGCGGTGATCGGCGCGGTACACGAGGTCGCCGACGCGTTGTCGTCGATGGATGGCCTGGCTCACGTCAGGGCCGAGCAGGCCGTTGCGCGCACGGCGATCACCGACGCGTACAACATCGCCGTGATCCGCTACCGGGCCGGGCTCGGCAATTACCTGACGGTGCTTGCCGCACAAACTCAGCAGCTCGCGCAGGACCGTTTGGACGCGGACCTGCATGCGCGCGCCTTTGAACTCGACGTGGAGCTCGTGCGCGCACTGGGCGGCGGCTACGCGAGCCCGGCTCCCGGTGTTGCGGTCGCGGCGCCGATCGCCGGCGCCGCGCACTGAACCTTCTCACCGAATACGAAGGAACCCCGATGGCGGCAACGGTTCGGCAGTCGGCCACGCGCTACGGCACGCGCCGTCGATGGCTGTTCGGCGCAGGCGCGATCTTCGTGCTGGCTGGAATCGGCTACGGTGGCTACTGGTATCTGCAGCTGCGTCACTACGAGCGTACCGACGACGCCTACGTCACCGGGAACATCGTACAGGTCACGCCGCAAATCGCGGGCACGGTGCTGTCGGTGAAAGGCGACGACACCGACTACGTTACCCAGGGCCAGCCACTGGTGATGCTCGACCGTGCGGACGCCAAAGTTGCACTGGCGCAGGCGCAGGCGAACCTCGCGCAGACCGTGCGCGAAGTGCGCTCGCTGTACAGCGCGAATTCCACCTGGTCGGCCAACATCACGTTGCGCGAAGCGGAGATTTCCCGCGCCAAGGCGGATCTCGCCAAAGCGCAGGACGACCTCGCGCGCCGCCAGACCCTCGCCAGCTCCGGCGCGGTGAGCGGCGAGGAAATCAACCACGCCCAGTCGAGCGTCGCCAACGCCCGTGCGGCACTTGCGGCCGCGGAGGCGGCGCTGGCCGGGGCGCGGCAGCAACTCGCCACCAGCCAGGCGATGACCGAGGGGACGACCGTGCAAAAGCATCCCAGCGTCGAGCGTGCCGGCGCGAAAGTACGCGAGGCCTATCTCGACGTATTCACGCACCGTGCTCCCGGCACCAGTCTCCGGTTATGTCGCCAAACGCACGGTGCAGGTCGGACAGCGGGTGGCCCCCGGCGCGCCGCTGATGTCGATCGTGCCGCTCGATCAGGTGTGGGTCGACGCCAACTTCAAGGAAGTGCAACTGCGCAAGATGCGCATCGGGCAGCCGGTGACGCTGACCGCGGACGCCTACGGCGACAGCGTCGAATTTCACGGCACGGTGGCCGGCCTGGGGGTAGGGACCGGCAGCGCGTTCGCGCTGCTGCCGGCGCAGAACGCGACCGGTAACTGGATCAAGGTCGTGCAACGGCTTCCGGTGCGCATCGCGCTCGATCCGAAGGAACTAGAAGCTCATCCCCTGCGTGTCGGTCTGTCGATGGAGGTGACTGTCGACGTCGCCAATACCGATGGGCGCACGCTGGCAACCATGGCACGCACCGATGCAGCGGATACGACGCATGCGTTCAATCACGATACCGAAGAGGCCGACGCGTTGGTGCGCAAGACCATCGACTCCAATCTCTGGCGGCCGCAGCCCGCGCAGAGTTCGTCGCCGGCGCTCGTCAACCGCCCGAAGCCATCGCCTTCACGCGCGATCGTGTCGGACAAGGCGGCGGCCGCGCCATTCTGAAGCGGCAAGCCCGTACCTACGATCGATAGTCGATCGCCATGTCCGCATCCACGACGGCAGACGCCGCGACACCGGCAGCGCCACCGACGCCGGTCACGCAGGACCCGCTGACCGGGGCGAAGCTGGTCGTTGGCACGCTGGCGCTGTCCACGGCGACGTTCATGATCGTTCTCGACACGTCGATCGCCAACGTTTCCATTCCCGCGATTTCGGGAGATCTGGGCGTCGCCAGCAGCCAGGGCACCTGGGTGATCACATCGTTCGCCGTCGCCAATGCGATCGCGGTGCCGCTGACCGGCTGGCTGACGCAGCGCTTCGGCCAGGTTCGGCTGTTCACGCTGTCCGCGATCCTGTTCGTGCTGGCGTCGTGGCTGTGCGGACTCGCACCCAACCTCGAGACATTGATCGTGCTCCGTGTCCTGCAGGGCATGGCCGCGGGCCCGCTGATCCCGCTTTCGCAGTCGCTGCTGTTGTCGAGCTATCCACGCGCCAAGGCAGGGATGGCGCTTGCCATGTGGTCGATGACGGTACTCATCGCGCCGGTGGCGGGCCCCTTGCTGGGCGGCTGGATCTCCGACAACTTCTCCTGGCCATGGATTTTTTTCATCAACATCCCGGTTGGTGCCGTCAGCGTCTACGCGACCTGGATGATCTATTCCGACCGCGAATCGGCCATTCGCAAGCTGCCGATCGACGGCATCGGCCTTGGTCTGCTGGTGGTCTGGATCGCCGCGCTGCAGATCATGCTCGACAAGGGTAAGGAACTCGACTGGTTCGCCAGCACCCAGATCGTCGTCCTGGCGGTTGTTGCCGTCGTCGGTTTCGTCTTCTTTCTCATCTGGGAGCTGACGGACGAACATCCGGTGGTGGACCTGAGGCTCTTCGCCGGCCGCAACTTCGCGACGGGTACGGTGACGATGGCCGTGGCGTACGGTGTGTTCTTCGGGAACATCGTGTTGCTGCCGCTCTGGTTGCAAACACAGATGGGCTACACGGCCACCGACGCCGGTTATGTTCTCGCGCCGGTCGGCTTCCTGGCCGTGCTGCTGTCACCGATCGTGGGTCGCCAGTTGGGCAGGATCGATCCGCGTTACATCGCGACCGTCGCATTTGTGCTGTTCGCGCTGATTTCGATCATGCGTTCGCGCTTCAGCGTGCAGGTCGACATGCCGACGCTCATCTGGCCGACCATCCTGCAGGGGGCTGCGGTCGCGTGCTTCTTCATCCCGCTGATGTCGATCATCCTGTCGGGATTGCCGCCGGAAAAAATTCCGAGCGCGTCGGGCCTGTCCAACTTCGCGCGAATCACCGCCGGTGCATTCGGCACTTCGATCTCGACCACGCTGTGGGAGGACCGGGCAATCATGCATCACTCGCAGCTCACCGAATCGATCCATGCCGGAAATCCCGCAGCCTCGAAGGCGCTGGGCGCACTGCAGGGAACCGGGCTCGACGCCACGCAGAGCCTTGCGGCGCTCGACCGAATTATCAACGCGCAGGCCTACGTGCTGTCGTCGAATGATGTCTTCTACGCGTCTGCCATCATTTTCTTGCTGTTGATTCCGCTGCTGTGGATCGCCCGGCCGCGAAGCGGCAGCGCCGCGGACGCGGGCGGCGCGCACTGACCCTGCCACGCGACTTGCCTCTTCGTCAGGCAGGCATGCCGATGCGGTCCCGGAGCCTCAACGCCTGCCGCGAATCCGCAGCACGCGCGCGGCGAGCTCCTCAAGATACGGATCGACGATGCCGTGCGTGACGAGCGCCACGCGCGTGCGTTCGAGATAGTCGAGCGTCGAGCCGAACGCTCCGGTCGCGCTGGCGATCACCCGCGCCTGCTCGTCGAGCGGCATCTTGCCCGTGTACTGCGGATGATCGTGCCTGACGGTGAACGCCAGCGCGACGATCTCGCGGTCGCCGGATCGTACGCGCGCCCATTTCGGGCGGTAGGATCCCACTACCATCTCGCGCCGCCACAGCAGATGCAGCTCGTCGATCGCTACAGGCGCGGGTAGCCGGTAGGCAACGCCGGTGCAGGCACCGCCGCGATCGAGCCCCAGTACGAGGCCCGGTGCCTCGGGCGTGCCGCGCGATGCCATCGAATACAGGCAGAAGCGCCGGTGCAGTCCGCGCAGCATGCCGGGGCGCGCCTCGGCGAATGGGAACAGCGGGTTCCACAGGAGCGAACCGTAGGCGAAGACCCACCAGCCCGCGCCCTTGGGCTTGGCGGCCAGTGTCGACGTCAGAGAATTCGACAGCTGCTCGTCGTCGAGCGCATGCCCGGGGCCGCCGAGCGCGTCCATGTAAAGCGCACGCATCCGCCCCGACACGAGGTCGTCTCGGCACAGCGTCGTCCGGTCAGTCTTCGGAATACGGGGCATGCGATAGCTTGCGGAGCGCGACGTTTTCCTGCCGGCGTTTCGCGCGCGTGGTCTTGCCGTGCGGGCCGCCCTTGCCGAGCAGCGGCGAGCGCGCAACCGGATTGCGCGGTTTCGGCGGCTCGGGCGGCGCGTGGCGCTTTGCGCGCTTCATGATCGGCGAAGAGCACGCGTTGGCGCGCGCCGGCTCGCTCCAGCGGAAACGCGGTTCATCGTTGCCTTCCCGCATCCTCGACATGCACGAGTTGCGCCCGCGAGCCGCGCTCGCGCTGCGGACCGGCAAGGAACGACGCCTGCAGATCGTTCAGGAATCGGCGGCCGAGTTCGGTGGGCTTCAACAGCGTCGGGTCCGCGTCGAGGAGACCGTCACGCACGGCAGCTTCCAGCGGGCGGGCGACCAGCGCCAGCGCAAACCCCGTGCGCTGCTCGAACAGCGCTGCCGGCACACCGCCGGACAGCCTTAGCGCATTCAACATGAATTCGAAGCCAACGTCGTCGCTCGTAACCGCTGTCTCCTCGCACAGCGGCTGGCCGTCCGACATGCGCCGGAGGTATTCCCTGGGCTGCTTCCAGCGCAACTGGCGGACGATGCGGTCAGCGAACGAGAGCTTCGAATGCGCGCCGGCGCCGATGCCCAGGTAATCGCCGAAGCGCCAGTAGTTGAGGTTGTGCGCGCACGAATGTCCGGGCTTCGCGTGCGCCGACGTCTCGTAATGAAGATAACCTGCCTCCGACAGCATCGCATGCACCGCGTCCTCGATGTCAGCCGCGGCGTCCTCGTCGGGCAGCGGAGGCGGATGACGATGGAACAGCGTGTTGGGCTCCAGGGTCAGCTGGTAGAACGACAGATGCGGCGGCGCAAACGCCAGCGCGGCCGCGACGTCCGCGCGCGCGCCCGCAACCGTTTGCTGAGGCAGCGCGTACATGAGGTCGAAGTTGACGTTGCCGAAGATCGCAAGCGCCGCCTCGGCTGCGCGGCGCGCTTCGTCGGCGTCGTGCACGCGCCCCAGTGACCGCAACTGCGCGGAATCGAAACTCTGGATGCCGAGCGACAGCCGGTTGACCCCCGCCGCGAAGAACCCGGCGAACTTCTGTCGCTCGAAGGTCCCGGGGTTGGCCTCCAGCGTGACCTCGGCGCCGGGTCGCAGCGGGACGCGCGCACGGATGCCGGCAAGCAGGCGGTCGATCGCCGCGGCGCCGAAGAGGCTCGGCGTGCCGCCGCCGATGAACACGCTGACCACGCTTCGCCCCCAGATCGAAGGCAGCGCGTATTCCAGATCCGCAAGCAGCGCGTCGACGTAGGCGTCCTCGGGCACGTCGCCGCGTGCCTCGTGCGAATTGAAATCGCAATACGGGCACTTGCGCACGCACCATGGAATATGCACGTACAGCGCGAGCGGCGGCAGCGCGCTGAAGCGCGGTCCCGCGGAACCGGGGCCAGTGATCCTGCGTTCAGTCACGTGAGGCGTTGCTCTTCGGCCGCGAGCCCGGCGATCAGCGCGCGGATCGCCTTTCCGCGATGCGACAGCTCGTTTTTCCTCGCAAGCGGCAGTTCCGCGCCGGTCAGGCCCGTCTCGGCGTCGACGAAATGCGGATCATAGCCGAAGCCGCCGCTACCGCGCGGCGTGTCGACGATCGTGCCGTACCAGCGACCTTCCGCGATCAGCGGTTCCGGGTCGTCGGGATATCGGACCAGCGCCAAAACACAATAGTAGTGGGCACGGCGGTCGGCGATGCCGGCGAGCGCAGAAATCAGCTTGGCATTGTTGCGCGCATCGGATCGAGGCTCGCCGGCGAAGCGCGCGGAATGCACACCCGGTGCGCCTGCAAGTGCGGCGACGCACACCCCCGAGTCGTCGGCCAGCGCCGGCAGCTTGGCCTGCGCGCTCGCATGGCGCGCCTTGGCGAGCGCGTTCTCGACGAAGGTGATGTGCGGCTCATCTGCCTCCGCGATGCCGAGTTCTTCCTGTGCGACGACTTCGATGCCAAGCGGCGCCAGCAATCGACGGAATTCGCGCAGCTTGCCCGAATTGTTCGACGCCAGGACGAGCCGCTGAATCACTTGGACGGTCGGAGCACCGTTCGCTGCATCGCGACCAGATCGCGGATGCCGACTTCGGCGAGGCCCACCAGCGACTCCATCTCGGCGCGCGAGAACGGCGTCGCCTCCGCCGTGCCCTGCAGCTCGACGAAGCCGCCACCTGCCGTCATCACTACATTCATGTCGGTGTCGCAGCCCGAATCCTCGGCGTAGTCGAGGTCGAGCAGCGGTACGCCGCCGACGATGCCCACGGAAACGGCCGCGACGAATTCACGCAACGGCTGCCCGCTGACCAGGCCGCGCTGGCGGCACCAATCGATGGCATCGGCGACCGCCACGCACGCGCCGGTGATCGACGCGCAGCGCGTTCCACCGTCGGCCTGCAGCACGTCGCAGTCGATCTTGAGCGTGCGCTCGCCGAGGGCGGCGAGATCGGTGACCGCGCGCAGGCTGCGGCCGATCAGCCGCTGGATCTCCTGCGTGCGTCCCGACTGCCGGCCGTCGGCGGCTTCGCGCCGCATCCGCGTGTTGGTCGAGCGCGGCAGCATCCCGTACTCGGCGGTGAGCCAGCCCTGTCCCTTGCCCTTGAGAAACGGTGGCACGCCCTCCTCGACGCTGACCGTGCACAGCACGCGTGTCTCGCCCATTTCGACCAGCACCGAGCCTTCGGCATGCCGGGTGAATCCGCGGGTCAGGCGAACTGCGCGCAGCTGATCGGCACCGCGGCCGCCGGAACGGGATGACATGGGAGGCACTCGCTTTGAAAAAGAAGGCTGATTATAGCGGCGCCATGGGTCCGAACGCCGCCGCCAGACCGCGCGCGAGGGTAATGGGCGGCGACCATTCAAAGCGCGCGCGAAACGCCGTCGTATCGACTTCGAGCGAATCGAGAAGGCGGTCGACGGCGTCGCCGCGACCCATGCAGGCCCCCACCGATCGCAGCAGCCCCTCCGGCACCGCGAACAGGCGCCCCGTCACCCCCATCGCCTGCGCGATCGCGCGGACGAGATCCGGGGTGGATACGGGTTCGGCGTCGGCGACCAGATAGGGCGTCATCCGGCCGCGGTCGGTCGCGGCGTCGGAGGTCAGCAGCTTCGCGATGGCCGCGCTGCAGTTGCCGACGCCCAGTACGCTGCGCCGATTCGCGACATTCGCGAACGGCAGCGGAATCCCGCGCCTGACCGCCCGTGCCAGCGCGGCGAAGTTGGCCTTCGCGTGCGGGACCATAGGTCAGCGGCAGTCGCAGCGCCGTGACGCGCAGTCCGCTCTCCTCGGCCACGGCGGCGAGCGCCTGTTCGGCCGCCCACTTGCTTGCCGCGTAGTCGCCGTGCGGATCGGGCGGATCGTTTTCGCGAAATGGACGCCCAGGCAGCGTCACCTCGCCATTCACCTTCACGGTGCTCGCGAACACGAAATGATCCACGCCTGCGGCAGCCGCCGCCCGCGCGAGGCGCTGCGTGACCTCCCTGTTCACGACGCGCATCGCGGCCTGCGATTCACCGGCGCTTCCGGGTGGCTGGTGGGCACGCGCGGCGAGATGGACGACCGCCGTCGCGCCGCGCAGCGCGTTGTGCAGCGCGCGGTCGTCGATTTTCACGAGGTCGCCGACCGCCATGAACTCCGCGCGCGCGACGGTCGTGGCATCGAGCGCGCGTACGAGCCCGCGGACGCGCCAGCCGGACGCCGACAGGTGCGCGACGCAGGCGCGGCCGACGAAACCGTTGGCGCCGGTGACGACGACCGTCGCGTCGTCGGCCATCAGAACCACTTCCAGCCGTGCCGCCGGTAGAAGCGCAACCCGCTCTTCGCGAACCAGTAGATGTGCCGGAACCCCTTGCGCGCCGCATGTCCGCCGTGATGGCCGATCTCCACCGATGGCACGTAGGCGGTCTTGGTTATCCGGTTCAGACGCACGCTCCAGTCGTAGTCCTCGAAGTACAGGAAGAATTTCGGATCGAATCCACCGGTCCTGTCGATCGCGAATCGCTTGACCAACAGGAACGCGCCGGACAGCGCCGGGATGCCGATGACGTCGCGTGGCGGATCAACGTCCATGAGATCGCGCATCTCGTAGCGGTCGAGCCGACGGCGGAACAGCCGGCGCAGGAACGACGGCGCGAAGCCGCGCAGGAACAGGTCGAAGACCCCCGGGTAGCGCTTGCACAGGTATTCGCGCTCTCCGTGCGCGTTGCGCGCCAGCGGCGCCAACGCGCCGACCTCTGTGTGCGCGTCGAGCCAGCGGACGGCGTTGGCCAGCGCGTCCGGCGCCAGCTCGACATCGGGGTTGAGCACGAGGTGATAGTCGGAACCGGTACCGTGCAGCACGAGATCGTGCGCGGCGCCGTAACCGATGTTGGCGTGGCCGTGCAGGTAGGTGACGTGCACGCCGGTGTCGGAGAACCGCGTCTTGCCGAGTCTGATCACGCCGTCGGCGACATCGCGGTCCTCGCTGTTGTCGATCAGTGCCAGGTGCACGGTGCGCATGGCGCCGGCCTCGCGCCCGGCTGCGATCGCAAGCACCAGCTTGCGCAGGCAGCGCTCAAGCAACTTGAGGTCGGGACGATGCGTGACGATGCTGATCTGCAGCGACGAGGGCAGCACGGGATCTTCGATGCGGTGGACGGTGGGCGGCGGGTGGCGGCGCGTTCTTGTTGTCCGGCCGGGTTGCCGCGCTCGGCTAGAATCCTGTGGGAATCCCCCATCGCCGTCAACCCGAACGGACCATCCGGCTGCGGCGGCTTCCCTTTCCCGCAAAGGCACCGATGACCACATCTCCTCGCTACGACGCCAACGCACTGATCGCCTTCGCGCACGCGCTGCTCACCCGCGCGGGACTACGCGACGACATCGCCCGTGATGTCGCCGCCGTCCTCGTCGATGGTGACCTGCTCGGACATACGACGCACGGACTGGCGCTGCTGGCCCCCTACCTCTCGGAGATCGACAAGGGCACGATGGCGAAGACCGGCGAGCCGACGGTGGTCAACGCACGGCCGGCTGTGGCGACCTGGGACGCCGGCAGGCTGCCGGGACCGTGGGTGACGCTGCGTGCGTTCGAGGCCGCCGCCGCAATGGCCGCCAATTTCGGCACCGGGACGATCGTGGTGCGGCGCGCACATCACATCGCCTGCCTTGCCGCGTACTTGAAGCGGATGACCGATCGCGGGCTGATGGCGATCCTGATGTGTTCGGATCCATCGGCGTGCAGCGTCGCGCCGTTCGGTGGGGTGACCCCGGTGTTCACTCCCGATCCGATAGCCGCAGGAATTCCGACCTCCGGCGATCCGATCCTACTCGACATCTCGGCAAGCCTGACGACCAACGGCCTGACCGGGCGCCTGCACAAGGCCGGGCAAAAGTTGCCGCATCCCTGGCTGCAGGATGCCCAGGGCAATGCGACCGACGATCCCGCGGTGCTGTTCGACGATCCGAAGGGTACGCTGCTTCCGCTGGGGGGGCTGGACGCCGGGCATAAGGGGTATGCGCTCGCGCTGCTGGTCGAGACCTGCACGGCGGCGCTGACGGGATTCGGCCGCGCCGATCCGTCGGAAGGATGGGGGGCCACCGTATTCGTCCAGGTGCTCGACCCGGGTGCATTCGGCGGGATCAAAGACTACCTGCGGCAGACCGACGGGCTGGTCGCCGCCTGCCACGAGGCAACGCCGCGTCCCGGCGGTCCACGCGTGCGGCTTCCCGGCGAAAACGGGATGCGGCGCTACCGCGATCAGCGCGCAAATGGTGTCGCGTTGTTCGAAGGTATTCTGCCGTCGCTCGCGCCGTGGGCCGAGATGCTGCAGGTGAGTGTCGTGACGCCGATCCCACAGTCAGCGTCCTGATTCGGACACCGGGGGCCAGCATCCCGACTACGGCCCCGGCGCCTTCAGTCGTCCGCCCACCACGCGCGGGATGCCCGACAGATCGCGGTGCACGCTGATGCCAACGAATCCCGCCTCGCGCAGCAGTTCCTGGACGGCGTCCGATTGGTCGTAGCCGTGCTCGACGATCAGCGCGCCGCCGGGCGCCAGCCGTGCCGGCGCGCCGCCGACAATCACGCGCAGGGACGAAAGTCCGTCGACGCCGGAAGCGAGCGCGCCCGCGGGCTCGTAGCGCAGATCGCCCTCGATCAGGTGCACATCGCCAAGCGCCACATACGGCGGATTGCCGACGATCATGTCCCAGCCGGTCCCCGGGAGGCCGTCGTACCAGTTCGCCTGCAGGAACGCGGCGTTGCCCAGCCCCAGCCGCTGGCCGTTCGCGCGCGCCACCGCCAGTGCCGCAACACTGGTGTCGGTGCCCACGATCGACGCCTGCGGCCGTTCGCCGGCCAGCGCAAGCGCGATCGCACCTGACCCGGTACCCAGGTCAAGTACCCGGGTCGGCGCCTCCCTCGGAAGCCAATCAAGAGCGAGTTCGACCAGCGTCTCGGTCTCCGGACGCGGGATCAGCACGTCGGGGGTCACCCGCAATGCCAGCCCCCAGAACTCGCGCGTTCCCGTCAGGTAGGCAACGGGCGCGCCGTCGCGGCGGCGCGCGGCCAGCGCCGCGAACGTGTCCGCCTGCATGGGGGTCAGTGCATCGTCGCCATGCGCGGCAAGCCAGGCGCGGTCGCGCTCGACCACATGCGCCAGCAGCACCTGAGCATCGATCGGAACCAGCCCGCACCGGGCGAGCGCCTGCCTCACCGTCGGCGTCACGCGTCAGGAGTCCGCTCGGCGACGAACAGCCGAAGCTGCTGGTCGTAATAGCGTCCGGTGCCGCAGTCGGCGAGCCCGGCCTTGCGCAGGACCTTCTGCGACGCGATGTTGTCAGGGTGAGTGACGCCGATCACCCGGTGCAGACCAAGATCGTCGAACCCGTAACGGACCATCGCCGTGGCGCCTTCGGTCGCGTAGCCCCGGCCCCACGCCTCGGGCAACAGCATGTAGCCGGTCTCGATGTCAGCGCTTTTTCCGCAATACTTGAGCGTGAACCAGCCGATGAACTTGCCGGTGTCGCGGCGCGTCGTGTACCAGAAGCCGAGATCCGGATAGAGCTTCGGATAGCCCAGGACACGACGCATGATGTCGGCATGACGCTGCGCTGCGATCGGCTCGCCGTCGCCGATGTATCGCATCACGCGCGGATCGCTGTTCAGCCGGAGGAGATCATCGCTGTCCTCGGCCACGAAGTCGCGCATCGCCAGCCGCAGCGTTTCGAGCCAGGGGGCGGGTCGCCGTGGGCTCGTCATCACGCATCTCCCGCCAATGCCGCGAGCTGCTCGGCCTGGAATTCCTGCGCCAGCGCGGTCACGACCTCGTCCAGCTCGCCGTCCATGATCGCGTCGATCTTGTAGAGCGTCAGGTTGATTCGGTGATCGGTGACCCTGCCCTGCGGAAAATTGTACGTGCGGATGCGCTCGCTGCGATCGCCCGAGCCGATCAGTGACTTGCGATGCGCGGCTTCCTTGCCTTGTCGTTCGCTGCGCTCGCGGTCCAGGAGTCGCGACGCCAGCACCGACATCGCCTGCGCGCGGTTGCGATGCTGCGACCGGTCGTCCTGGCATTCGACGACCAGGCCGGTGGGCAGGTGCGTGATGCGCACCGCCGAGTCCGTCTTGTTGACGTGCTGGCCACCGGCTCCCGACGCCCGGAAGGTGTCGATGCGCAGGTCGGCCGGATTGATCGTGATGTCGGCGATCGGGTCGGCTTCCGGGATGACGGCCACTGTGCATGCCGACGTATGGATGCGGCCCTGCGCTTCGGTCTCCGGCACCCGTTGCACGCGGTGGCCGCCCGACTCGAACTTGAGCTTCGAGTAGGCGCCTTGCCCCACGATGCGCACGATCACCTCCTTGTAGCCGCCAAGGTCGCTCGCGGAAGCCGACACGATCTCGGCCTGCCAGCGATGACGCTCGGCGTAGCGTATGTACATCCGCAGCAGGCTGCCCGCGAAAAGCGCCGACTCGTCGCCACCGGTTCCCGCGCGGATTTCCACGAACACGTTGCGTTCGTCATTGGGATCCTTCGGCAGCAGCGCCGCTTGAAGCTCGGACTCGAGCACGGCCATTCGCGCCAGCGCCGCCGTGCGCTCCTCGTCGGCGAACTCGCGCATCGCCGGGTCGCTGCCCAGTTCGACCGCTGTCGCAAGGTCGGCCTCGGCGAGTTCGAAGTCGTGCACGCGCGCCACCACGGGGAGCAGGTCCGAATGCTCCTTGGTCAATGCACGATAGCGGTCGAGATTGTCCGTGATGTCCGGTGACCCGAGCAGCCCGTTCAATTCGTCGAGGCGTGCAGCGAGCTGTTCAAGCTTGGAGCGAAGCGAGGGTTTCATCGGTCAGAGTTGATCTGGCGGGCGATCGGCATTGCCGGATGATCCGTCGGGTCGAGGCCCGAACGCCTGGGCGATGCGGGGTTTCGGGTTGGCAGGGCATGCTGCCTGCCGGACATCGGGTCGGGGCGGCGCCCGATCCGCAGCGCAAGCTGCGCAGCTAATTTTCGCCGGAACCGGGCTCGTCGAGCCGGTATACGCGCTGGAGGACGGCGATCAGCTCGGCGCGTTCCGCCTCGCCGGCAGCGTTGAGTGCGGACAGCGGCGCGTGCAGGAACTTGTTGGTGAGCCCGCGCGCGAGCGCTTCCAATACCTGCTCCGGCGACGTGCCCGCGGCCAGCATCCGGCGTGCGCGGTCAAGTTCGGCGGTGCGCAACTCGTTGTGATGGCCGTGCAATGCGGCAATCGTCGGCACCACCGAACGCCCTTCGAGCCAGCGCAGGAAGTGCCCCGTCTGGTCGGCGATCATCTGCTCGGCCTGAGCGACCGATTCGCGGCGGATTTGCAGATTGTCGCGGACGATGGCCGAAAGGTCGTCGACCGAGTACAGGAAAACGTCGTCGAGTTCGCAGGCTTCCGGCTCGACATCGCGCGGGACGGCAAGATCGACAATGAATACCGGCGCATGCCTGCGCTGCTTGATCACGCGTTCCAGCAGGCCCTTGCCGATGATCGGCAGCGTGCTCGCCGTGCAGGTGACAATGATGTCGAAATCGCGCAGCCGATCGGGTAGCTCGGTCAGCGTCATCGCATCCGCGCCAAAGCGATCGGCGAGCTTGCTCCCGCGCTCGATCGTACGGTTGGCGACGGTCACCGACTTCGGTGACTTCGCCGCGAAGTGCGTAGCCGCGAGCTCGATCATTTCGCCGGCGCCGATCAGCAGAAGCCGCTGATCCGAAATCGACGGGAAAATGCGCTCGGCGAGCTTCACCGCGGCCGCCGCCATCGAGATCGACGCGCTGCCGATATCGGTCTGCGTGCGAACATCCTTCGCCACCGCGAACGTCCGTTGGAACAGGCGATTCAGCACCAGGCCCAGGGACCCGGCGGACTCGGCGCAGCGCACAGCCTGTTTCATCTGTCCCAGGATCTGCGGCTCGCCCAGCACCATCGAGTCGAGGCCGCTCGCCACGCGAAACGCATGCGTGACCGCCTTGTCCGCGGGCAGCGTGTAGACATAGGGCAACAGTGAATGCGACGGAAGGTTGTGGAATCCAGCCAGCCACCCTGCGACCGGCTCGGGATCCCCGCCGTGGAAATACACCTCCGTCCGGTTGCAGGTCGAGAGAATTGCCGCCTCTTTCACGCGGCGGGCGCCCACCAGATCGCGCAGCGCGTCGGCCAGCGCGTCCGGCGTGAACGCGACGCGTTCCCGCACCTCGATGGGCGCGGTCGTGTGGTTTAGGCCGAGCGTGTAGAGCGACATGGGATGCCAATTCTAGCCGTAGCGGTGGATTGTACCCAATCCGCCTCGGCCGGCCAGGGCAAGATATTGATTCAAATCAGCAAATCGATACATCCGACTCGGTCCTCTAGGCGCGGATGAACTGCGCCCGCCCACCCAGCCATCGTTCGAGGTGCGCCTCCGCGGCCGCGGGCTCCTTCACCAGCAGCTCCTCCGCCGCGTCGCGCGCCTGCTCGATCAGCGCGGCGTCGCGCTCGAGATCGGCGAAGCGCAGCAACGGGACACCGCTCTGGCGGGCGCCCAGGAATTCGCCCGGACCCCGGATCAGCAAGTCCTGCCGCGCGATCTCGAATCCGTCGCTGTTCTCGTAGATCACTTTGAGGCGCAGCTTCGCGACCTCGCCCACGGGCTCCTCGAACAGCAGAACACAGCTGCTTTCGGAGGCGCCCCGCCCGACGCGCCCGCGCAGTTGATGCAGCTGCGACAGCCCGAACCGCTCGGCATGCTCGATCACCATGATCGAGGCATTGGGTACGTCGACTCCGACTTCGATGACCGTGGTGGCGACCAGCACGTCGACATCGCCGGCGACGAACGAGGCCATCGTCCGTGCCTTCTCGTCCGGCTTCATCCGGCCGTGCAGCAACCCGACTCGCAGCGCGGGCAGTGCCGCGGTCAGTTCGGCGTGCAGCGCGACGGCGGTCTGCAGTTCGAGTTTCTCCGATTCCTCGATCAACGGACACAC
Organism: uncultured beta proteobacterium; assembly: GCA_963739745.1. Classification (GTDB taxonomy): domain Bacteria; phylum Pseudomonadota; class Gammaproteobacteria; order Burkholderiales; family Casimicrobiaceae; genus VBCG01. The sequence continues at coordinate 96,798 of CAVUCJ010000005.1, forward strand.
CCAGTACGTCTGGCGTCCCTCGGCACAGGCCTTGGCGACCCAGGCGACGATCTCGCCGCGGCGCTTCTGGTTGACGAGCCGGGTCGCCACCGGCGTGCGTCCCGGCGGCATCTCGTCGAGCGCCGAGACATCGAGGTCCGCGTAGAACGTCATCGCCAGCGTGCGCGGGATCGGCGTCGCGCTCATCATCAGCTGGTGCGCCTCGGCCAGCCCCTTGCCGCGCAGTGCAAGTCGCTGCGCGACGCCGAAGCGGTGCTGTTCATCGATGATCGCAAGCCCAAGGTTCGGAATCTCGACGTCTTCCTCGAACAGTGCGTGCGTGCCGATGGCGAATGGCGTCTCGCCGCTCGCCAGCGCGGCAAGCGCCGTCCTGCGCACCTTCGCCGGTACCGAGCCCGACAACCACGCCACGTTCACGCCGAGACCATCGAGCCACGAAACCAGTTTTCGATAATGCTGTTCGGCGAGTATCTCCGTCGGCGCCATGAACGCCACCTGCTTGCCGGATTCGATCGCCTGCAGCGCGGCCAGCGTCGCGACGATGGTCTTGCCCGAACCGACGTCGCCCTGCAACAGTCGTTGCATCGGCGAAGCGCGTTTGAGGTCATGCGCGATTTCGCGCCCCACGCGCTCCTGCGCCCGCGTCAGACTGAACGGCACGCGCTCGAGCAGCGCGCGGGTCAGGAGACCGGTGCCGGTCAGTACCGGCGCCCGGCGCAGCGAGCGTGCCCTCCGGTGCACCTTGAGCGACAACTGCTGTGCGAGCAGTTCGTCGAACTTGAGTCGCGTCCATGCCGGATGCGTCCGCGCATCGAGCGCGCGTTGCGTGAGTTCGGACAAGCGCGGCGGCGGCGCATGCAGGAAGCGCACCGCATCGCCGAATTTCCAAAGGTGGCGCCGCGAGACCATCGAGTCGGGCAGCGTCTCCGCGGTCAACGCCGGGTCGGACACCAGCGTGCGTGCGGTCAGCTTGCGCAGCGTTTCCTGCGCGAGCCCCGCGGTCGTCGGATAGACCGGCGTGAGACGGTCGGGCAGCGGCGCGTCTTCCGCGACCACCTTCCACTGCGGATGCACGATCTCGAGTCCGAAGTAACCGGGCCGCACGTCGCCGAACACACGCACGCGACTTCCCGGCTGCAGTGCCTTCTGCTGGCTTGGATAGAACGTGAAAAAGCGCAGGACGAGCTGCGCATCGCGCTGGTCGGGGTCGGCGATCAGGCAGACCAATTGCCGGCGCGGCCGGTACTGGATGTCCGTGCTGACGACCACGCCTTCGGTCTGCACGGCGAGGCCGGGTTGCAACGAGGCGAGCCGCACGAGCCGCGTGTGATCTTCGTAGCGCAGCGGCAGGTGCAGCACCAGGTCGGCATCGCGCGTGAGGCCGAGCCGGGCCAGCTGGTCGGCAAGGCTCCGGCCGGCGCTCTTCCCGGACGCGGGCTCCCTGGGGGAGGGGTCGGATTTGCTCATTCGGTACCCGCGGGCCTTCCGTTGCCCGACACCGGTCGACGCTGATCGCCCCGGTGCAATGCCCCTTCGCCGGATCGAAGGTCTCTGGTCAGTCGGTCTCGCCCGCGCCAGGAAGCACGACGATCCCTTCGACCTCGATCAACGCGCCGCGCGGCAGCGCCGCGACCTGATACGTCGCACGTGCAGGATAGGGCTTGGTGAAGTAGCTTTCCATGATGGTGTTGACCTTCGCGAAGTCCGCAAGGTCGACCATGAGGATCGAAAGCTTGACGACGTCGTCGAGACTGCCGCCGGCCTCGGCCGTGACGGCGCGCAGGTTCAGGAACACCTGTTGTGTCTGCGCTTCGATCCCGTCGACGATCATCATCGTCGTGGGATCGAGGCCGATCTGGCCGGACAAATACACGGTGCGACCGGTGCGGATCGCCTGTGAATACGGGCCGATGGCGGCCGGCGCTTCGGCCGAGTGAATCGCCTCTTTGGTCATGTCGGGCTCTTCTGGATGTGCAATGGCACTACTCTAGCACCGGGCACCACGGCCGGCTCGACATCGTGACCGGCGGCGATCCACGCATCGATGCCGCCCTGCAGCGGGCGCACGCGCTTGAAGCCGTGCTGCAGCAGCACCTTCGCGAGCCTGGCCGCCGTGTGCTCGTTCGGGCAGGCGCAATAGATGATCACCTCGCTGTCGGGCTCGACCGCCAGCAGGTCGACGCGCATGTTGTTCGGGTCGACGGAGATCGCGCCCGGGATGCGCCCGGTGAGTGCCTGCGACATGGGCGAGCGCACGTCGATGACCTTGCCGACCCGCTGCGCCCGCATCATTTCGTGCAGTTCGTCGACGCTGACCCGGTCCATGCGCAACTGCCAGATGAAGAGCTCGCGCTGCCACCACCTGGCGGCGATGTAGAGAAGGAAGCCGCCGGCGATCAACCACAAGCCGATCCTGCCCAGCGTCTCGAACACGGCCAGCACTTGGTTGATGGCGCCGCTGAATGCATAGCCGAGTCCGATCGCCACGCCCGACCACAGCAGCGCGCCGACCGCGTCGAACGCGATGAACTTCCACACCGGCAACCGGACCACGCCCGCCATCGACGTCGCGACCGACGCGAAGCCCGGGATGAACTTGGCGACCGCAAGCGAGCGCGCGCCCCAGCGGCCGAAGATCGACTCGGTCTGCCGGACGCACGAGTCCGGCGACAGCGAAACGCGGCAGATGGTCTTCAGCACGCCGCTGCCGTACCTGCGCCCCGCGTAATACCACGTCAGGTCGGCGATGAGCGCCGCCACCACTGCGGTCGCGGCGAGCGCCGCGAGGGGTGCGCCGCCACGCGCAGCAAGCGCCCCCGTGATGATCAGCGTCGGATAGGCCGGTACCGGCAGCCCCGCCTGCAGCATCAGGACATTGACGAAGACAAATGCCAGTCCGTAGTGCTGGATGAGTTCGATCAGTTGTTCCATGGTGGGGCGAGTCTCTGGGGTTCAGGTTAGATATGTCCGGGTCAGGGCCAACCCAACCCCTCGATGGTCGTGGACTTGCGTCCGGATATTACGGCGGAGGCCGAGTTTGCGCCGATTCCGGTAGTCTGACGACGGTTCAACATTCGGGTCGGATGCAGTCAGCCGCCGGCCACGAATCCCCCGGCGATGCCTACCGCGAAAAACGTCGCGTTGTAGAGCAGGTGCACGAGCGCCGGCACCAGGAACGCATCGTGCACGGACCGCCGGCGCCAGGCGAACATCGCGATCGAATAGACAAAGAACGGCCAAAACGCATTGATCACCTGCCACGTCGATCCGCCGAAGCCATGCATCAGCGCAGCGAGCGCGGCCAACGCACCCGCGCGTACCCAGTCGCCTGCGAGGGGCAGCGCGCGCAGCGCGAGCGCAACAGGGACCATGAGTGCGGTCTCGATGAGTGGCGCGGCGACGATGCTGTACGCGGCCACACCGGCGAAGTCCGGCATCGGTGGCGGCCGCAGCGAGGCATCGCCCACGGCCACACGCGCGCCGAACAGCGAGAGCGGGGGCAGCACCGCAATCAGCCAAGCCCACAGCACGTAGCGAGTGCGCGCACCTTTCGTTTCCTGCAGCCGCCGAAGAAGATTCAATGGGATTCGCGTTGACGGAGCGGGTGCGCGTGGCGCGGCGTGCAATTGGCATGGCTCGATCGGCGCATCCCCGGTGCCGGGTGCGGCCTCCGCGGTCCTGGTCCGGGAATGACATGCACCGGCGAGAGCAAGTTTACGGCGGCCGCCCCTTCCGGCTATAATTGCGCCCCTCGTGGGGACGTAGCTCAGCTGGGAGAGCGTCGCGTTCGCAATGCGAAGGTCGGGAGTTCGATCCTCCTCGTCTCCACCACGGTTTCTCTAACCTGTTGTTCTGACAGGTTTTCGCTTCCAGCGGTTCGGTCGTCTTGGCCCGGTGTCCCCAATCGGTGTCCCCAATGACGATCGACGATGCCACGACGACCCCTCGGTTACCTGCATCAGAGCCGCCACAGCGGATTCACGTTCCGATGGCGCCCGCCTCTCGATGTGGCGGGCCACTTCGCCCAGCCGGCCTTCGAGTTCTCCCTCGGGACCATGTCGCGGGAGCAAGCATGGCAACGAGCACTCCCGGCTACTATGCGGGTGAACCGCCTGGTCTCTACGTTGCGCGCGATGAGTTCCTCGAACAAGCCAAAAAAGCCCCTCTTCACGACCGAGTTGGTCCGCTTCCTTGCCATGCCCGACGGGAAAGAGCACAAGGTCGATTACGACCCGGGCGATCCCATCGAGGTGGCGGAGGCCAACCGCATCTTCGAGGAACTCGCGAAGACCGAACCCGCGGCGGCTGAGTACCCGCATCCGGTCAGGTTCTTCACCGAGTTTCGCCGAGGATGTGGGGTGTCGCCGGAGGTCGATCGCGTGAAGGTATTTCATTCCTTTCGCACGACGGCGAACAGCGCGCTTCGCTATCAAGACGTGCCGCAGGAGCGTCGGGAGCGGTTAGTCGGCCACGAGCCCGAGGGCACGAACAATCGAAGCTACCGGCCGGCAGACCGGGAAAAGATGTTTCCCATCGCGACCTTGCTCGAGGATTTGAAGCGCATGACGTTTTCTGTGATGCATTCCGCGTATTCACCAGATTCTCGCCACCGCACGGAGCGCCTGCAGGCGGCACGACGCCGGATTCGGCGCTCGGCGGCGGAAAAGGCGGACCAGATCGTTCTGAACAGAAACCCAATATGACGGACCCGCGTACGGGTGAAAAACCTCTGGGGCTGTCGTCAGTTCGACAGGTTGGGAAAGTCCGATGACGTAACGACGCCAAGAGCGACTCATTTCCACTCCGTGAAGCACGCGTTGTTCGACAATCTCACGCAGGCAATGGTGGGGGAGTCCGTACGCGCAGCTAGTCCAGTGCCACGGTGGGGTACCACGCAATACGCGGCGTTTTAGTGCGGCCGTAGCGAAGCCGGGTCCGGCAGCCAGCGTCAGGTCACATCTGCCCTCGACCGCCCGAGAACCTCCAACTTCGGACGTAGCGCATTGCGCTCCATTGCGGTCATTGGTCGGTGCTCGTCGGCCACGAGAGTTCAATCAAACATCCGGCCTAGGTGCCATAGGTGCGCTTCGACCTCGGGCGAATGCTGCTTGCCACGGAAATGGATGAAGCGTTTAATCCAGTCGAAATGGGCCTGCACAGTACGCGGGCTGTAGCATTTGACGCGGACGCCATCGAGGAGACAGCGGGTGACGAGTGATCCATTTCCCATCGATCTTTGGGAGCCCCCAATTGGAGCCTCGGCCATTGATTCTGCAGCGGCTTGCCTGCGCCGGGCATCGGACTTTCTGGCCATTGACGCCTTATCTTCCGTCGTTTAGGTTCCCCATTTCTCGTTAGGCCTCGCTTCAATCCGCAAAGGAAAGGAAAGCTCAACATGGGGCGCGCGTTCTGGATCAAAAGATTTCTTGTCGTCGCGGTCGGAGTGTTTTTCCTTCTAACGCTGGTCGAACTAGTTAAGGGTCACGAACTCGTCGCCGCGTTGACCTTTGGCCTGGGTTGGGGTGTTATCACTAGCGCAATCTTCACCGCCGCGCGCCTCTACCGGTCGCGCCGGGGTGAAACCTGCGCCATTTGCAACGACACGCCCGAACCGAAATAGTGGGTACCACGTCGTGGCCTAACCCGGCTGCATGGACTTCCCCGGAAAGGCAAGTGCCGTCGCGTTGACGAAGGATCAGACTGCAACTCTGTATCCGAGTCCTTCACCGCCCGCCGTCGTCCGCTGGACTCGGGCACCCCGGCAACTGCCCGCATTGCGCCTTTTCACCGGATGCCCAGCGCCTTGATGCGTGAGGCCAGCGTCGTTGGTTTCATGTTCAGCATGCGGGCGGCCCCATCGGGCCCGAAGACCTTGCCACCGCTGCGCTCCAGCGCCGCCGCGATGCTGGCGCGCTCCTGGCGCTTCCAGTCCTCGCGCGTGGGAATTGATGCCGTATCGCCGGCAGCGGTGTCCGGCGGCGCCGGTCGGGCGGTGCCGGTCGGCGTGAGTTCGAACTGCAGTGGACCCTGCGGCGCGAGTATCACCGCGCGCTCGACGGAATTCTGGAGTTCGCGAATGTTGCCCGGCCAATCGTAGGCGATCAGCTGGTCGGCCTGCGCCTTGGTCAGGACCTGCGGCGGACGATTCATCCTGATGGCGGTCACGCGGACGAAGTGCGCCGCGAGCTTCGCGATGTCTTCACGCCTCTCGCGCAGCGGCGGGATTTCCAGCGGGAAAACGCCGAGGCGATAGTACAGGTCCTGGCGGAAACGCCCGGCCTCCACTTCCTTCCTCAAATCGCGGTTGGTGGCAGCGATGATGCGGACATCGATCTTGCGCGTACGCGTGTCGCCGACGCGTTCGATTTCCTGCTCCTGCAGCACCCGCAGAAGTTTGGCCTGCATCCCGAGCGGCGTCTCGCCGATCTCGTCCAGGAACAGGGTGCCGCCGTCGGCGAGTTCGAAACGACCGGGTTTGTCGCGCACCGCGCCGGTGAACGCACCACGCACGTGCCCGAAGAATTCGCTTTCGAACAGGTTCTCCGGGACCGCGCCGCAGTTGACCTTGATCAGGGCGCGGCCCTTGCGCGGGCTGTTTTCGTGGATAGCGCGCGCGACCAGCTCCTTACCCGTCCCGCTTTCGCCATTGATAAGCACCGCCGCATTCGTCGGCGCAACCAGCTGGATCTGCTGCAGCACTTTGCGCAGGCCGGCACTCTCGCCGATGATGTCGCCGTAGTCGTGCGCGCCGCGGATTTCCTCCATCAGGTATTCGTTCTGCGCCTGCAGCCGGGCCTGCTCCTGTTCCAAGAGCACCCGCTCGGTGATGTCCAGGAACATCGTGCGCGTGTAGGCACCACCCGGCGCCGGGTTGGACCACCATTGCACCCAGATCGAATTGCCGTTGTCCCGGCGCCGCAACTCGAGCACGACACCGCTCGTATCGGTACCCCGGCCAACGGACTCCAGCGCCTCATTGAGCCGGCGCCTCGCGTCCGGCGTGTCTGGCACCAACGAACTGCCGTAGGTACCGGCGAGTTCCTCGGCTGCGATGCCGAGCGTCCTCAGCGCTACACGGTTGGCCCGGATCATCCGGGAGTCCAGGCCCTCGTACACGTACGCGATGGGCGCCTCATCGAACAGGTCGCGAAGTTCCTCGTTGAGCTGGATATTTTCAGCTTTGAGCCGGCCGCGCAGCGTATCGATCTCCTCGAAGGCGCGCGCGTTGGCGATGGCCACCGCGGCGTGGTCGGCTGCCATGCTCAGCAACTCGAAACGGTCGGCATCAACCATGGCCCGGTCGTAGAGCGCCAGCACGCCCAGCACCTCGCCATGATGGACCAGCGGCTGCACCACGACGGTGGCCATGCCTTCGCGATGCAGCCAGCCGGGGTCGCTGATCCAGGCGTCATTGCTGAGCGCGGCGGGCAACAGGAGCGGCTCACCCCCCTTCGCCGCCCGCCCGATGTCTCCTGAGCCGAGCGGTATGCGGCGGAAGGCTCCGGCTAACGTCGAGAAATGCTCGCCGGTCTCAAGGGAGCGGCCGGCGCTTGCGACCAGGTGCAGGCATCGCTCCTGATTCGGACAGGCGGTGCGAAGGCTGCACTCGCCGCAGAGGTCACCCGGTGCCACCAGCCACACCCGGGCGAGAGCGACCGTCGGCGAATCGGAAAATCCGCCAACAATCTTCCCCAGCACGTCTGGCATCGAGCGTGCCTGCGCCACGCCCAGCAATACGGAATGCAGCGAATCACGCTTCACGTTTGGAATTGTCGCACGAGAATTCGTAATTGCGCACCGAACATTCGTAATGCGACGAATATTCGTAGCGCGTCTGCCACGAGGAGCCCGCCAATATTTTTCTTATATTCAATGACTTACAAAGCATATCGCGACTGGCACGGTATGTGATTAGAAAGGCCTGTGACCGCGAATCGCGGCGCAACAACAGACCCAGTTAACGGAACCGCGAACATGAATCGCATCCAGCCACTCGACCCGGCCAGCGCGACCGGCGAATCCAAGCGACTCCTCGCCGTCGTGCGGTCGAAGCTCGGCATCGTCCCGAACCTGACGCGCGTGCTGGCCAATGCGCCGGCGGCATTGGACGGGTATCTCAGTTTCAGCGGTGCATTGGCCGGCGGAAGCCTCGCCGCCAAGGTCCGCGAGCAGATCTCGCTTACCGTCGCCGAGAGCAACTTGTGCGGCTACGGCCTGAGCACGCACGCGTTCATCGGCGGCACGCTGGGACTGACGGCCGATGAAATCGCCGATGCGCGGCATGCGAATGCCGCGACCGGCAAGGTCGACGCCGTATTGAAGCTCGCTCGGAGCGTCGTCATGCAGCGCGGAGAAATCAGCGATGCTGATCTTGCCTCGGCCCGCGCCTCCGGCGTCACCGATGAGGAGATCGTGGAGACCGTCGCCAACGTCGCGCTGAACATCTTCACCAATTACATGAACCACGTCGCCCGTACGGTGGTGGATTTCCCCGACGTGAAGCCCGGCAACGGCTACCCGCCGAGGCGCGCAAGCAGCAGCGAATCGTGAACGCCTCCGGGCCAAACTATTCAACGAGGAACGAATCCCGCCATGAAAACAGACATCATCAGTTCCGCCATCCGAAGCTCAATCGACGCCTCCGGGCCACAGCCTGCCGTGACCACATCGATTCGACCGGCGTACACGCGCGCCGACGCTCCGATACACCCGGCGTGGATGCGCGCCTCGCACTGGCTCAACCTGCTTGCAGTAGTGCTGATGGTCACCAGCGGCTGGCGAATCTACAACGCCGCGCCGTTCTTCGATTTCCGCTTTCCTGGAGAGATCACCCTTGGCGGCTGGCTTGGTGGCGCGCTCCAATGGCACTTCGCGGGCATGTGGCTGCTGGCCCTCAATGGTCTCCTTTACCTGTCGATGAATGTCTTCAGTGGCCGATTCGCGCGCAAGTTCTTTCCGCTCACCTTTGCTGTCGTTTGGCACGACCTGCGCGATGCACTACACGGACGACTCTCGCATGCGGACCCGCGGCACTACAACAGCCTGCAACGTCTGGCCTACCTGTTCGTGATAGCTGACCTGGCGCTATTGGTGCTCTCGGGGCTGGCGCTTTGGAAGTCGGTGCAGATCCCGTTCCTCCGAGAGTCACTTGGCGGCTACGAGGGTGCGCGTCGCGTGCATTTCTTTGCAATGGCTGCACTGATGGCGTTCGTCGCCGGACACCTGGTGATGGTCGCGCTGGTGCCCAGAACACTGCTCGTGATGATCCGCGGCCGCTAAAGGAACCCATGATGAAGATCACAAACCACTCTCCCATTGGGCACGTCGATGGCGATGCTGCCGTCAAGGAAGCGTTGAAGCTGTTGTCGCGCCGCGTCGAGCAACCCTCGCGTCGCGCATTCCTGGAGCGCTCATTGACCCTGGGCGGTCTGGCCATGCTTGGCGGCTGCAGCATAACGAACGATGCCGGCGTCGAAGCCGCCTTGATGAAAGTCTCGCGGTTCAACGACCGCGTGCAGGGGTGGCTATTTGATCCGACCCGCCTGGCTGAGACCTATCCGGATTCGATGATCACACGACCCTTTCCGTTCAATGCGTACTACGGCGAGAGTGAGGTACGCGAGGTCGACGGCGACGCGTGGCGGCTCGAGGTCACCGGGCTCGTCGCAGACAAACGAAGCTGGACGCTGGCCGATCTACGTGCAATGCCTCAGCAGGACCAGGTGACGCGGCACATCTGCGTCGAGGGCTGGAGCGCCATTGGCAAATGGGGCGGTGTTCCCTTCTCACACTTTCTCCAACGCGTTGGCGCAGATCTGGGCGCGAAGTATGTCGGCTTCAAGTGCGCAGACGACTACTACACCAGCATCGACATGGCTACCGCGCTGCATCCGCAGACCGTGTTGGCGCTGACCTATGACGGACAAGTGTTGCCGCCAAAGTACGGCTACCCCGTGAAACTGCGCATGCCTACCAAGCTGGGCTACAAGAACCCGAAACACATTCGCGCGATCTTTGTCACGAATACCTACCCCGGAGGCTACTGGGAAGATCAGGGGTACAACTGGTTCGGTGGCAGCTGAGTTCACTCGGCGCCCTGAAACTTCGGCAACTCTGCCACTTACTCAACGCACTCAACCAAGGAAGACACCATGAACAAACTCAACGCAGTCCTGCTCTCCAGCTGCATGTTGCTCGCCGCCGGAAGCGCCTTTGCGCAAGACGCAATGACCAAAGACGCAATGTCGAAAGACGCCATGGCAAAGGACGCCATGAAGAAGGATGGGACGAAAAAGGACGCAATGGCGAAGGATGCCATGACCAAGAGTGCGGTGACGAAGGACGCGATGGCGAAGGACGCCATGTCGAAGGACGCGATGCACAAGGACGCGATGGCGAAAGATGCGATGAAACCCGACGCGATGGCCAAGGACGCCATGAAGCCCGATGCGATGGCGAAGGACGCCATGGCGAAGGACGCGATGAAGAAGTAATTTGGCCGCCGCTGGGATGTCAGGCGCGCCTCCGATAGCGAGGCGCGCCTGCGGCCGGTGACCAGACCGGCGGTCTGGAGCCGCGGTCCGGCACAGCCGCAAACCCGTTGAATCGAGGTGTGTCGTGGCGCTCTTTGTACTGTCCTACCTTGCCGGTGCGCTCACTATCCTGGCGCCGTGCATCCTGCCCGTTGTGCCCTTCGTCTTCGCGCGAGTGGATCAGCCCTTCGTTCGCAGCGGCTTGCCGCTGTTGGTCGGCATGGTACTCAGCTTCGCCGGCGTCGCCACCCTCGCAACGCTCGGCGGCGCCTGGGCCGCCGAAGCCAATGAAGTGGGGCGTCGCCTGGCGCTCGTCGTGCTTGCGGCGATGGGGTTGGCCCTGCTGCTTCCAATGGTGGCCGAGCGATTGACTCGACCGTTGGTGGCGCTGGGTTCTCGGCTCACCAATGCGGCACAGGACAATGCGCGGGCCACGGGACATACGGTGCTTCCGTCATTCGTACTCGGCGTCGCGACCGGTCTCTTGTGGGCGCCCTGCGCAGGGCCGGTGCTTGGGCTCGTCCTGACGACGGCCGCGTTGCAAGGGGCTAGCGCGCGGACCTCCCTGCTGCTATTGGCCTATGCCGCTGGTGCCGCCACCTCGCTTGCGCTCGCCTTGTGGGCAGGCGGTCGCGTCTTTGCAGCAATGAAGCGCAGTCTCCGGATCGGGGAATGGCTGCGTCGCAGCCTGGGCGTCGCGGTGCTCGTCGGCGTCACGACAGTTGCGTTGGGCCTGGACACCGGGCTTTTGGCGCAATTGACGCCGGGCGGCGGCAATTCCATCGAAGAGCAATTGTTGGAGGGTTGGCACTCGCGGCCTTCGTCTCCTGCGGACCAACCGAACGGGGTGAAGGTGGTCTCCGACGAACCCGCGATCTTGGCTATCGCGGTGGCTAGTCCGGCGCCGCCTACCGCACCACCGGCTGCGCTCCCCGTGGAAGGACGACTGCCGGAACTCTCGGGCGCCACCACCTGGCTCAATTCGCCGCCATTGTTGTCGGAGGCGCTTCGCGGCAAAGTCGTGCTCATCGAATTCTGGACTTTCGCGTGCATCAACTGCCAGCGCGCCCTGCCCTATGTGCGAGCCTGGGCCGAGAAGTACAAAGACCAGGGGCTGGTCGTCATTGGCGTTCACGCGCCCGAGTTCGCATTCGAGCGCAAGGTCGACAATGTGAAGCGCGCCGCGGGTGACCTCGGTCTGCATTTTCCGATCGCGATCGACAATGAATTCGCCATTTGGCGCTCATTCAACAACCAGTATTGGCCAGCAAACTATTTCATCGATGCACAGGGACGCATCCGCTTTCACCATTTTGGCGAAGGCGAATACGAACGCTCCGAGCAGGTAATACGGCAGTTGCTCGACGAAGCGCGGAACTCGCCGGGGGGCGGAAGCGACGGCGAAGTTCAGAAAACTACGGAAGCCCCTGCCGGTAGGCCCAAAACAGACAGGCGAGGAACCACTTGAATACGACAGCCGCGACCAGCGACGGTAAGCTTCAGCGGGACCAGAGTTTCGCCAAGAACCTCTTCTTCGGAGAAATTCTCGAAGAGAATCTGTTCCCCTATCCGGCGATGCGCGAGCGTGACCGCGAGGTGCTCGGATCGATGGTTGATGCCATCGACGACTTCCTCACCGACAAGGACACTGACTTCAAGCAGTGGGACCGTGAGGCCCACCAGCCCGAGGAATTCATTCAGGGCTTGCGCCATATGGGGCTATTCGGCCTGATCATTCCCGAGGAGTACGGGGGCCTCGAACTATCCAATGCCGCCTACGCGCGCGTGCTGTGCCAGACCAGCGGCCATGACAGCTCGACTTCGCTGACCATTGGCGCACACAGTTCGATCGGCATGAAGGGCCTGTTGCTGTTTGGCAATGATGACCAGAAGACGCGTTATCTGCCAAGTCTCGCCAGTGGCGCAATGATCGCGGCCTTTTGCCTGACCGAATCGGGTGCCGGTTCCGACGCCGCCTCGGTGCGCACCAAAGCGGTCAAGAATGGCGATGGCAGCTGGACCCTGAGCGGTGAGAAGATCTGGATCACCAACGGCGGCATCGCGCAGCTCTACACCGTCTTCGCCCGCACCGACACGCCTGAGGGCAAGATGACCGCGTTCGTCGTCGAAGCGGCCTGGCCCGGTGTCAGCCACGGCCCGCACGAAGACAAGATGGGTATCCGCGCGTCGTCGACTACTACTGTGGCCTTCGCCGATGTGCGGGTGCCGGCCGAGAACGTGCTGGGCGAGGTCGGCAAGGGCTTCAAGGTCGCGATGGCGATCCTGAATAACGGCCGCACCGGTCTCGGCGGTGGCGCAGTCGGCGGTATGAAGGCGCTGATCAAGCTGTCCACCCGTCAAGCCAAGGACCGCAGGCAATTCGGCCGCGCGATCGCCGAATTCGGACTCGTGCGCGAGAAGATCGCGCAGATGACCGTCGACTGCTTCGCCGCCGAAAGCGCGGTATGGATGGTGGCGCACTACATTGACTCTGGGTGCGTCGATGCCTCCGTCGAGGCTGCAATCAGCAAGGTCTTCGCCAGCGACGCCATTCAACGCGCCGCGCACGAAGCTACTCAAATTGCAGCCGGCAACGGATTCATGCGCGAATTCCCTTACGAACAAATCACCCGGGACGCACGCATTCTCTCCATATTCGAGGGCACCAACGAAATCCTGCGCCTTTATATCGCGCTTTCCGGTTTGAAGGACGTTGGCGCTAACCTGAAAGAGATTAGCTCGACCATCGAGGACATTTTCAACAACCCGATCAAGGGCTTTGGCGTATTGGGCGAATATGCCCGCCGCCGCGCCGCTGAAGCTACCGGCTTCGGAACGGCCAAGATCCTGCGCGAGTTGCATCCCGACCTGCGCATCGCCGCCGCGACCTATGAACAATTCGTGGTCGAATTGTCAAAGTCCTCCGACGCGCTATTGCGCGAGCACGGCAAGAAGATTACCGACTTCCAGTACCAGCAGAAACGCATTGCGGACCTCGCCATCGATATGTTTGTCGGCCTGTGCGCCCTGTCCCGCGCGGACAGCCTGGTCCGGGCAAACCACCCCGCCGCCGAATCTGCCATCGCCATCTGCGAAATCTTCACCCATCAGGCGCACCGCCGCATGTCCCGCAACGTCCGTGCTTTGACGCACAACGAAGACGAGCAAGTCGACAAACTCGCGGGGAAGGTCCTCGAGGCTGAGACCTATCCGTTTGATGTCATATAGGACATTGGCCGCGTCTCCTTCCGGGTGCAAACCAACCAACGTGCCAATCGCCAACCGTCAGGTTCTCCTCCCTGGCTCAAGCATTCACTTCAGGTACCAGCGATGACTGAAATCAAGGCTATCGTTTTCGAACTCTACGGCACGCTCTACGACGTGTACTCGGTGGCGGTCAGCTGCGAAGCCCACTTCCCGCAGCGTGGCCGCGAGATCAGCCTGCTGTGGCGGCAAAAACAGCTCGAATACACCTGGCTCCGAAGCTTGATGGCGGAGTACGTGAATTTTGAGAAGGCCACGGAGGACGGGCTGATCTATGCCTGCAATCACCTGCATCTGGAACTCAACTACCGGCTCATCAAGGAGCTATGGGCGCATGACGGCAACCGCATCGCCGTTCGATTCGCCTATGAATGGCGCGACGACACTGGCAACTGGTTCCGCTCCTACGGAAATGAAAACTGGGAATTCGAGGAACAAGGGCTTATGGCCGTGCGCCACGCCAGCATCAACGACCGTCCCATCGCGGAAGCCGACCGCAAATTTCGCTGGCCGCAAGGACGCCGGCCCGATGACCACGCGGGTCTGAGCGATCTGGGTCTGTGAGACGGCATCAACATTCATGACCTGAGCGCTCTCGGCATCGCAATGGCTGTTGCGCTCGCCTAGGATCGGCTCTCCCATGATTACCGCTGACATCACCGCGACAATGCAGGGCAACGCCGTTTGGGTTGTGTTCGCGAACGTGTTGCTGCAGCAGTTGGGGCTCCCGGTGCCGGCCGTGCCGACGCTTCTTGCTGCAGGCAGCCTGGCGATGTCCTTCGGTCAGGCGGGACAATTGCTCGCGGCCGCCATACTCGCGTCCGTCTTCGCGGACTTGCTTTGGTACGTGGCGGGCCGCGCCTTTGGCTATCGCGTCCTCGCGGGCCTATGCAAGCTTTCCCTAAATCCTGGTTCGTGTGTCTCGAGTGCTGAAGCACTGTTCATGCGCTGGGGCGCGCGGTCCCTGGTTGTCGCCAAATTCATACCAGGATTCTCCACGGTCGGGCCGCCGATCGCCGGCTCCCTCAAGTTGCCGCTGCCGAGCTTCCTCGCTGCGGCCGGCGTTGGCGCAGGGTTATGGGCAGGCTCCGCTATCCTCACGGGATGGATCTTGCGGGCCCAGGTGCACGCGGCTATGGCAATCCTGACCGGCCATGAAGCTTTGACCATTGGTGTTGTCGCACTCGCAGTCGGCCTGTGGTTTGGTTGGGTTATCTGGAAGAAGCGCCGTTTCGAACAGTCGGCAGCGATTCCTCACATCACACCTGCGGGTCTGATGGCGGCGATGAATTCGGATACTCCTCCGTTGTTACTCGACCTTCGCGGACCCGCCATGATTGCTAATTCGGGACTCATCGCCGGTGCAACACCGGTTCAGCTGGACGACTTGTCGCGAACGGTGAGCCTATGGCCTCGACACCGGCCAATCGTCACCTTATGTTCATGCCCGAACGACGCCACGGCGGTACGCGCGGCGCAGAGCCTGATGAAGTTGGGTTACGCATCTGCGAAGCCACTCAGGGGCGGATACGATTCATGGATGCGACACTTGGGAGAGATCGCCCCGTGAAATAGCGTGATACGGCGGGAGCCAATAACAGGAGAATCCATGCGCACGTCAAACAATCACGATATATGGTTCGCCGCAGGCGTCCGAACGCCGTTCGCCAAAGTCGATGGCCCGCTGCGCAAGTTCGACGCGATCAGCCTCTCCGTTCCCGTGGTGCGGCACATGATCGACCAATTGAAAGGTGCGACACCAGACTTCGCGGTCTGGGGCACGGTCGTCCCGAATCTGACGTGGAGCAACATTGCGCGTGAAATCTTGATGGACGCAGGCGTCGCGCCAACCATTCCGGCGTTCTCGACGGTCATGGCGTGCTCGACGAGCATGATGGGCGCGATTGAGGCCGCTGGGATGATCGATGGCGTCAACCGCAACCTCGCGCTGGTGGGTGGCGTCGAGAGCATGAGCAAGATCCAACTCGGGCTCGGTCAATCCCTGTCTGACTGGATACGCAATTTTCAGCAGGCGCGGTCTTTAGGGCAGAAGGTCGCGCACGTCTCCAATCTGAAGGCCGGCGACATCAGGCTTTATATTCCGGCGGTGAGCAATCGCACTACCGGCATGAGCATGGGTGAGCATACCGAGATTACAGCCAAGGAGTGGGGTGTCGGCCGCGAAGCCCAGGATCAAGTTGCATTCGAGAGTCACACGCGCGCCGTCGCCGCTTGGAATGCGGGTTTCTTCGACGACCTGGTTATCCCGGTCGGCGATCTGACCCGGGACACTATTCCGCGCACCGACACGTCGCTTGAGAAGTTGGCGAAGTTACCACCGAGTTTCGATCGAACCAGTGGTCGGGGCACGTTGACGGCCGGCAATTCGTCGCCATTAACCGACGGCGCGGCCAGCCTTTGGGTAGCCTCGGAGGCGGGTCTCACCAAGCTGCCGGCCAACATCGCCAAAGCAAAACTTGTCGATTGGGAAATCGCCTCCATCGACTTGCGGACGGAGGGGCTGCTGATGGCACCTGCCTTCGCGATTCCGCGCCTGCTTGCACGCAATGCCCTAACGTATGCCGACATCGATCTCTGGGAAATTCACGAAGCCTTTGCCGCCCAAGTCCTGGCTCACATCGAGGCTCTCGAAAGTAGCGACTTCTTGAGTCAAAAGGCCGGCGTCAATGGCTTACTCGGAGCATTTCCACGGGAGCGATTGAATCCGAACGGCGGCAGCATTGCCCTTGGCCATCCTTTTGGCGCAACGGGTGCACGGATATTGAGCCAGACGGTGAAGGAACTCTCCGCACGGGCACCGGGACAACGCGCCGTTGTCAGCATCTGCGCTGATGGTGGCCAGGGCAGCATTGTTCTCTTGGAAGCGGGCTAGGTTTCGGTCACCTGGAAGGCGGTGCGTCGGGTGCCGCTGTTCTTCTCCCGTTACCACACCACGAACAGAGATAGGCCAGACTCGGTCTGTGCGCTCTCTTCGCGTGCTCCGTCCGCCGATTGTTCCAATGTGCGAAATGGGCCATTGAGTTTTGAGGTGATTCTCCTGCGAGGCTGGCTAGGCAACAGTGCAATCGTTCACTGAGCCACCCCGGCGCGGCGGACACCAGACCATGATCCCCAAACCGCGGAGAACTCAAATGTTCAACAATCACCTGCTTCGCTACGTCACCGGCGCTGCCTCGCCCGTCCAGATCGAGCGCAGTTTCCGTATGAACAATTTCCGATTCGGCCTGCCCCTATACGTACGGATCACTTCCGCACGTTACTGCGGACCCCATTTGGCGCTAGCCCGTACTACAACAAGCTCAAGCTGCTCCTCCTTGAGAAGGACATTCCGTTTCGCGAGAGGCTTGTCTATCCCTGGGAGCGCGATACGTTTCGACCATCCTCGCCGGTCGGGAAGATTTCATTTGTCGAGGCGAACCATGGCGCTTTGCCCGAATCTCAGGTGATACTCGAATACCTTGAGGAGCGTTTTCCAGAGCGACCTATGTACCTGGCGGATCCGTTTGCGCGCGCGAAGTGCCGCGAGCTGATTCAGCACTTGGAACTGAAGGCAGAATGGGTCGCCCGCCGCCTTTACATGGACTCGCACTTTGGCGGTAGCGTATCGGCTTTAGACCAAGCGTAAAGTCCTTGAACGGCTACCTTTGGACTTGGAAGCGGTAGCGCAGCTCTCCCAGTTCTCCCCATATATTTTCGCCCCCACCTTCATCGCGGCCGACCGTGCCACCTACGTGCACTTCATGTACGTCAAGATTACGACGTTGAAGAAGTCTTGCGAGAACATGCTGGACCGGTCGTTCCCGACATTAGATGAATACATGCGGCTGATGGATTTTCGCCCGCACGTAAATTAGGTGATGGTGGAGCGGAAAGCGACCTTGGCGGCGCTCATCAAACTCGACGTGAGGTACGAAGGGTAGGTGTCGCCCGTGGACGCGATCGTCGTCGTGTCTTCGGTCGATCCAGACGACCTGTTCCCGCCGTTCCGCTAAAACGGTTTTGGGGCAGTGCGCTTGCCCCGCGCCGCAATTCTCTAAGTGCAACGACGCCCCTAGCCCAGATGTCTTTGACCCGTAGCGGAGCCTTCTGCCCCATGAGCTTGCCCATGTTGCAAGGCTGCTCGCGATGTGCTGAAGCGGTTCGGTCCATGGTCTTCTCCTCTTCTGTTTGAAGGGAGGAACATGGTGGTCCAGGCATCCCGGCTTGGCTGGCGGTCGACGGTCGCTACCCGACACTCTGCCGTCGTTCAGAGTATCGAATTGGAAGCCGAAAAGCTGACATCGCCTTACCCGTGCCTCGGCCGTTTCGCTTGCCGGTCTGAGCGCCGCCGAACGGCGGCGCTCGCCGTGACAGCTCCGACCCTCGTTCAAGGATGAACTGCGCCAGCAGCACCGGATAGTCTCGCCGCACGGCGCGGCGGATCGAGTCACGCGCGGCAAGCTGAATGCGCCAGGCCGTGACCTTGGGCAGGTCGCGGAAGAATCCGAAGTCGGCGATCTCGTCGAACACGTCGAAGTAGCGAAAGACCGGCCCGAAGACCGCATCGACGATGCTGAAGTGCTCGCCCGCGAAGTACGGCCCGGCACCCAGAACCTGTTCGATCTGCGCGAAGCGAGCATGAATGTCCTGAGCCCGTGCAGCCAGGGTGTTTGCATCGGGGGCGTTATAGAACGCACCGATGGCGTTCAGCACAGCTGAGCCGAACTCCATCCAGGACCGGTGACGCGCTCGCTCCGGGGCGGATTCGGGATGCAGGCGTGGCTCATGCGTCTCATCGAGGTATTCGCAGATCACCGCCGACTCGAAGATCGCGTCCTCCCCCACCTGCAGCACCGGCGTCTTGCCCAGCGGAGAAAGCGCCAGGAACCAGGCGGGCTTGTTCTTCAGGTCGACATCGCGACGATTGAACTGAACGCCCTTCTCCATCAGCACGATGGCAGCGCGTTGGACGTAGGGGCACAGCGCGTGGCTGACCAGCGTGAGTTGGGAGCCCATCACACGCCCCTTAGTGGAGTCAGCGCCGGCCAGGCGCCACGTCGCAGGGCCAGCGCACCGTCGCCAAGCAGCCACAAGGCCACGGACGCCATGACCAGGAATACCGGGTACTCCCAACCCCCGTTCGGGCTGGTGTGAGCCCAGCCGTTCGGGAAGTGCACCCACGCGGCCACGGCCATGATCGGCACAAGTGCCAGTGACACCTGCCGTGCATAGATGCCGAGGATGAGGGCAACCCCACCCACAAGTTCGATGGCGAACACGGGGTACGCAAGCAGCCCGGGCAGGCCGACGCTTGCGAAGTAGGCCGCAGTTCCCGGCAGCGTGAAGACCAGCAGTTTCAGCAGGGCGTGTGCCACCCACATGACGCCCAGGCTGACTCTGAGCAGAGTAGCGCCGTAGGCAGGGCCATCACTGGTGTTTCTCGGATCCATGGCAGTTCTCCATTGAGTTGAAAGTGGAAGAAGTCTAGGATTGCTGAATCGCAATGAAAATAGGCGTTTTGACAAACCATGCCTGCGCGCACGCAATACCGACTGAACGCCTCCGACCTGGAAGTGGTACTCGCTCTGACGCGATCTGGGACCCTTGCTTCTGCCGGCGAGCGGCTGGGCCTGGACGCTTCCACGGTGTTTCGCGCGATACAGCGCATCGAGCGGGGTCTGGGCCAACCCCTTTTCGAGCGATCGCGCTCGGGGTACCTGGCATCGGAACAGGCGCAGGTCCTGGCCGGCCACGCCGAGCAGATGGAGACCCATCTGGAATCGGCGCGATCGTCCGCGCAGCTCGGACCCGCGCTGGTATCCGGCACAGTGCGCATCACGACGACCGACACCATCCTGCATGGCCTGGTCGCGCCTGCACTGAAGGCACTGCATGCGACGCATCCGCTGCTCGCCTATGAATTGCACGCCGGCAATGAACTCGCCAGCCTCACCCGGCGTGACGCCGATATTGCGGTGCGGGCGACCAAGCGCCCACCTCAGCATTTGGTGGGCAAGCATGTCGGTCCGATCCGCGTGGCGCTTTATGCCGCCCGGAAGAGTTCGGTCCGGCGCTACGACGAGTCGAAATTGGCCACGACCGACTGGATTGCCCCTGACGACGCGTTGCCCGAGCATCCGTCCGTGGTGTGGCGCAGGAAGCACTTTCCGAAGGTGTCACCGACCTACCGGGTGAACAGCATCCTGACCGTGATGGAACTCGTGGCACAGGGCCTGGGCGTCGGCTTGCTCCCCATCTTCCTCGCGCAGGGACACAGCGAGTTGCGCGCATTGACCTCGCCGCTCGACGAATGCCAGACCGAACTCTGGCTGCTGGCCCACCCCGAGTCGAGGCACCTCAGAAGAGTGTCGACGGTCTTTGGTCACCTGTCGCAGCAGATGGCGCTCGTCTGAGCGGCGAAGGCTGAACAGGCGCTGAAGTGCCTTCGGCCTTCGGGCCAATCGAAGGCTTATGGAAACGGATAGGAGGTGGCCAGCTCATTCTGGGAGTGTCGGACAGGGTGCCGCGCGCAGCTAAGATGCCCTCGCCACCGCGCATTGTGGCCGGATCGCCGACCCGAACCTCAATTTATCGTCTCGCACCGATACGCGCGCGCCGTCGCATAGCCGGTGTTGAGCATTCCCGTCGTGTCGACCTTGAGGACCACGATATGCGTCGCGCCCATGGCCGCCGCCTTTTCGCGCGCAGAAAGAACTGCGCCTTCGGCGCGCTTGGTCTCGTCACCACCAAACACGCTGCGGCCATTCACGGTGCCCAGGAGCTTGCAATCGCGGTTGACCGTCGCGGGGTCGCCGTCGCGCACGTTGCTTGCGGACTGGGAGGGCGATCCCGCGCATGCGGCAAGGGTCAGCGTCAGGGCGGCTGCAACAACGATGCGGAACATCACCTCTCTCCGTGGCGGCGAACTGGGCCAGCCGCAATTCTAAGCGCAACCGACTCCAGCGACGGGCGCAAGCCGGTGCGCGGCTAACCCGCACGCCTGATGTGTGCCATCGTGATCGTCTGCCGCGCCGCCGCGAACCCGGCCCAGGGATCGGCGCGCTGCGTCGCGAGGTGCTGTGCAATGTTGCTCAGGTTGAAATGCGAGAAGCGCACGTCAGCGGTCAGCTCGTCCCATCCGATTGGCATCGCCACCGGCGCGTTCGCTCGCGCGCGGACCGAGTAGGGCGCGATCGCGGTCGCGCCTTCAGCGTTGCGCAGGTAATCGATGAAGATTTTCCCGGGACGACGCGCCTTCGCGGCAGATGCGGTGTAACGGTCGGGAAAGTCCCGTGAGAGCGCTCGGGCGACGCCGCGGGTAAAGGCCCTGGCATCGTCCCACGTCAGTGTCGCGCGAATCGGCAACACGACGTGCAGGCCCTTGCCTCCGGTGGTCTTGAGGAACCCGACCAGATTCATCTGCGCGAGCAGAGCGCGCAACTGCGTCACCGCGACAACGACGTCTTCCCAGCCGACGGCCTCGTCGGGGTCGAGGTCGAAGATCAGCCGGTCGGGACGATCGAGCCGGGGCGTCCGCGAGGACCAGGGATGCAACTCGATGACGCCCCACTGCACGAGCGCCGCCAAAGCGGCCGCCGAGCCGGCCGACGGATAGGCCACGATGCTCTCCTTCGCGGGCACACGCAGGCGTGTCACAGCCCGGCCGGCGCCGGCGCCGGCGTGGCGCTGGAAGAAGCATCGCCGGGTCCACCCGTCCGGACAGCGAACGACAGAAATTGGCCGCCGCGCGAGATGAGGCAGCATCCGCGCGGACACGTCCACGTAGTATCGGGCGAGGTCGCGCTTGGCGATGCCCGCTTCCGGGAAGTACAACTTGTCCGGATGCGACAGCGCGACCCCGGCCACGTCCGCCGCCGCTGCTGCGGAGACCTTGCTCGACGGTGCACTGCGTCTGGCGACGACCATTGCGCGTGGCGTTGATGGAGGAACCAGTCGACATCATAGCTGCCGCGCGGGGCCGGGAGCCGGGTGCTCGTCCAATCCTGCCGGCGGTGACGCGATACGCCGACGGGCATCCCTTCGATTGGAGGGCGGGCCTCGTTTACTGGCCGCATCATGGCCGCGCGTACAGCGGCTTCGTTGAGCGTCAGGAGGCGCATGCGTATAGTCGTTGGCGTTGTCCCCGCGTGTTACGAGTGTTCCCGGCAGTGAAATCGTCCCTCCCGCTCAAGATTGCCGTCCCGCTGGTTCTGGGGATCATCGCGTCCCTCGCGATCGCCGTGTATGCGGAGCTTGGATATCGCCGCCTCGAATCGGCCAACCAGCAGATGGCGGTCGCGCTGGAAATGCAGTCGACGCTGCACGAAACGCTTTCGCTGATCGTCGATGCCGAGACCGGACAGCGCGGTTACCTGCTCACCGGCAAGGACGAGTATCTGCGCCCGTACGAGACCGCGCTGCCGAAGATCAGCGGCGCTTTCGGCCGCCTGCACGAATTGCTGGTGCGCAATGGCACGGTCGACCAGCGCACGCGCCTCAATCGCCTCAATCAGCTCGTCGGCAGGAAACTATCGGAACTCGACGCCGCCATCGCGCTTTACAAGAACTTCGGCGCGCAGGCGGCACAGGCGCTGATCGACACAGGAATCGGCCGCCGGCCATGGAGGAAATCCGCGCCGAGGTCGATGGCATGGCCGTGACGCACCGCGAACAGCTGGAGGTGGCGACCGCGCGCTGGGCGTCGGACATTGCGTTTGCACGCCTCGGGATGGATGTGATGACGGCGTTCACCGTGGCGTTGCTGCTCGTCGTGTGGTTGCTCGCGCGACGCGATGCGCAGCAGCGTGAGGCGCGCCAGCGCAGCGTGGTCGAGGACAAGGAACGGCTCGAGACATTGGTGGCCGAACGAACGGCGGCGCTGACCGAACTATCGAACCATTTGCAGGTCGTGCGCGAGGACGAGAAGGCGAAGCTCGCGCGCGACATTCACGACGAACTCGGAAGCCTCCTGGTCAGCGCCAAGATGGACGTGGCGTGGGTCGAGGACCGCGTGCGCAAGCGCGACCCCGAATCCGTCCCCAAGCTCGACCGCGCGCTGCAGGCACTGGATGACGGCGTCCAGATCAAGCGTCGAATCATCGAGGAGCTGCGGCCCACGCTGCTCGACAACCTCGGCCTGTCCGCCGCGCTCGACTGGCAGGTCCACGAGATCTGCGACCGCGCCGGGCTCGAGTTCGAGATCGCCACGCCGGACGACGACAGCGCCATTGCGCCGCAGCTGTCGATCGCGCTGTATCGGATCCTGCAGGAAGCGCTGACCAATATCGTCAAGTACGCACAGGCCCGCCGCGTGAGCGTCGATCTGGGACTCACCGCGGACACGGTCACGCTGCTGATCGAGGATGACGGCATCGGCATTCCGGACGACGCGCAGAACAATCTGCTGTCGCATGGCATCGCCGGTATGCGCCAGCGCGTGCGCGCGCTGCGGGGTGAATTTTCGGTCGCCCGCCGTGCCGAAGGCGGCACGGTCATCGAAGTGATCATTCCGCTTCGCCAGGAAACGCGGGGTTGATGGCGGTCGGTCCCGTCCCCACGCGATGGCGTCGATACCCCGGTCCTGCGGGTCAGGCGGCCCGGGCCCTCATGGCGAGGCGCGCCTTGGCAGCGCCGAACCGTCGCCCCATCGCCTCCCGCTGGTCGTCGTTGAAGTGCTCGACCAGCGCGTCGAACATCCGCGTCTGTTCCTCCTCGATGTGGCGCTCGAGAAATTCAAGCAGCACCCGTGCATGCGCCTTCCATTCGTCCGACTCGGACTTGCGGCTGCGCGAGAGCCTCTCGAGCAGATCGTCGAGCACGGCGTGCTCGACGTGTCCTTCGTGCGCCATGTCCCGAAATTCGCCCGAGTCCGCGACCCGGAGCAACGCATCGTAGACCTCGCGCTCCTCGGCGCGGGCATGGGCGAGCAGCGCGGGTTTCAACTGCCGAAACAGCGCGCGCCGCTCGTCACCGCTTTCCGACTCGACCATGTCGCGCGCGAGCTGCAGCGCTTCATCGTGATCGGCGCGCAGCAGCGTGCGCACGTCACCTGCGTTCATCGTGGGAGCCTCCAGCAACAACCTGATTTCGTCGGAAAGAGTCATGGTTCGCCTGCGCTATTCCAATTGGGGTGGTCAATGTGGAACCGGCCGGGTGCCGGCGGCGAGTTCGATCAGGACCGCTCGAACGCGATGGAATTCGCGCGCCTTGTCGAAGAAATAGTCCGCGCCAAGCAGCAGGCTTCGCGCCCGGTATTGGGGGAACGAATAGTTGGTGAACACGATGATCCTGGTACCCGCCGGCCGCAGATCCTGCGATAGCGACTTCAACACGCCGAGTCCGGTCCCCTGTTTCAGCTGAAGGTCGAGAATGGCGACATCCCACGTCGCCTGGCGCATCAGCGCCAACGCATCCGCCTCGTTGGTGGCCTCACCGACGATCTCGAGGTTCGGGATCTCCGACAGCGACTCGGCCAGGCGCGCCCGTATGATCGACGAGTCCTCGACGATCAGCACGCGCAGCCTGGTGCCGTCAGCGTCTGTTTCAAACGTCCGAGAGTCGGTGGTACCGGTGGGCTGCATGGGCATGTCGATGTGAATTCGCGTCGGCGTAGGACTTCCGGGCCCGGGGGCAATGTGGCAACGAACCGCCAGCCAATACCCTAGCAGCTGCCAGCGAACCTGAATGTCGGTGTCTGTCCGACTTTCACGACCGCGTCCCTTCCTCTTTCAGGTCGCCGGGCGTTCGTCAGTCGATGAGTCCGTTCTTGATCGCGTAGTACGTGAGGTCGGCATTCGACTTCATCCCCATCTTCTCCAGCACCCGCGTCCGGTAGGTGCTGACCGTCTTGACCGACAGGTGCAGCTCCTCGGCGATCCTGGAGACCGCGCCGCCGGCGGCAAGCTTGCAGAAGATCTGGAACTCGCGCCGGGAGAGCTCGCCGTGCAGAGGGCGATCGGCGTCCCGGGCAACGCCGTCGGCCAGGATCCGCGCCAGCGCCGGGCTCACGAATTTGCGGCCGAGCACGAGCGTGCGGATGGCGCCAACCAGTTGTGTGGCGGCGGCCTCCTTGTTGAGGTAGCCCGCCGCGCCGGCCCTCAGCAGGTTTACTGCGTACTGATTCTCGGCATATCCGGAAAGCATCAGAATCGGCAGCTCGGGCCGCAAGCGCTGGATGGTCTTGAGCGTGTCGATCCCGTTCTTGTCCGGCATCGAGATGTCGAGCAGCACGACGTCGAACTCGGCGGCGCGTACGAGCGCGACGGCCTCGCTGCCGGTCGCCGCCTCACCCGCGACCTGCATGTCCGGCTGGTCGCTGACGAACTGCTTCAGCCCGGCCCGCACGATGGCGTGATCGTCGGCGATGAGTATGCGGATCATGATTTCCGATCGAAGTGGTTGCGATGCGCGGCGTCTCCGTGCGTTTCAGCGTCCAGGCTGCGTCCCGCCTCGTATTCGTGGAATGGTGCCATCATAGGCAACATGGCGCCCGTCTGCAGCAATCGGGCCCGGACTCAGGGGCATCGAATCGTGCCATCATGTTCGTGCCCGCCGCATCGGAATGTCCTCCAGGCGGCGGTCGGCTCGCCTGTCGTCATCCACGGATTCGAAACGCACAGCCTCGTGCCACTGCTAGACCCTCCGCCACAGGACTGGACGCGGCTCGCACAATGGCTCGCGCGGCACTACCCTGACGTGCCTGAGATCGGCGCCGACGCGTTGCACGCATGGGTCCACGACCCAACGCGCCAGCCGCCCCTGCTGCTCGACATCCGCAGCGCGGACGAGCAGGCGGTCAGCACGCTGCCCGGCGCCTGCTGCGTGTCCAACGCCGCGCAGGCCCGGCGCGCGGTCCGCGAGAGCCTGCCGGGCGAAATCGTCGTCTACTGTGCGGTGGGCGTGCGGTCGGTCCGGCTTGCGCGGACGCTTCTTCGCGAAGGCCTTCGCGTACTGAACCTCTCCGGGGCGATCTTCGGCTGGGCGAACCGGGGGTACCCGCTGGTGAAAGGCAGCGCACCCGCGACACACGCGCATCCCTACGATGCCCGCTGGGGAATCCTGCTCGCACCGGAGCACCGCGCGAAAGTGATCGAATAGACGGGGCACCGGCGTGTCGACACCTGGCCAACTGCGTTGCCGCGCCGCCGGCTAGGGTCGGGAGAGACC
Organism: uncultured beta proteobacterium; assembly: GCA_963739745.1. Classification (GTDB taxonomy): domain Bacteria; phylum Pseudomonadota; class Gammaproteobacteria; order Burkholderiales; family Casimicrobiaceae; genus VBCG01. The sequence continues at coordinate 122,759 of CAVUCJ010000005.1, forward strand.
GATGACCCGCCCGCCCGCCGCGTTCGCGTCGGCCTCATCGTGCGTGACCAGCAGCGTGGGCAGCCCGCGCGCCGCCGCGTGATCGAACACAAAGCGGCGGAATTCGCTGCGCAGCTGGGCATCGAGTTTGTTGAAGGGCTCATCGAGCAGAAGCGCCTGCGGTTCCGACAGCAACGTGCGCAGCAGCGCCACGCGCGCGCGCTGTCCGCCGGACAGCGTGGCCGGGTCGCGGTCGGCGAATCCGGCGAGTTCGGCCTCGGCCAGCGCCTGCTCGATCAGCGCGCGCCGGGCGCGCCGGTCGCGCACGCGCGCAGGCAGCGCGAAGCCCAGGTTTTCGCCGACGGACAGATGCGGAAACAGGAGATCGTCCTGGAAGAGGACGCCGACATGGCGGTGCTCGGGCGCCAACCGCGTGATTTCGCGTTCGCCGACGATTACCTCCCCCCGTGCGCGGAACACCGGATCGATGGTGCCCGAGATGTAGGCCAGCAGCGTCGACTTGCCGCAGCCCGACGGACCCATCACCGTCACGCGCTCGCCCGGCTCGATCGTCAGCGTGAGTGGCGGTATCAATTCGTGGCCGGCAAGCTCGACGCGGACGCCGACGAGGCGCAGTGCGCATGGCACGGACCTGTTCATCGAAGTGCCTGCGCGCTGGGCACCTCGGCATTCGCGCTCGAGCCCGCCGGGCGCGCGCGGCCCAAATGCCGCTCGCGACCACAGGACATCGACACAGGATGTCTCATTCGTGGCTGCGCATCGCGCGACGATTCGCGTAGACCAGAGCCGGCACCGCAACCGCGCCGACGTAGGCGAGCAGCGGGAACAGCGCCTGCGCGAGTGCGTACGCGCCGATCACGCGCCGGTCGGCACCGGCGGCCAGCGTCACCGCTTCCGTCGTGAGCGTGGCGATCTGGCCGTTGCCGGCAAAAAGCGTCGGCAGGTACTGCCCGACGCTGACCGCGAACGCGACTGCGCACGCGATCAACACCGGCCGCAGCAGAATAGGCAGCTTGATCGCAAGGAACACGCGCGCGGATGACGCCGAGAGGCTGGCCGCGGTGCGCGCATAACGCGGATCGAACGCCCGCCACGGGTCGGCGAGCGAAAGGAAAAGATAGGGCAACACGAAGATCAGGTGTGCCCACACCACGGCCGCCAGCGTTCCATCGAATCCGAGCCGCACCAGCAGCACCTGCGCGCCGAACAGGAACGCAACCTGCGGGACCAACAACGGCAGATAGAGCAGCCACAGCGCACCCGTGCCCGCCTGGCGATGGCCGCGGCTTTCGTTTTCGAGGCAACCCAGCACCAGTGCCAGCGCGACGCCCGTGGCGAGGCCGCCGACGACAAGTGTCGCCCCCGCCGGACCCGCGAGATCGGTCGCCCGTCGCATCCAGTTCGCGAACGACCAGGCTTGCGGCAGCGCGTCGGGAAAACGCCATTGTGCGGCGAACGACCACAAGCCCATGCCCGCGATCGCAAGCGCCGAGAGAACGAAGAGGATGCCGAAGCCGAGCATCGCGGTCCATGCGCCGGCCGAAACGGCACCTTCGCGGCCGCCGCGGGCGATCCAGCGCCGACCCAGCGCAATGGCGACTCGCTCGCCACCGAACCAGCCACCGATGACGGCTGCCACCAGCAACAACAGCAGCGTCGCCGCGGCTGCCGCAGGGAAGTAGTACCGGATGTCGGCGTCGGTGAACCAGCGCACGGCGAGCACGGCGAGCGTCGGCGGGTTGGACGGGCCGAGAATCAGCGCCACATCGACGACCGACAGCGAAAATGCAATGACCGCATACACCGGAAGCCGGATCTGCGGGTAGATCTGCGGCAGGATGACCTTCACCCACGCCTGCGCCCTCGCATAGCCCAACGTGCGCGCGATCGCCAGATGCTGCCGCGCCGGCACCTGGCCCAGCGCTCCAATGGTCATCAGCACGAGATAGGGCACCTCTTTCAATAGCAAGCCCCCCGCCAGCGCGAGGCCGCGCGGATCGCCGACCGTTCCGACGTCGGGCGGCAGCGACCAGCCGGTAAGCCAAGGCGAGATCGCGCGCACGATCCACCCCGAGGGGGCGATTAGGAACGCGAGGCCGATCGCGATCGCCGAATGTGGCGTCGACAGGATCGGCGCAAGCCAGGTGCCCATCCGCCGCAGCCACGCCCGCTCGTGCGCCCATGCGCAGAAACCGAGCGCCAGCGCCACGGCAAGCACCGACGTGGCAACGCCGGTGAGGAGCGTGACGGCCACGCTGGTCGCGAAACCCGGATAGGCAACGAGCCCCCGCCATGGATCGAGACTGAACGCGTGCCCACCGATCGCGGGAAGGTAGCCGAACGCCGGCAGCAGCGTGCCGACAAGACCGGCGCCGACCGGAACCATGAACACGCCGACGGTAAGCGCGGGGATGTACCGCAGGAGCTTCGGTGGCTGCCTCGACGTCATGGAACGGTGGAGCCGCGGCTGACGGCCCGCGCTCACTTCGTGTACCGCTTCTCCCACTCGTTCGCGATCCGGGTCATCCACGACGGATGCGGCTCGAGCACGACGGTGCGAAGTTGCGCATTGGTGGGCAGCGCGGGCGATGACGGCAGATCGTCGAAACGCTTGCGCTCCCCGGGCGAGAGCTTCGCGAAATCGAGCACCGAAAAGTTACCCATCTGCCGGTAGTCCTGCGCATGCGCCTGCGTGGCAGGGTCGAGCAGAAAGTTCGCGACGACCATCGCGCCTTCCTTGTTCGCGGCGTTGAACGGAATGGCGACGAAGCTCGTGTTGCCGATGGTGCCGCGCGTAAAGACGACGGTACGCACCGTGTCGGGGAGCAGGCCGGCATTGATCGAGACCGCGGCCTCGGCCGGGTTGAACGAAACGAGAATGTCGATTTCGCTGTCGTTCAGCAGCTGACGTTGCGCGGGGCCGTTCTCCGGAAACTGCCGACCCTGCCGCCACAGTTGCGGTCTCAGCTCGTCGTACCACGCCCACAGGGGTGCAGTGACCGCGGAGAAGTTCTCGTCGGTCGCCGGTTTCTGGAGCACACCGGGATCCGGGGCAAGCTCCCACAGTGCCTGCTTCAGGAAGGTCGCCCCAAGGAAATTGCGCACCGACGGATGCGTGAATCGGCCGGGGTTGCGCTTCGCCCAAACGAGGAGTTCGGCCATGCTTCGCGGCGGTTCGCGCACGCGCTTTGCGTCATACACGAACACGATCTGCGCGCGCCGCCAAGGCGACTCCATCCCGTCGACAGGAATCGTGAAGTCGATGACGTTGGAACGGATGTTCGTGGTGTCGACGAGCGCATAGTTGGGAAGCCTCTGCGTGAATGGCCCGTAGAGCAGCGACTGCTGCTTCAGTGCCAGGAAGTTGGGGCCGTTGATCCAGACCAGATCCACCGTGCCGTCGGCGACGCGGCCTGCCGCCTTCTCCGCGACGACCCGCGTGACCGCCTCGGCGGTGTCCTTCAGCTTGACGTGGTTGACCTTCACACCATGGCGCTTGAAGACTTCCTCGCCGACCCACTGGATGAACGCGTTGGTATTCTCGTCACCCGCCCACGCGTTGAAATTGACCGTCTGGCCCTTCGCGCGGGCGAGGACATCGTCCCAGCGCAGGTCCTGCGCGGACGCGGCGACGGGCAGCGCGGCAAAGAGCAACGCGGCGAGGAAGCAACGCATGCGCAAGGCGTCAGTCGTCCTGCGGGGTCAGCACGATGATCCTGCGCGGCCGTGCTACGCTGGCCGGGGATCGCGCGGTGGCCAGTTCCCGAGGCGACGCGGCAGCCTGTCCCGGGCCGGCCCGCGCAAGGCGCCGGCGTTCGCGCGCCTCTTCCAGCACCGGTCCCAGCACCTCTTCGTGGAATCGATCGCAGCCGATGCACAGGTTCTGGTGGGAAGTCCCGTCGGGCAGCGCGGTTCGCGAGCGCGCGATGAACATTGCCTCGCTCCATCCGTGCGCGAGGCCCATGCGCTCCGGGTGCCCCATCGTGATCGCCTCGTAGGCGGGCACGCCCACCAGCGACTCGAGGATGTCGATCAGGTTGTCCTCAAGCAGGCTGCCGATCGGCAGCTTGGTCTTGACGCAGCAGGGGTACACCGCACCGTCCGGCTCGATCGAAACCTCCGAGCCGTTGTATTGGTGGCGAAGGAAATCGAGACCGCCCGACCAGCGATTGCAGAAATTGTCGGCGAGCGTCGCATGTGAAAGGTTATTGCTCCAGGCGCGGCCGCGCGGCCACAGCTTGCCGATCCACGAGTCCGGCGTGGCGCCGAAAAAGCTGTACACGGGGCCCTCCTCCTCGTGCCAGTTGCGCGTGGTGGCCGACAGGCCGGAGCGCCGCATGCCGTGCCGCTCGAACAGCGCGGTCAGCTTGTCCATGAACTTCTGCTGCTTGGCGGGACCCTCGAGACCAACATGGAAATCATCGACGCTCGCGACCGAAATCATCCAGACGCCACGCTGCAGCAGATCGTCGACGATCGTGTCGGTGAGGAGATCGCCGGTGGTCTGCACCACCACCTTCACCCCGCCCTGCGCCGCGTACTTTTCGCGCAACGCGTCGATCACCCGGTACGTGACGCGCTCACGGACTGCGTCGAGCAGCGACTCTCCTCCAGAAAGAATTACACGTCCAGTTTTCTCTGGAAATGACCCGTCCTCGTGCGGATCGGCAAGGTCGCGGTAGGTGAGCCGGTCGGGAAAATGGGCGACGATCCGCGGGAAATTGCGCTCTGCCTCCTGCACGACCGCTTCGAGCTCACCACGGACGTACGGCCGAAAACGGTCCTCGTAGCAATGCCTGCATTTGCGGTGGCACGCCCACGCCATGACGTAGTAGATGGATTCCATGCGGGATGATGACGCGCGATTGGCCGATGTGCGGAGCGGGGCGTGGGCGACGATTATGCCGTACCAACGCGGTGCGCCGGATTGGACGAATGCCCGGGCCCTCCGGTGTCGCGACCCCTGGCCCACTCATGGTATTCGCTGCGCGGGGCGCAATCGTTACAGACCGGGAACGGGGCAGGCACGGTCTGAGCCTGCTTTCCGCGCCCTCCCTTGCTACTTTCCCATACGCTTGCGCAGTTCGTCGCACGGGTCCGGCCGCGCCGCCCGCCCGGTCATCGTGAACGCATCGAAGCGCGCAGCCGGCTCGCCGGTACCATCGTCGTCGTCGCCGCGCTCGAGGATGCCTATGCTCACCGAATTCGCCCGCGCCTCCGGCGTCAGCCAGAACGGCACGCCGATATCGATGCGCGCATGGCCGTTGCCGGTCAGCAGGACGACGCTTCGCTGTGCATAGGGGAGGATAGCCTGGGCCAGCGCCCTGTCGCGCGCGATCTGCGCGCGCGCCATGCCCGGCAACGACGCGGCGGGCAGCAGGTCGCAGTGCCCCCTGGCTATGACATCCTCGTGCGCGTGCAGGAACGACGGGGGCAGCGTTGCCGGCAGCGGCAGGTCGACGGCGCCGGTCGCCACCTTCATCGCATCCGCGCGCGATAGATTGGCCGCAACGATCGGAAGGTCGTATTCGAGCGCCAGCGCCACGAACGGCCGGTAGTACTCCCATTGCCAGTTCGGCGAGCCCTTCGCCTGCGCGATCAGGAAGTCGGCATCGTGCGGGCGGAGGCGCCGCGCCCGGTCGATGTCGCGCTGCCGCTCACGGTCGAACTGCTCGAACGCGAGCGCCGGCCGTGCGCCGCTCGCGACGAGCGCCTTGAGCGCCGCCAGCCGCAGTGCATGCTGCGCTGCGTTGTCGTGGACCTCCCCCAGGACGGCAATTCGATGGCCGGCCATCGCATGCGCGAGCGCGTCCGGATCCGCATCGAGCCTGGCCGCCTCCGCGGCAGGCAATGCCAGAGTCAGCAGCAGGGACAGCGCGAAGAGTCTGCCATGTGCCATCCAGAAAATTATGCGCCGCCGGCGCGCCGGCCCGCAGCCCATTCAGCGCAGCGTCCAGTCGACCGTCGGCGGCCGCCCCGGCAAATGCAGCGTCGCCGTCGCCGCCGGCGTTCGGGCGACGACCTTTCCTGCACGAAAGACCAGGAGCCGCGCCGCGCGCAGCCGGATCGCCTCGACGGGATCGCGCGCCTGCAACAATACGAAGTCGGCGCGCTTGCCCGGCGCGATTCCGTACCCGTCGAGATGGAGGATCTTCGCCGCGCTGACGGTGACCGCGTCGAAGCACGCCTGCATCCCGGCCGGGCTTGTCAACTGCGCGACATGCAGCCCCATCGCCGCCACTTCCAGCATGTCGCCGCTCCCCAGCGAATACCACGGGTCCATCACGCAGTCGTGGCCGAACGCGACGGTGACGCCGGCCGCCAGCAGTTCCGGCACGCGGGTCATGCCACGGCGTTTCGGATAGGAGTCGCGCCGGCCCTGGAGCGTGATGTTGATGAGAGGGTTGGCGATCGCGCTCACCCCCGCTTCGGCGATGAGCGTGACAAGCTTCGCCGCGTAATCATTGTCCATCGAATGCATCGACGTCAGATGCGATCCAGTCACCCGGCCGTCGAGTCCGAGCCGCAGAGTCTGGCTCGCCAGCGTCTCGATGTGCCGCGACTGCGGGTCGTCGGTCTCGTCGCAGTGCATGTCGACCAGGCGTCCCTCGTCGGCGGCCAGCTCGCACAGCAGCCGCACGCTTTCGGCACCGTCGGCCATCGTCCGCTCGAAGTGCGGGATGCCGCCGACCGCATCGACGCCCATCCGCAGCGCGCGTTTGAGCAATTCGAGCGCGCCGGGGCTGCGCAGCACCCCGTCCTGCGGGAACGCGACGAGCTGCAGGTCGACATAGGGCGCCACCTTCCGCTTGACGTGCAGCAGCGCCTCGACGGCGGAGAGCCGCGGATCGCAGACGTCGACGTGCGAGCGGATCGCAAGCAGTCCCTTCGCCACCGCCCAGTCGCAATACGAAAGCGCACGTTCGACGATCGCATCCTGCGTCAGCGTCGGCTTCAGCTCACCCCACAGCGCGATGCCCTCGAGCAGCGTCCCGCTCTCGTTTACGCGCGGCGATCCGTAGGTCAGCGTCGAATCCATATGGAAATGGGCGTCGACGAAGGGCGGCGTGAGCAGCCCACCGCTCGCGTCGATCGTCTGCGCTGCGACGGCTTTGATCCGTGGCGAGACGTCGACGATGCGCCCGCCGGCGACGAGCACGTCCACACCGGTCCTGCCGTCGGGCAGCGTCGCGTTCGTAACGAGCAGGTCAGCCATTACTTGGTGCCAAAGATCCGGTCGCCGGCATCCCCCAGCCCCGGCAGTATGTACCCGCGGTCGTCCAGCTCGCGGTCGACCGCCGCCGTATGGATCGGCACGTCAGGATGCGCGGCCTGGAAGTGGCGGATGCCTTCCGGACAGGAGACCAGGCACACGAAACGGATCGAGCGTGGCTTCGCCTCCTTCAGCCGCTCGACCGCGGCCACGGCGGAGTTGCCGGTGGCAAGCATCGGGTCCAGCACCACCGCGTCGCGCTCGGACATTCCGCCCGGCATCTTGAAATAGTACTCGACCGCAACCAGCGACTTCGGGTCCCGGTAGAGGCCGATGTGCCCGACGCGCGCGCCCGGCACCACGGTCAGGAACCCGTCGAGCAGGCCCATGCCCGCGCGCAGGATCGGCACGAACACCAGCTTCTTGCCGTCGATCAGCTTCCCGTTCATCGTCTCGAGCGGTGTGGCGATCATCACCTCGTGCATCGGCACACGACGCGTGACTTCGTAGGCCATCAGCGACCCGATCTCGGTCAGCAGCCGGCGAAAGCTGGTCGTGCTGGTTTCCTTCTTGCGCAGCAGCGTGAGCTTGTGCTGGACGAGCGGATGGTCGAATACGTGGACATTGGCCGGCATGCGGACTCCTGGTGGCTGCCTCGAAGGAAAGGGGGATATCTGATGGACGGCGTCGTCCGCGCGAACTCAGAACACGGTGCCGTCGCTGCGGACGGCAAGCGGCGGCTCCCCGCCGCGCAACTCGGCCGCAAGCTCGCGACCCGCGGCCCAGGTTCCACCTTCGAGAATGCACGCGAGCGGCAGATCCGGAACGCGCAACAACGCGCGCACCCGCGGCGCGAGTTCGTCGATCAGCGCGACCGTCAGCGCGCGCCATTCGACAACGAGTTCGCTGCCGACATCCCATGCGACGCGCGCGTCGGCGTCGTTGCGCAGCGCCAGCACGCCGGTGTCGAGCAGCAGCCCGCCGTTGCGGTATTCGGGCAACGCGGTCAGCTCCTCGCGGTCCGAGACGCCCACACCGGCCCATTCGAACGGCTCCAGCAGCGAATAGGCCAACCACTGCGACAGCTTGTGGAACGGTACCCAGCCCGCGGTCGGGCCCGCGCCGCCGGCCTGCGGATGGCGCCAGACGTCGCCGAGCGGCACGCCGTCCTGCGTGCTGCCGGTCAGCCAGATCGATTGCAGACCGTCGAGCAGCGCGCGCAGGATCGCCGGCGCGGCAATCTCGGTGCGCCGCCCGTGGAGTGTCAGCGCGTCAAACAGTGCGCCCGGGCGCGCGCCGTCTCCGAACACGTCGCGCGCATCGTACAGCGCCGACGCGAGCCGTCGCAGCAATGCCGCGCGGCCGTCGAGGCCGACCAGCGGGTTGTCGCCGCGCACCTGGAACAGCGCGGCGAGCCGTGTGGCATCGAGGCTGGCCAATGCCACGGCGTCGACACGCAGCGGGTCGCCACGGTCCTCTGCGAATGCACCGTCCATGAACGCACGGAAACTCGCCACGCCCAACCCTTCGGAGCGCGTGTAGCGGCAGCCGGAATCCGCATCCACGTAGCCCCAGCCGGCGCCGGCGCCGGCATCGAGCAGTACGCTGACGACCGTCAGGTCGATGCAGGCGCGCGCGCGCTCGGCCGCCGGACGGTCGGCCAACGCGCGCTCGAGTTCCGCGCGCCGGTCGACGCCGCCCGCTTCAAAATGACGCCAGCGGCTGTGGCAGGGAATCGAGAGCGCGGGATAGCGGCGGCGCGTCACTGCGGCAACGCGCTGCGCGGCGCCGTCGAGCCGAGCGCGATCGACGCGGAAATGGCGGGAGTTTCCGCCGGACACCGCCGACGCGACGTTGTGGCAGCGCTCGCGGATGGCCGCCGTGGAAAGCAGCGCGGCGGCGGCGTTCCCGGCCACCGCGACCGTCACAGGCCGCGGCCCTTGGTCAGCGCCAGGCGCTGCGCGTCCGGCACTTCGCCATCGGTGAAATAGCCGGCGGCCTTCTTGGCGTCCATTTCCACGCGCGCGTCGGCCGGGATCAGATCGTCCGGCAGCCGGACCCGCTGACCGACTTCAATGCCGGCGCCTACGATCGCGTCGTACTTGATGTTGCTCATCGAAACCAGCCGGTGGATCCTGCGAATTCCGAGCCAGTGCATCACATCCGGCATCAGTTCCTGGAAGCGCATGTCCTGCACACCCGCCACGCACTCGGTGCGCAGAAAATAGTTGGTCGCAGAGTCGCCCCCTGCCTGCCGCTTGCGTGCGTTGTAGACGAGAAATTTGGTGACCTCGCCCAGCGCACGGCCTTCCTTGCGACAATAGATGACGACGCCGACGCCGCCGGCCTGCGCGCCGCGGATGCACTCCTCGATGGCGTGCGTCAGGTACGGGCGGCAGGTGCAGATGTCCGAGCCGAAGACATCGGAGCCGTTGCACTCGTCGTGAACGCGAGCGGTCAGCGTCACATCGGGGTCGGCGAGGTCGTGCGGATTGCCGAACACGTAGACCGTCTGCCCGCCGATCGGCGGCAGGAACACGTCGAGGTCGCCGCGGGTGACGAGCTCCGGGTACATTCCCCCTGTTTCCTCGAACAGCGCGCGCCGCAGGTCAGCCTCGGTGCAGCCGAAACGCTTTGCCACCCCCGGCAGCCACCACACCGGCTCGATCGCCGCCTTGGTCACCACGGCGGAGCCGTTCGCGAGCAGGATGCGGCCGTCGGCGCGCAGGCGGCCGGCGGCGACCGCACGATGCACCTCGGGCATGTCGATGTGCGCCTTCGTGACCGCGATCGTGGGACGGATGTCGAAACCCTGCGCGATCCGGTCGCGGAAGACGTCGGCTACGATGGCCCCGAAGGGATCCATCGAGACGATCCGGTCCGAGCCGCTCCATGCCGGATAGGGACCGATCGGATCGGTCGGCGACGTATCGGTGAGATCGGGCTTGTGCCCGCGCAGCAGCGCGCCAGCCGCGACGGCGAGCGCGCGATACACGCCATACGACCCGCTGTGCGTTCCGATGACGTTGCGCTGGCTGCGGTTCGACGTGCTGCCGATCACCGGACCACGCTCGTGCGGGTCGGCCTGTCCCCAGCGAAGCGCCGGCAGGCCGTCGCTATCCTCCTCCGGATGCGAGGTCAGGCGAATGTGTTTCACAGGCCGGGATGGGGTATTCATCGCAATCGTATCGCCGCCTTCCGGACCGAGGCTCCGCAGAAAGCGATCGATCGGCAGTGACCCGCGTACCGCGCGTCGCCTAAGTGAACAGCCGGCGTTGCGCGTCGCCGGCGTCCGCTTCCTTCAGCGGGTGCAGGCGGCTGGTGCGCGGGACGCCGGCCAGCAGGTACTCCATCTGGTCGGCGAGGATGCGCCGGTTGCGCAGGATGAAATGCTCGTGCCGATTGGGCACGTAGGGCACATAGAGCAGCGGCATGTGCGCCTGTTCCGGCGAGCGGCCACCCTTGCGCGTGTTGCAGCTGCGACACGCTGTGACCGTGTTGGTCCACGAGTCGCGCCCGCCGCGCGAGACCGGCACCACGTGATCGCGCGACAGGTCGCGGATCAGGAATCGCTTGCCGCAATAGCCGCAAAGCTGGCGGTCGCGCGCGAACAGCATCGGGTTGGTGAGCCCCGGCGCGTGCAGATGCGAGCCGATGCCGGTGCCCTTGATCGCGAGGATGGACTTGGTCGCGATGCGCGACCGCTCCCCGTTCTTCTGCCAGCCGCCGCGGAATTCACGCACCTCGCGGCCCAGCGACCAGGCGACCATCTGCTTGGCGTGATAGGTGATGGCTTCCTCGAGCGCCACCCACGCCTGGGGCAGGCCAGCCATGTCGACGGTAAGGACAAGCGGTTCCATTGGCAAGAAATGCGCGATATCCCCGGCGGGCAACGAACGTGGCACAAAGTATGCATCAACGCGGGCCCCTTTGTCTGCGTCTGCGGACCACCGCTGAATGGCGCGACGGACAAAGCCTCCGGTCGGCGAGTTCGCCAGCGGGATTCATCCGGAAGGAATGGGGTTGACACTCCCAGGTTCGTCACGGCCCGGCGGGTTGCCCCGCCGGGTGGCCGCGACTTGGAACCTCAACACCCGGGGGCAGGCGTCGAGGCGGCGATCCCGATCGTCGGTTGGGAAGGCCGCGCACAGCCTTCGAAATCGCCGGTGCTGCTTCCCGATGTCACCACCGGGGAATCGTCGTGAACATGGAGTCACCTCCCCGCCTGAAGCTGGCGGCAGGCACGGCCCGACGCTTGCGCATCCGGCCCGCATGCCTGTTTCGACGCGTACGTTCCGACGGCCACATGGCACGCCGGTCCTGCTTCCCGATGTTGCCATCGGGTTGTTACGATCCGGAGGCATACCGGCACGCGAGGTCGAACAAATGCCTCGCGACGCCCTCCGCCTCGTGGACCGCTTCCGCTGCGGCGATGCGGATGATCAGACCGTCCGCCGCGCGCCGGTAGATCCCGTCGCGACCCGCCTTGATGAGCTCGAAGTGATCACGTCCATAGGGCCGTTCCAGCTCTTCCAAGAGTCTTGCCATTTTGTGTGCCTCGATTTGTTCATTTTTTGTGGCTTCGAGCGACAAAACACCCGGAGCCTGTGGGCTGTCCGGGTCTCCTGGAACGGAATCGACCTGGCTACATGTCGCCTCCCGTTGCGCAAACCCGTCCGCCGCTGCGTTGTTCGCCCTCGCCCGAAATGCCGCACGAGCCTGCGCCCGCTCCGAACGCGGTCGCGGGGTTGCCGTTGCCGGACCCGGCCGGTCCGTCGGTCGCCATGGACAGAACCGGGCGCAGTCGTGCGCCGTCGTTGGGGACGGTCATGTAACGCATCTTCGTCATGGCTTGCGCTCCTTTCCTCCGCTGCGTGCGCGCCGGATGCGGCGCGCCAAACGCGAATAGCCAGTCCTCTACGGCTGGCGAGACAATCAGGAGGAGTAATGCGACCTTCCGACTGTTCCGCCTGTCCACCCGGCGGAATGTCTTCCGGTCGGGTGGGTCTACAGCGTCGTCAGCGCGCCGGAATCGACCGGCGAATGACCGCGCCATTGCATGAACGCATTGGCGATTTCAATGGCGATCGCCTGCGCGCGGGGCGCCCGGGCAAAGCCTTCGAAATTGCGTTTGAGTGTCAGCATGGGTTGCGGTGTGACGCGAATTGGTTCGCTGTATCCACGAGAGAACGAATGGCCCGATGATAGTATCCGGACGAGCGGCGATGCAAGAACAATGCACATCAACGCACCGATCCCGTGACGAAAATGCAACACACACGATCTGACACCCCGATCGCCGGCCATCTACGCCCCCGGGGACCGGCATGACGCTCGGCGAACGCCTGCGTCTCGTCAGGGGCGCGCAGAGCCAGAAGTCGTTCGCCGCCGCGCTCGACGTTCACGAGAACACGGTATCGAACGCAGAACGCCGAAACTCGGCGACGCAGGACTACCTGCTCCGGCTTGCCGAGGTCTGCGGTATCAACCTGCACTGGCTGCTCACCGGCCGCGGCACGATGCGAACGGAAGAGGCGGAGGGCTCGTTGCTGGCCGAGAAGCTCTCGCTGGCACTCACCGACGCGCTGCGGCTCGCCTACGGCACGCGCTACGCGAGTGTGCCGCTCGACACCCGGGCCCGCGCGATGCGGGCCGGAGCGACCTACCTGCGCGCGATCGGCGTCACCGAGGACGCACTGCCGGACACCGAATCGCTGGCGAAGCTCCTCAAGCTGACGATCGAAGTGATGCGGCAGGCCGGATAGGCAGCGGTTGCCGCATCCTCGCGACGTTCGGACGCGCTGATACACTCCGGCTTTCCCGGCAACTGTCGACGAACCCGATGCAGGTCCGCCAGCTTCTCGCGCTGCCATTCGCTGCGGCCCTGTGGGCCGGCGCGCAGCTCGCGTCCGCGGCGCCACCTGCCGCCTTCGCTCCGACGCAACCCGATATCGCGATCGAGTTCTATCACGCGGGGTTCGATCACTATTTCGTGACGCGCATCCCCGAGGAAATCGAGGCGCTGGATTCCGGGCGCACCACGGGGTGGACCCGTACCGGTCGCGCGATGCGCGTCTACCTGGGCGAGGCGACCGCGGGCGTACCCGTCAGTCCGGTCTGCCGGTTCTACATTCCACCGGAGCATGGCGACTCGCACTTCCTGTCCGCGTCGCGCGACGAATGCGCGTCCGTGCTTGACAGGATCCTGGTCGATCCGAACTACAGCGGCTACATCCACGAATCGCCCGCGGTGTTCTTCCTGGCGCTGCCCGACGCGGCCACCGGTGCCTGCGCGGCCGGCGCGTTTCCCGTCTACCGGTTGTGGAACCAGCGGGCAGATTCCAACCACCGCTACACGACCGACGCTGGGATCGGCGCGGCAATGATCGCCCGTGGCTACGTCGCCGAAGGCTACGGCCCCGACGGTGTGGCGATGTGTTCACCCGAGGAAGTCCTGGTCGACGCGCTGGTCGGCGCATCGGGACGATCTGGGTTCGCGGCCGGCTGCGATGGCGTACCTGCGACCGGCAACGTCTACGTCAACGCCGAGGTGGAGCCATTCATCGCGGTGAATCCGACGAACCCGAACAACCTCATCGGCGTATGGCAGCAGGACCGCTGGAGCAACGGCGGATCGCGAGGACTGGCCGGCGCGCATTCGTTCGATGGCGGCGGCACCTGGACGCGGACATCGGCTGCGTTCTCACGTTGCTCGGGTGGCCACGCCGGCAATGGCGGAGATTTCGAGCGCGCCTCTGACCCGTGGGTGACCTTCGCGCCTGACGGCACCGCCTACCAGATCGCGTTGGCGTTCAACAACCGGGCCAATGGCGACAGCGCGATCCTGGTCTCCCGCTCGACCGACGGCGGACGCGCGTGGAGCGATCCGGTGACGCTCCGGCGCGACGGCGCGCAAAGCTTCAACGACAAGGAATCGATCACGGCCGACCCGTTCGACGCACGCTACGTCTACGCTGTCTGGGACCGGTTGACCGGCAACAACGGACCGGCGTGGTTCGCACGCACCATCGATGGCGGCGCGTCATGGGAGCCGGCGCGTGTCGTCTACGATCCCGGCGCCAACAGCCAGACGATCAACAACCAGATCGTCGTGCTGCCCGACCGGACGCTGGTGCTGTTCTTCACCGAAATCGCGAACGTCGGCGCGCCCGACATCAGGCTGCGCATCGTGCGCTCGGGTGACCAGGGCGCCACATGGTCGGCGCCGATCACCATCGCGTCCCAGCAGAGCGTCGGCACTGTCGATCCCGACACCGGGACCGGCATCCGCGACGGCTCGATCCTCGGCTCGATCGCGGCAGGCAGCAACGGCATGCTGGCCGCCGCCTGGCAGGATGCGCGTTTCTCAGGCACGCACGACGACATCGCGTTTGCGCAATCGACCGATGGCGGATTGACCTGGTCGGCGCCGCTTCGCGTCAACGGCGGCAATGTCGCGCCGCCGTCATCGACCGCGCCCGCGCTGCTCCCGGTGGTCGCCATCCGCGACGACGGCGTGTTCGGCGTGGCCTACTACGACCTTCGTGCCAATACGCCGGATGTCGCCACGCTGCCGACGCTGTACTGGCTGGCGACCTCGAACGACGGCCTCTCGTGGACCGAGCGCCAGCTCGCGGGTCCCTTCGACTTCGCGACGGCGCCGCTCGCGGGCGGACGCTATTTCATCGGCGACTACTCGAGCATGGTGACCATCGGCACTTCGTTCGTGCCGTTCTTCGGCCGGTCCACCGGCGATCCGGACAATCGTTCCGACATCCTGGCGGCACTCGCCCGCCCGGGCGCTGCCGGCACGGGGACGACGGTCAAGTTCGCGACCGACGAAGCGGTCCCGACGACGGCCGAGTTCACGCAGCGCGTGCGCGCCAACGCGCGCCGCGTGCTGGCGGGGCGGCTGCCCGCGCAACCGCTGCCGTAGGGGCCGCGCCGGGCCCCGACGACGCGGCTGGTCGGAGACTAGACCGCCGTGACCTTGCCGGTCGCGATGTCGTAGACGGCGCCGACGATATCGATCGTCTTTCCCGCGTAGGCACCCTGCATGATCGGCGGCGAGGCCTTGAGCCGCGCGACTTGCCGGCGCACATTTTCGGCGATCGCGTTGTCGAGCAGATTGCCCGACTGGGTCTTCTCGGCAACGATCACCGCCGGCTTGATCGCGGCGATGAGTTCCGGCAGGTGCCCTGGCAGCACCGTCTTGTCCTGCAGCACCTTGATCGCCGCGCTGACCGCGCCGCAACCGGAATGCCCCACGACCATGACCAGCGGCGCGCCGAGGAAGCGCACGCCATATTCGATCGACGCCAGCAGATCCGGCGACACGACGTTGCCGGCGACTCGGACGACGAAGAGATCACCCGGGTTCTGGTCGAACACGAGGTCCGGAACCACTCGCGAGTCAGCGCAGCTCAGAATCGCTGCGATGGGATGCTGCCCCTGCGTGCGGGCGGCCCGACCCGACGAGAAGTCACGCTGGTTGGGCATGTTCGCCGCATAACGGGCGTTGCCGTCCATCAGCCGCTTCAACGCTTCGGCGGGCGGGATCGCGTTGGGCGGCGGCGCGGCGCCCGGCTTGGGCGGATCGGCCGCCAGCGCGGTACCGATCGCCCAGGGCGTCAGCGCAGCGAGGACGCCGGTCACCAGGAAATCGCGGCGCCTGGGTTTCGACGGCGCTGGAACGTGCTGCACATCACCACAGATCGAACACATGTGGACAAACTCCTTTGAACGGGCGGGGATTTCTGCAAAGCAAGCGACGTGCCGAACTCCTCAACGTTAACACGCGAAATCTAGAGTGCCAGCGCCACGCGCGTGCCCTGTTCGATAGCGCGACGCGCGTCGAGTTCGGCCGCAACGTCGGCGCCACCGATCAGCTGGTGGCGGATTCCGGCCGCTTCGAGACCGGCCACGAGTTCGCGCTGCGGGTCTTGCCCCGCGCAGATCACGATGGTGTCAACCGCGAGCAACTGTGGCCTGCCCTCCAGCATGATGTGCAGCCCGGCGTCATCGATCTTCGCGTATTCAACGCCGGCGAGCATCGTCACCCCGCGACGCTTCAACAGCGTGCGGCGGATCCAGCCCGTGGTCTTGGGGAGTCCCGCACCCACCTTCGAGTCCTTTCGCTGGAGCAACCAGAGCCGGCGCAGCGGAGGATTTTCGGTGGCGGACTTCAATCCGCCGCGCCGCGCATAGCCGGTGTCGATCCCCCACTCATCGCGAAAGGCCACGATCGCCGGGTCGTCCTGCGCCCCGTCGCTGGCATGGCCATCGGGCGCGTTGCCTGCCGAAAGCAGCTCGCCCACGTCGAATCCGATACCACCGGCGCCGAGGATCGCCACGCGCGCGCCCGCCGGCTTGCGCCCCTCGACAATTTCAACATAGCTGGCGACGTTGGGATGGTCGATGCCCGGAATGTCCGGGGTGCGCGGCACGATGCCCGTCGCGACCAGAACATCGTCAAAGCCCGCAAGATCAGGCGCGACCACCCGCCGCGACAGTTCGACGGTAACGCCGAGGCGCGACAGGCGCGTGCGGAAATACCGCAGCGTTTCCGCGAATTCCTCCTTGCCGGGAATACGGCGGGCGAGATTGAACTGGCCGCCGATCTCGGCCGCCGCATCGAACAGCGTCACCGCGTGCCCGCGCTCCGCTGCCGTCGTCGCCGCCGCGAGTCCCGCTGGCCCTGCGCCGACCACAGCCACCTTCTTCTTCCGCTCGACGGGCGCTGCCTTCAGCACCGTCTCGTGACACGCATAGGGATTGACCAGGCACGATGCAATTTCTCGCGAGAAGATCTGGTCGAGGCACGCCTGGTTGCAGCCGATGCAGGTGTTGATCTCGTCGGCGCGATCCGCTTGCGCCTTGCGGACGAACTGCGCATCGGCGAGGAACGGCCGCGCCATCGACACCATATCGGCATCGCCGCGCGCGAGCACGGCCTCGGCGGTGGCCGGGTCGTTGATCCGGTTGGTGGTGACAAGCGGGATGCGCACCACACCCTTCATCCGCCGTGTCACCCAGGCGAACGCCGCGCGCGGCACCATCGTCGCAATGGTCGGAATGCGCGCCTCGTGCCAGCCGATTCCGGTATTGATGATCGTGGCGCCCGCCGCCTCGACCGCCTGCGCCAGCGACACCACTTCGTCCCAGGTGCTGCCGCCTTCGACGAGGTCGAGCATCGACAGCCGGTAGATGATGATGAAGTTGGGGCCAACGGCCGCACGCGTCTGGCGCACGATTTCGACCGGAAAGCGCATTCGTTTCTCGAACGTGCCGCCCCATTCGTCGTCGCGGAAGTTGGTCTGTGGGGCGACGAACTGGTTGATGAGGTAGCCCTCGGAGCCCATGATTTCGACACCGTCGTAGCCGGCGCACTGTGCGAGCCACGCACAGCGCGCGTAGTCGGCGATCGTCTTGCGCACGCCCCAGCCGGTCAGCCCGCGCGCACGGAACGGACTGATCGGCGAACGCGACGCCGACGGCGCGGCTGCAAGCGGGTGATACGCATAGCGGCCGGCGTGCAGTATCTGCAGCGCGATCCTGCCGCCTTCGGCGTGGACGGCGTCGGTGATGAGCCGATGTCGGTCGAGTTGCCATGCGAACGAAAGCTGCGAGGCCTTCGGTTCCAGCCGACCCGACAGGTTCGGCGCAATGCCGCCGGTCACGATGAGACCGACCCCGCCCTTCGCCCGCTCGGCATAGAAGGCCGCCATTCGCTCGAATCCATTGGCGGCCTCTTCGAGACCCGTATGCATCGACCCCATCAGCACCCGGTTCGCGAGCGTGGCGAAGCCCAGGTCGAGCGGCGCGAGCAAATGCGGATAGGTCTGCATGCTTCGCATTGTAAAGTAGCGATCTTTCTTCCCAGCCGCGCAACCGCCATGTCCAACGATCTGCAATTCCGTTCGCTCACCGACCTGTCTCGCATGCTCGCACGCGGCGAAACCACGTCGCGCACCCTGGTGGAGGCCTGCCTGGCCCGCATCGCGGCGCGGGACGACAAGCTGCACGCGTTCGTCGACGTCTACCACGACGACGCGTTGAAGCTCGCCGACGCCGCGGATCTGGAGCGCAGCGTGTACGCCGCGCGCGGACCGCTGCACGGATTGCCGATCGCGTTCAAGGACCTGCTGGAAATCAACGGCCGGCAGACCACGGCCGGATCGAAGAGCTGGATGGGTCGCCTTTCCGACTACACCGCCACTTGCGTGGCGAAGCTGCTCGGGGCCGGCATGATTCCCGTGGGCAAGACGCACATGGTCGAGTTCGCGTTCGGCGGCTGGGGCCGCAACGAGCCAATGGGTGCGCCGTGGAATCCTTGGGACCTGCGCACGCATCGTGTCGCCGGCGGATCATCCAGCGGATCCGCCGTCGCGGTCGCGGCGGGCATGGTGCCGGCCGCGATCGGCTCCGACACCGGCGGCTCCGTGCGCATTCCATCCGCGATGTGCGGCATTACCGGTCTCAAGACCACGTACGGACTGGTCAGCCTGTATGGCGCGGTGCCGTTGTCGCATTCGCTCGACACCATCGGTCCGCTTGCACATACCGTCGACGACGTCGCACTGCTGACTGCGGCCATGGCCGGGCCCGACCCGCACGATGCGGCCACCCGTGCCACGCCACAGGTCGATCTCCTCGGCGCCATCGCACGCGACGCCGATATCCGTGGAATGCGCATCGCCTGCCTCGCGCCGGAACAGTTCCCCGACTACATCGATGCCGACGTCGTGCGCGCGCGCGACGACGCCATCGCCGTGCTTCGGGAGCTGGGCGCGGTCCTGGAGGAGGTCCGCGCACCGATCGATTTCGATGGCATCGCCGGCGAGGCTGGGAAGGCTGCTCGCGGCCGAGGCATTCGCATTCCATCGCGCGTACGCAGAGGATGCTTCGTTGCCGATCGATCCCTGGGTGCGCCGCCGCCTCCTGGGCGGCAAGTCGATCAGCGCCGCTGACTACATCGGGGAATTGTCGGCCATGCGTCGCGCGCAAACTGCGTTCTCCGAATGGATGCTCGGATGCGATGCACTGCTGACACCGACGTTGCCGATCACCGCGGTGCCGGTCGCCGACGTCGACGAGTCCACTGCACCGCTCGCCTCGCTCACGCGCGCCGTCAACTATCTCGGTGCCTGCGGGCTGTCGTTACCGGCGGGCTTCTCGGCCGCCGGGCTGCCGATCGGCGTCCAGTTGATCGGCGCCCCGTTCGCGGAGGCTACGCTGGTTCGCATCGGCCGCGCCTACCAGCGCGAAACCGACTGGCACCTGCGGCGGCCTCGATCCTAGTGCGGGACATTCGGCGCAGACACGCGTGTCGCAGTCATGACTTCGACCCGGGCATCTATTGCAGTGATGGCTTCTTCAGGAAATCGCCGCGATCGGCCGAACGCACGTTGACCGGAAGCATCGCGCCGTCGCGGGCCACGGTGAGCGGGATCTCGGTTCCCGACGGGCCCAGGCTCCACACGCGGCGGAACATCTCGGCCAGCGTGTGCACGCGGTGGCCGGCGACGGCGATGATCAGGTCACCCTGGCGGATGCCGGCGCGTTCCGCGGGACCGCCCTGCGCCAATCCGCCGACGATCAGCCGCTCTTCGTCGTCGCTGGCGTATACGCCGAGCCACGGCCGCGCCGGGCTCGCCGCACGGCCACTCCTGACCAGGTCGTCGAGAATCGGCGTCAGCACGTCGATCGGCACGAACATGTTGCCCTTGCGGACATCGTCGCCGTCGGCTTCCTGGACGAAGAGCGAGCCGATGCCGACCAGCCGCCCGTCGCCGTCGAGCAGCGCCGCGCCGCTCCACTCCGGGTGCGGCGGCGTGGTAAATAGCGCAACGTCGAGCAGGTATTCCCAGTAGCCGGCGAATTCGCGGCGCGCGAAGACTTCGGCCTTGAGCGCGTGCGCGCGTCCGCCATGGCCGATCACGAAAACATCGTCGTCGACGTCAACCGTGTCCGCCGTGCCCACCGTCACCGGCGGCACGCCCAGGGGGCCAAGCGGCAGTACGAGGCCCATTCCGGTCGCGAAGTCGTAGGCCAGCGGATGGCCCTGCACGACGCGGCCGTCGCGCAAGGTGATCCAGATTTCATCGGCCTCGGTGATGAGGTAGCCGATGGTAACGATCAGGCCGTCGGCGCGGATGACGACGCCGTTGCCCTCGCGTTCCGTCCCGAGCATCGGCGCGGTGAACCCATCGTCCGGGATGCGTGACGCCAGCCTGACGACAGAATCCAGCGCGCGATCGAGATCGAACGCGACTTCCGCCGCGTCGGGCTGCAGCGGTGCGGGAAACGACCAGTCGGAGGTTTGTGCCATCGGAATTTTGACCACGCGGGCGCGCGCGGCGTTCAAAGAAGCATGTTACGCCAATGCCCGGAAGGGCCCGCCGGGACGCAGCGCCATCGCGATCGGCAGCGTGCCGCAAAGGCAAGCCCGTGGCGCTGCTCGACTCCGCCACCTTACGGATTAGACTACCGCGATTCTTGCCGAGAAATCGAACATGCCAACTTCCATCGAGAGCGTCGAATGCTGGGTGCTGCGCGCGCCGATCGCGACGCCGGTTGGCAATTCGCTGGGCGCCATGCACAACCGCCCCGCGGTGTTCCTGCGTATCCGCGCGAGCGACGGCGCGTGGGGATGGGGCGAGGTATTCGGCAACTTCCCGCAGGTCGGCGCCGAGCATCGCGCGCGCTTGGTGGCGAGCATCTTCGCACCGCTGCTGATCGGCGTCGCCGCTGACGATCCGGCACCCGTGCGCGCGCTGCTCGACGAGCGCACCCGACGGATGGCGATTCAGTGCGGCGAGCCGGGTCCGTTTGCGCAGATCACCGGCGCCGTCGACCAGGCGCTGTGGGACATCACGGCCCGCCGCGCCGGCGTCCCGCTGTGGAAACACCTGGGCGGACACCCCCGGGTACGCGTATACGCGAGCGGCATCGGGCCGGATCGCGTCGAGGAAATCGCACTCGCAAAACAGGCCGAAGGTCACCGCGCATTCAAACTCAAGGTGGGCTTCGATGCGAAGCGCGACATCGCCAACCTGGCGACGATGCGGGCAGCGCTTGGCGAGGACGCAATAATCATGTGTGACGCCAACCAGGCGTGGCCGCTGGACGAGGCACGCATGCGCATCGCAGAACTCGCGTCGTTCCGCCCCTACTGGATCGAAGAGCCCATCGGCGCGGATCAACCGGCCGCCTCCTGGAGCGCGTTGGCGCAGGCGAGCGCGATTGCGCTTGCGGCCGGCGAGAACCTGCGCGGACAACAGGCGTTCGACGACGCGATCGACGCGGGCTACCTCGCCTTCGTGCAGCCGGATGTGGGCAAGTGGGGAGGCATCAGCGGAGGACTCGATGTCGCCCGTCATGCCGACGCCTGCGGCGTGGCCTATTGCCCCCACTGGCTGGCGGGCGGCGTGGGCCTCGCGGCGTCGATGCATGCGCTGGCAGGCAGCGGCAGCGCGCGCGGCTACGCCGAAGTCGACGCCAATCCGAATCCGCTGCGGGAGGACGTGTTCCCGCTCGCCGTCGTCGACGGGTTCGTAACGCTGACCGATGCGCCGGGACTGGGAGTCGAGCCGAACCTGGCGCAGCTGGCGCCGTTCATCGTGAATCACTGAACGGAATACAGGCTGAAGACGCGCTGCCGATCTCTGGCCGCGCGCCTAGCGGCGAGTTGGCTGGCGCGAATTTCCTGCCGGAGCGAGAGGACGCGCCTGCTTCCGCCCGACGATTCGCGCGGTGACCGAGACGAGCTCGTTCCTCAGGAACGCGTGCGCCGGATCGGCGTCGCGGCTTGCGTGCCAGTGGAGCTTGATCGGCAGCGTCGAAGTTTTCGGCGCCACTCCCACCGAACGCAAGCCGAGCGCGCGCCGAGCCAGCAATTCCATGCTTCGGGGAATGAGGCCGAACAAATCCGATTGGCTGACGATCAT
Source organism: uncultured beta proteobacterium (assembly GCA_963739745.1). Lineage (GTDB taxonomy): Bacteria > Pseudomonadota > Gammaproteobacteria > Burkholderiales > Casimicrobiaceae > VBCG01. The sequence goes on from CAVUCJ010000005.1 coordinate 144,920, forward strand.
GAACACCTCCAGGATTTCGGACACCTCCAGCGCCACATCGAGATCAACGCGTTGCCACTCGCGCAGCGCCGGCACCGGATGTTCGCCCTCCACGCGGGGCCGCAATGAAACGAATCGGCCTTCTCGCAACGTCTTCATCGTCACCGGATGGCGCAAGGCAGGATGATGTGCGCGAGCCACCGCAATCACCGCGTCTTCGAACAGCACGATGGACTTGAATTCTCCGCCCCGCGGCTCGATCCAATCGATTGCCGCATCGACCCGGCCTTCCTGCAGCGTACGGTCGAGATCGATGGGCCTGGACCGCGTACTGGCGGCAACACCGATATTCGGCGCCACGCTCGACAGGCGCTCTTGCAATCGCAAGACGATCATCGGACCCAGCGGATGCGGAATCACCAGCAGGAACTTGCGTGCGGAAGTGCCTGCATCGAATTCCCGCGCTTCGGTCACGGCCGCGCGTACCGATCCCATTGCATCGCGGAGCCTGGAATAGATCGTGTCCGCCGCCGGCGTGGGCACGACACCCCTTGAATGGCGCACGAACAGCTCGTCGCGGAACACCAGCCGCAGTCGCGCCACCGCGTGACTGACCGCCGACTGTGTCATCGCGAGCCGTCCTGCCGCCCGGGACAGGCTCTTCTCCTCGTAGACGACTTCGAACACCGGCAGGAGATTGAGATCGACGCTTCTGATATTGAACATGGCGCATATCACCCATGCAAATCATTCGGTGGCGCGGAACCCGCCACGACTCTAGCATCTTGCGATCTGAATTGCGTACCTGCCCGCCGGTCCGGGGTAAACCCGCACGTCGGTTCGCGCCAAGGAACGCAACGACTGGACGATCGAGGGGGTTTGTCGTGAGTGAATTGCTGATCTGGCTGTTCTGGTCCGGCGTGGCCGTATTGGCCTATAACCATATCGCCGCCTCGATCAGGTATTTTCATCACCTGCGCGAGGGGTCGAGGATCACTGCCGCGCAGGCCCTGATCCAGAGTGTGCTCTCGATGGCCGCCCTGGTCGTGCTCTTGGTGACCTCCCGATACTTCATGCCGGGATAGGCGGCACCGAAATAGCGGCAAACATCGCTGCAGACCCCGGGGCGCCGGCATCACCCGCAACCGACCGATTGCGGGTTTTCGACGCGAACTCCGCGGGTCCACGCGGGAAGCGGCCTACCCCGGCGCCGCGAACTTGCCACCCTGGTAATCCTGTACCGCCTGGAAGATTTCGTCGTTGGTGTTCATCACGAACGGCCCGTATTGCGCGATCGGCTCGCCCAGCGGCCGGCCGGCAATCAACAGTGCACGTGTGGCAGCCGATGCCATCATCACGACCCCGTCGCTGTCCACGTCGTTGCCGAGGATCGCCATCCGCTGAACCGGCACAGGCGTACCGCCGATCTGCAGGCCGCCGCGATACACGTAGACGAACGCGTTGTGCGTCGGAGGCAGCACCTGCGCGAACGCGGCGCCGGCCGGAAACTCGAGGTCGAGGTACAACGGTTCGGTCACCTCGCGCTGTATCGCGCCGTCGACACCGCAGCTGCGGCCGGCGATTACGCGCACCTTCACGCCCCCGGCCGTCGTGAACTCCGGGATCTCAGCGCCCTGGACGTCTCGATACCATGGGGCACGCATCTTGTCCTTGGCCGCGAGGTTGAGCCACAGCTGGAAGCCCTCCATGCGACCCTCTTCCTGCTCGGGCATCTCGGAATGGATGACGCCGCGGCCGGCCGTCATCCACTGGACGCCTCCGTTGCTGACCAGGCTTTCGTGGCCGGCGCTGTCGCGATGACGCATGCGGCCCGCGATCATGTAAGTTACCGTCTCGAAGCCGCGATGTGGATGATCCGGAAATCCGGCCACGTAGTCCTGCGGATCGTCGGTGAAAAACGCATCGAGCATCAGGAACGGATCGAGCCGGCGCTGCAGCGGCTGCGCGAGCACGCGCGTGAGCTTGACGCCGGCGCCATCCGAGGTCGGCTGGCCATTGATCACGCGCTCGACCGCGCGCGGCCGGGCAACGTGTTCGGCGGTCGGCCTGGAAAGTGTTGTCGTCGTTGCGCTCATTGCAGGTTCTCCTCGTGAGGCCGGAGTCGCACCTCCGGACCAGGTTATCTCAAGCCGCCACCGCTTCGTCGATCTGGCGATGCGCCGAAGCGATTGCATCGCGTTCGGCCTCGGCCCCCATCGACAGACCTTCGGCATACACGAAGTGCACGTCGGCCAGGCCGAGAAAGGTGAACACGGTATGCAGATACGGCACCTGCGTGTCGGCCGGCGTGTTGCGGTAGCGCCCGCCGCGCGTAAGTGCCACGTATACCTTCTTGTCCTTCAGCAGGCCTTCGGGCCCTTTTACCGTGTAGCGGAACGTCACACCCGCGCGGGAAATGGCGTCGATCCAGTTCTTTAGCGGCGCCGGAACGCCGAAGTTGTACATCGGTACTCCGAGCACGACGATATCTGCGGCCTGAATCTCGGCAATCAACACGTCGTCGAGTGCCACTCGCGCGTCCTGCTCGGCCGTGCGCTGGCCGGCGGGGGTGAACAGCGCGCCGAGCGCCGCTTCGTCCAGCACCGGATGCGGCGTCTCGTTCAAGTCTCGGACCGTCAGCGTCGCGTTCGGATCGGCGTCACGCAGCCGCGCGACCACCCGGGAGGCAAGACCCGTCGAATGTGAAGACTGGCGGCGAGCGCTGGAGTTGATTTGCAGGATATTGATGATGGGCTCCACGGGTGATCGAGGGGGTAGAACGAATATAGTTGTTCCCATGGTCGACATAAAGCCATAAATATGGTTATTATTGTTCTATTTATGGAACAATAAAAGTGGGCACTGCACTCGAACCCAACGATCTCCTGCTCTTCGCGCGCGTCGCCGACGAGGGCAATTTTTCGCGCGCAGCCCTGCGCCTGGGCATTCCCAAATCCACGGTTTCGCGGCGGATTGCTGCGCTGGAGGCTCAGTTGGGTGAGCGCTTACTGTTGAGAACAACCAGGAAAATTGCCATTACGGATTTCGGCCGCAGCGTACTCGAACATGCGCATCACGTCGCCGACGAGGTCGCGGCCACCACGGCGCTCGCGCAAAACCGGTCCAAAGCGCCCAGTGGCCGGCTTCGGATCTCGATGCCTGGCGACCTGGCAAGCCTGGTCCTTTCGTCGGTGTTATCGGAATTCGTCGCCCGCTATCCGGCGGTATCGCTCGAACTCGACCTCACTGCCCGGCGCGTGGACCTGGTTGGCGAGAACTTCGACGTGGCGCTGCGGATGGGGGCCCTGGGCGACGACGCGTCGCTTGCCGCCCGCAAGCTTGCGACCTGGACCGCCGGCCTGTACGCGTCGCCGGACTACATCGAACGCCGAGGCGCCCCGGCCGAACCGGAGGCACTGATGGAACACGATACGCTGCGCCTGCTCGCGCGCGGTGGCGAGCCGATGCTCTGGGTCATGACCCGCGGCGAGCAGCGCTGGGAAGGCGTCCCGCCCGGTCGGGCGACCGCGAATTCGCCCGAGCTGCTGATTCGCATGGCGCGCGCAGGCGCCGGCATCACCGTTGCCAACGACCATTTTGCCGTCCCCTACGTGCGCAGCGGCGAACTCGTGCCCGTGCTGCCGCAATGGCAGTTGCCGGCAATGGACGCGTGGGCGGTGTTTCCGGGGCGGCGGTTGATGCCCGCGCGCACCCGCGCCTTCATCGACGTGCTGATCGAGCAGTTTTCCGGCCCACAATGCGAGGCCATCGAGGCCGAGGTGCAGAAGACCAGGGCGATGCTACGCGAGGCGACCTGACGAACGGCCTCGCCGTTGGTCGAACGCGCGTCGCGACGCCGACGCGGCAAACGCAGCGATCCCGGGTTAGCATCCGCGCAATCGCCACCGAATCGGTGCACCGCGCGCACCCCATACGGAAAGGAAAACGAACCGGTGCTCCTCCAGCAAGCCGCCATCTTCCTGCTGACCGCGGTGATCGTCGTGCCGCTCTTCCGTCGTCTGCGGCTGGGCGCCGTGCTGGGCTACCTCGCTGCCGGCGCGCTGATCGGACCGTGGGGTCTGGCGCTCATCGCCGATGCGCAGAGCACACTGCACTTCGCCGAACTCGGCGTCGTGCTGCTGCTGTTCCTGGTGGGGCTCGAACTCGAGCCTTCGCGGCTGTGGGCGCTGCGACAGCCGGTGTTCGGACTGGGGGGCGCGCAGGTCTTGTTGACCGGACTGGCGCTGGGCGCGGCCGCGCACCTGTCGGGCCTGGCCTGGCAACCGGCGATCGTCATCGGCATCGGACTCGCGATGTCGTCGACTGCAATCGTCCTCGCCTGGCTTGGCGAACGCGGTCAGCTCTCGGCCCCTGCGGGCCGCCGGGCCTTTGCAATTCTGCTGTTCCAGGACCTTGCGGTGATCCCGCTGATCGCGCTGCTGCCGCTGTTCGCGCCCGAATCGGGTCAAACCGCCAACGGCTGGATGGTGGCCGCCAAGGGAATCGCTGCCATCGCCGTGGTAATCGCGGGCAGCCGTCTCGTCACCCGGCCGGCGTTGAAGCTCATCGCCCGCCACGGGGGCCGCGAGGTGTTCACCGCCGCTGCGCTGCTGGTCGTGATCGGCGCCGCGCTGGTCATGGATGCGATCGGGCTGTCGATGTCGCTGGGCGCGTTCCTGGCCGGCGTGCTGCTGGCCGACTCCGAGTTTCGCCACGAACTCGAAGCCGACGTGGAACCGTTCAAGGGCCTGCTGATGGGGCTTTTCTTCATGGCGGTGGGGATGAGCGCCAACCTGCAATTGCTGGGCGCGCAGCCGCTCGCGGTGCTCGGCACCGCGTTCGGCCTGCTGCTCGTCAAGGCCACGCTGATGTATGCGGTCGCGCGTGCCGCCGGCACCGGCAACGCCGACGCGCAGCGCATGGCCGTCTGGCTGGCGCAGGGGGGGGAATTCGCCTTCGTGCTCTTCACCGCTGCGTTCGGCCAGGGCATCCTGAGTGCCGCGACCTCCCAGTTCCTGGTGCTGGCGGTGACCGTGTCGATGCTTCTCGCGCCGCTGACGTTCGCGCTGCACGAGCGCCTGCTCGAGCGTTGGCTCGAACGCAGCAAGCCGCCCGAGTTCGACGTCATCGACGGCCCGGGCAACCCGGTGATCATCGCCGGCTACGGCCGCTACGGGCAGGTCGTCTCGCGAGTGCTGCGCATGGCAGGAATTCCCTTCACCGCGATCGAGCAGGACTACCAGCAGGTCGACTTCGTTCGCCGTTTCGGCAACAAGGTGTACTACGGCGACGCTTCGCGGCTGGAACTGCTCGAGTCCGCCAAAGCGGGCGACGCCAAACTGTTCGTGCTTGCGATCGACGACGTCGACGCCTCGATCAAGACTGCCGCGATGGTCCGCCGACACTTTCCGGACCTGCCGATTCTCGCCCGTGCCCGCAATCGCGTGCACCTGTTCCGACTGCGCGACCTCGACGTCGAAGCGGTCGAGCGCGAGACGTTCCTCTCGAGCCTCGACACGGCGCGTCGGGCGCTGGAGGTCGCCGGGATGGACGCCGCACAGTCCGCGCGTGCCGTGGAAATCTTTCGCAGGCACGACGTCAAGCTGCTCGAAGCGCAATACGCGGTACGCCAGGACGAACAGCAGTTCATCCAGACGACCGCGCAGGCCGCAGCGCAGTTGCAGGAGCTGTTCGAAGCCGACACGAAGGAAAGCGCGAAGGAGCCGTTGGCAGGCCGCTAGTCCCGCGCAGGCAATTCCGCGGCCTGCGCCTTCGCATCCAGCTCGCCCCACCGTTCGAATTTTTCGGTCAGCAGCCGCTCGATCTCGGTGGCGCGCAACCGGTCCGACCTGATCGCGTCCGCGGCCTGCCGGTGATAGTCGGCCGCGCTCATCCGCTGCGTGAGCGCAAGCTGTTCATGCTCCAGCGCCTCAAGCTCGGCCGGCAGCCCGGCGAATTCGCGCTGTTCGGCGAACGTCAGTTTGACCCTCGCGCGCGGCGCGCGCCGCGGCTGCTCTCGAGGCGGCGCAGCGGCGGCGGCGACCGGCTTCGCGGGCCGCTGCGAAATCCAGTCGCTGTAGCCGCCGACGTACTCCTTCCACGCGCCCTCCCCCTCCGCCACCAGCGTCTGGGTGACGACGTTGTCGAGAAACCTGCGGTCATGGCTCACCAGCAGCAGCGTACCCGGATAGGACTGCAGCGTTTCCTCGAGCAGCTCGAGCGACTCGATGTCCAGATCATTGGTGGGCTCGTCGAGCACGAGAAGGTTGGCCGGCTGCGCGAACAAGCGCGCCAGCAGCAGGCGATTCCGCTCGCCGCCCGAGAGCATCCTTACCGGCGCGCCGGCCCGCTCCGGCGGGAACAGGAATTCGGACAGGTAGGTCAGCACATGCTTGCGACCGGCCGCGGTTTCGATCCACTCGGAGCCGGGGCTGATGGTGTCGGCCAGCGTGCGCTCGGGATCGAGTTGCGCGCGCATCTGGTCGAAGTAAGCGACGGCAAGCCGGGTGCCAAGCTTCACGGTCCCCGCATTGGGCGGCAGCTGGCCAAGGATCAGCTTCAGCAACGTGGTCTTGCCCGCGCCGTTCGGGCCGATCAGGCCCAGCCGATCGCCGCGCATCACGCGCAACGAAAGGTCGCGCACGATCGTGCGCTCGCCGAAGCGCCGGGTCACGTCCGTGAGCTCGGCCACCAGCCTGCCGGAGCGTTCGCCGGCCTCGAGGGTAAGCGTGACGTTTCCCAGGCGTTCGCGTCGCTCAACGCGTTCGCGGCGCAGCGCTTCCAGACGGCGCACTCGACCCATGTCGCGCGTGCGGCGCGCCTCGACGCCCTTGCGGATCCACGCCTCCTCCTGCTTCCAGAACGTGTCGAACTTGCGGCTGGCAACGGCTTCGGCGGCCAGCTCGTCGGCCTTGCGCGACTCGTAAGCGGCGAAGCTGCCCGGATACGAGCGCAGCAGCCCGCGATCGAGCTCGACGATGCGAGTGGTGACGCGGTCGAGGAACGTACGGTCGTGGGTGATGACGATCGACGTGGGCTGCCTGCGCATCAGCTCCTCCACCAGCGTGATGCCGTCGAGGTCGAGATGGTTGGTGGGCTCGTCGAGAAGGAGCAGGTCGGGCGCCAGCGCGAACGCCAGCGCCAGCGCAGCACGCTTCTTTTCGCCGCCCGATGCGGATTGCGGAGCCGCCGCCTCGTCGAGGCCGAAGCGGTGCAGGAACTCGACGAGCCTCGCCTCGATTCGCCAGCGCTCGCGCTCGTCGTGATCGGCCGTCGGTATCAGGCCACCGCGCAGCGCGAGACTCTCGCGCAGCGTCGACGCCGGCGGCAATTGCGGCTCCTGCTCGACCAGGACAACGCGCAGTCCGTCGCGCCGCTTGAACTGCCCGTCGTCGAGGTCCGCGCGGCCGGCAAGCACTTCGAAGAGGGAAGACTTTCCGGTGCCGTTGCGGCCGATCAGGCCGATGCGCTCGCCCTCGTCCACGGACAACGCGGCACGGTCGAGGAGAGGATGGAGACCGAAGGCAAGTTCGGCGTCCTGGAGGATGAGAAGCGGCATGACGTGCGAGAATGAAGGCAAAGCCTAACTCACGCCCGCAGTGAACGAACAATGCGATTTACGAACCCCCAGTGCGGACCAGGGTCGGATTCCCCTGCAGACGGCTGGATCCTCATTTCAAGACGCTGCGTGCTCAATTCATGTCCGAGAAGCTCACGCCGCAGGATCTGACTGTCGTTACCGGCCGCACGCTCGCTCATTACGAATCACGCGCCGAGCAGTTCTGGGCGGGCACACGCGATCACGACGTCAGCCAGAATATCGCCGCGCTGCTCGACCAGATCGAAGGTGCCGGCCCGCATCGCGTGCTGGACGTGGGCTGCGGCCCCGGCCGCGACCTCAAGACCTTTCGGGACCTTGGACACGAGGCGACGGGACTCGAAGGTGCGCCACGCTTCGCCGCCATGGCGCGCGCCCACAGTGGCTGCGAAGTCTGGGAACAGGACCTGCTGCGTCTCGATCTCCCCGCGGGCCGTTTTGACGGCATCTTCGCCAATGCCGTGCTCTTCCACGTGCCCACGCAGGAGCTGCCGCGCGTGCTGCGGCAACTCTTCGGCGCGCTCAGGGCGCAGGGCGTCCTGTTCGCCTCCAATCCGCGCGGCAACGACGAGGAAGGCTGGAACGACGGACGCTACGGCGCCTACCGCAGCCTGGAAACGTGGCGAAGCCACATGACCACCGCCGGCTTCGCCGAACTCGGCCACTACTATCGCCCAGCGGGCCAGCCGCGCGAGCGACAGCCGTGGCTCGCGAGCGTCTGGCGAAGGCCCGCATAGTCAGCTTCAGGTCACTCGCTCAACCTGACCGGCGCCAGGTACAGCTGCCGGTAGGTTTCGAACGGAAGCTTGTCGGCGGCCTCGATCCTGAGCTGCGCCTGGCGCGAGTCTTCGGCCAGCTGCGCATAACGATCGGCGACATCCGGAGGCAACGGCAGGCTCAGTATCGCGTCCCGGTGCCGCAGCGATTGCGAAAGCGCAAACCCGATGATCGAATCGGCGAAGTCGCGCTCCATGATGCTCAAGACGCGCGCCGAGGGCGTCGCGGCGGGGTCGTCGAGCGCAGTGGCCGCGGCCGCTAGAGCCTCGCCGTATCCCGTCGTTTCGTTCGCGGCATCGAGCGCGGCAGCGATCGGAGCGCACTCGGCGACGAGCTGGCCGGCCCAATCGACAAGGCTCACCTCCTCCGATCCCCGCTCCAGGCGCAGACCCGGCTCGCGGCCGCGACCGGCAACCCGCTGCTGGTTGTGGCCCAGCGTGGCAAGTTCCTCCGGCGTATCGGGCGGGCTGTCGCACAGCAGGCAATGCAACAGGAAGACATCGAGGAAACGCATGGTGCCCGCGGTGATCCCGACGGGACAGAACGGGTCGAGGTCCATGAGGCGCACCTCGACGTACTCGACGCCGCGTTCGCGCAGCGCGCGCAGCGGTCGCTCGTCCGGCCGGCAGACGCGCTTCGGCCGGATCGTGCCGTAGAACTCGTTTTCGATCTGCAACAAGCTGGTGGCCAGCTGGTGGTAGTCGTCGCCATCGCGAATCCCAATGGCCTCGTAGGGGGGATAGGGCTGCGTCAGCGCGTCCTGCAGCGAGGCTCCGTAGCTGCGCAGGCTGTTGTAGCTGACCGTAAGTTTCCCCTGCGCGTCGCTCTGGTAGCCGAGCCTCCCCATCCGCAGTGACGTCGCGTAGGGCAGGTACAGGGTGTCCCCGCTGCGGTGCTCGAGCTCGTGCGGACGTCCCGCGACGAAACTCGAACACACGGCGGGCGAGGCGCCGAATAGATAGAGCAGCAGCCACGAATGCCGGCGGAAATTGCGGATCAGGCCGAAGTATTCGTCGCTCGTGCGGGTATCGGGCAGCGAGAAATTGTAGTGGACGCCGGATATCGCCTGCATCTTCCGGCCATACCGGTTCGCGAGGCCCGTGCGGTATACAGTTTTTGCCCGGCCGACGTTGGACTTGCCGTAGCGGCCGATTGGAATATTGTCGTCCGCAGGCAGCTGGCAGGGCATGCTGGTGCACCACAGCACCTCGCTGCCGATGGCACGGTAAACAACCTGGTGGATGGCCGTGAGCTCGTCGATGCAGGCTTGCGCATTCGCGTGCACGCCGGTGATCAGTTCAACCTGCGACTCGCTGAAGTCCGTGGTGATATGCGGATGGGTGAGTGCAGAGCCAAGCGATGCCGGATGCGGCGTCGTGGCGAGCGTGCCGTCCGGCCGCACGCGCAGGCTTTCCTTCTCGATCCCGCGGCGCAGACCCCGCAGCACTTCGCGCGGCAGCGATCTCAGGCGATCTTCAATGGGCATGACGCTCACGCACACGGGATCCGTTGATCCGCACGCGCCGTCAGGCGGGCGCGATCGCCAGCACTGCCGCGGCCATGCACTCCACGGCCGAACGCGCGTCGGCAACGTGAACGACGCCGTCGACCTGCGCGGCACCCTCGAGGCCGATGACGAGCTTCCCGTACCGGCGTCCGAGCGCCACCTCGGACAGCGTTCCGAAACTGTCGCCGATGGCGATGAGGCCAAACGACGCGCGCGCGATGAGCGCGTTGCGCGCCTCTCCGATTCCGGTAGCGAGGATCACCCCGACAAAGTGATTGGCATGCGCCGGATCGGCATCGGACAAGAGGCCAATCGACGTGCCGCCGACGCGCGCCACCCCCTCACAGACCGACTGCATGACGCCGCCGCGTCCGCCGCAAAGCACGACGAAGCCGCAGTCGGCCAGTAGCTCGCCCACGCGCAGCGCAGCCCGCAGCTGCGCGGACGTTGCTTCGTGCGGTCCGATCACGCCAATCGGCATCCGCAGCGGATGTTCGCTGTCCCGCTGCAGCCATGTCGCTGCCGCGAGAAGCTCCACACGCTCGCAGGCGTCACTTTTTTCCGACGAGCGAACGAAGGTCCAGGTCCGCGTGAGCGCATCGAAGCGGCGACCCTCTGCGTCGTAGAGTTCATGCACATTGCGATCGAGTTCGAAGGTGGTGGTCATGGCGCGAGCGGGACAGGAATGCCGGTGCGGCGGCGAACGGACGCCGATGGAAGTGCGGATGCTACCATCCTACGCACCGTGCAGCCTCCAGCAGATACCATGATCCGCCCCGAGCCATGAACCAATCCGATCAAGTCGATTATCTGTCCGGGAAGACTCGGCTCTTCGGAATCGTCGGCCACCCGATCGAGCAGGTGCGCTCTCCGGAGATGATCACCGCGGAGCTGAAGAACCGAGGCCAGGATGCGGTGCTGGTGCCGCTGCACGTGCTGCCGGAGGACTTTGATCGCTGCGTTCCGCAATTGATGCGCCTGGCGAACCTCGGCGGCCTGGTCTTCACGATCCCGTACAAGGTCCGCGCGATGGCGCTCGCGGACGAGCTGGGCCCGCAGGCACAGGTCGTGGGCGCCGTCAACGCGCTGGCACGAGGTGCCGACGGCCGCTGGCGCGCGGATATCTTCGACGGGTTGGGGTGCGTCGAGGCGTTCCGCCGCCGCGGCATCGTACTCGCCGGCAGGCGCGTGATGCTGATAGGCGCCGGGGGCGCCGGATCTGCCATCGCAGTCGCGATCGGCTTCGCGCAGCCCTCGTCGCTGCGCATCTTCGACATCGACGGCGAGCGGGCACGCGAGTTGGCCGGGAAGGTGGCGCAGGCGAATCCCGGCGTTCGGGTCGAGGCCGGCGCGCCGACGACCGACGAGATCGATGTCCTGCTCAATGCATCGCCAACCGGCATGCTCGGCGATGCGCGGCTGCCGTTCGCGATCGACCGCCTGCCGCGCGAACTCGTGGTGTTCGATGCGATCGTCAAGCCGGAGCGCACACCGCTCATCGAACTCGCCGAGCGATGCGGCTGCACGACCGTGCGCGGCATCGAGATGATGCATGGCCAGATCGCGCGGCTTGTCGACTTCTTTTACGCCGGCTGATTCTTCATCGCGCATCCCGCGCGGGCGACCACCCGGCCGGTGCCCCGGTGAACAGGGGCCCTAGCCGTCGCCGAACCCGACTTCGCGCAGGAACGCCGCACGATCCTGCGTGCCCAGGTTCTCCGCGACCCGCCTGACGAACTCGCCGCGGGTCCTCGCCTGCGCTGCGGACTTCTTCGTGACGATCTTGGCGATGGGGCCGAGATAGACGGCCAGCCGCATGGTGATCTGGTCGACGAACGCCTGCTCGAGCACAGCGCCCTGCGCTGTTGTCCCGCTCGGGTGCGTCGATCCGGACAGGCTCGCCGGCGCTCCGGTGTGCGCGAGCCGCGACCCGCCCGTCACGGCCGCGACGGTGCCACCGGCACCGCCTGTACGCACGCCGCTGCCGGTGCGACCGAACGCCGACGACGAATTTCCTCCGCGTCTCCGGGTCGACGATGCATTCCGAGAGGATCGAGCAGAGCTCGCCACGGTCGTTGGTCTGCTCGGCCGCGCGGCGCACCATCACCCGCGCCATCGGACCCAGAGCGTGCGCGAGTTCGTACTCGGCGGTGCGCAGCGTCTCTTCGTCCCAGGTCGGCGCGGGCCGCTGCAGCATCAGCGTGCCGATACTGACCATCGTGGCGCCGAGGCCGTTATCGACCTCCACCGACATCCGGGCCACCTCGTCGAGCGCATCGTGAAACGCGCGAGCCGTGGGGAACCGATTGGCCGGCACCTTCGCCAGCGCGGTCGCGACAAGCTGGTCCACCGCCGCGGGCATGCGCAGCGCCGCGCGGCGCGACGGCGGCTCGGGCTCCTCGTGGCAGATCTTGTAGGCGACCGCTTCGACGCTGCCTCGGAACGGCTTCTCGCCGGTCAGGAGCTCGTAGAGCACGACGCCGGTGCTGAAAAGATCCGAGCGCGCATCGGCCTCGAGGCCCCGGCACTGCTCGGGCGACATGTACGACGGTGTGCCGATCACCATCCCGGCCGTGGTCAGGTTCGACGTGTCGACGCGCGCGACGCCGAAATCGGCGACCTTCAGCACGCCCTGGCTCGTCACGATCAGGTTCGACGGCTTGATGTCCCGATGGACGACGCCGCGGCCATGCGCGAACTCAAGCGCGCCGAGCAGCTGCGTCATGAGCGCGGTGAGCTGCGCGAAGTCGAAGCTCGTATGGCGGTTGAGGTACTCGCGAAGACCCGTCCCCTCAACGTATTCCATCGCGATAAAGGTAACGGCGGCGTCCTCGCCGAATTCGTAGACCCCGACGATGTTCGGATGGTGCAGGCGGCCGGCCGCCTTCGCCTCGTTCCGGAAGCGCGCCATGTACTGCACGGCGAGCTCGGGCTCGACCAAGTCCTTGCGGATGGTCTTGATCGCCACCTCGCGTTCGATGTGCGGGTCGAAGCCCCGGTAGACGACGCCCATCGCGCCCTTGCCGAGGGCGCCGCGGATCTCGTACTTGCCGAGGCGTTCGGGATCGGCCATCAGCCTTCCAGCATCTTGATCGCCTGTACCAGGCTGGCCTTCATCCGGCCCATCGCCTCGGTGAGCACGCCGATCTCGTCGCGGCTGGTCGACTTGAACTCGCCGGCTTCCATGTTGCCCAGGCTCACCTGGTCGGCGATGCCGGCCAGGTGCGTCACGCGGCGGATCACCATCGTGTAGAGCATCACGTTGAGCAGGACGAAGATCGCGACGAATACGGCGGCCAGCGAGCCCATGAACGCGGTGAAAGTCTTGTCGGCGCGCGCGATCGGCACCGCCATCGGAACCGAGACGATCTGCGCGCCGATGACCTCATCCATCTTCCATCCGAATCCGTTGGCGCTGCCGTAGAGATCGAGCATCGTCTTCGGCGCGACGTCGACCGTACTGTGGCAGTCGAGACAAGCCTTGCTCTTGATCTGGATCGGCCGCGCCAGGTAGAGCGCGCGGCCGGCCGGCGTATCGCGTTCGCCGATGACCTCGCTGGTCGCCGCCGTGTTGCGGAAGATGTTGACGACATCGGATTCCCAGTCGGCGGCACGGTCGCGAGGATTGGACGGGTTGAGCGTCGCTTCCTTGTACGTGTAGTCCGCGTGCTTCTTGCGCAGCTCGTTGAATTGCTCGGTCGCGGCGTACGCGGGTACCGACTGCGGCAGGAACACGTACTTCATCTGGTTCTCGAGCAGCGGCTTGACCTGCGCGGTCGTGTAGTTTCGCGCCGACAACGCCGACTCCATCATCAGCCGGGCGTTCTGCAGGATTTCCTCTCGCGCATTCGCCTGCAGCGCGCGATACGAGATATAGCCGGCGATCAGGAAGCCCAGCACGAAAATGCCGAGCAGCACGAGATTGAATTTCCAGATCAGTTTCATGTGGCTTCCTCTCGTCGTAAACGGCGCGCGCGCGTCATTTCACTGCCGCGGCCTTGGCCGGGTCCTGCGGTGCGACCTTCGGTGCGTACTTCTCGGGATGCAGTCGCCGGTCCCATGCCGGATAGCGTGCGATGTCGCGTTCCGCTGCGCGGCGAAACTCGGGATCGCGCAGGCGAACCACGAACCGCTTCTCGAACATCGCGCGATCCCGGCCCGAAAGCCAGGGCTCGGCTTCCTCGTAGGTGATTTCGTGGTCGACGACCAGCGCCGGCCTCGACTTGATCTTCGTGGCCAGCGTCGGCAACGGGTCGAAGAAGGGGCGAGGCATCGCGGCAACGAACGCCTTGGGCGCGCGCGGCACGGTCGAGAATGCACCCGTCGCCGCCCTGGCCCAGAATTCGCCACGCTTCGCATCACGCGCCGGGCCGTCGGCGCCGGCGGAGGTCAACTCCACGAGCCGCGCGTTTCCGGACTCGACGAACACCTCGGAGCGTTCGGTCTGCGCGCGCATCACCAGAATTGCATTCGTGGCGACCACGTCGAATGTCGGCAGGCGTACCCGCATCGCGGACGCCTTTGCGGCGAGCTTGAACCAGCCAGCCGGCAACGCCAGCAACGGCGGGGATGACTTGGTCGCGGGGACGATGAAGAGCGACCCTGCGCCGGACAGCTGGATGCGCGCGCCGGTGGCGAACTCGATCTGTACCAGCGAGCGTTCGACGCCGGCGACGATGTCGCCCTCTTGCGCCCGTGTGCCTGCCGCGAGCCTGTACCAGGTTGCCCCGCGCAACACCTGCGCGCCCCCTTGGGCGAGCGTGACGATGCCGGCCTCGGTCGCCGCGAGGGCAGCTCCGGGTATGAGCAGACACATCAGCAGGCACGCGCGCCAGCAGGTCATTGAGTTTGCCGCATGGCGAAAGCCGAGCCGGCGACATGCGGGCAACTGTTGGGGGAGCGTCGATACTAGGTCGGGCTTCGCACGGCCGTCAACGCGAAATTTCGGCTTGCGCGCCCGTACGGCCTGTGCTCGACACACCGCCGAGGACAGGCAAACGCGCGCTCCTGCCGGCGCGGAAGCGCGGCCTGGCAGGAAGCCCCGACGAGATTACGCGATAATGCGCCATGGCGTCATCCCGGGATGACGTTCGCCCCGGACGGGTCGCAACCCGGGGCCTCTCGCCCGGAATCCGCGGGAAATTGCGCAAGTTTCCGCGGACTGCCGAAGGTCCGACCTCGATTCTCCCGACACGCTCCCATACTCCATGCCCCCCGTCACAACCGCCCTCATCGTCGCCAACGTCGCCATCTTCTTCCTGCAGTCGGCGGCCCCGGGGATCATGGCGCCGTTCGCGCTGTGGCCACTTTCAGCGTCGCGCGCGAGCGGCGGCATGGTCAGCTTCGAGCTGTGGCAGGTCGTCACCTACGGCTTCCTGCATGGGGGGCTGTTTCACCTCGCCTTCAACATGTTCGCGCTCTACATGTTCGGCGGCGCGATGGAGCAGGTGGTCGGCCCCCGGCGCTTTCTCAATTACTACTTCGTGTGTGTGATCGTCGCCGCCGTGGCGCAGCTCCTGGTCACGCAGATGCTGGGCGGTTTCTATCCGACCGTCGGTGCATCGGGCGGCGTGTTCGGCCTGCTGCTCGGCTACGCCGTCTATTTCCCGCACAGCAAGGTGATGCTGCTGTTCCTGCCTGTTCCGATTCCGTCGCGGATTTTCGTCGTGATCTATGCGGCGATCGAGCTGTTTCTTGGCGTCACCGGCACGCAGGCCGGGGTCGCCCACTTCGCGCACCTTGGCGGACTCGCAGGCGGTGCGGCGATGCTCTATTACTGGCGCAACTTCGGTCGGCGGTTCTAGGCGACTCACGTACCGCGCAGCGCCCGCCACACACGCTCGGGCGTGAACGGCATCTGCAGCGCGTCGACGTTGGCGGCCTTCCCGCTGCGCGCGAGCGCATCGAGCACTGCGTTGACAACCGCGGGCGCCGCGCCGATGGTGCCGAGTTCGCCGACACCCTTTACTCCGAGCAGATTGTTCTTCGACGGCGTCGCCTCGTCGGTCGTCATTTCGAAACGGCGGACCAGCTGCGCGCTCGGAAGCGCGTAATCGAGGAACGAACCCGTCAGCGGCTGGCCGGTCTCGCGGTCGTACACGACGCGCTCGCACAGCGCCTGCCCGATGCCCTGCGCGGCGCCACCCTCGAGTTGCCCGGCGACGACCATAGGATTGATGACGCGGCCGACGTCGTTCACCGACCAGTAACCGGCGATCTCGACGGCGCCGGTGTCCGGATCGATCTCGACCTCGCAAATGTGACAGCCATTCGGCCAGGTCGAATCGGCCACCGCGCTTTCCGACGCCAGCACGATCCGCCGTTCGAGCTGCTTGCCCGCGAGATCGAACAGCCCGATCGAGCGGTCGGTGCCGGCGATGCGGAAAACGCCGTCGCGGTACTCGATGTCGGCGACCGCCGCTTCCAGCTCGGCGGCTGCGAGCTCGCGCGCCCGGGCCACCGTGCGCTCGGACGCGACGTGAACGGCGGAGCCGCCGACGAAGAGCGAGCGCGACCCCGCACTGCCGAAGCCGGTGCCGCGGTCGGTGTCGCCGAACGTGATCCGGATCCGGTCCATCGCCACACCGAACACGTCGACCGCGAGCTGCGCGAATGTAGTGGCGAGCGAGGTACCCATCGGCTGCGTCGCAGAGAATATCTCGATCTCCTCAACGCCGACCGTCACGGTGACCTGTTCGCTGAACACGTCGGCACCCGTCCATTCGAGGAATGTCGCGATGCCGCGCCCGCGCAGGCGGCCATGCCGTTGCGACGCCTCTGCACGCCCGGCGAAGCCCTTCCAGTCGGCCAGCGAGAGCCCCAGGTCGAGCACACGCTCGAACTGCCCCGTGTCGTAGGTCTTGCCCATCGGATTGCGGTAGGGCATCTGCGAGGGACGGATCATGTTGCGCCGGCGCAGATCCACGGGATCGACGCCGGTCTGCCGGGCGGCGGCGTCGAGCAGCCGCTCGATCGTGTAGATCGCCTCCGGGCGACCCGCGCCGCGATAGGGGCCGGTCGGCGTCGTGTGCGTGAGCACGCCACGAACGCGCACGTCGATCACCGGAATGTCGTAGATGGACGTCGATACCCACGGCCCGATCAACAGCTGGATGACCACGCCTGCCGGCGTGGCATAGGCACCGAGGTTGGCGTCCGAATGCACGATCAGCGCCAGGATTCTTCCCTGGCCGTCGAGCGCCAGCGACGCCCTGCTCGTGAGGTCGCGGCCATGGGTGGCGGAGAGAAATTCCTCCATGCGGTCAGCGGTCCACTTGACCGGCCGCCGCAGCATTCGCGCGCTGTACGCCGCAAGCACGTCCTCGGCGTACAGGGCGGTCTTCATGCCGAAGCCGCCGCCGACGTCGCCGACCAATACGCGCACCCGGTCGTTGGGAATGCGAAGCACCTCCGAGCAAAGCTCGTCGCGGACGCCGGTCGGCGTCTGGCAGCTCAAGCGCAGCGTGATGCGCTCGGTTGCTGCATCAAAGCTCGCGAGCGTAGCGCGCGGCTCGATCGGGCAGGGCGCAAGCCTCTGGTTGACGAGGTCGAGCGTGACGACGTGCGCCGCCGCCGCCAGCGCCAGCGCGGCCGCCTCCGCGTCGCCGTGCCGCTTTTCGCACGCGACGTTTCCGGCGGCGTCGTTCCAAACCAGCGGCGCACCGGGCGCGACGGCGTCGGCCAGGTCGGCGACCATCGGCAGCGGCTCGTAGCGCACGGCAATTGCCTCCGCCGCATCGCGCGCCTGTTCACGCGTTTCGGCCAGGACCGCGGCGACGGCCTCACCGACGTAGCGCACGGTGTCCACCGCGAGCACGTGCTGCGGCGGCGTCGCCGTCGGAGAGCCGTCGGCCCGCTTGAAGTCGGCCGACGGCACCAGCGGACGCACGCCGGCGGCCACGAGGTCCGCGCCCGTCACCACGGCGACCACGCCGGGCATCGCCTTCGCCGCCGCAACGTCGAGGTTTGCCAGGCGCGCGTGCGGGTGCGGTGAGCGCAGGAACACGAGGCATGCCTGCCCCGGCAGCGAGAAATTGTCCACGAACTGGTCGCGACCCGTAAGGAGGCTTTCGTCTTCGACGCGGCGGACGGACTGGCCGCTGCCGTAGCGGGTGGCGTTGGATTGGGCGCTCATGGGCGTGTGATTGGAGTGCAATTGGCGGTAAGATTCGGCGCATCGGCCTGCGATTCAGGGCCGGAGTTCGACCCGCAATCTTACGTTACCCTTTCTCAAATGACCGTCCTGATCCTCGGCCTCGCACTGTTTCTCGGCACGCATTCGGTGCGTATCGTCGCCGGCGATTGGCGCAGCGCGCAGATCGCGCGCATCGGCGAGGCGAAATGGAAGGGCCTGTATTCGCTGGTCTCGCTGGCGGGGCTGGTGCTGATCGTCTGGGGCTTCGGGCAGGCCCGTATCGATCCCGTCGTCGTATGGCATCCACCGCCTTGGACGCGCTACGCCGCAATCCTGCTGACGCTGCCTGCCTTCGTGCTGATCGTCGCGGGAAACATGCGCGGAACCAGGATGAAGGCTGCGATCGGCCACCCGATGGTGGCGGGCACCAAGGTCTGGGCGTTCGCGCATCTACTCGCCAACGGCACGCTGGCGGACATCGTGCTCTTCGGCAGTTTCATGATATGGGCGGTCGTCGACTACACATCGTCGCGCAGGCGCGACCGCTCCGCGGGCACCGTCTACCCGCCGGGCACGCTGTCGCGCGACCTTCTCGCCACCGTGGTCGGCATCGTGGCATGGGCGGTGTTCGGCCATTGGCTTCACGGGTGGCTATTCGGCGTCCGTCCGTTCTGATCACATTCGTTTCCGCCGGTACCGGCGAACGACTTGCGCGGGCGGTCAGGCCAACGCGATGAACGCGAGTGGCGCAACGGACTGCCATTCATTCACTCGACCTGCATCGACGAAGCGGACGCCGCGTCTTCGTGCGGCAGGCCGCCAGGGGCAACCGGCGAAAGCGTGCCGATTCGCACTCCGAGCAGCCGGATTCGCCTTCCTAGCGGGATGCGTTTCAGACATTCGCCCGCCGCGTGGCGTATCGTCCGCGCATCCTGCGTCGGCGAAGCGATCGTCTGATCGCGGGTGACCGTGTCGAAGTTGTCGTAGCGCAGCTTGAGGCCGATTGTGCGTCCCGCGTAGCCCTTGCGCTGCAGGTCGTCTGCGAGCCTTGCGCAGAGGTCGGTGAAGATCTGCGAAAGCTCACCGCGATCGCGGGTCGCCGAAAGGTCGCGCTCGAAGGTCGTTTCGCGGCTGATCGATTTCGGTTCGCTTTCGGTCATCACTTCACGTTCGTCGCGGCCTTGCGCGGCGTCGTGCAGCCACGCGCCGTAGTTGCGTCCGAAGTGTCCGATCAGCCACGCGAGTTCCGCGTGCGCGAGTTCGCCGATCGTGCGGACGCCGAGCGCGTCGAGTTTCGCGCTTGCCTTAGGGCCAATACCGTTGACCTTGCGCGGCGGCAGCGGCCAGATGCGCGTGGCGATGTCGTCGGGCCGCAGCAGCGTGAGCCCGTCCGGCTTGTCGAGTTCGGACGCGATCTTGGCGAGCAGCTTGTTGGGCGCAACCGCGATCGAGCACGAGAGTCCTGTCGCTTCGCGAACCGCGTCCTTGAGCGCCCTCGCCACATCGCGCGCGCGCCACCAGGCGTCGACCTCGGTTTCCGCCTCGGGACCGTCGCCCCACCCCTCTCCCGTCCGCGGTGGCGAGAGCTCGCCCGCTGCGTTCCAGCGATCGCCCGGAAGCAGGAGCGCGGGGTCGGCCGCAGCGGCAATGTCCATATCGACGTCCGCGCCGGGCGGCTCGACGTCGGTGAGGTCGATGTAGATCTCGTCGATGCCGCGATCCTCGATCTTCGGCGCGATGTGCGCCACCGCCGCCTTGAACATTCTGGAGCACCGGCGATATGCATCGAAATCGGCCGGCAGCAGGATGGCGTCCGGCGCAAGTGCCGCCGCCTTCATGAGGCCGAGCGCAGAATGCAGGCCGAGCGCGCGCGCTTCGTAGGTGGCGGTCGTGATGACGCCGCGGCCGGCGTATCCGCGCAGCGTGGCGAATCTGCGCGTGGCCCGGCCCGTGCGCGAGTCGACCGTTTCCTCCGGTTGATGCCTACGGCCGCCCCCGATGACCACCGGTTGTCCGCACAACTCCGGATAGCGCAGCAACTCGACGGACGCGTAGAACGCATCCATGTCGAGGTGAGCGATAAGGCGTATCGGTGGCGAAGGCATGGCGCGCAACCGCCATGTTACAAGCAAGCGGCCGCGCTCGCCCCTGCGGCTCGCGACTCCCCCAAGGTTCAGTGGGACATGAGCACGGGCACCGTCATCGACTGCAGCATCAGCCGCGTGACGCCGCCCAGGACGAACTCCGAGATTCGCGGACGGCTGTACGCACCCATCACGATCAGGTCGATCGACAGGTCAGCCGCGCGCGACAGAAGCAGATTGCCAACGTCGATGTCCTCGGCGACCTCATTGCGCACTTGCGCTTCGATGTCGTGGCGTGCCAGATACGCGGCGATTCCCGCATCCGACTGGGATTCCTTCACGCTGTTGTCGTTGGCGGACGAAATCGACATCACGACGACCTTGCGTGCGAGCTTGAGGAAAGGCAGCGCGTCGCAGACCGCGCGCGCCGATTCGCGGGTTTCCTTCCAGGCGATCAGGACCTTCTGGCCTATAGTCGGGAACTCGCCAAAATGGGGAACGACCAGAATCGGCCTGCCCGCGCCCATCAGCATTCCGTGCACGAGGTCGCCGAAAAACGCCGCATGGTCGTCTTCCGCCAATGGCTGCCCGACGATCGCGATGTCGGCGTAGCATGTATGCAAAACGGCGGCGTCGATCGGTGGTCCCGCAGGCGCGCTCCACGCGACCGCAGTCAGGCGCTCGCCTGCGGCCGCGGTCCGGAAACGCTGCTCGGCGAGTTCCTGGGCGTCGCCCGAATCGCGCAGCCGATGTTCGACGACGGAATCCGGAAGCATCGCCGACGTGAACGGCGTCAGTTCACGGGTTGGCGTAACGTAGACGCCTTCGAGTTCCCCGCAGAACGCACGGGCGAGCCTCGCGGCCACCGCGAGTCGGCGTTCGCACTGATCGCTGTCGTCGACGTGCACAAAAAAGGAGCGGTAGCCCATGATGTCCTCGACTTGAAACCCGTATTATCGTCCACTCAATGTCCGCTCATTGTCCACTCCGCCAGCGGCGGCGACGTTGATTCGGGTCATGGTCGCCCTCGCCGGAACGCATTCGGGGCGCATCATGCAACCTGTACGACCGTCCAGGGTCGAACCGGGGTTCGGATTCGCCGTGCCGGTATCTGCCGCAGTCCCGAATCTGACCCGCAAGGAGGATAACCCGTGAGAAATCCGCTTGTCTGGCTGGTCGTCGCCATCGTCGCCGTCGCCGGTTACTATTTTTGGCGCAGCTCGGGTGCTCCCGAGCCGCCGGCGCCAGTCGCGACGACGCCGCCACCGGCGACCCCCGCTCCCGTCGAACCGCCGCACGTCGTCCTCCATCCGATACCCGAGCCGCCGGCCGATGCGGCGGCACTGCCTCCGCTTCCCGACAGCGACACGTTGGTGAATGACGCACTGACTGAACTCTTCGGCCGCGAGGCGTTCGCCCGCTTTTTCCACGCCGACGGCCTCGTGCGCCGCTTTGTTGCCACCGTCGACAATCTGCCGCGCAAGTCAGCGTCGGTCCGCCTGATGCCGGTGAGGCCGGTGCCCGGGGCCTTCGTCGTGAGCGACGTGAGCGGCAGCGAAGGGACGCTCGAGATCGGCCAAAAGAATGCGTTGCGCTACCGGCCCTACGTGCAGGCGATGGAAGCCGCGGAGGCGAAGCGGCTGGTCGCAGCCTACGTCCGCTTCTACCCGCTGTTCCAGACGGCCTACCAGGAACTCGGGTACCCGAACGGCTATTTCAACGACCGGCTGGTGCAGGCGATCGACGACCTGTTGGCGGCGCCCGACGTCGCTGCGCCGCGGCTGGTGCAGCCCAAGGTGCTCTACCAGTTCGCCGACTCCGATCTCGAAAGTCGTTCGGCGGGACAGAAGATCATGATTCGAATGGGCAACGACAATGCCGCTCGCGTCAAGGACAAGCTGCGCGCGTTGCGGCGCGAGATCGCCGGACAGATGCCCGCGCGCTGAGGGCCTATCGCACTCGCTTGGTATAATTGCGGCCTATGCTCTGCCGTCCGCCGCGCCTGGCGGGCGGCTTTTGTTTTTTCGCACGATGAACGCATCGCCTTCTTCCTTCCCTCCCGATCTTGTACGCGACGTGGCCCGGCGCCGAACGTTCGCGATCATTTCGCACCCGGATGCCGGGAAGACCACGCTGACCGAAAAGCTGTTGTTGTTCGGCGGCGCGATCCTACTGGCCGGCACGGTAAAGGCACGCAAGAGCGCACGGCACGCGACCTCCGACTGGATGGAAGTCGAGAAGCAGCGCGGCATCTCCGTGACGAGCTCGGTGATGCAGTTCGACTACGCCGGGCACACGATCAACCTGCTCGACACGCCCGGCCACCAGGACTTCTCCGAAGACACCTATCGCGTGCTCACGGCCGTCGACGCCGCGGTGATGGTGATCGACGCGGCGAAGGGTGTCGAGGAACAGACAATCAAGCTGCTCGAGGTCTGCCGCCTGCGCGCGACACCGATCATCACGTTCGTCAACAAGATGGACCGCGAGGTGCGCGAGCCCATCGCGTTGCTGGAGGAAATCGAATCGGTGCTCAAGATCGACTGCGCGCCGATCACCTGGCCGATCGGCATGGGCAAGGCGTTTCGCGGAGTGTTCGACCTGCGCCGTGACCGGCTGGTGCGCTTCAGCCCCGGCGAAGAGCGCAGGAGCGACGACAGCGAAATGATCGCGGGCCTCGATAATCCCCGCCTCGACGCATTGTTCCCCGGCGAGATGGCCGCGCTGCGGCACGACGTCGACCTGATCCGCGGCGCGAGTTCGCCCTTCGACCTCGACGATTTCCGCGCTGGCCGGCAGACGCCGGTGTTCTTCGGCTCGGGCATCAACAACTTCGGCGTGCAGGAAATCCTGAACGCCCTGACCGAATGGGCGCCGCCACCGCAGCCGCGCGACGGGGGAACGCGCATGGTCGAGCCGGCGGAGCCCGCCTTCACCGGCTTCGTGTTCAAGATCCAGGCGAACATGGATCCCAAACACCGCGACCGCATCGCATTTTTCCGCGTATGCTCCGGACGCTACACGCCGGCGATGAAGGTCCAGCACCAGCGGATGGGCCGGGAGCTGAAGCTTAGCAACGTGATGACGTTCATGGCCAACGAGCGGGTCCAGAGCCAGGACGCTGTCGCCGGTGACATCATCGGCATCCACAACCACGGACAGCTGCAGATCGGCGACACGCTGACCGAGGGTGAAGCACTGGGCTTCAAGGGCATTCCCTACTTCGCACCCGAGCTCTTCCGCGTGGCCCGCCCGCGCGATCCGTTCAAGGCGAAGCAACTCGCCAAGGGCCTGCAGCAACTGGGCGAGGAGGGTGCGATCCAGGTCTTCGAGACGCTGGTCGGCAACACGCTGCTGCTGGGCGCCGTCGGGCAGCTGCAGTTCGAGGTGGTCGCGGCACGCCTGGCCAGCGAATACAAGGTCGACGCGATCTACGACGACGCCGGCATCGCGACCGCGCGCTGGCTCACCTACCCCGACGAGAAGATGCGCGGTGAATTCGAGCGCGACCGCGCGGCGACGCTCGCCACCGACGTCGACGGCAATCCGGTGTACCTGGCGCCCAACCGTTTCAACCTGCAGGTGGCGATTGAGCGGTGGCCGAAGGTCGGCTTCCACGCGACCCGCGAGCACGGGCAGCGGATGGCGCACGCGTAGCGCAAGCGCGTGGCTCTGCGCGGCGCGAGGCGATGAGGAGGCGCCGGCCCTCGCCCGCCGCGCCGCATCACCTGCGCTGATGGGCCCGCCGGCGACAACAGTGTGTGGACAGCCGATGTCCCCCGGAGCCGCAGCGAGCCGAAACATCCGGCCCGTTCGTCGTCAGCGGTAGGTCAGGAGATTCCCGGCGGCGGCGGCGCGTTCGGCGGCGGATAGGCCGACGGCGGATAATTGCCGGGAGGCGCCACCGGCAGCGCGGGTCCGGGGGCGATCGGCCCGGGCGGCGTCCCGTAACCGGGCGTGGCGACCGGCGCGGTGCTGCTCGCGGGCGGCGAAACCCTGGGTGCCGCCATTCGTG
This sequence comes from uncultured beta proteobacterium, assembly GCA_963739745.1. Lineage (GTDB taxonomy): Bacteria > Pseudomonadota > Gammaproteobacteria > Burkholderiales > Casimicrobiaceae > VBCG01. The sequence continues at coordinate 169,013 of CAVUCJ010000005.1, forward strand.
GTGTGGCCGCATTGTCCGACAACGGCGGCGGTGGGTAGTTGGGCGGCGGGTACGCGGGCGCAGCGGGCCGGGCCGGCGCGGCGCGATAGGCAACCTGCCCCGGAAGCTGGTTGCCGCGTGCATACATGCATTGCATGTATGCGATGTCGTAGCGCCGCTGCGCTTCGTAATAGGTGAGTCCCGCGGCATTGGCGCCCGCGGCGCTGCCGAACAGCAGTCCCGTGCCGGCGCCCCACGCCGCGCCGGCGCCCGACTGACCGGTGGCCGATCCAATGATCGCGCCGGCCGCGGCGCCCAGCGCGGAGCCGATCACCGCATTCGCCACCGCGGCGTTGTTGGCGTTCTCGGCCGCCGTGGCGCCGCCGATCGACGCCTGCGCGTACTGCTGGCACGACATCTGATCCGCCTGGAACTGGTCGAAATTCTTGGTCGGCCCCGGAAGCACCATGACGTTGGGACCGCTCGGCATCGTCGCGCAGCCGGCGATCAACAACGCGGCGGCTGCCGGCACGAGCACGATTCGATTTCGCATTGCAAAACCACCGGGCATCGTTGGGTGCAATGAGCGTGCAGGGCGTTTCATCCAGAGCCTCATCGTTAGCCCCCGGCAGGCGGCGCCGACTGCGGCACCACCGGAATCCATGCCTGATTGCAGCTCTGCACGTACGGATAGTAGCCGGCAGGGCTGGTGCAGTAATACCAGTAGGTCGTCGGCGCGGCCACTTGCGCGCTCGACGGCGGCACCCCGATGAAGTTTTCCTCCACCTCGACCGGCGCGGCGGAAAATCCGGACACCACAGGAGCGCCCCAAACTAGAGGCGTGCCGATTGCGACGCCCACGCTCGGCCCCCACCATCCGCTTGCCCAGGTCGGGCCCCACCAACCGGGACCCCACCAGCCTGCGCCCCATCCCGTGCCCCAGCCCGCACCCCACCATCCCGCCCTCCAGCTCGGACCCCAGCCCGGGCGCCAACCGTTGTTCCAGGTGCCGCCGCGGTGACCACCGCTCCAGCTTCCGCCGCGATAACTGCCGCCACCGCCGCTCCAGCTTCCGCCGCGATAACTGCCGCCACCGCCGCTCCAGCTTCCGCCGCGATAACTGCCGCCACTGCCGCTCCAGCTTCCACCGCGATAGCCACCACCACCCGAATACCCTCCGGCGCTGCCCGAATGTCCACCACTGCCACTGCTCATGCCGGACCCGCGGCCACCGCCGCCTCCGCCACGCCCTTGGGCGTCAGCAGCCCCCCACGCGGCCATCGCCGCGAAAGCGAGACATAGGACGACGACTCTTTTCATTGAATTTCCCTTCTGCCGGCCAGTTGTTTGGACCGGACCCCCCCCTGCCCGTTCCGAGGGGACGCTGTAACTGGATGTTACGGTATAACTTCACTCTCCGGCTCGGGGGCTCGGTATATCAACGGCCGGCGGTCCGGCTGGTTGACATTGCGCGGCCCGGCCCGACTATTGGTAGCGTCGACTAAACTATCGGTCTTGTTCCCATTTCCTGGAAAATCTCCCATGCCCGCCGATCCCCGCCCCGCCACCGACGCCGCAATGGACGCCGCGTCCCTCTATCGCGAAGAAATCGTCACCGATCGCAAGATCGGCACGATCCGGATGCTGACGCCCGTCAAGAGCGACGGATCGCCCGATACCGGGAGACCCACCGTATATACGGGCGAAGCACAGGTCATGACCAACATGGGCGCACTGCCGGTCAGCTTCGAGATCGAAGCGAAGAATCTCGCCGAAGCCGTCGCGAACTATGGCGATGCCGCGCGCGCCGGAATCGAGCGCACGATGCATGAACTGCAGGAGATGCGCCGCCAGGCGCAGTCCGGACTCATCGTACCCCCGCCTGGCGCCGCCAGCGCGCTCACCGGAGGCGGGATGGGCATGGGCGGCATGCCGGGCGGCGGAAAGATCCAGCTGCCCTGACGCACCCGGGTTGCACGCCGCGATGGGGCGGCACGCAGGCGTTCACAGGCCGGCGCTCTACGCGCTCGATCAAACATGACCAACACCGCCATCCTCGCCGCGTCGGGGCTGCTCATCCTCGCGTACCTGCTCGAACATTTCGGCGAGCGATTCCGGCTGCCGGTCGTCGTCCTGCTGATCGTCACAGGGCTTATCGCCCGTCAGATACTCGACGCTCTCCATTTCAACTTCCTTGGATGGGTCGAGCCAATCGTACCTGTTATCGGCACGCTGGGTCTGATCCTGATCGTGCTCGAAGGCGCGCTCGACCTGACGGTCACCCGCGAAAGGCGTGGTCTCATCATCACGGCTGCGGCGGCTTCGCTGCTCGGTTTTCTCGCCACACTGGCGGCGTTCACGCTGTCGTTCAGCTACCTGCTGCACCTGACGATGCCGATCGCGGTCCTCGCGGCGATCCCCTTCGCGGTGATCAGCAGCGCCGTCGCCATCCCCAGCGCCGACACTCTCGCAGAGCATCCGCGCGAATTCGTCATCTACGAGTCGTCGCTGTCCGACATCCTCGGCGTGCTGGTGTTCTACGCGTGGCTGGCGGCCCAAGGCTCGCTCGACGGGTTCACCGCAGGTTTCGTCGGCGGAGGCGCCGTGTCGCTGATCGCAGCGGTTGCCGCAGCGTTGGCGCTCTACTACTTCATCAACCAGATCGACCACCACATCCGCTTTCTGCCGGTGCTGGCAGGTATCGTGTTCCTCTACGCGATCGGCAAGGCGCTCAACCTTTCGCCGCTGATCGTCGTGCTCGTCTGCGGCCTCCTGATCAACAATCCGCATCTCGTCACCTGGCATTCGGCGATGCGCAGGATCAAGGCCCCCGACTACGACCAGACACTGCGCGAATTCAAGGGGCTGGTCACCGAGCTGACGTTCGCGACCAAGAGTTTCTTCTTCCTGCTGCTCGGATACTGGACCGACGTGGGGCAGATGCTGATGCGCGAGGCGTGGCTGGTCGCGGCGGCAGGTGTTCTGGTGATCCTGGCGTCGCGCTGGATAATCCTCAAGCTGCTGAGGCAGCAGGAGATCGCGCAGCTCGTTTGGATCGCGCCGCGCGGTCTCATCACCGTGCTGCTCTTCCTGGCCGCACGCGAGACCGGCATGCTCGACGCGTTTCCAATCGGCGCGGTGATGCTGGTGGTGCTCGCAACCTCAGCGCTCACCGTGCTCGCGCATCACGCCGCGCCGCGCGCAACGGATTCCGCCGCTGCAGAGCCACCTCCCGCGGAGCCATCGCCTGCGGAGCCGCCGCCCGCGGACTCGCCCGGCAGCGCAGTCTGACGCCTTCCGGCCGAGAAACGCCATTGCGGCCGTCGCCCAATCGGACCCTAGTCCGTTCGGCTGATGGCAACGCAATCAGGTCGCCAGGATCATGGTCGGCACCATCCACGCAACCCCGCGGAGGCGCCATGGCCCACCTGTTCGACCCCCCTCGCCTGCAAGACGAGGCCGCGTACGTCGCGGCGCTCGATGAACTCGAAGACCTCATGCTCGCGGAACCCGGCTCTCTGACGGACCACCGGTTCGACGAACTGCGGGTACTGATCGAGGACTACGAAGCGCGCCGCGGCGGCTACGATCTGGCGCGGATGAAACGCGCGCTGCCGGCCACCGGGTAGCGACGCTGTCGCTGCGCCTTTCGCGCGTCGCTACAGCAGCGAATCGGTCAGCCGCGCGAGGTTCTCGAGCACGCGCCGCGGCAACTTGAGTTGACGCCGCTCCTCGATGGTGACGTGATCGCACTGTTGCAGGTAGTCATGCTGGATCCGGGCGAGCTGCGCGACCACCGCGCGATCGTAGATCATCACACTGACTTCCGCATTGAGTGCGAACGAACGGATGTCGAGGTTCGACGACCCGATCAGGGCGACGTCCTGGTCGACGCTCATGTGCTTGGCGTGCAGAAAGCTCCCGTGGTGCCGATGGATGCGCACGCCCGCCCTCAGCATCGTGTCGTAATACGATTGCTGGGCCAGCTGGACCATCGGCTTGTTGGACTCGGCGTCCACGATCAGGTCGACGGTGACGCCGCGGCGCGCGGTGCTGCACATCGCCACGAGGAAGGGCTCGCTCGGAATCACGTACGGCGACGTCAGCACGACCCGTGTCCGGGCGCCATACATCAGCGCCGTCATCACCGCCTCGGCGGTGCCCTCGTTGTAGCCAGGCCCGCTCGGCACCACCTGCGCGAGCCCGTGCGCCGCCGAGTCGGGCGGGGCCGTCGACAGGTTGTCGGATTCCGGAGGCAGGTCGCCGGTTTCGAGATAACGGTCGCCCAGCAGCACCGCGTGCAGGTGCCTGACTACCGGCCCTTCAGCGCGCACCAGCATTTCCTCGTTGATCATCCCTCGATTGGCGTGCGCGCTAACGATGTTCTGCGAGCCGAAGTACGCGCAGGCATCGTCGACGACGACGATCTTGCGATGATTGCGCAGGTCGAAGCGCGCTGCGTTGGGGCCCCACAGCCGCAGCGGCATCACCGCGATCACCTCGGCGCCCGCGGCGCGCAACCCCGGGCCCAGGCCCTTCAATCCGGCGCGCGAGCCGATCGCATCCATCAGCACGCGCACCGCGACGCCGCGCCGCGCGGCACGCTCCAGCGCACCGGCGACGGCGCGCCCCACATCGTCGTTCTCGAAGATGTAGAACAGCATGTGCACATACCGCTGCGCGGCGTCCACTTCGGCGACGATGCGGGCGATCGCGGCATCGTAGACGGGCAGGAGCTCGAAGTGGTTGCCGCCGACGCCCGGGAACTCCGAAAGCTGGTCGGCAAGACGCAGCGCCGGCAGCAGTTCCGGCGAAACCGTGCGGGCAGCGGTCTCGTCGAACGACGACGCGCGCGGCGCCAGGCGTCGGATCAGCTCGAAGATCTGCCTCTGCACGCGAAGACGCCGGCGCGGCATGTAGGCGCGGCCGATCAGCAGGTACAGGATGACGCCGGCCCACGGCAGGAAGAAGATGAGCAGCAACCATGCGCGCGCGGCGCTCGGAGGGCGCCGCTGCGGGACATAGATGAGCGCGGCGACGCGCAATGCCCACTCGCTGGTCACGTAGAGTGTGCCCCAGTCGAGGTGGCGCAAGGTGAGTTCGAACGACATGAGGGTGCGCAGCGGGTCCGGTGCGATGGTACCGTATCGGACCAGGCATTCCGCACCGCGTGTTCTCGATGCACGGCGGCTGCGCCGGCATGAGCGCTCCCGCTGGTGCTTGGACGGCGTCCGTGCGTACGTGCGCCGGCATCGGCAGACGCGGGCGTTGCTCGCGCCGGGCGTCTCCCTCTGGATCAGCGGAGCCTTTGTCGGATCCGGGTCAGGCCGCCGGCGCAAGAGCGCCGAGATAGGCGCGCGCGTTCGGATCTGCAATCAGTTCGGCGAACGATGCGCACTCGGTGATCCGGCCCTCGCGTACGAAGACAAAACGCTCGCACGACTCGCGTAGCACATCCAGGTGAAAGCGCTCGTTGGGATGTACGCACAGAAAAACCACGTGACCGCTGTCTCGCAGACGCCGGAAAAAATCCAGCATGAAGCCGATATAGCCGTCCTGGATCGAGAACTGCGGCTCGTCGAACAGGTGGACGAGCGGGCGCGTGCGGCCGGCGGGCTCCATCATCCATCCCGGACGCGTTCTGCGAAATGCGCGCACCTGGTAGGACTGGTGATAATGGATGGCGAGCCGATCGCGCTCGGCATAGCGGACGCGGTGGATGTCGCGACCGCCGACCAGAACCCGGCCTTCCGTGGGTGCGTTGCTGCCGGTGAGCAGCTCGAATAGCGTTGTCTTCCCCGAGCCATTGGGGCCGAGCACGCCGATCGCCTGCGGGACATCGACGCGCAGCGAGGCCTCGAGCGTGAAGGTCACGCGGCGGGACAGGCCTGGTGCGAAGTAGCGCTTTACCAGCCCCTCGGCGTGCAGAAGCGGCGGTGAGCGCCGATTCTGCCCAGGGGCGCACCCGCCTTCGGTCAGCCCTGCCATCACGCGGCCAACCCCAGCGCCAACCGTGCCACGGCATCGTCGCGCAGCACCTCCGCGGCGCCCTGGTGCACGACGCGACCGCCGTGCATCACGTACACACGGTCAGCGATCTCGAGAACGGTGCGGACGTTCTGATCGACGACCAGCGATCCCACGCCCGCCTCGCGTAGCCGGACGATCGTATGCATCACGTCCTGCACGACTTTGGGGGCAAGGCCCTGGCTCGGCTCGTCGAACAGAATGAGGCCGGGCCCGCCGACAAGCGCGCGCGAGATCGAAACCATCTGCAGCTCGCCACCCGACATGTTCTCGCATTCGCGCGGCAACAGGTGCCGCAGCGCGGGAAAGATGGCGCAGCATGCGTCGGTGTCGTAGGCCTTGAACGGCGATTCCTTCCGCGCGATGGACAGATTGCGCGATGCAGTGAGCGAGGGAAACACCCGCCGATCGTCCGGCACCCAGCCGACACCCGCCCGCGCAATCTCGTGCGTCGCCGCCCGCGTCACGTCGCGGCCCCCGAGCTCGATCGCACCCTTCCGAGCGGGCGTAAGTCCAAGGATCGACCGGAGTGTCGTGGTCTTGCCGGCGCCGCTCGGTCCCAACAGCGCAACGATCTCGCCCGCAGCCACCGCCAGCGAGACGCCGAAAAGCACCTGCGTTTCGCCATAATAAGTGTCGATCTCGTGCACGTTCAGCATGGCAGCATGCCCAGCGCGGAGCGTCGTACCCATGGATTGTCGCGCAACTCCGACGGCGTACCCTGCGCGATCACCTGACCCCAGTGGATGACGTTGATGTGGTCGGCCAGGCCGAACAAGAAGCGCATGTCGTGCTCGATGATCACCAGCGTCAGCCGGCGCTTCAACTCAACGACCAATTCAACCAGCCGCGCGGTTCCGTTGGCGCCGAGGCCGGACGTCGGCTCGTCGAGGAAGAGGATCCGCGGCGTAGTCGCCAGCGCCAGTCCGATCTCGAGCGCGCGCCGTTCGCCATAGGCAAGGTCTCGCGCGCGCACCCGCTCGCGCCCGCGAAGGCCCACTCGATCCAGGATCGCGGCGGCCTCATCCTGCGCAGCACTGTCACGGGCCCGGTCGCGCCAGGCGTCGAACGACCGGGCCCGCATTCCCGGCAATGCGACCAGCAGGTTGTCGAGCGCCGTGTCGTCATCGAAAAGGCTGATCGCCTGAAATGAACGCGCGACGCCCAGCCGCGTGATCGAAGGCGGCGACAAACCCCCGATCGACTTGCCGTCGAACAGAATGTCGCCGCGATCGGGCGCGTACATGCCCGTCAGGCAGTTGAAGCAGGTGGTCTTGCCGGCACCGTTGGGACCCATGATTCCGGTAAGCGTGCCGGCATCGAACGCAAGATCGATTTCCTCCAGCACCACGCGATCGCCGAAGCGCTTGTGCAGCGCGCGTGCCTCGAACAGCGCCACGTCAATATCCGCCCGGCCGCCCGAAGGGCACTGACTGCGCCCCCTCGGGGGGCAGCGAACGCAGTGAGCGTGGGGGTCGTATCATCGTGCCCGCGGCCGCCAGAACTTCGCGGCGACCTCGCGCCCCATGCCCGCCAGGCCCTCGGGCTTCCACAGCACGATCGCCATGAACAGCAGCCCGTACCAGAACAGCCAGGTTTCCGTGTAGGCACCGAGCAGGTCTCGCGCGAGGATGAAAAACGCGGCGCCAACGACCGGGCCCCAGAAGCTTACGAGACCTCCGCCGATCAGCACCATCATGACGACGAATCCGGACTGATGCAGACTCATCACGTTCGGATACGCCGACTGCTGCGCCATCGCGAACAGTGCGCCGGCAAGCCCCGCAATCGCCGCGGACAGCACGAAGACCAGCCACTTATGGATCCAGACGCGATACCCCAGGAACCCCGCGCGCATTTCGTTCTGCTTGATGCAGCGGAGCACACGGCCGAACGGCGAGTGCACGCAACGCCAGCAGAACAGGATCACCAGCACCAGCATGGCGAGCACGAAATAGAAAAGTTCATCGTTGGACTTGAGGTCGAGTGTCGCAACGCCAAGGGGTACGGACAGCCGCTTCAGGTTCAACAGTCCATCTTCACCGCCGGTGACCGTGTGCCACTTGATTGAGACAAACCAGAACACCTGGCCGAAAGCGATGGTCAACAGCGCGTAGTAGATGCCTCGCCGGTGCGAGATGAACGCCGCCACGATGCCGCCCAGGAGCGCGGCTGCCGCGATGGCTCCCAGAAGGTCGAACCACAGGTTGGGCCACACCTTCAGCTGCAGCAATCCAAACGCATACGCGCCGGCGCCGAAGAACGCGCCGTGCCCGAACGACGGCAGGCCTGAATTACCCAGCAATAGGTTGTAGCCGAGCGCATAGATCATGAAGATCGAAATTTCCAGCGCCAGGTATTGGTACAGGCCCACGGCGGGCAGCCAAACGGGCGTGGTGGCCAGGACCAGGAGCAGCGCCATCAGTGGGACTGGAAACGACGACACCGGGCGTGCGTGAACGATCGCCAGGGATGCGAGCAGGGCGGGTTCGGTGGTGCTCGGCATGTTTCGGCGTTGGGGTGCAGTGCTCAGATCGGCCCGATGTGCCGTTCCAATCCGACTCACGATAGAATAAACGTTCCATCTTGACAAGCCCATGGGTACATCGGCCAGGAGACCATCGATGCAGGACGGCACGCGCTACGAGGATCTCGCACGTGCGATCACCGCGTCGTACCCAAAGCTCCCGAACCGCCTGCAGGGCATCGCGCGGTTCGCGCTAGGCAATCCCGACGCGATGGCACTTTCCACCGTTGCCGAAATAGCGCGCGACGCTGCCGCGCCGCCGTCGGCGGTCATTCGCTTTGCAAACGCGTTGGGTTATTCCGGATTCACCGATCTGCAACGCATTTACCGCGAGCGGCTCGTAGCGCGGTCTGCGACCTATCGCGAGCGCATCGAACAGCTGCGGCGCACCGGCGGCGACCAGGGTCACGTGCTGCCGCAACTGGTCGATAGCGGCATGCAGGAGCTGGAGCGCATGCGCGGGCATCTCGACCCGCGCCGGCTGCAGAAGGCGACCGAGCTCGTGCTCGGGGCGGGCATGGTCTTCCTGCTCGCCCAGCGCCGGGCGTTCCCGGTGGCGGCCTACCTCGCGTACGGGCTGGCACAGCTCGAGGTCAGGGCAATCCTGCTCGATTCCGTCGGCGGAATGCTGCGCCAGCAAGTCGCCATGATTCGGCGCGACGATGTGCTGCTGGCCGCGAGCTTCCGCAACTACACGCCGGAGGTGATCGAGGCCGCCGACCTTGCGCGCCTGCACGGCGCCAAAATCATCGCCATTACCGACCATCCGGTCTCGCCACTCGCGCGATCCGCGAACATCATGCTCGAGGTAGGCGACGATCCTGCCGTGCAGTTCCGTTCGCTGGTGGCACCATTGTGCGCCGCACAGGCGCTGGTGATGTCGGTCGGCTATGCGCTCGCCGAGCGCGCCGCCCGCAGGCGCCCAATGAAGAAACCGGGCAAACGCACTTGACATCGTGACCGTATGGAATGAACATTCCATTTCAGCTACTGACGGAACATCCGAACCACCCGTCAACGCGTTCCTGAGGTGGTGCCGCGAATCGCGAACACCGAAGGGCCCCATCCCGCCAGCGGACCAATGGAGGAGCGACATGCCACATGCGATGACCGACGAGGACTCCATGCTCGAATCTACGCCGGATGGACTCGCAGGGCGAAGTCCTGAAGCCTGCCGCCGCGACGCGGCGATCGCTGCTCACCGCAATGGCGGCCGGTGCCGGTGCCGCAACCTTCTTCGGGCCGTGGAAGACGAACCATGCGTGGGCTCAGTCGGCGCAGAAGAAGCCATTGGTGATCGGGCTGACCATGGATACGTCCGGCCAGTACGGCGCCTCGGGAAGCATGGAACGCCTTGGCGCGATGATGGCCATCAAGGAATTCAACGCCAAGGGTGGCGTGCTTGGCCGGCCGATCGAAGCGGTCCACATGGACACGGAAACCACTCCAGCCACCGGATCGCGCGTCGCCGAGCGCATGATCACGCGCAACGACGCCGCCTTCCTCATCGGTGGCGTGCATTCGGGGGTAGCCAACGCGATTTCGCAGGTGGCGCAGAAATACGGCTGCATCTATTTCAACACCAACTCGAGCTCACCGACCGAGTCGGGTCAGAACTGCCACCGCGTGAAATTCGTATGGGACGGCAATGGCACCAACTTCGCCGAGGCGATCGTCAAGAACGCCATCAAGGCCAGCGGCAAGAACTGGGTGCTGCTGACCAACGACTACGTCTGGGGTCACAACACCTCCAAGTCCACGCGCGAGCTGGTCGAGGCCAATGGCGGCAAGATCGTCGACGAGCTCCTGATCCCGCAGAACACGCGTGATTTTTCTTCCTACCTCATCAAGTTGCAGCAGATCAAGCCGGAGGTCGTCGCCACGGCCGTCGGCGGCGACGACATCAAGGCGCTGCGCCAGCAGGTGGTGCAGCTCGGGCTGGAAAAAAAGATGGCGTGGATCAACAACCAGCAGGACTGGCCGGACGTGTATGGGCTCGGGCCCGAGCAGATCTTCGGTGTGTTCGGCACGACCTGGTACTGGCTGCTGGACCTGCCCAATGTCAACGAATTCGTCGCCGCCTACCAGAAGATCTATCCGGGCATGGCGATCCGGGAACCGGGCAACGTCTACTACAACGGTTACGTCGCCACCCGCGAGCTCCTGCGCTGCATCGAGGAGGCAGGCACCACGAACAACATCGCGATCATCAAGAAGCTCGAAGGCCGCAAGATGACGGCGCGCGACCGCATGCAGGCCTACGATGCATGGATCGATCCGGCCACGCATCAATGCCAGCAGACGATTTATATGGCCACCTACAATGACCAGCCGAAGACAAAGGACGATCTGTTCAAGATCCTGACGGAGTCGGCGCCCAAGGACGTGATGGACGCCAATGCGCCAAAGACCTGTAAGCTCGAAAGCTACGAGGCGACGCCGACGTTCGAGATGTGAGCGATCACCGGCATTGCCGGCGACCACAATGATCAAGGCAACGCGCTGAGCGTGAGTTTCGTACCTCACCTCGTCAACGGGTTGGCACTCGGGTTGCTGTTCGCGTTGATCGCGCTCGGGTTCATGCTGGTCGTGAGTCTGATGGAGACGATCAATCTTGCCCATGGATCGTTTTTCGCGCTGGGCATGTACGTGGCTCTCGTGATCGCGGCGCCAGGCGGAAGTCTCGCGGGAACGGCACTTGCAGGCTATGGCGCGCTGCCGATTGGCTGGCGCTATGCGCTCGCGCTCCTGTTTGCGCCTTTGGTGGTCGGCATCGTCGGCATGGGGCTCGAGCTGGCACTTCGGCGCACGTACGGGCGTGACCCGCTGTACGGATTGCTGCTGACCTTTGGCGCCGCACTGGTCATCGAGGAAGGCATTCGCGCGCTCTGGGGCTCGACCGAAAAGCAGCTGCCGCTTCCCGAGGCGATCTCCGGTGCGTTCATGCTGGGGGACCTCATTTACGCGCGATACCGGCTCTTCGCCTGCGGCATCGCCGCTCTCGCGATTGGAGCGCTGTGGCTGTTCCTGGAAAAGACCCCCTACGGCTCGATCATAAAGGCCGGCGCGCACGACAGCGAAATGGTGCGGGCGCTCGGCATCAATCTCGGGCGCCTGCGGCTCATGGTCTTCGCGCTCGGCGTGGCACTCGCCGGATTGGCAGGTGTCGTGATGTCGCCGATCTGGGGCATGCGTCCGCATGTCGGGGTCGATGCGGTGGTGCCGGCCTTTCTCATCATCGTGCTCGGAGGAGTCGGCAGCTTCTGGGGTGCGGTCCTTGCCGCGTTGCTGGTGGGCCTGGTGGTCGGGCTCGCCGGCGCCTACGCGTCCGAGTGGTCGCTACTTTCGATGTACCTGCTGTTCATTGCCGTCGTGACCTTCCGCGCCCGCGGACTGTTCGGAAAGAAGAGTGTCCTTGATGTCTGATGCAGGGTACGCGGATCTGGCCGGCAAGGTCGCGCTGGTCGCCGGCGGCTATGGCGGAATCGGAGAGGCCGTCGCGCGCGCGCTGTCCCGGTACGGTTCGACGGTAGTCGTCGGCGGCCACGACGCCGCCAAGGCGAACGCGCTTGCCGCGGCGCTGCGCGCATCCGGAAGCGAAGCGAGCAGCATCGCGTTCGACGCGCGTGACGTGGCGTCGATCCGCGCCGCCGTAGCCGAGGCGGCTGGCCGGCACGGTGGCATCGACCACTTCGTCAACGCCATCGGCACGCAGCAGATCGAGCCGTTGTTGGACGTCACCGAGGAAGCGTTCGACCGCGTCCTCGACGTGAATCTCAAGGCCGCGATGTTCCTGGCGCAGGCGGTGGCCCGCGTGCAGGTCGCGGCCGGACGCGGCGGCCGTCACGTCCACCTGTTGTCCGTGCGGGCGCAACTCGGCATGCGCGATCGAGGGTACTCCGCGTACTGCAGCAGCAAGGGCGGGCTGTCGTTACTGGTGAAACAGCACGCGGTGGAACTGGCGCGCCACGGGATCACGGTCAACGGCGTCGCGCCCACCGTGGTCCGCACGCCGATGGCGAACGACTGGCTGGCCGATGCCGACGTCCATCGCCGACTGCTCGAGCGAATTCCGTTGGGGCGAATCGCCGAGGTCGACGATGTCAGCGGGCCGGTGCTTTTCTTCCTTTCCGCGGCGGCGAGCTTCGTCACCGGGCAGGTGCTCTACGTCGACGGCGGGATCACGGCGACGCAGTAACAGGCACCGAAGGCATCATGCGGCCGGAGGCCTCCGAAATCGACCCGCTTCGGGTGGCACATCGACATCGTGCAGTCCGCCGCCATGCGGCCATGCAGGTGACTCGAGCGCGAGTCTAGTGGAGTCGTTCTCGCGATTTCCGTGCCGCATCGGAGAGCGTGCGCCGCGCTCCACTGCCGCGAGGCAGTGCAGTCTTGCGCGCCTGCCAGAAGCGGTAGATCAGGACACAGGCAACGGCAAGCTCCTCGACCAGGCTCGCCCGCTTTTCCTTGTCGTCGATCCACTCGGAAAACTCCGGATCCTGGTCGCCGAACGCCAGCGCCTCGATCGGGAAGATCCAGTCGCGGGCGTCCTCGGCATCGTAGAGCGGCTGCCAACCCTCGTCGCGCAGCTTGACGCCGGCCATGTAGCCCTCGCACCAAGCGGTGCCCTCGGGCGGCTGCCGGTCGTCGGACTTCTTTTCCTCGGGCAGGTAGAGCAGCGGCTTGAAGCGCGTCGGCGATTCCGCCAGCGTGCGCTGGATGCCGACCATGTGGCGAAGGATCAGCGCCATGATTCGCTGCGCGTCGCCGCTGTTGCCGTACGCCGGCGTGGAGGCGCGGCCGCCGTCGCTCCACACCTGCGGCAGCCACTCCGAGGGCTGGATCGCCTCCGGGCCGCTGACGATCGCCGCAAGGAATCCGTCGAGCATCTCGAGGTCCATGCAGTCTTCGGGGACGGCGTCGGAAGCGAGAAAGCTCTCGAGCTCGTCGAGCTCGCCATCGGTCAGGGGTTCGTCCAGGGCGCGGGTTTCGTTCATGACTTCACTGCAGCCAACAACGTGGAACCTCATATCATCGCCGTTATCAACAGACGGCGCAACCCGAGCAGGGACGCCGGTTCACTTTGGTGACGCGTGCCGGCGGGCGGGCCGTGCCGGCCTCGACGATCATGCTGCGAGCGCCCGCGCGACGATCGCGCCGGCGCACAGCAGCGCGGCGTAGACGAGTTCGAGCTTGAAAGTGCGGAACAGCACGGCATTGAACGGCAGGCCGGGCGGGCACCGGTGAAAGTCGATCAGCAGGCGCAGCGCCGTCGGCAGGGCAAGCAACGGCGGCCAGAAGCCAGGGAGTACCGACCTGCCACGCCATCGCCGGCGCCAGCAGGAAGGGCAGCGACAACATCAGCACATATAACGCACGAGAGACACGCACACCGAGCGCGACCGGCAGCGTACGGCGTCCAACGCCCGCGTCGTGCTCGATGTCGCGGTGGTTGTTGACAAGCAGCGCCGCCATGGCCAGCGATCCCATGGCGACAGCCGCCAGCCAGGTGACGGCGGGCGGGGCCTCGCCGGTCAGTGTGTAGTCGGCGCCGACCACCGCGATCAGACCGAAAAAGGCGAACACCACAACCTCGCCGAACGGCGTGTAGGCGATCGGCCTCGGTCCGCCCATGTACGCAAGCGCCGCAAGGATCGACGCAAGCCCCATCGCCAGGACAACCCAGCCGCGCATGAGCACCAGCGGCAGCCCGAGCAGAACCGCGAGCGCGACCGCGAATACGATGGCGGTGCGCACCTGCCCAATCGTCAGCAGGCCCAGCGCGGTCGCGCGCGGCAAGCCTATCCGCGTTCCACTGCGCTCACCGCCGCGCCGCGTGTATCCGACATCGTTCTGCAGGTTGGTGATGATCTGCAGCATCACGCTCGCGGCCAGGATCAGCACCACGGTGCCGGTGGCGAGCCGGCCGGTGCGCTCCCAGACGAGCGCGGCGGCGACGATGACCGGGCTTATCGCGACCAGCAGGCTGCGCAGCCGCAGCGCCAGCACCCAGGCGGCGAGCGAACCCGGGGCGACGGCCGGGTCGGCATGCTTGAGATCGCGGGCTGGCAGGGCGGGGACGGTGGGCATCAATGCGTACGTTCGATGATCCTCGACTGCAACAATCCGGCGTCGGCGGTTCCGAGCGCAGGGGCTAGCGCGGATTTTACGCGCCGGTCAGCGCAGCGCATGCGCGAGGTGAAGGGCGAAGGCGAACAAGAGGAGCGCGCCTGCCTGATGCGCGGCGGCGAGCGGCAGCGGGACGACGTGGACAAGCGTGGCGATGCCGAGCGTGACCTGTACGGCGAACATCGCGAGCAGCAGGTGTGCCCCGGTGCGCGCACGCGCCGGAACCCCGGGCGCACTGCGCACCCGCCACCACAGTAGCGGGACCGCGCAGGCGAGCACCCACGCCAGCGCTCGATGGTCGAACTGGACCGTCGCCATGTTGTAGAAGAAATTCTTCCACCACGGCTCGATCAGCATGATCTCGGGCGGCACCACGTGCCCGTTCATCAGCGGGAAGGTGTTGTACGCAAAGCCGGCGCGGATACCGGCGACGAAACCTCCGGTCAGCACCATGATGAAAACGAGACCGACGATCACGAACGCGAAGCGTCGCGGCACGCGCGCGTCCGCCGCGGCGATGCGTCGCGGATCGAGCAGCGACAGCGCGACCCAGAACATCGCACCGAAGATCACGAAGGCGAGCCCAAGGTGCGCGGTCAGCCGGAACTGCGAAACACGAGGATCGTCGACGAGGCCACTCTTGACCATGTACCAGCCCATCGCACCCTGCAGGCCGCCCAGCACGAAGAGGGCGGCGAGCCTCCCGCCGTAACCCGGGGGAATCCGGCGCCGGAGCGCGAACCCGAGGTAGCGGCACGAGGAAGGCGACACCGATCAGCCGGCCCAGCAGGCGGTGGAAATACTCCCACCAGAAGATCCCCTTGAATTCGGACAGCGTCATGCCCTTGTTCACCTGCTGATATTCCGGCGTGGCCTGATACTTGGCGAACGCGCCGTCCCAATCGGACTGCGAAAGCGGTGGCAACGTGCCCACGATGGGTTGCCATTCGGTGATCGACAGTCCCGAATGCGTGAGGCGCGTGACACCGCCCACCACCACCATCGAGAAGACCAGCGCGCAGCATACGAGCAGCCAGATGGCGACGGCACGCGGCGCGACCGCGGGAAGCGGCTCGGCGCCGGAAGGCGAGCCCGCCGTCGTGGGGACAAGGATTGCCATGGGGAAATTATCCCATGCGGCCATTCGAGGCTGCCCCGGCCCGGCAAGGACTTGCCGATTGGGGGCTCCGCGTAGAATGCGCTCGATGCGTCGCCTACCGATTGCGCCATCGGTGCGCGACGCGCAACCGAACCGCTCGCAAGGAATCGTCATGTCAGCGAAACTTTCGTACTTGGGCCTGTTGCTCGTGGTGGCCGCCGCGCCCGCATTCGGGGAGGTGAGCATCACCGAAGCCTGGGTCCGTGGAACCGTCCCGGGTCAGATGGCCACCGGGGCCTTCATGGAACTCACGAGCAGCACCGACGCGGCGCTGGTAAGCGCCGCGACGCCTGCCGCGAAGACCGTCGAGATCCACGAAATGGCGCTGGAGGCCGGAATCATGCGCATGCGCGCGATCAATCGCCTCGCGCTTCCCGCGGGCAAGACGGTCGAGATGAAGCCCGGCGGCTATCACGTGATGATGATGGGCCTCGCCGCGCCACTCAAGCAGGGCGAAAGCGTGCCCTTCACACTGACTTTCGTCGACAAGGACGGCCGAAAGACGACGCAGGAGATCAAGGTGCCGGTGCGGGCGCTGACCGCGTCCACGCCGCTGCCCAAGCACTGAGGCGGCGCACCGTTTCCGAGAGCCGCCCGGAACACGGACGTTCATGGTGCGAAGCACAACACGATACGCATTGACATACCGCGGCCGAAGCGAAACAATTGGTCGGACCACCTGACCAGAGAGCAGCCGCGGACCCGTTCGCACCGGCGCCAAAAGAGCTGCATCATCAATACGAGGAGGAACGAAATGCGATTTTTTATTCGCGCTTTGCTGCGCGGCCTGCTGGCGTTCGGCATCACGTTGTCCGCGGGCGCCTTGGCGCAGGCTCCAATCACCCTGCACGGCGCCGTCCAGTTCGACGACGACCATCCGTTCAACAAGGCGCTGCTCAAGTTCCAGGAGCTGACGGCCAAGTACTACGGCAAGCCGATCAATTTCGTGCTCCACCGAAACAGCGAGCTCGGACTCGAGAAGGACTACTTCGCCTACATGAACCAGGGCATTTCGGTGGACTACGCGATCGTTTCGCCGGCGCACATGTCGACGTTCGCGAAAGCGGCGCCGCTGCTCGACATGCCGTTCCTGTTCCGCGACCTGGACCACTGGAACAAGGTCCTCGAGTCCGACGCGTTCAAGCCGATCGTCGACGAAGTTGCGAAGAAGGCGGACGTGCATGATCATCGGCTATGCCGGCGGAGGCACGCGCAACATCATCGCCAACAAGCCGGTGCGCAACATGGCCGAGCTGAAGCGGCTTGTCGATCCGCGTGATGGGCGCGCCGATCCAGACGAAGATGTTCAATGCCATCGGCGCCACGCCCTCGGTGATCGCCTACAACGAGGTCTACAACGCGATCCAGACCGGCGTCATCCAGGCCGCCGAGAACGAGGCCGCCGGACTCGACGCAGATGAAGTTCTACGAGGTCGGTCCCGACATCTCACTAACCCAGCACGCGATCACCGTGCGGCCGCTGTGCTTTTCCGGCAAGACTTTCCGCAAGCTGCCGCCCGATCTGCAGGCCGCGATCCTCAAGGCGGGCAAAGAGGCCGGCAAGTTCGGTCGCGATCTCGAGTCGGGCGCGGACGCCGCACTGCTGCGCCAAGCTCGAGAAGGAGGGCAAGCTCAAGACCTACGTGTTCACCGAACGCGACAAGCTGCTCGAGCTTTCCGAACCGGTCAAGCAGGAATACGCCAAGGAAATCGACGCGACCCTAATTCTCAACAAGGTCAATTCGATCAAGTGACGTGTGACGGGGAGTGCGGACGCGAGTCCGCGCCCCCTCGACGCAGGTGCGGGTCCAGAGGAATGCAAGTTCCCAGGCGCTCGATCGCGATGAGGTTGGTTTGACGCGTCTGCGCGGCGCGATCGGTTCGTTCACAGCGGCGGGTACACCCCTCGCGACATCCACCGCCACCCTCCCCGAGATCCCTCATGCGCTCGCTGAACGCGCTGATCTACCGCGGACTGCAAATTATCATCACGGCGCTCATGGCCGTGATGATCGTGCCGGTCACGATGCAGATCGCCTCCCGTTTCGTCGATTTCGTTCCACGCTACATCTGGACGGAGGAGGCGGCGCGGTTTTTCCTGATGTGGCTCATCATGATCGGCGCCACGATCGCCGTGCGTGACGGCACCCATTTCGACGTCGACGTGCTCCCGACGCCGAAGACCGCACGCGGGCAAGGCCGCCGCCCGCATGTTCGTTCACGCGAGCATGTTCCTGGTGGCACTCATATTCATTGCCTTTGGATGGCGATTCGCCGAATTCGGCTGGGACCAGAATTCAGAGATGACCGGAATCAACATGCTGTCGATTCATATTGCGTGGCCGCTTGCCGGAATCGTCTGGTTCCTGTTCCTGCTGGAGAAGCTCGCCGACGATTTCAAACTCTACCGGGACGCGCCGCGTGAGTCCGCTTGAAGTTGCGCTGATCCTGTTCGGCGTCTTCGCGGTGCTGCTCGTCGCGCGGGTACCGGTGGCTTTCGCGCTGGGACTCGCGTGCATACCGGTGTTCTTCATCGACGACCGGCTGACGCCATTCCTGCTGTTGAACGAGATGTTGAAGTCGTACAACTCGTTCCTGCTGCTGGCGATCCCGTTCTTCATGCTGGCTGCCAACCTGATGAATTCCGCGGGCATCACCGAGAAGCTCATCGCGCTGTCGCGCGTGCTTGTCGGTCACCTGCCGGGTGGCCTGGGTCATATCAGCGTGCTCGTATCCATGCTCTTTGCCGGCATTTCGGGGTCGTCGACCGCCGAGGCAGCCGGCGTGGGCGGCGTGCTGATTCCAGCGATGAAAAAGCAGGGCTACGACACGTCGTTCACCGTTGCGCTGGTCGCCTGCGCGGCGGTGATGGGCGTGATCATTCCGCCGTCCATTTTGATGGTGATCTGGGGAGGCGTAATCTCGGTTTCGATCGGGGGGCTGTTTCTCGCCGGGGTCGTGCCCGGGACATTGATGGGCCTATCACTGATGGCGACCGTCTACATCTACGCCAAGCGCCGTGACTACCCGGTTTACCCGCGCGCGACGCTGCGCGAGGCACTGCGCGTTTCCGGCGCCGCGTTGCTGCCGATCATGACGCCGGCGATCATCGTGGGCGGCATCGTCTTCGGCTTCTTCACTCCTACCGAAGCATCGGTGATCGCGGTGCTATACGCGATGGTTCTCGGCGTGGTTGTCTACCGCGCGCTCGATTTCAAGCAGCTTCGGCATACGCTGTACGATTCGGCGCGTTTTGCGGGAATCGCGCTCTTCTGCATTGGCACCGCGTCTGCCTTTGGATGGATCCTCGCCTATTTCCGCATCCCGCAACTGGTCGTCGATGCCGTCGCGTCGTTGGGAGGCGGGATCACCAGCGTCGGATTCATCACCGCCGCCGCGTTTCTGTTCATCGGTTGTTTTATCGACGCCATCCCGGCAATCATCATCGTTGGCACGATTCTGGCACCCCTGGCCGAAAAGGTCGGTATGCATCCGATCCACTTCGCAATCATCGGCGTGATATCGATCGCCTACGGTCTGGTAACCCCACCTTACGGACTGTGCCTCATGATCGCCTGCTCGATCGGCGGCATCAAGATCAAGGACGCGGTCAAGGACACGCTGATTCTCTTCATTCCCCTGCTGACGGTTCTCCTCATCGTCATCCTGTTTCCCGATCTGGTGCTCTGGCTGCCGCGCATGCTTATGCCAACGTTCGTGAAATAGAACTCCGAAGGCGGGCATGGCGACCTTTTCCCCGCTTGCCAAGGGTTTCGGCGTCGAGACGATCGACGTCGACCTGTCGCGACCGCTGTCGGACCGGGCGTTCACCGAACTCGCGCGCGCGTTCTATTCGCATCAGGTGTTGGCACTGCGCGCGCAAGACATCACGGCCGCGCAGTTCGTCGACTTCGCGCGGCGCTTCGGACCGCCGCAGCCGCACGTGATCGACCAGTTCCACCATCCCGAGGATCCGAACATCCTGATCCTGTCGAACGTCAAGAAGGACGGCCACCCGACGGGATTGCAGGATGCAGGGTCATACTTCCACACCGATTATTCCTACCTGCAGGTTCCCGCGCGCGCCACGACGCTCTATTCGCGCGTGGTCCCGAAGGTCGGCGGCGACACCCTGTTCGCCAACCAGCAGGCCGCCTACGACGACCTGCCCGACGCGATGAAGGCGCGCATCGAGCCGCTCTTCGGCATCCATCACTACGGCAACCGCCACGACCAGGATGAATCGAGCCGCACCGTTGCTTCGGTTCTGAACGCCGCGCAGAAGGCGAAAATGCCGGTGATCACGCACCGGATCGCGCGACCGCATCCGGTCACCGGCCGCAAGTCGCTCTACGCGGTGTCGGGCAGCTCGTTCGGAATCGTCGGCATGCCTGACGACGAAGCCCGCGACCTGCTCGACGAACTCGCCGCACATTCGACTCAACCCAGGTACCAACTGCGGTTCCGCTACGGCGTCGGCGACATCGTGGTATGGGATAATGCGTCGTTGCTCCATTCCGCCACGCTGATCGATCCGAACGACGCGCGTACGCTGTGGCGGATCACGATGCTCGAGCCGGCGCCGGACGCCGCGGCGCCGGATGTGCTGGCGCAGACCTACGCGGCCAGCGCCACCTAGCGCAACGGCCGACGCCGTCGCATCGCGGGGCGCCCTGCGGGGTGTCCTGACTCCGGCGCACCGGCTCCGCATCATCCCAGCGTCGTTCGTGCCATGCGAAGGCAGGCTCCATCATGCGTATCTGTATCGTCGGCGCCGGCGCGATCGGTGGCTTTGTCGGCGCCAAGCTGGCACTTTCCGGCAACGAGGTCGTCTTCATCGCTCGCGGCAGGAATCTCGACGCGATCAATGCCGGCGGCGTTCGCGTCTTCTACCGCGACGGGCGCGAGGAGGCGGCGCAGGCGCGTGCGACCGATGACTATGCCGGTGCCGGGCAGTTCGACCTGGTCATCCTCGCGCTCAAGGCCCACCAGGTCGCGGCGGTCGCACCCAGACTCGCCCCGCTGTACCACGCTGACACCATCGTCATCCCGATGCAGAACGGGATTCCGTTCTGGTACTTTCAGGACCATGGCGGCGAACTGGCCGGGCGCGCCGTCGAGACCGTGGATCCAGGCGGCACGATCAAGGATTCGATTCCCGCGTCGCGCATCATCGGCTGCGTTGTCTATCCGGCGACCGAGCTGACGGGTCCCGGCACCATCGTTCACATCGAAGGCGACCGCTTTCCAGTGGGCGAGCTCGATGGCTCGACGAGTGCGCGCGTACAGGCGGTGGCAGACACATTCGTGCGCTCGGGATTGAAGTGCCCGGTGCTGAGCGACATTCGTGCCGAGATCTGGCTCAAGCTCTGGGGCAACCTGACTTTCAATCCGATTTCCGCGCTGACGCACACGACGTTGTCGGACATGTGCGAGGATCCGCATGGTCGTGAACTGGCCGCGCAGATGATGCGCGAGGCGCAGGCGGTAGCCGGACATTTCGGCATCACCTTTCGCGTGACGCTCGAAAAGCGAATCGATGGCGCGGCGCGTGTCGGCAGGCACAAGACGTCGATGCTGCAGGACGTCGAGGCTGGACGCGCGCTGGAGGTCGACGCGCTGGTCGGGTCGGTGGTCGAGCTCGGACGGCTTGCGGGCGTGCCGACGCCCACGATCACCGCGATCTACAATGCCGCGAAACTGCTCGATGCCACGATGGCGCGGGAAATGGTTGCCGTTCGCGCGGTGGCGCTGCCTTCGTCGTAGGACGCCGATACCGCGCGGTCGCGACCGTACACCTCACGTTGCGCGGAATTCGGCCGGCCGGATGCGGCCGGGAACGAGCGCCGCGGATCAGAGCGGATCATCCGCGGGCAGGAATGCCGCGAGCCTGCGCGTCGTCGGGACTTGTCGAGCCGCGCGCCAGCAACATCGCACAGGTCCAGGCGACCCCGACGACGACGATCACAGCGGCACCCACCACGATTTCGCGGCCATCGGCCCATTCCTGAACGTCCGGGAGCCAGCGCTTGGCCACCGTATAGATGCCGATGGCGCCGGACAGGGTGCCGACCGTCACCGCCATCGCCCGCGATGCAATCGCCGCACGCTGGTCCATCCGGCGCAGCATGCGGGCGACCCACAGGCCGTTGACGCCATCCACCGCCATCATTCCGGCGACGAACAGCGTCGCCAGCAATATCGCGGCAGCGGCGCCGCCGTGCTTGCCCGCAGCGAGTGCGAACAGCGCCGCCTGCGAAATCGTGTCGAAAGACAGCGCGAACAACGCCCCGACCGCGGCGATCGCCCACGGCCGCCGAGCCGCGAAGAACCGGGCAAGCCAGCGCGCGCGGAAGCCGACCGGCGCGACGATCGCATCGGGCGCGGCTCGCCATGCAGCGTGCAGGTTGACGAAAGCCAACCCGAACAGGAACGCGACCGAAATCGTGAGCCCGGTCATCTCGAGCCACGCCGGCGTGCGCCATGACGCAGCAGCGAGGCTCGCCACGAGCGTCACCAGCACGACCACAAATCCATGTCCGCTCGAAAAAAGCATTCCGGAGAACTTTGCTGCGGACCGCGAACGGGTCGCGTTGCAACGGGCGAGGCCGTCGATGGTGGCCAGATGATCGGCGTCGAATCCGTGCTTGACGCCAAGCATCAGCGCCAGCGTGCACAACGCGGCGAAGGTGGTCGAATGCGGGTCCATCACGGGCTCTGAAGGGTCGTGCGCGTCAGGGTGCAGCGCGATCATGGCCGGGGCATCCGCGAACGGACATACGACCAATCGTAGGAACTACTGGCCAAATAATCCTACTGCGGGGCGAAACCAAGCGCAAGGGGGGAATCGCAAGGGGCATCAGGATCGCGGACGAAAATGCAGATGGCCGGCGTGGGACCGCGCCTTGAAGCCAGGGTGGCGGTCATCGGTCGCCACGCTGATCACATTGAGCTGGCTGTGGCGGACGCCCCGCTCGGCGCCGATCCGCTGGGCGAGCGCGCGCACCGTTTCTGCCGGGCCTTTGAGGATCACCGATTCGAGGCAGTTGTCGTGGTCCAGATGGACATGCGTGGCCGCGACGACCAGGTCGTGGTGCGCGTGCTGCGCCTCGGTGAGCCGCTCGGTGAGATCGCGCTGGTGATGGTTGTAGACATACGACAGGTTGGCGACGCAATAGCCCTCCCCGGCGCCGTTGGCGCGGTGCGCCTCGAGCTCGCGGCGCAGGAGGTCGCGCATCGCCTCGGAGCGGCTCGCGTAGCCGCGCGCGGCGATCAAGGCGTCGAACTCGCGGGCCAGCTCCTCGTCGATCGACATCGTGATGCGTTCCATGCCAATTCCTCCGTCATGATCCGGGCCCATGCACCCGCGCGACATCGAACGCAGGTTCGGGTGTCGCGCAGAGCATAGGCAATCGGCACGAACGCCGCAACGACCGCGAGCCGCCCCGGTTCGGCCCCGACATAAGGCCGGGTTAAGGCAGTGACCGTTAGAATGGCTGACCTCGTTGCGAGATCCACATTTTCATGCGCATCCTCCTGGTCGAAGACGACCCGATGATCGGAAAGACGCTGCACACCGCGTTGCAGCAGGACAGCTACGTTGTCGACTGGGTCAAGGATGGGCAGGCGGCGAAGCTGGCGCTCGACACCGCCGACGGCGCGTACGGGTTGGTGCTGCTCGACCTGGGGTTGCCGCGCAAGAGCGGCCTCGACCTCCTGAAGGAGATCCGCCGCGCGGGCAACAAGGTGCGCGTCCTCGTCGTGACCGCGCGCGATGCCGTCGCCGACCGGGTCGCGGGCCTCGACGCCGGCGGCGACGATTACCTGGTGAAGCCGTTCAGCCTGGACGAACTCTTCGCCCGGATGCGGGCGCTGTTGCGCCGCGACGTCGCGCGCGAGGACAACGTACTGCGCAACGGCGACTTGGCACTCGACCCGGCGACGCGGACGCTTACGCGAGGCGACGCACAGGTCGACATTTCCGCGCGCGAATTCGCGCTGCTGGAGGCACTGCTCGAACGTCCCGGCACCGCGTTGTCCAAGGCGCAGCTCGAGGAGCACCTCTACGGCTGGGGCGAGGAGATCGAGAGCAATGCCGTCGAGGTTCACGTACACAACCTGCGCAAGAAGCTCGGTGCCGACGCGATCCGCACGATCCGCGGCGTCGGCTATGTGATTGCTCGAGCATGAGCACCGCTAGGCCGCCCCAAGGCTCGCGCCCCCTTCGGGGGAAGCGGCGCGCAGCGCCGTTCGGGGGGGACCCCAGTGCCGCAGGACCGCCCCAAGGCACGCGCCCCCTTGGGGGGAAGCGGCGCGCAGCGCCGTTCGGGGGGGACCCCAGTGCCGCAGGACCGCCCCAAGGCACGCGCCCCCTTGGGGGGAAGCGGCGCGCAGCGCCGTTCGGGGGGGACATGTGACCTCGATCCGCCGCACGCTTCTGGCCTGGCTACTGCTGGGGCTGGCCGCGGTGGTCGCCGCCGCGACGGTCCTCACCTATTTCGAGACGCGCCGCGAGGTCGGCGATCTGTTCGACCTGCAGTTGAAGCAGCTCGCCTATTCGACGCGCATCGACGACCTGTTGCGTGGCCGGCCGGCCTCGGGCGCACCGCCGGACGGTCGCGGCGTCGCCGCCGTGTCGCAGATCGTCACGCAGATCTGGGACCGCAGTGGCGTGCTCGTGTATTGGTCGCAGCCGGTGGCCGGATTCCCGGTCCCCGCCACCGACGGCTATTCGAACGTGATGGAGAACGGCCGCGAATGGCGTGTCTACACGCACGTCGCCGGCAATCATGCGCTACAGGTCGCGCATGCCCTTGACGAGCGCCGCGAGATTGCCGCACAGACGGCGCTGCGGACGCTTCTGCCGCTGATCGCGCTGATCCCCTTTCTCGGCGTGCTGATCTGGTATGCGGTCGGCATCGGCCTGCGCCCGCTCGACGCGATGTCGCGCGCAGTGGCGAAGCGGCGCCCCGATGCGATGTCGCCGCTTGCCGAGGGAACGCTGCCACAGGAACTGCAGCCGCTCGCCGGCAGCCTCAACGCGCTGCTCGCGCGGCTAGACGACGCACTGGCGGCGCAACGACGCTTCACTGCCGACGCTGCGCACGAACTGCGTACGCCGCTCGCCGCGCTGACGCTGCAGGTGGAGGTCGCGCAGCGCGCGCCCGACACCGCCGCGGGAAAAACTGCGCTGGCCGAACTGCACGCCGGCGCGGACCGCGCCGTACATCTGGTCGAGCAGCTGCTGACGATGGCGCGACTGGAGCCGGAGGCGCCGGCACGCAGCTTCGCCGCGGTCGACCTGTCCGCACTGGCCAAGGACGCGATCGTCGCGCGCGCCGCGCTCGCAGGTGGGAAGCGCATCGACCTGGGCATCACGCGCAGCGCCGACGCCACCGTGCAAGGCGACGCGGCGAGCCTGTCGATGCTGATCGCCAACCTGCTCGACAACGCGCTGCGCTACACGCCGGAGGGCGGCCGCATCGACGTCGCCATCGACCGCGACGAAAGCGGCGCCGTACTGTCGGTTCAGGACACCGGGCCGGGCATTCCCGCCGCCGACCGCGAACGCGTGTTCGAGCGCTTCCACCGGGGCACCAGCGCCACCGGCTCCGCCGAGGCGCTGGGGAGCGGGCTCGGCCTGTCGATCGTGCGACGGATCGCCGATGCCCACAGCGCCTCGGTCTCGCTGGAGGACGGCCCCGACGGCCGCGGACTGGCGGTCCGCGTACGCTTTCCCGCCATGAACGAATCCTAGCGGCGCGGCTCTTATACACTTGCGGCCGGCGACCTGCGCTCGCCGACCCTGCAACTGTCGTCTGGAGCCAACGAGCAATGAGCTGCCGTAACGCCTTGGGACATGCCCGCCTTCGAGTCGCCCCGACGATCGCCGGCGCCACCGCGTTTGCCCTTGCGCTTGCCCTTACCTTTTCCCCGCCCACCGTCGCGCGCACGCTGCCGCCGATCGACGCGCTCGCCAGCGTTCCCACGATCGGGGCCGTACCCGGGAGCGCGGCAGTCGGGGCGCTCAAGACGGCGTCGACGGGCGCACAGATCGACCCGCGCCTTTCGGTGCCGACCTTTCTCTGGGGCAAGGATGCGTCCGCCACGCTGAAACAACTCGCCCGCACGCCGACGCCGAAGAAGGCGCTGGATGACGAGGGC
Source organism: uncultured beta proteobacterium (assembly GCA_963739745.1). GTDB lineage: Bacteria > Pseudomonadota > Gammaproteobacteria > Burkholderiales > Casimicrobiaceae > VBCG01. The sequence goes on from CAVUCJ010000005.1 coordinate 194,998, forward strand.
ATGGCACGCGCGTACCTGCGCGACGTCGCCGATTTATATCGAATCTCGGCGGCCACGATCGACGCACTGCCAATGCACAACCTGCAGCGCTTTGCCGATGGCGGCGCAATCGTCCGTTTCCGCGGGCAGGTCGACGGAATCGAAGTCTTCCGCGAGCAGGTAAACGTGTTGCTGGACCGCGATGGCGGCCTCGTGGCGGTCAGCGGCTTCGCGATGGATGCGCCGGCCACGCAGCGCAAGAGCGCACGGGTCTTCTCGGCAACCGCTGCGCAGGCGGTCGCGAAGGCGCTGGCCGACCATGGCTTCGACGCGGATGTCGCGCAGCACCTGCAGTCCGCGGGTGAAGCCGGCGGCTACACGCGGGTCGCGCTCCCGCCCGGCTTCACCGCTACCGACGGATCCGCGCTGGCGGACGCCGCGCGCGTGAAGCGCGTGTGGTTCCGCCTCCCCTCCGAACTCGTCGCCGCGTATTACGTCGAGGTGCAGGTGCGCGACGGCAACGATCCGCGCAACGTCGACTACTACGCGTACGTCGTGTCCGCGGCCGACGGTACCGTGCTGTTTCGCCACAACCAGACCGTGGACGCCGCGTTCTCGTATCGCGTGTACGCCGAGCCGACGAGCCCGTACCTGCCGCTGCCGGGACCGGGTGGTCGCGGCGGGTTTCCGCACCCGACCGCGACACCGGATGGTTTTCAGCCTGCGTTCGTCGCGCCGAACCTTGTCACGCTGCAAAGCGCGCCGTTCAGCCACAACGACCCCTGGCTCGTACCGACGGCAACCACCACCACCGGCAACAACGTGGAGGCGTTTACCGACATGCTGGCGCCGGACTACTTCGGCACTCCGGGCACCGAGCAGTGCAATCTCGCGCTGCCGGTCGATGGCGACCTGCACGCCTGCGTCACGTCGCCGGGCGTGTTCGACCATGTCTACGACCACGGCAAGGCGCCCGACGCATCACGATCTCAGGTCTCTGCGGTGGTGACCAACCTGTTCTACATGAACAACTTCCTGCACGACTGGTTCTACGACGCCGGATTCGACGAAGCAGCCGGGAACGCGCAGACGAGCAACTACAATCGCGGCGGCCAGGGCAACGACAGCATCTTCGCCGAGGCGCAGGACTTCACCGGGTCGAACAACGCCAACATGACGACACCCGCCGACGGCCAGCGCCCCCGGATGCGGATGTTCCTGTGGACAAGTTCGGTCGCGCTTGCCAGCGTCAGCGCGCCGGTGGCGATCGCCGGCGTCAAGACCGCGGGGATCGCCGACTTCGGGCCAGCGGCCTTCGACCTTTCGGCGGACCTGGCGGCAGCGACGGACGCCGCGAATTCCGACGGACCGACCACGAAGGACGGCTGCACCGCGTACACCAACGCCGCTGCGGTCGCGGGGAGGATCGCCGTGGTCGACCGCGGTGTGTGCACCTTCGTCGTCAAGGTGAAGAATGCGCAGAATGCGGGCGCGGCGGGCGTGTTGATCGTCAACAATGTGGCGCCCGGCGCTCCCGGGATGGCGGGCACCGACGAAACGATTACCATCCCGGTCGTCTCGGTGTCGCTGGCCGACGGCGCGGCGATCAGGGCGCAGCTCGACAAGCCGGCCGTCGTTCGCATGCGGATCGCGCGGCAAACGAGCCTTCCGCGCGATGGTGCGCTCGACAACACGCTGATCGCGCACGAATGGGGCCACTACATCAGCAACCGGCTGATCGGCGATGCCAACGGCCTGAATGCGCAGCAGGGCGGCGGGATGGGCGAGGGCTGGGCCGACTTCCATGCGCTGCTGCTGCTGGTCAAGGAATCTGACCGCCTGCTGCCCAGCAACGCGGATTTCGGCGGCGCCTATGCGGAAAATGCGTACCCGCTCGGTGGCCCCGACTTCGCGCCCGAGGTGCTCAACAACGCGTTCTATTACGGGATCCGCCGCTATCCGTATTCGCGCAATATGACCAGGAACCCTCTCACGTTCCGGCACATCAGTGACGGCGTCGCGCTGCCGACCTCACCTGCGCCGTCGCCGACGGGATCGTCGTCCGCCAATTCGGAGGTGCACAACACCGGCGAGGTCTGGGCGACGATGCTGTGGGAGTGCTACAGCAACCTGTTGAACGACACGACACGCCTGACCTTCGCGCAGGCGCAGGACCGGATGAAGCGCTATCTTGTCGCCTCCTACAAGATGACGCCCGTCGAACCGACATTCATCAGCGCGCGCGATGCACTCCTTGCGGTAATGCAGGCGCAGGACCCGCAGGATCGCGACCTGTGCATGCAGGGCTTCGCCAAGCGTGGCGCGGGCGAAGGCGCCGTCGCTCCCGACGCCTGGTCGGCCGACAACTCGGGCGTGGTTGAGAGTTTCCGGGTTACGGCCGACGCCGGCGCCCCGGTGCCGGTGATCGAGTTCTATCACGCGGGATTCGACCACTATTTCATCACCTGGGTCACCGAAGAAATCGCCAACCTCGACAGCGGCAAGACCTCCGGATGGGCACGCACCGGCAAGACCTTCATGACCTACACGCAGGCGCAGCCCGGAACCTCGCCGGTGTGCCGCTACTACATCCCGCCGGCGCTGGGCAACTCGCACTACTTCGGCCGCGGCACGACGGAATGCGATTCGACGGGCCAGAAGAATCCGAGTTTCGTGCTCGAATCGTCGGACTTCATGCAGATGTTCCTGCCGACGGCCGGTGAATGCCCCGCGGGCACCGTCCAGGTCTACCGCGTGTTCAGCAACCGGCCCGACGCCAACCACCGCTACATGACCGACCGTGCAGTGCGCGACCAGATGATCGCCAAGGGCTGGCTGGCCGAGGGCGACGGTCCCGACCTCGTGGTGATGTGCGCGCCGCAGTAGTGCAACTCGCCGCCACCGACGGCGCCGGTGGTCGAATTCGGCCACCATCTGCCACCGAAGCGCGAACGTTGGGCTTAAGGTCCGGTTAAGGAGTGGCCCCTACATTGCGTCGTGTAGGCCCGTGGATGGGCCTTTTCCCCGAGGAGAGCACGATGCAACTTTCGAAAGTCACCTATGCGCTCGTCGCGGCCGGCCTTCTTGGCGGAGTCGCGACGTTCTACAACCAGATCGACGGCTCACCGGTCACCAGCGCGTCAGCCGCAACACCGCCGGCACTGGTTTCACCGGCAGGGGCGCCGACCGTCGTCGCCAACCTCCCCGACTTTACCGCGCTGGTCGACCGTACCGGCCCGGCCGTCGTCAACATCAGCGTGATTCACGATCAAGGCAAGGACGGCATCGACCTCGAGGGCCTCGACGAGAACAGCCCCTACTACGAATTCTTCAAGCGCTTCGGCGGCATCCCCAACGGCCCCGGCATGCACCCGCAGCTGCCGCAACAGCCGTCGCAGGGCATGGGATCCGGATTCATCGTCAGCAACGACGGCTATATCGTGACCAACGCGCACGTCGTCGATGGCGCCTCCGAAGTCACCGTCAAGCTGACCGACCGCCGCGAATTCACCGCCAAGGTCATCGGCACCGACAAGCGCACCGACATCGCACTCATCAAGATCGAGGCGAAGAACCTGCCGGCAATCAGCCTGTCGGCGACGGCCGGCGTGAAGCGCGGTGAATGGGTGGTCGCCATCGGCTCGCCGTTCGGCTTCGAGAACAGTGTGTCGGCCGGTGTGGTGAGCGGCGTGCATCGCGCGCTGCCCAACGGCCAGATGGTGCCGTTCATCCAGACCGACGTCGCGGTGAACCCGGGCAACTCGGGCGGACCGCTGCTCAACACGGCGGGCCAGGTGGTCGGCGTGAACTCGCAGATCTACAGCCGCTCGGGTGGCTATATGGGCCTGTCGTTCGCCATTCCAGCGGACGTCGTGGTCAAGGTCGCCGATCAACTGAAGGCGAATGGCAAGGTCCAGCACGGACGCCTGGGCATCGGCATCCAGGGACTCGACCAGACGCTTGCGCAGAGCTTCGGATTGCCCGATTCGAACGGCGCGCTGGTGGGCAGCGTCGAGGCCGACAGCCCGGCAGCCAAGGCGGGCTTCAAGTCCGGCGACGTGATCCGCAAGATCGACAATGTCGCCACCGCCGACTCCACCGACGTCACGAGCATCATCGGCAACACGGCACCGGGCACATCGATCAAGGTCGAAGTCTGGCGCAACGGCAAGCCGGTCGAACTGTCGGCAACCGTCGGCACGCTCGACGACGGCAAGGTGGCGAAGGCCGACGAAGGCGCGGAAGCGAAGGGCAAGCTCGGCGTGGCCGTGCGTCCGCTGACACCGGAGGAAAAGAAGGCTGGCACCCTGGCGGGCCTGGTCGTCGAGCGGGCGGGCGGGGCGGCGGCAAAGGCCGGCGTGCAACCCGGCGACCTCATTGTCGGCGTGGGATCCAGCAAGGTGAACTCCATCGACGAATTGAAGGCGCAGGTCGACAAGGCGGGCAAGACGGTTGCGCTGCTGATCGAGCGGCAGGGGCGCCAGATCTACGTGCCGGTGAAGATCTCGTAGCAGTTCCGGTCGTCGCGTGCGACACGCTGGCCGTCCAACGCCGGCGCACGCGTAACCGAGAGGCCGTGGGAGGATCCCGCGGCCTTCTTTTCATCCGGATTGCGGGACGGGCGGTGAGCGAATCACCATGCGACGTACGCCGAGATGTCGATGACGCCGATGCCGCGCGGCCTGGTTCCCGCGGCATCGGGCTTCTGCAGCGCGGTGAAGACGAGCTGCGCACCGCACCGGTAAGAGTCTCGCGTGCTGCGCCCGGTACGACCTGTCGTTGAGCTGGACTGGCGACGCGCGGGTCGAATTGTTGTAGATGACGAGCTGCGTACCGTAGCTCGGCCATATCGCATAGATGTGCACGAGCGTCTAGGGAATCGGTTTGACCGTCTTGTCGTCTCCGCATCCAGCCAGTCCCAGTGAAAGCGCGGCGAACGCCGGGACGGAGGTCCTGAGAAGATCGCGTCGATCCACCAGCAGGCTCCCTTCGAGCTTGCGGATGTCGCCCGGCGGGCGAAAGGAAGATGCAGCCCGCCCTATTACCGGCGACCGGGACCGCTCCGCACGCGCCATCCATGCCAGGTCGCGCGAGGCGGCGCCATTCGCGCACAGGTACTGGCACAGGTCATTCGGGCGTCGGCGCGCACATGATCACCTGGTCGGGGCCGTAGCCTTCGGCGATCCAGCCGGCAGAGAGCATTTGCTGGCGCACCACTTCGCTGGTCGTGTACCGATGGTTGGTGTCGGACCGGTTGTTCCAGACACGATACACGGGCACGGTGCCCGCCGCGCATGCCCCCGTGGCGAGGTCGGGCAGTGCGATGTAGAAAACGTCCGGCGCCTCATACGTGAACCCGGGGAAACGCGCCCGCACGTCCGCGCACTCGGCTACCGACGCCGAATAGAAATGCGAGTCTCCGTTCACCGGTGGAATGTAGAACCGGCACACCGGACTTGCCCCGCCGGCCTGCGACGCGTATCCCCTGAACGCCAGACCCGTGCGCGTCCAGCCAGGATGAACGCCAGCGTCCAGGTCGGCGATCTCGGCCGCCGCGCCCGACAGGAAATAGTGATCACGGTCGGCGTTGTAGAACTCGACAATGTCGATCTGCGCCACCGGCGCTGTCTTTGCGAATGTGCCGACGTAGGCGGCAAGGTCCTGCAGGTTGGCCGCGGTCATCGTCGTCGTGATGAAGCCCATCTGCGACGGGTCGGCGCTGGCTGCCACCGCGATCTGCGCGGGGTTGTCGGCGGCGTTCATGATCTGGTTGAAGGGCGCCACCGAAGTGCTGGGATCCGGCGTGTGACAAACCTGACAGTACGTCTTGTAGAGCGCCTTGCCTGCGGTCGCGCTCTGCGCAACGGCCGTGCCGGCAAGCGCGCCCGACATCGCGAACGCCGCACTCGCGAGAAGCCTCGCTCCCACGCTGCCACCTGCACGCCGCGCGCTGCCCATCACGCCATGAAGCCCACGTCGCTCGTCGCGAATGAGGGCAGGTTCGGAAATACCGCCGCGAGATCGGATGCAGGCACGCCGAACCAGCGCGCAAGCGTCGCACCGTACTGGTCGACCGCGGTCGTCGGGATCCACCGACCGCGATTCTCGGCATCGCTCGGGCCGCCGAGTGCGAGCGTCGGGTACTCGCCGTACATGTCGCCGCCCTTCACCGCGTCGCCGATGATGAAGTGATGATTGCCCCACGCATGGTCGGTGCCGGCGCCGGAAGCCGGCTGGAACGTCCGACCGAAGTCCGACAAGCGTAAACGTCGTCACCTGGCTCGCGACCCCCAGCGCCACCGTGGCATCGTAGAACGCCTTGAGCGCCGGCGAGAGTTCCGCGAGCAGATTGGCCTGCGTGGGCGCCTGGTTGGCATGCGTGTCGTAGTTGCCCTGACCGATGAAGAAGATCTGCCGCTTCGCGCCCGTCGTGGCGCGCGCCTCGATCGTCTTGGCCACCTGATACAGCGCCTTGCCGGTCGAGTTGCTCGCGGGCAGCGCCGCGAAGATCGGCGCGACCGCGGAGCTCGCGTTGGCGAGAATCGGATTCATCGTCGCCGACAGCCGGATCGCCTTGCTGCCGATCGCATTCGCGGCGTTCACGAATGCGTTGCCGGACTCAGCCGCAAGGAACTTGTTCAGCGCCGCAAGCCGCGCGTCGCTGGCGGGGCCGTTGCCGTAGCCTGCCAGCGCGAACGACCCGGAGACCGGAATGGACAGCGGCGAGCTCACCTTGCCGGTCGTGAAGAGAACGGACCCGCCGAGCGACGTGACGACCGGAAAGCCGCTGTCGGCATTGAACGCGGCCATCATGTCCGCGAGGCGGCCACCCCAGCCCGTGCCGGCAACCTGATTCGAGATCGAACTCTGCCACTGCGCCTGCTGGTCCGAGTGCGAGTACAAAGACAAAGGCACCTGCTTCGCCTGGTACTGCGTCTTCGTCGTCGGTTGCACCAGCGTGCCGACGTTGGCGAGGATCGCGAGCTTGCGCTGCGCGAACAGCGTCTGCAACTCGGGCAGGCTCGGGTGCAGGCCATAGGGTACCGCCGCATTCGCCGGCGCGATCGGCAGCAGCTGGCCTTGCGCCAGCTGGAGGCCGGATGCGGCGCTGCGTACCGCGGCGTACTGCGCATAGCCGACGCCGTCCAGCGGCACAACCGTGTTGTTGCCGTCGTTGCCGCCGAACAGGAACACACAGACGAGTGCCTTGTAGTCGGAGGCACCCTGCGCGCTGGCGGCGGGAATCATGTCGAGCGCGCCGCCCAGACCGAGCGCGGCAAGCGCGCCTGCGCGCTGCAAGAAATGGCGGCGTGCAAAGCGATGGGTCAGGGGCAGTCCCGGTGGGCCGCTCCCGGGGACTCGCGCATTTTCCGTGGGGACCAGCGAGCGACGCGAGCGTGAGGGTCGTTTCATCTTAGCGCTCCACCTGGTATTCGGACGAGGCGACGACCAGGTAGTACGCGGTCCTCGCGCGGTTGAGTGTGTCGGTCGCCGGAATCGCGCCGACGGCCGCCGCGAGGCCGGAGCGCATCGCCGCAGACATCGTGCCATGCAGCATCAGCGCATCGAGCTTGTCCGCGAGCGCATACGGATCACCTGCCAGCGCCTGCAGCATCTTCCAGTCGGGCTGCGTGCCTGTCGCGCCCGGATAGGAGGGCAGCGGCGCAATCGTGCCGAACGCCAGACCGCTCACGGCATTTTCGCGATTGATGAAGGTACTCGAGTTCTGGATCGCGAACTCCGGACCGAGTACCGTCAAGCCGGGAAGTACGTAGTCCGGCGGGTAGTAATTGAACACCGACGGTGAATAGAAGAGGTTCTGCCCCATGCCGCCGACGAGCTGGCCGAACACCACGCCGTCCGAATGCGTGTCGACGGCGCGCGCCGCGGCCGCGATGAACAGCACCGGCTCGCGCAGCTTGCCGTAGCCGGGGTCGAGCTTCACGTCGCCACGCGCCTCCGGGTCGAGCAGGATCGCGCGGACGACCGCGCGGAGATCGCCGCGCACGTGCTGCCCGTTGTCGTTGAAGACTGCGGCGACCCGCCCGACGTACTGTGGCGAAGGGTCGCCGGTGACGAGCTTCTGGATGAGCTGCCGCGATACGAATGGTGCGACCCCCGGGTGCATGAAGACATTGCGGATGGCGAGTGTGAGGTCCGCCTCGATCGGCAGGCCCGAAGGCTGGATCACCTCGTTCAAGAGCTCCTTCGCGCCACTGTCGTGATTGGCCGCGACCGCTGTCATGTCGCCCAGGAAATTCTTCGGGTTGTGCGTCCTCTGCACGGTCCCCGGCAGCAGCGGGTACGTCCATCCGGTGAACACGTGCGCGAAGCCCTCGACGGTACTCTGGTCGTACGACGGGATGGGCCGGCCGGTCGCATCGAGGATCGGCGTGCCGTCGAGGTTGAGCTCCCACAGGCCGATCGTGAAAAGCTGCAACAGCTCGCGCGCATAGTTTTCGTTCGGGTTGACGCCGGCAACCGGCTTGTCGTTGTTGACCATGCTGAGGTAGTCGCCCATCACCGACGACCTGGTCACGTTCAACAGCAGATCCTCGAAGTTGCCGAACGCGCCATCGACGAACATCTGCTGGTAGAGCGCCATGCCGTACGCCAGGGGTATGTCGAGGCCCGAGGTAACGAAGATCTGCGACAGCGCGAACGCCACGCGCTGACGAAGCTGATCGCTGCCCGAGAGGGCGTTGCGGAAAAAATCGGTCTGCACCTGGAACAGCGTGTAGTAGTCGCGCACGCAATACGGGTTTGGATCCGTCGGGCAAAAGGTGACGGCGGCGCCCGCCGGCACGTACTTGCTGCTCGAATACCGCGATCCCGCCGCCGCGAACTGCTCATCGAGGTAGGCGGGAATGCCAATCGCCTCGACATGCGCGATCAGGCCTTCGTTCGGGCCGAACGTGGCCTGCTCGAGGAGGCGCACCACGTCGGCCCGCTTCTGCGCCGTCGAGATCGCCGCGCACATGACGGCACCTTCGAGGATCGACGACGGCGCCATGTGCTGATGCATCGTAAGGTCGGGCAGGAAGCGGTGATTCGACTGTGCGACCGTGGCGCCAGGGTAAAAGCTCCGGTACACGGCCGCCGTGCCGGCAGCGCAGGCGCCATCCTGCGGCACGTCGACGTGGAACGCGATGCCCTCATAGGTCCAGTCGGGGTTCTGCTTCACCTTCGCGCACTCCGCCGCATCCGCCGTGTAGAAGTGCGAATTGGGGCCGACGCCGGGCGTGCCGAAAAACCGGCACACGGGGACCGCGGTCGTGCTGTCGCCGGCGCTCTTCCATGCATTCCACGCGACGCCGGTCCGCGCCCATCCGCTCACCGGCGTCCCCGCGTCGAGCGCGGCGGCCTCCTCCGGAAAGGCAGTCACGAAATAATGGCCAAGCGCGGCGTTGTAGAACTCCACAATCCGCGCCGTGGGCTCGGCCGCAACGGCGCGCGGCGCGATCAGCAGCACGGCAAGACCGCAAAGGAATGCGACTGCGCTTGGTGTGCGTCCGTCCATCTTCCCTCCCTCCGCTTGCGGACGACATCCGCGGATGCCGTATCGGTCACCGCGCGCCGGTGGTCAGCCCGATGGCAGGATCACACATTTCGCAAAAGCGCGGCGCTCATCCGGATCGGGACACGACCCTGCCTCGCACCATACGAAATTCGCGTGCGGCCGCCAATCGCCTAACACAATTTCTTACGTTTCCGATCGTCGCGGCTCGCCGACGCCGGGAGGCGCTTCGGGGCGGGGCGCGCTGCGCCCCCGGGGGAAATCAATGCCGCAGCGCGTCGATGCCGTTCGCGATACCGGTGAGCGTCAGCGGAAACATCCGCGGCCCCAGTTTCGAGAGCACGATCTGCGTCGAACGCGTGTATTCCCACGCGCGCTCGGGCTCGGGATTCCACCACACGACGCGGCGGTAATGATCGAAGATACGCGAAAGCCAGACAATGCCGGGCTCGTCGTTCGCGTACTCGACGCTGCCGCCGGCCTGCACGAGTTCGTAGGGACTCATCGCCGCGTCGCCGACGAAGATCGCCTTCCAGTCCGGCCCGTAGGTGTGGACGAGATCGAGTGTCGAGACGCGCTCGTTGCGGCGGCGGCCGTTGTCGCGCCACACGTAGTCATACACGCAGTTGTGGAAATAGAAATACTCGAGGTGGCGGAACTCGGCGCGGGCCGCGGAGAACAATTCCTCGCAGACACGAACGTGCGGATCCATCGAGCCTCCGACATCGAGGAACAGCAGCACCTTCACGCGATTGCGCCGTTCCGGCTGCATCCTCAGATCGAGCCAGCCGGCGTTGCGCGCCGTGCCTTCGATGGTGCCGTCGAGGTCAAGTTCCTCCGGCACGCCCTCGCGCGCAAAGCGACGCAGCCGCCGCAGCGCCACCTTGATGTTGCGCGTGTTGAGCTCGACGTCGCCGTCCAGGTTGCGAAACGTGCGCTCGTCCCAGACCTTCACCGCGCTCTTCGATCCGCCGCCATCCTGGCCGATGCGCACGCCTTCCGGGTTGTAGCCGTAGGCGCCGAACGGACTGGTACCGCCGGTACCGATCCACTTGGAGCCGCCCTGGTGCCGCTCGCGCTGTTCCTCGAGGCGCTTCTTCAGCGTCTCCATCAACTTGTCCCAGCCGCCCAGCGCTTCGACGAGCTTCTTGTCGTCGTCGGACAGGTAGCGCTGGAATTCCTTCCTGAGCCACGCCTCGGGGATCTCGGCGCGGATGTCGAAGATCGCGTTGACGCCCTTGAAGTACGAACCGAACGCGACGTCGAAGCGGTCGAAGTGCTGTTCGTCCTTGACCAGGCAAGCGCGCGACAACGTATGAAAATCGTCGATCGACAGCGAGATCACGCGCTTTTCGAGCGCCTCGAGGAGGGTGAGCAGCTCGCGCGTGGAGACAGGCAGCCGATGCGCCTTGAGGTGGAGGAAGAAGCCGGTCAGCATGGGTCGACGGCACGCAGTCCGTACGCTCGCCGTGCGCCATCGCGCCGCGCGCTTCCCTCAAGGCCGGCGACGGTTGCGAAAGTTGAACGATGCATGCGGCGTACCCGGTGCGGATGCAGTTTTGTATATTACCGCGCGAGCGGTGGGTTGCCGCGCGAGCGGTAGCGCGGCCGCCATGGCAGACTTGGCGGTGCGCGGGAGCCGATGTCAGGGTCCGGTGATCCCGCTTTCGCGCCCCGCTGCCTATTTTCCCGAGGACAACGCCGATGATTTCCCCCAAGTCCCGCGAGCCGCGCCGCCGGTGCGCTCGCGCCGCCCGGCTCACCGCGAACCGGTGAAGGTCTGTGTCTACGGCGCCGGCGCGATCGGCGGCTTCCTGGGCACCCGGCTCGGCGTCGCGGGCCACGCGGTGAGCGCCGTGGCTCGCGGCGCGACGCTGTCCGCGCTGCGCGCCCACGGCATGCGGTTGCGAATGAACGGGCAAGAACTTGTATCGACGGTCTCGGCAGCCGATGATCCTGCGGCGCTGGGCCTCCAGGACCTTGTGGTCGTCGCGGTGAAGGAGCCCGCGCTGCGCGCAGTTGCGTTACACATCACGCCGCTGCTCGGACCCCAGACGATGGTGCTGACCGCGATGAACGGCGTCCCGTGGTGGTTTTTCCAGGGAATGGCCGGGCCCTGCGCCGACCTGCAGCTGGCGGCGCTCGATCCCGATGGTGCGATCGCCACCGCGATTCCAGTGCGGCACGTCATCGGCTGCGTTGTCCACGCCTCGTGCCGGGTGGCGCAACCCGGGGTCGTCGAGCACGTGATGGGACAGGGACTCATCGTCGGCGAACCCGCCGGCGGCGCATCGGAGCGCGCGACGGCGCTGGCGCGCGAACTTTCCGGCGCCGGATTCGAATGCCGGCCGTCGGAACGGATCCAGCAGGACATCTGGTACAAGCTGTGGGGCAACATGACGATGAATCCGGTCTCCGCATTCACCGGCGCCACCTGCGACCGCATTCTCGACGATCCTCTGGCGAATGCGTTCCTGCTCGCGGTGATGCAGGAGGCGGCGGCGGTCGGCACGGCCATCGGCTGCCCCATCGCGCAATCGGGCGCCGAGCGCAATGCCGTCACGCGCAGGCTGGGCGCGTTCAAGACATCGATGCTGCAGGACGTCGAAGCCGGCAAGGCGCTGGAGATCGACGCGCTGCTGACGGTGGTCCGCGAAATTGCCGGCCGAGTGGCGCTCCCGACCCCGAACCTCGATGCGCTGCTCGGCCTGACGCGCCTGTTCGCGCGGCAGCGGGGACTTTATTCACACTGAGTTCAAGCCGAGTTCAAACTCAGGCCAAACCGAGTCAGGATCGAATCCGGATCAAGCCGGAAGATACGACCGTCCGGGAACGGCGCTCTATTGCTTTGGGCAGCTTAGCTGGCGGGTACTCGCGCCCCAGTTGATCAGCGCCACCCCCTGGTGCTCCCAGAGCTGGCGATTGCCGCCTTTGTAACGCGCACCGCTGCCCGAAGGCGCAGCGCGCATGTACTGCGTGTCGCCGGCGAACGTCACCATCGCCGTCGGCGGATCGGTGGCAAAGAACTCCGCGACGACTTCCTGCGGCGGAGGACCCGGGCACAGGAAGCGTCCCGACCCGACCGGTTCCAGCAGCCGGAAGCTCGCCTGCAGCAGCGCCAGCCGATCGCGAAACGCGTTCTCCACGCATTCGACGACGTTGGGTCGGGTCCAGCATGCGTTGCGACCGGCAATCCAGGCGCGTTGCGCGTCGTCCAGCGCCTTCGCGCCCGCCCCGGAGGACTTCGCCAGCGCCGCCCTGTAGGCGTCAGCGACCTTGCCCTCCATCACCGCCCATTTCGGATCTGCGCAGATGCGTTGCTCGACGCTGCTGCTAAGCTTCTGCGCGCAGTCGAGAGCGGGCGGCGGTTGCGCGGGCGCCAGCGCCGACCACGACGCCAATGCTCCGATCGACCATGCTCCGCGCAAGTGCATGCCGCCCCCTATCGCGGCTTGTCGAGCTGGAAGCGAAGATGCTGCCGCACCGCTGGCCATTCGCTGTCGAGGATCGAGAATACGACGGTGTCCCGCTTCGACCCGTCCGGCATCAGCTGGTGGTTGCGCAGCACGCCGTCCTGCTTCGCCCCCAGTCGCAGGATGGCAGCGCGAGATGCGTGGTTGAACCAGTGCGTGCGGAACTCCACCGCGATGCACTGCAGCGATTCGAAAGCATGCGTCAGCAGCAGCAGCTTGCATTCAGTGTTGACCGGCGTGCGCTGCACGCGCTTCGCATACCAGGTGGCGCCTATCTCAAGCCTGCGGTTTTTCGCGTCGACGTTGAAGTAGCGCGTGCAGCCGACGATTTCGTCGCACGCGTTGTCGCGGACGACGAAAGGCATGGCGTCCTGTCGTTCGCGCATGTCGAGCGCTGCATCGACGTATTCGTCCATCCTGTCCGGCGGCGCAATGCTCGTGTACCAGAGGCGCCACAGGTCTCCATCGGCGGCGGCTCGCGAGAGCGCCGGCGCATGCGCGCGCTCAAGCGGCTCCAGCGTTGCCGTGCGGCCGTGCAGACTGACGGGTTCGATGAACCGTGCCATCACCGCCCTGCACGCGCCATGAACACGACGCGCTCGAAGAGATGGACATCCTGTTCGTTCTTGAGCAGCGCGCCATGCAGCGGTGGGATGAACGCCTTTCGGTCCGTGCTGCGCAGCGCTTCGAGCGGGATGTCCTCGGCCAGCAGCAGCTTCAGCCAGTCGAGGAGCTCCGACGTCGAAGGCTTCTTCTTCAGTCCCGGCACCTCGCGCAGGTTGAAGAACACTTCCAGTGCCTCGGCCAGCAGCGCCTGCTTGAGCCCCGGATAGTGGACGTCGACGATGCGCTCCATCGTCTCGCGGTCCGGGAAGCGGATGTAGTGGAAAAAGCAGCGGCGCAGGAAGGCGTCGGGCAGCTCCTTCTCGTTGTTGGACGTGATGACGACCAGCGGCCGGTTGCGCGCCTGGATCGTCTGGTGCGTCTCGTAGACATAGAACTCCATGCGGTCGAGCTCGCGCAGGAGGTCATTGGGGAACTCGATGTCGGCCTTGTCGATCTCGTCGATCAGCACCACCGCCGGGACATCGCTCTCGAACGCCTCCCACAGTACGCCGTGCTTGATGTAGTGGCCAATGTCCGCCACCTGCGCATCGCCCAGCTGCGAGTCGCGCAACCGCGACACCGCGTCGTATTCGTAGAGGCCCTGCTGCGCCTTGGTCGTCGACTTGATGTGCCACTGCATGAGCGGACGGCCCAGGCTGCGCGCCACTTCTTCGGCCAGCAGCGTCTTGCCTGTACCAGGCTCGCCCTTGATCAGCAACGGCCGCTCGAGCGCGATCGCCGCGTTGACCGCAAGTTTCAGGTCGTCGGTGGCGACGTAGGTGTCGGTTCCTTCGAAGCGCATGGGATGGTTCCTGTACCGTGACCGGTAATGGTAGCCGAAATCACGCCTGCGCCCATTGCAGCAGCCACAGCGCGGCCATGCCGACGCCCAGCGTCTTCAGCAGGCTGCGTGTCGAAAATGCCATGACGGCGGCGACCAGCGACGCGGCGACTTTCGCAGTGGCGAAATCGGTGGCCGCCCCTTTCCAGTCGACGACCATCGGCAGGATCAGTGCGGACAGCATCGCGGCCGGCACGAACTTCAGCGCCCGCGCCAGCAACGCCGGCGGCGAGCGCCGGGCAAGGAGCGCGATGAACGACAACCGCGACAGGTAGTTGAGCGCTCCGACCGCGGCAATGACCGCCCACAGCTTCAGCGCGCCATCCATCGTTCCCTCGCAAGATCGACAAGCGTGCCGACGACGATGCCCAGCACGCCGGCCGCAATCAGGTTGAGCTTCATCGGAAGATGGGCGAGCGCCAGCACGGCGATGCCCGAGGTGAGCGCCGCCGCCACCGATGACGAGTCGCGGAACAGCGGCGCGACCAGCGCGATGAAGCAAAGCGGCACTGCAAACTCGAGCGACCACGCGGAGGGAATCAGGTTGCCGGCGAGAAACCCGACCATGCACGAGATCTGCCATACCAGCCAGAGCGCCACGCCGCAGCCGAGGAAATGCAGGCCCGCGGCATGCCGGTCGCCACCGGCGTTGAAGCGGCGCACCGCCGCCGCGAACGCCTGGTCGGTGAGCAGGAACGCGATGGCTTTCTGCCAGCGCGTGGGCAGTGGACGCAGGTACGGCGCCATCGCCGCGCTGTACATCAGGAAACGCAGTCCGAGCACGCTGCAGGTGAGCACGATCACGGCGAACGGCGCGTTCGCCGCGACCATCTGCGCCGCCAGGATCTGCGCGGCGCCGGAGAAGATGATCGCGCTCATCCCGAACGAGGCGAGCCAGTCCGCGCCCGCGGCCGCCGCGCCCACGCCACAAACGAGGCCGAACGGCAGCAGCCCGATGCAGGCGGGCAGCATCTCGACGAAGCCTTCGCGAAAATCCGGGGACGCGATGAAGTGGCGCATGAAAGGGAACGGTGGGGCTCATGCCCTTCCCGGCTTCCGGCAATTATATCGATCACGCCGCGGCGCCGTCCGCGGGCACGCAGAGAATCGGCTTGTGGAATGCCGCTGCTGGGTGGCCGATCTTCCGCACTACCCCTTCACTCCGCCGGTGGTCAGCCCTCCCACCACTCGCTCCTGGAACACCGCGATGATGATGCAGATGGGAACGATGGCGATGACCAGCGCCGCCGAGATGAGCGGCCACGGGAACGCGAATTCGCCCTGGTAGAGCGTGATGCCCACCGACAACGTGCGCATCGACACGCGGTTCATCAGTGTCAGCGCCAGCAGGAACTCGTCCCACGCGTTGACGAATGCGAGGATTGCCGCCGTGAACACTCCCGGCGCCGAAAGCGGAATGACCACGCGGAACAACGCGCCGACGCGCGAGCAGCCGTCGACCATCGCGGCAGCCTCCAGGTCGGGCGGGATGTCCTGGAAGAACGCCGCCATCACCAGCGTGCACACGGGCAGCGACAGCACCGCGTAGGGCAGGATCAGCGCCAGGTAGGTGTTGAGCAACCCGGCCTCACGCATCAGCTTGAACAGCGGCACCATCAGCGAAATCAGCGGGAACATCGCCACGGCGAGCAACAGCGACATGATGAGATTGCGACGCGGCATCCGCAGTCTGGTGAGCGCATACGCAGCGAGCGCTCCGACGAACACGCAGAGCACGGTCGACAGCGACGCGACGACCAGGCTGTTCCACATGAAGCGCAGGATCGGCTGCGCGGTGAACGCGAGCTTGTAATTGGCGAGCGTCGCGGCCTCCGGCCAGTACGTGATCGGCACCCGCAGGAGCTCCGTCTCGGTCTTGAGCGACGTCAGCAGGATCCACACCGCCGGGAAGAAACCGTTGACCACGACGATGATCGCGGCGAACCAGACAACCGTGCGACGGCTGAAATTCATCGTCAGTCCTCGCCGGAGCGCGACGCGCTGCGCCGCGTGTAGCGCAGGTAGCCGGAGGTCGCCACCAAGCTGATGACGAACATCAGCGTCGCCAGCGCCGAGCCGTACCCGAAGTCCAGGAAGTCGAGTGTGGTCTTGTGGATGTACATCGCGAGCGTCTCGGTCGAGTCGCCCGGGCCGCCGCCGGTCATCGCGTACGGAATGTCGAAGGTCTGCACCGCGGTGATCGTCCGGAAGATCAGCGCGACGAAGATCGCGGGCCGCAGCATCGGCAGCGTGATCTCGACGAATTGCTGCCAGCGCGATGCTCCGTCCACCTCGGCGGCCTCGTAGAGCGACTTCGGGATCGTCTGCAGCCCGGCCAGCAGCATCAGCGCCATGAACGAGGACGCCTTCCAGATGATCGCGATCGAGATCGCGCAGAACGCGAGCGTCGGACTGGAAAGCCAGTTGAGCGGCTCGATACCGAGCGCGACCAGCCAGTTGTTGACGACCCCGGTGTTGTACTCGAAAAACCAGCGGAAAATGAGGCCTGCGAACACCAGAGGCAACGCCCACGGCAGCAGCAACCCAAGCCGCACCGGCCACTTGACCCTGAACGGCTGGTTGGCAAGCAGCGCCAGACCGAGGCCGAGCAACAGCGCGCCCGGCACCGTGACGACAATGTAGAGCACGGTGTTCCACGTCGAATGCCAGAATCGTGGGTCGTCGAATGCCCGCCCGTAATTCGACAGGCCCGCCCACAACTCGCCGGCCTGGGGATTGGCCTGGTCGACCGTGTGCAGGCTGTTCCAGAGCAGCGTGGCGATCGGGTAGACGACGATGCCGAGAAGCAGCACCGCCGCGGGCGCGAGCAGCACGAAACCGAGCGCACGCTCGGACAGGTCGCGGTGACGGGTGACGGGGGCGTCGGTCATGAGCATTGCGTCCTCACCCGACCGTCCCCCGCTTGCGAAAGAAGGTCGAGATGCGTGCGCTCACCGGAACAGCGGCGTCAACCTGGACTTCATGTCGCCCAGCGCTATATCGGTCGTCTTGGTGCCGGCAAGGTACGCGTTCATGTTGCCTCGGATGACGTCTGATACCTGCGGATACTGCGGTGACACCGGCCGCGACTTCGCGCCTTCCACGACCGGCAGCGCGTCCGCGAACCACGGATTGGCCTTCAGCACGTCCGGATCCTTGTAGACGCTGGGAAACACCGGCAGGTGCGACGCCAGGATCGCCTGCACCTTCGAAACCTCCGGCGACGACAGGTAGCGTGCGAATTTGACGGCTTCCTGCTTGTTCTTCGAATACGCGGAGACCGCAACCTGCCAGCCTCCAATGCAAGTGGCGCTCTTGCCGCCCTGGTCGTGCGGGAGTTGCGCGACGCCTATCTTGCCCTTGACCTTCGAGTCCGGGTCGTTCTCGAGCCGGTTCCACACGTAGCCCCAGGACATGCCGAAGATCAGGTTGCCCGCCTGCATGTCGATGCGGATGCGGTCGGTTGCAATCTCCGCGATGTTCTTCGGCAGCACGCCCGCCTGCTTCATCCGCCCATACAGCTGGAACGGCTGCTTGGCCTGCGGCGTGTCGAGGTTGAGCTTGCCGTCCTTGGTCAATTCGCTGCCGGCGCCCCACAGCGGCACAAGGTAGGTGCAGACCGTGCCCTCGATCGGCGCGCCGGCCGTGGTGAATCCTTGCAGCTGCGGGCTCTTCTCGCCGTCCATGATGATCTTCGCGGTCTCGATCATCTCGTCCCAGGTCTTCGGGACCGGACGCTTGTACTTCTCGAGCAGGTCGCGGCGGTAGTAGAGAAATTGCGCGTCGGCGAAGTAGGGCAGCGCGACGAGCTTGCCGCCCACCTGGTTCGCCTGGGCATATGCCTTGAGGTACGTTGGCAGGATCTTCGCCTTGTCGGCGCCGAGGTAGCCGTCGAGCGGCTCCGCCCAACCCTGCGCCGCCCACTGCGCGGGCCGGATCACGTCGATCAGGATCAGGTCGAGCACCGAGTCCTTGGCCGACAGCACCGTCGACAGATACTGCTGCTGCGCCTCCGACGTCGCGCCGCCGACCTCGACCTCGACCTTCACGTTCGGATTGCGCTTCTGATACTCGTCGGCGATCTTGCGCATCACGTCGGGCCGCTGCTGGCCGCCGGTGAAGATGCGCAGCGTCGTCTCCTGCGCCCAAGCATGGGTGGCAAAGGCCGCGGCAAGCGCGGCGGTCAGGACGAATTTCCAGACTTTCATGTTTCTCCTCCAGCGAATCATCATGGGACTACCAGTCGGCGCCGCGAACGGCGGCGCCGGTTTCCGGATCGAACAGATGGAAGCGATCAAGTGCGAGCGACACGGTCATCGATGCGCCGACCGCAAGGCCTGCGTCCGGCAGGAAGCGCCCGGTCATCTCGCCCGCGTCCGCGCCTGCGCCCAGCCTGACGAGTCCCAGCGTGTCCGAACCGAGCGGCTCGACCAGGCTCACCACCGCGGGGACGCTCACGCTGCCGGGCTCGCCCGATACGCCGGCGGACAGGTGCTCGGGGCGCAGTCCGAACAGCAGCGCACGCCCGCCGTGGCGCGCGCATTCGGCGACCCGCGCGGCCGGCACCGGCAGGTCGAGCGCGCCGGGCAGATGCAGCATGCGGCCGCCTTCGCCAACGCGACAGGCAAGGAAATTCATCGGCGGCGAACCTGTGAAGCCCGCGACGAACTTCGCCGCCGGACGATTGTAGATGCCGTCCGGCGTGTCGTACTGGATGAGATTGCCGGCCTGCAGGACGACGATGCGGTCGGCCAGCGTCATCGCCTCCACCTGGTCATGCGTCACGTAGATGATCGTGTTGCGCAGCTTCTGGTGCAGCTTCTTGATCTCGACGCGCATCTCGGCGCGCAGCAAGGCATCGAGGTTGGACAACGGCTCGTCGAACAGGAACGCCTTCGGCTTGCGCACGATCGAGCGGCCCATCGCGACCCGCTGCCGCTGACCTCCGGAGAGCTCGCGCGGCTTGCGCTCGAGCAGATGCGTGATCTGCAGGATGGTCGCGGCTTCCATCACCCGCAGATTGATCTCGCTGTCCGGCCGCTTGCGCAGCCGCAGCCCGAACGCCATGTTCTCGAACACCGACTTGTGCGGATAGAGCGCGTAGTCCTGGAACACCATGGCGATGTCGCGTGCACGCGGCGGCAGTTCGTTGACGACAGTGCCGTCGATGTCGATCTCGCCGCCGGTGATGTCTTCGAGGCCGGCGATCATCCGCAGCAGCGTCGACTTGCCGCACCCGGAGGGTCCGACGAACACGACGAACTCGCCCGACCGGATCGTCAGGTTGATCCCGTGGATCACCCTGTTGGCGCCGTATGCCTTGACGACGTTTTTCAGCACGACTTCGGACATCGCATTTCGCCGCCGGCCCACCGGCCGTAGTGCGGCGCCTCCCTGCTGTTTTCCTGCGCCTTGCGGGCTCCGCCGCGCTCCGGTTTCAGTGTAATCCCGCGTTCACCTGAGCGGGGTCGCGTCCGCTAGGCGACGAAGCTCGTCTGCGCGAGCCCCGCGTCGACGATCACGCTCTGTCCGGTAATCCCGCGCGCTGCGTCCGACGCCAGGAACAATGCGACGTTGGCGACATCGTCTACCGAAAGCCGGAACTTGAGGCACTGCGTGTCGAGGTAGCGCTGCTCGTCCGCGGGCGTCGCCCACAATGCGAGCTGGCGCCCGGTCACTATGGCGCCGGGAACAAGGGCGTTGACGCGGATGTTCTGCGTACCCAGCTCGCGCGCCAGCACGCGCGACATGCCGGAGACCGCCGCCTTCGACGTCGCGTAGGCGATGAGGTCTGGCCGGCCACGCATCCACGACACCGAGCCAAGGTTGATGATGGCGCCGCCGCCGGCCGCGGCCATCCCCGGCGCGACCGCCTGTGCCGCGAAGAAATGATGGCGCAGGTTGACCGCGAGGTTCTCGTCCCAGTACTCGGGCGTCACCGAGGCCAGTGGGTGGCGATCGTCGCGCGCGGCGTTGTTGACCAGCACGCGGATCGGCCCCCACGTGTTCTCGATCTCGGCGAGCGCCGTCTGCAGCGCCGGAATGTCGCGCACGTCGCAGCGCAGGTAGCGAGTCCGCTCGCCGCCCAGCCGCAGCGCAAGCGCGCGCGACGGTGTGTCGTCGATATCGACGAAGGCGACCCGGCACTCCTGGTCGGCGAACCGCTCGACGAAGGCCGCGCCGATACCCGTACCGCCGCCCGAGACGAACACCGTGCGGCCGGCGAGATCGGGATAGCGCGGACTGGCGGGTGTGGCCATATGCGGGGTGGATGCGCGGGCGTAGGCGAGGCGACGGCGAAGCTTTGGGTCGAAGTTTCGGAAGGATGGTGACATGACACCGCGGCGGCCGCACATCCCGCGCGGGTTCCGCAATGCCCGTCGACCAATTCCTCCATATCATCTATATCACATAGATGACTTGGCTGTCCAGCACGCGTAGAATTTCCCCGATTGCTGCCGGCACGACGTCGCAACCCTACCCTGCCACCTGCCGAAACGGCCGAGTTTCGCCCACCCCCAGGAGCCCCTTCATGGATCTTCCGGTCAATCACTTCAAGCGTGCGCTGAACAGCGGACGCACGATCTTCGGCGCGTGGCTGATGAGCGGCACGCCGTCGACCGCGGAGGCGCTGGGTTGCGCCGGCTTCGACTTCCTCGTCGTCGATATGGAGCACGTGCCGGTCGACACGGCGCAGATGATCGAGATCCTGCGTGCGCTGGGCGGCACGCCGGCGCGCGGCGTGGTGCGGCTGCCGTGGAACGACATGGTGATGGTGAAGCGGGCCCTCGACGGTGGCGCGCAGACGGTGATGATGCCGTTCGTGCAGAACGCCGACGAGGCGCGCCGCGCGGTCGCGTACACGCGATACCCGCCGGAAGGAATCCGTGGCGTGGCCGGTCTGCATCGCGCCAGCCGGTATTCGACGGTTCCGAATTACCTCCAGCAGGCTAACGCCGAGATCTGCGTGATCGTGCAGATCGAGACGCTGGCGGCGCTTGCAGAGCTGCCGCAGATCGCGGCCGTCCCCGGCGTCGATGCGATCTTTATCGGACCGAGCGACCTTGCCGCGTCGATGGGGATGCTCGGCGACACCGGCAATGCCGCCGTGCAGGAGAAGCTGAAGCACGGCGCGCAGCTATGCCGGCAACTCGGCAAGCCCTCCGGGATCATCGGACCCAATCCCGAGTCCGTCGCGACGTTCGTCGACTATGGCTACTCGTGGATCGCGATCGGTTCGGACATGAGCTTCATGGTCGGGCGCGGCCAGGAATGGCTGGCCAAGGCGCGCGACCATGCGCCGGCGCCCGCGACAGTGCAGGCCGGCCTCTGATGGCGATGTCTTTCGCCTGCGTGCTCGATGTTCGGGCCAGCCTGGGCGAATGCCCGGTGTGGTCGATGCGCGAGCAGGCGCTGTACTGGGTCGACATCAACGCGCCTTCGCTCAACCGCTTCGAGCCGGCCACGGGACGCAATACCGTGATGCCCATGCCGGAGGCGATCGGCTGCTTCGCACTGCGCCAGCCGAACGGCTTCATCGTCGCACTGCGCAGCGGCATCTGGCTGGCGCGCGCCGACGGCACGCTCGACCGGATGATCGCGCGCGCGCCCTACGACCCGGCGCACCACCGCTTCAACGACGGCCGCTGCGACCGCCAGGGTCGTTTCTTCGCCGGCTTCATGAACGAGAAGCGCGATGCCAATTCGGCCGCCCTCATACGCATGGACACCGACGGCACGATGACCCCGGTACTCGCTGACCTGATGATCAGCAACGGCCTCGCGTGGAGCCCTGACGGGCGCACGATGTACCACGCCGACACGCCGACGCACGCGGTTCGGGCCTTCGACTACGATGTAACGACCGGTACGCCGTCGCGGCCTCGCGTGTTCGCGCAATGGACCGGCGAGACCGATCGCCCGGACGGCGGCGCGGTCGACAGCGAAGGAAACTACTGGACCGCGTTCTACCGCGGTGGCAAGGTGCTGCAGATATCGCCTTCCGGCGAGACCCTGGCCGAGCATCCGGTTCCGGCCATGTGCCCGACGATGTGCGCGTTCGGCGGCTCCGACCTCAAGACACTCTACGTGACGACCGCGCGGCAGAAGCGCGAGCCCGACGAACTGGCACGGCTGCCGCAATCGGGGGGTATCTTCGCTCTGCGCGTGGCGGTGCCGGGGCTGCCCGAGCCGGCCTTCGCGGGCTGACGGAATCGCCGCGCGCGCCTACTTGACATGTTCCTCGATCCCTCCGCCTACCTGCGCCTCACCGTCGAAGGAAATCTCGGCGCGACCTCGACGGGCGCCTCGTACGCCACGTCGACCGGTGACATGCTCGAAGTCACCGCCCATGGCGGAGCCTTCCGCCTGCGGTTGGGCCCGAACACGCGTCCCGACTACGGACTTCTCGTCGGCCGCGCGAGGGCATGCACGGTTGCGCAGCCCTCGGCGGGCGTCTGGGCATTCACCAATGGCGACGCGACGCTCGAACTCGCCGGAGCACCGCTACGCATACGGATGTTGTGGAAAGGCAAGCCGGTGCTGACATCGACCACCGACGAGCATTTCCGCGGATGGACCCGATTGCCGACCTTTGGCCGCGCACAGCGTGGCGGCCTGTGGATGGCGGCCTTCGCGCTGGAGTCGGGCGAATCGGTCTACGGGCTGGGCGAGAAATTCGGACCACTCGACAAGCGCGGCCAGCTCATCCATTCGCAGGTCGAGGATGCGCTCGGCGTCAATACCGGACTCGCATACAAGAACGCGCCGTTTGCGTGGGGGCCGGGCACCGGGAACGGTGCGTGGGGAATCCTGGTCCACACGCCGGGAATGGTGACGCATGGCGTCGGCCATCCGGATTGGTCGCACCGGAGCTACGCGGTGGTCGTCGACGACGAGGCGCTCGATCTCTTCGTGTTCGCCGCCGACTCACCGGCCGGCGTGCTCGATGCGTACACGGCGCTGACCGGGCGCGCGCCCGCGGTCCCCCGATGGAGCCTGGGCCTGTGGGTGTCGCGCGCGTACTACAAGACGCCGGAGGAGGCCGTCGCGATCGCGCGAACTCTGCGCGAGCGGCGCATTCCCTGCGACGTGCTCACGCTCGACGGCCGCGCCGCGTGGAACGTCGAGACGCGATTCGATTTCCAATGGGATCCCGACCGTTTCGCGGATCCTCGCAAGTCGCTGGCCGACATCCACGCGCAGAATCTGAAGGTTTGCGTCTGGGAATATCCGTACGTATCTATCCACTCGCGTCTTTTCCAACAGCTGGCCGTTCGTGGCTACCTGCTGAAGACCGCCGCAGGTGACCCCTACGTCTTCAACTGGGACACGACACCCGGCACGAGCCCGTTCGGTGACGTGCTCACCCCGCTGCCCGAAAGCGGTCTCCTGGACTTCACCCATCCGCAGGCGTATGCGTGGTGGCGCGACGCCCACGAGGCGCTGTTCGCCGACGGCGTCGATGTGATCAAGAGCGATTTCGGCGAGCACGTGCCCGACGACGCGATGGCGCACAACGGCGACTGGGGTCGCCGGCTGCACAACGTGTATCCATTGCTCTACAACAAGTGCGTGTTCGAAGCCACGGCCAAGTTCCAGGCCGCCGAATCCGGTCCGCCCATGGTATGGAGCCGCGCCGGCTGGACCGCCAGCCAGCGCTACCCGATCGGCTGGGGCGGCGACCCGCAAAGCGACTGGGAAGGGCTCGCCGCGTCGTTGCGCGGCGGCCTGTCGTGGGGCATGACCGGCAACCCCTATCACAGCTCCGACATCGGCGGCTTCTACGGCTCGGCGCAACCGTCTGCCGAACTCTATGTGCGCTGGCTGCAGGCGAGCGTGTTCGGCTCGCATATCCGCGTGCACGGCATCGGCGAGCGCGAGCCGTGGGTATACGGCCCTGAGGTCGAGGCCATCTGCCGCAAGTGGCTCGCATTCCGCTATCGGCTCATTCCCTACCTCGAGAGTGTGATCGCGACGGCGACGGCGACCGGCCTGCCGGTGATGCGCGCGATGCCCCTCGCGTTTCCGGGCAATGCGCTGGTCCGCAGCTACGAGACACAATTCATGTGCGGCGACGCGTTGTTCGTCGCTCCGATCGTGCGCGAAGGCGGCGACGCCGAGATCGCGCTGCCGCCCGGCTACTGGTTCGATCTCA
This sequence comes from uncultured beta proteobacterium, assembly GCA_963739745.1. Taxonomy (GTDB): domain Bacteria; phylum Pseudomonadota; class Gammaproteobacteria; order Burkholderiales; family Casimicrobiaceae; genus VBCG01. The sequence goes on from CAVUCJ010000005.1 coordinate 219,570, forward strand.
ACACGCGGCAGCGGCACGCAGGGGGCAACGTTATCCGCTACTGCGCCAAGCTCGACCAGTTCCCGGTGTTCGCGCGCGAGGGCCACGCGCTGCCGCTCGGCCGCGCGGTCCAGCACACCGGCGAGATCGACGCCGAGCGGCCGCTCGAGTTGCTTTGGGTGTTCGGCCCACCCGCCGCCGCGCTCACCGGCTTTGCTCAGGCGCGCGTCGACGCAGTCGACGGCGAGGCTTTCGCCGTCCATGCCGCACCCGGTGTGAAGGTCGAGCTGTGGGGTGGCGCGGCAGGCCTGCCGGTCACGCCTATTTAGGGTCGGCCGTGCCGGAGAAACCGACGCTTGCGATCACGGCCGGTGAACCCGCCGGCATCGGTCCCGAGCTGTGCGCGATGCTCGCCTTGTATCCACGCGCAGGCGCCGTTCACCGCCCGGCTGGTGATCGTCGGGGATCGCGATCTGCTCGCGCAGCGCGCGCGGCGCATCGGCCTCTCGCCACGCTACGCGGATTACGATCCCGTCGCCTTCGCCCCGGCCGGAGGCGTCGTCGAGATCTGGCATCATCCGCTGGCAGCACCCGTTGCGCCCGGGCACCCGGATCCGACCAATGCCCGCAGCGTGCTTTCGATGCTCGAGCACGCGACCGACGCGTGCGCGACCGGCGCGTTCGCGGCGCTGGTTACCGCGCCGATGCAGAAGAGCGTAATGATGGACGCGGGAATTCCCTTCGCCGGCCACACCGAATTTCTGGCCGAGCGAACGGCGACGCGGCGCGTCGTGATGATGCTGGTCGGCGGAACACGCGATGCGCCGTTGCGCGTCGCGCTCGTCACCACGCATCTGCCGCTGTCCTCGGTTCCGGCGGCCGTCACTCGCCGCGCGGTACACGAAACGCTGGTGATCGTCGCCAACGAGTTGCGCACGAAATTCGGCATCGCCGTCCCGCGCATCGCCGTGTGCGGGCTGAATCCACACGCTGGAGAGGGCGGTCACCTTGGACGCGAGGAAATCGAAGTCATCGCACCCGCCATCGCAGAGGTTGCCGCCGAGCGGGTTGGCGAGTTCACCGGTCCGCTGCCCGCCGACACGGTGTTCGTTCCCGAGCACCTGCGCCGTTACGACGCCGTCGTGGCGATGTACCACGACCAGGGGCTGCCGGTGCTCAAGGCCGCGAGTTTCGGCGCAGGCGTCAACGTGACGCTCGGCCTGCCGTTTCCGCGCACCTCTGTCGACCACGGCACGGCGCTCGATCTCGCGCGAGACCCGGAGCGTGCGCGAACCGCCGACCCCGGAAGCCTCAAAGCCGCCACGGAACTCGCGATCGACCTCGCGCAGCGCGCAATCGGCGCGCAGCCGGTGGCCATGTAGCCCTGCGCCAGGCCTCTTGAATAGACACGTTCCGCGGCGCCGGTTCGGCCAGAATTTTCTCGCCGATCCGCACTACGTCAGGCGCATCGTCGACGCCGTCGCGCCCGCGCCCGGCGACAACGTGGTCGAGATCGGCCCGGGGCTGGCCGCACTGACCGGCGGGCTCATCGAACGCGCCGGACATGTCACGGCGGTCGAGATCGATCGCGACCTCGCGGCGCGATTGCGCGATGTGTTCCCGCCCGCGCAGCTGACGCTGCATGAGGCCGACGCGCTGGAATTCGACTTTTCGCAGCTCGGGCCTGCGCTGCGCGTCGTCGGCAATCTCCCGTACAACATCAGCTCGCCTCTGCTGTTCCATCTTGCCGCCCACGATGCGCTGCTGCGTGACCTGCACGTGATGCTGCAGAAGGAGGTGGTCGCGCGGATGACGGCGCAGCCCGGCACCGCCGACTACGGCCGCCTGACCGTCATGCTGCAGGCGAAGTTCAGGATCGTCCGCCTGTTCGTCGTCCCGCCGGGCGCGTTCCGCCCCGCGCCGAAGGTGGAGTCCGCGGTGGCGCGGCTGTATCCGTTGCAGGACGAGAAGCCTCGGCTCGTCGACGAGGCGCTGTTCGCGCGCGTCGTGGCGGCGGCCTTCTCGCAGCGGCGCAAGACGCTGCGCAACGCATTGTCATCGCTCGCGCCCGCCGCAACGCTGGAGGCGGCAGGCATCGACCCGGGCGCGCGCGGCGAAACGCTCGCGGTCGCGGATTTCGTGCGCCTCGCCAATCGGCTGGCCGGCGACTAGAGCAATTCCCAGTCGCGATCCGGCCGCTGCGGGGGATGGTCGATGCGCACGACCTTCTGCCGCGACGTTTGGCCACGCAGCAACACCACGTTCCGGATCGGCACTGCAAACGCCTCGGCCAGGAAGCGCAGCAACTCCGCGTTCGCCTTGCCGTCGACCGGCGGCGCCGCCAACCGGATCTTGAGCGCGTCGGCGTGCCGGCCGACCACTGCGGTGCGCGGCGCGCCGGGCTGCACGTGCAGCGCGAGAATCAGCGCACCGTCTTCCTCGCGCCGCCACGAAGCGCTCACGGAACCCGCGCCCGCCGCTTTCGCGACCGCGCCTCGTTTGCGCGATCCGGGACGACCCGGCAGCGCTCATCTGCCCAGGAACAGCCCGGTCAGCGCCGTTTCGAGATACGGCACCGCGGTCATCAGCAGCAACTGTGCGACGACGATGACGACCAGAGGCGAGAGGTCGAGCGCGCCGCCCAACGGCGGCAAGACCTTGCGGACCGGTCGCAGGAACGGGAAGCTGAGCGCATTGAGCAGCCCCGCGAGCGGACCATCGGGCGCCACCCACGACAGGATTGCCTGCACGAGCACGACGACGATCAGCAGCCACAGCGCCGCCTTGATCAACGCGACGAGCGTTGCGACCAGCAGGAAGGCGATCCCGATCCCGATCAAGGTGAAGCCGCCGAAGATCAGTGCGTAGGAGAGCAGCCACAGGAACTGGAAGAGCACCGTGGCGGCGAGCGACGCCCAGTCGATGCCTTTCCACCCGGGAATCACCCGGCGCAAGGGCTTCACGATCCAGTCGGTCAGCGCCACCACAGCCTGCCCCAACGGATTGCGAAACGGCGCGCGCAGCCATTGCATGACGAAGCGCAGCAGCAGCGCGTAAGTGAAGAGCCCGAAGACGACGTCGAGCAGGTATTTGATCGCCTGTTCGGCCATGATCAGTCGTCCTGTTCGTCGCCCAGCTCGCGGGCGCGCTCCGCTGCCGCCTTCACAGCGGCGATGAATTTCGCCTTCACCGCATGCTCCTCGAGGACCATGATCGCGCGTTCGGTGGTGCCGCCCTTGGACGTGACCTGCGCGCGCAGGATGCCGGGCTCGAGGTCGGAGGCCATCGCGAGCTTGATGGCGCCGGCAAAGGTCGCGTAGGCGAGCTTGCGCGAATTGGCGCTTGTGAAACCAAGCTCGCGGGCCGCCTCTTCCAGTCCCTCCAGGAAATAGAACGCGTAGGCCGGGCCGCTGCCGGAAACGCCGGTCACCGCATCGAGCATTTCCTCGCGCTCGACCCAGATGACGGCGCCTGCCGCCTCGAGCACGCGCCCGGCGAGCTTGCGACTCGACGCGTCGACTGCCGTGGGCGCGTACGCGCCGCTGATGCCGGCGCCGACCAGCGCCGGCGTGTTGGGCATCGCGCGCACGATGCGCGGATACCCGCCGAGCCAACGAGACAGGTGGGCGACGCGCGTGCCGGCGGCGATCGTCATCACCACGGGAATGGCCGCGATGAACGGCGCCAGCGTCTGTGCGGCCGCGCGCATCTGCTGCGGCTTGACGGCGATCACGACCAGATCGGCGCCTTCGATCGCGCCCGCGGTCGCCTCACCGAAAAGTCCGATCCCCGGGAAGCGCTCGGTCAGCTTGTCCTGCTGCGTGGCGACGGGTTCGACCACGCGAAACGAGCGCGCGTCCGCGCCTTTGGCAATGAGGCCGCCGATCAGGGCGGTCGCCATGTTGCCGCCGCCAACGAAGGATAAATTCATTCGGTTTCCGTCGTGAGGGTGGGAAAATCGGAACAGTCAGCAATCGAGGGATCGGAACGGCTGCCGGCCGGTGAATCGCAATCCCAGAAGGGTCGCCGTTCCATCAGCTGCGCGCCCCGAACAACGCGGTGCCGACCCGCACCTGTGTCGACCCTTCGGCGATAGCCGCCTCGAAATCCGCCGACATTCCCATCGACAGTGTGTCGACGGCAAGTCCCGCGTCGCGCAAACGGTCGAAGGGCTCGCGCAGCGCGCGGAACTGCGCATGCGATAACGCCGGATCGTCGGTCGCCGCGGGAATGCCCATGATGCCGCGCAGCCGCAGATGCGGCAGCGCCGCAATCGCCTGCGCCAGCGCCACGACCCCGTCCGGCGCCACCCCGCTCTTCGACGCCTCGCCGCTGACGTTGACTTCGATGCACACGTCGAGCGGTGCCATGTCCGCCGGCCGCTGCGCGGACAGGCGCTGAGCGATCTTCAGCCGGTCAACGCTCTCCACCCAATCGAAGGTCGCGGCAGCCAGCGCCGTCTTGTTGCTCTGGAGCGGTCCGATCATGTGCCACTCCACGTCAGGCAGATCGCGCAGCGACTCACGCTTGGCGGCAGCTTCCTGCACGTAGTTCTCGCCGAACGCCCGCTGTCCAAGCTCATGCAGCGCGCGCACTGCGGCCGCAGGGAACGTCTTCGCGACAGCGAGCAGGCGCACGTCCCCGGGAGCGCGCCCGGCGGCGCGAGAGGCAGCATCGATGCGCTGCAACACGGCTTGCCACGCATTCTCGTAGTGGCTCATAATCAGTCAGACGGGTGCGGTGCATCCAATGGCACGCGAATTGCGTGTTTTTGCAGGTCACTGTCACTGCCGGCGCCTAGGATTATAGATGGACATCACCGAGCTACTCGCATTTGCGGTCAAGAACAAGGCCTCCGACCTTCATCTGTCCGCGGGCCTGCCGCCGATGATCCGCGTTCATGGCGACATCCGGCGGATCAATCTGCCGCCGATGGAGCACGAGGACGTCCACGCCATGGTGTACGACATCATGAGCGACGCGCAGCGAAAGATGTACGAGGAAAACCTGGAGTGCGACTTCTCCTTCGCGGTCCCGAATCTCGCCCGATTCCGCGTCAACGCCTTCGTCCAGCAACGGGGCGCGGCAGCGGCGTTCCGGACCATTCCCGCCAAGGTTCTGTCGCTCGAGGAGTTGAACGCACCCCGAGTGTTTGCCGAGATGACCAACCGCCCGCGCGGCCTGATCCTGTGCACCGGCCCGACCGGCTCGGGCAAGTCGACCACGCTGGCGGCGATGGTCAACCACGTCAACGAGAACGAGTACGGCCACGTGCTGACGATCGAAGACCCGATCGAATTTCTGCACGAGGCGAAGAAATGCCTGATCAACCAGCGCGAGGTCGGCCCCCACACACTTTCGTTTTCCAACGCGTTGCGTAGCGCGCTGCGCGAGGACCCCGACTACATCCTGGTCGGCGAAATGCGCGACCTCGAGACGATCCGCCTTGCGCTGACCGCCGCCGAGACCGGCCACCTCGTGTTCGGCACGCTGCACACCAGCTCCGCGGCCAAGACTATCGACCGCATCATCGACGTGTTTCCCGCGGCGGAGAAGGAGATGGTGCGCGCGATGCTGTCCGAATCGCTCGTCTCGGTGATCTCGCAGACGCTGCTCAAGACCAAGGACGGGCAGGGCAGGCTCGCCGCGCATGAGATCATGATCGGCTCGCCGGCGATCCGCAATCTCATCCGCGAGAACAAAGTCGCGCAGATGTACTCGGCGATCCAGACATCACAGTCGATGGGCATGCAGACGCTCGACCAGAATCTGGTCGACCTGGTCCGGCGCAACCTGATCAATGTCGCCGAAGCGCGCAACCGCGCGGTCAACAAGGATCTGTTCATGGGCGGCTGAAGCCGCGCACGGGAGCACCTCAATGGAACGCGAACGCGCCACCAAGTTCATTCACGAGCTGCTGGAGCTTCTGGTCAAGCAGAACGGCTCCGACCTCTTCATCACGGCGAGCTTTCCGCCGGCGATCAAGGTCGACGGCAAGATCACCCCGGTGTCCAAGACTCAGCTGTCGCCTCAGCATACGATCGAACTGGTGCGCAGCGTGATGAACGACAAGCAGGCGAGCGAATTCGAAGGCACCAAGGAATGCAACTTCGCGATCAGCCCGCCAGGCATCGGCCGCTTCCGGGTCAATGCGTTCGTCCAGCAGGCGCGCGTGGGAATGGTGTTGCGCACGATAACCTCCGACATCCCGAAGTTCGAGGACCTGGGGCTGCCGCCGGTGCTCAAGGACATCATCATGTCCAAGCGGGGCATCATGCTGTTCATCGGCGCCACCGGCTGCGGCAAATCGACGTCGATGGCGTCGCTGCTCGGCTACCGCAACGAGAACAGCTACGGGCACATCATCACGATCGAAGACCCGATCGAGTTCGTCCACGATCACAGGAACTGCATCGTCACGCAGCGCGAGATCGGTGTCGACACCGACGGCTGGCAGATCGCGCTCAAGAACACGCTGCGCCAGGCGCCCGACGTCATCCTCATCGGCGAAGTTCGCGATCGCGAGACGATGGAACATGCGATCGCCTTTGCCGAAACCGGCCACCTGTGCCTGACGACGCTGCACGCGAACAGCACCAACCAGGCCCTCGACCGGATCATCAACTTCTTTCCTGAAGAGCGCCGCGCTCAGCTGCTGATGGACCTTTCGCTCAACGTGCGCGCATTCATCGCGCAGCGGCTGATCCCGCGCCGCGACGGACGCGGCCGCGTCCCCGGCGTCGAAGTGATGCTGAACTCCCCGCTGATCTCCGACCTCATCTTCAAGGGCGATGTCTCCGGCATCAAGGAAATCATGAAGAAGTCGCGCGAACTCGGGATGCAGACCTTCGACCAGTCGCTGTTCGACCTGTACGAGGCCGGGCTCATCACCTACGAGGATGCGCTGCGCAACGCGGATTCGCTGAACGACCTGCGTCTCGAAATCAAGCTCCACGGCAAGGAAGCGAAGAACCGCAACGTGTTCTCAGGCATCGGCAACATGGACATCGTGCCGGAGCAGCAGCCGAACTCGGTGATCTAGCGAGGCGCCCGTCGTGGCAGGAACTACCGCCTGCGCCGCTCTCCTGCCCGGTACATCGTCGTAAATCGCACGCTCGAGCTTGCGATTCCGCCACCGGTGGCGGCGCTGATCGTTGCGCTGGCCATGTGGGGCCTTTCCCAATCGACGATTGCGCCGGACGCGCCGGAGCACGTCCGCGGGCCCCTCGCCATTGCGCTTGCCGCTCTCGGAGCGGTGCTCGACGTCTCGGGCCTCGTGGCCTTTCGTCGTGCGAGGACTACCATCAACCCGATGAAGCCACAATCGTCGTCCTCGTTGGTCGACGCTGGCATCTACCGGGTGACACGAAACCCCATGTACCTGGGCCTGGTCCTCATGCTTTGCGCGTGGGCCGTGTTTCTGTGGTCGTGGTGGGCGTTGCCGGGCCCTTTGGCGTTCGCCGGCTATGTCGGGCGATTCCAGATCGCACCCGAGGAACGAGTACTCTGCGCGCTGTTCGGCGCGGAGTATCTGGCGTACAAGGCGCGGGTTCCCCGCTGGCTGTGATTCGTTCGCCCGGAGAACGGACGATCGGCACGCGGCATTCACATCGCGAGGCTAGCCGAGCGGCCCGCCCGGCGAAAGGAAAAGCCGGCGAGAAGCGACGAGAAAGGAAGCATCGTGCATTTGGTCTTGACGGCAGCACTGGTACTGGGTGTCTGGATCGGGTCGTGCGCGGAAGCACAGACGACCGAGGCGTATCGGCAGGACTTCGACCGGGCAATTCGACAGGTCGCGTCCCAATACGGCTATTTCGCAGCGAAGTCGACCCGTTGGTCCGAGATTCGGACCCTGTATGGTCCGGACCTCGATCGAGTTGCGAGCCGCGACGACTTCATCGCGCTCCTGGAGCGGCTGCTCGACGAGTTGTACGATCCCCATGCGCAGTTGACGGTCAACCTGGAACGATCCTATCGTCTCGTCCCGTCCGGCACGGATTTGTGGGCGGAATGGCGCGACGGTCGGGCGATGATCACCCAGGTACGACCGGGCTCCGACGCGCAACGGGCCGGCATCAAACCGAACGACGTCGTTATCGCGATCGACGGTATTGCGATCGACGATGCGGTCGACGCCAGGATGGGGCGCTCGTATCCGCACTCGGATTCGGCGGCGCGGGACTGGGCGCTGCGCAGCGTACTGGCAGGGCGCCATAACGTACCTCGACGTCTGCAACTCGCGCAAGGCGGCAAGGTCCGAATGCTGGAATTGCCAGGCAGTGACCGTCGCAATGAAGCGGGGGCAGTGCTCACCGCCTCGGAGATCCGGCCGGGAATCGGCTACATCCGCTTCAACGATTCTCTCGGCAACAGCCTCGCAATCGGTGCCTTCGATCGCGCGCTCGACGGGTTCCGCGAAACGCGCGGATTGATCGTGGATCTTCGGGATACGCCGAGCGGCGGCAACAGCAGCGTGGCGCGGGCGATTCTGGGCAGATTCGTCACGCGGGAGCTGCCCTACCAGAAACACGTCTTGCCATCCGAAGAACGTGAAACCGGCGTTCGACGCAGCTGGCTCGAACTCGTGTCGCCACGCGGCGCATTTCCCTACTCGCAGCCCGTCGTGGTTCTGGTCGACCACTGGACCGGCAGCATGGGCGAAGGTCTTGCCATCGGATTCGACGCGACGCGCTCGGCCAGAATCGTCGGCACACCGATGGCCGGACTTGCGGGAGCCACCTACCGGATCACCCTTCCGCGCACGGGCATCGGGATCAATCTCCCTGCCGAGCAGCTCTACCACGTGGACGGCCGCCCGCGGGAAGCATTCAAGCCGACCGTCGCGGTCGATCCCGAGGGCGCCGGCGCCGGTCAGGATCCGTTCATCGTCGCGGCGTTGCGCGTCTTGGAGAATCGCTAGCGCCGTATCCGTGAGTTGCCGAATGACCCATTTCCTGGTTCTTTCGACACTGCGACGTGCGGCCTTGCTGAATGCGTTCGCCTGGATGGGGGCGCAATGCGAGAGCTCGGCGACGATCGCCCGGGACCTGGTTCCTTCGCCCATTCGACGGCACGGATCTGGCTCCCGGCACGATGCGCCGCTGTGCTAGGCTAGGCGCTTCGTTCGCCTGCGATCTCCTTTCGCCGCATGGCCGGTAACGATCCATCCCCGCTGATCCCGACTGCTGTAAAGCTCCACCAGCTCTCGCGGGTGCTCGAACTCGAGTTCGCCGACGGCCAGGCGTTCCGGCTGCCGTACGAATTCCTGCGCGTGCATTCGCCGTCGGCCGAGGTGCGCGGCCACGGGCCCGGCCAGGAAACGCTGCAGGTGGGCAAGCGTGAAGTGACGGTCGGCGAAGTGGAATCTGTCGGTCACTACGCGATCCGTCCGACGTTTTCCGATGGTCACGATTCCGGCATCTATTCGTGGGACTATCTGCACGACCTCGGAATGCGCCAGCAGGAACTGTGGCAGCGCTACCTCGACAGGATGGCGCAGGCAGGCGCGAGCCGGGAACCCGCGCCGGGAGCGGCGCGCTGAACCGGTACGCGGCGATCGGGGTCGCCACCGTCTGCTTCATCGCGGCAGTGGCGCTCTACGTTTCAGGACAACCGGTGCCCGCCGCGATCGCGGTGGTTCTGGGCGTCGTGTTCGACGTGCTGTTCGTGCTCGCGATTCGCGCCGACGCCGCCAGGCGAAGGAATGGGTGACAAGAGGCCAGTTATGGAAAATCCGGCGCAGTTCGGCTACGAGCAGGTAACGCCCGAGGAGAAAACGCGGCGCGTGCGCGGTGTCTTCGATTCGGTCGCCGGCAAGTACGACGTGATGAACGACGTGATGTCGGCCGGACTGCACCGGCTCTGGAAACGATTTGCCGTCGATCTCGTGACGCCGCGGCCCGGCCAGCGCGTGCTCGACCTGGCCGGGGGCACCGGCGATCTCGCCCGCCTGTTCGCCGCGCGCGTCGGCCCAGCCGGCGTCGTCGTCCACACCGACATCAATCACTCGATGCTGGCCGCGGGTCGCGACAAGCTGCTCGACCGCGGGTTCGTGCTGCCGACCGCCGAATGCAACGCGGAGGCCCTGCCCTTCGCGGACCGCGCCTTCGACATCGTGTCGATCGCCTTCGGCCTGCGCAACGTGACGCGCAAGGAAATGGCGCTGGCCGAGATGCGGCGCGTGCTGCGTCCCGGCGGCGCCGCGCTGGTGCTCGAGTTCTCGCGGGTGGCGGCGCCGCTCGCCCCCATGTACGACTGGTACAGCTTCAACGTGCTGCCGCGGCTGGGCAAGCTCATCGCGCGCGACGACGCGAGCTACCGGTACCTGGCCGAGTCGATTCGTGTCCACCCGGATCAGGAGACGTTGAAAGGGATGATGGAACAGGCGGGCTTCGACCGAGTCGAATACCACAACCTGATGGCTGGGGTGGTTGCCGTGCACGTAGGACGCGTCTATTGACCGCGCAATACATGGAGAGACAAGGATGAGCAGACTGATGGCATTTGTCGTGGCGCTGCTGGCAGTCGCCGCTTTGTTGGGTGCCGAAGCCGCCGACGCCAGGCGCTTGGGGGGTGGCCGCAGCCTGGGCGCGCAGCGACAGGCCACGCCGGCACCGTCGGCGCCGCGCGCGGCCCCGTCCTCGCCCTCGTCCACAACGCAGGCTGCCCCGGCCAGGGCCGCGGGCGCTGCATCCGGTGGCTCGCGATGGCTCGGCCCGCTCGCCGGCCTGGCGGCTGGCCTCGGGCTGGCGGCGCTGTTCTCGCATCTCGGTCTGTCCGAGGCATTCGGCAGCTTCCTCATGCTTGCGCTGCTCGTCGGTGGCGGCTTCCTGCTCGCGCGGATGCTCTTCGCGCGCCGCGCCGAGCCGCCGTCACGACCGCTGCAGTACGCGGGCACTGGCGGCGCCTCCGACCGCGTCGAGCCGCATCTCGGGGGCGCGGCTGGCCGATTCGAGCCGGTGATGGGAAATTCGCTCTCGGCACCGGCGGCAGCTCCGGCCGAAGGACGGTTTCCGGCAGGCTTCGATCCCGCCCCGTTCATCGAGCAGTCGAAGCGGCAATTCCGAAAGTTGCAGGCGGCCTACGACACCGACGACCGCAAGGCACTGTCGGAAGTCCTGACGCCGGAGATGTTCGCCGAAGTGTCGCGCGACCTGGCGCAGCGCGGCGCGCATGTGCCCACCGAAGTGATGCAACTCGACGCCGACGTGCTCGAGGTCGCCACCGAAGGCGACCGCCACTGGATGAGCGTGCAGTTACGTGGTCTGCTGCGCGAAGACGGTACGGTGCTGCCGAAGGAATTCGACGAAATCTGGAACCTGGTCAAGCCGGTCGACGACTCCACCGGCTGGCTTCTCGCCGGCATCCAGCAGACCCATGAAATGGCCTGATACCGGCGAGGCGCCCGCGCGCCTCGCCAACCGCCTGCTGTCGGACCAGGACTGGGCGCGCGCCAGGCTCGTCCCCTTTGCCGGCCGTACGTTCTCGCTGGCCGTCGGACCGCTCTACGCGCAATGGCAGATCGCGGACGACGGCACGCTCACGTCGGTGCCGGCTTCGACAGCCTTCCGACCTGCGACTGACGTTGTCGCCGCTTTCGGTACCTTCGTTTCTCGCCGACCCGAAGCGCTGGAACGAGTTCGTGCGCGAGGAAGGTGACGCTGACTTCGGCGGCGCACTGAAGGACCTTGCGTACACGCTTCCGTGGTTCGTCGAGGAGGCGTTCGCCAAGGCCATGGGCCCGGTAGTCGGGCAGCAGGTGGCCGACGCCGGCCGCAAACTGCTTGCGTTCCCGGGGTACGCGGCGCAGCGCGTGGCCGACAGCGCAGCCAGCTACGCGCGCGACGAGACGGGACTGCTGATCCGCAACGGTGAACTCGCGCGCCTGAAAGACGAAATCGAGGAGGCGACCGCGCGCGTCGACGCACTTGCGCAGCGCATCGACGCCCTGGCGCCCGGCGTCCGCCCGATCCGCTGACGAACCTCCATGGGAAGGCCCGGGCGCCACGCCGACGGATTCAAGTCCAGGAAAGAGCGCCGTCTTCCCCTGCTAACAGGAGCTCTCATGATGAAGTTTGGAAACATCCTGATCGGCGCAGCGCTCGCCGCGTCCGCTTTCGCAGCCTCCGCCGCGCCCGCCGAGGCGGGAAAGACGACGGACGCGCAGGCGATCGCGCGCGGGCGCTACATTGCAAAGATCAGCGGTTGCAACGACTGCCACACGGCTGGCTACGCAATGAGCGGCGGCAACGTCCCGGAGAAGGATTGGCTCACCGGCGACGTGCTGGGCTGGCGCGGCGACTGGGGCACCACCTATCCGTCGAATCTGCGGCTCTACATGCAGAAACTGTCCGAGGCGCAATGGGTCAAGACGGCGAAGACCCTCGAGACACGACCGCCGATGCCCTGGTTCGCCCTGCACGACATGACCGAACGGGACCTGCGCGCGTTCTACCGATTCGTGCGTTCGCTGGGGCCCGCCGGCACGCCGGCGCCCGACTATGTTCCTCCGGGCCAAAAGCCCGAAGGGTCCCTATGTCCAGTTTCCGACCAAACCGAAATAGCCGGGCCGATGCGGACGGCGCAGGCTCATGCGCCTATGCACCCCTGCTTCTTGCAAACGCGACCGCATGACAGTCGGCGCGTCGGGTGCGCGCCCGACGTACCGCCTCGATTCGTCTGCCGCGTCCCGTAGAATGTCGCGGTGCGCATTTTCCGCCTTGCCCGCATCACCACCGTAGCGCTGCGCTTCGGCCTCGACGACATCCTGCTGTCGCACGAACGCCTGCGGGGCGTGCGCTGGATCAACCGGGCGCTGTTCTGGCGGGACCTGTCGCAGCCGCGCGCGGTCGCCTGCGGCTGGCACTGGAGGCGCTCGGTCCGATCTTCGTCAAGTTCGGGCAGATGCTCTCCACACGGCGCGACCTCCTGCCGACAGACATCGCGGACGAACTCGCCAAGCTGCAGGACCGCGTGCCGCCGTTCCCCGCCGAGCAGGTGATCGCGACGCTCGAGCGCAGCTACCGCAAGCCCGTCGACGACGTGTTCGCGAGCTTCGATCGCGACACCCACGGCAAGCGCGTCGGTCGCGCAGGTTCACTTCGCGGAACTGCCCGACGGCACGCCGGTCGCGGTCAAGGTGCTGCGGCCGGGCATCGACGCGATCATCGCTCACGACATCGCGTTGATGCAGACCGCGGCGGCGCTGCTCGAGCGCGTGTCTGCCGACGGCCGCCGCCTGCGTCCGCGCGCCGTCGTTGCGGAGTTCGAGAAGACGATCCGCGACGAGCTCGACATGACGCGCGAGGCCGCGAACTGCTCGCAGCTGCGGCGCAACTTCCGGCATTCGTCGCTGTGCCAGGTTCCGGCGGTCCACTGGGACTACACGAACGAGGAAGTGCTGGTGATGGAGCGGATGTCCGGCATCCCCATCGGCCGCGTCGATGAGCTGGTGCGCGCCGGAATCGACTTGAAGCGCCTGTCGCGCGCCGGCGTCGAAATCTTCTTCACGCAGGTGTTCCGCGATGGCTACTTCCACGCCGACATGCACCCCGGCAACATCTTCGTCGCCACCGATGCCGCCAACCACGGCAAGTACATCGCGCTCGACTTCGGGATCATGGGCACGCTGTCCGAAACCGACAAGAGCTACCTCGCGCAGAACTTCCTCGCGTTCTTCCGTCGCGACTACCACCGCGTCGCCACCGCGCACATCGAATCGGGATGGGTGCCGCCGGAAACCCGCGTCGACGAGCTTGAGGCCGAGATCCGCGTGGTTCTCGAGCCGGTCTTCGACCGGCCGCTCTCCGAAATCTCGCTCGGCAAGGTGCTGGTATCGCTTTTCCGCGCGTCGCGCCGCTTCAACGTCGAGATCCAGCCGCAGCTGACGCTGCTCCAGAAGACACTGCTGAACGTCGAGGGCCTCGGACGACAGCTCGATCCCGACCTCGATCTGTGGGTGACCGCGAAGCCGTTCCTCGAGCGCTGGATGAAGGACCAGATCGGCTTGCCCGCGCTGCAACGGCGGCTGCTGGCCGAAGCGCCCTACATCGTCGCGGCGCTGCCCGAGCTGCCGCGCCTGCTGCATCAGCGGCTGCTCTCGACGGCGCCGGCGTCCGAAGCCGCATTGCTGGCGCTGGCGACGGCGCAACGGGGGCGCAACCGATGGCTGGTCGTCGTCGCCGTGCTGCTGGCGATCATCGTGGTATTGCTGCTGGCTCGCGCCTAGCGAATTGTCGTCACGCGCGCTGCACGGCCGCCGCTGGCAGCGACCCGTCGCGCCGGCCGCGGATCAGCGCCAGCGGAGCGCGGCGCAGGAAGGAATTGGACTCCCCCATCATGAACTTGAGCATGTCCTCGAGCGCCGATTCGTTGAACTTGTCCGCCGTGAATTCGAGCGACACCGATTCGAAACGGTCGACATTGCGCAGCGTGACCCGGATAAGCTGGTGATGATAGTCGGGCTCGAAGCGCACCGATGCCGAGATTACCGGCTGCACCTGGAAGAGCCCGTAGCGAACCACGCGCTTTTCGTCCTGCTCGGTCTGGTACTGGTAAGGCAGCGTCGAGGCGCGCAGGCGCTCCTCGACGCCCAGCGCGGACGCCGGATTGAGGCGAAGCGTGATCTGCGCCGGACCTTCGATCCGATAGAAGAGCTCGACGTGCTCCAGGACCTCCATGCCGGCCAACGCCCGGCGGCGGAACGAAACGAAGCCGCGGTCGAAACGCGGCCGTTCGATGGCCAGGATATTGTCGAGATTGAAGACGTGGCCGACCCGCGGCCGGATGATCTCGAGGTGGCCCATGGCCTCGTCGAGCCAGCGAAACGCCCGCCAGAGACAACGGTCGATGTCCTTCAGCGCTTCTTCCATCGGCTTGCGCGCCGCCTGGTCCTGCGCGCGCAGCGTCTCGGATTTCTCCCGCAGCTGGTCGAGCAACGAAGGTTTGAACGAATCGGGCATGTTTATCGAAGTTTTCATGCGCTGCCCCGCTGGGCGCTCCGAAATAATGACAATGGCATGATACCGCGGCCACCTCCCGCCGGACTGACGACGTGCCCAATGCAAACGGCGTGCCGTCGCCGTCTTCAGGCAGTTCCCGGGGCAGAAACATAGGCTTGCGACGGCACGACGCGCGCGGCGCGTCATCGCGGTGCCGGTCAGCGGCGGGCCGGCGCCGCGTCCGGCGCGGTTTTGCGGTGCGGCAATAGTCGATACAATCGCCCCACTGTCCGTGTCCCGAAGAAATTTGTCCGCCCGATGGCGCTTCTCGAAATTCAGGATGTCACGCGCCGTTTTGGCGACTTTCTCGCGGTCGACCGGGTCAGACTCGCCATCGGCGCCGGCGAATTCTTCACCCTGCTCGGTCCGTCCGGGTGCGGAAAGACCACGCTCCTGCGGATGATCGCGGGGTTCGACCTTCCCGACGGCGGGCGCATCCTGCTCAACGGCCAGGACATCGCCGGGCTGCCGCCCGAAGCGCGGCCAGTGCGCACCGTTTTCCAGAACTACGCACTGTTCCCGCACATGACGGTCCAGGGCAACGTCGCGTTCCCGCTCAAGATGGCGAAGACCCCGTCCGCGGAGATCCCAACCAAGGTCGCGGCAGCGCTGGAAGACGTGCGCCTGACCGGATTCAACAACCGCTTTCCGCATGAACTGTCCGGCGGACAGCGGCAGCGCGTCGCCATCGCCCGCGCGCTGGTCACGCATCCGACGGTACTGCTTCTGGACGAACCGCTCGCGGCGCTCGACGCCAAGCTGCGCGAGGAAATGCAGATCGAGCTCATCAACCTGCAGAAGGAGGTGGGCATCACGTTCGTCTACGTCACGCACGACCAGACGGAAGCGCTCGCGCTGTCCCACCGGATCGCGGTGATGAACAAGGGACAGGTCGAGCAGGTCGACGAGCCCGACCGCCTGTACGGGTTCCCGCGGACGCGGTTCGTCGCCGACTTCATCGGCACCTGCAACCTGCTGGAAGGACGGGTGACCGAATCGCCGGTCCCGGACTCGTCACGATCGCCGTGCCCGATCTTGGCCCGGTGCGTGTTGGCGCCAACGCCTCGCCCGCCGGCGCGCGGCGACGGCGCCGTCGCGCTGCGGCCGGAGAAGGTGCGCCTCCATGCGCCGGGCAGCGGTACCCGCCGGCGAGAATCATTTCTCCGGTATCGTGACCGGATTTCTCTACCAGGGTGACGTGACCGTGTACATGGTCCGCTCGACGCAGGGACGAGAGTTGGAGGCGCTGCTCGCGAACTCGGCGGCGGGTCTGGCCAAGTTCTTCGAGGTGGGCGACGCCGTCGACGCGAGCTGGCCCGTCGACGCCGGCCATTTCATCGAGGGCTAGCAGCGATGCCGGTACGTACCGAGGCGAGATGGGGCAAGTGGCTGGTCAGCGGACCGCCGCTCGTCTATCTGCTGGTGTTCTTCGCCGTTCCGGCGCTGATCATGGTCGTCGCTTCGTTTCCGCACACCCGGCGAATTCGGCGGGCTCGCGCCGCTGTTCGACGCCGACGGCCATGTCGACCTCAACCTCGAGAGCTACACGCGCTTCTTCGGCGAGCTGCTGTACGCGCGGATCTTCCTGAAGTCGTTCTGGTACGCGCTCACGACCACGCTGCTCTGCCTGGTGCTGGCCTACCCGCTGGCGGCGCTGATCGCGAAAAGCAACCGCCGGCACCGCGACCTGCTGCTGCTGCTCGTGATCCTGCCGTTCTGGAGCAACTTCCTGATCCGCGTCTACGCCTGGATGATCATCCTCGGCCCGAACGCCGCTTTGGCGCGCACCGTCAACGGCGTGCTCGGGTTGTTCGGCCTCGATCCCGTGCCGTTGCTGTTCAGCTCGTTCGCCGTGCTGGTGTGCCTGGTCTACGTCCATCTGCCGTTCATGGTGTTGCCGCTCTACGCCAACCTCGAGAAGCACGACCAGGCACTGCTCGATGCCGCACAGGATCTCGGCGCGAATGCCTGGCAGCGCTTCTGGCGGATCACCTTTCCACTTTCGCTGCCCGGTGTCTACGCCGGATCGGCGCTGGTGTTCATTCCCGCGTTCGGGATGTTCGCGATTCCCGACATCCTGGGCGGGCCGAACGACAGCCTGATCGGCAACGTAATCAAGCAGCAGTTCCTGGAAACGCGGGACTGGCCGTTCGGCAGCGTACTGTCGATCGTGCTGACCGTCCTCGCACTGGCCATCGCCGGGCTGGCCGCGTGGGTGGGCCGGCGCAGCGTCCGCAGATTGGCAACCGGCGATGCGTAGGCGCTCGCCGTGGCTGTGGGCGGCGGCGCTCCTCGCCTACGCCTTTCTCTACCTGCCACTGGTCATCGTTGTCGTCTACTCGTTCAACGACTCGCGGCTCAACGCCGAATGGGTGGGCTTCACGCTCGACTGGTACCGCAAGCTGGCCGCCAACAATGAGATGCTGCTGGCGGCGGGCAACTCGCTGATGATCGCCCTCGTGGCAAGCGTCGTTTCGACGGTGCTGGGGACGATGGCGGGGGTCGCGATGTATCGCTACCGGCTGCGACTCCTGCCGTTCCTGGTGCTGACGCCGATCGCGATTCCCGAGATCCTGATGGGCGTGTCGCTGCTCATCTTCTTCGTGCTGCTCGATTTCACGCTGGGGCTCCTGTCGGTCGCGCTTGCGCACATCGCGTTCTGCATCGGGTTCGTCGCCATCGTGGTGCGGGCGCGATTGGCCGGCATGGACGAGAGCCTGGTCGAGGCGGCACGGGACTGCGGGGCGACACCGCTGGCAGCTTTTGCGCATGTCACGCTGCCCCTGATCATGCCCGGCGTCATCGCCGGCGCGCTGATGGCGTTCACGCTGTCGATCGACGACTTCGTCATCACGTTCTTTACCGCGGGGGCGGGCACGGTCACGCTGCCGCTGCAGATCTATTCTATGATCAAGATCGCCGTGACCCCCGAGGTCAATGCGGTGTCAACGCTGCTGATGCTGCTGACGTTGATGCTGATCGTGATCGCGTCCAAGGTTTCGCCCAGCCTTCTGCGTTCTGACTAGGAGATATCCATCGTCATGAGGAAACTTGCCGCGCTGCTGATGCTGCTGGCCGCCGTCCCGGCGTTCGCCAAGGACCAGCTGCATCTGTACAACTGGAACAACTACATCGCGCCCGAAACGATCAAGCGCTTCGAGGAATTCTGCAAGTGCGAGGTCGTGCAGACCTACTATTCGGACAACGAGGAGCTGCTGGCGAAGCTGGCCGCGGGCGCCAAGGGCTACGACGTGCTGGTGCCGACCGGCAACGCCGTCCAGGCGCTGATCCGCGGCGGCCAGCTGAAGGCGCTCGACAAGGCGCAGCTCCCCAATATCAAGAACGTCGACCCGACTTATCTCGACACCAAGTTCGACCCGGGCAACAAGTACTCGGTCCCGTACGCGATGTCGACGACGATCCTCGGGTACAACGACGAGAAGATGAAGGAATTGGGCCTTCCGACCGATACCTGGGCGGTGATCTTCGATCCGAAGTACCTGGCCAAGGTGAAGGGCCGGGTCACCGTCCTCGACAGCCCCAACGAGCTGTTCGCCGCCGCGCTCAAGTACCTGGGCTATTCGGCCAACGACACCGACGAGAAGCATTGGAAGGAGGCGGCCGACGTCATCAGGAAGGCGAAGCCGTACTGGGCGGCCTTCAACGCGTCGTCCTACATCAAGGAGCTCACGGTCGGCAACATCTGGCTCGTCCATGGCTATTCCAACGACATCTTTCAGGCCGACCTCGATGCGCAGGCCGCCGGACGCAAGTTCAGGATCCTGCAAGGGATGCCCAAGGAAGGCGCGGTGCTCGCCGTCGACAGCATGGTGATTCACAAGGACGCGCCGCGAAGCGACCTCGCGCTCAAGTTCATCAACTTCATGCTCGACGGCAAGAATTCGGCGGAACTGACGAACCTCATCGGCTCGGGCAATCCGAACCTCGCCGCCGCCCAGTTCATCAAGCCCGAGTTGAAGACGATGCCGGCGATCTTCCCGCCCAAGGACGTGCAGGCAAAGCTTGAGCAGCTGCAGGACCTGACGCCCGCGCAGCGCCGCCTGCGCAGCCGGATGTGGACGGAGATCAAGGCCGGGAAGTGAGCAGATGAGTCACCGTGGGGCGCGAGCCTGACGGCCGCGCCCCCGCGGAAAAATCTCGGCGCGTCGGTGGCGTTCTCGAATCTGGTCAGGTGGAAATCGCGGGCGGAGCCCGACGATTTCCGGATTCGCGAAAACGAGCGCGGCGCGCGGCAGCGTGCCATGATTCCGCATGGACTTGCGCATTGAACGACTGACGCCGGCACGCGGCGCGGACTACCTGCGTTTTTTCGACCACGAACACGGCCCGGCGTTCGCCGACAACCCGGAGTGGGCGACGTGCTACTGCCACTACTATGAGGTGCCGCCGGCATTGCGCTGGGCTGATTTCGACGGACCGGCCAACCGGCTCGCGATGACCGCGCGGATCGAGGCCGGCGAGATGGAAGGCTACCTCGCCTACGATGGCGACGAGGTGGTCGGCTGGATGAATGCGCAACCGTATGACCGGCTTCGCCACGCCTGCGAGCGAATGCGCATTGCGCAGCCGACGTTGCCGGTGGCCGCGCACGACGCCGCGGCAATTGTCTGCTTCGTGATCGCGCCGCAGCGCAGGCGACAGGGCGTCGCACGCGCGCTGCTCGCCGCCGGCGTCGCCAATCTGGCCGCGCGCGGGCTTGCGCTGGTCGACGCATTTCCGTGGAACGCGGCGGCCGGCGACACGAAGCCGACCGACCACTATCATGGCACGTTGTCGATGTATGCCGCCGCCGGATTCGTGACGATCGCCACGCATGAGAACGTGACCGTCGTGCGCAAGACGCTGCGGTGACGGCCATGACC
Source organism: uncultured beta proteobacterium (assembly GCA_963739745.1). Lineage (GTDB taxonomy): Bacteria > Pseudomonadota > Gammaproteobacteria > Burkholderiales > Casimicrobiaceae > VBCG01. The sequence goes on from CAVUCJ010000005.1 coordinate 239,431, forward strand.
ACGGGACGCCATCGCACGCTGCTGCCGCATGTGCTGGCGCTGCTGTACGGCCTCGCGATCATGTTCGCCAGCCTGCAGCCGTTCTCGCCGTGGATCGCGCCGGCGCAGGACACTCCCTTCTGGCCGTTTGCACCGTGGCCGCTGCGCTGGACGCGCTACGACGTCATCGCCAACTTTGTCGCGTACCTGCCGTTCGGCGCATTCATGGCGCTCGGGCCGCGGCGCGCGCGGCCGCGCGCGCGCGCCACCCTCGCCTTCGCTGCCGGATTCACGCTCTCGTTCGCGATGGAGACATTGCAGATGTTCCTGCCGCCTCGCGACGCGAGCCTCATCGACCTCGCGGCCAACACGGCGGGTGCGCTGGCGGGGGGCCTCGCCGGCGCGTCGCTCGTCCGGGCCGAGCGCGCACGCCATGCGTTGTCGAATAGCCGCCACCGGATCTTCCTGGGTGGCCGGCTCGGAGACATCGGCCTCGCGCTGCTGGTGCTTTGGCTTGTGGCGCAGATCAACCCGGGCATCGCGCTGTTCTCGGTGACATTCAACCCGGAAACGGTGCAGTCAGGCTCGCTCGTTCAAGCCGTATCGGAACCCGATACCGCGGCGACGCTGATCGAAGCGGCAGCGGCAGCGCTCCAGCTTCTGGGCGTCGGTCTGTTCCTGACGCTGCTGTTGCGCGAGCGCAGATTCATCGGCGGCGCGGTGCTGCTGCTGGTCGGTGCCGCTCTGGTGGCCAAGGGCCTCGCCGCGGTGTTACTGCTGAAGCCTGCAGTGTGGGAAACCTGGCTGAAGCCGGGCGTTTCCATCGGCATGGCCGCGGGGTTGCTGATCCTCCTGACCACAGTGTTCCTGCCGCGGTCGGTCAAGGTCGCGGCCTGCGCCACCGCGCTGCTCGCGTCGCTGTTGCTGCCCCTGCTGGCAGTCGACACGCCCTCAGCTCGCGCGCCGCTGACGCTGTTCAACTGGCGCTACGGCCACCTGCTCACTTTCAACGGCCTGACTCAGACGGTGCTTCTTATGTGGCCGCTCGCCGCCGCCGCATGGCTGTTCATGCTCGCCGGGCGGCCGCGGTGGGGAGCGCCCGATTAGCCGGCCTCTTCACTCATCGGGAAAACTCATGCATCCTTCAGCATCCAATCAGGCACGCGTATGCGGACACCGGTCGACGTTGCTCGATCGCGATCCGCGATCCGCGATCCGACTGAAAGGACCCGAGCCATGAAGAATGTTTCGCTGGCCGTACCGCCTGCGGCAGAGGACTCCACCTTCGTGCAATTCTGGAACGAAGTGCTGGCGCCAAAATTCATCCGCTTCAAGCACGTGCTGGTGGATGGACTGTCCCGGCACAGCGAGGCGGTGTTTCCCTCGCTGCCCGTGCGCCGGGGCGATCAGGCCCTCGACGTCGGCTGCGGCTTCGGTGACACCGCGATCAAGCTCGCTGCGCGCGTGGGTCCCGAGGGCAGCGTGTTCGGTATCGACTGCTGCGACGCATTTCTCGACATTGCCCGGGCGGAAGTCGGTTCGCTGGGCCTCGCCAACGTGAATTTTGGCCGTGGCGACGCCGAAATTGCGCTTCCGGCCAGCCAGTACGATTTCGTCTTCTCGCGCTTCGGCACGATGTTCTTCGCCAATCCCGTGGCCGGCCTGCGCAACATGCGCAAGGCGCTGCGACCGGGCGGACGCATGGTCCATATCGTGTGGCGCGGGCGTGCCGACAATCCCTGGCTCTCGATGGCCAAGGACGTCGTGCTTCGCTTCGTGCCCCCACCCGGAGCCGACGCGCAGACCTGCGGTCCGGGCCCGTTTTCGATGTCGGACGAGACTACGGTGAGGCAGATGATGACGGTCGCCGGCTACGACCAGATCGAATTTCGCAGAGTGGACGCACCGGTGGTCGTGGGCAAGGATGTCGAGGATGCGATCGCGTTCCAGCTCGCGATAGGTCCGGCAGGCGAGGTGTTCAGGGAAGCCGGTGCCCAGGCCGAGCAACAACGCGCAAAGATCGAGGCGGCACTGGCCGAGGCGATCGCCCGGCAGAAGATCGATGCCCAAGGCGTCGTCATGAATAGTTCATCCTGGGTGATCAGCGCAATCAACCCCGGCGGTGCAGCAGACTGACGACGAGGAATGCGCGCCTGGCGCCATTGACCGATGCGCCAGGCCGCCGGGGGCGGTCCGCTATAATCGGCCGTCTCCACCGCCGCCTTGCCATGAGTCATTATCGCCGTCACGTGTTCTTCTGCTGCAACCAGCGCGACGCTCCGGACAAGTGCTGCGCCGGTGCCGGCGCTGCCGACCTGCAGGCCTACGCCAAGGAACGGATCAAGGCGCTCGGACTGAACGGCAAGGGCAACATCCGGATCAACAAGGCAGGCTGCCTCGACCGCTGCGAGGAAGGGCCGGTGCTCGTCGTCTATCCCGAGGCCGTCTGGTACACCTACATCGACCGCGAAGACGTGGACGAGATCATCGATCGCCATATCGTCCGTGGTGAGCGGGTCGACCGGCTCCTGATTTGACGCCGAAGACCACGCGACGGGCGCGCATCGACGGGCCCTCGGGTCCGCTCGAAGTCGTTCTCAACATCCCGGAGAGTGCGCCGGCCGGCATCGCGCTGGTCGCTCATCCGCATTCGCTGCAGGGCGGGACGCTGGACAACAAGGTCGTGCAGACGCTGGCCAAGACCTTCTTCGCACTGGGCCTGGCGGTGGCGCGCTTCAATTTCCGCGGAGTAGGGGAGTCGGGCGGCGCCTTCGATGACGGGATCGGGGAAACCGACGACGCGCTGACGGTGCTCGCGTACGCGCACGGGGCGCTGGGCGACACGCTGCCCGTCGTGCTCGCCGGCTTTTCATTCGGATCGTTCGTGCAGACGCGCGTCGCGCAACGGGTGAGTGCGCAGCGGCTGGTGCTGGTCGGGCCGGCCGTCCGACGCTTTCCCGTCGAGCATGTTCCGGCCGACACCATCGTCATTCACGGTGAAGAGGACGACGTGGTGCCGCTCGCCGACGTCCTCGCCTGGGCGCGACCGCAGCAATTGCCGATCGTCGTGTTTCCCGGCTGCGGCCATTTCTTCCACGGGCGGCTGCCGCAGTTGCAGCGCGTGATCACCGGGATGTGGAAGCGGGGCTGACGATGTCCGTCTCAGGCTCCCGGCGCGACCGCGCAGTCGCGATCTTCGACCCGCTCCCGGATTCCTCGTTCCCGCGCGCAGCGCAGCCGCGATGAGCGAGCGCTACTTCGCCCCCTGCCCGCGCGGCCTCGAATCCGCGCTCGCGGGGGAGCTTGCGCGCATCGGCGCCACAAACGTCACGCCGACCGACGGCGGCGCCGCCTTCGAAGGACCGCAGGAGCTCGCGATGCGCGCGAACCTGGAATCGCGACTCGCAAGCCGCATTCTCTGGCGAGTCGGCGGCGGCCCCTACCGCGACGAGCATGCGCTGTACGAATTGGTGAAGGCAATCGACTGGAAACGGTTGTTCACGCCGGCACGCACGCTGCGCGTCGATGTCGCCGCGACCCGCTCGCCGCTGCAGAGCCTCGAATTCGCCACGCTGCGGATCAAGGACGCCGTATGCGACCGCTTCCGCGCGGATGTCAACGCGCGCCCGTCGGTGGACAAGCGGGCACCCGATGTCCGCGTCCATGCCTACCTGACCGAGCGCGACGCCACGATCTATCTCGACACGTCGGGCGAGCCGCTGTTCAAGCGCGGATACCGGCGCGACACCGACGAAGCCCCACTGCGCGAGAATCTCGCGGCGGGCCTGCTCGCGCTTGCCGGGTGGACGCCCGCGCTCCCGCTGCTCGATCCGATGTGCGGCAGCGGCACCATCGCGGTCGAGGCCGCGCTGATCGCCGCCGATCGCGCGCCGGGCCTCTCACGCACGTTCGGCTTTCAGAAGCTCCTCTGGTTCGACGGCCCCGCGTGGCAGCGGATGAAACAGTCGGCGCGCGACCGGTTGCGCGTCGCGACGGCGACGCCGTCGATCTTCGCCTCCGACCTCGCGGCCGGCGCGGTCGCAAAGGCGCAGTCGAATCTGCGGTCCGCGCAGGTCGACGCCTACGTGCAGGTCGAGCAGGCTGATTTCCTGAGCCGTGCCGCGCCCGCCGAACACGGATTGCTTCTCGCCAATCCTCCCTACGGCGTGCGTCTTGCCGACCTGGAGAAGCTCGCGCGCTTCTATCCGCTGGCGGGCGACGCGCTGAAGCAGCGTTTCCCGGGCTGGACCGCGTACTTCTTCACCGGCGATCTGCGGCTGCCGAAACTCATCCATCTCAAGGTCGCGCGCAGGACTCCGCTGTTCAATGGCGCGCTTGAGTGCCGGCTGTTCGAGTTCCCCATCGTGGCGGGACGTCACGCGCGTTCTGAATGAATCGCGATGGTAAGATGGCGGGGATTCCTCCACTGTGCATCAGGTCCGCCATGCCCATGCTTCCTTCGCGCCACTACGTTTCGACGCATACGCAATTCATGCGCGAACTGATCGCGGCCAAGCCGGACATCCCGGACAAGCAGCGCGAAGGTCGGGCGATCTGGTGGGACAAGACGCCCGATGACCTGACGGAGGAGCGGCGCATGGACGAAGGCCGCGTGCGCCAGACCGCCTACGTCTACCAGGACGAATAGCGGGCAGCGCGGGAAACAGTGCGCCCCGCAGGTCCCGCCCGGCGGTCAACCGGCGGAGGGTGCGGGCAGCTGGCGGCGAGCAGCACGGATTGGGTCCGGAGTTCAGCCGGCGGGCGGCGCAACCAGCGCATCGTGCTGTCCGCTCCGTGCGAGCCCCGCCGAGACAAACCCGGACGCCTTCAACTCCTCGATCATCGTGCGCAGGTAGCGCGCCGCGTCGCCGCGACCTTTCGGCGTGCCCATCGCCTGCTCGATCGCCATGAAGCGCCCCTCCATCACGCGCACATCGGGTCGATCCTGCGCGAACTTGACCAGTGGCGACTTCACGCCGGCGACGGCCTCCAGCCGGTCGCGGAAGAACAGCTCGAGTGCTTCGTTGCCCGTCGGCGCACGCACGATCTGCGCGTGCGCGATCGTGCGCGAGAGATAGAGCTCGTAGGCGCTGCCATTGCCCACGGCGATCCGAACGCCGGGCCGATCGACGTCCTCGATCGAACGCAATGGCGAATCGGCCGGCACCATGTACGATCCCTCGATGATCACGTAGGGCGACGTGAATTCGATTTCGGTCGCGCGCTTGGGATCGATGGCGAGGAACGCCACGTCCCATGCACCGGTGCGCAGCGCCTCGAACACCTTGCCAGCCGCGTCGAAGGTGACCAGCTCCACCGGGACCGCCAGGCGCCGGCCGAGCTCGCGGGCGATGTCGATCGACAACCCTTTCGGATCGCCGGTCACCGGGTCCTTTTGCGCGAGCACCGGATTGCCGAAGTTGATCGCGGCCCGCAGCTTGCCGGTGGGGGTGAGTTGCCGCTTGGCGGCGTCGTTCGTTGTGTCAGTCATTGGGTTCCGTACCGAGCGAATGCGTTGAAGGTTGCCGCGGCGCACACGAAACTTCGCCGTGGATGAAGTAGCGCAGTGTATGCGCGACGTGCGACACCAGGCCGAGCGCGGCCAGCCGCCGCGCAAGATCGTCGGGCCGGTGGAAGATCTTCACGATGCGGTACTCGCTGCCGTCGTTCAGCCTGCGTGCCGCGATTCCGGCCTCACGGTCGGGTCGGACGTGGTTCTTCGCGGTTGATGTCATGTCCCAGCCCGAGTCGATCACGTACGCGCTGCCACCATCGGCCAGCGCGGACCGCACGCAGCTCCAGAACGCATCGAAGCGATCGAAAGGGACGTGCGACAGCCAGAAGCTCATGAAGACGAAGTCGTAGCGCTCGACTGGCTGCCACGCAAAGAGATCGCCCGTCGCGTATTCGACGTTGCCCGCCGCCACTCGCGCCCGGTTGATCGCCTGCATTTCAGGCGATGCATCGAGCGCCAGCAGATGTCCGACCCGAGGCGCCAGCCTGCGGGTAAACAGGCCGGTGCCGCACGCGAGTTCGATCGCACGCCTCGGCCGCACGCGATCGAGATGGCGCTCCAGCGCGACCTCGACCTCCTGCGCGTCCGCCGCCCACGCCGCGTTCAAATCCACGCCGTGATCGTAGCGTCCGGTGCGAAACCACCATTCGTCGTACTCGCCCGCGCGCTTGCGGTAGTACTCGACCTGTTCGGCGAGAATCGCTGGATCGGTCGGCGGCGCAGGTGTCATGACTGCGCACAATCTTACCCCAGACGAACGCGCGATTTCGCTGGCGCTACAATGCGCGCCATGCCGGACACACCAGCCTCCCCCGCGGCCGACCCACGCAAGCGAAGCGGTCCGCGACGCGATGGGGCCGGCAGTTCGCCGCGCTGGTTCCTGGCATTCCTGGGGATCGTTGCCGTCGTGGCCGGCGTCGAGATCGGGGCGCTCGTTTCGCACAATCGTGCGCGCACATCGGCGCCGCCGTCCGACGCCGGCCCGGCCGGGATTGCCGCGCCAAGTCCGTCCGAGGCCCTGGCGGCAGGTCCGATCGGTGCGATCGACGCACCGCAGGGCGAGGCCGTGACCGGCCCGCGCGTCGCCATCTCGGGATGGGCACTCGACCCGGCAGGCCTGCGTTCGGTCGAAGTGCGCGTCGATGGCCAGGTGTTCGCCGCGAAGACGGGCATCGCGCGGCCCGATGTCGCGAAGGCGCGCCCCGAAATTCCCGACAACGGCAACGGGGGTTTCGAGTTCGAAGGTGATTTTTCGGTGCATCCCGCGCCCGCCGGCACGGATCGGCGCACGTTGGCCATCGTCGCGGTTACCCGCGACGGTCGAGAAACGGTGCTCGGACGGCTCAGCCTCATCGAGCCCGCCGCGCTTGCCCGTTGGGCAGCCTTCACCCCAAAGGATTCGCCACCGTTTCACCTGCTGCCGGCGCTGTCCGGCATCGACCTGGGTGGCGCCGGCGAACTCGACACGATCTACGCGCCGTACCAGTCGGCGACAGTCCGCACGGGCTTTCGTGTTCCGATCCTGTACCTGCGGATGACGAAGGGTGTTGCCGCCGACTATGCGTTCGATCCGGACTGGGATCCGACCCGCAAGTGCGGTCAACGCAGGATCGGTGACGATTCACTCAACGCCGTGCTCGCGTATTCGGCCGCGAAAAAACTTCCGGTGCTGATCACGCTGAACGGTGGCATCTGGGCCGACGCCTACTGCGACGTACCGCAATGGGACGTCAACGACCACCTCGAGCAGGACGCCGGCAATTGCCAGTGGAACGAGAAGAACGAGGTGATGCCCGATGATTTCCTCAAGAACCTGCCGGGTTCGCAGGAGGCCCCCGAGCTCGCGCGTTCGCTCACTTTCAACGTCTACGCGACCGAGGTCCGCCACTACAAGAAGCGCAACCTGCAGCAAGCGGGCGCCGTGCTCGCCGACTTCGCCCGTGCACACCCGGAACTCTTTGTCGGGGTGAACCTCGATCCGGACACGTACATCAATCCGTTCTTCGCCGAACAGCAGTGGTACGACTTCAACCCGGGAACGCTGCGTCAATTCCGCGAATGGCTGGCCGGCAGCGGCCCGTATGCGGGAAAACCTGCGACAGGGGTGCCCGATCTGAGCGCCTATCGCCGGCGACAGCCGCTGACGCTCGCCCAAGTGAACCAGCTCGCCGGCCGCCAATGGAAATCATGGCACGACGTCGATCCGCCGCGCACGTTCCCGCGCGAAACCGCCGGAGGCGCGCGCCCGTTCTGGACGGACCCCTGGATGCGGGAGTGGGAGATCTTCCGCCGTCACCTCGTGCACCTGCACTACGACGAGCTCGCGCAATGGCTGGTGGAAGCGGGGATTCCACGCGAGCGCATCTGGTCATCGCAGGGCTTGATGGCGCCCAGCGGAGACTCGATGCCGTTCGCGGTCGAACTCGATAGCGCCACGCGCAACTACGATTCCGGCGGCATGTCGATCGCAGGCGCCAAGCCCGCGCTCGGCCATCTCGGCGTCATTCTCTACGGTGAGGCGGCCGTCAACGACGTCCGCATGGATTCGGGCTCATCGCTGTTCGCGACGCTGGCGGCGATCGATCCCAACTGGGCCATCGTCGAATTCAACACGGCCGACCTGCGCAACCCTGCGGCGCGTCCAACCTACGCCGCCGCCTATCGCGGCCTGCGCGATCTCTGGAATTTCGGCGCGCGCTACATGTCGCCGATGGCGTGGAACGGAAGCAACGGGACGTTTGCCGGCCAGCCCGGCTATTCGACGTTCACGGCCTGGCGCAACACGCCGCTCGAGGACGCCGCGCGTGATTTCATGCTGGCGCGCGCCGGACTGCCGCTGGGCGCGCTGCTCTGGACGTTCGGCACACCCGTGCACTCGGATGACGATGGCTGGACCGCCGAGCCGGGCACCTTGGCGCTCGGTCATGGATTCGTGACGCTCGCTCCCGATGCGAACGACCGCATCGCGATACTCTCGCCAAGGGGTCTGCCGGCGGCGGTGGTGCGCGGCCAAGAATACGTGCTGGGGCTCGACGCGAACGCGGGACTGCGGCGCGTGCGCGTACAGGGAAGGCGTGGCCCCGACGGCGGCTGGGAAACCCTGGCCGACGCCTCCGGCGCCGCGCTGCGCAGGACCGCCGCCGGCATCGCCATCAAGCGCACTGCCGGCGCGCCGGGGGCGAAGATAGATCAGCTGCGCATCGAGATGACCTTCGGCGCCAACACGTCGCGCGTCCTTACGCGCATATCCGTGCTGTAGCGCCCGCAGCCGGGCGAAACGCGATGTTCGCGAGTCGCTTTGCGGAAGACTATTTGTCGTCCGTCTTGTACTCGACGTAGGCCTTGTCGCGGACCTGGCGGGTGAATTCGCTGAACTGCTCGTCGGCCTTCCGCATCCGGATGGCATTGCGCGCGACGTCGCGCCGACGCGCTTCGGTGACGTCCTGAGTGCGGCGCGCCTCGACGACGATCAGGTGCCAACCGAACGGCGTACGCACGGGTCCGGACACCTCCCCGATCTTAAGCTTGGCCATCGCCTGCTCGAACTCCGGCACGGTGTCTCCCGGGCTGACCCAGCCAAGGTCGCCCCCTTTGGCCGACGTCCCATCCTCGGAATTGAGCCTGGCCTGGTCCGAGAACGCGGCGCCGGTATCGATGCGGTCCTTGATTCGCTCGATCTTGGCCTTCGCTTCGGACTCGGATGTCGTCTCGTTCACGCGCACGAGGATATGGCGCACGTGCGTCTGATCGACGACGGTCGGCGCATTCAGGCTGCGCGAATCGTTGAGCTTGAGAACGTGGAACCCGGCGGGACTGCGCAACACGGCGGAAACCTCGCCTTTCTTCATATCCTTGATGGCGGCCACGAAAACGGTGGGGAGCCGCGCCGGCGTACGCCATCCGAGGTCTCCGCCCTGGATGGCGTCCTGCGCGTCGGAGAACGCCGCCGCAACCTGGCCGAAGTCCTTGCCGTCCTTGATCTGCTGCAGCGCCTCCTCGGCCCGCCGCCGGCGGGCGTCGATCTGGTCGGGCGTGGCCTGGTCGGGCACGCCAACCATGATGTGCGCGAGCTTGTATTCGTTCTCTCCGCCGGCCTGCGCAGCCACCGTGGCGAGGTAATTGTCCACCTCGGCCTCCGACACCTGGACGCGGCTGTCCACCTCCCGCTCGCGCAATCTCTGCAGGGTCACTTCGCGCCGGATGTCCTCGCGGTATTTCGAGTAGGGGATCTTCTCGCGTTCAAGCGCGCGCCGCAGCTCCTCCGGCGTGATCTTGTTCTCCTGCGCGATGCGCGCGATGGTGCGTTCCACCATCTGGTCGTCGACCCGCACGCCATTCTCCTTTGCGAACTGCAGCAGCGCCCGATCGATGATCAGGCGTTCGAGCACCTGCGATTCGAAGACGTCCGCAGGGGGCGGGCGCACGTTCGAGGCCTTCATCTGAGCCAGCACGATGCGCTTCTGCTCGTCGAGTTCGTATTGCGTGAGTGCTTCGTCGTTGACAACGACGATGACGCGATCGAGCGGGACCGTGGCACCCGACGGACGTGCAGCGGCCACGGGGGCGGGACGCGTCGCAGGTGCCGTCGTCGGGCGGGTCTTGGCACCCGGCACGTCAATGCCGGAGGACGTCGGCTGGGCGGGCGCAACTTGCACGATCGCCGCCGTCAATGCGGCAATCAACGGTATCAGGGGACGGCAACGTGCCATTGTCTTGAGCTCACCTTGGTCGGCAACGATTTTCCTTGGAACCCGGGTTCCTAGAATTCCGGGAGCGGGTCATAACTCCGGTCGCGCTGCTGGATCGTCGGATCGTTGGTGCGCACATAACCCGGCACCGTGCGGCGCAGAAGTTCGAGCGGGCTCGTGCCCACGCGCGCCAGACCGTTCAGTTCGAGCTGGACGAATATGGAATTGGTCTTGGTCTCGGTCGTCGTGGTCAACTGCTGACCAACGACGCGCAATGCCCAGCACCCGCCATTGTACTCCAGCCCCGCGACGGCCTCCAGGGTCTTGCGGTCGGGGATGGAGTAGTTCCACGCCCCCACAAACGTCCAGTTTTCCGACAGCGGCCACTGCGCCGACAGGTAAGTCTGCTTGAGTTGAGATTGACCGCCGATCTGATCGACGAGTTCCCGCGAGTAGCGGTAGATGAAACTCATCACGCGGCCGGGCGCAGGGTGGTAGCGAGTCCCGAGATTGAAGCGGTTGGCCTTCGATGTCCCGAAGTCGTACTGCAGGAGACCGATCATCGACCAGGCCTCCGACAGGCGGCCCTCGGCGCCCACCAGGAAGTCCGACGAGCCGGATGTCTGTGGCGTAGTTCCGGTCAGATAGACCTGCTGGTCATCGAAGTAGAACCGCTGACCGACCGCAAGGCGAAACTGCTCGGCCCCGGTCGCAGGGTCGAGCAATCGCGACGTCACCGCCAGCGCAAGCTGATTGGTGTCGCCAACGCGGTCACCGCCGATGAAACGGTTCTCGCTGAAGAGCTGCGTGAAGTTGAAATCGTCCTGGACGGTGTCGAACACCGGCAGCTGATTCTGGTTGCGGAACGGAATGTACGTGTACATCGCGCGCGGCTCCAGCGTCTGCACGAAGTTCGTGCCGAAGAGGCTGCCGTCGCGTTCGAAAATGAGGCCGGTGTCGACGCTTGTCACCGGAACGGTTACGCTCGCGCGCCCATCGGGCACCCCCGTGGTCGGCTCGTTGAGGTCGTATTGCCAGGCCGCGAGGCCGGCACGCGCGCTGATAAACCACGCGCTGCCCTGACGGTTCCAGAGCGCGGCCGGGTAGATCGTCGCGCGATTGCCGGTGGGGTCGAGCGATGCCTGCGAAAAGCGCGCAAACTCGGCGGAGCCGTTCCACGTGAGGCCCATCCAGTCGGTGTCGGACAGGGCGGCCTTGACCTGCGGCAGCATGTTGTAGGGCGGCGCCACGTAGGCGGCCGGGTTCGGATCCTGCAGCGTCTGGAACGCCTGCACGCGGGCCAGCATCGAGAACGGCCCGTACCGGACGTTTAGTCCCGCCTCCTCCGGCAGCGTCTTCTGCGACGTGACTGCAACGCGGTCGGCATAGTCGGCAAGATAGGCCGAGTCGGACACCCGGTTGTAGTTGATGTAGCCGCCGATCCACGGCGCGAACGTCTGGTTGTGCCGCCACGAGACCGCCCAGCGTGTGTCCTCGGTAATGTGATCATAGGGCACGACCTCTGCGAGCACTTCGCCGGACGCGGGCTGGAACAGATAGCGCCCCTGCCCCGCGACCTGCACTCCCCTGCGCGTCATGATCCGCGGCGTGACCGTCGCGTCATAGTTGGGCGCGAGATTGAAGTAGTAGGGTGCGGAAAATTCGAAGCCGCGGATCTGCGTGGAGCCGATCGTCGGCGTGAGGAAGCCGGACTTGCGGTCGTTCGACAATGGGAACTCCAGCCACGGCGCGTACATCACCGGTACGTCGAGGAAATAGACCCTCGCGTGGTGCGCGGTGCCAACCTTGCGCAGCTTGTCGACTTCGATTTCGTCGCTCCGCAGGTACCAATCGTTGTTCGGCGCGACACAGCTCGTGTACTGTGCGTCCGTCGCCTCGTACTGGTCGGGGCCCGCGAAGCGAATCTCCTTCGCGCTGCCGTGCGACGCGTTCTCGCTGATGTAGAAGCGCGGCTCGTCGAAATAGCCGATCTCGCGGTCGCGTTTGAATTTCACCTCGGGGCCGCTGATCCAGTCGAGTCCTCTGCGCAGGATGACCTCGCCCTTCGCCCAGACCTCGTCGTTGGGAACATCGTAGGAAAGCCAGTCGGCGAGCACCGTTTCCCCGCGCGTGCGCAACTCGACGCTCCCGGCGGCTTCGAGAAGCTTGTCGCCACTGCCTTCCAGCCGGTCCGCGCGCAGGTAGACGGCGCCCCGCTCGCGCGGCGGCGGTCCGCGCAGCGCAGCGCCGCCGGTCGTGGAGGTACCCGGGGTCGCGGGGACCGCCAACGGTTCGATCTCGCGCGCGAGCTTCAGCGAGAGTTCCTGCGCCAGGAGCCCCGCCGGCAGCGACAACGCGAGCGTGGTCACAGCGAACGGCGCCAGCAGCGCGCGGCGGCGTGGACGGCGGAACTTCATCGGGGGGAGGGGAATACGGCCAGTTTGCTAAAATGCGCCATTCTAGCTTGCCCGTCGCCGCGCGATTCGCCGCCGCTCGCATCGCCGCCCTTGGCGCCGACGATCGAGGTCGCGCATGCCGCGCCGCCTTCGATGAAACCGCCCGCCGCCGACACCCGTTGCGCCGCACTCACCGATTGGTTGGGCGGGGTGCTCGCATCGAATGAATTTGCGCTGGCGCCGGCGTCGGCGGACGCGAGTTTTCGCCGCTACTTCCGCGTGACGCTCGCAGCACCCCATGTCGTTGCACCGCAAGCGGCAACGCTGATCGCGATGGACGCGCCGCCGCCGATGGAGGACTGCCGACCCTTCGTTCATGTCGCGTCGCTGCTGCGCGCCGCCGGCGTGAACGCGCCCAGGGTACTGGCGCAGGATCTGGCACTCGGCTTCCTGCTGCTCGACGATCTTGGCAGCACGACCTACCTCGCGGCGCTGGATCCGCAGTCCGCGCACCGGCTCTATGCCGACGCGCTCGATGCCCTCGTGCGTTTCCAGCGCACGCCGTGCGAGAGGGTACTGCCGCCCTACGACGAAGCGCTGCTGCGGCGCGAACTCGAATTGTTCCCCGACTGGTACATTGCCCGGCATCTCGGGCACGCGCTCGACACCGGCCAACGGGCGACGCTGGACGACGTGTTCGCGCGGCTGCTGGCGAACAACCTCGCGCAGCCGCGCGTATTCGTGCATCGCGATTACCATTCGCGCAATCTGATGGTCAGCGATCCCAATCCGGGCGTGCTCGATTTCCAGGACGCCGTCCATGGACCGGTCACCTACGACCTCGTGTCGCTGCTGCGCGACGCGTACGTCGAATGGGACGACGAGCGGCAGCTCGACTGGGCGAAAAGCTACTGGGAAAAGGCCCGCGTAGCCGGCATTCCGGTCACCGCCGACTTCGCAGCCTTCTGGCTCGATTTCGAGTGGATGGGAGTCCAGCGACAGTTGAAGGTCCTGGGCATCTTCGCGCGTCTCGCCCATCGCGACGGGAAGACTGCCTATCTGCACGACATGCCTCGCGTGATGCGGTACCTGCGAGGGGCATGCGGCCGTTACGGCGCTCTGGCGCCGCTTTTGGTCCTGCTCGATGCGCTGGAGGCGCGTGCACCCGTCATCGGCTGCCCGTCCTGAACTGATGCCAACCGCGATGATCCTCGCCGCAGGGCGCGGCGAGCGAATGCGCCCGCTGTCTGACCGCACGCCGAAGCCGCTGCTCACGGCAGGCGGCAAACCGCTGATCGTCTGGCAGATCGAGGCACTGGCGCGCGCGGGCTACCGGCAACTGGTGATCAACGTCTCGCATCTCGCTGCGCAGCTGACCGCGGCGCTTCGCGACGGCGGGCATCTGGGCGTTCGCATCGCATGGTCGACCGAACCCGAGCCGCTGGAGACAGCCGGCGGCATCGCAACGGCGATGCCGTTCATCCCGGAAGGCCCGGTCCTCGTCGTCTCCGGCGACATCTGGACCGGCTTCGACTACGCGAGCCTGGATGCGCGCGCGGCCCGGATGTCGCGCTTTGCGGCCACGCCGCGCGTTCATCTGGTCATGGTACCCAATCCGTCATTCCATCCCGCCGGGGATTTTGCCCTGGAGGGCGATCAGGTCTGCCGCGATGGCCCATCGCGGCTCACCTTCGGCAACATAGGGCTCTACGACAGTGCCTTGTTTCGCGGGCTTCCACGTGGGGTCAAGCTCAAACTGCTTCCGCTGTATCTCGACTGGATCGCGTGCGGACTGGTATCCGGGGAGCGCTACGATGGCCCGTGGGCCAATGTGGGAACGCCCGCCGAACTGACCGCGCTCGATGCCAGGCTGACCTCCCACGGGTATTAGCCCCCAAACAATAGTGCGGAACCACAGCAGAACACCCTGGAGGACGCATCACGTGAACGCCAACAACCCGCTGCTCGATTTTTCCGGACTCCCGCGCTTCGACGCGATCCGACCCGCACATGTGACGCCCGCCGTCGATGCGCTGCTCGCCGACGCCCGGCGAACGATCGATGAGATCAACTTCATCGAAGGTCCGCCGACCTGGGACACGCTGGTCGAGCCGTTGTCGGATTCGCTCGACCGCCTCGACCGCGCCTGGGGCGCAGTGCGTCACCTCAATGCCGTCGTCAATACGCCCGAATTGCGCGATGCGCATAACGAGAACCAGCCCAAGGTCGTCGCGTTCTACACCGAACTCGCGCAGGACCCCCGCCTCTATGCCCGCTACCGGGCGCTGCGTGCGCAGCCGGACTTCGCGGCAGGCGACCCCGTGCGGCGACGGCTGGTCGACAACGAGTTGCGCGATTTCAAGCTCGGCGGCGCCGAACTCGCCGAGGCCGACAAGGCGCGCCTGTGCGCGATTCAGGAAGAACTGGCGGATCTGTCCACGAAATTCGAGGAGCACCTGCTCGATGCCACCAACGCATGGGCGCATTACTGCGACTCGGAGGCCGAGCTGGCGGGCGTCCCAGCCGACGTCATGGCCGAAGCGCACGAGGCCGGCAAGGCTGAAGGCCGGAACGGATTCAAGCTGACGCTGCGCATGCCCTGCTACCTGCCCGTGATGCAGTACGCGGGCAACCGCGACCTGCGCCGCCTGATGCACGAAGCCTATTCGACCCGCGCATCGGACCTGGGCGCCAATGCGCTGTGGAATAACGCTCCGGTGATCGAGCGCATCCTCGCACTTCGACACGAAGCTTCACGACTGCTCGGCTATCCCAACTACGCGCAGGTGTCGCTGGTGCCGAAGATGGCCACGCATCCGGACGAAGTCGTCGCGTTCCTGCGCGACCTGGCGCGCCGCGCCAGGCCGTTCGCCGAGCGCGATTTCTCGGATCTCACCGCCTTCGCGCGAACCGAGCTCGGACTGGCGGAGCTGGCGCCGTGGGACATCGCCTATGCGGCGGAGCGCCTCAAGGAACGGCGCTACGCGTTCGACGAACAGGAGGTTCGCCAATATTTCCCCGAGGACCAGGTGCTGGCCGGGCTGTTCGGCGTCGTCGAGACGATCTACGGGCTGCGCATTCATGAAGCGAAGGCCCCCGTCTGGCACCCGACCGTTCGCTTTTTCCGGATCAGCGACCGCAGTGACCAACACGTCGGCGAGTTCTACATCGATCTCTACGCACGCGAAGGCAAGCAGGGCGGCGCCTGGATGGACGACGCCGTCAACCGGCGTCGTGCGGACGGGATCGTCCAGCACCCGGTCGCCTATCTGACGTGCAACCTGTCCTCCCCGGTCGGCGGCAAGCCAGCGACATTCACGCACGACGAGGTCATCACGATCTTTCATGAGTTCGGTCACGGTCTTCACCAGTTGCTGACCCAGGTCGATGTACCCGGCATATCCGGGATCCAGGGCGTGGAGTGGGACGCCGTGGAGCTGCCGTCGCAGTTCATGGAGAATTTCTGCTGGGAATGGGACGTTCTGCGCGACATGTCCCGGCATGTCGACACTGGCGAGAAACTCCCGCGCGAGCTTTTCGACAAGATGCTCGCGGCCAGGAATTTCGAAAGCGGCATGTCCATGGTCCGGCACGCCGAGATGGGTCTGTTCGACATGCTGCTGCACGCGCAAATCGAGACCGGCGGCAGCACGCCGTGGCCGACGCCGCAGGCGCTTCTCGATACCGTTCGTCGGGAAGTGGCGGTGGTGCCACGCGCGCCCTACGACCGATTCATGGAGTCGTTCGCGCACGTCTTCGCAGGTGGCTACGCCGCCGGCTACTACAGCTACCAGTGGGCGGCAGTACTGTCGGCGGACGCGTTCAGCCTGTTCGAGGAGGAGGGCGTGCTCTCGCCCGCCGCGGGGGACCGGTTCCGACGCGAGGTGCTGGCGCGTGGCGGCAGCCGCCCTGCCCTGGAGTCGTTCGTCGCCTTCCGTGGCCGGCCGCCCCAACTGGACGCTCTCCTGCGGCATAATGGAATGGTCGTATCCTCCTGAAGGGGGTTCCATGTTCGGGATTGCGAATCGCACAATTATCGGGCTGGCCGCGCTGGTCGTGGCGACCGGCGCTTTGGCGCAGGCTCCGCAGGTGTACCGCTACACCGATGCCGACGGCCGCGTCGTCTATTCGGACCGTTTGCCCCCGGCCGACGTGAAGAACGTGCAGACCAAGCGGCTGGGTGCGAACTTCGTGGAGACCACCTCCGAGCCGAGCCTCCAGTCCCAACTTGCCTCCGAGCGCTTTCCGGCGACGCTTTACACGTTCGAGTGCGGCGAAATCTGCCAGAACGCGGAAGGTTTGCTCAATCGGCGGGGCGTCCCGTTCACGATCGTTGACGTCCAGAAGGACGATCAGGGAATGGTGCGGATGCGCCAATTGACCGGCGAGGACCGTGCACCGGTGTTGGCACTCGGGGAAAAGGTGATCGTCAAGGGCTGGAACGAGGCGCGCTGGCAGGCGGCGCTCGACGAAGCCGGCTATCCGAAGATGCCGGCTGCGCGGCGCACCGCCGTGAGTGGGCGACAGGAACCTGCGCCGCCTGCACCGGCGCCGGTCGCCGAAGGAATGCGCTCGCTGGCACCGCCGCCGCGCGGCGGCGATTATCCGAAATAGCCACCCGACTTCACTCGGGGGCCTCCCGATCGGGGGCTATCCAGGTTTTTCGGTCCGGTAGAATCGGAGCCATGCGGTTTGGCCCTGATCACCCATGATCCTCGCTGCCTGGAACGTCAATTCGCTGAAGGTGAGGCTGCCACGGCTCATTGCCTGGCTCGCCGCCGTTTCGCCCGACGTCGTCTGCCTGCAGGAGACCAAGCTCGAGGATTCGCGCTTTCCGATGTCTGAAATCGCGGCCGCAGGCTACGTCGCGCACCATTCGGGCCAGAAGACCTACAACGGGGTCGCAATCCTCGCGCGCGCCGGCCTGCCGGTCGCCGACGTGACTACCGGCATTCCCGGCTACGCCGACGAGCAGAAGCGGGTAATCGCGGCAACGGTCGCCGGCATCCGTGTCGTCGGTGTATACGTGCCCAACGGCCAGGCGGTCGACTCGGACAAATACCAATACAAGCTGGCGTGGTTCGCGGCGCTGGAGCAGATGCTGCGGACGGAACTCGATCGTCATCCGGCGCTCGCGGTGGCCGGCGACTTCAACATCGCGCCCGACGATCGCGACGTCCACGACCCCGCGCTGTGGGAGGGCCAGGTGCTGTGTTCGCAGCCCGAGCGCGCGGCACTGCGCGCGCTGCTCGACGTCGGGTTCCACGACAGCTTCCGGCTGTTCGAACAACCCGAAAAGACTTTTTCATGGTGGGATTACCGGCAGCTCGCATTTCCAAAGAATCACGGACTGCGCATCGACCTCATCCTGTTGTCATCGGCGCTCGCCGCACGCTGCACGGCCAGCCGTATCGATCGCGGCGAGCGCAAGGGTGAAAAGCCCTCCGACCACGCGCCGGTGCGGGTGGAGCTTCGCGACTAGGACTCCGATCAGCCCTTCGTCAGGTTATCGGCGTGGTCGACTCTTTCAAAGGGTGTGCGGCCTTCCGGCTCACACACCCTTCAAGTTCACCAGCACCCGCCTGCTAGACTCCGCGCGCCATGGTTTTCGCATCGCCCATCTTCCTGTTCCTGTTCCTTCCGCTCACACTTGCCGCGTACTTCGCGGTACCGAAGCGATGGCGCAACGGCGTCCTGCTCGTCGCCAGCCTCGCCTTCTACGCGTGGGGCGAGGCGCCGTACCTGTTCCTGGTGCTGGGTTCGGTGTTTTTCAACTACGCAATCGGCGGTGCCATCGGGCACGCGCAGGATTTGCGCACACGCCGTCGATGGCTCGCGGCCGGCGTGACCGGCAACCTCACCGCACTGGCCGTTTTCAAGTACGCGAACTTCGCACTCGACAACGTCAATGCGCTCGCGCCCGTGTTGGCGATCACGCCGCTCGCGGTAGCGGCGATTCCGCTGCCGCTGGGCATTTCCTTCTTCACCTTCCACGCCATCTCGTACGTGATCGACGTCTACAAGCGCAACGCGCTGGCCGAACGAAACCTGCCCCGCTTCGCACTGTACATCCTGCTGTTTCCGCAATTGATTGCTGGCCCGATCATCCGTTGGCGCGACATCGCTGCGCAGCTACCGGAACGCGAACAGCGGATTGCCGACGTCGCCTACGGTGTCCGGCGCTTCGTGCTGGGTCTCGGCAAGAAGGTGCTGATTGCGAACACGCTTGGACGCACGGCCGATCAGATCTTCGCGCTCCCGGTCGCCGAATTGACAACACCGCTCGCCTGGCTGGGGCTCGTGTGCTACACGCTGCAGATCTACTTCGACTTCTCCGGCTATTCCGACATGGCGATCGGCCTGATGCGGGTATTCGGATTCCGCATTCTCGAGAACTTCAACTACCCGTACATCGCTCGCAGCATCCGCGAGTTCTGGCGCCGATGGCACATCTCGCTGTCGAACTGGTTTCGCGACTATCTGTACATTCCGCTGGGCGGCAACCAGCGCGGCGAGCGGCGCGCGTACGCGAACCTCGTGATTGTGTTCCTGCTTTGCGGACTTTGGCACGGCGCGAGTTGGCCGTTCGTGTTGTGGGGTGCCTGGCATGGGGCATTTCTGGTCGCCGAACGTGCCGGCCTTGACCGCTTGCTCCGGCGCATCGGACCGCTGACGCACGTATATGCGCTGCTTGCGGTGATGGGTGGCTGGGTGCTGTTCCGCTGCGAGACGCTGGCGCAATCGGTCGGCTACTATGCGGCGCTGGCGGGCGCCGCGCAGGGCGAACCCGCGCGCCATCCGTTGCCGGATTTCCTCGATCCGTTTGTGCTGTGCACGCTCATCGTCGCAGTCGTGTTCGCCACGCCGCTCGCGCGGGAAATCGGACGGTGGCGCGATCGTGCCGGCGCACGCCGAGGCGTCGCAGGAACGCTGGTGCTCGGCGCGGACATCGGCGTACTCGCAACGGTGTTCCTCCTGGCCAGCGCCTTCCTGGCTGCCGGAACCTACAATCCCTTCATCTATTTTCGCTTCTAGAACGATGAAAGACGCCCTCTCACTGCCGCCCGTCCCACCGCCCGCTCCCGGCGATCACCGTCTGCGCGACCGCGCGCTCGTCGCGCTGTTCGCGATCGCGATCGCGTGGCCGGCGCTGGCGCTGTTCTGGAACGGGTCGCGGACGATCACCCGCTTCGAGAACCGGCCGATGGCTCCATGGCCCGCGTTCGCGCTCACGCGCGAATTCGCGCCCGCTTTCGACCGCGCTTTCGCAGACCGGTTCGGGGGTCGCGATGCGCTGGTGCGCTTTCATCACGGCGCACTGCTGCAGTTGTTCGGCGTATCGAGCCTGTCCACGGTGATGCGCGGCACCAACGGCTGGTACTACTGGCTGGGCGAGGACGGTCACTCCCTTGACCGCCATTATCGCGGGACGCGGCCGTTCCCGCAAAGCGAGGTGGACAACACGGTGGCCGAGTTCGGCCGCCGCCACGACTGGCTCGCTGCGCGCGGCATTGCGTACGTCGTCGTCGCAGTGCCCGAGAAATTCACTATCTATCCGGAATTCCTTCCCCGATGGATCGTGAGGTCACCGCTGCCGTCGCCGTACGACCGCATTCGCGCCGCGGTGGAAAGGGACGGGCGCGTTGCCTTCGTCGACCTGCGCGCGCCGCTGCTTGCCGCCAAGGCGCGCGAGCGCGTCTACTACCAGACGGATTCGCACTGGAACTTCAACGGCGCGCGCGTTGGTTACCGTGAAATGATGCGCGCGATTCAGAACGCGCTTCCGCCGGGCGCGCTACCGGCGATCGCCCCGGCGCCGCGTCCCGCCTTCGTCCCCGGCGTCGACCACTACAGCGGCGATCTGGTCACGATGCTCGGCCTGCCGTCACGCATCCGCGAGGACGACGTGGCGCCGCTGGGCAAGGTGCTTGCCGACTCCGCGGGCCGATGCGCGCGGCGCATCGACAAGGGCGAGTTTCCCGGCTTCGAGTACTTCGTCTGCGATCGGCCCGGCCTGCCGCGCGCCGTGGTCCTGCGAGACTCGATGGCCATCCCGCTCATTCCGCTGCTTTCGGAGAATTTCAGCCGCGTCGTCTACGTCAGCAGCCGCCAGCTCGATCGCGCGCTGATCGAGCGCGAAAAGCCCGACATCGTCATCGAGGAGCTGGTCGAGCGGTCATTGCATGCGCCGGGCGCATTTCCGATGCGGTAGGGCGGAGGGTCCGGCAACACGGCGTTGCACCATGGAGAAGACGGGGGAACACGTTCACTGCGCGTACTTTCCTTTCTCCGTTTACTCCGTGGTGAAAGGCTTACCCGTCTTCCCCTACTCCCGCGCACCCTTGCGCAATTCGGGCTCGAGACCCAGTTCCTGGATCTTGCGGGTCAGGGTGTTGCGCCCCCAGCCCAGCCATACCGCGGCTTCCATCCGGTGCCCGCCGGTATGCATCAGCGCGCGACGAATCAGCGTCTTCTCGAATTCCTGTTCGAGCCGGTCGCCCACGTTGCGTTCGCCCCGCGCGAGTGCCTGCATGAGTTCGCGGTCGAGCGCCTGCTGCCAGTCGGGGCCCTCCGTTTCGGCCGGCAGCGCCGGCATATCGCGCACCTCAGGAGGGAGGTCCGCAACGTCGATGCGCTGCCCCGGCGCCATCACCGTGAGCCAATGACAGATGTTCTCGAGCTGCCGCACGTTGCCCGGAAACGAGAAGCGCGCAAGCGCCTTCAGCGCGTCGTCCGACATCGATTTCGGCTCCACGGCAAGATCGCGCCCGCTCTTTTGCAGGAAATGCCGCGCGAGCGGCGCTACGTCGTCCGGCCGTTCACGCAGAGGCGGCAACCGCAGCCGGACGACATTGAGGCGGTGCATCAGATCCTCGCGGAAGAGCCCCTGCCGCACGCGCTCCTCGAGATTCTGGTGAGTAGCGGCGATGATCCGGACATTCGCACGCAATGGCGCGTGACCGCCGACCCGGTAATACTCGCCATCGGACAGCACCCGCAGCAGACGCACCTGCAGGTCGGCCGGCATGTCGCCGATTTCATCGAGGAACAGCGTGCCGCCTTCGGCCTGCTCGAAGCGGCCGCGCCGCAGGGCCTGCGCGCCGGTAAACGAACCCCGCTCGTGGCCGAAGAGCTCGGATTCGAGCAGCTCCTTCGGGATCGCCGCCGTGTTGATCGCGACGAACGGCATCGCCACGCGCGGGCTGTGCCGATGCAGCGCCCGCGCCACCAGTTCCTTCCCGGTGCCCGACTCGCCGGTGATCATCACGGTGGTGTTCGATTGCGACAGGCGCCCGATCGCACGGAAAACCTCCTGCATCGCGGGCGCCTGTCCGAGGATCTCGGGCGTCCCGGGGGCCGCCTGCGGAGATGGCGCCGTTACCGAGGTTTCACTCGTAGCGCGGCGGATGAGCGCCAGTGCGTGATCGACGTCGAAAGGCTTTGGAAGATACTCGAACGCACCGCCCTGGAATGCCGCCACCGCGCTATCGAGGTCCGAATACGCGGTCATGATGATCACCGGAATCTGCGGATGACGCTCCTTCATCTTATCGAGCAGCGCGAGCCCGGATTCACCAGGCATCCGAATGTCGGAAACCAGTACCTGCGGCTCGCTGACGGTGAGTGCCTGCAGGACCTCGTAAGCCGTGGCGAAGGTCTTGTAGGGAATGCCCTCGCGCGCCAGCGCCTTTTCGAGGACCCAGCGGATCGACCTGTCGTCGTCGACGATCCACACGGCCTTGGTTCCATCGCCACGCGGCGGCTCGTAGTCGTAGGCGTACATCGTCTGTTCCCTTCTCGCGCGCCGGCCTTCAGGTGCGCGTCATTTCCAGCGGCAGCAGGATCGTGAAAACCGTGTGTCCCGGCGTGCTGGTCCATTCGATGGTGCCATCGTGCTGCGCGACGAAGGTCTGCGCGATCGTAAGGCCGAGCCCACTGCCTCCTTCGCGGCCCGACACCAACGGATAGAAGATCTTGTCGCGCAGTTCCGGCGAGATGCCCGGGCCGTTGTCTGCGATCGAGAGTGCCAGCGCAAGCCTGTGGCGCTTCTTGGCCAATGTGACGCCACGGGCAACGCGCGTCTCGAGGCGGATCAACGGATCGGACGTTCCCACCGCGAGCGCCTGCGCTGCGTTCCTGACGACGTTGAGCGCAACCTGGGTCAGCTGCTCGGGATCTGCCTCGAATTCCGGAATGCTGATGTCGAAATCCGACACCATGTGGATCGCCGGGAACTCGGCCTGCACGACGTTGCGCACCCGCACCAGGATTTCGTGGATGTTGGTACGCCTGTAGGTGGGCAGTCGGCTCGGCGTCAGCAGGCGATTCACCAACGATTGCAGGCGGTCGGCTTCGCCGATGATCACTTGCGTGTACTCGAATAGCTGCGGCCGGTCGAGCTCGCCCTCGAGCAGCTGCGCCGCGCCGCGGATGCCGCCCAGCGGGTTCTTGATTTCGTGCGCAAGGCTGCGAATGAGATCGCGGTTCGCCTGCTGCTGCTCGGCCAGGCGCTCTTCGCGAGCGACCTTCAGCTGTTGGTCTATATGGCGGAATTCGACGAGCAGCGCCGCGCCGTTCGCGTCGATCGGGGATACGGTGCAGGCGAGGTGCAGCCTGCTCCTGCCGCTCGCACCGAGTTCGAGCTCCTGCTCGGTATACGAGGCGCCCTTCAATACGGCCTTCGCAATCGCGCCTTCGAGACCGGGGCAGTCGCCGAACACCTCGCGCGGACGATGGCCAAGGAACTTCGGCCGCGAGAGCTCGAAAAGATTTTCCGCAGCGGGATTCACGTAGCAGACACGTTCGTCGGAACCAAGCATCAGCACCGCCGTAGCCAGCAGCTCCAGCCCTGAGTAGGCGGCAACGACGGCTGGCGTCGTGGATGGAAACAGCCGCAGCTTCATGACCGCAGGCCGGGCGTCGTGGACGCAACGATTCGTCGCATCCACAAGTACACGCTGAGCAATTTCCGCGCCGGTGCACGCGGGATGCTGCGCGCGCCGATCGCAGGCGAAACGCGATCCATGGGTTGCCAGCGGTCCGGCCCGGGCCGGACTCGCGAGAGGTCAGCGCGTGTTGCCGAGCTCCTTCTTGAGCGCGTCGACGTTGCGCTCATGCAGCTGCAGCGATTGAAGCAGGCGCGCGATGCGTGCCTGGTATTGCGCTGCGTTGGACTGCTCTTCCGGAAGGGGAGCGGGTGCACCGTTTGCGTAAGCGGTGCGCGCCTCCGCGAGAAGCTTCTCCTCGGCCGCAAGTTCGTCTGAGAGAACCTTGCGCCGCATGCCGTCGCGGCTGCGCTGGGTATCGGCATCGACCTTGGGAAAGCCGGCAGGTGTAGGCGTGGACTTCGCGCTGCCACCCTTGCGCGACTCGTCGCCGGTGAGGCACGAAATCCTGCGCTGCCCCTTCTCCGGAGGCAGGTTCGAAAAGACGACGTTTCCGTTCGCGTCGATGTACTTGCACACCGAGCCCTGGGCAACTGCGCCAGCCGCATAGGCGAATACAAGGCACCACGACAGGGCGCGGACGCACCGCTTTCCAGCAATGAAAACATGTCGCTCCATGACGGCGGAGTGTAGCGTACCCGAAGCGACGCGCGCAAAATCAACGGGGGCAGGCACAACGCCTGCCCCCGCACTCTGCCCGACGCACGCGCCGCATTGGGCGCCGACATCGTCGCCGTGGTTACAGGCTGTAGTACATGTCGAACTCGACCGGATGAGTCGTCATCCGGAATCGCGTCACCTCTTCCATTTTCAACGCGATGTAGCCGTCGATCATGTCATTGGTGAACACGCCGCCGCGGGTGAGAAACGCGCGGTCGCGGTCGAGATGGTCGAGCGCCTCGTCCAGCGACGCGCACGGATGCGGCACCTTCGCCGCCTCTTCCGGCTCGAGATCGTAAAGATTCTTGTCCATCGGATCGCCCGGGTGAATCTTGTTCTGGATGCCGTCGAGCCCGGCCATCAGCATTGCTGAAAACGCCAGATACGGATTCGCCGTCGGATCCGGGAAGCGCACCTCGATGCGCCGTCCCTTCGGGTTCGACACGTACGGAATGCGAATGGCCGCCGACCGGTTGCGCGCCGAATACGCGAGGTTGATCGGCGCTTCGAATCCCGGCACCAGCCGCTTGTAGGAATTGGTCCCCGGATTGGTGATCGCGTTCAGCGCCTTGGCGTGCTTGATCACGCCGCCAATGTAGTAGAGCGCCATCTCGGACAGGCCCGCGTAGCCGTCGCCGGCGAACAGGTTCTTGCCGTCCTTCCAGATCGACTGGTGGCAGTGCATCCCCGATCCGTTGTCGCCGACGATGGGCTTCGGCATGAAGGTTGCCGTCTTTCCATACGCGTGAGCCGTGTTGTGCACACAGTATTTGAGGATCTGCAGCCAGTCGGCGCGCTTGACGAGGGTTTCGAACTTGGTGCCGATCTCGCACTGCCCGGCGTTCGCCACCTCATGGTGGTGTACCTCGACCTCGACGCCCATCTGCTCCATCGCAAGGCACATGGCCGAGCGGATGTCCTGCAGCTGATCCACGGGCGGCACGGGGAAATACCCTCCCTTGACCGTCGGTCGATGGCCCATGTTGCCGCCTTCGAATTTTTCCGCGCTCGACCACGCCGCCTCGGTCGAAAACACCTTGCTGTAGCTGCCGGACATGTCGACCGACCACTCGACCGCATCGAAGATGAAGAACTCGGGTTCAGGGCCGAAATACGCGGTATCGCCCGTCCCCGACGACTTGAGATAGGCCTCTGCCCGCTTGGCGAGCGAGCGCGGGTCGCGCTCGTATCCCTTGCCATCTGACGGCTCGACCACATCGCAGGTGATCAGCAGCGTCGTCTCGTCCATGAACGGATCGATGTTGGCCGTCGCCGGATCCGGCATCAGCAGCATGTCGGACGCCTGGATTCCCTTCCAGCCCGCAATCGACGAACCGTCGAACGCATGCCCTGATTCGAATTTGTCGGCATTGAATTGCCGGGCAGGCACGGAGACATGCTGCTCCTTGCCGCGGGTATCCGTGAAGCGAAGGTCGACGAACTTGACCTCCTTGTCCTTGATCAGCTTGAGCACGTCGGCGGGTGTTGCCATGCAGGTCTCCTGATGAACCGTTTGAGAAAGAAGCAGTGTCGCGTCACGGTTGGGCGGACGGGAAGGGAAAGAACCGTTGGATCGAGAACCGGGAACGAAAGAGGTTTAGCGAGAACCATGCCACGCATTAAATGCTTCCATATCAACAAATTAGATATGAATTCGAAGAATTTCCCGTCGTGAACCCATTCATTTTGCACCCGAACGGCGCGCCGACTCAAGCGTCTCGCACCACCTTAGTGCGAAAAATCACACGCCCGCTCGGAAGTCGTTGCGCGATGCAACAGAAACGCGTGTCGACGCCGTGAACAGGCTGCGTCCTCGCGCACGAGAATCAAGGAAAGAAGAGGTACAACCGATAGCCGGCCTGCGAGGTTGCACTGGCATCGATGAACAGCCGCACCGGCACTTCGCCATTGCCGGGGATGCCTGCCCCGGTGTCCGCCGTGCCGCTTGCATAGTCTGCAGGTGTCAATGCCCGGCGAACGACCACCCGGTCCTGCGCATCCGTCAACGTCAGTTCCAAATGCGGATAGCCAACGGGGTAGGGCGCGCGATTGCGGACCGTTGCCGTCAGGACCAGCAGGCCCCGATGCGCGGGATCGGCCTGCAGGTCCGACGCGTCGATCGAAAGCGCGGCCACGTCCCGCAATGGCCGAATGGCGCAACCCGCAAACGCGCACAGGCGGACGAGCACCGGCCGGGTCGCCGGCACGTGCGTCGCAAGCGAATCGCGAAAATGAAAGATCGCCTGCGCTGCCAGCGCGACCACGAGCACCGGTATCGCCACGAACCCAAGCGCGGTCCTGACCCGGGATCGCTTCTTTCTGTGTGGTCCCGCGAATCGATTTTCGTAATCTCCCTCTGGAATGACGGGCTCTGCCGGCACTGGCTCGGGCGGCGGCGGATCGAGGGCGCGAGCGCTGCGCAACGTGACTGTCGGCGGTCCCTGCGCCAGTTCATCCGCCTCGTCGACCGCGTCGCCGGTCTCGGGCGGGTCGAGCGAGATCAGCTCATCGCGGCCATTGAACACGGTGCGGCAGTGGCCGCAGCGGACCTGGCCCGCTCGCAGCGCGAGCTGGGACTCGGTGACGCGGAAGACCGTCTTGCAACCTGGGCAGCGTGTGAATTGTTCGTCGGCCATCGTCTGAATTTCACACGGTGCGGAGGTGAGCCTGGCGAAAACCCGAGTGCGCGGCCCCGCCCCGCGACGCCGCCTGGCAGGGCCGGTTCATCGTCCGCGTTCCCCCGCCAGAAGCGCCCAGCCGTCGCAGACCCGCCACGGCGCGAGTGTAAACCAAGGCGCGTACGCGGCGGCTACGGATTGCCACTGATCCGCGAGCACACCGGACAGCGCGAGTCGACCGCCGGCATCGACACGTGCGCAGATCGCGCGTGCCAGCAGGACCAAGGGATTGGCCAGAATATTGGCAACAACGATCCCGAACGATCCGGCCTCAAGCGTATCGGGACCGCAAAATGCGGCAACGACATTGTTCGTCCGCGCGTTGTGTTCGCTCGCACGCAGCGCTTGGGGATCAACGTCGACGCCGCACACTCGGCCCGCACCGAGCCGGGCCGCGGCCAGGGCGAGAACGCCGGAACCGCAGCCATAGTCGAGCACCGATTCGCCTCCCGCAACGTGTGCAATCAGCCATTCAAGGCAGAGCCTTGTGGTCGGATGCGACCCGGTGCCGAACGCAAGCCCGGGATCGAGTCGCAGCACGAGCGCGTCGCTGTCCGGGACCTCCGACCACGTCGGCACGATCCAGAAATGCGGCGCGATTTCGATGGGGCCGAACTGTGCCTGCGTCGCTCGCACCCAGTCCTGTTCTGCCAACAGTGAGGTCGAGTGCTCGGGAATCGACCGCGCGGTCGCGCGCGACGCCTCACCAAGCGCGCTTCGCCAGTCGGCGGCGGCGGGAAAGAGCGCCACCATGCGCGACACGTTCCAGGTGCCCGCGACGGGAAACCCCGGTTCGCCGTACAGCGGCGATTCCTCGGGCGTACCCGCCAACGGATCGGAAACATCGACCGACAACGCGCCGGCGTCGAGCAACGCATCGGACCAGGCGTCCGCATCACCCGCTGGTGCGTCGAAACGCAGTGCGATGTAGCTCACGGTCGTCTCCGGGGACCGGGGCATCTAGCCTTTGCGCTTCGCCATTCGCTCTTCGAGAAAATGGATGGAGGTGCCTCCGCGCAGGAACTTGTCATCGAGC
The DNA here is from genome assembly GCA_963739745.1 of uncultured beta proteobacterium. Lineage (GTDB taxonomy): Bacteria > Pseudomonadota > Gammaproteobacteria > Burkholderiales > Casimicrobiaceae > VBCG01. Next base: position 267,329 of record CAVUCJ010000005.1, read on the forward strand.
AGCAACTCCTGGTGCAGCGGGATGTTGGTCTTTATGCCCTCGACGACCATCTCCGACAGCGCGATGCGCATACGCGCAATCGCCTGCTCGCGGGTATCGCCGTAGGCGATCACCTTGCCGATCATTGAATCGTAATTCGGCGGGACGAAATAGTTCTGGTACGCATGCGAATCGACGCGAATTCCGGGCCCACCGGGCGAATGCCACGACGTGATTCGCCCAGGCGAAGGCACGAACGAATACGGATCCTCGGCATTGATCCGGCACTCGATCGCGTGGCCGCGCCGGGCAATGTCGCGCTGGCGAAACGCGAGTTTGCGGCCGGCTGCAATCAGGATCTGTTGCTGGACGATGTCGATGCCGGTGATCGCCTCGGTGACCGGATGTTCGACCTGCACGCGCGTGTTCATCTCGATGAAGAAAAACTCGTCGTTCTCGTAGAGGAACTCGAAGGTGCCTGCGCCGCGGTAGCTGATGCGGCGGCAGGCATCCGCGCAGCGCTCTCCGATCCGCGTCAGCGCGCGCAGGTTGATGCCGGGCGCCGGAGCCTCCTCGATGATCTTCTGGTGGCGCCGCTGCATCGAGCAGTCACGCTCGAACAGGTAGACCGCGTTCTTGTATTCGTCGGCGAGGACCTGGATTTCGATGTGGCGCGGATTGGTGAGGAACTTCTCCAGGTAGACGGTCGGATTGCCGAAGGCAGCCTTGGCCTCGGCACGCGTCAGCGTCACTGCTGGCAGCAGCGCCGCCTCGGTGTGCACCACACGCATTCCTCGGCCGCCGCCGCCGCCGGCCGCCTTGATGATTATCGGGTAGCCGACGCCCCGCGCTATCCGCACGATTTCCTTGGGGTCATCGGGCAACGCGCCCTCCGAGCCCGGAACGCACGGGACACCGGCCTTGGCCATCGCCGCCTTCGCGCTGACCTTGTCGCCCATCAGGCGAATGGTTTCGGCGCGCGGGCCGATGAAGACGAATCCCGATTTTTCCACCTTGTCGGCGAAGTCGGCATTCTCCGACAGGAAGCCGTACCCCGGGTGGATCGCCTGCGCATCGGTGACTTCGGCCGCCGCGATGATCGCGGGAACATGGAGGTAGCTCTGCGCCGAAGGCGGCGGCCCGATGCACACGGATTCGTCGGCGAGCCGCACGTACTTCGCGTCGCGATCGGCCTCCGAATGGACAACGACCGTCTTGATCCCCATTTCCCGGCATGCACGCTGGATGCGCAGTGCGATCTCGCCGCGATTGGCGATGAGGATCTTCTCGAAGAGCTTGTCCGCGGCCTTGGCGGCGGCGGGTTTGGTAAGAGCCACGAAACGATACGATCAATCGATGACGAAAAGAGGTTGCCCGAATTCCACGGGCTGCCCGTTTTCGGTCAGGATCGCCTTGACGATGCCGGCCTTGTCCGCCTCAATTTCGTTCATCAGTTTCATCGCCTCTACGATGCACAGCGTGGCCCCTTCGGCGACGGTATCGCCCACCTCCACGAAGGGTTTCGCGCCTGGCGTCGCCGAGCGGTAGAACGTCCCGACCATCGGGCTCTTCACGACATGCCCATCGGCCGCAGGAGGTGGCTCAGCCGGCGCCGTGGTCGGCGCGGTCGCAGGCGCCACGACGAAATGCTGCGATCCGGCTGGGGGCCCGGGCGGGACGGCCGCCTGCGAGCGCGTGATCCGGACGCGCTCCTCCCCTTCCTGGATCTCGAGCTCCGCAATGCCGGACGTCTCGACGAGCTCAATCAATGTTTTGAGCTTGCGCAGATCCATTGCTTGTCACCCCGCAAAGGAACCCGACCGCAGCAGCTTTCGCGGTGATCGGTCCCAAGAAACTGCACTGCCCGACATCAGGCACACACGCCATCGCGGCAGGATCGCTCGCGCCGCCCGGCTTTTTCGCCGACTGTCGGATCGGAGGCCTTGAAAGGAAGTGATCTCCCGTTAGCGCCCCATCTCGTTTTCATGCAACAAAGGCAAAGTTTGCCGTCAATTGCCGCAAATTGTCCAGCGATGGGCACCGTTTGGTATTGGTCCGAATTCCGATTCGCCGATGCGGCGACTGCGTGGCGACCGTAGGGCGATCGGGTTGCTTGGTTCGCGAGCAATCCGACGACACTGGTACGCACAGAATGCGCAGAGCGCAAGGAGGGTTATTTTACGACAACTTGGTGAATTTTGCCTACCATTCAAAGCAATTTACCGACAATGGACGATAATTTGTCGGGCTTCAGCGTCCCGAGCTGCGTGTGGACGATGGTTCCTTTGCGATCCAGCACAAGGGTGAAGGGTAGCGCCATGACGCTGTTGCCAAGCGTTTTCGAGAGCTCCATCGCGCCAAATCCACCAATCAGCGTCGGATAGTTGAGCCCGATCTCAGAAGCGAATTGACGTACTTTATCGGGTTGATCGACGGCGATACCGACAAATTGCAACCCTTTCGGCCCAAGTTCCGCTTGCGCCTTGATGAACTCGGGCATCTCCTCGCGACATGGAGCGCACCAGGTGGCCCAGAAATTCACGACCACGACCTTGCCGCGCCACTGGTCGATGCGCTGTTCGCGGCCTTCGACGTCGGGAAGGGCGAGGCCATTGAGGGCGGCCGAGGCCGCGGGGTCCGGGCCCGGTTCCGACTTCCGGCCGTCGAGTCCGAAAATGAGGCCGGCCGCCAGGCCAATGACGGCGACGACGCCAATGGCGATCCAGCGAATCATGGAATGACCCAACGGTGGTTGATTTTGGAGAAAGTAATCACTCGCTGACGGCGGGCCGACACGCCGTCAGTTGAACCAGTTCTTCTTGCGTGGATGGGCTTCGACAATGATACCCGGACCCTTGCCGGACGCGGGTATGGTCAGCGTCACCTTCTGGCGGTTGACCGGGTAACAAACCCCCAGATCGGCGCAACCCTGTGAATCGGCGACCAGGACAAGTCTCTCGCCGGCGGCCGCAGCGGCGGTCAGCGGCAATCGCACCACAACCTCGCCGCGATACGTTTCGACCTTTCCAAAATAAGGGTCGTCCTTGACCTTGCCGGCCGGGAGGGCGGCAGCGTCGAGCGCCGCCGCCGGCGGTTCAAGTGCGAACTGCATCTTTTCTCGGTAGAGGTAATAGCCATCGGCGACGGCGAAGCGCGCCTCCAGCGTGCGGTCGTCGAGCGCGCGGGCCGAAAAACGGAACGCCTGCTCGGGTGGCAGGAGCGTGGGGTCGGCGGCCGCGGCAGCGGCTGCGATCACAAGCCCGAACAGAAAGGCGGCACCCCGCCGGCGGGCGCGAACGGCAGTTCGTCGAGACAGGCACGTACGACCCCATGCTGCGCCATTCCGAAGCAGGGCGCGTGAACTGCTTACTGGAAGTCGTTGTTCCGTCATGACCGAAGTCGCTTCGCTTTGCTCAGAACGAGTGGAGGACGGGGTTCATGGGAAATTTGCAGGGTCCGCTAGGACTCGCCGGTTTCCGCGTCGATCCAGTCGAGGTAATGGGAATATCCATCGCTTATGCGGACAGCCACGATTTCCGGAAGTTCGTACGGATGCGCAGCGATGATAGCCGCCTCGACCCGCGGGTACAATTCGGCGCATGTCTTGATGGTTACCGGAAATTCGCGGGCAGTTTCGATTTGCCCGCGCCAGTGATACATTGATTCAACCGGCGCGCCGACGTTCACGCATGCGGCGAGTCGCCCGGCCACGAGCGCGCGCGCCAAAGCCGTCGCCGCTGCGTGGTCGGGCAACGACGTCAGCACGATGATCGCCGCGTCCGACAAGGAGACCTCATGCGTTTCATGTTCCTCGCGATTCTACTGTCATTCCCGCTCGCCGACGTATATCTGACGGCGCGCGTCGCCCGCTGGACCGGGATCCCGCTTTGGATCTTGCTCGCCGGCTCATTCGTCGCCGGAGCACTTCTGCTGCGCAACGAGCGCATCGCGTTTCGTACCCGAACGGTAGCGGCGCTGCATGGCGAGCAGGCGCTGATGCGCGGGCTGCTCGACAGCGGGCGCAAGGTGCTCGCCGGATTCCTGCTCATGCTGCCAGGGCTGATTTCCGACTTGGCTGCGCTGACCCTCCTCGCGCTCCCGCTCAACGTCGGAGGAGGCTTCGGGCCGCAGCCCGCCGCCGCGGGTCGCGCGCCTGGCGGGCGTGGCGACTACGACACGCTCGACGGCGATTGCCGCCGCGTCGACTGACAGGACTCCCCGCTATTTCAGGCGGTCGATCACCGTCGGCTGAGCCTTTCCGGCGCGCTTGTACGCCCACACGATCATGATCAAGCCGGCGGCGATCATCGGCAGCGACAGCCATTGGCCCATCGTCAGCCCGGCGGCAAGAAAACCGAGGAAGTTGTCCGGCTCGCGCGCAAACTCTGCCAGAAAGCGGAACGCGCCGTAGCCCACGAGGAACATCCCGGAAACCGCGCCGGTCGGTCGCGTCCTTCCCGCGTACCACCACAGGATCAGGAACAGCAGCACGCCCTCGCCCGCCAACTGATACAGCTGGGACGGGTGCCGAGGCAGAAGATCGACCTGAGGGAACACCATCGCCCACGGCACGTCGGTAACGCGACCGACCAGTTCGCCGTTGATGAAATTGCCCAGACGGCCGGCGGCAAGTCCCAGCGGAACCAGCGGTGCGACGAAGTCGGTGACGTCGAGCCAGAGCTTGCCGCGGCCGCGCGCGAAAAGCCAAAGCGCAACGAGCACGCCGAGGAAGCCGCCGTGAAAGCTCATGCCGCCCGCCCACACCTGGAGGATCTCCAGCGGGTGCGCGGCGTAGTAGAGGGGCTTGTAGAACAACACGTAGCCCAGCCGCCCGCCGATGATCACGCCGAACACACCATAGAACAGCATGTCGTCGACGTCGCGCGGATGCCAGCCGGTCAGCAGGTTGCGCCGCGCGCGGAGTTTCCCCAGCACGATAAACAGCACGAATGCGACGAGATACATGAGCCCGTACCAGCGCACGGCGAGCGGGCCGATGTGGATGGCGACAGGATCGAATTGCGGGTGAACGAGCATGGGGAGCGGGAAGCTTCGGAGTTGCGCGACAGCGGGTCCGTTGAAGCGTGAGCCGGAGCTTGCGCTAGAATTGGCCGATTATACAAATCGCGGTGCATCGCGCCGACATCGAGGTCCCCAAGCCATGCCGTTCAATCGCCATTCTCGGCTCATCACGCAGGGGGTCGCCCGTTCCCCCAACCGCGCCATGCTGCGCGCCGTCGGCTTCGGCGATGACGATTTCGAAAAGCCGATCGTCGGCGTGGCCAACGGCCATAGCACGATGAACCCGTGCAACGCCGGCATCCAGCCGCTGGTCGACCGGGCGATGGCCGCGCTGCGCGAAGAAGGCGCAATGCCGCAGGTGTTCGGCGTGCCGACCGTCACCGACGGCATCGGCATGGGTACCGAGGGCATGAAATACTCGCTGGTATCTCGCGAAGTGATCGCCGATGCGATCGAGACGTCCGTCAACGGCCAGTGCATGGATGGCGTCCTCGTCGTCGGCGGTTGCGACAAGAACATGCCCGCAGGCATGATGGCGATGGCGCGCATGAACGTGCCCGGAATCTACGTCTACGCGGGCAGCATCAAGCCCGGCCAGTGGAAAGGGCAGGCACTGACCATCGTGTCGGCGTTCGAGGCGGTCGGCGCATTCTCCGCCGGCACGATGTCCAAGGAAGACTACGAAGGCATCGAGCACCACGCCTGCCCAACCGTGGGCGCCTGCGGCGGCATGTACACGGCGAACACCATGTCGTCGTCGTTCGAGGCGCTCGGAATGAGCCTGCTGGGCTCGTCGCAGATGGCCTCGCCCGACCCGGAGAAGGCCGATTCCGCGGCGCTGTCCGCGCGCGTGCTGGTCGACGCGGTCAGGCGCGACCTGAAGCCGCGCGACATCATCACCCGGAAGTCAATCGAGAATGCGATAGCGCTGGTGATGGCCACCGGGGGCTCGACCAATGCCGTGCTCCACTTCCTCGCGATCGCTTCGGCGGCCGAGGTGCCGTGGACGCTCGACGACTTCGAGCGCATCCGCAAGCGCGTGCCGGTGCTGTGTGACCTGAAGCCCTCCGGCAAGTACGTCGCCGTGGATTTCCATCGTGCCGGCGGTGTTCCACAGGTGCTGAAAATGCTGCTGAAGGCCGGACTGCTCCACGGCGATTGCATGACGATCACGGGGCGCACGATGGCGGAGGAACTGGCGGACGTGCCGGACACGCCGCGCGCCGACCAGGACGTGATCCGCCCGTTCGAGGCGCCCATGTATGCGCAGGGCCACCTCGCGATCCTCCGCGGCAATCTCGCGACCGAGGGATGTGTGGCCAAGATCACCGGCCTCAAGAATCCGACGATCACCGGACCCGCGCGCGTGTTCGATTCGGAGCCGGCCGTGATGGACGCGATCATGGCGCGCAAGATCAAGGCCGGCGACGTCGTGGTCATCCGCTACGAAGGGCCGAAGGGCGGCCCGGGGATGCAGGAGATGCTCGCGCCCACCTCGGCGCTGATCGGCCAGGGCCTTGGTGAATCCGTGGGACTGCTGACGGATGGCCGCTTCTCCGGCGGCACGTGGGGAATGGTCGTCGGCCACGTCGCGCCGGAAGCCTATGTCGGCGGCACCATCGCGCTGATCGAGGAAGGCGACTCGATCACCATCGACGCGCACCGGCTCCTGATCGAGCTCAACGTCGACGCCGCCGAAATCGCGCGACGACGCGCCGCATGGAAACCGCCGAAGCCAAGATACACGCGCGGGCTGCTTGCCAAGTATATGCGGCTGGTGTCGACGGCAAGCAAGGGCGCGGTGACGGACGAGGGCTGATGCCGGGTGCGGCCTCCTCCATCGCGAACCCGTTCCGGACGTCCTCGCCGCCGAGGACGACGACCCGTAGTGCGTCCATGACCCCTTGTCTGCGCTCGTGCCTGGTCGCAGGGCTGCTTCCGGCCGTGCTCGTCGCATGTGCAGCACCGATTGCGCCAGCAGCCAAAGCACCTGCCACGTTCGCGGCACCCGTGCCGGATACCGCCGTCGCAGTGTCGTCGGACTCGCCGACCGAGGACGTGGCGCTGGTGAATCCTGGTTTCGAATCGACCCTGCCAGGGAGGCGGCGGGGCGATCCCGAAGGCTGGTTCTCATTCCAGCACGCGGGCGCGAAGTCCTATCTGTTCGTCGTCGACGCGGCCCTGCCACACAGCGGCGAACGCAGCCTGCGCATCGAAAACGTCGGGCCGGAACCGTACGGCGCCGTTGCCCAGTACCTGAAAGGCGCGCCGCACGCCGGAAAAGTGGCGCGTCTCACCGGATGGCTAAGGACGCGCGACGCCGCCGACGCGGGCGCGGTGCTGACGTTGCTCGCGCTCAAGGGCGGCGTGCCGCTTGCGCAGAACTTCATGCCCGACGCCCCGGTCAAGGGAACGACCGACTGGACCCGGTACACGATCACGCTGCCGATCGCGCACGGCGCCGATCGGATCGAGGTCGGCGCAATGCTGCAGGGTCGCGGCTCGCTCTGGCTCGATGACGTGACGCTCGAGTTCGTCCCGCCTTGACCCAATCGCGCAATAGGGGCTCCATGGATCGCCGATCGTTCCTGCTTGCCGCCCCCACCCTGTTCCTGGGCGGATGCGTATCCGTGGGTGGTGTCGCCGGAGCACCCGGGCCGGCCCCCATCTTCCGGGTCGGCGATCGCTGGGTCTACAACTGCAAGGAGGGTTACCGCGTACCCGTCACCTGGGTGGAAACGCATGAGGTGGTCGCAGTCGAGGCGTCTCAAATCCGCGTCCGCGTCGCCCTCGTCGGGCAGACCATGAACATCGAACGGATGGAGGAACTCGTCTCGCCGGGAGTGGTCTCCGTGGGCGCGGTCTACGACAACGCCGAGACGCGGCGTTTCAAGACGCCGCTCATCCGCTACCAATTCCCACTGACGTACGGGTCCACCTGGACGCAGTACCTCGAAGATTTCAACCCGGCCAACCAGCTGGTGAGCCAGATCAACCGCTTCGTCAAGGTCGGCGGATACGAAAGGGTCGAAACGCCCGCCGGGACCTTCGATGCCATCGTGATGCGCATCCTGATGTCCGTGGATGACAACAACCCGTTCCGCTTTCCAACCAATTGCAACTACGTCGTCTGGTGGGCCGAACAGGCCGGAGCGATGGTTCGAACAACCAAGTACGCGACCTACCGTGAGCGCGGCGACAGCCTCGACGGGTTCGAGATCCGCGCGCAGAACACGACGATGGAACTCGCTTCGTATTCACGTGTGGCGGGCTGACGACGTCGACCCGCGTTCGGGCGCCACGTCACGCCACCACCCGATCGCATCATCCGCGGCGCATCGGCAACAACAGCCGCTACGTCCCCGGTCGGGGACGGTCGCCGCTACCGCCGGCGGCGCAGCGCTACAACGCGAGTCGCTGCCAGATCGTGGTCGTGAGCCCGGCCGTGTTGAGCGTGTAGAAGTGCAGGCCAGGGGCGCCATCCTCGAGCAGTCGCGCACACAGGTCGGTGACGACATCGAGGCCGAAGGCGCGTACCGATGCCGTGTCGTCGCCGAAACTTTCGAGCTTGCGGCGTATCCAGCGCGGGATTTCGGCGCCGCAAGCGTCGGAGAAACGCGCCAGGCGCGTTGCGGTGAGGATCGGCATGATTCCCGGGACGACGGGAATCGTGAGCCCACGGGCAGCGCAGGCATCGACAAAGTGCCAGTAGGCATCGCGATTGAAGAAATACTGGGTGATCGCCGAGTCCGCGCCGGCGCGCACCTTGCGCTCGAAATGGTCCAGGTCTTCCTGTGGAGTGCGCGCCTGCGGGTGATATTCGGGATAGCAGGCGACGTCGACGTGGAAGCAGTCGCCCGTTTCTTCGCGTATGAACGCGACCAGGTCACTCGCATGGCGGAAGAGGCCGGCGTCGGCCATGCCCGACGGCAGGTCGCCACGGAGCGCGACCAGGTGCCGGATGCCGTGCTCGCGGTACTGCGCGAGCACGTCGCGCAGCGAATCGCGGGAAGCGCCGATGCACGACAGGTGCGGCGCCACGGACAGCCCTTCGCCCAGGATCTCGACGACGGTCGCGAGCGTGCCCTCGCGCGTGGAACCGCCGGCGCCGAAGGTCACCGAGCAGAACGACGGCTTCAGCTGCGCCAGCTGCGCGCGCGCCGCTCGCAGACGGGCCGTGCCCTCGTCGGTCTTCGGCGGAAAGAACTCGAAGCTGTACTGGCTAACGGGATTGCGCATCGATGCGATTCGGCAGGAGCAACGACGATAGCGCCCAAGAGATCAGGCTGTACACGATCGCACCGAACACGCCGGACCAGAATCCGTCCACATGGAAACCGGGCATGAACGAGCCGACCGCCCAGAACAGGAGGCCATTGATCACGAAAATGAAAAGCCCGAGCGTGACCAGCGTGACCGGCAGCGTGAGCAGCACCAGTACCGGCCGGATCAGCGTGTTGATGAGGCCCAACACCAGTGCGACGATCAGCGCGTTGAAGAACGAGTCGACAGTAATCGACCGAAAAATGTACGGCAGCGCGATCAGCGCGATCGCGTTGATGACCAGGGTCAGCAGCAGGCGCATGGCTCTATCCTGAAATGTATGGCGCGTCAGCCGGGCGCGCCGTCGATGTAAGGTTTCAGCGCGGCAAACAGCGTCGCGCTGACCGGCGCCGGCAGCCCCGACTCGACCGCCATGCGCGCTACCGCACCCGAAAGCCATGGCGCCTCCAGGCGGTTGCCCGCAACGAGATCGTTCAGCAACGACGAGCGCATCGGCGCCGGAAGCGAATCGAGGAAGGCGATCTGCTTCGCCGGATAGTCGTCGGCGAGCGGCACCCCGCGCGCGCGTCCCAGCAACCACGCCTCGCGCACCGCGGCGACGAATGCCGACCGGAGATCGGGATCGCTGCGGATCACGCCGATCGGCGCTCGCGCCACCGCCGTGCAGCCCGACATCGCCGACAGGAAACAGAACTTCTCCCACAACGCGCAGCGGATGTCGGCCGACAGCTCCGCGTTCACGCCCGCCCCGACGCAGGCGTCGCGAAATGCCACGGCCGCGGTCGCGTTGCCGCCGTCGAACGCACCGACCACCAGGCGCGCCATCGTCCCCGTATGTGCGATGACGCCCATTTCCCGGATCGTGGCGGCGATGTAGGCGATGCCGCCGACAACGTGTTCCGGACCGACAACCCGTGCGACGACTTCCGGCGCCTCGACTCCGTTCTGGAAGGGAATCACGACACCCCTGCCCGCGACCAGCGGCGCGGCCAGCTCCGCGGCGGATTCGACATCCCACAGCTTGACGCACAGCATCACGACGTCGCATGGGGCGATCGATGCGACGTCATCGGTGAACGCCGCCGCGCGGATCGCGGCATCGCCATGCGCGCTCTCGATGACGAGGCCGCGCTCGCGCAGCGCGGCCAGGTGCCGGCCCCGCGCAACGAACGTGACATCGTGACCGCGCTGCGCGAGCCGGCCTCCGAAATATCCACCGACGCCGCCGGCACCGATCACCGCTATCCGCATGACTGTTCCTCCCCGCGTGCGCCCGCTTCCCTGAAAACCGCGGGCTGCTTCAATAGCGATAGCTGTCCGGCTTGTACGGTCCGTCCCTGCGCACGCCGATGTAGCGGGCCTGCTTGTCGGAAAGATCCGTCAGCATCGCATCGAGTTTCGAGAGCTGAAGCCGCGCGACCTTTTCGTCGAGGTGCTTCGGCAGCACGTAGACGCCCACCGGATAGCGCTTGCCGCCTTGCTGGGCGTCGACCCAAAGCTCGATCTGCGCCATCACCTGGTTGGTGAACGACGAACTCATCACGTACGACGGGTGCCCGGTGCCGCAGCCCAGGTTCACGAGCCGCCCCTCGGCCAGCAGAATGATGCGCTTGCCGTCCGGGAAGATCACGTGGTCCACCTGCGGCTTGATGTTCTCCCACTTGTACGCCTTGAGCGACGCAACCTCGATCTCGTTGTCGAAGTGGCCGATGTTGCAGACGATCGCCTGGTCCTTCATCCGCTTCATGTGCTCGTGCGTGATGATGTCGATGTTCCCGGTGGCGGTGACGAAAATGTCCGCCTTGTCGGCCGCGTAGTCCATGGTGACCACGGTATAGCCCTCCATCGCAGCCTGCAGCGCGCAGATCGGGTCGATTTCGGTGATCCAAACCCGTGCGGAAAGCGCGCGCAGCGCCTGCGCCGAGCCCTTGCCGACGTCGCCGTAGCCGGCGACCACCGCAATCTTGCCGGCGATCATCACGTCGGTCGCGCGCTTGATGCCGTCGACCAGCGACTCGCGGCAGCCATACAGGTTGTCGAATTTCGACTTGGTCACCGAATCGTTGACGTTGATCGCCGGGAAGCCGAGCTTGCCCTCCTTGTGCATCGTGTACAGGCGCTTCACGCCGGTGGTGGTCTCTTCGGTCACCCCCCTGACATTCGCCTTGATCCGGGAGTAGAACTTCGGGTCACGCGCGAGCCGCGCCTTGATCGACTCGAACAACGCGACCTCTTCCTCGTTCGTCGGATGCGCGAGGCAACCCGGATCGGACTCCGCCTGCGTTCCGAGGTGGACGAGCAGAGTCGCGTCGCCGCCGTCGTCGAGGATCATGTTCGGCGTGCCCTGGTCGTTCCATTCGAAGATGCGGTGCGTGTAGTCCCAGTAGTCCGGCAACGACTCGCCCTTGATCGCAAACACCGGCGTGCCGCTGGCGGCGATGGCTGCGGCGGCGTGGTCCTGCGTCGAATAGATGTTGCACGACGCCCAGCGAACCTCCGCGCCCAGCGCCTGCAGCGTCTCGATCAGCACGGCCGTCTGGATCGTCATATGCAGCGAACCGGCGATACGCGCGCCGCGCAGCGGCTGCTGCGGCGCGAACTCCTCGCGGATGGCCATCAGCCCGGGCATCTCGGTCTGCGCGATCGCGATCTCCTTGCGCCCCCATTCGGCCAGCGACAGGTCGGCAACCTTGAAGTCGGAGAAATTCTTCGTTTCGGATGCGGCGTTCATGCGTCACTCCTTGTCGAGCGAGTCGCTTGCGGGAAGTCGATGCGGAATCGGCGCCTCGTCACCCCGCGAGCGAATCGCGGTTCAACGAGCGCGGTTGCGAAAGGTGGCACTCCCGAGCCTGGCCCGGCAGCAGGTGGACTGCGCGGGTTGCAACGCTCCTCGGCGAGGACGCGCATTTTACCCGATTGCCGCCGGCGCGGGATTCAGACGCGCGGTTTGTCGAGGGTGACGCCTTTCGCCGGGAACGCGTCACCGGCCCCGTTGCAGGTCCCGAAAAGGGCGTTGGCGAGGCTCGACTCCCGCTTGTAGAAGCCTTCTGTGTGGAACGTTTCGGGCAGCTTGAAGTGCTCGTAGTCGAGGTGATGGAGGAATTCGTGAACCACAGTACGCACGAACGAGCGGAAGGCCACGACCTGCTTCTTCTGCGCGGTTCGCATCCAGACCGAGATGCGGGCCGTTGCCAGCTCCTCGTCCGGCTCGTACAGTCCGTGAAGTTCGCCCTGTACGTCGGACGGGCGCACCGCAAGAACTCGAACGTCGACCGGAGGCACGCAAAAGCCGCCGACCAGGGCATCGATCAGTGACTGCGCGCCTTTCTGCACGGTGGCGCGGTGCCCGCGTGCAAGCCCGTCGCCGATCGAGCGCACCGGCACGGCGATGGCGAGCCCCGCCGGAAGCTCCAGCGTGGCGATCGCATCGCTCTGGCGATAGATTTCCTTGCGCGCGGGCGACAGACGGTCGTAATAGGCGAAAGGCATGCGGGTCGGGCGTTGTTGTGCGCTAACGATGATCCGAAGTGCGAAAAAAAGCAAAGGGCCGCCCGAGGGCGGCCCTGCGCATGCGGCGGGCGTGCGATCAGTTCTTCTTGATCTTCTCGAGCATCTTGAAGATGCCCTTCGGCGCGCCAACGAACATGCGCTTGAAGGTCTTGGGCAGGCAACGACGCTCGAGCGTGTTGCGGCGGGTACGGGATCTTTCAGCCATGCGGACTCCTGGAAATCAATGGGGCGCGGCAGCGTCGACCGGTGCGAGTGCATCGCCGGTCGCGGTCCACGCGCGGGACATATTCAAGAAAACCAATATGTTACCGTATCTTTGCCGTCCTTGCCAGCGGGAACCAGGAAGTCGCGGTACGACGAAGGCAGCGGCGGCTCGATCTTGACGTCGTAGCGGATCGTGCGCGCAGGCGCCGCGGACTCGCCGGGCGGGGCCACCCAGGTAAACTCGAGCGTCGCATCGCCGGGCTTGATCGCGCGAAAGCGGTAGGCGATGGTGTTCGCCACGCCCACGAGGCCCGCGGACTTGGGTTCCGGCGTGTAATCGGGTCCACCGATCAGCGCGAGATTGGCGTTGTTCGACTGGAGTACCCAGCCCGATCCTGCGCTGGGGTCGGGAGGCAGGCTCACCACCAGCGGGTTTCCTGCGCGCACCACGACCGTTCCGCCTTCCATCGGGGCCGCAACCTCGTCGCGCTCGATCGACGCGCATGACGACAGACCCATCGCGATCAGGAGCGCTGGCGCGACGCAGGCGAGGTATCGGGATGAAATCATCGTTTTTCTCCTTGCGGCCACTGTTGCTCCCCGTCAGAGCCCCGCTGCCGCGCGCAGTACGTCGGCCTTGTCCGTGGCCTCCCAGGTGAACTCGGGCTCGTCGCGGCCGAAGTGGCCGTAGGCGGCGGTCTTGCGATAGATCGGACGCAGGAGGTCGAGCATGCGGATGATGCCCTTCGGCCGCAGGTCGAAATGTTCGATGACGAGGTCGGCGATCTTCTCGTCGGGGATCCTGCCGGTCCCTTCGGTGTAGACGGTCACGTTCATCGGCTTCGCCACGCCGATTGCGTAAGCCACCTGGACCTGGCATTGCCGCGCGATGCCGGCGGCGACGATGTTCTTGGCGACGTAGCGCGCGGCGTAGGCGGCCGAGCGGTCGACCTTCGAGGGGTCCTTGCCGGAAAACGCGCCGCCGCCATGCGGCGCCGCGCCACCGTAGGTGTCGACGATGATCTTGCGCCCGGTGAGCCCGGCGTCGCCATGGGGGCCGCCGATCTCGAAGCGGCCGGTTGGGTTGACGAGGAAGCGCGTGCCATCGAGCATATCGGCGGGAAAAACCGGCTTGATGATCTCCTCGATCACCGCCTCGGCGAGCTTGTCCTGGCGCTCATTCATCGAAGGGTGATGCTGGGTGGACAGCACGACCGTGTCCACACCTGCCGGCTTGCCGTCGACGTAGCGGACCGTGACCTGCGACTTCGCATCCGGCCGCAGGAAATCGAGGCGTCCGTCGCGGCGCACTTCGCTTTGCCGCTGCACGAGCCGGTGCGCGTAGTAGATGGGGAACGGCATCAGCGACGGCGTCTCGTCGCAGGCGTAGCCGAACATGAGGCCCTGGTCGCCCGCACCCTGGTTCAAGTAGTCGTCGGACGCGCGATCCACGCCCTGCGCGATATCCGGCGACTGCCGGCCATAGCACACCATCACGGCGCAGCCGTCGGCGTCGAATCGAAGCTCGGGGTCGTTGTATCCGATGGCGCGGACCGTCTCGCGGGCCACGCGCGCGTAGTCGACGTTGGCCGACGTCGTGATCTCGCCGGTCATCACCACGAGGCCGGTCGACACCAGCGTCTCCGCGGCGACCCGTCCCGTCGGGTCTTGCTCTAGAATCGCGTCGAGCACCGCATCGGAAATCTGGTCCGCGACCTTGTCCGGATGTCCTTCCGATACCGATTCCGACGTAAACAGAAAATTGCTCATTCAACCCTCATTGTCTTCGCCTCGCCGCGCCTGCCGGGCCCGCCGTTTGCGCTGCGCACCGGCGGGCGTTGCGACGGCGACCTGCGCGTTGCAAAAGCTGCGATTCTAACAGTATGGGCGTGACCACCATTCCTCCCCCGCCCGGCTGCCCGCGCATCGGCGCGCACCCGCGATGAACGTGGTGTCGCCGACGCCGGATGCCGTCGCCCGCGCGGCGGGCGAGTTGCGTGCCGGCCGACTCGTGGCCTTTCCGACGGAGACCGTATATGGACTGGGCGCCGACGCGGGCAACGCGGACGCGGTTCGCGCAATATTCGCAACCAAGGGACGGCCGGCGGATCACCCGGTCATCGTCCATGTCGCGGACGAGGCACAGCTAGCGCATTGGGCGTGCGACATTCCCGCCGGCGCGCTTCGCCTCGCCAAGGCATTCTGGCCCGGTCCCCTCACCCTGATCCTGCCTCGCAGCGCCCATGTCAACGACGTCGTCACCGGCGGCCAGGACCGGGTCGGACTGCGGATGCCCTCGCACCCGGTCGCGCTCAGGCTGTTGCGCGCCTTCGCGCAGGCTGGAGGCGCAGGAGTCGCCGCGCCGTCGGCCAACCGTTTCGGCCGCCTCTCGCCGACCAACGCCCAGCACGTCGCCGACGATTTTCCCGACGATGTCGCGATGATCCTGGACGGCGGCGCGTGCACCGTCGGCATCGAAAGCACGATCGTCGCGTTCGGCGACGGTGAACCGATGCTGCTGCGCCCCGGCGGCATTCCGGCCGCCGAAGTCGCCCGCGTCCTGGGCCACTCGCCCCGCGCACCCGATGAGCAGGCGCCGCGCGCTTCCGGCACGCTATCGTCGCACTATGCGCCGCGCACGCCATCGAGGCTCGTGCCCGCGCGCGAACTGGCGCGCGAACTGGCCGCGGGCGCCAAGGCGACCGCAGTCGCAGTGCTCGCGCGTACGGTCGCGCGGCCCGCGCATCACGGCGGCAAGGGCTGGATTACCGCGGCGCGCGACGCGCCGACCTATGCGCACGATCTGTACACGAACCTGCGGGCACTCGACGCCACGAACGCCGCCGCGATCCTCATCGAATCAGTTCCGGAGCAGGCAACCTGGCAGGCCGTGCGCGACCGGCTAGCCCGTGCAACGCGCGGCGACGACGACGACCGCGATTGATCAACCGCGCGCTCGCCGGGCGTCGCAATCCCTAGATAGGCTTCCAGACCCATGCCACGCATCGTCATCGCCTCGGATTCGTTCAAGGGTTCGCTCGCCGCACCGGAGGTCTGCGCGGCGATCGGGCGCGGTCTCACGCGCGCGATGCGGGATCCCGACCTGCGGATGCGACCGATGGCGGACGGCGGCGAAGGCACGCTCGACGCGGTACTGGCCGCGGTTGGCGACGCGGGTGGACGGCACAGCACCCCGGTGCGCGGCGCCGGCGGCGCGACGGTCGTCGCCGACTACGGTCTGGTGACGCGCGCGAAGGGCAGGACGGCGATCATCGAAATCGCGCAGGCGGTCGGCATCACCGATTCGGTCGCGATGACGACGGCCGTCGGCGATCGTTCAACGCTCGGCGTGGGCGAACTGCTGCGCAAATTGCTCGATGCCGGCGTGCGGAACTTCATGGTCGGACTGGGAGGCAGCAGCACCAATGATGGCGGTGCCGGGTTGCTCTGCGCCCTTGGCCTGGCACTCCGAGAC
The DNA here is from genome assembly GCA_963739745.1 of uncultured beta proteobacterium. Lineage (GTDB taxonomy): Bacteria > Pseudomonadota > Gammaproteobacteria > Burkholderiales > Casimicrobiaceae > VBCG01. Next base: position 283,803 of record CAVUCJ010000005.1, read on the forward strand.
GACGCCGGCCGGACGCTCCCGCCAACGCCGAACGCGCTGTCGGCGCTCGCACGCATCGACGCGACGTCAATCGATCGGCGCCTGGCCGAATGCGATATCACCATCATGTCGGACGTAAACAACCGGCTGACCGGTTCCGAAGGTGCCACCGCTGTCTTCGGCCCGCAGAAAGGCGTCGTACCGGAAGAGGTCCCGCGCTTCGATGCCGTGTTGCACCGGTTCGCGGCAATGGTGGAGGCTGCGACCGGCCGGCGCGCGATGGACAACCCGGGTGCCGGCGCGGCTGGCGGGCTAGGCTTCGCATTTTCGCTGCTGGGAGGAGTTTTCGCGTCCGGCGCCGACGTGGTCGCCGGCCTGATCGGGCTCGACGCCGCGCTCGCCGACGCCGACTGGGCGATCACCGGCGAGGGGCGCAGCGACCGCCAGACGCTGCTGCACAAGGCGCCTTTTGTCGTCGCACAGCATGCGAAGGCGCGCGGCGTCCCGGTCACGCTGGTTTCCGGCGCCGTCGACCCGTCGGCACTGGCCGAACTGGATGTGCATTTCGCAGGCTGCTTCGGCCTTCCCAACGGACCTGCACCGCTGGAACTATGCATCGCCGATGCCTCGCGCCTGCTGGAGGATCGCGCGCTGCAGTTGGGACGGCTGTTCGTCGCCGCCAACGCCGGACGGGCACTGTGAAATAATCGCCCCGCCACCCGACGACCACTGCGGCAGCGTGCCGCCGCTTCCAAATGAACGCCAATCTCTACTCGCTTTTCCAGCGGCACTTTCCCGCCGGCGCCGAGCAGCCGTTCCTCGTCATACCCAACGGCCCGGTCGTCCACTATGACGATCTGGCGGCGGCATCTGCCCGGATCGCCCACGCGCTGGTCGCGGCGGGCTGCCGGCCGGGCGACCGCGTGGCCGCGCAGACCGACAAGCACTGGCACGTGCTCGCGCTGTATCTCGCCTGCCTGCGCGCGGGGCTCGTCTACCTGCCACTCAACACCGGCTACCAGCGTTCAGAACTCGGGTATTTCTTCGGCGACGCACAGCCACGGGTGATCGTCTGCGACACCAGCCAGCTGGGGGTCATCACGACGCTCGAACGTAGCGCCACGGTGCTCACGCTGGACGAACTCGTCGACCGCGCCCTCGAATTCCCGGCGGAATTCGCGACGGTGGACTCGCGACCGGACGACACGGCCGCGATCCTGTACACGTCGGGAACCACCGGCCGATCGAAGGGCGCGATGCTCACGCACCGCAACCTCGCGTCCAACGCCTTGGCGCTGGTCGACGCCTGGGGGTTCACGCGCGGCGACGTCCTGCTGCATGCGCTGCCGATCTACCATGTGCACGGATTGTTCGTCGCCACGCACTGCGTACTGCTGTCCAGCTCGCGGATGCTGTGGCTCCCGAGGTTCGACGCAGCCGAGGTCGTCTCGCTGTTGCCTCGGGCCACCGTGATGATGGGCGTGCCCACGTTCTATACGCGGCTGCTGGCCGAGCCGTCCTTTGTCCGTGACCACTGCACATCGGTACGCCTGTTCGTGTCCGGCTCGGCGCCGCTGCTCCCGGAGACATTCGAGGCGTTCCACTCGCGCATCGGCCAGGCGATCCTCGAGCGCTACGGGATGACCGAAACCGGGATGATCACGTCCAATCCCCTGGACGGCGCCCGCGTCGGAGGTACAGTCGGCAGGCCGTTGCCCGGGGTCGAGGTGCGGATCGTCGACGACCACGGCACCGTGTGCGGGGCGGATGCGATCGGCAGCTTGCAGGTTCGAGGGTCCAACGTATTCGCCGGCTACTGGCGAATGGAGGAAAAGACGCGGGCCGAATTCACCGACGACGGGTTCTTCAGGACCGGCGACATGGGCGAATGGGTGGGCGAGGGTCCGGCGCGCGGCTACCTTCGCCTGGTCGGCCGCGCGAAGGACCTGATCATCACCGGCGGCCTCAACGTCTACCCGAAGGAAATCGAGGAGCACCTGGACCGGATGGAAGGCGTGGAGGAATCCGCCGTCGTGGGCTTGCCCGATCCCGACTTCGGGGAAGCGGTCGCCGCCGTCATCGTCGGAAAACCTGGTCACGCACTGAGCGAGGCCGCGGTGATCGGTGCGCTGAAGGGCGACATCGCGGGGTTCAAGGTGCCCAAGCGAGTCTTCTTCGTCGACGATTTGCCCAGGAATGCCATGGGCAAAGTGCAGAAGGCCTTGCTGCGCGAAATGTTCGCGCAACGGTGACGATGGGCGGACACCGCCAACCGGCGTGGCCGGTTCCGCCGAGCGGATGCTCGCACAATGGACAATTTGGCGCCGGCTCGGCCGGACGGCGGTGTCGCGGCAGGCGCGCGGCGCTCGTCGAGGGTCGTGACATCGTCGGCCGGGAACTTGGCCGAAAAACCGCAGGAAAGTGCGCGATACTCGCGAGTCGACGCCTGGATCCCGCAGACCGGGCGCCACGTCGGACCACGGCGACGAAACAACTTCCGTTCGTCATTCTGGCGCCGTGGAGTTCTCGCGCCTGACCTGCGCCGCGCCGCCGCGCGCGGGAACGATCAGATCAGTCCGGCGCCGCGCGCCCACTGGTACTTGGCGCCCAATACCGCCACCGGGATCTCGGTGGAATAGGCGTAGGCCGGGATGCCGTGGTCGTACAGGTATTCGGCGGCCTCCTCGACCTCGACGTCCCCGGCCAACGACGCAACCACCGGCTTGTGGATGCCCTTGGCGCGCATTTCCTCGACGACCTCGACCATGATCCTGGCGAACACCATCGGAGGCGTGACGATCGTGTGCCAGTAGCCGAGGATCAGCGCGTGGATACGCGGGTCCTCGAGTCCGAGGCGCACCGTGTTCTGGTAGGTCTTCGGCGGCTCGCCACCGGTGATGTCCACTGGATTGCCCGCTGCCCCGAACGGCGGGATGAACTTGCGGAACGCGGCGTCGAGATCGGGGGGCATCGCCATCAGCGAAAGGTTGTTGTCGACGCAGGCATCGGACAGCAGCACGCCCGACCCTCCCGCTCCGGTGATGATGACCACGTTCTCGCCCTTGGGCGTCGGCAGCTTCGGAATGCCGCGCGCGAATTCGAGCAGGTCGCGCAAGCTGCGCGCACGAATCACGCCCGATTGCTTCAGGACGTCCTCGTAGATCTTGTCGTTGCCGGCGAGCGCCCCCGTGTGCGAGCTCGCGGCCCGCGCGCCCATGGCGGTGCGGCCCGCCTTCAGCATGACCACCGGCTTTTTCCTGGACACGCGCTTGGCGACCTCGGCAAAGGAACGACCATCCTTCAGGTCTTCGCAATGCTGCGCGATGATCTCCGTGTTGTCGTCCTGTTCGAAGAACGTCAGCAGGTCGTCCTCGTCGATATCGGACTTGTTGCCCAGGCCCACGATCGCCGAGACACCCATCTTGGCCGAGCGCGAGAAGCCGATGATCGCCATGCCGATGCCGCCGGATTGTGACGACAGCGCGGCCTTGCCCTTCACGTCGTACGCGGTGCAGAACGTCGCGCACAGGTTCTTCGGCGTGTAGTAGAAGCCATAGATGTTCGGGCCCATGAGGCGTACACCGTACTTGCGGGCGATTTCCACCAGCTCGACCTGCCCTTCCATGTTGCCGGTCTCGGCGAAACCGGACGGAATCAGGATGGCGCCGGCGATCTTCTTCTCGCCCACCTCCTTCAGCGCGCCGGCGACGAACTTGGCAGGAATCGCGAACACGGCGATGTCGATGTCGCCAGGCACATCCTTCACGCTCTTGTATGCCTGCAACCCCATGATCTTGTCGGCGGAGGGGTTGATCGGGTAGATCTTGCCCTTGTAGCCGCCGTTGATGAGATTCTTCATCACCGAATTGCCGATCTTGCCCGTCTCGTCGGACGCGCCGATCACCGCCACGGCATCCGGCTTCATCACCTTGTTCATCTGCCGGACGATTTCTTCCTGGCTGGGGCGATAACGTTCCACAGGCGGCGCGAAGTCGAGCACGATGCGCACGTCGGCGGCTATCGCGCCCTGCTTGGACGCGAACACCGGATTCAGGTCCATCTCCGAAATCTCCGGGAAATCGGAGACCAGCGTCGATACGTTCTCGATGAGTCCGGCGAGTGCGTCGCGATTCACCGCGTCACCGCCGCGCACGCCCTTCAGGATCGATGCCGCACCGATGCCATCGAGCATCGACAACGCGTCGGCCTTCGTCGCCGGAGCAAGCCGGAACGTGATGTCCTTGAGCACCTCGACCAGCACGCCCCCCAGGCCGAAGGCGACGAGCTTGCCGAACGAAGGATCGGTGACGGCGCCGATGATCACTTCCTGGCCGCCCATGATCATCTGCTGCACCTGCACGCCCTGCAGTTTGGCCTTGGCGTCATATTTCTTCGCGTTGGCCATGATCGTGGCAAAGCCCTGCTCGACGTCGGTGGCATTCTTGACGCCGACCAGAACACCGCCCGCTTCAGTCTTGTGCAGGATTTCCGGCGACACGATCTTCAACACCACCGGGAAACCCATGCCGGCGGCGAGCTTGGCCGCTTCGGCCGCCGTGGTGGCGACCGCTTCCTTCGGCACGGTGATGCCGTAGGCGTCGCATACGATCTTGCCCTCGGGCGCGGTCAGCGAGGTGCGGCCATCGGCCTTCGCCTTGCTCAGGATCTGCGTTACCGCTTTCTTGTCGTGCGCCATGTCGGTCCTCGCTTATGGGATGTTCTTCTCTCGTTGCCGCATCGTGCCGCCTCAGATTGCGCCTGCGGCACGCAACGCGGTTACGGCGTCCTTGTCATAGCCGAGTTCCGCCAGAACTTCCTCGGTGTGCTCGCCGAGCAACGGCGATCGGGTGACCTCGGTCGGGCTGTCCGACATCTTGATCGGATTGCCGACCGAGAGGTACTTGCCGCGCTTCGGGTGGTCGACCTCGACCACCGTGCCGGTCTTGCGCAAGCTGGGCTCCTCCGCGATTTCCCTCATCGACAGGATGGGGCCGCAGGGGATGTCGTGCTTGTTCAGGATGTCCATCGCCTCGAACTTGGTCTTGGTCATCGTCCATTCCTCGATCTTGCCGAAGATCTCCATCAGGTGCGGCAGCCGCGCCTTCGGCGTCGCATAGCGGGGATCGGTCAGCCATTCCTCGCGGCCGATGACTTCGCAAATCGCCTTCCAGACCGGCGCCTGCGTGATGAAATAGATGTACGCGTTGGGGTCGGTCTCCCAGCCCTTGCACTTCAGGATCCAGCCGGGCTGCCCGCCGCCGGACGCATTGCCCGCGCGTGGCACCGCTTCTCCGAACGTGCCGTTCGGGTATTGAGGGTATTCCTCCATCACGCCGGTACGCGCGAGCCGCTGCTGGTCACGCAGCTTGACGCGGCACAGGTTGAGCACACCGTCCTGCATCGCCGCCTGCACGCGCTGCCCGCGGCCCGTCGTGTTGCGCTGGTAGAGCGCCGCGACGATGCCGAGAGCGAGATGCAGACCGGTGCCCGAGTCGCCGATCTGCGCACCGGTCACCACCGGCGGGCCATCGTCGAACCCGGTGGTCGACGCGGAGCCACCCGCGCACTGGGCAACGTTCTCGTAGACCTTGCAGTCCTCGTAGGGACCGGGGCCGAAGCCCTTGATCGAAGCGACGACCATCCGCGGGTTGAGCTTCTGGATGTGCTCCCAGGTGAGTCCCATACGATCCAACGCGCCGGGGGCGAAGTTCTCGACCAGCACATCGCATTTCTTCACCAGCGCCTCGAGCACTTCCTTGCCCTTGGGATTCTTCGCGTCGACGGTGATCGAGCGCTTGTTGTGGTTCAGCATCGTGAAGTAAAGGCTGTCCACATCGGGAATGTCGCGCAGCTGCCCGCGCGTGATATCGCCTTCGCCCGCGCGTTCGACCTTGATCACGTCGGCGCCGAACCAGGCGAGGAGCTGCGTGCAGGTCGGTCCCGACTGCACATGCGTAAAGTCCAGAATACGGACGCCGTCCAGTGCCTTGCCCATGAAATTCCCCTATTCGTTGCCAATGTTCTCGCGCACGCGGAAGACGCCGGCGCCGCTTTGCCAGGCTGCGTCAGGCGCCATCGCGCCAACGAAGTCTGCGGGAAGTCGCTCGACCGACGACGCTCGAACGCCGCGTGCGATCACGGCTTCTTCCTTGCCGATGGATTGAGACTCGTGATACGACCGCTTTCCGTGCCTGCCTTCTCGTCGATCACCGCATTGATCAGCGTGGGCTTGCGCGAGCGGATGGCTTCTTCCATCGCGCTGCGAAGTTCGACCGGCGTCGTGGCCAGCACGCCCACGCCACCGAAGGCCTCCATCAGTTTCTCGTACCGCGCGCCCTTGACGAACACCAGTGGCGATGGATCGCTTCCGCCGGTGACATTCACTTCATCGCCGCGGTAGACACCGTTGTTGTTCATGATGACGACGCAGACCGGCAGGTTGTAGCGGCAGATCGTCTCGCATTCCATGCCCGAGAAGCCGAAGGCGCTGTCACCCTCGATCGCGATTACCTGCTCGCCACTGACCACGGCCGCCGCGACCGAAAACCCCATGCCGATGCCCATGACGCCCCAGGTGCCGACGTCCAGCCGCTTGCGCGGCTTGTACATGTCCACGATGCTGCGCGTGAAGTCGAGCGCGTTCGCACCCTCGTTGACGAGCATGGCATCCGGATTCGCCTTGATGATGTCGCGCACGACGTTGAGCGCACTGTGATAATTCATCGGCGTCGGATTCTTCGCCAGCGACTCGCCCATCTTCGCGACGTTCTTCGTCTTGCGCTCGGTGATGGCGTCGAGCCATTCGGCGGGCGGCTTGGGCCACGAGCCCACGGTCGCGTCGATCGCGCCCAGCATGGCTTTGACGCACGACCCGACATCCCCGACGACCGGTGCATCGATGCGCACGTTGCTGTCCGCTTCCTGGGGCGAGATGTCGATCTGGACGAATTTCTGGCCGCCCCACGCCTTCGGGCTCGCGCCGCCCCACGTCTTGCCCTTGCCTTGAGACAGCAGCCAGTTGAGCCGTGCGCCGATCAACATCACGACGTCCGCCTCGGGCAGTACGTAGGAGCGTGCTGCGGACGCCGACTGCTCGTGGGTGTCGGGGAGGAGGCCCTTGGCCATCGACATCGGGAGGTAGGGAATGCCGGTCCGTTCCACCAGCGCGCGTACGTCCGCATCGGCCTGCGCGTACGCCGCGCCCTTGCCGAGAATGATGAGCGGACGCTTGGCTGCCTTGAGCAAGTCGAGCGCGCGCTGCACGGCGTCCGGCGCCGGGATCTGGCGCGGCGCCGGATCGACGACTTCGATCAGCGATGCCCTGCCCGCCTGCGCATTGATGGTCTGCGGGAAAAGCTTGGCCGGGAGGTCGAGATAGACGCCGCCTGGACGACCGGAAAGCGCAGCGCGGATGGCCCGCGCCACGCCCACGCCGATATCCTCGGCATGCAGCACACGGAACGCGGCCTTGGCGTGCGGCCTGGCGATGGCGAGCTGGTCCATTTCCTCGTAGTCGCCCTGCTGCAGGTCGACGACCTCGCGCTCGGAAGAACCGCTGATGAGGATCATCGGAAAGCAGTTGGTCGTGGCGTTCGCGAGCGCCGTCAATCCATTGAGAAAGCCGGGTGCGGACACCGTGAGGCAGATCCCGGGCTTGCCCGTCAGGTAGCCCGCGATGGACGCCGCATATCCGGCGTTCTGCTCATGACGGAAGGCGATCACCCGCATTCCCGCCGCCTGCAACTTGCGCGTGAGGTCGGTGATCGGGATGCCGGGCAGACCGAAGATCGTATCGATCCCGTTGAGCTTGAGCGCCTCGATGACAAGTTGGAATCCGTCGGTTTCTTCTGCCGGGCGATCGCTCGCGCTGCCGCTGGCGTTCTTCGTGGCGTCCAAGGGGGTCGAGTCGGACTTCGCAGCGGTTAAAATGGACATGATGTCTCCTGAGAGTAAGTGGCCGCTTCAGCACACGGCCGCGCCTGCGCTTGTTCCGCTTTACGCACTCCGCGCCATTGCCGGCACGTCGGCGTAACCGATGAGGCCCTCAGATACACAATATACAATATATCAACGGCCATCGGAGCGCTGAACAACATCCCGCAGCGCGACGGTTTCTAGCGCCTGCTGCCCGTGAAGTGGTGGGGACCGAACTCCATCATCCGCAACTGATTGTCAACGGCCGTCACGCCAGCCAATCCCCGCACGACCTCCGCGGCGACGTCCCGCTCGCGCGCGTTGGCGACCATCCCGCGCAGGGTGACCGTCGTGCCATCGACTTCGGTGGATACGCTGACGTTGGCAGTCGCCGCTTCCGCACGCAGCGCGGCGTGGATCCGAGCCTGCAGGACGAGACTGCGCAACTGCGCTTCGGATTTCGGCGTGGGCTGGAATTCGGGACGGCGGCACAGCGCAAGCACCTGCTCCACGCAGGAGTCGATCGCCACGCGGCCCGTATTCAACGTCAGGTCGTATTGCAGCGGGTCACCCAGCGAGATGCCGAAATTCTCATGAATGCGGGCCGCATGCGCCGCGTCCGAGCGCTCGATTTCTTCCCGCGCCAGGTCGGCGTCATCGGAATCGAGCCGTTCCATCAGCCAGCGGACACGCGCCCCCAGCGGTGCGCAGACGCGCACACAGGGAATGTGGCCGACGTCGCGCAGGATGCAAGTCGCGCCCCAGCCACGAATCAGCACATTGCCTTCCTGCGCGAGCGCAAGAATCTCCTCGGCCGCATACACGGCAAACTTCTCGGTATCGACACCGCGTTTCTCGAGCCAGCCGGCATGTCCTTCGCGCATTCGCCGGATCAGACTGCGCTTGACCCGCATCCGCTCGGCCACCGAATCGCCCACCTCATGCGTGACCAGCCTGAGTCCCAGTGCCTTGACTACCCCGGCCGCCACATCGCTCCCCAGCGTCGCCATTTCCTGTGTCAATGCGATGATCGTCATGTCGTCCTCCGCCGATGCAATGCATTTGCGCGTTCCCCCCGAGCGGCGCTTCGCGCCGCCCCCCCCAGGGGGCGAGTGCCTCGGGGCAGCCCTGCGGCACCTGTACCCCCCCGAGCGGCGCTTCGCGCCCCCCCCAGGGCGAGTGCCTCGGGGCGGCCCTGCGGCACCTGTACCCCCCGAGCGGCGCTTCGCGCCGCCCCCCCAGGGGGCGAGTGCCTCGGGGCGGCCCTGCGGCACTCACGCCGGGCGCGCCGGGCGCAACATTCGCAGCAAGCCCGACAGCAGCGGCCACAGGAGCATGGCCAGCGCGAGGCCGGTAATGGAACCCACCAGGCCGTTGGAGAAGAAGATGCGCATGTCGCCTTGCGAACCCAGAATGGCCTGACGGAACGAATCTTCCGCGCGGTCCCCGAGCACCAGCGCCAGCACCAGCGGCGCCAGCGGATAGTCGAGCTTCTTGAACAGGTAGCCAAGCACGCCGAACACCAGCATCAGGTACACGTCGAACATCGAGTTGTGAACGGTGTAGGCACCCACCGCACAGATGACGATGATGACGGGCGCGATGATCGAGAACGGAACGCGCAGGATGGCCGCGAACAGCGGCACCGTGGTCAGCACCACGATCAGCCCCGCGATGTTTCCCAGGTACATGCTGGCGATGAGACCCCAGACGAAGTCCGGCTGTTCGACGAACAGCAAGGGACCCGGCTGCAGCCCCCAGATCAGCAGTCCGCCCAACAGCACCGCGGCGGTCGGCGAGCCGGGAATGCCCAGGGTCAGCATCGGCAGGAGCGCGCTGGTGCCGGCGGCGTGCGCCGCGGTTTCCGGCGCGATGACCCCTTCCAGTTGCCCGGTGCCGAACTTGCTGCCGTCCTTCGACATCCGCTTGGCGACACCGTAACTCATGAACGAGGCCGGCGTCGCGCCACCCGGCGTGATGCCCATCCAGCAACCGATGGCCGCGCTGCGCAGGTAGGTCAGCCAGTATCGGGGCAACTTTTTCCACGTTTCAAGAACGATTTTCGGGTCGATCTTGCCCTGCGCGCCCTTGAACGCCAGGCCCTCCTCCATCGTCAGCAGGATCTCGCCGATGCCGAACAGGCCGATGACGGCGATCAGGAAATCAAAGCCCTTGAGCATTTCGGTGAAACCGAACGTCAGTCGCAGCTGTCCGGTAACCGTATCGAGGCCCACCGCGGCGAGCCCGAAACCGAGCATCATCGCTGCCAGCGTCTTCCACGGCGACCCTTTGCTCATGCCGACGAAGCTGCAGAACGTGAGCAGGTAGACCGAAAAAAATTCCGGCGGTCCGAACTGGAGCGCGAATCTCGCCACCAGCGGCGACAGGAACGTGATCAGCACCACGGCCACGAAAGCGCCGATGAACGACGACGTGAAAGCCCCGGTGAGCGCCTCGCCGGCGCGTCCCTGCTGCGCCAGCGGATAGCCGTCGAAGGTCGTCGCCACCGACCAGGGCTCCCCCGGAATATTGAACAGGATCGATGTGATCGCGCCGCCGAACAGCGCGCCCCAATAGATGCAGGAAAGCATGATGATCGCCGACGTGGGGTTCATCGAGAACGTCAACGGCAGCAGGATCGCCACGCCGTTGGCGCCACCCAGTCCCGGCAGCACGCCGATCAGCACCCCCAGCAGCACGCCGACGAGCATCAGAAACAGATTGTGAAACGACAGCGCGACGGCGAAACCGTGAAACAGCGAGCCGATTTCTTCCAACGTTGCTCTCCCGGACTGCCAAGGTGGGACAAGGCGCGCATTGCAGGCGCCCTGAGGGCGCCCCGCCGCGCAGTCAGGCGATCAGTATCCGAACATGGCCTCGAGCGGGCCCTTGGGCAGCGGAACGGTGAACCAGATCTCGAACATCAGAAACAACGCGATCGAAACCGCCACGCCCGACATGGCAGAGCGCAGCCAGCTGAACTTGCCCTGCCAGGCCATGAAGATCGCAATGAACACCGCGGAGGCGACGTAAATGCCGAGAAAGCGCACGCCGACGACATAGACAACCGTTGGAACGAAAACCGCCATGATCAGCCGGGCCTGCCCGCGCTCGACGAACGCGTCCTGCGCGTCCGGCGCGCGCGCTCCCTGGAAGATGGCGATCGCACTGCTGATGCAGAGGATCAGGCCGACATAGAAGGGAAAGTAGCCGGACTGCGGTCCGAACTCACCCCAGCCACTACCAAGGCGCTTGGCGTCGAAGATCAATATTGCGCCGGCGGCGAACAGCAGCCCGCCGACGATGATTTCCATGGTCCGAATCGAGACCAGGCCACGCTTGTCCTGTTCCATCGGCAAACGTTCCCAGGTTGACCAGCGATGTGGATGATGCGGTAGTGAGCGGATGGCTTGATGCGGCGGGGGTCCGGACGCGATCGTCCGGACCCGCCGGCGTCACGGCTTCTTCGCGAGGAAGCCTGCTTCCTTCATCAGGTCGTAGTGCGTCTTCTCGGCGGTCTCGACCCACTTCCGGTAGTCGGCGCCCGACATGAATTCCTGGTTGAACGCGCCCTTTTCCATGAATTCCTTCCACTCGGGCGTTTCGCGCACCTTCTTGAACACGTTGACGTAATAGTCAACCTGCTCCTGCGTGACACCGGCCGGCATGAAAATGCCGCGCAGCATCGTGTACTCCATGCCAATCCCCGCTTCCTTGCAGGTCGGGATGTCGTTCCACGACATCGTGTCGGTGATCTTGGCCTTGTACGGCATGCGCGCGCCGTCGAACACGCACAACGGACGCAGCTTGCCGCCGCGCCACTGTGCCACCGCCTCGATCGGATTGTTCACCGACGAATCGATGTGGTTGCCAGTCAGCTGCACCGCGACCGCGCCACCCCCTTTGTAGGGAATGTAGGTGAACTTCGCTCCGGTGGCCTTTTCGATCGCGACGGTGATGATCTGGTCTTCCTGCTTGGAGCCGGTGCCACCCATCTTGAACTTGCCCGCGCCCGCCGCCTTGGCCGCATCGACGTATTCCTTGGCGGTCTTGTACGGCGTGTCCGCATTGACCCAGAGCACGAAGTTGTCGAGCGCCAGCATCGCCACCGGCGTCAGGTCCTTCCAGTTGAACGGGACGCCGGTCGCCATCGGCGTCGTGAACAGGTTGGACAGCGTGATGATGAGTTTGTACGGGTCGCCCTTGGAGTCCTTGACGTCGAGGAAGCCTTCGGCCCCCGCACCGCCCGACTTGTTGACCACCACCATCGACTGCGGCATCAGGTTGTGCTTGGCGATGATCCCTTGCAGCAGCCGCGCCATCTGATCCGCGCCGCCGCCGGTGCCGGCCGGCACCACGAATTCAACCGATTTGGTCGGCTCCCACGCGGCAAACGCCGGGGTGGCCATGGCGACGCAGCCAGCGAGCGCCGCCGTTCCGAGGATTCCTTGTTTCAGGGAAATGCGCATGGTGCTCCTCCTAGGGTTGACTGAGGTGCGGCGCGAGACTGCCCGCGCTGCGGTACTGGTGTCCATCGGTGCTGCGATGACTGACCGACTCCATCCTTCGTCCATCGCATGGCTGCGCTGCAAAGGCATGGCTCCTGCGACGTCCGATCTAGCACCCACGCGTCCCCTGCTGACCACCCGCATTTTCCGGGCGCCGATGCGCGAGCGATCCCGCAAGCGGTTTCGCCGTTCGCGCCAACAGAGGGGACAAGGCACCGCGACGACCGACCCGAGCCGTGGAAACGCTTCGGGTCGCACCCCGCCAACGCTGCAGCGGGCCGTCCGGTTCGATCTCCTCCATCGCGCGCGTGGGCGTGTTCCGCCACCATTCGCATGGCCCGGTCGCCGCGAGAGGTTGCGGAGCCGGACGCTTTTGTATACGGTATCCAATATATTTACGGGCGTCAACCGGAGTCGATCGCGTCGATCCCGACGCTACCCGCACCGGACTCCCGCCCGAAGGGATTGCCGCAATGTCTACGATCACGCTTGCCGCCGCACCATCATTCGCGGTACGGCCGCTCAATGTCAATATGAGCTTTCGAGATCAGGCCTACGCGATGCTCAAGCAGGCGATTGCCAATGCCGACGTCTACGACCAGCACGAGGAAATCCGGCTGGACGAAAAGGAACTGAGCCAGGCACTTGGCGTCAGCCGCACGCCGATTCGCGAGGCGATGACGCTGCTTGAGCAGGAGGGGTTCCTTCGTACGCTCCCTCGGCGGGGCATTTTCATCGTGCGCAAGACCAAGAAGGACATCATCGACATGATCCAGATGTGGGCGGCGCTGGAAAGCATGTCCGCGCGGCTCGCCACCCAGCACGCGAGCGACGAGGACATCGCGGGGCTGCGCCACATGTTCGACAGTTTTGCAGATTCGACTCCCGCGGCAAACCTGGAGGAGTATTCCGACGCGAACCTTGCCTTTCACCAGGCGATCTTCAAGCTCGGAGGGTCCACGCTGATGATCGACACCATGCAGAACCTGCTGATTCACGTGCGCGCCATCCGCAAGATGACGATTTCCAAGGATGACCGCGCCACGCGCTCGATCGTCGATCATATGAAGATCATCGACGCGCTGGAGCGGCGCGACACCGAGACCGCCGAACGACTGGTCCGCCAGCACACGCTCGGCCTCGCCACCTACGTGGACAAGTACTGCGACTTCCTCACGTGACTGCGCCGCGTCGCGCAACTCCGCGCCCGTCGTGCGCGCCGGGCCGGCTCTCGCAATGCAGGTGAAAGGCAGCGGACAGCAATGGCAGAAATCGGGGAATCGGTGATCGACACGTCGGCGCTGGGCAAGAAAAAGCTGCGCGCGCAGCTCAAGGGCCGCAATGTCGATCCACAGGCGCGGACCGAGGTCAGGGCGCTGCTCGAAGGTGATTCCCTTCGGCGCGACCTCCTGCTCGAATACCTGCATCGCCTTCAGGACCGCTACGGCTGCCTTTCCGTTGCGCACCTCACCGCGCTGGCGGCCGAGATGCGGCTCGCCACCACTGAAGTCTACGAAGTGGCCACCTTCTACCACCATTTCGACGTGGTGAAGGAAGGCGACCACGCGCCGCCGCGGGTCACGGTGCGCGTGTGTGAAACGCTGTCCTGTGCCATGGCCGGCTCGCATGCGCTGCTCGAGGAGCTGCGCGGCGCCGTCGGCGCCGACGTGCGGGTCCTGGCGGCGCCCTGCATCGGGCGTTGCGAACATGCGCCCGCGGCTGTCGCCGGCGCGCGCACGTTCGACCGCGCGACCGTCGCGAGCGTCCAGGAAGCAATTGCCGCGGGAACGCTCACGGCCGAGCTGCCACCTGCCTTGCGTCTCGACGCGTACCGCGCGGCGGGCGGATATTCGATCTGGCGCCAATGTCTTGCCGGTGAGCGCAGCGTCGAGGGTGTGCTCGCCGAAATGGAGCATTCAGGGCTGCGCGGGCTCGGCGGCGCCGGATTTCCCGCCGGCCGCAAGTGGCGCATCGTGCGCGCTGAGGCGGCGCCGCGGCTCCTGGCGATCAACATCGACGAGGGCGAACCGGGTACCTTCAAGGACCGTTATTACCTCGAGCGCGACCCGCACCGGTTCCTGGAAGGGATGCTGATCGCCGCGTGGGCGACGGGGATCGACGCCGTCTACATCTATCTGCGTGACGAGTACGCGGCCTGCCGCGCGCTCCTGGAGGAAGAACTCGCAGCGCTCAGGGCCGATCCGCCGGGCCCCTTGCCCCTGATCGAACTACGGCGTGGGGCAGGCGCCTATATCTGCGGCGAGGAGTCGGCGATGATCGAGTCCATCGAAGGCAAGCGCGGCATGCCGCGCCTGCGGCCGCCGTACGTGGCGCAGGTCGGCCTGTTCGGGCGACCGACCCTCGAACACAACATGGAGACGCTGTACTTGGTGCGCGAGATCCTGGAGCGCGGCGCCGCATGGTTCGCCGCGCAAGGCCGTCACGAGCGCCATGGTCTGCGCTCGTTTTCCGTTTCCGGCCGGGTGCGCAAGCCCGGTGTCCACTTGGCGCCGGCTGGCATCACGCTGCGCGAGCTGATCGACGAGTATTGTGACGGCATGCTCCCGGGACACGCGCTGTACGGCTATCTGCCCGGCGGCGCATCGGGCGGCATCCTGCCGGCGAGCATGGACAACATTCCGCTCGATTTCGACACGCTGCAGCCGCACGGCTGCTTCATCGGCTCCGCCGCGGTCATCGTGCTGTCGCAACACGACAAGGCGCGCGACGCGGCGCTCAACCTCATGCGTTTTTTCGCCGACGAGTCCTGCGGCCAATGCACGCCCTGCCGCGTCGGCACCGAAAAGGCCGTGGGTTTGATGCAACGCCCCCACTGGGACCAACCACTGCTCGAGGAACTGGCGCAAGCAATGGCGGATGCGTCCATTTGCGGGCTTGGCCAGGCGGCCCCGAATCCCATCCGCTGCGTCGTGAAGTACTTCCCGGCGGAACTCGCCTGATGAGTCGCGGCGCGTTGCCGGCAGTTCGACATCCAAGCTGCGGAGACCGAACATGAATGCCCGCGAACACCAGGCCGTCGAATTCATTCTCAACGGAACGCCGGTCGTCGGTCATGCCGGCGAATCGCTGCTGCAGGCCGCAGACCGCTACGGCGTCCAGATTCCGCGCCTTTGCTACAAGGAAGGCATGCGCGCGGATGGCAACTGCCGCTCGTGCATGGTGGAAATCAAGGGCGAGCGAACGCTCGCGCCGTCGTGTTGCCGCTATCCGACCGTCGGCATGGAAGTCACCAGCAACAGCGCGCGCGCCGTGCATGCGCAGAAGATGATCGTCGAAATGCTTGCATCCGACGTTCCCGCCACCGTGTACAAGAAGGATTCCGAACTCGAGCACTGGAAGCGGAAGCTGGGCATTGGCCCGCCGCGCTTCTCGCCGCGCTCGCAACCCGCCGCGGACCTGTCGCATCCGGCGATGGCGGTCAACCTCGACGCCTGCATCCAGTGCACGCGCTGCGTGCGCGCCTGCCGCGAAGTGCAGGTGAACGACGTCATCGGCTACGCTCATCGGGGCAAGCATTCGCAGATCGTGTTCGACCTGGGCGATCCGATGGGCGAGAGCTCCTGTGTCGCCTGCGGCGAATGCGTTCAGGCGTGTCCGACCGGCGCGCTCGCCCCCGCCAACGATGCCTACCTGGTGCCCACGCAGAAGAAGGTCGCATCGGTCTGCCCGTATTGCGGGGTCGGCTGCCAGCTCACCTACCACGTCAACGACAACCGCATCGTCCGCGTCGAAGGGCGCGCGGGACCGGCCAACGACGAGCGGCTTTGCGTCAAGGGGCGCTTCGGCTTCGACTACGTTCATCACCGGCAGCGGCTGACCAAGCCACTGATCCGCAAGCCCGGCATGGCGAAGTCCGC
Organism: uncultured beta proteobacterium; assembly: GCA_963739745.1. Lineage (GTDB taxonomy): Bacteria > Pseudomonadota > Gammaproteobacteria > Burkholderiales > Casimicrobiaceae > VBCG01. The sequence goes on from CAVUCJ010000005.1 coordinate 300,082, forward strand.
CGACTTCACGATGAACCCCGGTGATCCACTGTCGGTGTTTCGCGAGGCGACCTGGGAGGAAGCCCTGGAACTTGCCGGCGGTAGCCTGCGCCGCATTCGCGACACCCAGGGCAAGCGCTCGCTCGCGGGGTTCGGATCCGCCAAGGGCTCCAACGAAGAGGCCTACCTGTTCCAGAAGCTGGTGCGCACGGGGTTCGGCTCCAACAACGTCGACCATTGCACGCGGCTGTGCCATGCGTCGAGCGTGGCGGCGCTGCTCGAGGGCATCGGTTCGGGGGCGGTGTCAAACCCGGTGATGGACGTGCTGGACGCCGAGGTGATTTTCATCATCGGCGCCAACCCGACCGTCAATCATCCGGTTGCCGCGACCTGGATCAAGAACGCCGTCAGGAACGGCAGCAAGCTGATCGTCGCCGATCCGCGGCGCTCCGATCTCGCGCGGCTGGCCACGCACTTCCTGCAGTTCCGCGCCGATTCCGATGTCGCGTTGCTGAACGCGCTGATGCACGTCATCGTCCACGAAGGGTTGGTCGATTCGAATTTCATCGCGGAACGCACGACCGGCTATGACGAATTAAAGCGCAACGTCGGGGGCTTCAGCCCCGAGCTGATGGCGCCGGTCTGCGGCATCCCGGCAGAAACGATCAGGGACGTGGCGCGCCTTTACGCGACCTCGCGCGGATCGATGATCCTGTGGGGGATGGGCATTTCGCAGCACATCCACGGTACCGACAACGCGCGCTGCCTGATCGCGCTGGCGATGATGACCGGCCAGGTCGGGAGGCCGGGCACCGGGTTGCATCCGCTGCGCGGACAGAACAACGTGCAGGGCGCCTCCGACGTCGGGTTGATTCCGATGATGCTTCCCGACTATCACCGGGTCGACAACGCGCAGCATCGCGCCGAAATCGAGGCGCTGTGGGGGGCTACCCTCGATCCGCAGCCGGGACTCACCGTCGTCGAGATCATGGACGCGGTGCACGCCGGCGCGATTCGCGGCATGTACATCATGGGCGAGAATCCGGCGATGTCCGATCCCGACGTGCAGCATGCGCGCCAGGCATTGGCGGAACTCGACATGCTGGTGGTGCAGGACATCTTCCTGACCGAGACCGCGTACCTCGCGGATGTGATCCTGCCGGCGTCGGCGTTTCCCGAGAAGACCGGCACGTTCACCAACACGGATCGCATCGTGCAGCTCGGGCGGCAGGCGATCGACCCGCCCGGCGACGCGCGGCAGGATCTGTGGATCATCGTCGAGATGGCGAATCGCCTCGGCCTCGACTGGACCTATTCGCATCCGCGCGACGTGTTCGCGGAAATGCGGCAGGCAATGTCGTCGATCGCCGGCATCACCTGGGAGCGACTGGAGAGCGAGAGTGCGGTCACCTATCCGTGCGAACAGGAAGGCGACCCGGGCGACCCGGTCATTTTCATCGACCGCTTTCCCACGGCGTCCGGGCGCGGCAGGTTCGTGCCCGCGAACATCATTCCCGGCGCCGAGCAGCCCGACGCCGATTACCCATTCATCCTGATCACCGGCCGGCAACTGGAGCACTGGCACACGGGCAGCATGACGCGACGGGCTAGCGTGCTCGATGCGATCGAACCGAAGGCCATGGCAACGGTCCATCCGCTCGACCTCGATGCGCTCGGCTGCACACCTGGTGACGTGATCAGCGTGGAATCGCGGCGCGGGAGGGTTACGCTGCATGCGCGTGCCGATGCCGGCGTGCCGCGCAATGCGGTGTTCCTTCCATTCGCGTACTACGAAGCCGCCGCCAACATTCTCACCAATCCGGCGCTCGATCCGTTCGGCAAGATTCCCGAATTCAAGTACTGCGCGGTGCGCGTGACCCGAGGCGGAGCGATCAGCGAGCGCGTTGGCTATGGCGCGGGCTACGACGCCGGCGCCTCCGCGGAAAGGGCAACGCTCGCCCCGGAACCTTGAACGTCGCCGCGGCGATCACAGGTGGAACGCCTTCCACCACATATAGGCGCCCAGCACGAAAAGCATCGCGGCGAACGCGTGGCGCAGCCGTGCGACGGGCCACCTGTGCGCGAGCCGCGCCCCCAGCGGCGCGAACAGTGTGCTGGTGACGATGATCGCCAGGAGCGCCGGCAGGTAGACGTAACCAACCGAGTACGGCGGCAGCCCGGGCTTGTGCAGCCCCGCGAGCGCAAAGCCGATCGTCGCCGCAACGGCAATCGGCATGCCGAGCGCCGCCGACGTCGCCACCGCCTCGTGCAGCCTGACATTGCAGCGGGTCATGAACGGCACAGAGATGAAAGCCCCGCCCGTGCCGACCATCCCCGCGATCGTGCCGATCAGCGCGCCCATCCCGAACATGCCGGGCGCCCCCGGCAGCTGGCGCGACGCCACCGGCGGCCGGTTGCGCAGCATCCGATACGCACCGATCCAGATGAACACGCCGAATAATCCGGCCATGATCGGCGCCGGCAGCGCACTGGCGAACTGCGGGCCGATCAGCGATCCGAGCACCAGCCCCGGCGCCATCGCGCGGACGACCGTCCAGTTCACGGCGCCGCGCGCATGATGCGCGCGCGCCGACGAGAAGGCGGTGAACACGATGGTGCCGGCGGACGTCCCGATCGCCATCGGCAGCAGGTGCTCGACCGCAAACCCTTCGTGGTGGAACACCTCGACCAACACCGGTACCATCGTGAAGCCGCCGCCGATGCCGAGCAGGCCCGCAAGAAAACCGACGAAGGCGCCCAGCGCCAGGAAGATCGGAAGCAGCGCGAAGTTCACTCGCGCGCCCCGGCGGCGCGGGGGTGATCCCCCCCGAACGGCGCTGCGCGCCGCTCGCCCCCAGGGGGACTCGCGCCCTGGTGCGGCCCGGTGGCGCTCACGCCGCCGCCGGCTTACGCGATGCGAGCTTGACGATCGTCTTCCATTCCGCCTGCGCCACCGGCGTGATCGACAGCCGGTTGCCGCGGCGCAGCGTGATCATGTCCGCTAGCGCGGGTTGCGCGCGCAGTTCGTCCAGCGTGACGAGCCGCGTCTTCTCGACCAGCCTGACGTCGACGTTGAACCAGCGCGGGTTCTCGCGCGTCGACTTCGCGTCGTAATACTTGCCCTTGGCGTCGAACTGGCTGACATCGGGATGCGCGAGCTTCGCAACCTCGACGATTCCGGCGATGCCGGGTTGCGGACAGCTCGAGTGATAGAAAAAAGCGCGCTCGCCCACCTGCATTTCGCGCATGTAGTTGCGCGCCTGATAGTTGCGCACGCCGAACCACGACGTCGTCCGACCCCGGGCGGCGACGAGATCGTCGATCGAAAACTCATCCGGCTCCGATTTCATCAGCCAGTAGGGCATGCAGGATCCGCGGTCGGCATTCGCGCGTTTTCGGTGGTCAGCTCAATTTTTCGACGCTCCGGGACGATCGACTCCCCGACTGCCGGGGCACCGATCACCAATGGACGTCAACTGCCGCCGGCCAGGCCGGCCGGCAACGGGTAATTCGAAGTGCTGCGAACGCGAAAAAGGGTGTTCCCCGGAGATGCCGTGCCGACCCTCATCCTGAACCTGGGTTCAAGAATGGTCGCCTGCCGGAACCTTAAGGCGCTTCCGCATGGGGGCGCACACCGGCTCGCTTGGGGCAAAGGCAACCTCGCTACGAGAGCATTGGTTCAAAGAGTATATGGCCGACTCGAACACCCCAGGGAACGTAGACAACGACGGCGGGAGAGGACTCCCGCCGCGCGATGAGGTCAGAAGAGCTTTTCCTGCCCGGCGAGCGCTTGGTCGATCGCCGCGTGCATTGATTGGATTCTACGCTGCGCATCCGCAGCGTCAACATCGGGGCCGCTCGACACCGCGGCGGCAGCTGGCCGTGCGGCCGGCGATTTGCGTTCGCGCAGCAACTCGTTGGCGATGTTGAGCGCGGCCATGACGGCGATCCGGTCGGCGCCGGCGGTCTTGCCACCCTGACGAATCTCGCGCATCCGCTGGTCGAGGAACGCGACCGCCTCGAGCAGTTCGGCGCGCTCGTGTTCCTTGCACGCCACCTTGTAGTCGCGGCCGAGCAGGTGGATGTCGAGCTGGACCGTCTGCTCGCCCGGTGCATTGCCTCGGGCCGTCATTCGGCGGGCATCCGCGCGATCAATGCATCCAGACGCGCACCGGCCTGCTGCACCTTGATCGTCATTTCACGGTTGCGCTCGGTGGCCACCGACAGGTCGCGCCGGAGCGCCTCGTTGGCGGCACGCAACGCGCGCGTGTGCGCGATCAGCGTGGCGAGCTTCTGTTCGAGCTGGGTGAGATCGGTTTCCACGGGTATCGGTGTCGTTGCAACATCAATATTGGCGGCACGCGCGCGAAGCGTCAACCATGTTCGAGGCCCGGCGGGCGGCATCGGGCGCCCGCAAGACCGGATCGAACCGGGCGTTGCCTGCCGCTCAACCGGCGTTGCCGGTTACGAGCGCGACATAGCGCACCGATCCGATCTCGAGTTCCTCGATGCCGCCCGGTGTGTGCAGCGTCACCGTATCCCCTTCGCGCGCCTTGGTCAGCGCGCGCGCCATCGGCGACACCCAGCTGATGTATCCGCGCGCCGTGTCGATTTCGTCGATGCCGACGATGCTCACCGTCCGCGCGGCCCCTCTGCCATCGACGATGTCGACCGTCGCGCCGAAAAAAATCCGGTCGTCGTCCTCGGCGCCGGCGCGTGCTGTCGGATCGACTACTTCGGCAAGGTCGAGACGCTTGATCAGGAAACGGATGCGCCGGTCCACTTCGCGCAGACGCTTCTTGCCGTAAATGTAGTCGCCGTTCTCCGAACGATCGCCATTGCCGGCCGCCCAGGCGATCGTCGCCACGAGTTCCGGCCGCTGCCTCCCGAGAAGGTCGCCGAGCTCCGCCTTGAGCCGCGCGAATCCTCCGGGCGTCATGTAGTTCCGCGTTCCGGCCGGCAGCGACGGCGCAAGTTCGGGCGCATCGTCGTCGGTTTCTTCCGTCTCGCGCGTGAATGCCTTGTTCATGCTTCCTCCGTCTGCGCTGCGGATGCCGCGGGCGGGACGTGAATTATAGGCTGCGCGAGGATTACGGCCCGCCGCCTATAATCCCGGACGTCTGCCGAACTGCGCCCACCGTGCATCGCCTACCTCCCCTGCCGGTTCTGGCGGCACTCGCAATCGCGGCTGCGGCGTCGTTGGCGGTGGCCTTGTTCGTGGGCAGCGTGGATGCCGGCCCGGCGGACGTGTGGCGCGCGCTCGCGGGCACCGAAATGGACACCGCGGCCGCCGTCGTGCGCGAACTGCGGCTGCCGCGAGCGGTAGCGGCGTTCGCCGTCGGCGGGTTGCTAGCGGTGGCCGGAACGCTGATGCAGGTGTTGCTGCGCAATCCACTGGCCGATCCGTATGTGCTCGGCCTGTCGGGCGGCGCTGCGTGCGGCGCGCTTGCTGCCTTGCTGGCCGGCCTGTCCGCGCTGGTCACGCCGGCGGCGTTCGTGGGTGCCGGCGTGTCGACGCTGCTGGTGTTCGGGCTCGCGCGCGGCAGCGGCGCGTGGTCGCCGATGCGGCTGCTTCTTACCGGCGTCGTCGTCGCCTCGGGTTGGGGCGCACTCATCATGCTGATGCTCTCGATCGCGCCCGAAGCGCAGGTGCGCGGGATGCTGTTCTGGTTGATCGGGGACCTGTCCGGTGCAACGCGGGGTGCGCCCGCACTCCTGGCGCTCGCGATCGTACTGCTGGCCGCGCTGCCGCTCGCCCGCGACACGACGCAGCTCGCGCGCGGCGCCATGACCGCCGCCAGCCTGGGCGTTCCGGTACGCGCACTGACTCTAGCGCTGCATGCGCTGGCCGCCTTTGCGACAGCGGTGGCCGTTACCGTCGCCGGTAGTGTCGGCTTCGTCGGGCTGGTCGTACCGCACGGGGTGCGGCTGGTGATCGGCAACGACCAGCGCTTCCTGCTGCCGGCGTCCGCGCTGGCGGGCGGTGCGTTGCTGGTGCTGGCCGACACGCTGGCACGCACGCTGGTCGCGCCGACGCAACTTCCGGTTGGTGTCCTCACCGCACTTGCCGGCGTGCCGCTCTTCCTGTGGCTGCTCAGGAGATCAGCGACATGACCGGCGCCGCAGACCCGGAATTGGTCCCGGGCGTTCCGCTGCTCGCCTGCCGCGACCTCGCGTTGGCCGTGCCAGGCCGCACGCTTTGCCGAGGCCTGTCATTCTCCGTGCGCGCCGGGGAGTGCTGGGTGGTGGTCGGTCCCAACGGCGCCGGCAAGACGACGCTGCTCCACACGCTCGCGGGCTTGCGTCCACCCGCCTCGGGTGGCGTCACCCTCGCGGGGGCCGCGATTGCGGCACTGCCCGCGCGCGCGCGGGCTGCGCGGGTCGGCCTGTTGCCGCAGGACACGTTCGACGCGTTCCCCGACACCGTGCTCGAAATCGCGCTGGCCGGGCGCCATCCGCACGTTGCGCGCTGGCGGCCGGAGAGTGCGTCCGACCTCGCTCAGGCGCAGGCCGCGCTGGCCGCCGTCGGCATGGCTGACGCGGGCGATCGCAACGTGCAGACGCTCTCGGGTGGTGAGCGCCGCCGCGTGGCACTGGCGATGCTGCTCGCACAGGACCCGGCGGTGATGCTGCTCGACGAGCCGACCAACCATCTCGACATCGCGCACGAGGTGCGCACGCTCGAGTTGCTGGCGCGACGAACGCGCGACGGCTCGCACGCGGCGGTAATGACGCTGCACGATCTCACGCTGGTCGCGCGCCACGCGACGCACGCCGTGCTGTTCGGGCCCGACCATATCGAGTCCGGCACCGCTGCGGAACTGCTGACGGCCGAGCGCCTGTCTGCGCTCTACGGCCAGCCGTTGGTCGCGGTCGACCATCCGCGCGGGATCGCGTTCCTTCCCGCCTGAATCATTTCCGATTGCTTCGCTCACGCCGTTCGCGCGCCTGGTCGAGGTCCGCGCACAGAGCCGCGACGCCATCGACGAACCGCGGTCCCGACCGGTGCAGCAGGTTGCCGTCGACCGCAAAGAGGTTGCCGTCACGCACCGCAGGAATGGCGGGCCAGCGCAGCCAATCGGACAACCACGCGGGTCGACCGCCCGCATCGTCCCCGCCGACGATGACCTCGGGCGCCGCCGCGATGACGGCCTCTACGGAGACCGAAGGCGCCGGCAGCGTCAGCGACGCGAAAACGTTGTCGCCACCGCAGGTCGTGATCGCCTCCGAAATGAGATGTCGACCGCCGATCGTGTACAGCGGTTCATTCCAGATTTCGTAGAATACACGCAGCCGCGGCGCGTCCCGGTACTTCGCCACGAGTTCAGTCTGTTGCCTGCGCAGCAACCTCGAGGCAGCCAGCGCGATGTCGCGCGTGCCGGCAAGGTCGCCCAGTTTGTCGAGGTCGTAGGCGATGCCTGTGATCGTCCCGGGGTCGCTGATGAATACCGGCACCTTTTGCGCGCGCAGCGCGGCCAGCTGAGGGGCCGCCGTATACGGCCACGCGACGACGAGGTCGGGCGCCATTGCGAAGATGCGTTCGAGGTCGAGCGCCGATGCGTCGCCGACGCGCGGTATCGCACGCGCCGCCGCGGGCCAGTCGCTGTGCGCGACGGCGCCGACCACCGCGCCGCCCGCGCCTGCCGCGTACAGGAGTTCCGTCGCATGCGGCGCAAGGCTGACAATCCGCCGCGCGGGACGCGGCAGCGTCACCTCGTGCCCCGCATCATCGACGACCCGGATCGCGTCCTGCGCCGCGGCAGCGGCGACACTGGCGAACAACGCAGCAGGGAGTACGCGCAACGCGTTCATGGGACTACGCTCCGCGGGGCAATGCGCGCTTGGGGCGGCCCGGCGCGCTCATTGGCCCGCCCTCCACGCTTCGCGTTGCGGGGCAATTCGCGCTTGGGGCGGCCCGGCGCGCTCATGGCTGCCAGCGGATGCCCGCGAACATGGTGGCTCCGCCGGTCGAATAATCGGCTGAGAGCTGGTAGTTCTTGTCGAACACATTGTTGCCACGGACCAGCAGCGACCAGCCCTTGGCAAATGGCCAGTCGGCGGTCAGGTTGACGATACCGTAGCCGCCCATCCGGCGCAGATTGCCCGCATCGTCATAACGCTGCGCCGACGCGATGTACTCGAAGCCCAGCTGCACCGGGCCTGCCTGCTGCGTGAGTTGCAGCGCTCCGTGCTGCCGCGCGCGGCGCGGCAGCAGGTTTCCCGTCCGGTCGTCCCTGGGATCCTGCAGGTCGAGCGACGCCTTGACCTGCGTGTCGCGCCATGCAAGATCGACACCCAGCGTGACGCCCGAAAGCGTCGCGCGTTCGACGTTGCGCGGCAGGCAGTTGAAATCCGCATCGCACTCGAACACGATCAGATCGTCGACCCGGTTGTAATAGCCGATCGCCCGCGCCTCCCAGCGCAGATCTCCGGAGGAGGCGTTCCAGTAGACGCCCGCCTCGGTGTTGCGCGCCGTTTCCGGCTGCAGGTCCGGGTTCGAAAAGAACGGGTAATAAAGGTCGTTGAACGACGGCGCCTTGAAGCCCGTGCTGACCCCGGCGGTGAATCGCCAGGCCGGCGACGCGCGATAGCCAAGCGCGATGCCACCCGTCGTCTGGCCGCCATACTGGGAAGAATCGTCGCGGCGAAGATTTGCCTGCAGCGCGAACGCCCCGTAACTCAACTGATACACGCCGGTCGCCGAATTGGTGTTGCGCTCGGTCACGGCGAAGCCGGCGTCGGTTGCAAGATGCTCGTCCCGCCGCTCGAGGATCACCGACAGCGCGCCGACCGGCAGGGCGAAGTCGTTCTGCCACGTAAATTGGCGCTGGGTGGTCTTGAATGGAAAGTCGCCAAAACCCGTCTGCGAAACCGAATCGTCGCTGCCTTCGCCGGCGGTCAGGCTCGATGTCCACCCGTCGCCGATTCGATTGCGGCTCGCCACCGACCACGCTTCGAGCGTCGTGATCGTGCGGTCGTCGAAGTCCGGTCCGCCGTCATACTGGTTGTTGAGCCGGTTGCGGAAGTATTGAACGGCGAATTCCTGTCCGGTCGCCCACGGCAGCACCGCATTGAGTCCTGCGTTTTCGGTCGCGTAGCCGTCGCGATCGCCGTTGTAGCTGAAATTGCCGGGATTGACGATCGAGTTGTACCCGGTGCTGCGGGTGCCGCCCGCCTGCACCGAGAACCGCAACGGTCCCAGCGCGCCACGCATGCCCGCGCTTGCGTTGCCTGTGTCATAGGTTCCGTAACCGGCAGCCACGCTCGGCGCGAACCCGCCGGCCTCGGCCTGCCTGGTGAACACCTGGATCACTCCGCCGATCGCGTCGGCGCCGTACAGGCTCGACGCCGGCCCCCGGAGGATCTCGATTCGTTCGATCTGGTCCAACGGAATCGCCTCGAGCGACGTCGCGCCCACCGACGACGAGCCGACGCGCAGCCCGTCGATGAGCACCAGCGTCTGCCCGCGGTTGGCACCGCGCAGGAACACGCCCGATGTCGAGCCCGGGCCACCGTTCATTGTGATCTCCACACCGGGCTGGCGCTGCAGGAGTTCGGGCAGGCTCTGCGCGCCGCTGCGCTGGATGTCGTCGAGGCCAATCATCGTGAGGTCGGCCAGCAAGTCCGCAATCGGCTGCGGATTGCGCGACGCCGTGACCGCCACGGGTTCGAGCAATGCGGACCTGGGAAACGGCGGCGTCTGCGCGGCGACGGCGCAGGCCGCAAGCAGCGCGGCGCAGCCGGCGTGCCAGCGGCGACAAGCGACCCCACGTCGGGAACGACGCGCAGACCGGTGGGACGTCATATCGAGCACTCCACGCTGCGCCGTGCATCCCCGCACGGCATTGGCCTTCAAGGAACGGCGCGGGAATGCGTGGGGCGCACGGGCGACTCGCGCTGCGCGCGGCGACGGCGCGCGCGGATGCGCAGGTCCGTGCGCAACGCCGCCCGCGTCGCGTGACGCCGGTCCGCCATGTCGAGGGCGACACGGAAGTTCCGGGGCGCAGGCCGGTCTCCGGGCTTGGCCTTGCGGACCGCTCGCCTTCCCGTCGCCAGATGCGCGACAGTGGCGTGATGAGCGGCCCTCGGGAGGGCCTTACCGTTGCGGGGGCAGCCGCGGAATTCGCCTGGCGTCAAGACAGGCGGCACCGCGTTCCCGTTTCACCCGCCGCGCGGAAACCGCGGCGGACACCTGCACGCATGGATTATACGTCCTGCGATGCGCGGCTGAACATGCGGGGAAGCTCCGCCAAGCCCGCGGCGGCGCCCTTGGCGCCCGGGGCCTGCCGCGGGTGCGCGCCTGCTATAATTCGCGCCCCTTCAACGACCTGGCTCCCACGGACTCACCAGCCGCTCCGGGGCCGCGCGCCGTGGCCAAGAAGCTCTACATCCGCACCTTCGGGTGCCAGATGAACGAGTACGACTCGGACAAGATGGCCGACGTGCTCAGCGCAACCGAAGGCATGGCGCGCACCGCGCGTCCCGAGGACGCCGACGTGATCCTGTTCAACACCTGCTCGGTGCGCGAGAAGGCCGCCGAACGGGTGTTCCACGATCTGGGCCGCGTGCGCGCGTTGAAGACCGCCAATCCGGATCTCCTGATCGGCGTGGGCGGCTGCGTCGCTTCGCAGGAAGGCGAGGCCATCGTCAGGCGCGCACCCTACGTGGACGTCGTGTTCGGTCCGCAGACGCTGCACCGGCTGCCGCAGCTCCTTGCCCGGCGCCGGGCCACCGGCCGTGCGCAGGTCGACGTGAGCTTTCCCGAGATCGAGAAGTTCGATCACCTTCCGCCGCCGCGTGTCGAAGGCGCATCCGCCTTCGTGTCGATCATGGAGGGCTGCAGCAAGTACTGTTCGTTCTGCGTGGTCCCCTACACGCGCGGCGAGGAGGTGTCGCGGCCATTCGACGACGTGCTCACCGAGATTGCTGACCTCGCCGACCAGGGCGTGATGGAGGTCACATTGCTCGGACAGAACGTGAACGCGTATCGGGGGCCGATGGGCGTCGGCGCAAACGCGAACGATGAGATCGCCGACTTCGCGGCATTGCTCGAGCACATAGCGGAAATTCCCGGTATCGAGCGAATCCGCTACACGACGTCGCACCCCAAGGAGATGTCTTCCCGGCTCATTGCGGCGCACGGCGTTCTGGCCAAGCTCGTGTGCCACCTGCACCTGCCGGTGCAGTCAGGCTCAGACCGCGTGCTGGCCGCGATGAAGCGCGGCTACACTGCGCTCGAATACAAGTCGCTCGTCCGGCGCCTGCGCGCCGCGCGCCCCGGCCTGTCGCTGTCGTCGGATTTCATCGTCGGCTTTCCCGGCGAGACCGATGCCGACTTCACGCAGACCATGCGGCTGGTTGAGGACGTGGGGTTCGACGGCGCGTTCAGCTTCCTCTACAGCGCGCGTCCGGGAACGCCGGCCGCCGACCTGCACGATCCGACACCGCAGCCGGTGCGTCAGGCGCGCCTCGAGCGGCTGCAGGCCCTGCTCGAATCGCAATACCGGGCATGCAGCGAAGCGATGGTCGGCACCCGGCAGCGCGTGCTCGTCACCGGCCGGGCCGCCAAGGACGCGAGCGAGCTGGCGGCGCGTACCGAGAACAACCGAGTCGTGAATCTTGCGGGCGACGCCGCGCTGATTGGCAGCTACGTGGATGTGAACATCCGCGCCGCACATCCGCATTCGCTGCGCGGCGAACTCGTCGCGGGTTGACGAGGCGCAGCACGCCGGCCTGGCGATGATGGACGCACACGAATGAATCTGCGAGCCGCGGTTTCTCTCGTCCCTGCGGGCGCATGCGCGTTCGTTGTCGCCGCGTGCTCGTCGCTGCCGGAAATGCCCACCCCCGGCATGACGTCGACTCCTGTCGCAACAGCAGCCGCAGCGCCATCGCCGCAGGCCATCGCCAATGCGCAGCGGCTGGCGGGTGCGCCAGGCAGCACGCCTCCCTCGGCGCCGGGTTCGCCGCGTCCGTTCGCCGATGTCAGCAAGGACGCGACTGAAATGCCGGGCCTGTTCCGGCTCTGGCGCCGCGACGACAAGGTGTGGCTCGAGATCGCGCCGGACCAGTTCGATCATCCCTACTTCTTCTCGACCAATCTCGACCAGGGTCTGGGAGAGAAGCGATTCCTCGCCGGATCGATGAGCAGCAGTCTGTCGCGCGGCTTCGGCGGCCCCGCGATCATCGTGCTGCGCAAGGTCGGCGGTCACGTGCAGCTTCTCGCGCGCAACTACCGGTACAAGGCGCAGCCGGGAACGCCCGAGGCCCGCGCAGTCGCCGACGCGTTCTCCGACAGCCTGCTCGCGACCGCAGCCGTCGTTTCGCAGCCGCACCCCGAGCGCAAGTCGGTGCTGATCGAGGCCAACGCGCTGTTCATGACCGACCTGACGGGTTCCGCATCGCGGCTCGAACAGACGTACAAGCAATCGTATGCGTTCGACGCGCGCAATTCGTCTTTCCGTGACGTGCGCAGCACCGCGGACTTCGTGACCCTCAACGTCAGCGCGCACTATGCGCTGGCCCGAGTGACGACCCCTCCGCCCGGACAGCCGGTGACCGAACCTCCGTCGACGATTCCCGACATCCGAAGCCTGTTCCTTGGCTTCCACTATTCGATCGCGAAGCTGCCGGACGCGCCGATGCGCCCGCGCGTGGCCGACGCACGCATCGGCTACTTCGGAACCGACATCTGGGATTTCACGACCGACGACCGCCGGATTCCGATCGTCCACTACGTGAATCGCTGGCGGCTGGCGAAGAAGGACCCTGCAGCGGCGCTTTCAGAGCCCGTGCGGCCGATCGTGTACTGGATCGACCGCACGGTGCCCGACAAGTATCGGGCCGCGATTCGTGACGGCGTGCTCGAATGGAACAAGGCCTTCGAGCGCATCGGGTTCAAGGACGCCATCCGGGTCGAGCTGCAGCCGGAGAATGCGGATTTCAACACGTCCGATATCCGCCATGCGTCGATCCGCTGGATGACGACGGCGCGGACCGGCTTCGCCGCCATCGGGCCATCGGTCGTCGATCCGCGAACTGGCGAAATTCTCGACGCTGACATCGGCATCGACGCCACCAGCTTTCGCGCGCTCAAGAGCTACGGCGCCGAGACGATCCCGCAGCGGCCGCTCGCCGAGGCGTACGCCGACGAGCCCTACTGCACGTACGCCGCCGAGTCCACCGAACATGCGGCATTCGCGATATCGCTGCTGGAAGCCCGCGGCGAAATGATGCTCGACGGGCCGGAAGCCGAGGCGTTCATCCTGTCGCGCCTCATGGCAACGACGATGCACGAGGTCGGCCACACGCTGGGCCTCACCCACAATTTTCGCGCATCCACCATCTATTCCGAAGCGGAGCTCGCCGACCGCGAATTCACCCGGCGAAACGGCATCGCCGGGTCGGTCATGGAATACAACGCGGTCAACATCGCGCTGAAGGGCGAGAAGCAGGGTGAGTACCACATGTCGACGCTGGGGCCGTACGATTACTGGGCAATCGAATACGGTTATCGCGAGCTGGACCCGGCGCAGGAGGCCGCCGAGCTCGAGCGCATCGCCCGCCGCTCGAGCGAGCCGCAGCTCGCGTTCATGGCCGATGACATGCTCTACCGAAGCGGGCTCGATCCGAGCGTCAACACGTTCGACCTCGGCGCCGATCCGCTGCTCTACGCCCGACGCCAGCTCGATCTTGGACGCGAACTGTGGCAGCTCACCGAATCGAGGACGCTGCAGCCCGGCGATGACTACGCGCTGTTGCGCCGCAATTTCAATCGTGGGCTGTTCGAAGTCCAGCAAAGCGCGCTGCGCGCGGTCAAGTACATCGGCGGCCTGTCGCTGCGCTCCGACCATGCCGGCAGTGGCCGCGTGCCGCTCGAGCCGATTCCTGCGGACAAACAGCGCGCCGCGCTGGCGTTGCTCGCCAGGACCATACTCTCCGCCGGCAACTTCGACTTCCCACCTTCGTTCCTGAGCCGGCTGGCGATCAACGATTTCGACATCGATGACGCGAAGGAACTCGGCCGCACCGTGCCGACCGTCGACGTCGCCGTCGACCAGCAGGTGCTGGCCCTGCACCGGTCCGTTCTCACGCCGCTTTTGGGCCCGGACGTCGCGCAGCGCCTGCTCAACAACGAGCTCAAGGTCCGCGATCCGGCGCAGGCGCTGCGCCTGGCCGAGCTCTATGCGACGCTCCACGACGCGGTGTTCAGCGAGTTGAAATCCGGCGAGGACATCGCGCTCATCCGGCGCAACCTGCAGCGCGAATACGTGTCGCGTGTCGTGCTGGTGATGATCCGACCGGCGCCAACGATGCCGGCCGACGCCCGCGCGCTGTTGCGCGCCGACGCCGTCAGGCTGCGCGCCGAAATGGCGGCGGCGCAGAATCGTCCGCGGGCGTCGGTGGAGACGCGCGCGCATCTGGCCGAGAGCATGGCGGCGCTCGACGAGGCGCTGAAGGCACCACTGATGCGCCAGACACTGTGATGGCCAAACAGCGCCCGCAGCTGTCGGTCACGCTGGCCCCGCTCGACAATCGGGCGCTCGCCAATCTCGCCGGTCCGCTGGACGCCAACCTGCGCCAGATCGAGGCCGCGCTCGACGTCGCGATCTCGCATCGCGGCGCCACGTTCAGCATCGCCGGCGAGCCGGCGGCCACGAACCGCGCCGCCCTTGCGCTGCGGCGGTTCTACACAGCGGCGGAAAAGCCGCTGTCGGTCGACGACATTCAGCTCGGATTGGTCGAGATCGCAACGCAGGCCCGCGCGAAGGATTCCGTCGCGGCCGATGACGATTCGCCGAAACTGCGCACGCGCCGCACCGATCTGCACGGACGCACGCCCAACCAGATCGCCTACCTGAAGGATATCGCCGGTCACGACATCACGTTCGGTATCGGGCCGGCCGGTACCGGCAAGACCTATCTTGCCGTCGCTTGCGCCGTCGATGCGCTCGAGCGCGACACGGTCAAGCGAATCGTGCTGGTGCGCCCTGCCGTCGAGGCCGGCGAGCGCCTGGGCTTCCTGCCCGGTGACCTCGCGCAGAAGGTCGACCCCTACCTGCGGCCGCTCTACGACGCGCTGTACGACCTCATGGGCTTCGACAAGGTGGCCAGGCTCTTCGAGCACACGACCATCGAGGTGGCGCCGCTCGCGTACATGAGGGGACGTACACTCAACCATTCTTTCATCATTCTCGACGAGGCGCAGAACACCACACCAGAGCAGATGAAGATGTTCCTCACGCGCATTGGCTTTGGTACCAAGGCGGTCATCACCGGCGATGTCACGCAGATCGACCTGGCCCGCGGGCAGAAGAGCGGTCTGGTCGAGTGCGCGCGCATCCTGTCAGGAGTCCGCGGCCTCGCATTCTGTCACTTCACAAGCGCCGACGTGGTCCGCCACCCGCTCGTTCAGAAAATCATCGACGCCTACGATCGCGACGCGCTCAAACAGGCCGCCGGCGACAAGCCGCCGCGGCCTTGAGCACCCGCCCGATGCCGCTGTCGCCGCAGGAACGGGAGGCGCTGCGCCACCGTTGCGCGATCGTTGTCGCGGGCCAGGCGGAGCAGGACCCCGGCGCCGAGCTCTCTCGGGTGGGCGAATGGTGCCGCGCGAACAACTGGCCGGCTGACCGCTACGGCGACGGCGCGCTGATCGGTGCCTTCGAGGCGAAGGTCGCCGCGCTGCTTGGGATGGAGGCGGGGGTGTTCATGCCGAGCGGAACGATGGCGCAACAGATTGCGTTGCGCATCCACGCCGAACGCGCGGGTGTGCCGCACTTCGCGATGCATCCGACCGCGCATCTGGAACTGCACGAACTGCGCGCGTACTCGCGCCTGCAGCAGTTGAACGCGGTGCTGCTGGGACCACGCGAAAGCCCGATGCTGGCGGCCGACCTGGCGGCATGCCCCGACCGCCTGGCCGCGCTGCTGATCGAGCTCCCGGCGCGCGAGATCGGCGGGCAGCAGCCGGCGTGGGACGCGCTGTGCGAACTCGCCTCCGCCGCGCGGACGCGCGGGACGCGGCTGCACATGGACGGCGCACGACTGTGGGAAGCGCGTGAAGGCTACGCGCCCCGCACGCACGCCGAAATCTGCGCGCTGTTCGACTCCGTCTACGTGTCGTTCTACAAAGGGATTGGCGCACTGGCCGGCGCCATGCTGCTCGGCGACAAGCAGTTCGTCGGGGAAGCGCGCGCGTGGCGCAAGCGACATGGCGGCACGCTGGTGCAACTGCACCCGTTCGTCGCCTCGGCGGCGATGCGTTTCGATGCGCAACTCGCCAAGATGCCCGCGTATCGCGCTCGTGCGCGGGCACTTGCGCGTGCGCTGGCGCGCGTGCCGGGCCTGCGAATCCTGCCCGACCCTCCCCAGGTAAACATGTTCCATCTGTACCTGCCGGCCGCGCCGGAGGCGCTGGCAGCCGCACGCGATCGGCTGGCCGCCGATGATGGTGTGTGGGTCGCACAGCGCTTCGCCCCATCGCCGGCCCCCGGATGGTCGTTCATCGAACTCTACGTCGGCGACAATATTCTCGCGCAGGACGACGCGTTCGTCGCGTTGCAGTTCGAGCGGCTGCTCGCCATCGCCCAGGCGGCGCCGTGACCCGGAAGGTCGCGCCTGCGCTGTCGCTTTCGGTGCAGTACGCGAGCAGCGCGCCCGAACTGCCCACGCGCGCAGAGGTGCGCCGATGGGTGCGGGCGGCGCTCACGGCCGATGCGACGGTGACAGTTCGCTTCGTCGGCGCGATCGAAGGTCGCGCCCTCAACGCCGAATTCCGGGGTCGCGACTATGCGACGAACGTCCTGACCTTCGTGTACGATGACGAGCAACCGCGTGCCGGCGACATCGTCCTGTGTGCGCCGGTCGTGCGGAAGGAGGCCGGCGCGCAGGGCAAGTTGCTGGCTGCGCACTACGCCCATCTGGTGATCCACGGCATGCTGCACCTGCAAGGCCATGATCATGAACGTGCCGCCGACGCGGCCGTCATGGAAGCGCTCGAAACCGCGATCCTCGCCCGCCTGGGCGTGCCGGATCCCTATGCCGATGGCTGACGACGACAGGAACGGGGAAAAACCGACGCTGATGGAGCGCCTCACGGCGATGCTCCTGCGCGAGCCGGATGACCGCGAGGAGCTCACCGATATCCTGCGCGGCGCATTCGAGCGGCATCTGCTCGACGCCGACGCCCTGTCGATGATCGAGGGCGTGCTGTCGGTCTCCGAGACGACCGTGCGCGACATCATGATTCCGCGCTCGCAGATGGATTGCGTGTCCGTCGACGATGAGGTGCTCGAGTTCATTCCGCTGGTCGTTGAGACGCGCCACTCGCGATTCCCGGTGATCGGCGAAAGCAAGGACGACGTGATCGGCATCCTGCTCGCGAAGGAGCTGCTCAACTACTATGCGAATCCGGAAGCGTTCGACCTGCGCGACACGCTGCGCCCAGCGGTGTTCGTGCCGGAATCGAAGCGCCTGAACGTGCTGCTGCGCGAGTTCCGCGCCAACCGGAATCACATCGCGATCGTCGTCGACGAATACGGCGGCGTGTCGGGCCTCGTTACCATCGAGGACGTGCTGGAGCAGATCGTCGGCGACATCGAGGACGAGTACGACTTCGACGACAGCCACGACGACATCATTCCCGAGGCGAACGGGCGGTTCAGGGTGAAGGCGCAGACCGAGATCGCCGACTTCAACGAGCACTTCGGGACGTCGTATCCCGATGACGAATTCGACACGGTGGGCGGACTCGTGCTGCGGGCATTCGGGCGGCTGCCCAAGCGTGGCGAAGCAACGACGATGGAAGGCCTGCGCTTCCGTGTGCTGCGCGCCGACAGCCGGCGACTGCACACGCTGCAGGTCGAGCGCATCACGGCCGTGCCCACGGTGGGCTCCGACGCTTGATTCGGCCATTGCCGCGTTGGAAAACAAGTCCAATCACCACGGAGTACCCGGAGGGCACGGAGAAGGCGATTCCGGCCGGAGGAATGCCTGTCTCCGGTCATTTTCGCCTCATTTCCGTATCCGCTGTCGTTCCTGTCCTCCGTGTGCTCCGTGGTAAGGGAACCGTGACCACGCGCCGCGCGTCATGCTGACGCGGGTCGCCGCGTTCGCGGCCGGAGCCGCCGCGGTATTCGCGTTCGCGCCGTTCCACATGCCGCCCATCACGCTGGCGGCGCTCTGCCTGCTGTTCTGGCTCTGGCAGCGCGCCGTGACGGCGCGCGACGGCGCCTGGATCGGATTCGCCTTCGGCTGCGGCATGTTCGGCGCCGGGACGTCATGGGTCTACATCGCGCTCGCAACCTTCGGCGGCATGCCGATGCCGATCGCTTTGATCTCCACGGCGGGTTTCGTCGCCTACCTCGCGCTCTGGCCGGCGCTGGCCGGGTGGGTGGTCGTCCGTCTCACCGGTCGCAATTCGCCGTCGCGTCTGGTTGCCGCCGCCGCCGCCTTCATGCTGACCGAGTGGCTGCGCGGGTACGTGTTCACCGGCTTTCCCTGGCTCGCCGTCGGCTATGCGGAGTTGTTGCCGGCAGGCGCGCTGCCTCTCGCCGGGTACGCACCCGTCGGTGGCGTGCCATTGGTGTCTCTCGCGGTCGCGCTCGCCGCGGCCGCGGCGAGCGGCATCATCACCGCGCTGGCGCAGGACCGCCCGCGGGCGGTCGTGGTGTGCGTGGCCGGCGCCGCCATGCTGGTGGCCGTCGGCGCCGTGCTCACGCGCATCGAATGGACGCAGCCCGCCGGCGAACCGGTCGCGATCTCGCTGCTGCAGGGCAACGTCTCGCAGGATCGGAAGTTCGATCCGGCGTTTCTTCCGGCCAATTTCGAGCTCTACGAGAACCTCGTTCGGGTCAGCAGGGGGCGCATCGTCGTGCTGCCGGAGAGCGCGTTCCCGCAGTTTGCCGACGAGATCCCGGGCCAGGTGTTCGCACGCCTCGCAACGGCAGCGCGTGCGCGCGACGGCAACGTGTTGGTCGGCCTCTTCGTCTCGGAGCCGCCAAGGGTACCGGGCGAGGACGAGCGCATCCACAACAGCGTGGTGAGCCTGGGCGCGGCAGCGCCGCAACTCTACCGCAAGCATCATCTCGTTCCGTTCGGCGAATCGATTCCGATGAAGCCGCTGGTCGGCTGGTTCATCAATCGCGTGCTCGCCATTCCGCTGGCCGACCAGGCGGCCGGGCCGGCGGTTCAATCGCCGATCGACGCGGCGGGACAACGTCTCGCCGTCAATATCTGTTACGAGGACGCTTTCGGCGCCGAACTGATCCCCGCCGCGCGGGCCTCTACGCTGCTGGTCAACGTCACCAACGACGCATGGTACGGCCGGTCGATCGCCGCGCGCCAACACAACCAGATCTCGGCGATGCGCGCGCTCGAGACCGGCCGCCCGATGCTGCGCGCGACCAACACCGGCATTACGTCCGCAATCGCCCACGACGGGCGCGTGCTCGCACAGTTGCCGTGGTTCGTTGCCGGGGTCCTCGAGATCGACATCGCCGGCCGCACCGGTGACACCCCGTACTTGCGCTTCGGCGACGCGCCGGCGCTCCTGCTCGCGAGCCTGTTGCTGCTCGGTGCCGTGGCGCACGATCGCCGACGCCGAACGCGATCGCTGCGACATCACCGCCTGAACGCAGGCGGAAACCGGTAAAATCCGCTTTTTTCAAGCGGTTATCGCGGGCGCACGCGCCCCGCTCCACCGATGATCACGTTTCAGCAACTTATCCTGCGGCTGCAGGACTATTGGGATCGGCAGGGCTGCGCACTGCTGCAGCCGTACGACATGGAGGTCGGCGCCGGCACCTCGCACACGGCGACATTCCTGCGCGCGCTGGGTCCCGAGCCCTGGCGGGCCGCCTATGTGCAGCCGTCGCGCCGGCCCAAAGACGGCCGCTATGGGGAAAACCCCAACCGCATGCAGCACTACTACCAGTACCAGGTGGTGCTGAAACCCTCGCCGCCCGACATCCTCGACCTGTACCTGGGGTCGCTCGCGGCGTTGGGCTTCGACCTCACGACGAACGACGTCCGCTTCGTCGAGGACGACTGGGAGAATCCGACGCTGGGCGCCTGGGGCCTCGGCTGGGAGGTCTGGCTGAACGGAATGGAGGTCACGCAGTTCACCTACTTCCAGCAGGTGGGAGGCCTCGACTGCAACCCGATCACCGGCGAGATCACCTATGGTCTCGAGCGCCTGTGCATGTATCTGCAGGACAAGGAAAACGTGTTCGACCTTGTATGGACACAGTGGCCGGAGCACGGCGTGCTGCGCGCGCTGACCTACGGCGACGTGTATCACCAGAACGAAGTCGAGCAGTCGACCTACAATTTCGAACAGTCGAACGCGCCGAAACTCTTCGAGCTGTTCGGGCATTTCGAAAGCGAGGCCAAGCGGCTCCTGGAAGCGAAACTGCCGCTTCCCGGCTACGAGATGATCCTCAAGGCCGCGCACACATTCAATCTGCTCGACGCGCGCGGCGCCATCTCGGTCACCGAACGTGCCGCCTACATCGGTCGCATTCGCACGCTATCGCGGCTGGTCGCGCAGGCGTACTACGATTCGCGGGAAGCGCTGGGCTTCCCGATGCTGGGCGCCGGCGCGGCCCGCAGGGTCGCCTGATGGACGGCCCCGCCACGCTGGCCGTCGAGCTGCTTACCGAGGAGCTTCCGCCGAAGTCGCTGAAGCATCTGGGCGAGAAGTTCGCAGACGGCATCATGGGCGGTCTGCGCGCACGCGGCTACCTGGGCGAGGCGAGTGAATGCACGCCCTTCGCCACGCCGCGACGACTCGCGCTGACCGTCACGCAGGTACTGCCCGTCGCGCCCGATGTGCAGGTCGATGAAAAGCTCATGCCGCGCAAGGTCGCCGAGGGGGCCGACGGCAAGGCGACCGATGCGCTCAGGAAGCGCCTCGCCAAGGATGGCCGCGCCGAGCTCGCCGACGGCTACCCCGATGCACGGCGCGGCGCGGATCACCTTTATGTGGCGTCCGACGGCAAGGCGGAGTACGTCTACCTCCGCACACTGGCGCGCGGCCAGCCGCTCGCTCGGGGACTGCAGGACGCGCTCGATGAGGCGCTTGCGGCGCTGCCGATCCCGAAGCTGATGGCCTATCAGCGTCCTGGCGGGGTGGCGGTCAAATTCGTGCGCCCCGCGCACAAACTCCTCGCGATCCACGGCAGCGCGATCGTTCCGGTCAGCGTGCTGGGGCTCGATGCAGGCAACCTGACCGACGGTCATCGTTTCCTGTCGCACCGCGATATCGCGATCGGCACCGCCGAAGCCTACGCGCCGACGCTCGAGGCCGAGGGCAAGGTGATACCGTCGTTTGCCGCGCGGCGCGCGAGCATCGTCGTGCAGCTCGAGAGCGCAGCCGGTAGCGCAACGCCGATCATGCCGGATGGACTGCTCGACGAGGTGACGGCACTGGTCGAATGGCCGGCCGTGTACGCCGGCACGTTCGATCCGGCGTTCCTCGCCGTCCCGCAGGAATGCCTGATCCTCACCATGCAGCTGAACCAGAAGTACTTCGCGCTCGCGGACGACGAAGGCAATCTCGAGCATCGCTTCCTGCTGGTGAGCAACCTCGCGACCCAGGACCCGGCAGCGATCATCGCCGGCAACGAGCGTGTGCTTCGTGCCCGCCTGGCCGATGCCAAGTTCTTCTTCGACCAGGACCGCAGGCAGAGGCTCGACACCCGGGTCGGGCGGCTGCGAGCCGTCGTCCACCACAACAAACTCGGCACGCAGGCCGAGCGCGTGGACCGCCTGCGTCGTCTCGCGACCCGGATCGCGCCGCTGCTGGGCGCCGACGCGGCACTGGCCGAGCGCGCCGCGCAACTCGCGAAGGCGGATCTCGTGA
Source organism: uncultured beta proteobacterium (assembly GCA_963739745.1). Classification (GTDB taxonomy): domain Bacteria; phylum Pseudomonadota; class Gammaproteobacteria; order Burkholderiales; family Casimicrobiaceae; genus VBCG01. The sequence continues at coordinate 321,926 of CAVUCJ010000005.1, forward strand.
CCGACATGGTCGGCGAGTTCCCCGAACTGCAGGGTCTGATGGGCCGCTACTATGCGGAGCACGACGGCGAGAATCCTGCCGTCGCCGCCGCGATCGAACAGCACTACTGGCCAAAGGTCGCCGGCGACCGGCTGCCCGAGGAAGGCATCGCACAGGCGGTCGCGCTCGCCGACAAGCTGGACGCGCTGACCGGCATGTTCGGCATCGGACTGATTCCGACCGGCGACAGAGATCCTTTCGGCCTGCGCCGTGCAGCACTCGGCGTGATCCGTATCCTGATCGAGTGCAACCGGGCAGTTTCGCTGTCCGAACTCGTCGATCTCGGCTTCGATGCCTTCAACGCCGTTCCGGCCGTCCAGCGCAATCCGGTTGCGGTGCTCGACTTCATCTACGATCGCCTGCGCGGCTACCTGCGCGACCAGGGTTACACGGCCAACCAGATCTCCGCCGTGCTCGACGCCAGACCCGACGCAATCGCCGACCTGCCGTCGCGGCTGGCCGCCTTGGCCGCATTCGCCGCGCTACCCGAGGCCGCGGCGCTGTCCGCCGCCAACAAGCGCATCGTCAATATCCTGCGCAAGAGCGGTGGCGAAGCCGCCAATGCGGTCGATCGCGCGCGCCTGGCCGATGGCGCGGAACACGATCTCTACATGGCCTTCCAGCGGCTCGCGCCACAGGTCGAGGCAGATTACGACAGCGGCGATTTCTCGGAGGCGCTGCGCGCGCTCGCGACCGCCAGGCCGGTCGTCGACCGTTACTTCGAGGACGTGATGGTCATGGCCGACGATCCGGCCATCCGCGCCAATCGGCTGGCATTGCTGCGCGGCGTCGCGCAGACGATGAACCGCGTGGCCGACATTTCAAAGCTCGCCCAATAATGGTCCAGCTCGCCTCCGAAGGAGTCGTGCCCACCCGCGCGATGAAGCTCATCGTTCTCGATCGCGACGGTGTCATCAATTACGACAGCGACCAGTTCATCAAGTCGCCGGAAGAATGGCGTGCGGTCCCCGGCAGCATCGAGGCGATCGCACGGCTTAATCATGCCGGCTACCGCGTCGTCGTCGCCACCAACCAGTCGGGGATCGGCCGCGGGCTCTTCGACATGGCGATGCTCAACGCGATCCACGAGAAAATGCACAGGGCGCTCGCCCACGCCGGCGGCCGCGTCGACGCGATATTCTTCTGCCCGCATACTGCCGACGCGAAGTGCGAGTGCCGCAAGCCCAAGCCCGGCATCCTGGTCGAGATCGGAAAGCGCTTCCACACCGAGTTGACGGGCATACCCTGCATCGGCGACTCTCTGCGCGACCTGCAGGCGGCAGACGCCGTCGGCGCCCAGCCGATGCTGGTGCTGACCGGAAAGGGCGAAAAGACATTGCGTGACGGCAATTTTCCAAAGAACACCGTGATCTTCCCGGACCTGGCCTTCGCCGTGTCCGCGCTGCTTGCGGGCGAATGAGTACCGTGGCCGCGGGCCGGTCGCATAGCGCAACTCGCCGGACCCCGATGCGCTCTGCGCTGCGCTCCATCGCCTTCCTGCTGTTCCAGCTCATCGTCACGCCCTTGTACGCGGCAGCGATGCTGCTGATGTTCTGGTCACCCCGTCTGTGGACCTACCGAATGGCCGCGAGCTGGTGCGCGGTCAACCTGTGGGGCGCGAAATGGATCTGCGGGATCCGCTGGCGCGTCGACGGACTGGCCAACGTCCCGGTCGACACGCTGGGCGAGCCACACATCGTCATGTCCAAGCACAGCTCCACGTGGGAGACGCTTTCGCTCACCCAATACTTCCCGCCGCTTGCCTACGTCGCCAAGAAGGAGCTGCTGGCAATCCCGTTTTTCGGCTGGGGATTCGCGCTCGCGTCGCCGATCACCATCGACCGCAAGGCCGGCACCAACGCGATGCAGCAGATGATCGAGCAGGGGCGCAGGCGCTTCAGCCAGGGCTTCTGGATCGTCGTGTATCCGGAAGGGACGCGCATCCGCGCCGGCAGGTGCGCCAAGTACAAGACCGGAGGTTCGCGCCTCGCGCTCGGCATGAACGTGCCGATCATCCCGGTCGCGCACAATGCGGGTTACCTGTGGCCGAAGGGCCTGTTCGGCAAGCGGCCGGGCACGATCACGATGACGATCGGCCGTCCGATCTCGCCGGCGGGAAAGGATCCCGCGACGCTGACGCAGGAGGTCGAGTCCTGGATCGAAGGCGAGGTTGCGCGCCTCGGCGAGCCGCCATGACTCGCCCGGCCGCCGCGCATCTTCGCCTGGACGAGGTCACCGGCGGCGCATCTCGCCGCGTCCGCGACGGCCAGCTCCGGAGGATTACGCTCGCCGGCGAAGCGCTCGACTACCGGTTGATCCGCGCCCGTCGGCGGACGATCGGCATGGAGGTCGACCTCACGGGGCTCACCGTGCGCGCGCCGCGCTGGGTAACGCTCGGCGAAATCGAGGCCGCGCTGTCCGAGCGCGCCAACTGGATCGTCAAGGCGCTGGCCGAATGGCGAGGCCGCCGCCGCGACGTGATGCCGCGCGAGTGGAAGTCAGGCGCGCCGATCCTGTATCGCGGTCGCGAACTTGCGCTCGAGGTCTTCCCTGCGCGGCGGACCCGCATCGCTCCCGATCTGTTCAACCTGACCGTGCTGCATCCGCGCGCTCAGGACGAGGCGCAGGTCGCCCAGCTGGTGGGCAAATGGCTGCGCGACGAGGCCTGGACACTGGTGGTGCCGCAGGTGCAGGCGTACGCTGGTCGGATCACCCGCGCAGCGCCGGCATTGCGTCTGTCGAACGCGCGCAGCGAATGGGGGAGCTGCAATGCGCGCGGCGAAATCCGCCTCAATTGGCGGCTGGTTCAGCTGCCGCCGATGCTCGCCGAGTACGTTGTCGCACACGAAGTTGCGCACCTGGTTGAGCTCAACCATTCCCCTCGGTTCTGGGCGCTGGTCGAAACGCTGATGCCCGGCCACGCCGCGCTTCGGCGCGAGCTCGAGGACTGGACAGCGCTGCTCGCCGCATGATCGGGGCACGCGCCTCGCGCCGGCGGCCCGAGCCCGCGCGCAAAACGGCTTGCAGAGGCTCGCGTGGCGCGGCGCGCCGATTCCCCGCCGCGGGGTTAGATGCTTGCCGGCGGCAGGCCGGATAGGTCGACGTCGAGGCCCGCATGTTCACGCAGCAGGCGCACGAGCTTTCCCGCCAGCTCGTCGCCCGAGCGGGTATCGCGCCAGCGTCCATCGACCGCGCGGAAGTGAAAGCCGCCCGAGCGCGCCGCCACCCAGATCTCCCGGTTTGGCACGTGGCGGTTCACGATCAGCTTGCCCTGCGTGCCGCAGTCGATCTCGAGTATTCCCTCGTTGAAGCTCCAGTCGACGTCGGCGTCGCTGTGCTCGAGCGCCGCGTCGACAGCGGTGCCGATACAGGCCAGTGTCTGGTCGGCGGAAGCGATGAAGGCAGAGTCGGAAACCATGATCACGCGTGATAGGATTCCCGCCGATGTTACGTCAATTCCGCCTCGCCGCCCTGTTGCTGGCAGCCCTTGCGTGCGCAAGCTGCGGCATCAAAGGTCCGTTGGTCCTTCCGCCGCCGACTCCGACCGCGGCGCCTCCCGAGGCACAATCCACGACATCGCCTACGGACGCGTCGCCGCAGACCGCGCCCGCCGCGCGCAAGCCATGAGCCAATTTGCCTACCGCGACGGCGAGCTGCACGCCGAGGGCGTACCGCTATCCACGATCGCCGAACGTTTCGGTACGCCCTGCTACGTCTATTCGCGCGCTGCGCTGGAGGGCGCCTACCGCGAGTACGACACCGCCTTTGCCGGCTTGCCGCACCTGGTCTGCTACGCGCTGAAAGCAAACTCCAACCTCGCGATCATCAGCCTGTTCGCACGTCTGGGTAGCGGCTTCGACATCGTATCCGGCGGCGAGCTCGCACGCGTCATCGCGGCAGGCGGCGATCCCGCGAAGGTCGTGTTCTCCGGAGTTGGCAAGACCGACAGCGAGATGGTCCAGGCGCTTGCCGCCGGCATCCTTTGCTTCAACGTCGAATCCGAGGAAGAGCTGCTGCGTCTCGACGAAGTCGCCGGCAGGCTGCGAACGCGGGCCCGGGTCAGCTTCCGCGTGAATCCCGACGTGGATCCGAAAACACATCCGTACATCGCCACCGGTCTCAAGGAAAGCAAGTTCGGCGTCGCCTACGACGATGCGCCGGCGCTCTATCGCCGCGCGGCGCAGCAGCCCAACATCGATGTGCGGGGCCTCGACATTCACATCGGTTCGCAGATCACCGATCTCGGGCCCTGCCGCGAGGCCGTTGAGAAGGTCATCGACCTCGTCGATCGGCTGCGCGCCGAAGGTATCGCACTCGCGCACGTTGACCTGGGCGGCGGCCTGGGCATTCGCTATCAGGACGAGAATCCCGTGCCGCTCGACGTGTATTCGGACATGGTGCGCACGCTGTTCGCCGGGCGCCGCGAACGTCTCCTCTTCGAGCCAGGACGCCGTCTCGTCGGCGGCGCCGGTGTTCTGCTGACCCGGATTCTGTACCTGAAGCCCGCGGCCTCGAAGAGCTTCGCGATCGTCGACGCGGCGATGAACGACCTGCTGCGCCCGGCGCTCTACAACGCCTGGCACCCGATCGATCCGGTACGGCCCCGCGCGGGCGCGAAGCGGTCGTGGGAGATCGTCGGGCCGATTTGCGAAAGCGGCGATTTTCTCGCGCATGAAAGGCCGCTGGCGCTCAGTGCGGGCGACCTGCTGTCGGTGGGCGTTGCGGGTGCGTACGCGATGGCGATGAGCTCGAACTACAACACGCGTCCACGCGCCTGCGAAGTAATCGTCGACGACACGCAGGTGCATCTCGTGCGTCGGAGGGAAGACATCGCCGAGCTTTTCGCACTCGAGCAATTGCTGCCCTGAGCGTTAGCGAATCGGTGCTTCACAAGCGCTCGCGCACGCATGCGAAACGCTGAAAATCTCAGCCAGGATCTCGATTTTTATTGTGCGGAAAGCGCAACACTCTCAGAACCGAGCGCCTGAATCGCGGACGAATTCTTGCAAAACTGTCATATGTGGCTACAATGCAGGCAGCAGGAGGAATGGGTTTGTCAAGTGGTTGTAAGAAAAAACTGGCGGTCCGGCCCCACCTGCGACAACGAGAAGCAACATAACAGTTACGGTAACTCAGACAGGAGAAACCAAGATGATGGCAGACATGATGTCGATGATGACGCCCGCGGCCCCGGCCCCGGCGCCCAAGAAGAAGGCCGCTAAACGGAAGCCGGCGAAGAAGAAGGCCGCTCCGAAGAAGAAGGCGGCCAAGAAGACCACGAAGAAGAAGGCCGCCCCGAAGAAGAAGGCAGCCAAGAAGACCACGAAGAAGAAGGCCGCCCCGAAGAAGAAGGCAGCCAAGAAGACCACGAAGAAGAAGGCCGCCCCGAAGAAGAAGGCAGCCAAGAAGACCACGAAGAAGAAGGCCGCCCCGAAGAAGAAGGCAGCCAAGAAGACCACGAAGAAGAAGGCCGCCCCGAAGAAGAAGGCAGCCAAGAAGACCACGAAGAAGAAGGCCGCCCCGAAGAAGAAGGCAGCCAAGAAGACCACGAAGAAGAAGGCCGCGAAGAAACTGTAGTCCTGCGGCGACCAGGTCCTTCCATAAGGACCGTGAAGGACGAGAACGGGCGGCCCTGGGCCGCCCGTTCTTTTATTGGCGGGGGCCGGATCGGGGGTCGGCAGCGGCTACGTCATTTCACCTCGACCCGATTTCCGCGACCGCAGGGAATCGGCCACGCATCAATCTTGGATGCCGCGAAGGGTGCCGAGCGGGAGGCCGTCGCGCGGCCCGCCTCAGTTGTGCGCTGAGTTCACGGCCGCCCCCCGGTCCGACCGGCACGGCAACCGTACCGCGATCGAATCAGCCTCCGGAATGCCCGTTGATGTGAGCGGTCGGCGCAGACTTCGTCGCGGCTGCGGCCGGCTTGGCGGGTGCGTGCTTCGATGCAGCCTTAGCCGGCTTGCTGGACGCAGCTTTCGACTTCGCCTGCCTGCCCGCACCCTTCGTTGCGACGGCGCGCTTGGTGCTGCCGCCCGCCTTCGCGACCGGGACGACGTCGCTGGTGACGCGCAGCTTGCTGCCGGCGAGCAGTCGGTCCTTCGACAGTCCGTTCCACTCCTTCAATTCCTTGACGGAGCAGTGGTAGCGTCCGGCGATCCGACTCAACGTGTCGCCGCGCCGGACCGTGTAGTAGAACGTCCGACCGGCGGGAACCGAAGTGAACACCACCTCCGTAAGCGTCTCCGCCGCCTCCTTGGAGGGTTGCTGCGCGGGGACGAGCAGCGCATGGCCCACCGGGACGCGCGACCGCGGCCCGATGCCGTTGACCGCATTAAGCGTCTCGATCGACATCCCGAACTTCGCCGCCACCTGCGGCAGCGTCTCGCCGTCCTTCAGTCGGTAGGCCTGCCACGACACCAGCGGCTGCTCGGTCAGCTCGAGCTTGGCGGCAAAGATCTCGGCGTTGTCGATCGGCAGCAGGATCGACTGCTCGTCGGCGCCCGCGATCACCGGTCGGTTATGCTGGGGGTTCAACGCCAGAAATTCGTCGAGGGAAAGCTCGGCGATCTCTGCGGCGCGCTTGGTGTCCATCTTGCGATTGGTCTTCACTACGGTGAAGAACGGTGCATCGGGTATGTCGGCGAGCGCGAGCCCGTACTTCTCCGGATCGCTAACGATGTTCTTCACCGCCTGCAGCTTGGGGAGGTAGTTGCGCGTTTCCGCCGGCATGGTGAGGCTTTCGTAATCCGTCGGCAGGCCGCGTGCCTTGTTGTGCGCGATGGCCTTGGACACATTGCCCTCGCCCCAGTTGTACCCGGCAAGCGCCAGCTGCCAGTCGTCGAAATCGTCGTGAAGCTTGGACAGATACTCGAGCGCCTTGTCGGTGGCCGCGACCACGTCGCGCCGCGAATCGACCCAGAAATCCTGCTTCAGTCCGTAGTGCTTGCCGGTCGACGGGATGAACTGCCAGATGCCGGACGCCCGGCTCACCGACATTGCCGTAGGGTTGAATGCGCTCTCGACCATCGGCAGCAGTGCAATCTCGGTGGGCATTCCGCGCGCAGTGACCTCGGTCACGATGTGATAGAGATAGCGGCGGCTGCGCTCCACCATCCGCGCGACATACTCCGGGCGCGACGAATACCACTGCTCCCACTTCTCGACCAGCGGACCCTCGAGATCGGGCATCGCGTAGCCGGCGACGATCCGCTCCCACAGGTCGCCCACCACGGGTGACAACGGCTCGAGATCCGCCCAGGCGCCCAATGGAAAGGAGTCGGGCGGCGGCGCCTTGGGCAGCGGGGGCGGTGCTGGTTCGGGTGCCACCGCGACGACTGGTGGTGGTGGCTCAGGCGCGACGGGAGGAGGAGCGGGGGTGGCGCAGGCGGCGAGCAGAACCGCCGCGGCAATGATCAGGCGTGAGGGCAGGTGCAATTCGAATGTCTCATGGCGTCGCGCGTCCAGCCGGAGCGGACGGGCGTCGGATGCGGGAGTGGGGCCGATGTTAGGCCGCCTCGCGCGGAGCGTCAACCAACGTCGCGTCGCGACAGCCGGATCAGGACAGGTTTTTCCACGCGCGCAACGCCGCGAACGCGTCGACGTCATCGGCGAGCGAACGCCCCGCATGTCGTTGCGCGGCGGCGCTCACCGCGGGTACCCGAACGCGCAGAAACGGGTTGGTCGCGCGCTCGAGAGCAATCGTCGACGGTAGCGTCGGTTCGCCTCGCTCGCGCTTGGCCTGTTCGCGCCGCTGACGTTCCTGGACGTCGGCATTGTCCGGCTCGACGGCCCGCGCGAAGCGAAGATTTGCCAGCGTGTATTCATGCCCGCAATAGACGCGGGTCGGGCCCGGCAACGCCGCGAGCGATGACAGTGAAGCCCACATCTGGCTCGGCGTGCCTTCGAACAGCCGCCCGCAGCCCGCGGCAAACAGCGTGTCGCCACAGAACAGAGAGGGCGTTCCATCGATGTCGCCGAAGTACGCGATATGCCCCGCCGTATGCCCCGGGATATCGATCACGGTGAGCGTGACTGGCAGGCCCGGCACCGTCAGCACATCGCCGTTCGTCATCGCCTGCGTGCGTCCCGGAATCGCTTCCCGGGCCGGACCGAACACCGGCGCCGCAAATTGCGCAAGCAGCGCCGGAATGCCTCCGACATGGTCGCCGTGGTGATGCGTCGCGAGCACGGCGGTGAGTGTGAGACCCTCGCGCTCGAGGTAGGCGATGACCGGCGCGGCGTCACCGGGGTCCACGACCGCGGCGGCCTTTTCCTGCCGCAGCAGCCAGATGTAGTTGTCCGCGAAAGCGGGGATAGGGATAATCGTGACCATGGACGCATCTTCGGGACCTGCGACGGTCGTGTCAACGACGATCGCCGATTGGTTCGCAACGCCGCTCGGGCGATATCTGCTGGCGCGCGAGCAGGCCTATTTCGATCAAACGGTCGTCGACATCTTCGGCTTTCATGCGCTGCAGATGGGCCTGCCCGAATGCCCGTTCCTCGCGCAGAGCCGAATTCCGTCACGCTGGACGCTCGACTACGATCCGCCCGCCACCATCATCGCCGACCCGCACGTCCTGCCGTTCGCCGAGAACGCGCTCGACCTGATCGTGATGCCGCATGCGCTCGAATTCACCGACGACCCGCACCTGATGTTGCGCGAGGCATACCGAGTCGTGCGGCCCGAGGGACAGATCGTTATCGCGGGTTTCAATCCATTCTCGTTGTATGGTGCCAAACGCTATTTCGGACGGGCGCAGACGCCGCCCTGGAACGGTAATTTCATCGCACTCTACCGACTCAAGGATTGGCTCACCTTGCTCGGCTTCGACGTGATCGGCGGCCGCCTCGACGGCTACGCGCCGCCTTTCGCGCGCGAGAAATGGCTGCATCGGTTCGGTTTCTTCGAGTCCATCGGCGACCGCTGGTGGCCCATCGCCGGCGGCGTGTACTTTCTGCGGGCGACCAAGCACGTCCTCGGCATGCGGGTGCTGACGCCGGCGTGGGAGCGCCGCGAGCGGCGCAAGAAGGCGCTCGCGCCGGCTCGAGCCCGCGAAGGCCTGACGACATCCGATCAACTGTTGCCGTGAGCGGGGCCAGGCCGTCCCGACGCACGAACCGCGCCCCCTCTCGGGACCGCGCAGCTGCTGCATCGGCAATTGACGCAGCAAGCGTGGCGGTCCGGTCTTGATTCCGGTTGTGATCTACACGGACGGGGCCTGCAAGGGCAATCCCGGACCCGGCGGCTGGGGCGCGCTGTTGCGCGCGGGCAACCACGAGAAGGAACTGTTCGGCGGCGAGCCGCACACGACCAACAATCGGATGGAACTCACCGCCGTCATCCGCGCGCTCGAATCGCTGACGCGGGCATGCCCGGTCGAGATCTACACGGATTCCCAGTACGTGAAGAACGGGATCGAGACCTGGATCCACGGCTGGCGGCGAAACGGCTGGAAGACCGCGGACAGGAAGCCTGTGAAGAACGCGGACCTGTGGCGCGAACTCGAAGCGCTCGCCGCGCAGCACCAAGTTTCGTGGCACTGGGTCCGCGGCCATGCCGACAACGCGGGCAACGTGCGTGCCGACGAACTCGCCAATCGCGGCGTCGAGGTCGGCCGCGCGCCACACCGTCATCCTGGCGGCGCGGAATAGGCCGCGGGCCCGCCAGCATCGCCCGCGGTGGCGGCGATTCAGGTTTTCGAATCGCCGCCGGCCGGGCTCGACTTTTCGAGCCGCCGCGCGAACACGATCATTTCCCGGCCAGCCTGCTTGTCGCCCTTGCTCTGCGCGACGGCAATGCCGTCACGGTAGGCGACCAGCGCCTCGTCGGCTCGTCCATCCTCGGCCAGCGCCCGGCCAAGCGCCTTCCACGCGGCCGTGTAGCCGGGATCCAATTCGATGGCGCGCCGCAGATGCGCGGCCGCGACGCCGGCGTTGCCCGCCTTCAGGTGCTCGTTGCCGAGTGAGAAGCGAAGCAGCGCGCCGTCCTTGCCTGCGGCCAGCATGCGCTCGAAACTCTCCAGTGCAGGCGATGGCGCGGCGCCCATGCTACTTGGCGATGATTTCGCCGGTCTCGCAATCAATGCGACGCATCGGATAGATTACCTTCTTGTCCTCGCCGTTCAGCTTGCCCTCGACCGTCGCGTAGAGCCAGCCTTCGGTCCCGCGCCGGTATTGGATGTGCTGGGGAAAGTCGTGCTCAGCGTTGTCGAAGGTGAAGATCGTGTCCTTTTCGTCGGTCGCGATCGACGTCAGCTTGAACGCCGCTTCCTTCTGTCCGGAAGGCAGCGCGACGTAGTAGACGCCGTCGGCACGCGGCTCGATGCGAAGGTACTCGTAGCTCTGCGGCTTGCCCTGATAGACCGTCGAGCCGACGCCGAGCAGGATGGTGCCGCGCAGAGGTGACCACTGCTCACGAAAATCTCGCTGGTTGACCGTCCCGCCCCAGCAGCCGCCCAGCCACTCGAGCGAAGCTGGCGAGTTGACGTCAGTTGCGGGCGCAGTCGCCGACGGCGTTTGCGCGTGCGCGCTCGCCGCAAAGGCTGCGACGGCGAGCGCCGCCACCAGCGCGCGAATGCGCGGAGGAGGAAAAAATAGGGTGTCCGGGTTCATGGCAGGTGAATTCTTCCGTGTCATTGCTGCCGCGCGAGCGGCAGGTTGAGGAGGAGGTTCTGCGGTTTGAGCTTCAAGCTGTGCTCGGAGTTCATCGCCATCGCAAGATAGACCGGCCGCCCCGCGATCGCGGGGCGCATGTCGGAGGGATTTGCGAAATCAAGGCGAAACAGGCACAGCAACCGGCCCATGCGCGCATCGTCGACCTCGATGTCGTTGTACAGGTCGTTGAGCAGGCTCGTTGCTTCGGCGTCGAGTCCGACATGCCACACCCAGTGCTCGTCGTCGATCGCACGCTCGTGCCTGATCGCGACCGTCACACCGAGAAAATGCGTGATCCACTTCTCGAGAATTCGCGCAAGCGCTTCGAGCGCCGGCCGCCCACGGTTGATGCTGACCGAAAAATCGTGACGCTCGTCGCGTTCCCAGTACTGCTGCGTGTTTTCCGCGTCCAGGACGTCGAGGTCGATTGCCCGCATGGGCGTACGATTGCGCACCAGCAGCTCGGAGATCGATCCGAATCCACCGGTGGTCGCGAAGAGTTCGACGGTCGTCTCGTCCGCCGCCATGACCGCGCCGTCGTCGAGCACCGCGATCCGCTGCGGGCGAAACAGCATCTCCGCGGCGCGCGCTTCCATCGGCGCTGCGTCGCCGCCGAGGATGTGCCGCAGCAGCACCTGCGTCAGCTGCGCGACGAACAGCGGCGGCACGTCGACGCCGGCGCCCCGGAACAGGCCGAGGTATGCGGACTCGAGCGAACGAGCCTCCATCAGTCGCGCGCGGAAGCGCAGCCAGATCCCGTAGTTCTCGCGGGCATCGGGATCGCTGACCGCGGCCAACTCGCCGGCGGCAACCACCCGCCGCGGTTCGGCGAGCAGCGCATCATGCAGCGCAAGTTCGGCCGCGCAGGATTCGCGGATCGGCGCGAGCTCCGGGCGAGCGAGGAAGCTGCGCAGGAAATCGTCGGTGACGGTGAGGCGGCCGTCACCGCCCACCGTCAGCAGGCGGTAGCCGCAGGACGGCCAGAAGTCACGCATTACCCGCCGAGCATCGCTTTCTTGAGGTCGTCCTGAACCGGGTTGTCGCCCAGCCAGACCCTGGTCAGCGCACGGTTGAATGCGTCGCCGGGGATGGTGGCTTTCGCCGATCCGTTGAGAATGATCCTGGTGCCACCGTCGACGAAATCGAGCGCGACGACGTCCTTCTCCTTGACCTCCTTGAACGCCTGCATCGTCGCGATCATCTGATCGGTCTGCGCCTTCACCGCCGCCAGCTCCGCCGGCGGATTGGCGTCCTTCATGCCGTCGACCAGCGCGTCGACCAGCTGATCAGCCGAAAGGTCGCGCAGCAGATTCATCTGGATCCGGCGTGGCCCCTTGTCCAGCACCGCTGCCAGCGTCGATGCCTTCGCCGGAAGGTAAAGGCTCGCAACATAGATCTTGATGATAAATTTCTTCCGGATCCCCGCGCCGTTGAGAACGAGTTCCTGGCTGCCGACCGCAACCTTGTCGTCGAGCTTGACGCCGCCCACTTCGGCCGCCAGCACGCCCGCCGCAAACAGCACGCTGAAAAGGGCAACCGCGAATCGATCCATGTTGAAACCTCCTCTGGAGAATGACCCGAACACGTGAAAATTCCCTGTCGCACCCGCGAAGGCGGGGACGACGCCAGACCGAATCAGCGCATCGTCTTGAACCTGCGCAAGACGCGTCGATTCGCCCGGGCCCGACGGTTGCTCGCGAGCCGGCCCAATCTAGACCGCCTCAAAAATGCCGGCCGCACCCATTCCCGTGCCGACGCACATCGACACCATGCCGTATTTCTGCTTTCTGCGCCGCATTCCGTGCGTGATCGTCGCGGTGCGGATGGCACCCGTCGCGCCCAGCGGGTGGCCGAGCGCAATGGCGCCGCCCAGCGGGTTCACCTTCGCCGGATCGAGCTTCAGGTCGCGCATCACCGCCAGCGCCTGCGCCGCAAACGCCTCGTTCAGCTCGATCCAGTCGATCTTGTCGAGGGCGATTCCCGCCGATTGCAGGGCCTTGGGGATCGCGGCGATCGGGCCGATGCCCATGATCTGCGGAGGAACACCGGCCACCGCATATCCGACCCAACGCGCCAACGGCGTGAGGTTCAACTCGCGCAGCACCCTTTCCGAAACGAGGATCGACGCGCCCGCACCGTCGCTCATCTGCGAACTGTTGCCCGCGGTCACCGAGCCCTTGGCTGCGAACACCGGTCGCAGTCTCGCAAGCCCCTCCGCACTGGTGTCGGCGCGCGGGCCCTCGTCGCGTTCGACCACCTTGGTTCGCGTGACAATCCGGTCGGAGGCGAGATCAGGCGCGTCCTCGGTGACCGTGATCGGGCTCACCTCATCGGTGAACTCGCCCGCCGCCTGTGCGGCCAGCGCCTTCTGGTGGGAGGCGAGCGCGAACGCATCCTGCTCGTCGCGAGACACCTTCCACTGTGCGGCAACATTCTCGGCCGTGAGGCCCATGCCGTAGGCAATGCCCACGTTCTCGCCGCGCTCGAAAACCGCTTCGTTGAGCGCGAGCCGGCCGAGCATCGGGATCATGCTCATGCTTTCGGTTCCGGCGGCGATCATGACGTCGGCCTCCCCAGTGCGAATCCGGTCGGCCGCGATCGACACCGCGTTCAGCCCGGACGAGCAGAAGCGATTGATCGTCATGCCGGCCACGCTGTCGGGCAATCCGGCAAGCAGCACACCGATACGCGCGACGTTCATCCCTTGTTCATATTCGGGCATCGCGCAGCCGACGATCACATCGTCGATCCGCTTGGGCTCGATCGCCGGCGCCTGCGCCAGCACGCTGCGCAGGACGTGCACGAGAAGCGTGTCCGGCCGCGTGGAACGAAAGGCGCCGCGCGGGGCCTTGCCGACCGCGGTGCGGGTGGCGGCGACGATGTAGGCATCCTGCAGTTGCTTGTTCATCGTTGAATCCTCAAGCCAGATCAATCACCCGACCGTGGCGAAAGCCTTCCGGTTTCAGTTGCGCAGCGGCTTCCCGGTTGCAAGTGTGTGCGCGATTCGCGCCTGCGTCTGCTCGTTGGAGAGCAGCGCCATGATCCCTGCGCGCTCGAGATCGAGGAGCCACTTTTCGTCCACCAGGCTGCCGGATTCGACCTCGCCGCCGCACAACACCCGCGCGACGTGCTTGCCGATTTCGAAATCGTACGGGCTGATGAAGCCGCCATCGCTCATGTTGACCAGCATCATCTGCAGCGTCGCGAAGCCCGTCTTGCCCACAACCGGGACGTTGCGTGCGGGCAACGGCGGACGGTAGCCGGCATCCGCCATCGCGCGCGCCTGCCCCATCGCCACGTGCAGCAGCTCGTGCGCATGCATGATCACGACGTCGGACCTGCGCAGGAAACCCAGTTCCTTCGCTTCCAGTGCGCTCCTGGCGACCCTCGCCGTGGCGATGGTCTGGAAATAGGTGCGGATGAACGGCAGCGGATCGATCTGACTGCCGCTGGCGCCGCGCCGCACCTCCTCGGCGGCGCGCACCGTGAACTCCTTGCTGCCGCCGCCGGCGGGCAGCAGGCCGACGCCGACTTCCACCAGCCCGATATACGACTCGAGCGCGGCCACCGTGCGGTCCGCGTGCATGATGAATTCGCAGGAGCCGCCGAGCGCCATCCCGCGCACCGCACAGACCGTGGGGACGAGACTGTGTCGCAGCCGCATCGCCGTGCGCTGGAACTTGGCGACCACCGCTTCGATCAGGTCCCATTGCTTCGCCTTGATCGCCGGCGCGATCGCCGCCAGATTGGCACCCAGCGAAAACGGCTCGCGCGTCTGCCAGATCACGAGGCCGGCGCAATTCCGCTCGGCCTCGTCGAGCGCGCGCAGCAGCCCATCAAGCACGTCCTCGCCGATGGTGTTGGCCTTGCTCCTGAACGAGACGACACCCACCTCGTTGCCGGCGTGCCACATGCGAACCGCATCGGTTTCGAAGATCGTCGTGCCGGTGCTGTCCGCACGCTCGCCGAGCACCGGGTCGGGGAACAACTGCCGGTGATAGACGGGAAGCGTTGAGCGCGCGACAAACACGTCGCGCGCTGCGGAATAGGCGCCGTCTCCCGAATGCACACCACGCGCGGCCGCCACCCTTTCGCCTCCGACCCATGCCGGCAAGCGGCACGCCGGCCAGCGCCTTGCCCGCCGCGATGTCCTCGGCGACCCACGCTGCGACCTCGGCCCATCCCGCCGCCTGCCACGTCTCGAACGGCCCCATCTGCCAGCCGAACCCCCAGCGGATCGCGAGGTCGACATCGCGCGCGTTGTCGGCGATGTCGGCCAGGTGGTAGGCACTGTAGTGGAATAGATCGCGGAAGATCGCCCACAGGAACTGCGCCTGCGGGTGCCCGCTGGCGCGCAGCTTCGCGAATTTCTCGGCGGGCGCCTTGATCTTGAGGAGTTCCGCAACCTCTGGCGCGACCTCACCTGCGGCCGCCTTGTACTCGCGGGCGACGGGATCGAGCACCTGAATGTCGCGTCCGACCTTGCGGAAGAAGCCCGACTTGGTCTTGGCGCCCAGCGCGCCCTGCGCGACCAGGCCGGCCAGCACGGGCGGCGTGTCGAACAGCGCGTGCCACGGGTCGTCGGGCAGCGTGTCGAACATCGTCTTGACCACGTGCGCCATCGTGTCCAGGCCGACCACGTCGGCGGTCCGATAGGTTGCGCTTTTCGCGCGACCGATCGCGGGGCCGGTCAACGCGTCGACAACGTCGAAGGACAGGCCATAGTTCTGCGTGTGCGCCATCGTCGCCAGGACCGAGAAAATCCCGATCCTGTTTGCGATGAAATTCGGAGTGTCCTTCGCCCGGATCACGCCCTTGCCGAGCGTGGTGGTGAGCAGCGTCTCGAGCCCGTCCAGCAGCGCAGGTTCGGTCGTGGGCGCAGCTGATGAGCTCAACCAGGTGCATGTACCGAGGCGGGTTGAAGAAATGCACGCCACAGAAGCGGCGCCGCAGCGCCTCCGGCACCGCGGCAGAAAGCGCTGCCAGCGACAGGCCGGATGTGTT
This sequence comes from uncultured beta proteobacterium, assembly GCA_963739745.1. Taxonomy (GTDB): domain Bacteria; phylum Pseudomonadota; class Gammaproteobacteria; order Burkholderiales; family Casimicrobiaceae; genus VBCG01. The sequence continues at coordinate 337,625 of CAVUCJ010000005.1, forward strand.
GGAGGCGACGATCGCCGTAGGTGGCAGATGCGGCGAGATCTTCTCGTACAGTTCGCGCTTCCAGTCGAGCCGCTCGGCGATCGCCTCGATCACGAGGTCGCATTCGGCGAGCTGCGCGAGATCGGTGCCGTAGTTGCACGCATCGATGGCGAAGGCACGGTCGCTCGCGCCGAGCGGCGCGGGCTCCTGCCGGGCAAGGCCCGCGATCGCCTTCGTCACGAGGCTGTTGGGATCACCCTCCTTGCCCGGAAGGTCGAAAAGCAGGACCGGAATGTCCGCGTTGACGAAATGCGCGGCGATCTGCGCGCCCATCACGCCGGCGCCAAGCACGGCAACCTTGCGGATGATCAATGGAGACGATGACATGAAGGAAACCACGACGAAGCCCGGAGTTGCGCGGGCGAAGATGGGGATGCGCGACGCATCGAGAAAGAAATTCTATCAAACGCGTTTCGAGCTAACCGCCTAATCGAACAGCCGCTGCGCACGCCGGTGACGATGTGCGGCGCGTCGCAACGACAACGGCCGGGTCGCCCCGGCCGCCGAGCGCGGCTCGTCGCCGCAACACACGGGGCCTGTTCGCCCCGTACCGCTAGAACGAATACGTCGCCTGCCCCGACAGGATCCACACGCTTGCGTCGTACGTTCCGTTGACCAGCGCGTTGGCCGCCGTACTGCCCTGATTCTGGTTGAAGCTCGGGCTGTCCGCGATGATGTAGGCGAAGGCGCCATCGAACTTCCAGTGCGGCGTCGCCTTGTATTCGCCGCCGATCGTCAGCCACCAGCGGTCGGAGTCGGGCAATCGCACCGTCGGATCATTCGTGACCGGTGTCTGGTCGTACGCGACACCGAATCGCGTCTTCCACTGGTCACTGATCCTGTACGAGGCGCCGGCTGCGATCTTCCACGTGTCGTCCCAGTTCAACGGCACCGCGGGCAACGCGGGCGGGGAGCTCGCATTGAACCTCAATTCCGGGATGCTCGACCAGCCCGTGTACTGGGCATCGGCCATCACTTCCCACTTGGAGTTGATCCGGTAGAGCATCGAGAAGTTGGCGATCTGCGGAATCGTGATGTCCGAACTCACGCTCCGGCCGTACAGCGCCTGGCTGTTCACGCCGGCGGACAGCAACGCGACCGTCCCGGCGAGCTGCGGAGGCGTGCCCGGCGGCAGTGTGACTGTCGGGTTCTCGAAGCCGATGTTGCCCTGCACGTTGTACTTGATCTCGGAGCGGTAGCTCGCGGCCAGGCGCAGTTGCGGCGTCGCGTCCCAGGCAAGGCCGATGTTCCAGCCCCACGCCCAGTCGTCGCCGGTGATCGTCGCCTTCGAATCGAGCCCGGGCGTCACGCCCGCGATGGCGTTGAACGTCGGCGACCCGGGCGCGATGCCGTTGGCCGCGGCGGCCGACAGCAACGCAGCGGAGTAGTTGACGTTGTTGGTCAGCGTCGCCTTGATCTGCTGGTAGTCGACACCGACGCCGATCGCGAACTGCGGCGTCACCTTCCACGACACGACGGGATTGATGTTGATCGTCTCGATCGAGGACTTGAGCGCCTGATAGCGGCCGATCCAGCCGTCGTCGTACTCCGTCACCAGGCCGAAGGGCGCGTTGATTCCGAGCCCGAATGCCCATTGCGCATTGATCGGCACCGAAATGTACATGTTGGGCACGTAGTTGTAGCCGCCGGCATCGCCGCCGTTGTTGCCCAGAGGCTGATTCGTTGCCGGCAACGACGCGTTGTTGTTGAATTTGATCGATGGCGTGATGATGTTGAGCGCCGCCGTCCCCTGCGCGGTCGGGAACAGCGAGACCGCGGCGGGGTTCCACCACATCGCGCTCACGTCGTCGGTGAATGCGGCGCCTGCGGCAAACGCATTACCGAGGCTGCTTGCGCTGTTTTCGTTCAACTGGAAGCCGGTTGCGAACGCCTGCGTGGCGCCCAACGCAAGCAACATTGCGCCGATGGCCTGCGCCACCGGTTTCCTCTTGATCGAAGCGGTTTGCATGGAAGTACTCTCCTGTTGGCTTGCAACTTGACGCAATTCATCGGCGACGGGATTTTGCGGCTCCGCGCCCAAGCCGGTACCATTTGAGGGACAGTCGCGGCGACTATACACCGGCGCCCGAATTCCGGGGGAGCCGGTTCGTGCAAAACCTGTTCTTTATCAAGGCGGCGCGATTTCCCGCGGCCGCCGGTCCGCGCCGACCGCCACATAGGTCAGGCTGGCCTCGGTGACACGGACCGTAACCTGGTCTTTTGGGTTGCGCTGCGCAAAAACCTCGACATCGACGGTAATCGACGTCTTTCCGACATGCGTGATCTGCGCGTAGAACGTGACCAGGTCCCCCACCAGCACCGGTTGCTTGAACGTAAACGAGTTGACGGCCACGGTGGCCACCCGACCCCTCGCATGGCGCGCCGCCACTACGCCGCCAGCGATGTCCACCTGCGCCATGATCCAGCCGCCGAAAATGTCTCCATGCTGGTTGGTGTCGTGCGGCATCGGCACCACCCGAAGAACCGGTTCCTTGTCGGGGAGGGTCAGCATGAGTCCGGGTGCGCGTATCTCGGTGTGTGGGGCAATGGGCGATTGCATCGCCGCCGGGCATTTGCGCCAGGCGCTACGCCGATTTTCGCGCCTCGTCGCGTAGTTCGCGCCGCAGAATCTTGCCGACGTTCGACTTCGGCAGTTCGGTTCTGAACTCGACGTCGCGCGGGCACTTGTAATTGGTGAGGTGCTCGCGACAATACTTGAGCACATCGTCGGCCGTGAGCGCCGGGTCCTTCCTGACGATGAAAAGCTTGACTGCCTCGCCCGATTTCTTGTCCGGGACGCCCACGACGGCACACTCGAGCACCCCCGGGTGGGCGGCGACCACGCCCTCTATTTCGTTCGGATACACGTTGAAGCCCGACACCAAAATCATGTCCTTCTTGCGGTCGACGATTTTGACGAAGCCGCGCTCGTCCATGACGCCCACGTCACCGGAGGCGAACCAGCCATCCTTGTCGATCACCTTGTCGGTTTCGTCCTGCCGCTGCCAATACCCGGCCATGACCTGCGGACCGCGGATGCAAATCTCGCCAGGCTGGCCCAGCGCCACTTCGCGCCCCGCGTCGTCCCGCAGGATCACCTCGGTGGACGAAATGGGCAGGCCGATCGAACCGTTGTACGCGGGCAGGTCGAGGGGGTTGACCGTCGCCGCCGGCGACGTCTCGGTCAGTCCGTAGGCTTCGATCAGTGGCTGGCCCGTGATTTCCTTCCACCTGACGGCGACCGCCTCCTGCACTGCCATGCCGCCGCCCAGCGTGATTCTCAGCGATGAAAAATCGAGCTTGGAAAAATCCGCGCTGTTGACCATGGCGTTGAACAGCGTGTTCACCCCGGTGATCACCGTAAATTTGAACTTCGACATTTCCTTCACCAATCCCGGGATGTCGCGCGGGTTCGGGATCAGCACGTTCTCGCCGCCGAGCGACATGAACACCAGACAGTTCGCCGTCAGCGAAAAGATGTGGTAGAGCGGCAGCGGCGTGATAACCACCTCGCGCCGGCTGTCGTCGAGGAATGGCCGGATCCAGGCGCGCGCCTGCAGCATGTTCGCGATGATGTTGCGATTGAGAAGCATCGCTCCCTTGGCCACACCGGTCGTACCGCCGGTGTACTGCAGGAATGCGATGTCGTCGTGGCCGATTTCAACCCGTTCCAGCGCGCGCTTGCCTCCTTCGGCGAGCGCGTCGGAAACCCGGATCGCGCCCGGCAGTGAATACTTCGGAACCATTTTCTTCACGTGACGGATCGCGAAGTCAACGATCAGGCCCTTGAAGCCCAGCAGCTCGCCGATCGAGGTGACGACAACCTGCCGGACCTTCGTCTTGCCGACGACCTCGGCCACGGTGTTCGCGAAGTTCTCGACGCATACCAGAACTTCCGCGCCGGAGTCCTTCAGTTGATGCTCGAGTTCGCGCGCCGTGTACAGCGGATTGACATTGACGACCGTGCACCCGGCGCGCAACGCGCCGAAAAGGCAGACCGGGTACTGGAGGATGTTGGGCATCATCAATGCGACGCGCGCGCCCTTCTTGCAGCCGACGCCCTGCAGCCATGCGCCGAACGCAGCCGACAGCGTGTCGAGTTCCGCGAACGTGATCGACTTGCCCATGCAGGTGAACGACGGCCGGCTGCTGTATTTGCCGGCGCTTTCCTCGAATAGCTCGCGGACTGACGCGTACTCGCTCACGTCAATTTCGGCGGGAACCCCCTTCGGGTAGTGCTTGAGCCAGATCTTCTCCACGACCATCCTCCCTGCCGCGCCGCTTTACGCCGCGGCGATTCGCCTGTCGGCCGTGCGCCGGGCATTCTTATCGGAAATTGCGGCAAATGGCGCAGACCCTTTCGTGGGGCGTCGCGTCCGGTGGAAAATCGTACACCAGTTACCCGGTTTCCGGGCGGCAGCCGTGTGCAGGCTTGTAGGTATCAGGCGACACCGGCGTAATGCAGGGGGCCGCCCCGGAACGGCGCGAAGCCGGTTCCGAAGATGGCGCCGGCGTCTACCAGGTCGGCGTCGAGAACGATGTGTTCGGCAAGCGCTGACTTCGCTTCGGCAACCAACGGTCCCACGAGCCGATCCGCCAGACCCACGGGCACAGCGCCCGCTGCGCTCTTCTGCGGCTTGCCGTCGACCCACGCATAGAACCCGCGACCCGTCTTGCGGCCAAGGTCGCCTGCGGTGACCAGCTCCAGCAGCCGTTTCGGAGGGGCGTCCTCGCGGCCGAGCATCTTGCCGACCTCCACGCAGATGTCGAGGCCGACGGTGTCCGCAAGTTCGATCGGACCCATCGGCATGCCGAACGCCAGCGCCGACTCGTCGACGGTCTCGGGGGCGATCCCTTCATCGACCGCGCGCATCGCAGCCATCAGGTAGGGCGCCAGCACCCGGTTGACGAGGAAACCTGGCGCGCTCTTCACAGGCAGCGGCAGCTTGTCGATCTGCCGCACGAAGGCGGCGGCCTGCGGCACCAGCGCCTCGCGCGTGTGCCCGCCGACGACGATTTCGACCAGCATCATCCGGGCCACAGGGTTGAAAAAATGCAGACCGATGAGGCGAGCGGGATCGGCGAGCGCGCCAGCAATGTCCTCCAGCGGAATGCTCGACGTGTTGGACGCCAGGATCGCCTCCGGTCTGGCCTTCTTCTCGAGCGCCGCGAACAGCGACCGCTTCGCCTCGACGTTCTCGAAAATGGCCTCGATGATCACGTCGGCGCGTGCAGCGCCGTCGCCTGCCACGTCCGGAATCAGCCGGTCGTTCGCGTCGCGGGCACGACGGGGATCGCGCAGCCGGTCGGCGAAGAGCTTGCCGGCACGCTGCATCGCGGGCGCGAGCCGTTCGGCACTCTGGTCCTGCAGCGTGACCTTGAGCCCGCGCAGCGCGCACCACGCGGCGATGTCGCCGCCCATGGTGCCCGCGCCCACCACGTGCACGTGCGTAGCCTTGAACTCGCCCTCCTTGCCCAGGCCCTTCAGTCGCTCTTGCAGGCGGAACACCCGGATCAGGTTCGCGGCGGTCGGCGAGCGCAGTAATGAGGGAATCGACGCCGGATCCGAGGGCGGCGCGGCCAGCGCGTTGCCGTCGTGCTTGACCCAGAGTTCGAGGATCGCGTAGGGCGCCGGGTAGTGCTCGCGCCGGGCGCGCCGGGCGACCTGCTTTTCGGCCTGCGACGCGATAACTCGCCGGGCGAGCGGATTGAGCGTAAATGCCAGCGCGAGCGGCAGCGTTCGCGGCGGCGGAAGCGTGCGCAGCACGCCGCGCGCCGTGTTCTCCATGACGCGGACCGGCACGCATTCATCGGCCACACCGAGCTTCTTTGCGCGGCGCGCGTCGATCGTCTTTCCGGTCAGCAACAGGTCGAGTCCCGCCGCTGCACCGGTGAGCCGCGGCAGGCGCCTGATGCCTCCCCAGCCGGGCACGATGCCCAGCATCACTTCGGGCAGTCCCAGGCGGGTGCTGGGCTCGTCGACAACGACGCGATACCGGCAGGCGAGCGCCAGCTCGAGTCCGCCGCCCAGGCAGAACCCGCGAACAAGCGCCAGCGTCGGATACTTGACGTTGGCCAGCCGCTCGAACGTGTCCCACCCGCGCTTGACGATGGCAACGGCGCCGGCCTCGTCCTTCACGTCGCCGAACTCGTCGACGTCGGCGCCGGCGATGAAGCCGTTGGCCTTGCCCGAACGGATGATCAGCCCCTTCGGCGGCTCGCGCTCGAAAATGTCGAGTGCTTCGTTGAGTTCGCCGAGCGCGGCCGCCGAAAGCGTATTGGTGGACGCGCCCGACTTGTCGAAGCACAAGGTCGCCAATCCGTCGGCCTCGCGCGTGATGATCCAATGCTGCATCGTGAGTCCCCCGGGTCGTCCGCTACACGCGCTCGATCAGCATCGCCCCGCCGAGCCCGCCGCCGATGCAGATCGCCGCCATGCCGCGCGTGCCGCCGGTGCGACGCAGAACGTTCAGAACGTGCAGGACAATTCGCGTTCCCGACGCGCCAACAGGATGGCCGAGCGCTATCGCGCCGCCGTCGACGTTGAGCCTGGCCGGATCGATGGTTCCCAGCGCACCGGAAAGCCCGAGTTCGTCGCGGCAGAACGCGTCGTCCGCCCAGGCCCGCTCGCATGCCAGCACCTGCGCGGCGAAGGCCTCGTTCAGCTCCCACGTGTCGAGATCGTCGAGCCCGAGCTTGTGCCGCTGCAGGATCGGCGTCGCCGCGTACACCGGCCCGAGTCCCATCTGCGCTGGATCGAGCCCCGCCCACTGCGAATCGACGATGCGGCCGATCGGTGTCAATCGGTGCTCGTCCACAGCGCGCTGCGAGGCGACGATTACCCACGCGCCGCCGTCGGTCACCTGCGAGCTGTTGCCCGCGGTGACATTGCCATATTTCTTGTCGAAGAACGGCCGCAACTTGGCCAGGTTTTCCTCGGTGGAATCCTCCCGCACCCCGTCATCAGCCGCATAAAGCGCGCCCTTGCGATCATAGAGCGGGATCACTTCGTTCGCGTAATGGCCGGCCTTTTGCGCGGCCAGCACCCGGGCATGGCTGCGCGCCGAGTACGCGTCCATTTCCTGCCGCGTGATGCCGAATCGGTAGGCGAGATTCTCCGCCGTCTGGCCCATCAACAAACCGCAGATCGGGTCGGTCAGCCCCTTCATCAGCGCGATCACCGGCGCGAAATACCCGGGCCGGAACTGCGCGAACAGCGCCGCACGCTGGCCCGCGGACTTCGCCGCATACCACTTCGACAGCCACGCCACCATCGCGTCGGAGAACAGGAGCGGCGCGCGCGACAGCGCATCGACGCCGCCGGCCAGCACGAGGTTCGAGCGTCCTGCGCGGATGTTGTTGATCGCCGAATCGATCGACTGCATGCCTGACGCGCAATTGCGCATGACGGTCCAGCCGGGAACCCTGATGCCGCAACCCATCCGCAGCGCCGCCACGCGGCCGATGTTGACCTCGTCGGCCGACGGTGCGGCACAGCCCAGAATCACCTCGTCGAGTTGTTCTGGGACGAAAGTTTGACGAATAAGCAGCGCACGCCCGGCGTCGGTGGCCAGGTCAGAGGCCGCGAAGGGCCCCGGCCGGTTGCGCGCCTTGAGAAACGGCGTACGGGCGCCGTCGATGATATAAACGGATTCGTTCATGCCTGACCGCGGGACGTACGCGGGCTCAGGCGGCCGCACGCTGCTTGACCGGCAGCGTCGACGGTCGCAGCGCGTCGATCGCCGGTTGCAGCAGCGACGCGCCAAGATCAGGGTCGAAGTCGTCGACGCGGATCACCCGCGCCACCAAATGCCGTTGTGCGACGAGCGCGCGCGCCTCCTCGGCGTCGATCACGCCGGCCGCGACCGCACGCTCGGCCAGTTTTTCCGCACCGGCATCCGGCGGCAACCGGCCGTCGAGACGCCCATCGCGCACCGCCGCCTTCAGCTTCGCCTCGATCGACTCGACCTCGACGGTCGCGCGGAGCGCCCGCTCGATCAGTCCGACCGGATCGTCTTCGCCCGTGCCGATGAACATCCCGGCGGTCAGGCGATCGCGGGAGTCCGAGGGCTCGATCAGCAGCCGTGCGACCTTGAGACCGATGCGATCCGACGGAACGACGTACGGCCGGCCCAGCGGAAACACGATGCGTCGCATCAGCATCGCGATCAGCCGGTTGGGGAAATTCGAGATCACCCCTTCAAGTGCGGTCTGCGCCTTGAACATCGCATCCCACATCGCCCAGTGCATGAGCGGCGCATCGGCCGCCTGACGTCCTTCGGCCTCAAAGCGCTTGAGCGTCGCCGAACACAGGTACATCAGAGACAGGACATCGCCAAGCCGCGCCGACAATTTCTCCTTGCGCTTCAGCGCGCCACCCAGCGTGCCCATCGACACGTCGGCGAGCAGCGCGAGTGCTGCGGAAAAACGCGTGAGCTGCTGGTAGTAGCGTCGCGTCTCGGGTGCGATGCCAGCCGGAACGCTCACGAAGTGCGAGCCGGTCAGGCCGGTGACCAGCGTGCGGGCGAGATTCGACAGCGCGAAGCGCAGATGACCGAATAGCGCGGCGTCGAACGCGGCCGACGCGGTCTCGCCGTCCGTTTCGCGCGTCGCTTCGATTTCCTTCAGCACGAATGGATGACAGCGGATCGCGCCCTGCCCGAAGATGATCAGGCTGCGCGTGAGGATGTTGGCGCCTTCGACGGTGATCGCGACCGGATGCTGCATGTATGCGCCGCCCAGGAAGTTCGAAGGCCCCATGCAGATGCCCTTGCCTCCGATGACATCCATGCCGTCGTTGATCGTCTGGCGCGCACGTTCGGTGATGTGGTATTTGGCGATCGCCGAAACCACCGACGGCTTCTCGCCGAGGTCGATCGCGCTTGCCGTCAGCATCCGCGTGGCGTCCATCATGTACAGGTTGCCGCCCATGCGCGCGAGGGCTTCCTCGACGCCTTCGAACTTGCCGATCGGCGTCTTGAACTGCGTGCGCACCCGTGCGTAGCCACCCACCGTGCGCACGGCGAGGATCGACATCCCGGTGTTCGACGACGGCAGCGAAATGCCGCGCCCGGCAGCCAGGCTCTCCATCAGCATCCGCCAGCCACGGCCGATCATCGACTGGCCTCCGATCACCCAGTCCATCGGAATGAAGACGTCGCGGCCGGAGTTCGGGCCGTTCTGGAATACGGCGTTCAACGGCATGTGACGACGCCCGATCTCCACCCCCGGATGCGACGTCGGAATCAACGCGCAGGTGATGCCGAGATCCTCCTCACCGCCCAGCAATCGGTCTGGGTCGTAAACGCGGAACGCAAGTCCGAGAAGCGTTGCGACGGGCCCGAGCGTGATGTAGCGCTTGTCCCAGGTGACGGCGAGGCCGAGCACGCGAGCGCCCTGGTGCTCGCCCCAGCGGACGACGGCGTAATCGGGGATGGCAGCGGCGTCGGATCCCGCGGTCGGGCTCGTGAGCGCGAAGCATGGAATCTCCAGTCCCTTGGCAAGGCGGGGCAGGTAGTAGCGCTTCTGCTCGTCGGTGCCGTAGTTCAGCAACAGCTCGCCCGGGCCGAGCGAATTGGGGACCATCACGGTAACCGCAACCGTGCCCGAACGCGTCGACAGCTTGGTGATGACCTGCGAGTGCGCCCACGCCGAAAATCCCAGCCCACCATACGCCTTGGGGATGATCATCCCAAGAAAGCCCTTGTCCTTCACGAATTGCCACACCCGCGGGGGCAGGTCTTTGTAGACGTTGGTCGTCTCCCAGTCGCTGGTCATCGCGCAGAGCTGCTCGGTCTCCACGTCGAGAAAACGCTGCTCTTCGGCGGTCAGCGTCGGGCGCGGCGTGGCGAGAAGGCGGGCCCAGTCGGGGCGCCCGGAAAAGAGTTCGCCGTCCCACCATACGGTGCCGGCCTCGATCGCCTCGCGCTCGGTCTGCGACATCGGCGGCATCACCTTTCGGTAGAGCGCCAGCACGCCGTCGCTGATGAGCCTGCGTCGCAGAGTCGGGATCGCCAGCGGGATCGCCAGCACGATGAAAGCAATGGTCAGCACGGTGTTTGCCGCGAGTGGCAACGCATGCAACGCCCAGGTCGCTGCGAGCGCGAGCAGGATGGCAATGATCCAGCTGCGACCCGATGCATTGACGTACGCCAATCCCGTGAATCCCAGTACTACGGCGGCTATCCAGATGGCGATCAACATTTCAAAGGCTCCTTGATCCTAAGGGCGCGGCGACCGCAGCGGCCTTGCCCGCCTTGTCGCAGGTCAGCGGCGCTGCGCCAGTTCGATGTCGAAATCGCGCGTGACATCGCTCAAGTCGGGCAACGGCGTCGTCAGCCCCGCCAGCAGGAAGGGCGCCAGGCGGCGCAGCAGAATTTCGTCGTTCTCGGTTTCCAAGGGATTCAGCTCGGCAATGATCTTCAGCGCATCGGTGCCCGCTAACGTGTATGACAGCGCGCCCATGATGAAGTGCAGCCGCCAAGACAGCTCGCGACGTGGCAGCTGCGGCAACGCGCGGCCGAACGCGGCCTTGAATTGCGCGATCATCGGCGCGTACTGGTCGGAGAGGAACTGCCGAATGAACGGCGCCGGATCGGCGTAGGCACGCCCCAGAAGACGCAGAAAATTCGCGCCGCCGCGCTCGGGGTCGCGGGCAAGCCGCAGCGCTGGAATGAACAGCGCCGACAGAATGCGTTCGCAGGAAAGCACGGCCGGTGCGCAATCGCGTTCGAAGCGGCCGAGGAGCGACACGCGCTCCTGGTTCATCGGATCGAGCCGGCGCGTCAGGACCGCCTGGAACAACTCTTCCTTGGTACCGAAGTGATAATTGACCGCGGCGAGATTGGCGCCCGCCGCCGCCGTGATGAGACGCAGGCTGGTTGCCTCGAATCCATGCTCCATGAACAGGAGTTCCGCGGCGTCGAGAATGCGCCGCGGCGTTGCGGATGAAGCGCGGGATTCGCCAAACTGGATCGCGGGTATGGCTGCCACCATCGCTTCTCTCCCTTCTGGCCACGGGCGACGCTTGGCGGTCGCCTGCATGTCGAACCGACAATCGGCGAATGGCCGCCGGTCCAGCCACAACAACCGGACCTCGCCGTGCCGCGCTAAGTTAAACGTTCGTTTTAATTTTATGTTTGTTCAAGGTTCGCTGTCAAGCCCGATTCGCCGAGGGTTCCGGTAACGGGACACCTCTTTCGATGTAAGCGCACACACTCGTCGAACGCCTTATTTTTTAAGCGATTCAAGCCCGCTCCGGGGGCCCGTTCGGGCTCGGCCGCATAGGACCTTGCGGCCGAGCGTGAAGCTCAAAGCGACTCGTCCCGAGTTCGGAAGGACGGCGCCGGGGCTCGTGCACGAGCGACCGTCGCGGCGATTCTGGACGAGCGCGGTACTCCGCAGCGCGGTGGTGGTCGCGTTCGCTCTCCGGGGAGGGGGTGGCGCAATGCAGGCGGCCGAACAGTCGCCGGCGGGCGCGCTGCTCGCCGCCTCTGTCGGCCAGGCGTAGGGTGCGCGCCCGGCACGCCAGCCGGGCGGGTGGGAGGTGATTTCCCGGGTACCCGCGTTCTATGCGCTATTCCTGGTTCTGCCGACGGCGCTTGCCGGTGACCATCGCTTGCTGTCGGCGTCCTGTTCTGCGTGAGCAGGATTTGCCTACTTCTCCGCAGTTTCGATGTTCCCGGGGCTCTTCGCGTGGTACCGCGGACTCGCGCTCGGCGGGATCACAGCGGTCGGTCAGACCCAGCTGCTGCAGCCATTTTTTCACGATCGTCGTGTCGGCGTGGCTACTCGACGAGCATGTCGACGCCGCCAAGTTCATCGCCGCCGGTCTGGTCGTTGCCGCCCTCGCGCTGGGCCGAAAATCGTGAATGCGCGAACACGGGATCACGGCCTGTTATGGCTATACTTGCCCGAGGAGGACGGCACCGATGGCCACGATCTCGATCGCCCGCAAGCACGCACTCAGCCACAAGAAGGCCAAGGCCGTCGCCGAAAAAATCGCGAAGGATCTCAACAAGTCGCTTTGAGCTCGACTACGCGTGGAACGGGGACCACGTCGATTTCGAGCGTCCCGGCGTATCGGGTCGCATGCTGGTCGGCAAGGACAAGATCGCGCTCGACGTCAGTCTGGGCTGGCTGTTGACGCCCCTCAAACCGACGATCGAACGGGAAATCACATCGCAACTCGATCGTCTGCTGGGCGAGGCCTGAACGCCCTGCGCTTCGCCCTCCGCCAAGTCCATTCAAGCTCGCTCAGGCCCGCGCGGCCGCGTCCTTCGACGGTCGGAACAAGAGTGGGTCGGGGAACGGATTCGTCGCGCCATCGACGATCGCCTCCAGGATGTTCGTTTCGCGCTCGTCGATCGTCTGCAGGAATGTACGCGCGCCGTTCATCTCGCGGAAGGCCGCGAACCCACGTTCCAGGAAATCCTGCAACGCCGACATCCCCGCGAGGCGCGCCGGCTGTCGCATCATCACCAGCGCCGTGCGGATCAGCGGCTTTCCTACCGCGCGGTCGAGTGCGGCGCCGATTTCGCCGATCAGCTTGATCTGCCTGCGCCGCAGCGGAAAATTGCCGGCGCGCCGATAGGCCTTGCAGTACTCGGTTACCGTGAAACGGCCGTCGGCCCGCGGCAGCCGGGCCAGCAGGACGCGGTCGAGTTCCTGCGACAAGGCATTCAGCTCCATCGCAGCAGCCGTGGTCATGATGACGCTGTCGGGAAGAACCTTCACCATGACCGGAACGACGCGAGCGAGGTCTGCATCGCGGCGGCTGAAATCCGCGCCGCCGTAAAGATCGTTCTGGAAGAACTGAATCGCCGCCCTGTATCTCGGATCGGCGGCCAGGTCGGCGTACGTCATCCGCAACCGCCTTGCCTGCCAGTCGGCGAGTCTCTCGAGCGCGCCCGCGAGAATGGGATTGCCGGCGCGCTCGACGTGCAATAGCTGCACCCGCTCCAGCTCGCGGACGAGCACGCTTTGCGCAGTAGGGGCCGAGTCCAGATCAGCCATGGCGACGTCGACGATGCAAGGATCCGTGAATGCCGCGAGTCTAGCAGGCGGTGGCGCCGGCGCCATCGGACACGCGGCCGATTAGATTGTATTGTCTACGCCACGTCGATAAGGTTGTGGTGGCGACGATCCGCGGATGTTCCGCGCGCTTCGATGCGATGACCTGCCTCCCACGTGAATCCTACTCGCCGCACCTTCATCGCCGCAGGCATCCTGGGTGCCGCCGCGCTTGCGACGGCGGCATGGCTGCGCGGTCCGCATGCGCCACCGAGCGGCTCGCCGCGGCTTGCGCTCGATGGTGACGGCGAGGCATTGCTCGGCGCCGTGATCCCGGTGTTGCTCGACGGAACGCTTCCGGAAGCGCCGGAGCAGCGGCGGCAGGCGATCGCGCAGACACTGACCTCGATCGATGTCGCCATCGCGGGGCTGCCCCCGGCCGCGCAGGCCGAGCTGGGTGAGTTGTTCGCGCTGCTGGCGTTGCCGCCGGTGCGCTTGGCACTTGCTCGCGTCACCGTACCTTGGCCGCAGGCCGCGCCTGGCGAGGTGCGCGGGTTCCTGGACCGCTGCCGCACGAGCTCATGGACACTGCTGCGTGCAGCCTACGGTGCGCTGCATCAGCTCACCTTTGCCGCCTGGTACGGCAACCCGCGCGCATGGCCCGCTATCGGCTACGACGGACCACCACGCATCGGGTGAGAACGATGTCTTCCCAAACAATAACCGATCCCATTGCCGAAGGCCTGCGTTCCGGATGGAGCGTGATCGACGCGTCGCAGCTTCCCGGCGACATCACGCTCGAGGCCGACGTGGCGATCGTCGGCACCGGCGCCGGAGGCGGGACGGCAGGCGAGATCCTTGCCGCCGCCGGTCTGAAGGTAATCCTGCTCGAGGAAGGGCCGCTCAAGTCCTCGCGCGACTTCCGGATGCTCGAGGCGGAGGCCTATCCGCAGCTCTATCAGGATTCGGCGGCACGGAAAACCCAGGACAAGGCCATCAATATCCTGCAGGGGCGGTGCGTAGGTGGCAGTACCACCGTCAATTGGACCAGCTCGTTTCGGACGCCGCCCGCCACGCTCGCCTTCTGGCAGCGCGAATACGGCCTCGCGAGCTTCACGGTCGACGCCATGGCGCCCTGGTTTGCACAGATGGAAGAGCGGTTGTCGATCGCGCCATGGGCCGTCGCTCCCAACGCAAACAACGAGGCACTGGCGCGAGGCGCGAGCAAGCTCGGCATCGCTGCGCCGACGATACGACGCAACGTCAAGGGCTGCTGGGATCTCGGCTATTGCGGGATGGGCTGCCCGACGAATGCGAAACAGTCGATGCTGGTGACGACCATCCCCGGCGCGCTGGCGCTGGGCGCGTCGCTCGTTACGCGGGTCCGGGCGAGCCAGCTTGTGATGGCGGGCGACCGCGTGACCGAGCTCGTGGGGCAGGCGATGGACGCCGCCGGCGTCGCGCCGACCGATCGCCGCGTGACGGTGCGCGCGCGCGCGTTCGTCGCGGCCGCCGGGGCGATCGGGACGCCAGCGCTGCTGTTGCGCAGCGGCGCGCCCGACCCTCACGCGCTGACCGGCAAGCGAACCTTCCTCCACCCGGTCGCTGTGTCGGCCGCCCTGATGCCGGAGCACGTCGATGCTTTCGCGGGTGCGCCGCAATCTGTCTACTCCGATCACTTTCTGGACACGCAGGCGATTGATGGCCCGATCGGCTACAAGCTCGAGACGCCTCCGCTGCATCCGATCCTGACCGCGACCACACTGCCCGACGACGGCCTCGCGCACGCGCACTGGATGCGCGACTTTCGCAACACCCAGGTGGTGCTCGCGCTGTTGCGCGACGGATTCCACCCCGAGAGCGCGGGCGGCACGGTCCGCCTGCGGGATGATGAAACGCCGGTGCTCGACTATCAAATTACGCCATTCGTGTGGGACGGCGTGCGCCGTTCATTCGTGTCGATGGCCGAGATTCAGTTCGCTGCGGGGGCCACGCGCGTCGCGCCCCTTCACGCGAGCGGGCAATCGTTCTCGAGTCTCGCCAAGGCGAAGGCCGCGATTGCCGGTTTCGACCTGAAGCCGCTCGTGACGCGTGTCGTTTCGGCGCACGTCATGGGCGGCGCGCCATTCGGTACCGATCCCCGCCGCTCGGTGGTCGACCTCACCGGACGACACCATCATCTGGCCAATCTGTATGTGTGTGACGGGTCGCTGTTCCCGACGTCGATCGGAGCCAATCCGCAGCTATCCGTATACGGATTCGCCGCCCGGCTGGCGAGCGGGCTCGCGTACGCACTTGCGCCGCGCGTAAAGCCGGCCGCGGATGCCGTGTCGATACCTCGTCCTTTAGTGTGATTCCTCTAGACAAATTCGGTAAATTGCATTCTGAGATTGCGTGTTTTTTCGCGCATCCAATCAAGGAGAAAATATCATGCGCAACACGATCCATGTCCGCACCACTCCCGTCGGCGATGCCGTCTTCAATGCGTCGCGCCAAGTGTGGCTCGCGAGTCTGGGCGCTGCCGTCGTCACGCGCGAATGGGCGCAAACTGAAGCCAGCAACGTCTTCCGCACGCTGGTAAAGGAAGGCACGGCGGTCGAATCCAAGACCATCCGCATCGTCGGCGACCGTATTGAAGGATCGTTCGCGATGGCGAATTCCTTCTGGAAGCAGGCACGTACCACGGTCCAGTCGACGGTAAAGCAGGCCGCAGACACCGCGGTGACGCTCGTCCAGCATAACCTGCCGAAGTCGCTGCCCAGGGTCACGCTTCCCGCGATGCTGTCGCCGGCAAGGCCCGCCAAGTCGAAGGCCAGCGCGAAGCAACGCGTTGGTCAGAGCAAGCGTGGCACCAAGGCGCGCGCGACGAAGGTGGTCAAGCGCGCCGGCAAGAGGAAGGCCGCCACGAAGAAGTAATTCTCCGCTACCATTGCGTGCGAAGGAGGCCGGCGAACGCCTCCACCGCCGAGATTCCTCCGGGTAAGCAGCGTGTATCCGGAGGGTTTCGCAACGCCAAAGAGGAGAACCATGTCGGAGATGACGGGTTCCGGGCGCTCAGCGCGCAGCCGGACGCGTCGGCGCACAGCGGCGCCGGCATCTGCGAGGAGTCCGTCCCACGCCGCGCCCAGGATCGGCTTGGCACTCGCCGGTGGCGGCCCGCTTGGCGGCATTTACGAAGTCGGCGCATTGCTGGCGCTTGCCGATTCGCTGGACGGCCTTGATTTCAACGACCTTGAAGTCTATGTGGGCGTCTCGTCCGGCGGCTTCGTTGCGGCGGCGCTCGCCAACGGCATGTCGCCGGCGCAGATGTACCGGCTGTTCATCGACGATGGCGTCGACGCGGCGCTGAAGCCGGAAATATTCCTCAAGCCCGCGTTCGCCGAATTCGCCCGTTGCCTCACGGCGCTGCCCGGCCTCGCGGCGCGTGCCTCGCTGCAGTACCTGCGCGACCCCTTCCACCGGGGCGTCATCGAATCGTTTTCGACGCTTTCCCGGGCGATTCCGACCGGGTTCTTCGATAACCGGGCGATCGATGACTTTCTCGCCCGCCTGTTCGCCGGGCCCGGGCGTACCAACGATTTCCGCAAACTCACGCGCAAGCTCTTCCTGGTCGCGACCAACCTCGACACCGGCGCCTCGGTGACGTTTGGGTCGCATCGGCACGCGCACGTTCCCATCTCGCGCGCGATCCAGGCGTCGAGTGCGCTTCCGGGGCTTTTTCCGCCGGTGGCAATCGATGGTGAATTCTATGTCGACGGTGCGCTGAACAAGACGCTGCATGCGTCGGTCGCGCTCGACGAGGGCGTGAAACTGCTGCTGTGCGTGAATCCGCTGGTTCCCTTCGACGCGAGTTCGGGGCGGCACCATGGACACATGAAGGTCGGCAGGCTGAACCAGGGCGGCTTGCCGCTGGTGCTGGGCCAGACTTTCCGCGCGATCATTCATTCGCGAATGAAGGTCGGGATGGAGAAATATGGCAACCAGTATGCCGACGCCGACGTCCTGCTATTCGAGCCGGACCGCGAGGACGCGGACATGTTCTTCGCCAACATCTTCAGCTATCGCCAAAGAAAACGCCTGTGTGCGACGGCCTTCGCGAAGACCCGCCAGAATCTCGCGGCGCGCGCGCACACGATGGCGCCGATCCTGCTTCGCCACGGTATTGCGATCCGCCACGACCGGCTCGCCGACGCGACTCGCGGTGTCGGGAGCGCGCTGACGGATCCCCGCCCGCTGAGGCCGGACGCCGCGCATGGCAGCGTTGGCCAGACGACGCGCGAACTGCGCCATACGCTGGACCAGCTCGAGCGGGCAATGGCGAAGACGGGCTGACGCACCCGTCATGGCGGAACGCAAACGTCCGCGCCGCACGCGCGAGCGCATCCTCGAAACCAGCCTTGCGCTGTTCAATAGATTCGGCGAGCCGCACATCACGACGGCGGACATCGCCGACGAGATGAACATCAGTCCGGGCAACCTCTACTATCATTTTCGCAACAAGGACGACATCATCGGGGACCTGTACAGCGCGTACGAGGACTGCGTCGCCCCGCTGCTCGCCGTACCCGACGACCCGCCGCCCGGCGTCGAGGACCTGTGGTTCATGTTGCATGTCCTGTTCGAGCGGATGCGCGATTACCGGTTTCTGTACCGCGACCTGGACGAGATCACATCGCGTAACCACAGGCTCGCGCTGCGCTTCGCCGACCTGACCCGGCGCCTCGAGCGCACCGTGATAGAGTTGTGTCGCAGCCTCGTGCGTGCCGGGCAGATGCACGCGAGCCAGCGCGAGATCGAGGCATTGGCTGCCAACGCGACGCTGGTGGCGACCTACTGGATGTCATGGCAACGCGTCGCCCGCGCACGTGCAGGGGCCACGGGCGAAGACCACGATGTCAGTCTCGATCACGCCGCGTACCAGGTGCTCGCTCTTGTCGCGCCGTTCCTCGTCGGCGACGGACGCGCATTGATCGAACGCCTGGGCGAGGACTATCTGTGACACGCGTTCCGCACGGGGGTGAACGATGGCGAAGAAATGGGCGAGGTTTCCGCATGTCGACAAGGCCTACGCGTACGACGCGGCAAGCCTGAAGAAGCACTGGGCGCGATTGCACAAGGGTGACGGTGAACCGTTTCCCAAGGATGCCGCCGTCGTCGACGCATGGCGGCATTTCCATGCAGGCGACTTCCAGCAGGCGGTCGACGCCGGGATCGCCTCCGGCGGGCCAGGCGTGAATGCCGCCGTCAAGGCGCAAGTCGTCTACGCAAGCTATCTCGAGAAAAATGAAAAAATGAAACTCCAAATCCTCGAGGAGGCGGCCGCGCTCGCCGATGCGCGGC
This sequence comes from uncultured beta proteobacterium, assembly GCA_963739745.1. GTDB lineage: Bacteria > Pseudomonadota > Gammaproteobacteria > Burkholderiales > Casimicrobiaceae > VBCG01. The sequence goes on from CAVUCJ010000005.1 coordinate 356,015, forward strand.
GACTTGCGGCACCCAAGGACGCCAATGCACATTACCTCTACGCGTATGCGCTCGGCCGCTACAGCCAGGGCATATCGGTCGCGAAGGCTCTCGCGCAGGGCTTCGGCGGCAAGATCAAGGACGCATTGCTCACCGCATTAAAGCTCGACCCGAAGCACGCGGAAGCACAGACGGCGTTCGGCGCCTATCAGGCGGAAGTCATCGACAAGGTCGGCGGCATCGTCGCCGGCATGACCTACGGCGCCAAGAAAGATTCCGCAGTCGCGCACTACGAAAGGGCGGTCAAGCTGTTTCCGGAGTCTCCGATCACTCGAATCGAGTACGGAAACGGCCTCATCATGCTGTACGGAAAGGGCAGGATCGCCGACGCGACGAGCTTGTACGAACAGGCGGCGGCGCTGAAGCCGGCCGATGCCATGGAACGCCTTGACGTCGAGCTGGCGAAGTCGGAGCTGGAGTAGTCGCCGAGCTGGACGCGAAGCCGCGATGACAAGTGGCTGCCTTGGGAAATTCGTGGTCGCCGGCGCGATGGCGGCCCTGATGCCCCTGTCGGCCGCAGCCGAGGACAGGGGCGCCCCGGCCGCCAAGCCTGACGGGCCGGTGGCCGTCGAGAAGGCTCCGGAAAAGATCGACACGCTTCGCCGCATCCGGGAGACGGGGATCCTGACGCTCGGCGTGCGCGAGACCAGCTTCCCGTTTTCGTTTCTCGACGCAAAGGAGCAGCCGCAGGGGTATTCGATCGACTTGTGCCTGCGTGTCGCCGACGCGATCAGGAGCGAATTGAAGTTGCCGGGGCTCGAGGTCAGGTTCCTTCCGGTTTCCTCGGCGAACCGCATCCCGGCGCTGGTCGAGGGAAGAATAGACCTCGAATGCGGATCGACGACGAACACGCGCGACCGCCAGAAGCAGGTCGCGTTCGCCTACACGACGTTCGTGGCCGGGATCAAAATGCTGGCCCGGAAATCGTCGAATGTGAACTCGATCGAGGACTTGCGCGGGAAGCGTGTTGTCGTTACCAAGGGTACGACCAGCGAGAAGATTCTGAAGTCGATGAACGACGAGCGTGTGCTCAGGATCGCCTTCATCGAGTCGAACGACCACGGCGAATCATTCAAGGCCGTCGAGGAGGGCAAGGCGATCGCCTTCCCGATGGACGACGTGCTGCTCTACGGGCTCATCTCGAAGTCGAAGAACCCGGACGATTTCGCGGTGGTCGGCAAGTACCTGTCCGTCGAACCCTACGCGATCATGCTTCGCCGCGACGAGCCGACAGTTCGAGACAATCGTCAATCGCGCGCTGATCGACCTTTTTCAGTCCGGTGAGATCCGAAGGCTGTACGCCAAATGGTTCAACACGCGGGAGCTCACCGTGCCGCTCAACCAGTACCTGAAGGAAGCATTCCAGGCGCCGAACACGTATCCGGCTTGGCCCTAGCCGTCGCCTCTCGCGGAAAGACTCCGAATTGCGGCGCGCATTGCCTTGCGACTATCGATCCATCGCCGGTCAGGCGCAGGAAGCCACCAATAGGGCTTCGTCGGGGTCCAGCTCGCCGTCGCGCGGCCACGACGCCATCAGCGTGACCAGTACGAGCTTCTCGAACTCCGCGCCGAAACGCTTGCTGATGTTTTCCGGATCCGGACACAGCCTGCGATCGGTGATGAGGCCGAAATGCACGGCGCCGTTATACGAGATGATCGACACACCCATGCCTATTTCGCCCGATTGCGGGACCCAGACCATCAGGCTTTCAATGGGCGCGCCGGCAAGGTAGAGCGGCTGCTGCGGACCCGGGACGTTGGTCATCACGCTCGAAGCGTTGCGCGAAAGCGCCTGAAGCAGAACGTCCTGCAGTGCCTTTGGGCCGGAGCCCATCGCGGCCAGCAGCCCGAGCGCCAGCACCGGTTGATACGAGCCTTTCAGCGCAAGCATGTTCGCGCGCACCGCATAAAGCCGCTCGACGGGATTCTCGATGCCGATCGGCAGGTCGAGGAACACCAGGCCGAACTGGTTTCCGAGCTTGTACGCCTTCTCCATCGGTCGCAGGTTGATCGGAACCAGCGCGCGCATGACAACGTCGTCCGTTGCGTCACCCTTGTCGGCCAGGTAGCCGCGCAGCGCGCCGGCCACGCACGAGAGCAGCACGTCGTTGACCGAGGCGCCGAGCGCATTACCGATGGTCTTGACCTCTTCCAGTGGCAGCGAATGGGTCCACGCGACCCGCTTGCCTATGCCGAGCGCTCCCTTGAAACGCGTCGGCGAATCCCGCTGCATCAGCGCCAGCTTGGCAAGTTCGGCGGTCAACGCCGTGCCTTGGCCTGCAAGCGCCACGGCCTTGGCGGGGTCATCCCAAAGCTCGATGCCCTTGTCGACCAGCATCGCGCCCACCTTGCGCGCAATGCCCATGACACCCGAAAGCGGGGCAAGCAGCTGTCCCAGTGGATCGTCACCCTCGGCGCGCCGGCGTGCCGGCGGCGCAAACGGCATCGCGGGCGGGCCGTCGGGACCGGCGTCCGTCATCGAAAGCATCACACGCACCAGCGCGATGCCGTCGGCGTAGGAGTGATGGATGCGAGCAACCAGCGCGCTGCCGCCGTCAAAATTATCAACGAGGTGGAACTGCCACATCGGTCGGGCCGGGTCGAGCGGTGTCGTGGCAAGACGTGACACCAGGTCCTGAAGTTCCTTGCGCCCCGCGCGGCCGGGCAGCGCTGTGTGCACGACGTGCCGCTCGATGTCGAAGTCCGTGTCGACCTGCCAGAAGGCAGCTCCCGGCGTCTCGATCGCGCGCTGCTTGAAGCGCTTGAACACGACGAAACGCTCGCCGATGACCTTGCGCAGGCGCGACAGCGACAAGCGCTCGCGAAACAGCATGATGCCGCAGATCATCATCAGATTCTGCGGCCGGTCCATCCGCAGCCACGCGGTGTCCACGGCGGAGATCTTCTCGCGTTTGGGCGTCGCGGCCATGGTCGACGAGGATGGTCAGTACGCTGGAGGGGAAGGATCGGAGCGCATGCGTTGCACGCCGCTTTGCGTTCGCGCTAAAGTAGCACGAAAAACGGGCACCTGGATTTCTGTCGAGGAGGACCGCATGGCCGCCGCACCCAAGAAGGTCGATCTCAATGCCAAGTTCGAGGCGGCGGCCGCCGCCGCGAAGAAGACCAAGAAGAAGCCCGACAACGCGACGCTGCTCAAACTCTACTCGTACTACAAGCAGGCGACCGATGGCGACGTAAAGGGCGAGCGCCCGGGTGGCTTCGACTTCGTCGGCGGCGCGAAGCACGACGCCTGGTCCAAGCTGAAGGGCATGACCCGCGACGAGGCGATGACCCAGTACGTCAAGCAGGTCGACAAGCTCAACCGGGATTGACGACCGGCGCCCCGAGCGCCGAATGCAAAGCCCTCCCAGGTTTCGGCTCGGCCCAGTCGCCGCGAAGCATTCTCTACGCCGCGGCTTTGCGGGCCTTCACCGACTGAGCAGGCCGGCGCGCAGATTTTCGCGGGCGCTTTGCGGCCGCCGACTTGGCCCTGGAGACCACCGCGGTCGCCGCCTTGCCGCCTCGCCCGGCCTTGACGCCCGTGGCCTTGATGAGTTCGTTGACGGCTTCCGACAGTGCATCTACGCGTTCGGTCAACCGTTGAACGTCATTGTGCGTATGAACGCCCAGCTTCGACAGTGCGCGCGCGACGCGCTGTTCGAATACCTGCTCCAACTTGTCCCATGTCCCGCCCACGCCTTTTTTCACTTCCTTCACCTTTGCAGTGGCGGCGCCACGCGCCGCCGCCGCGGTATCGGCGGCCGCGCGCCGCGTCTTCGATTCCAACCTCTCACCTTGCCTGACCAGCGCCTCGAAGACCTTCGTGCCTTCGGCCTGCGCACGCGAAAACGCGCCCAGCCCCGCCAGCCAGATGTGCCGCGACGAGTCGAGCACCGCCTGCGACGTATCCTTGGTCTCGCCGCCTGTCTTGTCGGCCATGCCGGCCCGGGCTTTCTTGAGCATCGCGTCCCCCAGATGGATTACTGATTCGTGGCTGCCGCCCGCGCGATTGCGCACGACTCATGCATTCTAGGCGGGGGCGCTAGAGCAATCAAACTAAAGGAGCGGCGAAGCCCGTGCCGCGCCGGCAGCCCGACGTGCATGCGGGGGTACAATCACCAGGCGTTTGTTCCCGGCGCCCAGTCTCGGCGCGACCTGACGCGACATGACATTTCCGGAGGCGTCCGTCCGAATCCGCGCATCCCTGCGGAGCTGACCGGTGCGCCCGGACCACGAAGCGAGGAGGATGCGATGGCCTATTTTGTGACCGGTGCGACCGGCTTCATTGGACAGTTCCTGGTCCGCAACCTGTTGAAGCGCGGCCAGCCGATCTACGTGCTGGTCCGGAAGTCTTCGGTCAGGAAGCTCGACGCGCTGCGCGCGCAGTGGGGGGCCACCGAGAAGAATGTCATTCCGGTCGTCGGCGACCTCGCGAAGAAAAATCTCGGCGTGTCCGACGCCGACGTAAAGAAGCTGAAGGGGAAGGTCGAGCATCTGTTCCACCTCGCGGCAGTCTACGACATCAAGGCAAGCGCCGAGGAACAGCAGGTGGCCAACGTCGAGGGCACGCGGCACGCCGTCGGGTTCGCGCAAAGCGTGGTCGCCGGCTGCTTCCACCACGTGAGCTCGATCGCAGCGGCGGGTCTCTACGACGGTGTCTTTCGCGAGGACATGTTCGACGAGGCGGAAGACCTGGACCACCCGTACTTCAAGACCAAGCACGACTCGGAGGCCGTCGTCCGCCGCGAGTGCAAGCGGCCGTACCGCGTCTATCGTCCCGGCTTCGTCGTCGGCGACTCGAAGACGGGATACATCGACAAGGTCGACGGTCCGTATTATTTCTTCAAGGTCCTGCAGAAGATGCGCAATCTCCTGCCGCCATGGATGCCGATGATCGGGATCGAGGGCGGTCGCATCAACATCGTGCCGGTCGACTTCGTCGCGGACGCACTCGATTTCCTTGCGCACAAGAAGGGGCAGGACGGCAAGTGCTTCCACCTGACCGACTCGAAACCGAGGCGGATCGGCGAGGTGCTCAACATCTTCGCCAAGGCCGGCCACGCACCGCAAATGACGATGCGGCTGAACGCCCGGATGTTCGGGTTCATTCCAGCCCCGGTGCTCTACGGCCTGGGCTCGCTTTCCCCGGTCAAGCGCATGGTCCGGGCGGTGCTCACCGACCTGGGCATTCCCAAGGACGTGTTCCAATTCATCAACTGGCCGACCCGCTACGACAACCGCGAGACCGCCAAGGCGCTCAAGGGCTCGGGCATCGCGGTGCCGGACCTCGCGTCGTATGCACCCAGGCTGTGGGACTACTGGGAACGCAACCTCGACCCCGATCTGTTCATCGATCGTAGCCTCTCGGGCCGCGTGAAGGACAAGGTGATCGTGGTGACGGGCGCCTCGTCGGGGATCGGCAAGGCCACGGCCATCAGGATGGCGGGTGCCGGCGCCAGGGTGATCCTCGTCGCCCGGGGCGAGGAAAAGCTGGTCGAAACCAAGAAGGAGATCGAGGCGGCCGGCGGCAGGTGCTGGATGTATACGGCCGACGTGTCGGACCTCGCGTCCTGCGATGCGCTGGTTGCGCGCGTGTTGAAGGAGCACGGAACCTGCCATTACCTGGTCAACAACGCCGGCCGGTCGATCCGGCGCGGCGTGCTGAATTCGTTCGACCGCTTCCACGATTTCGAGCGGACGATGCAACTGAACTACTTCGGCGCGCTGAGGCTCATCATGGGTTTTCTGCCCAAGATGATCGAGCAGCGGCGCGGCCACATCATCAATATCTCGTCGATCGGCGTGCTGTCGAACGCGCCGCGTTTTTCGGCCTACGTCGCGTCGAAATCGGCGCTCGACTCGTTCTCCGCGTGCGCGTCCTCCGAGTTCCTGGACAAGGGCGTCAACTTCACGACGATCAACATGCCGCTGGTGCGCACGCCGATGATCGCGCCGACCAAGATGTACGAAAACGTGCCCACGCTGTCGCCGGAGGAAGCGGCGGACCTGGTGGTCGAGGCAATCGTCTACAGGCCGGTGCGAATCGCAACCCGGCTCGGGATCTTTGGCGCGATCAGCCACGCGGCGGCGCCTCGGCTCACGCAGATTCTGCTCAACACGGCATTCAACATGTTCCCCGATTCGGCGGCGGCGCAGGGCAAAAGGGGTGCGGAGGCGGTGAAGCAGGAATTGAGTCCGGAGCAGATGGCCTTTGCCCAGTTGACTCAGGGGATTCACTGGTAGGAACAGCGCCCCCCGGAAAGCACCGGCTCCCGAACGGGGGGCGGGGGCGGCGGACAAGCTTTCTGCGCTGAGCGCCACCGGGTTCTCGCCTTCGCGGGCGCGACGATATGGCCGGACGTCCCGCGCCTGCGTCTATCGGACCGTCGACGCCCGCGGCGCAACGACAACTTGATCCGGGGAGCGTGCCATTTCAATCTGATCGGCCAATAGCGCCCACACGCCGCGGTTGTTGAGCAGCGCGTTGTGCGCGACACCGGCGATCACGATGTTGTCGGCCCAGTCCAATCGGGCGGAGGTCTGCGGCGTCACCATCGAGTCGTGCCACGACCAGAGCGAGACTACCGGAACCCCGTCCGTGTGATCGACGGTCGTGTTCAGCCTGGTGAGGAAATCACTGCGCGGGCGCATGTTCGACAGCGCCGCGCCGGTCATCATCCAGGCGTGCAGGCTGCCGTGATGCGGCGTGCCAAGGGTGATCAGCCGGCGCACGCGCGCGCCACCGTGCCGGCGCAGGTATTCGCGGGCGACGAGGCCTCCCATGCTGTGCGCGACCAGCAGCACCTGCGTCGCGCCGGTGGCCGCCAGGATCGCATCGATCCTGGCGGCGAGCTGCGTCGCGAAGTGCGCGATGGGGGCGAGCGGCGGCCCATACGACAGCGCATAGACCGGACCCAGCCCGCGCCCGTCGAGGTAGCGGCGAAAACCCGTCCACACTCCCGCGTTGCAGCCCACGCCGTGCAGCAGAAGCACCGGCAGGTCCGCCGGCGCCGGCGGAGGATCGCGCATCAGGACCGCGTAGAGGATCATCTTCGGCGCCGATAGCGCGAGGCTTGCGAATTCGTCGGCGAACATCCGCAACCGCTGGCGCATAGTCAGCGCAACGTCGTCGGGTCGCTCGGAGCGCAGCCACCATCCTAGAACGACCCACACGCAAGTCAACGCGAACGGGATCGTGAGGTAGGCCAGCGGAAAGCCCAGCAGGAACGGCCAAAGGGCGGCGCCGCGCGCAACGGCATGCGCAACCCACGCCGCGTAGGCGGCGGTCAGGCCCAGGACCAGCGTCGCGAGGAAGTAGGCGGCAAACATCCCCGCCATCATACAAAGACGTCAGGCGGGCGCGGCCCCCGCCGGCAACGCCAGTGACTTGCGGAACCGGTTGAGTTGCTGCGCGGTGTCGAAGGTCTCGCCGAAAAGGAGCGACAGGTTCTTGAGGATCATCGCGATAACGCGCTGTTCCCAGAGTGCGTCGAAGCGGATCTGCTCGTCGAGCCAGCGTTCGAGCCATGCCGGATCGGGCAGGCGGCTCTGCACGGTGTCGCGCGGAAACATTTCGCGGTTGACGTGCAGGTTGGTCGGATGCAGCGGCTTGCCGGCGCGCGCGGCGCTCGCCATCAGAACGCCGATCTTGGCGAACGCCCGCTTGACCTCCACGCCGCCGCGTTCGACGGCGCGCTTCATGAAGCGGAGGTACGCGCCGCCGTGACGCGCCTCGTCGCGCGAAATGAGGTCGTAGATCTTCCGGATCACCGGCTCGGTATGCCATTGCGCCGCGCATCGGTACCAGTGATTGAGTCGGATTTCGCCGCAGAAATGCAGCATCAGCGTCTCGGATGGCGGCGCTGGGTCGAACTCGAAGCGCACCGCGTGCAGTTCCTGCTCGGTCGGGACGAAGTCCGGTCGGAAGCGTCTCAGGTACTCCATCAGCGCAAGCGAGTGCTTCTGTTCCTCGTAGAACCAGATCGACATGAATGCGGAGAAATCGCTGTCGTGGCGATTGTCGCGCAGGAACATTTCGGTGGCCGGTAGCGCCGCCCATTCCGTGATCGCGTTCATCTTGATCGTTTGCGCCTGCTCGTCGGTGAGCCGCGACGAGTCGAACTCATTCCATGGCACGTCGCCGTCCAGGCTCCAGCGCACCGCTTCGAACGACTTGAACAACTCCGGGTAAAGCATCGGTCATGGTCACTGTGTCGGCAGGCCCGCATTGTACCCGCCCCACCTGTCAGTACCCGCCCGGCCGTCCGAAGGGTACTGACTGCACCGCCTTGGGGGCAGCGAGCGAAACGACCGTGGGGTCGTTACATCCTAGGCTGGCTGCGGGACGCGGAGCGAGCGCCAGCTGCGCAGCGCGTTGATCGTCGACGCAAGATCTGGGATCAGCACGATCCCCGGCATGGTCTTGCGTACGCGTCGCGTCATCTCGCCGCCTGCCCACAGCGTCACGTGTTCCGGCAGTTCGCGACGCAGGGTGGCCAAGCCGTCTGTGGCCTGGCGCAGCGGAAACGCCGCGGAGAAAGAAAGCGCGGCGATGTGGACCTTGTGGGCGAGGGCGGCGCGCCGGATATCCTCGAGCGGGGTCTGCGGCCCGAGGGAAATGCACTGGACGCCTTCGGGCACCAGCATCGCCTCGACCATCAGCAGGCCAAGGCCATGCTGCTCGGCGGGAAACGTCGTGAGCAGCATCCGCGGCGAGCCGGCCTGACGGGGAAGCGCGTTGATCGCCGCCCTTAGCGCCACCTGCAGCTGCTCCGTATACAGGTGCTCCTCGAATACCTGCAGTTCGCCGCGCATCCACGCGTCGCCGATCGCCCGGTTGAGCGGGGTGATCGTGTCGAGCACGAAACGCTGCAGCCCCAACCGCATTACCAGACTGGCGAGCGCGTGCTGCAATCCGGCGACGTCGTGCGAGCGCAGCATGGACAGTATGTCGCGCTCGAGCGCAGGCGCCAGCTGGTCGTTGCGCGCCGGCGTGCGGGCGTCGGCCATCACGTTGAGTTCGGCAAGTGACAGGCCGATGATCTTCCCGGGACGCAGTCCGACGTCCATCAAGCGCTTGATCGCACGGAGCTTTCCGACATCGGACGACGTGTACTGGCGCTCGCCATTGTCGTCGCGGCCGGGCTTGGGGAAGGCGTACCGGCGCTCCCACATCCGGAGCACGTCCTTCGACAACCCGGTGTCGCGTTCGACTGCGCTGATGTTGAGGACGAAACCTTGAGGGTCTACAGTATTGTTCATTTGTCTTGGACAAATCATTGACAATGATCGATTTGACGCTTATGGTACGGCCTTGCGGCGTCAATGTCTAGGACAATCATGAATGCACCCGAACGCATCATCCTACCCGACACCCAGTCACTGCCGGATGCGCGGCAACTCCCTATTCAGAAGGTCGGCGTCAAGGGCTTGCGCTACCCGATCGTCGTGCGCACTTCCGCCGGCGACGCCCAGCCTACGGTGGCGGAATTCGCGATGTCGGTGGGCCTGTCGCACGACGTGAAGGGGACGCACATGTCCCGCTTCGTCGAAACGCTGGAGGCCTGGCAGGACCCGCTTGATATTTCCGGCGCCCGCAGGCTGGTGGGTTCGATGCTGGCGCGGTTGGACGCGACTACCGGCGTCATTTCCCTGCGCTTTCCCTATTTCATCCGCAAGCGCGCGCCGGTTTCAGGCGTGGAGAGCATGCTGGACTACCAGGCCGGGTTGACGGTGTCGGTCGACGGCGATCGACGTACGCGGGTGGAGGTCTCGCTCGCAGCGCCGGTGACCAGCCTGTGTCCGTGTTCGAAGAAGATCTCGGATTACGGCGCGCATAACCAGCGCTCGCAGATCACGATCAGCGTCGAGGTCGCCTGTGGGGAGCTGTCGTTCGAGGAGCTGGCCCGGGCCGCCGAAGAGGAGGCCTCGTGCGAGGTGTACGGGCTGCTGAAGCGGCCCGACGAGAAATGGGTGACCGAGCGCGCCTACGACAACCCGAAGTTCGTCGAGGACCTCGTTCGCGACATCGCGCTTCGGATGCGGCGCGATCCACGGGTCGGCCGGTTCATCGTCGCCAGCGAGAATTTCGAATCCATTCACAACCATTCCGCGTATGCAGAAATCGAGGGCCATGGTGCCGCCCGCGTCGATTGACCGTGCGCCGAGCGACTTCGACGCCCGCCAAGAACGTAAACCAACCACGAGACCTCCCCCCATGCGCATTGCGGTCGTCGGCGCCGGCATTTCCGGACTTGGAACAGCTTGGCTGCTGCACAAGCAGGGCCATGCAGTCACGCTATTCGAGGCCAATCGTTACCTGGGCGGGCACACCGCTACCGTCGACGTCACCCTGGACGGAGCGACGTTTCCGGTCGACACCGGGTTCCTGGTCTTCAACGACCGCACCTATCCCCGTCTGGTCGAGATGTTCGACGAGCTGTCGGTGGACAGCGTCGCGAGCGAGATGTCGTTTTCGTGCCGCGTGGATCGCGTCGGGCTCGAATGGGCGGGCACCAGCGCGGCGGCGTTGTTCGCACAGCCGCGCAACGCGCTGCGCCCTGCCTTCTGGCGCATGCTCGCCGACATCGCTCGCTTCAACCGCATGGCCACGACGCTCGCGGCCGCGGATGACGTGTGGTCGATCTCGCTCGGCGAGTACCTGGACGCGGAGTCGTTCAGCACGGCATTTCGTGACTGGTACCTGCTGCCGATGGCCGCCGCGATCTGGTCGTCGCCGCGCCGCGAGATTCTCGAATTCCCATTGCCGGCCTTCGTCCGTTTCTGTCACAACCACGGCCTCCTGCAGATCGTCGGGCGCCCGCAATGGCGTACGGTCCTTGGCGGCGCTCGCACCTATGTCGAGAAGATCGCGGCACTGCTGCCGGACGTGCGCATCGCCGCCCCGGTCGAGCGCATCGTCCGGCACGAAGACCATGTCGCGCTTCGCGTATGCGGGCGCGCCGCCGAGCGCTTCGACGAAGTCGTGCTCGCCTGCCACAGCGACCAGGCGCGCGCGCTGCTTGGCGACTGCTCACCGCGCGAGGACAGTGTGCTGTCGAGCGTGCGCTACCAGCCCAACCGGGTCGTCCTGCACACCGATCCCGCGCTCCTGCCGCGCGCGCGGCGCGCGTGGTCGGCGTGGAACTGTCTGGTCGTCGACGATCCCGCGGGCACGCGACCCGTCGCCGTGTCCTACCTCATCAACAGGCTGCAGCCGCTGCCCTGCCGCACGCCGGTGATCGTGACGCTGAACCCGCCGTTCGAACCCTCGCCGGCGCACGTACTGCGGGAGTTCGAGTACGCGCACCCGTTGCTCGATGGCGATGCCATTGCCGCGCAGCGGGCGCTGGCCAGCCTGCAGGGCATGCGCCGTACCTGGTACGCCGGTGCGTGGCTGGGGTATGGCTTTCACGAGGACGGCCTGGCGTCAGCGCATGCCGTCGCCGATCGCATCGCGCGCATGGCGCCGCGGCGCCCAGCGATAGCCGTCGGCGAAAGGATCGCGGCATGAGGCACCGAGAACACTGCCTGGTGGTGCTTTCGCTTGCGCCCGCTCTCGCAGGCGGGTTGCGGCGCGCAACGCGGATCATCGGGGCGCATGCAAGCGCGGAGCGTCGGTCGTGACGGCGCGTCTCCCGGATCTCGCGACCGCAGGCGAATGCCCGCGCGCAGTCACCGTCGGACCAGGCCTCGTCGTCGGATCCGTCGTACATCGCCGCTCGCGGCCCACCGCGCATGCGTTTACCTATCCGGCGTTCTGCCTGCGGCTGCCATTGTCGCGTCTCGCCGCGCTCGCCGGCAGCGGCATCCGCTTGAATCGCGCCGGCCTCGTGAGCTTTCACGAACGCGATCACGGGCCACGCGACGGCACGCCACTCGCGGCGTGGATCGGCGACCTTCTGGGTCGCGAAGGCGTTCGCGCCGGCGGCGAGGTGGTCCTCTACGCCTTTCCGCGAATGCTGGGCTACGCATTCAACCCGGTCAGTTTCTGGGTCTGCCACGACCCCTCCGGCGCGGTGCGCGCGGTGCTGGTCGAGGTGAACAACACCTTCAGCGAAACGCATCGCTACCTGCTCGCGCATGCCGACGGCCGCGCGCTTGCCAGCGGCGAGACATTCACCGCCGCAAAGATGTTCCACGTGTCGCCGTTCTGCACGGTGCAGGGCCACTACAGGTTCCGGTTCAATTTCGGCCCGGGCCGCTGGCTCGCGCGCATCGACTATTTCGACGGCCGCCGGGACGATGAAGGCGCGCTTCTCGAAACGCACATCTCCGGTACCTCCGAGGCGTTGCCCGCGCACACGGTACGCACGCTGTTCTGGCGTTATCGCTGGTTCACGCTCGGCGTGATCGCGCGCATCCACTGGCAGGCGCTGCGCCTCTGGCTCAAGCAGGTGCCGCACTTCACCAAGCCGCGACCCTCGTCATCCAACCTCACCCGCAGCTCATGACCACCTTCGACAGCTCTCTCGCCGCACCCAGGCCGCATCTGCCCCCCTCCGCGCGACTCCTGGTCGCGCTGCTGCGCCGCCTTGAATCGGGCGGCGTCGAACTCACCGCGCCCGACGGAGCGGTGTATTCTTTCGGCGATGGTGCCGCAGCCGTGCCCAATGCGCGCAACGCGCCGGCGGCGCTTACGCTTCGCGACTGGGGCGTCGCGGCCGAAGCACTGCGCGGCGGCGACGTGGCATTTGCCGAAAGCTACATGGCGGGGCGCTGGGACACGCCCGACCTCACGCAGCTGCTCACGGTGCTGGCGGCGAACCAGTCCGCGCTCGAGCGCGCGTTCTACGGCCACTGGTGGACGCGCTCGTTGTTGCGGCTCAAGCATTTTCTCAACACGAACACCCGGCGGCAGGCGCGCCGCAACATCGTCGCGCACTACGATCTCGGCAACGATTTCTACGGACTATGGCTCGACCGGACGATGACGTACTCGTCCGCATTGTTCGAGGGCCACTTCGCGCAGCCCCTGGCTGCGGCGCAGCAGGCGAAGTACAACCGCCTGCTCGCCGAGCTGGCGCTGAAACCGGGTGCGAGCATCCTCGAGATCGGCTGCGGCTGGGGTGGGTTTGCTGAAACCGCGGCACGCGCTGGACATCACGTTACCGGCATTTCGCTGTCCGACGCGCAGACTGCGCATGCGCGTTCGCGTCTTGCCGCCGCCGGCTATGCGGCGAAGGCCGATCTGCGGCTGCAGGACTATCGGGACGTGCAGGGACGCTACGACGGAATCGCATCGATCGAGATGTTCGAGGCAGTTGGCGAACGCTACTGGCCCGGCTTCTTTCGCACCGTCCGCGACGCGTTGGCGCCAGGCGGCCATGCCTGTATCCAGGCCATCACCATCGCCGACGACCGGTTCGAACGCTATCGAACGCAGTCCGACTTCATCCAGCAGTATATTTTTCCCGGCGGCATGCTCGCTTCCCCCGCGCGTTTTGTCGACGCGGCGAAGGCGGCGGGCCTCGCACTCGTTCGCGTCCACGCGTTCGGCCGCGATTACGCCGAGACGCTGAAGCGCTGGCTGGAGGCGTTCGACGCCGCGCGGCCGGCGATTCGTGCGCAGGGCTTCGACGAGCGGTTCATTCGCTGCTGGCGCTTCTACCTCGCCTATTGCGCCGCCGGTTTCGACACGGGGACCACCGATGTCGCGCAGTACACGTTCGTCCGTGATTGAGCGCGCGCTGCTTTCGGCTGTGCTCGCGGTCGCGGTGGTGAGCACGCCGGCGATCGCGCGGCCCGAGCGCGCGCCAACGCTGCCCGCCGTCGTCGCCGATCTCGCGCCGGGCATGAAGGCCCGGGGCGGCGGCGAGCTGACGTTCTTCGGCATTTCGGTCTACGACGCCTGGTACTGGAGCGCTGCGCGCGGCTGGCCGCACGACGGCGTGTACGCGCTCGACCTGCACTACCATCGCGATCTCGATGGCGCGAAGATCGCACAGCGCAGCGTCGAGGAAATCGCGAAGCTCGACTACGGCTCCGCCGCCAAGCGCTCGCGCTGGGGCGAGCAGATGGCGCGCATCTTTCCCGACGTTCGCCGCGGCGACCGCATCACGGGCCTTCATACGGCGGCGGGCACGGTTCGCTTTTTCCACAATGGAACATCGATCGGCGAGATCGCCGAGCCCGGGTTCGCGCGCGCGTTCTTTGCCATCTGGCTTGACCCGAATACCTCGCGCTCCGATTTCCGGAAGAAGCTTTTAGGCAGCCAATGACGGCGGCCACGCGGGCGGCCCCGGGCGCGACGGCGTTGGTGCGCGGTCGATTGCCGGCGGCCGCACTCGCCGCGTACGGGCTCCTGGGCATGCCGCTCGCGATGGCCGCGCTGCCACTGTACGTCCACCTGCCGAAGTTCTACGGCGCGCAGCTCGGTGTTTCGCTGACGACGCTCGGCGCGCTGCTGCTGATGCTGCGCCTGGCCGACGGCATCCTCGATCCCCTGATCGGCGCCTGGAGCGATCGCGTCGCTTCGCGCAAGTGGCCGATCGCCCTCGCCGCGCCGGTGCTGGCGCTCGGCATGATCGCGTTGTTCTCGCCGCCGGCAGGTGGGGAAACCGCGCTGCTGGGGTGGCTGGCCGGAGCGCTGACGATCGTCTATTTCGCCTTCAGCCTCGCCACCATCAATCACGCCGCCTGGGGTGCCGAATTGTCGAAGGACCCGGTCGAGCGTACCCGCATCACCGCGGTACGCGAATCGCTGGCGCTGATTGGGGTCGTCGTCGCCAGCGTGGCGCCAGGCGTGCTCGGCGGTGCGAACGGCGACGACGTCGGGTTACCGCGCTTCGCCTGGGTCTTCGCCTTTGCTTGCCTTGCCTGCGTAGCCGTCACGCTCGCGTTCACGCCGGCCGTGCCGCGTGCGACAACGGCACGGTCGAAATCGGCAGGCACGCGAATTTTCGCCGACCTGGCTCAACCGCTGTCCGACCGCAGCTTCCGGGGGCTCCTCGCCGTGTTCATGGCCAACGGCATCGCATCGGCGATTCCGGCCACGCTCGTGCTGTTCTTCATCGCCGATGTGCTCGCCGCCGAGGCGATGCAGGGTGCGTTCCTTGCTCTCTATTTCATCGCGGGCGCCGCAGGCATGCCGTTGTGGGTGAAGGCGTCGGCGCGCTTCGGCAAGGTGCGGGCGTGGCAGGCCGCGATGGTCATCGCGATCGTCGCGTTCGTCTGGGCCGCCTTCCTGGGCGCCGGCGACACCATGGCGTTCGCTTTCATCTGCGTGGCGTCGGGCCTGGCGCTCGGCGCCGACCTAGCCCTTCCCCCTTCGCTGCTTGCCGACGTGATCGGGCGTCACGGCACGATGCGCTCGACCGGCGCGTACTTCGGCCTGTGGACGCTTGCGACCAAGCTGAACCTCGCGCTCGCGGCGGGCATCGCGCTGCCATTGCTGGGCCTGCTGGGCTACGCGCCCGGAACTCGCGACGCGTCGGCGCTTGCCGCCCTCGCGTTCGTCTACGCCGGCGTGCCCTGCGTGCTGAAACTGGGCGCATTGACGGCGCTCGCGCGGTTCAACGCCCACTGGAAGGTTCGTACCGCATGACCCGCTCGCTCATCATCGCTCTCGCCATGCTCGTCGCCTCCGGCTGCGCGTCGGTGGACGTCGCGGACTATCGAAGCGAGTCGCCGCCGCTCGACCTCGCCCGCTATTTCAACGGCACCGTCGACGGCTGGGGCATGTTCCAGGACCGTTCGGGCAGGGTGGTCAAGCGCTTCCGGGTCCGCATCGACGCGACCTGGTCCGGCGAACACCGGAACGCTCGACGAGCATTTCGAATACTCCGATGGCGCGTCGGAGAACCGCGTCTGGACACTGGTGAAGGATGCAGACCGCTACACCGGCACCGCGGGTGACGTGGTGGGCGTCGCGCAGGGAAGCGCGGCCGGCAACGCGCTGCACTGGACCTACGTGCTCGCGCTGCCGGTCGACGGGCGCACCTGGCATATGGACATGGACGACTGGATGTACCTGATCGACGACAGGACGCTGCTCAACCGCACGACAATGTCGAAATTCGGCGTGAAGGTCGGTGAAGTCACGCTGTCGTTCCGAAAGCGCTGACATGGGATTGCTCGCGCCGCTCAATCCGCCGCTGCCGCCGTGGCCGGTCGCGCGCGTGTGGATCATCGGCGCGTCGACGGGCATCGGCGCCGCGACCGCGAAGGCGTTGCTCGCGCTGGGCGCGCGCGTCGCGCTCTCCGCGCGCTCGGAGGACAAGCTCGCGGACGTCGCTGGCAATTCCGCAGCGGCGGTGGTGCTGCCGCTCGACTTCACCGACACCGGCGCCGTCACGGCCGCGTGGCGCCAGCTTCAGGCGCAGTGGCAGGGGGTCGATCTCGTGCTGATTGTCGCGGGGACGCACCAGGAGATCCGGGCATGGGAGGTCACCGAGCAGAATTCGCGCGCGCTGCTCGAGACGAACCTGCACGGCGTGATCAACACTGTCTCCGTCGTGGTGCCCGGCCTGCTCGCGCAGGGGCATGGCGCGCTCGGCATCGTCGCGTCGGTCGCCGGCTACCGCGGCCTGCCGAAGGCGCTCGTCTACGGCGCGTCGAAGGCGGCGCTCATCAACTTCACCGAGACGCTCTACCTCGACCTCCACCCGAAGGGGCTGGGCGTCTACCTCGTGATGCCCGGCTTCGTGAAGACGCCGCTCACAGCCCGCAACGAGTTCACGATGCCGAACCTGATCTCGGCGGAGGAGGCGGCCGACGAGATCATCGCCGGCCTGCGCGCCGGCGGCTTCGAGATCCACTTTCCGAAGGCGTTCACCCGCAAGCTCAAGTTCCTGCGGCTGCTGCCCTACCGCTTCTATTTTCCGCTGATCCAGAGGGCGACCGGGCTGTAGTCGCTCGAACCATGCAATGTCGCCGCGGAAACGCTGCCCGCAGTGGCGGACGCCGAATTCATCGCCGGGTGTCGAGGTCCCTTGGCACGTGCCGGCGACCGGTCAACAGGACCGTGCCCGCCGACGGCGATGCGCAACCGGCATCGATCGAAGGGGCAGCAACTACGCGGCCGCCAACGTCGCCGATGCAATCGGGCGGGACGACAAATGCGCTTCCGGCCAGGTTACGACGGCGCTCACGCTCTCCTTGGTGCGCTCGATCCGCAAGGACGCCACTGCACCGAAGTGGTTTTCCAGCGCGCTGCGGATCGCCAGCAATTCGGCCTCCTCCCAGCCCTCGGGAACGCGGGATGTGGACAGACGCACGGCAACGGAATTTGCATCGATGGTGACACCCTGCGCGGTGGCTGGCGCTTCAATCTGAATGGCGGGCGGCGCGGCGTCGCTCGCCGCGTGCGCGAGAGGCAGCAGGACCATCGGCGGGAAAGCTGCCGCACCGGACTCGTCCGCGATGCGCACTTCGACGTCCAGGTTTCCGCTGCGCCCCGCCGGAACAACCTTGAGATAGGCCTGCGCCAGCGCGGCCTCGCGCTGCAACGTGGAGACTCCACCGCGCATCTGCGGCAGCGCCGCACGCAGGTACACGATCAGGTCGTCCATTAGCGACTCGGCAGCCGCCGGGTCGCGCAGGTACGCGCCCCTCACGTCGCCCAAGGCGCCGAACAGCAACTCGGGTTCCACCCGCGCCTGCAGCACCTGCAGCCGCGACGCGAGGATGTTGCGCTGCGAGTCCGCGCGCTCGAGTTCTGCGGCTCGCGCTGCGCGGATCGTCGAAATTTCCCGGTCGCGAGTCTGGCAGTAGGCGGCGAACAGCAATCCGGCCACCGAAAAGAGCCAGCAGCCGCGCACCAGGAACGTTTCGTTGGACAGCAAACGACCGTCCCTCACGCCTGCCGTGATAGGGCCTTCGACCAGCAACCCGATAACCAGCGCGACGACTGCCACGAGAGCGAATGTGCCCGTTACCGAATACACCGCTCGTGGAATGGGACGGAAGTTCGCCGCCTCGACCAGGTGCGGCGCCAACGCGGCCGCGAGCATCAGCATCCAGTTGACGCGCACCGAGGTCACGATGCCCTCTGCAAAACCATTCGGCGCGTTGAACACCGACCACGACCGCGTCGCGTCGAATACGCTCACGACGACCAGGAAGGCCGCGATGGCCGGCGCACGCCTGCGCAGCAGCACGAGCAGTCGCCGCGCGTACTTCATGTCCGGTTCAGGCACGGCAATCCAATCCGGAGGGGGCCGCGGCGGGAGCCGCCAGCAGACAAGCATCCCGCGCGCGCTCCCTTTGGGGCAAAGCTACCCCTTCAGCTCGACGAGATAGAGCTTGCTGTCACGGCTGCCGATGTTCTCGACGACGTGCGCTCCACCGTTGTCCCAGAACACATCGCCCGCCTTGTTCACCGCGATGAACGGTTCCTTTCCGGCCTTCGTCACCTTGGCCTTGATGTCCGTCAGCGCGATCGTCAGGTGCGGGGGATGCGAATGCAATCCGGGGCCGCACACGCCCATCCGCGGGCGGGCGAGGTGCGAGATGACGCGCACCTTGTCGTTCTCGAACACGATCTTGCCGCCTGCGAGGTCGTCAGACTTCGTCTCCTGCGCAGCAGCGAGTGCGGATTCGGTGACGCCGATGCCCATGGCGGCAAGCAGCCCGAGAACGTCACGCCGGGTAACCTTCGTGGACTTCATGCGCTGCTCCTCTGGTGGTTGCGGCCTACATCTGCCGGAAAAGATGGGTGTAGCTTTCGCTCACGGGCAATGCCTCAGCGCGCTGCTTCAACTTCACCTGCAGGTGCCCACGCAAGTCGCGGGTGACACCTGCTATCGCATTGACGTTGACGAGCGTCGAACGATGGATCTGCCAGAACAAGTCGGGGTCGAGCTCGTCGATCAATTCCTTGATCGGCTTACGGATCAGCGACTCTGTGCCCGGCGTCACGACCAGTGTGTACTTGGTGTCGGCGCGGAAATAGCAAATTTCGTCGACGGTGATCAGTTTGATCGTCGTGCCTGCCGACGCGTTGACCCAGCGCAGGTACGTTTTCGCCTCCGCCTTCTGCCGTGCAAGCCCGGTCAGCAGATTCGAAAGGTCCGCCGGCACGGATCCGATGCGTTCCTTCAGCCGCTGCACTGTCGTCGCAAGACGTGGCAGGCTCACCGGCTTCATGACGTAATCCACCGCGCCCTGGTCGAACGCGGCGATCGCGTACTGGTCGTAGGCGGTAACGAATGCGCAGTGCGAGCGCCCGGCCGCCTGCTTTGCCACCTCGAGGCCGCTCAAACCCGGCATCTGAATGTCGAGGAACATCACGATCGGGCGGTGAAGGGTCAGCAGACGCAGCGCGTCGACCCCGTCATCGGTCTGCGCGACAATGTCGAGTTCCGGCCACAGCTTGCGCAGAAGCTCCACGATCTCCTCGCGCAACAGCGGCTCGTCTTCGGCGATCAGCGCCGTCGGGCGCGCCGGATCGGCCGTCATGCCGGGGCTCCCGCAGGCATGGGGTCGGCGGGGAAGGCGGGCACAGCCACCATCGGTACCCTGATCACCGCGATCACCCCGCTGGGCTCGTTGGCCAGGAATATCAGTTCGGCGACGTCGCCATGGATCGCCGCCAGACGCGCGCGCGTGTTCGCCAGACCTACACCCGTTCCGCCAGTCGCGGCCGCGCCGAATCCGACTCCGCTGTCCGCAACGCGAATTTCCAGCATGCCGCCGACGGCGAGGGCCCGGATCGCGATGACCGCCTCCCATCGAGGAAGGATTGAGGCCATGCTTGATCGAGTTCTCCGCGAGCGTCAGCAGCATCATCGGAGGAAACGGCTGCTTTCCCAGCTCGGTCGGCACATCGATGCTGTAGCGCAGCCGCGCGCCCATGCGGATCTTGAGGACCGCAAGGTAGGACTGCACCAGCTCCGCTTCCTGCGCAAGCATGGATCGTCCTGGCGCTCCGAGGAAGCGCGGCGCGCAGGTAGCGAACCAGGTTGTCGAGCATCGTGATGCCCATCGACGTCGGATTGGCACAGGCGATTGAGGTTGGCGAGCGTGTTGAACAGGAAGTGCGGCTCGATCTGCGCGCGCATGACCTGCAGGCGCGCTTCGAGCATCTGCTTGGCAAGCGCTACCTGGTCGATCCGCGCCTGATGCATCGACGCCGCGGCAGCGGCCGCCCGCTGATGGAATCCGTTGATCGCCGCGATGCCGCCGCCGATGACCATCCAGTACAACAGATCACTCCAGAATCTGGGTGTCGTGATGCTGTCCCAATCAAGGTCGTAGAACGGTATCAGCATGATCGCCCCGGCGAAGGTACCTGCGAACAGGCTGGTAACGATAAGCACCGCCGCCACGAGGCGCGAACGCCGGCGGACAGGGCTTCGGCAAGCGTCAGCATGAACAGGATGGGAAACCCCATGAGCAGGCATTCGACAAGGTAGTCGGACCAGGTCCGCAACAGAAGTTCGAGCGAGAACAATTGATAGAGCAACGGCTGGAACAGCACCTGCGTGCTGATGAGCGCGCAGATCGCCAGCGTGAACGCGAAGCGCCGGCGGCTCAGGTGCGAACGCAGGAATCGGCCGAGGCGGACCAAGGCCCAGGTCGACTTCGTATTACCGCCGAACGGCGCGTCTAGCATCTAATGCCTCCCATCGGGCGCATTCTCGGCCCCGAGCCAGGTGCCGGCAACAGCGGGCCGGACGAAACCCGAAAATCGCGTGGCGAATCCGGCAAATCGAGTGGTGAGGACCCCTTTCGGTCGCCTGCGCTTCCGGGGAGACTATCCGGGACGGGATGTCTACGGAAGAGGCCCAAACGGCTGGCCGGCCTCGCGAATCCTATCGGACCAACTGCTCGTGGAGGTGAATCGTGCAAAAGCCACCGGTCGTTGCGTTGTCAATCCTGGCGGTATTCCTTTCGCTGCCTGCGTCGGCGGATGTCGTGGGTGACGTTCACGATCTTGCGCTGCACACCGCGCGAGCCGCGGGTGCGGCCCCGCGCGCGCCCAATACGTTGACCCTCGTCGATCTCGCGATGTTCGATGCCGCGAACGCGATCGAGCGACGCTACGAGCCGTACCGCGCGCAGCCCGCACCTCCTGCCGGCGTCGACCCCAGCGCCGCCGCGCTCGGCGCCGGTTGTGCCGTCATTCTTGCGTTGCATCCTTCGCAACAAGTTGGCGGTTGGCGCGGCGTGCAAAGCGATCGCGGAAAAACTGCCGGCCGCCCCTGCGACCACCGAAGGGCGCAAGTTCGGAGAAGCCACGGGTACGGCGCAGGTGGCGTCACGAAAAGGGGAGGGCCCCAGCGCGCCGAGCCAGTACCGTCCGTTCGCGGTGGCAGGCGTCTACGTCCCGACTAACCTGCCCATAGGCGACGACGCAATCACCGCCAAACCATTCGCACTGACGTCACCGTCGCAGTTTCGTCCAGGCCC
This sequence comes from uncultured beta proteobacterium, assembly GCA_963739745.1. GTDB lineage: Bacteria > Pseudomonadota > Gammaproteobacteria > Burkholderiales > Casimicrobiaceae > VBCG01. The sequence continues at coordinate 377,405 of CAVUCJ010000005.1, forward strand.
GCCACCGCCGCTTACCAGTGACGTCTGGACTCGCGACTACAACGAGGTCAAAGCGATAGGAGCCCGAGAACAGTAAGCAGCGCTCGCCTGAGCAGAAGGCCACAGCGTGTTCTGGGCGTCGAATGGTCCTCAGCAATATCTGGACTCCGTGTCAGGCCTGCCGTCGATGACATGGTAAGCGTCGCCGATCACGCGCGATTCCTCGCACTTGCTGATCATGACGCTGTCGGACGCCAGCATTGCCTATTTCGATGCCAAGTACGCCTACAATTTCTGGCGGCCGATCACTGCGATCCGCAATGGCGACATCGACGGCAACGATGCGACCGAACGCGATGAAAGCTGGCTGCCTCTCGTCGATACGCCACTACACCCAGAGTACCCGTGCGCGCACTGCAACGTTGGTGCGGCCTTCGCAACGGTCGTCGTTTCCTATCTGGGCGACGCCGAGCTCGAGGTGCCGCTTACCTTGACACCGGCCACCGCCGCAGGCCGCGACGACGGCCGCGCGAAGCTGGAAGCGGGTGGCCGAATTCGTTACTGAAGTTGCCGATGCACGGGTCTGGGGCGGCATTCATTACCGAAATTCGACCGCTGCCGGCACTGCGCTCGGCAACGCGGTCGGTCACTGGGTGATCACGACCCAGCTGCGTCCGCTGCCGGCGAAGCGTTGAACGAAATCGCGTATGTGCAATGAGCGAGCGGCGCTGCTCGCTCGAAAAAAAGGCCCGCTCGCGCGGGCCCTCGGTTGCCGGTGGGGGTACCGGCAGGGGGGAAACGGAATATCTTATCGTCGATGTGGAATTGCGGCGCCAGGCTTTGCGCGTGACGCGACTTCGAAATGTGCGTCGCCACCCATACCGCCTCAGCGGCTGGACGGGCTCTCGGCCTTCGCCAACCGTACCTCGCCGCGTTCGAGTGCGCGAATCTGGCCCGCACGTTCACTCTCCGCCGCGATGAACTGCGCTCGCGACGCGAGTACGTTCGGATCAGGATGCGTCATTGCACCCGCGAGCAACTGCAAACCGCCGACGGAGATGGCGAGGGTCGCCGCGACGAACACGAGTTTCTGTTTCCAGTTGGTGGTGTTGTACGTGTCCATGACGTTTCTCCTGTGGGTCACGCTAGCCCGGGTTGCGTGCTTCGGGTCGGAAGTCGTTGCTGCCGACGGTTCGAACTCTAGGCACGCCTTCAGCTTGCCTCAAGCGGCACGCGACGAACCGGTGAAAATCGGCGACGAGACCCCGCAATATTCGCCTGGCGCGACATGAGCCCGTGCCAGGCGATTGATTTTCATGGGTCGGGGGACTGCAGCATTGCCGGCGTGGGGCGCCCGCGTCAGAGCGCGCGATCGGCGCGAGGAGTTGGGCTGCGTATCGCTGACGGGCGAAAGGCGACGGCAGCGACAGGAGCGCAGACAGGCGCAACGGACCCCTGATGATCTGGACGCGATCGGCCAACTTTGCGATAATTACGGGCTTTGGCGAGCTAGCTCAGCTGGTTAGAGCAGAGGAATCATAATCCTTTGGTCCGGGGTTCGAGTCCCTGGCTCGCCACCATTTGAAAACAACGGGTTGGAGAGAAATCTCTAACCCGTTTTTCTTCGCCCGGGACACTGGCGGAACGCCTCCTAAGCTGTCCGCAACTGCCAACGACCTGCCGTTGCGGGAGGCGACCGCCAACGAGCCCGTGCCACATGGCTTCACCCACGCCCCGAAGTTTTTTATCGGCCAAGCGCAACGATGGCGGACCAGGATCAGGCAAGACAAGGCAATTACAGCGGCACGATCTTCACCGATACGTACGGTCTGGCAAAGTCCGCGCGAACGCAAACGTCCGCAACTTGTTTGCGTGATACAGCGCGCTCGGTGCCAAGCTTTGGAACAGAACCCGCGTCGAGCCGCAGGAATGCTTGCGATTTCGGCAGGGGACGCCTGCGCCGCCCCTCCTGGGCCGGCAACACGCCGCTAATCCGACAACGTTGGGATAGACTCGGCGTGCTGGCGGAGACGCCGCTGAAAGAGGAGGGAATTCCGTGGAGTGGAGCGAAACCGCAAAATTCTTCGCAGCCATGTTCGCGATCATGAATCCGATCGGCAACATTCCGGTGTTTCTGTCGATGACGGACGGAAAATCGGATGCGCAACGATTCAGAATCGCGGTGGTGGCTTCGATCGCGGTAGCGTTGATCCTGGTCGCATGCGTGCTGATCGGATCGGAATTGCTCCGCGCATTCGGCATTTCGGTGGCAGGCCTGCGTGCGGCGGGCGGACTCATCATTCTTTCCATCGCCTATTCGCTGCTCCATGCCAAGCCGAGCGGCATGCATCAGTCACCCGGTGATGCCGACGCGCAGGACAACCCGGCGGTCTATCCGCTCGCGATGCCCATGCTCGCCGGTCCGGGTGCGATCTCGACCGTCATCGTGTTCGCACACGACGCGAGCGGCGCGTCCGCGTATTCGGCACTTATCGGCGTCATCCTAGTCATGGCGGTACTCCTCTTCCTGGGCATGCGAATGTCCGTGCTGGCTTCCAGATTCCTCGGCACGGCCGGCATGAACGTCATTACGCGGATGATGGGCATCATCCTTGCCGCCATCGCCGTGCAAATGGTCTTCGCGGGAGCGCGCGCCCTGCTGCATTCCTAGTCCAGTGGCTTGCGGTGGCTGGCGACCCACGCCGTTCATCGCCACCACTGGCAAAGTTCGTTGCGGCCTCCCGGCAAATGAGAGAGACTCCGCGCTGGTCGCGGGGTGGCTGTTCGCGCGCAAGCCGTGACGAGTGCGGCACACAACAACAGGGAGTATTGATGTCCATGATGGCGCGCGCGTCACTGCGCTTGCTCGCAGCAGTATCGGCCGCCGCGCTGGCGGTGATTCCAATCGGTGCCCATGCGGCAACGGCCATGCAGCCCGACAAGCTCGACGCCACGCTCTCCGCAGTAGCGAAGCACGGTTCGGCTAAGCCGGCGCTCATGCACATCGAACCCGGCATCGCCGAACCCTTCGTCCAGGCTATCCTGCGCTTCGAGGGCAGCCTCGATGCAGTCAGGGCACAGGGCGTGCGCGTGCGCTCGGTGATGGGAAACATCGCGACCGTCGACATCCCTGCCAGCAAGGTGGCCGCAGTGGCGGCGCTTCCCGGTGTCGCGTCGATCGAGGCGTCGCGCAAGCAGCCGCTGCGCCTCGATCGCAGCGTGCCCGCCGCCCGCGCCGACACGCTGCGTGTCGGTACGCCACCCAACTGGACCACCGGCACGGGCAAGAACGTGATCGTCGGCGTCATCGATTCCGGAATCGACTTCAAGCACGGCGACTTTCGCAACGGCGACGGCAGCACGCGCATCCTGGCGATCTGGGACCAGGCGAGCACGGACGCCGGCGGCGTGCCGCCGACGGGATATGCGTACGGCCGCGAATGTACGCCGGCGATGATCAACGCTGCGATCAACGGCGACGCCGCCGCGTGCACGCAGAAGGATACCGACGGTCACGGCACGCACGTTGCCGGAATCGCCGCGGGCAACGGGCAGGCCACGGGCAACGGACAGATCGGCTATCGCATGATCGGGATGGCGCCCTCGGCCGACCTGCTGGTCGCCAACGGCAACGGAAATGCGCAGGTGCTCGACGCCATTGCCTGGATGAAGGCGAAGGCCGCCGCGTTGGGCCGCCCGCTGGTCATCAACATGAGCTTCGGCTCGTACTTCGGCGCGCGCGATGGCACGTCGAACTACGAGCAGGGGATGAGCAACCTCGCGGGGCCCGGCGTCATCCTCGTGGCCGCCGCCGGCAACGAGGCGACGGCGCCCATCCGCGCGTTCGGCACCCTCACGCAGGGTGCGAGTGTCACGGTCGGCTTCAACGTTCCCGACAACAGCAAGGGTGGCGATCTCGAGATCTGGTATCCGGGGACGGACGCCTGGGGCGTCAACGTGGCGGGCCCCGGATGCGCGGCAACCGCCACCGTGAATCCGGGCGAGAACCCCGGCACCGTCGCAACCCCATGCGGTGCGGTGGAATTCGTGTCGACCGGCCCGCAGGCCAACAACGACGACCGGCAGATCAGGGTTTCGATCGGCTCGACCACCGCCGCGCCGCTGGTGACTGGCGCGTGGAAGATCACGCTGGTGGGCAGCGTGGTAGCAGGCGGCAGCCACGCCTTCTCGATCATCAACGGCGAGGATGCAACCGGGTTCACGTTCACCGATCACACCGCACCGGTGACCACCGAGATCCTGACCGACACGTCGAGTGCCAAGCGAGTGATCGCCGTGGCGTCGTACAACACGCGCAATTCATGGAACAGCGTCAACGGGCCCGGCTCGGACACGTCGTCCGGGACTCTGTCGGACATCTCCAACTTCAGCAGTCGCGGCCCGCGCCGCAGCTGCAGCAACTCCGCCAAATGCCCCGCCATCATGAAGCCGGAGGTCGCCGCGCCGGGCTCGAAGATCATGTCGGCGCTGACGGCGGACAAGGCCAAGCCGGCGTCGCCGTCGGACATTGAAGCAGATGGCGTGCATGTGGGGTTCGACGGCACCAGCATGGCCACGCCGCATGTGGTGGGCGCCGTTGCGCTGATGCTGCAGCAGGACCCGACGATGACGCCAGAGACCGTGAAGCAGCGCCTCTTCACGAGCGTGCAGACCAACGCGTTCTCGACCAACCTGCCGACATACGACGGTTCGAGTCCGGACATGCCGACGACGCCCAACTACACGTGGGGCTACGGCATCCTAGATGCCGCGGCCGCGGTCAAGGCGTCGCCGCCGTCCACGGGCGCGCCGGTCATCGCCATCGAGTTCTACCACGCCGGCTTCGACCACTATTTCATCACCTACGTCGCCGACGAAATCGCCAAGCTCGACAATGGCACGTTCGTCGGCTGGGCGCGCACCGGCCAGTCGTTCAAGGTCTACAGCGCCGCGCAGGCCGGTACGTCGGCCGTATGCCGGATTTACATTCCTCCAGGCTTGGGCAACGGTCATTTCTTCGGGCGCGACGCGAAGGAATGCGATGGCACGATGGCCGCGAACCCGACGTTCATCCTCGAGTCGTCGACGTTCTTCTACCTGTACCTGCCGAACCTCGGCGACTGCGCAGCGGGAACGGTGCCGGTGTATCGTGTGTTCACGAACCGTGCCGACGCCAACCACCGCTACACGGCCGACCGCGCGACCCGTGACCAGATGGTGGCGAAGGGTTGGATCGCCGAGGGCGATGGCGCCGACACAGTCACCATGTGCACGCCGCAATAAGGCGTCGCGAACGGAGCGCGACACTTCGGCGCTGCCAGCGGGCCGGTGGTCCCCCTCGGCCATGACGCGCGCCGAAGCCGGAAAGAGGCGGGGCCGCGCAGGGCTGGCCCTGGCCGTCGTGGTCGGCAATGGCCTGCCTCGCCCGAACGGCGCCCCCCCGAAAACCGCTAGGCCGCAGGCGAAAATCGACCTAGTATTCCCCGGTTCCTGTGTGTGGCGAGACGATGAGCGACGATTTCGCAAGGCAGCTTGAAATCCAGCGCGGCTATCTGCTGCGGGTCGCGCGCCTGCAGCTGCGCGACACCGCGCTTGCCGAGGACGTCGTGCAGGACACGCTGATGGCGGCGCTGACTGCGCAGGCGGGCTTCACCGGCAAATCCAGCGTAAAGACGTGGCTGACCGGGATCCTCAAGCACAAGATCGTCGACGCCATCCGGAAGAAGCAGCGCGAACCCATCGCCGCCAGCATGCTGGACGAGGAGGCCGATCTCGAGGATTTTGAAGGGCTGTTCAAGGAGAACGGCGCGTGGCAGGTCCCGCCGGCCGACTGGGGCGATCCCGAGCAGGCGCTCAACCGTCGCCAGTTCTTCGACGTCATGGACTTCTGTCTGGAAAGATTGCCGCCCAACACTGCCCGCGTGTTCATGATGCGAGAGGTCATGGAACTCGAAAGCCACGAAATCTGTAAGGAATTGTCGATTACCGCGAATAATCTCTGGGTCATTCTGTACCGCGCCCGGATGTCGTTGCGCGAATGCCTGGACATTCACTGGTTCGGACGCAGCGCCCCGGGCAACCGCACGCCGGGTACCACCGGACCCGTGACCCGGACGCCATGATCAATCTCGCCAAAAAGGCCCTCGGGCACCTCGTCTCCTGTCAGGACGTGGCGCAACAGCTGTCGCGGATGCGCGAAGAACCGCTGTCGCGCTGGGCGCAGATCAAGCTCCGCTGGCACCTTTCCGTGTGCGGAATGTGCGAGGCGTTCGAGAACCAGATGCGCTTTCTGCAGAAAGCGATGCGCCGTTATCGGGAGTAGCGGGGCGGCGGCGGTAGAATTGCCGGAATGATCCCTTTTCGCTCACCGCTTCCATCGAGGATGCTTCGGTCCATTGGCGTACCTCTGCGGCAGCGATGAAACGTGCCCCACGCTCGCTGTGCTCGCGGCCCCTTCACGGAGGGCGGCAGTCCCTTGGGACGGTCCAGCGAGACTGACGTGGAACTGATCGTCAACGGCGCCGTCCAGCGCATCGATCCCCCGCCCGCCAGCATCGCGGACCTGGTCCGCGCGCTCAATCTCGAGGGCAAGCGGATCGCGGTCGAGCTCAACGGACAGATCGTACCCAAAAGTCGCCACTCGGACACCCGCATCAACGCCGGGGACCGGCTGGAAGTGGTCGCGGCCGTCGGGGGGGGGTGATCTGCGACATCGGTTCGCCCGGCGTAAAATAATGCAATGAACGCGCCCACCGGACCCACCGGACCCAGTACCCTCGCCGATCCGCTGCTCATCGCGGGTCAGGCCTATCATTCGCGGCTGCTGGTCGGTACCGGCAAGTACCGCGATTTCGCACAGACGCGCGATGCAGTCATTGCCTCCGGTGCGCAGATCGTCACCGTGGCTATCCGACGCACGAACCTCGGGCAGGATGCCAACGCGCCGTCTCTGCTCGACGCGCTGCCGCCAACCGAATTCACGTACCTTCCCAACAGCGCGGGCTGCTACACCGCCGACGAGGCGGTCCGCACGCTCATGCTCGCACGCGAACTGCTCGACGGGCACGCGCTCACCAAGCTCGAGGTGCTGGGCGACCCCAGCACGCTTTTTCCCAATGTGCGCGAAACGCTGAAGGCCGCGGAGCGCCTGGTCGCCGACGGATTCCAGGTGATGGTCTATACGTCGGATGACCCGATCATTGCGCGCGAACTCGAGTCCATCGGCTGCGTGGCGATCATGCCGCTCGCATCACTGATCGGCTCGGGCATGGGAATTCTCAACCCATGGAACCTCAAGCTCATCATCGATCAGGCGAAGGTGCCCGTGCTGGTGGACGCCGGCGTGGGCACTGCGTCCGATGCGGCGATCGCTATGGAATCAGGCTGCGCCGGCGTGCTGATGAACACCGCCATCGCCCTCGCGCAGGATCCAGTGCGCATGGCGCGTGCGATGAGGCTGGCGGTAGAGGCAGGGCGCAATGCGTTTCTCGCCGGCCGCATGCCGCGCAAGCTGTACGCGGCAAGCCCGAGCTCACCGACGTCGGGCCTCATTTCCTAAAGGCACTGCGTGCGATCGTCCGTTCTGCGCGCAATCGCGGGCGCCTGCGTTGCGGTCTGTGCGCTGACCGGCCGCGCGGCGTCGCCAACGCAGGAGCGCGTGCTCACGCTGTGTGCGCAGGCCGACGGTCCGGCGCACTGCGGCCGGCTGATCGAGGCCGAGCAGTTGAAGGCGCTGCCCAATCTCGCGGTGCGCAACGGCGACACGCTGCGCGTTTCGCTGTTCCCGTCGGGAACGCGCGACTTCGTCGACACATTCACGTTAACCGCCGAACGCAGCTATGCGCTTTGGGACTATTGGAGTCCGATCAACGCGGTCGTGCTGTTCGTCACCGTCGGCGAAGACCTGAGTTACGCCGTGTTGCAGCGGGCGAACGACCGGGTGACGGCGCTGCCGGCGGAACCGGTGCTGGCGCCGGACCGGCAGCACGTCGCAGTCGCCGATTTCTGCGCGAAGAAATGCACGAACGAAGTCACAGTCTGGCGCGTGACGCGCGACGGGCTCCGGCGGGAACTGGGATGGAGGCCGCCGGCCGCATGGTCCGACGTCACCGTCGCATGGAAGAGCGGTGTGACGCTGACGATCGAATACACGACGCCCGGCGACGACAAGCCGCAGGTGCTGGAGCGCAGGCTCAGCGCCACCGACTGGCAGCGCTTCTGAGCACGCTACGATGAGCCTGGAACACGAGCCGGACGCCTCGCCGGAGCGACGGCCGGTGCGCAGCTTCGTCCTTCGCCAGGGCCGGATGTCGCCGGCGCAGGGACGCGCGCTGGCCGAACTGCTACCGCTCTACGGACTGGACTACACTCCGGCGCCGCTGTGCTTTGAGGAGGTGTTCGGACGCCACGCGCCGGTCATCCTGGAAATCGGCTTCGGCATGGGCGAGACGACCGCCGCCATCGCGCGCGCGCACCCGGAGCGCGACTTCCTGGGCATCGAGGTCCATGCGCCCGGCGTGGGGGCGCTGTTGAAGCAGGTCGCGGCGCTGGCGCTGACCAACGTGCGCGTGATCCGCTTTGATGCCGTCGAGGTCGTCGCCCGCATGATTCCCGCGCAATCGCTGGCGGGGATCCATGTCTATTTTCCCGATCCCTGGCCGAAGAAGCGCCATCACAAGCGGCGGCTGCTGCAACCCGAATTCGTGCAGTGTGCTCGCGCAGCGCCTGGCCCCGGGCGGCTACCTGCACGCCGCAACCGACTGGGAAGACTATGCGCAGGATATGCTGGCGACACTTGCCGCGGAGCCCCTGCTCGCCAACACCGCTCCCGGATTCGCGCCGCGTCCCGAATGGCGGCCGGTGACCAAGTTCGAGACGCGCGGCATTGAGCCTCGGGCACGGAACCTGGGATCTCGTGTTCGTGACCAGGCATTGACCTCGCCCGCAATATGCGGACGTTCACCGTGCCGCATGAGGCTCCAAGCCCATCGACCCGCAAAGTGGCACCAAGCGGGCGCGTGCCGACGAGAAATCCCAATCCTTACCAGTAGCGCAGGGCATTGCGGTAGATGCTCTCCAGATCCTGCTTGGAAACGGTGCGCGGCGCCATCACCAGCGGTCGCTGCTGCGCGAAGGCCCCTTCGGCCAGGGCCGGCACATCGGCTTCTCCGTAACCCAGAGCCGCGATACCGGAGGGCAGGCCAGCCTCGCGCATCAACGAAATGAAGGCCTGGGCGAGGATCTCGCCTGCATCATCCAGCGCAGCGCCGACAATATCGACCCCCAGCGCGGCAGCCGCCTCCAGGTGCCGACCCGGATTGGCCGACGCGGTGAAGCGGAACGCGGCCGGCGCGTTGATTACCACAGCGATGCCATGCGGAACCATCGGATCGCGTTCTTCGTAGCCCGTGGCCGTGAACTCGTGCTTGAGCGTGGCAACCGAATAGGACATGGCGTGCGGGATGTGCACGCCGGCGCTGCCGAAGGCGAGTCCGGCGAGCGTCGAGGCGAACATCAACTGGTGGCGCGCCTCCTTGTCTCCCGCATCGCGTACCGCGCGGACCAGATACTTTCCGCCGAGACGGATCGCGGCGATGCTGCCGATGTCGTTGTAGGGGGTCGAGCCCTGGTAGGGCGGCCGCTGGGACGGATGGGGCGGTCGTGGCCGGCTGGTATAGGGTCGCGCCGTAAACGACTCGACGGCATGAGTGAGCACATCGAAGCCGCAGGCCGCGACCACCCCGCCCGGCAGCGTCTCGGTGGTCGTCGGATCGACGATCGCCAGCGAAGGCTTGAGCAACGGTGAAGCGATGCCGGTCTTCAAGCCGACGGACTTCAGGTCGACGATGGTGATGCCGGTCGTCTCGCTGCCGGTGCCGCAGGTGGTCGGGCAGGCGATGTGCGGCTTGAGTCGCCCCGGAATTGGCTTTGCCCTGCCGATCGGCGCATTGATGTAGGCGATGAGTTCGTCCGGGTAGGTGGACAGCAGATTGGCCGCCTTGGCGGTGTCCATCACAGATCCGCCGCCCAGCGAGACGAAGCCGTCGAATGCCCCTTCACGGGCGAAAGCGGCCGCGTCCTCGAACGAATCGCTGTTCGGCTCGCAGCGCGCCTGGTCATAGACCTCGACGTCGAGCCCGGCCGCACGGAGCGCGCCGAGCGCCGTTTCTCCGGGAAGGCTTGCCAGCGCGTGCGAATCGACGAACAGAGCGACCCGCTTCATGCCGAGTGCCAGGGCGTCTGCGCCAAGCTCGCTCAATGCGCCAGCACCGAATTTGATCGGCGCGGAACTGACGGTGAAGACCGTTTCCCCCTCGCCAGGGGCCATGAAGGTTGCATTCGCCGACATTGGTCGATGTCTCCATATTGCCGTTGAAACCGAAATTCCGCAGATGGATCCCGCATTCGGCGGTTGGCACCGCGTTCGGGTTCGCTGCTGATCGGGTCTGCGCATTTTGCGCCGATACGCTCCGAACCGGGTGGCTCGTTCCCACGTTCAATGTTCGCCAACGGCCCGACACGCCGAAAATGTGCCCGCGGCTGTGGAGTTCGGTCAGGGAAGAGCACGTCCAACTCCACACCTACGAGACCGCGTCCGAGGCCGGGACCAAGCTCGCCCTCCAGTTCGACTTCCACAACCGCCGCCGGCCGTATTCCAGTCTTGACCAGCAGGTACCTGATGACGTGTACTTCAACCATCTGCCGCCACGACTGGTGGCCTGGCCGGCAGCGCGACCACCTAAGAAACCCGAAAAACTGTCCGAATGGGTCGAGCCGCTTCTGAATGGAACGTCGCTTCCCGTGCCAATGGTGCTCAGCGGCTTGAAGGATCTGAAGATGGTACTGCTACGCGGACTCGGCGCCGGCGCACTTCGCGAATTACGTTAAGCTATGCAGGCGTGCAAAGCATTACGGCGTTCGCGCCACCGTAACCCTCGGCTATCCATCCTGCACCCGACATCCTATCTCGCAGTTGGGCATCCGCAATGTACCGATGATTCGGCATTGCTTGATTGTTATACATTCGGTGAATTGGCTGCAAGCCCGTGCCGCAGTTGCCCGTCAGCTTGTCCGGGACATTGATGTAGAAGGCGGCTCGGGTCTCGAGTGCCCAGACATCGCTGAGATTTCGCTCGACCGAATCGCATTCCGCCGGATTCGCGGTATAAAAGTGCGAAGTGAACTTGCTGCTAAAGAATCGGCACACGGGTACTGCGTCCTCCGGGGCGTCTTCCTTCGCCTCGTATGCGATGAATGCTCCAGTTAACCGCTGCCACCCGACAAACTTCCCCGCCTCTAGCGCGTCAATCTCTGCCTGCGAAATAGTGTTGAAATAGTGCCCGCTGGTCTGAGCAATACCCTGCGCGTCGCTGAAGCCCAGATACTGGTTGAGGGCTGCAAACGCGCTGATGAACCATCGAACCACGAAAACGATCTTTGACATGGCCATTGGCAAGTTGGTCAACATTTCCAGAAACGAAAGTCCGACCGGCGGCTAGGACTCGGTCGCACTCGCTCCACTCCCGCGCGCGAAGGCTATGAGCCGCGTGATCGCACCGCGCGCAACGTCGCGAGAAAAATGCGCCTGGATGTTTTCACGCCCGCCGGCGGCAAGGCGCTCCCAGAGCACTTCGTCGTGATACAGCCGCACGATCGCGTCGGCGAACGCCTTCGCGTCGTCGGCCACCAGCACATCCTGCTCGGGGACCAGATACATGCCCTCGATCGACGGCGTGGTCGCCACCACCGGCAGGCCATAGCTCATCGCCAGGTTGATCTTGCCCTTCACCCCGGCGCCATAGCGCAGCGGCGCGATGGAGACGCGACAACCGGTGAAGTAGGGGGTCACGTCGGGAACGTAGCCGGTGACGATGAAGTCCTCGGCGGCCAGCGCGCGCACGTTGGCAGGCACCATGCTCCCGACGATGTAGGTGGTCACGCCCGGCAGCTCGGTGCGCAGGTAGGGAAGAATCTCGCGTGCGTACCAGAGCACCGCGTCGGTATTCGGTGGATGCTGAAATCCGCCGATGAAGACGAGGCCGTTGCGTTCGGAGAACGACGGCCCCGGAGGAAACGGCTCGTGAATGGTCGCGAGCACTTCCACCCGCGCTTCGGGCGCGATCTTGGCCAACAGTTCCTTCTCGTACGGCGACACGACCAGCGTGATGTCCGCCTTGCGGATCAGCGTCAGCTCCTCGTCGCGCTTGGCGCGCGCCGCCGCCCGCGCAAGCGCGCTGCCCTCCAGCTCCGCCAGCCTTTCGCTGCGCAGGAAATGCAGGTCCACGGTATCGAACACGATCAACGTTCTGGGGGCGAAGACCCGCACCATGTCGATGTGCTTAACGGCGATGTAATGACGCGACATGATGACGATGTCGAACTCGCTGCTGCGCTTGGCAAGCAGATCGCCGATCGAACGCACGTAGGGATGGAACAGGACTTCGACGCCGAGCTGCTGCAGCTGCCGGACGTAGGGTTGGCGGTGCTCGAGGTTGTCAGCCACGAAGGTGACCTTGCAATTCAGCGACGTCAGGATGTCGAGAATCGCAAGCATGCGCACCGAGCCTGCGTCGTGATCCGGCGTGAGCATGCAGGCCTCGATCACGAGCACGCGCAGCTTCGCCCAGCGATCGCGTTCGAAGTGCGGTTGCACGCCGTTGGCGCGATGCGTGGCGAGCTTCGCGCCCCATTTCCTGACGAAGACGCCTTGATTGACCAGCTGGTAGCGTTTGACACCGCCCGTTGTGTCGGTGCCGGACGTCTGCCCTTCGAAGTGGACGATCGTCGCCGCAGGCTGGTAATAGACCCGCCGCCCGGTCGCGCGAACGGCGAAGGCCAGGTCGGCGTCCTCGTAGTAGGCGGGCGCGTAGCGCGTGTCGAATCCGGAAAGCTCGCGGAACAGCGCAGTCGGAATGGCGAGGCACGCGCCCGAGCAGTAGTCGACCTGGCGCAGGTAGTTGTACTCCGGCCGGTCGGGGTCGTCGTCGCGCCCCCAGTTCCACGCGGATCCGTCGTTCCATACGATGCCTCCCGCCTCCTGCAGGCGCCCATCCGGATAGACAAGCTTCGCCCCGACCAGACCCGCGTCCGGATGCGCTTCGAAAACGCTCAGCAGCGCCTCGAGCCAGCCCGGGGTCACGATCGTGTCGTTGTTCAGGAAGACGACGTACTGGCCCCGCGCGAGCTCGGCGCCGCGATTGCAGGTGCCGATGAATCCGAGGTTGGCCGCATTGCGTTCGAAACGCACGCCCGTCACGGCGGCGAGTGCGGGTGCTATCGGCTCGGGCGAGCAGTCGTCCACGACGATGACCTCGAACATCTCGTGGGGCGTGTGCGCATGCACGCTCTTCAGGCAGGTGAAGGTCAGCAGCGCCTTTTCGTAGACCGGAATGACGATCGAGACGCGCGGGGCCTCTGCGGAGGGGAAGGTGAGCGGAACGACCGCGTCCTCGAGCACGTAGTGCCCGGGTGCCGTCGGCTTGAACCGAGCTTCGCGATTGACCTTGGCGTGCAGCCGCTTCGCCAGCGTTCCGGGACCCTCTGCGCGCAGGATCGACCATGCGGTGGCCGAGAGCTGCGGCAGCCGCAGAATCCCGCCGAACGACGAGCGAAGCCGCACTCGCGCGGTCTTTGCCTGTCGCAGGACGTAGCGAAACGGCGCGGTCATCCGGAACACGAACAGGCCTTCGATGTAGCGGATGCGATCGCGCGCCGCCTGCAATGACTGCTCGAGGTGCGCCGCATGCATCTGCATCTGGCCTGCCTGCGCCTGCATCTCGGAAATCTGGATCTGTCCGGTCTGGACACGCTGATGCATGACCAGCAGCTCGCCCGCCAGTTGCTCGCGATCGCCCATCGCTCGCTCCTGCACGGCACGGAAGTGCTCGAGCTGCGCATACACGCTGCCGACCTGGTGCTTCAGCTCCAGGCGCGCCGCCGTGTGCCCGCATTCGACACCCGCCGTGAACAGCTGCGGCAGCGAAAGCGGCGCCGACTCGACTTCCCCTTCCCCGAGATAGTAATTCCGCTCGCCAAGCGCGGGCAGCGCCTGCGGCAGCGGATGCGCACGCGCCGCGGCGGGCAGACGCGCGAGATAGAGCGCGCGATAGCGTGCGGGATCCATCAAATCGTCACCGGCTTCGAAGCGGCAGTCCTGTTTGTCGCTTCCTGCGAGACGCCCGCGGCGGCGAGCAGCGCATCGTTCCATCGGGCCGGAGCAGCATCCCACGGGACGGTCGTCGAACGCGGCACCTGGGAGAGTCGCTCGGGGAACGCGCCCAGCGCCGACGCGACGATCGGCAATCCGGAGGCGAGCGCGACGGACAGCGTGTAGGCATAGGTTTCCGGCACCTGCGCCGCGAACAACAGCACGTCGGGCTTCTCGGCGGCGATGAGCTGCGGCAATTCGCTGTCCACATACTGCCCGTAGATCGTGAGGGCGACCTCCGGCGCCTGCGGGATCGGCTCGGTCGTGGAGCCGAGGATGCGAAACGCCAAAGGCAGGCCTCGCTGGCGCGCGTCACGGGAAAGTGCAGCAACGACATGCAGTCCCTTCTCCGGCGACAGATTTCCAAGCACCGCGACGCGAACGACGCGCGACACGGGCGCCGGATCGCCTTCCGGATGCGGCCATACTTCGATGGACACGTCGGGCACGTATCGACGAATGCGCTTCGCGACGTCCTGTGAGGGCGCGATGAGCCGATTCGCCCCGCGCAGGAGCCGCGCGAACGCGCCGCGCCACGCCGCGATGTCCAGATTCCACTGCCCGGGGCGTTTTGCGAGACACGCGGCACAGCCGGCCGCGTCCGGTTCGCCGCAGTAGCGACCTTCCTCCGTGACCAGATGGTATTGGGGACAGATCGGATGGTAGTCGTGCAGCGTGTAGTCGTAGGGGATGCCGAGCACGGACGGCAGCTCGAGGATCGCGCGCGGCTGAAGGTGCAGGTGATGGAAGTGCAGCCGCTCGACGCCGATCGCGCGCATCGTTTCCGCGAGCATCGACAGCTCGGCAGGCAGCGTGAAGTAGAGCGCGAAGCTCTCTTCCGCGCGCGGCCAGGACAGCTTTACCGTGTCGCCGACCGCCGGCTCGAGGTAGAGGACCTCGCAACGCGCATCGGTGAGAGCCGCGAGGTCGTGCATGTGGCGGCGGATGCCACCGCCCCATGGATGCGATACGAATACCAGTATCCGCTTGTTCGACTCGGCGAGCCGCAGCAGATCCACGCGCCGCGCAAACGGCCGGCCCGGGTTCCGCTTCTGGGAGTCCGCGCGTAGCGCGCGATACCCGGGATAGAGCCGGGCAAGAGCCTCGAAGGCGCGACTGGCCAGAACCTTGGCCTGGGCAACGCCGAAGGTGCCATGCCCCGCATGCCCGACGAAAACGTCACCCGCAATGCGATTCGAGAAGCCCGCGCTGCCGGACCGCAGGCAGAAATCAATCTCGACCCCATAATCACCGCCCAGAGGGCCGGCGTCGAACCCGCCGACGGTATTCAGGCAGGCACGAGGAAAGTAGAGGCAGGGGCCGTCCACGGCCGGAACCGGAGCGCTCGAACCGGCATTCGCGCGCGCGAACAACGCGTCGAGGGACGCAACCGACTGCCCCGGCGGCAGGGCGTTGTCGGCGTCCGGCAACGGATAGGTCGCCACGCCGACGCTGTTGGTGAACGTGCCGATGGCGCCCACGCCCTGCGTCGTGTGCGCCGCAAGGCGATCGAGCCAGTCGTTGGCAACCTCGGCATCGGTGTGCAGCACCACCACGTCGCGATCCCGGTGCAGTCCGAACCCGCGGTTTACGGCGGCGGCAAAGCCCTGGCGCCCCAGTTGCTCGACGACGGTCGCCCGCCCCGAGGCCTTGAGCTCCGCGATTTGCCGCACCAATTCCGGCTCGGTAGACGCATCGTTGATCACGACGATCTCGTGCGGCGTTTTACAGTTCGCCGCCAGCAAATGTCGCAAGCAGCGCTCGAACGCGGTCGCGCCGCTGCAGACGGGAATAACGACGTTTACCGGTTTCATCGGCGGACTCCGCCGAGGCGACCGCGCACCGCGGCGAACGGGAGGCGCAACCATCCGCGCACCGATTCTCGATATTCCAGACGAGTCCGTGTCTCCTCGTGCGCCTGCGTCTCACGTTGAAATCTGGCCTGCGCGTCGCGCAGCGCGGCCTCGCAGCGATCGATGGCGGCCTGTGCCTGCAGCTGGTTCGCCGCAAGCGCATCCTCGAGGGCAGCGATACGCTGCGCGCGGACGCCGTTGGCCTCGCGCGCACTTGCCAGATCGTTGACCGCGACGATGAGTTCGGCGAGGCGCTCCGCGGCAATGTTCCGCGCATCGGCCACATCGGCATCGTGTGCAAGCATGCGGACATAGTCGCGCCAGAGCGTAAGCGCGCCGTCATCGAACAGCGAAAGCGCAGGCAGCACGGGCAGCGCCACATTCTTCGCTGCGCAGACCACGACGAAGTACATCGGCGGGGCGGCCGCGCGGGCACTCACCGGCTTGTCGTCGACGAGCGCAATGCACGACGTGGGCGCACCTCGATCGTCCTCGGCCCAAAGCGCCGACTGGGCGACCACCCGCTGGCCATACCACGCCTGTTGAGGGAATCCCGCCGCGAGCAAATCGGCGAGTTCCGCGCGATCGAGTTCCCGAACGTGGAAGTGGTTCTCGATACCACCACCTTCGTTGTACACAGGTCGATTCGGCGACGAAATTACCAGCACCCCGTCCGGCGCGAGCACGCGACGAAACTCGCCCAGCATCGCTTCCTGCTCGCGCAGGTGCTCGATCGTTTCGAAGGACACGACGACGTCGACGCTTGCGCTGGGCAGCGGCAATGCGGTGACCGAAGCCGTGGCAAACGACAGGTTGGGTCTCGCGTAGCGCGTACGCGCGTGTTCGATCGCCGTCGGCGCGACGTCAACGCCGGTCACCGCGGCCGCATTCTGCGCCAGGAGAAAGCTGCCATAGCCTTCGCCGCACGCCGCATCCAGCACGCGTTTGCCCTCCGCGACGCCCGCGGCCATCGCGTAACGATGCCAGTGCTCGTACCATATCGGCCCGCGCACTTCCGGCAGGAAACGCTCGCCGGTGAAGGTCAGGGTTGCGGTGGTGGTGGGGTTCGTGGCCAAGGGGAGCGGAACGGGCGGGCGCGGCGCCCCTCTCGGGACCGCGGTCAACCACGAATTGTAGCCGCTCGGCCCGCGCCCGCGGGAACGGCCGGCAACGGCTGGCCGCCAGGGCGCCGGCGGCGGGCGACCTCAACCGAGCGCGATGATCACCGGCTGGTGGTCGGAAACCTGCGTCGCGGTGTCGACGGCCACCGAGCGTAGCCGCGGCCACAGTTCCTCGCTCAGGAAGATGAAATCACAGTGGCTTTCGGGTTGGCCCGGCGCCTCCTTCTCGTAGATGCGGAACGTCGGCGGGTAAGGCACGCCAGGGTGCGCGACATCCCACGCGTCGGCGAGCGTCGGTGTGCCGTCGGCAAAGGGCGCGATCATGCGTGCGTGCAGCGGGTCGGTGTACTCGAGGTTGAAATCGCCGGTGATGATGGTGGCGGCCGGGCGCGGCAGCGTCTGGAACGGGCCGCCGCGTTCTTCCGAGATGCGCGGATCGCACGCGTAGCCGTGTCCCTCCGCATAGACCGCGCGCAGCGCCTCGACCTGTGCTGCGCGCTTTCGCAACGAGTAGTACTCGAGATGCGTGGTGATGACGCGCACGTCGCCGAATTCCGCAGCGACGACCGCCTCGACGGCGATACGCGGCATGCCCGGCACGTCCTGGTCGGCGGGATAGGGAAGCAGGTGCGAGAACGTCTGCTTCACCGGCAGCCGGGAGAGGATCAAGTTTCCGAAGCGGCGGCGGCCGTCGTCGCCCGGATGATCGACGGCGATGCCTGACACCGCCGTGTATGCAGGCAGAAGCGATGCCAGCAGTGCGAACTGATTCTCGCCCGCGCTGCCCGGCAGCATCGGATCGGGAAAATTGTCGGCAATCTCCTGCAGGCAAAGCACGTCGAAATCCGCGAGACGCCGCGCCTCCGCGATAACCCGCGCCGGGTCGACCTTCCCGTCGACACCCCGACACCACTGGACGTTCCAGGTGATGAGTTTCATCGAGCAGTTTCCTCGCAGTTGCGTCTCGGTTGCCTCGCTGTCATCTTATCCCCGCCCGCATGAACGACTGGACGAATTGCTTCTGGAACAGCAGGAACGCAACCAGCAGCGGCGCCGTGGTCAGCAGCGTGGCGGCGGTGATGATCGACCAGTCGAGCCCCTGGTCGGTCGCGGAGAACACCTGCAGGCCGACCGTCACCGGCCGCGATTCCACAGAGTTGGTGATGATGAGCGGCCACAGAAAATTGTTCCAGTGGTAGCTGACGCTCACCAGTGCGTACGCGAGGTACGTTGGCCGCGCGAGCGGTACGTACACCATCCACAGCACCTGCAGCGGCGTGCAGCCTTCCACCCGCGCTGCCTCGTCGAGCTCCCGTGGCACCATCTTGAACGTCTGCCGCAACAGGAAGATGCCGAAGGCGCTCGCCATGTACGGCAGGCCGATGGCGAGGATCGTGTCCTTCAGGCCGAGTACCGTCATCGTCCGGTAGTTTTCGACGATGAGTACGTCCGGCATGATCATCAGCTGCACGAGCACCAGCGCGAAAAGCAGGTTGCGCCCGGGAAACTCGAAGCGGGCGAACGAATACGCGGCCAGCGTGACCAGAACCAGCTGGGCGGCGAGCACCATCGTCACCAGGATCACCGTGTTGAGAAAGTACCGGGCGAACGGTGCGGCCGACCACGCCCGCGCGAAGTTGTCGAGCGTCAGCGGCGCCATCAGGGAGAAGCGCGTCGAGAACTCCGCCGGATGGAAGGCGGTCCAGAACGCATAGAGCAGCGGCAGCACCCACAGGAATCCCAGCAGCCAGGCGGCCGATGTCTCCAGGAGGCGCGCCGCTGTGCGCGTTTCGTGGACCATTGCTATGCGCTCATTGGTAGTGCACGCGGCGCTCCAGGAGGAAGAACTGCACGAGTGCCGCCAGGCCGAGTATGGCCAGCAGCACGACCGTCAGCGCGGCCGCGTAGGCAGTGTCCCAGAAGCGGAATCCGATCTCGTAGATGTAGAAGAGCAGCAACTCGGTCGCGTTGTCCGGGCCCCCGCGTGTCATGACGACGACATGGTCGACCAGTCGGAACGCGTTGATGACGGCGTTGACCAGCACGAACAGCGTCGTCGGCATCAGCAATGGAAACGTCACGCGCCGGAAGAAATACCACCGCGACGCACCTTCGATCGCCGCGGCCTCGGCCAGGTGCGGCGACATCGCCTGCAGCGCAGCGAGATAGAAGATCATGAAGAAGCCGGCCTCCTTCCAGATGGCCACGACCATCAGCGCCGGCAGCGCTGTGCTCTTGCTGCCGAGCCAGTTGTGGCTTCCCACGTCGAACCCGCCCAGCAATTGCGCGAGCAGCCCGTATTCGGGCGTATAGAAGAACATCCAGATGTTGGCCACCGCGATCATCGGGAGGATCGTCGGCGTGAAGTACGCAAGGCGCAGCAACCCACGGCCCGCCATGCGCTCGTTGATCCAGACGGCCATCAGGATCGCGATGACGATCGACGTGGGAATGGTGCCGAGCGCGTACCAGAAATTGTTCGAAAGCGACTGCCAGAAGATCGGGTCCTCGAGCAGCAAGCGATAGTTCTCCGCGCCTACGAACACCTCGGGACGGCTGCCACGGGGCGTGGAGAAGAAACTCTGCCATAGCGTGGCGATCGCGGGGTAATGCGTAAACAGGACGAGCAGCGCCATCGCCGGCAGCAGCAACAACCAGCCGTACACCCATTGCGTCGTACGCGTCATGCCCGAGCGTCAGAGCGGGGCCACGGGCCACGCTCCCCGTACGCGGGGAGCGTGGCCCGTCCGGAGGCGCGCAGCGCAGCCATCGTCGAAGCGGACGGCCACCGTGCCCGGACTCAGCCTACTACTTGTATGCCCGCAGGATCCGCTCCGACTCCCGCTGCGCATCCTTCAACGCCTGCTCGGGCGTCTTGGTGCCGGTGAGCGCCGCCTGCAGGCCGTCGTTCAACGCCTTGGTGACGCGCTGGTTGTCGTGCGTCGACAGCTCGGCCTTGGCAAAGGGAAGCTGGTCGCGGGCGACGGCTGCGGCCGCGAATCCCGCAACGTACGCCTTCATCGCCGGCGTGTCCCACGCGTCGCCGCGCACGGCGATGTAGCCGGTGTCGATGCCCCATTGCGCGGCGCGCTGCGGCGTGGTCGCCCACTTGATGAACTTGAGCGCCGCGTCACGCTGCGCCGGTGTCGACTTCGCGAAAATGTAGAAGTTGCCGCCGCCGGTCGGACTGCCGCGTCGCTTGCCGGCCGGCAACATCGCCACGCCGAAGTCGAACTTGGCATTCTTCCTGACGTTGGTGAGGTTTCCCGTCGTCGTCCACATCATTGCGACCTTCTTCTCGAAGAAGTCCTTAGGCGTCGTTCCCCACTCGACGATGCCTTCCGGATGCACGTGGTACTTCTTGACGAGGTCGACCCAGTAGGCAAGTGCCTCGATCACCTCGGGCCGGTCGTAGTAGGTCTCGGTTCCGGTCGCGTTCATCAGGTTCGTCCCGGCCTGGATCGCCAGCGCCTGGAACAGCCAGTAGGGGAACCCCGACGAAGGAATCTGGATGCCCCATTGCGTGACCTTGCCGGACGCATCGCGCTTGGTGAGCTTCTGCGCGAACTCGACTTGCTCCTTCCAGTCCGCCGGCGCCTTGTCGGGATCGAGCCCCGCCTCCTTGAACATCTCCTTGTTGTAGTAGAGGACGATCGTCGAGCGCTGGAACGGGATGCCCCACGTCTTGCCGCCCGTCTGGCTGTTCTCCATGAACGCCGGGAAGAAGGACTTGAGCCACGCCTGGTCCTCCGGCGACTTGAGCAGCGTGTCGAACGGCACGATCGCGTCCTCGTCGATAAGCGTGAACATGTCGGTCGACAGCAGGATCGACATCACCGGCGGCTCGCCGCTCTTCACCGCGGTCAAGGCCTTGGTGATCGATTCCTGGTAGCTCCCGGCGTAGATCGGCTTCAGCTTGATGCCGGGATTCTCGCGTTCGAAATCGGCGGCGTAGGCATCGATGATCTTGGTGATCGGGCCGCCGACCGCCACCGGGTAGTAGAAGGAGACTTCGGTCTGCGCCTGCGCGACGGCCGGTGCCGCCAGCGCACACGCCGCGGCAAGCGCGGCCACAACAGTGCGAACGAACGATTTCCCCATGATGCGTCCTCCTCTCAGAAAACGTGGATAGAATCCGCGTTGTTACGCTACCATCGTTGCGGCGTGGTGACGAGCGCCCGATTCATGGCGCTCGCCACCGGCGGTGAAGAAATGCTGGGCGCCCGGCGCCCAGGTCAGCCATGCGGGGTCTCCGCGCGTGAGGCCCACGCTGCCTTGCGTGCGCACCGACATCGCCTGCCCTCCCAGGCGGCACGTCAACAGCGAGTCGCCGCCCAGATATTCGACGCTCTCGACCACGGCGCGAACGCCGCGCTCGAAGCCAAGCTCGACGTGCTCGGGTCGCACGCCGAGCGTGCCGCCCGCGCACGCGACCGGAAATATCATCGGGCCTTCGGTTCCGGCAATCACCGCGCCGTCCGATCCGTTCTCGAGCTTCAGCAGGTTCATCGGCGGCGTTCCGATGAAGCGCGCGACGAACACGTTGGCCGGTGTCTCGTACAGTTCGACCGGCGTGCCGTTCTGCTCGATGCGCCCACCATTCAGGAGGATCACCCGGTCGGCCATCGACATCGCCTCGACCTGGTCATGGGTCACGTACACCATCGTAATGCCGAGCTTGCGCTGCAATGCCCGGATTTCCTGGCGCATCTCGGCGCGCAGCTGCGCGTCGAGGTTGGACAGCGGCTCGTCCAGCAGGCACACC
The DNA here is from genome assembly GCA_963739745.1 of uncultured beta proteobacterium. Classification (GTDB taxonomy): domain Bacteria; phylum Pseudomonadota; class Gammaproteobacteria; order Burkholderiales; family Casimicrobiaceae; genus VBCG01. The sequence goes on from CAVUCJ010000005.1 coordinate 399,329, forward strand.
GGTGCCTCGTTGATGATCGCCCTTCCCAGCGCTACGCGCTGCTGCTGTCCACCGGAGAGTTGCGAGGGCTTGCGCGCCAGAAGCGCCGTCAGCCCCAGCAGGTCGGCGACTCGCGCAAGCCGCGAATCGCAGTCTTTCGCCGAGGTGCGCCGGACCCGCAATCCGAACAGGATGTTCTCGGCTACCGACAGGTGCGGAAACAGCGCATAGCTCTGGAACACCATCGCGATGTTGCGCCCGGCAGGCGCCAGGCGGGTAACGTCGCGATCGGCGATCCTGACGATGCCCCCGTCGGCCGCCTCAAGCCCCGCGATCAGCCGAAGGGTCGTGGACTTGCCGCAGCCCGAGGGCCCGAGCAGCACGTTGAGCGTGCCCGGTTCGAGCGAAAACGAGATCGCGTCGACCGCGAACACGCGGCCGTCGGCGGTCGTCCAGTGCTTGCTGACGTTCTCGACGGCAATGGCCGACACAGGGATGTCTCGCTACAAGTCGGGTGACAGGGCGGCCGAGGCAACAGGCGCCTCTTACAAGGGGCACTGGATCATAGCACCGCGCTGGCGTCAGCCGAAGAGCGCGGTCAGTGCGGCGCCGGGGTCCGGCGCGCGCATGAACGCTTCACCGACCAGGAACGCATGGACTCCGCGCTCGCGCATCATCGCTACGTCACGCATCGTCGCGATCCCGCTTTCGGTGACGACCAGGCGCTCCGGCGGAACGCGTGGCGCCAGGTTGAACGTGGTGTCGAGCGTCACGCTGAAATTGCGCAGATTCCGGTTGTTGATGCCCAGGAGCGGCGTCTTCAGTCTGAGCGCCCGTTCGAGTTCGTCGCCATCATGGATTTCGACCAGGACGTCCATCCCGTAGTCATTCGCGCAGGCCTCGAGCGCGGCCATTTGCGCGTCCTCGAGCGCTGCCACGATCAGCAGGACCGCATCGGCGCCGAGCGAACGCGATTCGGCGACCTGGTATTCGTCGACGATGAATTCCTTGCGCAGCGCCGGCAGCGAGCAGGCGTCGCGCGCTGCGACCAGGTACTCGCCCGCACCCTGGAAGAACGGGCCATCGGTGAGGACCGACAGGCATGCGGCGCCGGCTCGCTCGTAACTGGCGGCGATCGCCGGCGGATCGAACTGCTCGCGGAGCAATCCCTTGCTCGGGCTCGCCTTCTTGATCTCGGCAATGACCGCGGGACGGCCGGCGGCGATACGTGCGCGCAGCGCAAGCTCGAAACCGCGCGGCGCCGAAGCGGCGCGCGCTTCGGCGTCGACCACGGCGAACGGACGCGTCACCTGCGCGGCGATGACCTCCTGCGCCTTGGTCGTGATGATCTTCTCGAGGATGTCGCTCTTCGCCATGGAGTCCCCGCGTCAGGCGTCAGGCCACCGGCGACGCGGCAAGTTTGCGCGTCAGGGCCACGAACTGGTCGAGCCTCGCCTTCGCCGCGCCGCTCGCGATCGCAGCGCGCGCGCGCTCGATGCCCTCGCCGATCGAGGCCGCCACGTTGGCCGCGTAGAGCGCAGTGCCCGCATTGAGCACCACGATCTCCCGCGGTGTGCCTTCGACGTTGCCAAGCGCTTCCAGCAACATTTCCTTGGACTCGCCGGCGTCCCTGACCTTGAGCCCGCGATTGGACTTCATCGACAGTCCGAAGTCCTCCGGATGGATTTCGTATTCGAGGATCTCCCCGTCCTTCAGCTCGCCGACCATCGTGGCCGCGCCGAGCGAAACTTCGTCCATGCCGTCGCGTCCGTACACGACGAGCACGTGCTCCGCACCCAATTGCTGCAGCACGCGCACGTGAATGCCGACCAGGTCCGGATGGAATACGCCGATCAGCTGGTTGGGCGCGCCGGCCGGATTGGTCAGCGGTCCCAGGATGTTGAAGATCGTCCGCACGCCGAGCTCGCGGCGCACCGGCGCCGCGTACTTCATCGCCGAATGGTGGCTGGGCGCGAACATGAAACCCACCCCGGTCTCGGTGATGCATTGCGCAACCTGCGCGGAATTGAGCATGATGTTGGCGCCGAGCGCTTCCAGCACGTCGGCGCTTCCCGATTTCGACGAGACCGAGCGGTTGCCGTGTTTGGCCACCCGCGCGCCAGCCGCCGCCGCGACGAACATCGAAGCCGTGGAAATGTTGAACGTATGCGAAGAATCACCACCGGTCCCGACGATGTCGACCAGGTGCTCGCGGTCGGCGATGTCGACCTTCGTCGACAGCTCGCGCATCACCTGCGCGGCCGCGGCGATCTCGCCGATCGTTTCCTTCTTGACCCGCAGCCCGACGGTCAGCGCGGCGATCATCACCGGCGACACCTCGCCGCCCATGATCTGTCGCATCAGCGAAAGCATCTCGTCGTGGAAGATTTCCCGATGCTCGATCGTGCGCTGTAGCGCCTCAGATACGGTGATGGACATGGTGCGGTCTTGCTCCTTCCTGAAGACTTGGCGATGCAAGCAGTTCCGTTTCCCGGCGCGGGTCAGAAACTCTGAAGTTCGCGGGCGCGCCGGCGCGCCAGGTCGACGCGGCATCCCAACTGGCCCTGGTCGGCGCCTGCGCTGCCCGCGTACATCGAGCGGACGAAATCGCACTGCGCCTTCTGGTATTCGCTGAATGCCCGCATCGACCTGGCGAGCGCCGCAGCCGCCCCTGAGTGGCCGGTGGCGGTGTCGATGTTGCGTGCCAGTCTGCCCGCATCACCTTCCGCCTTGTTGAGCAGTGCCTGCGCCTCAGCGTCCGCCTCGATGAGGCACTTGCTCACCGCGGCATGATCGCCGCGGATCATGCATTCGTCGAGCGCGCCGGCGCCGGCGTCGGTGATAAACGCTGCAAACGTCAGCGCGACCAGCGCACCCATCTTGGCTTTCATCGTCGGCCCTCCAGGAAATTGCCAAGCAACCGCATGCCGTGTTCGGTCAGGATCGCTTCGGGATGGAACTGTACGCCTTCGACGGCCAGTCGTCGGTGGCGCACGCCCATGATCTCCCCGTCGTCGGCAGTCGAGGTGATCATGAGCTCCGGCGGCACCTGCGCCTGCTCGATTGCCAGTGAATGGTACCGCGTGACGGCGAACGGCGAAGGCAGTCCCGCGAAGACGCCCCGGCCGTCGTGCGTCACTGGCGACAACTTGCCGTGCATCACCCGTTGCGCGCGCACGATGTGCCCGCCGAACGCCTGGCCGATCGCCTGGTGCCCGAGGCACACGCCCAGAATGGGGATCTGCCCGGCGAATCGACGGATCAGCGGGACCGAGATTCCTGCCTCGTTCGGCGTGCACGGGCCGGGGGACACGACAATCTGCGCGGGGGCGAGTGCCGCGACCTGGTCGAGCGTGATCGCGTCGTTGCGGTACACGCGCACGTCCGCACCGAGCTCGCCGAGATACTGTACGAGGTTATAGGTGAAGCTGTCGTAATTGTCGATCATCAGCAGCATGATCAGCGCTCCTGCGGCAGGCCGAAGTGCGCTGTCGCGCCCCCTCCGGGGGCAGCGAACGAAGTGAGCGTGGGGGTCGTCATCTACTCCTCGTCCAATCCCTGCTGCACCATCTCGGCGGCACGCAGCACCGCGCGCAGCTTGTTCAGCGTCTCCTGCCATTCACCGTCAGGCGACGAATCGTGGACGATGCCGCCGCCCGCCTGCGCGTAGAGCACGCCACCCTTGAGCACCGCGGTACGCAGCACGATCGCCGTATCCATGTCGTCCTGGAAACTGATGTAGCCCGCGGCGCCGGAATAGATGCCGCGCTTGGTCGGCTCCAGCTCGTCGATGATCTCCATCGCGCGCACCTTCGGCGCGCCGCTCACGGTGCCCGCCGGGAATGTCGCCCGCAGCACGTCGACGCTGGTCATGCCCGGGGCCAACGTACCCTCGACGTTGGAGACGATGTGCATGACGTGCGAGTAGCGTTCGATCATCAGCTCGGTCGGCGCACGCGTACCGATGCGGCGACGCGGCCGACGTCGTTGCGGCCGAGGTCGAGCAGCATCACATGCTCGGCGCGACTCCTTCCGATCGGCGCAGGAGTCGCGCGCCAGCGCCTCATCGTGGCGCTCGTCGCGCCGCGCGGCCGCGTGCCGGCGATGGGCCGCAGCGTGACAGTGACCCTTCCTGGCGGACCAGGATCTCGGGCGAGGCGCCGACCATTTGAAGTCGTCGAAGTCGTAGAGAACATGTACGGCGAGGGATTGAGCGAGCGCAGCGCCCGGTACAGTGAGGGAGCGGCGAAGCGGCGAACGACATCGACACCGCTGCGAGATCACAACCTGCAAGATGTCGCCGGCGGCGATGTACTCCTTCGCGCGCGCGACTGCGCCCTCGTAGCCGGCCTCGCCAACACGCTGTGCGCCGTCGACACGCCTGCACCGGTGGTCGAAGGGGAATGGGCCACAGGCTCACGCACCGCCGCCGCAGCTGCTCGAGGCGCTCGCGCGCCCGGGCGTAGGCGTCCGGCACGCCCGGGCCGGCGTAGACGATCAGCGAGATCCTGTCCTTCAGATTCCGTTGAGGATCGGGTCGACCTGGCGGCACGGGCCGCACCACTCGGCCCAGAAGTCGACAAGGACGGGCTTGTCGGACTTGAGCACGGTCGCCTCGAAGTCGGCGTCGGTGACAGCTGCCAGGTTTGACACGGGGAGTTCCTTCCGGTTGATCGCGGTCACCACCCGCCGGAGCGGATGGTCACCTGAGTGAACATCATGGCGCCGACGGATGTTCCCCGTCCGCGCCGCGCCTCACAGGCCGGCGTTCTTGACGGTGTCGCTGACCGCGGACCCGACCACGGCCGCCCGGGCCTCGGCGTCGCTGACAGCGGCGTGGTCGAGCTCGGCCACGTAGCGCTCGGCGTCGAGCGCGGCGGCACAGCCGGTGCCGGCGGCGGTGATCGCCTGGCGGTAGTGATGGTCGACCAGGTCGCCGCAGGCGAAGACGCCGGGCAGGTTGGTCGCGGTGGACGGGTGGGCGACCAGGACGTAGCCCTCGTCGTCGAGCTCCACCTGGCCCTTGAGCAGCTCCGAGCGCGGGTCGTGCCCGATGGCGATGAACAGCCCGGTCACCGGGAGGTTGCTCTCGCCGCCGTCGCGGGTGTTGCGCAGGGTGATCGACTCGAGCCGGTCGTCACCGTGGATGGCGGCGACCTCGGAGTCCCAGATGATCTCCAGCTTGGGGTCGGCGAACGCCCGCTCCTGCATGATCTTGGAGGCGCGCAGCTCGCCACGGCGGTGGATCATCGTCACCTTGCTGCCGAAGCGGGTCAGGAACGTCGCCTCCTCGACCGCGGAGTCGCCACCGCCGACGACGGCGATGTGCTGGTCGCGGAAGAAGAAGCCGTCACAGGTCGCACACCACGAGACGCCGCGGCCGGAGAGCTCGGCCTCGCCCGGCAGACCGAGCTTGCGGTAGGCGGACCCGGTCGCCAGGATCACGGCGCGAGCCGAGTAGGTGCGGCGGCCGTGCTCACGGTCTTGATCTCGCCGGTGAGGTCCATCGAGATGATGTCGTCGGGCACCAGCTCGGCGCCGAAGCGCTCGGCCTGGGCGCGCATCTCGTCCATCAGGGCCGGACCCATGATGCCGTCGCGGAAGCCGGGGAAGTTCTCGACCTCGGTGGTGTTCATCAAGGCGCCACCGGCGGTCACCGAGCCCTCGAAGACGAGCGGCTGGAGGGACGCACGCGCGGCATAGACGGCGGCGGTGTAGCCCGCCGGCCCGGACCCGACGACGATGACGTTGCGGACCTGCTCGGCGGAGGGGGACTGCGACATGGGACGACTCCTGGTGCCGGTGGGAGCTCTGGTCGGGCCACCGGCGGGGCCTTCGACCACTTGTTCCAACAGATCGTAGGGGAGCGGTGTTCCCACCGGACGCCGCCCGGCCCGTGGGACGCCGGCGCGCCGACGGGACGCCGGCGCCGGGCTCAGGGAGCCGGCAGGGTGACCGAGCGGATCGGCCGGTCGGAGCCGCACAGGACGAGGTCGACCACCTGCGTCGAGCCGTCGGGCGGGTGGTAGACCAGCACCGCCGGAGCGAGGTCGTAGAGGGCCGCCACGACCTGCTCGCCACCCGTCGGTGTGAAGCAGACGGCCGCCGGCTGCACGAGCCGACGAGCGCCGTGGCCGCCGAGCAGGGCCCGACCAGCGAGGGCATCGGTGGAGAACGACGGACGTCGTACGACGACGCGACCGGCGCGCACCGCGGCCCGGACCGACCCGGGGCCGGCCTGGCTCCCGGTGTCTCCTGCGGTCGGCGGATGGGAGGGGGCCTTCCCGCTCTGGCCGCCCGCGGCGTACGGGTCGCCCTCGGAGGACGCCGCACTGCCTGCGGTCTGGCTCGAGGTCCCGCCGTTGGGCAGGTGCTGGGCGAGGACGACCCCGCCCACGACGATCGCCGCCGCTGCGCCCAGCAGCGCAGCCGCGCGGCGCCGGCGGGCCACCGGGAGACGAGTCACGACGGCATCGGCCGACGGCCCGGACTCCTCCGGGCGCGGAGCGGCGGGCACCACGGCGGGCTCGTCTCCGCCGGCCGGTGTCGTGGCCAGGTCGGCCAGCACTCGGTCCATCCGGGCCGCCACGTCGGCGGGCATCGGCTCGTCGTGGCGGGCCTCGGCGAGGAGGCGGCGTACCGCGTCGGCGGCGGCGTCGGTCTGCTCGTTGTCGTCGGTCACGGTGCACCTCCTTCCGGGGCAGGTCGTGGGGGGGCCGGGCTGGCGGGGATGGGACGCGCCGGACCGGCTCGGGGTTCCGCGGCACGCGGGTCATCGAGGTGGTCCCGGAGCAGGACGGCGAGCCGGTCGCGGCCGCGCGAGCACCGCGACTTCACCGTCCCCTCGGCGCAGTCGAGGATCGCTGCGACCTCGGCGACGGAGTAGCCCTCCATGTCGACCAGCACCAGGGCCGCCCGCTGCTCGGCCGGAAGGGTCCGCAGTGCGCCCAGCACCGCCCGACGGCGCTCGTCGGCGACCGCGGCCTCCTCGGGGTCGACCGGCCCGGAGGCCGGGGCGGGCCCGGCTGCGCTGCTGGCCTCCACCGAGCCGCGGTCGCCGTGGTCGTCGAGGTCGTCGGGCAGCGGCTGGGTACGGCGTACCTTCGCGGCCCGGATCCGGTCCAGGCAGGCGTTGACCACGACCCGGTGCAGCCAGGTCGTCACGGCGGCGTCGCCCCGGAAGGTCTCGGCGCGACGGTAGGCGGCGACCAGGCCGTCCTGGAGGCCGTCGGCGGCGTCGTTAGGGTTGCCCATCGTGCGCAGCGCGACCGCCCAGAGCCGGTCGCGGTGGCGCGCGAACAGGATCCCGAAGGCCTCCCGGTCGCCTGCGACGTGGGCGGCGAGCAGGTCGGCGTCGTTGCGAGCGTCCGGACCGGAGCCCGACGGCTCAGTCACCGTCGACCACGGCCTCGGCGACCTCGCCGCGGAAACCGCCCGCCACCCGCGGCAGGGAGGTCAGCCACACCACGACGTAGCGCCCGGTGGTCGGTGACGAGAGCTTCACGCTGCCCGTGGTGCCGGACAGCGTCGCTCGGCCGGCCGGCGCTCGTCGGAGGACTGCGGACGGCTGTGAGGCCAGCACGAAGATCCGCACGGTCGTCGGCGCGCCGACCGTGGTCAGCTGCACCTCGGTGACCTCGTGCGGCCGGCCGAGGTCGAGCAGCAGGCCGACCCCGGTCTTGAGCCCGCCGGGCCCGAGGTTCTCGTTGTAGCGCGAGGTCGTCCACGCGGTCTTCGGGTCGCCGTCGACGGCGAGCGCGGCCTCCTGGGGGTTCTCCTCCGGGGGCCTGCCCTGGGGGTCGAAGTCGGAGGCGGCGACACCCGCGATCGGCCCGGCGGTGGTCGACGCGCGGCTCGGGCCGCTGGTCGGGCTCGTGGCGGGGGTGTCCGGTACGGCGCCCAGCGGCGAGCGGCCGCGCCCGAGGTTGAAGGCGATCACCGAGGCGATCAGGACCAGCAGGCAGGCCGCGACCACGGCGGCCAGCCGGAGCCAGCTGACCCCGGGTGGCCGGTCGTCGTCCTCCTCCTCGTCCTCGACGTAGGCCGGGAGGACACCGCTGCCGGTGCCCGCGCCGGTGGCCGGACCGGAGCCCTCCCAGGGCCAGAAGCCGGAGCCGGACTCGGCCGACGGCGGCAGGGTCCGCGGCCGGCGGGCCGGCTGGCCGTCGGCCGGGTTCGGGGCGAACAGCGGTCGTATCGGGGGCGGCTCGAGAGCCGGCGGAGGCGGGGCCGGCTCGGTGCGCTGGGCGATCCAGGAGACCTCGTCGTCGTCGTGGAAGATCGGCAGCCCGGCCTGGGTGGGCAACCCCTGGTCGGCGGAGGTGTCGAGGGCCTCGTCGGCCTCGTCCTCGGTCGAGGCCGGGTCGGGGACGGCCTGCTGGATCTCGGTGAGGTCGCCCGTCTCGTCGACGAACGGGACCTCCACGGTGGTCTCGGGCGCGGGTGGGTCGGGCAGCGGGGTGAGCATCACCGTCGCCTGGCCCGCGGGGGGTGCTCGAGCCGCATCAGCCAGGTCTCGGCGGCCCGGGAGGAGCTGCCCAGGAAGCCGCGCAGCATGTCGCTGACCATCGCGGCGGTCAGGTCGGCTTCACCGTGGTTGTTGAGGACGTGGTCGCACAGGGCGTCGAGGGTGCGCGGGATGCCGGCGCGCACCTGGCGTGGGCGGAGCAGGCTTCCGTGCTGCGAGGGTGCGGCCGGCACCACCGAGCGGCTGGGGCCGGCCCACCTGCCGGTCAGCGCGGCGTAGAGCAGGGCGACCAGGTCGACGACGTCGTGGCTCGTCGTACCGGGTGGGAGGCCGTGCAGGGCGGCGTCGACGGCGAAGCCGATGATCCGCACGGCGCCGTCATGGTCGATCAGGATGTTCTCCGGCACCAGACGGCCGTGCGCCACCTCGGCGGCGTGGGCCTGGGCCAGGGTGTCGCCCACCTCGGCCACGATCCAGGCCGCCACCGGCGCCGAGAGGGGACCGCGGTCGGCGAGCAGGATGTCGAGGCTGGTGCCCGAGCCCCACTCGTTGACCACGAAGCAGCCTTCGTCGGTCTCGTCGATGTCGAGGACCCGCAGCATGCGGCGGTCCAGGACGGTCGCAGACGTGCGCGCGGCCTCGCGGAGCAGGGGAGCGCGGTCGTCGGTGGTGGCGATGATGTGGACGGCGACGTCGCGGTGGAGCACCGAGTCGAAGGCGCGCCAGAAGCGACCGCCTGCCTGCTCGGTCAGGAGGTCGGTCAGTCGGTAGCGCCCGGCGAGCACGTCACCGGGCCGGGTGTGCTCGGGCAACCACGTCCCTTCGCTGCGCTCACCCATGGTAGGAGCGCCGGCCGGGCAAGCGGCGTACGACCAGATCGAGGACGGTCGTGACCTCGCCGATGTGCATCAGCTTGGCCAGGCCGACGAAGACCACGACGTCGACTCCGGCCACTGCAACCAGGCGGAAGGCGGCGGTGAGGTGGGAGATGTCCTCACCGGTGCCCGGCAGGACCCGGCCGAGCAGCCAGGCCACGGTCGTCGAGACCGCGGCAGCGAGCAGGAGGCGCACCAGGAAGCGCAGGGACCTCGGCGTCTGGAGCCCACCGAGCCGACGCGCCAGCAAGCCGTAGGAGATCGCCGAGCCGACCAGGTACGACGCGCCGTAGGCCAGCACGAGAGCGGGAGAGGTGCCCGCAGCCGTGGCGCGGTGCACCAGCACGATCGCGACCACGATGTTGGTCGCCGCGATGCTGCACTGGATGAAGAAGACGGTGCGGTTGAGCTCGAGGGCGTAGAAGCCGCGCAGCATCAGGTAGTGCACGGTGAAGAACACGACACCGGGCCCGAACAGGATCATCGACATCACGTAGTTGTCGAAGGTCTCGCTGGTCGCGCCGTAGCCGAACAGCACCTTGGCACTGTCGAAGGCCAGCAGGGGAAGGGCGAACGCGAAGGGCACGACCATCGCCAGGGCCGTGCGCAGGGTGCCGGCCAGGGTGCCGGCCACGCCGGTCAGGTCGTGGTCGGCGGCTTTGGCCGACAGCCGCGGCAGGATCGCGGTCGCCAGCGAGACCGTGATGATCGCGTGCGGCACCATCACGAACAGGGCAGCCGCGGAGTAGACCGTGTAGCCCGTGGCGGTCGAGGGCTCGGCGGTGTGCTGGAGGTGACCGTGCAGGCACCCTGCGTCGGCGGTGCCGCCCGAGGCCAGCCGGACCACCACCAGGTAGGCGGCCTGGTTGACCACGACGAACAGCACCGTCCACATCCCCAGCCGAAGGGTGTGGCCGAGGCCTGAGTTGCGGAAGTCGTAGCGCGCGCGGAACCGGAAGCCGACGGCGCGCAGGTAGGGCAGGAGGATCAGCGTCTGGGCGACGATCCCCAGGGTCGACCCGAGACCCAGGACCAGCTCCTGCTGGCGGGTGAACGCCGCGCAGCCCTCGGCGTCGGGGAGCGCGCCGAACCAGAACAGGTAGAGCACCAGGACCAGGATCGCGATCACGTTGTTGGCGATCGGCGCCCACATCATCGGGCCGAACCGCCCGCGGGCGTTGAGGACCTGACCCAGCAGCACGAACATGCCGTAGAAGAAGACCTGCGGCAGGCAGAGCCGGGCGAAGGCGATCGCGGAGTCGCGCTGCGCGGCGAGCCCGGGATCGTTGTAGGAGCTGTTGAGGTAGAGCCGCATCACCAGCGGCGCTGCGATCACGAGCACGACGGTGACGACGCCGAGGAACAGCAGGGCGAGGGTCACGATCCGGTTGGTGTACGCCGCGCCGCCGTCGGCGTCGTTGTTCTGGGCCCGTACGAGCTGGGGGACCAGCACGGCGTTGAAGACCCCACCCGCCAGCAGGATGTAGAGCATGTTCGGGATCGTGTTGCCGATGTTGAACAGGTCGGCGTGGAGTGCGTTGCCGATCGCCGCGGCCAGCAGGACGTTGCGGGCGTAGCCGCTCAGGCGCGAGACCACGGTGCCCGAGGCCATCACCGCCGAGGAGGCCAGGATGCTCCGGCTCTCGCCGGTGTCGCTCATCCGGGGCCTCTGCGCACGGGTGGGCACGGTCTCGCCGGTGGGGTCATGAGGTGCCCCGGTGTAGAAACCGGCGGGTCAGCCGGACCACGATGGCGGCCAGCAGCATCAAGAGCCCGGCCCCCATGATCACCCAGATCAGCCGGCTCACCTGCTCGGCGCGCAGCGGGAACTGGTCCTGGGGTCCCAGGGCCTGGCCGGCGCGGTTGGTCAGCTCGAGGGTGACGTCGTGGACCCCGGCGACGTCCGTGGACGCTCTCAGCAGCACGGTGGTCTGGCCATGGGGTGGCAGCTGGATGTTCTCGCCCCCGGAGATCGCGACGGCCGAGTCGGCCACGGCGTGCACCTCGACGGTGACCGGTACGTCGAGGGTGTTGCTGACGATCGCCGCGAACCTGCCGGAGGTGCCGGCCAGGGTGACCGACTCGGGGGCGGCGATGTCCATGCCCTGGAGGTTGGCGGCGACCCAGCGGGAGGTGGAGTCCATCCGGGCCAGGGCGCCGAACCGGTCCTCCGCGGCCGTGTACGACGCGTTGCCGGCGACCTCGGTGAACAGCTGGGACCGCAGGCGGTGGTTGCCGGCCAGCACGGACTGGAGGACGCGGCCGTAGCGCAGGGTGCGCCGGGCGGTGTCGTAGACCAACCGGCCGAGGTGGGGGGTCCCGGCAGCCGGTGCCCGCAGCTGGTCGGCCGGCACCGGCGGGGCCGACCCTGCAGTGGCGTCGTCGACACTGGTGAGGCGCACCCACGGGACGTCGAGCCCGGTGAAGAAGCTCGGTCGGGGATGGCGCAGCTGGTCGGGGATGTCGACCACCAGCGGCTGTTGCTGGTCGAGGAACCGCACCGCCGCCTCTGCCAGGATCCGCTGCCGCAGGGCGAGGTTGCTGGTGGGGTCGACGGGTCCCGGACCTCCTTCGGCGGCGGCGGTCGCCGCGAGCACCACCGAGCGGCCGTTGACCCGGACCGCGGCGGTGGTCGGACCGTCGTACCCGGTGTCGTCGAGGAGCACGTCGGTGGAGAGCGGGAGCAGGCCGACCTCGGCTCCGCGCATCCGGCCGGTGGGTGGGGCGACGGCGGGAGTCAGCGGCACGTTCCACGGGCGCAGGGACCGGGCGGTACGACGCATGCCCTCGGCCAGCAGCTCCGGACTGTGCCGGAGGGCCGAGGCCACCGCGAGGTCGCCGTAGGGAAGGCCGAAGGTCTGTCCGGTGCCCGTGGTGAGCACGTGCCTGATCTGGGACAACCACTGCTTCGCGGCCTGCACCGTCTCCGGGCTGACCCCGGTGGTCGAGCTGTCCGCCGTGGTCGTCGCGGAGGCGGACGACGACGGGCTCTGGCTCGGGCCGGGGGACGGTCCGCCCCCGGTCTGCGGGGTCTGCAGCGTGCGGGGCGGGTTGCCCTGCGCGAGCTGGCGTACGGCGTCGATCACCGCGGGGTCCAGCACCCAGCTGAGCGGGTGGGACTGGGCGGCCGCAGCCAGGGTGACGGCCCGGTGGAGGGAGCCGGTGCTCAGGCTCCGGAACCAGCCCTCGGTGTCCTCGATGGAGCCGTCGGAGCCGCGGATGACGCCACGGCGCACGGGTGCGACCAGCGCGACGTCCTCGATGTCGCCGGTGGCCTGCATCGAGGTCGGGATCAGAGGCAGGAAGGTCCGGTCGCGACCGGCGGCGTTGCCGGTGTAGCCCTGCGGGTTGATGCCGAGGGCGTGGACCCCGAACCAGTAGACGCCGGCGCCGACACGTGCAGCCGCGACCTCGGCAGCCGGACCGTGAAGGGCACGGTCTGGCCCGGTTGCAGGGAGTCGATGTGGTCGAAGGTCCGCGGCGCGATGATCCGGTGGCCGACGTCGGCGCTCACCGGGGTCTTGGCCGCAGCGGCCAGCCCGGCGGTGGTGGTGATCGGGGTCGAGCCGATGAAGCCGTGGACGTTGATCGCGGTCCACTCGTCGTTGCTGGCGTTGGTGATCGTGCCTCTGATCACGATCGCCCCGTGGTCGGGGATGTAGCCGGGCGTGATGGACCCCATCCGCAGCACCAGGGGCTGGGTCGGATCGCCGGGGCTGGCTACCGCGGCGCTCGCGGCGGGTGCGCCCGCGCCCGGCACGCCGTACGGCGAGACGCCGAGGGCGAGGAAGAACGTCGCCGCGACCAGGAGAGCCGGCCGGATCGCCGCCCTCAGGGCATGCGGAATCGACGGCGGGCGGAGCACGCCCAGACTCTAGTCGGCGCGGCGACGTGGACTCGGGAGCGCCAGCCGCACCCCGCTAGGCTGACCCGTTGTGTCCGACGCCCCTGACCGGCAGCTGCCGGGCCCGATCCGGCTGGCCGACGCACAGCGGGACGTGGCCGCCGAGCTCGACCGCATCGCCCCCGTCCTCGACCCCCTCGGGGAGCGATTCACCGCGGCCGGGCACGAGCTCGCACTGGTCGGCGGGCCGGTCCGCGACGCGATGCTGGGCCGCCGCCACAACGACCTCGACCTGACCACCTCGGCCCGACCCGAGGAGATCGAGCGGCTGCTGACCGGGTGGGCCGACGCCACCTGGGACATCGGCCGGGCCTTCGGCACGATCGGGAGCCGCAAGGGCGACTTCGTGGTCGAGATCACGACCTACCGCTCCGAGCACTACGACCCGACCTCACGCAAGCCGGCGGTCGACTTCGGCGACAGCCTGGCCGGCGACCTCGGGCGTCGTGACTTCACCGTGAACGCGATGGCCGTGCGGGTGCCGTCCCGGGAGCTGGTCGACCCCTACGGCGGTGTGGTCGACCTGGCCCACGGGCTGCTGCGCACGCCCGGCACTCCGGAGGACTCCTTCTCCGACGATCCCCTGCGGATGATGCGCGCCGCCCGGTTCGCTGCACAGCTGGGGTTCACCGTCGATCCCGGCGTGGTCGAGGCGATGGGCGCGATGGCCGAGCGGATCGGCATCATCTCCGCCGAGCGCATCCGCGACGAGCTGGTCAAGCTCGTGCTCGCGGGACTGCCCCGAGCCGGACTGAGGCTGCTGGTGGAGAGCGGGCTGGCCGCTCTGGTGCTCCCGGAGCTGCCGGCGCTGGCACTCGAGCGCGACGAGCACCACCGCCACAAGGACGTCTACGAGCACACCCTGACCGTCCTCGAGCAGTCCATCGACCTCGAGGGCCGGCTCGGCGGCCCCGACTTCGTCTCGCGCTTCGCCGCCCTCATGCACGACGTCGGCAAGCCGCGCACCCGGCGGTTCCTGGACGACGGCACGGTCACCTTCCACCACCACGACGTGGTGGGAGCCAAGCTGACCCGCACCCGGATGCAGGCGCTGAAGTTCTCCGGTGACGACATCGACGCGGTGACCAGGCTCGTCGAGCTCCACCTGCGCTTCCACGGGTACGGCGACGGGCAGTGGACCGACTCGGCCGTGCGCCGCTACGTGCGGGACGCGGGTGACCAGCTCGAGCGCCTGCACGTGCTGACCCGCGCCGACTGCACGACCCGCAACCAGCGCAAGGCCGAGCGGCTGCGGCGTACCTACGACGAGCTCGAGGAGCGCATCGAGCGGCTCTCGGAGGAGGAGGAGCTGGCCTCGATCCGCCCCGACCTCGACGGCACGCAGATCATGGAGATCCTCGACCTGGCTCCGGGGCCGCAGGTGGGGGCGGCCTACCGGTTCCTGCTCGAGCTGCGCCTCGACGAGGGCCCGGCGTCCTACGACCAGGCGAAGGCGGCGTTGCTGGCCTGGTGGGCCGAGCAGTAGCTCCTCCGGTCGGTGGGCGCTGCTAGACAGTGGGGGTGACCACCACCGAGACCGACGTCCGCGCCGAGGCCGAGCGCTACCTGCGGGCTCTGGTCGGCCGCGACGACGCTCGCCTGCGGGACGACCAGTGGTCGGCGATCGAGGCCCTGGTCGTCCAGCGGCGTCGGTCACTGGTGGTGCAGCGCACCGGGTGGGGGAAGTCGGCGGTCTACTTCGTGGCCACCTTGCTGCTGCGGGACGCGGGGGCGGGCCCGACCGTCATCGTCTCGCCGTTGCTGGCGCTGATGCGCAACCAGATCGCGGCCGCCGAGCGAGCCGGCATCCGGGCCCACACCATCAACTCCACCAACGCCGATGACTGGGAGCAGATCCACGCGTCGGTGGCTGCGGGCGAGGTCGACGTCCTGCTGGTCAGTCCCGAACGCCTCAACAACCCCGGCTTCCGCGACGAGGTGCTACCCCGTCTGGCCGCCACCTGCGGGCTGCTCGTGGTCGACGAGGCCCACTGCATCTCCGACTGGGGCCACGACTTCCGGCCCGACTACCGCCGCATCCGCACCCTCCTGGCCGAACTGCCGGCCGGCATCCCGGTGCTGGCCACGACCGCCACCGCCAACGCACGGGTCAGCGCCGACGTCGCCGAGCAGCTGGCCACCGGCGACGGGCGCAGCGAGACCTTGGTGCTGCGCGGGTCCCTCGACCGCGCGTCGCTCCGGCTGGCGGTGGTGCGGCTGCCCACCCCCGAGCAGCGGCTGGCGTGGCTGGTCGACCACCTCGCCGAGCAGCCGGGGTCCGGCATCGTCTACTGCCTGACCGTCGCCGCGACCCAGCAGGTCGCCGAGCACCTGCGGGCCCACGGCCTCGACGTCGCGGCCTACTCCGGGCAGACCGAGGCGACCGAGCGCCTCGACCTCGAGCAGCGGCTGGCCGCCGGCCAGGTCAAGGCGCTGGTCGCCACCAGCGCGCTCGGCATGGGCTTCGACGCGACGCTCGGCTTCGTGGTCAACCTCGGGGCGCCGCAGTCGCCGGTCGCCTACTACCAGCAGGTGGGCCGGGCCGGGCGCGGCACCGACGAGGCCTCGGTGGTCCTGCTGCCCCAGCAGGAGGACCGCGACATCTGGGCCTACTTCGCCTCGCTGGCGTTCCCCCGCGAGGACCAGGTGCGCCACACGCTGCGGGTGCTCAGCGAGGAGGGCACGGCCAGCACCGCCGCGCTGGAGACCTGGGTCGACCTCGGCCGTACGCGGCTCGAGCAGATGCTGAAGGTGCTCGACGTCGACGGCGCCGTACGCCGGGTCCGCGGCGGGTGGCAGGCGACCGGCGAGGAGTGGGTCTACGACGCCGAGCGCTACGAGCGGGTGGCGGAGGCGCGGCGACGCGAGCAGGACGCGATGCTCGCCTACCTCGACACCGACCGGTGCCGCATGTGGTTCCTGCGCGACCAGCTCGACGACCCCGACGTGACCGCCGAGACGCGATGCGGACGATGCGACACCTGCGGCGGCATCAGCCTGACCACGTCGGTGTCCGACTCCTCGGTCGCCGACGCGCGCGAGCGGCTGGCCCGACCGGGCGTCGTGGTGGAGCCGCGGGCGATGTGGCCCACGGCGCTGGCCAACCTCGGCCTCGACCTCAGGGGCCGGATCGGCGAGACCGCCGAGCCGGGTCGCGCGGTCGCCCGGCTCACCGACCTCGGTCACGGGCAGGAGCTGCGCGAACTGTTCGCCGAGCCGGCCCGCGACGTGCCCGTCCCCGACGGGCTGGTGCACGCCGTGATCGAGGTGCTGGCCGACTGGCGACCCCGCGTCGACGCGATCGTCGTGGTCGACTCGGCGCGCCGGCCCACCCTGACGCGTGACCTCGCCGACGGGCTGTCGCGCTACCTCCGGGTGCCGGTCGTCGGCCGCTGGGCGATCGTCGACCCCACCGTCGAGCCCGGCCGTGGGGCGGCCAACTCCGCCCACCGCGTGGCCGCGGTGTCGCGCCGCTACCGGTTCGAGGGCGAGGTCCCCAGGGTCGGGTGCTGCTGGTCGACGACCAGGTCGTCACCGGCTGGACCCTCACCCTGGCTGCCCGCGCCCTGCGCGAGGCGGGCGCGACGGCCGTGCTGCCGCTCACCCTCGCCGTGCGCAGCTGACTCCGTCGCGCGCAGTGACGCGGGCCCGGTCCCCACGTCGTACGACGTGGTGCCGGGCCCTGGTCGGGCAGGTGCGTCCCGGAGACGCGGGGGTCAGGGCACGACCGGCTGGCCGAGCAGGCGCCGGTAGGTGTAGGCCAGGCCGAGCAGGACGACCGGGATGCCGACGAGCAGACCGACGCCGCAGATGCACGCACTGACAGCAGGATCAGGCCGGCGAGGATGTAGAACACCAGGGTGCTGCCGAGGTTCTCGGTGACCAGCTTGTAGCTGGCCTTGATCGCGTCCCAGGCCGACAGTTGCTGGTCGACGACGAACATGATCGTGAAGAACGTCAGGAAGCCGACGATCAGGCCCGGGATGTAGCACAGCACGATGCCGATCGCGGTGCCGATCGCGATCAGCACGGCGGCGATCACGACCTGGGCCTTGTCGTAGCCCTCGAACATGTCGCCGATTGAAGGCCTGCCGTCGGTCACCCGGAGCGCGCCGCGGTAGAGGCCGGCGGCGAGGAGCTGGGCGAAGACGAAGAAGATGCCTTCGGCGAGCCCGGTGACCAGCAGGCGGGTGAAGGTGCTCGAGGTGCTCACCGCACCCAGCAGGATGACGTAGACCAGGACGCCCACGACGATGATGCCCACCCACGCGACCAGGGTCGGGATCAGCAGGGTGCCGGGGTCTGGGTGAACTTCCGCCAGCCGTAGCCGATCGCGTCGGTGGCCTGGTAGCCGCCGGGCTACGGCTGGCCCCCGTAGGGGTTGTCGGTCGGCGGAGGGGCGCCGTAGCACCACCACCGTCCGCGGGCGGCGGGGCGCCGTAGCCACCACCGTCGCCGGGGTCGGCTCCGAAGGGGTTCTCACCCGCGGGGGGCGGGGGTGCGGACGGCGGCGGCGGGGGTGGCGGGGTGCCTCGGAGAAAGGAGGCGGAGGTGCGGGCTCGTCCGCAGGCCCGTCGGGGCGCGGAGGCTCGTTGGTGTCACTCATGCGCGGCAATCTAGGGGTCGCGCAGAACCCGTGTCACTGCCCCGCGCGGACACCTGACGCTTTCATCCTGCCCCTCGACGCAAGCGGACCCCGGTCCGCCGAAGCGGGACCGGGGTCCGGGGCAGGGCAGACCTGACCGGGTCGAGCAGGGGGGCGAGGTCACTCTTCGCCCCTGATGAAGGCCTCGACGCGGGCGCGGCCCTCGTCGTCGGGCAGCTGCACCGGCGGGCTCTTCATCAGGTAGGACGACGCCGAGATGATCGGGCCACCGATGCCGCGGTCCTTGGCGATCTTCGCCGCGCGGAGCGCGTCGATGATGATGCCGGCGGAGTTGGGGGAGTCCCAGACCTCGAGCTTGTACTCCATGTTCATCGGGACGTCGCCGAACGCACGACCCTCGAGGCGGACGTAGGCCCACTTGCGGTCGTCGAGCCAGGCGACGTAGTCGGACGGGCCGATGTGGACGTTGCGGTCGTGGATCTTGCCGGCCAGCGGGCCGGTCAGGTTGGAGGTCACCGACTGGGTCTTGGAGATCTTCTTGGACTCCAGGCGCTCGCGCTCGAGCATGTTCTTGAAGTCCATGTTGCCGCCGACGTTGAGCTGGTAGGTGCGGTCGAGCACGATGCCGCGGTCCTCGAACAGCTTGGCGATCACCCGGTGGGTGATGGTCGCGCCGAGCTGGCTCTTGATGTCGTCACCGACGATCGGGACGCCGGCGTCCTCGAACTTCTTGGCCCACACGGGGTCGGAGGCGATGAAGACGGGCAGCGCGTTGACGAAGGCGACCTTGGCGTCGATCGCGCACTGGGCGTAGAACTTGTCGGCCACCTCGGATCCCACCGGGAGGTAGGAGACGAGCACGTCGGCCTGGGTGTCCTTGAGGACCTGGACGATGTCGACCGGCTCGGCGTCGGACTCCTCGATGGTCTCGAGGTAGTACTTGCCGAGGCCGTCGAGGGTGTGGCCGCGCTGGACGATGACGCCGGTCGGGCGGGACGTCGCAGATGCGGATCGTGTTGTTCTCCGAGGCCTGGGTGGCCTCGGCCAGGTCGAAACCGACCTTCTTGGCGTCGACGTCGAAGGCGGCGACGAACTCCACGTCGGAGACGTGGTAGTCACCGAACTTGACGTGCATCAGGCCGGGCACGGTGCCCGCCGGGTCGGCGTCCTTGTAGTACTCGACGCCCTGGATCAGGGACGTCGCGCAGTTGCCGACGCCCACGATTGCTACTCGTACCGAACCCATGAGGGTCTGTTCCTTCCTAGCGGGTGTTTCCGGTGGTTGCGTCGGCCGCGGGGGCCACGCTGGATGGGGGTTTCACTGGTGGTGCTGGTGTCGCTGGTGGTCTCGGGGGCCGGGCGCACCGGCTGGTCGGCCAGGCGCTCGGCGTTGATCAGGTCGCCCAGCCACTTGACCTCGCGCTCGACCGACTCGATCGAGTGGCGGCGGAGCTCGGAGAGGTAGCGGTCGTCGCCCCCCCGGCGTGCCGGGCGCGGTCGAGCCGCTCCTGGAGCCGGGACCGGCGACCTTCGAGGACCCGCAGGCGCACGTCGGCGTCGGTGCGGGAGAAGAAGGCGAACCGGGTGTTGAACGAGTCGTCCTCCCAGGCCGCCGGGCCGTCGTCGGTGATCTCCTCACCGAAGTACTGCCGGCCCGCCGGGGTGATCTGGTAGACGATCCGCTGCCGCCGCGAGACCGCGGCCGGGGCGGTCACCTCGGTGATCCAGCCGGCGCGCAGCAGGCGCTTCAGCGCGGGGTAGAGCGAGCCGTAGGAGAGCAGCCGGCCCCAGCCGAGCAGCAGGTTGAGCCGTTTGCGGAGCTCGTAGCCGTGCAACGGGGACTCGTGGAGCAGGCCGAGCACGGCCAGCTCGAGCGAGGCCGCCTTGCGCGCCATGAGAGGCTCCGTCCGTTGCGACGCCGCGATGTGTCACGGCGTTCTATCGAACGAACATATCAACTCGATATATCAACCGCCAACTCCGGGTGGTGGCTGACGCGCCCCAGCGTCGTTTCGACCCGCCCTGGTCCTGGCACGTACCCTCGTCCCCGGACGGCTCGGGCCGCGACCGGGCGGGGCTGGTGCTGGCCGTCCGCTGGCCACCTTTTTCCCCGACGCAACTCTGGAGACACCTGTGAGTGCCAAGCGCAGGGCCCCCGGGCCGGCCGTGAAGCGCAAGCCGACGAAGGCTCGCGGCCAGACGCGACCCGCCACGCGGCCGGAGCCGCCTGCGCAAGGTCGCGAAGTGGGTGCTCATCGTCGGCCTGGTCGGCGTGCTGGTGCTGATCGGCGGGTTCGTCTATCTCTACAAGACCACGGCGATCCCCAACCCCAACAAGGACTTCCAGACCCAGACGTCGTTCGTCTACTACGCCGACGGCAAGACCCAGGTCGGCACCTACGCCACGCAGAACCGGCAGATCATCCCCTACAGCGAGATGAACGAGAACCTGCGCAACGCCGTGGTGGCCGCCGAGGACCGGACGTTCTGGACCAACCACGGGATCGACCCCAAGGGCATCATCCGAGCAGCGTTCAACGACGCCCGTGGCGGCGCCACGCAGGGCGCGTCGACGATCACCCAGCAGTACGTCAAGATCCTCTACCTGACCCAGGAGCGGTCGCTGAACCGCAAGATCCACGAGGCGATCTTGTCGCTGAAGCTGCAGAAGCAGCTGAGCAAGCAGGAGATCCTCGAGGGCTACCTCAACACCATCTACTTCGGCCGCGGCGCCTACGGCGTGCAGGCGGCCGCCCAGGCCTACTTCGGCGTCGACGCCCAGGACCTCACCCTGCGGCAGAGCGCGGTGATCGCGTCGGTGCTCAACAACCCGTCGCAGTTCGACCCCGCCAACGGCAATAGCAACAAGGAGGAGCTGCTCACTCGCTACCGCTACGTGCTCGCCGGGATGGCCTCGATGGGGAGCATCACCGATGCACAGGCGACGGCGGCCGCGAAGCGGCTTCCGCCGTTCCCGGTCTTCAAGCAGTCGCAGGCCTACGGTGGCCAGAAGGGCCACATGCTCTCGCTGGTGCGCCAGGAGCTGCACCGGCTCGGCTTCACCGACGACCAGATCGACGGCGGCGGCCTGCGGGTGACCACGACCTACACGCCCAAGGCGATGGCGGCGGCGAAGGCCGGCGTGCTGGCGGTCCGCCCCAAGATCAGCGACAAGCACCTCCACGTCGCGGTCGCGTCCGTGCAGCCGGGCACCGGTGCACTGGTGGGCTTCTACGGCGGGCAGAACTACCTGCGCTCCCAGATCAACTGGGCCGAGGCCGGCGGCATGGTCGGGTCGACCTTCAAGCCCGTCTCGCTGGCGGCCGGCATCACCGACGGCTACTCGCTGAAGAGCACGTGGGACGGCAACTCGCCGTACGTGTTCCCCGACGGCCTCCAGGTCCACAACGAGGGGCCCGGGGAGGGCACCGACTACGGCTCCGCGGTGACCTCGGTCTACGCACTCGAGCAGTCGATCAACACCGCGTTCGTCGACATGTCCACCAGCATGAAGAACGGGCCGGACAAGATCCTGACGATGGCCAACAAGATGGGGATCCCGCCGGCCAAGCCCGACCCGCACTACCCCGGCATCCCCGACACCACCACCGACCTGCAGGCCGACGCCCTCATCACGCTGGGCAAGTCGCGGGTCAGCGCGATCAACATGGCCAACACCTACGCCACCATCGCCAACGGCGGACAGCGCGCCGACGTGCACGTGATCAGCAAGGTGACCCTGAGCGACGGCACCGTGAAGTACCACTACAAGCCGCACACGACGCAGGCCGTCGGCCCCGACATCGACCGCGACGTCAGCTACGCCATGCAGCAGGTGGTCCTCCACGGCACCGGCGCGAACGCGCAGGCGCTCGGGCGGCCCGCGGCCGGCAAGACCGGTACGGCGACCAACGACGCCGGCGACGTGTCGTCGTCGTGGTTCGTGGGCTTCACCCCCCAGCTGGCCACGGCGGTGATGTACGTGCGCGGCAACGGCAACGGCGCCCTCAACGACTGGCTCCCGCCGTACAACGGGGCCTCCGGCTACTTCGGTGCCGGCTACCCGACAGCGACCTGGACCGCGGTGATGAAGGCCGACATGCTCGGCGTCCCGGTCGAGCAGTTCCCGCCGCCGGCCAACGTCCCGCCCAAGCAGCAGGACCACGCGCCCGTGCCGACGCCGGCCCCGGCCACCCGCCACACGCCGCCGCCGACCTCGTCGGCGCCGACGTCGACGGCACCGACGACCACCGCCCCGACGACGACCGCGCCGACCACCACGGCGCCGACCAGCACCGGGCCGTCGTGCTTCCCGCCGGGCCACTGCCACTCGTCGAGCCCGACCACCACGAGCCCCGACCCCGACCACGTCCACGGCCCCGGTCCGGCCGGCTCCGGTCCGCCCGTCGCTCCTGGCCAGCCTCGAGCCCGACTGGTGAGCGACCAGCCTCCCGACCGCCGGGGCGTCGACGGGGCAACCACCAGCAGCGCCGACCGCGACGTGCCGCGGCCGGTGGCGCTGACGGCCGACGACCCGCTGGCGGCCGAGTACAGCCTGGGCGTCGGGGGTCCGATCGGGACCCACGCCGGACGCCACCCCTGGTGGACGCCGCTGCGGGTCGTGCTCGCGCTGACGGCCCTGTGCTGCGCGCTGGGGTTCGTCTCCAAGACGCCCTGCTACCAGACCAGCTGGGGCAGCGACGAGGTGCGCTACTCCGACCTCTGCTACTCCGACCTGCCCTACCTCTACGTCGGCCGCGGGTTCGCCGAGCTCGAGTGGCCCTACTCCGACGCGATCGACGTCCGCGACCGCTACTCGGTCATGGAGTACCCCGTCGGGATCGCCTACTACGCCTGGGCCGCGTCGTACGTGACCCACTGGCTGTCCGGCTCACCCGATCTCGCCTCCCGCGGTGCGCTCAACCAGGACCAGCTCTACGAGCTCGACCAGGTGCGGCACGAGAAGCTGATGTTCACCGCGGTCAACGCCATCGGGTTCGCCATCTGTGCCCTGATCGCGGCCTGGTTCCTCACCGGTGTCACCCGGCGGCGGCCGTGGGACGCCGTCCTCTTCGCGGCCTCGCCGGTGCTGCTGTTCGAGGGGATGATCAACTGGGACCTGCTCGCCGTCGTCTGCGTGGCGGGCGCCCTGTGGGCCCACGCCCGGGGCAGACCCGTGCTCACCGGGGTGCTGATTGGCCTCGGCACGGCGATGAAGCTCTACCCCCTCTTCCTCCTCGGCGCAGTCGCGGTGATCTGGGGCCGCGAGCGGCGCTGGCGCGACCTGGTCGGGGCCACCATGGCGACGGCGGGCTCCTGGGCACTGGTCAACGCACCGGCCTACCTCAGCGGGCCGCACGAGTGGAAGGTGTTCTGGACCTTCAACGCCCAGCGCGGTGCCGACCTCGGCTCGGTCTGGCTGCTGGTGGGCCAGATGTCGGGCCACACCGCGGGCGTGCACACCATCAACGTCGTGTCCTGGGCCTTCTTCCTGGTCTGGTGCGCCGCCGTCGCGGTGCTGGGCACCCTGGCTCCCGAGCAGCCGCGGTTGGCCCAGCTGGGCTTCCTGCTCGTGGTCGGCTTCCTGCTGGTGAACAAGGTCTACTCGCCGCAGTACAGCCTGTGGCTGCTGCCACTCGCGGTGATGGCCCGGCCGCGCTGGCGTGACCAGCTGATCTGGCAGGGCGCCGAGCTCTTCTACTTCGTCTCGGTGTGGTGGTACCTCGGCTCCTACCTGAACCCCGCTGGTGGCGGTGACGCCGGCTTCTACTGGGTGGCGATGATCGTGCGGATCGCCGGGCAGCTCTACCTGACCGCGATCGTGGTCCGCGACGTCCTCCGTCCCGAGCACGACGTCGTCCGGCAGCGCGAGTGGCGACCGGGCCGTCGCCGGCCACGACCGG
Organism: uncultured beta proteobacterium; assembly: GCA_963739745.1. Lineage (GTDB taxonomy): Bacteria > Pseudomonadota > Gammaproteobacteria > Burkholderiales > Casimicrobiaceae > VBCG01. Next base: position 423,063 of record CAVUCJ010000005.1, read on the forward strand.
ACCTGTCGCTGTCGGGAGTGCAGGTGGGACCGGGCGGCTGAGCCTCGGCGGCGAGGGATCGACCCGGGCAGGTGGGTCAGGTGACGACGATCCGGTCGAAGGTGGTGGTGGTCATCCGGATGCGCACGTCGAGCTCGTCGCCGACGGCGGGCACCCGGGGGCCGTGAGGCAGGAAGAGCATCGAGGACTGCATGTGGGGCGGCTCGGCGAAGAGCCGGTGCTTGCCGTCGATGGTGTACGGCGAGCGCACGAACCCGACCGCGTCGAGGCCGCCGCGGGCCAGGGTCGCTGCCCGGGTGCGCATCGACAGGTCACCGGGAGGCGACTCCATCCCGATGCCGTGGGAGGTACCGCCCGAGACCACCACGATGTGGCCGCTCTTGGGCGCGGTCCGGCCGCGATAGCCGAACACGTCGCCCCGTTCGACCGCGTGGACGTCGAGCACGGTCGCGGTCACCCGCCACGCGGCGCGGTCGCCGAGCCACAGCGACGTGCCGACGCGGGGCCGGACCACGAAGTCGGCGTAGGAGGAGCGGAGCGACGCCAGCTCGTCCGGGGTCAGGTGGCTCACCCACAGGGTGCGGGTCTCCAGCTCCGAGGCGACCACGTCGTTGACCAGGTGGACGACTTCGCCGAGGTGGGAGCCGGAGGCCAGCGGCAGGTGGAAGGCGACGCCCTCGACGGTGGCCGGCTTGCGGGCCAGCAGCCGGGCGGCCGCGCGGATCTCCTCACTGGTCATCCCGTACCGGCGCATGCTCGTCAGCCGCTCGAGCACCACGCGCGCCGAGGGGTCGTGCTCGAGCAGGGTGACCAGGTCGGCGAGCCGGCTCACGGTGTGGACGACCCGCCGCCCGGGGGTCCTTCGGGGGCGCCGAGGCAGACGGGCGCCACGGGGTCATGACCAGGAGGTCCCCGTCGAAGCGCTGCGCGACCTCGGAGAGCTCGTGGTAGGTGCCGACCGCGAGCGTGTCGCAGCCCAGCCACCCGGTCCTGCGGGCGAGCCGGCCGAGGGTGAAGCCGTAGCCGTTGCCCTTGGCCACCGGCACCAGGCCCGGCGTCCGGTCGGCGAACTCGCGCAGGTGGCGTCGCCAGCGCTCGCCGTCGACGGTCAGGGTGAGGCTCATCGGGTCACCCGTGCCGCCGCGAGAGGAGGGAACGGCGGTTGAGGTAGAGCTCGAAACCCTTGTAGAGCAGGCGGTTGAGCGGCAGGTCCCACTCGCCGACGGTCTCGACCGCCTCACCGCCGGTGCCGGTCTTGAACTGGATCAGCCCGACGTGGGGGTCGTCGGGGTCGAGGGTGTCGGTGATCCCGCGCAGGTCGTAGACCTCGGCACCCTGGGCGATCGCGTCGCGGATCATCGCCCACTGGACGGCGTTGGAGCCGCGGACGTCGCGCTTGTCGGTGGAGGAGGCGCCGTAGGAGTACCACGCGTGGGTGCCCACGCGGACCGCGATGGTGGCCGCGACCAGGTCGCCCTCGTGGTGGGCGAGCCAGAGGGTGATCCGGCCCGGGTCCTCCGCGCCCAGCGCGTCGTACATCGTCTGGAAGTAGCCGAGCGGACGCGGCGTGAAGTGGTCGCGCTCGGCGGTGTGGACGTACACGTCGTGGAAGGCCTTCAGGTCGGTCGCGGTGCCGGCGGAGACCACGACACCGGCCCTGTCGGCCTTGCGGATGTTGCGACGCCAGAGCTGGTTCATGCCGGCGAGGACCTCGTCCTCGCTACGGCGGGTCCCGTCGGCGTGGGTCAACGGGATCACGAAGGTGTACTGCGGCTGGCCGGAGGCGAACCCGCCGTCGACGGTCAGCGGCTGCCAGCCCAGCGCCTCGAGCTGCTGGACCACCCGCGCCCCGCACGCCGACCGCTCCGCGGGAGCCACCTCACCGAGCCTGTGGATCTTCTCCTCGGCGATGCCGGCCTTCACCTGCTCCGCGGTCCACCGCCGGGTGACGACCGGCGGACCCACGCGGACGCCGAAGGCGCCCTGGCTGCGCAGGTGGGCGGTCATCGGGGTCAGCCAGGCCTCGAGGTCGTCGGCGCTCCAGTCGAGGACCGGGCCCTCGGGGAGGTAGGCCAGGTAGCGGGGGAGCCTCGGGATCCTGCGGTAGAGCACGAGACCGGCGCCGACGATCGTCTCGTCGCCGTCGAACCAGCCGATCGACTCGCCGCGCCACTCGGCCTTCACCGTGGCCCAGGCCGGGGTCTGCAGGAAACTGGCCCACGACCGGTCGGCGATGAAGCCGCGATGGGCCTCCGCGGAGATCGGCCGGACGGTCAGACTCACGCCGACGAGGCTACCGGGGGGCAGACGTGGGAGGCGGGTCGCGGGGTCAGAGCCGGGAGCGGACCGCCTCGAAGTCGGCGCGGTGCTCCTCCGGGCCGCCCGGCGTCTCGAAGACGACCGGGGCGCCGGCCTCGCGGACCACCTGGGCGAGCAGATCGGGGTCGATCTTCCCGGCCCCGACGTTGGCGTGGCGGTCTGCCCCGGAGTCGAAGTCGTCGCGGCTGTCGTTGCAGTGGACCAGGTCGATGCGGCCGGTGACGGCTCGGACCTCGTCGACCACGGACTCCAGCGGGATGCCGCCGGCATGGGCGTGGCAGGTGTCGAGGCAGAAGCCCACCATCTCGGCGCCCTCGGCCGCGGCGACGGCGGCGAACACCCCCTTGATCCGGTCGAGGTAGCGGGCCATGGCGTTGTCGCCGCCGGCGGTGTTCTCGATCAGGAGCGGGATCTTGAGGTCGGTGGCCTCGACCGCCTTGCGCCAGTTGTCGAAGCCGACCGCCGGGTCGTCGTCCTTGTTGACGTGGCCGCCGTGCACGATCAGGCCGCGCGCCCCGATCTCGGCCGCGGCGTCCATATGCTGCTGGAGGAGCTTGCGCGAGGGGATGCGGATGCGGTTGTTGGTGGTGGCGACGTTGACGATGTAGGGGGCGTGGACGTAGAGGCCGATGCCGGCCGCCTCGGCATCGGCGCGCAGGCCCTCGGCGCCGCCGGCGTAGCGGACCTCGGGCCCCTTGTAGCCCTGCGGGTCGCCGAGGAAGAACTGCACGTGCGGCGCCTGTCGAGCCTGCGCCTCCGCGATGGGGTCGGTCTGCTCCACGTGGGCGCCCATTGCGAGGATCGGGGAGGTGGCCATGGCGCCATCGTAGGAAGCCGGGCCGACATCCGGGCCGGGCCGTCCTCGTGGCAGGCTGTGGCCATGAACATGCTGGTCGTGGGAGTGCTGACGCTGAGCCTGCTGCTGATCGTGGTCGCCGGCGTCTGGATCGTCGCCGTCGCCCTCGGCAGCTCGCGCGACTGAAGGGGCCGAGCGGCCCGGACCCGGATGCCGGCCGGCCCACCCGTCGTACGCCGGACTAGTGCGCCCAGCGCGTCGCGGCCGTGATCTCCTCCGGCGTGTGCGCGGCGAAGAGCTCCACCTCGGACCTCCGCACGGCAGTGATCGCCTCGACCAGGCCCGGCCCCAGTGCGTCGGTGAGGGTGGGGTCGGTGAGGAACGCCTCGAGGGCCGCGCCCAGCGTGGCCGGCAACGGTGTGACCGCGCTCCGGTCGCGCTCGGCGGCACCGAGCATCGCTGGGTCGACGTCCACCGGCTCGGGCAGTGCGAGGCGCCCCTCCATCCCGGCGACGCCACAGGCCAGCAGCCCGGCGAGCAGCAGGTAGGGGTTGGCGGAGAGGTCGAAGCACTTCACCTCGAGGTTGGCCGCCCAGTCCTCGCTCCCGGCCGAGCCGGTGATCATCCGCAGCGCGGCCTCCCGGTTCTCCAGGCCCCAGCAGGCGAAGGCGCCGGCCCAGTGCTGCGGCACCAGGCGCAGGTACGACGCGACGGACGGGGGCGCCGAGCGCGAGCAGCGCCGGCAGATGCGGCGAGCACCCCGGCGGCGAACCCCTCGGCCTCGGCGGTCAGCCCGAACCGGCCGCGCCGCCGGCGAACAGGTTGCGCCCGTCCTTCCACAGGCTCAGGTGCACGTGGCCGCCGTTGCCGACCCCGTCGGCGCCACCTTCGGCGAGAACGACGTGCGCAGGCCGTACTGCATCCCCAGCGCTCGGATGGTCGAGCGGACCAGGACCGAGGTGTCGGCGGCGTGCACGGGTCGACTCGGCGGCCACCGACAGCTCGAGCTGCCCGGCGGCGTACTCCGGGTGGAGCTGTTCGACGACCACCCCCTGGTCGGCGAGGGCGACGAGGAGGTCTCGGCAGTAGTCGCCGGCCTCCGCGAGCCGAGCCAGGCCGTAGGCGGGCCCGTCGATGGCCGGGCGTGAACGCGCCGCCCTCCTCGCGAGAGCACCCACTCGATCTCGATCGCGGACCACACCGAGACACCGGGGCCGGCCAGGTCGTCGACCAGGCGGCGCAGGAGCTGTCGCCCGTCGAGCGGGTACGGCGTGCCGTCCTGCGCGAACCGCTCGCCGGGCGCCCAGGCCCACCCGGGCTGGGCGGCGAGGACGACCAGCCGGTCGAGGTCGGGGACGATCCGGAGGTCCCCGACCGGGCCGGTCCCGGTCGCCGGCGCGACGAGCCAGTCGTCGAAGCGGAAGAAGTCGAACGACGTGGAGCAGCCGACGCCCCAGGCCGCGAGGTCGGGGAGCCGGTCGAGAGGCACGGTCTTGACCCGCGAGATGCCGGAGTTGTCGACGAAGCTGGTCGCGACCGCGACCACCCCCTGCTCGGCCAGCCGAGCCACCTCGGTGTCGGCCCGGCTTCGGCGGGCATCGCGCTCGGCGAGATCCATGGTCGTTCCCTCCTGGGGCAGCCTGGACAAGCGATCTCGCCCACGACCAGACTCGCGGCAGACTCCCCCACGCGGCAAGAGGACCGTCGATGACCGCACTGCCTCTGGACGACATCGTCGATCACCACTGCCACGGGATCGTGACCCGTGACCTCGACCGGACGGCGTTCGAGGCGCTGCTGAACGAGGCACCGGGACCGTCCCCGCTGGGAACGACGCTGCTGGACTCGATGCTCGGCCTCGCCCTTCGGCGTCACTGCGCCCCGCTCCTCGACCTCGAGCCGCTCGCCCCCGCCCAGGACTACCTGGCGCGCCGGGCCGAGCTCGGCGGGGCCGAGGTCAGTGCCCGGCTGATGGCCGCGTGCGGCATCGGCACCCTCCTGGTCGACACCGGCCTCGGCCCGGAAGAGCTGTGCGGCCCCGGCGACCTGGCGGCGCTGTGCGGAGGGCGGGCCCGGGAGGTGGTGCGCCTGGAGCGGCTCGCCGAGGAGGTGCTGGCCCGCGGCTCGAGCGACCTGGTCGGCGAGGTCGAGGAGCGGCTGCGGCACGGGGGTGCGATCGCGGCGAAGAGCATCGCGGCGTACCGGGTCGGGCTCGACCTGCCCGCCGCCAAGCCGTCGGACGACGCGTTCGTCGTTGCCCTCGCTGAGTCCGACCCGCACCGGCTCGCGCACCCGGTCGTCAGCGCCTGGCTTGCGCACACCGCGGTCGAGGTCGGGCTGCCGCTGCAGCTGCACACGGGGTACGGCGACGCGGATCTCGACCTGGCCGCCGCCGACCCGCTCCGGCTGACGCCCTTCCTTCGGGCCACGCAGCAGCGAGGCGTCCCGGTGCTGCTGCTGCACACGTGGCCCTACCACCGGAACGCCGCCTACCTGGCCCAGGTCTTCGACCACGTCTTCCTCGACCTGGGGCTGACCACCCACAACACGGGGGCGTTCGCGACGGGCGTGCTGCGCGAGACGCTGGAGCTGGCGCCCTTCGGCAAGCTGCTGTTCTCCACCGACGCCTACGGTCTCGCCGAGCTGTACCTGCTCGGGGCCGTCCTGTTCCGCCGCTCGGTGGAGGCCGTGCTCGGAGGCCTGGTCGAGGCCGGCGACGCGACCCCGGCCGATGCCGAGCACGTCGCGGGTCTGGTCGCACGCGACAACGCGCGGCGGGCCTACGGCCTCTGAGCATCCCAGCGCGAGCGGGCCTCGGTCGCGGTCGCAGGTCGGCGGGTCGGGTCGGGGTCGAGGAGGCACCGCAGGAGCGGGCGGAGCGGGGACCGGGCGAGTTCGGACCCACCGCCTGGCGGGCGACCGGTGAGGAGCTCGGCGGCGGTGATGCCGGCCGCGTAGAGGTCGTGCGTCGGCTCGGCCGCGACCGGCACCCGGGCCTCGGGAGCGACGTAGCCCGGAGTCCCGTCGGGTGGTCCGAGCTCGCCGGCCCGGCGGGCGGAGCCGAGGTCGGCCAGCCACAGGTGGGGACGGCCGGGGCCGGTCGTCTCGAGCAGGAGGTTGCCGGGCTTGACGTCGCGGTGGACCCAGCCGGCCGCGTGGAGGGCGCCGAGAGCGTCCAGGAGCTGGTCGAGCAGGACGGCGACCGGGCCGACGGGGAGCGCGCCGTACGACGCGAGCAGCTGCTCGGCGCTGCCGCCGGGGACGAAGGGCGTGATGACGAAGGGACCGACCTGCTGGTGAGGGAGGATGTGCGGATGGTCGACGGCCGGGCCGCCGTTCCCCGCCTTGATCACCACCTGCCGCCGCTCCCGGAGGTCCCAGGCACGTCGTACCGGACCGGCGGAGCCGGTGCCCACCCCGCCCCGGAGCACGAACCTGCCGGCGACGAGGATGCCCATCGGCGGACCGTAGGACGGGCCGGTCCGGGCGGGTCGCCGAGATTGGGTCGCCTGTGGAGAGCGCTGCTAGCCTGACCCGGTTGTCCTCCGGCCGTCGAGCACGGCCTGGGACAGCCCGGCGGCCGACCCGCGTCGTACGCCGGACAACGCAAAGCCCTCCTGCCACGGAGAGTCCGTGGCCGCTCTAGTCCAGAGGAGGTGGAGACCGCTGTGCGTGCCTATGAAGTGATGGTCATCCTCGACCCGAGTCTCGAGGAGCGTACGGTCGAGCCGTCGCTCGACAAGTACCTCAACGTCATCCGCAAGGACGGCGGCAGCATCGAGTCCGTCGACGTGTGGGGCCGGCGTCGCCTGGCCTACGAGATCCAGAAGCAGGCCGAGGGCATCTACGCCGTCATCCAGCTGACCGCGGAGCCGGCCACCGTCAAGGAGCTGGACCGCCAGCTGGGTCTCAACGACTCCGTGCTGCGGACCAAGGTCATGCGCCCGGACGCCCACTGACCTCCTTGTGGATCCCCGCTGGCGCCTGTCGGTGCCAGCGGCCACGATGAGGCGCAACGCGTACTTTTCACACGAGGAGACCTGAACATGGCAGGCGACACCCAGATCACCGTGGTCGGCAACCTGGTCGATGACCCCGAGCTCCGCTTCACGCCGTCGGGGGCCGCGGTGGCCAACTTCCGGATCGCCTCGACGCCGCGGACCTTCGACCGTCAGACCAACGAGTGGAAGGACGGCGACGCGCTGTTCTTGTCCTGCTCGGTGTGGCGGCAGGCCGCGGAGAACGTCGCGGAGTCCCTGACCAAGGGGATGCGCGTCGTGGTCCAGGGCAACCTCCGCTCCCGACAGTACGAGACGCGTGAGGGCGAGAAGCGCACCGTCTTCGAGATCCAGGTCGACGAGGTCGGTCCGTCGCTGCGCTACGCCACCGCGAAGGTGACGCGCACGCAGCGGCAGGGCGGCTCGTCCTACGGCGGCGGGCAGCAGGGCGGCGGCAGCGCTCCGGCCGACGACCCGTGGGCGACCCCGGCACCGGCTCAGGGCGGCGGCGCCCCCGCTGGCGGCGGCGCTCCGGCCAACGACCCGTGGGCGACCCCGGGTGTCAGCTCCGACGAGCCGCCGTTCTGATCGACCTCGCGACCCACAACTGAATACCCAGTCCAAGCCCACCATTCCGGCGTGAGCCGGGCTCGACGAAGGAGAGCACCACAATGGCCAAGGCAGTCATGCGCAAGCCGAAGAAGAAGGTTTGCCAGTTCTGCAAGGAGAAGGCGACCGGTGTCGACTACAAGGACACCACGCTGCTCCGCAAGTTCATCTCCGACCGCGGCAAGATCCGTGCGCGTCGGGTCACCGGCAACTGCGTCCAGCACCAGCGCGACGTGGCCATCGCGGTGAAGAACGCACGCGAGCTCGCCCTCCTGCCCTACACCTCGACCGGACGCTGACGGGAGGCCTGAGCATGAAGATCATCCTGACCCAGGAGGTCACCGGTCTCGGTGGCCCCGGCGACGTCGTGGAGGTCAAGGACGGCTACGGCCGTAACTACCTCCTTCCCCGCGGTGCCGCGGTCCGCTGGACCCGTGGCGGCGAGAAGACCGTCGAGGCGCTCCAGCGCTCGCGCGCGTCCAAGGCCGTCCGCGACACCGAGCACGCCGACCAGATCAAGGCCAAGCTCGAGGCCGGCCCGGTCGACGTGAAGGTCAAGGCGGGTGCCAAGGGGCGCCTGTTCGGTGCCGTCACCACCTCCGAGATCGCCGTCGCCCTCGCCGAGGTCGCCGGAGAAGAGGTCGACCGGCGCAGCATCGCGCTGGCCAACCCGATCAAGACCCTCGGTTCCCACGCGGTCTCGGTCCGGCTCCACGACGACGTGTCCGCCTCGGTGGCGCTCAACGTCATCCCCGCCTGACCGCAGCACCCCGCGCCGTACCGCCTCGAAGCCCGTCCGGACCCGTCCGGGCGGGCTTCGTGCGTCCCCACCGCCTCCCGGGCCGGTCTTCGACCAACTGGCCTACACACCGTCGTCGGGGTTCGATACACCCTGTGCATGAGCGGTGGATATCCCCCGTTTCGGCCCCGGGTGGGGCAACTGTCGACAAACCAGCCCCCGAATCCCAGATGGCGAAAGGATGAACGCCCGGGGCGCCGGACTTTTTCTACTGCACATCTGTGGAATCACATCCGTGCAGGTCACAGGCGTGGTAAGTGCAGATCGGCGGCGGGCTGTCCACACGTTGTCCACGGGCTCCGGCCACAGGCCGGGGCGTGTCGTCCACGGGCAGACCCAGTTATCCCCAGGGGCTGTGGACGAGCGGCTGCGGCGTGGCGTCGCCCGGGCACCTAGATTCCGCCGTGGCAGGTCGGACCGCATGGGGCGGGACCGGTCGCGGAGGCCCCGCCACGGTACGCCGGCCGCCGGTGACGTGCCTGCGGCCGTTGTCGGTGGCGGCCCCTAGCGTCACTCCTGTCACACACGTCGGGCGCACGGGGCCCCGTCGGAAACCGAGCCGGAGGCCGGCGTGAGCATCACCGAGCAGGGGCCGTGGGACGTCCCGGGCCTGCCCGAGCCGGCGCGCGACGACTGGGGCGACGGCCCCGCGGCCTACGAGCCGGGCGAGCGGCCGAGCCGCCCCGGCGACCGCACCCCGCCCCAGGACAACGCCGCCGAGCAGAGCGTGCTCGGCGCGATGATGCTCTCCAAGGACTCGATCGCCGACGTCAGCGAGGTGCTGCGCGGGGGCGACTTCTACCGCCCGGTCCACGAGGTCATCTTCGACGCGATCATCGACCTCTACGGCCGCGGTGAGCCCGCCGACCCGATCACGGTCGGCAACGAGCTCCAGCGCAAGGGCGAGCTCGCCCGCATCGGCGGCGCGCCCTACCTCCACACCCTCTCCGCCAACGTCCCGATCGCCGCCAACGCCGGCTACTACGCCGAGATCGTGCGCGAGAAGGCCATCCTGCGCCGGCTCGTCGACGCCGGCACCCGCATCGTGCAGATGGGCTACGCCGGCCAGGGGCCAGGTCGACGACGTCGTCGACCAGGCGCAGGCCGAGGTCTACCAGGTCACCGACCGCCGTACCTCCGAGGACTACGCGCCGCTGTCCGACATCATGGACGGCGTCCTCGACGAGATCGAGGCGATCGGCAACCGCGAGGCGGGCCTCTACGGCGTGCCCACCGGCTTCGCCGACCTCGACGAGCTCACCAACGGCCTCCACAACGGGCCAGATGATCATCGTCGCGGCCCGGCCCGCGGTCGGGAAGTCGACGCTCGCCCTCGACCTGTGCCGCGCCGCCTCGATCCACAACAACCTCACCAGCTGCTTCTTCAGCCTCGAGATGGCGCGCTCCGAGATCACCATGCGGCTGCTGTCGGCCGAGGCGCGGGTCCCGCTCAACGCACATCCGCAACGGCCCGATGCGCGACGACGACTGGACCGAAGCTGGCCCGCAAGATGGGCGAGGTCTCCGAGCGCGCCGCTGTTCATCGACGACTCGCCCAACATGACGATGATGGAGATCCGGGCCAAGGCCCGGCGGCTCAAGCAGCGCCACGACCTGCGCCTGATCGTCATCGACTACATGCAGCTGATGACCTCGGGCAGCAAGGTCGAGAGCCGCCAGGTCGAGGTCAGCGAGTTCTCCCGCCAGATCAAGCTGCTGGCCAAGGAGCTCGAGGTGCCGATCATCGCCCTCTCCCAGCTCAACCGTGGCCCCGAGCAGCGCGGCGACAAGCGGCCGATGATGAGCGACCTGCGCGAGTCCGGCTCCCTCGAGCAGGACGCCGACATGGTGATCCTGCTCCACCGCGACGACGTCTACGAGAAGGAGTCGACCCGCCCCGGCGAGGCCGACCTGATCGTGGCCAAGCACCGCAACGGCCCGACCCGCGACATCGTGGTGGCCTTCCAGGGCCACTACTCCCGCTTCGTCGACATGGCCCACTGACCTCCCGACGCGTGACGGGGCTGATCGGATCCGAGCCGCTCTCAGGGGGCCCTTGTCATCACGACGGCGGTGAGGTCCCCAGCGTCAGGAGTGGCGCGGTAGGCCCCGGGGGGAGGCACCGCGGATCAGCTCGGCGGCATCGAGGGTGGTCAGGTGGGCCCCCAGCGTCGTCAGCAGCTCGACCAGCTGTCGGCGCTGGGCCTCGGTCAGGGTGGCCAGCGCGGCAGTCTGCAGCGCGACGACTTCCGGCAGGAACTGGTCGACGATGTCCTTCCCGTCCTGCGTGATCACGATGAGCAGCCTTCGTCGATCGGCGGGGTCGGGACGGCGTTCGACCAGCCCACGGCGTTCCAAGGTGTCGAGCAGAGACGTGACGCTGGCGGTCGTCACGATGAGACGTTCGGCGATGGCGGTCGGCGACAGGGGCTGCCCGGCTCCTTCGAGTACGGCGAGGGCCCCGCGTCCGGCCCTGGACAGACGGTGGTGGCGGAGGGCCTGGTCGATGCAGGCGAGGAGCGTCTCCCCCGTGCGGACCAGAGCCATGGCGCAGGCGTTGGCCGACTCACTTCCCCCGGGGAACTCGCGCTCGAAGTCGGTGACGGGTTGACGCCGCGAAGGGCTCCCGGTGCGGGAGCCCTTCTGGCCGGAGGTTCGCCCGGTGCTCAGTACATCTCCCTGGATGCCTCGGACCAGGTGCTGATGTCCGGTGCCCCGATGACGCCGGCCTCGGCCATGACCTCGCCCAGCTTCGGGTCGGTCTGGAAGGCCCGCGCGGACGCGGTGTCGGGGAACTCGATCAGGGCCAGCACGCTGTTGCCGTCCTGGAGCACGCGGTAACCGGTTGACCCGTGACTGCGACGCGCTTGGTCATGCCCGTCGAACCCGGCCTTCCAGGTGTTGAAGTCCTTCACCGTGTGTCGCACTGCCAGTGTGGTCATGGTCGTTCTCTTCCTGTCTCGGTGTGTGGTGGTTCCCGAGGACATTATTACTAGACCTCTAATGATCAGAAGTCAAGCGAAATCGCCGAGTCCCTCCCAGACCTGACCCGCTCCTGCCACCTGCGCCCGGGCGACCGGCCGGAAGGCCCGCGAATCACCCGGCGCAGGTGAGGACAGCGCCGGCCCAGGCTGGAAATCTTGCGATGACCACTCCTTGGAAAGGCAAAACGCATGGATTTCTCTGGGAACTTCTGGGACATCGTCCTGTGGACGTTCTGGATCTTCGTCTGGGTCACAGCCATCTTCATCTGGTTCCGCTGTGTCTTCGACATGTTCAGCGACCACACGCTGAGCGGCTGGGCGAAGGTCGGCTGGTCGCTGCTGCTGATCTTCCTCCCGTGGCTCGGTGCGTTCGATCGACCTGATCACCCGGGGTCGGAGCATGGGCGGAGCGGCAGATGGCTGCGATGCAGAAGCAGCAGGCCGCGCAGGAGCAGTACATCAAGCAGGTCGCCGGTCGCCTCGCCGACCGACCAGGTGGGCCAACGCGAAGGCACTGCTCGACTCCGGCGCCATCACGCAGGAGGAGTTCGACACCCTCAAGGCCAAGGCACTCGCCTGAGGCGTCCTTGAACGACGAGGGGCCGGACCCGGCGGGTCCGGCCCCTCGGTCCGTCCGCTCGCGCGCGACCCGGGGCCGCATCCGGGTCAGGTCAGCGAGTGGCGCCGGGAGATCTCGACGAGTGACCGGGCGGTCAGCGCGGGGTCCTCCCGCTCGAGCCGGGAGACCGTGGCCAGGAACACCTCGCCGGTGGTCACCGCATCGCCCAGCGCGTGGTGGGGGGTGTGGACGCACAGCCCCAGCGAGCCGGCGACGTCCTCGACGTCGGGCTCGTGCCCGGTCCCGCTGGGAGCCAGCCCGGTGGCCCTCAGCAACGCCGCGGTGTCGACGGTGGGTGGGTGACCCCGCCGCATCCCCGGTACGACGCGCCCCAGGAAGGCGCGCTCGACCCAGGCCGCGTGCGCGACGAGCACCCGTCCCTGGAGCCGCTCACGCAGGTCGTCTGAGACCTCGGCGATCAACGGCGCGGCGTCGAGGTCCTGCTGCGCGCAGACCGTGCACGCGCATCGCGCTCTCGCTGATCGGCCGCTCGGGGCGGATCGGCAGGTAGGTCCGGGTGCCCCAGCACAGGCGGCCGGCCCGGACCAGCACGCTGCCGAAGGAGACGACGACGTCGCGTCGTAGGTCGAGGCCGGTGGTCTCGACGTCGACCACGACGTCTCGACCTCGCGCCACGGCACGTCGAGCCCGGGTCCGCGCAGGGCACGCCGGCGCCCTCTCATCGACGGATGCGCTGTGACCACTCGGCGGCCACGGCCTCCTGGATGGTGGCGACCGCGCGGAACGTCTCGCGCAGGTGCCGGCGGGTCAGGGTGTCCAGCTCGCGTGGGTCCACGTAGGTCGTCGGCGCCGTGCTGGTGGAGATCGCAGTCAGGTCGCGGCCGAGCAACAGCTCATAGACCTGGTCGAACGCCGCCGCGAGCGTGTCCGCCTCGTCGGGGGTGAGCAGCCCGGCCTGCTCCCCACGCCGCAGCCGGTCGAGGGTGCCGCCGCGGGTGTCGCCGGTCACCACCGCGACCCAGCGTCCGATGGCAGCGACCGGCAGCAGCCCACCGCGCTTGAGGTCGAGCTGCCCGCGGCGGTTGCCCCGGTGGTCGACCACGAAGTCGCGGACGAACCCGCTGGGCGGTTTGACCGCGGTGCACTCCTTGACGAACGCGCCGAGGAAGTCGCGGCTGCGCCTCCTGTCGACGCATCACCTCGGTCACCGTCCGGCCCACCGCCACCTCGGTGAGGGGGCGGCTGTCGATCACGATCGAGGACAGCAGCAGCACCTGGGGTGCCATCGGGTCCGCCAGCCACCGGGCCGTGGCCGCACCCCACTCGTCGGTCGACCGGGCGAACAGCGGGTTGACCGCGTTGGCGCCGTTCTTCGCAGCGGGCCAGCCCGCACGACTCCATGTCAACCAGCAGTGCCTCCGCCCGGTCGAGGTAGCCCTCGCGGACCTCGTCGCCGCCGGGACCGGCCCAGACCATCGCGGTGTCGACGTCGGAGTGGGGCAGCGGCTCGCGCCGCGCCATCGAGCCGAGCACCACCCACGAGGGCGGACAGGGCAAGCTTCGTCGAGCCCGTGCAGGCCGACCAGCTTGCGCAGCAGGGCATCGACGATCGAGGCGTGCAGGTTGCCGATCTGGACGGCCGGCACCCGCTGTGCCCGAGCTCGACCAGGCTGGGCAGCACCAGCTGGGCAGCAGCGCGCACCGCTTCCACGGTCTCGGCGTCGTCGATCAGCGAGCGCACCTGGAGGGGGTTGCGGATCTCCGCGGAGGCGAAGTCGACCGCGCGCATGATCCCCCAGGGACGCCGCGGGGCGTCCAGCACGACGAGGTGGTGCACGCCGCGGTCGATCATCCGGGAGAACGCCGCTGCCTGGGAGAAGTCCTCACCGATCCCGATCACGGGGTACGACGCGAGGTCACCGACGGGCGCGGCGGGCGACACCTCGCCGGTCGCCACCCGACGCGGAAGTCGTGGTCGGTGACCACGCCCCACTCCTCGCCGCGACGGACCAGGGCCGCCGAGTCGTTCGCCCGGGTCACCCGTCGTGCCACCTCGGCCACGGTCTCGTCGTGCTCGGCGGTGACCAGCGGACGCATCAGCGACCGGGCCGAGCCCGGTGTGTGGTCGAGGCTGCCGCTGCGGGTGAGGCGCTCGCGGCTGATCATCGTCCCGAAGTGGGAGAACCGGAGCCGGCTTGCATCGTGCAGGACCGTCCGGGGGTCCGGCAGGCGTAGGCACAGGCTGTCCTCCAGCGCGCGCACCGAAGCGCCGGCGCCAGCCCGGTCAGCACCGAGATGTGGCCGAAGGTGTCGCCGGGCCCGAGGTGGTCGACGACCCGTCCCCGGTCGACGACCTCGACCGCGCCGGTCCGCGCCACCTAAGGCGGTCGAGGGGCGGTACCGTCGGCGTGGGGGTGATGGTCGACCCGGCTGCGAAGCCTCGACCTCGAGGTCGTGCACCAGCCGCTCGAGCTCGTTCCGCGCCCAGCGCGTCCACGGTGGCTGGCTCCCGAGGAAGTCTGCGCACTCCTTTACGGCGCACATCTTGCCGCCTGCAGGCCCCGGGCCGGGCGTTCCCGAGCGCAGCAGAGCACGGGGACATGGGGAGGAGCATGCATACCCCCCGGGGTAGGACGTTCGCCTCTGCCGAGCCGCCGGGACGCTTCCTAGCGTGGGAG
>CAVUCJ010000006.1:0-458398 GCA_963739745.1 uncultured beta proteobacterium
CTTGCTGAGCTCCTTGCGCACCATGTCCCGCAGCACGCCGGTGCCCTTGCCATGCACGATCCTCGCCGAATGCAGCCCGGCCGCATTAGCGTCGTCCAGGTAGCGGTCCAGCCTATCCAAGGCTTCCTCAAAGCGCATACCGCGGAGCGAAACTTCTCCGCCCGGCGACGATGGCAGCGCCGGGAGCGGGCCGAGTCGCTGCTCCGGGCGCCGGGGCCGGCATCCGGAAGAAGTTCCAGGTCGCCCAGCTTGGCCCGGGCGCGGAGCGCCCCGATCTGCACCTCGGCGTCCCCCTCGCCCAGACCGATGACCACACCCTGGCGTCCCAAGCTGCGCACCCGCACTGTGTCGCCCAAACGCAATGGCCTATCTGGCGCCGACTTGGGCACCGCCTTACGGCGGGCGGGCGCCTCCACGATGGCTTCCAGTTCTTCGGCCTCCTGCTTGACCGCCTGAACTTCCGTCAAGGGTTTGCGGGCGCGAGCCAGTTGAGCCCGCAGCTTTCCGATCTCCTCGCGAGTCCCTCCAATTCGGCTTGAGCCTTTTGCCGGGCGGTCTCCAGGATACCCAGGCGCTCGTCTTCGATCTTTTCCAGCCGCTCGGCCAATTCCGCCTTAAGGGTTTGAGCGGAGTGCTGGGCGTCTTCGGCGCGGCTGCGGGCCTGGCGGGTGCGCTCCCGCTCCCTGTGGATTTCGTTCAGCAGGTCTTCAGCCTGCAAGTCACTCGGGTCAATGCTGCTGCGGGCAGCTTCCACTACATCCCTGGGAAGCCCCAGCCGCGTGGCAATAGCCAGCGCATTGGAGCGTCCCGGCAGCCCCACCACCAGGTGGTAGGTAGGCGCCAGGGTCTTGAGGTCAAATTCCACACTGGCATTCACGACGCCTTTGGTGGCGTGCGCATAAGTCTTGAGCTCCGGATAATGTGTGGCGACCAGCGTGGTGATACCCGCTCCCACCAAATGGTCCAGCAGCGCCCGCGCCAAGGCCGCGCCTTCCTGCGGGTCAGTGCCGGCGCCAAGCTCATCCAGAATCACCAGGGAGCCTTGGTCGGCGGCTTTGAGGATGCGTACGATGTTGGTGATATGCCCGGAGAATGTCGACAGCGATTGCTCGATAGATTGCTCATCGCCGATGTCGGCGTAGATATTTTCGAAGAATGAGATCTGGCAGCCGGGCTCAGCCGGAATGTGCATGCCGCTCTGGCTCATCAGGGCCATCAGGCCTACGGTCTTCAGCGTCACCGTTTTGCCACCCGTGTTCGGCCCAGTGATCACCAGGCAATAGTTCTCCGGGAACAGCTCGATGTCGAGAGGCACGACGCTAAGCGGGTCCAGCAGTGGATGCCTGGCGCCAAATAGTTTGAGCGTAACTCCCGGGTGGAGCGGTTCCTTCCGGGGTTTCATCGGCAGCAGTTCGGGGAGGTTGGCGTCCAATTCCTCGGCATAACGCGCCTTGGCGAAGGTCAGGTCCAAGGTTGCCAGGCCCCGCATGACCGTGTTGATCTCATTGGCATGCTCGTCCACCAGGGCGCTGAGTTCCAGGAGGATGCGTTTTTCCTCATCGCGTTCCGCCAACTGCAGCTCGCGCCAGCGGTTGTTCATTTCCACTACTTGCAGCGGCTCCACGAACAAAGTTGCCCCGGAGGAGGATTGATCATGAACCACAGCTTTAACGCGCGCCCGCAAGTCTGCCTTGATGGGTAGTACATAGCGCCCATCGCGCTGCGTGACAATAGGCTCCTGCAATGCCTTGGCGAATGGCTCGCTGCTGAGCAGTTTTTGCATGCGGCTCAATAATCGATCGTGCACCACAGCCAATTCGCTACGGATGGACGCGAGTTTTTTTGAGGCGGAATCCAGGATTTCGGCGCGGGCTGAGATGGCTTTGGTGATGGCATCCACCACGCCGGTGGGGCTGGGCATGGCTGCGGCAATTTCAGCCAAACCTGGATAGTTTGCGCCCGCCTCGACCAGTTTGCGCGCCAGGTTTCGCCCAGAGATCAGGGTTCCCTTCACGTCCAGAAGTTCCGCGGGCGCCAGGGCCATCCCGCGGGCGGCATTCTCCAGATAGGGGCGCAGATCACGCGCTCCGCCTACGCCGGTCTGCGGGTTGTCCTTTAGCAGGGCACGCGCCTCAGAGGTCAGGGCCAGCAGGCTGCGCGCCTCATGTATAGAAACGGCTGGTCGCAGTTCCCGAGAGCGCTCCGAGGAGAGGTTGAAGGCCGTATGGCGGGCCAGCCGCTCTAAAATCTTGGGAAATTCCAGCGTTTGCAGCGCCTTTTCGTCCATCGCGCTGAGTGTATCACAGCGAGTTTTGCCCCTAAAAGCCACCTGCAGTTGTGCGTTAATTCACACTGTAATTAACAAGCGCTTGATTCGTCTGAGGAAATTCTGTAGAATTTCTTTACAAATCAGTGCCTAGCCAAAAAATATGGCTGGCCGAGGACCTAACATGGACGTGATCAAGGTTTCAGGTTCCTCCCGCACCTCGGCAGTCGCCGGCGCCATAGCCGGCGTCTTCCGCGAAAACAAGCGCGCCGAAGTTCAAGCCATTGGGGCCGGGGCGGTGAACCAGGCGGTCAAGGCGGTGGTCCTGGCACGGGGTTACCTGCGCGAGGACGGCTACGACATCATCTGTGCCCCGGAATTCTCAGACGTCGAAATTGAGGGCAAGGTGCGCACAGCAGTGAAGCTGGTGGTGGAATCCCGGGGCACTCCCCCTCCGCTAGCAAGCCCCGAGCCGAGCGAATCTTCGCAAGAGACAAACGAAAACGCCGCTGAATGAGCGGCGTTTTTTTTCAAATAGCGTCCTGCCCAGCCTAGCGGCTGGCATCAATCCATGAAGCTGCGCACCTCTTCGTGGGTAAAGACAACTTCTTCTTTGCCCATCAGTTTGGCGGTCATCTTTTGGGCGATCAATTCCATGTGACCGTTATGCGCCACGAAATCCATCTCATCGGTAGGCACGGTCAGCACGGGGCACAGTGAAAAGCCTTCCAGCCATTGCTCATACAAGTCATTGAGCTGCTGCAAATACTGCGGGTCAATCGTGCTCTCGAAATCGCGGCCGCGCATGGCAATGCGGCGCTGCAGCGTGGGCACCGAAGCGCGCAGATAGATGACCAGGTCGGGCGGGTGCAGCATGTCGCAAAGCAGCCGGTACAACTTGCGATAGGTGGAATAATCGCGCTCGCCGATCTGCCCCTGGCGGAAGAGGTTGGTGGCGAATACCTCGGCATCTTCGTAGACGGAGCGGTCCTGGATGACCGACTTGGGATCTTCAAGCAGAGCTAAATGCATGCGCAGGCGGTGGGTGAGGAAGAATACCTGGGAATGGAAAGCCCAGGATTTCATGTCGGCGTAGAAATCTTCAAGATAGGGGTTTTCTGCAACGGGTTCGTAATATGGCTGCCAACCAAGCCGGGCGCATAATTTCCCCACCAGCGTGGACTTGCCCACGCCAATATTGCCCGCTACCGCCACAAAATGCTTCACGCTTCCTGATCCTCCGGTTTGAGAAAAGCAGCCGAGCGGCCCGCTTCAGAATCCATTATAAGCTCCAACTTTTGGCCGGGTGCAAAATCGCTAACGGCAATAACCCGCAAAGTGTTTTGAAGATGCTCCAACTCCGGCAGCCAGGTAACCAGACTGTTGGTGCTCTCATAGAAGAACTTGCGATTGAACAGCGCGTCCTTATCGTCGAGATGCACAGCCAATGGGAAGATACGCGACTCGATCAAATCCTGGAAGAAGTGGGTGCCGTAAGATGGCTCCGGGGCCGGTCCAACATCCTGGCCGGAGAGTTCAACCAGGGCACGGGTGTTGTAGATATCCGCGTAGGACACGCCAATGCCCAAATCAGGATTGGTGGTGCCCCAGCGCCCGGGGCCTACACAGATGAACACTTCGCCCTCCATGACGCTGTTTAGTTTGCCGATGGCGCGGGAAAGTTCGTGGCGCGCCTCGGAATCGGGGAGGGCGTAATAGCCTTCCGGGGGCACAAACAACACATAGCGAATACCGTCCACCTTGCCGTGAGGGGCCATCTTACTGGTGGCGAAGATCACCTGCTTCTGGTCCAACCGCTCCGGCAGTTTCACAGCTTCCTCGTGCAAATGACTTTGCGGGCGGCATTGCAAGATGAACAGTTTGAGTTCCACGGTCCCGTCCCGGTCGGGTTCGAGTTGGATAGTGAACTCCATATCCACCGGGGACTTGTAGTGCCGCTCCAGGTATTTCAAGGCGCGGCTCATGCGGTCTGCCAGCGGGGTGGAGCGCAGCACCCCATCCAGGGTCAGCACCAGCTCGCCGTCCTGGCTGCCCAACGCGGTGCGGATAGGCTGCACATCCCCGTCCTTGTACACCGAAGCCAGTAAGCGCAAGAACGGGTACTTGGCATCCAGCACCTCAGTGAACGGCAGGGTCTTGAAGCTGTTCTCGTGCAGGTCGACCACGTCCATATTGTGCTGTGAATAGGTCAGCAGCGCGCCGATATCGGCGGTGGCGCGCAACTCGGGGTGGCTGAGGGCCACCAGCCGCGGGTAATCGTTGGCAACTTGCTCCACCGCGCGGGTGCCCATCCCGGTAACGATGCGCAGGAAGCCGGCATCGCGCTGGATCTGCGGTGACCAGCGGAACAGGTTGCGGCTGAATGCCACCCCAGCGAGTTGTGGGAAATAGTAGTGCCCATACTGCTCGCCCTGCACCACTTGAATGAGCACCGCCAGACGTTCATCGTAATCCTGCAAGCCGTGGGCGCGGCGGTAAAGCAGGGCATCCGGGTTGAGGCCGCTGGCGTACACAGCGGCGATGGCCTGCATGCAGGCCTGCAGATTCTCTGTGGGCGAGCCCTGGTTGGGGCAGAAGAAGCTGGCGTATTTGCCTGCAAATGAAGAGCCAAAGTTGTCCTCCAGCAGGCTGCTGGAACGTATGATGATGGGGGAGTGGCCCACCTTTTCCAAGAGGTCGGCCATTTCCTCCTGAATATCTTCGGGGAAAACCCCGGCAGCATATTCTTTTTGGATGGTGGGGAAGTCGCGGCGAATCTCGTCTTCGCCCTTGTATTTCTGGTCGGCCCAGTGAATCATGCCGTTGTGAGCCATGAACGAATACATTACGTCCGCCCCCAGGAAATACGACTCGGGGATGGTGACATTCTGCGAAATGTCCTTCTCGGCAACGCCCTGCAGGATGCGCAGGGCCAGCAGCATGCCGGCGGCTTTGCCGCCAATCTTGCCTTTGCCGATTTTGTGGCGGCGGATGGCCAGCAGATCATCCAGGGTGAACCATTCCTTGGCGATGTTGATGTAAGCAAGCTGATCTGAAATGGTGGTGCGGATCAGCACCACTTTGATCTCGCGCTCGCGGGCTTCATGCTTGGCGCGCTCTTTGAGGGTAAGGCTGGCGATCATCTTGGCCTGCTCGAAGAGTGCCTCCTGCGGAGCCAGCTCCGGGTTGAAAGTGCGCAGCAGGTCTTCGCTTTCAGCGCCGCGTTCGGCCAGCACGCCCCTGACCAGATCCTCGAAGACATTGAAGGGCAAGTTGTTGGCAAAATGCAGGTCGGTGAGATGCTCCCGCACCTGGTCGATGCGCTGCTTCCAGTCGTCTTCGGGCTCCTCGGCCACCAGGTCCAGCACGCCTTCGCGCGACTGGGAATCGATAGCCTGGCGGCGCACCAGTTCCTCGAAAGCTTCGGCGGAGATGATGCCGCGTTCGAACAGTTCCTGGCGCATCTTGTTGCGCATGCGGCGGCGCAGCAAGGGGTACTGCGCCAGGGCCAGGTAAATGCGGTAAGTGGGGTCGAAGGAGCTTAGCGGGAGCGCCACAGGCAGATTGTAATCCGGCCGCCAAGCAACGGATGTTTTCGTTTACTTAAGGGTGCACAGTGCCTGGCGGATCTCACCCAGATGATAGGCGCTATGCACTAAGATGGTAAAAGCCCCGCCCATGCGGCCGAAATCCCAAGCTTCTGGACCGCCCAGCAAGGAATGGATCCTTTCGTAGGCGGCCTTTAAGTTTTCTTTCAGTTGCCGCCACTCTTCATCGTTAACTTTTTCAACGGTGCGCCAGATTTTTTGGTAATCGGCCGCCTCGTCCTCCCCGGTAAGCATGGCTTTTTCTGTGGTCTCGATGTAAAAGGTGACATGGGCGACTTGCGCGGCCAAAGAACCACATTTGCCGCCGACGCGGATAGACGCCTGTTCTGATGTGATGCCATTCAGGGTTTCCATTAATGAAGAGCCTTCCTCAAGATAGATGCCGCGATAAGCGGCGAAGGTTTCTTCTAAAAAGTACAGATAGAACTTCTTTAAAGTCCTCTTGGGGTATGGCGTCTTCCACTGGCGTCTCCTTGAAATAAAGAATATGGGACTGACAATTTGCAGAACACAAAAGCTACAAACAGAGATGGTTACGAGGGGCTATTCAATGTCCGCCCATCCAATTGTTTTCGAGTCAACGCACCTTGCAGAATGGGATGCGTTGGAAGAACTGTCTCTTGGGATTCCTCACTGATGTTGAATCTCTTCCGGGTGTGGCGTTAATACTCACTCGAAATGACAAAAGCTACTTTGCCCTGGGTGCTATTTGCCCAAATGCATGGGCATGATGACGTGCAGGAAATCCTCGCTCCCTACAGGGCGGATGACTCCGGGAGAAGCGGCGGCGGTGGTCTCCAGGGCGACGTCCGACGCTTTCATCACGTCCAGGGCTTCGCGTAGGAAGCGCACGTTGAAGGCGATGACAATGGGCACGCCTTCCACGGTGGCATCCATCTTGCTGTCGTTGGAGCCAGTCTCCTCGGATTGGGCGGAAATCTCCATCGTACCGGGTGCGCTGGCTTCGCCGGGCTTGATATCCAGGCGGGCTATGTGCGAACTCTCGCGGGCGAAAATTTCGGATTGCTTGGCAGCCTTGAGGAAAGCTTCAGCCGAGACAATGGTACGGGTTTTGTAGCCGTTGGGAATGATCTGGGTGTATTCAGGAAAAGCGCCTTCCACCAACTGGCAGCGCAGTTCGGCATCCTTGAGGCTGAAGACGACCTGGCCGCGGCCGGGTGGCAGGGTCATGCGCACAGTCTCTTTATCATCGCCAGCGATGCGGGCCAACTCGTTGAGCGCCCGGGCGGGCACGATGGCACGCAGGGGCTGCTCCACCGCGGCGGGCAATTGCGCTTTGCGCACCGAAAGGCGGAAGCCGTCCGCGGCGGCCATAGTCATGGTGCTGCCTTCGACGGTGATGAGCACGCCGGTGAGCACCGGGCGGGCGTCGTCCCGCGAGGCGGCAAAGACCACCTGGGCGATCATCTCTTTGAAGTCGCCGGCGGGCAATTCAATGCCTGCGGCCTTGTCGGGCTCGGGCATGGGGGGAATTCCTGGGCGTCGATGCCCTTGATCTCAGCGTTGGAGCGCCCGGCGACCAACTGCAGGGTCTGGGTGCGCACGACCAATTCCATGGCGATGGTCTCGTTGGGGAAGGTGGCGACCAGGTCGGCCAGGGTGCGAGAGGGTACGGTGGTGGCGCCGGGTTCTTCGATCTTGGCGCCAATCCAGGCGGTGATGCCCAGCTCGCGGTCGGTAGCGGAAAGTTTGAGGCGCCCGTCCTCCGCCGACAGCAGCACATTAGCCAAGATGGGGTAGGTGCTGCACGGGGACACGGCGCGGGAGACGACGTTAAGGCCCTGAGCCAGATTTTCCTGGAGAACGGAGACTTTCATAGGGTGTTTTGCGAAGTATACCCCGATTCAGCGGACGGCCTGGATGGGGCGGGGACAAAGGGCAAGTTGTAATAATAATAATTTCGGGGCAGGGGTTTGTTACATATTACAGGTTGGGATTTAGGCATTTTATTGCTCCAGGTCGGGGGCGGCAGGTTCAAACAAGGCGGTTTTGCCTTTAGTGGAACCGTTGACGCGCTTAATTTGTCTGGTGGTCATGAGGTGATGAACCGCATTGCGAACCGTGCCGGGTGAATTATCCGAGAACCAAGACATGAGTTCAGGCGTGGTGGCGCGACCGTTCTCCTGCAGGTATTTCAGGATGTCAGAGAGACGCCAGAGCGCGTGGAAAGGGTGGATAAAGTGGGGGCCTCGTCGGTGGCAGTGAGATGGAAAAGCGGGTCGCCAGAGGCGGGGTCTGTATCGAAATGGGCGCGGGCACAAAAGGGCGCGGGAGCCTGGTGACGAGCTTTGACGGCATTGAGCTGGATGAGCGTGTCCTCCGGCTGGGAGTTGATGGAAAGCATAAGGTCGACGGCGGCGGCAATGGAAGATGAGCCACGGAAATCGCCCAGGCGGTTGGTGTGATGGACGACGACAACGGCAGCCTGACAGAATTCGGCAAGGCGACGCAAATTAAAAAACAAGGGTTGCACGGAGGGGACGCTGTTCTCGTCCCCGCCGCGCATGACACCGGCCAACGTGTCGATGACGATAAGCTGAGCTTCGAGCGAGAGGGCGCGATGGGTGAGCTGATCGGCATCCTGCGGCTGGCGCAAATCGTAACCGCCGAGGGAGACGTAATGCAGGGGCGTGTCGTGGCCAGCCTGATGGCCGCGGAGGACGGAGTTGAGGCGGCTCCAAAGACGATGGAGACCGGTGTCTTCATCCACAAAGAGGGCAGGGGACTGATTGACGGGGCGATCCAGCCAGGGCTGGCCGAGAGCGACACTCACAGCCAGGTCCATGGAAAGGAGGGCTTCTTGGTGCCAGGCACGCCGATGAGCAGGCTGAGGCTGGGGCGGGGAAGAAGGCCTTCCACGGCCCAGCTAAGGAGAGGCGGATCGAGCAAGGCATCGCTGGCGGTGTAGAAGATGCGCTTCTTTTCGAGGACGTCCTCGACGGGCTGGAGAAAGGAATTGACTTCTTCGACCATCCCATAGGAGAAGCTGCGGGTGGCTTCTGTGAAGGCTACACTGCGGGCCCAGCGGCCACGGTCGGCAACCCGAAAGACGGCATCGATAGCGTAGATCCATTCGGGCGGCAAATCGTCGGGGAGTGGGTCGGGAGCATGGTTGTACTGGATGAGGCGGCTAACAAGGCGAGCGGCCTGCGGATTGGGAACGTAAACATAAGAATCCTCTGACATGGAAACCCCCTTGGATATGAATGATTTGAAAGTAAGACGCTCTTGGCACAAGCTATAGCATATACGGCGAGGTTTGTGGGGAAATTGGGCGAGTTGTCAAGGAGAAAGGTTAAGTCTCGCGGGCTGGCGAAAACAAAGAGGCGCCGCAAGGTGCGATGGAATCAAAACGTCATCTCCTTTTACAGATAACGTCGATATTCCTGCTTAAACGTTCTAGGGTCCCGCATCATGAAGCGCTGGAGCTTTGCTGTTTGCCTTAGAGCGGCTGCGCAAAAATCCCCCTACATAGTGTCAGGGATCAAGTGTTTTCAAACATTCTGCGAAAAATAATGCCAGATATTATGATCGACATAAGTTGCATCAAGGCCAATTTGCTTTGAAGCACTAACTAACAAACTAATACATTCAATATCGTTGCGTTTTTCCCCGAGCGCCAAGGCCACGGCTCGAGAAATGTGCCTATCTGGTTTAACTGTTGGCACACCTAACAACATACGAAGGTACTGAAATGTCTTTAAGCCAATATCTTTTACGTTGAAATTGAGGAAATCCATTACATCAACACTTGCCGCCCAATCTCTCATGGCGGCCAAATCACTAATTTGATTACCCTGGTCTGCTATTGTCAGGAACTTTGTCGAGAGGCGGTCCAGTAAGTCAACCCTCTCCACATGTCGATAGTTCCAGACCTCACAAAATCCCTCGTGCCCTTTGAGCTGTATAAGATTTCTTAAGGCTTCAAGGGTGTTGATGTCCGGGTATTCATTTCGAAAATTATCTATCCTCGGTCTTACGAAACCGGCATATATTCGATTTATTGACAGAACAGCGTCCATACAAATTAGCACTGGGTTGTCATACCCGAATTCGTTTGAAGTTATGTCGTGGATTAATGGTATTTCTCTGCCAATATATTCGGCTAGCTTTTTTACATCACCAGCTCGCTCTTGTTTGGCGTCCATATATACCCACTGTACCATTATTTCATTTCGTGTCCTGTAATCTCAAAGGCCTGATGATTAATACATATGCGATTGACACTGCTCCTCTAGTTACCATGGATTTCAGTTTTTTTTGTGGGGGATTTGGGCGGAATATAAAAGCTGTTAAATCAATAAAGTAAAATAGAAAAATCAACTGGATAGGATGGGTTTGTTATGGCAGGATTTAGAAGCATTCACATACAGAGGTTCAAAAACATCACCGATACCGTCTTCGACTTGAAGGATATAAATGTAATTGTAGGGGGCAAATAACTCAGGAAAAAGTAGTATTCTACAGGCAATTCACTTTGCAATAGCCACTATTCAGAGCTTGCAACTAAACGGCGACCTAGGAGGCAATGAATATGGCTCGTCAACAATCAATCCAACGCAACTAATCTACGTACCTTCGGACGACGCAAACTCACTAGGAACAGGAGGAAGGCTTTGGGGGGCCAAAAAGACGATCACCTCGCGTCGAACTCACATTAGATAATGGGAGCGTCCTTGCAATTTCAGTAAGAAAGGGAAGGAATAGAAATATATTAGTTGGTGTATCAAGTAAACCACTTGCTCGGCGAATTGCAACTTTGGAACATCCTTATACCGTTTTTACACCTGGATTAGCAGGGATCGCAAAAAAGGAACAATATATTTCCGATGGAGTAATCCTTCGAACCATAGCAAGGGGAGACGCCGATCTCGTATTCGAAATACACTCACCTTCGGCTCTGGAACTCAGGACAAAGGAATAATTTTGTCGCAGATTTGCATAAAATGTTTCCCAACCTAAAAATTAGGATGTCTTTTTGGGGAAGCTACGGATGAATACATAAATGTACAAATTGATGATGGTGGGGGATTGATACCCTTAGAACTTGCTGGAACAGGAAGCCTTCAGGCAATTCAAATCCTCTCATACATTCATTACTATGGACCTCAGGTTATCGTGCTTGACGAGCCCGATTATTCATCTCACCCCGATAATCAAAGGAAGCTTTGCACTTTGCTTAGCGAGGTCGCTAGAACAAGAAATATTCAGGTCATCTTAAGTCTCCACTCGCGCCATGTCCTAGATGCTCTGCGATATTCAGCGTCTTTTTTATGGGCAGAAATGGTTCTGTTGACATAGCTGAGGACGGCTCTGATCTTGCTGTCTTAGTAGATCTTGGCGCTTCGGATATCAAAGAGAGGATTGCAGATGGCAAAGGTGGTTGCTTTGTATTGACAGAAGATGAAAGCGTTCGCCACCTTGCCAACAATTCTACTTTCATCCGGGTTTGATTTAGACAGAACAAAAATTATGTCCTACTTTGGTGTTACATCGCCACATATCCTAAGCACCCTCATTTCTGTAATAAACAACGACGCGCATAATGCAAAAGTTCTAATACATATGGATAGAGATTATCGAACGGATGCGGATGTGGAGACTTGGAAAACTAAAATCAGGGCTATGGGAGAAAACCGTTTGTTGCTTCGTGGAGTTGACATAGAGAGCCATTTCCTGTCCCCAAGACACATTGCCGCTAGTAATGGCGAATCGGGAATAACTGTTGAAAGTGCAACTCAGATGCTAAACCAGGTTATTCAAGATAGCCGCGATGCTTAATCGAAAGATACCAGTTAATGGCCGTATCGACTTAGAAAAAAAACGGGGCCTCCGGAAGCCTCAATGTTGGTCAACTGGCTGTGGATGCCCCACGGACTTTTGACGCGGCACCACTTTTACACAGTCATGGCAAAACGGTTTTAAAGGGAATTAGAGAATTGTTCAGGAAAGAATACGCAAGAAACTTAATTACATCAATTCCTTCGGAGTTTGTGGCAAATCAGGAATTGAATGCTATTGCACCGGAAGATTTTTGGTAAACCTAAGAGGGCTGCGTAAACGGATAAGGCAGTGGTTGAAGGAATCGTTTCTCTTTCCCTTTGCTTTAGTTCCTTCGCATCAAGCGGCGCCTCTACCTTTACTATGATTTGCTCAGCATAAGGCCGCAGCCCCTAATTACCAGCACGACTTACGAATCCCCCAGTACGGCTATTCCCACCACCGGCGCGGGCCTCACCACACGCCGATACGTGTATAGCCGGTGCCCGGGTCGAAGTCGTGGCAGGTGATCGGCGTCACCCAGTCATAGTCCTCGTGCTGCAGGGAGGCGCACGCTGGCCGGGCTGTACAGGCTGGTGGAACGCACCTCGTAAGTGTAGTATTCACACCCCAGGCGTTGATGGCGAAGCGGTCACCATACTTGAGTTGGGCCCAGGCGTGTTGTCGGCGTTCAAAACGTGGGCAGTCAATACGGTGTTGCCCGCCATGGTGGGGAAAGCGCCTGCCGTAGAGGTAGCCGGCTCATTACTAGGCAGCCAGCTCACATCACAGCCATTGGGACCAGGGGTACACCCACAATATCCATGTTCAAGCCCAATTCAGGGATATTCAAGGTCAGGTCCGAGCTTTGGTAAGCTGTGGTCTGCTCTCGTCTTTATTCCGGACCGCTTTAACCCGCAGAGCCAGGAGATGGCTTCGTCGGTCGGCGCCGCCAAAGGCGGCGCTAAACGACCTCCTCGCAATGACGAGGGCTTTTTTACAGCCAGCCACGCAAATCCATGGCTTCGACGACGGAGCCGATGGCAACCATGTACAGCCGCGTCGCGCATGCTGACCTTTTCGCCTTCGGAGACTTTGTGCGCGCACGGGTTGAAGGCGCCAGTAATCTTGGTATCCAGCCGCTGCAGAACACCTTCCTGGGGCCCAGTAGAAGTTCATGTCTATTCTGTACGCTCTCAAAGTATGCGGAAGAGCCATTCGACCTGTTCTGGCTGGAAGACTGCACGCCGGCTGAGAACCAGGAAGCGCTGCGGCTGGTGCGCCGGCATACGATCACCCCGCTGGCGATCGGCGAAATCTTCAACACGGTCTGGGATTACCAGACGCTGATCCATGAGCAGCTGATCGACTACGTGCGCAGCGCGGTCACGCACACCGGCGGAATTTCGCCGATGAAAAAGCTCATGGACTTCGCCGCTCAATATCAGATCAAGTCGAGATCCACGGTCCGACCGACATTTCGCCGATCGGCATGGCCGCGGCCATGCACCTGGGACTTGCCATTCACAACTTCGGCATCCAGGAATACATGCGGCACGGCGAGGCGACCGACCAGGTGTTCGAGCATTCGTTCACCTTCCGGGATGGCCTCCTTCATCCGGGCGACAAGCCCGGCATCGGTGTCGAGCTCAACCTCGACGAAGCAGGGGAGGTACCCTTATCAGACCGCCTACCTGCCGTTCAACCGCCTGAGCGACGGCACCGTTCACGACTGGTGATCCGGCCCCCGGTCCTGAGCTCGGGCCACCCGACCGGACGCGCTCGTCTGGCCCATCCGCTTTCAGGCAGCATCGATCGGGTTCGGTAGCGATGGTCGGCCCGACTCAAGGCGTACGGACGTCCTCGTTGATTCCCGCTCCCTGCGCGTCGACCGGGTCGCGCGCCTCGTTCACCCACGACTGCAGCAGCGTGTAGGTGACCGCGAGCACCACCGGGCCGACGAAGATGCCCAGCAGCCCGAACGACAGCAGCCCGCCGATCACGCCGACGAAGATCAGCAGCAGCGGCAGGTCGGCGCCTCGCTTGATCAGGAACGGACGCAGGAAGTTGTCGAGCGTCCCGACGAACGCCGACCAGATGAGCAGCACGGTCCCCCACACGTTGTCGCCCGTCCAGTAGGCCAGATCACCGCCGGCACCAGCACCATCAGCGGGCCGAGCTGCGCAAGGCAGAACACCAGCATCACCATCGTCAGCAAGCCGGCGAAAGGGATGCCGGCGACCGCGAGGCCGAGGCCGCCCAGCAGCGACTGCACCAGCGCGGTCACGACGACGCCGAGCGCGACGCCGCGGATCGCCTGCGCCGGCGAGCTTGATCGATTGGTCGCCGCGCGCACCCGCGAGCCGGTAGCCGAAGCGGCGCACGCCGTGGCGGCCGACTCGCCATTCGCATACATGACCGCGGCGATCACGATCGTCAGCAGGAACTGGATGATGAGCGATGCCGATGGTGCCTGCCTCGGCCGCCACCCACTTGGGAGCCTGGACGACGTAGGGCTGCAACTTCGCGATAAGCGCGCTCCAGCCTTCGCTCGCCGCATCGCGCCAGGAGGCGGCGATGTCGGGGCCGACGACGGGGATGCGCTCGACGAATGCCGGTGGCTGCGGGATCGTCACCCCGTGCAGCGACTTCGCCCACGCCCCGACTTCGCCCGAGTACTCGGCAAGCGTGCTGATGGCGACCCAGAACGGCAACACGAACACCAGCAGCATCGCGATCGTCATCACGACGATGGCGAGCATCCGCCTGCCGCCCAGCCAGCGCTGCAGCGACAACCATTAGCGGCCACGTGGCGACGACGATCATCGTGGCCCAAATCGACGCGGCCAGAAATGGCCGCAGGATCCAGAACGAGGCGGCGATCAGCCCGCCGATCGACAGCACGGCGAGCAGGGTACGGGTGACTTCGCGTTGCATTTGTGGTTCTCGAGAAAGTGGCGAATGGAGCCAGCGGCGTGGAGTATTGTGGTTTTTGTCAGTTCGGGTCAACGCGCCGGTTCGGATTCGGTGACCATGAATTGCAGGAATTGCGTTATCGCTGCATCGGTTTGCGCAGCGCGCTGGCTGCGCAAATGTATCGTCGCAGCCAGGCACAGGGCCATGTTTCCGTGAGCGGCGCGTGTACCATTGTCAGATGTCAATGTACTTCCACCGAAGGCGCCCGGTGTCTTCCGGATTTCGTGCGCTGGCGTTGATGGCTGCCGCTTTTTTCCTGCTCGCGTGTGTTTCCTCGAGGGTGAGCGCAGACGAGTCAGGCGTAAGCGGTGTCGTGACCGTCACGCCGGCGCGGCCGGGTCCGCAGCGCGCCGGCGCGCCTGGCGGCAAGCCCCTCGCGGGCGCGGATGTACAAATTCGTGATGCGGGTGGCGCGATCGTCGGGCGTGCGACCACCGATGCGGACGGCGCGTTCCGTATCCTTGCCCCATCCGGGGAGTTCCAGCTTCAGCTCGACGTCCAAGGCGCCAAATTCCCGCGTTGCCGCCGCCAGAGCGTGCAGGTGGAGGCGGGACGGATGGCGCACGTGGACGTGACCTGCGATTCGGGCATGCGATAGACGGCCTGCGGCATCGCGGATACTGGCTTGCCGTCGCGGCAAAGCGGACTTGGCGCTGGAAACGCATCGGCGGGCGCGCAGGCAATCGCACGGACATCCTGTTGAAGCGGCCAGTCCTTGGAAATCCGTGGGAATCAGTCTTCCCGGGGATACGCAATCCGGTTCGGCGGCTACGAGTCTATAGAGCCCACCACCGCGGCGGTTGCGCGCGAGCGCGTGGGGTCGATCGCAGTCATTTATCATGGACGCTGCCGGAGATCGTTTCGGAGCAGGTCGCTGCATCGAGTGGATGAATCACGTCTGCGAATCGTAGTTTAGCCAACCCTATTTTGGTGCTCACAATGGAGGCACGATGGATATCATTGTCACGTTGATTGTTGGCTTGATCGTTGGTGCGATCGCGAAGTTGCTCATGCCCGGCAACGATCCGGGCGGCTGGATCATGACGATCGTGCTCGGTATCGCCGGCTCGTTCGTCGGAAACCTGATCGCGGGCGCACTGGGAATGGCAAGCCCCGTCGGCTGGATCGGGTCGATTCTCGGAGCGATGTTGTTGCTTCTCGTGTATCGAATGCTGAAGAAATCCTGACCGGGAAGGTCGGCGCGCTGATCGGTGGCGCTCGATTGCTTTCCAGGAGCCGGTTCCACCTTCCGATCGCGAAAGGGAAAAATGCTGAGAATTGCTTTGGGCAGGTTTGCGGTGGCGTGCGCGCTTTTCGCCGCCAGTTCATGGGTGCTGGCGGCGGAGTCCATCGAATCCAGACCGATACATTTTGCGAAAGGCGCCTCGTCGACCACGTTGAAGGGGTCGCTCAAGGGCTACAAGGTCATCGACTACAAGCTGCGCGCCAAGGCGGGTCAGACGATGAACGTCGCTCTGAAGACCAGTAATGCGGCAAACTACTTCAACGTGCTGCCGCCCGGGTCCAACGACGTTGCCATCTTCGTTGGCTCGACGGGTGGCAACGAATGGAACGGTTCGCTTCCGGCCGATGGCGAATACGCGGTTCGGGTCTATCTGATGCGCAACGCTGCACGCCGCAACGAGACGGCCAACTACACGCTCACGGTCGGAATTGCGGGAAGCGCCGCAGCGGCACCCGCGCTTGGGGCGGCGCCCGCCGACGACGCCAAGGTCAAGGGCACGCCGTACCACGCCACCGGTCAGGTGCCTTGCTCCATGGGCAGCGCGCCCGAAGGCTCGGCGCAGTGCGATTTCGGAGTCATCCGCGGCAAACCCGGCAACGCCGAGGTTCATTTGACGCCACCGGGCGGGTTCAAGCGTGTGCTGACGTTCGTCGGCGAGAAGGTGACCGCCGATTCCGGCGCGAAGGTGAAGGCGGGCAAGAGCGGTGACCTGTGGTCGGTCGAGGTCAACGACTACGAGCACTACCGGATTCCGGAGGCGGTGGTTTCGGGCGGCTGAGCGCGTGCCCGTTCGGGCGGGCCGATACCGACGAACCCATGTTGGAGACGCTAGGTCAGTGGCTGGTTCGGCAACCGGCGCACGTCGCGTTGATCGGGGTGGCGAACCTGGCGCTGTGGGTGCTATGCCGTGCAACTGCGCTGCGCAAGGTCCCGAAATCCAACGTACTCTGGGTACCGGCAGTCCTGTGGTTTGCCTTCGCTGGCTGGGAGTGGCTGGTGCTGGCGAAGAGCCCGGAGGCAAACATTCGCGTCGATCTGCTGGTGATCTGGCCGGTGATCGCCATCGTCTCGCTCTGGGCGCTGCTGCGTACCGCTGCGGGTTGGTGGCGGGTGACGCGAGAGGCGTCGTAATGTCCGCAACCCAGGCGTTGCTGCGGGATCGCGAATCCCGGACCAGGCGTCAATCCCGGCAACCGTTGATGCTCGATCAGGGTCACGCACGCGAACGGCTGCCCGGGCGGCGTACAAAGATTGCGCTTGACGTCCAAGCCGCCATTTGGAATTTCGGGGTCTGCAGCGCGGTGCGCCGCCCGAGGCAATGTGGCGAGTGGGTATCAAGCGAATTCAGCACGGCGCGCGCTTGCGCCGTGATGAATTTTGGCGAGGAGCGACCCGCTGATTTCGCATTCCAGACCGAGCGTTCACCGCTCACCGCTCACCGCGCGCGCGTATCCCGCATCGGAGTTGGCTCGAACGCAGGGGATCATGTTGCCGGCGCCAGCGCAGCGGCGTCGGCGGTGCTCCTGAGCTTGACCATCCGATTCTGATACGTCTCGTACTCCGGCAATTGGCGCTCGTACTCGGAGGACAGCAATGGGGAGGAAATCATGTAGTCCGCCGACGCGCGATTGCAGGCCACCGGGATGTTCCACACCACCGCAATGCGCAGCAGCGCCTTGACATCGGGGTCGTGAGGCTGCGGCTGCAGCGGGTCCCAGAAGAAGATGACCAGGTCAACCGTTCCCTCGGCAATGCGCGCGCCGACCTGCTGGTCTCCCCCCAGAGGGCCGCTCTTGAGTTTGATCACCGGGGCTTGCAGGGCCTCCTCGAGCAGGGTCCCCGTTGTCCCGGTGGCCAACAACGCATGGTTGGCCAGCAGGTCACGATTGTATTGAGCCCATTCAAGCAGATCCGCCTTCTTGTTGTCGTGGGCCACGAGGGCGATGCGCTTCCGCGGAGTCACTACGGCAACGGGAACATCCATGTTGTGACTTCCTTGCGTGGGAGGGGGTTGAGCAATCGTTTGCATGGTTCTGCGTGAGCGATGAATGTGCGAAGAAGGCGGCGTGGATTGGCGAAGCGACACATGTGCAGCCGACCGGGACGAGCAGACATCGGGCCTTGCCCGAGGTTGCCAGGAAGGCTACCGTTTCCGGCGAGACTAGGGTGCGTCGCCCTGACCCGGCCCCGGTCCCGGCGCCGGTGCTGAACCAAGCAGCACGGCATTGAAGCGCCTCCATGCCACGAAATGTGCCTTGAGCGCATAGTCGCAGAGCGCGAAATTGTCAGTTACCAATTCGCCGGCGATCGACGCGGGGGAGGCCGGCGGCAACTCGAGGTGGGCATCGGCGTCGCCGATGTCCGTGACGATGTCCATGCCGAATCTCCGCGCCATCCGCATGATCGGTGCGTTTTCCTCGAGACAGTGCATGAACAGGCGGGGTATGGAGCGGTTGCGTGCGTGCGCCGAGGCACGTTCGAAGAGCGCGCCGCCGATGCCGCGGCCACGTTACTCAGGCAGGACCGAGAGCCCGAGTTCGGCAAGATCGTCCGCAAAGGCCAGATGGGCCGCGCCGACGAGCGCGAGGCGATCGTCGTAAACACCGA
Source organism: uncultured beta proteobacterium (assembly GCA_963739745.1). Lineage (GTDB taxonomy): Bacteria > Pseudomonadota > Gammaproteobacteria > Burkholderiales > Casimicrobiaceae > VBCG01. The sequence continues at coordinate 18,485 of CAVUCJ010000006.1, forward strand.
ATACGGCATCGTGGACCAAATCGATGCTGTCGACGTAGTTGGCGATGCTTTCGGGCGAAAGCGACGAGCCGAAGCGCAGTCGCCGGTCCTCCGCCGGCAAGGCGAGAAGATGCGCCACGAGCGCGGCGCGCGCGTTCCCGTTGAGATGCTGGACGGCTAAGGTCATGTTCGAAACTTCCGGGTGAATGGCAGCGAAACGAGAAGGAGCATTGGTCGTCGTGCTGCGCTCGCCTTGCTTCGCGGAGGGCCGCGCGGTCGAACCGCTTGACCAGCCCGGCGGCGCAGCACGTCAGGACGAGGCGGGCGCGCGCCTGACCGGACGCATCGGCGACGCGACATCGCGGTCGGAATGCGTCGGAGTCGTCCGTGTCGACCTGGTCGAGCAGCGCGGCCGTGCGTTGCCAGGCAAGCCAGGCAAACGTGCTACCGGCAAAGATCCAGGTCAGCGCCGTCAGGAATGACACGGCTTGCGACGTGTCGATCAGGGCTATGAAGCCGGCGGCCACGAAGAGGGCTCCGACGAACGTCGCACGCATCCACAGCCCGAGCAGCAAAAGGTTGCGCCTTACTGCGGGCTCATAATCGAGCTGGTGGAATCCATATCGCCTTTCCATAGAGTCTCCAGTAGTGAGGTTGGGGTCATTTCACCGTGCCGGTCGAGCAGGCGACGACTTCACGTAAGGCTGGCGCCGGAGGAATCGCTTCGTCGTTGCGCAAGTGGCTCTGTCTCTCTCAATCGACCCAAAGCAACCCACGTTCCAAGGGCGGGCCGGCTCCGGGTGGGCGGTTTCAACGGTCGGATCCATAATGCAACAAGCAATGGTGCATTGCAGCAACAAAAATTACAGAACAGAGCTGAAGAGATAAAATCATCATTTAAAATCATTGCAATAATGTGAATTGATGGAACTTTCGCAGCCAATGCTGCAACGCACCAAAATTGGCCGCCGCTCACAATTGGCGCACGCAAGCGATCACTTGCGTTTGACGGCGAGGCGCCCGCTGCAATGCTGTGCGCTCACTTGCCGCCCAGATTGGTGCGTGGATGCCTGGCGACGCACCCTCGTGGCTCGCCGTGCTCGGAATCGTGCGGCCGAGGTGCCGCGACGTCCGCGCGACGCGCGTGGGCGGTCCTTGCCGGCGAACGCCACGACACCGCCGAGCGCACCAGCCGGCATACCCGTTGCTCGCCGGTCCGGGTGCCGCCGGTTGAGGGCTTTCGGGTTCCGCTGGCCGGGGGAATTCGGCGTCCGCTTATCGCCCGTCGCGGCTTGCGTTCGGGCGCCGATTGCCGCCTGGTGCCTGGCTCATGAGCGGACGCACGCCATGGCGTCGATGATTGGGGGCGCGTCAATGAACGCACTTCGACGGTCCGTGGGTGCCGGCGCAGAGCAATGTAGCCGTCGTGTCGAGGAAGTGGGCTACGGGTGCGACGCGACGGAATCGTGAAAAGAGGATCGCGAGCGCAACGAGGCTGATTTCTGTCTCGCCGTCGCCGATGGCGTTGCGCGGGTCAGGCAAGTCGAAGCCGGCCCCGGCGCGCCGATTGATTTCCCAATCGGCCGCCGCGTTCAGCCATCTCGACAGGCTGGTGACGATGGGGGCGTCGCCGTTGACCACCGTCCGGAGGAGTTGCAGATCCTGGTCGGGCACCGCGGCAAGTGCTGCGGTGAGGTCGGCGATCGAATCCATCGGCGAGATTGTCGTTGCACATCCTGGGCCGCACGCCAAGCGCGCCGTGACGCGCTACGGTCAGGGGGAACCGCCCTCTCCATTCGTTCAAGACCGGCTCTACGCGGGTGCGTGCCAGCCAGCGTCCGCCCAAAGCTCGCCGCTCACTGCCGAGTTTGCGAGCATGAAGCAGATCGCGTCGGCGATCTCGTCGGGACGGATCAGCCGGCTCAACTGCGTGTACGGCAGGATATTCTTGTTGATATAGTCGTCACCCATCGCCCGTACCATCGGCGTATCGGTGAATCCCGGGTGAATCACTCCGCACCGAACTCCGTAAAACACGGCCTCCTTCATGATCGTTGCCGCTGCTCCTTCCAGTCCCGCCTTGGTGCTCGCGTAGGAGATCTGACCGCGATTGCCCTGCGAGGAGACCGAACCGATGAACACGATGGCGCCCTGCATCCCCTCTGACGGCTGCCATCGCTTGAGTCCGCTGGCGGCGCGATTTTCGGCGATGCGCCCGATCATCTCGAGCGCCCAATAGACCGGCGCAAGGAGATTCACCTCGAGGACCTGCCTGAACCGCTCCATGGGATAGATGCGTGCCTTGCCCGTGATCTTGTCAATGCGGACGGCAAGATCGTCGCGCGTGATGCCGGCGGCCGGCACGCACATGGTGACGGTATCGAACTCGCTGCTGATGGAATCGAAGACCGAAGTGCGAAACGCCTCGTCGGTCGCATCACCGCGGTAGGGAAAGGCCACCGTACGCCCGGCCGCGGCATTCACTTCCGCGGCGACGCTATCGATGTTCTCGCCCATGTCCACGAGCGCCAACGCGCGGACATTGCGGCGCGCCAAATCGGTTGCGACTGCACGCCCGATACCGCTGGCGGCGCCTGTAATTACCGCAACTTTTCCTGCGATTTCCATGGATATCCCCCGTTGATTTGCTGCACTGCACCATGGTAACCGCTTTGTCAAGCCATGTCACGGAAATTGGGGTACTCCGCACCGAGGAGGTTGGCGTCGTTGCGGCATGGGTCATGTCCGCGCCAAGGGCCCCTGGCGTCTCCTCACGACCGGCTGAACTTGCATTCAGCTGCTGCTTTGGCGTGGGTACTTATTCGGCCGAGCTGGCACGAATGGGCTCGACCGGTACGTTGCGGCGCGGGGAACGGGCGCGGGAATCGCATTCATACTGCGAACCAAGCTCTTCGCACCAGAGTCGAAAATCTCCGGGTACGCGAAGCCGGCACGGTGCTTCATACTGGTATTGGACGGAAAGCCGATCGAGAAGGAGGCGCGACATGGGTGTTTCGGTCATTACCGGTGCAAATCGTGGGATTGGCCTCGAGCTGGCGCGGCAGCTCCAGGCGCGGGGTGCGAGCGTGGTTGCGATATGTCGACAAAGCTCGGCGGGGCTTGACGCGCTCGGAGTGCGTGTCGAAAGCGGATTCGCCGTGACCGATGCTGCGGCGTGGTTGAAGCTCGCCGAACGCCTTGCAGACGACGATATCGACCTCCTGATTCAGAACGCCGGAGTTCTTCACGCCGATTCTCTCGAAGACGTCGATCCGGACAAGGTGCGCGCGCAGTTCGAGCTCAACGCAATGGCACCGCTGTTTCTCACCAGGGCGCTTGCCCCGCGCATGCGCCCAGGCGCGAAAGTCGCGCTTATCACCAGTCGCATGGGGTCCATCGGCGACAACGGCTCCGGTGGGTACTATGGATACCGAATGAGCAAGGCGGCGCTGAACGCGGCCGGCGTCTGTCTGGCCCACGACCTCAAGTCGCGAGGGATCGCCGTGGTCATCCTGCATCCGGGCTCGGTGCGCACCGAGATGACCCGTGGACACGGGATGATCGAACCTGACGAGTCGGTTCGCGGACTCCTGCAGCGCATCGACGAGCTCCGGCTCGAGACGACCGGGCGCTTCCTGCATCAAAACGGCGAAGTCTTGCCGTGGTAAGTCGGCGAGCGAGGCCAAGCGGCAAGCTGGCAAGAGTGGGCACTTCGCCCTCGCGGGCGCGGCCGTCTTCCAGAGCAGCTTCAATCGCCCACATCGCGCCAAGGCCATTGGCTTACGGCTGGCAGAAAGCATGGGCCGCCGGCTGATCCCGGATCGAAAACGGCCCTTCGTTCGTTAATGCATTGCGGAATGCGTCGGCAAGCAATGGTTAAGCGAGCGAACATGTATCGTATCCATCTGAATGATTCCCCATTCACATCGATTTTGTGCGGCCCCGATGATGGATTGGACGGACCGGCACTGCCGTTTTTTCCTGCGCCAGATATCGCGCCATGCGCGCCTGTATACCGAGATGGTGACGGCGCCCGCGCTTGTGCACGGCGACGTGCCGCGCCATCTCGACTTCGATCCGCTGGAGCACCCGGTGGCGCTTCAACTGGGGGGCAGCGATCCGGCCATGCTCGCGCACGCTGCGAAGCTGGGTGAGCGATGGGGCTACGACGAGATCAACCTGAACTGCGGGTGTCCGTCCGAGCGCGTGCAGACGGGCAGCTTCGGCGCGTGCCTGATGCGGGAGCCCGCGCTCGTCGCCGACTGCGTGCGCGCGATGCGCGACGCTGTCGAGCTGCCGGTCACGGTGAAACACCGCATTGGCCTTGATTCCGGCGACGACTACGGTTTCGTCCGCGACTTCGTCGGCACGGTCGCCGCTGCGGGCTGCGAGGTGTTCATCGTGCACGCGCGCAACGCGGTGCTGAAAGGACTCTCGCCGAAGGAAAACCGCGAAGTGCCGCGGTTACGGTACGACGTCGTGCATCGGCTGAAGCGCGAATTCCCGGCGCTGACGATCGTGCTGAATGGCGGCCTGACCACCTGGCCTGCGATTGAGCGCGAATTGGCGCTCGTCGACGGCGTGATGGTGGGCCGCGCCGCGTATCACGACCCCATGCTGCTCGCCACCGTCGACTGGCGCCTGTTCGACGTCGACACCGCACCGCCGACGCGGGCGCGCGTGGTGCAGGCGCTTGTGCCGTACGTCGCCGCGCAGCGCGATCGCGGTGTGCCGCTGCGAGCGATCGCGCGGCACATGCTGGGGCTCTATCACGGGATGCCCGGCGGTCGACGGTTCCGGCAGCTGCTGTCCGACTCCGCGCGTCTCGCGGACGCGGGGCCGGAATTGCTGATGGAGGCGCTGGCCGAAGTGGAGCCGGCGCTCGACGAAGCGGCCTAGCGCTTACCGCCTGCGTCTGTGGCGGCGGTGTCCTCCCGGTTGCGGTGTCGTCGGTGGATGCGGTTCGCCGCGCGGCGGCATGGCCGCCGACTTGCCCTTGCCCGGCGGCAGATCGAGGTTGTCCTCGCCGCCGGGCATCGCACGCAGAAAGCGGTCGGGGTCGACGTCGATCACGATCGTGGCGACCGTGTACACGACGACGAAAAACAGCGGCGCGAATTGCCCGAACACGAAGGAAAGCCCGAAGTACATCGTCATCAGCACCGCCATCCAGCGCATGAACACCAGCGCGAAATGCCGCTTGAGCCGCAGCGCTTCGGGCGTGTGGTGCCGCAGCGCGCGGTACAGCCCGTGGCACGACCAGAAGGCCGCGATCGCCTGCAGCACGAGGCCGGTGCGGAATGCCTGGTCGGCGAAAAGCGAACGCGGCGTCACGTCGGTGCCGGCGCAGCATGAAGATGACCGGCACCCCGAGTGGAATCGCGAAGAACGCCGCGAGCACCAGCGCCATGCCCACGTACCCGACCTCGGCGTTGACGCGCGCCGCCCACCCTTCGTCCCGCGGAGGCGGCATGAAGTAGCGCATCAGGCCCGCGAATACCACCGCTATCGCAAGGATGGTGTCAACGAAGTACAGGACCAGCACGTTGGCCGCCGACCAGCCGAAGAACAGGATTCCGCCCAGCGGCACCAGGTTGCGCGCGATCGCGCTGCCGATCGCCAGCGGTGAATACGATGCCGCCATGTGCGGGTGCCGCGGTGCCGGCTACCCGCGCGGCATGTCGTCGGCGATGTAGGCGCGCACGATGGCCTCGAAGTCGGCGTCGGCGCGCATGCCGAGCGAGGCCCCGAGCTTCGGCGCGAAATTGGAAGGCCACGTCGCGACGATCCGGTCGACCGCGGGATCCACGCTCCAGCGGACGCGATCGGCCACGGCATCGCCGGCCACGCGTCGCAACGAGGCCACCATGTCGCCGACGGCGACGCTGATGCCGGGCACGTTGACCGACCGCGTGTACGTGAACGCCGATGCCGGCGCTTCGTGGCCGATCAGCAGATTGTCGACCACCGCGCGCGGCGACTGCACCCACATCCGGGTCGTCGGCGCGACCGGGCAGGTGGCGTCCATGCCGGCGAGCGGCTCGCGCACGATGCCGCTGGCGAACGACGAGGCGGCGCGGTTGGGCTTGCCGGGCCGCACGGTGACGGTGGGCAGCCGCAACGAGCGCCCGTCGAGGAAACCCTTGCGCGTCATGTCGTAGACCAGGAATTCGCCGATCGCCTTCTGCGCGCCGTACGAGGCCTGCGGAGTGACGGGCGCGTTATCCGGAACCGGATCGGGCAGCGGGCCGCCGAACACGGCCAGCGAACTCGTGAACACGAACTTCGGCGGCGCGGCGAGCGTCCGGCAGCGCTCGAGCAGCGCGCGCGTTGCGTCCAGGTTCACGCGCATGCCGATGTCGAAGTCCGCCTCGGCCTGGCCGCTGACGACCGCGGCCAGATGGAAAATCGAATCGGTGTCCGGTGTGACGGCGCGGGCGATGATCGCCGGGTCGGCCAGGTCCCCGGTGATCGTGCTCAACCGGCGATCGCCGGCGATCGCGGCCGGCGCGACATCGAGCAGCACGATCGACGCGATCTCGCGCACGTTGCCGCCCGCGTCGGTGAGGGATCCGCGGGCCAGAAGCTTGGCCGCCAGACGGCTGCCCAGGAAACCGGCGCCGCCGGTGATCACGATGCGCATGAATGTCCTCGTTGGTGGGTTCCGGCGCTATGATAGCCGTCCGCCGATCCCACGTAGGATATCGCCATGCCGCGCCCGATCCACTTCGAAATTCATGCCGAGAACACCCAACGCGCGATCGACTTCTACACCAAGCTCTTCGGTTGGCAAATTTCGCAATGGGGCAGTGAGCCCTACTGGATGGTCAAGACCGGCGAAACCGGCACGCCCGGTATCGACGGCGGGCTCCTGCCGCGGCGCGGGCCCGGGCCGGCCGACATGGCGGCCGTCAACGCATTCGTATGCACGGTCGATGTCGCCGACCTGGACGCGATGGTGGCGAAGCTCGTGACCTGCGGCGGCGTGGTCGCTGTGCCCAAGATGCCGATCCCGACCGTCGGCTGGCTGGCATACGGCAAGGACACCGAGGGCAACCTTTTCGGCATGATGCAGATGGATGAAAAGGCGGCATGAGTCGCCCGCGAAACCTGACGATCGCGACACGTGAATCGGCGCTGGCGTTGTGGCAGGCCGAGCACATCCGCTCCAGCCTCGCTTCACTGTATCCCGCTACCGCGATCGGTCTTCTCGGCATCACCACGCAAGGCGACCGCATCCTCGACCAGCCGCTGACCGCGATCGGCGGCAAGGGTCTGTTCATCAAGGAACTCGAGGTGGCGATGGCCGAGGGACGCGCCGACCTGGCCGTGCATTCGCTGAAGGACGTGCCGATGGAAATGCCGTCCGGATTCACGCTTGCCTGCATCACTGCGCGCGAGGACGCGCGCGATGCCTTCGTATCCGCTCGCCATGCGCAGTTGTCCGCATTGCCGGCCGGCGCCGTGGTCGGCACGTCGAGCCTGCGGCGGGAAGCTCAACTGCGCGAACGCCATCCCGCGCTCGTGATCGAGCCGCTGCGCGGCAACGTCAATACGCGTTTGCGCAAGCTCGACGAAGGGCGTTACGACGCGATCATCCTCGCTGCCGCGGGCTTGAAGCGTCTGGGATTTGGCAACCGGATCGCATCGTTGCTGGAACCCGATGAGAGCCTGCCGGCTCCGGGACAGGGTGCGCTGGCGATCGAATGCCGCGCCGACCGGACCGAACTCATCGCGGCGTTGGCACCTCTCGTGGATCGCGCGACGACGCTTGCCACCACGGCCGAGCGCGCGTTCTCGCGCGCGCTCGGCGGCAGCTGCCACACGCCGCTTGCCGGGTACGCCGAATGGGAGGAAGGCTCGCTTTGGCTGCGCGGGCTGTTGGCGAGCCGTGATGGCAACGACATGCTGCGCGGGGAGATCGACGCCGAAGTCGAGGACGAGAATGGAGCGACGCAGCTGGGCCGCGACCTGGCCGACGATTTCCTGGCGCGCGGCGCGGCCCGTTTCATCACATCGTGACGCGCACATCGCGTTGAGCGTACATCCGCTCGCACCGGCCGTGACACCGCCGGGACCCCTGCAGGGCATCGGCGTCGTGGTCACCCGGCCCGCGCGCCAGGCAGCGGGTCTGGCCGCGCAGCTGTCCGCGCTGGGCGCCGTGCCGCTCGTGTTTCCGGCGATCGTGATCCTGCCGCCGCCGGATCGCGCGCAGCTCGATCACGTCCACGAGACGCTCGATCGCTATCAAGCTGCCGTCTTCGTCTCGGCCAATGCCGTCGAGTACGGCGCCCCGTCGCCGCAGGCATGGCCGGCGCAACTGCGTGCGCTGGCGCCCGGGCCGGGCACCGCGGCGGCGCTTGTCGCAGCCGGCATCCCGAATGTGACCATTCCGCAGGTGAGATTCGACAGCGAAGGTTTGCTGGCGCTCCCCGACTTGCGCGAGGTCGCCGGCTGGAGAATCGTGATCTTTCGTGGCGGCGGAGGTCGCGAATTGCTGGCCGACACGCTGCGCGAGCGCGGCGCGCAGGTCGACTGCGTCGACTGCTATCGACGGGCCGCGCCCCGGTCCGGCGCCGGCGGACTCGTCGACGCGCTGCGCGCGGGGCGGCTGCATGCGCTGACGCTGACCTCCAGCGAAGGACTCGACAATCTGTGGGGGCTGCTCGACGCCGACGGGCGGGAGCGGCTGCGGCGGCTGCCGGCGTTCGTCCCGCATCCTCGCATCGCGCAGCATGCGCGCGACATGGGGTTCGAGGCCTTCGCCACCGAGGGGGCCGACGCGGGCCTCATCGCGGGGTTGCTAGAATGGTTCGCTTCTCACCCTCTGCGACCCTGCTAGACACCATGGCCCAACCCGACATCATCATCACCGCACCGCTGCCGCCGTTCTTGTACGATCCGCTGAAGCGCGACTATCGCTGCCACGACTACAACGCGGCAAGCGACAAGCCGGGCCTGCTGGCCTCCGAGGGATCACGTATCCGCGGGCTCGTGCAGGGGGGCGGCACGATGACGCCGACCACGCTGCTCGACGCGTTGCCGAAGCTCGAGATCATCTCGGTGTTCGGTGTCGGCTACGACGGCGTCCCGGTCGACTATTGCCGGCAGCGCGGGATCAAGGTCACCAACACGCCCGACGTGCTTACCGACGACGTCGCCGATGTCGCCGTTGCCCTCATCATGATGACCGGCCGCGGGTTCGTCCGTCTGAACCGCTTTGTCCACGCCGGCGAATGGGAGAAGCGCGGGCCCGAGCTCACGACCAAGCTGTCGGGAAAGCGCGTCGGCATCCTTGGCCTCGGCCGCATCGGCAAGGCGATCGCCCAGCGCGTGCATGCGCTGGGCATGGAGGTGTCCTACACGGGGCGAAACAAGCAGGACGTTCCCTACCGCTACGTGCCGGAGCTGAAGGCGCTGGCGGCGGAATCCGATTTTCTGGTCGTTGCGAGTCCGGGCGGCGCGTCAACGCGGAACATGGTCGATGCCGGGGTGCTCGCGGCGCTCGGCAAGAAGGGCACGATCGTCAACATCGCGCGCGGGTCGATCATCGACGAGCCCGCGCTGGTGGCGGCGCTTGAGGCCGGCACGATCAAGGCCGCGGGCCTCGACGTGTTCGCCGACGAGCCACACATTCCTGCGCCGCTTCTGGCGATGGACAACGTCGTGCTGCTGCCGCACGTCGGCAGCGCGACTCAGGAGACGCGCCAGGCGATGGGCGACCTGTGCAAGGCGAACCTCGACGCGTGGTTCGGCACGGGCGTCGTGCGCACGCTGATCCCGGAACTCGGTTGAGCTGCCAAAGGTCCGCGTCAGCGTTCGGCGTACCGCGACACAGGCGGGTGTGTTGGCGCCCGGTATCCGCAGGGATCGTCGGTCGGATCGAGGAGCCAAGCCGGCCCGGTCGCCGGAAGGGCAACGGGCGTACCGCTGCCAGCCGTACGACGTCAACGGCGTGCCGTGCGCCAATGTTCCGGGCGTTGCTTTAGGCCATCCAGAGACGGAGCCCGCCGAGCAGGTAGGCGGCACCGGTGGCCATCACGGTCCAGCGTGTCCACCGGCGGAACGACGCATCGCTAATGCGCGAAAGGACGCGGCGGGAGGCGGACGTACCCGCGACGGCCAGCAGCAGCATGACCGAGGCGAACCACGGCGTCACGCCCGCGTCGCCGGTGGCCATCACGCCGGCGAAATAGGTCACCTTCAGTGCGTGGCTCAGGCATTGCGTGAGGGCCTTTGTCGCCACCACCGTGTGGCGGTCCAGCTGCGAGCGCACGAAAAACACATCCAGAATCGGACCCGCCACGCCCGCCGTCAGCGACAGTGCCAGACACGACAGGCCGCAGGCGAAAGCGTGTCCGCGCCGCTCGACGTTGAGCCGCAGCCGGTCGGGCAGCGCCAGCGCGGCAAAGGGAGTCAATCCGAGCACCAGCAGCGCCACGGCCTTGTCGACGACCCATCGCGCCAGCACGAACACGCCGAGCGCGACCAGCGCACCTGCGGCGTAGCCGGTGACGATGCGCCAGTCGATCCGCTTTTGAGCATCAGCGCCCGCCATCCGTTGCTGGCGAATTGCACGATGCCATGCAGCATCATCGCCGCCGGCAAGGGCAGCAATGCCAGCAGCACGCCCATCAGGATCATGCCGCCAGCCATGCCGAGAACACCCGAGATGAACGAGGTGATCAGCGTGGACAACGCCAGCGTGACCAGAACCGCAGCCGCCCCCATGGTCACGCCCGGAGTGAATCGAGCAATTGATGACACGCGGCGGACAGTTCCTGGTCCGCCTCGGATGAGATTTCGCGGGCGAACTCGTGCAACTGTTCGCGCCAAGCGATACCCGTCGCGGTCGTGCGCAACTGCTGCAAATGCTGCGCGCGTCGCAACTGGCGGATCGCGGCATCGCGCTGCTCGATCGCATGGGGCAATTGCAAGTCGCAGCGTGCGATAGGCGTTGGGTAGTTGTTCACTTCCTCGCGCAGTTCGAGGCTGCGCGATTCCAGTCGCCGGTACAGCGCCAGCCAGGCGCGCAAAGTACGATCAACCATGGCACGTCCCTCCTTCGGAAAGGATTCTGCAAGGTGGTCAATTCAATGTAAAATGAATTTATTATTGATATTGATGATAATTTTGAATGAAAATAGATACGCTCGGCGTACAGGCGTTCATCGCCGTTGCCGACCACGGCAACTTCTCGCGTGCCGCGCAAGCGTTGAACATCACGCAGACCGCGTTGTCGCGGCGCCTGCTGAATCTCGAGGGATTTCTCGGTGTCAGACTGTTCGAACGTACAACTCGATCGGTGTCACTGACCGTCGTAGGTCGCGATTTCCTGCCGCGTGCGAGGCGCCTGCTCGACGAGCTGGCGCTGGCGCTGGTCGAGATCCGGGAATCCGGCAGATCGATTCGGGGCGACCTGACAATCGCCTGCGTGCCCACGGTAGGGGTACGCTATCTCCCGCACATCGTGCGGCAATATTCGGCGCTGCATCCCGACAATCGGATCAGGGTGCTCGATCATGCGTCCTCGGACGTGGCCGCGGCGGTTCTGCGGCGCGAGGCGGAGTTCGGCATCGGCATGTCCGGCGTGCACGACCCGGCGTTGCGCAGCCAGCGACTGCTCGATGACCGCTACGTTCTGGTTTGTCACGCCAGGCACGAATTGGCGCGCCACAGGCGCCTGGCATGGAAAAAACTGGAGTCGCATGCGCTGATCCTGGCTGGACAGTCGAGTGGCAACCGGCCGATCCTGGACCAGGCCTTGCAGGCGCGTCAACTGCACCTGAATTCCTTCTACGAAGTGCAGCACAGCTCCACCGCGGTGGGGATGGCGGCCGAAGGCGTGGGCGTGGCGGTCGTGCCGGAATTGGCGGTGCACAAGGGTGCGTATCCGCAGCTCAGGACCGTGGCATTGGTTGCTCCGGTCGTTTCGCGCACGCTGGTGCTGCTCACGCGCGCGAACGGGCAGCTGACACCGGCTGCGCAAGCGATGTATGACCTGATCCGCCGCCATGTCGGCTAGCCCGGAAACGACCCTGGCCCGGTCGGGGGCCATTCAGCGCTACGGACTCGGTTCCGACGCGGTCGCTGGTGGAGGCTTCTTCTGCGTCGGCTGGAACAGCACCGCGAACAGCGATGCGATCACCAGCGCGAGCGCGATGAACTCGGAGGGGCCGGGCCGCTCGCCCAGGAAAAGCATCCCTGCGAACACGCCGACCACCGGCACCGGCAGCGACGACAATGACGACACGGCGACCGGCAGCGTGCGCGCCAGCGTGAACCAGGCCCAGTGCGCGAGCGTGCCCGCGAGAAAGACGTTGTAGAGGATCGCGAACCACGTCGAGCCGGAAAGGTGGAGCAGATAACCCGGCGGATGCGGGTCGAAGAAGGGCGCCAGGATGGCCAGCGGCACCCAGCCACTCAGCATCATCCAGCCCGCAAGCGTGTTTTGCGCGATCGGCGGCTTCCACTTTCGCAGCAGTACCGTGCCACACGCCCAGACGATCGCTGCGATCAGGATCATGAGCGCGCCGGTGGGCGTCGACCGGATGTGGCGGATGTCGTCGCCCAGGAGCACGGCCATCCCCAGCATCCCGAGGATCAGTCCAACGATCTTGCGCCGATTGAGTGGCTCGTGCAGCACGGCCATCGCGATCAGCGTCGCCCAGATCGGCATCGTGTACGCGAGGATTGCGCTGCGGCCGGCCGGCAGCTGCTGTACGCCGAAGAGCACGAAACCGTTCCAGCCGGCGATGTTGACGAGCGCCAGGACCGCGACGCGCGGCCACCACTCGCGCGGCACGCGGATGCCGTCGCCGCTCACCGCCGCGACCACAAGCATGCCGATCGCCGCGAACGGCAGCGTAAGCGAACGGAAGGTGAGCGGCGCGAGTTCCGCCACGCCCATCTTCAGAACGGGCCAGTTGCAGCCCCAGACGAGTGTGAGGACCGCGATCGGCACGAACGCGTGCGCGAGGGGATGACGTTCAGCCATCAGCGTTCACGCATCGGAAGCGTTTCGCCGAACTTGGACTGATGCAGTTCGCGTGCCTGCGTCACCCAGCCGTCGCGACGTATGCGGCCCGGAAACTCGGCCAGCTTCGCATCGAATTCATCGATGTCGCGTTCGCTCCACCGTGCGATCTGCCGGTAGGTCGTGACGCCCAGCTGATGCAGCATCCGCTCGAGCACGGGTCCGATGCCGACAATGAGCTTGAGATCGTCGGGCGCGTTGGGACCGTCGAGCAACGGCGGAGGCGCATTGTTCTCGATGTCCACGACGAGTGCGCGATAGCGTGCGGTCTCGCCGCGGGCCGTCGCGAGATCATTCAGCAGCCCCCGGCGCTCGTCGGCGAACTCCGCGAGTTGCCGGCGTTCGGCGGCGGCGGTCTGCGCGCTTCGGCGCAACGCGGCGTTCTCCGCTTCGAGGCTGCGCACGAGGCGCGCGTGTTCGGCGAGCGCGCCGTCGGTGGGCGTGGGCGCCGGCGGGTTGGCTGGCACGGCCGATTGCGATGGCGCTGCGGCGGGCGCCGGCGGCGTCAGTACGGCAGCGGGCCGCAGCGGGGTCTGGGTACCGTGGTCCGCTTCCTTCCGGCCGCGCACGAATCCGGCGCGCCACACGACGACGACGCCGATGGCGAGCGCGAGCATCACGAGCAGGGTAAGGCCATTCACGGCGAGGGGGAACCGCGGGAAGAGCGGTCGCAGAAGGGAAGCAGGATTGTAAGCGACGCGCGACTTCCGCGACCAGCATCGACCTCCGGTCGGCGCCAACCGGGCTGCTAGAATGCGACGCGATGCGTCCCACCTCACCATGACCGAATCCGCGCCTGCCGGCGAACACGCCCCTCCCGCAACCGCGGCGCGGCACGAACCGCCGCTCTCGCCATCGGTCTCGCGCCCCGTGTTCGCGGGCGTCGTGATCGTGCTCGCGCTGGCAGTTGCGGGGGCCTGGTTCCACGGTTGGGAGGCGCAGCGTGAGCTGCGCACAGAGGTGGCGAAGCGGCTCACAGCCGCCGACGCCGCGTTGGCGCTATCCAAGGCGCGCGAATCCGATCTCGCCAACGATCTGCGCGAGGTTCAGGCCAAGCTGGCGCTGCTCGATGCGCGGGTGTCTGAATCTCAGGCGCAACAGGCCTCGCTCGAGGCGCTGTATCGCGAGCTCGTGCCTTCGCGCGACGAGCTCGCATTGAGCGAGGTCGAGCAGGTGCTTATGCTCGCGAGCCAGCAGCTTGCGATCGCGGGCAACGTCCAGGCCGCGCTGGCGGCAATCCAACTCGCCGACGCCAAGCTTGCGCGCATCGATCGTCCGCAGCTCGTGCCGTTGCGCCGTGCTATCGCGCGAGACACCGACAAGCTGAAATCGGTCCCGTTCGTCGACGTGGCCGGGATGTCGCTCAAGCTCGATCATGCCATTGCAGCAATTGATACGCTGCCGCTTGCGCGTGACGAACGACTCCCCGCAACGCCCGCGCCGGCGCCCCAGGCCGATGAGGCGCCATGGCAGCGCTTCCTGCGCGACGCATGGGACGAGGTGAAGACGCTGGTGCGGGTCGAAGTCGCGGATCGCGAAGTCGCGCCACTGGTGCCGCCGCAACAGCAATACTTTCTGCGTGAGAACCTGCGCCTGCGGCTGCTGACGGCGCGGGTCGCGCTGCTTTCACGCGACGACGCCGGATTCAAGACGGACGTCCACGCGGCCAACGCGTGGATCAGGAAATACTTCGACACGCGCTCGAAGGCGGCCGCCGGCCTCGTCGCCACGCTGACTCAGCTGAGCGCCACGCCGATGCCCAAGGAATTGCCCGACATCGCGGCGAGTCTGAACGCGCTGCGTACGGTCAAGGCCACTCGCGAACGGGCGTCCGGCGGCTCGCAGTCCTCCCGCTAGCTGGCGGCTTTTCATGCGCATCCTGTTCGCCTTCCTGTTGCTCGCCGCGCTGGCGCTCCTTGCAGCGCTGCTGTTCCGCCTGAATATCGGTTACGTGCTGTTCGTCGCGCCGCCCTACCGCGTCGAGATTTCGCTCAACGCATTCATCGTGGCGACGGTCGGCGTATTTGTATTGGCGCACCTGTTGCTGCGTCTCGCTGCGAAGATCGCGCGGCTGCCTGCCGACGTGCGGGCGAGCCGTCGCCGCCGGAACGCTGAACGCGCGCGTGGCAAGCAGGATGCGGCGGTCGTCGCACTGCTGGAGGGCCGCTACGGCAAGGCGCGCCAGTTCGCGGAGGAGGCGCTCGCCATCCCGCAGTCCACGGGTTTGCCCGCGCTGCTGGGCGCGCGGGCCGCCGTCGACATGCGCGAGTTCGCGCAGGCGGAGAAGTTTCTTGCCCGACCGGACGCCGGCGTGCCGAGTCTTGCTGTTCCGCGGCTCATGCTCGAGGCCGATATGGCGCTCGAGCAGGGTCAGCCCGGCGAAGCGCTGGCGAGGCTCGCCGAACTCAAGCGTGAAGCGGGACTCCACACGGCGGCGATGCGCCTCGAACTGCGCGCGCTCACGGCGGCCGGGCGCCATGCCGACATTCCGCCCCTGGTCGACCAGCTGGTGAAGCGCCGCGTCTACGATGCCGCGCATGGCGAGCTCATCCGCGCGACGGCGCATGCGGAGGTGCTTTCCGGATATCGTCACGATGCCGCTGAACTGCGTACGTACTGGAGCCGGTTGTCCGAAGCCGATCGCCAGAATCCCAAAGTGGCGCGCGCCGGTGCCGCCGGTTTTCTCGCCCTCGGCGGCGACCGCGAAGCCGCCGAGATCATCACTCGCTGCCTCGAACGGCACTGGGATGGCGATCTTGTCGTGCTCTACGCCCGGTGCCGCACCATCGATGCAACGCGGCAGCTCGAGATCGCCGAGCGCTGGCTCGCCGCGCACGACAAGGATGCCACGCTGCTGTACGCGCTCGGCGTGCTGTGCGAGCGCGAATCGCTGTGGGGAAAGGCGCAGACCTATTTCGAGGCGAGCCTGGCGCTGGACGATCGCTGGCGCACGCACGTGGCGCTGGGCGAACTGCACGCGCGCCTCGGGCGAGTCGATCTCGCCAACACGCACCTGGCCGCGGCGCTCAAGCGATCGCTTGACGAGCTCGACCGCCCGCGGAATTGAGTTCCTGCGAACACGGAATCGCGAAAGGCGGTCAAAGTTCAACGCTCGGGCGGGCAGGCAGGGATGGCGTAGAGGGGCACCCGCCCCGGCTCCAGCGGTCGAGCTTCCGGAGCGAGCGCGAGATCCAGGGCGCGATCGTGGCGCGGATCACCGGGCGGTAAAGCCGCGGTCAGCGGGCGGCCATGGCGGCCGCCGCGACGCTGCCGCGCACTTCGAAGTCGACCCGCGACAGCACGGTGCCGCGCGCGTCTTCCAGCACCAACGCATGCCGTCCCGGCGTCGGCGCCCACAGCAGCTGACCATGGCGATCGGGCATCGCGGTGTCGTCGAGCCTCCAGCGCATGTCGGGTCCGGCCGGCGAGGCGGCGAACGCGACGCGCTGATGCGCAGCAGGAATATCCGGGTCGAGCGCGATGATCGTGCCCGGCGCCGGATACCGGATCTGCGGCGTGGTTCCCGTTGCCCCCGAACGGTCATCATCGCCGCGTTGGTTGCTCGCACGCACCTGGGCCATCGCCGTGCCGCCGACGAACCATTCGTGCCGGTCGGCCTCGATTGCCGGATCGAACTTCACGGCCCTTTGCGCGACGCCGGCCGGAACCTCCGGCTTTGCCGAAGTCTCCGTGCGATGCAACCAGTGCACGATGTCGCGCCAGATCGGTGCGGCACCGGTGACGCCGGACACGTCACGCATCGGTGCGCCGGAGAAATTGCCGACCCACACACCGACGGTGTAGCGCGACGTGTAGCCGACGCACCAGTTGTCGCGCATGTCCTTCGACGTCCCGGTTTTCGCAGCGCTCCACACGCGTGTTGCCAACGGATTCTCCAGGCCGAACGTGATTGCGCGCGCGCTGCGGTCGGCCAGGATGTCGGTGACGATGAAGCTCGCCGCCCTGCCGAAAACGCGGCGCGCGTCCGTGGGCTCCGCATCGGCCCGCACGCGCGGACGCCCGATGACTCCGCCGTTGGCCAACGCACGGTAGGCGTTGGTGAGCGCGAGCAGCGTGACGTCCGCGCCGCCGAGCGCCAGCGACGAGCCGTAGTAGTCGTCGGGTTGCGTCAGCGTATCGAAGCGAAGCGCGCGCAACGTGTCGTGGAAGCGATCGAGGCCGACCAGGTTCAGCGTGCGAACGGCTGGCACGTTGAGCGAGCTCGCGAGCGCGGTGCGCACGCTGACGCTGCCGTGGAAGTTGCGATCGTAGTTCTGCGGTACATACATGCCGCGCTCGGTTGCGATCGCAAGCGGGCTGTCGTCGACGAGCGAGGCGGCCGTCAGCAGCTTCTGGTCGAAGGCCAGCGCGTACAGGAACGGTTTCAGCGTCGAGCCGGCCTGCCGTGGCGCAGTGACGCCGTCGACTTCCGCCGCACCCGACAGCTCGCCGCTGCTGCCGACGTACGCGAGCACGTCGCCCGTCGCGGTGTCGAGCACGACGATCGCGCCGTCTTCCACACCTCGTTCGGTCAATTCTGAAAGATGGCCGCGCAACGTCGCAATTGCAAATGACTGCAATGACGCATCAAGCGTGGTCGCGATGCGCTCGCCTCCGCTTTTCGCCATTTTTGCCGCGAGATGCGGCGCCAGATTCCACCGCGGGGACAACCGGTAGCGGCCGGTCAGCGAAACCGACGCCAGTGCGCGGATCGGCCCGCACGGCACGTCCGGCGTGGCGGCGGCGGCCACGGCACAGGCGCGCTGCGCGA
Organism: uncultured beta proteobacterium; assembly: GCA_963739745.1. Taxonomy (GTDB): domain Bacteria; phylum Pseudomonadota; class Gammaproteobacteria; order Burkholderiales; family Casimicrobiaceae; genus VBCG01. Next base: position 36,271 of record CAVUCJ010000006.1, read on the forward strand.
CGAGCGCCGGCTTGGCGCCGGGTGCGCGCAACAGCGCGACGAGGATCGCGGCCTCGCGCGCGTCCACCCCCGCGGCTGTCTTGCCGAACAGCCCGTGCGTCGCGGCGTCCAGGCCACGGAGCTCGCCGCGAAATGACGACAGGTTGAGATAGGCCTCGAGAATCTGTGCCTTGGTCCACGTACGCTCCAGCGCGCGCGCGGCGGAAGCCTGGTTCCATTTCTGCGCCAGAGTGCGCGGCTCGCCGCCGCTGGGACGCAATGCCGGATCGAGCAACCCTGCGAGCTGCATCGTCAGCGTCGAGCCGCCGCGCGGCCGCCGACCGTCAGCGCTGCGCCACAGGCTGTCCCACGCGGCCACCGCCATACCCGGCCAGTCGACGCCGTCGTGCGCGTAGAAGCGCTTGTCCTCGGCCGCGATCAGCGCCGCGGAGAGCGCAGGCGAGACGTCCGCCAGTTCGATCCACTCGAGTTGCCGCACCTTCGCGTTCACACGGACTTCGGACAGCGGCACGCCGTGCCGGTCGAGCAGCAGGGCTTCGGACGAGATGTAGGCCGCCCGGACGTCCGCGAACGATGACGGACCCGCAGGCTCGCCGCTCGCCGCGTGCGTCGCGGCGGCGAGCAATGCGCCCGCGCACGCCATCGCTCCTGCCAACATGCGCAGCGATATCACGGCAGCACCGCCCACACCGCGTTCGGCACTCCGCCGAACATCTCCTGCGCATACATCGCCTCGACGCGCGTGGCCGGCATGTTGAACGCCCCCGGATTGTTGAGCCGCACCGTGTACTCGACGATGAAGCGGCCCTTCGGCACGTAGCGGTAGTAGGCGCGAAACGCGGTGAGCGTGCGCTCCTCGAACGCCGGCCACACCGTACCCTGTTTGCGCTCGCCATGCGTGGCCAGCGTCGAGTCGCCGCCCAGTCCGCGGCCGAGGGCGGTGCCACCCGCCGGCAATGGGTCGTCGACCACCACCCACGCCATGTCGGCCTGCGCCTCGACTTCGAGCCGGACGCGCGCGATGTCGCCGCGCCGCCATGCGTCTTCGGTCTGCCGCTGGACCGGCGATACCGTGCGGGTCACGCGGTAGCCGCTCGACACCGCAGTGGTCAGTGGAATCGCGGCGATGCTCTGCAGCGTGATCCAGGGCGCACCAGTGCCGTCCTGTTGCAGCAGGACATTGTCGCGGCCATCGGGCCACGGCAGTCGCCGCGCGAACGGCCTGGCGTCCTCGTTGCCCTGCCACGCACGGCTCACGGTCTCGGCGCCGAGCGTGGCGGTCGTGGTGCCGGTTACCGGCGTGGTTTCGAAGCGTGCGGAGAACTTGTCGAGCGCGAGCACGCCCCACGCGTTGGCCACCGTCGTGTTCCAGCGCCCGTGCTGCATGCGGCCCAGCGAGCCTCGCACCATGCGTGGCATGTCGTCCTTCCACGCCGGCACGTCGTTCAGCGCGAGCAGCAGTTTGTTGGCGTTGGAATCGGCGGAGATCATAAGCCACCACAGCGCGTCGGTCTTCTCGGTCGTGAACCCCATCGTCGTGCCCTGGAAATTCAGTCGTGAGCGCAGGAGCTGCTCTGCCGCCTCGATCCGCTCGTCGTGACGCGGGAGCTTGGGCTGGCGCTTCAGGATCAGGAACCAGTCGATCACCGCCGACGTCGGCCACAGGTTGGGCTCGATGGCGACGCTGTCGAGCCACTTCGCGTCCAACGGCTCCTTGCGTCGCGACAGCGCCTCGAGTGCCGCGATCTTGCGGATCGACAAGTCCGCGGTGGACAGTGGCGAGGAGCGGACGATCCGGCCCTCTACGAACGCGATGAGCGCCTGCTCCATTCGCCCGCGCTCACGGTCGGGAATCTCCCATCCGGCCTCACCGGCCACCGACAGCACGTAGGCGGTCAGCGTATCGTCGCCGTCGCGCAGCAGCGTCCAGTACTTGACCAGCCCGTCGCGATCGAGATAACCGGGCAGCGCGCCCATGAGCGCGCTCCAGCGCCCCTTGTCGCGCAAGCCGATCGCGATCGACGCCTGCTGCTCGAAGCAGCTGTAGGGATACTGCAGCAGGTAGTCGCGAACGCCCGGCAGTTCACCGGCGAGCTTCCCCTGCATCTGCACGTTGAGGCCGCCGCGTTCGGGAATTGCGTCGACGGGACGCTGCACCACGATCGACTCCGGTTGCGTCAGTTGCAGGATCGTGGCCTGGTACGTGCGTTCGGGCACCGCGGGCGCCACCCGCTGCGTGAGCTTGAGTGCGTCGTGCGCGGCTGCCGCGGGCGTCGACGCACTGCGCTCCGCGGCGTCGACCTGCCATTGCAGCGAAGTCACGCCCGCGGGAACCGCGACTTCCCAGTTCATTTCCTTCGCCTCGCCCGGCGCCAACGCGACGTTGCGCGGCTCCAGCGCGGGCAACGCCGCGCCCGCTGCTGTTGTGCGCGCCGTCAGCGCAATGTCGAGCGGCCGCTGCGCCGCGTTGCGCACGGTGAAGGTTGCGCGGAAGCGGTCGCCTTCGCGCACCAGCGGCGGCAATCCGGACAACAGCATGAGATCCTGCGTCGACCTGATCGACGCTTCGCCGGTGCCGAAGAGGCCCGCGCCCGACGAGGCGATCGCGACGATCCGGAAGCTCGTCAGCGAATCGTTGAGAGGAATGTCGACGACGGCATTGCCTGCGTCGTCGAGTGGCACCTGCGCCTTCCACAGCAGCAGCGTGTCGAAGAGCTCGCGCGACGACGATCGTCCGCCGCCGCCGCCCGGAGCGATCGCCTTGCGGCCGAAGTGGCGCTTGCCGATCACCTGCATCTGCGCAGTCGCGGTGTCCACTTCCTCGCCGCGGCGCGCCATCATGGCGTCCAACAGTTTCCACGAGTTGTTCGGCAGCAGCTCGAGGAGGCCTTCGTCCACGGCAGCCAACGCGACCTCGCTGCCCTTTGGCGGTGCGCTGCCATCGGGACGGCGCACGGCAATCGCGGCACGCGCCTGCTCGCGTACCCTGTACGTCGCCTGCGCCGGCGTGACCTTGACGGCGAGCTCGTGCGCCGCCCAGCCGATGCGCAATTCGGCGAGGCCCATCTTGAAAGACGGCTTGCCGAGGTCGATGAGCGCCGTGGGCGCGACGTCACCGATGCGCCCGCGCACAAGGAATGCGGAGACGAACACGTTCGGCGCGTAATTGTCCTTGATCGGCACGTCGAGGACCGGGTCATTGCGATGCAGCGTGGTCACGAACGCGTCCAGCACGCCTTCGCGCTCCACCGTGACGAGTACCGTGGCGTCCTTGAACGGCGTACGCACCTGGAAGCGCGCGACACTACCCGGCTCGTAGCGCTTCCTTTCCGGCAGCAGGTCGATCCGGTCGTTGTCGGACGCGGCAAACCATTGGTCGTCCTCGGCCGCGACCCACGCATCGGCGTGTGTCACGGCAAGGCGCCCCTCGGCATCCGCGGCCTGCGCACGCAGGATGAGATTCCCGGTGGCGGGCGGCGTCATCTCGCAGATGAGCAGGCCGTGCGCGTCGGTGGCGCCGCTGCACAGGTCGCCGACCCGCGCGGTGTCGTAGCCGTGCTCGTACGCATAGAAGCCGCCGATGAGGCGCCGTCGGTGCGAATAGTAGTCCCGCTTGAACGCATCCGTGCGCACGCGCGCGCCAGCCACCGGCTTGCCGGTCAGGTCCACGGCCACCACCGTGAATTTCAGTCGCTCTCTGGTCGCGACCCAGCTGTCGGGCTTGATGCCCAGCACGATCTTCGCAGGCCACAGCGCGACGCGCGTGGCGGCCGTCAGCGTCTCGCCGTTGGGATCGCGATACTCGAGCTCGGCGACCAGGTCGCGCGGCTGCTCCGACGTGTCGGCGATCTTGACCGTGGCACGCGCGCCGCCGGCGGGGTCGAGTGTGAGCGGCAGGACGGTGCCACGCTGCGGCCGGGGCTGCGGCGCGCCGCCGCCGTCGGCCTCTTCCGGGTCCGGGTCGGAAAACGTGTAGCCATCGAAGCGTGCGGTCGCGTCGCCGCCTTGTTCCTCGCGGCCCTCCTTGACATTGCCCGCGGCAAAGCGGTAGTCGTCGAAATCGGGGAACGCAACCTGCTTCGGCTCGATCTGCGTGCGCAGCGTTGCCGGCAATCCGCCCGCGCCACCGCCTGCGAGGTAGCTCACCTGCAGGTCGATGTTGACGTCGGACGGGTTGACGAGCGGCACGCCGACCGGCTGCATGCGCGCGCGCAGGAGCGGCACGCGAAACGCCTCGACGCGGAACGACCCTGCCGGCCGCGCCTGCGCGTCCTTCGATCGAGGCGCCAGGTGGTCGTTGACGAAAACCTGATAGGTCCCGGTGTAGGCGTCCTTCGGCACCGCGAATTTCGCCTCGCCGGATTGCGGTGAAGCGCCTGCGGCCCATTGAATCGGCACCGCGTATTCCTTGTCCGAGCCCTGGTGCCGGATTGTCAGCTTGCCTTCGAGCGCGGCGCGCGGCGGCAGCGCAAAACCAGCACCCGTCTGCTGCCGCACGAACACCTTCATCGACACGGTTTCGCCCGAGCGCACCAGCGAGCGGTCGAACACCGCGTGCGCGAGATAGGGACCGTCATAGCCGCCGGTCGGTACATTGAACCGCCACGGCGCTATCCCTTCGCCCCAGCTCGACAGTGCGAACGCCATGTCGTCGCCTCTGTGCGCGGTCACGAAGTATTCGTGCGACCCTTCGGCAAAGCCGCAGGTCGGCAAACCGTCGCGTTCGGGCAATGCCTTGTTCACCCGCGCAATGCCAGCAGCGTCGGTGCGGCCCTCCCAATACGCCTTGCCGTTGCAGTCGCGGATCATGACCGCTGCGTTGGCCGCCGGCGTCGCGTCGTTGAGTTGCGTCACCCACACCAGCGACGACTCGCGTCCCAGCTTGAAGTGCACGCCCAGGTTCGTGACGAGCGTGGACGCGCGCACGTAAAAGGGCTTCGACTCGCCCAGCAGGGCCGCGCCGAGTTTCGGACTCGCAAGCTCGACGACGTAGAAGCCCGGATTCGGCAACGGAATGCCGACCACTTCGAAGGCCTTCGCACCCAGCGGCTTCGGCACCGAGATCTTTGTCTTCGCATCGTCCCGGTCGAAGATCGACACGGCGTACCCGTTGCGCGTCACCGCCCACTTGTCGGTCTTGTCGTCGTATTCGCGCTCGATCTTGTTGGCCTCGGCGAGCCGCGCGAGCCACTTGAGGATCTGCATGTCGTCGCCACGCTTCACCTGCACGACCTCGCCGGGTATCGCCGCCTGCTTGTCTTCGGGCCGTGCGCGCACGACGCTTACCTGGCCGGGCAGCACGGGCTCCACGTTGCGAACCGTCACCGGCAGCATGGGCTTTTCATTGTTCGGCAACACGCGCTCGAGGATGCCGAAGTCGGCGGCGAACTTGGCGAGCGGAGGGTTCTCGTCCGTGCGCACCTTGAGCGGGAACGAGCGGGCATTGGCGAGTACGCGGCCGGAGTCGTCGGCAAGCCCCTCGGGCACCACGATCCGAAACTGCGTGCGCTCCGGCAAACCTGGTCCGAACGTGACGGTTTCGATCCCCGCGTCTTCGTCCGACTTCGAGATCTTTGCCGGATAGCTCTTGCCCACCGCACCGACCAGGCGAATCTTCAGCGCATCTGCCCTGGCGATCGGCGCCGTGAACGACAATGTAAGCGGCAGAACCGGAATGCATTGCGCGTCCTTGTTCACGCGATCGCAGGTGAACGCTGCGCGGAACGTGGGCCGGACACGAAACGCCAGCGCTTGCGCCGATGACGTGGGCACACCCGTGGACGCGGCGATGCCCTTGCCCCACACCAGCTTGACTTCGGCATTCGCAGGCAGAGTGCGCGCGCAGGCCACCGTGACGAGCGGGGAATCCGGCGCATCGCGGAGCCGGAGATACTTCTCGTTGTCGCTGCCGGTGACCGGCAGGCGGAACAGCAAGCCGCGCGTACGGCCCTCTCCGGCATCGAGGAACAGGACACGCAGGTAGCTCGCGGCGAAGGACTTGCGGTTGTCCAGAATCGTCTTGCGCTCGTTGCCGGTCACGAGCCGCACGCCGATCTCCTCGTTGACCCCCCCCGCGACGCAATGCGCATGCGCAGGGATGGTCTCCGGCTTGACCGGTGCGTCGAGGCCGAGAATGAACACCTGGTTCTCGTCGATGCGGCTGCCCTCGTAGGGGAGGCTGCGCAGGATCGCCGGGCCGCCGGTGGAGAATTCGTAGCGCTGGTCGGCAGGGAGGGCCGTTCCTTCCATGTCCGTCAATCCCCGCTTCAGCGTGAACGAGCAGCGCACGCCCGCCGGCAGGTCGCGCGCGAAGTCGAAGGCCCAGTTCTTCGTATCGACCCAGCGGCCGGTTCCCTTTTCCGGGCAATCGATCGTGAACGGATCGACCTCGCGCGGATCGCCGAACGCCACCATCGGCTTCGCAAAGCGGGCGGTGACCTGGCGTACGCTCTTGACCTCGCCCTGCGGGCTGAAGAATTCGACCGGCTGCGCGTGGAGGGCCGCCGCGCCCAGGAGGAGGCAAGGAGCCAACCAGCGCCAGGCGTGGCAGGTGACTTTGTACCGGGGCAGCGACATGCGCAACCTCATCTTTTCGTTCGGCGTCGTTGGCAAGACGGTGTGTCCGCGGCCGGTCGCGCGACTCTCCGACAGGCACTTGAACATGGAAAGAGCGGCCGAGAATGCCGGGAAACTGGCGAACCGACGAACGATTGTGGCAAGCCAACGGCAATGCGACGGGGCCGCTGGGGCCGCACCGCCGGGGCTTCAGCCAGCCCTATCCTGGCGGCGAACTGTTCGCGCGCCGCGAGCGCGTCGATCTCGCCAACACGCATCTGGCCGCGGCACTCTGACGATCGCCCGATGAGCTCGTCCGCCCGCGGAATTGAAGCCCGCTGCCGCGGAAGTTGCGGGCTCCGGTCACAAGCGGTCGTCGATTGCGCGAGTTTCATTTCGACATCATGACGTTTCGCGTGCGCGCGAGTGCGAACACGACGATGGAGTCGTCCCGGAAGATCGGCGGGCCGAGCGCCGCCTCGATCTTCGGCAGGCAACGCACGACATCGGGCCATGGCACGTCCTCACCGGGCGGCGTCGACCACGGCCGGACGTGCATCACGAGGTAATCTGCGCTGTAGTCCTGGCCGCGCAGGATCGCGCTCAGATGCGCAAAATTGGTGAAGCGGAAACCGGGGAGGCCTTCCGGATACTCGCCGAAGTCGCGAGTGCCGCACAGCGGCGTCGTCAGGCCGATCTTCACCTGCTGCCGGTGGATCTGCTGATACCACACATGCGGGTTGAAATGCGATTCGAGGCGCCAAGGCGCCTCGACCAGTGTCAACGAGCCGGGCGGCGCCTTCGCGAGTTCCCGGTAGAACGCGGGCACGGGATCGGCCGGCAACTTCTGCACGTAGGGGTTGTGCGCGTCGTCGTAGTCGAACTGGTAGCGCAGGTGGCCGGTGAACTGGTTGGGCCATGGCGCCTGCGCGGGCAGCGGCCCCAACGCCCACAACGCGAAGCCGGCGGCCGCGGCCGCGGTGGCGCGCGTCGCGGGGGAGCGCAGCGGCAGCAGGGCGATCATCCCTTCCGCGGCAAGCAGCAGCGCGAGCGGCAGCACCGAGACAAGGTAGCGTGCCAGCACCAGCGGTTGCATGATCCAGTTGGGCCGGGCGGCGATGATGGCCAGCGTGCCGCCGGCCATGACGGCGAACAGGTAGCCGGCCAGCACGGAATCGCGGCGCCACCAGCGCACGGCGCCGGTGGTCGTGGCGAGCGCGAACGCCGCGGCCACGGCGACATGCGCGCTGCCGCTTTGCATCAGCAGCGTCCGCCAGAGGCTCTCGGCCGTCACCGAATCGACGCCGGCCTTTGCCGTGAACATGAACCAGTCGTTGAGCACGGGTGGCAACAGCGCGAGGGCTAGCGGCAGCGCCGTCACGATGCCCATCCGGACGAGCCGCGGTAGCGCGTCGCGGTCGCGTCCGAGTGCGCAGGCGCCGAAATAGACGAAAGGCATCAGCGTGAAGGAAAGCGACGTCATGTGCAGATAGCCGCCGATGAACGTGCACGCCACGTACGTCGCGCCCCAGTCACCGCGATCCCGCTCGCCGCGGAACCAACGCTCGAAGGCGATGATCGCGATCGTGGCCGCCAGCGCCGTCAGCGCATAGGGACGCGCGGTCCTGCTGAAATAGACGAGCAGCGGAGACACGGCGAGCAGCACCGCCCATGTCGCGCGCACGGGTGCTGTGGCCCAGGGGCGTGCGAGCAGAGGACCGATCGCGATCAGCGCGATGCCGGCGGCGACCATCGGCATGCGCATCCCCCACTCGGTGAGCCCGGTCGACACCTGGAGCCAGTGGAAGTACACGGTGAGCGGAATGCTGTAGTCGGCGTAGTCGAGATGCGTGACGACGTTGAACATGTCGGCGCGCACCAGCTTGTGGAGCGCATGCCACTCGTCGTCGATAATGATCTGGGCGCCCAGATCGTGCAGCCGCAGCCATGCGCCGGCTGCGAGCGCACACGCGGCGAGCGCCAGCCAGATCGGTCGGCCACGTGGGTCGGCCGCCTGCACATTCATGATGGCGGGTCCGTCATCGGCAGCGGGAATCCGGGCGTCCGGGTCTCGGGACAGCCACCGGCTTGGCGGCGCCCACGTTCACGAAGGTCGTGCGCGAAGCGGCGTGACGATCGCGGGATGCGACAGCTTGAACTCGGGGCGTGCGGAAAAAATCTTTGGCGAGGCGAGGTGCCAGCGCCACAATCGGTACGCAACGCTGGTGCGCAGCACACCCAGCCCGTAGACGACCGAGCGGCGGAAGCTGATCTGGCTCGCGTGTTCGAAATAGTGGGTGGGGCACGAAACTTCGCCGATGCGCATGCCGAATGCGAGCGCCTGAACCAGCATCTGGTTGTCGAACACGAAATCCGACGAATTGGCGGCCAAGCGGCAGCGTCTCGAGCACGCGGCGCGAGAATGCGCGGAATCCCGTGTGGTATTCGGACAGGCGTGCACCGGTCATCAGGTTCTGACACGCCGTCAGCAGCCGGTTGGCGTGGTACTTGTAGCGCGGCATGCCGCCGGCGAGTGCGGTCCTGCCGAGCATCCGCGAACCGATGGCGACGTCGTAGACGCCGGAGGCGACGAGCGAGGCGAGTGCGGTGATGAGCCGCGGCTCGTACTGATAGTCGGGGTGGACCATCACCACGATGTCGGCGCCGGCACGCAGGGCCTCGCAATAGCAGGTCTTCTGGTTGGCGCCGTAGCCTTCGTTGATCGCGTGGCGAATGGGCGTCAGGCCCAGGCCTCTCGCGACCGCCAGCGTTTCGTCGTCGCTCGCGTCGTCGACCAGCAGCACCTCGTCGACGACGTCGTGCGGAATGGCGCGGTAGCAGGCGGCAAGCGTCTTTTCCGCCCGGTACGCCGGCATCACGACAACGACGCGTTGACCGTGGAGCATGGGTGGAGGTCTGAGTGGGCGAACCCGGATGTTGCCCGCGGGTATCGGAGGGCTCGCCGCGATTCTAGGCGAATTTCGCGTCCGGTCCGAATATTCGCCTTTGGCCGGTCAGGGCCGCGCCTCGATCTCTGCACCGAAGGTGAAGCTGTCGGCATGGAACGCGGTTTCCGGCAATCCGCAGCGCTGTGCGAAATCGCGCCGAGCCGCGTCGATCATCGCTGGCGCGCCGCACGCGTAGACCTGGTACCCGGCCAGGTCCGGGAAATCGGCCATGACCGTCTGATGGACGAGACCGGTCCGTCCTGCCCACGCATCTTCCGGGCGTGGCTCGGACAGCACGGGAATGAACGTGAAGTTGGGATGCTCAGCCTGCCACCGGCCCGGCATCTCGGGCAGGTACAGGTCGCTGCGCGAGCGCACGCCCCAATACAGAACCATCTCGCGCTCGAGCCGATGGTGGAGCGCGTGCTCGATCATCGCCTTGATCGGGGCGAAGCCGGTGCCGCCCGCGACGAACACGATGGGTTTGTCCGATTCCTCGCGCAGGTAGAACGAGCCCAGCGGGCCCTCGAGGCGCAGGATTTCGCGCCCCTTGTACTGGGTGAACAGGGCATCGGAGAAGAGCCCGCCGGGAATGTGCCGGATGTGCAGTTCGAGCAGTGCATCGTCGTGCGGAGGGCTGGCCAGCGAAAAACTCCGGCGCCTGCCGTCCTTAAGCAGGAAGTCGATGTACTGGCCCGCGAGAAACTGCAGCCGTTCGTTGGCGGGCAGCTTGAAGCGCACGATGGCAACGTCCGGCGCGACCTTCTCGATGGACTCGATCCGGCATGGCAGCCGCTTGATCTCGATGTCTCCGGCGCGACGCACCTCGCGCACCTCGATGACGAGATCGCTGCGTGGCTTGGCACAGCAGAAGAGCGCGAGACCGCCGCGCTTTTCCTCGGCGGAAAGCGTCGACGCCTGGTGCGTACCGTAGTCGACCTCGCCCGCGAGCACCTTGCCCTTGCACGTGCCGCAGGCGCCGTTGCGGCAGCCGTACGGCAGCAGGAGGTCTGCGCGCATCGCGGCTGCCAGCAGCGTCTCGTCCGCCTCGCACGGGAACGAATGGTCGCTGGGCTTTATGGTAATCTCGAACGTCATGGCGAATCATTCCGTGACGCGCGATCTTCAGCGCGTTCGATTGTACGGTGCGGTCCAGAAGCGGTCCGAAGCGTGATCAGGGTTCTATTGATCGGGTGCGGTGATGTGGCGCTGCGCGCCTCGTCGCTGCTGCGCCGCCGGGCGCGAATCTACGGGCTGACGCGCCGCGCCGACGACGTACCGAAGCTGCGCGCCCATGGCATCGTGCCCATCGTCGCGGACCTGGACGACTTCGCCTCGCTGCGACGGCTCGCGGTGGCGCCTCTGGCGGTGCTGCATTGCGCGCCGCCGCCCCCTGATGGCCGCGGCGATCCGCGCACGCAGCGACTGCTCGCTGCGTTGACGCGGGCGCGGATTATACCGCAGCGGTTCGTCTACATATCGACGTCGGGCGTCTACGGCGACTGCGCCGGCGCGCGCGTGGACGAGACGCGCATGCGCCGTGCCCAGACACCACGGGCGCGGCGGCGGGTCGCGGCCGAAGACAGGCTGCGCGAGTGGGCGGCGCGGCATGGCGTGCAGCTTGCGCTGCTGCGGGCGCCGGGAATCTATTCCGAAGGGAGGCTGCCGCTCGATCGCATCAAGCATGGGACACCGGTCCTGGCGCCGGATGACGACGTGTTCACCAATCACATTCAGGCCGACGATCTCGCGCGCGCCGCAGTGGCCGCGCTGTTCCACGCGCGGCCCAATCGTGCGTACAACGTGACCGACGATTCCGAGATGAAGATGGGCGGCTGGTTCGACGCGGTCGCCGACGCCTTCCACCTGCCGCGCCCGCCCCGCGTGACATGGGAGGAGGCCGAGCAGCGGATTGCGCCGATACTGCTGTCATTCATGAGCGAATCGCGCCGGCTGGTGAACGACCGGATGAAGCGGGAGCTTCGCGTCCGGCTCGCCTACCCGACGCCGCAGGTGCTGCTGTCGGCCGTGGCCCCGCGCGAGCTGAAGAAGCAGCTTCCTCTCGCGCTGTGACCACCCCGGCCGATCCACACGGGCACGGCGACGGGACGCCCGCGCGAAACGCGTCGCCACGGCCGTCGCTTTCGTTTCGCGATCGAATCGACGCGTACGAGCGGCTCGTCCGGCTCGACAAGCCGATCGGAATCCTGCTGCTGCTGTGGCCGACGCTGGCGGCGCTGTGGATCGCGTCCCGCGGCCGTCCTGGCGGCCGCCTGATACTCGTGTTTGCGCTGGGCACCATCGTGATGCGTTGCGCCGGCTGCGCGTTCAACGACTGGGCGGATCGGACCTTCGACGCCCATGTGAAGCGCACCGCGGACCGTCCGTTGGCGCGCGGCGAGATCGCGCCCTGGGAGGCGCTGGTCGTCGCGGCCGGTTTCGCGCTTGGGGGATTCGCGTTGACATTGCTCGCGACCAACACACGGACCGTGATGCTGTCCGTCGTGGCGCTCGCGATTGCGATCACCTATCCGTTCTGCAAGCGGTTCTTCGCGCTGCCGCAGGCGTTTCTTGGCGTCGCGTTCTCCTTCGGCATCCCGATGGCCTTCGCTGCCGCGCAGGACAACGTGCCTCCGCTTGGCTGGTGGCTGTTTTTCTTCAATCTGTTCTGGGTCGTCGCGTACGACACCGAGTACGCGATGGTGGACCGGGACGACGACGTCCGCCTTGGGTTGCGAACGTCGGCGCTGACCTTCGGCCGCTTCGACGTGCTCGCCGTCGCGGCCTGCTACGCGGTGTACCTGTGCGGGATGGCCTGGATCGGCGCCTGGGTGAAGTTCGGGCCCGCCTACTGGGTTGCGCTGGTCGTGGCGCTGGTGATCGCCGCGCACCATGTCTGGCTGATCCGGGACCGCGGTCGCGCCGCGTGCTTTCGAGCGTTTCTCGGCAACCACTGGCTGGGTTTCGTCGTCTTTGCCGGTGTGGTCGCCGACTTCGCGTTACGACTGCGCGCATGGCCTCGCGGGATGTGATCACGAATCGGCGAATGGTTCGCTGCTGACGCCGCGCCGCAAAGGAAAGAAAAAGGGCCCCGCGATGCGGGGCCCCTGCACTTGTTCCGATCGTCCGTGGCGCGCTACAGCTTGTTCTCGTGGCAGGTGTCGCACCGGACCTTCGTCCCCTTCTGCAGCGTGACGGTCCTGGTCCCTTCCTCGTTGGAGCGCAATGTGCGGGTGGCCGCAACGCGCGAGAGCACCGTGCCTTCGCCCTTCTGCCCGTGGCAGGTCCGGCAGCTGCCGAGTTGCTTCTCCGCGAAGTCGCTGTGCTTCGTAGTCCATCTGACGTCATTCACCGGATGCATGCCGTGCGGACCGTTGAGAGTGAGGCCGAGCGATCCCGCTGCATGACATGCGTCGCACTCGATGAGCGTCCCGCTGTGTCCCTGCAGCTGCGACGCCGCGATATTGTCGTTGGCCACTGGGTTTGGATTGGGCCACTCCGCGTGCGTGCCGCCATGACAATTCTCGCAGGCGACCCCACCGTGACCCTTCGAAAGGCGGTATAGCTTGTTGTCTTCGGCGAAGCGCGAAGACGGCGCCTGAATCATGGCCACGGACGCCGCGCCTGCACTGCTCCTGGTGAAGGCGAGCAGATTGCGAATGCCGTCCGGCGCCACCACGTGATCGGCGCGATTGATGTTACGCACGGTGGTCGAGTCGCCGATGTGGCACGACTGGCACTTGGGCTCCATCGCCCATGGGACGCGCTTGGTGAGATCGGCGCCGGTGCCGGCCGGGAGACCCGCGGTGAAATCGTTGCCGACCTGCTTCATGTCGCCGTGGCAATCCTGGCAGACGACTCCACCGGCACCCATCGCGCCCCGCAGGCACTTGGTCTGCTTGCCCGGATGGCACTGGTAGCAGGTCTGGTCCAGGATTTCGGTCTGGAGCGCGAGCGTGCGTCCCGTGGCGCCCGGCAACGGCATCGCCGGAAACAGGCTGGTGTACTGGCCGTGGTTGTAGTGCATCGCGCGCGACATGGAAATGTGGCGCGTCTGCTGCCGGCCGTTGACGCCCACCGCCGGTTCGTCGATGGGACCGACCTGCGCCAGGTCGAGCGCCGGAGAGTAGTGGCACTGCGAGCACTGGATCGCGCGGCGCTGGTCGAGGCACGAGGGTTCCGCGCCCGATTCGCACTTGGCGGGCAGGCCGGTTGCGCTCGACGTGTACTTCGATCCCCACTTCGCGTCATGCAGTCGAAGGATGTTGATCTTCGCAGCGTTGTTGACCTTGTCGGGGCCGGGCGCCGTGCCTTCCTGTTCGATCGGCCACGGCTTGCCGTTTGCGTAGTTCCTGACTGAGGCGAACACCGAGGCTTGACCGTCGACGCCGTTGTGGCAGTTGCGGCAATCGGCTTCCGAAGCCACCGGCAGTACGATGTCGAGGCTGGCCCGGATGTTGCCGGCAACCTTCGGGTCGGCGCCCTTCGCCACCGCCTGCACGCGCATCAGCGGATAGGGATTGGTCCGGCCGGCGTCGTCGACCGGCAGGATCGGAATGCCGTCGGCGGAGAACCAGTTGGCGCCGGTCACGGTCGTCCCGAACGGGAAACCGGCGAAGAAAGGAAGCGTAACGTCGTAGCGCCCGAATCTCTGCGGAACATTGCTGGGACTCGGCATGCTCTGCTGGCCGGGCGCCAGTGCCGGAAGCGCTACCGGATCGGGCACCGGCAGCCCGGTTTCCTGCGGAATCGGCGCGAAGAGATCGAGCACGGCGCCGGGGTAGAGCGACCGGTAGGCAAGACCGCCCAGCGTTCCCGCCATCCCGTCCGGCAGCACCGCCGAGTCCCAGAAATTGCTCTTGGTCCCGGTGGGCGCGAGGTTGCTGGTGGTATTGATCGAACCTGCGCCGGCCGGGTCGACCGAACTCCCGGTCGCGCGATAGAACACGTCCGCTTCGGCGTTGGTCAGGATCCGCGGCTTGCCGCTTGCGGTGCCGGGAAGCAGCACCTGCGCGTGCACGACGTTGAATGGCGGCAGGATGCTGAACACCTGGTAGTCGAGATCGGCGCAATGCATTCCGAGGTCATTTGAAGCAAGTACGCGCCAGGGTGCGGTGCCTCCGGTCGGCGGTGGTGGCGGCGGTGGCGGCGGTGGCGGCGGAGGCGTGGTCGAGCCGGTCACGGTGACCTCGACCGTAACGGTGTGACGTGACCTGTCGCTGACGCTGATCTTCGCCTTGCCCTTGGAAATGCCTGTGATCGTCACGTTGGGGCTGGAATACGTGGCGGTGGCGACGGCCGGCGCGTCGGATCGCACGGTGACGGTACCTTTGGAACCGCTTACCTTCACGCGGGTGTTCGCCCCGACCGACAACGCGACGGAACTTGCCGAAACCCGAAGTTCGTCGGCGAACGCCGCGGGTGCGAAAACCGCCACGCTGAAAAGTGCGGCCAAAATCGGTGTGGTCCAGCGACGCATGTTGATCTCCCGCGGGTTTCGTTGCCGTCGTCCACCGACGCGTGCCTTCGCATATGCCGGACGGCATTGCGGGCGCGCGTGGCGGGGCGCAGGTCGGAGGCTACAGGTCGATTCTGAATGCAGCCTGAATTTGCAACGATGATTCGTGCTCCGCATGCGCTTTGCGGCGACGTGCCGATTCACGTACGCTACGACGATGCGGGTACTGCTCGTCGAGGACGATCCGACGCTCGGATCTGCGCTGCGTGACTTCCTGACGCGGGAATCGTATGCGGTCGACTATGTCGCAAGCCTCGGCGCGGCGCGCGCCTGTCTGTCCGAGTCGTATTCGGCCGTCGTGCTCGATCTGGGCCTTCCGGACGGCGACGGGCTCGCGCTGCTACCGCTGCTGGCGAAACAGCCCGAGCCCCCGGCAGTGCTGATTCTTACCGCGCGCGACCGGCTGTCCGACCGTGTGCGCGGCCTGGACGCCGGTGCCGACGACTATCTCGTCAAGCCCTTCGAGCTTGCCGAACTGGCCGCGCGCCTGCGCGCGCTTGCGCGACGACGGGCAGGACGGCATTCGCCGACGCTCGAACTTGGAGCGATCTCGCTCGATCCGGTGGCGCGCGAAGTCAGGCTCGCCGGCTCGCCGGTCGAGCTCACGGCACGCGAGTACGTGTTGCTGGTCGAATTCCTCGAGCACCCGCGTCAGATCCTGAGCCGCCGGCAGCTCGAGGACGCGATCTACTCGCTCGACGGGGGTACGCTCAGTAACGTGGTCGAAGTTTACGTGTCGCGGCTGCGCCGCAAATTCGGATGGGCATCGATACGCACGGTGCGCGGGTTCGGCTATCAGTGGGGATCCATCGTAGGCGACGAGTGTGAGGCGGGTGAATGACGCTCAAGGGCGGCGGATCGGTGACGCGGGCGCTGACGCGGAGCCTGCTGGTCGGGCTGACGCTGCTCTGGCTGTTCGGTGTCCTCGGGAGCGGGCTGGTGCTGAAGCGTCTGATCGACGACAAGTCCGACGACGAATTGCAGGAAAGCGCTGCGCTGCTGCTCTCGCTCGTCAGGTACACCGACGACCTGATGATTACGGCGGCCATGCTCGGCAATTCCAGATCGCCGCCGCAGGACCTCAATCCGCACGAGCGCCTCGTCTATCAGATTCGCGACGTTTCTGGCGCGGTGCTTTTGCGCTCGTCCAACATGCCTTCCGAACTCGCCCACGTTCCACTGGTCGAGGGTGTCGTCGATGCGGGCGATTGGCGGGTAGCGACGCTCGCCGACACTGCCAACAAGCGCTTCGTGCAGGCCGCAGACCCGTTGGCCGAACGCCGCGAAACGTTGCTGACCTCGCTGATGTGGCTGATGCTGCCTCTGGCGGCATTGCTGGCGTTTGCTGTCTACGTCGTGTTTCGTGCGTCGCGGTCGCTGGTGCAACAGGTGCAGCGCACGGCCACCGCCGTATCGACACAGGATCCGCAGGCGCTGGGGCTGCTCTCGCTCGACGGGGTGGTGACCGAAATGAAGCCGGCCGTCGAAGCCACCAACCGGTTGCTCGCGCGGCTCGCCGATGCGCTCGAGGCCGAGCGGAGCTTTACCTATAACAGCGCGCACGAGCTGCGCACCCCCATCGCCGCCGCGCTGGCGCAGGCCGAGCTGCTAGCCGCCAGCACGCAGGAAAGCGCCTTGCACGCGCAGGCGGAGTCACTCGTACGCGCACTTTCCCGCCTGGCCCGTCTCGCGGATCGGTTGCTCGCGCTGGCGCGCGCCGAAGGTGCGCAGCCCCTCGCCGACCAATGGGTCGATCTGCCCCTGGTCGTCCGGCTCACCGTCGACGAATTCGCGCTTGATTCCCGGCTCCGCCGACGGCGAATTGTCGGGCAGACGTCGCCGGCCCGCGTTCGCGGCGATCTCGACGCCATCGGCCTCGCTTTGCGCAATTTGGTGGAAAATGCCCTCGTCCACGGTGCTGGTGGAACGGAGGTTCGCGTCGTGTGCTCGGCTTCCGGCTCGAGCGCGATGCTGGCGGTGATCGACGATGGTCCCGGCATCGAAGCCGCCGAGATCCCGACAATAATAAAGCGCTTCGCGCGTGGCTCGGCCACCGGCGGAGGCGGCGCCGGACTGGGACTGTCGATCGTCGATACGCTGGCTCGTCGGATGGGGGCGAAGCTGGAGCTCACGAGCCCCGCCACCGGATGCAGCGGCGGCTTCGAGGCCCGTCTGGTCTGGTCGCAGGCAGCGAGGTCGCGACCACCGCGCACCCAGCGCGAAGGGACCAAGGGTGCCTGAGCGCGCGTTCGGGGAGTTGGCGCTTCTGCTGCGCGCATGGCCACTCGGAACGTGAGCAATGGCGTGCGCCGCCGCCGTGGTTTGCCGCCGGTGCTTGCAGCCGACACGCGCGTGCTCATCCTCGGCAGCTTCCCCGGCGAGTTGTCGCTCGCGGCCCGCCAGTATTATGCGCATCCGAGAAATCATTTCTGGCCGCTGCTCGCCGCGATCCTCGACGAGCCCTTGACCGTGCTGCCGTACGAAGCGCGCCTCGCGCGCCTGCTCACGCACCGGGTCGGCGTCTGGGATACGATCGTCTCGTGCACCCGTGCCGGCAGCCTCGACACGGCGATACGCGCGGCGACTCGCGCGGAAACCGGACGGGTTCGCGCGCGGGCCCCGGGCATGAAAGTCGCCTGTTTCAATGGCCAGATGGCGGCGCGGGCGGCGCCGGCGTGGCGCGCGGCCGGCTACGCGACGCTGGTGCTTCCCTCGTCGAGCCCTGCCTACACTCGGCCGTTCGCCGAGAAGCTCGCCGCATGGCAGGCGATTGCCGATCACATGAACATCCGATGAGACGTCAGGAACCCGGCAACGGCATCGGCAGGTCCCGCGTCGTCGCTGCGAGAGGCGAAACACGATGGCGCACTACAAATGATGGGTGGATTCCGGTCATGGAGGCGGAGGCCCTGCGTGCGTTCTGGTACCGGCCATGCAGGAGGCTCGCATGGATTCTTGCGCTGACGCTCGCCGCCGGTGCGCGCGCCGCGCTGCCGGCGCCCGAGCAGGTGACGTTCCCTTCGCTCGACGTCGACGTGGCGGGTCGGCCGATCGCGATCGCAGCACTGTATTTCCGGCCTCCACAGGCGCCACCGGGCGCTCGCATGCCGCTGGTCATCGCCGCGCACGGCTGCGGCGGAATGTTCAGTGCGAGTGCGAATCGCCGCAACGAATTGTCGCAGCGCTCGGCAGTGTGGACCGGGCGGCTCCTGTCCGACGGGTATGCGGTGCTCTGGCCGGACAGCTTCAATCCGCGCGGCCGCCGTTCGGTGTGCCTTGTCAAACGCGGCGAGCCGACGATCACCCCGGCCGTGCGGCGACTGGACCTCCTGGGCGCGATTGCGTTCGGCGCCGGGCAGCCGGGGATCGATCGCGACCGCATGGCACTCATCGGCTGGTCGCACGGCGGCAGCACGGTGCTGGCCACGAGCAACGGACGCGACCCACGGATCGCGGAATTTCTCGCGGCGCCCGGTGCGCCGCCGTCGTTGCGGGCGGTCGTGGCGTTCTACCCGGGATGCAGGGTGTCCTTGCGGCAAGGCGCACAGTGGCAACCGGCGATGCCGCTGGCGATCCATATCGGCGCGCTTGACGACTGGTCGGCGCCGGAGCCCTGCGTGAAGCTTGGAGACATGGCGCGCGCGCGCGGCGCGGCGATGACGGTCAGCGTGTATGCTGGCGCGTTCCACGGATTCGACTCCCCGTTCGGCAAGGTGAGGGTTTGGCAGGATGTGACGACCGGCGTCCGGCCGAACGAGGGTGTGCATGTCGGTCCCGACCCCGCGGCGCGTGCTGCGGCCGAAGCGGCGGTTCGGGGCTTCCTGCGCGAGCAGATCGGATCAGACGCGGCGACCGCCGTCGCAAAATGACAGGAATTCACCGATGAACAATCGCTTTGCCGATCGAATCATCGTCGTTACCGGCGCGTCCAAGGGGATCGGCTTTGCCTGTGCCCGCGCGTTCCTGCGCGAGGGCGCGAAGGTCGCCTTGGTCTCGCGCAGCCGCGCCAACCTCGACGCGGCGCTCGCGCAACTCACAGACGTCGCGCACCCGCCGCTCGCAATTGCTGCCGACCTGCGCAACGCTGACGACGCGGCCCGCATGGTCGACGAAACGGAACGCGCGCTTGGCGACATCGACGTCCTCGTCAACTCGGCGGGAGCGGCACGCAGACACGCGCCGGACGAATTGTCGGCGCAGGCATGGCATGACGCGATGGACGCCAAGTTCTTCAGCTACATGCATCCGACGGACATCGTCGTGAAGCGCATGGGCGCGCGTGGGCGCGGGGCGATCGTCAACATCATCGGGATGGGCGGCAAGCTCGCCAACCCGATCCACCTGCCGGGAGGTGCGGCCAATGCCGCGTTGATGCTCGCCACGGCCGGCCTCGCCGCGGCGTACGGCCCGAAGGGCGTGCGCATCAATGCGATCAATCCGGGCGGCACGCTGACGGGCCGCGTGCAGGAGGGTCTCGCCGTCGAGGCAAAGATGACCGGCAAGTCCGCCGCCGATCTGCTGGCGATGCAGCAGTCGAAGATTCCCTTGCGCCGGCTGGGCACGCCCGAGGAGGTGGCGGAAGTCGCGCTCTTCCTCGCGTCGGATGCGGCGAGCTATGTCACCGGCGCGATCGTGCCGATGGATGGTGGGGCGGGCGCCGTCATCTAGGCCCCAGGCTCCTTATCGCGCCCGGATCACGTCGCGGCGGCACCAGCGCCGCGCTTCCGGCGAGCAGCAGCGGAGCCTCGTCCGATGCCTGCGCGAAATCGCCCGCAACGCGGCCGCGATCGCCGTCCGCCATCGCAGCCTGCCGCTACAATGCCTTCATGGCCTACCGCGACCTTCGCGACTTTCTCGCGCAACTCGAAGCGTGCGGCGAACTGAAGCGCATTTCCGTGCCCGTCGACCCGAACCTGGAGATGACCGAACTATGCGACCGCGTACTGAAGGCGGGTGGTCCCGCGCTGCTGTTCGAGCATCCGAAGGGCGAATTCCATGCGCCGAGCGGCGGCCCGATTCCCGTCCTCGGCAACCTGTTCGGCACGCCGCAGCGCGTCGCGCGCGCGATGGGTGTGGACGGCGATGACTGGCGCGGTGCGCTGCGCGAGATCGGCCGCCTGCTCGCGTTCCTCAAGGAGCCCGAGCCGCCGAAGAGCCTGAAGGACGCCTGGCAGACCACGCGGCCGGTGTTCATGAAGGTGCTCGACATGGCGCCGAAAGTGCGCGGCTCCGGTCCTTGCCACGACGTCGTGTGGGAAGGCGCCGACGTCGATCTGTCCCGCCTCCCGGTGCAGACGTGCTGGCCGGGGGATGCCGGTCCGCTCATCACCTGGGGCCTCACCGTCACGCGCGGACCGCACAAGAAGCGGCAGAATCTCGGCATCTACCGGCAGCAGGTGATTGCGCCGAACAAGGTCATCCTGCGCTGGCTCGGCACTCGAGGCGGCGCGCTCGATTTCCGCGACCACGCGCACGCGCATCCGGGCACGCCGTTTCCGGTGGCGGTTGCGTTGGGCGCAGATCCGGCCACGATCCTCGGCGCCGTGACGCCGGTGCCGGATTCTCTGTCCGAATATCAGTTCGCCGGACTGCTGCGCGGCGCCCGCACCGAGATCGTCAGGTGCCTGACACATGACCTGCAAGTGCCGGCGACGGCTGAAATCGTGCTCGAGGGCTTCATCCGCCCGGACCCGGCCGACCCCACGGGCTACGAGTCCGCTGCGGAAGGTCCGTTCGGCGACCATACCGGCTACTACAACGACATCGAGCGCTTTCCGGTGCTGTCCATCGAGCGCATCACGCTGCGCCGCGACCCGATCTATCACTCGACCTATACCGGAAAACCACCCGACGAGCCGGCGGTGCTGGGCGTCGCGCTCAACGAGGTGTTCGTGCCGCTGCTGCAGAAGCAGTATCCCGAGATCTCGGATTTCTACCTGCCACCCGAGGGCTGTTCGTACCGGCTCGCCATCGTCGCGATGAACAAGCAGTACCCCGGCCACGCGAAGCGCGTCATGTTCGGCGTGTGGAGTTTTCTTCGCCAGTTCATGTACACGAAGTTCATCCTGGTCACCGACGCTGACGTCGACATCCGCGACTGGAAGGAGGTGGTGTGGGCGCTGACCACGCGGGTCGACCCGACGCGCGACACGCTGCTGGTCGAATCCACGCCCATCGACTACCTCGATTTTGCCTCGCCCGTCGCGGGTCTGGGCAGCAAGATGGGAATCGACGCCACGCACAAGTGGCCGGGCGAGACGCAGCGCGAGTGGGGACGTCCGATCGCAATGGACGCGGCCGTCAAGGCGCGCGTCGACGCATTGTGGGAAGAACTGGGATTGGGCGGGCGGACATCCCGGACCCTACAGCTGACTCCGCCTCCGGACGGACCCTCGACTACGGCGCGACCACGGGCCCTAACGCGCCCGCCACGCGCCGTACAGGCGCAACAGCGTGGCAGCGATCGACAGCTTGCGCATCAGGCCTCGCATGCGACTGATGCCCGCCAGCGGCAGCGCGATACCGATCAGCGTGGTGGCGATCGAGCGCGACGCGGAACTGCGCTCGGCCGGCGCGGGAGGCGAGACGATGCGTCGCGCGGAGTGCCAGGCGAGCAACGCCTGCATCCTTTGCAGATCCGACTGCGCGACCAGTCGCGCCTTGCGTTCGGCGAGTTCCTGGGCGCGGGTCATGACGGGGGCGGCGCGTTAGCGGTGCGCGAAATCGCGGCGCGGTCCTTCTCGAGCTCGGCGAGAGTCGTCGCGAAGGGCGCAGGTGCCGCATGCGAGAGCTCCATGCGGCGCCAGAGCAACACGGCGCCGGCGACGGCGAAGAAGATCATCACGCCGACGATCGCGGCCAGCCGGTACGAATCCCAGAAGTACACGATCACGCCCGTTGCGGCGAACAACAGCGCGAACAGCAGGCAGCCGATGCCCGCCAGCAACAGCGCGAGCTGGTGGCCGACCCGCCCCCGTTCCTCCGAGTATTCGAGGCTGGCGAGTTCCAATCGGGTGCGCATGAGCCCCAGCAGCGCGTCGGCGAGGCGCGCGAGCGCGCCTCGCAGCGTCCCGCCGCCCGCGTCCCGATCCGGGGCGTCGCTCATCGGCCGCTCTACCCGTTACCGAGGGTCAACTGCGATGCTCAGCGGCGATTCATCAGCAGGCCGACCGCGAGGCCGATGCCGGCGGCGATGCCGATCGCCTGCCACGGGTGATCATGCACGTAGTCGTCCGTGGCGCGGGCCGCGGCCTTCGCGCGATCGACGGCTTCGCCTTCCATTTCCTGCAGCTTGAGCTTGGCCGAGAGGAGGCGGGCTTCGACCTGCGAACGTAGGTCGCGGGCCTTTTCGCCGGTTTCCTTGCCGGCCTTGTCGAGCAGCGTTTCGGCTTCGGAGAGCACGGAGGAGAATTCATCAACAAGCTTGTCACGGGAGGTATCGGTAGTCATGAAAGTCGTTCCCTGGTTTGTTGACGGGGACTGCGCTGCGCACTGCGCAGTTGGGCATTATACTGCGGTTGCGCCGCGCCGCTGCTTGCGTGCTGCGATCGCGGGTCGTGGCGACAAGTGTGCCGGTGGCGGACGAAGGCCGGGGCTTCGCGCAGGAGGCACGGAAACGGCATCGCTGTCCCGCGTGTCGGTGCTGGGCCCGCGGCCATCCGACTCTGCCGCATTTCATCCACACGGCTATTGACGACCGGCTTCCCCGGCCGCATCTTCTGTTCACGGGCGCCGACGTGCGGCGTGCTTTGACACGAGGAGAGCTGGCCGTGGCCGATTTCCCCGCTCCGCAGTCCACACGAGGCGCTTCCAACGTTCCGGTCAGCGCCGGAGTACTCGCCTACGCGCTGTTCGGCATTGCCGCGATCGTTGCGCTGGCTTCGTCCGGCTTGCCTTTGGTGGCGCCGCTGACCGGAATTCTCGGCATCGTCGGCGTCATCGTCTGCTACGTGAAGAGGGACGACGCGGCCGGCACGTGGGTCTCGTCGCACCTGACCTGGCTGATCCGGACATTCTGGTGGTCACTGCTGTGGGCAGTGATCGGCTGGCTCGTCCTGTTCACGCTGGGGCTGATCCTGGTCGGCATCCCGATCGCGTTTGCCATCTGGTTCGTTGCCGGGCTCTGGGTCATCTACCGCGTTGTGCGCGGCTACCTCCTGTTCAAGGAAAGCCAGCCGATACCGGGGGTCTGACCTGCTCCGAATCCTCCAGGCGCCATAGCAGCTTCGCATCGTAGTCGCGGGCGCGCGGCACCGGGGTGCCGCGCGCCTCCATCCGCGTCTCGAGCAGCGCAAGCTTGGCGAGCGCCCGCCGTTTCTCCGGGTGTTCGACCGTGGCGGCGATCAGCTTGCGCAGGTCAGCGGCCTCCTTCCGCTGCGCGATTTCCACCGGAACGAAGCCCGCGTTCCTAAGGATGCGATACGCCATCCGGACGTCCTCCGGCACCAGCCGGTCCTCGTCCAGGTCGAGCGGTTTCCCGGCACCGGGCAGGTCGTCGAACGCGCCCGCACGCTGCGCCTCCCTGATCCTGGCCTCGATGATGGCGTCGAATCCGTTCATTGGGCAGCTCCTGGCTTGGCTGCGCCCGGCGCTCGCGTCATGGACCGCAGGGCACCGTTCATCGGCGCAGGGCCGGGTCCCAGTGGCCGGCCTCCTCATAGACCCACTGGACCAGGTAGTCGAGTGCGGATGAACCGCGTGCGGCGTTCGGGTCGTTGATGATCGCGACGACGATGTAGCGCCGCCCTTCGGCGCCGATCACATAGCCTGCCAGCGCCCGTACGCCCTCGAGCGAGCCGGTCTTGAGGAGCGCCTGACCGGCGACGGACCCGTTGCGAAAGCGCTTCTGCACTGTACCGTCCATCGCGGCGACGGCGAGCGAGTCCGCGAAGTCCTCGCGCACGGCGCTCCTGTCGGCCGAGGCCAGCAACAGCGCGAGGCCGCCCGCGGTCAGGCGCTCCTGCCGTGACAGCCCGGAGCCATTTTCCAGCACCAGGCCGGGCATCGCGAGCTTCTTCTCCTTCAGCCACTTATGCACGACGTCGACGGCGAGCGCCGGCGTGGCGGGTGGCGGGTTGCGGGTTGTCGCGAGGGTCAGGAAGATCTGGCGCGCCATCACGTTGTTCGACAGTTTGTTCACGTCGCGGACGATTTCGGACAGCGGCGCGGATTCCATCACGGCGAAAGGCGTCGTATCGCGCGGCGCGGTTCCTTCGCGCAGGGTGCCGTCGAACTGCCCGCCTTGCTCGCGGAAGTAGGCGGTGAACATGCCGTGCACGTAGTGCGGAGCGTCGAGCAGCGCCACGTACCAGTCACGTTCGCCGCAGGACTGCGCATACCGTCCCGGAAAGGCCGCCGTCGCGGTGGCGCCCAGGTTGACGTAGTTCGCCGCAAGCATGCCGCGCCAGTCTCCGCAGTCGCCGCGGGTGAGTTGCGGAACAGCGTCCAGCGTGATCTCGGGCAGCGGCGGCTCCGCGCGCACCGCCACGGCGTTGTGCGAGGTGTCGGGCGCGAACGCGAAGCGCACCGAATTGAAATTCACCAGCAGCGCGTCGGGCCCGACGTTGTACGGGCGCAGCGGTTCCTGGTCAAAGGCGGCGCGGTCGTAGGGACCAGGCTTGAAGTACGAGCGGTCGACGACCAGGTCGCCCGCGACGCGGTTCAGGCCGCGCGCCTTCAAATCCCGCATGAACATCTGCCACTGTTCGATGGTGATCTTCGGGTCACCAAAGCCCTTGAGGATCAGGTCGCCGGCGAGCGTCCCTCCGGCATCGATCTTGCCATCGACGTAGGCTTCGGTCTTCCAACGATAGTCACGGCCCAGCAGTTCAAGCGCCGCGTAGGTGGTGACGAGCTTCATCACCGACGCGGGATTGAGCGGCCGGTTGGCGTCGAGCGCGAACAGTGCCTGCGGCTGGCCTGACTCGCGGACCACGATCGAGACGCTCGAGAGCGGAATGCCGGCTGCGTGAAAGGCCCGTGCGACGCCGCCGGGGAGCGCGGCATGTGCGGCAAAGGCGAGCGTGGCGACCCAGGCGCCCGCGATCAGGCGGCAAATGAACGGCGTGACGTGACGAGCGTACGTACGCCCGATGCGACATCGCCCAGGTCGGCGGACGAGCCTCAAGGATTGCCGGCAGGTGTCGCAGATCATGCCCGGTCCAGAATGGCGAGCACGCGCGCCGACAGCAGCGTCATTTCATCGTCGGTCACGATGTAGGGCGGCATCACGTACAACGTGTGACCGATCGGACGCAGCAGGAGTTCGCCGGCCAGCGCCTGGGCGAAGCACCAGCGGGCGAAGTCGACGCGCGTCGTATTGACTTCCCAGGCGAAGATCATGCCGCGCTGCCTGAAATTTTGCACGCGAGGATGCGCGGCGATCGGCGCCATGATCGCCGCCCACTGCCGAGCGCGTTCGCGATTGGCGGCGACGACGTCGTCGTCGCGGAAGATGTCGAGTACGGCGAGCGCCGCCCGGCACGCAAGAGGATTGCCGGTGTATGAATGCGAGTGGAGGAACCCTCGCGTGACTTCGTCGCCGTAGAACGCCTCGTAGATGGCATCGGTGGTAAGCACGCAGGAAAGCGGCAGGTAGCCTCCGGTGATGCCCTTCGACAGGCACAGGAAGTCGGGGGCGGCGGCTTTGGACTGTTCCCACGCGAACATCGTGCCGGTGCGCCCGAAGCCGGTCATGATCTCGTCCGCGATCAAGTGGACGCCGTGCCGCGCGGTGATCTCTCGGGTGCGGGCCAGGTACGCCGCGTCGTACATGATCATCCCCGACGCGCCCTGGACCAGCGGTTCGACGATCAGCGCGGCCGTCGTCGCATGGTGTCTCGACAGATGCGCGTCGAGCGCGGCAGCGGCTGCGTCGACGCTGATGCCGCGACGCGGATCAGGACAGGGGACGACAGCGCCGGCATTGAGCAGCGGCGCGTACACGTCACGAAACATCGGGACGTCGGTGACGCCGAGCGCTCCCAGCGTCTCGCCGTGATACCCGCCCTCGAGGCTGACGAATCCGCGCTTGTCGGCACGGCCGCGGTTTTGCCAGTAGTGGAAGCTCATCTTGAGTGCGATCTCGGTCGCCGCCGCGCCGTCCGATCCGTAGAACGCATGTCCGAGGCCCCCAGGTGCCAACGCGGCCAGCCGTTCGGAGAGCTCGACGACCGGCCGGTGCGTGAAGCCGGCCAGCATCACGTGCTCGAGTTCGAGGAGTTGCGCGCGCAGTGCAGCGTTGACACGCGCGTTGGCGTGCCCGAACAGATTCACCCACCACGAACTCACCGCATCGAGGTAGCGGCGGCCGTCGAAGTCGTAGAGCCACGCCCCCTCGCCACGCGCGATCGGCACCAGCGGCAGCGTCTCGTGCAGCTTCATCTGCGTGCATGGATGCCACACGGCGCGCCGGCTGCGCTCGAGCCATTCGAGGTTGCTCCCCACGGCCACGTCAGAGCCGCCCGAGGTAGAGATAGAAGCTGGTCTCGCCGCCGCTCGCGCGACCCCACGCGAAGTAGAAGGGGCCGATCCACGTGTCGGCGGCGACGAACACGCTGCCCGCGGTGCGCAGATGGTTGAGCGAGGCGTCGCCTGCATTCAACCAAACGTTGCCCGCTTCGAGCGATCCTCCGACGTAGATGCCCCGGCCCAGCAGCGGCATATTGCCGATCTGGTGGTAGTACACGGCGCGCGCGAAACCCAGGTAGTTGCTCGACAACTGGTCGGTGCGCAGTCCCGACAGGTTGAGAAATCCGCCCAGATTGAAATCGTTGATGAGGTCCGCCTTCTCTTCGGTATTCGTGATGCCGCCGGCGCGCAATGCGACATTGACGAAACCATCCCGCCAAAGAGGGTGGGCAGCGTTCGCGTACACGCCGACGCGCGATGACTGCCCGTCGTAGACCAGGCTATCGCCTTCCCAGGTTTTCCTGTTGCCGAAGAACCCCTCTGCGTTGACATGCATGCCGTTGCGCGGGAAGTAGGGGTTGTCGAGCGTGTCCCACCGGAACAGCGCGCGCACGCCGGTTTCGGTGGTGCGGATCGTCTGGTAGTAGGGGATGCCGTTATCGTCGACGTTGTCGTCGGCAATGGTTGGATCGCCGCGCTGGTGAAACCACTTGAACCCCGCGCGCAGCTCGCCTGCCGTTCCGAACGTCGTACCGAGGTCGAGGCCTGCAGTCTCGTTCAGCACGTCGTATTGCGCGACTCGCGTGTCACCATTGTAGGAATACTCCGGCACGCGCTCGACCAGACCGTATGCCGAGGCAAAGACCCGGTTACGCAGGGTGAGCGGCTGGTAGAACTCGGTCGCAAAGCGGCGGGTGGTGCCGAGGATGATCTCATTGGACCATTCCGCACCCAGACTGTTGACCCATACGCGCCTGTGGCCGGCCATGAGATTGAAGAACGTGTCGCCCTGCAGGTCCGACGACAGGGATAGCCCGAAGCGCAGGTAGTTGGGACCCCAGGACTTTTCGGTGACGTCGACTACGAGACCCTGCTGACGGCCGACACGGACGAGCGCGTAGTCGATCTCCTCCAGGTCGCCGCGCCCGTACATTCGCGCGAGGTCGTCCTCGAGGACGTTCACGCTGAAGGGTTCGCCCTCCTTGGTCTCCATCTGCGCCTCGAGCACCTCGGGATTGGCGTATTTCGTGCCCTCGACGGTCACGAAGTCGAGCTTCTCGGGCAGCGGCTGCGGCGGGACGATGAAGCGCTTTTCGAACTGCGCGTATTGGGACGACGCTTCGGACAGCGCCGTCAGCTGCGGGCGCATCGCTTCCGCGGCCTCGATGCCCAGCCGCACGAACTTCGGCGCCGCGGCGAAGTCGAGAAACGTCAGGTCGCCCAGGTCCGGCGAAATCAGAATGTCACCGGGCCCCAGGTGTTCGAGCTGCGTGCGCACGTTCTGCTCGGTCAGGATGTTGAGCATCTGAGACGCATAGCCGACGACCGACTGCAGCTGATCACGCGACATGAGCGGCGTGCCGATGTTGACGGCGATGACGACATCGGCGCCCATGGCGCGAACGACATCGACGGGCAGGTTGTTGACCAGTCCACCATCGCCCAGGATCCGGCCCTCCAGCTCCATCGGCGCGAACATGCCCGGCACCGACATGCTGGCGCGCATTGCGTGGTACAGGGGCCCGCGATCGAACACGACTTCCTTGCCGGTGACCATGTTGGTCGCCACGGCACGGAAGGGAATCGGCAACTGGTCGAAATACTCGACATTGTCGACATTGCGCGTGAGCTCGTGCAGGTAGAGCTCGAGATTGTTGCCGGACAGCGCGCCCTTGAACCACAGGAACTCGCCGTCGCGATAGCCGAATTCGAAGCCGAGCGGGAACGCCGATTCTTCCTCCTTCCGGCGGAAGTCGACATCGCGGCGCGGTGGGCTGTCCGACAGCAGCGTTGGCCAGCTGACCGCCCCCAGCCGCCGCTGCATCTCATCGGGCGTCATGCCGCTTGCGTACAGGCCTCCGACGATCGCGCCCATCGACGTCGCAGCCACATAGTCGATGGGGATGCGCATCTCGTGCAGCACCTTGAGCACGCCGATGTGCGTGAGTCCGCGCGCGCCGCCGCCCGACAGCACGAGGCCGATCTTGGGACGCGGCTTGGCGGCGGCCGTCGGAGGTGTCGGCGCGCTGGCTTCGGGCGCCGCCTGCGCGCGCGCAGGCGCGGCGAGAAAAAACGGCCACGAAAAAAACGCCGCGAACAGGCCGGCCCGGACCAGGCGCTCCATCCCCGGGAGGGCGGCCGCGGAGACTGCGGCCGGCGGCAGTTTGGGCAACGAGTACGGCGGTCCGGGCAGAGGCTGGCGCAAGGGCGCTCGATTCGGGGCTTGGCTGACGTGCGGCGATTATAGCGGCGCGCCGCGGGACTTCGGATTCGCGCGGCTGCGCGCTGGCAACGGGCGGCCGGTGCGTCGATGTTGCCGCGGGAGTGCATTGCTTCCACAATGACACGCCATGAAGAGCCCCGTGGGCATGCCATCGGGTTTGCGCGCGTCCGGCGGCACACGCGAGTCGGGGGGGTAACGCCGTGTCGGTCCAACGCTATTCCGGCGTCGCGATCGCGCTGCACTGGACCAGTGCCGCGCTCGTTTTCTGCGGTTTCGGACTCGCACTTTTCATGACCGGCCTCGAGTTCTCGCCGGCCAAGTTCCGGTACTACGCGTGGCACAAGTGGATCGGCATCACCGTGTTCCTGGTCGCGGCTGCGAGGCTCGCCTGGCGCACCGGTTCGCCGCCACCTGCGCTGCCGGCGACGCTGTCTGCCTGGCAGGCAAGAGCAGCGGCCCGGATGCACGCGCTGCTGTACGCGCTGATGCTGGCAATCCCGATTTCCGGCTGGTTGTACAGCTCGGCCACCGGGATTTCCGTCAACTACCTGAACCTGATTCCATTGCCCAACCTCGTCGCGAAGGACAAGGAGACGGCGCGCGCGCTGCTGGCGGTCCACCAGTCGCTGAACTTCATGCTGGCCGCCGCGGTCCTAGTGCACGTCGGTGCCGCGCTCTGGCATCAATGGGTCGGCCGCGACGGCGTGCTTTCCCGAATGCTTCCCGGCCGCTAGCCGCTGGCTGGAACACCGCTGCACTCCCTCACCTGGCAAGGACTGTCCCATGCGAATGCTGCGTCCCTTTATTCCCTCGCTGGCCATGATGCTGATGGCCACCTCCGGCGCCCAGGCGCAGGAAGTGCTGATCGACCGGAGCGAAATCCGGTTCGTATCCAGGCAGATGGGCGTCAACGTCGAGGGCCGCTTCCGCAAGTGGAAGGCGAGCGTGGACTGGAAGCCCGAGGACCTCGCCCACTCGCGGGCCGATTTCGAGATCGACCTGGCGAGCATCGACCTGGCGAGCGAGGAATCCGAGTCCGAGCTCCGCCGCCCACGCTGGTTCGACACCGCGAAGTTCCCGATTGCCACGTTCCGTTCGTCGACGATGACCCATCTGGGCGGCGACCGCTACGAAATTGCGGGCACGCTGTCGCTGAAAGGCACGCCGAAGGAGATCGCGATCCCGGTGCAGGTCCGCAAGGATCAGGCGGGCTACTCGGTGGCCGAGGGCCAGTTCACGATCCGGCGGCTCGCCTTCAACGTAGGCGACGGTCCGTGGTCCGATTCGACGGTCGTCGCCGACGACGTGCTGGTCCGCGTGCGGATGGTGCTGCCACGTACCGTGTGACGCGGTATCGTGGTCCCGATGCCCATGCGCATGAAGGCGCCGCCACTCGCCCGCCTGCGGACCGCTTGCGCTGCGCTCGCTTTCGCTGCGCTCGCCTCGCCGGCGGCGGCAGAGGATACGTACGTGATCGACGGCACCCACACGACGCCGATGTTCGAAATCATGCATCTCGCCATGACGCATCAGCGTGGCTTCTTCACCGACACGACCGGCAGGATTACGCTCGACCGCGAGGCGCGGCGCGGCTCGATCGACGTCGAAATCGGGACCGCCTCGGTGACGACCGCATCGCGCGTGCTCACCGAAGTCCTGAAGCGGGAAGACTATTTCAATTCCGGGAATTTTCCGGTCATGACGTATCGCGCCCGCGAGCTCGACTTCGAAGGCGACGTTCCGGTCGCCGCCCACGGGCTGTTCACGCTACTTGGCGTGACCCGGCCGGTGACGCTTGCGATTACCGGCTTTCGCTGCCGCACCCATCCGTACACGCGGCGCGCGATGTGCGGGGCCGAAGCGACCGCGACAATCCGCCGGTCCGAGTTCGGCATGACCGCCGGGCTTCCCACCGCGGCCGGCGACGAGGTTCGCATCGTCATTCCGATCGAGGCGATGAGGGAATAGGCATACGCCCGTGGCGCAACAGGCCGCGGCGCGCCAGCGTCGCGTCACCGGCCTGCGCTGCCGCCTTGCCGGCGGACATCACGCACGTCGACCATCCGCTGCATCCGGCGCACGGCGCTGATCAGCTCGCGGGTTATCCCCGGTTCGCGCACCGAATGGCCGGCGTCCGGCACGACGATGTACTGGGCCTCGGGCCAGGCGCGGGCGAGTGCATCGGCGGTGACCGGCGGGCACACGATGTCGTAGCGACCCTGCACGATCGTGCAGGGCAGGTGTCGGATCCGCGAGACACCTTCGAGCAGCTCGCCGTCGCGCAGGAACCCGCGGTGGACGAAGTAATGCGCCTCGATGCGCGCGATGGCGAGTGCCGCTGTGTCGCCGTCGAACTTGGTCAGCGCGTCGGGCTGGGGCAGCAGCGTCGAGCAGGCGCCCTCGTAGCGATCCCATGCATACGCGGCCGGCAGGTGGACCGCAGGATCCGGATCGGTCAATCGTCGGTAATAGCTGCCGAGCAGGTCGGCGCGTTCGCTTTCCGGCAGAAAGTGAGCGAACGTCCGCCAGGCTTCCGGAAAGATCGCGCGGATGCCGTGCATGAACCAGTCGAGCTCGGGTGGCGTGGCGAGAAAGATGCCGCGCAGCACCAGGCCCAGCACGCGTTCCGGATGCGCCTGCGCGTAGGCGAGCGCCAGCGTCGAGCCCCACGATCCCCCGAACAGCAGCCAGCGCTCGATGCCGCGGGCCTCGCGCAGCCGCTCGAGATCTGCGACCAGATGCTGCGTCGTATTGTCCGTGAGCGCCGCGACCGGCGTCGAGCGGCCCGCGCCGCGCTGGTCGTAGACGACGATGTTCCAGAACGCGGAATCGTAGTAGCGGCGATGGTGGGGCAGACAACCGCCGCCGGGGCCGCCGTGCAGGAAGACGAGCGGCACGCCATTGGGGTTGCCGCAGGTCTCCCAGTGCATCGTGTGCACGGCGTCGAGCGGCAGCCGGCCCGTCGCGTAGGGTTCGATCTCCGGATAGAGCGCGGCATCGGGCGCGCAGCGGCGGGTGGCGTCGGTCGGGGACACTGCTCGGGGACTCGCTCGTCGCGTCAGCCTGCGGTCCACGGCGTTTTCAGGCGCGTGAACTCGAGCCGGTAGACCGCGCGATCAAGCTCGCGCGCTCCGTGCGCCTGCAGTGCGGGCGCCAGGTCATCGGCGGCACCCTCGACGTCGGGCACCGAGTTGCCTTCGACCAGGACGATCCACGCGGGGACGAGCGTCGCGTTGACACGGAACTTTCTTTCCGCCGTCTCGATCGCGCTGGCGGCGTCGTCGGCGAGGCACAGGTGGACGCCGGCCACCCCCTTCCGGTACACGAGCGGCGGCAGCACCCGCCGGCGCAGCGCATCGACGGTGCCATCGCGGTGCGCGGCATCGATCGCGAAGCGCAGTGTCAACATCACTCCGCCGCTGCCGACGCCCTGCGTGTAGACGACGCGGCAGATCGAGCGCGCGACGATTGCGAAAGGATGGAATCACGCGTTGCGTCCACGCCGTCGGCGCGTTCAACCGGTTCAGATAATCCTGGCCGGCAAGCGTCTCGGGGCTGTCGGCCTCGTACAGCGTGAAGTACTCCGGGGTGCCACCGATCGCGACATAGCGCCGCCCGCGGCGAAAGCCCGGGATGCCGACGCGCTCGGGCATGTGCTCGCGGTTGTGCCACTCGTGGAAGTCGTCCCGCGCCTCGGGCAGGATGTCGTGCCAGATCGCGATCGCGCCGAGTCCGGCGAGGCTCATCGGGTCCTCGCCGGAAGCTCGCCGGATTTGCCTGCCGTCACGGCGCGCGCGCCAACGTGACCTCGAGCCTGCCCAGGTCGCCGTACTCGAACGTGAGCGACTCGCCGAGTGGCACGTCGATCACGCCGCAGTAGGAGCCAGTGGTCACGATCTGGCCGGCGCGCAGCGGGTCGCCGAGCGCCGCCAGGTAGTTGGCAAGCCAGTACAGCGGACGCAGCGGATGGACGTCCGGATGCTTGCCGTCGCGCGTCGCGAACACGCCGGCCGGCGTGCGCACGGTGACCGGAAATGCCTCGAGAGGGCGCCTGAACGCATCGGCGACCACGGGCCCGACGAACAGCCCCTGGTTGGCCACGCTGTCGGCGAGCAGTTCGGGGAATGTTACGGCGGCGGGATCGGCATACCGCGGGCCCATGATCTCGAGCACGAAGCGCGCCTCGCGCAGCGCACCGCGAATCTCATCCTCCGCGTAGGGAGTCGCGCGCGGAGGCAGGTCGCGCGCGAGCACGAATGCGATCTCCGGCTCGATCCTGGCGGTGCCCCCGCTGCCGATCACCGGGTACGGCGACGCCGTTCGGATCGTTGGCGAGAAGATCGGCGCGGCGAGCACCGGGCGCGGCTCCGACGGCACCGAGCATTTCCAGCCGCCGATGGGTGCGGCGACCAGCGCGGCCACCCGCCGCTGTATGGCCAGCGCGTCGGCGACGTCGGCGGGACGGAACTCCTCGGGGATGCGCGCGCCGGGTGTGCGGCGTTTGCGCGCGGCGTACAGGAATTGCGCGGCGGATTCTTGGGCAGGCGTGATCATGATCGTCAGGTCGCGGCCGAGGGAAGATCGAGGGACAATAGACGCGTACTTGCACATTCTGGCATAGCTTCGCGCGGCCACGGTCGGTTATCCTGTGCATTCCCCACGTTCCGTTCCTTCGCCGACCCGACCGCCATGCAAGAGCGCCTGACCCCCGCAGCCTGCCTTCCTTCCGACCGCGAACGCGCTGTGCTGGTCGGTCGCGCCTGGGTACCCGCCGTGGCCGGCGCCGTGCTGGTCGGAGTGCGCGGAGACGAACTCGTCGACCTGTCTGCAGTTGCACCGACGGCGAGCGCGCTCGCCAACCTGCCCGACCCGGTTGCGGCGATTCGCGCCGCGGGCGCGCTGCCGCGTGTCGGCGATCTCGCCGGGGTCCTCGCCAACTGCGCAGAGGACGCGCGCAATCCGGCGCTGCCCTGGCTGCTCGCGCCCTGCGACCTGCAGGCGATCAAGGCTGCCGGTGTCACGTTCGTCGCCAGCATGCTGGAGCGCGTGATCGAGGAGCAGGCGCGCGGCGACCCGGCGAAGGCGCAGAGCGTTCGCAGTGCGATCGTCGCCGTCATTGGCGAAGACCTGGCCAGCGTGCGTCCCGGATCGACGGAGGCGGCGCGCCTCAAGGACGCGCTGATCGCGCAGCACGCGTGGTCGCAGTACCTCGAGGTCGGCATCGGTCCCGACGCCGAGATCTTCACCAAGGCGCAGCCGATGTCCGCCGTGGGGACGGGTGCCGAGATCGGCATTCATCCCAAGTCCGAGTGGAACAATCCCGAGCCGGAAATCGTGCTGGTCGTGGCCAGCGACGGCCGCGTCAGGGGCGCCACGCTGGGCAACGACGTCAACCTGCGCGACTTCGAGGGCCGCAGTGCGCTCTTGCTCGGCAAGGCCAAGGACAACAACGCGTCGTGCGCGATCGGCCCGTTCATCAGGCTCTTCGACGAGCAATTCACGATCGATGACGTGCGCCGCTGCGAACTCGAGATGCGCGTCGACGGTCCCGACGGCTTCACGCTCGACGGCGCGAGCTCGATCGCCATGATCAGCCGCGATCCGCTCGACCTGATCGCGCAGGCGATCGGCGCCAATCACCAGTACCCCGACGGCCTGGTGCTGTTCCTGGGAACGATGTTCGCCCCGACGCAGGACCGGCATGGTCCGGGGCAGGGCTTCACCCACGTGGTCGGCGACATCGTGACCATCGCGACGCCAGTGCTGGGTGCGCTCGTCAATCGCGTGAACACCTCGGACCGGATCGCGCCGTGGACCTACGGCGCGGGCGCGCTGATGGCGACGCTTGCCCGCCGCGGCATCCTCTGAATCTTCAACGGAAGCACGCCATGACAAACTTGTTCAAGAACTACATCGGCGGCGAATGGGTCGCCGGCAACACGGTGACCGTCAATCGCAACCCTTCGGACACCAGCGACGTCGTCGGCGAATATGCGCAAGCCGACGCGGCGCAGGCGCGCGACGCGATCTCGGCGGCGAAGCTGGCGTTTGCCGGCTGGTCGACGGGCTCGATCCAGGAGCGCGCGAACATCCTCGACCGCGCAGGCGCAGAGATCCTCGCACGCAAGGATGAACTGGGCACGCTGTTGTCGCGCGAGGAGGGTAAGACGCTGCCCGAAGGCATTGGCGAGGCGGCGCGCGCGGGGCAGATCTTCCGCTTTTTCGCCGGCGAGGTCGTGCGGATGGGCGGTGAGAAGCTCGCCTCGGTGCGCCCGGGCGTGGACGTCGAGGTCACGCGCGAGCCGCTCGGCGTGATCGGCCTCATCACGCCGTGGAATTTTCCGATCGCCATCCCCGCGTGGAAGATCGCGCCGGCGCTGGCGTACGGCAACACGGTCGTGTGCAAGCCTGCCGACCTCGCGCCCGGATGCGCGTGGGCGATCGCGGAAATCCTCTCGCGTGCGGGGCTGCCGCCGGGGGTGTTCAATCTCGCGATGGGTCGCGGCTCGATCGTCGGCGAGGCACTGGTCGGAAGCCCGGACGTGACGGCGCTGAGCTTCACCGGCAGCGTCGGTACCGGCCGGGGCATCGCGGCCAAGGCGATTGCGCGGATGGCCAAGCTGCAGCTCGAGATGGGCGGCAAAAATCCACTGATCGTGCTCGACGATGCCGACCTGCCGACGGCGGTGAACGTCGCCGTGCAGGGGTCGTATTTTTCGACAGGGCAGCGTTGCACCGCGTCGTCGCGCCTCATCGTCACCCGCGGCATCCACGACCGATTCGTCGCGGCCGTTGTCGACAAGCTCTCGACGCTGCGCGTGGACAATGCGCTGCTCGCGGGCACCGATATCGGGCCTGTCGTCGACGCGAGCCAGCTCGACATCGACTCGAAGTACCTGGAAATCGGCAAGGGCGAAGGGGCGCAACTGGCCGTCGGGGGCGAGCGGCTGCAGCGCGCGACCGAAGGCTTCTACCTCGCACCCGCGCTCTTCACCGAGGCGACCAACACGATGCGTATCGCGCGCGAGGAGATCTTCGGGCCGGTTGCCTGCGTTATCCGCGCGCAGGACTACGACGAGGCGCTGGCGCTGGCCAACGACACCGAATTCGGGCTCTCGGCCGGCATCGTGACGACGTCGCTCAGACACGCGTCGCACTTCAAGCGCCACGCGCAGGCCGGAATGGTCATGGTCAATGTGCCGACGGCGGGGGTCGACTATCACGTGCCGTTCGGCGGGCGCAAGGGCTCGAGCTACGGCTCGCGCGAACAGGGGCGCTACGCCGCCGAATTCTTTACGACCGTCAAGACGGCGTACACGGCGCCCTGACGATGGGGCCGGCCGGCGCCCCGGATCCCGGCGAATTCTCGCGCGACGAGAAGTTCGTGATCGCTGCCTGCGCGATCTCGATGCTGATCGTGCAGATGGACTGGTTCGCGCTCAATCTCGCGCTGCCCGCGATCGCCAGGCATTTCCACGTCGCAACGACCGACCTGCAATGGGTGGTGAGCGGCTACATGCTGTCGATCGGCGCGCTTATGGTGACGGCGGGGCGTCTCGCGGACATCTTCGGCCGGCGACTCATCATCGTGATCGGACTGGCCATTTTCGGCGTCGTTTCATTCATCTGCGGGACCGCGCCCAATGAGCTCTACCTGATCATCGCACGCGTCGTGCATGGCATCGGCGCGGCGCTCATCTTTCCGGTGTCCATCGCCGTGGTGTCGAGCACGTTCACCGGCGCGCGGCAGGCCCGGGCCATCGGCGTGGTGCTGGGGTTTGCCGCCATCGGCACGGCTCTGGGCCCGTTCGTCGGCGGCACGTTTTCCGAGTACCTGAGCTGGCGCGGCGTCTTTTTCATCAACATTCCGTTCTGTGCAGCTGCGATCTTCCTGCTGCTTCGCTACGTCGGCGAATCGCGCGATGAGAACGCCGATCGCCACATCGACGTTCCGGGCATGCTCGCGATCACGGGCGGGCTCGTGGCCATCAGCCTCGCTTTCGATCGCGGCGAAGCGTGGGGCTGGACGTCGCTGGCGACGATCGGGACGCTCGTGGGCGGCATCGTCCTGCTGGCGCTGTTCGTGCTGATCGAATCGCGTGTGCACTCGCCGCTCATCGACCTCTCGCTTTTTCGCAACCGTGCCTTCGACGCCGTCGTGCTGGCAGGATCGCTGTCGAACGTGGTGTTCTGCTTCGTCGCCGTCTTTTCCGCGCTCTACCTGCAGCAAGCGCGCGGGATGTCGCCGTTCGACGCGGGTCTCGTTTTCCTCGCGCTGTCCGCCGGTGCAGGCTCGGCCAGCTATTTCTCGGGCCGTCTGGCCGAACGTTTCCCTGCCGACCGCCTGATGGCGATCGGCATGCTGATCAGCGCCGTCGGCATCGTGGCGCTGACCAGCGTCGAATCGCTCTGGCTCTACACGCCGCTGTTCATGCTCACCGGCATCGGCCTCGGCCTGGGGTGGGCGCTGGCCAGCGTGGCGACGCAGGCGGTGGTGCCCGTGCAGTTCGTCGGTGCCGCGTCCGGCATTACGCTGACCGCGCTGGTGATGCTGGGCGCGGTCGGCGTTGCGATCGCCGCTGCCATGCTCGAACTCCTCGCCGGATCGGTGGCCGGCGCCGGCTCGGACGCGGCGGCGATCGATGTGGTATTGCGCGCGGGCGCGGTGCTGGCATTCGCTGGTGCTGTCGCGCTGTTCACGTTCGGACGGCCGCGCACGCCGGGCGCCGTGCTGGAGGCGGTACGGGCGGGTTGACCGTCGGAACGCCGGGCCGTAATCGCAGGTTGGCATCGTGGCGCTGATCGCGGGAGAACCAAAGTGACGAGAATAGAAGCGATAGACGCGCGCCTGTTCCGCGTGCCACTCTCCGAGGTGCTCTCCGACGCGAAACACGGCGACCATACCCATTTCGAACTGATCACTGCCACCGTTTCGACCGCCGACGGCGCACAGGGCACCGGATACACATACACCGGCGGCCGGGGCGGGCGGGCGATCCTGGCGATGATCGAGCATGACCTGGCCCCCTTCCTCGTGGGACGGGACGCGCAGGAGGTCGAAGCGCGGCATGACGAGATGCAGTGGCACATCCACTACGTCGGCCGCGGCGGGATCGCGTCGTTCGCGATATCGGCGATCGACATTGCGCTCTGGGACCTGCGCGGCAGGCGGCTTGGCGAGCCGTTGTGGAGGATGGCCGGTGGCGCCGGCGATCGGTGCCGCGCGTATTGCGGCGGTATCGATCTCAATTTCCCGCTGGACAAGCTGCTCGCCAGCGTCCGCGGCTATCTCGATCGTGGCTTCAACGGCGTCAAGATCAAGGTCGGCAAGCCCGATCTCGCCGAGGATGTCGCGCGAGTGCGGGCGGTTCGGGCGCTGATCGGCCCCGACGTCGCGCTGATGGTCGACGCCAACTACGCGCTCTCCGTCGACCAGGCGATCACCGCCGCGCGCGCCTTCCAGCCTTTCAATCTCGTGTGGTTCGAAGAGCCCACGATTCCCGATGACTACGCGGGCTACAAAAAAATCGCACAGGCCACCGGCATGCCGCTCGCGATGGGCGAGAACCTGCACACGCTGCACGAATTCGACCTCGCGTTTGCGCAGGCCGGGCTTTCGTTCATCCAGCCGGATGCGTCCAACTGCGGCGGAATCACCGGTTGGCTGCGGGTCGCGGAACGCTCGCGCGATGTGGCGATGCCGGTCTGCAGCCACGGCATGCAGGAGCTGCACGTGGGCCTGCTGTCGGGTCAGCCGAACTCGGGCTGGCTCGAGGTCCATTCGTTCCCGATCGACGAATACACGACGCGACCGCTGCTCGTCGACGACCATCTTGCGGTCGCCCCGGAAACGCCGGGGACCGGCGTGCAGTTTCTCTGGGAGAAGCTGGAAGCGGTGTCCGGCGCGAGGCAAGGACATCCGGTGTCGAAGTCGTGACCGCCGTGATGGCGGTCAGAGCCAGCGAACCGGGGCCACGACATCATATCCGTATTGCGCCGCCGACCGGCACAGGCCTTGCCACACGTCGAACGCGTAGCTTCGCGCGACCATCGCGACGAA
Source organism: uncultured beta proteobacterium (assembly GCA_963739745.1). Lineage (GTDB taxonomy): Bacteria > Pseudomonadota > Gammaproteobacteria > Burkholderiales > Casimicrobiaceae > VBCG01. Next base: position 75,204 of record CAVUCJ010000006.1, read on the forward strand.
CGAGGGCGTGGCGTCGGGGCGGTAGACCAGAACGTTCACGTGGCCAAGCAGGCTTTGTGCGCATGCCCCGGCGGGAAACGTGCGCGGGTGGAAGTCCAGGGGGCAGCCCTTGGCGAGCACGGACGCAGCGTGCCTCCCTTCGATCTTGAAGGCGACGCGACTCGCCGACAGGTCGAACAGCGCGCCCCCGGCGGCATTCAATGCATCGCGCCGCGCGCTCGACCCGGTGCGCGCGGGCGCGCCGGCCGCGTCCGCTCCCGCGCAGAGCAACCACGACGTCGGTCCCTGGCAGAGCGCCGTCCACACGGGTCCACGCGCGGCTGTATTCGGCGCCAGCGGCAGTCCCACTTCGAACTGGCGGCGCACTTCCGCCAGGAAGAGTTCGTCTGCCGGATTACCCTGGATGTTCCAGGCGGTGGCGATCGGGACCTCGGCCAGCGTGACCCCGACGGTGTCGTTTCCATAGTGGCCCGGCGCATGCGATCCGATCGCGCCCGCCTCGACGTACGTGCCTCGGTCAGACACGCAGCCGCTCCCCGTCCGGATCGATGAAGCAGGGCGGGCCGACCCGCACCCGCACCTTGGCGCCGACAAGCGGCGACACGACCCACAGCGTTTCGCCGTGCCGCATACGTCCGTTCGCGAGCAGCGCCAGCGCGATTCCTGCGTCGAGATTGGGACTCCAGCACCACGAGGTCACGTGGCCCAGCATCGGATTCGGCGCCGCGCGTTCGGGATCGGCGACGATCTTGGCTCCCCGTGGCATGCGCGCGCCGTTGAGCGCGGTCAGCCCGACGAGCTGCCAGCGATCGGGCGCCGTCAATGCCGGACGTTCGAGCAGCGGCTTGCCGATGCACCACTTGCCTGCGTTGACCAGTTTCGCGAGTCCGAGATCGTCCGCCGTGGTCCGGCCGTCGGCTTCGGGCCCGATCACCACGTGGCCCTTTTCGATACGCAGCGTGCTCATCGCCTCGGTGCCGTAAGCCATGATGCCGAATGGTTCGCCGGCCGCCATCACCGCATCCCAGAGCGTGCGACTGCGATCGGTGGCGACATGGATTTCATAGGCGAGCTCGCCCGAGTAGCTCATCCGTAGGACGCGGGCAGGAATGGCCCGAGCCGCGCCTTCGCCCGGCGCGCGCACGTTGCATTCACCGACAGCGAGAAACGGAAACGCTGCGTTGGATACGTCGATGTCGACCAATGCTGCGAGCACGTCTCGCGACCTGGGTCCCGATAGCGCCACGGCCGCCCATTGCTCGGTCACCGACGTCATGTGCACGTCGAGTTCCGGCCATTGCACCTGCGACAGGTGCTCGAGATGCTGCATCACCTTCCCGCGTTGACGGTGGTCGTGGTCATCAGGTAGTGGGTTGCGGACAGGCGCGACGTAGTGCCATCGTCCATCACCATGCCGTCGTCGCGCAGCATCACGCCGTAGCGGCAGCGTCCGACCGCGAGCGTGTCCCATCGGTTGATGTACACGCGGTTGAGAAGTTCTGCGACGTCGCGTCCCTGCAATTCGATCTTGCCCAACGTCGACACGTCGACGAGCCCGACGTTGGCGCGAACATTGCGGGCTTCGCGATTCGCCGCATCCTCCTCGGATTCCCCGGCGCGCGGATACGAGTGCGGCCGCTTCCACAGCCCGGCGTTGACGAAGCGCGCGCCTTGCTCGGCGTGCCATGCGTGGATGGCGGAGTAGCGGGTGGGCTCGACGTGCGCGCCGGATGCGTGGCCGGGAAAGGCGCCCATCGTGACCGGCGTGTAGGGCGGCCGGAATGTCGTGGTGCCAACCTGCGGAATCGGGACCCCAAGGAGTTCGGCCATGATTGCCAGCCCCGTGATGTTGCTCGTCTTGCCCTGGTCCGTTCCCATGCCCAGCGTGGTGTAGCGCTTGAGGTGCTCGACCGACGTGTAGCCCTCGCGCGCGGCCAATGCGACATCGTCGACAGTGACGTCATTTTGCAGGTCGACGAAGCGTTTGGCGGTCCTGCGCGCCGCTGGCACTGACCACAGCGCTTGCAGGAACTCCTTGGCGGATTGATCGACGCTCGGATCGACGCGCGGTGCCGCCGGCGCCGCTGCCGTGAACCCCGCCCGCCGGGCGGCGGTAATGCCGGCCGCATGTCCTTCCACCAGCGCGGAGGGCAGGTCGAGGCAGCCGTTGGCGGCGCCCGCCGGCAGGATGGGCAATGCCGACGCATCGGGCACGAAGGTCGCAAGCCGGTCCTCGTAGCGCAGCAGCCCTCGTGCCTGCGAAAACAGGTGCACGGCAGGGTTCCAGCCGCCGGAGACGCAAACGAGATCGCAGACGATGCGCGAGGCCGCGTTTCCGGAGCGCGATACGATGTCGACCGCCCGGACATGCCGCCGGCCGTGCGCGCCGGCGATCATCGCCGCGCAGGTCACGGGAATGCCCGCGGCCCGCGCTCTGGCCGGCAGCGTATCGACGCGCTGCGCATCGATGCGGGCATCCACGATCGCCGTCACCTCGACGCCGCGTGAATTCAGCGCCAGCGCGTCGGCGTACGCGCCGTCGTTGTTGGTGAAGACCACGGCGCGACTGCCGGGTCGAACGCCGTAGCGCTCGACATAGGTGCGCGCGGCGCTCGCGAGCATCGTGCCCGGCAGGTCGTTGTTGGCATAGGCGATGCCACGCTCGATGGCGCCGGTCGCAAGGACGACGGCCTTGGCGCGGATCTTCCAGAATCGTTGTCGCGGAACGTGATCGGAACGGACGGCCAGATGATCGGTGACGCGTTCGATGGCGCCCACGAGATTTCCGTCGTAATAGCCGAATGCCGTCGTGCGCGTCAGAAGCGTGACGTCGGGATTGTCGGCGAGCTCGCCCGCGGTGGCGGCGATCCAGTCGGCGGCCGTCCGGGCATCGATCGTCGCGCCCGCATCGAGCACGCCTCCTCCCCACCCGGCGTTCTCGTCGCAGAACAGGACCCGGGCGCCGACATGCGCTGCGGCGCGGGCAGCCGCGAGACCCGTCGCGCCGCCGCCGATCACCAGCACGTCGCAATGCGCGTATTGATGTTCGTAGTGGTCGGGATCGGGTTCGCTTGCCGCGCGGCCCATGCCGGCGGCTCGGCGAATCAGGTGCTCGTACCTTAGCCACCACCCGGGTGTCGGCGGCCACATGAAAGTCTTGTAATAGAAGCCCGAAGGGATGAGGCGCGAAAACGCGTCGTTGATCGCGCCAACGTCATGACGCACCGACGGCCAGCAGTTCTGGCTGGTGGCCACCAGGTCGTCATACAACTCGAGCGTGGTCGCGCGGACATTCGGCTCCGAGTGCGCGCTGCCCGCCCTGCCGTTCGAGTTGCACCAGCGCGTTCGGTTCCTCGGGTCCGGCACTGAAGATTCCACGCGGCCGGTGATACTTGAAGCTGCGGCCGACCAGGTGCACGCCATTGGCGAGCAAGGCCGATGCCAGCGTGTCGCCGGCAAAGCCCTGGTAGCGGACGCCATCGAACTCGAACGAAAGCGGCCGCGTGCGATCGACGATTCCGCCATCGGCCAGTCGGAACCTCTGTGTCAACGCGAATCTCCGCCCGGCGGCTCGCCGAGCGGGGCGCCGGCGAGGATTTCGTGCGTACGCGTGTCGCGACGAATACGGAACCAACGCCGGCAACCCGCGGAATGCAGCCACAGCTCATCGTGCGGTCCGCAGGGATTGTCCCGCAGGTATACACAGTCGACCCATGCGGCCACGGGCGCGGCGTCCGGCGCATCCGTGGCCGGGCGGCGCACCGTGGCGTCGCCGCCGTAGGTGAACTCGATCTGGTTGCGAGGTCCGCAATGCGGGCACGGGATCAGCAGCATGTCATTCAGCCCGGCGGGGCCGCCCCGGGGGGGCCGACGCGCCCCGCCGGGGGCTGCGAGCGTGGCGGGCGTTTCACGCTAGTGCGCCCACGCATACGGCCCTGCGCCCTTTTCGTCGAGCGTTGCGCCCTGCGCGAAACGTTCGAGCGTAAACGCCGCGTTCAATTCATGCGGCGCATCGTGCGCGATCGTGTGCGCAAGCAGATACCCGGAGGCCGGCGTGGCCTTGAATCCGCCGTAGCACCAGCCCCCCGTCATGTAGAGACCCTCCACCGGCAGCTTGCCGATGATCGGACTGCCATCCATCGTCATGTCCATGATGCCGCCCCAGGTGCGCATCAGCTTCAGGCGGCCGAAGCTGGGAAAGAGTGCCAGGCAGGCGGCGACCACGTTCTCCACGACCGGCAAGTTGCCACGCTGCGCATACGAATTGTAGAAATCGAGGTCGCCGCCCATCACGAGCTCGCCCTTGTCCGACTGGCTGATGTAGAAATGCACGGCACCGGAGGTCACGACCATGTCGAGCACCGGCTTCACGGGTTCGGAGACCATCGCCTGCAGCACATGCGATTCGATCGGCAGCCTTAACCCCGCCATCGCGGCGACGCGACCGGAGTGGCCGGCCACCGCGATGCCGAGCCTCGGCGTATCGATGGCGCCGCGCGTCGTCTCGACGCCGACGACCGCGCCACGCTCGATGCGGATGCCCGTCACCTCGCATTGCTGGATGATGTCGACGCCGCGCGCATCGGCGGCGCGCGCGTAACCCCAGGCCACGGCATCGTGGCGCACCGTACCGCCGCGCGGCTGCAGCAGGCCGCCGTGAACGGGGAAACGCGCGTCGGCCGAGCAGTCGAGGTTGGGAATGCGTCGTGCGATCTCGTCACGGGTCAGCAATTGCGCGTCGATGCCGTTCAGGCGCATCGCATTCCCGCGACGCATCGCCGCGTCGATGTCGGCCGGCGAATGCACGAGGTTCAGCACGCCACGTGCGCTGTACATGACGTTGAAATTGAGGTCCCGCGACAGGTCCTCCCACAATTTCAGAGAATGCTCATAGAAGCGGGCGTTGGCATCCAGGTGGTAGTTCGAGCGGACGATGGTGGTGTTGCGCCCAGTGTTGCCTCCGCCGAGCCATCCCTTCTCGATCACGGCGATGTTGGTCATCCCGTGGTTCCTGGCCAGGTAATACGCGGTGGCGAGGCCATGTCCGCCTCCGCCGACGATCACGGCGTCGTAGCGTTTCTTGAGCGGCGGGCTGCGCCACGCGAGCGGCCAGCGCTGATGGTGGCTGGCGGCGTTGCGGGCGAGCGAGAAGATCGAATATTTCAACGTCGGAGCGGCGGAGGAGCCAGCGGCCATTATTCGGCATCGGGCGGCGACTGTCATCCAACGGCGAGCGGGCGCCGCGGAAGCAGCCTTCCGTCAGGCGAATCATTCAGTGCGAGCGGGTCGAACGTCGCGAACATTGGGGTGCTCCGCCGCCAGCCGTGTCGTCTTGACGCCCTCGGCGACTTGGGTCAATCTTCGCCGTCTTGTCCTTTTCAGGGGAGTGCGCCATGTTCAAGTTGCGTCGCATCGCCGCGTTCGCCGCGGCGCTTGCCATCATGCTGCCGTCGTTTCCCGCGTTCGCCCAGGACGCCCTCGATCAGATCAAGAAGCGCGGAACGCTGATCGTCGGCGTCAAGGCCGACTACAAGCCGTACGGGTTTCGCGATCCCAGCGGCAAGATCATCGGCATCGAGCCTGACCTCGCGCAGGACGTCGCGACCAAGCTCGGCGTGAAGCTGGAACTGGTGCCGGTGGTGTCTTCCAACCGGATGCAGTTTCTGGAACAGGGCAAGATCGACCTGATGATCGCGACGATGAACGACAAGCCGGAACGGCGCAAGGTCGTCTATATCGTCGAGCCCAGCTATTACGCGTCCGCCGTGAACGTCATCGCGAAGAAATCGGCCAATCTCAAGGACTGGAAAGACCTCAAGGGCAAGAAGGTCTGCATGATCCAGGGCGCCTGGTACAACAAGCAGCTGCAGCAGGACTACGGAATGGAGGACGTCGCGTTCAAGGGCACGGCGGAGGCCTTCAACGCGCTGAAGAGCGACAACTGCGTCGCCTTCGCCTACGACGACACGCTGATCCTCGCCACGCTGCTCGAGCCCGAGTGGAAGGACTACGAAATGCCGTTGAAGTCGGTGCTCGAGGACCCGTGGGGCCTCGCGGTCAAGTTGGGCGAGAAGCCGTTCTACGATTTCATGTCCAACATGATCGTCAACTGGCACAAGACCGGCCGCATCGTCGAGCTGGAGAAGAAGTACGGGATGGGCAACACCGCCTTCGCCGTGCGAATGCACGAGAAATACAAGTAATAGCCGAGGCCGGACCCCACGAGGCTCCGCGGGTCTGATCTGCGTACAGGGCGGACACTCTCCGCCCTGTCGCCTTTTTGACGAAGCAGGGCGGACCCGTGGACGCGTTCTTCGAATGGTTCCGCTGGTTGTACGACACGACCGGCATCAACCTGACCATCTTCTACGACGCGTTCGACCGCAGGCGTTTCGTCGAGGGGTTCTTCACCACGATCAAGCTCGCGGCCAGCTGCATCGTGTTTTCGGTGCTGATCGGGATCGCCGGCGCGTGGCTGCAGGGCTCTCGCCTCCGCCTCACCCGGCATGTCGTGCACTGGTATATCCAGTTTTTCCGCAACACGCCGCCGCTGGTGCAGCTCTACTTCTTCTACTTCGGCATCGGCGCCTATCTGAAGACCACTGCGGGCGCGCCGCTGGTGTCGAACATCGCCTGGGCGATCCTGGGCCTGTCGATGTATGCCGGCGCCTTCAACGTCGAGATCTTCCGTTCCGGCATCGAGTCGGTGCCCAAGGCCACCATCGAGGCGGCGGAATCGTTCGGATTTTCGCGGTTGCAGGCGTATCGGCACATCGTTCTGCCGCTGGCATTCCGGGTCTGCCTGCCGGCGCTCAACAACAATCTCGTCAATCTGGTCAAGACCACCAGCATCTCGTTCGCCATCGCGGTGCCCGAGATGCTGTACGTGTCGTCGCAGATCTGGTCGGATTCGGTCAACGTCAAGGAAATGATGAACGTCCTTCTCGTCTGCTACGTCGGGCTGGTCGGCCTGTTCGTCTTCGCGATGCATCGCTGGGAACGGGCGATGCGCGTGCCGGGGTACGGCGGATGAGCGCCAGCAAGGCGCTTCGCGCAATTTCTTCGCCCGCTGCCGAACGGGACGGACCTGCCGGTGCTGCTGCCGGCGGCCGAGGGGCTTGCGCGTCGTGTTGGCGGCGAACGGCTGCTGGGTAACCCGCTCGCGCGTCTGGAAGCGCGGCACGGCTGGTTTCTCTTCGCCGCATTCTTGCTTGCCGCGGGCTACGCGCATGCGCAGGCGACGGCGGAACAGCCGTCGATCGTCGCCACGATCTGGAAGTGGACGCCGCTGCTCGCCAAGGGCTTCGCGTTCAATATCGCGATCAGCGTGCTGGCGATGGCGTTCGGCACCGTCGCCGGCGCCTTTCTGGGGATCGCGCAGCTGTCGCGCGTATCACCGGTGCGCGGGGCCGCCTGGTTCGCGACGCACTTCTTCCGCAATGCGCCCTGGCTGGTGCTGCTGTTCTACTGCATGTTCCTGCTGCCGTTCAAGGTCACCCTCTTCGGCGTGACCGTGCCGCTGCCGGACTGGGTCAAGGCGACATTCGGCCTGTCGCTGCCGGTGATGGCGAACGTGTCAGAGATCGTACGCGGCGCGGTCCAGTCGATTCCGACCGGGCAGTGGGAATCGGCGTCGTCGTTCGCGTTCACCCGCCGCCAGACGATGTGGATGATCATTCTTCCGCAATGCATCAAGCGGATGCTGCCGCCGTGGATGAACCTCTATTCGATCCTCACCGTCGGCACCGTGCTGGTATCGGTGGTCGGCGTGTCGGAAGTGATGACGCTCGCCGGTGATGTGCTTGCCTCGGAGAACCGCGCCGATCTGCTGATGCCCTTCTATTTCTACATCCTCGTGTGGTTCTTCCTGTACTGCTACCCGATCGCGCGGTGGACGGTCTATCTGGAGCGACGGTATGCGGTCAACATCTGAAACGGCGGTTCCGACTCCGGAGTACGGCGAATGTCCGATCAGCCGATAGTCAGCATCAGGGATATCCACAAGTCGTTCGGCGCGGTGGAGGTGCTGAAGGGCGTGTCGTTCGACGTCGCGAAGGGCGAGGTCGTGTGCATCATCGGGCCATCGGGATCGGGAAAGTCGACGATCCTGCGCTGCATCAACGGCCTGATCCCGATCGACAGCGGCTCGATCCGGGTCGCCGATTTCCAGGTCGAAAAACTGAAGTCCGACCGCGATATCATCGCGTTGCGCAAGGAAGTCTCGATCGTGTTCCAGCAATACAACCTCTATCCGCACAAGACCGCGCTTGCCAACATCATGATGGCGCCGGTCCATGTGCTGAAGGAGGATCCGAAGGAGGTTGAAGCGCGCGCGATCGCGCTTCTCGCCAAGGTGCGACTGGGTGAAAAGGCGGGCAGCTATCCGGGCGAGCTCTCCGGCGGCCAGCAGCAGCGCGTGGCCATTGCCCGCGCGCTGGCGATGCGGCCGGAGATCATCCTGTTCGACGAGGTGACGGCGGCGCTTGATCCGGAAACGGTCAAGGAGGTGCTGGTGACGATCCGCGAACTGGCCGAAGACGGCCTGACCTGCATCTTGGTCACGCACGAGATGGGATTCGCGCGCGAGGTCGCCGATCACATGTATTTCACCGATGGCGGCGTGATCGTCGAGGAGGGCCCGCCGGCGGAGTTCTTCGCCAACCCGAGGCACGAACGAACGCGCGCGTTCCTGTCGCAGATACTCTGACCGCTGCGTGATTGGTCCGGCCGCGATCCTGCAGACCGCCTGCTGCGGAGTGCCCGGGTCATCGCTGATGGACATCGAGTCCTTCCTGCGCCAGCACGGGATCGATGCGCCCAGGCACGAGCACGCCGCGGTGATGACGGTCGAGGAGTCCGAGCGGCTCGTGCCGCGGTTGCCAGGTGCCAAGACAAAGAATCTGTTCCTTCGCGACAAGAAGGGTCTGCGTCACTTCCTGGTCACGCTTCCGCACGATCTGGCCGTCGATCTCAATGCGCTGGGCGCGCTGCTCGGCTCGGGCCGGCTGGGATTCGCATCGGCGGAACGGCTGCGCAAGCACCTTGGCATCGCGCCGGGAGCGGTGAGCGTGCTCGCGCTGTGCAACGATGGTGGCGGCGCGGTCGAATTCGTCATCGATCGCGCGCTATGGGAGGCCCCGGCGCTGCAGGCGCATCCGCTGGTCAACACCGCCACGCTGATCCTGTCCCACGCGGATCTCGAGCACTTTGTTGCTGCGACGGGGCACTCACCGCGCGTCGTCGATCTGCAGGGCACCGCGTCGTCAGCGCCGCCCCGGCTCTGACGACGCGCGACCGAAGCCCGCCACCTCCGGGCTGCCCGCCGCCCCCTCGATCAGCGCTTCCCCTTGAACGCTGCAACCTTCTGCTTCTGTTCGCCGAGCCCGCTGATCCCCAGCGTGACGACATCCCCGGCCTTGAGCCACTGCGGCGGCTTCATCCCCATGCCCACGCCCGGCGGGGTACCGGTGGTGATCACGTCGCCCGGCAGCAGCGTCATGTACTGCGACAGGTCGGCGACCAGCTCGGCCACGCCAAATATCATCGTCTTCGTGCTGCCGGTCTGCTTGCGCGCGCCATTGACGTCGAGCCACATGTCGAGGTTCTGTACGTCCTTGATCTCGTCGGTAGTCACCATCCACGGCCCCATGGGCCCGAAGGTGTCGCAACCCTTGCCCTTCGCCCATTGCGAGGCGCCCTTCTTCAGCTGGAATTCGCGTTCCGAAACGTCGTTGATCAGGCAGTAGCCGGCGACATAGCGCAGTGCGTCCTTCTTCTCGACGTAGCTGGCCCTGCGGCCGATCACGATTCCCAGCTCGACCTCCCAGTCGGTGGACGTCGAGTTCTTGGGCAGCATGATGTTGTCGTTGGGCCCGACGATGCAGGTCTCCGACTTGAAGAAGACGATCGGGTTTTCCGGGATCGGGGAATTGGTTTCCCTGGCGTGATCGATGTAGTTGAGGCCGATCGCAACGAATTTGGACGGTGTGGCCACGCAGGGTCCGAGGCGCGGCCTGCCCTTCACCAGCGGCAGCCTATTGGTGTCGAGTTTCTTCAGTTTTGCGAGTTCGGCGGGCGCGAGCGTCGCGCCGTCAATGTCCTTCACTTTCCTGGAAAGATCGCGCAACTTTCCGTCGGCGTCGATGAGGCCGGGCTTTTCCTTGCCGGCCGGGCCGTAGCGTACGAGCTTCATGAATTCCTCCAGAGTGGTTGCAACTGCGTTCTCAGACGGGAAGGCCGCGCCGGCCCGCTTCGATCAGACGTTTCCTAGATGGTCATGCCGCCGTCGACCGAGAAGATCTGCCCGGTCGCGAAAGCGGATTCGTCCGAGGCCAGGAAGATCACGACCGGCGCGATCTCCTCGGCTTTCGCGAGGCGGCCCATCGGCTGCCTTGCGATGAACATCTTGCGCGCCTCGACCGGATCGGCGAACGCGTTGATGCGCTCGGCGAGCGAAGGCGTGTCGACGGTACCCGGGGCGATGCCGTTGCAGCGGATTCCTTTCTGCACGAAATCGGCGGCCACCGCCTTGGTGAGGCCGACGACGGCCGCCTTGCTCGCGCCGTACGCGAATCGGTTTGGAATGCCCTTGACCGAGCCGGCGACCGACGCCATGTTGATGATCGACACCCACTTGCCGGTCTTCTGGTGCATGTCGAGCATCTTCGGCAGCGCTGCCTGAATCGCGATGTACATCGCGCGCACGTTCAGGTTGAAGCTGAAATCCCAGTCCTTCGGCGTGCATTCGAGCACGGTCCCGGCGTGGACATAGCCTGCGCAATTGAACAGCACGTCGAGCGGCGGCAATTCTGCGATGAGCGCGCGGACGGCCGCATCGTCGAGCACGTCCAGCGGGCGCGCGATGATGTTCGCGACGCCGTGAAACTTTTCGAGCAGCTTGGCGTTGACGTCGGTCGCGTGGACGGTCGCGCCCTCCGCGGCCATCTGCAGCGCGCTCGCGTAGCCGATCCCCTGGCCGGCGGCAGTGATCAGCGCCATCTTACCGGTGAGTCGTCCAGTCACTTTCATTCCTCCGTCGATGGGTGGTTTTCGTCAGGCAGCGCAGTTGCGGCTGCATTGGCAGGCGAGCGCAGTTTCCGCTTCCCGAGGCGTTCGAATATCCCGACGTCGCGGTGGGAACTCAGGCAGTTTCTGCCGCCACCGGATTTCGCAGGATGCCGATACCCTCGATTTCGACTTCCATTATATCGCCCGGAATCACCGGGCCGATGCCCGCAGGTGTACCCGTGATGATGACGTCTCCGGGTTCCAGAGTGATGGCCTGGCTGAGGTACGAAACCAGCGTCGGGACATCAAACAGCAGATCCGAGGTATTCGAGTCCTGCCGCGTCCGGCCGTTGACCCGCGCCATGATGCGCAAGTGGGAAGGGTCGAGGTCGGTGACGATGACCGGCCCCAACGGGCAGAAGGTGTCGAAGCCTTTGCCGACCACGAGGCAGCCCATTGCCATCTCCTCGCGCTGGATTACTCGCTCCGAAATGTCGTTGGCGCAGGTATAGCCCAGGATCACCGAGGCGACATCGGTGACGGCAACGCGGCGTGCGCGGCGGCCGATCACGACCGCGAGTTCTGCCTCGTAATGCACCTCCTTGCCCTCGACCGGGTAGATTACGGCTGCGTCGGGGCCGATGATCGTGCTTTCCGGCTTCATGAACAGCATCGGAACGCGGGGCGTCGCCGCGCCGGTCTCGCGGATGTGGTTGACGTAGTTCAGTCCGACACCAAAGACGCGGCGCGGGACGACCGGCGCGAGCAGGCGCGCGCCGGTCAGCGGGAGACGATGATCCGCAGGCGCGGCGTTGCCGAACGGAGTGCCGCTGACCGGCTCGATCTCGTCGCCCACCAGGTACCCGTACTGGGGACCCGCGTCCGCTTCAAAGCGCAACCACTTCATAACGTGTCCTCCGTTGGCGATGCGTGCCGACCGGCGCTGCGGGTCGAGCGTATCGCGATTCCTCCCGGCGCGATGCCCGTGCCGGGTTGTGGTTCAGGTTCCCATCACGGCAGCGCTCGCCGAGCCAATTCGTCGCGCAGCATGGACAGCCGTGCCGGACCGATGTCGCCGTCGTGGGCGATGACGCAGACCTCCTGGACAACCGCGTGCTCCGGGTCGAGGGAGCGCGCGCTACGACGAAACGGACCCCAGGTGATCACGCCCCAGTCCGACACGAACCACCAGCCCTGGTCCCGGTCGGTCAGCGGCATCAACGCGACACCAGCTTCCCGGCCATCTCCCACCGGGCCGATGTAGTCGATCCAGTCGGCATCGGGCGTCTGCGTGGAATCCACCGTCTCCCCGCGCTCGTTCAGCGCACGACCACCGGCTTGAATTTGCATCGACTCGCCGACCCGGGCGTTGAAATAGGCGTGGCGCGTCGGCCCAAGTCGCACTTGCCACTCGCCGGACTGCAGCGTCGAGCGGATGCGCAGCGCTGTCGCATCGCCGGTCTGCCTGACCAGCATCACGCGCGACTCGCGCAGGATCTGCCGTCCCGTCGGGGCCGCCCATTCCACTGGACCCCTCCAGTCGAGTTCCTGCCGAATGATCGCGGCACCTCCGGCATCGGTCTCGAAGATGCAGGCGCGCTCGACGATGCGCCCGGGCGAGCGCCCCTGAAACACCTCATCGAGATAGAAGTTGTAGGTGTACTCCTCGGTCTGTCCCTCGCTTGCCGGGACCAGCGCGTGCACGTGATCGGCGCCCAGCCACAGCGACTGGTGATGTGGATGGTCGGCAGGCGCCTCCGAGGTCACCAGATGTCCGGCGGGCGTGAACAGCGGAAACACGTAGCTGCGAAAGTCACCCTGTGTAAGCCCCAGGACCAGTCGCCCGTCATTGCGCAGGTAGCGGCGATGCGTGCGCGCCCAGGCACCCTGCGGCAGCGCAATGTTCGCCTGGTCGAAAGTGAAGGCCATGGCATCAGGGCCCGAACAGGTGGACGACGCCGACCGTGATGCCTGGCACATAGGTCACCACCATCAGCACCAGCAGCAACGCGCCGAGAAACGGCAGGATCGCGCGGAAGACATCGGTCACCAGCACGTCGCCGACGCGCGCCGTGGTGAACACCAGCATGCCCAAGGGTGGCGTCAGCGCGCCGATCACCAGGTTGAGCACCAACACGATGCCGAATTGCACGGTGTCGATTCCCGCCGCCTTGACTATCGGCACCAGGATCGGCACCAGGATGACCATCGCTGCGATCATCTCCATGAACAGACCGACTGCCAGCAGGAAGCCGTTGATCAATGCCAGCAGCAGCAACGGATTCGAAGCGAGCCCTCCCAGAGCGGCAGCCACCTTCTGTGGGACCTGTTCCACCGTCAGCGTCCACGCGAAGGGCGAGGCCGCCGCGATAATGATGGCCACGGCAACCGTGTCGCGCAGCGAATCGCGAAGTGCCGCGAACGTGGCTGTGCCGGTCAGCGCCCGGTAGAAGAAGAGGCCGCAAAAAACCGCATACGCGGCGGCGATCGCGCCGGACTCGGTCGCCGTAAACACGCCGAAACGCACACCGCCGACGATGACGATCGGCAGCAACAACGCAGGAATCGCCTGGATGAACGCCGTCCGGCGCATTGCGCCGGTGGCGCGTTCGAGGTCGCAGTCTCTCCTGCCGGAAACGACATAGACGACCAGCGCCAGCGCACTTGCGGTTAGCAGGCCGGGCACGATGGTGGCGATGAACAACGCCCCCACCGATGCCTGGGCGAGCGCACCGTAGATGATGAGGCCGAGGCTGGGTGGAATCAGGTTGGCCAGCGACGCCGAGGCGCTGGTCAGCGCGCAACTGAATGCCGGGGCGTACCCGCGGCGCGACATTTCGGGCACCATGATCTTGGCGATCGCCGCCGCGTCGGCCATCGACGAACCGGAGACGCCGGCCATCATGGTGTTGGTCGCGACGTTGACCTGCCCGAGTCCACCGCGCAAATGCCCGAACAGCGAACTTGCGAAATCCACCAGCCGCGTGGTGATCCCCGCGACGTTCATGATCGCCGCAGCGAGGATGAAGAAGGGGATGGCCAGCAGCGTGAACGAGTTGAGCGACGAGCCCATGTTCTGGGCAATGGTGATGAGCATCAGGTCGCCCTGCCCGGAAAACGCAGCGAACGTCCCGAGCACGAAAGCGAAGGCAATGGGCACTTCGAGTGCGATCATCGCCGCCGCGACGGCCATCAGTACCCACGCGGCGTTTCCAAGCGGCAGATGCGGTGCAGCGTAGAGCCAGCCGAGGTAGACGCCGCCGCCCGCGAGCAACGGCGTCCAGTTGCGCCAGGACCAGCCCCAGTCTCGATTGCGCAGCAGCAGAAGGAAACCGAGCATTAGCGCGCCACCCGCGGGCACCGCCGCATACAGGTACTTCAACGACCACTGCAGGCCGGGCGAGACATAGCGTGGTCTTGGCCACGAACGAGATACCCTCGAACAGCAGGATCATTGCCGCAGCGGCGGTGCAGCCGTCTACCAGGGCCCTATGCCGCTGCGCGTTTGCCGATGACAGACCGGCAGAAAACGTCTGGATCGCGATGTGTCCCTTGCCGACGACCAGGGCGGCTGCACCGAGGAACACCGCCCAGACGAACATCCACTGGGCGAATTCCTCGGGCCACGACAGCGAATTGTCGAGCCCGTAGCGAAAGAGCACCTGGAGCAGCGCCACCAGCGCCGACAGCGCCAGCATCGCGGCTGCGATGGACTCCACCACCAGCGCCGCCGCCCGGGAACCCGCCGGAACGTCCGACGAGGCAGCAACGGGCCGCGGATTGGTGGGCGGCTCCGCGGCCATTCTCCGTCAGCCGCGCAATGCCGTGATCTTGACGATCATCGCCTTGGTCTCGGGGCTCTTGCTGCCGAACTCGTCGAACAGCGACGCGGTCGCCGCGAGCCAGCGCTGCTTTTCGGCCGGACTCAGACGGTGCACCGTCACGCCCGCCTTCTCCAGTTGGGCCAGCGCATCGTTGGCCTTGGCGCGATTGAGCGCACGCTGCTCGGCGAAGACCTCCTTCGCGGAATCGCGCACGACTTTCTGAAGGTCGGGTGGCAGGCTGTCGAGCCACGCGGCATTGACCCGGATCGCCTTGGGCAGGAACCAATGGCCAGTCAATGTCAGATTCTTTGCCTGCTCGTACCACTTGAATCCCAGGATTGAGAAGTAGTCGGCTTCCAGTCCGTCGATGACGCCCGTCGAAAGCGCAGAGTACTGCTCGGCGTAGGGTAGCGGCGTCGGGTTTGCGCCGAGTTTTTTCCAGAAATCCACCCACACCCGAAGTTCCGGCGTGCGGATCTTGAGTCCCTTGAGGTCCTCGAGTTTTGTCACCGGGCGCTTCGAGAGCAGGTGACGAAACCCCACTTCTCCGTAGGCGACGAATTCGACCCCGGTCTTCTTGCGCGCGATCTCCGAAATCTCCTGGCCAATCGCGCCCTGCAGCACGCGATCGACGTGCCCCTCGTCGAGGTACATGAATCCGGGTGCGCCGGCAGCCAGCGCGATTTCCGGCGCAACCGCCTCCTCGGTATCCGGGCCGCCGGCGGTGATCTGGATGGTGCCGATGCGGCTTTGTTCGATCAGCTGAGTGTAGCTGCCCAGTTGCGACGCGGGAAAGTGCTGGGCATCAATGCGGCCGCCACTCTTCTCGCGCAGCGTAGCGGTGTACTTGTCGAAGGCGACGGTGATCGGCGAGCCAATCGCCTCCGAGTGAGCGATGCGGCAGGTAATCTTCGCCTGTGCGCCCGCCATCCGCGGCAGCGCCAGCGCCAATGTGCCCGCACCCGCGGCAGCGATCAGACGACGACGTCCGGTTCCGGCGGCAGACATCCGTTGCTTGTTCATGGCTTCCTCCTGTCTTGGTCGAACACGTGGGTCAATGCCTGATCCCGGGCACGGCAGACTACTCTGCAAGCAGATAGCATGTCACCCTTTGAATGATGCCCCTGGATCCGCCCAGTCCCGGTTGGGCACATGCGCGTACCAGCCGGGCCGGCCGGGATCGCGATCGTACGGATAGCCGCCCAGCTCGCGGTACAGTTCGTGGTAGCGGGCGAGCTTTTCGCGGTCGAGCGTGATGCCCAGCCCCGGCGCGTCCGGGACCCGGATCGCGCCGTCCTTGTAGCGCATGCGGCCACCGACGATCACGTCGTCGGTCAGGTGATGGTAGTGCGCGTCGGCCGCATAGCCGAGATTCGGCAACACGGCGCCCATGTGCAGCATCGTGGCGAGCTGGATGCCGAGTTCGCCCGAGCTGTGGACGGCCACGCCCAGCCCCATCGTCTCGCAGACGCCGGCGGCCTTGATGCAGGGGCGGATACCGCCCCAGAAGGTGGTGTCGAGCAGGATCACGTCGACCGCGCCGGACTGGATGTTGGCCGCCAGCTGCTCGAAGTTCACGACGACGGTGTTGGTCGCGACCGGCAGAGGCACGAATTCCTTCAGGCGTTTCAACTGCGGCATCCCCCAGACCGGGTCCTCGAAGTAGTCGTTGCGCAGGTCGAGGATGCCACGGCCGAAGTCGATGGCATCCGCGAGCGACAGCGCGGAATTGGGGTCGTAGCGGAAGCGCTCCCCGGGCAGCGAGGCGGCCAGCGCGCGATAGCAGGCGAGTTCAAAGGCCGGCGGATACACGCCGCCTTTTAGCTTGTGCGACGTGAAGCCGTGCGCGGCCTTCAACGCGGCTGCATTCGCCACCAGTTGCTCCGGCGTGCGCACTTCACCCTTGCCGGTCGCGGGATCGGCATAGCGGAAGAACAGGTAGCTCGCGAAATCGATGGCGTCGCGCAGCTTGCCGCCGAGCAGCGCGTGGACGGGAACCCCGAGCTTCTGTCCCATGATGTCGAGGCAGGCGAATTCGATCGCCGCGTGGAGCTGCGTTCGATTGTTGTAAAGGCTGGCCGTCGGATTGCAGATCTTGAGCTTCAGCGCCTCGAGGGCGAACACGTCGTGGCCGTCGAGGTACGACAGCAGCCCGGTGAACGCGCGCGTGGCGTCCTCGCCACCTCCCCCCATCTCGCCCAGGCCGACGTACCCGTCGTTCGTCTCGACTTCGACGATCGTGCGCACGAAGCGACCCCAGTGCGCGCCGTTGCTGTGCAGGATCGGCGCTTCGAGCGGGACGGTGACCGGCGTGGCGCGGATGGCAGCGATGGTGGTGGCGGGCATGGAGGGCCTCAGGGCATCAGCAGGTTCGGGAGGAACATCACGATGTCGGGGACGAAGGCCATCGTGAAGATCAGCACGACGACTGCCAGGATCATCGGGACTGCCTCCCGCGTGTACTCGTCGAGCGGGGTCTTCAGCAGGCCGCAGACCGTGAACATCGCCACGCCAACCGGCGGCGTCATGCTGCCCAACGTGGTCGACGTCATCATGATCAGGCCGAAATGCACGGGGTCGATGCCGGCCTTGATCACGATCGGCACCAGGATCGGTGTCAGGAGCAGGGTGATGACGGTGCTTTCGAGGACCATGCCGAGGAGCAGGATGAATACGATCAGCATGGTCAGCAGCGCGTAACGGTTCTGCGTGACGCCGACGATCCATTCCGCGGCGTGCGCCGGCACCTGCTCGAGCGAGATCACATAGCCGATCATCGCCGAAAACATGATGATCAGCATGATCATTCCGATGTCGTGAACGCTGTGGCGCAGCGCCTCGTTGAAGCGCTTCCAGTCGAGCTGGCGGTAGGCGAACGCGCCGACCGCGACGGCGTAGACCACGGCGAACGCGCCGACTTCCGACGGGGTGAAGATGCCGAAGCGGACGCCGATCACCAGGAACACCGGGAACAGCAGCGCCCACTTGCTGTGATTCAGCTCACGCAGCAGTTCGCCGAGTCCCGGGAACGACTTGCTGTCCGGGGTGTAGCCGCGCCTGCGCGCGATCAACCAGGTCATACTCATCAGCAGCAGCGTCATCAGCACGCCCGGGACAATTCCGCCGATGAAGAGCTTGCCGATGGACACGTTGCCGAGGAACCCGTACAGGATGAGTCCGATCGACGGCGGAATCGTCGCCGTGATCAGCGAGCCGACGGCGATCACCGCGCAGGAAAAGCCGCGCGAGAAACCCTGCCGCAGCATCGCCGGCCCGAGGATGCGCGCCTCCATCGCGGCATCTGCCACCGCCGAGCCGGATACGCCCCCCATCAGCGCCGACACGACGATCGCGACCTGCGCCAGGCCGCCCGTGATCCAGCCGGTCATCACCTTGGCCAGCGAGATGATGCGGTCGGTGATGCCGGACACGTTCATCAGGTTGCCGGCCAGCACGAACAACGGGACGGCGAGCAGCGGGAACGATTGGGTGGCCGATGCGATGCGCTGCACGCCAATCTCCGCCGGGATGGTGTCGGAGGTCAGGAAGAACGCGAGGCTTGCCACGCCGACCGCGAACGCGACGGGCATCCCCAGGAACATCAGGATCAGGAACAGCACGCTCAGCGTGACGGTCACAGCGGGCTCTCTCCGCCGCCGAAGGCAAGGCCGCGGTTGCGCCAGAATCCTGCGAGTTGCACTGCCGCCGTGAGCGCCATCAGCAGGGCGCCGACCGGGACCGCCGCAGTCACGTAGGCGTACGAGATATCCGTATCACCCATCGGGCGCTGCACGTTGAGCAGCGTGAGCTGCGTTCCCAGCACCACGAGGGTCACCAGGAAGGCGACCATGATCGACCAGTGCGTGATCAGCAACACCCGCTGCAGCCGCTGCGGGAGAAGGCGAACGAGGGTGTCGATGAGAATGTGCTGGTGCGAGCGGAGCGCGGCGTCCGCGCCCAGGAACGCGCACCAGATGAACAGCAGCATCGCGATGTCGATCGCCCACAGGACCGGCGCGCCGAACGCCCGGCTCACCGCGGCGACGAACACCAGCACCGAGCAGCCTACAAGGCAGGCGCGCGCGACGATTTCCTCGCCGCGCGCAAGGCGTTTCATGAATCCCGCCATCGGCTACTTGCCGAGCGCCTTGTTCACCTCTACGCGCAGGTCGGTGTAGCCCAGCGTCGCGTAGACGCCCGCCGTCGCGGCGCGAAACGGCGCCTTGTCGATCTCGACGATGGACACGCCCTTCTCCCGCAATTTCTTCTCGTAGTCGGCGAGCGATTCGATCGTCTTCTCCGACGCCCACTTGCCCGCGGCTTCGGTTTCCTCGGTCAGGATCTTCTGCTGGTCTGCGGGCAGCTTGTCGAACCAGGTGCGCGACGTGACGATGCCGGTGATCAGGTAGATGTGCTCGGTTTTGGTGATGATCTTGATCACTTCGTACAGGCGCGCGCCGTAGACGGCCGGAAACTGGGCCTCGGCGCCGTCGATCACCTTCGTCTGCAATGCCGAGTACACCTCGGACCACGGCATGCCGGTGGGTGTCGCCCCCATCGCACGAACCGTTTCCAGCCACACCGGCGCGCCGGGCGTGCGCATCCTGACACCCTTCAGGTCGGCCGGGACCTTCACCGGAACGTTGGTCAGCAGGTGCCGATGGCCCTGGAACCAGTCGAAGGCGAGCACCTGCAGGTTGGCCGCATTGCGCAGCTTGTCGACCCAGCCATGGAAAAGCGGGGACGCGGTGAGCCGCAGCACCTGTTCGTAGTTGTCGACGAGGTAGGGCGCGCCCATGATGCCGAACTCCTTGACGAACGGAGCCAGGCGTCCGCCGTCGACCAGCACCGCCACGTTGGCGCCGGCACGCGCCTGCTCGAGCACGTCCTCGTCCTTGCCGAGTTGCGAGCCCGGATAAATGCGGATGGTGAGCTTGCCTGCCGAGCGCTTCTCGACGTTGGCCTTCATCCGCTCCAGGCCCGCGTACATCGGATCGTCGGTGGTCAGCGCCGTGTTCACGTTGAGCACCGTTTGCGCGGCCACCGGAAAGGCGGTGGCGGCGACTGCAAGTGTCAACGGCACCAGCAACTTGAGAAACGGTTTCATGAAGGGCTCCTCTTCGGCCGGTCAGATATCACGGGACGCGACGCGGTCGACCGGCTGGACAGACGCGTTGCGAAAATATTCCGGGCTCGTCCGCGCGATCGTCTCGATCGACGCGAACACGGCGCGCAGGTGGCGCGACATCGCAGCCTGCGCGCCGCGCGCGTCACCGGCGAGCACGTGTTCGACGATCTCCTCGTGCTGGCGATGGATCGTGGCCAGCCACGCGGGATCCTCGAGCGACAGGAAGCGTACGCGATCGAGTTGCGCTTTCGCATCCTCGACCGTGCGCCACACGCGCGGGCGGCCCGCCATCGCAACCAGCTTCTGGTGCATCCGATCGTCGAGCGGCACGAACGCAGCGTGGTCGCCGCGCGCGGCGATTCGCGCCTGCTCCTTCAGGTTCGCGCGCAGTTCCTTCGCGTCGGCCGGCGACAGCCGGTGCGCTGCGAGTGCCACGGTGCGGCACTCGATAGCCTCGCGCATGAACTGCACATCGGAGACTTCCTCGACGTCGATTGGCGCGACGGTCGTGCCGACCTGCGGCCGCACCGCCAGCAGGCCCTCGCTTTCCAGGCGGATGAACGCTTCCCGGATCGGCGTGCGCGATACACCAAGCCGCTGCGCGATCTCGTTTTCCGACAGCGCGTGCCCGGGTCGCATCCGGCCCGACAGAATCTCGTCGCGCAGCCATCCGTAGGCGGCTCCGGAGGCGCCGCGGGGGCGGGAGGCGAGGGCGATAGGTACGGACATGGCGCGCGACTGATGGTCGACTACTTGTATTCTAGTATACAAGTAGACTCCAGCGGGTCAAGCGCCTGAACAAACCGGCGCGTGCCTTGCGGCGGGCACGCGATGACACTGTCGCCGTGCGGTGTAAACGAACCCTTGATCGTCTGCGTTGGCATTCCGGTCATTTCACAAGCTCGACCACGGGCTGCCGGGGCGGGCGTCAACGGCGGCTGGCGGCACATGACGGCGATCGCCGGCAGCGTGGCGTGGAATTGGTCATACCACTTGACCAGTCCGCCGGCGAGCGTTAGCCTTGCGGCCCAGTCCTAGCAAGAGGATGGGCGCGGTCAAGCGGCCGTGTCCGCCGTTCCATGCCCTTCCAAAGCATCGAGCCGCGTCGTCTTTACCGCCAGATCGCCGATCAGATCCGCACGCTGATCAGGAGTGGCGAGTACCCGGCGGGCGCGCGCCTGCCGCCCGAGCGCGACCTCGCGAAACAGCTCGGTGTGTCGCGGCCGTCGGTGCGCGAGGCGTTGATCGCGCTCGAAGTCGAGGGGCTCGTCGAAGTTCGGATCGGGTCGGGCATCTACGTGCAACCCCGCGAGGACGAGCCGACGGCCCGCGGCGGGAACGAGGCCAGCGCGGGGCCGTTCGAGTTGCTGCGCGCCCGGTATGTTATCGAGTCCGAATGTGCGGCACTCGCCGCCAAGTCGGCGAAGGTGCCGCAGGTGCGCGCGATTGCCGACGCGCTCGCCGAAATGCAGCAGGAGTTCACCGCCGGCGATCGTCAGCCGCTGTCCGGGGACCGCCTCTTTCACATGCGCATCGCTGAGGCCACCGGTAATGGCGCGCTGGTGGCCGTCGTGCAGATGCTGTGGGACGAGCGCACCGGCCCACTCTACCAGCAACTCGAACAACATTACGATACGCCGTCGCTCTGGGAAAGGGCGATGTCCGAACATCGCGCGGTGCTGGATGCGATCGCCGCCAAGGACGCCGTTGGCGCACGCACCGCGATGCAGCGCCACCTCAATCAGGCGTATAAGCGATTTTCCACCGGCTGGGACACGCTGCAGTAGCGTGCCGCCGGACCTTGCAAGGAGCTCAACCATGCTTGCCTGTCGCATTCACGCCAAGGATGACCTGCGCATCGAACCCGTGGACGTTCCCGAAGCCGGACCCGGCGAAGTTCTGCTGCGGTTGGGTGCCGGGGGCATCTGTGGCTCCGACCTGCATTACTACTACGAGGGCCGCAACGGAAACTTCATCGTGCGCGAGCCGCTCATTCCCGGACACGAGGCCTCGGCCGTGGTCGCTGCGGTGGGCGCCGACGTCACGCGGGTCAAGGTCGGCGACAAGGTTGCCGTCTCTCCGTCGCATGCCTGCGGCCGCTGCGAGTACTGTCGCGAAGGCCGCGAGCACCTGTGCTCGCAGATGCGCTTTCTCGGCAGCGCCAGCCGCTTTCCGCACGTGCAGGGCATGTTCCAGGAATATTTCGTCATGGGCGAGCGGCAATGCTATCCGGTCGCAGGCGACATTTCGCTGGGCGAGCTCGCGTTCGCAGAGCCGCTGGCCGTCGGCCTGCACGGCGTCAACCGCGGCGGCGACCTGCTCGGCAAGTCGGTGCTGATCACCGGCGCCGGCACCATCGGCTGCGTCACGGTGATGGCGGCACGCCTTGCGGGGGCCCGCAGGATCACCGTCACCGACGTCCTCGACCGGCCGCTTGCGCAGGCGAAACACGTTGGTGCGGACGTGACGATGCGCGCTGACCGCGACGGCGATGCGTTGCGCGATCCGCAGTTCGATGTTGCCTACGAGGTCTCCGGCAATTTCAACGCGCTGAAGACCTGCGTCGCGGCCACCAAGCGCGGCGGCGTGATCGTGCAGGTGGGCACGCTGCCGCACGAGCCGCTGCCGTTCGTGGTCAACGAACTGATGGCCAAGGAACTCGACCTGCGCGGTGCATTTCGCTGGGGCATCGAGTTCGACTGGGCGGTCGATTACATTGCGACGCGCCGCGTCGACGTGCGGCCGCTGCTGTCGGGCCAGTTTCCACTGAGCGACGCGGTGGCTGCGTTTGCCGCCGCGGCGGACAAGAACAAGAGCACCAAGGTACAGGTCGTCTGCAACTGACCCGTTCCAACCCGCAGGCGTCAACCCGGCGCCAACATCCCGATCGAAGGAGGAATCATGCGTTTGCTTCAGAAACTGGTATTGACCACCATGGCGGCGGCCGCGCTCATCGGCGGCGGCCCGGCGCTCGCGCAGCAGAAGCTCAAGTGGGCGCATGTCTACGAGACAAGCGAGCCGTACCACAAGTGGTCGGTGTGGGCGGCCGAGGAAATCAAGAAGCGCAGCAACGGCAAGTTCGACATCACCGTCTATCCCGCGAGCTCGCTCGGCAAGGAGACCGACATCAACCAGGGTTTGGCGCTCGGCACGGTCGACATGATCATCAGCGGCCCTTCGTTCGCCGCGCGCAGCTATCCGCGCCTGGGAATCGCCTACTACCCGTTCATCTTCCGCGATGGTGACCACCTGCTCGCCTACTCGAAGAGCGCGGTGTTCAAGGAAATGGTCGACGGTTTCCGCGAAAAGACCGGAATCCAGATTACCGCATACACGTACTACGGCGCGCGGCACGTGACGTCCAACCGGGCGTTCACCGACTGCGCAGGCATGAAGAACCTGAAGATACGCGTGCCCGACGTGCCGGTGTACATGGCCACGCCGAAGGCCTGCGGCGCCAACCCGACGCCGATTGCGTTCGCCGAGGTCTACCTCGCGCTGCAGAACGGCACGGTCGAGGCGCAGGAGAATCCGCTGACCACGATCGAGGCCAAGAAGTTCTATGAAGTACAGAAGGCGATCATGCTGACCGGTCACATCGTCGATGGCCTCACCACGCAGATTGCGCCGCACGTGTGGAGCAAGCTGACCGACCAGGAAAAGGCCATGTTCACCGAGGTGACGCAGGAGGCCGCCGCCAAGGCCAGCGCCGACATCAAGGCGCGAGAGGCGCAGCTCGCCGACGAGTTCAAGAAGAAGGGCCTGCAGATCGTTCCGGTCGATCGCAAGAGCTTCTCCGAAGCGGTGCTGAAGAACACCCCGGTCGAATCGATGGGATTCTCCAAGGCTGACTACGACCGCATCGTCGCGATCAAGTGACGCGGTATTCCGGGAGGGCGGCGCGAGGCGCCGTGCTCCCGATATCGGATGGGGAAAAACGGGCTTCGCGGGCGCCGGCCCGGTCGAATGGTATCGACGGAGCCGGGTTCCCGCGTGAGCGGGGTCCACGGCCAGACAGCGAGGTCGCATGAACACCAGCAATGAAACGGCCCCGGACGACGCACCGGTCCTCGACGATTCGGGCCGTCTGCATTCGGTCGATGCCCCCATCGACCTCTCCGATTACCGGTGGGAGGACTGGTTCACGCTGATCGTGTTCTGGTTGCTGGCGGCGGATGTGTTCTACCAGTTCTTCACGCGCTACGTGCTGGAGGATTCGGCGGCGTGGACCGAGGAGATCGCGCGCTATCTGCTGATCGTGGTCACCTTCGTCGGCGCATCGATGGCGGTGCGCCGCAATACGCACATCCATGTCGAATTTCTGTACCACTACCTGCCTGCCCGCGTCGGCCGGGCGTTGTCCGCCGCGGTCGACGTCCTGCGGGTCGCATTTCTCGGCTACGCGACCTACCTCAGCATTATCCTGGTGCCGAAAATGCAGAACCTGAAGATGACGGTGGTCGATTTTCCGATGAGCTATGTCTACGGTTTCGTCGCGTTCGGGTTCGCGATGATGACGTTTCGGGCGATCCAGGTCACATACCGGCACCGGAAGCAGGGCTGGAGCGTGCTCGAGCGTCCCGAAGAAGCGCATGGCTGACCGGCCGCAACTCATCCCCTAGACATGAACAGCATCCTCCTCGGTGGCTTTGTTGCGCTGATGGCGAGCGGAATTCCGATCGCCATTGCGATGTGCATCGCATCGCTCCTCTATATCTGGATCAGCGGCACCATCCCGCCGCTGACCGTCGTCCACCGCATGGTGGGCGGCGTAGACAGCTTTCCGCTGCTGGCGGTCCCGTTCTTCATCCTGGCCGGGAACCTGATGAACTCGGCGGGCATCACCAACCGGATCTTCAATTTTGCGCTGGCGCTGGTGGGTTGGCTCAAGGGCGGACTGGGTCACGTCAATGTCGTGGCCAGCGTGGTCTTTGCCGGAATGTCCGGCACCGCGGTTGCCGACGCGGGCGGGCTCGGCACCATCGAGATCAAGGCGATGCGCGACC
This sequence comes from uncultured beta proteobacterium, assembly GCA_963739745.1. Taxonomy (GTDB): domain Bacteria; phylum Pseudomonadota; class Gammaproteobacteria; order Burkholderiales; family Casimicrobiaceae; genus VBCG01. The sequence goes on from CAVUCJ010000006.1 coordinate 100,169, forward strand.
ATGGCTACCCGGTCGATTTCGCGGTCGGCATTACCGCCGCATCGTCGACGCTGGGCCCGATCGTGCCACCTTCGCTGCCACTGGTGATTTACGGCGTGCAGGCCAACGCGTCCATCGGCAAGCTCTTCGCCGGAGGAATCCTGCCCGGCGTAGTGATGGCGCTGTTCATGATGGGGATGGTGGGCTACATCTCGCACGTGCGCGGCTACGGCCGGGACCTGGTTTTCTCATGGCCGAGGATGGGGCTGGCGTTCCTCGAACTGGGTGCCGTCGCGGTTGCCGCGGCCGTGCTGTATTACCTTTGGTCGCAGGAGACGATGTCCGGCTGGCTGCGCTTTGGCGCGCCGCTGCTCGCCGTGATGATCGCCGACCGCGTGTTCAGGTTCGAAGCCTTCATGGCGCTGCTGACGCCGGTGATCCTGATCGGCGGCATGGCGAGCGGCCTTTTCACACCCACCGAAGCGGCCGTCGCCGCGGTGGCCTGGGCGCTGTTCCTCGGTTTTGTCTGGTATCGCTCGCTGTCCTGGCGGATGCTGATGAAGGTTTCGATGGAAACCATCGAGACGACCGCGGTCGTCCTGTTCATCGTCGCCAGCGCGTCGATTTTCGCCTGGGTGCTCACGACCACACAGGTCACCGACAACATCGCCGCATCGTGCTGTCCATCAGCGACAATCCGCTGGTCTTCCTGCTGCTTGCCAACCTTTTCCTGCTGTTCGTCGGCTGTTTTCTGGAGACCATCGCCGCGATCACCATCCTGGTTCCGGTGCTCGTGCCGATCGCCCTCAAGCTGGGCATCGACCCCGTCCACTTTGGGTTGATCCTGGTGCTCAACCTGATGATCGGGTTGCTGACGCCGCCGATGGGAATGGTGCTGTTCGTGCTGCAGAAGGTCGCCCGGCTCTCGTTCGACCAGACAGTACGCGCGGTGCTGCCTTGGCTGGCGCCGCTGCTGGTCACGCTGGCGTTGATCACCTACGTTCCGCCGATCGTGCTGTGGCTGCCCAACCTGATCTACGGCAAGTGAAATCGTGAGTCGGATCGAACGCGTCGAGATCCTCCAGGTCAACCTGCCGCCCAAGGTCAGGCGGACCGACGCGATTCAGGCGTTCGTCACGCAGGAGACGCCATTGGTGCGCATCGCGTGCGCCGACGGCGCGGTGGGTACCGGCTACACGTACACGATCGGCACCGGCGGCTCCTCGGTGCTGGCGCTGCTGCGCGATCACCTGGCGCCCAGGCTCATCGACCGCGACTCCACCGAAGTCGAAGCGATCTGGAAAGACCTGTTCTTCGCCACGCACGCGACGGCGGTCGGCGCCATCACCAGCCTCGCCTTGGCGGCGGTGGACACCGCGCTGTGGGACTTGAAGTGCCTGCGCGCGGGCGAGCCGCTGTGGAAGATGGCCGGTGGCGCGCAGCGCAAGGTGCCGGTGTACACAACCGAAGGCGGCTGGCTTCACCATGGCGCGCAGCAGCTCGTCGACGAAACGCTGGCGGCGAAGGCACAGGGGTTCCGCGGCGCCAAAATGAAGGTCGGCAAGCCGGCGATCGCCGAGGACGTTGCGAGGCTCGCCGCGGTACGCGCGGCCGTCGGTGACGGATTCGAACTGATGGTCGACGCCAACCAGGCGTTCACGGTCGCCGAGGCGATGCCGCCGCGCGCACGCCTACCGCGACCTCGCGCTCGGCTGGTTCGAGGAACCGTTGCCGGCCGAGGATCTGTCGGGCCACGTCGAGCTGGCCGCGAAGGCGACGATGCCGATCGCGGTCGGCGAGTCGCTGTATCACCCCGCCCACTTCAGGGAGTACCTTGAACGCCGCGCGTGCACGGTCGTCCAGGCCGACTGCGCGCGGATCGGCGGCATCACGCCGTGGCTCAAGGTTGCGCACCTCGCCGAGACGTTCAACCTCCCCGTGTGCCCGCACTTCCTGATGGAGCTTCACGTCTCGCTGTCGGCGGCGGTGCCCAACGGCGCCTGGGTGGAGTACATTCCACAACTCGACGACGTCACCACGTCGCGCATGGCCATGGCCGACGGTCATGCGCATCCCGCCCACGGCACCCGGTCTGGGCATCGACTGGGATGTCGCGGCCATCGATCGCCTTGCCGCCGCGCGGGTCACGGTCGACCATTAACAGGAGGCCGCCATGTTGACGCGCAGTTCTCTCACCATCCGCCTGCATCCGAACGACGACGTCGTGATCGCCCGTGCGCAGCTGGTGGGAGGCACGAACCTGCTGGACGAAAAGGTCACGGTGTCGGGGTTGGTACCGCCGGGCCATAAGATCGCGACACACCCGATCAAGGCCGGCGAGCCCGTGCGCCGCTACAACCAGATCATCGGGTTCGCGAGCCGTGACATCGCGGCCGGAGAGCACGTTCACTTGAACAACCTGGCGATGGGCTCGTTCGACCGCGACTACGCGTTCGGCGTGGACGCGAAGCCGACACAGTACGTGGCATCGCCCGCGACCTTCATGGGCATCGTCCGCGCTGGCGGCCCCAATGAAGGTCGCGTGGCCACGCGCAACTACATCGGCATCCTGTCGACGGTGAACTGCTCGGCCACCGTCGCGCGCGGCATCGCCGATCACTTCACGCGCGAGCGATTGTCCGCATTTCCCAACGTCGACGGCGTCGTCGCGCTGACGCACGGTTCCGGCTGCGGGATGGATACGCACGGTGAAGGCATGCAAGTGCTGCGGCGAACGCTGGGCGGCTACGCGAAGCATCCGAACTTCGCAGGCGTGCTGATGATCGGCCTGGGCTGCGAGGCCAACCAGATCAGTTCGCTGATGGGCGCGGAACAGTTGCAGGAAGGTCCGCTGCTGCAGACCTTCAGCATCCAGGATACCGGCGGCACTGCGAAGACGATCGCGCACGGCATCAGGATCATCGAGGGGATGTTGCCGCATGCCGATGCGGTCACGCGGCAGCCGGTGCCGGCGTCGAACCTGATCGTCGGCCTGCAGTGCGGCGGCTCTGACGGATATTCCGGGATTACCGCCAATCCGGCGCTCGGCGCGGCGGTGGACCTGCTGGTACGGCACGGTGGAACGGCGATCCTGTCGGAGACTCCGGAGATCTACGGCGCCGAGCACCTGCTGACACGGCGCGCGGCTTCGCTGCCGGTCGGGCAGAAGCTGATCGAGCGCATCAGGTGGTGGGAGGACTATACGACGCGCGAAAAGGGCGAGATGAACAACAACCCGTCGCCGGGCAACAAGGCGGGCGGCCTGACCACGATCCTCGAGAAGTCGCTCGGCGCGGTCGCGAAGGGCGGCACGACCAACCTCGTCGACGTCTACGAATACGCACAGCCGGTGACGGCCAGGGGCTTCGTCTACATGGACACGCCGGGCTACGATCCCGTGTCCGCGACCGGCCAGGTGGCCGGCGGCGCAAACATGATCGTGTTCACCACCGGGCGCGGTTCGGCCTACGGTTGTGCGCCGGCGCCGTCGCTCAAGCTGTCGACCAACACGCCCCTGTGGGTCAAGCAGGAAGAGGACATCGATCTTAACTGCGGCGAGATCGTCGACGGCAATGCAACGGTCGATGAACTCGGGCAGAGGCTGTTCGCGCTGATGCTCGAGACCGCATCAGGCGCCAAGTCAAAGAGCGAGAAGCACGGCTACGGGCAAAGCGAATTCGTTCCCTGGTATCTCGGTGCCGTCATGTAGCCATGCCCCCACCATATTGACACGCGTCAACGCCACCCGTAGGCTGCCAGAGGACCGCGCGGGAAACGACGGATTCACCAAGATCGCGCAAGCGCAGTCCATTCACCAAGGAGAAGTCGCATGAAGCTGTTCACAAAGTTTGCCGCGGCGCTGGTCGCGGCGGGGATGCTCGCCGCTGCCGCACCCGCAGCTGCGCAGGAGGTGCTCACCGTCTGGTGGGTCAAGGGTTTCTACAAGTCCGAGGACGACGCGCTGTTCGCCGCCATCAAGAAATTCGAGGCCAAGACCGGCGTGAAGGTCGAGCTTTCGCAGTACCCGGTGCAGGACATGATTCCGAAGACCGTCGCGGCGCTCGATGCCGGTACGCCGCCGGACGTCGCCTACGCCGACGTCTACGACTTCCAGGTCACCGGCAAGTGGGCCTACGAGGGCAAGCTGGCGGACCTCTCGAGCATCATCGCGCCGATGAAAGACCAGTTCCTCAAGAACACCGCCGAGACGACCTACCTCTACAACGACAAGACCAAGAAAAAGGCGTACTACGCGTTTCCGTTGAAGCAGCAGACGATGCACATCCAGTACTGGAAGAGCATGCTGGCCGAAGCGGGCTTCAAGGAGTCGGACATCCCGACGTCGTGGAAGGCCTACTGGGACTTCTGGTGCGACAAGGTACAGCCCGCGCACCGCAGCAAGACCGGCAAGCGCACCTACGCGATCGGCGCGCCGATGGGAGTGGACTCTTCCGATTCGTTCTATTCGTTCCTCACTTATGTCGATGCATACAACGTCCAGCTGGTCGCCGACGACGGCAAGCTCAAGGTCGACGATCCCAAGGTCAAGGCAGGTCTCGTTGCCGCGCTGAAGGACTACACGAGCGTCCGCGCCCGCGGCTGTACGCCGCCGTCGTCGACCGCATGGAAGGACCCCGACAACAACGTCGCGTTCCACAACCAGACCATCCTGATGACGCACAACGCGACCATCTCGATCGTCGCCAAGTGGCTCGACGACGCCAACAATACGACGCTGACCCCCGAGCAGCGCGCGACGGCGAAGAAGAATTACGAGGAGTACATCGCCACCGCCGGTTTTCCGAAGAAGCCCGACGGGTCGCCGATGATCTACCGCGCCGCGGTGAAGACGGGCGTGATCTTCGAGGGTGCCAAGAACAAGAAGCGCGCGATGGAATTCGTCTCCTTCCTGCTGCAGGACGAGAATCTGCAGCCGTACGTCGAAGGCTCGCTGGGACGCTGGTATCCGGTGACCAAGTCGGGGACGAAGAGCGCGTTCTGGCAGGGCGATCCGCACCGCAAGGCGGTCCAGGCGCAGTTCAACGCCGGCACGACCAACTTCGAATTCACCAAGAACTACAAGTTCACGATCCTCAACAATGAAAACGTGTGGGCGAAAGCGATGAGCCGCGTCGTCAACGAGGGCTGGACACCCGAGAAGGCGGTCGACGAAATGATTGCCCGCATCAAGCAGGTCGCCGGCTAGAACGCTGCGGGCGACTTCATCGCCCGCGGCAGCAGTCGGCCGCCCCCTTCCTTCCGGGAGGGGGCGCTTGAGTGGGGCGGGCGCCGGCCGGCGTCCCGTTCCGGTCGGAGGAGTTCCCGCACGTGTCGACGATCGCTCTCCCCAATGCGCAGCCGGCTCCCTCCGGGGCGCCGAAGAAGGGCATGTCACCCTGGCAGAAGTGGGGGCTGATTCTCATCGCGCCGTACGCGGTGGTCTTCGTCGTCTTCGTGATGTACCCAGTCGGCTACGGCCTCTGGCTCGCGCGCCATCCCGCCAGTTACGTCAAGCTGGTCGAGGATCCGATCTTCGCGCGTTCCATCGTCAACACGCTGGTGTTCGTGATCGTCGGCATCAACGTCAAGATGATCGTCGCGCTGGGATTGTCCGGCTTCTTCGTCACGGCGCGGACGTGGATCAAGTGGCTGTCGCTGCTGTTCATACTGCCGTGGGCGGTGCCGTCGATCCCGACGATCCTGTCGATCCGGTTCATGCTGAATCCCGAGTGGGGGATCATCAATTCGGAGATCTTCCGGTTGACCGGCGCCGATGGTCCGAACTGGCTCAATAATCCCGCGCTGGCGCTCGGTATCGCGATGCTCGTTCACATCTGGAAATCACTGCCGTTCTGGACGCTGATCCTCATCGCCGGCAGACTCGCGATCCCGGCGGAGCACTACGAGGCGGCCTCGGTCGACGGGGCGACCACCTGGCAGAAATTCCGCTTCATCACCTGGCCGTCGATGCGCACGCTGTATATCACGTGCACGATCCTGTCGATGATCTGGACGATGGGCGACTTCAACAGCGTCTACCTGCTGACCGGCGGCGGCCCCGCAGATCTGACCGCAGGTCCTCGCCACGCTCGGCATCCGTTACCTGCGCCTCGATCAGGTGGACCTGTCGATGGCGGCGATCGTCGTCGCACTGCCGGCGATCCTGCCGCTGATCTACTTCATGATGAAGCGGCTGTCGAAATGAGCCACGCGCTCGAGCAGCGTCCGCGCAGCCCGAATCGCGATCGGCGCGGTGCGAGCGCGGGTGATGTGCGCGTGCCTCAGACCCGCTGCTGCCGCACCCGGGAGCACCGGCCATGAAGTGGCGCAATGTCGCAACCGAAGCCAAGCTGCTCCTGGTCGGCATTCCATTGCTGATCTGGACGATACTGCCCGTCTACCACCTCGTCCTTTTCGCAGTTTCCCCGAGAGACCAGGCGACATCGGGCAAGCTGTGGCCCGAGCATCCGACCCTGCATAATTTCGTCGTCGTGTTCTGGGAGCAGCACTATTACCTCAATCACTTCTGGCTCCAGCTGTGGAATTCGCTGCTCATCGCGGTGACCACCGGCGTGCTGACGCTGGTGGTCGCCACAGGCGCGGCATTCGCGATCAGCCGACTCAAGGTGCGCGGCGGCCGCACGGTAATGAACCTCGCGTTGTTCACCTATTTCATCCCGGCAGCATTTCTTGCGGTGCCGATGTACAAGACAATGGGCGTCTACGGCCTGCTCAACAATCAGTGGTCGCTGATCCTGGCGATGACGACGATCGCGGCGCCGTATTCGATCTGGGTGCTGAAGCAGGCATCGGACAAGCTGCCTTGGGAACTCGATGAGGCGGCGAAGATGGACGGCGCATCGCCGCTGCAGCTGTTTCGCCTCGTCTACCTGCCGCTGATGACACCGTCGCTGGTTGCCATCGGCACCTATTCGCTGCTGCTTGCGTGGAACGAATACCTCTACGCATTTCTGCTGCTGTCCAACGACCGGGACATCACGCTCGGCGTAGCACTCGGAAATTTTCTCGCCGCCGACGATTCGCCGTGGGAACTGCTGATGACGACCGGCCTCATCTACGCGATGCCGCCGGCGGCGATCTACTATGTCTTCAAGCGCTACATGGTCGGCGGGCTGACCGCGGGTGCTGTCAAGAGCTGAGTGTTGAAAAATTCCCGCACCACTGAATGCACCGGGCGCGCCGAGACGACTTCGAGATCACCTCGAGCTCTCCGTGCCCTCAGCGGTTGGAGATGACCTGAGGTAGCAGATGGCCACCGTATCGTTCAACAATGTGGAGAAGTCGTTCGGCGCCACCAAGGTGCTGCACGGCGTCGGATTTGACATCAAGGACGGCGAGTTCGTTGTCCTGGTCGGGCCGTCGGGCTGCGGCAAGTCGACGTTGCTGCGAATGCTGGCCGGGCTGGAGGAAATCTCCGGTGGCACCATCGCGATCGACGACAAGGTGGTCAATGACGTCGAATCCAAGGACCGCGACATCGCGATGGTGTTCCAGAGTTACGCGCTCTACCCGCACATGACGGTCGGTGAAAACATGGCGTTCAGCCTCAAGCTGCGAAAGGCCGAAGCAAAGGTCATTGCGGAGCGGGTGGCGAGCGCGTCGAAGATCCTGAATCTCGATCCTTACCTCGATCGTTATCCGCGCGAGCTTTCCGGCGGACAGCGCCAGCGGGTTGCGATGGGAAGAGCGATCGTGCGCAACCCGAAGGTGTTTCTGTTCGACGAGCCGCTGTCGAATCTCGACGCCAAGCTGCGGGTGGCGATGCGCGCCGAAATCAAGGCGCTTCACCAGCGGCTCAAGACCACCACCGTCTACGTGACGCACGATCAGGTCGAGGCGATGACGATGGCTGATCGCATCGTCGTCATGCATGACGGTCGCATCGAACAGATCGGCACGCCGCTTGGACTCTACGATCGCCCGGACAATCTGTTCGTCGCGCAATTCATTGGCTCGCCGGCGATGAACGTGATGAACGGCACGATCAAGCGCGGCACCGACACGGCCTGCGTCGACATGGGCGATGGCGTCGCATGGCCGCTGCACGAGAGTCCGGGGTCCGACGGGCAGAGCGTTGCCTACGGCATCCGCCCCGGCGACCTGACGCTCACCGGCGTCGATACGCCGCACTCGGTGCCCGGCGAGGTCGTGGTCATCGAGCCGACTGGCTCAGAGACCGAGCTGCTGATCCAGGTCGGGGAGGCGCAGCTGATCATGGTGATCCATGGGCGGCCCGAGGTTTCTCCCGGCGACCGCATCTGCCTTGCGGTCAGACCTGGCATGGTGCACGTGTTCGACCTGAGCACCGGCACGCGGATCGCCGCGAAGTGAACATGAACACTAGTATTGGGTCGCAGATGACCTTCGCCCGACCACCTGTCACTGGTTGACCTCCGGATGGCAAGAATCGGGGCCGACACTGCTTTCGCGATTCTTGACGTTCGAACCCTCCACCGTAGCCACCGCCAGAGATCCGCCAATGAGCAAGAGCAACCCCAGCAAGCAGCGCACGCTGCGTTCCCGCACCTGGTTCGACAGCCACGACCGCGACGCGCTTGTGCATCGTTCGTGGATGAAGAACCAGGGCATTCCGCACGACCAGTTCGACGGGCGTCCGGTGATCGGCATCTGCAATACCTGGTCGCAGGCCACGCCCTGCAATGCGCATTTCCGCGAACTCGCGCAGCACGTGCGTGACGGCATTCTCGATTCCGGAGGGTTCCCGATCGAGTTTCCCGTGATGAGCCTCGGCGAAACGCTGATGCGGCCGACGACGATGCTGTTCCGCAACCAGGCGGCGATGGACGTCGAGGAGTCGATTCGCGCCAACCCTTTCGACGGCGTCGTGTTGCTGATGGGTTGTGACAAGACCACGCCGGCGCTGCTGATGGGCGCAGCCTCGTGCGACCTGCCGACGATCGGCGTGTCTGGCGGGCCGATGCTCAATGGAAAGTTCCGGGGCGAGGACATTGGTTCCGGAACCCACGTGTGGAAGTTCACGGAAATGCTCAAGACCGGCGAGATGAAAATCTCTGACATGGTCGAGGTCGAATCGTGCATGTCGCGCTCGGCCGGACATTGCATGACGATGGGTACGGCGTCGACAATGGCCTCGATGGTCGAGGCGCTCGGCATGGGGCTGCCGACCAATGCCGCGATCCCGGCGGTCGATTCGCGGCGCCGCGTGCTCGCACGGATGGCCGGGCGCCGCATCGTCGAGATGGTGCACGAGGACCTGAAAATCTCGCAGATCCTCACCAAGGACGCTTTCGAGAATGCGATCATGGTCAATGGCGCGATTGGCGGATCGACCAACGCCGTCGTGCACCTGCTGGCGATCGCCGGGCGGATGGGTGTTTCGCTCTCGCTGGACGACTGGGATCGCCTCGGGCGGGAGATGCCGTGCCTGGTGAACCTGATGCCCTCGGGCAAGTACCTGATGGAGGATTTCTACTACGCGGGCGGACTGCCGGTGGTGATCAGGGAAATCGGAAAATTCCTGCACAAGAAGGCGCTGACGGTCAACGGCAAGTCGATCTGGGACAACAGCCGTGACGCCGTCAACTACAACACCGAGGTGATCACGCCGATCGCCAAGCCGTTCAAGCCGCTCGGGGGCATCGCCGTGCTGCGCGGCAACCTTGCGCCGGACGGCTGCGTGATCAAGCCCTCGGCCGCCACGCCGAAACTGCTGAAGCACAAGGGACGCGCCGTCGTGTTCGAGGATGTCGACGACCTTCACAAGCGCATCGACGATCCGAAACTCGACGTCGACAAGGACTGCGTGCTGGTGCTCAAGAACTGCGGGCCGAAAGGCTACCCGGGTTTTCCCGAAGTCGGAAACTTCGCGCTGCCCGCGAAGATCCTCAAGAAAGGCATCACCGACATGGTTCGCATCTCGGATGCGCGGATGTCAGGGACCGCCTACGGTACCGTGGTGCTGCACACGGCGCCCGAGGCGGCGGCAGGCGGCCCGCTCGCGCTGGTGCGCAACGGCGACCTGGTCGAGATCGATGTGGCCAGGCGCCGGATCCATCTGCATGTTTCCGACGAGGAACTGGCGCAGCGCAAGACGAAGTGGAGGCCGCTGCCTCCGCACGCGACGCGCGGCTGGGTCAAGCTCTACTGCGACACGGTGCTGCAGGCCGACAAGGGTGTGGACCTCGACTTCCTGGTCGGCAAGTCAGGCTCCAAGGTCGGAAAGGTCAGCCACTAGCGATTCGTTGCAGGGATTCGGGCTCGATTTCGCCGTCGCGGCGTGGCTTTGGGTGCGCCCCCGGGTTTTTGCCACGCGTCGTGATGCGCAGGAACGCGCATTACTTTGGCCACGTCCATGCCGCCCGCTCCTGACTACCTCAATCCAGCGCTGCCCGAGGGCCTCGCCCGCGTTCGCATGCCGATCGTCGATGCGACGGAATCGACGCTTGCCGGATACGGGTATCTTGTCGACGATCCGGAGGCCTGCGCGATCGAGATCGTCCGCTGGCCGGCCCAGGGATGGCGGCCGGTCGACGACGACTCCGGCGACGAGGGCGGTACCACCGAGGGTGTGTTCGTCAGCGAATGGCGCGGCGATATTCTCTATGGCCGCAACGAAGCCGTGGATGGGCACTATATCCTCGCCTACGCCGTTGAGCCGTCATGCGCCGAGACGACGCACCGGCGCTGCCCGCAGCGAATGCTGCTGTGGCATTGCAACTACCATCCCGACGGCGGCCAGCTGTTCTTTCCGCTCGCCGTGCAGCCGTTCTACGTTCCGCTCGCCCTGCCGGGCGACGACGTCAGGCCGGAGCACTTCGTCTGCTTCCGCTTCGATGGCCGCCGCGGACTCTGCATCCATCCCAACGTGTGGCACGAAGGCGTTTTCGCGCATTCCGGGACGCAGCGCTTTCGCGACCGGCAGGGGGCGGTCCACGCGCGCGTATCGGTCGACTTCGCGCGCGAGTTTGGCTGCCTGCTCGAAGCGCAACTGGCCTGAAGCCGAAGCTCCGCCGTCATGCGGGTGTTGCCGGTGCGATCGCCCGGCGCAGGTCCTCGCCGTTGAAACCTTCCGGTGCCACACCCGTTTTCGCGAACAGGTACAGCACGACGCCGAAGATCGCGCGCAGCGCGGACAGCACGATCACCAGCGCGATCAGGTACAGCGCGGCGGCGACCGCCAGCGTTGCCCAGCCGCCGACGAAGCTGCCATGGGACACGCCGACCCCGACGATCGCAGCGAAGATCGCGATGACCGCCGGAATCGTCAACAGGAATCCGATCAGCCCGTAGCCCAGTCCGCTGACGATCTGCTTGCCCCAGGTCCTGGCGAGCAGATCCTTCGAGTCCCCGACCGCTTCAAACGCGCCCTTGCGTTCGACGACGATGATCGGCACGACGAAATACGTGACCAGCGCCCACGCCACGCCGAGCAGCGAAAGGACGATGCGGCCCAGGAAGCCCGCCCGCGATTCGAACGCCTTCAGCACGACGCCCACTGTCGACGCGATGACCGCCCACATCGCGATCTGCGATATGCAGGCGACCGCCGCGCGCAGGCTCGCGCTCACGGTGGGTTCGCCGCCGCGCATCCGGGTCACGACGAAATCGACGAGCGCCGCGTTGAAGAAAAACACGACGAAGAAATTGCACACGTAGTAGCAGAAGAGCAGCACGTAGCTCCAGAACTCACCGCCGCCGCCGCCGCGGAGGCGGCCGCCCATGCCGGCGGCACCCAGTCCCAGCGTGGGCACCACGAAGGTCAGCAGTACGAGGAAGCACGCCGCGCCGGAGATCAGCGGGAACAGCAGCAGCACCTTGTCGTTCATCAGCACGCGCCATGAGTCCTTCATCAGCTGCCAGGTCGTCGCGGTCTTGTTCACTGTTGCCCTTCTCACTGTATGGAATCCATTGACCGGTGTGAAACGGGTGCCTCGGGGCACGTTTCGCGGGTTCGGACCCCGGGGCGCGCGCTCACCTTGCCAGCAGATATGCCTTGCTGTCCTCGAAGAAATGTGGACCGGCATCCGAGCGAACGGCGGTACCCACGCCGTCGGGGGTGAGCACCTCGAGCAACAGTGCGCTCGGCACGCCGCCGTCGATGATGTGCACCGCGCGCACGCCCTCGCGCACTGCTCGCAGCGCGGCGTTGACGCGGGGCACCATGCCGCCGTGGACTACGCCCTCGCGCAGCAACGCGTCAGCTTCCGCAGCGGTCAGGATGTGCGCCAATTTGCCGTCGCGGTCGTGCACGCCGGGAACGTTGGTCATCAGGACGAGTTTCTCGGCGCCAAGCGCACGGGCCAGCCGGCCCGCGAGCAGGTCGGAGTTGATGTGGTAGGTCGTGCCGTCTCCGGCGGCGCCGATCGGCATCACGACCGGCACGAAACTGCGCGAAAGCAATAGTTCGATGAGCCCGGTGTCGATGCTTTCGACGTCGCCGACGTAGCCCAGGTCGGGCGCATCGACCGCATCGGCGGGGATGGCCATCGGGCAGGCGTGGATGAAGCGGCCATCCTGTCCGTCGAGACCGACCGCTCGCCCTCCGTGACGGTTGATGAGCGAAGTCAACTCCTGGTTCAGTTCGGACAGCGCCATCTCGATGACTGTCAGCGTGCGCTCGTCGGTGATGCGCACGCCGCGATACCGGCGGCTCTCGATGCCCATCTTGCGCATGAGTTCGTCGACGTTCCAGCCGCCGCCGTGTACGACGATGGGTTTCATTCCGACGTGGCGAAGCAGCGCGACATCGCGCGCGAAGCCCGCCTTCAGCGCGGGATCGGCCATCGCCTGGCCGCCAAAGCGAATGACCAGCGCCTTGCCGTGGAACGCCCGGATGTAGGGAAGCGCTTCGGACAGTATGTGGGCCTTATGGGCGGGGAGCATTGGGTGTTCCGCGAGAGTCGATTCCAGCGAATGTTACTGCGAGTGCCGGAAGTCCGGCGATCCACGACGGTGGCGCCGGGGCCGGGAGGGACAGGGCGCCCGAGGGCGACGCGCCCGGGCTCCGGCGCCTCGCGATCACCTGCGTCGTGTCCGAACGGCGTTCATGCCGGCAAACAGGCCGGCCCCAACGGTTCGAAGCTCTTGTACGTAAGGATGAACTCCTGGTGGCCGAGTGCCTCGGACCGGGTGCGTTCACCGTTGCCGACGCGCCGCAGCAACTCGTAGATCTCGTGCCCGACTTCGGCCAGTGTCGCGTGGCCTTCGAGGATGCGGCCGGCGTCGACGTCCATGTCCTCCGCCATCCGCCGGTAGGTGTCCGGATTCGCGCAGACCTTGATCACGGGCGCGATGGCGGAGCCGACGACCGAACCGCGGCCGGTCGAGAACAGGATCACCTGCGCGCCGCAGGCGATCAGTTCGGCGATCTCGGCGTTGTCGTTGATGTTGGGAAAACCGAAGCGCACCTCGCCGTCGGGCACCACGTCGAGCAGGTACAGCCCCTTGCGAGGCGGCTCAATGCCGGGCTTCACGATGCCGTCGATGCGCGACTGTCCGGACTTCGCATAGGCGCCGAGCGACTTTTCCTCGATCGTCGTGAGCCCGCCGTCGGCATTGCCGGGTGCGAAGCTCGCGTAGCCGAGCGTCGCGTAGTACTCGGCGGCCTTGGCGACGGTGCGCTTGAGCGCTTCGCCGAGCGCCGGGCTGGCGGCGCGTGCCGCCATCAGGTGCTCCATGCCGATCAATTCGCCGGTTTCCTCGAAGATGGCCTTTGCGCCCTCGGCGACCAGCAGGTCGAACGCGACGCCCATCGCGGGGTTGGCCGTGAGTCCGGATGTCGCGTCGGACCCGCCGCAGATCGTGCCGACCACCAGTTCGTCGATGCGCATCGGGATCATCGGCTGCGTCCGCAGCGCGGTGAGTTCCTGCGAAATCCAATCGCGCCCGGCGGCGATCGTCGCGCGCGTGCCACCGATCTCCTGGATCCCGAGCGTGCGCACCGGCCGGCCCGACGCCGCGACGATCTGCGCGAGCCGGCGCTTGTTGAAGCCTTCGCAACCGAGCGACACGAGAAGCGCGCCGCCGACGTTGGGATGCGTGCAGAGCTTCTCCATCATGTCGAGCGCATAGGCATTCGGGTAGCAGCCCGGGAAGCCGATCAGGTGCACGTCGTCGTCCACGAATGACGAGGCAATCGCGCGCGCCACGTGGTGTGCGCACTCGACCAGATAGGCGACGACGAGCACGTTGCGGATGCCCTTGCGTCCGTCGGCGCGAGAATACCCCTGCAGCGTTGCCGATTTCATGCGGGAAGCGTATACGTCGGCAAATAGGCGCTCCTGACGTTGTGCGTGTGCACACAGGCGCCGGCGGGAATGTCTCGGGTCGCGATGCCGATCGGGCAGTTGTACTTGACGATGGGGTCGCCTGCCGCGATCGCGCAGGCGGCGAGCTTGTGGCCGATGGCGATGTCGCGATCGACCGCGAGCGTCCATCCGTCGAGCGCCAGCGACTCTCCCGCGCGCAGCGGTCGCAGCGCCACGGCGACGTTGTCCTCCGGCGCGAGCTTCATCACCGACGCGCGCCCGTCAGAATTTTCCATAGGTGTTGTACGCATCGACCGGATCCATTCCGCCGATCAGCGCACGCCGCATGTCGGACTCGGTTGCGACGACTTCCTCGGTCCTGGCCACGACCTCGTCTGCCAGCGCGCGCGGGATGATCACGACGCCGTCCCGGTCGCCGAGCAGGTAATCGCCGGTCGTGATCGTCACCGTGCCGATCGTCACCGGCTCGCCGTAGGCATCCGGGATCCACCGCTGGACGATGTCCGAAGGCGTGAGAAACGAGCAGAAGACCGGGAATCCCTGCTCCAGCACGAGGTCCGTATCACGCGAACCGCCGTCGACGACGTAGCCCAGCACGCCGCGCGCCTTGAGCGTCTGTGCAGACAGTTCTCCCATCAGCGCGACCTCATGATTGTGCGGCTGGCAGACGATCACGTGGCCGGATGGGGCCCTTGCCAGCAGCGTGCACCAGCCGAGCAACGTCTCATGCCGCGTCTTCGTGCGGTCGATGTGGCCGGATACCGTCCACACCGGCCCCGCGAGCCGGGTGCCCGGGGCAATCGCCTTGATCTCTGGTGGCAGCACGATATTCTCGTGCCCCATCATCCGCAGCACATCGTGGACCGCGCCCGTGTAGCACGCGCCAAGCCGCTCGGTCAATGTGATCATGCTCGGTCAGGTCTCCGGGTTGGCTGCGTTCATCGTGCTGCTTCCTCGTGGCGCGTTGCCACGCACGGAAGTCTGCATCGCGGTCCGTGCGCGCGCAAGCGCCGCAACGCGACCGGGTCTAGAACAGCTCGCCCTGCGCCGAATTGGCGCGCGGCGGATGGAACCGCGACGTGTCGAGCGGTGCGGTGCGGTGGTCGTCGAGGCCACAGCGCCGTTTCACCAGTGCGAATCGCTTGGCGATCAGGTCGGCATAGTTCCCGCTGCCGCGCATCCGTGAGCCGAACTCGGGGTCGTTGTCGCGCCCACCCCGCAGCTGCCGGACGAGGCTCATCACGTGCGCGGCGCGCAGTGGATAATGCTCGTCGAGCCACGCGCGGAAGAGGGGCGCGACTTCGCGCGGCAGCCGCAGCATGATCCAGCCGGCGCTGGTCGCGCCGTGGGCCGCCGCCGCCGCCACGATCGCCTCGAGATCGCGGTCGTTGAGTTGCGGAATCACCGGCGCGACCAGCACGCCGACGGGGACGCCGGCAGCGGCGAGCGCGCGCATCGCCTGCAGCCGCCGCGGTGGCGCGGCGGCCCTCGGTTCCAGCGTGCGCGCCAAGTCGCGGTCGAGCGTGGTGATCGACAGGTAGACGCGCGCCATGTTTCGCCGAGCCATCGGCGCGATGAGGTCGAGGTCGCGTTCGACCAGCGCCGACTTGGTGACGATGGTGAACGGATGCTCGTGCTCGGCGAGCACCTCGAGAACCTGCCGCGTCACCCGCCATTCGCGCTCGATCGGCTGGTACGGGTCGGTGTTGGTGCCCAGCGCGATCGGGTCGCATACGTAACCCGGCTTCGCCAGTTCCGCGCGCAGCAGCGCGGCGGCATCGGGCTTGGCGAAGAGTTTGGTCTCGAACTCGAGACCCGGCGAAAGGTCGAGATAGGCGTGCGAAGGTCGCGCGTAGCAGTAGACGCAGCCGTGCTCGCAACCCTGGTATGGGTTGATCGACTGCGTGAACGGAACGTCCGGCGAGTCGTTGCGCGCGATGATCGTCCGCGCGCGCTGGATCGTTACGGTGGTCCGGGGCTTGCTCGGCGCGTCGTCCTCGGAGGCGGCGGGCCACGGTGTCCAGCCGTCGTCGTACGCTTCGCGTTCCTCGCCGCGGAACCGATTGGCGGGATTGAACGTCGCGCCGCGTCCACGATCGGCCGCGGCGCCCGGCGCGCGCCGCAGCGGATCGGGAAGCGGGGCGCCGGAATCCGGCAAGCCGGGCATGCGCGTTTTCATGCGGGCGATTTTACGCCCGCCGGCGATTCCGCCTAAAATGGCCCGCGCGTCCGCGAGAACCCTGATGAGCAAGCCCAAGGCCCTCCGTTTCGATACCCTTTCGCTGCACGCCGGCGCCGTTCCGGATCCGGCGACTGGCGCGCGGGCGACGCCGATCTACCAGACGGCGTCGTTCGTTTTTCCCGACAGCGATCACGCTGCGGCTCTGTTCAACATGGAACGCGCGGGCCATGTCTACTCGCGCATCTCCAATCCGACGGTCGCGGTGCTGGAGGAGCGTATCGCGGCGCTCGAGGGTGGTGTCGGCGCGATCGCGACCGCCAGTGGACAGGCGGCACTCCACCTGGCGATCGTCACGCTGCTGGGCGCCGGCGCGCACATCGTCGCGTCGCGCTCGCTGTATGGCGGCTCGCACAACCTGCTCGACTACACGCTGCCGCGCTTCGGCATCACGACGAGCTTCGTCGACCCGCGCGACATCGCCGGCTGGAGCGCGGCCATCCGTCCGGAGACGCGGCTGCTGTTCGGCGAGACGCTGGGCAATCCCGGTCTCGAGGTGCTCGACATCCCGCGGGTGGCGGCGCTCGCGCACGAGCACGGGCTGCCGCTGCTCGTCGATTCCACGTTCACCACGCCGTGGCTCATCCGTCCGTTCGATCATGGCGCCGATCTGGTCTTCCATTCCGCGACCAAGTTCCTGTCGGGCCACGGTGTCGTCATCGGCGGCGTGGTGGTCGATTCGGGTACCTTCGACTGGGACGGGCCGAAGGCGGGCGGCAGGTTCCCGACGCTCACCGAGCCCTATCATGGCTTTCACGACATGGTGTTCAGCGAGGAATCGACGACCAACGCGTTCCTGCTGCGAGCGCGGCGCGAGGGAATTCGTGACTTCGGCGCGTGCATGGCGCCATTCACCGCATTCCAGATCCTGCAGGGAATCGAGACGCTCCCGCTGCGCATGGGCAGGCACGTCGACAATGCGCGGAAGGTCGTCGCGTTCCTGGCCGCGCACCCGTTCGTGGCTTCGGTGGGCTACCCGGAGCTGCCCGGCCACCCGGATCACGAGCTCGCGAAGCATCTGCTGCCGCGCGGCTGCGGTGCCGTGTTCAGCTTCGCGATCAAGGGCGACCGCGCGCAGGGCCGCCGGCTGATCGAGGCGCTCACGCTGTTCTCTCATCTGGCCAACGTTGGCGATGCGAAGTCGCTGGTGATCCATCCGGCGTCGACCACGCACTTCCGGATGGCGGCCGACGACCTGGCGCGAGCCGGCATCACCGAGGGCACGATCCGTCTGTCGATCGGCCTCGAGGATCCGGACGACCTGATCGAGGATCTCTCGCGCGCGCTTCACGCGGCGGGGAAGGCATGACTGTCGACGGGACGAGGCAGGGTGCCGCAAAGCCCGCGGTGCTGCTCGGCGCGCGCGTGCCGGATGCCTTTGTCCGGGAGCTGGCCGAGCGCTACGAACTGCTGGGTCCCCTCGCGGCACCGTTCCCGGAGTCCGTTGCGGCGCTTCGTCCCGCGGATGCCGGACGCGTCCGCGCGCTGGTCACGATGGGCACGGTCGACACGTCGCGTGACGCGCTCGCACGGCTGCCCGCGCTCGGGCTCGTCTGCTGCATCGGCAGCGGCTACGAAGGTGTCGACCTCGCAGCCGCGAGCGAACGCGGTCTCGCCGTCACCCACAGCCCGGGCGCCAACGCGTCGGCGGTCGCGGACCTGGCCATGGGATTGCTGATCGCGAGCATCCGGCAGATGCCGCAGGCCAACGCGTTCCTGCGGCGCGGCGACTGGAAGGGCAACTTCGCGCGGCGCATGTCGCTCGTGCTCGGGCTGGAAGGCCGCAGAGTCGGCATCTACGGGCTGGGCGCCATCGGCGAGAAGATCGCGCGTCGCGCTGTCGCCTTCGAGATGGAGGTCGGCTATCACAATCGCTCGCCGCGGGTGGAGTCCGACTATCCGTACTTCCCGACGCTGCATGACCTTGCCGCCTGGGCCGACGTGCTGGTCGTCGCGGTGCGCGCCGGCGTCGACAACCGGCATGCGGTGGACGCGGGCGTGCTGGCGGCGCTCGGCCCGCAGGGACATGTCGTGAACATCGCGCGCGGCGCGGTGATCGACGAGGTCGCGTTGATCGGCGCATTGCGCGAGGGGGTCATTGCGGGCGCCGGTCTCGACGTCTTCGAGCGCGAACCCGAAGTGCCGGACGAACTCCTGGCGCTGACCAACGTGGCGCTGACACCGCATATCGCGGGCGGGACGGTGCAGGCGCAGGCGGCGATGCAGCGGATGGTCGTCGCCAACCTCGACGCGTTCTTCGCCGGCCGACCGGTGCCGACTCCGGTGCCGGCCCAGGTGCCGGAACCTGTCGCGCCACGTGGCGAAGCGCTGCCGGCCTCCTCCGGCTAGGGTTGGCGAACGTGCACCTTCTCGTTGCCGGGTTGCAGGCGTACGCCTACACAGGCTCGCGACCGCTGCAGCCCGGGCAGCCGTCGCTGGTGTTCGTCCATGGCGCGGCCCACGACCACAGCGTGTGGGCGCTGCAGTCACGCTACTTTGCGCATCACGGACGCAATGTGCTGGCGGTCGACCTTCCGGGTCACGGCCGTTCGGCGGGCGCACCCCTGCCGTCGGTCGCGGCGATCGCGCAGTGGCTGGCACAGGTGCCCGCCGCCGCCGGCATTGGGCGCACGGCCTTTGTCGGCCATTCGATGGGCGCGTTGGCGGTGCTGGCGTGCGCGGCGCGCTTTCCGGAACGCGTCGATCGGATTGCGCTGCTTGGGCCTGCGGTGCCGATGCCGGTGAGCGATATCCTGCTTGCGGCCGCGAAGGCCGATGATCATGTCGCGTTCGAGCTCATCAACGGCTGGTCGCACAGTACGGCAAAGCAACTGGGCGGCAACCAGGTGCCAGGCGCGTGGATGACCGGCGCCGCAATGCGGCTCATGGAGCGTTCACGACCGGGCGTGCATGTACCACGACCTGACTGCCTGCAACGACTACGCAGGCGGTCTCGACGCGGCGGCGTGCGTGCGCTGCCCGGCATTGGTGATCGTCGGCACGCGCGACCTGATGGCGCCATCGCGGGCTTCGCAGGCGCTGATCGATGCGCTGCCGGACCCGCGGGTGGTCAGGCTGCCGGGCGCCGGGCACGCGCTGATGGCCGAGGAACCCGATGCGGTGCTGGATGCGCTGCGTGCGTTCGTCTGACCGCGCGGCGATGCCGCAGCGCCGGCGCCGGACATGCGCAGTACAATCGCCGGCCGGCAGTACGCGCCATGACAGTTGATCAGGAGCGACAGGTGACCGAAGCCGAAGCGCCGCCGCCGGGAATCCCGGCTGTTCGAACCGTGGGTGCAGGAGCACCATTCCGGTGGCTGGGCGCGGGCTGGCGGGATTTCCGCGCGCATCCGCTGCCGAGCATGTTCTACGGCGCGTGCTTCGCGGTGATGGGATTCCTCGTCTACATCGTGTTCCAGAATGCCTACCAGTACGTATCGGCTCTGGTCACCGGCTTTTTCCTGGTCGGGCCGTTCCTTGCGATCGGTCTCTATGCGCTGTCGCGCCGCCGCGAGCATGGTGAGCCGCCCTGGCTCGCGCCCACACTCGACGCCTGGACGCCGAACGTCAGTGCGATCGGGCTGTTCTCACTGGTGCTGACGGTGATCCTGCTGGTATGGGCGCGCGCGTCGCTGGTCGTGTTCGCGCTGTTCTTCACCGAGGATATTCCCAATGTCCAGGACTTCATGGGGCGGATGTTCACGCCGTCCAATTACGAGTTCCTGCTTGCCTATCTGTGCGTCGGTGGCTTTTTCGCCGTGCTGGTCTTCGCGATCAGCGTGGTGTCGGTGCCGATGATGCTCGACCGCAACACCGACGGAATCGTCGCCGTGCTCACCAGCCTGAAGGCGTTCTCCGCCAACGTGCCGGCGATGATCGTGTGGGGTGCGGCAATCGTCGTACTGGTGAGCGCCGGATTTGCGCTGTGGTTCGTGGGCCTGGTGGTCACGGTGCCGGTGATCGGTCATGCGACGTGGCACGCGTATCGCGAGCTTGTCGCGCCAGCGTGATGGGTGCGCCGCGCTTTTTCGTGGCGATGGAGCTTACCCCTGGCGATACCGGGCGCGAGCTTGCGCTGCCCGAGGCGCCCGCGCATCACGCGCTGCGCGTGTTGCGGCTGGTCGAGGACGATCCGTTGGTGTTGTTCACCGGCACCGGCGGTGAATACGCCGCAACGCTGGTGCGGGCCGACAGGCGCAACGCATGGGTGCGTCTGGACGCCTACGCTCCGGTCGAACGCGAAGCGGCGATCGCCGTCACGCTCGTCCAAAGCGTGGCGGCCAGCGACGCGATGGATTTCGTCGTGCGTCGTGCCGTGGAGATGGGCGCGGTGGCCGTGCAGCCGCTGGTGACGACGCGCAGCGCCCGCGTCCCCGACGGCGAGCGCGCGGCGAAGCGGCTCGCTCACTGGCGCCAGATCGCCATTGCCGCGTGCGAGCAGTGCGGACGCAACCGCGTACCTCCGGTCCACGCGGCGGTCGCCATCGGCGAGTTCCTGCGCGGCCGTGCGGCAGGTCGCGGCGGCGTCGTTCTCGCGCCGGAAGCGACGATGGGCATCGGCGCACTGTCGATCCCTCGCGGTGAACTCGATATCATGATCGGCCCCGAGGGAGGCTTCACGCAGGACGAGATTGCGCATGCGGTGCGGTCGGGCGTCACCGCGGTGCGCATGGGCGCGCGGATCATGCGGACCGAGACGGCTGCAGTTGCCGCACTGTCCGCCGTCAGCACGCTTTGGGGCGAGTTCGCATGAATCCTGTCGGTGCGATCCTCGCCGCGTTGTTCGTGGCCGGATGCGCTTCCCCGCCATGGCCGCCTCCGCCCTCCGCCGATGTTCGCTTCGTGGTGCTGGGGCCGGAGGGTGCAGTGGTTGCGCGGGTCATCACCGCCGATACTCGGTGCCCGGACGTCGAGGTCGACGGCGCGCGGCGGCCGATGACGGTTCGCATGCCGGCGGCGACGATGCCCCTGCGTCCGTCGCGCGGCGACCTTCCGACTCCCAAGCCGTCGGCATTCCCGGTGCTTACCTGCGAATTGACGTTGCCCTTGAACGTAGCGAGCGCCTCGATCGGCGGGCAGCCGCTGCCGCTGCCCAAGGCGAATCCGCGGCGGATCGTGCTGATCGGCGACACGGGATGCGCAGTCAACCCGAGCCGCGACGTGTACCAGGCGTGCGACGATCCGGACGCATGGCCGTTCGAACGCGCGGCCAACGCGGCGGCGGCCACGGCGCCGGATCTCGTCATCCACGTCGGCGACTACCACTATCGCGAAGGCCCATGCGCGCCAGATCATCCCGGCTGCGCCGGCAGCCCCTGGGGCTACGGCTGGGACGTATGGAATGCCGATCTGTTTCGCCCGGCGCGCAACCTGCTGAAGGCAGCGCCCTGGATCGTGGTGCGCGGCAACCACGAATCGTGCAATCGCGCGGGCCAAGGCTGGTGGCGCTTTCTTGATCCGCGGCCGCTTGAAACGAGGCAGGACTGCAATCTCGCCGCCGACGACGACACCGGGAATTTCAGCGAGCCCTACGCCGTTCCGCTGGGCCGCCCCGCCGATACCCAGTTGCTGGTATTCGACTCGTCGTGGGTGGGCGTCAAGCCGCTCGCGCCAACCGAGGTCATGTACCGGAACTATCGGGCGCAGTTCGAGCGCATCTTCGCGCTCGCGGTGCGCAGCCCGCACGCGTTCTTCCTGAACCACCATCCGGTACTGGGCTTCGCGGCGAATCCGGGCAAGCCCGAGTCGCCGTTTCCCGGCAACGCCGGCCTGCAGTCAGTGCTCGAGCCGATCAATCCCGGCGTGTTGTTCCCGTCGAACGTCGATGCGTCGCTGGCCGGCCACAACCACACGCTTGAAATCGTGACCTTTGCGACACCGCATCCTCCTCAGTTCATCATCGGCAACGGCGGAACGCGGGCCGATGCGCCGTTGCCGATGCCTTTCCCCAAGGGCGCGCAGCCGGCGCCCGGCGCGGTCGTGGCGGAACTCGTCACGACGACCCGGTTCGGCTTCATGACGATGGAACGCGAAGGCGCGGGCTGGTCCATGCGCGCCTGGGACGCGAACGGAGCCCCGCTCACGTCCTGCACCCTCAGCGAGCGCAAGGCGGCGTGCACACCCATCCCCGACTAGCGCCACGACCTTTGACGCACCGCCGCGACCCCATTGACGGTTGCCGGCTGCGCGCTTGTCGAATGGGTCCACGTTCATCCGGTCGTGCCCTGCAACGCCCCGCGGCAGCGAATACTGCGGTCTTACCCGCGATGCCGGGGACTTCCCTGGGCTGCAGGGTCGGGGCACGCACGGGAAATTGCCGGAAAGAGAGGCGCGCATGCCGGCCTGTACCATGTGCAATCCGGCGTTGACGCCGCTCCCAATGTCACCTGAAGCCCCTTCCATGTCCCGTTCGCTGATCGTCTTTCCCGATGCCGGACCGCAGCCGCTGCTCGATGCGATCGACGCGGCACAGGAATCGCTGCGCATCAAGATGTTTCTCTTTTCCGATCCGCAGCTGCTGGCCGCGGTGATCGCGGCGAAAAAGCGTGGCGTGAACGTTCGCGTGATGCTCAATCCCGCGCGCCGCAGCGGCGAGACCGAGAACGAGGACTCGCGACGGAAGCTGGTCGAGGCCGGCGTGTCGGTGCTGGACAGCAATCCCGCGTTCGAGCTGACGCACGAGAAATCGCTGGTCATCGACGATGTGCAGGCGTTCGTGATGTCCCTCAACTGGGAGACGCGCAACGTCACGCAAACGCGCGACTACGCGGTCGTGACCACGCACGACAAGGAGGTCGCTGAAGTCTCCGAGTGCTTCGATGCCGACTGGACGCGGACGGACTTCGCGCCGCGCGAAGGCTCATCGCTCATCTGGTGCAACAGGAACGGACGCGAGCGGTTCGCCCATTTCATCGACCGCGCGCGGCATTCGCTGTGGCTGCAGAACGAGCGCTACCAGGACGCAGTGATCATCGAGCGCGTGGTGCGCGCCGCGCGTCGTGGCGTCAAGGTCCACATCATCGCGCGGCCGCCGCACACGCTGAAGAAGCAGAAGCTGATCGAGGGCGTGGGCGGCCTGCGGATCATGAACGATGTCGGCTGCAAGGTCCACAGGCTGAAACACACGAGGCTGCACGGAAAGATGCTGCTGGCGGACGGCGACCGGGCCATCGTCGGGTCGGTCAACCTGGCCCCGGGGAGCTTCGATGCCCGCCGTGAACTGGCGATCGAGGTCGACGACGCGCATGTGGTCGGCCCGCTCGAAAAGGTGGCGAAGCACGACTGGGACCGCTCGCAGGCGCTGGATCTGTCCGACGAGGGCCTGATGGCGGACCTCGCGAAGCGCGGCAAGGAAGCGGGCGCGGCGGACCTGGTACTCGACGTGGGTCATGACGCCAATGGTGGCGTCAACCACAAAGGCCACAGCCGCAAGCACTGACCGGGTCGTGCCTCCCGGATGCTAGCGTATCAGCGCGTCAGCCAGCGGCAACGCCGGTTTGCCGGCCAGTGCAAGCGCCGTCGTGGCGAGTTCGTCCCACGCGTTGCCGCGTCCTATGCCCTTCGCCAGCGCGTCGAGGCGCGCGATGGCGGTCAGCAGCGAGGGTATGAGCGACGGCGCCACGCGCTGCGCCGCGCGCTCGAGCGCCGACTGCCGCCTCCCCCATACGCGCGCACTGCGCACGGCGGAGGCGACCGGTGTCCCGCCGCGCACCATCGTCGCCACCGTCGCCAGCGCGTGCACGTCCTCGGAGAGCTGCCAGATCGCGAGCGTGGGCGCATCGCCTTCCGCCTGCAGCGCGCGCAGGATGCGCACCGCGCGCGCCGCGTCTCCGGCCAGCCAAGCCTCGGACAATTGAAAGATGTCGAAGCGCGCAACGTCGGCCACCGCATTCTCGACTGCGTCGTGGTCGAGCTGGCCCTCCGGAAGGAGTAGTGCCAGCTTGTCGATCTCCTGCCGCGCAGCCAGCAGATTGCCTTCGCAGTTCTCGGCGAGAAAGGTCAGCGTCCCGCGTGCCGCCCGCTGCCGCTGGCGCGCGAGGCGCGCGGAAATCCAGTCCGGCAGCGCTTCGCGTTCGACCGGATAGACGGCAATGGTGACGCCGGCGGCGTCCAGCGCCGAGAACCATGCGGACGACTGCGTCGCGCGGTCGAGCCTCGGCAGCGTCACCAGCGTCACGTTGTCCGGGTTGGGGTTGGCCGCGTAGGCTTCGAGCGCCTTCCCGCCTTCGACGCCCGCCTTGCCGGACGGAATGCGCAGGTCGACGAACTTGCGCTCGCCGAAGAGGCTCGCGTTGGCATTGGCGCCGAGAAAAGTGTCCCACTTGAAGCCAGGCTCGACGACCAGGATGTCGCGTTCAACGACACCCGCGTCGCGCGCCGCAGCGCGGATCGCGTCGCCGGCTTCCAGCGCAAGCAGCGGCTCGTCGCCATGGACGACGTACAGGGGCTTCACCCCGTCGCGCAGGTGTCTGGCGAGGTCGTCGTGCTTCAGTCGCATGTCGCTATGCCGGCTTTCTTGCCGTTTGCAGCCTGCGCACGATCTGTTGCACGGCATCGGTCTGCATTTCGCGCAACAGTCGCTGCTCCTGCAGCTCGCGTGCCAGCACCTGGGTCTCGTTGAACGTGTAGGACCGGCGCACGATGACCTCGCCTGCCGGCATCCAGTCGGCGCCGTTCTTGTCGTGCAGCCGGAACGCGACGCGTTTGACCAGCGCGTATTCGCGCACCGAGCCACCCGAAGACAGGGACAGCACGTCCTTGTCGTCGACGACGATTGGCACCTCGAGCACGACCTCGGCACCGGCGGCGGTCTCGACGACCTTCGCTTTGCTTTCGGCACCGATCGCGCGCGTCAACTCGGCCGCCATGGGTGGGGACGACGGTACGTTGACGAAGATCGTCTCGAACGGAAAGTCCGCGTCGCCGCGCAGGTGAAACCCGCAGGAAGCAAGCGCGCCGACCAGCGCGAGGGTCGTCGCGGTGCGCAGCGCGCGCCCACGGTCGCCTCTCGGCGACCGATGCACGCTTCGCGGCTCCGGGTCGATCCGCATTCCGACCGGCGGGCCGATCACTTTCCCGGCCGCGGACAATGGGTCAGACCACCACATTGACCAGCCGCCCCGGCACGACGATCACCTTCCTCACCGCCGCGCCGTTCGCATGCCTCGCAACTTCTGCGCTCGCGCGCGCCGCGGCTTCGATCGCGGCGTTGTCCGCGTTCGCCGGCAGCACGAGCTTGCCGCGCAGCTTGCCGTTGACCTGCAGCACGAGCTCTATCTCCTCCTGCACCAGCGCGTCGGCATCGACCTCCGGCCACTTCGCGTCGACCAGGTCGCCGCCGCTTGCCGAGTAACCGAGGTCGCGCCACAGCACCCAGGTCGTGTGCGGGATGACCGGGTAGAGCACCCGCAGCACCAGCGAGAGCCCTTCGCGCGTGAGCGCATCGGCGCCGCGCGCGCCGGCAGGCAGCGCTTCCAGCGAATTCAGCATGATCATTCCGGCCGACACGACGGTGTTGTAATGGATGCGCTCATAGTCATCGTTGGCCTGCTTCAACGTCAGGTGCAGTTCGCGGCGCGCCTTGCGGACGGTGTCGTCGGCATCGCGGAAATCGAAGCTTTCTGCCGCGGCCTTCACGGTCGCCATCCGCGCCTGCGCAAACGTCCACAGGCGCTTCAGAAAGCGGGACGCGCCCTCGACGCCGGAATCCGACCAGACTGCGGAGTCTTCCGGCTTGCCGGCAAACATCATGTAGAGGCGCGCAGTGTCCGCGCCATATCGGTCGATCAGCGTCTGCGGATCCACGCCGTTGCGCTCGGACTTGCCCATCTTCCCCACGCCACCGTACTCGACCGGACGGCCGTCCTGCTTCCAGTTCGCGTCCACCAGCCGCCCCTCGGGGTCGTTGCGCACGTCGACCTCCTCCGGCGGAAAGTAGTCGATGCCGCCTTTCGCGTCGCGCCGGAAGTAGATGTGGTTGAGCAGCATTCCCTGCGTCAGCAGCCGCGTGAACGGTTCGTCGACGCGGACGAGGTCCAGGTCGCGCATCACCTTGGTCCAGAAGCGCGCGTAGAGCAGGTGCAGAATCGCGTGCTCGATGCCGCCTATGTACTGATCCATCGGCATCCAGTAGTCGTTGCGCGCGTCGACCATCGCGAGCGCGCCGGGGCAGGTGTAGCGCATGTAGTACCACGACGAGTCGACGAAGGTGTCCATCGTGTCGGTCTCGCGCCTGGCGGCGGCGCCGCAGGTCGGGCAGGTCGTGTCCACGAAGTCGGCGCGCTTGGCGAGCGGATTGCCGGAGCCGTCGGGCACGCAATCTTCCGGCAGCACGACCGGCAGGTCCTTCTCCGGCACCGGCACTGCGCCGCACTTCGCGCAATGGATGATCGGGATCGGCGTACCCCAGTAGCGCTGGCGCGAGATGCCCCAGTCGCGCAGGCGGTACGTCGTCTTCTTCTCGCCCAGTCCGAGCGCCGCGAGATCGGCGGCGACGGCGTCGACCGCCGCCGCGTAGGGCAACTCGTCATATTTGACCGAGAACACGCAGCGGCCGCGCTCCTTGTCGGCGTACCACGGCTGCCACTGGTCGGCCGTGAACTGCTCGCCCTCGACGGCGATTACCTGCCTGATCGGCAGGCCGTGCTTCTTCGCGAACTCGAAGTCCCGCTCGTCGTGCGCGGGCACGCCCATGACGGCGCCGTCGCCGTAGCTCATCAGGACGTAGTTGCCGACCCACACCTCGACCGACTCGTTGGTCAGTGGATGCCGGACGAAGAGTCCCGTCGACATGCCTTTCTTTTCCATTGTCGCGACGTCGGCTTCCATCACCGAGCCACGCCGGCATTCGTCGATGAATACCGCAATCTCCGGATTGCCCTTCGCCGCATGCATCGCGAGAGGGTGTTCGGGCGACACCGCGCAAAACGTGACGCCCATGATCGTGTCGGGCCGCGTGGTGAAAACGTACATTCGGCCATCGCCGATCAGCGTACCGCCGGCGTCGTGGATGTCGTGCGGGAACGCAAAGCGCACGCCCACGCTCTTGCCGATCCAGTTCGCCTGCATCGTCTTTACACGCTCGGGCCAGCCGGGCATCTTGTCCAGATACGACAGAAGCTCCTCCGCGTAGTCGGTGATCCTGAGGTAATACATCGGGATCTCGCGCTTTTCGATCGGCGCGCCCGAGCGCCAGCCGTGTCCGTCGACGACCTGCTCGTTCGCCAGCACCGTCTGGTCGACCGGATCCCAGTTGACCACGCCCGTCTTCAGGTACGCGATCCCCTTTTCGAGCATCTTCAGGAAAAACCACTGGTTCCACCGGTAGTACGCGGGATCGCAACTGGCGAATTCGCGCGACCAGTCTATCGCCCAGCCCATCGCCTCGCATTGGCCCTTCATGAATGCGATGTTGGCGCGCGTCCACTTCGCTGGCGGCACGCCATTCTTGATCGCCGCGTTTTCGGCGGGCAGGCCGAACGCATCCCAGCCCATCGGCATCAGCACGTTGTAGCCGCGCATGCGCAAATGCCGGTACATCATGTCGTTGATCGTGTAGTTGCGCACATGGCCCATGTGCAGCACGCCCGATGGATAGGGGAGCATCGACACGCAGTAGTACTTCGGCCGGTCCTGCGCCTCGGTCGCGCGGTAGACGTCGCCCGCCCTCCATGCCGACTGCGCGGCGGCTTCGATCTCGCGATGATTGAATGGGTTCATGGGCGCATTGAGGTTAAGTCATTGATTATACCGGCCGCGCAGCGCTCATCCGACGGCGTCGGGCGTCAGCAGCACCATGAGGCCCAGTCCGGCGAACAGGGCTGCCGCCACGATGCGCACCGCGCGTAGCGGTATGCGGTCGGCCGCGGCGCGCCCGAGGAACACCGTGGGCACGTTGACGATCAGCATGCCGAGCGTCGTTCCGGCGACCACTGCGGAGAGCGACGCGAACCTCGCTGCGAGCATGACGGTCGCGATCTGCGTCTTGTCACCGATCTCCGCGATGAAGAAGGCGACGGTCGTGACGCCGAACACGCCCCAGCGTGACGTGGTCGGCGCATCACCTTCATCGATCGAGTCGGGCCTCAACGCCCACACGGCCACCGCAAAGAACGATAGCGCAAGCAGCCAGCGAAGTGCTTCGGCCGGCAGCATGGCGCGCACCCAGTTGCCCACCCAGCCGGCGATCGTGTGGTTGGCGAGCGTGGCGACGAGGATGCCGGCGACGATCGGCCAGGGCCGCTGAAAGCGGGCGGCGAGCACCAGCGCCAGCAACTGCGTCTTGTCGCCGAGTTCGCCAATGGCGACCACGGCCGTGGATACCAACAGGGTTTCGAGCATGGGAAGACGGGGAGCGCGAAGCTTCCGCCACAACCAGCGACTATGCTATTGTCATAAATCGGGTTGCCGCGGGACCGCTCGCCGGAAAAGACGATAATTGTAGTCTTTGCCGGGAACCGAACCGGAGAGGCAACGAACCAACAGCAGTCGTATATTCGACCGCCGCCGAAGCCGAATCCCGAGCCGCCCATGTTCCGTCCTGTTGCCTCGCTGTTCATTGCCGCCCTGGCCTGCGCCCTCACGGGGGCAGTCGCGGCCGCGCCGGTGAAGACCGAGCATGTCGAGGCCGAACTCGTCTCCGAGCGCACGGCGTTCGTTCCGGGACAGGTCACCACCGTCGCGCTGCGGCTGAAGATGGTCGAAGGCTGGCACACCTACTGGCTCAATCCAGGGGACTCCGGGCTGCCGACCACGCTCGCATGGACGCTGCCGGCGGGTACGACGGCCGGCCCGATCCAATGGCCGGCGCCGCGCGCGTTGCCGGCGGGGCCGCTGGTCAACTACGGATACGAGGGCGAGGTCCTGCTGCTCACCGACATCGCGGTCCCGCGCGAGTTGCAGCCCGGCTCGATGCATGCGATCTCCGCCAAGGCCGAGTGGCTGGTGTGCCGCGAGACCTGCATTCCGGAGGAAGCCAAGCTCGATCTCGAGCTGCCGGTCGCCGAACATGCGGACCTCTATCCGCAATGGGGCAAGGCGATTGCCGCGACGCGCGACGCGCTTCCCCGCAGCGCCCCGGGCTGGCTGGCCGCTGCGCGCGGCGACGGCCAGAAGGTCGTGCTGACGCTCACGGGGCCCGCCGGCGCGGCCGCGCCCACCGTCGTCCGTTTTTTCCCGTATCAGGAGGGTCGCATCGAGGCCTCCGGCGCGCAGCCGTTCGTGCGCGACGCCAACGGCACGTTCGTGCTCACGCTGCCGGTTGCCAACCAATTGGCCCCTGGGTTCACGCAGGTCGCCGGCGTGCTCACCGCGGCCAACGGATTCGCGAGCGGCGGATCGCAGGTCAATTCGATCACCGTCGATGTTCCGCTGACCGGTGCCGTGGCGGCGGGCCCGAAGCCGGTCGCCGCAGCGGCGCCTGCGCTCAACGTGGCGCCGCCCAAGCCCGCGGGCGACGGGCTGTCGCTGCTGCTGGCCGTCGCTTTCGCCTTCATGGGCGGCATCGTGCTGAACCTGATGCCCTGTGTGTTCCCGATCCTGTCGCTGAAGGCACTCGCGCTGGCGGCGCCGGGACACGGCAATCGCGAGAAGCTTCGGCTCGAAGGCGCGAGCTTCGGCGCCGGCGTCGTCGGCACGTTCGTTGCACTCGCGGGCATCCTGCTCGCGTTCCGCGCAGCGGGCGAGCAGTTCGGCTGGGGTTTTCAGCTGCAGTCGCCGGCGGTCATCACGGCGCTGGCGCTGCTGTTCTTCGTGCTTGCGCTGAATCTTTCCGGCGCATTCGAGTTCACCGCGCTGGTGCCGTCGTCGGCGGCCAACTGGTCTTCGCGCAACCGGTACGCCAATGCCGCGCTGTCGGGCGTGCTCGCCGTGGTGATCGCCTCACCCTGCACGGCGCCGTTCATGGGCGCGGCGCTGGGATTCGCACTCGCGCAGCCGGCGGCGCTCACGCTGCTCGTGTTTGCGGCGCTCGGCGCCGGCATGGCGTTGCCGTTCATGATGCTGACGTGGTTCCCGGCCTGGCGGCGGATGCTGCCGAAGCCGGGAGCGTGGATGGAGCGCCTGAAACAGTTCCTGGCCTTTCCGCTGTATGCGACGGTGGCGTGGCTGGTGTGGGTGCTGGGCGCGCAGGTCGACAACGACGCCGTCGTCCGCCTGCTCGTCACGCTGGTCGTCGTCGCCTTCGCGCTGTGGGCGTGGCGTGTCTATCGCTTCGGCGCTGCGCGCGCATACTCGGTCGTCGCGCTGGCGGGACTGGCCGCCGCCGCGACCGTCGCCTGGCCGCTGTTCGCCGCGGTGCCGGAGCGCAATTCACAGGCGCCGATCCAGGCGGGCACGATCTCGGGCTCGGCCGATTTCTGGCAGCCGTTCTCGCCCACGCTGGTGAGCGAATTGACAGCGGCCAACAAGCCGGTGTTCCTCGATTTCACCGCGGCATGGTGCGTCACCTGCCAGGTCAACAAGCGGCTGGTACTGAACACCAGTGAGGTGAAGGACGCCTTCGCGCAGCGTGGTGTCGTGCTCGTGCGCGCCGATTGGACGCGCCGCGACCCGGTGATCACGCAGGCGCTTGCCGATCTGGGCCGGCAGGGCGTGCCGGTGTATGTTCTCTATCGTCCCGGCAAGGAGCCGCTGCTGCTGCCGGAAGTGCTTCAGCGGCAGACCGTGCTCGACGCACTGTCCACCCTCTAGAGTCTTGCGTTCGTTTCGGAATTTCCTATCCTTCGGGTTCCCACCGTTCGCGTGAGGCCACCATGACATTCTTTTCTTTCGCTCGCCTGTTGCCGCTGTCGCTGGCCGTGGTTGCCAGCGCAGCATTCGCGGTGTCCGCCGGTACGGCGGCGCCCGATTTTTCCGTGACCGACACCTCCGGAAAGGTGGTCAGGCTTTCCGACTACAAGGGCAGGTTCGTGGTCCTCGAGTGGACCAATCCGGAATGTCCGTTCGTGCAGGCGCAGTACGGCGCCGACGCGATGCAGGCGCTGCAGAAGGAGGCTGGCGCGAAAGACGTCGTGTGGCTGACGATCAACTCGACCAACCGGAGCAGCAGCGAGTACAAGACCGCGGCGCAGATGGATGCGTGGATCAGGGATCGCGGCGCCGCGCCCAAGGCCGTGCTGATCGACGGCACCAGCGAGACCGGTCGCGCGTACGCCGCCAAAACGACACCGCAGATGTTCGTGATCGACCCCGCCGGCAAGGTCGTCTACAGCGGCGCGATCGACGACAAGCGCAGCGCACGCGAGTCCGATCGCAAGATCGCCAACAACTACGTTCGCGCCGCGCTGAACGAATCGCTGGCCGGCAAGCCGGTGACGATTGCCAGCACGACGCCCTACGGCTGTTCGGTCAAGTATTGAGCGCACCACGGCCGCGTCTTCCGGCCTGGTATTCGATTCCTGCAGCAATCCGGCGATCCTCGGCGGCATGTTCGACGTCCCGGATATTCGTGCCCTGTGACGGCCGGCCGGCCACGGTGGCCAAAGGCGTGATGACCGGCATCGCAGTCGATTCGCGCGACACGGTTGATCGGATTACAATCAAGGCGCGCAATCTCGGAGGCACCGACGACGGGCCCACCGGCATGCGCGCCGAGAGTGGCGACGGCTTCCGATTCGCCTGATTTCGCGACCTGGAGGGCAACAAGCTCGACAACTTCGGCTACGTCTGAGCCCTCGCCGAGGGCAACTGCACCGACTACGCAGAACTCGAATTTCCCGTCGGAGGTCCCGAATGCCGTCTCCATCTCCCGCCGGAAACTGACCGCGTCGTTGCCGGCATCGTATACGACATCGTCCCAGCGGACCGGCGCGTTCGCGGCGATGCTGCGCTTTAATGTCACGCCGTGCGCGAGGCCGAGCGGCAGCCCTCCCAATGCGCATGACGCGAGCGCCGGATAGAGCTTGCCGTACACGGTGTAGCCGCCTTCGCCGTCGAGCGTTTCTCCGGCGGCGAGGTCTCGCTTGGCGGTCGCCACCACGTCGCCATGCCACGCGTTTGCCTGCCCGGTGGGCTCGCCGCGCAGGCCGGCGGATGCGACGCTGATGCCAAGCTCAAGTCCGATCGCGTGATACGGCTTGTACATCGCCGAATAGCGGCCGGAGGGGTCGGTCGAGAAGCCGTATTCGCGGAAGCAGCGGCGAACGTAGTCCTCTCCGACCGCGTCGCCCGCGCGAAAGGTAACGTAGACGCCCCAGCGCAGATCGCGAAAGACCGGGCGACCGTCGCGCTCCAGGCTGGAGATCACTTCCACCTGCCCGCTGTGATGCAGCTGGCCACCCTCGTCGCGCGGCCGCAGCACCCGCGGCAGATCGTCGACGCCACACGGCGGGAAGTGCAGCCCCCCCGGGTCGGGTGCCAGGCCCGTCGCATTGGCGACGGCGGCCATCTCGATCGCACTCTTGGTCCCGTCGAGGAACGAGTTGAACATCTGCGCGTTGAAGTCGCCCGCCGCGACCATCTCGGGCGTGAATCCGTAGTGCGGCCAGACGGTGGCGGGGGTCGAAGCGTGATACTCGGGCAGGTACTTGGTGCCCTTGCCCGCGGCGACCACCGCGAAGCCCGCGGTGCGGCACCAGTCGACCATCTCGCAGATGAGCGCGGGCTGGTCGCCGTACGCGAGCGAGTACACGACGCCCGCCTCGCGCGCACGCTGCGCGAGCAGCGGTCCCGCCAGCGCGTCGGCCTCGACGTTGACCATGACGATGTGCTTGCCGTGGGCGCAGCAGGCGAGCGCATGGCGAATGCCGGCGGCCGGGTGCCCGGTGGCGTCGATGACGATCTCGACTTCGGGCGCCGCGATGACGGCGAATGCGTCATCGGTCACGCAGGTGGCGCCGCCGCGCGCCGCTTCGGCGGGCGAACGTGCCCCGAACTTCTCCGGGGGCCAGCCCACGCGCGCAAGCGACGCGCGCGCGCGGTCGGGCATCAGGTCGGCGACGGCCACCATGTGAATGCCCGGCGTGTGCTTCGCCTGGGCGAGGTACATCGAGCCGAATTTGCCGGCACCGATCAGCGCCACGCGCAGCGGCTTGCCCGCGGCGGCGCGCTCGAGAAGTTTCCGATGAAGGTTCATCGAAACATGATGCAGCGGAATCCGCGCCCGCACAATGCAGGCGTCGAACCCGACGGTCGGGATCGCAACCGCGCCCTGCGACCCGGATACGCTGCGCTGCGGCAGATGCCGCGTCAGTCCTCGAGCAATCCCAGGTCGCGAAACGCCTGCCGCGCGCCGTCCACGCCCGCGACGCGCCGCGCCACGAGGCCCAGCCGTGCGGCGGCGTCGACGTTGATCACGTTGTCGTCGATGAACAGCACGCGGTGCGCGGGTACGCCGACCGTGTCCAGCACGTGCGTAAAGTAGTCGGCGTCAGGCTTCAACTTTCCGACAAGATGGGACGGGAAATTGTCGTGGAACGAGGCGTCGAGCGACCAGGCGCCCGAGAAGCGATTCCAGTGGATTTCGTTGGTGTTCGACACGCTTGCCAGCCGGTAGCGCTCGCGCATGGTCGCCAGCAACTCGACGGCACCGGGGAACACCGCCCGCGGCCACCACGTGAACGCGGCGATGAATTCGTCGGGCCCGACCGGAAGGCCGAACTCGCCGATGACGCCGGCGGCGAATTCGTCGCGGCCCGCGGATCCGGTCTCGAAGCGGCGGACCGAATCGGAATGCAGCCAGCGGCGCCACAACTCGTCGGTCGAGCCGAGGCCCGGCGACCATTCGAGCATCTTTTCGACGCCCGCGAGCTCGATCAGCACGCCGCCGAGGTCGAACAGGACAACTTCGATGTTATCGCCGGACATCGGGTCAATGCAGCGCGAGTATCAGCCCGATCGGCACGAACACCACGGAGAGCACGTGGCCGATCAGAACGATCGACGCAACCTTCGCCGGCTCCTGCCTGAACTGCTCGGCCACCATGAAGTTGAGCACCGCGGGCGGCAGCGCCCCGAACAGGATCAGCAGCCCTTGCTGCATGCGGTCGAGTCCCAAGAACGGTGCGAGCAGCGCGGCCATCGCGATGCCGGTGAGCGGACACACGAGGCCGCCGATGACTCCCAGGTGCCAGTCGTCCCAGCGCACCTCGTAGAGGCGAACGCCCAGCGAGAGCAGCATCATCGGGATCAGCGCGTCGCCGACCATCTTGATGCCCACACTTGCCCACTCGGGCATCGGCGGATGCACGATCGCGAACGTGAAGCCCAGGAACGTCGACCACACCATCGGGTTGCGCAGCAGGCTGCCGAAACGTGCATGGTGATCCACCATCCAGGTGCCCAGCGTGAACTGAAGCAGGTTGGAAATCGCGAACAGCGCAACCATCGCCGAGAACCCGGCCTGCCCGAACGCCAGCACCGCCAGCGGCAGTCCCATGTTGCCGCAGTTGTTGAACATCATCGGAGGCACGAACGTGCGGTAGTCGGCATGCAGCAGCCGGGCAAAAGGCCAGGCAAGCAGTCCCGAGCCCAGAACGACGCCGATGCTTCCCACCATCAGCAGCTGGTTGGCGCCGACGTCGAACTCCTTGCTTGCGAGCGCCGAGAAAATGAGCGCCGGCGCGAGGATCGTCATGCTGATCCGGTTGACCATCGCCATGTCGGGCTTCACGCGACGCGCGAAGAGGTACCCGACGATGATGATCAGGAAGACCGGCAGGATGATGCCGAGGATGCGTTCGAGCATGGCGGGGACCGCGGAGGCCGAATGCCTTCGCGGATGCGTCTATCCGTGCCGCGGAGGCCTGATGCGCATCAGAGAATGTACCGCGCGAGGTTGTCGTCCCCGGCGATGCCGGCCAGCGTGGCATCGACGAACGATGCGTCGATCGGGATGTGCTCGCCGGTCCGCCGTGCGGCATGAAACGACACGTCGTCGAGGAGGCGTTCCATCACCGTGTACAGACGCCGCGCCCCGATGTTTTCCTGTTTTTCATTGACCGAAAACGCGATCTCCGCCAGCCGCCGTATCCCGTCCGGCTGGAAATCGAGATGCACCTGCTCGGTGGCAAGCAGTGCGGCGTACTGCCGCGTCAGGCACGCGTCGGTCGCCGTCAGGATCTTCTCGAAGTCCGACACCGACAGCGACGAGAGTTCGACCCGGATTGGAAAGCGCCCCTGCAGTTCAGGGATGAGATCGGACGGCGTCGACAGGTGGAACGCGCCCGACGCGATGAACAGGACGTGATCGGTCTTGACCATTCCGTATTTGGTCGACACCGTCGTGCCCTCGACGATCGGCAGCAGGTCGCGCTGCACACCCTGGCGCGAGACATCCGCGCCGTGAGCCTCGGACCGCGATGCGATCTTGTCCATCTCGTCCAGGAACACGATGCCGTTCTGCTCGGCCGCGGCCAGCGCCTTCGTTTTGATGTCATCGTCGTTGAGGAGCCGCGCGGCCTCCTCGTCGGTCAGCACCTTCAACGCCTCGGCGACGGTCATCTTCCTGTGCTTGCGGCGCCCGGAGCCCATTTGCTGGAACATGCCCTGGATCTGGCTCGTCAGCTCCTCCATTCCCGGGGGCGCCATGATCTCCATCTGCGCCGGCAGCGCCGACACCTCGATCTCGACCTCCCGCTCGTCGAGCGCGCCCTCGCGCAGCATCTTGCGGAATTTTTGCCGCGTGGCGGAATCGGTCGGCTTCAGATCCTCGAGATTGACCTCGCGTGCGGGCGGCAACAGCACGTCGAGCAGTCGCTCCTCCGCGTTGTCGGCCGCGCGGTCGCGCACCTTGCGCGTTTCTTCCTCGCGCGTTTCCTTCACCGCGACCTCGACCAGGTCGCGGATGATCGTGTCGACGTCGCGGCCGACGTAACCGACCTCGGTGAACTTGGTCGCCTCCACTTTCACGAATGGCGCGTCGGCAAGGCGCGCCAGTCGGCGCGCGATCTCCGTCTTGCCCACACCCGTGGGACCGATCATCAGGATGTTCTTCGGCGTGATCTCGTGGCGCAGAGGCTCCGCCACCTGCTGTCGGCGCCACCGGTTGCGCAGCGCAATGGCGACCGCGCGCTTGGCGGCCTCCTGCCCGACAATGTGCTTGTCGAGCTCTGAGACGATCTCTTCGGGGGTCATCTTGAATGACATGGCAGGACGGTTCGCGGAAGGCCGGAAGAAAACGGCCGCCTCAGACTGAGGCGGCCATCTAGTGTACCGGAGTGTACCGGAATGGCTGGAAGATCAGGTTCCATCGCCGCTGATCGCGCGCAACGCACGGACGACGGCAAGCATCTGGCGGTTCCCGCGAAATGTTCTCCGGGGCACCAAAGTCCTGCCGGCACTCCCTGTGCTCCAAACATTCCGAGATTGACGAATTCCCGCGGTCACCGCTCTTCGGCCAGATCAATCGGGAATGGTCAGCGTGTTGCCCGAGAACGTGATCTGATTTGCGACGGCAGGCGCCTGCAAGATCGGCGGCACGTTGGCCGTCGTGATCGGCGGGGCCGAGCCGGGTGTACCGCCGCGCGGAATGGTTCGCACCACCTGCGCGGGCGGCAGCGGCACGTTCAGCGTCAGGTTGGCGTAGACCGCGTCCATCGCCTTGTTGAAGTAGTAGTGCAAGGGGATGAACATCGAGTCGTAGCCGGGTAGCGCTGCATTGTCGATGAAAGTGTCGAAATGCTGTGCATTGGTGACCTCGATGTAGGTCAGCTTCGACGCGGAAGCTTCGACGATCTTGTTCTGGCCGTAGTACGGACGCGACGTGAAAGACACCGGAACCAGCGCATCGGACCGGCCATGCACGATGATCGCCGGCTTGCCGTGCAGATTTGCGGTACGGTAGATTTCCTTGACGCCCGTTTGTACGCGAACGGCCAACGGATCGCTGCCTGTCCAGAGTTTGCGCTGACAATCTGCAGCGTCGAAGTTGAAGTCGAGCAGACCGGTCGACGGCGATATTGATGCCGGGCTGTTTACCGGTCCGCCCGGCGCGTCGTTGTTGATGATGTTGATGCCGATCGTGGGGGGAACACCGTTGCTGGTCCCGAAGCCCTGCGCCAGCGCTGCGGCGCCGATTGCCGTCGGCTTGCCGGCGGCATCGGTGGCACCGAACGACAGCCCGCAGACATTGTCCTTTACGCTGAAGCGGCCATAGGAGTTTGAGTAGGTCATCGCGATTGCCGGCGTGGCGAACGCGTAGTGCGACGCCTGCAGCAGGTTCGATTCGGGCTGCCAACCGTAGGCGACGAGCTGGTTCATCGCGTCGGTCGCGAGCTCAGCGGTCGCGGCTCCGCTGAGGTATCCCCGGGTTTTCAGCGACGCGCAACGGTTTGCCGCGAGCGTGGCATTGACGAATACGGCGCCCGGCGAGCCCGTGGCCGCCGCCGAGATCGCCGCGCACGGCTGCAGCAGGTTGGCAAGCGTGAAGTAGTCGTAGAGCGGACGGCCGGTGCCGGTCATTGTGACGCTGCCGCGCTTGACGACCAGATTGCCACCAGGGGGAAGCGCGATGCTGGGCTCGCTCACCGCGAGGCCGTCGATCAGGCCCTCGCTGTCCTGTTCGAGCGCAGCGACCGCCGCACCGGCACCGTTGGACGCCGACGATGCGATGACGATCGTGTTCGCCGCCTTGAAGTCAATCTTCGCGCTGCCGTCCGCATTGCGGGCGGCGCGTTCTTCGTTCAGCACGTAGAACGCGAAGCGGATCGCGTTCAGTGTGTCGCCTCCCCAATCCTTCTCCGGATTCTGTTGTGAATGCGCGTGCTTGACGGCCATCCGGTTCGGCGTCGCGGCATTGAAAGCCGCGAGGTCCGATGC
Source organism: uncultured beta proteobacterium (assembly GCA_963739745.1). GTDB lineage: Bacteria > Pseudomonadota > Gammaproteobacteria > Burkholderiales > Casimicrobiaceae > VBCG01. Next base: position 138,410 of record CAVUCJ010000006.1, read on the forward strand.
CGAGAGATCCGACGTGAAGTTCGAGTTCTTGCCGGCCGCCGCGGCCCCGGAACGGATTCCGTTCTGCGTATTGACGGTATCGGTCGCGAGGTCGTGGATCCCGGTGCCCGATCCCTTGTCGCTGTAGGCCACCACGCAGCCATGTTTCAATCCCCATTCCCCTGCCGTTCCGATCGCGCCGTAGACGCCGCGCGAGCCCGACGACGTCGCGGTCACCATGCAGGCGGATGCCGCATTGAACGATGCGGGGATCTGCACCATCATGGTCACGTTCTGCTTGCCCGATCCGTCGTCGGCGTACGCGATGTATTCGGTGCCGGCGACCATGCCTTCCCCGAGAGTCGGATTGCCGTTCACGTCGATGTTCGGCCCGTAGAGTGATCCGTAGCCACCGTTGGTGGCGATATCCACCAGCGCGCGGTAATTGTTGTAGATGGCGAGCGTGCGCAGCTCCGTGGGCGTGGGCGCCGTCGGATTCGCGACCGCCGGTGCACCGCCGGCCAGACCGGTCTTGCCCAGCCCCGCGGTCAGGAGGTCATTGCTGGTGCCGTCGTACGACGACTTTGTGACCGTGCCGACGAATGCGGGCTTGGTGTTCGATTCCGGCGTGTAGGTATCTTCGCCGAAGCACCCTGCGAGTAGTAAAGATGCCGCCGTCACGGGCACGAATACGAGCGCGCCCGCGATACGCTGATGTGACATGAATTGCCTCCCCGATGAATGCAGTTCGAACGTCGCTGCGGCGACGATTCTACCGCTTCGATTCGCCACATGGCATGCACTTTTGGAAAAGCGTTGCCGATGCACTATGATTGAGTGCATTCCCCCGCGGACGGAATACAGCATCCACGCTTTCGTCCTGCCGGGCTTGACTGGAGATACGATGAAGACAACGATCGTCGGGTTCGCCGCCGCTGTTTTGCTGGCAGGCTGCACCTCGACACCCCTCCCCGGGGCCGAAGGCGACGGTGAAACTCGAACCGACCAGGGGCAACACCGCGTCCGGCACGGTCACGTTCACGCAGTTGGGCGACAAGGTCGTCGTCGACGCGCACGTGGCGGGCCTGGCGCCCGGCGGACACGGCTTCCACATTCACGAGAAGGGCGACTGCAGCTCCGGTGACGGCGTGAGCGCCGGGGGACACTTCAACCCGCGTGCCAAGCCGCATGCGATGCCTTCGACGATGGATCGGCACGCGGGCGACCTGCCGATGCTGGTCGCGGACGCGAACGGCAATGCGGCTCTGGTGGTGGAGCTCGACGTGATCACCGTCGGCAGCGGCGAAACCGACATCGTCGGTCGCGGGCTCATCGTCCATAAGGATCCGGACGATTACAAGACGCAGCCCACGGGCAATTCCGGCGCGCGCGTGGCGTGCGGCGTGATCACGCGCTCTTGAAGATTCGTGGCACGGTGCGGAGCGAAGGACGCGGCGTCGGCCTTCGGGGGTACGCCGTCTCGCTGGCTGCGCTCGCGATGCTCGCCGGCTGCGCAACGGCCAAGGAGGATGTCGAAACCGTCTTTCGCCGCGAGTCCGGCGTCTTTGCCCAATTGAAGGGCACCGGTTCGGCGGCGACCGGCATGGTGCGCATCGTCAATTACAAGGGCGGCATCGCGGTGCAGGCGTTCCTCGTCAACACCCTGCCCGGGACCTACCGCATTGCGCTCCACGAGCGTGGCAACTGCACGTCGCCCAACCTGTTCTCTGCGGGACCGGCCTGGGCGCCGCCCGGAGCGGACAAGGCGCCCGGCGATCTGCTCCCGTCGTTCACCGTGGATTCCAACGGTGACCTGACGGCCTACGTCGTGTTCGTACCCGGTGTGAGCGTCGACGGCCCGCCGCCGCTGCGCGGGCACTCGGTCGTGATTCACCACGGCTACACGATCAGCGACGCGCTGCCCGGGCTGCCCAACAACCGGATGGCTTGCGGCGTTCTGGAGGACGTCAGCACTTCGCGCTGATGCAACGCCACCCGCGCGGGCACTGCGGGTATCCTTGTCCGATTTTCCGTCAACGAAGCTGCCGGAGCCTGCATGGGCTTTCTCGCCGACCGCAAGATCCTCATCACCGGGGTGCTCTCCAACCGGTCCATCGCATACGGCGTGGCGCGCGCGTGCCAGCGCGAAGGTGCGACGCTCGCGTTCACCTACGTCAACGACGACCTGAAGGACCGCGTGGTCAGGATCGCCGCCGAATTCGGCTCGTCGCCGGTGCTTCCGTGCGACGTGACGCGCGACGAGGACGTCGACGCGCTGTTCGCGACGCTGCGGTCCGAATGGGGCGGCCTGGACGGCGTGCTGCATTCGATTGCGTTTGCTCCGCGCGAGGCGCTGTCCGGCGATTTCCTGAACGGCATGACGCGCGCGGCGTTCGCCACCGCGCACGACATCTCGAGCTACAGCCTTGCCGCGTTGGCCCGCGGCGCACGTCCGTTGATGCAGGGACGCGGCGGCGCGCTGGTCACGCTTACCTACCTCGGTGCCGTGCGCGCGCTCACCAATTACAACGTGATGGGACTCGCCAAGGCGAGCCTCGAGGCCAACGTCCGCTATCTCGCTGCGTGTCTGGGCCCGGAGCAGATCCGCGTGAACGGCATTTCGGCCGGCCCGATCAAGACGCTCGCTGCGGCCGGCATCGGCGGCTTCTCGAAGATTCTCAACTTTGTCGAGAAGTCGGCACCGCTTCGCCGTAACGTGACGATCGACGAGGTCGGCAACGTGGCGGCGTTCCTGCTTTCGCCGTTGGCCAGCGCGATCACTGCCGAGATCACGTACGTCGACTGCGGCTTCTCGACGGTGGCCGCCGGCATCGGTGACGAGTAGCGCGCGCCGCTTCGACGCCGTCATCATCGGAGGCGGCCACAACGGGCTTACCTGCGCCGCCTATCTCGCGGCCGCCGGCCTCGCCGTTTGCGTGGCCGAGCGGCGCGGGATCGTCGGCGGCGCGGCGGTCACCGAGGAATTCCATCCCGGCTTCCGCAACTCGACTGCGAGCTACACGGTCAGCCTGCTCGACCCGCAGGTCATCCGCGACTTGAGGCTCGCCGACCACGGGCTCGTGATCCGCGAGCGTTCGGTCGCCAATTTCCTGCCGCTGCCGGATGGCACGTTCCTCAAGGTCGGCGGCGGGCTCGCCGCCACGAGGGCAGAGGTCGCGAAGTTCTCGCCGCGCGACGCCGACGCGCTGCCTGCGTACTACGCGATGCTCGAACGCATCGCCTCGGTACTGCGCGGCATGCTTGCTGCAACGCCTCCCAATCTCGGCGCCGGCGGGGTACGCGACGCTTCGGCGCTGTTCGACCTCATCAGGATAGGCAAGTCGTTTCGTGCGCTGACGCTGCCCGAGCGGCGTGACCTGATGGATCTCTTCACCAAGAGCGCCGGCGACATGCTAGACAGATGGTTCGAGAGCGCACCGATCAAGGCGGCCTTCGGCTTCGACGCGGTGGTTGGCAATTTCGCGAGCCCCTATACGCCCGGTTCCGCCTACGTGCTGCTGCATCACGTCTTCGGTGAAGTCAACGGCACGCGCGGGCAATGGGGCCACGCGATCGGCGGCATGGGTGCGATTACGCAGGCGATGGCCGCCGAATGCGCGGCGCGTGGAGTCGTGCTGCGGACCAACGCGGCGGTCGCGCGCGTCGTGGTCAAGGCGCGCCGGGCCGTGGGCATCGAACTCGAAAGCGGCGAAGTAATCGAGGCTGCGCGCGTGATCGCCAACGTCAATCCCAAGCTGCTGTTCCAGCGACTGGTCGCGCCCGAACACCTGCCCGACGATTTTCGGGCGCGCATCGATGGCTACCGCTGCGGGTCCGCGACGTTCCGGATGAACGTTGCGCTGTCGGCGCTGCCAAGTTTCGCAGTGCTTCCCGGCTCGAGCGTTCAGCCGCATCATGGCAGCGGCATCATCATGGCGCCGTCGCTCGCGTACATGGAACGCGCTTTTTTCGATGCGCGAACCCACGGCTGGTCACGGGAGCCCATCGTGGAGATGCTGATTCCGTCGACGGTCGATCCCACGCTCGCGCCGGCCGGTATGCACGTGGCGAGCATGTTCTGCCAGCATGCGCATCCCGACCTTCCGTCGGTGCGGCCGGGACGGACCTGGGACGACGCGCGCGACGAAGTCGCCGACCTGATGATCGCCACCGTTGACCGCCACGCACCCGGTTTCGGCGCGAGCATACTGGGCCGCCGCGTGCTGTCGCCGCTCGACCTCGAGCGCGAGTTCGGCCTCGTCGGCGGCGATATCTTCCATGGCGCGCTGGCGCTCGACCAGCTGTTTTCGTCGAGGCCGGTCCTCGGTCATGCGGACTACCGGATGCCCGTCGCCGGGCTCTACCTGTGCGGGTCTGGCGCACATCCGGGCGGCGGCGTCACCGGGATTCCCGGCCGCAATGCCGCGCGCGAAATCGCGAAGGACGCGCGGCGGCGCCGGCACTAGGATGAAGCGACCCCAACGCTCGCTTCGCTCGCTGCCCCCTGAGGAGGCGGGTCAGCCCCTTGGGACGGCCCGGCGCTACTGACGTGGACTCGGAACTGCACAACCTGTCGACGCTGCTGGTGCGCACGGCGCAGCGCTGGCCGAATCTGCCCGCCGTCGCCATTGCGGCAGAGGTGCTGCACGATTACGCTGCGCTCGCCCGCCGGGCGGCGGGGCTGGCCGGCAGTTTGCAGGCAGCGGGGATGGCGCGCGGTGACCGAGTCGTCGTGGTGGCCAGCAACCACCCGGCGTACCTGGAGACGCTCTTCGCCTGCTGGTGGGCAGGTCTCGTTGCGGTTCCGGTCAACGCCAGGCTGCATCGCAATGAATTGGCGTTCATTCTTGCCGACAGCGGCGCGCGGTTTGCATTCGTCGATGGTGCCTGGCATGCGGCGCTCGCGGAACGCGAGCCATCTATGCCGGCGCTCGAGCAAATCGTCGCGCTCGCGGGCGTCGACCACGAACGCCGCGTTGCACATGCGCCGCTCTGCACACCGGTTGCGGTCGCGGCCGATGCACCGGCATGGCTGTTCTATACCAGCGGCACGACAGGGCGCCCCAAGGGGGTCGAGATTACGCACGCCAACCTGGCGGCGATGGCACAGTGCTTTCTCGCGGATGTGGAGGGGATCGAGCCTGGCGATGCGATCCTGCATGCGGCACCGCTGTCGCATGGAACCGGCCTCTACGCGGTTGTGCACGTGGCGCGCGGCGCGGTCAACGTGATACCCGAGTCGGGTGGGTTCGATCCGGACGAAATCGCGGAACTCGTCGCCGCCTGGAATCGCAGCCTCTTCTTCGCGGCGCCGACGATGGTCAAGCGCCTCGTCGATTCAGCCGCATTCGAGCGTGTCGATCGTGATCGTTTGAAGTGCATCGTCTACGGCGGCGGTCCGATGTACGTCGCCGACTGCCGTGCCGCGTTCGAGGCGTTCGGGCCACGGCTCGCGCAGATCTACGGGCAAGGCGAATCGCCGATGACGATCACCGCAATGGGCCGCGCGCTGCTCGCGGATGCAATGCTGCGCGGCGACGAGAAGCGCATCGCATCGGTCGGCTGTGCGCAGACCGGCATCGACGTGCGCGTCGCTGGCGCGAACGACGAGTCGCTGCCTGCGGGGACGATCGGCGAGGTGCTGGTGCGCGGACCCACGGTGATGCGCGGCTACTGGCGAAATCCGGATGCCACGCGCATTGCGCTGGCCAACGGCTGGCTGCACACCGGCGACCTGGGCGCGCTGTCGGCGGACGGCTTCCTGACGCTCATGGACCGCTCAAAGGACCTGATCATCAGCGGCGGTTCAAACATCTATCCGCGCGAGGTGGAGGAAGTCCTGCTCAGGCATCCGGCCGTTGCGGAGGTGGCGGTGATCGGGCGCGCGCATCCGGAGTGGGGCGAGGAGGTCGTGGCCTGCGTGGTCGCGCGCGGACCGTTGGTCGATTCCGCCGCGGTGCGCGCGCTCGAGGACGCGCTCGACGCGCTGTGCCTGTCGCAAATCGCCCGCTTCAAGCGCCCGAGGGCCTATGTGTTCGTCACCGACCTGCCCAAGAACAACACGGGCAAGGTGCTGAAGACCGCGCTGCGCCAGCAAATGAAGCACCCGCGGTAGGCGCCCGCATACGACCTTCGTCGAAGAAGCGGGGCGCGCGTATAAGTCGAAGTCAGCCGATAAGCCGGGTTCTGTTACGGCGCACTGCGATGTGCGCTATGGCCGTCATTCCTCTAGGCGCGCCGTTGCCGACACGCTCAAGCCACCTACCCGCGGACTAGACGAGCAGCCTCTTGTTGCCAAATGCGCGTCCGCTTACTTGGTGTTGCTCCGGATGGAGGTTGCCGCGTTTCACCCGCCAGCCAGTAACGGCCGGCGACTCGTCTCTGTGGCCCTATTCCTCGCCTTCATCGACCGCGCTAACGGCGACTTATAGCGTCCGGGCGTTACCCGGCATCCTGCTCTGCGGAGCCCGGACTTTCCTCTCCTTCCGGCGGTTTGCACCGCGGAAGCAGCGACGGTCTGGCTGGCTTCGAGCCGATAATTGTACGCGCATTGAGCGTCGACGACACTCGCCACCCCGGCCCGCCGCCGAGCCGCCCGCCCGTCGAGGGAAGACGCCGAGGACGACGCCGGGGAATCTAGCCCGAAACCCGCCAGCCTATCGCTTCGCCTGCCCGTAGCGGCACGATGCTTTCGCTGCCGAACGGATATTCGGCCGGCACCAACCACGGTGCGCGCGTGAGCGTCACTGTCCCCGTGTTTCGGGGCAGTCCGTAGAAATCGGCGCCGAATCGGCTGGCGAATCCTTCGAGTCGATCGAGCGCGTTCTCGCCGGAGAAGACTTCCGCGTACAGCTCGAGCGCTGCGTGCGCCGAAAAACAGCCTGCGCAACCGCAGGCTTTCTCCTTCTCGCGCTTCGCATGCGGCGCGGAATCGGTGCCCAGGAAGAAGCGCGGATTGCCCGAGGTGGCGGCGGTCACCAGCGCCTGCCGGTGCAACTCCCGCTTGAGGATCGGCAGGCAGTAGTGGTGCGGCCGCAGTCCGCCCGTGAAGAGCACATTGCGCGACCACAGGAGGTGCTGCGGCGTGATGGTGGCCCCGATACGGGTCTGCGCCTCGCGTACGAACGCGGCGGCCTCGCGCGTCGTGATGTGCTCGAGGACGATGCCCAAGCCCGGAAAATCCTGGACGATTCGCTGCAGCAACGTGTCCACGAATACCTGCTCGCGGTCAAATACGTCGACGTCGGGGTCGGTGACCTCGCCGTGGAGGCTCAATACAACACCAAGCTTCTCCATGGTGGCCAGCACGGGAAGGACGCGGTCGAGCCGCGTGACACCCGGAATCCGAGTTGGTCGTGGCGCCCGCCGGGTAGTACTTGACGGCATGGACGAAGCCCGACGCCTTCACGCGCTCGATTTCCGAGACCGGCGTGTTGTCGGTGAGGTAGAGCGTCATCAGCGGCGCGAAGGACGAGCCTGCGGGCAGCGCTGCGAGGATGCGCGCGCGGTAGTCGGCGGCCGCCGCCACTGTGGTAACCGGTGGTTTTAGGTTAGGCATGACGATTGCACGCGCGAATACGCGTGCCGTGTGGCCGGCGACTGCCGCGAGCGCCGGCCCGTCCCGCAGATGGACGTGCCAGTCGTCGGGGCGGAGGATGGTCAGGGAATCCAGCGGGGCGGTCATAGGAAGGCCTTGTTTTTCCACGATTATACGGGGGCTTGCGTGCGCCCCCCGATCGTTCGGGGGCCGCCATTGGGCAGGCGGTCTGGCGGTGGCGGCGCGGGCTTCGGTCGGGCTATAATGACAAATTTCGTGCCGGGGACACCCTCCCCGCCGGCGGCTCACGCAATCGGCCGTGCGGCAGATCGGTTACTGGGAATCAGGTGCGCGCACGCGCGTGGCAGGTCCCGAGTCCCGATACCTCGGATGATCGCTTTTTGCAGGGTGGAATCAAGCATGGCAACTAAAACCGCATCCGCCACAAAGAAAGTCCGCGAGCTCACCGACGAGGAAATCCTCAAGGCGCCCGAGAAGGACTACATGAACGAAGCGCAGCTCGCGTTCTTCAAGAAGAAATTGCTTGAGCTGCGCGACCAGCTTCTGCGTAACGCAGACGACACCGGCGAGCATCTGCGCGAGAACGAGGTCACGACCGATCCTTCCGACCGCGCAACGCTCGAGGAGGAGTACACGCTCGAACTGCGCACGCGCGACCGCGAGCGCAAGCTCCTGAAGAAGGTGGAAAAATCGCTGCGGTTGATCGATGACGGATCCTATGGATGGTGCGAGGAAACCGGCGAACCTATTGGCGTGGCGCGCCTCATCGCGCGCCCGACGGCGACGCTGTCGCTCGAGGCGCAGGAGCGCAGGGAGCGGGTACAGAAGCTTTACGGCGATTGAACACCGCCCAGGTTGGAAGGGGGTTCGCGGCGTTAGCCTTGCGACCCCTTCCAGCTCGTCTACAATACTCAATTCTTCGTCAGGAGAATCGCTCATGTTCACCCTTCCCTCCCTGCCGTATGCCGAAAACGCGCTCGAGCCGGTGATCTCGGCGAACACGATCTCGTTCCATTACGGCAAGCACCACAAGACCTACGTCGATAACCTGAATAACCTGGTCAAGGGCACCGACTACGAGAACGCGCCGCTCGAGAAGATCATCGACGAAACGGCCGGCAAGTCCGAAAAGGCCGGGCTGTTCAACAACGCCGCGCAGATCTGGAACCACACGTTCTACTGGAACAGCCTGAAGGGCAACGGCGGTGGCAGGCCCACGGGCAAGCTCGCGCAGATGATCGACGCGGCGTTCGGCGGCTACGACGGCTTCAAGAAGGAAATGGCGACGACGACGGTGTCGCAGTTCGGCTCGGGTTGGGGCTGGCTCGTGCTGGACGGCAGTGCCCTCAAGGTCGTGAAGACGGCGAACGCGGAGGTCCCGTTCACGAAGGGACAGAAACCGCTGTTGACGATCGATGTGTGGGAACACGCGTATTACCTCGATCACCAGAACAAGCGCGCCGCCTATGTCGACGCCGTGATCGACAAGCTGCTGAACTGGGATTTCGCCGCTCAGAATCTCGGCTGATCCGTCGTCACGCCGCGGTCGGACCTTCCGTGAGGATGAGGGACGCCGCGCGACGAGCGCCCATGCCTACGGCCGGTACCATCGGCCGTTTTGCATTGATGCGCGGCGCCGCTTCCTTGTAGCGTCGAACGCTTGGGAACATAATCACCAATTTCCATTCCAACGGCATATCCTGCCGATTTCATGGCACTGTTTTCAAAGCCGCCCGCGAAGAAACCCGGCGCCCACAAGCCGATCATCAGCCCGGTGACAGGTGGGGGTGGCGCGCGCACGCCGGTGTCCGCGCGTGACGTCGCGGTGCAGGCTCAGGGCAGACGCGGTGCGCCCGACCGTCCGCGGTCCGAGCCCGCTGGCGAGATCTCGATGACCGGCGCGAGCTTCATCGAATGGTCGCCGATGCGCACTTCGATCGAGGTCGCTCAGGCCAATCCGGGGTTGTGCGCAGTGCTCGAGAATGCCGCGCTGCTGTATGCGGGCGGCCAGGCGCAGCCGGCGCGGGAGTTGCTGGCGCAAGGCGTGCTCGAGGATCACGATGCAAGGATTTCTCCGCTCGCGTGGCTCGCGCTGTTCGACCTGCAGCAGCGCGCGAATGACCGTGCTGCGTTCGAAAAACTGGCGCTGCAGTACGTCGTGCAGTTCGAACGCTCGCCGCCCGCCTGGGAAGAAGGAGCGAGAGTGCCCGCGGCGGCGCCGAAGAGCACGGCGGGAGGCTATGCGCAGCTCACCGGGAAGCTTACGTCCGCCAGTGCGGTGCAGATCGAGTCGCTGCGCAAGACGATGTCCAAGCCGGAAATGCAGGTCCGCCTCGACCTCTCGCAGGTCGCGGGCTTCGACGATGCCGGCGCGCAGCTGCTCGCCGGCGCGTTGGCGGAGGCACGCAAGTTGCACTGCTCGTTGACGCTCCAGCGTCCCGAGAAGATCCGCTCGGCGCTCGACATTCTCTTGCGGCGCGGGCGCGATGCCGGTGAGGGCGCTTGGCAGCTTTCGCTCGAACTCCTCCAGTTCGAGCACAAACTGGAGGCGTTCGACGACCGCGCGATCGAGTACGCCGTCGCCTTCGAGCGATCGCCCCCGTCCTGGGAGCCGCCGCCGGTGGCGGCCGTCGAGGCCCCGACCAGCGATGCCTTGGAAGGTGCGATTGACGACGGCAATGTCGAGCGCAGCGTCGGCGCGGGGGTGGAACTCGTGGTTTGGAGCGGCGTGATGACGGGATCGGCCACCCCGCAGATGGCGATGATCAGCGAGTACGCGCATAGTCATCCTGTGGTGCCGATCGACATGTCGGCGGTCGAACGCGTCGACTTCGTATGCGCGGGTTCGCTGCTGAATGCGATCAACCGGGTCGAAACCCAGCGCAAGGCCGTGCAGATCGTCGGCGCGTCGCCGATCATCCGCGCGCTCCTGCTCCTGATCGGAATCTCGCCGCGGCACTTTCTGAAAAAACCGCAGTAGGCCCGAGGGCAGGCGCGGCGAGCCGCGCCTGCCCGACCATCCATGGAAAACTTTCACGGCACCACCATTCTCTCCGTTCGCCGCGACGGCATCGTCGCACTAGGTGGCGATGGTCAGGTCACGCTGGGCAACGTCGTGGTCAAGTCGACTGCGCGCAAGATTCGCCGGCTCTATCACGATCGAGTTCTCGCCGGATTCGCAGGCGCAACCGCCGACGCGTTCACGCTGTTCGAGCGGTTCGAGGCGAAGCTCGAGAAGCACCAGGGGCACCTCATTCGATCGGCGGTCGAACTCGCCAAGGACTGGCGGTCCGACCGCGTCCTTAGAAGGCTGGAGGCGATGCTCGCCGTGGCCGACCTTTCCGCGTCGTTGATCCTGACGGGCACCGGTGACGTGCTCGAGCCCGAGCTGGGAATCGTCGCGATCGGCTCCGGTGGCGCGTTCGCGCAGGCGGCCGCGCGTGCGCTGCTCGAGCACTCGGCCCTTCCCGCGCCGGACATCGTCAAAGAGGGGCTGACGATTGCCGGCGATCTTTGCATCTACACGAACCAGCACCACGTGATCGAGGTGCTGACGCCTGCCGCGGACTCGCAATGATCGATGCGCAGCGCCATGACGTGATCGTGGCCGGCGCCGGCCTGGTCGGCCTGGCGCTGGCGACCGCGCTCGCCCGCGCCGGATTGTCGGTTGCCCTCGCCGATCGCGCGCCGATCGCGGCACCGGACCCCGATCCTGGGACCTGGGACCTGCGTGTTTATGCGATCAGCCCCGGCAGCGCCCGGTTTCTGCGCGCGATAGGGGCTTGGCAGCTACTCCCGGCCGAACGGGTGGCGCCGATCGAAGCGATGCACGTTGAGGGCGATGCGGGTTCAACCCTCCGCTTCTCGGCCTACGAGCTGGGGGAGCGCGCGCTCGCGTGGGTGGTCGAGGAGCGGGCGCTGCGCGCTGCGTTGCTGCAAACGACCTTCGCTGCCGGCGTGAGGGTCGCCGGAGGGGCGCCGTTCGTCGGTTTGGTCTTCGCGCCCGAGCAGGGCACGTTGCTGCTGGGCGGGGAGGGGGACGACCCACGGGCAATGGTGGCGCCGCTGGTTGTCGGCGCCGACGGAATCCGGTCGTGGGTGCGTGAAGCGGCCGGCATCGTGGCCGAACCAAGACCCTATGGCCAGGTGGGTGTCGTGGCCAATTTCGCGTGCGAACGGGCGCATCACGGGCGCGCCCGCCAGTGGTTTCAGGCCGACGGCAGCATCCTGGCCTGGCTGCCGCTGCCGGGAAGACGGATCTCGATCGTATGGTCGGCGCCCGACGCGCTGGCTGAGGACCTGCGCTCGCTCCCCCGCGAAGCGCTTGCGGCGCGAGTGGCCGGGGCCGGCGCCCACGCTCTGGGGGCGCTCACGCCGATCGGGGAAGCCGGCGCGTTCCCATTGGCGTTGCTCCGGTTGCCGACCACCGTCGCGCATCGGCTGGCACTGGTCGGTGACGCCGCCCATGGCGTGCACCCACTTGCCGGCCAGGGCGTCAACCTGGGGTTCGGCGACGCGCTGGCGCTCGCGGATGTGTTGGCCGAGCGCGGGCCGATCTCGGATCCCGGTGCGCCGCTCCTGCTTGCGCGCTACGCCCGGCGCAGGCGCGCCCCGGTGCTCGCCATGCAGGCGGTCACCGACGGCTTGACCCGGCTTTTCGGCCCCTCGGCCCCCTGGCTCTCGATTGTTCGCAACGCCGGCATGGCCACCGTCGATCGGTTGGCGCTGGTCAAACGCGCCTTGGCGCAACCTGCGCTGCGCTAGACTGTCCAATTCGGCTCGGAAATATCCTGGAGAAGTGACGATGACCCTAATCAACCATCGCCTGCGCTACGGCGCGGGAGTACTGGCCGTGGCGGCAGCGGCATTCCTTGGCTGGGCGACCCTGAGCCCCGCGGCGTTCGGCGCCGACAAACCCGCGCCGCTGACGCCCGAAGCTGCCGGCATCAAGAAGGTCCTCGAACAGAGGTTCCCCGGCGCCGAAGTGCGCGGCATCAACAAGACATCGTATTTCGGGCTCTACGAGGTCCAGCTCGACGAGCGCATCTTGTACACGGATGCCAAGGCGAAGTACCTGCTCCTCGGCGCCGTGTACGACACCGAGACGAAGACGAACCTGACCGAGGAACGGCAGCGCAAGCTCAACCGCGTCGACGTGTCCACGTTGCCGCTCGATCTCGCCATCAAGAAGGTCAAGGGCAACGGAGAGCGCAAGCTGATCGTGTTCTCGGACGCCGACTGCCCGTTCTGCGCGAAGCTCGAGAACGAGCTGAAGTCCGTCGACAACGTCACGATCTACACGTTCCTGTACCCGATCGATTCACTGCACCCGGATTCGGCGCGCAAGTCTCGGATGATCTGGTGTTCCGACGACCGCGTTGCTGCCTGGGACGCGTTCTTCGCGACCGGCGCTCTGCCGGACAATCCTGGCGATTGCGAAACGCCGCTGGCCAAGACGCAGGAGATCGGTTCCCGCATTCGTGTGAACGCGACTCCGACCATGGTGTTCGCAGACGGTTCGATCGTCCCTGGTGCGCTTCCTGCCTCCCGCCTCGAAAGCGAATTCAAGAGCGCGGATGCCGAGCTGAAGAAGATCGCAGCGGCGAAGAAATAGCCTGCGATCCATTCGCATTTGACCCAATAACCCCCGACTCCTTCGGCGACCGATATCCGAGACATGGCGATTCTCGACTTCATCAAGAAACAGTTCATCGACATCATCGAGTGGACGGACGACTCGCGTGACACGCTGTCGTATCGCTTCCCCGACGAGGACCGCGAAATCAAGAACGGTGCGCAGCTGATCGTGCGCGAATCGCAGGTCGCGCAGTTCGTCTATCTGGGTGAATTCGGCGACTCGTTCGGCCCGGGAAAGCACACGCTGACCACCGACAACATCCCGCTCCTCACCAACCTCAAGAGCTGGAAATACGCATTCGAAAGCCCGTTCAAGGCAGATGTCTACTACGTCGTCACGCGGCTTTTCACGGGCAACAAGTGGGGAACAGCCAACCCGGTGATGATGCGTGATGCGGACTTCGGCATCGTACGGTTGCGTGCGTACGGAACCTATGACTTCCGCATCGTCGACGTGAAGAAATTCCTGAAGGAAGTCGCGGGTACGGACGATCATTTCCGCCTGGACGAATTCAACGACGCGATGCGCTCGCGGATCGTCAGCGTCTTCACCGACGCACTCGCGGGCGCAAACATCCCGGCGCTCGACGTGGCATCGCGCTACGGCGAGCTGGGCGAGGCGCTGCTGCCGCTGATCAACCCGGCGATCGGTACCAAGTATGGCCTCGAGATGACGACGTTCATCGTCGAGAACGTGTCAGTACCGCCCGAGGTCGAGCAGGCCATCGACAAGCGGTCGAGCATGGCGGCGGTCGGCAATCTCAATGACTACGTCAAGTTTCAGATGGCGCAGGGGCTCGCGAGCGGCAATGGCGGTCCCGGCGGCATGGCCGCCGAAATGGCCGTTGGCATGGCGATGGCGCAGCAGATGATGAACCAGTCTGGCGGACTCATGGGTCAGGGAACGCCGGGAATTCCGGCGCCGGCGCCGGCGGCAGGTGGTGCGGCGCCGGAACTGATGACTCCGGCGCAGGTCGCCCAGATGCTGGGCGTGGCCGAGTCCGATGTGCTCGCGACCCTCGATGCCGGTGATCTTAAGGGCCGTCGCATCGGCACGCAGTGGCGCGTGACGCGGGCGGCCGTCGACACTTTTTTGAAGGACTGAACATGAAGCAGATTTCGGGCGGCCGGCGCGCGATGCTGGTTGCGCTCTCCGCATGGTTGATCGTCGGTGCAGCGCCGTCCATTGCGCAGGATCCTCGTGTCTCCGCGGCTCAAAGCGCCGCGCTCGATTGGCTCGCGCTGGCGGACAAGGACGATGCCGCGGGTACGTACGCGGCGTCGGCGAAGCGTTTCCAGTCAGCTATCTCGCTCGAGAAGTGGACCGAGTCCATGAAGCAGGCGCGCGAAAAATTCGGTCCGGTGCAGCGCCGCACGCACCTCAGGACGCAAACGCCCACGCCCGGCAAGAACACGCCGCCCGGCGAGTTCGTCGTGCTCTTCTACCGTACCGATTTCGAGAAGCGGCAGACGGGGACCGAAACGGTCACGATGGAGCATGAGCCCGACGGCCACTGGCGCGTCGTCGGCTACCTGATGCGCTAACTGCCGCGTGGGCGAGACCGCCGCGATCTCCAAGTTCGCGTGCCCGGCGTGCGGCGGCGAGGCGAACTGGAACCCGGCCAGGCAAAAACTCGTCTGCCCGTTCTGCGGAACGGAATCGCCGGCGAATCTCGATGCGGCGACGGGCAACATCGTCGAGCACGACCTGGGCGCCGCGCTGCGCGGGATCACCGATGACGCGCGCGGCTGGAAGGCGGACAAGCGGCAGGTGAAATGCGCGAGCTGCAACGCCATCTCGGTATTCGATCCGCAGCGGCAGGCGCAGAACTGCGAGTTCTGCGGCTCCGCGCAACTCGTTCCCTACGAAGAGACCAAGCAGGCGTTCAGCCCGGAGAGCGTGCTGCCGTTCACCGTCAGCGAAAGCAGCGCACGTGACCGCATCCGGCAGTGGTATGGCAGGCTCTGGCTGGCGCCCAACGCGCTCAAGCGACGTGCGCTGACCGACACCGTCAAGGGCCTCTACCTGCCGTACTGGACGTTCGACGCGCAGGCCGATGCGCAGTGGACCGCGGATGCAGGGCACTACTACTACACGACGGAGTCGCATGCGGAAGGAGGCCAGACGCGCACGCGCCAGGTGCGCAACGTCCGCTGGGTGCCGGCGGCAGGCAGCCTTTCCCATTTTTTCGACGACGACCTCGTCTGCGCGTCGGTAGGCGTGCATCCCGCGCTGCTGCGCGGTATCGAACCGTTTCCGACCGCGACGCTCAAGCCCTACGATCCGGGCTTCGTCGCGGGATGGGTGGTGGAGCGCTATCAGATCGATCTGGTCGGTGCCGCGCAAGCCGCGCGCGCGGCGATGGACGCCAAGGTCACCGCCCTTTGCGCGCAGCAGGTGCCGGGCGACACGTATCGCAACCTCGCCGTGCACACCGCCTACGCGCGACAGACCTTCAAGCACATCCTCGCGCCGGTCTGGCTGATGACGTACACCTACGGTGCGCGCTCGTTCCAGTGCGTCGCAAACGGCGTCACTGGCACCATCCAGGGCGAGTATCCGAAGAGCCCATGGAAAGTCGCGCTACTCGTGCTCGTGCTGATCGTCGTCATTGTGATCGTACTGTTGGCAACCGGTGGCCACTAGCCCGCCGCCGGGCCGCCCCAAGGCGGGCGCCCCCCGGGGGGAGGACGCCGAAGGCGTCCTCGGGGGGAAACCACCCAGCCCGCCGCTGGGCCGCCCCAAGGCGGGCGCCCCCCGGGGGGAAGACGCCGAAGGCGTCCTCGGGGGAAACCACCCAGCCCGCCGCCGGGCCGCCCCAAGGCGGGCGCCGCCCGGGGGAAGGACGCCGAAGGCGTCCTCGGGGGGAAACCACCTAGCCCGCCGCCGGGCCGCCCCAAGGCGGGCGCCCCCCGGGGGGAGGACGCCGAAGGCGTCCTCGGGGGGGAATTACCCATCCGCGGAGGAGAGTTCGCGCGCGACGTGTTCGCGCATCCGGCGTTCGCGCCGTACCGGGAGTGGCTGGTGGCCGGGACGTTGCCCGACATCGCGCTGCTCAACCGGTGGGCGCGGGAGGTTGCGCTGCGCTCGCCGGACTGCGCTCCGCCGCGTTTTGTCGAAATGCCGTCCGGCGGCGCGCTCGCCTACGAACATGCCGTCGCCCGCGATGGTGTCGTGCGCATGCGGCGCGACAATCTGCACGACGCGATGAACGCACTGGTCTGGATCGCCTTCCCGCGGACCAAGGCGGCCTTGAACGCGCGGCACGTTCACGATGGAGCGAGTCCGACGGCGAATGCGCGCAGTCGTGCGCGCGATGCCGCGACTCTGCTCGACGAGTCGGGGCTCGTCCTCGTGTGCGCCGACGAAGCGCTCGCGGACCTGCTGCGCGGCCACGCGTGGCACCGGCTCTTCGTCGAACACGCCGCAGCCGTGACCGGTTCGCTGCGACCGCTGGTCATCGGGCATGGGCTGTTGGCCAAGCTGACAGCGCCGTATCGCGCGATCACCGCGCGAACGCTGATCGTGGCGTGCGACCCAACCCGTCTGCCGACGGACGCGGCCGGCGTGGCTCAGGTGGACGCCATCGCGGCCGCTTCGATCGCCGATCGCGCGTTGGTGCCGGAGCGGCTGCCGCCACTGCCGGTGGCCGCGCTGCCCGGCTGGGACAGCGAGCGACTGGGCGCGCGGCTGTTCGATGACGTCACGGTATTCCGTCCGGTTCGAACGTAGGACCTAGCCGGGATCCGACGCCTGCGCGCGGTCGGAATCGCATGCGCGCGCTCAATTCTCGTCAGCGTTGGCGCGTGCTACGCTTCCGGTCGACATGCGTGAAGCCGATTTCCCTGCCGACGGACGCCTGCCTGCCGCAGACACCAACATCTTCCGGCCGTGCCGGCCGTTGTACGTTCGGGCCATCCGCGGCAATGCCGCGCCCACCAGATTCCTGCCCGCGTGTCCGCGGGAAGCGCGGCGGTAACGATGCGCGCTGCCATCGTCACAGGCGCATCGCGCGGACTGGGCGAGTCGATCGCGCACGCGCTGCACGGCCATGGTTTCCGGGTTCTTGGCGTCGGCCGCGGTACGAGCGAACGGCTCGTCAGCGCCGGATGCAAGTTCGTGAAAGTGGACCTGGCAGATGTCGCGGGCATCGAGCAGGCGTGCTCGCCGGCGATGATCGCGCTTGCATGCGACGCTCCGACGTTCGCCGTGTTGATCAACAACGCAGCGCTGGCTGAGCCGGTCGGTCGTTTCGGCGCGCTTGCCGCAGATGCACTGGTTCGCTCGCTCGCAGTCAACCTGACTGCGCCGGCACTTCTCGCCAACCTGTTCTGCCGAATCTTCGACGGGCCCGGTTGCGAACGGCGGATCATCAACGTGTCGTCGGGGTCTCGCGCAACGGGCGGTGCCCGGCGCCGGGCACTACTCGATGGCCAAGGCCGGCCTCGAAATGCTGACCACCGTGCTCGCGACCGATCATCGCGACCCGGGATTCCGGGCCATCTCGATTCGACCGGGCGTCATCGACACCGACATGCAGGGGTACCTGCGGTCGCAGTCGTCCGACGTACTGCCAGCGGTATCACTGTTCCAGGGCTTCCATGTCGGCGGGCATTTGGTGCCCCCCGCCACGACGGCCCGGGCCATTGTCGACAGGCTTGTCCTGGAGGACGTCGAACACGGGCGCACTTACAGTTATCATGAACTGGCCGGCTAGCGCGGCAACGTACACCATGGGCGGACGCGGCACCTAAGAACGCCGCTTTGCCGCGATGCCGACAATTGCCGCGGGCAGGTCGGCCGGGCGGTCGACGATCGCGTCGGCGCCGGCCAGCTCCTCGCGGACGCCGTAGCCCCACAGCACGCCCACCGAGCGCGCGCCGTTCAGCCGCGCGGCGCGGATGTCCTGCGCGCGATCGCCGATCATGATCGCGTGCTCGGGATCGAATCCCTCGGTCGCGGCGACGTGCGCGAGGAGCGTCACCTTGTCATCGAAGCGACCCGCAAGATCGGCGCCGTAGATGCCATCCAGATGCAGCGAGAGTCCGAACAGCGTGACGATGCGCCGCGCATAGACTTCGGGTTTGGACGTGCACAGATACATCCGTCCCGTTCCTTTGGCCAGTACTTCCAATGTCTCGTCGATGCCGTCGTATACGATGTTTTCCCGCCAGCCCACGTCGCCGTACCGCTCGCGGTAATGCGTGATCGCCTGCTCGATCACCGCGGAGTCCTCGGTATTGAGCAGCCAGGCGAACGACTCGCGCAGCGGCGGCCCCACGCAGCGGCGCAGGTCCGTCGAGGAGGGATGGGGCGCGTCCATGCGATCGAGCGCGTGCAGAATCGAGCGGGTGATGCCCGGGTAGTTGTCGGTCAGCGTGCCGTCGAGGTCGAACAGGAGCGCCTGCGCCGGGGAGGATGTCATGGTGCAGCGTCCCCGCGCAGGACGCGAATGCGGTAGTCGAGTAACGCGCCTTGCGGGCCTGCCTCCCATTGCAGGCAGTAGCGTTCTGCACTGGAAACCTGGAACACGCCCGAGGCCTCGGTGATGGCATCGCGGGTCACGGGGGCCATGAAGGCGGTGCCGTCGCGATAGTAGAGATAGAACGACACGGGGGCATGCGACTCGAAGAAGTAGTCGAGCCGGTCGCCCGGTGCGAGGTGCGCGCACTCTTCGAAGACCTGGTAGGGTGCGACCGCGAATGCGGTCACGGATCTCGGGGTGTCGGGCATGAACGTGTCGGCGGCGCAGCCGCTCACGGCAATGGCAATAGCCGCGGCGAGCAGGCGCGCATCCGGCGCGGATTTCACGATCGGCGCGCGCGCCCGTCGAGATGCTCGCGGCGCAGTGCTTTCCAGTCCTCTGCGAGCATCGCATAGCGGACATGGTCGCGCCAGCGGCCGGCGATCTTGACGTAGCGGCGCGAAAAACCCTCGCGCGTGAACCCGATGCGCTCGGCGAGCGCGAGCGAGCGCGCATTCGTGGGCTGGATGTTGACCTCGACCCGATGGAGCCTCAGGTTCCTGAAAACCACGTCCAGTGCGAGTGCCATGCCTTCCGTCATGTAGCCCCGGCCGCAATGCGGCGCGAAGCCGAAGTAGCCGAGGTAGGTGCTGCAGAACGCTCCGCGCACGATCTCGGAGAAATTGAATACTCCGAGCAGCGCGTCGTCGCCGCGACGAAACAGGAGAAAGCCGATATGCGTCGCGGGTTCCGTGTGCGCGGCGTAGCGCTTGACGAATGCCGCGAACCGGTCACGCGTTTCCGGCGGGCTGGTCCAGGGGCCGTGCAGCTTTCGGCTCGCCCGAACCGCGGCCAGGAACGTGGGCAAGTCGCGCGCCCTCGGCGGGCGCAGATACACGCGACGTCCGGTTATTGTGGCCGGGGCGGTCCGGGTAGGCATAATGGCAATTTTACTTGACGCGCAAGAGGCGACCGGACATGGCGGCATGGGTCGAAGGGCAGGTGGCGGGCGTGCGGCGCTGGACCCGGACCCTTGTTTCGTTGCAGGTCGCGGCGCCCGAGGTGACCTTCGTGGCCGGGCAGTTCGGGCGCCTTGCGCTGCCGGCGCCGCCCGGGTATCACGAACCGATGGTCGGGCGGCCCTATTCGTTTGTGAATCCGCCGGGCGTTCAGCCGCACGAGTTCTACTTCATCGTCGTGCCCGGCGGCCCGCTGACGCCGCGGCTGGTCGAACTCGCCATCGGCGCGCCGATCTGGGTTGCGCCGCGCGCCAACGGCTTTTTCAGCGTGGACGAGATACCGGCGACCGACGTGCTTTGGTGTCTCGCGACCGGCACCGGGATCGGCCCGTTCCTGTCGATTCTGCGTACCGACGAGCCGTGGATCAAGTTCGAACGGGCGGTGCTCGTGCACGCGGTGCGCCATGCGGAGGAACTCACGTATCGTGATGAGATCGCGGGCATCGACCGCGCACATGCCGGGGCGTTCGCCTATGTGCCGATGGTGAGCCGCGAGACGCATCCGGGGGCGCTGGCGGGCCGCATTCCCGCCGCGATCGACGATGGACGACTCGAGGCCCGCGCCGGCGTCGCGCTGTCGCCGGAGAACTCGCATGCGATGCTGTGCGGCAACCCGGCGATGGTTGACGATACGCAGAAGCTTCTCGCGACGCGTGGGATGCGGCGGCACCGAAGGAAGGAGCCCGGGCATGTCACCGTCGAGACCTATTGGTGATATTCCATCATCGCGTTCGGTGGTTTCGCCGGTTCGGGCGGGCGGTCGCGATGACGATATCCGACCCCGCCGGCCTGCATGTGACGCCGGCTGACGGGAATGGTTTGATGCATAAAACGCGGGGATTCTCTCCAATCGTGGGCTTCGTGCCGACGGTAAACTGCCGGCGCAGTACTGAACCGGCGGGTTTTGTCGATCGATGGAAGTAGAACTCCCAAGCGGTGCTGGTGTTCGTCGTGTGTTGCGCTCGTACGCCGCTTGATTCCTTGTAGCCGATGTCCTCGCCTCCCGACAACGAACGGTCCACCCGACCGCGCAGGCCGACTCCGCACAGCGCGCACGGCGAAATCGACTCGCCGTACGCGTGGTTCAGACTCGCCGTTGCGATGCTGCTGTCGACCATCGGCGGCGTGGGCATGTGGTCGGTGGTGGTCGCGCTGCCTACGGTGCAAGCCGAATTCGGCATCGCGCGCGCTGCCGCGTCGCTGCCGTACACGCTGACGATGATTGGCTTCGGCGTGAGCAGCATGCTCATGGGGCGCCTGTCGGATCGCTTCGGAATCATCGTCCCGGTGATTCTCGGCACGCTGGCACTGGCCGCCGGCTACGTCGCCGCCGCGTGGTCGACCAGCCTCTGGCAGTACGCGCTGGCGCATGGGCTGCTGATCGGGTTCGGCAGCGCGGCGACGTTTGCTCCGCTCCTCGCACACATGTCGCTGTGGTTTGCTCGGCGTCGGGGTATCGCAATCGGGATCTTCGCGAGCGGCAACTATCTCGCCGGCACCGTATGGCCGCCGATCGTCGCTCATTTCATCGCGACCGATGGCTGGCGGAACACCTATGTCGGGATCGCCTTCTTCGTGCTCGCGGCCATGCTGCCGCTGGCGCTTTGGCTGCGCCGGCCGCCACCGCATGTCGATGCCGGTTCGGCCGCAGGCGCGGCCGTGCGATCGACGGCCGCGCTCGGCCTGTCGCCGGCGGCGCTGCAGACGCTGCTAATGATTGCCGGCGTTGCTTGCTGCGTCGCGATGTCGATGCCGCAGGTGCATCTGGTCGCATATTGCGGCGACCTGGGGTATGGCCCCGCGCGCGGCGCGCAGATGCTGTCGCTGATGCTTGCCTGCGGAATTGTGAGCCGCCTCACTTTCGGCTTCATCTGCGACCGCATCGGCGGGTTGCGCACCTTGCTCGTAGGTTCCGCGCTGCAGGGCCTGTCGTTGCTGCTTTTCCTGCCGTTCGATGGCCTCGTGTCGCTGTACGTCGTGGCGGCGCTGTTCGGCCTGGGGCAGGGCGGCATCGTGCCTTCGTACGCAATCATCATTCGCGAATACTTTCCGCCGCGCGAGGCGGGCGCCCGGGTCGGCGCCGTGATCACCGCCACGCTGTTCGGCATGGCACTGGGCGGGTGGATGTCGGGCGCGATCTTCGACCTGACGGGCTCGTACAAGGCGGCCTTTGGCAACGGCATCCTGTGGAACCTGCTCAATATTTCCATTGCGTCGTGGCTGTTGCGGCGCTCCATGGTACGGCTTGCGCCGGCGTGAACGTCCGGTCGCAGTCCACGCGAGTGCATTCGATGTTGGGTCGCGCGTGAACCCGCGGCATGGAAACGCAGTGCTTGTCCCGGCGCGGCGAAGCTGCGAATATCCCGCCTCACTCGCGCCATCCCGCTCCGATTCCCAATGGCGAGGTCGGAACCATTATTTTTCGAGTTGCTCCTGCTCTTTCGCTGTAAGGCTTCAAATGCGCGCTGCTTTGCTTTCGATCGGGCTTTGGTTTCGTGCGTCTTGTCGGGCGTCAGGACAACGCCCGTGCGGAGACCGAACCGAGGCGCCAGATCATGCCTGACGTGATAGCTGAGGTCACCCCTGAGTTTTTGCAGGCCTTTGCCGATTCGTGGAATCACCACGATGTCGATGCCCTCATGACGTTCATGACGGAGGACTGTGTTTTCGAGGCCTCCGCTGGCCCGGACATCTGTGGCACGCGATACGCAGGCCGTGAGGCAGTGCGAGCTGGATTCGCGGAGGTCTGGGCAAACTTCCCGGACGCCCACTGGGGAAACGCGCGCCATTTGTCCGTGGAGAGAGAGGAGTCTCCGAATGGACGTTCACGGGAACGCGGAACGACGGCACTCGCGTCGAAGTTCATGGTTGTGATCTGTTCATCTTTCGAGGCGGCAAGATCGCCCTTAAGAATTCCTACCGCAAGAATCGCGACCCCTAGGCACGGCAGGGCATCGATCCCGCTCACGCAGATAGGACCATGACGCCCAATGCCCGCGCTTTGCCGAACCTGTCGGCGCGTGGCTGGTTGCTCGCGAGAATTCACGCGAGCCTGCCGGCCAGCCAATCATGTTGGGCGACGGATTGAGAGGTTTTCGTGAGTCCGGAATTCGGGAACGCGCTTCGGTTGACATGGCTCGCAGTGGTTGTCTATTGGCTCTGGAGCGCAAGAGAGGCAAAGTCTGCCGTGCAGACAGAGCCTTTCATCAAGCGCCTCATAGCCTACTGGCTACCGCTGCTCGTGGCCCTGCTTCTGCTCGGCCCAGGAAAGTGGTTTGGCCATTCACTGCTCCGCGAGCAATTTGTCCCCCACACCCATTTCGTCGAGTCGATTGGCCTGGCGCTTTGCCTGTCGGGCGCGTTCCTGGCGATATGGTCGCGCCACACCCTCGGGCGCAACTGGAGCGGCACGGTGCAACTCAAGCGCGACCACGAACTCATCGAGCGTGGACCCTATCGCCTGATCCGGCATCCGATCTACAGTGGATTGCTTCTGCTGTTCATCGGCAACGCAATCATGGTTGGTGACTGGCGTGGCATTCTTGCCGTGGCGATCGTGTTCGTTTCGTTCTGGCGCAAACTGAGGCTGGAAGAACAGTGGCTATCGAGCCACTTCGGGGAGACCTACGGTACCTACGTGCGCCGCACAAAGGCATTGATTCCCGCCGTGCTATAGGTCTTTGTGCAACCGAATATGCCACGGCGGGCCCGGTCGGCTTGATGCACCAGGCGATTCCTGTTCCCGCGCATCGAGAATTGATCCGAAGGAGTACGATCGCGTTCGACAGGTTTCCGGCAAGCGGGAGTTCGGCGCGATCCGGATTGCCGTCTGGCCCGTCATGCGGAAGGCATGAGCAACGGTGCCCGGCCCGCGGATGCGTGACCAGGCGCGAATGTCGGGCAGGACCTGGGCAAGTCTGCAGATTCGAACAGGAGAGCCGGCAATGAACGAAGCGCAGTTTCGCCACAAGGCGCGCGAGAAGGGTTATGAAGATTGCCAGTTCAAGGAATATGCCCCGAACATGGACGGCCCGCTCCATACGCATGAATTCTCGGTGATGCTGCTCGTCGTGAGCGGGGAATTCACGCTCGCGTTCGAGAGCGGTTCGAGCATCTATCGCCCTGGAGATTGCTGCGAACTCGCAGCAGACACTGTGCATTCGGAACGCACGGGCGCTGCCGGGGCGAGGGTTCTCCTGGGCAAGAAGACCTCCCCTGCGTCTCCGAGCAAGTAGCGGTGCGGACAGCCGACGCGGCAGGCGGGCTGGAGTGACGCCTCTTCGGAAACTTACCTCAGGTGATTGCTCCGCTCGGTGCGTCCCGGCTCGAGCGTCAGGTGCCACCATCCCATCAGGAGTCTGCCATGCGTCTGCCGCTCACGTTGATCCTATGCGCCTCGCTGCATGTGTTTTCCGCGAACATCCACGCCCAGGGCGCGCCAAGCTATTCGGATCTTTCCAGGGCAACCGAACGCGTCGCGGAGTCCTATTTCGCCGCGTACATCGCGCGGGACTGGGATCGCCTGTCGCCACTCCTCGCCGAGAGCGCTTCATTTTCAGACCCGACCGCTACGGGTGACAGCGCACCGCGAAGCGTTGGCAAGCAGGCCACGGAGAAGAACTTCAGGGAGAACTACGCCGGCATCACGCGCATGGAATTCCAACGCACCCGTGTCTTCTACTCCGGGCACTACGCGGTGTTCGAGGGCAACCTCACCTGGGCGGTGAATGGCAAGGACGGGAAATCGATACTGACCGAGGCCATGCCTCTGGTGACCATACTGCGCATTGAAGACGAGCATGTCGTTGAGCACCGCGATTACGCGGACTACCATCCGTTCATCGAGGCTCGACGCAAGACCCGGCCCGGTGGCTAGAGCGCTCTGCGGTTCCGCCGCGGGCAAACCGCGCAATCGGAGCCGCCGACAGGTGACTGCGTTGTCGCGGTCGGCGCGGTTCGTCGGATAGCCAGCACGTCGAGCGCAAGCCAATCGGGTTCCGGTTGTCGTTCGTTCGAAAGGGACCGAACATGTTCCGTTTCATCCGCCTCGTGGCCGTTGCCTTGACGCTCTCGAGCTGCGTCACCGCACCTGTTCCTGGCACGACTTCGGTGGATCACGCGGTTGAGAGTGCCGGCCTGGTTGGAGGCGACATCCTCCGAATTCCTGTTCGCGAGAATGGCCTGGTCGGCACGCTCGTCGTGCCGGATACGAATCACAGGTATCCCGCGGTGCTCAGGATCGGGGGTGCGGAGGGAGGCGTGCAACTATCGGACGCCGAGACTATCGCTTCGGAGGGCTATGCGGTCTTCGTCGCTGCCTACTTCGGCATGGAGGGACTTCCAGCCGATCTCGAGGAAGTTCCACTGGAGTACTTTGGCAGGGCCATCGAATGGATTAAGGGCAGCCCCAGGGCCGACGGAGGGAAGCTGGGGATCGTCGGGATTTCGAGGGGAAGCACGCTGGCGCTGCTCCTGCCTACGATCTATGACGACTTCGACGCCGTCGTCGCCATCGCTCCCAGCCATGTGATCTGGCAGAGCAGCTACCTCGACTGGGGCCATTACGCGGTTCGGTCGTCCTTCAGCTACCGAGGCAAGGCCCTGCCTTTTGTTCCGTACGACTTCTCCAATGAGACCGCGAATGCGGCCTGCAACGCGGAAGCGCCGCGTGCACGCTGATGTACGAGTACAGCCTCAATCAGACCGAGCAGGTTCGGGATGCCTTGTCCCTGTCGAGCGGATCCACGCTCCGGTCTTGCTTCTGTCAGGAAAGGCCGACTCAATGTGGCCGTCTTCCCGGATGGGCGACCTTGTCGTGCAGCGCCTCGCCATGCGCGAATCATCCATTTGAGTACCGGCACATCGCCTATGAAAAGGCAGGGCATTGCTCAATCAATCGTTGCTACGACAGTGTGCCTTCGGCTGGCGATCGCGACGCGGTCAACGGCATGCGCGTCGAATTGTTCCAATTTCTCCACCGTTACTTGAAGCCGAACGAGAGCGTTCACCCATAGCCATGCGGGCTGACCATTCGTGTTCTGACTTTCGCCTAAGAGGTGAAGTCCGATCGGTCGTGGTGGCAACCTGGGCGAGCCTGCGTTCGTATGTCCGGCACCCGAAGCGGGGCTCATGATGGCTCGTTCCGACATGGAGACCGGGGGCCCGCTGCGCCCGTCGCCGCATGCGGCAAGCGTGGGACTGTCGGCTCGGTCCACCGGTTGGCTTGATGCGTTATGCTTGACGTGGTCGTCTCCACCGGAGAGTCCGTGATGTCGGCTCCTAGCAATCGCGCAAGAAAGAAGCCCGCGCCAGCACGCGCCTCGGCGCGGGGGAGGGCTGTCGAAACCCCGGTCGCGGAATCACCGTTGCAGGGCGTCGCGCGGCAGGTCCGCACGTGGTCGGACTCCGTTCTGGGTATCGCTGGCGCCGCGGCCGACGTCTCGATCGGCGCCGCGAAGGCGATCCTGGTCAGGCCCGAGCAGCGCAGTGCGCTGAAGAAGACGGGCACCGTCCTGCGCGGAATGCGCGAGGCGGCGGGGCTGTCGGTGAGGGAGGTCGGCGACGCGATCAACCTCAAGGATCCGGCGCTGCTGGAATTGGTCGAGAATGGCAAGGTCGCACTGCCGTTCGAGATCATTCTGCGGCTCGCCTCCGTGCTCGGCCGCAACGACCCGATTTCGTTCGTGATGCGCTTCACTCGTTCGTACAATCCGGACGTGTGGCACACACTCGAGAACCTTGGCATCGGGCGCTTCGCCGTGCAAGCCGGCCGCGAGCGCGAGTTCGCCAATATCTACCGCGGCAGCGACGCCGCGCGCCGGCTCTCGGACGACGAGTTTTCGGCGGTCCTCGCGTTCACTAAGGCGGCGTTCGAGATGGCGCTCGCGTTTCGCGGCAGCAAGGCGCCGACGGTGCGCGTAGCCACGCGTCGCAAGAGCGACTGACCGCAGGAGGGCCCGCCTGGTCGAGTGCGGCATTGCGCCGGCTCGCCGCGGTTCTGCGCGGGCGCCGCGCTTCTAGTCCGCCAGCGTGCGCGTCACCACTTCGGTGGCGTCGGGCGACAATCCGGGTGCGGCCGCGATCCGCTGCAGCGCCGCCTGCATCAGCCCGCGCCGTGGCTCGGGAAAGCGCTTCCACAGGTTGAATGCGCCTGCGACCATGGACGCGAGCTGCGGGTTCTTCGCGTCGAGTTCCAGCACCTGGTCCGCAGCGAATGCGTAGCCGCTGCCGTCCATTACGTGAAAGCACGCGAAGTTGCGCAGTGCGAACGCCCCAACGAGCGAGCGCACCCGATTCGGGTTGCGGTGGTTGAAGCGCGGATGCGCCAGCAATGCCCGGACGCGAGAAAGCGTGTCATTGCGCATCGCCAGCGCCTCGAGCGCGAACCACTTGTCGAGGACGAGCGGCTCGTCGCGCCACTTCGCCTCGAATCGGGAAAACAACGCGTCGCGCTCGGCCGAAACGCCGTCCTTCAGCGCGGCGACCGCGGCGATGGTGTCGGTCATGTTGTCGGCGGCATCGTAGTGCGCGACGGCCAGCGCGCGCGCCGCCGGGTCGTCGATGCCGCCGAGGTAGCGCAGGCAGATGTTGGCGAGTTTTCGCGACCCGGCCTGGTCGGGAGTCGACGCGTAGGGCGCGTGCACGCGGCGGTCACTGTAGGTTCGCTCGAACTCGAAGCGCAGTTCACGAGCCAGGTCACGAAGCACGAATTCACGGGCCGCGACGACTCCGTCGACGTCGATGATCCGCGGCATCGCTGCGAGGTAGCCGGTGTCCGGCGGTGTCAGCGCCAGTGCGAGCAACGCAGGATCACTGGCGCGGTCTGCGAGCAATGCACGGACGATGCCGACCAGCGACGGTGGCAGCGCCAGCGGCGAACCGTTGCCGTGGCTGCGCGCGAGCGCATACACGGCGTTGGCGAAGCTGCGCTGCGCCGCGTCCCAGCGGTTGACCGGGTCGCTGTCGTGGGCGGCCAGGAAGGCAAGCTCGTCGTCGGTGTAGTCGTACTCGATGACCACCGGCGCGGAAAAGCCGCGCAGTAACGACGGCACCGGCGGCTCGTCAACGCCGGTGAAGCGAAAGGTTTGCGCGGTTTCGCGCAGGTCGAGAACGCGCGTCGTACCTACGGGCGCCGCCTCGCCGTCGAGACGCAGCGGAATGTCGCGGCCATCGGGGCCGACGAGCCCCACGGCCAAGGGGATGTGGAACGGCAGCTTCTCGCGCTGGCCCGGAGTGGGGGGCGTATGTTGCGCGACGTCGAGCGTGTAGGTGCGCGCACCCGCGTCGAAATTCGAACGCACGGCCACCACCGGCGTGCCCGCCTGGCTGTACCAGCGCTTGAACTGTGTGAGGTCGAGCTTGCCTGCATCCTGCATCGCCTGCACGAAATCGTCGCAGGTGACCGCCATTCCATCGTGGCGCTCGAAATAGAGGTCCATCCCGCGGCGAAAGCGATCGGGCCCGAGCAGCGTATGCTGCATCCGGATGACCTCGGCGCCCTTTTCATAGACAGTGGACGTGTAGAAGTTGTTGATCTCGAGATAATCGTCGGGGCGGACGTTGTGGGCCATCGGGCCGGCGTCCTCGGGAAACTGCTCGCGGCGCAGGAATTCGACGGCCGCCACGCGTTCGATGGCGCGTGAGTGCAGGTCGCTCGAGAACTCCTGGTCGCGGAAGACGGTGAGTCCCTCCTTCAGAGACAGCTGGAACCAGTCGCGGCAGGTGACCCGGTTGCCGGTCCAGTTGTGGAAATACTCGTGGCCCACCACCGCCTCGATGGCCGCGAAATCGTCGTCGGTCGCCGTTGCGGGATCGGCCAGAACGAGGCGGCTGTTGAAGACATTGAGGCCCTTGTTCTCCATCGCGCCCATGTTGAAATCGTCGGCGCAGAAGATCATGAAGGCATCGAGGTCGTATTCGCGGCCGAAGCGCTCCTCGTCCCAGCGAAACGCCCGCTTGATCGCGGCCATCGCATGCTGGCAGCGCTGAAGGTTGGCGGGCGTGGAAAAAATCCTGAGCGCCACGCTGCGCCCGGACATTGTCGTGAAGCTGTCCTCGAGCGCGGCCAGGTCGCCCGCAACCAGCGCGAACAGATACGAAGGCTTGGGGAACGGGTCGTGCCAGGTGGCATAGTGCCGGCCGTCGGGAAGCGCGCCCTGGTCGACCAGATTGCCGTTGGAGAGCAGGACCGGACAGGCGGCGGGATCCGCGCGTACTGTCACCGTGTACCGCGCAAGGACGTCCGGGCGATCGGGGAAGTAGGTGATGCGCCGGAATCCCTCGGACTCGCACTGTGTGCAGAACACGCCAGACGACAGGAATAAACCTTCCAGCGCTACGTTGCGCACGGGCGCGATGTTCGAGCGTACGGTGAGTGTCCCGGCGTCGGGTGCGTCGAGCAGCGTCAGCGTTCGCTCGCCCAGGTCGAGTCGCGCCGGGGGGACTGGCGTATCGTCGAGCTCGACGCGCACGTCGAACTGCTGTTCGCCATCGAGCACCAGCGGTCCGCCGCGATCCTCGGCCGGCGCGAATGGATTGCGCCGGAACGCGAGGCGCGCCGTTACGGTGGTTGCCTCCGGATCGAGGTCGAACTCGAGTTCCAGCGTATCGACCAGGAACGCCGGCGGCCGGTAATCGAGGCGACGCTTGACTGGCGTGACGACATCGCGGGGGAGCATGGCCGAACGGCCTATTTCACTTCGATGAGTTCGACGTCGAAGATGAGCGCCGAGTTGGCGGGAATGATTCCGCCTACCGCGCGATCGCCATAGGCCATCGCGGAGGGGATGATCAGCGTCCTTTGGCCACCGACCTTCATGCCCACGACCCCCTCATCCCATCCCTTGATGACCTTGCCGGCGCCGAGGAAGAATCCGAAGGGCACCTGCCGATCACGGGAGCTGTCGAATTTGTTGCCTTTGCCATCGGGCTTGGAAGGGTCGTATAGCCATCCCGTGTAGTGGACCACTACGGGGTTCCCGGATAAGGCTTCCTTTCCAGTTCCTTGTTTTACATCGATTTTCTTTAACTCAGTTGGCATGGCATTCAAATTGCTTGATCCTTGTGGAGGGGAGTTGGTTCCGGTGGATTGTGCGGCGACCATCGGCGCTGTGCTGAACAAAGTGACCAGCACCCCCATCGCCGCCAAAAGAACACGTTTCCGTGGCAATGCGGATGGGCGGGGAAGCAAGTTTGTGCTGAGGGACATTGGAATCGACCGTTGTGCGAGAGGAAATTGTGACAAACAACCGGCACGGACATACCGCCAAGCCCGTGCTGCCGTCGCGAATTGTAGCTGACGGCGTCTTCCTTTTGCGCCTACAGGCGATTTGGTCTATAAATGTTCGTTGACCCGTCAACGGCAACGATGTCCGCGCCAGCGCGCGCGGAGGCGGTGTATCGTCGTGAATCGCGTCGATGCGTATCGGTCCGACACGAGGCTTCATGTTCGGCTTTTTAACATCCGGAGCGAAGGAAGTCGCGGATCCGCTGGTCTCGGCGAAATCCGCTGCAGGCTGGCTGCGCCAGCTGCCTCCGCTTGACGTCATCGGTCGCCAGCAGCACGTGATGCGCGCGTTCGATGCGATGCGCCAGTCGCGCAGGCCGGTCGACGTGGCCCGCGTGCAGGCAATGGAGTACCTCGATGCGGCCCTTGGAGCCGACCGTCGCCAGCTGATCAAGCAATACGTCGAGAACTACGACGGCTCCCCGAAGCTCGCCGAGCGGATCTGGCAGGCCATCTACGACCTTTCGCAAGGGTTCATGTATTCGTATCAGACGGCGCTCGAGGAGGCGCTGCGGCAGAACCAGAATTCGCGCTGGAAGCCGCTGACTCCGCTGCTCTTCGCGCGCCTTATCCATTACTACGGTACCGATGCCAAGCTGCGTGTCTTCCGCTTCGAGCGCTGGATTCCGGCGAAGTGGATGGATCTGCATCGCGCTTACCTGCGCGCGTCCGAACTCGGCATCGAACGCCAACCCGCAGTGCTGGGCAGCGCCGGCCCCAATGCCACCCCGTGGACGGTGGAGCAGGAATACCTGTATGTGCTGCTGATCCATCAGCTCAATACCGGCAACATGTCGCCACCGCAACTCGACTGGGCGATGTCGCAATTGCGCGCCTGGAGTCGACGGCTGCAGCTCGATTCGGTTCCGCGGTCGATGGAAGGCTTTTTTGTAGATATCGCCGGTAAGTCGGGCCTTGGCCGCCGTACCGGGCAGGATTCCGGCTCGATGCTGCGCTATCTCGATACGACGCCTCTCGCCGAATCCCTGGAGCGCGCGATTTTCGCGCTGCGTCAGGCCGAGGCCACAGATCAGGGTCCCGCGGCGCCGATCAACCAGCTGCGCATCGCGATACTCGAAAAAGTCAGCCCCTCAATCGCTCCCAACCTCAACGCCGAACTGCGCCGCGATCCGCGCATTGCCTGCGTCGTGGCCGCGAAGGTCCGCATCGGCTTGTCGCGCATCTGCTTCGAGCTGACGCAAAAGGACGCCGGCGATGCCGCGTTCGAAACGGGGGGTTCGGAACAAATCGAGGTATTCGCCGTCGCCGATGGCCCCCGTTCCCGGCGGAGCGTTCCCGATGAACACGATTCGCTGGCCGCGAGCCTGTCATCGTTTTCCGATCCGATGTGGCAGGTCAAGGACCGCAGCATCGCCGGCCTTCGGATCGCCGCGTCGGGAGGCATTGGCCAGGCGCTGACCCTTGGCGCACTCGTCGCGGTGCGCCAGTCTGATCTCTCCGATTGGGTCCTGGGTGTCGTGCGCCGGCTGAACAAGGTCTCTAACGACGAGGTCGAGGCGGGCATGTCGATCGTCGCCGACCGGCTGGTTCCGGTGACGTTGCATTCGGTCCGACAGGCCAAGGACGACATGGGTTTCGTCGTCGATGGAATCGACGTCTCGACGATGGGCGCGCGTTTCCACGGACTGTACCTGCCGCCTCCGTCGCGGCCGGACAAGCCGCTCGCGGTCAAGACGCTTATCGTGCCAACGCAGGAATATGCCGAAGGTCGCAGCGTGATTCTCACGACGGGCCGCTCGGTCTACACCGTCGCGCTTCGCCACCTGGTCGAGCAGCGCGCCGACTGGAGTTGGACGGCCATCCAGATCATCGGGAAGAAATCCAGGGTCTAGCGCGTCAGATCGTGAGGGCCAGCTGCATCCGGCCCCGGATTGGATGCCGACGGGGCGCATTCACTTCGAACTCCGCACCCCGGGACACCAACTCCCGCCTGTCCTTGACTGCCTTCGGGGCCGGTGCCTTGAGCGTCCCGCGCGCTTTGCGCGCATCTAGTCGCGCGGCCGGAACCTGAGCGTCAGCGTCCGCTGGAACAGGCCCGGGCGGTCCGGTCGCGGCAACGGCGATGACTTGAGGATCGCGCGCTGGACCGCATCATCGTAGGCCCGGTTGCCGCTCGATTTGCGCAGCGTCACATCGATGATCTCGCCGGTCGGCAGCTGGACGACCTCGAAGATCGCCTCGGGGTTTCCGGGGAGGTCAGCGGGAACGATCACGTTACCCTTCACTTTGGACTGGATGCGGCTGATCCAGTCGGCCTCCGCCTTGGAGAGCGCCGAGGCTTCGGCGGCCTGCTGCGCGCGCACCTGGGCCTCCCGTTCTGCCTGCGCGCGCATTTGGGCCTCGCGTTCGGCCTGCACGCGTTTTTGCGTTTCGCGTTCTGCCTGCGCGCGCATCGCTGCCATTGCACGCTGCTGTCGCTCCTGGGCCTCCAACTTTTGCCTTTCCTCGAGCTTGCGCTTGTCCTCGGCATCCTTCGCCTCGCGTGCCTTTTTCTCCGCTTCGCGGCGCTCGGCTTCCGCCTTTTTCTTCCGCACCTCCTCCTGCTTCGCCTTCAGTGCGATTTCGGCTTCGCGCGCATCCGGCTTTTCGACGACGGGTTCCGGCTTGGGAAGGGGCTTGGGCTCCGGCTTGGGTTCAGGCTTCGGCGGCGGTGGGACTGGCACGGGTTCCACAACGGTCTCCCGGGCCGGCGGCGCCTTGACGGGCGGCGCGTAGAGTTCCGCGCTGACGGGCTGCGGCGCGCGGTTCTGCCATTGCACCGAAAACACGAGCACCGCCAGAAATCCGAGCTGCACGGCGATGGCCATCAGCAGTGCCCACCACTTGCCGGTGATGCGGCGTGGCTGCCGCGGCCTTTCGGATTTGACCATCGAGGGCGAAGTCGCTGGGTGTTGGAGACTGAGGGAGGCGGAGGGAGACTAGGTGGCAGGCGGACGCGCGAGCAGACCGACCTTGCGCACGCCGTTTCGTTGCAGGATGTCGAGGATCGCCAGAACATCCTCGTAACGCGCGCTCTTGTCGGCCGCGACGACCACGGGTTGCTCCTGCCTCGCCTGCTTGGCGAGCACCCGGGCGACCAGCTCGTCGCGCGTGACTCGCGTAGCCGGCGTGTTGGCCGCCTGGTCGCGAAGCCACAACGACATGTCGTTGCGCAATGTGACTTCGAGCGGCTGCACAGGTGTGGTCAGCTTGCTGCCGACCGAAGGCAGCTCGATCTCGCCGGGACTGACGAGCGGTGCCGTGACCATGAAGATCACCAGCAGCACCAGCATCACGTCGATGTAGGGCACGACGTTGATCTGGTTGATCGCCTTTCTGGGTCGCCGCATGCTACCCATTTCCCTGCCGTTGCAAAATGTTCGAGAATTCCTCGATGAACGTCTCGTAGCGCGAAGCGAGCCGGTCGACGTCGTGCGTGTACCGGTTATAGCCGATCACTGCCGGGATCGCCGCGAACAGGCCGATCGCGGTTGCGATAAGCGCTTCGGCGATTCCCGGCGCCACGCTGACGAGCGTTGCCTGCGCCACATTGGCCAGCCCGCGGAATGCATTCATGATGCCCCAGACCGTACCGAAGAGTCCGATGTAGGGCGACACCGAGCCCACGGTCGCGAGTCCGGAAAGATTGGCCTCGAGCGCGTCGATCTCGCGCTGGTAGGCCGCGCGCATCGCGCGCCGTGCCGAATCAAGCGTTACCAGCGACGCGCTGCCCTGCTTGCGATGTTTCGCGAACTCGCGAAAGCCCGCGGTGAAAATGTGTTCCATCCCGCCGCCGGTGCGCGCCTGCGCGGTCCGCTGGTAGAGTTCGGCAAGGTCGCCGCCCCTCCAGAATTCGTCCTCGAAGCGCCCGGTGTCGCGCACGGCGCGCCGCATCTGGAACAGTTTGAGGAATATCTGCCACCACGACCACAGCGACAGCAGGCCCAGCAGCCCCACCACGGCCTGGACGACTACGGACGCCTGGATGATCAGCGTGACAAAGGAGAGATCGGCATGCACGTTCAAACGGGATTCTCCATGCGTTGGGCCAAGGATGCCGGGATGCGGACCGGACGCCAGAGCGATGTGTCCACGCAGGCCAGCGTTACCCTAGCTGAAGTGATGACGGCGTCGCCGCGCCGGATTTCCTGGCGCGCCACCAGCCGGCTCGCGCCGCGTTGCTCGATTTCGACCGTCACTTCGAGTGTATCGTTCAATCGCGCCGGCAGCCGGAAGTCTATCTCGCAGCGACGCACGACGAACATCACGCCATGCTCGCGCTCGAACGCAGCGAGCGGATAGCCGATGGCGGCGAGCCATTCGGTGCGTGCGCGCTCCATGAACTTGAGGTAATTGGCGTAGTAGACGACGCCTGCGGCGTCGGTATCCTCATAATAAACGCGGACCGGGAATCGGAAGGGTTGCGCGTCGCTGATTCCGGCTTCCGCAATGCTGTCGCATGCAGGCGCCGGCGTGTCGGCCGGTCTCAATCGCTCGGCGACGCGCCCTTCGAGCCTCGCTCGACCTGCGGTCTCGCGCGTCTCGCTCATTCGACCGGAAACAGGTCCGCGGCGCCGGGTGTGGGCGGGGTGAGACCGAAGTGCTGATACGACAGCGCGGTCGCGATCCGGCCGCGCGAGGTCCTCTGCAGGAAACCCTGCTGGATGAGGAAGGGTTCCAGCACGTCCTCGATGGTGTCGCGCTCCTCGCCGATCGCCGCCGCGATGTTGTCGACGCCTACCGGACCGCCGGCGAACTTCTGCAGCACCGTGTGCAACAGTTTGCGGTCCATGACGTCGAGGCCGAAGCTGTCGACGTCGAGCATCGCCAGCGCGGCGTCGGCGACTGACCGCGTGACCTCGCCGGTGCCCTTCACCTCGGCGTAGTCGCGGATGCGTCGCAGCAGCCGGTTGGCGATGCGCGGCGTGCCGCGCGAGCGACGGGCGATCTCGCGCGCACCTTCCGCCTCGATGGCGATCCTGAGCAGCGCCGCCGAACGAATTACGATGCGGGTCAGTTCTTCCGTGTTGTAGAACTCGAGCCGCGCGACGATGCCGAAGCGGTCGCGCAGCGGGTTGGTCAGCATGCCCGCTCGCGTGGTCGCGCCGACCAGCGTGAATGGTGGCAGGTCGAGTTTCACGCTGCGCGCAGCGGGACCCTCGCCGATCATGATGTCGAGCTGGAAGTCCTCGAGCGCCGGGTACAGTATCTCTTCGACAATCGGCGACAGCCGGTGGATCTCGTCGATGAACAGGACGTCGCGCGGTTCGAGGTTGGTCAGCAGTGCGGCCAGGTCACCGGGGCGTTCGAGGACAGGCCCCGACGTCTGCCGCAGGTTGACGCCGAGTTCATGCGCGATGATGTGCGACAGCGTGGTCTTGCCCAAGCCCGGCGGCCCGAACAGCAGCACGTGGTCGAGCGCCTCGCCGCGCTTCCTCGTCGCCTCAATGAAAATCGACAGCTGCTCGCGGATCTTCTCCTGGCCGACGTACTCGTCGAGGCCGCGAGGGCGCAGCGCGCGCTCGATGACCTCTTCCTGTGCACCCGCGGGTTTCGCCGTCACGACTCGATTGAGGGCGTCGGTCTCGATGGCCATGGTGCGGATTCTAGCCCTTCGACCGCGGCGATGGACGGCGCGTGATGCGAAGCGCCTTCCCGACCACGGCCGCCGTTCCCCGTCGCGGTCGACGATTCGAACGCGGAACGTCGGCTGGTGCTTCGCGCGCATCGCGGCCCGGCTGCGCGCGCGCGATCGTGAACGCGAAATGGCGCAATTGCGCAGTCATGTCGACGCGGGGATCGCGAGTTTCGGCAGGAAGCCCGCGACGAGTGGACGACATGCCAGCACTATGCCTTGGCCAGCAGCTTCAAAGCCTGCCGGATGCCGTCGCCGACCGCGAGGCCTTCGGGCAGCTGCTTGACGGCTGCCACCGCCTCCCTGTCGCTGTATCCGAGTGCGAGCAGCGCATGCAGGATGTCGCTGGAGGCGGGAGGCGCGCGATGGATGCCAACCGCTGTCGTGAGATCGGCGCCGAGCTTGTCCTTGAGCTCCAGCAGCAGGCGCTCCGCGGTCTTCTTTCCGATGCCGGGGATCTTGGTCAGGCGTCCGCTCTCCTGCAGCGTCACCGCCTGCGCGAGTTCGGCGACCGACAGGCCGGAGAGCACTGCAAGCGCAATGCGGGCACCGATGCCGCTGATCTTCACCAGCTGGCGGAAGGCTCGCCGCTCGTTGTCGCTGCCGAAGCCGTAGAGCAGGTGCGCGTCCTCGCGAACGACCAGATGCGTAAACAGCGTCACTTTTTCGCCGGTGGCGGGGAGGTTGTAGAACGTGCTCATCGGCACGTCTACCTCGTAGGCCACGCCCTGCACGTCGAGCAGCAGCTGCGGCGGATTCTTCTCGAGCAGGATGCCCGACAGGCGGCCGATCATGGGGAACGATTATCGCATGCGGATCGTAATAGTTCGTTGAAATGCGCGGCTTGGCCTCCCGTTCTGCCTTGTTCGGCGCCCCGCTCGGAATGAGGCGGCTTTGGGCTCCCCTCGAGAATTGCAACGAGCCGCTACCGCGGCAGCGACGCCAGGTGAGCCACAACTTCCACGAGCGAAGGCAGCACGAGTGTCTGTGTGGCGATCAAAGCGGCCGATGGCGGATGCAGGTCGGGGACCATGATGGGCGCTATGCCGGCCGCGATCGCGCCACGTACGCCGGGCTCCGAGTCCTCGAGCACGATGCAGTGCTCGACCGGAACGCCCAGACGCATCGCGGCTTCGACGAAAATGTCGGGTGCCGGTTTTCCCTGCGCGACCTCGTCGCCGCCGACGAGCGTCGCAAACCGCGCAAAGAGCCCCTGCTGCGAAAGCTGCGCACGCGCGCGTTCTCCCCGGGTCGACGTTGCAACCGCGCGAGGAATGTTCTGCGTTTCCAGCCAGTCGAGCAGTTCGAGGACACCTGCCTTCAACGCAATGCCCTCGCGGGCGACGATCGCATCGAAGGCCGCCAGGCACGACGCGGTCAATTTCTCCGCCGGGTAGTCGTCGCCGTAGTGCGCGAGCAGGACCGCCCGGCTGTCCCGGTAGTTGCGGCCGATCATCATGGGCAGCAGCGCAAGATCGAATTCCACGCCGGTCATGCAGGCCGCATCGGTCCAGGTGCGGATGGCGAGGGATTCGGTGTCTAGCAGGAGGCCATCCATGTCGAAAATGACGGCCTGCGGTCGCCGCAGCGGTCGTGCAGCGCGCGTCATCGGACAAAGCGTCCCGCGCGGCGCTTGTACCCCGCCGCGCGCAACTCGCCAACCCCGACACTGCCGTGCGCGTGGCAGATCGCGCAGGCGAGGGCATCGGCGGCGTCGGGCGCCGGCATCCCGGGTAGCTGCAGCAGGCGCCGAACCATGTCCTGCACCTGCGGCTTTCCCGCCCGGCCCTGGCCGACGACTGCCTGCTTCACCTGGCCCGCCGTGTATTCGTGCACCGGCAGGCCGGCCAGCACTGCGGCGGCGATGGCGGCGCCGCGCGCCTGGCCGAGCAGCAGCGTCGAGTTCGGGTTGACATTGACGAACACCTTTTCCACTGCAACCTCGGTCGGCCGCTCTTCGGCGATGACGTGGGCGATGTCGCGCGCAATGACGCCCAGTCGGACGGGGAGGCTGTCTCCGGCGGCGCGGATGCAGCCGCTGGTGACATAGACGAGCCGCGTGCCCCGCTGGATCAGCAGCCCGAAGCCCGTTACGCGTAGCCCGGGGTCGATTCCCAGGATGCGGCGCTCGGGCGCGTCCGGCGAGCGGATGTCAGGCCTCGGAGATGAGCGCCGACGTATGTATTTCCTGCACGTCGTCGAGCGATTCCAGCGCGTCCAGCAGCTTTTGCATGCGCACGGCGTCCTCACCCGTCATCTCGACCTCGGTCGACGGTTTCATTGTCACCTCGGCGAATTCGGCGTTGAAGCCTGCCTTCACGAGCGCGTCCTTCACCGAAACGAAGTCGTAGGGGCCGGTGATCACCTCGAGGCTGCCATCCTCGTTGCCGACGATGTCTTCGGCGCCGGCATCCAGCGCTGCTTCCATGAGCCTGTCCTCGTCGGTCCCGGGCGCATACACGATCTGGCCGCAGTGTTTGAACAGGAACGCGACCGAGCCGTCGGTGCCGAGGTTGCCGCCATATTTGGAGAACGCGTGGCGGACGTCGGCGACCGTGCGGGTGCGGTTGTCGGTCATGCAGTCGACGATCACCGCGGCCCCGTTGATGCCGTAGCCTTCGTAGCGAATTTCCTCGTAGCTCACGCCTTCGAGATCGCCGGCGCCGCGCTTGGTCGCACGTTCGATGGTGTCCTTCGGCATGTTCTGGCTCATCGCCTTGTCGACGGCAAGGCGCAGCCGCGGATTCATCGACGGATCAGCGCCTCCGAGGCGCGCGGCGACGGTGATTTCCTTGATGAGGCGGGTGAAAATCTTGCCACGCTTAGCGTCCGTCGCGGCCTTCTTGTGCTTGATGTTCGCCCATTTGCTGTGGCCGGCCATGATCGTTTTGCATGCTGCGACATTGCGAAGGAACAAATTATACTCGGGGCTCGGGGCTGGCGAGGCCCGGGACCCGGCCGGCGCGCGCCATGGTCGCGCGGACCGCAAACGGCCGGACCGAACTGCCGACAAGGAAGAACATGGCCATTCGCACCGCGCGCGACGTGCTGTCGCGTGTCTTCTACCAGCGTTGCTTCTACCTTTTCGTGCTGCTGCTTGCGTTCATCACGGTCGTGCCGTTTTTCCCGGTGACGACCGCCGGCCGGCTCGCGACCAACTGGATCAACGCGTTCCTGGTCGTTGCCACCGTCGCGGCGGTTGGCCGCACGCTGCTGTCGTTCGTCATCACACTGTTGCTGGCCGCGCCCGCGCTGGGGTTCCAGTGGGCGGGCCTGACGGACGGCAACGCTCATTGGCTCGCGTATTCCTGGATGTTCGGGGCGGCGCTGTACGGCGCCACGACCATCTATCTGCTGCGCTACGTGTTCCTTCCGGAGGTAATGACAGCGGACAAGCTGTTCGGCGCCGCCGCGAGCTACCTCATGCTCGGCGTACTATGGGCCTATCTCTACACGCTGACCGGTTACGTGTACCCGGAATCGTTCCTGGTGGGCGGGCAGCCGGCGACGCCGGACTTCTACGATTCGCTCTACCTCAGCATGACCGTGTTGACCAGCACGGGATTCGGCGACATCTCGCCGCTGGCGCGGCAGGCGCGAGCGGTCTGCGTCGTCGAGCAGGTGGTCGGCGCGCTTTTCATCGCCATCCTGATCGCGCGGCTGGCCGGCGTGTACCCGCCGACTCGGCGCGGGCTGGGCTAGGAGTTCGTTGCAGTATTCGATTGGCGGCGGACTCGGCCTCTTTCCGGGCCTGTCGCGGAGCCGGCGATGAGCCCGTCGCCCGCGCTCGGGACAGGCTCCGCGAAGGGCTTTTGGGGCAGTCGCTGCATCAAAGCAATTCGTGCTGCGCGAGGAATTTCTGCAGCACCTGCAGCCTGACCCGCGCATCGTTGATTTCGAGCATGCTTTGCTTGATGTGCAGGGGCAGCGGCAGCAATTCGGCCAGGCGATAGCCGACCCACGAGGCGTCGCCGTAGGCCAGTTCGGCCGGAAAGTGCTGCGGGCCGACGCGCGTCGCGATCAGCTCGAGCAGATTGGCGAGCGGCTGGTGGATATCCTCCAAGGCCTTCGCCGGCTCGGTCGGGATGGGCGTCACCTCACCCACCACCAGTCCGGTCGCCTGCATCGCGTGCGTTCGGACCTGGAACCGTCCTTCGCCCTGCGTGACCACGTGCAGGATGCCGGGTTGCGGCATGTCCCAGTCCGTGATTCGCGCCAGGGTGCCGACGTTCGCGATCTCCGGCGCCACAGCGGGCGCGGTGGCCACCTCGTCACCCTGCGCGATCAGGCAAACGCCGAACGGTCGATTTTCGCGCAGGCAGGTCTTGGTCATCTCAATGTAGCGCTGCTCGAAGACCTTGAGAGGCAGAATGCCGCCGGGGAAGAGCACCGTCTTCAACGGGAACAGCGCGAGTGAATACGATTCGCGCATCGTGCCGCTGCTGCCGAATTTCCACATCATGGCTGCATCACGCGATTCCGCCGCCCGGCGGGTCGTTGCCCGAATCACCCCAGCGCGGGCCCAATTCGTGCGGTACGCGCAGCTGGTCGAGGATGCGCGCGACGATGAAGTCGACGAGGTCTGCCACCGATTGCGGGTGGGCGTAGAAGCCGGGCGCCGGCGGCAGAATCACGGCGCCGGCGCGCGCGAGCTTCAGCATGTTCTCAAGGTGGATGGCCGACAGCGGTGTTTCGC
The DNA here is from genome assembly GCA_963739745.1 of uncultured beta proteobacterium. GTDB lineage: Bacteria > Pseudomonadota > Gammaproteobacteria > Burkholderiales > Casimicrobiaceae > VBCG01. The sequence goes on from CAVUCJ010000006.1 coordinate 178,684, forward strand.
GCGGGACGAGCACCAGCGGACGGCGCTCCTTCAGCATGACGTCGGCGGCGCGCTCGATCAGGTTGTCGGCGAGCCCATGCGCGATTGCGCCCAGCGTACCCATGCTGCACGGGCACACCACCATCGCGTCGGCGGGATTCGAACCGGAAGCGACGGGCGCCATCCAGTCCTCGCGCGCGTACACCGAAATCTGCCTGTCCGCGGCGGCGAAGCGCTCGCTGAACAGGCGCTCGGCCGCGCGCGGTTGCGGCGGCAGCGTGAGGTGGCATTCCTGCTTCGCGACGACCTGTGCCGCGGCCGAATACAGCAGGTGGATCCGGCACCGTGCTGCGACCAGGCACTCGAGCAGCCGCAGGCCGAAAAGCATTCCCGAGGCGCCGGTGAAGGCGAGAGTGACGGTGCGCGGTGGGGTCATTGCGTGCCAGGGGCCGATCGATCAGGGGCTCGCGGTCAGCCGAGCTCGCGATGCCGGACCAGCACCTGTTGACGGGATACGAACGACTTGGCGAGCCGCTCGACCAGATAGACCGACCGATGTCGTCCCCCGGTGCATCCGATCGCCACGGTCAGGTAATTCCTGTTGTCGCGCGCATAGTCGGGCAGCCAGCTCGCGACGAATTGGTGGATATCGCCGTACATGCGTTCCACCGCCGGCAGCGCTTCGAGAAACGCGACAACCGGCCCGTCCTTGCCCGTCAGCGGCGACAACTCGCGCTCGTAGTGCGGATTGGGCAGGCAGCGAACGTCGAACACCAGGTCGGCGTCGAGCGGGACGCCATGCTTGAAGCCGAACGATTCAAACTGCAACGTCAGGCGAGTGGGGTCGACGCCGATGAAATCCTTGATCCAGCCGCGAAGCGCGGCGGCGGAAAGATCGCTGGTGTCGAACGCAAAACCCAGCTCCCGCGCTTCGGCGAGCAATGAGCGCTCGTAGTCGATCGCCTCGGTCAGCGTGCGTGTGTCGCTCGAAAACGGATGTCGGCGGCGGGTCTCGGAGAAGCGCTTGACCAGCGTGTCGGTCTTGGCGTCGAGGTAGAGGAAGCGCACGTTCCACCCCGCGCGCCTGACCTCGCCGATCGCGGCGGCCAGATCGGGCAGCCCCGGCCCGGTCTTGACGTCAAGCGCGACGGCCACGCGCTGCTGCCCGCTTCGCGTGAGGTTCGCGGCGGTTGCCACCAGCATCGACGGGGGAAGGTTGTTGATCGCGTAGTAGCCGGAATCCTCGAGGACCGCCAGTGCAACGCTCTTGCCGGAGCCCGATACGCCGCCGATCAACAGCAGGTCCATCGATCGCTAGTCCCCGTCTTCCATGAGCTTCTGCTGCCGCTCGATGAATTCCTTGGTGCTGTCGATCCCTCGCTGGTTGAGCACGAAATTGCGCACGGCAGCCTCCACCAGCACCGCCAGGTTGCGTCCGGCGGCGACCGGGATGGTGACCTTGCGGATCGGCACCGACAGCACGTCCTGGTAGGTGGCATTGACCTGCAGGCGGTCGAGGTCGGTGAATGCCTCGTGGCCGTGGTCCTCGAGATGAACCAGCAGCTTCAGGAGCTTGCGCGGCCGCACGGCGGTCTCGCCGAAGATCGTGCGGATGTTGAGTACGCCGATGCCGCGGACCTCGAGGAAATCGCGCAACACCGCCGGGCAGCGGCCTTCGATCGTGTCGGGCGAGATCCGGTAGAGCTCGACGATGTCGTCGGCGACGAGGCCGTTACCGCGCGAGATAAGTTCCAGCGCGAGCTCGCTCTTGCCTATCGCGGAGGCGCCGGTGATCAGCACGCCCATCTCGAGCACGTCGAGAAATACTCCGTGCAGCGTGGTCGACTCGGCCAAAACACGGGCGAGGTACAGGCGGATCACGTCGACCAGGTGCGGCGAAGGCTGCTGCGAAGTGAACAGCGCGACGTGATGCTGGTTGCACTGGTCGAGCAGGTACTGCGGAACGTCCTCGCCGTTGGCCACGACGATGGCGATCAGCTCGGGGGTGTAGAGGCGGTCGATCGACTGCTGGACCTCGCCTTGCGCCAGGCTGCGCAGATAGCTGCCTTCCGCTGCGCCCAGGATCTGGATGCGGAATGGGTGAATGAGATTCATGTGGCCGACTTGGCCCACGGTCGGCTTCAACTCGGAATCGCCGGTCAGCACGCGGCTGCCGCCTTGGCGGCCCCCTTTCCAGTGCAGGCCGAGTCGATCGCGATTGTCGTCGAACAGGCGCTGCACGCTGACCTGGCGCATCGCCGCCTCGCCATTCACGTCCCGGGCTCCCAGGCCTTGAACAGGGCAACCAGGTCGGGCGCGTTGCCGGCCGTTGCCAGTTTTTCGCGGAATCCCTTCTCCGAGAACATCTGGGCGAGCTCGGACAGGAGCTGCAGATGCAGGTCGGTGGCCTGCTCCGGAACCAGCAGGATGAACACCTGCGAAACGGGCTTGCCGTCGGGGGCATCGAAGGGCACCGGCTGCTTCAGTCGCACGAATGCACCGCGGGCCTGTTTCAATCCCTTGATCCGACCGTGCGGGATGGCGATTCCCTGCCCCAATCCCGTGGATCCCAGCTTTTCGCGCGCCGTCAGGCTGGTAGCTACCGCGTCCGCATCGAGTCCGGCGCTGGCGGCGAACAGGGAGCCGGCGGCATCGAACAGACGCGACTTCGACGCCACGTCGAGGTCGAGAGCGATGTTGGCGGTGGGAAGCAGTTCGGCGATCTGGTTCATCGGGCGGCGAAGGTTTGCGTTAGCCCCCGGAAATGAAACGGCGGGCGGTCAGGACCCCTGACCTCCCGCCGGCTGGGCTATGCGGAAAATAGCATATCGTTAGGCAAGCCGGTCATTTGGCGGGTTGGCCGGGCGGCCGGGTCGCCGCCAACGATCGCTCGATCGTATCGCGGTCGGCGCGGTGCGCCGACAATTTCTCCTTGTGCTTCAGGACCTGCCGGTTGAGCTTGTCGGCAAGCCCGTCGATGGCCGCATACATGTCGGGGTCGACGGCCTCTGCGTGGATCTCCTTGCCGCGCACGTGCACATTGGCCTCTACCCTCTGCTGCAGCTTGTCCACGGACAGAACCACGTTGATGTCGATCACATGGTCGAAATGCCGATTCACGCGGTCGAGCTTCGACACGACGTAGGCGCGAATCGCGGGGGTGATTTCCAGGTGAACGCCAGTGAGGCTCAGATTCATCAAGCTCTCCTCTTGTGGACAAAAATCCTACGGCTGTTGCGCAAGTTCCAGGCCAGGCCTGTTGGCATCAGATTACCTTGCGCAGGTTGACGGGAGGTATCGCCAGCGCCTCCCGGTATTTCGCGATGGTCCTCCTGGCCACCAGTATGCCCTGCTCTCCGAGGAGCTCGGCGATCCTGCTGTCGGTCAGCGGCACCTTCGGGCTTTCCGCGGCGATCAGCTGCTTGATGAGCGCACGGATTGCCGTCGCCGATGCGGCGCCACCGGTATCGGTCGCGACATGGCTACCGAAAAAATACTTGAGCTCGAAAGTGCCGCGCGGTGTCAGCATGTATTTCTGTGTTGTCACCCGGGAAATCGTGGATTCGTGCAAATCGAGCATGTCGGCGATCTCGCGCAGCACCATGGGCCGCATCGCGACCTCTCCATGCTCGAAGAACCGGCGCTGTCGCTCGACGATCGCCTGCGCGACGCGAAGGATGGTGTCGAAGCGCTGCTGGACGTTGCGGATCAGCCACTTCGCCTCCTGCAACTGGGCGGCGAGCTGCTGGTTCGAGGCTTCACGATTGCGGGTGAGGATGTCGGCGTAGATACGGTTCAGCCTGAGCTTGGGCATCGCGGCTTCGTTGAGCGACGCCGTCCATTTGTTGCGCACCTTGCGCACGACCACGTCGGGGATGACGTAGTTCGCCTCGTCCTTGGAAAAGGAACCGCCCGGATGCGGTTTCAGGCTGCGGATCAGCTCACGTACGGCCTTCACGCACGATTCGTCGCAATGCAGAACGCGGCGAAGTTTGGTGAAATCGCGCGCCGCGAGCAGCGGCAGGTGACCGTCGACGATGGTGAGCGCCTCGCTCCGGAATGGTGTGTTCGACGGCAGCGCCTTCAGCTGCAACGCAAGACATTCGGCCGGACCACGCGCGCCGACGCCCGGTGGGTCGAAGCTCTGCAGGTACTTCAACCCGATCATCAGTTCCTCGGGTTCGAGGGCATCGTTCTCGGAGAACATCTCGGCGATCTCATCGAGCGACGACGCGAGGTAGCCGTCGTCGTCGAGCGCATCGATCAGTGCTGCGACGATCTGGCGGTCGCGCAGCGGCAGGTTCATCAGCGCGAGCTGTCCGATCAGATGATCGCGCAACGAGCTTGTGGCGACCTGCTGCGGAGTAAAGTCGTCGTCCTCGTTCGAGCTCCCGCCACCCCAGTCGCCGTCGGTGGCGCCGCCGCCGTAGTCGGAAAATTCGGTGACGTCGGGCAGATCGTCGCGCGTGGGCGCCGAGTCGACGCCGCGGGCGCCGTCGGCATCAACGTCACCGTCGTCGTCGCGTGCCGGGCGCTCGATCGTCACCGGACCCGGCGCGGTACTATTGACCGCGTACTCCTGCTGCGGCGCGTCTTCGTCCCCCTCCTCGCGTTCGAGGAGCGGATTTTCCTGCAGCATCCGGTCGACTTCCGCATTGAGCTCGAGCGTCGACAATTGCAGCAGCCGGATCGACTGCTGCAACTGCGGCGTCAGCGTGAGATGCTGGGTGAGCTTGAGCTGGAGCGTCTGTTTCATCGTGCAGAACTGCTGCCCGGCTCCGAGGGTCGGCTAAAGCCGGAAATGCTCGCCGAGGTAGACTTTTCGGACATCTTCATTATAAACAATCTCGCCGGGCGCGCCCGAGGCAAGGACCCGCCCCTCGTTGATGATATATGCCCGGTCGCAAATGCCAAGCGTCTCGCGGACGTTGTGATCGGTGATCAGCACGCCGATCCCGCGCTCCTTGAGGAAGCCGATGATTCTCTGGATATCGAGGACGGCGATCGGGTCGACGCCGGCGAACGGCTCGTCGAGCAGTATGAAGCGTGGTCGGGTGGCCAGCGCACGAGCGATCTCGCAGCGCCGGCGCTCGCCGCCGGAAAGCGACACCGCCGGTGCGTCGGCCAGGTGCGAGATCGACAGGTCTTCGAGCAGCGCATCGAGGCGGTTGGACATCGTGTCCGCGTCGAGATCCTGCAGCTCGAGGATTGCCCGCACGTTCTCGGCGACCGTCAGCTTGCGGAAGATCGACGCCTCCTGCGGCAGGTACGACAGCCCGCGCCGCGCGCGCTGGTGGATCGCGAGGCGCGACAGATTCTCGCCGTCGAGCTCGATGCTGCCTCCGTCGGACGCCACCAGACCGACGATCATGTAGAAGCAGGTTGTCTTGCCGGCGCCGTTCGGACCGAGCAGGCCAACGACCTCTCCGCTCGCCACGTCGAGCGAGACGTCATGGACAACGGTCCGTGCCTTGTAGCGCTTCTGCAGGCGCGCGGCGCAGAGTTGGCTCAAGTGGCCCTCATCGCGCACATCCGGCGGCTCTCGCACTCACTTGGCGACCGGCGAAAGTTCTCCCGACGGCCGCAGCGTCAGCGGCGCTGCCGGCCTGTCTTCGGCGCCCTTGCCGGAACTGCCCTTGCCGGGCAGCACACCGCTCTTTGGCTGGAACACTCCACGCACGCGTTCCCCGGGCCCGGCGTTTCCGGCGACTGGCGTCGTCGAAGCGCGGCCTTCGGCCTTGAACAGCTCGGTCGCGGCATTGTAGGAAATGAAATTGCTGCGAATTTCGTCGGTACCCCGCCTGAGGATCGCGTTGTCGAAGAGCTCGATCTGCTCCTTCGCGCCATCGTACTCGGCGCGCTGCGCCCAGCCCTCGTAGTATCCGTCGGCGTCGTCGCGCTTCTGGCGGAAGGCGAGCGGATTGCCGAAAGCCTTGGCCGACAGCGAATTGTCCGCGTTCTGTGTGAAGTCGATCCGGTCGGCCTTGATGGTCAGCGTGCCCTGAGTGATAACGACGTTGCCACGGAGCACGCCCGTGCGCTTTTCGTAGTTGACTTCGCCGTCGTCGGACGTGAATGTGATCGGTTTCTCGCGATCGGCCTTCTCCGCGTGGGCGGCGCAGGCGAGCAGTACCGCGCAAAGCACGGTCACGACCCGGACGGAAAAGGAAGGGCGGTTCACTTCGGCAGGGCCTGCGGTTGTAGTGTGCCGTTGACTGCGGACTTGAGCTTGAGTGTCTTGGCCTTGTTGTCGAGCTCGAGCCCGACGGACCGGATTATTCCACGCGGTTCTTCGATCGTCACCGCTTTGTCGGTAATCACGAACTCCCGGTCCGGGATGACATGGAGAAACTCGGTGGTCACCGTCACCGGGCCCGTCGGGGCTTCGCCGGTGCGAACCGGCCCGGCGTCGCGGACGGCCCGCACGTCGCCGGTGAAGAACACGTCCTTTCGGTCGCCCGACAGCTTGGCATGTGCGGCGGTGATTCGAAGCGCGGGCTTGCCCGCTTCCGTCTGGGCCAGCATGGGCAGCGTGATCTCGGTTGTCTGGTCGTCGCCAAAATGCTCCGCGCGCCGGCCCGCGATCGACTGCATCGGCCGACCCTGGGCATCGAGCGTGACCGCGCGGAAGCCTTCGACGAAGATGTCGGGGTCGTGGCGTTCCGATCCGTCCCGGCGAGGCACAGGCGACTGTACCTGCGAGTCGAGCCAGTAGGTGAGGGCGGCCAGCGCCCCCAGAAGCATCACCGGTGACCACGCGGTGGCGCGATCGAGGAACTTGCGGGCGGTGAACTCGCGGGTCATCGACCAGGTCCCATGCCGCCGTCAAGCCGCGCGCGGCTGTACGCCCGCAAAATTCAGACCCTGCGCCGCAAGGATGAGTTCCGCGAGCTCTCGCACCGCACCCGCGCCACCTTCGCGCGCCGTCACGTAGTGCGCGTGTTCGCGCACGGACGCCGGAGCATGTGGGACCGTGACCGCGAAACCGCAGGCGTGGAATACCGGGACATCCGGCAGGTCGTCGCCGATGTGCGCGCAGGCTTCGGACGCCACACCCAGGCGCGCGCGAAGTTCCTCCCACGCTGCGAGTTTGTCCGAGGCGTCGAGAATGACATGGGCGACCTTGAGCATTCGCGCACGGTGGCTGACCGCCGGCGCGGCGCTGCCAGTGATCCAGGCCACCTCGATGCCGGCGCGCGCGAGCAGGTTCAGCCCCACGCCGTCCATCGCAGAGAATGCCTTTGCCTCGTGCCCGAGATCATCGACATAGATGCGACCGTCGGTGAGCACGCCATCGACGTCGCAGGAAAGGAAGCGCACGCGTCGCGCGCGGGCAAGGGTGTCGGTCGGCATGGCGATGGACGGGTCCTAGACGATCCTGGCGCGAAACAGGTCGTGCAGGTGCAGTGCGCCGACCAGTCGCTCGTCGTCGTCGACGACGAGGAGCTGGGAAACCTTGGGCGCCGTCTCCATCGTTTCCACGCAATCGATCGCGAGCTGCCCGGCGCGAACGGTGCGCGGCGTCACGGTCATCGCCTGCGACACCGGAACCGTGGAAATGTCGCGGATTCGATTGAGACAGCGGCGCAGGTCGCCGTCGGTGAAAATGCCTGCGACCCGGCCGTCGCCGGTCACGACGGCCGTCATGCCCATGCCCTTGCGACTCATCTCGATAATCGCTTCTGCCAGCGTCGCCGTCAGCGGCGTAACGGGCAGGGCCGCGCCAACGCGCATAACGTCGGAAACGCGCGTGAGCAAGCGGCGGCCGAGCGTACCGCCGGGATGGGCGCGTGCGAAATCCTCGGTGGAGAAACCACGCGCGTCGAGCAGCGCAAGCGCGAGCGCGTCGCCCAACGCCAGCGCCGCGGTTGTGCTCGCGGTTGGCGCGAGCCCGAGCGGGCAGGCTTCGGCGTCCACCGCGGCGTCGAGATGGATGTCCGCCGCCTGCGCCAGCGAACTTGTTTCGTTGCCGGTCAGCGCCACGAGTTTGGCGCCCTCTCGCTTGAGATGCGGGGTGAGGAGCACGAGTTCGTCCGTTTCGCCCGAATTCGAAAGCATGACGACCACGTCGTCGGGCGTGATCATCCCGAGATCGCCGTGCGACGCCTCGGTGGGATGCACGAAAAATGCCGGCGTACCCGTCGATGCGAACGTCGCGGCGAGCTTGCGTCCGATGTGGCCCGACTTGCCGACGCCACACACGACGACTCGACCCCGGCAATTCATGATCAGATCGACCGCGGCGACAAACGACCCGCCGATCCGCGTGCCCAGCGCCGTGATCGCGGCCGCTTCGGTGGCGAGCACCTGCCTCGCGAGTGCCAACGCCCGCGCGGAATCCACTCCGACCGAAGTCCCGCCTGCCACCGCCATTGGCGCCATGCTGTTCATGGGCAAAGTATAGCGCCACGTGTCGTCGACACCGCGTGGCGCCGTGCGTCCGTGACCGCCCGTGCGCGCGTGGCAGTGGTGCGCCAGGCAAGTTTGATCCCTGCGCGCGGCCGCTCACCGTGACTTATCATGGTCGTGGACCGGACGCTTCGATTCGTCGGGTCACACACCGATCCCGCCATGCACCCGTCGCTGATCCTGATCATCACGCTGCTCGCAGCGGCCGTCTTCGTGGTGGTCGTATGCCGAATGGTGCGGCTGCCTCCGATCCTGGGCTACCTGCTGGTCGGCGTCGTGGTGGGCCCGCATGCACTGGCCTGGGTTCCCGACGACGAGTCGACGCGCTATGTCGGCGAGTTCGGCATCGTGTTCCTGATGTTCTCGATTGGGCTGGAATTCAGCCTTCCCCAGTTGCGCGCGATGCGCCGGGCCGTGTTCGGGCTGGGCCTCACGCAGGTGGCGATCACGACGCTGGGCGCAATAGTTGCCCTCCATTTCGTTGGCTATGGATGGCAGGCGGGGCTGGTCCTGGGCGGTGCGCTGGCGATGAGTTCGACGGCGATCGTGTCGAAAATGCTTGCCGAGCGCATGGAACTCGCAACGCCGCATGGACGCGACATCATGGGCATCCTGCTGTTCCAGGACCTGGCCGTCGTCGCGTTCCTGATCGTGATTCCATCGCTCGGAAAGTCGGGGGGCGACCTGGCGACGGCGCTGGGAATCGCCGCGATAAAGGCGGCGGTCGCGCTCGCCGTGATCCTGTACTTCGGGCAGAAGCCGATGCGTGCGTGGTTTCACGTGGTGGCCAGCCGGCGGTCATCCGAGTTGTTCGTGCTCAACGTGCTGCTGGTGACGCTGGGCCTGGGCGCGCTGACCGAGTGGCTCGGGCTCTCGCTCGCGCTGGGCGCGTTTCTCGCCGGGATGCTGATCGCGGAGACCGAGTATCGATACCAGGTCGAGGAGGACATCAAGCCGTTCCGCGATGTGCTGCTTGGCTTGTTCTTCATCACCGTCGGCATGGCGCTCGACGTCAGCGTGGTGTGGGTGAACTTCGGCTGGGTTCTGCTGCTGCTGCTGGTGCCGGTTGCAGCCAAGCTCGCGCTGATCGTCGTCCTCGCCCGCCTGTTCCGCGCACCTCTTGCTTCCGCGCTTCGCGTCGGTTTCTACCTCGCCCAGGCCGGCGAACTCGCGCTGGTGATGCTTGCACTCGCATTTCAGAACGAGATGCTTCCTGAAAACCTGCTGCAGCCGGTGCTGGCGGCGATGATCATCTCGATGTGCACGGCGCCGCTGCTCATCGAGTTCGCCGAGCCGATTGTCCGCAAGCTCACGGCAAACGACTGGCTGGCACGCGCAGCGCAGGTCACGCAGATCGCCGCGCTCACGATGTCCCGCCAGGACCACCTCATCGTTTGCGGATACGGCCGCAGCGGCCAGAACCTGGCGCGACTGCTCGAGGCCGAGGAGATCCCCTTCATCGCGATGGATTCGGATCCCGAACGCGTGCGCGAGGCAGCGGCGGACGGCACCAGCGTTGTATTCGGCGATGCGAGCCGGCGCGAGGCGCTGACCAGTGCGGGGCTGTCGCGGGCGCGCGCCGTCGCGATCACCTTCGCCAATACGCCGGTCGCGCTGCGGATCCTCCATCACGTCCATCAGTTGCGGCCAAACCTGCCGGTGATCGTGCGTACCATCGACGACGGCGATATCGGAAAGCTGCTTGACGCGGGCGCGACCGAAGTCGTGCCCGAGTTGCTCGAGGGCAGCCTGATGCTGGCGTCGCATTCGATGCTGGTCTTGGGCGTTCCGCTCAACCGTGTGTTGAATCGCATCCGCACGACCCGCGAAGAACGCTACGGCCTCTTGCGTGGATTCTTCCACGGCGCGACCGATGCGGCGGATGGCGCCGAGAACCTGCAAGCGCGGCTGCATACCGTGGTCCTCCCCGATCGCGCGTCGGCGGTGGGACGAACGCTCGCCGAACTTCGCCTGGACGGACTCGTGGAAGTCACCGGCGTTCGACGGCGCGGGGCCCGTTCGCTGCGGCCGGAGCCGGATTGGCGATTCGAGGGAGGCGACCTTATCGTTCTTCTTGGCCGGCCGGAACATCTGAACCTCGCCGAGCAGAAGCTGCTCAGGGGTTGACGCGGAACGCAGGTCTCACGGCGGAATGCGCGCCGTGCGGAGCGTTGGGGCGGTACGGCGCGGCGCTTCGACACAGCCATGCGAATTGCAACGCGCAGGCATCGGGGCGAAGGCGCCTGTTCGAAGGCGCGTGGGCGGGGGATTGTCCAGGGTCGCCGGGGTTCTAACTGACCGCGGGTCATTGCCTCGGCCCAAGCGGTGCGGATACAATCAGCAGCCCGTTACAACCTCTCCATCCCGGTTCACCGCGTGATCTCCCCTTCGCCGCAATTTCCAGCTGCGCCCGTCGCCGCCAACGCCATCGAGATGGCCGACGTCTCGTTCGGCTACGACCGCGAGCGCCCGGTGCTGCGCGGCATCAACATGACGATCCCCCGTGGGCGCGTAGTGGCGATCATGGGCGGATCGGGCTGCGGCAAGACTACGATCCTGAGGTTGATCGGCGGACAGCTGCGGCAACAGGCGGGAAACGTCCTGGTCGACGGCCGGTCGGTACGCGACATGGGGCGCGACGAGCTGTTCGCGTTTCGCCGCCGGATCGGCATGCTGTTCCAGTTCGGGGCGCTGTTCACCGACATGTCGGTGTACGAGAACATCGCCTTTCCGATTCGCGAGCACACGGACCTCGCGGAACCGCTGATTCGCGACCTGGTGCTGATGAAGCTGCACGCCGTCGGCCTGCGCGGCGCGGCGCAGCTCAATCCGTCGGAGTTGTCGGGTGGCATGGCTCGGCGCGTGGCGCTTGCGCGGGCGGTCGCCCTCGACCCGATGCTGGTGTTGTACGACGAACCCTTCGCCGGCCTCGACCCGATTTCGCTCGGCGTGGTCGGCCAGCTCATTCGCAGACTCAACGACGCGCTCGGCATCACCTCCGTGGTGGTCACGCATGACGTCTATGAGTCGCTGAAGATCGTCGACTACCTCTACTTCGTTTCCGAGGGCCGGATCATCGCCGAGGGCACGCCCGACGAAGTGCACCATTCCAGCGACCCGTTCGTCCGCCAGTTCGTCGATGGCGAGCCGGACGGGCCGGTGCCTTTCCACTATCCGGCGCGCCCGTATGCCGAGGACCTCGCAGCCCATGCCGGCTAGCGCTCTTGCCAACGGTGTGCGGCGTGTCGGAGCCGGCACCTTGAAGGCGATCTCGCGCGCGGGATTCGCCACGCGGTTTTTCGCGGCCGTGCTGCTGCAGTCGCCGGCCGCGTTTCGCCGGCTGCAACTGACGGCTCGGGAAATCTATTTCGCCGGCGTGCTGTCGCTGGTCGTCATCATGGTGTCGGGCCTCTTCGTCGGCATGGTGCTCGGCCTCCAGGGCTACGACGCGCTCAACAAGTACGGCGCCGGGGATTCGCTCGGCATCTTTGTCGGCCTGTCGCTGGTGCGGGAACTCGGGCCGGTCGTCGCGGGCCTGTTGTTCGCGAGCCGCGCCGGCAGCGCGATCACCGCGGAAATCGGCCTCATGAAGACGACGGAACAGCTGTCGGCGATGGAAATGATGGCGGTGGATCCGATGGCGCGCATCGTCGCTCCGCGGTTTTGGGGCGGCGTCCTGTCGATGCCGCTGCTCGCCGCGCTGTTCTCGGTGATGGGGGTCTTCGGCGCCTATATCGTGGGGGTGCGACTGATCGGCGTCGACAACGGCACCTTCTGGGGCAACATGCAGGCCGGCATCGACTTCTGGCCGGACATCACCAACGGGATCATCAAGAGCATCGTGTTCGGCGTCGCGGTGAGCCTCATCGCCGTGTTCGAAGGCTACGATGCCAAGCCGACCGCGGAGGGGGTATCGGCCGCCACGACGCGCACCGTCGTCGGCGGCTCGCTCGCCATCCTGGCGCTCGACTTCATTCTCACCGTCTTCATGTTCAGAGGGCTGGGCTCAGGCTAGCCCGTCCCCGGAGAGTTCCACAATGAACCGCGCGACCATCGACCTGTGGGTCGGCATTTTCGTGACGATCGGCCTGGGCGCGATCGTCTTCCTCGCACTCAAGGTCGGCAATCTCACGTCGCTCGATGCGAAGCCGAGCTACCGGCTCGTGGCAAACTTCGACAACATCGGCGGATTGAAGCTGCGCGCGCCGGTGAAGGCGGCGGGAGTGATCGTCGGGCGAGTCGAATCGGTGAACCTCGACCCCAAGACCTACGAGGCGGTAGTCGCGCTGCGCATCGAGAATGGCTACCAGTTCTCGAAGGACACCATTGCCCTGATCCTGACCTCCGGGCTGCTGGGCGAGGTGTACATCGGCCTCGAGGCCGGAGGCGACTCGATGATGCTTGCCGACGGCGGACGGATCACGAAGACGCAGTCGGCGATGGTGATCGAGAAGCTGATCAGCCAGTTCCTGTTCGACAAGGCCACCAGCGGACCCGACAAATGAGCCCTTCGAGACGTGCCCTGGTCCTGATGTCGGCGCTGCTGCTGTCGGCCTGCGCCACCACGCCCGGTCAACCTTACGACCCGTTCGAGGCGTCCAATCGTGTGATGTACGCGATCAACGAGCCGCTCGACAAGCACATTGCGAAGCCGATCGCGCAGGCGTGGGTCGACTACGTCCCGACCATCATCCAGCGAGCCGTCGGCAACTATGTCAACAATATCGACGACCTTTTTTCCGGAATCAACGGTCTGCTGCAGGGCAAACTCGACAAGGCGGGCAATGACTTCGGCCGGGTGCTCATCAATACCGGCTTCGGGCTGGCCGGCCTGATCGATATCGCGTCGGAGGCGGGAATCCCGCGCGGCAACGAAGATTTCGGGCAGACCTTCGGCTACTGGGGCATTCCGCAGGGGCCTTACCTGTTCATTCCGCTGTGGGGGCCGACAACTGTGCGCGACGGAACGGGCTCGATCCTGCGTTTCGTGTGGTCGCCGACGACCGAAATCCCCGACGTTGCCGTGCGCAATGTTATCTACGGACTGGGTGCGGTCGACCTGCGCGCGCAGGCGCTGGGGGCGACGTCGCTGATTGACCAGGCGTCGCTCGATCCGTACACCTTCGTGCGCCGCGCGTACCTGCAGCGCCGCGAGTATCAGGTCTACGACGGCAAGCCACCGCCGGAAAAGGATGAAGATTGATGCGCTTTCTAAGTGGTCTGACGAAAATTCTCGCGCTGTCCTTCTGGGTCGTCGGGGCGGGGGCCGCGCTCGCGCAGGAGGCTCCCGACGCGATGGTCAAGCGCGTGTCGCAGGAGGTGCTGCAGATCATTCGCAGCGATCCCAAGGTCCAGGCGGGTGACCAGCAGCGCATCCGCGAAGTTGTCGAGAGCAAGCTGCTGCCGAACTTCGACTTCGAACGCATCACCGCGCTGGCGATGGGCCGCCATTGGCGGAAGGCCACACCCGAGCAGCAGAAGCTTCTGGTCGACCAGTTCCGACAGCTGCTGGTTCGCACGTACTCGGGCGCGCTCGCGCAGTACCGCGAGCAGACGATGGACTACAAGCCGCTGCGGGCCGACGCGGGTGCCACCGACGTCACCGTGAGGACCGAGGTCGTGCGGCCGGGTCAGGCGCCGGTGCAGATCGACTACGGGATGGCCAAGGGCCCGGCGGGCTGGAAGGTCTACGACGTCATCGTCGGCGGCGTGTCGCTGGTGACGAATTACCGCGACGAATTCAACGAGCAGATCAAGAACGGAGGCATCGACGGCCTCATCAAGACGCTGACCGCCAAGAACCAGGGGACGCCGGCGAAATGAACGATGCACGGGCGACCGCCCTGCCGGGTACGTTCGCGGTGGCTGGCGATCGCTGGTCGTTCGCCGGCACGCTGACGTTCGATGATGCGACGGCGGTTCTCTCCGCCGCGGCCAGGCTGGCGCTGCCGTCGTCGGGCATCGTGGACATGAGCGGCCTCGTCCACGCCGACTCCGCGGCGCTCGCGGTGCTGCTTGCGCTCAAACGGCGGGCCGCGGCCGAGGGCAGGCGTCTTTCGTTCGTCGCGATGCCGGCGGTGCTCGAATCGCTGGCGCGCGTGTACGGCATCGAAGAACTCGTCGCCGCCTAGGGCTGCGCGAGGCCCGGCGTGCATGCCGGGATTCCCGGTCCCCGATTTCGGATTCCTGAATGTCCACTGCCGTCGAAGTCATCGACGTCGCTCGCCGGTTCGGTTCGGTGCAGGCGCTGGATGGAATCGACCTTGCGGTGGAGGAGGGCGAGTTCTTCGGCTTGCTGGGGCCGAACGGCGCCGGGAAGACGACGCTCATCTCCATCCTGGCCGGATTGACGCGCGCCGATCGCGGCAGCGTGCGCATCCTCGGCCACGACGTGGTGACCGACTTTCGCGCCGCGCGCCGCAGCCTGGGCGTGGTACCGCAGGAACTCGTGTTCGACCCGTTTTTCTCCGTCCGCGAGACGCTGGAATTCCAGGCCGGCTACTTCGGACTGCGCGGGCAGCACGCGTGGATCGACGAGATCCTGCACCACCTGGACCTGACCGGGAAGGCCCACGCCAACATGCGTACGCTGTCCGGCGGCATGAAGCGGCGCGTACTGGTCGGCCAGGCGCTCGTCCACAAGCCACGCGTCATCGTCCTCGACGAGCCCACGGCGGGCGTCGACGTCGAGCTGCGGCAGAGCCTGTGGAGCTTCATCCGCAAGCTGAACCGCGAGGGGCACACGATCATCCTCACCACGCATTATCTGCAGGAGGCCGAAGCGCTGTGCGGTCGCATCGCGATGCTGAAGGCGGGCCGGGTGGTGGCGCTCGATTCGACGCAGAACCTGCTGTCGCGCTCCGCCGGAATTACCTGCCGGCTGGTGGTGACGCGGCTGCCGGAAACGTGGCGATCGCGCGCGGTCCGGCAGGAGGGCGGGGTCCACCACATCGGGCTCGCGTCGCACGGCGAGCTCGAGGACCTGCTGGCGGCATTGCGCGTGGAGGGCATTGCGATCGAGCAATTGCAGCTCGAGGAAGCCGACCTCGAGGACGTGTTCCTGCGGATCATGAAGGAGCCGGAGGCGCGCCAGGACGCGATTCGGGAATCGGTACGAATACCATGAGCGAAGTGGCAGGCCATGGCTGGGTCACGCTCTTCTACAAGGAGATCCTGCGCTTCTGGAAGGTGAGCTTCCAGACGGTCGCCGCGCCGATACTGACGTCGCTCCTGTACCTGCTCATCTTCTCGCACGTGCTGGAAGGCCGCGTGTCGGTCTACGACGGGCGCGTTTCCTACACGGCGTTCCTGGTGCCCGGCCTCGTGATGATGTCGGTGTTGCAGAATGCGTTCGCGAACTCGTCGTCGTCGCTGATCCAGTCCAAGATCACCGGCAACCTGATTTTCGTTCTGCTGCCGCCGCTGTCCGCGGCGGACCTGTTCGCCGCGTACGTCCTGGGCGCGATGGTTCGTGGACTCGTCGTGGGCGCGGGCGTGTTCGCGGTCACGCTGCTGTTCGCGCCATCGCTGCTCGCGATGCCGCATCCTCTCTGGGCGCTGGCCTTTGCGCTCCTGGGCAGCGCGATCCTCGCGATGCTCGGGCTGCTGGCCGGCATCTGGGCGGACAAGTTCGACCAGCTTGCGGCGTTCCAGAATTTCATCATCGTACCGCTGACGTTTCTCTCCGGCGTCTTCTACTCGATCCACTCGCTGCCGCCATTCTGGCAGGCGCTGTCCCACGCCAACCCGTTCTTTTATATGATCGACGGTTTCCGCTACGGCTTTTTCGGCGTTTCGGATGTCTCGCCTGCGGGGAGCCTCGCGGTCGTGGCGGCCGCCGCGCTGGTGCTTGCCGCACTCACGCTTTCATTGCTGTCCCGCGGCTGGAAGCTGCGCAGCTGAGCCCGATTGCGATAATGCGTCAAGCCGCGATCGTGAAGGCGATGGTGGCGGCTATCACCGGAACGAACGGAGTACGCTGCGCCAGTCATTCATCCAGCCAGTCATCCATCAGAAGGCAGGTCGCAATCCATGGTCACATCCGAATCCATCCGCCGCTCGCTCGAGAGCGGCATTGCCTGCGAACATGTCGAGGTGCGCGGCGACGGCCAACATTTCGAGGCGGTCATCGTCGCGGCCGCGTTCGCCGGACTGTCGCGCGTCAAGCAGCACCAGCTCGTCTATGCGGCGCTGGGCGATCGCATGCGCGAAGAAATCCACGCGCTGTCGATGCAGACGCTCACGCCTGAACAATGGTCGGAGCGCGGGCTTGGATAAGCTGTCCATCGAGGGCGGAACACCGCTGGCCGGCGAAGTGCGCGCATCGGGCGCCAAGAACGCCGCGCTGCCGATCCTGTGCGCCGCGCTGCTGGCACCCGAACCGCTCGTCCTGACCAACGTGCCGCGCTTGAACGACGTGCGGACGATGGTTTCGCTGCTCGGCCAGATGGGCGTCGCGCTCGACACCGGCGTTCCTGGCACCGTCAGCCTCGACGCCGCGCGCATCGACTGGCCTCTCGCTCCGTACGAACTGGTCCGGACGATGCGCGCGTCGATCCTGGCGCTTGGCCCGCTGCTGGCCCGTTGCGGCGAGGCGCGCGTATCGCTGCCCGGGGGCTGTGCGATCGGGCTGCGACCGGTGGACCAGCACGTGAAGGGACTGCAGGCGATGGGCGCGGTGATCGACCTCGAGCACGGCTATATCAGCGCGCGCGGCCGACTGCGCGGCGCCAGAATCGTGTTCGACATGGTGACGGTCACCGGCACCGAGAACCTGTTGATGGCCGCCACGCTCGCCGACGGCTCGACGGTGCTCGAGAACGCCGCCCGCGAGCCCGAGGTCGTGGACCTCGCGCGCTGCCTGATCGCGATGGGTGCGAAAATCGAGGGCGCGGGTACCGACCGCATCACGGTCGAAGGCGTCGCGCGTCTGCACGGGGCGACCCATGCGGTCATGCCGGACCGGATCGAGACCGGCACCTTCCTCGTCGCCGCGGCTGCGGCCGGCGGCAGCGTCGCCGTCACCGGCACGCGGCCGGACTCGCTCGAAGCCGTGCTGGAAAAGCTGCGCGAGACGGGCGCCGATATCGCCGTCGATGGCGACGTCATCCGCATCGAGCGTCACGGCCGGCTGTCCGCAGTCAACGTGCGCACAGCGCCGCATCCGGGCTTTCCCACCGACATGCAGGCGCAGTTCATGGCGCTCGCCGCACGGGCGGACGGCACCGCCGTCATCACCGAGACGATCTTCGAGAACCGGATGATGCACGTGCAGGAACTCAAGAGGCTCGGCGCCGACATCGATGTCGAGGGCAACACCGCCGTGGTCAGGGGCGTGGCGAAGCTCACCGGCGCCGACGTGATGGCCACCGACCTGCGCGCATCGGCGTGCCTCGTGATCGCCGGGCTGGTCGCCGAAGGGCGAGACCACCATCGACCGCATCTACCACCTCGATCGCGGCTACGAGCGGATCGAGGAGAAGCTCTCCGGGCTGGGCGCGCGCATCGCGCGCGTGCGCTGAAGGCGCGGTCTGTCGCGATGACTTCGCTGCGCGACGAACTGACCGCGGCCCCGCTCGGGCATGCGACCGGGTACCCGGACACGCTACGACGCGTCGCTGCTGTTCGCGGTTCCGCGCGCCCCCCAGCGCGCCGAGATCGGCATCGCGGGCGTCGCTGCCGTTCACAGGGAGCGACGCATGGACCGCCTACGAGCACACTTGGCTCGACGGCCGCGGCAAGCCGCAGATTGCGGTCGTCGTCTTCGAGGTGCCGGTGGCATCGCACGCGATCGTCGAGTCGAAATCGGTCAAGCTCTACCTGGGCTCGTTTGCGCAGTCGCGCTTTTCCGATGCCGGCGAAGTCGCGGCCGCGCTCGGTCGCGACCTGTCGGCGGCCACGGGCGTCCCCGTGCAGGCGACGCTGGTGCCGCCGGCGGAATTCGCCCGGCTGCGCCTCGCCGAGCTGCCGGGAGAAAGCCTGGACGGGATCGACGTCGCGATCGATCGCTACGAGGTCGACCCCGCGTTTCTCGCCGCCGCGGGGGCCACGGTCAGCGAGTCGCTGCGCACCGATTTGTTTCGTTCGGTCTGCCCGGTCACCGGCCAGCCCGACTACGCATCGATCGCCATCGCCTACCGCGGCCCGCGCATCGATCGCGGCGGGCTGCTGCGGTATCTCGTCTCCTACCGCCGCCATGCCGGCTTCCATGAGCACTGTGCCGAGCGCATCTTCGTCGACGTGGCCGCGGCCTGCCGTTGCGAGGCGCTGACCGTGCATGCGCGCTTCACGCGACGCGGCGGCGTGGACATCAACCCGCTGCGCACGAACGCGGGCGCGGCTCGTCCGGATGGCGTGCGCACGCCGCGGCAATGATCGACCGCGAAGGATAGGTCGCGATCGTCTGTAACGCCTGCCGGTGCCGCACGCGGCGTCCGTCGGCCCGTCGCTACGGTAGAATGAACTCCCCTTGCGCTACTGCCATTCGCCGTGCCCACCCTCACGATCGCCCTGGCCAAGGGCCGCATCCTCGACGAAACACTGCCGCTGTTCGCGCTGGCGGGCATCGTGCCGGCCGAGAATCCGGAGATTTCTCGCAAGCTGATCCTGCCGACCAACCGGCCGGATGTCGCTTTCGTCATCGTGCGCCCGACCGACGTACCGACCTACGTGCAATACGGCGCGGCCGACGCCGGCATCGCGGGCAAGGACGTTCTGCTCGAGCACGGCGGTGAAGGCTTGTACCAGCCGCTCGACCTGGGGATCGGGCGCTGCCGGCTGGTGGTCGCGACCCGACGCTCGTACGACTGGGCCGGTACCGTCCAGCGCGGCGCGCGCATTCGCGTCGCGACCAAGTACGTGAAGACAGCGCGCGAGCATTTTGCGGAAAAGGGCATGCACGTCGATCTGATCAAGCTCTACGGCTCGATGGAGCTGGCGCCGCTGGTCGGGCCTGGCCGACGTGATCGTCGACCTGGTTTCGACCGGCAATACGCTGAAGGCGAACGACCTCGTCGCGGTCGAGGACATCATGCCGATCACGTCGCGACTCGTCGTCCATCCGGGCGCGCTCAAGCTGAAGCGCGCGCAGATGCAGCCGTTGATCGACGCGCTCGCAGAGGTGGTTCGGCGCGGCGTGCCGGCCGGCGCCGCGGCCTAGAATGAGTACGCCGACCTTTCGCCGGCTCGATACGGCGGACGCAGGCTTCGACGCGGCGCTCGATGACCTGATCGCCTTCGAGTCCGCGCAGGATGCGACGATCGATGCCACGGTCGCCGCGATCATCAGTGACGTTCGCGCGCGTGGCGACGCGGCGGTGCTTGAGTACACGACGCGGTTCGATCGGCTCACGGCGTCGTCGGTCGCGGCACTCGAGATCCCCGTCGCGACGATGAGCTCCGCGCTGGAGTCGCTGCCGGCAGCCGAGCGCGAAGCACTGACGCATGCGGCGGCGCGCGTGCGCGCCTATCACGAGCGGCAGAAGACCGGGGGCTGGAGCCTCACCGAGCCCGACGGCACGGAACTCGGGCAGCGCGTGACGCCACTCGACCGGGTGGGCGTCTACGTTCCCGGCGGCAAGGCCGCCTATCCGTCGTCGGTGCTGATGAACGTGATACCCGCGCGCGTTGCGGGCGTGCCCGAGATCGTCATGGTCGTGCCTACGCCCGACGGCGTTCGCAATCCTTTGGTACTGGCCGCGGCGCAACTTGCCGGCGTCACGCGCGCGTTCACGATCGGCGGCGCGCAGGCGATCGCGGCGCTCGCCTACGGCACACAGACGGTACCGGCCGTCGACAAGATCTGCGGGCCCGGCAATGCCTATGTCGCCGCAGCCAAGCGGCGCGTGTTCGGTGTCGTGGGGATCGACATGGTGGCTGGCGTCTCCGAGATCGTAGTCGTTGCCGATGGCAGCGCGAACCCGGACTGGGTCGCGCTGGATCTGTTCTCGCAGGCGGAGCACGACGAGATGGCCCAGGCGATCCTGGTCACGCCCGATGCGACGCTGATCGACCGCGTCGAGGAAAGTGCCCGGCGTTTACTCGCCGGGATGTCGCGCGCGCCAATCATCGCGGCTTCGCTGGCGCGCCGTGGAGCGTTGATCCTCGCGCGCGACCTCGCCGATGCCTGCGCCGTCGTGAACCGGATCGCGCCGGAGCATCTGGAACTCGCCGTCGCCGATCCTGACGCCCTGCTGCCGCAGATCCGCCATGCGGGTGCAATATTCATGGGCCACTATGCGTCAGAAGCACTGGGCGACTACTGCGCGGGGCCCAATCATGTGCTGCCCACCGGGCGCACCGCTCGCTTTTCGTCGCCGCTCGGCGTGTACGATTTCGAGAAGCGGTCGAGCGTGCTGCGTTTGTCGCAGGCCGCGGCTCGGTCGCTGGGCCCGACGGCGGCGGCGCTGGCCCGCGGCGAGGGGCTGACAGCGCATGCGCGGTCTGCCGAAGTGCGCTTCGAAAAGACCTGAGACGATGACACTATGGCCCGGTTCCTTGTGATGTCTGGGTGTCTGGCCGTCGCGGCGGCGTTCCATCGGCGCCGACTCTCTTGAACAATTCGCGCACGCCGCGCCATGTCGTGGATCCGGTGGATCCAGCCGCCGCCGCCGTCGAGGCTCGGGTGAAGGCGACGATCCGCCCGAAGATCCGCGCGCTCTCGGCCTACCCCGTGGCCAGGGCCGCCGGCATGATCAAGCTCGACGCGATGGAGAACCCGTACGGGCTTTCGGGTGAGGCACGGGCCGAGATCGCGGCGGCGGTCGCCAATGTGCGAATCAACCGCTATCCCGACGGCGGCGGCGACGAGGTGAAGGCGGCCCTCCGGCACTCGCTTGCGCTCGGCGATGACGTTGCGCTCATCCTTGGCAATGGATCGGACGAACTGCTTCAGATGCTGACGGCGGCCGTTGCCAAGCCGGGTGCGGTGGTGCTCGCGCCCGCGCCTTCGTTCGTGCTGTACCGTGTGTTCGCCGATCTTGCGAACCTTCGCTTCGTCGGTGTGCCGTTGCGCATCGATCTCTCGCTGGACATCGAGGCGATGCTGGCGGCCATCGCCAAGGAGCGGCCGGCGCTGGTGTGGCTCGCCTATCCGAACAACCCGACCGGGACGCTGTTCTCTCCGGAGGACGTCGAGCGCATCATTCGCGTGGCCCCGGGGGTCGTGGCGGTGGACGAGGCCTACTACGCGTTCGCCGACGCGTCGTTCCTGCCGCGCGTCCTCGAGTTCCCCAATCTGATCGTCGTGCGGACGCTGTCGAAAATCGGACTGGCGGGCGTGCGGCTGGGCTATGCCGCCGCCCACCCGGCGTGGATCGCCGAACTGGAAAAGCTGCGGCCGCCCTACAACGTCAACGCGCTGACGCAGGCGGTGGTGCCGGTGCTCCTCGGGCACGCGGCGCTGCTGGACGAGCAGGCGGCGGCCATCCGGCGCGAGCGCACGCGGCTCGCGGGCGCTTGGCGGCATTGCGGCGGGTCACCGTATTCCCGTCGCACGCCAATTTCCTGCTGGTTCGCGTGCCCGACGCCGCCCACTGGTTCGCGACGCTGCGTGACGCCGGCATCCTGGTGAAGAACGTCGACGGCTGGCATCCGCTGCTCGCCAACTGCCTGCGCATCACCGTCGGCACGCCAGCCGAGAACAACGCGCTGCTGGAAGCGCTGTCGCGTTACGCGTAGCGCCATTTTCGCGAACGTCGCTGGTGTAAAGTGTGCAGCATGAATGCCCCCGCCGAACTTCCCGACCGCCGCGCGCGGGTCGAGCGCAACACGGCCGAAACGCGGATCGCCGTCGAGTTGAATCTCGATGGCAGCGGCCGCGCCGAGCTCGCCACCGGCGTGCCTTTTCTCGATCACATGCTGGATCAGCTCGCGCGCCACGGGATGGTCGATCTCTCGGTGCAGGCCGCCGGCGACCTGCACATCGATGCCCACCATACCGTCGAGGACATCGGCATCACGCTGGGCCAGGCGTTTCGAGCGGCCATCGGCGACAAGCAGGGGATCGTTCGCTACGGGCATGCCTACATTCCGCTGGACGAGGCGCTCTCGCGCGTCGTGATCGACCTGTCCGGTCGTCCCGGGCTCGAATTCCACGTGCCTTTCACGCGCGCGATGATCGGGACTTTCGATGTCGACCTGACGCACGAATTCTTCCAGGGTTTCGTCAATCACGCGCAGGTGACTCTGCACGTCGACAACCTGCGCGGCGACAATGCGCATCACCAGGCGGAGACCGTGTTCAAGGCGTTCGCGCGCGCATTGCGGATGGCGGTGTCGCGCGACCCGCGGGTCGGCTCCGCGATTCCGTCGACCAAGGGCACGCTGTAACAAGTGCGCAGCATCGTCGTCATCGACTACGGAATGGGCAACCTGCGCTCTGTCGCCAAAGCGCTATCCCACGTCGCCCCCGATCGCGACGTCGTGGTGTCGGCGGACCCTGCCGTGATCCGGGGAGCGGAGCGCGTCGTGCTGCCCGGGCAAAGCGCCATGCCCGACTGCATGAAGGGACTGCTTGCGAGCGGGCTGGTCGATCCGGTGCGCGAAGCGATGCGCGAACGCCCCTTCCTGGGCATTTGCCTCGGGCTCCAGATGCTGTTCGACGGCAGCGAGGAGGGCCCGACCGAGTGCCTGGGCGTGGTCCCGGGCCGCGTCGTGCGGTTCCGGGACGAGACGATGACCACACCCGCCGGAGAACGGCTCAAGGTGCCCCACATGGGGTGGAGCCCCGTACATCAGACGATGGCCCACGCGTTATGGGCGGGAATCGACGACGGTGAGCGCTTCTATTTCGCCCACAGCTACCATCCGGTGCCGGACGACCCCGCGGTGACCGCGGGCCAGACCGCATATCCGGCGCCGTTTACTTGCGCCATTGCGCGGGCTAATATCTTCGCTACCCAATTCCATCCGGAAAAAAGTCAACGCGCGGGGCTTGCGCTGCTCGCCAATTTCGCCCGCTGGGACGGGCGGGCCTGACCGCCCCTCGTGCTCGGCGATGCGTCACTTCAATCACGCCGCCGCCACGCCGCCGCCATGCAAATCATTCCCGCGATCGACATCAAGGACGGTCACTGTGTGCGCCTGAAGCAGGGTGACATGCAGTCGGTCACCGTGTTTTCGGAGGACCCCGCCGCGATGGCGCAGCACTGGCTCGAGCTCGGTGCGCAACGGCTGCATCTGGTCGACCTGAACGGCGCGGTGGCGGGCAAGCCTCGCAACGAGCTCGCGATCCGCGAGGTGGTCAGCGTGATCGGAGAGGAAATCCCGGTGCAGCTGGGCGGCGGGATCCGCGACCTCGACACCATCGAGCGCTACCTGGACGACGGTATCAGCTACGTGATCATCGGGACCGCGGCGGTCAAGAATCCGGGCTTCCTGCACGACGCCTGCTCGGCGTTCCCGGGTCATATCATGGTCGGCCTCGACGCCCGCGACGGCAAGGTGGCGACCGACGGCTGGTCGAAGATGACCGGCCACGACGTCGTCGACCTCGCGCGCAAGTTCGAGGACTACGGGGTCGAAGGGATCATCTACACGGACATCGGCCGCGACGGCATGCTGACCGGCGTCAACATCGAGGCCACCGTCAAGCTCGCGCGCGAGATCAAGGTCCCGGTGATCGCCTCCGGCGGGCTCTCGTCGATCGCCGACATCAGGCAACTTGCGCTGCACGAAGCGGACGGCATCATCGGCGCCATCGCCGGCCGCGCGATCTACGAAGGCACGCTCAATTTCAAGGAAGCGCTTGCCGCTGCCACGGGCAGCTGAGCGCCTCCCGCCCTGCCAGACCGGAAGTGATCACTGCAGGCAGGCGCGATGCGTCTTGTGTCCCGGTCCTGCCCGGCGCATCCGATCCTGTATTCCGTCATTTGATTCCTGACCCCCATGGGCCTCGCGAAACGCATCATCCCCTGCCTCGACATCGCGGACGGCCGTGTGGTCAAGGGCGTCAATTTCGTCAATTTGCGCGATGCCGGCGACCCCGTCGAGGTCGCGCGGCGGTACGACGAGCAGGGTGCCGATGAAATCGCGTTCCTGGACATCCGCGCCAGCGTGGAAAAGCGCGGACTCCTCTACGACATGATCGAGGCGGTGGCGTCGCAGGTGTTCATCCCGCTCACGGTGGGCGGCGGCGTCAATGCGGTCGAGGACATCCGCGCGCTGCTCAACGCCGGCGCCGACAAGGTCAGCATCAATACCGCGGGGGTGAACAACCCGGAACTCTTCGCCGAGGCATCGGCACGCTACGGCGCACAGTGCATCGTCGCCGCGATCGACGCCAAGAAATACGCAGTGGACGCCTGGCAGGTCTACGTCCACGGCGGTCGCACCGCCACGGGCATCGACGCCGTCGAATGGGCCGAGGAGGTGGTCGCGCAGGGTGCCGGCGAGATACTGCTGACCAGCATGGATCGCGACGGCGCGCGCACCGGATTCGACCTGCGCCTGACCCGCGCGGTGGTCGACGCCGTCGATGTGCCGGTCATCGCGTCCGGCGGCGTGGGTGGATTGCAGGATTTGGTCGAAGGCATCAAGGTCGGCGGTGCGGATGCCGTGCTTGCGGCGTCGATCTTCCATTACGGCGAGTTCACCATCGGTCAGGCGAAGGCCGCAATGGCCGCCGCAGGACTGGAGATGCGCCTGTGACCGCGGCGTGGCTCGAACGGGTCCGTTGGAGCGCCGATGGCCTGGTCGCGGCGATCGCGCAGGAATCGACCACGCGCCAGGTGCTGACGCTCGCATACATGAATCGCGAGGCGCTCACGCGCACCGCGGCCACGCTCGAAGCACACTACTGGTCGCGCTCGCGCGGCAAGCTGTGGCGGAAGGGCGAAGCGTCGGGCCACGTGCAGCGCGTGCGCGAGATCCGGCTCGACTGCGACTGCGACGCGATCCTGCTGCTGGTCGATCAGGTCGGAGGCATCGCGTGCCACACCGGCCACGAACGCTGCTTCTTCCTGAAACTGGAAGACGCCGCATGGCATGATGTCGAGCCCGTGCTCAAGGACCCGAAAGCAATCTACGGCGATGGCTGACAGCGTCGGCGATAACGACGGCGAAGTTCTGGCCAGGCTCGCGGCGGTGATCGCCGCGCGCCGTGGCGCGAATCCGGCGGATTCGTACGTGGCGGCGCTGTTCGCCAAGGGCGATGATGCGATCCTCAAGAAGATCGGGGAAGAGGCCACCGAGACGGTCATGGCGGCCAAGGATGGCGATCCACGCCGCATCACGTCGGAGGTGGCCGACCTCTGGTTCCACTGCCTCGTGCTGCTCGCGCGCCACGGGTTGTCGCCTGCGGACGTGCTGGCCGAACTGGTGCGGCGAGAAGGGAGGTCCGGCATTTCGGAAAAGGCCGCCCGCAGCCGCTGAATCGGGCCGTCGAAGGAACGCTGCCGCAGGTGGCGATACAATACGGAAGTCGTGACGCGGTCAGGCTCAATCGGAATCGTGGGCGGCGCACCACGCGGGGCCAATACGGACCCCGCTCACGCCAGACGGTCATTGGCGCGGCGGCGGTTTCCGGGCGACACTGGCAATCAAAGGACTATCGACTCATGGCAGCGGCGGACCCGAACTGCATTTTCTGCAAGATCGTGCGCGGCGAAATTCCGGCCCGAAAGGTCTACGAGGACGATGACGTGCTGGCGTTCCACGATATCCAGCCGGTCGCACCCGTGCATTTCATGCTGATCCCAAAGCAGCACGTCGCGAACATGTACGAACTCGCCCCTGGCGACGCGCCGGTGATGGGCAAGATATTGACACTGGCCGGGCGGCTGGCGCGCGAAGAGGGCGCCGTCGACGGGTTTCGGACGATTGTCAACACCGGGCGCGTGGGGCGCCAGGATGTCCCGCATGTCCACGTTCACGTGATAGGCGGTCCCGACGTGCTGGGCCCGATGATCGTGCGCAGCAAAAACTGAAGGAGCACACCATGGGTGGCTTGAGCATCTGGCATTGGCTGATCGTCCTGGTCGTTGTGGTCCTGATCTTCGGGACCAAGAAACTGCGCAATATCGGTCAGGATCTGGGCGGCGCGGTCAAGGGCTTCAAGGAAGGCATGAAGAGTTCGGAAGACGCCGCCGCGACGGGCGACGCGCCACCGCAGCAGATTCCCGGCACGACGATCGACGCCGAAGTGAAGAAAGAAACGAACCGGTCGTAGAACCCGGCGCGCGTCCGAAGGGTCCGGCGCGAGTCCGCGCCCGCGCGTCCGACGGCGGTCGCGCGGCGGACGCGAAGCCGGGCCCCGCGTGCCATTGCGACCCCATCCCATGTTCGATATTGGCTTTTCCGAGATCGTCGTCATTGCCGTCGTGGCGCTGATCGTCATCGGTCCCGAACGGCTCCCGAAAGCCGCACGGACGATGGGACACCTGTTCGGGCGGCTGCAGCGCTACGTCAACGACGTGAAGTCCGATATCAGTCGCGAAATGGAGCTCGACGAGTTGCGCAAGCTGCAAAAGCAGGTGCAGTCGGCGGCGGCCGATCTGAAATCTTCGGTGGAAAGTGCGGCCCGCGACGTCGAATCCGGCGTGCGCGACGTGGAGAACCAGTTGAATGCCGGCGCGGGCGGCGACACCGCAGCCGCAGAAACCGAGCCCGCGCGGATGATGGAATCCTCACCAATGCCCAACGAACCGGGCGGCGAGCTGGCCGATGCCGCGCCGTCGGAGCTGCCGCGCCAGCCTTCATTGCCGGGCTTCGACAGGATATGAGCGCCGCCGGGCCGCCCCAAGGCGCGCCCCCTCCGGGGGAGGCGGTGCGAAGCACCGATCGGGGGGAGCCTACCGGCGCCGCCGGGCCGCCCCAAGGCGCGCCCCCTCCGGGGGAGGCGGTGCGAAGCACCGATCGGGGGGAGCCTACCGGCGCCGCCGGGCCGCCCCAAGGCGTGCGCGCCTCCGGGAGGGGCGGCGCGCAGTGCCGATCGGGGATAACACCCAATGCCTGACGTGCCGAGCCCGCGATGACCGATCCGACCCCGCCGGAGTCCTCGGCGCAGGACACATTCCTCTCGCACCTGTTCGAGTTGCGCACGCGCCTGATGCGTGCGCTGATCGCGGTCGTCGTCGTGCTGGTGGTCCTGTTTCCCTGGGCGAAGGACATCTACGCGCTGCTCGCGCTGCCGCTGCTGCGCACGCTGCCGCAGGGGTCCACAATGATCGCCACCGATGTCACCGGCACGTTCCTCGTGCCGCTCAAGGTGACTCTGATGGCCGCGTTCGTGATCGCGCTGCCCTTCGTGTTGTGGCAGGCATGGGCGTTCGTCGCACCGGGCCTCTACCATCACGAGAAGCGGCTCGCGGTGCCGGTCATCGTGTCGAGCTTCGTGTTCTTCCTGATCGGAATGGCGTTCGCGTATTTCTTCGTGTTTCCCGTCATGTTCAGCTTCTTCGCCGGCTACACGCCCGCCGGCGTGCAGATGATGACCGACATCGACAAATACCTGTCGTTCGTCCTCACGATGTTCCTGGCCTTCGGCCTCACGTTCGAGGTTCCGGTGATCGTGATCGTCCTGGTCCGGATGCGCGTCGTGAGTCTCGAGAAGCTGCGGTCGATCCGCGCGTACGTGATCGTCGGTGCATTCGTGATCGGCGCGATCTTCACGCCACCCGACGTTATTTCGCAGCTGATGCTCGCGGTGCCGCTGTGGATGCTCTACGAACTCGGCCTGCTGCTGGCGCGCTTCATCAGCGTCCCCGTGAAGGACGAGGCGCAGGAAGAGGCGCCCGCCAAATAATCCGTGGTCGCGGTCGAGTCCCGTTGCGGCTACTGCTTATCCGGCGGCGGCCGCTTCCCCACGATCACATCGACTTCGACGTCCTGTCCGGCGCGCACGATGTGC
Source organism: uncultured beta proteobacterium (assembly GCA_963739745.1). Taxonomy (GTDB): domain Bacteria; phylum Pseudomonadota; class Gammaproteobacteria; order Burkholderiales; family Casimicrobiaceae; genus VBCG01. The sequence goes on from CAVUCJ010000006.1 coordinate 206,918, forward strand.
ACGCGGGCGCTCGACCCGGGCGGCAACTCGGCGATGCGCGCCAGAAGCTGCGGCACGTTGTGCGTGGATTTGCCGCCGATCTCGAGCACGACGTCGAATACCTGCATGCCCGCGCGTTCCGCCGGGCCGCCGGGCTGGATGCCGCTGACGACCACGCCCTCCTGGCGAGCGAGGGCCAGTGTCTTGGCGGCCTCGGCAGTGACCGGCGTCGGTACGATTCCCAGCCACCCGCGAGTGACTTCGCCGTCACGCACGATCTGCTCGAACACGTTGCGCGCAAGCGACACCGGGATCGAGAACGCGATGCCCAGCGAGCCACCCGACTGCGAGTAGATCGTGCTGTTGATGCCGACCAGATTGCCTGCGGTGTCGATGAGCGCGCCGCCCGAATTGCCCGGATTGATGGCCGCGTCGGTCTGTATGAAGTCCTCGAAGCGATTCACCCCAAGATAGTTGCGGCCGAGTGCGCTGACGATGCCGAGCGTGACCGTGTTGCCCAGCCCGAAGGGATTGCCGATTGCAAGCACGACATCTCCGACCTGCAGATTGTCGGACGCGGCGAAGGTCATCGCCGGCAAACCTGTTTCGTCGACCTTGAGCACCGCCAGATCGGATTCGGGATCGGTGCCGCGCACATGCGCCGCGACACGGCGGCCATCGGATAGAACCAGCTGGATGTCGTCCGCGCCTTCGATCACGTGAAGGTTGGTGATCACATGGCCATCCGCTGACACGATGACGCCCGACCCCAGACTGGTCTGCCGTTGGGCGCTGCCGCGCTCGAGTTCCGGGAAGTAGCGGCGAAACAGCGGATCCTCGGCGAGCGGATTGCGCGAGCGCACCTCCTTGCTCGTATAGATGTTGACGACGGCGGGCATCGCCTTGTGCGCGGCGTCCGCATAGCTCGCGACCCGCGCCACCGCCACCGGCGTCGCGCTTTCCTGGGTGACGATGACGTTCGCCGCCCGCCCGCTGATGCGTGGCAGGAGGTCGGGCCGCAGCGTCGCCACGACGAACAGCGCCGCGAGGCACAGGGTGCAGGCTTGAGCGAAGATGAGCCAGAATTTGCGCAGCATTTGCGAAAGTATAGTGGCGTCAGGCGATTTTTGGACATCGGAGGCGAGTGGGGCGAACCGACGACCGAACCCGCAACCAGTTGATTTGTGAGTGCTTTCCGACGAAAAATCGAGACCGGGCTTCCGGGGAGCGGGTCAAATCCCGTATAATCTTGCGGTTTTGCGAACCTGTCGCGAGAACGGCGGGTCCGTCGCGTTCCGCGGCGGCCCACTTTCTGTTTTCGCGCTTCTTGGGATACCGGGATGGCTGACGCTGCATTCAATCAATCGCTCGACACGAAAAAGAGGCGTTTCCTCATCATCGGCGGAGGCGTCGTCGGCGGCGTGGGCGCGGCGTTCGCTGCGACGCCTTTCTTGATGTCGTTGTGGCCATCCGCGCGTGCAAGGGCGGCGGGTGCACCGGTCGAGGTCGAGATCGGCAAGATCGAGCCCGGCCAACTCATCACCGTCGAATGGCGCGGCAAGGTATGTTGGGTGCTGAACCGCACCGCGCCGATGCTGTCCTCGCTGCCCAAGCTCGACAGCCGCCTCGCCGATCCGAACTCGATTGCTCCGCAGCAGCCGCCCTACTGCAAGAACGAGCATCGGTCGATCAAGGAAGCGATGTGGGTCGCCATCGGCATCTGCACGCACTTGGGCTGCTCGCCCACCTTCCGGCCCGAGATCGCGCCCGCCGACCTCGGGCCGGATTGGCTGGGAGGCTTCTTCTGTCCCTGCCACCAATCGAAATTCGATCTCGCCGGTCGCGTGTTCAAGGGTGTTCCGGCGCCGACGAATCTGGTCATTCCGCCGCACAAGTACCTGTCGGACACCAAGATCGTTATCGGCGTGGGCGCGGACGGCAAGGACAGCTGATGATCCCCCCACGCTCACTTCGTTCGCTGCCCCCCGAGGGGGCGGGTCAGTCCTTCGGGGCGGCCCTTCGGGATAGCTGATGATCCCCCCACGCTCACTTTGTTCGCTGCCCCCCGAGGGGGCGGGTCAGTCCTTCGGGGCGGCCCTTCGGGACTGACGACATGGAAAAACTGCTGAACTGGATCGATGCCCGATTCCCGCTGACCGCACTGTGGGAGTCGCAGTGGGGCAAGTACGTCGCGCCGAAGAATTTCAACTTCTGGTATTACTTCGGCTCGCTCGCCACGCTGGTGCTGGTGATGCAGATCGTCACCGGCATCTTCCTCACGATGAACTACAAACCCGACGCGGCCCGTGCGTTCGACTCGGTCGAATACATCATGCGCGACGTGGAGTGGGGCTGGCTCATTCGCTACATGCATTCCACCGGCGCGTCGATGTTCTTCGTCGTCGTGTACCTGCACATGTTCCGTGGTCTGATGTACGGCAGCTATCGCAAGCCGCGTGAACTCCTGTGGATCTTCGGCTGCCTCATCTACCTGACGCTGATGGGCGAGGCGTTCTTCGGCTACCTGCTTCCGTGGGGCCAGATGTCGTACTGGGGCGCCCAGGTGATCGTCAACCTGTTCTCCACGGTGCCGGTCATCGGCGAGGGCCTCGGCGTGTGGATCCGCGGCGACTACACGATATCGGACATCACGCTGAACCGGTTCTTCGCGTTCCACGTGATCGCCTTTCCGCTTGTCCTGCTGGGTCTCGTCGCCGCGCACCTCATGGCGCTGCACGAGGTAGGCTCCAACAATCCGGACGGCATCGAGATCAAGAAGCAGCCCAAGGACCCGAAGACCGGGCTCTACCTCGACGGCATCAACAGTCATCCGTACTACACGATCAAGGACATCGTCGGCGTCGTCGTCTTCCTCGCGGTGTTCTCGGCGATCATGTTCTTCATCCCGGAGATGGGCGGCTATTTCCTCGAGGCCAACAATTTCATCCCGGCCGATCCGCTGAAGACTCCCGTGCACATCGCGCCGGTGTGGTACTTCACGCCGTACTACGCGATGCTGCGCGCGGTGCCGTCGTTCCTCGGCTCGCAGTTCTGGGGCGTGCTGGTCATGGGCGCAGCGGTGATGATTTTCTTCTTCCTGCCCTGGCTCGACCGTGGCGCGGTCAAGTCGATCCGCTATCGCGGCACGCTCTACAAGTCGTGGCTCGCGGCGTTCGTCATCTCATTCCTGATTCTGGGCTACCTGGGCGTCGTGCCGGTCACCGTCTGGGGACAGTTCGGCGAGGGTTTTCCGTTCTATGGTGCCGACAAAGCCACCGTGGTTTCGCGGATCCTGACCGTCATCTATTTCCTCTTCTTCCTGCTCATGCCCTGGTACACGGTGCGCGACAGAACCAAGCCGGTTCCGGAAAGGACGACCTGACAGCATGAACAAGATCGCCTCCCTTTTCGTGGTCCTGCAGTTGCTGACCGCCGGCGCGGCATTCGCGTCCGGCGGCGCCGACCTGCGCCTGGATCCCGCTCCGGTCCATCGCCTCGACACCGAGTCGCTGCAGCGCGGCGCGCGCAACTTCGTCAATTACTGCCTGCCTTGCCACAGCGCGAAATACATGCGCTACGAGCGGCTGAAGGACATCGGCCTGACCGAGTCCCAGATCAAGGACAACCTGATGTTCGGGACCGACAAGATCGGCTCGACGATGACCAATGCCATGACTCACGGCGACGCGCGCAACTGGTTCGGCGCCATACCGCCGGATCTGTCCGTCGAGGCGCGGGTCCGGGGCAGCGACTGGCTCTACAACTATTTCCTCGGCTTCTACCAGGACAGTTCATCGGCCACCGGCTGGAACAATCTGGTGTTTCCCAACGTCGCGATGCCGCACGTCCTGTGGCAGTTGTCCGGACCGGGCCAGCTCCGGTCCGCCGAGTTCGAAGGCCACGAAGAGGCGCTGGCGGCCGTGATCGCAGTCAAGGGCCTGGCGAAGCTCGAGCCCGGCACCGGCGGCAAGTGGTACGTGCGCACGGTGAGCAACGAGCCCGCCGCACCCGGAATGCTGACTCCGGTCGAGTACCGGGCATGGGTCGCCGACCTCGTGAATTTCCTTGACTACGTTTCGGAGCCGAACAGGAACAAGCGGATCAGCATCGGCATCATCGTGCTGCTGTACCTCGGCATACTGTTCGTTTTTGTCTACGCATTGAAGCGCTCGTACTGGAAGGACGTCCACTAGCGCCGGACGGCTTTCCGCACCGGGCACGGGCGGCGCCTGCGCCCCCGTCGCTTTGCAGCGGGGCTTTTGCCGCCGCTCACGTAAGTACCCGCGCGAAGTTTCGCGCACGGAGACACCAAAGATGATGACCCTCTATTCCGGGACGACCGACGCGTTCAGCCAGCGCTGCCGCATCGTGCTGCACGAGAAAGGCATGGATTTCCAGATCATCGACGTCGACCTCGATCACAAGCCCGAGGACCTCGCGGTGATGAATCCGTACAACCAGGTGCCGGTGCTCGTCGAGCGCGACCTGGTCCTGCACGAGTCCAACATCATCAACGAGTACATCGACGAGCGCTTTCCGCATCCGCAGCTGATGCCGGCCGACCCGGTGATGCGCGCCCGTGCGCGGCTGTTCCTGCACCGTTTCGAGAAGGAACTCTTCTGCCATCTCGACGCGCTGGAAGGGAACAACCAGAAGAACGCCGAAAAGGCGCGCGGTCTGGTGCGCGACGCGTTGCTGCAGATAACTCCGGTATTCGCCAAGCACAAGCACATGCTGGGCGAGGACTATTCGATGCTGGACGTGGCGATCACGCCGTTGCTGTGGCGGCTCGACTACTACGGAATCCAGATGCCCAAGCAGGCGGCGCCGCTCATGAAGTATGCGGAGCGCCTGTTCTCACGCCCCGCGTTCTCGGAAGCGCTGACGTCGGCCGAGCGCGGCATGCGGAAGTGACTGGCCCGTCGCGGCGCCGGGGAAGGCTTTCTGGCGTGCTTGACGCGGCAGCAAGTCTGCGTAGTATTCTCGAACCATGTCCGAACAATCCGCCAAGCCGTACCTGATTCGCGCCATCTGCGAATGGTGCGGCGACAACGCGCTCACGCCTTATGTGGCCGTCAAGGTGAACGCGCAGACGCGCGTGCCGGCTTCCTTCGTGAAGAACGGCGAGATCGTGCTGAACGTGGGAACCACGGCGACGCGCAAGCTCACCATCGACAACGAATGGATTCAGTTCACTGCGCGCTTCAACGGCGCGTCGCAGGAAGTCGCGGTGCCGATGAGCGCCGTGTCCGGAATCTTCGCGAAGGAAACGGGGTATGGATTTGCCTTTGCGTCGCCGCAGGATCCGGTGGCGTCGCTTAAGGACGCCACCGTGCCGGACGAAAGCGATAACGCGGTCGAACCGAAGGACGAGAAAGGTGGCGTGGCCGGTGGCAAGGCAGGCGGCAAGCGCAAGCCGCGGCCATCGCATCTGCAGATCATCAAATGACCCCGATTCGCGCGGGTCGAAAATCCGCGCGCGCGGGAATCCGGCGTCGTAGGCACGTTGGAACGACGCCCCGGCCGGCATAGCTCAGGGGTAGAGCAGCGGTTTTGTAAACCGTTGGTCGTGGGTTCGATTCCTACTGCCGGCACCAAATTAGCAATTCCGCCCGATTCCGCCGCGTACCGGTGAGCGCCGAAAGTCCCCGTCTTTTACTCTTTAGATGCAGTAAACGGGCCGCAAACCTACGACGGCGCTACGTTGGCGCTGGTCCCTACCCCCCGACGGCGGAAGGCGCAGCTGGACCGGCTGGAGTGCGTGCGGGTGGAGATGTCGCGCGTCTACCGCGATATGGAATCCGGCCGGCGGGACAGTCAGGACGGATCGAGCCTCATGTATGTCCTGACCCAAATTGCCAAGGTGCTCGAACTAACCGAGATCGAGCGCAGGCTTACTGCGCTCGAAGGGACGACGAGCAGGAGGGCATAGCCCATGCCCATGAACAGCAATGGCCGACGACTCGACAGGCTTGAGCCGAAGCCAAATCACAACGAGCGGATTGAAGAAGCCGGCCGCCGCATCTATGAATGGCTGTTCCAAGAGCGCGAACCAATATTGAGCTGCGGCCCACCCACAAGGGCAGATCACTCGCATCTTGATGAGATGGGCAGGTAAGCCGCCGATTTCCGGCGCGAGCCAGAGCCGAAATGAGGAAAGGGTAACAATGAGCGTGCACCTAACGCGACTTGAGGCCATCTACATGGCTCCGGCGGCACGAGGGATGCGCGCAGCAAGCAACGCGCCTGTCGTCATCTTTCCTAGTTGAGGGTCGACCTTGCCTACAGCATCAGATCGATTCGCGATTCGCCCTGCTGAACGGTCGAGACCGACCCTTCTCGGAGATACCCCCGAAGTGACCGACGGTCAGCTTCGCCGCGATAGCAGTCATCCAGCCGACGCCGGTCAACTGGCGCTCTCGCCCAGTTCCTGCCGGTGGAGAACGGCAGCTTTCCGGCATCCCAACTCGCGGTCCTCGCGTGCGAGGCGACCGTGCCTCTTCCGTCGACCTCTGTGACGAACGGGCCACTATCGACCCTGCAAATGGCGATCAGGCGTCCAGCGCCGGATCTGTCTGCCCAACGAGAGCGAAAAATGATGTTTCAGGCGCCTATGCTCTGTATGCGCCAGCGCCGGAGTGACGCGCTTTCGCTAGTTCTGCCGACACCCGGCGGCCCCCTCTGCGTCCGCGACTGGTCCGCGCAAATGCTCGACCGTCGGCTTGTTGGTAGGGTCAGCCGAAAGTAGGCACTACGGGTCAGTCCTGCGTCGGCGCCAACAGCCGCAAGCCCGAGCCTCCGCGCTTCTTGCCAATGTCGCTGCCTTCATGGCGCTATCAAGTGCATCACGACCGGTGCAGCGGTGAAGGTCAAAATTGCGTTGAGAATCATTCCGAGGCTGGCAAAGGCACCCGCCCTGTCGGAAATCTGCAGCGCCCTGGCCGTTCCGATCGCGTGCGACGCAACGCCCAACGCGAAGCCGCGTGCGCGCTCGTCGGTCACTCCGATCCGGTCTAGCACGATCGGGCCGAGAACGGCGCCTGCGATGCCGGTTCCGATCACCACCACCGCGGTGACACCCGCCAGCCCGCCCAGCTGCTCCGATACGACAACGGCCACTGCCGCTGTTGCCGATTTCGGTAGCAGCGTGGCGATGAGGTCGCTGCCTGCGGCGAAAGCTATCGGAACGGCAGTAGCGGAGCTGGCAGCGACTGCCGCCCCCGCGAAAAGCGCAATCGCACACGGTATGCGACGCGCCGCGAGTTCGTGCCAATTTCGACACAGCGGCACAGCAAGGAGAACAACTACGAGCCCGAGGCCGAGCGAGAGCGCACGGGTCTGCTCGGCGTAGCGCTGGTAAGGCAGGTCCGCGAGCAGCAGAACGGCGCCAGTCGCGAGCGTCGCGATCAGGATGGGATGGCCGAAGGCAGGCCGCCCGATGTGCCGCCAGATCGCGACAGCGGCATAGTACGCAGAAACTGTCAGTGCCAGACCGAAGAAGGGACTCGCCAGTTCGAAATTGAGGACGCTGGTCATGTTGCGTACTCCTTTTCGGTTACGCCCAAGAGGGCCTGGAAAATTAGCCCGGTCGCCGCGATCGCTAGCACCGTGCTGAACAGGATCGCGATGGAAACGGCCAGCCATTCAGCCGCGAGAATATCCAAGCTTGCCACGAAGCCGACAGCGGCCGGGATGAAGAAAATCGGGAAATGCGGAGCGACCGCATCGAACAGCCGCTCGATATCCTTGTCGACCCCACCGGCTGCGCAGAAGCTGAACCCCATAAGCGCCATCCCGACCGCCGGCCCCGGAATGGACAGGCCGAGGCCATGGGTGATAAGGTCGCCTGCGAGGGCGGCAGCCAAGACATACATCATTGCACGGATCATGGTGGCGCTCCTTGCTTAGGGGGGCGGACGGATACCGGTAAATGCGACGTTCATGTGGCTATCAGGATATGGAGTACCGATCCGGAGCGCGGACAGCAGGACCTGGTTTCCCCGCGAGGCGATCGACTCCAAATCTCTGAGACCAGGTGACACTCTTCGCTCTCCTGCGCATCGGATTGGGCACATTCGGCGTGTTTTAACGCCAGCGCCTGTTGGTGTGAGGATCGTTGCGTAGCCGTCACCGCGGTATCGGGCAGTTGCGCCAATTCGCATACGGCAAATGCATCATTTTGTTTTGGTGATGCACCTTGATCCGGGAGTCGGGCATGGACAAGCCGGCCAATACCACAGCGTCGCTCAGCCGGCGCGAGCTGGAAGTCGCGGAGCTCTATGCGGATGGCTCGAACTATCGAGAAGTCGCAGAGCGGCTCTACATAGCCCAGGCCACCGTTCGCACGCACCTCGGCAACATCTACCGCAAGCTTGAGGTCTCCACAAAGATCGAGTTGCGCCGCATGCTCGGCGATGGCGATGGCGATGGCGGGGCGCGGCGCGAGCGGATGCCTCACTCCGAACCCGCATTCCAAGACCTGACTTCGCTTCGCCACGTGACAGTTCTGAACGCTGCACCGGACGCGATCGGGCGGTTGGCCGAGAACCTCTCACCCGACGATCTAGCGGAGGTGATCACGAGCTTTAAGGATGAAGTTGCAAAGGCTGCCAAAGTCCATGGCGGGTTAATGACCGGACAGGTGAATTCCGAAGGCAACATCTGCTTCGGCGTACCGGAAGCCGACGAGACCGATCCCGAGCGCGCCGTGAACTGCGCCATTGAGATCGAACGTCGCTGTAGAGCGCGAAAATTCGCGAACAATCAGACGCTTGCGGTCAGGATCGGGGTGTATTCCGGTCCCGTGGTTGTTAAGGGCGACGCCCTCGGGCCAACCGCCGTCATCGGGGGCGCAGCCTATATGGCGGCCCAACTCGGTCGCGAGGCGCGCGGTGGGGGAATTGTCGTTTGTGCTCGCACACACGCGGCACTTGGCGGGCTCTTTGGCTTTACCGAACTCGGCGCAATTGAGATCGACGGCGCTAGCGCACGTCAGGCCTTCTCGGTCTCGGGCGCCGCGTTGGGGGTAACGCGGTTTGAGGCGTTGCACGGTTATCGCCTGAGCCCCCTTGTCGGGCGTCAGCATGAGGTCAATCTTCTGGACGCGCTTTTCCGGCGCGCGATAGATGGGGTTGGCCAAGCCGCGCTGATCTCAGGTGAACCGGGAATCGGAAAGTCGCGAATGGTGCGCGCACTCTGTGACAAACTTTCAGTGAGCCCGCGGGATCCCCTCGTATTCCAGTGTTCCCCGCACGAACGCGCGAGCACGCTTCACGCAGTCGCCTCCACTCTGCGCAAGTTGGCGAGCGTGGATTCGTTGGCGACCCCAGGAGAGTGTCTCGAAGCCGTAACAGCGCTCTTCGGCGGAGAGATTGAGGGCGACCCGGTTGCCCGTGACCTGATTGGCCATCTCACCTTCATTCCATACCAGCTGCCAGAAGGCGTGCAGCCCATTGCATCGGACCGGCGCCAATCGGCGACGCTCGATCTGCTCGACCGGTTCGTACGTCGCTGTGCCAACGAGCGGGGGCACTTGATCGTGTTCGAGGATCTGCATTGGGCCGATCCGACGATGGTGGATTGGCTAGAACGATTGCTTGCCGAGGTTGAGAACTTGCCAGTCCTCATTCTTTGCACAGCCCGACCGGAGTTCTCGCTACGCGCCGAGATTGGGTCAACCGTCACGACGCTCGCTTTACCGCGACTGGGGAAAGAGGCCACTCTTGAGTTAGTCCGCGAGCAGTTCGGCAAAGAGGCACTGCAGCCTGAACTGATGCGGCAGATCGCCGAACGCTCGGGTGGCATTCCGCTGTATGTCGAGGAGATTGCGCGTGCGTTCCTCGAGCTCGGCCAGTCGGAGACCAAGGTCCCGGCAACGCTCGCGGCCTCGCTCACCAGCAGACTTGACAGGCTCGGCGCGGGCAAGGCAGTCGTGCAGGCGGCCTCGGTGATCGGCTTCGACTTCGAGATGGACGTCCTACGCGAGATTGTTGGCCTGGCTCCGGCGCAGCTTGAGAAGTCAGTAAGGGCGTTGCTTGCCTCGCACCTTGTCTTGCGCCGACCCGGAGCGAGTCCCGGCGCGCTCCAGTTCAGGCACGCCCTCATCCGCGATGCCGCCTATGAAAGCTTGCTCCGCGGTCGACGCGAGCAACTTCACGCCCGCATCGCCGATCATCTTGCCGCGCTCATTCCCGAAGTTGCACCCACGAAGCCTGAGCTCCTAGCGCATCACTACTCCGAGGCGGGTCTCGCTGAAAAGGCCGTTCCTCAATGGCTGCGCGCGGGCGAGCACGCAGCCGCGCGCTCGGCGCACGCGGAAGCCATCTCGCATCTATCCAAGGGCTTGGAGTTGCTCGCGACGCTTCCTGAGACGCGAGACCGCAATGAGAAAGAGCTAGCACTGAAGATCGCCATTGGCCCGTCCATTCTCGCCACGCGCGGGTTCGGTGATGAGATATTCGCCGAGACAAATGAGCGCGCCCGCGAGCTCGCCGAGCAGCTTCGGGACGACACAAGCCATTTCACTGCACTCTGGGGCCTTTGGATCCATGCGCTGGCGGCCGAGCGATTTGAGTCGGCGGAAACACTGACCAATCGACTTCTTTCCGCCGTAGGTCGCCAAAGCGATTCCGCGACGCTTCTACAGACGCACCATGCTGCTTGGACTACAGATTTTTTCCGAGGCAAATTTGCCTCGTGCCTGGCCCATGCGGAGGAGGGCGAAAATTGCTATGACCTCCAGCGACACAGCAACCACAAGTTCATTTATGGGGGACATGACCCAGCGGTGTGCGAACTAAGCTTTAGGGCCTTAGCGGAGTGGCTGATGGGCTTCCCTGATCGTGCCCTGGCGAGCAGCCGGCGCGCTGTCGCGCTTGCTGCAAAGATTGACCATGCCAATAGCCAGGCTCAGGCTCTGATGACCAAGGCCATGGTTCACTACTTTCGGGGTGAAGCGGAGGAGGCCTACGAGACTGGTGAAGAGATGGTGGCGCTCTCTACGGAGCACGGACTGGGTATGTGGACGCCTTTGCTTCAAGAAGTAAGTCGCGCAGCCTTGTCATCTTGCGGCAAAAGCATGCTGGAACTGAGCGCGACGCGCGAAAGCCTTGCCACATTGCAACGAACCGGTGTCGGGGTCTTTGGGCCATTTCGCCTCGCTGCGTTCGTCGATGCACTCCGCAGGACCGGGCAGCACGCTGCTACAGCAGAGTCCTTGGGCTATCTCCATGCGGCACAAGCGATGATCGATCGCAAGGGTGAAACATGGTTTCAGGCGGAGATTCTTCGATTGCGCGGCGACATTTTGCTCGATGCGTCTACGGTAGCCACTAGACAAGAAGGCGAGACGCTGTTGCGCGTAGCGATCGAAACAGCGCGTGCGATGGAGGCGCACTCTCTGGAGCTACGAGCTGCAACAAGCTTGGCACGCCATTGGGTCAACGATCAGCATCCCTGCGAGGCGCACGACCTCCTTGCGCCCACTCTTGGGTGGTTCACCGAGGGCTTCGATACGGCTGATCTGAAGGAAGCCAAGGCGCTCCTCGATAAGTTGCACTGAGTTTCGATCAACCTGTACATGAGTCAGTCGACATGCGCTGTTCGTCAGTCTCGTTCGTTCCCTCCCCGAGGTATGAAGACTTGACGGATGAAGCCGGTGAGAGAACAGTAGTTGGATAATGCTCAGGCAAAGAAATCGCGTTCCATGCGGGCCGTCCTCAGAGAGGCTGCGCTGCTATGACGAGGAGTGGGTAGTGCGCTGATGGTCGTGGTGGTTGCAGGGCCACGACATAGCAGGAGCGTCGACGTATCCCGGGCTCTGCGCCGCGTGCCCCCTCCACGACGGACAAATCACCGGGAGTTCATAGAGGCCAGTTGCGGCTTTCGGGCAGGCCATCTGGTTTGTCGTCAGACCGGTTTGGGTCGGTGACGGCCGACCGAACTACGGCGATGAGTGGCGGGTCTACGAACCACACCGGCCGTTCATGCATTGATGGCTGCTGTAGGCAATTCAGCGGCCGCTCAGTCGAATCGTCCCGTCCTGAGCACCCCGTATCGAGAGAGCCGCCGTCGCAACAGAGCAAAGATGCCTGCGGTGGCACAATGGCTGATCGTGGAGCCACCGCCGAACTCACCTGGGCCGCCGATGCGACTGAACACGAAGGACCTGGACGCGCACGGCGCCGACAAGCTCGCAAAGATTGGCGCGGGGTTTGCCTGGCTCGCATTGATCCTGGGGCTAATATGCGGCGCCGTGGCGCTTCTCGCGGGGCCCGGCTATCGGGCAGAGTTGCTGTCGCTGAGCGCTGGACTCCAAGCAATCCGATGGGCAGCCATCGGCGCCCTTGCGGGGGCGGTTATGGCTTTGCTTGCCTTGGGCCTTGTTTGGCTCGTCGGCGTGCGACGTAGCATCTCGTTTGCCGCCGCCGCGCTCGCACTCAACGCCCTCGTTGCCGGCCCGCCGCTCTACATGTACTGGCAAGCGCAAAACCTCCCACGGATTCACGACATCAGCACGGATACCGACGACCCACCGCGTTTCGTGGCCGTCGTGCCGGTTCGCAAGGGTGCGCGCAACCAAGTCGATTATAGGCCCGAGACAGCGGCTCAACAGAAACGCGGCTACCCCGACATCGCGCCGCTGAGGCTGGATGCAGCGCCGACCCAAAGCTTTGAGCGCGCCGAGCGCGCTGCGCGCGCGATGGGTTGGGAAATCGTAAGCGTCGCGCCGAAAGAATTGCGCATCGAGGCCACTGACACCACGCTGCTCTTCGGCTTCAAGGACGATGTCGTGATCCGGGTCAGGCCGCAGGCGCAAGGAAGCATCATTGACGTGCGTTCGCTTTCACGTGTAGGCGGCAGCGATTTCGGCACGAACGCGAAGCGCATTCGAGCCTTCATGCGCAAGGTGGCAGCTGCGTGATTCGATCGTTGCCGGTGCCACGAGACCGCCTATCGCCTGCCCGTATCCCCTCGCGCGGCCTTGCGGTGACCGCAGGTACAAGCGAATGGCTGCTTCCGCCGCTAGTGAATGACTCCTTGGGTTCGGGTTGAAGGTACCCACGTTTGATGGACACCTCAATCAGAGCAATTCTGAGTTGAGGAGGTGTTCGATGGAATACACACCGCGCAGGAAATTGACCCGGGAATTCAAGCTTGAAGCGGTCCGCCAGACGGCGTTGAGCGAGAAGCCCAGGGCTCAGGTCGCCCCAGAGCTGGGCGTACGCGTCGGTCAGCTGCGAACGTGGCGGCTGGAGTTCGAGAAAGAGGCGGTGACCGGTATCGCCAAGCCTGATCGATCTGCCGCTGAGGATCTTGAGCAGCTGCGTCGCGAGAACGCAAAGCTCAAGATGGAGATTGAGATTTTAAAAGAAGGCGCCGGCGGATTCAACCGGTGTGCGCAACAGCTTGATGAAATCGTTCAGCCGGAGTCTCGTACTGCGGCATCTTCCTTGGTCGTTCGTTAAGGCGCCGAGCGATCGCGTTGAGCTTGGATTGCGAATACCACGACAGGTCGATCCCCTTGGGGTAATACTGCCGCAGCAGCCAATTCGCATTTGCATTCGATCCGTCTCCGCGTCATCCCCAGATCTCGTCCCGGATCATCGCCATCTTGCATCGGCGCGATGTCAGCCCCGTTTCAGCGACTGACTGGCGCCATGGCGCCCGCCTGCGGCCCGTCCAATCTCCATAGCCGCCTAGCCTCCCCGAACGACAGCGGGGCACGCCGCGGTTTCCTCTCTCGCGGCTTGTACGAGGCCTGCCCGCGTCGCTTCGTCACGTCCGCTCACCCCTGCGCGTCAGGGCAGGCATCGCACAACCCCTAATAGCTACGGCCCGTCATTCGACCCGAGTGCAGACGTTCGCCGCAATGTTTACCATTCGGGTGCGCGTAGGTCTTAGTCCGACCGTTGCAGACGTTCGCTGATCGTGTGCGCCAGTGTAATCCGCTCACGTTGGTGGTCCACCTGTGGCCAGTGCCTTGAGCTGCGGGTGCCCCCAAATGCTGTCGACGGAGTCGTAGTACTCGACTTGCCAAGTGGCGTCGTCGACCGCTCGTGCGCCCCACCCGTATTCGAGTGCAAAGCCCGAAGGACAAGCCAGATAGAACGACACCATGCGGTCGTTCATGTGGCAGCCAAGCTCAATCGCGATTGGGATATTCTTTGCCAGGCACGCGTCTCGCCCGATCCCCACGTCCATAAGCGCGTTACTTTCGAACATGATGTGGTTGAGTCGCTTGGGGCCGGGGGCGCCGATGAAAGCGATCGAATGGTGGCGGGTGTTGCAGTGCAGGAAAGCGAGCCGCAGTGGCCCGTTCGGCGTCGCGATGGTGGTGAAATCCGTTACGCGAAAGCCAAGTAGGTCGCGGTAGAAACAAATGCTGGCGTCGATATCCGGGGCATGGACCAAGATGTGGCCCAAGCCTTCGCCTGCGGTCTTGAAGCCGCTGCCAACTCGGCTGGGCTGGTAGGGCTGCGGATTGACGGGGTGGCCGTAAAAGATCTCGGTCGGGATTCCGCTCGGGTCCACGCACTTGACGAGATCCACGACGCGCCGATGTGCGGCGTCATCGCGGGTTCCGGGCCTCACCTCGACCCCTCCATCGACGAGTTGCTTCGCGATAGCAGCGAGAGCAGCAGCATCTGCCACCTCCCAGCCGGCGAACTGCAGGTCGTCCGGGCCCCCAGCGTTTAGCTCGATTCGGTGGTGGTGGTCGTCGATGCGCAGATAGGATGTGCTGGGAGTGTCGCCGGGCACGATCTGCATGCCGAAGACGTTAGTCGCCAGCCTTTGCCACGCAGCCATGTCGCCCGCACCTACGCCAAGGTAGCCAAGCTCGGAAATTTTCGCCATTGCAACTCCCACGATTCGGACCGCGCCACAGTAGCGAGTACTCCCGACCGTCGTCAAGGAGGGCACCTCCCGCAGATTGGCGGACTCCAACTCCAGGCGCTACGTCAAGTCGGCACGCAGGCGATTACCCCGATCCCCTCGCCCTCCGGCGTCCAGCCGAGCTGCTGCATGATGGCGAAGATCGCGAAGTCGGTCGTGTAGCGGTGGTTCGGCGCGGCACCCATTCCGTCGTTGTACAGGCGGTAGAGCGCCTGCGTGCCCGGCGGGCAGTTGCCGTCCTTCGCTGGCAGCGAAACGTTGAAAACCGCTGCTTCGAACTGCCAGTCCGGGTTGGCCTTGACGGTCGCGCATTCGGTTGCCGACGGCGTGTAGAAATGCGAACTCTTGGGATCGAACGACGTGCTGAAGAACCGGCAGACTTCGGCCGTATCCGCCGTGCCCGACAGGAACACGTTGAATGTCTGTCCGGTGCGGGCCCAGCCGACAAAAGTGCCGTTGTCGAGCTTGGTCACCTCGTCCACGTTGGCGGTCATGAAGTAATGGTCCCATTCGGCGTGACGGTACTCGATGACCTTGACGATGTTGCTGCTGGTGAGCGGCCCGGCACCCGGTGATTTGACGCCGCCCGCGGCGAGGAACACCGCGGCGTCCCAGACCGCATCCGAGGTGTCTGCGATTGCGATCTTCACGTGGTTGACGGCACCGGGACTGACGGCGGCCACACAGTTGAGCGGCACGGTCATGCCGTCCATTTCCGTATCGCGCAATCCGGTCGCGTTGTCGACATAGAGCGCTTCATTGACGCCATGGTTGATGGTGTTGACGCTGACAGGCTGCCCGCCCTGGTTGGCGCAGTTGACGCCGTTGACGAAGATGGCGACCACGTCGTTGTATGGCGAGCCGACGAACTCGTTGTATTCCTCTGACGCGAACACGTAATTCACTGAGATCGTCGCCTCGCTCGGAATCACGTCGAATTCCAGCACTGCGGCATCAAAGGTCCTGTACGGCGCCACCAGCAGGTCGAGCGCGCCGTCTCCGGGCTGCGCGTTGTCGGTACTGAACGCCGTGTCGACATTGGGGCCGACCACACTGCGTGCCTCCCCGGTCGACAGCACCACGCCGGCATCGATGCCAATGCTGCCCTGCGCGCCGCTGAACGTCCCGGCCGCCGCCTTGGCGCCCTTGAAGGTCGCGTTGCTCACAACGACACCGGGCCCGGCCAACAATGCCGCCATCGCGGCGGCATCGCCCGCCGGCGCGACGCCTCCAATTTTCGGGACCACTTTCACCGCCTGGCGTGCAGGCGGCGTGCGCGACTGAGCAGCGGCGTCCTGCCACGGCAGCAACGATACGGTGGCGGCAATGACCGCGATACGAAATGCGCAAAGCATGTTGACTCCCGACGGCAACCGAGGAGCGCGTATTGTCCCCTTGGCCAGCATTAATGACAATGGCATGAACGCTGTCGGTCGGGAGGAAGAGTGGCGATGGCCACAGAGTTGTCGATCACAATTGAACCCGATTCCTGCCTGCCGCGACCGTCGGCGCGATTGCAGGTTCGAGGCCCGCAATTTGACGCGGCAATGACATAGAATTCGCGCACTACATCCGCCATAGGCCGCTTCGCAAGCGGGTGCAGGGGCACCTCGGCGCGATCACAACAATGACAAGGATCGGGCAATGCCGCTGGTAGGATTCCGGCCGACCAAAGCGCGGCTCGTCATCGAGAACGGCAAGGACAGCGTTCTCGTGATGAAGGTGGTGGCAGATGCCGAAGATTGCGTGGAACTCACCACCGGGGGATCGCTGCTGGACCTGCCCGGTGTGCTGCGGATTCGTGAACGGCGTGCGAATGGCGATGGAAACGGAATTGGCCACGGCAATGGCAATGGAGACCGCTCGATCGGCTCGATGATCTATGTTGCCGACTCAGGACGCGACGCGGCCACGTCAGCCAAGTTCCAGGTCAACGTTTCGATGGCGGGCGAAAAATTCGCCATGCTGCTGCAGGTTGCGAACGCGGGTCGTCTCCCCACCAGGTTCTTCGTCGACGCCGCCGGATCTTCGATCGGGCCCGAGTCACGGGCGCTCGGGTATCGAATGCGGTCTGGCGCACGGGTCAAGGTCTGGGACAACCATGCGCACCGGATGCTTCCGGTGCGCAACTTCGTAATGATCCTGCCGATAGACGTACCGCCAGCGGCGGCGACCACGGCTGTGGGCGAACTCTCGGCCGAGGGCGCGGCAATCGTGTCGGAGTCCCAGGCGCCGGTGGCGCTCGCCACCAACGCACAGGTCGCGGAACTCATGGACGACATGCTGGTTTTCCAGAGCGACACCCGCAACACGATGTTCGGCCTGATCTGTGTCCTCGCGATCGTCGCACTTGCGGCGCTGGCACTCGGAGTGACGCTGCTCTTCCGCTGATGCGGTCGTTGCGACCGCTGGCGTGCAGTTGTTATGCTGCACAACCCCAATTTTCAGGAAATGAAAATGAACAAGCTCGACTTTGCCGGCCGCACGGCGGCCATCACCGGTGGTGCCATGGGGATCGGCCTTGCGGTCGCCCGCAGGTTGGTCGACAGTGGCGCACGCGTTGCGTTGTGGGACTGCGACGAGCAAGCGCTGGCGCAGGCAAAGTCTACCCTCGGCGGCAATGTGCATACATGGCTGCTCGACGTCGCCGACGCGTCGGCGGTTGCGCGGGTCACACAGGCCACGGAAGACGCCCTGGACGGCATCGACGTCCTCGTGTGTTCCGCCGGCATCACTGGCCCCAACGTACCGCTCGCCGACTATCCTGTGGACGCCTGGAAGCGGGTATTCGAAGTCAACGTGCACGGCGTTTTCCTGTGTAACCGCGCGGTGACACCGGTCATGCAAAAAAAGGACTACGGGCGCATCGTGAACATCGCCTCCGTTGCGGGCAAGGAGGGCAATCCGAACGCGTCGGCGTACAGCGCATCCAAGGCGGCGGTGATCGGGCTCACCAAGTCACTCGGCAAGGAGCTCGCGAAGACCGGCATCCGCGCGAATTGCGTAACGCCCGCGGCCGTGCGCACGGCGATCTTCGATCAGATGACGCAGCAGCACATCGACTTCATGCTGTCGAAGATCCCGCTCGGGCGCTTCGGAACGGTCGACGAGATCGCCGCGCTGGTGTGCTGGCTCGCGAGCGAGGACTGCTCGTTCTCGACCGGGGCGGTATTCGACCTTTCGGGGGGGCGCGCGACGTACTGATCAGGAGTCGGGGCCAGAAGACAGCGCGCAGGAGTCAGGAATCGAGAGGATTGGCGCTGACCTCGAGCACGATCTTTCCGATCAGCGAACCGGACTCCATCAGTGAGTGAGCTTTCGCGGCGTCGGCCAGCGGAAAGGATTGCGCGACCACGATCCTCAACTTGCCCTCTCCAAAGAGCGGCCAGACGCGCTCGCGCAGCGCGGCGGCCAATGCGACCTTGCGCGCCTGCGGGCTCGCGCGCAACGTGGAGCCGGTCACGGTCAGCCGTTTCATCATGATGTGGCGCATGTCGATCTCGACGCGGCTGCCCTGCAGGAACGCGATCTGCGCGAGACGTCCCTCCGGTGCCAACGACCGCAGGTTGCGCTCGACGTAGTCGCCGCCGACCATGTCGAGAACGACATCGACACCGCGTTTGCCCGTAAGGCGCCATACTTCGGTGCCGAAATCCTGAGTCCTGTAGTTGATCGCATGATCGGCGCCCATCGCACGACAGAACGCGACCTTGTCGTCGGAACCCGCGGTCGCATAGACCACGGCGCCGAACGCCTTGCACAACTGTATTGCGGTGAGACCGATGCCGCTCGTGCCGCCGTGGATCAGCACCGATTCGCCCGCGTCGAAATGCAGGCGGTCGAAAAGGTTGTACCAGACGGTGAAATAGTTCTCCGGCACGCCGGCGGCCTCGCGCAGCGATAGTCCAGGCGGAGGCGGCAGGCAGAAACCCGCGGGCGTCGCGCAGTATCCGGCGTAGCCACCGCCCGGCGCCAGCGCGCATACGGGATCGCCGACCGTCCAGCCGGCGGTGTCATCGGCAATCGCCGCGATGCGACCCGCGACCTCGAGCCCGACGATCGGCGACGCGTCGGCGGGCGGCGGATAGGCGCCAGAGCGCTGCAGGCAATCGGGCCGGTTGACGCCGGCATAGGCGACTTCGACCAGGACCTCGCCGGCTTTCAGCGTGGGCAGCGGTCCTTCCGCGGGCACGAGAACCTCCGGCGGACCCGGCTCGCGGATGGCGATGTACTTCATCGTGGTCGGCAGCGTCATTGGCGCATAGTCCTTCGGGAATTCGCGGGTGCGTTCCGGCGAGGCTCGTCGATCCGAACCTCAGCCGCGTGCGGAGAAAATTGAGACTCGAAGGCCGCGGGCGCCAGCGGCGCCGATGTCGGTGCAGCGCCGAGGTTCATCAATAGACGACCTCGACGTTCTCCGGCGCGAGCCACTCGCGCAGGCGGTCGATGAGCGCATCGTCGAGGTTGACACGCCAGTCCTCGGATAGCGCCACTTCGCCGCCGACCCGCTCGTTGCGGTAGCACACGGTGATCGGCTTGTCGCCGGGACGATGGGGTTGCAGGATCTGCGCGAGCATGGTTGCCGACGCGTTGCCATTGCAGGCCAGCTTCAACCCTTTCGCGTGCTTCCTGCGGATCGCGGCAAGGTCGTAGACATGCTCGGCGATGACGCGCAGCCCCTGCAACTCGCCGTCCTCGGTCATCCGAGGCGTGACCTTGACCTCGGCAATCACCAGCTGGTCCTCGCGCAGCAGCGGACGCGCGGCATCGAAGGTCTCGCTGTACACCATCATCTCAGCCGAACCCTGGCCGTCATCAAGCGTGACGAACGCCATCTTGCCCCGCCGGCTCGCCTGCACGCGCATTTGCGTGACGATTCCGGCGACGAGGACGCGATCCTGACGCGGCTGCAGGTTCGCGATCGACGTGCGCACCAGCGGTGCCAGTTCTCTCGCAAAACCGGCGAACGGATGGCCGGACAGGTAATAGCCTATCGCCGCCTTCTCGTGCTGCAACCGCTCGGCGTCGGTCCAATCGCGTGCCGCGATGAGCCCGACCGAGGGCTCGGCCGACTCCTCACCGAACAGCGACACCTGCGCCGCGTTGGCTTCCGCGCGTTCCGCGGCCTCGAGCGCGATGCCCACGGAAGCGAGCAGTGCCGCGCGCCGAGGCTCGATCGCGTCGAACGCGCCCGCGCGGATCAGCGCCTCGACGGCGCGACGATTGACCGCGCGCTTGTCGACACGACGACAAAAATCGAAGAGGTCGCGGAATGTTCCTCCCGAGGCGCGCGCCGCGACGATGGCCTCGATGGCGGCCGCCCCGGTGCCCTTCACGCCGCCCAGGCCGTAGCGGATCGACTTCGCATCGACGGGCTCGAATCGATAGTTCGACGCGTTGATGTCCGGCGGCAGCACGGTCAGCCCCTGCGCGATCGCGTCGTCGCGGAAAATTCTCACCTTGTCGGTGTCGTCCATCACCAGCGACAGGTTGGCCGCCATGAACGCCGAAGGGTGATGTGCCTTGAACCATGCGGTCTGATACGCGACGAGCGCGTAGGCGGCCGCGTGTGACTTGTTGAAGCCGTAGCCCGCGAATTTCTCCATGAGGTCGAACAGCAGCGTAGCCTTGGCCGGCGGCACGCCGTTCGTCGTCGCGCCGTCGACGAAGATGGTCCGGTGCTTCGCCATCTCCTCCGGCTTCTTCTTGCCCATCGCCCGCCGCAGCAGGTCGGCGCCGCCCAGCGTGTAGCCGCCGATCTCCTGCGCGATCTTCATCACCTGTTCCTGGTACACCATCACGCCGTACGTCGGCGAGAGGATCGGCTCGAGCCGCGGGTCAGGATAGGCGACTCGCTCGCGACCCGACTTGCGCGCGACATAGTCCGGGATGAGCTCCATCGGACCCGGCCGGTAGAGCGCGACCAGTGCGATGATGTCCTCGAAGCGCCCCACGGGCGCCTGCTTCAGGAGCTCGCGCATCCCGCGAGATTCGAACTGGAACACTGCGGTGGTGTTACCCGACTTGAAGATCGAAAATGCTGCCTTGTCGTCCAGCGGGAGCGCTTCCAGGTCGACCTGCGCCTGCGGGTCGAGCATGCGGACGTAGCGGATGGTCCAGTCGAGAATCGTGAGCGTCGTGAGGCCCAGGAAGTCGAACTTGACCAGGCCTACCGCCTCGACGTCGTCCTTGTCGAACTGCGAGAGAATCGCCTCGGCATTCGGTTGCACGTACAGCGGGCAGAAATCGGTGAGCTTGCCAGGCGCGATCAGCACGCCACCCGCGTGCATGCCCACATTGCGCGGCAGGCCCTCGAGTTCCTCGGCCAGTTCCAGCAATTGCCGCACCTCTTCTTCGGCCGCCTCGCGCTCGTTGAGCAGCGGTTCGATCTCGCGCGCATACATCATGTTGGACTCGGGATCGCCGGTCCGCCGTTTCAGCGTCACGACCTTGCCGGGCTGGAAAGGAATCAGCTTGGCGATGCCGTCGACGAACGGATAGGGCAGGTCGAGCACGCGGCCGACGTCGCGGACCGCCGCCTTCGCCGCGAGGGTGCCGAATGTTGCGATCTGCGACACACAATCCGCGCCGTACTTCTTCTTGACGTAGTCGATGACGCGATCGCGGCCGTCCTGGCAGAAATCGATGTCGAAGTCCGGCATCGACACCCGTTCCGGATTCAGGAATCGCTCGAACAGCAGCGCATAGCGAATCGGATCGAGGTCGGTGATGCCCAGCGAGTAGGCGACGAGCGAGCCTGCGCCCGAGCCGCGGCCGGGGCCCACCGGCACGCGATTGCTACGCGCCCAGTTGATGAAATCGGCGACGATGAGGAAGTAGCCGGCGAAACCCATCTGCACGATGGTCGCGGTTTCAAACTGCAGACGGGCGACATACTCCGGCCGCTTCTCGTCGCGGAGGGCCGCGTCCGGGAACAGATTCAGGAGCCGCCGCTCGAGGCCGGCCATGGCTTCGTTGCGCAGGTGTTCGTCGATCGTGACACCGGCGGGGGTGGGGAACTCGGGCAGGTGATTCGCACCCAGGGGGATCGTCAGGTTGCAGCGCTGGGCGACGGCAACGGTGTTGGCGAGCGCTGCGGGCAGGTCCGCAAACTTCGCGGCCATCTCTGCCTGCGTCAGGAAGTACTGCTCGGTCGTGAACCGCCGGGGTCTGCGCGTATCGGACAGGACGTGGCCTTCCGCGATGCACACCCGCGCCTCGTGCGCGCGGAAATCCTCGCGCGTCAGGAACTGCACCGGGTGCGTTGCAACCACCGGCAGATCGTGGCGGGCGGCGAGCGCGACGGTCGCGGAGACAAGGGCATCATCGTCGGGGAGCCCCGGGCGCTGCACCTCCAGGCAGTACCGTCGCGGAAACCACGCCGCCCATTCGGCTGCCGCCTTGTCCGCGCCCACGCCGTTGCCCTGGGCGAGCGCGGACCCGACCTCGCCCCGCCTCGCGCCCGACAGCGCGATCAGGCCGTCGGTGCCCTCGGCAAACCATTCGCGCCGAAGTTCCGCGCGACCCCGGTGCTGATTCGTTCGGTAGGCGCGAGAGAGCCACTCGCAGAGCGTCAGGTAGCCGGTTCGGTCGGCCACGAGCAGGATGGCGCGAAAAGGCGCATCGCGCTCGGTGTCATGCGTGATCCAGACGTCGCAGCCCGCAATCGGCTTGACGCCCGCGGCCCGCGCCGCCTTGTAGAACTTGATCAGCCCGAACGCATTGGCGAGGTCGGTGAGCGCCAACGCCGGCATGCCGTCGGCGACCGCGGCGCCGACGGCGTCGTCAATGCGGACCGTGCCGTCGACGATCGAAAACTCGCTGTGCAGGCGCAGGTGGACGAAGGAAGGCTCGGACATGAGTGGCGCGCGCGTGATGCTAGAATTATAGTCCGATCGAACATGGGGCAAGGCGCATCGTCGGGCAGCGGCAGTCGAGAATACGAGAGTGCATTCCCAATGTCAGCAGCCCGCATCCGCGCACTTTCCGCGTTGGCCGCCATCGCCGTCGCCGGTTGTGCGAGCGTCCCCCCGTCTGAGGTCACGGTACCCGGCGCGCGTCCCGGGCGCGCGACACCCGCGCCTTACGTCGAGCCGCCACCCCCGCCCGTGAATCTGCAGGGATTTCCGCCGTCCTACCGGCTGGGCTTCGGCGACGGATGCGCGACCGGTCGCGGAACCGAGAAGAAGGATCCGGTTCGCTTCGACCACGATGGCAACTATCGTACTGGCTGGCAGGACGGCGTCGCGCAATGCCGGCAGAAGAAATGATGCCGGCCGCGACGCGACGCGCGCGATGAAGCCTTCGCACTCCCGCTTCGTGCCGGTGCGGGGCCTTTCGTATCACGTGCGCACATGGGGCGATCCGCGCTCGCGCAAGGTCTTCCTGTTGCACGGCTGGATGGACGTGTCGGCGTCGTTCCAGTTCCTGGTCGACGCGCTGGCCGGCGACTGGCACGTGCTGGCGCCAGACTGGCGCGGTTTCGGGCTGTCATCCACGCCGACGGACGGCTACTGGTTTCCCGACTACGTGGCGGACCTGGAAGCGCTTGTGCGCGCGCTGGCGCCCGGCGAGGCGATAGACGTTGCCGGTCACAGTCTCGGCGCCAACGTCGCGATGCTGTACGCGGGCATCCGGCCGGAGGGCGTCCGGCACGTCGTTGCGCTCGACGGATTCGGCGTGCCGGACGAGGCGCCCGAGCGCGCACCGGGCAAGTTTCGCAGATGGCTCGACGCCATTGCCGAACCTCCGGTGCTTGCGCCGTACCGGAGCATGGCGGCGGTCGCCGACCGCCTGCAGAAGACCAACCCGCGGCTGCCGCGCGACAAGGCGGAGTTCCTTGCGCAGCACTGGGCCGTGGCGCTTGCCGACGGCACCGCGCGCCTGCGCGCTGATGCGAGGCACAAGCTGCCGTTTCCGACCACGTCCCGGATGGACGATGTCTATGCGGTGTGGCGCGCGATTGCGGCGCCGGTACTGTGGGTTGCGGCCGCCGAGTCGAACATCGGGACGCTGGCTCGCGGGCGGAAGCGACGCTGGCGCAGAACTGGCGCGGCGCTTCGCCCATGTTCCGCACGGCCGGATCGCCCGCGTTCCCGACGCCGGCCACATGCTGCATCACGACCAGCCGGAAGCGGTTGCGCGGCTGCTCGAAGAATTCGTCTCCGCGTGAGCACGCCGGCGCACGGGCGGTTCCTCGTGCATTCACCGCGCAGCGCCTACGTGGCGCTGATCGTGCTGACGCTGATCTGGGGCTTCAACTGGATCGCGATGAAGTTCGCGTTGCGCTCCGCCGATCCGGTGCTGCTCAACGTGCAACGGACGTGGCTGGCGACGCTTTCGCTGTTCGCGGTGCTGCTCTGGCAGCGGCGCCCGCTGTGGCCGAGTTCGTGGCTGGCCATCGTCGTGACCGGATTCTTCCAGACCACGATCAACTTCGGGTCGACCACGATGGCGCTCGCCGGTGGCGGCGCCGGCCGCACGTCGGTGCTGGTGTTCACGATGCCTTTCTGGACGCTGCTGATCGCCTGGCCGGTCCTGCACGAGCGCGTGAAGGGCAGCCAGTGGATCGCCGTTGCTCTTGCCTTCGCCGGCCTCGCGCTCGTCGTCGAGCCGTGGAACTGGCATGGCGACCTCGCGCCGAAGCTGTGGGCGGTACTGTCGGGTTTCGGCTGGGCGGCGGGCACGGTTGCCACCAAGTACTTCCAGCGCGCCCGGGCATTCGACCCGCTCAACTTCATCGCGTGGCAGATGCTGGTGGGCGTGCTGCCGCTCACGCTGCTCCCGGTCGTGCTGGATCTGCCGGCCACGCAATGGAGCGTCGTGTACGCGCTGCTGCTGATTCACGTCGGCATCCTGTCGACGGCGCTCGGCTTCCTGCTGTGGATCGCGGTTCTTCGCTACCTTCCGGCGGGGACGGCCTCGCTCAACATGTTCGCGATCCCGGTGATTGCGCTGGTGAGCTCGATGCTCGTGTTCGGCGAGCGGCTGACCGTCGGCGAGTGGTATGGAATCGGATGCATCGGCACCGGGCTCGCGATCATTTCCCTCAACGCCTGGCGCGCGAGCCGCCGCGGAGATTCCGCGCCGCCGGTGCCGACGCCGCTCGATGGGGGATAAGCCCGAGGACGCCGCCAACGGCTCAGGAATTCTCTTCCGAGCCCATCTGCGACTGCAGGTAGTTCTGCAGGCCGACCTTGTCGATGAGGTCGAGCTGCGTTTCGAGGAAGTCGATGTGCTCCTCCTCGGACTCGAGGATGTCCTCGAAGAGTTCGCGGCTCACGTAGTCGCCGATCTTCTCGCAGTGCGCGATCGCGGTCTTGAGTGCCGGGTGCGCCGCCATCTCGAGCTCGAGATCGCAGGCCAGGGCCTCCGATGCGTTCTCGCCGATCAGCAGCTTGTGCAGCTGCTGCAGGTTGGGTAGACCTTCGAGAAACAGGATCCGCTCGATCAGCCTGTCCGCGTGCTTCATCTCGTCGACCGACTCGTGATGCTCGTGGTCGGCGAGACGATGCAGCCCCCAGTTGCGGAGCATCCGCGAATGCAGGAAGTACTGATTGATCGCAGTGAGCTCGTTGGTGAGCACCGCATTCAGGTGACGGATGACGTCGGGGTCGCCGCGCATGGAATGTCCTCGGAAGGTGAAAGCGATTCGTCGCGCAGTCTAGTCTAGCGCAACGCCTGCGTGATGCGCGCGGCGCGCGCGGTCAATCGTCGCCGGCAGCGCAGGCGGCGGGCGACGCCGTGGCATCGGACAGCACGCGTCGCGCGCATTCCGTGCAGCGCCCGCAGCATGTGGCGACGCCGAGCGTCGCCGACAGGTCATCGAGCGTACGCGCGCCGTTCTTCACGGCGCCGCGAATCTCGTGGTCGGTGACGGCGTTGCAGACGCAGACGTACATGGTGCCCAGATTCCCAATCAGGTTCCGCGAATGCGAATGATTCGTATTATGCAATGGTCGATTGCGGAATGCAAGTACCTCACACTGACTCGCCGCGGGGATTCCCTGGCGAACGAGAACGTCGTTGGCGCCGTGACCGAGACCTGACGCCGGTAGAATGGGGCCCCGTAGCGATCGGACGCATTCGTCGTTTGCCTCCTTCCCATCCTGCCGCCGACCCATGCCGCAAGAAACCCCTGCCGACCTGACCAAATTCCGGATCAACCGTGAACTGGCGCCCATCCGCTCGCGCCGGCGCCGTCGTTGGATCTGGTGGGGAATCCTGGCCCTGCTGGCGGCCGGCGGAGGAGCCTGGTACGAAATGCAGCCGAAGGTGGTGACGGTCCAGGCGACGTCCGTCGTTACCGCCTTTCCGTCGCAGCAGTTCGTCCTGTTGAATGCCACCGGTTACGTTGTCGCCCAGCGCAAGGCCGCGATTTCGTCCAAGGCCACCGGCCGACTCGAATGGCTCGGTGTCGCCGAAGGCTCCCGCGTGAAGGCCGGCGACGTGATCGCTCGAATCGACGCGCGGGACGTGATCGCCCAGGCGGAGAGCGCCCAGGCCAACGTGCGCGCCGCACAGGCGGCGCTCAACCAGGCGCAGGCCGAAGAAACCGACGCGCTCGCGCAACTGAAGCGCAACCAGGACCTGCTGGCGAAGGGATTCGTTTCTGCTGCGACGGTCGACACCGCGAAGGGACGCGCTGATCGTGCCACCGCCGGCGTCGCGAGCGCCAAGGCCAACATTGCGGCCGCCCAGGCCAACGCGCGCAATTCGCAGGTGTCGGTCGACTACACGGTGATCCGGGCGCCGTTCGACGGAGTGATTCTGTCGAAGAGCGCCAACGTCGGTGACCTCGTCACGCCGTTCTCGAACGCGACGGATTCCAAGGGAGCCGTGGTGTCGATGGCCGACATGAGCACGCTCGAAGTGGAGGCGGACGTTGCCGAATCGAGTCTCGCCAAGATCAAGGTCGACCAGCCTGCGGAAATCGTTCTGGACGCGCTGCCGGATTCCCGATTTCGTGGCCGGATCAGCCGGATCGTGCCCACGATCGACCGCGCGAAGGCGACGGTGATGACCAAGGTCAGGTTCGACCAGATCGACCCGCGCATCCTGCCGGAGATGAGCGCGAAGGTGAGCTTTCTGTCGCAGGAGGTCACGCCCGAGCAGCAGCAGCCGCTGGTCGCCGTGAATGCCGATGCGCTGACCCAGCGCGACGGCCGCGCGGTGGTTTTCGTGATCCGCGACGGCAAGGCGGTCGCGGTACCGGTGACACCCGGGCAGAGGATCGGCGAGCTCACGGCGATCACCGGCACCGTCAAGAGCGGAGAAAAGGCTGTTGCGAATCCGGCGGCCACGCTCGCCGGTGGCACGCTCGTCAAGGTCGCATCGAAGTAGCGGTATCGAGCCGGTGCTCTGCCCGTCATGGAAACAACGGTGAACGGCCCCACCGCCGCGACAGGAGATGCTGCCGAGCCAGGCTTCGCGCGCACGTCTGAAGATTCGCTGGTCAGGATCCGCGGGCTGGTCAAGCATTACACCCGTGGCGATCAGCTGATCCCCGTGCTGGTCGACATCAACCTGGACGTTGCGGCCGGCGACTTCGTCGCGCTGATGGGCCCGTCGGGATCGGGCAAGTCGACGCTCCTCAACCTCATCGCGGGCATCGACAAGCCGACGGCCGGACAGATCCTGGTTGCCGATGTCGACATCGCGCAGCTTTCGGAAGGCGAACTCGCGGCCTGGCGTTCGGCGCATGTCGGTTTCATTTTCCAGTTCTACAATCTGATGCCGGTGTTGACCGCGTTCGAGAATGTCGAGTTGCCGCTGCAGCTCACCAACCTCTCACGCCGGGAGCGGCGGGAGAGGGTCGAGAACACGCTGGCGCTGGTCGGGCTCACCGACCGCAAGGAGCACTATCCGAACGAGCTGTCCGGTGGCCAGCAGCAGCGGGTGGCCATCGCGCGCGCGCTGATTGCCGATCCGACGCTGATCGTCGCGGACGAGCCAACCGGCGATCTCGACCGGACCACGGCGGAGGACATACTCGGCCTGCTCGACCGCCTCAACCGGGAGCTCGGCAAGACGATCATCATGGTGACGCACGATCCCAAGGCCGCAGGTCGCGCCGCGCGGCTCATCCATCTCGAAAAGGGCGTGCTGGTCGACTGATCCTCGAGCCCCCATCGCCATGTTCGTAGCCTTTCTCGTCTTCCGCAACGCGTTCCGCCACAAGCTGCGAACGACGCTGACGATGGTCGGCATCGTTGTCGCGATCGTGGCTTTCGGCCTGCTGCGCACGATCGTCGACGCCTGGTACGCGGGAGTCGAGGCATCGTCGTCGGCGCGGCTCATTACCCGCAACGCCATCTCACTCGTATTCCCGCTGCCGCCCAACTACGCGCAGAAACTGCGGCAGGTGCCGGGCGTGGCCGCGGTGTCGTGGGCGAACTGGTTCGGCGGCGTCTACATCACCGAGAGCAACTTCTTTCCGCAGTTCGCCATCGATGCGGCGAGCTACCTCGACATGTATCCGGAGTACCGGATCAAGGCCGACGAGAAGAAGGCGTTTCTGCTCGACCGCAAGGGCGCCGTCGCCGGACGCAAGCTCGTCGACAAATACGGATGGAAGCTTGGCGATCAAATACCGATCCGCGGGACGATCTTTCCGGGCACCTGGACGTTCACGCTGCGGGGAATCTACGAAGGCGCCGACGGGAAGGTCGACGAGACGCAATTCTTCTTTCACTGGCAATTCCTGAACGAGACCGTCAAGGCCCGCTTTGCGCGGCGCGCCGACCAGGTCGGGTTCTACCTGGTCGAGATCCGCGATCCGTCGCAGGCTGCCGAAATTTCCCAGCGGATCGATGCGACGTTCAAGAATTCGCTGGCGGAGACGTTGACCGAAACGGAAAAGGCGTTTCAGCTGGGGTTCGTCGCGATGACGCAGACCATCCTGGTGGCGATTCAGGCTGTGTCGTTCGTCATCATCGTCATCATCATGGCGGTAATGGCCAACACGATGGCGATGACCGCGCGCGAGCGCTATTCGGAATACGCGACGATGAAGGCGATCGGATTTTCGAACGACTTCATCGCGCTGCTCGTCTTTGCCGAATCGATCGGCATCGCGCTGGCCGGCGGCGCGCTTGGCATCGCCCTGACGTTTCCCATTGCGGAGGCGTTCGGCGCCGCGATGGGTACGCTGTTCCCCGTGTTTTCCGTTTCGCGCGATACGGTCCTGATGCAGGTGTCCGCCGCGGTCGTCATCGGTGTCGTCGCTGCATTGATACCCGCGTGGCGCGCGGCAAGGGTAAGCATTGTCGACGGACTGCGGGCAGTGGCCTGAAACAGCATTCGTCATGGTCGCCATTCCCATTTCCTACGTCGCGCGCAACCTGATGGCGCGCAAGCTGACCACGGTGCTCACGGCCGGCGGGATGGCACTGGTCGTCTACGTGTTCGCGACGGTGCTGATGCTGGCTGCCGGCCTTCGCGAAACGCTGGTCGCGACCGGGCAGCCGGACAACGTGCTCGTGATCCGCAAGGGCGCCCAGACCGAGGTCCAGAGCGGAATCAGCCGTGACTCCGCGGCCATCGTCGAGCAGCTGCCCGAGGTTGCCACCGGCGAGGACGGGAAGAAGCTTCTTTCGAAGGAGCCGGTCGTGCTGATCAATCTGCCCAAGCGCGATACCGGGAACGCGTCCAACGTGGTGATCCGCGGTGTCACCGATCACGGACTGACGCTGCGCCCGCAGGTGAAGATCACCGAAGGCAGGATGTTCCGCCCCGGCACCTCGGAAATCATCGCCGGCCGCGCGATCGCGGCGGGCTTCCGTGGCGCCGGGCTCGGCGAAACCCTGCGTTTTGCGCAGCGCGACTGGACGGTGGTCGGCGTTTTCGATGCGGGCCGCACCGGTTTCAACTCCGAGATCTGGGGCGACGCCGAACAGATGCTGCAGGCGTTCCGTCGCTTTGGGTTCTCGGCGCTCGTCTTCCGGCTGACCGACAGCGACCGTTTCGACGACGTGAAGCGTGAGATCGAAGGCGACCAGCGCCTCACGCTCGAGGTGAAGCGCGAAACGCAGTTCTACGCCGATCAGTCGGAAGCGCTGGCCAAGTTCATCTCGTATCTCGGAACGACGATCTCGATCATCTTCTCGATCGGAGCGATCATCGGCGCGATGATCACGATGTACGCGAGCGTCGCGTCGCGCACTGCCGAGATTGGCACGCTGCGCGCGCTGGGGTTCTCGCGATCGGCGGTCTTGATGGCGTTCCTGGTCGAGGCGCTGCTGCTGGGCCTGGTCGGCGGCGTGATCGGCCTCGTGGCGGCAGCGTTCATGCAGATGGTGCCGATCTCGACCACCAACTTTCAGACGTTCGCGGAGATCGCGTTCACGTTCACGCTGACGCCGTTGATCGTTGCCGCCTCTCTGGGCTTCGCGCTGCTGATGGGTTTCATCGGCGGATTTCTCCCTGCTGCCCGCGCGGCACGGATGAAGATCGTCGACGCGCTGCGCGCGGCGTGACGGCGTGGGCAATACCGCGCTGTTCGTTACCGCGGCCCTCATCTGGGGTTCGACCTGGCTCGCCATCACCTTCCAGCTGGGTTCCGTCGCCCCCGAAGTTTCCGTCGCATATCGCTTTGCGCTCGCCAGCGCCATCCCTTTGCTCTGGCGCGCAATGACCGGCGCGTCGCTGCGCTTCTCGCGGCGTGATCATGGGTTCCTGGCGGCCACGCTCTTCGGCCTCAACTATGCGGGGGTCTACTCGGCCGAGCGGTACCTGCCCTCGGGGCTGGTCGCAGTACTGTTCTCGACGATCGTGTTCATGAGTCCGGTCGGGACGCGGATGGCGTTCGGTGCGCCGCTTGGCGTGCGCGCGCTGGTAGCCGCGCCGCTCGGCGTCCTCGGTGGCGCACTGCTGTACCTGCCGGAATCTGACGCGACGGCGCTCGGAGTCGCATTCCGGCTCGGCGCGACGGCGCTGCACGCCCCGCGAGTCAGTCGCGCCCTTCCTGTCGCACGACATCGACATTGTCGATGAGTCGAGTTCCGCCAAGCGTGGCTGCGCCGAGGACGATCAGCAGATTCGGATGATCGAAACCCTCCGGATGGGGAATGCGCAGCGCGAGCCCGTGCCGGACGGCGACGTAGTCGACCTTCCAGCCGCGAGCGGCAAGTTCGGCGCGACCGGCGGCCTCCAGATTTGCGTAATCGGTGCGGCCATCGACGATGGCGTCGGCGATCCCCCGCAGTATCCGGAAGAGGTTGGGCGCTTCCCGCCGCTCGGACTCCGACAGGTAGCCGTTGCGCGACGACAATGCGAGCCCATCGTCAGCGCGTACGGTCTCCGCGGCGACGATGTCGATCGGCAGGTTGAACTGCTGGACCATGCCGCGCACGATCTTCAACTGCTGCCGGTCCTTCTTGCCGAAGACCGCGGCGTCGGGCCGCACGAGGTTGCAGAGTTTCAGCACCACCGTGCAAACGCCGCCGAAGAAGCCGGGGCGAAACGCGCCTTCCAGCTCGTCGGCAAGCGGCGGCGGCTGCACTCGGTAGACCTGTGGCGTTGGGTACATTTCCTGGTCGAGCGGCGCGAACAGGACCTGCACGCCCTCGCGCTCCAGCGCGGTCCGGTCGGCGTCGAACGTGCGCGGATAGCGGTCGAAGTCCTCGTTCGGACCGAACTGCAACCGGTTGACGAAAATGCTCGTCACCACCACGTCGCCGTGCGCGCGCGCGATACGGCAGAGCGTAAGGTGCCCCTGATGCAGGTTGCCCATCGTCGGCACGAAGGCAACCCGGCCCGCGCCGGACAGGCGCTGCGTCAATTCGGCGGAGGTGCGGATGATTTCCATGTGCGTATCCGAAGGTTCAGTCCTGGCCGAGGTTGAAGAACTCGCGCTGGGAACGCATGCCCGCCACCCGCGCCAGCAGCAGCTTCATGTGCGCCGGGTTGTCGACGAAGTTGAGCCGTTCGCTGTTGATGATGAGCAGCGGCGCCTCGTCGTACTGGTAGAAGAACCGCGAGTAGGCATCGGCCAGCCGTGCCAGGTATTCGTCGGGGATCGCCTGCTCGAATTCGACTCCGCGCATCCGCACGCGCGACAGGAGCGTGTCGACGGGTGCCTGCAGGTAGACGACGAGGTCCGGCGTCGCGGTCTGTGGCTTCAGGTGCCGGTAAACCTTCTCGTAGAGCGCGTACTCGTCGCTTGACAGGTTCAGATGCGCGAATAGCGGGTCCTTGTCGAGCAGGAAATCCGAGATCGTCGGTCGGCGGAACAGGTCGAGCTGGGCGAGTGCGCGCAGCTGGTCGGCGCGCTGGAACAGGAATGTGAGCTGGGTCGGCAGCGCAAAGCGTGCCATGTCGTCGTAGAAGCGCGAGAGGAAGGGGTTGTCCTCGGGCTGTTCGAGCAGCATCTCAGCGTCCAGGTGCTCGGCGAGCTGGCGTGCGAGGCTGGTCTTTCCCGCACCGATGGGACCCTCGACGACGATGTAGCGGCAGCGTTCGAGGTCCATGGCATTCAGCGCAGGAAGTGCGTGCGGGTTCGCGCGATTCGCTGCCCGCGCACGGCCGGCCACCGGTGGTGCGCGAGGCCCTGGCCGGGAATGCGCACCGCCGGAGCGATATCGTACAACGGGCGCAGCACGAACGCGCGCTCGTGCATTCTCGGATGCGGCACCGACAATTGCGGCACGTCCAGCCGGAGGCGGCCGTATAGTAACAAATCGAGGTCGAGCGTCCGCGGCGCGTTACGCTTCGAATCGAGGTCGCGGCGGCGCCGCTGGCGGCGCTCGATCGCCTGCAGCCGCAGGAGCAGCGCGCGCGGCGCCAGCATGGTCGAGATCGCGGCGACCGCGTTCACGTAGTCGGGTTGTGCGTCGCTGCATCCCACCGGCGCGGTGACATAGTTGCGCGAAAGGGCGACCAGCCGCGATTTCGGAAGGCGAGCGAGCGCCGATGCGGCGCGCGCCAGCTGTCGGCGCGGGTGGGCGAGGTTGCTGCCCAGGCCGATGTACGCAAGCGTCGGCGCCACCCTTGCGCAACGCTCAGTCGGGGTCCACTGGGCCGGAGGGCGGGGTCCCGGCGACGTTGCCGAAATCGTCGCGCCGCTTGCGGCCACGACCGCGCGAACGCCGGGCTTTCTTCGGTGCCTCGTCCGGCTTCAGCATCGCTTCGCGTTCGGCGTCGCCAACCTCCTGGAAGCGGGTCCACCAGTCGGCAAGCGACGAGGGCACTTCGCCGGACTCTGCGCGCAATACGAGAAAATCGTAGGCGGCGCGGAAACGCTCGTGTTCCATCAGCCGATACGGCCGCGCCCCGGCGCGTTGCTCGAAGCGCGGCTGCAGCGACCAGATCTCCTTGATCGTCGCTTCGAACCGGCGCGGGATCGAAATGCGCTCGGCCTGCGCACCGAGCACCCGGTCCATGGCGTCGAACAGCGCGGGCAGCGGCTTGTCGCCGCGGCCCTTTGCCGCATTCCATTGCTGCAATACTTCATGCCAGAGCAGCGTCGCAAACAGGAATGCCGGCGACACCGCCTTGCCGGCACGCACGCGGGCGTCGGTGCCTGCCAGCGCCACCTCTATGAATTTCGGCCCCAGTGGTTGCTCGAGGATCATGTCGAGCAACGGCAGCAGGCCATGCGAAAGACCGTGCGAGCGCAGGCTTTGCAGCGTCTCGACGGCGTGCCCGGACAGGAGGAGCTTCTGCATCTCGTCGAACAACCGCGCCGGCGGCACGTTCTGGATCAGGCCGGCGAGTTTCGGAATCGGCGCGGCGGTCTTGGAATCGATCGCCACGCCGACTTTCGCGGCCAGCCGCACCGCGCGCAGCATCCGTACCGGATCCTCCCTAAAGCGGGTCACCGGAGCGCCGATCAGCTTCAGCCGCCGCGCGCGGACGTCGGTGACGCCACCCACGTAGTCCCAGATTTCCTCGGTAGTCGGGTCGAAATAAAGCGCATTGATCGTGAAGTCGCGGCGCGCGGCGTCCTGATCCTGCGTTCCGTAAACATTGTCGGACAGGAGGCGTCCGTGCTCGTCGGTCGAGTCTTCGGCTTTCTGCGCCGCACGGAAGGTCGACACTTCGAGGACCTCGGCCCCCACGTGCACGTGGACGAGCCTGAATCGGCGCCCGATGACATAAGCGCGCCGGAACAGCGGCTTTACCTGCTCGGGCGTTGCGTCGGTGGCGATGTCGAAGTCCTTCGGGGTCAGCCCCAGCAGCAGGTCGCGGACCGCGCCGCCGACGACAAACGCGCGAAATCCGGCCTCCTGAAGCTTCTCGGTGACCGTGCGCGCGCCACGGGGCACCTGGTCGCGTCGCACCGGATGGTCACCGGCGCGATAGACGCGCGGTTCGCGCGTCGGCCGGCCGGGGATCAGGCGGGCAAGCAGGCGGCGGATCATCGTATGAGAAGGACCGGGCGCAACGGGCGCTGGACAGGCAAAGAGGTGCGGGCGAAGGCGCCCGCGTGCAGGAGGCGATGCCGTCCGCCCGAGCAGCGCGCGATCATAGCATGGAGGCGATTCTCGATTGCCCGGGTCCGAGTCCGGCAAGCGTCCAACGGCCGATCGACCATCGGATGAGGCGCAACGTCGGCAATCCGACCGCGGCCGTCATCCGCCGCACCTGCCGATTGCGGCCCTCGGAAATCGTTATCTCGAGCCAGGACGTCGGAATGGCGCGGCGCGCCCGGATGGGCGGATCGCGTGGCCACAGCATCGTTGGCTCGGGGACGACGCGGACGCGCGCCGGGCGGGTGAGCGCATCCGCCAGTTCGACACCGCCGGCCAGCGCCCTTACCTGGGCGGTGCTCGGGACGCCTTCGACCTGCGCCCAATAGGTCTTGCGCATCTTGTGCCGCGGGTCGGTGATGCGCGCCTGCAACGCCCCGTCGGCGGTCAGAACAACCAATCCCTCGCTGTCCGCATCCAGGCGACCGGCCGGATAGACACCGGGGGCCGAAACGTAGTGCGAGAGCGTGCGCCGGGTGTCGCCGCCCGAGAATTGGCACAGCACGCCGAATGGCTTGTTGAGCAGGATCAATTCGGCTTCGGTACGGGTCTTGTCTGCAGTCGGCGGCATGGCATCAACAGTCAGAATCGCGGATAATCATGGGCTGCGCGAAACGGCATTCGGCGCCGACCATTCGGCCGACTCGAAGCGTCCACCGTTCTTTCAGGCAAGACCTTCCAGGAGCATCCATGTCCACCTATCAGCACGTCAAGGTGCCCGCCGGCGGCGCCAAGATCACCGTCAACCCGGATTTCAGCCTGAACGTCCCGGACGCCCCGATCATTCCGTATATCGAGGGCGACGGAACGGGACTCGACATCACCCCGGTCATGATCGAGGTGGTCGATGCGGCGGTCGCGAAGGCCTACGGGGGCAAGCGCAAGATCCACTGGATGGAAATCTACGCGGGCGAGAAGTCGACCAAGGTGTACGGTCCCGACGTTTGGCTGCCCGACGAGTCGCTGTCGATCCTCAAGGACTATGTGGTTTCGATCAAGGGGCCCCTGACCACGCCGGTCGGCGGTGGCATCCGCTCTCTCAACGTAGCGCTGCGCCAGCAGCTCGACCTTTACGTATGCCTGCGCCCGGTGCGCTATTTCAAGGGGGTCCCTTCACCGGTCAAGGAACCCGAGAAGACCGACATGGTGATCTTTCGCGAGAATTCCGAGGACATCTATGCCGGAATCGAGTGGGAAGCGGAATCGGCCGGCGCGAAGAAGGTCGTCGATTTCCTGGTCAAGGAGATGGGCGTCAAGAAGATTCGCTTCCCGTCCACGTCGTCGATCGGCATCAAGCCCGTTTCGCGGGAAGGCACCGAGCGGCTGGTGCGCAAGGCGCTCCAATATGCGATCGACAATGATCGCCGGTCGCTGACGCTGGTGCACAAGGGCAACATCATGAAATTCACCGAAGGGGGTTTCCGTGACTGGGGATACGCGCTTGCGCAGAGGGAATTCGACGCACAGCCGATCGATGGCGGACCCTGGATGTCGTTCAAGAACCCCAAGACCGGGCGCGACATCGTGGTCAAGGATGTGATCGCCGACGCGTTCCTCCAGCAGATCCTGCTGCGGCCCGCCGAGTACGACGTGATCGCCACGCTCAACCTGAACGGCGATTACATTTCGGACGCGCTCGCAGCGCAGGTCGGCGGCATAGGCATCGCCCCCGGCGCCAACCTGTCGGATTCGGTTGCGATGTTCGAGGCCACCCACGGCACCGCGCCCAAGTATGCGGGCAAGGATTACGTGAACCCCGGCTCCGAAATCCTGTCCGCGCAGATGATGCTTGTGCACATGGGCTGGAAGGAGGCAGCAGCGCTGATCGAGACCGGCCTCGAAAAGTCCATACTCGACAAAGTCGTCACGTACGATTTCGCCCGGCTGATGACGGGGGCGACCCAGGTGTCGTGCTCCGGTTTCGGCAAGGCGATGATCGATCGGATGTAGCCGACCGTTCGTCGGCCCGGGGACGCGAGCCGACGACCGGCTGCGGTTGGGTGGCTGGCAACGTGCCGCGGGGCCGTCCAAGGCGCCACCCCTTTGAGGGACGGCACGCGGCGGCGATCAAGGGGGGCGGGCAATCGTCACCGATTCCCGGCCCATGATTCCCGGAACAAGAAGGGCCCGCTTTTGGCGGGCCCTTGGAAGTTCGTCGACGGCGTATCAATTGCCATCGGCAATGGGGTCGCTCAGGCGTTCTGGATATTGGACGCCTGCTTACCCTTGGGGCCCTGTGTGACGTCGAACGAAACCTTCTGGCCCTCCTTGAGCGACTTGAAACCCTGCATGTTGATCGCCGAGAAATGTGCGAACAGGTCTTCGCCGCCTCCGTCCGGAGTGATGAAGCCAAAGCCCTTTGCATCGTTGAACCACTTGACGGTACCGGTTGCCATACTGCGTATTCCTTTAGGTGTTGAACGGGGCGTCTGGCGGTTGACCCGCGCGTTTACCGGATTTCGGCCGGGGTTCGAAAAGCGGCCCGTCGACGTGCCGGATACGCGGGCCGAAATGCGCCAAACAAGGGTTTTCTACGCGCATTGCTCCCGCAGCGTCAAGCGGAGGCGGGTCGGCGGGGCCGTGCCCTTGAAAAAACTGTTGCAATCATCAAACATTGACCCCATGTTGATCCGGAGTATCGTGGCGGGACATGAGTAATCAGGAGCAGCACGGCATCGTACTGGAGGCCGAGAAGGCCAAGGTCAAGCCGCCGCCACTGTACAAGGTCATGTTGCTGAACGACGACTACACACCGATGGACTTCGTCGTCGTCGTCCTGCAAACTGTATTCGCCATGAGTCGCGAGAAGGCCACGCAGGTGATGCTCCAGGTCCATCGCGAGGGAATGGGGGTCTGCGGTACCTACACCCGCGAGGTCGCCACGGCCAAGGTCGAACAGGTGATCGGAATCGCGCGAAAGTACCAGCACCCGCTGCAGTGCACGATGGAGGAGACTTAGGCGTTATGGTCGCCGGAGGGTGCAAAGCTCCTGAGGCGCCGAAAGGATGAAGGAAGGCAGATGATTGCGCAGGAACTGGAAGTCTCCCTCCACATGGCTTTTGTCGAGGCCAGGCAGAAGCAGCACGAGTTCATCACGGTCGAGCATCTACTGCTCGCGATGCTCGACAACCCGTCGGCCGCCGAGGTCCTTAAGGCCTGCGGCGTCGACCTGGACGAGTTGCGCGGCGTGCTGTCCGACTTCATCCAGGAACACACGCCGCGCCTGGCGCCGCACTCTGACGCCGACACGCAGCCCACGCAGGGTTTCCAGCGCGTGATCCAGCGAGCGATCCTGCACGTCCAATCGTCGGGCAAGAAGGAAGTAACCGGCGCGAACGTGCTGGTCGCGATCTTCGGCGAGAAGGAGTCGCACGCCGTCTACTTCCTCAACCAGCGCGGGGTCACGCGGCTCGACGTCGTCAATTACATTGCGCATGGCATCACCAAGACGCCGCAACAGAAGCAGGATAAGCCGGAGAACAAGGGCGACGACGACAACGCGAACGAGTCGCAGGGCGCACTCGATGCATATACGCAGAACCTCAACGCACTTGCCAAGGCCGGAAAAATCGATCCGCTCATCGGTCGAGAGCATGAGCTGGAGCGGGTGATACAGGTACTTTGTCGCCGTCGCAAGAACAACCCTCTGCTGGTGGGTGAGGCGGGCGTGGGCAAGACGGCGATCGCCGAGGGCCTGGCGCGTCGCATCAACGATGGGAACGTGCCTGAGCTGCTGCGCGAGTTCCAGGTCTATTCGCTCGACATGGGTGCGCTGCTGGCCGGCACCAAGTACCGCGGCGATTTCGAGCAGCGGTTGAAGGCCGTTTTGAAGCAACTTGCGGAATCTCCCAAGTCGGTGCTGTTCATTGACGAAATACACACGATCATCGGCGCGGGCGCGGCATCGGGCGGCACGCTCGACGCGTCCAATCTTCTGAAGCCCGCCCTGTCTACGGGCGCGCTGAAGTGCATCGGCGCCACGACCTACAACGAATACCGGCAGATCTTCGAGAAGGATCATGCGCTGTCGCGGCGCTTCCAGAAGGTGGACGTGCCGGAGCCGTCGATCGCCGAGACGATCGAGATCCTGAAGGGACTGAAGACGCGCTTCGAGCAGCATCATGGCGTCAAGTACGCGCCCGCGGCGCTGACCAGCGCGGCGGAGCTTGCCGCCCGTTTCATCAACGACCGCCACCTGCCGGACAAGGCGATAGACGTCATCGACGAGGCCGGCGCCGCGCAAAAAATCCTGCCCAAGTCGCGGCAGAAGAAGGTGATCGGCAAAACCGAGGTCGAGGAGATCGTCGCGAAGATCGCGCGTATTCCCGCCAAGAACGTGACGTCGGACGACCGCAATGCGCTCAAGACGCTCGATCGTGACCTGAAGAACGTGGTGTTCGGCCAGAACAAGGCGATCGATGCACTGGTGTCGGCCATCCGGATGGCACGGTCCGGGCTTGGCAATCCCCGCAAGCCAATCGGCAATTTCCTGTTCAGCGGCCCGACGGGCGTGGGCAAGACCGAGGTCGCGCGCCAGCTCGCGTACTGCCTGGGCATCGAGCTGCTCCGCTACGACATGTCCGAGTACATGGAACGGCACGCTGTGTCGCGTCTCATCGGCGCGCCTCCGGGCTACGTCGGCTTCGACCAAGGCGGCCAGCTCACCGAGGCGGTGACCAAGCACCCGTACAGCGTCGTGCTGTTGGACGAGATCGAGAAGGCGCATCCGGACGTCTTCAACATCCTGCTGCAGGTGATGGACCACGGAACGCTGACCGATAACAACGGGCGCAAGGCCGACTTTCGCAACGTCATCATCATCATGACGACGAATGCGGGCGCTGCCGAGCTCGCGAAGGGCTCGATGGGCTTCACTCAGACCAAGGGATCCGGCGACGAAATGGGCGAGATCAAGCGGATGTTCACGCCGGAGTTCAGGAACCGCCTGGATGCGACGATTTCCTTCGGTTCGCTCGACCACGATGTCATCCTGAGGGTCGTCGACAAGTTCCTGCTCGAACTCGAGGCGCAACTCCACGAGAAGAAGGTCGACGCTTCGTTCACGCCGGCGCTGAAGGAATACCTGGCGAAGGCAGGTTTCGACGAGCAGATGGGTGCGCGGCCGATGGCCCGGCTGATCCAGGACACGATCCGCAAGGCGCTTGCCGAGGAGCTGCTGTTCGGCCACCTCGCGGCCGGTGGCAAGGTGACCA
The DNA here is from genome assembly GCA_963739745.1 of uncultured beta proteobacterium. GTDB lineage: Bacteria > Pseudomonadota > Gammaproteobacteria > Burkholderiales > Casimicrobiaceae > VBCG01. Next base: position 246,474 of record CAVUCJ010000006.1, read on the forward strand.
TCGACATGGGCGACGATGAGAAAGTCAGGCTCGTGTTCGAGGAAGCGCCCACGGAAGCGGAGCCGGTCGCGTAGCGTCGGACGGTGTCCAGCCGCGGGCGGCATCACCGCCGCCCGAGCCATGGTCGGGGCTCCCGGTCTCAAGGCTTATGCGCGGCGACCCGATCGATTTGTTCGTCCGTATGGCCGCGGGCGAGCTGCGGCATGATCGTCGCCGGGGTGCGGCCGGACTTGTAGTCACCCATCTTGCGCACGATCTCGACCTTCGCGACGCCGGCGAGCCCCGGGGACGTCGCCTTTGCTCATGCCATGACAGTTCGCGCGGTTGGTGGCGAGGTTGCGGGCGAGATCGGGGTCGCTCGCCTGCGCGGCGGCGGTGGAGTCGCCAGCGCCAGAAGGGAGGCCTCTGCAACTCTGAAAACGCGCATGTTCCGCTCCCCGTCGAGGACAGATCCATGTCGACAGGTACAACGGACTTTCTTGGCGAACCGGGGATGTTCACGCAAAGTCTGCGCGTACCGAATTGATCCTGCCGAAGATTCCTGACGCAGGGTTTCGCAAACGGCCTTGGCGGGATTTGCGGTGCGGCAGCCCGAATGGCCGCCTCTTCATTTCTGGAAGGCCAATCCACCTGACGGAAATTGAATTTGGATCGGGACGGACCGATCGGCTTTCCCCTCGCCCTTATGTTTCAACGCGTTGGAAGCGCATGGTCATCGTCTAAGTCAGATATCTTATAGAAGATATAAATGCTGCGCAGCACTCTACTGCGCATATTCGGCGCGATAATTTCCAACTGATGGAAACGAATTCTAAGATATTGATTTATTGTCGAAAAAATTCTGTTGCGCCGCGCCATTCCCTCTTGCCACCGTGCGCCCTACTTGCTAAGGTAATGCTGTCACGAGTCGCCGTTCGCAGCATCGCGCCAACGGCGGCAAGAAGGGCGCAGGACCGCACCCCATCCTAGCCCGCCCGACCGGCCGAGTGATCCTCGCCGGTCCGTGCCGTGAAGCGCAAAGCGACTGGGTTCGCCATGCACTTCGCCTGTGGTCAGATGCGCGCTGAGCGTGCGTCGGGACCGCCGACCAAACCGCCGGCGCCGCAGTGTGCCGGCCTGAAGGCCACGACATGATGGGAGCAATGCAATGAACTACGACCTCGAAGCGGCAAGACTCAAGAAGGAATGGGCGGAGAACCCGCGGTGGAAGGGCATCAAGCGCGGGTACTCGGCCGAGGACGTCGTACGACTGCGCGGATCCGTGCACATCGAGCACACGCTGGCACGGCGCGGCGCCGAAAGACTCTGGAAGCTCGTCGACGAGGAGCCGTTTGTCAACTCGCTCGGGGCGATGAGCGGCAACCAGGCGCTGCAGCAGGTCAAGGCAGGCCTGAAAGCGATCTATCTGTCGGGCTGGCAGGTGGCCGCCGACGCAAACGTCGCGGGCGAGATGTATCCGGACCAGTCGCTCTATCCGATCAACTCGGTGCCGAATGTGGTCAAGCGGATCAACAATACGTTCCAGCGCGCCGATCAGATCCAGCACATGGAGGGCACGGACACGATCGACTTCTTCGCGCCGATCGTCGCTGACGCCGAGGCAGGCTTCGGCGGGGTGCTGAATGCGTTCGAGCTCATGAAGGCGATGATCGAAGCGGGTGCGGCGGGCGTGCACTTCGAGGACCAACTCGCCTCCGTCAAGAAATGCGGCCACATGGGCGGCAAGGTGCTCGTGCCGACGCGCGAAGCCGTCGACAAGCTGATTGCCGCCCGGCTCGCCGCCGACGTGATGGGCGTGCCGACCGTGCTGCTCGCGCGCACGGACGCCGAGGCGGCCGACCTCGTCACATCGGACATCGACGACAACGACCGGTCGTTCCTGACCGGCGAGCGCACGGTCGAGGGCTTCTACAAGTCGAGGAACGGACTCGAGCAGGCGGTGTCCCGCGGACTCGCGTACGCGCCGTACTGCGATATGCTGTGGTGCGAGACCGGCAAGCCCGACCTCGATTTCGCCAAGGCATTCGCCGATGCGATCCACGCGAAGTTTCCGGGCAAGCTGCTCGCGTACAACTGTTCGCCGTCGTTCAACTGGAAGAAGAATCTGGACGATGCGACGGTGATGAAGTTCCAGACCGAACTCGGCAAGATGGGCTACAAGTTCCAGTTCATCACGCTCGCGGGCTTCCACAGCCTCAACTACTCGATGTTCAACCTCGCGCACGGCTATGCGCACGAACACATGACGGCATTCGTCGAGTTGCAGGAGGCCGAGTTCGCCGCGATGCCGAAGGGCTTCACCGCAATCAAGCACCAGCGGGAGGTCGGAACGAGCTACTTCGACGCCATCACGACGACGATTCAGGGCACTCAGACGTCGACGACCGCGCTCAAGAACTCGACCGAGGACGAGCAGTTCTTCGAGAAGCCGAAGTCCGAGCTGCACGTGGCCAACGGCTGACACCCTGGACACACCGGCGATCGGGCCGGACTAGAACGCCGCGCAGGTCTCGTGCCTGCGCGGCGTTTTTCATTTTGTTCCTCAGCGCCGCACGTCGTTCTTTCTGCTGCGGCTTGCACGCCGAACCCTTGCGCATCCGTATGGTCCGAAAGGGATGGATGTCACGCCCGCCCGCGACGACGGCCCAACCGAAGCCGACGCAACCCCAACGACAGTACGGGTTTTCTTTGCGCTGATGCCGGACGAAGCCGTCCGCAAGCAATTCGTCGCACTCGCTCGCGATGTCGCCCGGCGTTCGCGCGGACGACCGGTTACTGGAGAGCACGTACACCTGACGTTGGCGTTTCTCGGAGATACACCGACGAGCGCGCTGCCCTCGCTGCTCGAGATCGGTTCCGGCCTGCCCGCGCGCGGTGCGGCGCTGGATTTCGACGTGCTGGGCGCCTGGCGGGCGTCGGGGGTGGCGTGGACCGCACCGTCGGAGCTGCCTGCCCCGCTGATCGATCTTCATGCGGCGCTGCGGCAGGCGCTGGTCGATGCCGGATTCGCGCTCGACGCGCGGGCATTCCGGCCTCACCTGACGCTCGCGCGTCGATGCATGCAACCGCAACCGCGCACCCGATGCGCGCCGATTCGCTGGGTAGTGAATCGCTTGTGCCTCATCGGATCGCAACTGCAGCCCGAAGGCCCCACCTACACCGAACTCGCTGCGTGGCCGCTCGCTGTCGCGGGTTGACGGACGGTCGGGGGCGCCAATGGGCTCCCCCGAACGGCATTACGCGCCGTCCGCGCAAGGGGCGTCCGCCTTGGGGCGGCCCTGCGGTGCTTGATGGGTCGCCCCCGAGAACGGTGCTACGCGTCGCTTCTCCCCAGGGTGCACGCGCCTTGGGGCGGCCCCGGCGACGTTTGGCACGCCGCCACGCTCACGGCCCCAAGGCCACCGGACGCGCGGGATCCGCGCACCATTCGCTCCACGATCCCGGATAAAGCCGGGTGCGGTTGATGCCTGCGATCTCCATTGCGAGCAGGTTGTGGCATGCGGTCACACCCGACCCGCAAAGGTGGACGACCTGGTCTTCCCCGGCGCCCTCCAGCAACGCGCCGAATTCGGCGCGCAGGAACGCGGGATGTTTGAAGGTGCCGTCGGCATCGAGGTTCTGCGTGAAGGGCCGGTTGCGTGATCCCGGGATGTGGCCGGCGACCGGGTCGAGCGGCTCGGTTTCGCCGCGGAAACGCTCAGGCGACCGCGCATCGATCAGCAGCAGCGTCTGGCGCGCGAGGCTGGCCATGACGCCGCTGGCGCTGACTGTGGGTGTCACCCGGCGGATCGCGAACGTCGCGGCTGCGGGCATCACCGCCTCGGTGCTCGTCGGACCCCCTTCTTTGATCCACTTCGCGAAACCGCCATCGAGAACTGCGACGCTGTCGAAGCCGAGCCAGCGCAACATCCACCACAACCGCGACGCGTACATGCCCGGCCCCTGGTCGTAGGCGACGACCTGCCTGCCGGAGGTGATGCCAAGGCGTCCGAAGAGCGCTGCCGCTGCCTCCGGTGTGGGCAGCGGATGGCGGCCATTCTTCCCCGTCATCGGCGCCGAGAGGTCACGGTCGATGTGCGCGAAGACGGCGCCGGGTATGTGGCCCGCGTCAAATTGGGACTGTCCCCACGCATCCGGCCGCGCGAGGTCGTGGCGGACGTCGCAGACGACCAGGTCTGGATCACCCAGGCGTGCGGCGAGGACGTCGGTGCTGATCAGCGTGGTGAGCATGCGTGCCTTCTTAATCATTGGTGATCTGTGGCGCCGGTTCCTTGCGGGTTCCGGGCTGCAACTGGACGGCCGCGATTCCCGCTGCGATGATCAGCGCAATCCCGATCCACGCGGGCAGGGGAAGAATGTCCTGGAACAGCACGATGCCAAGCGCGCTCGAGAACACGATCCCACTGTAGGATAGCGCGGCCACGACGAGCGTGCTGCCTTGTCCGTACGCGCGGGTCATTGCGAGCTGCCCCAGCCCGCCGAAGATGCCGACGCCGGCGAGATAGCCGGCGTTGGATAGCGTCACCGGGTGCCATTCCTGCGGGGCCATCCAGACGATCGAACCCAGGAACGCGAAGAGGCCGAAATAGAAGACGACGCGCGCCTCCGGCTCCCGCGCGCGCACCAGCTCCCGCACATTCCAATACGCGATCGCCGAGGTCGCGCCGGAGGCGAGGCCGATCGCCGCGGGCCATGTCTCGCCGGCGGCCAGCGTCGGCTGCAGCAGCAGCATGCAGCCCGCGAAGCCGGCCAGCACGGTGGTGATCAGCGCGACACCCGGTCGCTCGCGGGCGAACCACGCCAGCAGGATCGTGAGAAACAACGGTGACGTGTAGTTGAGCGTCATCGCCGTGGCCACTGGCAGTGACGCCAGCGCATAGAAGAACATGAACAGCGACACGAAACCGGCAACGCCGCGGTGCGCATGCATTCCAAGCCGCCGTGTGGTTACCGTCAAACCGAGATGCCGCAGCAGCACGAATGCGCCTGCCATCTGGACCAATGATCGGTAGAACACGAGCTCGGCGGCCGAAAAGTACAGCGCGCCGTACTTGACGCAGACCCCCATCAGCGCGAACGACAGTCCGGCCGCGACCATCCAAAGGGATTGCATCGCGTGATGCGCGTTCAGAGCTGGGTGAGGTGCGTGTGCATCTCGCGCCGATAGAATTCGTGGAAGTGCTGCATCCCGTCTTCCATCGGCGACTGGTAGGGTCCGACCTCGTTCCTGCCGGCAGCGAACAGCGCGCGACGCCCGGCGTCCATCCGCTCGGCGATTTCGTCGTCCTCCCTCGCCGTTTCCATGTACGCGGCCTGCTCGGCCTCGACGAACTCGCGTTCGAAGAGCGCGATATCCTCAGGATAGTAAAACTCGACGATATTGAGCGTGCGATCGACGGCCTCGGGTACCAGCGTGCTGATCACGAGCACGTGCGGATACCATTCGAGCATGACGTTCGGGTAATAGGTGAGCCACACCGCGCCGTGACGGGGAACATCACCGCGGTAGTAGTCGAGCACCGCCTTGTGCCAGCGCTCGTACGTCGAGGTACCGGGCTTCGCCAGCCGGTTGTTGATGCCGACCGTCTGCACCGAATGCCAGTCGCCGAATTCCCATTGGAGATCTTCGCAGGTGACGAACTGGCCCAGCCCCGGATGGAATGGTCCGACGTGATAGTCCTCGAGGTACACCTCGATGAACGACTTCCAGTTGTAGTTGACGCGGTGCAGTTCGACGCGGTCGAGCATGTACCCGGCGAAATCGAAGTTCCTCACGCCAAGCGCAGCCAGGTCGCCGGCGACGTCGCGCGGCCCGTCGAACAGCAGACCGTTCCAGTTCGAAAGCGGCGTACGGCCGAGGTTGAGGCAGGGCTTGTCTTCGAAATGTGGCGCGCCCAGCAGCTCACCCCCGAGGTCGTAGGTCCAGCGGTGGATGGGGCACACGATGTTGCGTGCGTTGCCGCGGCCGTTGAACATCAGCGCCTGCCGATGCCGGCAAATATTCGACAGCAGTTCGACATTCTGCGCATTGCGGACGAGCATCTGCGCGTCGTGGCGCGCGGGCAGAACGTGGAAGTCCCCGGGATTGGGCACCATCAGCTCGTGCCCGACGTACCCGGGCCCGCGCTCGAACAGGATGCGCCGCTCGGCTTCGAGCACCCGGGGATCGCAGTACCAGGACACCGGAAACTGCGTCGTGGATGAACGCAGATGACCTGCGGTGGCGAGGTCAGACATCGGCCTACCCTTTCGTTGCAATTCGGTTGCTAGCAACCAACCCAACCCAACAACCCGGGACACCTACGGCCTTTGCTATCAAGCCGCCCCGGACCGCTTTGCTAAGTCGGCCGCACGAAAGAATCGCTTGAGGCCGCGTCGTCAAAAGATGTTATGATACGCCGCTTTCCGCCATCAGGTCAAGACCTTAGCGCATGTTGCGCCCGCGTCGGGCGGCCGCCGCAGCGAGTGGCCGGTCAGCGCGTCGCACAGCGTCCGCGACGCGGTCCGACGCGGCCCCAACTCCGAAAATCGCATGGCCCCATCCGCGCAACCTCCGAAGGATTTCGAATCTGCGCTCGCCGAGCTCGAATCCATCGTGACATCGATGGAAGGCGGCCAACTCCCGCTGCAAGCGTCGCTTTCCGCGTACAGGCGCGGTGCGGAACTGGTCGCGTTCTGCCAGGCTCAGCTGAAGGATGCGCAGCAGCAGATCGAGATTCTCGAACAGGGCGTGCTGAAGTCGTTTGCACCCGAGGGGGGCGACGATGGATCCTGACCTCGCATTTGCCGTCTGGTCCGGGGAACGGCAGCGACGGATCGAGCACGTCCTGGATCGCGCCCTGACCTTCGGACCGGACGCGCCGGCGAAACTCGTCGAGGCGATGCGCTACGCGGTGCTGGGTGCCGGCAAACGCGTGCGGCCGCTACTTGCCTACGCCGCCGGTGAGTTGGCCGGTGCCGATCCGGATATCGTCGACGCAGCGGCCGTGGCTGTCGAGTTGATCCACGCCTACTCGCTCGTCCACGACGATCTGCCATGCATGGACGACGACGTCCTGCGCCGCGGCAAGCCCACCTGCCATATCGCCTTCGGCGAAGCATTGGCGGTACTCGCCGGCGATGCGATTCAGGCGCTTGCGTTCGCGACGCTGGGAGCCTGCCGCTGCCGCGATGCGGGCGCTGCCTGCGCGTTGCTCGCCCAGGACGCCGGCGCGCCCGGAATGGCGGGCGGACAGGCGGTCGATCTTGCGAAGGTCGGCATGGCGATGCCATTGCCCGAACTCGAGGCGATGCATCGAATGAAGACCGGCTCGTTGATCCGTGCCTCGGTTCGTCTGGGTGCCGCCTGCGGCCGGCCGCTGGCAGCGGACGAGGCGACAGCACTCGATGCCTTTGCACGGGCGGCAGGGCTTGCCTTCCAGGTGGTCGACGACGTGCTCGACGTCGAAGGTTCTTCCGAAACGCTCGGCAAGACCGCGGGCAAGGATGCTGCACGCAACAAGCCGACCTATGTCACGCTGCTGGGGCTCGCAGAGGCCAAGCGCCGCGCCGCGGTGCTGCGCGACGACGCGCACGCCGCCTTGGCGGGATTCGGCAATTCGGCGCGCCGTCTGCGCGAAATCGCCGACTGGATCGCGCTGCGCACGCACTGATTCGAATCCGCGACCCGACCATGTATCCGTTGCTGGAACGCATCAACAATCCCGCCGACCTGCGCCTGCTTGACCGCGCGCAGCTCAAGGACCTCGCACGCGAGCTGCGCGCATTTCTCCTGCAATCGGTGGCGCAGACCGGCGGCCACCTGTCATCGAATCTCGGCACGGTCGAACTCACGATCGCGCTTCACTACGTATTCGACACGCCGGAGGATCGCATCGTCTGGGACGTCGGCCACCAGACCTATGCGCACAAGATCCTGACCGGGCGCCGCGACGACATGGCGCGGCTGCGCCAATGGGAAGGCCCGTCCGGTTTTCCGCGCCGCGCCGAATCCGAGTACGACACGTTCGGTACCGCGCACTCCTCGACGTCGATCTCTGCGGCACTGGGGATGGCGCGCGCCGCCAGTCTGCAAGGCAGGGACCGGCATGTCGTCGCGGTCATCGGTGACGGCGCGATGAGCGCGGGAATGGCGTTCGAAGCGCTGAACAACGCGCAGGGGGCCAACGTCCTCGTGATCCTCAACGACAACGAGATGTCGATCTCGGAACCCGTCGGTGCGATCAACAACTACCTCGCGAAGATCCTGTCCGGGCGGCTCTACAACACCGTGCGCCGCGGCGGCAAGGAAGTGCTCGCGCATTTGCCGCCCGTTCACGATCTCGCGAAGCGGTGGGAAGAGCACATGAAGGGCATGCTTCTGCCCGGCACGCTGTTCGAGGAATTCGGATTCAACTACATCGGGCCGATCGACGGCCACGACCTGGAGACACTGACCCGCACCCTCGCCAACGTCCGTGACCTTCCCGGCCCGCAATTTCTGCACGTCGTGACGAAAAAGGGCTATGGTTATCCGAAGGCCGAAGAGGACCCGATTCTTTATCACGGCGTCTCCAGGTTCGACCCCGCCGTGGGCATCGCCGTGAAGGCGCCGGCCAGGCCAACGTACACCCAGGTATTCGGTGAGTGGCTTTGCGACATGGCGGCGCGCGATCCCCGCATCGTCGCCATCACGCCCGCCATGCGCGAGGGTTCGGGGCTCGTCGCCTATTCACAGCGGTTTCCCGATCGCTACTTCGACGTTGGCATCGCCGAGCAGCACGCGGTGACATTCGCCGCCGGACTGGCGTGCGAGGGAATGCGGCCGGTCGTGGCGATCTATTCGACATTTCTCCAACGCGCCTACGACCAGCTGATCCACGACGTCGTGCTGCAGAACCTGCCCGTGGTGTTCGCGATCGACCGCGCCGGCATGGTCGGTGCCGACGGCGCGACGCACATTGGCGCGTTCGACTTGGCATACCTGCGCTGCCTGCCCAATACGACGGTGATGGCGCCGTCCGACGAAAATGAATGCAGGCAGATGCTCTACACGGCGACGACACTCTCGACGCCGGCTGCGGTCCGCTATCCGCGCGGAACCGGCCCGGGCGTTCCCATCGAAGCGGCGATGCGCGCGCTGCCGATCGGCCGCGGAGAGCTGCGGCGTGAGGCGAAGCGACGCACGCATCGCGTGGCCCTCCTGGCGTTCGGGCCGATGCTGCAACCGGCACTCGCTGCTGCGGAGGAACACGACGCCACCGTGGCCAACATGCGCTTCGTCAAGCCGCTCGACGTCGATCTCGTGCTGCGCCTCGCGCGCGAGCATGATGCGCTGGTCACGATCGAGGAGGGCGTCATCGCCGGCGGCGCGGGCAGCGCGGTGGCCGAAGCGCTCTCGGCGGCCGGGCTGACTGTGCCGATCCTGCATCTGGGCTTCCCCGATCGCTTCATCGATCATGGCGACCCGGCTTTTCTGCTCGCGCACGCGGGGCTCGACGCGAAGGGCATCGCAGCCGCGATTCGCGCGCGGTTCGGTGCGCGAGCGGCGCAACCCTGGGCAAAGCCGGCGGCGTAGCGCGATTCGGCTACAATTCCCGCGCATGAATCGACCCGAGCAACCTGGCCTGCTGATGCCGATTCCGGACGTGCAATCCGGAAGCGACGAGCGCAACCTCGCCATCGACCAGGTTGGCATCCGGGGCCTGCGATATCCGCTGATGTTCGCCGACTTGGATGGCGTTGCGCAGCCGACGATCGCGGTCGCCAACGTCTACGTGGCGCTTGCCTCCGATCGCAAGGGCACGCATATGTCGCGGCTCGTGATGCTGCTCGAGGAGCGCGCGGCGCCCGGAGCGACACCGCTTTCGGTTGCCGGCCTGCCCGGACTGCTCCGCGACCTGGTGACGAGGCTCGATGCACCCGGCGGCCGGATCGAACTCCAATTTCCATTTTTCGTGCGCAAGACGGCACCGGTGACCGGGGTTGCGAGTCTGCTCGACTACGAGGTCCGGCTCGTGGGCGAGCTTGCGGGGGACCGCTTCACCCACACCGTGGCGGTAGCGGTACCGGTCACGTCGCTGTGCCCGTGCTCGAAGGAGATCGCGGATTACGGCGCGCATAACCAGCGCTCGACCGTCACGATCGCCGTGCGAGCAGATGCCCCGGTGTACCTGCAGGAGCTGCTTCGCATCGCCGAGGATGAGGCGTCGAGCGAGTTGTACGGCATCCTGAAGCGTGCCGACGAAAAATACGTTACCGAACGCGCCTACGACAATCCGCGCTTTGTCGAGGACCTCGTGCGCGGCGTGGCGGGCAGGCTTGCGGCCGACCCGCGCTTCGCCGCCTACCGTGTCGAGGCGGAGAATTTCGAGTCGATTCACAATCACTCGGCCTACGCGCGGATCGCGCGCGGCATGTAGACGCCACCACGCCACCCCGGTCCATCCGCGGATGGCGTCACTCGTCCCATTCCGGTTGCGGCTGGTCGCGGACGCCTCCGACGGGCCGCCTCGGCGCGCCTAGAATCGGGATTCCGATGATTGCCGCCTTCAAGACCCGTTACGAAGCATTCGCGCAGCGCGTGCTGGCGTCGCTGTCCGAGATCGAGCGGCGCGACGTGCGGGCCTTCGATCGCTGGTTCTATGCGAATGGTGGTTGGCGTTGGTTGCTCGGCGTCGTCGCCCTCACGACGCTGGTCGCCTGGATCGCGTCGCAGCTGCCTTGGAACATGTCATTCGCCGAGGCGGCCTTCCTATTCAACCTGGTGGTGCTGACGCTGCTGTGGTCGGGTCTGTCGGCTTGGTTCGGCTACCGCAGGTTCCAGGGCCGCATCTTTCGCTACATCGTCGCCGCGCCGCTGTTGGCGCTCGTCGGGGCGCTGGTGGGCGCGAGCATCGCCGGGCTGGTCAAGGGCGTCGATCCATTCGCCTTTTTCCAGGACAGCGCCAAGCTCCGGCATGTCGTCACGGCGGCGCTGGTCTTCGGCTTCCTCTTCGCGCTCGTCACCGTCCTGATCGCCCATCTGCGTAATCGCGAGTACCGGGCGCTCACCGCGCGTTTCGAGGCCGAGGCGCGGCAAAGCGCAACCTCGAGGCAGCTCGCCGAGTCGAAGCTGAAGCTCCTGCAGCTGCAGATCGAGCCTCACTTCCTGTTCAATACGCTGGGCAGTGCGCAGCAGCTCGCCGAAAAGGGAGCGCCCGACGCTGCGCGCCTGATCGGGGACCTGATCCGTTTCCTGCGAGCGGCGACACCGACGTTGCGTGACGAGGGGACCACCGTGCATCAGGAGTCAGCGATGATCCGCGCATACTTGGGCATCATGCAAGCCCGGCTCGGCCGCCGGCTGCAGTGGTCGGTGAGCATCGCCGAAGACGCCGCGGACTTCGCGATCCCGCCCGGCATGTTGATCACGCTCACCGAGAACGCGATCAAGCACGGCATCGAGCCGTCTCCGCGAGGCGGCCGCGTGGACGTGGCCGTCACCTGCGAGAAGGGGATGGTCGCGCTGAGCGTCGCCGACACCGGCGCGGGGCTCGGTGCCGCGACATCGCGGTAGCGGCATCGGGCTCGCGAACATCCGCGAGCGGCTGCGCCTGCTGTATGGCGAGCGCGCGGCGCTCGAACTCGAGGAAAACGAACCCAGCGGCTTTCGTGCGCGCATCCTGCTGCCGGCTGCGATCACGCCGCCGCCGCTCCCCGCCCATCCTGTATCGAACGAGGCCGATCCGAAATGACACGACCCACCGCAATGATCGCCGAAGACGAGCCGCTGATGCGCCAGCGGCTGAAGGAAAAGCTGGTCCTTGTCTGGCCTGAACTCGAGGTCGTCGCCGAGGCCGAGGATGGCGAGCAGGCGCTCGCGCTGTTCGCCGAACATAGGCCGCAGATCGCTTTCCTCGATATCCGAATGCCCGGCCCGACGGGGCTCGACGTGGCGGCCGCAGATCGGTGCGAATTGCCACGTCGTATTCATCACCGCCTATGATCAGTACGCGCTGCAGGCATTCGAAGCCGGCGCGGCGGACTACCTGCTGAAGCCCGTGGAAACCGACCGCCTGAAGGCGATGGTCGATCGCATGGAACGCAGGCTCGCCAACCCCCCGGTCGACCTGTCGGCGCTGCTGGCTCAACTGCGTGCAGCGGCTCGGCCCGATGACGGGCAGATGAAATGGGTGAAGGCGGCGGTCGGCAAGCAGGTAAAGTTGATCCCGGTCTCCGAAGTCGTCTACTTCCAGTCGGACACCAAGTACACGCGCGTGGTGCTCGCCGGCGGCGAGGCGCTGATCCGCATGCCGCTGAAGGACCTCCTGGCGCAGCTCGATCCGGAGAAATTCTGGCAGGTTCACCGCGGAACAATCGTGAATCTCGACGCCGTCACCGGCGTCCTGCGCGAGGACGCCGAACGACAGTTCGTGCTGTTGCGAGATCGGCAGGAGAGGCTGCCGATCTCGCGGCAGTTCACGCACCTGTTCAAGCAGATGTAGCGGGCGGGGTCGGCTCGCCTTCAGGTTGCGCCAGGCCCGCTCCGAAGGGCAACGCGGGGCGCGCAGTTCGACGATGCGACCGCAGACCGCTGACCGGTTGGGGCCGGCTGCTAGAATTCATTCTCGTCGCGCGGCTTCCCCGGCGCGGCTTGTCAAATCCCGCCGCCCATGCTACCCGTTGCCATTTTCCGTTTTTCGCCGACCGAGACGCCGGGCCGCTTCGGACAATGGCTGACGGCTCGGGGCATCGCGTGGGAACTCGTGGCGCTCGATGAGGGCGCCGCCGTGCCAGGGAGCCCCGCTGCCTTTTCCGGGATCGGGATGATGGGCGGTCCGATGAGCGTCAACGACAAGCTGCCGTGGATCGCGCCGTTGTGCAGCCTGCTGCGCGACGCGATCTCCGACGGTACGCCGGTGATCGGCCATTGCCTCGGCGGCCAGATGATGGCAAAGGCACTTGGCGCGCGCGTCTAGCGGATGCCGGAAGCCGAGATCGGCTGGCTGCACGTCGATGTCTGCGACCGTGGTGCTCGGCGCGAATGGTTCGGCGGCCTGCCGCGCTTCGCCGCATTCCAGTGGCACCAGGACGCGTTCGACCTGCCGCCGATGGCCACGCGGATCCTGACCAACGACGTCGCGGTGAATCAGGCCTTCGTGATCGACGACCGTCATGTCGGTTTCCAGTGCCACATCGAGATGACACGCGAACTGGTGGAGTCGTGGTGCAGCACCGGTGCCGACGAGCTGCCTGCGCGCTCGAGCGCGCATCGGCAGAGCGCAGCGGACATGCAGATCGATCTCGACGCACGGCTCGCGGCACTCGGTGAAGTGGCCGACGGCATCTACGCCCGTTGGGCAAAGGGTCTTGCGCGCTGATGGCGGCGATCAATACGCTGCCTGATCTCCTGATCAATCAGATCGCCGCCGGCGAAGTAGTGGAACGTCCGGCGGCGGCTTTGAAGGAATTGCTCGAGAACGCGCTGGACGCCGGCGCGACGCAGATCGAGGTCGACCTCGCGGCGGGCGGCACGAAGCGCATCCGCGTGGCCGATAACGGCGCCGGCATCGAGCGCGAGGATCTCGCGCTGGCCGTCGCGCGGCACGCCACGTCGAAAATCGCCTCGGTCCTCGATCTGGAAGCGATTTCATCGCTGGGCTTTCGCGGCGAGGCGCTGGCGTCGATCGCGTCGGTGTCGCGCCTGGCACTTGCTTCACGCTCGGCAGGCAAGCCGCATGCCTGGCGGATCGAGGTCGAGGGAGGCACGGTGGCGCCGGTGGCGCCGGCCGCGCTGGCTGCGGGCACGTCGGTGAATGTGGAGGAACTTTTCTTCAACACACCGGCCCGCCGCAAGTTCCTGCGCACCGATGCCACCGAATGGGGACATTGCGACGAGGCGTTTCGAAGGGTCGCGCTCGCGCACCCGGAAGTCGCGTTCACGCTGCAGCACAACGGCCGCGTGATGCACCGGCTGGTCATCGGAGGACGCCAGGCGCGCGTCGAGCAGTTGCTGGGGGACGCATTCGTCACGCATGCCGCGCGCGTCGACGCGGAGGCCGGTGACGTGCGCCTCGCCGGCTACGCCGTTCGCCCCGCGTATGCGGTGCAGGGCGGCGGCCAGTATCTGTTCGTCAACGGGCGCTTCGTCCGAGACCGCATGTTGCAGCACGCGTTGCGCGATGCCTATCGTGACGTGCTTCATCACGACCGCCAGCCGGCATATGCGTTGTGGCTGGACGTCGATCCCCGGCGGGTCGACGTCAACGTGCATCCGCAGAAGATCGAGGTGCGCTTCCGCGATGCGGGCGGCATCCATCAGTTCGTCCGCCACGCGGTCGAGCGGGCGCTGGCCGCGACGGCCGCGGAACAGCCGGCGGTATCGGCCGCGGAGAAACTCGGTGCCGCCGCTGCGCAGATGCCGCCGCTGACCCTGGCACGCGATGCCCATTCCCGATCTGGCTCAGCCGGCACCTGGGGTCGCGCGCAGGCGCCGCTCGGAATCGAAGCAGGCGAACCGTCGGCGTTCTACGCGAAGCTCTTCGGTGCCCGCGAAGAGACGCCGGCCGCCGCGTTCGCCGCCGACGATCCGCATCCGCTCGGCTTCGCGCTCGCACAGCTGCACGGCATCTACATCCTCGCGCAGAATCGCGCGGGGCTGGTGCTCGTCGACATGCACGCTGCGCATGAGCGCATCGTCTACGAGCGATTGAAGACGGCGCAGGACGCGAGCTTGCCGGTGCAGCCGCTGCTCGTCCCCGCGACTTTCGCCGCGGAGCCTCTCGAAATGGCCACGGCGGAGGAGAATGCCGAATCGCTCGCGGCGCTCGGCTTCGCGATATCAGCGCTCGGTCCAGCCACGCTCGCCGTGCGCGGCGTGCCGGCGCCGCTGATCGGCGCCGATCCGGCGGCGCTGGCCCGTGCGGTGCTTCACGAAATCCGCGAATTCGGCGGAACGCAGGCACTCTCTGCGCGGCGCGACGAATTGCTTTCGACGATGGCCTGTCATGGCGCGGTTCGCGCCCATCGCGCGCTGGCGGTGCCCGAGATGAACGCGTTGCTGCGGCAGATGGAAATGACCGAGCGCGGCGGCCAGTGCAACCATGGCCGGCCGACGTGGTACCAGCTGTCGCTGGCCGACCTCGACCGTCTGTTCATGCGCGGCCGTTAGCGGCCGGATCGGCACGCCAGCGCCGCCGCGGAGGTGCTCCCCGCTGTCCTGCTGATGGGCCCGACCGCGTCGGGCAAGAGCGTGCTTGCGATGTCGCTGGCGCGGCGTTTCGACGGCGAGATCGTCAGCGTCGACTCGGCTCAGGTGTATCGCGGGATGGACATCGGTACCGCCAAGCCGACCGCGGCCGACCGTGCGAGCGTGCCGCATCATCTGCTCGACCTTCTCGACCCGACGCAGGCGTATTCGGCGGCCCGCTTCGCGCGCGACGCGCTGGCCGCGATCGGCGCCATTCGCGCGCGTGGTCGCCTGCCGATCGTCGTCGGCGGCACGATGCTTTACTTCAAGGCATTGACCGAAGGACTGTCGATGCTGCCCGGATCCGACGCGGCCATCCGCGCCGAACTCGACGCGCGCGCCAGACGTGAAGGATGGCCCGCTCTGCACTCGGAACTCGCGCGCGTCGACCCGGTGACGGCGGCGCGCCTGGCGCCCACCGACGCGCAGAGGATCCAGCGTGCGCTCGAAGTGCATCGGATCGCGGGCAAGCCGTTGTCGGAGCTGCAGGGCAATCGCGCGGAGGCACCCGGCGGGTTCGGTCCGACCGTCCGGATCGCGCTGGTGCCGCCCGACCGTGCGGCGTTGCACGGGGCGATCGCGCGTCGTTTCGACGCGATGCTGGCGCAGGGACTGGTCGCCGAGCTGCGCGAGTTGCGCAATCGCCACCCGCTGGCGCCCGGAATGCCGTCGATGCGCTGCGTCGGCTACCGGCAGGCGTGGGCGTTCCTCGAAGGCGAAATCGACGCGCGCGAATTGCGCGAGAACGGGGTCGCCGCGACCCGCCAGCTCGCCAAGCGCCAGATGACATGGCTGCGTTCGACGCCGGCGACGATCGTCGACCCGGATCGCCCGGAGGCGGGCGACCTGGCGGCGCGGCTTGTCGCCTCCGCTTGCGCCATGCCAGGCGGCCCGCGCCACCCCTGACGACGCACGTTGCGCGCTCCGCCCACGCGGGCTTGCTGCCATGCAATAATCGCACTCTCGCTCGCGGCAGGATTCGCGGACGGGCAACCCAATGGCGCGCACGCTCTACGACAAGTTGTGGGACAGCCATGTCGTCCGCGAAGAGGCGGACGGCACGGCGCTGCTCTACATCGACCGCCACCTCGTGCACGAGGTGACCAGCCCGCAGGCGTTCGAAGGCCTGAAGCTCGCCGGACGCAAACCGTGGCGCGTCGCGTCGGTGGTGGCCACCGCGGATCACAACACACCGACCAAGGACTGGGAGCGCGGAATCACCGATCCCATTTCGCGTACGCAGGTGGAGACGCTCGACGCCAACATTCGTGAGCATGGCGCGAGGGCCTATTTTCCTTTCCTCGACCGTCGGCAAGGCATCGTCCATGTGATCGGACCCGAGCAGGGAGCCACGCTCCCGGGCATGACCGTCGTGTGCGGCGACTCGCACACGAGCACGCATGGCGCCTTTGCCGCGCTGGCATTCGGCATCGGCACGTCGGAGGTCGAGCATGTGCTGGCCACGCAGTGCCTGCTGATGAAGAAGGCGAAGTCGATGCTGATCCGCGTCGACGGGCGCCTGCCGGCCGGAGTCACCGCCAAGGACCTGGTGCTGACGATCATCGGCCGTATCGGTACTGCCGGTGGAACGGGCCACGCGATCGAATTCGGCGGCGAAGCGGTGCGGGCGTTGTCGATGGAAGCGCGGATGACGATGTGCAACATGGCGATCGAGGCCGGCGCCCGCGCCGGCATGGTCGCCGTCGATGAGCGCACGCTCGACTACGTGAAGGGGCGGCCGATGTCGCCATCGGGCGCGATGTGGGAACGCGCCGTCGCGCTATGGCGGACGCTGACCACCGACGACGGCGCCCGCTTCGACACCACGTACGTCTTCGATGCCGCCACGGTCCGCCCGCAGGTGACGTGGGGCACATCGCCGGAAATGGTGCTGGCGATCGACGAGCGGGTGCCCGATCCGGACCGCGAGCGCGACGCCACGCGGCGCGACGGCATCGAGCGCGCGCTGGCCTACATGGGGCTCAAGCCGAACACGCCGATGTCGCACATCCATGTCGACAAGGTTTTCATCGGATCGTGCACCAACTCGCGGATCGAGGACCTGCGCCAGGCGGCGACGGTCGTGCGCGGCCGGCGTGTTGCGCCCAACGTCAAACTGGCGCTGGTGGTACCCGGCTCCGGACTGGTGAAGGCGCAAGCGGAAGCCGAGGGCCTCGACCGCATTTTCAGGGACGCGGGCTTCGAATGGCGCGAACCGGGCTGCTCGATGTGCCTCGCGATGAACGATGACCGGCTCGAGCCCGGCGAACGCTGCGCCTCGACGTCGAACCGCAATTTCGAGGGCCGCCAGGGCGCGGGCGGCCGCACGCATCTCGTCAGCCCTGCGATGGCCGCCGCCGCGGCGGTCGCGGGCCATTTCGTCGACGTTCGTCGCTTGTTCTGACGAGGAGGGGCGCGTGTTGAACAGACTCGCCGCATTCGCAATACTGGGCGCTTTCATTGCCGGAATCTCCGGCTGCAACACGGTCGCGGGCGCAGGCAAGGACATCAAGGCCGGTGGCCAGGCGATCGAAAGCGCCGCCGACAAGGCGAAGCCGAAGTAGGGTAACGGAGCGCGAGCATCGCCATGCAGCCATTTCGCGTACACACGGGACTCGTTGCGCCGCTCGACCGGGCGAACGTCGATACCGATGCCATCATTCCGAAGCAGTTCCTGAAGTCGATCAAGCGATCGGGCTTTGGACCAAACTTGTTCGACGAGATGCGCTACCTCGACCACGGCGAGCCGGGGATGGACCACGCGCAGCGCAGGCCCAATCCGAATTTCGTGCTCAACGACCCGCGCTACAAGGGCGCGTCGATTCTGCTCGCCAGGCGAAATTTCGGCTGCGGAAGCTCGCGCGAGCACGCGCCGTGGGCGCTCCACGACTTCGGCTTTAATGCGCTCATTGCGCCGTCGTACGCCGACATCTTCAACAACAACTGCTACAAGAACGGGCTGCTGCCGATCGTGCTGCCGGAGGCGCAGGTCGATCGCCTGTTCGCCGACACGTTCGCCTTTCCCGGATTCAAGCTGACGATCGACCTCGAACGGCAGGTGGTTGCGACCGTCGACGGCGCGACGGTATTCGGCTTCGACGTCGAGCCGTTCCGCAAGCATTGTCTGCTCAACGGACTTGACGACATCGGGCTGACGCTGCAGCACGCGGAAGCCATTCGCGCCTTCGAGACGAAACGGCTGGCCGACCAGCCCTGGATATGACACTTCTCGACGAGAGGCGGCGCCAGGGCAGTACGGCGCCGCTTTCTTGTTTCTTGGACATGGAAAACACATGAAGATTGCGATTTTGCCGGGTGACGGCGTCGGGCCGGAGATCGTCGCGCAGGCGCAGCGCGTGCTCGAAGTACTGCGCGCCGAAGGCCTGCCCATTGTGACGGACACCGCGCCGATGGGTGGCGCCGGCCACGATGCGGCCGGAGATCCTCTGCCGCCGGCCACGTTGCGGCTCGCGCAGGACGCCGACGCGATCCTGATGGGCGCCGTCGGCGGCCCGCGTTACGACACGCTGCCGCGCGAGCTGCGGCCGGAGCAGGGGCTGCTGCGCATCCGCAAGGCACTTTCGCTGTTCGCCAATTTGCGCCCGGCATTGCTGTACCCGGAACTCGCGGCCGCGTCGTCGCTGAAGGCCGAGGTCGTGTCCGGCCTCGACTTGCTGATCGTCCGCGAGCTGACCGGCGACATCTATTTCGGCCAGCCGCGCGGCCGTCGCAGCAATGCGGCCGGCGAAGTCGAAGGCTTCGACACGATGCACTACAGCGTGCCCGAGATCGAGCGCATCGCCCGCGTCGGCTTCGAGGCGGCGCGCAAGCGGAGCAAGCGGCTCACCTCGGTCGACAAGGCCAACGTGCTCGACACCAGCATCCTGTGGCGGGAGACGGTGACCGCGCTCGCCGTCCAGTATCCGGACGTCTCGCTGTCGCACATGTATGTCGACAATGCGGCGATGCAGCTCGTGAAGAATCCGAAGCAGTTCGACGTGATCGTCACCGGCAACCTGTTCGGTGACATCCTCTCCGATGAGGCGTCGATGCTCGCGGGATCGATCGGCATGCTGCCGTCGGCGTCGCTCGATGCTGCCGGCAAGGGACTGTACGAGCCGATCCACGGGTCGGCGCCGGACATCGCGGGCCAGGACAAGGCCAATCCGCTGGCAACGATCCTCTCGCTTTCGATGATGTTCCGCTACACGTTCGCGCGCGCCGACGTGGCCGACCGGATCGAAGGCGCGGTGCGCCGCGTGCTCCAGCAGGGCATGCGCACCAGCGACATCGCTTTGCCGGGTGAAACCGTGGTGGGTACGCGCGCGATGGGCGACGCCTTGCTGACGGCATTCCAGGGATCGTGATGGCTGGGCACCGACCCCGAATCACGATCCGCCGAGGCAACGTCGACGACGCCGAAGCGATCCGTGCGACCTTCGCCACGCCGAGGGCAATGGCCGGGACGCTGCAGCTGCCCTATCCGACGACGGAAATGTGGCGAAAGCGCATCGCGGAAGGCCTCGCGGACGATTACATGCTGGTCGCCGAAGTCAACGGCAAGGTCGTCGGCAATCTGGGCCTGCATGTGGTGTCGCGATCGCCGCGGCGGCGGCACGCCGGGGGACTGGGGATGTCGGTGCACGACGACTGGCAGCGGCGCGGCGTTGGCAGCGCGCTGATGACGGCGGCGATCGACATCGCCGACAACTGGCTCAACTACCGACGGCTGGAATTGACCGTGTACACGGACAATGCCGCTGCGCTCGCGTTGTACCGGAAGTTCGGTTTCGTGATCGAAGGCACGCACAAGGACTATGCGTTTCGCGACGGCAGGTATATCGATGCCTACGCCATGGCGCGACTGCGGCCGGAGACGGTGGGTCCGAAGCCCGCCGTGGAATCCCAGGCCACGAACAAGACGAAGAGCGCGACGGGCACGAAGCAGATCCGCGGCGAGAAGCTGCGATCGACGGCCCATCGCAAGGCGACCAGGACAGCGCGAAAGCACGGACCTTCCTGAGTTTCGCGCTTGCTTCGTAACGTTCGCAATGAAGGTGCTTTCATGGAAAAGGTGATGCAGATGAAGGTAGGGATGGTGGGCTGGCGGGGGATGGTGGGTTCGGTCCTGATGCAGCGGATGCTGGAGGAGCATGACTTCGATCACATCGATCCGACGTTCTTCTCGACGTCGAGCGCGGGTGGGAGAGGACCGGCGATCGGGCGCGACACGGGCCCGCTCGAGGATGCCGGAAACGTTGCGGCTCTGGTTGCGCAGGACGCGATCATCAGCTGCCAGGGCGGCGACTGGACGACGGCGATGTACCCGAAGCTGCGCGAGGCCGGCTGGAACGGCTATTTCATCGACGCGGCCAAGACGCTGCGGATGGCCGACGACGCGGTGATCATCCTCGACCCGGTGAACCGTCCGGTAATCGACGCGGCACTGGCGAATGGCGTGCGCAACTACATCGGTGGCAATTGCACGGTCAGCCTGATGATGATGTCGCTGGCGGGTCTCTTCGAGCACGACCTGATCGAGTGGATGACCTGCATGACATACCAGGCGGCGTCCGGCGCCGGCGCGCAGAACATGCGTGAACTGTTGGCACAGATGGGCGAGGCGCATTTCGCCGCCAAGAGCCTGCTCGAGGACCCGCAATCGGCGATCCTCGACATCGACCGCGAGGTCGCGGGAATTCTTCGCGACGCGCGCTTTCCGACCCAGCACTTTGGCGTACCGCTCGCCGGCTCGCTGATCCCTTGGATCGATCGTGACATGGGAACGGGCATGAGCCTCGAGGAATGGAAGGGTGGTGCGGAGTCCAACAAGATCCTCGGCCGCGGAGGCGCGGACGCGATTCCCGTGGAATCGCTATGCGTGCGCATCGGCGCCATGCGCTGCCACAGTCAGGCGCTGACGATCAAGCTGCGTCGTGACCTGCCGCTGCACGAAATCGAGACCATGATCGCGAGCGCCAACGAATGGGTGAAGCTGATCCCGAACCGGCGTGACGACAGCATGCGCGAACTTTCGCCGGCCGCCGTCACCGGCAAGCTGACGATACCCATCGGGCGCCTGCGCAAGCTCGCGATGGGACCGGAGTTCGTGAGCGCGTTCACGGTCGGAGACCAATTGCTTTGGGGCGCTGCGGAACCCTTGCGACGGATGCTGCGCATCCTGCTGGAGCGCTAGCCCGCTACGCGTCACGCGGCGCCGGTCGTGGCCCGCCACTTGCTACTATCGGCGCCAATCTCCCGGCACCGGCCCTCGCGCCCGCTTTGTTGATGTTTCATGCCGTGTACGTAGCGTACAAGCCGGCGGCCGCAAGCGCGGCCATCGGCAGGAACGCAACAGCGGCGCGGGCGCGGGCCGCCACCAGATGTTGTAGGTGGCACGCGTACCTACGCTAGCCGTAGCGCTGACCGTTATCACGGCGGCATGAAATGGTGCAACCTGAACGCAGGTGATCGGCGAAAAACCAAGCTAATACCTAGGTTTAGCTTGCACCGCTAAACCCATGATGTTAAGTTAGCTTGAGCCAAACAGCGTTTCCGAAGGGGGCGGTATGCGCGTGAAACCTATCCTAAAATACGGGCTGGTCGCCGGCGCGCTTGCGCTGCCCTTCGCCGCGTACCCGCTCGGGCTCGGGAAACTGACGGTCGAGTCGTATGTCGGTCAACCGCTGGTGGCTCGCATCGAGCTCCTTTCCCCGAACAAGGAAGATCTGGATTCGTTGTCGGCCAAGATCGCGGACCCCTCGCTGTACCGCCAGAACAATTTGCAGTACCAGGGCGTGCTCTCGCGCTCGCGCGTCACGCTCGAGCGCGGCCCGGGCGACACCGCGTTCCTCAAGGTGACTTCGGGCACGCCGGTCACCGAGCCGTATCTCGACCTGCTGGTCGATGTGAATTGGGCGTCGGGCCGCGTGGTCCGCGATTACACGTTCCTCCTCGATCCGCCCGGCTCGGTCGCGCCGCCGGTGGAGCCGATCACGCCTTTGCGCGCGGGATCCGCACCACCCGCAGAGCGTCCTCAATCCGCACGCCCCACGGCGGCGGCTCCGGCGCCGAGCGGGCAAGGCGATTCGTACGAAGTCAAGCGCGGCGACACGCTGTCGAAGATCGCGAAGGAGTACAAGCCGGAAACCGTCACGCTCGACCAGATGCTGGTGGCGCTGTTCAAGAGCAACTCGAATGCGTTCGATGGCGCCAACATGAACCGGCTGCGCTCGGGCGCAATCATCTCGATCCCGAACGCGGTGGAAGCCTCCGCCGAATCGGCGCAAGAAGCGACCAAGGTCGTGCGAGTACAAGCGGCCGACTGGCGTACGTACCGCGACCGTGTCGCTGGCGCAGCGCCGATGGCCGACGAAGGCGCGAACCGCGCCGCGGGTGGAAAGATCGGTACCGCGGTCCAGGAACGCACGCCGGCAGCGCAGCCGGGTGCCGATCAACTGCGCGTGTCGAAGGATGCGGGTACCGGCAAGGGCTCGGGCGTCGCCGAGACGAACGCGGCGCAGGCGGCGCAACTGCGCGAGGCACAGAGCCGCATCGCCGACCTCGAGAAAACGCTGAAGGACCTGCAACGCGCGATCGAACTCAAGAATCAGACGATGGCGCAGCTGCAGACCCAGGCAGGCACCAGCAAGGGCGGCACGAACCCGCCCGTCGCTGCGCCCGCTCCCGCAACGCCGATTGCCACGGCGCCGCCGGTGCCGCCGCCTGTGGCCGCGGAGCCCCCCAAGGCTGAGCCGCCCAAGACGGAGCCGCCGAAGGCAACCGAAGCCCCCGCGGCAGAGCCGCCGAAGGCCTCCGAACCACCCGCCGCCGAGGCGCCAAAGGTTGTGGAAGCGCCAAAGGCTGCGGCACCCAAGCCAACGCCGCCCAAGGCCGCACCCAAGGCGCCCCAGAAGGCTCCGCCGGGGTTCTTCGAGGACCTCGTTTCCAGCACCCCCGGATGGGCGATCGGCGCCGGCGCCCTCGTGGCGCTGGCCGGGCTGGCCGCGCTGCTCGCGGCGCGCCGCCGCAAGACGACCAAGTTCGAGGACAGCATCATCTCTGGCACCGACATCAAGACCAACACGGTGTTCGGCTCGACCGGGGGTGGCGTAGTCAATACGGGCGACAACTCGCTGGCGAGCGACTTCAGCCGCGAAGGGCTCGGCAACATCGACACCGACGAGGTCGACCCGATCGCCGAGGCGGAGGTCTATCTTGCCTACGGCCGTGATGCGCAGGCCGAGGAGATCTTGAAGGATGCGCTCAAGAAGGATCCGCAGCGGCAGGAAATCTACCTCAAGCTGCTCGAGATCCACGCGCAGCACAACAAGCCATCGGCATTCGAAACGGTGGCCTCCGAGCTGTATTCGGTGACGAGCGGGCAGGGCGACGTCTGGCAGAAGGCCGTGGCACTCGGTCGCCAGCTGGATCCCAACAACCCGTTGTTCGCCGAGGGTGGTGTGCCCGGAACGCGTCCGCCGGTGGCCGCCTCGAACTTCGAGGCCGAAGCGGACCGCCTCGAGCAGCAGGCGCACAGGGACGCCGCGGGCGAGCGAGACGTCGAATTCCAGATGGACGAGGACATTTCCATTTCGCCAGCGTCCGGCGCCAAGCCGAAGTCTCCGGCGGACATCCTTGCCGGCGCGAATTCGGAGCTCGAGAAGACCGCCAAACTGTCCGCGTCGGATTTCGATCCTGACAAGACGATGTCGCTGCCGGGTACGGGTGCGGCCATTGCCGGTGCCATCGCCGCGGGCAGTACGACGCGCGAGGGGACGGCCGCGAGTTTCGCCGAAGCGGTCGAATCGGCCGCCGACAGGGCGCGTGAACCTGACCGGTTCGACCTTGATTTCAAGCTCGATGAGGCCGAAAAACCTGCGCCAATAGGCCAACCGCGTGAAGAACCCACGCTCGAAACAGCGGCTGTCAGCGCGGGGCCATCGCCGCTGACCCGGCCGGCCGCCGCGCTGGAACTCGACAAACTGGACCTGTCGTTCGACCCGGAGCGCACGACGTTCGAGGATCCGACACCGTCAGTCCTGGACGGCCAATGGCACGATGCGGCGACCAAGCTCGACCTCGCGAAGGCCTATCAGGAGATGGGCGATGCCGAGGGAGCCCGCGAGATCCTGCAGGAAGTTCTCCACGAGGGCGACGACCAGCAGAAGGCCGAGGCGAAATCGCTGCTGGCGAAGATCGGCTGACGCGCTGTCCACGTAAACTGGGCGGGCGGTGGATCGGTGATCCGCCGCCCGTTTCCTTTCCGGCACTGAATTTACCGCGCAGGCAACGGTAACAAGCTCAATCCCGATCCCCGATCCCCGAACTTCGATTCCCCGAATGCGCATTGCGCTCGCCGTCGAATATGCGGGATTTGCATTCTGCGGATTCCAGTCGCAGCCTGCGCGCTGCGGCGTGCAGGACGCGCTCGAGCATGCGATCGGCAAGATCACCGGCCATCCGGTCAGTGTGGCCGCCGCGGGGCGCACCGACGCAGGCGTGCACGCGCTGTCGCAGGTCGCGCACTTCGACACCGAGGCGCTACGTCCCGAGTCCGCGTGGGTCCGAGGCGTCAACACGCACCTGCCACAGCACGCGGCGGTGCTGTGGGCGCGCCCGGTCGGCGATGATTTCCACGCGCGGTTCGCGGCGACGGCGCGACATTACACCTACCTGCTGCAGAACAGGCGCGAACGCCCAGCCTTGGGTTCTGGACGCGTGGGCTGGTACCATCATCACCTCGACGTGGATGCGATGCGCGAGGCCGCCGCGTATTTGATCGGCACGCACGACTATTCGACGTTTCGCGCCGCCGAATGCCAGGCAAAATCGCCGGTCAAGTCGATCGCGCGTGCGTCGGTTGCGCGCGACGGCACGTTCATCCGTTTCGATTTTTCCGCCAACGCCTTTCTCCACCACATGGTCCGCAATATCGTGGGTTCGCTGGTCCGTGTCGGCGCGGGGCGTCAGTCGCCGATCTGGATTGCGCAGCTGATCGCAGCGCGCGACCGCACGCGCGCGGCGCCGACATTCGCGGCCGACGGGCTCTATTTCGCCGGAGCCGACTACGATCCGCGCTTCGCGCTGCCGCCGACGGTGCGCGTCCTTGAACTGGCAGGCGGATGAACAGCGCCCGCACGCGGGTCAAGATCTGCGGGATCACCCGGGTGGTCGACGGCCTCGCGGCCTGCGCCGCCGGAGCCGATGCGATCGGCCTCGTGTTCTGGAACGGCACGCCGCGCTTCGTGGACGTCGCGCGAGCGCGGGAGGTCGCGGATGCGCTGCCGCCCTTCGTGACCCGGGTCGGCCTTTTCGTCGACCCGACAGGTTCGAATGTGAATGCGGTGCTGGATGCAGTGCCGCTCGACGTGCTGCAGTTCCACGGTGCGGAATCCCCGGACCTTTGTCGTGCGTTCGTCCGGCCCTATCTCAAGGCCGTCCTCATGAAGGACGATGTCGATTTGATAGAATACGCTCGACGCTACGGCGATGCGGCCGGGTTGTTGTTCGATTCGTTTTCACCGGGCGATCTGCCCGGAGGGACGGGCCGGTCCTTCGACTGGTCGCGGCTGTCTTCTACAGTGCAGGAGTCGCTGCCTGCGCCGGTGATCCTCTCCGGCGGCCTTGACCCGTCCAACGTGGGCGCGGCAATTCGCGCGGTGCGCCCGTGGGCAGTCGACGTGTCGAGCGGTGTGGAAGAGCGCGGGCCGGATGGCAAGGCGCGCCGGGGTATCAAGGACGCCATGCTCATCGCGGCGTTCATCGAGGGAGTGCGCAATGCGGATGACTGACCTGCCATACAACCTGCCCGACGAGCGCGGGCATTTCGGTCCGTACGGCGGGATCTTCGTCGCCGAGACGCTGATGCGCGCACTCGACGAACTGAAGACGCACTATGCACGCTACCAGGACGATCCGGAATTTCGCGCTGAATTCGAGCGCGAGCTGAAGCACTATGTCGGCCGCCCGTCCCCCGTCTATCACGCCGAGCGCTGGTCGCGCGAACTGGGAGGCGCGCAGGTCTGGCTGAAGCGCGAGGACCTTAACCACACCGGCGCACACAAGATCAACAACGTGATCGGGCAGGCGCTGCTCGCGAAGCGCCTCGGGAAGCCGCGCGTGATCGCGGAGACCGGAGCGGGCCAGCATGGTGTTGCGACGGCGACGATTGCCGCGCGGTACGGCATGGAGTGCGTCGTCTACATGGGCTCGGAGGACGTGAAGCGCCAGGCGCAGAACGTGTTCCGGATGAACCTGCTGGGTGCTACGGTGGTGCCGGTCGAGTCCGGATCGAAGACACTCAAGGATGCGCTCAACGAGGCGATGCGCGACTGGGTGACCAACGTCGAGAACACTTTCTACATCATCGGCACCGTCGCGGGTCCGCATCCCTACCCGATGATGGTCCGCGACTTCCAGCGCGTGATCGGCGACGAGTGCGTCGTGCAGATGCCCGAGTACGCGGGCCGGCAGCCGGATGCGGTGATCGCGTGCGTCGGCGGCGGCAGCAACGCGATGGGGATCTTCTATCCGTACATCGGGCATACCGACGTGAAGCTCATCGGCGTGGAAGCCGGCGGCGATGGCGTTGCGACGGGCCGCCATTCGGCGTCGCTGACCGCGGGCCGGCCGGGTGTGCTGCACGGAAACCGAACCTACCTGCTGCAGGATGCGAACGGCCAGATCACCGAGACGCATTCAGTCTCGGCGGGCCTCGATTATCCGGGCGTGGGCCCCGAACATGCGTGGCTCAAGGACTCGGGCCGCGCCGAATACGTCGTGATCGACGATGTTGAAGCACTCGCGGCGTTCCACGACTGCTGCCGGATCGAGGGCATCATCCCCGCGCTCGAGTCGGCGCATGCGCTCGCGTACGCGAAGAAACTGGCACCCACGCTGGCGAAGGACCGGATCCTGCTCGTGAACCTGTCCGGGCGCGGCGACAAGGACATGAACACCGTGGCCGAGCGATCGGGGCTCAAGTTCTATTGCCGGCCGGAATGCAATCCCGATTCCGCCGGCCGGAAATCCGAAGGCTCGACACCTTGAGCCATGAAGAACCCGGAGCGCACGGAGAAACCGATGAATCAGGACGATTTCCTCCCGAAGCACCTTGGACCGTGCACTCCGGGTTCTCCGTGGTGAATGCCTTTCTGCCGGCAATCCGTTGAACCGCATCGACGCCACGTTCGCGAAGCTCAAGGCCGCCGGCCGTACGGCGCTGATTCCCTACGTGACCACCGGCGACCCGTCGCCATCCGCCACGCTGCCGATCATGCAGGCGCTGGTGAGCGCCGGCGCCGACATCATCGAACTCGGCGTGCCGTTTTCGGATCCGATGGCCGACGGGCCGGTGATCCAGCGCGCATCGGAGCGCGCGCTGGCACAGCACGTCGGCTTGTCCGACGTACTTGCCGTCGTGGGTGCGTTCCGCGCCACAAACACCACGACGCCGATCGTGCTCATGGGGTACGCCAATCCGATCGAGGCCATGGGGGTGGCCGCCTTCGCAGAACGTGCACAGGCGGTGGGCGTGGATGGTGTGCTGGTCGTCGATTACCCGCCCGAGGAAGCGGCAAGCTTCGCGGCGCTGATGGGCGAGCATGGCATCGCGCCGATCTTCCTGCTCGCGCCGACCACTCCCGAGGAACGGATCGCCGATGTCGCCCGGCTTGCCCGAGGCTATATCTACTATGTCTCGCTGAAGGGCGTGACCGGCGCAGGAAATCTCGACACGACCGAAGTGAGTCGCAAGCTCGCTGAAATCCGACGGCATGTTGCACTTCCCCTGGGCGTGGGCTTCGGCATTCGCGATGCGGCAGGCGCGCGGGCCATCGCCGTGCACGCCGACGCGGTCGTGATCGGCAGCCGCATCATCCAGGAGATCGAAGCAGGACCGGCGCCGGAGGCGGCTTCGCGCGCCGGCACTTGGCTGCGTACCATCCGCCAGGCGCTGGACGCCATGGAACGCAAGGGCGTGGCCCGCTGAGCGGGTGGGCAAGGTGAGGGGCAGACGATGACCTGGTTGCAGAAGCTCCTTCCGCCGCGCATCAAGCGCACGCCCGGGGAACGTCGCACGCCGGTCCCGGAGGGACTGTGGGTCAAGTGCCCTGCGTGCGAGGCGGTGCTCTATCGCACCGACCTCGAGAACAACCTTCACGTGTGTCCGAAGTGCGCACACCATTCGCGTGTCAACGCGCGAGATCGCATCGAACAGTTGCTCGACCCGGAAGGCCGGTTCGAGATCGGCTCCGAAGTGGTGCCTGTCGACACGCTGAAGTTCAAGGACCAGAAGAAGTATCCCGACCGTCTTGCCGCCGCGCTCGAGGAGACCGGCGAGACGGACGCGCTGGTGGTCATGCAAGGCAGCGTGAAGAGCGTGCCGCTGGTGCTTGCGACCTTCGAATTCGAGTTCATGGGCGGATCGATGGGTTCGGTCGTCGGTGAACGGTTCGTGCGTGGCGTGCGCGTCGCGTTCGAGAACCGCGTGCCGTTCGTGTGCATCTCCGCGTCGGGCGGCGCCCGCATGCAGGAAGGCGTGAATTCGCTGTTCCAGATGGCGAAGACCACGGCGGTCCTGCAGGAACTCAACAAGGCGCGGCTGCCGTTTGTGTCGATCCTGACCGACCCGACGATGGGCGGCGTGTCCGCGTCGTTCGCCTTTGTCGCCGATCTCGTGCTCGCCGAGCCGGGCGCGCTGATCGGCTTCGCGGGCCCCCGGGTGATCGAGCAGACGGTTCGCGAGAAGCTCCCCGATGGGTTCCAGCGTGCCGAATTTCTCATGGAAAAGGGCGCGCTCGACCTGATTGTCGATCGCCGGGCGCTGCGCGACGAGCTCGCGCGACTGCTCGCGCTGCTGGCACGGCAACCGGCGCCGGCCAGCTGACGGCCGGCCTGCCGACGCCGACCCTCTGCCGACAGCCCGCCGACATCGGCGTCCGGTGATGGATCCCGCCAAGCTCGACGACTGGCTCACCTACCTCGAATCGCTGCATCCGACGTCGATCGCGCTCGGACTCGACCGGGTGCGCAGCGTTCGCGAGCATCTCGATGGGTCGGTCGCCTGCCCGGTGGTGACCGTCGGCGGCACCAACGGCAAGGGTTCGACCTGCGCGATGCTCGAGTCGATCCTGCGCTGTGCCGGATACCGGACCGGCCTGTACACGTCGCCGCACCTGCTGCGCTACAACGAACGGGTACGCATCGCGGGCGTCGAGGCTTCCGACGAAGAACTCGTCGCCGCCTTCGTGGCCGTCGAGAATGCGCGGCTGGCCGCCCGCGATGCGCGCGGCGCGCCGGTTACGCTCACGTACTTCGAGTTCGGCACGCTCGCCGCGCTGTGGCTGTTCGCGCGCGAAGCGCTCGACGTGCTGATTCTCGAGGTCGGGCTGGGCGGCCGTCTCGACGCCGTCAATGTCGTCGATCCGGATGTCGCCGTCGTCACCAGCGTCGACATCGACCATGTCGACTATCTCGGGGCAACGCGCGAAGACATCGGCCGCGAGAAGGCCGGCATCTTTCGCGGCGGGCGGCCTGCGGTCTGCGCGGACCCGGTGCCCCCCCGGTCGCTGCTCGCGGCTGCTCGCGACGCAGGTGCCGAACTCTTTCTGGCAGGACGCGACTACGGTTTCGTCGACGAGGCCACGCAGTGGCGCTATCGCGGCCCGCGTGGCGAGCGTTTCGGCCTGCCATTGCCCGCGCTGCGCGGCGCCGCCCAGATCGCCAATGCGGCCGCCGCGCTGACGGTTCTGGACCTCCTGTACCCACGCTTGCCGGTCGGCGGCGGCGCGGTCCGCGAAGGCCTGGTGACGGTCGCGCTGCCCGGCCGCTTCCAGGTGTTGCCCGGCCGCCCGGTCACAGTGCTCGACGTGGCGCACAATCCGCAGGCGGCGCGCACGCTCGCCGATGCGTTGTTTGCGATGGGGTACCACCCGCAGACGATCGCCGTCTGCGCGATGCTGGCGGACAAGGACATCGAAAGCGTGGTCGCAGCGATGCGCCCGCGCGTCGATCGCTGGTTCGTGGCGCCGCTCTCCGGGCCGCGGGGCGCGACCGCGGAGCGCATGCGCGATTCGCTGCTCGCAGCCGGTGTCGCCGCTTCGGCGATCCGCCGCTTCGACGACGTGACATCCGCCTTTGCCGCTGCGCGCGATGCGGCCGGCGAGGCTGATAGAATCACAATCTTCGGATCGTTTCTGACCGTCGCCGCGGCACTTCAGGCGACCCAGACCCACGCGCCACGCGCCACGCGAACGGCCACGCCGCCATGACCGCTACAGACGATGTAAACATGGACGATCTCAAGCGGCGAGCGCGCCGGCGGCTGGTGGGGGCGATCGTGCTCGCGCTGGCGGCGGCGGTGTTCGTGCCCATGCTCCTCGAAAGCGACCCCAGGCCGCTCGGAGAGGACGTACTGGTGAAGATTCCGCCGGTCGACGGCGGGAAGTTCGACACCGGGCTCCCGGACAAGGCGAAGGCGGGGCCCGCCCAGCCGGCGATGGCCAAGAGCAACGCCAGGCCGGACGCCGGCATGACCGAGCCCGCGAAAATCGAGTCGCCGAAGTCCGGACAGGCGAAATCCGAGCCGCCGGTAGCCAAGTTCACCGGGACGGATGCCGCGCCGGCCGACAGGGACAAGGGGCAATCACCCGCGAACGACGCGGCGACCGGCGGCCCAGCCGATGCGCCGAAGCGCTCGCTTGCCGAAGCAGAGCAGAAGATGCTGGGCACGCAGGCGAAGGCGCCTGCCGCGCCTCCCCCGCCGGCCGCTTCCACCGTCGCGCCGCCATCTGCGGCACCGCCCGCTGCAGCGCCGTCCCCGGCGACGCCGCCCGTGGACAAGGCCGGTGGCTTTTCCGTGCAACTCGCGGCATTCACCGATCACTATGGCGCCGACGCGTTGTCGAACAAGCTCAAGAAGGCCGGCTATCCGTCCTATACAGAACCGTTCGCCTCGAGCAAAGGCACCGTTTATCGTGTCCGTGTCGGGCCCTATCCGTCGCGCGAGGCGGCCATGTCGTCGCGGGACAAACTCAAAGGCGAGGGTTACAGCGGAATCGTCGCGCCCGCGAAGTAGCCGAGCGCGCCGGCGATGAGCGTATTCGACGCGGTTGTGATCGGCGTAGTCGTTTTGTCGATGGCGCTGGCGTACATGCGCGGTGTCACTCGCGAGCTGATCGCGCTGCTCGCGTGGGTGATCGGATTCTTCGCCGCGGTGGCATTCTCGCCGCTGGTCGGCGCGATGTTGCCGGAACTGGGAGGCAGCCCGGTCGTTCGTTACCTGGTGGCGTTCGTCGCGATCCTGATCGGCGCCCTCGTCATGGGCGCGCTTGTTGCGTGGCCTCTGGCGAGCGTGATTCGCAAGGCCGGGCTGGGGTTCGTCGACCGGTTCCTGGGCGCGATCTTCGGCATCGCCCGCGGTGTGGTCCTGGTGATGGCGTTTGTGCTGTTCGCCGGATTGACTACCCTGCCGCGGCAGGATTGGTGGCAGAATGCCGCCCTTGCCCCACCGCTGGTGGTCGCCGCGATGTCGCTGCACCCCTGGCTGCCCGCCGAGTGGGCGATGCGACTAGACTATTCACGCGAGGGCCGGACGTTACCGAGGGCTCCCGCGGACCGAAAGGCTTGAGCTTGCCATGTGCGGAATCGTCGGCGTCGTAGCGCATACGCCGGTCAACCAGCTGCTCTACGACAGCCTGCTGCTGCTGCAGCATCGCGGTCAGGATGCGGCCGGCATCGTGACCAGCGAAGGCCCGATCTTCCACATGTACAAGGGCCCGGGCCTCGTGCAGAACGTGTTCCGGACGCGCAACATGCGCGATCTCATGGGGTCCGCAGGCATCGGCCATTGCCGCTACCCGACGGCGGGCTCGGCGTTTTCCGATCTCGAATCGCAGCCGTTCTACGTGAACTCGCCATTCGGCGTCACCCTCGGCCACAACGGCAATCTGACCAACAGCGAAGAGCTCAAGCGCGAACTCTTCCAGC
Source organism: uncultured beta proteobacterium (assembly GCA_963739745.1). Lineage (GTDB taxonomy): Bacteria > Pseudomonadota > Gammaproteobacteria > Burkholderiales > Casimicrobiaceae > VBCG01. The sequence goes on from CAVUCJ010000006.1 coordinate 278,671, forward strand.
TCGACTTCCGTCACGTCAACACCAATTCCGACAGCGAGGTGCTGCTGAACGTGCTGGCGCTCGAATTGGAACGTGCCGCGCAGCACCATAGGCTCGACCCCGATGCGATCTTCAAGGCGGTTGCCGGCGTCCACAGGCGCTGCCGCGGTGCGTACGCGGTGGTGGCGATGATCGCCGGCTACGGGATGCTCGCGTTCCGCGATCCCTACGGCATCCGCCCGCTCATCATCGGCAAGAACGAACAGATGGGCGGCACCGAGTACCTCGTCGCCTCCGAATCGGTGGCGATCGAGCCGCTGGGCTTCCACGTCCTGCGCGACGTGGCGCCGGGCGAGGCGATCTTCGTCGACAGCACCGGAGGATTTCATGCGCGACAGTGCGCCGAAAACCCGTCGCTCAACCCGTGCATTTTCGAGTTCGTCTACCTCGCGAGGCCCGATTCGGTGATCGATGGCACCTCGGTGTACGAGGCCCGGCTCAACATGGGCGGCGCGCTGGCGGAGAAGATCCGCCGAATGCCGGAGGCGCAGGACATCGACGTGGTCATTCCCATTCCCGATTCGAGCCGACCGTCGGCGCTCGAACTCGCCAACCGGCTGGGAATCAAGTATCGAGAGGGCTTCGTCAAGAACCGCTACATCGGCCGCACGTTCATCATGCCGGGGCAGGCGATGCGCAAGAAGAGCGTGCGCCAGAAGCTGAACCCGGTCGGCATCGAGTTCCGCGACAAGGTCGTGCTGCTGGTCGACGATTCGATCGTGCGCGGCACCACGTCGCGCGAGATCGTCATGATGGCCCGTGAAGCGGGCGCGAAAAAAGTCTACTTCGCTTCTGCCGCGCCACCCGTGCGCTACCCGAATGTCTACGGCATCGACATGCCGAATCTGGACGAATTGGTGGCTACCGGACGCACGGAGGCCGAGATTGCCGCGGAAATCGGCGCAGACCTCCTCATCTACCAGGACCTCGAGGCACTGAAGAATGCGGTACGCGCCGCGAATCCGAAGCTCGTCAATTTCGAGGCGTCGTGCTTTGACGGCAAGTACATCACCGGCGACATCACCGCCGACTATCTGTCGCATCTCGCGGTCGAGCGCAACGAGGCTCGCGGCCAGGACGAGGCCGACCTGCTTGAGGAAGAGAAGCTGCCGGGATGAGGCGGTGGCGGCCGATCGCCTTCAACGCCCGGGTGCCGGGCTCAACGCGAAGACGTCGACATCCGCTGACTTGCCCTTGAACTGTACCGGACCCAGGGGTTCCACGTCGATGCGCTCGCCCAGGCGTTCGCGCGTCGCACGGGCGATGAGTATCGGACGCTGCGCGACCTTGGTGTGCGCCTCGAGTCGCGCCGCCAGGTTCACCGTGTCGCCGATGCAGGTGTAGGACGCGCGCTCATTGGTGCCGGCGTAGCCCGCGACCATTTCGCCGGACGCGATGCCGATGCCGATCGCGATAGGCGGTTTTCCGACGGCCGCCCGTTCGACGTCGAAGAGTTCGACCAACTCGATCATTTCTCTCGCCGCGTCGACCGCGCTCCGGGCGTGATCGGGCAGCGGCAGCGGCGCGCCGAAGACGGCCATCAAGCCGTCGCCCATCATCATGGTGACGATGCCGCCGTGCCCGCTGATCGCGTCGAACATCAGCGCGTAATACGTGTTCAGCAGCTCGATCGTCTCCTCGGGCGGCTGAGATTCAGCGAGCGTCGTGAAGCCGCGGATGTCGCAGAACAGCACCGACGCGTCGACGCGTTTGCCGCCCAGCGCGAAGCCGGAATCCTGCAGGTCCTGCGCGACCTCGGGCGCCGCGAACCGTCGTACCAGTTCCTTCTGCTGGTCGCGCAGACGCTTTTTCTCGAGGCTCGCCCCGATGCGTGCCTTCAGCAGCACCGGGTTGACCGGCTTGGGCAGGTAGTCCTCGGCACCCAGCTCGATGCAGCGCACGACGTGGTCCAGGCCCTCGAGCGAGGAGGTCACGATCACGGGAACGTCGCGCAGCGCGAGGTCTGCCTTCATCTGCTCCAACACCTGGAAGCCGTCGATCTCCGGCATTTCCATGTCGAGAAGCAGGAGGTCGAACCGCTCGCCTCGCAGGCGCTCCAGCGCAACCCGGCCGTTCTCGGCGGTCGCGACGGAATGGCCCTGCAGCTCGAGGTTGCGCGAGAGCAGGAGTCGATTGACCTTGTTGTCGTCGGCCACGAGCAGGCGCGCCGGTCCGCTGCGCAATTCACTCATCGCGCAGGCCCGCCAGTGCCGCGGCGACGCTCGCGTACTCGTCCTCGAGCGGCGTCAATGCCTGCGCGCCGCGTGCCGAGGCGGCAGCGACGCCGCTGAGCTCGAGATCGCGTGCCAGTGCGCCGAGCGCCAGCGCGCCGAAGGTGTTCGCGTTCGACTTCAGCGAATGCGCGGCACGGCGGAAGCGGTCGGCATCCATGGCCGCGAGCGCAGCGCGCAGATCGGTGAGCATTTCGGGCGCTTCCTGCAGGAACGTGTCGATCAGTTCCTTGACGAACTCCGCGCCGGCGGTCTCGCGAAGCGCGGCGAAGGCGGAGGCGTCGATCACCTGAGTATTCATTTCGGTTCCTGGCGTGCGGAGGTGTTGGCGAGCGCCTCGACCAGGCGTTCCACGCGGATCGGCTTGGTCACGTAGTCGTCCATGCCGGCGGCGAAGCACATCTCACGGTCACCCTGCATGGCGTTGGCGGTCATTGCGATGATGCGCGGTCGCGCGCCAGCCGGCCAGCGCGAGGTGATCCGGCGCGAGGCCTCGAGTCCGTCCATCTCCGGCATCTGCACGTCCATCAGCACCACGTCGTAGGTCTGCCGCTCGACCGATTCGACGGCCTCGATGCCGTTGCTGGCAAGGTCTGCACGATAGCCCATCTGCTGAAGCAGGCGCAGCGCAAGCTTTTGGTTCACCACATTGTCCTCCGCCAGCAGGATGCGCAGCGGATGTTGCGACGCCATCTCCGGGTCGAGCTGCCGCCTTTCGGCGGCAGGCGCCGCCTTCGGCGCGGCATGGTCATCGAGCAGGCCCACCAGCGTGTCGAAGAGCTGCGATTGCCGGATCGGCTTGGTCAGGAAGGCGGCGAAGAGTCCTTCCTCGGCTCCCGCCTCGCGCCGTCCGAGCGAGGAAAACAGCACCAGCGGCAACTCGACGCGGCGCGCGCGGATCAGCCGCGCCAGCGCGATGCCGTCCATCTCCGGCATGTGCATGTCCAGGATCGCCAGGTCGAACCCCTCGCCGGCATCCAGCCAGCGCAACGCATCCTGCGGTGACTCGGTCGCGCGCACCGCCATGCCCCACTTGCCGGCCTGCAACGAAAGCACTCGGCGGTTGGTGGCGTTGTCGTCGACGACCAGCACGGACTTGCCGGCGAGTCCCGGCTGCTCGCCGACGAAGTTGCGCCGCTTCGAGTCGGGAAGCTGCGCGGTGGGCACGTCGATGGTGAACAGGAAGGTCGAACCCTTGCCCGGACCGTCGCTTTGCGCCCACATGCGTCCGCCCATCAATTCGGCGAGCCGCCGGCTGATCGCCAGTCCCAGCCCGGTGCCGCCATATTTGCGCGTGGTCGACGAGTCGGCCTGCGAGAACGACTGGAACAGGCGGCTCATCGCCTCGGGCGTCAGACCGATGCCGGTGTCGCGCACCGCGAAGGTCAGTTCGACGTGGTCCGACTTGGCGGGCCTGGCGCTCACCGCCAGCACAACTTCGCCGGCCTCGGTGAACTTCACCGCGTTGGACAGCAGGTTGAGGATGATCTGGCGCAGGCGGGTGACGTCGCCGGAGATCGCGGCCGGCACGTCGCCCTCGAACACGTAGGCGGTGTCGAGGCGCTTCTCGACGGCGCGAGTGGCGATGAGATCGAGTGCGGACTCGACGCACTCGCGCAGGTCGAAGGGATGCGCCTCGATGTCCATGCGCCCGGCCTCGATCTTGGAAAAGTCGAGAATGTCGTTGATGATGGTCAGCAGCGCGTCGCCGGATTCGCGGATGGTGGAAACGTAATCGTGCTGCTCGGCGTCGAGCTCGGTGTCGAGCAGCAGCCCGCTCATGCCGATCACCGCGTTCATCGGCGTGCGGATTTCGTGGCTCATCGTCGCGAGGAACGAGCTCTTCGCCTCGTTTGCCGCCTCGGCGGCGGCGCGGGCCTCGCCCGCGCGCTTGAAGAGTGCCGCGTTCTGGATGGCGATTACGGCCTGGTCGGCAAAGGTCTTCAGCAGCGCGATCTGCTTTTCGGTGAAGCTGCCCGTCACCGGCCGACCCACCCACATGGCACCGACCGCCCGGTCTTCGTACAGCAGGGGTGCAAATACCATCGAACGGTTGCCTGCGGCGCGGCCACCTCGCTGCAGCACCGGTGGCACATCGTCGGCTTCGAGGTCCGGAAACTGCATGACGCGCTTCTCGAGGATGACCATTCCGGAGCCGCTATCCGGTCCGAGCGGCCTGGGGAACATGCGGTCGAGCTGTGCGCGCGCAGCACCGACGTAGGCGCCCAATTCCAGCATGCCGTCGTCGCGCAGCTGCATGACGCCGACGTCGTGGCCGGCGAAGAGGCGCTGACAGCTCAGCATGATGTGTTCGAACACAGGCGCCGTGTCGGAGATCGAGCTGCTGATGATTTGCAACACCTCCCCCGAGGCCTTCTGCTGTTCCAGGGCTTCCTTGGTCTCGTTGAACAGCCGCGCGTTCTCGATCGCGATCACGGCCTGGTCGGCGAAGGTCTCGAGAAGGCTGAGTCCGGCTCGGCGAGAATGGACGCGACTTCGTCGCGCAAGAGCGAGAATGGCGCCGATGGCGCCTCGCCTTCGCGCAGACAGCGGCACGTAGATGACACTCGGCGGAACCGTACGTCGCCTGCAGCCGCGCATGTCCGCGTCACTCCGGGTCGATCAGCGGCGCGGCGTCTTCGACGTGAATGCAGCAGCGTTGCGAGCCGATACACAGTCCAATCCCGATCGAGGCTGTCGATCGGCAGCGGAAAGACGCCTTGAGCTCATCGCTGTTGAAGCGGCCGTGATAGGCGCGTCAGTCGCGTGAGGCCGGCCATTGGCGACGAGGCCAACACGCGGCTGTACTTCCGCCGGACAAGAGCCGCTCGGCACACTTGCGCGACTGCGCTCGAACACCGGTCTCGCAGTCGGTCAATCGAGTCGCTGATCGCAGCGAGCACCTCCGCGGTCGCGCGTTGCCGTTCGAGCGCCGTCCTTGGTCTCGTTGAACAGCCGCGCGTTCTGGATCGCGATCACCGCCTGGTCGGCGAAGGTCTGCGCCAGCGCGACCTCCTGATCGTCGAAGCGACCGACCGTGGCGCGGAGGATGGTGATGCATCCGATCGCGCGGCCCTCGCCCAGCAGCGGCACGAAAAGGGCCGATTTGTAGCCCAGCGCGATCGCGAGGTCGCGCATGCGCGAAAATTCCTTCGCGGCCACGGCCGTATCCGCGACGTTGATGACGCGCGCGTCGAGGATGCAGCTGCCCGCGCCGCTGCCGCGATCGAGCGGCCAGGGCTTCAGCATGCTGGATCCGCGCGGAGCGCCGGTGTCGTCGGAGTAGGCGACCGATTCGAGCATCTGCCCGCTGGGAAACACGAGCGCGACGGCCTTGCCCGCGAACAGCCGCTGGCAGCTCGCGACGATGGCGTCGAAGACCGGTTGCGTATCGGTGACCGAGCCGCTGATGACCCGCAGGATTTCCGCGGTCGCCGTCTGCCGTTCCAGCGCCTCGTTTGTCTCGTTGAACATGCGCGCGTTCTGGATGGCGATCACCGCCTGGTCGCCGAAGGTCCTGAGCAGCGCGAGTTCCTTGTCGGAAAAGGGCTTGGGCGGCTGGCGCAGCGCGACGATCGAGCCCACGCCGCGGCCCTCCCACAACATCGGCGTCCACACGATCGACCCGTGCCCGATCATGTCCGCGACCTCGCGCGCGGCCGGTACCAGATCGGCCGCAGCCGACGTGTCGGGTACGTGTATCGCGCGCCGTTCGTCGATCACGCGGGCGGTCATCGTCTCTCCGACCGGCTTGGGGAGGGACTTCGCGACCGCGTCGAGCGCCGACCCGCGCCACGCCACCACCCGCACCCGGTCGTCGTCGCCGACCAGGAAGATGCCCAGTTGCTCGGTGGCAAAGAGGTGCGCGCAACTGTCGAGGATCTTGTCGAACACCGGCGCCGTGTCCGCCACCGAGCTGCTGATGACCTGCAGCACCTCGGCGGTGGCGGTCTGCTGCTCAAGAGCTTCCCTGGTCTCGTTGAACAGCCGCACGTTCTCGATGGCGATCACGGCCTGGTCGACGAAAGATTCCGCGAGAGCGATCTCCTTGTCGCTGAAGGCGCCCGCCGCATAGCGCGTCAGTCCGAGCGCGCCGATGCACTCGCCCTGGCGCAGCAACGGCAACAACAACGATGCCTTGATCCCGGTTTCCTCGTGAACGCGTTGCTCATGCGCGGGAAGCTCTACGGCGGTCCAGTCCGGAATGTGCAGCATGGCCTTGCCAAGGAACACCCGCGACGGAAAGTTGGCGGCGGGATCGATGGGCACGCCGGCCGACTCGCTGGCCGGGCGCACGCCCTCCGCACTGGCCGCTGCGACCTGGAAATAAGTGCTGCCATCCCAGCGTAAGAGCGTGGTGAAATCGCAAGCCAGCAGTCGAAGTGCCGTGCCGACGATGGCCTCGAACACCGGCTGCACGTTGGTCGGTGAACCGCTGATCACCCGCAGGATGTCGGCGCTGGCGGTCTGCCGTTCCAACGCCTCCTGGGTCTCGTTGAACAGCCGTGCGTTCTGGATGGCGATCACCGCCTGGTCGGCGAAGGTCTTGAGCAGATTGGCGTCCTTGGCGGAAAACGCCACAGGGGGCGCGCGGACAACCTGCAACGCGCCGATTCCCTGGTCGTTCCACAGCATCGGCGCAACCAGAAGCGAGAAGTTTCCCACTTGTTCGGCGGTGCGGCGCAGACCTACGGGAACGTCCGGCCCATGCAGCGCGTCCGGATAACTCAGGACCCGCCGCTTGTGAATCGCGTAGCCGTGGATGGACTCCTCGACCGGTCGCGGAAACTGCGCCTTGACCGCCGCGTCGGCATTCACGGCCCACTCGCTGGCCAGGTTGACCTCCTTGAGCCTCGAGTCGAAGTGCATCAGTCCATCGGCGCCGATCAGCGCGATGCCCACCTGACCGGTCGCGAACAGGCGCTGACAGCTGCGCATGATTTCGTCGAACACCGGCTCGGCGTCGGCAACCGAGCTGCTGATCACCTTCAGGACTTCCGCTGTCGCGGTCTGCCGCTCGAGCGCCTCCTGCGTCTCGTTGAACAGCCGCGCGTTCTGGATGGCGATCACCGCCTGGTCGACGAAGGACTGCGCGAGCGCTATCTCCGCGTCCGTGAAGGCGACCGCCTGCGCCCGCGCCAGCGCCATCAGGCCGATGCACTTGCCGTCACGAAGGAGAGGAATGTAGAGCGCGCAGTTGACGTTCAACCGTTCGTGGATGATCTGCTCGTGCTCGGGCAGTTCGAGCGCCGACCAGTCCGGCAGGTGCAGTACCGCCTTGGATATGATGGCGCGCGACGGAAAATTGCGGGCCGGGTCGATCGTCACGACCGGCGGTCCCATATCCGTCATGGGCCCATCGCGTAGGGCGCCCGCCGCGGGCGAGTAGGTGCTGCCGTCGCAGCGGATAAGGATCGCGAAGTCGCAGGACAAGAGCCGCACCGCAGTTCCCACGATGGCGTCGAACACGGGTTGCACGTCGGTGGGAGAGTCGCTGATCACGCGCAGGATGTCGGCGGTGGCGATCTGGCGCGCCAGCGCTTCCTGCGTCTCGTTGAACAGCCGCGCGTTCTGGATGGCGATGACGGCCTGGTCGGCAAACGTCTTGACCAGAGTCAGCTCGGATTTCGAGAATATCCGTGGCGGCGTGCAGATGATGTCGATCGTGCCGATGCCGTGGCCTTTCCACGTCATCGGTGCGTTCACGACGGAGAAGTCGCCGCGCCGGCGCGCGACCTCCTTGATGTAGTCGGGCATGTCGTCGGCCGCGAGCACGCTCGGTCGATACATGACCGAACCCTGCCGGACCGCCATGTCGCTGATGGTGCCGGCGAGCGGGCGGGGGAATGCCTGATCGACTTCTTCCGCGAACTTGCCGCGGTAGGCGCCGATGCGCAGCAAGTCGCCGTCGATCAGGCACACCGCCGGGTCGCCCGCGCCGAACAGCCGGCTGCAGCAGTCGAGAATCTTCTCGAACACCGGCTGCGCGTCCGCCATCGATCCGCTGATCACCTGCAGCACTTCGGCGGTCGCCGTCTGCCGCTCCGGCGACTCGGAAACCTCCCTGGCGTGGCGCTGGGTTTCGTCCAGCAGGCGGGCGTTTTCCAGCGCCACGCCCATCGAGGCAGCCACTGTCGTGAGCAGCCCGATGTCGGCAGCGCTGAAGGCGTCCTCGCGGTCGGCGCTCTCCAGCACCAGCGCATAGATGTGATCGGGGCTGGGGTTGATCGGCACCCAGACGATGGTCTTGCTCTGGTGCGTGCCGGGGAACTGCTCCACCTCGTCCGTGATGTTATCGAGCGTCAGCCCCATCACCGCCGCGATCTCGGACGGATTGCGCGCCAGCACCACCTCGCCGCGCATCGTCTTCTGCATCACGGGCTGCGCAAGATCAACCTTGTAGTCCGGGAAGACCTTGCGCTCGCCGCGCTCCACGACGTAGAGCGCCTTCGCGTCCAGGGTCGTCAGGTCGGCGCCATGGATGCTGATGTCGTTGCTGGCGAACACCTCGCGCAGCTTGTCGCCGACCAGGTTCACGATGCCCTGGAAATCGAGCTTCGCGGCCACGCCCTGCTGAATGCTGTTGATCAGCGCCAGCTCGCCGGCGCGCTGTTCCAGCCTGGCGTTCGAGTCCCGCAGTTCTTTCGTGCGCTGCGCGACCTTCTGCTCCAGCCCCTGCGCCCACTGCGCGTTGTCGAGCGCGACGGCGGCCTGGCTGGCGAGCATCGCGAGCAGGTCGCGGTCGGCGTCGTGGAAGCGGCCGAAGGCGCCGTCGATGTCGGCGTAGAGGACGCCAAGCAGCTCGCGGCGCGCGACCAGCGGCGCGACGATGCGCGAGCGCTGCGCGTGTTCCCGCGCGCGCGGCGGATCGAAGTCCAGCGTCGCGACGCGCGTCCGCCGAACCTGGTCCAACCGCGGCGCGACGTCGCGCAACAACGCTTGCGCATCCTCGCCCTTCGGCAGCAGCGATCCGGCGAGCCGCGGTCCGCCGGGCGTGTCGAGGACCAGCAGCACGCGCTCGGCGCCGGACAGCTCGGTGGCCTCGTCGATCAGGAACTCGTGCAGCTCGGCCGCGCTGCGCAACTCGTTCAGGCGCAACCCGGTGTCGACCAGCCGTTCGAAGGGCTCGCTCAGGCTCGCCGTGCCTGCCAAATGCGCGGGGCGCTTCTTCCCGCTGGAGGCACGCGCGCCGCCATCCGCGAGCCACGCCAGGACAATCCCGCGGTGCTCGTCGATCTTGTTCAGGTAGTTGCGCCGCAGCCCTTCGTCGGTGAGCTTGCCGATGGGAATGACCAGCAGGCGATACGCGATGGCGAGCGCGCGCCGCGCCCGCGCCGTCTTGCCGCAGGCGCGCAGCGCCTGGAAATGCTGCCACCATATCCAGAGCGCCTCGATGCCCTGGATATCCGCCAGCTTGTGCGCGCGGTGGATCGCCGTGGCACGTTCGGAGGCGGCGAGCGCGGCCGACGCATTGCCCGAGGCGAGGTAGGCTTCGCTCAAGGATGCCGCCGCGTTGATCTGGTTCGCGACCTCGCCGTGGTTGCGCGCCAATTCTGCGCCTTTCTCGCAGTGCGCTACCGCGACCGCCGGTTCGTTCTCCCATAATGCAAGCTGACCCATGGCGCCATGCCGGTATGCAGCGGCTTGCGCCACGCCGGCGGATTCCCACAGGGCGACCGCCTCCTGCAGTTGTGCCTTTGCATCCGCAAGGTGGCCAAGCGCGTACTCGGTGTTCGCGAGCATCCAGCAGGTGGTGGCAAGACTTGCGCCAGCCGCTCCCGTCCGCCGAAAGGCGGCGGCGGCCTTGGTCAGCAATCGGCGGGAGCGCCGATAGAGTCCGAGCTCGCGGTAGAGAATGCCGAGGTTGTGAGTGAGGCCTGCCTGCCGTTCCACATAGCCTGACGCCTCGAAGGCCGCGAGCGCCTGGTGCAGCAGCGACTTCTGCCTGGCGAAGTCGCGCTCATGGATGGTGAGCAGGTTGAGCGCGTTGCCCACGCCATGGAGATCGCCGCAGCGCCGGGCCAGCGCCAGTGCCTCGCGGGCCGCGCGATCCGCCTTCGCGCTGCGTCCCTGGCGGCTGCGTGCTGCCGCGATCGTCCACCACGCGCGTCCCTGGTTCGCCAGCTGCCCGGACGCCTTGAACATCCGCAGCGCCAGCGCAGCAGCCTTTGCGGCCGGCGGGTATTCGCCCGAGCGGAAATTCGCCTCAGCCAGGCGCAGCAGGCCAAGTGCCTCCTGATGCGGTGCCCGGCCGCGCCGCGCCGCCTCTCCCGCCTCTTCGGCGGTGGCGATGGCATCGCGCGGGCGGCCGCTGCGGATCTCGACCAGTGCGCGGCGATTGAGCGCCTGGGCGAGCAGTGCGGGTTTCCTTGCACGCCGCGCAACTTCGAGCATACCCTCGGCGTCGGCGAGCGCGGCGGCGAGGTCACCCAAGGCGATGTGGCTTTCGGCGCACAGGTCGAGGAGGTCGAGCCGATCGGCCAGCGCCAGACGGGTGGCTGACAGCAACGTGCCGGCGATCGCGATCGCCTCCTCGTGATGGCCGCCACCTGCCTTGGCCGCGACCGTCGCGACAGCGGAAGCGCGGGCGGCGGGCCGGCGGGGCGTGGCAGTCTTCGCTGCGCGGGATTTGCGCGGCGGACGAGTTGCTTTCTGCGATGCGCGCATCGGATCGTCTTCTGCCGTGGGTGGAACACCTGTAGCGAGCCTGCCCTGCGCGTCTCCCCCGACGCGCCTGTCGGGCGCTAGTCTACCTTCGACCACGGGCGGGCACATCATGGCGCGGTCGGTGATTGACGCCATGCCCGGACACGCCTATACTTTTTTTGCGCCGATTTGAAGCTTCAGCTTGCGGGCGCCTAATAAATTCCGCTAAAGCGAGGTTCCGCTCCAGTCAGGAGATACCTGACGGAGCACACAAAACCCGTTTGGCGGAAGCCCAGACGGGTTTTTTGTTTTCCGGGTGTCCTGTTTCCCGTAGCCAAGGCGGAACCGACATGAGCGACGATCACAAGCGCGGCTTCACCACCGCGATCCTCCATTCCGACCGCGACGCGACGATCGAGCACGGCGCGCTGCACAAGCCGCTGCACCTTTCGGTGGCCTACGGGTACCGCGACGCGCGCGAACTCGCCGCGGTGTTCCAGGGCAAGGCGGCCGGGTACGCGTACGGGCGCCAGGGCAATCCGACGTCGGCCGCGCTCGAGGCCAAGGTCAACGCGATGGAGGGTGGCGTCGGCACCGTCACGTTCGCCACCGGCATGGCGGCGATCGGCGCGATCATGGTGGCGCTGCTCAAGGCCGGCGATCATGTCGTGACCAGCCAGTTCGTGTTCGGCAACACGTCGAGCCTGCTGCTGACGCTGGAAGCGCACGGCCATCCGGTGTCGTTCGTCGACGCGACCGATGTCGCCCAGGTCGAGGCCGCGCTCAGGCCCGAAACGCGCATCGTGTTCGTCGAGACGATCGCCAATCCGCGCGTCCAGGTCGCGGACCTGACGCGCATCGGCGACCTGTGCCGCGCACGGGGCCTGCTCTACATCGTCGACAATACGATGACCTCGCCCTGGCTGTTCCGGCCGAAGGATGTAGGCGCCAGCCTGGTCGTCAATGCGCTGACCAAGTACATCGGCGGGCACGGCAACGCGCTCGCCGGAAGCATCACCGATACCGGGCTCTTCGACTGGACGACGTATCCCAACATCGCCGACGCCTACAAGTCGCAGCCGCCGCGCAACTGGGGAATCCAGCAATTGCGCAAGAAGGGCCTGCGCGACTGGGGCGGAACGCTGGCGGCCGAGCAGGCGCATCACATCGCCGTGGGCGCGGAGACGCTCGCGCTGCGGATGGAGCGCATCTGCGGCAATGCGCAGGCGCTCGCGCTCTGGCTGCAGCAGCAGCCGCAGGTGGGCGCCGTCCACTATCCTGGCCTCGACGCGCATCCGCAGCACCGCCTCGCGAGCGAACTCTTCCGCGCGTATGGCGGCCTGCTGTCGTTCGAACTGGTCGACGGCATCGACCCGTTCGATTTCCTCAACCGGCTGAAGGTGGTCGTGCTGTCGTCGAATCTCGGCGACAACCGCACACTGGCCATTCCCGTCGCGCACACGATCTTCTTCGAGATGGGCGCACAGCGTCGCGCGGCGATGGGCATCGCGGACTCGCTGATCCGGATCTCGATCGGCATCGAGGACCGCGATGACCTGATCGGCGACTTCCGGCAGGCGCTGGCCTAGTGTGCCGAGTCGGCAATTCGTTGCTGAAAATGAACGCAATCGACGCCATGCGGCGTCGCAGATCCTCGCGAGGTAGCCAACCTCGCTGCGGTTTGCGCCTTGCCTGACGCCGATTGCGACCATCTTGCCGGCAGCACTGGATCGGCACGCATGGTCCAACGAAACGCCGACTCAACACACTAGCCGCTGATCTCCCGGACGTGGACGCCGCCGGCGTCCACGGCGAGGTAGTGGCCGCGGTCCTGCCAGTCCGCCATCACGAAGCGCTCGCTCGGCACGCCGTCGACGCTGTGCTCGTGGCGCGCCGGCCGATGCGTGTGGCCGTGAATCATTCGCCGCGCGCCATGGGCGCGGAACGCCGTTTCGACGGCGACGGGGGTCACGTCCATGATCGACTCTGGCTTCAGCGCCTTCTCGCCGCGGCTCTTGCGCCGTAGCCACCAGGCGATGGCGCGCCGTACGACATACGGCAGCCGCAGAAGCCTCGCCTGTGCCGCGGGCTCGCGCATCCGGGCGCGATACGCCTGGTACTCCGTGTCGTCGGTGCACAGCTCGTCGCCGTGACACAGCACGGTTCGCGTGCCGGCAAGATCGACGACGGTGAAATCCGGAAGGAGGACGGCGCCGGTTGCCCGCGCGAAGCGCTGGCCCAGCAGAAAATCGCGATTGCCGTGGCCAACGTACAGCGGGACGCCAGCATCGGTAATCGACTTGAGCGACGCCGCGATGGCGGCGACGAAAGGGTCGGCGAGCTGGTCATCGCCGACCCACCAGTCGAACAGATCGCCAAGGATGTAGACGGCCGCCGCCTGTCGGGCGGGACCGCGCGTGAACGCGTGGAACGCGGCGAGCGCCGCCGGACGCTCGGGGGACAGGTGCAGGTCCGAGAGGAAAAGCGTCGAACCTTCCGGCTTCGCAATTGCCTCGGGATCAGCGCCCATTGTCGGTGTAGCCCAACCGCAAACGCCTTCGCCGGGAGACCGGGTGGCGCTTTCGGCGAAGGTGCCCTAAAGCGTGACCTGATCCACGCCTAGCCAGCGCTTTCCTCGGCTTTGCGGATCACGACGTCGGTCTTCGGGACATCCTGGTGGAAACCGCTGTTGCCGGTCGGGACCGCGCGGATCTTGTCCACGACGTCCAGCCCTTCGACGACCTTGCCGAACACGCAGTATCCCCAGCCGTTGCCGCCCGGCGACCTGAAATCGAGCGACTCGTTGTCGGCCACGTTGATGAAAAACTGGGCGGTCGCCGAGTGCGGATCGGACGTGCGCGCCATCGCCACCGTGTATTTCTTGTTCTTGAGGCCGTTGGCGGCCTCGTTGGCGACGGCTGCGCGCGTGGGCTTCTGGTTCATCCCCGGCTCCATGCCGCCGCCCTGGATCATGAAGCCGTCGATGACGCGGTGGAACACCGTGTTGTCGTAGTGGCCGTCACGCACGTACTGCAGGAAGTTGGCGACCGTGGCTGGCGCGTTCTCGGCGTCGAGCGCGAGCGTGATGTCGCCGTGGCTGGTTCTCAGGATGACCATGGACTGCTCCAATGCGGTTTTTGGGTTTGGTAACGCGTCAGCCGCCGATGACCTTGGCGGCCGTGATGACGACCTGGGTTGCGGGCACGCTCCTGGGGTCGATGCCCGGCGGCAGTTGACCTGTCGCGCCCTTCGGCGCCTTGGCGATCTTGTTCACGACGTCCATGCCGGAGACTACCTTGCCGAACACCGTGTACCCGTATCCCTGCGGCGTGGCCGACGAGAAATTCAGGCGGCTGTTGTCGGCCACGTTGATGAAGAACTGAGCGGTCGCCGAGTTGGGATCGCTGGTGCGGGCCATCGCCAGCGTGCCGGGAACGTTGGACAGGCCGGCCTTGAGCGAGGATTCCGATTCGATCGGGATCGGCGGCCGGGTCGGCTTTTCCTTGAAATCGGCCGTGAAGCCTCCGCCCTGGATCATGAAGCCGTCGATGACGCGATGGAACTGCGTGCCGACGTAATGGCCGCTCTCCACGTATTTCAGGAAATTGGCGACTGTCTTGGGCGCCGCCTCGGGGTACAGCTCGACCTTGATCACGCCGGCTGTCGTGTCCAGCTCGACCTGCGGGTTGGCGGCCAGCGCAGGCGCGGCGGCCACTGCGAAGGCGGCGGCCAGGAAAAATTTTCGCAACATGGTGAAATCTCCTCGAGGTTTACGAAAGCGAAATCGGGAATCAACGCGGCGACGGCGCGGTGGATGCGGCAGCCGGCGTCGATGCCGGCGCGGTCTGCGGTGCGGCTGCCGCAGCGGGTTCGGATGCCGTGGCCGGGGCGGACCCGCCGGCCGGCAGTGCAGGCGTAGCGGATGGAGCCACGGCCGGCGAAGTCACTGCCGCGGCCGGCTTCTCGGGCGGCACGGCTGCCGCGGGCACGGCGGCAACCGGCGCGAGCACTTCGCGGACGAGCTTCAACTTTGCCGGCACCGACTTGTTCCGCGCGTCGCGCGCGAGAGCCTTCTCGTAGTTCTGCGCGGCCAGGCGCGCGTAGATGTCGCCCAGGTTCTCGTAGGCGATCGCATAGTCGGGCGCAGCGCGGATTGCCGCCTCGAGCTCGTCGCGCGCGAGGCCGAATTCGCCCTTCTGTGCATACAGGACGGCCAGGTTGTTGTGCGGCTCCGGCAGCTCGGGAAAGTCACCCAGCACCGCCTGGAAGATCACGATGGCGGCGTCGGCCTTGCCGGAATCGGCCAGCGCCAGGCCCTTGAGAAAGCGCGCCTGCGGCTCGCGCGGGCGTTCCGCGGTCAGCTTGTCGAGGATCGCGATCGCTTCCGTGTATTTCTTTGCTGCCATGAGCGCGCGCGCATCCTTGAGCGAGCCCGCATAGAGTTTGCGCGCCGCCTCGCTGAATTCGCGCGGGTCGGTCATTGCATCCGACTGCGCGAACGCCGTGTGCGCGGCGGCGAGGAGCGCGAGGACGAAGAGGAACCGGGTAGGACGCATCGCGAGGGAGGAAGACGAAGGCGCGACCGAAAAACGCGATTCTAACAGCCCGGCGTCAGGCGCCGCGCAGCCGGGCAACGGTCGCGTCGATGAGGCGGCGGGCGATGGAGACCGAAGGCGGCAGATGCGGCAACGCGTCGACGGGAAACCAGCGCGCCTCGGCGATCTCGGCGTCGTCGAGGCGGATTTCGCCGCCGGCATGAATGGCGGTGTACGCGATCATCAGCGAATGCGGGAACGCCCACGACTGGCTCGCGAAGTAGGTGATCTCATCGACCTCGACCCCGACTTCCTCGCGGACCTCGCGGCGCACACAGTCCTCGATGGTTTCGCCAGGCTCGACGAACCCCGCGAGCGCGCTGTACATGCCCGGCGCAAAGCGGTGCGCGCGCGCAAGCAGGATTTCTCGACCTCGCGTGACCAGCGCCATCATCGCCGGCGACACGCGCGGATAGGCGATCAGCCCGCATGCCGGGCATTCCTTCGCGCGCTCGTCCTGCCGGTCGCGCGTGGGCGTCCCGCAGCGTCCGCAGTAACGATGCGTGCGGTCCCAATGGACGACCTGGAACGCGCGCGCGGCGAGCGCCAGTAGCGGTTCGGGCACCCTGAAGAAGAGCGAGCGCAGGCCAACGTAGCGCATTTCGGCGGGTTCCGGCGCATCGTCGCCCAGGTTGATCGCCACGCAGGCGGCCGTGCCCAGCAGTCCCAGGAAATGAGGTGCGCCTGTTCACGCCGGACCTGCCCAGCTGGTCGAGCTGCGGAATCGCGTATCCGTCTTCGTCCACCGCGTGGACGAGTATGCGGTCGCCACGAAATGCGAATGCGTACGCATCGCCGGCGATCGCGGCGGGCATTGCATGCGAGGACAGGAAACCGGCGGGTGTATGCATCTGGGCGCGGAAATGAATCGCTGCGAAATCTGGTCATGGCGATTCTGGCATGCGGCGGCACGGCGTGGCGACCCGCGCCGGCAGCGAACACCCGTCGGCGCGAGCCCGGTCGGGTCACCCGGTCAGGCCAGCATCAGTGGCAGCGCGCGCAGCCGCTTGCCGGTCGCGGCCGCCAAGGCATTGGCGACCGCCGGCGCGATCACCGGCACGGCGGGCTCGCCGACCCCCGACGGCTTGGCGGTCGACGGCACGATGTGGACATCGATCGCCGGCATCTCGTTGATGCGCAGCAGCGGATAGTCATGGAAGTTGGACTGCTCGACGATGCCGTCCTTGAGCGTGATCTTGCTGTACAGCGCGGCGGAAAGGCCGAAGCCGATCCCGCCTTCCATCTGCGCGCGAACGACGTCCGGGTTCACCGCGATCCCGCAATCGACGGCGCAGACGACGCGGTCGACGCGGAACTTGCCGTCACGGTCGACCGTGACCTCCGCGACCTGCGCGACGACGGTGCCGAACGACTCGTGGACCGCGACGCCGCGTCCGCGCTTCTCCCCGGCCTTGCCCGGGGGCAGCGGCTTGCCCCAATCGGATTTATCCGCGGCGAGCGCGAGCGTGGCCAGATGCCGCGGATGGCTGGCGAGCATCTGCTTTCGAAACGCGACGGGGTCCTTGCCGGCGGCCACCGCCAGTTCGTCGATGAACGTCTCGGTCGAGTACGCGTTGTGCGACGACCCGACGGAACGCCACCACTGCACGGGTGTCCCTTGCTTCGTCGTGTGCAGTTCTACCGCGAGCTGCGGTATCGCGTACGGCAGCGTCGATGCGCCTTCGACGCTGGTCATGTCGACGCCGTCCTTGACCATCTGCGCTTCGAACGCGGTGCCGGCGAGGATCGACTGCCCGACGATCCGATGCTGCCAGCCGACGACGTTGCCGTCGGCGTCGAGTCCCGCCCGCAGCGCGTGCAGATACATCGGGCGGTAGTAGCCGCCCTTCATGTCGTCCTCGCGCGTCCATACGAGCTTGACCGGGATCCCGGGCTTTCCGGCGCGCACCAGCGAGGTGGCGATCGACACGGCTTCCAGCACGTAGTCCGAAGCCGGGTTCGCGCGCCGGCCGAAGCTGCCGCCTGCGTAGAGCATGTTGAGCCTGACCTGCTCGGGCTTCAATCCGGTGTACTTCGCGATCGCGAACTGGTCGCCGGTCTGGAACTGCTCGCCGTTCCAGATCTCGCAGGCATCGGGCGTGAGCTTCACAACGCAGTTCATGGGCTCCATCGCCGCGTGCGCGAGATAGGGGAACTCGAACACCGCCTCGATCTTCTTCGCGGCGCCGTCGATGGCCTTGGCGGCATCTCCCTCGGTGCGCACCGGCTTGCCGGGTGTGGCCGCCAGCCGCCGGTACTCGGCCATCATCGCGTCCGACGAGCCCTTGAAACCGGTGCCTTCGTCCCATTCGACCTTGAGCGCGTCGCGTCCCTTCTTCGCTGCCCAGAAGGTGGTGGCGATGATGGCGACTCCGGTCGGGATCTCCACGACGTAGCGCACACCCGGGATGCCGGAGACGCTGGCGGAATCGAAGCCCGCGAGCCGCTGCCCGAAGCGCGGTGCGTGTGCGACCACGGCGGTGAGCATGTCCGGCAGCTTCACGTCCTGCGTGAAGCGCGCGGTTCCGTTGGATTTCGCTTTCGAGTCGGTGCGCGGCGCGTGCTTGCCGATGAACACGAAGTCCTTCGCGTCCTTGACCTTGACCGAGGCCGGTACCGGCTGCCGGCCCGCGGCGTCGGCAAGTTCGCCGAACGTCGCTTTCTTGCCGTTCGCATGAAAGACCACGCCGTTCTTCACCTGTACGCTGTCGGCGGAGACCTTCCAGCGCTCGGCCGCGGCGGCGACCAGCATCGCACGGGCCGCGGCGCCGGCCTGCCGGTACTGGTCGAACGAGTTCGCCATCGCCGTCGATCCACCGGTGCCTTGCGCGCGGCCCCACAGCAGGTTGTTGTAGCGGCTGGCGTCGGCGGGCGCGCCTTCGGCGCGCACCTGCGACCACGCGGCGTCGAGCTCTTCGGCGATCAGCGTGGGAAGCCCGGTGTAGACGCCCTGTCCCATCTCCAGATGCTTGACGATCACCGTGACCGTGTTGTCCTTCGCAATGCGAATGAACGCGTTGGGCTCGAAGCTGCCTGCCGCCGCTGATCCGACGGTCTTGCCGGGACCGGATGCCTGCGCGTGCGCATCGCCGAAATAAACGCCCAGCGTGAGGCCGGCACCGGCGGCGGCGGTGGACTTCAGGAAGAAGCGGCGGGTGATCTTCGCCTCGGGGACGCCGGACGGTGGACGCATGCGCATGGGATTCATCGTCGTCTCTCCTAGGCCAGCGCCTTGGCGGCTTCCTTGATCGCCGCACGGATGCGCACGTAGGTGGCGCAGCGGCATGCATTGCCGGCCATCGCGTCGTCGATGTCCGCGTCGGTCGGCCGCTTCTTCTTCGCAAGCAGCGCGGCGGCCGACATGACCTGGCCGGACTGGCAATAGCCGCATTGCGGAACGTCGAGCTTTTCCCAGGCAGCCTGCACGGCCTTCGCCTCCTTCGTGCTGAGGCCCTCGATCGTCGTGATCTCGACGCCGGGCGCAAGCGACGAGATCGGCGTCACGCAGGCGCGAGTCGGTTGCCCGTCGACGTAGACGGTGCACGCGCCGCACAGCGCCATGCCGCAGCCGTACTTGGTGCCGGTGAGGTTCAGGTTGTCGCGCAGGATCCACAGCAGCGGCGTATCGCCCGCTACGCTGGGGGCGATATCGACGCGTTCCTTGTTGACGAAGAGTGTCGGCATGGGAAATCTCCGGAATGAGGGGTCGACGGCCAATCGTCGGGCGGGTGGCGTTGGACGCGTTTCCGAGCGCGCAATTCTACCTTTCTCGCGCGCCGCGGGTCCGCGCGCCAACGCGGGGGTGGCTGGACAGTTTGCGGTCATCGATCGGAAACGTCGTTGCCGACCACCTTCGCCCGTGCGGCACCACGCTACCATCGCGTATAATTCCATGATTTACTTGGGGATATGCAAGATGGACGCCGAACAGGTCAACGTCATCGCCAATTCGCTCTCGGACCTCGCGCAACGCACCGCGTCGCTGCGGAGGTATCTTTGACTTCGATGTGAAGTCGGAGCGGCTCGCCGTCGTTGCGCGCGAGCTCGAAGATCCGAAGGTCTGGGATGCGCCGGAGCGCGCGCAGGCTCTGGGAAAGGAGAAGAAGGAACTCGACGGCATCGTCGGCACGCTGACCGAACTCGACACCGGGCTCGCCGACGGCCGCGAGCTGTTCGATCTGGCGCGCTCGGAAGGCGACGATGCGACGATGCACTCCGTCGAGGAGGACGTCGAGCGGCTCGCGACGATCGTGGGCAACCTCGAGTTCCGGCGGATGTTCAACAATCCGCTCGATCCCGCGAACTGCTTCATCGACATCCAGGCCGGCAGCGGCGGGACCGAGGCGCAGGACTGGGCGTCGATGCTGCTGCGCATGTACCTGCGCTACTGCGAGCGCAAGGGCTACCGGACCGAGGTCCTCGAGGAGTCCGCCGGCGAAGTCGCGGGGATCAAGAGCGCGTCGATCAAGGTGGAAGGCGACTACGCGTACGGCTACCTGCGCACCGAGGTCGGCGTGCACCGGCTGGTGCGCAAGAGTCCATTCGATTCCAATGCACGGCGGCACACGTCGTTCGCCAGCGTGTTCGTCTACCCGGAGGTCGACGACTCGATCGAGGTCGACATCAATCCGGCGGAGTTGCGCATCGACACCTACCGTGCGTCGGGCGCCGGCGGGCAGCACGTGAACAAGACCGATTCGGCCGTTCGCATCACGCACCTGCCGACCAACACCGTCGTCCAGTGCCAGAACGACCGCTCGCAGCACCGCAACCGTGCGGAAGCGATGGCGATGTTGAAGTCGAAGCTCTACGAGCTCGAGCTGCGCAAGCGGCAGGAGCAGCAGCAGAAGCTCGAGGACTCCAAGACCGACATCGGCTGGGGCCACCAGATCCGCTCCTACGTGCTCGATCAGTCGCGGATCAAGGATCTGCGCACCAACTACGAAGTCGGCAACACGCAGGCGGTCCTCGACGGCGACCTCGACGATTTCATCGCGGCGAGCCTGAAACAGGGAGTGTAGAGATGGTCAACGACAGCCCCAAGGGCGCGACCGACGCGGTGGATCTTCCGCAGGACGAGAATCAGATCATCGCCGAACGGCGCGGCAAGCTGACGGCGTTGAGGCAGCAGGGGCATGCCTATCCGAACGATTTCCGGCGCGATTCGCTGGCAGGGGACCTGCACGCGCGGCACGGCGAACTAGCGAACGAATTGCTGGAGCCGCAGGGCATTGCGGTGCGGGTCGCCGGCCGTATGGTACTGAAGCGGGTGATGGGAAAGGCGTGCTTCGCCACCGTGCAGGACATGTCCGGTCGCATCCAGCTCTACGTCACGCTGGACGGGGTGGGCGCGGATACGCTGGACGCCTTCAAGCACTGGGACCTCGGTGACATCGTCGGCGCCGCCGGCACGCTGTTCAAGACGCGGACCGGCGAGCTGTCGGTGAAAGTCGCGGAAGTCCGGCTGCTGGCGAAGGCATTGCGCCCGCTGCCGGAGAAATTCCACGGGATGACCGACCAGGAACAGCGCTACCGGCAGCGCTATGTCGACCTCATCACCAATCCGGCGTCGCGCGACGTGTTCATCAAGCGCTCGCAGATCGTGCAGGCGATGCGTGAATTTTTCGTCGCTCGCCGCTACCTCGAAGTCGAAACGCCGATGATGCACCCGATCCCCGGCGGCGCGGCGGCGCGTCCGTTCGTCACGCACCACAATGCGCTCGACATGCAGCTTTTCCTGCGCATCGCGCCCGAGCTCTACCTGAAGAAGCTGGTCGTCGGCGGCATGGAACGCGTGTTCGAGATCAATCGCAATTTCCGCAACGAAGGCATCTCGACCCGGCACAATCCCGAGTTCACGATGCTCGAGTTCTACGAGGCCTATCAGGATTACCACTACCTGATGGACCTGACCGAGGAGTTGATCCGCGAGGTCGCGCAGCGGGTGCTGGGCCGGACGGCGATCGAGTACCAGGGAACGCCGATCGACCTCGGCAAGCCCTTCGACCGCCTGACGATGGCGCAGGCGATCCACCAGTACAACCCGGCGCATCCGTTGCACGAACTCGAAAAACCCGAGTACCTGCGGGGAGCGCTCGCTCCGTTCGCCGTCGAGGTGTTCCCGACCGACGGCATCGGGCTCCTGCAGTTGAAGCTGTTCGAGGCGACCACCGAGGCGAAGCTGGTTCAGCCGACTTTCATCATCGCGCACCCGACCGACGTGTCGCCGCTCGCCCGCGCCAACGACGCGAATCCCGCCGTCACCGACCGCTTCGAGCTCTTCATCACCGGCCGCGAGATGGCCAACGGATTCTCGGAGCTGAACGATCCGGAGGACCAGGCCGCGCGCTTCCAGGCGCAGGTCGACGCGAGGGAGGCGGGCGACGAGGAGGCGATGTACCTGGATGCCGACTACCTGCGGGCGATGGAGTACGCGTTGCCGCCGACCGCGGGCGAGGGGATCGGCATCGACCGGCTGGTGATGCTGCTCACCGATTCGCCGTCGATCCGCGACGTGATCCTGTTCCCGCAGCTGAAGCCGGAAGGCTGAAACCCGGCAAGACAACGCAGGCGATTCCGACGGCGGCAATCACGCCGTCGACGAGGCATCCATCGTGCCCCGTTTTCGCGCGCCGCCGCGCCGTGCCTGCGTCAGCGCTGGGCGTTGCGCTCGACCCACTGGGCGAAGGCGTCGACGAACTTGCGCAGGAATTCGCGCGTCGACTCGTTGACGAGCCTCCCGTCGTCGTCGAACAGCGCCGCTGCCTGGCCGATGTAGGCCTCGGGGTGTGGCATCGCCGGCACGTTGAGGGCAACCAGCGACTGGCGCAGGATGTGATTGGCGCCAAACGCCGAGAGCGCGCCGGTCGACACGCTGATCACGGCGGCCGGCTTGCCGTTCCAGGCGCTCTGCCCGCCGGGTCGCGAGCCGACGTCGATGGCGTTCTTCAGGCCGCCCGGGATCGAACGGTTGTATTCGGGCGTGACGAAGAGCAACGCGTCCGCCTTGCGCACGCCGTCGCGAAAGGTAATCCATGCCGGCGGTGGCGACGGTCCCTCGAGGTCCTGGTTGTACAGGGGCAGGTCGCCGATCTCATGCATGGCGAGCGCGAGATTCTGCGGCGCCATCTCGATCAGTGCGCGGGCGACCTTTCGATTGAGAGAGCCGCGGCGCAGGCTTCCGACGAGCACGGCGACGTTGTAACGTTGGGTCATGGCGTATTTCCTGGCGAGTGCGCGGAGGCCGGGTCGATCACCATACCACCTTGCCGGATTGAGACTCGCTCGCGCATGTTCTTTCTGCGTGCGCGCGCAGCGGCGAATCCCGATCGCGGTTGCCTGCAATTGCCCGCACTCGCATTGGGTGTCAGAATCCCCACCTTCGGGGTGTAGCGCAGCCCGGTAGCGCGCTTGCTTTGGGAGCAAGATGTCGCAGGTTCAAATCCTGTCACCCCGACCAGAATTGCGATTCAAATCAGTCATGTGCAACGCGTGATTGATCGCCGGGCCCCGTTACAGTCGCCGTGCCATTGGTGAGGTAGTTGGCGCTGATGCCGCCGACGGACTCATCGATGATCTTCTCGCGACGCTGAAGGCTGTGGATCGGCAGGAGGTAGCCAGGCGAAACGGTCCCCGCGACGATTTCATTGCGGCCGACGCGGTAGTTCTCCAGCGGCTGACAGATCACGTTCCCGAGTTCGTGATGCTCCGAAGGCGCATAGTCGTCCGGTCCGTTCGCCCACGCACCTGAACAGGTGGCGTGGGAAACCATGACATAAGGCTCGGAAGTGGTCAGTTCGGGATTGTTTGGCCTGGGGTCGATGTTCTGCGGGGCCCACACCACTCCAATCGCAGACGGTGAACCAAGCTGAACCAAGCGATTGCCGCTGAGCCAATCCCCTTTATGGGTTCGCATCCTGGCCGCGCGGTCCGGTTTATCCACGCTACGTACGACGCCTACGGCTGTTTCGGCGTCTTGTATTCGACTTCCTTCTGCAACGGCTTCCAGACGGTTTCGTAACCAACAAACCCCTTTTCGTTTGGTGCCATCTGACGCGTCGTAAAAAAACGCGTTTGGCCCTCAGGAACTTTGGTAATGGGTTTTTGCTCGCTCATAAGTCGCCTTTTTTCCGTGAAGTCGGGATTGCGAGTGCAGGTATCAAAGCCGAAATTGGTCCGACGCCATTCAACGCCGCCGCTCAAACAGGCCTCATAAGCGACGGGTCGATATCCACGCCCGCAATGATCGCCTCGCCCGCTCTTGTCTCTTCATCAGTTGCGTCGCGCACGGTCAGTATCTCGAGGTTAAAGACGACCTCTCTGCCGCAAAGCGGATTGTTGCCATCGACAGTCAGTCTCTCGTCGTCCATCGACGTCACGAGAAAGCTGCGGGTCTGGCCCTTGTCGTTCTCCATAAGGATGGAGGTGCCGATTTGCCGATACTCCTCGGGGACGCTCTCGATACGATCGGTAAAAACCAGCGAGTCGTCTCTGGGGCCGAAGATCTGATTGCCATCGATGGGCACCTCGATGACGTCGCCAGCGGACTTGCCCTCCAACTCCCTGTGGACCGAAGGGGCCAAAATTTCATTGTGCCCGTGAACATAGCCCAGCGGGAATTCGACCCGGGTGAGGACATGCCCCGATTTCTTGTCGGTCACCTTGTAGGTCAGTTCGACAAACTTGCCGTCCTGGATGGTTTCACTCATGTCGAATCGGAACGATTTGCTCAGAAGATGGATGCACCAAAGATCCTGACCTCTCCATTCTCGTAGCCGAGGACCAGTCTGCCAAGCCATTCGCCTTGCTTTTTGGTGCTCCGCTGTCGGTACAGAACCGTCACATGTTCGCCCCGGCGAATGATGCCCAGCGAATCGATGGTCTTCAGACAGACTTCTCGCCAGTTCACTATTTGCGAACTGGTGACCCGCCACAACCTGGTTCATGGCAAGCGCCAGGGAATTGGAAAAATTCTTTACGAATTCTCCGTATTTGCCTTCGTTCGAATAGGTGACGAGGCCGCGCCACAGGGGCTCGGCGATGGCCAGAATCTCCTCATCGCTTTTTTCAACAATGTTCATGCTGGGCTCTCGGCGACTGGAAGCGGCCAGCTCGGTGATGCCCACCATGACGTGCAGGTCTCATCGGCGCCAGGCAGAAGGTCAACGCGAGCTTCTGCCTGAGGATATTGCTAGTCCTCGTCCGCAACCAGGTGATAACACGGCGCCTTCTCCATGGTGTATTCGCCGGTTTCCGGATCGCGACGCGAAACAGTCAGCACGTGCCAGTTTTCGTCGTCCACCTTCATGGCGTCGCCTCGGTAGTAGTAACCCGGCCAACGGGTCTCCTTGCGGAACAGCGTGTGCTGCGTGACGCACTCTGCAGCGCGATGACGGTGCATCAATTCCCACGCACGGAGCAACTCGTGAATGTCCTCTGCGGCCAAGTTCTGAAGATCTTCCTCCATGATCTTGAGCTTCTTGAGACCGATGCTCAGGAGCTTCTCGTTGGTCATGTAGTTGACGGTCACTCCGCCGCAATACTCGTCCATCAGCTTCTGCAGACGGTCCAGGCCCTGCTTGGGATTGATGTAGTGCGGGTTGACGTCGCCCGCCACGATCGTATTGCGGTAGATCCTGTAATGCTCCAGGGGCTTGTAGATCTCCTTCTTGCGGCGGTTGATCTGCTCGTCGGATACGACAATGCCTTCGGCCTTTCCGTCGTCGATGTATTTGCAGGCGGCTTTCGCGGCGAGACGACCTTCGGTGAAGGAGCCGGATGAGAAGGCGTGCGGTGTGCCGCCAACTGCGTCGCCGGCGCCGAACAGACCTTCGATCGTCGTCATGCGGTTGTAGCCCCAGAAATACTCGGGAGGGGAAACGTCCTCGGGACCCGAACACCATGCACCCGAGCCGGTCGCGTGGGAGCCCATGACATAGGGCTCGGATGTGGTCAGCTCGGGATTCTCGTTCTTGGGATCCACGTCGGTGGCGGCCCACAGAACCGCCTGGCCGACGGTCATGCCGAGGAAGTTTTCCCAGCCGACCTCTTCCAGATGCGGATCCTGGAACGCTTTCATGGTCACCATGTGAATGGGGCCGCGGCCGGCATTCACTTCGCTGATCAAGGCATGGTTACGCAAACAGGTAGGGATTGGCCGGTGGGTCAAGTGCGAAGCTTCCGGATCGAGATATTCCTTGCCGACCATTTTCTGCAGTTCGGGGAACCATTTGGATTCGTACTCTTCGCCCAGACCGTTTTGCGTATAGGTCTTCAGGTGCAGGAAGTAGGCGCCGACCGGGCCATAGCCGTCCTTGAAACGCGCCAGCACGATGCGATTTTCCATCTGCGTCATTTTGGCGCCGGCGTTGATCATGAGCCCATAGGCAGACGCGGACGACCAGGGCGCATACCAGGTGCGGCCGGAACCTTCGCCCACGGAACGCGGTTTGAAGATGTTGGAGGCGCCGCCCGCGCCGCAGATCACGGTCTTGGACTTGAAGACGTGGTAGTTGCCAGTGCGGACGTTGAAGCCCACGGCACCGGCAATCCGGTTCTCCTTGCTGTCGTCCATCAGCAGGTGGGTGACGCAGATGCGGTTGAAGACCTTGTCCGCGGATTTCTTGGCGGCCTCGGCCACGATGGGCTTGTAGGACTCGCCGTGAATCATGATCTGCCATCGACCTTCGCGCAGATAGCGCCCGGTTTTCGGGTCCTTCATGATGGGCAGGCCCCACTCTTCGAACTGATGCACCGTGGAGTCGACGTGACGGGCCATATCGAACAGCAGGTCTTCCCGCACCATCCCCATCAGGTCGATTCGGGCGTAGCGGACATGGTCCTCCGGCTTATTTTCGCCCCAGCGGGTGCCCATATAGCAGTTGATTGCGTACAGACCCTGGGCGACCGCACCGGAGCGATCGATGTTGGCCTTCTCGGCAATGACAATCTTCTTGTCCTGACCCCAGAATCTCGCCTCCCATGCGGCACCCGTGCCGCCAAGGCCTGCACCGACGACCAGAATATCGATGCCGTCTTCGACGATCGTTTCGTAAGCCATCAGTAATACACCCCTTTCTTCATCTTGAGACCCGCGGACTGAAGCGTATGCAAACCGCCGTCATCCATGCGGATATATTTCGGCTCGCTGTACAACAGATGTCCGTCGCGCATTTCCTTGCTGGGTCCGGGAACATCCGCGAGCTTGGGGATCGCCGTCCCCCAGGGCTTGGTGGTAATGGGCGACAGGAAGTTCTTTTCCGTACCGTTCCGGAATTTGATCCTCCAGGCGATCGTGCCTTTGTCTTCGTCGCGTTGGACACGTACGCTGTGACCGAGGGGGGCAAAGTCGGCATATCCGCGCACATCGATCGCGTTCTGCGGACAAGCCTTGACGCAGGAGTAGCACTCCCAGCACATGTTCGGCTCGATGTTGTAGGCACGGCGATACGTCTTGTCGATGTGCATGATGTCGGACGGGCAGATGTCGACGCAATGTCCGCATCCGTCGCACCTTGTCATATAGACGAAGGTAGGCATAAGTCGGGTCCTTGATGTGTTCTGATGGAAGTTGCGGGGTGTCTTCTAGTAGTGGCGGGGCGGTTCGCGCTTGATGCCAAGTCCCATGTGCATCGGAGCGTCTCGCAACAGTTCCATCGAGTGTCTTTTCTGTTGTTCGGGATCGTCACGGGTCTGCGTCGGCAAATTTTCGGCTGTCCCGTTGGCCTTGGAAACTCGTTTCTCGAAGGCCGCGGCGGGCTTGAAAAACATGTGCGCGAACTTGGACCACGGCACCGATCCGAACAACACGGTCGTGGCGACGATGTACAGACCGAAGAACACGCCGGCGCCGGCACCACCGCGCACCTGCAGGAAAGCCCAGATCAGGCCGAGCGTCACGCTGGCGAGCAGCGAAAGGATGAACAGGTCCGCGCGCATGATGCGAAACGGCGAGCTGCCCTCGGCCGCGACATCGACCCGGATGAAGAACCAGAACCAGTAGCCGCCGACACAGACCATCAGGCCGCCGATCCACCACAGCAGCGGCAGGATTGCGGGCGTTGGTGTCGCTGGAGTCGGGTAGCCGAAAATCATGATGGCGGTGGTGACGACGTAGACCACGAACCCGTACATGGTCAGCAGATGGGCGATCCTGCGCCGTGCGTTGCAGAATTCTCCGGAAGTCAGGACGTCGACCAGACCGGTCTTGACCGCAAGCGACACCAGTTCACCGCCACCGATGGACTTTGCGGCCTTGCTCTTCGACCTGCGCCAGTTCTCGAAGAAATATCTGGCGCTTCCCTTGTGCACGATGTCGAACAGCGTCCCTGCCGCGACCAGCACGATCATGACGATGACATAAATCTGCATGACGGCAGGCGAAATGGACGCCGAAAGCTCGGCGAACGGATTGTTGGTGAACATCATCCCCCCCTTCTGATTGCTCCAATTCTAAACGTGCGGAGCGCAACGCGCAAAAGTGTTTATATGGATATAGAGATAGATCATGACACGGCGCATCGGGTGCGACTTCGCCGCTGCCGCCGCCGCCGTCGTCGGAAAGTGCGCATGGATTTCGGCTGCCACCACCTTCGCCTGCCGCTCGCGGCGGACGTCTCGGATGTGAAGGCGCCCGGCGTTCGGGCGCTACTGCAGTTCGGCAACCTTCGGGCGCGCTTCACGCCGCACGCAATCGTCGGCTTTGGGAATGCCGATCTTCCAGCGGGTCGTCTACCCCTCGCGCGAGCCTGATTGCGGTCGGTTCGGGGGCGCGGATCTGGCGTCAAGCATGCAATGGGCGGCTCCTTGCCATCGTAGCGCCGGCCCGGCTTCGTGCGGCTGATACGGGCGCGCCGGCCGGGCGCCTCGCGCATGAGGTCGCAGGCGGACTGAGTACGTTCATCTGCGGCTTGCGCTATCGATTCAAAGGCGCACTGGCCGAGCGCAGACTGCGCATCGCCTGCGTCCAGAGCCATCGAGATCGACGCGCGGTCTTGGACTTCCAGATGCATGGTCGCCATCCGGAAGGCGCGGCGTCGATCCCGCTCTGAATTGCGAAAGACGCCCTAAGCCGGCTCGACCGAGGCGCTGAAATTGCCGCCGGTGACGCAGGCCAATGGCAGCGAGTCCATCACGCACCGCGGCAGTAGTCGGTGACGAGCAGGATCATCGGTTTCGCGTCGCATCCGTCGTATTGCCGGTATCGCCTGCAGCCGACGTCCAATGGAGAACATGCTGTCACAGGGTGCTTCGAGAAGTACCAATCTTCGATCAGCAGAGCTGCGGAGAAAAGGCCTAGGCAAGCCCCGAAGAGCGGCGCGTCGTCGGCATGATGCAAAGCGACCCGCACATGCGCCAGCAATTCTTCAACCAGATCGCGGGCCCGGTGACGAACAAGATGTTCGAATGCGGGATAAATCACTGATGCGCCGAAGGTCCGCTCCCGCCGGTATTCGTGAGGGCGTCGAGGTGCGGCGAGAGTCAGGCCGGAGTCGCGAGCGGCCCGCACTGTCGCGTCTTCGCAGGCAGGCGTGCTCCTGCCCCGTATTTCCGAGCGCATGCGACGAATACTTGATCGCGGTCAAGGTTATGCACGCGCGTTTATATAACGGAAGCGTTATATTGCAATGATGGTACCGAATGTCGACCTCCTAGGTGATCCCGCGAGACGCTGCATGTTGGCGCTGCTCATGGTCGAGGGTGAAGTCTGCGTATGCGAATTCGTGGCCGCCTTGCAGGAGCTGCAACCCGGCGTTTCCCGGCACCTCGCGTTGCTGCGTGACGGAGGATGGATCACGTCGCGGCGCGAAGGAACGTGGATGCACTATCGGCTGGCACGCCTGCCCGGCTGGGCCAGGAACATCCTCCAGGCTTTCGTCGAAGGTGGCGTGCCTCCGGAAGAACTGCGCAAGGCGCGCAGCCGGCTGGCCGCATTCTCCGGACGTCCCGCACGCACGGCGCGAAGGGCGGCATGAGCGGCAGGGCTGCCCCGAGGCGCGTGCCCCCCTGGGGGATGCGGCGCGCAGCGCCGTTCAGGGGCAAACGTGAGCGCCGTGCTGACGCTGCCTGGTCATCGGCCGCGGCTGTTCCTGGCCGTCGCCGCAGTAGTCTGGCTTGCGGTGTTTCAGGTGCTGGCGCCCATCTCGGAGGCGCTGACGGCGTTGCTGCCGGTGGACCGCGACAGCCATCTTGGCGCGGCACTTCAGTTTTTCCTCTACGACACGCCCAAAGTCCTACTGCTGCTCGGCGGTGTCGTGTTCGCGATGGGGATGATCAACTCCTACTTCACGCCGGAGCGAACGCGCGCGCTGCTCGCCGGGCGCGCGGAGGGGTTGGGGAACGCGCTGGCGGCCTCGCTTGGCGTGGTCACTCCGTTCTGTTCCTGCTCGGCAGTCCCATTGTTCATCGGATTCGTCCAGGCCGGCGTCCCGTTGGGCATTACCTTCTCATTTCTGATTTCCGCGCCGATGGTCAATGAAGTCGCGCTGGCACTTCTGCTCGGCCTTTTCGGCTGGAAGATCGCGCTGCTCTACCTCGGTCTCGGACTAACCGTGGCGATCGTCTCCGGCATCATCATCGGGCGGCTGCATATGGAGGCTCATCTCGAAGACTGGGTGCGGAACATGCCGCGCGTCACGCTGAATGGCGGGGCATTGGCTTCGGTGACGTTCGCAGAGCGGGTGCAAGCCGGGTTTGCCGCGGTGAAGGAGATCGTCGGGAGAGTGTGGCCCTACGTCGTGGCCGGAATTGCGATCGGCGCGGCCATCCATGGCTACGTGCCCGCCGATTTCATGGCCGGCCTGATGGGTGCGCAGGCCTGGTGGTCGGTGCCGGCCGCGGTGCTGATCGGCGTCCCGATGTACTCGAACGCCGCCGGCGTCATTCCCATCGTCGAGGCGCTGCTGGCGAAGGGTGCGGCGCTCGGCACGGTACTGGCGTTCATGATGAGCGTCATCGCCCTGTCGCTGCCCGAGATCGTGATCCTGCGCAAGGTGCTGAAGCTGCGTCTCATCGCCACGTTCGTTGGCGTCGTCGCCTGCGGCATCCTGGTCGTGGGCTATGTATTCAATGCGGTGTTGTAGGTCAACCGGACATTCATCATGAAGGTAATCAAGGTATTGGGAACCGGATGCACGAACTGCCGTGCGACGGTCGAACGTATTGAAGCGGTCGCCGGGGATCTGGGCGTGCCGATAACCGTCGAAAAGATCGAAGAGATCCGGGACATCATGAGCTACGGGATTCTTTCGACACCGGGCGTGATCGTCGACGGGACGCTCGTGCATTCGGGGGGTATCCCGGCGCGTGAAAAAATCGCGGCATGGCTCGGGCCGGGTGAAAATGCGGCGACCGAAGCCGCGCCGGCAGCCTCGGGATGCCATTGCGCCGGGCGCCACTAGGATTTCGTCACCGTCGCGTTCATCGGGCGTGGCCGCATCGTGGCCGGCAACGCCGGGCGCCCGGGATCGTGAGATTCCTTGTCGTCTGTGCCGCGTTCGCTGGTGCAGGAAGACGTGCATTCACAAGCACGAGGAGAGCAGGTTGAAACTTACCCAACGAATCCTGATCGCTGTGATCGTCTGCGGCGCGTTCGCGATATCGTCGTCGGCCGCGGTTGCGCAGGAACATCGCGGCGCTGCGATGTCTCCGTCCGCAGAGGCCAGCGACCCGCGACAACTCGTCGAATTTCCCGAGCCCATGCGCGCGCACACCCTTGCCAACATGCGCGACCACCTGCTGACGCTGCAGGAAATCAACCTTGCGCTGTCCCAGGGGGCTGATGACAAGGCCGCCGGGCTTGCCGAACAGCGCCTTGGGCTGAGCTCGCTCGACGCGCATGGGGCCGCCCATCTGGCGCCGTTCATGCCGCAGCCGATGCAGGACATCGGGACGGCCATGCACCGGGCCGCGAGCCGCTTTGCGGTGGAGGTGCAGAACGCGAGCGCGACCAACGATATCCGGCCGGCGCTTGCGGCGCTCGGTGGAGTCATGC
This sequence comes from uncultured beta proteobacterium, assembly GCA_963739745.1. Classification (GTDB taxonomy): domain Bacteria; phylum Pseudomonadota; class Gammaproteobacteria; order Burkholderiales; family Casimicrobiaceae; genus VBCG01. Next base: position 310,173 of record CAVUCJ010000006.1, read on the forward strand.
AGCAGTGTGTCGCCTGTCACGCTGCGTATCGCCTTCGGTAACGCAAGGAACTCTCGACATCGGCGTTCGGCGTCGTCGCCGGACGCGGCCAGCCGACACCAAAGGGCATCCGTCGTCATCACTTGAGGCCGGATGCGGGGCGCACAGTTCCGGACGCCGGTCCGCTCCGCGCGGTCGGTACCCCGTCCTCCTTCGTCGCAATCCCCCGGTTTTGGGCTCCGGACGTTGCGATCGAGAAATATTTCGCGCGGGCCCGTATCGCGCGTCGGATAACAGGAGCATTCCGTGTAGGATTGGCCGGCGAAAATCGGGTCGCCCTATCACTGGGAGCGCGGGCTATGAAACAGATAACACTACGTAGGTGCGCCATGGAATTCGGCGCGCTCCTGATGGCGGTCGCGCTTGCGGCTGCACCGGTCGCAGCGCAGGTCGTCACCGGCGAACTGGGTTCCTCCAGCGCGACGACCACCCTCGAAGGGAAACAACTCCCGCCTCCGCCGCCGAAGTTCGGCGGCATGATCAGGGAGAGCGCGACGGACTCCAAGCCGTGGTGGCCGCCGCGTGTCGTGCCGCCCAAGCGCGCGCCCAACATCCTTCTGATCATGACGGACGACCAGGGCTATGCCGTTTCCGGGACGTTCGGCGGCGTCATTCCGACGCCCGCGCTCGACCGCGTCGCCAAGTCCGGATTGCGATACACGCAATTCCATTCCACGGCGCTATGCTCGCCGACCCGGGCGGCGCTGATCACCGGGCGTAACCACCATTCGGTGGGCTTCGGCGTCATTTCGGAGCTGTCCACCGGCTACCCGGGCTACGACTCCGTCATCGGACCGGAGAACGCCACCATCGGCACCATTCTCCGGGACAACGGCTTTGCGACGTCCTGGTTCGGCAAGAACCACAACACGCCCGCGTTCCAGCTGAGCAGGGTCGGGCCCTTCGACCAATGGCCCTCGGGGATGGGCTTCGAATATTTCTACGGGTTCATGGGCGGCGAAACCGATCAGTGGACGCCCTTTCTGTTCCGCGACCACACGCAGATCTTCCCGTGGGTCGGCAAGCCCGGCTACAACCTAACCACCGACCTGGCGGACGAGGCCATCAAGTACATGAGCAGCATCAATGCGGCCGCGCCGGAGCAGCCGTTTTTCGTCTATTACGTGCCTGGCGGCACGCATTCGCCGCACCAGCCGAAGAAGGAATGGGTCGAGAAGTTCAAGGGCAAGTTCGACATGGGTTACGAGAAGTTGCGCGACCAGATCTTCGCCAACCAGAAGCGGCTCGGCGTAGTCCCGCCGGATACCCAGCTCACTCCGTGGCCGGCGGAGATCCCGAGGTGGGATTCGCTGTCCTTCACCTACAAGAAGCTCTTCGCGCGCCAGGCGGAGGTCTTTGCCGGCTACGCGGCCTACACGGATCACGAGATCGGCCGCGTCATCCAGGCGGTCGAGGACATGGGCAAACTCGACAACACGCTGATCATCTACATCTGCGGGGACAACGGGACGAGCCCGGAAGGCACGCTGTACGGCGCCTACAACCAGCTCACCGCCTACAACGGCATCCTCAAGGAACCCGAAGCGCTCGAGCTGTTGCACTACGAGGACTGGGGCTCGGACAAGACCTACCCGCACATGGCGGTAGGCTGGGCGTGGGCGTTCGATACACCGTTCAAGTGGACCAAGCAGGTGGCGTCGCATTTTGGCGGCACGCGCCAAGGCATGGCGATCTCGTGGCCCGGTCACATCGACGATGTCGGCGGCATTCGCAGCCAGTTCCATCACATGATCGATATCGTGCCGACGATCCTGGAAGCCACGGGCATTCCGGCGCCGGCGATGGTCAACGGCATCACGCAAAGACCCATCGAAGGCGTGAGCATGGCCTACACGTTCGAACGCGCCAATGCGAGCGCGTCGTCGAAGCGCGACACCCAGTACTTCGAGATGGCGGGGAACCGCGGGATCTACCACGACGGCTGGATGGCCAACACCACGCCTTTCGCGCCGCCCTGGGACCTGGCCACGGGCAAGCTACCCAGCGTCGTCGACGGCTACAAGTGGGAGCTCTACCACATCACCGACGACTACTCGCAATACAACGACCTCGCCGCGAAGATGCCGGACAAGTTGAAGTCGATGCAGGCACTGTTCCTGACGGAGGCTGCGAAGTACAACGTCCTGCCCCTGGACAACACGGCCTTCTCGCGCTTGCTGACACCGCGACCGAGTGCGGTGGCCGGGCGGACGATGTTCACCTATGTCGGCGAGAATTCCGGCATTCCCCTCGGCAATGCCCCCAGCATTCTCGACCGCGACTACAGGATCACCGCCGAGATCACGGTTCCCAAGGGCGGCGGGGAAGGAATGATCGTGACGCTGGGAGGTCGCTTCGGCGGCTACGGGCTCTACCTGCTCAAGGGCAAGCCGGTCTTTGTCTACAACCTGCTCGATCTGACGCGCTATCGCTGGGAGGGCGGTGTGGGCGGTGCCGACTGGCTGGGCAGGTCGCTCTCGCCCGGCAAGCACACGATCGCGTTCGATTTCAAGTACGACGGTCCGGGACCCGGCAAGGGTGGCACGGGCGTACTCTCGGTCGACGGTCGGGAACTATCACGCAAGGCGATCCCCCACACCATTCCGCTGTTGATGACCATCGACGAGACCTTCGACGTCGGCATCGATTCGCGCACGCCGGTGGACGACAGCTACAAGCTGCCGTTTCGTTTCACCGGCACGATCAACAAGCTCACGTTCGATCTCGGGCGGGAGCAGTTGACCGCCGAGGAGCGCGCGACAATGCAGAGGGCCATGGCCAGCGCGCGCGACTAGCGGCCAGAGCCGCCGCGGTTGCCTTGGGCGCCAGGCGCGGAGGCTTCGGTCTCGTGCGACGCGGGCTCGGCTCGGCGAGCTCGCGTTTGGGGCGAGGGTCTCACTTGATCGAAACAAGTTCCGCCATGCTGAGAAGATTGCTCAACTTCGCCGCAACAGTTGAGATCGGCACCGGCCTCGTCCTGGTGGCCGCTCCCGGGCGCGTCGTCACCTTGCTGCTGGGTGCCGTCGAATGGGGCGAGGGCATGCTGCTGGGTCGATTGGCGGGCATCGTGCTGGTCGCGCTGGGGTTGGCGTGCTGGCCGGAGGGTCGGCGCGCCGGGAGTTGCGCCGCCGCCTTCCGCGGAATGCTGTTCTACAATTCGGCGATCGCGTTCTTCCTTGTGTACCTGTTCGTCGGCGAGCACCTGGGGGGCGTGCTTCTGTGGCCGGCCGTCCTGCTGCACGTAGTCGTGGCGCTGCTGCTGGTCGTGGCCAACCGCGCCGAACAAGCTGGAGCACTTGGTCCTTGATCGCCGCGTGGCGCGGTAACAACCCGGCGCCCTTTCGTGGCTGGTTTCGCCCACCGTCATGGCCGAGGTGATGTGAGCCGTTGCGCCGAAGCCGTTGTCTGCATTCGCCATCGGTATGATGGCGAAGCGCGTGAAACGCAACGACAATCGCGCTGAACTGCGATCCGCGGGCGGATGGGCATGCCGGGCGCCGATCGGCACGCCGCCCCCCACTCGCCGTACCGATCGCACGCACACCCTCCGATGAGCGATTCGCCAACCGCTGCCTCCGTGGCCATGCGCGCACGCGAGACGCTGCGCCGCGTGTTCGGCTACCCGGCGTTTCGCGGCGCGCAGGAAGAAATCGTCGGCCACGTCTGCGCGGGCGGCGATGCGCTGGTGCTGATGCCCACCGGCGGCGGCAAGAGCCTGTGCTACCAGATTCCGGCGCTGCTGCGCGCAGGAACGGCGGTAGTCGTCTCGCCGCTGATCGCGCTGATGCGCGACCAGGTGGCCGCGCTGACGCAGGCCGGTGTGCGCGCCGCGTTCCTCAATTCGTCGCTGTCGGCGCGCGAGAGCGCAGCGGTCGAGCGCTCGTTCGCCGCGGGCGAGCTCGACCTCATCTACATCGCGCCTGAGCGGCTCACCACGCCGCATTGCCTCGCGCTGATCGACCAGGCGCGAATCGCGCTGTTTGCGATCGACGAGGCGCACTGCGTCTCCCAATGGGGCCACGATTTCCGTCCCGAGTACCTTGAACTCTCGCTGCTGCACGATCGTTACCCGGCCGTGCCTCGCATCGCGCTCACCGCCACCGCCGATCCGCAGACGCGCGTCGAGATCACGCAACGGCTTGCGCTGAATGACGCGCGCGTGTTCGTGTCGAGTTTCGACCGGCCGAACATCCGCTACACGATCGTCGACAAGGACGACGCGCGTGCTCAGCTCCTCGCCTTCATCCGCGACGAACATCCGGGCGCAGCGGGCATCGTCTATTGCCTGTCGCGACGAAAAGTCGACGAGACGGCGTCGTGGCTCGCCGGCAAGGGGATCACGGCCATCGCGTATCACGCGGGCATGGACGGCGCCGATCGCACTGCCCATCAGGCGCGCTTCCAGCGCGAGGAGGGTGTCGTCGTCGTCGCCACGATCGCCTTCGGCATGGGCATCGACAAGCCCGACGTGCGCTTCGTCGCGCACCTCGACCTGCCGAAGAGCATCGAGGGCTACTACCAGGAAACGGGCCGCGCCGGGCGTGACGGCCTGCCCGCCGACGCATGGATGGCCTATGGGCTCGCCGATGTCGTCCAGCAGCGAAGGCTGATCGGGCAGTCGGAGGCCGCGGACGCGTTCAAGCGGGTCGCCAATGCCAAGCTCGACGCGCTGCTCGGATTCGCGGAGACGGCGTCGTGCCGGCGCGTGCGACTGCTCGACTATTTCGGCGAGGCGAGCGCGCCCTGCGGCAATTGCGACAACTGCATCTCGCCGCCGCAGACCTGGGATGCCACCGACGCTGCGCGGCGCGCACTGTCCGCGATCTACCGCACGGGGCAACGCTTCGGCGCCGCGCATGTGATCGACGTGCTGCGCGGCAAGACCGGCGAGCGCGTCGAACGCTGGGGCCACGAACGCCTTTCGGTCTTCGGCATCGGCGCCGACCTCGACGATGCGGCGTGGCGCAGCGTGTTCCGGCAGCTCGTGGCGCAGAGCCTGGTGAGTGTCGACCACGAGGGCTTCGGCGCGCTCAAACTCGCTGAGCCGAGCCGCGCGGTGCTGCGCGGTGATGCGACCGTCGCGATGCGGCGGACGGTCACGCGTGCCGGCCGGGCGCCAAAGCTGCGTGGCGAGGCGCTGGCGCTCGACGCCGATGCGCGCGCCGTGTTCGACCGCCTGAAGGCGTGGCGGGCGGCCGAGGCGCGCAGACAGTCCGTCCCTGCCTACGTGATCCTGCACGACCGGACGCTGGCCGCGATCGCGCAGACCTGTCCGGCGAGCCTCGGGGCCCTCGCGCGCGTCGACGGCATCGGCGCGACGAAACTCGACCGATACGGTGGGGCGATCATCGCGCTTGTAGGTGGCGTCGAAGGCAGCTGGGGCTGATCCCGCTGCGCGAGATGGCCGGCTCCGGCAGGCGGCCGTCCGCGCGCGCACTCCACTAAGTGGCAGGAAACTTGCCCCTCGGGTAGCGACGGCAACGCAGTGCGCCAGCGCTTGCGATTCCTGTCGCGGGTCGTCAAAGGTGGCCCGAAATGCGCGACGTGCATGGCGCGGCATCCACGCCACGCGCTGTCCGCGGCGTACACAGCCTGTGAGCCTCAACCCGAGTCCATGCCCCCGATCTCATCGATCATCGTGGACCGCACGTCGGATCCCGCAGCGAACATTACGGACGACCGCAATCGCTTCGCCGGCGCGCAGGGACGCGCTGACGGCGGCGCCAGTTCGCGCGCGCTGTCGATCACGCCGGCTGACGACGCTGCTTCCGCACGGCTGGCGTTGGAGCGTACGCACGATGCCGGACGGCGTCGCGCCGGCGGCACGGGCAGGCTCCCCGTCGCACTTGCGTTTCCCCGCCAATTGTTGACAATCCGGGTACGCGGCAAGTGGCAGCAACGAGAACCGCGGGTTAACTTGCACGGAGCCGCCGAGCGTTGCGACGATGAAGATGCGGCCCGGAGCATGCCTATCCGGCAACCTACAAGGGGAAATCTTGAAAGCAAGAAAAAGATCGGGTTTGCGCGCCATCGCGACAATGCTGTTCGTCTTCGGCTGCATGGCCGCGGGGCCGGGCGCCCGGCCCGTATCGGCGCAACCCATCCAGTGTCCCGGCGCGTCGTGCGACGTGTCGGTCACCATGAGCGGGAATCCTCCGTTCCCGGTCGCGAACGATGTGAAGATGAAGAAGGGCCAAGCCAATCCCGTCATCACCTGGAAGCTGCTGAACGCGCCGGACTACGAGTTCCGCCGCGACAGCATCAAGCCGCATGCGGGCGCGCCGGTCGGGACCAAGAAGACGACCACGCTGGCGGCATGGGACGCCCAGATCACGTTCCAGAACAGCAACGCCAAGCAGTTCAAGGTGAAGAACAAGAACTCGGTCGCCACGGAGCTCCACTACGACATCACCGTCTACCACAAGGCGACCGGCACCGCGTACACGCTTGACCCCGCCATCTTCAACGACCCCTGATCCGGCGCCGAGCCGGTGGCGCGGCCAGCGAGCGCGATCGTCAGGGCAGCGGAATATGTTCGTATTCGCCGGGGATGCTGCCCATGCGCTGGGCGGTCCAATCGGCCTTCGCGCGCTCGATGCGCTCCCGGCTCGACGAGACGAAGTTCCACCACAGGACGCGGGGCCCGTCCAGCGGGGCGCCACCGATGACGACGTAGCGGCCGCCGCGTTGTGAGTCGATGGTCGCCGGCACGCCGGCTGCGAGAACCGCCATCGTGTGTGGCGGCAGTTCGCCGCCGTCCACCAGGAGCGGCTCGTCGACGCCGTAGACCGCACGCTCGAATGTCGCGTCGATCGCAGGCAGTTCGAGTCTTGCTCCCGGGCGTGCCGCGACGTCGATGTAGAGCGTCGGAGCGAAGGTAGCTACCGGCGAGCGGCGGCCGAACGCCTCGCCGATCAGCAGGCGCAGGTCGGCTTCGCCCTGGGTCCAGGCGGGAATGACCTCCGCCGCGGTATGCACGAAGCTGGGCTCGACTTCCTCGAATTCCACTGGCAGCGCCGCCCACAGTTGAAGACCGTGCGCCGTGTAAGTCGACGCGGCCAGATCAGGTGGCCGGCGCTCGGAATGGACGATGCCGCGGCCGGCCGTCATCCAGTTGATCGCGCCGGGCTCGACACGTTGCACACATCCCAAGCTGTCGCGATGCAGCATGGCGCCCTCGAACAGGTAGGTGACCGTCGCGAGCCCGATGTGCGGATGCGGCCGCACGTCGTGGTGGTCCTCCGGCCGGGTGATCACCGGTCCGAAATGGTCGAAAAAGACGAACGGACCCAGGCTTTGGCGAGGCGCCGCGGGCAACAGCCTGCGCACGGTGAATCCGCCACCCAGGTCCTTGGCGTGCGCCGGCAGCAATTGCTCGATTGGCATGCGTATTTCCTCCGTCGAGAGCGAACCTTGGAGACGCCAAGGATACCGTGGGCACGTTTGGGGCGGCGGCTCGCACGTTTGGACCGCTTCCGGGTATAGACTGCGCGAGATTGGGCGCGGGCGAGGAGGGGTGGATTGTTTTCCGTCGCGCGCCGCTGCACCAACAAAGAGGTTTGGAATGCGTGAATATCTTCCGCTCGGTTCGTTCTCCCCGGCCTTGTCGCGCGCATGTTCGCTGACGCGGCCTTCGCCGGCCCGGGTTGCGCTCGATTCGCCCGCGCTCGAAGTCATGACCGATTTCGCGCATGTGCCGGCGGCGACGATCGAGCGTTCGGCGTCGCTCGCCGTCGCCAACGACTACATGATCACCCGCGGCGTGCGCTCGCTGTTCGTCGTAGCGCCCGACGACCGGATTCTCGGGCTCATCACGACCACCGACCTGCTGGGCGAGCGGCCGGTGCGCGCGAGCCAGGCGCGCGGCATCAAGCGCCACGAGCTCACTGTTGGCGATGTGATGACCCCGGCCGAGGAGATCGTCTCGCTGACGCTGGATGACGTCCGTTCCGCGAAGGTCGGGCACATCATCGCCTCGCTGAAGCATGCGGGCCGACACCATGAGCTCGTGGCCGAGACGCTGCCGGGCGGCGAGGTTCGCATCCGCGGCATGTTCTCGGCGTCGCAGATCGCGCGCCAGCTCGGAATGCCGCTGCAGATCGCCGAACTCGCCCGGACATTCGCGGAGATCGAGAAGGCGTTGTTGTGAACGCCGCGGAGCCATCGCGGCCAAGGCACCCGCCCTCGCCTTGCAACCATTCGCCGGCACCAATCGCGGGAACGCGGCGGATTCACCAGGAGATTCGGAACACATGAACAATTTTCGCAGCGTACTGATTGCCGCGTTGGCGGCGATGGTGGTCGCGTGCACACCTGCGACGATCGCGCCGAGGGCGGTGCAAAATTGCCCAGGCAGTTCCTGTGACGTCGTCGTGACGGTGACCGGCGACATCGCGGCCGGCACCGCGGCCATCGTCGCGGTGCCGGACGTGCGGGTTCTGAAGGGCAACCGCAACCCGGTCCTCCGATGGAATCTTGAGGCGCCGGGCTACGAATTCCGGGATGGCAGCATCGAGCCGAAGCCCAAATCCGTCGAGGATTGGGCCGACCAGTGCAAGGTCGTGGCAAAGCAAGGCGACTTCGTTCTGGCGATCAATAAGAACAGCCGCCGTGTCGAAATGGGCTATGCCATCCACGTCTGGCACGTGCAGACGGGCAAGAAGCTGTCGCTCGATCCGGCGCTCTTCAACGAAGGGCTGTAATTCGGTGCGCGGCGCCCGTGGCGAACGCGCGATCCCGGGCGTTCGCCCACGCTGCGCGGGTCAGATCGGTAGCAGCTCGGCGCGGACTTCAGCCAGCGCCGCGTCGTGGGCGAGCGCAGCGCCGGCCGCTTCCGCCTCTGCGTAGGCAACGGCGCCGAGGGCTGCGCGCGCTTGGGCTGACAGTGGCCGCAGGAACTCCGCGTCGGCGGCGTCCCGCTGGAAGCCCAGGCGCCTGGCGATCGCTTCGGCGGCGCCAAGCAGCCGCGCAGCGCGGTCCCAGCGCCCCACGTGCGCTGCGAGACCCGCGGCCACGTCCAGCACGCTTTGCGCCAGTGGCTCGGAGCCGACTTCCAGCGTGATCGCAAACGTCTCGCGCAGCATGTCGGGCACGGTTTCCGCGCGGCCGCGGCTGATCGCCACCATCGCGAGATTGAGCAGGATGATGGCGATGCCGGTTCGGTTGCCGAGCGTGCGCGAAAGGGCGAGCGCCTCGCGATAGAGCGGCTCGGCTTCGTCGAGCGCACCTTGCAGCCTGTGCAGTTGCGCCAGCGTATTTAGCGCGGCCGCGATCTCGCGGGGCACGCCCTGCTCGCGCGCGAGCGCGACGGCTTCCTCCAGACACGCACGCGCATTGTCCAGATCCCTCTGCGCGACCATGACCATGCCGAGCGGTTGCAGCGTCGCGGCGATCCGGCCGCGATGCGCGATTTCGCGCGCGATCGCGAGGCTGTCCTCGAGATGCGCACGTGCGTTCTCGAAATTTCCGCTGACGTAGTCGAGCTGGCCCAGGTCGAACAACGCGCGGCAACGCGCGTAATCGCGGGCCTGCGCGCCGGGGCGCGCGAGTGCCTCGGCAATGATGCGATGGCCGAGGTGCAGCAGCCCGCGCAGGATCCAGTACGTCTTGGTGTCCGACGCGATCTGCAGTCCGCGCACGGCGCCGTCTTTCGCCGTGTCGCACGCGGCATGCGCCGACAGCAGGTTCTCGCGTTCGCGATCGAGCGCGAGGAGCCACGCGCCTTGCCGGGGACCGACCAGGTTCGGGCGCGCCTGCTCCGCGAACGCGAGATAGAACGAAAGATGCCTCTCGCGCGCAGCGTCGCCGTCGCCGGCGTCGTGCAGTCGCTCCTGCGCATACTGGCGCACGGTCTCCAGCATTCGGTACCGCTCATGATCGGCGTTGTGCAGCACGAGCGATTTTTCGACGAGGCGCGCGAGAAGGTCGAGCACGTCGGCTTGCGCGAGCTCTCCCCCCGCGCCGACGCTCTCGGCTGCGTCGAGCGTGAACCCCCCGGCGAACACCGCGAGCCGGCGGAACAACACGCGCTCGTGCTCCTCGAGGAGGTCGTGGCTCCAGTCGATGAGCGCCCGCAGCGTCTGCTGGCGCGGTTGTGCGGTCCGGTCACCGCCTGAGAGCAGGCGGAACCGGTCGGTCAGGCGCGACGCGATCGCCTCGACCGACAGCGTGCGCAGCCGCGCGGCGGCGAGTTCGAGCGCCAGTGGAATGCCGTCGAGCCGGTGGCAGATCTCCGCGACTGCGGCAGCGTTGTCGTCGGTGATCCGGAACGCAGGCTGCGCAGCTGCGGCCCGGTCGGCGAAGAGCTGCACCGCGGCGTAACCGGCGATCGCATCTGCGGTCAGCGTAGGCGAGGGAACCGGCACGGTCAGCGGCACCAGCGGATACGTAAGCTCACCACGAACGTTGAGCGCCTCGCGGCTGGACGCCATGATCGTGACGCCGGCCGCGGTCTCCAGCAGCAGCTTCGCAAGATCTGCGCAGGCCTGCACGAGGTGTTCGCAATTGTCGAGCACGACCAGGAAGCGCCGGTCTCGCGCGAATTCGAGCAGCGCATCGAGCACGGAGTACCCCGGCGCCTCCTTGACGCCGAGCACGCTGGCGACGGTCTGCGCGACGAGGCGCGAATCGGAGACGGGTGCCAGCTCGACCAGCCAGACGCCGTCGGGATAGTCGTCGAGTGCCTCCGCCGCCACCTGCAGCGACAGGCGGGTCTTGCCGAAGCCGCCGCCACCCAGCAGCGTCAGCAGGCGCGCCTTGCCGAGCAGCGTCCGCACTTCAGTGAACTCGCGTTCGCGGGCAACGAACGGCGTCAGTTGCTGTGGCAGGTTGTGGGGCGTCGCCTCGAGCGAGCGCAGCGCCGGAAATTGCTCGCGCAGACGCGGATGCACGACCTGATGAATGCGCTCCGGTTCGGCGAGGTCGCGCAGGCGCACCGACCCCAGGTCGCGCAGCGACACGCCCTCGGTCAACTGGCCATTGACCAGCGCCGCGACCGCCTGTGACAGCAGGATCTGCCCGCCATGCGCAGCGCTCATGATGCGCGCGGCGCGGTTGACCGCGGTGCCGTAGAAGTCACCGTCGCGCCGGGAACCCGCGCCGGCGTGGAGCCCGCAGCGCACACGGAGTTGCAGGCCGCCGGTCGTACCGGGATCCGTGAGCGCCAGCTGGAACTGCAGCGCCGCGTTCAGCGAATCGAGCGGGTCCTCGAAGACGGCGAGCATTCCGTCGCCGGTCGACTTGACGGTTGAACCGCGATGCGTTGCAACGCAGTTTCGCGCCAGCGCGTCGTGGGCCGCCAGCGCGTCGCGCATGCGGTCGGGCGCCTGCTCCCAGAGCCGGGTGCTGCCTTCGATGTCGGTGAACAGGAAGGTGGTGACTGGGGACGGCTCGGGCACGCTGTTGTGTCCTTGTTGGCGTGGCGTTCGCGGGATTTCAACTCTACGGGAGCGGCTCGCTTGCGGCCAGAGGCGAGCGCCGGCGCAGGTCGCCTGGTCGGCGGGACCGATGTGTTAGTATTTCTCCCCTATTTCGGGGGCAGGGGGCCGGGATCGCCGGATGCCATTGCCTCCCGCGGTCCGACAGGTTTTGCGCCCGTAGCTCATTAGGATAGAGCACCGGCCTTCTAAGCCGGGGGTAACAGGTTCGAGTCCTGTCGGGCGCGCCAGTACGGGGGCAGACCACGCGCATCGGCGCACGAGGCGCGTGGTCTGCCCCACAATGGTGGCTGTAGCTCAGCGGTAGAGTCCTGGATTGTGATTCCAGTTGTCGTGGGTTCGAATCCCATCAGCCACCCCATCCATTTTTCCTGCGGCCTGTCGCTTGTGTCCCGGGCCGTTCTTCATGTCGCTGACCGGCCCGGTCTCCCTCGGGCAAGGTCGGCAGGCCAGGCGTTTGCTCAAGCGGCCGGCACCCAGCCGCATGCCCGAGGACGCCGTCCGTGAACATCGCGTTCCTGACCAACGAGTACCCGCCGAATGTCTATGGCGGTGCCGGGGTGCACGTCGAGTTCCTGACGCGCGAATTGGCGGCACTCGCCGGCGGCGCCCACAACGTCAACGTGCTGTGCTTCGGCGATCAGAGCCAACGCTTCCCCCATCTGTCGGTACAGGGCATACAGGTCGAGGCCGACCTGCCGTTCCAGGACCCGCGCCACGAGCGCTTCTTCGCGACGTTGCTGCAAGGTCTGGCGATGAGTGGAACACTTGCCGACATCGATATCGTGCATTGCCACACCTGGTACTCGCACTTTGGCGGTTGCCTCGCCAAGGTGCTGCACGATGTACCGCTGGTGCTGACGACGCATTCGCTGGAGCCGCATCGCCCATGGAAGGCCGAGCAGCTGGGCACCGCCTACGCCGCCTCGACGTGGATCGAGCGCACCGCGTATCAGAACGCCGACGGCGTCATTGCGGTTTCGGAGTCGATGCGGCAGGACGTGCAATCACTCTACGGCGTGCCGCATGAGCGCATCCGCGTGATCCACAACGGGATCGATCTTCAGCAGTACCGTCCGACGCCCAGCCTGCAGACGCTGGCCGAGTTCGGGATCAGTCCCGATCTGCCCTTCGTGCTCTTCGTGGGCCGTATCACGCGGCAGAAAGGCATCCTGCACCTGGTCAATGCCATCCGTCATTTCCACCCGGGCGCGCAGGTCGTGCTGTGCGCGGGCGCCCCGGACACGCCCGCCATCGAACGCGAGATGGCCGACGCGGTGGCGCGGGCGCGCGCGGCCTCGAGCAACACGATCATCTGGATCCCGGAAATGCTGCCCAGGGAAAAGGTGATCGCGCTGTACACCCACGCCGCCGTCTTCGTCTGTCCTTCGATCTACGAGCCGTTCGGCATCATCAACCTCGAGGCCATGGCCTGCGAGACGCCCGTGGTCGGCTCGGCCGTCGGGGGCATCCCTGAAGTCGTCGAGCACGGAGATACCGGCCTGCTGGTGCCCGCCGAGACCCTCGACCACGCCGAGGTCGAGCCCCGGCACCCCGAGCAGTTCGCGCGCGACCTGGCGTCGGCGGTGAATACGTTGCTTGACGATCCGGACCTGCGGGCAACGATGGGCCGGCGCGCGCGCGAACGGGTGGAGCAGCAATTCAGCTGGACCAGCATCGCGCGTCAGACGCTCGACTTCTACGAAGAAGTCATCGACGCGCACGCAGCGCACCGAAAGGGTGGGCACGGGCCCGTCGCCTAGCCACGAGTGCATCGGGCTGCAGCATGCGGACGCACGAGAGAGGCAGAGGAAATGCGCGCCACGTTCCTGCGTCATGTGGTCCTCGCGACCTTCTTCGCCGGCATCCTGGCGCCGGGCTGATACGGGTTCGAAACGCAGGTGCGTGCATGATCCGACGTGGCCTGGCGTTTGGCGCGCTGTCTGCGGCGTGTCTGCTTTGCGGTGTTTTCGGCATCGCGGCGGCGAGCGCAGCGGACCCGTCGGACCGGCCGGTTCCATCGGAACCGAAGAAGGTCCTGATCATCGATTCGTTCAGCCCGCTGAATTCTCCCTACGATGAATTCGCGACCCGGTTTCGCGCCGAGCTCATGCAGCGCGCAGCGACGCCCATTGCGTTCTACGACATTTCGCTCGACGGCGCTTTCTTCGATCCCGCGCGCGATGCCGGCCCCTTCGTCCGCTTTCTTCAGGAGCGCTTTCGGGGCTCCAGGCCCGATCTGGTCATTCCGCTCGGACCTGTCGCCAATGCCTTTTATGCGCAGCACCGGGAGGAGCTGTTCCCCGAGACACCGGTGTTGGTTGCGATGGCCGAGGAGCGCGCGTTGCGGGGGGTGCCGCTGGGTCCGCGCGACGCGACCACGCTCATCCGGCTGGACATCCGGCGCGTTTTCGAGAACATCCTGCAGGTTTTGCCCGAGACGTCGACGATCGTGGTCGTCATCGGCGATTCGCCGATCGAGCATTATTGGATAAACGTCGTTCGTGCCGAGGTCAAGTCCATCGAAGGACGGGTCTCGATCCTGTATTTGAACAAGCTTTCGCTGGAGGCGATCGAGAAGCAGGTCGCGTCGCTGCCTCCCCATTCGGCGATATTGTTCCCGCAGATGTACGTGGATGGGGCGGGCGTTCCTCATCGGCAGGATCGCGCACTGGCCGCGATCCGCGCGGCGGCGAATGCGCCGATCTTCGGCTTGTTCGCCAGCCAGCTTGGGAAGGGCATCGTCGGCGGGCCGCTGATTTCGGAACAGGACGGCGCAATGCGCGCGGCGGGGGTGGCCAGCGAGATGCTTTCCGGGGCGCCGACGGCGGGCAGGGCGCCGGGACCGCTCGAGCTGGGAACGCCCGCGTACGATTGGCGCGAGTTGAAGGCCTGGGGAATTCCCGAGAGCCGCCTGCCGCGGGAGCGCGCGATCCTGTTTCGACAGCCGTCGCTGTGGGAGCAACACAGCAGTGCCATCGTCGTCGCGCTCGTCGTCGTGATCGTGCAGTCGGCGCTCGTGGCGGGCTTGCTGATGCAGCGTGCCCGCCGAAGGCGAGCGGAAGAGGAAGCGCTTCTGCTGAGCGGGCGCATCCTGAGTGCACACGAGGACGAGCACCGCGGCCTTGCCCGGGAACTGCATGACGACGTGACGCCACGCCTTGCCCGACTCGCCATCGAAGCGGCCCGGACGCAGCGAGACGGGCAGGCCGGGCCGCGCGGGCCCGGTGCTCTCTCGATGCATGACGAGCTGGTGCGCCTTTCCGAGGATGTCCACGCGTTTTCTTATCGGCTCCATCCGTCGGTGCTCGACGATCTTGGCCTGGTGGACGCCTTGCGCGCGGAATGCGATCGGATCTCCCATGGCCAGGGCATCGAGGTCGACCTCAAGGTGGGCAACGTTCCTGAACGGATGCCGCGTGAGGTCGCGCTATGCCTGTTTCGTATCGCGCAGGAAGCGCTGCGCAACATCGTCCGGCATGCGCAGGCGCGCACGGCGAGCATTTCGCTGGCGGGGCGCGACAACGGACTCGCGCTCGTCATAGCCGACGACGGCGTCGGCTTCGACCCTGGTGGCGCGCGCGAACGTCCCAGCCTGGGCCACGCGAGCATGCGCGAACGCGTTCGTCAGCTTGACGGTGACCTGCGGATCCGCAGCGCGCCGGGGACCGGGACCGCGATCGTGGCCTGGGTCCCGCTGCCGCCCGATTCCCCGTGACGGCAGCGTACATGACAACACGCCCCCGCGTCCTGCTGGCCGATGACCATCGGATGTTCGCCGAAGGTTTGCGAGGTGTTCTCGCGGACGAGTTCGAGTTGCTGGAGATCGTCGAGGATGGCGAGGCGATGGTCGAGGCGGCCAGGCGACTGCGGCCCGACGTGATCGTCGCCGACATTACGATGCCGGGGTTGAACGGAATCGAAGCGCTGGAGCGGCTGCGCGCCGACCTGCCGGATGTGCGCGTCGTGTTCCTGACCATGCACAGGGACGTCGCCTATGCACGGCGCGCGTTGGCCGCCGGCGCCATGGGCTTCGTGCTCAAGCATTCGGCGCTGGCCGAACTGGTCCTGGCGCTGCGTGCCGCGCTGGAGGGGCGCAGGTTCATGGCGCCTGCGCTGGCGAGCGAGCTTGCACGGGCAACGACCCGCGGCGCGGGCAGCGCGCAGGATCCGGTCGCGGCGCTGACCCCGCGTCAGCGCGAGATCCTGCAGCTTCTCGCGGAGGGAAAGTCCGCCAAGCAGATCGCGGCCGCCTTCGCCATCTCGCCGCGGACCGTCGAATTCCACAAGTACACGATGATGGAATCGGTCGGCGCGAAGAACACCGCAGAGCTCATCCGCTTCGCCGTCAGGCACGGCATCATCGCGCAGTGAGGCGCCAAGTTCCGGGGCGCCGGCAGGTTTCGGAGTCTTCTCCGCCGGTCCCTCGTAATCTTACGAGTTCACCGCAGGCTGGACCCGACGCATAGTAGACGAATGGTGCACTGTGTACGGCACGACTCCGCGAAATGGACGAGGCCCGGGCAGGATTTGTGATCGACGCCCCCACGACGAGTTGCGTTTTGTTGGCGGACCGCCACCACGGCCTCTCCGAAGGCATACGCGGCCTGCTCGAATCGGCGTTCAGCACGGTCTTCATGGTGACGGACGAAGCCTCGCTGATCGAAGGTGCGCTGCACCTGCGGCCGTCGGTGATCGTCGCGGACCTGTCGCTGGTACCCGGCGATTCGCTGGGGTTCGTGCGCCGGCTGCGCCAACAGGCGAGCGGCGCGAGGCTGGTGTTGCTGAGCGCGCACGACGATCCCACGGTCGCGCGCTCGGCGATCGCCGCGGGCGCAGACGCCGTGATTCTCAGGCGCACGCTGTCCACGGACCTGCTGACCGGCATCGACAACGTGCTTCAGGGGGGGCACTACGTATCTCCGGACATGAAACGCGCGATGGAGCGGACAAATGAAGGACCGGCGCGATAAAATCACGCGCTTTCGCTCGTTGCAAGCGATTGGCAACTGGAGGCCACTTTTGCGCGCCATTCATGCAAGGCAAGTCGGTTCTCGGACGCGTTGCAAACCCGGCTGCCCGCGTTTCAGCATGGATGCCGCCGGGTCTCGCGTCGACCGGCACGAAGATCGCGCGGGAAGCCCGCGCCGCGGACGTGCCAGTCGACTCG
This sequence comes from uncultured beta proteobacterium, assembly GCA_963739745.1. Lineage (GTDB taxonomy): Bacteria > Pseudomonadota > Gammaproteobacteria > Burkholderiales > Casimicrobiaceae > VBCG01. The sequence continues at coordinate 326,817 of CAVUCJ010000006.1, forward strand.
TGGGGCCCGGGAGTGCGCCCCAGAATGTTCTGTCGACATTTCACCCGCATCCACTTCCATTGCCACGAGGCCTGATATGAAAATGTCCCGTTCCATCGCATTCGCAGCGACCGCCCTCTCATTCGCGGTCGGCGCGTGTCTTTCTGCGACCGCGTCAGCCCAGTCCCCGCAACCTGCCTGGGAATCCGGGAAATGGCACTACACGGCGTCGATGTACGGCTGGGTCCCGGAAATCAACGGCAAGATCAATTTCCCCGACGACAAGGGCAGTACCGACCTCCACGTCAGCATGAGCGACGTTCTCAACCATCTCAAGATGACGTTCATGGGGACGTTCGATGCGCACAACGGCCGCTGGGGGGTGTTCACGGATTTCATCTATGTCGACCTCGGCGGATCAAAATCGCAGACGAAGGATTTCTCGGTCGGCGGCATCGGGATCCCGGCGACCGCCACGACGGACACGAGCCTCGACTTCAAGGCCATCGTCTGGACCGTGGCCGGTGAATACCGGGTCGCGTCCGACCCCGCCTGGACCGTGGACCTGCTCGGTGGCGCTCGGCTGCTGCAGGCCAAGCCGACGCTCGGCTATTCGATCTCCGGCGATCTCGGCCCGATCGCGATCCCGGGCCGCGACGGAAGCAAGTCGGTCAACGAGAGCTACTGGGACGGCATCGTCGGGGTGAAGGGCCGCTACGCGTTCGGCGACCGGCACCAATGGTTCGCGCCGTTCTATGCCGACGTCGGCACCGGCCAGACAGACCTGACCTGGCAGGTCGCGGGTGGGCTCGGATACAGGTACAGCTGGGGCAGCGTGGTGGCACTGTACCGGTATCTCGACTGGAACGCGAAATCGGGCAAGCCGGTCGCCGACATCAACATGGGCGGCCCGCAGATCGGCGTGGTCTTCCAATGGTGAGCCGCGGTCCCGTTCACGCGACCGCGTTGCGTGGATAGGAGCCGGCGGCCGCGGCCGCCAATGATCTCGTCATGGGAGCGCAGTTCATGCGATGTCAATCGAGTGCCACAGCCTTCGCATTGATCGGGGCAGCTACTCCTGGGCCTGCCGACTTCCGCGCTCGCGCAGCAGAAGAACCCCGAGCGCAACGTCTACTTCGGCGAACAGCACGTGCACACGAGCTGGTCGTTCGATGCCTTCGCGTTCGGCGACACGCGTCACCGGGCCCGAAGAGTTCTACCAGTACGCGCTGGGCAAGCCCATGGTGCACCCCGGGGGCTACCAGGCAGACGATCACCAAGCCGCTCGACTGGGGCGCCGTCCACCGAGCATTCCGAGTACACGGGCATGATCCAGGAGGCGAGCGACCCGGATTCGCCGCTGCGGAAGAACTCGCCGTGGCTCGCGGAGGCGCTGAAGGTCGGCGTCGCGCGTCGACCGGCTGCTCGCCTTCAAGGTGCTCTCGGCCACCATGGCCAAGGGCATGCGCATCAAGGACGCTCGCCGACCCCAAGGTCGCCGCGCCCGTCTGGAAGCGGATCGTCGACGATCGCCGACAAGTACTACCAGCCGGGCAAGTTCACGACGTTCGCCGCCTACGAATGGACGTCGACGCCGAATTCCAAGAACCTGCACCGCAACATCTTCTTCCTGGACTCGAAGAAGGTGCCGGAGGTGCCGTTCACCGCCGTCGACTCGACGCGATCCCACGCGACCTCTGGCGGTGGATGGACGGGCAGCGCGCGGCGGGCAACGAACTGCTCGGCGATCTCGCACAACGCGAACCTGTCCAACGGCATCATGTTTCCGACGGAGGTCGACCACAAGGGCCGGCCGATCGACCGGGCGTAGGCGGAAGCGCGGCTGCGCAACGAGCCGCTGACCGAGATGAAGCAGGTCAAGGGCCAGTCGGAGACGCACGCCGGGCCTCTCGCCGAACGACGAGTTCGCGAACTACGAGGTGTTCGTCTGGCACCTCCTGGGCTCGCACGGGCGGCGCGCCGCACGAGCACGGCAGCTACGTCCGGCAGGCCTACAGGGACGGCATCGCGATGGAGCAGGCGCGCGGCTACAACCCGTACAAGTTCGGCGTCGTCAGCGGATCCGACTCGCACGTCACCGTCGTGCCCTACCGGCAGGCCAACTTCCTCGGCGTGCACGGCACCGTCGACGACACGATCCAGAAGCGCGTCGACGGCGCCACGGTGCTGGGGCTCAACAGTCTCTGGGTCACCCCGGCCGGCCTGAGCGCGGTCTGGGCGGAGGAGAACACGCGCGAGGCGATCTTCGCCGCGATGAAGCGCAAGGAGACCTACTCCACCAGCGGCGTGCGCATCAAGGTGCGGATTTCGGCGGCTGGGAGTTCGGCTCCGACGCTGCTGAAGCAGAAGGACTGGGTCAGGACCGCATATGCGAAGGGCGTGCCGATGGGCGCCGACCTGCCGCCGCCGAAGGCGAAGGCGCCGATCGTTCGTCGTCTGGGCGGTGAAGGACCCCGACAGCCGCCAACCTCGACCGCATCCAGATCGTCAAGGGCTGGAGCAGGAACGGCCAGTCGTTCGAGAAGATCTACGACGTCGCCTGGTCCGGCACGCGCAAGCCCGATCCGAAGACCGGCAAGGTGCCGCCGGTCGGCAACACGGTGGACCTCGATGACGGGATCCTACACGAACACGCATCGGCGCGGTGGAGTTGAAGACGGTGTGGACGGATCCCGGAATTCGATCCGAGCCTCGACGCCTTCTACTACGCGCGGGTGCTGGAGATCCCGACGCCGCGCTGGAGCACGATCCAGGCGGTGAAGCTGGGCCGGGTGCCGCCGAGCGGCGCCGGGATTCCAGCCGGTGATCCAGGAGCGCGCGTGGAGCTCGCCGATCTGGTACACGCCGAGCGCGGAGGCGCGCAAGGCCGCCAGGCCCGGCGTGACGGTGGCGGACCTGAAGCAGAAGGGCGCGGTGGCGCTCGACGAGGCCAGCTGAAGGAGCTGGTCGTCGGCAAGACGGTCAACGTGCACCAACACCGTCACCGGGCAGCGCTTCGAGATCATCTACGGCGCCGCCGGCCGTCGGCCTGGTCATCGCCGTCGACGGGAAGCCGACCGATCTGCGCGAGGCGGGCGAGCTGTCGCACGGCGACGAGGTCGAGTACGAGATCAAGCGACGGACGTCTGATCACCGAGCTCGGCGGGCACGCAGTTCGCGGTGACCGTCTACAAGCTGGGCGACAGGTACGTCGCGGCGCGCGACAACGAATTCGGCTACGCCAATTACGACGTCGAGCCATCGAAGTAGGTGTCAAACAGGAACCGGGTCTTCACCGCGGGGCGCAGGCGCCCGGCCTCGCCAGTCGCGTCATCGCCGGCGCCTGGGCCAGAAAGGCCATGCGCGGGAGGACGCGGCTGCTCGGAAAATCGGAATCGTCGGCGCGGGCGATTGCGCCGGGGGCCTGGTCTCGAATCGCGCTTCGCCGCGCAATTGCGCACGAGTAGTATAGCCAACGGACTCAACCATTCACTTCCGGGAGTACCTCATGAACAAGCGATTCGGTTTGATTTTCGCCGCTGCGGCCATCGCCGCGGGCGTGGCCTACGCGCAGTATCCGATCATGGACATGGTCGCCAACAAGGTGATCCAGAAGTACCAGTCGTCGACCTGCGAGCAGCTGTGGCAGAACCGCGGGAAGCAGCCCGGCGCGGAGGAGCAGCGCGTGATCGGATTCCTGAAGAGCGATCCGCAGATGCGCACGCAGTTCTTCAACGGATCTCGGGTCCGGTCATGAACAAGATGTTCGAATGCGGAATGATCCCCTGATGCGCAGGGCCGAGGACAATCGTACCCGATCGCGGCCTCGGCCAGGCCGCGCGACGGCGCTGGTTGCCTGGCTGCTCGGCGTCGGCATGTCGCCGGCGCAGTCGGCCGCGCAGGCGCCGCACGCCGGCAGCCGGCGATGAGGAAGGCGCGGCGCCCGCCAAGGCGGCCAAGCCGGCGAAGAAAGCCGCGCAGCCGGAATTCAAGATGGTGCTGGAGCCGCGGGCGATGGAATTGCTCAAGGCGGCCAGCGCCCGGCTCGCGGCGGCGAAGTCGATGTCGTTCACCGCCACCGTGGGCTACGAGTACCCGAGCAAGCTCGGACCGCCGATCGTCTACACGGCGCGCTACGACGTGACGATGCAGCGGCCGGACAAGCTCACGGTGGTCATGCCCGGCGACGGGCCGGCGTCCGAGTTCTACTACGACGGCAAGGCGATGATGGCCTACGCGCCGGCCGAGAATCTGGTGGCGGTGGCCGACGCGCCGCCGACGATCGACGCCGCGCTGAAGGCGGCGTACGACACGCGCGGCGATCTACTATCCGTTCACCGATCTGATCGTCGCCGATCCCTATGCGGCGCTGACCGACGGCGCGATCCTGGCGTTCTACATCGGTCCGTCCGCGGTCGTCGGCGGCGTCAAGACCGACATGGTCGCCTGGGCGAACGACGACGTGTTCCTGCAGATCTGGATCGGCGCCGACGACAAGCTGCCGCGGCGCGTCCGCGCGATCTACCGGACCGACCCGCTGGAGCTGCGGCACGAGATGGAACTGTCGAACTGGCAGCTCGACGGACCCGTGGCGCCGGATGCGTTCGCGTCGGAGAAGGCGCAGGCGGCCAAGCGGATCGCGTTCGCAGCGCCCGCGCCCGCGCCACCGCCGGGCGTCAAGGCGCTGGCCAAGCCCAAGGCGGCCAGGTCCGCCGCGCCCAAAGCGCAACCGCAGCCGAAAGCGCAGTGAGGAGGCGCGCATCATGAAAACGATCATCACTGCAACCGCAGTCCTGCTGGCCGCGGCGCTGGGCGCGGGCGAGGCCGGCGCCTGGGCCAGCGCCAACCGTTACGGCGGCAGCACCAGCCACAGCTACGGCTCGACCAGCCACACCAACGCCTATGGCGGCAGTACCAGCCACACCTGGGGCGAGGGGACCTCGCATACCAACGCCTACGGCGGCAGCACGTCGCACGCCTACGGCGGCGGGACGTCGCACACCAACGTGTATGGCGGCACGACCTCCGGCGCCTACGGCGCCGGCTGGTCGCACACGCTATCCCGGGGGCGCGACCGCCTATCACCCGCCGGGCTATCCGGCCTATCCGGCGCATCCCGCCTACCCGGTCTATCCGACGTATCCGGTCTACCACCCGCCGGTGGCGGTGCCCTATTACTCGTCGGGGTGCTATGGCTGCGCGGCCGCGGCCGGTGCGGTCGTCGGCATGGCGGCCGGCGCGGCGGCGGCGTCGGCCAACGCGGCGGCCGCGACCTCGAACGCCTATGCGGCGGGGGTGGCCACCGGCAGCGCCAACACGGCGGCCGCGACCGGCGCCGCGTACTCGGCCGGCGTGGCGGCGGGGCCACCGCCGCGCACCGACGCCCGCCGGCGGCGCCTACGCGATGGGCGTCAACTACGCGAGCCTGCCGGCCGGCTGCATCACCCCGAGCGTGGGTGGCGGGACGTATTACCTGTGCGGGAACACCTGGTTCAAGCCGTCCTATGGCGCGAACGGCGTGTACTACCAGGTCGTGCCCACGCCCTGACAGGTTCGTCCGCGGTACGCGAAAGGGCATGGCGTGCGCAGCGATGCTGCGGGGCCGTTCAACGGCAAGGTCGAGCCGCGAATGAGTGCCGATGATGCGGGCAAGCCCCGACGCACCTGCGCGGCAAGGTTCGCGGCGTTCGCCGAGTTTTCGCCGCGCTGCCGCCGACCGATGTGGGTGCCACGATGAAGATGAGTCACCGCCGGGTCTGTTTCGGCGTCCTTGTGCTGCTGGGCCTGGGCGGCTGCGCGACGCGGCCCGTCAATCCCCAACTCGCGCACGCCGATCCTGCGGTCGGATACCGCTATGAAACGCGCGCGCACCTGCAGCGCGACCGCGAGAACCTGGTCATCCTGGCGTTTTCCGGCGGCGGCACGCGGGCGGCGGCGTTCTCGTACGGCGTGCTGGAGGCGATGCGCAAGGTCGAGATCGTCGACCGCAATGGCAGGTCCTTCCCGCTGCTCGACGAGGTGGGCGTCATCACCGGCGTGTCCGGCGGCAGCTTCACCGCGCTGTCCTACGGCCTCTACGGCGACAAACTGTTCGGCCAGTACGAGCAGCGCTTCCTGAAGCGCGACGTCGAAGGCGAGTTGCTCCGGCGGCTCGTCAGCCCGACCTACTGGGGATCGCTGTGGTCGACCGGGTGGGGACGCTCGGAGCTCGCGGCCGACTACTACGACGAGATCCTGTTCGACGGCGCGACCTTCGCCGACCTGCAGCGCGGCACGGGCCCGATGATCGTCGCGTCGGCGACGGACGTCACGTCGGGTGCGCGCTTCTATTTCACCCAGTCGTTGTTCGACATCCTCTGCTCGAATCTCGACGGTGTGCGGCTGTCGCGCGCCGCGGCGTCGTCGTCGGCGGTGCCGGTCGTGCTCTCGCCGGTGACCTTCGACAACTACGGCGGCAACTGCGGGTGGCACGAGCCACCCTGGCTCGAGCTGATCGCCAATCCCGATCACCCGGTCCGGCCCGCCGCGCGGACGCTGCGGCAGCTTTCCGAATTGCGCGCGTACCAGGACAGCCGGGACCGGCCGTATGTCCACCTGGTCGATGGCGGCGTTGCGGACAATCTCGCCATGCGCGGGATACTCGACGTCCTCGACGAATACGCAGCGCTGCACTTCGTCGGTCACCCCACGCTGCTGGATCATGTGAAGCGCATCGCCGTGATCATCGTCAATTCGCTGTCGACGCCGGCGACGAACTGGGACAAGGAGGTCGATGAGCCGGGCACGTTCGCGGCGCTGATGCAGGCGACGGGCGTGCCGATCGACCACTATTCCTACCAGGCGATCGAGGAGTTGAAGGATACCGCCGCCAGCTGGAAGATGCTGCGTGGCATCCGCGACTCGGGCGCCGTCATCGACCTGTCGAATCCCGCGCTGCGCGACGTGCAGCGCGTGCCCGACGCCGAAATCTACGTGGTCCCCGTTTCGTTCGACGAACTCAAGGATGCGAAGGAGCGCGCCTTCCTCAATCAGCTGCCGACGTCCTTCGTGCTGTCGGACGAAGCGGTCGACCGGTTGCGTTCGGCGGCTGGTACCATCCTGTTGGATTCGTCCGAATTCCGGCGGTTTCTGACGGACGTGGGCGGGAGGATCGTGGGCGAACCCGCAGGGGCTGCGACGCCGATGCCAGTGCATTGACGCCGACGTCGGCGGCGGTGTGCGCGGGCCGCAGGCAGGGACGGCGCGCACCGGCTGATCGACCAGCGGGTTGACCCTGGACCGCTGCGCGGCTCCCACGATGATGGAATGGTGAATTCGCGGAGAAGCGGTGGCCGACCTGGTTGAGGACAGACTCGCGGCGTTGCGCCGGCACCGATACGCGGTCCTGCTGCCGCTGCTGCTCATTGCGCTTGCGGTTCAGACGGTCAATGCCGGATCCGGCGTCGGATCGATGGGTGTCCGACGTCGTTCTCACGGTGCTGGGCGCCGCGACGCTGATCATCGTGTTCGAGCGCCCGCGCGAGCGGTTGGCCATGGCGTTCGTCGTGGCCACGATGGTGGGGTTCGCATGGCTCGGCCGCTTCGTCCCCGCGAACATCGACCATATGCTGTCGCTCGCCTTTCACGCGCTGAAGGTGCTGTTCGTCGTGACGGCGGTCTGGGTGATCCTGCGTGAGTTGTTTCGCGGGCCGGCGGCCACCGCGGACAAGGTGCTCGGTGCCATCTGCGGTTACCTCCTCGCCGGGGACGCATGGGCGGGTGCCAATGCTTTCGCCTACCTGGTCGCGCCGTCGGCGTACGCGATCAACACGCAGATCGCCTTGCCACCCGACGACTTGCAGGGAAGCGTGGCGCTGTTCTCCTACTACAGCATCGCGCAGATGCTGACCCTCGGCTATTCCGACGTGACGCCGGTGCGCGCGCCCGCGACGACACTGAGCCTGTTCGCCACGCTGTTCGGGGTGTTCTACACCGCCGTCGTGGTGGCGCAGGTCGTCGGACTGGCGCAATCGGGACGGGCGGAGCGGCGCAACGGTGAATGACCGGGTCGCGCTAATATGGGATGGGGATGGCGATTCACGAGGCGTCGCCGGCAGTTCCCGACTCGCGCCACGGCCGGCATCGCTGCAGCGACGATCGACATTGCCGTCGCAGAGCTGTTTGGCAGCCGGCCGATCTGCGATACGCTTCGGGATCGTGGCGCCGCGGGGCGACGTGGGTTTGCTTGCGGCCCGATGAACGACAACCTTAAAAGGAAGCCCGGCCCAGCCGGCACGGCATCATGGCGAAAAGCAAAGGACTCGACCTCGCGCGGATCGCGCGAGTGGCGCGGAAGCTTTCGCGTCCCTACCGGATCGACAACGGCCGCAAATTCCGGCTCAAGGACTTCGATCCGCGCGATACCGGTGACCTCGATTCCGAGGACAAGCCGCAGGCGCAGGAGGGGCTTGCAACTGGGCGCGACGCTCTCGCCGAGCTGCAGGACATGCTCTACGCGCAGAACCGATGGGCGGTGCTGCTGGTGTTCCAGGCGATGGATGCCGCCGGCAAGGACGGTGCGATCAAGCACGTGATGTCGGGAGTGAATCCACAAGGCTGCCAGGTGTATTCGTTCAAGGCGCCGTCCTCGGAGGAACTCGACCACGACTACATGTGGCGCTGCGCGAAGAGCCTTCCGGAGCGCGGGCGCATCGGCATCTTCAACCGCAGCTATTACGAAGAAGTGCTGGTGGTGAAAGTGCATCCGGAGTACCTGGCCGGCCAGAATCTGCCGCCGAAACTCGTCGGAAGCAGGCTCTGGGACAATCGCTACCAGGATATCAATGCTTTCGAGCGCTACCTTTCGCGCAACGGCGTGCTGATCCGCAAGTTTTTCCTGAACGTCTCGCGCGACGAGCAGAAGCGTCGCTTCCTGGAGCGCATCGACGAGCCGGAGAAGCACTGGAAATTTTCGGCCGCCGACGCCAGGGAGCGGGGCCACTGGAACGAGTACATGGATGCCTACCAGACGATGATCCGCGAGACGTCCACACCCGATGCGCCGTGGTACGTGGTGCCCGCCGACAACAAGTGGTACACGCGCATCGTGGTCGCCTCGGCCATCGTGGATGCGCTTTCGTCGCTCGGTCTCCGCTACCCGAAGGTCGACCGCGAGAAGCTCGCCGAGCTGGCAGCGGCGAAAAAAGTGCTGCTGGCCGAAAAGCGCTAGCCGGAGCTTGGAGGGCGTTTCCCGTTACCATACGCGTTGCCCTGCCGCTATCCCGATGCAGTACCGATGAAGTTCAGCGTCGCCACCTACAACATCCACAAGGGCTTCTCGCACCTCACGCGGCGGATGGTCATCCACGAGCTGAAGGAGAAGCTGCACGGCCTGTCGGCCGATCTCCTTTTCCTGCAGGAAGTGCAGGGCATGCATCATCGGCATGCCGGCCGCTATGTCGACTGGCCGGGGAAGCCGCAGCACGAGTTCATCGCCGACACGATGTGGCGCGAGGTGGCGTACGGCCGCAACGCAGTCTACCGCGACGGCCACCATGGCAACGCGTTGCTGTCGCGCTATCCCATCGTCTCGCACGCCAACGAGGACATCTCGGCGCATGCGTTCGAGAGCCGCGGATTGCTTCACTGCGAAATCAAGCTTGGCGACCGCGCGCCGGTGCTGCACTGCCTCAACGTGCACCTGGGTTTGTTCGAGCGTGGCCGGACGTGGCAGATCCGCGCGCTGGTCGACCGCATCCGCGAGACGGTTCCCAAGGATGCGCCGATGATCATCGCGGGCGATTTCAATGACTGGCGCCGCAAGGCCGATCGCGCGCTGACCGACGCGCTGGGGGTCTACGAGGTGTTCGAGGAAGTGAGAGGACGGCCGGCGCGCACGTTTCCGTCGGTGCTGCCGGTGTTTCGCCTGGACCGGATCTACGCCCGCGGACTCGATGTCGTCGACGCGCGCGTCCACTATGCGTTCCCGGCCGGCCGCATGTCCGATCACGCGGCGCTCGCGGCCACCTTCGAGGTTTCGCGCAGGCGAAGGTAGCCGGTCGGCATGAATCGCTTCACGCCCGGCAACAGCATCGAGTTGCTGCGCAGCGGCGGCGAGTTCTTTCCGGCGCTGGCGGCGGCGATCGACGCTGCGCAGCATGAGGTCTGGCTGGAGACCTACATCTTCGCCGACGACGACGTCGGGCGGATGATCGCGAACACGCTGATCGCAGCCGCGGGGCGTGGCGTCGTCGTGCGAGTGCTGGTCGACGGCTGGGGCGCCAAGCAATACCTGACCCGGCGCCTCGAGCAATCGCTGCGCGACGCGCACGTGCAGTTGATGAAGTACCGGCCGGAAGTCGCGCCCTGGCAATTCCGGTCGCACCGGCTGCGCCGCCTGCACCGCAAGCTCTGTCATGTGGACGGAACGGTCGCGTTCGTCGGCGGCATCAACCTCATCGACGACATGAACACGCCGCACCAGAAGCCGCCGCGGCTCGACTTCGCAGTTCGCGTCCGCGGCCCGCTGCTCGCACCGATCGTGCAGACGATGCAGCGGCTGTGGGCGTTGGTCGAGCTGGTGCAGCTCGATCGCAGCGAGGTGCCGCTGTTTCCGGAACTCATCGCGGTCCCCCGCGTCGGAACGCAGACCGCCAAGTTCGTCATCCGCGACAATCTGCGCTACCGGCGCGACATCGAGAGCGCCTATCTCGCGGCCATCCGCACGGCCAAGCGCGAAATCCTGATCGCCAACGCCTATTTCTTCCCGGGGGTGCGCTTCCGGCACGCGCTGATCGCAGCGGCCCGACGCGGCGTCACGGTGACGCTGCTCCTGCAGGCGCGCGTCGAATACCGTCTGCTGCACTATGCGTCACGCGCGCTGTACGGGCAGCTCCTCGCGGCGGGCGTGGTGATCGCCGAATACCATCGTTCGTTCCTGCACGCCAAGGTGGCGGTCATCGACGATCGCTGGGCCACTGTGGGCTCGTCGAACATCGACCCGTATTCGCTGCTGATGGCGCGTGAGGCCAACGTTTTCGTCCGCGACGCGCATTTCGCCGACCAGCTGCGCATCGAGCTTCTGCGGATGATCGAAACCGGCACCCGGTACGTCGAGCCCGAACGCTGGGTCGAACGCTCGCCGCTGGCCAAGGCGGTGACATGGATCGCCTATGGCGTGGTGCGCGTCGGGATGGGGTTACTGGGCTATGGGGGCAACGAGTGGTTCCGCAAGCGCCGCGCGAGAGCGCCATAGCGCCGTGGCGGACGCCCGTCGGCTGCTAAGATGGTTGCTGCGCATTCATAGGCGCCGTCCGAACGCCGATGCGATGCTGCCGATCCCCGGTCTCTGAGCTCCATCTCCATAATGCGTCACGCCTCCCGCTCGCTTCCGGCGCCCGCCGACACCCACGTTCCGCGCACGCACCGCGGCGACTGGACGACGATTCGCACGCTGCTGCCCTACCTGTGGGAGTACAAGGGCCGCGTGCTGGCGGCGATCGCCTGCCTGGTGCTCGCCAAGGTCGCCAACGTTGGCGTGCCGGTGCTGTTGAAGCAGATCGTCGACAGCCTCGACCGGGAGACGGCCGTGCTGGCGGTGCCGTTCGCATTGCTCGCCGGCTATGGGCTGCTGCGCCTGTCGACCACGGTCTTCACCGAGCTGCGGGAGTTCCTGTTCGCGAAGGTCACGCAGCGCGCGGTGCGCAAGATCGCGCTGCAGGTGTTTCGCCACCTGCACGCGCTGTCGATGCGCTTCCACCTGCACCGGCAGACCGGGGGCCTGACGCGCGACGTCGAGCGCGGGCAGCGCGGCATCTCGGCGCTGATCAGCTTCGCGCTGTTCTCGATCCTGCCCACGCTGGTCGAGATCACGCTGGTGTCGGTCATCCTGGTCACGCGCTACGACTGGACGTTCATGGCGATCACCGCAGGCGCGCTCTCCTTCTACATCGCGTTCACCGTGCTCGTCACCGAGTGGCGCACGCATTTCCGGCGCACGATGAACGAGCTGGACTCGAAGGCCAACACCCGCGCGATCGACAGCCTGCTCAACTACGAGACCGTCAAGTATTTCGGCAACGAGGAATGGGAGGCGAGGCGCTACGACGAGAGCATGCAGCGCTGGGAGCGGGCGGCGGTGAAGAGCCAGACGTCGCTTTCCGCGCTCAATATCGGCCAGAGCACGATCATCGCGCTCGCCGTTACGCTGATCATGTGGCGCGCGACCGTCGGCGTGGTGAACGGCACGATGACGATCGGCGACCTCGTGCTGGTCAACGCGTTCATGATCCAGCTCTACATTCCGCTCAATTTCCTGGGCGTGATCTACCGCGAGATCAAGCAGGCGCTGGCCGACATGGAGCGGCTGTTCGGCCTCATCGAGGAGAACGCCGAGATACGCGACCGGCCGGGAGCGCAGCCGCTTGCCGTGCGCGGCGCCGAGGTCGTCTTCGACCGCGTCGATTTCGCCTACGAGCCCAACCGGCAGATCCTGTTCGGCGTTTCGTTCACTATTCCCGCCGGACGCACGGTGGCCATCGTCGGCCCGTCGGGCTCGGGGAAGTCGACGCTGTCGCGCCTGCTGTTCCGCTTCTACGACGTGCGTTCCGGCCGGATCACGATCGACGGCCAGGACATCCGCGATGTTGGACAGGCGTCGCTGCGCGCGGCGATCGGCATCGTCCCGCAGGACACGGTGCTGTTCAACGACAGCATCGGCTACAACATCGGCTATGGCAAGCCGGGCGCGACGCAGGACGAGATCGAGGGGGCGGCGCGGCTCGCGCAGATCCACGATTTCGTGGCCCGCCTGCCCGAAGGCTACGCGACGCCGGTGGGCGAGCGAGGGCTGAAGCTCTCCGGCGGCGAGAAGCAGCGCGTGGCCATCGCGCGGGCAATCCTCAAGGCACCGCATATCCTCGTCTTCGACGAGGCGACCAGCGCGCTCGATTCGCGCTCGGAGAGGGCGATCCAGTCGGAACTGCGCGCAATCGCGCAGAACCACACGACGCTTACCATCGCGCACCGGCTGTCGACGATCGTCGACGCCGACGAAATCCTGGTACTCGACGCGGGCGCCATCGTCGAACGCGGCACCCATGCCGGCCTGTTGGCCGCGAATGGGATCTACGCGAGGATGTGGCGGTTGCAGCAGGACGAGGAACGCGCGGCGCCGCATTCCGCCGTGCTCGGGGCAGCGGCGCACGACGCGCTGTCGTCGTGACAGTGCGGGCGAGTCGCTGCCGGGCGCCCCCTGGTGGAGCGCTCCCGGGTCGGTGCATGGCTGCAACACAGCAAGCCAAGTGTAAGTCCTTGACGCCGTTGGGGTATTGACTCTGGGCGGAAAACCGTGAGATAACCACGGCTGCCACCGTGAGAACCAACCTGATGATTCGCTCCTTAATCCTTGTTTTTGCGGGCTCAATCGCGTCGATTTTCGCCTCGATTTCCTCGGGCGCGGCGGCGGAACTCGACGCATCCAAGCTCCAGCTCAAGTCGGCCAACGTGGTCGTCCTCGATGCCAGCGACGGGCATGCCGTCTATGCCAAGGCGGCCAATGAGGTCACGCCGATTGCGTCGCTGACCAAGCTGATGACTGCGATGGTCGTGCTCGACGCCGAGTTGCCGCCCGACGAGGCGCTTGAAGTCGACATGGGCGATTTCGACTACCTCAAGGGCAGCCACTCGCGATTGCGCATGGGTGCCACGCTGTCGCGCGATGAGATGCTGCGAGTGGCGCTGATGTCGTCCGAGAATCGTGCGGCCTCCGCGCTCTCCCGGCACTATCCGGGAGGCTCGACCGCCTTCGTTGCCGCGATGAACTTCAAGGCGGCGTCACTCGGGATGACCAGCACGCACTACGAGGATCCCACCGGGCTGTCGCCGCGCAACGTCTCGACCGCCAACGACCTGGCGAAGCTCGTGCGCGCCGCGGCCGAATATCCGCTGATCCGCGAATACTCGACGACGCCCGCTCACTATGTCGAGGTCCAGCCGACCGGCCAGACCATCGGCTACAACAATTCCAACGCGCTGGTGAAGAACGACGCTTGGGACATCCAGCTGCAGAAGACCGGCTACATCCGCGAAGCGGGCCGCTGCGTGGTGATGCTGGCGACCATCGCCAGCCGGCCGATGGTGATCGTGCTGCTCGACTCGATCGGCAGACTGGCGCGGCTGGGAGATGCCCAGCGTGTCAAGTACTGGCTGGAAACCGGCGAAGCGCTGCCGGCGCCCGCAGTCAAGCCTGCGGTGATGAAGTCGTCATCCAAGAACAAGGCGCGCAGGTCGACGAAGCGTGGCGCGAAAGTCGTCAGCACCAAGTCGCCGCGCAACTAGCACACCTCCCGCGTGGGCTCGCTAGTCCCGCGGCGGCGGGCTCAATAATTCTAGCGGTGGTGGGCTCAACAACTCCCGCGGCGGCGGGCTCAACAACTCCCGCGACCGCAGCGCTCTCCATTCCCGCAATGAAGCTGCGCGCCGTCGTCACGATGCGCGCCGATGCTGATCGTACATTTCCTTTGCATGGGCGCGCGTCTTGGCGGTGACCTGAGTGCCACCCAGCATGCGAGCGAGTTCCTCGACGCGCTCCGCGTCGGTCATCCGTGCGAGCGCGCTTTCGACGCCGTCACCACTGCCTGACTTCGTTACCCGGTAGTGCTGATCCGCGAATGCCGCCACCTGGGGCAAATGCGTGACGCACAATACCTGCTGCCTGGCGCCCAACGCCTGCAGCAGTTCCCCGACCGTCGCGGCCACCGCGCCGCCGATGCCGCTGTCTACTTCGTCGAACACCAGCGTGGGGACGTCGCCCGCTTCACTCGCAACCACCTGGATCGAAAGCGCGATGCGCGATAGCTCGCCGCCGGATGCCACGCGAGCGAGCGGACCGAGAGGTTGCTTGGGATGCGTGGCGACACGAAATTCGACCTGCTCCAAGCCGTACGACGCGGGCACGGCGAGGGGCGTGAGCGCGATCTCCAGGCGGCCGCCCGCCATCGCGAGCGTCTGCAGCGCGACCGTCACGCGATGCGCGAGCTCGTTGGCCGCGAACCGGCGCTTCGTCGACAATTGCGTCGCTGCGTCGCGGTAAAGGCGTTCGGTCTCCGCGGCGCGCAGTGCGAGCACTTCGGCGTCGGCGGACTCGGCAAGCGCGCGCAGCCGTGCCTCGGTCTCGGCCAGCAGCGCGGGCAGCGCGTCCGCACGAACGCGATGTCTGCGCGCGGTGTCATGGATCGCGGACAGGCGGTCTTCCACCCGCTTCAGTTCGCCGGGGTCGAGGTCAAGCCGGCGCTGGTAGTCGCGCAACGCGCGCGCGGCCTCGTCGACCTGGATCCCGGCGGCATCGAGCAGCGATACCACGGTGGCGAGCGCCGGGTCGTGCGTCGCCGCCGCCCGCAGCCGCTGCACGAGCTGCGCCAGGCGAACCGCGAGCGCGTCGTCGGCCTCGGACAGCACCGCGACGCCGTCGTGGGCTGCGGCAATCAGGTCGGCGGCGTTGGCCAGTCGTGCCTGCGTTACCGATAGCTCATCCCATTCCGATTCGGTGACTGCGAGCATCGCCAGCTCGTTCCTTCGCCGGTCCAGGAACTCGCGCTCCGCGGAGGACGCCTGTTCCGCCTGCGCCGCGGCGTCGCGCTGCTCGGCGGCCGCGCGCCAGGCGCGGTGCCGATCCGCGACTTCGCGTGCCAGGGTCGTGAACCCACCGAACGCGTCGACCAGGTTGCGCTGTGTCTCCGCCTCGCCGAGGGTCTGGTGCGCGTGCTGACCGTGGATGGCGACCAGGCGCCCGCCCAGTTCCGAGAGCTGCGCGAGGGTCGCCGGGCTGCCGTTTATCCATGCGCGGCTTCTGCCCTGTGCATCGAGCACCCGGCGCAGCAGCAAGGATTCGCCGTCGGCGGCGAGCGCCTGTTCCGAGAGCCAGGCGGCCACCGCGGGCGCGTCACCGACGTCGAATTCGGCCGCGAGCTCCGCGCGCGGCGCACCAGGACGCAACTGCCGCAGTTCGAAGCGGTCGCCGAGCAGCAGACCGAGCGCATCGAGCAGGATCGACTTGCCGGCGCCGGTTTCCCCGGTGAGGACAGTGAGTCCGGCGGTGAATTCGACATCGAGAGCGGCGACCACGACGAAATTGCGGATCGCGAGCGAGTGCAGCATGCCAACGGTCCTAGTCGTTTCCGGCCCCGGCGATGCGTTCGGGCATCGCGCTCCAGTGCAGCTTTTCGCGCAGCATCGCGAAATAGTCGTGTCCCTCGGGATAGAGGAAGCGGGCGTGAAATTTGGCGCGCTCGAGGGTCACTCGGTCGCCCTCGGTCAGCGAAAAATGCGCCTGGCCGTCGGAATGCACGCCGGCGTCGCGGCTGCGAATGACAGTAATCGCGATTTTCGAGTCGTCGGGAATCGCGATGGGCCGATGGGTAAGCGCATGCGGCGCGACCGGCACGAGCAGGAACGCTGCGAGTTGCGGTGCCAGGATCGGGCCCCCGGCGGACAGTGCATAGGCGGTGGACCCGGTCGGGGTGGCGACGATGATTCCGTCCGCGCGCATCGCGTAGGCGAACCTCCCGTCAATGTCCACCGCGCACTCGATCATGCTGCCGAGCGAGCCACGGTTGACGACGACGTCGTTGAGCGCAAGAGTCTCGTCCCGCCCGCCGGCGGCGCGTTCGACCACCACGGCGAGCAACGTGCGCCGTTGCTCGACGAAGGCGCCCGAGAAGCACGGCATCGAGCGCTACCTCCATGCGCGCCAGGGGGATATCGGTCAGAAACCCGAGCCGGCCCTGGTTGATCCCGATCAACGGCACGTCGAAGGGCGCCATCTGCCGCGCAATCGCGAGCATCGTTCCGTCACCGCCCAGCACGACGGCCACATCCGCGCTGCGCGGCAGGTCTGCCGTCCCTGCGGTCGGATAGCCGGGAACCGGCGCGTACTTCGCCGTTTCCGCGTCGACCACGACCTGGTGACCCCGCGCCGTCAAGTGGTCGGCGAGCTGCAGCAGCGGCTCGGCGATGTCCGGGCTCGCCTGGCGACCAACGAGGGCCACTCGGGCAAAGCGGGCGATGGCGCTCGGCGTCGACATGGCGACGATTAAACCACATGCGATGCCATGGCCCGCGCTCGTCCGAATGGCCGGGGTGGCGGTGCAAGCGTCCGGGTACGCCGGGCGGCCTCTCGTGCGTCTCGCCTGCCACCGACGAGGGACGGTAGAATCGGACCATGCTCGAACCGCGCGCGCAGCACCTGTTGAAGACCCTGATCGAGCGTTACGTGAGCGACGGTCAGCCGGTCGGATCGCGCGCGCTGTCGCGCCAATCCGGCCTGGATCTTTCGGCGGCCACGGTGCGCAACGTGATGGCGGATCTCGAGGAAATGGGGTTCATCGCGAGCCCGCACACGTCCGCCGGGCGCGTCCCCACCGCCAAGGGCTACCGCTTCTTCGTCGACAGCCTCATGGTCGTCAAGCCGCTCGAGCAGCGTGAGATTCACCGGCTCGAGGGCGAATTGATCGCCGACCGGCCGCAACAGCTCGTGAGCGCCGCTGCGGGGCTCCTGTCGCAGCTGACGCAGTTCGCGGGCGTGGTGATGACACCCAAGCGCCGCGACGCGGCGTTCCGGCACCTGGAATTCATGCGGCTGTCCGATCGTCGCGTGCTGCTGATCCTGGTTACGGCCGAGGGCGACGTCCAGAACCGCATCCTGCATACCGACCGCTCGTACTCGCACGCGCAGCTGACCGAGGCGGCGCAGTTCTTCAACCAGCATTTTGCGGGCCAGCCGTTCGCCACGATTCGTATTCGCATTGCCGAAGAACTGCGCGCGCTGCGCGAGGACGTCGCGCGGCTGATGTCGGCGGCCGTCGACGCCGGCGAGGGTGCTCTGTCGGAGGGCGAATCCCTGGTCGTCACCGGCGAACGAAACCTCCTCCACGCCGAAGACCTCTCATCGAACATGGAGCGGCTGCGGCGCCTGTTCGACCTGTTCGACCAGAAGACATCGATTCTCCATTTGCTCGACCTGTCGCAGCGCGCGCAGGGCGTGCAGATCTATATCGGCGGCGAGTCGGGCCTGGTTCCGCTCGACGAGTGCAGCGTCGTGACCGCGCCCTACGAGGCCAACGGACAGGTGATCGGCACGCTTGGGGTGATCGGCCCAACGCGGATGGCCTACGAGCGCGTGGTCCCGATCGTTGACGTGACCGCCAAGCTCCTGTCCAACGCGATGTCGCAGCAGCTGTCGGACGAGTAGCGCCGCGATGCATCCGAATGCGGAACTGGTCGAGCATTTCTATGCTTCGTTTCGGAAGCGCGATGCCGCCGCGATGGCCGCCTGCTATGCGGCGGATGCGACGTTTCGCGATCCCATCTTCGAGATCGCCGGGGCTGATGTCGCGGCAATGTGGACGATGCTTTGCGAGCGCGGCCGCGACCTGGTTCTCGAGTGGCGCGACGTGCGCGCCGACGATGCCGCGGGCGCGGCGCACTGGGAGCCGCGATACACGTTTTCGGTCACCGGGCGGGTCGTCCACAACATCATCGATTCGCGTTTCACCTTTCGCGACGGCCGGATCGCGACCCACATCGACAGTTTCGACCTGTGGCGCTGGAGCCGGATGGCGATCGGTCCCAAGGCGACGTTGCTCGGTTGGACTCCGTTCGTGCAGAGGGCGATCCGCTCCGAGGCGAGGCGCGGTTTCGACGGATGGCGGGCGCGTCGCATGACTTCGGCATGACGTCGAAGCGCGCGTCGATCCGGCCTGCCGTCGCCGAGGCGATGTCCGGTTGCTTCGTGGCCCTCTCGCTGAATTTCGCCTGTCGGGGATTTCGATGAAGCACGCCCCTGAACCGCCGTTCACCCACGACCGCACGCCCAGGATCGGCATCCTGCTGACCAACCTGGGAACACCCGACGCCGCGACGCCGGGGGCGGTGCGCCGCTACCTGGCGCAATTCCTGTCCGATCCGCGCGTCATAGAGATCCCTGCCTGGGTATGGAAGCCGCTGCTGTACGGGGTCATCCTGCTGGTACGACCGGCCAAATCGGCGGAGAAATACGCTGCGATCTGGACCCGCGATGGGTCGCCGCTGCTGGTGCACAGCCTGCGCCAGCGCACGCTGCTGCTCGGATACCTGGGACAGCGGCTCAAGGGCGCCGGGTTTCCAGCCGACCTGTGCCCGGTCGAGATCGGCATGCGCTACGGCAATCCGAGTGTCGGGAGCGCGCTCGAAAAGCTCCGTGCCGCGCACTGCGAGAAGATCCTCGTCCTACCGTTGTTTCCGCAATACTCGGCGAGCGCGACGGCCTCGGCCTTCGACGCGGTGATGGCGTACCTCAGCCGCACGCGGCGAATGCCCGCGCTGCGCTTCGTCGAGACTTTCCACGCGGACGCCGGATACATCAAGGCGCTCGCGAAGAACGTCAACGACTACTGGGTCAAGAACGGTCGCCCAGGCAAGCTGGTGCTGTCATTCCACGGCGTGCCGCGCCGCACGCTGGAGCTGGGTGATCCGTACCATTGTTACTGCCACGTGACCGCGCGACTGCTGGTACGCGAGCTCGGCCTTGCCCCGGAGCAATGGGTGCTGACGTTCCAGTCGCGCTTCGGCCGGGCGCCGTGGCTCCAGCCGTATACGGTGGATATGCTGACGACGCTGGCCCGCGAGGGCGTTGCGCGTGTCGACGTGTTCTGTCCCGGCTTTGTTGCCGACTGCCTGGAGACGCTCGAGGAAATCGGCATCGAGGGTCGCGCTACGTTTAGCGCCGCCGGGGGAGGCGAGTTCCACGTGATTCCCTGCCTCAACGAGCATCCGGCGTGGATCGCAGCACTCGCGGACCTTGCCTTTCGCAACCTCGCCGGGTGGCTCGAACAGCCGCCCGACGTGGATGCCCGCGAATTGACCGGGGTTCGGGCGAAGGCACTGGGGGCCCGTCAATAGCGCCGGGCATTGCCCGCGCCTGGGTCCGCGTTGCGGGCGATCGGTCCACCCTGGCGGCGAATGGCGGGGATCGGGCCCCATCTCCCTGTTCCGAATACGATTTTTCCGCGAGTTTCGGGCTTGAAAAGGTTGAATTGCCCCCAACGTGCGTACGGTCAGCAACGATTGTTCCAGGAACGCCCACGAATGACCGCGAAGAACAACGCCCACCCCAACCCTCCCTCGGCACCCGGCGACGTCACCACCACCGACGCCGGCGCCACGCCGACCCCCGTCGATCCCAATGCGGTGGCCCACGTAGCCGAGGACATCACCGACCAGCTGGCGCGGGTCCAGTCCGAGGTCGCCGAATTGAAGGATGCCTGGCTGCGTGCCAAGGCCGAGACCGACAACGCGCGCAAGATCGCACAGGCCGACGTCGCCAAAGCGCACAAGTACGCCGTCGAGCGCTTCGCCGAAGACCTCCTGCCGGTCAAGGACGCGCTGGAAAAGACGCTGGAAGCCGGTGATGTCTCGCTCGATACGCTCCGTTCGGGTGCCGAGTTGACTTTGAAGGCGCTGCAATCGGCGTTCGACCATGCCCAGCTGGTCGAGGTCAATCCGGTGGGCGAGAAGTACGACCCGCATCGTCACCAGGCGATGCAGATGGTGCCCTCGGAACTGCCGGCGAACACGGTCGTCGACGTGTTCCAGAAGGGTTATCTGGTCAGCGATCGGGTTCTTCGCCCGGCGCTCGTGACCGTGTCCAGCGGCGGCGCACCCAAGTCCTAGTCGCGGCATAGGCGGGTTGATCCGGCAACACGCAACCCCCATCTGACGGCCAGGCAGATCAATTCGAATCACGGAGGTTTTACATCATGGGCAAGATCATCGGCATCGACCTCGGTACCACCAACAGCTGTGTCGCCATCATGGAAGGCAGCACGCCGAAGGTGATCGAGAATTCCGAGGGCGCGCGTACGACGCCCTCGGTCGTCGCCTACATGGAGGACGGCGAAATCCTGGTTGGCGCGCCCGCGAAGCGGCAGGCCGTCACCAATCCCAAGAACACCGTCTACGCCGTCAAGCGGCTCATCGGTCGCCGGTTCGAGGAAAAGGAGGTCCAGAAGGACATCGACCTCATGCCGTTCCGGATCGTCAAGGCCGACAACGGCGATGCGTGGGTGGAGGTGCGCGGCAAGAAGCTGGCGCCGCAACAGGTGTCGGCTGAAATCCTCCGCAAGATGAAGAAGACTGCCGAGGATTACCTCGGCGAGGAAGTGACCGAGGCCGTCATCACCGTTCCCGCGTACTTCAACGATTCGCAGCGGCAGGCGACCAAAGACGCCGGCAAGATCGCCGGGCTCGAGGTCAAGCGGATCATCAACGAGCCCACGGCGGCGGCGCTCGCGTTCGGCCTCGACAAGAAGGAAGGCGATCGCAAGATCGCCGTCTACGACCTGGGCGGTGGCACGTTCGACATCTCGATCATCGAGATCGCCAATGTCGACGGCGAGCATCAATTCGAGGTGCTGTCGACCAACGGCGACACGTTCCTGGGCGGCGAGGACTTCGACCAGCGCCTCATCGACTACATCGTCACGGAATACAAGAAGGAATCGGGCGTCGATCTCAAGAACGACGTGCTGGCGCTGCAGCGCCTCAAGGATGCCGCCGAGAAGGCGAAGATCGAGCTGTCGAGCTCGCAGCAGACCGAGATCAACCTGCCGTACGTCACGGCTGACCAGTCCGGTCCCAAGCACCTTTCGATGAAGATCACGCGCGCCAAATTCGAGGCGCTCGTCGAGGAGTTGATCGAGCGGACGATCGAGCCGTGCCGCATCGCGATCAAGGATGCCGGAATCAAGCTTGCCGACGTTTCGGACGTGATCCTGGTCGGCGGACAGACGCGGATGCCCAAGGTGCAGGAGAAGGTCAAGAATTTCTTCGGCAAGGAGCCGCGCAAGGACGTCAACCCGGACGAAGCCGTGGCCGTCGGTGCCGCGATCCAGGGCGGCGTGCTGAAGGGCGACGTCAAGGACGTGCTGCTGCTCGACGTGACGCCGTTGTCGCTCGGCATCGAGACGCTGGGCGGCGTGTTGACCAAGCTCATCCAGAAGAACACGACGATCCCGACCAAGGCGCAGCAGGTGTTCTCGACCGCCGACGACAACCAGGGCGCGGTGACGATCCACGTGCTGCAGGGCGAGCGCGACATGGCGTCCGGCAACAAGAGTCTCGGCCAGTTCAACCTCGAGGGCATTCCGCCGGCGCCGCGAGGCATGCCCCAGATCGAGGTCACGTTCGACATCGACGCCAACGGCATCCTCCATGTCTCGGCGCGCGACAAGGCGACGGGCAAGGAGAACAAGATCACGATCAAGGCGAACTCGGGACTGTCCGAAGGCGAGATCGAGAAGATGGTCAAGGATGCCGAGGCGCATGCCGAGGACGACCGCAAGCTGGTGGAGACCGTGCAGGCGCGCAACAGCCTGGATGCGCTCGTGCACAGCGTGCAGAAATCGCTCACCGATTACGGCGACAAGATCGGTGGCGACGACAAGGGCAAGATCGAGGCCGCGCTCAAGGACGCCGAGGAACTCCTGAAGCAGAAGGATGCGGCGAAGGAACCGCTCGAGGCCAAAGCCGAGGAATTGTCCAAGGCGGCGCAGAAGCTGGGCGAGCTCATGTACGCGCAGGCGCAGGCGGCTGCGGGCGGCTCTGACGGTGGTAGTGGCGGCGACGGCGCTCATGCGCATGCGCATGCCGGCGATGGTGCAAAGGCCGACGAGAAAGTGGTGGACGCGGAGTTCACGGAAGTGAAAAGCGACAAGAAGTGATAGTCCGTCGCGGCACGCCGGTCGCCTTGCGCGACCAGCGGAGCGCGACGTGCTATCGGGCCGAGTTGAAGTGGGCGCCTCCCGGCGCCCCTTAACTCGGCCTTTGTGCGTTTCCGTCGGGTCGCGATGGAGGGTTTGCGCCGGCGGGGTGCTCGCCTGGCGCGATGATTTTCATGAAAGGCTAGAATTTTTCCATGGCGAAAAGCGACTTTTACTCGGTGCTCGGCCTCAATCGCGACGCGACCGACGACGACATCAAGAAGGCGTATCGCAAGCTCGCGATGAAGCATCACCCGGACCGCAATCCGGACGACAAGGGCTCGGAAGCCAAGTTCAAGGAGGCGAAGGAGGCGTACGAAATCCTGTCCGACCCGCGCAAGCGCGCCGCCTACGACCAGTTCGGGCACGCAGGCGTGGATCCTTCCGCCGGGTTTGCCGGAGGGCGGCAGGGGCCGGAAGGGTTCGGCGGTTTTGCCGATGCCTTCGGCGACATCTTCGGCGAGATCTTCGGGCAGCAGGGACGCGGCGGACCCGGGACCGGCGTCTATCGTGGCGCCGATCTGCGCTACAACCTCGAGTTGACCCTGGAGGACGCGGCGCGCGGCGCCGAGGTCAAGATCCGCATCCCCGCGATGGAGGGATGCGAGAAGTGCCATGGGTCCGGCGCCAAGCCCGGCACGGAGCCCAAGCAATGCCCGACCTGTCACGGCCGCGGCGAAGTACGCGTGTCGCAGGGCTTCTTCTCGATCCAGCAGACCTGCCCGGCGTGCCACGGCCGGGGCAAGGTCGTCGCCGAGCCCTGCGCGGCTTGCCACGGTGCGGGTCGAATCAAGAAGCACAAGACGCTTTCGGTCAAGATCCCGCCGGGTGTGGACCAGGACGACCGCATCCGGCTGACCGGCGAGGGCGAGGCCGGCCTCAATGGCGGACCCGCAGGCGACCTGTATGTCGTGGTCAATCTCAAGCCGCACCCGATGTTCCAGCGCGAGGGCGCGGACCTGCATTGCGAAATGCCGATCAGCTTCGCGACCGCCGCGCTCGGCGGCGAACTCGAGATTCCGACGCTCGACGGTCACGCGACGATCAAGGTGCCGCCCGAAACGCAGACCGGGCAGACGTTCCGCCTGCGCAACAAGGGCATCCGCCCGGTTCGAGGCTCGGCGCAGGGCGACCTCTATTGCCACGTTGCGATCGAAACGCCGGTCAAGCTCACGTCGCGCCAGAAGGAACTTCTGCGCGAGTTCGAGACGATCAGCCAGGAAGACCCGGGCAAGCACCATCCCCGTGCGAAGGGATGGATTGAAAAGGTGAAGGAATTCTTCGGCGACTAGCCGAAGAATTCCTTCACCTTCAGAGCAGGGAATTCAGAGGACAGGCGCGCCGGCGGTGCGTGCAAACCGGTGCCGCGCCGTTGGTGCGCACCCGCCGTCTGCCGTCTGCCGTCTGCCCTCTGCCCTCTGCCCTCTGCCCTCTGCCTTCTGCCCCCCTGATTCCCGATGCCCGAATACGACGTCGTTGTCATCGGCGCCGGTGCCGCCGGCATGATGTGCGCGGCGCGCGCCGGCCAGCGCGGCCGGCGCGTGCTGCTGATCGAGCACTTTCACCGCCTGGGCGAGAAGATCCGCATCTCCGGGGGCGGCCGCTGCAACTTCACGAACGTCAACGCCGGGCCGGCGAACTACCTGTCGCGCAATCGCGAATTCTGCCGATCGGCGCTCGCGCGGTATACGCCCGATCATTTCATCCGCCTCGTGGACAGGCATCGCATCGCCTGGCACGAGAAAAAACTCGGCCAGCTCTTCTGCGACGAAACGGCGCAGGACATCGTCCGGATGCTCAAGGCGGAATGCGACGCGGCGAAGGTTGAGTGGCGCATGCCCTGTCCGGTGACCGGCGTGCATCGCGAGGGCGGCCGCCATGTCGTCGCGACACCGCAGGGCGCCGTTCGCTGCGAGTCACTGGTCATCGCCTCCGGCGGCCTCACCGTGCCGAAAATCGGCGCGACACCCTTCGGCTACCGCATTGCCGAGCAGTTCGGGCTTGCAGTGGTGCCGCCGCGACCGGCGCTGGTCCCGCTCGCCTTTGCCCCCGAGGCGCTGGCCCAATACGCAGAACTGTCGGGCATCTCCATCGATGCGGAAATTTCCTGCAATGACGGGCGGTTCCGGGAAAACCTCCTGTTCACGCATCGCGGCCTGTCGGGCCCGGCGATCCTGCAGATTTCATCGTACTGGAAGGGCGGCGAGCCGCTGTGGATCGATCTGCTCCCGGGGCTCGACGCCTACGCATGGCTTGATTCGCGCGCGGGATCCGACGCGCGATTGCCCAATCTCCTTGCCGAGAAGCTGCCCAGGCGTTTCGCCCAGCAATGGTGCGCCGCGCACGCGGCGACGGCGTCGCTTCGGGAGCTGGGTGCGCAGATGCGGCGGGACATCGCGGCGCAGCTGCATCGCTGGGAGGTTCTGCCGTCGGGCACGCTCGGCTACAACAAGGCGGAAGTCACGCTGGGCGGAGTCGACACCCGCGGACTGTCGTCGACAACCATGGCGGCGACTTCGGTGCCCGGCCTGTACTTCATCGGAGAGGTGGTCGACGTCACCGGCTGGCTGGGTGGCTACAATTTTCAGTGGGCCTGGGCGTCCGGGACTGCGGCCGGGGAGGTCGCGTGAGTGTCCTTGCTGCGGCGGGAAACTTCGGCTTACGATCTACCGTCGCCCACTTCTTCGGAGGAGTCTCCGTGTTCTACCGCCGTGCATTGTTCGTCCTGCTCGTTTCGCTGTCATCGGTCGCCATGGCACAGGTGAAGATCGGCCTCATGGTCTCCGCCACCGGCCCGACCACCGCGATCGGCATTCCGCAGAAGAACACCGGCGACCTGCTGCCCAGAAAGATCGGCGATGCGACGGTGGAGTACATCCAGCTCGATGACGGGGGCGACACCACGCGCGCGGTGCAGAACATAAAGAAGCTCATCGCCGAAAACAACATCGACGCGATGATCGGTCCGTCGACGACGCCCAATGCGCTCGCGATCCTCGACATCATCGCGGAAGCGAAGGTCCCGGTCATGGCGACCGTCGGCACGTCGGCGGTCGTCGAGCCGCTCGACGCTAGAAAGCGCTGGGTGTTCAAGACGACCCAGAACGACGACCTGATCGCCGCAGCTCTGATCAAGCACATGCAGAAAAATGGCGTGAAGACGATCGGTTTCATCGGCTTCAACGATCCCTATGGCGAGAACTGGTACAAGGTCTTCTCCGGCCTCGCGGAAAGGGCCGGGATCCGCGTCGTGGCGAACGAACGCTTTGCGCGAAACGACCAAAGCGTGACGGGCCAGACGTTGAAGCTGATCGCGGCGAAGCCCGACGCGGTGCTGATCGCCGCGGTAGGCGGTCCCGCGGTGCTGCCGCAGGCAACGCTGTATGACCAGGGCTACAAAGGTCGCGTCTACCAGACGCACGCGGTGGCCACCGACGACTTCATCCGGCTGGGCAAGGAAAAGGTGGAGGGCACGGTCCTCGCCGCAGGGCCGATGCTCGTGATCGACGAAATTCCCGATTCGAACCCGACCAAGAAAGTTGCGCAGGCCTACATCGCTGCCTACCAGAAGCAGTTCGGCGGCAAGCCGGCGACTTTCGGCGCCAACACCTGGGATGGGGGCATCCTGCTTTCGCGCGCGGTGCCCGCTGCGCTCAAGGCAGGCAGGCCGGGGACCGAGGCGTTCCGGGTCGCGCTGCGCGACGCTCTGGAGCAGGAGCGTGACGTCGTCGGCACGCAGGGCGTGTTCAACATGTCGGCTGCCAACCACAATGGCATGGACGAGCGGGCGCGGGTGCTGGTTGTCGTACGCGACGGCAAATTCCGGCTGCTTCCGGAATGATCTCGCACGGCGAATCCGCGCGCGCCCGATTGAGCGCTCGCGCCACTTGAGCGTCAACCGAGCGCCACCCCAGCGCAATCGGCTCGAGGCCAATCTCGCAATGCGATACATCGGCATCCTGCTCGCGGCGGGCCGCGGCGCGCGTTTCGGCGGTGCGAAGCTGCTGACGCCGATCCCTGCGTCCTCGCATGGTGTCGCCGGTGGCAGCACCCTCGGTGCTGCGGCTGCGATGCACATGGTGGCGGCGCTCACCGATGTCGTCGCCGTGGTCCGCCCCGGCGATACGGTGCTGCGCCGTGAACTGGAGGCGACCGGTGCGCGGGTCGTCGTCTGCGACCGTGCCGATGAAGGGATGGGCACGAGTCTCGCTTTTGCCGTCGGTGAGGCGCTCGCCGTCGCGCCCGATGCGAACGGGTTCGTCGTCGCGCTGGCCGATATGCCGTGGATTGCGCCCGCAACTATTCTGGCCGTGGCCACTGCGCTCGCCGACGGCGCTGAAATTGTCGCTCCCGCCTATCGAGGCGAACGCGGCCACCCGGTTGGATTCGCGCGCGCCTACGACACCGCGCTGAAGGCGCTCTCCGGTGACTCGGGTGCGCGCGCGATCATCGCGGCGCGGCGATGGGTGCTGCGAGTGATCGAAGTCGACGACCCGGGCGTGGTTCGGGACGTCGACCAGCCGGACGACCTGCGGATCTGAAGGCGGGCGGCGCCCCTTGGGGGGAGGACGCCGAAGGCGTCTTCGGGGGGATCCGGCCCGCCGCCGGGCCGTCCCAAGGCGGGTGCCCCCTGGGGGGAGGACGCCGAAGGCGTCTTCGGGGGGATCCGGCCCGCCGCCGGGCCGTCCCAAGGCGGGTGCCCCCTGGGGGGAGGACGCCGAAGGCGTCTTCGGGGGGAATCCCCTCCCCTCAAGACCCCGCCGACTGCTGCCAAAGATCCGCTTGCCGCTCGTGGCCCTGGATCAGCTCATTCTGGATCCGCCACCACGAGCGCAGGTCCGCCTCGGATAACGGGTGCGAGATCAGGAAGCCCTGTGCCTCCTCGCAACCATGCGCCTTCAGGAAATTGAATTGCGCCGGCGTCTCGATGCCCTCGGCGATGCAGCGCAGGCCGAGCGAATGCGACAAAGCAATGATGGCCAGCGTGATCGCCTCGTCGTTGCGGTTCTGCTCGAGTCCATGCACGAAGCGCTGGTCGATCTTCACGCCCTGGATCGGCAGGCGTGCGAGGTACGACAGGCTCGAATAACCGGTGCCGAAGTCGTCGACGGTGATCGACACGCCCATCTGTTTCAGTTTCATCAGCGTCGCGACGGCCTTTTCCGGATGCGTGATGATCACGCTTTCGGTGATTTCGAGGTCGAGATGGCGCGGCGCCAACCCACTGGTCGAAAGCGCCTCCTCGACGATCGACAGCCAGCTGTCGTGCTGCAGCTGCTGGACCGAGAGATTTACCGACAGGCGCAGCGGCATGTTCTGCCGATGCCAGGCGACGACCTGACGGCAGGCTTCGCGCAGTACCCGTGCGCCCAGCGCCTGGATCATCCCCGATTCCTCGGCCACGGGGATGAATTCCGCCGGACCGATGATCCCGCGCTCGGGGTCGCGCCAGCGCAGGAGCGCCTCGACGCCGCACGCGCGGCCGGTCTGCATCTCGATCAGCGGCTGGTACATGATGAAAAATTCATCGTCCATGAGGCCGCGCCGCATGTCGGTCTCGAGCTGCAACCGGAGCTGGACCTTCGCGTTCATGTCGGCGGTGAAGAAACGAAAGGCATTGCGTCCGGCGTCCTTGGCTGCATACATCGCGGTGTCTGCCTGCTTGATCAGGCCGACTCCATCCTCTGCGTCGAGCGGGAACATCGCGACGCCGATCGAGCAGGTCAGCGTCGGGGTCTGGTCCGCGAGTCTGAACGGCGCCTGGAATGCATCGCGGACGCGTGAAAGCACCGCCATGAGCTCGAACGTGGCGGGCTCCGGGGCCAGGCCGGGAAGGATAACGACGAACTCATCGCCACCCAGGCGGGCGACGGTATCCGATTCACGCACGGCGTTGGTGAGTCGCTGCGCAATCGCCTGCAGCAGCTGGTCACCGGCATCATGGCCCAGCGTGTCGTTGATTCGCTTGAAGTGGTCGAAGTCCAGGAACAGGCAACCGACGTGCAAGCCGTCGCGTTGCGCCTGCGCCAGGATCTGTTTCAGACGCTGGTTCAGAAGCGACCGGTTCGGCAGCCCGGTCAGGATGTCGTGCTGCGCGAGCTTGTAGGCCTGCGCGGTCGCCACCTCGAGCTCGCGTGTGCGTTGAGCGACTTTTTGCTCGAGCGTGCGCTGGTAGTTGGCGACCTCGGACTGCGATTCCGAGAGCTTCTGCGTCATGTGATTGAACGTGTGGGTGAGCAGGCCAAGCTCGTCGGATGAGCGCGCGGGGACGTAGACGTCGAGCCGTCCCGCACCCACTGCCCGCGCGGCGCGCATCAGCCGTCGCATCGGCGCCACCAGCCGTCGGGTGAGCATCAACGACGACAGGATGGCGAGCACCACGAGCGCGCCGACGACGCCGATCGCCCCAACCATCTGTTCGCGGAATTGTTTGCGCGTCGCGTCGAGCGTCATTCCCAGGCGGATGTAGCCGATCGGCGACTTCGCGGCGGCGGCGGCCTTGATCGCCGCGTTGCTCGCAAGTTCCAGACGTTCTCCCTGCAATTCGCCCGGGACCGTCACCGGCGCGATCAATTCGAGATATTTCTGTCCCGCGAGCTGGTGGTCGAGGGTCAGGAGTTTCCCGCGCGTCGGCAAAACGAGCTCGGGTGTGAGGCCGGGCGGCTGGATGTTCGCCAGCTCGGGCGCGAATCGTCGCTCGACAAGCACCTGCCGATTGTGGTCGAGCACACCGATGTACGCGACGCCGCGGTCGGCGCCTACGCTGTCCATTATCTGCCCCAGCGCCGCCTTGTCGGACGTGTACAGCCCGTATTCGGCGAGTTCGGTGAGGACAAAGATCAGCGAGGCGCCCTGGGATCTCAACTGCTGCTCCTCGTCGCGCCACCGCTGCGAGATCTGGAATGAGGTGATGGCAACGGCCGTGAGGAAGATGAGTCCGATCGTAAGCAGGTTGAGCTTGGTGAGCAGGCCCATCCGGACCGGCGGCAGGTCGAGCATCGACACCGTGTCGCCGCCCAGCGGCGACAGGTGGCGGCGCAACGCGCTGCGCATGCCCTTCATTCGTACACCCGGTCGACCGAGCGGAGGAGTTCGGCATTCCACTTGACCTGCAATTGCTGGGCGGAGTGCACGTTGACCACGACTCGCGTCCGCGCGGGCGCGGGCGGCGGCGCGCGGCCGCCGGCCAGCTGCCGCAGCGCGAGCGACGCGCAATAGCGGCCAAGGTCCCGGTAATCCCACTCGATCGAGTACAGCGCACCGGCATGCACCCACGCTTCGGAAGGGCCGGCGAGCGGAATCTGATGGCGGAACGAGAACAGGAGCAGTGCCCGCGCATGCTCGCGCGCGAACACCGTCGTGTCGGACATGGCTTGCAGTACGTCGATCCGGTTGGCGATCCGGCTCAGCGCCTTGGGCAGTTCCGTCGGCCCCGAAACGGGTTCGAGCACCGGCGCGTAGCCGGCGCGCTGCAGCGCTGCGGCGCTTTCCTCGGCGCGCCGTCGATTGCTGGCCGGGTCGAACAGGATGCCCACGCCGTGTGCGTCGGGCAGCAGGCGGCGCAACCACTGGATGCGGACATCGATTGGGACGTCGAGCGGGACGACCAGCGTCCCCGGCGGAACCTTTCCGTCGTCGTTGTCCATGGCCATGCAGTTGACGATCGGCACCGCCGGTGCCGCTTGCGCTACCTGTGCCGCAGCCGGCGCGCCGAGCGTGACGATCGCCGTGTCGCGCGGCAGGCGCGACAATGCCGCCGCCAATTTGGCGTCGTCGGGTTGCGCGTTCAGCGCGTCCACGGGCGAGCCCACCGTCCGGATGCCGGCAAGCGCCTGCTGGTATTGGGGCCGATCGCCGGATGACACGGCAATCAGCCGCTGGGCGACCGCGTCGAAGGCCGGCAGGATCGCCAACGTTGCGACGAACGCGACGAGCGCCGGGAATGCGCGGCCCTGATCGCTCATCGTGGCCCCCGGGTCAACCGGGGTATGCCGTCGGTAGCAGCCCGGCGCCTCGCTCAATGGCTGATCGCAGGATCCTCGATAGTCCACATGTCCATTTAGCACACTCCGTGCCATGGCGACCACCGGGGGCATTGGGCATTTTCATGGGGCGGGGGCCAAGGCGCGGGCGGGCCGGTTGGAGCACGGCACTATTCGGCGGTCACCGGGATCTTGCCGATCCTCGCCTGCCAGTGCTTTGGCGCCGTATGGTGGACGGATTTGCCACGGGCATCGACCGCCACGGTTACCGGCATGTCCTTCACTTCGAATTCGTAGATCGCCTCCATGCCGAGGTCGCCGAACGCTACGACTCGCGACGCGCGGATCGCCTTCGACACCAGGTACGCCGCGCCACCGACGGCCATCAGGTAGACGGCGCCGTGCTTCTTGATGGCTTCGATTGCCACGGGGCCTCGCTCGGCCTTGCCGATCATCGCGAGCAGCCCGCACTTGTCCAGCATCATGTGGGTGAATTTGTCCATCCGAGTCGACGTGGTCGGACCCGCCGGACCCACGACCTCGTCGCGCACCGGATCGACGGGACCGACGTAGTAGATGGCGCGGTTCGTGAAATCCACGCCGTCAGGCAGTCCCTCCCCGCGTGCGAATCGATCGGCGATCCGCTTGTGCGCGGCATCGCGGCCGGTGAGCATCCTGCCGTTGAGCAGGAGCGTGTCGCCCGGCAGCCATGTCGCCGCCTCTTCGCGCGTCAGCGTGTCGAGATTGACCCGCTTCGCGGTCGCCGAGGGTTCCCAATGCACGTCCGGCCACTGCGCGAGATCCGGAGGATCGAGCTTCGCGACCCCCGAGCCATCGAGCGTGAAATGGACATGTCGGGTTGCCGCACAGTTGGGGATCATGCCGACGGGCTTGCTCGCCGCGTGCGTCGGGTAGTCGAGGATCTTGACGTCCAGCACCGTCGAAAGGCCACCCAATCCTTGGGCACCGATGCCGAGCGCATTGACCTTGTCGTAGAGCTCGATGCGCAGTTCCTCGGTCTTGTTCGCCGGGCCGCGGGCCAGGAGCTCGTGCATGTCGATCGGTTCCATCAGCGCTTCCTTGGCGAGCAGCAGCGCCTTCTCCGCAGTGCCGCCGATGCCGATGCCCAGCATCCCCGGGGGGCACCAGCCGGCGCCCATCGTCGGCACGGTCTTCAACACCCACTCGACGATCGAATCCGACGGATTGAGCATGACGAACTTGGACTTGTTCTCCGAGCCGCCACCCTTCGCCGCAATCCTGACCTCGACAGTATTGCCCGGCACCAGATCGAAGTGGACGACGGCAGGCGTGTTGTCCTGGGTGTTCCTACGCGCACCGGCAGGATCGGCGACGAGCGATGCCCGCAGCCGGTTGTCCGGGTCGAGGTAGGCGCGGCGAACGCCTTCGTTGACCATTTCCGCGAGCGACAGCGTGACGCCCTCCCAGCGGACGTCCATGCCAACCTTGATGAACGCGACGACGATGCCCGTGTCCTGGCAGATGGGCCGGTGACCCTCGGCGCACATCCGGGAGTTGGTGAGGATCTGCGCGATTGCGTCCTTTGCAGCGGGTGACTCCTCGGCGCGATACGCGGCACCCAACGCCTGTATGAAGTCCTGAGGGTGGTAATAGGAAATGAATTGCAGGGCGTCGGCGACGCTCTGGATGAGATCATTCTGGCGGACAGTGGTCATCTCAAAGCCTCCGGCAGGTCGTTGTCGTGCTTTGCGAAATTGGTCGTGGCGCGATGCGGTCGGCTTGGCGGCATGATCCGGTCGACGGCGGCGATCGCGACCGCCGACAGCAGGAACGTGATGTGGATCACTGTCTGGTAGAACAGCGCCTTCTCGGTAAACGCCTGCGCATTGATGAACGTGCGCAGCAGGTGGATCGACGAGATTCCGATGATCGCAGTGGCGAGCTTGACCTTCAGCACCGATGCATTGACGTGCGAAAGCCACTCGGGCTGGTCTGGATGGCCTTCGAGGCGCATTCTCGACACGAAGGTCTCGTAGCCGCCCACGATGACCATGATCAGCAGATTCGAGATCATCACCACGTCGATCAGACCCAGCACCAGCAGCATGGTCAGGGTCTCACGCGACATCGACTTTGCGAATGCAGGATCGGCGCCGGGCACCGCCACGCTCTGCCGGATCAGCTCGATCGCGCCCTCGTTGCCCAATGCGGACTCGACCAGGTGGACGAGTTCCACCCAGAACTGCCAAACGTAGACGCATTGCGCGACAATGAGTCCGACGTAAAGCGGAACCTGCAGCCAGCGGCTCATGAAGATGAAACGCGGCAACGCGCTCATGCGGGGATCGAGGGCGGGTTTGGATGGGACCATCTGGGCGGCGAAAGCGTGCTGTCGGGAACTCTAAAGTCTACCATTTGCGGATGACCCGGCCCGGGCTCCGCTCACGGTGCGGCGGACCGCTGCTTGACGACCGCCAAAGGCCGACGGCCGCGGGAGGGGCGCCTGGATGCAGCGCGGCGTTGCGTCGTCGGCGAAGCATTAGGTAGACTCGTCAGTTCCACCGGATGCCTACGAAAACCAGGAGGAGAACCAGAACATGTCGTCCACGATCGAATCGGTACTGAATGAGACCCGCGTGTTTCCGCCGGACCCGGCGTTCGTACGGCAGGCCAATATTTCCGGAATGGATGCCTACCGCGCTCTGTGCGCGGAAGCCGAACGGGACTTCGAGGGTTTCTGGGCCCGCCTGGCACGCAGCGAGCTCCTCTGGCACAAGCCGTTTACCCGGACGCTCGACGAATCCAACGCGCCGTTCTACAAATGGTTCGACGACGGGCAGCTCAACGCCTCGTACAACTGTCTCGACCGGCACCTTTCCACGCAGCCGGACAAGGTCGCGATCATCTTCGAGGCCGACGACGGCACCGTCACGAAGATCACGTACAAGGAGCTCTATCACGAGGTCTGCAAGTTCGCGAATGCGCTCAAGTCCAGGGGCATCGAAAGTGGCGACCGCGTGCTTGTCTACATGCCGATGTCGATCCAGGCGATCGTGGCGATGCAGGCCTGCGCGCGCATCGGCGCCACGCATTCGGTCGTCTTCGGTGGCTTCTCCGCCAAGAGCATCCAGGAGCGCATCGTCGACGCGGGTGCGATCGCCGTAATAACGGCCGACGGCCAGTACCGCGGCGGCCGCGAGATCCCGTTGAAGCCGGTTGTCGACGAGGCGCTCGCGCTCGGCGGCTGCGAGGGTATCAAGACGGTGTTCGTGTGGAAGCGCACCGGCTCGGCCATCGCGATGAAGTCGGGTCGGGATATCTGGTGGCATGACGCCGTCGCCAAGGAGGCCGATAGCTGCGAGCCTACCTGGGTCGGCGCCGAGCACCCGCTCTTCATCCTCTACACCTCGGGGTCCACCGGCAAGCCCAAGGGTGTGCAGCATTCGACGGGCGGCTATTTGCTGCACGCGATCCTGACGATGAAATGGACGTTCGACTACAAGCCCGCCGATGTGTTCTGGTGCACGGCCGACGTGGGTTGGGTCACCGGCCACACGTACATCACCTACGGACCGCTTGCCTGCGGCGCGACCGAGGTGGTGTTCGAAGGAGTGCCAACGTATCCGGATGCCGGCCGGTTCTGGAAGATGATCCAGGACCACAAGGTCACCGTCTTCTATACGGCGCCGACTGCTATCCGCTCGTTGATCAAGGCCGGCGGTGACCTCCCGAAGAAGTACGATCTGTCGCGTTTGCGCATACTTGGCACGGTCGGAGAGCCAATCAATCCGGAAGCATGGATGTGGTACTACCAGACGGTCGGCAATTCGCGCTGTCCGATCGTCGACACCTGGTGGCAGACGGAAACCGGAGGTCACCTGATCACGCCGCTTCCGGGTGCCACGCCGCTGAAACCCGGGTCCTGCACGTTCGCGCTGCCCGGCATCATGGCTGACATCGTTGATGAGACCGGGCACTCCGTCGAGTTCGGGAAGGGCGGCATCCTCGTGATCAAGCGGCCCTGGCCGGCGATGATCCGCACCATCTGGGGCGATCCGGAACGATTCAAGACGAGCTACTACCCGGAGGACTTCCAGGGCAAGTATTACCTGGCTGGGGACGGCGCGTCGCGCGACCTTGAAGGCTACATACGCATCATGGGTCGCATCGACGACGTGCTCAACGTGTCGGGCCATCGGCTGGGTACCATGGAAATCGAGTCGGCACTGGTGGCCAATCCCCTGGTTGCCGAAGCCGCGGTGGTCGGCCGTCCCGACGACCTGACCGGCGAGGCGGTCTGCGCGTTCGTCGTGCTGAAGCAGCCGCGCCCCACGGGACCCGAGGCCGACAAGATCGCCAAGGAGCTGCGGGACTGGGTCGCCCGGGAAATCGGGCCCATCGCCAAGCCCAAGGACATCCGGTTCGGCGAAAACCTGCCGAAAACACGGTCCGGCAAGATCATGCGGCGGCTGCTGCGTTCGATTGCCAAGGGCGAGGAAATCAAACAGGACACGTCGACGCTCGAGAATCCTGGAATTCTGGACCAGCTGAAGCAGATCAACTAACGGCGAGCATCGCGCAAGGTCAGACCTTTCGTCGTGACCATGTCACGTCGGAACGGGTCTGGCCCGCTCAATCCTTCAGGCTTTAGGGGAGGCTGGGAGAGCGGGCTGCGACGCGGGCCTCTTGTCACGTCAACGGGTGGTGCGCGCGGACGAATTGCAGCGAACGAAATCGCCGGACCGGGGTCTCGCTAGCGCGTCGGCGCGGTGTCCTGGAACGCAGGCCGCTTGGCGAGCTTCTCCGCGAGCCGGACGAGGTTCGGGTATTCGACTGACCAATCGAGCTCGACGCGTCTTAGTTCAAGGTACCCGAGAGCACAGCCGGTGGCGATGTCGGCGAGCGTGTAGCCTTCGCCGTTGCACCATGGCCTGTCACCCAGTTCACGCGCGAGTTCGGTCACGCCACCGGCGACTTTCTGTTGCTGGCGCGCGATCCATTCCTTGCTTTGCTGGCGCGCCGGCTTTCGGCCTTCGAGGACGACGGCAACCGCGGCGTCGCAGACGCCATCGGCCAGCGCCTCCCAGCGCTTGACCGCGATGCGCTGCCGGCTCGGCTCCGGAATCAGGCGGGATACCGGGCTGATGGTATCGAGGTACTCGACGATCACCCGGGAATCGAAGAGCTGCGTCCCGTCGTCGAGGACGAGGACCGGCACCTTGCCCAGCGGATTCCATTCGCGCACCGGATTGTCGGGCGTCCATGGCGAAACTTCCGCCATCTGGTATTCAATCTTCTTTTCGGCAAGGGCTATGCGCACCTTGCGTGTGTAGGGACTCGTCGACGTTGCGATCAGCTTGAACACGAAGCGATGAAGTTTCCACGAAGGCGAAGCGAAAAATTATAGCATCGCTCGACCCCGCGCCGGCCGGCGCGCACCGCTCCGCAGCCTCCGAACGCGAACGCGCGCATGCTACACTCGCCACCCGCGCAGAGTTCCCCACGATGAGCACCGAAGCCGACCTGCACGCGTTGACCGCGCTGTCGCCGCTGGACGGCCGCTATGCGGCCAAGGTCGCGGCGCTTGCCCTGTATTTTTCAGAATACGGACTCATCCGCGAGCGGGTGCGCGTGGAACTCGCGTGGCTGATTGCATTGGCCGACGAGGCCGCGATCGTCGAGCTTCCTGCCTTTTCAGCGGCTGCGCGCGCCACGATCGACGCCGTGGTTGCCGGGTTCGCACCGGCCGATGCCGACCGTGTCAAGGAGATTGAACGGACGACCAACCACGACGTCAAGGCGGTCGAATACTGGCTGCAGGAGCGCTTCGCCGATGTGGCCGAGTTGGCGCGCGCCGCGAAGTTCATCCATTTTGCCTGCACGTCCGAGGACATCAACAACCTTGCGCACGGGCTGGCGCTGGCGAGGGCGAGGCAAGACATTCTGTTGCCCGCGCTGCGGGCGATCGCCACCGATCTGCGCGGCCTGGCCCACCAGCACGCGACATTGGCGATGCTTGCGCGCACGCACGGCCAGCCGGCCACGCCCACCACGCTGGGCAAGGAATTCGCCAATGTGTACGCGCGCCTCGAGCGGCAGATCGCCGCTATCGAGCGCATCCCGCTCAAGGGCAAGATCAACGGGGCCGTCGGCAACTACAACGCGCATGCAGTCGCGTATCCCGCTGTTGATTGGGAGCGGCTTGCCGCGCGCGTCGTCGCCGCGCTCGGTCTCGAGTTCAACCCCTACACGACGCAGATCGAACCGCACGACTACATGGCGGAGCTGTTCGACGCCATCGCCCGCGCCAACACGATCCTGATCGATCTCGACCGTGATGTGTGGGGCTATGTGTCGATCGGTTATTTCCGGCAGCGGATGAAGGAGGGTGAAGTCGGCTCGTCGACGATGCCGCACAAGGTCAATCCGATCGACTTCGAGAACTCCGAAGGCAATCTCGGGCTTGCCAATGCGCTGCTGCGCCACCTGGCAGAAAAACTGCCGATCTCGCGCTGGCAGCGCGATCTCACCGATTCCACGGTCCTGCGCAACATGGGCGTCGCGCTCGGCTATGCGTTGCTCGGGTGGGTTTCGCTGCGCCAGGGGCTTGCAAAGCTCGAGGTCGATGCTGCGCGGATCGCCGCCGACCTCGACGCCAACTGGGAGGTGCTGGCCGAGCCGATCCAGACCGTGATGCGCCGCCACGGCGTGGCCAATCCCTATGAGCAGTTGAAGTTGCTCACTCGCGGACGGACCGGAATGACCCGCGAATCGCTGCACGCGTTCATCGACGGCCTCGACGTGCCGGCAGAGGCGAAGGCGCGGCTAAAGTTGCTGACGCCGGCGACGTATATCGGGCTCGCGGCGGACCTGGCGAAACGGATCTAGGTCGACCGGCGCGCCCGCAGGAACGTGGCCACCGGCGGGATCAGCGATACGATCACGATTCCGACGACGATGAGAGTCAGGTTGTTCCTGACCCAGGGAATGTTGCCAAAGAGGTGGCCCGCGTACACCAGCAAAGCAATCCACAGAACCGCGCCGATCACATTGAACGACAGGAAGCGGCGATAGGACATCGCGGCAACGCCGGCCACGAAGGGCGCGAAAGTGCGAATGATCGGAATGAAGCGGCCGATGATGATCGTGATGCCGCCGTACTGGTCGTAGAAAGCCTGCGTTCGCCGCAGGTGCTCCTGCCGAAACCAGCGCGAGTCGGGCTTGTCGAACACGCGCGGCCCGATGTAGTGGCCGATCGCATAGTTGAGCGAGTCGCCAAGGATCGCCGCGAAGATCAGCAGCGACACCAGCAGGTGGACGTTGAGCCCCGCCGCCGCCGCCACGGTGCCGGCGATGAACAGGATGGAGTCCCCGGGGAGGAACGGCGTGACGACAAGGCCCGTCTCCGCGAAGATGACTGCGAACAGCAGCACGTATACCCACGGGCCATATTGACTTGCGATCGTCGCCAGCGTCTGGTCGAGCGAAAGCAGCGAGTAGAAAAGCGTCGTCAGCACTCGGCGGGATCGATTCTCTGGAGCGGGGTCGGGGTCGATTCCCAGGACATCGGCGGTGATTGGGCGCGGCCTTGCGCCGAAAATCGTGACCGACCCGGCACTACGGCAGGATCTTGTCGCCCGCCGGCCCGCCCTTGCGATCGGGCTTGACCAGATCCTCGCGCGAGACCCCCATCCACATGACCAGCGGCGCCATCACCAGGACCGACGAATAGATGCCGAAGCAGATTCCGATGGTGAGCGCCAGCGCGAAGTAATGGAGCGTCTCGCCGCCGAAGAACAGAATCGACAGCACCATCATCAGCGTGCTGCCGTGCGTGATGATCGTGCGCGAAATCGTGCTGGTGATCGCGTTGTCGATGACGTGGGTGGCGGTCGCCTTGCGCATCTTGCGGAAATTCTCGCGGATCCGGTCGGCAATGACGACCGATTCATTGACAGAATAGCCGAGCACCGCGAGAACGGCCGCCAGGACCGGCAGCGAGAATTCCCACTGGAAAAGCGCGAAGAAGCCCAGGATGATGATGACGTCGTGCAGGTTGGCGACGATTGCCGCAACCGCGAAGCGCCATTCGAAACGCATCGCCAGGTAGCCAACGATTCCGAACGACACCAGCAGCAGCGCGAGCGCGCCATTCTCGTAGAGTTCCTTGCCGACCTGCGGGCCGACGAACTCCACCCGCTGCTGTTTGGCCGACGGGTCGTCGGCCTTGAGTGCACCCATCACGCGCTCTGACAGCGCTGCGCTCGACGTTCCTTCCTTCAACGGCAGTCGAATCAGCGCGGTATCCGAGCGGCCGAACGCCTGCGCCGAATACTCGCCGAGTTTGAGGGTGTCGAGAGCCGTGCGCAGCCGGTTGAAATCGACCGCGTGGCTGTAGGACACCTCGATCACCGTGCCGCCGCGGAAGTCGACACCGAGGTTCAAGCCCCTGAA
This sequence comes from uncultured beta proteobacterium, assembly GCA_963739745.1. GTDB lineage: Bacteria > Pseudomonadota > Gammaproteobacteria > Burkholderiales > Casimicrobiaceae > VBCG01. Next base: position 365,986 of record CAVUCJ010000006.1, read on the forward strand.
CGCCAGGAATACGACGGCCAGGAGGAACGTCACGAGCGAGATCACGTTGAACGTGAGCGCGTACCGCATGAACGGGATGTCGCGCCGGATTCTGAAAAATTCCATGAGTGGTCCTTGCTGCGTTGCCTTGGGCGGGTGCCCTACGCCTTGGTCTGCGCCGCCGAAGGCGTGGCAGTCGGCTTCCACACCTGGCCAATGGAAATCCGGTCGAGCTTCTTCCTGCTGCCGTAGATCAGTGCCACGATGCCACGCGACACGAACACCGCCGAGAACATCGACGTCATGATGCCCAGGACATGCACGACGGCAAATCCCCGCACCGGTCCGGATCCGAACATGAACAATGCAACGCCCGCGATGAGAGTCGTGATGTTGGAGTCCAGAATTGTTCCCCAGGCGCGCTCGTAGCCCGTCTGCAATGCCGCGTGCGGCGTGGCGCCCCAGCGCAGTTCCTCGCGGATGCGCTCATTGATCAGAACGTTCGCATCGATCGCCATCCCCAGCGTGAGCGCGATGGCGGCGATGCCCGGCAGCGTCAGCGTTGCCTGCAGCATCGACAGGATCGCGACCAGCAGCAGCAGGTTCACCCCGAGCGCGACCGCCGAGATCATCCCCATAACCGCGTAGTAGACGCACATGAAGATGATCAGCACGATGAAGCCGTAGGTCACCGACTTGAAGCCCTTGTCGATGTTCTCGGCGCCGAGCGACGGTCCGACCGTGCGTTCCTCGACGATTTCCATCGGCGCCGCCAGCGCGCCGGCGCGCATCAGCAGTGCGACGTCGTTTGCTTCGCGGGTCGTCATCCGACCGCTGATCTGGACCCGACCGCCACCGATTTCCTCGCGGATCACGGGGGCGGTGATGACTTCGGCCTTGCCCTTTTCAACGAGCACGATCGCCATCCGCTTGCCGACATTTTCGCGCGTGATCTCCTTGAAGATGTTGGCACCTGCGCCATCGAGATTGATGTGCACCGCCGGTTCGTTCGATCGCTGGTCGAACCCCGGCTGCGCATCGTTGATCCGGTCACCGGTCAGCACTACCTGCCGTCGCACGACGAGCGGTTGGCCTCCGCGCTCGGTGAACAGGTCGCTGCCCAGCGGCACGCTGCCAGCCACCGCCGCCTCGAGCACTCCCGGGTCGTCGTTGACCATGCGGATCTCGAGCGACGCCGTGCGGCCCAGGATGTCCTTGGCGCGCGCGGTGTCCTGAACGCCAGGCAGCTGGACGACGACCCGCTCGGCGCCCTGCTGCTGGATGATCGGCTCAGCCACACCGAGCTCGTTCACGCGGTTGCGCAGGATCTGGATGTTCTGCGCCACGGCGCCGTCAAGGATGCGTTTCTGGGCCTCGGGCTTGAGGCTGGCGATGAGGCGCAACTCACCGCTTGTGCCTTCGGCCTCGCGCATCTGCAGATCAGGATAGTTCTTCTCGATGGCCAGCCTCGCCTTGTTGCGCTCCGCCTCGTCACGGAAGCGCATCACGACGTTGCCGCTTTCGCGCACGATGCCGGAGTACTGGACCTTTTCCTTGCGCAGCAGCGAGCGAAGGTCGGTCGAGTACCGGTCACCGGCCTTGTCGAGCGCGGCCTTCATGTCCACCTGCAGCAGGAAATGCACGCCGCCGCGCAGGTCGAGACCGAGGTACATCGGCAATGCACCGATGGCGGACAGCCAGCGCGGCGATGACGACAGCAGGTTGAGCGCGACGATGTAGTTGTCGCCGAGCTTGGCCTGCAGTGTGTCTTTGGCCTTCAGTTGCGTGTCCGGGTCCGCGAATCGGACCTTGATGCCGTTCGCGTCCAGCGAAGCGCCGCGCAACGGAATGTTCGCCGCCTTGAGCGTCTCTTCGACGGTGGCGAGCACTGCCGAATCGACCTTGCCCTTGGGCGACGAGACCTGGACTGCCGGCACTTCCGGGAAGAAGTTCGGCAGCGTGTAGAGCATGCCGATGACCAGCGCAACGGCGATGACGATGTATTTCCAGAGCGAATAGCGGTTCATGGCGTGCGGCCGGTGGGTGGTGGAAGCCGGCGGTTGTTGGCGGCGGCCGGAGGGAAGACGGCGGGCAGCGGAGGCGACGGCCGCCACCTAGCCTGGCGGCAGTGGCGCGGCGTCGAACCCGACCGCGGCATCAGAGTGCCTTGATCGTGCCCTTGGGCAGGAGCTGCGAAACGGCCGAGCGCTGGACGCTGATCTCGACGTTCGGCGCGATCTCCACCGCCGCATATTGATCGGTCAGTTTCGTGATCCTGCCGATGACACCGCCCGCGGTGATCACCTCATCCCCCTTCTGCAGCGCCTCGAGCATCGCCTTGGTTTCCTTGGCGCGCTTCTGCTGCGGGCGGATCAGGAGGAAGTAGAACACGACAAAGATGCCGATCATCGGCAGGAACGTCATCAGGTCGCTGCCCGGCGAGGCGCCGGCAGCCTGGGCGAAAGCAGGGCTGATCATTGCAATGGTTCCTCCAGTGGCAAGGTGCGGCCGCGGTGTCCGGCACGGGCCGTCGCTGCCCGCGGGCGCCGCGGTGCTCGCTTGGCGCAAAGTCCCGGAGCCGGAGCCGAGACGGCGCATCCGGGCTGCGGAAAACTCATAATTCTAGCATGCGTGCCCGGTCGCTCCGGAACCGCGACTGGTAGGCTGCGAGCGTGTCGTGCGTCACTGCGTCCCGGAGTTCGGCCATCAGCGCCTGGTAGTAGTACAGATTGTGGATGGTCGAAAGCCGTGCGCCGAGGATCTCGTTGACGCGGTTCAGATGGTGCAGATACGCGCGCGAGAAGTTGCGGCAGGCATAACAACCGCAGGTTGGATCGACAGGGCCGGTATCCATCCTGTGCTTCGCGTTTCGGATCTTGACGTCGCCGAAGCGCGTGAACAGCCACCCGTTGCGGGCGTTGCGCGTGGGCATCACGCAGTCGAACATGTCGATTCCCGCCGCAACCCCCGCGACAAGGTCCTCGGGCGTGCCGACGCCCATCAGGTAGCGCGGCCGATCGGGCGGCAGCCGCGGACCGACATGATTCAGGACCCGAAGCATCTCCTCCTTCGGTTCGCCGACTGAAAGTCCGCCGATTGCATAGCCGGCGAAACCGATTCCGGTCAGTGCGGCGAGCGATTCGTCGCGCAGATCCTCATACATCCCGCCCTGGACGATGCCGAACAGTGCGTTGGCATTTCCGAGATCGTCGAATTCGGCGCGCGATCGGGCGGCCCACCTCAGGGAGAGCTCCATCGACGCGGCCGCCTCGTCCCGCGATGCCGGCCACGGTGTGCATTCGTCGAACACCATGACCACGTCGGAAGCGAGGCTGCCCTGGATCCGCATCGACAGTTCCGGCGTCAGGAACAGCTTGTCTCCGTTGACCGGAGAGGCGAATGCGACGCCTTCCTCCTCGACCCGGCGCAGCGGGCCCAGGCTCCAAACCTGGAAGCCGCCGGAGTCGGTGAGAATTGGCCGATCCCAGCCCATGAACCGATGCAGGCCACCGTGGGCAGCGATCACCTCGGGCCCAGGGCGCAGCCAGAGGTGGAAGGTATTGCCAAGAACGATCTGCGCGCCGATCTCCTCGAGTTCGTTGGGTGCCATCGCCTTGACGGTGCCGTACGTCCCGACCGGCATGAACACCGGCGTTTCGACGACGCCGTGGGCGAGTTCGAGGCGTCCGCGCCGCGCGCGACCCGACGTGGAAAGAACGTCGAAGCGCATGGAGGCGAACGAATCCGGAACGCGCCGTCGCGAGCCCTGCGGCCGCGACGATGTCAGCGCGCGCGCCGGCGCCGCTGGAGCGCACCGACCGCGCCAACGAGCAGGATCGTCAACGCGAGTCCCCACTGCGAGAGCGTGGGAATAGCCGTCGCATCGGGCGTGGTCGTGTTGGCGGTCGTCGCGACGCAACGATCGGCGGCAAAATCGAAGGCATTGCGCCAGGCGCGATGAAAGTCGCCCCCGTAGTCGGTTCCGGCGACGCCGGTGGATGGGTAGTTGGGCGCAATCCCGAGCTGGATCACACAGGCGGCGTTGGTGATCCGGAAGGCAATGGCCGGGTCGGGCTTTCCTTTTGCATTGGGTTGCTGCCAGTAGGCGACCACGGTGGTGCCGGGTTTGGCCTGGTTCCCACCGGCAAACTTTGCGCTGGTCAGCGACGATATCCCCGAGGTCAACGCGTGCCGAACCATCGTCGCGGTGTCGAGCGCGCGCGGCGCATAAGGCGTGCCAACGCCGTCAGTGGTGTTGGGGTCGATTTTTTCGAGATCGCCCCAGCCGTGAGGGTTATTGACCGGCGCGCCGTCGGAGCGATCCTGATCGTAGAACGCGCCGATGACCACGGCACGCCCGGTGTTCGCGAAGGCCGCCACCGTATTTCCGACGGCGGTCGAGTTGCCGTAGGTCAGGTCCTCGAAGACCAGCAGCACATCGAAACTGTCGAGCAATGAGTTCAGCGGCGGAATGCTGGTCCCGGTCTCCACCGCTTTGAACACGTGCTCGGGGATCCTGGCGTTGAAATCCGCCGCGGTCTCGGTTGCGAATCGGTTGGACAGGATGCCGATGCGCGCCGCCATTGCCGGAGATGTCAGTGCGGTGGCCGCGACAACAGCGAACAGGGCGCGCGCTGCGGCTGCGTGCAAAAGGGAAGGCTTCATGTAACGGCGGAATGCGGCGCGGATCAGGCAGACGCGCACATTTCCGCTAAGAATTCGATTGCCGCCACAGTAGCGTATTCACGCCTGCTTGCCAAGCCAGCATGCGGAAAACGGGCGCTGCCCGTGGCCCTTTGTTGCCCAGAAATCAGTTTCAAGCCGCAATGTCGTCGGTTGGCGACGTTTTGGTACCGGCTTGTCGGGGAATGGCGTCACGTCCCGCCGTCCGCAGTCGTCGCGCGCTCGAGCAGCAATGCGTCGCCGTAGCTGAAGAATCGATAGCGCGCGGCGATCGCATGGGCGTAGGCCGAGCGGATGGTGTGATGGCCGGCGAATGCGCTCACCAGCATGAGCAGCGTCGAACGCGGCAGGTGGAAATTGGTGAGCAGTCGATCGACGACCGCGAAGCGATAGCCCGGCGTGATGAACAGCGAAGTCTCCGCGGTGCCTGCGCGCAGCTTGCCGTCGGGAAGTACGGCCGACTCGAGTGCGCGCAACGACGTGGTCCCGACGGCAACCACGCGACCGCCGCGCGCACGCGTGGCGTCGACGGCGTCAACCGTCGCCGGCGGAAGCGTGTAGCGCTCGCTGTGCATCCGGTGCAGGGAAAGGTCCTCTTGCAGAACGGGGTGGAACGTTCCCGCGCCCACGTGCAGTGTCACGAAGGCGCGCTCGACGCCGCGCGCGGCGAGAGCAGCCAGGATGTCGTCGTCGAAATGCAGGCCCGCGGTCGGTGCGGCGACGGCGCCGGGTTCTCGCGCATATACGGTCTGATAGCGCGCGAGGTCGATCGTTTCTGCCGGGCGGTCGATATACGGAGGCAGCGGAATTTGTCCGTGTTCCTCGAGCCACGCATGCAGCGGGCCGGTTCCGTCGAACGCCAGGCGATAAAACCGGCCATCGCGTTCGAGCACGCGAGCGAAGGCACCGCCGGGAAGATGCAGTATGGCGCCGGGTTTGGGCGCATGGCTCGCGCGAAGCTGGGCCCAGGCTTCGCGATCCGCGACGATGCGCTCGATCATGATTTCAGCCCTGCCGCCGGAAGCCTTGTGCGCGTGGACTCGCGCCTTGATCACCCGCGTGTCGTTAAATACGACCAAATCGCCCGGGGCCAGCAGCGAAGTCAGGTCCGCGAAGGCGAGATCCGAATGACTCGGCCCGTCGACGTACAGAAGGCGGCTTCCCGAGCGGCGTGCTGCCGGGACCTGCGCGATCAACTCGGGCGGCAGGAAGAAATCAAAGTCGGACAACTTATGACGCATGGGAAGTTGGCGCGCCGTGCCTCGAGGTTGGCTGACGACCGTTCGGCGTGCCGGGCCGCCCAATTGGGCGACGGCACAACGAGATGGAGATCAGAATCGGGAACAGACTCGAATTCGCGCAGGCAGCAGCGCGCGGCCGGAGTTTTCCTGGCGGGAACCTCGAGTCTGCCCACGTTGGTGGTGCCGGGAGGGGGAATCGAACCCCCACGGTGTCGCCACCGGCGGATTTTGAGTCCGCTACGTCTACCAGTTCCGTCATCCCGGCGCAGTGTGGCGCCCCACGTCGATCCCGCGCGGCAAAGTGCGACATTATCGCCAGAATATCAGGGACGCGCTCGTGGCGGGAGCCGAAACGCGGCAACGCGCCCGTTCATTCGTTCGCGATCGGCGGGGGTTCGCGCGCAGCGGGGCGCGTCCCGGCTGGGTCGCCGGCACGCGCATAGGTGACGAATGCGTATTCGAACCCCGCGGCTGCGCGTTGCGGCTCGCGCTGAATCTCGCGCCAGGCTTCTCGGTCATACGCCGGGAAGCAAACGTCGCCGTCGAAATTCGCGTCGATCTCGGTGAGATACATGATGTCGGCGTGCGGCAACGCCAACGCGTAGAGTTCGCCGCCGCCGATGCAAAACGCAGGATCCGGCATTTCGACCAGCGCAAGCGCAGCGTGGAGCGACTCCACAGACTGCGCGCCGACGGCGGCAAAACCTCGCCGGCGGGTCACGACGATATTCTGGCGCCCAGGCAGTGGACGGCCAAGCGAGTCCCAGGTCCGTCGACCCATGATCACCGCATGGTCCCAGGTCAACGCGCGGAAGTGCCGAAGATCGTCGGGCAGCTTCCAAGGCAGCGCGTTGTGCGCACCGATCGTTCCATTGCGTGAGACGGCGGCGATCAGCGCCAGAGAGGGCGCGCGGCGTGCGTGGGAATGCGCGGTGTTGGTCATCGGGTACAGGCGGGGACGCGACGATGGCGGCAACGGCACCCGCGGGCCACTGACGCCAGGGTTCGGGCAGCCGTCGGAGCGACGGCAATGCCATAATGCGCCCGATTATAGCGAGGCCGTTCCCGCGTGTATTACCCACGCTCCTTTCTCAAGTTCATCCTGCTGGGCTTCCTGCTGGTCAGCCTGCCGCTGGTCTATGCATTGGCGGAACTGGTTCTCTCGCTCGATCGCCTCGCGACGCAAAGCCGCCAGGAAGTGCTCCAGGCGTCGCAGGCCGGGCGCTCGAGCCGCCTGCTGTTCGAGCAGGTGACGACGCTCGAGCGGTTGGCGCGCCAGGAGATCATCCTCGAGGATGCGGCGCTGCTCGAAGATTACGGACGGCTGCGGCAGGAGTTCCTGCAGACAACGCGCCAGTTGTCGTTGCTGCCGCTCGAACCGGCACAGCTCTCGGCGCTCGATGAACTGCGCGAGCGCGAGAGCAAGCTCTACCGCTTGCTCAATTCGGCGCAACGTTCGCCGCAGGACGTCACGCAGCTCGCCGCCGGGTATGGCAAGCTGGTCGGGAACACACAAGACATTCTCGGCGCGACGGCGCAACTCACGCAGCGCGCGATTGAGCGCCTGCAGGAGACCGCGGCGCAAGGCCGCGAGAAATGGCTGTATCTGGCGCTGACTACCGTGGTGATCGCGCTGCTCCTCGCGATCGTGTTCGCGATGCTGATCGCGCGTCCCATCCGACAGCTCGACCTGGCGATCCGCCAGCTGGGCACGGCGGACTTCACTCACGCGATTGCGGTCGACGGACCTCAGGACATGCGATATGTGGGTCAGCGGCTCGAATGGCTGCGCGCGCGCCTGAACGAACTCGAGCAACAGCAGACGCGGTTCCTTCGGCATGTCTCGCACGAACTCAAGACGCCGCTCACCGCAGTGCGCGAGGGCGCGGAACTGCTGCGCGACAACGTGGGCGGCAGGCTGTCGGGCGAGCAACAGGAGATCGTGCGCATCGTGCGCGAGAACACGTTGTCGCTGCAGAAGCTGATCGAGGACCTGCTCGCCTATCACCAGGTGCGTGCGCTGGAGCCTGCGACGCTGGGTCCGGTGCAGCTCGCCGAGGTGATCCGCCGGGTGCTGCGGGAGCAAAAGCTCGCGGCGGTCGCGCGCATGATCAGCTTCCAGACCAACTTCGCATCGTCGGTAGTGGTTGGAGATGCGGAAAAAATCCGCACGGTCATCGACAACCTGATGTCGAACGCGATCAAATATTCGCCGCGCTCCGGCGTCATCGAACTGACGCTGGCCGAACAAGGCCTCTTCGCGGTTCTTGACGTTGCCGACCACGGACCGGGCGTCGCCCCCGAGGACCGCGAGCGCGTATTCGATTCGTTCTACTCGGGTAAGGCGCCAGCCGATGGCAAGGTAAAGGGTTCCGGGCTGGGGCTCGCCATCGCGCGTGAATACGCGCTGGCGCAGGCCGGACGCATCGAGATCCTTGATCGCGGCGATGGCCGGCGCGGCGTCGTGTTTCGGCTCTGGCTTCCGCTCGCGGCCGACGGCGGCGCCGTCGGTGCAGCCAGGTCGGCGACTGCAATGCCGGCCACAATCGGGGGGCAGGGATGAGGTTTCCGGCGGGCCGTCTCCTGCTTCCGCTCGCGGCGGGGGTGTGGCTCGTGGGCTGTGCGACTCAGGCGCCGGACTCGTCCGCGCCGGACTCGTCCATCACCGTCGAGGAACAATTGGAGCCCGAGCGTGTGATCGTCCCATCGCCGTTGGTGGAATACCCGCCGATCGAACCGGTTGAACCGATGGAACAGGAAACTCCGCCGACCACGCCGGCGACTGCGGTTGCACCGCCCACGCAAGCGCAGCAGCAGCCGCTACCACGGCCGCAGCCCACGGCGCCCGTTCCGGAGACGGTGGCCAGCGTGCCGCCGTCGGCGGTCACGTTGCCCCCGGTGGTCGTGCGTCAGCCTTCCGTCGAAGACGAGGAACTGGCCGCGCTACTTGCCGACCTGCAGCGGTACGGTGGACTGGGGCCGGATGACGCCAAGAGGGAACTGAACACGACGATGGGGATCCTGGTCCGCCAGCGAACCGACGCCAACCGCGTGCGCCTCGCTGTACTCTTTACGCTGTCGCGCAATCCACAGGACGACCAGCGCGCGCTTCAGCTGCTCGAAAACGTGGCCAGAAGCAATCAAGGATCGCAGCGCGTCAAGCAGCTGGCGAACGTCCTGCAAGCCCAGATTTCGGGTCGTCAACGCGCGGTGCGCGAAGAGCAGCAAAAGGCCGACGCCGCACTGCAGAAGCTGGAAGCACTGCGGCAGATGGAGCGCAGCCTTCTGCGCGACCGGGCGCTCAGTGGCGGTGGAGGAGGTGGAGGAGGCGGGGGTGGCAGTGGCGGCAGCGGTGGTGGAGGCGGCGGTGGCGGCGGTGGCGGTGGCGGCAACTGACCTGCCGCATCACAAAGAAAGAAGACGATGTCCGGTGACATACTTTTGGTCGACGACGACCCAGATTTGCTCAAATTGATCAGCCTCAGGCTGACTTCGGCGGGTTACCGCGTGCGCACCGCCGAGAGCGGCGAGACTGCGCTGGCGGCGATCGCGGTGCGTCGGCCGGCGGCCGTCGTCACCGACCTGCGGATGCCCGGCATCGACGGGTTGCAGCTCTTCGACGCGATCAGCCGGCAGCATGCGGGTCTGCCCGTGCTCATCCTGACTGCGCACGGCACCATTCCCGATGCGGTGGCGGCCACCCAGCGAGGTGTTTTCGGCTTTCTCACCAAGCCGTTCGACAGCCAGGAACTGCTGCAGAAGGTGGCCTCCGCTTTGAAACTTTCGGGCGATGACGCTGGCCGCGAGGGCGCGGCGACCGGCGATTGGCGCGAAGGCATCATCACGCGCAGCGCCGTGATGGAGGACCTGCTGCGTCAGGCGAAGCTGGTCGCGGACTCCGACGCCAGTGTGCTGATCTACGGCGAGTCCGGCACCGGCAAGGAGCTGCTGGCCCGTGCCATCCATCGCGCGAGCCCGCGGCGAGACCGCCCGTTCATTGCGGTGAACTGCGGGGCGATCCCGGCCGACCTCCTGGAGTCGGAGCTCTTCGGCCACGCGCGCGGTGCTTTCACCGGCGCGGTACAGGCGCACAAGGGCCTGTTCCAGGCCGCGGACGGCGGCACGCTGCTGCTCGACGAAATCGGCGACATGCCGATGCCGCTGCAGGTCAAGCTACTCCGAGCGTTGCAGGAAGGCGAGGTCCGGCCGGTCGGTTCGACGCAATCGATCCCGGTCGACGTTCGGGTCATATCCGCCACCCACCGCGATCTCGATGCGCAGAAGGCGTCGGGCCAGTTCCGCGAGGATCTTTACTATCGTCTCAACGTCGTGTCGTTGCGGTTGCCCGCGCTGTCCGAGCGTCGGGAGGACATTCCGGTGCTGGCGGCGCATCTGCTTCGCCGGTTGGCAGAGCGTTACCGCAAGCCGCCGCCGACGCTCGCGCCCGACGCCATGGCGTTGCTGGTCGCGGCGCCATGGCCGGGCAACGTGCGCCAGCTCCTCAACCTGCTCGAGCAAACGCTGGCGCTGACGACGACGACCGTGATCTCGGCCATGCTTGTCCAGAGCGCGCTCAAGGAAGACGCCGCCGCGCTGGTGCCGTTCGAGGAAGCGCGCAAATCGTTCGAGCGCGACTACCTCGTCCGGCTGCTCAAGATCACCGGCGGTAACGTTACTCAGGCTGCTCAGCTCGCCAAGCGCAATCGCACCGAGTTCTACAAGCTCCTGCAACGGCATAGCCTTGAACCGGCGATGTTCAAGGAGGCGAAGAGTTAGTTCTTGTTTTTGGCTGTCGGGCCGGGGCGACAGCATTTCGCCCATTGAATCATCGGGTTAATGCTATTGTCATGCAAGTTGTCGGCGGGTTGCGACAATGCGCATGCTGTCTGCCTTGCGCAATGGTGACGTCGACCTGAGCGCGTCGGCGATTTTTTTCGCGTTTTCCCTCACATAGTCCACGTCGGCGTGCGTCGAGCATGCGACGGCAACGAATATTGGCACGTCCTTTGCTTTTAATCATGCGAGCGGGTGCACTTTCAGGCGAGGCGGGCAATGGACACGTTTGCACCGGAATTTTCGAAGTATTGGCTCCCCGAAGCGGAAGGTTCGGGCAGCGATGCCCGGCGTGCCGGCCGTGACGACGATTCGTGCGCGCAGCAGGCCGCGCTGGAAGAGCTTGCAGAACGTGTAAGTGCCGCCCGCAGCGTGATCTGATCCATTTGGCGCTCCCGGGCTGCGGATGCCCGGAACCTCGCGGAGCGGGTAAGCGCTCCGGCCGACGGAATCCCCCTTGCCCGCTACACTCCTCCCGGCGGGCTTTTTTTTGCCCGGGTCCAGGCAATTGGGGATTCGGCTGCAGAAGTCGGGCCCCTAGACGCACAAGCGAGCGACCGCGCAATCATGGCGCCGGCACTCGATGCGACAATGCATATTCGACCACGAGCGATTGGCCGTCATGGGTACATGGATTGAAATCACTGCCGCCGATGGCGCTGGATCGTCGGCCTACCGCAGCGATCCTTCGGGAACCCCCCGGGGCGGCCTCGTCGTCGTCCAGGAAATCTTCGGCGTCAACGGCCATATCCGAGGCATTTGCGATGGCTATGCAGCGGACGGGTATGTGGCTCTGGCTCCCGCGCTGTTCGATCGATGCGAGCCCAATGTGGACCTGGCGTACACGCCGGACGATGTCGCGCGCGGGCGTGAACTGCGCGGCAAGATCGCACCCGAATCCGCGCTCGCGGATATCGCAGCCGCGCGTGCCGAGATCGCAGATTTCGGGAACGTCGGTGTCATCGGCTACTGCTGGGGCGGACTGCTGGCCTGGCTGGCTGCGGCGCGCGTGCCCGGGTTTTCGTGCGCCGTCACCTACTATGGTGGCGGCATGCCGGATGCGATCGAGGAGGCGCCCCGCTGTCCGGTACTTGCGCATTTCGGCGAACTCGACGCCATGATCCCGATCGCCGGGGTGCAGGCGCTGGCCGCTGCGCATCCGACCACGCAGGTCCATCTGTACCCGGCCGGTCACGGTTTCAACTGCAACCAGCGCGCGTCTTTCGACGCAGCTTCGGCAAAGCTCGCCCGACGGCGCACGCTCTCATTCCTGCGGCAACACGTGGGCTGACGCGAAAAGCGTGCCCGGCGCAGGCTACACCGCGACGGGCGCCTTGAGCGCGGGATGGCTCTGGTAGTCGGCGATCTCGATGTCGTCGAATGCGTAGTCGAAGAGCGTAGGTGGTCGGCGCCGCAGCACAAGTCGGGGCGGCGCATACGGCGCTCGCGCGAGCTGGGCTTCGACCTGCTCGAGATGGTTGACATACAGGTGGCAATCGCCGCCGGTCCAGACAAAGTCCCCGACCGCGAGATCGCATTGCTGGGCGACCATGTGCGTCAGCAGCGCGTAAGACGCGATATTGAAGGGAACGCCCAGAAAGATATCGGCACTGCGCTGATAGAGTTGGCACGATAGACGACCGGCCGCGACATAGAACTGAAAGAACGCGTGACAGGGCGGCAGCTTCATCCGCGGAATGTCGCCGACGTTCCAGGCCGAGACGATGAGTCGGCGCGAATCGGGGTTGCGCCGAATTTCCGCCACCACGTTTGCAATCTGGTCGATGTGTCGGCCATCGGGCGCGGGCCAGGACCGCCACTGGTATCCGTAGATCGGACCCAGATCGCCGCTGGCGTCGGCCCATTCGTCCCAGATCGAGACACCGTTGGCCCTGAGATAGGCGACGTTGGTCTCCCCGCGCAGGAACCACAGGAGCTCGTGGACGATCGACTTGGTGTGCACCTTCTTGGTCGTCAGCAGCGGAAATCCGCGTGCGAGATCGAAGCGCATCTGGTAGCCGAACACCGACAGCGTGCCGGTACCGGTGCGGTCGTCCTTGCGCTGCCCGTGGTCGCGGACGTGGCGCATGAAGTCGAGGTAGGTTTGCATGGGGACCGGTGATCGAGCGGGATTGTATCGGACGGCGGGGTGCGCACGCGAACCGGAGGTTTCCTGCGGGTGCCCGCCGTCCATCGGCTGCACTGCCGAGGTGCTTGACAAGGCGCTGCCCGCGCCGCCTGATTGCACCTACATAACTAATCAAATAGTTATTACTGCGGCAAACCTGTAGACTGCGCCAACCCGATGCGACCAAGCTATGCCCGAGCCATCCCCCTCGCGTGGCGCCGCACCGCGCGGATGTTCGTCGCGCTGGGAGATCCGCATCGCCAGCGGATCCTGCTCATGTTCGAGCCGGGCGAACGCCTGATGGTCGGACAGATTGTCGCCGCGTCGACGCTCTCGCGCTCCGCTGTCGCGCACCACCTCAAGGTCCTGCGCGAAGCGGGCGTGCTGCACGCGCAGAAGATCGGCAAGGAAGTCTGGTACCGGACCGATCCGGACGCGGTGCAGGCGGCGCTCACCGCGGTCCTCGACTATCTGTCCGAGCACGAGGGTCGCGGATGATGCACCGACGGTTTGCAGCTTCCACTGCCGCAATTCCCGGCGCGGACCGTTCTCGAGACTTGGCGCCAGACTCGCACGTGCCGCCCCTCGAGGGCGGTCAAGCCGCGATGCGGTGAAACGCAACGCGCAGTTCGCGCGCTCGATCCTCGAGAACCGCCCTCATTCCCACGCCAACGCCTGAACTGCCCACCATGCCCTCGCACAACCAGTTCGACCTCCTTTCCGAGCGCCGCTTCGGGCCCTTCTTCTGGACCCAGTTCCTGGGCGCCGGCAACGACAACATCTACAAGAACGCGCTGGTCATCTTCGTTGCCTATCGTGCGGCCGCGCATTCGTCGCTCGACGCCAACACACTGGTCAACCTGGCGGCCGGTATCTTCATCGTGCCGTTCGTCGTGCTCTCGGCTACGGCAGGCCAGCTCGCGGACAAGTACGAGAAATCGCGCCTCATCCGCTACATCAAGGTTCTAGAGATCGCGATCATGGTGATTGGCACGATCGGCTTCGGGCTTGCGAATCTGACGCTGCTGTTCCTGGCACTTGCGCTAATGGGCGTTCACTCGACATTGTTCGGCCCCGTCAAGTACGCGATCCTGCCGCAGCACCTGAAGCCCGAGGAGCTGATCGGCGGCAACGGGCTGGTCGAGATGGGAACCTTCGTCGCCATCCTGATCGGGACGATCGTTGGCGGTGTGCTCGTTGCGATTCCCGGCATCGGTCCGGTGCTGGCGGGCGTCGTGGCGGTCGCGGTGGCTGTCGCCGGCTGGCTGGTAAGTCGCGGGATCCCGAACACGCCGGCGGTAGCGTCCGGTCTCGTGCTCAACTGGAATCCGTTCACCGAGACCTGGAAGAACCTGCATTTCGCCTACGGCAATCGAGTGGTGTGGCTGGCGATGCTGGGAATTTCGTGGTTCTGGTTCTACGGTGCGACCTTCCTCACCCAGTTCCCGAACTTCGCCAAGAACGTCCTGGGTGGCAACGAACATGTGGTGACGCTGCTGCTCGCGCTGTTCTCGATCGGAATCGGCGTCGGATCGCTGCTGTGCGAGCGGCTTTCCGGGCGCAAGGTCGAGATCGGGCTGGTTCCTTTCGGCTCGATCGGACTCACGGTCTTTGCCGTCGACCTGTGGTTCGCGAGCAGTTCGCTGCACGCGACGGGGCTTGCCGGGATCGGCGAGTTCCTCGGCGGTGGCGGGCACTGGCGGGTGGTGATCGACCTCATGCTGATCGGACTGTTCGGGGGCTTCTACATCGTGCCGCTGTATGCGCTCATCCAGGAGCGCTCGGAGGCGACCTACCGCTCGCGGATCATTGCCGCCAACAACATCCTGAATGCGCTGTTCATGGTGGCCTCGGCCGGACTCTCGATTGCGCTGCTGTCGCAGGGAGTGTCGATTCCCGGGCTGTTCCTCGTCACCGGCATCCTGAACGCGGTGATCGCGTTGTACATCTACAAGCTGGTGCCGGAATTCCTGATGCGGTTCCTCGCCTGGCTGCTGATCCACACCGTCTACCGTGTGCGCAAGGAGGGCCTGGACAACGTGCCCGAAACGGGCGGCTGCATCGTCGTCTGCAATCACGTGAGTTACGTGGACGCGATCGTCATCGCGGCGTGCGTCCGGCGCCCGATCCGTTTCATCATGGACCATCGGATCTTCCGCGTTCCGCTTCTCAACTGGTTGTTCCGTACGATGCAGGCGATCCCCGTGGCCTCGGGGCGCGAGGACGCCGCACTCAAGGAAGCGGCATTCTCCACGGCGGCGAAGGCGCTCGCGGCCGGCGAGGTCGTCGGGATCTTTCCGGAGGGTTCGCTCACCGCGGATGGCGAGATGGGGCGCTTCCGACCCGGCCTAGAACGGATGGTGAAGGAGACGCCGGTGCCGGTGGTGCCGATGGCACTGCGCGGACTCTGGGGAAGCTTCTTCAGCCGTTCGTACGAGGGCCGCGCGATGCGTCGCTGGCGTGGCATGTTCTCGCGCATCGCGCTCATCGTGGCGCCGCCGGTCCGGCCGGCCGATGCCACGCCGGATGCGCTGCGGGCACAAGTGCTATCGCTGCGCGGCGAAACCCGCTGAACGCGATGCGGCCCATGGCACCGACAATCACCACGAAGGACCGAACATGATCGCGCTGGGAATCGGCATCGGATTCATCATCGGCGCGCTCATGACGGGGTGGTCTGGCGGCATCGCGGGTGCCCTCGTCGGCTTCGTCGTGACCCTCGCGTGGCGCTCGCGCGCCCAGGCACGCGAGCGGGGGGCGGCGCGGGCGCAGGTCCGCGCCGCCACCTATGCCTCGGCTCCGGCGGGCACCACGACGCGAGGCGATGCGTCTGACATCGCGCAGCGACTGGCCGCCATCGAGCATCGATTGGCGGCGCTTGAACGCAACGCCGGATGGGCGGTCGCGCCGGTCGCGAGCGACCTGGCGGTGCCGGTGATTCCCACGGGGCCTTTGTCCACGAACGATTCTGCTGCCTTCGGTTCCGCCGCCGCCGCCCTGCGCGCCGGGTTGCCTACGTCGCCGCCGGAAGCGTCGTCACGGCCCGACCTGATGGGCGCCGAACCGGAATCCGCGTCGGTCGCGGGCGCCGTGCGCACCGCGGGATTCATGCGCG
Source organism: uncultured beta proteobacterium (assembly GCA_963739745.1). Lineage (GTDB taxonomy): Bacteria > Pseudomonadota > Gammaproteobacteria > Burkholderiales > Casimicrobiaceae > VBCG01. Next base: position 381,965 of record CAVUCJ010000006.1, read on the forward strand.
AACCGGACGGCACGCTTGCGCCGCCGCCGGGCGCGCGACCCGTCGCGTCGGACGCGGTGGCCGCCAGCACCGCGGTGCCGGTTGCGGTGGCCACCAGCGCGAATCCGTTGTGGGCATGGTTCACCGGCGCGAACACGCTGACGCGCATCGGCGTAGTAGTGCTGTTCTTCGGCGTCGCGTTCCTGCTCAAGTACTTCGCCGAACTGGTTACGATCCCGATCGCGGTCAAGCTGTCGGGGGTGGCCGTCGTCGGTGCCGTGCTGATCGGATTCGGCGCGCGGCTCGCGCGCACCCGCCCGGGCTATGGCTTGTCACTGGAGGGTGCGGGCGCCGGCATTCTGTACCTGACGACGTTCGCCGCGTTCAGGCTCTACGACGTGCTGCCGGCGCTGCCGGCGTTCGCCGCGCTGGTCGCGATTGCGGCGCTCACCGTCTTTCTCGCCGTGCGCGCGGATTCACAGCCGCTCGCGGGCCTGGCGATTGCCGGCGGTTTCCTGGCGCCGTTCCTGGTCGCCACTTCGGCCGGGGAACCGGTGATGCTCTTCGGCTACTTCGCGGTGCTCAACGCCGCGATCTTTGCGATCGCCTGGGTGCGCGCGTGGCGCGGGCTCAACGTGATCGGTTTCGTGTTCACGTTCGTGCTCGGTGTCTACTGGGGCGAGCGCTATTATCGGCCCGGGCATTTTCAGGCGGTGGAGCCTTTCCTCGCGCTGTTCTTCCTGTTCTACGTGGCGATCGCGATCCTCTACGCGAAGCGCGATGCGCTGCACCCGAAGGCGCCGGTGGATGCCCTGCTGGTATTTGGGGTGCCGCTGGTCGCCTTCGTGCTGCAGGCGAACCTGGTTTACGACACCGAATACGGTGTCGCCTGGAGCGCGATCTTCGCCGCCGCCGTCTACGGCGTGCTTGCGCTCGCGCTGTTGAGGCGGCCCGAGCCCGGATTGGCGCTGCTGGCGCGCGCCTTCGTCGTGCTGGCGATCATTTTCGCGACGGTCGCCATACCATTCGCTGCCGACCCGCGCTGGACGACAGCGTGGTGGGCGCTGGAAGGCGCCGGCGTGTACTGGATCGGTTGCCGGCAGCGACAAGTTGTGGCGCGGGCATTGGCGTTGGTCGTCCAGGGTGGCGCCGCCGTCATGTTCGTCGTCCATGGACTTGACGGCGGTGGACGACTATTCCTCAACGCGACGTTCCTGGGCACCTCGGTGATTGCCATCGCCGCGCTCGTGACCGCCTTCCTCGCCGACCGCTACCGGGACAGTCTCGTCGCCAGCGAGCGCGTGCTGTCGCCGCTGATGGTCCTGTGGGGCGTGTGCTGGTGGTATGGCGGAGGCGCGCTCGAAATCGACCGCGCGCTTCCCGGGCGCGAGGTGGCCAATGCGTTCCTGGCCTACGCGACCGGCAGCGTTGCGCTGGCATTGCCGTTGCGTCGCCTGCTGCGCTGGCCGCGGCTCGCGTGGTTCGGCGCAGCGCTGCTGCCGGTCATGGCGCTCGTCGCGATCAGCGATTGGGACCGGATGCGAACGACGCTGCAGGCATATGGCGTGATCGTATGGCCGCTCGCATGGCTCACGCATTGGTGGTTTTTGCGCGCTGCCGACGATCTGCGCGCTGCCGACGAGACGGCGGCGGCCGCGCGACTGCGCGTGACCGGCGTGCTCGCACGCGTGCACGTCGCATCGGCGATCGCACTCGTTGCCTGGGTCGGGTGGGAAGGCAGCGAATGGGTCGGCCGCACGTTTCCCGCAGGCACCGTCTGGATGGCGTGCGCGGCGGCCTGGCCAGCGATCGCCTACCTGGCGGCAGCAACACGGAGGATCGAATACCGCGGCTGGCCGTTCGCCGAATATCACGATGCCTATGCGGTCAGCGCGGCGACGACGATTGCCGCGCTACTCGCAGTCTGGTTCGCGATCGTCAATATCATCTCGCCGGGCGGCACCATGCCATTGCCGTTCGTGCCGTTGGCCAATGCGCTCGACCTGACGCTGATCGCGGCGCTGGCCGCGTTGCTCGCCTGGGCGCGATTCCGGCTGCGGCTGCCCGAAAGGGCGCTCTACGCGTGGTTCGGCGCCGCGCTGTTCCTGCTGGTCAACGCGATCGTGTTCCGGACGATCCATCAATGGCTCGACGTGCCGTGGCGGCTGCACTCGCTCCTGGCGTCGAAGCCGCTGCAGGCAGCGCTGACGCTCACCTGGACCGCAACTGCGCTGCCGTTGATGGTACTGGCGAACAGGAGGCTGATCCGGCCGCTGTGGATGGTCGGCGCCGGCCTGCTCGCCATCGTCGTCGTGAAGCTGTTCGTCGTCGATCTCGGGGCGTTGTCGGGGCTGCCACGTGTGGTCGCGTTCCTCGGCGTGGGGCTGCTGCTTCTCGTGATCGGCTACGTGGCGCCTTTGCCGACGTCGGCGGGCGATGCGGGCGAGACTCAACGGTAGCCAGCTGGCGAAGCGCTTGGGCGCGCGCAGGCCGGATGGCAGCGCTGGGCGCGCGTGCTAGACTCAATCGCACCCTCAGTTCGTGGCTCGATATCGGCACCGTCGAGCCGCCGGAGTCGCTTCCTCGCCCATGTCCGGTAATACGCTCGGTACGCTCTTCTGCTTCACTTCGTTCGGCGAATCGCATGGCCCCGCGATCGGCTGCGTCGTCGACGGCTGTCCGCCGGGAATGGCGCTGGCCGAAGCCGACATCCAGCGCGAACTCGACCGCCGCCGGCCGGGCACATCGCGCCACGTCACGCAACGGCGTGAACCGGACACGGTCGAAATCCTCTCCGGAGTCTTCGAAGGGCACACGACCGGCGCACCGATCGCGCTCCTGATCCGCAACGAGGATCAGCGAAGCAAGGATTACGCGAACATCGCCGACACCTTTCGTCCAGGGCATGCCGACTACACGTACTGGCAGAAATACGGTATCCGCGACTATCGCGGGGGTGGCCGGCAATCGGCGCGGGAGACCGCCGTGCGTGTCGCTGCCGGCGCCGTCGCGAAGAAGTGGCTGCGCGAACGCCATGGCGTGACGATTCGCGGCCACCTGACGCAGCTTGGCCCGAACGCGATTGCGTTCGAGAGCTGGGACCATGTCGACGCGAATCCGTTCTTCATTGCGAACGCGTCGCGGGTTGCCGAGCTGGAAGCATTCATGGATCGCCTGCGCAAGGCCGGCGATTCCTGCGGCGCGCGCATCGAGGTCGTCGCGAGCGGCGTGCCGGTCGGCTGGGGCGAGCCGGTGTACGGCAAGCTCGACGCCGATCTGGCGGCCGCGATGATGGGCATCAATGCGGTGAAGGGCGTCGAGTTCGGCGCCGGTTTCGCAGCGGTTGCGCAGCGCGGCACCGAGCACTCCGACGAGATGACGCCGCAGGGATTCCTGACCAATCACTCCGGAGGCATCCTCGGCGGAATCTCAACCGGCCAGGACGTCCGCGTGGCCATTGCGGTGAAGCCGACGTCGTCGATTCGCCTCGACCGGCATTCGATCGACAAAGCGGGCAATCCGGTGATCGTGAATACGCACGGTCGCCACGATCCTTGCGTGGGCATTCGCGCGACGCCGATTGCCGAGGCGATGATGGCGGTCGTGCTGATGGACCATGCACTGCGCCACCGTGCGCAGAACGCCGACGTCCAGGTGGCGACACCAAAGATCGCCGCGCAGGCGCCGGCGGAGGTGGCCGCGGGATTCACGCGCGCCGCGCCGGTCGACGATCCCGATCCCGACGAAGCCTGAAGCCGTGATTTTCCCGCGCCGGGTTGCACGCCGGCGCACCGGCGGGGCGTCAGGCCGGGCGTTCCTGCGTCCGGCTGTGACCCCCGAAAGCGCTCAATCCGAGGACTGGGTGATGTTGGCCGTGGCGCCGCCGCGCGCGAACGTCAGTGCCACGCGGTCGCCGGCGTGCACCTGCCGGGCTTCCAGCACGATGGTTCCGTCGATCGTCGCGACGATCGCGTAGCCGCGCTCGAGCACCGCCTGCGGATTCAGGTGGGCGAGGCTTTGTGCGAGCGAGGCTACGCGATCGGCCGCGCGCGCAAGCCGCTGCGCGCCCATTCGTTGCCATGCGTCACGCATCCGCTCGACTCGCGCCACGGCCGGCAGCGGGCCTCGCAGCTCGCGCAGCAGGCGTCCCTGCAGCGCCGCGGTCTGCGCTGCGCGCGCGAGCGCGTCGGCGCGCCACCAATGTGCGAGGCGATGCGCAAGTTCCGCGGTCCTCTCGCGCTGCAGCGCGATGCGCGCAGCGGGATGTACGAGCTGGCGCGTCGCATGGTCGAGCCGCTGCGCACGCAGTTCCAGCGCGCGCGTGCCGGCGCGCGCGAGTCCGCGCGCGAACGACAGCACGCGGTCCCCGACGGCCGACCGGTCTGGCACGGCCAACGCCGCGGCCGCGGTGGGCGTGGGCGCTCGGACGTCGGCGACGAAATCGCAGATCGTGAAATCGGTCTCGTGGCCGACGCCGGAAACCACGGGCAGCGTCGAATCGAATACGGCCCGCGCAACGGGTTCTTCGTTGAATGCCCACAGATCCTCGATCGAGCCGCCGCCGCGGGCGATGATCAGCACGTCGACCTCGGCGCGCGAATTGGCCGTGAGCATCGCTTGCGCGATCTCGCCGGCGGCCGCCGTCCCCTGCACCGACGTGGGGTACAGAACAACGCGCGCGGCCGGCCAGCGTCGTGCCAGCGTGGTCAGGATGTCGCGCAGTGCGGCGGCCCGTGGCGAGGTCACGATGCCGACGGCGCGCGGGTACGCGGGCAGTGCGCGCTTGCGTTCCGCGGAGAACCAGCCGGCCGCCTCCAGCTTTGCCTTCAGCCGCGCGAATTGCTCGTACAGCGCGCCGATGCCGGCCAGGCGCACGGCCTCGACATTGAGCTGGAACTCGCCGCGCGCTTCGTAGATCGACGGCGTTGCGCGCACCTCGACCGAAAGGCCGTCGCGCAGCGCAAAGGCCACATGCTGAGCGCGCTGTCGGAACAGCACGCAGCGCACCTGCGCCTGCGCGTCCTTGAGGTTGAAATAGCAGTGCCCGGAGGCCGCCCGCGTGAAGTTAGAAATCTCGCCGCTGACCCAGGTGAGACCGAGATGACGTTCGATCAGCAGCCGCGCGCTGGAAACCAGCAACGAGACGGGCAGCACCGCCTGCGGCAGCGGTCGAGCCGGCGATGTGGGGCCATCGTCCGCGTCTTCGCCACGGGGTCCGGATTCCTGTTGATTCATGCAGTGATCCGTCGATCGGCGGTTCGACAACGCAGGCGCAACATTCGATTTGTCATGGACATGACGTCTTGAAATTCTGCCACATGAATGTCATCCAGCGGTCGTTCGATTGTCAAAATCGAGTAACAAGGCCTTGGGGCGCAGGAAGCAACCGACTGTATCTATTGGAAAAAAAAGCGGCGAGATTTAGGGCACCACAACGTTTTCCTGTGTCCCGGAAACACTTAGCGAGCCAATCTACAAGATATGCACACTACTATCCACAGGAATTGTGGAAAACGCGCGGCGGGCTATCGTGGCGACCCCGCGGAAAGCCTTGCCGAATGCCCATTTCGGAGGATCTCCCGCATTTCCCGGGGATTTCACCGATGACGGGGCGGGCGTGGTTGGTTAGAATGTCCGCCAGCCCAACCTTGTTCATGAACAAACGGCAAATGAATGCTGCGCCGCCGCATATGGTCGACCATGACGCGGCCCAATCGAAGCGTCCCGGGACCGGCACGACCCCTGCGTTGGCGAGCGGTGCGCCGCGCGTTGCGGTCAAGGCGGCCTTCGCACCCGCGCCCAATTTCCTGCGCTCGATCGTCGCAGACGATAACCGCACCGGCAAGTATGGTGGCCGGGTCGTCACGCGTTTTCCTCCCGAGCCCAACGGCTATCTGCACTACGGGCACGCCAAGTCGATCATTCTGAACTTTGGCCTCGCGGCCGAGAACGGTGGCACCTGCCATCTTCGCTACGACGACACCAATCCGCTGAAGGAAGGGGTCGAGTACGAGGATGCGATCGCGGACTCGGTGCACTGGCTGGGCTACGACTGGGCGGGCCATCGCTACCACGCCTCCGACTACTACGACGACCTGTATCGCTTCGCCGAGTGGTTCATCGAGCACGGACTCGCCTACGTCGACAGCCAGTCCGCGGACGAGGTCCGGGCTTCGCGCGGGACGCTGACCGAAGCGGGCATCGACAGCCCCTATCGTGGCCGCACGGCCGCTGAAAACCTTGAACTCTTCCGCCGCATGCGCGCGGGCGAGTTCCAGGACGGTGCGCACGTGCTTCGGCTGAAGATCGACATGGGCAGTCCCAACGTCAACATGCGCGATCCGGCGATCTACCGGATCCGCCACGCGTCGCACCATCGCACCGGCGATGCGTGGTGCATCTACCCGCTCTACGACTACACGCATTGCATTTCCGACGCGCTCGAGCGCATCACGCATTCGATCTGCACACTCGAGTTCCAGGACCACCGCCCGCTGTACGACTGGATAATCGAGCGGCTGGCCGATGGCGGGATGCTCACGCGGCCGCTGCCGCAGCAATTCGAATTCGCCCGACTCAATCTCACCTACGTCGTGCTGTCGAAGCGCCGCCTGATCGAGCTCGTGACCAAGGGCGTGGTCGACGGCTGGGACGATCCACGCATGCCCACGCTGGTCGGCGCCCGCCGACGCGGCTTCACCGCCGCCGGGTTCCGCCTCTTTGCCGAGCGCATCGGTGTGTCCAAGGCTGACTCGTGGATCGACATGAGCGTGCTAGAAGACTGCATGCGCGACGACCTGAACGCCCGCGCTCCGCGGCGAATCGCGGTGCTCGATCCGGTGAAGCTCGTCATCGACAATTTCCCGCAGGGGCTCACGGAGGACTGTTTCGCACCCAATCATCCGCAGCATCCGGAGCAGGGTCGCCGCAGGCTGCCGCTTACCGGCGAGCTGTGGATCGAGCGCGACGATTACACGGAAACCCCGCCGAAGGGCTATTTCCGCCTCACGCCCGGCGCGGAGGTCCGGCTGCGCTATGGCTACATCATCCGATGCGTCGGAGCGGACCGGGATGCCGCCGGGAACATCACCGCTGTCCACTGCACCTATGACCCGGACACCCGCAGCGGGACGCCCGGTGCCGATTCGCGCAAGGTGAAGGGCAACATCCACTGGCTGTCGATTGCGCATGCGGTACCGGCCGAGGTACGCATCTACGATCGCCTGTTCCGCGTACCGTTTCCTGGCGCCCGCAATCCGTGGGGGGCACGCACCGACGGGAACGCGGCCGAGATTCCGGCACCCGAGCGGCATGCGGTCGTGGCGGGCGAAGAAGATGACGGCCCCGAGGTCACCGAGCGGAATTATCTCGACGACCTGAATCCGGACTCCAAGAGCGTCATCTCGGCGTTCGTCGAACCTGCGCTCGCCGAGGCGGCGCGCGAGGAACACGTCCAGTTCGAACGGCACGGCTATTTCGTGGCGGACATGGCCGACCACGCCCCTGGCACGCCGGTGTTCAACCGCGCCGTGACCCTCAAGGACTCCTGGTCCAAGCCGTAGCATTCCCGGGTCGCGCGGCGTGTCCTTCTCCCCGTCCACGGCGCTTGTGGCGCCCCGTGCCTGCCCCCATCTTTGTCCCGTTCACCTGCGCGGCGAAGCCGCGCTAATATGACGCCGGATATTTTCCCCCAAGGCTCGACATGAAACGCATCGTTCTCTTCCTGGCCACCAACCTGGCGGTCATCGTCGTCCTGTCGATCGTGCTGAAGGTCCTCGGTCTCGACCGCGCGGGCTATGCCGGCGCCGGCTACGGGGAGCTGCTCGTCTTTTCGGCGGTGGTCGGCTTCACCGGCGCGATCATCTCGTTGCTCATGTCGAAGACCATGGCCAAGTGGTCGACCGGCGCACACGTGATCGGACAGCCTGCGAGCGAGGTCGAGTCCTGGCTGGTGAGTACCGTGCAGCGCCTGGCGCAGAGGGCCGGCATTGGCATGCCCGAAGTGGCGATCTACGAGGGCGCGCCCAACGCGTTCGCCACCGGCGCGTTCAGGAATTCGGCGCTGGTCGCCGTCTCGACCGGTCTCCTGCAGTCGATGAACAAGGAGGAAGTCGAAGCGGTGCTCGGCCATGAGATTGCGCACGTGGCCAACGGTGACATGGTCACGCTGACGTTGATCCAGGGTGTGGTGAACACGTTCGTGATCTTCCTCGCGCGGGTCATCGGCTCGATCGTCGATCGCGCGATTTTCAAGAGCGAGCGCGGCAACGGCCCCGGTTACTTCATCACGGTCATCGTGCTGCAAATCGTGCTCGGCATACTGGCGTCGACGATCGTCGCCTGGTTCTCGCGCCAGCGCGAGTTCCGCGCGGACGCCGGGTCGGCCAAGTACCTGGGTTCGCCCGTGCCGATGGTCAATGCGCTGCAGCGCCTGGGTGGTGTTGAACCCGGCACGCTGCCGGAAGCGATGAAGGCGTTCGGGATCACCGACCGGGCGGGCATCATGGCGCTGTTTTCGACGCATCCGCCAATCGAGCAGCGGATCGCGGCGCTTCGGCGCGGCGATTAGCGGAACGGGCGGGGAGAGCCGGAGGAGTCATGCTTTTCAAGATCGAGTACGAGGACGCCAAGGGCATCTGGCACGACGTCTTCGGCGAAGACGGCAAGCTCCTGACGTTCGAGCAGGAGGACGCGGCCCGCGCTGCCCTCGCCGAACGCTATCCAATCCTCGTGCAGATGGAGAAATACGCAGGCGGCAAGCGCACGCGCGTCATCCGCATCCTCGAGGACGAGGACGACTGGCCGAAAAAGGCCAGATAGTCGGCCGTCGCCAGGACGCCGGTCTCGGGGACTCGCCCCCGAGCGCTCGGAATGAGGCGGGACAAACGCCGATCGCGAATTGCAGTGAGCGGATAACTTTCACCGACGCGGGCTTTCGCCGTGGGGCGCGTCGTTCGCGGGAACTTCGTGCGGCACTTCCCGGAACAGTCGAAACTTGCCGAACTCGCCGATCATCACCAGTCGTGCCCGGTCGGCGTCTTCCAGCCGGTCCACGTCGGACTGGCGAATCGCGAAGTAGTCGGACGTCGTGTCGGCAAGGTAGCGCGCGAGTGGGTAGTCGTCGGTGACCCGCCGTGCACGGCCGTTGGAGTAGAACTCGGCCGAAACCGGCTCGTCGCCCAGGTAGATGAGGCGCTGGCGCGGGTCCGCACGGGCCGCCTCGAACGCCCGAACCAGCGCGCGCTGCGTGAATTCGCGATCGATCCTGAGGTGCTGGGTGGCGAGCAATCCCACGAAGACGGAGCCGATGACGACCGATGCCGCAAGCGCCGTCTTCTCGGCGCGGTCGAGTGATCGCGGCTGCGTGCGCGCGGCGCCGGCCGGACCGAAAATGACCAGCAGCGCGAGCGCGGGCAGTCCGGGGAGAACGTAGGTGATGAGGACGTTGCCGGCAGCGGTGAAGAACACCATCGGCGCCAATGCCCACACGACCAGGTAGCTCCAGAACGGATCCGCGAGGCGCTCTCGACGCAACGCGCGCGGTCCAAGCGCGGCGCGGACCAGCCAGTCGAGCAGCACGAACGACCAGGGCACCGCGGCCGCGACCCAGAACAGCCAGATCCACCCGCGCTTCCAGGCGTGCCCGACGCCATAGCGGTCGCCGGTCCAGCCGGGTACGGTGAAGCGCTTCCAGTGCTCGCCGACCAGAAAATAATCCAGGAAGCCCGGGGTCGCGCGCTCGACCGCCCAGTACCACGGGACCACGAGCACGATCACCAGCAGGGTGCCGGCCACCCACGGCAGCCGCGTCCAGGCGGCGCGCCACTGGACCTTCCAGAGTGTCCAGAGCCCGATGGGAAACATCGTCAGCACGACAGCCACTGGCCCCTTGGCCAGCAGCCCGACGGCGAGTCCCAGAAAGAACGCGAGGCCGCCCGTACGGCGCTGTGCTTCAGAACCGTGCAGCGCCGACCAGAATCCAGCCATCGAGAGCGTGGTGCCGAGTGCCAGCGCGGCATCGGTCAGCACAGCGCCAGCGGCAATGAATACCAATCCGGTCGTTGCGAACACCACGACCGCCAGCAGTGCCGCTGCCCGCCCGGCCTGCAGGTTGGCGAGCCGCCACACAATCGCCCCGCAGGCACCCATCAGCAACAGCGAGGGCAGCCGCGCGCCGAATTCGTTGACGCCGAAGAGCCACATCGATGCCGCCGACAGCCAGAACGCGAGCGGAGGCTTGCCCCAGAAGGGAACACCGTAATGGTATTGCGGAACCAGCCATTGGCCGGTTTCGAGCATCTTGCGCGCGATCTCCGCATAGCGCGATTCCGATGGGTCGAGCAACGGATACACGCCAAGCGTGATCAGTCGGACGCCGATCGCAAGCACCGCAAGCGCCCAGAGCAGCCGGTGCTGCGCCGGCGTCAGCGTCAACGTCATCGAAGCGTCGAGTAATCTGCGCGGGCAGCGATCGCTGCGCCGGTGGCAGGTGACGTTGCACCAGATAGAGCGGACGCTGCTTCACTTCGACGAACATCCGAGCCAGGTACTCGCCGATGATGCCGATCGCCATGAGCTGGATGCCGCCCAGGAACAGCACGAGCACGACCAGCGTCGGATAGCCCGGGACCGGATCGCCGTACAGCAGCGTCTTGCCGATCACGTAGGCGCCATAGGCGAAGGACGCCAACGCCGCCACCAGTCCGAAGTAGCTCGCGAGCTTGAGCGGCAGCGCGGAGAACGAGGTGATGCCCTCGAGCGCGAAATTCCAGAGCCGCCAATAGCTCCACTTGGTCGATCCCGCATCGCGCCCGGCGCGATCGTACTCGATAATCCGGCTGGGGTAGCCGATCCACGCGAAGAGCCCCTTCATGAACCGGCTGCGCTCGGGAAAGCTGCGCACCGCCTCCACCGCGCGCCGCGACAACAGACGGAAGTCGCCGACATTCTCCGGAATGTCGATCGCGGCCAGCCGCCCGATGAGCCGGTAGAAGGCCGCCGCTGAGCTTCGCTTGAGCCAGCTCTCCTGCGCACGCGAGCGGCGCTGCATCAGCACCACATCGAATCCTTCACGCCACGCGGCGACCATCTGCGGGATGAGCTCCGGCGGGTCCTGCAGGTCGGCATCCATCACGACTACGGCGTCGCCGTGCGCGTAGTCGAGACCTGCGCTCATCGCGATCTCCTTGCCGAAGTTGCGCGACAGGTCGACGACGGCGACACGCGCATCGCCGGCGTGCAGTTGCGCGAGCAGCGCCATGCTGCGGTCGGCGCTGCCGTCGTTCACGTAGACGATCTCGGCATCGGCGTCGAGTCCGCCCAGCACGCTCGACCAACCGGCGGTGGAATTCGGGAAGCACCGCCTCCTCGTTGTAGACGGGAACGACCACCGACAACCGTGCGCGGTGCCGCGGCGGGCGTCGTGCGGTGCTCAGAACGTCCATGCGCGATTGGCGAGGTAGCCGCAGACCAGCACGACGCTGGTCGCCACGACCTGCGCGACGACATAGTGCGTGCCGGACAGTGAGAGAACCAGGGCCAGCACGACGGCGTTGAGCACGATGCCCGCGCCGGCGACGACGGCAAAGCGGGGCGCAGCATGCGCATGCGCCCGATCGCTCTTGAACGTGAAGCGGTGATTGAGCAGGTAGTTGACGACGGCCCCGGCGAGCGCCCCGACGGTCGAGGCGGCCACGGGCCGTGCGAGGGCACCCTGCACGAGCGCGATCAGCGTCGCGTAATGGACGCTGGTGCCGATGGCGCCGGCGCTCGCATAGCGGATGAATCGGGGGAATCTGGATAGTGACAGCGGCTTGGTCGCCATGGGGACTCTCGGTCGCGAACCGTCACAAGCGTTCCGGGCCGGACCAAACAACAAGGCCGGCGCACGCGTTGTCGCGAGGCCGGCCGCAGGAACATCGGCGAAGGGCGCGCGAACGCGCCGCTCGTGGCGAAGCCCGTTTACTTAAGATGGTTCGAGACGAGCTTCGTCATCTCGAACATCGACACCTTGCCCTTGCCGCCGAACACGGCCTTCAGCTTCTCGTCGGCGTTGATGAGGCGACGATTGATCTCGTCCTGCAGCTTGTTCTTCTTGATGTAGTCCCAGATCTTCTTGGTGACTTCGGTGCGCGGCATCGGCGAGGAACCGACGACGGCGGCAAGCATGGCCGACGGCGTCATCGCCTTCATGAACGCGGCATTGGGCTTGCGCTTGGCCGCGGGCTTCTTCGCTGCCTTCTTCGCGACTGTCTTCTTCGCAGCGGGCTTCTTCGCAGCAGTTTTCTTCGCTGCAGTTTTCTTTGCCGCGGGTTTCTTGGCGGCGGGCTTCTTCGCAGCTTTCTTGGCCGCAGGTTTCTTGGCGGCGGGCTTCTTCGCAGCTTTCTTGGCAGTAGCCATGGGTCTCCTTCCTGTCGTTTGATGCGAGCGGACTATGCCGTTCGGTCTGGGGCAGACCCTCCTGTCGCGGGTTACCACTCCATCGCGGCCGACTATACCGCATTTTCAGAGGAAGGGAAGGCGCTTTCCTAGGGAAAACGTGATCGTGGCGCGAGACTGTTGCGCCGCGCGTACGCGCCGGTCAGGGGCCGAGCCAGTGGATGAATGCCTGCAGCACGACGGCGTTGGCGATGTCGACGAAGAACGCACCGACCAAGGGCACGACCAGGAAGGAGCGCGGGGACGCGCCATGTTTCTTGGTAATCGCCGTCATGATCGCGACCGCCGTCGGCGTGGCGCCCATCGCCAACCCGAAGTAGCCGGACGTCGAGACGGCGGCATCGTAGGTCCCGCCGAGCAGGCGAAAGACAAGATGGGACAGGAGCAGCCAGCACAGGGTGACCTGCACGACCAGGACGGCCAGCAGCGGCAGCGCCGCCGATGCCAGCGATGCCAGGTTGAGCGTCATCAGCGACATCGACAGGAACAGGCCCAGGGCAATCTCGGAGATGAGGGCAAGCGGCGGCGATCCCGTAGGCCATGGCAGCCGCGGGAAGAGCGCTGGGACGACGTTGGACAGAACAATCCCCGCGAAGAGCGCCGTCACGAATGCCGGTAACGTCAGACCGAAATGGCGAAGCGCATCGTTGAGGTAGCCTCCGGCGGCCATGGCGATCGCGATCACCAGCAGGGTCACCAGCACGCCGCTGGCGTCGAGTTTCGGCAGGTCTTCCTCGGCGAACGGCAGTCCCACCGAAAGCGCCGCCGCATCGGTGGCGCTGAGGCGGTGCCGGGTGATCAGCCGATGCCCGAGCGGGCCGCCAAGGACGCCGCCGGCGATCAGGCCGAAGGTGGCCGCTGCCGTGCCCAGCACCGGCGCCGAGGGCAGGTCGAAGTCGCGGCCGATGATCGGCGCCCACGCGAGCACCGTACCGTGGCCGCCCGACAGCGCGGCGGAACCGGCGAGCAGGCCCGAGGCGGCCGGCATGCCGAAGGCGCTCATCAGGCCCACGCCGACCGCGTTCTGCAGCACCAGGTTGGCAATCGCGACTAAGGTCAGCACGACGAGCGCCATGCCACCGGCCGCGAGCAGGCTGATTCGCGCCGACAGTCCAATGGTCGTGAAGAACGCGATGAGCAGCGTGTCGCGCGCCGACAGGTCGAAGCGCGGCTCGATGCCGCTTGCGACGGCCACCGCGGTCAGCAGCAGCGAGGCAATGATCCCGCCCGTGACCGGCTCCGGAACGCTGTAGTCGCGCAGGAACGGGACGTGCCGGTTGACGTAGCGACCGGCGAACAGAACGAGAATGGCGAGAATGAGGGTATGGCGCGCGTCCAGCATGCCCTGACCGCCGGTGGTTGACCGCCGGCAGTCTAGCCGATCCATTGGCGGCTGGCCGCGGTTCGCGCGAAAATGGGCGCCTGTTGCCCGATCGAACCATCGCGAGGGAAGTGCAACCGTGTCCGTACATCGATTCCGCCTAGCCGCCCTGGTGCTCGCCGTTGCCATCATGCCGACGCCGGCGGGGGCGCTCACGCTTTTGACCGAAGAGAACCCGCCGTTCAACTATTTGGAAAGCGGCAGGCTCACCGGGCTCGTCGCCGAACTCGTGCAGGAAGCGGCCAAGCGCGCCAACGTGTCCTACACGATCGAGGTGCTGCCGTGGACTCGCGCCTATTCACGTGCTCAGGCCGAGCGCGACACATGTCTGTTCGCAACGGCGCGCCTCGACAATCGGGAGAAGCTGTTCAACTGGGTCGGTCCGCTCGCCAGCAACCTGTGGGGCGTCTACGCCAAGGGCGATTTCAAGGGCACCGTGCGGCTGCTCGCCGATTTGAAGTCCTACCGCGTCGGCGGCGTCGTGAACGACGCAAAGGTCGAATACCTGAAGGAGAACGGCGTCACCAACATCAGGCAGGTACTCGAGGATCGGATGAACCCGCCGCGACTGTTCCTGCCCGCGGAACATCCGGACCATGTCGATCTGTGGGTCAGCGGATTCTTCGGTGCCCGTGACGTTGCCAAAGCCGCCAATGTCACCGACATCAAGCTGGTGTTCATTGTCCGGGAGATTCCGCTCTACCTGGCCTGCAGCCCGCAGACTTCGCCGGCTGTGACCAAGGCGCTGTCGGACGCGGTCGAGAAAATGCGAGCCGAGGGCGTGCCCGCACGGCTGGCCGCTGCCTACGAGAAGAAATTCGCGAAGTAAGTCGGGGACGCGCGCGGGTATCGCCTTCGAGCGCGCCGGTCCTCGCCGTGACGTGGTTGCAGACGCCTCCGGGGGCTGCCGCGCCGAGCGCCGATCGCGTAAAATGAAACGCCGAAGCCGCCTTTTCGCGGCGCCCCCCAGCATGACCGAATCCCGCAAAGACCTGGCCCACCTGCGCGTTGAATACAAGCAGGCGGGGCTGGATGAACGCGACGTCGACCGCGATCCGAATCGGCAATTCGCGCATTGGTTCGATGCGGCGATCGCCGCGAAGGTCCCCGAGCCGAATGCGATGACGCTCGCGACGGTCGACGAGGCGGGCAAACCCGCGGCGCGCATCGTCCTGCTGAAGGAGGTCGACGAACACGGGTTCACGTTCTACACCAATTACGAGAGCCGCAAGGGTCACGAGCTCGCGGTGCGGCCCTGCGCGGCACTGCTCTTCTTCTGGCCCGAACTCGAGCGTCAGGTTCGAATCGAGGGCGCGATCGAACGGGTCGACGCAGACGTCGCCGATGCCTATTTTCGCGTGCGGCCGCGGCTGTCACGTATCGGCGCGTGGGCGTCACCGCAAAGTGCGCCGTTGCCCGATCGTGCGGCGCTCGAAGCACGTTTCGCTGAGGCAGAGCGGCGTTTCCCGGGAGACGGGGTTCCGCGGCCGCCGCACTGGGGCGGCTATCGGCTGGTGCCGGAGTCGTTCGAGTTCTGGCAGGGCCGGGCATCGCGGCTGCACGATCGCGTGGTGTATCGCCGCGAAGGCACGCTCTGGCGGACCGGGCGCCTCGCTCCGTGAGGCGACTTTTCGGTCGCAACCCCACGCTGGCGGCGCTGATCGCACTGGGCATTGCCAACCACATCGTTCTGACCGGCAATCGCGTCACGGTGTCGCTGGAGGCATTGCGGCTCGGCGCATCCGCCGCGGTTGTCGGAGTGCTGCTCGCACTCTATGCCTTGCTGCCCATGGTTTGTGCGGTGGCCGCGGGTCGCCTGTCGGATCGCATCGGCGTGCGCAGGCCGATGCTGGTCGGCTCCGTTGCGCTCGCCGCCGGCTCGGCGCTGCCCGCGGCGATCAATGGTCTTGCGGCATTGTTCGTCAGCGCGGCGCTGGTCGGAGTCTCGTTCATGCTCTTCCAGGTGCCGGCGCAGAATGCGACCGGCGAGCTTGGCGGTCCCGGGGACCGCGCTCACAACTTCAGCCTGCTGGCGCTCGGCTATTCGATCTCGGGCTTCCTCGGGCCGCTGATTGCCGGCTTCACGATCGACCATCGCGGGTACGGTGCCGCATTCGCGATCTTCGCGCTTTTTCCGCTGGTCCCCGCAGCGGTGCTCGCAAGCGGTCGACTGGCGCTGCCCGGGCCGCATCCGGGAAGGGTGAAAGGTCGCGCGGGCAGCGTGCTCGATCTCATGGCCCATGCCACGCTGCGACGTGTATTCGTGATCAACGTGCTGCTGGCCATGGGATGGGACCTGCATACGATCGTCATTCCCGTCTATGGCGCTTCGATCGGATTGTCCGCCTCCGAAATCGGCGTGATACTCGCGTCGTTCGCCGTCGCAACGTTCACCGTACGTCTGTCGATGCGCTGGATCGTGCGCCGCTTCACCGAACACCAGGTGCTGACGATCGCGCTGCTGGTCGCGGGTGCCGTCTACCTGGTTTTCCCGTTCTCGAATGGCGCGCCGATGCTTATGGCGCTGTCGTTCTGCCTGGGCCTGGGCCTCGGGATGAGCCAGCCGATGGTGATGTCGCTGTTGCACAGCCACGCGCCACCGGGGCGGATGGGTGAGGCCGCGGGCGTGCGGATGTCGCTGGTGCAATCGATGGCGGTCGCGGTGCCGCTGACTTTCGGCGCGCTGGGTGCGACCGTCGGCCTGACGCCGGTGTTCTGGTCGGTGGGCGTATGCCTGGCGACGGGGGGGTGGCTTACGAAGCGTGCGTCGTGGTCTTCAGCCGCTGCGCAAACGCCTTCCTGAATTTCGCGACCTTCGGCGCCACCACGAACATGCAATACGGCTGCCCCATGTTTCGATCGAAATAGTCCTGGTGGTAGGCCTCGGCCGGATAGAACGGCGCGGCGTCGGCCAATTCGGTGACGATCGGCTTGTCCCACAGGCGCTCGCCGGAGAGCGAAGCGATCACCTCTTCCGCAATTGCGCGCTGTGCTGACGTCTGGCAGAACACCACCGACCGGTACTGCGTGCCGACGTCGCTGCCCTGGCGGTTCGGCGTCGTCGGGTCGTGGATGGTGAAGAAAACCGTCAGCAGGTCGCGATAGGAGAGCGCCGCCGGGTCGAACGTCACCTTCACCACTTCGGCATGACCGGTGCGGCCAGAGCAGACATCGTCGTAGGTCGGGCTGGCGCCCTTGCCGCCGGCGTAGCCGGATTCGACGCTCGCGACACCTGCGAGCCCGCGAAACACCGCGTCGAGGCACCAGAAGCAGCCGCCGCCAAGGATGGCGACTTCGTCGGCGGGCGCGGGGGACAGGGAGCTGTTCATCGGGAACTCCGGAAGGATTGGCAGGGTGGGCGGAGCGACACGGGCCCGCTCTCCCAATTTGGGTCGTTCGCGGGCAGTGCAAGCTTACGCCGCGACGGGTGTCTGCGATAATCAGCCCGTTGTGCATTCCACACCGCCTTACCTAGCGACGAGTTCGTGCATGACCGGCGCGGCGCCGTCCCCTTCCCTTGAATAGACCGTGGCATTCCTTGGCCCCATCACGCTGGTAAAGCGCGTGTCTACGCCGTCTCGACAGCGTGGGCTGGACCCGTGCGGCCGGCAACCTCGCTTTCACGACCCTGTTGGGCCTCGTGCCGATCGTCACGGTTGCGCTCGCCTTCGTCGCGCAGTTTCCGGTGTTCCAGGAATTCCTGGGCGTTCTGGAAAATTATCTGCTGCGTTACACGTTGCCCGAGACGGCATCCCGGCTCGTGCAAACCTACGTGGTCGGGTTGGCAACAGATGCTGCGAACCAGCGAGGACTGTGGATCATCTTCGTCATCGTGACCGCGGTGCTGGTCGTCGACTCGGTGGAATCCGAAATCAACGCCATCTGGGGTATCCGCACCAATCGTCCGCTCCTGCGTCGGGCGATCATCTACACGGTTGGCGTGACGGCAGGTCCGGCGCTCGTGGGCGCGGCGATCATGTTCATCAGCTGGCTGCTGCGCTGGTCGATTGCCGTCATCCGTCTTCAGACTGGAGGCATCGACGCGGTGGTCGACGTGGTGACGTTCCTGGTCGTCGTCGCCGGGTTCACGATGCTCTACGTGGCCGCGCCCGCGCGCAAGGTACTCTGGCGCCATGGCTTTGTCGGCGGAGCGCTCGCCGCCGTCGCGTTCGAGGCGACGCGCCGCGGATTCACCTGGTACGTCGCGCATTCGCCGTCGTACGAAATTCTCTACGGTGCGCTGGCGGCGGTTCCGGTGTTCCTTCTGTGGATCTTCCTGTTCTGGATGATCGTGCTGGCCGGTGCGGCGGTCACGGCGTCGATCGCCGACGGCGGGGAGCGGCGATGATCCGGGCCGGGCGTCCGTTTCCTTGCCGAATTGTGTCGCGCACGCTACATTGCGGGCGTCTTTCGCCCTAGGAGTCCATTCACGTGTGGTCCATCATCCAGGCCGCAGGCTGGCCGATCTGGCCGCTGATCTTCGCGTCCATCATTGCCCTCGCGCTGATCTTCGAGCGCATCTGGTCGTTGCGAACTTCGGTGGTTGCGCCGCCGGGACTGGTCGATCGCGTGCTGGTCGAGTTCCGGCAAACCGGAGCCACGCCTGAGCTGCTCGCCAAGACCGCGGCGCAGGGCCCGCTCGGCCGCATCCTGGCCGCGGGACTCGCCAACGTCAAGGCACCGCGGCCTGTCATGAAGGAAGCGATCGAGGAGGTGGGACGCGTCGTCACCCATGATCTCGAGCGATTCCTGACCACGCTGGGCACCATCGCCGCGATGTCGCCGCTGCTGGGCCTGTTCGGCACGGTCGTGGGCATGATCGAAATCTTCGGGTCTCAGAGTTCCGCGGCGTCGAACCCCATCCAGCTCGCACAGGGCATCTCGATCGCCCTCTACAACACCGCGATGGGCCTCATCGTCGCCATACCGTCGATGATCTTCTACCGGCATTTCCGGGGCAAGGTCGACGCGCTGGTGGTCGAGATGGAGCAGCAGGCGATCAAGCTCGTCGATTACGCGCACGGTGAGCGGAAGTGACGGGACGGCGGCGATGAACCTCCGCGGCACCCGGGGACGCGAGGATCCCGAGATCAACTTCATACCGCTGATCGACGTCCTGCTCGTCATCCTGATCTTCCTGATGGTGACGACGACCTACCAGCGGGTGGCGGAGCTGCAGATTACCCTGCCGGAGGCCGAGGCCGACGCGGCCAAGCAGCGACCCAAGGAGATCAATGTCGGCATCGATGCGCAGGGCCGATACGTCGTCGACAAGAACGTATTCACGTTCACCACGGTGGGCGCCCTCGCCGACATGCTGAAACGCGTGGCGGGCGATGCAAAGGAGCCCGTGGTCGTAATCAACGCCGACGCCAACGCCACGCACCAGTCGGTGATCCACGTGATGGAAGCGGCGCGGCAGGCGGGGCTGGTCCACATCACGTTCGCCACGCAGGCCCCTGCCAAGTGACGATGTGAGCCCGCAGCGCGAAGCCGCACCGATATCGGTTGCGGACCGCGTCGTTTCCTGCTGGTACACGCCGCGGCTTACGCTGTTTGCCGCGCTGTTGTGGCCGCTGTCCGTGGTGTTCCGGCTGCTGGTCACCCTGCGGCGAGCGCTGTTCCGCCTGGGCCTGCTGCGCTCGCACCGTCTGCCGGTGCCGGTGATCGTCGTCGGCAACGTCACCGTCGGTGGCGCGGGAAAGACGCCTCTGGTGTGCACGCTCGCGAGGGCACTCGCGGACCGGGGATTCCACCCGGGCATCGTGAGCCGGGGTCATGGCGGCAGCGCAGTGGCGGCGCGCCCGGTCACGCCGGTCGACGATCCGGGTCTCGTGGGTGACGAACCGCTGATTCTGGCCGCCACCGGGTTCCCGGTCTGGATCGGACGTGATCGGGTCGCCGCGGCGCGCGGACTCCTCGTCGCGCATCCCTCCTGCGACGTCATCCTCAGCGACGACGGTCTCCAGCATTACCGGCTTGCGCGCACCGTCGAGATCGCCGTGATCGACGCGGCGCGCGGCCTGGGCAACGGCCTCCTGTTGCCGGCGGGTCCGCTGAGAGAGCCTGGGGCGCGCCTGGATCGCGTGGATGCGGTCGTACGGCTGGCCGATCCCGCAGCGCCCGCGGTCGTCGTCGCCGGCGGACGCGAATTCGTGATGTCGCACGCGCCTCTTCCTTGGCGCAACGTTGCCGACGCCACCCTGATCGCCGATCCATCGGCCTGGCGTGGCCGCGAGGTCCACGCGGTGGCCGGCATCGGCCATCCGCAGCGTTTTTTCCGAATGCTGCGTGGACTGGGCATCGCGGCAGTCGAGCATGCGTTTCCCGATCACCATCCGTTCACCGCCCGCGATCTTTCGTTTCCGGAGGCGACGGCGATTCTGATGACGCAGAAGGACGCGGTAAAATGCGCGACATTCGCCGATCGTCGTTGCTGGTACCTGCCGCTGGCGGTGACGATCGATCCCGCGCTCGTGGTGCTCGTGGAGAACAGGATCCGTGGATTCCAAACTGCTTGAAATGCTGGTGTGCCCGGTCACCAAGGGGCCGCTCGTCTACGACCGCGACAGGCAGGAACTGGTTTCCAAGTCGGCGCGGCTTGCCTATCCGATCCGTGACGGCATTCCGGTGATGCTCGAGGAAGAAGCGCGACGATTGACGCCCGAGGAATCCGAGCGCGGATAGACCGACCGGCCGGGTTCGGTCTGGGACCAGCCCGGTCGTCGCCACGTCGATCGCCCGCGAGATTCGAAGCCGACGCCGTCATGTCGTTCACGGTACTCATTCCCGCACGCTTCGCGTCGACACGCCTGCCCGGCAAGCCGCTGGCCGACATCGCCGGCAAGCCGATGGTGGTGCGCGTGGCCGAGCGGGCACTCGAAAGCGGTGCGACCCGGGTCGTGGTGGCGACCGACGATGAGCGTGTGCGGGTGGCCGTCGCCGCGCTGGGAATCGCCGTGTGCATGACACGCGGCGACCACGCGACCGGGACCGATCGCCTGGCCGAAGCCGCGAGCGCGCTCGACCTTGCGGACGACGAGATCGTGGTGAACGTGCAGGGAGACGAGCCGCTGCTCGACCCGGCGCTGATGCGAGGCATGGCGGCGCTGCTCGACACGCATCCGGGCGCCTCGATCGCGACCGCCTGCCATCCGATCGACAACGCGGAGGAGGCGTTCAATCCGAACGTCGTCAAGGTCGTGCTCGACACTGCCGGTTACGCGCTCTACTTCAGCCGGGCGACGATCCCCTGGGCTCGTGATGCGTTTGCGCAGACGACCCACACGCTGCCGCCTGGCTTGCCTGTGTACCGCCACTACGGACTCTACGCGTACCGGGCGTCGTTCCTGCGGGCCTTCCCGACGCTGGAACCGGCGCCGATCGAACGCTTCGAGGCGCTGGAGCAGCTGCGCGCGCTGTGGCACGGCTACCGGATAATTGTCGAGGTCACGCAGGGGACACCCGCGCCGGGCATCGATACGCCCGAGGACCTCGCCCGCGTTCGGACGCTGTACGCTTCGGGCGAGGCCTGTTGAAGTGCGTGCCGGCGCGCATCGCTTGCCCAGTGACGCGATAACGGCGAAAATCCCGCGCAATCACGCAGCTTTCGACCCGGCTCGGCAAGTCGCAGCAACGACCTGCTTCGGTCCGCCCACCCTCCCACGCGAGCCATTACTCTAGCCATGCGACTGATTCTTCTCGGCCCGCCCGGCGCGGGCAAGGGCACCCAGGCCACGTACGTCACGGAAGCCTACGGGATCCCGCAAATCTCCACCGGCGACATGCTGCGCACGGCGGCAAAGGCCGGGACTCCGCTCGGGCTCGCTGCGAAGAAGTTGATGGACGGCGGCACGCTCATCTCCGACGACATCATCGTCGGTCTCGTCCGCGAGCGCCTGCAGGAGCCGGACTGCGCGAAGGGCTATCTGTTCGACGGATTTCCGCGCACGATCGCGCAGGCGGAAGCGATGCGCGATGCGGAAATGGCGGTCGACTACGTGCTGGAAATCGACGTACCGGACTCGGCAATCGTCGAGCGGATGAGCGGCCGCCGCGTCCACCCGGCATCGGGACGCACCTATCACGTCGAATTCAATCCGCCCAAGGTCGCGGGCAAGGACGACGTGACCGGAGAAGACCTGATCCAGCGTGCCGACGACAACGAGGAAACCGTCAAGCACCGGCTCGCTGTTTACCACGCGCAGACCGAACCGCTGGTCGCCTATTACGTGAAATGGGGCGCCACCGGCGACGCACGCGCGCCGAAGTACCGCAAGGTCAACGGTCTCGCGGAGGTTGCCGAGGTGCGTGAGTCCGCGCTGGCCGCATTGAAATCCTGATTCAGTTCCGGGGTTCCACCATGCCCAAACGCAACGCTTTCTATGCCCAGTCCGGCGGGGTCACCGCCGTCATCAATGCCAGTGCAGCGGGCGTCATCGAAACCGCGCGCCATCACCGCGACCGCATCGGTCGCGTCTACGCGGGACGCAACGGCATCATCGGCGCGCTGACCGAGGACCTGATCGACACCAGCCGCGAATCGTCGCGCGCGATCAGGGCGCTGCGGCACACGCCGGCCGGTGCGTTCGGATCCTGCCGCTACAAGCTCAAGGGGCTCGAGGAGAGCCGCGCGCAGTACGAGCGGCTGATCGAAGTGTTTCGCGCGCACGACATCGGCTATTTCTTCTACAACGGCGGCAACGACTCGGCGGACACCTGCCTCAAGGTGTCGCAGATCGCGGCGAAGCTTTCCTACCCGCTCCACGCGATCCATGTCCCCAAGACCGTCGACAACGATCTCCCGATCACCGACAACTGTCCGGGCTTCGGGTCCGTGGCCAAGTACGTGGCGACGTCGATGCGCGAGGCGGCGTTCGACGTCGCGTCGATGGCCATGACGTCGACGAAGGTTTTCGTCCTGGAAGTCATGGGCCGGCACGCCGGCTGGATCACCGCGGCCGTGGGGATGGCCGACGATGCGGCGACGCCGATCCCGCTGGTGCTGCTGTTTCCGGAAATTGCATTGGATGAAAAAGCCTTTCTTGCCGCTGTCGACGCCAGGGTGAAGAAATTCGGCTACTGCTGCGTGGGCGTGTCCGAGGGACTGCTCGACGGACAGGGCAAGCTGATGGCGGAAGCGGGCACGACGGATGCGTTCGGCCACGCGCAACTGGGTGGCGTCGGCCCGCGCATCGCCGCTCTGGTAAAGGACCGGCTCTCCTACAAGTACCACTGGGCGGTCGCCGACTACCTGCAGCGCGCGGCGCGCCATCTGGCGTCGAAGACCGACGTACTGCAGGCCTATGCGGTCGGCAAGGCGGCGGTCGAAATGGCGGTGGCAGGACGCAACGCGGTGATGCCGGCGATCACACGCGTTTCCGACAAACCCTATCGCTGGAAAATCACCGAGGCGCCGTTGGCGAAAGTCGCCAACGTCGAGAAGATGCTCCCGCGCGACTTCATCACCCGGGACGGCTTTGGCATCACCGCGAAGGCGCGTGCCTACCTCGGCCCGCTGATGAAGGGCGAGGACCCGCCGCCGTTCAAGGACGGATTGCCGCAGTATCAACGGTTGAAGAATGTCGCGGTGCCGAAGAAGCTCGCGACCGCGTTCAAGGTCTGAAGCACCGGGGGGAAAGATGGAAAAGTCCGTCGACTATTATTTCGCCACCGTGTCCCCGTGGGCCTATCTTGGACATGACCGCCTGCTGGCGCTCGCGAAGGAGCACGGCGCGCAGATCGTGCCCAAGCCGATGAACCTGGGTGCGGTCTTTCCGGTGTCCGGCGGGCTCCCGCTGGGACAGCGGGCCCCGCAACGGCGGGCGTACCGGCTGGTCGAGTTGCGGCGCTGGTCGCAATTTCTGGGCAAGCCGATGAACATCGAGCCCCGGTATTTTCCCGTCAATGGCGATCTCGCGGCCACGTGGATCCTCGCCGCCGCCGACGAGGACATGGTGCAGGCGCTGACGCTGACCGGCGCCGTCTGCCGCGCCGTATGGGAGCAGGAACGCGACATCGCAGACGCGTCGACGCTGGCGAAAATCGCCGGCGAATGCGGGCTCGATGCCGGCGCGCTGTCGGCGCGCGCGCCCGGCCTGTCCGCCCGTTACTCGGCGCTGACGCAGGAGGCAATCGAGCGCGGCGTATTCGGCGCGCCGACCTACTTCTTTCAAGACGAAATGTTCTGGGGACAGGACCGGCTCGACTTCCTGGCCCGCAAACTGGCAAAATAGCGTGTTTTCTCCGGCCGGGACCTCCTGGCCGGCGGGGCAAGGGGGATGACGTCCGGGGGCGGATGCGGCTTCAAAAAGCAGCCCTCCCGGACGCGCGACGGGCACCCACTGCGAAGGCGCCCGGGCGATCCACTGAAAGCCACAATTCAAAGGGAGCAGAACCAGCCATGTCCACAGGACTCATCTTCGCGCTCGTGTGCGCGGTGGCGGCGATCGTCTATGGCGGTCTTTCGATCAACTGGATCCTTGCCAAGCCGGCAGGCAATGCGCGGATGCAGGAAATCGCCGCGGCGATCCAGGCAGGCGCCAAGGCGTACCTGAACCGCCAGTACACGACGATCGGCATCGTCGGCATCATCCTTTTTGCGATCATCTGGTGGGCGCTGGGCGGACGAACCGCCGGCGGGTTCGCGCTGGGGGCGATCCTGTCCGGCCTCGCCGGCTACATCGGAATGAACGTCTCGGTGCGCTCGAATGTCCGCACGGCGGAAGCCGCGCGCACGGGCTTGAACGAGGCGCTCGCGGTCGCCTTCCGCGGCGGCGCCATCACCGGCATGCTGGTGGTCGGGCTGGGGCTGCTGGGCGTCGCGGGTTTCTACGCGTTCCTCACCGGTTCGGCGGACTGGGCACCCCATCCGACCCAGGACAGCCTCCATCACATCATCCAGCCGCTGGTGGGACTCGCTTTCGGCGGCTCGCTGATCTCGATCTTCGCGCGGCTGGGTGGTGGCATCTTCACCAAGGGCGCGGACGTCGGCGCCGATCTCGTGGGCAAGGTCGAAGCGGGCATTCCTGAAGACGATCCGCGCAATCCCGCGGTCATCGCCGACAATGTCGGCGACAACGTCGGCGACTGCGCCGGCATGGCGGCCGACCTCTTCGAGACCTACGCGGTGACCATCGTGGCCACGATGCTGCTGGGCGCGCTCCTGCTGCCCACCGTCGCGGAATCCGCAGTCCTGTACCCACTGGTGCTGGGCGGCTTCTCCATTCTGGCGTCGATCGTCGGCTGTTACTTCGTGAAGGCGCGGCCCGGCGGCAAGATCATGAATGCGCTGTACCGTGGCCTTGCCGTGGCGGGCGTCATCTCGGCGGTCGGCTTCTGGTTCATCACCGATCGGATGACGGGCGGCTTCGCGGTTGCAGACCCGCTGCTCACGCCGGTTCGCCTGTTCGGCGCCGCCGTGGTCGGACTCGTGCTGACCGCGCTGATGGTGGTCATCACCGAGTACTACACCGGCACCGACTACAAGCCGGTCAAGCACATCGCCGAGGCATCGACCACCGGGCACGCGACCAACATCATCGCCGGCATCGGCGTATCGATGAAGGCCACCGCCTGGCCGGTGCTTTCCGTGTGCGCCGCAATTCTGGTGTCCTTCTGGTGCGCGGGTCTGTACGGCATCGCGATCGCCGCGACATCGATGCTGTCGATGGCCGGGATCATCGTCGCGCTCGACGCGTACGGCCCGATCACCGACAACGCGGGCGGCATCGCGGAAATGGCAGACCTTCCGGATTCCGTGCGCAACATCACCGATCCGCTCGACGCGGTCGGCAACACGACCAAGGCGGTGACCAAGGGCTACGCGATCGGTTCCGCCGGCCTGGCCGCGCTGGTGCTGTTCGCCGACTACACGCATGCGCTGGAGTCGTTCAACATCGCCGCTACCTTCGACCTGTCGAACCACATGGTGATCATCGGGCTGTTCATCGGCGGCCTCATTCCCTTCCTCTTCGCCGCGATGGCGATGGAAGCCGTCGGCCGCGCGGCGGGCGCGGTGGTCGTCGAGGTGCGCCGGCAGTTCAAGGAGATCAAGGGCATCATGGAAGGCACCGCCAAGCCCGAGTACGGCGTGGCCGTGGACATGCTGACCAAGGCGGCGATCCGCGAGATGATCGTCCCGTCGCTGCTGCCGGTGCTGGTTCCGGTCGTGGTGGGACTGTTGCTCGGACCGCAGGCGCTGGGCGGCCTGCTGATGGGCACCATTGTCACCGGGCTCTTTGTCGCCATCTCGATGACGACGGGCGGCGGCGCGTGGGACAACGCGAAGAAATACATCGAGGACGGCCATTTCGGCGGCAAGGGTTCCGACGCGCACAAGGCGGCGGTGACCGGCGATACCGTCGGCGATCCGTACAAGGACACTGCCGGACCGGCGGTGAACCCGCTGATCAAGATCATCAACATCGTCGCGCTGATGATCGTGCCGCTGCTCGCGTCCTGGTACGCGGGCAAGGCGGACATCAAGACGACGATGACACCGCCCGCAATGATCACCATGGCGACCGCCGCGACTTCGGCCGCACCAGCCTCGGCGGGGGTGATCGTTGTCGGCGAGGGCTCGAATTCTGCCGGAATCGCCGCCGACGGAATCGCGATGGCGACGCCCGGGTCGACGCAGCGACCTGTCAGCGCGATGCGCTAGCGCGGCGGGCGGACGTGCCGCCGGTCCGCCGGCCGGTCCGTTGGTGTTCGGCTCCGGTGACGGCGGCGCAGTTGGACTCAGGCAGGGCAGCGGCGCGCCGCTGCCCTTTTTTCGTCCGGACTGCGGCTGACGGGGCCGCCCGGGCGCATGACCACGCCGCTACGGGTTGCAGTTCGCAACCCCGAAGGATCAACAATCGCGTTCATTCCGGCGCTGGCGCAATCTATGGCGAGCGAATCCGGCAGATGCGTATAGTCGACATCACCTCGACGCCCGCTCATTTCCGATGCCCGATCCAATGGCCAAGGCTTCGTTGTACGCGTATCGCAAGTGGTGGCTCGCGATCCCGGTGGTCGCGCTGGTTGCCGTGTATCCGACGCCGTTCGGCGGGTGGCTCGAATCGTTTTTTTACGGCAATGGTGTGCGCTGGCAGGAGGCGTATTCGGTGCTGGACACCGCGGAGGCCAACCTGCCGCGCAATCCGCGCGAACGCGAGCGGCTGCTCCTCCTGAACGCGATGGGCGAGGGTGAACCGCCGGTGGGGATGCGGGTTGGGCCATCGCTGGGCCCGCGCATTCATCCGGTGGGGACGATCGCGCGGCTGCGCTACGAAACGCTGGACGAAAGCGGCGAGCCTCTGGACACCTGGGACGTGCGCGCGCTGGTGCCGAATATCGGCAACGGCGTCGGGCGCGAGCCTTGCCTCCGGCCGTGCAGGGAGCAAAACGCGCGCAGCGCGGGGACGCAGCTTCGCGGCAGCGGGACACCCGGCATCGCCGAAGAGTGGGTGCTGCGAATGCCGGTGGGAAAGACGTTCGAGCTTGGCCCCCGGCCGTTGCGTACGCAGGACATCCTCGATACCCGCGAGCGCAGCGTCGGGATGGCGGCGGTGCGCGTGGGCGAGCGATGGGTGCCCCGGCCGGCGCAGATCCGCGTCACGCTGGTCGAAGCCTGCCCTGCGGTCGTTCGGGTGGGCACCGCGATGAGCTTCGAGTTCGACGACTCGATGATTCCCTTGCCCCGCGGCTTCGCGACTTCGCGCTGGGTCGAGGCCGACGGCTGCGGCAAACTCGCGTTACTTCCGCCGCCGCCGACTCCGCCGCCGCAACGACACGTGGAACGTGAAATCCCGAAACCGCCGGACCTGCGGGCGATCGTTGTCCGGCGCGATGCCAAGACCGGACAGGTCGACCTCAAGGTGGACGAAGCCTGGATGCGGCAGCACGACAAGAAGGTGATGGCCAATGTCGCCACCGTCTGCCGCTACGATCCTGAGTCGGACCAATGGCGGCGCCTGCCGCCTCCGAACCCGCGCCTGGTGAACAGTATCGAGCCGGTGTCGCCTGCCGAGGGGCGCTACGGCGAGCGCGTGGTGTTCTCGCTGTCGCGCGAGCCTGCGCTGTACTGGCTCTACTGGGCCGAACAGGATGAAGGTAATCGGTCCGCGGGGCGAGTCCGCTGGCACGACGCGCTCGTCGCCGCGGGAGGCCAGTTGTGCAACGACGTCGCGCCCGGCGCCGCGCCGGAGGGCCGCGTCGCAGCGTGCGTGCCGTTCGCCGACCACGCCGAGGCGCGCTTCGTGCCGGAGCCGGCAAAGGCGTGCGGGTCGTGATGCGAACGAGGGCGGTGGCGCGGCGCCGCGCCCAGTCGGCATTGGAAGCGACGGCGCCCTGGAGCTTCGGCGCAACCATCCTGGTGCCGCGAAGAGTCCGCTGCCCGAACATGTCGATGCGAGATTGCGCCGTTCGCGGTGCGAAAGCGTTGCGCATCGCGAACTCGGGCATCCACTTCACCGCGTTGCGCGTTCGCTAGTGCAGCGGTCGCCGTGGGTCGCAGGCGATCGATCCTTTACAATCCGGGACGCGGTGCCGCACGTCCGGCACGATCGCGCGGAAGCAGAGGACACAGAACATGCACCGATCCGCTTCGACGGCACTGCTTCGCATCTACGTGATAGTTGGCGTGCTGTTCCTGCTGGTGGCGGCGCCTGGCGCGGCCGCACAACAGCGCGCTCCCGAACATCCCTCCGGCTGGACGGACAAGGCGCCTGTCACGGCGAGGCACTGGATGGTGGCGGCGGCGAATCCGCACGCGGTCGAGGCGGGCTATCGGATCCTGCAGCAGGGCGGAACGGCGGTCGACGCGGCAATTGCCGTGCAGCTGGTGCTGGGGCTCGTCGAGCCGCAGTCGTCGGGCATCGGCGGCGGCGCGTTCCTGCTGCTGCACGATGCGCGCTCGAAGCGCCTCTTCGCCTACGATGGCCGCGAGACGGCGCCCGCGGCCGCCCGACCCGACCGGTTCCTCAAGGACGGGAAACCGCTGGCGTTTTTCGACGCGGTGGTCGGCGGCAGGTCGGTCGGCGTGCCCGGGACCGTGCGGCTGCTCGAAACCGTCCATCGCCGGCACGGGAGGCTCGAATGGGCGGCGTTATTCGCGCCGGCGATCTCGCTTGCCGAGTCCGGCTTCGCGCTTTCGCCGCGGCTGCACTCCTTGCTGGCGGCAGAGCGGTACATGTCGCAACCACGGCTGCGCGCCTATTTCTTCGACGACAACGGCAAGGTGCTGCCGGTCGGCACGATCCTGCGCAATCCTGCCTACGCGCGAACGCTGCGCGCGATTGCGGCAGGTGGCGCCGACGCCTTCTATACCGGGGAAATCGCGAGCGACATCGTCGACACCGTCACCAGGCATCCTTTCAATCCGGGCGACATCACGCTCGCGGATCTCGCGAACTACAAGGTGGTTGCACGCGAGCCGGTGTGCGATTCCTACCGGATCTATCGGATCTGCGGATTCCCGCTGCCTTCGTCCGGCGGCATCACGGTGCTCCAGATCCTGAAGATGCTGGAGCGCTTCGACGTGGCGGCGATGGAGCCGGCCGGCTTCTGGAGTGTTCATTTCATGAGCGAGGCGGGGCGCCTCGCGTTCGCCGACCGGAGCGTCTACATGGCCGATCCGGCGTTCTTCACGCCACCGGCCGGCTTGCTCGATCCGGCCTATCTCGCCGCGCGTTCCGCGCTGATCCGGTCCGATGCGAGCATGCGCCGCGCGCGGCCGGGAACGCCGCCGGAGCGCGCCAAGGGAGCCGCAAGGGTTGCCTACGGCGCCGATGCCGCGCTCGACCTGCCATCGACGACGCACATTTCGATCGTCGACAAGTACGGCAATGCGCTGGCGATGACCAGCACGATCGAGAACCAGTTCGGCAGCCGGCTGATGACGCAAGGCGGCTTCCTGCTCAACAACGAGCTGACCGATTTTTCGTTCGTGCCGGTCGAGGACGGCAAGCCGGTCGCCAACCGGGTGGAAGGCGGAAAGCGTCCACGCTCGTCGATGGCGCCGACGATCGCCTACGATCGCCAGGGACGCGTTGCCATCGTCGCCGGATCACCCGGCGGCAGCGCGATCATCAACTACGTGGCGAAGACCTTGCTCGGCATCATCGACTGGCAGCTCGATCCGCAAGCCGCCATCGCGCTGCCCAATTTCGGCAGCCGCAACGGCCCGACCGAACTCGAGGCGGACACGGAGGTCGTGCAACTCGCGCCGAAATTGCGCGCGCTAGACAGCGATGTGAAAGTGATCGAGCTGACCAGCGGACTCCAGGCGATCGTGCGCACGAAGGATGGCTGGATCGGTGGCGCCGATCCGCGCCGCGAGGGCATGGCCATGGGTCGGTAAGCGATGGCAGGCGCGGCGGCACCGGAACATCGGATCGTGATCGTGGGCGGAGGCGCGGGCGGCCTGCCGCTGGCGACGATGCTCGGAGATCGCTACGGGCGCCAAGGACGCGTGCAGGTGACGCTGGTCGATCGCAACGCGACGCACGTGTGGAAGCCGTTGCTGCACGAGGTCGCGGCAGGGCGGATGGATGCCGACGCGCACGACCTCGATTATCTTGCCATCGCACACTGGCACCACTTCCGGTTCCGGCAGGGTGCGCTTTGCGGGCTCGACCGTACGCGCCGTGAGATCACGCTCGACGCGGTGCACGGGCCCGAAGGCGAAGAGATTCTGCCGCGGCGCACGCTGCCCTACGACACGCTGATGCTTTGCCTGGGCAGCGTCGGCAACGACTTCGGCGTGCCGGGCGCTGCGCGGCACCCGATCTCGCTCGACACGCTGGACGATGCGGAGCGCTTCCATCGCCGGCTGCTGGCCGTGGTCGTGCGCGCCGACGGCCGCGCCGCGACCGGGGCGACTGGGCGGGTGAACATCGTGATCATCGGCGCCGGCGCCACCGGCGTCGAGCTGGCCGCGGAAATCCGCCAGACGACACGCGCGCACGCCGGCTATGGCCTCGACTACCTCGATCCTGCGCGGGATATCCGCATCACGCTGATCGAGGCGTCGCCGCGCATCCTGCCGCCGCTGTCCGAGCGCGTGGCCGCGGCCGCGACCGAATTGCTGCAGAAGCTCGACGTCGACGTGTGCACCGGCGAGCGCGTCACGGAAGTGGACGCCGATGGCGTGCATACGGCGAGCGGCGCGTATTTTCCGGCCGACTTGATCGTGTGGGCAGCCGGCATCATGGCGCCGGAGGTTCAGCGCCGCCTCGACGGTCTCGAGGTCAACCGTGGCAACCAGCTCGTCGTGCTTCCGACGCTGCAGACGACGCGCGATCCGGAGATCTTCGCGTTCGGCGATTGTGCCGCGGCACCCTGGGTGGGACACCAGGAAGGCGCGATCCTGCCGCCGCGCGCGCAGGTTGCGCACCAGCAGGCCACGCTGCTCGGCAAGTCGATCAAGGCGCGCCTGGCCGGCAAGCCGCTGCCCGAATTTCGCTTTCGCGATTTCGGCTCATTGGTGTCGTTGGGCGAATTGTCCGCGGTCGGCACGCTGATGGGCGCGCTGATCGGCGGCAGCCTCATCTTGCAGGGCCTGATCGCGCGCCTCATGTACGCGTCGCTCTACAAGATGCACCAGGTCTCGATTCACGGCTTCGTGCGCGTGGCGTTCGACACCGTGGGCCGCTTCCTGCGCGGGCGGCTCGAACCGCGGGTGAAACTGCATTGAGCGCCACTGCAGACTTGGACGGACCATGAGCCCGCTGCTTGTCGGCTTCACCTGGCTGCTGCTTTTCCAGTGCGCGGGCGAGGCGCTGGTCCGGCTCGCCGCATTGCCAATCCCGGGGCCGGTCGTCGGCATGGCCTTGTTGTTCGCTGGCGTTGCTGGTGAAGGGCCGCGCGGGCGACGCGATGGCCAGCGCCGCCGACGGCCTCGCGAAACACCTGTCGTTGTTGTTCGTGCCAGCGGGCGTGGGCGTGATGCTGCACGTCGGGCGCCTCGCCGACGAATGGGTGCCGATCGTCGTGGCGCTCGGCGTGAGCACCGTGCTGGCGATCGCGGCGAGCGCGCTCACTTTTCAATGGCTTGCACGGCGAGGGGACGAATCTCCGACCGGAGACGAACGTTCATGACGGCGCAGCCCCTCTTCGAGCTCTGGGTCTACCTCGCCGCCACGCCGCTGGCCGGCCTCACGCTGACGCTGGTCGCCTATGTCGTCGCCTGGTGGTGCTACGCCCGAAGCGGCTTGCATCCGCTCGCGAATCCGGTGCTGATCGCGGTGGCGCTGATCGTCGCCGTGCTGACGGCGACGAACACCGCGTACCGCACCTATTTCGATGGCGCGCAGTTCGTCCATTTCCTGCTGGGTCCCGCCGTCGTGGGCCTCGCCGTGCCGCTGGCGCGCGAATGGGGCAGCGTGCGCCGGCTGGCGCTGCCCATCGCCGGCGCGCTCGTCGTCGGTTCGCTGGTGGCGCTGGTGAGCGCCGTCGGCCTCGCGAAACTGCTCGGCGCGACACCCGCGACCATCCTGTCGCTGGCGCCGAAGTCGGTCACCGCGCCGATCGCGATGGGCATTGCGGAAAAGCTCGGCGGGCTGCCGGCGCTGGCGGCGGTGTTCGCGGTGACCACCGGCATCCTCGGCGCGGCGCTGGGGAAGTACGTGCTCGACGCGTGCCGCATCCGCGACTGGCGCGCGCGCGGTTTCGCGCTCGGGCTTGCTGCGCACGGCATCGGCACCGCGCGCGCGTTCCAGGTGAACGCGGACGCCGGGGCGTTTGCCGGACTCGCGTTCGCCTTGCACGGCCTTGGCGCGGCGATCCTGTTCCCGCTGGGTTTCCTGCTCTGGTCGCTGCACTCCTGACGCCGACGAGGCCGGCCTTCATGAACGCAGAACTGTTTTCCGCGACCATCCTGCTGATTCTCGTGCTCGATCCGTTCGGGAACATGCCGCTCGTGGTGTCGGGGCTGGCCCGTGTTCCGGTCGAGCGTCGCGCGCGCGTCGTGCTGCGCGAGTGTTGCTTTGCCTACGTGATCCTGCTCGCATTCATGGCCGGCGGGCGCACGTTCCTGCGCTGGCTGCAGCTGTCGGACGTGTCGCTTTCGATCGCCGGCGGGATCATCCTTTTCCTGATCTCGCTGCGGATGGTGTTTCCGCACAAGGATGGCATCTTCGGTGACGTCCGCGACGGCGAGCCGTACCTGGTACCGCTCGCGGTGCCCGCGATCGCGGGACCCTCGGCGCTGGCCACGGTGATGCTGATGGCGTCGCGCGATCCCGCCCATCTCTGGACCTGGGTGCTGGCGCTGACCATCAGCATGGTGACGACGACGCTGGTACTCCTGGCCGCGCCGCGCCTGCAGGCAGCGCTGGGTGAGCGCGCGGTCAGCGCGTTCGAGCGGCTGATGGGGCTGGTGCTGACCGCGCTGGCGGTCGAGATGCTGCTGAACGGCGTGCGGACCTTCGCTGCGCAGCTGCGCTAGACTTTGGGGCGGTCGTGGTCGGTCGAAATTGTCGTTCGCACACTGAATTTCTTGCTTTGATGATGGAAGGCGCTGATGGCAGAGGAATCGAACCCACTCGTCGTGGTCCCGGTCTGGGACTGGCCCGTGCGTGTCGTGCACTGGTCGCTGGTGCTTCTGGTCGCTGCGTTGATCACGACCGGGCTCATCGGCAACGACGCGCTGGTTTGGCACATGCGCTGCGGCGAGACGCTGCTCGCGCTGGTGCTCTTCCGTTTCGTCTGGGGATTCGTGGGCAGCGCGAACGCGCGTTTCTCTTCGTTCGTGCGCGGTCCGGCGGCAGTTCTGAGCTACCTCCGGTCCGTCGTGCAGCCGCCGCACCAGGTGTACGCGACACACAATCCCATCGGCGGCTGGATGGTCGTCGCCCTGCTGCTCGCGCTGCTGTTCCAGACGGGAACTGGCCTGTTCACCAACGATGACATCCTGAATGAAGGCCCGCTGGTCAAGCTCGTCAGCAAGGATCTTTCCGACCAGATCAGCACTTTGCATCGGCGCGGCTGGTGGGCCGTTGCCGCGCTGACCTCACTGCATATCCTGGCTGTCGTGTCCTACCTCGTTGCCCTCGGAGACAACCTCGTGCATCCGATGGTGAACGGCCGCAAGTCGCTGCCGCCACGCGTCGCCGACCCGGCGGCCGCCGCCGCGTCGAACACCCGGGCGCTGCTGCTCCTCGCCGGCTGCGGTGCGGCCGTCTGGTGGATGGTCAACCGGCTGTAGTCGTGATCGACCCGGCGCGGCCGGCCCCGTCGGGAATGCGGCCGGGCCGGGCGGGTGCCCGGCCCGGCAATGCCGGCGATTGACCGGACGATTCCTGTTACTTGTTTCGAAACTCGTCGTGGCAGTTGCTGCATACCTTGCCGACGGCGCTAACGGCGGGCCGCAGCTGCGCAACATCGCCGGAGTTGGCGGCGGCAACGAGCTTCGGCGTCTCCGCTTGCACTTCCAGGGCCAGCTTGTCGAATTTTGCCTTGTCCTTCCAGATCTCGGGCTTCGCCTTCGTGTTCCCGCTGTCGGACACCGGGATATATCCGTCCCACGACATCTTGACCAGTTCGTTGAGAAACGTCGCCGCGCGCACGGCATGGTCCTTGTCATAGGGGATGTCGCCCTTGGCCATTCCACCAAGCACTCCCAACTGCCAGCCCTGAGCCTGCATGATGCCCTGCCGATACTTGATCGCCCGATCCGGTTTCATTTCCTGGGCGAAGACGGCGGCAGAAAGGGTGGCTACGACTATGGCGACGCCCAACGTGCGGGATGAAATGCCTGCTGTTCATGCGTGCTCCTGAACGATTGACGGTTGGTCGGGTGGATACATGCCCATGGGCCGGGGCGGATGCGGATTGAACCCGAATTGCGGGGCCGGCGCAACCTCCTTGACGTAAACAGCGGCCTTGCCGGAATTATTCCCGGGACGCCGGCAACAGGTTCCCGTCCTCGACTCGGACCGCGCCCGCACGCGCGAGTTCGTCGACGAGCAGTGCCGCCAGGGCCCCGGAGGAAAGGCGAAGCACCGCCGCGTTGATGTCGCGATAGACGCCGACCCGCGCGACATACGCGGGCAGGTCGGCGAGCGGCATCCGCCGCCGATGCAGGAGGGTGAATGCGAGCAAGGCCTTGAGCGCGTAGCGGGCGACCCGCGTCTCGTCGGCCTCGAACGCGGCGGTACGCCGGTAGGCACGCTCGAGCGCCGCACCGACGTCGGTGAAGACCTCGCCATGACCGGGGATCACGACGCGGACATCAAGCCCGGCAATCATTTCCAGCGTGTCGCGGGTCGCGGGCAGGGCGTCCGGGTCCAGCGTGGCCGGCATCAGGAAACCGTAGCCGTTTTGCCACAGCGCGTCGCCCGAGATCAGGATCCGGTGTTCCGGGTTGTAGAAGACGAGTGCGCCCATGTCGTGACCGGGCGCCGCCAGCATTTGCCACAGGAGATCGCCCCAGACCTGCGTGGTGCCGGCGTCGAGTGTCGCGTCCACGGCGAAGCGGGGCGCCACCTGATCGGCGTAGTCGAGCAGCAATGCCTTCGTGTCCCAACGCTCGATCAGCGGCGTTTCGGCGGCGGGAAAGGAGATCGGACATCCGTAGGTGTCGCGCACCGCGACGTTGCCGCCGATGTGATCCGAATGGCCATGGGTGTTGACCAGTCGGGCGAGCGGCTCCTTGCCGAGTCCGCGGTCGGACGTGAGCAGCGCGAGCGTGAGCGGTGCGTGGCTCGAGTAGCCGGAGTCGATCAGCACATGTCCGTCGCGGCTCTTCAGCAGCACGTTGTTGGCCGATAGCCAATCGCGGACGAAGACGTGCAGCTGCGGCGGCAACGAGACTCGTGTCATCAAATCCGGCGGGACCCTTGCGTCGACCGCATGGCGGGCGGCCTACGCGATCCGCAAGCCACATTCCCGGGCATCGTAACACCCGATGACCAGGCATGCCCTAGGCGAGCCTGCCCAGAAAATCCCTCACCAGCGCGATGCGCTCGGCAAGTGCGGGTGCGGCGCGCTCGATGCGCAGGCGGTCGGGCCCGGCGAAGCGGATCCGCCCGTCCTTCTGGACGAGCAGGATCAGTGCGCCGGGATCGAACGGCGGGCGCTTGACGAACTGGATCGTCGAGCGCTCCGGGCCCGCGTCGATCTTGCGCACGCCGAGCGGCTTTGCCAGAAGGCGCAGCCGGTGGCACGCGAGCAGCGCCTGCGCCTGGTCTGGGGTCGGACCGAAGCGGTCGACGAGTTCCTCCTGGATGCCCTCGAGTTCGATCGCGGTCTCGGCGCTGGCGAGGCGCTTGTACAGCACCAGCCGCTCGTGCACGTCCACGCAGTATTTTTCAGGCAGCAGCGCCGGAACGTGCAGGTTGATCTCTGTCGTCACGCCGAGCGGCTCGGTCAAGTCCGGCTCGCGACCGGACTTCAGCGCCGACACCGATGCGCGCAGCATGTCGTTGTAGAGCTGGAAGCCCACTTCCTGCATCTCACCCGACTGCGATTCGCCGAGCACTTCGCCGGCCCCACGGATCTCGAGATCGTGCATGGCGAGGTAGAAGCCGGAGCCCAAGTCCTCCATCATCTGGATCGCCTCGAGCCGCTTCTTGGCCTGCGCCGACAAGCCCTCCCACGGCGGCGTCATCAGGTACGCGTACGCCTGGTGATGCGAGCGGCCGACGCGTCCGCGCAGCTGGTGCAGCTGCGCGAGGCCAAAGCGGTCGGCCCTGTCGATGATGATCGTGTTGGCGGTGGGGACGTCGATGCCGGTCTCGATGATCGTGGAGCACAGCAACAGGTTGACCCGCTGCTGGTAGAAGTCGCGCATCACGTGTTCGAGCTCGCGTTCGGCCAATTGACCATGCGCGACCGCGATGCGCGCCTCGGGCAGCAGCTTCGCGAGCGTCTCGGCGCGCGTGGCGATCGTGTCGACCTCGTTGTGCAGGAAGTAGATCTGGCCCCCGCGCTTCAACTCGCGCAACGCCGCCTCGCGCACGATCCCCGGCGAATAGCTCGCGGCAAACGTCTTGATCGAAAGCCGCCGCTGCGGGGCGGTGGCGATGACCGAAAAATCGCGGATCCCTTCCAGAGACATCGCGAGCGTGCGCGGGATCGGCGTCGCGGTGAGCGTGAGGACGTCGACTTCGGCGCGCAGGCGCTTCAGAAGCTCCTTCTGCCGTACGCCGAAGCGATGTTCCTCGTCGATGATGACGAGTCCCAGGTCGCGGAACTTGACGTCCGCCTGCAGCAGCTTGTGGGTGCCGATCACGAGGTCGACGCGGCCGGCCGCGAGCCCCTCCAGCGCGGCCTTCGTCTCCTTCCCGGTGCGGAAGCGGGAAAGCTCGGCGATACGCACCGGAAAGTCGGCGAAGCGGTCGGAGAAGGTCTGGAAGTGCTGCTCGGCCAGCAGCGTGGTGGGCACCAGCAGCGCCACCTGCTTGCCGTCGGCGAGTGCCACGAACGCCGCGCGCAGCGCGACCTCGGTCTTGCCGAAGCCGACGTCGCCGCACACCAGGCGGTCCATCGGCTTGCCCGACGTCATGTCCTTGACCACCATCTCGATCGCCGCCGCCTGGTCCGCGGTTTCCTCGAAGCCGAAGCCCTCCGAGAACAGCTCGTAATCGTGCGGTTTGAAGCCGAACGCGTGACCCTGCCGCGCCGCGCGCTGCGCGTAGAGGTTGAGCAGCTCGGCGGCGGTGTCGTGCGCCTGCCGAGCGGCCTTCTTCTTGGCTTTCTCCCACTGCCCGCTGCCCAGTACGTGCAGCGGCGCCGCGTCCGGCGCCGCACCGCTGTAGCGGCTGATCAGGTGCAGGTTGGAGACCGGAACGTACAGCTTGGCGTCGTTCGCATACACGAGCTGCAGGAATTCGTTCGACCCGTCGCCGAGATCCAGCGTGATGAGGCCCAGGTAGCGGCCGATGCCGTGTTCCTCGTGCACGACGGGATCGCCGATGCGCACCTCGGACAGGTCGCGCACCATGGCGTCGACGTTGGAGCGCTTCGCGGCCTCGCGCGCGCTGCGGCGCACGACCCCCGCGTACAACTCGGCCTCGGTGACGAACGCGATGCCGCCTTCGGGCCATTCGAAACCGGCGGCGAGCGGCGCGGTCACCAGCATCGCGCGGTCGGAGGACGCGATGAATCTGCCGAATTCATCGCCGACCGACAGCTCCAATCCGTATTCGGCGAAATAATGCTGCATCGTCTCGCGTCGTCCCGCGCTCTCGGCGACGATCGCGACCCTGAGGTCGGTGGCGCCCAGATATCGTTTCAGCGCCGTCAGCGGATCGGCGGCGCGCCGGTCGACCTGCACGGGCGGCAGCGCGCCCGTGGGCCCGTCGCCGTCGCCGCGCAGTTCGACGCGACCGAAGGACTTGAGCACGCCGTTGAACGCATCGCCCGGCAAGAACAGCTCGGTGGGCGGCAGCAAGGGGCGCGCCTTGTCGCCGCGCAGCAACCGATAGCGTGAATCGGTGTCCTGCCAGAAATGGTCGACCGCGCCGCGGACGTCGCCGTGCAGCGCAACCGTGGCGGTGGAGGGAAGGTAGTCGGCGAGCGTCGCGGTCGCGTCGAAGAATAGGGGAAGGTAGTATTCGATGCCGCCCGGCACGACGCCGTTCGAGATGTCCTTGTATAGCGCCGACTTCGACGGGTCGCCCTCGAACAGCTCGCGATAGCGGCTGCGAAAGCGCGCACGCCCGGCATCGTCGAGCGGAAACTCGCGCGCGGGCAGGAGGCGCACGTCGCGTACCGGAAACAGCGTTCGCTGAGTGTCGACGTCGAACGTCTTGATGGTCTCGATGTCGACGTCGAACAGATCGACCCGGTACGGAAGCGCCGATCCCATCGGGAACAGGTCGATGAGGCCGCCGCGGATGCTGAATTCCCCGGGGGAGACCACCTGCGTGACATGCGAATAGCCCGCCAGCGTCATCTGCGAGCGCAGCGCGTCGACGTCGAGCTTCTCGCCCTGCGTGAGGAAGAACGTGAAGGCGGCGAGATACGACGGCGGCGCCAACCGGTAGAGCGCGGTCGTGGCGGCCACCACCAGGACGTCGCATTCGCCGCGCGAGACGCGGTACAAGGTGGCGAGTCGCTCGGAGACCAGGTCCTGGTGCGGCGAGAAATGATCGTAGGGCAGCGTTTCCCAGTCCGGCAGCAATGCGACGCGAAGCTCCGGCGCGAACCAGGGAATTTCCTCGGCAAGCCTTTGGGCCGACAGCGGCTCGGCGCTGACGACGGCGACCATCTGCCGGGCGGCTGCGGCCCGGCGGCCGAGATGGGCCAGCGCCAGCGCATCGGACGATCCCGCGAACGGTCCCGCACCTATCCGGCGGCCCGGATCGGGCAGTTCGTGGATCAGCGCGGGGAGGTCGGATGCCGGCGCGGCGGCGGGTTCCGCCTGAGGCGCGGCCGGGATGGGCGCAGCGGGATTCAAGGGGCAATTATACCGGGCGATGCGCAGGCAGCCTTGGCGCTTATACTGGGCACATGGCCGCGTCGCGCAGCGCTTCCCCCTACCTGCTGCTGACGCTCACGCCCTTCTTCTGGGCGTGCAACTGGATCATCGGCCGCGGGCTGCACAGCGATATCCCGCCGATGGCGATGACGTTCTTCCGGTGGTTGTTCGCGATCATCATCCTGGCGCCGTTCGCGTGGCCCTACGTTCGGCGCGACTGGCCGATCCTGCGCGCGAACTGGAAGCTGATGCTGGCGCTGGGCGCGATCGGCGTGGGTACGCACAACAGCCTCGCCTATCTCGGTCTCAACTACACGACGGCGACCAACGGCGTCATCCTCAATTCATTCATTCCCGTGATGATCGTCACGATGTCGTGGGCGTTCCTGCACGAGCGCCTGGCCCCGCCCCAGGTCGCGGGCGTTGCGATTTCGCTTGGCGGCGTGCTGGCGATCCTGTCCGAAGGCAGCCTGCAGACGTTGCTCAATTTCCGGCTGAATGCGGGAGACCTCTTCATCATCCTCTCGATGGCGCTGTGGTCGGGCTACACCATCGCGCTGCGCTGGCGGCCGGCCGGGCTCAACGTGATGTCGTTCCTGCTCGTGATCGCCGTCGTCGGCA
The DNA here is from genome assembly GCA_963739745.1 of uncultured beta proteobacterium. Taxonomy (GTDB): domain Bacteria; phylum Pseudomonadota; class Gammaproteobacteria; order Burkholderiales; family Casimicrobiaceae; genus VBCG01. The sequence goes on from CAVUCJ010000006.1 coordinate 421,792, forward strand.
ACAGCTGCGTCTTGCCGCTGTGGTTGGCGGAGATGGCGCTTGGACACTACGTGCACTGGTCGTGGACGAATTTCGCGGCGTTGGTCGCCGTGGCGTTGTTCTCGTCGGTGCTGGCCTACCTGTTCTGGAATCGGGGCGTCGCGGAGGTGGGGGCCAGCGTGGCGGGATTGTTCGTGCACCTGATGCCGGTGTTCGGCATCATGCTGGCATGGCTGTTCCTGGGTGAGCGCCTCGCCCCGTTCCACGTCGCCGGCATCGTGCTGATATTGTCCGGCATCTGGCTGACCAGCCGCTATGGACGCCGGCGCCCCGATGTGGACGAGGCGGCGGCCGTGGGGACCGATTGAGCGACAACGACGACAGCATTGGCGACCGAATTGGCGATCCCGGTCGGGTTGCGCTTCAGCAACAGCTGGTGGCGCTCACGCTCGAGCATCGCGATCTCGACACTGCCATCCAGCGCTTCGAGCTCGATCCGACGCACGACGAGTTGCAGCTGCGGCGATTGAAACGCCGCAAGCTGTTGCTGAAAGACCAGATTGCGCGACTCGAGCGCCAGATCGATCCCGATGTGCTGGCGTAGACGAGTCCGCCGTGGGCGGATGTTGCGCGAAAGCCGCCCAGCATGCCCATTCGGAAATTCAGGCGAAGGTTCTCTTTCCGCTGGTCCGGGAACGGCGCCAGGGCGGGCGCGCAATCCGAATGAGGCCAAGATCGCGACCACCTCTCCCTCATGCGTGGGAGGGAGCGGCAGCAGGCACTCAGCCCGCCACGCGCCCGTACTTGTCGTCGAAGCGGACGATATCGTCCTCGGCGATATAGTCGCCGCACGCCACTTCGATGATCGCCAGCGACTCGGTGCCGCGGTTCTCCAGCCGGTGCTTCGTCCCGATGGGGATGAACGTCGACTCGCCCTGCGGGAGATCGAACTCGCGCTCGCCCGCGGTGACTCGCGCGGTGCCGCGCACGACCACCCAGTGTTCGCTGCGGCGATGATGCAGCTGCAGCGAAAGCGAGCCGCCCGGCTTTCACCTCGATGCGCTTGATCTTGAACCCGGGGCCATGCTCGAGCAGCGTGTAGGTGCCCCATGGCCGCACGACCGTCCTGTGCAGCTTGTACGAATCATGGCCGCGTGCCTTCAACTCGCCGACCACTTCCTTCACGCGCTGCAGATGGTCGCGATGCGCGATGAGCACGGCATCCGGCGTGTCGACGATCATGAGGTTCTCGACGCCGATGGTCGCGACGACAGCGGTCCTCGGAATGGACGAAGGTGCCGCGGGTGTCGATGGCCACGCGTTCGCCGCTGCCGCGGTTGCCGTCGGCATCCGCGTCGCTCAGTTCCGAAATCGCCTGCCACGAACCGACGTCGCTCCAGTCGAAATCGCCGCGCACGACCGCGACCAGGCCGTCGGCCGCTGCCTTCTCCATGACCGCGTAGTCGATCGACAGGTCGGGCGCCGCGGCGAACACGGCGGCGTCGATCTCGAGCATGGATTCGGCGGATCGCGCCGGCAGCGGCTGCCACACCGTCCGCGCGCAGGTCGCCACGGCCGGCGCGTATCGCTCGCAGGCCGCCAGGAGCGCGCGCGGCGTGAACGCGAACATTCCGGCGTTCCACACGTAGTTGCCGGCCGCGAGGAATTCTCTGCGCCTTGGCGAGCGGCGGCTTTTCGACGAAGCGGGCGGCCGCGAACGCAGCGCTCGCCGAGTGCGCTCGCCGCATTCGATGTAGCCGAAGCCGGTCTCGGGGAGCGTCGGGCATGATGCCGAACGTGACGAGCTTGCCGGTGCGCGCCAGTGCCGCGGCGCGCGTCACCGCAGCCACCGAACGCGGTCTCGTCGCGGATCAGGTGGTCGGCAGCGAGCACGAGCATGACCGCGTCGTCGCCGTATCGCGCCCGCACGAGGTGCGCGGCGACCGCGACGGCCGGCGCGGTGTTGCGGCCGAAGGGTTCGAGCAGGTACGCGGCGTCGAGCGGCTCGCGTCCCGCCAGGCTCGCGTAAACGTCCTTGGTGCGGAAGTAGTAGTCGCGATTGGTGACCGTGACCAGACCGCGTGAGCTCGGCAATCGGCCATGGCGCGCTGCGCCGTCTTGCCGAGCAGTGTCTCTCCGTCCGGCAACGGCATGAACGGCTTGGGCGCTGCTCGCGCGACAGCGGCCACAGCCGGGTGCCGGCGCCGCCGGACAGGATGACGGGTACGATGAGTGGAGGACATGGTTGCTGCGGAAACCGCGATGCCGGAATGGGTCGATTCTACCGCGCTGGTGCTGCCGGTACTCGCCGCAGCACTCAAGGGATCGGGGATTGCGCACGAGCTTTGCGGGGTCGAAGCCAAGCGCCGGGCAGCCGCGACGATGATCGCGTCGTAGCGCGCGTCGCTCATCCGCGGATCGCGGCCGAGGATCCAGAGGTAGTCGCGCCCGGGTTCGCCCACGACGGCGTAGCTGTAGTCGTCGGCGAGGTCGATCACCCAGTAGTCGCCCCACACCAGCGGCAGCCACGAGAGCCAAGCCGGCGCGAAGCGCACCTCCAGCTTCGCAGGCGGCGTGACGATGCGCGCGACGCCTTCGGCGCGCAACACTGCTGCCGGCGTCATCGCGGCAGGCATTGACCACCTTCAGCGTTCCGTCGGCATTGCGCGAGTAATCGGCGGTGACGTCGCTCGCGCACATCCGCTCGAAGTAGTTGGGATAGCGCGCGATCTCGTGCCACTGCCGAGATAGCGGTCGAGATCGAGCGCGCCGACGACGGGCAGCGCCGGCTCCTGCGCCAGCGCGGGGACGGCGGGCGACAGGAGCGCGCCGAACGCGACGACGCGGGCAAGACGAGAGATCGACATGAATTGTTCGCTGGATTGAAATGGCGTACGCTGCGTCCCCATTTTGCAACGTATGGCCAGCGAACGTAAGCTGGACGGACGCTGAATACCTGCATGGCGCTGCTGTTAGAATGTGCGGTTGTACGCTCGCGCAGAGCATTGGATGGACCCGCGCGGCGCAATCCATCGATCACCGGGGGTGAACTGGTCTCGACGGGGGTAGTGAAGCAGCTTGGGGCATGCCGAGGTGTTGGTCCTCGTAAAACCCTGACAATCGCAAACTTAACTGCGAACGACGAAAACTACGCTCTGGCGGCTTAATCCCGCCGGACCTTGCACCGGGCGGCGCTCAGCCCGGGTGAGAAGCTGGCAACAGTCTAGTCACAGCAAGGACATTTCGAGCGATCGCGTCCGTCCGGGTCACTTGGGCGAGGCGTCAAATCAAGGTGACTGGCCTTGCCCGCCGTATGTCAGTCAACGGCGTGGCGATGAGAGCACAATGACGCGACTAAGCATGTAGTCCTGACTGTGGAGCGCTTCCGGACGCGAGTTCGATTCCGCCCACCTCCACCAATGAAGAACACGGCCGCCCCCCGGCGGCCGTGTTCTCTTGTGGTAGTCGGGATGTCTCGATTGCCGCGACCCCTGTTCCAGCAGCAACAGGAGAACTTCCGGAGTTCGCTATTCCCTATGGGTGCGTTGCCGCAAGGCGACCGCGTCCGACCCTATAGGAGCGTTGCCGCAAGGCGACCGTCTCCAGCAACCCCCAAAGTTCCGTGCGCAGCTTCTCTGTGTCATGGCCGTCGGCGTCGAGTTGCGACAGCAACTCCAGGAGCCGTGGCGCGTGGGGCTCCCCGACGCGGACTTCCCGCGCTGGCCGACCGAGAAGTGCGGATTCCACCGCGGCGCCATAGCAACGTCGCCGGTGGTGCTCGCAGGCGTCGACACTGAGAGGAATCCAAGCGCACATTGAACTTCTCCTTCTTTGCGGCTTCCGCGAGGACTGTGAGCAGAACCCTAAGGCGCTTGTAACGCCGGCCCGCGGTGATGTCTGTTCGGTACCCCACACACATGCCGATTCCCCGCAAGGTTGGGCGCGACAGGCGGGTGGGGATCCGTGCTGGGCTCGGGGATCGTTTCGACGGCTCGATTCGGAATGCGAGATATGTGCGATAGCGGACAGATGAACCCTCGGAATTGGTGCAGTGTGCTCCTGATACCCACACCGCGCGCATGGGGGCGAGAATGAACACCTTGCAGGCAAACTCGGGCGACAATGGGCCGGTGTATCGCTTACTGGCGGGAATCTTGACTTTCGCGGCGTTCTTTCTGGCAGCTGCGCCTGCCACCGCACAGATTTCGCTCGGAACTGCCCAGAGCTTCGGGGTGCTCGCGGGCTCGGCCGTGACCAATACCGGTTCGAGCATCGTGGCCGGCAACCTTGGCGTGAGTCCCGGGACCGCCGTCACCGGATTTCCCCCCGGGGGCGTGACCCCCCCGGGCGCGATTCATTCCGGCGACGCCGTAGCCGCGCAGGCGCAGATCGACGTCACCACGGCATACAACGCGATTGCGGGTACGCCCGCACTGGTCGATTTGACCGGCACGAATCTCGGCGGACTGACGCTGACTGCCGGCGTCTACAGCTTTTCCACGTCCGCGCAACTGACTGGCACGCTTACCCTCGACGCGCAGGGCAACCCGGATGCGGTGTTCCTGTTCAAGATCGGGAGCACGCTCACCACCGCGAGTGGCTCGTCCATCGTGATGATCAACGGCGGTTCGAGCTGCAACGCGTACTGGCAAGTGGGCAGCTCGGCGACCCTGGGGACGACGACGTCGTTCGCGGGAAACATCCTTGCGCTTGCGAGCATCACGATGAACACGGGGGCCACGGTCTCCGGTCGCGCGTTGGCGCGAAACGGGGCGGTCACGCTCGAAGGCAACAGCATCGGCGGATGCGCATCCGCGCCGGCTATCTGTCCGGTCGTTACCCTGAATCCGGCCACGTTGCCGAACGGGGTGGCTGGGACTCCCTACAGTCAATCGGTTGTCGCAAGCGGCGGCGTTGCGCCGTACACGTATGCAGTCTCGAGCGGTGCGCTGCCTGCGGGTCTTACGCTCAATCCGGCAACGGGAGCCATCACGGGAACACCGACCACGTTCGGCACCGCGAACTTCACGATCACAGCGACCGACGCGAACGGCTGCCCTGGAAGCCGCGCGTACTCCATTGTCATTGCTGCCGCGACGTGCCCGGCGATCATCCTGAACCCGGTTTCGCTGCCGAGCGCGCAGATCGGAGTCGCCTACAGCCAGGCGGTCGTCGCTTCCGGAGGCACGGGGCCTTACACATATTCCGTTTCGAGCGGGGCGCTGCCCGCCGGCCTGTCGCTCAATGCGGGTACCGGAGCAATCACTGGAACGCCGACCGCATCAGGCATCAACAATTTCACGATCACGGCGATCGACGGCAACGGCTGTCCGGGAAGCAGGGCGTATGTCATCGCGGTGACGGGCGTGGTCTGCCCGGTCATTACGTTGAGCCCAGCTTCCCTGCCGGGCATGATCGTCGGCGTCCCATACAACCAGACGGTCTCGGCCTCTGGCGGCACCGCGCCGTATGTCTTTGCGCTCGTGAGCGGCGCGCTGCCGCCGGGCCTTGCGCTGAATCCGACGACGGGAACAATCAGCGGAACCCCGACCGTTGCGGGCGCCTTCAGCTTCACGATTCAGGCCACTGACGCCAATGGTTGTCCCGCCGTGATCGTCTTTGCCGTCACAAGCTCCGTCGCGGAGACCTTGGCTCCGATTCCGACACTGTCGGAGTGGGGCATCGTGCTCCTCGTGCTCCTGACCATCGTCTTGGCAATGCGGCACTTCCGACGTCGCTGAATTCGATGCGCCTGGCCATCGTTTGCCCGGTGTTCGGCGGCCGCACGTGTAGTTCGCCGCGAGGAGATGTGCGGGCGGTGTCGAACCAGCGCGTTCAGCGGGTCGCTGCGAGACGATGACGAGTTCGACTCTCGCCATTTCCATCATCACCAGGAATGACGGTCCCCAAGTGGGACGGTCATTCTTGAATTCCGCCACTGCCACTACGTGCCCAGGGCCCAAACCTTATCGGTTGCAGTTCTCGCTGCTCGGAACGCCGGTGTTGGCGAAAGTTCGTGCCTTGGCCTCTTGAGCGCGCCCCCCGGGTAGGTGACGGCTGGGGCGCTGCACCTCGAGTTCTTCGGCTGCCTGTTTGACCGGGTGTCGCCGTGTGTCGGCTGCTGCTGCGCCGCCTATTCCGCGAAGTCGATGTCGATCCCCTTCTTCAGGAGCTCCGCGCGGTATGTGGCCCGGTACTGGGAGAGCGTGTCGAATTGCTTGTAATGCGCGCCACTGACGTAGCGCAGTGCCTCCACGAAATGGAAGTGGTAGAGCTGCCAGTCCACGCGGTAGATCTCGCGGCCCTCGTTGAACAGCACCACGGCCGGCCGATACGACAGACCCAGTGACTTGACCCATTGAGCGGGTGTGGTGGTGGTGCCCTGGAGGTCGACGATCGGCCGGTTCGATTCGGCGTCGAGCCGAACGAAAAGGAATTTCCGCATCTCCTCCGCCACGTCCGGCCGGTTCAGTGTCCTATCGTGAAACCGCTCGCAGTCGGCGCAATGCCGATCCTCGAACAGAATGGCGAGCGGCTTGCTGTAGCCCTGGAAGTCCGTGATCTCCGAGAACTGAGGGTGGCTGTGGAACGTGTAGATCGGTGGCCTGTCCCGTGCGGCCAGGTAGGCGGCGAACGGCTGACTGCCATAGCTCCTGCTCTGCACGTATTCCAGCGCATGCCGCAACGCACGCGGGTCCCGATATCCGACGAGCTGCAGCACCTTGTTGCCATTAGGATCCAGGAAGACGATCGTCGGTGTGGCGAAGGTCTCCAGGCGTCGTGCGAGCGCTCTCTCGCTGTAGGTTGCGCCATCGATCCACGTGACCTCGAGGCTCCCCTGGATATTGACGCCGATCACGTCGAAATGCTTCTGCATGAACGCCTGGTTTTCTCCGCTGACGAAGTTCTCCTTCAGCATTCGCGCGCAATAGGGACACTCGTCGAGGTGCAGGAACACCATGACGTGCTTGCCCTGCTGTCGGGCCTCCTCGACGTCCGACCGGAAGTCCAGAAAACTGGCCTTGAACCACGGCGGAAGCGAATAGATTTCGCCACCCTTCAATTTGCCAGGCGTGGTATCCGCCGCCGCCGCTCCGGCGACGATCAGGACGAGTGCGGCGAGCAACAGCGCGATGCGTTTCATGACTGCTCCGGTGCGGTGTGCGTTCCAAGGCTATAGCGTAATCGCGGCGGGCCAAAGACGGAACGCGGACGCCGCTGACTCCAGAAAAATTTGCTCTCGAGGACTCCGTCGGCGCCGATGCCGACGCAGTCGCTTGCGGCCGGGCAACGTGTGCCTGTCCTAGTCCGGGCGCTACGCAAGGCGGGCGGGGATGGCGGGGGACGGGCAGGGCCTCGTCATCCGCCCCGGCGGCGCCCAAACGCGTCCCCGTACCTCGGTGCTCGGAGCCTAAAAAGCAGCGTTTGTGTACAACAACAACACGCCGACACGCTGTCTTGCGCGGGATCAACGTCACGACTTGTTTCCGACACGCAGCCTCTGTAGCATGCAGATTCTTGCGGTTGTTCTTGGGGAGGGGCTACCGTGGTAAAGAACGAACAAAAAGGGCAGGACCGGCCGGAGCAGCCAAGCTGGCAGATTCTTTTCGGGCGGATACTTCTGCCTCTCGGACTCTTCGCGGTTGCGTTGTTCGGCGGCGGGGTCAATGCGGCGCACGCCGCTCCGCACGAAAGCAAGATCGCGGCGGACCTCAAGGCGGCGCTGACGATCAGCGGCCCCAAGGCCAAATGGACCGCCAGCACCAGCCGTGGCACCTACGTGCAGGTCGTAATCAGCGCGGATTCACCGGATCCCGCGCTCGCCGACCTGCGCGGGGCGGTCCTCGCGGCCGGTGGCTCGGTCTTCTACGCGTACCAGTCGGCACCGGCGCTGCTCGCGGTGCTGCCGGCCGGCGCCGTCGACACGATCGCGGCGCGCAGCGATGTCGCGTTCATCGTTCCCAATCGCGTCGCGATGCGGACGGCGAGTTTCCTGGAGCAGATCACGGGCACGGCGGGCGTCCGGGCGTCCAATCCTACGTCGTTCAGCGGCGCCGGCATCGGCGTCGCGATCCTCGATTCAGGCATCGATACCTGCCATGCGGCGTTCGGCGGCCGCATGAACGGCAATAGCGGCAATTGCAAGGTCAGTGGACGAATCGGCGCGAGCGTCGACCTCACGCGCCTGAGCGCCGCACAAGCGGCATCCGCCATGGACTGGACGCGCCCCACGGACCTGTCGGTCGGCTATGTCCCAGGCAGCAAGGTATATGGCGCATATCAGAAAGCGATCGACGGCTCGAAAACGGCCAATCCCGACGTCTACGGTCACGGCACGCACGTGGCGTCGGTGGCCGCAGGCCAGACGATAGCCGGTGCGCCGGACGCGGCCGGCATTGCCCCAGGGGCGAAGCTCTACGACGTGCGCGTGCTCGACGAGAACGGCATCGGGCAGATGAGCGACGTCCTCGCCGGCATCGACTGGGCCATCGCCAACCGCAAGGCATACAACATCCGGGTGCTGAACCTGAGCCTCGCGACCCCGACGGTCGGATCCTTCCTGAGCGATCCGCTGTGCCGCGCGGTACGCGCGGCAACGTCGATGGGCATCGTGGTGGTGGTTGCGGCCGGCAACTACGGTCTGACGGCCGATGGCAAGGAGGTGCTCGGGGTGATCGGCTCGCCCGCGAACGAGCCAAGCGCCATCACCGTGGGCTCGGTGAACCATCACGACACGCTCACGCGCGGAGACGAGTCGGTCAACCACTTCAGTTCGCGCGGCCCCACGCGCAGCGGTTGGGTCGACGCGGCGGGACTGCGCCACCATGACAACCTCCTCAAGCCCGACCTCGTTGCGCCCGGCAACAAGATCGTCGGCGCCCTCGCGGGCTCCGGCAAGCCGGGAAACGTGCTCGTGGGCGAGAATCCGGGCCTCGAGGTCACCGGCTTCAACGCGGGGAACAACGGGCGCGAGATGCTGCTGAGCGGCACGTCCGTCGCGGCGCCGGCGGTCGCCGGCGCCGTGGCCGTGATGCTGCAGGCCAATCCAGGCCTGACGCCTGGCCTCGTCAAGGCAGTCCTGCAATACACGGCCCAGCCGCTGCCCGATGCCTCGATACTGCAGCAAGGGACGGGGCTTCTGAATGTCGAGGGCGCGGTGCACGTGGCGCAATCGCTGCGGACCGACATTGCGGCGGCGGTGGCCGCCGGCACGTTGAAGGCCGGTGACAGCCTGCTTGCCGCGGGACGTTCGCTTCCGCCGAGCACGTCGTTGGTCGGAGGCGAGGCGACCGCATGGAGCGGATTGATTACCGCGGGTGGCGGTCACGTGGTCGGCGGTCCGGCACTGCTCGAGAAATACCAGTCGATCTACGATCCCAGACTCACCTGGACAGGACGGCTGGTCGCCAAGATGTCACCAGTCAACTGGCCGGGCACCGACCTGCCGCGTTACTTCGTCCAGACGGTGGCCGGCAAGACGATGGTGCTGAGCCCCGGGGTACGCGGGCTGGACCGGGCCGCCGGGCCGACCAGCGTTGCGGGCAGGAGCGGGCTTTTTGCGCCGTTGACCACGCTTTCGCAGGCGGCATGGGCGGCACAAGGGTTCGTCCTGTCGGAGGGATTCGTCCTCTCCGAGGGCTTCGTTTTGTCGGAGGGCTTCGTGCTGTCCGAGGGGTTCGTCCTCTCTGAGGGCTTCGTCCTGTCGGAGGGCTTCGTGCTCTCCGAGGGCTTCGTTCTGTCGGAGGGCTTCGTGCTCTCTGAAGGCTTCGTCTCTCTGAGGGTTCGTCTGTCCGAGGGCTTCGTGCTCTCTGAAGGCTTCGTGCTTTCGGAGGGCTTCGTCCTCTCCGAGGGCTTCGTGCTGTCCGAGGGCTTTGTCCTCTCGGAAGGCTTCGTGCTGTCCGAGGGCTTCGTGCTTTCCGAAGGGTTTGTCCTGTCCGAGGGCTTTGTCCTCTCGGAAGGCTTCGTGCTCAGCGAGTCGGTGCTGACCGGCGAGCGCTGAGGTCAGCTTGCGCCGCGCTGGCCCGTGTGGCGCGGCGTACCGGGGCAGATTCCCGCTTCCGCCCGCGCGGTCGTGAGCGGCCCGTTTCTTGCATGACGCTCGGCGGGCCTGAAATGAAGACTCAAGGCTTCGCTTCGACACCACGCGGGACAGGCCAACGCGCCGGTCGGGGATTGCGCATGCTGCGGATGGACGACTACAACACGAGCGCCAAGGCGTATTGGTGGATCACGGCGATCCTCGGCGCGGTCGTTCTTGCGGTTGCGTTGGTGTCCGTCGCCGGGCTTCCTTTTCCGTCCATAGCCCAGATCACGCTGGGCGTCGTGATTACAGGACTTATCGCGGCGTTTCCCCACCGGATGCCGGGCGGCAAGATGTCGATCACCGGAGCGGAGATCTTCATCTTCCTTATCCTGCTGATGAACGGTCCGGCGGCGGCAACGATCGCCGCCGCCGCCGAGGGCTTCGTCGGCTCGGTCCGGACCTCGGACCGCTGGACCAGCCGTCTCGGCAGCCCTGCCATGGCCAGCCTTGCCATGTACGCCTGCGGGACGGTCTTCGCGAGGGGCATGGATTTCGTTTCCGGCCACGTGGGGCCTCTGACGCTGTCGACGCAGCTTTTGCTTCTGTTTCCGGCCGCCCTGGCCTACTTCGCGACGGGTACCCTGCTCATGGCGTCGCTGATCACGTTAAAGCAGCGCAAGCCCTTGCGGCCTCTCGAAATTCTGCTCAGCCACTCCTGGATGGGGCTTGTGTATCTCGCCAATGCCGCGGTTGCGGCATTGCTTTTCGCGGGATATGACCGGCTCGGATTCGGCGTCTTTCTCGCAGCGCTGCCGGTCATCGCCATCGTCATGCTGATGCATCGGCTCTACTTGCGCCACATCGAGGACACCAAGCTCGCCCAACAGCAGCGAATCGCTGTCGCCGAGCGCGAGGCCGCGGATGCCGCGCGCCACCTGGCCGAGTTGCAGAAGAGCGAAAGCCGGTTCCAGAAGGCGTTCGCCCACGCGGCGATCGGCATGGTGCTGGTCACGCACGACCGAACGGTCCTCCAGGCAAACCCTGCGCTGTGCGAGATCCTCGCGCGTCCGGTGGATGAGTTGCTGGACGCCGACTTCGGCGAGTTCGTCCACCGCGACGATCATGGCGCGCTTTCCGCGGAGCTGGCGAACCTGCTTTCGGGTGCGACCGCCACCTGCTCGCTCGAGATTCGATGCACGCGACCCGATCGCGGCCAGGTCACGGTCGCGTTGCACGCATCGCTGTTCACGCCGACCGACGAGGATGCGCCCTGCCTTATCTTCCAGGTCCAGGACATCACCGCCCGGCGAATCGCCGAAGGGCGACTGCAGCACATCGCGCACCACGACGACCTCACCGATCTGCCGAACCGTCCCTATTTCTTCGAGCAACTCGCGGGCGCCATCAAGACCGCCCACAAGGACCCGCGGTTCCGCTTCGCCGTGCTGTTCCTCGACTGCGACCGCTTCAAGACGATCAACGACAGCCTGGGCCATCGCGCCGGGGACGAGCTTCTCGTCGTGCTCGGCAAGCGCATCGGCGCGCAGCTGCGGCCCAGCGACGTGCTCGCGCGTCTGGGAGGCGACGAGTTCGCGATCCTCGCGCGAAACATGCGGGAGGAAGACGCGGTCGCGCTCGCGACCCGGCTGCAGGGGGTGGTGGGCGAGCCCGTGCACATCCACACGGCCGAGCTTTCGACCAGTGTGAGCATCGGAATCACGGTGGGCGGAGCGCAGTATGCGTCGCCGGAGGATGTGATGCGCGACGTCGACATCGCGATGTACCGCGCGAAGGCCAAGGGCCGTGCGCAGTACGCGATGTTCGATTCCGCGCTGCACGCTGAGGTGTCGTCCCAACTCTGGCTCGAGAGCGCGCTGCGCCGCGCCATCGAGCACGGTGAACTCTATCTTGTGTACCAGCCGATCTTCGACCTGCGCACCCGGCAGATCCGCGCGGTCGAGGCGCTGTGCCGCTGGGAACATGCGGAACGCGGCGCCATCGAGCCCGAGCGGTTCATTCGCGTGGCCGAGGAATCGGGCCTCATCGTTCCGCTCGGGGACTGGGCGCTCGAGCAGACCTGCCGGCAGCTCGCGGCATGGCAGAAGTCCGTCCCGAACTCGTCTCACCTGCAGGTCCATGTGAACGTGTCGGGCGCGCAGCTCCTGCAGCAGGATTTCGTCGAGCGTGTGCTCGACATCGTGCATCGCAGCCACGTGCGCCCCGACCAGGTCGCGCTCGAGGTGACCGAGAGCATGCTGATCGACCGGCTCTCGGTCGCGCTTCCCAATCTTCGCCGGCTACGCGAGGGCGGCCTGCACATCAGCATCGACGATTTCGGCACCGGCTACTCGTCGTTCTCGAGCATGTGGGAGCTTCCGATCGGAGAGATCAAGATCGACCGCACGTTCGTCACGCGCATGGCGCGAGGCAGCGAAGGCGAGGAGGTCGTCCGTGCGATCGTCGCGATGGGGCGCGCGATGGGCAAGCGCATCGTCGCCGAAGGCATCGAGACGGAACTGCAGTATCACAAGCTGCTGGAGCTCGGCTGCGACGGAGGACAGGGCTATCTGTTCGCGCGCCCGCTGGCGCCTCAGGGCATCGAGACCATTCTCAGGCAGGTACGGCCCCGGGCTGTCGCGTCGTAACGATCGGTTACGTCGCCCGCGACACCGGATCTTGATCTCAACCGGTATGTTGGCCGACGCGCATCTGCGAGAATGCCTCCGACGCGTCCATCGCCACCCGCGCGACGGACTGGATGTGGAAACGGCCGCGGTCGTTGCGATCGATCCAATGAGGGCGTAATGCGGAGAGCCGCACATGCAAGATGAACTGAAGCCGCCGCGCGGCGGCATGGGTCACGCCTCGCGGATCATGATGTTCGCAATGGCGATGCTGGTTTTGCCGGTGCTCGCGCTTGCGCAGGCGGGCGCGTCACCCAAGGGCAATCCCCGTCTTGCGAGCCTCAACATCGAGATCTGGCCCGAGTACGACCGGCCGGCCGCGCTCGTGATCCTTCGCGGCGCCCTGGCGGAGGGCGTGCCGCTGCCGGCCCTGGTCACGCTGCGCCTGCCCGCGGCCTCGGGCGGGCCGGCCGCGGTCGCGCATTCCGCCGCCGCGGATGGCAACCTGCTCAACCTGAAGTACGAACGTGCCAGCGCCGGCGAGTACATCACGCTGAAGTTCGAGACGCCGCAGCGCTTCTTCCACGTCGAATTCTACGAGCCCATCGCGACGACCACGCCTGCCCGCAGTTTCAGCTATGTGTGGCCGGGCGATCTTGCCGTGGATCATGTTACCGTCGTCGTCCAGGAGCCGGCATTGGCAAGCGCGGTTTCGGTGGATCCGAAACTCGATGGCGTTTCCACCGGCCAGGACGGATTGCAATACCGGGCCGGGGAACTGGGCGCGCTCGCGTCGGGCAAGCCGCTGTCGATAGCGGTGCGCTATACCAAGTCCGACCTGCGTCCCACCGCCGAGATCGTCAAGCCGGCAACCATGGCTTCGGCACCTGTTGCGGCCGCGCCTGCGTCCGTGCCGGGGCTCGCAGCAACTCCCGCAGCCGCACGCAGCGGACTGCCGGACTGGGTGCCGGTGCTGGCGGGATTTCTGGTGCTCAGCGTGCTGGGTGTGCTGTTCATCGCGTGGCTGTGGCGGCGCGATTCGCCGACGCCGGCCAATCCCCGCCCTCACTGCACGAAGTGCGGCGCGGAGCAGTCGCCGGAAAATCGCTTCTGCGGGAAGTGCGGCGCCAAGATCGCCTAGATTCCCATTTCGCGGGATGGCGCCGTGCGCGAGCCGCGGTTGTCGACTCCGCAGGTGCGGTCTCCGGCGACGCGATCGTCCGCTATCGGCAATTGCTGAAATCGATGCCGCCGCCGATGTCCATCGTAATGCAATAGGGACCCGGGGCGGGGCCGGCGCGCTCGAGGCCGGACGAGGTCGCGTCCCGGGTGCTCGCCGCGATGACGCAGCCCTGGAAACTCGTTGCCTTCGCGAGCTGCCAATCGGAACACGCGCCGCCATGACGGGCCACCGCGCGGTCGTAGGCCCGCGCGACACACTGCCCCCATGCCTGCGTATTGGCCGGCCCCGCCGACTGGCATGCTGGACCGTAGACCTCGGCGGCGCGCGTGGCAAGTCGCGGCAGATCCGGCCCCGTCGTCGCGCAAGCCGCGAGCAACAGAGCGAGCAGAAGTGTTGCCGGCTTCGCCATCCGTGCAAAAGAACAGTTGTTGATCATGGTCCGTACATGTCGACCGGCTGCGCATTGAAGAGGCAGACCCAGCATTGCCCGTTCGCCGCCGCGTCGATCAGGATCGAATACGTGTTCAGGTGCGGCGCGATCGCGTCGGCCGGGGCGAAGCTCGCCGTGCCGTCGCCGTTCCTGACCAGCGTGAACGAGCGCACCGGCGCCTGCGGCAACGTGCTGAAATTCGCCCAGTTGAGGTCGTTGCTGTAGAGCCGGATATTGCCGTTCGTGCTGACGATGTTGGGCGACTCGAAGAACAGGCCCTGGAACGCCTGGCCGGACGTTGTCCAGCCCTGATTGACGAGGACACCATTCAAATCGAGGGTTCCCCCGGCTTTCAGCACGATGCCCCCGGGGAACACGAAGTCGTTGCCGCCGCCGTTGACCAGTGACAGCGCGTGATCCGACTGCACGATCATGCTGCCCCCGCCGTAGCCCGGATCAGGCATTCCCGCCGGGCGCACACCATTGGGCGACACGACCGCATTGTTGGCGGGCACCGTCGATCCGGCGGGCCAGGACGAAGGCATCCAGACCCTCGCGTTGCTGAGGGAGCGGAAATTGAGCACCTGCGGCGTGCTGCCGTACGCGTCGATCGTCAAATTCAGCGAGGTCGCGGGGCCGGTTCCATGGCCGGATTGGAGCAACAGACCGTTGCTCAGGAAGAATGCGCCATTGACCGGATTGTTCGCATCGCCGAACGTGCGGATCGTGACGTTGTCGCCCCGGAATCCGCCGCTTCCGCCGATTTTCGCGGCGACCAGTTCCAGGCTGGCGCCGGCGTCGATCACACCGTCGTTGATCAGCGGCTGCCCGACGGTCCACGTCGCGCCGAGGGTGTCAATACCGATTCCGCCCTGCGCATTGACCAGGCCGCCGGCGGTGATCGTGATGCCATTCCGGTTCTTGAGGTAAGGGACCGGGAAGCCGCCACCGAAATCGTTTGCCACAAGTTCACCGGCGATCACGCTCGGGGCCGAGCCCTTGTCGACGAGGAACACGAACTGACCTGCAGCGCCGGAGCGGACATCGAGGCTTCGGCCCGTGCCAAGATTGAAGCCCTGGAAATCGATTTCCGCGGCCACCGACGGCGAACCCGCGATGTTCCCGAACTGGATCACGACGTGGTCGGACATGTTGGTGATCGTGTTACCGCTAAGCGTCGCGCCCTGCACGCTTAGCGTCCCGTATGGATTGGTGACGATCGTCGCGATCCCCGGTACCGGCGGCGCGACGATCTGCGTGAGCATCGCACCGGAGCTACCGTTTCCGCTGTCGCCGGAATAGGTCGCAGTGATGGCGTGACTTCCCGTCGCCGGCGTGCCGACCGGGCACGTGGCGGTTCGGGTATTGCCCGAACCCGCCAGCGCCACGGTCGCGCATCCCGCGATCGCGGCGCCGCCATCCTCGAACCTGACGGTACCGGTGGGCGAAATGCCGGTGACCGTCGCCGAGTACGTCACGCTGGCGCCGACAAACGCCGGATTGCCCGAACTCGCGAGCACGGTGGTCGTCGCGTTGAACACATCCTGCGCCAGTGTTCCGTTCGACGCGATGTTGTAGGCGTCGCCCGAATACGATGCGGCGATCGAGTGGCTGCCGACGGCGAGGTTGCTGGTCGTGCACGCGGCGGTGCGAACGTCGCCGGTACCGGCGAGAGGCACGGCGGCGCATCCGGCGAGTGTCGTTCCTCCGTCGTCGAATCGAACGGTACCGGTCGGCGCGTTGCCGGTGACGGTCGCGGTGAACGTGATGGCCACACCTGCGGAGCCCGGGTTTGCGGAACTCGTGAGCGTGGTATTGCCTCCGGCGGCGGACGCCACGGCGGCCCCCGCGTCCAGAATGCCCGCGCCGCACAGCGCGGTCGTGCAGTCGCAGGCGCTGGCCTGCGGAATCGCGTTGCATGCGGGGCCCGGTGCAGGGAACGCGCGGGCCGTCGACTGGATTTTCGCCAGCACCTGCGCCGGCGTCAGCGCCGGATTGACGGACAGCATCAGCGAAGCGACACCACTGACGTGCGGGGTCGCCATGCTGGTACCCGCATATCTCGCGTAGATGTATCCGGACGGATTGGGAATTGTCGCACCGCTGTTGAGCGTCGACAGGATGTCGGGATCGATGCCGTCCGCGTTGCCGCCGGGCGCGGCGATCTCCACCTTCGAGCCGTAGTTGCTGTAGCGCGCCCGCCGGCCGGTCTTGGTCGTGGCGGCCACGGTGATGACACCGCTGCAACTGGCGGGACTGTGAATGGAGGCGCTCTGGTTTTCGTTGCCGGCGGCGACCACGACGACGGCGCCCAGGCCGAGCGCCGTGTTGATCGCATTCTGCGACGCAGGGTCACAGCTTCCGCTGCCGCCCAGGCTCAGGCTCAGCACGCGCGCGGGATTCGGCATTGGCCGGCGCGCCGGGAACGTTGCCGCCGGCCGCCCAGACCATCGCCGCGGCGATGTCGCTGGTGTAGCCGCCGCACTTGCCGAGCACGCGCAGCGGGACGATCTTGCTGACCCAGTTGATGCCGGCGATGCCGATGCCATTGTTGGGGATGGCACCGATGGTGCCGGCCACGTGCGTGCCGTGCCACGAGCTGTCGTCCGCACCGCAATCCCGGAACCAGTCGTACGGAGGGCCGGCATTGCCGAGTCCGGCGTCTTCGGTGCTGGTGACCCAGTCACCGGGATCGGCGGCGTCGCTATCACGGCTGGTTACGCCGGCGCCTGTGCCGACCAGGTGCAGGGCATCGGCTGGCCGTCGTTGGCGACCGCGCAGTCGGCGATCATGTCGTAGCCGCCGACGAACCGTCCGGCGAGGTCGGGATGGTTGAACAGTGCGCCGGTGTCGATCACCGCGACATTGATGGCGGCCGAACCCGTGGTGATGTTCCACGCAGCCGGCATGTTGATGCCGCCGACCGGGTCGAAGAGGTCCCACTGGTAACCACCGCTGCAGGCGCCGACGCTGGCCGATGCGTAGCACGGATCGGTCGGCACGACCTGCCGGGTGCGGATGTAGTCCGGCTGCGCGTACTCGACGTCGGCATCCTGCGCGATCGTTGCCGCGATGGCCTCGACCCGCGCGATCGGCAATCGCTGGAGCATCCGCAGCACGTCGTAGCCGTCGTGACCCGCGCGCATCCAGGCGACGGGCACGCCGGCCAGCGCGGAGATGCGTTCGATCCGTGCGGCGGCGAGCGGCGTTCCGGCTCGCGTGGTCGAGCTAGGCGAGGCGTCGCGATACTTGACGATCAGTCGATCGGTGGGGCGGCCGGTGGTCGCCGGCGCCGGCGCACCGGGCGCCTCGTTGGCGTAGAGCACGCCGGGCATCGACCGGATCCGATTGAGCGCGGCACGGGCAGCGTCGACTGCGAGAGGCGTCGAAAGCTTCAGCGTGAACGCGCCATCGCGCGTGCGCTCGCCCATCGTCGATGTCACGCCGAGCGCCGATGCCAGTGCCTGCTGCATGCCGGCGGGAAGCGAGGCCGAGCCTGCCGGAAGCGAGCGGTCGTCCATCCGGATGACGATCGCGGCGACACCCTGGGCATTCGCGTTCACCGCCGCAACGATGCCGGGGAGGAAAACGGCCGCGGCGAGCCCGAGGCGCAGACCGTTCATGAAAAATCGGAGGATCACGCCTCGATGGGTGGAAAGTCGGATCATGAATCGCCTTCTGAGAAAACCGTCCGGCCGGTATGCGCGGGCACGGGCCCATTGTCCCATCGCGGCTGCGCGGGCGTCATCGCGCGCCGCTGAACGCCGCGGCCAGGAAGTTGGCCGGTCAACTGTAAGTCGCACCGTCAGCGGCGCCCGGTGCCGCCGGTGGTCGCGTCACATCGGCGCGCGACGTCCGCGGCCGCGAGCGGTCGGTAAGCCTGGATCTCCAGGGCAATCAGAGACTTGCGTCGAACTGGCGCATATCGATTGCGGTCGCCAGGGCACCGGCGACCGACGCCCCGATCTGTCAGCGATCGGCCAGTGGGCCGCCCGCACAATGGCGCCATTGAAGGACTCGCGGCCTGGCGCAACGAAGTGCGCGCCGCGACACCAAGGCAATCGCCGGTCTCGACGCTGACGCAGATCCTAGCGCAGCAGCGGCCAGCAAGGAGAAAAACATGGCAAGGAAGCTCATGACCACGCTGACCGAACTCGGACGCCTCCTGCGTCGGGCCGGTCCCTATGTGCTGCTGGAGATCGTGCTGCCCGGAGGCACACTGTTCGCATTGGGTCTCTACCTGTACCGGAACGGGCAGCTGCGCAGTCTGCTCGACGTTCCCGCAAACATGGGCGGCCTGTTGCGGTGCGCTGGCGGTGTCTTTGACCAGCTGGCCCTTACGTTTCAGCCGCTGGGTGGTCTTCCGGCCGCCGGTGACCGGTGGGCCAGCCGCGACGGGTTGGAACCGCTCGACATGACGGCTTCGCGGCGTTAACGATCCATAAATGAAACTGCGCGTCGGTCTCGACATGGGCACCAGGCAGATGCGGTCGCAGGAATGCGGCCGCATCTGCCGCTGGCACCTGAACAGGGGAAGGGTCCGCGGCACCGGACCTGTGAAGACTCGGCGGGCGACGGTGCGCACGACGATTGCATGAGTGGTGGCACCTGAAATTCCCGGCATCGGACGCCTTCCGGTTCTTGCGTGGGCGGATGCCTGCACGGAACCGGTACAGGCAGGGGCCCTGTCGGTTTCCGATCGTTGACGTCGATCAACCGTCCCGTCCGATCTGCGGGTAGATTGCCGGCATGGGTCATCCACGAACCTGGGGCCTCGGGGCGAAGCTTGCGCTGGTCGGCCTGCCGTTCCTGCTGCTGGCGCTGCTATCGATCATGCTGACGCTGTGGGTCTCGTGGCAGCTCGACGGGGGTGCTGCGGCCGTCAACGAAGCCGGGCGCATGCGTATGCAGGCGTACCGGATGTCGCTGTCCGTCGGGACCGGCGAAGATGCCGCGTTACCGCAGCAGGTGGCGGAGTTCGAGCGCAGTCTCGACGTACTGCGGCATGGCGACCTCGAGCGCCCCCTGTTCGTACCCTGGGACAGCACGGTGCGCGATCGTTTCGCCGTGGTCGAGCGGAACTGGAAGGCTTTTCATCGTCAATGGACGACGACGCGTCCCGACTCCGTCGCGGGTCTGCGTGCGGACGTTGCCGCGTTCACCGCCGACATCGACCTGCTGGTGGCCGCCATCGAGCACCACATGTCGCGCTGGACCTCGCTTTTGCACCTGCTGCAGCTGGCGATGATGGCCTTCGCGATCGTCGGCGCCGCCGTGCTCCTGTATGCAGGCTATCTGTTCGTGCTGGAGCCGGTCGGCAATCTCAAGGAGGCGACGGAGCGGATCCAGCGAGGCGACTTCAGCGCGCGCGTGGAACGGGTCACCAGCGACGAGTTCGGCACGCTCGCCGAATGCTTCAACGGCATGGCCGAGCACCTGCAGTCGATGTACCGCGATCTCGAGGCCCGCGTCGCGGAGAAGACCTCGCAGCTCGAGGAAAAGCGCGAGCGGCTGGAGGCGCTGTACGACGTGACCGCACTGGTCGCCGGCGCGACGACGTTGAAGGAACTGGCGGGCGGCTTCGCGCAACCGCGTGGGACGTGTCGCGCGCGCCGACGGCGTCGCGCTGCGCTGGTCCGACGAGGCGAACCAGCGCTTCCTGCTGCTGGCGGCGGAAGGGCTGCCGCAGTCGATGCTGGAGGCCGAGCAATGCGTGATTGCGGACCAATGCCAATGCGGCGCGCTGACGCAGCCCCATGCGCTGCGCGTGGTCGCGATCTCCGCTGATCGGCCCGCTGCCCTGCCGCATTGCGCGCGCGCCGGATTCGCCACGCTGGTGTCCATCCCCATCCGTCTGCACGAACGCCTGATGGGCGAGGTCGACCTGTTCTTCCATGCGCAGATCGAACTGTCGCCGGCCGAGCGCTCACTGCTTGAGGCGCTCACCGCGCACCTGGCCGGAGCGATGGAAAACCTGCGGCTGAACGCGCTGGAGAGGGAGGCCGCGGTCGCGCAGGAGCGCACGTTCATCGCACGCGAGCTGCACGATTCGATCGCGCAGACGCTGGCGTTCCTGAAGATCCAGGTGCAGCTGATGCGCGATGCGCTCGGCAGCGGTGACCAGCCGAGGACGCACCGGGTGCTCGCCGAAATCGATGCCGGGGTCCGCGAAAGCTATGGCGACGTGCGCGAGCTGCTCGTCCACTTCCGCACGCGGACCAACAGCGAGGACATCGAGCCTGCGCTGCTGACTTCGCTGCGCAAATTCGAGCACCAGACCGGACTCGTGGCGCAGATGCAGATGCAGGGGCACGACATCCCGCTGTCCCCCGATCTTCAGATCCAGGTGCTGCACATCGTGCAGGAGGCACTTTCCAACGTGCGCAAGCACGCGCGGGCCAGGCACGTGTGGCTCGACGTCGCGCAGCAGCCGCAGTGGCGGTTCGAAGTGCGCGACGACGGAGTTGGTTTCATGCCCGATTCCGGAGCCGGCGACGAGACTCACGTCGGGCTGCGGATTATGGCCGAGCGCGCGGAGCGCATCGGCGCTGCGCTGGATGTGCTGTCCACGCCCGGACGCGGCACGTCCGTCGTGCTTACGCTGCCGGTGCCCGCGCGGACACCGCTGCCCACCGTCGACGCCTCGCCTGAACAAGCAGCGCTGCATTGAACGCGATGTCGTCTCCATCCGCCGGTGCGCCGATCCGCATCCTGGTCGTCGACGACCACACGCTGTTCCGGCGCGGACTGACCGCGCTGCTTGCGCGCGACCCGAAACTGTCGGTGGTCGGTGATGCCGCCGACGCCGGCGAGGCGCTGCGCCGCGCACAGGAACTGCAGCCTGACCTCATCCTGCTCGACAACCATCTGCCGGGCGTCAACGGCGTCGACGTATTGCCCGGATTGCACGAAGCGGTGCCGGGCGTGCATATCCTGATGCTCACGGTCAGCGAGGACGAGCGCGACCTGGCGGCCGCGCTGCGCGGCGGCGCCAGCGGGTACCTGCTGAAGACGATCGAAGGCGACGCGCTGGTCGCCGCGATCATCCGCGCGATGCGCGGTGAATCGGTAGTGGCCGAGGAGATGACCGGGAAGCTCGTCGCAGCCTATCGCGATGCGGCGGCGGCGCCCGCGCGCGACGGGTCGGTGCCGGCATCGCCGCTCGCGCAGCTGTCGCCACGCGAGCAGGAAATACTGCGCGGCATCGCGCGCGGGGCCAGCAACAAGGAGATCGGCCGCGATCTGGGCATCGCCGAGACGACGGTCAAGATTCACGTTCAGCATGTGCTGCGCAAGCTCGACGTGAGCTCGCGCGTACAGGCCGCTGTTATCGCCTCCGAGCACGGCCTGATTTGATCTCGCGCAAACGCGCGTAATTCTCCTTCCGCGCTAGTTCCAAAGGAGGATGCCGGGGTCTCGCGGCATCGTTCTTCCGCAACCCCCGTGCGCTCCCACCGGAGGATATTGCCGCGCCCGCCAGGCCTCTACACTCGTCGCAGACCGATACGGGAAACGGGGAAGCGTGAGTCATGGGCAACAAGAGGCAGGCGCTGTCGGTGCTCATCGTAAGCACGCTGGCATTCACCGTGTGCTTCATGGTGTGGATGATGTTTGCCGTCATCGGCATTCCCATCCGGAAGGCGCTGGACCTCAACGCGACGCAGTTCGGCCTGTTGACCGCGATGCCGGTGCTTACCGGCTCGCTGATCCGTGTGCCGCTCGGCATGTGGACCGACAAGTACGGCGGCCGCGTCGTGATGTTCGTGCTGCTCCTGTCCTGCGTGATACCGATCTGGCTGATCGGCTATGCGACCGAGTACTGGCAGTTCCTGGTGCTGGGCCTCTTCGTCGGCGTGACCGGCGGGTCGTTCTCGGTCGGCACCCCCTACGTTGCGCGCTGGTTCCCGCGCAAGCAGCAGGGCTTCGCCATGGGCATCTTCGGCGCGGGGAATGCGGGCGCTGCGGTGAACAAGTTCGTGGCGCCGGCGCTGCTGGTCGCCTTCGGCTGGATGGTCGTGCCGAAGGTTTACGCCGCGATCATGCTGGGCACCGCGCTGCTGTTCTGGATGTTCAGCCACTCGGACCCGCATCACGTCGTCGACTCGAAGATCACCTGGCGCGAGCAGCTGCGGGCGTTCAAGGACCCGAAGGTCTGGAAGTACTGCCAGTACTACTCGATCGTCTTCGGCGGCTACGTGGCGCTCTCGCTCTGGATGGTCCAGTACTACGTCGGCGAGTACGGGCTGGACATCCGCCTGGCCGCGCTTCTGGCCGCCTGCTTCTCTCTTCCGGGGGGCGTGCTGCGGGCGATGGGCGGCTGGCTCTCCGACAAGGTCGGTGCGCATGCGATGACCTGGTGGGTGCTGTGGGTGAGCTGGATCTGCCTGTTCCTCCTGTCCTATCCGCAGACCGATTTGACGATTTCCACCGTGTGGGGCCCGAAGACATTCCATGTCGGCCTCAACGTTTGGTTGTTCACCCTGCTGATCTTCATCCTCGGCGTCGCGTGGGCGTTCGGCAAGGCATCGGTGTTCAAGTACATCGCCGACGACTATCCCGACAACATCGGCGTGATTTCCGGCGTCGTCGGACTGGCCGGGGGGCTCGGCGGCTTCGTGCTCCCGATCATGTTCGGCGCGCTGATGGACCTGACCGGCATCCGCTCCTCGGCCTTCATGCTGATGTACGGCGTGGTCTGGGTGTCGCTGATCTGGATGTACTGGACCGAGGTGCGCGGCGCCGAAGTCATGGGTGCAAGAGCCAAGCAGTTCCGCCTGCACGGCTAACGGCCGCAAACAAGACAAGGACAATCATGAACGCCACACCCAACATCGCAGCTGCCGCGCCCGGGTCCACCCGCGGCGGCGGGGACATCGCCGACTGGCGCCCGGAAGACGCGACGTTCTGGGAGACCACCGGCAAGCGGGTCGCCTACCGCAACCTGTGGATCTCGATTCCCGCGCTGCTGTGCGGCTTCGCCGTGTGGGGGATGTGGGGCATCATCACCGTGCAGATGCTCAACCTGGGCTTCCCGTTCAGCCAGGCCGAGTTGTTCACGCTGACGGCCATTGCCGGCATCGCCGGCGCCACGATGCGCATCCCGGCGTCGTTCCTGATCCGGCTGGCCGGCGGGCGCAACACCATCTTCCTGACCACCGCGATGCTGCTGGCGCCGGCCATCGGTACCGGCATCGTGCTGCAGCACAAGGACTGGCCGCTGTGGGCGTTCCAGCTGATGGCGCTGTGGTCGGGTGTGGGCGGCGGCAATTTCGCCAGTTCGATGTCCAACATCAGCACCTTCTTCCCGAAGCGGCTGCAGGGCACCGGACTGGGCCTGAATGCGGGTCTGGGCAACTTCGGCGTGACGACGATGCAGGTCGTGATCCCGCTGGTGATGACGGTCGGCATCTTCGGCGCCGTCGGCGGTGCGCCGGAAACACTGATCAAGGACAGCGGCTGGATCTTCGGCAAGATCCCGGCCGGCACGTCCACCTGGATCCAGAACGCCGGCTTCGCCTGGGTGCTGTCGCTGGTGCCGCTGTCGATCCTGTGCTGGTTCGGCATGAACAACCTGAAGACGATCTCGCCGGCCACCGGCAACCCGATCGTCGCCTTCGCCAAGATCACCTACCTGTACACGCTGGCCTTCGTGCCTTCGATTTTCATGCTGTACCTGTACCTGCCGCCGCCGACGGGACGGGGCCTGCTCAACATGTGGGTGGCCATTCCGCTGGACATCATCCTCGCGGTGCTGGTGATGAAAATGGCGGCCTTCGGCCCGATGAAGGAGGGCGTGGCCAAGCAGTTCGAAATCTTCCACAACAAGCACACCTGGGCGATGACCATTCTGTACATCGTCACCTTCGGCTCGTTCATCGGCTTCTCGATGGCGCTGCCGCTGTCGATGAAGGTCATCTTCGGCGTCAGCCACGTGCCCGATGCCAACGGTGTGATGCAGCACACGCTGGCCAACCCGAACGCGCCAGCGGTGCTGGCCTTCGCGTGGATCGGCCCCTTCGTCGGCGCGCTGATCCGCCCGGTCGGCGGCTGGATCGCCGACAAGGTCGGCGGATCGATCGTCACGCAGTGGGTCTCGGCGGCGATGGTGCTGGCGTCGGTCGCGGTGGGCTACGTGATGATGCAGGCCTATCACTCGGCGACCCCCGAGCAGTACTTCCTTCCGTTCATGCTGCTCTTCATCGTGCTCTTCGCCGCCACCGGCATCGGCAACGGCTCGACCTTCCGCAGCATCGGCATCATCTTCGACCGCCAGCAGGCCGGCCCGGTGCTGGGCTGGACCTCCGCGGTCGCCGCCTACGGCGCCTTCATCGCACCGGTGGTCATCGGAGCCCAGATCAAGGCGGGCACGCCCGAGCACGCGATGTACGGCTTCGCGATCTTCTATGCGCTGTGCCTCTTCCTCAACTGGTGGTTCTACCTGCGCGCCAGCGCGTACGTGAAGAACCCATGACCTCGACGTTTCCAAACCTGCGACGCGGCCGTAGCGGAGATTTCCAATGAGCCATTTTCTCGATCGATTGAGCTATTTTTCCAACCCGAAGGAACTTTTCGCGGGCGACCACGGCGTCACCACCGGGGAGGATCGCACGTGGGAGGACGCCTACCGCAACCGCTGGGCACATGACAGGATCGTGCGCTCGACGCATGGCGTGAACTGCACGGGTTCCTGCTCGTGGAAGATCTACGTGAAGGGCGGCATCGTCACGTGGGAAACGCAGCAGACCGACTACCCGCGCACGCGCTGGGACATGCCCAACCACGAGCCGCGCGGCTGCGCGCGTGGCGCCAGCTATAGCTGGTACCTGTACAGCGCGAACCGCGTCAAGTACCCGATGGTGCGCGGTCGCCTGCTCCGACGCTGGCGCGAGGCGCGCCTCGCGCACGATCCCGTAGCGGCCTGGGCGTCGATCGTCGAGGACGATGCGGCGCGGCGCGATTACCAGAAGATTCGTGGATTGGGGGGCTTCGTGCGCTCCGGCTGGGACGAGGTCAACGAGATCATCGCCGCCGCCAATGTCTACACGATCAAGAAATACGGACCCGACCGTGTGGTCGGCTTCTCGCCGATTCCCGCGATGTCGATGGTCAGCTACGCCGCGGGCAGCCGCTACCTGAGTCTTATCGGCGGCGTGTGCCTGAGTTTCTACGACTGGTACTGCGACCTGCCGCCGTCGTCCCCCCAGGTCTGGGGCGAGCAGACCGACGTGCCGGAGTCGGCCGACTGGTACAACTCGAATTTCATCATCGCCTGGGGCAGCAACGTTCCCCAGACGCGCACGCCCGATGCGCACTTCTTCACCGAGGTCCGCTACAAGGGAACCAAGACCGTCGCGGTCACGCCCGACTACTCCGAGGTCGCCAAGCTCGCGGACCTCTGGCTGCACCCGAAGCAGGGGACCGATGCCGCCGTGGCGATGGCGATGGGCCACGTGATTTTGAAGGAGTTCTACTTCCCCGGCGACGGGAAGGAGCGCAGCGCATATTTCGACGACTACGTCCGGCGCTACACCGACATGCCGATGCTGGTGATGCTGAAGGAGCACACGCTGCCCGGTGGCGAGAAGGTGATGGTGCCCGACCGCTACGTTCGCGCGTCGGACTTCAACGGGAAGCTGGGCCAGGCCAACAACCCCGAGTGGAAGACGGTCGCCTTCGACGAGGCGGGCAAGGTCGTGCTGCCCAACGGTGCGATAGGCTTCAGGTGGGGTCCGGACGGCCGCGCCGACCAGGGGCAATGGAACCTCGAGGCCAGGGAAGCGCGCCACGGCCAGGACGTCAAGCTCAAGCTGTCCGTCCTCGAAGGCGAGGGCGCGAGCAATGAGACCGCGAAGGTGGGCTTTCCCTACTTCGGCGGCATCGTCAGCGAGCATTTTCCGAACAACGCGCTCTCCGGTTCCAGCCCCGATGTGCTGGTGCGCACGGTACCCGTGCAGCGCATCTCGCTCGGCAAGGAAGGTGAGAAGCGCGAGGCGCTGGTGGCCACGGTGTTCGACCTGCAGGTCGCGAACTATGGCGTCGCCCGCGGAGTGCCGGGCGAACTTGCCGCGTCGAGCTTCGACGACGATACGCCTTACACGCCGGCGTGGCAGGAATCCATCACCGGCACGCCGCGCGCGCAGGTGATCACGGTGGCGCGCCAGTTCGCCGAGAACGCGCACCGCACGCAGGGCCGCTCGATGGTGATCATCGGCGCGGCGATGAACCACTGGTATCACAGCGACATGAACTACCGCGGCATCATCAACATGCTGATGCTCTGCGGGTGCATCGGCAAGAGCGGCGGTGGCTGGGCCCACTACGTCGGGCAGGAGAAGTTGCGGCCGCAGACCGGCTGGACCGCGCTCGCCTTCGCGCTCGACTGGATCCGCCCACCGCGCCAGCAGAACAGCACGAGCTTCTTCTACGCGCATACCGACCAGTGGCGCTACGAGAAACTCACGATGGCCGAGGTGATCTCGCCGCTCGCCGACCGCGAGCTCCACGGCGGCAGCATGATCGACTACAACGTGCGCGCCGAGCGGATGGGCTGGCTGCCGTCCGCGCCGCAGCTGCAGACCAATCCTCTGCAGGTCGTGCGCGATGCGCGGGCCGCCGGCATCGATCCGAAGGAGTACACCGTCAAGGGGCTGAAGGACGGCACGCTGAAGATGAGCTGCGAGGATCCGGACCATCCGAACAACTGGCCGCGGAACCTCTTCGTGTGGCGGTCCAACCTCCTGGGATCGAGCGGCAAGGGACACGAGTACTTCCTGAAGCACCTGCTCGGGACGAGCAACGGCGTGCAAGGCAAGGACCTGGGCGAAGAAGTTGCCCCCGAAGCGCTGCGCGCTTCCCCCGCGGAGGGCACGGCCGACTTGGGGCGGCCCGGCGTCGGCCAGGCTGCGAAGCCGAAAGAAGTGATCTGGCACGACAAGGCGCCCGAAGGCAAGCTCGACCTGCTGGTGACGCTCGATTTCCGGATGAGCACGACCTGCCTGTATTCGGACATCGTGCTGCCGACGGCGACCTGGTACGAGAAGAATGATCTGAATACCAGCGACATGCATCCGTTCATCCACCCGCTGTCGACCGCGGTCGACCCGGCATGGCAGTCGCGCAGCGACTGGGAGATCTACAAGGGATTCGCGAAGAAATTCAGCGAGGTCTGTGTCGGTCATCTCGGTGTGGAGCGCGAGATCGTGCTGACGCCGCTGATGCACGACAGCCCGGCCGAGCTGGCGCAGCCGCTCGATGTCCTTGAGTGGAAGCGCGGCGAGGTCGAACTCATCCCCGGCAAGACGGCGCCGCAGATCGCGGTGGTCGAGCGCGATTATCCGAACGTCCACAAGCGCTTCACCGCGCTCGGACCCCTGATGAGCAAGGCCGGGAACGGCGGCAAGGGCATCGCCTGGAACACGCAGACGGAAGTGAAGCAGCTGGGCGAGTTGAACGGCGTCGTCAACGCCGAGGGTGCGACACGGGGGATGCCCAGCATCGAAACGGACATCGACGCCTGCGAGGTGATCCTGCAGCTGGCGCCGGAAACCAACGGCCACGTCGCGGTCAAGGCCTGGGAGGCGTTGTCCAAGGTGACCGGCCGCGAGCACGCGCACCTGGCACTGTATCGCGAGGACGAGAAGATCCGCTTCCGCGATATCCAGGCGCAGCCTCGCAAGATCATCAGCTCGCCCACCTGGAGCGGCATCGAGAGCGAAACGGTCTCGTACAACGCCGGCTATACCAACGTCCACGAGCTGATCCCGTGGCGAACGCTGACCGGACGCCAGCAGTTCTACATGGATCATCCGTGGATGATCGCCTTCGGCGAAGGATTCTCCAGCTACCGCCCGCCGGTGGACCTGAAGACCACCGCGGGCATCCACAACCTGCGGAGCAACGGCAATCCCGAGATCCTGCTGAACTTCATCACGCCGCACCAGAAATGGGGGATCCACTCCACCTACACGGACAACCTGATCATGCTCACGTTGAGCCGTGGCGGACCGTGCATCTGGCTGTCCGAGGACGACGCGAAGCGTGCAGGCATCGTCGATAACGACTGGGTGGAGCTCTTCAACATCAACGGCGCGATCGCGGCGCGCGCGGTCGTCAGCCAGCGGGTCAATCCCGGCATGGTGATGATGTACCACGCGCAGGAGAAGATCGTGAACACGCCCGGCGCGGAAATCACCGGCGTGCGCGGCGGCATCCACAACTCGGTGACGCGCATCGTGCTCAAGCCCACGCACATGATCGGCGGCTACGCGCAGTTTTCCTACGGCTTCAACTACTACGGGACGATCGGCACCAACCGCGACGAGTTCGTCGTCGTGCGCAAGATGGCCAAGGTCGACTGGCTGGACACGCCGGTGGGCCAGGAACTCATTCGTCCCACGCAGGCGCATGGAGAAAGCATATGAACCCCCACGCTCACATTCGTTCGCTGCCCCCGGAGGGGGCGCTCGCCTCCCTTGAGGCGGCTCGGCGGGAGGGAGTGGACCCCCACGCTCACATTCGTTCGCTGCCCCCGGAGGGGGCGCTCGCCTCCCTTGAGGCGGCTCGGCGGGAGGGAGTGGACCCCCACGCTCACATTCGTTCGCTGCCCCCGGAGGGGGCGCTCTGCCTCCCTTGAGGCGGCTCGGCGGGAGGCGGTATGAAGATTCGCGCACAAATCGGCATGGTGCTGAACCTGGACAAGTGCATCGGCTGTCACACCTGTTCGGTCACCTGCAAGAACGTCTGGACCAGCCGGCCCGGCATGGAGTACGCGTGGTTCAACAACGTCGAGACCAAGCCCGGCATCGGCTATCCCAAGGAATGGGAGAACCAGGACAAGTGGAACGGTGGCTGGGTTCGCAAGTCCGACGGCAGCATCGAGCCCCGGCAGGGTGCGAAATGGAAACTGCTGATGCGCATCTTCGCCAACCCGAACCTGCCGCAGATCGACGACTACTACGAGCCGTTCACGTTCGACTATGACCACCTGCAGTCGGCGCCCGAAATGAAGGCGGCGCCGACCGCGCGGCCGCGCAGCCTGATCACGGGCATGCAGATGGACAAGATCGTCTGGGGCCCGAACTGGGAGGAGATCCTGGGCGGCGAATTCTCCAAGCGCTCGGCCGACCGCAATTTCGACGACTCGTCCGCGGGCGCGGGTCCGGACTCGACGTCCCCCGCACCGTCGCCTGCGGGTCCGTGGTCCGGGGCCTCGGAGGTCTCGGCCTCGGCGGTCGTCGGCCCGGAGGTCTTCGGCTCGACGACGTCGGCGGCACGGACGGTGTCGGGCTGGGTGTCCTCGGGCCGCGTGTCCCCGGGCTGGGCGGTGTCAGGCCCGGAGGTCTTCGGCTCGACGACGTCGGCGGCACGGACGGTGTCGGGCTGGGTGTCCTCGGGCTGGGTGTCCCCGGGCTGGGCGGCGTCAGGCCCGGAGGTCTTCGGCTCGACGACGTCGGCGGCACGGAGGGTGTCGGGTCGGTGTCCTCGGGCTGGGTGTCCCCGGGCTGGGCGGCGTCAGGCCCGGAGGTCTTCGGCTCGACGACGTCGGCGGCACGGACGCGGTGTCGGGTTCGGTGTCCTCGGGCTGGGCGGTGTCGGGCTCGGCATCGCCCGGGTCGCCGCCCCGGTCCTCGGCGGGTGCCGGCAGCGTGGTGGCCGGGACGGTACGGGGCCGCACGGCGGACGGGGGCTCGCCGCCCTCCGGGGTCGGGTCGGCGGGTGCGGGTGCCGCGACGTCCTCGGACCCGGTGGGCCCGGCGAGGTCGCGCCACGGCTCGAACAGCGGCGCGACCGTCGGCTGCTCGGGGATCGTGTCTCGCGCGTCGTCCGGCGCGGCGGGACGTCGGTCGCGCACGTCGACGACCTGCGACCGAGCGGCCGCGCTGCCGGCGCGGTGCACGAGGGCGACGCCGGTGTCGATCGCCCGCAGGACGAGCTCGCGGTGCTCCCCGTTGGCGCCGGTGACGGCGTACCGGAGGTCGATGTCCGGGTCGCTCAGGGTGGCAGCGTAGGTCTGCAGCAGGTCGACGGCGACGTCGGGTGCGACGCCGAGGGCGACGTCGTCGAGCAGGCGCACGCGCCGCCAGCGCGGCCGTCCGTGGAGGCGGTAGGCCTCGTCGGACCACCAGACGCCTCCGTCGGCCGACGCCCGGACGACCCCGACCTCGGCCGCCGTCGCGGCCCTGACGAGGTCGTCGTCGAGACCGCCGCGCGCGGAGTACTCCGCCGCGACGGTCGTCAGCCACCCGGGGGCCGTGTCACGCACTCCCCGATTGTGCGTGCTCCTCGTACTGAGCGTCACGTGCCCGCCGCGACTATTGCGCCGAGAGGGTGAGAGGGACGATCACGCAGCGTGAGACGTGCTGACCCTCGGATCAGGATGCACCCGTGAGGGTGCTGCTGGGGGCGGCGAGCCGGACGGCGGCCCGGCGGTGGACGAGCGGGCGAGCCCCTCCCCGCGGCGCCGGGCGCGGGGACGGCGTACGACGGGACCGGGCCCGGGAGGAGCGGGTGGCGGCCCCGCCCCGTCGTACGCGCGGCGATCGGTCAGGCGCCGGTCTGGCCGGTACCGGTCGTCGTGGAGATCGGCGCGGTCAGGTCGTAGACCGTCACGCCGTCGACCGTCGTGGCGGTGAAGTTCGCCGCGACCCACGACGCGATCTCGCTCGAGTCCGACGAGCCGCCGTTCTGGCCGCCGAATCCGCCACCGCCCGCGAGGAAGTAGTGCACCGTGCCCTGCGCGACGTACTCCTGGAACTGCGCCAGGGTCGGCGACGGGTCGCTGCCGTTGAAGCCGCCGAGCGCCATCACCGGCTCGCCGGTCGCGAGCTGGTAGCCCGCGGCGGTGTTGGCACCGACGGCGGCGGCGACCCAGGTGAAGGAACCGCATCGGCCTTGAGCAGCGCCATGATCTCGGCGCTCGGGGTGCTGGCGTCGAGCAGACCGCCGCCGCCACCTCCGCCGCCGCACCCCTGACCCCGCCCGGTGCCTGTTCCGCCGGGCAGCCCGCCGCCGGGCCGGCGGTCCCGCCGGGCAGCCCCTGGCGGCTGGCTCGCCGGTGCCCGGCCGCAGCTGGCCGGGCCCGCCGCCGGGAAGCCGCGCCGCCGGCGCCCGGGGCCGAAGCCGCCGCGCCGGCGACCGGCGGCCCCGCGGTCGGCAGCGAGCCGGTGTGCGGCGTCGCCGCCGTCTGCAGCGAGTAGGCCGCCGGGCCGACGAGTGCCGACGCCAGCGCGGCCGCGGCGACGATGCCCGTGACCCGGCGCGAGGCCGACGGCACGAGCATCGCGAGGGCGCTGCCGACGCCGAGGAGCAGGACCACGCAGCGCAGCCAGGGGAGCCAGTCGGCGCGTGCGGGCGAGCAGGACCGCGGCCCACAGCCGCGGAGCCAGCGACCGTGAGCGGCGAGCGCCGACCCGGGCGCCGGGTGCTCGCGCAGCGTCCACAGCGCGCACCGACCCGATGCCGACCAGCGCGCCGATCGCCGGGGCGAGCGCGACCGTGTAGTACGGGTGGATGATGCCCTGCGCGAAGCTGAAGACGTCAGGCCGGTGACGAGCAGCCAGCCGCCCCAGAGCGAGCGACGCCGCGCGCGGCCGGTCGTCGGTGCGCGGCGCGCGACGGGTGAGCCACAGCAGCCGCGGCCGAGCGAGCACGAGCGCTGCCGGGAGCAGCCAGGCGATCTGGCCGCCGAAGCTCGGCCGTTGAACAGCCGGTGCATGCCGGTCGCGCCCCACGTGCCGCCGGCCGCCGCCGCCGCCACCGCGACGCTGCCGGTCTCGTTGCCGGTGATCCGGCCGAGGCCGTTGTAGCCGAGGATCAGCTCGAGCACGCGAGTTGTTCTGCGAGCCGCCGATGTAGGGCCGCGCTCGACGCCGGCCACAGCTCGACGAGCGCGACCCACCAGCCGGCCGACGACGACCATCGCGACGCCGGCGAGCGACGCAGGTCGACGCAGCCGGCGCCGCAGCGGCGTCGGGCGCGGCGACCAGGTAGACCAGCGCGAAGCCGGGCACGACGAGGAACGCCTGCAGCATCTTGGTCAGGAAGCGCGAAGCCGACGAGCGACGCCGGCGAGCACCAGCCAGCGCGTCGCGCGCCGCTCGATCGCCCGCGTCAGTCGCGTACGCCGGCGCCGACGAGCAGCAGCACGAGCAGCGCGTCGGGGTTGTTGAAGCGGAACATCAGCGTCGGCGACCGGGGTAGCGCGAGCACCGCGCCGGCGATCAGCGCCGCGCGCCGGCGCCGCACCGCGGCGCACCGCGAGGTAGAGCAGCCCGACGCGCCGCGACGCCCATCGAGCGCCTGCGGCACGAGGATGCTCCACGAGTTGACGCCGAAGAGCCGCGCCGACGAGGTCCATCACCCACAGCGAGGCCGGCGGCTTGTCGACGGTGATGAAGTTGGCGGCGTCGAGCGAGCCGAAGAGGAACGCCTTCCAGCTCTGCGAGCCGGCCTGCGCCGCGGCCGGAGTAGAAGCGTTCGCCCAGCCGGACGCCGCCGAGGCCCCACAGGTAGAGCACGGCGGTCGCGGCGAGCAGCGCGAGCAGCGCGGGCGCACCCAGCGGGGTCGCCGGCACGCCGCGCCAGGCGCCGCGAGCCCGGAGCGCGGCGCCACGGCGGCGGCGCCGCGCCGGGTCGGCCCGTCGCCGGGGCCGGCGGCGTCGGGGCGTCGGACGGCGACGCGTCGGCGAGTCGGTCAGCGGCACGAATGCCGGTCGGGGCCGACGGTGGTCATCGGGTCGTCCTCGGTCGGCGCGCCGGCGTCGGCGCGGTCGGGTCGGCGGGTCGCGGTCGCGCGCGGGTCGCGGAAGACCCACGCGCGGAAGAGCGACGAAGCGCAGCGACGCGTCGCGACGAGGTTGGCGCGCGACGAGCACGGCGAGCTCGAGCGCGCGGCCGGCGTCCGGCGCCGAGCGCGTGCAGCAGGGCGAGCGACGCCGCTGGTCAGGGCCGAGGCCGAGCGCGAACACGACGAGCCCCTGCACCTGGTGCCGCACCGCGTCCGCCGCGCCCGCGGACGCCGAAGGTGAACCGGCGGTTGGCCGCGGTGTTGGCGATGGCGGTGAGCAGCAGCGCGAGCGCGTTCGCGCCCTGCGCGCCGCAGCGGCGCCGCGGAGCAGCGAGGTACAGCAGCGAGGTAGGCGAGCGTGCTGACGCGACGCCGATCGCCGCGAAGCGGAGCACCTGGCGCGGCGAGGCTCGGCGCGGGACGCTCGTCCGCGGCGCTCGTGCGCGCGGCAGCGCCGCGCACGGCGGATCGCGCCGGTCGCCAGGCCGCGCGCCGAGCCGGGCGATGCCGCGCAGGTCGGCCAGCGCGGTCGCGACGATGTCGACGCGGCTGTCCGGGTCGTCGACCCAGTCGACCGGCACCTCGTGGATGCGCAGCCCGGCCGCTCGGCGAGCACGAGCAGCTCGGTGTCGAAGAACCAGCCGGTGTCCTCGACGAGCGGCAGCAGCTCGCGGGCGCGGTCGGCGCGGATCGCCTTGAAGCCGCACTGCGCGTCGGAGAACCGCGCGCCGCAGCGGTCGCGCGCAGGAGCAGGTTGTAGCCGCGCGAGATGAGCTCGCGCTTCGGGCCGCGCACGACCCGCGAGCCGCGGGCGAGGCGGTGCCGATCGCGACGTCGCTGTGCCCGGAGAGCAGCGGTGCGACGAGCGGGAGCAGCGCGGCCAGGTCGGTCGACAGGTCGACGTCCATGTAGGCGAGGACCGTCGCGTCGCTGCCGACCAGACCGTGCCGCAGCGCGCGGCCGCGGCCCTTCTGCGTCGAGCCGGACGGCGCGGACGCCGGGAGCTCGCGCGGCGAGCGCCGCGGCGATCGCCCAGCGTGCGCGTCGGTGCTCGCGTTGTCGGCGATCGTGATCCGCGCAGGTGAACGGGAAGCGCGTCGGTCGAGGTAGGCGTGCAGCCGGTCGACGCTGGGCGCCGAGGTCGGCCTCCTCGTTGTAGACGGGGACGACGACGTCGAGGACCGCGGGCTCGCCGGGCGCCGCGGACGGGCGAGGGGGGGGCGCCTACGCCGGTGCCGGCCGCGGAGGAGCGGGACGTACTCGTCGTGGTCATGGGATCCACGTCAGGACGGTGGAGGGAGTCGCTGGCGGTTCCCTGGCGAACGCCCTGGACGCGAGCGCAGTGGCCGCCCTCCCCTCGAGAAGCGGCGCATCGAGGAACACCGGCCCGGCCCACAAACCCCCGATGTCACTGGTCGTGCGATCAGTCACCCGGCCGCGGAAGCGACCACACCACCAGTGACATGCG
Source organism: uncultured beta proteobacterium (assembly GCA_963739745.1). GTDB lineage: Bacteria > Pseudomonadota > Gammaproteobacteria > Burkholderiales > Casimicrobiaceae > VBCG01. The sequence goes on from CAVUCJ010000006.1 coordinate 456,284, forward strand.
GCGGGGGAGGGTGGGGTGCTGGGGATCGGGCGTTCTTCGGGTGTGTTTTGCCTGCTGTGACGCAGACTGGGCGCATGTCCGGACCTGTGGGTCGCTCGCTCGAGGAGCTCGGCGACCTGCTGACGCACCCGGCGGGCTTCCGCCCGCCGGTGCTCACGGTCATGCGCGGAGAACCTCTCCGTGTTCAAGGTGGCCGGGCGCCTGCTGCCCCACCAGCGGACGTCGACGACTCCGGACCCCGACCGTGTCCCCGTGCTCCTGGTGCCCGGCTTCCTCTCGGGCGACTTCGCCCTCGAGCCGATGGCCGAGGAGCTGCGGCGCCACGGCCACTGGACCTCGAAGTCGGGGATCGCGCCCAACATCGCCTGCACCCGGGAGCTGGCCGACGCCGTCGAGTCGCGGGTCGAGCAGATCGCCGAGCGCACCGGTGCGTCGGGTCGCGATCGTCGGCTGGAGCCGCGGAGGACGCCCTGGCCAAGATCGCCACGGTCCGCCGCCCCGACCTGGTCTCGGCGCTCGTCACCCTCGGGACTCCCAACACCGACCCGCTCGCCGTCAACGCGACCCTCGCGGCGCAGCTGTCGGTGATCACCCGGCTGTCAGCGCCCTCGGGGTCCCGGGCTGCTCGGCGACGACTGCATCTCGGGCGACTGCGCCCAGGAGGTCCGGGGCTGGCTCGCAGCCGACGTCCCCGAGGAGATCCCCTACACGTCCGTGTTCTCGGTGGACGACGGCGTCATCGACTGGCGCGCCTGCCTCGACCCCGGCGCCGACCCAGGTCGAGGTGCACGCGACGCACATGTGGATGGGGGCAGACCCCGAGGTGATCGAGCTCGTCGGCGACCTGCTCGGCGAGCTCACCCCCGTCGACCTCGCCGCCTGACGCGGGCCGTCGCCGGCGCCCTCGGGGCGGGCCGCCTGATGGCCGCGTCCGCACCGCGGCCCGTCTCGATGCACCTGCCGGTGCCTCAGTGGCGCGGCGGTTGTCCACCAATGTTGTCCACATGGGTGTGTACGACGCAGCCGCCGAGCACAGCGCGCTGTGGACGAGGCTGTGCACGACCTTGTGCACGAAGATTCGTCGCCGAAACCCCTTGTGCCGCAGGCGCGGACGCGACTATCAATCTCCTCACGCCCTTCGCGGCGGGACGACGGACCGGGGCAACCCGGCGAGAAGTTCCGGTGGGGAAGGCGGCTCGGTCGGAGAACGGCGATCCACCTCGGCGGGGGCAACCCCACCGGCTGCGGGTGTCAGCGCAGGGAGAGTCAGGACCGACCGGAGACCATCCGCTCGCGCGGTGCTCGTCGACGCGGTGACCTGTTCGCAGGGAGCTGAGGTGGGCGGGCTGTCCGGTCCGCCGGACGATCATGCGGCGGCCGCGGTGACACCCGCGGGTCGTGCCTCCCCAGGGTCCCCCGGGGGTGGGTCCGACGGTCGGCAGCAGGCCCCTCGACCTCATACGTCGAGGGGCCTCGTTGTGTCCCGGGACGCCCGCGGACGCCGAGGTGCGGTAGGGCCTCGACCGCCGCGACAGCCCTGACCTGGCATGAGCATGCGTGGCCCGGCAGCAGGATGAGCGTGGTGCGCACGGGCCAGCCGCGTGAGGCGGCCGCGCTGCCATCAGGCAGCGCCCGGGGAGGCGATCAGGTGGTGTCGTCGTCGGAGCGCAGGGCGCGCCGCTCTGCCTCGAACTCCGCGTTGGTGATGAGCCCGGCGTCGCGCAGGCGGGCGAGGCGAACCACGACGCTGTCCGGATCCGAGGGAAGCGGCTCCGTACGGCGGGCCTCGCGCTCCTCCCGCAGGTCGATGACCGGCGCGCTCGCGCGCCGCCGCCACCAGCGGCGCAGGCCGCGGGGCCGGGGCTTCGATGCCGGGGTCACACGATCGATGTTCCCCGACTCGGGCTCCACGACCGTGAGGACACGCCAGACGCGGCCGTCCGGTTGGACGGGCTCGGGGAGCCAGAAGGCCGGCTGCGACATCGCTCACCTCCCGGTGGGTGCGGCCCGTGGTCCGGGGCAGGGCCGCGACTCAGGTCCGTCGTCGCGGCCGGTGCCCCCGTGTCGGGGCTCGGGTGCTGGTGCTCCTGACTCTGCCCCAGGTGGCGATGCGGG
>CAVUCJ010000007.1:0-38178 GCA_963739745.1 uncultured beta proteobacterium
ATCGCGAATTCTCGTCATCGTTTGCTCCTTCGTTTGGTTTGGTTCATTCGCGAACACCAGGCGGGTAGGTACGCCGGGGCAGGCATTCGCGCCAGGCACCGCAGGCGACGGTTTCGAGCGCGGCGCTTTCTTCGTACATTTCATGGCCCTCTCGGCATCTCCATCGGTGCATCAGGCATGGGCCCGGACACGGGTGATCATCGCCCAACGCGGCAGTGTCGAGATCTCGCCGCGCGAACTATGCTGCCGACTCGACTCACGCAGACCACTTGGTGGTGGTTGCGGACGAAACGGATATGCGCCGCAAGGCCCGCGAAGTTCTCCCATCCTGGAAACGCTTCGGCGTGAATCAGCGCTCCGTGGATGCGCACATGGTCTGCGAGGCAGGTATCGACGGAAGCGCTGAGCCCGGCGAAATCCTCCTTGCTCAGCGACTCATCGGGATTCAGCACCAGCATGCCTTCGGGCTTCAGGATCGTGCATTCGAGCACGGGGTTCTCCCGCGCATAGCTCGGGTTGTGTCAATTTTGGAAAGCAGGCGCCGGTGCCAGATTGCCGCCTTCGTTTTCCCACGACGCGACCTGAGCTCTTGCATCGAGCGCCTGCGTCGCAAGTTCGCGCATCAGCCGCGCACGCCATGCGACGGCGGCACCGCCCGCGGCCCCCAATGCGAGAGCGAAAAGGAACAACCAGCGTGTTTCAATCTTCAATAGGGCCTCGCGGAAGCGCGGTCGGGCCGGCCGGGAAGAATGGGCAGGTTTCGTCGCGCGTACAAAGGCTAGCCGACGCCTGGAACGTCGTCGGTGCGCTACCGCACGCATCCGGGCAGCGGTCGCCGGTGGAAGACCCTCGCTCTCGCGCGGCGCGCGAGCTATTTGCCCTCTGCACCCATGGTGACGACCACCCGATGCGCTGCTTGATCGTCGACGAGGGCAATTGCGCCTCCAGCCTGGAGAACACCATCAAGCGTGACTTGCGCCGGGCCGTCATCCCCGTCGCCTGGCTGCGCCTCCACGACCTCGATCTCGTAGGGGGTTTCGCCGTGCAGGTAGCGCATCGTGAAACCGCTCCAGTCCGCGGGTATGCAGGGGCGAAAGTACAGCCGGTCGGCCTCCCGCGAGAGACCGAGCAGGGATTCCACGAACAGCCGGTACATCCATCCCGCGGACCCGGTATACCAGCTCCAGCCACCGCGGCCCGTATGCGGTGGAACCGCGTAGACATCAGCGGCGACGACGTAGGGTTCCACCTTGTAGCGTGTTATCCCGGACGGCGTGCGCGCATGGTTCACCGGGTTCATCATCGACGCGAGTTCCCACGCACGCGCGCCATCGCCCAGTGCCGCAAAAGCCATCGCCGCCCAGATCGCGCCGTGCGTGTACTGACCGCCGTTCTCGCGCACACCAGGGACATAGCCGCGGATGTAACCTGGATCTAGATCGGACCGGTCGAACGACGGGTCCAGCAGCTGGATCAGCGCGTCGTCGCGGCGCACGAGATGCTCGTCGACGGCCTGCATCGCACCGCGCGCACGCTTGGGGTCGCCCGCGCCGGACAGCACCGACCAGCTCTGCGCGATGGAATCGATGCGGCACTCCACATTGCGCGCCGATCCCAGCGGCGTCCCGTCGTCGAAGTACGCGCGCCGATACCATGCGCCGTCCCAGCCGTGCCGGTCGAGATTGCCGCGCAGCCTGCTTTCTTCCGCCCCGCAGATCTCGGCGAACGCGGCGTCCCCGTTGCTGCGCGCGATCGGAGCGAAGTCGCGCAGCACGGCGCACAGGAAGAACCCCAGCCACACGCTTTCGCCCGCGCCCTTGATGCCGACCAGGTTCATCCCATCATTCCAGTCGCCGGAACCCATCAGCGGCAATCCGTGCATGCCGTAGCGCAAGCCATTCCGGATCGCGCGCACGCAATGCTCGTAGACGCTGCCCGCCGTCGCGGACCGGCGCGGCAGGTCGTAGTACGAGTCGCCCTCCGCGTCAACCGCGCGATCCTCCAGGAACGGCGCCACCTCGTCCAGCACGCTCGCGTCACCGGTGGCGTTGACGTACCGGGCAGTCGCGAACGGCAGCCACAGGTAGTCATCGGAGCAGCGCGTGCGCACGCCGCGGCCCGACGGCGGATGCCACCAGTGCTGGACGTCGCCTTCGATGAACTGGCGTCCCGCGCAGCGGATGAGGTGCTCGCGCACGAGCGCTGGAACTGCGTGCACGAGCGCCATTCCGTCCTGCAACTGGTCGCGGAATCCGAATGCGCCGCCCGACTGGTAGTACCCGCTGCGCGCCCACAGTCGGCACGCCAGCGTCTGATACAACAGCCATCCGTTGGCCAGCACGTCGAACGCCGGCTCCGGCGTGGTGACCTGAATGACGCCCAGCGCCCGCTTCCAGTGCGCGCGCACGGCGGCCAGTGCAACCTGCGCCGCCGTTACGCCGCGAAATCGCTGCACGAGGCTTCCGGCGTCGGCCGCGTGGCTGCCGACGCCGAGCCGGAATACGACTTCGCACGCCTCTCCGTCGGCCAGGTCGAACGTCTGCTGAATCGCCCCGCAGGGATCGAGCGCGGCGCCAACCCTGCCGGACAGGCGCACGCGCCCGAGCGCCGCGGGATCGTGGAGCGCACCATTGCGGCCGAGGAACTCCGTGCGATCGCCCGTGACGGTGCGCCCCGGGTCGTCCACGTCGAGGAACGCGACGCGATCCGGAAATTCGGTGTTGTAGGCATTGCGCGCCAGCAGCGCACCACTCTTGATGTCGACCTCGGTGATCACGTGCATTGCCGTCTTGGGCCTCAGGTCGCCCAGCACCCATTCGACGTAGCCCGTGATCGACAGTCGGCGCGCGCGGCCCGACGCATTGCGCACATTGAACACAGAGAACTTCACCGGCGCATCGAGCGCGACGAACACCGTGAGTTCGGTGACGATGCCATCCTCGGAGTGCTCGAACACGCTGTAGCCGAATCCGTGGCGGGTCACGTAGGCGCCGGCGCCCCGGCGCGGCAGCGCCGTCGGCGACCAGACGTGGCCGGACTCCTCGTCGCGGACGTAGAACGCCTCCCCGCTCGCATCCGACACCGGGTCGTTGTGCCAGGGCGTCAGCCGGAATTCGTGCGCGTTCTCGCTCCACGTATACGCAGGCCCGCTCTCGGAGATCACGGTGCCGAAGTCCGGATTGGCGAGCACATTGGACCAGGGCGCCGGCGTCGCCTGTCCCGCCAGCGTGGTCACGACATACTCGCCGCCGTCCGGCGTGAACCCGCCGAGCCCGTTGGCCAGGATGAGGTCGCGTGCGGGCGCCGGGGCCGGCGGCGCTTCGCCGCGATGATTGCGGGTCGGCACGAGGCGCGGCACCCGTGTTTCCGGGGTGCCGCGCCGACCGACCTGCTCGATTAGGCTACCGCGGCGATCGGTGATGATCGCGCGCGCGACGGACTGCAGCAGGATGCGGTCCTCGTCGGCGATCTGCTCCGCCCGCCGGACGAAGATACCCCCGGCCGGTCCATCACGTGCGCTTCGATGCCGGCGGCGATGAGCCCCATGATCTGGTCCTGGAGCACCTGCCGGTAGCCGCCGCGGTCCTCGTTCCAGATCACGAGGTCCACCGCCAGCCCCTTCAGGCGCCAGTACGCGTGCGCCTGCACCATTCGGCGGACCAGGTCGATGTTCTCCGCATCGCCGATCTGCAGCAGCACGATCGGCAAGTCGCCCGAGATCGCGTAGTTCCACAGTCCGGACTGTCCGCGCCGGTTCCGCGCGATGACGCCCGGCTCCGCGCGCAGCGATGCGTTCGCGTAGATAACGGCGCCAGCGAGTCGTGCGTAGAGCTGCGCGTCGGACTCGGTGGCGTTGATCTGGCGCAGCGTCACGGCGCTGTGCGTCCACGCGAGGTCGTACACACGGTCTGCCAGATGCCGGTCCTGGTACTTCTCGACCAGTCCCAATGCACCGTCGCGGGATTCCGCGACGCCCGACACGAGGTCGATCGTCGCGATTGCCTGCGGATCGAGCGTCAGCTGGTGCCGGATCGCGACGACCGGATCGAGCACCGAGCCGTGGTGGCCGGCCAGCGGGCCGGCTTCCATCATCGCCTGCGGGGCCCCGACCGTGCGCCCGCGTCCGATGAACGCCATACGGTCGGTCTCGAACGAGATCTCGGTCGACTCGACGCCGTGCACGGCCATCAGGTGGAACATCCACGGCGGCGATTCGTCGTGCGAGCGCGGCCGTCGTGTGCACAGCAGCGCCCGCCGCGCCGCGACGATCTCGGTCTGCACGAAGAGATTTGAAAACGCCGGATGCAGCGCATCCGCCGCCGCGGAGGCCAGTGCGACCTCGGCGTAGCTCGTGACGTCGATCGTCCGCCGCGTGCGCGCGCGGTTGGTGATGCGCACGCGCCGCAACTCGATGTCGTCCTCCGGCGAGACGACGATCTCCATGTGCGTCTCGAAGTCGCCATCGCGCCGTCGGAACTCGGCGCGCGCCTCCGTGAAGATCGCTTCGTACTGCTCCGGCACCTTGCGCGTCGGCCGCTGCGCCGCCGACCAGAACTCACCGCTCGCCGTGTCACGGATGTAGCAGAACGTTCCCCACGGGTCGCACGTGGGGTCTTCGCGCCAGCGGGTGACGGCGATGTCCTTCCAGCGGCTGCTGCCGCCACCCGCGTTCGTAACCATCACGTGATAGCGTCCGTTCGACAGAAGCTGCACTTCCGGGGTCGGCGTGTCGGGGGTCGCGAGCACGCGCACCGGCGCCTCGGGGCCGGCGATGATGCCGCCGGTCAACGACAGTTCTGCCAGCTGCGGATGGAGTGCCGCGGCCCTCGGGACGCGCTCCTGCAGCAGCAGCAGCGCGGACTTGAACTGCGGATCGGACTCGAAGCGCTTCTGCATCGGACGCGCGAGCAGCACGTGCGCAAGCGACAGCAGGATCATCCCCTGGTGATGCGCCATGAACGAACGCACGATGACGGCGGTTTGTCCGCGCGGGACCCGCGCCGGCGTGTAGTCGACCGCTTCATAGAGGCCGAAGCGGCCCGCGAGGCCCTCCGCGGAGAGCCGCTGCAGGTTGAGGCACGCCGCTTCGGGTGCGACCATCAGCGCGAGCGCGGTTGCATACGGCGCCACGACCAAGTCCTCCGCGAGCCCGCGCATCAAGCCAAGTCCGGGAACGCCGAACGCGCGATACTGGTAGTTGAGGCTCGCATCGACCGCGTTGTAGCCACACTCCGAGATGCCCCAGGGCACACCGCGCTGCCTGCCGTATGCGATCTGCCGGTCCACGGTCGCGCGACAGGTCTGGTCCAGCAACGTGTTCTCGTAGGCCGGCATCACGAGGAGTGGCATCAGGTACTCGAACATCGAGCCGCTCCACGACAACAGCACCGGCTGCCCTCCTGCACTCGTGAGCAGGCGCCCGAGCGCGAACCAGTTTTCCTGCGGCAGGCGCCCCTGTGCGATGGCGACGAAGCTGGAAAAACGCGCCTCGGACGCCAGCAGGTCGTAGTAGCTCGCGTCCCGCCTGCGCATGCCGACGTTGTAGCCGATCGACATCAGGTGCCGCGCCCGATCGTAGAGGAAGTCGTACTCCATGCCGGCGAGGTCCTCGCATTCACGGACCAGGCGGTCGATCTCGGCCAGTCGCTTCCGTGCGCGATGGCAGGCATCCCCGATCGGCACGGGCGCCTTCGCGTGCGCCGCGGGCTCTGCCAGCGCCTCGCCGGCGCCACTCCCGAGGTCGCGGTCGCATGGCTGGCGGTGGTCGAGCGAGGCAAGTTCGCGCAACGTCGGTATCGGGCGCGCGTCGATTCCGCCGGAACCCGCTTCGCGCGCTTGCGCTGGCGCGCTCCACGCCGCAAACAACGCAAACTCGTCGCGCAGCGCCTGCATCTGGCCAACCAGCGCGCTCGTCCAGAAGGCGGTTTCGGTCGCCGCCGCGCTCGTGCCCTCGGGCACCGCGCGGCGCGCCATCAGTGCCGCAACGGCGTTCACGCCGGCATCGATCCGCCGAAGCCAGGTGCGCGCCGCCGCAACCGTCGCCGGACGCGCATCGAATGCGGACTCGAGGTCACGCCGCAGTCGGACGATCGCCGCGTCGCCGGCATCGCCGGCGGCCTCGGTCAGGCAGCCCAGCGTGTCGCTCAGCCCCTCGAACCACCGGGCGCCCATGATCGGGTCGTCGGCCAGCGCGAGCAGCCCCGGCCGCAACGTCATCAGGTGGCCAGCGAGGTTGCCGCTGTCCACCGACGAGACGTAGTGCGGAGGCAGCGGCTCGCCCGTCCGCGTGTCGTACCAGTTGTAGAAATGCCCTTCGTACCGGTCCAGCGACTTCATCGAGGCAAGCGCGTCGGCCGTGCGCTGGATGAGCTGGCCGGCCGGTATGTAACCCATGTCGCAGGCCGTCAGGTTCGCGAGCAGCGCGAGCCCCATGTTCGTCGGCGACGTGCGATGCGCGACCGCGGCGGCCGGGTACTCCTGCACGTTGTCCGGCGGAAGCCACCGATCTTCTTCGCCGACGAAGGTTTCGAAGAACGCCCACGTCCGGCGAGCGAGCCTGCGCAGGAACACCGTCTGGTCGCCGGTCAGCCGTGCTTCGCGGCGTGGAAGAGGCCGGCTGATCCATGCGGCTATTCCCGGCGACACGAACCACACGAGCAATATCGGCGCGGCCACGATGAGCGCAGCGGGCGCAGCCGCGGCCAGCAGGACCGCCATCGCAACCGCTATCACCGGCGCGATCCACATCGACGCCAGCACGCTCGCCAGCGGCGAGCGGCCGGGATCGTGGCTGTCGGCGGCCGACGGGTTCCATTCGAGCAGGTGGCGATGCGAAACGAACGTCCGCCACAGTGCGCGGGAGGCGGCGTCGAGATTGACTGTCGCCTCGTAGGGGAGGAACGCAAGCGTAAGCGTCGCCTGCGCAGCGCGCCATCCGGTCGCGCTGGCGACGGCTGCCAGGTGTTGCCGCAGCGACACGTCGTCCGCCTTGCTCCACAGCTGCGCGAGCACGGCGCTCGCCGACGGCAGCAGCAGCATCACGACAACCGCAAGCGTCCACAGCCACGCAGGCGCGAGGACGGTCCAGCCCAGGAGCAGCAGCAGCGTCAGCGCCGCGGGGACCAGGCTCCGTCGCAGGTTGTCGAAGAGCTTCAGGCAGGAAAGCAGCGACAGCGCGTTCGGGATGCGGCAGCCCGCGGGACCCGGCACGCGCGGCAGCAACCACGCCAAAAGCTGCCAGTCGCCGCGAATCCAGCGGTGTCGGCGCCGGACGTCGGCCAGGTAGGTGGACGGGTAGTCCTCGTACACCTCGACGTCGGTGAGCAGCCCCGAACGGGCATGGCACCCCTCGAGCAAGTCGTGGCTCAGGATCCGGTTGTCAGGAAACCGTCCGCCCAGCGCACGTTCGAATGTGTCGACGTCGTAGATCCCCTTGCCGATGAACGAGCCTTCGCCGAAGATATCCTGGTACACGTCCGAGACGGCGCGCGTATACGGGTCCACGCCGGGCTCGCCGCCGTACATGCGCGCGTACCGCGAGCGGTTGGACCCAGGCAGGCTCGCGCTCACGCGCGGTTGCAGGATCCCGTATCCGTTCGTGACCAAGGGACCGGCGTGGCCATCGCCGGCGCAACGCGCGCGGTTGAGCGGGTGCTCCATGACGCAGACCATCTGGCGCGCCGCGTCGCGCGGCAGTTGCGTGTCGGCGTCGAGCGTGATGACGTACCGAACCTCGGAGAGGCCCGCCTGCTCGCCGACGACCAGCGCAAAGCGCCCGGATCCGTCGCCGCGCAACAGCGCGTTCAGGTCGGCGAGCTTGCCGCGCTTGCGCTCGTGCCCCATCCAGACGCGTTCCTCGGGATTGAACCGGCGCGGGCGATGAAAGAGATGGAACGTATCGCCGGCCGCGCCGGGCTGCACCACGCGCGGGTGCTTCGCGTTCAACGCGTCGATACCGGCGCGTGCCCGCGACAGCAGCGCCGCATCGCCGGGCAGGGATTCCACGGACGCATCCGACGAAATCGGTCAGCAGGCCGAAATGCAGGTAGCGATCCCGATTCGCGAGAAACCGGACCTCAAGCGCCTCGACGAGCATGTCTACGCCGTCGGCGTCGACGAGCATCGTCGGGACCACCACGAGGGTGCGCGCACGCGACGGCAATCCCCGCGTGAAATCCATGCGCGGCAGCAGGTTCGGCGTCGTGAGCAACGTCGCAAGCCAGTTCACCATGCCCACGGCCGTCTGGCTCGCGGCCAGCAGCAGCAGCGCGCCCAGCGCGACGAGCGCGGGGCCGTCGAAGCCGTCGAGCCGCGCCTGCACGAGCAGCAGCGCCGCCGCAGCGACAGTGAACGTGGCGATCGAACCCGCGTAGAGCCCGAGCGGGATGCGGCGCGCGACGCGACGCAGCGCCTCGGACGGTGTCGCGCGCACGCCGGCGGCACGTTCCAACCGTCGTCGACCCTCGCCGATCAGGTAGCAACCCACGTGCGACGACCGGCCGTGATCTCCATCCGTCGCGCGCGGACCACCGGCTGCGTCGTGCGCAAGCTGGATGGCCATGCGAGCGACGTCGCTTTCGGTCATCGGACTCGCCCTGGCAATCGCCTCGACGGCGTGCCGGTACCGGTCGCGCGTCGCAAAGTCCATCGCGCCGTAGACGCCGGCAGGATCTTCCCGCAGCTTGTGCTCGACGACACTCATCGTTTCGACGAACTCGCGCCAGTCGAGCGAGCCCAGCAGGCGCAGGCTGCCGATCGTGTTGCCGATCGACACCTGAGTGCCTGCCTGTTCCTGCGCCTCCACCTGCACGAGCTGGTCGATCGAGAACCCCGACTCGGACAGCCACTGCTCGATCCACGTGAGTGGCAACGCCAGTGCGGCGCTCTGCCCCTGCAACCGACGTGCGAATTCCGCCACGAATGAGCTCGCCATCGGCGGGCTCGAGCGCGCCATGTCGGCAATCACCAGGATCAGGCTCTTGGGATCGCGTTCGGCGACGTCCATCATCTGGTCGGCCCACAGCTGCGCGTGATCGCGGTCGGATGCGCCCGCCGCGATTCGCACCCCGACGCGGCGCAGGTTTTCGATCAATCCGAGGCGCAGCATGATCGGGATGGCCCACAGCTCGCCCAGCGCGAGCGGCGCCACGGTCTGGTATGCCGCGACGAACCGGGACAGGCCGTCGGCGTCGACGCGGCCGTCGCCATGCGCGATCGCCTCGAACGCGAGGTCGTACACGCGCGGCAGCCCGGCGGACGGTCCCTGCGCCAGCCGCGGCAGTTCGCGGCTGTAGCCCTTGGGCAGGTGCCGCTTCGCCGTGCGAATTTGCTCGTCGATCAGGTAGAAGTTGTCGAGTAGCCATTCCCCGGCGGGCGAAATGCGACGATTGGCCGCCACGGCCGTCGTCAACAGCGCGCGTACTTTCAGCAGGATCGCCTCGTTCTCGGCCAGTCGCGGGAGCAGCCGGTCGGGAGCGCGGCCTGCCGCCGGCCGATGCGCGGCCGCGAGATTTCGTCCGTGTTGTTCCAGCTGCTCGGCGTTGAAGAGCCCTGACCGCAGCGGCGGCTCTTCGTCGGGGGACTGCGCGAGCGCGGTGGCGCGCGTCGGTCTTGGAAGAAGTCTCCGCATCCGATCCCTGATCGTGCGCTTGCCTGGATTCAAGTCGTCGGTCTCTTTCGTTTCCGCGTGGTCCGGATCGGTCTTCTCGTCCATGCCTTCCGCTGCCTGCAGGCAGCGCAGACGCGGCGCTTGCGACGGACGCTTTCGGGAAGGCGGATCGCGCAGCCGCCGTCGGCAACGGGCTGGCGTGAAAACGTCGGAAACCGCGACGGTGCCGCACGTGGTGGCCCGCAGGATTCCGCCGGTCAAACGCAAAGGCACATCGCCGGACCGCAGAGAACTGGGCGACTTGACCGCGTACAACGCGACTCCCCGCCGCGATGCGAGGCAAATGCCCATGGCGAGGATAGGCGCTTACGCGCCATTCGTATGTTCGATGCCGCACACAGCGGATGCGGTGCGGTGCCGAACAGACGGCGCACGGTCCGATGCGCATCTTGCTCGATATCCAGGAAGCGGGAATCGCCGCCCGCGTCGTCGACGTGGCCAGGCTTTCGCTCGGACTGCGGGAAGCGCATCGAGCAGGTGATTCCTGTGCTGCGCATGCCTCGCGGCGTCGGCGACCGCCGGCTTCACTCTGGCGGGCGCCACGGACGGCTTGCCTGCATTAAAGCTAGTTTTCGCGCGCGCAAATTGCGTTCCCGAAGACGCATCGTCTTTCTGCACGACACTTGGCCTGTCGGTGCAACGGATAGCGGGCCAACGTGTGACACCGTACGGACCGCGCAGTGGATACGCGATAGCCTGTGCGCACGTGATGCAACAGGCGCGATGGGCAGTCGAGCGTCGTTGCGGCCGAACGCGAGGTCAGGGCGTTCGAGGAACGCCACAAGGACTACCACCCGACCACCCCGACGTGCCCCCCCTGGCCCGTCCGGCCAATCGCCGGATGCGGCGCCGGCAACAACCTGTCGCACTCGAGAGGAATGACGGAATGGATCGATCCAGCATCGTCGTGACCGCGTTGGCAGGGCTCGAAATGGGGGCTTGCACATCTTCGGCCAAGCCAGCGTACGGATACTAGGCGCGCTGTCGGGTCAATTGCAGGTGATCACTTGGGTGCGGCTTCGGCCGCACCAATTTTTTGCCGCATTCCGAATCTGCTGCCTGCGAATGCAGTGCTCGCGGCGAACGTCGGCTGTGCGTCCACCGCAGGGCAGGAAGGCACCGGTGAGTAGGTGGACGACGCCATCGTTACCGGCAAGGTGAAGGCAGCGATCCTCAACGAGCCCACGCTGAAGTCGGCCGAGATCAACGTCGAGACGTTCAAGGGCGTGGTCCAGCTGAGCGGCTTCGTGGGCTCGCAGGTTGCAGAAAACAAGGCCGTCTTAGTGACCCGCACCGTCCCTGGCGTGCAAACCGTCAAGAACGACATGCGCCTGAAGTAGTGCGGCTGCCGCCCGGACGCGCGGTCAGAATTGAACTGAGTTCGCGCCGCGCGCCGCATCTTGCTGCCGGCACAAAACGCTTTCCAGATACCTCCGCTGACCTCATACTCCGGCATAGGCACGCCCGCCCGCATTCCGCCGCGGTGCGCGCCCCGTCCGCAGGCCTCCATGAGGCACCTCCAACCGGCGTTACCAGCACGAGGGCGCCTCTCCAAGGCGCGCACCGCATGACCTATTGCATTGGCATGATGCTCGAAAGCGGGCTCATTTTCGCATCCGACTCCCGCACGAACGCCGGCATGGACAACATTGGCAAGTTCTGCAAGATGACGGTGTTCGAGCGGCGTGGCGATCGTGTGATCGTGCTACTGAGCTCGGGCAACCTCGCCGGAACGCAGGCCGTGATCGGCGTGCTCAATCAGCGCTGCAACGCCGGCGACGACGTCGCCAGCCTGTGGAACGCCGGAACGATGTTCGAGGTCGCGATGCTGGTGGCGGACGCGATGCGCGACATCGAGCGGCGCGACGGACAGTACCTCGCAGACAACGATGTCGGTTTCAACGCGTCGTTCATCGTGGGCGGTCAGCTCGCTGGCGAACCAATGCGCCTGTTCCGCATCTATGCCGAAGGCAACTTCATCGAGGCCGGGATCGACACCACGTTCTTCCAGACCGGCGAGACCAAGTATGGCAAGCCGATCATTGATCGGGTGATCACGCGGTCGACGCCGCTCGCCAATGCCACCAAGTGCGTGCTCGTGTCGTTCGACTCGACGATGCGCAGCAATCTATCGGTCGGCATGCCAATCGACCTGCTCTGCTACGAGTCCGACAGCCTCGAAGTGCAGCGCCGGCGCCGCTTCGACCACGGCGACCCCTACTTCATGGCGCTGAGCCATCAATGGGGCGAAGGAACGCGCCAGGTCTTTCGCGATCTGCCCGACCTGCGCTGGTGACCGGCCTACGTGCACACCGTCTTCCTTGTCACGTGTGAGCATGGTGGCAACCGCATTCCGGTGCGCTATCGCGCTCTCTTCGCCGGGCGGCGCGACCTGCTTGACTCGCACCGCGGCTTTGATGCCGGCGCGCTCGTCATGGCGAGGGCGCTCGCGCAAGCCATGGATGCCCCGCTCGTGTACGCGACCGTCAGCCGCCTGCTGGTCGACCTCAACCGGTCGTCCGGCCATCGGCACTTGTTCACGCCCGCGACACGCGCAGCGCCCGCCGCGCTGCTTGCGCGAATCGTGGACGAGCACTATCGGCCGCATCGCACCGAAGTGGAGCGCCTCGTACGCGTGTCGGTCGCGCGCGGCTCGCGCGTGATCCACATCGCGTCGCACAGCTTCACGCCGGTCTTCGACGGCACCGTGCGCATGGCCGACGTCGGGTTGCTCTACGATCCGCGCCGCCGTCCAGAATACGCGCTGTGTGCGCGCTGGAAGGCCGGCCTCGCCGCGCGCGCGCCAACGTTTCGCGTGCGGCGGAACTATCCGTACGCCGGGAAGGACGACGGGCTGACGGCGCATCTGCGCACCCGCTTCGGCCCCGGCGACTACGTCGGGATCGAGCTCGAGATCAACCAGAGTATCGTCGCCGCCGGCGCCCCGCGTTTCCCCGCGCTGCGCCGCGCGCTGATCGAGACGCTGCGGTCTGCCGCCGCCGCATGAGACACGCGCGGCAATCGCCGAGCCTGGCCACGAATGGCCCCTGCCGACCTCGCCCGTGCGCACGTACGCACGGCGCCCAACGGAGACCCCGATGCAGATTCGAGCCGGCTTTGAAATAGTTTACGACTGCCCGCAGCCGACCCCGATGATCCTGACGCTCAACGTGCACTTCACTCGCGTGTCCGATCTCGTGGGCCGCGACGATCTCGTCTTCGACCCGCCGGTCCCGATGGCGGCGTACCGCGACAGCTTCGGCAACTGGTGCACGCGGATCGTTGCCCCTGCGGGCAGGACGAAGATCACGGCCGACGCGCTCGTCAGGGACAGCGGGTTACCCGACGCGATCGTGCCTGGCGCCCAGCAGATTGCAGTCCAGGACCTGCCGGAGGAGACGCTGCTGTTCCTGCTCGGCAGCCGCTATTGCGAAACCGACAAGTTGTCGAACATCGCGTGGGGCCTGTTCGGCAATGCGCCGACCGGATGGGGCCGCGTGCAGGCGATCTGCGACTACGTACATCGCCACATTGCGTTCGGCTACGAGCACGCGCGCATGACGCGTTCGGCGCTCGAGGCGTACTACGACCGTACCGGCGTGTGCCGCGACTACACGCATCTGGCCGTTGCATTCTGCCGCTGCATGAACATCCCGGCTCGCTACTGCACCGGGTACCTGGGCGACATCGGAATGCCGCCGCCGTATGGGCCCATGGATTTTGCCGCGTGGTTCGAGGTCTTCCTCGACGGCCATTGGCACACGTTCGACGCGCGCAACAACGTGCCGCGCATCGGCCGCGTGCTGATCGCGCGCGGGCGTGACGCGTCGGACGTCGCGCTCAGCAACTCGTTCGGCCCCAACACGCTTGCGAGTTTTCGCGTCTGGACAGATGAGGTCCCGGCGACTTGAGCCGGATAGTACGGTCGAGCGCGCGGCGCGCTGCCGCCGCACGGCAATCCGGCGCGCCCGTCTCCGCCTCCTCCTACGCGTGCGGATACCCATCCACATCCTGATGGCGCAGCATTGTGCTCCAGCTTGGCACGCCGATGGGGCGCGACCACGAAGGTGGTCGAGCGGATCGCGCTGCGCCTGCCCGCATCGTCGCAGTGCGGAATTGTCAGGATTCGGGCCGATCCGGACGCACAGGGTCAGCGAATGCCACCTGGCGACGGGCAGACGGCACCCACGTTTACTTCGACGCCCCACGATCGTGCCTGGCACGTGAATTGCTGAGTAAGTGGCGACGCGCCGCCGACCACCCGATTTTCCACCATGACCACCGGGCTCAGCTCGCCGCACGGTCGGGTACGCCGCGTTGACGGGACGATTGCATGACAACCCTACTCATTCTCGACGACGAACCTCACGTTCTGAGCGCTTTGCGCCGCATGCTCATGAATCGTGCGGTGGATCCTGTAATTCCCGATGCGCATGTGGTGACCTTCACGTCGCCGCACGATGCCATCGAACACGTCCGGCACCATCAGGTGGATGTGGTCATTTCGGACTATCGAATGCCGGAGATGGATGGCGCCACGTTTTTGATGATGGTGAAGAAGCTCAAGCCGGACGCCGCGCGGATCATGTTGTCCGCGTTTGCGGACCTCGATGGCGTCGTGCGCGCGATCAACGACGCGGGCATCTTCCGCTTCGTCGCCAAGCCGTGGAACGACACCGATCTGCGCGCATCCATCGTCCAGGTTCTGGAACATCGAAGCCTGGTCCTCGAAAATCGCAACCTCGCCGACCAAATCCGGGACAGACCGGAGTCATCTCGCGACAGCAGGCCGAACTCGCGCGCCTGGAAGCCGAAACTCCGGGCATCACCCAAGTGCGTTGGACCGAGGACGGCGGCGTCCTTCTGGAATAGGCGCCGCCATCGCGCTGCCGAGATCGCCATGGAATACACGCAAAGTAGCACGAGCGACGCAGCCAAAGAGCCGGCTGCGAATGCTGTTGCGAGTATGAGCACCGGGAGCGGCAATCTAACCGACTTTCCGTGGATCTTCGCGTTGTACGAGCTGGGCCAGACGGCAGCGAGGGGGGTCGACCCGCTCAAGGCCCAACAGGACATCCTGCTGCACATCGTGTCGGGACTCGATGCTGGCAGCGGCTCGATCGCGATGGTCATCGACGGATCCGACGATGTGCTGGAAATCGTCGCCGGCACCGACCTGCCGCCCGGCATACTGGGTAGCCGCCCGCCGCGGGGAATGGGCGTATTTGGGCACGTCATTGCGACCGGCCAGCCCCTCCTCATCAACGGGGCGGCCGCGCAGACGGGCCTGCCCATCCGGTTGCACGAACGCCTGGATCGGGCCAGCAGTTCCGCGATGTGCTGGCCGCTGCGCGTGCACGAGCGCACGATCGGCGCGCTCGCGGTGAACCGCGAAGAGGGGCGGCCACGCTATACGGTTGCCGACCTCGACCGCGGCCAGGTAGCGGCGAGCCTTCTGGCGCTGGTCATGGAAAATCACCGAATGCATGTCGAGCGCGAGACCCGGCTGGTCGAACTCTCGACGCTCAACGCGGCGATGCTGCGGATGAATTCGGCGCTCGAGGACGCCCAGGATCAGGTGATACAAGCCGAGAAACTCGCGTCGATCGGCCAGATGGCAGCAGGCGTGGCCCATGAGATCAACAATCCGGTGGCATTCGTGCTTTCCAACCTCGGCTCCCTCGAGTCCTACGTGGGCCAGTTGCTGGACCTGACCGACGCCTGCATTGCGGTCGAGCGGGCGGCCGTCGCGCCGGCACCGCTGCCGGACGCCTGGGTCCGCGCACGCAAATTGCGCGACGAGACCGATGTAGACTTCCTGCGCACCGATATCGCCGCACTCATCGCGGAATCTCACGATGGGCTGGCGCGGGTCCGAACCATCGTCTCCGACCTGAAGACCTTCGCGCGCGGCAGCGGCGACGAGGATTGGGAGATGGTCGATCTGCACGCGGCCCTCGACAGCACGCTCAATATCGTCCGCAACGAGGTCAAGTACAAGGCACAGATCGAAACTCGCTACGGCGAGCTCCCGAAAGTCGAGGCACTTTCCTTACGGCTGAATCAGGTCTTCCTCAATCTGATCGTCAACGCCGCTCAATCGATTTCCAGCAAGGGACGCATCGTCATCACGACCGGCTCAAACGGCTCCGAGGCATGGGTGGCGATCGAGGACAACGGGTGTGGCATACCCAAGGAGAAGGTGAATCGCATCTTCGAGCCTTTCTTCACGACCAAGCCGGTCGGCCAGGGAACGGGGCTTGGGTTGTCGGTTTCCTATTCCATCGTGCGCAAGCACGGCGGACGTATCGAGGTCGACAGCGAAGTCGGGCGCGGTTCGAAGTTCACTGTCTTCGTTCCGGTGCGGCAAATACGAAGCGTCAAAGCCGCGGAACTGGTCGCGCAGGACTGACCACGCCGTACGCAGCCCATACCAAAATCCGCGCACCACTGTTTGCGGAACCGCGCTAGTTCCGGGTGTCGCCGGCGAGCACCATCCGCACGAGGTCCGCGAGAGTCTTCGCCTCCATTTTTTCCATCACCCTCGAGCGATGGATCTCGATCGTGCGATGACTCGCGCCGAGATCGCGGGCAATGACCTTGTTGGTCTTGCCGGTGACGACTTCGTCCATCACCTCGCGCTCGCGCGGCGTGAGCGTCGCCCTCCGGCGCACGTATTCCTGGTCGACGGACGACTCGGGTCGCGGTGCGGCCACGGGCAGGAAAGCCTCTCGGATGCGGCCGACGAGCTGAGCGTTGTCGAACGGCTTTTCCAGAAAATCGACGGCGCCGTTGTGCATCGCGGCGACCGCCATAGGAACGTCGCCCGACCCGGTGAGGAAGATCACGGGAAGCGCCACGCCGCGCTCCCGCAGGACGTTCTGCAACTCGAGGCCGTTCATGTCGGGCATCATCACGTCGAGCACCAACACGCCGCGCCTGCCGAAGTCGCAGGTGTCCAGCAATTCGCGGCCCGAGGCGAACGTCTGGACTTCGATGCCCGCTGCCACGAACAGCCGCTTCAAGGCCGCGCGCATCTGCGGGTCGTCATCGACCACGAAAACTACCGGCTCCATGTTCATTGTCGGCAAGGGACCTCCTGTCCCGCGACTGCCGCCGCCTCGATGCTCGACGGGGACCCTGTCCCGCCAAGCGATCGCGGGGCGTCGATTGCGTTCATTCGGCGAGTTCGAATCCCTGTTCCCGGAAGAGTCGCAAGCATGCATCGACGACCGGACCATCATAAAGACGACCACGGTTCTGTTCGATCTCGGACAGTGCCCGCTCGACTCCAAGCGCCGGCCGGTATGGACGATGCGATGCCATGGCTTCCACAACGTCGGCGACCGCGATGATGCGCGCCTCGACGAGGATGGCGTCGCTCCGCAGCCCGGCCGGGTAGCCGCTGCCGTCCATCCGCTCATGGTGCTGCAACACGGCCTGTGCGACCGGCCACGGAAAATCGACCGACTTCAACACCTCGTAGCCATCCCGTGCGTGCTGCTTGACCAGCTCGAATTGCTGCGCGCTGAGCCGCCCGGGGTGGACAAGAATCTCCGAAGGAATGGCGATCTTGCCCACGTCATGCAGCAGCCCGATGACGCGCAGGCCCTGCGCACGCTGATCGTTCAAGCCGAGATTCACCGCGATCCGCTCGGCCATCAGTCCCACGCGTCGCTCGTGGCCCGCGGTGTAGGGATCGCGCAGTTCGGCCAAAGATGCGATCGACTCCACCGTCCCCATGAGCGCGCGCTCCAGATGCGCGGAATGCTTCAGGATCGCGTTCTCGGCGTTCTGTTTTTCAGTTTGGTCGCGACACACGGCCAGCAACAGGTTCCGCCCGCGCCACGGAAACAGCGTGCCGCTGACTTCCACGGGCACCTGTGCGCCACTCTTGCGCCGGTGCATCCGCATCTCGCGCGTCGTCTTTTGCGAACGGATCGTCTTCGCGACGTGTTCGCGGGTGCGCTCCGGCTCGTCAGTCAGGTCGAGCAGGCTGAGCAGGCGAAACTCGTCGCGATCGTAACCATAGAGCCGGATCGCCGCG
Source organism: uncultured beta proteobacterium (assembly GCA_963739745.1). Lineage (GTDB taxonomy): Bacteria > Pseudomonadota > Gammaproteobacteria > Burkholderiales > Casimicrobiaceae > VBCG01. The sequence goes on from CAVUCJ010000007.1 coordinate 17,715, forward strand.
GGATTGGCTTCGACGATCTGCAGTGTTTCCGGCAGGCAAAGGACGACGGCATCGGATATCGCGCCGAAGACCGAATTGGCGAGTTCATCGAGGGGGACGCTGATTCGACCACGAGCCGTGGCCGCTTCGCGCACCGTGTCTTTCATGGCATCTCGGTCAAGGTCGTTCGCCTGCAATACCCGGCGCACACCCTGATGGGCGCCCCGGGACGAGGATTCCGCGATGCGGTCGGCGCGCTTTCTAACGCACGGCAGACGTGGCGCAACGTGTTTCCTTTCGAAACAGCGGGTAGAAATCGCGATCCACCTTGAACATGTGCTCGGCAATCACATCGCGTGCAATGAAACTGACCAACGGGCCCAAGGCGCCGCCATGGTCGTGGAAAGAATCCTGGAGCTCGCGCGCCCGCCGGACGAGCGCAGCGTGGGCGCCCCGATGCGCTGCGAGCCGCGGGTAGCGGCGCCGGGCGAGCACCTCTTCTTCATGCCGGAAATGGAGCACCACATGCGCCAGCAGCGAGTCCAGCGCAGTCCGCAACGATTCCGGCGCCGTGTCCTGCTCGAACGCGGCGGCGATCAGCGCATTGCCAAGCTCGAACAACTCGCGATGCTCGGCGTCGATCGTCGGCTCGCCGCACTCGTAGGCCTCCTGCCATTGGAGGCGAAGCAGACTCATTCCGGTCTGATTCGCTGCGAAGTCCGAGGTTCCGCGCCGGTCGACATGAATCCGGTTGCGTCCCCCGGCCTTGGCGGCATAGAGCGCGGCGTCCGTGCGCTGGAACCAGCTCTCGGGGCTCTCCATCTTTATGTGCTCGGCGACACCCAGGCTGGCAGTGATCGAACCCGCGCCGGCGAAGGCTCGGCGGCGATCGCCTCGCGCAGGCTTTCGGCCAGCGCGGCACCACCCCGATAACCGATGCCGGTCGCCAGGACAATGAACTCGTCGCCGCCCCAGCGGAACAGCGCATCCGTGGAACGAATGCGCCCTCCGACGCGCCGGACGAAGGCCTGGAGCAGTTCGTCTCCGGCGAGGTGACCATGATCGTCGTTGATGCGCTTGAAATGATCGATGTCGATCAGGACCAGCGTCAAGGAATGGCCGAGTCGCGCCGCGCGACGGATCTCGAGGTCCACGGTACGCTCGAGCTGGGTTCGATTCCACGCTCCGGTCAGGCGATCGGTCGCGTTTAGGCTTTCGAGTTCCGCGATGCGCTGCCGCAGTCGCTCTTGTTCGTCCGGCAAATGCGGATCCTGCGCGTCGTCGATGACAACCAGCACACCGTCGGGCACCTGGATGGCCTGGGCGCGCACCGTGGTCCCGGTGCGGTCGCGCTGGGCAGCTCAACAGTCTGCCAGCCACCTCCGGGTCGCAGCGTGAGACGCCGGAGTTCGCGGCTGTCGGCCTGATCGGAGTTAAAAACCTCGGCGAAACGGTCGTTGGCGAATCTCCTCTCGGGCGCCTCTCGATACAGGACCAGCGGAAACGGCAAATGCCGAATCAATTCGTCCATGGGCCTGCAAGAACTACGACGGGGACGTTCAGTCCGACACGGTCGCACAGGGCTTCGGCTCGCTCGGTCTGATGACCTCGGTTCTCCTCACCCCCGACGGCAAGACGGCCGAGGCTGAAGCCGCCCACGGCACGGTGACCCGTCACTATCGCGAGCACCAGAAGGGCAACGAGACCTCCACCAATTCGATCGCCTCTATCTTTGCCTGGACCCGCGGCCTTGCCCACCGCGCCAAGCTCGACGACAACGCCGACCTCACCCGCTTCGCCGAGACCCTCGAGAAGGTCTGCGTCGAGACGGTCGAGGCGGGGTTCATGACCAAGGATCTCGCCCTCCTGGTCGGCCCCGATCAGAAATGGCTCTCGACCACGGCATTCCTCGACAAGGTCGACGCAAATCTCCAGAAGGCGATGGGTTAGGCCGAACCGCCGGCCTTCGAGAGGCGTTCCTCTTCGCGCAGCACCGCCAATCGGAGCTCGATCGTCTCGTCGGGAAGGCCGATGTCGCTGAGGACCCGGCCAGCAAGCTGCAGGCTGCTTTCCAAAGTCTCGGGGACCACGCCCCTCGCACCGATTTCGACGAGGCGTTGGGCGTGGGTGCGGTCACGCGCCCGCACATGTACGGGCACATTCGGCCACGAACTCACGATCGTGCGGGTCATGCGCTCGGCCACCATCGGTTCGTCCGTGGTGATAACGAACGCCCGCGCTCGCCCCGCGCCGATACGGTCGAGAATCTCGCGGCGGCTGGCATCGCCGAAAAATACCGGCTCGCCGGACCGGTGCGCCCTGGCGACGTTCGTCGCGTCAAGATCAAGAGCGACATAGGGGATGCGCTCCAGATCGAGAATGCGCGCCACCGTCTTGCCGACCCTTCCATAGCCCCCGATGACGACGTGATCGGCGTATCCGGCCGGCACGTCTTTGCGGACACCATGCGACCGGTCGGAGTTCCCGCGCCGCGAGCCAACTGCCGATGTGACGGCCTGAATAGCCGAGAAACGGGACGAGCATCATCGACAAGGCGGAAACCGAAACGAGAAACTGCAGGAAAGCGGGATCGACCAGCCGCTCGCTCCGCGCCAGGGTGAACACGACGAACGCGAACTCCCCCGCCCCGGCAAGGAGGAAACCCGATTCCAGCGCCACCGCAGGCGCAACGCCGAAAAAGCGTGCCCCGCCGTACATGACAATCCCCTTGATCACGATCAAGGTGACAATGGCAGCCGCAAACGCCGGCAGACTTATGGGGATTGCCTTGAGGTCAAGGCTCATGCCAACGGTCATGAAAAAGAGACCGAGGAGAAGGCCCTTGAACGGCTCAATATCGACTTCAAGCTGATGGCGGTATTCGCTCTCGGCGAGAACAAGGCCGGCGAGAAAGCCGCCCAACGCCGCCGATAACCCGACGCCGGCTGTCAGCAGCGCCGCGCCGATCGCCACGAAGAGGGCCACCGCGACAACCGGATCACGGCTGCGGGTGGCAGCGGCAACGCGAATTCAGCGGCGACAGCAGGTAGCGTCCGGCAACCAGGATCACCACTACCGCCCCGATCGCCAGAGCAATCCCGCGCAAAAGACCCAACGGAGCCACCCTGTCGCCCGCGAGCAGACCAACGGCAATCAGGATCGGCACAACCATGAGATCCTGGAAGACCAGGACACCAAGCGACAGCCGCCCCACCGGGAGCGCGAAACGGCGCGCCTCGATCAGCGTCTGGGTGACGACCGCCGTCGACGAAAGCGCCAGGGCAAGCCCAAGAACCACGGCCGCGATCGCGTCAATTCCGATCACCAAGGCCGTGAGGATGATGGCAGCAGCGGAGACGACGACTTGAACAGGGCCGACGCCGAATACGAACCGCCGCATCGCCCGAAGATGGATGGCGGAGAAGTCGAGGCCGATGAGGAAAAGGAGGAAGAGGACACCGAGGTCGGCGAAGGGCAGCACCCGCTCCGGATCCGAAATCGCGATCCAGCTCAGCCATGGGGTCACGGGTACAAAGCCGCCAAGCCCGCCCGGGCCAATGATTGCACCGGCGATCAGAAAAGCCGGAACCGAGCCGATGCGAAACCGGCCGAGCAGTGGCACGACGATTTCCGCTATCGCCAGGACGATCAGCAGTTCCTTGATCCAACCTTGCTCGAACATCCTCGTTCCCGGTCCGCGCATGAAATGGATTGAAGGTGCGTGCCGGCGGCCCGGCACGGCGGTATCGGAAGCAAGCCTCGTGCCTGCTTCGGTTTTTCTCAGGGCTGCACCGCGTCGGGCCTTGAGGGCGATCAGCCAGACTCCGGTGCCGCTCGATCAGATGGGACGCCCCGGCCTTCTGTGTGCCCGACCGCGATCAGGCCCCACGGTCATTGACGTAGTCGATCAGCCAATCGGGCCAGTTGATGGTCATTCCGTTGCAGCCCATTTCAGCGGCTTCGATCATCTGTCGGCGATTGGCGATTCCGGAGCTGCGGGCTTCGATGCCAAGCGAATGCGCCAGATCCACCAGCCCCTTCGAGTGATTGAACGACGCCAGGGTCACCATGGCATAGCCCTTGGCCGCGCATTCCTCGATCGCGCGCGGACCGGCCTCCCGAAGTCGTGTAACCGGGGCGGCGGCGACGCGGATGCCAGGCGACAGCCTCATCGCTTCGTCGAGGGAAGCCTCATCATCGATGGCGGCGATGAACACGTTGTCAATCAAACCACGATCCTTGATCGCGCGGATAACTTCGGCGACCAATCCGGGCATCGGCTTCTTGATTTCGACGTGGTAGGTCAGCGTATTACCGAAACCATCAAGCAGTTCCTCCAGGGTGATGAGCTTCTCGCCGGCGTAGTCCCGGTCCCACGATATGCTTTCGTCCACCCACGAACCGGCGTCGAGCTATTTGAGTTCGTCCATCGTGAAGCTCTCGGGAAGACCGCTTCTGTCGGTCGTCCGGTCGAGGGCATCGTCGTGAAGCAGCAGCAGCCGGCCATCCCTGGTGAACGCAACGTCCGTCTCGACTTCCGTGGCGCCCATTTGCACGGCACGCCGGAACGCCGCCATGGTGTTTTAGGGGGCGTAACCGCTGGCGCCCCGATGCGCGATGATCCTGAAGGGATCTGCCAGCTCAGCCATCCGTGTCAATATCCTATGCCTGCGTCGACTTTTCTTCGGTCGCCACCGCGTCGGGCTTCAGGCGATCAGCCAGGCTCGGGTGCCGCTCGATCAGATGATAGAGGTCGATCCGGTCGATCGCCAAAAGGCGTGACGCGCGTCAGCGCCAGCGCCGGGTAGACCGGAACCGCGTGGCAAGATCGGCGCTCGCGCCGAAAGAATTGCCGACCGACAGCCGCCGCACTCCCTGCGGATAGTCGAGCTCGACCACGCCTTCGGCGATGCCGTAGAGCAGTCATTTGCCCTCGCCCGGCTCGATGATCGCGGTGCCGGCTTCGACCGTCATCGCCCGCAGGATCGGCAGAAGATCGTGAAGCACTTCGGAGCTGAGGCTGGCGAACATCGGCATCCGCACGACCAGGCCGAAGGTGACGACGAAGCTCCGCTGGCGGATCACCTCGGCGAAGGAGCTGCCGATGATGGCGATCGGCAGGGCGATCATCAGGATGCCGGTGATCATGGTGATCGCCGCCGATGATGTGGCCGGCCAGCGTCTTCGGCACGACGTCGCCATAGCCGACCGTGGTGACGGTCTCGATCGCCCACCAGATGGCGCGCGGGATGCTGCCGAAGATCTTCCGGCTGGGCCTGGCGCTCGGCGATATAGGCGAGCGACGCCGCGACCAGGACGATGGAGATCAGGACCAGGAAGCTTGCCAGCAGCGCATGGCGCTCGCGGCGGATCGCCTCGAACAGCGACTGGAAGCCGGTCGAATAGCGCCCGAGCTTGAACAGCCGCATCAGCCGGAGGAGGACCATGGTGCGGAGGTCGGCGCCGCCGAAGCTGAGGACGATGAAGAACGGCACGATGGCGATGAAATCGATGATCGCCGACGGCGTGACGACATAGTTGAGCGCGCGCCCGCCAGGGCGGGCGTCGGCGCGCCCGCGGGCTGCTCGACGCAGACCCACAGCCGCACGACATATTCGATCGCGAAGACGGCGAGCGAGACGCCTCGATCGACGGTGAAGAGTCGCGAAATACGTCAGCGTCATCGTCGGCACGGTCTCGAAGATCGCCGCGATGACGTTGAGCGAGGATCAGCGATGATCAGGCGCGGCGGAGAAGAGCCGCGACAGCAATCGCCGACGCGCGAGCCGCCACTCGACGATTTCGAAAACCCGACGCCGCAGCGAGGGCTGGTCCCCTGCGGCCATTGCCGTTAGGCCAGCGCCTGCCTCGACGGCGGCGGCGATCGCAGCGATCGCCTCGTCCGCCTTGGCGCCGTCCGGGCCGCCGGCCTGGGCCATGTCCGGCCGGCCGCCGCCGCCCTTGCCGCCCAGCGCCTCCGCGCCGCGCCGGACCAGATCGACCGCGCTGAAGCGCTCGGTCAGGTCGTCGGTGACGCCGACGACGATGCCGGCCTTGCCGTCGTCGCTGACGCCGACGATGGCGACCACGCCGGAGCCGACCGCCGTCTTGCCGTCGTCGGCGAGGCCCTTGAGGTCCTTCGGCGCGATGCCGGACAACCGACGCGGCCGAGAAACCTGATCGCGCCGATGTCGCGAATCCCGGCGATCGGCGCCGTCGGCCTGCCGCCGCCCATGGCGAGCTTGCGCCGCGCATCGGCGAGCTCGCGCTCGAGCCGGCGCCGCTCCTCGACCAGCGCCTGGACGCGCTCGGCCGCATCCTCCGGCCGCACCTTGAGCGCCATCGCCACCGCCTTGAGGCGGCGCTCCTGCTCGGCCAGATGCTTGCGGGCCGCGGCGCCGGTCAGCGCCTCGATCCGGCGCACGCCGGCGCGCCACCGCGCTCTCGCCGGCGATGGCGATCAGGCCGATCTCGCCGGTCCGCCCGACATGGGTGCCGCCGCAGAGCTCGACCGAATAGGCGCGGCCCGGAATCGCCCTCGGGCACCGTCGCCCATCGACACGACGCGCACCTCGTCGCCGTATTTCTCGCCGAACAGCGCCATCGCGCCGGATTCGATCGCCTCGTCGCGATCCATCAGCCGGGTGTCGACCGGCGCGTCCTGAAGGACGACGGCGTTGGCCAGCGCCTCGACGCTCTCGATCTCCTCGGCGTCCATCGGCTTCGGATGCGAGAAGTCGAACCGCAGCCGGTCCGGCGCGACCAGCGAGCCCTTCTGGGCGACATGGCCGCCGAGCACGCCGCGGAGCGCGGCATGGAGGAGATGGGTCGCCGAGTGGTTGGCGCGGATCGTCGCGCGGCGCGCGCCGTCGACCGCCAGGCGCACCGCATCGCCGACCTTGACCGCGCCCGCCGTCGACCGTGCCGTAATGGACAAAGAGGCCGTCGGCGCGCTTCTGGACGTCGGTGACGGCGATGACGCCGCCGCCATCGGTCGCGATCGTGCCGGTATCGGCGACCTGGCCGCCGGACTCGGCATAGAACGGCGTCTGGTTGACGACGATCGCCGACCTCCTCGCCGGCCTCGGCGCTCTCGATCGCCCTCGCCGATCCCTGACCAGCGCCAGGATCTCGCCCTCGGCGCTCTCGGTGCCGTAGCCGAGGAACTCGGTGGCGCCGAGCCGCTCGCGCAGCGTGAACCAGATCGGCTCGGTCTGCGCCTCGCCGGAACCGGCCCAGCTCGCCCGCGCCTCCTCCTTCTGCCGCTCCATGGCGCGGGCGAAGCCGGCGGTGTCGACGCCGATGCCGCGCGGCCTTCAGCGCGTCCTCGGTCAGATCGAGCGGAAAGCCGTAGGTGTCGTAGAGGCGGAAGGCGACGTCGCCGGCCAGCGTATCGCCCGTCGCCGAGGATCGCCGGTCGCCTCGTCGAGCAGCGTCAGGCCGCGCGCGAGCGTGCGCCGGAAGCGGGTCTCCTCGAGCAGCAGCGTCTCGCGGATCAGCGCCTCGGCGCGGACCAGCTCGGGATAGGCGCGGCCCATCTCGGCGACCAGCGTCGGCACCAGCCGGTAGATGACCGGCTCCTCCGCGCCGAGGAGATGGGCATGGCGCATGGCGCGGCGCATGATCCGGCGGAGCACGTAGCCGCGCCCCTCGTTCGACGGCAGCACGCCATCGGCGATCAGGAAGCTCGACGCGCGCAGGTGGTCGGCGATCACCCGGTGGCTCGCCATCTGCGCCCCGTCGGCCTTGACGCCCGATCACCTCGTCCGAAGCCTCGATCAGCGTCTTGAACAGGTCGATGTCGTAGACGTTGTGCACGCCCTGGAGGACGGTCGCCATGCGCTCGAGGCCCATGCCGGTATCGATCGACGGCTGCGGCAGGTCGATCCGCTCGTCCGTCGGCGCAGCTGCTCGAACTGCATGAACACCAGGTTCCAGAACTCGACGAAGCGGTCGCCGTCCTCGTCCGGGCTGCCGGGCGGCCCGCCCGGCAATCGTCCGGCCCGTGGTCGATAGAAGATCTCCGAGCACGGCCCGCACGGGCCGGTGTCGCCCATCTGCCAGAAATTGTCGCTGGTGGCGATGCGGATGATCTTGTGGTCCGGCAAGCCGGCGATCTTCTTCCACAGGTCGAAGGCATGGTCGTCCTCGGCATAGACGGTGACCAGCAGCCGGTCCTTCGGCAGGCCGAACTCCCGGGTGACCAGGTCCCAGGCCAGCTCGATCGCGCGTTCCTTGAAATAGTCGCCGAACGAGAAATTGCCGAGCATCTCGAAGAAGGTGAGATGGCGGGCGGTGTAGCCGACATTGTCGAGGTCGTTGTGCTTGCCGCCGGCGCGCACGCACTTCTGCGACGTCGTCGCGCGCGGATACGGCGGCTGCGGCGCGGCCGGTGAAATAGTCCTTGAACTGGACCATGCCGGCATTGGTGAACATCAGCGTCGGGTCGTTCCGCGGCACGAGCGGGCCCGAGGCCACGGGCGTGTGGCCGTTCTTCTCGAAATAGCCGAGAAAGTGGGACCGGATATCGTTGACGCGAATTCATGAGTCCTCGCTCGACGCCTGCAAGACGCCGACCGGCCAGAGGCGCCGACGCGGGCGGTTTTACAGCCCGCCCGGCGAAATTGTCCAGAAAACCCGCAAGCCGGCGCGGCCTGCCGAAACCGCCGCGTTCGTTCAATCGGCGTGGCGGCTTCTGGTTGACGACCGCCTCGAAGCGCTTCTCCCAGCGTTGAGATAGCTGCCGGCGGAACCGAGCACGAAGGGCGAAAAGGCGATGATCCAGGTCATGGGCCGAATTGAGGATGTTCGCCGGGAAGCGGCACGGCCGCATCATGTCGACGAACAGCACCACCCGGTACTTGTCGGTGTCGTTCCAGGCCTCATGGTCGAAGGTGTCGTCGAAGATCATCGCCTTGCCCTCCTCCCAGTGGCGGGTTTCGGTGCCGACGCGAATGCCGCATTTCTCGGCCGGCTCCGGAATGAGCAGCCCAAGATGGATCCGGAGCACGCCCTTGAAGGGGCCGCGGTGCGGCGGCAGGTGCTTGCCCGGCGCCAGGATCGAGAAGAAAGCCGTCTTCATCCCCGGGATCCGCTTGAGCAGCTTCGCCGTCTCCGGGCAGCGCTTGCAGTTCCCCGCCGCCTTGATGCCGTAGGCGTAGAAGAAGAAGGTCTTCCAGCCGTCGTCCTGCGATAGGTTCTCGCTGCTCCTTCGAAATGTCCTGGAAGTTGGGCATGTGAGGCCGCATAGGGCAGAGCGCGTCGAGTTCCGCCCGGACCTTCTTCCAGTCGGCCTCGACTCCCGGCACCCAGGGAAAATCGCGCGGTGTCAAAGAACGGCTGGTCGCCGACCTTGGATTGGCGGCCGAAATAGCGGTCGAGCCCCCATACCATCTTTCGTCCCAGTCGCATGAAGACGTTGCCGATCGGGCCCCGATATCCTGCTCCTTCGACGTCCTGCACCTTCGTTCACTCCGTGATCGCCACCGGAGATTACAGCGCCGTGAGCGCGTACTCAACGAAGAAGGGGATTGCGCCGCCCGATGTCCGCTACACTCCGGACTCGACCGGAAACGGGAGGCCAAGCGGCGGTTCTGACCGACAAACGGCCGGCCAACGCAAAATGCCGCGAAACGTCCGATCAGGCGAGACTGCACCCGACCCTCCGCAGTCGATCGTCCAGAACGGGATTCCAGGCGACCTCCCAGGGGTGCCCGTCCGGGTCGGCAAAATAGCCGGAATAGCCGCCCCAGAACGTATCCTCGCGCCGGCTTCAGGATCGTCGCGCCGGCAGCGGCGCCTCGGCGAGCACCGCGTCGACCTCGTCGCGGCTCCGCGCGTTGTAGGCGAGCGCCATGCCGCTGAAGCCGCCCCCGGTCCGTCAGCGCGCGGCATCTGCCGCGAGCGATGCCCGCGACCACAGCGCCAGGACCCCGCCCGGCAACTGGTAGAAGGCGACATCCGATCATCGTTGCCGCGCTTCCAGCCAAGGCCGTCCTCGTAGAAGCGCCGCGCCCGGTCCAGATCGGCCACGCCCGAGGGTGACGAGGCTGAGACGCTGCTCCATCGGACAAAGCCCCGTCAGGCTTCCAGGGCGTCCGAATCGCCGTCGTCCCCGTCGTCCCCGCCCGGATCGGCCGCGCTCGAGGAACTTCTCGGCGATCAGGCCGGCATTTTGCGCGGATCGCCTGTTCGATCGTCCGCCGCGATGCCGGGATTGTCCCTGAGGAACTGCTTGGCGTTCTCGCGGCCCTGGCCGAGCCGCTGGCTGTCATAGGAGAACCAGGCGCCGGACTTCTCGACGATCCCCGCCTTGACGCCGAGGTCGATCAGTTCGCCGGTCTTGGAGATGCCCTCGCCGTACATGATGTCGAACTCGACCTGCTTGAACGGCGGCGCGAGCTTGTTCTTGACCACCTTGACGCGGGTCTGGTTGCCGACCACCTCGTCGCGCTCCTTGATCGAGCCGATGCGGCGGATGTCGAGCCGGACCGAGGCGTAGAACTTCAGCGCATTGCCGCCGGTGGTGGTCTCCGGGCTGCCGAACATGACGCCGATCTTCATCCGGATCTGGTTGATGAAGATCACCATGGTGTTGGAGCGGTTGATCGAGCCGGTCAGCTTGCGCAGCGCCTGGCTCATCAGCCGCGCCTGCAGGCCGGGGAGCTGGTCGCCCATCTCGCCCTCGATCTCGGCGCGCGGCGTCAGCGCCGCCACCGAATCGATGACCAGGACGTCGATCGCGCCCGAGCGGACCAGCGTGTCGGTGATCTCCAGCGCCTGCTCGCCGGTGTCCGGCTGCGAGATCAGGAGATCGTCGAGGTTGACGCCGAGCTTGCGGGCATAGACCGCATCGAGCGCGTGCTCGGCGTCGATGAAGCCGCAGATGCCGCCGGCCTTCTGCGCCTCGGCGATGGCGTGAAGCGCCAGCGTCGTCTTGCCGGACGATTCGGGCCCGTAGATCTCGACGACGCGGCCGCGCGGCAGGCCGCCGATGCCGAGCGCGATGTCGAGGCCGAGCGATCCGGTCGGCGACCGTCGTCGATCTCGACCGGCGCCTCGTTCTTGCCGAGGCGCATGATCGAGCCCTTGCCGAAGGCGCGCTCGATCTGGCTGAGCGCCGCGTCGAGCGCCTTCGACTTGTCCATGGATTGACCCTCGATCAGCCGAAGAGAGTTTGCCGGCATGTGTCGCGCTCCTTATTCCACAATGGTCGGGGCGCGTTCAAAGAGGTGATTGATCGCGCCCACGGATTATTGTACATGTTTTGTTCTCGCTGGCAAGGCCGGCCGACTTGTCCCGCTCGGTCTATCGCCCGAGCGTTTCCTTCACCGCGATGGCGAGTTCCTTCAGCGAGAACGGCTTCGGCAGGAAGCGGAAGGTCTCGCCCTCGGGCAGGTTCTTCTTGAAGGCCTCCTCGGCATAGCCGGAGACGAAGATGATCTTCAGTTCCGGCCGGGTCTTGCGCAATTCGCGCAGCAGCGACGGCCCGTCGAGCTCCGGCATCACCACGTCGGAGACGACCAGGTCGATCTTGCCGCCGGCCTCCTCCATCACCTCGAGCGCTTCGACGCCGGAAGCGGCCTCGAAGACCTGGTAGCCGCGGGAGGCGCAGCGCCCGCGCCGCGAAGGCGCGCACCGCCTCCTCGTCCTCGACGAGCAGGATGTTGGCGGTGCCGGTGAGGTCGGCGATCTCGACTTGCGGCGCGGCAGCGGCCGACCGGCATTTCGCCCTCGGCCGGAACATGCCGGGGGATGAAGATGCGGAACGTCGTCCCCTTGCCCTCCTCGCTGTCGAGGAAGATGTGGGCGCCGGTCTGCTTGACGATGCCGTAGACCGTCGACAGGCCGAGCCCGGTGCCCTTGCCGACTTCCTTGGTCGAGAAGAAGGGCTCGAAGATGCGCTCCTGGATCTCCGGCCGACATGCCGGTGCCGGTATCCTCGACCTCGAGCAGCACATAGTCGGCCGCCGGCAGCGGCCGATAGCGGAAGCGGCTGACCTCGGCGGCCGGCAGGTTGCTGGTCCGGATCGTCATCGTGCCGCCGCCCGGCATCGCGTCGCGGCCGTTGACGGCGAGGTTGATGATCACCTGTTCGAGCTGGTTGAGGTCGGCCTTGATCGGCCAGACGTCGCGGCCGTGCACGACTTCCAGCTTGACATTCTCGCCGAGCAGCCGGGTGAGCAGGATGGTGATGTCGGACAGCAGGTCGCTGAGCTGAGAGGACCTGCGGCCGCAGCGTCTGCCGCCGGGAGAAGGCGAGCAGCTGCCGGACCAGGCCGGCGGCCCGGTTGGCGTTCTGCTTGATGTTCATGATGTCCTGGAAGGACGGATCGCTCGGCCGGTGATTGGCGAGCAGCAGGTCGGAGAAGCCGATGATCGCGGTCAGGACGTTGTTGAAGTCATGGGCGATGCCGCCGGCGAGCTTGCCGACCGTCTCCATCTTCTGGCTCTGGGCGAACTGCTGTTCGAGGACCCGCTGCTGGGTGATGTCGATGGCGTTGACGATCATCGCCTCCTCGCCGTCGCCGCCGTCGGCGACCGGATTGATGTAGAAGCGGGCGCTGCGTTCCCCCTCGTCCGACGATGCTGGCGTCGATCGGCGGGATCATCGGTGGAGCCGTTCTTGCGCCGATTCAGCGCCGCGGCGATCGCGGCCGGTCGGCGCCGGCGACGAGGTCGACCAGTTTCCGCTTCTTCGCGCCGGCGTCGCCGACGACGCCGCCGAACAGCTTGAGGAATTCGGCGTTGCTCCGGCCGATGAAGCCGCTCGCCGGTCGATCGCCGCGATCGCGATCGGCGTCGAGTTGAAGAAGCGGGCGAAGCGAACCTCGGACGCGCGCAACGCCTCCGACGCCTCGGAAATCTCCTCGCCGGGGCTTCGGTTGAGCACGATGGTCCGGGTCGCGCCCGGCGCGCCGTCGGCCGTCACCGGCACCCGGTGCAGCAGCCTGACCGGCAGGCTGCGTCCGTCGCGCTTGACCAGATCGAGATCGACGATATCGGTCCGGTCGTGCCCGCGCCCGGTCAGTGACGCCGGTGAGGAGCGCGATGTTGTCGCCGCTTGACGATATCCGCCAGGGTCAAGCGACCCGGCTTCGAACCGGGCGATGTCCATGCCCAGCCATTCGGCGAGCGTCGCGTTGATATAGACGATCCGCCCGTCGGGCTCGGCGGAGAAGAAGCCCGCCGGCGCGTGGTCGAGGTAGTCGATCGCGTGCTGCAGTTCCTGGAAGATGGCTTCCTCCTGCTCGGCGCGTTCGCTGGAGATATCGGCGACCGACCAGGCGATCAGCGACTTCCCGGTGCCCGGCGTCAGCGGCCTCGCCTCGATCCGGTACCAGCGGGCCGCGCCGCCGCCATCGCACGTCCGGAGAGCGGCCGCCGGCATGCGCACCTCCTCGTCGCCGGCCCGCCCGTCCCGCACTGCCTGGGTCATCCGGTGGATCGCCTCGGCGGCGCCGGGCTGTCGCCGGCGAAGACGCCGTCGACCGCGCACATCGTCGCGCGCGCCATCGGCGCCGATCAGGTCGGCATAGGCCCGGTTGGCATACAGGATGCGATTGCCGTCGGTCGGTGATGACCACGCCGTCGTTCATCGAATCGAGAAAATTGCGGGTGATGTCGACGCGCTGGCCGCGGGCGCCAAAGCGGATGCAGCCCGATCGCGCCGGCGAACAAGGCTGACCACGCCGATCACCGCCAGAATGCCGAGGAGGCCGAGGACAAAGGGTTCGGCCTGCTCGCGCTCGACCAGCGCGAAGCCGATCGCGATCCCGACCAGGCCGAAGGCAAGGATGATCAGCCGCCCGGCGCCGGTAATACCGCCGGACCGATCGATGACCGGATCAGCGCGAACGGTATCCTTTGCCCGTTCGTTCATTGCCGGATCGAATGCCCCTCTTTCGCCAGCTTCAGGCCCGTCGCGGTTCGGCCACAACTCGGTGAGAATGAGGCGAGACTCATGGGCAAAACCGCCCGTCTGTCGACACCGTCGGGTCTTGCATTGGCCGCCCCAGCTTGAAAGGAGCTGCTCGAAAATCCGATGATTCGCCAGCGACGAATGTGCCGATCACGACCGGAATGAGCAAGGTCAACCATCGTCGGGAGCGTCGGGGGCGCGAAATGCGTGAGGCACTGGTTTCGATCTTCGGCCAAGACGGCGCGATCGTTGCGCAATACATCATCACCTTCGTCGTTCTCGACCCTGGTCGGGGTGGCCGTATTGGTATGCGGCGCCTATGCCGGCGGCGGCGTCAATCATCGCCGGACGCGGCCGGCTGCCGCGGCTGGCCGTCATCGACGCCCTCACCGTCGACAAGCGGCGGCGGCTGGTGCTCGTTCGCCGCGACAATGTCGAGCACCTCCTCCTCATCGGCGGCCCCAGCGACATCGTCGTCGAGCCGTCGATCATGCGGACCCGCGTCGCCCAGCGGCCCGGCCAGCCGCCACCCAGGCCGCCGGCCACCAACGCGCCGCAGCCTGCCGCCGCCACCGCCGCCAGCGCCGCCGCGCAGCGACCGCCGCGCAGGCGGCCCTTCGCGCCTGGGCGATCCGGCCGCCAGCGCCGACCGCCGGCCGCCGAAGAGCCGATCCCGTTCCCTCCGCGACGGCCGCAGCCGGCCACGCCGGACCGCCGCCGATCCGCCGAGGAACCGCCGATTGAGTCGCCGCGCGCCCGAGCCGCTTCGACGCCCGCCGCGCGACACGGCCGGCATGCCCGATTCCGAAGCGGTCGCCGAGACGGCGAGGTCGGGCACGCCGTCGCCGCCGGCGCGGACGCGCGCCCGCCAGAGGCGAACAACTCGAACCGTCCGGCCCTCGCCGGTTGACCGCGTGCATTCCCGCGCGAGACGGGCGCCGGCGCCGGTCGAGTCGAAGCCCGGCCCGCCGAACACTGGCGCGGATCCCGTCCACAGCGCTTTCGCCCCGCCGCCAGTGCCGGTCGTGCCGGCCGAGAGGCCGGCGCCGAACCGCCGGCTCCGCGCGGCGACCGAGAGCGGCCCGGCGATCAAATCGACGGAAGCGACGAAGGCGACGACAAGGATCACGAGTGGGCAATCTCGAGAAGGAAATGGCCCGCCTGCTCGGCCAGATATCGAGCGGACCGGTCACGGTAGAGCCGCCTTTCTCCGCCGATTTTCTCGCATTTTGCAGGAAACGCTCACGAAACGTCATCGAAACGTCGTCAACCAGTTATTGTCGATGCAATGACCCATCGCTATATTCCGCCGCGCGACGCAGCCGAGTCAGAGGATATTCAATGCCGCAGTCAGCGTTCGTTCAAAGATCGCGGGAGTATCGACCGAGCGACTCCGAGCCGTTCATGAATGAACGCCAGCGGGAATATTTCCGCGAGCAAGCTGCTCGGTATGGAAGGAAGAAATCCTGCAAGGAAGCGCGCGAAACGCTGCAGTATCTCCAGGACGAAAGCCAGAATCACCCCGATCTCGCCGACCGCGCGTCGTCCGAAACCGATCGCTCGATCGAACTCCGTGCGCGCGACCGCCAGCGCAAGCTGATCTCCAAGATCGACGCGGCGCTGCAGCGCATCGAGGACGGCACTTACGGCTATTGCGAGGAGACCGGCGAGCCGATCAGCCTGAAGCGGCTCGATGCGCGACCGATCGCGACCCTGTCGATCGAGGCGCAGGAGCGTCACGAACGGCGCGAACGCGTCTATCGCGACGACTGATCCGCCCGAGGCGCTGGCCGCCGAAGACAGGACAGGGCGTTTCGACCGATTTCTGTGAAATTTTCAGTCGCGTGGTCGGCTCACTTGCCTGAAATGCCCACATGCGGCATGTATCGAATCGGAGGGTGCCAGTTTTTTGGGCCTCGCGCGGCGACGGGTCCGCGCGATGGAGACCCACACACAAAAAGAGGAGCCCCAGATGAAATTCTTCGCTACTGTGATTGCTGCGGTCGGCTTGCTGGCGCTAGGCGCCACCGGCTCATGGGCGGCGAGCGCCCAATACTGTGATAACTACGCTCGCGGCGTGGTCAACAAGGCCGCAACCGGCAACGCCATCACCGGCGCCGTTGCCGGCGGCGTGGGTGGTGCCATCCTCGGCGGCATCCTCGGCGGCAAGAAGAGCGTCGGGAAGGGTGCCGCCATCGGCGCGGTCGGCGGCGGCGTGGCAGGTGCGACGTCGGGAACGAACAAGCGCTATCAGGCGGCCTTCGACGACTGCATGTCCGCCAATGCGCAGCCGGTCGCGGTTCCTGCAGTCGGCACGCAATCCTGGAACTATCAGTGCTCGCAGAAGTACAAGTCGTTTAACTCGAACCCGAATTATCCGGGCTATTACCTCGGCTTTGATGGTCAATATCACGTCTGCCAGCTTCCCTAGGTAGCCGCTGACATCATGAAAGGCGCGTTCGCGGATGTTTCCGCGAACGCGCCTTTCTTATGTGCCAGGGAGGCATGTGCCGCGACCGGGACGGCGCCTAGCCTGCGCCGATTGACGTGGCCTCGCCGGCCAGATCGAATCGGAGTTCCGCGATGCTGCGTCTCCTGCTGTTGCGCCACGCCAAGTCGCTCTGGCCCGCTTCGAACCTCCCCGACATCGATCGGCCACTGGCGCCCCGCGGGGTAAGCGCGGCGGCCTCCATGGCCAGATATATCGCCGACCGCCGATTCCTCCCGGATACAGTCCTTTGCTCGCCCGCACGGCGGACCCGGGAAACCATGGCGCCGCTGATTCCGTTTCTTTCGGATGATGTCCGGATCGCCATCACGCCCGATCTTTACGATCAGGCCGGTGCCGACTACCGGGCGGTCATCGCCGAGAATGCCGGCAGCGCAAAAGAGCTCATGGTGATCGGTCACAACCCGGCAATTCAGGCGACGGCACTGCTGTTCGTCGGCGGCGGTGACCCGTCCCTCGCTGCTGATCTGGCCCACAAATACCCCACCGGCGCCCTCGCCGTTCTCGAATTCGACACCGCCGGCTGGGCGAAACTGGAGCCACAGGGGGCCCGGATCGTCGCGTACATCAAGCCGCGCGACACCAAACAAAAGGACGGCAGCGACCCGGCCGACGTTTGATTCCGCCCCTTTCGGCCGATGGCCGTACCCCTTACATGAAAAGTCCGGAAAGGCGGCGGAACCTTGCAGCTTTCGACATTTACCGACGAGACGCGACTGGCGCTGACCAATCTGGTCGAGCGCGCGACCGGTATCGCCGCACCATCGCTGAGGCTCGGCGTGACCGGTCTGGCGCGATCGGGAAAGACCGTCTTCATCGCGGCGCTTGTCCATAACCTGATTCACGGCGGGCGATTGCCGCTGTTCAAGGCCTATTCGGGCGGACGGGTGACCGCGGCGGATCTCGAGCCGCAGCCGGACGATGCCGTGCCCCGGTTCGACTATGAGAAACACATTGAGGCGCTGGTCGACGAGCGCATCTGGCCCGAATCGACCCGCCGCATCAGCGAACTCCGACTGACCATCCGTTACGAATCGGCGTCGTATCTCTCGCGCACATTCGGAAGCGGACGTCTGCATCTCGACATCGTCGACTATCCCGGAGAGTGGCTGCTCGACCTGCCGCTTCTGTCCAAGGATTTCGCCACATGGTCGCGCGAATCCATTGCGCGGGCGGGGATCGCGCCACGTTCGACCCTCGCCACTCCGTGGCTCGCCCGTGTCGGCGCCGTCGACCCCCTGGCAAGCGAGGACGAGCCGCTCGCGCGTGAACTCGCACAATCCTTCACAACATTTCTGCTCGCCTGCCGCCGCTCTGGGATCGGCGCATCGACCCTGCCGCCGGGGCGGTTTCTCATGCCCGGCGATCTTGACGGCTCCCCCGCCCTGACGTTTTCGCCACTCGATCTCGACGATGACAAAATTCCCGCCGGCACGCTCGCCGCCATGATGGCGCGACGGTACGAGGCATATAAGTCGGCCGTGGTACGGCCCTTTTTCCGGGATCACTTCGCCCGGCTCGACCGGCAGATCGTTCTGGTGGACGCCCTCGAAGCGCTGAACGGCGGCCGCAGGCCCTGACCGAACTGGAGGGCGCGATGGTCGAAATCCTCTCGGCCTTCCGGCTCGGCCGCACCGGATGGCTGACCGGGTTGGTGAGCCGGCGGATCGACCGCATGCTGTTCGCGGCGACCAAAGCCGACCACCTCCATCACGCCGATCACGACCGGCTTGAAGCGATCCTGTCCCGGCTGGTTGGCCGCGCCATCGAACGCGCTCATTTCGCCGGCACCAAAGTCGAGGTGCTGGCCATGGCCTCGGTCCGGGCGACGCGGGAAGGCACTGTCGCCTCCGGAAACGATCGCCTGGCCTCGATTGTCGGGACCCCACTCCCCGGTGAGATGATCAACGGCCGGGTCTTCGACGGCACAGCCGAAATCGCCATGTTTCCCGGGGACCTGCCGAACGATCCTGAATCGGTATTCGAAGCGTCCAATGACGAGCGGACGCCCCTTCGATTCCTCCGCTTCCGCCCGCCCAAACTCGAGCGAACGGCAGAAGGATTGACACTTTCGCTGCCGCACATCCGGCTGGACCGTGCGCTCCAATTCCTAGTGGGAGACCGCCTCTCATGAAAAAAGGCAAACGGCAACCCGCCGCGTTCCCGCTGGACGAGCTCAGCGTCATCGAAGCCGACTACGTGCCCGGCGCCGGAGCACCGGCAGTGCTCATTCCGGATCCGAGGTCATCGCGGTGTCGGAGACAGAGGCCGCGACGCCGGTGCTCCGGGCGCGTAAACGCCGCTGGCTCCCGCTTATACCGGCAATGAACTCCTGCAACACTGCACTAACCAAGACCGGTTCTATAAGGGTATGTGCCTTGGTTTAGTATCCGGCTATTTTGATGGCATGCAAATGGCCTATACCTGCGCGAAGTATGATCCCAACATCAGCCGGGGACAGCTCGAGGATGTCGTCGTAAAGTTCTTAAAGGACCATCCAGCGGATCGCCATTTACCTGGAGTATTGCTGTCTTATCGCGCTTTCTACATGGCCTTCGATTGCAAGGAAAAGACCAGTTAGCGGCTAATACCTTCCGTGAGCTCCTTGCAGAACATCAAATCGCCTTTCATCAGAGGGTCGTCGTAAAGGGCCTGCCCGGATGAGGCATAATTTCTCTTCATCCGTTCTTCATAGACGCTGGCGATCCTGCGACGATCTTCCAAAACCTGATCCACATAATCGTCCGGTTTGCCGCCTCTGGTTTTGCTGCGGATCTTCAGCACGGCCAACGAAAGCGCAACGACGGCGTCGGACTGTTGTTTGGCGGCAGCGGCCCCAAGCTTAGCCGTCCCGATATAGTTCGTTGTGCCTTCGTAAAGGCCTGCACAACGAATAAGCGAATAGCTTGCCTCTTGTTGATCAACAGGTTTTCTGGCCCATTCCTGTAAACTCAACATCTCCTGCGCCTGCGTCAGACCACATGATGCAATCAGAATGCTCAGTGCAAAAGCAGCTTTCATCCTCACGCCCCCGTTTGTCAGCCCTGCGCAAGGCGCGAGCTATCAACTTTTATTTAGCCGACGCTACTGCTGTGCGTGCTTCGCACTCATTAGCTTGCCCGTATCCCAATCCCGACAGATGACCGTGCCTTTTGCCGGATGCGTGCAGACCAATCTTTGTAGCTGCTTATTCTGATCTTGAATTTCCGTTGAGACGACTAAGAGAACCTTTCGCGGTTCTTGTATGCCGCCAACACCAACAAAGTTGGCGTCGAGGGAAATTGTGCAGAAGTTCTGCCCAGGCATACATCGCCGCGCAAGCTTGACGCGAAGTGCATCCTTCCCTTGCTGTTGCGACACGGCCTGAACCATCTTCAAAAAGAAATTCCCCCAAGCTTTCTGTCGATCTGGATCGCTCATCCCAGCCCCATAAATGATCGGGCCGTCCGAAATCAACGTGTCCCTTTCGTAGCCGCCTCCCGTGGGATCGAGAATGAATAGTCCAAGTTCCCCTTTGCCGTCTTCGGCAACAAGGCCGATGTTTTCCCCTTGGTTATACTTAATTGTCCAATCCTGTATGAAGGCCAGTGTCAGGAAATCCTTTGCACCCGGCTTCTTCCAGCGCGTGTTGGCATTGAACAGAAGATAGTTTTTGTTCTCCTCGGGCGTAATGCAGCCAGCGGAGGCTTTTGTGTTGCAGTAGAGAAGATAGTGATTGTTGGCGTTGCCAACATATACTGTTCGCATGTCGCCCTCGACATGCAAGTTTTCCAATTGGACTTCGGGCGGGACGAGATTTTGTGCGCTCGCCGTAGTAGCGGACAACAACAACAGACCTGCGAGCAGGACAATTTTCACGGCAAGTCTCCCCCAAAGCCAGTGCCAGTCTTAGCAGGCCGCCAATCTAGTGCCTACGGCACCCGAGCTGTCGAAGGTGGGGTATTCCCCCGCTTTAAGCGCCCCGCCGCATTGCGCCGCGTGCCGTAGGCAGGCCTTTGCCCGCCGCCTGCCCCCTAATACTGCCCCAGAACGAAGCGTGTCCTACGGCCTTCCTA
>CAVUCJ010000008.1:0-313096 GCA_963739745.1 uncultured beta proteobacterium
TGGAGCAGGCGAAGGAACGCGGATCCGACAAGGCGGGTGACAAGGCCGCGGATAAATCCACCGCGAAAGCGAACGAAAAGGCAGGCGACAAATTCGCCAGCAATGTGCCCGACAGGGCTGCTACCGCAGAAACCACGACGGCCGCCAAGCTGCCCGAGCGGTTCTGGCTGCAGGCAGGATCGTTCGCGGCGGAGTCCGACGCTGAAAACTTGAAGGCGCGCCTCGCCTTCGCCGGCTGGCAGGCCAGCGTGCAGCAGGGTACGCTGCGCAAACGCATCCGTTATCGGGTTCGCCTCGGTCCCTACGACAACACCGACGACTCAAGCGGATGCGCAGCGGGCTGGCCAAGAACGGTTTCGACGTCGCGGTCATCAAGTTCTGACCTGCATTGAAGCGCCTCCGGCGGAACTTGCGGTTGCCCGGACCTGACCAACCGGATTCGAAGATCCATTCCCCGCACGAAGTGTTCGTGCGAAACCACCAGGAGCTTGCATGAGCACTTACCCGATTTCGATTCTCGGCGGCCGCATGGGTCGCGCGCTGGCCGCGTTTTGCGCTGCCGCCTTCGTCAGCGTTGCCGGAGCCCAGGGGCTCGTCGAAGGCACCCATTACGCGCGGCTCAAGAACGCGATACCGGTCGAGACCGGCAAGAACATCGAGGTCATCGAGTTCTTTTCGTACGGTTGTCCCCACTGCGGCGAACTGGAGCCCGTGTTGCAGGGCTGGCTCAAGAACAAGCCGGCCGATGTCACGTTTCGTCGGATTCCGGTGATGTTCCAGCCCAAGTGGGAAAACCTGGCGAAGGCCTATTTCACGCTCGATGCGCTGGGCGAGGAGACCAAGCTTTCGCCGGACCTGTTCGTCGCACTCCATGGCAAGGGCCTGCCGCTCTGGAACGAAAAGGACTTCCTCGACTGGGCGGCCAGCAAGGGTCTCGACCGCAAGAAGGTCCAGGATCTCTTCAATTCGTTCACCGTCGTCGGCAAGGTCAATCGCTCGAAGCAATGGCGCAGGCATACGGCATCCAGTCGGTGCCCACGATGATCGTCGACGGCAAGTACACGACCGGGCCGGAACGACTGCAGGGTGGGCATTCCGCGATTCCCGCGGCGCTCGACGCGCTGATCAGAAGGCGCGCGCCGAGCGTCCGAAGTCCTAGATTGTTTTCCTTCGCGCGTCTGAGCATGCATTGGCGCGCGCCGAACGACCGAAGTCCTAGCGCGCAACCTTGCGCCGCTTGACTTATTGCCATGCGCGTCTTTCTCACCGGCGCGTCCTCGGGCCTGGGTCAGGCGCTGGCGCGGCACTATGCAGCAGGTGGGGCGACGCTCGGCCTGTTCGCAAGGCGCCAGCCGGAACTGGCGCGCCTCGCGGCCGAACTCGCGCCGGCGCCGGTGGCGATCTACGCCGGCGACGTTCGCGATGCCGTTTCGCTGTCCCGCGCCGCGCAGGATTTCATGGCCGGTTCGGAGTCCCCGACATCGTCATCGCCAACGCCGGAATCTCGCGCGGCGTGCTCACCGACGAGCCCGGTGATCTGCCGGGCTTTCGCGCCGTGCTCGACACCAACGTGATGGGTGTCGTCCAGACGTTCTCTCCATTCATGTCGGCCCTGCGCAACGCGCGTGCCGGCGCGCTCGTCGGCGTGGCCAGCGTGGCCGGTTTCCGGGGGCTGCCCGGCTCGGGCGCCTACTCGGGGTCGAAGGCCGCCGCGATCGCGTATCTGGAGAGCCTGCGCATCGAACTCTGGGATCCGGGGTCAGCGTTGTGACGATCTGTCCGGGCTTCATCGAAACGCCGCTGACGTCGCGCAATCCGTATCCGATGCCGTTCCTGCTGGCACCGGACAAGGCCGCGCGGCTAATCGCGCGGGCCATCGCGCGGCGGCGGCGTTTCTACGTGCTGCCGTGGCAGATGGCGCTGCTCCGCCCCGTGCTCCTCTGCGCGCCGCGTCCGCTCTACGACCGCGTGTTCGCCGGTCGCAAGCGGAAGCCGCGACAGCTCGACTGAAGGCGGCGTGGGGCGGCGATTGGCATGGCGGCGCTGCGCCGGCCTCGCCAAAGAAAAGGGCCGCCTGTGGCGGCGGCCCTGGGATGGGAACCCGGATGCGCCTAAAGCGGCGCGCGGATTCCCACCGTCACCGCCCAGTAGTCGCCGTCGCCCTTGCCGGCGGAGGCGTTGCCGGCCACGAAGCCCGTGACCTTGCCGAAGTCGCGGCTCACGCCCAGGTCGAACAGCCACCAGTTGTCGTCCTGCTCGAAGCCGGGCACGGTGTACCAGCCGTTCGTGCTGTTCGACTTCGCCGTCACCTGGCGCGTGTCGTTCTGGAAGTTGTATTCCCAGGTCGCGCGCGCGAACGGCCGGAACCCGTTGACGACGCCGGTCAGGTTCCAGCCCAGGCTCGACCAGAACGCGTCGTTCTTCTGCTGGTCGTAGGTGAGCGCCGTGCTGTCGTTGCCGTTCTCGCTGAACTGGCGAACGACGATCTGCTCGTAGGTCAGTTTCACGAACGGGCCGTGGTCCCAGTCCTTGTACCGGAACCAGTAGCCGCCCAGCAGTCGCCCGACGTTGTGATAGCCCCGGGTCGAGCCTGACTCGGTGCGCGTCGTCGCGCCGAGCTCGATATTGCGCGTGGTGCTGTAGTCGAGCGACCCGCTGCCGAGCGTCGCGCCCACATACCAGGGCCCTTCGCCGTAGCCGCCGTAGAAGGTGATCATCGGCTCGCGCAGCTTGAAGTCGCCGGAATTGTTGCCGAAGTTTCCCTTGTCCTCGGTGTACGCGAACTGGATGCCGGCCAACAGTTTGTCGGTGACCTTCATGTCGCCCCCGACGGAGATCGTGTTGAGGTTGCCGTTCCCGGACACCCCGTTGCCGACGGTGTCGGCGTCGGCATAGTCGTACGCCGCCCATGCCTGGAGCTTGGTCGGGGCGGTGGAAGAATTGATCATCGACATCATCCGACCGTCGAGCGTGCGCCAGTTCGCGCGTTCGACATCCATCGGCGCCTCGCCCAGCAGCGCCATCTGCTGCGGCCCGGTTATCATCGAGATCATCGCCTGCGAGAGCACGAGGCCGGCACCGGTGGTCGGATGAACGCCGTCGGCAAATACGTAGTTCATGTTGGCATTCGGTGCCACCAGTGTCGACGGCGTGCATTGCAACGAACTCGAGGTCGTGCATGCCGGCTGCGTCGTATTGGAAAAGCCGTATTGCGCGGGGTTGGCAATGATTTCGCTCAGCAGCGCCGTTGTGTTGAACTGGATGACATGCATTCCCGCCGCACCTACCGCCGCGTTGAGTGTCGTGTTGAACAGCGACGACAGCTGCGAAAATGTTGCCTGCGCCCCGAGCGACGCGGCGAAGGGCGTCTTGCCAATGTCGGGCAGTGTCTGAAGGATCACGTACTGGGCGCCGGCCGCCTTGAGCTTGCCGGCCTGCGCCGCCAGGTCGAGCGCCGCCTGCGTCACCCCGGCCTGCACTTGCTCCAGCGTGATCTGGCCGCCCAGGTATTGTTGCGCGAGCGTGAAGATGTCGTTGGCGCCGCCCTGGATCTGGTAGAGCGCATTCGAATCGAGCGGACCCTTGGCGATAAACTGGCTAACTTGCTGTGCGATGGAGAAGTCCGGCACGCCTGGCGGCACCAGCGGGGACGGCGAATTCACGCGCGCGCCGCCCTGCGCAAAATCGTTGCCGCCGGTGAACGACGGGGTCGAGGTGATGCCCCAGTTCTGACTGACATACATCGGAGCGACGAGCCCCGGATTGGTCGTGAATCGTGATCCGTACTGTCCGGCGTCGCTCAAGCTGTCGCCAAACGTGTAAGCGTTTGTAAATTGCGCCGAAGCGGTACCGGCGGAAAGGGCGAGCGTGAGCGCGCCGGCCACGAGTGTCGGACGAAATCTCCGCATGGGAATACCTCCTGTTGTCAGTCGATTGTGATGCTGGAGCGGGATTCGCGCGCCGCCCGGATTTTCATCAAAATTCTAAAGCAAAATGGGGTATCGCGCCCGTCCTGGCGCGTCAACGAATCCGCGCCGAGAGACGTTCTTTGACGGGACATGAGGAAACGACCGATGAAGGTGACGATGGATGCTTTTTTTGGCGCTGCACGGGGGCAGACCCGAGGGGGGCTCCTTTCGCCGCTCGCGGATTTGCTGGTCTTGACGGCCTGCGTGTTCGCGCTCGTCGCCCCATTTGCAGGCGAGGCCCGCGCCGACGACGACCTGCCGGGGCGCGTCGGGCGCGTGGCGGATGTCGCCGGCGAGCTGTTCCTGGCTCCGCAGGAAAACCCCGACCAGTGGGTGGCGGTCGGCATCAACTATCCGGTCACCACCGGCGACAACCTGTGGGTGGGCAACGACGGACGCGCGGAAATCGACTTCGGCGCGGGGCAGTTCCGGCTCGCTGGCGATACCAGCCTTCACCTGTCGCGCCTTGACGACCGTCAGTTCGCGCTGTTCGTCGCGCAGGGGCGCGTCAGCGTTCGCGTGCGGGTGCTCGATCCTGGCGAAACGGCGCGCGTCGACACGCCGAACGCGCAGGTCGTCCTGAACCGTCCCGGACTCTATCGCATCGACGTCAGCGACGATCGCGAACACACGCAGCTCGTCGTCCGCGAGGGCGAGGCCAATGTCGTGACCCCGGGTGCGGTCCAGCAGGTGCTGCCCGGGCAGACAGCGAGCGTCGACGGCCCGGATCCGCGCTACGCCGACGTGCGCAACGGCATCGGGACCGATGGCTTCGACGCATGGGTCGCGACCCGCGACCGGTTTTATGCCGGTGCCCGTGCGGGCAACTACGTGTCGCCGCAAATGGTGGGTGCCGCCGATCTGGACCGCTACGGGACGTGGTCGCAGGTCCCCGAATACGGGGCCGTCTGGTATCCGCAAGATGTGGCACCCGATTGGGCGCCCTATCGCGACGGCTACTGGGCCGAGGTGGGCGCGTGGGGGCCGACCTGGGTCGATGCCGCGCCCTGGGGCTATGCGCCGTTTCACTATGGCCGCTGGTCGTACATCCGCGGCCGCTGGGGCTGGTGCCCGGGCGCCTATGTCGCGCGGCCGCTGTGGGCGCCCGCGCTGGTCGGCTGGACCGGCGGGCCGGGCTGGGGGCTGTCGGTCAGCGTCGGCGCACCGGTCTATGGATGGGTTCCGCTCGCCTGGGGTGAACCGTATCGTCCGTGGTGGGGCCATTGCTCGAACGGATGCTGGAACCGCTACAACCGTCCGTATGCGGTCAACGTGGTCGTGGTGCGGCCGAACAGCCCGCCACCGACGCGGTACGTCAACTGGAACGCGCCGGGAGGGATGACCGCGGTTTCCGGTTCGGCGCTCATTTCCCGTCGGCCGGTACATGAAAACCTGGTGGTGGTGCCCCGTGGAAGCGTGACGGCCGCGCCGGTGCTTGCCAGCGCGCCACTGGTGCGCTCCGAGCCCGGTCGCATTCCGACCCGCCAGATCGGCAACGGGGCCCCCCCGCCGGCCTCGACCTTCTATCCGACGACGGCACGTCCACTTGCCATTCCCAGCACCCGGACGGGGCCTGGCGTGGCGCCTGGCACGTCGTCGCAATCGCTCGTCCGGCAGGCGCCGTCCGCGCCGGGCAATGCGTCGGCGTACAGCCGGCCGGGTACGCCGACAGCCGTGATGCCAACGACGCGCCAGTCGCCGCCAGCCGCGGCCCCCGGCGCGGTGCCCGGCACGTCGTCGCAATCACTCGTCCGGCAGGCGCCATCCGCACCGGGCAATGCGTCGGCGTACAGCCGGCCGGGTACGCCGACAGCCTTGATGCCAACGACGCGCCAGTCGCCGCCAGCCGCGGCCCCCGGCGCGGTGCCCGGCACGTCGTCGCAATCACTCGTCCGGCAGGCGCCATCCGCACCGGGCAATGCGTCGGCGTACAGCCGGCCGGGTACGCCGACAGCCGTGATGCCAACGACACGCCAGTCGCCGCCGGCGGCCTCGCCGGCAACGGCGGGCGTACAGACCACCGTGCCCACCATGCGCTCGATGCCGCAGCCGGCGACAGCCATGCCTTCGTCGCCGCGGCAGGTGCAAGCCCCTGCGCCGGCGGCGATTGCCGCGCCGCCAGCCACGCGGTCGCGCAGCGCGCCGGCAATGGCCCCCGCCGCCCTTCCACCGTCGGCTCAGGCACCGCGCGGCGCACCCACCGTCCCTACGGCGCCGATGGTTCGCTCGGCTCCTGCCGCACCTGCCCAGGCTGCCACGCCGACGTCGCGTGTTGCACCGGCGCCGCCATCAACGCCTGACGCCGCGGGCACCGGCAATGTCACGCGAAAGGATGCCCGGGGGCGGGACGGCGTCCCCAATAACGATCCGGCGGCGTCGCGCTAGCCACGCGGGTTTGAATGAAAACGCCGGGTACGCCCGGCGTTTTCGTTGGAGATGCGCTTGGGATCAGCGGCGCTTGGGATCAGCGCGCGACCAGCGCGAGGCGACGCCCGCCGTCGACGAGTTTCACCCGCTCGCCTTCGTTCACGGCCGGCCGGTTGGTATAGGTGAAATTGCGCGTGGTGCCGTTGTCCATACGGATCGCCACCGCCCAGGAGGTTTTGGTGTTGCGGTTTTTTTCGACCTGGTTGCCGGCGTAGGCGCCGACACCGGCACCGGCGATCGTCGCGACGGTATTGCCGCGACCGCTGCCGATCTGGTGGCCGAGCACGCCGCCCAGCACGCCGCCGGCGACCATCCCAACGCCCGACGTCTGGCCTTGTTGCTGGATCTGCCGTATCGATTGGACGACTCCGCAATCCGCGCAGGGCGCCTGGGCGACCGCAGTTGAAGCGAACAAGCCGCTGGCGAGGATGGCAAGCAGTGTTCGGTGCACGAGGTTCATGGGCACTCTCCTGGGTTAGACGGTATCGCAACCTCGGGTCATTTCCCGTCGGCGCGGATTCGAGCATAGGTGCCGGGTGCCGCCTCGATCACCTTCAATTTTCCCTTGCCGGGAATTCGGGCCGGAACCTCGCGCCCCAGATACGGCGTCATCCAAGCCCGCCAGTCGGTCCACCAGGAGCCTTCGTTCTGCTTGGCAGCGGCGAACCAGGCGCCCGGATCGGCAGGCAGCTTGTCGTTGGTCCAGAACCCGTACTTGTTCGCGGCCGGCGGATTCACCATTCCCGCGATATGCCCCGAACCGGACAGCACGAATCGGGACTTGCCGCCCAGGACCTGGGTGCCCGTGTACGTCGTCTTCCAGGGCGCGATGTGGTCCTCGATCGCCGACGCGAAGTAGGACGGGACGTTCGACTTCGAGAGGTCGATCTTCGTGCCCGCGAGTTCGAGCGCACCCGGCTGGACCAGCAGGTTCTTCATGTACAGATTACGCAGGTAGTAGCTGTGCATTGCCGCCGGCATCCGCGTGGAGTCGCTGTTCCAGTGCAGGAGGTCGAACGGGAACGGATCGCGGCCGAGCAGGTAGTTGTTGATGACGAACGACCAGATGAGGTCGTTGGCGCGCAACATGTTGAATGTCGTCGCCATCTCGCTGCCTTCGAGATAGCCGCGCTCATTCATTTTCTTCTCGAGCGAAGAGACCTGCTCCTCGTCGATGAACACCTCGAGCTCACCCGCAGCCGTGAAGTCTATCAGCGACGTCATGAATGTCGCGCTGGCGATCCGCTTCTCCTTCTTCGCCGCGAGATGGCCGAGCAAGGCGGCGACGATCGTCCCGCCCAGGCAATAGCCGATCACGTTGGCGTCGGGCTCGCCGGTCGCCTTCTCGACCGCGTCGAGCGCGGTGAGCGTGCCCTCTGTCAGGTAGTCCTCGAAGTTCTTGTGCGCCAGTTTCTCGTCCGGATTGACCCACGAGATCACGAACACCGTCATGCCTTCGCCGACCGCCCAGCGCATGAACGAGTTTTTCTCACGCAGGTCGAGGATGTAGTACTTGTTGATCCAGGGCGGGACGATCAGCAGCGGCCGCTTCCACACTTTCTGGGTCGACGGCTCGTACTGGATCAGCTGCATCAACTCGTTCTGGAACACGACCTTGCCGGGCGTGGTTGCGATGTTGACGCCAAGCTCGAACGCCTTGGTGTCGGTCATCGAGATCTTGAGTTGGCCGCCGCCGCGCTCGATGTCATCCAGCAGGTTGTGCAGGCCCCTGACCAGGTTCTGGCCTCCCGAGGCGACCGTCTCGCGGAAGACCTCCGGGTTGGTGAGCGCGAAGTTCGACGGCGCCAGCGCGTCGATGTACTGGCGAGTGAAGAAGTCGACCTTCCTTTTCGTATGCTCGTCCATGCCCTCTACGCTGGCGACCTGGTCGTGCATCCAGCGGGCAGCGATCAGGTAGCTTTGTTTGATGTAATCGAACAGGAAATGCTCATGCCAGTCGTCGTGCTTGAAGCGCTTGTCGCCATGCGCGGGAACGGCGACGGGACTCGCCTCGCCGCCCATCAGGCGCACCATCGAGCCTTGCCACAGGCTCATGTACTCCCACCACAGGTTCATCTGTGATTCGGCGAGACGCGCGGGGTTTGCGAGCATCTGCGCGGCGAGCTCCATGAAGGCCTTGCCCAGCCCCAGTTCGTCGGAAGGCATCGCCGTTCCCGACTTCGCATTGCGAGCGGTGAAATCGCCGATGACCTTGGCACTTTTTTCCGCGGCGGTGGCGAGTGACGCGGCGAGGGCAACCGGATCGAGCTTTTGCGGCGTGGTTTCGGTGGTGGACGTGGACATCTTGGTCCTTTTGGCGGGGAGTGGAGTTGAAGGTTCAGACGGCGAAGTGCAATGTGCCGTCGGCAGAGTGCAGCCGGCGTACGCGGTCCTGCCGCCATAGGTGGTTGAGGTGGGCGATGGTTTCACCCATTGCGAAGAAGCGTTGCTGCAGGTCGAGCTCGCGACGGAACAGCACCGGCATCATTTGCGTGGCGGAGACCGGGACGTTGGAGGCGGCAATCGCCTCGTAGAGTTCGGCAAGTCGTGCATCATGGTGCGCCCGCAGTTGTCCGACGCGCAGCGTGATGCCGCGAAACGGCAGCCCGTGCGAGGGCAGGACCAGCGACGATGGAGGCAATGCCTCGTACTCGGCAAGCGACGCCAGGAATCGTCCCAGCGGGTCGCCATCGGGCTCCGAAGGCCAGACGCTGACGTTGGTGCTGATTTTCGGCAACAGCATGTCGCCCGAGATGAGCACATCGTTCCCCGGATTGAACAGCGACGCGTGTTCCGACGAATGCCCATGGCCGATGATGACCCGCCAACGGTCCCCGCCCGCGGCCAGGAGGTCGTCGCCGAGCAGCCGGTCGAAATCGACCGGAGCGACCGGGACCCCCCGCCTGTATTGGTTGCCGCGCACGGCAAACGCGGCGACATCGGCCTCCGGTAGCCCGTGCCGGCGAAAGAGATCGCAGGTGTCGACCGGCCGGTGCGCGGCGCGCTCGTCGATGAGCGCGTGCGCCGCGAGGAACTCGCCGTGCGTCATCGTGACTCGGCAGCCGAACCGCTGCGCGATCCACGCGGCATTGCCGAGGTGATCCGGATGACAGTGGGTGGCGACGATCCGGGTGATCGGTTTGCCTTCCAGCGTCGTTGCGAAATGCTGCTCCCAAAGCGCGCGAGTGGGCGGGTCGCCGTAACCTGTGTCGACCAGCGTCCAGCCATCGGATTCCTCGAGCAGCCACAGGTTGATGTGATCGAGTGCGAACGGCAGCGGCATCCTGAGCCACAGGATGCCGGGCGCCACCGGCGACGCCCTCCCCGGCGCGGGCGGTGCGGCCAGTGGATAGTCGAGCACGGCAGGGTGCGGTGCGGACATTGAGGTTGGTTCGCGGGGCAAAGCGATATGGTATCGTGGACCAGCTGCCGCCCCATTGCGTTATGACAATTCGGTGCAGTGATCCCATGCCTGCCGCCAGACCGAAGCCCACGGTGTCGCCCGGCCGCGAATCGACCTACACCATTTCGCAGCTTGCGCGCGAGTTCGCACTGACCACGCGCGCCATCCGCTACTACGAGGACGAAGGGATGCTGGCGCCGGAGCGGCGCGGGCGCACCCGAGTCTACCGGGAACGGGAACGCGTGCGGCTGAAGCTTATTTTGCGCGGCAAGCGCCTCGGTTTTTCGCTCTCCGAGGTCCGCGATCTCCTCGATCTGTATGAGACGGGACGCAACGAGAGGGCTCAGCTTGCGAAGTTCGTCGAGATGCTCGGTGAACGCAGGGCGCGGCTGCAGCAGCAAAAGGAGGATATCGACGCCGTGCTGGCCGAAATCGACGGCGTCGAGCTTGACTGTCGCCGAAGGCTGGCCGACGAGGCGCGGCGCGGCGAGGATTCAGCGTGGGCCGTCGCCATGGAACGGGTGCCTCCGGCAGGAACTGATTGACGTTTACGTAAACGTAATGCAGAATGCGCAATCGCGCCGGCGCGGGGAGGGGAGCGCGTTTCTGCCGGCGCCGGTTCACTCCATGCCGGGTCCCGAAGAAGGATCGTCCGCCGTGTCCACCGCCGTATTCATTCCCACTGACGCCGGCTTCGAGTCGCGCATCCGCTCGAGCTTTACGAGACAGGGCGCGATGCGCCTGATTGGCGCGCAATTGGGGGAGGTCACGCCCGGCTATTGCTCGATTACGCTCGTCCCGCGCCCCGAGTTATCGCAGCAGCACGGTTACGTCCACGCCGGAGTCGTGAGCATGATTGTCGACTCCGCAGGCGGATATGCGGGGTTCACGCTGTTCCCGGTCGCCGCCTCGGTGCTGACCGTGGAATTCAAGCTGAACCTGCTGGCGCCGGCGCAGGGCGAGCGCCTGGTCGCGGAAGGATTCGTCGTCAAGCCCGGCCGCACGCTGGTGATCACGCGCGGCGAGGTTCACGCCGAGCTTGGCGGCAAACGCACGCTGGTCGCGCTGATGCAGCAGACGCTGATGGTGATGCACGGGAAGTCCGACGGGTGAACGTACGGGAAGCGAAGGTCTTGAACCACTCCGTGGTGCTTGCTGTCGATGTCCCGATTCGGGAATTTGAATCTGACCTGCGTTAGGAACCGAACATGCTCGATTTCCCCTCCCTGTCCTTCCACCACGGCGAGACGATCGACATGCTGCGCGCGACGGTCCGGCAGTTCGCCGCCGACGAGATCGCGCCGCGTGCCGCCGACATCGATCACTCGAACCTGTTTCCTGCCGACCTCTGGCGCAAGATGGGGGACCTGGGACTGCTGGGCATTACCGTCCCGGACGAATACGGGGGGACGGCGATGGGCTATCTCGCCCATTGCGTGGCGATGGAGGAAATCTCGCGCGCATCGGCGTCGGTCGGCCTGTCCTACGGCGCGCACTCGAACCTGTGCGTGAACCAGATCTGCCGCAACGGGAGCGATGCGCAGAAACGCAAGTACCTGCCGCGGCTCATCAGCGGTGAGCATGTCGGCGCGCTCGCGATGAGCGAGCCCGGGTCCGGCTCCGACGTCGTGTCGATGCGGCTCGCCGCCGCCCGCCGTGGCGACCGGTTCGTCCTGAACGGCAGCAAGATGTGGATAACGAACGGCCCCGACGCCGACACGCTGGTCGTCTATGCCAAGACCGACGCGAAGGCGGGGCCGAAGGGCATCACGACGTTCCTGATCGAAAAGGGGATGAAGGGGTTTTCGACCGCGCAGAAACTCGACAAACTCGGCATGCGCGGCTCCAACACCTGCGAGCTCGTCTTCCAGGATTGCGAGGTTCCGGAGGAAAACATCCTGGGCACCGAGGGACGCGGCGTGAACGTGCTGATGAGCGGCCTCGACTACGAGCGCGCGGTGCTGGCGGCGGGGCCTCTGGGCATCATGTCCGCGTGCATGGACGTCGTGCTGCCGTACGTGCACGAGCGGTCGCAGTTCGGCCAGCCGATCGGCGAATTCCAGCTGATGCAGGGCAAGGTCGCCGACATGTACTCGACGATGGTGGCATGCAGGGCGTATGTCTACGCGGTCGCGCAGGCGTGCGATCGCGGCGAAACCACCCGCAAGGACGCCGCCGGCGCGATACTCTACGCGGCGGAAAAGGCCACCTGGATGGCAGGAGAGGCGATCCAGGCGCTGGGCGGCAACGGCTACATCAACGAATATCCAACCGGTCGCCTGTGGCGCGACGCCAAGCTGTACGAAATCGGCGCCGGCACGTCGGAAATACGACGGATGCTGATCGGGCGTGAACTGTTCAACGAGACGAAGTGACGACATGCGCGCCATAGCCGCCTGCCCTGCGGAGGAATGATGGAGAACGATCCGATCGTAATCGTCGGGGTTGCGCGTACCCCCATGGGCGGTTTTCAGGGAGACTTCGCGTCATTGGCGGCGAGCGATCTCGGCGCCGTCGCGATCAAGGCGGCCGTCGCGCGCGCCGGCATCGAGCCTGCCGAGGTCGAGAAGCTGATCTTCGGCTGTGTGCTGACGGCCGGCCAGGGGCAGGCGCCCGCAAGACAGGCCGCGCTCCGTGCCGGATTGCCGCTGAGTACCGGATGCACGACAGTCAACAAGATGTGCGGCTCGGCAATGGAGGCGTCGATCTTCGCCCATGACGCGCTGGTCGCCGGAAGCGCGGACGTGATCGTCGCCGGCGGCATGGAAAGCATGACCAACGCGCCCTACCTGATGCCGAAGGCCCGTGCCGGTTACCGGATGGGGCACCAGCAGGTGCTGGACCACATGTTCTACGACGGGCTCGAGGACGCCTACGAGAAGGGCCGCCTCATGGGGACGTTCGCCGAGGACTGCGCGGCCAAGTACGCGTTCACGCGCGAGGACCAGGACCAGTTCGCGCTGACCTCTCTGGCACGCGCGCTGGCCGCCAACAACGACGGCACGTTCGCGTGGGAAATTTCGCCGGTCACCGTCAGCGGCCGCAGGGGGGACCTCGTCGTCGACCATGACGAGCAGCCGGCGAAGGCGGCGCCGGACAAGATTCCGCTGCTGAAACCCGCGTTCCGCAAGGACGGCACGGTGACGGCGGCGAATTCGAGCTCGATTTCCGACGGTGCCGCGGCACTGGTGATGATGCGGCGCTCGCAAGCCGAGCGGCGCGGATTGCGGCCGCTTGCCGTCGTCATCGCGCACGCGACCCATGCCCAGGAACCCGCATGGTTCTCGACGGCGCCGGTGGGCGCCATCGAGAAGCTGTACCGGAAGACCGGCTGGACGACGAAGGACGTCGACTTTTTCGAGATCAACGAGGCGTTCGCCGTTGTGACCATGGCAGCGATGAAGGATCATGCATTGCCGCACGCCAAGGTGAATGTCCACGGCGGGGCGTGCGCGCTCGGCCATCCGATCGGCGCGTCCGGCGCGCGCATCCTGGTCACGCTGATCGGCGCCTTGCGCAAGCACGGCGGGAAGCGCGGCGTCGCGTCGCTGTGCATCGGCGGTGGCGAAGCGACCGCCATGGCCATCGAACTGGTGTAATGCTGCGATGATTCCGTGGGACAACCTGTGGCTGTTCGTGGTGGCGAGCGTGCTCCTGGTGCTGACGCCGGGGCCGAACCTGCTCTACCTGATCTCGCGCACGCTGTGCCAGGGGCGGGCTGCGGGGGTGGTTTCGCTCGCCGGGACGACGACCGGATTCCTCGTCCACATCGTCGCCGCGGCGCTGGGACTGTCAGCGGTATTCGTCGCCATTCCGGTCCTCTACGACCTGGTTCGCTGGGCGGGCGCCGCGTATCTCGTCTACCTCGCCTGGGATGCCGTGCGCCCGCAAAGCGGTGCCGGGCTGTTCACCCGGCGCGACCTGCCGCCGGTCGCGCCCTGGAGGCTCTATCGCACCGGTATCCTGACGAGCATCCTGAACCCCAAGGTCGCGTTGTTCTATGTCGCGCTGTTTCCCCAATTCGTCGATCCGGTGCGTGGCAGCGTGCTCGGCCAGTCGCTTTTCCTGGGCGCCGTTCAGATCGCGATCGCCGTCGTCGGCGATCTGCTGTTCGTGCTGGCCGCGGCGCGCGTCGCGCGCTGGCTCGGCGAGCGGCCGTTGTGGGCGGTGGCGCAGCGCTGGGTGCTGGGAGGCGTCTTTGCCGGCATCGCATTGAAGCTCGCGTTGGACGTTCGGCGAT
Source organism: uncultured beta proteobacterium (assembly GCA_963739745.1). Classification (GTDB taxonomy): domain Bacteria; phylum Pseudomonadota; class Gammaproteobacteria; order Burkholderiales; family Casimicrobiaceae; genus VBCG01. Next base: position 14,039 of record CAVUCJ010000008.1, read on the forward strand.
GAGCGACGGCGACGATCGCCGGAGGTACGGGTCCAGGCGCGTGATGGTTCCATGCTGCTGACCGACGAACAGCAACTCGTTCGCGACACGTTGCGGGCGTTCGCGCAGGAGCAGCTTGCGCCCAACGCCGCCCGTTGGGATCGCGAAGCCCACTTTCCGCGCGCGGAGCTTCGCGCGCTGGGCGAGCTGGGCGCGCTCGGGATGGTCGTGCCGGAGCGCTGGGGCGGTGCGGCGATGGACTACGTGTCGCTTGCCATCGCGCTCGAGGAAATTGCCGCCGGCGACGGGGCGACGTCGACGATCATCAGCGTGCAGAATTCAGTGGTCTGCGGACCGATCAACGCGTTCGGCACCGACGCCCAGAAGGAGCGGTACTTAAAGCCGCTGGCGCGCGGGGAGTGGCTCGGCTGCTTCTGCCTGACCGAGCCGCACGTGGGGTCGGACGCCGGCGCGATCACGACGCGCGCGGAAAAAAAGGGCGAGCGCTACGTCCTGAACGGCGTCAAGCAGTTCATCACGACCGGCAAGAACGCGGATGTGGCGGTGGTGTTCGCCGTCACCGACAAGACGGCAGGCAAGAAGGGCATTTCCGGATTCATCGTCGATACCGCGACCCAGGGCTATGTCGTCGCGCGGGTCGAGGAGAAGCTCGGCCAGCATGCGTCGGACACCGCGCAGATCCTCTTCGAGAACTGTGAAGTGCCGGCGGCCAACCTGCTGGGCGCGGAAGGCAGCGGCTACCGAATCGCGCTGTCGAATCTCGAAGCGGGACGAATCGGCATCGCGGCGCAGGCGGTGGGCATGGCGCGCGCCGCGCTCGACGCGACGCTCGCCTACGCGCGAGAGCGCAGGAGTTTTGGCAAGCCGATCGCCGAACACCAGGCGGTGAACTTCCGGATGGCCGACATGGCGGTGCAGATCGAGGCGGCTCGGCAACTTGCCTGGCATGCCGCCGCACTGCGCGACGCCGGAGCACCCTGCCTCAAGGAAGCTTCGATGGCGAAGCTCTTCGCATCCGAGATGGCCGAGCGGGTTTGCTCCGACGCCATCCAGATTCACGGCGGGTACGGCTACGTCGCGGATTTTCCGGTCGAGCGAATCTATCGCGACGTGCGCGTCTGCCAGATCTACGAGGGCACCAGCGATATCCAGCGGCTGGTGATCGGCCGCGCGCTCGCCGGATGAAGGCGCCGGCACCGGGCCTGTCGACCCCTCAACCAGTTGCGCACGATGAGGAGCAAGATGACGAGTACCACGATTGGCGGCGGCATCGATTTCTTTTTCGATTTCTCGTCGCCCTACGGCTATCTCGCCGCGCAGAAGATCGACGCGCTGGCGGCCAAGTACGGACGCACGGTCGATTGGCGGCCGATGCTGCTGGGCGTCGTATTCAAGCAGACCGGCGGAGCGCCGCTGACCGAGGTGCCGGTCAAGGGACCGTATTCGGAGCGTGATTTCGCGCGCAGCGCGCGCTTCCACGGCATCGAGTTCAACATGCCACCGGTGTTCCCGATCCCCGCCCAGGCGCCTTCGCGCATCGTACTTTGGGCGAAGCAGGGTGACCCGGACGCGGCTGCGCGCGTCGCGCGGGCGCTCTATCGCGCCTTTTTCGTCGACGGCCTCGATATCTCGAACGCCGACGTGGCCGGCGAGGTCGCCGGTCGGGCGGGATTCGACGCGGCGGCGGCGCGGGCGGCGATCGACGATCCGAAGATCAAGGATGCGTTAAGGCGCGAGGTCGAAGCGGCGATCGCGGCGGGCGTGTTCGGCTCGCCGTTCGTGATCGCCGACGGCGAGCCATTCTGGGGTCTCGACCGGTTCGACCAGCTCGAGCGCTGGCTTGCCACCGGCGGGTTCTGAACCGAGCCGGCAACAGCGAGGAACGATCTTGGCCGAATACACATTGCATGGTTTCGCCCAGTCGGGAAACGCCTACAAGGCTGCGCTGGCGCTGGAACTGGCCGGTGCCGACTGGGCGCCGCGCTTCGTCGACTATTTCGGTGGCGAGACGCGCTCTCCCGCCTATCGCGCAATCAACGTGATGGGCGAGGTTCCCGTGCTCGAGCATCGCGGCCAGCGCCTGTCGCAGTCGGGCGTGATCCTCGACTACCTGGCCGAAACGCTTGGCCGGTTCGGGCCGGTCGACGGCGATGAGCGGCGCGAAATACTGCGCTGGCTGCTGTTCGACAACCACAAGCTGACGAGCTATACGGCCACCTATCGATTCCTGCGGGCGCTCACCGCGAATCCGAATCCGGACGTCATGGCGGAATTCCGCAAGCGCGCCGAGACCGCGTGGGGCATCCTCGACGCGCACCTCGCGGGACGAGACTACGTGGTCGGTAGCCGCCTGACCATCGCGGACCTCTCGCTGTGCGGTTACCTCTACTTTGCCGACGAGATCGGCGTCGACTGGACGTCGTTCCCGAATGTGGACGCGTGGCTGATTCGGATCGCCGCCACTCCGCGCTGGCGGCATCCCTACGAACTCCTGCCGGGGCATCCGCGCCCGCCGGCGGCCTGAACGAGGATCATGATGGTGGACAGGAATCGTACGGCGACGTCCACGGGTTTCGCGACCATCGAAGTCACGGTGAGGAATGCCGTCGGCATCATCGGACTCAATCGGCCCGACGTCCACAACGCGTTCAACGAGGTGCTGATCGCGGAGCTGACCGACGCGCTCGGGCGATTCGCCGACGACGAGCAGGTGCGCACCGTCATCCTGGCCGGGCACGGGGCGAGCTTCTGCGCCGGCGCCGACCTCAACTGGATGAAGGAGATGGCGGGCTACAGCCATGACGAGAACCTCGCCGATGCGAAGCGACTCGCGCGGATGCTGCGCACGCTGCGTGAACTCCCCAAGCCCACGATCGCGCGCGTGCATGGCGCCGCATACGGCGGTGGCGTCGGCCTCATCGCGTGCTGCGACATCGCCATCGCGGCGGTGGAGGCAAGCTTCGCGCTGTCGGAGGCGAAGCTCGGCATTATTCCGGCAACGATCTCGCCCTACGTGATCGAGGCGATCGGCGCGCGGCAGGCGCGCCGCTATTTCCTGACGGCGGAGCGCTTCGACGCCGCCGAGGCCTACCGGATCGGCCTCGTCCACGATATCGTGCCGATTGCGCAGCTCGACGACCGCGTGAACGAGATGTTGGGAGCGCTGCTCGTTGCGGGGCCGCAGGCGCAGCGCGAATGCAAGGCGCTGATTCGCGCGGTGGCGCACCGGCCGATCGACGATGCGCTGATCGCGGATACCGTGCGCCGCATCGCCGATGTGCGCGCATCGCCCGAGGGCCGCGAAGGCGTCGCGGCGTTCCTGGGCAGGCGATCCGCGCAATGGATCCCCGCGGAGCTGCGCAAGAAAAAATGACGCCTGCGCTCGCCCACTTCGATACCTGGCAGCTGGTGGCGCTTGCCGCTGCGGTCGGCTGGGCGAGCGGATTGCGCCTCTATGCGGTGCTTTTCATCGTCGGCGGCCTGGGTTACCTCCAGGTCGTAGAGCTGCCGGCGGGCCTCAATGCGCTCGCGCATCCTCTGGTGCTCGCCGCCTCAGGGTTCATGTGCTTCGTGGAATTCTTCGCCGACAAGATTCCCGGCGTGGATACGGCCTGGGACGTGGTGCAGACGTTCGTCCGGATTCCGGCCGGCGCGGCGCTCGCGGCCAGTGTCTTCGGAGATTCGTCCACCGCGATGATGCTCGCGGCGGCAATTCTTGGCGGCTCGCTCGCGGCGGGCAGCCACCTCGCCAAGTCCGGCGGTCGCGCCGTCATCAATACGTCTCCCGAGCCGTTCTCCAACTGGGCGGCATCGCTCGGCGAGGAGGTGGCGGTGGGCACGGTGCTCTGGCTGGCGTTCGCGCACCCGATCGCCGCGCTGGCCGTGCTCGCGGCGCTGGTCGCGTTCACGCTCTGGTTGATTCCCAGGGTGTGGCGGATGATCCGGATGCTCGTTGATCGTGTGCTGGGTTGGCTCGATGGACCGCACAGGCCGGCCGGCGCCGCGGGTCCTGCGCGTGATTCGACGAAGCGTTCTCCCTGATGGCCGGCCCGCCACTGCCAACCGCCGGCATCGTGACGTCTCCCTGCATCAGCGTGTGCAGGATCGACGACGCGACCGGCTTGTGCACCGGGTGCCTGCGCACGCTCGACGAGATTGCCGCGTGGAGCGTCCTGGACGATGGGCAGCGTCGGGCGGTGTGGCGTGCGATCGACATGCGCCGCGCGGCCGCCACTTTTCTCGCCGCCGACGCCGGCGACCACTGAGGCGCCGTGACCACCGCCGACTGGTATTTCGATTTCGTCTCGCCGTTTGCCTATCTGCAAAGCGAGCAGCTCGCGCTGCTGGGACCGAAGGTGCGCCTGCGTTACCGTCCGGTGCTGTTCGCCGGCCTGCTCGGTGCGCACGGGCACAAGGGCCCGGCGGAAATATCGACCAAGCGGGTGTTTACCTACCGCTTCGCGATCTGGCAGGCGAGGCGGCTCGCGATCGACTTCAGGCTGCCGCCGGAGCATCCGTTCAATCCACTGCCGCTGCTGCGGCTTGCCATCGCTTGTGACTGCACGCCGGACGCTGTGCACCGGATCTTTCGCTTCGTGTGGCGCGACGGCCGGTTGCCCGACCTTCCGATCGAATGGGCGGAACTCGTCCACGACCTGCGGCTGCCGGACGCACAGGCACGCATCGCCGATCCGGAGGTCAAGGCGTTGCTTCGTCGCAACACCGACGAGGCGATCGCCCGCGGGGTGTTCGGCGTACCGACGCTGCTGATCGGCGACCAACTCTTCTGGGGCGCGGACGCAACACAGATGGCGGCCGACTACATCGCGGGCGGGGAGCGCTGGACGGACCCCGAGTACGATCGCGTCGCCACGTTGCCCGTGGGAGCGTCGCGCCGCGAAGGCGGCCTGCCGGCGAAGGCCGGGGCAAGGCGAGGACGCTAAATTTTTTCCGCGTCGGGCATCCCGAGCGTCGACTTGACCGCGCGCGCGGTTGCAAGCGCCTCATCGAGCGACTCGCCGAGGCAGGTGACGTGGCCCATCTTGCGCGCTCGTCGCGGCTGCGACTTGCCGTACAGATGCAGCTTGGCGCCGCCATGGCGCAGCACCTGCGGCCAATCCGGTTCACGCGTCGTCTCGGCATTTGCGTCGCCAAACCACAGATCGCCCAGCAGGTTCACCATCACCGCCGGCGTATGCTGGCGTGTGTCTCCCAGCGGAAGGTCCGCGAGTACGCGCGCCTGCTGCTCGAACTGCGAAGTCACGCAGGCGTCGATCGTGTAGTGGCCGCTGTTGTGCGGTCGGGGGGCGATCTCGTTGACCAACAGCGCGCCGTCCTGCGTGACGAACATCTCCACGCACAGAACGCCGCGATAGGCGAGCGCCGACGCGATGCGGGTGGCAATGTCCCTTGCGTCGTCGGCGATCTTCGGAGCCACCCGGGCAGGAACCACCGAGACATCGAGTATGCCGTCACGATGCCGATTCTCCGCGACCGGCCAGGTGGCGGTTTCGCCTCGCTCGTTGCGCGCGACAATTACCGACACTTCGCAGGCGAGGGCGACGTGTTGCTCGAGCACGCAGGGCTGCCCGCGCATCTGCACCCAGGCGGCGCAGGCCTCGGCAACCGTGCTGACGCGCACCTGGCCCTTGCCGTCGTAACCCAGGCGCGCACTCTTGACGATGCCCGGCAGCAGTCGCGGGTCCGCGTCGCTGGCGTCGGCATCGACGCGCAGGATGGCGAAAGGCGCAACCGGAAATCCCTGGCCGGACAGGAACATTTTCTCGCTGATCCGGTCCTGCGCGATGGCAACACTCGCCGCCGCAGGCGTGACGCGGGCGGTCCGTGCGAGAAAGTCCAGCGCCGCCGCCGGAACGTTCTCGAACTCCGTGGTCGCGGCGGCGGCCACCGCCGCCAGTTCCGCAAGGCCGCTCGGATCGAGGTAATCGGCGGCGATGTGCCGGTCGGCGACGCTTGCGGCCGGGCCGTCCGCCCCCGGGTCGAGCACGACGACCCTGTAGCCCAGGCTCTGCGCTGCCATGCAGAACATGCGGCCGAGCTGCCCGCCCCCGAGCAAGCCGAGCCACGCACCGGGCGCGATCGCAGGCATCCGGGATGCCTTCAGGGAAGGTCGACGCGATGCAACGTGCTGGTGTCCATGGGGCCAACAGGCTCTACGTCGCGGGCGGAACGCGCATGGCGCGCGCGCTGGCGGTCTGCTTCAATCGGAACGCGGCAAGTTTTTTCGCGACGACCGGATCGGTCGCCGCCAGCATCGCCACCGCGAACAGTCCGGCATTGGCGGCGCCCGCTTCGCCGATCGCAAAGGTCGCGACCGGGACACCTTTCGGCATCTGCACGATGGACAGCAGCGAATCCTCGCCGCGCAGGTATTTCGATGGAACGGGAACGCCCAGAACCGGCACGAGGGTCTTCGCGGCCAGCATGCCCGGAAGGTGAGCCGCTCCCCCGGCGCCTGCGATGATGACTCGCAGCCCGCGCGGCGCCGCATCCTCGGCGTACTCGAACATCTCATCGGGCATCCGGTGGGCCGACAGCACACGCGGTTCGTTCGGAATGGCGAAGGCGTCGAGTTGGGCGACCGCGTGCTTCATGATCTCCCAATCGCTCTCGCTGCCCATGACAACACCCGCCAGCGGTGCCGCTTTTCGGTTCGCCATCACCCCCTCCCAAGAGCTTGCGACGCTTGGTACCCCGACCCACCCCTTGCGCAAATGCCGAGAATCGATCCCGCGCGTCGAGCGCCCGAAGCAAACCGAAACCATAGCCCGAGCCATGGCGAGGATGAACGACCAAGCGATCGGCGATGCAGGTCGATTCGAACATAGCAGAATTTGTGGTTCGGGGTGCCAATGATCAGCGGAAATCTTGACAGCGGGTAACTCTTACGGCCCATCCCGCATCGTAGTTGTCCCGGCTTATTCGCGGAACGTTGCGTGATGAAAAGCAACTAACACGACGAATTGCCACGTTTTCCCTTGTCTTGTCGGGCCCGCTCACTGAAAATCAGTGCCAATGACGATTCGCACAGTCCTCACCCGCGTGTTCATGGCCATGCTGGCCGGGATCCTGTGGCCGGCCGGCCTCGTGCTCGCGCAATCCGACGCCGATTTCCTGGCCGCCAAGGCCGCGTTCGAGAAGGGGGATCGTGCCCGACTCGCGGCGATCGCGCCGAAATTGTCGAATCACGTGCTCGCACCCTACGTGTCCTACTGGCAGCTCAAGATCGCGCTCGAGGATGCACCGCCGGTGGCGATTCGCAATTACCTCGAGCGCTACCCGAATACGCCACTGGCCGACCGGCTGCGCATCGACTGGCTGAAACTGCTTGGCAAGAAGGCAATTTGGGCGGCGTTCGCGCTCGACTACCCGCCGCCGCCCACCGACGACGTCGAGCTTGCCTGCTACGGCGTCCTCTACAAGTGGCACCGCGACGGCGATGACGCATTGGCCACCGCGGTGCCGCTTTGGTTCACCGGCGCGGCGACACCGGACGCCTGCGATCCGGCCTTCGCGGCGTTGATCGCGCGAGGCGACATCACCGCTGCCGATCGTCGCGCCCGATTTCGCCTAGCGAACGAAGCCGGCAACCTTCGGCTCGCGCAGGCGCTGGGCACCGACTTGCCGGGCAAGGACCGAATCGCGGGCGGGGACTACAAGCAGGTCACGCGCGACCCCCAGCAAGCCCTCGAAAAGGGGGGCTTCGCTTGGAGTACCGGCGGCGGGCGCGAACTGGCGCTGCTGGCGCTCGAGCGCGCCGCGCGCAGCGACGCCGGCGCTGCGCGCCCGGCGTGGGTCAAATGGCGCGACCGTCTGCCCGAGGCCGACCGCAGGTACGGTAATTCCCGGCTCGCGTTTCATGCCGCTCGTCAGCTCAATCCGGACGCGAATAACTGGTTCCGCGAAGCAGGCGAGATTCCGATGTCGGCGGACGCGCAGGCGTGGCGCGTCCGCGCGGCATTGAGGGCGCTTGCGTGGGGCGACGTGCTCGCCGCCATCGACGCGATGCCCGAGTTGCAGCGCCGGGAGACGGCGTGGCGGTACTGGCGCGCGCGCGCGCTGGCTGCCCTGGGCCGCCAGGACGAGGCGAATGTGCTCTTCGCCGCGCTCGCGCCGGAAACGAATTTCTACGGTGTGCTTGCGGCCGAGACGCTGGGCCAGCGCTTCGTGGTGCCCGACAGCCGTCCGCTGGCGCCCACGGCGGCGGAGTTGGGCGCGTTCGCGGGGCGCGCGGATGTCAGGCGCTGGGTGAAGCTGGCCGAGCTCGACATGCGTGCCGAATCGCTGCGCGAGTGGTACTACATCGTGCGCGACCAGCCCGACGACATGCTGCTGCTCGCGGCGGAGCACGCGCGCCGGGTGGGGCTCTACGACCGCGCCATCAATGCGGCCGACCGGACTCAGGCGCGCCACGACTATTCGCTGCGCTACCTGGCGCCGTTCCGCGCGGATTTCGAGGGAGCGGCGAAGGTTCACGACGTCGACGTTGCGATGCTGTACGCAATTGCGCGCCAGGAATCGCGCTTCACGGCCGACATCGTGTCGTCGGCGGGCGCCATCGGTCTGATGCAGTTGATGCCCGGCACCGCGCGCTGGGTGGCAAAGCAGTTGAGTCGAAGCGACTACCGACCCTCGGCGATCGCCGATACCGAGGTCAATACGCTGTTCGGCGCGTACTATTTCAAGTACTGGCTGGAGCGCCTGGACGGCATGCCGGCACTTGCGGCCGCTGCGTACAATGCCGGACCCGGACGCGCAAAGGCTTGGCGTCCGCCTGCGCCCCTCGAAGGCGCGATCTGGGTCGAGACCATTCCTTTCAACGAGACCCGCGACTACGTGAAGAAAGTGCTCGCCAATGCCATGGTTTACGCGCAGGCGCTGAACACGGATCAGCAACCATTGACGTCGCGCCTCGGGGTTGTCGGACCGCGGGAAGGCCCGGTCGTGAGTGCGGCGTCGGTCGTGGGGCAGTAGCGCGATGGAGTCCCGGCGCATCGTCGTGCTGGGGGGCAGCGGCTTCGTGGGGCGCCATGTGGTTGCGCGGCTTTCCGCCGCCGGATTCAGGGTGATCGTCCCCACCCGCCGGCGCGAAGCCGCCAAGCACCTGATTCTGCTTCCTACCGTGGACGTGGTCGAGGCGGATATTCATGATGCGCGCGCGCTCGCCGGACTGTTCGCGAACGCTACGACGGTCATCAACCTGGTCGGCATCCTGAATGAAAGCGGTTCCGCCACCTTCGCGCGCGCACACGTCGATCTGACCCGCAATACGATCGCCGCCTGCCACGCCGCGGGGGTCACACGGCTGCTCCACATGAGCGCGCTGGGCGCCGATCCGGCCGGTCCGTCGCAGTACCTGAAAAGCAAGGCAGCGGCCGAAGCGATGGTCTGCGCGTCGGGGCTTCGCTGGACGATTTTTCGTCCTTCCGTGATTTTCGGTCGGGAGGACTCGTTCCTCAACCTGTTCGCCCGCCTGTCCCGCGCGCTGCCGATCGTCGTGCTGGCGGCGCCCGAAGCGCGCTTCCAGCCGATCTACGTCGAGGATGTCGCCCACTGCTTCGTGCAGGCGGTCACCGACGACCTGACGCATCTTGCGCGCTACGACCTGTGCGGCCCCAGCGCGTACACGCTGCGCGAGCTCGTCGCGTATGTGGGCGAGGTGGCGGGCACGGTACGGCCGATTCTATCCCTGGGTCCCAAGCTGTCGCTGTTGCAGGCCACGATGCTCGAGCACCTGCCCGGCATGCTCATGAGCCGCGACAACTTGTTGTCGACGCACAAGGACAACGTGTGCGACTGTCCATTTCCCGCGGTGTTCGGGATCACGCCAGTCGCGCTCGAAGCGGTGGCGCCGCAGTACCTGTCGCCGGATGCGCGGCGCAGTGCGTTCGATCCCTATCGAGAAAGCAGCGGGCGTTGACGCACATCCCGGCCCCTGCCCGACGCTGACGACGAGGTCGAACAGCGATGGCGCGCGCACTGCCGCAGCCGGTCCGGGTATACCGGGTCGGCGGTTCGGTGCGCGACGAACTGCTCGGCCGGCCCGGCGCGGATCGCGACTTCGTCGTCGTCGGGGCGACGCCGGAGATGATGCTGGCGTCCGGGTATCGCCCGGTCGGCCGGGATTTTCCCGTGTTTCTGCACCCGGATACCCACGACGAGTACGCGCTGGCACGAACGGAGCGCAAGCACGGGCGTGGCTACCGGGGCTTCGAGTTCTTCGCGTCGCCCGACGTCACGCTCGAGGAGGATTTGCGACGCCGGGACGTGACGATCAATGCGATGGCGCGTGGCGACGATGGCGTTCTGATCGACCCTTGCGGCGGCGCGGCTGATCTTGCCGCGGGCATCCTCCGTCATGTGTCGTTGGCGTTCGCCGAAGATCCTTTGCGCGTGCTGCGTGTTGCGCGCTTCGCCGCGCGGTTCGGCTTCGTCGTGGCCCCGGAGACCGAGGCGCTGATGCGGGAGGTCGTCGCGTCCGGCGAACTTGCGACGCTGGCACCCGAGCGCGTTTGGCAGGAACTCGCACGCGGCCTCATGGAGGCGCAGCCGTCGCGGATGCTGGCAGTGCTGCGCGACTGCGGCGCGCTGGCGGCGCTGCTGCCGGAGGTCGCCTCGCTCTATGGCGTCGCGCAGCCGCCGGCACACCATCCGGAAGTCGATGCGGGCGTCCACGTTGCACTGGCGCTGGATTGGGCGGCCGGCCATTCACTGCCGCTGCCGGCTCGCTATGCGGTGCTCGCGCATGACCTGGGCAAGGCATCGACGCCGGCCGGCGAAATGCCGCGTCACATCGCCCACGAACGACGCAGCGTACGCATCGCCCGGCAACTTTCGCTGCGCCTGCGCGTGCCTGTTGACTGTCGCGACGCCGCCGACCTGGCGGCGCGCTGGCACGGCGTGGTTCACCGGGCAGCCGAACTACGGCCGGCCACGCTGCTCGATCTCCTTGGGGCGGCCGACGCATTGCGGCGTCCGGAGCGGCTCGACGTCCTGCTCGCCGCCTGCGCCGCCGACGCCTGCTCGCGACCCGGCGCCGCGCAGACGTATCCGCCGGGGCAGATCGTCATGCGCGCGCTCGAGGCGGTCAGGTCGGTGGACGCCGGTGCGATCGCCAGAGGGGTGATGGCAGGACGCGACGCGAACAGCGCCGACGACGCGATCGCCAAGGCGGTGCGCAGCGCGCGTCTGAAGGCGCTGCGACAACGGTTTCGCTCGGGCGGCGCCGGCTAGAAAATCAATTCCTCCCCACGGAGGCGTGGAGACCATGGAGCGACGCAAATGCAAGCGCAAGTCGCTCGGGCCGACTGCGCACTTTGCCGCATGACTGTTCTTCTCGGCCGGCGCCGAGGTCAGATTCGGTACGCGACCGCCTTCATCACGCCGGCCGCCGCGCGCATCAGCTGGCGCACGGGAAACGGCAGCGGAACGGCGCCGGCTTCCTGCGCCATTGCGCCGTGCCGGGCCTCGTCGTCGCGCATGACGTCGACGATCGCGCGGCTTTTCGAGTCGGCTTCCGGCAGTCGGTCGAGGTGCGTGGTCAGATGATCCTCGACCTGGCGCTCGGTTTCGACGACGAAACCCAGGTTCACGCCATCCCCGGCGAGGCCTGCGAGCGCACCGATGGCGAAACTTCCCGCATACCACAGCGGATTGAGCAGCGACGGGCGATCCTGCAACTCGGCGAGCCGCGCCTGAGTCCACGCCAGGTGTTCTTCCTCCTCCCTCGCTGCGGCGGCGAAGCGGTCGCCGATGGCAGCGTCACGCGCAACCATCGCCTGCGCGGCGTAGAGCGCCTGCGCGCACACCTCGCCGGTATGGTTGACGCGCATCAGGCCGGCGGCGTGGCGCTGCTCGTCCGTCGTGAGTTCGGGTTCCGGTAGCGCGGCACCCGGAACCGGCCGCGAGGAATGCGCCAGTCCCGACAGCGTGCGCAACGCGCGGTCGAAGCCGATGATCAGGGGATCGAGCATCAGGCAATGGTATCAGTGTCCGTCGGCGAGCAAAAAAACGGGCGCCCGAGGGCGCCCGTTGCCAGAGCAGATTCCGTAGAGACTCGGTGTTCCGAGCGGCTCTTTAGAAGAAATGCACCAGACCGACCACGAAGCCATTGGCGTTGGCGCCGTTGACCACGTCGTACGGGTTGATGTTGAAGTTGTAACCGGCGTTGTTGTCGTTGCGCGTCTGCACGAAGCCGGTGTAGGCCAGCGTGCGCTTCGACAGCGCGTACGTGTAGGAGATTTCCCACTGCGCCGCACCCGTGCTGTTGCCCGCCGCGACCTGGCCGACCTTGGTACCCGCCGGGCCGCTGCCGTCGCCGGCATCGCCATAGAACGCGTACAGTTCGCCCGGGCCGATCGGCGCCGTGGCGCTGATGCCCCAGAAGTTGCGCGTCAGGTTGCCGCCGGTGACGTCATAGTCGAGGCGCTCGTACACGCCGCCGACCTTGACGATGCCGAAGTTCCAGTTGGCAGCGGCCGAGAACGCCCAGTCGTTGCATGACAGGCAGCGCACCTTCTGGTTGGATTCGTACGCGATACCGCCGGTGAACGGGCCATTCTTGTAGAAGCCGCCGGTGGACAGGACGTACGCGTGACGCTGCTGCTGCGCGACCGTGCTGTTCGACGTGTCGTCTTCGGCGATCTGGATCGAGCCGACGAATCCCTTCATTGCCGGCGAGTCATAGCGGATCGAATTGCCGAGACGGGCGTCGAAGCCGCCGTTGTTCTTGCTCTGCGAGCCCTGCGCCCACAACGCGGCGGTCGACAGGATCGACGTCGTCAGCGTGGGGACGTTACCGAAGATCGGATGGATGTCGTCGTACGGGGCGAGGTAGTTACCGATCTTGAAGGTACCCCAGGAACCCTGCAGGCCGACATACGTATCACGGCCGGCGAGCGTGCCGCCACCCGAATCGGCGTTGATGCTCGATTCGATCTGGAAGATCGCCGACAGACCGCCGCCGAGCAGTTCGGTACCCTTCACGCCTAGGCGCGACGAGTTCGAGCTCACCCGATAGACGGTACGGTTGACAGGGTCGGACCCCGGAGGCAGTTCGGCTTGGGTCTGCTGTCCGTTGACCGCTTCCATCGTGACGTTCAAGCGACCGTACAAAGTCACGTTCGCGGTTTGCGCTTGCGCGGCCAGCGGGGCGGCAAGCAAACCCGCGACAGCGACAGCGACTAGCTTCTTGTTCATGGAGTCTCTCCTCTAACGGATAAAATTGGCAAGGATTCAAGCCTTTTGCGCCTGCCATCGGAACCTTCTCAAATCTGCGAGAAGTTGTGACCCATTTTGCCAAACCGCGCGTCATGCTGGCAAGCCGAAGGCAGAATGGGGTATGGCCTGTCCGTCCCTTGTTGTTCCAAAGCAACAGAAAACCGGAGTCGAACCCGTCCTCGCGTGCGTGAGCAAAAGCCGTCCGACGGTGAGTCGCGGGGTGAATTTGGCGTCATAAGACATTGATAACAATCTACAAATCAATGCAATTTGGAGTGGATTCCCGGTTCGGCGACCGTTTGCCGCTTTCCTCTGGATTTGCCCCTGCCGCAACGCTGCGACCGCGCCGCATAGGGGTGATGGAGTGCCCTGATTTTGCGCCGATACCCGGCCGTAGGCCGCCGGATTGCCGCGGCGCCGAAATCACGAGTTTGCGATGAATGGAGCCGGCCTCGTCATCATGGGGGCGGCCGCGCTCGCGAGCGCGGCCGCAATCGCTGTACTGCTGCATTTTCGCGACCGGCTGCCGGTGGCTTCGACCAATGCGCGCACGCTGCACTCGACGCCGGTGCCCCGCGTGGGCGGCCTGGCACTTTGGGTCGGGTGGGCGCCGCTCGCGTGGATCACGCCGGCGCCCGACGCGATGTCGATCGCGGTGTGGGGGATTCCCTGGCTGCTGCTGGTCATCGTGTCGTTGCTTGACGACAGTCGCGGCGTCGCGGTCGCGCCCAGGCTGGCGATGCACGCGCTCGCGGCGGGTTGGTTCGCCTGCGCGCTCGTCGGCCTGCCCGTGTCGCTGGCGTCCGGCGCACTTGTCGTCGCGATCGCGTTCACGGCGGCGTGGTCGGGGAACCTGTTCAACTTCATGGACGGCAGCGATGGGCTGGCCGCGACGATGGCGCTGGTCGGATTCGTCGCGTTCGGCGCGTTGCTGTTACACAAGGGGTTACCCGCGTACTCGCCGCTCGCGCTGGCGGCGGCCACGGTACCCTTTCTTGTCGTCAACCGGCCCCCGGCGCGCATGTTCCTGGGCGATGTCGGTGCCGTTCCGTTGGGATTTCTGGCGGCTGCGATGGGCGCCGGCGGTGTCGTCGACGGCGGTTGGGACTGGTGGTTCCCGGTGCTCGTGTTCCTGCCGTTCATCGCGGACGCTTCGGTGACGCTCGTACGTCGCATCCTCGCGGGCGAGCGCTTCTGGCAGCCGCACAAGTCGCACTACTACCAGCGGCTGCACCGGATGGGCGCCGGTCACGCGGGAACGCTTGCCGTCTACACGGCCCTGATCCTCGGTACCGCGGGAACGGCGGTGGCCTGCGCGTGCGTCCGGCCCGGGTGGGGAATCCCGGCGCTTGCGGGGTGGAGCGCGGTTACCGCGGTGCTGTTCGCGGCGATTGATTATCATTGGCACAGGACAACCGCCCACACGTGATGCGAAACCTCTTCAACGCACGCTCGCTGCTCGCCTTCATCCACGACGTATGCGCGGCGGCCGTGGCATGGGCGGCGATGTACTGGCTGCGATTCAACCTCGACCTGCAGGAGCCCTATTTCGCCGATATGTGGCTCACGCTGGCGTGGATCCTGCCGCTGCAGGCGGCGATCTTCATCGCGCTCGGTCTATACCGCGGGCTGTGGCGCTTCGCGAGCATCGCAGACCTGCAGAGGATCGTGCTGGCCGCCGCCCTTGGCAGCGTCCTGGTGCCCGTCATGCTCGTGATGACGCGCCTGCAGGCGGTCGTGCCGCGAAGCGTCCTGATCCTCTACCCGATCGTGCTTATCTTCCTGATGGCGGGCAGCCGCTTCGCCTATCGCGTATGGAAGGAGCACCGGCTCTACAGTCCGCTCGAGGCGCTCGGGGAGCCGGTGCTCATCATCGGCGCCGGCGATGCCGGCGTTCGGCTCGCCAACGACCTGGCGCGAAGCCGACAGTGGCGCGTGGTCGGCCTGCTCGACGACGATGAGGTCAAGCAGGGACGGCGGTTGCGAAATGTGGGCGTGTTGGGACCGATCAGCGAGCTTCCCGCCTGGTGCGGCAGATACGGCGTACGCAAGGTGATCATCGCGCTCCCGTCGGCGAATCACGTCGTGCGGCGGCGCGTGGCCGAGCTGTGCGCGAAAGCGAGTGTCGAGGCGTTGACCGTGCCGTCCTACGACGATCTGATCAGCGGACGGCTGGCCCTCACGACGATCCGCAATGTCGAGGTCGACGACCTCCTGGGCCGCGACCCGGTGATTCTGGACAGCGCCGGACTCGCGGAGTGGCTCGGCAATCGTGTCGTGATGGTCACGGGCGCCGGCGGCTCGATCGGCGCGGAGCTGACGCACCAGATCGCACGCTTCCGGCCCGCGAGAATCGTGTTGTTCGACATCTCGGAAGCGGCGTTGTACGAGATCCAGATAGCGCTCGGTGACGCGTTCCCGCAGCTGCCCTTGGCGGCGGTGGTGGGTGATGTCAAGCACGTTGCGCTGGTCGAGGAGGTCCTCGCCCGCGAGAAGCCCAGCGTGATCATCCACGCCGGCGCCTACAAGCACGTGCCGCTGATGGAGGAAACAAACGCGTGGCAGGCAGTGCGCAACAACGCGTACGGCACCTGGGTGCTCGGCCGCGCCGCCGTCGAAGCCCGTGTCGAGAAATTTGTGCTCGTGTCCTCGGACAAGGCTGTCAATCCGACCAACGTGATGGGCGCCACCAAGCGGCTGGCGGAGATTGCGTGCCAGACCCTTGAGGGCCGCGGCACGCAATTCGTGCTCGTCCGCTTCGGCAACGTGTTCGGCAGCGCGGGAAGCGTGATCCCGCGTTTTCGCGAGCAGATCGCGCGCGGCGGCCCGGTCACCGTGACTCATCCGGAGATCACGCGCTACTTCATGTCGCTGTCCGAAGCCACGCAGCTGCTGCTGCAGGCAGGGCTGCAGGGCAGGGGTGGCGAAATTCTGGTACTCGACATGGGCGAGCCGGTACGCATCGTCGATCTGGCGCGGGACCTGATCAAGCTGTCCGGCGCCGACCCGGCGCAGGTTGCCGTCGTATTCACGGGCCTGCGTCCCGGCGAAAAACTCTACGAGGAACTGCTCGCGACCGAGGAGACCACCAAGCCAACGCGACACCCGAAGCTGCGCATAGCGCAGGCTCGCGAGGCCAACGAGGCCGCGGTCGGTCAGATGGTCACATGGTGCGAGAGCGACCGCGTCGCCGACGATGCCGAAGTCCGCGCCCGGCTCAAGACCTGGATTCCGGAATATTCGCCGCCGGCCGGCGTGCCGGTGAAGCCCATTCCCGTCGCCGCGCCGGCGGGTCGCGAGGACACGAAGCCGCTTCCGCTGCGGGCGCCGCGGAGGCGGTGATTTATCCGCCGCCGCCCGTGTTGTGTGCGGTCGGCTGCGAAGAAATTTGCGCCCGCCGAATGCCATACCCGATCAACATCGCGTTGAGCGCCCAGAACTCCTTGCTGATCGGCCGGATCATGAAGTCGTCGGTCAGGTTCTTGACGACGAACGTCGCCAGCATCACGATGCCCGCGAGTCCGATGGCCGCAAGCGTGCCGTCGTTCCCGCGCAGGAATATCCAGTAGCGCCAGGTCAGTGCGGCGAGCAGCGCGAGCAGCGTCACCACGCCGATGGCGCCGGTCTGCAGCCACTGGCTGACGAACAGATTGTGCGCGTGCAGGAGCAGCGGATTTCCAAGTTCCGCGCGCAGCTCGTCGCGCAGGATCGACTTGCCGAATCCGAACCCGGTCCACGGGCGTTCGCGAATGCGCTCGAAGGAGTACTGCCAGAGAACGATGCGGGGGTCCTTCTCGATCGTCTGCGCCAGCGACGCCTGCGTGTCGGGACCCGAATGCGCGCGCTGCAGCGCGGCATCGGTGAACAGCGCGCCGAATACGATCAGCAGCGCCAGCAGGACGCCGCCCCACCGCAGCGGCGCGCGTGAAAGCCGTCCGCGCCAGCGGATTGCCGCAAGCAGGCCCGCCAGCACGAATCCGGCGGCCAGCGCGACCCAGATCATGCGATTCTCGGTAAGCCGTGCCGCCACCAGCAACAGGACGAAAATTCCGGCGACCAGCGCTACCGCAAGCGGACCCGCACCGAAGCCCGCGGGCCGCGGCGCGAGCAGCAGGGGCAGCAGCGGAATCGCCAGCACGAGATAGGTCGAGAAGGCGCCGACGCCGCCGTGCGAGCGCAGCAGAGCGTGCTCCGGGTCCGCGCTGCCGGCCGGGAGCACCGCGAACAACGCCAGCACGGCCAGGATCGCGCCGATGGCGATCGTCGTGGTGGTCAATGTCCGAAATGCATGATCGGATCGCGCGGCCACGTAGAAGATGGCGGCGGTAGCGAGCCCCCAGCCGACCTCGGTGCCGAGCTCGGCGCGGGTGAAAGCGGGATGGATCGACCATGCGAGCGACGCCGCCGACCACCCGGACCAGGCGAGCACCGCCCCCCACAGGTAGGCGTCCGGAGGAGGAATGGGCTCGTTGTCGGAAAACAGCGTGCCGAGGATTAGCCAAATCGCGAACGCCAGCGCGAACCCGAACGCGATCGAGCGCAGGTACGTGTGCCCACTGATCGCGACCAGTGCGAGATAGATGCATGCCCAGTTGACCAGGCTGAAGTGCAATACCGTGAAGATCCGCGCCCGGATGAGCGCGCCCCGCGTCGGCGTTGCGTGGCCCTCGGCGGCAGGGTCCACCTGAACGTTCATCGGCAATTTCGCTCGCTTGAGTTTGCCGGCGCGCGGCTGCGTGCGAGCGCTGCGGCGATGGCCTCCCCGACTGCGTCGACCCCGAGGTTGCGCATGTCCTCGCCGGCGGCGAGCAAGGGCGTATGGCGAAGGCGTGGATTCGGCGATGGGCAACCCTGCTTCAGGATGCCCTGGCGCGGATCGGACCAGAGCGAAACGATGTCGAGCGCGAAGTCACAGTCGAGATAGTAGGCGGCCGTCAGCACGCCGCTGTCCGGCGCAACCAGGATCCGGCATCGCGTCCGGATGGCGGCCAGCAGCTCGATGAAACTCGTCTGTCCACGCAGGTCGACGAGATTGGATTGCAGGAAGGCGGGATTCGCAGCGTTGCCGAACAGCAGCCATCGGACGTTGCTTGACGCCGGGAAGCGCGCGAACAATTGCTGCCACGCCGAAGCCGGCCAGTCCTTGACGTACCCGTAGAACGCCGAGGTCTCCGAACTAACGTGCGCGCCGATGGTGAGGGTGCCATGCGTCGCCGGCACCAGCCGCTCGCCGCGCGGATTCGAGCCCTCGTCCCAGCGCAGCGCGGGCGGATGCTCGCGGCGGCGTCCGTCGAGCCAGCGCGTCGGATCGGGGTCGGCGAGGATGACGGCCGAGGGTGCGATGACGATGCCGGCTTCGCGGGCAGCAGCGAGCGGATCGAGGGGCGCGCCGCGGACGAGACCGGGCACGACATGGACCGCGTCGATGTCGGCCATGCGAAAGACATCCTCGAGGTCGGCGCGGGTGAACACCACGATGTGGCTTCCTGGTATCGCCTTTCGGATACGCGCGAACAGCGGGCACAATCCCAGTGCGACGTCGCCCAGGCCGCGATTCCAGCCGAACACGAACTCCCGCCGACCCATATCGCGCGCCGCCAGGAGTTCGCGATCGAAGGGTGATCCGAACACACGGTCGGAAAGCACGCGGCTGATGCGCTTCACGCTGAAACGCCCGCGACTGCGCAGTTTCAACCCGCCGCTCCCGGGGTGCAGCCGCAGCGCTCGCCAAGGCGCGCAAACGCGCTCGCCCGCCGGCACGCGAACTTCGGCTGGTACCGGTTGGCTCGATCGGACGCACGGATCTTCTCGGGCAGCGGCATGCGGGTCGGAAACGGGAAAGCTGGGGAAACGGAGAAGCGGGGAAGCGGAGAGGCGGTATGCAAGTGGAAGGCGGTGTCGATTTGCGATGGCGGGAAGCGCGGTGCCATCGTGCTGTCGGCCGACCCGCGACGCGACCCCCGAAAAGGCACTGCGAGCCTCGTGAATCCGAGCATGGCGCCGCCGAACAAAGTATAGCCTGCGGCCCCGGCGCTGCAACCGACGGGCGCGGTTTTCGGGTAGACTTCGCGCCGCACGCACCGTCTTCGGGGGCGTGCTTTCTTCGACCGGTTTCGATGCCGTAGCGCCGATCGTTCGGCGAGTCGGCACCCCCGCAGCGCCAGAAACTTCATCCCTCATGTGCGGCATCGCGGGTTACGTCAGCGACACGGCCCTCGCACCGGAGGTGCTGGCGGCGATGACGCGCTCGCTCGCGCATCGCGGACCCGACGCGGACGGATACTTCAATTCCGGCCCGGCGCATCTCGGCCATCGCCGGCTTTCGGTGATCGACATCGCGGGTAGCCCGCAGCCGATGACGAGTCCCGACGGCCGCGTTGCCGTCGTCTTCAACGGCGAGTTGTACAACTTCCGGCAGTTGCGCGAGGAACTTGCGCGGGGCGGATGGACATTCCGGACGGCGGGAGACACCGAGACGCTGCTGGCCGGATGGCACGCGTGGGGTGAGGATCTGGTGTCGCATCTGCGCGGCATGTTCGCGTTCGCATTGTGGGACGCGGATACGCAGACGCTCTTCGCCGCGCGCGATCACGTCGGCGTCAAGCCGTTCCATTATGCTTGGGACGGTGCGCACGCTGGTCTTCGGGTCGGAGCTGAAGGCGGTGCTCGCGCATCCGGGCGTTGCATGCGAGATCGATCCCGGCGCGCTGCGACTGTACCTCGAATGCCAGTTCATTCCGGCGCCGCATAGCGTGTTTCGAAGTGTGCGCAAGCTCCCGCCCGGCCACACGCTGCGCTTGCGTGGCCGCGTGCTGGACATCCGCTCGTTCTGGCGACCGGATTATGCCGACAAGCTCGACCTGACCGACCGCGACGCGGAAGATGCGCTTGACCGCGAGTTGCGCGCTTCGGTCGAGGGCATGCTGATCGCTGACGTGCCGCTCGGCGCGTTCGTGAGCGGGGGCATCGACTCGGCTCTCGTCGCTGCGATCATGACCGACCTGATCGGCGGCCCGATCGATACCTTCAACCTGGGCTTCGAGGGCAACGTCGCGGTCAGCGAGCATCGCGAGGCCGCGCGTGTGGCGGCGCATCTGGGCAGCCGCCACCATGCGCTGATGCTCTCGCCCGACCACGTGCTCGACGCGTTCGACCGCTGGATCGACGTCTTCGATGAGCCCTTCGCCGACCAGGCGGCGCTGCCTACGATGCTGCTGGCGGGCTTCGCGCGCCGTGATGTCACCGTCGTGCTGACCGGTGAGGGCGCGGACGAGGTGTTCGGCGGCTATTCCAATTACAGGAAGCGCGTCCGCGAGGAGCGACTGACGCGCTGGCTTGCGCATCCCGCGTCGCCCTTGCCCGCGCTCGTGCGCGCGCTGCCGGTGGGCCTGCGCCGCGACCGGCTGATGCGCGCGCTGACCGAGCCGCTGGCGCGCCGCTACCGGACGATTCCGAATGTGTTCGACGCGCTGCTGCACCCGGCGCTCTTGAGCCCCCGGTTCCTGGCGGCGACACGCGGAGCTCCCGACGTCGGCGATCTGGCCGAAGCGGCGTTCCACGAGGCGGACCCGGCAAACTATCTCGACCGGCTGCTGCACGTGGACACGAGGCTTTGGCTACCCGATGACCTGCTGACCAAAGTCGACCGCGCGACGATGACGCATTCTCTCGAAGCGCGCGTACCCTACCTCGACCACCGCTTTGTCGAGTTCTGCGCCCGGCTGGCGCCCGACCTGAAGATTCGCGGGAAGACGCACAAGCACATCCTGAAGCGCGTTGCCGAACGCTATCTTCCGCACGATATCGTCCATCGCGGCAAGCAGGGTTTCGTGATGCCGCTGACCGAGTGGCTGGCCGGACGCCTGCACGGCGAGCTCGACGAGCATCTCGGTGCGGGTGGTCTCGCGCGCCGCGGCTTGTTTCGCGACGGCGTGCTTGCGGAACTGCTCGCCGAGCATCGGCGTGGCGGGCGCAACAACGCCGGCCGGCTGTGGGCGTTGCTGATTCTGGAGCGCTGGTTCAGACGGTACGCGCCGTCATGGTCTTTGACATGACGCCGCTATCGATCCTGCACACCGAGTCGTCGATCGGCTGGGGCGGCCAGGAGCTGCGCATCCTCACCGAGATGGAAGGCATGGCGCGACGCGGACATCGCGTCCACTTGGTCACGGCGGGGACGGCAGAAATACTTCCTTCGGCACGAACGCGCGGCCTCTCGGTGGATGGCCTGCCGATCGAGGCCAAGAAGCTGCGGGGGCTGCGCGCGATGCATCGGTGGCTCGCGCGCAACGCCGGCCAATACGACGTGATCAACACGCACAGTTCGACCGACGCCTGGCTGGTCGCGCTCGCCGGCGCCACCGTCGCCCGCTTGCCGCCCGTCGTGCGCACGCGGCATGTCTCCACGCCCGTCAACAATTCGCCGACGACGAGGTGGCTCTACCAGCGCGCGACCGCGCATCTCGTCGTCACCGGCGAGGCACTGAAGTCGCAGCTGGTCCGCGACAACCACTTTGACCCCACACGGATCACGTCGGTGCGCACCGGCATCGACCTTGCGCGCTTTCGCCCGCAGGACCGCGCCGCGGCGCGCGCGAGGCTCGGCATCGACGCCCGGCCCGCCGTCATGATCCTCGCCACGCTGCGCGACTGGAAGGGCCACGACGACTTGCTCGACGCCTGGGTATTGCTGCGCGAACGGGTGCCCGGATGGCAGCTTCTCGTCGTCGGTGACGGACCCCGGCGCGCGCACCTTGACGCACGCGTCACGGCGATGGGCCTCGGTCAGGACGTGCGCTTCGCCGGTAACCAGGGCGACGTGCCGGCATGGTTCGCGTGCGCGGACGTGGCGACGCTGCCGTCGTTCGGGGACGAAGGCGTCCCGCAGAGCCTGATGCAGGCGGCCGCGTGCGGATTGCCGGCGGTATCGACACCGATCGGTGCGATCGCCGAGGCGGTGATCGAGGGCGAAACCGGCCTGCTGGTGCCGCCTCGCGAGCCGGTGGCGCTGGCGGCGGCGCTGGGGCGGCTGATGACCGACGAAGGCCTGCGCGAGCGCATGGGGCGCGCCGCGTACGATTACGCCCATGCGAACTTCGGGATTGATCGGATGCTCGACGCGATGGAAGCCGTGTTCGTGCGCGTCGCAAAGGGCGGACGCTGATGTGCGGGATCGCCGGACACTTCGGCGCGCCGGTGGGCCCGGAGGTTCGCGCTCGGATGATGCAGGCGCTGCTTCGCCGCGGGCCCGACGCGCAGCATACGGCCGCGTTCGATGCGCGAGGTGCGCGCATTGCCGACGATGCGCCGGCCGCCGTCGGCCTCGTCCACACGCGGCTGTCGATCATCGATCCGCGCCCGGAGGCCGACCAGCCGATGGGCACCGACGACGGCGCGCTGTGGATCTCCTACAACGGCGAGGTCTACGGCTGGCAGGACGATGCGCGTGAACTGGCCGCGCGCGGCGCGCGCTTCCACACACGGTCGGATACCGAATTCATCCTGCGCGGTTACGAAGCGTGGGGCATCGACGGCCTGCTGCCGAGGCTGCGCGGCATGTTCGCGTTTGCGCTCGTCGATTTTCGCGCGAGGCGCGTGCACGTGGTCAGGGATCGCCTCGGCCTGAAACCCGTCGTCTACGCGCACCGGGGCGGCAACTTCGCGTTCGGCTCGACGGTGAGGAGCGTGTTGCCGTGGCTGCCGCGCGACGCGCGCGGCTTCTCGGCCGATGCGATCGACGCGTATCTCGCGCATCGCTATGTGCCCGCGCCGCGGACGATTTTCGCCCACATCGCGCGGCTGCCCAACGCCCACCGCCTCGAGTACGACCTCGATAGCGGGCGCCTGGATCTGCATCGCTACTGGTTGCCACGGCCAGCGCCGGCGGGCGACTGCGCGGAACTGCTCGACCAGGCGATCGAGTTGCGACTGGTGGCCGACCGCCCGCTGGGACTGTTCCTGTCCGGTGGTATCGATTCCGGCACGATCGCCTGCCGCCTCGCGGCAACCGGGCACGCGGGCCTGCAATCGTTCTCGGCGGCCTTTCCGGGCTCGGCGCTGGATGAGAGCGAAGACGCGGCGGCAACGGCGCGCGCACTCGGCCTGCCTAACGAGCGGATCGTCGTGCCGACGACGATCGGCGACGATTTCAACGAGATCATCGCCACGCTCGACGAGCCGTTCGCCGACCCGTCGTCGTTTCCGACGTGGTATCTGGCGCGCGCCACGGAGCGGCGGGTGAAAGTCGTGCTGGGCGGCGACGGTGGCGACGAGCTCTTCGCCGGCTACAAGCGCGTCGCAAAGCACCTGCGCAATGCCTGGCGCGGGACGCTCACCCTGCCGCTGCCGGTGCTGCCCGATGCGCATCCGAAGGGCTGGCGCAAGGCAACCGGCGAACTCTCACTCGACTGGGAGGATGCATACGCGCTGCGTTTTTCCGGCCTCACGCCCAATCAGCGGCGCTTCGTGCAGCCCGACCGCGCGTCGTTGCCCGCCCACTACTGGCGGACGCCCGACCTCGAGCCCGCGACCCGGCACGACCGGCTGCTGCGCTGGGACTTCGCCAACTATCTGCCGGAATACGTATTGCGCAAGGCGGACCTGTGCACGATGGCCCACGGCCTCGAACTGCGCGCGCCGCTGCTCGATCACCGCTTTGTCGAGGCCGTGCTGGCGCTGCCGGCAGCCGAGCGTTTCACCAGGCCGCCCAAGAAATTTCTCGCGCGCCTGGCGCCCGAACTCGAGCGGCTGGGCGCCTTCGCGCGCAGGAAGCGCGGGTTCAATCCGCCGCTCGATGGCTGGCTGCGCGGCGACCTCGCCGCCCGCGTGCCCGCGGTGGCCGAGTCGCTCGCGAGGCTCACCGGCGGCCAACTCGACACGCAGCGCGTCGCCGCGATGCTCGGCGCGTATGCGCGCACGCCGGCGCTCGCCGAGCAGGTGCTGTCGCTGGTGATTCTCGACGAGAGCCTGAAGCAGTTGAGCGTCCTGGCGGCCGATGGCGGGTAGCCGCGCGCCGATGCGCTTCGCCAGCGTCGCGCTGGCGATCATCCGCTGGGGTGTCCGACGCCGCCGCCCCGCGGCGCCGCGCCGCATTCTGGTGCTGCATCATCTGCTGCTCGGCGACACGCTGATGGTCACGGCGCTGCTCGCGAAGCTGCGCGAGCGCAATCCGGACGCGCAGATCGTGATGACGGTCGCGCGACCCTACGCGCCGCTGTACGCCGGCCGCCCATTCGGCGTCGTCGCGCATCCATTCGATCCGCGCGATCTTCGCAGCTTTACCGCGCTGCTCGCGCTTCCGCGCTTCGACCTGGCGATCCTGCCCGCGGACAACCGCTGGTCCTGGCTTGCGCGCGCACTGGGCGTGCGCTGGATCGTGGGTATCGCCGGCGACCGTCCCGCCCGCAAGAACTGGCCGGTCGACGAACTCGTTCCCTACTCGGCCACGCCGACTGCATACTGCGACACCGCGGCGGAACTCGTTGCCGGGGCGCCGGCCGCGCGGTACCGGGCAAGCGACTGGCCGGCGCCGGCGGCCGACTGCGAGCCCGAATTCGGCGACCGCTTTGCCGTGCTTCATGTCGGCGCAAGCTCGCCACTCAAGCTGTGGCCGCCGCAGCGCTGGCGCGAACTGGCAGACCTGCTCGGCGAGCGCGGCTGGTCAGTTGTATGGAGCGCCGGCCCCGGCGAGACGGGCGTCATCGACGCCATCGACCCGGCCGGCACGCGACCGCGTATCGCTGGCACGCTGTCGCTTCCGGCGCTGTGGCATGTGCTCGCGCATGCGCGGCTGCTGATCTGCCCGGACACCGGTATTGCCCACCTCGGCCGCATCGTCGGTGTGCCGACCGTGACGCTGTTCGGGCCAGGCTCGGCACAGATCTGCGGTCCCGGCGCGTTCTTCTCCGCGATGCCGGGTCGCGCGGTGACGGTCACTCCGTTCCCATGCCGCGACCAGACCGTGCAGTTCTTCCGTGAGGTGCCATGGGCACGCCGTTGCGAGCGCCTCGCAGGCGAGCCTCCGCTGCGTTGCCCACGTGCGCGTTGCATGGAGGCGATCGAGGTAGCCGCGGTCGTCGCGGCGGTCGACGGCTTGGGCATCGGGACGCCCGGACCGCCCTGAGCGCAAATCAACGCAGAAGCGCCACCGGTTCCGTCGCCTCGACGGCGGGCGCCGCGAACTGCAAGTGGTGCAGTCGCGCGTACGTACCGTTGGCCGCCAACAACGAAGAATGCGTGCCCACCTCGACGATTCGCCCGTCGTCGAGGACGACGATGCGGTCGGCGTCCTCGATTGTCGACAGCCGGTGCGCGATCACGATGGTCGTGCGCCCGCGCATGAGCGTCTCCAGCGCCGACTGCACCTGTCTTTCTGATTCGGAATCGAGCGCGGACGTCGCCTCATCCAGGATCAGCAGCGGAGCGTTCTTGAGGATCGCCCGCGCGATCGCAATGCGCTGGCGCTGCCCGCCCGACAACCGGCTGCCGTGCTCGCCGACGAGAGAATCGAAACCCTCGGGCATTGCGCGGATAAAATCGAGCGCATGGGCGGCGGCGGCGGCGCGCTCGATCTCCTCGCGCGGGGCGCCGCTCATCGCGCCATAGGCGATGTTTGCGGCGACCGTGTCATTGAACAGCAGGACGTCCTGCGAAACCATCGCTATCTGCGCGCGCAGGCTCGCCAGCGTCAGCGTGGTGACGTCGTGTCCGTCGATGAACAACCGACCGGCGGTCGGCTCGTAGAAGCGCGGCACCAGGTTGACCAGCGAAGTCTTGCCGGCGCCCGAAGCACCTACGAGCGCCACGGTTTCGCCGGGCACCACGGTCAGCGTGATATCGGAAAGCGCCTCACGCTCGTTCGCGCCATAGCGCAGCGAAAGGCGCTCGAAGCGCACCTCGCCGCGGCAGGCGTCGAGTACGACGGTGCCGTTGTCCGCCTCCTCCTCGTGGTCGAGCAGACCGAAGATGCTCTCGGCCGCGGCGAGTCCGCGCTGTAGCGCCGCGTTGATGCCCGACAGCCCCTTGAGCCGCTCGAGCAGCGTGAGCAGCGCGACCACGTACGACATGAACAGCGCGAAATCGAAACGCCCGCCGTCGCTCTGCTGCAGTGCGATCCATACGATCGAGCCGACCGCACAGGCGGCGAAGAACACGGTCAGCGGAGAACTCGCTGCGGTTGCCGACGACTCCTTGGTCATCGCATTGCGCAGCCGGTTGGCGGCCGCCACCGCGCGGTTGCGCTCGTAGGTCTCGCCACCGAAGATGCGCACGACCCGGTGCCCGCCGATCAGCTCCTCGAGCACCTGCGTCAGCGAGCCGGCGCGGTCCTGGATGTCCCGCGCGATGCGGCGCAGTCGGCGGCTGAAGTAGCGGATCACGACGCCGACGATCGGCACCACGATGAACGTCAACAGCGTGAGTCGCCAATTGAGCCACATCAGGTAGCCGAAACTCACCGTGATGGTCAGCGTCGAGCGGATCGCGTTGGTGATTGCGCCCGATGCGGCCGACGCGAGCTGATGCGCGTCGAACGAGACCTTCGACTGGATCATCCCCGCCGCGTGCGTGTCGTAATACGGCGTGGGCAGGCGCAGCAGCTTGTCGATCAGGTCGCGGCGAAGGTCGAACACCACGCGGTAGCCGGTCCAACCCATGCCGAACTCGGAGATGTAGGCACCGACTCCGCGCAACAGGAAGACGCCGACGATCGTGAACGGCAGCCATTGGGTGCCGAGCGGGTCGGGCGACTCGAAATTGCGGACGATCGGGATGACGAGCCAGGCGAGCATCAGGTCGCCGGCGGCGACGATCATCATGCCCAGCACCGCGAAGCCGAACGCAAACCGGTAGGGCCGGACGTATCGGAGAAGGCGGGAATAGAGATTGGCGCCCGTCATCGGAGTCGGTCACTCCGCGCGGTTGGCGCGGGAGAGTCCAAGGGGACGACGGACGGGATGCGTCCGTGCATCGGCGCCGAGTATAGCGCAGCATGGCGCCACCGGCGGTCGCGGATCGATCCGCACGTCTTCACGGTGCGGGCAGGACGCTCTCGTAGAGCGCCACCAGGCGTGCAGCCATTGCGTCCGGCGTCAGTGGACGCATCGCCGCGAGCGCGTTGTTGCCGGCACGCGTCCGGGCGGCGGCGGCGAGCAGCATCGTCATGCCCGCAGCGATCGCGTCGATGTCCCGTGCGCCGCAAACGACGCCGGCGGCATGGGCGCTGACGAGTTCGCCTGCCCCGCAGCGGTCGCTGGTGACGACCGGCAGCCCACAAGCGAGCGCTTCCAGTACCGCGTTCGAAAGCGCGTCGTACAGCGTGGGCAGGACGAACGCATCGGCTGCGCCGTAGAAGGGGCGCGGGTCCCGCTGCGCGCCTGCGAAGCTGACGCGCTTATCCACGCCGAGGCGCCGCGCCAGTGCGAAATAGCGCGCCGGATGCTTGTCGCGACCGACGACCACGAGGTGCGCGGGCGCGGGCACGGCGGCCAACGCCTCGATCGCGCGTCCCACGCCCTTGCGTGCATATGCCGAGCCCACAAGCAGGAATACGCAGGCATCGTCGGCGATGCCAAGGCGCGTGCGCACTTCGCTGCGGTGCACGGCAAGTCCCGGATGGAAGGCCGCGGGATCGATCGCGTTGTAGATGACGGGCAGGCGCTCGCGCGGGAGTCCGAATCGTTCGTGGATTTCCGTCTGCACCATTTGCGAGATGCAGATCACGCGCTGCAGCCGCGGGCTCGCGTACAGCCGGCGTTCGGCCGCGAGCATGTAGCGGTGGTAGGGGCTGGCCGCGAGCGCAAGCCGGTCCGAGGCCGACGCGCCGCGAAGGCGCTCGTCGACCCAGACCGCGTGCACGCCGTCCCCGGCACGATAGATGTCGCAGCACGCGATCCGCTCATGCGACTGCACGAGCGTAGCGGGCATCGCGGCCACCGCCGCGCAAACAGCGCGCGCGAAGCCGGCGTCGCGCAACGTGCGTCCAACGTAGGGCGGGTTCAGGACGAGCGGCGTCACGCGCGCGTCACCGCCGCCTGGCCAGCGGCGCGTGATCAGCGTCAGTTCGACACCGCGCGCCGCGAGCGCCGCGAGTGCGCGCTCGACGAACCGCTCGGCGCCGCCGTAGGGCGTGTACCGTTGCCGGACGATGGCCAGGCGCATCAGCGCGGTGGCCGGCCGCCCGGCACCGACGAATTGCCTTCCGGTCCGCGCGGAAGCGTCTCGGAGTCGAGTCCGTCCTCGCCGTGCAACGGCGGAGCCTCCGCCACTTCGGTTCGTGGCGGCGGGGCCCGAGCCGCAGCCCGTGCCGTCATCTTGTGCGCGACGCTCGCCTCAAGCAGCTCCTTGTAGAGCAGGACGAGCTTCAGCGTCATCGCCGCCGGTGTCAGCGGCTCCACTGCGCGGCGGGCGTTTTCGGCCAATGGCGCGCGGGTGTCGGCGGGCAGCAGCGCGCGCATGTGCGAGGCCAGCGCCGGCACATCGCGCGCATCGCACACGAATCCGGCGTCATTTTCGGTGACGAGTTCGGCTGCGCCGGAGCGCGTGCTGGTGACGACCGGCAGGCCGCTTGCCAGCGCCTCCATGGCGGCATCGGGAAACGAGTCGTAGATGGCCGGGAGCACGAAGGCGTCGGCGGCGCCGTAGTACGGCGCCACGTCCTGCTGGAATCCGGTGAACGCCACGCGTTCGCGCACGCCGTGGTCGCGCGCCAGGCGTTTGTAGGCATCGACGCCGCGGTCGTCGCCGACGACCATCAGATGCGTGTCGGCGGGCATCTGCGCGAGCGCCGCGATGGCGGCCGGCACGCCTTTGCGACGGAACCCCGACCCGACGAGCAGGAAGACCGGTGCATCGACGGGGATCTTGTACCTGGCGCGGATCCGCTCGCGATGCATGGCGAGCGCAGGCGAGAAGACGTTCGAATCCACCGCGTTGTAGAGCACCGGCAGGCGCTCGTCGGGAAGTCCGAAGCGCGCCTTGATGTCGTCACGAACCATCTTCGAATTGCACAGGACCGCGCGCAGCCACGGGCTCGCGAACAGCTTGCGTTCCATCGCGAGCGTGTACTGGTGCCACGGGGAGAGCGCGACCCGCAGCCGCAGCGACGCCGGGGCATCGCGCAGACGTTCCTCGAGCCAGGTGGCGTGGACTCCGTCGGCGGGCCGGTAGACGTCGCAGGTAAGCACGCGCTCGTGCGACTGCACCAGGTTGACCTTGGATGCCGCGACATTGCGGGACACCGCGCGGGCGAAGCCCCAGTCACGCCACAGCGCGCCTATGTACGGCGGGTTGCAGATGTGCGGCTCGATCAGCTGCAATTTCGTCTGCGGCCACTCGCGCGTGTAAAGCGTTATCGCGACATTGCGCTCGAGCAGCGCCTCCAGCGCGCCTTCGAGAAATCGCTCGGCAGCGCCTTGCGGCGTGTAGCGCTGGCGGATGATCGCCAGCCGCATCAGTCTGGCCCCTGCGCCGCGGGCGCGAGCAGGACGGTGAGCGCGTGGTGGACGCGTTCGGCGGGGAGCGTGGTCAGGCACTCGGAGACCTTGCCGCCGCCGCAGCCGTCCAGGCCGCACGGTCGGCATGGATGCTGCGCCGACACGACGACCCGGTGGGCGACTCGCCACGGCCCCCACGCAGTTTCGCTCGACGGCCCGAACAGCGCCAGCCACTGGCGTGCCCATCGCAGCGGCGATATGCATCGGCGCCGAATCGACGCCGGCGAATGCCCGTGCCATCCCGGTCAGCGCCGCCAGCTCGGACATCGACAGCATGCCCGTCAGGTCAACGACACGCTGGCGCGTTGCTGGCCGCACGGCGGCGATCACGGCGGTCGTCAACGCGCGTTCGCGGTCATCCGGCGCACCGGTGATGACGACCGGAAGGCC
The DNA here is from genome assembly GCA_963739745.1 of uncultured beta proteobacterium. GTDB lineage: Bacteria > Pseudomonadota > Gammaproteobacteria > Burkholderiales > Casimicrobiaceae > VBCG01. The sequence goes on from CAVUCJ010000008.1 coordinate 44,158, forward strand.
GTCGGCGACGATGAGGTCGGCCAGCGCCGCCGTGTGCTCGGCGGGAGCAGCACTTGAAGAGCCAGCGCGAGCCCGGATGCAGCTGCACGAATTCCTTCGGTGCGAGGCCGTGCGCCGCCAGCAGCTCGCCGACCTTGCGCTCGGCCTGCGCCCCGGGCACCAGCACGAGCCCGCGGTCCGCCTCGGCAGGCTGGACGCCGATGCGGCGCAGCGCGTCGAGGTTCTGCTCGACGACGTGGCGCTCGGTGCGCGCGGGAAGCCGGTAGAAATGGGTGAAGTGGCGGCGCCACAGCGCTGCGCGTCCCTCGCGCTCGCTCGTCACCGACCACCGCGGGCGAAGCAGCCGCGCCAGAGTGAGGCCGCGCGGATGCGGGGTGAGATGGATCAGCAGGTCGTACTCGCGCGCGCGCAGCCTTCGCAGCAACGACCATTCCGCGCGAGCCTGCGTCACGATGCCCCGCTTCTTCCACCCGCGATCGATCGTGTGGAGCTGCGCGATCGCCGGGTGCCCCGTCAGCATCGGTGCGGTTTCCAGGTAGACGAGCGCATCGATTTCCATGCCGGCGCGGCGCGCGCAAGCGCGGTGAACACCGGCGAGGTCAGCAGCACATCGCCATGGTGACGCAGCTTGGTGACGAGCGCACGGCGGACGAGATGAAGGGGAACCGGGTCCGGCAGCGGGCTTGCCATGTCAGTACCCGCCCGGCCGTCCGAAGGGCACTGAACGTACCCTCCCGGGGGGCAGCGAGCGAAGCGAGCGTGGGGGTCGTTTCATCCTAGCCACAATACCAAAAACCATCGTCATGCGCCCGTCGTGGAGACCTCATCCGTTGGCACTCACTCCCGGCGTGCGCCGCGGAGAATCGCCTTCGCGTGGTTCGGAGTACAATCCGCGCGTCCGCTCGGGTCCCGCTTGGTCCCGCATTTCCCCGACGCACCCGCACCCCGGTTACCAATGCCCTCCGACGCCGTCAACACCGCGCTCAAGGCGCAGATCCTCGCCGAGGCACTGCCGTACATCCGGCGGTTCCACGACAAGACCATCATCGTCAAGTATGGCGGCAACGCGATGACGGAGCCCGCGCTGAAGGCAGGTTTCGCGCGCGACGTCGTCATGCTGAAGCTGGTCGGAATGAACCCGGTGATCGTCCACGGTGGCGGACCTCAGATCGGCGACCTGCTGATGAAGATGGGTATCCAGAGTGAATTTCGTCAGGGGATGCGCGTCACCGACGAGCGCGTGATGAACGTCGTCGAGATGGTCCTGGGCGAGTTGAACCAGGAGATCGTCGGCCTCATCAACCAGCATGGCGGCAAGGCGGTCGGTCTCACCGGCCAGGACGGTGCGTTCATCCACGCGCGCAAGATGCTGCTCAGGTCGGAGGCCGCGGCAGGCGAATTCGTCGACATCGGCCTCGTGGGCGAAATCGAGCGCATCGATCCGGAAATCATCCAGCTCCTGGACTCGCGAGACTTCATCCCCGTCGTCGCGCCGATCGGCGTTGGCGCCGACGGCGAGGCCTACAACATCAATGCCGACCTGGTCGCCGGCAAGCTCGCCGAGACGCTCAAGGCCGAGAAGCTGGTGCTGATGACCAACACGGTCGGCGTGCTCGACAAGAACGGCACGCTGCTGTCCGGCCTCACGTCGAGCGAGATCGACGCGCTGTTCGCCGACGGGACCATCCACGGCGGGATGCTGCCCAAGATCGGATCGGCGCTCGACGCGGTCAGGAACGGCGTCGCGAGTTCGCACATCATCGACGGCCGCGTCGAGCACGCGCTGCTGCTCGAGGTGCTGACCAACGAAGGCGTGGGCACGATGATCCGCGCCGACAACCAGCCGCCGGGCACGCTTCGTGACCGCTGCTTTGACTGCCTCCGGGCCTTTCATGCCATGGCAATGAAACCGGGTGAACGCAAGCCTGCAGATCCTGCAGACGCTGGCGGCGATGCTGGAGAATCCGCGCAGCGAGAAGGTGACCACAGCGGCGCTGGCGGCCAGGCTTTCCGTGTCCGAGGCGGCGCTCTACCGGCACTTCGCCAGCAAGGCGCAGATGTTCGAAGGGCTGATCGAGTTCATCGAGACCACGCTCTTCTCGTTCATCAACAGGATCACCAGCGAGACCACCGAGGGCGTCGCGCAGGCGGAGCAGACGGTGGTGATGCTGCTGTCGTTCGCCGAGAAGAATCCGGGGATGACGCGCGTGCTGATCGGCGAGGCGCTGGTCAACGAGGACGAGCGCCTGCAGGCGCGGATCAACCAGCTGACCGACAAGCTCGAGGCCGCGCTGCGGCAGTCGCTGCGCATCGCGCAGGCGGCCAACGGTTGGCACGGCGACGCGCAGGCCGACGCCGCGGTGCTGATCGCCTATGTGCTCGGCCGCTGGCAGCTCTTCGCCAAGAGCGGCTTCAAGCGCACGCCGCAGGACGGCTGGGCGCTGCAGCGCAAATTCCTGTTCGGTTGACGAGATGCCGCGACATGGCGTGATGGTTCGTCACCAGCGGCGGCGTGCGGTGTCCGCGCGTCCGCCCTTCGCGTGCATTCATGATCGCCGAATCGAAGCAATCACCGTCGCTGCTGTTCGTCGTCGCGATCGCTGATCGGCGACGCGTCCGCGCCAGGTGCGCAGAACGGCAGCCATATCGCGGATCCGGCGAATCCGCCGCCGTCGCGCTGGCAGGCAGGAGACGCGACGCGCTCGACCAGCGCTGCGCGCGCGAGTCACTGCGGCGACCGAGCCGCGCAGCCTGTGGATCGCAGGGCAGCTCGATGCCGGGGACCCGATGGCGCAGGTCCGCGCCTTCGCCGCAGGCGCGCGTGCGGGCGCCGGACGACAAGCTCTTCCTCTCGTCGCTCGCGACCGCCTGTCTGGCGCCGGTGCGCCCGTTGCCCGCCGAATGCGATGTCGACCGACCGGCTCGCCGACTGGGCGATCCGCGACATCGACAACGGCGTGCCGATACTGCTGCTGGCCGACCGCGCGCGCCAGCGCAACAACGCGGCGGCGATGGTGGCGATACCTGGAGGAGGCCGCGCATGCGGCCGCGCTTCGACGACTACTGGAATCGTGGTGCGCTGCTCCTGTGGGAAGCGGTCGCGCGCGCTGCCCGGGCCCGGCGATCCGGCCGCGCGGGCCGAGACTCGCGGCCACCTATGGCGCTGCCTCGGGCCGTTCGCGGTGCGCCAGGATGCACGGCTTGTGCCGCGAAGGAACCGACGCCGCCCGACAACGTTCGTCCGCGTGCCATGCGGCGCGGCAAGGCGCGTCGCCCAGCGCGCCGCCACGTGGAACCTGCGCATCGCCGGCGCGCGGCTGGCCCTGCGCACGGCTGCGGCGGATCCGCGCTGGAGCGGCGCAGCAGCAATTGGCCGCGGTGCAGCGCCGCGCCTTCGAATGCGCGGCATGGGCAATCCACTTCCGGCGGCGCTCGAGTCGTCCGATCCCGCGGTGCGCGCTCGGGCGGTCTCGGAGTGGGAGGCCAGCTCGCGCGCGAGGCGCGCTCGGGCGAAGTTGCCGCCTGCGCGGCGCCGGGCAACGGCTGACGCCGGCTCGCGTCGCGAGACTGCCGCCGGGCGCGGCGAACAGACGGGGCACGCGGGATCGCGCGGCACGCGCAAGCTCGCGCCAGGAGAGGTCGAGCGCGTCGACCAGCAGCAGGCGGCCGGCGAGCGATCTCGCCGACGCCCGCGATCAGCTTCAGCGCCTCCGCGGCCTGCGTCGCGCCGACGATGCCGACGAGCGGCGCGAACACGCCCATCGTCGCGCAGCGCGTTTCCTCGAGCTCGTCGCCTTCGCCGAACAGGCAGTGATAGCAGGGTGAACGCCGCGTCGCGCGGGTCGAAGACCGCGAACTGCCCGTCGAAGCGGATCGCGGCGCCGGACACCAGCGGCGTGCCGCGCCGCGACGCATGCGGCGATTCACCGCGTGCCGCGTCGCGAAGTTGTCGCAGCAGTCGAGCACGACGTCGGCGGCCGCGACGAGCGGCGCCCAACCGCTCGGCGTCCACGCGCATCGGCGATCGCTCGATCCGCGACGTCGGGATTGACCGCGGCGAGCCGCTGCGCCGCGGCGTCGACCTTGCGCTCGCCGATGTCGGCGGTCGCATAGAGGATCTGGCGCTGCAGGTTGGTGAGGTCGACGGCGTCGGCGTCGCAGATCGTCATCGGCCCACGCCTGCGGCGGCGAGAAACTGCGCCGCCGGCGCGCCCAGGCCGCCCATGCCGACGACGAGCGCGTGCGCGGCGGCGAATTTCTCCTGCGCGTCCAGGCCGAGCTCGTCGAGCAGGATGTGCCGGCTGTAGCGGAGAAGCTGCGCGTCGTCCATGCCAGGCGTCAGGATCAGGCGAAATGCCCGGCCGTCGCCGCGGCGTGCGATCCGGTCCCGAAGCCAAGGCCCGCGCGAGCTGAGGCCTTGGTGCCGACGGCTGGTTCGCGTCACCGCGTCGTCGCGCGCGCCGACTGCCTTCGTCGAGTCGATGACCGGCAGGCCCTTGAGATGATTCATCGCCTGCTTCAGCTGGAAATCGTCGGCGGACGCCGAATTCGAAACGCGGCGGCAGGCACGGCGTCCGGCTTGCCGCCGGCTCGTTCGGCATGCGGCTTCGGCTTCGCGGCCGGGGCTGCCTTCGCGTCCTCGGCGTCGGCTTGCCGTCGCTGTCGTCGCCCGGCACGTTTCCAGATGATGCTCGAGGTTCGCCTCGCGGATGCGATTCCGGGAGTCGCGGCCGTCGTCGACGATGATGTCGGGCTCGATGCCCTTGGCCTGGATCGAGCGGCCCGACGGCGTGTAGTAGCGCGCCGTGGTGAGCTTCAGCCCGGCGTTGTTGCCGAGCGGCAGGATCGTCTGCACCGAGCCCTTGCCGAACGTCTGCGTGCCGAGCACGATCGGCGCGCTTGTGGTCCTGCAGCGCGCCGGCGACGATTTCGGATGCCGACGCCGTGCCGCCGTCGACCAGGACGACCATCGGCACCTTCTTGACCGCGGCCGGCAGGTCGCGCGAAGAAATCGTCGCCGCGGCGCGAATAGTTTTCCTTGTTCGCGGTCAGGCGCATGCGCGCGTCGGGCGTGCGGCCGTCGGTGTAGACGACCAGCGCGTCCTTCGGCAGGAAGGCGGCCGACACGGCCACCGCCTGGTTGAGCAGGCCGCCCGGATCGCTGCGCAGGTCGAGCACGAGGCCCTTGAGCGTCGCCCTTGCGCGTAGAGGTCCTTGAGCGCCTTGGCGAGATCCTCGCCGGTGTGCTCCTGGAACTTGCGAACGCGGACGAAGCCGTAGCCCGGCTCGAGCATCTTCGAGCGCACGCTCTTGACGTTGATTTCCTGGCGCAGGAGCGTGAACGTCAGCGGCGTGTCGACGTCCTTGCGCACGACGGTCAGCATCACCGGGGTGCCGGGCTCGCCGCGCATCTTCTCGACCGCCTTGGACAGCGGCAGGCCGCGCGTGGCGGTGTCGTCGATCTTGACGATCAGGTCGCCGGACTTGATGCCGGCGCTTGAACGCGGGCGTGTCCTCGATCGGCGAAACGACGCGGATGACGCCGTCCTCGACGCCGACCTCGATGCCGAGGCCGCCGAACTTGCCCTGCGTCGTCGACCTGGAGCTCCTTGAAGGCTTCGGCATCGAGGAAAGTCCGAGTGCGGGTCGAGCCCGTGGACCATGCCGTTGATCGCTTCCTTGATCAGCTTGTCGTCGGAAACCGGCTCGACGTAGTCGCTCTTGATCTTGCCGAACACCGCCGACAGCAGCTGCAGATCCTCGTACGGGATCGGCAGCTCGCGTTTCGCGCTGCGCGAATACCGAAAGGTTGAGGCTCAACAGCAGCCCGAGTACCGCACCCATGCCAATCCAGCCTGCCTTCTTCATGCCTTCGCGCATCGCTGCCTCGGTGTCATCCTGCTCCCGACCGCTCGCGATGCGCGACCTCGCGTGACCGCGGCCGGAATTCGATCCGGCGAAAAGTATACGCCTGCACCGCTTGGAAATTCAACGCCGCTGTCGCGCGGCGCTCGGACCCGGCCGCCGGCGCATGGCACTGTCGTCCGACCGGCGTGGTGTCCTGGCGGGGAGCCGGCCGGCGGTCCGGGCCGACCGGTGGATCGCGGCCGGACCGGCGAGCGCATTCGGGCCGCGACGGGCGCCATTGGTCCGCCGCGACGCCGCAAGTTCCCGCCATCCGGGCCCGGTCAGAAGCGCATCAGCGAATGCCCGGTCATCTCCGGCGGCTTCGGCAATCCCATGATCGCCAGCAGCGTCGGCGCGATGTCCTGCAGCGCGCCGCCGTCGGCCACGCTTCGCCGGGCGGCCGACGTAGACGAACGGCACGAGGTTCAGCGTGTGCGCCGTGTGCGCCTGGCCGGTGGCGTCGTCGTGCATCCGCTCGGCGTTGCCATGATCCGCGGTGATGACGACTTCGCCGCCCGTGCGCGCGCGCCGCATCGACCACGCGGCCGATGCAGGCGTCGAGCGTTTCGACGCGCCTTGTCGCCGCCTCGAAGTTTCCCGTGTGCCCGACCATGTCGCCGTTGGCGTAGTTGCAGACGATGGCGTCGTAGCGCTCGCCGTCGATGGCCTCCACCAGCCGGTCGGTGACTTCCGGCGCGCTCATCTCGGGCTTCAGGTCGTAGGTCGCGACCTTGGGCGACGGCACGAGGATGCGATCCTCGCCCGGATACACCGCCTCGCTGCCGCCATTGAAGAAGTAGGTCACGTGCGCGTATTTCTCGGTCTCGGCGATGCGCAGCTGCGCGAGGCCGAAGCGCGCCGAGAGTATTCGCCGAAGCTGTTCTCGATCGACCTGCGGCGCGAACGCGACGGGCAGGGCGCGAAATCGTCGCCGTAGGACGTCAGGCAGACGAAGCGCCGCGAGCTTCGGCACGCGCGGCCGGGCGAATCCGTCGAAGGCGGGATCGGTCAGCGCGCGGGTCAACTCGCGCGCCCGGTCGGCACGGAAGTTCATGAACACGACGACGTCGCCGTCGTCCATCCGCGTCGCCCGCCGTCCGCGTCGGCGATCGCCGTGGGCTGCACGAACTCGTCGCTTTCGCCCCGCGCATACGCCGCTGCGAGCGCCGCCTCCGGCGAGTCGGCGCGCGATGCGCCGCACGGCCGTCGACGAGCATTCATACGCCGCGCGCGACCCGCTCCCAGCGCTGGTCGCGGTCCATCGCGTAGTAGCGGCCGCACGATCGACGCGATGCGCGCGCCGGGATGCGCGGTCGCACACGCCTGCCATGAGTCGCGAGCGACGCGGCTGCGCTGCGCGGCGGCGTGTCGCGGCCGTCCAGGAAGGCGTGCACGGCGATCCGCGTGCGCCGCCGGCCGCCGCCACGTCGACCATCGCCGCGATCTGGCGCTCGTGGCTGTGCACGCCGCCCGGCGAAAGAAGCCCCAGCACGTGCAGCGTCGTGCCGCGCGCTCGCGCCGCTTTCGACGGCGTCGGCGAGCACCGGATTGCGCGCGAACGAGCCGTCGCGGATCGCGAGGTCGATGCGCGTGAAGTCCTGATAGACGACACGGCCGGCGCCGATGTTGAGGTGGCCGACCTCGGAATTGCCCATCTGGCCCTCCGGAAGGCCGACGCGCAGCTCGGACGCGTCGATCGTCGTGTGCGGGCAGGTCGCGAGCAGCTGCCGCCAGCGCGGCTCGCGCGCGTCGCGCGATCGCGTTGTCGGCGCATCGTCGCGGACAGCCGAAGCCGTCGAGGATCAGCAGGACGACGCGACGCACGCGCGGAGCGGGCGCGGTTGCGCTTCGCAGCGGCGGAGATCGGGGATGACGTCTTGCATCGTGTGGGTCGGCAATGCGCGGTCCGCGAACGCGGCGGGAGTCGGCGTGCGAGCTATCATTTTATTTTTTGTCCGCCGCGGGATTCCGTTGCATATCGTTCGTCGACAGGAACTGGCCGCTCGTGCTCGGTTTCGTGGTCTCCGGCGCGCTGCTGCTGTGGCCGCTCGTGCAGCGGCGCCTTTCGCCGGTCGCGCGAGATCAGCACGCTCGACGCGACGCGGCTCCTGAACAGCGAGAATCCGCTGGTGCTCGACGTGCGCGAACCGACGAGTTCGACGGCGGAAAGCTGCCGAACGCGATGCACATCCCGTTGTCGCAGCTGAAGGATCGCGGTGGCGAAATCGCCAAGCTGACGGCGAACGGCCGGTGATCGTCTACTGCGACCGCGGGCAGCGCGGACGCGCCGCGGTGGCGGCGCTTGCGAAGCTCGGTTTCGCCGCATCTCCAGCTCGCAGGGCGGCATCAAGGCGTGGAAGGACGCCGGACTGCCGCTTTCGAGGCACATAGAACATGATCGCATAAACGATGAGGCCGAAAGCGCCACTGCGATGTACACCGGCGGGTATTGCGGGTATTGCGTCCGCGCCGAGCGGCTGCTCGAGGCCAAGGGCGTCACTGAGATCGAGAGGTGCGCGTCGACGAGCATCCCGGGCGCGGCGTCGCGATGATGGACCGGCGGCGGACCGTGCCGCAGATCTACGTCGGCGAAAACCACGTCGGCGGTTACGACGAGCTCGCGGCGCTCGACCTCGCGGGCCGGCTCGATGCGCTGCTGTCGGGGGCAGAACGCCGTTCGGCGAATCGGGCCTCGGCGCCACGACTTCGGTGGGGTAGAATCGACGGTTTTCCACCGCAAGGACTGCACCAGCATGGCTGACCAACCCAAGTCCGCGCCCCAGGGCGACGGCAACGCGCAAGCAGCGGGCAACTCCGAATGCCAGCACCCGGAGACGGCAACCCGCAGCCCGCGCCCGGCAGGCACGCGCAGGCTCCCGGTTCGCGATCGACAAGATCTACGTCAAGGACCTGTCGCTCGAGAATCCCGGCGCGCCGCAATCGTTCCAGATGACCGAGGCGCCGCAGGTCGAGATCGGCCTGCGCACGCGTGGCGAGCAGGTGGCGCAGGACATCTACGAATGCGTACTGACGATCACGGTGACGGCGACCGCCGCGCGGCAAGACGGTATTCCTGGTCGAGGCGGCGCAGGCGGGACTGTTCTCGATCCGCGGCGTGCCCGCGCCGAACAGCTGCAGCCGGTACTGGCGATCCATTGTCCGCGTGCTGTTCCCGTACGCGCGCGAGACCGTGGCGGACGACGATGCGCGCACGGGTTTCCCGCCGGTGCATCTCGCGCCGATCAATTTCGAAGCGCTCTACCAGCAGCAAATGGCGCAATTGCGGCAGCCGGTCCGCGCCGTCACCAACTGACGTCGCTGCGCGATGCCTTCCGCGCCGCCGCGATGCCGCGCTCGCGGCGCGCGGGGGCTGCTCGGTCGCGCTCGCTGCCTCGGCGGTCCGGTGCGGCCGATTCCGGTCCACGGCGGAGGCGGCGACGGTCCTGTACGACGCGCCGTCGGCCAAGGCCCGAGCCGCTCTTCGTCTATGGCCGCGACGTGCCGGTCGAAGTGCTGGTGAGCGTCGAAGGCTGGACGAAGGTGCGCGACGTCTGGGGACCATCGGATGGATCGCCGGCAAGGTACTCGCCGAAAAGCGCACGCTGATCGTGCGCGTGCCGGCGGCCGACGTTCGTGGGCGCCCGACGACACGGCGCCGGTCGTGTTTCGCGCCGAACACGACGTGTTGCTCGAACTCGCGGAGAACCGCGACTTCGCCGGCCACCACCGCGACACCGGGATGGGTCAAGGTGCGCCATCGCGACGGACAATCCGGGTTACGTGCGCTCGCGCAGGTATTCGGTCTCTGATCGCCCGCGGACGCCGATGAGTCGAAGGTCGCGGTGCTGCGGCGGCGGCGCGTGGGGAACGGCGATCGCGTTCCACCTCGCGACGCGCGCGCGCGCGCGCCCGCGCGTGACGCTGTGGACGCGCGACGCCGGCGCAGGCCGCGGCCGCGATGCCGCGTCCGCGGGAAACGCGCGCTACCTCCCCGGACTTCGCGTTGCCCGCCGCGCTCGCGATCGCCTCGGACCTCGTCGGTGGCCCGCGAGCCGACATGTGCTGATCGCGAGCCGGTGGCCGAAATCGGGACCGGGACCGGCTGTCCGCGACGCGGCAGCCGCGCGCCGATCATTTCGCTCGCCAAGGGGTTCGTCGGCGGCGCCGGACGCGCCCGCCGGCGTGGGCTTGCCCATCAGCTGCTCGCGACGTGCTGGCCGGCGCCGGTCGGCATCGTCTCGGGCCCGAGCTTCGCGGAAGAGGTCGCGCGGGGCTTGCCGACGGCGCTCGCCGTGGCCGCGACCGACGACGGCGCTGGCCGCGCGACGGGCGGTGCTGCTGCGCGGCGACACGCTGCGCGCCTACGAGTCGATGATCTCGCAGGGATCGAGGTGGGCGGCGCGATCAAGAACGTGCTGGCGATCGCCGCCGGCGCGAGCGACGGCTTGGGCTTCGGCGACAACGCGCGCGCGGCGCTGATCACGCGCGGGCTCGCGGAAACGGGGCGGCTGTCGGCGGCCATGGGCGGCCAGCGCGAAACGCTGATGGGTCTTGCCGGCCTGGGCGACCTCGTGCTCACCTGCACCGGCAACCTGTCGCGCAACCGGCGCGTCGGACTGGCGCTCGCGGAAGGCGGGTCGCTTCAGGCGATCCTGGCGGATATGGGGCATGTGGCGGAGGGCGTCGCCGCCGCGCGGGCCGCGCGGCGGCTGGCCGCGCACCACGGGATCGACATGCCGATCTTCGAGGCCGTCGATCGCGTGCTGCACGAGGGCCTGTAGCCGCGGCGAAGCGGTGCTGGCGACTGCTGCGGCGCGAACCTCGCGCCGAAGGCGCATGACCTAACACGACCCGGCATGGATTCACTGGCGGTGAGTGCAAACGACTGCTGCCGCCACGCCTCGTACACGGTGACGGCCACCGCATTGGACAGGTTCAGGCTGCGCACCCCCGGGCGCATGGGAATCGCGAAGCCGGTTCGGCGGCGAATTCGTCCACGATCGACTCGGGCAAGCCAGCGGTTTCGCAGCCGAACACGAAAACATCGCCCGGAACGAAGCGCGCGTCGTACAGCGACCGCGCAGCCCGGGTGGTGAGCGCGAACCATCGGCGCGTGCCCTCGTCCGCCAGCGACGCCCGGCAGGCGGGCCAATTCGCGTGCACCCTTACTCGCGCGTATTCGTGGTAGTCGAGGCCGGCACGTTTCAGGTCCCGGTCATCCATCCGGAAGCCGAGCGGTTCGACCAGGTGCAACTCGGTCGCCGTGTTGGCGGTGAGGCGGATCACGTTGCCGGTATTCGGCGGGATCTCGGGAGAGACGAGCACGACGGCGAACATCGTGGCGTTTTCCTCGAAGCAATTGTTGGTGCCTGCGCAAACGAACACCATGGCGGCAACGACGAAGCCGGTGGTCGCGTTAGCGGGTCGGCGCAAGTGTACGCGCGACCACCCATGCCTCGACGTCGATGGCGCCGGCGGCGCGTGCCACGTCAGCGGCCGCGGCCAGTGTTGCCCCCGTGGTCATCACGTCGTCGACGATCGCGATCCGCCGTCCGGCGACCAGCGGGAGCGCGGCGAACGCGCCGTGGACGTTGCGATGGCGTTGTGTCCACGGCAGCGCCGCCTGCGCCTGTGTGTCGCGCGCGCGGACCAGTGCCGCGGCCAGGGGGATGTTGACGACGCGAGCCAGACGCCGTGCGATCTCATGCGCCTGGTTGAAGCCGCGCTCGCGCTGCCGCGCCGGCGCGAGGGGCAGCGGAACCAGCAGGTCGGGCACCGTGGCGACCGTGCGGGCCAGTGCGTCCGCGAAGTAGTCGGCGTAGGCGAGCGCACCGCGGTACTTCAACGCATGCAGCAACCGATCGAGCGGAAACGCGTAGACGAACACGGCGCAGGTGGCGGCGAATGGCGGCGGCCGGGCAACACATCGTCCGCAGACATCGCCACCCGGCGTCGGCAGCGAACAGCGCGGGCATGCCGGACCGAGCCGCGGCAGCGCACGGTCGCACGCGACGCACACCAGAGCGTCCGAACACGCGGCGGCGCAGAGTGCGCATTGCTGTGGCAGCAACCGCTGAGCGGCTGCGCGCCAGCGACCGCACTTGTCAAATATTGCGGCGGTTACATTTGACATCGACAATAGGCTCCTCGACACTCGGTCCCTCGACCTATAGGTTGCTTGTCATCTCGCTTCCGTTTTCACTGCCATCCTCGCGCGCGTTCCGTCACGCCACCATCATCCAGATGCATGAACCGCAACGATGACCTCCGTCGCAACGATTGACTTCCAACGCAACGCGCGCGGATGACGCGTCTCCAGGAGCCGCGCGGCGATGGCCGGCGGCCGCGGTAGAGCAACTTCTTGCTCGGCCCTTCGCCGATCTGCTGTTCGAGGCGCAGCAGGTGCATCGCTCGCATCACGCGCCCAACGCCGTGCAGCTGTCGACGCTGATCTCGGTCAAGACCGGCGGCTGCCCGGAGGATTGCGGCTATTGCCCGCAGGCGGCGCGCCACCACACCGGGGTTCCCAACGATGATCTGCTCGATACCGCTGCGGTCGTCGCCGCCGCGCGTGCGGCGAAGGAAGCCGGTGCGTCGCGCTTCTGCATGGGTGCGGCGTGGAGGGGGCCGAAGCAGCGTGATCTGGAGCCGGTGCTCGCAATGGTGCGCGAGGTGAAGGCGCTCGGTCTTGAGACCTGCGCGACGCTCGGCATGCTGAAGGACGGCCAGGCTGAACAGCTACGCGATGCCGGACTCGATTACTACAATCACAACCTCGACACCGCGCCCGATTTCTACGGTGAGATCGTCACGACCCGCGACTACCGCGATCGCCTAGACACGCTGGACCGCGTGCGCGACGCCGGACTCCACGTGTGCTGCGGCGGCATCATCGGCATGGGCGAGACGCGCGCGCAACGGGCGGGGCTGATTGCGCAGCTCGCCAACCTCGACCCGTACCCCGAATCTGTGCCGATCAATCACCTGGTGCAGGTGGAGGGGACTCCGTTGCACGAAGCGCTGCACGGCGAAGCGGCGCTCGATCCGCTGGAATTCGTGCGCACGATCGCCGTTGCGCGGATCACGATGCCCAAGGCGATGGTGCGGTTGTCCGCGGGCCGGCGCGAACTCGGCGAGCCGGTGCAGGCGCTGTGTTTCCTGGCCGGCGCGAATTCGATCTTCTACGGCGACCGACTGCTGACCACAGGCAATCCCGACGTCGATGCCGACCGCGCGCTCTTCGCCAAGCTGGGATTGGCGCCGCTGACGACGTAGGAGCCTCCGATCAGCGGCACCAGCAGCGTCACGGGCGCCGCGCACCGCATCGCCCTGCTCGAGGGCGCGGCCGCGCAGCGGCGGGCCGCGGGGTTGGTGCGTTCGCGGCGCGCGCTGGCATCCGCTCAGGGGCCCCGCGTCGTTGTCGATGGACGAGCGCTCCTTGCGTTCGCCAGCAACGATTACCTCGGGTTCGCCAACCACCCGGACATCGCCGCCGCCGCGTGTGCCGGCGCGCGGGCCTGGGGTGTGGGCGCCGGTGCGTCGCACCTGGTCTGCGGGCACTTCCTGCCGCATCAGGTGCTGGAGGAAGAGCTGGCCGCGTTCGTCGCGCCGTGCCCGGATGCGCGGGCGCTGTCGTTCTCATCCGGGTATCTCGCCAATCTCGCGATCCTGACCACACTCGCCGGCCGTGGCGACGCGGTGTTCGCCGACAGACTCAATCACGCGTGCCTAAACGACGGCGCGCTGCTGTCGAGGGCGCGGCTCGTTCGCTATGCGCATGGCGACGTCGACGCGCTCGCGCGACGGCTCGCCGCCAGCACCGCACCACGAAAGCTGATTGCGACCGACGCGGTGTTCAGCATGGACGGCGACGTCGCGCCGCTGCCTCGGCTGCTCGAGCTGGCCGACGAGTATGACGCGTGGCTCGTGGTCGACGATGCGCACGGCTTCGGCGTGCTGGGTGAAGGACGCGGCAGCCTCGCGCATTGCGGCCTCGCGTCCGAGCGGATCGTGTATATGGGTACGCTCGGCAAGGCCGCCGGTGTTGCCGGCGCGTTCGTCGCCGCGCATGCGGCCGTGATCGACGCGCTGATGCAGACCGCGCGCACCTACATCTACACGACTGCCGCGCCGGCGCTGCTCGCCGAAGCTCTGCGTGCATCGCTCGCGCTGGTGCGCGACGGCGCGCAGCGCCGCGATCATCTGCACGGGTTGATCACGCGCTTCCGCACGGGCGCTCGCCACCTGCCGTGGCCGTTGCTGCCGTCGTCCACCGCCATCCAGCCGCTCGTCGTCGGCGACAGCGCGGCGGCGGTGGCGTTGTCGCAGCGGCTCGAACAGCTCGGCATGTGGGTGCCCGCGATCCGCCCGCCGACGGTGCCCGTCGGCACGGCGCGCCTGCGTGTTTCGCTGACGGCCGCGCATTCCGAGTCCGACATCGACGCGCTGCTCGGCGCCCTCTCGGCCTGCGCATCATGAACGCGCTGCATGTCGAGACGACCGGCGCCGGCCCGCCGTTGGTGATGCTGCACGGCTGGGCGATGCACGGCGGGATGTTTGACTCGCTGGTTCCCGCGCTCGCCCGGTGCTATCGCGTGAGCGTCGTCGATCTGCCCGGGCATGGACGTTCTGCGATGACGCAGACCTTCGCGATGGACGCGGTAGTGGAGACGCTCGCGCAGGTATTCGCTGGTGCCGACGCGCCGCTCGCGATCCTCGGCTGGTCGCTCGGCGGTACCGTTGCGCTGCGTTGGGCGTCGCTGCATCCGGAACAGGTGGGGCGGCTGCTTCTGGTGTGCACGACACCACGGTTCGTCGCCACCGCCGACTGGCACCATGCGATGGACGAGGGGACGCTTCGGCGCTTCGGCGACGAGTTGCGTGTCGCGCATCACCTGACGCTGCTGCGTTTCCTCTCGCTGCAGATGCAGGGCGGCGACGAGGGGCGCGCGACGCTCGCAGCATTGCGCTCGCAGCTGTTCGCACGCGGTGAGCCCGCGCCGGAAGCACTGATTTCGGCGCTGGCAGCGCTGGCCGCGGCCGACCTGCGCGACGACGTTCGGGCGATCCTGGCACCGACGCTGGTCGTGACCGGCGAGCATGATTCGCTTGTACCGGCGGCGGCGGGCGCGTGGCTCGCCCGAGCGATGCCTGTCGCGCGCCATGTCGACATCGCTGGCGCCGCGCACGCGCCGTTTCTTTCGCACCGCGCGGCCTTCGATGCAGCGGTGGAGCCGTTCTTCGATGCCCTCTGAGCCGCGCTTTCCGGCGCCCGATCCGCGCGAGGTCGACCCCCGTGCCGTTCGCCGCGCGTTTGGGCGCGCCGTCTCGACCTATGATGACGCTGCGGTCCTGCAGCGCGAGGTCGCCGCACGGATGGCGGCGCGCCTCGATTACACCAAGGTCGAGCCGGTGCTCGTGCTCGACGCCGGCTGCGGGACCGGTGAGGCCGTGGGCGAACTCGGAGTTCGGTACCCGTCGGCGCGTGTTGTCGCGCTGGACCTGGCGTTGCCGATGGTCGGCGCAGCGCGCGAGCGCGCCCGCCGCGGTCGTTCGCTGCTGCGCCGGCTGCTGCCCTCGGCGCTAGCCGGCGACTCCCGCGCACCGTGGTTCGTTTGCGCCGACGTGAATGCGCTGCCGCTGCGAGGCGTGGCATTCGATCTGATCTGGAGCAACCTCGCGCTGCAATGGGTGAACGACCTGCCGCGCGCGTTCGGCGAGATGCGTCGGGTGCTGAAGGTTGGCGGACTCATGTCGTTCACCACCTTCGGCCCGGATACGCTGCGCGAAGTCAGGCGCGCGTTCGCGCGCGCCGACGGCTTTACGCATACCAACCGCTTTGCCGACATGCATGACATTGGCGACATGCTGGTGCACGCGGGCTTCGCCGACCCGGTCATGGATATGGAGCAGATCACACTCACCTATGCCAGCCCGGATGCGCTGTTGCGCGAGTTGAAGTGCCTGGGTGCGACCAACGCGACGCGTGGCCGACCCCGCGGGCTCATGGGGCGCGGGCGCTGGCGCAGGATGCTGGCGGCGCTCGAAGCGCTGCGCAGGGACGGCCGCATACCGGCGACCTTCGAGGTCGTCTACGGCCACGCCTGGAAGGGCGAGCCGACGCGAAGCGCCGACGGGTTGCCGATCGTTAAGATATCGCGGGCGCAACCGGATTCGGGATCTTCACGATGAGGGTCGCCGACACCCCGGGGGTCGAACCGCAAAGCGCCGCCGGGCCGCCCCAAGGCGCGCACCCCCCTGGGGAGAGCGGCGCGCAGCGCCGATCGGGGGGGCCATGCGGGCGCCGCCGGGCCGCCCCAAGGCGCGTGCCCCCCTGGGGAGAGCGGCGCGCAGCGCCGATCGGGGGGGCCATGTGGGCGCCGCCGGGCCGCCCCAAGGCGCGTGCCCCCCTGGGGGGGGCTGCACGCAACGCCGATCGGGGGGGAACATGCGAGCAGCGCCGGGCCGCCTCAAGGCGCGTGCTCCCTTGGGGGGCGGCGCGCAGCGCCGATCGGTGAGGGGCTCACCAACGCATGGCAACGACGCGCGGCCTCTTCGTTACCGGTACCGATACCGGGGTCGGCAAGACCATTGTCGCCGTCGCGCTGCTGCGTTCGCTCGTCGCGGCGGGAATCCGCGCGGCCGGCATGAAGCCGGTGTCGACGGGCATTACTGCGAACACCGGCATGAACGAGGACGTTGCCGATCTGGCGGCCGCCGACGGCCTCGACCTGCCGCTCGCGGATCGCAATCCGTATTCGTTTGCCCCGCCGATCGCGCCGCAGTTTGCGGCGCGGGATGCCGGTGTCCGCATCGAACCGGCGAGAATCAAGGCGGCCTGGACGCGCCTGGCCGACAGGGCCGACGTCATCATCGTCGAGGGCGCCGGCGGGGTGCTGGTGCCTCTCGGGCCCGATTTCGACATGCTTGGCATTCCGGCGAAGCTGGGCCTGCCCGTCCTGCTCGTCGTGGGCGTTCGGCTCGGCTGCATCAATCATGGCCTGCTTTCGGCGCTGGCGTTGCGCGAGCGGGGCCTGCACTTCGCAGGCTGGGTCGCCAACCGCATCGACCCCGCGGCTGCGAGGGCCGACGACACGGTCGCCGAACTCACGTCGCGCCTGCCCGCGCCGCGGGTTGCCGACCTATCCTGGCGCGGGGGGCCGGCGTTCGACAAAGACGCGCTGGCTACGCTCGACCTGATCCCCGACGAACCGACCGGAGTTCGCGGCGACCGAACGTCCATTGCGCCGTGACGTGAAGGCCGCAGCCGCGTGTGCAGGGCACGGTCAACCCACCGCTTGCGCGGATGATCCAGTGGCGCAGCACGCGAAGCATGCTAATATTTTGCGCTTTTGCAGCATGGATGTCGGCAATGGCGCCCGCGGTCCGCGCCTGTCCGGCCACCGACCCAACCGTGTCGAGCGTTGCCCTTCCTCCGCTCCCCGTCGACCTCGAGTATTGCGTGGTTGCGCGCAGGGGCGGATCACTTGGGCGGCCGGCGCGCTGGCGGGTCTTCGGCTCGCTGGCCGCAGTCAGCCTGGTCCTGGCCTTCGCCTTCGCGGCGAATGGCGCGTGGCCGGTGCTGATGTATTCGGTGCTGGAAATTGGTGTGCTCGGCGTTGCCTTCGTTCATCTGGAGCGGCACGCCGGAGATTGGGAACGCCTGACGATCGCGGGTGACCGCGTGGTGGTGGAGCAGGCGGTGAGCGGCAGGCGGGATCGGCGCGAATTCAACCGGCACTGGTTGCGCGTCGAGGTGGATCCGCCAGCTTTCGGGCGGTCGCCGAGGGTCACTTTGCGGGGGGGCGGTACGACGTGGGAGTTCGGCAATGCGCTGCCGGTGTCGGAGCGCATGGCGGTAGCGCGGCAACTGCGAGCCCTCACGGGCCTGCGGTGACCACTCACGGCGGAGCCGGTTTGGCGAGAATGAACGGGGACAGCATGGTTCGCAAGCACACAGCAGACGAAACGGTCCGGGGATCCGGGCGGCGCATTCACGCATGCGTAACCACCGGCATCGCCGGCCTCGCGGGGCTGGCGCCGGGGCTTGCGCACGCGGCGCTCGAATGGAACCTGCAGAAGCCGGTCACGCCGATTGCCCAGCAGATGTTCGACCTGCATTCATACATCTTCTGGGTATGCGCGGTCATCTTCGTCCTGGTGTTCGGCGTGATGTTCTACTCGATCTTCAAGCACCGAAAATCGGTCGGCCACAAGGCCGCGCAGTTCCACGAGAACACGACGGTCGAGGTCGTGTGGACCGTCATTCCGTTTTTGATTCTGCTGTTCATGGCGTGGCCGGCGACCAAGACGATCCTGGCGATGAAGGACACCAGTGCGCCCGAAATCACCATCAAGGTCACGGGCTACCAGTGGAAGTGGGGCTACAACTACCTGCAGGAGGGCTTCGGCTTCTACTCGAACCTGTCCACGCCACTGGCGCAGATCGAGAACCGCGAGGCAAAGGGGCCCAACTACCTTCTCGAGGTCGACCACCCGCTGGTGGTGCCGGTCGACACCCGGGTGCGGGTGATCATCACGGCGGCGGATGTCATTCACTCGTGGTGGGTGCCGGCGTTCGGCGTGAAGCAGGATGCCATTCCCGGGTTCGTCCGCGATTCGTGGTTCAAGGCGGAAAAGGTTGGAATCTACCGCGGTCAGTGCGCGGAGCTTTGCGGCAAGGAGCATGGGTTCATGCCGGTCGTCGTGGAAGTGAAGTCGAAGGATGACTATGCGAAGTGGGTGGCGGAGCAGAAGCAGAAGCTTGCCGTGGCCGCCGATGATCCGAACAAGACGTGGACCGAGGCCGAGCTGATCGCCAAGGGCGCGACCGTGTACGCGGCCAATTGCGTTGCATGCCACCAGGCCAGCGGCAAGGGCGTGCCCGGAGCCTTCCCGGCGCTCGACGGATCCAAGGTCGTCGCCGGCCCTGCCGAAGCACAGATCGCACTGGTGCTAAACGGCAAGCAGGGCACGGCGATGCCGGCGTGGAAGCACCTGTCCGATGCCGAAATCGCCGCGGTGATCACCTACACGCGCAACAGCTGGGGCAACAAGAGCGGCGACGTGCTGCCGGCCGCAGTCCAGACGGCGCGCAAGTGACGAGCACGGAACCGACGACGCATCCGCTGAACCGGAAATAGCAAGGAGCTACGCATGAGCAGCATTCCGCACGATCACGTCGCAGGCGACGCCCACGGCCATGACCACCACCCGACCGGGATCATGCGCTGGATCACGACCACCAATCACAAGGACATCGGGACGCTGTACCTGCTGTTCTCGCTGACGATGTTCTTTGTCGGCGGCGTGATGGCGCTGACGATCCGTGCCGAGCTGTTCCAGCCCGGGCTGCAGGTCGTGCATCCGGAGTTCTTCAACTCGCTGACGACGCTCCATGGACTCATCATGATCTTCGGTGCGATCATGCCGGCCGCCGTGGGCTTCGCGAACTGGCAGATCCCGATGATGATCGGCGCGCCCGACATGGCGTTCGCGCGGATGAACAACTGGAGCTTCTGGCTGCTCCCGCCCGCGGCGATCATGCTCGTCGGATCCTTCTTCGTGCCCGGCGGCGCCGCCGCCGGCGGCTGGACGCTCTATCCGCCACTGTCGGTGCAGGCCGGCATGGGCATGGACCTCACGATCTTTGCCGTGCACATCATGGGCGCGTCTTCGATCATGGGTTCGATCAACATCATCACGACTATTCTGAACATGCGCGCGCCCGGCATGACGCTGATGAAGATGCCGCTGTTCGTGTGGACGTGGCTGATCACCGCGTACCTGCTGATCGCCGTGATGCCGGTGCTGGCGGGCTCGGTGACGATGCTGCTGACCGACCGGCATTTCGGCACGTCGTTCTTCAACGCTGCCGGTGGCGGCGACCCGGTGCTGTTCCAGCACGTGTTCTGGTTCTTCGGGCACCCGGAGGTCTACATCATGATCCTGCCGTCGTTCGGGATCATCTCCGAGATCATCCCGACGTTTGCGCGCAAGCCGCTGTTCGGTTATGCGTCGATGGTGTACGCGGTCGCGAGCATCGCGATCCTGTCCTTCATCGTCTGGGCGCATCACATGTTCACCGTGGGCCTGCCCGCGGCCGGTCTGCTGTTCTTCATGTACGCGACGATGCTGATCGCGATCCCGACCGGCGTGAAGGTGTTCAACTGGCTCGCGACCATGTGGCGGGGCTCGATGACGTTCGAGACTCCGATGCTGTTCGCGATCGGCTTCATATTCCTGTTCACGATGGGCGGCTTCACCGGACTGGTGCTGGCGATCACGCCCGTCGACATCCAGCTGCAGGACACCTACTACGTGGTCGCTCATTTCCACTACGTGCTGGTCGCAGGGTCGCTGTTCGCGTTCTTCGGCGGTGCCTACTACTGGTTGCCCAAATGGACGGGCACGATGTACGACGAGAAGCTCGGAAAACTGCATTTCTGGCTGGCGATGGTCTTTTTCAACGTCACGTTCTTCCCGATGCACTTCCTGGGCCTCGCCGGCATGCCGCGCCGTATTCCCGATTACGCCCAGCAGTTTGCCGACTGGAACATGGTGGCGTCGATCGGCGCGTTCGGCTTCGGGTTTTCGCAGCTGATATTCGTCTACGTGGTGATCAAGTGCATCCGTGGCGATGGCGCCAAAGCGCCGGCCAAGCCGTGGGAAGGCGCCAATACACTCGAGTGGACGATTCCGTCTCCGGCGCCGTACCACACGTTCGAGACACCCCCGTCGGTCAAGTAGGCCGCGCGAGACGACAGATGACTGCCGACCACAATCCGATGCGAGAAGACGGTCAGCGTGACGCGCAGTTGCGCAGCGCGAACGTGCGCACGGCGATCGTACTGGCATCGATCGCGCTGGTGTTCTTCGCCGGCGTTGTTTTCGCGAAGTTCGTCGGCGACGCGTCCACGGGGATGACGGTGCTGGGCGCGGCCGTGCTGCTGTTCCTGGTGCTGGCCATCGGGCGGAATTTGCGCAAGTGAGCACGCCTACGAGTTCTCCGACGAGCGTCGCCACGCAGGGAATCGCGCCTTCCCGGTCGGACGCCGCCCGGCGACGCTGTTCCAACATCGCGCTGTTGAAACGGCTCGCCGTGGTCGTCGTCGGCATGTTCGGGTTCGGCTACCTGCTGGTTCCGTTCTACGATCAGATCTGCAACGTCACGGGATTGCGCAACATTGCGCAGGCCGACGAAGCGGTCAACACGCAGGTCGTCGCGGCACGCAGCGTGCGCATCGAACTCGATTCCAACCTGAGCGGCCTGCCCTGGACGTTCAGGCCGCTGGAGACCGTCGTCAATGTTCACCCGGGCGAGGTGCGCCAGGTGGTCTACGAAGTCGTGAACACGACCGACCGCGCGATCACGGGGCAGGCGATCCCCAGCTACGGGCCGCAGTACGCGGCGAAATATTTCCAGAAGCTCGAGTGCTTCTGTTTCACCAGGCAGACGCTGCAGCCGGGCGAGGTGCGCCAGATGCCGGTGGTGTTCGTCGTCGATCCGGCGGCACCCGAGGACCTGGTCACGATCACGCTGTCCTACACGTTCTTCGAAGTCGAAGGAGCGGGCAGCGCAAAGCTTCCGGTTGAAACGGGGCGGCGCGGCCGGACCGTCTGAGCATCCATGAACCAACGCATTCGAGGGAGCCACTGATGAGCGCAGCCGCCACCGGCGCCAAGCCTTACTACTACGTCCCGCAGCCGTCGCACTGGCCGATCACCGGTTCGCTCGGGCTGCTGCTGATGGGCTCGGGCGCCGCATTCTGGTTCAATGGCTACCCTGCCGGGCCCTGGATGGTGGCCACGGGCTTCTCGGTCCTCGTGTACATGCTGTTCGGCTGGTTCGGCACCGTCATCGGCGAATCCGAGCATCGGCTCTACAACAAGAAGGTGGACCTTTCGTTCCGCTGGAGCATGAGCTGGTTCATCTTCTCCGAGGTCATGTTCTTCGCGGCATTTTTCGGCGCGCTGTTCTACATTCGCAACCTTTCGGTGCCCGACTTGGGGAGCCTGAGCTCGAAGCTTTTGTGGCCTGACTATGCAGCGCAATGGCCGACCACCGGTCCCTACGACAAGACCCAGTTCACGCCGATGGGCGCGATCGGCATTCCGCTGCTCAACACGATCATCCTGCTGTCTTCTGGAATCACGCTCACCATCGCGCACCACGCACTGAAGGCCGGCCATCGCGGCCCGCTTACGCTGTGGCTGTTCCTGACGATCGTTCTGGGGTTCACCTTCGTCGGCTTCCAGGCCTACGAGTATCACCACGCATACAGCGAAATGAACCTCAAGCTGTCGACGGGGGTCTACGGCTCGACGTTCTTCATGCTGACCGGCTTTCACGGACTGCACGTCACCATCGGCGCGACGATGCTGCTGGTGATGCTGTTTCGCGTCCTCAAGGGTCATTTCGACGCCGAGCACCACTTCGCGTTCGAGGCGTCCGCGTGGTACTGGCACTTCGTCGACGTGGTCTGGCTACTGCTGTTCGTGCTGGTGTACTGGCTGGTCTGACCCGAGCCTGCCGGCCCTTCCCGGGGCGCGCGGCCCGTGATTTTCGCAGTGGCAACTGCGGTCGCGCGCCATCGCGGTGAAATCCGCGCAGGACGCTGCTCTTGCGCTTGTCTGCCGCCTCGGATGTCGTGCCCGCCGCGCGGCTGACGCTAGCTGACGCCGCCCGCGCCGATCCAACCCATCCAGTAGCTGAACAGCAGGAACGCGATCAGGCTGGCCGAGAGTGCGACGCGAACCGTCAGCATCCACACGACGCGCTTTCCGCGTCCCGCGTCGCGGTAGAGGAATACCAGCGCCGTGAACAACGCGACTATGATCGCGATGAGGACTGCGACGACGAATATTTTCATGGAGGACTCCACGACCATTCTAGTGAAATTGCGCGCTTCGTGCTCGAGACGCTGATGGATGCGGCCGATTCCGCGCGGCGCAGGCGGTTCCGCCCGCCGATCCTGCCGACACTGGCAACGGTGGTTGCCGTGGCAGTCTTCACGACCGCGGGCCTCTGGCAGCGTGACCGGATGGAGCAAAAGCAGGCGCTGCGCGTCGCGCTCGACGCGGCGGCCGCGCAAGAAGCGGTGCCGCTGCCGGATGCACGCGACTGGATGGCATGGCGTTTCCGTCCGGTCGTCGCGACCGGACGGTTCGACGACGCGCATCAGATCCTGCTCGACAACAAGATGCATGCCGGCCGTCCCGGTTATCAGGTGGTGACGCCGCTCGTCCTTAACGACCGTCGCGTGGTGCTGGTCGATCGCGGCTGGATCGAAGGCGGCGCCACGCGGGCGCAGGTCCCGCGTGCCGCGGCCCCGGCCGGCATCGTGGCGGTCCACGGACGCATCGACCTGCCGACGGGCGCCTATCTCGAGCTGCAGCGCGACACCGTCTCCGGTTCCGTCTGGCAAAACCTCGATCTCGCGCGATTCGAGCAGGCCACCGGGATCGCGGTGCTGCCCGTGATCGTCGAACAGACGAGGCCGCTGGGCGAATCCGACACCCTCGTGCGCGAATGGCCGGCGCCCGATGCCGGCGTCGACAAGCATCGCATCTACATGGTGCAGTGGTTCGTCTTTGCCGCCATGGCGGCAGGCCTCTGGCTGTACTTCACGTTCCGGCGGTCACCTTGAACGCTCCGGCCGCCGGTCCCGAAGCCCGCAGCCGCCGCACGCTGCTGCTGATCGCGCTCGTCACCGTGGCGCCGGTCATCGCATCGTATGTCGCCTACTACGGATTGCTGCGTGACAAGCAGGCGAATTACGGCGAACTGCTGCCAACGCAGCCGGCGCCGGAGTTCAAGGGCGCCACGCGCGACGGCAAGCCGTTTCGCCGCGCGGATCTGCAGGGCCGATGGGTGCTCGCGGCGACCGCGCCCGCCGGCTGCGACAGCGCGTGCGTGCAGGCGCTCTACGCGACGCGTCAGACCAGGACGATCCAGGGCCGCGAGATGGACCGGATCGCGCGCATCTGGTTCGTTACCGACGGCGGGACGCCGGACCCTGCATTGCTCGCGCAGCACCCCGACTTGACGATCGTGCGTATCGCGCGGGCCGAACTTGCCCGCTGGCCCGCTGGCCCCGACCGCATCTACCTGCTCGACCCGCTCGGCAACCTCGTTCTCGCGTATCCCCGAGACCCGGACATCAAGCGAATGGCGAAGGACCTGGCCCGACTCCTGAAGGCGTCCCGCATCGGATAGCGCGGACTTCTCGCCGTCGGTGTAAAATGCATGGCTTTTCGTACCTCGTGTCGACCGCCCATGACCTCGCTTGCTCTTGCCGAAGGCCGCTTTCGACAGTTTCTGGCGCTTGCGAAGCCGCGCGTCGTTTCGTTGATCGTGTTCTGCGCGATCATCGGCATGTTCCTGGCCACGCCCGGCCTGCCGCCTGCCGGCGTCGTGTTCATGGCGACCATCGGCATCGCGCTGGTGGCTGGTGCCGCCGCCGCGGTGAACTGCCTGGTCGAGCAGAAGATCGACGCGATGATGTTGCGGACACGTGCGCGACCGCTGCCGCGCGGAGAGCTGACGTCGCTGCAGACGCTGGTGTTCGCGGCGGCGATGGGCGGTTGCGGACTGTGGGTGCTCTACCGGTTCGTGAATCCGCTGACCATGTGGCTGACGCTGGCGACGTTCGTCGGCTATGCGATCGTCTACACGATCCTGCTCAAGCCCGCGACACCGCAGAACATCGTGATCGGCGGCGCGTCGGGCGCGATGCCGCCTGTGCTCGGCTGGGCCGCCGTGTCCAACGACGTGGCGCCCGAGGCGCTGCTGTTGTTCCTGATCATCTTCGCCTGGACGCCGCCGCATTTCTGGTCGCTCGCGCTCTACCGGACGCGGGACTATGCGTTGGCCGGTCTGCCGATGTTGCCGGTGACGCACGGCTCGCTCTACACGCGGCTGCAGATCATCCTCTACACGCTGGCGCTGATCGCCGTTTCGTTGCTGCCGTTCGCGATCCGGATGAGCGGGGTGCTGTACCTTGTCGCGGCGCTGGCGCTGGGCGGGACGTTCCTCGCCTACGCGGTCAGGCTCTACCTGCGCTACAGCGATTCACTCGCTCGCGCTACCTTTCGCTATTCGATCGTCTACCTCGCGGCGCTCTTCTCGGCGCTGCTGATCGACCACTACTGGCAGTGATGGGCCGCGATCGCAACGCTGTTCCCGGCGCTGCTGATCGACCATTGCCGGCAGTGATGGGCCGCGATCGCAACGCTGTTCCCGGCGCTGCTGATCGACCATTGCCGGCAGTGATGGGCCGCGCCGCGGCGTTTGCTTGCTCGCTCCTGTTGCTGGTGTTCGCCGCCGGCTGCGCGCCGGAGGGTCCAAAGTTCAAGGGCTCGGATGTCACGGGCTCGTCGTTCGGCCGTGACTTCGCGTTGACCGACCACAACGGCAGGCCACGCACGCTCGCGGACTACCGTGGCAAGGCGGTGGTCGTCTTCTTTGGTTACACGCAATGTCCGGACGTCTGCCCGACGACGCTCGCCACGCTCGCGGAGGCGATGAAGGCGCTGGGTCCCGACGCCGATCGGGTGCAGGTGCTGTTCGTCACCGTCGATCCCGAACGCGACACGCAGGCGCTGCTTGCGCAATACGTGCCGGCGTTCGATCCGCGCTTCGTGGGCCTCTACGGAGACGCCGCCGCCACCGAGCGGGTCGCGAAGGAATTCAAGGTCATCTACCAGAAGCAGCCGGGCGCGACGCCGGCCAGCTACACGGTCGACCATTCGGCCGGCGTGTTCGTGTTCGATCCGCAGGGAAGGCTCCGCCTGTACCTGAGTCACGGGCAGCCCCCGGACGTATACGTGCACGATCTTCGCGAGTTGCTGCGGACCGTGCCGGGCTGATCTGGAAGGCGGCCAGAGGACGGTTGACCGCGTGACCGACGTGTCGGCACTCCTCGAGAGAGCGCGCGCGGCGGAGCAGCGCGATGACCGCGGTGCTGCGCGCGCCTTCTACGGACAGGTGCTGGCTGTCGCACCCGGACATCCGGCTGCGTGCGACGGCCTGGCGCGGCTCGCGCTTCTCGAAGGCGCCATCAAGGCTGCGGTCGCGCATTGCCGCGCCGGCCTCAAGGCGACGCCGGCTAACCCGGCGCTCCTGACCACGCTGGGACACGCGTTGCGTGCGGCCGGCGCATTCGACGCCGCCGTCGAAGCGTTTGGCGCCGCGGCGCAGGCCGCACCCGATGATCCCGCCGCCTGGATGGCAGCCGGCAACATGTGCATGGAAGCCGAAATGGCGCGGCTTCACGTCGCGAGGACGGCGGTGGCTGCCGCAACGGCGAACGGCATCGAGGCCGAGCTGCTCGATCTCGCGATGCTGTCGTTCGAGCGCGCGTCGGAATTGCAGCCCGCCGCCGTGGCAACGCACGCGCACCTGGCGATGGCCGCCCGCTATGCGTGCGCGTGGTCGCGCGCCGCGCCCGCGGTAGCCACACTGACGCGGCTGCATGCGGCCACTCCCGAACGCTTTGCCGTATCGCCCATGATGGCGGTGGCGCTGCTCGCCGATCCCGTTGTGCAGCGCGCCGGCATCCGCGGTTTTGCGCAGACGACGCTGCCGAAACCGGTCGCACCCGCGATCATCGCGCGCCGCGGTGATCGTTTGCGTATCGGCTACCTGTCATCCGACCTGCACGACCATGCCACCGCGCATCTTGCCGCGGGACTTTTCGAGCACCATGACCGCGCGCGTATCGAGGCGTTCGCCTACGCCGCGGATCGCGACGACGGCAGCGCCATGCGCCGGCGGTTGCATGGCGCATTCGAGCATTGGCGCGACGTCCGAGAATTGACCGACGATGACGCCGCGCGCTGCATCGCCGACGACGCGCTCGACATCCTCGTCGACTTGAAAGGCCATACGCACGGTGCACGACTCGCAATCCTTGCACGGCGGCCCTCGCCGCTGCAGGTCCATTATCTCGGTTTCCCGGGGACGATCGCCCACGAGGGCGTGGACGCATTCGTCGCGGACGACGTCGTTGCGCCACCGGGCAGCGAGGACCAATTCGCCGAAGCGCTGCTTCGGCTGCCCGTCTGCTACCAGGTGAACGATTCCCGGCGACCGCTGCCGCCGCCAGCGCAGCGCAGCGCAGCGGGACTGCCCGAGCGCGCGCTCGTCCTGACGTCGTTCAACCAGACCTACAAGTTCACCGAACCGTTCGTGTCGATCTGGCTTGACGTGCTGCGCGAGCACGCCGACACCGTGCTCTGGCTGTACGTGCCGCACGCGCTCGCTCGCCGAAACTTGCTGGCGTACGCGGAGAAGGCGGGCGTGGCCGGAGCGCGCATCGTGTTCGCTCCGGTCGTGCCGCAGGCCGAGCACATTGCGCGCCTGCGCTGCGCCGATCTGGCGCTCGATGTGCTGCCCTACGGATCGCACACCACGGGCAGCGACGCGCTGTGGGCAGGGGTCCCGCTGCTCACCTGCCGAGGCGGCACGTTCGCCGGCCGCGTCGGCGCAAGCCTCTGCCTGGCGGCAGAGCTGCCTGAATTCGTCACCGAATCGTTGCCCGAATACTCACGTGCGTTGCACGATTTATGTGCCGACAGGGCGCGCCTGGCGCACTACCGGCATCATCTCGAAGCCGCGCGCGGACGCTTGCCGCTCTTCGATACTGCGACATTTACACGCGCCTTCGAGCGGCTGCTGTCGGATGCGGTGAATCATCCGCCGGAGCGATAGGGCGTGCCGGCGGCGCGGGCGTTCCAATCGGTTGGCTCGTACGGCGACCGGAGTCCTCGATAAACAGCGCAACCTTGGCGGGATTGGGCGCAAGGCTGCAATAGAAACTGATGATGGTGTTTTCCGGGCAAGTGCCGCGGGCGTGCGGCAGACCGCTAGAATTCGATCATCTCGAAGTCCTCCTTGCGCGCCCCGCATTCGGGGCACGTCCAGTTCGGCGGCACGTCCTCCCAGCGCGTGCCGGGCGCGATGCCCTCTTCCGGCGCGCCGGACGCCTCGTCGTAGATCCAGCCGCAGATGAGGCACATGTATTTTTTCATGGGGAACGGGTGCGATGCACTGGAGTAAACTGCTCAAATTGTATCGTGATCGCGATTCGGAGCGCCGTGCCGTGCGTCCATTTCCGTCAATTGATCCATGCCCGACAGCGAACCCGGATTCCCGCCCCTCGTACTGACCTTCGCCGCTTCCGACCCTTCGGGAGGCGCCGGCGTGCAGGCGGACCTGCTCACGCTCGCCAGCATGGGCTGCCATCCGCTGTCGGTGATCACCGCGATCACCGTGCAGGATTCGCTCGGCATCGAAGGCGTGCTGGCGATCGACGCGGACTGGGTTGCCGATCAGGCGCGTTGCCTGCTGGAGGACATGCCGGTCGATGCGTTCAAGATCGGCGTGCTGGGCAGCGTGGAAAACATCGCGGCGATCGCTGAAATCGTCTCCGACTATCCGGACGTGCCGCTCATACTCGATCCGGTCCTGGCGTCCGGCCGCGGCGACGAACTCGCTAGCGAGGAGATGGCGCACGCGCTGCGCGAGCTCCTGCTGCCGCAGACCACGATCGTGACGCCTAACAGCCAGGAACTCCGGCGACTTGCCGAGGCGGACGACGACGACGAGTGTTCGCTCGAGCAATGCGCCGCGCGGATGATCGAATCGGGTTGCGAATTCGTGCTCGTCACCGGGACCCACGAGAACACGCCGCAGGTCGTCAATACGCTGTACGGCAAGAATGGCGTTGTTCGCGCCGACAGCTGGCCGCGGCTGCCCGGCTCCTTTCACGGTTCCGGCTGTACGCTCGCGTCGGCGATCGCCGCGATGCTCGCCAGCGGGCTCGACCTGCCCGACGCGGTGCGCGAGGCGCAGGAGTACACGTGGCAGACGCTGAAGATGGCCTATCGTCCGGGCATGGGACAGTTCCTCCCGGATCGCCTGTTCTGGGCGCGGGAGGAATCCGAGCCCCGTCCGGAGGATCAGGAAGCGCTCCCCGTCGCCGATGTCCGCGGCAGCCACTGACCCGTCGCGTGCCGCGGG
Source organism: uncultured beta proteobacterium (assembly GCA_963739745.1). Taxonomy (GTDB): domain Bacteria; phylum Pseudomonadota; class Gammaproteobacteria; order Burkholderiales; family Casimicrobiaceae; genus VBCG01. The sequence goes on from CAVUCJ010000008.1 coordinate 73,088, forward strand.
CCATCGGGCGCGGCTCGCCGGTCTCTATGCCGTCACGCCCGACGTTGCCGAAACGACGCGCCTCGTCCTCCTGGTCGAGGCGGCCATCGCCGGCGGCGCCAACGCGATCCAGTACCGCAACAAGTCGGCCTCACCGGAGTTGCGGCGGGAACAGGCGGAACGTCTGGTGCGTGTGTGCCAGGGTCACGGCGTGGTGCTGATCGTCAACGATGATGCCGCGCTCGCGCGCGCGGTCGACGCCGCCGGCGTGCATCTGGGCGAGGATGACGGCAACCTGGCCGCCGCACGCAAGATCGTAGGCCCGTCGAAGCTGATCGGCCTGTCGTGCTACAACAATCTCGCCCGGGCGCAGCACTACGTCGCGCAGGGCGCCGACTACGTCGCCTTCGGCAGCTTCTTCCCGTCGCAGGTGAAACCCGATGCACGCCGCGCGGAGATTTCGCTGCTTCGTCAGGCAAGGCCGCTCGGTGTCCCGGTGGTCGCGATCGGCGGCATCACCGCCGGCAATGCGCGCGCGCTGGTGGCGGCAGGTGCCGATGCGGTTGCGGTCATCTCCGACGTGTTTGCGCATGACGACCTGCACCTCGTCACCCGCGCGGCTGCCGCGATCGCCGCGTGTTTCGAACCTCGCACCTGAACCCTCGAGAAATCCATGAGCCGCAACGAAGAATTGTTCGCCCGTGCGCAGCGCACGATTCCCGCGGGCGTCAATTCGCCGGTCCGGGCATTCCGATCCGTCGGCGGTACGCCGCGCTTTATCACCCGCGGGCAGGGCCCGTACGTGTGGGACGCCGACGGCAAGCGCTACATCGACTACGTCGGCTCGTGGGGCCCCGCGATCGTCGGGCACGCGCACCCCGACGTGGTACGCGCGGTGCAGGAGAGTGCCGTCCATGGGCTGTCGTTCGGCGCGCCGACCGAGAGCGAAATCGTGATGGCGGAAACGCTGGTGCGCCGGCTGCCGTCGATGGACATGGTGCGGCTCGTGTCGTCGGGCACCGAGGCGACGATGTCGGCATTGCGTCTCGCCCGCGGCCACACCGGGCGATCGAAGATCCTCAAGTTCGAAGGTTGCTATCACGGTCATGGCGACAGCCTGCTCGTCAAGGCGGGCTCCGGCGCGCTCACGTTCGGACAACCTTCGTCGGCGGGGGTCCCGCCGGCGATCGCGGGCGAGACGATCGTTACGCCCTACAACGATCTGGATTCCGTGGCGGCGGCATTCGACGCCGACGGCGCCGGAATAGCGGCGATCATCGTCGAGCCGATCGCCGGCAACATGAATCTCGTTATGCCGAAGGAGGGCTTCCTCGAAGGACTGCGCGCCTTGTGCGACCGGTATGGCGCCGTGCTGATCTTCGACGAGGTGATGACGGGTTTTCGCGTGCACCCGCAAGGAGTACAGGGCATGATGGGCATCACGCCGGACCTGACCACGCTCGGCAAGGTGATCGGCGGCGGGATGCCGGTGGGAGCTTTCGGTGGCCGGCGCGAAATCATGGAGAAGATCGCGCCGCTCGGTCCGGTCTATCAGGCGGGCACGTTGTCGGGCAATCCGGTCGCGGTGTCTGCCGGGCTCGCCACGCTCGCGGCCACGGAAGCGCCCGGCTTCTACGAGGCGCTGGCCAAGTCGACACGAACCTTCACCGACGGGCTGGTCGCCGCGGCGCAGCGCGCCGGTGTCGCGTTTTCGGCGCAGGCGGTAGGCGGGATGTTCGGGCTGTACTTCTCGCCGCAGGTGCCCGATTCGTATGCAGCGGTGATGGGTTGCGACAAGGAGCGCTTCAACCGCTTCTTTCACGCCATGCTCGACGCGGGCGTCTACCTCGCACCGTCGGCATTCGAAGCGGGTTTCGTGTCGTCGGCGCATGCGGCAGACGACATCGCCGCGACCATCCGCGCGGCCGAAGGCGCCTTTGCGCGGGCATGAGCCCGCAGGGCCGTTTCCGGGGTCGAGCGGGCCTATGAGCCTGAACGTGCGGCGAGGAAAATTAACCAGATAGCGGCCGGGGGACGAGGAGCATGGACGCAACCAAATGCCGTAACGCCTTGTCCTACAACGCTTTCCACGGTGCGCCGGTACGGTGCGCCATGTTATGATCGATCATTTTCTCCTTTAATTTCAATCCCTTCCACGCGTGGACACCCCGGTTCGCAAGCGCCTAGGCGAAATCCTCATCGAACGCGGCAAGCTCGATGCGGCCACGCTCGAGCGCGCGCTGCGCTTGCAGCAGGAATCTGAATCGGGCGAAAAACTGGGCTCGCTGCTCGTGACGCTCGGCGTCGTGGCTCAGCGCGACGTCTCCGAAGCACTGGCGTTGCAGCTCGCACTGCCGCTCGTTGATGCGGGACGCTACCCCGAGTTTCCGATTCTCGAGGAGATAGTAAGTACTCGCTTCCTAAGGGATTCTCGGGTGCTTCCAGTCTCCGAAGACGACTATGAGGTCGCGCTCGCGATGGCCGATCCGACCGACGACTATGCGATCGGCGCCTTTCGGCTGGTGACCGGTCGCGTCGTCCGGCCGATGGTGGCCGTTCCCGCGGAACTCGATGCCGCCCTGGAGCGACTGTACGGCACCGGCAAGTCCGAACAGAGCCAGCTGATCGGCGACGTGGAGACTCGCGTCGACGAACTTGCCTTCGACGCGGACGTCCAGCAGCTGAAGGACTTGGCGTCCGAGGCGCCGGTGATCCGACTGGTGAGTCTCATCATTACCAACGCGCTCGAAATGCGCGCCTCCGACATCCACGTCGAGCCGTTCGAGAATCGGCTCGCGGTCCGCTACCGCGTCGACGGTGTGTTGCACGACGTCGAATCGCCGCCCAAACGACTCGCCGCCGCGGTGATTTCGCGCATCAAGATCATGGCCAACCTCGACATCGCCGAACGTCGGCTGCCGCAGGACGGGCGTATCCGCCTTCGCGTGCAGGGAAAGGAAATCGATCTTCGCGTGTCGACGGTGCCGACGATGCATGGCGAATCCGTCGTCATGCGGATCCTCGACAAGGGCGGCGTCGCGCTCGACTTTGCGAAACTCGGCTTTGCCGACGATACGCTCAAGGCCTTCATCGACGTGCTGATGCAGCCGCACGGCATCCTGCTCGTCACCGGTCCTACGGGCTCGGGCAAGACGACGACGCTCTACACCGCGCTCGATCGCCTCAACCAGCCCGACGTGAAGATCCTGACCGTCGAGGACCCGGTTGAATACCAGATGGTCGGAATCAATCAGATCCAGGTGAAGCCGCAGATCGACCTCACGTTCGCCAATGCGCTGCGCTCAATCGTCCGGCAGGACCCCGACGTCATCATGATCGGCGAGATCCGCGATCTGGAGACGGCGCAGATCGCCGTGCAGTCGGCGCTGACCGGTCACCTGGTGTTGTCGACCGTCCACACGAACGACGCCGCGTCCACCGTCAACCGGTTGCTCGACATGGGGATCGACGACTACCTGCTGACCTCCACGGTGGTCGGCATCCTCGCGCAACGGCTGGTGCGCAAACTGTGCCCGCACTGCAAGGAGCCCTACCAGGCATTGCCGGAAATGGTCGAGCAGCTCGGCATCGCCAGGATCGCTGGCGACGGCGACGTTACGCTGCACCACGCCAAGGGATGTGCGCAGTGCAGCCACACCGGGTACATGGGACGCTTCTGCATCCTCGAAATGTTGCCGATGTCCGACTCGCTGCGCAGTCTCGTGATGAAGCACGCGAATTCGAACGAGTTGAAGGCGGCGGCACAGCGCGAAGGCATGATGTCGATGTACGAGGATGGAATGCGCAAGGCGCTGGCCGGGCAAACCACGTTCGAAGAGGTGCTTCGCGTGACCCGCGAAGCCTGAAGCGTCGCGCAATGTCAGTCTATCGCTACCGAGCCGTGAATCAGGCGGGTGAGCTTGCCGTCGGCGAACTCGACGCCGCCAGCGAGGGTGAGATCGTCGACCGGCTGCGTGACCAGGGACTGATGCCGATGCAGATCGCGCACGCCGCAGGCGCCACGGCATCGGCCGCCGCCGCGCCGCGCGCAAAGGACGGCATGCGCCGCCGCCTCTTCGATTCGAGAACCGTCACGCGCGATCAGCTGCTCTCGGTCACGCGCGAACTCGCGACGCTGCTGCGCGCCGGGCTGCCTCTGGATCGTGCGCTCGAGATCCTGATCGGGCTCTCGCCCACGCCCGCGGTGGCCGAGCTGCTGCAGGGTGTGCGCGATGACGTGCGCGGCGGCAAGGCGCTGTCGCAGTCGCTCGACACCCGGCGCGAGGTGTTTTCGCGCTTCTACATCAACATCGTGCGCGCCGGTGAGGCCGGTGGCGCGCTCGGCGTCGTTCTCCAGCGTCTCGCGGACACGATGGAGCGCAACAAGGAATTGCGCGAGACGGTCAAGTCCGCGCTCATCTATCCTGTGATCCTGATCGGCGTGGCGGTCGCATCGGTGGCATTGCTGCTCGTATGGGTCGTTCCCCAGTTCGAGACCACGTTCGCGCAGGCGGGGCGCGCGCTGCCGCTGCCCACGCTCGTGGTCGTCGCCGTCGGAAAGTTCATGCGTTCCTGGTGGTGGGCGCTGCTGGCTGCTGTCGTGCTGGGCGGCGCGTGGTTCCGGCGCCGGGGTCGCGACCCCGCCATCCGGTTCGCGCGTGATCGCCGGTTGCTCGGAGCGCCGCTGCTGGGCGACCTGATCGCCAAGGTGGAGACCGCGCGGTTCGGCCGCACGCTCGCCACGCTGCTCGGCAACGGAGTCACACTGCTGTCCGGCCTCGCCATCGTGAAGGAGACGATGTCAAACACCGTGCTGGCCGGTGCGCTCGACGGTGTCATCGCCAAGCTGCGCGAAGGAAAGGGGTTCGGTCGGCCGCTTGCCGAGACGGGCCTCTATCCGAAGCTCGCCGCGCAGATGATCCTGGTCGGCGAGGAATCCGGCCGTCTGGAGGAGATGCTCTCCAGGGTCGCCGATGTGTACGACCGCGAGGTGCAGATGGCGATCAAGCGCTTCCTCGCCGTGCTGGAGCCGGCGCTTATCCTGAGCCTCGCGGTGCTCATCGGCGGCATTGTGTTCTCGATCCTCCTGGGAGTCATGGGGATGAGCGAACTCGTGGTCTGAACGCGCGTCATACATACATGTATCCGACGGCCGCGTCTCCAAGGCGTGCGTCGGACCCCGGGCACCTATGAGGAAAGGCAACGATGAAATACCGGTATGCAAGTCCCCGTGCGGCGCGCGGCATGACACTGATCGAAATCCTGGTCGTGCTGGTGCTGATCGGGATCGTGATGGGCATCGTCGGCGGCAACTTTCTTGGCAAGGGCGAGAAGGCCAAGGGCGATGCCGCGAAGATCGAGATCAACCAGATCGGCCAGACGCTCGACCTCTACAAGCTCGAGATCGGTCGCTATCCAACCACGCAGGAAGGATTGCAGGCGCTCATCACCGCGCCGTCCGGCGTGAACAACTGGAACGGTCCCTACTGGAAGAACGCGACGATTCCGAAGGACCCTTGGGGCAACGAATACAGGTACACGTCACCCGGCACCAAGGGGCCGTACGAGATCATTTCCTACGGTGCCGACGCCAAGGAAGGCGGCGATGGTCCCAATAAGGACATCACGAGCTACTGACAACGCTCGGGTGCCGTTCGGTCCCCGCCGTATCGCCGCGCCGCGCGTGATGGCGGGCGTTTCTCTGCTCGAGCTCTTGATCGTGTTGACGATCCTCGCATTGGCCTCCGCGATCGTGATCCCGATGCTTTCCGGCGTGTCGAACGCGGAGTTGCGTGGCGCCGCCCGGCAGCTTGCATCGGGACTGCGCCTTGCACGCAGCGAGGCCGTGTCGCATCGGCGCGAGACTTTTCTCGTCGTAGACCTGGCCGGCCGGCGCTTCAAGATCGACCGCGATCCGCAGGAACACGCGCTGCCGCGCAATATCGAGCTGAAACTGTTCACCGCGCAAAAGGACCTGGTCGACGAAAAAGTCGGCGCGATCCGCTTCTATCCCGACGGCGGCAGCAACGGCGGACGCATCACCGTCGGGTCCGGTGAGCGCAAGTTCGAGGTCGACGTCGACTGGTTGACCGGTCGCGTGGCGATACTGGATTGAAGCGCACTTGACGAACCTTGCCACATCGGTCGCCTTCGGACGGAGCGCGGTCCCGGCGTCGAACCGCATCGGGCGGACGCGCGACCCGCGGAGCGCGCGCGGATTCTCGCTGATCGAGGTCCTCGTCGCATTCGTGATCCTGGCGCTGGTGGCGACGGCGCTGTTCCGCCTGTTCTCGGCCTCGCTCAACAACGCGTCGGCAGCGAAGGAGTGGAGCCGCGCGCTGCTCGTGGCCGAGTCGCGGCTCGATGCGGCGGCGGCCGCGCAGCCGCTGCGCGAGGCCTTCGAGCAAGGCTCGGACGCGGCCGGCCGCGTTCAGTGGGAATCGCATGTCACTCCCTACGAGCCCGCCGACGTCGATCCGGATCTCGCACGCGCGTCCGAAAATCTCGCGATGCGCCTGTTCCGCGTCGTCGTCGACGTGAAGTTCGAGGGCAGCGATGGTCGCATGCGCACGCTGTCGATCGCCACCATCCGCATGGGGCCGAGGGGCCCGGCATGAGCCGCCGCCGACGCATCGACCACGGCTTCACGCTGATCGAGCTGCTGATCGCGCTCGGCCTGCTCGCGCTCATGTCGACGGTGCTGTTCGGTTCGCTGCGCCTGGCCGGCCGCAGCCAGGAAGCCGGCGACGAGACGGCACAGGCCACGGCCGGGATGCGCCTGGCCAGCCAATACCTTCGCGCACAGCTCTCGTCGCAGCATCCTCAGCGGATGCGCAAGATCGCCGAGTTCCCGCTGCTGTTCGGAGGCACCCGCGACGAATTGCGCTTCACTGCACCGCTCCCGGGGCGGGTCGGGCTGGGAGGCATGTGGTACTACCGGCTGGCGCTTTCGCCGGTGCCCGGCAAGCAGGAAAACGCGCTGGTCATCGAGCGGATGATCCCCGATCTCAACGCGCTGTCGATGCCCACGTTTTCCGATGCAGAGCGTTCGGTGCTCGTCGACGACGTCAAGTCGCTGGAGATCAACTACTACGGCCGCGACCGCGGCACCACGCCGGACACCGCGCCGACGTGGCGCGGCAGCTGGGACGATCCGCAGCTCCTGCCCATCCTTATCAACATCGAGGTCACGCCGCGCATCGGAGATCCCTGGCCGCCGTTGCTGATCGCGCCGCGCGCGGCGCCGGAATCGGGCTGCCGGGCGTGGGACGCGATCCGCACGCAGTGCGTGGGAGTCTGACTGTGACTTCATGCTATCGCCGGCATTCGTTGCCCTCTCGAGGGCAGGGTCGCGAACGCGGCATCGCCCTCATTCTGGTGCTCTGGCTGACGATCATGCTGACGGTAATCGCGAGCGGTTTCGCGTTTTCGATGCGCAGCGAGGCGCTGTCGGCACGCAACGCGCTTTCGGTCGCGCAGGCGCGCGCCGCCGCCGACGGGGCCGTCGAGCGCATGGCGTTCGAGCTTTCACGCCCGCGTTACCCGACGTCGTGGGCGAGCGACGGCCAGCCGCACACCTGGAACGACGGTGATGTCGGGATTGTCGCCAGCGCGGTCGACGAAGGGGCGAAGATCGATATCAACGCGGCACCGGACACGCTTCTGCGTGGCCTGATCGAACACGTGGGCTCCGCTGATCCGGACCTGGCCGCGAGGATCGTCGACTCGATCGCCGACTGGCGCGACCCCGACGACACCAAGCGCCCCAACGGCGCGGAGGAAGCGGATTACCGGATGGCGGGCATGAAGCAGAAGCCCGCGAACGCACCATTCGAGACCGTCAGCGAACTGGCGCGGGTCATGGGCATGACCCCCGCGATCTACGCTCGCGTCGTTGACAGCCTGACCGTCAATTCGCGGCAACCGGGGATCAATCCCCTGACCGCATCGCGCGACGTCCTGCTCGCCCTGCCCGCGGCGACGCCGGAGACCGTCGACGCGTATCTCCAGCAAAGAGCCGATGCACAGGCATCCAAGTTGCCGGTGCCGCCGTTTCCACCCGCCTCCGGCTTCGCTGCCGGCGCCGTACCGGTGTGGCGCGTGCGCGCGGTGGCCACGGCAGCCGATGGTGTAACCTTCGCCCGCGAAGCGGTCGTGCGTCCCTCAGGAGACGGGCGACGCCCGCTGCTTGCCATGAGCTGGCAGGAAGGGCATACCGAGGCCGCACCCGCCGTCTTCGAACCGGACTCCCACAGCGATCAACGCGACCTCAAGCCCACCGATGTCCGACCGTGAATTGACGTTGCCCCCGCTCGGAGCGCGCGTGCGAGACTACATGCGTCGCCTGGGCATTGCAGGCTTCTGGGCCTGGTGGACGCGCGAGCTCGACGCGCTCGCGCCGGCCGCGCCGCGCGCGGCGCTGGCCCGAAGGCGGATGCGCCCGGTACTTGAATTCGCTTCCGACCATGCGACGCTGTGGCGACCGGGGATGGTCGGCGGTCGCCCGGTGATGCTGGAAGCGACCTCCATTTCGCTGGTCGGCGACGCGGCCGCGAACACCGCCGCAGGCCGTGCGGCGCTCGCGTCACTTACCCGTATTGTCTACGGCGCGCCGGTGGCCGCGCCGCGCGTCGTGATCAGCCTGTCAGCACACGACGTGCTGCGCAAGAAGATCGTGTTGCCGGCCGCGGTCGAGGAGAATTTCCGGCAGGCGCTGGCCTACGATCTGGACCGGCACACGCCATTCAAGCCGGACGAGCTCTATTTCGACGCCGCAATCGTCGATCGCGACAAGCAGCGCAGCACGATCACTGTCGATCTCGCAACGGCCCGCCGGGCGGCCGTCGACCCGGCATTGCGCCACGTTGCTGGCTGGGGCGGAGAGGTCGCGGCCGTGGTGCCCGAGCCGCCCGCGACGGCAGCGCGGTCGCGGCACAACCTGTTGCCCGCCGAAGCGCGCAATTCGGCAACGGTCTGGCGGCGCTGGCAGTTCTGGATTCCCCTCGCGGTGCTGGGCACACTCGCAATCGCAGCGGTCGCCATTCCGCTCTGGCAGAAGCGCGACTACGCAATGCAGCTCGCCGTGCTCGCCGACCAGGCGCGCGCCCGCGCCGCGGTTTCGGAGACGCTGCGGGCGCAACTCAACGCCATGGTGGGCGACTACAACACCGCGCTCGAGCGCAAGTACGCGTTTCCCGGTGCGCTGCAGGTGGTCGGCACCGTCAGTCAACTGCTCCCCGACGACACCTGGCTCACGCAGTTCGAGATCAAGAGCACCAACAAGGGGAAGGATCTCCAGCGCGAGCTGCTGATGCGCGGAGAGACGGCCAATGCGGGTCGACTGGTGCAGCTGTTCGAGGAGTCGCAACTCTTCACGCTGGCGGGTCAGCGCGGCCCCACCACCAAGATTCAGCCGGGCCCGGGCGAGATCTTCGATTTGGGCGCCCAGCTGAAGCCGCACGCGCCTCCGGCGCCGCTGATGCTGGTCGTGGCCGACAAGCCAGCGGAGCCGGCCGCAGTTCCGGCGGAGTCCGCGAAGGCGCCGGTCACGCCGGCACCGGCATCGGCGCAGGCTGTGCAGACGTCGACTGCCGCGACCGCGCCGGCACCCCAGGCTGCGCAGACTTCGAAGGCGCCGCCTGCGCCATCGCCGGGCGCTCAAGCCTCCCAACCCTCGCCAGCGCCGACTTCGGCGCCCGCGATGGTGCCGCCGCAGGTACCGGCGAGCGGGCAAGCGATGCCCATGACGAACCCGCTGCCCGCGGCAACATCCGCGCCCGCGCCGCGCGCGCAACCCGTCGGCGGTGTCACGCCGCCGCCCGCTGCACCCACCGCCGGGAAGGCGCCGATGGGTGGATCGGGGCGAGCGCCATGACGCCCAGTTTCGCCGTCTCGTTGTCGCCCTCGCAACAGCGTGCGGCCGCGGTCGCATTGCTGATCGCGGCGGTCGTTGGCGTTCTGGCCTTCCTCGTAGGACCGATCCTGCTGATGCACAGGCACTACGACACGGCGATCGAGGACCTCACCGATCGGCTGGAGCGTTACCGCCGCGTTGCCGCGCAGGCGCCGGAGTTGCGTCGTGCACTCGATCTGATGAAGGTGAAGGACGGGCGCCAGTTCTTCCTCAAGAACACTTCGCCCAACCTTGCCGCGGCAGAACTTTCCGACCTGGTTCGCCTCGCCATCGAAAACAATGGAGGCCGCATCACGACCAGCCAGAATCCAGGTCCGCGCGACGCAGGGTCGTTCAAGCAGATGACTGTCAACATTCAGTTCTTCGCCACGATGCCGGCGCTGGCGAAGATCCTCCAGGCTCTCGATACTCAGGTTCCCTACCTCGTCGTCGACAACCTGACGATCCGGCCACTGAACGCGTTTCGCGGCTTCAAGCCTGCGGCGGGACAGGAGCCGGAAAACAACGTGCAGCTCGATGTCTCGGCGCTCGCCTACCCGGAACCGGCAGCCCCGGCGGTGCCGGCGGCGTCGCAGAATTGACGGGAGGATGAAATGAGCGCTCTGCAATCCTCGCTGCGCGGCTGGGTCGTCTGGCTGGCACCGTTTGCGCTGCTCATGCTGGTGATCCTGTGGCAGACCGACTGGGGCCGCGCGATCGTGCATGTGCCGCCGGCCGAATCGGGCGTGGAGCCCCAACCGCTCACGGTGTCGGTACTGCCGGAGTACCTGCCGGTGGCGACGGAAGCGGGCCGCGATGCCGTCGAGCGCACGCTTTTCAATCCGACCCGCCGGCCGGCGCCCACCGCAATCGCAGACACGGCGAAGCCCAAGATGCAGCGGGGGCAGTTCGCGCTGTCCGGGACGCTGATCGTCGAAGGCAAGTCGGTTGCGGTCCTGCGCGAAGTTGCAGGAGGCAAGTCGCGGCGTGTCGCTGCCGGGGACACGGTGAACGGCATGGTGGTCTCCGAGATCAAGCCGGACAGCCTTCGCCTGACGCTGGGCGACGAAAGCGAAGAACTTGCGCTCAAGTTGGCGGTCGGACCCAAGACGACCATTCAGCCGGTGGTCAGCGGCGCGGCCAATGCGCCCACGTCGGCCACCGCCGCCGCCTCCACGCCGGTCCGGAACGTGGCCGAGGTGCTGGCCGAGCGACGGCGCGCGGCGCGGGCCGCGGAAACCGCCGCCGCCGGACTGCCGCCCGGGGCGCCGATTCCCCCGCAGGCGAACCAGGCGCCGAGGCAGTCGTCGGTGCCGCCCGCTCCCGCTGTAGTTCCAAGCACCGATCCGCAGTGGCAGGGTGTCTATCAACGCTACCAGCAACCGCGCCGGTAACAGGGACGCGCGCGAATTGCGATAATCGCCGGATCGTCCTGTACCACGGGCGTCCCCAGAGGACTCATCAACGATGGACAACCGATAACAACAATGAAGAAACGATCGCTGCATCGCGTCGCGTTCCTCTGCGCGGCGCCGTTTTTCGTAGCCGGTTGCCAGGCACCGGCGCCGGCACCGGGCGATGCACCCGCCCCGACGATGAAACAGACGATGAGCCCGGACTCCCTACCGTTGACGCCGCAGCTCGCCGACGCCACCGCCAGAGCGCAGGCGGGTCCGCAGACGCCTTCCGAGAAACTGCAGGCGCATCTCTACCGCGGGACCGGCGTCGTCGTGAAGGGGCAGCAGCAAGGCGGTGGGATGCCACCGGGACCGACGATTCAGCCGGCCGGCGGCGGCGTCGTCCTCAACTTCGAAGGGGCCGACCTGCGCGAGGTGGTCCGCCAGATTCTGGGTGACATACTCAACGAAACCTACACGATCGATGCGGCTGTCGGCGGCACGGTCACCATTCGCACATCGTCCGGGATCCCCCGCGACGCGCTTCCCGCCACGCTGGAAACGCTGCTGCGGATGAACGGTGCGACGATGGTGAAAAGCGGCGGAATGTACATGGTGGTGCCGCAGGCGGCGGCGGTCCGCGGCAATATCACGCCGCAGCTCGGCAACACGTCGCGTGCGCTGCCGCCGGGCTTCTCGGTGCAGCTGGTGCCCCTGCGCTACGTGGGGGTTCGCGAGATGCTGCGGTTGCTCGAGCCGTTCGCGCGGGACGCGCAGGCGGTGCGCCCGGACGAGCTGCGCAACATGCTTGTCCTGTCCGGCACCGAGCGCGAATTGAAGCACCTGATGGACACCATCGACATGTTCGACATCGACTGGATGGCGGGCATGTCTGCGGGCGTGTTCACGCTGCAGAACTCCGACGTCAAGGATGTGATGAAGGAGCTGGAGAAGATCGTCGGTGACCGCAACTCGAGCCCGATCACCGGCATTCTCAAGATCGTCCCCATCGAGCGGATGAATGCGCTGCTCGTCGTCACGCCTCAGCCTGCCTACCTGGACGAGGTCAAGAAGTGGATCGAGCGGCTGGACCGCAGCAGCGACACGGGCGGCGGTCTGCAGTTCTACGTCTATAACCTGCAGAACACGCGTGCCGAGCGCCTGGCGCCGCTTCTGCAGCAGGCGTTCACCGGCCGCGTCACGCAGTCCACGACGCCGTCGGCGCCGACGCTGGCGCCGGGGACACCGGCCGGCACCATCGTCAATCCGCCGCAGTTCTCCGCGCAGCCCGCGGTGCCCGTGGCGAACCCCGCGCCTCCCGCGCCGGCACCCGCAGCCGCGGTCGCGGCGGAGGGCAGCGGCGTTGTCCGCAACCTGCAGGTCGTCGCCGACAAGGACAACAACACGCTGCTGATCATCGCCACGCCGGCCGAGTTTTCGGTCATCGAGGCCGCGTTGCGAAAGCTCGACGTCCCGCAACGGCAGGTCATCATCGAGGTGACCATCGCCGAGGTCAACCTCACAGACGACCTGCAGTTCGGCGTCGATTGGCTGTTCAGGGGCGGCGCGCCCTCCGGGCGCGGCTCGGGCGGCCTTCTGCATGGCCCCCTCGTGAATTCGCCGAACCCCGCGACTGGACTTCCGTCGGCGTCGGACACGCCCAGCGCGGCGCTCGCAAAGGGCTTCACCTACATCATCAACAACGCCAATTTCCCGGGTGGCGTACAGGCGGTGCTCCGCCTGCTCGACACCTACGGCAACACCAAGGTTATCGCCAACCCACACATCGCCGCGCTCGACAACCAGAAGGCGACGATCAAGGTCGGTAACCGCATTCCGATCAACCAACAGACGCTGGTGGGCGGGACGACCAACGCCGTCACCACGACGTCGCAGTACATCGACACCGGCGTGCTGCTGCAGGTGACGCCGCACATCAACGCCGGGGGCCTCGTCGCGCTGGACGTCCAGGCCGAAGTCAGCATTCCGGGCAATCCGGCGCAGACGGGCGACGCGCCGCCGATCAACACGCGGTCGGTGCAGACCTACGTGGCGGTGAAGAGCGCGCAGACGATGGTCATGGGGGGCCTCATCAGCGATATCCGGAAAAACACCTCCGAGGGCATCCCCCTGCTGTCGCGGATCCCGATCATCGGCGGTCTTTTCGGTGCGCAGCAAATCCAGAGCGACCGTACGGAACTCGTGCTGTTCATCACGCCCAGGGTGGTCGAGAAGGAAATCGACGTCGCGGAGGCGATCGAAGACCTGCGCAAGAATATGGAAAACCTGGACCGATACTTCCCGTACATTTCGCCTTTCACCAGGGAAGTGTTTCCGCCATCGTCGCCGGCGGCCCCGGGCGCGCCGCCCGGCACGGCGTTGCCCGTGGCGCCTTGACCCGCCGGCTGAACCCACCGATGGCCGCGGGAAAGCGTTCCGGAGGACGCTCGCCGCGCCTATCGGCGAGTTTGACGTTGGCTGCCGGAAGAGGTACCCTGAGCAGTTGGGTTGCGGCGCCGTGGGTAAGGTTCCGCCAGGGGTTTTTCGCAGTCCCCCGGTAGCCTCGGTGCCACGCAAGGTGAAACAAGATTGATGGTTTTCGGCGGAATTTCAGGTTTTCGCGATTTTCGGGCCAATCTCGTCGCTGTTTGCCGACAGGGCTGTCGGGTTCTGGCGACATTCGCGTTGGCGGCACTGGCCGGCTGTGCGACGGTCCCGGATGGCGGCGGAGCCAACCCGGCTCCCACCACCCGGGAGGCAAAGCAGGCCCTCGTCGCCACGCGGGCGCAGGCGCGCTGGGATGCGATGATCAAGGACGATTTCGCAGCCGCCTATGGCTTCATGAGCCCGGGCTCCCGCGACGCGTATACCCTCGAAAAATTCAAGGCCAACACCCGGCGTGGGGCGTTCCGCGAGGTCAAGATCGATTCCGTTGCCTGCGAGGGGGACGTCTGCGTGGTCGACCTGATGCTTACCTACGATCACCCGCGGATGAAAGGCATCACAACGCCCGTCCAGGAATCGTGGATCATCGACGGTGGACAGGCGTGGTACGTCTACCGTGGCAGGTAGGTCGGCACCCCGATGTCGCCGGTTAGAGACGTTGCGGAATATCCACACCGGAACAGCATGGCGGGACGCGATTCAATTGTAATAAGAGGTAGGCTGTAATAAGATTCGCGTGCTGTTGGTTCTAAAGTGATCACTTTAAACGGCAATCAAAAGGAGTCCTCACCCATTATGAATACGTTCAAACACAAGTCGCTGTACGCCGCTGTCGCCGGCCTGGGTGCGCTCAGCGCAGCCGGAGTTGCGCAGGCGGTGTCAGTCAATCCCGGCGGTCTCGGTCAGGCGCTGATCTATCCTTACTACACGGTGCGTTCGGTTGGCATCCCCGTGGAAGGACTCGTCGTCGATGCCCCCTACAACTCGCTGCTGTCGGTCGTCAACTCGACCGCCTCGGCGAAGGCCGTCAAGGTCCGCTTCCTCGAAGGCAAGAACAGCCGCGAAGTCCTCGACTTCAACCTGTACCTGTCGGCGAAGGACGTCTGGACCGCCGCGGTCATCCCGACCACGAACGGTGCCGGCATCTTCACCGCCGACAAGTCCTGCACGACGCCGAAGATCTCGACGAGCTCGGATTCCCCGACCCCGTTCGTCAACTACGCCTACTCGGGCAGCAACGACGACAAGGCAGGCACCTCGCTGGATCGTACGCGTGAGGGCTACGTCGAAATCATCGAAATGGGTGACGTGATCGGCACGACCGCGGCGGCAGTGACCCACTCCAACGGCGTTCCGACCTGCACGCCGGCCGCGCTCGCCGCGCCTACCGCGCCGAACAACACGGTGCCGGGTACCGGTGGCCTGTTCGGCGGCATGACGCTCATCAACGTCCTCAAGGGCGAAGACTTCGGCTTCGACGCGACGGCGCTGGAAGGCTTCTCGTCGCTGGCACGCTGGTTCGAGCCGGGCGACGTTCGTCCGACGCTGGCCGACGTCAACCCGAAGACCTCGGTGGTCGTCTCGGGTTCTGACGTGTTCATCACGAGCTGGGTCGGTTCGGGCAACAACGTCGATCCGGTGTCCGCCGTCCTGATGCACAACAACGTGTACAACGAGTTCGTGCTGGACGCGAATACCAAGTCGGGCACCGACTGGGTCGTCACGATGCCGACGAAGCGTGAATACGTGTTCGTTGGTTCCGGCGCTGCGCAGAAGCTCTTCCAGAGCAACTTCGGCGCGTCCGGCTCCTGCGACGAAGTGGTGCTGACGCAGTACGACCGCGAAGAGCGCACGATCGTCTCGGACACGAGCTTCTCGCCGCCGCCGCCGACGCTGACGGACTCGCTGTGCTGGGAAGCCAACGTGATCACGTTCGGCACGCGCAACGTGCTGGCGTCGAAGAACGGCACCACGGTCGGTACTTCGTTTGAAAACGGTTGGGTCTCGCTGAACTGGGCCGGTGCAACGGTCCCGGTCGGTCGTCACCAGCTGGTCGGTGGTGGCTCGACGGTGTTCAACACCAAGACGGGCAACACGATCGGTCTGCTCACGACGACGTTCAGCGGCCTGCCGGTCATCGGCTTCGCTGCGATCACGTTCGAGAACGAGACGCTCGCTGCTTCCGGGCGCGCCTCCGGGAGCAGGGTTTGGTCCAGTCGAACTACGGTGGCAACTTCAACCACAAGGTCACGAACGACGTCAAGTAATCGCAAACGTTTCAGGTTTCACTCCGGGGCGGGGAGCAATCCTCGCCCCTTTTTGCTTCCTGCCCGGCCGGTGCCCACGCACCCGCATCGAATCCGATGAATATCGCCTTTCACCCTATCCAGTTGTTGGCGGCCGTGATTCTGGCCGTCGGTCTTGCCGTTCCCGGCGTCGCGCTCGCACAAGCGCCCGCAGGCGACACGGTGCTGATTTCCAATAGTTTCGCCAAGGTTACCCGCGCCGAATACGACGCCGAGCTCCTGAAGCTCCCGGCCGACCTCCGGGTGGGCTTTGCGAACAGTCCCCGCCGCGTGAATGACCTGCTCGCGCGCATGCTCCTCCAGAAGTCACTGGCCGCGCAGGGCCGCGCGGCAAAAGTCGACACCACGCCCGAGGCTGCGCTGCGGATCGAACTCGAGGTCGACCGCGTCGTGGGACAGATGTTCGTCGAAAGCGTCGAGGCGAAGGCCATTGCCGAATTCGACGCGAACCCGGCCCGTTTCGAGCAACGCGCGCGCGAGGCTTTCCTGCTCGACCGCGCGAAGTACACGACCCCGGAACAGGTAAGCGCGACCCACATCCTGTTCGACACCAAGAAGCACACGTCGGACGAGGCGAAGAAGCTGGCGCAGGACACACGCGCGAAGCTTGTGGCGGGCGCCGACATGGCGCAGCTCGCGAAGGAACTCTCCGATGATCCTTCCGCTGCGACCAACGGCGGCTCGCTCGGCTGGTTCGCACAGAAAGATATGGACCCGGCCTTCGGCGCAGCGGCTTTCGCGCTCAAGAACCCCGGCGATCTGTCCGAGCCGGTCATGTCGCAGTTCGGCTGGCACGTGATCCGGTTGGACGGCAAACGCCCGGCCATCGTGCCGACCTTCGAGCAGGCCCGTGACACGATCATGGCGGAACTGAAGAAGCGCTACGTCGAAGAGAAGACCGAGGACGCGTTGGCGGCTACACGCCGCGACCCGAAGACCGAAGTCAATCGCGAAGCGGTAGACGCGTTGACGCCCAAGGTGGACGCGAACGCGGTACGCCGGGCACTGGAGGCCGTGCCGGCGGGCGCCGCGCCCACCGCGCCGAAATAGCGAGACGCCCGGCAACGCACCGGCGTACTGGACTTCCCCCCGCATGCATGCCTCCGCCTCCGCGCGCCGCAGCGTCGTCCCGGCGCCGTCGGCACGTGTACGTGATCGTGCGCTGTTCGCCAACTTCTTCAGGCGGGAGCTCAAGACGCGCTACCTGGGAAGCATCACCGGCCTCGCCTGGGCGTTCGTGCATCCGCTGGTGCTTCTCGTCGTCTATCATTTCGTGTTCACGACGATATTTCGCGCCGAGCGCTTCGGCAACGAGAGCTTCCTCGCCTTCGTGGCGGTCGCGCTTTGGCCGTGGCTCGCGGCGCAGGAAGGCATCCAGCGCGGCGCGACCAGCCTCGTTGGCTACGCGGGCCTGATCCGCAAGGTGGCGTTCCCGCACGAACTCATCGTCTTCGCCTCGGTCTGTGCGACGCTCGTGCTGCAGCTCGCGGGATACCTGGCGGTGCTGGTCGCTCTGGTCGCCTATGGCGAGCCACTGCATCTCGAGGGACTGCTGATCGCGATTCCGCTGTGGGGCGTGCTCGCCATCGGCGTCATCGGCGTCACGTTGTTCTTCGCAGCGTTGCAGGTCTTCATCCGCGACGTCGAACACGTGCTCATGCCGGGGCTGATGATTCTCATGTACCTGACGCCGATCCTGTATCCGCTGAAGCTGGTGCCGGAATCGATGCGGCCCTGGGTCGCGGTCAATCCGTTCGCCTGGCTGGTGGGCCGTCTGCGCGACGCGTTGCTCGCAGGCAGGCTGGCGCTCCGGTGGGGCGACCTGGTGGCACTCGGCGTCGCGGTCGCCATCTTCCTCGCAGGCCTCTGGGTATTTCGCCGGCTCTCACCGCACTTCGAGGATTTCGTATGAGCGCCGCCGGGCCGCCCCAAGGCGCGCGCCCCCCTGGGGCGGGGCGGCGCGCAGCGCCGATCGGGAGGGAACTGCAGGCGCCAAAGCGCCGCCCCAGGATGCTCGCCCCGCTCTGGGAGAGGGGCACACGGCGCCTTCGACGAGGGAATTGAGCGCGCCCCTGCTGGCGCTGAACGGCGTCGGCAAGGACTATGCGAAAGTCGAGTCGCGAGGTGGCCAGTTGCGGCTTGTATGGGACCTGCTGCGCGGTCACGCGGCCCCGCATGTGTTCCGCGCGCTCGAGGACGTCAGCTTCACGCTGGAGCGAGGCGCTTCGCTCGGAATCATCGGGGAGAACGGCGCCGGCAAGTCGACGCTGCTCAAGATCGTCGCCAGCGTGATCCCGCCAACCCGCGGCCGAGTCACGGTCAATGGGCGTGTTGGCGCATTGCTGGAACTGGGATCGGGGTTTCATCCCGACTACACGGGCCTTGCCAACATCGAGCTCGCCGCGGCACTGCTGGGCCTCGGTCCGGACGAGATCGCCGCGAAGCGTGAAGAAATCATCGCTTTCGCCGACATTGGCGAGCACATCGACGACCCGATCAAGCACTACTCGTCGGGAATGGTGGTACGGCTCGGTTTCGCGGTGGCGACCGCGCTGCGGCCCGACATCCTGATCACCGACGAGGTGCTCGCCGTGGGCGACGAGTCGTTCCAGAAGAAGTGTGTGGCTTGGCTGGAGGAGTACCTGGCGGAAGGCGGCACGCTGCTCCTGTGCTCGCACAGCATGTACCATATCCAGAAACTATGCCGGCATGCGCTGTGGCTGCGCGACGGCCGGACCGTGAGCTACGGTCCGGCGATGGACGTCACCCAGGCCTACCTCGCGTTCCACGAGGAAAAATCCGCGCGTTCGCGAGAGCCGATCGCCGCTGAAGTCGCGGCATCATCGGGCGTCTACGCGGTCCAGTCGCTCACGATTGCTCCCGGCGACGTGCTGGCCCAAGGCGATTCGATCGCGCTCGATGGCGAGGTCTATTCGCCGGACGGTCGGACGCCGGTGGTCCTGGTCGGCATCGTGCGCGCCGACGGCACGCCCATCTATGGCGTGGCCACCGACATGGATGGCGTGGCACCGAAGAAGCTGGCGGCCAACCGATTTGCATTCTCGCTTGCGCTGCCGAACCTGGCGTTGCTGCCCGGCAAATACGTCGTCCGTGCGCATGCGATGGATCCCGAAGGCGTGCGGCTGTTCGACCATGTCGAGCGCTCGTTCGTCGTCACGGGCACGTCCCGCGAGATGGGTTTCGTGCGACTGCCGCACACGTGGCATGACGATCGCTGAAACGCGTCGCCAATCTGCCCCGTAGTCCATTCCGACCGCACCGGAGTCGCAATGCCGAAACGGCCGCTCATCGACGTCGTGTTGCCGATCCGCGACGACTATGAAGAACTCGAGGCGTGCCTGGCGAGCGTGCAACGGCATCGCGGCGGCCATCGGCTCATTCTGATCGACGACGCATCGACGGACTCACGCGTGGGTGGATTGCTCCGGCGCCTGTCGGCGGACCGAACGCGCAACTGCGTACTCCTGCGTAACGAGCGCAGCCTCGGATTCGTGAACACGGCCAATCGCGGGATGTCCGCCGGGCGCAATGATGTTGTGCTGCTCGATCCGAGCGCGCGAGTCACCGAAGGGTGGCTCGACAGGATTGCCCGATGCGCCGCCGCCGATTCCACGATCGGAACGGTCACGCCATTTTCGAACGATACGGGAAGCGCGTCCTTTCTCGGGTTCGAGCGGGACAATCCGATGCCGGAGGATCCCGATCTGATCAGTCGTGCAATGGAACAGGCGGCCGTGCCGGTCCTCGCCGAACTGCCGACCGCGTCGGGACCCTGCACGTTCATCCGCCGCCGGCTCATCGAGAAAGTCGGGTTCTTGGATCCGTCGCTGGGCGAAGATCACGACCGATGGCTCGATTGTTGGGTCGACTTCAGCATGCGTGCGCGCGAGGCAGGCTTCCGCAACGTGCTTTGCGACGATGCCTACGTCGTCATCCATGGTACGGGCCGTCCCGGAGTCCGCGAGCAAAGGAAGCAGGAAGTCGCGCCGACCCGGACCCTGGAACGGCAGCCTGAACATGCGCAACCCCTGCGCGAGTTCATCGCCGGGGGTCCGGCGGGGCCGATACGCTCGATGGTCGCATCGCAGCTCGAAGTGCTCGCTGGCGAGGGCAAGCCCGGTGTGCTGCATGTGGTTCACCATCGTGGTGGTGGAACGGAGAAGTACATTCAGGAACTGATCGAGGCTTCCCGCGACGACTATCGCCACCATTTCCTCCGAATCCTCCCGGAGCGCTGGGTGCTGACGCATGCCGTGGATGCGCAAGCGCGGTACGAGTGGCCACGCGACGACGGTGGCTCGGATCGCGGCTGGCTGCGTTCGATGTGCGCGTGGCTGCGCATTGGCGTCGTGCATGTTCACAGCCTGGTCGGGAGCGGCGACGATTTCCTGCGGATACTCGAAGATGCCTCGGTGCCGTACTGCTATACGG
Organism: uncultured beta proteobacterium; assembly: GCA_963739745.1. GTDB lineage: Bacteria > Pseudomonadota > Gammaproteobacteria > Burkholderiales > Casimicrobiaceae > VBCG01. The sequence goes on from CAVUCJ010000008.1 coordinate 93,559, forward strand.
CCCATGACATGTACGTTCCCTGTCCCACGGTCTATCTGATCAACGGCGAGGGCAACTACTGCAATGCGACGACCGACAATGCGCTTTGTCGGCAATGTCTGTCGAAATGCAACGGGCTGGAGGAGGTCGACATCGATCGCTGGCGCGAGCGATATCGCGGTTTCCTCGCCAACGCGACCAGGATCTACGCGCCTTCGTATTGGGCGCGGGACACGCTCGAGCGATACTACCCAGGCATCAAGGTGACCGTTGCCCCGCCACGGTCCCATGTCGGGCACCACCAGCCGGAGCCGGAGCTTTCCCCGGCCCTTCACCTGCCGAACGACGAACTGCGCCATATCGGGATGCTCGGCGCCCTCGGCCCCGAGAAAGGGGCGAGGCGTGTGGAAACGCTGGTCGCAAGGATCCGGGAGCGGCAACTTCCCCTTCGTATCGTGGTGATCGGATATACGGATCGCGAGAGCCGGCATCAATCGAGCGATCTGGTGCTGACCATCCATGGTCGGTACAAGCGCAGTGAAATCGAGCCGTTGCTTGATCTCTACAGGATTGCGCTGGTTGCCTTTCCAACGGAGTGGCCGGAGACCTTCAGCTATACGCTCGGCGAAGCCTGGATGGCGGGACGAGCGACCCTGGTTCCGCCGCGCGGAGCGTTGCAGGAACGGGTGCTCGCCAAAGGGGCCGGCTGGATCATGGACGGTTGGCCGGACCCCGACGCCATTCTCGATCAGTTCATGGCGTTGACGGCGCCGGAAAACGCCGCCGAACTTGCAGCGAAGGGGACTGCTCGCGAAAAACGTGGCCGGGGAGGATGTGCAGGGTGGCGATTCCATCGGTATGCTCTATCGCGATGCGCTGGCGGATATCGCGCGACCCACGGCACCTGTGATTGATCGTTACCGGATCTACGTGGCGGCGTGCCGCGCGCTGTGCATGGAGCCCTTGCCGCAGGTCGCGACGCGTAGTCTGGCAGCGCCGGTGCAACGACCGACGGCGATGGGGCGCCTGTTCCGGCTGTTGCGCGGGTAGCGTCCCTGCGGGCCGGAGCCGTCACCGGTTTCGCGCGCCAGGCAGAGCGCGGCGCGTTGCCCGCAGCGCAGGTTCGAGGTTGTCCGACCGATGAGGAACGCGATGGGGGTCTTCAAACGGCTGGTACGCGCGCTCGATGGCACGGCGACGACCGCAGCCGCACCGGTGGAACCGGCGACTCAAGTGGCTGCCGCGGAGTTTTCATTGCGCCGCCTGGCCCGGGAGAATCCCGAACTTGCCGGCCATTATCTGTGGAGCACCAACGTAGCGCCGGCGACCGCTGCACCGCTGTTCCTGCATCTGGGTTGCGGGGAGCGGGTACTGGACGGATTCCTGAACCTGGACTTCATTCCGCACGACCCGCGCGTATTTGCATGGAATCTCCTCGATAGCTGGCCCGAGACATGGACGGGCGTCGCCGAAGGCGTGTTCGCGGAGGATGTGCTCGAACATTTCTTCCATGCCGAGCAGGTGTACATCCTGTGCAACGCGAACCGTGTCCTGCAAACCGGAGGCGTGGCGCGAATGCTGATGCCGAGCCTGCCCAGGCTCGTGGAATACAGCGCCAACTTCAAACCCGAGCCGGACGAATTACTGCACCAGGCGTTCGGCGTCGAAACCGGTGCGGATGCCCTCAACATGGGTATGCGCTTCTCGGGACACCGGTGGCTGCACAGTCGAGAAAGCCTCGAGCGGATGGCCCAAGTCTGCGGGTTCGAACTCCATCCGACCTCGTGCGCAGACTCCACCCTCGAGAGGTTCAAGGGCGTCAATCTGCGCGACGAGAATGACTCGCTTTCGTTCGCCAACGATCTGCGGAAGGTGCGCCCGCTGGTCCGGACGCTGCTGATGCCGCAGGCGATCGTCGGTGCCCGATTGGTGGAGCAACTCGAATCCGGCGTGCAGCTGTTCGTCGCGACCGCCGACCGTCCGACAGTCGAGTACCCGCTTCCCGGCCGCATGCGGTCCGAGGCGGTTGCCTGCATGAACCTCCGGTCGTCGAATCTGTCTTCGTTCTTCGAGCACAACCTGAAGTGGCTGGTGATCGACGACGTGCATGGCGAGCGGCCCTGGTACTTCGACGAGACGCTCAAGTCCCGGCCGTGCATGAATCTGGTCACGCGCAACCAGCTTCCGCTGGTGCTTGGCGATGCCAGGGAATTTTCCAGGCTGCTGTTTTCGCCGGCGGCGAGAGCAGGCGAGTATTTCACTCTCGGCTGCGCCGAGATTTTCGCGTTTGGATAGCCGGGGAGCATCAGGGTCGACCGCTTCGAAGAATGCAGGCACCGAAGGCCCCCAAAATCGCTGACCGCCTCGCGGCCGACGTCGCTACGCCGCCGCCGCTGCGACCTACGGACGCCGTGTCCGCCGTCCGCGGTCAGTCGCCGGACATGGCCGATTCCGGCGCTTCCCGGACGATCGGCTAAAATTGCGTGGCTGCGGGGTGACGGGAACGATGCCGAACCTGCCACACCGCGCGCCATGGATCTCCCGATGCCAGCCGACCTCGAATTCACAGGTGAACGCTTCGTGCCGGGCGTCGCCGGCGATATAGCGCACGAGCACTGGCATCGATACGCGTTCGCGCGCCGCTTCGTCTCGGGCCTTTCGGTGCTGGACGTAGCCTGCGGGGAAGGCTACGGGAGCACGCTGCTGGCCAGCGGAGCGGGAAGCGTGATCGGCGTCGACATTTCCGAAGGCGCGATCGCGCATGCGTCCGCTGCCTATGCCGGCCGCGCGAATCTGCGCTTCGTGCGGGGCTCGGCCTCGTCGCTGCCGGTCGCGGATGGCGCGGTCGATGTCGTCGTCTCGTTCGAAACCATCGAGCATCTTCCCCGGGCAGACCAGTCGCGTATGGTCGCCGAAATCGGCCGCGTGCTGCGCCCGGACGGGATCCTGATACTTTCGGCGCCCAACCCGGTCGAGTATTCCCAGGCGCGGGGCTACATCAACCCTTTTCACCTGCATGAGCCATCCCGCGAGGAGATCGATGCGCTGCTGGTGGGCACCTTTGCGGCGCGCCGCTGGCACCGGCAACGGCGATACTATGGGTCGGCGTTGTGGAGCGAGGATGCGGCGACCGACCGGTTCGAGGCCTTCGCCGGCGATTCGGCGGGTGTCGACCGCGCAGTACCGCCTCCTGCGATGTACTACGTGGTGATTGCCGCCAGGACCGTGGCCTGCCTCCCCTCGCAGGGGCTTGCGTTGTCGCTTTTCTCCGATCGAGGCGAGGCCGAAATCGCGCGCATGGACGCGCGCGCGGCCGAGGTCCTTCGGCTCGATTCGCTCCTGGCGGAACGCGACGCCGCGCTCGACCAACAGTCGGCGCATGTGCGCCACCTCGAGGATCTCGTCGCGTTTCGCGAGCGCGTGGTCGTGGAGCGCGATGGGCAACTCGCTGCCGTCAATGCCGCGCGCGAGCAGGCAGTCGCGGAGCGTGACGGCATGGAACGGGCCCGCAATGCCGCGCAGAACGACCACGCCAATGCAGTCTCCGCGCTCGCCTCGGCCCAGCAGTCACTGGCAGCCATGACCGCGGAGTGCGCGCGGCTCGAGCGCGCGCTCGCCGCGCAGGAACGCATCATCGTGTACCGGCAGAGCATGCGCTGGTGGCTGACACTTCCCTGGGTGCGCGCGAAGCTCTGGTGGCGACACCTGCTGCGCGCATGAGTCCTGCCGCGACTAGCTTTGTCATCGACATCGTCGTTCCGGTGTACAACGCGCCGGCCGATGTGCACGACTGCGTGACCAGTGTCCTTGCCCACCTGCGCCCCGACGTCAGGCTGGTGCTGATCGACGACGCTTCGCCGGATCCGCGCATCGCGCAGTACTTCGACGAACTGGAGGCGCTCGCGCATCCGCAGATGCTGCTGCTGCGCAACGAGGCGAACCTGGGGTTCACCGGCACGGCTAACCGGGGAATGCAGCTGTCGCGCGCGGATGTCATCCTTCTCAACTCGGACACGATCGTCACCGCCGGCTGGCTCGATGCGATCATGCACTGCGCGGCAACCGACGCTCGCATCGGCACGATCACCCCGTTCACCAACAACGCCGAGATCTGCTCATTTCCGCGATTCTGCGAGGACAATCCCTGGCCGCCGGGGGCCGATCCCGAAGCCGTGCGCGCGGCGCTCGCCGCGGTTGCGGCCCCGACCTATCCGGACCTTCCGACCGGCGTCGGCTTCTGCATGTATATCCGCCGCGCACTTCTGGACGAGGTCGGCGTGTTCGACATGGCGTTCGGGTTGGGCTACGGCGAGGAGAACGACCTTTGCCTCAAGGCGGCGCATGCAGGCTGGCGCAACGTGCTTGCCGACAACGCGTTCGTCGTGCATACCGGCGGCCGCTCGTTCGAGGGCCAGAAGAGCGAACTGGGCGTTCGCAACATCGCGCTTCTGGCCGAGCGCCATCCGCATTATCTTGAAATGGTGCGCGACTACATCGGCGCCGATCCGCTGCGACCATTGCGCGAAGCGGCGCAGATGAGGCTCGCCGCCAACGCCGCACCCGGACGCGGCATTCTTCACCTGAATCACCACCACGGCGGCGGCACCGAACGGCATATCCGCGCGCTGATTGCCGGATCGCGTTCGCGCTGGCGGCATCATCTCGTGATCGCCGTCGGCGATCGTTGGCAGGTCGAGGAGCATCGCGCGAATGGCGCGGTCGTGACGTTCGAATTCGATCGCGGGCCGCAGGAATCCTGGCAGGACTTCGTTGGTGGCCTTTGCGCCTCGTTCGACATTGCGCTGATCCACGTACACCAGATCTCGGCATGCCGCGAGGGGATCCTCGCCGCGCTGGGCGACCTCCCGGTGCCCCACATCTACACGGTGCACGATCTGTATGCCGCCTGCCCGACGATCACCTTTCACGGAACCGACGGCATGTACTGCGGAGCGCAGGTGGACGCGGCAATCTGCAATCGCTGCCTTGCCTCGCAGCCGGCGTTCGACGGCATCGATATCGTCGCATGGCGAACGCGGCATCACGCATTGCTGCGCAGCGCGGCATTTCGCATCGCGCCGTCCCGGTGGGCCGCGGAAACCCTCGTCCGCTATTTCCCGGATTGCGCAGCGACAGTCATCCCGCATGGCTTGCCCGAGGCGCCGCCGCCACGCCGGCCCGGCGCCCGCAACGCAATTCTGCTGCCCGATGACGGCCTCCCGACGGTGGCGGTGCTCGGGGCGATCGGTCCTGACAAGGGCGCGCGCCGACTCGAACGGCTGGTGGAACTGGCACGTGCGCGGGGCGTGTCCGCGCGCTTCGTGCTGATCGGCTACCTGGACTTCCAGCACGGCCCGTGGCAGTCGGCCGATGCGGTGTTCACTGTGCATGGACGCTACGAGACGGCCGACCTGCCCGATCTGCTCTCGCACTACCGCGTGCAGCTGGTGCTCTTCCCGTCGGTGGGTCCGGAGTCTTTCAGCTACACGCTGACCGAGGCGTGGGCCGCCGGACGACCCGTGCTGGTGCCACCCATCGGCGCGCTGGCCGAGCGGGTGCACGACAGCGGCGCCGGATGGATCATGACCGAACGGGAATGGCGCGACGAGGCCGGCATGCTCGACCGGCTGGAGACGCTCCTCGCCGCGCCGTGCGAACTCGCCGCTGCATCGACTCGTGCACGGGCATTGCCGCACGCGACGCTCGCGCAGATGGTACAGGCCACGTTCGCGCTCTACGACGCGACGCTTGCCCGCGCTGACGGGCGGCGCCTGCAACCACAAAAGGCGCTGGAGCCCGTCAGGCTTCGGTATGCGCTGGGCTACGTGCCTTGGGTTCCCCCTCCCGCTGCGCCACGGGAGGAGGGCCCGGCGGCCGGCCTGCTCGGCCGGATCGCGCGCGCGGCGGCGAAGCATCGCCACACGATGGCGGGCCGTGTATTGAGGCGCGTGGCGCCCACGGCCGTCGTGGCCCGGCTGCGTGCTCGCCTCAAGTAATGGCACAGAATGCGTTCCTGGATTGGCTGGCGCGCGGGCGGGCGCATCAGCAGGAGGGCCGTCCCACCGACGCGATTCCCTGTTTCCGGCGTGCCGCGCGCGAGGACCCACATTCGCCGCTGCCGCACTTTCACCTGGGCGAGGTGCTGTGGCAGCTGGGCCTGGCCGGCGAAGCGTTGAATTCATGGCGGACGGCGGCAGCGCTCGATCGGACATTCCTCGCGCCGCGATTGGCGCTCGCTGAAGCGGCAATGACACAGGGCGATTTTGCGAACGCGAAGGCCGCGGCAGCGGAGGCGGTCGCGCTCTCGCCGCAGGACGCGCGCGCAAACGCCACGCTGCTTGCGGCGAGTGCGGCGACGGGAGATCACGCGGCGCTTGGCGATGCCGCCGCCGTCTTTGGACAAGACGTTGCGTTGGCGCATTCGCCGTCGCTGGCGTCGGCGCTGGCAATGGCACTCGCCGCGACGCGCGAAGACCCGCAACGCCAGCCGCTGCTCGACGCATTGACGCCGCACGTTGGCACCCTGCCGCCGGTGTTGCTTGCGGCACTCGCGGAATGCGGTGTGGCGATGCCGGATTCGATCGCCCGGCGCGGCTGGCCGTTGACGGACATTGACGCGCTGCGAAGATTGGCGGTGGTGATTGCGCGCCGCGACGCCGGTGTCGCCGACCGTCTCGCCGTTGCGTACAGTGCACTCGCCGGGTCGCTGCCACCGCCGCCGGTACCGTTGATGTGGCCCCGCCGCACTGCGGGAAACGCGCTGAGGGTCGCGTGGCTGTGTCCTGCCCCGGACGCCCCCGGATGGCACGCGAGCCGATCGTCGCTGGCATCGGCGGTCGCGAGCCTTCCAGCAGAAGCGCTTTCAATCCTCGTGCTGTGTACCGGGGCGCCCGAATCGACGCGCGCAGCGTTATCGACGGTCTTGCCGGCGGGCAATCTCCATCTGGAATTACCATCGCCCGCGGACGCGGCGATGGCGAGGATCCTGGCCGCCCGCGACTGCGACGTGCTCGTCGACGCAGCCGGATTGACCTTCGACACCGCCGCGTTGTTGCGCGCGCGACCGGCCCGCGCGATCTGGTCGCTGCACGCGGGAATGCCGCCGCACCGCGAGCCGCTTGTCGACCGGAGCTTTGCGAACAGCGAAGCACTCGCCGGCGCGTTGCGCGATTTGCACGATGAAGTATCGATCGAGCCGGCGACCGGCCTCGTGGCCGACGCGCTGTCCACATTGTGGGACGCTTCGGTGCGTGCGCACCAGCAGGGGGATCTGGCGGCGGCGGCGGCGGGCTACGATGATGTTCTCGCCGTCGAACCGGGGTTCGCGCCCGCGCTCCATCTTTGCGGCGTGATCGCGTTGGCGCAGGGCGATCAGGCGCGTGCCGCCGAAAGTTTCGCGGCCGCCATGGCCGCGGCACCCGATTTCGTCGAAGCGCGCCTCGCGGCCGCCGACCTCGCGCTGACTCAGCGTGACGCCGACGCGGCGGTGCGCCTGGCCGAAGATGGATTGGCTCGTGCGCCGCGCGATGCCGCGCTGTTGCGGATCCTAGGCGCCGCGCATCTCGCACGGCGTGACGGGGCGGCCGCCGAGCACGCGTTTCGACGCGTGCTTTTCTTGTCTCCGGCCGATGCCGATGCCCACTTCAATCACGGCGCTTCGCTGCAACGAAAGGGCGATGCCCAAGGCGCGGCACGCGCCTACCAGCGGGCATTGACGCTGCGGCCGGACATGACCGATGCCGATTTCAATCTGGGTGTTCTGTTCCAGCAACAGGGCAACCGCAACGCCGCGGTGGCCGCGTATTCGCACGTACTTGCCGTGGACCCGAAGCACGTGACGGCGTACCGGAACCTGGGCGAAGTCCTGCTCGCCTCGGGAGAGCGCGATGCATGGCTCGCGAACTTTCGGGCGTTCGAACGAAACTGCCCCAAGTCCCTCCCGCTCGCCGTCTACGCGCTGGAAGCGTGCCAGCACATGGCGCAATTCGACGAGTTGGAACGCTACATCGATGGCTTGCGGCACGAAAAATTCCAGGCACGCGACGAGGAGGAGCTGACGGACTGCCTGGAACAGCTGCTCTACCTGCTGCTGTTCTACGACGTCGAGCCCGCGTTGCTGCTGCGCTTCGCCCAGGCCTACGATGCCGTCGCCGCGCGCGTTTACGGCGTACCCGGCTCGATTCCTTCAGCACGCAGGCCCGGACCGCTGCGGATCGGCTACCTGTCCGCCGACCTGCGCAACCACGTGATGGGCAAGATGATCTGGCAGGCGATCGCGCATCACGACCGCACGAACGTCGACTGCCACTTCTACTCGAATTCCGTCGAGCGGGACGCATGGACGCAGCGCTTCGAGGATGCAGGAAGGCGTTTCGTCGTCATCGCCGGCCTCGACGACGCCGCGGCGGCCGTGCTGATCGGTGCCGACGATCTCGACGTCCTGGTCGACCTTTCCACGCACACGAAGGGCGCGCGGCCGGGGATTCTCGCGCGCAAGCCGGCACGGGTGCAGATAACGCACGTTGCGAGCGCCGGCACGGTGGGCCTTTCGGCCATCGACTTCAAGCTGACCGACCGTTACGCCGATGTACCCGAGAACCAGGAGTTCCTGCTCGAACGGCTGCTGCCGATGGAGGGCTGCGTTTTTCCGTTCAGGCACGTCGCCCCCGCTGGCACGCATCTCTTCGAACGGCGTGCGCTGGGCATCGCCGGAGACGCGGTGGTCATCGGCGCCTTCGTGAATCCGCTCAAGCTTTCACGGCGATGCCTGCGCCTGTGGCGCGACGTGCTTGCCCGCGTTCCACGCGCGAAGATCGCGTTCTCGCCGGCCAATCCGGGACTGCGCGCGAGCTACCTCGAGCTCACCGCTGCGATGGAAATCGGGGAGGACCGGATCCTGCTGCTGCCGCAGGGCCGCGACGACGCGGAGAATCAGGCCCGCTATGGTCTCGTGGATCTGGTCCTGGACACGATGCCATTTGGCGGCGTCAACGGTACGATCGAGGCGCTCGACATGGGGGTGCCCGTCGTCACCCTGGTCGGCAAACGGCACGGTGAGCGGACGTCGTTCTCGATTCTCTCCAACCTCGGCGTTACGGCCACGATCGCCAGTACCGGACGCGACTACGTGGACATTGCAGTCCGTTTGGCCGACGACCCTGCTTTCTGCCGCGATGTGCATGCGGCGATCGCCGCGGGGCTCGCGCGTTCCCCGCTCACCGACATGTCCGCGCACACCCGCCATCTTGAAGCCGCGTATCGAAGCGCGTTGGCCGAGCGCGCGCCCGACGTGTTGGAAGACATCGCGCGGCCATGACGGATCCACGGCTTGCGACGCTTCAGCAGAAGCTCGCCGCAGGCGATGTCAGGGGCGCGAAGGCGCTTGCCGATGACCTCGTCGCAGGTGGTGCGCTGGCGCCATCCGACCGTTTTGGCGCCCTGGTGCTGCGGTCACGCGCCCACGAGGGGCTGCGCGAGTTCTCGCAGGCGATTGCGGATCTGGACAGCGCGCTTGCGCTGGATTCCTCGCAGTCGCGGATCTGGAACGAGCTCGGCATCCTGTGCGCCGATGCCGGCGACAACGAGCGGGCGGTCGACGCGTTCGAGCGGGCGACCCGGGCCGATGCCGGCTATGCGCGCGCATGGAACAATCTCGGTAACGCGTTGCGCAGCGGCCGGACGTGTCGCGGCGGCGGTGCGCGCCGCCGAGCAGGCGGTTTCGGCGGATCCTGCGTATGCGCTGGCCTGGTCCAACCTGGGGGCGCTCAAGCGCGATGCCGGCGACGATGAAGGTGCCGAGGTTGCACTGCGTCGCGCTCTGGAGCTCCAGCCCCGACTGCGCAGCGCGGTGCTCACCCTGGCCGGGCTGCTGCGCGATCGCAGCGCCCTCGCGGAAGCGGCGCTGTTGTTTGCCCGCGCGGCAGAACTCGATCCGCGCGAGCCCGGTGCGCCGCTGCAGCTTGCCGGTACGCTTGCCGAGCGCGACGATCTCGCTGCGTCGCGCGCCGCTTATGATCAGGCGCTCGCCCGCGATCCGCATATGCTCCGCGCGCTGTTCGGGCGTGCGCTGATATTGCCGATGGTGGTGGAAAGCGCCGTCGGCCTGGCGCACGCGCGTGCGCAGTTCGAGGCCGGATTGGCGCGTGTCGAACTCGAGGCGCCACGCGCTGCTTCCGGGTTGTCCGCCGAGCGCCTGCTGGACGAATTGCGCTGGAGCAACTTCCTGCTCGCCTATCAGGGTGGCGACGACAAGCCGCTGCAGGAACGTTACGCGCGCATCGTCCGCGGACTTCTGCAGGCGGGTGCGGCGCAGTGGCTGCGTCCGCTGACGCCGCGCGTACGTGCCGGAACGCGGGTCAGGGTCGGCTTCGTCTCGACGGTCTTTCGCGACGGCACGGCGGGTCGCTACTTCGAGCGCTGGATCACCGACCTTCCGCGCGCAGACTTCGAGGTCTTCACCTATCACCTGCTTCCGGGCGCCGACGCGCTTGCGCAGCGAATCGCGTCGCGCTCCGATCATTTCCGACATTGTCCGTGGTGGCGTCCGTCGCAGCTTGCGCCGCTAATTCGCGCGGATGCGCTCGATGTCCTCGTGTATCCGGAGCTGGGGATGGGCGCCGTACCCTTTGCGCTGGCCGCGCTGCGCCTCGCGCCGCTGCAATGCGCCGCGTGGGGGCATCCGGTGACGTCCGGTCACGCGACCATCGATGTGTTCTTCTCGAGCGCGTCGATGGAGCCGCCTGAGTGTGCTTCGGATTACACGGAGAAGCTCGTCACGCTGCCGGGGATCGGCACCCGCTATCGTATGCCTGACGTGCCTTCGGACGGGACGCGAGACCGGTTCGGACTTCCGTCGGATGTGCCGCTTCTGCTGTGCCCGCAGTCGCTGTTCAAGATTCACCCGGACAACGACAGACTCTTCGCGCGAGTGCTCGCGGCGATTCCCGGCGCCCTTCTCGTCGGCTTCGAGGGCCGCGATCCGGAACTCACGGCGCGCTTTCGGGCCCGGCTCGCCCGCGCGGGCATCGCGGGCGGCCGCGTCGTGCTGCTGCCGCAAAGCGGACACAGCGACTACCTGCGCATCAATTCCGCATGCGACCTCATGCTCGACACGCTGCACTGGTCCGGCGGAAACACCAGCCTCGATGCGATCGCGTGCGGACTGCCGGTCGTGACGCTGCCCGGGCGCTTACATGCGCGGCAGGCAGAGTGCCGGCATGCTGCGGCTCATGAAGATCGACGAACTCGTCGCCCGCGATGAAGACGACTACGTGCGGATCGCGACAATGCTGATCGATGACGTGGACTTCCGCCGCTCGCTGGCTGCCCGCATCCGTGGCGCACAGGCGTTGATCTTCGACGATCCCACGCCGACGGCCGCGCTGGCCGAATTTCTGCGCCGTTAGCGGCGCGCCACCAGCGCGCGCAGCTCGGCGTCGACTTCGCGCAACGGGTCCGACCAGTCTCCTGGCGAGCGTTGGCGGAAAAGTCGTGCCGTCGGATACCACGGGCTGTCCCGGCGAGCGAGCCCCCAGCGCCAGTCCGGCACGCTATGGAGCAGCACCCACGCGGGCTTGCCGAGTGCGCCGGCCAAGTGGGCGAGGCTCGTGTCGACTGTGATCACGAGATCGAGTTCGCTCACCAGCGCCGCCAGGCCGTCGAATTCATTGCGCAACGGCAGCGAGATCAGGCGATCGCCGAATGGCGCATCGGTCGCCGACAGGACCTCTGCCTCCCACTTCAGCGAGTACCATCGGGTCCCGGGCACGTCGAGCAGCGGCCCGAACATCGCGAGCGACATGCTGCGCCTCGCGTTGGTCGCGTTTGCGGCGGAACCCGACCATGCGATCCCGATCGTCACCGCCGGATCGCGTTCGCGCGCGATGGCTGCCGCCGCTTCATCTCTGCGCAGCGGATCGGGACGCAGGTAGGGAACGGACGACGGGATGGTCTGCGGCGTGACAGACAGCAACAGCGGCAGCGACATCAGCGAAACCTGCGCATCGTAGGGTGGCAATTCTTCGTTTTCGGCGAATGCGGCGTCGACACCCGGTACGCTTGCGGCGAGTTGGCGCAGCGGCTCATGCATGGCCACGATCACGCGGGCACCACGATCGGCGACTTCACGCGCGAAGCGAAGAGTCTGCAGCATGTCGCCAAGACCCTGCTCCGCGGTGAGCAGCAGCGTGCGTCCGGCGGGGTCGTCGCCCGCCCATCGGGGCCCGGCGTATCGGGGGTGGCCGGAGTACAGTTCAGGACACTGCAAGCGCCACTCGTATTCGTGCCAGCCCTGCGCGAAGTCTCCCAGCAGCAGCAGGGCCAGCGACAGGTTCCAATGCAGCTGCGGGAAACCGGGCGCAAGGCGCAATCCCGAGCGAAAGGCGTCGATGGCGCCGGCGACGTCACCGTACGCCTGCATTGCGAGGCCCAGGTTGTTCCAGGCGCCGGCGTGATCGGGTTTGAGCTCGAGTGTGCGGCGATGTGCGGCGATGGCCTCGCCATCGCGTTGCGCAGCCGCGAGCGCGAGTCCCCGATTGTTGTGGTATTCGGGTTCGTCAGGAACGAGCGCAATGGCGCGGTCAAGCAACGGCATCGCCTCGTCGATGCGCTTGCGCTGGTACATGATCACGCCGAGATAGTGGAGCGCCCCCGCGTGCTCGGGTGCCGCCGCGATGACTGCGCGGTAGTGCCGCTCGGCGGTGTCGAGATCGTTTCTTTGGTGGGCTTCGAAACCCTGCCTGGCCAGGGTGTCTGGTCTGGTCGTTTCGACCGCGGACGTGCCCGCGCCAGGAAGCGCCCCATGGCATTGCTTGTAGCGCAGCCCGCTGCCGCAGGAGCAGGGGTCGTTGCGGCCGGGGGTGGACGATACGGGAGACATCGGTACTGCGGTGCTCCGAAGGTTGGAACGGCGGGCCGCCGCCGTAGCGCAAGTCGGGGGGCCGCCGTTGCAACGCAAGCGGGGTGCCGCCGCTGCGACGGGCCCATCGGATCATAGCCGAGGACGCGGCCTGGACTCTTGTCCGGATCGCGTCCATCCCCATCTTCTGGACTGGCCGCGGATGGGGATGTTGACTTGGCCACGAAATCATCCTATAATCGCGCCTCTCTGCTGCACCTTTTCCCGGGAAGTCGCTTGGCCCGGGGAATCTCTGCAGCCTGCTCTTTAAAAATTTGCAACCGATAGGTGTGGGTGCTCGTAGGTTGGGGCCCTGGTGCTGCCGTGTCCGCGAGGATGGGGTGGGGCTGGGGAGATCCTAGACAAACGAAGTGCTCGCACAACGCAGTGAGGCTTTTTGCCGTTTTGGTGCGAACCGAAGGGGTGGGAGGCCGAACGTCTTGTCGTGTTCCGGAAGCGGGATGCGATGGGGCCAACGTTGAGATGAGTTAACTTGCAGAGATCGAACTGAAGAGTTTGATCCTGGCTCAGATTGAACGCTGGCGGCATGCTTTACACATGCAAGTCGAGCGGCAGCGCGGGGGCAACCCTGGCGGCGAGCGGCGAACGGGTGAGGAATACATCGGAACGTACCCCGGAGTGGGGGATAACGCCGCGAAAGCGGCGCTAATACCGCATATGCTCTGAGGAGGAAAGTGGGGGACCGCAAGGCCTCACGCTCTGGGAGCGGCCGATGTCCGATTAGCTTGTTGGTGGGGTAATGGCCTACCAAGGCGACGATCGGTAGCTGGTCTGAGAGGATGATCAGCCACACTGGGACTGAGACACGGCCCAGACTCCTACGGGAGGCAGCAGTGGGGAATTTTGGACAATGGGGGCAACCCTGATCCAGCCATGCCGCGTGCGGGAAGAAGGCCTTCGGGTTGTAAACCGCTTTTAGTCGGGAAGAAAAGGCGCCAGCTAATACTTGGCGTTCTTGACGGTACCGGCGGAATAAGCACCGGCTAACTACGTGCCAGCAGCCGCGGTAATACGTAGGGTGCGAGCGTTAATCGGAATTACTGGGCGTAAAGCGTGCGCAGGCGGTTCGTTAAGTTCGTTGTGAAAGCCCCGGGCTCAACCTGGGAACGGCAATGGAAACTGGCGGGCTTGAGTATGGCAGAGGGGGGTGGAATTCCGCGTGTAGCAGTGAAATGCGTAGAGATGCGGAGGAACACCGATGGCGAAGGCAGCCCCCTGGGCCAATACTGACGCTCAGGCACGAAAGCGTGGGGAGCAAACAGGATTAGATACCCTGGTAGTCCACGCCCTAAACGATGCTCACTAGGTGTTGGGGAAGCGATTCCTTGGTACCGTAGCTAACGCGTGAAGTGAGCCGCCTGGGGAGTACGGCCGCAAGGTTAAAACTCAAAGGAATTGACGGGGACCCGCACAAGCGGTGGATGATGTGGATTAATTCGATGCAACGCGAACAACCTTACCTACCCTTGACATGTCCGAGAGCCTGCTGAAAGGTGGGTGTGCCTGAAAGGGAATCGGAACACAGGTGCTGCATGGCTGTCGTCAGCTCGTGTCGTGAGATGTTGGGTTAAGTCCCGCAACGAGCGCAACCCTTGTCCCTAGTTGCTACGCAAGGGCACTCTAGGGAGACTGCCGGTGACAAACCGGAGGAAGGTGGGGATGACGTCAAGTCCTCATGGCCCTTATGGGTAGGGCTTCACACGTCATACAATGGACGGTACAGAGGGTTGCCAACCCGCGAGGGGGAGCCAATCCCAGAAAGCCGTTCGTAGTCCGGATCGCAGTCTGCAACTCGACTGCGTGAAGTCGGAATCGCTAGTAATCGCGGATCAGCATGTCGCGGTGAATACGTTCCCGGGTCTTGTACACACCGCCCGTCACACCATGGGAGCGGGATGTACCAGAAGTAGGTAGGCTAACCGCAAGGAGGCCGCTTACCACGGTGCGTTTCGTGACTGGGGTGAAGTCGTAACAAGGTAGCCGTATCGGAAGGTGCGGCTGGATCACCTCCTTTCTCGGAAACAGGGATCAGGAATCAGGGATCAGGGGTCAAACCCGGATTGCTGTCCTGCCATCCCCATCTCCAACGACGAGTACCCACAACCTATCGGTTGCGCGTGACACTGTGCAACGAGACACGACAGCGGGCCTGTAGCTCAGTTGGTTAGAGCACCGTCTTGATAAGGCGGGGGTCGATGGTTCGAATCCATCCAGACCCACCAGGCTCAGGAATCAGAGTTCAGGAATCGGGAATCAGAAGCAAGAACGGGGCTGTAGCTCAATTGGGAGAGCGCCTGCTTTGCAAGCAGGAGGTCGTCGGTTCGATCCCGTCCAGCTCCACCAGTCAGAAGTCGGGAAGCAGCAGACAGATGACACGGCGGTGGAGCGAAGGATGTTTTCTGACGGCTGTTTTCTGACGCGGGCTTCTGAAATCTATCGGTTGCGCACAGCGCTCAGCAGCGGGCTTTGGCAGCAGGGTCCGGTTCTGAGAGCTGTAGTGTTCTTTAACAATTGGGAAGGTAAGGGTTCATCCGACTTGATGAGAGTCGGGTGAGCAATAGGGTTGAGTTGTATCTTGCCTGCCATCTTTAAAAGGGGATGGTGGGTGGCGCAAACACACCGTAGCGGTGGGTTCGAAGAGGATCCACAGTTATGGGGTCAAGTGACTAAGTGCATGTGGTGGATGCCTTGGCGATTACAGGCGATGAAGGACGTGGCAGCCTGCGAAAAGCTGCGGGGAGCTGGCAAACGAGCATTGATCCGCAGATGTCCGAATGGGGAAACCCGGCCCGCAAGGGTCACCGCCGTCTGAATACATAGGACGGAGGGAGCGAACCCGGTGAACTGAAACATCTCAGTAGCCGGAGGAACAGAAATCAACCGAGATTCCCAGAGTAGTGGCGAGCGAAATGGGAGCAGCCGGCAAGTTTTAGCGATCGACCTAGTGGAAGGCTCTGGAAAGGGCCGCCGTAGTGGGTGACAGCCCCGTACACGAAAGGTTGATGGTGGAACTAAGCTTGCGACAAGTAGGGCGGGACACGTGAAATCCTGTCTGAAGATGGGGGGACCATCCTCCAAGGCTAAATACTCGTAATCGACCGATAGTGCACCAGTACCGTGAGGGAAAGGCGAAAAGAACCCCGGAAGGGGAGTGAAATAGATCCTGAAACCGCATGCATACAAACAGTGGGAGCCTGGGCAACTGGGTGACTGCGTACCTTTTGTATAATGGGTCAGCGACTTACGTTCTGTAGCGAGCTTAACCGCATAGGGGAGGCGCAGCGAAAGCGAGTCCGAATAGGGCGCTTGAGTTGCAGGGCGTAGACCCGAAACCGGATGATCTAGCCATGGCCAGGTTGAAGGTGGGGTAACACCTACTGGAGGACCGAACCCACTAACGTTGAAAAGTTAGGGGATGAGCTGTGGCTAGGGGTGAAAGGCTAAACAAATCCGGAAATAGCTGGTTCTCTCCGAAAACTATTGAGGTAGTGCCTCCTGTATCACTGCCGGGGGTAGAGCACTGTAATGGTTGTGGGGGTCATAGCGATCTACTACGCCATAGCAAACTCCGAATACCGGCAAGTGCGAGCAGGGGAGACAGACATCGGGTGCTAACGTCCGGTGTCGAGAGGGAAACAACCCAGACCGCCGATTAAGGTCCCCAAGATCTAGCTAAGTGGGAAACGAGGTGGGAAGGCTCAGACAGCCAGGATGTTGGCTTAGAAGCAGCCATCATTTAAAGAAAGCGTAATAGCTCACTGGTCGAGTCGTCCTGCGCGGAAGATGTAACGGGGCTCAAGCTAGGCACCGAAATCGCGGGTTCAGGGATCAGAGTTCAGGGATCAGGAATCAGAGTGGCAGCGGCGCATCGATTCGAGGAATTGGAGGTGTTTCAACGTCCCTATAAGGTGTCGTTGGACATCCACCGTTTCTCAATCACGATGCCGCAGATCGAGCAGTACGCACTCGCTGATCAATTGCGACGTGCGAGTAAGTCGATTTGTGCCAATCTGGCGGAAGGCTTTGGCAAGCAAAGCCTGTCCAAGACCGAATTCAGACGTTTCGTTTTGATGAGCATCGGCTCAGCAGACGAGATGCGAGTTTGGCTTCGGTACTGTCTTGATTTGAATTATCTGGAAGAGCAGAGGTGGGAGCAGTGGCGAAACGAATATGAAGTAATCGCCAAGATGCTGCAGGGCTTGGGTAAAGGGCTGGAAAAGCCTTTACTGAACCCTGATTCCTGACCTCTGATCCCCGAACGGTAGGAGAGCGTTCCGTAGGCCGTTGAAGGTGAGGGGTAACCCTTGCTGGAGGTATCGGAAGTGCGAATGCTGACATGAGTAGCGATAAAGGGGGTGAAAGGCCCCCTCGCCGAAAGCCCAAGGTTTCCTGCGCCACGTTCATCGGCGCAGGGTGAGTCGGCCCCTAAGATGAGGGCGAGAGCCGTAGTCGATGGGAAACGGGTCAATATTCCCGTACCGATCTGCAATGCGATGGGGGGACGGAGAAGGTTATGCCGGCCGGGTGTTGGACGTCCCGGTTCAAGCGTGTAGACGTGCCTGGTAGGCAAATCCGCCGGGCTTAGTCGAGGCGTGACAACGAGAGCTGGCTTGCCAGCTTGAAGTGGCAGATACCCTGCTTCCAGGAAAAGCCTCTAAGCTTCAGTTGCAGATTGACCGTACCGCAAACCGACACAGGTGGGCGAGCTGAATATGCTCAGGCGCTTGAGAGAACTCGGGTGAAGGAACTCGGCAAATTGACACCGTAACTTCGGGATAAGGTGTGCCCTCGGTAGGTGAACGCGTACAGCGGGAGCCGAGGAGGGCTGCAAGAAATCGGTGGCTGCGACTGTTTAACAAAAACACAGCACTCTGCTAAGACGAAAGTCGACGTATAGGGTGTGACGCCTGCCCGGTGCCGGAAGGTTAAATGATGGGGTGCAAGCTCTTGATTGAAGCCCCGGTAAACGGCGGCCGTAACTATAACGGTCCTAAGGTAGCGAAATTCCTTGTCGGGTAAGTTCCGACCTGCACGAATGGCGTAACGATGGCCACGCTGTCTCCACCCGAGACTCAGCGAAGTTGAAGTGTTTGTGAAGATGCAATCTCCCCGCGGCAAGACGGAAAGACCCCGTGCACCTTTACTGTAGCTTTGCATTGGACTGTGATGAAGTTTGTGTAGGATAGCTGGGAGGCATTGAAGCGTGGGCGCTAGCTCGCGTGGAGCCAACGTTGAAATACCAGCCTGACGTCATTGCGGTTCTAACCTGGGTCCATGATCTGGATCGGGGACCGTGCATGGTAGGCAGTTTGACTGGGGCGGTCTCCTCCCAAAGCGTAACGGAGGAGCTCGAAGGTTCGCTTAGCGCGGTCGGACATCGCGCTGGACGTGCAAGGGCACAAGCGAGCTTGACTGCGAGACTGACAAGTCGAGCAGGTACGAAAGTAGGACCTAGTGATCCGGTGGTTCTGTATGGAAGGGCCATCGCTCAACGGACAAAAGGTACGCCGGGGATAACAGGCTGATACCGCCCAAGAGTTCATATCGACGGCGGTGTTTGGCACCTCGATGTCGGCTCATCACATCCTGGGGCTGTAGCCGGTCCCAAGGGTATGGCTGTTCGCCATTTAAAGTGGTACGTGAGCTGGGTTCAAAACGTCGTGAGACAGTTTGGTCCCTATCTGCCGTGGGCGTTGGAGATTTGACGGGGGCTGCTCCTAGTACGAGAGGACCGGAGTGGACGTACCGCTGGTGTACCAGTTGTCTCGCCAGAGGCATCGCTGGGTAGCTATGTACGGAAGCGATAACCGCTGAAAGCATCTAAGCGGGAAACGTGCCTGAAGATGAGATCTCCCGGGGCCTTGCGCCCCCTGAAGGACCGTGGCAGACCACCACGTTGATAGGCCGGGTGTGGAAGCGCAGTAATGCGTTGAGCTAACCGGTACTAATAATCCGTGCGGCTTGACCTCATAATTGTGGGTCGCTCAGGGATCAGGCATCAGGCATCAGGCATCAGAAACTGCCTGCTGATCCGCAGCGACTGCGCCAAGGATTACGACTCAACCCAACCCTTACCTTCCGATCGGAGCCGGAGCCTCGGCCTCGGGACCCGCCAACTGCGCGCGCTGCGCGCCGGCTGTTCTGATCCCTGATCCCCGACCTCTGATCCCCGCTCAACGCCTGACGACCATAGCCCGCTGGAACCACCCCTTCCCATCCCGAACAGGACCGTGAAACGGCGGCACGCCGATGATAGTACGGAGCTCCCGTGCGAAAGTAGGTCATTGTCAGGCACCCTCAACGTCAAACGCCCCGCTCAATCGAGCGGGGCGTTTGCGTTCCATGCCGCGCACCGGATCAAGTAACATGTGCTTCGTGCCGCGCTGGAAAATTGCCTGGGGCCAGCGGCTGCGCCGCAGGCGCCCCCCATCCGACAAGTCGTTGGACACTGCAAGCCGATTGCCGGCATGACCGAGAAATCATTACCGCTTCCACCTGTCGAAATGCGCCGGCTCGTGGGCCCGACCGAAGACGAATTCTTCGACAATCCCGGAGGGGCACCGGCACTTCCGGATATCGACGCTCGCTATTACGGGCACGTATTCGATTTCGGGTGCGGTTGCGGCCGCGTTGCGCGCCGCATGATCCAGCAGCGTCCACAGCCCAGGTCCTACCTGGGGATCGACATCCACGCCGGAATGATCAAATGGTGCCAGGCAAATCTGGCGCCCTGCGCGCCGAATTTTGCCTTTAAGCACTTCGACGCCTACAACATCGGATTCAACCCCGCAGGTTCGACCAGCCCGCCCGATTTTCCGGCCAAAAGCAACGCCTACACGCTGGTCAACGCGTGGAGCGTCTTCACGCACATCCTCGAACCGGACGTCGAGTTCTACCTGCGGGAAGTTCGCCGCATCATGACCAATGATGCGATGTTCCTCTCGACGTGGTTCCTCATGGAAAAGCTCTTCTTTCCGATGATGCAGGAGTTCCAGAACGCGATCTATATCAACACGAGCGACCCGACCAATGCCGTGATTTTCGACCGCGAATGGGTGTCACGTGCATTTGCGGCGGCCGGACTCCGGATCATCAGCATCACACCACCCAAGATCCGCGGATTTGCGTGGATCCTCATTGCCACGTCCCGTACCGATCTCCCGGCAGCCACCTTTCCGGAGGATGACGCCCCCTTTGGCGTGCGTCGGCCTCCCCTGTCGGAACGGCCGCCGTCTGAGGTTTCCTGACCCGCCGTCCATCGGCGACGTGCAGGTCCTGAGGACGACGACCCGTATCAAGTGTCAGCTCCCCGGCAGCGGCCGCGCGACGACGTAGCAGAAATCGCTGTCGAGCACGTCCTGCTCGACCAATGTCTGCTCGAACAGGAAAATCATCTTCACGAGCGACGCCTGCAATTCGTCGGCGACGTCGAAATTGGCCATCACGTGGTTCAGCACCAGATGCAACAGCGTGCCGCCGTATTCGCGGTGCTCGACGATTTCGAAGTGACGCGTGAGCAGCGGAAGGATTCGCGCCGAGTCGACGGCCTCCGTAGGATCCATGCCAATCATCTCGTCGATCGTCGGACGGGTGATGTCGGTCAGGATGTCACCCGAGAACGCGCTGCGCCGAAATTCCCTCGGCAGCGTCTGCAAGACACGGTTGGCGAGCTCGAGCTGCAGGTTGGTCCACTGGAATCGAGTGGGGCCCACATACTCGTTGAACATGAACACGCCGCCCGGTTTGAGCGCCCGCCGGATCTGGCTGTAGACGTGATCGAGGTCCTCGAAGTGATGCAGCGACATCTTGGCGACGACGAAATCGTAGGTGGCGGGCTCGAGCTCCAGCTTGTTGATGTCGGCTACCTGGTAACGAATCTGGTGGCCCTTGCCTTCCTTGTCGGCAAGTTCCGCTGCGACTCGGATCGATTCCGGGCTCGCGTCGAAAGCGTCGATGGTGCGCGCCGCCTTCAACTGGATCAAGGCGCGCTCGAGGTTGCCGCCGCCGCACCCCAGGCTCAGGGCCCGGGCGACGGGCATCGCCGGCAGGTGCCTGCGAAAGAAATGCTGGAGATAGTAGACGGACTTGTCACCCGACAGCTGCGGACGGATGTGCTCGACCTCGATGAACTCCCAATCGAGCCAGCCGCGCAGCTCCTTGCTCTCGACACGCGCGACGTTGCGGTCCCAGTGTCCCGTCAACCTTCCGTCCGCCCCGTCGGCGACGGGCGAGCCCGAATTGCGGCGCGCAGATGAACGCCGATCGACGTTGCGGACCGCGTTCTGTGCCGCGCGATGGAAGGCCGTGTTCGACAGGTGCCGTTTGACGAAGCGGAACGCGTCCGGACGGCTCTTCAGCATCCTGAGTACGCGAAAAATGACTTGATCGGTGATTTCACGCATGCCGCGCCTTCGACGATTGCTCGGATGAATACACGCCTCTCCAGGAAAACCGGTCGGACGCCTTCCCGTCATTGTAAGTCGTGCGCGGCGACTCCGAATGCCACGCGGGCAACGCGGCGAGCAACGCCTGATAAACTCGTGACTGCCATTTGCGGCAGCTTGCCCATGATGACCGAGACCTATTCGCTCACCGTTTCGCGCCGGCTGGAAGCCGAGAGCATCCATATCCTGAGGGAAGTTGCGGCCGAATTCGAGCGGCCCGTGATGATGTACTCCATCGGCAAGGATTCTTCGGTGCTGCTGCGTCTCGCGCAGAAGGCATTTCATCCAGGTCGCGTTCCGTTTCCGTTGCTGCACATCGACACCGCGTACAAGTTCCCGGAGATGTATGGGTTTCGCGACCGCGCCTGCGCGGAAGCAGGTGTCGAGCTGCGCGTGCTTCGCAACGAGGCTGCGCTGGCCGCGAATGCCAATCCGTGGGACCTGGGCACGATCAAGTGCTGCGGCCTGCTCAAGACGCAGGGGCTGCTCGACGCACTGAGGGCCGGCGGCTACGACGCGGTGATCGGCGGCGCGCGCCGCGAGGAGGAGCGATCGCGGGCGAAGGAGCGAATCTACTCATTTCGCGACCGGCACGGTCAATGGGACCCAAAGAATCAGCGGCCCGAGCTCTGGAACCTGTACAACGGACGCATCCATCAGGGCGAGAGCATTCGCGTGTTTCCGCTGTCGAACTGGACCGAGCTCGACATCTGGCGCTATATCGAACAGGAGGCGATCCCGGTGGTGCCGTTGTACTTCGCCGCGGAGCGCAGCGTCGTTCGCCGCGGTGGCCAGCTCATTCCGGTCGGCGGGAACACACGCCTCGCTGCCCGGCGAGCATGCCGAACGATTGGAGATTCGCTTCCGGTCGCTCGGGTGCTATCCGTGCACGGGCGCCGTGAATTCGTCGGCCCGGACCGTCGCCGAAATCATTTCGGAGCTGGAGGCCACACGTTACTCCGAGCGGGTCACGCGCGTGATCGACCACGATCAGGACGGCTCGATGGAACAGAAGAAGCGCGAGGGCTACTTCTGATGGCGACAGGTGGCGCCGAAGCCGGCCGCGAGCCTGATCTACTGCGGTTCACGACCGCGGGCAGCGTCGACGACGGCAAGTCGACGCTGATCGGCCGCCTGCTGCACGACGCCGGCGCCATCCCCGAAGACCAGCTCGACGCGTTGCGCGGCAACGCGAACGGCGGCGGCCGGCTGCCCGATCTCGCTCTGGTCACCGACGGCCTGCGCGCGGAACGCGAACAGGGCATCACCATCGACGTCGCCTACCGCCATTTCTCGACACCGAAGCGCCGGTTCATCATCGCCGACACGCCGGGACACTCCAGTACACGCGCAACATGGCCACCGGCGCGTCGACGGCGGACCTGGCGGTCATCCTCATCGACGCGCGGCTCGGCATCCAGACGCAATCGAAGCGGCATGCGTTCATCGTGTCGCTGCTGGGCGTGCCGCGGGTCGTCGTGGCCGTCAACAAGATGGACCTGGTCGGATTCGAGCAGTCGGTATTCGACGGGATCCGCGACGAATACGGCGCCTTCGCTGCTCGCCTCGGGTTTGCCGACCTGACGTTCATTCCGATCAGCGCGCTCGACGGCGACAACGTCGTCACTCGCAGCGGGCGCATGGGCTGGTTCAGCGGCGTGCCGCTGCTCACGCATCTCGAGTCCGTCTACATTGCCGGGGATGCCAATCTGATCGATTTCCGGTTCCCGGTGCAGCGGGTGGTGCGCGCGGACCGGAATTTCCGCGGCTACGCAGGCCAGGTCGTGTCCGGCGTCGCCCGGGAGGGCGACGAGGTCGTCGTGCTGCCGTCGGGCCGGCGGTCGCGGATCACGCGCATCGTCGAATCGGGCCCCGACCGGAAGTTCGCGTTTCCGCCGCAGGCGGTGACGCTGTGCCTGGCCGACGACGTCGATGTGAGTCGCGGCGACATGATCGCGCATCCCAACAACGTGCCGCGAGTCGAGCGGGCGATCGAGGCGATGGTCGTATGGATGTCGGATGCGCCGCTCGAGGAAGGCCGTGTCTACCTCGTCAAGCACACGACGCGCACGGTGAAGGCCGCCTGCGGGAAGATCGTTTATCGCGTCAATCCCGACACGCTGCACCGCGAGGCTGTGACCGCGCTGCAGCTGAACGAGATCGGCCGCGTTCGGCTGACCTTGTTCCAGCCGCTGTTCGTGGATGAGTACCGCAGGAACCGGGCGACGGGCGGCTTCATCCTGATCGATTCCGACACCAACGCAACCGCCGGCGCGGGGATGATCATCGAGCGCAAGGCCTCGCCCGACCCCTACGACGCCGACGCCGGCGAACACGTGAGCCGCAACGTGTTCCGGCAGCCCAGCCCCGTCGCGCCAGCCGAGCGCGCGGGGCTGCTGGGGCAGCTGCCGGTCACCGTCTGGCTGACCGGGCTCTCCGGTTCGGGCAAGTCGACGATCGCGCATGGCCTCGAACGGCGGCTGATCGACGCCGGGCGCGCGGCGATCGTGCTCGACGGCGACAACCTGCGGCACGGCCTCAACCGCGACCTGGGCTTTTCGCCCGAGAGCAGGCGCGAGAACGTGCGTCGCGTGGCCGAGGTCGCGCGGCTCATGAACGACGCCGGACTCATCGTCATCACCGCGCTCATTTCACCGTATCGGCAGGACCGCGCGCTGGCGGAGCAGAGCATCGGCGTTGGACGCTTCTTCGAGACCTACCTGTCGGCGGACGTCGAAGCCTGTGAGCGACGGGATCCGAAGGGCCTCTATGCGAAGGCGCGACGCGGCGAGATCCCCGAATTCACCGGCGTGAACGCGCCCTACGAGGTCCCGGAGGCGCCCGCGATCGTCCTGGATACCGCCGGAGAGGACGCGCAGCGGTGCGTGGACGCATTGTTCGCCGCCGTGATGCGCTGGGCGACGGCGGCGCCCGCCTGACCCTCAGCCGCGCGAACCCGGCTGCCCGTAGGTCGCGAATTTCTCCAGCACGACCGCCATTTCCCGGTCGGACAGCAGGACCGGGTCGCCGACCTGCAGCGTGCGCCAGTACATCTCGGCCAGCGTTTCCACTTCGACCGCCAGCGCCAGCGCACCCGCCAGCGAGGCGTCCAGCGCGATCATGCCGTGATTGGCGAGCAGGCAGGCGCGACGGTCGGCAAGCGCGGCCACCGCGTGGTCGGACAGTTCCTGGGTCCCGAAAGTCGCATACGGCGCACAGCGGATGTCCGCGCCGCCGGCGACTGCCACCATGTAGTGGAACGCCGGAATTCCCCGTTGCAGACATGCGAGCGATGTTGCGAACGGCGCGTGCACATGGACGATCGCATCCGCGTCGGGCCGGCTCCGGTAGATGTCGCGATGGAACCGCCACTCCGACGACGGCGCTCGCGCGCCGAGCGCGTCGCCGTCCAGTGTCACCGCCACGATGTCGTCAGGCGTCGTCGCCGCGTACGGCAGTCCGCTCGGCGTCACCAGAAATCCGTCGAACCGCGCGCCGCGAAGACGCGCACTGACGTTGCCCGACTTGCCCCGGTTGATGCCCGCGGCGTTCATTGCGAGCGCGGTCGCGATGATCGATTCGCGCAGCGCGGCTTCGCCATTCATGCCGCGCGCTCCGGAAACATCGCCTCCAGCCATTCCTTCGACGCCCGCGTGATGCCACGCTCGGTAATGAGTCCGGTGACAAGTCGCGCCGGCGTCGTGTCGAACGCGAAATTGACCGCCTTGGTGCCGTGCGGAGCGATTGCCACCTGCACCGTCTGGCCGTAGTCGTCGCGGCCGGCGATCGAGAGGACCTCGTCGGTGTCGCGCGTCTCGATCGGGATCGCATCGCCGCCGGCCAGGCTCCAGTCGATCGTCGGCGACGGCAGCGCGACATAGAACGGCACGTTGTTGTCACGCGCCGCGAGCGCCTTGTCGTAGGTGCCGATCTTGTTGCAGACGTCGCCATTGCGGGCAACGCGGTCCGCCCCGACGATCACCAGATCGACGTCGCCGCGCTGCATCAGCAGTCCACTCGCGCTGTCGGCGAACAACGTGTGCGGTATGCCGCGCTGATCGAGCTCCCACGTGGTGAGGCTGGCACCCTGCATCCGCGGCCGCGTTTCGCTGACCAGGACCCGGACCGGAAGCCCCTCGGCGTGCGCCATGAACAGCGGTGCGGTGGCCGTGCCCCAGCCGCAGGTCGCCAGCGCGCCCGCATTGCAATGTGTCATCACGCGCACCGGTCCGGGACGGCGCTGCACGATCCCGCGCAACAGCGCGATACCGTGCGCGCCGATCGCGTGGTTGTTCACAACGTCCTCGGCGACGATCGTGTCGGCTTCGAGCCACGCAGCGTCGGCGCGTGCTGAGGCCGGGAGCGAAACAACAGCGTTACGTACGCGATCGAGCGCCCAACGCAGGTTGATCGCCGTCGGCCGCGTTGCGTCCAGCGCCGCGTGCGCGCGCGTCAACGCGCCGTCCGACGCGTCGTGGTCGAGCGCCAGCGCGAGCCCGTAGGCGCCGACGGCCCCAATCAGCGGCGCGCCGCGGATCCACATCCGACGGATCGCCAGCGCCGCAGCCTCCGCATCGACAATTCTGACGCGCACCAACGCGTGCGGGAGCGCCCGTTGATCGATCACGTCGATGTGCCGGGCGTTGTGCGGGCGCACCAGCGCGCGATACGTCGCGGGATCGGCATGCGAGACGAGGGTGTCGGGCGACATCGGTCGATTCTAGCGCCGTTGCACGGCCGGCAGCATCATTTGAGCACCTGCACCAGGTTGTTGAAATCGTCGGTCCATACGCGCCAGTCGCGCCGCGCCTCGATCGTCGTGGCGGCCCCGACCAGTCTAGGAACCTTGAGGCGCTCCGGATCCTTGGCGAGCAGCACCCAGCTCGACGAATTCGCCAAGGGATCAGTGCCCTCGTCGCTGATCCAGAGTGCGTGAAGGCCGAGTGCGTGCCCGATGCCTTCGACGACCGGCACGAGGTCGAGAAAGCGGTTGGTGACATGAAACGCGATGACACCATCGGGCTTCATGTGTCTCAAGTAGACCTCCACGGCCTCCCGGGTGATGAGGTGGACCGGAATCGCGTCACTCGAGAATGCGTCGACCACGAGCACGTCGAAATTCTGGGGCGTTTCGCGCTCGAGCTTCAGCCGCGCGTCGCCCAATGGCAGCTCGATCGTCGCGTCACTGTCCTTGAGAAAACTGAAGTCTCGTTGGGCAATCGCGATGACGCCGGGGTTGATGTCGTAGAAGCGGTAGGTGTCGCCCTTGCTCCCATAGACGGCGAGGGTGCCTGCACCCAGGCCGATGATGCCGACCCTGATCGGATCGCGCCTCGGATGCATCGACTCGATGAGGCGTCCCACGCCCGAGCTCGCCGTGTAGTAGGTGGTCGCCTGCGTCTTCAGGTCGGCCTGAAGGTATTGCCTGCCGTGCAGGATGTTGCCGTGGATGAGCTGCCGGCGGCGCTCGGCGTCCGCACCGGTTTCCTGCACGCGCAGGACGCCGTAGAAATTGCGCGCGACGACGATCGTCGAAGCGTAGAACTCGTGGATGGCCCAGACGCCGCAACCGGCCGTCACGAACAGGCTGACCAGCCCGAATACGCCATAGACCGCCGGGTCGCTCCGTACCTGCCAAAGCAAGAGCAGCGCGCAGAGCACCAGGGCGCCGGCCAGCTCGAAGTCCGCGGGCAGCACCAGTGGGGCCAGGATGCCCACGACCGCCGAACCGACGGCGCCACCCAGCGCGACCATCAGGTAGAAGCGCGTCAGGTAGTTCGGTGGCGGCTTCATCCGCGCGAGTTCGCCGTGACAGAACATGCACGCAAGGAAGAGGCCGATGCAGAACACGCCGATCTGGATCTGCAGATCGTGCGCCAGACTCGGGTCGGCGAATGTCCACGCCATTACGCCCAGCGCAGCCGACACCATCGCAAGGATGATGTCGCGCTTGTACCAGCCCGTCCCGTCGAAGCAGAGGATGAATGTCAGCAGGTAGAGCGTCAGTGGGACGATCCACAGCAACGGTACGGCAGCCACGTTCTGCGTGATGTGATTGCTGACCGCAAGCAGCAGCAATGAACCGGTGGCGGCGAGCGCGCACCACAGGATCTGGCGCGCGAGCGTGGGCGGCCGCACCGCTGCGCCGGTCACCCAGGGTTCGGATGCCCGCGAGTTGGCGCCGGAGCCGGCACGGACGCCCTTGAGGCTGGCGAAGGCGGCAGCGGAGGCGAGCCCCACGAACAGCGCGTAGCCGAGCGACCAACCCCACGCCTGCACGCGTGTCGCCACCCATGGCTCGAGCAGAAACGGGTATCCGAGCAGTGCCAGCAGCGACGCGAGGTTGGAAAGCGCGAACAACCGATACGGATTGCGGCCGGGATAGCGTCGGGCGAACCATGCCTGGACCAGGGGGCTCGTGGTCGAGAGCAGGAAAAAGGGAAGGCCGATGGTTGCACCCAGCAGGCCCAGTATCAGCCAGACCGGATCTTCGACACCCGCGGGCTTCCAGGAGGTACCGGGGACGATCGGCAGTACCAGCAGGCTCGCGAGCAGCAGCACGACATGCAATTTCACCTGCGTGCGCCCGGCGAGCCGGCGCATGGAGAAATCGGCGTAGGCGTAACCAAGCAGCAGCGACGTCTGGAAGAACACGAGGCAGGTCGCCCACACCGCGGCCGAGCCGCCGAACCAGGGCAGGATCTGCTTGGCGATGATCGGCTGGACCAGGAACAGAAGGAACGCGCTACCGAAGATCGTCAGGGCGAAGAGCGGCATCGGGGATGGGTCAGGACGGGGAGGGCACGGCGCGAGAGCCCGCATTGTAATGGCAGCCAGCTCCGCCTTACCCGGCACCGCCGCGCGCTGATAACATCGCGCCGTGGCCGATCCGGACGGTGTCCCCGTGCTCGACGAAGACCACGCAGCCTTCGTGCAAGGCGGCGTGTCGGTGATCGCGGCCTCGTGCAACGCAGCGCGCGTGCCGTCGATCGGACGAGCCTGCGGATGCAGGGTCTCGGGCGATCGGCGTCGCGTTTCCATCTGCATCGCCGCAAGCCAGGCGCCGGAATTGCTCGCCGACATCCGCGCCGGCGGCCGGGTCGCCGTCGTATTCAGTCGGCCGTCGACGCACCGCACGCTGCAGTTGAAGGCGGTTGACGCCAAGCTGCGCCCGGCGGCGACCGAAGAGTCGACCCTCGTCGCGAGCTACGTCGAGGCATTCGCGGCCGAGATCATCCCGCTCGGCCACGCCGAGGCGCAGGTACGCACGTTGTTCGCGCACGTCGAAGGCGACCTGGTGGCAATCGACTTCACCCCAAGCGCGGCATTCGAACAGACACCCGGACCGAGCGCGGGCACGCCGCTCGCGCCTGCGCGATGACGCTCTCGCTCGATGCGATCCGCGGCGCGCTCGATGGCGCGATTCCGGCATCGGTCGCCACGGTGTCCGCCGACGGTACGCCGAATGTTTCCATGGTGTCGCAGGTGTACTACGTCGATCCCGAACACGTTGCGCTGTCGTTCCAGTTCTTCAACAAGACGCGCCAGAACGTGCTTGCGACGCGGCGGGCGACGACGCTGGTCATCGATCCGGTGTCCTTCGCGCGCTATCGGATCGCGCTCGAATACCTTCGGCTCGAAACCAGCGGTCCGCTGTTCGAGCGGATGAGGGCGCACTTGGCCGGCATCGCATCCCACACCGGCATGGCCGGCGTGTTCCGATTGCAGGGGGCGGACGTCTACCGCGTGCTGGCGGTCGAGCAGGTCGCCGGCCCATCTCTGCCCGGCGCGGTGCCGCAACGGCATCACCTTGCGGCCGTGCGCGCGATCGCGCAAAGGATCGCCGGCTGCGCAGATCTGTCGAACCTCCTGGATGAGGCGCTGGCGGCGCTGGACGACAGCCTCGGCATCCGACACGCGATGATCCTGATGGCGGATGCACGCGCGCAGAAGCTCTATACGGTGGCGAGCCGCGGCTACGAAGCATCGGGCGTGGGCTCGGAGATCGCGTTCGGCGAAGGCGTGATCGGCGTATCCGCCCGTGAAATGACACCGATCCGCATCATGCACCGCGCCTACGAATGGGGCTACGGCCGCGCCATCCGCGAAAGCGCGGCGGCCGGTGGGCTCGCTGGGCTGCTCGAAACCGAGATCCCCGTCCCCGGGCTGTCCGACTCGCGCAGCCAGCTCGCCGTGCCGGTGGTCGCCGGCAGCAGCCTGACCGCCATCCTCTATGTCGAGGACGTCCTCGACCGCCGATTCGGCTTCGACGACGAGGATGCGCTGGTCGCGGTCGCCGCGCTGCTCGGCCCGACGATCCGCGGCATGCAGGAGCTCGCCGAATCAGCGGGCGACCCGGGACCCACCCGCGGCGACGCGGCCCCGGTCCGGGGCCCGCCGCTCACCGTTCGCCACTATGGCGCGGACGACAGCGTGTTCCTGGGCGACGACTACCTGATCAAGGGCGTGGCGGGCGCGATCTTCTGGAAGCTGCTGCGCGACTACACGCATGAAGGCCGTACCGAATTCACCAACCGCGAACTGCGCCTCGACCCGGCGATCCGCCTGCCCGACATCTCCGACAATCTCGAGGCAAGGCTGATCCTGCTGCAGCGGCGGCTTGCGGAGCGCGCGGCGTTCCTGGCGCTCGAAAAGACCGGCCGTGGCCGGTTCCGCTTCTGCGTGCGCCGGCCGGTACGGTTGATCGAGATGGTGGCGGACGCAGCGCGCTAGTTGCGCACCGCCCGCTTCGTGCAGGTGAGGCATGACGTGAGGCAGCGTGGACGATCAGCTCGCGAGTGCGGACTCCAGCTTGCGCCAGCTTCCCTCGTCGACATGCGCGCGAGCCTGCGCGAGGACGGCGGCGTAGGCCGGTGCGGGGGCGCTGATGCGCATCTTGGTCAGCATCGCGGCGCGCTGCGCGGGCGTCATCGCCGGCAGCATCCAGCGCATCGCGCGTTGCATCGCGGCTGGCGGGTGGTGAGCGATGATCGCGCTTTCCAGCGCCGCGAGTTCGGCGTCCGAATACGCGTCCCACAGCACGAGGTTGTGGACGGCTTCCTCCTCGTGCATGTGAACGAAGTTCTCGCCGACGAACAGCGAAAGTTCGCGGTAAAGGCCGGCGGCGACGTCATCGCGCGCCATCGCGGGCGCGCGGGCGAGCGCCCCCGCCCGATTGCGAAGCCTTGCGATCGATGCCGCGTGCTCGACATGTTCGTCGGCAACGCGCCGCGTCGTTCCGGGCCGGCGCGCTTCCATGGCAGGATGAACGAACGCGTTTTCGGTCTCGAGATGATCCTGGCACAGGTCGAGGAGGTCCCGGATGCGGCCGACCGCATCGTCGACCTCTTCCGGGTCACTTGTGTCGAGCCGGCCCGCCGCGAGCATCGCGTCGGTGAGCGCGGCGCGCAATGCCTTGTGGATGAGCGCGTAGATGTCGTGGCGCTCGGGTGGGGCGGATGCGGGACGGGCGGCAGCCGCCGAGGTTCCAGCCTCGTGGGTGGTGGGTACGGCGAAATCCATTTGAGCTTCCTCCGGTAGGGGTTCGATCGGCATGCGTCGCTGGGCGAACGCGTGACCGGATTGTCGCGATACCCGGGGATTGCCGTTGCTAAATGTTCCCTCACGCAACCCTAAGAGTTCCTTAACGCGCCGTCCGGGCGCGGGCCGCGGGCCATGGCGCAGCAGTGCGGCTCAATCGGCCGGCGTTGCAGGCGTCGCGTCGGGCGCCGGGTCGGCGTGTGTCGCATGCCAGCGCTGCGCGAACGCCTGCCACGCGAGCACCATGAACACGACGATCAGCGGTGCGATGTGCAGCGTCGCGCGGTTCACGGTGGTCTGGTCGGTGATGTACAGGCTCGCTGTCGTGAAGCCGAACACGACAAACAGGAACAGGAGGCCGCCCGCGATGATCGTCGTGAGCGGCGCGAGCGCCGGCGCGAGCAACTGCCGCCACGCCAGAAGCGCCATCGCGATCGCGCCGTACCAGAGCAGGTGCCAGTTGCCGAGGAAGAAATAGCTCTCGGCCAGATCGCCCCACGCGGGGGCGTACGAGAGGTTGAGCTCGTAGTTGAACAGGCGCAGCTTGAAGCGCGCCAGCGCGATCAGGGCAACGCCGGCCACGGCGAAGCCGATGAACGAAATGCGCACGCCGTGGCGTGGCCAGACCGCGACGATCAGACCCGGCACCAGCGTCGCCGCCCAGAACCAGCCGGGGTTCTTGATCTGCGTGCACGCGAGGGCCAGCAGCACCGTGACGGCCGCCTCCGGCCAGCGCGCGGCTTTGCGTCCAGCGCAGCAGCGCGAGCGCGGCCGCCGTATACCACGCCGCCATCGGCAGGTCGGCATAGCCCGCCAGCGCCACGTGGGCGTTGGCGAGCGGCAGCGACGCGACGAAGAGCGCGCCGACCAACGCCGCCAGCGCCGGGACGAGCAGCGAGCGCAGCCCGCCATAGACGGCAAGCGTCAGCGCCACGGCGATCTGCCACCACGGTCCGTTCATCAGCGTGTCGTCCCAGCGGCCGAGCGCGATGCAACTCCAGACCTGCAGCAGCGGCATCGTCGGCGGATATTCGGGCGATGCGTCGAAGTAGACGGCACCCGTCGCGGCGAGCCACGCGTCACTGCGCACGAACGGGGCCAGGTACCCGAGCTCGTACCACACCCGCGCCTTGGTCGCCCACTGCGTCCAGGCGTCCCACGGGTAGAGAGGCCGCGACCACAACTCGAAGCCCAGCAGCGCGAAGCGAATGGCCAGCCATGCGATGAGCAGCCGCCACGCCATGCGCGCGCCGGCGGCGAGACCCGGTGATGCGACCAGTGCCTGCAGAGCATCGCGCCAAGCCCGGTACGGCCCCGAACGGTCGCGCCGCCATGCGATTGCGGTGCAGATGATGGCCGCGACCATGAGCGGCAACGCAATGGCGACGATGGAGAACTTGATGCCGGCGAACGAGAGCGCGCGCATCCAGACGGTGAGCAGGAACGCGCCGCCGAGGTATCCGACACCCGCAGTCCAGGCGATCTCGCCGTCCGCATTCGTGAGCGGACGCAGCGCGAGCAGGGCGGCGATGCCAAGCCACCACGGCAGCAGGAGTCCCACAACCAGCATCAATGCTTCCATTCAGAGGATCCTGAACAGCACGGCGCCGGGCTCGACCAGCACCGCCTCCGCGGACACCGGATCCCCGCCCTCGAAGCGCAGCTTCTTTTCCTCGGCGTTGTACTGGACGCCGCGCCGCTGGTAGGCGAGCACGTAGTCCCCAGGCGTGCAGAGACGAGATTTTCGGCAGCGTGTTGCGAAACGGGTCGAACAGCACGTTGTGCGGATAGAGGTGGTACGCGCCGCGGCCTCGAAAATAGGCGGCATCCGCGATCACGAAAATGCGCACGGGCTTGGAGGGCAGCTTGGCCCGCACCTTCTCGACGAACTCGAACAGCGGTCCATCCTCGGCGGCGAGATGACGTTGCCGCCAGTCCTTGCCTCCGAATTGCGCCTGGGTTTCGCCGACCTGGCGCGCGAGATTCCATGTCCACTGCGCGTCGAGCAGCAGCCACGTGGCGACGAACAGCACGGCGATCACCGCGGGCAGCGAGGCCGTGCGCCGGGTCCGCCAGGCGAGTGCGAACCACAGCGCCGCGGCGGTCACCAGCACGACCGCGAGCAGCGTGGGCAGCGGAAGCTCCTGGACCTCGGCGCCACCCGTGATCGTGTTGATCGACGTTCCCGACCACCGCTCGAACGCGAGCCATTCACTGAAACGGTCGGCCAGCTGTTCCGCCGCGCCGCCGGGCCGGGCGGAGGCGCCGGTGATGCGGGCGGGCTCGGCCAGCGGCCCGCGGATGGCGAGCGCGATGCCGGTGATGCGCCCGACCCAGTCCGGATTCTTCGCCATCACGACCGGCGTCAGCCGACCGGCGGCGATGCTCACCGGCACCGAATTGAGCTTGCCCGGCGCGTAGTCGCTGCGCCACAGGAAGCGGACGTCCGCGCCCTCGGGAAAGCCGAACCCCGACCACGCGATGACGGGGTACTGGGACGACCGGAAATCGGTGTTCGCGGTGACCAGCGCGAGGCCGGACGCGTCGACCGCGGTGATCGCGAGCGCGTCGCCGTCCGGCGCCCCGGTGCCCCGGGCCAGCGCGAGATCGCGCGCGGCAAAAATCTTCGTTTCGGCCGCGGGAAACCACGATCCCGGAACGGAAACGGCGACGTAAACGGCGAGGCTGCCGAACAGCGTGAGCGCGAACAACGCGAGCGCGGTTCGCACTGCACTGCGGGAGGAGGACTGCGGGCCGCCGCGCGGCGAGGACTGCACGTCAACGTGCCGCGACGGCTGCGCGTCACCGGCGCCGCTCGCGGGCACCGGCTCGTTCAACGCGCGTTGTGGCTCTTCAGGATATGCCAAAGCGTCAACACCAGGATGCGCAGATCAAACCACAACGACCAGTTGTCGATGTAATACAGATCGTATTGTATCCGCTGCTCGAGATCGCTGTCCCCGCGCAGGTCGTTAACCTGCGCCCAGCCGCTGATGCCCGCCTTCACCAGGTGCTTCTGCATGTAGCCCGGAATTTGCTGGCGGAAGCGCTCGACGAACTCGGGTCGTTCGGGCCGCGGGCCGACCAGTGACATTTCGCCCCTCAGCACATTGAGGAATTGCGGCAGCTCGTCGAGGCTCGTGCGCCGCAACAGTGCGCCGAACGGCGTCGCACGCTGTTCTCCCTGGCGCGACCACACCGGGCCGCTTTTCGCCTCCGCATCGGCGGGCATCGTCCGGAACTTGAGCATCTGGAATCGCTCGCCGTTCCACGTGACGCGCTCCTGCCGATAGAGCACCGGCCCCTTCGACGACAGCTTGACGCCGATCGCGATGATCAGCATGAACGGCGCGGCGACGATGAGGAACGCGGCGGCGAGCACGTAGTCCTCGATGGCCTTGACCACTCGATTGATTCCCGACATCGGCGTTTCGGTCAGCGAGATGACCGGCAATCCCGCGACCTCGGTCATCGAGTGGTTGATGAGGTGGAAACTGTAGATGTCCGGCACGAAGCGGATCTCGACCGGATGCTCGCGCAGCATCGTGAGGATCTCGCGGATGCGCGCGTCCGCGCGGAGCGGCAGCGCGATCCACACCTGGTCGATGCCGCCGGCGGCGACGTCGGAGGCGAGCCGCTCGTCGATTGCCAAAACCGGACGGTCCAGCGCGCCGACCTCCACGGCCTCCGGGTCGTCGTCATAGAAGGCCCTGACGTAGAAGCCCGCCCACGGTGCGCCGAGAAGTCGCGAGGCGACGGTCCGGCCCAGGGTGCCAGCGCCGACGATCACGATGTGCCGCTGGTTCAGTCCGCGCAGCCGCAGCGCACGCAGGCCGAGCCGCACCGTCAGCCGCAGCGCGGTGGTCAGCACGAAGCCGGAGAGCAGCCACGCGCTCACCCAGACGCGCGAGTAGCCGTCGCCCATCTTGGTCGCGAAAATGGCGCCGCCGGTCAGCGCCGCCAGCAACATCCAGGCGAACAACAGCCGGCGCACCTCCTCGGCCACGCCCGCACCGCGCTGTGGCTCGTAGAGGTCGAACAGAGGAAACACCGTCGCCACCGCGAGCGCACCGACGGCGAGAAACAGGAGGTACTGTTCGGGCGGCTCGAACGTTCCGAGATAGGCGCGATAGGCGACGAAACCGATGGCGACCGTCAGCAACGGATCGCAGATGCGCAATATTGCCGCGAACAGCGCGGCATGCGGCTTGAGTACGCTGCGGGCCATGGTCAGGGATTATCGCCCGCTGCGGCCGAACTCGTCGTGCGCGCGGGCGACGAAGCCGGTGTACGCGGCGATGAACCGTGTTGTGCCGAAGCGTTCCGCGTTCTCGCGGCAGTCGCCCGGGTCGATCGCGGGGACAATCGACTCGAACCCCCTGATGGCGTCGGCAACGGCCTGTGGCGTCTGCTCGGCGAAGAATGTGCCGGTCGGCCGATCCGCCGGCACCGCGCGGACTGTCTCGAGCACGCCGCCGCGGCCGAATGCGATCACCGGCGTGCCGCAGGCCTGCGCTTCCACCGGCAGGATTCCGAAGTCCTCCTCGGCCGCGAACACGAAGGCCCGCGCTCCGCGCATCAGTTCGCGCATGCGCTCGCGCGTCACGTGTCCGGCGCATCTCGACGTTGGGTCCTGCCGCTGCCCGGACACGCGCCGCTTCGGGTCCGTCGCCGGCGATGATCAGCCGGCGATCAGGCAAGGCTGCGAAGGCGGCGGCGATAACCTCCATCCGCTTGTAGGGGACCCAGCGCGATGCCGCGAAGTAGTAGTCGCCACCTGTGGCCGGCGGCGCAGTAGCTGGCGCGAAAAACGCGGTGTCGACCGGCGGATGGATCACCACCGCGTCGCGGCCGTAGCAGCGGGCGATGCGTTCGCGGACGAACTGCGAATTGGCGATGAACTGCGTGACGCGCGTGCTCGATCGTCGATCCCAGTCGCGCAAACGGTCGAGCACGCGTCGGACCAGCGCGCCGCGCACGCCGGTGGCGAGCCCGCGCGGACGAAGGTACTGGTCGCGCAGGTCCCACGCGTAGCGCATCGGCGTGTGGCAATAGCAGATGTGCAGTTGCGAGGGCCTCGTGCGCGCGCCCTTGGCGACCGCATGCGAGCTCGACAGCACGATGTCGTAGGCGGTGAGGTCGAGCGATTCGATCGCGCGCGGGAACAGAGGCAGCAGCGTTCGGAAGCGCGCGGCGCGCGCCGGGCACGCGCTGCAGGAACGTCGTCCGCGCGTGGCGGCCGGACAGGCGCGCGCGCAGCGCATCGGGGAGAAAATCGACCAATGCGTAGAGGTCGGACTGCGGATAGGCATGCAGGATCTCCGCGAGAACGTTCTCGCCGCCGCCCCAGGTGTCGAGCCAGTCGTGGACGACGGCGATGCGCGATGACTTCAATGGGTTCGCTCGTGCAGCGCGCGCAGCGCCGTGATCAGCGGGAGCGCTGTCGTCGCCGCACATTGATCCCAGGAGAACGAGCGCGCGCGTTCGCGGCCGGCTCGGGACAATCGCGCACGCAGTTCCGCGTCGCCCGCGAGCTGCAGCAGCGCGCGCGCGATGTCGTCCTCCGACGCGGGATCGCAGTAGAGCGCCGCGTCGCCGCAGACCTCGGGCATCGCGCCGGCGCGGCCGGCGAGCACCGGCACGCCGGCCGCCATCGCTTCGAGCGCGGGCAGGCCGAATCCCTCGTGCAGCGAAGGCTGCGCGGCGAACTGCGCGGCCGCCACGCGTGCGACCAGCTCGGTGAACGGCAGATCCTCCACGAGTTCAACGCGATCGGCGTGCTCGCGCGCGAGCAGGAGCGCCTGGCGGTCGACATTGCGCACGTCACGGTGGCGCGCGACCAGCAGCAGCCGATGCGGGATGCGCTCGCGCACCTGCGCGAACGCGCGCAGCAGCCGCCGCACGTTCTTGTGGGGCTTCAGCAGCCCGACGAAGACGATCGTCGGCACCTCCGATGCCGCAGTGCCGCCGGACGTCGCCGCCGCGGCGTCGGCGGCGCCGAACCACGCGCGATCGACGCCGAGCGGCGTCACGTGCATGCGGGCCGGGTCGAACGCGCCGTGCCGCAGCGCCTCGCCGCGCGTGAAGTCCGAAACGCAGAACACCGCCTGCGCGCGCTCGCGGATCGCGCGCAGCCACGCGCGGACGGGCAGCGAACGACCGTGGCCGGCGAGTTCCGGCGCCGTCAGCGGCAGGAGGTCGTGCAGCGTGACCGCCAGCGCACACGAGCGCAGGAGCGGCACGTTGAAATGCGGCGTCCACAAGAGGTCATGTGCATCTGCGCGAGGCGGTATGCTCCAGAGGTCGGCAACCGACAACGGTGCCGTGTCCCACACGGCGATTTCGGCATCGCCCCCGGCCAGCGCCGCCAGCGAATCCGTGTTCGCGCGGCCGGCCAGGATCACCGGACGCCAGGTGGCGACGCGCGGGACAACCCGAGGGAGCAGTTCGCGCAGGTAGGTGCCGATGCCGGAATGTCCGGCGAGTCGCGCATCGATGACGAGCCGCGTCATCGGACGTGGTCGCCCGTGTGCCCGCACGCGTTGCGGGGGGAGGCCCGGTGCGAACATGGCGGGCACGAAACCCCACGGGCATCGCGATCGAAAGCC
Organism: uncultured beta proteobacterium; assembly: GCA_963739745.1. GTDB lineage: Bacteria > Pseudomonadota > Gammaproteobacteria > Burkholderiales > Casimicrobiaceae > VBCG01. The sequence goes on from CAVUCJ010000008.1 coordinate 131,046, forward strand.
GCGCGCGGACGTCGACGTGGGGCAGACATAGTGCAAGGCAACGGAGAATTCGGTTGCGCGACTGGCCCGTACCCGCGCAGGGCGAGCACGGGCGCCGCGCTTGACTGCGTGGGGGACGCATACGATAATGCCTTGTTTTTGGTGGAATATTTCAGCATATCTACCGCCGCGGCATCTTCACCCCAGCCACCGAATGACCGGCGTGCGTCGCCGCTCACCGCCGGCCCGCCCGCAGTATTGTGAGGTGCGATCCGGTAGCGAAACGGGGGCAGCGGGGGAGGACGGATGCAGCGCGCGGGTGATGTCCGGTAACGATCTGCGGAATTTCCGGCAGCAACGCGTGATCTTCCTTCATCATGAGCGCTGACCCCCGGACCCGGCGCCTGTACCGGCCATTCGAAACACGATGAAATCCATCCGGATTCTTGGACCCTTCCGCCGTTCCGCGTCGCCTGTGCGAGCAGCGGGGGTCGATGCTGCCACCGCGGAGGCGGTTCCCGCGGCCGACGCCGAGCCGCGCAGGCTCAATGTACGCTTCTATACGGACTACAACGTCTGCAACTACGCGTGCGAATACTGCATCTCCGGACAAAACGACCCGGATGACCCGCGGCTTCTCGCCGAGTGGAAGGAGGCCAACTACCGGCCGATCATCGACGCGCTGACCCGGCTGCCGTACCAGCTGAACGTGCGCATCGGCGTGGGTGGCGAATTCTTCCTGCATCCGCGCCTGATCGACGGCGCGCGGGTGCTGAGCCACAGTCCCAACGTCGCGGGTGTGAATCTCATCACGAACCTGAGCTTCCCGCTGCAGCATTTCCGTCGCTGGTTTTCCGACTTCGACCGCTCCAAGGTCGCGCTGGTCGCGAGCTACCACCCCACCCAGATCCGCGATCGAGCTGCGTGGCGCAAGACGGCGCTCGCGCTCGCCGCCGACTTCGATTTTTCGGTCTGTACCGTCGCGCACCCGGACCTCCTGGAAGAACTGGCGCAGGCGATCCCGTCGATGCGCGCCGACGGCCTGTCGGTGTTCGTCCAGCCGTTCCTCGGCTGGATCCGTGATCGCTTCTATCCGGATGCCTATTCGGACGAGCAGCGCGCGCTGCTGCGCACGCTTTTCTACTCGAGGCACGACTGGGCGTACCTGCTCGAAGGCAAGCGGCCCGGGATGTGTCACGCCGGCCACACCAGCATCTATGTCGACATGAGCGGCGTGGTTCGCATCTGCGGGATGGAAATCGTGGGGCCGCAACCCATCGGCAACCTGCTTACCGGCGAGCCGCTGAGGCTCTACGACGGGCCTCGCCCATGCACGGCGACGCAGTGCCGCTGCGACACCGAGAATGAGAACACCGTCCAGTTCGAGCAGTTCTACGAGCGCAGCGGACTCAACCAGCACCGGTACCGGTATCGTTTCGAGGAACTTGCGCGTGGTATGCCGGAATGGGACGAATGGCGCGTCGCCTATTGATTTCGTCATGAGCGGTGGCGTGATGCGACGGCGTCACAATACGTCAGCGAAGCCGCGCCGCGTGCGCTGAAACCAGTAGAACCCGAGCCACGCGCCCGCGAGTCCCAGCGCCCACAGCGCCGCCAGCGGCATTGGCGCGGGCCAGGTGCCGAACAGCAGCGCCCCGCGCGTCATCTCGATGAACTCGGCGATCGGGTTCGCCGCGATCACGATCCGCCACTCCGGGGGCACCGCCGACGCCGGATAGAACACCGGGCTCACAAACAGCAGCGTCAGCGCGACGAATCCGACGACCTGCGACAGATCGCGCAGGTAGACGCCCAGCGCCGAGCAGGCAAAGACCGCGCCCAGCGACAGCAGCGCCAACGGCAGCACGACGAGCGGCAGCGCGACAATCGTGACCGGCACCGCGCCGGTCTTGACCAGCAGTGCGATTGCAATCAGCGTGAGGCCCACGACGAAGTGGAAGGCCGCGACGAAAAGCACCGACCACGGCAGCACCTGCAGCGGAAACACCACCTTTTTGACGAGGTTGCGGTTGTCGACGATGAGCTGCGGCGCGCGCGTGATGCACTCGGCGAAGAAGCCATGGACGATCATTCCCGTGTACACGACGAGCGCGAACCCGGTGCGGTCGGCGATGGGCCCGTCCCAGCGGATACGGAACACGACACTGAACACGAACGTGTAGATCGCGAGCAGCAGCAGCGGATTCAGCACGGCCCACCCGAAGCCGATCAGCGAGCCGCGGTAACGGCCGGAGATTTCGCGGCGCGCGAACTGCCACAGCAGGCTGCCGTGGCGAAACACGGGCGCGAACAGCGCCCGCGGGCTCACCGGCTGCCGGGCGATCGTCACGCCGTGATCCCGGTGCGGGGCGGCCACGCCAGCGCGTAGGCGCTGCCGGTGACGGCGAGGTTGGGGTTGTACAGCGGGTCCGCGGCCAGCTCGCGCGGCCAGAGCGCGGCGAAGCGAGCCTCCTCTTCGCGCGAGCGCCGCGCGTTGGCCGGATCATCGTCCAGCCCGCGCGATGCCGATTCGTGGTGGACGAGCTCCGCGTACGGCGTGACGACATGGCGGTAGCCGGCGCGCGACAGGCGCAGGCACAGGTCGAGGTCGTTGCACGACACGGCCAGCAACTCGTCCATGCCGCCGACCTCGAGATAGCGCTCGCGCAATACGACCGCGCAGGCGGTGATGAGGGCGCTCATTTCACGCACGGCGCGCGCCCGGCCCTGCGGCCCGGCGAAGCCGCGGCGCGTCCCGATCCAGGGCCGGTCGCCGACGCCGTTCAATCCCAGGATCACGCCGGCGTGCTGAAGCGTGCCGTCGGGGTAGAAGAGCGTCGCCCCGACGAGGCCGGCACCCGGTCGCACGGCGAGGCTCACGAGTTCGTCGAGCCAGCCGGGCGTGGTCACCTCGATGTCGTTGTTGACCAGCGCGATCAGCGCGCCGCGCGACTCGCGCACGCCCAGGTTGCATTGCGCAGCGTAGTTGAATGGCTGCGAATAGCGGACCACGCGCGCGCGACCCGTGCGGGAAAGCTCGTCGAGCAACGCCACGGCGTCCGGCGCGCGCGAATCGTTGTCGACCAGCACGATCTCGTACGCCGGATAGGTCGTGTGCGCGCGGATGGAATCGAGGCAGGTGGAGAGCAGGTCTGCGCGGTCGCGCGTCGGGATCACGATCGACACCAGAGGCGGCGGCTGCGGAACCGCGAAGACGATCCGCCAGCCCTGCGTCGTGAGCGTCGCGACGGCGGTCTCGCCGCGCCGGGCGAGCGACGCCTCGATGACCTTGCGCTGCGCCGCGACCAGCGCGGGCTTCTCGAAGGCGGCCGCGGCAGTCGAGCCAGGCAATTCGCGCCAGTGATAGAGCACGCGGGGCACGTGGCGAATTCGTTCGCGTCCGGCGGCTTCGGCCACGCGCAACACGAGGTCCCAGTCCTGCGCGCCGTCGATGCCGGGCGTCAAACCACCGAGCTCGCGCAGCAACGCCGTGCGCACGACCATGAAGTGCAGCACGCAGTTGGTCGTGCGGATCCATTCGCCATCCCACGCCGGCTTGAAATACGGCATCGCGCGCACGCCAGCCGCGTCGAGCTTGTCCTCGTCGGAGAAAAGAAGCGCCGCGTCTGGATGCGCGCCGATCGCCTCGACCATGCACAGCAGCGCGTCGGGTGCCAGCCGGTCGTCGTGGTCGAGGAACGCGCAATATTCGCCGCGCGCGAGCGCCAGCGCGTCGTTGGTCGCCTGCGCGATGCCGCCGTTGCGGGCGCGGCGCGCGACGCGCAGGCGCGGCTCGCTCGCCGCCAGCTCGGCGAGGCATGCGGCCACGGCGGCATCGGTCGACCCGTCGTCGACGACGCACAACTCCCATTCGCCGTAGCATTGCGCGCGCACCGACGCGATCGTTTCCCGCAGCAGCGCGACCGGCACGTTCCACACCGGCAACAGGATCGAGACCCGTGGCCGCCGCGCGAGCGCGGCCAGGCGGTCGCCATGGTCGGCGTCGGCGGCCGGCTCGTAGCGCGCGCACCAGGCGGCATAGTCGGCATAGTTCGCCGCCTCGGCGACGTGTCGCTCGAGAACGCCGCCGATCGCACCTTCGCGCGCGAGGTTCACCGCGCGTCGCGCCACCCACATGAGCTTGCGCGGATCGCCTCCCGCGTAGCGCAGGTGGCGGCGCAACACCCGCAGGCCGGCGCGAAGTTGAGCGGGACGGATCATCGGCTCATTTTACCGACTCCCCGTCGCCGCCACGCTCGGTCGCCGCCGTGGCCGGCCGCGCGCCGGCGCGAGCGACTATAATTCGCGACCGGACGGACCGTCGCGTTGCCATCGTCCTGCGCACCTGCGCGGCGCTGCGCGCCAACGCCCTTTCGCCCACCGGTCTCGCCATGTTCACGCCCGCCCTCTCGGTCGCCTCGCTGTGCAAGCGCTTCGAGCTCTACGACCGGCCGGTCGACCGCCTGAAGCAGACGCTCTGGCGAGGCCGCAGGCAGTTCTATCGCGATTTCTGGGCGCTGCGCGACGTGAGTTTCCGGCTGGCGCCGGGGCAGGCGCTCGGCGTCGTCGGGCGCAACGGGTCGGGCAAGTCGACGCTGCTGCAGCTCGTCGCCGGCACGCTTGCGCCGACCAGCGGTGAAGTCGACGTGCGCGGACGCGTGTCGGCGCTGCTGGAGCTGGGCAGCGGATTCAACCCGGAGTTTTCCGGCCGCGAGAATGTCTACCTGAACGGCGCGATCCTGGGGCTGCCGCACGCGGAGATGCGCGCGCTGATGCCCGAGCTGCTGGCATTCGCCGACATCGGCGACTTCGTCGATCGTCCGGTCAAGACGTATTCGAGCGGGATGGCGCTGCGGCTCGCCTTCGCGGTGGCCACCGCCGTCGCGCCGCAGCATCCTGATCGTCGACGAGGCGCTGGCGGTCGGTGACGAGGCGTTCCAGCGCAAGTGCTTCGCGCGCATCGAGAAGATCCGCGAGAGCGGTGCGGCGATCCTGTTCGTGTCGCACTCGCCGCTGCAGATCCTCGAGCTGTGCGACGTCGCTCTGCTGCTCGATGCCGGGCAGATGCTGCTGCTCGACGAGCCCCGGCGGGTGGTTCCCGAATATCAGCGCCTTCTCTACGCAACCCACGCGTCGGCGGCACGGCTGCGCCAGCGGTTGCTCTCTGTCGCGAGCATCGTGGCGGGTGGTACCGCATCGGCTCGGGATTCGAGCGCGGATGCCGGCACATCGGCGGCCGTCGAATCCGGCGATGGCGACGGCGATGGCGACGAAGCCGCTGCGCCCGCAGCGCAATACGACCCGGACCTGCGCTCGTCGTCCACCGTCGAATATGCGGAACAGGGCGCACGTATCCGCAATCCCCGCATCACGACGATGGCCGGGGACGCGGTGAACGTCCTGGTCGGCGGGAACAGCTACGCGTACGAATACGAGGTCGAATTCCTGCGTTCCGCGCGACGCGTGGGATTCGGAATGATGATCAAGACGACGTCCGGGCTCGAACTGGGCGGCGGGACGTTCCCGGAGCGCGGCGAACGCGAGGCCGAAATGCCCGCCGGCGCCAGGCTGCGCGTGCGCTTCGAGTTTCGCTGCCAGCTCTTCGCCGGCACCTATTTTGTCAACGCGGGCGCGGTCGGCGAGGTCGACGGCGAGGACGTCTGGCTGCATCGGCTGGTCGACGCGGTGGTCTTCAGAGTGCAGCCCGACGGCACGCGGCGGCAATCGGGCTACGTCGATTTCGGCATCCGGGTCGCGGCGCTACCCGTCGGGAAACCGGCCGATGAATAGCGCTGCAGCTCCGGGTGCGGTCGCGCGGCGCGTGATCGTCGTCGCCGGCATGCATCGCGCGGGCACCAGCGTCGTCGCGCGCGGGCTTCAGGCGCTGGGCGTCGACCTGGGCGACTCGCTGATGTCCGCCGACGTCCGCCAGAACGCGCGCGGATTCTTCGAGGACCTCGACGTCGTCGAGCTCGACGACGCGCTGCTCGATGCGCAGCGCGCGGACTGGAAGAGCCTGGCGCTGCTTGACAACATCGACTGGAACGGCAGCGAGCACGCGCCGGCGCGCGACGAGGCGAGGCGGCTGCTCGACGGCCGGCTCGCGCGCACCGGGTGCTTCGGCTTCAAGGATCCGCGCGTGCCGCGGCTGCTTCCGTTCTGGCAGTGCGTTTTCGCCGACATGCAAATCGCCGACGCGTACGTGATCGCGGTGCGCCATCCGCGCGCGGTGATCGATTCGCTGACCGCGCGCGACGGCCTCGACCCGCGTCGCAGCGGCTGGCTGTGGCTGACCCACATGGCCGCGTCCCTGCGATACACGCAGGGTCGCCCACGCGTTGTCGTCGACTACGACCGTCTGCTGGCTGCGCCGGAGCACGAACTCGCGCGCATCGCCCGCGCGCTCGACCTGTGCGCCGCCGCGCTCGAACGCGAGGACGTTCGCGTCTACACGAACGAATTCTTGAGCAGCGATCTGCGCCATGCGCAGTACGCCGAGGACGACCTGCCTGCCGCCGACACGCCTCCGGGCGTCGCGGAAGCGCATTTGCTCGTTCAGCGGCTCGCATGCGACGAGGCGGACCCCGGCGCACCGGCAACGACCGGACAGATCGATGCGCTGTTCGGAGAACTCGTCGACGCATCGCCGCTGCTCGCTTATGCGGGCACGGTCGAGCGGGTCGCCGACGACGTGCCGCGGTTGACCGGTGAACTTGCCTGGGCGCGCTCGGCAATCGCGGCCGCGACCACGTACAACGAGGATCTGCGTGCCGTCATGAAACGCAAGGACGAGGAGCTTGCCGCCGCCGAGGTCTACCAGAAGGATCTGGTCGCCAACCTCGCCGACGCCCACGCGCTGCTCGAGCGAATGCGCGAGGGACTGCTCGGCCGCATCCTGTTGCGAATCGTCAAGCGAAATGAATGAGTCGCCCCCGCGTGCCCTCCGATTTCCACCCGCACGAGAATTCGCGACCGTTTGAAACTTGTGCAAGGTGCGCTTGTCCGACAGCGCGCAGGATTACCGCTCAAAAATGCTAGAATCGCCGACCCTGATCTCCCCGCATCGAGTTCCGCATTGCATTCCGGTCCGCTGCCCGCTACGCCCGTTCGCCTCCGGGCACGCGTTGCGGCAAGCGCGGTACGGCGAGCAACGCGGGGCGAGGCGCGGAAGGCAACGCGGAACGGTGCCGTTGCGCGCTGGCATCGAGATCGCAACCCCTGCGCGCTGCCGCAGATCGGGAAGTCCGCCCTCGGGGAAGTCCTCCGACTGAAAATTTCCTGGCAGGCCTTCCCCGAATAACCCGAAGCTTGTCCGTTCCTCGCCGCCCGAGCGGCGGGACGCTGCCCCGCAAAGGATTCGCCCGCAATGGCCCTCGATTTGCCCCCCGCCGCCCCCGCCGGTGCGCCCCAAGCCGCGATCGTCGCCCCGGCGCCCCAGGCCGCCGAACCGTTGTACGTCGACAGCCATGGCTATCGCTATGCGGTCACCGGCAACACGCTGCTCGCGCCCGAAACGGTCGTTGCGACCATCGAGGGCGCTGCCACGCCCAAGGAGGCCATCGAGGCGCTCAATGCCGAATATCAGCGGCGCGGCTACTTCCTGACCGCGATCGGCGGCAACGTCAGCAACAAGCTGGTCGCGCTCGTCGTCGTCCAGGGCCGGCTGACGGAACCGGAGATCACGCCGGGGCTCGCGCCGTTCTTCGCGGGCCTCGAGGAGCGCGACGACGTCACCCGCAACGCGCTCCTCCGCCGATCGGCGCTGGCCGAGCTCTATTCCAACCGGCAGGGGATGCGGCCGAAGATCGCCTTCGCGCCCGCCGCGGCGGTCGGCGGCAGCAAGATGACGGTGACGGAGGAGGAGATTCCCGGCGCCAAGCCCTGGAGCGCAGGCCTCGCCTTCGGCAACCTGGGCAGCCGCTATTCCAGCCGCTATACGGCCGGCGCCACGGGGTCGGTCCGTCCCGGCGGCGGATTGGAGCTGTCGGCCAACTACACGCAGGGGCTGCCCGGCATGACCGCCGACAGCGGCGGCAGCCAGTACCAGGCCGGCGGCCTGGGCTTGAGCGTGGTTACCCCACTGGGCGTCTACGGTGCGAACTGGAGCGGTATTGCCTACCAGATCGGCGAAAGCGCGGCGCCGCTGTACCCGATCGGTGACATCAACACCGCCGGCGTCACCGGCACGCAACTCCTGTTCGCCAGCGAAACTGCACGGCTGGCCGCCAACGAGTCGTTCACCTACAACGACAACGTGGTGACGGTCTTCAGCAATGTCAGTCCCTTCAAGCTGACCGACCAGCACTACGGCGTCGTGGCGGCCGGGCTGGTGTACAGCGATTCGGTGGCGATCCTTGGGAAAAATGCCAATTACAGCGTCGGCGTGACCGCTTCCAAGGGAACATCCAATCGGGGAGGCACTTTCGTGCCCGTCACCATAGGCGTCGCCGACCCGCGTTTCGGCATGCTTCAGGCCAACTTCAACTATGGTCAGGCGCTGCCTGCGGGGTTCTCGCTTTCGTTGGCGCTCTCCGGTCAATGGGCCGATTCCACGGTTCCGCAGAACCAGCAGTGGGTGATCGGCGGCTTCGGCAACCTGACCGCGTGGCTTCCGGCCGCGCTGGTCGGCGACGGCGGGTCGCTGGGGCGGCTCAACCTGACGACCCCCGGCTACGCGTGGCAGGGGTATGGCGTCACCGGTAGCGCGTTCGTCGAGGCGGGGCTGGTGCGCTCGCAGGTGACGCCCGCCAACAACCCGGTCACGCGGTCGCTGGCGGATGCGGGGCTGTCGCTGTCGGCCACCACGCCGTTCGGGACCGTCGCGTCGCTCGCCTACGCGTGGCCGATCGCGTCGCGCAACGTCGATCTGGACGTGATCAACAACCAGAGCCGCGCCCACCTGTATTTCTCGCTCAACCAGTCGTTCTGACGGTCGGGAAAAATGCAGTTTCGGGCGGCCAAAATGGCGTTCGCGGACGGTTTTGTCGCTATGTTTTCGGCGGGTGTCGCCCGTTGGAGACGCCCGCCATGCCATACAAATCATGTTGTATGGAAACCACATGCGCCGGGGGGGTTCCGATAATTTTCGCCTAGCCCTTGCATCGCGCCCTTCGGCATAGCTAAATGACGCAAGGGCAATGTCCGAAATCATGCAGTCTCGGCCAATCAGTCGGCGCTGATTGCCACCGCGCCGTGACCGCAGTACCATTAGCAAGTAGATTGTGCCGGGCGCCCGGTGATGGAATCGTAGGTCTGATCAACATGAATGGGAGAAACACCATTATGAACACGGTAGTAAAAAACAAGTTCCCGGTTAAGCCCGTGGTGGCAGCCCTGGCGCTGGCATTCTCTGCGGTCAATGCCTACGCGGTACCGACGCCCGTCCAGCAGCCGGGTTCGGGCCTGATCCGCGCGCTGACCAACACGACGTTCATCACGTCCAACACGACGCTTACGACGGGTTTCCTCGTGGGCGGCGGCGGTGTCGTTGGCGACCAGATCTATGACGGCTATGCCGATTCGCGGATCATCCTCAACAACGGCGGCGGTACCTACGCGCGCGCGGTGATCACCTGGGGTCCCTTCGGCACCTCGATCGAAACCCGCAATCCGGCCGGCTTCAACATCGGCTCGTCGGCGGTGTTGCAGTTCGCGTCGGGCGCGGGCATCACCGACGCCGCGGTGCTCAACATCGACACCAGCGGCAACCAGTCGCAAATCTACGGCCATATGCAGGGCATTTCTGACCTCACCGATCCAGGCGCCGTCCCGCGGATCTTCGTCGCCAACGGCAACGGTATCATCGTGGGTGCCAGTGGGCACATTGTCGCGCCCGCCGGCGTCGGCCTGATCGGTGCCAACCTGAACAACGCGGTGGCGTGGAACGACTTCATCGCCAACAACGGCTATGTGCCGGCCGACCCGCTCACCCCCGGCACGTCGTACCTGAACGTGACCGGCACGATGGCGCCGGTGCAGATCTACGGCGCGATCGACGGCGACCCGGTCGCCAACTTCCCGGCGCCGTTCATCCTGATCGCCGGCAGCAGCGTGACCAACACCGGCAACCTGTTCGGCAACCAGATCGGGATCTCCGCCGGCGTCTCGGCGACGGCGGGCACGGCCACGGTCAACGGCGTGACCAACGTCACGGTCAACCGGCTGTGGAATGTCGACGCCGACTTCTCGGCGGTCAACGGCAACCTGGGCGTTTTGCCGGGTAACGTGGAAGTGCTGGCGGCCAACGCCGGCGGTTCGTTCGTCAATACGGGTTCGCTGTCCGGGCAACTGGGTGGCAGCTTCGTCGGCATCGAGGCCGCCAACGGCATCCGCAGTGGCACGCTGGGCAGCGCCGACCAGACGGTCGGCATCTACATCGACGGCGCGCTGACGCTGTCCAACTTCGACATGAGCGGCACCAGCGCAGTCGAGCTGTACAACGTCGTGTCGGCGTACACGCAGGTGCCCACCCCGGACCTGGTCGACTTCATCAACATCAACCAGGCCACCGGCGCCGGCGGCGATGTGACGATCAACGCGCTGACGCGTGCGTCGCAGGGTTCGAGCCTGTGGACCGCAGGGCCGATCAACATCTACGGCAAGAACATCGCGATCAACAGCACGATCAACCACGTCACCAACACCAGCAACTTCGCCGACAACCTGGACATCTATTCGACCGGGTCGCTGACGACGACGGCGGCGATCGGCGCCGGCGAGGACATCTACCTGACCAATACCGGTGCGGGCGGCATCAACATCGGCGCGGCTGTGACGTCGAACCTTGACGGCGGCGTTTCGGGCGGAATCTTTGTCGCCAACAATGGTTCCAATTCGCCGACGACGATCTCCGGCGACCTGACGTCGTTGGCCACGCTGGCTGACTACGGCCCGATCAACGTCAGCGTGAACGGACCGCTCGATATCAGCGGGTACATGACGGTGAACGCCGGCAACAGCAACGTCAACGTCACCAACAGCAAGGTCGGGGCCACGACCTCCATCACCAGCCCGCTGGTCTACGGCTACGACATCAACGTCGACGTGACCGGTCCGCTGACCATCGACAGCTATTTTTCCGCTGAAAACAACATCAACGTCACCAACAACACCGCGGCAACGGCGTATTCGACGATGATCGACGGCCTGTTCGAGGCGTACAACGACATCAGCATCTACAACAATGGCTCGACCGGGTCGAACCTGGTGATCAACGCTGATCTCGTCACGTTCGATAACAACGTTGACGTCTGGTCGGGCGGCGACCTGACGCTGGGTCTGGTCGACGCCGGGTACAACGCCTACATCGCGTCGTACGGCCATTCGCAGACGCTGAACGGCCCGATCACGGCCTACAATGAGGTCGACTACTTCGCAGCCTACGGCCTGACGCTGGCGAAGCCTGCCGCGGTCATCACCGCACCCTCCGTGTATCTGGAGACGCTGAACTTCCGCGGCGTCAACGCGTTGGGCACGGCGTACCTGACCGAGGCGGAGAAGCCCGCCGCGCAGATCGTCAGCGACTACGTCGAGCTGGTCACCTACGGCAGCTTCAACGCACCGATCCTTGGCAACACCGACTGGCCGAAGAACTCCATCGACATCATGCCGTACGCCCCGGGCGATTTCATTGGGTTCGACGTGTCGGCGATCGGCGGCGGCTTCCAGGCGATCAACGTCAAGTTCCTCGGTAATGTGTACGTCACCTCGGGCGCGACGAATACCCCGTTCCAGCTGGTCGGCCTGACCTCGTCGGTCCTGGTCCCGCCGTTCCTGACGGCCAATGGCGGCAGCCAGATGATCCTGCACGCCACGGGCAACATGGACATCGACGGCTCGTATGGCATCTACGGACCGCTGGGCCCATGGGCGTTCCAGTTCCCGGGCGGCCTCGCGTTCATCGCCGAAGGTTATCTCAGCCAGAACGTGCCGGTGTACAACGCGTGGACGACCAACGGTGGCGCTTTCCAGGGGGTCTTCTACGAGTCCCCGACGATCATCGCCAGCTCGTACACCGCGACCAACGATCAGAACTGGGTGAACTACAGCAGCTACCCGGCGACCGGACCGTCGCAGGCGTTCGTCATCCACCAGACGGCCCCGGGCCTGTACCAGTTCGTCAACACCCCGGAAGCGATCCACAACAACACGTACACGCGGGTGGTCACCGGCGCCCCGTTCTGCACCACGCCGAACGTGTGGATGCCAGGCTGCTGATCGGGCTCCACTCGATCCACTTGCAAGGGCGCCTTCGGGCGCCCTTTTTTTTGATACCGCCGTACTCCGCCTGCGGCCGCGTGCCGCAGCGACAGCGCGCATCCGTTTCCACCACCCGATTCGCGAACGATGATTGACCCGACCCGCACCCGCGCCGGCTGAACGATGGGAATCGGCACGCTCCGTTTCGTACTGTCGCTGATGGTCATCGATGCGCATTACGGCTTCCTTGCCCCGCGCATCCAGATCGCTGCCATCAACCGCTTCGGCGTCGACCGGCTGGCCTACATCGGGTCGGGCGGAATCGCCGTCAGCGGATTCTTCGTCGTCAGCGGTTATCTGATCGCGCTGGTCCTCTCGCGAAAATACGACGCCGGATGGAAGGGCGCCGGCGCCTTCTACGTCAGCCGCGCGCTGCGTATCTATCCGCTGTACTGGCTGGTGTTCGCGCGTACTGGATCGCCCTGGCGACGCTGCAGGCGGTGCCGTCGTTCACCACCCTGCGCCTTGTCGGCAACCTCACGCTGATCCCGTTCGGCATCTACGGGATGGCGGCCGACCACAACGCGAGCGGACTCGCCAGGCTGACCGAAACGATGCTGATCGGGCCTTCATGGACGCTGTGCTACGACCTGCTCTTCTACCTGCTGGCGCCGTGGCTATTCGCGGGCAGGCGCGGCACGTGGTGGGTCTTCGGCGCGGGCTTCGCCTATTTCGCCGCCAGCATCGCCTTCGGCGACGGGCGCCCGCCGGTCTGGACCCAGTTCTTCTACGAAACCGGCATGCCGTACCTGTTCATGTTCGCGTGCGGCGCGCTTGCCTACCACTATCATGAACGGCTGCGGTTCACGGCGCGAGCCGCGACGGCGCTGATCGGGGCGCTGCTGTGGTTGACTTACTTTCCGTTGGGGCTGCCCAACACCTATGTCAATCACCTGCTGGTCGTGCTGTTGTTCACGCCGCTGGTCGCAACCCTCGGCCAACGGCGCTCCGCCTCCCGGACCGATCGTGTGCTGGGCGATCTCACCTACGCGACCTATCTGCTTCATCTGCCGCTGCTGATCCTGGCGCAGCGGGCAGGATGGCCGGGCGCGCCCTGGTGGGCGCTGGCGCTCACTTACGCGCTGAGCGGCGCGCTGCTTTGGTCGTTCGAGCTTCCGCTCGACCGCCTTCGCGATCGTCTGTACGTTCGGGCGCAGCAGCGACAGCTCACGCAGCCGTCGGGCAGCAACCGTGCGGTTCCCGCAATCCTGATCCTGGGGGTGATGGCCGCCGGCGTCGTGTCGCTTTGGGGCAACCTCTGGCACGCCGGCGAAACTCGCGCGCTCGAGGTGGACGCGTGTCCGGCGCGCTGGACGTGCGCCGGCGGGCAGGTGAGCTTCGACGGGCCCGGAGAAGCGGCGCTCACCTCTGCACTGCCCCCGGCGAACCGCATCGTCATCGACATCGATCTGCGCCCCGGGACGGGTGCCGCGTGGGCCGGCCTTGAATCGCCGGACGGCAAGGTGCGCGTCGGCATCCGTCGCGAGGGCGAAACCTGCGCGCTGGAGTTCGTCGGCATCGACGCGAGACAGATCGATCCACCGGGCTGGAATGGCCGATGCCAACTGCGTCGATTGGCGCTCGCGTTCCCGGAGGGTCGCCTGGGGGTCGTCGTGGACTCGCTGTGGGTGTTGCAGTCCGTCGCAGCGCCTCCGGCGCTGCGACCCGTCGTGCGCGCAGAGGAAGGCAGCCGCGGTGAGGTAAGCTTTGGCGACCTGTTCGTCACGCGACGATGAAGCGTTCTGCGCGATGCGCGTAAAATCGATGGTCGGTAACAACCCAGCCGGAATCAAGAGCGCGGAATTCTTCCCGAGCATCGCGCTGATGCGAGCGCTCGCCGCGCTGCTTGTCGTCTATGACCACCTGGTGGGGATTTGGCTGCCGCGCAACAACGTCACGTGGCGGCCCGCGCAGTTCATGGACCAATGGCTGTTCGATCCTCTGCACGTGACGAGTCATGGCGGCATCCTGGCGGTGGCAATGTTCTTTCTGGTGAGCGGATTCGTTATCGTCTACGTCGCCCAGCGCGAGACGCGCAGGGAGTTTTCCATCCGCCGGGCGCTGCGCATCTATCCGCCCCTGTGGGTGTCGATGGCGCTGCTGCTGGTCGCGTATGGCGTGGCGCTCGCGGCAAGCGACGCACCCGGACTGCGCGGTTATGCGATCGAGCAGGTATTGGCGCAGGCCAATCCGGTTCCCTACATCCTCGCCGCGATGTCGCTCGGCAACTACCTCGTCGGCTGGCCCACGGTGAATGGCGTCGCATGGACGCTGATCATCGAGGTCCTGTTCTACCTGGTTGTCGTCATGCTTCTGCCGCTGGTGAAGGCGCGCCCGCGCACCGCGCTGATCGTCGCGTTTGCGGCGCTCGCGCTTCTGCAGTTGGTGGCGCGCACCCACGCCTACGTGTTCCTGCTCGCGGTAAACGGCGTATACGTGAGCTACCTGTTTCTCGGCAGCCTCATCTACTTCCTGCGCGCCGGGCGTATCGGCACCCGCTTTTTCGTGTTCGGCAGTCTCGCGTTCGCGGGGCTGTTCGTGCGCGGAATGCAAGCCATCGTCCTGCAACCGCCACTCGCGCTTTCCGACGTCGGCGTGTCGTACCTGCTCGCGTGGCTGTGTTTTGTCGTTCTGCTGCTGCTGGACGAGCGTATCCGGCTTGGACGAACGATGGGTTTTTTCTCCCGGATCAGCTATTCGCTCTACCTCAATCACGGCGGCCTCGGCCTGCTCGCGCTCACCCTGCTGTATCCGTGGTTCGGCTATCCTGCGTCGCTGGTTGTGACGTTCTTCCTGGTAGTCGCAATCAGTGCAGCGTCATGGCGCTGGGTCGAGGTGCCATCGCAGCGGCTCGCGCGGCGGCTGGCGGCCGCGAGCAGCAGGTGAATCGATCTCCGCGCTGCGTCCGACCGCCGGATTGTCCGAAGCCAACAAGTGCCCACCTTTTCCTGGAGAAGCCGCATGTCCAATAAACGTATCGTCATGGTGTTGACGGCGCTCGCGCTGGCCGCATGCACGCAGGCTCAGCCTGATGTCGTGCGGCCGACCGGCAGCCAGACCTACACGCCCACGCAATTCGTCGAAACGCTCGACAAGCCCCCGGCCCGCGCGTATCAGGAAATAGGCGTGATCGACGCGCCCGGCGAGCCCGGCGCGCTGCGCACGCAGGTGCTCGCGCAGGTCCTCAGCAAGGCAGCGCAGTTGGGCGCCGATGCGGTGATCCTGCAGGACTTGACGCGCACCGCACCCGCGAGCCCCCGACTCAACCCGACCACCGGACAATACGAAACCACCGGCGGCCAGAGCATCCCGGCCTTCAAGGGCATCGCGATCAAGTACAAGTGACCCGCGCGGCCGGATCAGGCGTCGGCCTCGCGAGGCACCCACACCGCGCTGCGGCACGGCCGCGCAATCCTGCATTGAATGGAAAGGAAATCCCCGCATGACCGCGCAAGCCGAATCCTCGTATGACCGACTCCCTTACCTCAACAACCCGTATCCGCAGACGCATCCCGATCGACTGGCGGTGATCGCCCGCGTGTTCGGGCTGCAGTCCGCGCCGCCGAGCCAGTGCCGGGTGCTGGAACTGGGATGCGCGTCCGGCGGCAACCTGATTTCGATGGCGGGCAATCTGCCGGGCTCGACCTTCGTGGGCGTCGACCTTTCCGCGCGGCAGATCGCGGACGCGCAGGCAATGGCCGCGAGGGTAGGTCTTGCCAATGTCGAATTCAGGCAGATGGATCTGGTGCAGGTCGATGCATCGTTCGGCATGTTCGACTACGTCATTGCGCACGGCGTGTTCTCGTGGATTCCGCGCGAAGCGCAGGACAGGCTGCTCTCGATCTGTCACGACAACCTCGCGCAGGACGGTGTCGCCTACGTCAGCTACAACACCTATCCGGGCTGGCGCATGCGCGGGATGATCCGCGACATGCTCGTCTACCACACCAAGCGCATTTCGGACCCGGCGATGAAGGTCGCCCAGGGGCGCGCGCTCCTCGATTTCATGACCGGGCACGTGCCGACGCAAGACAATCCGTACGGCGCCTTCCTCAAGGAGGAGGTGGAGGAACTGCGCAAGGCGACCGATACCTATCTCCTGCACGACCATTTGGAGGAGGTCAACGAACCCGTCTACTTTCACGAGTTCGCCGAACGCGCACAGGCGCGCGGCCTGCAGTACCTGGGCGAGGCCGAGTTCAGCTCGATGCTGTCATCGAATTTTCCGCAGGAGGTCGCGGACACGCTGCGCAAGATCGCGCCAGGCATCGTCGAGATGGAGCAGTACATGGATTTCCTGCGCAATCGGCTGTTCCGGCAGACGCTGCTGGTTCACCAGGGCGTGCCGATCAGGCGTGACATCGATTGGCGCCGCCTCGCCGGGCTGCACGCCGCGTCCCGGATGAAGCCGGCGTCGGCAACGCCGGACCTGCGCTCAACGGCGATCGAGCAGTTCAGGATTCCGAACGGCGCCGGACTTGGAACGCCCGACCCGGTGGTCAAGGCCGCGATGGTCGTGTTGTCCGAACGCTGGCCGCAGGGAATCGCGATCGACGACCTCCATGCCGCCGGTCGCGCGCGCCTGTCCGACGGTCCGCGCGCAGCGCCGGATCCGGCAGCATCGCGGGACGCGGAGATGGTGTCGACAGAGTTGCTGCGCTGTTACGCCGCGGGACTCGTAGAGCTGCGCGTCGAGGTGTTGCCGATGACGCTTTCCATCGGCGACCGCCCGCGCGCGTCGAAGCTTGCGCGGGAACAGGCGCGCGACACGGTGCGCGTGACCAATCTGCGTCACGAGCCCGTGCCGCTCGACGAATTGACACGCCAGGTGATCCAGTGCCTCGACGGCGAGCACGACAAGGCGGCCATTGTCGAGATTGCAGCAAAGCTTGCCGACCAAGGTGTGCTGGAGTTCAGGCAGGGTGATCAAGCGATCAAGGATCCGGCCACGATTCGGAAGATTCTCGAGGTCGCCATTCCGCAGTGCTTCGACCGCCTGGCGAATTTGGCGCTGCTCGAAGCGTAGCGGGCAGCCCGCCATCGCCACGCGAAGTTGGCGACGGCGGGCAGGTGGCAGCTAGCAGCGGCGCCCCGTGCATGCAGCGTTGATCAACTGATTCAACGTGACACTCGATGACGCCGAATTGCCGGCGTCGCCGCCGTAATTCGCCGTGATGCTGTGCAATCCCGGCGTCAAGGTGGCGGTCGTGCACTGCGCCGATCTTCCATTGCCAGCGCCGCTCACCGCGATCGCCGAGCAGCCCGCGATCGAATTGGCGCCATCCCTGAAGTCGACGGTCCCGGTCGGGGCGTTGCCGTTGATCGTGGCGGTGAGTGTCAGTGAACTGCCAAAGGTGGAAGGGTTCCTGCTGGACACGATGAGGGTTGTCGACGTGGTCGGCGGCGCGGCGTTGACGGATTGCGAGAGCGCCACGCTGGCCGAGGGCAGGTTGCCGGCGTCGCCGCCATAACTGGCGGTGATGCTGTGCGTTCCCTGTGCCAGCGCGTTGGTCGCACATTGCGCCACGCGTGCGTTGCCGCTGCCGGTCACTGTCACTGCCGAGCAGCCGACGATCGAGTGGGTGCCGTCCTTGAAGTCGACGGCGCCGGTCGGCGCGTTGCCGTTGACCGTGGCCGTGAACGTCACGCTGGTACCGGCGGTCGACGGATTGAGATTGCTGGTCAAGCCCGTCGTCGTCGCATCCGGCGCGCCAGCGGTGATCACCTGCGCAACCACGTTGCTGGTCGACGCCGCGTTGATGCGATCGCCGGCATAGTACGCGATGAGGTTGTGGGTTCCGGGCGCCAGGCTTGACGTGTTGCACACGGCGGTCCTGGTATTGCCGGCACCGGTGAGTGCAATCGCTGCGCAGCCGCCGATCGACACGCTGCCGTCCCGGAAGCTGATGCTGCCGGCCGGGTTCTTGGCCGTGACTGTCGCGGTGAGCGCGATCATCGTGCCCATGGTCGCAGGGTTTTGCGAGCTCACGAGCGTGGTTCCGAGCGGCGTGTTCACGACCTGGGACAGCGCCGTGCTGCTGGTCGACGGATTGCCGCCGTCGCCGCTGTAGGCGGCGACGATGCTGTGCGTGCCGGCCGCGAGGCCGGCGGTCGCGCATTGTGCGGTTCGGGAGTTTCCGCTGCCGCCGAGAAGCACTGCAGAACAACCGGCGATCGAGGAACCGCCGTCCTTGAAGTCGACGGTGCCGGTGGGCGCAACGCCGGTCACGGTCGCCGTAAACGTCACGATGGTGCCGGTGGCGGCTGGATTTGCGGAACTCTGCAACGTGGTGGCTGCGCCGATCGCCGAGGCGACGGCGGCGCCCGCATCGAGGATGCCGCTGCCGCACAGCGCCGTCGTGCAGTTGCACGTGCTGCCCTGCGGATTCGGGCTGTTGCATGCGGGCCCCGGTGTGGGGAACGCGCGCGCCGTGGTCTGGAGCTTCGACAGGACCTGCGCCGGCGTGAGCGCCGGATTGACCGAAAGCATCAACGACGCGACGCCGCTCACGTGCGGCGTGGCCATGCTGGTGCCCGCGTAATTCGCGTAGGTGTAGCCGGTGGCATTCGGCGTGGTCGCGCCGTTGTTGAGCGTCGACAGGATGTTGGAATCCGAACCGTCGGCGGAACCGCCCGGCGCCGCGATCTCCACGAGCGCGCCGTAGTTGCTGTACCACGAGCGGCGCCCGGATTTGTTGGTGGCCGCGACGGTGATCACGCCGCTGCAGCTCGCCGGGGTGTGGTTGGCCGCATTGTCGTTCTCGTTGCCGGCGGCGACGACGACGACGGCGCCCAGCCCCAGCGCGGTGTTGATTGCGCTCTGCGACGCGGCGTCGCAGCTGCCGCCGCCGCCCAGGCTCAGGCTCAGCACGCGCGCGGGATTGGCGTTGGCCGGCAGGCCGGGCACCGACCCGCCCGCCGCCCAGACCATGGCGTCGGCGATGTCGCTGGTATAGCCGCCGCATTTGCCGAGTACGCGCAGCGGCACGATCTTGCTTACCCAGTTGATGCCGCTGATGCCGATGCCGTTGTTGGGGATCGCGCCGATGGTGCCGGCGACGTGCGTGCCATGCCAGGAGCTGTTGCTCGCACGGCAGCCCTGGAACCAGTTGTAGGGCGGTGCCGAGGAGCCGAATCCGGAATTCTCGGCGCCTGAGATCCAGTCGCCGGTATCGGCGGCATCGCCATCGCGGCTGTTGAACGCGGGCGTTTGCGATGACCAGGTGCAGGGTCCGGGCTGTCCATCATTGCCAACGGCACAATCGGCGATCATGTCGTAGCCGCCGACGAAGCGGCCGGCGAGATCGGGATGGTCGACCAGTGCGCCGGTGTCGATCACCGATACATTGATGGCGGCCGAGCCCGTGGTGAGGTCCCAGGCGGCCGGCATGTTGATGCCGCCGACCGGATCGAACAGGTCCCACTGGTAGCCGCCGCCGCAGGCGCCGACGCTGGCCGCTGCGTAGCAGGGATCGGTCGGCACGATCTGCGCGGTGCGAATGAAGTCGGGCTGCGCGTATTCGACCTCGGGATCCTGTCCGATACGCGCCGCGATTTCTTCCACCTGCGCGATCGGCAGCCGCTGCATCATCTGGATCACGTTGCCGCCGTCGTGCGCACCCCTCAGCCACGAAACGGGCACACCGGCGAGGCTGGTGAGCTGTGCGATGCGGCCGGCGTCGAGCGGCAGCCCTGCCTTGGAGAGCGCGATGAGCTTCGTATCGCGGAACTTGACGATGATGCGGTCCGTCGGCCGGCCGGTCGTGTCCGGCACGGATGCGCCGGGTGCCAGGCCCGCGTAGAGGACCGTGGCATCGAGCCGGACGCGATTGAGCGCCGCGCGCGCGGTATCTAGGTCGAGCGGATCGGCGAGCTGCAACCGGAAGGCGCCGTCACGGGTTTGTCCGGTCGCCGTGAACGGGACGCCGAGGGCGATGCGCAACGCCTGCTCGGCGTCCGCCGGAAGCGCGGCGACCCCGGCCGGGACCGTTGCGGCGTCGTACTTGACGACGAGCGAGTCGATGCTTGCCTGGGCGAATGCGGATGGCGCGAGGACCGCGCCGCCCAGCATGAACGCGGCGGCCAGCAGCCACCTCAGGACAGATAGCGCGAACGGGCTGCGGTGGGGGTCTTGCAAAGGAACAGAAGCGATCATCGATGAGCCTGCGGTCGGGTTGGCGTGCACGAGGCGCGACGCAAAGCGAAGGATTATGCCACCGGCATCGCAGTGGGGCCACCTGACGCGACCGGCGCATCGCGGCACGCGGGCAGGTGTGGCTGTTCCCGGCTTGAGCTATCGCGGTGCGGTAGGCGACAATGACGGGCTGCCCGCGTCGTCGCGCACGCCAAATCGCCCGCCCTGCGATCCGTGGTGACGCGATTCGGGCATGAATCGCCGTCGGCGAACCCTTGCCGCGTTGCGGCGAATAACGCATGGATTCGATGCCTATGGAAGTCAACGTTTACCGCAAGCAGCTCGCCCCCGCGCAGATCGATGCGCTGGAACACCGGGAAATGGTCGGCGGCCTGTGGGACGAGCTGGGGGTGCTCCAGTTCGAGTTCCTGAAATCGCGGGGCCTGGCGCGGGGTCATCGGCTGCTCGATGTCGGCTGCGGCGCGCTGCGCGGCGGCGTGCATTTCGTCCGTTATCTCGATGCCGGTGGCTATCATGGCGTCGATATCAACGCATCGCTGCTCGAGGCCGGTCGTCGGGAGCTCGCCGCGGCCGGAATCACCGACAAGGCGCCGCAGCTCCTGGTGAGCGACCGGTTCGAGGTCGGCCGCTTCGGCGCGCAGTTCGACTTCGCGATCGCAGTGTCGGTGTTCACGCACCTGCCGATGAATCACATCGTGCGCTGCCTGGTCGAAGTGCGCCGGGCCCTTGCGCCGGGCGCGCCTTTCTTCGCGAGCTATTTCGACGCACCGTCGGTTGCGCATCTGGAGCCGTTGACCCATGCGCCGGGCGGCATCGTGACCTGCTACGACAGCGATCCGTATCATTACGCGACGGGCGAAGTGGAGGCAATGGCGAGCTTCGCGGGAATGCGCGTGGAAACGATCGGCGCCTGGAACCATCCACGCGATCAGCGAATGCTCGCGTTCTACGCCGGCGCATGAGCCCGCTTGGTCGTCCCAGGCGCCGCGGTGCCGAATGAGCCCTGGCGCGCAGCGCGAGGGCTTTCCACATTGAACGCCGTGGTTGGCGCGCCGGCGGCCGCGCGCGCAATGCCCATTGCCGAAGCGTTGCAGCATGAGGTTGTGCTGCACCGGGCGGTCCGGCTTTCCGAGGCGGCGAGGATTTGTCGCTCCGTGCCCGACAGCGATCCCAATCTGTTCGAATCATGAACACGAAGGAAGAAACGGTCGCCCGGCGCGGTTTTGTCGCCGGCCCACGAGACGCTGCAGAAGGCAGCTGCGCTGCACCGGTCAGGGCGGTTGGAAGAGGCCGATCACTGGTACCGGGCGATCCTTGACTCGGCGCCCGATCTCTTCGACGCGCTGCATCAGGCGGGCATTGTTTCGGCGCAGCGCGGACGCTTCGACGAGGCGCTCGGACGGCTGCAGCGCGCCATCGAGGTCAACCCGACTTCGGCGGACGCGCAATCCGACTACGGCAGCGTGCTGCATGTCGTCGGGCGCCGCGAAGAGGCACTCGCGCACTGGGATCGGGCGCTTGCGATCAAGCCCGAATTCGCCGGTGCCTGGAGCAACCGCAGCGTGGCGCTGCGGGAACTCGGCCGCCTGGACGATGCGCTCGCGAGTTGCGCCCGCGCGCTCGCGTTGGCTCCCGATTCCGCCGGCGCGCTGACCAACTGCGCGGCGGTGCAGAATTCGCTCGCGCGTCACGACGAGGCGCTGGCAAGTTGCGACCGCGCGTTGGCGCTGGCACCCAGCGCGCCCGAGGCCATGCACAACCGCGCGGTCGCACTGTGCGGACTCGCGCGCTTCAATGAAGCGCTCGAGGCTTGCGATTCCGCGCTCGCGCTGGCGCCGAACGATGCGATCATCCACAACACGCGCGGACTGGCGCTGCATGGACTCGAGCGGCACGACGATGCGATCCGGGCGTTCGACCGGGCGCTGGCGCTCGACGAGCGGCTCGTCATGGCGCTGCAGAATCGCGGTATCGAGTTGTCGCTTCACAAGCAATTCGAGGAGGCAGCGCGCGATCTCGCTCGCGCCCTGCAGCGCGACCCGGAACTTGCGTTTGCATCGGGGCAATTGCTGTGGGCGCGCATTTCCTGTTGCGACTGGCGCGACCTCTCCACGTTGACTGCACGGATGCTGGCGGGCGTGCGCGGAGGCGCGCGCACAGCCGATCCCTTCGTGCTGGTCGCGGTGGGCGATTCGGCCTCGGACCAGCTGCGTTGCGCGCGCACATGGGTCGCGAGCAAGCACCCGCCGTCGCCGACGCCGTTGTGGAGTGGGGAGCGGTATGGGCACGAGCGAATCCGGGTGGCCTACCTGTCGGCGGACTTGCAGGAACACGCGACCGCGTACCTGATGGCGGAGCTCTTCGAGCGGCACGATCGTGCGCGTTTCGAGGTGACGGCGATGTCGTGGGGCGCAGCGGGAGAGGGACCGATGCGCGGGCGACTCACGAGCGCGTTCGAGCGGTTCATCGACGTACAGGGGTGGTCGGACCGGGAGGTGGCGCAGCGTCTGCGCGAGCTGGAGATCGACATTGCGGTAGACCTCAAAGGGTTCACGCACGATTCGCGGCCGGGGATCCTGTCGCGGCGGCCGTCGCCGGTGCAGGTGAGTTATCTGGGGTATCCGGGGACGCTGGGCGCGCCGTACATTGATTATGTGGTGGCGGATGGGGTGGTGATCCCGGAAGGGGAGGAGCGGCACTACGCGGAGCAGGTGGTGCGGTTGCCGGACAGTTATCAGGTGAACGACCGGCAGCGGCGGATCGCGGGGCAGACGCCGACGCGAGGGGAGGCGGGGCTGCCGGAGGGTGGGGTGGTGTTCTGCTCGTTCAACAACAACTACAAGATCACGCCGGAGGTGTTCGGGGTGTGGATGGGGTTGTTGCGGCAGGTGGAGGGGAGCGTGCTGTGGCTGCTGGAGGGGAATGCGGTGGCGCCGGGGAATCTGAGGCGGGAGGCGCAGGCGCGGGGTATCGCGCCGGAGCGGCTGGTGTTCGCACCGCGGACGGGATTGGCCGAGCATCTGGCGCGGCACCGGCTGGCGGATCTGTTCCTGGACACGCTGCCGTACAACGCGCACACGACGGCGAGCGATGCGCTGTGGGCGGGGCTGCCGGTGGTGACGTGTCAGGGGCGCACGTTTGCGGGGCGGGTGGCGGGGAGTCTGTTGACGGCGGTGGGGCTGCCGGAGCTGATCACGCGGGACCTGGGTGAGTACGAGGCGCTGGCGTTGAGGCTGGCGCGGGAGCCGGAGGCGTTGTCGGCGGTGAAGGCGAAGCTGGCGCGTAACCGGGACAGCTGCCCGCTGTTCGACGTGGAGCGTTTTCGGCGGCACCTGGAGGCGGCGTACGAGACGATGTGGGGGCGCGCGCAGCGCGGCGAAGCGCCGGCCGGTTTTGCGGTGGCGCCGCTGGCATCGTGAGCGAGACGGAGCAGCCGCAGGCGGCGGCGCGGACGATGCCGGCGGTCGAGAGGCAACAGCAGGCGCTGCAGCAGGGGGTGGCATTGCATCGCGCGGGCCGGCTCACGGAAGCGGAGTCGGTGTACCGCGCGATCGTGGCTGCGAATCCGGAGCACGAGGAGGCGCAGAGGTTGCTGGGGCTGCTGGCGGCGCAGACGGGGCGCGGTGACGAGGCGCTGGCGCTGCTCACCCGCGTCGTCGCGATCAACCCCGGGTCGTTCATCGCGTGGACGAATCTCGCTCAAGTCCAGAAGGCGTTGGCGCGTCCTGTCGAGGCCATCGCAAGCTGCGATCGCGCGCTGAACATCGCCCCCGACGCACCCGGCGTGTTGAACCTGCGCGGCGCGATCGCGCTCGACGCCGGAAGACACGAGGAAGCATTGGCCTGTCTCGATCGCCTGCTCGCGCGGAATGGCCATCATGTCGAGGCGCTGTACAACCGCGGGCTCGCACTGCAGTCGCTGCGCCGTTTTGACGAGGCGCTCGCAAGTTACCAACGGGCGCTGATGATTGCGCCGGAATTTCCAGAGGCGCTGCACAACCTCGGCAACGTGCAGAAGGATCTTGGACGCCCGGGCGATGCGCTTGCGAGCTTTGATCGGGCATTGGCCTTGCGGCCGGATTTCGCGGAGGCACTGAGCAATCGCGCCGGCGTGCTGCGCAGCCTGGGCCGCCGCGAAGAGGCGCTTGCAAGTTGCGACCGCGCGCTGCGGTTGATGCCGAACTTCGCGGAAGCCTGGAACATGCGGGGCGCCGTGCTCAACGAGCTCGGGCGTTACGAGGAAGCACTCGCGAACTGCGAGCAGGCGCTGTCGCACAAGCCGGGACTGGTCGCCGCATTCGTCAATCGCGCCGCGGCGCTGGCCGGATTGGGGCAGCCGGAAGAAGCACTCGCGAGTTGCGAGAAGGTGCTGGCGCTCGCGCCCGGGGATTACGCCATCCAGGAGGGCATCGGCGCTGTGCTGATCGCGCTCGGCCATCCCGAGCGCGCGCTGGCATGCTTTGATCGGGTGCTCACATTGGTCCCCGACTCGTCGGCCGCGCTGTGGAATCGCGGGGTCGCACTGCATGCGCTGCGGCGCCTCGACGAAGCGCTCGCGAGCCTGGACCGCGCGATAGCGCTCGATCCGGGCGTGGCGGAGATGCTGAACTTCCGTGCCGGCGTGCTCAAGGACTTGAAGCGTATCGACTTGGCACTGGCCGACTGGGATCGTGCAATTGCGCTGAAACCGGATTTCGCCGAAGCGCACCGCTTTCGCGGATCGGCGCTGGCGGCGCTGAAGCGCTGCGAAGAGGCAATCGCGAGCTACGACCGCGCACTGGCGATCCGTCCCGACTTCGTCGAGGCGCTGCACAACCGCGCCACGGCGCTGTCGGCACTCAATCGGCACGCAGAGGCGCTTGCGAGCTGCGACCAGGCGTTGGTACTGCGGCTCGGACACGCAGACGAGTGGCACAACCGCGGGTCGACGCTGTCGGCGATGCATCGCTACGACGAAGCGGTGGCGAGCTACAGCCGGGCGCTTGCGGAAAAGCCGGATGCCGTGGGCACGCTGCAGAACCGGGGCTCGGTGCTCATGTTCCTGTCCCGATTTGAGGAAGCGAGCCGGGATTTCGCGCGGGTGCTGGCGATCGACGATGGGCATCTCTTCGCGCGATCCATGCTGATGCTGTCCCGGCTGCACGCGTGCGACTGGCGTGATCATGCCGAGCTCGTCGCGCAGATCGTCGCCAGCGCGCAGAGCGGCTCGCCCGGGATCGAGCCGTTCTCGTTTCTGCTGTTCTCCGACTCGGCGCCGGCGCAGCTGCAATGCGCGCGCGGCTGGACCGCCGACAAGTGCCCGCCGTCGCCGACACCGTTGTGGAGGGGTGAGCGGTACGCGCATGACCGCATCCGCGTGGCGTATCTTTCGGCGGATTTTCACGAGCACGCGACGGCGTACCTGATGGCGGAACTCTTCGAGCACCACGACCGCGCTCGCTTCGAGGTGACCGGCGTTTCCTACGGACCGAGCACGAACGACGCGATGCGCGGGCGGCTCGCGGGCGCGTTCGAGCGGTTCATCGACGTACAGGGGTGGTCGGACCGGGAGGTGGCGCAGCGTCTGCGCGAGCTGGAGATCGATATTGCGGTGGACCTGAAGGGATACACGTATGACGGCCGCACCGAGATCCTGTCGCGGCGGCCGTCGCCGGTGCAGGTGAGTTATCTGGGGTATCCGGGGACGCTGGGCGCGCCGTACATCGATTATGTGGTGGCGGATGGGGTGGTGATCCCGGAAGGGGAGGAGCGGCACTACGCGGAGCAGGTGGTGCGGTTGCCGGACAGTTATCAGGTGAACGACCGGCAGCGGCGGATCGCGGGGCAGACGCCGACGCGAGGGGAGGCGGGGCTGCCGGAGGGTGGGGTGGTGTTCTGCTCGTTCAACAACAACTACAAGATCACGCCGGAGGTGTTCGGGGTGTGGATGGGGTTGTTGCGGCAGGTGGAGGGGAGCGTGCTGTGGCTGCTGGAGGGGAATGCGGTGGCGCCGGGGAATCTGAGGCGGGAGGCGCAGGCGCGGGGTATCGCGCCGGAGCGGCTGGTGTTCGCACCGCGGACGGGATTGGCCGAGCATCTGGCGCGGCACCGGCTGGCGGATCTGTTCCTGGATACGCTGCCGTGCAACGCGCACACGACGGCGAGCGATGCGCTGTGGGCGGGGCTGCCGGTGGTGACGTGTCAGGGGCGCACGTTTGCGGGGCGGGTGGCGGGGAGTCTGTTGACGGCGGTGGGGCTGCCGGAGCTGATCACGCGGGACCTGGGTGAGTACGAGGCGCTGGCGTTGAGGCTGGCGCGGGAGCCGGAGGCGTTGTCGGCGGTGAAGGCGAAGCTGGCGCGTAACCGGGACAGCTGCCCGCTGTTCGACGTGGAGCGTTTTCGGCGGCACCTGGAGGCGGCGTACGAGACGATGTGGGGGCGCGCGCAGCGCGGCGAAGCGCCGGCCGGCTTTTCCGTGCAGCGCCTTGCGTAGCCGTCACTCATGGGCGGTTGCGCCGATGTGTTGTAATGCCGGACCGGGACGCGCCCCTGCTGCGTTTCGAATCCGTCGAATCACCGGCCGCGCAGCCGGCGCCTTATGAGCAAGACCTGTTTCTTCACCATCGTTTCCAACAACTACCGGCACTTCGCGCGGACGCTGGTCGCGAGCGTGCGGGCACACAGTCCCGGCATCGATGCCTTTGTCGCGATCTGCGACGGACCGCTGCGCACATCCGACCCGCGCGAAACGTTCAGCGAAATCTCCATTCGCGACCTCGGGTTGCCGCAGTTCGACCGGTTCACGTTCCAGTACACGATCCTCGAGCTCAATACGGCGATCAAGCCATGGGTGTTCGCCACGCTGTTCTCGCGCGGATACGATCGCGTCATCTACTTCGACCCCGACATCAAGCTCTATGGCCCGGTCGATCCGGTGCTTGCCCGACTCGATTCCGCGCAGATCGTGCTCACGCCGCACCTGACCGACCGCCTGGACGACGGGAAGAAACCCTCCGAACTGCAGATCCTCCAGTCCGGCAGCTACAACCTGGGCTTCATTGCGCTGAGGCGCACCGAAGGGACAAGGCGCTTCGTCGAATGGTGGCAGCGCAAGCTCGAACGCGATTGCGTCGTCGACATTCCCCGGGGTCTGTTCACCGACCAGAAGTGGATCGACCTCGTCCCAGGGATGTACGCGGGCGTGACGGTCGAGCGCGACGCGGGCTGGAACGTCGCGTACTGGAATCTCAACCATCGCGCCGTGACGCGCGACGGCGACGGCGCCACGCTCGTCAACGGGCGACCGCTCCTGTTCTTTCATTTTTCCGGCTTCGCCCCGGGCGCCGCGTTGCTTTCCAAGCACCAGGATCGATTCACGATCCAGGGCCTGCCCGCGGCGGTGCGCGCGCTGACCGACGACTATGCTGCGGACCTCGTGCGCAATGGCCTCGAGGAATGCCGGTCGCTGGCCTACGCGTTCGCGCGCTTCCCGGGCGGCGAAGCTATTCCCGACCTCGTGCGACGGTGCTATCGCGAGGACTTCCCGTGGGACGAGCCGCATCCGGACCTCTGGACCGCGGGCGGTGAAGCGTTCGTCGTCGACTGGCTCAACGAGCCGGCGCCCGAACATGGGCGCGCGCCGTGGGTCACCCGGCTCGCCGCAGCGCTCTATCGGCTGCGTCCCGATCTGCAGGCGGCGTTTCCGGATGTCGGAGGCAAGCACGGCAAGAGTTTCGCGCTCTGGTTCGTCGAGCAGGCCGGTGCGCAGGAGCGATTTCCCGAGGTGTTCATCGCGCCGGTGCGGGCGGCGCTCGAAGGGCGGCGGGGGCGGGTGGAGGCCGCAGGCGTGGACGATGTCGCGGGCGTCCCCGTGGACTCGGAAACGGGTCCGCTGCGCGGCGTCTATCGCGTCGCCTATCGCGTTGCCTGGGGCATCCGTGGAGCGGTCAAGCCGCTGACCTCGCAGGCGTTTCGTCATCGCGTCCGGCACGCGCTGCTGCGCCGCGCGTATTTCGACAACAGCTACACGACACCGCCGCTGGTCAGCGCGGGGGAAGCGATGGCGGGGATTGGTGCCAACGCGGCACCGGGGCCTGTCAGGTATCCGGCGCATGTGCGTCGCCATGGCGCCGTAAGCGATCCGGCCGACGACGGCGTGAACGTGGTCGGCTACCTGGCGGCCGAAAGCGGCATCGGCGAATCGGCGCGCTCGATGCTGCGCATCCTCAAGGCGGCGGACGTGCCGGTCGCGCCGATCAATTTTCGCGTCGGCAACATGTCACGGATGCACGAGTCGATCCCCGGCGTGGCGACGACCGCGCACCTGCACGCGATCAACCTGCTGCACATCAACGCCGACCAGACGTACATCGCGCGCGACAGCCTGGGTGCGTCGCTGTTCGAAGGCCGCTACAACATCGGCTTCTGGGCATGGGAGCTCAAGGAATTTCCCGATGCGTGGGTGCCGGCCTTCGACCTGCTCGACGAAGTCTGGGTTCCGTCGACCTTCTGCCAGCAGGCGATCGCCGTGAAGTCGCCGGTGCCGGTGCTGTGTGTGCCGCATTCGGTCGAGGCGCCGCCGCTCGTTTCCGATCGCGAGCGGTTCGGCATCGCGCCCGACGACATTGCGTTTTTCGCGATGTGCGACATCCTGAGTGTGCCCGAGCGCAAGAATCCGTTGGGCGTCGCGGAGGCATTTCGCAAGGCATTCCCATCCGACGAGCGGGTGCGCCTTTTGCTCAAGGTTGGCAATCTCGAATTCCAGCCGGACCTGAAGGCGCATCTCGCGGAATTGGCGCGAGCCGATTCGCGGATCACGCTGCTCGAGGGCTATCTCACGCGGCCGGACCTGTGGACGCTCATCGCGAGCATCGACTGTTTCGTGTCGCTGCATCGCGCCGAAGGGTTCGGCCTCGGCATGGCCGAAGCGATGGCCTGCGGCAAGGCGGTGATCGCCACGCCCTGGTCCGGCAATGTCGATTTCACCCGCGTGAACAACGCGCTGCTGGTCGACTACACGCTGGTCGAGCTGCAGCGTGACCTCGGCCCCTATCGTCGCGGGCAGGTGTGGGCGGAGCCCGATGTCAGGTCGGCGGCGCAGGCGATGCGGCAGGTCGCACAGTCACCCGAGCTTCGCGCGCGGCTGGCCATGCAGGGGCAGCAGACAGTCGCCGACGAACTCTCGCCGGAGGCGCTGGCGCCTCGGGTCGCGACCCGACTGCGCACGCTGCACGCGATGCTGCAGGCCGGCGCTGCAATGTGAACGATCCCAACGGGCCGAACATCGACAGGTCGTGCGTCAATAGGTCGTGCGCGGCTTGAAGTACTCGATGCGGTCGATGGAGGCGATGGAGACCTCGTTGATGTCGACGCCCTGCAGCAGCTTGAGCGTGATCTGCGTGCCGGCCCCGCCGCGACTCCATACCTTTCGGTAGAAATCGGGCTGCGTGCGCACGGCTTCGCCCGCCACACCGAGGATGATGTCGCCGGGCATCACGCCGGCACGATCCGCGGGGCCGTCCGGCGAAACGCGCGTGACGACCACCCGGCCCTGCGCCTCCTCGGTGGCGATGCCCAGCCACGGTCGGGCCGGGCCAGCGCGGCGACCCGCCTTCAGGAGATCGGAAAGTATGGGCTTGAGGAGATCGATCGGCACGAACATGTTGCCGGGAACCTTCGGCTCTTCTTCGGTGGCCTCGCGCACGATCAGCGAGCCCACGCCGAGCAGCTTGCCGTCTCGGTCGAAGAGCCCCGCGCCACTCCAGTCGAGGGTGGGCGGACTCGTATAGAGCGCCTGGTCGAGCGCGTACTCCCAGCTGCCGGAAAACGCGCGCTTGCTGACGATGTAGGCGAAAGAAACGCGGTCGTCGCCCGAGGACGCGATCATCACGGGCGCGCGATCCGCGACCTTCGCCGAATCGCCCAGCGTCACCGGCGCGACGTCGAGCGGGGTGATCGTGCGCAGCAGGCCGAAGCCGGTCGCGTGGTCGTAGCCGACGACCTGCGCGGCCAGCGTGCGTCCCTTGCTGTCGACGATGCTGACGTCTTCGGCCTCGACGATCAGGTATCCGATGGTCAGGATGAGCCCATGTTCTCCTATCACGATGCCGCTGCCCTCGCGCTCGTCGCCCAGCGATGCCGCGCTGCGCGCACCGGGTACCGCATGCGCGGTGACCTTGACGATGGCGCCGAACAGCGCCTGTGCGTCGATTGTCGCCGGCCCGGCTTCGGCGGCCGCCTGCGTGGTTGCCGTCGGCGACTGCGCGCCTGCGGCGCGCGTCACGACGAGCAGGCCGATGGCGGCGATCATGAAGACCGTGGCCGCGATTACGCGTGGTCGCAATGGGTCGTGAATTCGGGTCGGGGCCATCGGCAACCTCCCGCTGCGGGGTGCGGACGCCGGATAACCGTCCGCGACGATGAGAACAGACCACGCCGACGAACCGTCGACGCATCTGCCCGTCACTATAGCGCGCTGCGGGCGCCGCGCAATCGGATCTTCGGGACGTATCGGGCGCATTTCGCGCCGCTGCGATCCGACTGTCTGGTGAACAAGGGTACGGCTTCGTATAATCGGCTGAAATCCGCGCCAGCGGCGATGAAGGAGGATGGTTGAAAACCGGCAGCGTCACGCGCGCGGATCTCACGCGCTCGGTCATGAGCGTGCCGCCGTTAGCGCGGCGCGCCGACCTTTCGCTTCATCCCGAGGCCAATCGGGCGCTGATCCGCCACCTCGAAAGTGGCGGCGTGTCCACGCTGCTCTACGGCGGCAATGCGAACCTGTACAACGTCGGCCTTTACGAATATGCGGCGCTGCTCGATTTCCTGGCCGAGGCGGCGGCACCGGAGTCCTGGGTCATTCCGTCCGCGGGTCCGGATTACGGAAAACTGATCGACCAGGCGCGCGTCCTGCGCGACCGGGCGTTCCCGACGGCGATGGTGCTGCCGCAGACGTTTCCGGCGACTCCCGAAGGCAGCGCGCGCGCGATCGAACTGTTCGCGCAGGCCTACCGAAAGCCGGTAATCTTGTACGTGAAGTCGGAGAATTTTCTGACCCCCGCACTGGTCGCGAGGCTGGTGGATGCCGGGATCGTCGCGGGCATCAAGTACGCGATCGTCCGCAAGGATCCGCGCGTGGACCCGTTCCTTTCCGAACTGGTCGAGCGCGTCGATCGCAGTCTCATCGTCAGCGGTATCGGCGAGCGCCCGGCGATCGTCCATCTGCGCGACTTCGGCCTCGCCGGATTCACGTCAGGCTCCGTGTGCGTGGCCCCGCACGGGTCGACGCGGCTGCTGGCCGCACTCAAGGCCGGCGACGAAGCCACCGCCGAGTCGCTGCGCGCAGCGTACCTTCCGCTCGAGGATATTCGCGACGAATTGTCGCCAATTCGTGTGCTGCACGAGGCGGTGACGCTCGCCGGCATTGCGGACATGGGACCGATGCTGCCCCACCTTTCGAACCTGGATTCCATCCACCATCCGCGGCTTGCCGCCGCGGCACGGGCGCTGCTGATGCACGACCGGAGCCTTGGAGGAACGTCATGAACACCCGCAAGAAGCCCGACGAGCTGCGCTCGCATCGCTGGTTCGGCGAATCCGACATGCGCGGCTTCGGCCACCATTCACGCGCGGCGCAGATGGGCTATTCGCGCGCCGACTATCAGGGAAAGCCGGTCATCGCGATCATCAACACCTGGAGCGACATCAACGTCTGCCACACGCATTTCCGACAGCGCGCGGAGGAGGTGAAGCGCGGCGTGTTGCAGGCAGGAGGCTTTCCGCTGGAAATGCCGGCGATCGCGCTGGCGGAGGTGTACCAGAAGCCGACGACGATGCTCTACCGCAATCTGCTGGCGATGGAAACCGAGGAGCTCCTGCGTTCGTATCCGATCGACGGTTGCGTGCTCATGGGCGGTTGCGACAAGACGACGCCGGCGCTGCTGATGGGCGCGCTCTCGATGAACCTGCCGGCGATCTTCCTGCCCGCCGGACCGATGCTGTCCGGACATTTTCGCGACCAGAAACTGGGCAGCGGCTCCGACGTCTGGAAGTACTGGGCGGAAAAGCGCGCCGGCAACCTGACCGACGAGCAGTGGCTCGGCATCGAGGAGGGTATCGCGCGCTCCCCCGGGCACTGCATGACGATGGGCACGGCGTCGACCATGACCTCCGCCGCCGAAGCAATGGGTTGCACGCTGCCCGGTGCAGCCTCGATTCCAGCCGCGGATTCGCGCCATGCGCGGATGGCCGCGGAGTCCGGCCGGCGGATTGTCGACATGGTGTGGGAGGACCTGAAGCCACGCGACGTCG
Source organism: uncultured beta proteobacterium (assembly GCA_963739745.1). Classification (GTDB taxonomy): domain Bacteria; phylum Pseudomonadota; class Gammaproteobacteria; order Burkholderiales; family Casimicrobiaceae; genus VBCG01. The sequence continues at coordinate 163,726 of CAVUCJ010000008.1, forward strand.
TCACCGCGGCGGCGATCGACAACGCGGTCACCACGGTGCTGGCGCTAGGCGGCTCGACGAATTCGGTCGTGCACATGGTCGCCGTCGCCAGGCGTGCCGGTGTCCCTTTGACCATCGATCGCTTCGACGCGCTCGCGCGGCGCACGCCGCTCATCGCCAACCTGCGGCCCGCCGGCAAGTACCTGATGGAGGATTTCTTCTACGCGGGCGGCCTGCGCGCGCTGCTGCACGAGATCTCGGATCTGCTCAGCACCGATGCGCTCACGGTGAACGGACGCACGCTCGGCGAGAACATCGCCAACGCCGAGGTGTTCAATGCGGACGTGATCCTTCCGCGTGAAAGGGCGCTGGTCGCCAGGGACAGCCTCGCGGTGTTGCGCGGCAATCTGGCGCCGAACGGCGCCGTCATCAAGCCCGCCGCAGCCGAACCGCAGTTGCTCAAGCACACCGGGCCGGCGATCGTGTTCCGCGACTACAACGACATGGCGGCGCGCATCGACGACCCGGCGCTGCCGGTGACCAGGGACTCGGTGATCGTGCTGCAGCACGCCGGTCCGCTGGGTGCGCCGGGAATGCCGGAATGGGGACAGCTGCCGATTCCGAAGAAACTGCTCGCGCTGGGCGTGCGCGACATGGTGCGCATTTCCGACGCGCGGATGAGCGGCACGAGCTACGGCGCCTGCGTACTGCACGTCGCGCCGGAATCGTTCGTCGGCGGGCCGCTCGCGCTGGTCCACGATGGCGACCTGATCGAACTCGACGTCGCCGCGCGCAAGCTGGAATTGAAGGTGCCGGATGAGGAACTCGCGCGCCGGCGTGCGGCGTGGAAGAAGCCTGCGCCCCGTTACGAGCGCGGGTTTGGCGCGCTCTACCAGATGCACATCACACAGGCCGACCAGGGCTGCGATTTCGATTTTCTCGAAGGTACGGCACCGACGCCCGAGCCGGAGATCCACTAGGCTGACCGATGCCAACCGTACCCGCCGCCAAGCTCATCGACTTCGTCGCCGCCATCATGGAAGGCGGCGGTTCCGGGCCCGACGAGGCGCGCACCATCGCGCGCCGCCTCGTCGACTCGAACCTCGTCGGACACGACTCGCACGGCGTGCTGCGCGTGGGACGGTACCTCGAATGGGTGCGCGACGGCTGGCTCATGCCCAACATGCCGCCGACGATGGTGTTCGAAAGCGATACGCTCGCGATCATCGACGGTAATCGCGGCTTCGGCCAGGTCACCGGCGAGTACGCGACGCGGCTGGGCATTTCGAAGGCTGCGCAGAAGGGCATCGCGCTCGTCGGCCTGCGCAATTGCGGCCACCTCGGGCGTCTCGGTGACTGGGCCGAGATGGCGGCCGAGGCGGGACAGGTATCGCTGCACTTCCTCAACACGTCGGGCGCGCAGCGCGTGGCACCTTTCGGCGGTGGCGACCGCCGGCTGTCCACCAATCCGCTTGCGATCGGCGTCCCGCTCGCCGGCGCGTCGCCAGCCATCCTGGACATCACGACCTCCACCGTGGCCGAAGGCAAGCTGATGGTGGCGCTCAACAAGGGCGAGCAGGTTCCGGAAGGATGGATCGTCGACAAGCACGGCAAGCCGACAACCGATCCCAGGGAGTTCTACGATGGCGGCGCGCTCTTGACGATCGGCGCGCACAAGGGGTCTGGGCTGTCGATGCTGACCGATCTCCTGGCCGGCGCCGTGACCACCGGGCGCAGTTCGGACCCCGACGACAAGGTTCTGCGCAACAACATGCTGTCCATTTTCATCGCGCCTGCGGTCTACGACGGGCAGGGTACCGTGCTGGCCGAGGCGAAGCGTTTCGTCGACTATGTGAAGGCGTCGCCGCCCGCAACACCGGGACTGCCGGTGCTCGGTCCGGGAGACGTCGAGCGGCGCACGCGCGCGACACGACTCGCCGACGGCGTTCCGCTCGACGACAAGACGTGGGACGACCTCATCGCCGCTGCGAATTCGGTCGGGATCGGCGCGTGGCAGGCAGAGCAGTATTTCCGGTGAGCGTTGTGGAATGGTCGGACCAGCCGTCGCGATGATCGATACTGAACAATGAAGGGCCTCCGGTGAGTGACCTGTTTCCGAATTTCACAACGCGGCGCATCCGGACCGAAGGTGCGGAGATCCACTTCGAGATCGGAGGCCAGGGGCCGCCGCTGCTGCTGCTGCACGGATACCCGCAAACGCACGCGATGTGGCACCGGATCGCGCCCGCGCTCGCGCAGACGCATACGGTCGTCTGTGCGGATCTGCGCGGCTACGGCGACTCGGGCAAGCCCGACAGCGACGCCGCGCACGCCGCCTACTCCAAACGCGCGATGGCGGCCGACATGGTCGAGCTGATGCGCACGCTCGGATTCCCGCGGTTCCGGCTGGCCGGACACGACCGCGGCGGTCGCGTCGCGCACCGGCTGTGCATCGACCACCCGGAAGCGGTCGAACAGGTCGCCGTCCTCGACATTTCGCCGACCCGGCTCATGTATGGCCGGACGGACCGTGCGTTCGCCACCGCCTATTACCACTGGTTTTTCCTGATCCAGCCATTCGACCTTCCGGAAAAACTGATCGGGGCTGATCCCCTCTACTACCTGCGGAAGAAGACCGGAGGCTGGGGCTCGGCGGCCGACATCTTCGACGTGCGGGCCTTCGCCGAATACGAGCGCTGCTTCGCGCATCCCGCGACTATCCACGCAACCTGCGAGGACTATCGCGCCGCGGCGTCGATCGATCTCGAACACGATGGCGCCGACGTGGCCGCCGGTCGCAAGGTCCATTGTCCGCTGTTGGTGCTGTGGGGCGAGAATGGCGTCGTGCACCGGTACTTCGATCCGGTCAACGACTGGCGCACGGTGGCTACCGACGTGCGCGGGCGCGCGCTGCCGTCGGGGCACTATCTCGCGGAGGAAGTGCCGGAGGACACGCTGCGGGAACTGCGCCAGTTCTTCGTCGGTGCCGCGGGGATCGCCGATCGGCAGTAGAACCAATGCAGGGCGCGCGCTACGACTACGGGCCGAGGCGAGTCGCCAGCAATCCACTCGACTGCAACATGCCGACCACCTCGCGCGCATAGGCGCCGGCCTGCTGCTGCAGCGTCGCGGGGTCGAACGTCTTCGGATCGTAGGACCAGACCGGGTTCATGGAGCCCACGCCGAAAAGCGTCGTGTAGACGGTGGCGACCTGATATTGCACGTCGACCGGTGCGACGAACGTGTCCGCGTACGCGTCGAAGCCGACGTTGAAGCCGGGGTCGACCGCCATTCCCACCTCGTCGCGGGTTCGATAGCCGGTGATGCGCGCGAGCAGCACGCCGTCCGCGCCGGAGCGCTCCACGGCGGCTTTCACCGTTGCCTGGTCGGGCTGGACGCCCGGCGGGATGAACTGGTATCCGGGGACCGCCTGGCCGCCGACCGCCTGGACCTGGGCGACCAGAAGATCCTCGAAGTTGCGTCGATCGGCGAGGTTTTTCGAGGAAAGTCCTATCACGAACAACTTGGCGAACGGCCGGCCCGTGTAGTTCGGGTCGCGCCATGCTTTGGGCGGGTCGGGGGTGGAGGCGCAGCCGGTCGCGGCAACGCAAGCGGCCAGCGCGAGCCACGCGAAATGCGAGCGAATCTGCATGCGTTTCTCCAGCGAGTGTCGGCGGCAAACGCCTGACGGGGGCATGTTGAACGGCGAACTATACAAGGATGCAGGTCGTCCGAGGTGGCCGCGCTTCGCGGGTGCGCCGGCGGCGCACGAAGGTCGGCGCGGTTTTGCTATAATCGCCGACTTGGCCAAGTAGCTCAGTTGGTAGAGCAGAGGACTGAAAATCCTTGTGTCGGTGGTTCAATTCCGCCCTTGGCCACCAATCGCTTAGCTGCTTAGCTCATTTCCTGCCAGGAAAATGGCGAATCCGTGTGCAATTTCATTGCACGCAAGCCCCTGACCTAGCCCCCTGTGGGTTGCGGGCCTCATCGCCCTGCTCGAGCACTTCCTTCGCCAGCGGCGTCGGAAAGGCCCATGCAGCCTTTGCTGGAGCGAACGCGACAAAGCTTCATGAGTCGTCGGCATGCTCGGCTCATGACGGCTAGCACGATTGCAACCACACGACACTCGACATCGACCGGGGACGTTGACCATGCACTTCCGCCACCGCGAACGCCATCGCACGAACCGCATCGGCTGGCTGCGCGCTGCCGTGCTGGGCGCCAACGACGGCATCGTCTCCACCGCGAGCCTCGTGGTCGGCGTCGCGGCGGCGCATGGCCCGCCCGGCAGCGTGATGGTCGCGGGGATTGCCGGACTCGTCGCCGGTGCGATGTCGATGGCCGCCGGCGAATACGTGTCGGTCCGCTCGCAGGCCGATTCCGAGCAGGCGGCGCTCGACCTCGAGCGTGCGGAACTCGCCGCGGACGATCCGGGTGAGCGGCGCGAACTGACGGCGATCTACGTCGGGCGCGGCCTTGACTACGCGCTCGCGAAGCAGGTGGCCGAGCAGTTGATGGCGCACGACGCGCTGGGCGCGCACGCGCGCGACGAACTCGGCATTTCGGAGACGTTGAAGGCCCGCCCGATCCAGGCGGCGGTCACGTCGGCAGGCAGTTTCGCGGTCGGCGCCGCGCTGCCGCTGCTGGCGGTTGTCGCGGTACCCCCATCGAGCCTGATTCCGGCCGTGTCCGGCGCTTCGCTGGTCTGCCTCGCGGTCCTGGGGGGCGTCGCCGCGCGCGTCGGCGGCGCCGGCGTTGCGAAAGGATCGCTGCGCGTCACGTTCTGGGGCGCGCTGGCGATGGCGGCCACCGCCGGCGTCGGCGCGCTGTTCGGCACCGTCGTCTGAGTGAAGGCGCACGCGCGTCGTCCCGCGCCGGGATCTCCCCGCGTCGGCGCGTGGTGATGCGTCGCTGCACGCAGCCAGGTCATGGTCATCAAGCGGCGGGCGCGTTCGTTTCCCGCACCTGCGGGTGCGCCGCGGCTACTTCCCGACGCTCTTTGCGGCGTCCTCGATCTTCTGCCCGGCCTTTTCGATCTGCTGGCCGGCCTTCTCGACGGTCTTGTCGATTTCCTTGCCCGCGCGCTCCGCCGGCCCTTCCTTCTGGCACGCGGACAGGCCCGTGATCAGCACGCCTGCTGCCAGCCACGCGAATGCGACATCGCGAATCGTCTTCATCGTTTGTTCCCTCGTTTCGATGGGTTCATCCACCGAGCAGCTCGGCCACCGGCTGCACCTGCTCGACGTGCTGCGGTACTACCTTGACGATCATGTGACGATGGGGAAGCTGAACGGCCTGCCCCGGATGCCCCATAGCCAACCCCAGAACAGCAGCGCGACGAAGATCGCCTCAGATTTTATCCTGGCGATCCTGCCGGACACCCACGTCGTGACGAACGTGCCGACCAGCGTCGCGATTCCGCGCGATGCCCCAGCGACGAACAGCGCCATCGGAACCGAATCGAACTGCATGAACGCGACCATCCCGGCGGCGCCGGCAGTTACGCCCGGCCGGGGCACGAGATAGGTAGAGCAGCCCGGGGCAGGTCGGGCGAGCACGGAGTTCGTACGTTCGGGCACGGGTCAGTGGAACGTCGTGTCGGCCGCCGGCCCCTCGCTGCTCGTACGATCCTGCGGTTGCGCGTGCGCGTGGATCGCGGAGAGCCCGGGCGACCCGGCGATGGCCGCCTTGCCCGCGGCAGCGGAATCCGACGTGCGATTCACGAGGAAGCCGAGCACCAGGCGTGAATGTGCGCTGGTGCGGGCATCCGCTGCTGGTGCTGTGGGCGTTGGTTTCGAGCGCGGCGCTTTCTTCGTATTTTTCCAGGCCATCTCGGTATCTCGATCGGTGGATCAGGCATGGGCCGGGACAAGTGGGTCCGGCGGAAAACCAGGACCCGGCTGGGAGCCTCTTGACGATATCTCGACCGGGGCTGCGGGCGCATTGCATTACCGCGCAAGCAGTTCGTCCCACAGGCGCATTCTCGGAGTTTGGTGTCTCGCCCATCTGTGCGGTACCACGCATAGAGCCACGCGGCGACGATCGGTTGGACGGAAGAGGCTCCCTGGATGCGGGGCCGATGCGCGGCCCCCACATCGCGCCGGTACCAACTACAAGGCCCGGTCCCCCGGGCCTCGTCCGTCGACACGTGCCGCTATTCGATCGACCTGATGTTCGACGCCTGGTCCCCTTTGGGTCCGGTCGTGATGTCGAACGACACCTTCTGGTTTTCTTGCAGGGTCTTGTGGCCGTCACCCTCGATTGCCGAGAAGTGCGCGAACACGTCCTTGCCCCCATTCTCCGGCGTGATGAATCCGAAGCCCTTGCCGTCGTTGAACCATTTGACGATACCTGTAGTCATGTCTGCCACCCCATTGGATTGCGTGCTCCGGGCACGTGCCCAGATGCGGGAGCATCAAGGGAGAGAGACGATGATCTGCGGACTGCCGAGAACGGCAGCAACGGGACCGGCAACTTCGCTTGAGGAACCTCACCCTACCACTACGCGGTTATCGCGGCGCCGTCAATGAATCTCTGCGGGCAATACACGGGCAATACACAATCGCGTGACCGGCGGCGGCTTCTGCTCGGCGGATACCCGCGCGGCGGCCCCGCCGTGCTGCGCGTCCCTGTGCCGCATGTACCCAGCGGCGCCGGCGACCGCCGGTTTCACCCCGGCAGGAGGTCGCAGCCACCCGTCATGCAGTACTGCAAGTCTTGGCGGCAGGCATGTTCGAATTGTGTTCCCGAACACGTTTCCTTGGTCTGGTATGGCACTTGGCCGGCTATCGCAGCGGGCCGCGGGCCAATGTGCTACACCGCACACACTGCGCCGGGGGCGCCATGTACTTTCTTGATGTCGAAATCAGCGCGCGCTGTGGGCAACAGTGCGTCGTCCCGGTCGACCGCGCCGAAAGTATCGACGTGATTCCGCGCCGGCCGCCGGCGTGCCGCGGCCAACCGCCCTCTGTGCGTTAGCGAACATACCTGCGCTACGGCCATCAATACGATTCGCATTACCCCATCCGGTTGGCGCCACTAGGCGCCCGGAGATTCCGCGAGGAACAGTTCATGAGCATCGGCAACATCCTGTTGGTCATACTCTTCCTGATGCTGATCGGCGTACTGCCGGTCTGGAAGCACGCATCGGGCTGGGGCTACGGTCCGAGTGGTCTGCTCGGCGCCGCGCTGATCGTCGTCCTCATCCTGTTCCTGATGGGACGACTGTAGCTGGGCGTCAGTCGCCACGCAGGTCAACTCAAGGAAATCGCATGAACAGCAACCTTCGCAGGTTTGCCCATTTCGTGGGTTCGCAGGTCGCGGAGAACAAGGTGGTCGAGGTCACGCGCACCGTCGCCGGTATCAAGTCGGTCAAGAACGACATGCGCTTGAAGTGACGCGGGCGCTGGCCCGACGCGCGGTCGAAACGGCGACCTCACGCTGGGCGCTGAAACCTTCCTTGAGCGCTGCCCTCGCCGATGACTCGCATTCCACGCTTCTTCGCGCGGTATGTAAGGCGAGTGCCACCTGTTGGCACGGGCTCGACGCGCTATCCATGTGCGATGATCGGCGTCATACTTGCACGTCGGCGCACCCGCCTCCAGTCCATGGCGGCCCGCGCAGCGCATGTGCGGCTCCGTGAGGCACATTCAATCCGTATCATCGGCACGAGGGCGCCTCTCCAAGGCGCGCACCACATGACCTATTGCATTGGCATGATGCTCGAAAGCGGGCTCATTTTCGCATCCGACTCCCGCACGAACGCCGGCATGGACAACATTGGCAAGTTCTGCAAGATGACGGTGTTCGAGCGGCGCGGCGATCGTGTGATCGTGCTACTGAGCTCGGGCAACCTCGCCGGAACGCAGGCCGTGATCGGCGTGCTCAATCAGCGCTGCAAAGCCGGCGACGACGTCGCCAGCCTGTGGAACGCCGGAACGATGTTCGAGGTCGCGATGCTGGTGGCGGACGCGATGCGCGACATCGAGCGGCGCGACGGACAGTACCTCGCAGACAACGATGTCGGTTTCAACGCGTCGTTCATCGTGGGCGGTCAGCTCGCTGGCGAACCAATGCGCCTGTTCCGCATCTATGCCGAAGGCAACTTCATCGAGGCCGGGATCGACACCACGTTCTTCCAGACCGGCGAGACCAAGTATGGCAAGCCGATCATTGATCGGGTGATCACGCGGTCGACGCCGCTCGCCAATGCCACCAAGTGCGTGCTCGTGTCGTTCGACTCGACGATGCGCAGCAATCTATCGGTCGGCATGCCAATCGACCTGCTCTGCTACGAGTCCGACAGCCTCGAAGTGCAGCGCCGGCGCCGCTTCGACCACGGCGACCCCTACTTCATGGCGCTGAGCCATCAATGGGGCGAAGGAACGCGCCAGGTCTTTCGCGATCTGCCCGACCTGCGCTGGTGACCGGCCTACGTGCACACCGTCTTCCTTGTCACGTGTGAGCATGGTGGCAACCGCATTCCGGTGCGCTATCGCGCTCTCTTCGCCGGGCGGCGCGACCTGCTTGACTCGCACCGCGGCTTTGATCCCGGCGCGCTCGTCATGGCGAGGGCGCTCGCGCAAGCCATGGATGCCCCGCTCGTGTACGCGACCGTCAGCCGCCTGCTGGTCGATCTCAACCGGTCGCCCGGCCATCGGCACTTGTTCGCGCCCGCGACACGCGCAGCGCCCGCCGCGCTGCTTGCGCGAATCGTGGACGAGCACTATCGGCCGCATCGCACCGAAGTCGAGCGCCTCATTCGCGCGTCGGTCGCGCGCGGCTCGCGCGTGATCCACATCGCGTCGCACAGCTTCACGCCGGTCTTCGACGGCACCGTGCGCATGGCCGACGTCGGTTTGCTCTACGATCCGCGCCGCCGTCCAGAATTCACGCTGTGTGCGCGCTGGAAGGCCGGGCTCGCCGCGCGCGCGCCGACGTTTCGCGTGCGGCGGAACTATCCGTACGCCGGGAAGGACGACGGGCTGACGGCGCATCTGCGCACCCGCTTCGGCCCCGGTGACTACGTCGGGATCGAGCTCGAGATCAATCAGAGTATCGTCGCCGCCGGCGCCCCGCGTTTCCCCGCGCTGCGCCGCGCGCTGATCGAGACGCTGCGGTCTGCCTCCGCCGCATGAGACACGCGCGGCAATCGCCGAGCGTGGCAACGAATGGCCCCTGTCGACCCCGCCCGTGCGCACGTGCGCACGGCGCCCAACGGAGACCCCGATGCAGATTCGAGCCGGCTTTGAAATGAGTTTACGACTGCCCGCAGCCGACCCCGATGATCCTGACGCTCAACGTGCACTTCACGCGCGTGTCCGATCTCGTGGGCCGCGACGATCTCGTCTTCGACCCACCGGTCCCGATGGCGGCGTACCGCGACAGCTTCGGCAACTGGTGCACGCGGATCGTCGCCCCTGCGGGGAGGACGAAGATCACGGCCGACGCGCTCGTCAGGGACAGCGGGTTACCCGACGCGATCGTGCCTGGCGCCCAGCAGATTGCTGTCAAGGACCTGCCGGAGGAGACGCTGCTGTTCCTGCTCGGCAGCCGCTATTGCGAAACCGACAAGTTGTCGAACATCGCGTGGGGCCTGTTCGGCAATGCGCCGACCGGATGGGGCCGCGTGCAGGCGATCTGCGACTACGTACATCGCCACATTGCGTTCGGCTACGAGCACGCGCGCATGACGCGTTCAGCACTTGAGGCGTACTACGACCGTACCGGCGTGTGCCGCGACTACACGCATCTGGCCGTTGCATTCTGCCGCTGCATGAACATCCCGGCCCGCTACTGCACCGGGTACCTGGGCGACATCGGAATGCCGCCGCCGTACGGGCCCATGGATTTTGCCGCGTGGTTCGAGGTCTTCCTCGACGGCCATTGGCACACGTTCGACGCGCGCAACAACGTGCCGCGCATCGGCCGCGTGCTGATCGCGCGCGGGCGTGACGCGTCGGACGTCGCGCTCAGCAACTCGTTCGGCCCCAACACGCTTGCGAGTTTTCGCGTCTGGACGGATGAGGTCCCGGCGACTTGAGCCGGATAGTACGGTCGAGCGCGCGGCGCGCTGCCGCCGCACGGCAATCCGGCGCGCCCGTCCCCGCCTCCTCCTACGCGTGCGGATACCCGCCCACATCCTGATGGCGCAGCATTGTGCTCCAGCGTGACACGCCCAATCGACGTGGCCGCGCGGCGCAGGGCGCGGCCGCGGTTACGAAGGTCGTCGAGCGGATCGCGCTGCGCCTGCCCGCATCGTCGCAGTGCGGAATTGTCAGGATTCGGGCCGATCCGGACGCACAGGGTCAGCGGATGCCACTTGGCGACGGGCGGACGGCACCCACGTTTACATCGACGCCCCACGATCGTGCTTGGCACGTGAATTGCTGGGTAAGTGGCGACGCGCCGCCGACCACCCGATTTTCCCCCATGACCACCGGGCTCAGCTCGCCGCACGGTCGGGTACGCCGCGTTGACGGGACGATGGCATGACAACCCTACTCATTCTCGACGACGAACCTCACGTTCTGAGCGCATTGCGCCGCATGCTCATGAATCGTGCGGTGGATCCTGTAATTCCCGATGCGCACGTGGTGACCTTCACGTCGCCGCACGATGCCATCGAACACGTCCGGCACCATCAGGTGGATGTGGTCATTTCGGACTATCGAATGCCGGAGATGGATGGCGCGACGTTTCTGATGATGGTGAAGAAGCTCAAGCCGGACGCTGCGCGGATCATGCTGTCCGCGTTTGCGGACCTCGATGGCGTCGTGCGCGCGATCAACGACGCGGGCATCTTCCGCTTCGTCGCCAAGCCGTGGAACGACACTGATCTGCGCGCATCCATCGTCCAGGTTCTGGAACATCGAAGCCTGGTCCTCGAAAATCGCAACCTCGCCGACCAAATCCGGGGACAGACCGGAGTCATCTCGCGACAGCAGGCCGAACTCGCGCGCCTGGAAGCCGAAACTCCGGGCATCACCCAAGTGCGTTGGACCGAGGACGGCGGCGTCCTTCTGGAATAGGCGCCGCCATCGCGCTGCCGAGATCGCCATGGAATACACGCAAAGTAGCACGAGCGACGCAGCCAAAGAGCCGGCTGCGAATGCTGTTGCGAGTATGAGCACCGGGAGCGGCAATCTAACCGACTTTCCGTGGATCTTCGCGTTGTACGAGCTGGGCCAGACGGCAGCGAGGGGGGTCGACCCGCTCAAGGCCCAACAGGACATCCTGCTGCACATCGTGGCGGGACTCGATGCTGGCAGCGGCTCGATCGCGATGGTCATCGACGGATCCGACGATGTGCTGGAAATCGTCGCCGGCACCGACCTGCCGCCCGGCATACTGGGTAGTCGCCCGCCACGGGGAATGGGCGTGTTTGGGCACGTCATTGCGACCGGCCAGCCCCTCCTCATCAACGGGGCGGCCGCGCAGACGGGCCTGCCCATCCGGTTGCACGAACGCCTGGATCGGGCCAGCAGTTCCGCGATGTGCTGGCCGCTGCGCGTGCACGAGCGCACGATCGGCGCGCTCGCGGTGAACCGCGAAGAGGGGAGGCCACGCTATACGGTTGCCGACCTCGACCGCGGCCAGGTAGCGGCGAGCCTTCTGGCGCTGGTCATGGAAAATCACCGAATGCATGTCGAGCGCGAAACCCGGCTGGTCGAACTCTCGACGCTCAACGCGGCGATGCTGCGGATGAATTCGGCGCTCGAGGACGCCCAGGATCAGGTGATACAAGCCGAGAAACTCGCGTCGATCGGCCAGATGGCAGCAGGCGTGGCCCATGAGATCAACAATCCGGTGGCATTCGTGCTTTCCAACCTCGGCTCCCTCGAGTCCTACGTGGGCCAGTTGCTGGACCTGACCGACGCCTGCATTGCGGTCGAGCGGGCGGCCATCGCGCCGGCACCGCTGCCGGACGCCTGGGTCCGCGCACGCAAATTGCGCGACGAGACCGATGTAGACTTCCTGCGCACCGATATCGCCGCACTCATCGCGGAATCTCACGATGGGCTGGCGCGGGTCCGAACCATCGTCTCCGACCTGAAGACCTTCGCGCGCGGCAGCGGCGACGAGGATTGGGAGATGGTCGATCTGCACGCGGCCCTCGACAGCACGCTCAATATCGTCCGCAACGAGGTCAAGTACAAGGCACAGATCGAAACTCGCTACGGCGATCTCCCGAAAGTCGAGGCACTTTCCTTACGGCTGAATCAGGTCTTCCTCAATCTGATCGTCAACGCCGCTCAATCGATTTCCAGCAAGGGACGCATCGTCATCACGACCGGCTCAAACGGCTCCGAGGCATGGGTGGCGATCGAGGACAACGGGTGTGGCATACCCAAGGAGAAGGTGAATCGCATCTTCGAGCCTTTCTTCACGACCAAGCCGGTCGGCCAGGGAACGGGGCTTGGGTTGTCGGTTTCCTATTCCATCGTGCGCAAGCACGGCGGACGTATCGAGGTCGACAGCGAAGTCGGGCGCGGTTCGAAGTTCACTGTCTTCGTTCCGGTGCGGCAAATACGAAGCGTCAAAGCCGCGGAACTGGTCGCGCAGGACTGACCACGCCGTACGCAGCCCATACCAAAATCCGCGCACCACTGTTTGCGGAACCGCGCTAGTTCCGGGTGTCGCCGGCGAGCACCATCCGCACGAGGTCCGCGAGAGTCTTCGCCTCCATTTTTTCCATCACCCTCGAGCGATGGATCTCGATCGTGCGATGACTCGCGCCGAGATCGCGGGCAATGACCTTGTTGGTCTTGCCGGTGACGACTTCGTCCATCACCTCGCGCTCGCGCGGCGTGAGCGTCGCCCTCCGGCGCACGTATTCCTGGTCGACGGACGACTCGGGTCGCGGTGTGGCCACGGGCAGGAAAGCCTCTCGGATGCGGCCGACGAGCTGAGCGTTGTCGAACGGCTTTTCCAGAAAATCGACGGCGCCGTTGTGCATCGCGGCGACCGCCATAGGAACGTCGCCCGACCCGGTGAGGAAGATCACGGGAAGCGCCACGCCGCGCTCCCGCAGGACGTTCTGCAACTCGAGGCCGTTCATGTCGGGCATCATCACGTCGAGCACCAACACGCCGCGCCTGCCGAAGTCGCAGGTGTCCAGCAATTCGCGGCCCGAGGCGAACGTCTGGACTTCGATGCCCGCTGCCACGAACAGCCGCTTCAAGGCCGCGCGCATCTGCGGGTCGTCATCGACCACGAAAACTACCGGCTCCATGTTCATTGTCGGCAAGGGACCTCCTGTCCCGCGACTGCCGCCGCCTAGATGCTCGACGGGGACCCTGTCCCGCCAAGCGATCGCGGGGCATCGATTGCGTTCATTCGGCGAGTTCGAATCCCTGTTCCCGGAAGAGTCGCAAGCATGCATCGACGACCGGACCATCATAAAGACGACCACGGTTCTGTTCGATCTCGGACAGTGCCCGCTCGACTCCAAGCGCCGGCCGGTATGGACGATGCGATGCCATGGCTTCCACAACGTCGGCGACCGCGATGATGCGCGCCTCGACGAGGATGGCGTCGCTCCGCAGCCCGGCCGGGTAGCCGCTGCCGTCCATCCGCTCATGGTGCTGCAACACGGCCTGTGCGACCGGCCACGGAAAATCGACCGACTTCAACACCTCGTAGCCATCCCGTGCGTGCTGCTTGACCAGCTCGAATTGCTGCGCGCTGAGCCGCCCGGGCTGGACAAGAATCTCCGAAGGAATGGCGATCTTGCCCACGTCATGCAGCAGCCCGATGACGCGCAGGCCCAGCGCACGCTGATCGTTCAAGCCGAGATTCACCGCGATCCGCTCGGCCATCAATCCCACGCGTCGCTCGTGGCCCGCGGTGTAGGGATCGCGCAGCTCGGCCAAAGACGCGATCGACTCCACCGTCCCCATGAGCGCGCGCTCCAGATGCGCGGAATGCTTCAGGATCGCGTTCTCGGCCTCCTGTTTTTCAGTTTGGTCGCGACACACGGCCAGCAACAGGTTCCGCCCGCGCCACGGAAACAGCGTGCCGCTGACTTCCACGGGCACCGGTGCGCCACTCTTGCGCCGGTGCATCCGCATCTCGCGCGTCGTCTTTTGCGAACGGATCGTCTTCGCGACGTGTTCGCGGGTGCGCTCCGGCTCGTCAGTCAGGTCGAGCAGGCTGAGCAGGCGAAACTCGTCGCGATCGTAACCATAGAGCCGGATCGCCGCGGGATTGGCTTCGACGATCTGCAGTGTTTCCGGCAGACAAAGGACGACGGCATCGGATATCGCGCCGAAGACCGAATTGGCGAGTTCATCGAGGGGGACGCTGATTCGACCACGAGCCGTGGCCGCTTCGCGCACCGTGTCTTTCATGGCATCTCGGTCAAGGTCGTTCGCCTGCAATACCCGGCGCACACCCTGATGGGCGCCCCGGGACGAGGATCCCGCGATGCGGTCTCGGCGCGCTTTCTAACGCACGGCAGACGTGGCGCAACGTGTTTCCTTTCGAAACAGCGGGTAGAAATCGCGATCCACCTTGAGCATGTGCTCGGCAATCACATCGCGTGCAATGAAACTGACCAACGGGCCCAAGGCGCCGCCATGGTCGTGGAACGAATCCTGGAGCTCGCGCGCCCGCCGGATGAGCGCAGCGTGGGCGCCCCGATGCGCTGCGAGCCGCGGGTAGCGGCGCCGGGCGAGTACCTCTTCTTCATGCCGGAAATGGAGCACCACGTGCGCCAGCAGCGAGTCCAGCGCAGTCCGCAACGATTCCGGCGCCGTGTCCTGCTCGAACGCGGCAGCGATCAGCGCATTGCCCAGCTCGAACAACTCGCGATGCTCGGCGTCGATTGTCGGCTCGCCGCACTCGTAGGCCTCCTGCCATTGGAGGCGAAGCAGACTCATTCCGGTCTGATTCGCTGCGAAGTCCGAGGTTCCGCGCCGGTCGACATGAATCCGGTTGCGTCCCCCGGCCTTCGCGGCATAGAGCGCGGCGTCCGTGCGCTGGAACCAGCTCTCGGGGCTCTCCATCTCCATGTGCTCGGCGACACCCAGACTGGCAGTGATCGAACCCGTGCCGGCGCATGGCTCGGCGGCGATCACCTCGCGCAGGCTTTCGGCCAGCACGGCACCACCCCGATAACCGATGCCGGTCGCCAGGACAATGAACTCGTCGCCGCCCCAGCGGAACAGCGCATCCGTGGAACGCATGCGCCCTCCGACGCGCCGGACGAAGGCCTGGAGCAGTTCGTCCCCGGCGAGGTGACCATGATCGTCGTTGATGCGCTTGAAATGATCGATGTCGATCAGGACCAGCGTCAAGGAGTGGCCGAGTCGCGCCGCGCGACGGATCTCGAGGTCCACGGTACGCTCGAGCTGGCTACGATTCCACGCTCCGGTCAGGCGATCGGTCGCGTTCAGGCTTTCGAGTTCCGCGATGCGCTGCCGCAGCCGCTCTTGTTCGTCCGGCAAATGCGGATCCTGCGCCTCGTCGATGACTACCAGCACACCGTCGGGCACCTGGATAGCCTGGGCGCGCACCGTGGTCCCGGTCTGGTCGCGCTGGCGCAGCTCGACAGTCTGCCAGCCACCTCCGGGTCGCAGCGTGAGACGCCGGAGTTCGCGGCTGTCGGCCTGATCGGAGTTAAAAACCTCGGCGAAACGGTCGTTGGCGAATATCCTCTCGGGCGCCTCTCGATACAGGACCAGCGGAAACGGCAAATGCCGAATCGATTCGTCCATTCTCGTATCCGGCGACGACCTACCGGCGCTCATCAGGTCCACCCCCATCTTCGTGCCTGTGCTGCGCTAGTCAGGCTCCGACCATGGCAACGCAAGATTCGTGCAAACTGCCTTGCCTGAGGTCAACGCGCGTTGGAATGCGCGCCGCCAGACGACGACTGGGAAGGGAATTGCCGCCCGTCGCCGCCCCGCCGTCCGGAATTCCGACACCTGTCCGGTCTGTACGCCGATGCCAGGTAGCACCCGCGATGATGGGTGCCTGGGACCGTGGATGCCTCGTTCCATCACGGCAGCATTCATTTCCCGTTCTCTTGACGACAACAACTGCTGCCGCGACGCGGGAGTGGATATTCCGAACCTGCGCACGGCGCGAGGCCACGCCCGCCGCGTCCGGGCGGTAGGTGGAACTGCCGGCCAAATCGCCGGTGCCAATCCGGTCCCTGTCGCGGACGTCTGTCCTGCGTCCACGAAGCGCCTCGGCGCATGGGTCCTGGCGCGACGCATGGTCAATCACGTTGCGCACGACTCCCGCGATGCCCAACAATGGCAAGCACCCGGCCATTTCCGGCGCGACCAGCATGCGCTCATTCCTATGGTAACGCCACAAGTGATCGGGATCGCGAAGCGCGTCGTCGAACCATCCGACCGTTGGCGCGATGGAGAATCCTGCCTGCACGCCTGGACGACGTCAGGGAAATCACCTGAATATGGAATCGAGCGCTCGCCCTCTGAGCGGCAACCAGGCGAGATGGCGCGGCGGCGCACCGCGCGCCGAGCGCGCCGCAGATCCACTTTCTCCATGCGTGCGAGTCGTGCCAGGGCCATCGAGCACCGCATCCGAAACCGTCGCGCCCGAGTCCGACACGCCATTTGAACAACCACCTCGCCTCTCGTGTGCGCCGGATAGTGGCGCCCGCAACAAGGCGAATCGATCGTGCGTCGGCTCGCTGACGACACCGGCACAATGCGAATGTCGAACCATGAGGTGCTGTGCATTTACCTCTGTGCGGCAATGTGTGCCGGTTCACGCCATTGCCCGAGATCGTGCTTGACCCTGGCGAGAATGCATACTTTCGTACTGCAGCTATGACGTCGAATCGATCTGTTCGCAACTGCGGTCAGAAATCGCACGAATCGCCCAGGCGGCCTGTGCGCCTGGTCGATCGCCACCAGCATGCCTCCGTGAATGTTCGCGTCATCTTCGTCGCCGTCGCGACGCGAGATTGGGTCTATACTATGCGGGAGCATTCTTGAGCAGCCATGCCTTGAGGGTGGAACTCATGACCCGGGACGATGATTGTCCGGCTCGGACAGTCCCCGCGGCAGAGCCTCGCGGCGAACTTGCCGACGCCGAAATGCGCATCTCGGAAATCCGCTACCGCCGATTGTTCGAAGCCGCACAGGACGGGATCCTGCTGCTCGACACGGCAACCGGTCAGATCGATGACGTCAATCCTTCCCTTGTCGAGATGCTTGGCTACTCGCACGCGGAGTTCCTCGGCAAGAAGATCTGGGAAGTAGGCGCGTTCCAGGACATTGCGCTCAGCAAGTCCATTTTCGAGCGGCTGCAATCGACCGGATACGCGCGGTACGAGCATCTTTCGCTCCAGGCCAAGAATGGCGTTACGATTGCGGTCGAATTCGTAAGCAATGCCTACGAATGCGGCGGGAAGCGAGTCATTCAATGCAACATCCGCGACATCTCCGCGCGCGTCAGTTCGGAGGCCAAGCGGCATGCGGCGGTGCAGCAGGTTCAAGCGCTGGTCGACCAGTCCATCGCCGGCGTCTACATCGTCCAGGATGGAAGGTTTGTCTTTGTCAACCGCTTTGGCGCCACGGTCCTCGGCGAAGCCTCGGCGGATACCGTCATTGGCACCAATCCTCTCGACTGGGTCGCCGAGGCCGATCGCGAAATGGTCGCCGAGCAGATGCGCCGGCTGCATGCGGGCGAAGCAAGTCGTCTGGAATTCGAGTTCGATGCGCTCAGGCGCAATGGAACCGCGATCGAAGTCTTGGTGCACGCCGCTGTTGCAACGCATGAGGGTCGCCGCGCGCTCATGGGTTTGCTGCAGGATAATTCCGGCAGAAGGCAGGCCGAGCGACAATTGCAGAAATTCGTGGAGGGTCTCGAGTCCGCGATACTGGGCACCGTGGAAATGGCGTCGATCCTCGGTGAAATGCGCGACCCGTTTACGGCCAGTCACGAGCGGCGCGTGGCGGACCTCGCGGCGGCCATTGGTGCGGAAGTCGGGCTCGATCCGCAGCGATTGAAGGGATTGCGGGTCGCGGGGGGGCTGCACGACATCGGCAAGTTTACTATTCCGACGGAAATTCTCACCCGGCCGCGCAAGCTGACCGCGATCGAATACCAGATCGTACAGGGCCATGTGCAGGCGGGCTTCAACGTGCTCAAGAACGTGGCGTTTCCGTGGCCGGTGGCGCTGATTGCGCTGCAGCACCATGAGCGCATGGACGGCAGCGGCTATCCGCAGGGACTCAGGGGCGAGGCCATTCTGCTCGAGGCCCGGATCCTGGCGGTGGCCGATGTGGTCGAAGCGATGTCCTCGCATCGCCCCTATCGCGCGGGCCTGGGGATCGAGACCGCTTTGGCGGAGATCGAGCGCGGACGCGCAACGGCGTACGATGCGGACGTGGCGGACGCCTGCCTGAGCCTGTTTCGAACGAAGCACTACGCATTTCCTCCGACGTCCGCAATTGACCGGACTCAAGCAATCGCAACGCCTCACTGACGCCCCGCCTGTTGCGTCACGGTCGAGCCGCACCGCGATCGGTACTGCCACCCGGATGCGCAATCCCGGCCCCGGTATTGCGCGCGTTCGCGTTCGATCCTGTTGCGATCGAGCCGCGCCAAGCGCACCGCTGGACATTGTCGTCCCACCGCGGGTCGATTTTGCCGCCTTCCATTCGTCGTCCGGGGATTGGCCCCATCCGTCGCGAGTCCTTCTGCCATGCGTCACGAAAAGCGTGTTGCGGTCGACGCCACCTCCCGCTTCGAACTCTTGTTCATCGTGGTTCGCCAGTTTGGGTTGCGGAACGTCCCGATGCACAGGGTGCGCACCACGCTGAAGCAGACGAGCGCACAATCGAGGCCGGCATGATGCTCGATCAGGCACTTGCGCTGCACAAATCCGGGCGTCTCGCGGAGGCCGAGCGGCGCTACCGGCTGATCCTTCGAACCCACCCGGGACACCCCGACGCGTTGCGGCTGCTGGGAATGCTGGAGGTCCAGCGCGGCAATTTCGACGATGCGCGGAACCTGCTGGCCCGCGCGCGCGGGATCGATCCGGATTCGGCGGCCGCGCATGGGCATCTGGGCGATGTGCTGAAGTCGGCGCGGCGGTTCGACGAGGCGCTCGCGAGCTATGACCAGGCGCTCGCGATGGCTCCCGACGCCGCCATGCTCAATGACCGCGGCATCACGCTCATCGAACTCGGGCGCGTCGAAGAGGCGCTGCAAAGCTTCGATCGCGCACTGGCGGAGGACGCGCGCTTCGCCGCTGCGCACTTCAATCGCGCGCTCGCATTGGCGTCGAGCGGCCGCAACGCAGACGCGCTCGCCGGCTACGACGCGGTGCTGGTGTGCCAGCCGGACTCGGTGGCGGCGCTGAACAACCGCGGATCGGTGCTGGCGGCGATGGACCGCGTCGACGACGCGATCGCGAGCTGGGACCGGGTTCTCGCCCTGCGCCCCGATTTTTCTGAAGCACGCGCCAACCGCGCCGCCGCCCTGCTGGCCGTCGCCCGGTCCGGACGCCTGTCTCCCGAGGACGCGCTGGCCGCCGTCGATCGCGTTCTCGCCGAGCAGCCGCGACTTGCCGAGGCGCACGCCAATCGCGGCAGCATCCTGATGGAGTTGGGACGTTACGCGGCGGCGCTCGACGAATACGACGAGGCGCTCACGCTCAAGCCGGACCTCATTGGTGCCCACGGCAACCGGAGCGCGTTGTTGTCGATGCTCGCGCGCCACGACGAAGCACTGGCGAGTTTCGAGCGTGCGCTCGCAATCGACCCGCGCAATGCCGAAATGCACGCGGGACGCGGCGCAGCGTTGACGGCATTGCGGCGTCATGAGGAGGCAGGCCGCGCCTTCGCGCAGGCGCTCGCGATCGATCCGGATCGAGCGGAGCTGCCGGGCCTGCTGCAGCAGGCGCGCGCGCACTGCTGCGACTGGACTGACCGCGAGGCCGCCGTGCAGCGAGTCGTCGGCGACGCGAGGGCCGGCCGACGCGGCGCGGGACCGCTGGTACTTCTCGCGATCACCGACTCGGCGCAGGATCAGGCGGCGTGCGCGCGCGCGTGGGTGCAGGAATCGAACCCGGGCGCGCCGGTGGCGCTGTGGCGCGGCGAACGCTACGATCACGCGCGCATCCGCGTCGCGTACCTGTCGGCGGACCTCGACGAGCACCCGGTCGCCTACCTGCTGGCTGGCGTCTTCGAGAGTCACGATCGCCGTCGCTTCGAGACGATCGCCGTGTCGTCGGGCCCCGATCCGCGTGGCGGAATGCGCGAACGGCTCAAGGCGGCGTTCGATCGCTTCATCGACGTTCGCCAGCGCACCGACGGCGAGGTGGCGGCGCTGCTGCGTGAACTTGAGGTTGACGTGGCGGTTGACCTGAACGGCCATACGCAGGGCAGCCGCCTGGGCGCGCTCGCGCTGCGCCCGTCCCCGGTGCAGGTGAGCTATCTGGGGTACCCGGGTACGACCGGCGCCGCATTCGTCGATTACGTGCTCGCCGACCGTTTCGTCGTTCCCGAAACCCAGCGCGCGCACTTCGCCGAGAAGCTCGTGTACCTGCCCGACACGTTCCAGGCCAACGATCGAAAGCGGTCGATCGCGGCAGGCACGCCAACGCGTGCGGAAATGGGGTTGCCCCAAAGTGGTTTCGTATTCTGCTCGCTCAACAATTCCTACAAAATCACACCGGCGATGTTCGACGTATGGATGCGCCTGCTGCAACGCTGCGAAGGCAGCGTGCTCTGGCTGCAGGGAGGCGAGGCGGCGGTCGGCGAGAACCTGCGGCGCGAGGCGCGTGATCGCGGCATCGAGCCGACGCGGCTGGTATTCGCGCGGCGGCTCCCCTATGCCGAGCACCTCGCGCGCTACCGACTGGCCGACCTCTTTCTCGACACCCTGCCGTTCAACGGCGGTGCGACGGTGAGCGACGCGCTGTGGGCCGGCCTTCCGGTCTTGACTTGCACCGGCGAGGCGATGGCGGCGCGCATGGCGGGCAGCCTGCTCCACGCCGCCTGCCTGCCGGAGCTCGTGACGAATTCGGTGGCGGACTACGAGGCGCAGGCGCTTGCATTGGCGCTGGCGCCGCAACGGCTTGCCGTGTTGAAATCGACGCTGGCGCGCGGGCGTGATGTCTGCGCGCTCTTCGACACCGACCGGTTCCGCCGCCATCTCGAAGCGGCCTACATTGCCATGTGGGAACGCGCCCGGCGTGGCGAGGCGCCGGCGGGTTTCGCGGTTCCTTCCGCCGTTACTTGAATCGCGCCGCAGTCGAACTGACCACGCCAATCTGTGTCAAATTCCGACAGTGTTCCCCAACCCCGCCGCGCTTTTCGCCGCACTGCTATTCGGTGCCATCGGTCTTGGCGTATTCATCTACGGCAGGCGGATGGTCCTGTGGAAGCCCATGGTTGTCGGTGTCGCCCTGATGTCCTATCCGTATTTCGTTGCGCAGACCTGGCTGATCTACGCCATCGGCTGTGTCCTCTGCCTGGGACTGTATGTGTTCCGGGACTAACCCCACAAGCACCCTGAAAGGTCGAACATGACCCGCAGCATCCTCGACGAGGATCACCTCCATCCCGCCATCAGGAAAAAGATCGCGGTTCACCATGCGGATATTGTCGCCGAAGTGCAGGCGGCGGTTGCCGCCAACGATGTCGTGGTCGTCGGCATGAAGCAGAATCCTTTTCCGAAGAAGGCGCGCAAGGCGCTCGATGCGGCGGGCCTGCCGTACAAGTACCTCGAATACGGCAACTACTGGAACGGCTGGCGACGGCGTAATGCGCTGAAGATGTGGACCGGATGGCCGACCTTCCCGATGGTGTTCGTCAAGGGCGTGCTGGTGGGGGGTGCCGACGAGCTCGGTCGGCTTATCGACAGCGGCGAGTTGAAACGGATGCGAGACGGCGTACCCGCGTGATCGCGCCAGGTCATTGAGGCCTTCGCGCGGGAGCATCGATTGCGTCGATGATCGTCGGCAGATGGCGGTGTTCCGTGAATTCGAGCGAGTCGGCCGGCGGTCGCGTCGGCGATTGCGTCGACCATGTCATCGAATCGCGAGATAATGACGACATAACAAGCCGGTCACGTGCCAAGGCGGCAGCGTCGCCGGCGGTCTCGAGGAGGAGACATGAACGCCAACACGGTTGAGCAGGACCGTCGCGCGGAACGCCTGGACGAAGTGGCGGCCCTGGTGCGCGCGAAAGTCACGGCGGGAGAGCGTGCAACGCTCGAGGCGTTTGTCCGCACCTACTACGGGCAGGTCGATCCGGACGATCTCGCCGAGAGGCAACTGGCCGATCTGTATGGCGCCGCGCTGTCGCACTGGAGCTTCGCGCGCAGGCGCGAAGCGGGTCGTGCCCGGGTGCGCGCGTTCAATCCGACGATCGAGGAGCATGGCTGGCAGTCGACGCATACGATCATCGAGATCGTCAACGACGACATGTCATTTCTCGTGGATTCGGTGACGATGGAGGTGAATCGCCACGGGTTGACGCAGCACCTCATCATCCATCCGCTCGTCAACGTCCTGCGCGCGGCCGATGGAACGTTGACCGACGTGGCCGAAGCCGGCGATCCCGCCGCGCACCGGGAGTCGTTCATCCATGTCGAGGTCGATCGCATTGTCGGGGGCCGCGCGCTCGATGATCTCGCGCGCGACGTCGAGCGCGTGCTTGGCGACGTGCGGGCCGCCGTCGGCGACTGGAACGCGATGCGCAACGTGGTGCTGGCCATTGTCGGCGATCTCGACGTCGGCCCGCCGACCATCCCGGGCCCGGAACTCGAGGAGGGCCGGGCGTTCCTGCGCTGGATGGCCGCGAACAATTTCACGTTGCTGGGGTATCGTCGGCACGAACTTGCCACCGTCGATGGCCAGGATGCGCTGAAGATCGTCGCCGACTCGAGCCTCGGCATCCTGCGCGAGAAGGGCGGCAAGGAGGTTGCGGCGAGTTTCGCCGCGCTCCCGCCCGAGATTCGCGCGTACGCGCGGCGACCGGAACTGCTGGTCATCACCAAATCGACGGCGCGCTCCACCGTGCATCGGCCCGGCTACCTCGACTATGTCGCGGTCAAGCGCTTCGACGCGGCCGGCAACGTGATCGGCGAGGATCGTTTCCTTGGCCTCTTCACCTCGACGGCGTACAGCGCCAATCCTTCGGAGATTCCGCTCCTTCGCCGCAAGGTGGCCAACGTGGTGGCGCGCGCGGGACTCGCCGCGGGCAGCCATTCAGACAAGGCGCTGCTCAACATCCTCGCCACCTACCCGCGCGACGAGCTGTTCCAGACCAGCGAGGACGACCTGCTGCGCACGACGATGGGCATCCTGCACCTGTACGACCGGCAGCGCTTCCGCCTCTTCGTCCGCCGCGACCACTTCGAACGATTCCTGTCCTGCCTCATCTATGCGCCGCGCGAGAACTATTCGACCGAGCTGCGGCAGAAATGGCAGGCGATCCTCACGCATGCATTCGATGGTTCGAGCTCCGAATTCAACGTGAGCCTGTCGGAATCGATCCTCGCGCGCATCCACATCACCGTGCGCACCACCCCCGGGGCGATTCCGGACTTCGAGGTGCGCGAGCTCGAGGCAAGGCTGGCCATTGCCGCGCGCCGCTGGACCGACGACCTCAAGTCTGCGCTGATCGAGGAACTGGGCGAGGCGCAGGGCAACGAACGCTTCCGCGAGTTCGGACAGGCGTTTCCGGCCGGCTATCGCGAGGAATTCTCGGCGCGCGCCGCCGTGCCGGACATCGTGATGATGGCGCGGCTGACGGACGCCCTGCCGCTGGCAATGAGTCTCTACCGTCCGCTGGAGGCGGTGCCGGGCATGCTTCGTTTTCAGCTCATTCATCTCGGGCACGCCATCACGCTGTCCGACAGCCTGCCGATGCTGGAGCACATGGGATTGAAGGTGCTGGACGAGCATCCGCATCGCATTGCGCCGCTGGGCAGGCCGCCGATCGCGATGCACGATTTCGGGATCCAGTCGGCGCGCGCCGACACGGATATGGAAGTGGATACGCTGCACCAGGTGTTCGAGGATGCGTTCGGTCGCATCTTCCGCGGCGAGGTCGAGAACGACGACTTCAACCGCCTGGTCGTGGCGGCGCGCATCCCGGCCGAGGAGATCGTCGTGCTGCGCGCGTACGCGAAGTACATGCGCCAGATCGGCTTTGCGCTGTCGCAGGCCTTTATCGAGATGACTCTGGCCGCGCACGCAGACATCGCGCGCATGCTGATCGAACTTTTCAGGTCGCGCTTCGATCCGGAGGAAGGTGTCGGCGCCGGCGCGCGCACCGCGGAGCACGAGCGCGCGATCGAGGCTGCGCTGGAGCAGGTTGAAAACCTGTCCGAGGATCGCGTGCTGCGCCAGTATCTCGCGCTGATCGTGGCGACGGTTCGTACCAACTTCTGGCGACGTGACGCGCAAGGCAACTCGCGCACGTTCCTGTCGTTCAAGTTCGATCCGGCGAAGGTGCCGGGCCTGCCCGAGCCGAAGCCGATGTTCGAGATCTTCGTCTATTCGACGCGCTTCGAGGGCGTGCACCTGCGCGGCGGCCGTGTCGCGCGCGGCGGACTGCGCTGGTCGGATCGTCCGGAGGACTTCCGTACCGAGGTGCTGGGCCTCATGAAGGCACAGATGGTCAAGAACATCGTGATCGTGCCGGTCGGATCCAAGGGAGGTTTCGTGCTGAAGCGCGCACCGGCGATGACCGACCGTGATGCGTACATGAAGGAAGGCGTGGCCTGCTACCGGGACTATCTGCGCGGCCTGCTCGACGTCACCGACAACCTCGTCGGCGACCGGATCGTCCCGCCGCCGCAGGTGAAGCGGCACGATGCCGACGACCCGTATCTCGTCGTCGCCGCGGACAAGGGCACGGCGAGTTTTTCCGACTACGCCAACGAGATCAGCGCCGAATACGGCTTCTGGCTGGGCGATGCGTTCGCGTCGGGCGGCTCCGCCGGCTACGACCACAAGGACATGGGGATCACGGCGCGTGGTGCCTGGGAGTCCGTAAAGCGGCACTTCCGGGAGATGGGAGTCGACACGCAGACGACCGACTTCACCGTCGCGGGCATCGGCGACATGTCGGGCGATGTGTTCGGTAACGGCATGCTGCTGTCGAAGCACATTCGCCTTGTCGCTGCATTCGACCACCGGCACATTCTTCTCGATCCGAATCCCGACGCGGTGGCGAGCTTCGCGGAGCGCGAGCGGCTTTTCCGGCTTCCGCGTTCGACCTGGGCAGACTACGACGCGAAGCTGTTGTCCCCGGGGGGCGGCATCCATTCACGCAGCGCCAAGGCGATTCCCATCACCGCCGAAGTGAAAAAGGCACTGGCGATCACCGCCAACACAATGACGCCGACCGAACTCGTCAACGCGATCCTCAAGGCGCCGGTCGACCTTGTCTACAACGGCGGTATCGGCACCTACGTCAAGTCGTCGTCGGAGACGCATGCGCAGGTCGGCGACCGCGCCAACGATGCGCTGCGCGTGAACGGCCGCGAACTGCGATGCAAGGTGTTCGGCGAGGGCGGCAACCTGGGCTGCACGCAGCTGGGCCGCATCGAGTACGCGGCAGCCGGCGGGCGCATCTACACCGATGCGATCGACAACTCCGCGGGTGTCGACACTTCCGACCACGAAGTCAACATCAAGATCCTGTTGAGCCTGCCGATCGCGGACGGTGAGCTGACCGGAAAGCAGCGCAATGCGCTGCTCGCCGAGATGACCGGCGACGTCGCGGCGCTCGTGCTGCGCGACAACTTCTTCCAGACGCAGGTTTTGTCGGTGACCGGCCGCATCGCGCCGACGCTTCTCGACGCGCAGACGCGCTTCATGCACTTCCTGGAAAAGGAGGGGCGTCTGAATCGCGCGATCGAATTCCTGCCGTCGGATGAGGAAATCGCCGAACGACGCAAGAACGGCCGCGGCCTCGAAAACCCGGAGCGCGCGGTGCTGCTCGCGTACAGCAAGATATGGCTCAACGACGAGCTGATCGCCTCCACGCTGCCTGACGACACCTGGGTGCAGACGGCGCTCCTGCGCTACTTTCCGGCCGCCCTGCACGGCAAGTACGCGGCCTACATGGTGCGGCACCCGCTGCAGCGCGAGATCATCGTGACGCACGTCCTCAACAGCATGGTCAACCGGGTGGGTAGCACGTTCGTCCATCGACTCGCCGAAACGACGGGCGCGAAACCGCATGAAGTCGTGCGCGCATACCTGCTGGCGCGCGAGATCTTCGGACTGGTCCCGTTGTGGATGGCGATCGAGGCGCTCGACAACAAGGTCGACGATGCCGTGCAGTCGGCGATGCTGATCGACACCAGCGGCCAGCTCGAGCGCGGGACCACGTGGTTCCTCCGTTCGCGACGCCTGGCCGACGACATGGCGACGACGATCGCCTACTTCCAGCCGGGCGTCGAGGCGCTCGCGGCGAGGCTGCCCAACCTGCAGGACGCGGCGGAGCGCGCACGGGTCGATGCCCAGGCGGCGGAACTGTCCGCTGCGGGTGTCCCGGAGGACCTGGCACAGCGGGTCGTGTCGTTCGACACGCTCCAGGCGGCGCTCGACATCGCCGAAGTCGCCGCCGATGCGCAGAAGCCGGTGGAACCGGTGGCGGCCATCTATTTCGACATCTCGAACCGGCTGGGCCTGGGCTGGCTGCGCGAAAAGATCGCTGCGCTGCCGGCCGATGCGCATTGGCAGCTGCTCGCGAAGAGTGCGATGGCCGACGACCTGTCCGGTCAGGCGCGGAGCGTGACCGCACAGGTGGTAGCGGGCGGCGGCGACGTCTCCGCGACCGGCGACCTGATCGCCGCGTGGCAGGACCGGAACCGGCGGGCGCTGGAGCGCGTTGCGCGACTGCTGACCGAAATGCGAGCCGTGGCGGCACCGGATTCCGCGATGTTGTCGGTCGCGCTGCGTGAGCTGCGCAGTCTCGCTTAGCGTGCCCGGCGCGGCGATACGTCGCGATTCCGACACGCCGGCGTTGTGCGCCCGCACGCTGCCGCAGACCGCGCACTGCGCGTAATTCTGCACGGGCACGCTAATTGCGGGACAAACTCGTGTATGGTGCGGTCGGCCTGCCGTGGACGGCGGCCTGACATTTTGCGGCGCGCGGGTGCCGCATTCGGTCGGGTTGTCCTCGTCGCCCGGAGGCGACGTCGAGTGGTGGCCACGGTATTCGCCATGGCCGCCGGTTCGCCGAGAAAGCCAAGCAGAAGGCTGTTGCCCGATTTGAATCAGTGCTGCGCGCACGTGGGTGCGCTTGTGTCTCGTGTGCCTCCGATGGCTGCGACGACGTTTCCCCGGATATCCGGCCGTCCGGCCGCATGCTCATGAGACTGGATCACGCAATGCGCCGCATCCACTTTGTCGCAATCGCCCTCGTCGCCCTGTTCGCCAGCGTTCTGGCCTCCGAAGCTCTGGCGACGGCGACCGTCAACAAGCAGTTCACGCCGGCGACGGTGGACCCGGGCCAGATCAGTCGGCTGCGCATTTCGTACTTCAACAGCTCACTGGTGCCGCTGACCGCGGCGGCGTTGACCGACAACCTGCCGGCGCAGGTGCTGATTGCAACGGCCCCCAACGTCACCGACACCTGCGGATTCGGCGCCGTGGTGGCCGCCGGCGGTACGAGCACGATCCGCCTGTCCGGGGGAACGATTCCCGCCGGCACTGGCACGGCCGACGGCACCTGTTATTTCGAGCTGGACGTGGTGTCGACGAGTCCGGGGAACTGGCAGAACACCATCCCCGCCAATGGACCGTCCAACGGATTCACGCCAGGCGGCGCCGTCGCGGGCTTCCAGGCGACCGAAGTGTCGACGGTGGTGACCAACACGACGCCGGCGGTCGCCACGCTTTCGGTCAAGTCGTTGACCAACCCAACGGGTTCGAAGACTTTCTCGCCGTCGCCGGGGCTGGTGGGCGAGCCCATCACGCTATCCATCGTGCTGACCAACCCGAACGCGGGTTCCACGATTCCGCTGACCACGTTCACCGACAACCTGCCCGCGGGCATGGTGGTGGCCCCGACGCCCGGCGCAACGATTGTCTGCACCGGTGCGGGTGCCGTCGATGGCGCAGTGACCGCGAATGCCGGCGACACGAGTGTCACGCTGACCGGGGGCACGATCGGAACGTCGGGCGCCTGCACGATGACCGTCAGGGTCGTGGTCAACAGCATCACCGGGACCTCGCAAGTCGTTCGCCAACGTCGTGCCGGCCAACGCCATCGGCAATACCCGCGGCCTGTCCAGCGCGAGCTTCAACCGGTCGGAGACGATCAACTCGCCGATCGCGCTGGCCAAGTCGTTCGTGGCCACCGTCGGCGGCGGCGCCATCGGCGCGACGCCGATCGTGGCGGGCCAGGAGGTCTATGTCCGGATCGAAATCGGCAACGGCTCGACCATCAATCCGCTGACGATCACGAGCTTCACCGACAACCTGCCTGCGGGCATGGTGGTGGGCACGCTCGCCCCCGTCATCGACTGCACGACCAACGGCGGCGGCACCAACGGAACAATTTCGGCCACGCCGGGCGCGAACTCCTTTACGGTGACGAATGCCGTTGTCGGAATCACGGGCGGCACGCGCCGCTGCAGGATATCGATTCCCGTCGTCGCCTCCGCTGCAGGCGCCTACCTCAACTCAATTCCCGCCAACGCCGTCGTCAATCCCGGCAACCTCGGAAGCCCGCCCGCGTCGGCCACGCTCAACGTCAACAGCCAGCTGACCGTCGCCAAGACCGTGGTCCCTTCCAACGCCGCGCCGGGCCAGCCGGTGACGTTCACGATCACCATCCAGAACTACTCGAGCGGTCCCGTGACCGGCGTGCAGTTCACCGACAACCTGCCGCTGGTCGGTGGCAACCAGATGGTGGTGTCGAACCCCAACGGCTTCGCGACGTCGGCCGGCTGTTCGGGCGGCACGTTTTCCAACGCGCCGGGCTCGTCGTCGCTTTCGTGGACCGGGGGCACCATCGCCGGCGGATCGGGCATCAACCCGGGCGTGTGCACGATCACGTTCAAGGCGAACACCCCGCTCGGCACGCCGATCGGCACGACGTTCACCAACGCGATCGCGGCAGGCGGCATCACCGGCGATGGTGGCGTCACCAATCCGGGCGGCACCTCGGTCAACGTCGTGATGGTCGCCGCAGCCTCGGTGGCCAAGGCTTTTGCTCCGGCGAGCGTCGTGCAGGGCGGCACGTCGGTACTCACCGTCACGATGTCGAATCAGACAGTGACGCCGCTGACCAATTCATCATTGAGCGACACGCTGCCCGCGGGCGTCATCGTCAGCGCGACGCCCGGCACCTCGACGAGCTGTGCCGGCGGCCTCGTGACGGCCGTGGCCTCGGGCAACACGGTCTCCATCGCAGGCGCCACCATTCCAGCCAACGGCAGCTGCAACTTCAAGGTCAATGTCGTCGCCGCGACGTTTGGCCCGCATACCAACACCATTCCCGCGGGCGCGCTCAACAACGACCAGAATGCGCAGAATCCCTCGCCGGCCAGCGCCATCCTGACGGCAACGTCGGGGCTGACGGCGACCAAGTCGTTCACGCCGGCCTCGGTGGCCAACGGCGGCGTTTCGCAGGTCACGGTGCGCGTCACCAATCCCTCGGTCACGCCGCTGACCGGCGTGTCGATCACCGACGGGCCGATGTCCAATCTGGCGGTGGCCAATCCCGCCGCCGCGAGCACGACCTGTGCGGGCTCGCCGGTGATCACGGCCGCGCCCGGCAGCAACACGGTGACGATGACCGGTGCGAATATCGCGGCGGGCACCAATTGCGACCTGCTGTTCAACGTCGTGACCAGCGGAAACCCCGCCAACTGGCCCAACAGCATTCCGATCGGGAACATCACGTCGAACGAGGGCGCGTCGAACACCGCCGCGGTATCGGCGACGCTGGGCAAGGTGTCCGGCCTATCGATCGGCATCAACAAGAGTTTCAATCCGGTCAGCGTGTCGGGCAGCCAGCCTTCGCAGCTGCGCATCGACCTGACCAATCCGGTGGGCTCGCCGTCGGCGGTGAACAATCTTTCGTTCACCGACAACCTCCCCACCGGGATGGAGGTCCACGCCGTCCCCAACATCAGCACCACCTGCACCAACGGCACGGTGACCGCGGTCCCGGGGACGGCGATGGTCAAGCTGATGGGCGCAACGCTGCCGGCGGCGTCCACCTGCTCGGTGTTCGTGAACGTCACGTCGGTGCAATTCCTGAACCTGGTGAACACGATTCCCGCCGGCGCGGTCACGACGACGCAGGGGCTGACCAACAGCCTGCCGACGACGGCCACGCTGTCGACGCTGCAGGGGCTGGGGGTGATGAAGAGCTTCACGCCCACCAGCGCCGCGGTCGGACAGCCCGTCCTCCTGGACATCCGCGTGCTTTCCACGCTCAACCCGACGGCGACACCGCCGGTGACGCTGCACAACGTGTCGTTCACCGACACGCTGCCGGCCGGGATGACCGTCGCCAATCCGCCGAACGCCAGCACCAACTGCGTCAACGGTTCGGTCGCCGCGACGGCGGGCAGCAGCACCGTTACGCTGAGCGGGGCGAACATCGACCCCGAGAACGACTGTCACGTGTTCGTGAACGTCGTGGCGGACAGCCTGGGGGCGTTCACCAACACCATCGCGGCGCAGGCGGTGACCTCCACCGAAGGCTATGAAAACCCGAACCCGGCCTCCGCCACGCTCAACGTGGTCAACTCGCCGACGCTGGTCAAGGCCTTCAGCCCGAATCCCGTGCTGCCCGGTCAGTCGTCGGTGTTCACGATCACGATCACCAATCCGAATGCGCTGACGCTGACCAATGTCGCGCTGACCGACACCCTGCCGCCGGGACTCGTGACGTCGACCGCCCCCAACGGCGCGACGACCTGCGGAGGCGGCGCGGTGGCCGCGCCGGCTTCGGGCAACACCATTGCGCTCACCAACGGCACGATCCTCGGCAACAGCGCGTGCACGATCACCGTCAACGTGTTGTCGAACACGCCGAATGGCTATACCAACACGATTCCCGCGGGCGCGCTCGCCACGGCGCAAGGCGTGAGCAACGTCGATCCGGCTTCGAGCACGTTGATCGTGCTGGGGCCGCCGGGCGTGAGCAAGAGCTTCACGCCGACCACCGTCGGCGTCGGTGCTGCCGTCGCAACTCACGCTGACGCTGAGCAACGGCAATGCGTCGCCGGCAACGCTGACGTCGACCTTCACCGACACGCTGCCCGGCGGGCTGGTCATCGCGACGCCGGCGAATCTCTCCGGCACCTGCACGCTGGCCAGCGTCACCGCGACGGCGAACACGGGCAGCATCAGTTACGCGAGCGGCGCAACGATTCCGGCCGCCGGCTGCACGATCGTCGTGGACGTGACGTCGCCCACGCCGGGCACCTACGACAACACCATCCCGGCGGGCGCGCTGGCGACCACGGCCGGGGTCAACCCGGCACCGGCGTCGGCGCGGCTCGTCGTCGACGCGCCGCCCACGCTGGACAAGACCATGCTGCCGGCGAGCATCCCCATCGGGGGCTCGTCGACGCTGACGCTGACCATCGGCAACACCAACCTGGGCGCGATCTCGCTCACCGCGGCGTTCACCGACACGATGCCTGCCGGCGTCACGACGACGGGCACCGTGACCAACACCTGCGGCGCCGTGGTGTCCGCCGGTTCCATCACGTTGGCCTCCGGCACCAGCATTGCGCCGGGCGGCTGCACGGTCGCGGTCACGATCACCTCGACCACGCCCGGCCCGGTCACCAACACGACCGATCCGCTGGTGACGACGGCCGGCACCGCGCCGCCCGCGCAGGCACCACTCACCGTCACGGCGATCGTCCCGACGCTGGCCAAGTCGATAGCGCCCTCGCCGATCGCCGTCGGCGGCACGGCCACATTGACGCTCACGCTGGGCAACCCGAATGCCGTGCCGATCACGCTGTCGGCGACATTCACCGATTCGATGCCGGCCGGCGTGACCACCAACGGCGGCAACAGCGGCACCTGTGCCGGAGTCACCGTCGCGACGACGTCGGTCACGGTGGCGGCCGGTTCCACCATTCCCGTCGGTTCCTGCACGATCGTGGTCCCGATTACCTCGTCCACACCGGGCACGGTGACCAACACGACCGGCACGCTGGTCACCAATGCCGGTGACGCGCCGCCGGCCTCGGCGGACCTGACGATCAATGCCTTGCCCACGCTGGCGAAGACGATCGCGCCGGCGAGCATCGGGATCGGCGGGATGTCGACGCTGACGCTGACCCTGGGCAACGTCAACCCCGTTCCGATCACGCTCACCGCCGCATTCGCCGACCCGATGCCGACCGGAGTCACGACCACGGGTACCGTGGCCAACACCTGCGGTGCCGTGGTGTCGGCCAGTTCCATCACCGTGGCCTCCGGCACCAGCATTGCGCCGGGCGGTTGCACGATCGCGGTGACGATCACGTCGGCGACGCCGGGCACGGTCACCAATGTCACCGATCCGCTGGTCACCTCGGCCGGGACCGCGCCGCCGGCGCAGGCGCCGCTGCTGGTCACCGTCATCAGCTCCGCGCTCACCAAGACGATCCTGCCGTCGACGATCACCTCGGGCCAGGCCGCGACGCTGACGATCGCGCTGGCGAATACCAATGCGGCGCCGTTGCTGCTCACCTCAGCCCTCACCGATGCGATGCCCGCGGGTATAACGACCACCGGTGGGAACACGGGAAGCTGTCCGGGCGTGTCGGTGTCCTCGACGCTGATCACCATGGCGTCGGGTTCGGCCGTCGCGCCGGGCGGCTGCACGATCGTGGTGCCGGTCACTTCGTCGACACCAGGAACGGTCACCAACACGACGAGTCCGTTGCAGACCACGGGCGGCTCGGTGCCGCCCGCGAGCGCTCCGCTGGCGGTCACGGCGAGCGCACCCACGCTGGCAAAATCGATAGCGCCGTCGACCATCGCGATCGGCGGCTCGGCCACGCTGACGCTCACGCTGGGGAACAGCAATGCGACGCCGTTGACGCTGGCGGCGCCCTTCGTCGATCCCATGCCCCTGGGCGTCACGGTTACCAGCGCCAACAACGGCACCTGCCCCGGCGTGAACACGACTTCGACATCGATCACGATGGCGAACGGCTCGGCGATTCCGCCGGGCGGCTGCACGATCGTCGTGACGATCACGTCGTCCACACCGGGCACCGTCACCAATACGACGGGTCCGCTGCTGGCCGGCGGCGGCAGTGCGCCGCCGGCCAGCGCGCCGCTGACGGTGGGCTCGGGCTCGGGTCCGACGCTGGCCAAATCGATTGCGCCGTCGACCATCGCCGCGGGCGGCAGCGCCACGCTGACGCTCACGCTCGGCAACGCGGGGGTGACGCCGCTGACGCTGACGTCGGCGTTCACCGACGCGATGCCGGCCGGGGTCACGACCATCGGTGGCAATACCGGCACCTGCGCCGGCGTGACGGTGACCTCGAACACGATCACGATGGCAGGCGGTGCGGCGATTCCGCCGGGCGGCTGCACGATCGTCGTGACGATCACGTCGTCCACGCCGGGCACCGTCACCAACACGACGGGTCCGCTGCTGACCGGCGGCGGCAGTGCGCCCCGGCGAGCGCGCCGCTGACGGTGGGCTCGGCGCCGACGCTGGCCAAATCGATTGCGCCGTCGACCATCGCCGCGGGCGGCAGCGCCACGCTGACGCTCACGCTCGGCAACGCGGGGGTGACGCCGCTGACGCTGACGTCCGCGTTCACCGACGCGATGCCGGCCGGGGTCACGACCATCGGTGGCAACACCGGCACCTGCGCCGGCGTGACGGTGACCTCGGGCACGATCACGATGGCAGGCGGTGCGGCGATTCCGCCGGGCGGCTGCACGATCGTCGTGACGATCACGTCGTCCACACCGGGCACGGTCACCAACACCACGGGACCGCTGCAGACCAGCGGTGGCAATGCGCCATCGGCGAGCGCGCCGATCACGATCACCGGAGGGGGGACCATCAGTCTCGCGAAAACGATCGTGCCGGGAGCAATTTCACCGGGTGGTCAGGCTTTGATGACGATCACGCTGGCAAACGCGACGGCGGCGCCGGTGCAGCTCACCGCAGCGTTCACCGATCCGATGCCGGCCGGCCTGACGGCGATCGGGCGGGAACTCAGGAACCTGTACGGGCGTCACGGTGACGCCGACGCTTATCACCTTGGCAACAGGCTCGACCATTCCGGTGGGCGGCTGCACGATCGTCGTCAGCGTCACTTCGTCCGTCGTCGGCGCCGTGACCAACGTGACCAGCGCGCTGCAGACCACCGGAGGCAATGCGTCGCCGGCGTCCGCGCCGGTCAACGTGGCGGTCCCCGTGGATTCCGTCGGTGCCGATTCCCGCCAGTTCGCCAATGACACTGGCGCTGCTCGCAATTCTGATGGCGCTGTTCGGGATGTGGCGTGTGCGCAGAAGGCGCACGCGCTGACGAATTCGGGACGGGCGGTGCCGGAGGATCACGTCGTCTTCGGCGCAAGGCGCTGATGCCGGAGGTGAAACGGAACTCCGCCCGATGCCGAAGTCGCACCATTGTCCTGCGGAGCGGGCCTCTCGCGGAAGCGGAAACGGAAAAAGCCGGGCAAGCCCGGCTTTTTCCTGTGTTGCGTTGTCGCTTGAAAGGCTTAGGCGCCCTGGATGTTGCTCGCCTGCTTGCCCTTCGGGCCTTGCGTGACTTCGAAGGAGACCTTCTGGCCTTCCTTCAGCGTCTTGAAGCCGGGCATGTTGATCGCGGAGAAATGCGCGAAGAGATCTTCGCCGCCGCCATCAGGTGTAATGAAGCCGAAGCCCTTTGCATCGTTGAACCACTTTACGGTACCAGTTGCCATTTCTGTAATTCCTCAAGAAAAATAATCGGCGGGCGGGTGCCCGCCCCATGTTTCATTCTCAAGGACAGAAAAGTACGGAACCGCAATCACGGAAAAGACCGGACTTGGACGTGCTTTAGTACTTGAAACAAAACACCTTTGGGAGCATACGCCGATCCCGGGCGTTTGGGAATACCCCTAACCCGGGATGGTCTACCCAACCGGTAGACCCCCCATGGGGCCCCGAGTTCCCCGCGGACTGGCGCCGCCCCAACCGCCAGCGCCCCGAGTTTCGCCCGGACCACGTCCCGGTTCAGGCGAGTTCTCGTCGCACCAGCGCGGCGCCGGCCCCAAGCGCAGCAAGCTTGCCGCGCGCCACGTCCCGGGACAGCGGCACCATGCCGCAGTTGGTGCAGGGGTACAGGCGCTCGGCCGGGACGTACTCCAGCGCCGCCCGGATGACCGCCGCGACGTCGTCCGGAGTCTCCACGCGGTCGGTGGCCACGTCGATCGCCCCCACCAGAACGTCCTTGCCGCGCAGCAGCCCGATCAGTTCCAGCGGCACGTGCGAATTCGCGCATTCCAGCGACACCTGGTCGATCGCCGAGGCCGCGAGCAGCGGAAAGGTCTGCTCGTACTGGCGCCATTGCGCGCCCAGCGTCTTCTTCCAGTCGTTGTTGGCCTTGATCCCGTAGCCGTAGCAGATGTGGACGGCGGTCGTGCAGGGCAGGCCCCGCGCGGCGCGCTCGAGCGTGGCCACGCCCCAGTCGCGCACCTCGTCGAAGTAGACGTTGAACGCCGGCTCGTCGAACTGGATCACGTCCACACCGGTCGCGGCGATGGCGCGGGCCTCCTCGTTCAGGATCCCGGCGAACACCTGTGCGAGCTTCTCGCGGCTTCGATAATGGGCATCGAAGAGCGTGTCGACCATCGTCATCGGTCCGGGCAGCGTGTACTTCACCTTGTGCTTCGTCTGTCCGCGCAGGAACGTCGCGTCTTCGACATAGATCGGGTGCCGGCGCGTGACCGGACCTGTCACCATCGGCACGTCGGCGTCGTAGCGGTTGCGGATGCGCACGGTCTTCTTGTTGGCGAAATCGACGCCGTCCAATCCTTCGATGAACGTCGTGACGAAATGCCGCCTCGTCTGCTCGCCGTCGGTGACGATGTCGATGCCCGCGTGCTCCTGGTCGAAGAGCGCCAGTCTCACGGCGTCGCGCTTGCCTTCCGCCAGCGCCTCCCCTTCGAGCTTCCACGGCGCCCAGAGTTGCCCCGGCTCCGCGAGCCAGTCGGGCTTGGGAAGACTGCCGGCGAGGGTGGTCTGCAGGAGGTTGGGCATGGTCGTGGGCATCGGGAAGTGGCGGAGGCCGACAGGATGCCACGAACGTTCCTGCGGGTCTTGGCAACGCCCGGCGGCGGGTCGCCTGAAACAGGACGCTCGACAGGTCGCGCTGCCGGCGCCGAAACAGGCGCGAAAGAGGAGCTCGGACCGAGGCGCCGGATCGGGCGGGGAAGACGGGGAAAGGCCAAATCGGTCAGGCCAGTTGACCACCGCTGGTGTTCCCCCGTACGCTTGCGGGCACCTCGGCATTCCCTGCCGCCCTTCCCCTCCCGCGCTCTAACCCGCATGCCCAAGATCCTCTACGCCGATAACGACTACAACGACATCGAACTCGAGCGCGCGCTGTTCGCGCCTGCCGGTATCGAGATCGTCGTCGCACAGTGCAAGTCCGAAGACGAGGTGATCGCGAACGCCAAGGGCTGTCGGGCGATCCTGCTGCAGTACGCGCCGATCACCGCGCGGGTGGTCGGCGCGCTGCCCCAGGTCGGCATCGTCAGCCGGATCGGCGCGGGCTACGATACCGTCGACACGCAGGCATGCGAGCAGGCGGGCGTGTGGGTCGCCAACTCCCCCGACTACGGCGTCGGCGAAGTGGCCACGCATGCGCTGGCGCTGGCGCTGGCGTCGATCCGCAACATCGTCGCCTACCACCGCGACATCGCCGCGGGAAAATGGCACTACCTGTCGTCGGGCCTGCTCGTGCGTCCGTCGCTTCTGACCGTCGGGATCGTCGGGCTCGGCCGCATCGGCAAGCGGATGGCGCACGTATCGCGCAACGTATTCAAGCGCGTCATCGCGTACGACCCCTACCTGATCGACGGCGATTTTCCCGCCTATGTCGAGCGCGTGTCGTCGCTCGCCGACCTGGCGCGGCAATCGGACATCGTCTCGGCGCACACGCCGCTGACCGCCGAGACGCGCGGGATGCTCGATGCCGCGTTCTTCTCGGCGCTCAAGCCCGGCGCGTATTTCGTGAACACCGCGCGCGGCGCCGTCGTGAACATTCCGGATCTGCTGCGCGCGCTGGACTCCGGCACCTTGGCCGGCGCCGGGCTGGACGTGCTGCCGTCCGAGCCGGTCGCGCGCGATTCCCCGCTGCTTTCGCATCCACGGGTGATCCTGACTCCGCACGCGGCCTTCTATTCGGTCGAGGCTGAGCTGGAGCTGCGGCGCAAGGCGGCGCAGAACATCATTACCTGGTTCGCGACCGGACGGCCGGAGTACATTGTCAGCCGGGGCATGCGCACGCCGCAATGACGAAGTACTTGCTCGATCACGAAGCCGGCCCGCGGATACGCCCAGCGCGCCGGCGAACCACGACAAGGGCGCCGGAGGATGCATGGCCGCAGTGAACATCACTGGCGTCCAGAAGTGGTTCGGCTCGACGCACGTCATCCGCGGTGTCGACATCGCCATCGCCGACGGTGAATTCTGCGTGCTTGTCGGGCCCTCGGGCTGCGGGAAATCCACGCTGCTGCGGATGATTGCGGGCCTGGAGGAGATCGCCGAGGGCGAGATCTCGATCGGCGGCGCCGTCGTCAACCGCATGCCGCCGAAGGAGCGCGACATTGCGATGGTGTTCCAGAACTACGCGCTCTACCCGCACATGACGGTACGCGACAACATGTCGTTCGCCCTGATGCTGGCGAAGCAGTCGAAGGCGGCGATCGGGGAGCGGGTCCGGAAGGCGGCCGACATCCTCGGCCTCGAGCCGTTTCTCGACCGCTACCCGCGGCAGCTCTCCGGCGGGCAGCGGCAGCGCGTCGCGATGGGCCGCGCGATCGTCCGCGACCCGCAGGTGTTCCTGTTCGACGAGCCGCTGTCGAACCTCGACGCCAAGCTGCGGGTGCAGATGCGCACCGAGATCAAGGAACTGCACCAGCGGCTGAAGACGACCTCGATCTACGTCACGCACGACCAGATCGAGGCGATGACCATGGCCGACAAGATCGTCGTGATGAAGGATGGCGTGGTCGAGCAGACCGGCGACCCGCTCGCGCTCTACGACACCCCTGCCAACACCTTCGTCGCGGGCTTCATCGGCTCGCCGGCGATGAACATGGTTCCCGGCACCGCGCGCGTCAATGGCGGTGCGCCGCTCGTGGCCTTCGACGGCGGCACGACGCTGCCGCTGCCGCTGGGGTCGCGCGCGGCCGACGGGCAGGCGGTGCTCTACGGCATCCGTCCCGAGCATTGCAGCGTCGGCGGCGAGGGCCTGCCGGTCGAGGTGATCGTCGTCGAGCCGACGGGCGCCGACACCCAGCTGTACTGCCGCTTCAACGGCCAGGAGATCACCGCAACGGTCCGCGACCGTACCGACTGCCGGCCCGCGGACCGGATTCAACTCGTGCCCGACCTGACCCGGGCGCAGCTGTTCGACGCGGCGAGCGGCAAGCGCCTCGTCGCCTGACATTCGAAACGGGCTTGCGAATATCCGAAGAGCCCACAACCCGAGGAGGTAGCCATGAGTGAATTCAAGCGTCGCCGATTCCTGAAGACGTCCGCGGCGGTCGCCGCCGGCGCCGCGGCCGGGCCGTTGCTCTGGGTCAAGGACGCGAATGCGCAGTGGAGCAACACGCCGGAGAAGGGCGCCAAGCTGCGCGTCCTGCGCTGGAAGCGCTTCGTCCAGGGCGACGAGGACCAGTACATGGCCAACGTCAAGAAGTTCAGCGACAAGTACGGCATCGAGGTCCGCGTCGACGCCGAGGGCTGGGAGGACGTGCGCCCGAAGGCGGCGGTGGCCGCCAACACCGGCGCCGGCCCCGACATCATCCTGTCGACCAACGACGACGCCAACCTGTACCCCGAGAAGCTGGTCGACGTCACCGACGTGTGCAACTACCTCGGCAAGAAGTACGGCGGCTGGTATCCGGTGTGCGACCCGTACCTCCGGCCGGACGGCAAGAAGTGGATCGGCGTCCCGCTCGGTGTGGCGGGCGTGTGCATGGTGTACCGCGAGAGCCACGTGAAGGCGGCCGGATTCGACAGCTTCCCCAAGGACACCGACGGCTTCCTCAAGCTGTGCAAAGCGCTGGCGGCGAAGGGCACGCCGCCCGGATTCGCGCTCGGCAACGCCACCGGCGACGGCAATACGTGGTGCCAGTGGCTGGTCTGGTCGTTCGGCGGCAAGCTGGTCGACAAGGACAACAAGGTCGTGATCGACAGTCCCGAGACGATCAAGGCGCTCGAGTACGTGAAGGAGATGTATGGCACCTTCGCGCCGGGAACGCTGGCGTGGCTCGACCCCAACAACAACAAGGCGTTCCTCGACAGCCAGATCTCCCTCACCAACAACGGCATCTCGATCTACTACGCCGCGAAGACGTCGAAGGACCCGAAGATCAAGGAGCTGGCGGCGGATATCAACCACGCCAACATGCCGATCGGCCCGATAGGCCATCCGACCGAGTTCCAGCTGTTCTTCAACCAGATGATCTTCAAGTACACGAAGTACCCGAAGGCGGCGAAGGAGTACCTGCGCTTCATGATGGAGGCCGAGCAGGTCGACCCGTGGGTGGAGGCGGCGATCGGCTACGTCACGCCGGCGCTGCGCTACTACGAGAAGAACCCGATCTGGACGGTGGACCCGAAGCACACGCCGTACCGCAATTCGATGATCAACATGCTGCCGTCGGGGTACGCGGGGAAGATGGGCTACGCCTCGGCCGGCGCGCTGTCCGACTTCATCGTCGTGAACATGGTCGCCGAGGCCGCGTCCGGGTCGAAGTCGCCGAAGGAAGCGGCCGAGCGCGCGCAGAAGCGGGCCGAGCGCTATTACAAGGTCTGAGCGCAGGGCGTTGCCCCGGCGCGTTAGCCGCGCCACGCACAACCGGGGCAACGCACAACCGAGCTACGCACAGCCGGGCAACGCGTACAACACGATCACGCGACACCGAGCCGCATACCACCACGCCACCGCGCACCGATGACCACCAGGCAATCCGCGCTCTCGCGCATCCTCGACGACCGGCACCTGCTGGGGCTGGTCTTCATGCTGCCGGCGGCGGTGCTGCTGCTGCTGTTCCTCACCTACCCGCTCGGTCTGGGCACCTACCTCGGCTTCACCGACGCCAAGATCGGGCGCAGCGGGTCCTGGATCGGCCTCGAGAACTTCGAGTTCCTGTGGGGCGACGACGTCACGCGCCTCGCGCTGTTCAACACGCTCTTCTACACGACCGTCGCGAGCGTCATCAAGTTCGGGCTGGGTCTCTGGCTCGCGCTGCTGCTCAACAGGCACCTGCCGTTCAAGTCGTTCTTCCGGGCGATCGTCCTGCTGCCGTTCATCGTGCCGACGGCGCTGTCGGCGATCGCATTCTGGTGGATCTACGACGCGCAGTTCTCGATCATCAGCTGGGCGCTCGAGCGGATGGGGATCATCCACGAGTACATCGACTTCCTCGGCCAGCCGTGGGCCGCGCGGTTCTCGACGATCGCCGCGAACGTGTGGCGCGGCGTGCCCTTCGTCGCGATCACGCTGCTCGCGGGGCTGCAGACGATCTCGCCGTCGTACTACGAGGCGGCGAGCCTCGACGGCGCCTCGCCGTGGCAGCAGTTCCGCTACGTGACGCTGCCGCTGCTCACGCCGATCATCGCCGTCGTCATGACGTTCTCGGTGCTGTTCACGTTCACCGATTTCCAGCTGATCTACGTGCTGACGCGCGGCGGCCCGCTCAACGCCACGCACCTGATGGCCACGCTGTCGTTCCAGCGGGCGATCCCGGGCGGCAGCCTCGGCGAAGGCGCGGCGATCGCCACGGCGATGGTGCCGTTCCTGCTCGCCGCGATCCTGTTCAGCTACTACGGGCTGCAGCGTCGCGCGTGGCAGCAGGGGGGAAGCGACAAATGACCGGATGCGAGCCGTGACCGAAGCCAACGCCACCCCCGAGCTCGTCGACTCGCAGGGGATGAACTACCTCGTGTCGCTGCCGCGGCGCGTCGTCACGGTCTATGTTCCGCTCGGCGCGTTCCTGCTGGTGCTGCTGTTCCCGTTCTACTGGATGATCATCACCACGTTCAAGCCGAACGAGGAACTCCTTTCGCACACGGGCAACCCGTTCTGGGTGCACAACCCGACGTTCGCGCACATCAACAAGCTGCTGTTCGAGACGTCGTATCCGAGCTGGCTGTGGAACACGATCCTGATCTCCGTGGTCGCGACGACGCTGTCGCTGTTCGCGAGCGTCCTCGCCGCGTACGCCATCGAGCGCCTGCGCTTCTCGGGGTCGCGGTACGTGGGAATGAGCATCTTCCTCGCCTACCTCGTCCCGCCGTCGATCCTCTTCATCCCGCTGGCCGCGATCATCTACAAGCTGCACCTGTTCGACACCCGGCTCGCGCTGATCCTCACCTACCCGACGTTCCTGATCCCGTTCTGCACCTGGCTGCTGATGGGGTATTTCAAGTCGATCCCGTTCGAGCTCGAGGAGTGCGCGCTGATCGACGGCGCAACCCGGCTGCAGATCCTGGTCAAGATCATCCTGCCGCTGGCGGTCCCCGGGCTCATCTCGGCGGGTATTTTCGCGTTCACGCTGTCGTGGAACGAGTTCATCTACGCGCTGACGTTCATCTCGTCGTCGGAGGTGAAGACGGTGGCTGTCGCGGTGGTGACCGAGCTGGTCGAGGGCGACGTCTACCACTGGGGCTCGCTGATGGCAGGCGCGCTGCTGGGCTCGCTGCCGGTGGCGGTGCTCTATTCGTTTTTCGTCGAGTACTACGTCTCCGGGCTGACCGGCGCGGTCAAGGAATAGCGGCGCGGCGCCGATTCCGTCCGCGCCACCCGGACCACGGACCCGCCGCAGACGGGCGTAGAATGGCAGCTTTTGCGCCCTCCGGAGGCCACCGCCATGAGCACCATCCACGACACCATCAAGGACCAGGTCACATCGCACCCGGTCGTCCTGTACATGAAGGGCACGCCGCAGTTTCCGCAGTGCGGCTTTTCGGCCACCGTTGCCGAGGTCCTGAAGCGCTGCGGCGTCACCGGCTACCACTCGGTCAACGTTCTGGCCGACGATGCGATCCGGCAGGGAATCAAGGAATACGCCAACTGGCCGACGGTTCCGCAACTCTACGTCAACGGCGAATTCGTCGGCGGTTGCGACATCGTGCGCGAGATGTACGAGTCCGGCGAGCTGCAGAAGCTGCTTGCACCGCAAACCGCCTGACGAGGGCGTACGCACGTAGCCGTACCAGGGCCGCCGCCGAGCGGCCCTTTTCACGCAATTCGAAAGTACAGCACCGGCGCCTCCCGAAGAGGAGACCGGTCGCAATGACGCAACATCGTCAGCGAGGGGGACGTCAATGGAAGCACTGAAAGCCGGAAGCGACACGCTGTTCATCCTGCTGGGCGCGATCATGGTGCTGGCGATGCATTCCGGCTTCGCGTTCCTCGAGCTCGGTACCGTGCGCAGGAAGAACCAGGTGAACGCGCTGGTGAAGATCCTGGTCGACTTCGCGGTGTCGACGATCGCGTATTTCTTCATCGGCTACGCAATCGCCTACGGCGTGACATTCTTTGCCAGCGCCGAGGCGCTGGTGCCCAGAAACGGATTCGAGCTCGTCCGCTTCTTCTTCCTGCTCACCTTCGCCGCGGCCATTCCCGCGATTGTGTCGGGCGGCATCGCCGAGCGCGCGAAATTCAATCCACAGCTCGCTGCGACCTTTCTGCTGGTCGGTTTCGTCTACCCGTTCTTCGAGGGCATCGCGTGGAACCAGCACTTCGGAATCCAGAGCTGGATGAAGGCGACCTTCGGCGAGGAGTTCCACGACTTCGCCGGCAGCGTGGTCGTCCATGCGTTCGGCGGCTGGATCGGCCTGGTCGCCGTGCTGATGCTGGGCGCGCGCCGTGGCCGCTATTCCAAGGAGGGCGGCATTGCCGCGCATCCGCCGTCGTCGATTCCGTTCCTCGCGCTGGGCGCGTGGATCCTGTCGGTGGGCTGGTTCGGCTTCAACGTGATGTCGGCGCAGACGCTCGACAAGATCTCCGGACTGGTCGCGATGAATTCGTTGCTGGCGATGGCCGGCGGCACGTTGGCCGCGTTCGTCGCCGGGCGCAACGACCCGGGCTTCGTCCACAACGGGCCGCTCGCGGGGCTCGTCGCCGTGTGCGCGGGTTCGGACGTCATGCATCCGCTGGGTGCGCTCGTCACCGGTCTCGTCGCGGGCGGGCTGTTCGTGTTCATGTTCACGCTGACGCAGAACCGCTGGAAGATCGACGACGTGCTGGGCGTGTGGCCGCTGCACGGTCTGTGCGGCGCGTGGGGCGGCCTCGCAGCGGGCATCTTCGGGGCGAAGGCGCTGGGCGGCATCGGCGGCGTCGCGTTCGGCTCGCAGGTGGCCGGGACCATGCTCGGCATCGCGATCGCCGTGACCGGCGCGGCCATCGTCTATGGCGCCTTGAAGGCGACGGTCGGACTGCGACTGGACGCGGAGGAGGAGTTCAACGGCGCCGACCTGACGATTCACAAGATCAGTGCAACGGCGGAGCGAGAGACTGCGTGGTAGCGCCCGGCTGCGTCGATCAGTACAGGACGGTCTTGATCAGGACTGGACGGTTCGGGTCCCGCCGGACCTCGTAGTCGCGCTCCGGCCGCCGCGCGAGGCCCAGGTCGGCGCGCGCGGCAACCATGAACTTGGCGGATTCGGTCGAAAAGGACTCGACCGCCGGCGCGCAGGCGCGAATCCGTGTGCGCTGCTCGGGCGTGCATTGCACCTCGAGCACCGTCGCGTTCACCGTGACCGTGGTCTCCGCGCCCAGGGCACGTGCCGGCGCGCCGGCACACAGGACGGCGCTGAGTATCGTGGCAAGCAGGAGGAGCGGCGGGCGCAGCATGGATTGGATGTTTGAGAGTGCATGGGTCCTGACGCACCCATTCTCGGACGCGCCGCGGTTGATGCCAATACGTACGATTACGCGCCGCGGCCGGGATGGCGGTCGAGTCGCGCGGTCGCCCGCCGGGCCCATGCGCGGCTGGGTTGCCGGCGGGCGAAGGCACTACCGGCCTGGCCACGGCCCTCCTCCCACGGATTGGCGGGTGGACCGTGCGCTACCGGGACGCCCGACGGGGGGACCGACCGCTAATCGCCCCCTGCCCCGGGGGTGGCCGAACGAGCCGCCTCGCGCGCGGTCGACAACGCGCTGAGACAACTCTACCTATATCCAGCTGGAGGATCGACTGCGCGAATCATGGAAATAAATCATTGAATTTAAATAATAAATAGCAGCGTCTCAAAAATTCTATCTGCCTTGATTTTCACTGGCATACGTATTGCTACGTATGGGTCATCAGAGCTTTCACCGGGGCGGATCGCGGCGCGATCCGGACCAGACAACCCTTCGACAATCCACACGGAGCTATACATGAATTCGAAACAGATCAAGAGCGCGGTCCTCATCGCGGCCGTCGCCGCCACGTTTGGTTCGACCGGTGCGCGCGCCAGCGACAGCGTGAGCGTGACGGTCAATGCG
Organism: uncultured beta proteobacterium; assembly: GCA_963739745.1. Lineage (GTDB taxonomy): Bacteria > Pseudomonadota > Gammaproteobacteria > Burkholderiales > Casimicrobiaceae > VBCG01. The sequence goes on from CAVUCJ010000008.1 coordinate 208,366, forward strand.
ACCATCGTCGGCGTCTGCAAGTTCTTCACGTCGGCGCCGGTGGTGAACATTACCAACACGGGAACCGGCAGCAACATCGACCCGAGTTCGGCCTCGACGGCGACCGGCAACGCGCCGATCACCTACCGCTGCTCGAACGGCACGTCGCCGACGTTCACGGTGCCGGCGAGCGCGACAATTTCCTGCGCGTCCTGCACCGGCACGCCGACCATGACGCCGACGATCACGTCCGCCAATACGGGCGCCGGCTCGGGCATGGGCAGCGGACAGGACAAGACGCTGACGGTGACCGGCACGATCCTGGCGGCCGGTTTCCAGAACGCGGCCGCTGGCGCGTACACCGGCAACATCACCGTCAGCGTCGCGCCCTGACCCTCGCGAACGGTCGGCGTTTCGCACAGGCCGCGCAGCGCGCGGCCCGTCGACCTCGTACGCGTCCTCCGGCCCCAGATATCGATGATTCGCCTGCTCCTGCTATTGCTGGTGGCAGCGCTCGGCGCAGACCGTGCGCATGCCAGCGGCAACGTTGCGGTGACCGTAAACGCGAGCGTCGTGCCGGTGTGCAAGTTCTTCACCGCGGCGCCGGTCGTGAACATCCGCAACACAGGAGCCAGCGGCAGCAACATCGACCCGAGCTCGGCGACGACGGCCAGCGGAAACGCGGCGATCAGGTATCGCTGCACGAACCGGACCGCGCCGGTCTTCGCGGTTCCCGCCACCGCAACCGTCACCTGCGGCGCCTGCACGGGCGCGCCGACGATGGTCGCCACGATGACGTCGACCAACAATGGCGCCGGGCGCGGATTCGCCAGCGGGACCAACCGCACACTCACGCTGACCGGCCGGATCGCGCCCGCCGTGTTCCAGAATGCGCGGGCCGGTGCGTATCAAGGGACGATGACGGTCACCGTCACACCGTAGCGCGGTGGCGTGGCGAGTCGCCTTTGCTTCGCCCCCGGAAGGTGGTCTAATTGTAGCGCGGCAGTCATGACCCTTCGACATCCCTCTCTTGCACGATCTTGGCGGCGCACTCTGGCGTGCACGGCGCTGCTGGTCGTATGCACGTGCGCCCGGGCGCAGAACTGCAGCTTCGATAGCGCCGGCAGCGCGCTCAATTTTCCGCCGCTCGACGCGTACTCGGCAGTGACCGTCAGCGCTTTCATGGACGTCGTCGTCAAGTGCACGCCCACGAGCGTGTCGCCGATTTGGAGCTTCGCCGGGGCCAACGGCAGCACGCCGTTGCGGATGAAGCACACGACGCAGAACATCTTCATACCCTATTCAATTACCACGACGTTCCTCGGAGCATCCGGTTCGAAGGAGACGTGGCGCATCAACGGCACCATCCTCGGCGCCAACTATCAGAACGCGGCGATCGGGACCTATACGGACATCCTCGTCGCGACGGTCACGCCCTGAATGTGCAGCACGCGGCGCCTGGCAGTGAGTTCGGTCGGGTGGGCGCTGGGCGCGCTATGCATCTGTACGCCGGTCGCGGCGGGCGAATTCGTCATCAACCCGCTGCGGGTGACGCTCGACCGTACGACCAAGGCGAGCGAGGTGATCGTGCGCAACGACGACAAGACGCCGCTGCGCATGCAGGTCGAGGCGATGACCTGGACGCAGAGCGATGATGGCCCGGACCGCTACGAGGCCGCCGAGTCACTGCTGTTCTTCCCGCGGACCATGGAGATTCCGCCCGGCGAATCGCGCGTCATCCGGGTGGGCGTACGCGCCGCGCCCGTGACCCGCGAGGATGCCTACCGGCTGTTCATCGAGGAGTTGCCGCCGGCCACGGCAGCTGACGAGGCCGGGCAGGGCGCTTCGCTGCGGGTCTTCCTGCGCGTCGGCGTTGCGGTGTTCGTCGCCCCGGCCCAACCCGAGCGCAAGGGCGAAATCACGCGGCTCGCGTTCGCGGATCGGCGACTGGAATGGACGGTGGCCAACACCGGCAACGTCCACATCCGAGCCGACCAGGTCGAGGTGGCAGGCATCGGGCGCGATGGCTCGCGCCTGTTCACTCACACGTTTCCCGAGCGCTACTTCCTGCCCGGCGTCACGCGGACGATGCGCCTGGAGGTCCCGCCCGAAGCGTGCGCCAAGCTGGCGGCCATCGAGGCGCAGGTGGTAGCCGACCGGGTGGAACTCAAGCGCAAGCTCGATGTCGACCCCGGCGCCTGCCGCTAGGACGAGGGCATTCCGGGGCGTTGCCGTCGTAGTGGTGATACTGTCGCTGCCGCCGGCTGTTGCGCCGGTCGCGGCGCAGGTCACTTCGGCACCGGCGACGCCAAGCGCGCGCCCGGCGAACGCGGGCCCGCAGCGCTCGATGCTCATCGCGCGCGTCCGCGTGAACACCGTGGACAAGGGCGACATCGTGATCCTGCCGCGACGAGCGCGGTCAGACGCTGGTGCCCTTGGCCGAGTTCGTCAAATGGGGACTTCCCCCGGGGAACGCTGCACCGTTGGTGATCGACGGCGAGCCTTTCCTCGATATCGGGATGGTGCCCGGGGTGGAAGCGCGCTTCGACGCGGCGACCGTGTCGCTGGATCTGAGTGTCGCCGCGAGCGCGTTGCCCGCAACGACGATCAACCTGGGACCCGAGCGCCGCGCAGGGGTGATCTTCCCGAGCGAAAACAGCTTCTTCGTCAATTACGGATTCAATGCGGTCGGCGACGATGCTTTTGGGCAGCGCCAGTATCAATTCGCCACCGAGCTCGCCGCACGCACCGGCAACTGGCTGCTGTACAACACGACCGCGCAGCAATGGGGCACGGGCGCGCAGAACGGATTTGTGCGCCTGCTGACCAACGCGCAGCTGGACGACCGCGCCAATCTGCGCCGATGGACGTTCGGGGATTTCTTCACGCCAGCCTTCGATTTGAACGGATCGGTGGCGCTCGGGGGGGCGAGCCTGACCAAGGTGTATGCAATGGACCCGTATTTCGTCCAATATCCGACGGCGTCCTTCGCCACCGAGGTGGCGTTCCCGTCCACTGTGCAGGTCAGAATCGACGGGAACCTTATCGCGCAGCGGCAGGTGCAGCCCGGCCCCGTCGACGTCACCAACATCACGAACGGACTTACCGGCGGCCAGAGCGTCTCGGTGGTGATCCGCGATCCGTTCGGGCGGGAGCAGATACTGCAGCGGCCGTTCTTCTTCGCGACCAACGTAGGCCTCGCCGAAGGGCTCTCCGAGTACAGCTACAACGTGGGCTTCATGCGCCGCCAGTACGGCTTGGAGAGCAACGACTACGGTCCGCTCGCCGCCTCCGCATTCCACCGATACGCGTTCACCAACCAGCTCACGCTGGGGCTGCGCGGTCAGGCGTCCGAGGACTTGTACAATCTCGGTCCGTTCGGCACCTGGCAGTCGCAATACGGAATCGTCGCCGCGGGCGTGTCGATCGGCGGCCGCAACGGCGGGACCGCGCCGGCCGGCTCCGCTGCGTACTCGTATACCGGGACCAATTACAGCGTGAACCTTGGGGCGCTTTATCGCGCACGGGATTATGCGCAGCTGTCGGATGCCGCGGCCGGTTTCCTCATCCGTACCAACCAGTACGCATCGGGGTCCGTGTATTTTCCCGGCTGGGGCACGCTTACCGCGACATATAACGCGCTCAGTGGCTATGACGGACTCGATTCGAAGGTCACCAACGTCACCTACACGCGCAGCGTGCTGGACGGCAAGGGCCTGCTATCGCTGAACTACGTGCAAACGGCGCAGCCGCAGACGTCGTACGGATGGCTGATGTCGCTGCGGTACTTCTTCGACCTTTCGACGTCGATCGTCGGCGCCATCGGCGGCTCGAACAACGGCAGCAACCAGGCGCTGTCGCTGCAGAAATCCGTTCCGCAAGGCGAGGGGGTCGGCTACGACGTGACCGCTGGCCGCTTCGACAGCGAAGCGCCGGACGCGATGTTCGGGCGCGCATTTGCGCAGGCGAACGTCGAGTACCTGTCCTTCGGCGCCGAGTACGCCCGAGCGAGCCGCCCGGAGGGCGGCCCCGGCCTGGCGCGCGGATTCGTGGCGGGCAGCATCGGCGTGGTCGCCGGCCGGGTGTTCGCCGCGCGATCGGTACAGGACAGTCTGGCGCTGGTCCGCGTGTCGGGCCCGCCGGAGGTCCCGGTCTACGCGAACGGCTGGTTCGTCGGAAGGACCAACGCGTCGGGCGAAGTCGTCGCCACCAACATCGCTTCGTACTACGACAACTTCATCGCGTTCGACGCGAAGGAAATGCCGCTCGACTACGTGTTCCCGAAGGCGGAGGAAGTCGTGTCGCCACCGACCCGGAGCGGAACGCTCGTATCCTTCAGCGTGCGCAAGAACCACGCCATCGTCGGCAGGCTGGTTGAGATGCGCGACGGCAGTCCGATACCGCTGGAGTTCCGCGAGATCGTGCTCGTGCGCGGCGGAGACGTGATTCGCTCGTTCACTGCGCGCCGCGGCGAGTTCTACGTCGAGGGCGTCGAGCCCGGCAAGTACGAGCTGCGGCAGGAGACCGGCGTGGCGTGCTCGGGACCGGTGCTGGTGCCGGAACGGGTCGACACCATGACCGATGTTGGCAACGTCGTCTGCGTTCCGGCGACGCGCTAGCCGCCGCCGCGCTGCCCACGTCCGCGTTCGCTGCACCCGCTTGACGTCGGGCAACCGCCGCAGTGAACGCAGTAACCGCGCGAAGCGCTTGCAGTCGCGCCTGCGCGCCGAAGAACATCGCAAGCACGTTGCCGCCTTCGGCTCGCTCTATCGACACGGTGTCGATGTTCGCGACGGCGTCAGCGATGGCGACGCCATCTCGTCGCGCTCGTGCCCATGGCCGCTTTGGTTGCGCAAGAATTCCAACGCGCCTCACCTTGTTGCCGCATTGCCGTCCGGCGCGATGCGAAGCGGCGCACGCGCATGTACCCTACAACAGTGACCCGCATGCGGCACGCGCGCGACGACAATGCGGCACATTTGGAGAGATCGCGCGCCGGAGATGACGGGGCACCGGCGACGGATTTGCGCGCCGAGTCGAGGGCCGATTTCATTCGCATATGCGCGTCCCGATGAGTTGGTGCGGCGCGAAGCGGTGCGCGCGATAGCACGAAAATTGCGTAGATGTTCAAACACACCCAAACGCCGATTCCTGCGTTGCCATGATGACCAAGTCCCTGCTTCCACCTGCGCTTCGAGCCGACTACGCATGTATGCGTTCCGTAGCGATCGATGCCGTGTCGTTCTTGCGTGCCGCTGAAGTGGCGCAAGCGATCGACTGCGCAGCTTCGCAGCCGTACCACCCTTGGCAGTACAACAGGGTCGGGAAAACCCATGAATCGCGGAGTTCCATCGACTGAAACGATGATGGACAGTACCCGCATGCCGGACGACGGCAACGGGTTCATGGCGAGATTGTGGGTTGCGCGCAGCGAGGCGATCAGGCACAACGACCTGCTCGAGGTGCGGCTTCTGGCGGGCGTGGACCGGAACACAGGTTGGGGCGTGGCCACGACCGGGACCGAGGAGTTGTTCACCTGCAGCGGCGCGCCGGGCGGCGGCGTGACCGTTCGCGGACCGACCGCGCCAATCACCTGCTACGGCATAGGCCGGCTGACTGTCCCGCGCACCGTCCATGTCCGGTTTGCCGTCGCCGATGCGCGCGCGGCGGGCCACCGCGTAATCATCGACTTCGCGGGCGGCTACCGGTTGACCCGGGGGATGTGCCCGTCGCCGGAGCTCGTGTCATGACCGGGTCACGAAACACTCTTGCGTGGCCTCGCGGATTCACGCTGATCGAAGTGATGATCACCGTCGCGATCGTCGGCATCCTTGCCGCTGTCGCGTTGCCCGCGTATTCGGGCTACGTGACGCGCAGCAGGATCATCGAGGCCACCGCCAAGCTCTCCGACTACCGCGTGAAGATGGAGCAGTACTACCTGGACAACCGGACCTACGCGGGCGCAGGCACCGCCTGCGGCGTGCCGGATCCCACGTACGTCGCTGGCAAGGATTATTTCTTGATTTCCTGCGCCGGCGCCTCGGCCACCGCCTTCGAGGCTACCGCGACGGGCCAGGGAGGCATGACCGGCTTTGCTTATACGATCAACGAGGCCGATGTCCGCAAGACGACCGCCGCGCCCTCCACGTGGACGACGAGCAGCACCTGCTGGGCGGTGCGCAAGAACGGCGAGTGCAGCTGACGCCATGGCCGACAACGGAAAGCTCATCGTGGCGGCGCGCGGATTCGGCCTGATCGAACTGATGATCGTGCTGACCATCATGTCCCTCACGCTGTTGGTGGGCCTTCCTGCGTACGGCGAGTTCTTCGCCAACGCGAAAATGCGCAACGTGGCCGAAGGATACGTGAACGGGATTCGCCAGGCGCAGTCGCTGGCGGTCCAGCGCAACGCCAACGCGCGCTTCCGGATCACCGCCCAGGGATGGGAAGTCCGCGACGTGGAAAGCGACGACGTGCTCCGCTCGGAGTACCTGTTCGAGGCGACCGCCGCCAACGCGCCGAATGTCGAAATTACCCCGGACGGCGCCACCGAGATCACGTTCAGCGGATTTGGCCGGGCGCTCAAAAAGAATCCGGCCGTGCCCCCAGCGTCCTCGGGCACCGCTCCGATCGGCAGGATCACGATCGCCGCCGCCGGCAATCCCGTAACCAAGTCCCTCGGTATCGACATATCGCAACAGGGCCGCAGCGTGCGGATGTGCGATCCGAGCAGCAGGTTCACGTACAGCGGGTCCACGGATCCGTTGGGGTGCCCCTACCCATGGTAGCCAGAATGCAACGCAGCGTGAAAATGGGCCGCGCGGGTGAAATTCGCACGTCGCGCCGTCCGTCGCTGGAGCAGCGGGGGGTGATGCTGCTGGAGGTCCTGATCGCGATCCTGATCTTCTCGGCCGGCATCCTCGGCATCGTCGGGTTGCTGGCCCAGTCGATCCGTCACGTCAACGATGCCGAGTACCGCAGCGAGGCGATCTTCCTGGCCAACGGCTTCATCTCCGAAATGTGGACGGACGATCGCACGGCGCTGGACCCCTCGTATCTGGAGAACATGTACGGGGATGCCGGCAGTGGCGACGGATATCTGGCGCTCCAGGAAATGGTTCTGCGGCTCCCCGGCGCCGGGCTGACGGGCAATGAGCCCACCGTCGAGGTCGGGGCCGGACCGTCGACGACGAGCACACAGGTCACGGTGACGCTGTACTGGCAGCTGCCTGGCGAGGCGACACCACACAACTATTCGACCACGGCCGTCATCGGGCGAAATCCGTGACCATGCCACGCGCATCGTGCCGGGGAAAATGTCCGTCTCGGTCTGTCCCGCAGCGAGGCAGCAGCCTCGTCGAGTTGATGGTCGCTCTGGTGATCGGCCTGCTCGCGGTGCTGGTCGTCTACCAGGTCTTCTCGGTCGCCGAGGGTTTCAAGCGCAACACCACCGGCGCCAGCGACGCGCAGCAGAACGGGCTGTTTTCGCTGTACACGATGGGCCTCGAGATCGCCAACGCGGGCAATGCGATTTCACTGGCCGCGACCGAGTTGAGCGCGTGTTCCGACACGAAGGACGTCGCGACGACACTGCGTCCGATTCCCGTGCTGATCATCGCCGGGGACAGCGACGACGCACCCGATTCGTTCGTCGTCAGCTACAGCACGAGCCGGACCATGGTGGTCCCTGCGAACTTTCTGTCCAAGTCGCCGACGGACAACCAGTTCATTGTGCAGAGCCCCAACGGATTCGCGGTCGGCAACTGGATCATCGCAGTGCAGCAGTCGACCGGTGCCTGCACGCTGTCGACGGTCACCGCGCGGACGCCGGCGCTGCCGCCGGCCGCTACGCCACTTGCCGGCGGCAAGATCACGCTCACGACAGCGACGAATGCCGCGGTCGCCTTCAAGTCGGATGCCGACGTCAGCGCCTCCGTCCTCGTCGACATGGGGCCGGCCGATGGCCCTCAGCGAGTGCGGTACGACGTGTTGGCGGACGAACTTCGCAGCATGGACTTGCTGATGGCGGGCACCGTGCCCTTGGCACTCGCCTCGAATGTCGTCAACCTCAAGGTCCAGTACGGGATCGACACGTCGGGCACAGCGGACAACATCCGCGACACGTGGGTTCCGGCCACGGGCGAGTGGGCAAGCGACGCGGTCATGGCGGGCAGTCTCGCCAAGCTGACCCAGATCAAGGCCATCCGCATCGGCCTCATCGTCCGCAGCGAACAGTTCGATCGCGCGATCACCGATACCACGCCGTGGACACTGTTCGATTGCCCCGCGCACGACAACACCTGCCCGGGCCGAATCAGCGGCGACCTGCCGGCGAACTGGCGCTATCGAGTCTACGAAACCGTGATCCCGCTGCGTAACCAATTGTGGAATGGACCTGGCGGATGAACGGGCACCGACTGGTTGGAGGAATGCGAAGCGCGACGCGCTCCGTTGCCTTGTCCCGTGCGGCACGCCTGATACCAACCAGAGCGCCTGACACACTATCTGCGCAACGGGGATTCGTGGTGTTCGTCGTGCTGATCGTGATGCTCGCGCTGAGCCTGGCCGGCGTCGCGCTCGTGCGCTCGGTCGACACCGCCACGGCGGTCGTGGGCAATCTTGCGTTCAGCCAGGCGTCTATCCTGCCGGCCAATATGGCGGTCGAAGAAGCGACGGCGGCGCTGTTCGAGAAGAACCTGATCCCGGACATCAACACGGACCTGCCTGCCCAGAATTACTTCGCGACGCGCCAGGACAGCGAGGACGCCCGCGGCGTTCCCGCGGCGTTGCTGACGGAGGACAAGGCCGACGAACTGGTGCGGCAGCTCGATGGCGGCAACGGCAACACCGTCCGCTACGTGCTCGAGCGCCTGTGCGCCAAGGGCATTCCCGCCACGCCTTCGCGCGCCGACCTGGTCCAGTACTGCGACATGATGCCGCCCAAGCCGTCCGGTACCACCAGCATGGAGACCGAGAAGATCGAGCTGCCGCGGATCCCGCTCTATCGCCTGACGGTGAGGGTCGACGGGCCCAGGAACACCGTATCCCTGCTGCAGGCCAATCTGCGATGAAGAAGTACCGAGGAGCTCCACCATGTGCAATCCCCAATCTGGCATCCGCGATCCATCCGGCCCGCCCCTGAACCATCGCGATTTTCCGCTGCGACGCGGCATCGGGCTCCTGCTTGCGCTGCTGCTTTCGCTGTCGCCCGCCGCACCGGCCTGGGCGCAGAAGAAGAGCACGACCGACGATGGCCTGGCGAACGAGCCGATCAGCGCGAAGATCGCCGCGAAGCCGAACATCATGATGACGCTCGACAACTCGGGCTCGATGAACTGGGACTTCCTGCCCGACCAGGTGGTGGGCAATCTTGGCAGCATAGCCAGCGGGGTCAACTATTGCCGTAACGCCGCGGGCGCGATGACCCAGGCCTGTGGCGGCAACGCAAGCGTCACGAACTACAAGATGTTCACGCAGGGAGGTTACCCGGTCCCCGACGCCCTGACGCCGCCGCGGTCCGCGTACTGGCCGCCCGCCACCCGCGTCCCGGACTTCAACGGCATGGCGTACAACCCGGCCGTCGAGTACAAGCCGCCGCTCAAGGCGACCTTCGACCCAACCGTCGACAATCCGGAGGTCCCGGGCGCGAAATCGTATCCGGAGATGAATTTCGCGAACACCAGCAACTGGACCAATGTTCCGCTCGACGGGTTCGGCACGCTGTGGCCGCTGACCACGAAGGTCAGCATGAACAACGCCTATGCCGCCGGCCAGGTCACGGTCGGCCGTTGGTGCAACTCCGACTGGCCCCTGGACGTCACGTCCGGCGACCATTGCCGCAGCAACGGCCTTGCCTACGGCGCGGGCGCCAACGGCGCGCCGCAGGTGACCGCCGCGCAGACCGACTGGCTCTATCCGGTCCAGCCGACGGGGTTCAATGCGACAAACTCGAATCCTGTCGCCACGCAGTTCCACTACATCGAGTACGCACTGTGGTGCAAGAAATCGAACGACGGGTGGGATGCAGGCAACGTGGCGGACGCCGATGGTACCGGCAAGGACTGCCGCCACAACAACAAGGCCTACGCGCTGTCCCCGGCCGTGTCCGCGGCGCTCAACAACTACCCGGACGCGACGTACAAATATCGTGTCGTCGACACGACCCAGCTCATCTGCAAGTCCGAGGAACCAACGGGCGCGTGGTGGACGGATTGGCTCGACGACGCGAGCGGCTCGAAACTGCAGTGCCGGATTGGCACGAGCACCAGTGGCGCTTACAAATTCAAGATCAACCCGGCCGTGTACGGGACGATTCCGCCCAAGACCGACGCACCGTGGCACTACTGGCGGGGCGAAGTCGAATGGTGCAAGACCGCGGTGCCTGCGGCGGCGTCCGGAGCGACGACCAAATGGCAGGGCTATGGCGCGTGGTCCGCCGGCAACTGTCAGGGCTTCGCCAACGCCACCTACAAGTATCCACGGTTCTTCAAGTACATGCAGGCGTCCGGCTACGACAACGTGGCGAACCAGGCGCTCGAGTACGTGCCGCTCGATTTCGGCAATCCGGTCGCGAGCGACGCCTCCTACGTGACAACCATCGTGGATTCGTCCGGCGCCACGGTCACGCAGACGGTGGCCGTCTCGCGCGATTTTTCCACGGACACCTACAACGCGAATGGCGAACTGACGAAGCGCTCGCAGATGACAAATTTTGCCAACTGGTTCGCGTACTACCGGTCGCGTATCCTGGCCGCCAAGACGGTGTCCACCCGCGCCTTCGCCAATCTTGACAACAACTATCGCGTGGGCTTCGGGGTCTTCACCGATTCCCGGGGCAATCCGATTGGCACCAACACGCTGCCCGTGACCGACTTCACGATCGGGTCCACGGCGCGCGCCGACTGGTACCAGAGCCTCATCGACGTCGATCCGGCCAACGGGACGCCGACGTTCGCCGCGATGGCCAGGGTGGGCGAGTACTTCTCCGGCACTTCGACGCCGATCCAGTACTCATGCCAGAAGAACTGGCACGTGCTGTTCACCGACGGCTATGCGAACAACACGTCGGGCATTTCCGGACCGACCGCTGGCAAGAGTTTCGACACCGGCAGCATGCCCGCCGCGTGGCCCGCCCCGTCCTCGGGCCTCAACGGCGACAAGGCCAACGTGCGGGATCCATCGCTGACCCCCGGGGCCGCATGGCCCTACAAGTACCGCGAAGGCTCGTCGACCGACTCGCAGAAGCCCACGCTGGCCGACATTGCGCTGTACTACTGGATGGCCGATCTCAAGACGAGCGGCGCCACGGCCACCAACGACGTCCCGATTTCCACCGTGCCGCCGATCGCCAACCTCGACGAGTACGCGATCAGCGTCGCCGATCCGGCGTCGTGGCAACACGTCAATTTTGCGGCCATTTCGTTCGGCGCGCGGGGCACGCTCGACGTCAGCGACCAGAAGGCCACACTGATGAAATTGAGCACTACGCCTCCGGCAACGCCCAACCTGCGCTGGCCCGCATGGGTCAACAACGGTCCCGCAGCCGTCGACGACCTGTGGCACGCCGCAGTGAACGGCCGCGGCCGATTCGTCAACGCGGCCAATCCGGACCAGCTTGGCTCCGGACTCGCGCGAATCCTGAACGACGTGGCCAAGGCGCAGGGTGCGCGGGTCGGGGTGGGATTCGTCAGCGCGACGCTGGGCCCGGACACCTACGTCTACAAGGCCTCGTTCGAACAAGGCTGGGTGGGCGTGGTCAAGAAGGTCGCGATCGATCCGACGACGGGCGACGAGAGCGGCTTCGTCGCGTGGAGCGCCGCCGACCTGCTCGGCTCGCTGTTGACGCCCTCGGTCGCCGATCCGACGCCCTGGCTGTCCGACAAGCCGGCGACCGCGCGCAAGGTGGTGACGATCAACAGTGCGACCGGACTGGCGGTTCCGTTTCGCCTCGCCAATCTGTCGGGCCCGCAGCAGCTCACGCTGGGCGGCGATGCGACGCGGCAGCAACTCGTGGTCGAGTACCTGCGCGGCTCCAACGTCAACGAAAGCGACGATATCCTCGGTCGCTTCCGCGTGCGCGGCTCGCGGCTGGGCGACGTCGTCAACTCGCAGGCGATCTACGTCGGCAAGAGCCCGAGCAAGCCGTACCTCGATGCCACCGACCCGGGCTATTCGAGTTCAAGGCGACCACCCGCGCCGCGCGCGTTTATTTCGGTGCCAACGACGGCATGGTGCATGCGCTGGACGATGCCACGGGCAAGGAGGTGTGGGCTTTCGTGCCGAAGGCGCTGTACCGCGCAGGCAGCGCCGGTCTCGCCGGACTGACGTACCAGGAGGGCGGCGTACCGATCTTCCATCACCACTACTACGTCGACTCGACCCCGCTGCCGGCCGATGTCTACATCGACGGCGCGTGGAAGACCATCCTCGTCGGCGGCCTGGGCAAGGGCGGCAACAGCTACTACGCGATCGACATCACGACGCCCGGCGCGCCGGCCACCGAGACCGAGACGAACATCGCCTCGAAGGTCATGTGGGAGTTCACCGACGCTGACCTGGGCTACACGTATGGCAGGCCGCTGGTCGTCAAGACCTACGCCTACGGATGGGTGATGATCGTGCCGTCGGGATACAACAACCCTTCGGGCGTAGGCAAGGTGTTCGTCGTCGATCTCAAGACCGGCACCAAGTTGAAGACCTTCACCACCAACGTGGGCTCCGCCGGGTCGCCGTCGGGCCTTGCCTACGTCAGCGGCTACACGAAGGATCACCGCAACCAATACGTGGAGCAGGTGTACGGCGGGGACCTTCTGGGAAACCTGTGGCGCTTCGACCTCTCGGACGGGGATGCGACGAAGTGGCCGCTCGATGTCACGGTGCCGTTCGCGCAGTTCACGCTGGGCGGGAAGGCGCAGCCGATCACGACGCCGCCCCAGATCGAAGTCGACATCGCCAACGGTGTCGACCGCTGGGTGTTCGTCGGCACGGGCCGCCTGCTCGAACCCTCCGACCTCGACAATACGGACCTGCAGTCGTTCTACGCACTGCGCGACGGCACCGCGACGCAACCCAGTGTCATCGCGACGGCGGTCACGCGCAGCACCACCGGCATGGCGGCGGTCACGGACAAGGAACCGCTGACGACGCTGCCGGCGGTTGGCTGGTACAACGACCTGCCGTCCGGGCAACGCATCATCACCCCCGTGCAGGCGGAGGCGTCCGTCGTCGCGTATTCCGCGACGCGGCCGCAAACCGACCTGTGCGCGACCAACCCGCCGGCCACGCTTTATGCGCGCGAATACAGCAAGGGCGGGTCGCGCCTGCTCGATTCGGGCGGCAGCTTCGTCAACAGCATCGCCATCGAGGCAGGCGCCGCAGGCATCGAGCTGATCGCGCTGCAGTCCGATCTGACCGGCGTGGCGCTGCCCAATATCCGCCTGAGCGTGACCCAGTTGAAGGACGGCAAGATCAGGACGATCAACATTTCATTGCCGCCGCTGGTGTCCAAGCACCGGATGTCGTGGAGGCTCATCCGGGACTAGGCGCGGACCTTCAGGACGGCGCGCACCGGGGTCGCCCGCACCGGCGTGCCTTCGTGCAGCAGGGGCTAGGTCCGCGTTCGCGCCGCCCGCTTGACGTCCGGCACCCGTCGCAGCGACCGCAGCACCTGCGCCAGATGCCGGCGGTCGCGTACCTGCACGCCGAAGAACATTGCGATCACGTCACCGCCGTCAGGGCGCTCCATCGACACGGTGTCGATGTTGGCGCCGGCATCGGCGATGGCGAGCGCGACATCGGCGAGCAACCCGCGCCGGTCGGCTACCAGCAGCCGGATGCCGGTCTCGAACACGCCCTCCACGTCGGGCGCCCACTCGACGTCGACGAGTTCGGTCGCATCGAGCCGCTGCTTCTTGAGCGTCACGCACTCGCGCGTGTGCACGAGCAGACCGTGGCCGCGCCGGAACTGTCCGACGACAACGTCGCCCGGCACCGGCCGGCAGCACTTCGCGTACTGGATGGCCACGCCCTCGACGCCGCGCAGCGTCAGGGAGCCGAGCTTGGCGTTGGGGGTGGCCGGTGATTCATCGGCCTTGCCGGGCACCCTGGTCAGCGCCTGCGCGACGACGAACGACAGCCGCTTGCCGAGGCCGATGTCGGCCAGGATGTCGAGCTGGCTCTTGGCGCCGTATTCCTTGGCCAAGGCCTCCCAGCGATCCCACGAGATGGCCTCCGGCTCGACCTTGAGCGTGGCGAGCGCCTGGCCGAGCAGCCGTTCACCCAGCGCGGCCGATTCCTTCTGCTGCAGGCCCTTCAGGTAGTGGCGGATGCGCGAACGTGCCTTGCCGGTGGCGACGAACGAAAGCCACGATGGGTTGGGCCGCGCGGTCGGCGAGCTCAGAATCTCGACGTGATCGCCGTTTTTCAGTTCGGTACGCAGCGGCAGCAGTTCGTAGTTGATGCGCGCAGCCACGCAGTGGTGGCCGATGTCGGTGTGCACGCCATAGGCGAAGTCGACGGCAGTCGCACCGCGCGGCAGCGCCATGATCTTGCCCTTCGGCGTGAACACGTAGATTTCGTCGGGAAAGAGGTCGCCCTTGATGTGCTCCAGGAATTCCCTGGAGTCGCCGGATTCCGACTGGATCTCGAGCAGGCTCTGCAGCCAGCGCGAAGTCTCGCGCTGCGCCTCGGCGAGGTCGAGCTCGCCGCCGGCCTTGTACAGCCAGTGCGCGGCCACCCCCGCCTCGGCGACGCGGTGCATGTCGTGCGTGCGGATCTGAACCTCGAGCGGCGTACCGAACGGTCCGAACAGCGTCGTGTGCAATGACTGGTAGCCGTTGGCTTTGGGAATCGCCACGTAGTCCTTGAATTTGCCCGGGATCGGCTTGTAGAGCTCGTGCAGCACGCCGAGCGCCGCGTAGGTGTTGGTCCTGTCGGCGACCAGGATGCGCACGCCGTAGATGTCAAAGACCTGCGCGAACGAGTAGCGCTTTTCGCGCATCTTCTTGTAGACGGAGTAGATGGTCTTCTCGCGGCCGCTGACCACGGCGAGCACGTGCTCCTTGGCCAGGCCCTCGCGGATGACGTCGAGGAGCCTGTTCATCACTTCGCGCCGGTTGCCGCGCGCCGCCTTGATCGCACCGGCGAGGATCCGGTAGCGCATCGGATTCAGATGCTTGAACGACAGGTCCTGCAGTTCCAGGTACAGCGAGTTGAGTCCCAGGCGGTTGGCGATCGGCGCATAGATGTCGATTGTCTCGCGGGCGATGCGTCTGCGATGCGCCAGCGCCATCGCGTCGAGCGTACGCATGTTGTGCAGGCGGTCGGCGAGCTTGATCAGGATCACGCGGACGTCGCGCGCCATCGCGAGCAGCATCTTGCGGAAACTTTCCGCCTGCACATCCTCGCGCGAGTTGAATGCGATCTGGTCGAGCTTGGAGACGCCGTCGACCATGTCGGCGACCGGCTTGCCGAAGCTCTTCTCGAGCTCGGTCTTGGTGACGGAGGTGTCCTCCATCACGTCGTGCAGGAGCGCGGCGGCCAATCCCTGCGCGTCGAGCCGCCACTGCGACAGAATGCTGGCGACCGCCAGCGGATGCGTGATGTAGGGCTCGCCCGACTTCCGGAACTGGCCGCGGTGCGCCGATTCCGAGAATTCGAAGGCGCGCGAGACCAGCGCGACATCGGGCGGGGGCAGGTAGTGCCCCAGGTGCTTGGTGAACTCCGCGATCTCGGACATAACCTGTCAGGTCAGTGCCGAGCGGCGCCGGATCAAGCCTGCGGGATGGTAGGCAGTGTCGGCGCGGTTTTCAGGAGCATTTCGATGCCGATCTTGCCGGCCGCCATTTCGCGCAACGCGATGACCGTGGGCTTGTCGCGGTCGGAATCGACCATCGGTGCGGACCCGGCGGTGATCTGGCGTGCACGGTTGGTCGCGGCGAGCGTCAGCTCGAAACGATTGGGTATCCTGGCAAGACAATCTTCGATGGTAATGCGGGCCATGGCCTGACTCCGAAGGATCAAGGGTTGAGCAAATGGGCCATCAGCGCGGAATGCCGCGCCTGCTGTCTTGGCGCTGCCAGTCGCGCGGCGCGAACGATGACGGACAGATCGTCGACGGCCCTCGCAAAGTCCTGATTCATAATAACATAATCGAACTCGCCGCAGTGCCGCATTTCCTCGCGCGCAGCCTCCAGCCGACGCACGATGACCTCCGGGGCATCCTGTCCGCGCATTTCCAGGCGCTCCTTGAGCAAGGCGAGCGACGGTGGCAGGATGAAGATCTTCACTGC
The DNA here is from genome assembly GCA_963739745.1 of uncultured beta proteobacterium. GTDB lineage: Bacteria > Pseudomonadota > Gammaproteobacteria > Burkholderiales > Casimicrobiaceae > VBCG01. The sequence goes on from CAVUCJ010000008.1 coordinate 224,634, forward strand.
CTCCGGCATCAGCCGGCGGACCTGCTGTGCGCCCTGCCAGTCGATCTCAAGCAGTACGTCGTGGCCGGCCTGCACCTCCTGGCGCAGCCACGTCGCCGACGTCGCGTACCAGTTGCCGTGGACATACGCGTGTTCGAGGAATTCCCCGGCGTCCTTCAGTGCCATGAACTTTGCCTCGTCCACGAAGTGATAGTCGGCGCCATCCCGTTCGCCGGGCCGCGGCGCCCGTGTCGTGTAGGAGATCGACAGCCGCATGCCGGGTTCTCGCTCGAGCAGCGCGCGCACGAGGCTGGTCTTGCCGCCACCCGAAGGCGCGGCGAGCACGAACAGGCAGCCGGAGGCCGGCGGCGCCTTGGTGGCGATGACGGTGGGCTGGGTCACGGCTTCGGCGTCGCCACTCGCGGCCTCTTTGGGCCTAATTGCATTGCGCAACGCCGGCGTGTCGGCCGCCGTCGATCGCGCGGGGACGCGCGCTGCGCGCCTGCCTCGGCTACGCCTCGGCCCCCGCTCTCACTGCGGCCTCCTTGTACTGCCCCTCCTCGCACGGAAGGCCGGCGTGTCGGCCGCCGTCGATCGCGCGGGGACGCGCGCTGCGCGCCTGCCTCGGCTACGCCTCGGCCCCCGCTCTCACTGCGGCCTCCTTGTACTGCCCCTCCTCGCACGGAAGGCCGGCGTGTCGGCCGCCGTCGATCGCGCGGGGACGCGCGCTGTGCGCCTGCCTCGGCTACGCCTCGGCCCCCGCCTCACTGCGGCCTCCTTGTACTGTCCTCGCACGGAAGGCCGGCGTGTCGGCCGCCGTCGATCGCGCGGGGACGCGCGCTGCGCGCCTGCCTCGGCTACGCCTCGGCCCCCGCTCTCACTCCACATTCTGCACCTGCTCGCGCATCTGCTCGATCAGCACCTTGAGTTCCAGCGCGGCCTGCGAAACTTCGGCGTCGACGGATTTCGATCCCAGCGTGTTCGCCTCGCGGTGAAGCTCCTGCGCGAGGAAATCGAGCCGCTTGCCAGCACTGCCGCCGGCCGTCAGGACGCGGCGCACCTCGGCTACGTGCGCGGTGAGGCGGGTAAGTTCCTCGGCAACGTCGACCTTGGTTGCGAACAGCGCGAGTTCCTGCTTCAAGCGGTCCTCGTTGGGGTCGAGGCCGGCTTCGCGCAGACGCGCGGCAAGTTTCTCGTTGTACGCCGCGTGGATGGCAGGAACGCGGGGCCGCACGCGCGCCACCTGGGCTTCGATCCCGGCGCAGCACGCTTCCAGCACCGCCGCGGTCTTTTCGCCCTCCCGTTCACGCGCCGCCGCCAAGTCGACCAGCGCCTGCGCCACCAGCGCGAGCGCCTGTCGCAACAGCTCGGCGGGCGGGACGGTGGGCTCGGCCAGCACGCCGGGCCAGCGCAGAATCTCGTTGACGGACAACGGTGCGGCATTCGGGACCGTGCGCGTCACTTCTGACGCCGCTGCGGCCAGTTGGCCGATCCGGGAGGTGTCGACGGCCAACGCCGCCGACCCCTGCGCAGTCCGGTTGAGCGCAACCCGGCAATCGACCTTGCCGCGCTTCAACGCACCCGAGAGCGCTTCGCGCAATGCCGGCTCCGCTGTGCGCAGTTCGTCCGGGAGCCGCAGCGCGATGTCGAGGTATCGGTGATTCACCGAGCGCAGCTCGACGGCGAGCGAAGCGCCCGGCAGTTCCGCGGCGACCGCCGCAAAGCCGGTCATGCTGAGTATCATGGGGAATTCCTGCGGTACGCCGTACCAATTCCGGTGGCGGCGGGATTTCGGTGCGTTTTTCGATGTCGGACGCGCGAGCTGCCGGCAAGCCCACTCGATCGTACGGGTCGCTTTACAATGCGTGCCGGGTTGCCGAGAATGTATGCGTTATCCGACGCCCGCGCAAGCCGCGGTGGCCGTTGCTGGCATGCGAATTGCGGGAGTTTCGCTTGGGAGGGCGACCGCATTGGCTCAATCCGCCCGCGACCCGAGGAAACCACCCGGACATGCCCGTCACCAACCAAGCCCTTGCCAGTGGTTACCAGCTGCTGAACTACCGGATCGACCGGCAGATCAGCCGTGGCGGCTTTTCGATCGTGTACCGCGCGTTCGATGAGGATGGCGCTCCGGTCGCGATCAAGGAATATCTGCCGTCGTCGCTGGTGCTGCGCACCGAAGGGGACATCGTCCGCGCGAGCTCGGCGGAGAACCTGACCTCGTTCCGCTACGGGATGAAGTGCTTCTTCGAGGAGGGCCGGGCGCTCGCGAAGATCAACCACCCGAACGTCGTGCGCGTGTTGAATTTCTTCCGCGCGAACGAAACGGTCTACATGGTGATGCGCTACGAGCGCGGCCGCACGTTGCAGCAGCAGATCCAGATGCGGCAGGACCAGATGTCGGAACGCCTTGTCCGGCACGTCTTCATGCACCTGCTGAACGGGCTGCGGGAGGTGCACACGCACAAGCTCCTGCACCTGGACATCAAGCCGGCCAACGTCTACCTGCGCACCGACGGCAGCCCGGTGCTGCTCGACTTCGGCGCCGCCCGGCAGACGCTGACCAGCACCCGCCCAAAACTCGCCCCAATGTACACGCCGGGTTTCGCGGCCCCGGAGCAGTACCGTGATCCGGACCGCCTGGGGCCGTGGACCGACGTGTACGGCGTGGGCGCATCGATGTTCGCCTGCCTGGCGGCGTTCGCGCCGCAGGCGGCGGACGCCCGCGTCCAGGAGGATCACCTCGTCTCGGCGAAGAAAATCTGGGCCAGCCAGTATTCCGACAACATCCTGGAAGTGATCGACTGGTGCCTTCGGCTCGACCCGCTCGAGCGGCCCCAATCGGTGTTCGCGCTGCAAAAGGCCATCCGGGACATCCCACAGACCAAACGCAAGGTCTCGTTTTTCGGCAGCCTCAAGAAGATGCTCTTCTCGGAAATCGGCGCATAGGAAGTATCATTCGCAGTATGCGTTTCACGATTTTCCAGGAATCGCGCAAGGGGTCGCGCAAGGTCAACCAGGACCGCATCGCCTATACGTTCAGCCGCGACGCGCTTCTGCTCGTCGTCGCCGACGGCATGGGCGGCCATGCGGGAGGGGAGATCGCCGCGCAGATCGCCGCGCGCCTGTTCATCGAGCGCTTCCAGCAGGAAGCCAAGCCGGTCCTCAAGAATCCGCTCAAGTTCCTGCAGGACACGATGGTGCGCGCGCATGCCGCGCTCGGTTCCTACGCGAACCAGTTCTCGATGCTGGAGACGCCGCGCACCACCTGCGTCGCGTGCATCGTGCAGGGCGGCCATGCGTACTGGTGCCATGTCGGAGACTCGCGGCTCTACCTGTTCCGGCAGGGCGGTCTCATCGGCGCCACGAAAGATCACTCCAAGGTGCAGTACCTGGTCGACCAGGGGATCATCGGCGCCGACGAGGTCATGTCGCACCCCGACCGCAACAAGATCTTCAGCTGCCTGGGCGGGCTCGTCGACCCGGTGATCGATCTGTCGCGCCGCACACCGCTGCGCAACGGCGACATCCTGGTGATGTGCACCGACGGGCTCTGGAGCGTGTTCGACCAGCGCGAAATCTCGACCTGGCTCACGTCGACACCGATACTCACCACGGCGCCGCAGATGATGCGCGAGGGTGAGAAGCGCGGTGGACTGGACGGCGACAACCTGTCGGCGATCGTCGTCCGCTGGGGGCCCGAAACGCTCACCGACGAGCAGACGACCACGATCACCGAATCGCTCGGCCTGGGCGAATTCGAGACGCAGATCGACCGCACGCTGACGCTGACCGATCGCAAGGGCTCGCAGCGGGACCTGACCGACGACGAGATCGAGCTCGCGATCGAGGAGATCCAGTCGACCATACAGAAATACCGTCGGTAGTCGTCAACTGCCATCCGAATGCGCCAACTAGTCATCGACACCGAAACCACCGGCCTCGACGCGAAGCTCGGTCACCGCGTCATCGAGTTCGCCGCGCTCGAATTGGTTGATCGTCGGCCGACGGGGCGCAACCTGCACCTTCATTTCGATCCCGAGCGCGAGATCGACGCGGGCGCAACCGAGGTGCACGGAATGACGTGGGACGACCTTAAGTCCCGGGCGAAGTTCCGCGACCACGCCGAGGAGATCGTGGAATTCACGCGGGGCGCAGAATGGATCATCCACAACGCGCCATTCGACGTCGGCTTCCTGGACCGCGAATTCGAACGCGAGCGCCTGCCTGTGTGCAGCGCGGTCTACGGCAACCTCGTCGACACGCTGGCGATGGCGCGTGAGGCCTTTCCGGGCAAGCGCAACAACCTGGATGCACTGTGCGAACGCTTCGGCGTGGGCAACGCGCACCGAACGCTTCACGGTGCGCTGCTCGACGCGCAGCTCCTGGCCGAGGTATACCTGGCGATGACGCGGGGCCAGGAATCGCTGACCATCGACATGGGTGGCGGGCCGGCGGCGGGCGCCGCCGCGCTGGCCGGCGCGGCGTATGATCGCGCGGCGCTGGTCATTCTGGCGCCGTCGGAGGCCGAGGCGATCGCGCATGCGCAGTACCTGGCCGCGCTGGATGTCGAATCGCGCGGGCGCTGTCTGTGGCTGCACGGCTCGGCGCCGGCCTGACGCAGCGAGTGTTCGCTGTCACGCCGTCGTAACCGCGGGCTGCGATACTGATGGAGTCTTCCACCAAGCCGACCCATTCACCCTCCGGGACACCCGCAGGTGGCGAGGTCGCGTCGCAGCCTGTGCCCGCACCCGTCGCCGTTCCCATCAACCGCGAGCTGTCGCTGCTCGAATTCAACCGGCGGGTGCTCGCGCTGGCAGAGGATCCTGAGGTGCCGCTGCTCGAACGGCTGCGCTTCCTGTGCATCCTGGGCAGCAACCTCGACGAGTATTTCGAGATCCGGGTCGCCGGCGTGAAGGAGCAGTTGCGCGCAAAGGTGCTGCCGCCCGGCATGACCCTGCAGGAAGCGCGCGACCTCGCCGCGCGTATGGGCGACGAGGCGAGAATGCTGATCGCGCACCAGTACCGGGTGCTCAACGAACAGGTGCTGCCCGCGCTGGCCGCTGCCGGCGTGCGCCTGGTCCGGCGCACGGAATTCACACCCGCCGAGCGTGAGTGGGCCACCCATTTTTTCGCGCAGGAGGTGCGCCCTTTGCTGACGCCGATCGGGCTCGATCCGGCGCATCCGTTTCCGCAGGTCGTCAACAAGAGCCTGAACTTCGTGGTCGAACTCTCCGGCAACGATGCGTTCGGACGCGACACCGGCATTGCGATCGTCAAGGCCCCCCGGGTGCTGCCGCGGATCATCAAGATTCCTGCGGAGGTCGCGGGCGCCGACAACGACTTCGTCATGCTGTCCTCGGTGCTGCACGCGCACCTGGCCGAGCTGTTCCCCGGACGCGAGGTCGTCGCGTATTCGCAGTTTCGCGTGACGCGCGACGCCGACCTCTGGATCGACGAGGAGGAGGTCAAAAACCTGCGGCAGGCGCTGCAGGGCGAGCTCCCGCAGCGCCAGTTCGGCTCCGCGGTACGGCTCGAAGTGGCGGCCGAGTGTCCCGAACCGCTTGCGCGGTTCCTGCTGTCGCAGTTCGCGTTGACCGAAGCGGACCTGTACCGCTGCGACGGGCCGGTAAACATCATGCGGCTTTCGTCGCTGATCGATCAGGTCGACATCGACGCGCTCAAGTACGAGCCTTTCATACCGGGACTGCCCGACCGGCTGCGCGATGCGCCGGACATTCTGGCGGCAATCCGCCAGCACGACATCCTGCTGCATCACCCTTACCAGTCGTTCGAGCCGGTGGTCGAGTTCATTCGCTGCGCCGCCGACGACGCCGACGTCGTCGCGATCAAACAGACGGTCTACCGGACCGGTGTCAACTCGGTGCTGATGGAGGCACTGATCGAGGCGGCGCGCCGGGGCAAGGAAGTCACCGTCGTGGTCGAACTGATGGCGCGTTTCGACGAGGAGGCAAACATCAACTGGGCGGAACGGCTGGAGCGCGCGGGTGCTCAGGTCGTCTACGGTGTGTTCGGCCTCAAGACGCACGCGAAGCTGGCGCTGCTCATCCGCCGCGAGCGCGATGCGGCGGGTCACTCGCGGCTCGTGCCCTATGCGCACCTTGGCACCGGCAACTACCATCCCCGCACCACGCGGCACTACACGGACTTCGGCCTGCTGACCGCGGATCCGGAGGTTTGCTCCGACGTGAACGAGGTGTTCCTGCACATCACGAGTCTCGCCAAGGCGGCGCGGTTGAAGCGTTTGCTGCTGGCACCGTTCACCATGCACCGTCGGGTGCTCGAGATGATTCGCCGCGAGACCCGCAATGCGAACGAGGGCAAGCCGGCTCGGATCATCGCCAAGATGAACGCATTGGTCGAAGAGGGCGTGATTCGCGCGCTCTATGCGGCATCGGCCGCCGGCGTGTCGATCGACCTCATCGTCCGCGGCGCCTGCGCGCTCCGGCCGGGTGTGGCGGGGGTGTCGGACAACATCCGCGTCCGCTCGATCCTCGGTCGCTTCCTCGAGCACCACCGCATCTGGTACTTCGACAACGGCGGCGCGCCGGATGTGTGGCTCTCGTCGGCCGACTGGATGGGTCGCAACCTGTTCCGCCGTGTCGAAGTCGCATTTCCGGTGCGCGACCCGGTGCTGCGCAAGCGGGTGATCGACGAAGGATTGAATGCATATCTTTCGGATAACCACGACGCCTGGGAACTCGATGCCCAGGGCGGGTGGTCCAAGCTCAGGCCGCGCAAAGGCGCGAAGCGCCGTGTGGCGCAGAATGAACTTCTCGCGTTGATGCGCGATACCACCGCCCCGGACTGAAAGCTCAACAATCCATGGACCTCATACTCTGGAGACATTGCGAAGCCGAGCCCGGTGAACCGGACCTCGGCCGGCGGTTGACGTCCAAGGGACTGAAACAGGCGGAGCGGATGGCGGAGTGGCTTGACGCGCACCTGCCCGACACCTGCCGGATCCTCGTCTCGCCCGCCGACCGCGCCCAGCAGACCGCGCAGGCACTGAAGCGCAAGTTCAAGACCGTGCCGGAGTTGGCGCCCGGGGCATCGGTCGCCACGGTTCTTGCCGCGGCGAACTGGCCCGAGTCGCGCGAGCCGGTCCTTGTCGTTGGCCATCAGCCGACGTTCGGCGAGGTCGTGTCGTTCCTGCTTTCCGGCGAGGAAGCGTACTGGTCGGTTCGTAAGGGCGCCGTCTGGTGGCTGTCGAACCGCGCGAGGGAAAGCGGTGCCGCGGTCGTCCTGAAGGTCGTGGTGGGCCCGGACTTCGTCTAACCGGGCCGCCCCAAGGCGGGCGCCCCCTGGGGGGAGGACGCCGAAGGCGTCTTCGGGGGGATCAGCCCGCCGCCGGGCCGCCCCAAGGCGGGCGCCCCCTGGGGGGAGGACGCCGAAGGCGTCTTCGGGGGGTCAGTCCCGCCGCCGGGCCGCCCCAAGGCGGGCGCCCCCTGGGGGGAGGACGCCGAAGGCGTCTTCGGGGGGACAGTCCCGCCGCCGGGCCGCCCCAAGGCGGGCGCCCCCTGGGGGGAGGACGCCGAAGGCGTCTTCGGGGGGCTTCTACCCGCGGCGTGCCAGGGACGGCCCATCGACTTCCATTCTTCGCGCTCGACTCCCAGGAGGTGCGTGGTGAGCGGGTGCGCCTTCAGCCAACGCTTGGCGATCCCGAACCTGATCGTGCGACCCACCTCGAGCTTGATGCGCGGCGTGGCGATCGCCCGCCGCGCATGATGGAAGAGCACGGCCAGGCGCAACGCGAGAACCTGCGCAGCCAGATCATGGTCCTCGAGCTGCTTGGCCATCTTCGACAGTCCGCCGCGGCAGCCCAGTACCAGCAGCGCGAGGTGCTTCTGCTCCTGCGCGGAAAACCCCGGCATGTCGGCGTGCTCCAGAATGTACGCGCCGTGCTTGTGGAAGCCGATGTGCGAAACCGTGTAGCCCAGTTCGTGCAGCCGCCCGGCCCATTCGACAGGTTGCACGGCGCCCGGGTTGGCCTGGGCCGTCGCCCGGATGTAGAGCGCCTTGGCCATGGCGGCGACGCGGGCCGCGTGCGCACGGTCGATGTGATAGCGCTCCGACAGGCTCTCGACGGTCACCGCGCGACTGTCGCCCTTGCCCGTGCGCCCGAGCAGGTCGTAGAGCACGCCCAGACGCAGCGCGCCCCCGACCGGGTTGATTCGCGGCACGTCGAGTTCGGCAATCGCCGCGGACATGATCGCGAATCCGCCGGCCAGCACCGGCGCCCGTTCCGGCTTGATTCCTTCGAGCTGCAATCTCGATGTCCGCCTAGCGCCGATCATTCGCTTGCGCAGCCGGCCCAGGCCTTCCGGGGTAATGCCTCCGGCCGACAGCCCGTTTTCCTCGAGGATCGCCGCCAGCGCGAGAGCGGAGCCCGACGACGCGAACGCCTCGCTCCAGTGCTCGCGGCCGAATTCGCGGGCGATCGCCTCGATCTCTGCGCGCGCATGCGTCTCGGCCGCCGCGAAGGCGTCGGCGCGCAATTCACCGTTCGGAAAGAAGCGCTGCGACATGCTGACACACCCGAGCTTCAGCGACTCCAGCCGTTCCGGCTTCATCCCGCGGCCGATGATGAATTCGGTGGACCCGCCGCCGATGTCGATCACCAGCCGCGGTTCCTTCGATGATGGCAGCACGTGGGCGACGCCCAGGTAGATGAGCCGGGCCTCTTCGTGGCCGCCGATGATGTCGATCGGAAAGCCCAGCGCGGCCTCGGCCTGCGGCAGGAAGCCGCCCGCATTCCTGGCGACGCGGAAGGTGTTGGTCGCCACCGCGCGGACCCCCGACGGGTGAAGGCCCGACAGCCTCTCGCGGAAGCGCGACAGACAGGCGAGCGCCGCGCGGCGCGCAGGCAGCGTCAGGTTGCCCTTCGCGTCGATTCCGGCGCCGAACCGGATCGTTTCCCGCCAGGTGTCGAGTCGGAAAATCTGCTCGCCCTCGACCCGGCCGATCTCGAGCCGGAAGCTGTTGGAGCCCAGGTCGACGACCGCAAGCGTCTGCGGGCTGGCCGGGGACCTGGGCAATTGCGAATGGGCGCGAGTCATGATGGCGTGGGCAAGACCTGCGAGAAAAGCCTGAGAAGCCTAGCAGAATCTGCGGTGCAGTTTCCCGAACGCTTCGGTCGGGCGCCATCCCGGTCCGCAGCAGCGATGGTCGCGCGCGACCCGTTGCATCGCGAGTGACGAACCCGTCCGTTAGCCGGGGTGCTCGGGGCTTGCCCAATCCTGCTACCCTCTTCGGGCCATGGCCATCGACTACCTGCAAAAGATCCTGACCGCCAAGGTCTACGACGTTGCCTTCGAATCGCCGCTGGACGAAGCGCCGACGCTGTCGCGCCGCCTGTCCAACCGCGTATTGCTCAAGCGCGAGGACCAGCAGCAGGTGTTTTCTTTCAAGCTGCGCGGTGCATACAACAAGATGGCGCACCTGACCGCCGGCGAGCGGGCGAAGGGCGTGATCGCGGCGTCGGCCGGCAATCACGCGCAGGGCGTGGCGCTCGCCGCGCAGCGGCTGGCGTGCCAGGCGACGATCGTAATGCCGGTGACCACGCCACATATCAAGATCGCCGCGGTCGAGGCGCGCGGTGCGACCGTCGTGCTGCACGGCGATTCCTACTCCGACGCGTACGAGGAGGCGCAGCGGCTGCAAAAGGCGGGCGGCGCGACCTTCGTCCACCCCTACGACGATCCCGACGTCATTGCTGGACAGGGCACGATCGGCATGGAAATCCTGCGCCAGTGCCAGGGTCCGCTCGACGCCATCTTTGTCGCCGTCGGCGGCGGAGGCCTTATCGCGGGCATTGCCGCGTACATCAAACGCGTGCGGCCGGCAATCAAGGTGATCGGCGTGCAGCCGGTCGACTCCGACGCGATGACCCGGTCGCTCGCGGAAGGCAGGCGTGTCGTGTTGCCGCATGTGGGGCTCTTCGCCGACGGCGTCGCGGTCAAGCAGGTCGGCAAGGAGACGTTCCGGCTGGCGCAGCAGTATGTCGACGAGATGATCACCGTCGACACCGATGCCACCTGCGCGGCGCTGAAGGACGTGTTCGAGGACACGCGCTCGATCCTTGAGCCCGCCGGCGCGCTTTCGGTCGCGGGCGTCAAGGCGTGGTGCGGCCGCCACCGGATGCGCGACCGTACGTTCGTCGCCATCGCCTGCGGCGCCAACATGAACTTCGATCGCCTGCGTTTCGTCGCCGAGCGCGCCGAACTGGGCGAGCACCGCGAGGCGATCTTTGCCGTCACCATCGACGAGCGGCCGGGCAGCTTCCGCGAGTTCTGCGGCCTGCTCGGCAACCGCAGCGTCACCGAATTCAACTACCGCTACGCCGACGCGAAAGTCGCGCACCTGTTCGTAGGCGTGGAGGTGGCCGACAGTCGCGCGACGGCGGACCTGCTTGCATCGTTTCGCCGCCACCGCATTGAAGCCTACGATCTGTCGGACAACGAAATGGCAAAACTGCACGTCCGGCATCTGGTCGGCGGTCACGCGCCAACTGCCGAAAACGAGATAATTTACCGCTTCGAGTTTCCTGAGCGCCCCGGCGCGTTGATGCGTTTTCTCGACAGCATGAGCGCCGGCTGGAACATCAGCCTTTTCCACTACCGCAATCACGGCGCCGATTATGGGCGGGTGCTGGTCGGCATGCAGGTTCCGCCGTCGGACAAGGCCGATTTTCGGCGCTTTCTCGACCATTTGGGCTACACCTACGTCGAAGAGTCGGCGAATCCCGCGTACCGGATGTTCCTGGGTCGCTGAATCCATCTTTTCATGGCGCCGCCGGACGGCATTCCTTGCCGTGCCACGGCACATTGGGCGCCGAAAATTTGCTTCCGTGTTGCTTTTTTTGTGTTTTCGGCCCCGCATGCCGATTCCGGCAAGCTTTATGCTCTAGGCAGTAAGCTTGGAGCGTGGCAGACTTGAACACGACAAGTGCGGATGCCGATTTGCGCACCGCAACCATTATCGGATGGCGCAGGGGGAATTACGTGGCCGAACAGATCCTTTTGCACGGCATAAAGGTGCTGGTGATCGACGATTCGAACACGATTCGCCGCAGCGCGGAGATTTTCCTGCTGCAATCCGGCTGCACGGTCATCCTCGCCGAAGACGGCTTCGACGCTCTGGCGAAAATTGCCGATCACCAGCCCGACCTCGTTTTCGTCGACATCATGATGCCGAGGCTGGACGGGTATCAGACCTGTGCGCTGATCAAGAAAAACGCCAAGTTCCAGTCGACACCGGTCGTGATGCTGTCGTCGAAGGACGGCCTGTTCGACCGGGCACGCGGCCGCATGGTGGGCTCGGACCAGTACCTCACCAAGCCGTTCACTAAGGAGAGTCTGCTCAAGGCGGTCGCCGCGCACGTCAATCGTGCAGCGGCATGACCAACCGGAGCCAGGGCCGCAAGACGCCCGCGCGCCGGGAGCCGGCTCGCGAATCCTTTTGGGGCAACAGCACAGGGTAGGAACATGGCAATCCGAAAAATCTTGATCGTCGACGACTCCCCGACCGAGCGGCACGTGCTCAATGACATGCTGAGCAAGTCGGGCTTCGAGGTCGTGGCGAGCGACAACGGCGAGGATGCGATCCTCAAGGCCAAGTCCTTGAAGCCCGACCTCATCCTCATGGATGTGGTGATGCCCGGCCTCAATGGCTTCCAGGCGACCCGCGCGATCAGTCGCGACCCGGATACGCGCTCGATCCCGATCATCCTGTGCACGTCGAAGAGCCAGGAGACCGACAAGATCTGGGGAATGCGCCAGGGCGCGCGCGATTACATCGTCAAGCCCGTCAATCGCGAAGAACTGCTCGAGAAAATCGCGGCGATCGGCTGACGAGCCCGCCCTTTCGACCATGGCCCGCGCCGCGAAACTCGACCTCCGTACGTTCCAGAAGGAACTGGCGACGCGCCTCGCGACGAAGACCGCCGCGCAGGTGGAGTCGTCGCGGCTGGGCATGTCGTGCGGCGGCGAGCGCTGGCTGGTCCGGCTCGCCGACGCCGGCGAGGTGATCACGGTGCCCGCCATCGTGCCGGTTCCGCTGACCCGGCCGTGGTTCCTGGGCGTGGCCAATATCCGCGGCAACCTCTATAGCGTCGTCGACTTTGCGCGCTACCTGTCGCGCGAGACGCAGACGGACGGCGGGCAAGCGCGGCTGGTGCTGTTCGGCGCGCGCGCCGGCGAACTCAACGTCGGCATCGTCGTCCACCGGGTCGTCGGCCTGCGCAATCTGGCCGAACTTGCGCCCACGGCGCCGCCGGAGAGCGCGCCCTCGTGGTACGCGCAGCGGTGGATGGATGGTGACGGCAATGCATGGCAGGAGATCGATCTCGCAGTCCTGGCACGGGATCCGTCGTTCCTGCAGGTCGGAATCTAGGGATCAGTGCGCAGCCGCACCGTGCGTACCAGGAGATAAGCAATGGCGCTGAAATTAGGGAAATTCTTTGGTGGCGAGAAGGCGAGCACCATGGACGTCGAGATCGACATGCCGACCACACAGGTCAAGATGGGCCAGGCACAGCCCGGCTACGACCCGCTTGCGTCGGTGTCCATCATGGACCAGCTTCGCACGGCCACCGCCAGCATGGCGATGCCCAGGAAGCTCCCGCTGATCGGCAACCTGCCCGTCGCCAGGCAATTCCAGACGCTAGGCATCCTGCTGGTCACCTTCCTGGTGTTTGCGGCGCTGATGGTGTTCCTCGACGGCCGACAATCGACGCAGGGCGCGGTGGCCGGAGCGACTGCGACCGAAATGCAGATGCTCTCCCAGCGCCTGGCGCGCGGAAGTGCGCTGGCCTCGCAGGGCCAGGCGGCCGCCTTCGCCGCGGTGAAGGATAGCCGCGATCGCTTCAAGTCCGACCTGGGCGCGCTTCTGAACGGCGGAACGGTGCGCGGGGTGAGCCTTGACGTCGTGCAGGACGAGGCAACCGTCAAGCTGCTGAACGATGTCAAGTCCCGGTGGGAGCGCGTCGACAAGGCGGCCGATCGCCTGCTTGCGAACGAGACCAGCCTGACTTCGCTGGCCAAGGGGCTTGATGCCCTCAACACCGGCAACAACGCGCTGCTCGAACTCGCGCAGCAGGCATCCGCGCAGATCGGCCAGAGCGGCGGCAGCCTGCGCGAAATCGACTACACGAACCAGCTGGCCGTGCTGTCGCAGCGGATCGCGAAGAACGCCAATACACTCGCGTCATCCGACGAAATCGATCCCGAGGTGGCGTTCCTGCTCGGCAAGGATGCGGGCACGTTCCGGGACATCCTGGGCGGTCTCACCAAGGGGAGCGAAACGCTTCGCCTGGCGCCGGTGCGCAGCGAGGACGCCCGCGCGACGCTGGCCGAGCTGCAGAAGCGCTTCGCCACCTACGAGACCGGCGTCAATGCGATCCTGTCCAACATGTCGCGGCTGGTCGTTGCCAAGCAGGCGGCGCGCTCGATCAACATCGAGGCCGAGCCGCTCCTGAAGGACACCACGCGATTGGCAGAGGGCTACGACAGCAATACGGCCCGCAAATGGACGCTGGGCGTGGCCATCACTTTCGCCCTCCTCGCACTGTTGATGCTCCTGCTGCTGGGCAAGATCTTCCTGGACGATGCCCGGATCCGCGCGCTGGACAGCGAAGGTGAGAACAAGCGGAACCAGGAAGCGATCCTGCGGCTGCTGAACGAGATGGGCAACCTGGCCGACGGTGACCTCACGGTCCAGGCGTCGGTGACCGAGGACGTGACCGGCGCCATTGCCGACTCCATCAATTTCACGATCGAGGAGCTGCGCACGCTCGTCCGAGGCATCAATTCGGCGACCGACCAGGTGACCAAGGCGACGCAGGAGACGCAGGCGATCTCGAACCGCCTGTACGAGGCGTCGCAACGGCAGAATCGCGAGATCCAGCAGGCGTCCGCGTCGGTGCTGCAGATGGCCCAGTCGATCAACGAGGTGTCGCAGACCGCCAACCAGTCCGCGCGCGTTGCGCAGCAATCGCTGGCGGCCGCCGAGAAGGGTGGCGTGGTCGTGCAGAACCAGATCGCCGGCATGAACGAAATCCGCTCGCAAATCCAGGACACGTCGAAACGCATCAAGCGGCTGGGTGAGTCGTCGATGGAAATCGGCGAGATCGTCGAGTTGATCTCGGACATCACCGAGCAGACGAACGTACTCGCACTGAACGCCGCGATCCAGGCGGCGTCCGCCGGCGAGGCGGGCCGGGGATTCACCGTGGTGGCCGAGGAAGTGCAGCGCCTTGCGGAACGCTCGGGCGAGGCGACCAAACAGATCGAGGCGATCGTCAAGACAATTCAGGCGGACACGCAGGATGCGGTGGCCGCCATGGAGAAGTCGACCGTCGGCGTGGTCGAGGGCACGAAGCTCTCCGACGCCGCGGGGCAGGCGCTGACCGAGATCCAGAAGGTCTCGCACGATCTTGCGGATTTGATCTCGCGGATCTCGGCACAGACGCAGATGCAATCCACTTCGGTTACCGACGTGACGCGCGGCATGCAGGGCATCCTGAAGATCACCGAGGAGACCACCGAGGGCACGAAACAAACGAACGTTTCGATCGGACAATTGACCAAGCTCGCGGCCGAGCTGCGTTCGTCGGTGGCGGGTTTCAAGGTCTGACCATGCAAACGCTGTCCGTGCGGCCGGTGGCGGTCGTGGTGTCGGCGCCGCAGCGCATGCATCGGGGATGAACTGGCAGGAATGTACGAGCGTTTTGCAGGCGTCCTGCAATCTCGGGCGCGAAAGTTGCTGACATAGGCCCATGGCTAACGATCCAAATCCAGAATTCGATCTCGGCCCGCTTTCGTGGGTGCAGGGGGAGATCGACCAGGCGCTTACACGCGGCCTCGACGCGATTGCGCAGTTTCGCGCCAATCCTGCCGACGGCACGTCGCTCAAGCACGCGCGCTCGCACGTTCACCAGGCAGCCGGTGCCATCCAGATGGTCGGGCTCGACGCCGTCGTCGCCTTTACCGACGAACTCGAACGCCAGCTGACGCGAATGGAGGAATTGCCGCCGGCCGATGTGGCAGCCGCCTGCGACGTCGTCGACCGCGCCTGTCGCAAGCTCAAGATCTTTCTCGACGAGCTCGTCAACGGTGCGCCGCCGGTACCGCTCAAGCTCTATCCAGAATACGAGGCCATGCAGGGCGCGCGCGGCATCCGCGCGGCAGCGCCCACCGATCTCTTCTATCCGGACCTGTCGCCGCGCGCGCCGCGCATTTCTGCGCGCGAGGCCATCTCGCCCAACCGCCTGCCGTCGTTTCTGGTCAAGCAGCGCCGCAGCTACCAGAGGGGGCTGCTCGCGTGGCTGCGCGGCGACGAGGGTGGCGCTGCCACGATGCGCGATGCCATTGCCGAAATCGAGGACGTGACGACGCAAGGCAGCCTGCGCGCCTTCTGGTGGACGGTCGGAGCGATGTTCGAGGGACTGGTCGAGGGTGGCCTCGACAGCGGATTCGGTGTCAAGCAACTGGCTGCACGCATCGATCTGCAGATCCGGCGCGTCGCCGAAGGCAGCGCCAAGGTTGCCGACCGCCTGCGCCGCGAGGTGCTGTATTTTGCGGCGATCTGCGCGCCGGTCGGGCCACAGGTGCAGGCTGTGCAGCGGGCGTTCAAGCTGTCCGGACTGATCCCGTCCGCCGAGGTCCTGTCCGCCGACGTCGTGCGCCTTCAGCCGCTTCTGCGCGAGGCGCGCGAGCAGCTGGCAGGTGCCGAGGATGCGTGGCTCAAGACGGCGTCCGGACGCGCCGAGAATCTTCCGAAGCTGAAGCATACGCTGGCGTCGGTCCATGCGAAGGCGGCGGAAATCCACAACGGCGCGCTGATGAAACTGACCGCCGCGCTGGTCGAGCGCCTGGACAAGATGCCCGCGAGCGGCGTGTCCGAGCCGGTGGCGATGGAATACGCGACGGCGCTGTTGCTCGCCGAGTCGGCGTTCGAGAATTATTCGAGTCTCTCCACGGATTTCCCCAAGCAGGTCGACGCGATGCTTGCGCGTTTGGACTCCGCGCGCCAGGGCCTGCCCTCCGCCGCGCCCGGTGCGCCAATGCTCGACGAAATGAGCAAGCGAGCACAGGAGCGCGTTCTGCTGGCGCAGGTCGGCCGCGAAATCCAGGCGAACCTGCGGCACATTGAGCAGGTGCTCGATGCGTTCTTTCGCGACAACACGAAGCGCGGGGATCTCGCCACGCTGGCGAAGGACAGCTCGCAGATCCGGGGCGCGCTGAGCATCCTGGGCCTCACCGACGCCGATCGACTGCTCGAACTGTGCGAGCAGCAGATCGCCACCTACGCCGAAACGGACGCGCCGGTGGGCAACGACGATCTCGAACTGCTCGCCGAGTCGCTTTCCGGACTCGGTTTCTACATCGAGGCGGTCGAGCAGCAGCGCCCCGACCGCGACAGGCTGATTGCACCGCTGATCGCCAAGCGTCTGGGTGAAGCTCCGGCGCCCGCGGCGCCCGAACAGGATTCGGTCGAGGCCGCCGTCGCCGAATTGCGCGCGGCGCTGCCGCAGCTGGTGGACGAAGTGCATCGCGCCCCGAGCGACGCCGCGGCCCGCGACGGCCTCAAGCAGAAGCTCGCGAACCTGCGCGACGACGCTGAACTCATCGGCGACGCCGAGCTGGTGGCGCAGGCCGACGCGGTGCTGGCCGAACTCGAAGCCGGCGATGTGGCGAGGCTCGCCGCCGCGGTGGAAGCGATCTCCGATACCTCGGCACCCGCGCCCGAGATCTCCGAGGAAACGCAGAGGCTGCTGGCCACGGACGCCAGCGATCTCGATCGTGAGCTGCTCGAGATCTACCTGTTCGAGGCCGCCGAAGTTCTCGACGGAATCGCGCAGAACCATCGCATTCTTTCCGATAATACGGGCGACCGGGAGGCACTGCGTACGATTCGCCGCGGCTTCCACACGCTGAAGGGCAGCGGCCGCATGGTCGGACTGACGGAGCTGGGCGAGGTTGCATATCGCGCAGAGCACGTCTTCAACCAGTTGCTCGAGGAGGAGCGCCCCGTTACCGGCGCCGTGCTGGCGCTCGTCGACATCGCGCACCGAAACTTCCGTGGCTGGGTCGACGCGCTGACAAGGGAAGGCCGCGTCATGGCGGACCCGCGCGAATTCGATGCCGCCATCGCCGCCGTGGAACGCGAACTGCCTGGCGTGTCGTCGCACCTGGCGGCCGCCCCGGCCCCCGCACCCGCACCGGCTACCCCGTCGAACGTCATCGAATTGCCGCGATTGGCGCCAGGCGCCCAGGCGCCCGCTGCCGGGCCGGAACGCGAATCCAGGCCCGTCGCGCCGACGACGCGGCCCACGCTCGAACTGATCGAGTTGCCCGAACTTGGATTCGGCGACGACGAGCCGGGCCCCGCAGTCGATGCGACGTCGCCGTTGGCCGAGACCATCGAGATGATCGACGTGTCGCCGGCGCCGACGTTGAAATTTGCCGAAGAAACGACGGTTGCGGCTGTCGAGCGCGCGCCTGCGGAATGGACTGAGGACGCGCGTGAAACCACACCCGAATCCGACGAAATCGCGATTGGCGACGTGGTGCTCTCGCGTTCGCTTTGGACCATACTCTGCGACGAGGCCGACCAGCACCTGGCCACACTCCACAACGAGCTCGCAATCCTGCAATTCGATTCGCGGGCGGTCCCGCGGGCGGCCATGGTACGGGCAAGCCATACGCTGTGCGGTATTCACCGTACCGGCGGCTTCCCGTTGGTTGCCGCCACCGCCAAGGCGCTCGAACAGACGCTGAGTGCTCTCGAACAGCACGGCGCCCCGCTGCCAGCGACGGCGCTGCATGTCCTCGCACGCGCCATCGCAAACCTTTCGTTGCTGGTGTCACGGGTCAAGACGCAGGTTCCGTTCACGCGCGAAGACGGCGATGAAGCCGATGTCGTCCAGGGAGAATTGGACGAGCTGCGCCAGGAAGCCGCAACCGAGGCCGGCGACGCCGAAGCGGCGGCGCTCTTCCAGGCGCGACTCGATGAAGAGGCCGCCGTGTCGACTTCGGTCGAGGAGGCAAAGCAGGCAACGGATTCCGCGCCGTTGATCGCGGACGACGGTGCGCTTCCTTCGTCGCCGGTGGAAACGACGCCATCGATCGCGGACGAGGCGGCGCCGTCGAAGCCGCACGGAGCCGCCGCCGGTTCGATACCGGCCGAGCCGGGGCCGTCGCTGGCGGACGAATCCGACGCTGCTTCGATGCCGGTCGAAATGGTGCCGTCGCTGGCAGACGAATCGGACGCTGCTTCGATGCCGGTCGAAACGGTGCCGTCGCTGGCAGACGAAGCCGAAGCCGCGCTGCGGTCGGCGGAAATGGCATCCTCCGCGATGCCGATCGAATCTGCGCCGTTTATTCCGAGCGAAGACGCGCTGCCGGGACCGATCGAACCTGCGTCTGCGTCGATGCCGAGTGAATATTCCCCGTCGATCGAACCGGTTTCCTCCATCGCGTCGATCGTTGGCATGCCGAACGACGAAATCGAAGGTGTCGAAATCGTGCTGCCGGCGATCGAGGCGGATCCGCTTGCCGACATCAAGGACGACGTCGATGCGCAGGTGTTGCCGATCTTCCTCGACGAGGCGGCCGAACTCTTCCCCCAGGCCGGGGAGGAGGTGCGGGCCTGGCGGCGATCACCTGGTGATGAATCCGCGCCGGCGCGGCTCCGGCGGACGCTGCACACATTCAAGGGCAGCGCGCGCATGGCCGGGGCGATGCGCCTTGGGCATCTCGCACACCTGATGGAATCGCGGCTGTCCGAAGGCGATGCCGCTGCAAACGCGTCGCCGCAACTCTTCGATCTGCTCGACGAGGATCTCGATCACATGGCCTTCGTGCTCGACGCCCTGCGTCGCGGAGAATTCGACAAGCCGCTGCCCTGGGTCGCTCAACCGGAAGAAGCTCCGGAAATGGATTCCGAGCCCATGCCGTTGGATGCGACGGTGCTCCCGGCCGCGCCTCCGGCAATCGAACGCCCGGTCGTCGTCCCGCTGGCGCCGGTCGCGCCGTCGCTGGTGTCGCCAATGGTGTTGCCCGTATCCCCGATGCCCCCGGCAGTCGCTCCAGCGCGCGCCGAGCCTGCGCCGGAGATGGAGATGGGCGCGCGCGCGCAATTGCGGGTGCGCGCCGACGTCGTCGACCGCCTGGTGAATGAGGCCGGCGAAGTCGCCATCGCGCGAGCGCGTGTGGAGGGCGAACTGCGCTCGCTGAAGGCGAACCTGCTCGAACTCACGACCAGCGTCATTCGCCTTCGCGCGCAGATTCGCGAAATCGATATCCAGGCGGAATCGCAGATCCAATCGCAGATGCAACTGCAGGAGCAGCATGGCGAATTCGATCCGCTCGAGTTCGACCGGTATACGCGCTTCCAGGAACTGACGCGCTCGCTGGCCGAGGGCATCAACGACGTATCGACGGTCCAGCAGTCGCTGCTCAAGAACCTGGATGACGCCGATGCTGCGCTGCTCGCGCAGGCGCGCATGTCGCGTGAAGTCCAGCAGCGACTGTTCTCGATCCGGACAGTGCCATTCGGCAGCCTGTCGGAGCGGCTGTACCGGATCCTGCGTTCCACGGCCAAGGAGCTCGAAAAGCGGGCTAATCTGGAAATTCTGGGCAGCCAGGTCGAACTCGACCGGTCGGTGCTCGAGAAGCTCGTTGGTCCACTCGAGCATCTGCTGCGCAACGCGCTCGACCATGGCATCGAGCCGCGCGACGTGCGACGCAACATGGGCAAGTCCGAGACGGGCGAGGTCTCGCTGACGGTCCGGCAGGTCGGCAACGAAGTTGTGATCGAACTGGCCGACGACGGACGCGGCATCGACTTCGGAGAGGTGCTCGAACGTGCCAAGGCGATGGGGGTGGTCGCGCCGGACGCAGCGCCCACCGAGGCGCAGCTCGTTGAGTGCCTGTTCGCGGCAGGGTTCACGACGGCGCAGAAGGTCACACAGGTCTCCGGGCGCGGCATCGGCATGGACGTCGTGCGCAGCGAGGTCGGCGCGCTCGGCGGCCGCGTCGAAGTGGTGTCCGCCAAGGGCAAGGGCACCCGGTTCGTGCTTACGCTGCCGCTCACTCTGGCGGTCGCACAGGCGGTGATGGTACGCGCGGGCGGACGCCTGTGGGCTTTGCCTGCACCGATGGTCGAGCAGGTGCAGCAGGTGAAATCGCAGGCGTTGCTCGACATCTACATTCAGCGCAAGGTCGACTGGCAGGGACGCACCTATCCGTTTCACTACCTTCCGCGGCTGCTGGGCGACACCTCGCACCATCCGGAAACCAAGCGCTACAACTCGGTGCTGCTGCTGCGCAGCGGCCAGAGCCACGCAGCTGTGCATGTCGACGAAATGATCGGCAACCAGGAAGTCGTGGTGAAGAACATCGGCCCGCAACTTGCCCGCGTATCCGGTATTTCGGGGGCGACGGTGCTCGGCACCGGTGAGATCGTTCTTATTATCAATCCGGTGCAGCTGGCCGGTCGCGCCGACATACCGAAATTCGACCCGAGCGATGACGAGCGCTCGGTCGGGGAACATCCGCGCGCGCCGGTGGCACCGGTGTCCATGCTGCCGCTGGTGATGATCGTGGACGACTCGCTCACCGTGCGCAAGATCACGAGCCGCCTGCTGCAGCGCGAAGGTTTCGCGGTGGTGGCGGCCAGGGACGGCGTCGACGCGTTGCAGGCGCTCGCCGAGCAGATACCCGACGTCATTCTGCTCGACATCGAGATGCCGCGAATGGATGGTTTCGAATTCGCGAAGACGATCAAGGGCGATCCAAAGTACGTGAACATCCCGATCATCATGATCACTTCGCGGACCGCGGAGAAGCACCGAAATCGCGCAGCCGAACTGGGCGTCGACCTGTACCTGGGCAAGCCCTACCAGGAAGACGAGCTGCTGCGGCACCTGCGCGACATGACTGGCGTCGAGGCCTGATGTACTGAAGCCTCGCGCTCTGCATTGGGCGGTGTAGCATTCGCCGATGACGGTGAATGCGAGGTTCCCGATCGGCACCGGCGGCCACGTGATCGCCGAGGTCCCCGCCTGTGGCAGCTTCGAAGTCGCGGCGGACCCGGGGCGCCGCATCGAGCCTCGGCTCCCGGAGCTGGCGCACACGGGTTGCCGGCGCTGCGCAAGCCCGCCCCGCCGACGCATTCGCGTTGTCGCTTGCACGTCCCGGATTCGCCCCGCGATCGACCGGCGAAGCGGCGACCACTCTCCAAATTTGCTTTGCAACAAGATGACGATACCCGAAATGGGCTAAATTCGCCCTTCAATTCAGGAGGAAGCAAGATGGCGAACTACGCCACGGAACACATTCGTACGGTAGCGCTGGTCGGTCATGGCGCGAGCGGCAAGACGACGCTGGTCGAGGCGCTGCTGGTCAAGGCCGGCGCGCTGCAGTCGGCCGGAACCGTCGAACGCGGTACCACGGTCTCCGATTTCGATCCGCTGGAAAAGCAGTACCAGCACTCGCTGCGGTCGTCGTTGCTCCACTGCGATACCGGAGACAACCGCATCCACCTGGTCGACACCCCGGGATTTCCGGATTTCATCGGACAGTCTATCGGCGCGCTGGACGCCGTCGAGACTGCAGCCGTCGTCGTCAACGCGCAGTCCGGCGTCGAGATGATCACGTCGCGGATGATGGACTGGGCCGGCAAGCGCAGGCTCTGCCGACTGGTCGTCGTCAACAAGATCGACGCCGACAACGTCGACCTGGAGGGCGTGCTCGCCTCGATCCAGGCGGCGTTCGGCAAGGAGTGCCTGCCGATCAACCTGCCTGCCGACGGCGGCAAGCGCGTGGTCGACTGTTTCTTCAACCCATCCGGCGAATCGGATTTCTCGTCGGTGGAAAGCGCCCATCGAGCGCTCGTCGACCAGGTTGTCGAGGTTGACGAGGACCTGATGTCGCTCTACCTCGAGCAGGGCGAGATCGAGCCGGATCAGCTGCACGCGCCGTTCGAGAAGGCGCTGCGCGAGGGTCATCTCGTGCCCGTATGCTTCGTGTCCGCGCGGACCGGTGCCGGTGTGGATGAACTGCTGCAGATTTTCGACAAGCTGCTGCCCAATCCGACCGAAGGCAATGCACCGCTGTTCACCAAGGGTGACGGCGAGACCACGGTCGAATTCCACTCGGAGCCCGATCCCGAGAAGCACGTGCTGGCGCACGTGTTCAAGGTCGTAATGGATCCGTTCGTCGGCAAGCTCGGCATTTTCCGGGTACATCAGGGCACGGTTACCCGCGACACGCAGCTCTTCGTGGGCGACGGCCGCAAGCCGTTCAAGGTCGGGCACCTGTTCACCCTGCAAGGTGGAAAAAACGTCGAAATCGACCGCGCGGTTCCCGGCGACCTGGCTGCCGTGGCCAAGGTCGACGAGGTCGAGTTCGATTGCGTGCTCCACGACTCGCACGACGAGGATCACATCCACATGGCACCGCTCGAATTTCCCATGCCGATGCATGGTGTTGCCATCGAGCCAAAGCGGCGTGGAGACGAGGGTCGGATCTCCGAAGTGCTGAACCGGATGATCGCCGAGGACCCCACGTTGAAGCTCGAACACGACACCAACCTGAACGAGACGGTGCTGTGGGGGCTGGGCGAACTGCACCTGCGCTCGGTGCTGGAGCGGATGGCGGGCCAGTTCAAGCTCGAGGTGACGACGCGCCCGCCGCGCATCCCTTATCGCGAGACGATCACCGCGCCGGCCGAAGGTCACCATCGGCACAAGAAGCAGACCGGCGGCGCCGGCCAGTTCGGCGAGGTTTACCTGAAGGTCGAGCCGTTGCCGCGCGGTGGGGGGTTCGAGTTCGTCAACTCGGTGAAGGGCGGCGCCATTCCGACGTCGCTGATCCCGGCCGTGCAGAAGGGCATCGAGCAGGTGCTGGCCGCGGGTCCGCTCGCGGGCTTTCCGCTGCAGGATGTCCGCGTCAACGTCTACGACGGCAAGTACCACCCGGTCGATTCGAAGGAAGTCGCATTCGTGTCCGCCGGCCGCAAGGCATTCCTCGATGCGATCGCCAAGGCGAAGCCCATCGTGCTGGAGCCGGTCGTGGACATCGAGATCAACTGCCCGGCGGCGAACATGGGCGATGTCACGGGCGACCTGTCGTCGCGCCGCGGGCAGGTGACCGGCACCAAGACGCTGCAGGCGGACTCGCTTGCGGTAACCGGCCTGGCGCCGCTGGTTGAGCTGGACGGCTACGCGGCGCGACTCAAATCGATGACCGGCGGCCAGGGCGGCTGGTCGATGGAACTCTCGCACTACGAACAGGCGCCGCCGACGCTGCAGCAACAGCTCGCCGCCGAATACGCGAAGCATCGGCATCACGAGGAGGAGTGACGCGCCCGCAGTCTGCATGTCGGGCGGCGGGCTCGCCACCCGTCGCGCGGCATGCGCGCGAAGCTGCGCGAGTCGTTCGATGAGCTCTCGAAACCTCATCCCGGCGGATGCCATGCGCCGCGAAGATCCGACAGCCTCGACTATGGCGCGGCCATGCGCATGCGGGTAGACGCCGGCGCCGCGGGGGCGCTTCACATCGCTCGCGCATGGTCGCGCTTCCATTCGAAGTTTCGGGCGGGCCACAGACGGTCGAAGACCGGCACCAGCGGCGCGCAGAAGAACAGCGCCCAGACGAGGCCGTTGGTCCAGAACAACGCGAACTGCCACACGAAGGCCGCGACCGCGACAACGATCGCGTAGGCGATGCGCGGACCCCGGCGGTTGGGGATCGTCATCGGGTCGGAGATCATGAAGAACGAGAACAGCAGCAGGCCGCCGTTGCCGAACTGGTGCGCGAAGATCGCCCACGGCTGGCCGAGCACGATCACGCGCAGGCCGATGAGGCCGAGGTAGGCGGCGAGAAACACCCACGCGATGTCGGCGCGCCGTGCGCGATGCGCGACCACGCCGCCCAGCACGACCAGCCAGGCGGCGAGCGCGACCGCATTTCCCCATTGGCCCGGCGAAATCCATGCGCCGGGCAGCAGCGAGATCGCGAGGATCACGCCGAGGTTGGCCGGGTTGAAGACGTGCCTGCCGTGGACGCGCAGCACGAATTTCGACGAGATCGCGAGGGCGGCGGCGAGCGGATGCACCCACAGCGAATCCGCGCGCAGCAGCAGCGATAGGCCGAAGCAGGTGATCAGCGCGGACAGCACGCCGCGATGCTCGATCTTCAGCGCGCGGATCCATAGCGCCTGCGTCGCGAGTCCGGCGGCGAACGCCGCCGCCATCTGCTGCGGCAGCAGCGCGAAGTCACGGATCAGAACGCCGGTCGTCAGCAGGCTCGCCAGGAACGCGATCTGGAAGAGGCGTGCGTCGCGCAGCAGCGGATACCTGGTGCGCCACGGGTTGCACCCGTCCCCGGCACCCTCGCGTTGGCAACTCGCGGTCATTTCCACAGCGACTCCCACCAGCGGGCGGGCGCCTGCGCGGGAAGCGCCATGCGCGTTCGGATTTCGGCCACGTTCCGGCCCGTGAGCGAAGCCAGTGTCTGCGCTTCGCGTTCCTGGCGGGCCTCGACCTCGTCGAAATAGGAATGCGCCGCCGGGCAGGCGTCACGCGTGCCGGCCCACGGATGGCGCAGCACGTAGCGCGCCTGGAAATTGCTGCGATCCTTGGTTTCCTGGAACACGAGGTCCTCGGGCAGCGAGTCGCGCGTGTAGCGAAGGTGCAGCCGCGTCAGCATCACCGGCGCCGCGGCACCGCGGTTCGCCGTGTCACCGGCCCAGAACACGCCTGCGTCGCGCAGCTCGGCCGGCGACAGCGGGTCGGCGGCGCAGGGATCGCACCAGCTCATGTCCCAGAAGTATTCGGTGAAGATGGAGCGATGGTCGTCGCGCGCCGCCTGCGTGGCGAAGAGCGCCTTGTAGGTGCGCGCGAACTCGCCGCGCACGTAGGTGGGGAGCTCGACGTTGGCGGGCATCCTGACGGTCCGGTAGTTGGTCGTCTCGACCCGGCCGCCGGCGGTCAGCACGTACAGCACGAGGTCCTGCGGACCGCGCGCGTTCAGCATCCCGAGGCGCACCGGCAGCATGAAACGCTCGGATTCGAATGCGAACTGCAGCGGGCGCAGGTAGGCCACGCCCGTGGCCGCCTGTTCCTCGAGGTTCACCTTGGCCACGAAGAACTTCATCTGCTGGCGGATGTACGGCTTGAGTGCCGCGGCGGCGCCCCTGGGGATCCGGTAGCCGTTCTCGCGCAGCCAGGTCTCGAGACCGTCCGACTGCTTGCCGGACAGGATCACGATGTCGTACTCGCCCACCGTGTAGCTCGCCTCGACGGTGACGCCGAGCGCCTGGTCGCGCCGCCTTTCCTGGCTGATCGCCGCCGCAGCGCGTGGCGCCTGCAGATCCATCGCCTCGTCTTTCTTCGACACCCGGCAGGGATCGGGGTCGAAGTACTCCGCGAGCCGTGGCGCGCTGTAGCTGTCGATGCGCTCGAAGAGCTTGCGATCGCCGATGCGGATCTGGCTGCGCTCGAGCACCGTGGGCACCGGTACCACCAGCGCGAAGTCGGTCAGCGCGCCCTGATAGTTGTTGGCCATGCTGATGACGGTTCGATTGTCGCGGCGAACCATGATTACCTGCGAGGCGTCGTTGAAAAGGCCCGCGTCCGCCTTGCCGACGTAGAAGCCGCAGAAGGCCTGTGCCGGTGGCGAAGAGATCAGGAAAAAGAACGCGAGTGCGATGACCACGATGAGCCACGCACCCGCGCGTGCGGCAAACGTTGACATGGGAACCTCCGCCGGTTGTCAGATGTGCCGCTGTGAACGCGGCTGGCGGCGAAACGGGGTTGCGGGTCGGAATATCGGCCCGCGGGAGGCTTACTTCACGTTGAACAGCGCGAGGGCGGCGACGCGCGCGGCGGCGTGGTCGACGATCGGCGCCGGATAGTCGCGTCCGACCACTACCCCCCGGGCCTGCTGGACGGCCGGCGGCAGCCGCCAGGGAGCGTGGATCTCGCGATCGCCGAGCGGCGCGAGTTCGGGAACATGGCGGCGAATGAACCCGCCGTCGGCGTCGAAGCGCTCGGACTGCGTCACCGGATTGAAGATGCGGAAATAGGGCTGCGCGTCGCAGCCGGTGGACGCTGCCCACTGCCAGCCGCCGTTGTTCGACGCGAGATCGAAGTCGATCAGGCGTTCGGCGAAGTAGCGCTCGCCCCGGCGCCAGTCGACCAGCAGGTCCTTGACCAGGAACGACGCGGCGATCATCCGCAGCCGGTTGTGCATGTAGCCGGTGGAGTTGAGCTGGCGCATCGCCGCATCGACGATCGGGTAGCCGGTGGCGCCGGCGCACCACGCTGCAAACCTGGCGGGATCGCTCGGAAAGCGCAAGGTTCGCGTATTCGCGCTTGAAACTCTCGGCGACGACGCGCGGATGATGCCAGAGGATTTGCGCGTAGAAATCCCGCCAGATCAGTTCCGAAAGCCAGGTTGCGGCACCACCGCCGCCGGGTTCCAGCGAACGCGCATGCGCGAACCCGGCGAGCTCGCGGATCGATACCGTGCCGAAGCGAAGGTGCACCGAAAGATATGAGGGTCCGGCGACCGCCGGATAGTCGCGCGCCTCGCGGTAGCGGTCGATCCGCTCGCGAAACAGCGAAAACAGACGAGTGCCGCCGGTCATCCCCGGGACGATCCCGACTTCGGCCAGGTTGGTTCGCGCGAATCCCAGCGCCTCGAGCGAAGGAAGCGCGCCGCACAACTGCCTGCGGAGGCCGTGCGAATGCCGATTCGTGTCGTGCCACCGGGTAGGACTTCAGATGAAACGGCGTCAGCCGCGTGAGCCACGCATTCTTGTACGGCGTGAACACGGAAAAGGGCTTGCCCGCCTGTGTCAGCACTTCATCGCGCTCGAAGATTACCTGGTCCTTGCTGGTGTGGAAGGCGATGGACAGCCGCGATAACGCCTCGGCCACCGCGGCATCCCGGTCGCATGCACCGGGATCGTAGTCGTGATTGGCGAACACAGCCTGCGCGTGCAACCGGGTGGCGAGCCGAGGGATTTCCTCGCGCGCGGACGCATGCGCGACGATCAGTGCGCCGCCCCGTTTCTCGAGCGCGGTGCGGAGTTCGGCGGCCGACTCCCAAATGAACTCGACGCGTCGGTCGGCGGGAGAGTTCAGGCGGTCGAGGATTTCACGGTCGAAAACAAACACGCAGTAGACGGCATTCGCCGACCGCAGCGCGTGGTAGAGCGCCGCATGGTCGAAGTCGCGCAGGTCGCGCCGGAACCAGACCAGCGCCCGGTCGTAGCGAACCTCAGAGGTCGCCATGGCGCTGCGGGGTCCGGACGGGATCGCGGACGGGACGGTTGGAGGTCGGCACGGACGGGGCAGGAAGGCGGCGGGGTCGACCTGGGCGCGGGGTTACGAGCGGAAGCCGGACGGGGCGCTTCGGCGTTGAATTGTGGCGCACCCCCCAAGTGTTTACAATTCGACATAATGGGCGAATCCGTGAATCTCACCCACCACTTCCTGATCGCGATGCCGACGATGGCGGACCCGCATTTCGCGCATACGCTGACGTATGTGTGCGAACACAACGAGGACGGTGCGCTGGGAATCGTTGTCAACAGGCCGATCGACATGACGCTATCGGCGCTGTTCGAGCAGATCGAGGTGCCGCTCGCCGACGCCGACCTGCGCGCGGCCCCGGTCCATTTCGGCGGCCCCGTCCAGGCCGACCGCGGCTTCGTCCTGCACCGGCCGCTCGGCAACTGGCAGTCCACACTGGCGATCAGCGACGACCTGGGGCTCACGACATCGAAGGACGTGCTGGAGGCCGTGGGCCGCGGTGACGGCCCCCGTGATGTGTTCGTGTCGCTCGGCTATGCCGGATGGTCCGCCGGCCAGCTCGAGGCCGAACTCGCGCAGAATGCATGGCTCACGGTCGAGGCGGACGCCGGCCTGCTGTTCGACATGCCCGCGGAGCGGCGGCTGCCCGCCGCGATGCAGTTGCTCGGCATCGACTTCTCGCGCCTGTCCGAGGACGTCGGGCACGCGTGACGCGTGACCGCGCGACCATCGCCCGCCACCGTGCTCGCGTTCGATTTCGGCACGCGGCGGATTGGGGTCGCCGTGGGCAACACCTTTCTGCGTACCGCGCAGCCGCTGACGACCATCGTCGCCACGGACGACGACGCTCGCCTGGCGGCGATCGCCGCGCTGATCGGACAGTGGCGACCCGACCTGCTGGTGGTCGGTGTTCCGGTCCACACCGACGGCACGCCGCATGCGATGACCGCGCGTGCGCGGCGGTTTGCGCATCAGCTCGAAGGCCGCTTCGGCCTGCCCGTGGAACCGGCGGACGAGCGCTACACGACGCAAGCTGCTCAATCGGCGCTCGACGCGGCCCACACGGGCCGTGGCGGACGTGCGCTTCGCGACGAGCTGGCGGCACAGGCGATACTCCAGGGATGGTTCGATGAGCGCGGCGCCCCAGATTCCTGACGCCGAAGCCACACTGGCAGCGCTGGCAGAGCGCATGCGCGGCGCGGTCGCGTTCGACGCCGCCTTCGTGGGTATCTACTCCGGTGGTGCGTGGCTCGCGGAGCGTCTGCCCGCCCTGGTTCCGGGGGAACATCCGGTGGGCTTCATCGATGTCGGTCTGCATCGCGACGACTATGCGCTTTCCGGATTGAAGCCGGGCGCAAAGCGCACGGAGCTTCCATTCGACGTCGAAGGCGCGAACATCGTGCTCGTTGACGACGTGCTGTACACGGGGCGCAGCGTGCGCGCCGCGATCAACGAGCTGTACGATTTCGGGCGGCCGGCGCGCATCGAACTCGCGGTCCTCGTCGATCGCGGTGGCCGCGAATTGCCGATCGAGCCGACATACTGCGGCGCCCGCCTCGCTGTCGCGCGCGACCTGTCCGTCGTGCTGTCGCGCGATGGCGACCGCCTGCAGCTGGCCGTCGAGAAGCAGACAGGCTGAAGCCGCGATGCGCAACCCGCAACTCAACGCCAACGGCGAGTTGACGCACCTGCTCACGCTCGAAGGGCTGCCGCCGGACGTCATTCGCAGCATTCTCGACACTGCCGCGCCGTTCGTGTCGATCGGCGAACGGGAGGTCAAGAAGGTCCCGCTGTTGCGCGGCAAGGCCGTGTTCAACCTGTTCTTCGAGAATTCGACCCGCACTCGCACGACCTTCGAGATCGCCGCCAAGCGGCTGTCGGCCGACGTCATCAACCTCAACATCGGTGCGTCGTCGACGAGCAAGGGTGAGACGCTGCTCGATACCGTCGACAACCTGGTCGCGATGGACGCCGACATCTTCGTGGTCCGCCATTCGCAGTCCGGCGCGCCGCATCTCATCGCCTCGCACCTGAACGCGCACGGACGCAGCCATGTGCACGTGGTCAACGCCGGCGACGGCCGCCACGCGCACCCGACGCAGGGGCTGCTCGACCTCTACACCATCCGGCACTACAAGCAGGACTTCCACGATCTCACGGTGGCGATCGTCGGCGATGTTCTCCACTCGCGCGTCGCGCGTTCACTGATTCTCGGCCTGACCTCGCTCGGCACGCCGGAAGTGCGCGTAATCGGCCCGAAGACCCTGCTGCCGGCCAATGTGGAGGCGATGGGCGTGCGCGTGTTCCACGACATGCGCGAAGGCCTCGCCGGCTGCGACGCGGTGGTGATGCTGCGGCTGCAGAACGAGCGGATGAAGGGCGCGCTGCTGCCGTCGGCCGGGGAATACTTCAAGCACTACGGGCTCACGCAGGAGAAGCTGGCGCGCGCGAAACCCGACGTCATCGTCATGCACCCGGGTCCGATGAATCGCGGCGTGGAGATCGACTCCGCCGTGGCCGACGGCGAGCGTTCCGTGATCCTGCCGCAGGTCACGTTCGGCATCGCCGTGCGGATGGCGGTGATGAGCATCATCGCGGGCAACGGATGAAGATTGAGATCGCCCACGGCCGCCTGATCGATCCCGCCAACGGCATCGACCGTGTTGCTTCGCTCTACATCGCAGCCGGGCAAGATCGTGGCGATCGGGGCCGCGCCTTCCGGCTGGCATCCGAATCGCGTGATCGACGCGAAGGGGCTGGTCGTCGCGCCGGGACTGGTCGATGTGTCCGCGCGGCTGCGCGAGCCGGGCCTCGAGTACAAGGCGACGCTCGAGTCGGAGATGGCGGCCGCGATCGCCGGTGGCGTCACGAGCCTCGCCTGTCCCCCCGATACGGATCCGCCGCTCGACGAGCCGGGATTGGTCGAGATGCTCAAGCACCGCGCGCGTTCGCTCAACCAGGCGCATGTGTATCCGATCGGCGCGCTGACGGTCCAGTTGAAAGGCGCCACGCTGACCGAGATGGGCGAGCTGTCCGAGGCCGGATGCGTGGCGTTCTCGCAGGCCGACGTGCCGCTCGTCGACACCGAACTCCTGTGGCGGGCGATGCAGTACGCGTCGACGTTCGGTCACCGGTTGTGGCTGCGGCCGATCGATCCTTACCTGGGCCGCACCGGCGTTGCGCATGACGGCGAGGTCGCCACGCGGCTCGGACTGGCCGGGATCCCGGCCACCGCCGAGACCATCGCGCTCGCCACCATCCTTGCGCTGGCGCGCGAGACGGGCGTGCGCGTCCACCTGTGCCGGCTTTCGTGCGCGGATAGCGTCGCGCAGGTGCGTGCGGCGAAACGGGACGGGCTGCGCGTCACGCTGCGACGTCGGCGTCCATCATCTGCACCTGTCCGACATGGACATCGGATGGTTCTCCTCCGATGCCAACCTCGTGCCGCCATTGCGCACGACGCGCGACCGCGACGCGCTGCGCGCCGGCTTGGCCGACGGCACCATCGACCTCGTCTGCTCGGATCATGCGCCGGTCGACGACGACAGCAAGCAGGTGCCGTTCGCCGAGGCCGAACCCGGCGCGACGGGGCTGGAACTCCTGTTGCCGCTGACGCTCAAATGGGCGGCGGAGGACGGCATCGCGTTGCCGGCCGCGTTGGCGAAGATCACCAGCGAGCCGGCCAGGCTCGTTGGCGCCGGTGCCGGCGACCTGGGCGTCGGACGCATCGCCGACGTGTGCGTATTCGATCCGCAGGCGTGGTGGCGTGTCGAGCGCGGCGCGCTGCGCAGCCAGGGCAAGAACACGCCGTTCCTGGGCCTGGAAGTGCAGGGACGCGTGCGCTACACGCTGGTCGCGGGCCAGCTTGTCCATGAGGCCTGACGCGCGGTTCGGGTCGAGATGCGATATCGTGGACGATGTTTAGTGCGCGCCGCAGGGTAGGGCGAAATTCATTTTCGGAGGAACACTTGGACGAACTCATTCGTTCTGAATTGAAGAGCCTGGTCGGCGAGCGCTCCGTCGACCGGCGCAGTTTTGTCGTGACTTCACTCGGCGCCGGGTTCGCGCTGGCCGTGCTTCCCGTGACCGCGCAGACCATCACCACGTCGGCGGAAGGACTGGTCGCGGGCGAGGTCACGGTGCCGACCAAGGACGGCAAGATGCCCGCGTACCGCGCGATGCCCGCCACCGGCGGAGACTTTCCGGTCGTCCTCGTCGTGCAGGAAATCTTCGGCGTGCACGAGCACATCAAGGACATCTGCCGGCGGATCGCGAAGAATGGCTTTTTCGCGATCGCGCCCGAGCTCTACGCGCGCCAGGGCGACGCGTCGAAATACACGGACATCCCGAAGCTGATGTCGGAAATCGTTGCCAAGGTGCCCGATGCACAGGTCATGTCGGACCTCGATGCCACCGTGGCCTACGCCAAGTCCACCGGAAAGGCCGAAACTGCGCGGCTTGGAATCACGGGTTTCTGCTGGGGCGGCCGGATCGTGCTCATGTACGCTGCGCACAACCCGGATGTCCGCGCGGCGGTGCCATGGTACGGACCCACTGCGCGGTCCTATTTTCCGGGCGACAAGACGGCGCTCGACGTGTCGCCGCAGATCAAGGCGGCGGTGCTCGGTCTCTACGGCGGTGCGGATGCCGGCATCCCCGCCGACACCGTCGACAAGCTGTTCGCGAACCTCAAGGCGGCCGGCAACACGAAGTCCGAGCACATCATCTACCCGGACACGCCGCACGCATTCAACGCCGACTACCGGCCGAGCTACCGCAAGGCGCAGGCCGAGGACGCATGGAAGAGGATGATCGCCTGGTTCAAGCTCAACCTCTGATCGGGCTTCCATCCGGCCACAGCAAGACGGGCGGCTTCGGCCGCCCGTATCGATTGCGCAGGACGCGTCCTACTTCGCGCGCGGCACGCGGCCCAGCAGGTAGAACTCGTCGTTGGGCCGCATCCTGATCAGGTTGGCCATCCGGTTCGACAGCGCGAAGAACGCGGCGATGGCGCCGATGTCCCACGCGTCTTCATCGCTGAAGCCGTGCGCCTTCAGCGTGGCAAAGTCTTCGTCCACGATCTCGCTGCTTTGCAGCGCTACCTTGAGCGCGAACGCAAGCATCGCGCGCTGCCGCGGCGTGATCCCGGCCTCGCGGTAGTTGACGGCAACCTGTTCGGCGATCAGCGGGTTCTTCGCGTAGATGCGCAGGATCGCGCCGTGCGCGACGATGCAGTACAGGCAGTCGTTGGCGCCGGAGGTGGCGACGACGATCATCTCGCGCTCGGCCTTGGACAGGCCGCTGTCCTTTTCCATCAGCGCATCGTGGTAGGCGAAGAACGCGCGGAACTCGGCGGGACGGTGCGCCAGCGTGACGAAGACGTTGGGGATGAATCCCGCCTTCTGCTGCACGTCCAGGATTCGCGCCCGGATATCCTCGGGCAAATCCTCGAGCTTGGGGACGGGATAGCGGCTGATCGAGGGCGCGGACATTCGGACAGTTTACCAGCGTCGCTCGGCTCGATGCACGTCGCTGGTTGGGTGTCCTGAAGGGAAACGACCGGGCATGCGGACCGGGACGGGCGTGCGGAGGCGATGAGCCGGCGTACAACGCGCATCGCGCCGGCAAACAGAACGCGCGCGCAGGGACTTCGGTTGGCGAACGTCGGCGCAAAAAAAGCACCGGTTCCTGGTATAAAATTCTGCGGTCCAACCCTCCCGAAGGATGCGAGATGAAGGCGAGCAAACGTCAAGTCACGGCCATTGGCCTCGCGGTGGCGGTCGTGCTGATGGGCGCGCCGGCGCACGCGCAGCAGAAGAATCCGGAAAGGAACGCCTACTTCGGCGAGACGCACGTGCACACCAGCTGGTCGCCTGACGCCTGGCTGTTCGGCAACCAGATCACGGGTCCGGCCGATGCGTACAAATATGCGAAGGGCCAGGTGATCAAGCATCCGCTCGGCTACGACATCAAGATCGACACGCCGCTCGACTTCATGGGCGTGACCGACCATTCCGAATACATTGGCATCACCAAGATGGCGAACACGCCAGGCTCGCCGGCCAGCAAGATGCCCGAGCTGCAGGGCCTGATCATCACCGACCCCAAGAGCAAGGAGCAGCAGCAGCGCGCCTTCGTGGCACTGGTCACGCTGATGGGCAGCCCACCGGTCAAGGCGCTGATGACACCCGAGATCACGGGCCCGATCTGGAAGGAGAACGTCCAGATCGCCGACGCGGCCAACCAACCCGGCAAGTTCACGGCGTTCTGCTCCTACGAGTGGACGTCGCAGTTCGACAACCGCAATCTGCACCGGAACGTCTTCTTCCGCGACTGCGCGAAGGTGCCGATCGCGCCATACACGGCGCTCGACTCGTGGCATCCGGAAGAGCTGTGGCAGTGGATGGACGGCCAGCGCAAGGCCGGCAACGAGCTGCTCGCCATCTCGCACAATGCCAACCTCTCCGACGGCTGGATGTACCCCACCGACGTCGACAGCCTCGGCCGGCCGATCGACGCGGCCTGGGCCGAGTCGCGGATGCGCAACGAGCGGCTGATCGAGATCAAGCAGATCAAGGGACAGTCGGAAACCCATCCGCTGCTCTCGCCCAACGACGAATTCGCGAACTACGAGATCATGAACGTGCTGCTCGGGCTTCCTCCGGAATCCGGGCGCATCGACAAGATCGTCGGCAGTTACGCGCGCCAGGCGCTCAAGGACGGGCTGGCGATGCAGGACAGCAAGGGCTACAACCCGTACAAGTTCGGGTTTGGCGCCGCGGCCGACTCGCACAACACCGGCACGCCCTACCGGCAGAACAATTTCTTCGGCGGCCACGCCATGGAAGACGGCACCATCCAGACGCGGATGGCCGGCCACAACTTTGCCGGCATCGATGTGCGCTACGAAAATCCGGCCGGCCTGACCGGCGTGTGGGCGGAGGAGAACACGCGCGCAGCGATCTGGGACGCGATGTACCGCAAGGAGACCTTCGGCGTTTCCGGCCCTCACATCAAGGTGCGCTTCTTTGGCGGCTGGGACTACGGCCGTAATCTGTTGACGGCCAAGGACTGGGTCAAGCGCTCGTACGGCGCCGGCGTTCCGATGGGCGCCGACCTGCCGCCGATGAAGGGCAAGGCGCCGACGTTCGTCGTGTGGGCGGTGAAGGACCCGACGTCGGGCAACCTCGACCGCATCGAGATCGTCAAGGGTTGGACCAAGAACGGCCAGAGCTTCGAGAAGATCTACGACGTGGCGTGGTCGGGTGATCGCAAGCCGGACAAGCGGAGCGGCCGCATTCCTGCGATCAAGAGCACCGTCGATATCGACAACGCGACCTACACGAATTCGGTCGGCTCGGTCGAATTGAAGACGATCTGGACCGATCCGGACTTCGATCCCGGCCTGCACGCGTTCTATTACGCCCGCGTGCTGGAAATTCCGACGCCGCGCTGGACCACGATCCAGGCCAAGCAGCTGGGCATCGCGCCGCCCGATGTCGTGCCGCCCACGGTGCAGGAACGGGCGTGGGCATCGCCGATCTGGTACACGCCGAGCGCCGACGCGCGCAAGGCTGTTGCACCAGGGCTGACGGTGGATGCGCTGACGCAGAAGGGCGGTGCCGCGCTCGACGAGGCGAAGCTGAAGGAACTGCTGGTCGGCAAGGCGATCTGGATTCGGAATAACGTCACCGGCGAGCAGTTCAAGATGAGTTTCGATACCAATGGCGAAAGCGCCGTCTGGCACATCGGCCGCCGGGCAACGGTACCGAGCGCCTTCGGCGACGTTGTGGCGAACGGGTATCAAGGCGTCACGACGCCGTACTCGATCCGGAACGGAAAGCTCGTCACCTCGCTTTCGCAGGCGCCGATGGAAGTCGCCGTGTACAAGTTGGGCGACCAATATTACGGCGCACGCAGCAACGAGTTCGGCTACGCGAACTACGAGATCATGGCCAAGCCACCGCTGTTCATCCATCCGCTGGGCAAGGGCGAAATGGCGGCCGGCGCGGGCGACGTGCATCCGGCGGAACCGAAGAAGTAGAAGGCCTGGCATGATCGCTTCGAATCGGCGCTGCCAAGACCTGGCGACGCCGATATTTTTCTGCAGACGATGATCGGCGCCCTTGACGTCGATGCGAGAGCGGCGATGAAGGCCCTGTTGGTGTTTGCCGCCGTTGCCGAGCGGTCACCGGGATCGTTCTCGTCGTCTATCCGCCGATCGTGGCTCGATTGCTGTTCGGCGCCGATGTGTTGCCTGCCCGGAGGTGAGTGACGTGTCGGTCCCCGACGAGGCACAGCGGTCGCCGTTGCGCCACGCCCTTTCTTCCTCGGCGAGACGCTGGCTACGCGAGCCGCTGCTGCACTTCCTGCTGCTCGGTGGTGCGTTGTTCGCCGCCTACGGCTATTTCGAGCGTGGCTCCGTTGCGACCGAGACGTCGAAGCAGATCCGCCTGACGATGGACGACGTGGTCGCGATGAACGCCTTCTTCCAGTCGCAGTGGCGGCGCCCGCCCACGCCTGCGGAATTCGGCCGCCTGGTGGAGAACAGGATCCAGGAGGAAGTCCTCTATCGCGAGGCGGTCGCGATGGGGCTCGACAAGGATGACACCATCGTCAAGCGCCGCATGGCGCAGAAGCTCCAGTTCCTGGCCGAGGACGTGGCGGCAGCGCACGAGCCCGACCGTGCGGAACTCGAAGCGTGGTATGCGAAGAACGCGGACAAGTTCGCCCTCCCGGGACGCATCAACTTCCGGCAGCTCTATTTTTCGCCGGACCGGCGTGGAGAGCGTGTGCGTGAAGACGCCGAAAGGGCGCTCGCGAAACTTTCGGGCCAGCCCGTCGACTCGATGTTCGCGGCGTCCTTGGGCGATCCGTTCATGCTGCAGGACTACTACGGCGACAGCACGCCTCAACAGCTTGCCAAGGAGTACGGGCCGGCGTTCGCGCAGGCTGTTTTTCGCGTGAAGCCGGGTGTTTGGCAGGGGCCGATCGAGTCCGGGTTCGGCTGGCACCTGGTCTTCGTCGATTCGTTCATTCCCGGCCGGTCGCCGGCATTGGAAGAGATCCTGCCTGACGTGAAGACCGCGTGGCTGGGCGCGCAGAAGGAGGAAGCCTGGCGCAAGGCCTACGATGCGATGCGTGCGAAATACACGGTATGGATTCCCACGGTTCCGGAGCCCGCCGAGGGCGCGCGACCGCCGGCCGGCCCCGCACCCATGCCGCCGCCATTGTGAACGGTGTCATGCGCCAGGTCGTACACCGGGCCGGCAGTCTCGCCGTACCCGTGCTCATCGCCTTCGCCTTCTTCCTGCCTTCGGCGCAGGCGCACGAGTCGCGACCGGCCTATCTCGAAATCAAGGAGACCGCACCCGGCCAGTACTCGGTGCTCTGGCGCACGCCCGTGCTGGCGGGTGCGCGGTTGCCGCTGGTGCTGAAGATGCCGGACGGCGTCAGGGACGTGAAGCCGCCCGTGGTCCAGGCGCTCACCGATTCCCTGGTCGAGCGGCGATGGATCGATGCGGGGCCCGACGGTCTCGCCGGCAAGCGCATCGAAATCGCCGGCCTTCCGTACACGATCACCGATGCGCTGGTCCGGGTCGAGCTGCTGGACGGCAGGACCATGCAGACCATCGCGCGCCCATCGCAGCCGTGGGTCGAGATCGCCGCCTCGCAAACGCAATGGGAGGTGATGGGCACCTACGTCGTCGAGGGCATCCGGCACATCCTGTTCGGTGCCGACCACCTGCTGTTCGTGCTGGGGCTGCTGCTGATCGTCGGGAACCGATGGATGCTGGTGAAGACGGTCACCGCGTTCACTCTCGCCCACAGCATCACGCTCGCCATCGCCACGCTCGGATACGCGGATGCCCCGGCACTGCCGCTCAACGCCGCGATCGCGTTGAGCATTCTCTTTCTCGGACCCGAAATCGTCCGCGTCTGGCGCGGCGAGACGAGCTTCACGATCCGACACCCCTGGGTGGTGGCGTTCGCGTTCGGACTGCTGCACGGCTTCGGCTTCGCCACGGCGTTGACAAGCGCCGGCCTCCCGCGGCAGGAGCTGCCGCTGGCGCTGCTCTCGTTCAACGTCGGCGTCGAACTGGGGCAGCTCGGCTTCGTCGTCCTGATACTGGCGATGGAACGCGCTTTCCGCGTACTGGAGGTCCGTTGGCCACGCTGGGTGCAGGCACTTCCCGGCTATACGGTCGGAACGCTCGGTGCATTCTGGACGATCCAGCGCGTCGCGCTGCTGATCGCGGCGCTGCGATGACGCCGAGGGGTTCGCGTGGTTGGGCGCTGCCGTTGGCCGCGCTTGCGGCGTTCTGGGCGCAGGCCGCGTTCGCGCACGTCGACCGCGGCGCGGCCCACGGATTCCTCACCGGATTCGTGCACCCGCTGTCCGGCGCGGACCACGTGCTCGCGATGGTCGCCGTCGGCCTGTGGGGCGCGCAGCTGGGTTCACCCGCGATCTGGGTGCTGCCGGTCGCGTTCCCGCTGGTCATGGCGATGGGCGGCATGCTCGGCTTTCTCGGCGTCCCGATTCCCGGGATTGAATACGGGATCGCCGCATCGGCCATCGTGCTCGGCACCGCCGTCGCGTTCGAGGTGCGCCCGCCGCTGGTCGTCGCGGCGCTCGTCGTCGGATGCTTCGCGATATTCCACGGCCATGCGCATGGCACCGAACTCCCGTCCGGCCAAAGCGCCTTGCTCTACAGCATGGGTTTCGTGATCGCGACCGGATGCCTGCATGCGCTGGGCATCGGCATCGGCACCGTCCACCGCCGGCCCTGGGGACGAAAACTGCTGCGCGGCGCGGGCACCGTGGTCGCGGCGGGCGGCGTCTTCTTTCTTTGGAAGGCGGTCGCATGAGGTGCGCGGGCGCGTCGCGGATGCGCGCGCGCGTCGTCGCGATGCTGGTCGTCGCGTTGATATGCGGGCCTGCGCAAGCGCACCTCAACGCCACCGGCATGGGTCCGGTTTTTGATGGCCTGATGCATTTCCTGACCAGCCCGGAGGATCTTGTGCCTGCGCTGGCGCTGGCGCTGCTGGCGGGGTTGCGCGGGGCAGCCTTCGGACGGCGGGCGATGTTCACGCTGCCTACGGCGTGGCTGCTGGGCAGCTTCGCGGGAATGTCCGCCGCCGTGGCCAGCGCCGGCACGCTGGGGGCATCGCTCTGGTTCCTGCTGCTCGGCGGCCTGGTCGTGGCCGATGCGAAGCTCTCGCTGCGCGCGATGACGGCGCTATGCGCGCTGGCCGGTATCTTTCACGGATACCTCAATGGAACGGGAATGGGTTTCTCCACACCGGCGATCGTGGCCGCGCTTGGTTTGGCGGCCGCGGTGTTCGTACTCATCGTCCTGGTCGCCGCTCTCGTTGTCGCGTTGCGGGCGCATTGGGCGCGCATCGCCGTTCGCGTCGGAGGAAGCTGGATCGCCGCGAGCGGCCTTCTGATGCTCGGCTGGTCGATTCGCGGGACCTAGAACTGCGCAGGTGAGAGGATACGCGCGCGTTTGCCGCGGCGATTCTACGTTGTGGTACCGTTCGGCCCGCCCGCGACTTCATCCTTCCCCAACGGGAGAAACGGGGCCATCCGCGACCGTCGAAGATCAGACTGAGTATGGCCACGAGCGATCTAGAAGTCCGTGCGCTGTTGCACTTGGAGATTTCGCCTGCGCCTGTCCGCACCGCGGTGCGCCTTGTCGGGAGCAGATCTATGGAAGTAGACTCCGCAACGAGGAACGCGGCCTTTGACCACCGACATTTCCCAGCTGAACGCGAGCGAACTCATTCGCCTCTATCGCCGGCGTGAATTGTCGCCGGTCGCCGTGGTGCAGGATGCGCTCGATCGGATTGCGAGATTCCAGCCGCAGATCAACGCCTTCGTGCTGATCGATGCGGAAGGCGCGCTTGCCGCCGCGCGCGCCTCGGAAGCGCGCTGGAGCAAAGGCGGACCGCTTGGCTTCGTCGATGGACTGCCGGCCACCATCAAAGACATTATCGACGTCAAGGGCCAGCCGACGCGCAAGGGCTCGCTCATCACACCCACGACGCCGGCGGCACAGGATGCCCCCGCGGTAGCACGGCTCAGGGAACAGGGTGCCGTCATCCTCGGCAAGACAACCACGCCGGAGTTCGGCTGGATCGGCGCCTGCCATTCGCCACTTACCGGCATCACCCGCAACCCGTGGAACCTCCAACGCACCACCGGTGGCTCCTCCGGCGGTGCGGCGGCAGCGGCATTGCTAAATCTCGGCGTGCTGCATCTGGGCACCGATGGGGCCGGGTCGATACGCATTCCCTCAGCGTTCACCGGCGTGTTCGGCATCAAGCCGAGCTACGGCAGGGTACCGGCTTTTCCGGCGTCGGCCTTCACCGTGCTCGCGCATCAAGGACCGCTCACACGTACAGTCACCGACGCCGCGCTGATGCTCAGTGTCATCGCACAGCCCGATGCGCGCGACGCCACCGCCTGGAACACGCCGGCGCCCGACTTTCGCATTGGCCTCGAGGACGGTGTGCGCAACCTGCGCATCGCCTGGAGCCCGCGCCTTGGTTACGTCAAGGAGCTCGACGCCGACGTTGAAGCGGCGGCGCGAAAGGCGGCACAGGTTCTTGCCGATCTCGGTGCACAGGTCGAAGAAGTCGATCCCGGATTCGCCGAACCGATCGATATGGAGAAGAAGATCTGGTACGGCGTTGCCTCGACCCTTGTCGACATGGTGCCGCAGGGGGAGCGCGAAAAGATGGATTCGGGCCTGCGTCGCATGGCGGATGTAGGCCGCCGGGTGACGCTTGCCGAGTATCTGGCGGCGCATTCGCGTCGGGCCACTCTCACCGAACACATGCTGCGCTTTCACGAGCGCTACGATCTGTTGCTGACGCCGCAGATGCCGATTCCGGCGATCGAGGCGGGTTGCATCACTCCGGCGAATGGACGGTTCGGCGACGAGTGGCTCAATTGGTCCCCCTACACCTATCCGTTCAACCTGACCCAACAGCCGGCCGCGTCGGTGCCCTGTGGATTCTCTTCCGATAAACTCCCGGTCGCATTGCAGATCGTGGGGCCGCCACGAAACGATGCGCTTGTGCTGCGCGCTGCCCGCGCATACGAAAGCGCCTGTCCGTTCAACACCCTGCCTGCGCCGTTGTGAATTGCGCCACCTGCGCCCGCCGCCTCGTCGAACGCACCCGCAGGCACGTCGAGGGGTGCTCATGCGGATCGCAGGCGTAGACGCCGACCCGCCGCGGACAACGCCGGCGGACGACGCGCGGGCAATGGCGCAATGGGATCACGGGAATGCTGTCCGCGGCCTCAACCAGCGCCACCGTGGGCGAGGACGAGAGCGAAGTCATCAGCCAGCCCGACTCGATGTGCCGCATCCGCGTCCCGATGTTCGAGACGACGGTGGCAATCCATGGGCTGCGCAACAGCCGACGCTGCTGCGGGGTCCACGCCGACGGCGGAGCGCGGTGAGCAGCGCCGGCGCCTTCAGTCGTCGAGTTCCATGACCAACTCGTCCACGTAACACCAACTCCAGCTTTCGCCGGGCTCGAGCGAGCTCATGATCGGATGCCGGGTCGCGCCGAAATGCTTCGTCGCGTGCCGATTCTTCGAATCGTCGCAGCAGCCGACATGCCCGCACGTCCGGCATAGCCGCAGGTGAACCCAGGTGTCGCCCATCGCGAGGCACTCCTCGCAGCCGTCGGTCTTGGGCGTGTTGGTGTGGACACGATCGAGATGGGTGCAACGGGCGGGCATGTCGGCGCTCCTTGGCGTCAGGCTGCGAGGGCGAGATGTTGGTGGATGAGCGCGACCACCGCGGCGCCTTCGCCAATGGCTCCGCCCACGCGCTTGACGGAACCCGAGCGAACGTCGCCCACCGCGAACACGCCGGGGATGGACGATTCCAGCGCAGCG
The DNA here is from genome assembly GCA_963739745.1 of uncultured beta proteobacterium. Classification (GTDB taxonomy): domain Bacteria; phylum Pseudomonadota; class Gammaproteobacteria; order Burkholderiales; family Casimicrobiaceae; genus VBCG01. Next base: position 265,880 of record CAVUCJ010000008.1, read on the forward strand.
GGCGCGCGGCCCCGGGCACCGGCGGCCGATGGCTGTCCGGTCAGCACGAATCCGTTCGCGTCGAAAGCCATGCCGCAGCCGTCGAGCCATCGAGTTTCGGGATCGGCACCGATGAACAGGAACACGTGGCGTATTGCCCGGTCCTCCGCGAGGCCCGACCCCCTGTCGCGCCACGATACCGCCGAGAGTCCCTCAGACGCGTCGCCATGCAACTGCGTCAGCTCGGTGAGCGGATGCAATTCGATGTTCGGCGTGGCAACGATGCGGTCGATCAGGTAACGCGACATGCTCGCGGCGAGTCCGGGGCCGCGCACGATGATGTGCACCTTCGCCGCGTGCTGGGACAGATAGACCGCCGCCTGTCCCGCCGAATTGCCGCCGCCCACCAGTGCCACCTCGAGACCCGCGCACAACTTCGCCTCGAACGCCGAGGCCCAGTACCACACGCCGCGGCCCTCGAACTCGTCGAGACGCGGCACCGCGGGCCGGCGATATCGCGCGCCGCTCGCGATCACCACCGTCCGCGTCCGGAACTCGCGGCCGTCCCGCAGCGTCAGTCCCAGTTCGCCCTCGTGTCCGGCGCGCGTGTGGTCGAGCGACGCGGCTTCCACGGGAATCAGGATCTCCGCGCCGAACTTCTGCGCCTGCACGAACGCGCGGCCGGCGAGCGCCTGGCCGGAAATCCCGGTCGGAAATCCCAGGTAGTTCTCGATACGCGCGCTGGCGCCGGCCTGGCCGCCGAACGCGCGGCAGTCGAGCACGACCACGTGCAGCCCCTCGGATGCCGCATAGACGGCCGTGGCGAGGCCGGCAGGCCCTGCGCCCACCACGGCGACGTCGAACAACTCGTCGTGTACGGTCGCGTCAAGAATGCCGAGGCAGCGCGCCAGCGCCTCTTCCGACGGATCGATCAGCACGGAGCCATTGGCGCAGACCGCAACCACCTGCGAAGTGGACGCGCCATACTGCTCGAGCAGCGCGGCGGCAGCAGCATCGTGGGCGGCGTCGAGCAGGTGGTGCGGTTGCCCGTTGCGGCTCAGGAAATTCTGGATTCGCATCACCCCGGTCGAGTTCGGCGCGCCGATCAGCACCGGACCGCTGGCGCCGGATTCGATGAGCCCGACCCGGCGCAGGATCAACGCGCGCATGATGCGGGCGCCCAGGTCCGCTTCGGCAATGATCAGCGCGCGCAGCTGCGCGGGCGGCACGAGTATTGCCTCCACATCCTCCTCGGCCGTGCCGTCCACGAGCGCGTGCCGGCCCGAAAGCTGCGCCACCTCCGCCAGGAACTGCCCACGACCCTGGCTCACGATCGGCACCACGTGTCCGAGGCCGTCGCGCTGGCTGATGGTGACCACGCCCTTCAGCATCACGAACATGCCGGGACCCGGTTCGCCCGCCGCGAAGAGACGCGTCCCGCGAGCGAAGTGCCGCACCTCTCCGAACCGGCGGATGCGCGCGATCTCCGCTTCCGTCAGCTCCGGAAACATCTGATGGCGCCGGGTCGCGATCTCGGCGGACACATCGTGCAGCGTTGAGTGCGATCGGGATGTCATGTGCCAAGGCCCTCGACCGACCGCGGCTCGCCCGGCGTTCTGCGCAGGGTCTTCATCTGCACGGCGGCGCCGAGCAGGAACAGAAGGAACAGGATGCCGGTCGCCGTCTGCAGCGCCGGTACTTCGGCGCCGGCGATCAGCGGCGCGCCCGACGGCAGGCGGGTCGTCGTCTCGGTGATGGCGGGAATCCATTGAAAGAAGAACGTCATCGAATACGCAACCGTCTCGATGTAGCGCGATGCGCGACCGAAGACGCCCGTGTAGCCTGCGACCGCGGCCACGCCGAGAACGAGCAGCGTGATGATCCCGAGCACGTGCGGTTTGCCGAACCCGCCGTGGTGGAAGATGAAGAAGCCGGTCACACAGGTCAGGATCGTCATGCCGACGTAGACTCTGCCCACGGTATTGCGCGGGGAAACTTCTCCGTTGCGAATCAATGCCACGACACCGGCACCCATCGCGGCCAGGCTGATCGCGGTATGCAGTGCACCGAACGGCGTTATGCCAAGCATGCCAATCTCCTTGCAGCCGGTAGGCCGAAGCCGTTTGTGCTTCCTAGAGGAAGCGGTCGAGCGCCGCGATTGTATCGCCGGGCTGCTCCTCGAGGACCCAGTGACCGGAATTCTTGATGACCACCACCGTGACATCGGTCGCGACGAGCTTCGCTTGCGCGCCCAGCGCTTCGCCGAGCGACTTGTCGCCGCCGATCGACAGCACTGGCATCGGCAGCTTCGTCTTCGATAGGGTGACGAAGTCGTTCGCCGTCTTCGGGAACGATTCGAAGTAGGCGAAGCCCGCGGCCATTCGCCTCGGGCGCGCGTACGCGGCGACGTACGACCTGCGATCCGCATCGGGTATGGAGCGGTGCTTGTCCGCGGCGAAGCCATTCCAGAACTGCTCGTTGAAGAACAGGCTTTCGCGCCCTTTGACGAGCGCGACGGGCACCGGACCAAAAAAGCGGAAATGCCAGATGCCCGGGTTGTTGTAGATTGGCTCCCAGCCTTCGACGCCCGGAAGAAATGCGTCCATCAGTACCAGTTTCTCGACCTCCTGCGGATACAGGGCCGCATACGCATAGGCGACCATCAATCCGATGTCGTGTCCCACTACGCGCACCTTGCTGTAGCCGAGTGTTTGCACCGCCGCGTGGATGCGCTCTGCTGACGTCTTCATGTCGATCCCCGTCTTGGGAATCGACGAATCGCCGATGCCGGGCAGGTCCGGGGCTATGATGGTGAAACGTGGGATCAGTTTCGCCGCGAGCGGTCTCCACATCAGCGAGGTTTCCGCGTAGCCATGGAGCAGCAGCACCGCCGGGCCACTGCCGCCGATGCTGACGCTTATCGTGGCCCCATCCACCGGCACCGCGCGAACCTGGAACGGCGGGCCAAGGCCAGTGGACTTCGCGGCGGGGATACCAAGTGGACCTGTCGCGCATGCAAACGCGAATAGCGACAGAGTCCAAACGTTTCTGCGACGGCGATTCATGGCAGGGTCCTCCGGGTCGAACGCCACGAGGTTCAAACGTGTTCGATTGAAGCGCAGCGGGGCACGCGAATCGTCGAATACAACCGGGCTCCAGGCGCGATGTTACCTCCCCCGCTGCGCGCGTGCGCAACCATCCTGCGGTTGTTTGACCGACGGTGCGCATGCACTGAATGTCCCTGATTGCAGTGGGTATTAGGGCGCAGATCCGCCTGCTTCCGGCACGCTGCGACGTGCGGCGCGCCGGTTTGTTTTGGCGGCTTCGTGCAGGTCCGTCGGTGAATTCTCGGCAACGCATTGATACGTAGGACGCGCGCCTTGACGATGGCCGCTGGCAATGCGCTTACCAGATATGATTTCCATGAAGGTTGTTCACCCGGGCTGAATCCGGGAAGGTGGTTGGTTCGTGCCGTGCTCCGAATTGGAGGCGGCGAGGAACTCGGCCGGACCCGGCCAGGAGTTGCCGTTGGAAGCCCGAAATTTACACCCCCATAGCCGCCGCTCAAGCTTCGACCGAGCGAGGCTTGAGATCTATGCACTCTCCACGATTAACGCATCGGCGTGGTCTTCACGTACTCGACCAGCTGCTCGAGCACCTTGCCCCAGCCGTGGCTGAAACCCATCTTTTCGTGCGCGACCGCGTGGTCCCTGGTGGTATGGATGGCCGTGGCGGTGTACTTGCAGCCACCATTGCCGTGAGGTTCGAAGGTCAGCACTGCGGTAAAGAACCACGGAGCAGACACCGGATCGTGGGGCCGATAACCGGGCCCGAGCGCTGATGTCCAAACGAGCTTGCGATTCGGCACGATCTCCAGGTAGCAACCAGGTTCAGCCGGCAGCTTGTTGCCGTCCGGGTCCACCATCTGAGCAAAAAACTTACCGCCCGGTTTCAAGTCGATCTCGCACTCCACAGTTCGGTAGGGTTTAGGGCAGAACCATGGCATTAGATGCTTCGGCGTGGTCCACGCCTTGAATACAAGGTCTGGCGATACGTCCACGACGCGCTCCAGGACCAGGTCCCGTTCATTTTCCGTTGTCATCGTCGCTCTCCTTCATGGTTTGCAGGTAGGCGTCCAGTTGGTCGAGTCGACACTCCCAAAGCTTGCGTTGACCCGTCATCCAGCTCTCCGCTGCCCGCAGGGGTTTTGGCGCTAGCGCATAGGTACGGACGCGACCGCTCTTTCTTGATTTCACCAACCCAAACTGCTCGAGCATTCTTAGGTGCTGAGTGAAGGACGGCAGGGCCATGGTGAATGGACGCGCCAGCTCCGTCGTCGAGGCGGGGCCCCGAGCAAGCCGCTCGACAACAGCGCGCCGCGTCGGGTCGGCGAGCGCCTGAAAGATGCGACTGATCCCCTGACTTCGCGCCGCAGCTCCGCGCCTTGCGGGGGCCCGAGCGCCAATGTCAGTGCCCATGCAGGTACCCATCCAGCTTATCGAGCGTTTGATATCCGAGTTCGACCGCTCCGAACCCGATCCCGCCGTCGCGTTGTGCTTTGCTCGGGTGCAGCTGCCGGAGGGTGATCACGGTCTTGCCATCACTCTGCTGATCAAAGGTCAACGTCACCCTGAATCGATTCGGGTCGTCGTCGATGTCCTTCCCGTGATCGAGAACCAGCCGTGCACTGGGTGTTACCTCAAGAAATACCATTCTGTTGTCGTAACGCTTGCCACCGGGCGCGATCATGTCGAATCGCCATACCGCGCCAGGCTTGGCTTCGCAGTCTTGGTGAACCTCGCAGCGAAACCCGCGTGGGCCAAACCATTGGAACATGCGCTTCGGCTCGACCCAGGCAAGGAAAACCTGCTCCCGAGGGGCGTCAATGACACGCGACAGCACGATCTCGCGGTCTAGCTCTCCGTTGGCGTATGCGGCATTGGCGACCATGCTCAAATCTCCTTGTGAATTAGTAAGGCATGAACCTTAGTATGCGGCACGACTTTACTGAGGTCAATACCTCAATATTTCAATTCCATGGGCGCTGCCCGATACCTGACGCCAGGAAAGGCGCCTCCGGGTCGCGTCCCGTAGTTGGCGAGCGGCATCTTTCCAGCCGTGAATCCTGAAGGGCGAAAGTCTCTGGACGGCCATAAGCGCACCTAGGCGCGTGAGCTTTAAAGAGGCCGCCTGATCTGCTACGCGCGCGTGCGTAGCGTTTGCGAGCTGGGCCCTACCGATCTGGCAAGCTGTTGCTGACTTCGAGGGTGCTGCGCATCGATGGCTTGCGCGGGTTTGATGACCGGCTGCGATCACGTAGGCTTGGCGACCGTGCCTGCCTCGGCGACAATAGCAGTTCACGGCTCACATAGAGCCTCTCACCACGGAGGTAACGATGGACAAGTTTCTAGTTCTTTACAAGGCGCCCAATGCGGTCATCGATGAATGGATGAAGAAGCCCGAGCAGGAGCGCAAGCCCGACGAGACCAAGATGATGGACGCGTGGAAAAATTGGATGAGCGCGAACGCCAGCAAGTTTGCTGACAAGGGCGCTGGCGCCGGAAAGCCCAAAGTCGTGTCTTCATCGGGCGTGACGGAGGCACGCAACGACATCATGATGTATCAGATCGTCCAGGCGAACTCTGCCGATGAGGCGGCGAAGATGTTCGTGGACCATCCGCATTTCGGCATCCCGCAGGCGACAATCGAGGTGATGCCACTGAAGGCCATGGAAGGCTAGGTTTCTCGGAACGCGGTCCCGGAGGAAGCTGGGAGCCGCCGGTTCTGCGCCTCTCATCAGCGGGCGACGATCTGAACCGTGCTAGTCCATAGCGCGTCGCCATCACCATATTGTTCGCTAGGGGCGACGTTGTCTTGCCTGTGGTAATCGCCATCGGCCTGGCCTCATATGAGGGCGTACCGCCTCGTGGAATGAAGGGCCCGTGGCCGGGTTGGTGTGATCGGGCTCTGCAACTTACACACGGCTGTGAAGCGAGGAAATCGAATGGCCGCTTCTTCAAACGGCGATGTCCGCAAAGGGTCGGCAGAGCGATCTTCGTCAACGTCTGCTTCTCGACAGCCCGACAGGCAGCAACGGGTCGGCGCCCATAGTTGGCGAACGGCAGCTTTAGGGCCGCGAGATCGGAAGGGCGAAGGTTTCTGACCGGGCGCAAGGAGCCCCTGGTCGCCGGCCCCCGGTTTTCCGGAAAGCCGACATACCATCATGCGTACGGCTACTTTCGTCCGAACACGCCATCCACCCTTACGGCACCGTCGGTCGCATCTGTTCAGTCCGCGGAAAATCCGACGGTCCTAATGATCGGCCCCCACCGCGCGGTTTCCGCGGCTTCGACGGCCTTCAGTTCGTCGGCCGTCGTCGGCATCGGCTCGTAGCCGAGATGGATCAGTTGTTCACGGACCTGCGGCGCGCGCAGGGCGTCATTGATCGCGGTAGAGATCTCGTCTATCGCTGCCTTCGGCGTACCGGCCCGCGCGTACATGGCGATCCATCCGGTACCCTCGATCTTGGCGAATCCTTGTTCACGAAACGTCGGCACTTCAGGCAACAGGGTGGAACGTCGGGCTCCCGACGTGGCGATGATTCGAATCTTTCCTGCACGATGAAATTCGATCAGATTGGACAGCGCGTCGATCCCGGCCGCGATCTGCCCTCCCAGAAGGTCAGCCGCCAGCGGCGCATTTCCACGATAGGGCACGGCGACCCATTGCATTCCGGTTGCCTGACCCACGATCACACCGAAGAGATGTGGAAGGCTGCCGAGGGCCGACACGCCATAGTTTGCTTGACCGGGAAACTTCTTTGCCCATGCCACAAATTCCGACAATTTTCGTGCTGGATTGTCGACGTTCACGGCGAGTGCCATCGCATAGTTGGCAACATGCGCCACCGGCGCGAAGTCGCGGCCGGGGTCGTAGTCGAGGTGCGACCACACCAGCGGCGCCAGCACGGTTACCACCATCGGCGCAAGCATGATCGTCGTCGCGTCGGGCGCGGCATTCTTCAACGCCATTGCGGCAATGCGGCCGCTGGCGCCCGGCTTGTTTTCCACGACGATCGTCCGACCGAGTGAATCCTTCAGTTGATTGGCCAGCAGACGTGCTGCCTGGTCGGTCGTTCCACCGGCCGTGAAGCCGACAAGAATTCGCAACGGCGGCATTCTCAGGTCTTGCGCGATACCCGTCGCGGTGCCGACGGAAATCAGTCCGATAGCTAGGGCAAAGGTACCCAAATTGCGGAGAAGTCTGGCCGGGTGCACGAGGGAAAGGATTCGATGTGGCACGAAGGCGCGATTATACTTGCCGGTCGTCGCGATTCCATCGTAGGGACCGGGCGTTCCACAATCGTCAAGTTCGCATTGCCCACGCCATGATCGAATCCAGCCGCTCTGTCGCCGCAGCCGAGACACGACAATCTGTCGACGCGATGCTGCGATTCGAGCGCCTGCTGACCGACGTGTCGTCCCGCTTCATTGATTGGCCCACAGGCCGGATTGACGAAGCCATCGATCTCGGGCTGAAACAGATCGTCGAGACGCTGGACATCGACCGCTCGACTTTGTCGAGCGTCGATCCGAATACCGGGCAGTTCCATTCCACGCACTCGTGGGCAACGGCAGGGTTCACGCCGGTCCCCAGGACAGTATCGTCGCGGACCTATCCGTGGGCATTGTCCCGATTCCGGGCTGGGAAGCCAGTCGTGTTTTCCTGTCTGGACGAACTGCCGCCGGACGCATCGCTGGACCGTCAATCCTACGCAAGTCTCGGCCTTCGCTCGCATGTCGGCATGCCGGTCATGGTTGTGGGCGAGTTCGTCGCCACATTGGGCTTCGGCTCGCTGCGCAGGGAACGCCGTTGGGGAGAAGAACCGGTTGCACGAATGCGGCTGCTCGCTGACATCTTTGGAAGTGCGTTGGCGCGCAAGCACGCGCAGGACAGAATCGACCGGTTGCTGCAATTCGAGAGATTGCTTGCAGACCTGTCGGCCTCCCTGTTGGGATCAACGGCTGATGATCTCGGGGCAGCCGTGCAGGAAGCACTTGGCGCGGTTGCCGCGTTACTTGGCGTGGAGCATGCCGCGCTCTGGGAACTTGCACCCGCGCCAGAGCGGCTTGTCGCCACGGATCAATCGGCGGCAGGTGATGCACTGCCGCTGCTGCGGCAATTCAGCGCGGCCGAAATTCCATGGGTCCTGCAGCAAGTTGTCGCCGGCAAGGTCGTCAACAGCACCACGGTCGACGGCCTCCCTCCGGCCGCCAGCGCCGACATTGCGGCGCTACGCTCGGCGGGAGTGAATTCATTTCGGGTGTTGCCGTTGCGTAGCAAGGAAGCCGTAATCGGTGCCCTCTGGTTGTCTTCCAGCGACAAGGAACGCGTATGGCGTGACGAAACGACCGCACGGCTCATGCTGTTCGGGACCATGCTCCTGAACGCGCTCGCCCATCGCAACGCCGAAAGGCACGCGCAGCGGGCGACGGCGGAGACCGCCCAGACACGCGAGCACCTGGCGCACCTGGCACGCGTCGAGGCCGTTGGTGCGATGACAGCGGCCGTGGCCCACGAGGTCAATCAACCGCTGATGGCGATCACGAACTATACGTTGGCGGGGCGACGGCGCCTTGATGGCGACGGCCAGATCGACCGTGCCAAGATCCGCGAGTTGCTGGAGAAGATTGCGGGCCAGACGGCGCTTGCGAGCCAGGTTCTGGACCACCTGCGGACGATGGTGAAGCGGCGGGAGGTGCACGAGGCGGAGATCGACCTGTCGCATTTGCTCGACAAGTCCCTGAGGCTCATCGAAATGGAAGCGCGAATGAAGGACATCCGGGTCGAGGCCGACATCGCCGCGGATCTTCCGCACACGCTTGGCGACGAGATTCAAGTTCAGCAGGTGATCCTGAACCTCGCCTCGAACGCCATGGACGCAATGGCGGCGGCCCCCGCCCGTGACAGGGAATTGCGTATTGTCGTCACACCCTCCGACGACGACGCCATCTTGATTTGCGTGGTCGATCACGGACAAGGCATCGTTGCTGATGACGGAGAGCGCGTCTTCGAGCCGTTCTACACGACCAAGGGGATGGGGCTGGGCATCGGCTTGTCCATCTGTCGGCAGATTGTCGAAGCGCACGGTGGAAAGCTTTGGCATGAGCCGAATGCCGGCGGGGGCACCGTGTTCCGGTTCACTTTGCCGGTAGCGAAGGATGGAGACTGACGAATGACCGAACCCACGGTGTTCATCGTCGACGACAACGACGGGGTACGCGATTCGATTGCCGAGCTGGTCGAATCGGTGGGCCTGCACCATTCGGCCTTCGTGTCGGCACAGCAGTTTCTCGACGGTCTTGACCCCGAGGCCCGCGGCTGCCTGGTGCTCGATGTCCGAATGGCGCACATGAGCGGGCCGGCGTTGCAGGATCGCCTGAACGCGATGGGCGCCGCAATTCCGATTGTGTTCATCAGCGGTCATGCCGACATCGAGGTTGCCGTCAGGACGATCAAGGCCGGCGCGGTAAATTTCGTCACGAAGCCCTACAAGGAGCAGCAGTTGCTCGACAGCATCAACGAGGCGTTGGCCCGTGACGCTGCCAATCATGATGCGCCCGCCGTCAAGCGCGAATTCGCGGCGCGACTCGCGGCGCTGTCGGAACGGGAAGGACAGGTGTTGGACTTGGTCGTGGCTGGTCAATCGAGCAAATCGATTGCGCGCACGTTGGGAATCAGCTTCCGTACCGTGGAGCTGCATCGCAATCACATTTTCGATAAGCTCTCCGTGGCCTCGGTTGCGGAGCTGGTGCGTCTCGTCGTCGAGCACCGCGCACCCTAGACGCGCCATCGCCTTGCGTTGCTCGGCGCCGTTCCATGGCGCCTAGGTGTTTCCCTCTATTGTTGGCGGCAGGCGCGCGTCGCAAGCTGTACGGGTCTGCGGGCCACCATTGGAAGCGGCAACCTGTGCTGTCGGGTTGCATGGCCGGCCCTCCCGCAGCGCAGGGGGGATAGTGCCCAACACCATTTACATCATCAATTCGCCGGGCGATGAGTCCAGGCGCGTAGCCGGCGTGGTCGCGCCCGAGGCCGACGGCGTTTGCCTGTTCGAGTCAGCGGCAGGCTTTTTTGAGTCGGTCACGCCCGAGGCACGCGGTTGCGTCCTGGCGTACTCCGATCTCATGGGAGGCGGTATGTGCGCGCTGATACGGAGCATAAATGCGCACGGGCTTCGGCTTCCTGTTGTGGTGCTGGGGCGTGATGCCAATCTTTCAGCGGCGGTGGCATTCATGCGTGCGGGGGCGGCCGAATACGTTGAACTGCCGGTTTTGGATCGGCACTTGCGCAAGGTGGTCAGGCAGGCACTCCTTGGGCAAAGCTGACCGGCACCCTCTTCGGAGTCCTGCGGCGATATGTGATTACCCTAGTCGGATAAGTGTGCGCATTGATGGTTTTTCATGACCAAAACACGTAGGGTGCACATTGCGGGAATTGCGTGACAATTGCGCGTAGGTCCGCCCATTTCGGCGCATTAGTCGAGTTGAGGTTCTGTGCGTGGTTGGGACGATTGCAATTCACTCAGGTGAACGGCAATAAACGATTCGCTAGGTTGGCGCGGCTATTTGACTTCATCGCGGCTAGAATGGGAGAACTAAATGAGAGTTGGAATTAAGGTTTGCTGCACCATTTTGGTGGCTTCGCTCGGGTTTGCGGCCGGGTCGGCGCTGGCGCAGAAGCGCCCAACGTCGTCATGTTGATGACCGACGACACCGGATGGACCGACTTCGGCGCCTATTTCGGCGGTGCGGCGCTTGGGCACCCAACGCCGAGCATCGACCGCGTGGCCAAGGAAGGTGCAATGTTCACCAGTTGGTACGGCCAGGCGAGTTGCACCGCCGGTCGCGCCTCTTTCATGACCGGACGCATCCCGATCCGCTCGGCATTGTCGGTCGTCGTCGTTCCCGGCGACCCGAACGGGCTGAAGAAAGAGACGCCGACCATCGCCGAGTTCTACAAGAAGAACGGCTATTCCACGTTCTTCTCCGGCAAGTGGCACTTGGGCGACAGGCCCGAGTTCTACCCGATTGAGCACGGCTTCGACGAGATGAAGCAATACGCTGCCTATTATCCGGGCGTCTATGGCTACAGCGACCTGGCGCCCAACGCTCACCCATGATTCCCGAAGTACAACGCCGAGTACTGGAAGATGTACCAGCGCGTCGTCAACCTGTACGAGTGGGAGGGCGTGGCGGGCAAGCCGGCAGTCAAGGGCGACAACGGCGCGGTGATCACGCTGCAAAACCTCGCCGACTTCGACATGCGGCAAACCGATTCGGCGATCGCTTACATCAAGGCTCATGCGAAGTCTGACAAACCGTTCTTCATGGACGTCAATTTCATGAAGATGCACCAGCCCACCAGCCCGAACAAGATGTTCCAGGGCAAGTCGAGTCTCGGCAACTACTCGACTCCATGATGGAACTGGACTACAACATCGGTCGCATCATGGACACGCTCCGTGCCGAGGCTCCCGACACCATCGTCATTATCACCGCCGACAACGGCGCCTGGCAGGACGCCTGGCCCGACGCCGGTGCCCATCCTTACCGAGGCGAAAAGGGATCGTCGTTCGAGGCGGGCTGGCGCGCCCCCGGCATCATGTGGGCACCGGGCAGGATACCGGCGGGTGCGGTTTATAAACTTCGAGGGCGTTCGCCAGGACATTGGGGGCGACCCGGAGAGGCCGTGGCTGAAGATCGCATGGAAGATGCTCTACACATCGAAGGACACCTGGTTGGGACCCACGTTGAACATGGGTGCTGTTCCATCGGTGTACAACCTGACCATGGACCCGTATGCGAAGTACGACATGATGTTCAACGGCGCGGTATCGACGCGCAACCCAACCTCGTCGCCGGGGCGCTACGCGGGCATGGACAACGGTTGGTCCCTCTCGCTGCTGGATACTCCGCTGACCGAGTTCAACAAGTCGATCGTTCAGTATCCGAACATCGAGCGCTTCCCCGGCGGAGCTTCAAACGACATGATCCCCAACCTGCAGAACCCGAAGAACCCGCTGCCCTACGATCCGATGAAGCTGCCGAAGACCATCTCGGGGGGCGGCGGCTAGACGCGGCAGCGCGGAAAGACCGGTTGTTCCTGATTCCACGGGCGTCCTTTGAATGGGCGCCCGTCTTGACGCGACGGATGGGCAGGTTGCCCTTCCCTGCGCATTTCATCCCCACGAATCGCGGGGTATGGAATCCGCTCTTCCCGTCAATGAGTGGCAGCTCTCGGGAAGACCGAACTACCGCGGCGGGTCGACTCCGGGCATTCGACGGCGCAGACGCCGGTGAGGCTGAAGGGGAACATTGGCAGCCCCCGCTGGGCCGCAGCGATGCGCGGGGTCAAGGACCGGTGCGCGGAGATTCCCGCGGCGCACGCACACCGCGCGCGTCGTCATTGGAGGTCTCATGACTGTGAACTTCGAATCACGATCGCTGGTTGCGGCGGCATTCGCAGCGGCGTTGGTCACGACCCTGCCCGCGCACGCGGAAATGAGCGCCGAGGAACTCGCGAAGCTCGCGCAGAACCCGGTCGGCAACCTGATCAGCGTGCCGTTCCAGAACAACACCAATCTCAACTTCGGGCCGGAGAAGGGGACGCAGAACATCCTCAACATCCAACCGGTCATCCCGATCGAAGTCGACAAGGATTGGAACATCATCACGCGCACGATTCTGCCCGTGATATCCATGCCCGCGCTGGGCCCGGACATCGGCAGCACCAACGGCATCGGCGACATCGTTCTGACCGCCTTCCTGTCGCCGGCAAACCCAGGCCACTGGATTTGGGGCGCAGGGCCAGTGGTGCAGATTCCAACCAACAGCACCGCCGAACTCGGCAACAAAAACTGGGGCCTGGGCCCGTCCGTTGTAGTGTTGCACCTCGATCACGGTGACCCGTGGGTGTACGGCGCATTGGTCAACAACATCTGGTCGCTGACCAGCAACAAGCAGGGCGGCTCGTACAACAACGGCCTGATCCAGCCGTTCGTCAACTATAACTTCGCGGGCGGCTTTTACCTCACCAGCGCGCCAATTCTGACCGTGGACTGGAATGCGGATAGCGGCCAGCAATGGACAGTGCCCTTGGGCGGCGGCGTCGGAAAGATTTTTCACCTTGGCAAGCTACCGGTGAACACGCAGCTCTCGGCGTATTACAACGTCGTCAAACCCGATTTTGGTGCCAATTGGCAGATCCGCGCCCAAGTACAATTCATGTTCCCGAAATAGGAACGAGCGTATGCAAGGCATTCCACGCGTGCATTCCGCTGATGTTTCCCCGGTCAGATGGTTCTGCGTCAGGTCCGACATGTTTTGGAAGATTTTCATGAAGCTCGTGAAGCTTGCAAGTCGGCGCGCCGCTCAACTGGTGGTTTCCCTGCCCCTGGCAGGCGCACTTGGGCTCTCGTTGCTCGCACCTGCAGCGGCCCAGTCTCCGGGTGATAACGTCATCTATATCGACCAGGCCTGGTCGCAGGCTGATAGGGAGTGGTATTACCAGGTCTCGCAGGGCTCGACGGTCATTTCCTACGACATCTTCCTGAACCTCGAGGTCGCTGGCGGGCAGGAACTGTTCCGCTCCGATGCCAACAGCGAGCGCTTCGGCCTGATCGCGCATCCCGCCAATCCGCAAAACAATCCCGACGGTTTGCCCATCGGACTTGCCAAGACCGCGGTCACGAAACCGCTATTGATAGGCGAGCACACCGGTGAGTTCATCGGCCTCACCTGTGCGGCGTGCCACAACGCGCAGCTTCATTACCAGGGCAAGCGTATCCGCATCGATGGCGGTGTCGGCAATACCTTCGATCTGATGAGTTACGTCTACGCCCTCGATGACGCATTGCAGTCGACGTTGAAGGACTCGGCAAAGTTCGATCGGCTCGCGTCCCGCCTCAAGGTGTCGGGCAGCGACGCCAAGGCCCAACTACGCAAACGCTTCGAGATCGACGCGGGACACGTCCATGGGTATCGCACTCGCTCGCTGGTCGCGCCCGTACCCTGGGGACCGGCGCGCATGGACGCCATTTCGCTGATCGTCAATCGCGTGACGTCCACACTCCCCAGCATTCCGGAGAACAACTTTACGCCCGTCGCACCGACGAAGCCACCGTTCCTGTGGAACGCGCCGCAGGGATTGTGGACGCAATGGCGCGGCACGCAGCAGGTTCCGATCGGGCGCAACCTGATCGAAACAATGGGCGTGTTCATGTCGATCGATCTGCATTCCAAGAGCCCGAAGGACGGGCTGTTCGAATCCAACGCAGTGATTGGCAATCTGCAAGCGATCGAGAACCAGCTGGCGCGCCTGGCGCCGCCGAAGTGGCCCGAGGAAGTCTTCGGCAAGATCGACCGCGACAAGGCCAAGGCGGGCAAGGCCCTGTTCATGACTCATTGCGCGAGCTGCCACAACGCCTGGCCGTACCGTTGGAGCGAGCCCAACAAGTACGGCAAGCAGTTCGTCCTGGTCGGGCTGATCGCGCAATCATATGTCGGTACGGATCCCAACCAGTTTGAGACGGTGCGTCCTTACGCGCTCACCGGCCAGTTGAGTCCTTACATGCCCGGACCGATGAAGGACAAAGATCTCGTGTCCGCCGGCGACATGTACTACGCGACGGCGAAAGAGGTCCTCGAAACCGCAGTCTCGAAGATCAAGATGTCCGAAGCCGAGAGGGCGAACCTGTTCGGCTACCGCGAGCTTCCGACGCCTCACCCGCTGGAGAATGTTTACAAAGCGGCGCCGCGTGACGGCGTATGGGCAACGCCGCCGTTCATGCACAACGGCGCAGTCCCGAACCTGTACGAAATGTTGGTGCCGGCCAAGCAGCGGACGAAGAAATTCTGCTACGGGCGCGAGTTTGATCCGGTGAAGGTAGGCTTTGATACGACCTGCAATGCCGGAACCTTCGTGCTCGACACGGGGCTCCGCGGAAATTCGAATGCAGGCCACTCGTTCGAGGGAGGTCCGCTCGGCAACGGCGTGATCGGCCCGCTGTTGAGCGAGGAGCAGCGCTGGGCGCTCGTCGAGTACCTGAAATCGATCCCGGACGTGCCAGGGCGGGTTACCCCGTTCGGGGGTCCGGCCCCGGGACGCCAGCCAAAGTCGGAAAATATCGACGGCCCGCGATACAAACCGCAATAAGCCGCACGAGGATGACCTTCATAGGACAAGCCAGGATTGCGTTGAGGAGGACGGCAGGCGCTTAAATTCCTTCACATATGCATGTTCGGCATGCTGTTGCCGACCATGGCATGGGCACAGCCTGCGCGCCAGCGGGATGAGGCGCGCCTATTGGCTCCTGGGTGGATCGCTTTCCCGCGCCGCCGCTCCCGTGGTCCCCGCGCAAAACTGCAGGCCTGGATGATTACCGCAATTGGCATCGTATTTGGGTTCGCAGGAATGGCCATGGTCTCGGCCCCGGCATTCGGCGCCGAGGAAGAGGCGCGAGTGCTGATTCTCAACGGGCTCGATCCATACCTTCCCGCCTACATGGCCATCGACGGGGCGATGCGCGCGAGCCTGGCCAAGGAAACCAACAAGCGCATCGTGCTGTATTCGGAGCCGCTCGACGCGCAGCGCTTTTCCGTCGAGTCCCTGGAGCCCGAGGTACTCGCACTGCTCGCCAAGAAGTACAAGTCCGTGAAGATCGACGTGGTCGTCACGGTGATGCAGCCGGCGCTCGCCTTCTTCAAGCAGCACGGTGACGCACTTTGGCCTGGTGCACGGGTGGTGTTCCACGGGTTACCCGAACTGACCATCGAACCAAGGACGCTGCCGCCCAATGCGGTCGGCCTCGTCAATGTAGACGACTTCGAGGGCACGGTTCGCCTGGCGCAGCGCCTGCAGCCCAAGGCTCGCCGCATCCTCGTCATTGGCGGCTCGTCGCCGTTGGATATGGAACTCAATCGCCGGGCGCGGGAATTGGTGCCGCCGATGGCAGGCAAGTCGGAGGTCGAATTTCTCGTCGGGGCACCGCTGCCTGATATTCTCACCCGGGTGGGGGCTGAACCCGCCGACACGATCATCCTCTATCTCTCGGAATTTCGCGACCGGGATGGACGCCCCTACCTGCCGCGCGACGTCCTGCGCGCAATCAGCAATGCGTCGGCCGCGCCCGTGTATGGCCTGTTCGAGACTTACGTTGGATCGGGCGTCGCGGCAGGCAACATGGAGTTCTACGCGGACCGTGGATGGCGGGTTGGCGAGCTCGTACGCGAAACGTTGAATGGCCACACTTACCCGCCGAGCCAAGCAGTGTTTACCGTGCCAAGTCGTTGCGTCGCCGACGCCCGGGCGTTGCGCCGTTGGTCGCTGGACGAGGACCTGCTGCCGAGCGGGTGCGACGTCCGATTCGCGGATCGGCCACTTTGGCGCCAGTACTGGTGGCAATTGTCGCTGGCTTTCGCGATCGTCCTCGCACAGAGCCTGCTCATTGCTTCGCTATTGCGACAGCGGCGGCGCCGTCAGGTCGCCGAAACCGAGGCGCGCAAGCGCTTGTCGGAAATGGCACATCTGAACCGCCGCGTTTCTATGGGGGAGCTGTCCGCATCGATTGCACACGAACTCAATCAGCCTCTGGGCGCGATCCACAACAATGCGGGCGCCGCGGAGATGTTGATCAAGGCCGATCCCCCCAGGCTGCAGGAAGTGGCCGAGATCCTGGCCGACATCAAGCGCGACGACCAGCGCGCCAGCGACGTCATTGCGCGCATTCGCAAGATGGTGCGCAAATCCGAATTCGCAGTGCAGGACATCGATCTGAACGAGACCATCGATGAAGCCGCCAAGATGGTGGCGGCCGACGCGACGGTCAAAGGTGTCTCGCTCAAGGTCGAGCTCGCTCCGGGACAGCCGAAGGTCAGGGCGGACCGGGTTGAGGTCCAGCAGGTCGTATTAAACCTGGCACTCAATGCCATCGAGGCCATGCACGATCAGAACGTGGAACCAAGGGACTTGGTGATTCGCTGCAGGCACGCAAACGCGAAGGAGGCCGAGGTAACCGTGATCGATTCCGGCGCTGGCATCCCCGGGGATGTCTTGCCCCGCGTCTTCGAGCCATTCATGACATCCAAATCCTCGGGCCTGGGGCTGGGCCTGGCGATCTCACGCACCATCGTCGTGGCGCATGGCGGCCAGATTCGCGCGGAGAACCTGCCAAAGCGCGGAGCGGCCTTTCACTTCACGTTGCCGCTGGCAGAAGAGAAGTGACCATCACCGAGCCCGCAGGCCTCGTTCACGTGATCGACGACGACGCGTCCTGGCGCACGTCGATGGAGCGATTGATGTCAGCCGCCGGGTATCGAGTGGCGCTTTACGAATCAGCAGAGCAGTTTCTCACGAGCCCCCACATCGATGCTCCGGGCTGCATCCTGCTCGACATGCGCATGCCTGGGCTCACCGGCTTGCAACTCCAGCAGCGCCTGGTTGAAATACGGCGACCGCTGCCGATCATCTTTCTTTCCGGCCATGGTGACATCCCGAGCAGTGTTCTGGCGATGAAGGCGGGAGCCGAGGACTTCCTGACCAAGCCGGTGGACACCGAAGCGTTGCTCGATGCCGTTGCAAAAGCCATCGTGCGTGACCGCGATGCTCGCGCACGAAGCCAAAACCTCGACGCGCTGCGTTCCCGGGTCGACACCTTGACGCCGACCGAGCGCAGGGTGTTCGCGCTGGTCGTTCGGGGCATGCTGAACAAGCGCATCGCCACCGAGCTCGGTACGGCCGAGCGCACGATCAAGTGGCATCGCCAGCACATCATGCAGAAGCTGCAACTCGAATCGCTCGCCGAAATGGTTTCGCTTGCCGAGCGTCTTGGCCTGGTCGACGACGGCGAGTTCCGGAGCCGGGACTCGGGATAGGACGTACCTGTCCTTTGGTGCGGGTCCGCACCAAAGGACAGTATCGGTCCCGGTGACGACGGCCTATCGTTGGGGCAACGCACCGCAGAGCGATCTCTTTGTGCCGTTCTCCAGTCAAGATCCGCCGAACAATTGCTCATGCCTAAATCGCTGGGGACCATCGCGATCGTCGAAGATGATCCCGCGATGCGCAAGTCTCTCGAGCGCCTGTTGCAGGCAAATGGGTACGAGACTTTGGCCTTCGCGTCGGCGGAGGAGTTTCTACAGAGCGCGATCGTCGATGGCGCCATCGGGCTGGTCCTCGACATCAATCTTGGAGGCGTGTCCGGAATCGAACTGCGCCGCCGCATGGTTGCCGCAAATTCCGCGCTCCCCGTCGTGTTCATCACGGCCTATGACGACGAAGTCACACGGAGGAAGGCGCTGGCGGTTGGCTGCGTCGACTATTTGCAGAAGCCATTCGACTCAAATCGACTTATCGAATCGCTGGAGCGGGGCAGGAAATCGTGACTAGAAGTGGGGCTAATCGCGCAGGGGAGCCACTGTTGTAGACCCTTTCCGGCGGATGAGGCGTCGGAAGCACGCGTTGGGCGCGTACGTCCACGAGCAGGACAATTGTTTGCAAAACGCAAATGGAAATATATGAATATCTGGAAGAGTTTACTGCTGACGACGCTGATGCTTGCCGCATTTGGCGTGGCATCGCAAGCGATGGCGCAAGGCAAGAAGCCCAACATCCTGTTCATCATGGGCGATGACATCGGCATCATGAACGTGGGTGCCTACCATCAGGGCCTGATGGTTGGGGAGACGCCCAACATCGACCGCCTCGCGAATGAAGGCGCGAGGTTTATGACCTATTATGCCGAGCAGAGCTGCACGGCCGGTCGCACCGCCTTCTTCACCGGCATGCATCCGTTGCGGGCGGGCATGGTCATGCCGCAGCTTCCGGGTGCCACCAGTTCGCTGTTGCCGGGCACGCCCGCGCTGGCGAAATTCCTGCTGGATCTCGGCTACAACACCGGCGAGTTCGGCAAGAACCACCTCGGCGATAAATCGGCGTCGCTGCCAACGGCACACGGCTTCCAGGAGTTCTGGGGCTACCTGTATCACCTCGACGCCATGCAGGGGGTGAGCTTCCCCGACATCAATAAGACGCCGACCGATCAGGCGGTTGTACCGCCCTGCAGAATACCCCGGTCAAGGGTCTCACAGAGGTCGCCGGTGCGGTGGATCCGAAGACCGCGCTCTGTATGACCCCGCCACGGCCGGTCATCCATTGTACGTCCTCGGACGGCACCGAGAAGAACCAGAGCTGCAAGGACGAAGGGCCGCTGACGCTGGAACGCTCCAAGACCGTGGACGAGGAAATCTCCGCCCAGGTCATCGACTTCCTCGACCGCAATGACCCTAAGAAGACCGACAAGCCATTCTTCGTCTGGTATAACCCGGCGCGCATGCACATTACCACCATGTTCTCGGACAAGTACATGGACATGCTGGGCGAGAAGGGCGGCAAGGACTGGGGTATCAATGAAGTCGGCATGAAGCAGATGGACGACAACATCGGCTACGTGTTCAAAAAGCTGGAGGAAATGGGTGAGCTCGACAACACCATCATCGTCTTTACCACCGACAACGGCGCCGAGACGATCAGCTACCCGGACGGCGGTGTCACGCCCTTCAGGGGCGGCAAGCTGACCACCTGGGAAGGCGGTATGCGCGCTCCGATGCTCATTCGCTGGCCGGGGCACGTCAAGGCCGGCACGCATCCTGACCAGATATTCTCGTCACTGGACTGGGTGCCCACCTTCGTCAATATCGCCGGCGGGCCTTCGGGTGATGGGCTGAAGAAGGAGATCGAGGCCGGCAAGTACCCCGGCATCATCAAAACCACGCTCGACGGCTGTCGACCAGCGGGACTATCTGGAAGGCAAGGCCGATTCGGCACGCGACACTTCTTCTACTACACCGGCGCACAGCCTTCGGCGGTGCGGTACAAGAACTGGAAGTTCTACTACACGATGGTGTCTTCCAATGCGCTGGAATCGTTCAATGGCGCAAACACCTATCACTGGACCCAGATCAACAACCTCAAGCGTGATCCCTTCGAGAGGTCTGTGGCGTCGGCTGAAGGTAGCCTGCTGGCCTACGGCGGTGCACTGGCCGGTCCAAGCACAGCGTTCATCTATGACTGGAACATGCTGCCCATCGGGCAGCTGCTGTGGCTGAAGGAACTCGAGACGTATCGGGAATTCCCGGCGCTGCAGACTCCGGCGAGCTACAACCTGGATAATATAATCAAGTCGATGCAGGATGCGAGACACATCAGCCACGCGGGTGACTAACCAGTCCGCTTAAAGGATGTGATTTAGCAGTAATACAGCGGGCGCCCCTGCGTGGGGCGCCCGCCGTTCCTCGGAGTGCAATACTGCCCGTGACTCGGCGGGCGCAGTTCCCGACAGAGGCTGACGAAGGCCGTCCCGAGCGAGGGGCGCCTGTGGCTCCGCCCCCGGAGTCGGGAAAAGGGGAATCGCGTGAAATCTGTTGTGTCTTCCCTGTTTTTCCGTGTGCTCGTCCTCGCCGTCGCGCTGGCCTGCGCCGCGCAGGTCAGCGCGCAGACCGACCCGCTGCCCTCCTGGAATGACGGCTCCGCCAAGAAGGCGATCGTCGACTTCGTGCGGGCGACCACGACGCAGGGCAGCCCGCAGTTCGTGCCGCCGGGCGAGCGCATCGCCACCTTCGACCAGGACGGCACGCTTTGGGTCGAGCATCCGATGTACTCGTTCAGGTGATGTACTGCGCTGGAGCGCGTCCCGGCGCTGGTCAAGGCGAAGCCGGAGCTGAAGAACGTCGAGCCGTTCAAGACCGTGCTTTCCGGCAACCGCGAGGCGATGGCCAAGCTGACGCTGCACGACCTCGAGAAGATCCTCGCCGCCACCTTCACCGGCATGACGGTCGAGCAGTTCGACGCCGAGGTGACGAAGTGGCTGGCGAGGCGAAGGACCCGCGCTGGAAGCGCCCGTACACCGAGCTGGTCTACCAGCCGATGCAGGAACTGCTGAAGTATTTGCGCGACAACGGATACAAGACCTACATCGTCACCGGCGGCGGGCAGGACTTCGTGCGCGCAGTATGCCGAAGCGACCTACGGCATCCCGCCGGAACAGGTGGTCGGCACCGCGGGCGTGCTGAAGTACGGCTATGACAAGAACGGCAAGCCGATCCTGACCAAGGAGCCCAAGCTGCTGCTCAACGACAACGACGCCGGCAAGCCCGAAGGCATCCACCTGATGATCGGTCGCCGGCCGACGCGGCGTTCGGCAACTCGACCGGCGACCGGCAGATGCTCGAATACACCAGGCGGGCGAGGGCGCACGGCTGTCGATGCTGGTGTTGCACGATGACGCCAAGCGCGAATACGCCTACGGCCCGGCGCAGGGCTTGCCCGACACCAGGGTCGGTACCTTCACCCAGGCCTCTACGACGAAGCGCAGAAGCAGGGCTGGACTGTCATCAGCATGAAGAATGATTGGAAGCGGATCTTTGCGTTCGAGTGAGACGTAGCCAGTTCAATCGGGAGCGTTGATGAAGGTGAACAAATGGTTGCTGAGCATTGGCGGATTTGCGGTGATGCTCTGTGTCGCAGTGCCTGCATTCGCACAGGCGCCACCAAAGAAGCCCAACATCCTCATCCTCTGGGGCGACGACATCGGCTACTGGAACTTCAGCGCCTACAACCAGGGCATGATGGGCTACAAGACGCCGAACATCGATCGCATCGCCAAGGAAGGCGCGCTCTTCACCGACTGGTACGGCCAGCAGAGCTGCACCGCCGGCCGCGCCGCGTTCATCACCGGCCAGTCGCCATTCCGCACCGGCCTGCTGAAGGTCGGCCTGCCCGGCGCCAAGGAGGGGCTGCAGGCGCGTGACGTCACCATTGCCGAGTTGCTCAAGGCGCAGGGCTACATGACCGGGCAGTTCGGCAAGAACCACCTGGGCGACCTCGACGAGCACTTGCCGACCGCGCACGGCTTCCAGGAATTCAAGGGCTCGCTCTACCACCTGAACGCCGAGGACGAGCCCGAGCACGAGGACTACTTCAAGGATCCGGCGCTGCGCAAGCGCTTCGGCACCCGCGGCGTGATCCATGCCTGGGCCAACGCGGATGGCACGCAGCGGATCGAGAGCACCGGCGCGCTCGACAAGAAGCGGATGGAGACCATCGACGACGAGGTCACCAAGGAGACGATCCGCTTCATGGCCGACGCCAAGAAGGCCGACAAGCCGTTCTTCCTGTGGTGGAACTCCACCCGCATGCACATCTGGACGCGGCTGAAGGAGTCCTCGCGCGGCAAGACGGGTCTCGGCATCTACCCCGACGGCATGGTCGAGCACGATGCGCACGTGGGTGAGCTCCTGAATGCGCTTGAAGGAGCTCGGCCTCGACGACAACACCATCGTGATGTACTCGACCGACAACGGCGCCGAGAAATTCACCTGGCCCGACGGCGGCACCTCGCCATTTCGCGGCGAGAAGAACACCAACTGGGAAGGCGGCTACCGGGTGCCGACCTTCATCCGCTGGCCGGGCGTCATCAAGCCCGGCACCGTGCTGAACGACATCTTCGCGCACGAGGACATGCTGCCGACGCTGCTGGCGGCTGCGGGTGTCCCCGATGCCAAGGAGCAGCTCAGGAAGGGCATGAAGGTCGGCAACAAGACCTTCAAGGTTCACCTCGATGGCTACGACCTCACCAAGGCGCTCGCCGGCAAGGCGCCGAGCCCGCGCCACGAGTTTTTCTACTTCAACGACGATGGCCAGCTCGTCGGCTTGCGCTACAACCAGTGGAAGATCGTGTTCGCCGAGCAGAAGGCGCACGGCGCCGCGGTCTGGCGCCAGCCGTTCACGACGCTGCGCGCGCCGAAGATCTTCAACGTCCGCTCCGACCCGTTCGAGATCGGCGACGTCGAGGCCATGGACTGGAATCGCTGGTGGGTCGAGCACGTCTTCCTGCTGGTGCCGGCGCAGCAGTACGTCGGCCAATTCATCGGCACGTTCCGGGAGTTCCCGCCCAGCCAGAAGGGCGGAACGTTCGCACTGGATGCGGCCTTGCAGGCGTTGCAGACACCCGGCAAGAACGACTGACCAGGTCAGCCCATTGAGAACGATCCAAGGAGCCAGCTATGTCGGACCATGTTGATGGACCCAGATCGATCGGCGACCCTGTAGCCGACGTGATCGACCTCTTTGCGTTCACCAGTCCGGAGAATCCGTCCCGCACGGTGCTTGCCATGAACGTGTTTCCGTTCGCGGGCGAGGAGGCCATATTCTCCAACGCGATCGACTACGCGATCGTCGTGCGTCGCGCCAGCGTTGCCGGTCTCGGGGATGCGGCGAAGTTTCGCACTGCGGATCCCGAAGTGCGCTTCAGTTTTCACTT
Organism: uncultured beta proteobacterium; assembly: GCA_963739745.1. Classification (GTDB taxonomy): domain Bacteria; phylum Pseudomonadota; class Gammaproteobacteria; order Burkholderiales; family Casimicrobiaceae; genus VBCG01. The sequence continues at coordinate 289,233 of CAVUCJ010000008.1, forward strand.
CGACAATCTCGAGAAGGCCCGGGGCGACGGGAAGCCGCTGCAGCGCGGTACCTGCACGCTGCCCGGCGGCCAGGCGTTGCGATTCGTCGTGAACGACACGAAGGGTGCCTCGACACCGGACGGCGCCTTCCGCGTATTCGCCGGACTGCGCTCGGACCCGTTCTACCTCGCGTGGCTGCTCGAGTCGCTGCGCAAGTTTCAAAATCTCCTGCTCCACGACAACGCTCTGTGCATTGTCGTCGAGTTCGATACTCGGCGCGTGCTCGATCCCGACAAGGGGTCGCTGTTCGGCGTCATCGCCGAAACGGTTCCGGTTCAGCGGCCGGGCAGCTTCATCGGCCATTCGGTCCCTCGCATCGACTGGGTAGGCCGCCCGGAGCACACGAACATGCGGCTCAACAATCCTGCCCTCGCCGGGACCGATGACCTGCGCGATCTGTGGAACCAGCAGACCCCGTTTGCCATTCCCGAGACCGTGCAGCCGTTATTCCTGCAGCGGTTGAAGGACAGCCTCAGGAATTGGGACATGCGCGACGGCAAGGAGGACTGGACCCCGGCTGCGCTCGATGCCAATGCCCGTGTCTTCCTGGACGACTTCCTGCTGTTCGACGTCGCCAAGCCGATCACGGATGCGAGCCACCTGGAGATCGAGCGGAGCACGCTGAACGGCAAGCCCTACGAGACGGGAGGTGGACGCACGGTCGACGCCAACGTCATCGACATCCTGCTCACGTGGCTCGTCAATCGTGATCGCGAGTTCCTGCAGGGCGGGGCCACCGGGGCGACCAAGCCAGGGACCAAGACGTTCCCGTATTTCGCATCGCCGAATACCGAACTGCAGAGCGTCGTCGAGCGTGTCGACCTGGCCGCGTCTCGCGGAAAAGGTCTGGGCGCTGATCGGTGCGTTCGGTGGAAGCTGGCATCCGCTGATTGCGGATATCAGACTGACCGGCACCGGCGTCGGACAATTGCGCACGATCGAGACGGTTGACGGCAAGGTATTGATCGAGCGGCTTGACGCGATGGACAACGCGAAGCGCCTCTATCGTTACAGCAACATCAGCGGCATTCCCGTGTCGCACTACACGGGCGTGCTCGAAGTCAAGCCGAGGCCTGGCGGCAGCACCGTCGAGTGGCGTGCGCAGTTCCGCGCCAACAACCAGCCCGAGCTTTCGGTGAAAGTGATGGTCTCCACGCTCTTCAAGGCGGGACTCGAAAGCCTAAAACCGCGCTTCGGCGCGGCAAAGTAGACGCGACAAACATCTAGCCGAACCCAGGAGAACCTTATGCAACATGGAAGCTATCTAGACGACCTTCGCCCGTGGGACGTGCATGGTTCTGTTGGCCATCGCCGCGGCGACACCTTATTCACTTCCGGCCACAGCGCAAGCGCCGGACAACTCCGTCATCTACCTCGATCAAGGATGGTCGCAAGCGGATCGGGAGATGTACTACCAGACCTCGCAGGGCTCGACCGCGTTGTCGTACGACATCTTTCTGAAGCTGGAAGTCGCCGACAGCCAGGAACGCTTTGCCTCGAATGCCAACAGCGAGCGATACGGCCTGACCATCCAGCCCGCAAATCCGCGGACCAACCCCGACGGTTTGCCGGTCGGCGTGAGCAAGACGGTGGTGACACAGGCTCGATGGAAGGGCACGTATGCCGGCATAACCTGCTCCGCTTGCCACAATTCGCAGCTCAATTACAAGGGCAAGCGCGTCCGCATCGACGGAGGTGTGAGCGCGTTCGACCTCATGTCGTACATCAAGGCGCTCGATGACGCGATGCAGGCAACGCTTGCTGACAAGGCCAAGTTCAACCGTCTTGCCAACAATCTGGGCGCAGTTTCGCCCGCAGCGAACGCCGAGCTGCGCAAGCGCGTGGAGCGGGAAGCCAACCTGATCCACGCGTATCGGACGCGCACGCTGATCACGCCCATCGAGTGGGGCCCCCATCGTATCGACGCTATCGGGGCCATCGTCAATCGCCTGACCTCGACCGAGCCCGGCATCGACCAGAACTGGTCCACACCACTGGCGCCTACCAAGATCCCCTTCCTCTGGAACAGCCCGCAAAGTTCGTGGGTGCAATGGCGCGCATCACAGCAGGATCCGATCCGGCGCAACGCCGTCGAGGCCATGGGCGTGTTCATGTTCATGGACCTGCGCTCGAAGAAGCCCGAGCAGGGGTTGTTCGATTCGGTGGCGCAACTGCGCAATCTCGAGAAGATCGAGGACGCGCTGGACCGTCTCGCGCCGCCAAAGTGGCCCGAGGAGGTGTTCGGCAAGATCGATCGCGACAAGGCGCGCGCGGGTGAGGCGCTGTTCGTCAACCAGTGTGCGAGCTGTCACAACATGTGGCCGTATACCTGGACCCAACCCAACAAGTACGGCAAGCGCTGGATCGAGGTGGGCGTGGTGCCGCAGCCGTATGTCGGGACCGACCGCGGGCAGTTCGACGACCTGCGGCCCTACGCGATCACTGCGCAGCTCGCGCCGTACCTCGAGCCGCCGTTCAAGGACAAGCCGATCATTCCGACCGGGTATCTCTACGTCAACCTGCAGGAAAGAATTCTTGATACCGCGCTTGACAAGCTGAAGCTGACCGAGACGGAAGCCGTCAAGATCCATGGCTATCGGCAGTTTCCGCTGGAGCCGTCCGCCGCACGACGTGTACAAGGCGGCGCCGCGCGACGGCGTGTGGGCCACACCGCCGTTCATGCACAACGGCTCAGTACCCAACCTCTACGAAATGCTGCTCCCCGCTGCCGAGCGCACCAAGAAGTTTTATGTCGGACGCGAATTCGACCCCGTGAAGGTCGGGCTCGATACCAGCGCAACCACGGGCTTTCTTCTCGACACCAGCGAGCGCGGCAACTCGAACGCGGGCCACTCGTTCGAGGACGGTCCGTTGGGCAATGGCGTCATCGGTCCCAGGTTGACCGACGAGCAACGCTGGGCACTGGTCGAGTATCTCAAGTCCATTCCCGGCGAGGCCGGCCGCGTCACCCCCTTCGGCGGCCCGCCGAACGCCGTCACAGGGAACTCGCCATGGTCGAAGCCACCGGCCCGATGAGATCGAAAGCCTGTTCCGCGCTTCGGTGCGGCGAAGTAATCGCTGATGCGATTCAACCGCACCGAGGAGATCTCCATGCAACGCGGAAGCCACCTATCGACGCTCGCTCTTGGTACGTGCATGTTGCTGCTGGCCGGCGCCGCGACGCTACCCTATTCCCCGCTGGCAGATGCACAGACACCGGGCGAGCCCGTCATCTACCTCGATCAAGGGTGGTCGCAGGCGGATCGAGAGATGTACTACCAGACATCGCAGGGCTCGGCGGCGGTGTCCTACGACATCTTCCTCAACCTGGAAGCTGCAGGCAGCCAGGAGCTCTTTCGATCCGATGCCAACAGCGAGCGTTACGGCTTGACCATCCAGCCCGCGAATCCGCGCACCAACCCGGACGCATTGCCCGTCGGCGTGAGCAAAACCGTAATCACGCAGGCCCCTTGGAAGGGCACGTACGCCGGTCTGACCTGCGCGGCATGCCACAACGCGCAGTTGTACTACAAAGGCAAGCGCATTCGCATCGACGGTGGGGTGAGCGCGTTCGACATGATGGCGTATTCCAGGGCCCTCGACGACGCGATGCAGGCCACGCTGGCCGACACGGCGAAGTTCGACCGACTCGCCAAGCGGCTCGGTGCGGCAAGCTCTGCCGCGAAGGGCGAACTGCGCAAGCGCGCGGAACGTGACGCCGCGGTCGTCCACCAGTATCGGACGCGCACGAACTGCTCACGCCGATCGCATGGGGCCCCCACCGGCTCGACGCCATCGGCGCCATCGTCGGCCGCTTCACCTCGACCGAGCCGCGCATTCCCGAGAACTGGTCGCCCTCGCTGGCGCCGACCAAGATTCCGTTTCTATGGAACAGCCCGCAAAGTTCGTGGGTGCAATGGCGCGCCACGCAGCAGGATCCGCTCCAGCGCAACATGGTCGAGGCGTCGGGTGTGTACATGTTCATGAATCTGCATTCGAAGACGCCCGAGCAGGGGCTGTTCGACTCGGCGGCGTTCCTGCTCAATCTCGCGAAGATCGAGGATGCGCTGAACCGCCTGGCGCCGCCCAAGTGGCCCGAGGAGGTGTTCGGCAAGATCGACCGCGACAAGGCGCGCGCGGGCGAGACTTTGTTCACCAGTCACTGCGCGTCGTGCCACAACAAGTGGCCGTACACGTGGACCGAAGCCAACAAGTATGGCAAGCGCTGGATCGAAGTGGGCCTCGTGCCGCAGACATACGTGGGCACCGATCCCGGGCAGTTCGAAGACCTGCGGCCCTACGCGATGACCAAGCAACTCGCTGCGTACATGGGCGGGCCGTTCAAGGACGACCCCATCATTCCCACCGGTGTGCTCTATTTCACTTTGCAGGAGAAGATTCTTGATGCGGCGCTGGCCAAATTGAAGCTGACGGAGGAAGAGGCCATCAAGATTCATGGCTATCGCGTGTATCCGTTGCCGCCGCGGCCCCACAGGGTTTACAAGGCTGCCCCGCGCGACGGGGTGTGGGCCACGCCACCTTTCATGCACAACGGCTCGGTACCCAACTTGTACGAGATGCTGGTCCCGGCCGGCGAGCGCACCAAGAAGTTTTATGTCGGACGCGAATTCGACCCGGTCAAGGTGGGGGTCGACACCAGCGTAACCACGGGTTTCCTCGTGGACACGAGCTTGCGCGGGAATACGAATGTCGGCCACTCGTTCGAGGACGGGCCGTTGGGCAACGGTGTCATCGGTCCGAAGTTGACCGACGAGCAACGTTGGGCGCTGGTCGAGTATCTGAAGTCCATTCCGGGAGAAGCCGGCCGCGTCACGCCCTTCGGCGGCCCGCCGAACGCTGTCACAGGGAACTCGCCATGGGCGAAGCCGCCAGTTCAATGAGCGCGAGGACGGCGTGGTTCGCGCTGGGCAAGCGACGTCTCGGACGTCGTGCATCAGTTCGTGTCGGTAACGGACGGCGAGATTGCGGCCATCAACCTCGAAAGCGCGCGCCGACAGTCATGGAGCCAATTCTGGCGCGCACCTACGCGACGGGGAACGGCGGAACTGATCGTCGAGCAGGAACAGTTGACGGCGCAGTTCGTTGGCGATCTCGCGGCGTTCGAACGGCTCGAATCGATGGTCGACGAATTCGCCCGCGCGGGCCCGGATGTTGGACGCGCCGCGTTGATCGTAGGGCAAGTCGCCTGCGCGACGCATCAGTTTGCGCAAGCCAGGGCCGCGCTCGAACAGGCAGTGTGCGCGGGAGCACCCGCAAGCGACACCAACCGCCTTGCGCTTTCCATCGATCAAGCCACGGGCTGCAACCTCCGGGGTGTCCTTGCAACACGCCGCGCACGAGCGGATCGACCGGGGCAATGGGCAGAACTCGTGCCCTTGGGTGCGCTGCTCGCAGACCTTGGCGAGTTCGAGGAAGCCGATCGCACATATCTGCGCGCGTTGCGCGAATATCCGGACGTGTCCCCCTTCGCGCTTGCCTGGGTGTGCTTTCAACTCGGTGCGCTGTGGGGTGAGAGCCTGGACACGCCCGAGCCGCAGCGCGCCGCGCGGTGGTATCGCCGGGCGATCGACCACCTTCCCTGCTACGTCAAGGCGCGCGTGCATATGGCGGAGATCCTTCTAGACGATGATGATCTCCCCGCGGCTCGCGACCTGCTGTTGCCCGTCGTCGCAAGTGGCGACCCCGAAGTCTCGTGGCGCCTCGCCGATGTGGCCACCGCAGCGGGCAACGAAGAAGAAGCCACGTCCCGGCTCGCGAGCGCGCGCACCGGCTTCGAGGCGCTTCTGGCCAAACACCCTCTCGCGTTCGCGGATCACGCAGCCGAGTTCTATCTCGGCAGTGGTAACGATGCAAGGCGAGCCATCGAGCTCGCGCGCCTGAATCGCGACAATCGGCCGACGGCAAGGGCCATCGACCTGTATGCGGCCGCTTGCGACCGCCTTGGAGACGAGATATGCCCGACCGCAGAACATTCCTGATCACATGCTCAGGCGCGGTTGCCGCGTCTGCTCTCTCGCTCCCGCTCTTCGGTGCGACTTCGACCCCGATCGCTCCGGCGACCGCCACGGCGGCGACGACGGAGGCACCGGTGCTGCGGATCGATGGCTGGGACGGTGCGGCGGATTCGGGCAACGACGTCTGGCTTCAGATCAATTCGTCATGGCGTGCGGCCTGGCGCTGACGGATCGATGCCATGACCAGCACCGTCAATCTGAAAGTCAATGGCAAGGATGAGGTCCTGCACACAGAGGATCCGAGCATGCCGTTGCTGTACGCCTTGCGCGACGAGCTCGGCCTGCACGGACTTCACTTCGGGTGCGGACTCGCGCAGTGCGGGGCCTGCACCGTGCACTACTACGGGGAGCCGTTGCGCTCTTGCGTGATGCCGATCTCGGCGGTGGCCGGTGCCGAGGTCGTCACGCTGGAAGGACTCGGCACGCCCGAGAAGCCGCACCCGTTGCAGCAGGCATTCATCGACGAGCAGGCAGCGCAATGCGGCTATTGCATCAACGGCATGATCATGCAGGCGGCTGGGTTCCTTGCCAAGAACAAGCACCCGACCGAAGAGCAGGTGCGACAGGCGCTCGCCGGCAATCTGTGCAAGTGCGGCACGCATGTGCGGATCCTGCGTGCCGTGATGCGCGCAGCCGAGAAGATGGCGTAAGGAGCGGGGGCTTCGATGCTCGATTCCACTGAGTGGTCTCGCGTCGCGCATTCCTGAAGACAGGGGGCTCGCTCGTGGTGACATTCACGCTCGCGCCGCCCTCCGCCGAAGCGCAGGCAGTCGCGAACCACGACAAGAGCGTCGACCCCGACGACGTCGGTGCGTTCCTCGCCATCGACGATAAGGGGAGGGTGACGCTCTATTCCGGCAAGGTGGAGCTCGGCACGGGCGCGTTGACGGCCATAACGCAGATGGCCGCAGAGGAGCTGTCGGTGCCATTCGATCGAGTGACGACGATCCAGGGCGATACCGCACTGACGCCCAATCAGGGCCCGACGTACGCCAGCCTCTCGATCCAGGACGGCGGCACGCAGATCAGGCGCGCGGCGGCGACTGCGCGCGAGGCGTTGCTCGACGAGGCCGCGCGCAAGCTCGGTGCCGCGAAAGCCGAGCTCATCGTTCGCGATGGCGTCGTCAGTGCTGCGCGGCGGCAGCAAGTCAATGTCGTATGCCGAGCTCGTCGGCGACCGCAGGCTCACGCATCAAGGTGAATCCCGGCCGCGCCGCTGAAGGACCCGAAGGACTACACAATCGTCGGCAAGTCGGTGCCGCGGCTCGACATTCCGGCGAAGATCTTCGGGACCTTCGACTTCGTGCAGGACGTGAAGGTGCCGGGCATGCTGCACGCGCGGGTGGTTCATCCTGCCGGGGTCCGCTCGACGCTCGTTGAGCGTCGACGATAGCGCGTGCCGGAAGATCAAGGGCTACGTGCGCGCGGTGCGCAAGGGCGATTTCCTCGCGGTGGTCGCGACCAACGAATGGGCCGCCATCAGCGCCTCGACTGCGATCGTCCCGAAGTGGTCGGACTGGGCCGGATTGCCGGAGGAGTCGCAGCTCTTCGAGTACGTGCGCAACTCCAAGATCGAGCGCACGCGACGTGTTCCAGAGCGATGGGCAATACGACCGAGGCGTTCAAGGTGGCGGCCGAACGCTGCAGGCGACGTACGACCTCGCGATGAACACGCATGGGTCGATCGGTCCGTCCTGCGCGGTCGCCGACTACAAGAAGGGCCAACTGACGGTCTGGACGCCGTCGCAGGCGAGCCACCTGCTGCGCCCGCAACTTGCCACCATGCTGCAGATGAAACCGGAGAACGTCCGGTGCATCTACGTCGAAGGCGCCGGATGCTATGGACGCAACGGTTCCGACGACTGCTCATCGGAAGCGGCGCTGATTTCCCGGGAGATCGGCCGCCCCGTCCGTCTGCAATGGATGCGCTGGGACGAGCACGGCTGGGATCCGAAGGGCCCGCCGGTGCTGCTCGACTACCGCGCCCGGATCGATGACCAGGGCGGGATCGCCGCATGGGAGTCCGACATCTTCGGGCCTGAGCGGCCGATGCGGCGCTCGGGGGTCACGCTGCTCGCAGCAAAACTCGCGAACTTGCCGAAGTACGGACCCCCCGGCGCACCGCTGCACAACATCGGTCTCGGCATTCCCTACGCGCTCCCGAACAACAAGTTTACCGCGCACTGGCTGGTCGACACGCCGTTACCGGCGGCGTGGATTCGCGCCCCGGGGCGCATGCAGGACACGTTCGGCAACGAGAGCTTTCTCGATGAGATTGCCGCCGCAACGAATGTCGATCCTTTCGAGATCCGCAAGCGATACCTCAACGATCCACGTGGACTCGAACTGCTCGAGCGCCTGCGGCAATTCGCCAAGTGGGAGCCGCGAGGTACCAGGCCGCGCGATGCCGGCCCCATCGCACGCGGCCGTGGCGTGAGCTACACGAAGTACGAACTCGTCCGCACGTACGTGGGCATCGTCGCCGACGTGACGGTCGATCGCAAGACGGGCCACGTCAAGGTCGACCGCGTGTTCGTCGTGCACGACTGCGGTCAGATCATCAATCCCGACGGGTTGCGCAACCAGATCGAAGGCAATGTCGTGCAGGCGTTGAGCCGCACCCTCGTCGAGAAGCTGACCTTCAGCCGCAGCGCGGTCACCAGCCTCAACTGGGGAAGCTATCCGATCCTGACGTTTCCCAACGTGCCCGAGGTTGTGATCGATCTGATCGACCGGCCGGACAGAAGTTCCGTGGGGCGCGGGCGAACCGACGACGTCCGTGGTTCCGTCGGTCATCGCGAATGCCGTGTTCGATGCGACTGGAGCGCGGCTGCGGTCGGTGCCGTTTCGACCCGAGGTGGTGCTCGCCGCGCTTTCCGCCACGCCACGAAACTAGCCCGTTGTTTCGCGCTGTCGCGCCCGTGTTCAGCTGGTTGAATCGCTACGAGGAGGTCACCCGTCATGCACTTCGATTGCCACCCTGTCGATGCGTCGTTCTTCGAGACCGCGCCGATGCGCTTCCAGCATGAAGTCGATCTGGACGCGACACCGGCCAAGGTGTTTGCGATCTTCGACGACGAGAATTCGTGGCCCAAGTGGTTTCATGCCATCCACAAGGTCGAATGGACGAGTCCGCGGCCGCACGGTGTCGGCTCGACCCGCACCGTAACGCTGGCGGCGGCCACGTTGTTCGAGCACTTCTTCCGCTGGGAGCCGGATCGCAGGTGTTCGTTCTACCTGACCGGTACGTCGATGCCGCTCGCCCACGCGCTGGCCGAGGACTACCTGCTGGAGGAGACGGCGCCCGGCAAGACGCATTTCACCTACCGTGTCGGTATCGATCCGCGCATACCGGTCGCGGCGGGCGGTCCACTGTCGCACTTGTACTTCGACTCGATGTTCAAGAGCGCATGCGAGCACCTCCCCGATTATGTCCGAGAAGTCTGAGCTGCTACCTGGCGTGCAGGACCACGTCTCGGCGGCATTCCATCCCGAGAACGTGGCGCTCCTCGGCGACGACGGCGACCTCCAAAAGCTCGTCGCCGCGGGACCGCGTGGCGCGCTCGCGCTCGCCGGGCTGACTGTCGCAATGCTTGCTCGCGATCTGGCTCGCGTTCTTCGTCTTCGTCTTCCTGCCGCGAGGCGCGGTTGGCTGAGCTCTCGAACCCGACGCCTCCTGAGGTCGTCGACGATGCCGAACGACGCTGGTCGTACGTGGTCGGCGGCGTGGTCGCGTTCGTGCTGGCCGTGATCATCCTGGCCAGCGTGCATTGGGCCGCGCAGCCCCCGTCGAACGTGGAAGCGATCGACGCGAGCCGCCTTCACCTGTCGGGCGAGTTCATGGAGGGGAACCTCGGGACAGAGCTCCTGCCGGACGGATCGGCGGTCGTGCGCGTCATCGCACAGCAGTATTCCTTCGTGCCGCAGTGCATCGTCGTGCCCACGGATAGCGCGAGGTCGTGTTCCGCGTGACGAGTCCCGACGTCGTGCACGGCTTTCTCGTCACCGGGACCAACGTGAACAGCATGGTGGTTCCCGGTTTCGTCGCCGAAGTGCGGACGCGGTTCGACAAACCGGGGGACCACCTGATGCCGTGCCACGAGTATTGCAGCGTGGGACACGAAGGCATGTGGGCGCGGGTCAGGGTTGTCGATCGCCAGGAGTTCGCCCGCAGCGTACGCCGGACAACCGAGGGCGTCCTGTGTACGGCAGTAGCCGCCTCGTCCTCGCGCATTTCTGGGCCGCGTTCGCGGCCTTCGCGCTGGCCATTCCGCTCGGGGCGTGGCAGATGCTGGTGCGCAGCCCGCTGCATCGATGGGTCGAGCCCGAGCACTACTACCGCGCCGTCACCGCGCATGGCACCACGCTCGCTTACGTGTTTCCCACGCTCGTCGCGATGGGATTCGGCTATGCCGTGTGCGCCGTCTCGCTCGGCCGGCCGATGCACGGCATGCGGCTCGCGTGGACCGCTTTCTGGCTGGTGATCGCGGGCGCAGTGATCGCGCTCGCGACGGTCGCCGCGGGCGACGCGACCGTGCTCTACACGTTCTATCCGCCGCTTGACGGGCAGTCCCTGGTATTACATCGGCGTCCTGATTGCCGTCGCCGGATCGTGGGTCTGGATCGGGCTGATGGTCTCGCACTTCGCGCGCTGGAAGCGCGACCATCCGGGTCTGCCGGTCCCGCTCGCGATGTTCGCCACCACCGTCGGCGCGCTGCTCTGGGCCTGGACGTCACTCGGGGTCGGCTCGGAGATCGTGTTCCTGATCCTGCCCAATGCCTTCGGCTGGACGCGCAACGGTCGATGCCGGGCTCGCCCGCGTGCTGTTCTCCTGGACGCTGCACGCCATCGTGTACTTCTGGCTGATCCCCGCCTATATCGCGTTCTACACGCTGCTGCCGCAGGCCGCCGGAGGGCGCCTCTACAGCGACCGGATGGGCCGCATCGCTTTCCTGCTGCTGCTCGTGTTCTCCATGCCCATCGGCTTTCATCATCTGTTTGCGGATCCGCAGATCGGTGCCGGCTTCAAGTTCATCCACGCCGTGTTCACCGGCATGGTGGCCGTGCCCACGCTGCTCACGATCTTCACGATCTGCGCCTCGCTCGAGATTGCGGGCCGCTTGCGCGGGGGCCGTGGCCTGTTGGGCTGGATCGCGGCGTTGCCGTGGGACCGGCCGTTCGTCCTCGCTTCGGCATTCTCGCTGGTGATGCTGGGACTCGGCGGGGCGAGCGGGCTCATCAACATGAGCTACGCAATGAACTCGACCATCCACAACACGCAGTGGGTCACCGGTCACTTCCACCTGATCTATGGCGGCTCGATCGTGATCATGTACTTCGCGATCGCGTACGAACTGTGGCCGCGCCTGACCGGCCGTCCATTGGCTGCGCCGAAGCTCGTCCGGCTCCAGTTGTGGACGTGGTTCGTCGGCATGCTGGTCACTACGCTGCCCTGGCACGTGGTCGGCATCATGGGACAGCCGCGGCGCATGGCCTATTACGACTACGCCGATCCGGCGCTGGCACCGCAAGCAATCTGGGTCAGCGTATCGGCGATCGGCGGATTCGTGCTCGTGTTCTCCGCGCTGTTGTTGATCGGCATCCTGCTTGCCTCGCATCGCGCGCCGGCGGCCGCCGTGCCGCCGCTCACGTTCTCGCTCGCGGTGAATCCGCCGCGCAGCTTGCCGCGTTCGCTCAACGGCTTCACGGTGTGGGGGCTGCTCGTGGTGGCGTTGACCGTGGCGAACTACGGCTACCCGGTGGCGCAGGCGTTGCTGCAGAAGAACACCGGGGTGGCTGGCTATCCGGTCAACGTGCGATGAAGAGCGATCCGCGATTTGCGGTCTGGATCGGCGGCACCATCGTGCTGTTCCTGGTCGCCGCCGTCGTCGGCTTCGTCTGGCTGCCTTCGGCCCAACCCGGTGCGGGAATCGATCTTTGGGCCACGATCTGCCGCGCGGTCGGCTTGCCGATCCGCGCCCCGCAGTCCTCCGCGCTTGATGGTGGTCAACCGGCCTCGGACGTCGCGTGGACCACGGCGACACGCGCGCTCCTCGCGCACGGCGACGCTGCCCGCGGCGCCGCGCTCGCCACGACCTGCAACAACTGTCATGGCGCGAACGGCGTCAGCAGCGACGCGGCCTTCCCGAACCTGGCCGGCCACAGCGTCGCCGCGATCTACAAGCAGCTCGAGGATTTCAGGAGCGGCAAGCGCAACCCGGAAGTGATGGGCGTGTTCGTCGCACCGCTGTCGCCACAGGATGTGCTCGACCTTGCGACACACTTCGCATCGCTCCCGAGTCCCTACGCGGCGTCCAGTGCCGCTTCCGCCGATCCAGCCGCACGAGATTTGATCGAGCTCGGCCACCCGATGCGTAACATCGCGTCCTGCGCCGCCTGCCACGGGCCGATGGGCCTCGTGACCGCCGCGCCCGAGTTGCGCGGCCAGCAGCGCGCCTATCTCGAGCAGCAGCTGCAGGCTTTCAAGTCCGGCAGCCGGCGCAACGACATCAGCGAGCAGATGCGCAATGTCGCACGCCAGCTGACGGGCGAAGAGATCGCCATGCTAGCCGCGTACTATTCGAGCTTTGCCGGCTCGAATTCTCGATAGGAAAACGTCATGCTCGGCTTCGAACTCGACTTCTGGGACTACGCGACCTTTGCGACGTTCGCCCTTGCCGGTGGCGCGGGTGTGCTCATCTACATCTGGATTGCCGGACTGCCCGGGCGCATCGCGCTCGCGCGCAATCATCCGGAAGCCGAGGCCGTCAAGATCATGGGGTGGGCCGGGTTGCTGCCGACCATTCTGCCGTGGGTCCAGGCCTTCATCTGGGCGTTCAAGCCCACCGACATCGTAGACATCCGGCGCTTTCCCAAGGAAGAGGCCAGGGCGCTCGACGAGGAGGCAGGTCGTCTGAAGGGTCGACCCGCGGCGGCCGTCGAACACGACTCCGGCACGGATGCCGCAGTTCCGCCTCGCGACGCAATGGCGTCGCCGCGGCCCCCGCACGGCGGGACGAAAGGCTAGGCCGGACAACCATGCTGCTCGGATTCGTCCTGCTGTTCGCCTATGGCTTCGTTGTGTGGCTGGTGTTCTTCAAGTTCAGGTGGATGAAATTCACCATACCCTGGGGATTCTTCTCGACGTTCTTCGTGCTGCATCTCGGAATCATCTTTCTCATCGGCCTGCGCTTCGTCGCGCCGACATCGACCGAGGCGCGCGTCATCCAGCGGACAATCCAGCTCACACCGAGGCTCTCGGAGCCTACGCTCGTCACGGCCGTGCTGGTCGAGCCGAATGTCCACGTCAAGCGCGGCACGCCGCTGTTCCAGTTCGATCGGCGCATCTACGAATCCAAGGTGAAGCAACTGCAGGCGCAACTCGCCCAGGCGAAGCAGAACGTGCTGATCATGAAGGCCGACATCCAGGTGACGAGCGAGAAGATCGTCAAGCTCAAGAGCGAGCTCGAGTACGCGCGCTACCAGCAAAAGCTCTCGGGCGATCTGGCCAAGGCGGGCGCAGGCCCGGAAGAGGACGCGCAAAAATGGAGCGCGCAGGTCGCGGCCGATAACGCCGCGATCAAGGAGGCGCAGGCGGAGGAACAGCGCTCGCGGCTCAAGTACCAATCCGAGATCGACGGCGTGAACACGGCCGTGGCCGCGACCCAGGCCGAGCTCGATCAGGCGCTCTTCTACCTGGACAACACGCGTGATGGTCGCGCCCGAGGACGGCTACATCATGAACCTGCAGGTCCGACCGGGCATGGTTGCCGGCGACGTTCGCTTCGGCGCCATCGCGTCGTTCATCTGCGATGACGACCGGTACCTGCTGGCCAACTTCTTCCAGGAAAACCTCAAGTACATGAAGCCGGGGCAACCGGTGGAGGTAGCCCTGGACCTGTACCCCGGCCAGATCTGGCGCGGCAAGGTCCAGGCGATCTGGCAGGGAAGCGGCGCCGGGCAGATGTTGCCGAGCGGAACGCTGCCGACCTTCAACTACGTGCCGAGCGAAGTTCCGCAGGGTCAGTTCGCGGTGGCGATCACCCTCGACGATCCCGATCAGCTCAAGTTCCCGATCGGCACGCAGGGTCGCGCGGCAATCTACACCAATCCCGACAGCGCCTTCGTCGTTCTGCGCAAGATCGCGATCCGCAGTTATACCTGGTACAACTGGCTGTATCCATTCTCCGGATGAGGCGCGCTGCACTTCTTGTCGCGATGGTGATGATCGCCGGCTGCGCTCTCAAGGCGCCGCCGACGCACACGGACGTCGTCGACCAGGCGTTGCCGAAAGCGGCGCGCATTCCTCCCGAGTGGCGTGCCGACCCGCGCGGCGGCGAATTGACGAACGACTGGTTGAAGTCGTTCAACGATACGACCCTCGAAGGGCTCGTCGCCGAGGCGATCGCGAACAACCCGGACTTGCGGGCGGCGGCGGCCAAGGTCGCCATCGCCCAGCAAACGGTGATCGTCGTCGGGTCGAGGCTCATGCCGTGGGTCGGCGTGCAGCTCGGCGGCTCGGCCACCGACGACCGCGACAGTGGTACGTTTACCAGCAATTCCGCCTTCCTCGGTGTAGCGTGGGAGCTCGACGTGTGGGGACGGCTGCGCGCGCAGCGCGCCGCCTCCGAGGCGAATGCGGAAGCGGCGGCGCTCGACTACGCGTACGCGCGCCAGTCGCTCGCCGCGACGACCGCGAAGCTCTGGTACGTTGCCGTAGAGACGCGCCAGCTCCTGGCACTCGGCGAGCAGGCGGTCGGGATCTACAGCGACCTCCTTTCACTCGTGCGGTTGCGGCGAAGTGCCGGAAAGGACTCCGACCTCGACGTGGTCGACGTCCGCGCGAAGCTCGAGGCGGCGCAGAGCGAAGTCGAGCGTGCGCGCGAATCGTACGGCGAGGCGCGCCGCGCGCTGGAGGCGTTGATCGGGCGCTATCCCGCCGCCGAGATCGAAGTGGCCGCGGTCTATCCGGCCCTGCCTCCGATCGGCGGGATTGGTCTACCTTCGGCACTGCTCGAACGCCGGCCAGATATCCTGGCGGCCGAGCGGGAGGTGCTCGCGGCGTTTCGCAAGGAAGAGGCGGCGCAGCTCGCGCTGCTCCCCGACTTCTCGATTTCGCTCGCCGGCGGCCGGCTGGGTGACCAGGTGCTCTCGCTCCTGCGCCTCAATCCGTGGCTCGTCTCGGCGGGCATCGGCGTGTCGATACCGGTCTACGAGGGCGGCGCGCTGAAGGCGAAGGTCGAGATCGCGACCGCGCAACAGTCGCAGGCGGTTGCGAGCTACGGGTCCATAGCGCTCGCGGCGTTTCGAGAGGTGGAGAATAGCCTCGCGAACGACCGGCTTCTGGCGCTGCAACTGCCATTGGACCAGAAGTCGCTCGAGGATCGAACGGAAGCCGTGCGGATCGCGACCATCCAGTACAAGGCAGGCCGCAGGGATCTCTTGTGGGTGGCGCAGCTGCAAACCGCGCAGCTTGCGACCGAATCGAACGTCATCAAGCTGCGCGGCGCGCAGCGGACGAATCGCGTGCGGCTGTACCAGGCGTTGGGTGGCGGCTTCGACGCGGCGCCGCCGACGGTGACATCAGCGCGTTGAACGCTATCGCGTCGCTGGACTGGGTGCCGACGTTTGTCGACATCGCCGGGGGACCGAAAGGCAATGCACTGAACGAACAGATCATGGCCGGCAGATACCTCCAGCGTGGTCGCCGCGATCGTCCTCGCGCTTGGCGCGATATCGCCAGCGCTTGCGCAGACTCCTGCCAAGAAGCCCAACATCCTGGTGATCTGGGGCGACGACATTGGCCGCGACAACATCAGCGCCTACAGCATGCCGTAATGCTCGCCCGGGCCACCAGCGCGGACCCGGACGAGCAGGGAGGCATCGCATGGCGCGAACGTTGCGTACGCCGCAAAACCAGCGCTCAAGTCACTGAGCATCCACCCCGGATCCGCCGCGAACACACCACGTGTAGAGAGTGCCGACTTTACCGATGCTCGAGCCTAAAGCGCCGTTGTTGAATTGCACGGTCCAGCCGAAGTCAAGACCGGTGTCGCCGCTGTAGTGGCCGGGGGCGCTGGTCGCCGTCCAGTAGGCGCTGGCCAGCACGGCCTGGGTTCGATAGGTCTCCCAGAAGGTGGCCTCTCGAAAATGGATGACGGCATCGGCCGGAATCGCGTCCGCATCGATGCCCCACCTGCGCACCTGTCGCCAGTCGACTTGGACCAGGGCCGGGATGCTGGCGGGCACCTTGATGGCAGTGATGGGGATTCCTTGCAGGAGGTGGTTGACGGCCTTGCCGGCCTCTCGACCCATGTCGACGTAGGTCGGCATGCGACCCCCGACGACGCCCGTCCCAATGAAGGTACCGTAAGGTCCGTACACGGGCGCACCGGACGCGGCCGTCATCAGCGCGACCGATTCGCGCGGCGCAAATTCGCGACCTGCGCCGTCCCTGAAATAGCCGGGCGTATAA
Organism: uncultured beta proteobacterium; assembly: GCA_963739745.1. Lineage (GTDB taxonomy): Bacteria > Pseudomonadota > Gammaproteobacteria > Burkholderiales > Casimicrobiaceae > VBCG01. Next base: position 305,783 of record CAVUCJ010000008.1, read on the forward strand.
ACCACATCGGCGCTGCCCAGTCCCCGCAGCCGTTCCACGACCGCGGCCGTCGGCAGGCCAGCGAGAAATTCGACAGAAGCTGATACCGGTTGGTGCGCAAGGCCCGCGCGCAGGCCGGATTCGCGCTCGCGGTCCCAGGCACTGGTGCCCGTCACGATGACCAGACGTTGCGCATGCGGGTGCCACCGCAGCGCCAGTACGATCGTTCCCATCGCGTCGTACTCGACCGGTACGCCGATGACGTCGGGCGGCAACGGTGCCGTGGCGGCGAGGTAGCCTTTGGCGATCGCGACGTGGACCACCGGGACGCCGGGAAACATCTCGGCACGGTGGCGAAGCAGGAAGCCAAGCGCGAATTCGCCCGCGACCACCACGACGTCGGGAGCGCGTGCAGCGTATTTCTGTCGGAGGTAAGCCGCTGTATTCTGTTCATAGGCCGGACCGGAAAATGCGGGCTCGTCGAGGAACTCCGCAAAATGCTCGACGTTGCCTGCGTTCGAACTTGCCATCGTCTCGCGCAACCCGCGGTCGATTTCGAGGTTGGCCGGAAGCAGCCGATTGTTGGAATACAACACCAGCGCGGTCGGGGTGGGCGCCGCGAGCGACGGCGTCAGGGGCAGGAACCACAATGCAAGCAAGAGCGCGCCGAGGCGCGCAAAATGAGCCCTACGCGGGGATCGAATTCGTGGCTGCTTCGGCTGCGGGTCCATGCGACGTTCGATAGGGCGTGTTGGGTTCAAGGCGGGATGATAGCGCCACGATTGCGATCTGCACGCTTTGTAGAACCCACACTACCGAGGGTCGAAACTGCACCGGCGAGAGAAGACCATGGGTTGTTGCGGGAATCGCATGCCAGGTCCGGTCTTGGCCAATCGACGAAATCGCCGATGGCCGCTTTTCCGGAGCCCCACGGGCAGCAATGGGTCGGGACTTGCCCCCGGCGTGTTACCCAACAGCAATCACGGCGTTCCGCAATCTTGATCCGGAGGAACGTCCGCACCCTAGAGCCGAGCGGAGCGCCCCTGTGCGGACAGCCGCGAACGGGCCGAGCCGCGCCTAGATTGAGGCTGGGATTGTCGTCGCGGCACGCGCCCGACCGCCGCCCCCGGCGCGGATGACAGCGACGTCAACAGCGGCGGGATCATTGCGAACAGTTCCGCGGCGGCGGGCGACAGACGCACGCCCTTTCGCTGCACGGCGAGTATCGGCCGTCGCAGGTTCGCGTCGTCGACCTCGACGCAGACGAGTTCATCGCGCCGGAACTGGTACAACGTTAGCTCGGGGACGAGCGCGACACCGAGTCCGTTGGCGATGAGTCCCGCCAGTGTCGCGAGTTGCTCAACCTCGAGAGAGCTCTGCCTGACCGCGTCCCCCAGCGCGCGGTCGACGTGCTGGCGGACGCTGCTGGAGCGGACCATGCCGAGCAGTTCCTCGCCCCGCACGTCCTTCAGCGCAATCCGACGCCGACGTGCAAGTCGGTGCGTGCGCGGGCACACGAAATAGAATCGCTCGCTCACCAGCAGGCGGCTGTCGAACTCCTGCAGCCTGCGGCCGGGCGCGGTGAGTGCGAAGTCGACGCGGCCTTCGTTCAGCAGGTTCAGGCAGGGGTCGGAAAGGCGATCGAACAGGTGAAGCGTGATGCCGGGGTAGCGTAAGCGGTAACGGGCGAACACCCGGGGCAGCAGGTCGGCGCTGAGCGACGGCAGCGCGGCAACCGCTACCCGTCCGCGTCGCAGTGTCGCGCGGTCGCGCAGTTCGGCGAACGAAGCGTCGATATCGGCAAGCAGGCGCCTGGCGTGTTCGGCGAGCAGCTCGCCTTCAGCCGTCAGGGCGACGTTGCGGGTATTGCGGTCGAAAAGCGGCACGCCAGCGTCGCGCTCCAGGCGCCGGATAAGGTGACTGAACGCCGACTGGGACAGGTTGCAGCGCTCGGCTGCGCGGGTGAAGTGCCGGCAGTCGGCGAGCACCACGAGCGCGCGCAGCAGCTTCGTCGATATATTCATCGACAAAATCGATGAATGCAGCTCATCTTTGCATTATATGCGACTTTCGTGAGCGCAAAATGGCGAAGGCGTTGCCGCGTTCCCGACGGCAACGAGCTGAGGCACCTGTGGGACGGATCGAATGAGCCAGGAGGTATTGATTGGTTGTGCGGCCGGGTTTGCCGCGGACCGATACGACGCAGGCCTCGCGGTCGCGACGGCGATGGCGGACGACGGCCGGCCGGCGTACCTGATGTATGAAACGCTGGCGGAGCGAACGCTCGCGCTCGCGCAGCAGCGCCAGCGTACCGGCGCCGGCCCCGGCTACCTGGCGGAGCTCGACGAATTCCTCCGGCCGGTGCTGCCCATTTGCCTTGCGCGAAGCATACCCATCGTCGGCAACTTTGGCGCCGCCGATCCGATCGGAGCGGGCAAGCGGATCGTGGCCCTGTGCCGCGAGTTGGGGATCGGACCGGTGCAGGTCGCGGCCGTCGTCGGCGACGACCTGCTCGCCGTGATGTCGCGCGAGGAAGTGGTCTCGCTTCTGGCCGAGGGCGAAGGGCCGGTCGATCCGGCGGCGATCATCTCTGCCAATGCGTATCTTGGTGCGACGGAGATTGCGGCGGCGCTCGCGGCCGACGCGGATATTGTCGTGACCGGTCGCGTTGCCGACCCGTCGCTGGCGCTCGGACCGCTGTTGAAGGCATTCGGCTGGGCGATGTCCGACTGGGCTCGCCTCGCCGCGGGAACGATGGCCGGCCACTTGCTCGAATGCGGCGCGCAGGTGACCGGGGGCTACTTCATGGACCCGGGTTTCAAGGACGTGGCGCGGCCGGCCGAACTGGGTTACCCGTACGCGGAAATCGATCGCGACGGCGGGGTGGTCGTGACGAAGCCGCCGGGGACCGGCGGGCTCGTTTCGTCGCAGACGGTCCGCGAGCAGCTCCTTTACGAGATCCACGATCCCACTGCGTATCTGACCCCGGACGTCGTGCTCGACGTTTCGAGCGTCCACGTCGAGGATCTCGGCGCCGATCGCGTTCGCCTCACTGGCAGCCGGGGCCACCCGCGGCCGCCGACATTGAAGGCGACCGTCTGCTACGACGGCGGATGGCTCGGCGAAGGCGAGATTTCGTACGCGGGGCCGAATGCGGAAGCGCGCGGCCGGCTCGCCATCGAAATCCTCGAAGCGCGCCTCGCGCGGATCGGCGGGCTGCGCAAACACTACGATCTTATCGGCGTGTCGAGCCTGTTCAATGACTCGGAGGGCGTTCGGCTCGCCGCGTTGGCGAATCGCGATGCGCGTGACGTGCGGGTGCGGCTTGCGGTCAGCGGCGGCCGCCAGCGGGATGTTCGGCTTGCGCTGCACGAGGTCGAGGCGCTGTACACGGCCGGCCCCGCCGGGGGCGGGGGCGTACGACTTAATGTCGTGCCGATGCTCGCGTCGGCGTCGGCATTCGTTCCGCGCGAGCGCGTTGCCGCCAGCGTGTCGATGATCGGATAACGACGTGAACCTGCACACCGTCCCGTTGTACCGGATCGCCCATGCCCGGGCGGGCGACAAGGGCGATCGCCTGAGCGTCGCCGTATTCGCCTATCGGAGCGAGGCGTATCCGCTGCTGGTGGAGCAGGTGACGGAGGCGGCTGTGGCGGGACAGTTCGCCCATCGCCGGCCGACCGCGGTGACGCGCCATCTGTTGCCCGGCGTCGACGGGATGAATTTCGTCATCGACGGCGTGCTGGAAGGCGGCGTCAATCGCAGCCTGTGCCTCGACCGGCACGGCAAGGCCTTGTCGTACCTGTTGCTGGAGCTCGCCATCGCCGTGCCGGGCGAGGTGATCGAAATGATCGAATTTCAACGGAGGAGACCCAAATGAAGCGAGCATTCCCTTTCCTGGTAACGGCGGCGGCCTTCGCCTTGTTGCTGCCCTTCGCCGCGAGCGCGCAGCAGAAGATACTGATCGGCACCACGTCGGCGTCGTCGAGCCACTACGGATACTTCGTAGCGATCTCGCAGATCGTCAACCAGAAGGTCAAGAACGTGAACGCCTCGGTCGTGGAGACCGGCGCGACGCTCGACAATCTCCGACGCATGGAGCGCAAGCAGATCGACATGGGCCTGGTGACGACCAACGTGATGCACAACGCGGCGACGGGCGTCGGGGATTTCGCCGGCAAGCCCTTGAGCAATATCAAGCTGCTGTGGGTCTATTCGATCGCGCCGCAGAACGTGGTCGTCCGCGCGGATTCCGGGCTCAAAGCGCTGGCCGACCTCGGCGGCAAGCGCCTCAATCCCGGCATCAAGGGATCGGCGACCGAGAAGACCGCCGAGACGGCATTCAAGGTGCTCGGGATCGCCCCGGACTACATGCGCGGCTCGACCGGAGAAGCCGTGGCCGCGATCAAGGACAACCGTATCGTCGGCTACGTGAAATCGGGGGCAGGGATGGCGCTCGACGCGTCCTCTCGCGAGATTGCGACGTTCACCCCGGTGAAGATCCTCGGCCTCGACGCGGCCGACAAGCAGAAGCTCGAGAAGGCGATGCCGGAACTGTCCATGGTCGACGTGCCTGCGATCCCCAGCCTGAACATCGCTGCGTACACGACGTGGGGGTTCGGCGTCGGCGCGGCAGCCGGTCCGGAGATGGATGACGAGACCGCCTACCAGATCGTCAAAGCCGTCTGCGAGGACAAGGAGATCCAGGCCAACGCGTTCGCCGAGGTGAAAGGCGTCGACCTGATAGAGATGACGCTGAAGTACGCGACGACGCCGCTGCATCCCGGCGCGGTGCGCTATTTCCGCGAACGCGGCGCGCAGATCCCAGCGCGCCTGATCGCGAAGTAGCAGGCGCGCGCGGAGCGGCTGACGTGCGACGGCGGGGGATCACGGCGCTCAGCCTCGTGCTGGCGCTGTTCATTCTGTACACCGCGGCGTTCGGCGTCTTCCAGTCGCTGGTGCAGCGACCGGTGTTCGTGGCGCTCGCGATCTGTCTCGCGATCCTGCAGTTCCCGCTCGGCGGCGCGACGCGCTGGCGTCCGCTGGGCATCGTCGTCGATGGCGCAATTGTCGTCGCGACGCTCGCCGCGTGCGGCTACGTCGCGTGGAACGCCGACGCCATCATGACGTCGCTGCCGACCGCGAGTCGGCTGGAGATCGCGCTCACGACCGGTCTCGTTCTGGTGATTCTCGAGCTGTCCCGTCGTGCCATCGGCATCGTGTTCCCGCTGATGGTCGCGGCAGGGCTCGCGTACGCTCTTCTCGGCCAGTACCTTCCTGGTCGGCTCGGTCATCGAGGCTTCGGCTTCGAGTTCGTTGCCGAGACTCTGCTGCTCGGCGACCTGGGCTTGTGGGGGTCGCTGGTGGGCGTGGCCGCGACGGTGATCGCCGCGTTCACGCTGTTCGGCAGCTTCTTGCTGCACACCGGCGGTGGGCAATCCTTCATGGACATCGCGATGCGCGTCAGCGGGCGCGCCACCGGCGGCGCTGCCAAGATCGCCACCGTGGCCTCGGGCATCTTCGGGATGGTGAGCGGCAGCTCTGTGGCCAACGTCGCGACCACCGGCAGCTTCACCATTCCGATGATGAAGCGCCTGGGCTATCCGCCGGCGCTTGCCGGGGCCGTCGAAGCGGTCGCTTCCACCGGCGGTCAGCTGGCGCCGCCGATCATGGGGGCCGCGGCTTTCATCATGGCCGAGATCCTCGGCATCGAATACGTTCGCATCGCGGCTGCCGCGGTCCTGCCTGCATTGCTGTTCTATCTGGGCGTGTTCATGACCGTCCACATCATTGCCCGCGAACAGCGCCTCGGCAGCGTTCCGGACAAGGAGATCCCGACGTGGCGCTCCGTGCTCCAGTGGCGGCGGCTGCTGCCGATACTTGCGGCCTTCGCCGGCCTCGCGTTCGGCATCCTGCATGGCAATTCGCTCGAGCGATCGGTGTTCTACGGCATCCTCGGCAGCGTTGCGGGACTGATCGTGACGCGGATCGGACGGCGTAACGCGTCCGCGGAGCCGCTCGCGCCGATGCTCGCCAAGGCGTTGGACGACGGCGGCAAGGGCATGGTGATCGTCGGAATCCTCCTTGCCGGGGCGCAGATCCTGGTGGCGATGATCAACCTGACGGGGATCGGCGTGACCCTCTCGTCGATGATCGTCGGCGAGGGCGCACGCTCCGTGTACCTCATCGGCGGCATCGTCGCCGCCGTCTGCATGGTCATGGGGATGGGCATTCCCACCACGGCCGCGTACGTACTCGTTGCCGCGACGCTGGCGCCGGCGTTGATCAAGATCGGCGTCGCGCCGCTGACGGCGCACATGTTCGTGTTCTTCTACGCGACGCTATCGGTGATCACCCCGCCGGTATGCGTGGCCGTGTTCGTCGCAGCCGGAATTGCGCAGGCGCCCTGGGTATCGGTGGCGCGGCACGCGGTCGCGCTTGGCGCCGTGACGTACGTGATCCCGTTCCTGTTCCTGTTGTACCCTGGCATGCTCCAGCCCGCGATTACAACGGGGTTTCTCGAGGCAGCGCTATCCGGCGTGGTCTTCGTCCTGGCATTCGCGCATCTGTTCGGCGGCGCAAAGGCGACCGGCGTTCGCGTCGCCGACGTCATCGCATGGGTCGCCGTGGCCGCGCTCGCCGTCTACCCAAGCATCTGGGGGCTCGTTGCCGCTGTGGCGCTGCTCTTCGGCCTCCTCGGGTTGCGCCGCGTCGTCGACGCGAAGCGCGCGCACGCCTGACGTACCGCGTCGGCCCGGCGGCAAGCCGGCTGGGCGACGATCGGGGATTGCCCGGGAGCGCGTTGATCGAACTCGTACTCCAGTACGGGCTGGAGGTCCGAGGCGCGCTCGCCGCATCGGGCAGGTCCCAAGACGGGGTCCCGGGCCTGCGCGAGGCCGGATGGCACGGTCGTTGAGTCTTCTGCAAGGGCGGTGACAACCATGCACAGATTTGGGTGGGACGTGAGCACGTCCGGGCGATAATCGCGCGAACGTCAGCTTCACTCTGGTTGACAGGCAGCTTTCGGGAAATTCGAGGGGCAGCAAGGGGTCGGCTCCCGTAATTGCCGAACGACGGCTAGAGGGCCGCGAGATGTGAAGGGCGACAGTCTCTGGAGCGGCCAACTGCGGCCGTTGCATGGCTCAACGCGATCCGTCCAATAGCGGGCACGCAGCGCAGACGGCATCGCCTGCATCGATGGCGCAGGCGAGTGTTCGTTCAGTTGGTTTGCATCACCACTTCATTTCGCCCTTGTTGACCTTGGCGCCGATTTCGAGTGCCACCATCAGGCCCGCCGTGGGATAGGCCGAGTTCATCGCCTCGATCAGCGCGGCC
>CAVUCJ010000009.1:0-429176 GCA_963739745.1 uncultured beta proteobacterium
ATGTTCCTGCGCGCCTGACTGGGCGCCGTTACGTATTGCTGCGCTGGATGTCGGGCAAGGTGCATAGCCTGGCTTCTGGAAGGGCAGGAACAGCATCCCCGGCTGATAGGTGTGCATGGGCGACTGGCCGATCAGCTTGATCTGCAGCGCCGCGTTCCTGCGCGCCGCCTCCTTGGCCAGCAGATTGGCCGCGACCAGGCCACCGGTACCGTCGCAGGCACGAGAACGGTTGTCGTCATTTCGCGCGCTCCCAAGAATCGATTGTCCTGCCATGAACATTGGGTCCGATGGTACCCGCGCAGGCTTCTCGCTTCAATGCGGTCGGTGGATTGGCCGAGGCGGATCAATAGGAATGCGCCACGATATGGCACCGTCCCGCGAACCGAATCATCGAGGCTGCTTTCCTGCAAAGCCACCGGCGGATTAGGCTCGTGGATTCAACCGATCGATCACCTGTCTCGATTGCGGCCGTTCGTGGCAGCGACTGCGTAGTTGACATTCGATGCGCCTGCTGCAGCTGCGCGCGCAAAGGAAATCGCATCCGTGCACCAGTGATCACGCGGAAACTTGGTCGCTCCACTCGTTGCGCTCGATTGACCGTATGAGCAGTTGCGCGCACGGGATGTAAATGTCCGTCGTTCCGACCTGATATCGGTAGCGCTCGCGCCCCGGGCGCTAGCGACCTGTCCAAGGGATGATCGGCACCGCCGAGATCGCATTCATCGGCGAGCCTTCGAGCACGCGCTTGCTGATCGCGACGTAAACCAGCGTATTCCGTTTCGCGTCGAACATCCGAATGACTTTCGTGTTCTTGAAGAGCAGTGAGGTGCTCTCACTAAACACACTCTTTTCCCGGTCCAAGTTTGGTGGCAGCGTGATCGGGCCGAACTGATGGCATGTGATCGAAAAGCGCGAGGGATCTTCGGCGACGCCGACCGCGCCTTTCCATCCTCCCGTCTTCGCCTGGCTGATGTGACAGGTGACGCCATCGATATCCGGATCGTTAAACGCCATCACGCACACCTTGTCGTTCGGCGAGAACAGGTGGAAGGTTGTCGAAGTACAGCCCACCTCTTCGGCGCGCGCCAGCGTAGCGAGAAACAGCAACATCGCAGCCATCGCGCCGCGCGAAACGAGTAACAGAATGGGGGACATACAGATGGCGATCGAGGATGGAGAAAGGAATCATAAACCCTAGGCCCGAAATATTTGACGGTACGCGGATCACGGACGCCGGAGGGATAAATGTATGGCGTTCCACCCGATGTAATCCACAGGCTAGACGCCAATTCCGGAGGTCATTCCACACCCGCCGGGCGCCATTGGTACGATCACAGTCTATGCAGCTGGTGCGAATCTGCATCGTCATCGCGGAATTCGCTTCCGATCTGGCGCTGGCCGGGCGCACGTATCGTTCGCAAAAGCCGCTGCGCGAGACATCAAGCATCTCGCAGATCCATGCCGCCGGCCAGATTCCTCGATGCTTCGCGATGACGCCGCATTTAACATCGACTACTTCGCGAAGTAGGCGACGCCGCCCGTCGCTGCGCTCGAAGAGAGATGCCCACGGGAACGTCGGCTATCGGGGAGCCGGCGGCGCCAGGTCGCTCGGAACCGTTGTAAGAAGAAGTCCAACCCCCTGCCAAGCATTGAAAGCTGCATTTACCGGGCGCGCCGTGGTTTGCGCGTGGCGTCGGCGAGTCGGCGATTTCCTAGGGGTGCGGCGAAGCGCCAGGGAACCGAGGAAAACTTTTCCACCAGGAACTGGATCACCGCGTCGACCTTCGGCGGCCGACGTCGGTTGGGGAATAGACCGCATGCAATGGCGGAGTGCTCGGGCTGGTGCAAGTCGACCAGGATGGGAACCAGTCGACCACTCGAATCGCCGGTCCGACGATAATGTCGGATAGGCGTATCACGCCCAATCCGAGCAGCGGATTCGTACATCGTCTCGGCATTGTTCACCGTGATGTCGCCCTTGACTGCCATCGTGCGCACGCCGCTTTGTCCCCGGAAAGGCCACTCCGGCCTGGCCGCCGGCAATGCCCGGTGAGCGTCCTAGGCAATCGTGCCGCGCGAGATCGTGGTTGCGGCTACAAGGATGAACGCGCTGTGCTTTTCGAGGCGGCGTAGGCCGGAGAAGCGCGGCGGGAGATCACGCGCTCGAGATCGCCGATGCGGCGCGCGGCGAGATTGACGTCGCCGAGCGGTCCTACGCGGATCGCGAGGTCGATCCCGGCTTCCACGAGGTCGATCGCGTACTCGCTGACGACGAGATCGAGCGTAATCTCGGGAGCGGGCCATGAATTCGGGCAGTGCCGGAACCAGTGCGTATGTCGCGAATGCCGTGCCCAAACTCATCCGCACGCGGCCGCGCGGCGCGCCGCCGAAGCGCATGACGTCGGCTTCGGCGTCCGCAATTTCGCCGACGATCCGCTGCACGCGCTCGAAGTAGATCTCGCCTTCTGCGGTCAGCGCAAGGCGGCGCGTCGAGCGCTGGAGTAGCCGCACGCCGAGCCTCCGCTCGAGCCGCGTCACGAGTTTCGAGACCGCGGACGGTGTGACACCCAGATCGCGCGCCGCAGGCGTGAATCCGTTGCATTCGACGGCACGGACAAAGGCGAGCATCGCCAGACTGGATTCCATTGTGGGCGCGACGGTAATGGCAATTGATGCCATTATGGCATGAATGTTTTGCCAATTGCATGGATTGTGCGCGAATCGACCAAGAGTTAGGGTGCTCATCTGCAGGTATCCCCCGCGATCCCCCAGGAGCATTCCATGGCTCGCTTCGATCCCGATTCCTATCCTGACCGCCTGGCCTTCGAGGAATACGCCCACAGGATTCGTGCTGAAGAAATTGAGAAGGCAACTCGTGCCGCCGTACGCTGGCTGGATCCCGGCAACACGAAATCGCGAGACGCATTGGCCAACTCGCAGTGTCGATTTCCGCAAATCCACACCGGCATTCGGTGCGCTGATCGCGATCCAGGCGCCGCCGAAGTGTGACCGTCACGGGTACACGTCAATGACGATCGCGCAGGATTTTCGTGCCAGGCGCGCGCCATTCGATGCGCTGATGGAAACTCGCAGGTCGATGTGCTCGGAGCCTGTCGCTCCCTGTTGTGCTCTGCCGATGATAGTTACTGCGTCCTGATTTCGCGACGCGCGAGCGGCCGTCTTCGAGAGCGGACCATGACCGCCGAGGCTCGAGGCTGTATGAAAACGCGATTCGGATAGCTCGAGCCAAAATTCGCCCGCTCGGATTGCACCGTATTCGATTCTTTGCGAGCAGGCAGGCGCAAGAAGACCCCGGAAATCGAAATCGGGGCGAGTTTTCGCACGACCCCCTAAATGGACACCGCACGGTTTGCCAAGCTGATTCTTTGTGTCATGCCTCGGCCTGCAGCGCGCCGCGGATCGCGAGCGCGGCGCAGCGGAATTCGGTCAGCGGTGAGAGGTAACGGTCGGGCGGCGACATGCCGTGCAGGCTTGGGCAGCGCGAGCGGGCACGCCGCCGACGCGTATCGATTCCGACTCAGGTCTGTGCAGCGTCCACCAGAAACGAACAGCGCAGGGTGACGGTCTCGAGGAAATGCAGGCGGACTAGAGCGTCAGTTGACGACCTGGGATTGAACGGCCAGTGTCATGTCATTGCTGCCGCAAGCAGCGCGAATCTCACCGGCAACATGGGGTCGGCGACGGCCGAATTCAACGACCGAGTTGCGCTGGACCCGGCCATCCGCATCCCTGCGGCAAAGCCACCGATAGCGGCCGCACGACGGCGCCATCTTGCCCAACCGGACGGCCAATGTTGCGGCTAACCGGCGCGCGAAAGGAGGCGAAACCGACTGAAGCGCGTCCGGTTGAGCCGCGTGTTAGGCCCGACCGTGTTAGATGTCGGGCCTGAGCTTACTCTTGCCTGACTATATCGACCGAGATCTCCACCGCCGGAATCGTTCCTCTGTTCTCAAGCCAGTGTGTGGTGTTCCTATCCTCGGGCCAGCCCACTCCCGGCCCATAGTCCGTAGCGACTCCATTTCGATGGTCAGTGATCGTTCCTTGCAGTATGTAGACGGTGCCTGGTCTGTCTTTATGGTCGTGAATCGGGCCGAAGACGCCTCCAGGCTCGATGGTCACCATACGCATTCGAAGTTGGCGCCCTGCCATGCCCTCGATCTCAGGGCCAAGGTCAACCGTTGCAAGTAACTTCACCGTAACACCTTTCGTCTCAGGTGCCACCTGTTCGTTGCTCATCGTGCTCTCCTCTCTGTACGTCCAGGGCCTAACAGCGATTGACGGACGCCAACGCCCGCATATCAATTGATAATGATGGCAGGCGGAAGCAAATATTAACCGCTTGATTTGCAAAAAATCTGTCACTTTGGGGTCCGTATAACAACCCTCAGGAGAGGGGTGCTGGCCCGCGTCGGCGTGCTGCACTCGTCCAACGTCGAGCGGCCGCTTCAAGCGCGCCGAGCGCGAGGCGATACACCGTCATTCAACGAGTAGGCTGCCGATGGCGGCATGACTCCGGCCCGGATGCCTACGCAATAGCCAGGGCGGTTCAGACGTTCGGGTTATTCGACAGGCTCGTCGGGGTCTGTTCGCTCGAACGAATGGCTGGAAGCGGGCGCGATTTCATCTTTCTCCAGGATTTCCTCGTGGCTGGCCAATGAACGCTAAACGCCGGATGGGAGCTTGGAGGCCATCATCTTCCTCCGGTCAATCTTGCGCCCGTCGACAATGAACGTTCCGTCGCCAACAGCGTGAACCATGCGCTTCTCCTTGCGCGCGGTATCGATGCATGCGGCAACCGCCTCCAACACGACAATGTTGTGCTTTTTGACGATGTCGATGACCTTGCACTCAATGTTGGCGAGGCACTCCTTGATCAAGGGCGACCTGACGACTTTGCCCTGCACAGGGGTGAGCTTGAACTTGGCAAACTTGTCTGTGTCTGCCCCGGAGCACGTCCCTATGCCGACCACCTTATCCAGCATGTCAACCGTGGGAATGGCAATGACGCACTCCCTATTCTTTCGCAACGCCGCGAAAGAGTGATTCCATTCACCCGTGGTGATGGCAAATACCGGAGTGAAATCCATCACCATGGTCCAGGAGATGGTCATGATGTTGTCTTTCTGCCCGTCATGGGTCGTCACAAGGACAACAGGCCCTGATTCCATCAGGGTAAAGGCCTTGCTCAGTTTCAACCACGCATGAGAGCACCTCGTGATATTCCTTTGTCCGATGGTCAGGCCAAGCTCGCGCGCTCGATGTCATCCAGGCACTCTGCACGATACGGCGGACCTGGAGGGCGGAAGGCAAGGCGTAAAACGTCCGGATACTTCATGCCCCGTGCCGACAAGTCGTCGAAGCATCATCGACCGAGGCTCGACCGGGGCGACCAAACGTGGTCATGAAATACATCATCGGTCAGGGAGTGCAGATCGAGGCCCCCGAACGGTTCTGGCTTTCGCGGGAGGACATTGCGCGGCCGAGGGTCGATTGGACTCGGGGCTCGCTTCCGTGGGGGCGTTCCTGTCGCGACCGCGGGCACCTCCCGTGCGCAGCCGTCCTTGTGCCGCGTGAATGGTGGCGAACGCGGTCGTTCGAAAAGCACCGATCAGAGTCCGGTGTCGAGTGAACGGCGCTACGACCACCGCCGGCCCGACTCCGCCATTGCCCGCGGTGTCCATCGCCCTGGCCGACCGTCACCCCCAGTACTGAGTGCCTCGTACCCGGTACTGTCAACTGGCACTCCGCACAAAAGTCGCCGTCGTTTCTTTTGCCGTTCACTTCAAACGAGCAACGATAGTCATGCGCGAGAATGTGGCTGGGCGAAGTCCGATTCGAGGTTCTCGATTGTCTCGCGCCCTCATTTGCCTTGGCTCTTTGGGACTGTGATGGTGGTCTGTGCGGTCGACGCGTTTCCGCTGAAATCCTCGCACACCATCTCGACGGAATATCGGCGTCCGCTTCCGGTGCCCGAGCGCTCCGCGCGCAACATCGTCGCGAAGTCACCGATCACCTCGTAATCCGGTGCAGTGTCGCCATCACCGAGTCCGTTCTCGGCTCGTTGCTCGATACGCCGCCGACGCGACATGCGACCGCAGCGTCGCAATTGTCGGTGGCGACGATCGCGAGCGAGATTCGACGCATCGTGTGATTGGGAGGCCAGAGCGTCGCGGGCGTAGCCGAAAGGCTCGTGATTCCAGGCGGCGTCATGTCGGCAACGGTGATGTCGACGCTCGCGGAGTCGCTGCCGCCGTTACCGTCGTCGACGACCAGCGTGACCGTATTCTTGCCGAGCGGTAACATGACCGTCGGACCCACTCCGGTCGCGGTCCCGAATGGTCCCGACCATTGGTAGGCTCAAGGTGTCGCCATCCGGATCGCTCGAGCCCGACGCGTCGAGCACGACCTGCGCCTGGCAGCTCGCGTTCGCGGCCACCGTCCGGTCAGGGCCGGCGTCGGCGATGGGCGGACGGTTCGACGTCACGAGAAATACCACGCCGGACGCCGCCTGCCCGCCCGTTGTTTCGCCGGGCTTGGCTATGAGGAGCTCCGGCTTCCCGTCGCCGTTGAGGTCGGCAACCCGTGCGAGGCGGCTGGCGAAGCCCTGTTGCGGGCTGGGCGGCGGCGCACCCGGATCGGCGAGGGTAAGGAGCGGAGTCCCCTGCCCGTTCAGCAGCGAAGCGCGCTTCGATTCCGGGATCCCTGCCCAGAAATCCTCCTTGCCATCGCCATCCCGCTCGCCCGCGCGCGCGAACGGCGATCAATCCACTTCCTGCCGCCGCGGGAGAGGGAATCGGTCGCAACACTGTGCCGGTGGCGCCGCTCATGAGCAACACCTCGTCTGAGCCGCGGTGGCCGATCAGGTAGTCCTCGACCCCGTCACCGTTCTGATCGCCAATCGCGCTCAGTGCGCCTCCGAAGAAGCCGTTGTTGACGGGGGACGCTGCCTGATGCGAACGGATGTTCGCGCCGCTCGCGCCGGAGAGCACGAAGACCGCTCCGCCCAGAAGCGTCCCTGCGCCGGTGTTGTCATGGAACGGCGCAGCCACGAGCAGGTCGCGACGTCCGTCGCCGTTGACATCGCCCAACGGCGCGATGAACTGGCCAAGGGACGCGATCGCCTGCTTGACCGGGTACGGAGGTTCGCGGAATACCCACAGTTGGCCGCCGGTCGCCCCCGAAAAAGCATAGACCTCGCCCCACCGGTTACTCAGAAACTCCGGCGCGCCGACCGCGAGATCGGGTACGCCATCGCCATTCAGGTCGCCGAGAGCCGCAAGCGAGTAGCCGAACGCGAAGTACTCCGAGGCGGGGACGATCTTGCGGATCAGCGCGCCCGTGGCGCCGCTGAACACGAAGACACGACCCCACTCCGGCGGGGCGCAAGCAGGCGCTGTCGGGTCGCAGGGGAGCGGCACGAAACCGAACGGGCCCGGCGCGCCGACCGCGATATCCTCGACGCCATCGCCATTGACGTCGCCGATCCCGACGACCGCATAGCCGAACTGGAGTCCCGTCAGCCCTTCGGGATCGTGCAGCGATCGAATCAGAGTCCGGTCCTTGCCCGAAAAGACGTCGACACGGTCAGCGCCCGGCACGCCTACCGCGAAGTCCGGGACACCGTCGCCGTTCTGGTCTCCGAGGCCGGCGATGCCCGTTCCGAATTCCGCATTTGCGGCCGGACTGGGATTGTCGATACGGAACACGGCTGACAACGACGTGACCGCATACACCGAAGTGAAAGTGGCGAGCAACGCGGCGGCGAGATGGATCGTGCGCGTCGGCATCGGAGATCCCCCTAATCAGGACAGGCGGTCGGCCGAAACAAGCCGGTCGTCGGGACACGGTGGCGGACTCGGCAGTGTACCGCCACAGCGGCCACTGGAACTACGGCGGGGGGCAGGTCGGTTGGCAGTGGAAGCCCCGGGCCAAGGTCTGCCACGCAGACGCGCGGCGGGAATGTTCCAGGACCAGCCGCTTGCACCCGCACATCGGCATCGCCAAGTCGGAGGATACCGGCTACAGCCGCAGGTGCCTGGTTTCAGAGGCTGGCAGGCCACCCGATCGGAACCGAACTTTCGCAGGCAGATCTTGCAAGCGCAAGGGTTCCTTTCCAATGGATGTCTTGGCCGAGGCGGCCGTTCAGCGATGCCCGCCGCGAGGGCCAAGGAAATCCCGCGCCGTGACGCGGGATTTCGTGAACGCAATCGGCATCAGCAACCCGCGGTGCACTTCCCGCTGCCATCGAACTCCATGGTCTTGCCACTCAGCGGAACGTGCGCTGGAACCTTGACGGTCTTGATGAAAGTCTCCGTGCGCGTGCCCGGCAGCACCTTGCCGCCCTCGGTTGCGACCTCGTTGGCGTGCGACATGATCACCTCTTTGGGCTTGACCATCTCGTCGATGACATAGGCTGCCTCCTTCGGACCGGTGGTAAACACGTCGCCGATGTTGATCACCGCGAGGTTCGCCTTGTAGTACTGCCGTACGACGAGATCCTGCTCGGCAGTGATCCCGGTATCACCCGAGAGATAGACGACCAGTCCGTTGGTGAACATGACCACGTACCCGTTCGGCGGACCGACATACGCCGTCAGGCCATTCGCTTGCAACATGTCACCGAACCCCTTGTCGAGAAAATCCGGGTGGAGTCCGTTGCTGTGTACGGCAGGAACCGTGGTGACGCTCACGCCGCCGACCTTCTGCAGCGAGCCAAAGCGGTTGGTGACGACTTGCTTGGGATCACCGCCAGCCGCTTTCACCTTGTGCGCGAAAAAAGGAATTCAATTCGGCGCCGACCATCAATTTCGCCTTCTTGCCGACGACGATTTTTACGGTATTGGATTGCGGCGTGTCGCTGACAGAGAATTGCGGGCTTCCACAGGTGCCCGCGTTGGCCGACGGCTGATGCGCCGGACCAAGGTGGTCGCCGTGGACATGCGACAGCAGCACGGCGTCGATCTTGCCGAGCCGTGGATCGTCCGTACCGCGTACGGTAAACCCGGCGTCGTAGAGATGCGCGTGCCGTCCGGGTCTTCAAAAACGATTGCCCGGTCGCGTGCACAAAACTCGCCGTCGTGACTGCCGAGCGGTGTGATCTTTACGGATGCCGCGCCGGCTCCCTGTGCTGCCACGCCAGTCAGCAACACGATGACCGCGATGAATTTATTCATTAGTTCCCCTCTTCCGTCACAGTTGTTGAGTGCAGCTCAATTTCGATGTGTCCCGCCGGCAGTGTCGAACAGGAATGTGGCGTGCCGCCGCTAAGGGCCACCTGATCGCCCGCCGGTATCGGACAGCGCGTCGATCGAGACGCCAGGCGAGGGGCGTGCACCGTGGTGGGGCGATCGACGTGGTTTGCGGTGCCCGCAGCGGCGGGGCCTCAGTTTCTCGTTGAATCAGGTCTCCCTCCTCGCCGGAAGGACCGTGCCGTTTGCCTTGCTGGTGCCATTCGTGCCCGGCGGGCTTGCGCGTTATAGTATCGATTGGCGATAACCGGACAGAAACGATGAGACGATTGATTTTCGCAGGGGTCATTTCAGCGTTGACGTACCTGCGCTCGCTGCCAGATGTCGCAAATGCGATCACTGCCGGGCAGCCCGGCTACTATGGTCGCATCGACATTGGCAGCTTTCCGCGGCCGCAACTGATGTATCCGCAGGCGATTGTGATCGAGCCGGTGCCCGTGATGGTGGTGCCTCAGCCATCTACCTGCACGTGCCACCGGGCCACGCGAAAAACTGGCGCAAGCATTGCGGCAAAGTACAACGCCTGCAGTCGGCCAGGTTGACATCGTGTCCGATAACTGGTACAACAACGTCTACGTCAAGGGTCATGCCAAGGGGTACAACAAGGGTCATGGCAAGAAGCAGAAAAATGATTGAGTCGCCACGGCGCCATGCGCCGTTGAGCAAGTGAGCACGTAAGCACGAACTCGTCCGCCGTCACCGCCGCCCGCGGGTTGATCGCGTTGCCGCCATGGCAGGAAAGTGCGCGGCGGCCGGCTGGATTCTCGCGGTCACGACGCATTCCCCTCGATTGCGCGTCGGATTCGAACGCGATCGGGAACCAGGTCAGGAAAGCGCGGGCAGGCCGTCGTCGACGCCGTCCAGGAACGTGCGCAGGGCACGGTTGAACGCCGCAGGCTGCTCGATATTGGAAAGATGCGCGGCATCTTCAGGATCATCAACCGTGAGCCTTCGATCACCCGGTGAAGGACGATCGATTGGTCGACCGTGCACGCGCGGATCCTGGCGGCCAGTCATGACCAGGGTCGGCTTATCGATCTTGAGCAGTATCGTGGTCTGGGCCATGTCACGTACCGCGCCTGCGCAGGCGACGTAGCCCTCGACGCCGGTCCCCAGGATCATGTTGCGCACCTTCTCGACGTCGTCCTTTGCACGCCGAATGAACGGCTCGGTAAACCAGCGCCTGATCGTGCCCTCGGCCAATCCCGCAATGCCCTGCTTTCTTGCCGTTTCCAAGCGTTCCTCCCACATGCTCCTTGGCGGCATCTCGCTTGCGAATCGCACAGCGCAAGCGACAGCACCTTTTCGGGATAGCGCGCGCCGAGTTGCTGGCAGATCATGCCGCCCATGGAAAGGCCGACAATGTGCGCCGCGTGGATGTCGAGCGCATCCAGCAGCGCCGCCGCGTCGTCACCGAGCATTTCGATGGAATAGGGTCCAGGCGTGGTCGCAGTCCGGCCATGGCCACGCGTGTCGTAGCGAAGCACACGGTAGCGGTCCGACAGCCGGGCACGGTCCAGTCCCACATGTCGTAATTCGACATGAGGCTGTTGCTCAGCAGCACGACACGGCCCTTGGCCGGGCCATCGAAGCGGTAGGCGGTTTTCACGCCGTTCCTGTCACGGTTTCTGTCATGACATCTCCGGGCAAAGGATGGTATGGTCCGCTCGATTCGGCGCAGGAAACCCGCTCACGCAGCTGGCGCTGCACGCCGAGATGAATGAGGTCCACGCCGGGTGCCGCAGCAACCGTAGGGGCCGCCACCGCGCGCGATGAGCATTTCCGGCGCGGCCGTTCCAACTATCGCCACCGGAATTTTCGCATCCACGCGATCCTTCGTGCGGTTCCGGATAATGCGATTCACTCGACGAACAGCATCGCCGGGCACTCGAGACAGCCGCGCAGCGCCTGCACGAATTCCGCCGCGTGCTGGCCGTCGACCACGCGGTGGTCGAACGACGACGACAGGTTCATCAGCTTGCGCGGCACCACCGCGCCGCCGGCGGATCATCGGCCGCTCGACGATGCGGTTGACGCCGACGATCGCCACTTCCGGCGCGTTGATGACCGGCGTGGTCACGATGCCGCCGAGCGGGCCCAGGCTGGTGATGGTGATCGTCGATCCGGAGAGCTCGTCGCGCGCGCGCCTTGCCCGCGCGCGCGGCTTCGGCGAGGCGCGCGATCTCGCGCCGCGCTGGACCACAGGTCGCGCGCCTCCGCATGGCGCACGACGGGCACCATGAGCCCGGCGCCGGTCTGCGTGGCGATGCCGATGTGCACGGCGGCGTAGCGCGTCACGACGCCGGCCTCGTCGTCGTAGCGCGCGTTCATCTGCGGGAACGTCGGGCACGGCGAGCACGATCGCGCGCACCAGGAACGGCAGCACGGTGAGGCGGCCGCGCGTCGCGCCGCGCGTCGTCGTTCAGCTGCGCGCGCAGCGCCTCGAGCTCGGTGACGTCGATTTCCTCGACGTAGGTGAAGTGCGGGATGCGCAGCGCGGACCTGCATGTGCTGCGCGATCTGGCGGCGCAGGCCGATCACCGGCACCGCCGCTCGCCGCTGCGCTGCGGCGCGCTGGCGCCGGGCGGCGCGTCGACCGCGCGCCGCGCGAAGCGCACGAGTCCTCGTGCAGTGACGCGGCCGTCCGGGCCGCTGCCGTGCACCTGCGCCAGGTCGACGGACAGCTCGCGCGCGTGCGCGGCGCACCGAAGGCGAGGCGAGGGGCTTGTCCGCGAGCGCGGTCGCGGCGCCCGCGCGGTCGCCGCGGCGGGCTGCGCCGGCGCGACGCTGGCGCGTCGGCGCTGCAGCGGCGTGCGGCGGCGCTGCGACCGGTTCGCCGCTGCGCCGCGTGTCGCCGACGCGCGGCCGGACCGGGTGCCGGCTCGCGCGGCCGCGTCGGGCCGCGCGCCGTCGACCTCGATGCGGATCAGTTCGCTGCCCACCGCGAGCTTGTCGCCCGGCGCCGCCGGTGAGCGCCAGCAGGTGCCCGCGACCGGCGACGGGACCTCGACCGTCGCCTTGTCGGTCATGACGTCCGCGAGCACCTGGTCCGCGACGACGGTGTCGCCGGCCTGCACGTGCCATGCGACGAGCTCGACCTCGGCGATGCCTTCGCCGATGTCGGGCACCTTCACCACATGCGCGCGTCATGTCACGTCTCCATCGCGCGCTTGAGCGCGGCGCCGACGCGATCGGGGCCCGGGAAATACGCCCATTCCTGCGCGTGCGGATACGGCGTGTCCCAGCCGGTCACGCGCTCGATCGGCGCCTCCAGGTGGAAAGAAGCAGTGCTCCTGCACCAGCGCCGCCAGCTCGGCGCCGAAGCCGCTGGTGCGCGTGGCCTCGTGCACGATCACGCAGCGGCCGGTCTTGTTCACCGAGGCGACGATCGTGTCCAGGTCGAGCGGCCAGAGGCTGCGCAGGTCGATGATCTCGGCGTCGATGCCGGTCTCGCGCGCCGCCGCCTCCGCGACCCACACCATCGTGCCGTAGGTGAGCACGGTGACCGCGTCGCCCGCGCGCACGATCGCTTCGCCGACTCGAGCGGCACCGTGTAGTGGCCCTCGGGCACCTCGGCCAGCGGATGCGCGGACCACGGCACGATCGGGCCGGTCGTGATGGCCGTCGAACGGGCCGTTGTAGATGCGCTTGGGCTCGAGGAAGATCACCGGGTCGTCGCACTCGATCGAGGCGATGAGCAGGCCCTTCGCGTCGTACGGGTTGGACGGCATCACCGTGCGCAGCCCGCACACGTGGGTGAACAGCGCCTCGGGGCTCTGGCTGTGCGTCTGCCCGCCGTAGATGCCGCCGCCGCAGGGCATGCGGATGGTGAGCGGCGCGGTGAAATCGCCGGCGGAGCGGTAGCGCAGGCGCGCCGCCTCGGAGACGATCTGGTCGTACGCCGGATAGAAGTAATCGGCGAACTGGATCTCGGCGACCGGCCGCAGGCCGTACGCGCCCATGCCGATGGCCGCGCCGACGATGCCGCCCTCGGCGATCGGCGCGTCGAACACGCGCGACGTGCCGTATTTCGCCTGCAGCCCGTCGGTGCAGCGGAACACGCCGCCGAAGTAGCCCGACGTCCTCGCCGAACACGACGACCTCGTCGTCGCGCTCCAGCATCACGTCGAGCGCCGAGCGGATCGCCTGGATCATCGTCATCGGTCATCGCCGGCCATCGCCGGCTCAGCCTCCCGCCTGCGCGCGCTGGCGCACGAGATGCGGCGGCATGTCCTTGTAGACGTCCTCGAACATCGTCGAGGCGTCGTGCACGTGGCCGGCGGCGAGCGTCCCGTAGCCCTCGGCCTCCTTCTGCGCCGCCGCGCACCGCGTCCTCGACCTCCTGCTGCAGTCCGCGCGTGCTGCATCCTCGGTCCACGCGCCGATCGCGATGAGGTGCTGCTTCAGGCGCGCGACCGGGTCGCCCAGCGGAAAGCGCGCCCACTCGTCGGCGGGCCGGTATTTCGACGGATCGTCGGAGGTCGAATGCGCGCCGGCGCGGTAGGTGACCCACTCGATCAGCGTGGGTCCGAGGCTCCGCGCGCGCGCGCTCGGCCGCCCAGCGTGACGCCGCGAACACGGCGAGAAAGTCGTTGCCGTCGACGCGCAGCGACGCGATGCCGCTGCCCACACCGCGGGCCGCGAACGTGGCGACCTCGCCCCCGGCGATGCCCTGGAAGGACGAGATCGCCCACTGGTTGTTGACGACGTTGAGGATGACCGGCGCGCGGTAGACGGCCGCGAACGTGAGCGCGTTGTGGAAGTCGGCCTCGGCGGTCGAGCCGTCGCCGATCCAGGCCGAGGCGATGCGCGTGTCGCCCTTGATCGCCGAGGCCATCGCCCAGCCGACGGCCTGGATGAACTGCGTGCCGAGGTTGCCGGAGATCGTGAAGAAGCCGTGTCGCCGCGACGTGTACATGACCGGCATCTGGCGGCCGAGCACCGGATCGCGGTCGTTGCTGAACAGCTGGCACATCATGTCGACCAGCGGATAGCCGCGCGTGATCAGGATGCCCTGCTGCCGGTAGGTCGGGAAGCACATGTCGGTCGGCTCGAGCGCCAGCGCCTGGCCGACGCCGATCGCCTCCTCGCCCAGGCACTGCATGTAGAACGACAGCTTCTTCTGCCGCTGCGCGGTCAGCATCCGTGCGTCGAATGCGCGCGTCGTGAGCATCGAAGCGAAGGCCGGTCTGCAGCAGGGTCGCATCGGCGTGCGGATCCCACGGACCCGATCGCGCGGCCCGCGTCGTCGAGCACGCGCACGAGCGCGTCGGCGACGTCGCCGCGTTTCCGACGGCCGCGCGTCGACGGGCGGCCGGCGCACCGCGCCTGCGGGCGAAAGGTGCAGGTAGGAGAAGTCGGTTTCGCGCCCGGGTCGCCCGGACGGTTCGGGTACGTGCAGATGGAGGGGAGGGTAGTCGCTCATCCGTGGTCCCTTGGCTCGGCGCCGTTCGTCCGCCACCTGGCGCCGTGGCGCGACGGCGCGATCGGACGGCCACCCGGCGCATCGGCGCGGCCTCGTTGCCGCGTGTTCTCCAATTGTGCACCTACATGCTTGGTGCCCGTCGTACCTTGATGCAGGTCAGGACCGCGCCCGTCCCCGCCGGCCGCACGCCGGATCGGGGGACTTGACCCCGGAGCGCCATATTGTCGACGCCGCCGCCCATTTTGTGGCAGCATTAGCCACCTTGCAGCCACCTGGCCACTGTTCAGCGCAGCCAGTTGCCCGCTCGCCATGGTTCGAACGGGCGGAGCGGTCGCATGTTGCAGGTCGGATCCGCGGCGCGCTGGGCGGTCGTTTTGGCCACGGCGCGGTTCGGTCCAGGCAGGTCAAGAGCGGTCTTGAAGAACCGCTGTGGCTGGCGATGTGCGGGTATTGCGTCCGCTTTTCCGTTCGACAATTTCTACATTTCGCAGGGAGGAAAACATGAATCACGACTCGGAGGGCTACTGGAAAGCCACGCTGGGCCTGCTCACCAAGGTGCTGATCGTCTGGTTCCTGGTGTCCTTTGGCGCCGGAATCCTGTTCGCGGACATGCTCAACTCGATCCATCTCGGCGGCTACCCGCTCGGGTTCTGGTTCGCCCAACAGGGATCGATGTACATCTTCATCGTGCTCATCTTCTACTACAAGTGGCGGATGGACAGCATCGATCGCGAATTCGACGTTCACGAAGACTAAAAGGGCACCCCATGAGCCTGCAAACCACCATTTACCTGGTCGTCGGACTGAGCTTCGCGCTGTACATCGGCATTGCCATCTGGGCGCGCGCCGGCTACGACCAGCGAGTTCTACGTCGCCGGCGGCGCCGTCAACCCCGTGATGAACGGGATGGCGACCGCGGCGGACTGGATGAGCGCCGCGTCGTTCATCTCGATGGCCGGCCTGATCTCCAACATGGGCTACGGCGGCGGCCTGTTCCTGATGGGCTGGACCGGCGGCTATGTGCTGCTGGCGATGCTGCTGGCGCCTTACCTGCGCAAGTTCGGCAAGTTCACCGTGCCGCAGTTCATCGGCGACCGCTTCTACTCGAAGTCGGCCAGCACGGTGGCGGTGTTGTGCCTGCTGATCGCCTCGCTGACCTACATCATCGGCCAGATGACCGGCGTCGGGATCGCGTTCGCGCGCTTCCTCGAGGTGCCCAGCGACATCGGCATCTACGTCGGGATGGGGATCGTCTTCCTGTACGCGGTGTTCGGCGGCATGAAGGGGATCACCTACACGCAGGTGGCACAGTACTGCGTGCTGATTCTGGCCTACACGATCCCGGCGATCTTCATCTCGATCCAGCTGACCGGCAACGCGATTCCGCAGCTTGGCCTGGGCGGCTCGCTGACCGGACACGACGTGTCGCTGCTGGCCAAGCTCGACCAGGTCGTCACCGAGCTCGGCTTCGGCAAGTACACGACCTCGCTTCCGGGCAGCAAGCTCAACATGTTCGTGTACACGCTGTCGCTGATGATCGGCACCGCCGGCCTGCCGCACGTGATCATGCGTTTCTTCACGGTTCCGAGCGTCAAGGCCGCGCGTTCGTCCGCAGGGTGGGCGCTGGTGTTCATCGCCATCCTCTACACGACCGCGCCCGCCGTGGCGGCGATGGCCAAGACCAACCTGCTGCGCACGATCACGCCCGGCGTGGTGATGGGCGATTCCAATCCCTTCGCCCCCGACGCCGCGATCGAGTGGGAAAAGCGGCCCGACTGGATGAAGCGCTGGGAGAAGACCGGCCTGCTCAAGTTCGACGACAAGAACCACGACGGCCGCATCCAGTACTACAACGACAAGACCAAGGATGCAGAGGTTCTGAAGAAGGCCGAGGCGGCCGGCTGGAAGGGCAACGAGCTGACGGTCAACGCCGACATCATCGTTCTGGCCAACCCCGAGATCGCGCTGCTGCCCAACTGGGTGATCGCGCTGGTCGCGGCAGGGGGGCTTGCGGCGGCGCTGTCGACCGCCGCCGGGCTGCTGATGGCGATTTCCGCGGCGGTGTCGCACGATCTGATCAAGAACGTATTCGTGCCTGACATCAGCGAGAAAGGCGAGCTGCTCGCCGGCAAGATCTCGATGGCGGTGGCAATCGTCGTTGCCGGCTACCTGGGACTGAATCCACCAGGGTTTGCGGCCGGTACCGTGGCGCTGGCCTTCGGTATCGCGGCGAGTTCGCTGTTCCCGGCGATCATGATGGGCATCTTCAGCAAGAAGATGAACAAGGAAGGCGCGATGGCGGGCATGCTCTCCGGCCTGTTCATCACGCTCTTCTACGTGTTTGCGCACAAGGGTATCTTCTTCATCAAGGGCACCGAGTACCTCGATCTGATCGGTGGCGCCAACAGCTTCTTCGGCATCACGCCGGAGGCCTTCGGTGCCGTGGGGGCATTGGTGAACTTCATCGTCGCCTTCGCCGTCGACGCGGTGACCAAGGAGCCGCCGGAGCACATCCAGCACATGGTCGAGGCCGTGCGCATTCCGCGCGGATCCAAGGCCGTGGACGGTGCGCATTGACGGCAGCGTTCGCCTGACCTGAGTCGTCCGACCCGGCAGTGCCGGGCCGGACGGCAGAATCGGGGCCCCGCGGGCAGTGCTGGCGGGGCCCTTTGTTTTGTAGCAAGATCGCCAGCGCAGGAGCTGCCCATGGCATTCGATATCAGCGTTGCCCTGACCTGGATCCTTTTCCTGGCCCTGTTCCCGATCGCCTTCTTCTGGCTGCGGCGGGCCTGGCGAATTTTCTTCCGACGGGACTTCTCCGAAGTCGCGCTCAAGGGCGGGGTGCCGCCCGCGAACGCGGAGAAATGGGCGCCGTACGAATTGACGATCAACCTCATCGCCGGCACCGTGATCGTGTACGCGATCTTCGCGATCATCGTGACCGGCATGCCCTACGAGCACTGGACGGCCATCGCCGGCAGCACGCTCTGGTGCAAGTTCTTCGCGAGCTTCGCGCTCGGCCGGCACGCGCACGGCTTCGACAAGAAATCCAAGGTGAAAGTCTGATCGTGCGACGCGGACTGCTGCGGCAACGGTTGGTCGGACTGTTCGTACTGGGACTGCTGCTCTTCAATTTTCCCCTGCTGGCGGTCTGGGACCGCGATGTGCTGCTCTTCGGCCTGCCGCTGTTTCCATCGGCGCTGTTCGTCGCCTGGGCGTTGCTGATCGCCGCGCTTGCGTGGCTGCTCGAGCGCGCCCCGGACTGATCGTGCAACTCCACGCTCATGACGGTCGCTGCGCGTGGGGTCCGGCAAGGCGGCCTTCGCAGGGCGGAAAGCGTGCAGCGATCCACGCTCACCCTGGCGGCGCTTCGGGCGGACCGCGGCGGCGCGGCGGGGACTGACCATGCTGTCGCCCGCGCTCGTCCTGGGCGCCTCGCTCGCCTACCTGTTGCTGCTCTTCGTCGTCGCCTGGTGGGCCGACGCTCGCGCCGAGCAGGGGCGCTCGGTGATCGGCAATGCCTGGGTCTACGCGCTGTCGATGGCCGTGTACTGCACGGCGTGGACCTATTTCGGCAGCGTCGGCCGCGCCGCGTCGGGTGGCGTGTGGTTCCTGCCGATCTACCTCGGTCCAACGCTGGCGATGGTGCTCGCGTGGACGGTGCTGCGCAAGATGATTCGCATCGCG
This sequence comes from uncultured beta proteobacterium, assembly GCA_963739745.1. Classification (GTDB taxonomy): domain Bacteria; phylum Pseudomonadota; class Gammaproteobacteria; order Burkholderiales; family Casimicrobiaceae; genus VBCG01. Next base: position 18,382 of record CAVUCJ010000009.1, read on the forward strand.
CACACCTATCGCATCACGTCGATTGCGGACTTCATGGCCAGTCGCTACGGCAAGAGCCCGCTGCTGGCCGGTCTGGTGACGATGATCACCGTGGTGGGAATCGTCCCCTACATCGCACTGCAGCTCAAGGCGGTATCCAGCGGCTATGCGCTGCTGACGTTGCCGGTGGGCGTGCCGGTGACGGAGCGCGTTGCGTGGTGGCTCGACGGCACGCTGTATGTCGCGCTGGCGCTCGCCGGATTCACGATGATCTTCGGCACGCGCCACCTGGACAGTACCGAGCGTCACGAAGGCATGGTCGCGGCGATCGCGTTCGAGTCGGTGGTCAAGCTGGTCGCGTTCATCGCTGTGGGGGTGTTCGTCACCTGGGGACTGTTCGGAGGCCCAAGGGACCTGTTCGCCCGGGCGATGGCGGTCCCCGAGCTGAAGGCGTTGCTCTCCCCCGCGCAGCACGGGGCCCAGTTCGCCTACGCACAGTGGTTCGCGCTCACGATGCTGTCGATGCTGTCGGTCATCTTCCTGCCTCGCCAGTTCCAGGTCATGGTGATCGAGAACGTCGACGAGCGGCACCTGAAGCGTGCCGCCTGGGTCTTTCCGGCCTACCTCCTGGCGATCAACGTCTTCGTGTTGCCGATCGCACTCGGCGGGTTGATGTACTTTGGAGCCGGCAGCGCCAATGCCGATACCTTCGTGCTCTCGCTGCCGCTGGCAGCGCAACACAACGGACTGGCCTTGGTGGCCTTCGTCGGCGGCCTGTCCGCTGCCACCGGCATGATCATCGTGGAGGCGATCGCGGTGTCGACGATGGTCTGCAATGACCTCGTGATGCCGATGCTGCTCAAGCTTCGGCGCTTTTCGCAGCGCCGCGACGTCACCGGCCTGCTGCTCGTCATCCGACGGGCAGCCATCGTCGGCGTGCTGCTGCTCGGCTACCTCTACTTCCACCTCGCGGGTGAGGCCTATGCGCTGGTCAGCATCGGGCTCATCAGCTTTGCCGCGGTCGCGCAATTCGCTCCCGCAATGCTGGGCGGCATGTACTGGAAGGGCGGCACGCGCGAGGGCGCGCTGGCGGGCCTCGTCGCCGGCTTCGCGCTGTGGATCCATACGCTGATGCTGCCGTCGATCGCCAAGTCCGGCTGGTGGCAGACCGACTTCGTTGCCCGCGGGCCCTTTGGTATCGAACTGCTCCGGCCCGAGCAGCTGTTCGGATTGACCAGCCTCGACTACCTCACCCACTCCCTCTTCTGGAGCCTGCTGGCCAACGTCGGTCTGTACATGATCGTTTCGCTGCTGCGAACGCCGGAGGCCCGCGAGACGAGCCAGGCGCTGCTGTTCGTCGATGTCTTCGACCGCACGCAGGCGTCCCGACCCGTGTTCTGGCGCGGCCGCGCCAAGGTGGGGGATCTGCTGGCGCTGACCGGGCGTTTTCTCGGCACCGCGCGCGCCACCAAGCTCTTCGACGACTATGCGCGGGAGCGCGGTGTCGCCGACGCGACTCTCATCGAAGCCGATGCGAGGCTGGTGCAGTTTGTCGAAACCGAACTCGCCGGCGCGATCGGCAGCGCGTCGGCGCGCGTGATGGTGGCGTCGGTGGTGGAGGAAGACAAGCTTGACATGGACGACGTGCTGCGCATTCTCGACGAAGCCTCGCAGCTGCGCGCCTACTCGAAGGCGCTCGAGAAAGCCACGGCGGAATTGCGCGCCGCCAACCAGCGTCTCGAGAGCCTCGACCGGCTGAAGGACGATTTCATGTCCTCGGTGACGCACGAATTGCGCACGCCGCTGACTTCCATACGCGCGCTGGCCGAGCTCATGGTGGACGACCCGCAAATGCCGGACGCGCAGCGCCAGCAGTTCCTCGGCATCGTGGTGACGGAAACCGAGCGGCTGACCCGCCTGGTCAACCAAGTGCTGGACATGGCCAAGATCGAGTCCGGTCATGCGGAGTGGCACAACTCGGAGGTCGACCTGGTCGCGCTGTGCAAACAGGCGGGCGAGACCGTGCACGAACTGCTGCGCGAGCGCGGAGCCGAACTGGTCATGCAGCTGCCTGCCCGCGTTCCGGCACTGCGGGCCGATCCCGATCGCCTGATGCAGGTATTGATGAACTTGTTGGCCAACGCGGCCAAATTCGTGCCGGCGCAAGGCGGACGTGTCGAGCTGCGCCTTCGCGCCGACGCCGACGGTGCCGTCGTCGAGGTGCAGGACAACGGCAGTGGCGTTCCGGCGGCGCAACGCGCGTTGATCTTCGAGAAGTTCCGCCAGGGCGGTGACGCGTGGAACCGGCCACAGGGCACGGGACTGGGCTTGCCGATCAGCCGCCAGATCGTCGAACATTTCGGTGGGCGCATGGAACTGCGGCCTGACAAGGATCAAGGCGCCTGTTTCGCTTTCACGCTTCCATGGAATACCGGGCCAGAGGCGGCGCCTGCGGGCGCATCGACGGCTGCCGACGGAGACCGCGCATGACGACCAAGATCCTCATTGCCGACGACGAACCGAACATCCTGATTTCTCTTGAGTACCTGATGAAGCGCGAAGGCTACGACGTGCACATCGCGCGTGACGGCCAGGAGGCGCTGGATGCCGTGCGCCGCGAGCGGCCGCGCCTCGTGCTGCTCGATGTGATGATGCCCAGGAAATCCGGGTTCGAAGTCTGCCAGGAGCTGCGCGCAGACGATGCCGTAAAGGACACGCTGGTGCTCATGCTGACGGCCAAGGGGCGCGACACCGACATCGCCAAGGGACTGGCGATGGGCGCCGATGCCTACGTGACCAAGCCGTTCTCCACCAAGGACCTGGTGCAGAAGGTGCGTGAGCTTCTGGCCTCACCGACATCAGGCGCGTGAGACGAGATCGGCGTCTCGTCGTCTCGATGGTCGCGGCGGCCGCGGCCGCCGCTTTGCTGCTCGCAATTTTCGTCGTGGGCGGCGGCGTGTTGGTATGGGCTACGCTGTCTGAGGCCGAGCGCGCCGAGGTCTACGGCGTGCTCGGCGTGCACCTGCCGCTGCTGTTCATCGCTGCGCTGGTCGTGATCGGCGCTGCGGTCGTGGCCGTGCAGCCGCTGCACCGTCGCTTCATTGCCGCGCCGGCACGACTGCTGGAGCAGGCCCTTGTGCTGTTGACCACCGATGCACAGCGTGAACTGTCGAGCAAGAATGGCGCCAAGGCGGTACGTGGCCTGGCCCGGGCGATCAACGAACTCGCGCGCCAGCGCGACCAGTTGAAACGAGACATCGCGCTGGAGGTCGCGCAGGCGAGCCGGGGCGTCGAGCAGGAGCGCAACCGCCTTGCCGCGCTGATGAGTGAACTGACACAGAGTGTGGTCGTGTGCAATCTCGATGGCCGCGTCCTGCTCTACAACAATCGGGCGCGCACGCAGTTCCGCGCGCTGTCCGAGGCGCCGACGCTGGCCGGCGGCGCCGAACTGATCGGACTCGGGCGCTCGATCTACTCCGTCTTCGACCGCAAGCTCGTCGCTCACGCGCTGGAGAGCGTCCAGCAGCGCCTGCAGCGCGGTGCGGCGAGCCCCAGCGCCCAGTTCGTGACGACCACGCGGTCGGGACAGTTGCTGCGGGCGCAGATGACTCCGGTGCGCGGCGTCGCGACCGAGGAGCTGCAGGCGGGAACGGGCGCCGCGTCGATCACCGGCTTCGTTCTGATGCTGGAAAACATCACGCTCGACTACGAGCAGGAATCTTCGCGCGAGCGGCTGCTCCATGACCTGACCGAAGGCAACCGCGGATCGCTGGCCAACCTGCAGGCGGCGCTCGAGATGCTCGACGACGACGATCTCGACACGGCGATGCGCGAGCGCTTTCGCCGCGTGGCGCGCGAAGAGGCGCAGGCGATGGCCCGGCGCATCACCGAGGGCGCCGCTCAGGGCGCGCAGGGGATCGCCACGCGCTGGCCGCTCGAGGAAATGCTCGGCACCGATTTCGTCCAGGCGGCACAGCGCCGCATCGAGGCGAACACGGGCGTGCGCAGTGATGCTCAGGAAGTCGACGCGACGTTGTGGCTCAAGCTCGACAGCTTTTCGTTGCTGCAGGCACTGACCTATCTCGCGCAGCGACTGCATGACGATTTCGAAGTGAATGCGCTCGGTCTGCGCCTGACCGCGGGCGGGGCACAGCGCGCGCGCCTGGACCTCGTCTGGACCGGCAAGGTCATGAGCACCGAGACGGTGATGAGCTGGGAAATGGACCCGATGGCCACCCCGAACGAGTCGAGTTCGCTGACGGTGCGCGACGTCGTGCAGCGCCATGGCGGCGAATTCTGGTTCGAGCGCGACCGCGTTCGCCAACAGGCGTTTTTCCGTTTCCTGTTGCCGCTGGCGCCGACGGCAGCCGCGCAGGAGGAAATGGACGCCGCGTTCGTGCGCGGCGGCAGCCGGCCCGAGTACTACGATTTCGACCTCTTCGCCAGCACCGAGAGCAGCCACGCGCTCGATGACCGGCGACTGGTCGAGTTGACCTATACGGTATTCGACACCGAAACCACCGGCCTCAACCCTGCCGGCGGCGACGAGATCATCCAGATCGGCGCGGCACGGCTGGTCAACGGCAAGCTGCTGCGCAACGAATGTTTCGAGCAGCTGGTGGACCCATTGCGCTCGATCCCGGCGGCGTCGATCCCCATTCACGGCATCACGCCCGACATGATCGCGGGCAAGCCGACCATCGACGAGGTGCTGCCCGCCTTTCACTCCTACGCCCGCGATACCGTGCTGGTGGCCCACAACGCCGCGTTCGACATGCGTTTCCTGCAGCTCAAGGAAAAGCAGACGGGGGTACGGTTCGATCAACCCGTGCTCGATACGCTGCTGCTTTCCGCCGTCGTGCATCCGAATCAGGAATCACATCGACTGGAGGCGATCGCCGAGCGCTTCGACATCACGGTGATCGGTCGTCATACTGCGCTCGGCGATGCGATGGTGACCGCCGAAGTGTTCCTGAAGCTGATACCGCTCCTGGCCGACATGGGCATCCACACGCTCGGGCACGCGCGCGAGGCGGCGCACAAGACCTATTACGCGCGCATCAAGTATTGACGCTCGGCGCTCCAGGCGCCACGCCGGAGCCCGGCTAGCGGTACCGTTGCGCCAGCACGCTCTGCAGCGTCTCCACGACTCCGAAAGCGTCCTTCAACTGTTCCCGCTCGAAGTTGGACAGCTCGCCCAGCGAAAGGAAGTTGTCGGCGGGCTTGCCCTGCGCAATCTGATTCGCCTGGTGGCGGATGCGAACCCCGGCCAGGAACTCGAGGGCATCGCGCAGGTCGCGGGCACCCTGCTCGGTGATTTCCTTGCCCTGCGCCGCGACGTTCAGCCGGTCGTACGTGTTGACTTCCGCGTGGCCGCCGGCCAGCGCATAAATGCGCGCCAGGTCCACGATCGGCACGATGCCGCTGTGCTTCAAGTCGACGGCATCGTCCACCCCGCCCGCCCGCACCGTCGAGATACCCCCGAACAGCGACAGTGGAGGACGGTGGGTCAGCGCGTTGCCGACCATGAACGCCAGGAAGATTCGATTGTTGCGCGTGCGTTGCAGCACGTCGCGGCGAAGATCGTCGAGCAGTGACGCGCGACCGTAGATCATGCGCAGGTCGAAGAACACGCAGGTGAGCATCAGCGCCTTCGGCTCGGGCGTGTCCGTCCAGCGGCGGAAATACTCGGCCCAGCGTCGTTGCGGCTGCCGCCATTCGTCGGTGCGCGCCATCATCTCGCCGGGGCAGTAGATATAACCGGCGGCATCCAGGCCGTCGTTGACGAAGTTCGCCAGCGCCTTGAAATACACGCCGTGCGCGGCCTCGTCGTAGCGATCGTCGAGGATCATGCAGTTGTCCTGATCGCTCTTGGCGGTCTGCTCGCTGCGGGCCTGAGAGCCGGCCGCGACCCATGCGTAGTCCACCGGCGGCGGCCCCAGCCGGGCCTCGGCGAGTTGCAGCAGTCGCGTCGTGATCGCATCGGTGATCGCCGTGATGATCTGTCCGGTGCTGAACGCACTGGCCCCGGCTGAGGCGAGATTTCGCTGCAGCAGCTTGACCCGGCCGGCCGCCGCGGCGAGCCCCTCGACGGTGGATTGCTTGTAGATCTCGCCAGCCAGGTACACGGCCGAGGTGCTGTGCTGCTCGGTCAGGTCGGTGGCGGTGATCATGCCGGCGACACGCTGGCCGTCGAGCACCGGTACATGGTGGACGTTCTGGCGCGCCATCAGCAGCAGCGCCTCGAAGGCCGGCTGCGAGACGTCGATCGTCAATGGCGCCACGGTGGCGATGTCGCACACCGGCGCCGAAAGATCCATCCCGGCGGCCAGCGCGCGGTTGCGCAGGTCGCGGTCGGTCACCAGGCCGAAGAGGTGATCCTGCTCCAGCAGCATCACCGCCGACACGCGCTGGTCGCGCATTGTCTGCGCCGTCTCGAGTATGGTCGCCGTGGGAGGCACCGTGACGGGGGCCCGCTTGAGCAACAGCCGCATCGGCGTCGTCATCAGGCCGAGGTGCGGGTCTGCGCCGCGAACCGTCTGCGACGCGCGGGAATCGGGCGGCGCCAGGAAGATCGCCATCGCCGGCTGTTCGGCGCGCAGCCGGGCCAACTCGTCCGAAGGCAGGAATGCGATCTCGGTCGGGCCGTCCGCTACGGCCGACCAGCCATCGACGCCGCAGCGCGGCGCCGCGCCGGCGCCAAAGAGCTCCGTGCTTTCCAGTCGCGCCAGGTGAGCCGTCTCGCCTTCCCTGAGCAGCGCGACGTGGCCCGATAGCACCAGGCCCAGCCGCTCGCCCAGCGCGGTACCGGAGGCAATGGTTTCCCCGGACGAAAACGTCTCGCGCGTGAAGCGGCTGGCCAGATCGGCGCGCGCCGTCTTGTCGAGGCGACCAAGAATGCGATGACGGCGCAAAAGGTCGGGAAGTTCGCGGGTGGGGGTATTTGCGGTGGTCATGAGGCGAAGGTGCGATGAGGATCGAATTGTGTCAAGTCCTGGTGGCTGCGCAAGGCGCGGCTCGCGCAAGCGAGCGTGCCACGCGGTGACCGCACCAAGCTTGATGTTGGTCAGCACCTGCCGGCGCGCGGCCGCCGACAATGCAGGTACAACATGCACGGCCCGCGCGATTGTCCGGCCGCATGGAAGACGCGAGGCGCGTGGGCCAGCCGACCGGCTTGGAATACCACGAGGATGACCATGGTTCAGAAAGCGAAAAAAACCACGCCCGCCGCCCCGCCACGACGCGCCGCTGTCGGCAAGTCGGCCGGCGTCAAGCGGCCGCGCACGTCGACAAAATGGGTGTACATGCTGTCCGAGGGCGACCGGAGCATGAAGGCGCTGCTGGGCGGCAAGGGGGCGAATCTGGCCGAGATGGCCCGCCTTTCCCTGCCGGTTCCGCCGGGTTTGATTGTCAGCACCCGCGCATGCAATGCCTACCTCGCGGCCGGACGCGCGCCAGCGGGTTTGTGGGAACAGGTGCGCAAGGCGCTTGCCAAGCTCGAGCGCGCCACCGGCAAGCGCCTCGGGGACCCCGGCAATCCGCTCCTGGTGTCATGCCGTTCCGGCGCGAAGTTCTCGATGCCCGGCATGATGGACACCGTGCTCAACATCGGGCTGAACGACGAAGTGACCGCGGGCATGGCCCGCCTGACCGGCGATCGGCGCTTCGCGTTCGACGCGTATCGACGGCTGCTGCAGATGTTCGCCTCGGTGGTGCTGGGACTGTCCGGCGAGCCTTTCGAGGCGGAACTTGCCCGGTATCGCGCGACACGCGGTGTCGCCAATGACGCGGACCTTGGCGCCGAAGACCTGGAGGCGATCTGCGGCGTGTTCAAAAAGCTGGTGCGTTCGCATTCCGGCCAACCATTTCCCGAGGCGCCGTGGCAGCAGCTCGAAATGGCCGTCGAGGCGGTGTTCCGCTCGTGGAACGGCAAACGCGCGATCGACTATCGCAACGCAGCGGGAATAGCGCACGACCTGGGTACGGCGGTCAACATCCAGACCATGGTGTTCGGCAACCTGGGCAGCGATTCCGCCACGGGTGTGGTGACCACGCGCAACGTCACGACCGGCGAGCCGGAGATCGAAGGCGACTGGCTGATGAACGCGCAAGGGGAAGACGTGGTCGCCGGCACCCGTGCGACGCAGCCCATCGCCACGCTTGCCAAGGCCATGCCACGGGTGTGGCCGCAGTTCACCCGCGCCTGCGCCAAGCTCGAGCGCCACGCGCGCGACGTGCAGGACGTCGAGTTCACGGTCGAACGCGGCAAGCTCTGGCTGCTGCAGACGCGTGACGCAAAGCGCACGGCGCAGGCGGCGGTTCGAATTGCCGTCGATCTTGCGAACGAGCGGCGGATCACGCGCGCCGAGGCCGTTCAGCGCGTGACGCCCGAGCAGGTCGACTACTTCCTGCATCCGCAGTTTCCGGCGCGGGTGCGCAAGGCGGCTCGGGCGGGGGGTGACCTGATCGCGACCGGCCTCAACGTGTCCCCGGGCGCGGCGTCCGGGCTGCTGGCATTCGACGCCGATACCGCCGAGCGCTGGAGTCTCAAGGAAAAGAAGGCTGTGATCATGGTGCGGCCGGAAACCAAGCCCGATGATGTCCACGGCATGCTCGCAGCGCGAGGAATCATCACCTCGCGAGGAGGACGCACGAGTCACGCAGCGCTCGTCGCGCGCCAATTCGGCAAGCCGGCGGTCGTCGGGGTCACGACGATGGACGTCGACCCGGTCACGCGCGAGCTCAAGGTCGGAAAGCGCGTGCTGCGCGAAGGCGACGCGGTGTCGATCGACGGGACCACCGGAGAAGTGTTTGCCGGTCGGCTGGAAACCGTCGTCCCGGAGTTCGACGATCCGGCGCTGATGACATTGCTCGGCTGGGCGGACCATTTCCGCCGCCTGGAGGTATGGGCGAACGCCGACTATCCGGTCGATGCCCAGCGCGCGCGTCGCTACGGTGCCCAAGGCATCGGGCTCACGCGTACCGAGCACATGTTCTTCCAGACCGAGCGGCTGCCGATCGTGCAGCGGATGATCCTCGCGCAGGATGATGCCGAGCGCGACCAGTGCCTCGCGCTGTTGCTGCCCATGCAGCGCGAGGACTTCGCCGGGCTGTTCCGTGCGATGAACGGGTCGCCGGTGACGATCCGCCTGATCGATCCACCGCTGCACGAATTCCTACCGAACCACGACGAGCTGCTGCGCGACGTCACCGAAATGGAAACGCGCCAGCAGATCGCGGGCAAGGAGCTCGCCGCGGGTGCGGATCCTCTCGGGCTCGCCGGCACGCTCAAGCAAAAGAGGCGACTGCTCGCGGCCGTGGAAGGAATGCGCGAAGCCAATCCCATGCTGGGCTTGCGCGGCGTGCGCCTGGGCATTCACCTGCCGGCGCTGGTTCGCATGCAGGTACGCGCGATCATCGAGGCCGCGTGCCTGTGCGCACGCGAAGGCGTCAAGGTGAAGCCGAAGATCATGATTCCGCTCACCGCGCACAACAACGAACTCAAGTACGAGCGGAAGATCCTCGAAGCGGAAGCGCGCGCGGTGATGAAGGAACTGGGGCAGAAGCTCGGCTACGAGTTTGGCACGATGATCGAAATTCCGCGCGCCGCCATCACCGCCGGCGATATCGCGCAGCAGGCGCAGTTCTTTTCGTTCGGCACCAACGACCTTACGCAGACGACGTTCGGCATCTCGCGCGATGACGCCGAAACCGGGTTCCTGCAGGAATACCTGGCCAAGGGCATCCTGCCGGAAAACCCGTTCGCCACGCTCGATCAGGACGGCGTCGGGAAGCTGATGCGGATGGGGGTTGAACTTGGCCGCGCCGCGCGGCCCTCGCTCGAGGTAGGCATCTGCGGCGAGCATGGGGGCGATCCCGCTTCGATCGACTTCTGCCACCGCATCGGCCTCGACTACGTGAGCTGTTCGCCGTTCCGGGTGCCGGTCGCGCGACTCGCGGCTGCGCAGGCTGCGTTGCGGGAGAAAGCCGGAGGCGGCAAGTAGCGAAGCCTCGGCGCCACGGCGCGCATACTGCCGGGCAGACCCTGCCGGCCGCGGGTGTCCCGCCCGCGGACGTGCGGCAGGCTGTAAAGTTCCTACGGTGCGCCCCGACCTTGCTGGCATGACGCCGCTCTCACCCGTCCGGGTGGCTTGCCGTACGCTGGCGGCGCTGGCGTTCGCCGGCGTCCTGGCCGCCTGCAGCGCCCCCGCCCGGCCCGATCTTGCGCGCATGTATCGCGTCGAGGCGTTCTCGCCGGACGACACCCCGCTGATCGTGATTCCCGGATTGTTCGGTTCGAAGCTGCGCGATCGCACGACCGGCGTCGAGGTGTGGCCGGGAGCGTGGAATCGCGTGTTGTTCGACGATTACCACGACCTCGCGCTCGAATTCGATCCGGTCACGCTGCAGGTACGCCATGACAATCTGGAAGCCTTCGACATCGCGGAAAGTGTGCTCGGCCAGGATTACTACGGGCCGATCATCGACACGCTGGTGCGCTTCGGCGGCTACGTTCGTGGGGTGCCGGGGACTCCGGTCAGGGCGGGCGAGCGCCGCTACTACCTCTTCCCCTACGACTGGCGGCAGGACAACGTCGAACACGCCAAAGGACTCGAAGCGCTGATCGCCCGCGTTCGCGCCGACTACGGCAACCCGGATTTGCGCGTCGACATCGTCGCGCACAGCATGGGTGGGGTGATCGCGCGTTACTACCTGCGCTATGGCACCGTCGATGTCCTGGACGGGATGCCCTCGCTGATCACACTCTATGGAACGCAGCGCGTCCGCAAGCTGATCCTGCTCGGCACGCCCAACTTCGGCGCCGTCTCCGCACTGCACGCGTACCTGGTCGGCGAGCCGATCGGTTTCGAGCGCATGCGTCCGGAAGTGCTTGCGACGATGCCGAGCGGCTACCAGCTCTTTCCGCATCCGATCGCCAGTTGGCTTGTCGACGCGTCCGCGCGGGCGTTGCGCGAGGATCTGTTCGACCCGGCCACGTGGCAGCGTTACCGATGGAACGTCCATGACCCGGAGGTCGTGAAGCGCATCCGGGCAGAGCGAGGGGAGGACGCCGATGCGTACCTCGCCGCGCTGAGAAGATATTTCGAGTTTCGGCTGGAGCGTGCACGTCGCCTGGCCTGGATGCTCTCGACGCCCGAACCCGCGACGCCGATCCGCTACGTGCTCTTTGGCGGCGACTGCACGCTGACGCCGGCGCGCATCGTGGTCGAGGACGAGGACGGCGTCCCCCACGCCCGCCTGAAGCCGGGCGACGTGCGCGGCGGGATGTCGCCGGCGCTGGAGGCAGCCATGTTCGAGCCGGGCGACGGCCGCGTCACCAAGCCCTCGCTGCTTGCGCGCGAGACGCTCGATCCGACCGCACCGCAGAACGAGGAGAGTTTCCTTCCCATCGCCTACTACTTTTTCCTGTGCGAACAGCATGACCAGCTGACCGGAAACATCAATTTCCAGGATAACCTGCTCAATGTCCTGCTGACGCGGAACCTGCCGTGGGAGGAGGCGACGATGCCCGGCATGGGCGACCTTCCCCGCATGAATTCCGCGCCCGCAGAGTCCGGACGTCCCGCGAAGTGACTGGCTGAGGCAGGCGCGCACGGAAAGCGTCGTCGCCGAGTCCCGGTCGGCCGCGCCGCCTCGCCGATGGGCGGCGGCGCAGGCCTCGGCCCAGGGCGGGGTTGCGCCGATGCACCTGGCCCACTCGCGGGTGCCGACCGTCCCTGTCAATCACCGCGATCTTGTCGAAGATCAATGCGCGGCGCGGCTTTTGGCTCATAATGCGAATCATTCGTGTTCAATATCGAATTTCCCAGGCGTCCGCCCATGTCACCCCTGATTGACCTCATCCCCGGCGACGACGCCACGGTTGCCGTCGTTCATGGTGACCTTCTCCTCCGGCAAGCGGCTGGCGGCGCTTGGACTGCGCCCCGGACGCCCGCTGCGGCTCATGAGGCGCGGCGCGCTCGCCGGCCCGCTGCATCTTCGCCTCGGGACCACCGACGTCATCCTCCGGCGCCACCACGCTCACACGATCCTCGTAGACCGCTGACCGGCGGCCGCGATGAAGCGGATCGCGCTGGTCGGCATGCCGAACACCGGCAAGTCGACGTTTTTCAACCGGGTCACCGGTGCGTCGGCGCGCGTGGGCTCGACGCGATGCGCCTGGTTTGCGCCCCGCGAGCTTCAGGCGTTGATGGCGCGCCTCGGACTCGACGGGCGCAGCTTCGTGATGCTGCTGCTGGGCTTCGGCTGCAACGTTCCGGCGGCGATGGGCACGCGGATCATGCGCTCGCGGTCGCTGCGGCTGCTGACGATGCTGATCGTGCCGTTTTCGCTGTGCTCGGCGCGGCTACAGGTATTCGTGTTCCTGGCCGCCGCGCTGTTTGCGCCGGCCCTTGGCGCATGGGTGTTGTTCGCACTCTACCTCGTGAGTTTTGCGGTGGCGATGCTGACCGCCATCGTGTTTCGCCATCGCTTCCGCAGCGACGAGCCGTTCGTGCTGGAGCTGCCGCCGTATCGATTGCCCACGCTGCGTCAGATCGTGCTGCGCGCATGGCACGAGGTCCGGCACTTCCTGCGACGCGCGACGCGCTTCATCATCGCCGGCGTGGTTCTGGTCTGGCTCCTCACGCATTTGCCGACGGGGGTTGCGCCCGGTGGTCCCGACACGCTGGCCGGAATGCTGGGAAGCCTGGCCGAGCCGATGCTGGCGCCGATCGGCATCGACGCGCAGCTGACCGTCGCGCTGATCTTCGGTTTCGTGGCCAAGGAAATATTGATCGGCGCATTCGCGGTGATCTTCGGCATGGAGGGCCAGGCGCTCGCTTCCGAGCTGGCAACCCGAGTCGATGCCGTGCAGGCGATTTCATTCATGCTGTTCACGCTGATCTACACGCCGTGCCTGTCGATGATCGCGACGCTTCGCTCGGAATCGCGGAGCACGCGGTTCGCGCTGCTCTCCGTCGGGTGGTCACTGGCACTCGCCTGGATCATCAGTTTCGCGTTCTACCAGTCGGCGCGAGCGCTGGGATTCTGAAGTCGGCCGCGGCCCGCGCGTTGGTTCCGTGAGGCCCCGCGATTCCTTGACGGCCGTCAAGGCTCGCACGCATCCGTGTAACGGACTGTTGCAACCGTCATCATCGACGCCCGTTTGGCGTTCAAATGGACAGAGCCGCGGTTTCTCGCGGTTCGCCCCGATCAGTCGGGGCCATTCAAACGCTTCGATGGAGTCGATCATGAAAAAATTCACACTGACAATCGGGATGGTGGCCGTGGCGGTAGCGGCCTCGTTGGCGATGGCTGACCCGGGTGGCTACGGCCCCGGCGCGGGCATGGGTCCCGGATGCGGCGCCGGCACTGCGGCCGGAGCGGTCTGTCCCGGCGCGGGTCCTGGGCCCGGCATGGGAATGCGCGGCAGCTACGGGCGTGGCGGTGGTCGGGGCTTGGCGCTGCTGACGCCGGAAGAACGGACGAAGTATCGCGACGCCATGCAGGCGGTGAAGACGCTCGAGGAGTGCAACGCCGTCATCACCGAACGCCAGGCGCTGGTGCAGGAGCGGGCGAAGGAGCAGGGTGTCGCCGCGCCGATCGGACCGCGTGGCAACCCGTGCGAGCGGATGAAGGCACGTGGCATGTTCGGCTGACGTTGCCGCCGAACGAATCTGCTTGCACTGGGCGGCACGTGAGGACGTGCCGCCCTTCATTCGAGGCCTGGACGAAAATGATGAAGAAAGCTCGATACACCGTTGCCATGCTGTTGTTGCTGCTTTCCGGCATGGCCGGCGCTGCGCTGCCACCGCTGCTCGGGGAAAGCGCCGCCCTTGATCGCAGTTACATCCCCGCGCTGATGCTCTCCAATGGCAAGGACCCTGCGAAAGCGCGGGCGGCGCAGGGCGTATACGAACAGGCGTGGGCGGAGTTCGCGGCCAGACAGCGCAAGGCCTACGCCGGTGACGCAGGCTGGACCTCGACGCTGGTGGTGATCGACAAGGCCAACGCCGACGCGCGCGCGGCGACCGCTGCCGGCAGGATGGCCGATGCGCACAATGCGCAGGAGGAAGTCCGGCATGCGCTGTGGCATCAGCGCCGAGCGATGGGGCTCGAATACCAGCCCGACGTGCTGACCGACTTCCACGCGACGATGGAACTCATCATCACGGGCGCGCAGGCCAGGGAACCGGCGGCGATCAGCGCCTCCGACATCGACACGCTGCGCAAACAGCTCGCACAGGCGCGCACGCAATGGGATGCGGTGAAGACCGCGCACTGGGATCCGGCGGAATATGGCTTCGACGGCGCGCGGCTCGACGCCTACCGGGCGGCGCTTGCCGACGAGGATCGGGCGCTGGATGCGCTGGCCGCGGCACTCGACACGGGTGAGGGCGCGCGAATCGCGAAGGCAGCACCGGCGATCAAGCCACCGTTTGCCAGGGCCTATGCATCGTTCGGCGTGTTCCCGCAGTGAATCGAGCGCGCCTGTGCGACACCGTCCCGGAAACGGGCGGAACTCAGCCGCGCCTCTGCGGGCGCACGACGAACACGAAAATGGCGTAAAAATCGGTGCCGGGCAGCGGTGCCTTCACGTCCATCACCCAGCGAATCGCGCCTTCTGCCCGCTCGTCGCCGGTTGCCAGCGCCGTCGTGGGGAGATGGAATTCCACCGGGATGCCCTGTTTCGCATCGACGGATTTCGGATCGACGCGGCGCGTGGCCTCCCAGCGGACATGTTCGGTCTTGCGGTGCTTCTGATCCATCGACGACATCCGCGTGATCGCCTCGACGCACTGCACGTTGATCACATAGTCCGACGTCGGCGCGACGTCGACAGAGGGCCGGATCGCCCCCTTGAGCGTTGCGCCGAGTTCGGCCGAATCCTCGTCCATTTCGAACACCGTTCGGCCGAACTTGCGGTTCACGAGTGTGCCGCGGATGGCGGGAAACAGGTAGCGCAGGCAGATCGCCGCAAAGATCAGCGGCACGAAGACGAACGGATTGAAATCGGGCGAATTGAAGTCGAAGCTGAGCGGAGCCTTGAAGTACCACTGTGCTGCGACCGCGGCGCACAGGAACAGCACCACCATGAACCAGTCGGTGCCGGCGTTGGACTTGGTGCCATCGTCGAGCACGATCCTGCGCGGCGATTGCTGCGTGCGAATGTTCTTCATCGTGGCTTTCAATGGTTGCGCGCGATAGCCACGCGGTATTCGCGCGGGCATGAGGTCGGGGCAGCGGCGCATTGTTCCATTGCGAGGCGACTGCGTGCAAGCGGACGGGATCACGCCGACGGAGCGCGAGCCGGCGCGCAGAACGCGACCCCGTCGGGGCCGTAGTCGCGGCAGAAGGGGGGCCGTCCGGGCGGACCGCCGCTGCCGGCGGCGTAGATGTTGAAGCTCTGCCCGGTGCGCTGCCAGCCAGGATGCACGCCTTGGTCGAGGTCGCCGATTTCCTGCGAAATCGATCGGACGAATTGGTGGTCGCGAATCTTGTTGTGGAACTCGACCGCCCGTCACCCTGATGCCCCGCCGGCCCCGGACCTCGCCGCTGTCGCCACCTTTGGCGGTGACGTTGACCACGCCGACCACTGCTTCGCAGCTGTACTCGGGCAAATGTTGCCGCAAAGCATTGGCACGGTGAGCACTTGCACGGATAGGGCGTTGATGAGCGCGGCAACCTTGACCCGCTTGCCCGCGCCGTATACGCCTTCGATGAGCGGTATGGATCTGTCGGCGAGCGTCGGCACCTGCCCGAACACCGGCATCGAGTCCGGTCGCGATGGGGTAACCGCCTGTGTGATCGGCGACGAGTCGGCCTGCACCTGAATGGAAGCTGCCCGATCGATTGCGGGTCGATGGTCATCGATGCTGTGGCGCCGGTGAGATCGACGATCGGCTGCGTCTGACTTGCGACGGTCGAAACGGAAAGCGTCACCACGGTGCAGAAAAACGATGCGGTGAAGGTCTTCGAGGCCAGGGGTTCTCCTCTTACCTTCGGCGACAACCTGACTTCAGTACCGGCACGTAGTCGCGCGCGGAACCGATGCGCGTCCCGATGTTGCCCGCCAGTTGCAATCGGAGCATCGCCACGGACAGGGGAAAAGACCTACGCCGATTTGGTCGGTGCCGCAACCGGAACGTGCGCCCCTCCATCGCCCTGCAGCATCGCGACGAGTCGCCTGCGCGACGAAGTGGTTGGGCGGCGTCACGCTTGATCAATGAGCAGGCGCCGCGGCAAAGCCCACGCCGTGTACGGCGTTCCGAAGACGATCCACAGGTTTATCAACCGCAAATGTGGATAACGTTTACGCTCGTTGTGCGATAGCGTTCCGGGTCCGGCGGGCGGGCATGCAGGTGCGGATCACTCGACGACCTTGCCGCGCGCCGTCTTGATCTGCCCACGTTTCACCTTGCTGTCGACGCGGCGCCGCTGCGAGCCCTTCGTCGGTCGCGTCGGTCGGCGCGAGCGCGGCACATGCGCGGCGGCGTCCACCAGCGCCTGCAGGCGCGCCAGCGCATCCTCTCGGTTGCGTTCCTGCGTGCGGTGCCGCTGCGCCTTGATGACCACGACGCCCGCGGCGGAAACGCGCTGGTCGCCGCTGCCTTGCAGGCGTGCCTTGACCTCCGCCGGCAGCGAAGATGCCGAGATGTCGAAGCGAAGGTGGATCGCCGAGGAAACCTTGTTGACGTTCTGTCCGCCCGCACCCTGAGCGCGGATGGCGGTCCATTCGACCTCGCTCTCGAGGATCGTGATCCTGTTCCGCTTCGACGTGGTCGTGCTATCCGCCATGGCCGGGCATGACCGCTGCGTTCGGGCAGTCGCGCATTCGGCCATCGCACTCACGGATCGCCAGGTTCGGGTAGCGCTTCATCGTTCTGGGCTGTCACGTTTCACGGGGTGGCGGACCAGCATAGCGCATTCACGCCATCCCTATGGCCATTGCGCCTGCGGCGCCGTTGTGCCCGCGGTCGGTGTTGATGGACAATGCCGGCATCGACTGGTCGGTCGACAAGAGGCGCGGGCGGAAGGGGAGTCCGTATGACCGCATCCGAACAATCGGTACTTGCGGCGCTGCTGGCGCCGTTCTCGCGCGAGCAGTTCCTGGATGACTACTGGCCTGAACGCGCGTTCTCCGTGCATGGGGACCGGGCGCGGTTGCCGGCGATCCTGCAGGATTCGATGCTGTCGAGTCCTGCCGAACTGGCGCAGCGCTATGTCGGGCGGTTGCGTTTCACCCATGGCGGGTCCGACCGGATGGTGCTCGTCGGCGATGTCAGCGCGGCCAGCCTGCTCGACATGGGCTTGACGGTGCAGTTCGTCGATCTCGACCGCTGCGTGCCGGGCGTGGCCGCATTCAACCGTCAACTCGAATCTGAACTCGGCTTGCACGAGGGGGCGGTCAGCCTGAGTGCGTTCGCGTCGCCTCGCGACGACGGGTTGTCCTGCCACTTCGATGCGGCGGAATTGTTTTCGGTGCAATTGCATGGCGGAAAGGACTTTCACCACGCGCCGGTGAAGGAACTGCGCAATCCTTGCGGCAATCAGTTCGCCGCCAACGGCACCGCGTTCGACGACCTCTACCCGCAGGTGGGTGCCGGGTTTCCCGATCCGGATCGCGCCGAATTCTCGATTGCGCATATGCGACCCGGCTCGGTGCTGTTCCTGCCGCGCGGCACCTGGCACTACACCGAGGCCGCGGACAGCTCGCTTTCGGTGAGCATCGTGGTCGACGCCCCGCCGGCATTGCGCTGCGTCCTCGACCAGTTGCGGCTGCTGATGCTGCAGGATGCGCGGTGGCGGCAGCCGATCATGGGCGGTAGCGGCACGGGTCCGCGCGAAGCCGAGTCGCGTCGCCAGTTCGCCCAGCTTCTCGCCCTGCTGCCGGATCTGGCCGCGCAGTTGACCCCCGAGGACCTGCTGTCAGCGCCGGCGCGGCTCGACTGGCGCCGGCAGCACATCGATGTGAGCAGCAGATTCCAGCGCATTCCGGCTTCGCGCATCGAAATCGGACCGGCGACTGCCAACGGCACGCTGCCCTTGACCTTCCTGGTCGGGCATACCGAGGCGCTGGCGAGGCGCATCGTGCAGGTCGAAATCTCGGCCACCACGCTGACGTTGCTGCGCTGGATGGAGGCGCAAACCGACGGGCCGTTTACCGGCGCCGATTTCGCGGCGGCGTTTCCGGAGGAATCGTTTGCCGTGTTGAGGCAGGTGCTCGATTTGTGCGTGCGCGCTCAATTCCTGCGCCTGCTCTGGTTTCCCTTGCTCGATCGCCGGCATTGATCGCGGGCATCCGGAACCGCATTCCCGCTGTGGCGAGCCCGTGGCTCGGACTCGCGCTGGCGGTTCTACTGGCAGGCATCGCTTCGATCGCGCTGCGGCAGGACTCGAGCTGGGACCTGCAGAACTACCACTTCTACAACGCGTGGGCATTCGTCCACGACCGCTTTGGCCTTGACTGGGCGCCGGCGCAGTTGCAGTCGTTCTACAGTCCCTTTCTCGACCTCCCGTTCTATGCGCTGGTAGCCGCGGACGTCCCGCCGCGCGCCATCGCCTTCGCGCTGGCGCTTCCGACCGGCGTCGCGTGGTTTTTCTTTGCGCGCATCGCAGCGCAACTGTACGCCGGATTGCCGACCGCGACGCGTACGCCGGCCATCGTCGCCGCGATGACCCTCGGTGTCACCGCGCCGATGTCGGTGAGCCTCATCGGTCTCACGACGAACGACTGGTATTCGGCGGCCTTCGTCATGTCGGCGCTGTGGCTGGTCGTGCGCGACGCGGAGCACAGGCCGGTGCCGGTATTGACATTGTTTGCCGCAGGCGCATTGGCAGGCGCGGGCGCGGGGCTCAAGCTGACCGGAGCGATTTACGGTGTCGGGCTGGTGGCCGGTGTACTGGCGCTTCCCGGGGCGCTGCGCGATCGCCTGCGGGTCGCCGCAATTACCGGCGGCGCGGTGGCGCTGGCCTTTGCGGTCACGGCAGGGCCATGGATGTACCTGATGTACGAGCGCTACGGCAATCCTCTGTTTCCCTATTTCAACCAGGTATTCCGGTCTCCGTGGGCGGATCCGGTCGCGTACTCCGCAACGCGTTTCGGCCCGGCGTCGATGCCGGAGTGGCTGGTGTTTCCGTTCGCTTTGTTGTGGAAGCTCGAGGGTTACGTTTCCGAACCGGAGTTCCGAGACGCGCGGCCTGCGCTGCTGTACGCGCTGGCGCTCACCGCGCTGTGCGTTGGCGCGTGGCGGCGCATCGCAATTGTCGGCAGCGACGCGCCCGGTGGCATTGTGGCGGCCCCGGCATGGCGATTTCTTGGCGTCTTTTTCCTGGCTTCGCTCGCCGCTTGGGCGCTGCTGTACCGGATCTTCCGCTATCTCGTGCCTCTGGAGCTGCTGGCAGGCGTGTTCATCACGTACTTCGTGCTGAGGCTGGTTCCTGCGAGGCGCGTGCCGGTCGCGCTCGCATTGGTCGTGCTGCTGGTGATCGTGACCGCAAAATTCCCGACCTGGTGGCGGCAAAAGTTCCAAGACCGCTTCCTGACCGTAGAAATGCCCGCGGTCAAGCCGGACGCGCTGGTGCTGCTCGTGTCGGCGGAGCCGATGTCGTACGTACTTCCGTCCTTTCCGTCCGATGCGCGCTTCGCTGGTCTCGTCAGCAACTTCAACGATCCCGGTCGCACGAACCGGCTGCAGCAGAAGATTGCCGCGCTGATCCACGCCCACGGTGGGTCGTTGTACGCGCTCGCCGTCCCGCCGGGTCGTGACGTTGGAGGCATTGCGTTGGCGCAGATGGGACTGCAACGCGAGTCCTGCCGAGCGATCCGGACCAACCTGCGAGTCAGTCCGCTCGAGCTGTGCGAATTGCGGCGCCTGTGAAGACGAATTTTCAACCAGATGCCGGCAGCACTTCGCGGAGCGGAATTGGGTAACATGCGTCCATGGAAGCCCCGCCAGAAACGGACCGAGACGCGAACGAGCGCGCCAGGATTCTGGTGGTGGACGACATCCCGCAAAACGTCAAGCTGCTGGCCGACCTCCTGGGATTCAAGGGCTATGCGGTAGTAACCGCGAGCAACGGTGAGGAGGCGCTGGCCAGGGTCGCCGCCGAGAAGCCCGACCTCGTGCTGCTCGACGTGATGATGCCGGGCATGTCCGGCTACGACGTGTGCCGCCGCCTGCGCGCCGATCCGGAAACTGCGCTGCTGCCCATCGTGCTCTGTACGTCGCTCGACCCGCAGCAGGAGCGCATCAACGGGATCGCCGCCGGCGCCGACGACTTCCTGAGCAAGCCGATCAACCAGCCGGAAATGTTCGCGCGGGTGGCGTCGTTGCTGCGCATCAAGCGGCTGCACGAACAGACGCAGAGGCAGGCGGCGCAACTGGCGGACTGGAGCGCCACGCTGGAGCGGCGCGTCGCTGAGCAGGTGGCCGAAAACGAGCGCCTGTCCCGCCTCAAACGGTTCTTCTCGCCGAAGCTTGCCGAACTGATCGTCGAGGGCAGCGGCGACGATCCGCTGAAGAGCCGGCGGCGCGAGATCGTCGTCGTCTACACCGACCTGCGCGGATTCACCGCCTTCGCCGAGACCTCGGAACCCGAGGAGCTGATGCGAACGCTGGGCGCCTACCATGCGGCGATGGGCCGGCTCGTCCTCGCGCACGAGGCGACGCTCGAGCGCTTCACGGGTGACGGGATGATGGTGTTCCTCGGCGATCCGGTGCCTGTCGATCACGCGGCGGAAAAGGGGGTCGCGCTCGCACTGGAGATGCGCGATGCCGCGGAGGAATTGTCGGCGAAGTGGAAGAAGCGAGGCGTGGACCTGGGCCTTGGCATCGGCGTAGCGCAGGGGTTCGCCACGGTGGGCGCCATCGGCTTCGAGGGCAGGATCGACTACGGCGCCATCGGCACCGTGACGAACCTCGCCGCCCGCCTGTGCCAGCATGCGAAGGCCGGCGAGATCATCGTGTCGCAGCGCGTTTACGCGGAGGTGAGCGAGTTCGTCGTGACCGAGGATCTGGGCGAGTTGCAGCTGCATGGTTTCGCGCGCCCCGCGCGTGCTTTTCGCTGCCTGGGCCCGCTTGGCTCCCGTCCACAGCAAGAGTAGCGCGGGCGGGGCGTAACCGGCGCGCGGGCGGCCGAAAAGCGTTGAACTCCGGCATGTCGGCCAGACATCGTTGACCCGCCGCGTCGGCGTACTATCTGCCGTCGGCATGTCGAGTTTGATTCGATTCGAGGTGAAGGGTTGATGAATCGAAGGGCGATCTTTCGATGGTTGTCGGTCATGCCGGTCGTTGTCGGGGCGCGGGCGATTGCGCAGCCTGCACACACCTTCCGCGTGGCCTGGGTCTCGACGGACCGCAGGGACATGCCGTCGCCGAACCTGGAGGCGTTTCGCGGCGGCATGCGCGACCTCGGCCACGTCGAGGGGCGGACGGTAACGATCGACACCTGGCCGGGAGACGGATCGGCCGATCGCGTCGAACAGTTGGCGGCCGAGATCGTCGGCTCGCAGCCGGACGTCATCGTGGCGGCAGGGGGTCTTGCGCTGTTTGCGCTGCTGCGCGCCGGCGTGAAGTCGCCGATCGTGTTCAGCATCAGCGCCGACCCGGTCGAGGCGAAGATCGTCTCCAGCCTTTCGCGGCCGGCGGGCAATCTGACGGGTATCAGCCTGTTCACGCTGGCGCTCGTGGGCAAGCGGCTGGAGTTGATCAAGGAGGTCGTCCCCGGGGCCAGGCGAGTGGCGTTGATCGCCAATCCTCAGCACCCCGGCGAGCGGAAGGAACTTGAGGCGGCCCAGTCGGCGGCAGCGAAGCTCGGGCTCGCCGTCCGCTACTTTCCGGTGCGAAGCAAAACCGATCTCGACATGGCATTGGCAGAAATTGCACGCGTCCGCGACGACGCCATCCTCGCCTTCGCCGACGGCTTCACGATGGGTTTCGCCGCGCGCATCGCGGCATTTTCCATCCAGCATCGTATTCCGGCCGTCGACGGCTGGGCACCGTTCGCGCGCGCTGGCAACCTGATGATCTACGGCCCGGTCATCGAGGATGTCTACCGGCGTCTCGCCACCCAGGTCGACCGAATCCTCAAGGGAGCCAAGCCTGGAGACCTGCCGATTGAATTGCCGACAAAGGTCGAACTCGTCATCAATGCCGATGCCGCGAAGGCGCTGGGCCTGACGATTCCACCCAACGTGCTGGCGCGTGCGGACGAGGTCATACGCCGATGAAACGGCGCCGTTTCTTTGCTGCGGTGAGCGCGAAGGCGGTGGTCATCGCAATTCCGGAGGCGACCTTGTTGCGAGCGGACGAAGTCATTCGGTGATGCGCCACGGCAGCGAACGCGATCCTGCGCCGGCCTCGGAGGCCGACGCGCCCCCTGGCCACGACGCGCCGGCGCCCCCGCGTCACGCGAGACAGGGCCGGCTGTTTCGCAAGTACCTGCTGCTCATCCTCACGCTGGTCAGCGGCGCCGTGCTCACGTCGGGCGCGATAAGCGTCTACTTTTCGTATCAGGAGCAGCAGTCCGCGCTCGGCAGCCTTCAGCAGGAGAAGGCGATTGCCGCGGCGTCGCGCATCGAGCAGTACGTCCGGCAGATCGAGCAACAGCTCGCGTACGCGGCGCTGCCGCAACTCGATGCGAGCGATGTCGAGTTGCGGCGGATCGAGTTTCTGAAGCTGCTGAGGCAGGTGCCCGAGATCACCGACATCACGCAGCTCGACGCCACCGGTCACGAGCAGGTTACTGTCTCGCGGCTCGGCATGGACGTCATGGGCTCGGGCAAGGACCGCTCGCAGGAGCCGCCGTTCCGCAGCGCGAAGAAGGGCCAGCCGTGGGTCGGGCCGGTGTATTTCCGCAAGGAGACCGAGCCGTACATGACGATCGCGGTACGCTCCGGCAGCGACGCCGGGCCGGTGACCATCGCCGAGGTCAACCTCAAGTTCATCTGGGATGTCGTGTCGCGGATCAAGATCGGCGACAAGGGCAAGGCCTAGTCGTCGACAGCAATGGCTTCCTGGTGGCCGATCCGGATATCGGGCTGGTATTGCGCAAGACCAATCTGTCCGACCTCGCGCACGTCAAGGCATCGGCCAGCAGCGAGGGATTCGGTGACGCCGCGATGCTCTCGCACGACCTGGCGGGTACGCCTGTTCTCGTCTCGATGGCGCCGATCGAATCATTGAACTGGCGGGTGTTCGTCGAGCAGCCGGTGTCCGAGGTCTACGCGAAGCTCAATGCGTCCATCCTGCGCACGGGATTGCTGCTGCTCTCCGGCCTCGTCATTTCCGCGCTCGGCGCGCTCGCGCTGGCGCGGGGAATGGTGCGGCCGATCCGCACGCTGTCTGACGGTGCGCAGCGTATCGGCGAGGGCAACCTCGACCAGAGGATCGACGTCCGCACCGGCGACGAGCTGGAAACGCTTGCCGACCGTTTCAACCGCATGTCGAGCCAATTGAAGGAATCCTACGCAGGGCTCGAACGCAAGGTCGACGAACGAACGCGCGAGCTGACCAATTCGCTCGAACAGCAGATGGCGATCAGCGAGATCCTGCGCGTGATTTCGAACTCGCCGACCAATGTGCAGCCGGTGCTGGATGCCGTGGCCGAGCGTGCGGCGCACCTGTGTTCGGCGCCGTTTTCGCGGGTGATGCTTGTCGTCGGCAATACGCTGCAACCCGTTGCCGAGCATTGGAAGGCCGCGCAAAGCGAAACCGAGCGGGAAATGCTCACGACGCCGGTGCCGTTGAAGCGGACCTCGCTGACCGGCCGCGCCGCGCTCGACCGGAAGACGATACATCTGGCCGACGTGGTGCCGATGCTCGACAGCGAGTTTCCGGGTGCGGTCGAAAACATGCGGAAATTCCGCTGCCGCGCTGTCCTGGCCGTCCCACTGATGCGCGAAGGGGGCGCCTACGGCGGCATCTTCATCGCGCGGCACGAGCCCGGGCTGTTCCCGCCCGATCAGGTGGCGCTGGTCCAGACGTTCGCCGACCAGGCGGCGATAGCGATCGACAACGTCCGGTTGTTCAACGAAACGAAGGAGGCGCTCGACCAGCAGCGCGCGTCCGTTGAAGTGCTCGCGGCGATCAGCAATTCCATTGCCGATACGACGCCCTGTCTTCGATACGATCCTTGCCAGCTGCGAACGGCTGTTCGCCGGCAAGCTTGCGGTGATCGACCTCATCGGCGACGACGGACTCGTGCACCTCGGCGCGTATCACGGCCCGAACCTGGACGAGGTGCGCCGCGTCTATCCGCACGCCGTCGATACGACGAGTGCCACCGGCACGGCTATCGCGATGCGCGGCGTCGTGCATTTCGCGAATTTCGATGGGGTTCCGGAGGCTGCGCGAACCGCTTTCCGCGCCTTCGGCATCCAGGCCGCGATCGGCGCGCCGATGATATGGGAAGGCAGGGGAATCGGCGCCGATCTGGGTCGCACGTGACTACGCCGCCCCGTTCTCGGACAAGGATATCGCACTGCTCAAGACCTTTTCCGACCAGGCGGTGATCGCGATCCAGAACGCGCGGCTGTTCCGGGAAATCGAGAACAAGAGTCGCGAACTCGAAGTCGCGAACAAGCACAAGTCGGCATTCCTCGCCAGCATGTCGCACGAGCTGCGCACGCCGCTCAACGCCATCATCGGCTTTTCCGAGGTGCTGCTGGCGCGACTGTTCGGCGAGCTGAACGAAAAGCAGGACGACTACCTGAAGGATATCCACGCGTCGGGCCGACACCTGCTCAATCTGATCAACGACGTGCTCGACCTGTCGAAGGTGGAAGCGGGCCGCATGGAGCTCGAGCCGTCGCAGTTCGACCTGCCCGCGGCGCTGGCCGACGCGATGACGCTGATCCGCGAACGCGCGACCAGGCACGGGATCGCGTTGGCGCTGGAAACGTCGCCGGTGTTGGGAACGGTGAGCGCCGACGAGCGCAAGTTGAAGCAGATCCTGCTCAACCTGCTGTCGAATGCGGTCAAGTTCACGCCGGACGGCGGACGGATCGACGTCACGGCGACGCGCGAGACGGATGGTGTACTGATCGCCGTGAAGGATACCGGCATCGGCATCGCGCCCGAGGATCAGGAGGCCGTTTTCGAAGAGTTCCGCCAGGTCGGCGGTGACTACACGAGCAAGCAGGAGGGTACCGGGCTCGGCCTCGCACTCACCCGCCGCTTTGTCGAGTTGCACGGCGGCCGCATCTGGGTGGAGAGCGCGCCGGGCAAGGGTTCGACGTTCTACTTCACGATACCGGAGCGGACGTGAGCGCCGCAGGGCCGCCCCAAGGCGCGCGCCCCCTGGGGGGAGCGGCGCGCAGCGCCGATCGGGGGGAAAACACAAGCGCCGCAGGGCCGCCCCAAGGCGCGCGCCCCCGGGGGGGCGGCGCGCAGCGCCGATCGGGGGGAACCTGCATTTGCCGTGGCCGCGGCAGGTGCACGCATGAGGAGATGAAACATGGGCCTGATCCTGATCGTCGAGGACAATCCGCGGAACATGAAACTCGTCCGCGACGTGCTGCAGGTCAAGGGCCACACGACGCTCGAAGCGGTGAATGCGGAGGACGGTATCGCGCTGGCGATCGAGCGCGTGCCGGACCTGATCCTGATGGACATCCAGCTGCCCGGAATGAACGGCATCCAGGCATTGGGGGTGTTGCGCGGGAACCCGGCGACCCAGGGCATTCCCGTCATTGCGGTGACGGCATCGGTGATGCAGCAGGACCGCAAGCTCATTACGGAGGCCGGATTCGACGGTTACGTGGGCAAGCCGATCAGCCTTGCGGAGTTCCTCGCCGCCGTCAACTCAATGCTCGCGCGCGGAGCGCAGTAGCACCGCCACCTGTTCGACGCCTCCACATCGCCGGCGCGGGAGGTGAACGGCCCATGACGCGGATCAATAACGATGGCGGCACATCCGCGACGGTCCGCGAAGTAACGTAGCATCCGTAGTGAGCCGGCCTCGCAGCGCAATCCCGCCGCCGGATTTCGGCCCGCCGGCGACCCAACCATCTACTCTACGCAGGCATGAACGTCGATACAGTCGTGATCGGGGCCGGGATTTCCGGACTGACGGTTGCCCACGGATTGAAGAAGCGCGGACGAAGCGTCGCGGTGCTCGAAGCCGGTGCGCGCGCGGGCGGCGTCATCGCCACCGTGGCCCAGGACGGGCTGTTGTACGAGCGTGGGCCCAACAGCACGCTCGACACCTCGCCGCGCATCGGCGAATTGCTCGCAGAGCTCGGTATCGCCGACCAGCGAGTCGATGCGGCCGAGGTCGCTGCGATTCGCTATATCGTTCGCGGAGGGCGGCTGCAGGCGCTTCCCACGTCACCGTCCGCATTTCTGTCGACGCCCGCGTTCTCGCTGAAGGCGAAGCTGCGCCTTGCGCGCGAGCCGTTCATCGCGCGCACGCCGCCCGGCGTCGAAGAGTCGATCGCCGGGTTCGTGCGGCGCCGGCTGGGCGCAGAGTTCCTCGACTACGCGATCGACCCGTTTGTCGCGGGCATCTACGCTGGCGATCCCGAGCGAATCTCGGTGGCGGCGGCGTTCCCGCGCTTGCTGGCTCTCGAGCAGAAGTACGGCGGGCTGATCAAGGGGCAGGTGCAAGGCGCCCGTGAGCGGAAGCGCAACAAGGAGGTGGCCAAGAACGCCGCCGGCAGTTTTTCGTTTCGCCTGGGCATGGATACGCTGACCGGGGCGCTGGCCGGCTCGTTGACCGGGCTCGAGCACGGCGTCCATGTGAATCGGATCGCGCGCGCGGAATCCGGTGGCTTCGTCGTCGAAGGCACCCAGGCCGGAGAATCGCGTACCTGGCATGGTGCGTCCGTGGTGGTTGCGGCGCCCGCGCCCGCAGCGAGCGCGATGGTCGCGGACATCGCACCGGCAGCCGCACAGGCGCTGGCCGCCATCGAATACGCCGCAGTTGCGATCGTCGCCAGCATCTATCGTCGCATCGATGTAGGCCATTCGCTGGCAGGATTCGGCTTTCTGGTTCCGCGCCTCGAACAGCGCGCGATTCTCGGCACGCTGTTCTCCAGCAGCATGTTCGAAGGGCGTGCTTCTGCGGGAAACGTGCTGCTCACGACCTTTGCCGGAGGTCGGCGCAATCCCGAGGTGTTCGCGCTGTCGGATGCGGCGCTGTCCCGGGCGGTGCACGCAGAACTCGCCGACCTCATCGGCGCGATCGCGGAACCCCTGCGACAGGAAATCGTCCGCTGGCCACAGGCAATCCCGCAATACGATCTTGGCCATCTCGATCGGGTGCGTCACGTGGACGAGGCGGAGTCTGCATTGCCGGGACTGTTTTTCTGCGCCAATTATCGAGGAGGCGTGGCCGTCGGCGACCGCATCGTGCGCGGCGATGCGACGGCCGGCGTGGTCGACGAGTACCTCGGCCGCGCCCGGTCCTGAGCCGTGTCTTTCGGCGCGACCGTGGGGTGATCAGCCCGACAGCCGCATGCGCACGGCCGTGGCCAGGCGGGCGACATCGATGCTGCCGCGGTTGTCGAATTTCACGGCCCGCGCCTCTTCGTCCGCCGCTAGCGGCTGCGCCAGCGCAAGCTGTCGCTCCAATACCACCGCCGTCGCCTCCGACGCGTCGCTGCCTGCGTCCGCGCGCGCGACGACGCGCTCGCGCATCACCGCGACCGGTGCTTGCGGCGTCAGGATCGCGAACGGAACGCGCCGCGCCGTAGCAAGCGCCCGGAACGCGTCGCGCTGCGTCCGCGCGAGAAAGGTCGCGTCGACGATGACGGGAAAGCCCGCTTCGACGACGATTTGCGCGAGATCGAGCAGCCGCGCGTAGGTGCGCTCGCCCATCGGTGCGGCGTAGATCCCGGCGCCGGGTGCCGCGCCGGAACGCTGCCCGGCTTCCAGACCGGCGAGTCGCCTGCGCTCGACGTCCGAACGGATGCGAATCCACTCGCCGGACCCCGTGAGCTTCGCCGCGAGGTAGCTCTTGCCGCTTCCCGAAGGGCCGCAGGTGATCACCATCGCCGGTGGTTGCGGGTGCGCGAACGCTTCGGCCAGCGCCAGGTACGCGCGAAATTCCGCGTGGCTGCGCGCGCTGGCCACCGCATCGGTTTCCTGCGGCGCGCGTATCGCGGCGATCTTGGCGCGGACCATCGCGCGGTAGACGAGGTAGAAGCGCAGCACGGCGAGCCCGGCGTAGTCACCGCTTTCCTCGAGATAGTCGTTGAGGAAGCGCTGCGCGAAATCCTGATGCCCGCGATGGCACAGGTCCATCACCGTGAACGCAATTTCGGCCATGACGTCGATCCAGCGCAGCGCCGGATTGAACTCGATACAGTCGAAGACGACGACTCGATTCTCGTGCAGCACCATGTTGGCGAGGTGCAGGTCGCCGTGGCACTCGCGCACCCATCCTTCGCGCAGCCGCCTTGTCATCTGCGGCGCGACGCGCGCGTGCTCGGCCTGCGTCCACTGCCGGAGCGCGGAGATCCGCCCGACGATGTCCGGCGCGTGCTCCAGCATGAGCGCATGCTCGAAGTTGGCATCGGCGTTCGCCAGGGCGACCTGCGGCGTGCCGTGGGGACCCTCTGCTGCCGCGGGGGGCAGGGTGGCGTGGAAGCGCGCGACCAGTCGTGCGAGCTCGTCGATGCGTTCGACCGGGAGCGCATCGGCGGCGAGCAGTCGGTCGAGTTCGTGAGCGCGATCGAAGCGGCGCATCCGCACCGCGTGTTCGATCGCAGGGCCTTCGCCGCCGATCGATGGAGCGTCGGGCGTGCCGGTAATTGCCACCACGTCGATGTACAGCCCGGGCGCCAGCCGGCGATTGAGTCGCACCTCGTCTTCGCACGCTGCGCGGCGCTTCTCCAGTGTCGAGAAGTCGAGGAATCCGAGGTCGAGCGGCTTTTTGAACTTGTACGCGTAGTCCCCGGCGAGGACCACCCAGGAGATGTGCGTCTCCACCCGCTCGATCCGTGTTGCCGGGTGCGCAAACCTGCGCGTTTCGCACAGGCGGTCGACCAGGGCGCGAAGAGGATCCAGGGTCAGCCCGTCTGTTTCGGCGCCTGGTCCGGAAATCGGTAGAACGTCGAATTCAGGTAGCGTGTGACCTCTTCGACCGTCGAGTCGGGCCAGTTGAGCCCGACATTGGCCTGCCACCGGTGCACCTGCGCGTAAAGACTCGACCAGTCAGTGGCGAGTTTTTGCTCGCGCCAATGTACCTGCGTGGTGTGGCACGCGATGCAATGCGTCCGGTACATGAGTTCGCCGCGCGTCGATCGGGGCGGCAGCGAGGTCTGCGCGGCCAGGACCGACGCGACCAGCAGCAGCGGCGCGAGTAGAAGAGTTCGTTTCATGGTCATCACGTTTCGCCGCGGGCACGTCGTCGCCATTGTCGCCGGAGTACGCCCGCGCATGAAGCGCTGCGTGGACGCGCTCGGCGCTCGCCGGGACGCGTTAGGAGTCCGTGACCGCGGCGTTGCCGCGACGAATTGTCGCGGCGTGAAGCGCGTGCGACCGCCATTTCATTCGAGTTCGATTGCGTCGCTGATGGCTGCGATGCCGGCCTTGGCGCAGACATCGTCGTTGTCGCCGCCGGGGGCACCCGACACGCCGATACCGCCGACGAGGGCGCCCTTCGCGCGGATCATCATGCCGCCGCCGACGGCGACGACATTGGGCAGTGCACGGATGCCGCTCGAAGGCTTGCCGGCCTGCGTGGTTGCGGCGAGCTCGGTGGTATCGGTGCGGAAGCTGACCGCAGTCGCGGCCTTGCCGATGGCTGTCTGCGTGGTGTGGGCTCCCGCCAGGTTGTCGCGCAGGGTGGCGAGCGGCTGGCCGCTGCGGTCGACGACGGCCACCGCGATCGTGTAGCCGTCTTTCTGGCAGCGGGCGAGCGCCGCCTGCGCGGCCTTGTCCGCGGCGGCGGTGGACAGCGTCGTGTAGCTGGTCAGGAATTTTTGGGCAAAGGCCGAGCCCGCGCATCCGATCCCTGCTGCGATGGCGATAATTAATGTTGTCGTGCGTTTCATGGAATTCCCCTCATAGCCGAACCGCTCGGCTTGCATGCCCGCCGTTTCCCGTGCGAGCGTCAGCCGGCCGGCGGCGCCTGCGTTGCCGTCAGATTACGCGCGAGTACTGTGGTCCTTCTCTCCTCTCTCTCAGGTAGCGATCAAACGTCATGGCAATCGTGCGCACCAGCAGGCGCCCGCGGGCAGTGACGTCGATGCGGTCGTCACGGAGCTCGACCAGCCCGTCGGCGGCTAGCGGTGCAAGTGCGGCCAGCTCCGGCGCGAACTGTTCGCGAAAACTGATGCCGTGCGCTCGCTCGACCTGCGTGAAATCGAGATCGAAGTTGCACATCAGCTTCTGGATGACATCGCGGCGCAGCACATCGTCGCCGTTGAGCTCGACGCCGCGCATTACCGGCAGCACGTGCTCGTCGAGTCGTGCGTAGTAGTCGTCGAGTGTCTTCACGTTCTGCACGTACGAAGTGCCGACCTTGCCGATCGCCGAGATGCCGAACGCGATCAGATCGCGATCGGGCTGTGTCGAATAGCCCTGGAAGTTGCGGTGCAGTTTGCGATCGCGCTGCGCCGCGGCGAGCTCGTCGCCAGGCTTCGCGAAGTGGTCCATCCCGATGTAGACATAGCCCGCCTGCGCGAGCTTGTCGATGGCGAGCGAGAGAATCGCAAGCTTGTCCTGCGGCGAGGGCAGCTCGGCGGTCTCGATTCGCCGCTGCGGCTTGAACAGGTGCGGTACGTGAGCGTAGCTGTAGAGCGCGATGCGATCGGGTGAGGCGGCGATCACGCGGTCGAGCGTCGTGGCGAAGCCGGCGACCGTCTGTCGCGGCAGGCCGTAGATCAGATCGGCGTTGACCGAGACGAAACCGGACGCGCGCGCGGCGTCGATGACGGTGCGGGTTTCCTCTTCGCTCTGGATCCGGTTGACCGCCTTTTGCACCTCAGGATCGAAGTCCTGGATGCCGACGGAAATGCGGTTGAAACCCTGGGCACCAAGGAATGCGATCGTCTCGGCGGCCACCTTGCGCGGATCGACCTCGATGGAGATTTCGGCATCTTCGGCGAACCGGAAATGCGTGCGCAACGCCGACATGAGCGTGCCCATTTCGTCGCGCGAGAGAAAGGTCGGCGTGCCGCCGCCCCAATGCAGTTGCGTCACCGGCGGCGTGCCCTCGACCAGCGCGCTGACCAGCCCGATCTCGCGCTCCAGGTAGCGGATATATTTCGCCGAACGGCCGTGATCCTTGGTCAGGACCTTGTTGCATGCGCAGTAATAGCAAAGCGTGCTGCAAAACGGCAGGTGGACGTAGAGCGACAGCGGCTGCGCCGGCCGTGCCTGGTTGCGCGCGGCCAGCGCCTCCACGTAGTCGGCGGCGGCAAAGCCATCATGAAAGCGGTCGGCGGTCGGATACGACGTGTAGCGCGGCCCGTAGCCGTCGTACTTGGCGACCAGCGCCGCATCGAAGGCCAGTGCTGGCACTCGGGGGGTTACAGGGGCGGACATGGGTGCCATGATGCCGGTCCCGGGCTCGCCCCCCTTTGCGGCAAGTCAATTTCGCGCCTCGCTGGCCCCCGGGCGACCGGGCGACCGCCCCGGGTCCGAATGGTCCACCACGGCTGCAATCGAACGGCGGCGACCCCCGCCGAACCGACTGCGGGCCACCTCCCTCGGGGCTTCGGGGGCGCCTTTGCAGCCCCCGGCGTCCTGTGCAACAATCAACCCAACTTCATTGGCATCAAGGTGGCACCGATGCTGGACCGTGACGGCTATCGCCCGAACGTCGCCATCGTCATCGTCAACGGCAAGAACCAGGTCTTCTGGGGCAAAAGGATCCGCGAACACTCGTGGCAATTTCCGCAAGGTGGCATCAATCCCGGTGAGACGCCCGAGCAGGCGATGTACCGGGAGTTGCGCGAGGAGGTCGGACTCGAACCCCAGCACGTCAAGGTTCTCGGCCGCACGCGTGAATGGCTGCGCTACGACGTTCCGCAGCATTGGATCAAGCGCGAGTGGCGGGGCAGCTACCGCGGACAGAAGCAGATCTGGTACCTGTTGCGATTGGTCGGGCGCGACAACGACGTCAGCCTGCGCGCGTCCGAACATCCGGAGTTCGACGCGTGGCGCTGGCACGACTACTGGATCCCGCTCGAGACGGTGATCGAATTCAAGCGCGAGTCGTATCGTCGCGCGCTGCTCGAACTCGAGCGTTTCGTGCATGCCAGGCCCCAGACCCGCCGCCAGCGACTCTATGGCGTCCAGCATGCCGAGATGCCTGACTCCTATGCGGGACCGCCGGTGCCTTCGGCGGAATAAGGGACCACCGCCGGGGGGGGCACAGGATGGCTGTCACCGCGGGGCACAGGATGGCTGTCACCGCGGGGCACAGGACGGCCGCCACCGCGGCGCACAGGACGGCCGCCACCGCGGCGCACAGGACGGCCGCCACCGCGGCGCATGGGACGGCCGCCGTCGCGGCGCACAGAGAAAGGTCGGTCAGGGGCGGCGCTATTTGGTGCAGGCTCCGACCCGCTTGGCGTTGATGAGCATCGCCAGCGGCCGGCCGGCCAGGCCGTTTTCGGATACGGTCATCGCCACACGGCCGTCGTAGTGGTCAGCCGCAATTCGCAGCTCTGCCCGGCCTTGCGAGACCACCGCCCCGTTCATGCATTCGATGTCGTAGGTCGCGCCAGCCGCCGAGCGATTCAGATTGGAAAGGCTGCACTTGCCTTCCGGCCGTGGCAGTGTCCGGGTGCCGTCGTCGATGTCGTGCTGGTTGATGCACTGGCTCACCGCAGGCAGGGATTGCGCCTTCCCGTCTTGCTCGATCGTCATCGTGAGCGACCACATGCCAGGGCTCATGGTTTCCGCGCCCGGGGCGGTCGCCGACATCGAGGAACAGCCGGCGAGAAGGGTAAACATGAGTAGAGTCGCATTGCGCATGGCCGTCGGTTCCTGCGGGAACGCACGAATGGCGATCATACCGGTGCCGGCGACGCAGAGGTACCTGCCGTACCACCCTTCCATCGGACAATGGCGGAACGCCTGCGGCGCTGGTTGGTCGTACCGAAGGATCGTATCAACAATGGCGGCGATTGTCTGAATCGGCACCAAGGTCGCCGCGACCGACCAGGAACACGCACGATGCATAGTCCCCGCCTGATCCCCCCAATCCTGCGTGTGGCCGCGATTGTGGTCGCGGTTGTTGCGACATCGGTCACCGCGCTGGCTGCCGAACTCGAGCAGCAAGTCCACCAGCGAACACGGCGTCACCGTGCGCGCGAAGCCGGTCGATGTTGCGCCGACGGCGAAGACCTGGAGATTCGAGATCGTCATGGATACGCACAGTTCCGCTCTGGCCGACGATCTCAGGAGCATCGCGACGCTTGCGGGCCCAAGGGGTGCACCCCAAGGCGCGCTGTCCTGGGCAGGCGATCCGCCCGGCGGGCACCATCGGAAGGGGGTGCTGCGCTTCGCGCCGATCACGCCGCGACCCGATGTGATCGAACTGAAGATTCTGCGCCCGGGCGAAACCCAGCCGAGGAGCTTTCGATGGGATCTCAAGTGAGGTGCACATGCGCGTGTTCGCGTGAAGTTGAAGGCGATGGACGTGCTGTCCCGGCCCGGGTCGGGGCGAAGCGATTTCAGGGAATGATCAGATCCGGTCTGGGAGGCGCGTCATGAGACATGCAGCGAATCGACGTGCATTCCTGGGCGCGGCGGCCGCGGCCGCCGTCGGCGCCACCCTGCCGTTCGCGCCGTGGATAGGGCGCGCGGCGGCGCAGACGAACACGTTCGTCCCCGACGTCGAACTGGAACTTGCCGCGCGGCCCGATGAGGTCGCCGTGCTCCCCGGGCGGCCCACCGCCGTCTGGCGCTACGCCGGTCGCGTGCTGAAGGGCCCGGCCGACACGTTGCAGCCGATCGCGGAAACCTTCACCGGTCCGATCCTCAGATTCAGGACCGGCCAGAAGGTGCGCATCCGCTTCCGGAACGAGATCACGCAACCGAGCATCATCCACTGGCACGGACTGCTCGTACCCGAGCAGGCGGATGGGCATCCGCGCTACGCGATCGCGCCAGGCGAGGACTACGTCTACGAATTCGAGGTGCGCAACCGCGCCGGCACGTACTGGTTCCACCCGCATCCGCACGGGCTCACCGGCGGCCAGGTGAACGCCGGCCTTGCCGGCCTGATCCTCATCACCGACGACGAGGAACACTCGCTGGGCCTGCCCGACGGCGAGCGTGAGATCCCGATCGTGCTGGCCGATCGCAGCTTCGACCGCGACAACCAGTTGGTCTATGACGCCGCGCTCGGCGGCGGGATGATGGGCTCGATGACCGGTTTTGTCGGCGAGCGCATCCTGGCCAACGGCCGTCCGTCGCTGGCGTTCGCCGTCGGCGGGGACGCGCACCGGGTCCGCCTGCTCAACGGCGCCAACTCCCGGATCTATCGGATCACGCGCTCCGATGCAAAGCCGCTGGTCGTGATCGGCACCGATGGCGGCCTGCTTGAAGTCGCGGAAGACCGGTCGTTCGTGGTCATGGGGCCGGCGGAGCGAATCGAACTGCTTCTGGACCTGCATGGCGAGTCCGTGGGGAGCCGGGTGGCGCTGCAGGCACAGCCCGTTGACTTCGGCGGCATGGGCATGATGGGCGGGATGATGGGGCGCGGCATGATGGGCGGGGGCGGCAAATCGCCCACGAGTGGGCCGTACCCGTTTGCCGTGTTCACCGTGGCCCGGCGCGGGCAGCCGATGACGCTGCCGGCGCGCCTTTCCGAGTTTCCGTCGCTCACCGCGTCCTCCAGCGCACGCGTGCGTCCCTTCGCGATCTCAGTGGGCCACATGCAGTGGGGCATCAACGGCCGCACCTTTGAAATGGACGAGGTGGCGCCCGACGAGCGCGTTCGCTTCGGCGACACCGAGATCTGGGCGTTCCGGAACCGGACGGCGATGATGGCGTTGCCGCATCCCATGCACATCCATGACGTCCAGTTTCGCGTGCTGGGGCGCAGCGGAACGCCGACCGGGCTCGCCGGGTTGCGCGCGGGCTTCGTCGACAACGGTCTCAAGGACACGGTGCTGGTACTCCCCGGCGAGGAGGTGCGCCTGCTCGTCCGCTTCGACGCGTTCCGCGGAATGTTCCTGTACCACTGCCACAACCTCGAGCACGAGGACATGGGGATGATGCGGAATTATTCGGTTGCGTGAGGGGGCGCCGAGCGACGAATCAGGCAGGGGCCGCGCATCCACGCTGCATGCATGCGGCCGCGGAATCCGTTTGTTGCCATATACCCGGGCAGGGTACTTGACAGGTACCTCCATGGGGTATTAGGATCAAACATCCTGGAATTCCGGCGGTCACCATGGATACAGCTTCCGCGCTTCGCCTCGACCTGCCCGTAGAAGGCATGACCTGTGCGGCCTGCGCCGCGCGCATCGAAAAGAGCCTGAACAAGCTTTCCGGCGTCGCGGCGAACGTGAACTTCGCCACCGAATCGGCGCAGGTGACGGTCCAGCCGGGCGCGACGTCGCCGGCTAACGTGGTCGAGGCGATCCGCAAGACCGGGTACTCGGTGCCGGATCAGGTGGCCGAATTCGCGATCGACGGGATGACCTGCGCCGCCTGCGCGGCACGCATCGAAAAGGTATTGAACAAGCTCGACGGCGTCCATGCTGCGGTCAATTTCGCCACCGAGACTGCCCGGGTTCGCTACGTGCCGGGACTCGCCAACGTGGACGGGCTGGTCGCGGCGATCGGCAAGGCGGGATACGGGGCGCGCGAGCGCATCGAGGCGAATGCCGAGGAAGAGAAGGCTCGCCGGGTTGCGGCCTACCGGGCCGAGTTGCGGCTGCTGTGGATTTCCATCGCGCTCAGTCTGCCGCTGGTCCTCCAGATGTTCGTGCCGGCGGGCGATGCGGGCCACGAGCTGCTGCCGCGCTGGGTCCAGCTGGCGCTCGCCACCCCCGTGCAGTTCTGGATCGGCCGCCGCTTCTACGTCGGCGGCTGGAAGTCCCTGCGCGGAGGCGGCTCGAACATGGACGTGCTGATCGCGCTGGGCACCAGCATGGCCTATGGCATGAGCGCCATCGTGACGTTGATGGGCCTCTACGCATCAGCACGTCTACTTCGAGGCCAGCGCGGTGATCATCACGCTGGTGCTCATGGGCAAGCTGCTCGAGGCGCGCGCCAAGCTCAAGACGTCCGCGGCCGATCGAGGCGCTGGTCCGGCTGCAGCCCAGGACCGCGCGCGTGGAGCGCGATGGCGTGCTGGTCGAGGTCCCGGTCGAGTCCCTGCAGGTCGGCGACGTGTTCGTGGTCCGGCCCGGAGAGAGCGTCCCGGTCGACGGTGTGGTGGCGAGCGGCGAATCCGGCGTCGACGAGAGCATGCTCACCGGCGAGAGCCTGCCGGTGGACAAGCGCGCCGGGGACAAGGTTTTCGCCGGCACCCTCAACAGCCAGGGGCTGCTGCGCTGCACCGCCCAAGGCATCGGCGCGACGACCATGCTGGCCGGCATCATCCGGCTGGTGCGTGACGCCCAGGGGTCGAAGGCGCCGATCCAGCGACTCGCCGACCGCGTGGCCGGCGTGTTCGTTCCGGTCGTCGTGGCGATCAGCGTGCTGGCGTTTGCCGGTTGGTGGGCTTACAGCGGCGACATTGCGGGGGCGCTGGTCAACGCCGTGGCGGTGCTGGTCATCGCCTGTCCCTGCGCGCTGGGGCTGGCGACGCCGACGGCGATCATGGTGGGCACCGGGCGCGGCGCTCAAGTCGGCGTGCTGGTCAAGAACGCGGTGGCGCTGGAGCAGGCGGAGAAGATCCGCACGCTCATCGTCGACAAGACGGGTACGCTGACCGAAGGCAAGCCGGTGGTGACCGACGTTCTTCCGGCCGATGGAGTCGCTGATACGGAATTGGTCACGGTCGCGGCGAGCCTCGAATCGGGTTCGGCGCATCCGCTGGCGCACGCGATCGTCACCTATGCGAATGAAATGCGCGTGCAACTCACTCCCGATCCGCGATTTTCGTTCCGTCACCGGCAAGGGCATCGAGGCGGTGCTCGATGTTCCCGCACTCGGTGGGGAACAGAAGGTCGCGCTGGGTGCGCCGGCGTTCCTGTCGGAGTCCGGCTTCGAAGTCGATGAATGCACGGATCGCGCCGTTCGTCGATCAGGGCAAGACCGTGGTCGGCGTCGCGGCCGCCGGGCGCGTCATCGGCTACCTGGCGATTGCCGACAAGCTGCGCGCAAGCTTCGCGCGAAGCGGTCGGCAAGCTGAAAGACATGGGAATCGAGGTCGTGATGCTGACCGGTGACAACCATGCTACGGCCAAGGCCATCGCCGATGCCGCCGGCGTGGACCGGTACCGGGCCCAGGTGCTGCCGGGCGACAAGGCCGCTGCGGTGGCGGAATTCAAGGCCGGGGGGCGCGTGGTCGGGATGGTCGGCGATGGCGTCAACGACGCGCCGGCGCTGGCGGCGGCCGACGTCAGCTTCGCCATCGGCGCGGGCTCCGACGTCGCCATCGAGGCGGCGGATATCGCGCTGATGCGCAGCGACCTGCTGTCGGTCGTGGACGCGATCAGCCTTTCGCGCGCCACGCTCTGCGAAGATCCGGCAGAACCTGTTCTTCGCGTTCGTCTACAACATGCTCGGCATTCCGCTGGCCGCCGTCGGGATGCTGAACCCCATGATCGCCGGGGCGGCCATGGCGATGTCCTCGGTATCGGTCGTCAGCAATTCACTGCTGCTGCGGCGGTGGCGGCGGCGTTGACGGCCGCCGATTCAATCAACTTGTGATGAAGGAGAAATCGATGCAAACGGCAACCTTGAATGTCTCCGGAATGACCTGCGGTGGTTGCGTTCGCAGCGTCAGCAAGGTTTTGAACGCGCTGGACGGGGTCGCGAAGGCCGATGTGTCGCTGGAGAAGAAATCGGCCGTGGTGGATTACGACGAGGCAAAAGTGAACCCGGCCCAGCTGAAGCGCGCGGTCGAGGAGGCGGGGTATGAAGTCGCCGGCTGAGGCGAAGAAGTGCGAGCATCACTCGCACCCTTCGGTCGTGCAGCCCGACAAGTCGGGCCTCCTGAAGCGCCTGAACCGGATCGAAGGGCAGGTGCGGGGCGTGGCGAAGATGGTCGAGGAAGACCGTTATTGCGTCGACATCCTGACGCAGATCGCGGCGATCCAGGCGGCGCTTGATGCGCTCGCCATGCAATTGCTTGCGAGCCACACCAACGGCTGCGTCCGGTCCGCGATCCGGTCGGGAGACGGTGACGCGGCGGTCGACGAGCTGATGAATCTGGTCAGGCGGTTCGCACGCTAGCGCAGACGTGCGTGGATCGTTCCAATTGCACCGGTCGCGCCGGCGTTGGCGTGATCCCAGCCCGATGTGCGCGCGCGGATCGAGCGCGTCATCGCGGCGTTGTGAGGTCGGAGTTCCGCAGCCGCAAGGCGTTGAAGATGACCGAGGCCGAACTGAGGCTCATCGCCAGTGCAGCGATCATCGGCGAGAGCAGCCAGCCGGTCCGCGGATAGAACATGCCGGCTGCGAGCGGCACGCCCAGCGAGTTGTAGAGAAACGCGAACGCCAGATTCTGCTTCATGTTGGCAATGGTGGCCCGGGACAGGTTGCGCGCGCGCACGATCCCGGTGAGATCGCCCTTGACCAGCGTCACCTGTGCGCTGTTCATCGCCACGTCGGTGCCCGTTCCCATCGCGATGCCGACATCGGCCTTGGCCAGTGCCGGAGCATCGTTGATTCCATCGCCGGCCATCGCGACGATGCCGCCCTTGTGCTGCAGTTCCTCCACCAGTGCCAGCTTGTCCGCGGGTTTCACCTCGCCGTGGACCTCGTCGATGCCCAGTCGCTGGCCGACCGCCTTCGCGGTGGTCAGGCCATCGCCGGTGGCCATCACCAGCCTCAGACCGGCGTCTCGCAGCGCCTGCAATGCCTCGGGCGTGCTGGCCTTGATCGGATCGGCGACGGCCAGCAGCCCGGCCAACACGCCGTCTCGCGCAAGGTAGATCACGCTGGCGCCGTCGATGCGCAACGCTTCCGCGTCCTTGGCGAGCGGCGCAACGTCGATGCCTTCCTGTGTCATCAGCGCGGTATTGCCCAGCACCATCGCGGCACCTTCGACCCGGCCCCGCACGCCGATTCCCGTCTCGGACGAAAACTCCGAGACCGGCAGCATCGCAAGATTGCGATTCCGGGCAGCGCGGACGATGGCGTCCGCCAGCGGATGCTCGCTGCCCTGATCGAGGCTCGCGGCCCACTGCAGCACCTGCGCCTCGGTGGAGTTGCGCGTCGCGATGGCTCGCTCGAACGCAGGCTTGCCCTCGGTCAGCGTACCGGTCTTGTCGATGATCAGCGTGTCGACTTCGCGCAATTTCTCGATGGCAGCGGCATCACGAAACAGCACACCCTGGGTCGCGCCCTTGCCGGTGGCGACCATGATCGACATGGGTGTGGCAAGCCCCAGTGCACAGGGGCAGGCGATGATCAGCACCGCCACCGCATTGATCAGGCCGTAGACCCAGCGCGGCTCGGGCCCGAACAGTCCCCAGGCGATGAACGCGGCAATGGCGATGAGCACGACGACCACGACAAAGTAGCCGGCGACGCGATCTGCCATGCGTTGCAGAGGCGCCTTCGACCGTTGCGCCTGCGCCACCATCTGGACGATTTGCGCCAGCATGGTGCCGGCGCCGACCTTCTCCGTGCGCATAATGAGCGCCCCGGTCGTGTTCATCGTCGCGCCGATCAGACGATCGCCGGGTCGTTTCGTGACCGGCACGGACTCCCCGGTGAGCATGGATTCGTCGACGGCACTGCTGCCGTCCTCGACGACGCCGTCGACCGGCACCTTCTCGCCCGGTCGTATGCGGATCCGGTCGCCCACGTGGACGTGGGTGATCGGCACGTCCTCTTCGGTGCCGTCGTCGCGCATGCGGCGCGCGGTCTTCGGCGACAGGCCGAGCAGGGATTTGATCGCCGCAGACGTTTGCGAGCGTGCCTTCTGTTCGAGCATCTGCCCGAGCAGCGTCAGCGAAATGATCACTGCGGCGGCCTCGAAGTAGACGCCGATCCGGCCATGCTCGGCAAAGGTATCGGGAAAGACCTGCGGGAAGGCGGTCGCCACCACGCTGTAGACGAACGCGGCGCCGGTGCCCAGGGCGATCAGTGTCCACATGTTCGGTGAGCGATTGACGATCGACTGCGCGCCCCGTTCGAAGAAGGGCGCGGCGGCCCAGAGCACGACCGGCAGCGAAAGGACGAGCTCGACCCAGCTTTGTGTCTGCGCGGCCAGCAAGCCGAGGCGCGGTCCGATCATCGCGAGCAGCGTGACGACGAGGGTCAGCGGCAGCGTCCACCAGAAGCGCCGGGTGAAATTCTTGAGCTCGGGATTGTCGTCATCCTCCAGCGACGGAAGCATGGGCTCGAGCGCCATCCCGCAGAGGGGGCAGTTGCCAGGGCGATCGCGGCGAATCTCCGGGTGCATGGGGCACGTGTAGATCGTGCCGTCCACGGCGTCCGCAGCCGGTGGAGCGTTTACGGAACTGGCGGAGGGTGAGTTCGTCGCTGGGTCGACATGCGGATCATGTTCATGGCCGTGCGCGTGCCCCGCATGAGCATGTTCATGGCCGTTGGCCTTGTCGTTTGCCATCTCACACCTCCGTCATCGATCACGCTTCGGACGACCCACCGAAATGAGCGCCTTGCCCGCCGAGATGACTCGAACCGGCGATCCTCGACGCGGTCTCCCCGGTCGCGAATCAATCGCTGGTCACGGCGTCACGGCGACGGCTGGATTTCGACCACGACCAACGCACCGCCGATCTTCTGCGCCTTGAACTTGACCTTGTCGCCGACCTTGACGGCGTCGAGGAAGGCCGGATCCTTCACCTGGAACACCATGGTCATGGCGGGCATTTCCAGATTCGGCATTTCGCCGTGCCTCAACGTGATTTTCTTCGCGCCCTTGTCGATCTTGCGGACCTCGCCGTTGACCACGTCCTCGGCGGACGTGGCGACCGCGCTCGCGACCTGTTTCATCGGGTCCTTGCCTTGGGTGCCCTGCGCCCCGACGACGGCAGGCATCGACAACGCAAACAGCGACGCGACGAATCCCAGAATCTTCAACGTGTATGTCATGGCTGAACCTCAGCGATAGGATTAAAGGACGTGGCCCACCGACGCGCTCGACTGCGGCCAGGCCCGCGGTCCGCCCGGCAGTAGGGCGGCGGAAAGCGTACTTCCCGGAAAAATGCTGCGATTGATGGATCGCGCCTCATGTCATTGGCTGGCGGCGACCACGATCGCCCCCTTCATTCCCGCCTCGAAATGCCCGGCGACGAGGCAGCCGAACTCGAAGTTTCCGGCATTGGTGAATTTCCAGGTGATGCGCTCCCGCGTTCCCGGCTTGACGTGCGCCATGTACGGCTCGTCGTGCTCCATGCCGGGGTACTTGCGCATCAACTCGGCGTGCTTTTGCAGCTCCTCCCTGGTGCCGATCACCAGTTCGTGCAGCAACCTGCCCTTGTTGCTGATGATGAAAGTCACCGTTTCGCCCTGCCTGACGCGAATCTCGGACTGCGAATAGTGCATGCTGTCATCCATGGAAATCGCGATGGTGCGACGGGCCTTCTTCGGGTCGCCCTCGACGCCGAACGCATGCGTCTCGGTCGAGATCGCCGTCTTGGGTGGCTTGGGGTGGGCATCCTCGCCATGAGCGAGCGCCGCCTGCGGCAGGACCGCAATGGCGGTGGCAACGGCGATCGCGGCGGTCAATGCGGTCTTGCGTACCATGAATTTCAATTCCCTTCGTGGTTGTGACTTTGTCTGTCTGCTTCAATGCCCGGAATGTCCGGAGGGCTTGCGCACCTTGACTTCCATCTCCGGACCGGAATGCGCGGCGGTCATCACCCGGGGCGCGTCGGGCGCGCCGGCGCGCCGGCCATGGCCCCGGTCCACTCGTAGGCCTGCGTTCCCTTGGGCATCGGATACCAGCCAGGGTCCTTGTAGTCGCCGGCGGGCTGGTCGCGGCGCACCTTGACGACACTGAACATGCCGCCCATTTCCAGCGAGCCGTACGGGCCCTGGCCGGTCATCATGGGCACGGTGTTGTCGGGGATGGGCATCTCCATCTCCCCCATGTCGGCCATGCCGCGCTCGGCCATCACCATGTAGTCGGGTACCAGCTCGATAATTTTCCTGGCGATGCCACGGTGATCGACGCCGATCATCGTCGGCACGTTGTGCCCCATCGCATTCATCGTGTGATGGCTCTTGTGGCAGTGGAATGCCCAGTCGCCTTCCTCGTCGGCGAGGAACTCGATCTGGCGCATCTGTCCGACGGCGATATCGGTCGTGACCTCGGGCCAGCGACTGCCCTTCGGCGTCGGACCGCCGTCGGTCCCGGTCACCTCGAATTCGTGCCCATGCAGGTGGATCGGGTGGTTGGTCATCGTCAGGTTGCCCAGCCGTACGCGCACCCGGTCGTTCTTGCGCATTACCAGCGGATCGATGCCGGGGAAGATGCGGCTGTTCCACGACCACAGGTTGAAATCGAGCATGGTCATGATCTTCGGCGTGTAGCTGCCGGGATCGATGTCGTAGGCGTTGAGCATGATGCAGAAGTCGCGATCCACGGTTTCGATCAGCGGGTGCTTCGCCCGCGGGTGGGTGACCCAGAAACCCATCATGCCCATCGCCATCTGCGTCATTTCATCGGCGTGCGGGTGGTACATGAATGTTCCCGGTCGCCGAGCCACAAATTCGTAGACGTACGTTTTGCCGACCGGAATCTGCGGCTGCGTCAACCCGCCAACGCCATCCATGCCGTTGGGCAGCCGCTGTCCATGCCAGTGAATCGTCGTGTGCTCGGGCAGCTTGTTGGTGACGAAGATGCGCACACGGTCGCCTTCGACGACTTCGATCGTCGGTCCGGGGCTCTGGCCGTTATAGCCCCACAAGTGTGCCTTCATCCCGGGCGCCATTTCGCGCACAACCGGCTCGGCGACCAGGTGGAATTCCTTGACGCCGTTGTTCATGCGCCAGGGCAGCGTCCATCCGTTGAGCGTGACCACCGGGTTGTAGGGCCGGCCATTCGGCGGCTGCAGCGGTGCCTGGGTGCTGGCCTGCGTCATCAGCGCCGCCTCGGGCACGGCGGCGACGCCCGTCCGGGAAACCGCGGCCGCGCCCAGGAAGGTCGCGCCGCCGGCGAGAAAATTGCGTCGATTCATCTTGGCGTCCATGGGATTCAATGCCCTTTGGACGCCGCAGCGCCCGTCATCATCGGAGCCGGTGCCGCGGACATGCCTTCGGGCGTGGCGCCGGCAAGCGCCATTTGCAGATCGGTCTCGGCGATCCAGAAGTCGCGCAGCGTGTCGATGTACGCGCTGACGCTGGCGATCTGTTCGCGCGCATCGGCCAGGAGCTCGAACACGCCGATGAGCATGCCGTTGTAGCGCAGCACGTTTTCGTCGGCGATGCGCTTGCGCAGCGGCACCACCTCGTCGCGATAGTGCCGCGCCACGTCGTAGTTCGTCCGATACGCCTGGTAGCTCGAGCGGACCTCGGACTGCGCCGCGAGCGCCGCGCTTTGCAGGCGATGGACACTTTGCATGTAGATCGCCTCGGAGCGCGCCAGCTTGGCGTCCCCCCAGTCGAACAACGGGATCTCGACGTCGATTTCATACCCGTTCTGCCGTTGCTCTCCGGTGTTGCTTTCGTTCTTGTAGCCGACTTCCAGGACATTGATGAACCGGGTGGCGCGGGTCAGCCCCAGATTGGCCGCCGTCGCCTCGGTGCTGCGCCTGGCCAGCAGCACGTCGAGCCGGCGCTCGAGCGCCGTACGCTGGGCGTCGACCGGATCGAGCGTGACCGCCGGCAGGTCCG
Source organism: uncultured beta proteobacterium (assembly GCA_963739745.1). GTDB lineage: Bacteria > Pseudomonadota > Gammaproteobacteria > Burkholderiales > Casimicrobiaceae > VBCG01. Next base: position 62,259 of record CAVUCJ010000009.1, read on the forward strand.
GCAGGCGTTCCGGCAGCCGATAGTCGAGGGCGGAACCGGACAGCCCCAGCAGGCGGGTCAGGCGTTCGCGTTCGACGACCGCGGCGAGCTGCGCCTTCGCCAACTGGGCAATCGCGTCGGCGTAGAACACCTGCTCGCGCATCTGCTCCAGCTTGTTGAAGTTGCCGATCTGGGCCATGCGTGCGGCGAGTTCCGCGGCCGCCTCGGCCGCGATCTTCACCTGCTCGAAATATTTCACCGTTTCCTGCGCCGCAACGGCAGCGAAGTAGGCACGCCGTGTATTGCCGGCGAGCCCGACCACTTCGGCCGCCACCTGCAGTTGCGTCGCCTCGGCCTGACGCTGCGCGACTTCCTGCGCCAACGGCATGGTCAGCAGCGACATCACGCTGAACATCACCGTCCGCTCGATGGTGGTCACTTCGCTGTTGCGCCGGTTGCCAAACGTGAAACGCGGATTGGGCAGGCGGCCGGCCTGCACGAGGTCGGCATCCATGATTCCCAGTTCGGCCAGGCTTGCCTTCAAGCCCGAGTTGTTGAGCAGGGCGATGCGGACCGCGGCGTCGACCGTGAGTGGTTCTTCCAGCAGGTCGCGGATCGCGGCGGCGGCGGCTTCCGGATCGGCGCCGTTTCGCGGCAGCGTCGTGCCCTGGCCCAGGCGTTCGCTCGCGAGCATTTGCACGCGGTCGATGCCCGCGTCCGGCGACAAGGTGGCGCATCCGGCCAGGAACAGCAGCGCGAACGACACGCTCGCCGTGCGAGCGGTTGTGAGGGTGGCTTTTCTCATCGGCGCACCTTCATCGAACGGGTGCCGCGCGAACCGGCGATTCCGGCGGCGCCGGTTTCGCGGGCGTTGTCATCGAAGGCATCGAATTCGGAGCCATGGCAGGCATGGCGTCATGCTTCATCTGCCCCATGTGCCCGCCGAGACGGGCGGCATCGTCGTTCGCGCGTTGCCAGGAGACGATTTCGATCTCGGTGAATGGCCGGTAATCACGCAAGGCCGACTGGTACTGCAGTGTCGTCGCCGGATGCTGCGTGCCGGCCGTCGCAGCCGTGGCTGCGGGAGGGTTCGAAGACTGCGCGTACGCCGCCGCAGAGGCGACGACAGCCGCGCCGATCAGAATGCGCAACCACACCATGATGAAGACCCCGAAGGTTGATCCAACGTCGGCGCGCATGGCGCCGTGCCATCCAGCGACGCGTGCCCGTGGCGCCGGATGCGCCATCGAAACGCGTTGGAGCGCAGCCGACCGGCTGCGCTGATTCAGGCGACGGCGGTTCGGGGCGGACGGAAGAGTTCGTCGCCGGCGTGGAAATCGTGGTCCGGCTCGGCGAACATGGACACCCGCAGAGGGGCGTCGGAAGGGGCCATCATTTCATGCGCAGCGGCAGGTATTGCCGCGGTTGAAGAGCAGCATTCGCTGCACAGCTTGCATTTGCCTGCCGCGTCGTGCGACGGGTAGGAACCCGGATCGCCGAAAGAATCATGCTCCCCGCTGGCGATGTGCGATTCGTGGGAATGTCCGCTCGCCGCCGCATCGTGGCCAAGGTGCGTGCGCCAGGTGTCCTGGGCCGAATGCGTGTTTGCGAGCCGGTGCCAGCCGGTCGCACCCAGCGCTGCCTGAAACGGCACCGTGACGAGCAACAGCAGCAACAGGAGGCGGCGAACCATGATCATCGGAGCAGTCTAGCAGAACAATCGACAGGTCAAGCAGACCCCCGTGGTGCGCCTGGAGTTCCCCCAACGGACGAAGGAAAGGTGCGGTCTGGGCGACCGTTCCCCGCCATGTACCCAAGCCGAGTTCAGCGAAAGCCTCGTCATGAGGCGGTGAATCGGATCCAGTGCCGGATCTGTTACGTCCCTGACGTGATCCCGCACACGACATTCGTCAGGTTCGGCCGCTGGGACGGGGATGGACAGGGTGTTGACTTGAGTCAATCCCCGCGCCGCAGTGCGGACTAGACTGGAACTTCCACGTTCGTCATGAGGTCATGTATCTAGTGTCCAGCCCGTTCCGCCGACAGCGCAAAACCATTACCAGCTTCGCGCTGGGGGTGTGGCTTTTTGCGCTTTTCATCGGTTTCGCGCATGCCTGCGGCCTGGACGAACCGGCGTCGGTACAAATTCATGTGGCTGCCGCCAATTCGGGCGAGCGTTCGTTGGACCTCGGCGCGCCTGATGGTTGCGAGCAGTTCTGCAAGGCCGACATGCCGGTTGTCACTCAGATCCCGCCCTTGGGTGATCAACCCTGCTCCGTGCCGCTGACCATCGCGGCTCGCGATATCGGTGTTGCCTTCGCATTCCCGCCGGCCTCCCGGTCGGCGCAGGTTGCACATCCGCCTCCGGATGTGCCCGCCTTCCTCCGCTTCGCCCACCTCAGACTTTAGCCCAAGCCGGTTTCCCGGCTGGGGCAGCCCCGGCCGGGACGCGCACGTTCCGGTACGAATGGGCCGTGCGTCGCCCGCCTACATCGCATCGCATGGGCAGGTGCCCGTCACCCAAATTCTTCGAAGGAAATTGAAATGACTGTCTCGACTATCAAGCCTCGTCCCGAAACCGGCCCCAAGGAGAACTCCATGAAGAAACGGACCATCGCTGCCGCGCTGGCGGCAGTCGCGATCGCAGTGACCATTCCCTTCAGCTATGCCCAGATGGGTGGCAGCGGCCCCGGAATGATGGGCGGCTATGGACAGGGGGGGCAGCGCGGCTACGGCCCCGGAATGATGGGCGGGTACGGCCAAGGGCAGGGGGGTTACGGGCCCGGGATGATGGGGGGCTACGGTGGCTACGGCATGGGCGGCGGAATGATGGGCGGCTACGGCGGCAATGGAATGGGCCCCGGCATGATGGGCGGCTACGGCGGCTACGGCATGGGTCCTGGAATGATGGGCGGCTACGGTGCCGACCTCGCCGGCGCACTCAACCTGAGCAGCGATCAGCGCGAGAAGATCACCAAGATCCAGGAGGGCCTGTCCACGAAGCACTGGGAGCTGATGGGCAAGATGCAGGCGCAGCAGTTCAAGTTGCGCGAGCTCATGGCGTCGGGCAAGGCCGACGATGCCGCCGTTGGCAAGGCGTACAAGAGCCTCGAAGAACTTCGGCAGCAGATGTGGGTGGCGGCGGTGGACGCCAGGAAACAGGTGGACGCTTCGCTTACCAAGGAACAGCGGGAACAGCTGCAACGAGGCTGGGGCAGTGAAACCAAGTGAACACGCAGGAACAGCGTCCCCTGGCGAGGAAATGAAAGGAGCCAGGAAGCTTGCGTGGCCCGCCTTGGCACTGTTCGCGGTGGCGACGCTGACGTTGGCCGAGACCGCCACGCTGCAGCACATTCATGGTCTGGCCTATGGCGCCGATGGCAAGGCGCTCTACGTCGCAAGCCACCACGGACTTGCAACCTACCAGGACGGGAAGTGGTCGGTCATCGCGGGACCACCGCACGATTACATGGGCTTTTCGGCGACGCGCAAGTATTTCTATTCGAGCGGTCACCCGGCGCCGGGCTCCGCGTTCGTCAATCCGCTGGGGTTGGTCCGCAGCAGCAATGCGGGCCGCAGCTGGGACAAGCTCGGTCTCGAGGGGGAGGCCGATTTTCATCTCCTCGCGACCGGCTACGACACGCCCGCCGTCTACGTCTACAGCGCGGAGCCGAACCGGCGCATGAAGACCCCGGGCATCTGGGTTACGTTGAACGACGGATTTGCCTGGCGTCGGGTGGAGGCCAACGGGCTGTCGGGCAAAGTCTCGGCGCTCGCCGCGCATCCTTCGGATGCACAAACGATCGCCGCCGCCACGTCCGCCGGTCTGTTCCTGTCCCGCGACGGCGGCAATCACTTCACGCGGATGGCCGCCACGGGTCAGATTCTCGCGGTCGGTTTTCCGCTCGATGGCAAGAGCCTCTGGTTCTCCAGCCACGATGGTCGACCAAATCTGTACCGAGTCGATCTTGCGGGAAAGGCGCCGGTCGAAGTCGGTTTGCCGAAACTCGCCAACGATGCGGTGGCGTTCATTGCACCGGATCCCGCTGCGCCGTCGACCTTCGCGATCGCGACGTTCGAACGCGACATCCATGTCACGGCCGATGCCGGCGGAACGTGGCGCCAGATCGCGGATCATGGGCGCACGCGATGACGGTCACAAGTGCAACTGCGGCACGAGGTCGGCCGCCATCGAAAGAGCAATGTGATCGGGTGGGGCGCGATCTCGAATGGAGAAATCAATGATGTATGACGGATACGGGTGGGGTGGAATGGGCTTCGGCGGGTTCGGCATGCTTCTTTTCTGGGGCCTGATCATTGCGGTGCGCCGTACTGTTGGCCCGGAGGTACATCGGGAACGCGCCAGGGTCGCAGTCGAGCGCTGGCACCAAGTCGGCGCTGGACATTCTTCGCGAGCGTTATGCGAAAGGAGAGATCGACAAGGAAGAGTTCGAGCAAAAGCGGCGCGATCTCGAGTGACGGGTCGCCGGGATTTTCGTCGAAAGCACGACGCGTTCGGGGATCGCAGCCAGGCGATGAATTCGACCGGCGAATGAGGGACGCTGATGAACAACCGACGCGCTTAGTCGTCTGTCCGACTTGAATGGAAATACCCTTGGTTCAGGAGTGCAATCATGTTTAGGCAATGGAATGTCATGTTGATTTCCCTGGCTTCCGGCTTGAGCTTTGGCCAGATGATGGGCGCGCCGCTTCACACCGCCTCCTATTTCCCGTTGGTCGACGGTGCTCGATACGACTACCAGTACATCGGAGGTCCGTGGGCAACCTCGACTGTCGTGATGCATGACGGGCAAACCTGGGCAGGGGTTCCCGGGTTGACCGCCATGCACACGACCTATGTTTGCAACGTGGGCGTCACCTGCGCACCCGACGCAACGGAGTTTTTCCGCATGGACCCCGATGGGATGCACTATTTCGGCGGTACCGGCGCAGACCCGGAAGGGCATCAATTTTCGATGATGTCGCTTGCCGACCCCGAGTGGCCGCTGAAGAATCCGGTCACGCCGGGGACGATGATGGGCGGAGGCGGATACCAGAGCATGGAGATGTGGCAGGCCGCCGTCATGGGCACCGGCAGCATGGCTGGTGGACAAAATTACCTGAGCCACTACCAGGCCGATGCGCTGGAAACCGTGACCACGCCTGCCGGTACCTTTGCCAACGCGCTTCGCGTGCACGAACAGCGCGGTTCGGGCCAAGTCCGCGACGTCTGGTATGCCCCCGGTGTAGGCCGGGTCATGATGAGCGACGGAACCGGGACCGCCGTTTTGACTGGGTACACGATCCCTGGGGCCGTGGCGCAACCGGGTGGCGGTGCTGCTCCGCTTGCCTTCACGCCCGTCGCCGGGTTGTGGTGGAATCCAGACGAATCGGGCACGGGCTACAACGTTCAGGTGCAGCACGGGGTGACGGTGGTCACCATGTACAGCTATGCCGCCGGCGGGGATCCCCTCTGGTATCTCATGGTCGGGACGCTTGCCAACGCCAACGCCAACGCCAACGCCAACGCCAACGCCAACGCCAACGCCAACGCCAACGCCAACGCCAACGCCAACGCCAGCGCCAACGCCAACGCCAACGCCAACGCCAACGCCAGCGCGGGCGTGGCGGTCACGGGCACGCTCGAAAAATACCGCGGCGGACAATGTGCGTCATGCATGTATCGATCCCCCGCGCCGATGGGGAGCGACGGCGGCATGACGGTTACCTTTACGTCCCCGACCGCCGCGACAGTGCAGCTTCCCGGAGGCCGCACGACGCAGATTCAACCCGAGGCGTGGTAATCGTGCATTGTCGCCGGGCCCAGGCCCAAGCCTGCTCGCGACGAAGCTAGGCGAGCAGTACCAGATTGTCCCGGTGGATCAGCTCGGCCTCGTCCACGTAGCCCAGAATCGATTCGATTTCGGACGAGGGTCGGCGCAAGATCTTCGCGGCATCCTGTGCACCGTAGTTGACCAGGCCGCGCGCGATCTCGCGACCGTCCGGCGCGCAGCAGCGGACCACTTCGCCGCGCTCGAAGGCGCCCTCGACGGCGATCACGCCGATCGAGAGCAGGCTCTTGCCCTCGGCGGTCAGCGCGCGCACGGCGCCGGCATCGAGCTTAAGCGTACCGGCGAGCTGCACGTGATCGGCGAGCCACTGTTTGCGCGCGGCGAGCGTCACCTTGGGTGCGGTCAGCGCGGTGCCGACGGCTTCGCCGTCTGCGAGGCGGGTCAGCACGTCAGGCTCGCGGCCGCAGGCGATGACGGTGGAGGCGCCCGAGCGCGCCGCGCCCTTGGCGGCCAGCACCTTGGTCAGCATGCCGCCGCGTCCGAGCGCGCTGCCGGCGCCGCCTGCCATCGCCTCGAGCGCGGGGTCGCCCGCCCGCGCCTCGTGGATGAACGTCGCGTGGGGATCCTTGCGGGGATCGGCGCTGTAGAGACCCTGCTGATCGGTGAGCAGGATCAGCACGTCGGCCTCGATCAGGTTGGCGACCAGCGCGCCCAGCGTGTCGTTGTCGCCGACGCGGATCTCGTCGGTGGTCACGGTGTCGTTCTCGTTGATGATCGGAATCACCGACAGGTCGATGAGCGTTCGCAGTGTCGTGCGCGCGTTGAGATATCGCCTGCGGTCGGCGAGGTCCTCGTGGGTCAGCAGCACCTGCGCCGTACGCAGCCCGAACTTCGCAAAGGCCGTCTCGTAGGCCTGGACCAGCCCCATTTGTCCGACCGCCGCCGCAGCCTGCAGCTCGTGGATGGCGCGGGGTCGCGTGGTCCAGCCCAGCCGCTTGAGGCCTTCGGCGATCGCGCCCGACGACACCAGCACCACTTCGCGGCCGCCTTGCCTCAGCCGCGCGATCTCCTGCGCCCAGCGCGCGACGGCCGCGTGGTCGAGACCGCGACCTTCGTCGGTGACGAGGGAGGAGCCTACCTTCACGACGAGGCGCTTCGCTTCGGCGACCAATCGGCTCACGATGGGCTCACGATTCGGAGGCTCCCGCGCGGCGCCGGCGCGCGCGTACCGGCGCCGGCGACACCACGACCGGCGCGTCTGTGCCGGGCGCATCGGCCGGTGGCGCCTCGGCCGCGCCCGCAGGATGCGCATCGAGCCATGCCTGGATGGCGAACGTCAGTTCGCGGCATCCGTCGCCATTGACCGCCGCAATGGCGTACACCGGACCCTTCCAGCGGTAGGACCTGACGAACGCGGCTATTCGCTTTGCGCGCTCATCTTCGGGAATGAGGTCGAGCTTGTTGAGAACGAGCCAGCGCGGCTTGTCGAACAATGCTTCGTCGTAGCGCTGCAGTTCCTTCACGATGGCGCGCGCATCGTGGACCGGGTCCACGGCCTCGTCGAGCGGCGCGAGATCGACGAGGTGCAGCAGCAGGCGCGTGCGGGCGAGATGCCGCAGGAAGCGGTGGCCGAGCCCTGCGCCGTCGGCGGCACCCTCGATCAGGCCCGGGATATCGGCCACGACGAAGCTCTTCGCCTCGCCGGTGCGCACGACGCCGAGATTCGGAGCAAGCGTGGTGAACGGATAGTCTGCGACCTTCGGTTTGGCCGCGGAAATCGCGCGGATGAGCGTCGACTTGCCCGCGTTGGGCATCCCCAGCAAACCGACGTCGGCCAGCACCTTCAGCTCGAGCTTGAGCCGGCGCTGCTCGCCCGCCTCGCCCTTGGTGAACTGGCGCGGTGCGCGGTTGGTGCTGGACTTGAAATGCAGGTTGCCGAGCCCCCCCTGGCCACCTTTGGCCACGAGTGCGCGCGCGCCATCCTGTGCCAGGTCTGCGATGGGCTCGCCGGTGTCGGCATCGGTGATCACGGTGCCGACCGGCACTCGCAGCACGATATCGTCGGCGCCTCGCCCGTACTGGTCGGCGCCACGGCCGTTCTCGCCGCGCTTGGCGCGGTGGATGCGCGCGTACCGGTAGTCGATAAGCGTGTTGATGTTGCGGTCGGCGACCACATGGATGCTGCCGCCGCGGCCGCCGTCGCCGCCGTCGGGTCCGCCGCGTGGCACGTACTTCTCGCGCCGGAACGAAGCGACGCCGTTCCCGCCGTCTCCGGCCAGCACCTCGATGGTCGCCTCGTCGATGAATTTCATGGCTTCCTCAGGTAGAGAACGAAGCGTTCGGTGGCGTCGCCCTTGCGGCCACCGCTCCACGCCGTCGTCCAGCCCGGCGGGGGCTCAGGCTCGACGGGGAGCCGGCCATATTGGACGAGCAGCGCGTTGCAGGTGTGATTCGGTTGCACCTCTTCGCGGACCGTGCGGATCGCCGCGAAATAGTCGAACAGCGCACGCTGCGGCTCGCCCAGGTTGCGGCTTGCGATGCATCCCGAAGGCGGCACCCGCAGCGCGACGCTCTCGACCGTCCATCGATAGCTGCGTCGGGAATCGAGGTACGGCAGCCAGATCGTGGTCACGAGCCCCCAGATCAGCGTGACGCCCGCCGCCCAATTTAGGATCGCACGCCGATTCGAACGGCGAGCGGGGCGGACCAGCATCACCCACAGCACGGTGAGGCCCACCGCAGCGAGCATCGTACCCAGGTGGAACGACGGCTGATAGCCGACCTCGGTGTCGCGGAAGAGCCGCGCGACACCGACAGGCATGCCATTGATGTACGAATCGATCCAGAAGCTCCACATCAGCAGCGCAAGCAGCCCGAAGGTGAGGATGCCGAACCAGTCGAGCGCGCCGGAGAAACCACGCTTGAGCGAATCGACCTCCAGCGCCGCGAGCAGCGACAGCGGAACGAGCAGCGCGAGGGAATTGGCGAGACGCGCCTCGGGCATCACGAGGAGGTTCGCGAAGATCACGAGCGACAGAACGCCAGGCACGATAACCCCCGGCTGCGCCAGGCCGCCGTTGAATCCGCGGCCGCGCAGCCAGAGAAGCCAGAGGATCAGCGGCAGCGACGGCCATGCGAACCACAGCAGGTTGCGCAGGTAATAGAGCGGCTCGGCATGACCCTGTCCCAGGAACGCGACATAGCCTTCGACGGATTCGGCGGCCCACCATTGCGCGAACAGCGCCGGGTCGCGTGCCTGCAGCGCGAGCGGCCAGGGCAGCGACAGCGCGACCGCCGCGCACACAGCCGTGACCAGCGTTGCGGCGTACGCGCGATTGCGCCACTCGGGTCCGCACAGGGGCAACAGCAGTGCGGCAAGCACGATCCACAGCGGGCCAAGGAGCCCGCGACCCAGAAATGCGACGGCGATCCCCGCGCCGAGCACGACCCCTCCCACCAATGGACGGCGCAGCGCCAGTGAAAAGCCGCAAAGTGCGATCGCGATCCCGAGCGTCAGGAACAGCTCCGGCGAGAGCACATGCGCGCGGTCCCAGAAGCCGACGCTGCCCACGAGGATCAGCACCGGCAGCCAGCGGAATGCGCGACCGTTGAGCTCGCGGCTCGCGCATGCGGTCGCGAGCAGAATCAGCGCGAGTGCCGCGCCCACGACCATTCGCGCGGCGTTGTGGACCTGCAGCGGCGGCGAAAAAGCCTTGATTGCCAACGCGCCGCCCAGATACGCGAGCGGAGGGCGCGGAACGTATGCCTCGCCGGCCAGCGTCGGCACCACGAAGTCGCCACTGGCCGCCATTTCCGCTGCAACCCCGATCGACGTGGCGTCCTCGGTCTTCCATGGGTCGTGACCGGCGAGCCCCAGCGCGACCCAGGCGGCGCACAGGAGCACGAGTCCGAATTGCTTGAGCGCACGATTGGGGCCCGCGGGACTGACCGCCTCCGGGTCGACCGGCTCGGGAATGTAGGGACGGGGTGCGCGCATGCGGGTAGCTCGGGCCTGCGTGGATGCTACACACCCCGAAAGAAAAAGGCAGCCGAGGCTGCCTTTCTCACCGCGCCGCGGGGTCGGTCAGGCGGACTTCGCGGCCGGCACCTTGGTGCCATAACGCTGGTTGAACTTGTCGATGCGGCCGGCGGTGTCCATCACCTTCTGCTTGCCCGTGTAGAACGGGTGGCATTGCGAGCAGACTTCGATGTGCAGCGCCTTGTTGGCCGACGTCGAGCGCGTCGCGAACGTGTTGCCGCAGCTGCAGGTGACCTGCACTTCGGCGTACTTGGGGTGGATGCTTTCTTTCATGATGTCCTCTCAGGTGCCGGACCCGCTTGCCCGCGGTGATGGTGCTCGCAGGCGCGCTGTCCCAGGTTGCCGCCTCGTTGTTTCGCCAAACCGGCAGCGTCGGTAAACCCAACATTATCCGTGATTACCGCGCTGCTTGCAACATTGGGGCGATCCTGCCGTCGCGCAACCGGCGCCGCGGCCGCGCTCGGCGGCGCAGTTCACGCAGCTCCACTAGCCCCGTCGCATGCTGTCGAAGAATTCGGCATTGCTCTTCGTCGCTTTGACCTTGTCGAGCAGGAACTCCATCGCCTCGAGCTCGTCCATCGGATAGAGGAGTTTCCGCAGGATCCACACCTTCTGCAGGATGTCGGGCTTGAGCAGCAGTTCCTCGCGTCGCGTGCCGGAGCGGTTGACGTTGATCGAGGGGTAGATCCGCTTCTCGGCCATCCGGCGGTCGAGGTGGATTTCCATGTTGCCGGTGCCCTTGAACTCCTCGTAGATCACGTCGTCCATGCGCGACCCGGTATCGATCAGCGCGGTGGCGATGATCGTCAGCGAGCCGCCTTCCTCGATGTTGCGCGCGGCGCCGAAGAAACGCTTGGGCCGCTGCAGCGCATTGGCATCCACGCCGCCGGTCAGCACCTTGCCCGACGCGGGCACCACGGTGTTGTAGGCGCGCGCCAGCCGGGTGATCGAGTCGAGCAGGATCACCACGTCCTTCTTGTGCTCGACCAGGCGCTTCGCCTTCTCGATCACCATCTCGGCGACCTGTACGTGGCGGGTGGCGGGCTCGTCGAACGTCGAGGACACGACCTCGCCGCGCACCGAGCGCTGCATTTCGGTGACTTCCTCGGGCCGCTCGTCGATCAGCAGCACGATCAGCATGACGTCCGGATGATTGGCGGCGATCGAGTGCGCCACATGCTGCAGCATCACCGTCTTGCCGGACTTTGGGGAGGAAACCAGCAGGCCGCGCTGGCCCTTTCCGATCGGGGCAACGATGTCGATGATCCGGCCGGTGATGTTCTCCTCGGCCTTGATGTCGCGCTCGAGCACCATCGGCTTGTCCGGGAACAGCGGCGTCAGGTTCTCGAACAGGATCTTGGACTTGGCGTTCTCCGGCGACTCGAAGTTGACCTTGTCGACCTTGACCAGCGCGAAGTAGCGCTCGCCGTCCTTCGGCGTGCGGATCTCGCCCTCGATCGTATCGCCCGTGTGCAGGTTGAAGCGCCGGATCTGCGACGGCGAGATGTAGATGTCGTCGGTGTTGGCGAGATACGAAGTGTCGGGCGAACGGAGGAAACCGAAGCCATCTGGCAGCACTTCGAGGACGCCGCCCCCGAAGATCGACTCCCCCTTCTTTGCCTGCTGCTTCAGCAGAGCAAAGATGAGGTCGTGCTTGCGCATCCGATTGGCGCCCTCGATTTCGTTCGAGTTGCCGATCTCGATCAGTTCGGAAACGTGTTTGGACTTGAGTTCAGATAGATGCATGGTGCCAAGGGAAGGGCGTGCCGGAACGGCGCGAGTCGGCCGCCGATGCGGCCCGTGAAGGCAATCTGGATGGTTCGGGGATCGGGGAGGCGCGCGGACTTCGAAGCGGCGCCCGAACGATTCACTGAGCGATTCAGGCTCTACGCGGGAGCGTGGGCACTTGATTCGCGCCGCCGAACTCCACGCGTACGGGAAGGCAGCGTATAGCGGTTGGCGGCGGCTGTCAACTTCGTGGATCGGCCCCGCGGGTTCAGGCCACCGGGTTCGCGGCCGGGGCGCCCAGAGCGACGATGACGTCCGGCGGCGCCTGGACCAGTTCGATCAGCACGCCTTCACCCGAAATCGGAAACTGCTCGTTGCCCTTCGGGTGGACGAAACAGATGTCGAAACCGGCGCCGCCCCTGCGAATGCCGCCCGGCGCGAAGCGCATGCCCTGCGCCGTCAGCCACTCCACCGCCTTCGGCAGGTCGTCCACCCACAACCCGATGTGGTTGAGCGGCGTTTCGTGCACCGCGGGCTTCTTGTTCACATCGACCGGTTGCATGAGATCGACCTCCACCTTGGTCGCGCCCGAGCCCAGCGCCAGAATATCTTCGTCGACGTTCTCGCGTTCGCTGCGGTAATTGCCGGTCACCGGCACGCCGAGGGTGTCCACCCACAGCCGGCGCAGGCGGCCCTTGTCGATGCCGCCAATGGCGATCTGCTGCAGGCCGAGGATGCGAAAGGGTCGTGCGGTCATTGCTTGCTCCTCTTCGTTTCCGGTCGCGCCATGGGTCGCGGTCAGCGCAACAAGGCCACGTAGACACCGGTCAGGATGGCGCTGGTGATGACCCCGCTGATGCTGGCGCCCAGCGCATGCGGCATGATCATGACGCCGGGGGACGCTGCCGTCGCCATCTTCTGGACGATTTTCGCGGTCGTCGGCACGCAACTCACGCCGGCGATTCCGATCATGGGGTTGTATTTTCCCTTGTACCAGAAGTACAGGACGTAGCCCCCCAGGATGCCGCCGAGGGCCGCGAGCGTGAGCGCCATGATACCCAGCAGCAGCAGCTTCAACACCACGGGGCTCAGGATCGTGTTGGCCTCGCACAGGATGCCCAGCGTCAGGCCGAGGAAAAAGGTCGCGCCATAAAGTACGGTCTCGCCGAGAAGTGTCTGGAAATTGAGCAGGCCGCTCTCGCGCACCGCGACACCGACGAACAGCGCGAGGAACAGCGGTGCCGCGACTGGAAAGAGCAGGCAAAGCAGCGTACACGCGACGACCGCGAACACCATCTTCTGGCCCGATGTGATCTTGTTGTGCTCCCCGACGTCCATCGGGATTGCGCGCAGGCGCGCGGGAATGAGGAGTCTGATGAGGTAGGGATAGGCTCCGTAGGTCAGTCCCAGGTAAAGATACCCGACGACCGTGATCGGCACGAACAGGTCCTTGGCCAGGATCAGCGACGTGAACAGCACCATCGGGCCGTCGGCGCCCCCGATCATCGCGACCGAGGCAGCCTCCGGTTGGGTCATCCCCAGCCAGACCGCGATCGGAAAGGTCGCCACCGTGCCCAGTTCGGCGAAGAGGGCGATGATCATGCTCTGAAACGGTCGCGCCATGACGAAGCCCACGTCCAGCAGCACGCCGATCCCCATGAACACCAGTACGGCGATCAGGCCATTGCTGAACATGAACGTGTAGATCGGCTGCAACCAGTCGATCTGCAAAATGCTCATCGTGGCGTCGGTGCCGGTCACCAGTGCATCGACGAACAGCGTGCCGGGCTTGTTGCCGTCGAGGAACATCACCCCGGCGTTCACCGCGGCCATGCCCATGCCCATGGGGATCATCAGCAGGGCTTCCAGTACGCCCTGCCGGCCCAGGTAGATGAGGAGAAAGCCGAGGAAAATGAGACCGATGCGTCCCCAAAAGATCTTGGGATCCGACGCCATGAGGGTCGCCACGCCCTGGAACAGGTCGAGCAGATTGATGCCTTCCATGGCAGTTCCGGATCTAGCCGATGGTGACGAGGGCCTGTCCCGCCTCCACCGCGTCGCCCTCCTTGACGTGGATGGCGACAATGCGACCGGCGCGGTGGGCGATCATCGGCGCTTTCATCTTCATGGCCTCGATGATGACGACCTTGTCGCCCCGGTTGACCGCCTGCCCCACGACGATGGGTATCGACTCGACCACGCCGCCCAGCGTGCTTGCGACGTCCCCGGCGCCGACGGGCCCACGTGCCGATGTGGGTGCCGCAGCCGCGGCGGCAGGAATCGTCGACGGCGGGCCCGGAATGGTCATGCTTCCGGGCTCGGGGTAGAGCATGCTCGAACCCTCGCTCAGGTCCTCGACCGTAACGGTATACGGTTTGCCGTCGACGGTGATCCGGAACTTCTTTTCCATTGCGTCATTCCCCCTTCTGCCGAGGTCACGAGCGTCTCGGATAATGCGGCACGGTGTGCGACGCGTGATGTGCCGCCCGCCCCTCGACCGCCCATTCGCTGTGCCGGTGCTCTTCGATGCGAACGATGCGATGCGCGCCGACCGTCGAGTACACCGCAGCGGCAATCGCGGCGACATGATCCGCCAGAACGTCCTGCGCGAGGTTCGACGATAGGCGCTGGTTCGACAGGCACAGCGGGCCTGCGCTCGAGCGCGTTCAGGATCACCACGATCAGCTTGATGACGACCGCCACCGCCAGCGAAACCACGATGGTCAGTCCGTAGATCCAAAGCGCCTTGAGTACTACGTCGCCCATCGTCGGTTTCCAGCGAGTTGGCTTGATGCCCTAGAGCGGAATGTTGCCGTGTTTTTTCGCCGGTCGCAGTTCCCGCTTGTCGAGCAGCTTGCGCAGCGACAGCGCGACCGCAGCGCGGGATTCCGCCGGCTCGATCACGTCGGTGATGTACCCCTGGGCGGCGGACAGGTAGGGCGAGGCGAACTCCGCGCGGTAGGCGGCCACCAGTTCCCTGTGCTTGGACCTGCGGTCGACGGCCTCGGACAGTTCCTTGCGGTACAGGATGTTCACCGCCCCCTCGGCACCCATCACCGCGATCTCGGCGCTCGGCCACGCATAGACGAAGTCCGCGCCCATTTCCTGGCTGCACATCGCGAGGTACGAGCCGCCGTAGGCCTTGCGCAGGATCAGCGTGACCTTCGGGGTGGTGCACGACGCATACGCGAAGAGCAGCTTGGCGCCATGGCGGATGATGCCACCGCGTTCCTGCTCGACACCCGGCAGGAAACCCGGCACGTCGACAAGTGTCACGACGGGAATGTTGAAGGCATTGCAGGTGCGGATGAAGCGGGCGCCCTTGTCCGACGCGTGGATGTCGAGGGCGCCGGCCATCTCGGTCGACTGGTTCGCCACCAATCCGACGACCATGCCGTCGATGCGCGCGAATCCGACGATGAGGTTGCGCGCCCAGCCGGCGTGGACCTCCAGCAGGTGACCGCGGTCGACCAGGCGGGCGATGATCGGGCGCACGTCCATCGGATCCGCCGGGTCGTCCGGGATGAGAAGGTTCATGGCCTCATCCCGCCCGAGATCGAGCTCGGGTTTTGGCCGGTGGGGCGGATCCTCGGTGTTGTTGGCCGGAAGATACGAAAGCAGCTTTTTCACGAGGTCGACCGCCTGCCGTTCATCATCGACCACGAAGTGCACATTACCGCTCACCGTGGCGTGCATCTCGGCGCTGCCGACCTCGTCCATCGACGTCGTGCGCCCGGTCACCGCCTTGATGACTTCCGGACCGGTGATGAACATCTGCGCGTTCTTGCGCGTCATGATGATGAAATCCATAAGCGCCGGGGAGTAGGAGGCCCCACCCGCGCAGGGACCGCACACGACGGCGATCTGCGGCACCACGCCCGACATCAGCACGTTGTGGTAGAAGACGTTGCCATAGCCCGACAACGCATCGACGGCCTCCTGAATGCGCGCGCCGCCGGAGTCCTTGAACGCAACGAACGGGATGCCGGTCTTGATGGCGAACTGCATGAGTTCGACGATCTTGTGGGCGTGCATCTTGCCCAGCGTGCCGGCTGCCACGGTGAAGTCCTGGCTGATCGCGGCGACCGACTGTCCGTCGACGTAGCCGGTGCCCGTAATTACGCCATCGGCGGGCAGCAGCTTCTTGTCCAGGCCGAAGTGCTGACCACTGTGCTGGACGTGCATGCCGATCTCCTGGAACGTGCCCGGCTGAAACAGCAACTCCAGCCGCTCACGTGCCGAGAACAGGCCTCGGGCGCGGCGTTCCTCGATCTTTTCCTTGCCGCCACCTTCGAAGGCGGCGGCACGCCGCTTGCGAAGCTCTTCCAACGCTTCGGGTTTCAACGCCATTCGTCAACCTCCCTGGCCACGCTTGCCCGGCGAACCCACGGCAGCGTGGGTGCAGGCGGGCGGCCGTCGCCGGTCACGGCGGTCGGCCCCCGGTTTACAACCCCGGTGATGCAGTGGTTGGAAACACTTCGGGCGTGCAATGCCGCCCGACGGGGCTAGAGGTTGCTGTCCAGGAACGCGGTGAGCTGTGATTTGGTGAGCGCACCGACCTTTTGCGCATGCGCCTGGCCACCCTTGTACAGGATGACGGTCGGGATGCCGCGAATACCGTACTTGCCGGGCGTGGACGGATTGGCATCGATATCGAGCTTCGCAACCGTGACCTTGCCGCCGTATTCCTTGGCGATCTCGTCCAGAACGGGCGCGAACATCTTGCATGGACCGCACCATTCCGCCCAGAAATCGACCAGTACCGGATGGCCGGACTGCAGGACATCCTTGTCGAACGTCGCATCGGAAACGTGCTTGACGGCTTCACTCATGACATTCCTCTCGTTACGGGGTGCCGGGCGCACCTGTGGTGCTCGGTTGTTTCGCCGGTGTCGGGCCTACGTTAGCCGAACGTTCCTCCCGGCGCAAGGTCGCGCGAGGGATCTAATAGCATGGAGGGCGTTCTGATAAAATTCAAGCCTTCCACGTACCGGGAGCGGCGACTCGACGCCGCGCGTCCATGACCTACGTCGTCACCGAAACCTGTATCCGCTGCAAATATACCGATTGCGTCGACGTATGCCCTGTCGATTGCTTCCGGGAGGGGCCGAATTTTCTGGTGATCGACCCGGACGAATGCATTGACTGCACACTGTGCGTCGCCGAATGTCCGGTCGAGGCCATCTACGCCGAGGATGACGTGCCCGATGTTCAGCGGCAATTCACGGCGCTCAACGCGGAACTGGCCAAGGTCTGGAAGCCGATCATCGAGCGCAAGCCGGCGCCGCCAGACGCCGACGAGTGGAAGGGCGTGCCGGACAAGTTGAAGTACCTCGAGCGGTGACGAAGTCATCATTCCGCGCGCCCGCATGCCGGGCCCCGTTTGACCGTCCCCGCTGCAACCCCTAGAATCGCGGGGTTTCGCCACCTGCCACCTGCGTCGTGCGCGCTGTCCCCACACCGAATTGCGACCCACTCCATGAAAAGACTCGTCACCCACGCCGCGTTGATGACGGCGGTGTTGTCGGCACCGATCGCCTTTGCACAGGCCCCCGCTGCCCCGGGCAATCCCGTGCAGGGCGCGCAAAAGGTCCAGATGTGCCAGGGATGCCATGGCATCGTCGGCTGGCGCACCGCCTATCCCGAGGTCTATCGCGTGCCGAAGCTTTCCGCGCAGAACCCCGCCTACATCGTCGCCGCGCTCCGCGAATACAAGAGCGGTGCTCGCTCGCATCCATCGATGACGGCCATCGCGGCGTCCCTGTCCGAGGCCGACATGGCCGACGTCGCCGCATATTATTCGCAGGCGCCGCTAACGACGGCGGCCCAATGACCATGTCCATTCGTACCGTGGTTTCGCTGGCCGCTCTCATGGCGGTGGCGTCGTTCAATGCGGCAGCGGCCGATATTGAGGCCGGCAAGAAAAAGGTGCAGGAAGTGTGCGCAGCATGCCATGGCCTCGACGGTGCACAGCCCACTGCGCCGGAATACCCGAAACTCGCCGGACAGTACCCCGACTATCTGGCGAAGGCGCTTCGCGACTACAAGTCAGGCGCCCGCAAGAACCCGATCATGGGCGGCATGGCGCAGGGTCTGAGTGCCAAGGATATCGAGGACGTGTCCATGTATTTCTACGTCCAGCCGAGCAATCTCGCGACCCGGTATTGACCGCGGGACCTGCGCGCCCGGCGCACGCTACCAGCGCAACAGACGCGGTCCCAGCAGCGCGCCCAGCACCGTGGGCACCAACATGCCCAGCACATACCAGGTGCCGATGAACGGCGCCGTCAGTTCGGGGCAGTGCAGCGAGTAGACCAGCGCGCCCATGGCTCCGGACCCGAAGCCGGCGATGGCGCCCGCCAGCCGCAACCGGGTAGGCGCCAATTCCTTCATTCCCCAGATCAGGGCGATGAAGAAGGGCACCGACAGCACGACAATGTTGTACGGGCATTCGTTCCAGCTCAATCCCAGCCAAAGGCCGAGGCGATCCTGCGGTGGCGCGGCCGATAGCTGGAGCCCGGCTGCGGCACCCATCACGACCAGCAGCGCAGCGAGCAACGCCATTGGCCCGACAAGGCGAGTTGCTCCCGGGCGCGCAATGCGGAACGCCGCGACCAGGCCGATCGCCGCAAGAGCCAGGCAGAACAACTCCTTGAACCAGAACATCGGCAGGGCTGTATCCCGACCCAACGTCGAGCGCACGCCCAGCCACGCCGCCATGACGGCGATGCCCGCTATCGTGGCCACGACCAGAGCCCATCGGAATCGGCTAACCGGAATCCGTGTGTCGACCGGCCCCGCCCCGGTCGCCAGCATGACCAAAAGGTCGTCGGTCTTCATCCGTCGTCCCGCAACCTGGCCGCCAGGGCCTTGATTCCGCGATGGATGCCCACCTTCACCGCGGACTCCGACATGCCGGTCAGCTGCGCGGTCTCGGCGACCGACAGTCCTTCGAGCTTGACGTGAACGATCGGCAGGCGCTGGCGGTCGGGCAGGCCGGCCAGCAGCTTCGCGACGTCACGACGCGCATCCACGGCGTCCTGGTCCGACTCGGCCATCAACTCAGGTTCGTCGTCAACGGGCGTGTTGTGCGCCTCCTGGCGCGAGCGCCGGCGGAAAAAGTCGACCAGCTTGTACCGGGCGATCGCATGCAGCCACGCGGTCACCGGTTGACCGGAGTCATAGGTGTGACGCTGGACATGCACGGCGATGAGCGTTTCCTGCACCAGATCCTCCACTTCGTCTGGAAGCCCGGCCAGCCGCCGCTTGAGGAATGCGCGCAAGAACGCGCTCAACTCCCGCAAGAACCGGAGATAGGCCGTACTGTCACCTTCGAGCCCCCGGACCAGCAGATCCCTGAGCCGATCTTCGCTTGCGCTCATCAGCTTCCATCGAGTAGTTCGTTGCCGGCAGACTTTGGGTTACGGCATCCCGCGGCTGCGCGGCATTGTGCCATCTCTGTAACCCTGGACCGCAATTCGTCGAACTTACTGGCAGACCGGGTCGCCTTGCCTCGCGCAACGGCCGGTCGGCCTTCCAACCCATAGGAGCTCCAGACATGAATTGCAAATCTCTCGCAGTGACCGCCTTCGCACTTTCCGCACTCGCCTCCGGCGCTGCCATGGCCGCGGACGACAAGATGAAGGGCGGCGAAGCCGCGCTGGAAAAATGCTACGGCGTCGCGATGGCCGGGAAGAACGACTGCGCCGCCGGACCGGGCACCACCTGCGCCGGCACGTCCAAGGTCGACTACCAGGGCAATTCCTGGAAGCACGTCGCCAAGGGCACCTGCACCACGATGAAGACCCCCAAGGGCATGGGTTCGCTCACGCCGATGAAGAGCTAGGGTCCACGCGGACCGATGGACGGCAAGCCGTGATCGCAGACCATTCCGCGGGGCTGGGGTTGAAGCCCGCGCATTACGAGGAGGCGCACGCCGCCCCTGCGGACGGTCTGTGGCTGGAGGTTCATCCCGAGAACTACATGGTCGAGGGCGGACCGCGGCTGGCCTGGCTCGAAACGATCCGGGCCCGCCATCCGCTCTCGCTCCATGGCGTCGGCCTGTCGCTGGGCGCTGACGCGGATCCGGACCGCGATCATCTGCGCCGCCTGTCCGCGCTGGTGGGCCGCTTCGAGCCGGCGCTGGTGTCCGAGCACCTGGCTTGGTCGACGTGGCGCGGCAGCTATCACCCGGACCTGCTGCCCATTCCGCGGACCAAGGAGTCGCTGGCGCGGCTCGCCGACAACGTCGACCGCACGCAAGCCGCGCTGGGCAGGCGAATCGCCGTCGAGAATCCGTCGCACTACCTCCGGATCGCCGGACACGAGCAGCCGGAGATCGAATTCCTGTCCGAACTCGCGCGGCGCACCGGCTGCGGGCTTTTGCTCGACGTCAACAACGTCTTCGTCAGCGGGCGCAACCTCGGGTTCGCGGCCGAGGACTATATCGACGCGTTCCCGGGCGAGCATGTGGACGAGATCCATCTTGCCGGCCACTCGACCGATCCGCAGCTGGGCGAGGCATTGCTGATCGATTCGCACGACGCGCCCATTGCGCCAGCCGTGTGGAAGCTCTACGAGCGGCTGATCGCGCGCATCGGACCGCGGCCGACGCTGATCGAGCGCGATGACAACCTGCCATCGTTCGACGCACTGCTGTCGGAACGCCGGCAGGCGCTGGCAATTCTGACCCCGCCGGCGCGGCAGGCGGCATGACCGACTCCGGGCACGCGGGCGGCGCGGGGCTGCGCGAATTCCAGGACGGCTTCGCCGAGGCACTGTTCGGCGGGGGTCCTGCCGGTGCCTTGCGGCCGGAGATCGCACCTCTGGCGGCGCAGCCCGGATTCGCCGTCTATCGCAACACGATCATGAAGGGCTGCATCGACGCGTTGCAGGCCAACTATCCCGCGGTATCGCGGTTGGTCGGCGACGAATGGTTTCGTGCAGCGGCAGCCGTCTTCGTGCGCGACAACCTGCCCAGGCGTGCATCGTTGCTTGATTACGGAGGCGATTTTCCCGATTTCCTGGGCGCCTTCGAGCCCGCCCGCGAATTGCCCTACCTCGTTCCCGTTGCTCGTCTCGACCGACACTGGACCGAAGCGCATTGTGCGGCGGACGAGCCCGCGCTTGCGGCCGAAATCGTCGCGACCTTGTCGCCGGAGGAGCTCGGCCGCGCCGTGCTGACACCGCATGCCTCGGCCCGTTGGGCGTGGCATCCCGAGTTTCCGATCAGGACGATCTGGGAACGCAATCGTGCGGTTCAGCCTCCTGGCGATGTACCGGCGGCCGATGCCCCGGAACTGGCGTGGCATGCGGAGGGCGCGCTGCTGACGCGTCCCGGTGGCAGGGTCGAATGGATGCCGCTTGCCGCGGGCGGGTGTGCATTTCTGGACGTCTGTGTCCGCGGTGGCACGTTGGCCGAGTCGGCGCAGCGGGCGCTGGAAGTCGAGATCGACATCGATCTGGCGCGGCTGATGGCGCGCTTGCTGAGCGCCGGAGCGTTCTCGCGGCTGGCCCTTGGTTTCTGACCTACCCGGAGAGGAAGATCGATGATTCACGAAGGCGCAATGCTGGACGCCCATGATGACCGCGGCGTCCGCGCCGGTTGGAACCGCTGCGCCGATCTGCTTTCGCGGCTGATCGGGGATTCGATTCTCGCGCTGGCCGCGAGGTTCGGCATCGCCGGCATCTTCTTCATGTCCGGCCGCACCAAGGTCGAAGGGCTGCTGACGCTGACCCCAAGCACGTTTGCGTTGTTTCGCGAGGAATACAAGGTGCCGCTGATCCCGCCTGAGATCGCCGCGCACCTCGCCGCGTATTCCGAGCACCTGTTTCCGCTGCTGCTGGCGATGGGGCTGTTCACCCGCCTGTCGGCGCTGGCATTGCTCGGGATGACTGCCGTGATCCAGCTCTTCGTGTATCCGGATGCCTGGCCGACGCATCTGTCCTGGGCGGCGCTGCTGCTCTACCTTGCCGGACGGGGCGGCGGTGCGCTGTCGCTGGACCGCCTTGTCGGACTGAAGTAGGGTAACCGCGACGCACGCATCAAGTTGACGCGATGTCGATCCGGCGCTTGTCGTGGGCGATGGTTATGGCGATGGCGATGGCGATGGCGGCTTGCGTCGGCGTGTCGCTGGCGCAGGGGCACGAGGACGCGGACGCCGCGGCCCGCCTGCGCTTTCTCGCGCTGACGGTTGAGCAGTCCGACGCGCCCGCCCTTTCGCTAGCCTGGCTCGATGCGAATTGGCGCGACGAATTCGTGCCGATGGCACTCGAGATCGTCCGTTTCGTCCCGCAACGCTCCACGGCCCGGGCGCTGCTTGCGTTGGTCGCGCGCAAGACCGGGCAGCAGGCCTTCGGTGACGACTGGTCCGCGTGGATGCGCTGGCAGTGGGGCCGCCCCGCGCCGCCACCGGCGTTCGCGGCATTCAAGGCGGCGCTGTATTCGACGATCGACCCTCGCTTCGAGCGGTATTTCTCGCCTGGCCTTCCGACGCGAGTCCGGCTGGACGAAGTCGTCTGGGGCGGCGTGCTGCAGGATGGCATTCCTCCGCTTCGCGAACCCGCGATGCTGGCGGCACGCGACGCGAAATATCTCGCGGACAGCGATGTCGTGTTCGGCATCGAGATCAACGGCGACGCGCGAGCGTACCCAAAGCGGATCCTGGCCTGGCATGAAATGTTCGTCGACCGGGTGGGCGGCGTCGCTGTCGCCGGCGTCTATTGCACGCTGTGCGGGGCGGTCATCGTCTACGAGACGGTCGTCGACGGCCATGAGTACAGGCTGGGTACCAGCGGCTTCCTGTACCGGTCGAACAAGCTCATGTACGACGCGCATACGCAGTCGTTGTGGAATACCTTCGAGGGTCGGCCGGTGATCGGAACGTTGGCCGACCGTGACATCTCGCTTCCCACGCGCGACGTCGTGACCACGACGTGGGGGAACTGGCGACGCCTGCACCCCGAGACCATGGCCCTGTCGCTCGCAACCGGCTACCAGCGGGACTACGACGAAGGCGCCGCGTACCGTACCTACTTCGGCACGGACGCGCTGATGTTCCCGGTTCCCGGCGCCGACGACCGGTTGCGCAACAAGCAGGAGGTCCTGGTGCCGCGCTTCGGCAAGCCCGGCGAACTGCCGCTGGCGATCGGGTCGGACTACCTGCGCCGCCATGCCGCATGGCATGGCCATTACGGCGGCCGCGATTTCGTCGTCCTCACCGATCGCAGTGGCGCGCATCGTATTTATGGTCTTCCGGCGGGGATGCGCATTCATGGCTGGAATGACGATCAGTCGGTGACCGACGACCACGGCGGGGTCTGGACGCTCACCGAGGCGGCGTTGGTCGGGAAGGACGCCGCGCTGCCGCGCCTGCCCTCGCACAACGCGTTCTGGTTCGGCTGGCGCGCCGCCCATCCCGATACCGAACTGATCGCCGGCGACCGCGCCTCCCCATGATGCGGCGTTGTCGACGCATGGATTGCGCAATCCCGGCGACGCCATGCTGCGTTCGCGCCTGCCGGGCGCCGGCGCGGGTCGAGCGCCACGCCGCCGTCGCGGCTACGCCTGCCGGGCAAGGCAGGCGAGATAGACCTGCGCATCGGGAGCCGTGCCGTTGCGCTGCGCCTGCCAGATCATTTCGCCCAGGCATTCGAGCAGCGCGTGCAGCGCCGCGTGCTCGTCACCGCGCGCCGCGCGAATGCGCTCGAACTGCGCGCGGATGCCCGATGGCCGGTCGCTCGCCAGCTGCTCCGCGACCGCGATGTGCAGCGACAGGTGCAGGAATGGATTGACCACACCTGCCTCAGGCGTGTAGTCGCGGTCTAGGTACCGGTCGGGATGATCGAACGTGGCATGGTATTCCGGATGCAGCGCGATCAACCCGGCGGCGATGCGCTCGAGGTCGGTCAGCGGCGCCTGCGCGCGATACTTCGCCCATGCGTCGATCAGAAAACGGCGCGCATCGTCGCGCGACGGGTTGTACATCGCCGTGTCGCCCTCTTGCCCTTCAGTCCGCCAGCGGAAGAAGTGGCGCCTGGCCCTTCGTCTTGCCGCGGAATTCGCAGAGGTCACGGAGAATGCACTGTGGGCATTTCGGTGAGCGCGCGACGCACACGTAGCGGCCGTGCAGGATCAGCCAGTGGTGCGCGCCGTGCTTGAACTCGTCGGGCGTGAATTTCTCAAGCTTGCGCTCGACTTCGACGACATTGCTGCCGGGAGCGATTCCGGTGCGGTTGGCGACACGGAAGATATGTGTGTCGACGGCGATCGTTGGCTGGCCAAAGGCAGTATTCAGCACGACATTGGCAGTCTTGCGGCCGACGCCCGGCAGGGCCTCCAGCGCCGCACGCTCGGCTGGCACCTTCCCTCCGTGCTCGGCGACGAGGATCTTGGAGAGTGCGACGACATTTCTTGCCTTGGTGCGGAAAAGTCCGATCGAGGCGACAAACGGGATGAGACCGTCGACGCCCAATTGCGCGATGGCGGCCGGCGTGCGCGCGGCAGCGAAGAGTCGGGACGTCGCCTTGTTGACGCTCTTGTCGGTGGCCTGCGCGGACAGCACGACCGCAACCAGCAACTCGAACGGGGTTCGATAGGCGAGTTCGGTAACCGGGTGCGGGTTGCCCGCGCGCAACCTTTCAAATATCGCGCGGCGCTTCGCGGGATTCACGCGGACCGGACCGAGCCGCGGCGGGCACGGGCGCGCGCCAGCGCCGCGGCGATCCGCGCGTGCCGTGCCTCGCGCTCGGTCCCGTTAGGAGTGACGGCAGCCATGCGATTGGCGATTCGCTCATGACGCGCGACGCGCGAGTTGCGCGCGTGATGGCGAACCCGTGCCGACGCGGCATCGGCCTCCGTCCAGTCGCGGTTTGCCTGCGCCATGATGATGCAGTCGACAGGGCAGGGCGCGACACACAGTTCGCAGCCGGAGCACAGCGACGGAAGGATCGCGTGCATCCTCTTCTGCGCGCCGATGATCGCGTCGACGGGACAGGCCTGAATGCACAATGTGCATCCGATGCAGGCAGCTTCGTCGATGGTGGCGACCATGAGCGGACCCGACGTGCCGCACGCCGGGTCCACGGGCTTGCGTGGGCGACCGGTCAACGCGGCCAGCGCGGCCACGACGGTGGCCCCTCCGGGCGGGCAGCGATCGAGGTCGGTGGTCCCCGCCGCCAGCGCGCTTGCATAGGGCGCGCAGCCCGCGAATCCACAGCGCGTGCATTGCGTCTGCGGAAGCACCGCGTCGATGCGGGCGACGAGCGATTCGGCAAGGGCGGACATTCCGCATTCTAGCGTGTCGGCTGCGCGTTCGAGCCTGGCGAAAGAACCGGGATGCGAACATTGCGTGTATCGTCGTTGCTGTCCGAATCGTCAGTGTTTTCGTTTTCGTCCTCGTGCCCATGAGCCCCTCGCACGACCACCGCGCCCGTTCCCACGACCACGCGCATGATCATGGCGCGCATGCGCATCGGCCGCCGAACGGTTCCGCGGCTGCGCGCCGTGCGCTCGTCATCGCGCTGGTCCTGACCGGAAGCTTCGCGCTGGTCGAGGCGGTCGGCGGATGGCTTGCCGGGTCGTTGGCGCTGCTGTCGGACGCCGGCCACATGGTGACCGACGCTGCGGCGCTGGGGATCGCGCTCTTCGCGGACACGATCGCCCGCCGGCCGCCTTCCAGGCGCGCGTCGTACGGCTACGGACGCGCCGAGGTCCTGGCGGCGTTCGTCAATGCGATCGCCATGCTGGCGGTGGTCGCGGTGATCGGCATCGAAGCGGTTCGTCGGCTGCTCGATCCCGCGCCGGTGGCCGGCGAAATGGTCGTGATCGTCGCGGTGGCGGGACTCGCGATCAATCTCGTCGCGGCGTGGGTGCTTTCGCGCGCAGGTGGATCGCTCAACGCCCGCGGCGCGCTGCTGCATGTGCTGGGCGATCTCCTGGGATCGCTGGCGGCGGTCGTGGCGGGCGGCGTGATCATGGCGACCGGCTGGACACCGATCGACCCGATCCTGTCGCTGGTGGTCGTGCTGCTGATCCTGCGCTCGACCTGGCAATTGCTGAAGCAGTCGACCGGCGTATTGATGGAGAGTGTCCCCGGGCACCTGGACTACGACGCCATCGGCCGCTCGCTGGCGGCACTGCCCGGCGTAGTCGACGTCCACGATCTGCATATCTGGAACATGTCGGCCGAAGGCGTCGCGCTGTCGGCGCATCTTTCGCTGGCCGGAGGCGACGACTGGCTTGGCCTGCTCGGCCATGCGAGGCGCATGCTGTCGACCGAATACGGAATCCGGCACGCGACGCTGCAGCCGACGTGGCCCATGCCTGCCGCGGCGATCAACGATCGGCGGATGATTCCGGTGGTTCCCGCCGATTGACACCCGGGCCGCGGCCGCGACCCCGTCAAAGCCATTGCGCCTTGCGGAACCGGAAATAGAGGTAGATGTCGGCCAAGAGCATCGCGCCGATAACCAGCGGATACCCGAACGCCCAGTCGAGCTCCGGCATGTGCCGGAAATTCATCCCGTAGATGCCGGCGAGCATCGTCGGCACCGCAATGATGGCTGCCCATGCGGCGAGTCGTTTGGTGACTTCGTTATCGGCAAGCGAGATCATCCCCAGGTTGACCTGGATCGCCGTGGTCAGCATCTCGCGAATACCTTCGATCGACGAATGTATCCTGTGCAGGTGGTCGTAGACGTCGCGGAAATATTCGCCCATGCCCGCGCAGATCTGCGGGACGCGGCCGCCGTAGAGGCGGCCCGTAGCCTCCATCAGCGGATCGACGGCGTGCTTCAGCGTCATGACCCTCTTCTTCAGCTCGTAGAGCGACTCGATATTCGAGCGCGCGGCGTTGCGCTCGAAGATCTGCTCCTCGATCGCCTCGAGTTCGCTTTCCAGCGTGTCGATTTCCGGAAAATAGCGGTCGACGACGTTGTCCATCACCGCATAGAACACGTAGGCAGACCCGTGCTTCAACAGATCGGGCTCGTGCTCGGTTCGCGAGCGAACGGCCGCGAAGCCCATACGGGTCCGGTGGCGGACCGTCAGCACGTAGTTGGGGCCGACGAACATGTCGACCTCGCCGGTGACGACTTCAACGCTGCCTTCCGCGGACTTTTCGCGCTCGATCGTATGCAGGACGGCGAACAGCGAATCGCCGTACTCCTCGATCTTGGGACGCTGGTGCCCGTGCCGCGCGTCGTCGACGGCGAGTTCGTGCAGGCCGAATTCGGCGGCGATCTCGTCCAGTTCCTCAGTCGAAGGCTCGAACAGCGCGACCCATACGAAGCAGTCGGGCCGGCTCACATAGTCGCTGATGTGTTCGCTGGGAACGTCGGCGAGCTTGCGGCCGTCCTGATAGGCGACACAGCTGATGAGCATGGCGGGCAGGGAACGTGGCAGGGGATTGCCGGCATGATAGCGGCATGCGACCGGCACTGCTCGGACAGACCCCGGGCGTAGGCGGAAACCCGTGATGCCGGGGGCCGCGTTGACCGGTTGTCGCCCATACGGGAGCGTCGGCCCCGGACAACTGACTCATGGTCACTTAAGACGAGGGGCTGTCGGCGGAGTTTTCGGCGGCCATGCCCAATTTGGACGCCGGCGGCGAGCGCGAGTACCATCGGCGGCCCACGCAACGCATTTGATCGCCGATGATCATTCCATCGCTGCTCGACACCGACCTCTACAAGTTCACGATGATGCAGGTCGTCCAGCATCAGTTCGCGGAGGCGCAGGTCGAATACCGCTTCAAGTGCCGCAACCCCGGCATCGACCTGTCGCCGTACGTGGCGGAGATCGAACGTGAGATCCGAGCGCTGTGCGATCTGCGCTTCACGCCAAGCGAACTTGACTACCTGCGCAGCTGGCGCTTCTTCAAGAGCGACTTCGTCGACCTGCTCGGCCTGTTCCACCTCGACGAGCGCTTCATCAAGGTGGCGCGGATACCGGATTCTCCGAGCGAAATCGATATCAAGATCAAGGGCCCCTGGCTGCACACGATCCTGTTCGAGGTGCCGGTGCTCGCGATCGTGTCGGAGGTCTACTATCGCAACACCGTTGCCGCGCCCGATTTCGCGGAGGGGCGCCGTCGCCTCGCGGCGAAGATCGCACAGGCGAACACCATCGTGGAGCCGGACTTCCGGATCGCCGACTACGGAACGCGGCGGCGCTTCTCGCGCGACTGGCACGACGAGGTGATCAAGACATTGAAGCGGGACATGGCGAGGCACTTCGTCGGCACCAGCAACGTCAAGTACGCCATGGATCACGGGCTGACTCCGCTGGGCACGATGGCGCACGAATACATGCAGGCGTGCCAGGCGGTGGGCCCGCGGCTGCGCGATTCGCAGAGCTTCGCGTTCAACATGTGGGCGCGCGAGTATCGCGGCGATCTCGGCATTGCGCTGTCGGACGTGTGCGGCATGGACGCGTTCCTGCGCGATTTCGATCTGTTCTTCTGCAAACTCTTCGACGGCGTCCGCCATGACTCGGGCGATCCGTTCGAATGGGGCGAGAAGCTCATCGCCCATTACCAGAAGATGCGCATCGACCCGCACACCAAGACGATGGTCTTCTCCGACAGCCTGAACGTGCCGCTGGCCATGCGGCTCTACGAGTACTTCCGTGGCCGCGTGCAGATTTCGTTCGGCATCGGCACCAATCTCACCAACGACCTCGGCTACGAGCCGCCGCAAATCGTCATCAAGATGACTCGCTGCAACGGTCAGCCGGTGGCCAAGATCAGCGACGATTCGTCGAAGACGATGGACTACGACCCGTCGTACGTCAAATACCTGCGCGAGGTGTTCCAGGTGCCCGAATCCTCGCCAGCGCCTGTGACGCCCGATCCGGCCCCGCTGACGACCTAGCCCGCAGATGCCGTTGGGGCGTGCGACCTGCGGCGGCGCCGGTGTCCGACCCGCAACGGCGGCCGGATGAACGTACGGTCTGGCCGGCCCCTGCGGCGGCATCAGACCCGATCGGCGGTGTAGGATAGCTGGATGGTCACCCCTGTTTCCAGCGCCAAGCCGTCGCCACCCGAGGCAAACGCGCAGGCAACGGCGTCCGGCGGGTCCCCTTCGGCACGACCGGCCAAGCAGCCCGACCGGCGGTTGCGCCTCGAGGACATCCTCAAGCTGATGGTCGTCGACGGGCTCGTCGGCGCCGCGGAAGCCGAGCATCTCTCTCGCTCGCGCACCAAGCAGTACGAGCATCCGCTCGAAATGATTGCCGGCCAGAGGTGGAAGTCCGCGAAGCCGCCCAACAAGCTGTTGACGCTCGATGCGCTGGTCGAATGGCTGGCCGGGAAGCTCAAGGTGCCCTACCTCCACATCGATCCGCTCAAGATCGATCTGGGCGCGGTGACCGCGACCATGTCCAACGCCTATGCGGAGCGCTTTCGCATTCTCCCGGTGGCGGTCGACCGGCTGACGGTGACGGTGGCGACCAGCGAGCCGTTCGTCCGGGCATGGGCCGATGACTTCGAGGAGATGATCAAGCTCCGGGTGAAGTTCGTCTTCGCCAACCCGGTCGACATCCGGCGCTACCTGGGCGAGTTCTACAACCTCGCGCGTTCGATGAAGCGCGCGCAGGAGGCTTCGAAGGGCGACGTGTCCATCGCGCGCAACTTCGAGCAGCTCGTCGAACTGGGCAAGCACGGCCACCTCGACGCCAACGATCAGCACGTCGTCCACATCGTCGACTGGCTGTGGCAATACGCGTTCGAGCAGCGCGCCTCGGACATCCACATCGAACCGCGGCGCGACGTCGGCCTGGTGCGCTTCCGCATCGACGGCGTGCTCCACCAGGTGTACGCGATCCCGCAGCCGGTGCTGATCGCGATGACGTCGCGGATCAAGCTGCTGGCGCGGATGGAGATCGTCGAGAAGCGGCGGCCGCAGGACGGTCGCATCAAGACGCTCGCGCCGGACGGCGACGAGGTGGAATTGCGGATCTCGACGATGCCGACCGCCTTCGGCGAAAAGCTGGTGATGCGCATCTTCACGCCCGAGGTCCTGGTCCGCGATTATGTCGACCTCGGGTTCACGCCCGACGACCGCGAGCGCTGGGAGCAGATGATCAAGCAGCCGAACGGAATCATCCTGGTCACCGGACCCACCGGCTCGGGCAAGACGACGACGCTGTACTCGTCGCTGAAGGTGCTCGCCACTCCCGAGGTAAACGTCTGCACGATCGAGGACCCGATCGAGATGATCGAGCCGCTGTTCAACCAGATGCAGGTGCAGCCGGTCATTGGCGTTGATTTCGCGACCGGCGTGCGCACGCTGATGCGGCAGGACCCGGACATCATCATGGTCGGCGAGGTGCGCGACCACGACACCGCCGAGATGACCGTGCAGGCCGCGCTGACCGGGCACCTCGTGCTGTCGACGCTGCACACCAACGACGCGCCGACCGCCGTCACGCGTCTGCTCGACCTCAAAGTGCCTCCGTATCTGCTTTCGTCGACGTTGCTAGGCGTGATGGCGCAGCGGCTGGTGCGCACGTTGTGCCCCCACTGCAAGGCGCCCTCCGATCCGCCCGACGACGAGACGTGGCGCGCGATCACCGCGCCCTGGCGCGCCGACCGGCCCGCGCAGACGATGGCGCCGGTCGGGTGCCTCGAGTGCCGGATGACCGGCTATTACGGGCGCATCGGACTCTACGAAATCATGCTGATGACTCCGGCGCTGCGGCGCCTCGTCGTGCGCGACGCCGACGATCGCGCGTTGCGCGAGCAGGCGTACAAGGACGGCATGAAGCCGTTGCGGGTGTCAGGCGCGATGAAGGTCGCCGCGGGACTCACCACCGCGGAAGAGGTGATGAAGATCGCGCCGTTGGCGTGACGCGCGCAGCGCGCGCGATGGCGGCGGCTCGCCGCGCGGTTTTTACCCGGTGCGATCGGAATGCGATGCGGCTTGATCGCGAAGGCGGACCGTACGACAAAGGTCGGGTGGCCGGCCGCCCGCGGACGTTCGCGTTCCTGGACCGCCGCTTCGACTAGGCAGGTACGAACCTGAGGGCGACGCCGTTGTTGCAGTAGCGCTGTCCGGTCGGCGGCGGACCGTCCGGGAAGACGTGGCCTTGGTGGCCATCGCAGCGCCGGCAGTGATACTCGGTACGCGGATAGATGATCTTGTAATCGATCTTGGTGCCGACGGCGTTGGGAATGGGCGCGTAGAAGCTCGGCCATCCGGTCCCGCTATCGAACTTGGTATCGGATTTGAAAAGGGGCAGCTCGCAGGCCGCGCACACGAACGTCCCCTTGCGCTTTTCCTTGTCCAGTGGACTGGAGTAGGCGCGCTCGGTGCCCTCCTCACGGAGGACGTAGTACTGCTCCTTGGTCAGGATTTTTTGCCATTCCTCCGGCGTCTTGACCACCCGGTCGGCGGCGGCCGGCTGGGCGAGGGATGTGCCCGTCGGGAGAGTGGACGCGCCTGCCAGTGCGGCGCTGCTGCGGAAGAGAAATGATCGGCGGTTCATAGCGGCTTCGACGATGAGTTGTTGGGGATGGTTCCCACTGTCGTTGATTGTGGACGATAGCTTACGGATGTGCGCCTTCGATCCGGGTCGAGCTTCGCGAATTGTCGTCGCAATCGTTTTGTGGCGGCCATTGCACAGGCGGAGTGTGTATGTAACTTTCTGTTATTTAAACAGAACGATATGTTGGCACGCCTTATGCTCATGACTGGGTGCCATGCTCAAGAACGAATCGCAGCGCCGCGAAACGGACGCCGAAATCTCGCCCGCGTACTCCACGAGCGCCGACATCGCGTTTGCGGAAAAGCTCCGCCGCGAGCTCGAGGAGCGATATTTCGGACCGTCCGCCGGAAACCCGACGGCCACGCCGCGACCGGGTGACGCCGACTGAATCGAACGTTTCCGGAGGCCCGGATCGGGTGGGGTCGATCACCGTGCGCGGCTGCTCGAAGACCGAAAAGGCAATCCATATGCGCCCTCCGGACATTGTGACCGGCGTTTGCCCGGCAGGCGCGGTCGCCCCACGCCGCACGAGGCCCGCTTGCAGGATGACGCCGAAAGATCAGCAGAGTTCCGCCCCTTCATTCGGGCCGTCACCCTTCGGCAACGTTCGGCTCGCGGTTCGGCTCGACCGTCCGGCGCCTACATTCAGGGTCGTTTCGATGCTCAGGGCAACGAAGAAATTTCTGTCAGCGCTATCGTTGTTGCAGCTCGAGGTGCTTTCCTTGTCGCTCGTCGCGGCCGTAGGCGCCGTTGATCTCGCAACGGGCTATGAACTGTCATTTTCGATCTTCTACACGATTCCCGTCGGGATCGGTTCCTGGTACGTCGGAAGGCGCTTTGGCATTCTCGTCTGCGTCGTTTCGGCCATTTCATGGTTCATGGCCGATTCCGTCGCGGGACATCAGTACAGTCATCCGGCAATACTGTACTGGAACGGACTGGTCCGTCTGGGGTTTTTCGCGATCATTGCCTTTCTCCTCGAAAGTCTCCGACGTTCTATCGAATTCCGGGATCGGCTTGCGCAGCAGGACAGCCTGACCGGCATGATGAACGCTCGCACTTTCCGGCAAAGATGCGACTCGATACTCGCTCTGGCCTCCCGGCATGGCCGGCCTTTTGCCATCGGCTATCTTGACCTTGATGGATTCAAGGGCATTAACGACAGCTTTGGTCACAGCGTCGGCGATCAGGTACTGATGGAGGTCGCGACTGCGCTGACCCGACGGCTGCGGGCGTCCGACCTCGGTGGCCGACTTGGTGGTGACGAGTTCGCAGTCCTGCTTCCGGAAACCGACATTGCCGGTGCCCGAGCGTTCTTTACAGGGTTGCGCGAGAGCCTGGTCAATCTTGCCGCGACGAAACGCTGGCCGATCGGCTTCAGCATCGGTGTCGCGGTGTTCCACACGCCCACAGCGAGTTCCGACGACGCAATTCAGCGCGCAGATGACCTGATGTACAAGGTCAAGAAATCAGGCAAGAACAGCATACTGTTCGGGGAATACTCGGATGTGCCTGGAAGCGACTGACCCGCTGGGCAATCGAATCTGAATCGGCGGGCCGACTGGCGGCGGCGCCTTGGCTCGAATGACCAGCCCTCGGAGGATCGATGCATTTGCGCAAGACCCTGCTTGTTTGCACTTTGGTCATTTGCACCGTTGCCTCGGCGGCGGCCCAGGATCCGGCAACGCCATGCAGCACGGCGGCGTATCGCGCCTTCGACTTCTGGCTTGGAGATTGGGATGTACACACGCCCAACGGGAAGCTCGCGGGGACGAACCGTATCGAAAGGGAGTATGGTGGTTGCGTTCTGCACGAGCGTTACGACACGGGCCGAGGCTATCGGGGTGAGAGCCTGAATGCGTTCGATGTCTCCCGCGGCCTGTGGCACCAGACCTGGGTCGATTCTTCCGGTACGCTGTTGCTGCTCGAGGGTGGAATTCACGACGGAAGCATGATCCTGGAAGGGCAGACGAATGGGGCCCCGGGAAATCCGACGAAGCACCGAATCACCTGGACGCCGAATTCGGACGGAAGCGTACGCCAATTGTGGGAGTCGACCGACGCAACCGGTCGGTGGACAGTGGCGTTTGATGGCAAATACACACGCAGGTGAGCGTTGCAGCGAGGTCTTGCGCCACGCGCGACCGCACGAGCTGGCGTGTGCGTTCAATTTGGCGCGCATCGGCCCGGCCCGACAACCCGCCTGATATTTCCGCCGTGTCGCTCACCCGCGCTGGCCTGCTGCTGTTTTCGGCCGCCGTATTGGCGGGCCCCTGGTACACCGTTGATGGATACAGTGTCGTACGCAATGTTGTCAGCGAACTCGGCGCGCAGCACACACCGAACAACCTGATCATGGTTTCGGGCTTCCTGGCCCTCGGAATCGGTCTCGTTGCGGACGGATTGCGAAATTTTCAACGGATGGCCATTCCGTTCATGGCGTTCGGTGCGTTCATGGGCCTTGCCGGCTTCTTCGCGCACAAGCCGCTCGATCCGAATGTGCCGTTCACCGAGGCGGCGCATGCCGCGCACTCAGTCCTCGCCTCACTGGCGGGTATTTCGGTCACCGTCGGCTTGATCTGGTACGGGGTTCGCGCTGGCAGGTCCTGGCGCCGAACGGCGTCTCTGGCACTCGCCGTGCTGTGCGTCGCCTTGCCTTTGGCCATGCTGGCCTTCCCCGGCTATCAGGGCCTGATCCAACGCGTCATGTACCTGCTCATTTTTGCGTGGCTTTGGAAATTCTTTCCTGGCCTGCGCAGCACCGGCGCTTCGCCCGATCGGACGTCCGGCGGCGTTCCGCCATGGCCCTCCGACTAGCTCGAATTCCGGTTATCGGTGCGCAGTGCGCATCGAACGGGAAGCCTTGCCCCGATGATCGAACGCTGCAAGGCAATGTCACGGCCGACCGACGCCGACATCCACGAGAATCGCCGACCGGACGTTTCTGTGCAGCGCTTCTCCGAGGTCGAATCCCGGTTCGGCGGCGCAGGCCGATTCGACCGCTTCGCCGAGGGTATCCCCGGCCGCGAGCCTCGAAAGCAGCGCGAATTCGCCGGGCCACAGCGGATCCACCGAAATTGCATGGCCCGGCCGCCGCACCAGCAGCATCGTGCGCCCCAGCGCGAGATCGACCGTATCCTGGCCGCGATAGCTGGGCTGGTTCACTTCCCAGATTCGAAGGAGGGGATAGTCGGAAGCCAGCAGGCGGCACGCGGGGTGCATGCGGAACTGAAGCCGTTCGTAATCGTCCGCCGCCAGTGAACGCAGCCGTTCGATCGGCAGCGCGGCATGGTCGGCGGCGTGAAAGGCCTGATGTATGAGCCATTCGAGACGTGCGGTATCCGCGAGGTAGGGCAAACCGCCTGCCGCCGGATACGAAGCGAGAAACGATGCGAAATCGCCCCCGAAACGATGGAGATCGCCGCTGCCGGAGCCGAAGTCGCCGATGAAGCGATCCGAAGCGTGATCGAAGAAAGCGCGGCCGACTAACCGCTCGACCACCGGGTACACCTCGCGCAAGGCTTCCCGCAGATTGTGAAAGACGTTGTTGCGATAGACGGCAAAACGCGCCGATACCGGCAATCCGCCGGGCACGATCCATTGGGCGATTCGATCCTCGCCGGCGCCGAAGATTGCTTCGATGAACCGGTGCTGCAGCTCGGGCAACTCAGGCGGCGAGGGCATGGCATTGTCGCAGGCAGCGATCCGCGAGGCGGGCTTCGTCGAGCAGTACGGACAACGCGGGAAGGTCGGTGTCCCATTCGATCAGCGTCGGCCGTGGCCCGAGCCGCGCCAACGTCTCCTGGTAGAGCGACCACACCTCGGACGCGACTCGGCGGCCGTGGGTGTCGATCAGCAATCCGTCGCACTCGTCGAAGCCGGCGAGATGGATTTCCGCGACCGCGGACGGCGGAATGGCGTCGATGTACCGCAGTGGATCGAAACCATGATTGATGGCGCTGACGTAGATGTTGTTGACGTCGAGGAGGATGCCGCAGCCGGTCGCGTGCGCCACCTCGGCGACGAATGCCCACTCCGGCAGTGTCGAATGCCTATACTGTAGGTAGCTCGAAACATTTTCGATCAGGATCTGGCGGCCGAGGCTGTCCTGCACTTCGCCGACGTTCCGGCAGGCCTGGGCTAGTGCTTCCTCGGTATACGGAAGCGGCACCAGGTCGTTGAGGTAGCGGCCGCCAACCGAGCTCCAGCATAGGTGGTCGGAAACGAAACCCGGCTCGAACCGTCGGATCAACTTCTTCAGGCGGTCGATGTGGTCGCGGTTGGGATCGTCCGCCGAGCCGATCGACAGGCCGACGCCGTGGAGCGATAGAGGATAGTTCTCGCGGAGGCGTTCGAGATAGTGCAACGGCTGCCCGCCGTCGCCGAAATAGTTTTCGCTGTGCACCTCGAGCCAGCCGATGTCCGGCGTGCTGGCGATCAGCTCGCGGTAGTGCGGCGCCCGGAGTCCGATTCCGGCGCGCACGGGAATATCGACGGCAACACGGGCCTCGCGGCGATCCCGGACCGTGGGCGATTCTCCGGGCGTGGCCTGCCCGCCCGTTTGCCCTGCATTCCAGAGCACTGCCGCTCGGGTTCCTTGCGCGCTACTCATCGTCAAAGAGTCCGCCGTCGACGGCGATCATGCCGTCGCGCTCGATTGTGCGGCAGATGGCGGTCGTGTCCTCGCCCAGATCATCGTCCGGATCGTCGACCGCGAACTCGGCGATCATCAGACGGACGTCCTCCCATGCGTGTGCGCCGGGATGGCTGCGAAGCGAAATGTCGGTAATCATGGCGGTTCTCCTCCAAAGGGTGTGCGACGTGAGGACAGTATCGGCAGGGAAAATCACGATTCCGTCACGGAGCGTTAAACGATTCGTCACGCCGGCCCGTGGCCGCGCATTTTCGCGGGCGATTGCACTAGAATTACTCTGGGCCGCGGCCACAGCGAACCCGCGCAGTGACCGCCTGCGGCGACCGCCGGGGAGGGCACATGTCACGCCAGGTGTTGGTGATCGAAGACGACGAGGACATCGCGAAGCTGGTCAGGCTGCAGTTGATAGAACTCGCCTGCGATGTGCAGCTGGCCTTCGACGGTGCAGTGGGTTTGGCCGAAGCGCAATCCGGGGACTATGACCTGGTGATCCTCGACCTCATGCTGCCCGGCACCAACGGACTGGAGATCTGCCGCCGAATCCGCGGCCAGGATCGTTACACGCCGATCCTCATGCTCACCTCCAAGTCGAGCGAGCTCGACCGCGTTCTCGGTCTCGAAATGGGCGCCGACGACTACCTCACCAAGCCATTCAGCGTGATCGAGTTCGCCGCGCGCGTGAAGGCGATCTTCCGTCGAGTCGACAGCCTGTCGAAGTCGCAGGAAAGCGCAAAGGCGGTCATTCGATCGGGCGCCCTGCAGATCGACACCGAGAAGCGATGGGCCAAACTCGACGGAAAACCGGTCGACCTCACCGCGAAGGAATTCGATCTTCTTGTGCATTTCGCGCGCCACCCTGGGCGCGTCTTCACCCGCGCGCAACTGCTCGACAGCGTCTGGGGCTATTCGCACAGCGGCTACGAGCATACGGTCAATTCGCACATCAATCGTCTGCGCACCAAGGTCGAGAAGAACCCCAACCGACCGGAGTTGATCGAAACCGTTTGGGGCGTTGGCTACCGGTTCCGGGAAGCGGGCGCCTGATGTTCCGGACGCTCTACGCCAAACTGGCCGGTGCGCAGGCGCTGCTGTTCTTCGCGCTGGGCGTCGTGTTCATCGTCGCCACCGAGCGGATGCTGGAAAGCCAGCGGCTGGTGGAACTCGCCACCGACCTGGTGATTGGCGTGATCGTGTTCTCGCTGCTCGCGGCGCTGCTGGTGTTCAGCTTCCTGACCCGCCGCCTGCGCGTGCTGGCCGCCGCTGTCGACCGCTTTCGCGACGGCGGCTTCACGCAGCCGATTCGACTCGAGTCGGCAGACCTGTCGGGCGATGACATCGATCGCCTGGCTGCCGCGGTACAGGAAATGTCCGAGCGGATCGCGCAGCAGCTGGTTCTGCTCGAAGGTGCCGACGCCCGTCGGCGCGAGCTGCTCGCCAACGTTTCGCACGATCTGCGTACGCCGCTGGCGTCGATGCAGGGCTATCTTGAGATGCTGCTGCTGAAACATGGCAGCCTCGCTCCCGAAGAAGAGCGCGGCTACCTCGAGATCGCGGCCAGGCACAGCGAGCGCCTGGGCAGGTTGATCGGCGACCTGTTCCAGCTCACCAAGCTGGAGGCGCGCGAGATCATCCCGCAATGCGAGCCGTTTGCGGTGGCCGAGCTGGTGCAGGATGTGGTCCAGAAATTCCAGCTCGCCGCTGCCAAGCGTGGGCTTCGCCTGGACTGCCGGCCCGGCGGTGAGCAGGTCCCGGTGCTGGCTGACATCGCGATGATCGAGAGCGTGCTCGAAAACCTGATCGAGAATGCGCTGCGCCACACACCTCGCGGCGGAGTGATCCGCGTTGAGGTCGAGACGTGCGGCGGGCGGGTCGCGGTTAACGTGGCCGACACCGGCCGCGGGATTCCGGAAGGCGAACTGGCGAGCGTCTTTGAGCGCTACTACCGCGTGGACCGCGGCGAGGCCGGCGACGTCGGCAGCACCGGGCTCGGGCTCGCGATCACGCGGCATATCGTCGCGCTGCACGGCGGCGAAATCCGGGTCGAAAGTGCGATCGGCCACGGGACCACGTTCAGCTTCGATCTCCCCGCCGCCTGCGATGGCGCAGACCGGCCGCCTGCGGTGTCTGCCTCCGGTGCGACGCCGGATTGATTCGGCACCGCAGTGATTCGATGGCGGCTCTGGTGCTCCGTGTGACTCAGGTTGTCGCCGGCGAGGTCCCGATTTTCTGCAGCAGCAGCGTACGTTCGAGCTCAGCGGCGGCGCGCACCGAGAAAATCTTGAACAGCGCAAGGTGGGGCAGGTCCTGCCGCATCGGATTGCCGTCCATGCAGGCGAAGTGCCCGATGATCTTGCCGGCGGAATCGAACATCGGCACACCGAGGTAACTGTCCCGATCGTACTGCTTCTCTTCGGGCCAGATATCGCAAACCCCGGTTGGGCAGTAGACCGTCTCCCGGCGATCGATGACGTCACCGCACGACGTGCCGGCAAGGTCGTACTCAAAATTTTCCCAGAATTTCCCCGTCGAGTAGTAGGCGAGCGTGCGTGCGCGAATCGGCGGATCCCCGACGCAATAGCAGACCAGGTTGTCGCGGGTGCCCAGAATCGACGACAGGCAGCGCAACAGTGCCTGGTAGAAATCGTTGCCAGTCAATGCCGAGAGCCCCTCCGCCGCCTGGATCAGCGCCTCCTCGAGTTCCCTGCGGGCATGAATGTCGTTGTCCATCATGATCGCGCGATACGCCTTGCCGCTGGCATGCCGAATCGCGGTGCCGCGGGAATGGACCCAACGATATCGCCCATCGCTCTGCCGCAGGCGATACTCTTCATCGAAGCGCGGGGTCAAACCGCTGATGTGGTCGGCGAGCCGCTTGACGATCGCGGCCTTCTCCTCGGGGTGCAGCAGCACCTGCCAATCCTCGATCCGCTGGATGGTTGCGTCGGACAAGCCGAGCATGCCCTTCCAGCGCAGCGAAAAATCGACGGCGCCGCTCTTGAGGTTCCATTCCCAGATGCCGTCGTTGGCGCGCTCCACGGTCAGTGCGTAGCGGTCCTCCAGCGCGCGCACGTTTTCCTCCAGTGCCTGACGCAGCCTTCGCTCTTCGGACAGGTTCGCCTCGTAGTCGCGCATTCGGCCGCGCAAGCGGTCGATGCCCTGAGCGAGTTCGCGCATCTGCCCCGGATCAGCTTCCACCGGGGGTGCCGGTAGCCCGCTCCGGGCCAGGTCCTGCGTCTCCTGCGCCAGCCTGCGCAGCGGACGCAGCACAAGCACCTCCGCATTGGTCGCCATCACTCCCATCATCACAATCAGCGTGGCGATCAGGAGCCCAGGCGTGAGTGGCGCTCCTGGATCGAAAACGACCAGGTACGCACCTAGGAGCGCGGCCAGCACCGCCGATGGAAGCAGGAGCTTCGTTCGAAGACCGATCCTCATTGCCATCTCCCATGTCCGGAGTTGCAAGATCGAAGCGGACAAGCTGTCTCGCCGCTCGCGCGACAGCGCGGCTCCTGTCAAGCGACTCACGCCGCGCCTTTCTCCGCGAGCGAACACTGCACCTGTGCGCCGCCGCTGACAAGCCCCCGGCGGTGCGCAGGACCGCGTCCACTGCGTACAAGCGCGCGGACGACGCTCAAGATACCGCCACGCGCCTGAGTTCCGGCCGTGGCACCCGGCCGGGAGGCGACTCCGGACCCCCGGTGATCAGACGCGTGCCGCCAGTGAACGTGAGGTAGGACCACATCCAATCGAACATCACGGAAATTCGGTTGCGAAGCCCGATCAGGAAGCCAACGTGCATCGCTCCCCAGAACCACCAGGCGATCGACCCATGCAGCGTCAGGAATCCGAAGTCCACGACCGCAGCCTTGCGGCCGATCGTCGCCAGGCTGCCGACATGGCGATAGACGAACGGCCCCGGATCGCGATGTCCCTCCACCTTTGCGCGGATCCGCCTCGCGACATACGCGCCGCCCTGCTTTGCCGCGGGCGCGAGACCGGGCACCGGCTTCCCATTCCAGGCGTTCGAGAGTGCCGTGTCGCCGACGACGAACACGTTTGGAAGCCCGGGAACCGTCAGGTCCGGACCGACCTTGACCCGCCCCGCGGCATCGGCCTCCCGGCCCAGCCACTTGGCGGCCGGCGAGGCCGTCACACCCGCCGCCCACAGCACCGTGTGCGAGCGAATTCGACGGCCGCTGATCCTCACGCCGCGATCGTCGATCATCTCGACGCGGCTGTTGAGCAGCACCTCGACGCCGAGCGTCTCCAGCGATTTCCGAGTGACCTCCGAGAGCGCCTCGGGAAAGGTCGGCAGCAGGCGCGGGGCCGCCTGCACGAGGAGAATCCGCGCGCTGGCCGGATCGAAGCGACGAAATTCCTTCTCCATGCCGAACTTCGCGAGTTCCGCAATCGCGCCGGCAAGCTCGACGCCGGTCGGGCCACCGCCTACGACGAGGAAGGTGAGCAGGCTCTGGCGTTCCTCCGGATTCTCGGTGGCCTCCGCCCGCTCGAATGCAAAGAGCAATCGCCGCCGGATCTCGGTCGCATCCTCGACACGCTTCAATCCAGGTGCATAGGGCGCCCATTCGTCGTGGCCGAAATAGCCGTGGGCGGCGCCGGTCGCCACGACCAGGTAGTCGTAGGGCAATCGCCGGTCCTGCAGCAACACCTCCTGGCGGACCGAATCCACGCCGGTCACCTCGCCCAGCAGCACGCGCACGTTGTGCTGTTCGCGAAAAAGGCCTCGGATCGGCGTAGCGATGTCGCCCGGCGAGAGGCTGGCCGTGGCAACCTGGTACAACAGCGGCTGAAAAAGGTGGTAATTGTGACGATCGACCAGCGTGACTGCCACCCGCGCCCGCGCGAGGTCCGCCGCGCACCGGAGTCCCCCGAAGCCGGCACCGATCACGACGACGCGGGGCAGGCCCGCGAGCGAGAACGCCGGCTTGCCGTCGAGTTGCGGAAAGCGGCGCCGCAACGCGCGGTCGATCAGCGCGTCCAGCGACCACCCGCCGGCGCCGTAGGTGGCGAAGAGCGCGCACAGCATCAGCCAGTAGCCGTAGTTCGCGTATCCGCTGCCCATCAGGTGTACGGCGCTCGACAGCACGATGAGGCCCAGCGCGGCGACTCGGGTGGCGAGGCCGGCGATCAGGAGGACGGCCAGCAGTACTTCCAACGACGTCGAGAATTCGCCCGCCGAAGCGAGCGGCAGCCAGAACGACATCGCGGTTGCACCATCTGCCCACAGCCAAGCCATGATGATTGCGGCGCCGGCCCACAGCCTCAGCAGCAGTTGATACACCGGTCCGAAGATGGCGGTGATCGTCGCGTATGCCTTCGCCACCGGTGCCGCAATGGGCAATGCACTGTCGGCGAGGCCGCGCATCAGCAAGCGGTCCAGCGACAGTGGCCCGGCACCGCGAACGACATACCAGCCGCAGAGCGCAATCCAGAACAGGTGCACGTCGAGCGCCCGGTAGTTGAGTTGGATCACACAAGCGAGCAACAGCAGGCATGCCGCGCCGACACGGGTGGCAAGTCCCGTCGCGATCGCGATGGCGCCGAAGCCCTCGATCGCGACGCCGACGTACGCCGCGGTGACTGGCGCCAGCCACGACACCGGGTATTCGTGCGTCGCCAGGTAGAGCGCCGTATCCCAGTTCGCGAGCTTCAACACCGCAGAAACGAAGAACATCTGCGCCAGCCACAGCCGAATCGCGAGATCGACGAACGGCCCGGCCGTGCGCTGCAGAAAACGAAGCGTACTTGCATACGCCGAGGTGATGTCCGCCACGGCCGACAGCTGACGGATTGCGGCGACTGGGGAAGCAGTGCGATTCATCGCGAGGTCCTTTGGTTGTCGATCGCGCGCGCGGTCACGCGCCGCGGCCGGGCGACGTCGGCAGGCCCCGCGAGGGCGCCTGTGCCGATCGCTGTCGCAGTTTCGCCATAGCGGCAACGAAAAATGCAGCGCCGGTCGTTGTCGTGATGGAACTTGCAGCACAGCACGGCGCCGTGTCCGTAGCTGCGCAGGTAGGTTTCGGCAGCGACCAGCATGCCGAGCACCGGCGCGATGAAATAGATCCACAGTCCGTCCCAGTGCCGCGCCGGCAGCGCCGAGCCGAAGCTGCGTGCCGGATTCATGCTCATCCCCGAGATCGGCGCCTCGATCGCGATGTAGATCGCCACCAGCACGCCCGCTACGAGCCCGGTATAGCGGTTCAGTGTCCTGCGATTGCTGACCAGCAGCACCGCCAGCATCAGCACGAATGAAATGGCGGCCTCCGCCGCGAAAGCGATCGCCGTTCCGCGCATGCCCGGCATGGTCACGACGTGATCGATCGCCGGGTCGGCGACGACGTGCCGGCCGAGAATCGCGGAGGCGAACATCACGCCCGCAATCCCTCCGGCGAACTGCGCCAAAACATACCAGGCCGCGTCGGCGGGCTCGATGCGGCCGAGCCGATAGAAAGTCAACGTGACCGCGGGATTCAGGTGCGCGCCCGACTGCTTGCCCCACGGCGAATAGACGATCGCAATCGCCGTTGCGCCCATCGCAAGGCCGACCAGCGCCCGGCGCGCGAACGCGTCGTCGATCGCCTGCCGCACGGGGGACCCCGGGTACTCGAGCAATGCGACGAACAGGCAGGCCGAGATCATGAACAGCGCGAGGCCCGCCGCTTCGATCAGGTACTCCGGCCAGTGGCGGCGCAGCGCCTCCCGCAATCCATCCACGACAGTCTCGATCTCGTTCATCAATGCGAATCTCCCGCGGCTGCGCGGCGACGGGCGCCGCCGCGCAATCCCGGCTCTAGGCGGCCACCGTCACGCTGGCCTGTGTGGGCGTCTCCGCACCCGTCGACTGCTGCCGCCAGAACCTCGGGATATCGGTGCGGTACTTGCGCTGCACGAGGTTGGCGACCAACCCGGTCCAGCCGGTCTGATGCATCGCTCCCAGCCCGAGGCCCGTTTCGCCGTGAAAGTACTCGTTGAAGAGGAGCAGATCCTTCCAGTGGGGATCGTGCTGGAACGGACTGTCAGGCGGCAATGCGGGCGCGCGGCCGGATGGGTCGCGGCGGAACAAGTCGACCAGCCGTTCGGAAATCAGCGTCGCGATTTCTTTCAGCGTCAGACGCGCGTCGCCGACGCACGGCGCTTCGACGGTGAAGTCGTCGCCGTAGTAGCGGTGGAACTTCTCGATCGCCTGCACCAGCAGGTAGTTGGTCGGCATCCAGATCGGGCCGCGCCAGTTGGAATTGCCGCCGAAGAGCCCCGAATTCGATTCGCCCGGCAGGTATTCGATCAAGGCCCGTCCGACACCCGGCAGCACGCCCAGATCGGAGCGCTCGGCGTGGATCCGCGATACCGCCCGTACGCCGTATTGCGACAGGAACTCGCCTTCCGACAGCACGCGCTTCAGCACGCACTTCAGCCGGTGCGGACCGAGCAGCGACAACAGGTGCTCGCCGCGCGCATTGGTCTGGACCGGGCAGTGGGTGACCTTGCGGCCGTCGAACGTACCCCGGTAATGGCTTTCGAGCGCAGCCCTGAAGCGCGGCGTGCGTTTCAGCAGACGCTTGTCGATCACTTCCACCGCGAACAGGGGAATCAGGCCAACCCAGGAAAAGACGTCAATGTGGTGGCTTTGTCCGTCGGGCGTGACGATCAGGTCCTTGAAGAATTCGTCCTTCTCGTCCCAGAGCGACAGGCCTCCCTGGTAGCCGGCAATCGAGTTGGCGATGCCCATGAACTGCGTGTAGCACTGGATCGCCACGTCCTCGTAGTCCGCATTCTCGGCCGCGAGTTCCTGGCACATGACCGTCATGTTCAGCGCGAACATGGCCATCCAGCCGGTCGCGTCCGCCTGCTTCAGCGAATAGCCGGGCGGCAGCGGGTGCGAGCGGTCGTACACCGAGATGTTGTCGAGCCCGAGAAAGCCGCCTTCGAACACGTTGTTGCCGTCGGCGTCCTTGCGGTTCAGCCACCAGGTGAAGTTCATCAGCAGCTTGTTGACGACCCGTTGCAGGAAGTTGATATCGGCCTTGCCGCGCTGCACCCGCTCGGCGCGGAACACCTTGAGCGCGGCGGCGGCCAAGACCGGCGGGTTGACGTCGCCGAATGCCCATTCGTAGGCGGGGATCTGGCCGTTCGGATGGAGGTAGTACTCCTTCAGCAACAATTCGATCTGGTCCTTGGCAAAGTCGACATCCACCAGCGCCAATGCACCGCAATGAAAGGCGAGGTCCCACGCCGCGAACCACGGGTACTCCCAGGTGTCAGGCATCGAGATCACGTGCGCCGCCTTCATGTGCCGCCAGCCGCGGTTGCGGCCCAGTTTGCGGCCTGTGGGCGGCGGCAGCAGGTCGCCGTCCTGCCAGCGCGCCACGTCGAAGTGGAAGAACTGCTTGGTCCAGATCATGCCGGCGAGCGCCTTGCGCATGATGTTGTGATCCTGCGGGGCCGCGTCGGGCAGTAGCCTGTCGTAGAAAATGTTGGACTCGGCCTCGCGTTTCGCGAAGATGACCTCGCGCTTGCCAAACGGCTCGGTTAGCGACTCCTTCGATAGCGTCAGCCCGATGCTCGCCGTTTGCCCCGGATCCACCGACAGCAGGTGGCTGGCGGTGAACTTGGTACCGCGGCGATCGGGATTCACCGCGTCCCTTTCCCCATCCACGACGTAGCGGTGGAACGAGTCCTTTACGTAGGGCGTCGGAGTCGGCTGGCCCCACAGTCGCCGGTCATTGCTCTCGTTCTCGGTGTAGAGCGCCTCCGCAGGATGCCGGCCGTAGAGGTGGTATGCACCGAGCGTCGGATGCTCGGCACGGACCGCCCAGCGTGCGCCTGCAGGCGCCGCGATCTCGAACAGCTGCGGTTTCTCTCCGGGATCGCCCCACGACCAGGTGTTGCGAAACCAAAGCGTCGGCAGCACGTGCAGCTCCGCGGGGTC
This sequence comes from uncultured beta proteobacterium, assembly GCA_963739745.1. GTDB lineage: Bacteria > Pseudomonadota > Gammaproteobacteria > Burkholderiales > Casimicrobiaceae > VBCG01. The sequence goes on from CAVUCJ010000009.1 coordinate 106,884, forward strand.
CGGGCCGCGGTTGGTCACGAGAATCCGGATATGAATCTCCTCCGGGCTGACCTTCGCATAGCGCACCTCGACATCCCAGTAGCGACCCTGCTCGAACACGCCGGTGTCGAGCAGCGAGAACGGCGGATCGGCGCGCGAGCGGCGCGCATTTTCCTCGACCAGCCGGCCATACGGATAGGCGGCCTGCGGGTACTTGTACAGATAGGAGAGGTAGCTGTGGCTGGGCGTTGCGTCGAGGTAGAAGTAGTATTCCTTGACGTCTTCGCCATGATTGCCCTGGTTGCCGGTGAGCCCGAACGCCCGCTCTTTCAGGATCGGGTCGCGTCCGTTCCACAATGCCAGGGCGAAACACAGTCGCTGTTGCTCGTCGCAGATGCCACCCATCCCGTCCTCGTTCCAGCGATAGACGCGTGACCGTGACTGGTCGTGGTCGAAGTGCTCCCAGGCAGTGCCGTGCTCGCTGTAGTCTTCGCGCACCGTGCCCCACGCGCGCTCGGCGAGGTACGGACCCCACAGCCGCCAATTCTCGGTTCCCAGGCGTTGCGCTTCGAGGCGCCGGCGTTCGGCATCGAGGTTCTTGTTCGTATCCATTGCAGTCTCCACGGAGAGGTAAGCGGCAGGAAGGACGGGTCGCGGTCGAGGTCAGGTGACGGCACGCACCGGCCGCGCGGGCGCGGCTTCAGGCGAGCGCGTGTTGGGTTTCGTCGCGCGCCGCGCGCGCTCGAGCCGCCACCAGCTCTCGAGCGTGCAGGCGACGGACCACGCCTGCGCAGGGCAGCCCCGAGGCAGATGTGGCGGAGCGCCGTCGAAGATTTCGCTTACCGTGCCCAACGCAGCGTCGCAAAGGTGGTCGGCGATAGGCGAAAGTCGCGCTAGAGCGGCAAGCGCATCGCCGCTGACGCGGAATTGCGCAAGTGCGTAATGCCCCAGCAGGAAGGCCCACACCGGTCCCTGGTGATAGCTGCCGTCGCGTTCCCATACTCCACCCAGATAGCGAGGCCGATAGTCGGGGTGGTCAGCCGCGAGAGAACGCAACCCGTACGAGGTCAACAGTTCGCGCCCGACAACGGCGACGACGCCTGCCTGTGAAGCGGACGACAGCGCAGAGTGGGGCAGGCTGACCGCGAAGATCTGGTTCGGCCGAACCGTTGCATCGTTGCCGCCGGGACCGTCGAGCACGTCGTAGAGGCCGCCGGTCCCGGTGTCGACGAAACGCTGGAACCCGGTTCGGGCGGCGTCCGCGAATCGACGGTAATCGTCGGCCGGTTGTCCGAGGCGCTCGGCGAACGCCGTCATCAGCGTGAGCGCGTTGAACCACAGTGCGTTGATTTCGACCGGCTTGCCGATGCGCGGCGTCACCACCCAGTCGCCGATCTTCGCATCCATCCAGGTGATCTGCACGCCCGGTTCGCCGGCGCGAAGAAGCCCGTCTGCAGGATCGAGCCCGATGCCATAGCGGGTTCCCCTGATGTGCCAGTCGACGATGTCGCACAGTACCGGGAAGACGTCGCGAAGTGCGTGTTCGTCTCCGGTCGCTTCGACGTAGGCTCGCCATGCCTCGAAGTACCAGAGCGCCGCGTCGACCGTGTTGTACTCGGGGGTTTCGCCGCTTCCCGGAAAGACGTTCGGCAGCATGCCGCGATCGACGAAGCGGGCGAAGGTGCGCAGAACGCGTAACGCGGTATCGAAGCGCCCGGTCGCAAGCGCGAGCCCGGGCAGAGCGATCATCGTGTCGCGACCCCAATCGCCGAACCAGGGATAGCCGGCGATCACCGATTCGCCGTCGGGAACGCCTGCGAGCGGACGGGCGAACACGAAACTGTCGGCGGCGAGCACCAGCTGCTCGACCCAGGCGGGTGTACTGCGCAGTTCGGCGACACCGGCCCTGGCACGTGCGAGTTCGCGCAGGTCGCGATCCAGCGACCGGCGCATCGCCTCGCCGAGATCGGTCGACGCGTCCGCAGCGAGGCTCGCAACGATGCCCACCCACTCGCCCGGGATCAGGTCAAGCATCGCCTCGCCCGCAAGGAAATGGCTGTCGCGGTCGGGCAGGCCTCGTTCGCGCTCGCGCGCAAGATCGAAGTTGTCGTACCAGCTGTCGCGCGCTTCGATCCGACCACCAATGGCCGTGACGTAGAGCGTGAACCAGCCCGGATGGCGTACCCGGAGCAGAGCGGCCTCGGTTTCGATCGCTGGTTGAAACGTCGAGGGTTGTCCGCTGCCGTGGTGGTCGCGCGCGTTGACCAGCAGCGCGATCTTCAACGCGAGGCGGCGGCCGTCGGAGACCGAACCGGGCAGCAGGCGAAAGGCGACGTGCGTGGTGTTGGCACCGTACTCCATCCAGATGCGCTGCTCGATGCGTGCATCGCGACAGGCGAACGTCCAAACTGGCATCCGGCCTTCCAGCCGGAAAGACTCGATGTGAAGATGTCCCTGCGGATCGACGCTGCCGTCGCCCCAGCGGTTGGCGAACAGCGGGTAATCACGTTCGCCGTCGATGACCCGCGCATCGGCCTTGGACAGGACGAGGAAACGTCCGAGCGGCGGATTCACCGGCGCAATCAGCAGGCCGTGGTAGCGACGCGTGAGGGTGCCGGCGATCGTGCCGGCCGCATAGCCGCCGAGCCCGTTGGCGAGCCACCATTCCCGTCGCTCCGCAATTTCCAGGTCGCCGCAGATCTCGCGGCCGAAATGCACGACGTCCGGCAGTTCCTGCCTCATAGGATTCCCTCTCGATTCGGCGTGGTGACTGTGTCCGGTTGCACACCGCGCGCCGCGGATGTGGCGCGGCACGGGGTTGCCTTGCCGCCGCGCTCAGGCGCACTCAACTGCGCCGCCAGGCGCAAGCCCCACGCATAGATCGACAGCGCCGGATTCACTCTCGACGAGCGGGGAAGGACACTGCCGTCGCTGACGAAGAGATTGGCCATTCCATGCACCCTGCCGCCTGCGTCGACGACGCTGGTGGCCGGGTCGTTGCCGGCCGCGAGCGTGCCGCAGGCGTGCGCGGTCCCGCTAAGGGGAATGCTCTTCGCGATCGCGACATAACCCATGCGCAGCAGCTGTTTTTTCAATATGCGCACCAACCGCCGGTGCTCGTCCTGTGCCGGGGCGAGCCGCGCCGGTTCGTAGTCGATCTGGGGACGATCGGTCGCGGCCGATCCGGCGAGAATTCGGTTATCCGGATGCGAGCCGTCCTCCGTCTGCAGAAACAGTCCGTAGGCTCGACATGCGACTGGTTGCGAGAGCCATGCCGGCACGACGCGCGGAACCTGGCTGCGAATGATCTCCTCGGTCAGGTTGCCGCCGAGCGTTTGCACGGTGCTGTGCGGCAGCGCGTCGTGGTAGAGCAGCAGCGTCTTGCACAGTACGTCGGTCACGCGCCTGTGCGAGAAAGCCATCATCGCGGTGAGGATGTGCGATTTGTAGTTGCGCCCCACGTTACGGTAGCTCGCAAGCGTCGACGCCAGGCCGGTACCATCCAGGTAGCGCTGCAGCAGACGCGGGCTGTGCAGCGCGCCGGCGGCCAGCACGATGCTGTCGGCGTGGTAGCGGCTGCCGTCTTCGCAGACGACTCCCGCGATCTGGGTCGGGTCGCCGGCCGACGGAACAAGCGCGGTTACGGTCTTGCCGGTGAGCACTTCCAGATTGGGTTTTCGAGCCACGCGCGCGAGCAGCGACCGTTCCGCGTCGGACTTCAGGTCGCGAACCGAGGCGAACGCGTCGAAATGCCGCGCCTCATCGGGATAGGAAAGAATGTCGGGAGAAAGTCCCAGCGCCAGCTGCTGCTTGCGCCACTGCGGATCCTGCCGGCGCAGGCCGGCCACCAACTGCTGCGTGTTTGGCTCGACCGCAAAGTTGTGAACGCCGAGCAGCTTCTCCGCCTCGTCGTAGAAAGGCGCGAGCTCGGCGTAGCCGAACGGCCAGCCCAGACACTGGTGGGCCGCGTCGGGCTCGAACTCGTGCGGGGCAAAACGCAGCAGCGCAGCGCCATACCACTTTGTCTTTCCACCGAGATTGAAATGCTCCTCGGGCACGATCATGCGACCGGCGCCGTCGATCCACGGTTCGTCGCTCAGGAACGCCCGCTGATGCAGCACCTTGTGGACGTCGAGGGTGCTGCCGTCTTTGGGCAGCGCCATGCCCTTCTCCAGGAGCAGCACTCGCCTTCCTGTCTGGGTCAAGTGGTAGGCGACCGCCGATCCGCCCGCGCCGGATCCGATGATGATCGCGTCGTACCTCATCGAATTTGCTCCTTGGCCGAGTCGCCTGCCATTGGATGAATCTCGCGTCGCACCAGCAAGACTGCGTGCCCGTCCGGGTCCTTCACCATCACGCCGCTTGCCGGTGGCATGCCGTGGGCGCGTGCCGGCTGGCGCGAGATAAACGCCACACCGGCCCGCGAGAGTTCATCCACCAGTCCGCCGAGGTCGTCCACTTCCAGAACGACGTGCACATGCGCAATGTCGTTGGGACGCGCGGCGGCCAGGTTCGCCCGGCCGTCCTCGGGAGACAGGTACTGCAGGAACTCGAGCCCGAGGCCACCGGGATGCGGAGCCCGCAGGCCGGTGATCCGCACCACTGCCCCCGGGGTTCCGTCGAGTTGCGCCTGCGCCGGCCCGGTATTGAGGCTGCCGCCGGCCACCGACAGGCCGAGCAGGTCTACCCAGAACCGGAGGCTAACCCGGGTGCTCGCGACGGTGATCGCCGAATGGTCGATGCCGAGGAACAGGTCGGTGCCAGGGCGCTGCCACTTCGGATTGCCCTTGCCCAATGGGAATTGCAGCAATTCGAGTGGGTGACCATCCGGATCCCGGAACTTGTAGGCGCGGATGCCGGCCGCGGCCGGGTTCGACGCCGGTATCGTCTGCGGCGCGCTCGAAATCGCCTGAACCGAATAGCGGGAAAGTTGCGCGTAGGCCGCGTCCATGTCCCGCACCACGATCGCGAAATGCTGAAACCACAAATCGTTGGAGCGGCTGTCGACCGGCAACGGCCGACCTGGGGCGCTCAGATACTGTTGAAGTTCGATCCTCTCGTCGTTCAGTTGCAGCGTGGCGTGCCGGATGCGCGTGCTCGAGAGCCCGGTGAGCGCATCGGTTTCGTCGTCTGCGATCACGCCGGTGGCGACCTCGCGGAATCCCAGTGCGCCTTCATAGAAGGCAACGGAATGGTCCAGGTCGGCCACCGTCAGTGCAATACCCCTGATCTCGGGCGCGTGGGCGAGCGCCGCCGAAGCGAGGAGCCAGAGCGCGACGACGAACATGCTCGCCAGCGTTCTGCCGGCCTGCCGCGTCAGGATTGTCGCGCGTCGGATCGCATCGTGTCTCATTGGTTCCTGCCCTCACGATTCATGAAAAGACTGCCGGCGTACCGCCTGCTGGCAGCAGAAGAAATATCACCGGATCCGTCAACTCGAGATCGCCCGGCCAATTCCGGTCAGCCTCCGTCGCGGAATTCCGGATACAGCGTCATGCCGCCGTCGACGTAGAGTGTTGCGCCGGTCACGTAATCCGAATGGTCGGAGGCGAGCCATACCGCAGCGCGTGCGATGTCGCGCGTCTCGCCAACCCGGTAATACGGAATCAACTTGAGCAGTGCAGCCTCCGCCTGTGCTGTTTCCCAGGCGCCGGTGTTGATCGGCGTCTTGATCGCCCCCGGCGAGATCGAATTGACACGAATCTTGTTCATCGCCAGTTCCTGCGCCATCGTCTTCATCAGCATCGCCACGCCTCCCTTGCTCGCCGCGTAGTTGGCATGCCCGGCCCAGGGAATCACGTCGTGCACCGACGAGACGCAGATGATCTTGCCGGCCGAGCACGACAGCTCGGGGACCACGCCGCGGCGCAGGAACTCACGGACGGCCTCGCGCGCGCAGAGGAACTGGCCCGTCAGGTTGACGTCGATCACCTTGCGCCACTGCGCGAGCGTCATCTCGTGGAACGCTGCGTCCTGCTGCAGGCCGGCGTTATTGACCAGGATGTCGATGGTGCCGAACTCGGCCATCGCACGCCGAAACATCTCGCGGACGTCGTCCTCGTTGCTGACGTCGGCCTTGATCGCGGTAGCGCGGCCGCCGGTCGCGCGGATTTCCTCAACCACGCCCGCCGCACGATCGTCGCCCGCCACGTAATTGACGACGACGGTGGCCCCGGCTTCGGCCAGGCCCCTGGCGATGGCCTCGCCGATGCCGGAATTGGCGCCGGTGACGACTGCGCGCTGGCCGTCGAGCGTGGTCTCGCGGATGTTGGCCTCGTGCATGCGGACTTCACAGACATTGCACGCGGTCCGAGCGCCGAGCGCGGCGCCCTCGGTCATGTTGTTCATCATCGTGATCCTCAAGGAAGGAAGCGTCGGCGAATCAGGTAATCGAGCGACAGCTTGCCCGGACCGTGGAAGACGGTGACCAGCATCAGCAATCCCCAGTACTGGTGGTCCTTGAGGCCCACTTCGGACAGGTCCGGATACGAGATGACGGCGACGATGTTGAAGAAGAACAGCGCGATCGCAGCCAGCCTGGAGCCCAGCCCGAACAACAGCAGCACGGGCAGGCTGAGTTCGGCCGCGGTGCCGAGATAAGCCGCGGCGACCGGTGACAGCAGCGGCACCGCGTATTCGTTCTCGAACAGCGCCAGCGTCGTACTCCAGCTTGCGATCTTGGTAAGTGCGGACTGAATGAACACGCTGGCGACGAGGATCCGAATGCCAAGATCCAGCACCGGCGCCGGAAAATCCAGCGCGTTGATCACGCGACGGTAGAACTGGGCCGCACGTCCGAAAAGTCCCGGCCGCGCGGAAATCATGGTGCTGCTGCTGCGATTGGCTGCAAGGTCCATGTCCGGCTCCATGCAATTGGCGTTGCGCGAAGGCGCCGCCCGGTCGACTGCGCCCGGGCGGGCCACGGTCGCGGCTACTTCTTGAGCGCGGCGAGACCGCCGGGAATGTTGTGCGGCTTGTTGGTTACGCTGCCGCCAGCGATCTTCTCGCAGGTACCCTTGGGCACGTAGACCCAGGCCTCGGCGTCCCGGTCGACTTTCGACGTTCCGGCGCACGAACTCTTGCTGGTGCCGCAGTCGTTCTTGCCTGCCTTGGTGATACCGGCGCACTTCTCGTTGTCTCCCGCCGCGGCCAGCGCCTGTCCGCCCGTGGTCATGACGCCCAGTGCCAGAAGTCCGGAAATCGCGCTCCGGATGATTTGCGAAGTGTTGCTCATGAATTTGCTCCTCGATTGGGTGGTGAAGGACAGGTGAACCACCTGTCTGGAGCGCATTGTGAGAAGCGAATTTCACGCGCGTCTCGCCAATTCGTCACATTTTCATCACGAACGGTTTTTTCTCGGAGGCACCACGCCCGGCGCTTCGAAGGCTTCTGTCCGGTTCGCTGGATTCGGCGGCGTCGCACCCGCACGGCGTCATGCCGCGTCAGTTCAACCGGATCGATCGCGGCCCGGCTGGTCTTGCCGGTCTAACAAGACCCTGTACAGCGCGTCACGTACCTGCTTCTTTTTTGCGCGAAATTGGGTATTCTTCCCTGGCCTGCACACGGTCGATGCGTCGCCGAACGGGAAAGCCGACACCATTCCGACGATGCCCGCCGGTTGGCTCGAACGTGGAACATTGCGAGACGCGAGGCGCTTCCAGAAGCGCCGATCACGTCGCTTCGACAAGACTTGAGGAGCACGACCATGATGGTAGCCCGTTGGAGTATCGATGCTAAATTCGGATACAAGCAGGATGTAATCGACCTGATGAATCGCTGGTTGCGCGACATTGGGCCACGGGCCGGGTTCACGGCCGACAAGACGCGGTTGCTGACCGGATCGATCGGCGCGCTGGAGGCAACAATTCAGTCGGAACACGTCGTCAAGGACCTAGGCGAACTCAACCAGGGCTGGGAGAAATTGGCCACGATTGCAGCCCATAAGCAATGGAGCAAGGATATGGAGCCCCTCGTGGTTTCCGGGACCAGCCGCTGGGAAATCTTCCGCGTCGTCTGAACGGGCGGTGAGCCGTAGATCCTGGCTGCGTTCAGTGTCGAAGGACGTGCCCGGCGAATTACCACGATGCGAGCGGCACCAGGCGCAGATCGTACGATGAGCTCAACCAATCCGCAGATGCGTTGGGCCGCCTCGTTCTACGCAATGCTGATGGCGTTGGCATTGATCGCCTTTTGGCCCGGATATCTGGCGGTTCCCAAGCTGCAACTCAGCGGCTGGGTGCACTTTCACGCGATCTCCGGGACACTTTGGATTCTGATGCTCATTGTGCAGCCCTGGGCAATACGGAGCGGCCGCCGAAAGCTCCATGTGTATCTGGGTCGGACCTCGCTCCTGCTGGCCCCGCTTGTGCTATTCGGCTTTGTGGGGCTTGCGCATTCATCGATGCAGGGGAAGTCACTCCAGGAGCAGGCGACAGACGCCTATTTCTTCTACATCCGCGTGGTGCTGGTCACGATTTTCGTTGCGACGTACGCAATGGGCTGGATCAATCGAAGAACCCCAGCCGTCCATTCCCGATACATGATGTGCACGGGCCTGCCCCTGATTGATCCGGTCGTTCATCGAATCGCACAGCGGACAATGGGAGGCGCAGATCTCAATTATCAGTTGCTGACCTTCGGCATCGTATGCGCGATCCTGGTGTCGTTGATCCTCGCGGAACGGCATGTCCGAACTGGTCGAGGCGTCTTCCCGACAGTGCTCGCCGCATTCGTTCTCGGCGGCCTGCCTCTGGCACTCAACTTCTACACCTGGGGCGCGCCCTGGACGATCTGGAAGTCACTGTCTTCGCAGTTCGCCGGGTTGCCGTTGACCTGATTTGGTATCCGTTTATGCCGGCGGGAACGGCATTTCCGCTTGACCGGGCCACATGGATTTCCGGGAAAAGAAAGCGCCAACTTCGCTCGCAACGCATGTGCGAAAGCGGGGCTTGCCCAGGCAATCCGTATCACGGCGTGCGGGTGCGGTGGAAGAAGGCGCGATGACCGACCTCCTGCTCGTCGATGGCGATCCGATTCATAACATCGAGCTGATCTGGAGTCCGGACTAGTAATTGCTTGTCAGTTTCAAGGATGGCAAGTCTTTCAGGAACGCGCTTCCCCGTTAGGTCGGAATTCGCACGCGTCCGGCGGGACGTCGCAACGCGCGCGCTATCGCTAGTCCGCCCATTGCGGCCGCCAGGTGTTTCAGCATATGCCCGGCGAACAGTTCGCGGGTCGCGTTCCAGACAAACACATCACCGAATTCCGCGATCTTGGCCACGCCATACCAGGCGATCAGCGCCCACCACGGGAAGGGGTCGTGGCCCCTCGGGGTCAAGCTCAACAACAGCAGTATGGCGGCCATGCCGCCGAACTGGACCAGCGCATACAGCGACAGGTCGCCGGTTGCCCGCCAGTAGAAAACGCTGGCGGGGCCGACGACCAGCATCAGCAGCAGAACGGCAAGTCCGCTGCGGGCGCTCACCCGTTCGGCCAGCATCGCCCCGAATACGCCGGCGAAGACGACAGTCATCGGCAGGCGGTCAGCGACCAGCGTTTCGTTCGTCGGGCTCCAGTGAAAGTACGCTGACCCGAACCCCGTGAGGAAAAGACCCAGAAAGAAGATGTTCAGGCTGAGCCGGGCGACCGGCTCCAGCGGTCGCAGCCCTTGCTGCAGCCTGAACAGCCCGAGCAGGCCCACGGCGACGAAGGGAAGATTCGACAGAACGTCCGCCGCATTGGGTATTCCAAACAAGGGCCGCTGATCCGCGAACGGGAAATAACCCGCAGGCTGGGCCACGGCAGGCATGAACAACCAGAGCGCAGCGCCGGCAAGCAGCGTCAGCGCGACGTAGAGTTCCTTGCCGGTCAGTGCGTGGTGCGACGGCATGGGGCGCTTCGGAAGGGGCGGCGGTCGAGGATGCGATTGTAGCGGGCCGGGATAGCTGTGGCCGGTGACCTCGGCATCAGAGGTCCGCGGTCACCGCGCTTCCGACCAGACGCGCAACCGCGGGCGGGGAAGGCAGGTGCCGCTACTCAGAATCCGAACAAGCGTGCCGGCGTTGTGACCAGAACGGCGCGACGATCCGACGCGCGCGGGACCTGGCGCGCGAGGAGCGCCAGCGTCGGGCCGTAATCGACGCGCCGCGGGCTGCGCAAAAAGGGCCAGTCCGAGCCCCAGACCAGCGCGCACGCGCCGAATTCGCGCAGCAGTGCGGCGACGAACGGATCGACATCGGTGTGGGGCGGCGGGAGCGCCGAGCAGCGCATGAGGCCGGACAGCTTGACCGCAAGCCGTCCGCGGTCGGCGCCGGCGAGCAGCGCGCGAAAGCCCGGCGCGTCGAGTCCACGCGCCGGGTCCGGGCGTCCCATGTGGTCGACGACACCGTGAAGCGGGACCTGCGCGAGGAGAGGTGCGACGGCGGCGAATTGATCACCTTCGCACTGTATCTCCAGCACCATCCCGGCATCGGCGATCCGGGTCAGGAAGCGACGAAAGCCGCGCGCCTCGAGCATGCGCAATCCGCCGGCGACCAGGTCGACGCGGACGCCCACGATGCCGACCTCGCGCATGGCGGAGAGCGTTCGCGGCATGACGCCCGGCGCAACGCGCGCGATGCCGCGCGCGCGCGGGCCGAGTTCTTCCAACGCGGCGAGCAGACAGCGATTGTCGTCGCCGTAGCCGGACGTGGGGTTGACCAGCACCACGCGGGCGATGCCGTGCGCGTCGAGAAGGCGGGCGAGGTCAGCCGCCGTTCCGCACTCGCCGGGACTGGGCCGGTAGGATGCCGCGGCGGAATACGGAAATCGTGCCGGATCGAATACGTGGACATGCGTGTCGACGCTGCCGGGAGGTGGACGAAACGCGGCGTGCACTGGTTCGCCGACCTCGCCGGCAACACCGCCGGTCGCTCCTGGCATTGCAATCGTCCGACCCGCGCTCATCGGTCAGGGGGTCGAATTCGAGGGCTCCGTCCCGGCGAGCGCGGTGCGCATGGCGAGCACCGCGCTGCCCGGACTGGTGAGCACCGGGACTCCGACCGTGGCGGCTACGGCAGCCTGCGCGCGACTCGTCGAGAAGTGCGCGAGCAAAAGCAACTCGCAGTCGGCAATCCGCATTGCCGCGTTCGCGAGCAAACGGTCGTGCTCGTCACCGCGCCCATCGCGCAGCGCTTGCATGGCCTCGGGCACGCATAGCGTGTGCAGCGTCGCGTCGAGCCCGCGCGAGTGCGCCATGGCATGGAATTCATCTTCCATCGACGGCACGCTGGGTGCGAACGTGGCGAGCATGCCAATCCGGCGTGCCCGCGCGAGCGCCTCGGTGAACATCGCCTCATTGGGCTTCAACACCGGCAGCGGCATCGCCGCCTTCACGTCGTCGATGGCGGGGCCGAATGCCGAGCACGTGAACAGGATTCCGCCGGCGCCCGACGCGCGCGCATAGCTGGCGAGGGCCAGGATGCGCGATCGCATCGCGGGCGTCAGTTCGCCCTCCGCTTCGCGGTCTGGCGACAGCGCGTCGTCAAGCAGGTGCTGGAGGCGCGCCTGCGGCCACAGCGCGGCGAAGGCGGCGACCACCGGTGGCATGGCAACCGTGACCGCATGCACCAACGCGACCCGCGGCGGCGGGAGATTGGTCACGTTCTTGCCCCATCGCCATTACCGTTCCCCGGCCGCGGGCCTGCCTGCGCCGGCGCATCGGGTCCGATCAGAGTGAGGATTTCGTCCAATTCACGGAGCCAGCGCCGCTTGTGCGCACGATGGATTTCCACGGCCGTCTGCGGATCGCCACGGCGAATCGCTTCGACTACGGCCGCGTGATTGACGTTGGAATACACGGGTGGCTTGCGATGGGCAGAAGTGAGGTGGCGGAAGCGGTTAGCCTGCTCGAGGAAGCGTTTCGCCGTGTCGATCAGATAGCGATTGCCGCAGGATTCGATCAGCAGCAGATGAAATCGAAAATCGGCCTCGTTCCAGGCCGCGATGTCGCCGGTCTCGAGCGCGCGGTCCATTTCCTCGATCGCCGCGTCGAAGGCCATCAGGTCCACCGGCGGCAGCCGGCGTGCGGCGGTTCGTTCCGCCGCCTCGACTTCGAGGCAGGCCAACAACTCCGTGATTTCGCGGATATCGCGATGCGACAGCGACGTTACGCGCATCCCGCGCCTCGTCTGGAGTTCGACGTAGCCTTCGTCCTGCAGCCGGACCAGCGCCTCGTGCACCGGCGTCCGGCTCATGCCGAGGTGAAGCGCGAGCGCAGGTTCGAGCGACTGGAAGCCGGTGGGCATGTCGCCGCCAAGGATCGCGTCCTTGATGCGGCGGTAGGCCTGCTCGGCCGCCCGCGCGTCGACCACGATCGGAGTCTGCGCACGGCTTGACGGCATTCAATGCGTCCTATAGGCTAGTTAACGCATGCATTGTAGACACAATATTGCGGAATTGCCACCCCCAAAATACTTAGGTACGGGACGTGGCAGTGAGTTTGGCGCTGGGTAGAGGCAGGGAATGTCGGGCGGAAAGTCGATTCTTGGTGGATTTTTGATTGTGATTAACGAATGCATTAAAATGCATCGGCGCAGTGTACATCAACGAATGTATCGAAGGAGGAGTGATCCATGAACATATTCCGATCAATGGCATACGCGGTCATGCTGGCGGCACTTGCAGCGCCCGCTGCGGCGGCGACGAAGATGACCTTGGGTTCGGCCAACGGCGCCAAGGATTTCGGCAACGAAGCGATGGTTCGCTGGGCCGATGCCCTACGCAAGGCCTCCGGCGGGGACCTGCAGATGGATGTGATTGTCGGCGGCTCGCTCGGTGGCGACAAGGAGATGCTCCAGCAGTTGTCGAGCAACGAAATCCAACTCCACATAGCGGGTCCGGTCGTCGTCCATTTTCTCGCTCAGCCCTACCAGTGCATGGAAGCCGAGTACGTGTTCGACGACCAGGAGCAGGGGCTGAAGATCTGGCGCGGGACGCTCGGGAAGGAGGTCAGCAAGGCGCTGGAAGACAAGTACGGCATCACCATTGTCGGCGTCGGCAAGCGCGGCGCGCGTGACCTGACCTCGAACAAGGCCATCCGGGTGCCCGATGACCTCAAGGGTGTCAAGGTTCGGGTCACCAACAAGCTGCGCGCAGACGTGTTCAAGGCCTACGGCGCGCTGCCCGCCCCGGTGCCCATCGACGAGCTCTACGGCGCGCTACGGCAGGGCGTGGTCGACGCGCAGGAAAATCCGATTCCGACCATCTATGGCAACAAGTTCTACGAAGTCCAGAAGTTCATCGACCTCACCGGGCACGTGCAGAGCTACTACGTCGTCTCTGCCAACAAGAAATTCCTCGACGGGCTGACCGCCGACCAGCGCAAGCTGTTCGATCGGACGCTCGCGGAGTCGATCGCCTGGCTCGACCAGACGGTCGACAACGACACCAAGGCGCTGCTGGAGAAGATGGAAAAATCCGGCGTCACCGTGGTCCACTCGGACGTTCCGGCATTCAAGAAGATTGCGGCGCCAATCGTCAAGGCATACGCCGAGAAGAACTGCCGCCCGAACCTGCTCGAGGACATCAACAGGCTCTCGCGCTAGCGCCGCCCCCATGCCGTCGCGCTCCTGTTCGCCGGGCGCGCCCGGGCCGCCCGCACCGGCGCGGTTCTCGGCGATACGCGCGTTCGATCGTTCGCTCGATCTGCTTGCGACGTCGGGGTTTGCCGTCATGCTGGTGGTCACCCTATTGCAGGTAGTCTTCCGCTACGTGCTCACGTTGCCGCTGGCGTGGACCGAGGAGGCGGCGCGCGTGCTGTTCGTGCTGACGATGTTCTTCGGCATCGCCATCGCGATTCGTGAGCGCGAGCATGTCGTCGTCGATTTCCTGTTCAATCGGCTTCCGCCGCGATGGCGGATCGTGACCGGGCTCGTGTTCGAGACGGTCATCGTCTTGTTGCTCGCGGTGATCGCCCGCGGCACCTATGTCCTGGCCGTTCAAAACTGGGACTCGCGGCTGCTGATTCTCGACTGGGTGACCAACGGGCAGATCTATCTGGTACAGCTCATCGCGATCCTGATCATGATCTGGTACGTGTTGCGGTCGATGCGTCGGGCGGCCGCCGATCTGCGCTGCGGCCGCCAGCGCGCCGGACGCGAGCTGCGGCCCGACGGCGAGATCTGATGGTCTTCGTCCTGCTCACACTGGCGCTGATTGTCCTGATCGTGATCGGCTTTCCGGTCGGATTCGGCGCGGGCCTGGTGTCGCTGCTGGGCGCCGCCGACCTGTTCGGCGGTATGTTTCAGGAGCGCGTGGCCACCATGCTCGCGCGTACTTTTTCTGCGCGCATCGACAGCTACCTCCTGCTTTCTGTACCGTTCTTCCTGCTGGCCGGGCGACTGATGAACACCGGCGGCGTCACCGACCGGCTGTTCGGTTTCATCAGCCTGCTGGTGCAACCGATCAAGGGTGGACTCGGCCACGCCAACGTCCTCTCGAGCATGGTGTTCGCCGGCATGTCGGGCTCGGCGACCGCCGATGCCATGGGTCTCGGAACCATAGAAATGCGAGCGATGACCCGGGCCGGCTACGGCCGCGAGTTCAGTGCCGGCATCACTGCAGCGTCGTCGCTGATCGGGCCCATCATTCCGCCTTCGATCGCGATGGTTGCCTATGCGGTCGAGGCTGAAGTCTCGGTCGCCGCGATGTTCATCGGCGGCATCGTTCCTGGCGTCCTGATGGCGCTCTCGCAGATGACCTATGTTGCCTACCGGGCGCGGCGCGACGATTTTCCTGGCGGCGCGTGGCCTGGCCTGCGCGTGCTCGGGACTTCGTTTTCGCGCGCGATCCTGCCGATGCTGACGCCGGTGATCATCATGGGCGGCATCTATCTCGGCGTCTTTACGCCGACCGAGGCGGCCGCCGTCGCCGCAAGCTACGCGATGGGCCTTGGCACGCTGTTCTACCGTGAGTATGGGCTCGCGTCGCTGTACCGGGAGATTCGCGCGACAATGATCGACAGCGCGGTGATCATGTTGATTATTGCCTTCACGTCCGGATTCGGGGTAATCATGATTCGAGGGCACGTGCCCGACGCGCTCGCGGCGGTGATGGTCAGCATGACCACCGATCCCACGCTGTTGATGGCGCTGTTCGTCGTCCTCTGGATGGTCATCGGCTGCTTCATGGCGCAGACACCGGCGATCATCATCCTGACTCCGATACTGCTCCCAGTGGCCACGAAATACGGAATCGATCCGGTCTATTTCGGGATCGTGATGACCGTCACGCTGACACTGGGTCTGCTCACCCCGCCGGTTGGAATGGTCCTTTATGCGCTGGTGAAGGTGACCGAGCTGAGCTTCGAGCGGCTGGCCGTGATCTCAGTGCCCTACCTTGTCATCACGATTGCGGTCATCGCCCTGTTGGTGATTTTTCCGCAGCTGGTGATGTTCCTGCCGAACGCCATCCAATGACGGTGCATGCGACATCTCGCGAGCATCTCGGGTCGATCGGCCGTCGAGTGAAGGACTTGTTGTCATGACGATTTTGGTATTGCCTGGCGATGGCATCGGGCCGGAGATAACGCGTGCGACGATCGCGGTGCTCGAGGCCGCCGACCGGCGCTTCGGGCTCGGACTCGATTTCGAGTTCCACGACATCGGTTTCGCCGCGCTGAAAGCGTTTGGCACGACGCTGCCCGAGCCGGTTCTGGAGAAGGCGAGAGGGTCCGACGGCATCCTGCTCGGGCCGATCTCACATCTGGACTATCCGGCGCGCGACCGCGGCGGGATCAACGTCTCGGCGGCGATCCGGGTCCAGCTCGATCTCTACGCAAACGTCCGGCCGGCGCGAACGCGCGAAGGCGTTCCCAGCGTCGTTGGTCCGTTCGATCTGGTGATCATGCGGGAGTGCACCGAGGGCTTCTATCCCGACCGGAACATGTACGCTGGAAACGGCGAGTTCATGCCGGACAAGGACATGGCGCTGTCCGTACGCAAGATCACGGCCCGGGCCTGCGAGCGGATCGCGCGCCGGTCGTTCGAGCTCGCGCGGAAACGGCGCAGGAAGGTGACGGCAATCCACAAGGCCAACAACTTCATTCTGAGCGACGGGCTGTTCTTGCGCGAAGTCAGGCAGGTGGGGACCGATTTCCCGGACGTCGAACTCGACGAGAAGATCGTGGACGCCAGCGCCGCCCTGCTGGTGCGCGATCCTCGGCAGTTCGACGTCATCTGCGCCACCAACTTCCATGCGGACATCCTGTCGGACCTGGCGTCGGAGCTGTCCGGCGGGCTGGGGCTCGCGGGATCGGTCAACATGAACGAGCGGTTGTGCTGCGCGCAGGCGCAGCACGGCTCGGCGCCCGACATCGCGGGTCAGGATCGGGCCAATCCCACTTCGCTGATACTGTCGGCGGCGATGCTGCTGAATTGGATGTCCGAGCATCGCGGTTCCGGGCGCTTCGGCGAAGCGGGGCAGGCAATCGATCGCGCTGTCGATGCCGCCTTGGCCTCGCCGCTCACGCGCACGGCCGATCTTGGTGGCGCGCTGGGAACGCAGGCATTCGCCGCCGAAGTTGCGCAACGTCTGAGATGACGGATGGCGGGTCGGTGACATTGCGGGGCTAGTGCGGCAAATGATGCAATAGGTGCCCCCAATGTTGCCTCCACAATAGTGCGAGTGCGTGCCCTTCTGGGGCCGAATTGGCAAGGCTAACCGTTGCTACGGGCTGAGCGATCCGCCGCCGACCGGCCGAACCTCTGGCGGTCCGGTCAATTTCCTTCCTGATACTGAGCCGCGATGTCCTCACGCTCGGCCTTGTAGCGGGCACGCATCCATTTTCCCGTCAGCCGGTCACGGAACCGGGACGGATACAGATGCGCTGCGGGTGGCCAGGGCCCGAAGTGGTCGCGCGGCATGGCGCCATGGCGCCGGCCTGAGATGCGGGCAAACGCTGTCGCGCCGGTAGTCAGTTCGCGTCACCCAAGGAAGTAATCCAGACAGAGCCGCGGTGGTTCGCTGCCGCCGAACATTCGGCCGACTCACCTCAGTCGCGCAGTCTGGTTCCTGCGGCAAATGGCGGCCGGCACGCGGGGCCGCCCTCCCTGATCCCGACTGTCGCGACGCGGGAAAGCACACCACGGCGGAGCCCAACTACGCCATGTCCCCGTTGGCGCGCGCCCGCGTCAACCCGTGATACGCTGTTTGAACAGGCACCTCGTGGGATTCGATCAACTATCCGTTCGAGGCCCAGGATGCCCGCTGACGAACAGATGGGCAGATTGGAAGCCGATATCCATTTCTGCCTGGCGGCGCCCGCAAGGTTGCCCACGCTTCGCCAAGGCGGTCGGACGCGCGTGACGCTACTACCCGTTGTCCGGCCGCAATCTCCAGGAGGAACAATCTATGGTTGACTTTCACACCATTCAGGGCGGCACCGTCGGCATCGACAGCGAACGGCTCGAGGCGCTGCGTGCCTCGCTGCGCGGCAGCCTGCTGATGCCGGGCGATGCCGGCTATGACGTATCACGCACGCTATGGAACGCCATGATCGACCGCCGGCCTGCGGCGATCGTTCGCGCCGCCGGCACTGCCGACGTGATCCAGGCGGTGAACTTTGCGCGCGACAACCGCCTGCTTTTGGCGGTGCGCGGCGGCGGCCACAACATCGCCGGCAAGGCCGCCTGCGACGGCGGGCTGATGCTCGACCTGTCGGCGATGAAGTCGGTGCGCGTCGACCCGGCGACCAAGCTGGCGCGGGTCGAACCCGGCGCGCTGTTGTTCGACTTCGATCGCGAGACACAGGCCTTCGGTCTGTCCACGCCGACCGGCATCAACTCGACCACCGGCATGGCCGGGCTCACCCTGGGCGGCGGCTTCGGCTGGCAAAGCCGCAAGCGCGGGCTGACCATCGACAACCTCAACGCCGTCGATGTCGTGCTCGCGTCGGGCGAATTCGTGCAGGCCAGCCCGACCAAGAACCCCGATTTGTTCTGGGCCGTTCGCGGCGGCGGCGGCAACTTCGGCGTGGTCACCTCGTTCGAATACCGGCTGCACCCGCTCGGCCCTGAGGTCGTCGCCGGGTTGATCGTCTATCCGCTCGATCAGGCCAAGCAGGTCTTCGACGGCTACCGCAAGTTCACCGCTGCGGCGAGCGACGAGATGACCGCCTGGCTGGTGTTGCGCAAGGCGCCGCCGCTGCCGTTCCTGCCGGAGAGCGTGCACGGCAAGGACGTGGTCATCGTTGCCTTCTGCTGGATCGGCGATCCAAAGCGCGGCGAGGAAGCGGCCAAGCCGCTGCGCAGCTTCGGCAAGCCGGCCGGCGAAATGGTCGCGCCGATGCCCTTCGCCGGCTGGCAGACCGCGTTCGACGGGCTGCTGCAACCAGGTGCGCGCAACTATTGGAAGTCGCACGATTTCAAGGCGGTGAATGGCGACGTCGAGCGCATCCTGTGTGAAGCCGTTTCCAAGCTGCCGAGCGACGAGTGTGAAGCGTTTATCGGGCACCTGGGTGGGCAGATCAACCGGGTGGGCACGGCGGACACGGCCTACCCGCACCGCGATATCGAATTCGTCGTCAACGTGCACACGCGCTGGCGCGTCGCGAGTGACGACCGCAAGTGCATCGATTGGGCGCGCGGGCTGTTCGATGCGCTGACGCCGCATGCCACCGGCGGGGTGTACGTGAACTTCATGCCCGAAGACGAGGCGCAACGCGTGGCCGTCGGCGCGTACGGGCCAAACCATGTACGGCTGGCGTCGCTGAAGGCCAAGTACGACCCGGCGAACCTGTTCAGCCAAAACCAGAACATCGCGCCGCGAGGCTGAACCCGCGCGCCAGGTGGAACGCCTGGCGCGGCTCTTCACGCGCGCAACCGGGGAACGCGCCCGGGCCGACGGCACAGCAGGCGCCAGATTCGGCTTCGCCATCAGCGAGCGGATTGCGCGCGCGTAACCACGCGCGTTCGACCTGCTGCATCGCGACGGAGGGGCACGTTGGCGAGCGTGGCGCTGCCGCTGCCGGGACGAAGTACCGTCCGCACGCACACCAGTACGCAACCTGGGTCGAATCGGCCGGGCCGGACGTAGTGGCCCGGGTAGTAAAACTGCGGGGCACATAGCCTGCCCCGCCGTTTACGCGTTTGGCAGGCAGGGACCTGCGAAGCGTCCTGGACGGAGGCGCCGGTGGCGCCCCACAGTCCTCGGTCACGGGCGTGCGCGATCCTTGCCCTCCCTTGGACGCATCCGATCTGAGATAGTCGAAGCGCATCGTTGCCGTGCCTTGAATGGCGGCCTCCATCGGCTTCAGTGTCTGCTCCCGAATCCACAAGCCGTCGGAATCGGGTCGATCCTGGCCGGCCACGCCAAAGCTTGGCGGCTCGCGGCTCTGGCGGCATTATCGAAGCTGCGTCGCGAGAGGCGCTGACTGGATCCCGCCATGACCCTGCCGCCCGATCACCCGCAGCGCTTCGAACTCAACGACGAAGTGCACGCCCGGCCGCCGGAGGCGCTCGTGCCACCGGTGCGGTTGTCGTATCTGGCGCTGTTTTCCAGCCTGTCGATGCGCGAGCAGGAGTCCGCGATGGTGGCGGAACTGGCGGCGCGCTACGGCAGACCGCCGCCCGATGCCGCCGCCAGCCACTACAGCGTGGATCTGGGACCCTACCGGCTGAAGTGGGAGCGGCACACCGAATTCACGCGCTACAAGTTCATCGTACAAGGCACCTGCGAGGATCCGTTTGCCGACCCCGCGATCGCGGCGGTGCCCGCCGAATGGATCGCCAACCTGCCGGGCCAGACGCTGGTGGCCGCCCATGCGGCACTGCTGCCGGTCGGTGCCGCGCCCAATCCCGAAGTCATCTCGCGGCTCCTGTTCGGCGGCAACGTGTTGGTGGGATCGATGGTGGCGAGCGGTGCCGGCTACGCGTTCACTGATTTCCGCATCCATGGCGACGGCTTCAGCCACCTGCTGGTACAGGATGCCGGCATGACCCCGCGCCAGGCGGGGCGCATGATCCAGCGGCTGCTGGAGATCGACAGCTATCGCATGCTGGCGCTGCTGGCGCTGCCGGTGGCGCGCTCGCTGACGCCTTTCCTGAATCACTGCGAGCGCGATCTGGCGGAGATCATGGCCGCGATGGCGACCTCGCATGAGCTTGAAGAGCCCAAGTTGTTGGACCGGCTGACGCGGCTGGAGGCCGATATCGAGAAGCGCCACGCCGAGAATCATTACCGGTTCACGGCCGCAGCGGCCTATCACGACCTGGTGCAGCGGCGCATCGTGGACCTTCGCGAGGAGCGCATCGAGGGCCTGCAGACGTTCCGGGAGTTCGTGGAGAGGCGGCTCGCGCCTGCGATCCAGACCTGTTTGGGCACCTCTCGCCGGCAGGAGTCTCTCTCCGAACGCGTGGCGCGGGCGAGCCAGCTGCTTTCGACCCGGGTCGAGATCGCCCGCCAGCGGCAGAACCAGGCGGTACTCGAATCGATGAACCGCCGCGCCAAGCTGCAGTTGCGCCTGCAACAAACCGTGGAGGGCCTGTCGGTCGCGGCCATCACCTATTACGTCGTAGGACTGGTGGGGTACGCGGCGAAGGCGCTCAAGTCGGGCGGCGTTGCGCTCAATTCAGAAATCGTGACCGGCGCCAGCATCCCGGTGGTGGCGATTCTCATCGCGCTGGGCGTACGCCGCGTGCGCCGGATGGTGACCCGCACACCGGAAGCGGGGGGCCTGTGATCCCGCTCATCGGCGCCGATTTCGTGCAACGCTTTGGGTTGATTGAGTCCACAGGAGGAGTTTGCGAAGATTCGTGTGTCTTGCTTTCAATGGTCTCTCGCAGGGCTTGCCGCCGCGGTGATGCTCGCGATTTCCACTGTCGCGCTCGCACAGACACCGGCCAAGAAGTGAAGTTGGGGTTGCCCCGGTTTCGCGGACAGGTTCGCGCTTGGAACTCAATCGGACTGTGGCGATGAGCAGATTGCCAGACCTGCCTGGACCGCGTTGGATACGGTCTTGGCGGGGCGGTGACATTCACATTGCGGGGCTACAGCTTGAGTTTCGAAGAAAGTTGCCCCCAATGTTGCCCCCGGATGAAGGCGGGCAGGCACAAATTTGGCGGCGAATGGGCGCGCGTCACGCGCCCCACGGACTGAACGATCCGCCGCCGACCTGGCGAACCTCTGGCGGTCCGGACAATTCCCAATCCTGGTACTGCGCCGCGATGACGTCGCGCTCGGCCTTGTAGCGGGAGCGCACCCATTTTCCCGTTAGTCGGTCACTCAACCAACCCGGGGCCGTTCTCCAAGATTCATTTGGTCCGAAGGAATCCGGCAGGTCAGTCCGGATGTACTAGGGCTGAATTATTCAAGCGCTAGGCTTGTGCAAAGTGGCTTGAAAGAGGTAGCGTTTCCTTCTAGCGATTTTGGCGACACCACATGGCCGGCGATCTATCAGAGTTTCAAGACGTGCTAGAAGCGCTTCAAGACGAAAAATTTATGGGAGAACTCTCCCTGCTAAATGTCGCGTCTGGCATCGACGATCAAGATTGTTACCCCAGGGGGATCAATGTAACGATGGAGCGGACGAACCCAAAGTGGCCCTCACTTCGCTTTCTTGCAAAGCATCTGGATTGGGTGTCGTCGAGCCGGAAGCAACTTCACATCCGATCGTCAGAGCCTTTCGTCTCGCGCATCGCAGAAGTTGGGTACCTAAACGCAGTAGCAGGTAGCTTGAACGAGCGTGGCATTAAATGCGCGCCGGACGTGCATTACATGTCCTAAATGGCATTCGACAAAGATATTGGTGCTTCGAATGCTCGTACGTGAGTATCGTATGACCAACGCCTCGATTCGTGTAAGCGATCGATGAACGCACTGCGCAAAATTGCGAAGTTCCATTCTGATCTGAAGCGGGCATGTGCCTTCTATCGCGTGCCCTACCCGGTTGCGCTTGCCCGATCGTTGCGCCTGTACGCAGTCGGGAAGTTCTCGCGCAAGGAGATCATCGGTCTCGCTTTGTTCGTTCCCACGATCACAATGAAAATGCCGGTTCTTATCAGCAAGGAGCGTTCGCTCGGTCTGCTCGGCCGTTTCAACCCGCCCGACCTCCAGCACCTGACAGAAAACAAGGATGAGTTCTACACTCTATGCCGCGAGCGAGGTCTGCCGGTTCCGGAGACGTATGGATGGACACGCGAAGGACGGCAATACGATGCAGACGGAAGTCCGCTTAGGGGAGATCGCGAGTGGGGGAACTATCTTGCAGGCCGGCTACCGGAAGATTTCATCGTCAAGGACCGGGCTGGCGCTTACGGGTCGGGATTCGACGCCTTTCATCGCACCGGAAATGCGTTCCGTTCGGAGGTCAGCGGCGAAGTGTACGACGTCGACGGTCTGTGCGCCGCGATGTCTAGCGCGGGAGGGCACGAGGGTGTGGTGATCCAGGAGCGACTGTTCGACGCCGCGCCGCTCTCCGCGCTGTGCGGACGACGTGGACTCCAGACGATGCGCATCATTACGCTGCTGCGTACCGACGGCCGGGTGTCGATCCTGTTCTACATGTTCAAGATTCTGGCGGGGAACACGCTGACCGACAACTTCTCGTTGGGAACGACCGGAAATCTGAACGCGTTCGGCGACCGCAACTGCACACTCCAGGGCGCGTTCAAGCGCCACGAATGTGGCTCGGGAATGACGGTCGTCACGGTTCACCCCGGGACTGGAGCTTCGCTCGATGGATTCGAACTGCCGGGGGCATCCGAGGCGATGGAGCTGGTCAAGTCCGCCCAGCAATGCTTTCCGACGCTTAAGATCCTTGGGTGGGATGTCGCGCTCACCGACCGGGGCCCGCGGATTATCGAGGCTAACGCGCGTTGGAATCCACCACTCTATGCGTCATTCCTGATGTCCGATGCAGACTGGCGCACAATCTTCGGGCCACGACAATTCGTTCGAAGCACGCCGCTGACCATTCACTGAAGACCGTCGAGTCGCTTGTCCGCGAATTACTTCAGGGCATGGGTTGTCGCGGCGGGCTTGGCGACCCCGACCTATCAAACATACATTAATCGATTCGATAAAGCAGTTGTCTATTGGCCTCGCAGGGCGGATGAATTGCGTTGGTCTCGTCGCAGGCACCCGCGTGTGTCGAGTTCGTCGCGCTGCAATCGCAGTTGTCGTGCCAAGTCGCGTAGCAGTTTCCGGATGCCGCCCCGATAGGCGTTGCGCGATACCCGCGCCTTACCGACTGCCGTGTTCGACCCCGCACTTGTTCAACCCGAATCGCTCGAATCCGGGAGCCGGCCTGCCGTCCACTGCCGCGACCATCCGGACCAGGATTACTGAGTCAAACGGGCCGACCGTCTGATTCGCTCGTTCGCACAACTCATCCTCGGATTCGTTGGGGAGCGGCTCGAACCGTATGCCCTGCATAGTCAGGCTTTCGCAGGTGCCACGCTGGTCATAGTTAGCGGACGGGAAGGCCTTTGCGTCGACCTTCGTATCCCGCAGCGACGCGAGCGCCCATGTCCATCCAGGTGAATCCTTCTACGGCGGATCTCCCGTTGCGGCCCAATACTGCTAGACGCCGCTTGTCGAGCGCCGCGATTCTCGCTCCTAGTTCTTCGTCGGATTGAAAGAACAAGGCGTTGCCATCGTTGACATAGTCGAATACACGAGCCCGGTTGGGGACCAGTAGCGCCTTGCCCATAGTGAACGCAAGCATTGCCGAAGCGGACGTGAGAATTCTCTCGAAGGGAATTGCCACCACGTCCGCAATTGCAAAGTGCGCGGCCACGTCCTCGTCCGGAACGAATCCAAGTGTGGCGATGATTCTCGGGTCCGACCGCGCGGCTTCCTTGATCGCTCGATCGAGAGCCGGGTCGCCACAATTGCCTGCGATCAGCAAACGCAAGCGCTCATCCGGGACAGCACGAAAACTTGCAATGAGTTTCTCGAGGCCCTTGTACCGGCGGATGGCTCCGAAGAAAAGTATCACGATGACCTCGCTTCCCAGATCGTATCTTGCCTTCAGCCGTTGATCCGATCCTGGGAGCAGCGGATAGCATCCGTCAAAGTTGCTGTGGGGGACGATCAAGGTCTTGTTCTGTATGTTCGCGCCATAAGTCTTCTCGACCAATCGCAGTGCGCCTAGGCTATGCACGAACAGGCATGTGCTCGCCTTCGCGATCACCCGCCGGGCGTGTATCTCGACTGCCGGATCCTGACATTCATGCGCGACGAGATTGTGGATCGTCCAGACAATCCGCACGCCCCGCAGCCTGGCGATCAAAATGTCGAGTGCCAGCATTGCGATCTTTACGTGACGCTTGTACGCGTTGGTGCTCCAAAGTATTGGCCCGACTAGGTCGTTGATCCAATGCAAATGGATCGCATAGATCGGACTCTCCGCGTGGATCAGCCGATTGATGGCGAACGGCCCTAAGGGAAAGTCCCGCAGAGCGACGTCGAATCCGTGAGCGGAAACCGATTCCCCAAGCAGAGTCTGATAGGGATTGCTCTTGCTAAAGTCGGGCACAAATAGCACGCGTCGCGCCATGTCTGTCCTCCAGTTCTGGGGACGGTCGCGAATTGAACAACGTTCCGTTAGGCAGCGTCATCATCTCGTGGAGCGAGGCGCCGTGACCAGCGCTCTGCCGATGTGTTTCCGCATAGTGCCGAAACGATACATTGTTGCATGGCCCCGATTCAGTGCCGTTTTCTGTTGCTCGTAAAGCCGATGAAGACGTGTCGCGTGGTTCTGGAGCGTTCGCTGCGCGAGCCGTATCGGGCCAAGGTCGTACGGGCAGTTGATTGGACTTCCCTGTAGCGGACGTTGTTCGCCGGCCGCAACGGGTCGATAGCGCCCGCCCATCGCGCAAACGGGTGACCGCTTTCTGGTTGCCCGTAGGTTCAACCCGAACGGACAGCGTCCGTCAGGTCTGATGCCGAGCAGGACAGATTAGGTCCCAGTATTGCCTCGCGAGGTTGGGACGTGGGATCGATCGGAATCCTCAGGGTCTGCTTTCGCTAGTCTAGACCTTACGACTTGAGCCTGATCTAGATCGGCGAGCGACCGCTTTGGGCGCGATTGTGCGACGACCGCTTCTGGCCGAGGCCGTGTAAAAACGCGGTCTCGGCCGTTCAGCAGGGCGCATCGCGAATCGATCTGACGCTGTAGGCAAGGTCGACCCTCAATTTGGATTGATGACGACAGGCGCGTCGCTTGCTGAGCGCATCCCTCGTGCCGCCGGGTCCATGTCGATGGCCTCAAGTCGCGATAGGTTGCGGATCATGGTTACCCCCTCCCTCACTTCGGCTCCGGCTCGCGCCGGAAATCGTCGGTGTACCTGCCCATCTCATCAAGATGCGATTGATCCGCCTTGGTGGGTGGGTCGCGTTTCAATATCATCTCGCGCTCTTGAAACAGCCATTCATGAATGCGGCGGCCGGCTTCCTCAATCCGCTCGTTGTGATCTGGCTTCGGCTCAAGCCTGTCGAGTCGTCGGCTGTAGCTGTTCATGCGCTATGCCCTTCTGCTCGTTGTCCCTTCGAGCGTGGTAAGCCTGCGCTCGATCTCGGTTAACTCCAGTACCTTGGCGATCTGGGTCAGCACGTACACAAGCCGCGATCCGTCCTGACTGTCCCGCCGGCCGGATTCCATGTCACGGTAGACGCGCGACATTTCCACTCGCACGCCCTCCAGTCGGTCCAACTGGGCCTTGCGCCGCCGGGGGGTAGGGACCAGCGCCAACGTAGCGCCGCCCACCTGCTTGCCGTGCCATTCCAGTGCCACCGCAGCAAAGCTATTCGCGTCGCGCAAGACCTCGGCCCGCTTGTCGGCCTTTCGCTGTTGCGACGGGTCGATACTTTTCGCGAGCAACTTGCGCGCGGCGTCGCGATTCTCGCGTGCCTGTGCAAGCGACGTGTCTGGATACGTGCCAAGCGACAAGCGCTTTTCCTTGCCGCCAAAGCGATATTTCAGACGCCACCAGCGCCCGCCCGCCGGTGAAATTTCCAGGTACAAGCCCAGCGCATCAAATAGGCGCTGCGGCGCGGGATCGTGTCCCCAGCAGTGGTGTAAGAGAGCCGGCCTGACCCCGTGAGGGTGGCCATCGTGATTCTTGGATAGAGTTGGGTTTGCGAAGACTCAACCACTACCGAGGGAACCACGATGACACCAAGGCAAGCATGGCACTGGCGGATCTGGCTGAGAAGGGGCCGGACGCGGATTTGTTGAAGCAGATGATTCAGTTCGTCGCGCAGCGGCTGATGGAGATGGATGTGGAGACGCTCTGCGGGGCGGGCTACGGGGAGCGCAGCGTCGAGCGCGCCAATAGCCGCAACGGCTATCGGGAGCGGGTGTGGGAGACGCGCGCCGGGACGATCGACCTGAAGCTGCCGAAGCTGCGCAGCGGGAGCTACTTTCCGGGGTTTCTGGAGCCGCGGCGCACGTCGGAGAAGGCGCTGGCGGCGGTCATCCAGGAAGCCTACATCCAAGGCGTGTCGACCCGCTCCGTGGACGAGCTGGTCAAGGCGTTGGGCATGACCGGGATCAGCAAGAGCCAGGTGTCGCGGCTGTGTAGCGAGATCGACGAACGGGTGCGGCGCGTTCCTCGAGCCGGCCGATCGAGGGCGACTGGCCGTATCTGTGGATCGATGCGACCTACGTCAAGGTGCGCCAGGCCGGGAGGATTGTCTCGGTGGCCGTAATAATCGCTGTGGCGGTGAACACCGATGGAGTGCGCGAGGTGTTGGGCATGGCTGTCGGCCCGTCCGAGGCGGAAACCTTCTGGACCGATTTCCTGCGCAGCCTGACCCGCCGTGGGCTGCGCGGCGTGAAGCTGGTGATCTCGGACGCCCACGAAGGGCTGAAGGCGGGTGCGGCCAAGGTGCTCAAGTCGACCTGGCAGCGCTGCCGTGTCCACTTCATCCGCAACGCCCTGGCCTACGCCGGCAAGGGCCAGCGGCAGATGGTGCTGGCGTTGATTAACACGGTGTTCGCGCAGGACAGCGCCGAGGCCGCCAGCGCGCAGTGGCGCGTGGTCGCCGATCAACTGCGCGGCAAGTTTCCCAAGCTCGCCGCGATGATGGACGACGCTGAACCCGACGTGCTGGCGTTCAAGAGCTTCCCCAAGGCGCACTGGGCGCAGATCGCGTCGACCAATCCGCTGGAGCGGCTCAACGCCGACATCAAGCGCCGCACCAACGTCGTCGGCATCTTCCCCAACGACGCCGCGATCACGCGCCTGGTCGGGGCACTGCTGCTCGAGCAGAACGACGAATGGCAGTTGCAGCGACGATACCTGCAACTTGAAGGACTGCAGGCTATCAGCGAGAATCAAACAGTCAAGCTGTCCGCCGTGATGGCCTGACAAGGGACGACCCAGCCGTCCAAGAAGCGCTACTCATACACCACGCCCTGGGACACGATCCGGCGCGGCGGCTGGTTTGGCATTTCGGACTTGGGTCGCGGTTAGGGGAATGGGGGCAACTCCTGGCGGTCGGGGGCAACAAGTACGGAATGTTGCCCCCGTTTGCCCCCGGATGCAAGCGGCATTGCCCAGCACTTGCCGGAACAATCTTCATAGCGGGATTGACGGTAGATCGGAATTGCCTGGAACACGTCGGCCCCGGTCTTGGCGGAGGCGGTGAGATTCGAACTCACGGAAGGGTTGCCCCTTCGCGGGTTTTCAAGACCCGTGCCTTAAACCGCTCGGCCACGCCTCCAGAAAGCGCAGGCGGCGACGGCTTGATTCCGCTTTGCGCGGCGCCATATTAGCAGTTGCGCTTTTCCCTACATGAGTCAGGGAAATCGAACAGTAGAATGAAACCCTCGCGGATTCTGATAGTCTATTGACTTGTTGGCCCGTTGCGGGCCGTCTTGGAGGCACCATGGATCGCAAGTTCGAACCGGTGATGTCCGGGCGCCAATCGCCGCTGTCGTCCGTACCCGCGGGTGCGCCCCGGGCGGGTGGCGAAGGCGTCACGCTGCCGATCGCGCAGAACACCGTTCTGCGCAACACCTACTGGCTGCTGGCACTGTCGATGCTGCCCACGATCGCGGGCGCGTTCGTCGGCATGCAATTCAACTTCTTCTCGGTGTTCAAATCCGCGCCGATCATGGCCCCGCTGCTGATGTTCGGCGCGATGCTGGGATCGCTGTTCATCGTCACCCGACTGCGCAACAGCAGCTGGGGGGTGGTCGCGCTGTTCGGTTTCACCTTCATCGCCGGGGTTTTCCTGACGCCGATCCTGACGGTGGCCGCCGGCTTCCGCAATGGCGGTCAGCTGGTTGGCCTCGCGGGCGCGATGACGGCCGGCATCTTCTTCGCGATGGCCGCGGTCGCCACGATCACCAAGAAGGATTTCTCCTTCATGGGGAAATTCCTGTTCATCGGCATGATCCTGCTGATCATCGCGTCTCTGGCCAACATCTTCTTCCAGATTCCCGCGATGTCGGTGACGATCTCGGCCATCGCGGTACTGATCTTCTCGACGTACATCCTGTACGACCTGTCGAGAATCATCCATGGCGGCGAAACCAATTACATCATGGCAACGCTTTCCCTGTTCCTCAGCCTGTACAATATCTTCATCAGTCTGCTGAACATCTTGCTCGCCTTTACGGGACAGCGGGACTGATTCTGTATTGACTTGGTACCAACAGCGATTCGAGGGCGCCTGTCGGCGCCCTCTTTTTTTCCACGATGCTTGTCAGCAGTTTGCCCTCGTTCGTTCCGCCGTCAGTCGAATACCGCGATCGACTCGACGTGCGCGGTGTGCGGGAACATGTTGACGACGCCGGCGGCGGCCAGCCGGTAACCGCGTTCGTGCACCAGCACCGAGGCGTCGCGCGCCAGCGTGCCGGGCGCGCAGGAAACGTAGACGATGCGCCGGACGGCGCCGGAATCGTCGCGGTGCGCAAAGGACTTGACCAATTCGACGGCGCCTTCGCGGGGCGGGTCGATCAGCGCGCCGTCGAGCGGCCCGAACGCTCCCAGACTCTCTGGCGTTATCGTGAACAGGTTGGCGACTGCGAACCGGGCGCGCTGGGCGAGCCCGTTACGCGCAGCGTTGTCCTGCGCCCGCGCCACCAGCGCGGCGCTGCCCTCGATGCCCACGACATTGGCGCCGCGCCGCGCGATCGGCAGCGTGAAGTTGCCCAGTCCGCAGAAGAAATCGGCGATCCGCTGGCCCGGACCAGGCGCGAGCAGCGTGACCGCGCGCCGTACGAGGACCCGATTGATCGCGCTGTTGACCTGAGTGAACTCCGAAGGTCCGAACGGGATCGTGACCCCGTATTCCGGCAGCGTGTAGGCGAGCGACGCGTCGCGCGGATGGAACGGTACGACGGTCGCGGGGCCCCCGGTCTGCAGCCAGAATTCGACGCCGTGCATCTCGGCGAAGGCGACGAGCTGCGCTTCGTCCGTCTGTGCCAGCGGCGCCAGAATGCGCAATACCAGCGCATAGACCAGCGTATCGTCGCGCTCGCCCACCGCGACCTCGATCTGCGGGAGCCGATCGCGCAATGTCAGCGCCGCCACCAGCGCGCGCAGCGCCGGCAGCAGCGTGGAGAGCTTGCGCGGCATGACATGGCATTCGCTCATGTCGGCGACAAAGCTCGACTTGCGCTCGTGGAAGCCGACGAGGACGCCGCCTTTCTTCGGCACGTGGCGCACCGACAATCGCGCGCGGTAGCGGTAACCCCAGGCAGGGCCCTCGATCGGCGGCAGCATCACGTCCGGCGCGACGCGTCCAATGCGCGCAAGCGCGTCCTCCAGTGCGCGCTGCTTGGCCGCGATCTGCAACGCCGGGTGTGCATGCTGCAGCGTGCAGCCGCCGCATACCCCGAAGTGCGGGCAGCGCGGCGTCACCCGTGCTGCACTCGCCTTCAGGATCCGCGCGACGCGCGCGACGGTATAGCTCGGCCTGTCCTTCAGCGTGATGACCTGCACCCGCTCGCCGGGCAGCGCGCCCTCGATGAACATGGCCTTGCCATCGACGTGCGCAACTCCGCGACCCTCCTGGTCGAGAGCTTCGACGGCGATGACGGTGTCGTATGGGAGAGCGGGGGCGGGAGGCATGCGCGACGCGGCGGCATGCGAGCGAGCGTGCCACGAAGACAAATTGTACCGGTGAGCGCGAAGCCGTTCGCCCGCTCCGGTAAAATCGCATGATGAAACTGCTGGCCTTCGACACGTCGACCCGCTGGCTTTCCGTGGCCTGCGGCACGGGGGAACACTGGGCGACGCGGTCCGAGCCAGCCGGACAGGCGCATTCGGAGCGGCTGCTGCCGCTCGTCGATGCGGTGCTGGAGGAAGCCGGTTGGCGGCTTGGCGAGCTCGACGCCATCGCCTTTGGCGCCGGTCCGGGCTCGTTCACCGGTGTGCGCATCGCCTGTGGAGTCGCGCAGGGATTGGCGCTCGGCGCGGACCTGCCGCTGGTCCCGGTGTCGACCTTGGAGGCGTTGGCACAAACGGCATGGCGAGCGCGCGGCGTGACGCGCGTGTTCGCCTGCCTCGACGCGCGAATGCGCGAGGTGTACATCGCTGCATATCGGCGGGAAGTCGATCGCTGGTCCGTGGTCGCCGAACCCGCCGTCGTGCCACCGGGGGCGGTCGCAGTGCCCGAGGGCATGCTGACCTGGTTTGGCGCCGGCGACGGCTTCGCGGCCTATCCGCAGCTCGGCCTGGCGCCGGGCATCGACGCCTGCGATCCACAGGTGATGCCCGACGCCCGTGCCATCGCGGAATTGGCCGCGCTGAAATTCGCCGACGGCCAGGCTGTGGACGCCGCGCATGCGCTTCCGCTGTACGTACGGCACCGCGTCGCCCTAACCACGGCGGAACGCAACGCCGGCGCGAGACTGTGATGGCATCGCTGCCCCGGACGTACTTCCCGGTGCCGGTTGCGTGGCGCCCGATGCGCGACCGCGACATCGCATACGTGTGCGCGCTCGAAGCGCAGGTCCACGTTGCGCCGTGGACCGCCGGCAATTTCCACGACGCGCTGGCCGCCGGCTACAGCGCGCTGGTCGGCGAGCGCGGGGGGCGCATCGTGGCGTTCGGCGTCATGATGCTGGCGCCGGGCGAGGCGCAGTTGCTCAACCTGTCGGTGGTTCCCGACGCGCGGCGTGAAGGGCTGGGACGCGAACTTCTCGGTCGCTTTCTTGCCGAAGCCATCCGCCTGGGCGCCGAACAGGTGTTCCTGGAGGTGCGGGTCAGCAACGAATCGGCGATCGCGCTCTACGAGCGCGAGGGCTTTGTCCGCGTCGCGCGCCGTGAAAATTACTATCCCGCCGGATCCGCGGATGAACGCGAGGATGCGCTGGTGATGCGGCGCAATGTTGTCGACCAACGGGTTCGCGACGCATGACCGGCAGCCGCGACGACGTTCTCGCCGAACTCGGACTGACTCCACGCTGGCAGCTGCGCGCGCAGCCCTTGGCTGTTGCTGCCGCCGACCGCGTCGCCGCTGCGCCGCCACTCTCGCTATTTTCGGCGCCGACCGGTCCGGTACCCGTCCCGATATCCGCCACTGCCAACGAATCCGAAGATCGCCTCGCGCGCATCGCAGCGCTCGACTGGGACCGATTCGCGGAGGATGTCGAAGCCTGCACCGCCTGCGGCCTGTGCCGCACCCGTCACAAGTCGGTGCCGGGTGTCGGCGATCCTGCCGCCGATTGGCTGTTCGTTGGCGAAGCGCCCGGCGCCGAGGAAGATGCGCGCGGTGAACCCTTTGTCGGTCAGGCGGGCCGCCTGCTCGACAACATGCTGGCGGCACTGGCAATGGCGCGCGGGGACAACGTGTACATCGCCAACGTGCTGAAGTGTCGGCCGCCCAACAACCGCGCGCCGGAGCCTCGCGAGGTGGATGCCTGCCAGCCATATCTCGAGCGACAAATCGCGCTGCTGCAGCCGAAGTTGATCGTCGCGTTGGGCAAGAGTGCGGCATCGCTTCTGCTGCGTACCGACGCCACGATCGCCAGCCTGCGCGGTCGTGTCCACCACTACGGTGGGGTGCCGCTTATCGTCACCTATCACCCGGCCTACCTGCTGCGCAACCTCCCCGACAAGGCCAAGGCGTGGGAGGACCTGCTGCTCGCGAAGGCAACGGTCGCGCATTCCGGCGTCCAGAGGACCACTTGAGACCTGTTTATCCCACGATCGCTTGCGTGGCACGGCCGCTCACTCCATATTCATACCTGCGGGCGGTCCTGCCCGCGCCATTTCGCGTGGAGGAATCATGTTGAGGAAACTCGCCGCCTTGGCTGCCGCCGTCGTCATCGTGTCGCTCTCGGGCTGCGGCTACAACGACCTTCAGCGGCAGGACGAGGGGATCAAGGCCGCCTGGTCCGAAGTCGTCAACCAGTATCAGCGCCGCGCGGACCTCGTGCCCAACCTGGTGAACACGGTGAAGGGCTATGCCGCGCAGGAGGCCGACGTGCTGACGGCCGTGACCAACGCACGCGCGAATGTCGGAGCGATCAAGGCCACGCCGGAACTGGTCAACGATCCCGCGGCCTTTGCCAAGTTCCAGGCCGCGCAAGGCCAATTGACGAGCGCGCTGTCGCGACTCCTGGTGGTCGCCGAAAACTATCCCAACCTCAAGTCCGATGCGCTGTTCCGTGACCTCCAGTCGCAACTCGAAGGGACGGAGAACCGGATCACCGTCGCCCGCAAGCGCTATATCGACTCGGTACAAACGTACAACACGACGGTGCGCTCGTTTCCGACCAACCTGACCGCGATGATCTTCAAGATGGACCTGAAGCCCAATTTCGCCGTCGAAAACGAAGCCGCGATCAGTGCGCCGCCCAAGGTGGATTTTGGCAAGACTCCGGCGGCACCCGTGGTTCCCGTCGTTCCGGCGCCCGCGCCCAAGACGTCCGCAGCACCTGGAAACATGAAAGCGGTGGCGTCGGCGGACCCGGCGCAGGACCTGATGAAGAAGGGATACTGACGCATACCGTCGCGCGGGCCCCTGGTGGCTTTCCACCGCGACGCCCGCGCGTACGCCGTCACACTTGCGGGACAATGTCATGACGCTGTTGCCGTGGTCGCGCCTCGCACGCGGATTCGTGGTGTTCGCGTTCGCGCTCGTGGCGCCGTTTGCGCAGGCGTGGGAGGCCGGCACCGACGGCCTGATGCCGGTCCCGCCGCTCACCGAGCAGGTCACCGATCAGACCGGCACGCTGTCCCCCTCCGAGAAGCAGGCGCTGGAGGCGAAACTCGCCGCATGGGAGAACCAGCGAGGCACCCAGCTCGCCGTGTTGATCGTGCCAACGACGAAGCCCGAGCCCATCGAGTCGTATTCGATCCGCGTGGCGGATGCGTGGAAGATCGGCCGCAAGGGACAGGACAACGGCGTGCTGCTGCTCGTCGCCAAGGACGACAAGAAGATGCGCATCGAGGTCGGCTACGGACTGGAGGGCGTGCTTACGGATGTCACCGCGCGCCGGATCATCGCCGAGACGATCGCTCCGCGCTTCGAGCAACGCCAGTTTGCGCAAGGGATCGACGCTGGTGTCGATCAGATCATCGCGGTCGTCGACAAGGGCGAGCCATTGGCGGCGAAGCCTGCGTCCAGCCCGAGATCGCGCCCAAGAGGTTTCCCGATCGAGATGATGCTGATCATCGTGTTCGTCGTCGTCCCGGTGATGGGCGGGATCCTCCGGCGCATTTTCGGCAGGGCGCTGGGCTCGACCGTGGGCGCCGGCGTCGTCGGTGCCGGCGCCTGGGTTGTCGCCGGGTCGCTGCTGATCGCGGTGCTTGCCGCGATCGTCGCGCTGCTGGTCATGCTGTTCGCGGGCGTTGGCGGCGGGCTCGCGCGGCGCGGCGGCGGTGTGTGGCTGCCACCGGGAGGCGGTGGCTGGGGCGGTGGGGGCGGGGGTGGAGGATTTTCGGGCGGCGGCGGGGGCTTCGGCGGCGGCGGCGCATCTGGCGGGTGGAACTGACAATGGCGGATCGCAAATCATCGAGGACGCATCGTCTGTGGCGACACCTGGCCACCGATCGCGGCGATATCGGGCGCGCATTTCCGCCGGAGCAACTGGCGCGGATCGAACGCGCGATCACCGAAGGCGAACTGCGCCACTCGGGTCAGGTTTGTTTCGCCGTCGAGGCAGGCTTGCCGCTGTCGCGGGTATGGCTGGGCGCGTCGCCGCGCGAACGCGCGCTCGAGGTTTTCGGCCTGCTGCGGGTCTGGGACACCGAGCGCAACGACGGCGTGCTCCTCTACCTGCTGCTGGCGGACCGGGACGTCGAGATCGTCGCCGATCGCGGCATCCACGCCCACGTCGGAGAAGCGGCGTGGGAGACGATCTGCCGCACGATGGAACGCGCTTTTCGCGGCGGCCGCTTCGCCGAAGGCGTGGTCGAGGGCATCGCCGCGATCACCGATCTGCTGGCACAGCACTCGCCGCGAAGCGGTGTTCAGCGCAACGAGCTGTCCGACAAGCCGATCATTCTGTAGCTGGCAGCGTCAGGGCTCGGACGCCGCTCCAGGCTGCCGGCCGTCGCCATCTTCGGCGATGAGCCTTAGAGAGTCGCCCTTTGACTGGTTGTAGATGTGCCGCCAGAGCACGAGCAGCATCGCGGCGGACATGAACAGTCCGAACATCACGATCGCGCGATTGATGCCGACGCCTTCGCGGATCATCACCGTGTAGAG
This sequence comes from uncultured beta proteobacterium, assembly GCA_963739745.1. GTDB lineage: Bacteria > Pseudomonadota > Gammaproteobacteria > Burkholderiales > Casimicrobiaceae > VBCG01. The sequence goes on from CAVUCJ010000009.1 coordinate 141,513, forward strand.
TCCGACCATGACGAGAATGCCGACGTTCTCGTTGAAGTTCTGCACGGCGATCGAGTGTCCCGCGCCCATCAGCACGTGACCGCGATGCTGCAGCAGTGCGTTCATCGGTACCACGAAAAACCCGGCGCAGCCACCGATGGCGATGAGCAGCACGACCGCGATCGGAAGGTTGGTGACAAAGATCATCGAGATGACGATGAGCCCCATCACTACGCCCACCGGCAGCACCGTCACCGATTGACGCAGGGTGATGGACCTTGCGGCGACGACTGCGCCTGCGCCGATGCCGAACGCCACCACGCCCTGAAGGTAGGTGGCCTGCGACAGGTCGTAGCCAAGCGCCCTGCTTGCCCATTTGAGCACGATGAATTGAAGCGTGGCGCCTGCGCCCCAGAAAAGCGTGGTCGTGGCAAGCGTGATCTGCCCCAGCTTGTCGCGCCAAAGCAGCGCCACGCAATGCGCGAAATCGCGGACCAGGTAGAACGGGTTCTTGCTGGCAACCCGGTGGTCGACGCCGGTGTCGGGTATGTACCAGTTGAAAACAGCAGCGACCACGTACAACCCTGCGATGATGAGTATCGCCGCTTCGGGCGGCGTGTCGATGCCGGTGTCCAGCATGGGCAGATCGAACCCCAGCAGCATTGTCGAGACCTTGGTGCTGACGAGCGCGCCTCCGAGCAGCACGCCAAGGACGATCGACCCGACGGTCGTACCCTCGATCCATCCATTGGCGGCGACGAGCTGCTTGGCCGGCAGGAGTTCGGTGAGGATGCCGTACTTGGCCGGGGAGTAGGCTGCGGCACCGAAACCCACGACGGCGTAGGCGAGCAGTGGATGCAGCGTAAATAACATCATCATGCAGCCGACCACCTTGATGGCATTGGTGATCAACATGACGCGTCCCTTGGGCATCGAGTCGGCGAACGCGCCGACCAGCGGCGCCAGCACGACATAGGACACCACAAAACACTGTTTGAGCGCCGGCGTCATCCAGTCGGGCGCCGCCAGTTCCTGCAGCATCTTGATGGCGGCGATCAACAGCGCGTTGTCGGCGAGCGACGAGAAGAACTGCGCCGCCATGATCGTGTAGAAGCCGGCCTTCATTTCCTCGAGTTCTTCCGTGAGCCGCGTGCGGCGGGTCGGATTCCCGACGCCTCCTCGCGGACGTTTCCGGGAATGCCTTTCTGGTTGGTTATAATGGCGCTCGTCGCGCGACCCGGGCTTTTATACCATGTTTGCCCGGAACGCTTGTATTCGCGCGCCCGCCCGCGTCGCCAACTCCGCCGCGGACGGAATTCGGGCTCCGTGCTCCACCGACTTCTCCAAATTCCCAAGCCTGCCGCATGGCCCGCCCGCTGTACGCCCAGATCAACCTTGCCGCATTGCGGAACAATCTGGCGAATGTCCGGACAAAGGCGCCGGGCGCGCAGGTGCTGGCCGTGGTCAAGGCCAACGCCTATGGCCATGGACTCATCCGCGTTCTGCCGGCGCTCGAGGACGCCGATGGCCTGGCACTGGTCGAGCCCGACGTCGCCATCGACCTGCGCGAGCGTCGCTACACACGGCGGATCCTGATGCTTGAGGGATTTTTCGCCCAGAGCGAACTGCCGGAATTCGCGCAGCGCCGCCTTGCTACCGTTGTGCACGACATGGAGCAGGTGCGCATGCTGGAGACCGCTGTGCTCGCCCGCCCGCTCGAAGTTTTCGTCAAGGTCAACACCGGGATGAACCGACTTGGCTTTCGGCCAGCCGATGTGGCCGGCGTGTGCCTGCGGCTGACCACGTCGCCATCGGTCGCGGCGCTGCGCCTGATGATGCATTTTGCGCGGGCCGACGAGGACGACGGCCTGGCCGAACCGCTTGCCGTGTTCGAGGAGGCCTGCAGGGGCCTGCCGTATCCCCGGTCGCTTGCCAATTCGGCGGGCGTCATGCGCTTTCCCGAGGTCGGTGGAGATTTCGTGCGCCCGGGCATCATGCTCTACGGCGCCACGCCGTTCCCGTACGACACCGCTGCCATGCTGGGACTGCAACCGGTGATGACGCTGCGCTCCTCGCTGATCGCCGTGCAGGACCTGAAAGCCAACGACAGCGTGGGCTACGGCGAAATCTACACCGCGTCGCGGCCGCATCGCGTCGGCGTGATCGCCTGTGGCTATGCCGACGGGTATCCGCGGCATGCGCCGAACGGCACACCGGTGCTCGTCTGCGGCAGGAAAGCGCGCCTGATCGGCCGCCCGTCGATGGACATGCTGACCGTCGATCTGACCGACGTTCCGGAAGCCCGGGTCGGCAGCCCCGTCGTGCTGTGGGGCGAGGGGCTGCCGGTCGATGATGTGGCGCTGGCGGCGTCGACCGTCGGCTATGAACTGCTGTGCGCGGTGGCCCCGCGCGTTCCGCACGTCACCAGCGAGGTCGGTGCGATCGACCTCGAGTTGTAAGGAGCTTCACGTGTACATCGTCGTCACCGGCGCTGCCGGCTTCGTAGGAGCGAATCTCGTGCGCGGCCTGAATGATCGCGGGGAGACCGCCATCATCGCCGTCGACAACCTGACGCGGGCCGACAAGTTCCGCAACCTCGCCGATTGCGAGATCGCCGACTACCTGGACAAGGACGAATTCCTCGCGCGGCTGGTCGCCGGCGACTTCGAGGACGACATCTCGGCGATCCTTCACCAGGGCGCATGCTCGGATACGACCGAGACCGATGGCCGGTACATGATGCGCAACAACTATCGCTATTCGGTGACACTGCTCGACCATTGCCAGGACAACGACGTTGCGTTTCTGTACGCATCGAGCGCCTCGGTCTACGGCGGCAGTTCGACATTCGTCGAGCGTCGCGAGCACGAGGCACCGCTCAACGTCTACGGCTATTCCAAATTCCTGTTCGACCAGTACGTGCGGCGCATGCTGCCCGAGCGCACGGCGCCGATCGTGGGCTTCCGCTATTTCAACGTCTACGGGCCGCGTGAGCAGCACAAGGGACGGATGGCATCGGTCGCCTACCATTTTTTCCAGCAGTATCGGGCAGACGGACGCGTGCGGCTGTTCGACGGCTCCGGCGGCTACGCGGCCGGCGAACAGCGGCGCGACTTCGTCGCGGTGTCCGACGTCGTTCGCGTGAATCTCGATTTCCTCGACCACTCCGATCGCTCAGGCGTCTTCAACCTGGGCACGGGGCGCGCGCAGAGCTTCAACGACGTGGCGGTCACGGTGGTCAACGCCTGCCGCGCTGCGGATGGCCAGGCGCCGCTGTCGCTGATCGAGCTGGTGCGTGCCGGCACCATCGAATACATCGAGTTTCCGGCGCATCTCGTTGGCAAGTACCAGAGCTTCACGCAGGCGGACCTCGCCGCGTTGCGCGCCGCCGGCTATCGCGCACCGTTGACAGACGTCGCGGAAGGCGTTGGCGACTACGTCCAACGGCTGATGGCGGAGGGTGTTGTCCAACCGTAACGTGAGCGGACGTCGCCGCACGCGCGCATCCGGCGCGACGTGCGCCGCGACGCAATCGGCACTCACGTACGGAGGTAGGTCATGAACAAGCTTGTCTGGGTACTGGCGCTGGCGCTTGCCGCGTTCGCCGGGGGCGCCACGCCGGCGCTGTCGGCGGTCAACATCAACACGGCCAGCAAGGACGAACTCGTTGCATTGCCCGGGATCGGCCCTGCCAAGGCGCAGTCGATTCTCGACTATCGCAAGGCAAATGGTCCGTTCAAGTCGGTCGACGACCTGAAGGGCGTCAAGGGCATCGGCGCCAAGCGTCTGGAAAGGCTGCGGCCGGAAATTTCCGTGGGAGCGGGGCCGGCCAAGGTCGCCACTGCGAACGCCAAGGGCGATGCCAAGGGCGATGCCAAGGGAGCCGGATCTTCGGCCAAGGGTGAGGTGCGCAACTCGGTCGATTCCAGGCCCGGCAAGTAGCTATTCGTGGAGGGCGCCGGGATTCCGCGCGGTTTCCCGGCGTGTCTCGCTTGTTGAAATGGCAACCCGCCTCGAGGCAAAGCGATGGTTACGGGTCGGAAGGGGCGCTCGCCAATCGCCCCGGCGCTGCCGGCCTCCGCCACTACCGCTCCCGTTGCGCAAAAATCGAGGGTTACAATGCGCGCTCGACCGCATGGACACAGACGATGTATCCGACTCTCGAATCCACGATTGGCAGGACGCCGCTGGTCCGGCTGCAGCGAATGCCCGGCAACACGACCAATGTCATCCTGGGGAAGCTCGAAGGCAACAATCCTGCGGGATCGGTGAAGGATCGCCCTGCGCTGTCGATGATTATCGAGGCAGAGAAGCGCGGCGACATCCGGCCTGGCGACACGCTGATCGAGGCAACGTCCGGCAACACCGGCATCGCGCTTGCGATGGTGGCGGCGATGAAGGGCTACCGGATGATCCTCGTCATGCCGGAGAACCTCTCGCTCGAGCGGCGGCAGTCGATGACGGCCTTCGGCGCCGAGCTGGTCCTGGTGACCAAGGCGCAGGGGATGGAAGGCGCGCGCGATCTCGCGGAACAGATGCGCGCAGAAGGGAAGGGCCTCATCCTCGACCAGTTCGCCAATCCGGACAATCCGCTCGCGCATTACCGGACGACCGGCCCGGAAATCTGGAATGACACGCAGGGCCGTGTCACGCATTTCGTGTCCGCGATGGGGACGACCGGCACGATCATGGGCGTATCCCGGTTCCTGAAGGAGAAGAATCCGACGGTCACCATCGTCGGCGCGCAGCCGGCGGAGGGAGCGTCCATTCCCGGCATTCGCAAGTGGCCCCCGGAATATCTTCCCAGTATTTACGACGAGCGAAGGGTCGACCGCATAGAGTCGGTGACGCAGCAGGATGCCGAGCATGCGATGCGCCGCCTCGCCCAGGAGGAAGGCATCTTCTGCGGCGTGTCGGCGGGTGGCGCATGCGCGGTCGCGCTGCGCATTTCGGAAGAGTTGCGTGACGCGACGATCGTGTTTGTCGTCTGCGACCGCGGGGACCGTTACCTTTCGACGGGCGTGTTTCGCGCGTGACGCCCGTCCTCGTCTTCGATATCGAGACGGTTCCCGACGTCGTCGGCATCAGGCGAATTTCCGATCTGCCGGCGGAACTCGACGATGCCGCGGTGCTCGACTGGTTCGCGCAAAAGCGCCGAGCCGCAACCGGAAGCGATTTCGCGCCGCATTACCTGCAGCAGGTGGTCGCGATCGCCTGTGCTCTGCGCACCGGAGCGGACCTCAAGATCTGGTCGATCGGCGAAGTCAGTGATCCCGAGCCCGAGTTGATCCGCAGGTTTTTCGACGGCGTCGAGAAATTCACGCCGCAGCTCGTCTCGTGGAATGGCGGTGGATTCGACCTCCCCGTGCTCACGCACCGTGCGCTCGTTCACGGCGTCGCGGCCGAGAAATTCTGGGACTGGGGCGACCAGGACCGCGAGTTCAAGTTCAACAGCTACCTCGGCCGCTATCACACCCGTCATCTCGATCTCATGGACGTGCTGGCGATGTACCAGCCGCGCGCCAATTCGCCACTGGACGCGATCGCGCGCCTGTGCGGCTTCCCCGGCAAGCTCGGAATGGACGGCAGTGAGGTTGCCGGGGCCGTCGCGCGTGGCCAGTTGCAGGAGGTCCGCGATTACTGCGAGGCCGACGTCCTCAACACCTATCTCGTTTACCAGCGCTTCCGCCTGATGCGCGGAGAAATTTCCGCCGGCGAATACGCGAAGGAAATCGCACTCGTGCGGGAAAAAATCGTCTCCGCGGATGCGCCGCACTGGAAGGCCTTCATTGCGGCGTGGCAGGTAGCCTGATTCATCGATGTCTCGGGCGCCGCGGGCAATGCGTTCGCATAGGATTTCGCGGCGGGTAATCGCGACCAACGGGAGCCGAACCCCATGTCCAGCGTACTGCGCACACCTGATGAGCGCTTTGCAAACCTTCCCGGCTACCCGTTCGCGCCGCATTACCTGAGCGACCTCGAAGGCTGCGCCGGGCTGCGCATTCATTACCTCGACGAAGGTCCGCGCGATGCCACCAAGGTGTTCCTGTGCCTGCACGGGGAACCCACGTGGAGCTATCTCTACCGGCGCATGATTCCGGTGTTTACGGCGGCGGGCCACCGCGTCGTGGCACCGGACCTGCCTGGGTTCGGCAGGAGCGACAAGCCGGCCGAAGACGCCCGCTACACGTTCATGTTCCACCGCGACATGCTGAAGCTTCTGGTGGAACGCCTCGATTTGAACGATATCGTGCTCACCGTGCAGGATTGGGGCGGGCTGCTGGGACTGACGTTGCCGCCGGAAATGCCGGATCGCTTTTCCGGTCTCTTCATCATGAACACGATGTTCGCCACCGGCGATGCCCCGCTCCCGCAGGGCTTTGTCGAATGGCGCGCCTACAACAACAAGAGTCCCGACTTGGCCGTGGGCCGGCTGCTTGCGCGTTCCTGCCCGCAGCTCACTCCCGCGGAGGCCGCAGCCTACGATGCGCCCTTCCCCGACGCGTCATTCAAGGGTGGCGTGCGGCGCTTTCCCAACCTTGTGCCCGACCATCCGGACGCCGAGGGAGCCGCACTTTCGCGCCACGCCCGCGAGTGGTTTCGAACCCGGTGGACGGGCAGGACGTTCATGGCCGTGGGCATGAAGGATCCGGTGCTGGGCGCGCCGGTGATGCGTACGATGGCGAAGTTCATCCGGAACTGCCCGGCCGCGTATGAAGTGGCGGAGGGTGGCCACTTTCTCCAGGAGTGGGGCGCAGACGTCGCGCGCGCGGCACTCGACATGTTGTAGTCGCTTCGCCGGAAAATCCGGGGCCTCCTTCGCGCCTGATCGCGCGTGAACGCCAGCCGCCTGGCTGCGCCGCATGTCGTCGAATCGGCTGGCCGTCCTTCCTACCAGCCGCCGCCGCCGCCGCCGCCGCCGCCGCCCCCCGACCCGCCGCCCCCGGAGAATCCGGAGGAGGAAGACTGCGGCGCGGGTATCGCGCTGGTGAACGCGCTTTGCGACGAAGACATCGTCGACGAAATCGAATGGCTGAAATCGGAGCCTGACCAGCCCGAACCGCCGTGCCAGGCCGGACGATAGGACGTCGACACATCCTGGCCAGGATGCGCGCGGGCAAAGGCCTTGGCAAACGCCTCGGACCACGGTTTTTCGGCTTCGAGCGCAATCGCGTAGGGAAGCAGGCGCTCGAAGGTCTCGGTGGTCAGGTCCGGGGAGTCCTTGATGTTCATGCGCTCGGTCTCGGCCGTGCGCATATACAGTTCCAGACCTTCGATCCGGTCCATCACCACGCGACCCGCAGCGGTCGGAGCGCGCAACAGGTAGTAGAACAGGCCGTTGAGCGTGGCGAGACCGCCGATCAGCGCCACCGGGAAGCCGTTTTCCAGGAGGTCATGGAACGCGCTGGCGCGCGAATCCCTCGGGCATCCGGACGCCGCTTTTGGCAAAGAGCGTGAACGCCATCGTGCCGATGAAGATGATGACCGCGAGATTGATCCCGGCGGCGATGATGGTGCGAAGCTTGCGGCGACCCATCAGCACGCGCAGCAGCGGCATGAGCATCAAACCGAAAATCGCACAGACGAATCCGGCAATGACGAGGACGGCGATCTCCGGGTCGCTCAGATTCCCGAACGCCAGCGTGGTGACGAGGGTGATCGCGGTCAAGGCAACGCCGAAGAGAAAATAGCCGAGATTGCGGCGGAAGAATCGATTGCGGTTTTCGCGCTCGATGGCGGACTTGAAGGTCGAAAACACGTTGGCGAGGCTCGCGCCGTTGTTCTTGTCGATCTTCGCCGTGCCGCCGTGAGCGTCGACCCAGGAAAGGATCGCCTGTTCACCCGGCGGCAGCGTGATGACGCCCTTGGCAGCCGTCGCGCCGCGGCGGGCCAGCGTGAGATCGCCACCGGCGTCGTCGAACACCAGCTGTCCCTTGACGGCGAGCGAAACGGTCGCGGCGGTGAAGTCGCGCCATGCGCCGCTCCAGCCCCAGTCCCTGACGTAACCGGCGAGCGCCGGCGAAATGCCTTCCGGCGGATGGAACAGCGGGATGATGGTTCCCTTTGGCGGGTCACGGCCCACCGCGCGCCAGGCGATCAGATAAAAAGCCAGGACCGCCAGTGCACCGATCCCACCGAAGACAAAGCGCCGGTAGTCCTGCACCGCATAACGCAGCCGCGCCGCGCCGGAAGGTTCGGCGACCAGTCCGCGCGGAATTTCGGCGACGACGGACAGGCCGGCACGCGGCGCCAGGGGTTGGGTCGTCCCGACCTGCAGCACGCCGTCGGGTAGCACCTCGCCGCGCCAGGCATCGCCGCGCTCGCCGAACGTACCGGTAAAGGCGGTCCAGCGTATCGGAGCCGCGTTGCCGGGCAGTCGGAAGGTCGCCGTCGCGGACAGAATGGGAAATGCCCACTCGTTGCCGGTGACATTCCAGAACAGTTCGTCGTGATCGGGCAGGAACCGAATCTGCCGGCTGGTCCGGTAGCTGATGCGGTAGGTGTAGGTCCCGGGCCGCAGAAGGACCTTTTCTTGGCCGGCGTAGATGCGAACGCCGGCATTGCTGCTCCTGGTGAAATGTGGCTCGGGTCGGCCATCGCGGGTGACATCGATCAGGTCGAAGCTGACCCTGCGCAAACGGTTCCGGTCGTCGCGAAACTCCAGCGGGAAATCGCGATAGATGCCGCGCTTGATTTCCCGGCCTTCGGCGCGCACGCGAAGGGTCTCGGTCACGGTGAGCGTGCCGTCCGCTGCAACTTCGACCTGCGAATCGAAGTGCTCGATTGCTTCCGCGGCCCGGGCACGCTGTGGGCCGAACGCTGAAACGGCGAGGACCAGAGCCGCAAGCGCCGGCGCGAGCCAGGAAGTTCCTGGTGTCGCCGGCGTGCGCCTCCTGCAGCGCAGCGTCAGCAGCATGATCTCAGAACGATACCTTCGGGACGTTTCGGTCGGCGTCTTCGCCGATCTCGAAATATTCACGCTTGGCGAAGCCGAATTGGCCGGCGATCAGGTTGGAGGGAAAGGAATCGACCATGACGTTGAGATTGCGAACGGCGCCGTTGTAGTAGCGCCGCGCCAGCTGGATCTCGCTCTCCACCTCGGCAAGGGATTCCTGCAGCTTGAGGAAATTCGCGCTCGCCTTGAGGTCCGGATAATTCTCGGCCACGGCCAGCAGCCGGCCAAGGGCGCCTGAAAGCAGGCCTTCGAGCTTGCCGCGTTCGGCGACATCACCCGCGGGGATCTTTCCGACCTCGGCCCGGAGCCGGGTGACCTGCTCCAGTACCTCGCGCTCGTGGCCGGCGTAGCCCTTGACCGTGTCAACCAGGTTGGGAATGAGGTCGGCGCGACGTTTCAACTGCACGTCGATGCCGCTCCAACCCTCCTCGGTCATCTGCCGGTTCCGGACCAGTCGGTTGTAGATCGTGACCGCGTAGAAGGCGACCGCGGCAATCGCAACAAGGACGAGCCAGATCGACATCGTAGTTTTTCCCCCAAAAAATCGCGGCAGCCGTCACGGCGGCGCCCGCTTCGCCTGAGGCGCCCCGCCACATCAGTCAGTCGTGTTGCCGGCCTGCAGACTCACAGATTGTGCCCATCGCGTCAAGACAACTTCCCACCCGGGCACCCATGGCAGCGCGGCGGCGACGGCAGTGACGGTTTTCGCCGCTCTGGGACGACAAATGGACGGCCACGTACCGACGCCGCGTGCGTTCACGAGCTTGAACCAACGCGCCTCCGATGGCCCCCGGTATTCGGGGGAAGCCGAACGAGTTTGGTACAGTGGAAGTAATTCACTCGACACGGGACAGGCATGCCGAACATCGGGACCCTATTGCGCGATGAAATTTCAAGGCTCTCACGCAAAGAAATTCGCAGCCAGGTCGACTCGACCAGGAAAGCCACTACGCAGCATCGGCGGGAAATATCAGCGCTGAAGCGACAGGTTACGCAGCTCGAACGGCAGGTGACGCTGTTGTCGCGCAGGGTCCTTGCCGCGCCGCAGGCGACGTCGCCTGCCGCGGGCGAGCCACGCGTGCGATTTGTCGCAAAGGGATTGCGCTCGCAACGCACCCGCCTTGGCCTCTCGGCGAGCGATCTTGGAAGGTTGCTGGGTGTCAGCGCCCAGTCCGTCTACAACTGGGAACGCGGGCTGGCTCGTCCTCGCGCCGAACAACTTGCGAAGCTGGCGGCGCTTCGTGGCATCGGAAAGCGGGAAGCCGGAAAGCAACTGGCACGGATTCTCGCCGCGCAACGCAAGGGTTCGCGTGGGCAATAGAGGATTGATCAGCATATTCTGATGCTGCGATCTGAACTGCGCGAAACTGCTCGAGGTGAGGCTTGGTTGGCCGGAGTCGAACAGTGGAACGCGTCCGCATGCGTTACGGGTTTCGGTGTGGCGCGTTGTTGCTGATCGTGGTTGCCACGTTGCAATGCCGATCAGGCATTGCCGGCGTGAACGAGGGAATCGCAGCGATCGTTCGGGGTGACTATGTCACTGCATTGAGGGAATTGCGCCCGCTTGCCGAACGAGGCGATGCGGAGGCGCAATATCGTCTCGGACGGATGTACGAATTCGGCAAAGGTGTCCCGGCGGACATGCTGCAGGCGCTGTCGTGGCTTCGCAGGTCGGCGGCGCAGGGCAACGCGGGACCGAGTCGCCGGAGGGCTCACGTCGACTCAGCTGCGCGAGGTTCAGGCGCTGGCCACCGACTGGCAGGTGGGCCAGCCGATGCCCGCCCACGCCGCCGGCTCGAAGAATCGGGCCGCGGCGGTGACGGCGAACGCGCCCGGCGCCCCGAGGGCGGGCAAGTGTTCGGCCTCGGGCCCCACGGAAGGCGAAAGGTTCGCGGCCAGCCATTGCGCAGTTTCCCTTTTCGGCGACCAGCACAGCGTCGCCATCGGGTTCGATGAGGATCCCGTCCATCCGCCGGGGGCGAAGCGCTTCCAGTTATCCTCGAACGCCGAGGACACCGGGGACGGCGGGCAGCGAACGATGATCACCGTCATGTTCTGCCCCGGCTGGGGTGCAGCCACGGCATCTGCAGCCGCGGTCAAGTCGATCGATCTGAATACCAACCACGCGAGGTCGCCGCTCGGCGGTGTTCAGTGGGTCGCCGAATCGCCGAAGGACCTCAAGGTGGAAAGGGTGACCTGAGAGCTCAAGTCCGGCGCCATGCTCACCGGCAGAATCGTCGGTGCCCGAGGAAAGACGAAGTGGGATCTCCAATTCGACGTCAGGCTGCCGGAGAATGATGCTGCCGCGGGATTGAATTGCGGCAAACGACAACACAACAGTAGGGTTCCTCATCGATGAAAAAGAAATCGTCCTCGGCATCGGCTGCCGAAACACCCGCGTCCCGTCGCAAGGCGGATCTCGATGCGTTGCTGCTCGCACTGCCCGGCGTCACCACGAAGACGATCAACGGCCTCGACGCCTATCTGGTCTCGGACAGGATGTTCGCCTGCATCAGCGGCAAAGGCGTCGGACTGCGGTTGCCGGTGTCGGTTGCGACGGAGCTGCAGTTTTCGCGCGACAACGTCGTGGCGTTCCAGCCAGGCGGGATGGCAAGCACCAGGGAGTGGATCCAGATCGACCGCTCGAATTCGGCCGACTACACGAACGATCTGCCGCTGTTCGAGGCGTCGGTGGAATTCGTGGGTTCCGGCCGGACGCGCTGAGGATTCAGGCAGCCTTCACGGACTTCACCGGTGCGGACAGTCCAGTCAACTTGCGATCGGCGCAGGCACACAGGAAGGCGTCCAGCATGGGCCTGCCATCGAGGAGATCGGGGTCGCGGGGATCCATGAACTCGGGGTGCCACTGAACGCCCAGCACGAAGCTCTCGCCCTCCCAGCGCACCGCCTCGACGATGCCGTCGGGCTCGCCCGTTGCCTCGACCACGAGATTTCTGCCCAGATCCTTCACTGCCTGGTGGTGGATCGAGTTGGTGCGCATGACGCGGATATTCGGGTACATGCTCGCGAGCCAGGTGCCTTCGAGGATTCGAGAGCTGTGGATGACGTTCTCGTATCGCGCATCGTCCCGGTGCAAGAGCATCCCGGGAAGCTGCGTTTCGATGTCCTGGTAGAGCGTGCCGCCGAACGCCACGTTGATCAGCTGGCACCCGCGGCAGACGCCGAAGACGGGCTTGCCCTGGCGCACGAATTCGCGGAAGAGTTCGATCTCGTAGCGGTCGCGGATGGGGTCGCCGGCCCACGCGGGGCTGAGCGGGTGCTCGCCGTACATCTCGGGGGAGATGTCGTTGCCGCCTTGCAGCAACAAGCCGTCCAGCGCGTTCACGAAGTCCCTCACCGTCACGTTGGCCGGCAGGTGAGGGGAGGCGAGACTCATCTCCGGAATCATGAAGGCGAGCACCTCGCCCGACATGACCCAATTGGCGACCGACTGCTCGAGATACTGGATCATCTTGGTAGGCAGGAACGAACGACGCTGATCCGGGTACAGCAGGCGCGCCGACAGGCCGATCTTGAGCGGTTCCACAGCGTAACTATATCGCGTTGCGGCGCCGGGTCGCATTACCCACACGCGGCGGGGGGTCTCCTTCGACCCCCATGAGGTTCCCTTCCGCCGGGGGAATTCGCGCTAGGCCTTGAGCCGGTACCCCGTCCTGAAAATCCACCCGATGATCAACACGAACACGGCCAGGAAGGCCAGCGTCACCAGCAGGCTGATCGTCACGCTGACGTCGCCCTGCCCGTAGAAGCTCCAGCGGAACCCGCTGACCAGGTACACGACGGGGTTGAACAGCGTCACCGTGCGCCAGAACGGCGGCAGCATGTTGATCGAGTAGAAGCTGCCGCCGAGGAAGGCGAGCGGCGTCAGGACCAGCAGCGGCACCATCTGCACCTTCTCGAATCCGTCCGCCCAGATGCCGATGATGAATCCCAGCAGGCTGAAGGTGACCGCCGTCAGCAGCAGGAAGAGCACCATCCAGACCGGATGCTGGATGTTCAACGGAACGAACAGCGCGGCCGTGCCCAGGATGATGAGCCCGAGCAACACCGCCTTGGTCGCCGCGGCGCCCGCATAGCTCACGACGATTTCGATATAGGACACCGGCGCTGACAGCAGCTCGTAGATGGTTCCGGTGAAGCGCGGGAAATAGATTCCGAAGGACGCATTCGAGACGCTCTGGGTAAGCAGGGAAAGCATCATGAGCCCCGGCACGATGAACGCGCCGTAGCTCACGCCTTCGACCTCGGGGATGCGCGAGCCGATAGCCGAACCGAATACCACGAAATACAGCGAGGTCGAGAGCACCGGCGAGATGACGCTCTGCATCAGCGTACGTTGCATGCGGGCCATCTCGAACGCGTAAATTGCGGCCATCGCGTGGGTGTTCATCGACGGTCCTCCAGCAGGCCCACGAATATTTCCTCGAGCGAACTTTGCGTGGTGTGCAGGTCGCGGAATGCGATGCCTTCGTCGGCCAGGCTCGTCAGCAGCGTCGCGATGCTTGCGCGCTCACCGTGCGTGTTGTCGTAGGTATAGACCAGCTCGGTTCCGTCGTTCGCCAGTTCCAGCCGGAAGGCCGAAAGCGACGCGGGGACGGCGGCCAGCGGATGGCCAAGCTGCAGCGTCAGCTGCTTCCGGCCGAGCTTGCGCATCAGTTCGGCCTTGTCCTCGACCAGGATGATCTCGCCCTTGCGGATCACGCCGATCCGGTCGGCCATTTCCTCGGCTTCCTCGATGTAGTGCGTGGTCAGGATGATTGTCACGCCGGAGGCGCGCAGTTCGCGCACCAGGTTCCACATCCCCGCGCGCAGCGTGACGTCGACGCCGGCGGTGGGCTCGTCGAGGAACAGGATCTGCGGTTCGTGCGAAAGCGCCTTGGCGATGAGCAGCCGGCGTTTCATCCCGCCCGACAGCGTCATGATCTTGTTGTCCTTCTTGTCCCAGAGCGACAGTTCGCGCAGCACCCGCTCGATGTGTGTCGGGCTGGCCGGCTTGCCGAACAGCCCGCGACTGAACGATACCGTTTTCCATACCGACTCGAACGCGTCGGTGGTGAGTTCCTGCGGGACCAGTCCGATCATTGCCCGAGCGGCGCGATAGTCGGTGATGATGTCATGGCCATCGACTCGAATGCTGCCGGAACTTGGGTTGACCAGGCCGCAAATGGTGCTGATCAGTGTCGTCTTGCCGGCACCGTTCGGTCCCAGCAGCGCGAAGATCTCACCATGCCGGATCTCGAGGTTGATGTTCCGCAGCGCCTCGAATCCCGACGCATAGGTCTTGGAAAGGTTGCTTACGGTGATGATGGACCTCATGGTCCGGACGATATCAAGAAAATCCTGCGAATGGCTCGTTGCGAGGCCCGGCCAACGCCTGCCGTCTGCCTCTGCCGCGCCCGCTGCCCGGCGCCGTCGTGGCGTCGAAAGGGTCGACGGCGCGGCTCAAAATGCGTGTCGTGCATGTACGGCAGATCCCCGGGTGACGCGCACGGAGCCCCCTCGAGCCCGTAGACCGGACCGGTTCCGCAGGGCGGTTTCGTGTCCGGGCTTCCGCGGAGGGCCGCAGTGCTTTGCTATCATTGCCCGCTTCCCCGCGGTGGCACGCAGGCGAACTATCCCGCTGCCCTGAGGTCAATGCGTCTTCGGTGGCGCGAGCGCATCGAGACATGCGGGCACGGAACGAACCTTTGGAGCTAACGATGATATCGAGAAAGACGGCAATGGTTGCCGCGGTCGTCGCGGTGTTCTTGGGCGCAACGCAGGCGGCCGCGCAGCAGGTCACTGGCACGCTGGGCTCGCCCAACGCCACGACGACGGTCAGCCCGAGGCAACTGCCACCGCCGGACCCGAAGTTCGGCGGCGTGATCAAGAACGACGCGCTGCAGTCCAAGCCCTGGTGGGCGCCGCGCGTGGTGCCACCCAAGGGCGCACCCAATGTGCTGCTGATCATCACCGACGACGCCGGCTTCGGCGTGCCCAGCACCTTCGGTGGCGTGATCCCGACGCCGACGATGGACCGCATCGCCAGCGAGGGCCTGCGCTACAACCGCATGTTCTCCACGGCGCTGTGCTCGCCCACGCGCGCCGCGCTGATCACCGGGCGCAACCACCATTCGGCGGGCTTCGGCGTGATCTCCGAGCAGTCCACTGGCTTCCCGGGCTACAACAGCATCATCGATCGCGACAAGGCCACCATCGGCCGCATGCTGCTCGACAACGGCTATTCCACCGCCTGGTTCGGCAAGGATCACAACACGCCGGCCTTCGCGGCCAGCCAGGTCGGGCCCTTCGACCAGTGGCCCACCGGCATGGGCTTCGAGTACTTCTACGGCTTCGTCGGCGGCGACACCAACCAGTGGGAACCAAACCTGTTCCGCAACACCACGCAGATCTATCCGCAGCTGGGCAAGCCGGGCTGGAACCTCGTCACCGGCATGGCCGACGACGCCGTCGACTACATCTCGCGCATCCACCAGACCGACCCTAGCAAGCCGATCTTCATCAAGTACGCGCCCGGTGCGACGCATGCGCCGCACCACCCGACCAAGGAGTGGGTGGACAAGATCCACGCGATGCACCTGTTCGACGACGGCTACGAGAAACTGCGCGAGCGCATCTTCGCCAACCAGCAGAAGCTCGGCGTCGTCCCCGCGGACCTGCAGCTGACGCCGTGGCCGAAGGATCTGCTCAAGCCCTGGGACGAACTGACGCCCGAGGCGAAGAAGCTGTTCATCCGCCAGGTCGAGGTGTTCGCCGCCTATGCAGCGTACAGCGACCACGAGATCGGCCGCGTGATCCAGGCCTTCGAAGACCTCGGCCGGCTCGACAACACGTTGATCATCTACATCAACGGCGACAACGGCACCAGCGCCGAAGGCGGGCCGCTGGGCACGCCCAACGAAGTGGCCTTCTTCAACGGCCTGAGCGAGATCCCGGTCGACGTGCAGATGAAGTGGTACGACGTGTGGGGCACCGACCAGTCCTACCCGCACATGTCGGCCGGCTGGTCGTGGGCCTTCGACACGCCCTTCGACTGGTTCAAGCAGAACGCATCGCGCCTGGGCGGCATCAACCAGAACATGGTGGTGTCGTGGCCGGCGCGCATCAAGGACAAGGGCGCGCTGCGCGAGCAGTTCGTGCACGTCATCGACGTCGTGCCGACGATCCTCGAGGCTGCGGGGCTGCAGCCGCCGCAGATGGTGGACGGCATCAAGCAAAAGCCCATCGAAGGCACCAGCTTCGCCTACACCTTCGACGCACAGAACGCCAAGGCGGCGTCGCGCCACAAGACGCAGTACTTCGAGATGATGGGCCAGTGGGCGCTCTACGACGACGGCTGGCTGCTCTCCACCAAGGTCAACCGGGCCCCCTGGCAGGCGTTCGGCGCGGCGAACCCGGATCCGTTGAACAACCAGGTGTTCCAGCTCTACGACCTGCACAACAGCTGGAACCAGGCCGACGACATCGCCGATAAAAACCCGCAGAAGGTCAAGGAGATGCGTGCGAAGTTCGTCGCCGAGGCGAAGAAGTACCAGGTCTTCCCGCTGGACGCCTCAGTGGCGGCACGCATCGTCGCGCCGCGCCCGAACATTACCGCCGGGCGAACCGAGTTCGTCTATACACGGCCGATGGTGGGCCTGCCGCAGGGTGACTCGCCGTTCCTGCTGAACGCGTCGTACACGATCACGGCCGACATCGAGGTGCCGGCCGGCGGCGCCGAGGGCATGATCCTGACCTCTGGCGGGCGCTTCGGCGGCTACGGCTTATACCTGCTCAAGGGCAAGCCCACCTTCCTGTGGAACCTGGTGGACCTGAAGCGCGTCAAGTGGGAAGCGCCCGAAGCGCTGTCGCCGGGCCGGCACGTGGTGGAGTTCGACTTCAAGTACGACGGCCTGGGCGTGGGCACGCTGGCCTTCAACAACCTCAGCGGGCTCGGCCGCTCGGGCACAGGCACGCTGAAGGTCGACGGCAAGGAAGTGCAAACGCAGAAACTGGAACGGACGATGCCGATGATCCTGCAGTGGGACGAGAGCTTCGACATCGGCTCGGACACGCTGACGGGCGTGAACGACGCCGACTACAAGCCGCCGTTCGTGCTGACCGCCAAGCTGAACAAGCTGACGCTGAAGATCGACCGGCCGCAGCTCAGCCCCGAGGACATCAAGAAGCTCGAGGGCGCGATGGCCGAAGCGCTCGACGGCAAGCCGCTGACGCACGTGCAGCCCGGGCCGTTGTAGCCCCGCACGTTGGGGGGCGGATCGGTCGTGATCAGCGACCCATCGTAGCCGCCGTCAGCGAGCCCGGCGGGCCGTTTCGCAAGAGGCGGCCCGCCGAATCGATCACCTACGTCGATGTAGAGAACTAAGAGGCGATCGGACGCGCTTGATCCTGATTCAACAAGCCTCATCAAATGATGAGCATACGTGGCAACGCACTATCCGCCGCTTCCGACAAGCAGGGGCGGCGGGATTCAACGCCATGAGCCGCTCCGGTTCCCGGCCGAGAATGGCTAGGACGCGCCTTTCTTTCCGGTGCCCGCGCTGCTCTTCTTCGTCTCTTGCCTGCCGAGCTCCTCCTTGGTCGGCTTGACCTTTTTCACTTTTTCCGTCTGGACCTTTTCCTTTTTTATTTTTTCTTTCTTCACTTTTTCTTTCTTCGCGACCGGCCCCGCCAATGCCTGCTTCGCCAGCCGTTTGGCCTGCTTGGCCGCGACATCGAGAAGTTTTCTGGATTTCTGGTGCTGCCGCCTGGCTTTCAGCATTGACGCGTGACTCATTTCGACCTCCGATGGTTGAAAGATTGAATTCGACTTCAGTTTGATCCGATTTTGCGATCTTGGCCAACTGACCGCATCAAGCCCCGAGAATGGCCCATGCGCCGGCATCCTTGCCCGGCTTGCACCCCATCCGCATATCGTCACGCCGGGTTTGTCCGAACCTGCGAGTTCGAATTGGGTGACAAGGCCGATGCTTCGAAATTCGGTACATACCCGGACCAGGCGCTGCTCATCACCAAAGCAGACCTAGTCGGTCGTTTGCACTGCAGGTCTCTCCAGCGAAGCTGCGCAACATCGGCACCCGGAACGCGCGGTCGTGGCGGGCGAGCGCGTCTGAATGATTGGTGACAAGACGAAATCTTCGCCTCTATCGCGCGTGTCGATGCGCGCCGATCAGAACTCGATCGATGGCCCACGCCACGTATCGTCTCGAGGTCGGGCACGGGCGAGTGCCTGACCAGCGTCGCACCAACCATCGCACGC
Source organism: uncultured beta proteobacterium (assembly GCA_963739745.1). Classification (GTDB taxonomy): domain Bacteria; phylum Pseudomonadota; class Gammaproteobacteria; order Burkholderiales; family Casimicrobiaceae; genus VBCG01. Next base: position 159,728 of record CAVUCJ010000009.1, read on the forward strand.
GTTGCGTCCAGGCCGGCGGCGCCAGATATTCAGCAGTCCCTTGCACTTCGCGTAGAAGTGGAAAAAACGCAGCACATTGCGGCGAGTCGATGGACTCGGAGGATGCTCGCTGCAGATGAGCTTGTCGTCCGACATGCCGCGGTCGGTCAGGATCACGGCGCCCCATGCCTTGACCCGTCTCCGCGTACCCAGCGGAAGACGCGGTCCGAGCAACACCGCATCGAGCAGATCGCCTTCAAGGCCCAGATGGCTCGGCACCGAGCCGTAGTTGAACGGGCATGGCAATGGAGAGATGAAGTCGAGGTGACCGGTGGATCCGCGTTTGAGAAAGCTGCCGCGAGGAATTTCGATGACGACTTCGACCTCCGGCGGCCCAGCGGCCCCCTCAACGGCCGGGCTCGAATCGGCGTGTCCGCGGCCGCCGCGGCCCGCGGCTATGGCGCGCCACGGCCTACGGCGAGTTTTCGGCACAGGTGAACGACACCGTTTCGACAGGATCAGATTCGCAGGAGTGGCCGAAACCGATGCGGCCGCGGCCTCGCAGCGGCAGTTCTTCATGGTGCAGCAGGATTTCGCGCTCACCATCGAACGTCACGTAGGTCCCGTTCGAGCTCTGGTCGATCAGCGCAAACTTGTCGCGGCGGCGCTCGATCCTGGCATGGAATCGCGAAGCCAGCTTGTCCGCGATCACCAGGTCGTTCTGGCCGTCGCGGCCAAGCGTGACCACCAAGGTGCCAGCGTTCAGTCGAATCGTGCGCGCACCATGCTGAAGTTCGACCTCGGCGGCCCGGAACGACGGCCGCGCCACCATCTGCGTGAGCTCGGCGGGGTCCTGCCAGGTCAGCTCCATGATGTCGATGTCCCGATCCTTGCCCTTCACGGTCACGACGTCGAGCTCGCGCAGCTGCGAGCGCAGATAGGGCGACAATGCTTCCGCGGTGGATGCCGACAGAATGATCTGGCCACCCTTTGCCAGCGCGGCCATCCGCGCAGCAATATTGACGGAATCGCCGAACACGTCGCCATCCCTTTCGATCGCGCTGCCAAAATGGAAACCAATGCGAAAGGCAAGTCGCAGATCATCGGCGCACGCCAGCGTGGACATCTTGCTCTGGATTTCCGCGGCAGCTGCGGCGGCCTGGTCCGCCGTCGGAAAGACGAGCATCGCCTCGTCGCCGATCGTCTTGACCAGGCGTCCACCGAGTCCGGCAGCGACGTCCCGGGCGAGTTCGATGCAGCGGCTCATCATGGCCAGGGCCTGGACGTCACCCAGTTGCTCGTACAGATGAGTGCTGCCTGCGACATCGGCGAACAGCACGGCAATGGTTGGTTCGGCAGGGTTCACGTCAGGGGTTCGAACTCGATTTGCCCGAATACTATAGTGAGTGCGCGGGTTGTTGTCATGTCGGGAAAGGCGCATCGTCGAAGGCGGTCGCCGCCAAGCGGCATGGTCCTGAACATTCTTCGCACGCTCAGGGCGTTGCGCAGAAAGGGTGTGCGTGCAACTCACGCGAGCGGCCCGCGACAGCCGATGATCGGTCCGAGTTCAACGACAGGCTCGACCCGGGTGGGGGCATTCAATCTCTACGCATTACCGAGGGTACGCATCCCGCCGCCAACGTGTTGCGCCGTCCAGCGTGGAAACTCTCCCTGGATCGTCAAGCCCGGTCACCCGATCAAAACGCCGACACAAACTCGGCGCCGGAATTCCGCGCTTCGATCAGGTCGACGTTCCGGATCCAGCGCCTCTGGCTGTCGGCTCAGTTTCCGGCCACCTGCGCGCGCGTCAAAAGGTAGTCCTGGTGCATCACGTCGTCAAAATGATAGGGCGCGGCCAGGTCGCGAACGCGATGCGGCCACGCGGTCTCAGCACGCGCCGCATTTCGGCCATCACCACATCGGGGCGCGGAGTGAACATGTGGCCTAACTGGCTGACGACGACGTCGAACGAAGCGTCGGGGTAGGGCAGGTCCTCGGCATCGCCCTCCGTCCATACAATGTCGGGCAGGCGGGCAATGTCGGCATTTTCGCGCGCCTGCTCGATCAACTCGGGCGTCAGGTCGAGCCGGGTAACCTTCGCGCCCCGGCGCGCCGCGGTGAGCGCCAGCACGCCGGTACCGGTTCCCACGTCGAGCACGGTCTCGCCTGCGGCGATGTCCGCGAAACGCACGACATGGCCCGCCACCGGCGTGGTGAACAGCGCTGTCGGGCCGAACGAGGCCCACATTTCTCGCTGGCGCTGCTTGAATTGGGCAAGCGGATCCTGGATCAAAGAGCCTCCACATGGGGTGGCCGGCACCGAGTGCCGCCCACGCGGGTCGACAATGCCACAACCACACGACAAAGGGTGGGGCAGCAAAGACAGTTCAAATGAACGGTTTGCGAACCGATTCGCGGCCGGCGTCTGCAGGATCGCAATCCGCCCGGCGCCCGACGCGGCCCTGTGGACGTTGTCGGCGATTGCGGCGCAATGAAGTAACGCGCCGGGTCCGGGTACAACGCCGTTCTGCGGGCCGTCGCCGAAATTCAAGGATGGTATCCATCGCACTTGACGATCGTGGCGGGCGCGGACCCGCATCGGGATCGGGCCTCCCCCAAGACGGGAAAAGGCGACCGCAAATTCTGCAACGCCTGCGGTGGTCCACTGCTGACGGACCGGGCAGCTTGGCGGTTGATCGACGACTATTCCGCCACGAACCCGCCCTATCGCGACGAGCTCAAGCTTCATCTCCATTGCCGGCAGACGGTCGTCTGCATCAAGGACGGGTGTCCCACGATGAGGGATATTCCCAAGCAAACGGGCGGGTCGGGAGCCTCCGAAGATCCCGGTCACCCGAGGCTTCGAACTCGAACCGCTTCGGCGCCCGGATCTTTTTTGCGCGCCAGGACCACTGCCGGCAAGACCGCGGCGACGCCAAGTGCGGGGCAACGGTATCGCGTGATCGAGTCGGCTGCCAATTTCCTCGCCGAGAGGGCTGGTTTTCGGGAGCCAGCCGAGCAATACTGGGAACCCGCCGAGCGCGAAGTGTCATGCACCTCGGTGAATCGGAAGCTTGTGGGCATGGATTCGGGCATCCCGGAGGCCTGTACCTGATGCCGGCTGGAAATCATGCGCAAACAAATCAAACGACTGATCGCAGGGGTCAATCAGGCCGGCACAGAGGCAATTGACGACTGGCTCGAGCTCCGGGACCTGGCGGACGTGGAAATCAGCTCGGAGCACCCGGAGCATCCCATCGAGTCGGCGCTGTTGCCGGGTCCCGGGGTCGGTTGGCGTGCCGCTGAGCCGGGCGAGCAGACGATCCGGCTTCTCTTTGCCCGCCCGCTGCGGCTCCGGCGCATCCGACTCGAATTCGTGGAGACTCGCGCCGAGCGCACGCAGGAGTACGTGCTGCGCTGGTCACCGGACGGCGGGCAGCCGCTTCGGGAATTGGTACGGCAGCAGTGGAATTTCAGTCCCCAGGGCGCGACCCACGAGACAGAGAACCATTACGTCGATCTCCCGGCGGTCGCCGTGCTCGAGTTGAGCATCGTTGCGGACGTGCGTGGCGGCAACGCCGCGGCGTCGCTGGCGAGGCTACGGCTCGCCTGACCTGGCCGGTTCCCGTCCACCTCAGCGACGTTCGATCGTGTCCTGCGAAGCGGCCTCGGTTTTCTCGCGCGATTGAGTTCGGGCCTGCGGCTCGGCCCCGGTGTGCATCCGAAAATCGGAATCCTGCGCGGCCAGTTCACGCATCGTCATGTCGGCGACCGACGATTCGACCGCCCGTTGCACCCGCGCGAGCACCGCGTCGACGGGCTGCGGCGCCGGCAGTCCCTCGGGCGGTTGGAAACGCTCCTCGTCCGCGGCGCGCGCGGTGGCGAGCACCTCGGTCACGAAGATCAGCGAAGGGTCGCGCGCGGGCAGATAGATCGGCGGATCGTCGTTGCTCTGCATGAGGAGAACGCGCCGTTCGAGCGCGTCGAGCACCGTGTGCAGCGCGTGCATCGGCACGCCGAACAAGCGGGTGAACTCCGACCGCGACGGCCCCCGCTTGCCGGTCAGGAACCGGCCGGCGACCAGGCTCATCACCGATAGCGCGAGCCGCTCGCGCATCCGGTTGCTCAGTCGCGGTTCGCCATCGCCGACGAACAGATACTCCGGATGCTGGACATAAAACGCGACGCTCGCACCGAACAGCACCACCAGCCAGCACAGGTACAGCCAGACCATGAACAGCACCAGAATGGCGAAACCGGAGTAAATCGCGGCATAGTTGTTCGACGAGACTACGAACACCGCGAATGCCCAGCCCGCAGTCTGCCATGCGACCCCCCCGACCACGCCTCCGATCAACGCAGGTCCGAACCGGACCCGGGTGTTCGGGAGGAACATGTAGACGAAGGTAAAGGCCGCGATCACCAGCGCATAGGGCATCAGCGTGCCGATCCCGCGGATTGCCTGTCCCAGCGCGTCGACCGCCAGCGCTTCACGCACCAACTCGATGTTCATCGCCGTCGCGGTGATGCCAATGGCCGAGAACACCAGGATCGGACCGACGAACAGCACACTCAGGTAGCGGCTGAACCTTTCGCCCAGCGGCCTGGGTTCCGGAATGTGCCAGATGTAGTTCAGCGACTCTTCGATCTTCTGGATCAGCGAGAACGCCGTGTAGACCAGCAGCGCCAGCCCCAGCGCACCAAGGACGCCGACATTCATGTTCTCTATGAACCCGACGATGCGTTGCGCCACCTCCTCGCCCCGTTCGCCGAGCGGCTCAAGGAGATTCAGCAGCATCGGGCGAATCTGGTTCGAAACGCCGAACGCCTTCAGCACCGAGAAGCTCAGCGCGAGCAGCGGTACGATCGACAGCAGCGTCGTGTACACGAGGCTCATCGCGCGCAGCGTCAATTGGCCGCGCGTGAGGTCTCGCGCCAGAATCAGCACGGTGCGGACAGCCCTCAAGCCACGCGCAGCCCAAGGCGACCGCGGGGGCTGCCGCGCGTCCCAGACGATGTCTTTGAAATGACTCAACCGCCACGGGGTGCCGATTTTCTCCCGGTGGACCTGAGCCTCATCCGCAGTGCTGCCGCCGAACAGTAAGTTGCGTGGTTTGCTTGGCATGGTCGGGCAAGTTCATGCGACGCCGCCAGCGAAGAAGGGTTCTGCGGCAGCTGCGGCGCGTTCAGGTGATATCATAGGTCCACTGCAGTGGCAGCAGTTCAACGCTATCGTTCAATCAGTCTGACGAATTGACGGGAGGACCCATGGACTTCTCGACGCTTGGCGCATCGTTGCAGAACACTCTCGGCGCACAGCTTCCCGGCATCCTCGGCGCGCTCGGAATCCTCATCGTTGGCTGGCTCGCCGCGGTCGTCGTGCGCGGCGGTGTGCGCCGCCTTCTTGCTGTCCTCAAGGTCAACCAGCGTATCACCGAGAGTACCGGGCAGCCGGTGCACGTCGAATCCGGCGTCGCGATCGGAGTGTTCTGGCTCATCATTTTTGTGACGCTGGTCGCGGTCTTCGATTCGCTTCACTTCGAGCTGGTCTCGGGTCCCTTCGCACTCGTGGTCAGCCAGATCTTCGGGTACATTCCGCGGCTCGTCGCGGGAACGGTGTTGCTGCTCCTTGCGTGGCTGCTCGCCACCGCGCTGCGGGCGCTCGTCGCCAAGGCGTTGGCGGCAACCAACCTCGACGAGAAGCTCTCGGCGCAGGCGGAGATGGAGCCGATGAGCAAGACGGTGGCGAACGTCCTCTTCTGGCTGGTCATCCTGCTGTTCCTGCCGATGACACTGTCGGCATACCAACTCCACGGTCTGCTCGAGCCGGTGCAGGCGATGCTGGCCAAACTGCTCGACATCCTGCCCAACGTGTTTGCCGCCGGCGTCATCGGGGTCGTGGGGTGGCTGGTGGCAAAAGTCCTGCGCGGACTCGTCACCAACCTGCTCGCCGCCGCCGGCGCGGACGGGGCCGCGACGAAGTTGGGCCTTGCGGAATCGTTCCGAGTGTCGCGGCTGGTAGGGACAATCGTGTTCATCTTCGTGTTCGTGCCTACGCTGATCGCGGCGCTCGATGCGCTGAAGATCGAGGCGATCTCGAGGCCTGCGACCGACATGCTCCAAAGATTCCTCGCCGCGGTACCCAACCTCGTCGCCGCAGCGATGATCCTGGCGATCACCTGGTTTGTCGCGAAGTTCGCGTCCGACCTCCTTTCCCGGTTGCTTGCCGGCCTGGGCCTCGATACGCTGCCGCAAAAACTCGGCTTCAAGGGCGCGCTGGTGGCGGAGAACTACAAGCCCTCGGGGCTGGTCGGCGCGCTGGCCCTGTTTTTCGCGATGCTGTTCGCAACCGTAGAGGCGGCCAACCGGCTCGACTTCGGGCAGGTGCGCGATCTGGTGGCGATGTTCATTAAGTTCGGTGGTGACGTTCTCCTTGGCGGAGTGATCTTGGTGATCGGATTCTGGCTGGCGAATCTGGCCTACGGCGCGATCGACCGGGCGACCGGCGAGCGCACTACCGGTCTCGCGCCGATCGCCCGGATTGCGATCCTCGGATTGGTGATCGCCATGGGCCTTCGCGCAATGGGGATCGCCGACGACATCGTCAACCTCGCCTTTGGCCTGACGCTGGGCGCGGTCGCCGTCGCGGTGGCGCTCGCATTCGGCCTGGGCGGCCGAGAGGCCGCGGGCAAGCAGATGGAACACTGGCTCGCCCGCCTGCGCAACGAGAAGTGACGGGATGGCAGCGCGCGGCCGGGCCGCGGCCGCGCGCCGGGCCATTTCGATCGCTGGCGCACTGCCGAGTCCGGATGAAGCACCGGTGATTGCCAACGTCAGGTGTTCATCCACGACATGCAAAAACGCCCTGTCCGGCTCAAGCCGGGAACACGGGATCAGCGAGGTGGCTTGCAGGGTTTACCCTCATACTCCCAGCGCTGTAGTTTGTATTCCCTGCCATCCCAGCGCTCGACAGGGAAACAGAAACCGGGACCGCCCACGCTGATGTCGGGCCAACCGTCGGCGCCCGTCGTCCCGAGAAACACGGGCATGCCGGTGCCGCTCGTCATGAGCTTCCAGCTGCCGCTGGCGAGTTTGCTCACCAGCCAGTATCCCTGTCCGACGTCGCCGTAGCAGTAGGTTCCGCCCTCTGCGAGGACGGCTTCCGGCAATCCGTCGCCGTTCAGGTCGGTCACCTTGTCGAGGCTTCCGGCCGAATAGCTCGCGGTGCCCGGATCGTCGCAGCCGCTTCGCCACTTGCCGTCACGCTTCGTAAAGCCGGCCGCCCTGAACGCCGCCGTCTCGTCGGCAGAGGGCAGCGGTTTGGCCGCGGCGCTTGGCGCCGGAGACGCCCTCGCGGATTGCGCGGGTCGCGCCGGTTGCGGCGCTGCTGCGACTTCTTCGCCCGCGCAATTCGTCGCCGCCTGGTACGTCCGACCATCATAGCGGTGATTCCGGACGCAGCCAGAATCGCTGACGCGCATGTCCAGCCAGCCGCCGGTCTTGCTGGACAAGGCCTGGATGGTTCCGGTCCCGCTGATGACGGATCGCCAGCTGCCACCGTCTTTGACGAGGACTGCGAAATAGCGCCCCGATGGCTTGAAGCACTCGGCATTCGCGTCGACGAAAAGCGCTTCAGGCCGACGGTCGCCGCTGATGTCGACGAAGGTCACACGAGGCTTCGCCGGCTTTCCGCAGCGGTTGGTCGGCAGCTCCTTCAATATCGTATACCCCGCCGCGGCGTACAGTTGTGCAGCCTCGGCACGGGTCATGCCTGACTGGGCACCGGCGCCCGGGGATAGCAGCACCAGACAACCGCACATAGACGCTGTTCGCGCAATCTGACGAAAGGCCAGGCGATTCTTTGCCATTCTGAATCCCGGTGAAAATCCGCGGGGGGGGCAGCGACGACATTTTAGGGGATGAAGCCGCGTACGCCAACGCTCTGACGACGCAACAACGCGAGGCGCACCAGCTGCGGGCTCGAGGCAAAGTGATTGTGCCGGAACAGCGTCATCTGTTCGGCGAGCGGTGACGGTGTCGCGAGCATTTCCTGCGCACACCATGCACGCAGTTCGGGTCCCTGGCGAACCTGCTGCCGTCGGAACGCGCGACGTTCCTCTTCCGTCGCATTATCGGGGCGTGGTTAGCGCTGCCGACACGTGCCCCCTATACTTTGGGAAGGCCCGGATACATGCCGATGACGGCAAGGCGCACCATCGCCGACATCACCGCCATGAGCGTGCCGCGATCCTGCACTCGATTGCCAGCTGCGCGGAGCACGTTGAATACGCCAATGCCATTGATCCTGACCAACGGCATGATGCTCGCGGAATCGAACCGCGTGGTGGCCTCCCGAGGACGTCAGGCAGCAGCACTCTGCACTGCCGGTTCGGGCCGGACCCGGCCGCCCGGCCCGTTCGCTCGCGCGGGCGCGAGCCCTGCCGCAGTCGTGGAAGGCAACCCGAACCCCGGCCGGCGAATTCGTTCGGTTGCGCTCGACAGCGTAAGGTCGAGTAAGCCGCGCTGCGCGTGGCTGCCACCGATGCGATGCGCATGCGCCTGAAGGCTGCCCAGCAGGCCGATCGCACGCGGGTAATCGCCGCGGCCGTACGCCATCAAGCCGCGGCACGCTGGCAATCCGACCTGCCGGGTCGTTTCGCCGTAGCGAGTACGCTGCGCGTAGTGATGCGCGAGCTCGCTCTCGAGATGCCGCGCGCGATTCCAGTCGTCGGCGCCGATGAACGAGATCATCGCGTGAAGGTCGGTAAAGCTGCATAAGGCATCGGCTATATGCGCGCTCCAGGCGGACGCAAGCTCGCGCCAGCGCGCACCGACCTCGCCGCCGTACAGATGAATGCGCCACAGCAGGGCGGCCGCGTCGATCAGGTCGGAGATCGCGGTCGAATTGCCGGCGCGCACCTGGTGGTCGTAGAGCGCAAACGCCTGTTCGATCTGGCCTTCGGCGAGATAGAACAGCGCCACGTGCCACCAACAGTGCGTCGCGACGACAGTCTCGACGGCCCAGTATTCGACGTGCTGATGCATCCACCGGAGGCCGGCCTCCGGGCGATCGGTCATCTCGAATACATGGGCGAGCACGTGATGGGCGCGAGCATCGAACGGCTCGAGCGCCAGCGCCCGCTGCGCGAGCTCGGACGCGTGTTGGTATTCGCCGCATTCCTCGAGTCCGAACGCGTGCATCGCCAGCACGGCGTGAAAGCCTGGCAGAGCCTCCGACCACGCCGGCAGCGCGCGCGGCAGCCGGTCACCAAGACGGGCGAGATCGCCAGTAAGGTAATCCAGCGCGTGCGCAACCTGCAGCGCCAGCACGTCGCGCGGCTGTTCGCGCACCAGATCACCGAGCAGATCCTTCGCACGCTCGTAGTCGTCGTCCAGCACCGCGTCGATCGCGGCGAGATGGAGCCGCTCGCGGGCGTTCGTCCGCAGCGCGGTTGCGAATTCAAGCACGGGCCGCGCCGCACGCAGCACCGCGGGATCGCGACTGGACAGATGCAGGTAGGCCCGAAGCACGTGCGCCATCACGAACTCCGGCGCCTCCCGCAGTGCGAACGAAAGGTGGCGTTGGGTCCCGGTGCGCCAACTCTGGAACGTCGCGATCGCGCGCTCAAACGCCTCCAGCGCCGCCGGTGTCGCACCGGAGATCGGGCATGCGCGGTAGTCGGTGTCGGGCATGGCGAAGGGCGAGGTCGACGCCTCGCTTCAAGCCCGTTGTTCGACCGCCGCCGCGGCGGGCTCGATGTTGAGATTCATCCGCAGCAGGTTGCCCGGATCGTAGCGTCGCTTGGCTTGCTGCAGGCGGGGGTAGTTCCTGCCGTAACTCGTCGTCACCCGTTCGGCTTCGTCGTCGGTCAGAAAATTGACGTAACCACCTGCCGTCGCGTGCGGCGCCGCCCGGGCGAAGGCGTCTCGCGCCCAGGTGCGGACCCGATCGTCGTCACGCGGGTCGCGCCACCGACCGTGGACATTCATGATGAAATGCGCATCTCGGCCCGCGAACGCGGTCGCCCAAGGGTCGACGCGCGCCATTGCGCCACCCAGATGCGCGAGGAAGATCTCGCATTCCGGTCCCGGCAACCCGGCGGCCGATTCGATCGCCACGTCGAGCGCCGCGTCGGTCAGACTGCGGAAGTTGTTCGACTTCCAGTAGTTGCGGCCGCCCGCGGTGAGCAGCGGGTCGAATGCGCCCTGAAAATCGGCGTAGGGCGTAGGCCCGACAGCGCTGCCGAGGGGCTCCCCAAGCGCGAAGACGGGTGCCGCGGTGCGCTCCCCGGCAGCGACATCGCCGGCGTACGCAAGTGCGAGGATCACCACATCGGTTCCGTGCGCCGATTCAGGGAGGAACGGGAGCGGCGGCGCCTTGCGCAGCACGGCCCAAACGGTCAACTCGTCCGGCGCCTGAGTGGCGAAATCGCGCCAGGCGCGAAGCACCTGGCGAGCCTTCGGTATGTGGGTACACGACGAGGCCGGCGTAGATCGCGGGCCCTACCGGATGCAACCGGAAGTCGAACGAGGTCACAACGCCGAAGTTGCCGCCGCCGCCGCGGAGCGCCCAGAAGAGCTCCGGCTCGGAGGAAGCGGACGCCACCAGGATTTCACCATCGGGCGTCACCACGGTCGCGGCCAGCAGATTATCGATCGTCATTCCGTAGCGGCGCGTCAGCCAGCCGAAGCCACCGCCGAGTGTGAGTCCGCCGACGCCGGTCGTGGAGTTGATGCCGAGTGGCGTGGCGAGGCCGTAGGCCTGCGCCGCGCGATCGAAGTCGCTGAGCAGCGCGCCCCCGCCGACCGTAGCCGTTCGAGATTCCGCCGCGACGCTGACCGTCCCGCATGCCCGACAGATCGATCATCAGGCCACCTTCGGCAACCGCGTTGCCGGCGATGTGGTGACCTCCTCCGCGCACACTGACCAGCATCCTGTGCGCCCCCGCAAAGAGCAGGGCGGACCGGACGTCCGAATTGTTCAGGCACCGGGCGATGAGTGCCGGGCGGCGATCGATCGCGCCGTTCCAGATGCTGCGAACCTGGTCATAGTCCGCGGCGGCTGTAGTGAGCAGGCTCCCGCTGATCGAAGTTGCGAACGCATCGGCATCGCTCTCGCGAAGCTGTCGGACGTCGCGATCCAGGGTACAGGTAGGTAAGTGTGTGCATGTCGTGCCTCGCAAAGAAAGGAGTCTTGCCGCGCTTCGTGGCTGATGGCGTCCACGACCGAATCCTGCGCGTCCGGGCGACGCGCTGCTTGACTCCGCGTCGCCGGTTCTTGATCTTCTGTCCGGCGGCGCCCGGACGTACAATCCCGGGCTTGATCGAACCTCCGCGCCCCTTGATCGAAGCACCGGATTGAATCGATATGAGCCATGACACGCTGTCGGACGTGCTTCGCAGCGTGCGCCTGCGCGGTGCGGTGTTCTTCTATGTAAGCGGCGTCCGACGACTGGGCGGCGGAAGCACCGGCCGCCTGTGAGATCGCTCCGCTCCTGATGCGGGGCGTGGATCACGTGATGGAGTACCACGTGGTCGCCCAGGGCGGTTGTTGGGCGGCGATACCGGGCGGCCCGGCCGTGCGCCTTGCGACGGGTGACATCGTGCTGTTCCCGCATGGTGATGCACATGTGGTGTCGAGCGCAGAGGGCATGCGCGGTGATCCGCCCAACCTGCATTGGTACAGCGAGTCGGCGACGGTACGGCTGCCGATCCGCGTCGCGTACAACGGATCGAATGCGCCGTCGATGTCACCCTCGGAGCTCGAAGGCGAGACTACGATCGTCTGCGGGTTCTTCGGTTGCGATCTGCAGCCGTTCAATCCATTGATCGCGAGCCTCCCGCACCTGCTGCATCTGGGTGCGTCCGACGACGGGCGATGGATTGCGCAGTTCATGCAACATGCGGTGAACGAGTCGCGTGCGCGGCAACCGGGTGGGGAGGCGATGCTGGCGCGAATGAGCGAGATGATGTTCGTGGACGCGGTGCGGCGCTACACCGCGAGCCTCCCGGCGAACAGCCGCGGCTGGCTGGCAGGCATGCGCGATCACCTGGTCGGGCGCGCGCTCGCATTGCTGCACGAGCAGCCTGCCCAGAACTGGACGATCGACGAGCTCGGGCGCCGCATCGGCCTGTCGCGTTCGGCGTTGCACGAGCGATTCGTCCAATTGATCGGCGTGCCGCCGATGCAATATCTCGCGCAATGGCGAATGCAAGCAGCGGCGCGCCTGCTGCTCGACACGCGTGCCACGGTCGCGACGATCGCCCTTGAGGTAGGCTATGACTCGGAGGCGGCGTTCGCGCGCGCATTCAAGCGGTTGATCGGCCGGCCCCCCGCCACATGGCGCCGGGAACGCAGCCCAGAAACTGGATCGGTGGCGAGCTCGCTCAGTGAATGAGAAGGGCCGACGCCGTGTGGAATGCCGATTCGGATGCCGCGCACGGTCACGGGGCCGCTCGGATCGCCGGCGCGTGCCGACGTGCACCGACGCGGCAGCCGGACAAAAAATGGCGAATGCGAATATGGTAGGATCGCCATGGCGGTCCTCGTCCGGCGGGTACCTTTGCCGTCAGCGTAGGAGTCCGCACGAGAATTGACGGTGGCGCCGTGCGAAGTTGTAACCGCCAATTACGTCGTGCCGGCTCAGGATCCGCTCCGGACATCGGGGACGCCGCGCGCGGGAATCACGCTTCGCACGCTGTACCGCCGGTGGTTCCCGGCGTCACGCCTTGAGGTTGTTGCAGACGCGCTGCAGAAGCCCTCGTACTTCCCTGCCGATAGCTTGTACTCCCGGTTTGTCGACCAACTTCAAGACGGCCTCGGGATCCATGAACGCAACGGTGATGGTTCCATCGGCTTCCTCGCGCACAACCACGTTGCACGGCAGTAACAATCCGATATCGGGGTCAGCCTCGATCGCGCGGTGCGCGAGCGGCGGGTTGCACGCGCCAAGTATGCGATACGGCCGGCCTTCGATATTGAGCTTGGCCTTCAGCGTCGCCCTGATATCAACGTCAGTGAGCACACCGAACCCTTCCTTGTTCAGGGCGTCGGTGACTTTCGCGACCGCGGCATCGAACGGTAGCTTTAGCTGGGTGCTGAATCCGTACATGTATCGACTCCTATTGCGAGGCGGGGGCAGAAGGCGGGCGCCGCAACTTCAACTGACCTCCCACCGCGATGATCCGTATCGGAACCGGCCGTTGCGATCGCCCGGCCGCCGGTTGCCTGCGTCGATACCGCCCAGCTTTCACATCAACCACGTTTCAGCTTTTCGCGCTGCTCCGCGGTGAGTACGGTATCCATCTGCTTCTGGGCGGCGAGGGAAAGGTCAAACATCTGCTGCCGAAGCTCTGACATCTTCCGGTAGCTCTTGCTGAGCGCCGCGTCGTCGCGCGGATCCGCGTTGTACTGCTCGTTCATCTGCGACTGCTCGTCCTGCATCTTGCCCATCAGGTCCCAGTGTTTACGACGCACGTCGTCCTGGATCTTGGCGACCTTGCTGCGCTGCTCCGCCGTCAGATGCAGATCCGCTCTCGAGCCGTAGCCGCTCATCATGCCGGCCCCCATGCCATAGCCGCGGCCCTGGCCGCCTATCATGCCGGGGCCCGTGCCGTAGCCGCCCATCATCCCGTCTCCACCCATGCCGTAGCTGCCCATCATGCCGCCGCCCATGCCGTAGCCATGGCCGTACGCATCCTGCGGCGGGTCAGCCAGCGCGCTTGCTCCCACAATTGTTCCGCCGATCAATACGGCGGCGCCCAACGACTTGCGAAGGTTCATGCTTTTCATGCTTGGACTCCATTCGGATCAAGAAAACTTCCACCCATTCCGTTCATTTTCTCTTCTGCTTGACGACCCATACCACCAGGCCGGCAACCCCGGCGAAAATCAGGATCGGCACCAATATCCCGCCGTATCCACCCATACCGCCGTATGCACCCATCCAACCGCCACCCCACCCGCCGCCATTCATCATGCTTCCGTTCTGCGCCAGGGCGACACCGCTGGATAGCAGGGGAACCGCACCCGCTACCATTGCAAGCAAGGTCTTCATAAGCTTCTCCATTCCGATAGATTGAGTGAGCGCACTCCACCGCGAGGTGCGCGCATGGAAAAGCGCGCGTCAGGTCATCCTGAGCGGTCCGTGCAACAGGAGGGCTGCTGCGCAGGCCTCCCCGATGGTTAGAACGACCCGCAGCGCAGAACAGAAAGGCTTCCGAGCCCGAATCGCTTCGCAAAGCCTGCGCCTGTGCATAGCCCTTGTCGGTACGGCATCGCACATAGGCCAGCCGCGACCGTCGGGTTCGCAGATGGCCTCGGTACGGGCTCCATCGGCATCGCGGCGACCGGCGGGTTGAAGCAGCGCATCTTGCTCGCCATCGCACTCACGCGCGAACGCTTCTCGCCATGTTTCGCGTTGGCGGTGCGGGTGGCCAAGTGAATTCGGGTCGAGGCCGCCGGATCCGCGGACACCAACGTCACGACGACGATGTTCTGCGCGGGATTCCAGATCTTCCTGTTGCCGGGGGGGATTTCGAATAGTGGCCGAGAGGACACGCCACCCGGCGCTCCGTGCTGTCCGTTCGCCCAAGCGCCGACTCCACGAAGTTGTTCTGACAGGCTGTGCGACGTGGTGAATAATGAAAGATGTCCGGCGCACGCTCGCATGGACGCCCCGCATCCCATTCAGGAGGAACCATGGCCACGCGTCGTACCACGATGAGAAGTCGGACAGGCACCAAGCTCTACGCCGTCCGTGACGAGAGCGGCAAGTTCAAGGACATACAGACGTACAAGCGCGCTCATGCCGCCGATCTGCGCCACAAGTCGAAGGCCGAGAAGGAGGCCGCACAGGGCCCCATCGAGAAGAAGGTCAGGAAAGCGGCGAAGGATGCCGTCAAGTCCGTCAGGCGCACGGTGAGAGGCGCGGTCGCCGCGGTGGAAAGGGCAGCGAAACGAGCCGTGAAGCAGGTCGCGAACAGGCAGCCTGCGAAGAAAGTGACGGTGAAGTCCGTCGTCAGATAAGAAGACGGCCAGCAAACCGGCGACCAAGTCAGCGAGGCGAAGAAGGCGCGAAGAAGACAGCCAGCAAACCGGAAGGCCGCGAAAAGACAGGAAGGCCGAGAAAGCCGACCCCATGAGGGGCCACGGGAAACAGGCGCCGTCTTACCGAGGCTGCCGTCCGGCGCAGATGGAGGGGTGTTTTTTTGCGGGGTCATTATGAAGCCATCGCCTGCCTCCCCCGTGATCGACAAGGATCCCCTTACGGTCGACGTGCCGCGGGAATTCCACCGCCGCATGGCCGCGATCATCGATACCGTCCAAACCGGAATGTGGGAAGCCGGCGTGCACGACCTTCTGGGCTATGCCACTGATTACGCCTTCGGCCAGCAACGTGGTGTCCAGACACTGATATTGAAGAACAAACATCGGTCGGCCTACGTGCGGCTGCATTGGGATACCCTCATGGGAGATACCGATGCCGACCGGCAACGGGTCGATGCGGCCATCAGGAACGCGATCAACGAATTGATGTAGCCGGTGGAGTAGGGAGCCCGTACCGATTTTTCCACGCGGGAGCGGCAGGAGCCGTCGCTCGGCCGATATTTCTCGGGTGCCAAGCATTCCGGCGCTGGAGAGGCTTGACACCCACCCGATGCCGCACGAGGTATCGGGAAACCATTCCAACTTCCGCGCTTGGCCGGGCACGGCCCCAACGTTGTTTCGACGGTCTCGGTGCGACCCGTTGCATCCGGTCGCATTGATCCGACCAGTGGCCGACGCGGCGGCGCCGAACCCTGCTCGCGCGGCGGTCTATGGCCCGGAGCATGGGCATCACGGCACCCGCGGGGAATCCGTTTCCGAAGTCCGGAATACGTTTCCACACCGCGGCGCCGTGGTCAGAACTGCTTCTGCAAGAAATGGAGACGAGGGCCCTTTGCAAGTATAAAAAAAAGGACTATCGTTATTCCAGGAAGGCACTAGCCCGGGCGGTATCGTTTTGTTCTGCAACATTGATGTACCGCGGTCTGAAGTAGATCCAATTCATGACGGAGGACACCCATGAGCAAGGGCAAGATCCAGATCTCTGCGCAAGCCGGTCAATCGACCGCATCGCGCCGAAAATTCATCCGGACCGGAACCGCCTTGGGCGGTCTCGCCCTTTTCGGGCGAAGTGCTGTCGGCGTCGCAGCGCAGAACATCGCCGAGTTGCCCATGCTGAACGGGAGGCGCGAGCTCGCGACATACCCACAGAAGCGCGAGCTGATCGTGCTGACGGCGCGTCCCGTTCAATTGGAAACACCGTTCTCCGTCTTCAATGAAGTTTCCGCCGCAACCAACGATGGCGTATTCACCCCCAATGACGCCTTTTTCGTCCGGTGGCACCTCGCCGGGGTGCCGACGACCGTGGATTCCGCGACCTTCCGGATCAAGGTCCATGGGCTGGTCAAGGAACCGCTCAGCTTGAGCATTGCCGACCTGCAGAGGAACTACGAATCCGTCGAAGTCGCGGCCGTCTGCCAATGCTCGGGCAACAGCCGTGGGCTCTTCAACCCCCGTGTCGCTGGCGGCGAATGGGGCAACGGCGCGATGGGCAATGCACTTTGGAAGGGCGTGCGACTGCGCGACATCCTGAACAAGGCGGGTATCGGTGCGGGCGCGGTGCAGGTCAGGCTGAATGGCGCAGATGGGCCGGTGTTTCCCGCCACGCCGAAGTTCGTCAAGGCGCTCGACATGGATACTGCCCTCGGGGAGGACGTGATCGTCGCCTACAGGATGAACGGAGAGCCGCTGCCGGTTCTCAACGGGTATCCAGTCCGCCTCGTCGTGCCCGGCTGGTACGCGACGTATTGGACCAAGATGCTGGATGACATCGAAATCATCGGAAAGGTCGACGAGAATTTCTGGATGAAGCCCGCCTATCGGATCCCTGACAACGCCTGTGCCTGCATGGAGCCAGGACAGCAAGGCGTCAAGACCGTGCCTATCAATCGCATGAACGTTCGTTCCTTCATCACCAGCTTTGCGGACGGCGCCACCGTCACCGCCGGCCGCACGTACGAGGTGAAGGGGATCGCCTTTGACGGCGGATTCGGCATAGCCCGGGTTATGTTCTCCGCCAATGGTGGCAAGACATGGGACGAGACGAGGCTAGGCAAGGATCATGGCAAGTACAGCTTCCGCGAGTGGCATGCCCCCTTCACGCCGAAAGCCGGCCAGCGCTACGATCTGAGCTGTCTTGCCATCAACACCATCGGCGACTCGCAGCGCTTCACGCCGCGCTGGAATCCTTCCGGCTATATGAGAAATGTCGTCGAAACCGTGCGCGTCAGCGCGACGTAAGGAGGGTGAACGATGAACAACCCGCTTCGTTTCGCAAAGTTTCTGCCCGCGATTCTCGCCTTGGCGGCAAGCGCGACGCCCCTTGCAGCGGACATGTCGGGTACGGTCAAGATCGACCTGCCGCCGGAGACGGCGCGGTTCAAGGCCGGACCGGGCATGGATACGGCCGCGAAATCGTGCATGTCCTGCCATTCGGTTGACTATGTCTACATGCAGCCTCCACTGACGAAAGCTCAGTGGCATGGCGAAGTGGTCAAGATGCAAAAGGTGTATGGAGCGCCCATCGCGGAGAGCGACATAGATACGATCGTCGATTACCTGATGTCGCAAAACGGGAAGCAATAGGGCTGGCGCCGAAGCAACGCCAAATCACGCCGTAGGTGCACCAAATGGCCCGCTCGCCCAGTTCGTTCTCGGGGCGATAACGAAGCCCCGAGAACGATCACCGGCTACGGTGTCCCGTCGCAATCGGCCGGGGTGCCCATGGTGAATTAACCATCAGAAGTCATGGGGCATCGGCCAGGATGGCCGCCTCATGCGCCGATCGCGGCTTCAATTTCCGCGAACGTACGCGCGACGTCATGTCCGATCTGGGGTGGGAGCCCAAGTTGCCGCGCAATTTGCGTCAGGGAGAAAATGCCTCGCACCGTGCGCGTTGGCGAGGTCGCATCGGCAGTACCGGGTTCGATCACCAGCGCGTGTTGCCGGCCGGAGCGCTTCAAGGTTTCGACAATGTCGCCGACACGAACCTGTTGCACGTCCTGTAGCTCCATCGCTTCCAGGAGGTCTGCGGGCGTCATCACCTCGTTCACGTGGACCCCGACATGCCCCACGCCTCGGGCCTGCGCGACTTGAATGGGCTTTTCTCCCAAAATGTCGTTGGCGGTGACGATTCCCATAACGACTCTTGCGTCATCGACAACGAACAGTGCGCGAACACCATGCGCGATCATTGCCTGGTGGGCTTCATCGATACTTGTGCCGCCAGTAATTGTCACCGCTACCACTCGGCTTAGGTCTGTCATCACGTCGGTCGCGGGGGAGTTGGCTCGTACTCCCAGCTCGGAGGTTTGACTCTGCAAGCGATAGGTCATGGCAGTGGCGGCCTTCGATTGGCGCACTGGATGGAACGGCTCCTCCGAGGGCCGTCGCGGCTGCGCAAGCCGCATCTCGTCTACGTGCCCAAATCCGGAAAACATCCTTCCCACGAACTGACCACCATGATTCGGTTCCACATCAGTGGCGGCTGGCGCCTCGGGGGACGCCGAATTCTTTGTCGTCATTATTGACTCCAGGGTGCGGGTTGGTCGAACTGCGCTTCCACGCCTTGCGCGGGGCCGTGTTGGCAGTGATGAACAAAAACGCCCGCCGCGCAGTCTCATCCTACGCCATCTTAATTGCTGTGACCGGCTTTGACGGCGCGGGTTCCCGGCGGTGGGTCTTCGCCACCGAATTCGGACTTCCGAGAGGACATCGCGGCTGGTATCTAGATCGGCAGGAACGTCGCGGTGGCCAGCGTCTGCACCACGCGGCGGATCGTGCGGTTGTTCCGCTGCGCGGCAATCTGAGCCATCACGTCCTGGTAGGCGATGATCTTGCCGAACTCCCGCTCAAACGACAAATTGGGTACCCCACCCTTCATTTCGTTCGACAGAATAAGCAGTTCACCCCTCGAGCCTCGCGCGTTCGCGAGCTTCCACGCAGCAATCTCGACATTGCGTGCCGAGTTGTAGAGCTTCTGGGGATCGAGTGAGTCCGTGATGTAGAACTCGGTCTTGCCGTTGTAGGCGAGGAAGATCATGCTGGCGAGCCCAACGCCGAACGCGAACACGCGGTCGCCACGATAGTCGGGGCGAAGTGCGAGCGCGATCGCATCACTGCCCCGCAGATTGTCGAGTTCCGGAAAGAGGAATTGCCGGTGCGGATCGTACGCCCTCGCAATTGCGGTATCCGCACTCGCGAAATTTCCCTTCCGCCATTCGCGCGGACTGCGCCGGTAGAGCTTTTCCATCACCAGGCGGGTCGATGCCAGGCTTTCCCTGGCGTGGATTTCCGCCGCCACGTCGATGTCCGATTTGGCGGCATCGGCCGCGCGAAATGCTTGTTGGGTCGGGGGGCTCCGCCTGCCGGTCGAAGGCGCTGCGGGAGGAAACGCCGGCGTTGCCGTACAGGCAGGGACGATCGCGGCGAACGCCAGCGTCAAACGCCTCAACGCAGCGCGTCGACCGGAGCTTGCCACCTCCCCCCCGTCGCCTTCTGCCAATCCGACTCCTGCCGATATTGGCTGCGTCGCGATACGCAGATCCGTGGAAAGCTTAGCGCATTTTCCGGCAAATTCGTCGGGCAGCCATTGGTTCACATCGCCGTTGAACGGGCGCGTCGCGCCGGTCAGAGCTTGACCGTTCCGCGTGCGATCTCGATTACGCGACCTGAAACGAGGATGCGCCGGTCGTCGGTCACCTCGAGACCCAGCCGGCACGGCCGGTCCACCGCCTCGCCCTGGTCGATCGTGAGCCGCTGCGGCAACGCGGCGCCGGTCGCGAGCAGCCAGCCGCCCAGATTCGCGCAGGCCGACCCCGTGCCCGGGTCCTCGATCACCGATCCGTGCTTGGGAAAGAAGAACCGCGCGAGCACGCGGTCCGCTTCGCGCGCGAACACGTAGGCCATGGCCCGCTGCCCGTTGCTGCCGTGCGCCCGCAGTCCGTCGGCCGTCGGCGCCGCACGGCGCACCGCGGCGAACGTGGCGAGAGGAATGACGAGCTGCTCGGAACCGGTATCGACCCACAGCGGAGTACCGGCCAGGTCCGTGGCCGACAGGCCCAGCATGCTGGCGAGATTCGCCGGTGGCGCTTCGGCCGCGCGATGCTTCGGAGCGTTGGCGGACAGCGTCCAGACGTCGCCCGCGGCAGTCACCGGGATCACGCCGGCCTTCATCCGAAGCGTCACCCGGTCGCCGGCACGCTTGAGGTCGCGCACGACGTGCGCGGTGCCGAGCGTCGGATGTCCGGCGAAGGGCATTTCGAACGTCGGCGTGAAGATGCGCACCTGCGCGGTCGCGTCGTCCGATGGCAGCACGAACGTCGTCTCCGACAGGTTGAACTGCAGCGCCAGCGCCTGTAGCGTCGCGTCGTCGAGCCCGCGTCCGTCTTCGAACACGCAAAGCGGATTGCCCGCCAGCGGTGTCTCGGCAAATACGTTCACGATGCGAAAGGCGTAGTCGGTCATGTCGCGGGCTCCGGCAGCGACTGCGTGGTGGCTTCGACGACTTCACGTGCAAGCGCCCGAAAGGCATCGAAGGGGATCGCCGTGGGGATCACCGTCAGCGCCGCCGCGCTGTTCGGAAAGTTGCGCTCGATCGACCGTGCGTAGGTTGGATCGTAGTGCCTGACCAGCAGCTCGTCGACCAGCGTGTCGAAGTCGCCGGCGCGTGCCGTCGCGTTCCAGCGCTCGACGGCCGCGCGCCCGTGCAACGGCACGAGGTGGTCGAGCCTGGCGGCGAGCGCTTCGGGATCGGCGAGGAAATGCGCGTATTCTTCCTTCAGCAGCGCCACGCGCAACGATTGCGGCGTCGCGATGCGCACGCAGGTCGCAACGCGCATCGCGGCCAGCAGCGCATCACCTACCTGAATCGTTCCGATCTTGCGGCTTTCCGATTCAACGAACACCGGCCGCGCGGGATCAAAACCTTCAAGCGCCGCCAGCACCTGGCTGTCGAACCACTTCTGCGACGGCTGCGGGTCGCCGGGCAGGTCGCCCAGCAGCGATCCGCGGTGCTTCGCGAGCGCCTCGAGGTCGAGTACCTGCGCGCCGACGTCGGCGAGCGCACCCAGGAGCCTGCTCTTGCCCGAGCCCGTAAGTCCGCAGACGACGATCAGGCGGAAGCGCGCCGGCAGGCGCGCGAGCGCTGCCACCACGTGCCGGCGATAGGCCTGGTAGCCGCCGTCGAGCTGCACGGCGCGCCAGCCGATTTCCTTCAGCACGTGCGCCAGTGCTCCGCTGCGCTTGCCGCCACGCCAGCAATACACGAGCGGCGACCATTCGCGTGGCTTGCCCCGGCAATGCGCCTCGATGATGCGCGCGATGTTGCGCGCGACGATCGCGGCGCCGCGCTGCTTGGCGGCGAACGCCGACTCCTGCGCGTGCAGCGTGCCGACTTCCGCGCGCTCGGTGTCGTCGAGCACAGGCAGGTTGACCGCACCCGGAATGTGGTCGATGGCGAACTCCGACGGACTGCGCACGTCGATGCGTTCAGGATGCGCCGGAATCGCAGCGACACCGACCTTGTTGGGAGCCGTGCTTCGCGGCGACGTGTTCACTTGGTTCGCAGCAGCGGCTCGAGCTTCGGCCACAGGTTGTCGAGAAGGCGCGGCTGCGCCGCCGCCGTCGGATGGATCCGGTCCGGCTGGAAATACGCGAGATCCGCGCCAAATCCGTCGAAGAACGAAGGAACCAGCGGCACGCGCCGTGCCCGCGCCACTTCTGCATACATCTCGCGGAACTCGCGGACATACGCGGGTCCGTAGTTCGGCGGAATCTCCATGCCGACCAGCAGCACGCGGGCGCGCGCGGCCTGCGCCTGCGTGACCATCGCATCGAGGTTGTCGCGGGCCGTGGCAAGCCTGCCGCCGCGCAACGCGTCGTTGCCGCCGAGTTCGATGACCACGATCGCCGGCTTGTGCTGCTTCAGCAACGCGGGAAGTCGCGCGCGCCCGCCGGCCGTGGTGTCGCCGCTGATCGAGGCGTTGACCACGCGATACGGATACTGGCCGTCCTTCAGTTTCTGTGCCAGGAGGTCGACCCAGCCCTGTCCGCCGGGTAGCCCGTAGCCGGCAGAGATGGAGTCGCCGACGACCAGGACGGCTGGTGGTTTGTCCTGCGCGGTCGCGGGCAGCGCGAGCGACAGCAGGGCGCATGCAGCGCCGATCAGGCAGCGACGTCGGTATCGCGACAGGTACGGGGCAGGGGAACGACAAGGCGCCATGGCGTTGATTGTAGCTTGCGGGTCACGGGGCTTGCGCCGGGCGCATCGGCCGTCCACGCTACAATTGACGTTCGAAGGCTCGTATCGCGCCAGGCGAGGCGCCACGATTCGAGCGACGCCTTGCCATACTGTTGGCGCATCCCCATGTGCATCGGGTACCCGGTCCGCCCGGGCATCCATCTTCCATGACCGATTTCATCATTTGCGTCGAGGCGCTGACCAAGATCGTGCGCAGCGGCGACGACCCGCTGACCATCCTCGACGATGTGTCGTTCGCCGTCGAGCCGGGGGCGTCCATCGCAATCGTCGGCGCGTCCGGCTCCGGCAAGACGACGCTGCTCGGCCTGCTGGCGGGACTCGATCGCCCCACGTCGGGTGAGATCCACGTCGACGGGCTGCCGCTCTCCACGCTCGACGAGGATGCTCGCGCCGCGATGCGCCAGCGCCTGCTGGGCTTCGTGTTCCAGTCGTTCCAGCTGCTGCCCGCGCTGACCGCGCTCGAGAACGTGATGCTGCCCCTCGAACTTGCCGGCGCGGACGACGCCGGCGCGCGCGCGCGGGTGTGGCTCGACCGCGTGGGCCTCGCGCGCCGGATCACGCACTATCCGCGGCAGCTGTCCGGGGGCGAGCAGCAGCGCGTCGCGATCGCACGCGCGTTTTCCGGCGAGCCGAAGCTGCTGATGGCCGATGAGCCTACGGGCAATCTCGACGGCGTCACGGGCACCGAAGTGGCCGACCTCATGTTCCGGCTCAATCGCGAGCACGGCACCACGCTCGTGCTCGTCACCCACGATCTCGCGCTGGCCGCGCGTTGCGGCCGGCGGCTGTCGCTGGCGACCGGGCGCCTGGTCGGCGACGAGCGGACCGCGGCGTAGGGCGCCGAGCCGGTGGTCGCAGGTGATCATTGACGTGTTCCCCATCCTTCGACGAAACACCGAAACGGTGCGCCGGCAATGACGATGCGTACGTTCCGCCTTGCGTTGCGCCTGCTGCGCCGCGACTGGCGCGCGGGCGAATTGCGCGTGCTCGTCGCCGCACTGGTGCTCGCGGTAGGCAGCGTGGGCACGGTGGGCTTCTTCGCCGATCGCGTCAAGAACGCGCTGACGGGCGAGGCCAACCTGCTGCTGGGCGCGGACCTCCTGATCTCGGGCGACCGCAGTCTGCCGCCGGTGTTCGCGGAGAACGCGAAGACCCGCGGCCTCGTGACCACGCCGGTCATCCGTTTCAACAGCATGATTCCGCCGCCGGCCGGCGCGTCGCCCGACGTGTCCGCCGTGTTGTCCAACCTCAAGGCGGTGGGTGCCGGTTACCCGCTGCGTGGATCGATCGTACTGGCCGATCCGGCGCGACCGCAGGGCGCCGTTGCGACCACCATTCCCGGTCGCGGCGAGGCGTGGCCCGACCAGCGTCTCGCCGAGCGGTTGGGTGTGAAGATCGGCGATCGCATCGCAGTCGGTGAATCCACGCTGACGATCTCGGCCATCGTGCAGCAGGAACCCGAGGTCGTGGGTGGTGTGTTCTCGCTCGGCCCCAAGCTGCTGCTCAACATCGAAGACGTGCCCGCCACCAATCTGCTGCAACCGGGCAACCGCGCAACCTGGCGACTCCTGGTGGCCGATCAAGCGGGCCGCGGAACGTTGGACGCTTTTCGTACCTGGCTCGCGACCGAATTGAAGCCCGGCCAGCGGATGGAGTCGGTTCGCGACCTGCGTCCGGAAGTTCGGCAGACGCTCGATCGTGCGGAGAAATTCCTCGGGCTCGCCGCGCTGGTTGCCGTGCTGCTGGCGGCGGTGGCCGTCGCGCTCGCCGCGTCGCGCTATCTGCGCCGGCATCTCGACGCCGCCGCGATGTTCCGCTGCTTCGGTGCGCGGGTCGGGCAGACGCTGATGTTGTTCCTGTTCCAGTTCCTGACGCTCGGAATCATTGCATGCGGGTTCGGCGTGCTGGTCGCGCTCGCCGGCCAGCAGATGCTGGCGACGTTGCTGGCCTCGGTGTCGGTCGCCACGCTGCCGCCGCCGACCTGGGTTCCGGGCGCGACGTCGTTCGCCACGGGAATTCTCCTGCTCATGGGGTTCGCATTGCCGCCGCTGATCGCGCTCGCCAGCGTGCCGCCGTTGCGGGTGTTGCGCCGCGACCTGCCGCGGCCGCGCGTGGGCGGAATACTCGCCTACGCGCTCGGCGCCATCGTCATCGCGTTGCTCATCGCGTACCAGGCGCGCGAAGTGCAGGCGGGCCTGATCATGATCGGTGCGGTCGGCGGCCTGCTGATCGCCTCGGCGCTGGCGGCGTGGGGCCTGCTTACGCTGCTCAAGCGGCTGCCGCAACGCGGAATCACGTGGCGCTTCGGCCTGGCCAACCTGCGCCGGCGCGCGTTCGCTTCCAGCCTGCAGATCGGCGCGCTGGCGCTGGGGCTGATGGCGTTGCTTCTGCTCACCGTCGTGCGCGGCGATCTGTTGCGCAATTGGCGCGCAAGCCTGCCGCCGGACGCGCCCAACCAGTTCCTGGTCAACGTATTGCCCGACCAGGTGGCCGCTGCGCGCGCGCAGCTTGCCGCGGGCATCGGCGTCGACGTGCCTTTCCTGCCGATGGTGCGCGGCCGGCTGGTCGCGGTGAACGGCGCGGATGTCGACACCAAGAAATACACCGATGCGCGCGCGCGGCGCCTGGCCGAACGCGAATTCAACCTGTCCTGGACCGATGCGCTGCCCAAGGGCAACCGCATCGTGAGCGGCGCGTTCTGGACGCCGGAGGCGGAAGGGGAGGACGCAGGGATGTCGCTGGAGGAGGGCATCGCCGAATCGCTGGGCGTGAAGCTGGGCGACGCGCTGACCTTCGATGTCGCCGGCAATCGCGTCAGCGCGCGCGTGACCAGTCTGCGCAAGGTCGACTGGGACAGCTTTCGCGTGAATTTCTTCGCGCTGTTTCCGCCGGGTCCGCTCGACCCGATGCCGGCGACCTACATCGCGGCGTTCCGCGCGCCCGAAGGCAACCACGGCTGGCTGCCCGCGCTGGTGCAGCGATACCCGAACGTCCTGGTGATCGACATCGGAGAAATCGTCGGCCAGCTGCAGGGCATCATGGACCAGGTGTCGCGCGCCGTGGAGTTCGTGTTCCTGTTCACGCTGGCCGGAGGGCTGCTGGTGCTGCAGGCCGCCATCGCGTCGACCCAGGACGAGCGCAAGTTCGATGCGGCGATCCTGCGCACGCTCGGCGCGTCGCGTCGGCAACTCGCCGCCGCGCAGATTGCCGAATTCCTGCTGCTGGGCTCGCTGGCGGGCTTGATTGCGGCCGCCGGCGCCACGGCCACCGGGTGGGCGTTGGCCGACCGCGTATTCAAGATCCCGTTCGAGGCCAATCCGATGGTGTGGATCTACGGGCTCGTCGGCGGCGCGATCGCGGTCACGCTCGCCGGGTGGCTGGGGACGCGGGGGACGATGCGGCAGCCACCGCTGGCGGTGATGCGCCAGCTGGGCTGAAGCAGGCGGGACCGTCGATCCCGAGATCCCCCTGACGCGGCTCCGATCCGGATATTGAACTGCGGCGATTGCGGGCGTAGAGTGCATCGGATCCGGGCAGCGGGAGGATTTCATGCGAGCCTATGCGATCGTGGTAGCCCTTCTTGCGGGCTCGACCAGCGCCGCGACGGTGCCGATCGGCGCGCCGCTTCCCAATTTCAACAAGGGCGAGCCACTGGTGGGCCTTGGCCCGCCGGTTGACGCCGGACTCCTGTCCAGCATCGTGCGCGACCCAAGCCCGACCACGTCGGAACGTCGTTTCTGGTATGCGGGCCTTCTGCGGGGAAAGGGTGCCGAATCGTCGCCCATCATCGGTTCGCTGCTTCTGGAGGACACCCAGACCAATCCGGCCGGCTTCGTGACCGAGGAAATCAATGTGCTGAAGCCTCCCGCGGGCAGCATCTACGGTTCGGATGCGGTGCATGGATCACTCCTGATCGTGGGATCCAACAAGAAGGTCGACGACGATCGCTTTCACACGGTGATCAGTGTCTACGATAACTTGAATTTCGGCGGCGCCTCGATCCGGCTCCGAACCGAGTATGAATATCCGAACGCCTATGCGGCATCGTCAGAGGGACTCGATTTGAGGGCCGCTGGGCCAAGACCAGGCGACCGGGCCCGGTTCGACCCGGAGGAATTGTTTCAGCAGTATCTTCAGATGATTTTTGGCGGCACCGGAGATTGTCCCGATGTGCGAATCAACCAGTTCAGCGTTCGGAGATCTGGCACTGAATCTCCGAACATCCTGGTGGAGGACGACCTCCCTCTCTACGAAGGGTGGTGCCATCAGAGGTATGCGCGAGGCGCGCGCTTCGTGGATCCCGGGTCGGGTGAGGAAGCGTTTTTCTGGGGCGTGCGATGCCGTGAATTCTACGACGGGCCGGAAGCGGCCTGCCTCTACAAGGTCCTCCCGGGCCGGCCCGAGGACGGGCTGTCGCTTGCCCTCGACCGGACCTGGGGCGGTGGCGATGGCCGGGTGATGCTCAAGACTGCCAACGGCGAGGATTTCCATTTTAGCGACATCACGGCGCTTCTCGACGGAAGCGTGGTCGTCGCGGCGGGAATCGGAAAGGCCACGACGGGATACCTGCCGATTCTCTCCAAATTGGACAAAGCGGGGCTCGGTGACAAGACCTTCGGCACCAACGGCGTCTGGCCGATACCGGCTACCGGTGGAAACACCCAAGTTCGATCACTGACGTCCGGGTTCGGCGGGGGAATCCAGGCCACTGGGGAAACGTATACTCCGGCTGGCGTTCGGCCATGGTCGTTCTTCCTGGAGCCCGGGACGGCAACGCCGAAATACACGGAATACAACTTCAAAGGTCACCCGAATTCGGCGTTCTTCCGGCACATCCGCGAGCCCGACGGCACGCTCACCGCGGTCGGCACCTGGTATCCGAACTATCCCGACACGAGCGGGCAACAGCCACTGATCGCGCGCATTGCGGGTCCATCGCTCGCCGTCGAGGCGGTCCAGTATTTTCATGCCGGCTTCGGCCATTACTTCCTGACGCCAGCAAGGACGAGCAGGCCAAGCTCGATTCCGGCTTCTTCAAAGGCTGGAAGCGCACCGGCGAGTCCTTCTACCTTTATCCATCGGGCACAGCGGGTACCAACGACCTCTATCGCTTCTTCAGCACCAGCTTCGGCGACAAAGAGCTCGCATTTCTTCACGAACCAATACGCGCAGAGGTCGAATCGTCATGCACAACCCGGACTGGCTATACGAAGGGATTGTGGGCGCGGTGCGGCCGCTGGCCGCGAACGGCGAGTGCCCGGCGGATGCGGGTCCGGTCTTTCGGGCGTACAACAACGGCATGGGCGGTGCGCCCAACCACTCGCATACGATGAGCCTGGACAAGCAGGCGGCGTTGCTCTACATGGGTTACGTTGCAGAAGGGTTTGACGAGTCGGGCAGGATCTTCTGCGCCGAGCGCTGAGGACGAGGTCGGGCGATCGAGACTGCCGGCAACACGCGGGCGGGCGACATGACTCTGTTCGGATCGTCGCGGCGAGGCGGCGGCATCGACTGTGCGCAGGGGTCGGGAACGAATTGCGCGCGATCCAGGCGGCGCCCGTTGCCCTGATTTCCTCTCGGGATTTCGCTGGAGGTGGCGCGAAGCGACGAGGCGACCTCCTCCTGCGGTTGTCCGGCAGCTCGGATGAAATGCGTGTTGCCATGGATGAAACCCTCAGCACGCAGGCGACGCCCTACGAGTTGCTGGGCGGCGACCAGGGCGTGCGCGCACTCGTCGACGCGTTCTACGACCGGATGGACCTGGAAGAGCCGTTCGCGGGCATTCGCCGGCTGCATCCGGCGAGCCTCGACGGCTCGCGAGACAAGCTCTACTGGTACCTGTCGGGATGGCTTGGTGGCCCTTCGCTTTACACCGACCGTTTCGGTCATCCGCGGCTGCGCGCGCGGCACCTGCCCTTTCCGATTGCGACGGCTGAGCGCGATCAGTGGCTCGCGTGCATGAGGATGGCGCTCGCCGATTTGCAGACGCCGGCGCCGCTGGCCGAGCGCCTGCTCGAGGCGTTCTTCGGCACCGCGGACTGGATGCGCAATCGAGAAGGCTAGGTCGGAGTGGAGTTGGAGCTCCCACGGTTCCATGGACGGTCTGGCGCCAGAGGCCCAAGCGACGACGGAACGGCGCCGCGTTCATCAGATGCCCATTTCCTTGAACACTTCACGCGCGCCCCGGAAGCTGTCGATCGCCGCTGGCACGCCGCAGTAGATCGCGGCCTGCAGGAAGACCTCCTTGATCTCGTCCTTCGTCACGCCGTTGTTGATCGCGCCGCGCACGTGCAGCTTGAGTTCGTGCGGCCGGTTCAGCGCGGTGATCATCGCCAGATTGAGCAAGCTGCGCGTGCGGCGGTCGAGCCCCGGCCGGTTCCAGACGTCGCCCCAGCAGTACTGGGTGACGAGTTCCTGCATCGCCATGCTGAAGTCGTCGGCATTCTCGATCGCCGCGTCGACGTGCTCGGCGCCGAGCACTTCGCGGCGCGTCTTCAATCCGCGGTCGAAAAGGTCCTTGTTCATCGAATGTCCTTGGTTGCGTACGTGCCGACGGTGAGGATGAGGCCATCCTCATTCTAGTACGGGCCGAGGATGGAAAAGTCCGGCTCCTGAGGCTCACCCCGAAGTCGGGAACTCGAAGCGAGACATTGGCATCACGGATTCTCGCCGGACTGCGCCAGGGCCTCGGAGATCACCGTCAGCCAGTCATGCTCGTCGAGTGCGGCGCCGGCGGCCAGCCCACGCGTGAGGGTATCCGCGGGCAACCGGGCGGCGAGTCCTGCGCGAGCCTCGTCGATCAGGCGCTGTTCGTTCGGCTGATGTGGCGTGCCGAAGCGAGCTCGTTCCGCGTCGGACGCGCCCAGCAGCCGCGCGGCCGTATCGAACTGTCCCCGGCGCCAGAAGAAGTACACCCACTCCTCGATGTAGGTGTACCGTGCACGGCGCAGGATGGGAATGGCTTCACGCGCCGCGGCCGAGGCTTCGTCGATGCGCCCCATCTCGCTCAGAATGCCGATCAGGTTGGCGACCTGCATCGCCATGTCGCTATTGGCCGCGGGTCGCACCCGCAGTTCCGCGTTGAGCTTTCGGGCCTCGCTGGCGGCTTCGACGATCGATCCAGCCTCCCAAAGGGCGTCCACGAGGTTTGAGCGGTCGATCACCTCGTGGCGCCAGTCCCCGCTCGACACGCTGACACGGACCGTATCGCGACGAATCGCGACCGAGTCGGAGCGGCGGCCCGCAAGCCGGGCGAGGCTGCCGTCGACCCGCAGCAATAGGATGCGGAATTCGGCGGGCCAGTCGTGCCTGATGATTCCCCTCGCCTCATCCGCGGCCGCCTGTGCGGCTTCCGTGTGGCGTTGCGCGAGGCGATGGCGCGCCAGCTGGATCAGACAGGAGGCGACCCGACGCGGCTGCCCACTCTCCCGGTACATGGAAAGCGCACGAACCGCCGCTTCCACCTGCAGTGTACGTAAGACGTGGCCGACCATGTTGTAGGCGGCGATGGCACGCCAGTAGCGCGCGGCGACCGCAGGTTCCACGGTGCCGCCTTCGACGTGCTGCAGCATGGGCAATAGCCAGTCGACGCACTCGACCGTGTAATCGATGAGCGACCCTGCATGCGCGGCGATCGCAACCGCGACGTTCAGGTCGCCGGATTCGCCGGTCGCCCAGGCATGGGCGGCGCGCAGATTGTCGAGTTCAGGCAGCACCAGCGCGGCGTAACGGTCACTTCGAAGCTCACAGTCGAGGTTGGCGCCATCGACCCGCTGCATGAAGTCCCGCATGGCCCGGGCATGCCGTTTCAGGATGTCGGCCGTTTCGCCAGCAGCCAGCTGCTCCAGCGCAAACGCGCGCGCCGACTCGAGCAGCCGATAGCGAGGCGTGTCGCCTGGCTCTGCCACGACCAGTGATTTCTCGACCAGCGCGCTCAGGTGGTCGAGCACTGCCCATTCGTCGAGCTGGGCGTCCACTGCCACGGCTTGCGCCAGCTCCATCGTGAAGCCGCCGGCAAACACGCCAAGGCGCCGGAATACAGCCTGCTCGGCGTCATCGAGCAGGTTGTAGCTCCACTCCAGCGTGGCGCGCAACGTCTGGTGCCGGCGCAGAGTGGCACGCGAGCCTCCGGTCAGCAACTTGAAGCGGGCGTCGAGCTTGTCGCGCGCCGGGCGCAGGCCAAGCGTGCCCACGCGCGCCGCGGCCAGCTCGATCGCCAGCGGCAGGCCGTCGAGTCGGCGGCAAATGTCGATCACCAGCGACAGGCTCTCGTCGCTCAGCGTGAAATTGGGATCCACTGCCCGAACGCGGGCCTCGAACAACGCCACGGCGCCGAAGGTGCGGAAGCCGCTGGTCGTCGACTCGGACGGAATGTCCAGCGGCGCGACCCGGTATTGCTGTTCGGCGGACAACCTCAGCGGTTCCTGGCTGGTCGTCAACAGCGTCACTCCCGGGGCTTGGCGCATGATTGCCTTCACCAGCGCCGCGACCGCATCGAGCAGGTGCTCGCAATTGTCGAGCACCAACAACAAAGTCCGTGGCGCGAGGTCGGCGACCAGTTCGTCGAGCGCCGAGCCCTGGCCCGGCAGCGTGAGGTGGAGCGCCTGCGCGACGGCGTTCGGGACGAGCCCGGGGTCGGACACGCCGGCCAGTTCCACCAGCCACGCACCGTCCGGCCAGCGGCCGGTCAGCGAGTACGCCACCGCCAGCGCGAGGCAGCTCTTGCCAATGCCGCCCGCGCCCACAACGGTAACGAGCTTGTGCCCATCGGTCAGCGAGCGCAGGGCCGTCAGGTCGGCGTCGCGGCCATAGAGCGGTGGCAGGTCGGCGGGAAAATTGGTCAGGCGCGTGAGGACGTCATGCGGTTGCGTCTTCGCTTCCGTCGCCCCGGGTGGCACGACATGGGGGGTGGGCTCCACCAAGCCGGACAGCTCGACCATGAACCGGTAGCCGCGCCCCGGGATGGTCGCGATGACCTGCGGACCGAGCAGCTTTCGCAGCGCGCTGATCTGTACCTGCAGGTTATTCTCCTCGACGACCAGGTCGGGCCAGACCAGCGTCAGAAGGTCGCTCTTCGATACGAGCTGGCCGGCGCGGGCGACCAGCGCCACCAGCAAGTCGAACGCGCGTGCACCGAGCGCGACGGGTGCGCCGTCCGCCAGCAGGCGGCGATCCTCCGGTTGCAGTTCGAAACGCCCGAACCGATACGATCGGTGAGGTGCAGGGGAGGAGGCGAGGCTGCTCAATTGGGGACTCCGAGTGGCAGGGCCACAGTCTAGCCCCGGTCCGAGGCGCGCGGGAGCCGGGACCTTGTGCCGATGGTTGGCGCGTTCTTCAGGACTGCCGGCCTGGGTCAGGCGGACGTCGGCCTCGACGCCGGCGCGCATCCAAAAGGAGATCGGCACGCCATCGCGATCATTACGATCGTGGTCAGCCGGCAGTCGGCCGGCTCCGAAATCAGACCAGCGGCGGGGACAACTTCTCGGTCGCGAACGCGCGCTGTATTGCGGGCCGCGCGAGCACTCGCTGCAGGTAGGGCCCCAGCTGCGGCAGGTTGCGCGCGGGTCGCGCGAAGTTTCGGGTCCAGCGGCACAGCATCAGCGCATAGGGATCCACCGCGCTGAATGCCGGCCCGAGCAGCCAGTCCGCCCCGTGCGACG
The DNA here is from genome assembly GCA_963739745.1 of uncultured beta proteobacterium. GTDB lineage: Bacteria > Pseudomonadota > Gammaproteobacteria > Burkholderiales > Casimicrobiaceae > VBCG01. The sequence goes on from CAVUCJ010000009.1 coordinate 191,733, forward strand.
CAAGTTGCGCGTCCAGTTGATCGAGCATGCCGCCGACTTTTTCCTCGGCGTGGCGCTTCACCTGCGCTGCCGCGACGGCATCCCCGTCATTCACCATCCGCTGGCCGTAAAAATAGTGCATCAGCATCGCCTGCAGCGTGTTCGTGCACCCTATGAGCCACTTGTAGAAATGCGCGCGCTCGACCGTTTGCATCGGCGGAGCAAGCCGGGCCTGCGGGTGCATGTCGGCCAGGTACAGGCAAATGGCGGCCGTTTCGTAGAGGATCAGGTCCCCTGCAACGAGCACCGGAATCTGCCCGTTCGGATTGAGCTTCAGATACTCCGGCGACTTGTGCGCCGCGTTCGCGCGGTCGACCAGCCTCAACTCGAACGGCGCGCCGATCTCCTCGAGGAGCATGTGCGGGGTAAGGCTGGCATTGCCGGGATAATAGTAGCGTTTGATCATGGTGCCGCTCGATTTGTCGAGCATGTCGGGGTTCAGCCGTTCGGCCGCAATTGCACCTTGCCCCCGCGCGCCTCGCGCTTGGCATGCGCCAGCGCATCGGAAATTTTCTCCAGCGGATAGGTGGCTTCGATGTCGACGTGCAGCGTGCCGTCGATCAGTTGCCGGGCGAGCCGTTCGTACATGGCCTGGATCTGGTCCGCGCGCATGCTTCGCATCAGCCTGGCGAGCCAGAAGCCCGTCACGGTGATGTCGCGGAACACGAAGTTGAATGCGCTGATCTCGCATGGTTTCCCGGAAAGTAGCCCGTAGTTGACGACGGTGCCGCCATCGCCGACACAGTCGGTGAGGCGGCCGATGGCGGAACCGCCCACCGCGTCGATGCCGAGCCTGATATTCGCGCCGCCCGTCTCACTTTTCACTTGCTCCGGAAGACCGGGTCCATCCACCACAACGACGTCCGCGCCGAGCTTTTTCAGCGGCTCGATCAGTTCGGCGCGGCGCACGATATTGACGGTGCGGATGCCCTCGGCGTGCGCGAGGCGAATGAGGTCGATACCGACACCGGAGTTGGCGGCATCCTGAATGACCCAGTCCCCGCGGTCCAGAGAAACATAGTTGCCGAGCATGAGATGCGCGGTGGCGGCGTTGACCTTGAGCATGGCCGCCTGGGCGAGATCGACGTCCTCCGGCAGCCGGATGAACGCTTCCGCCTTGTCGCGAATCCGCTGAACCCAGTTGGTGCGGGCGAGGCTCATCACCTTGTCGCCAATCCTGAATGCGGTGACGCCCGGTCCGACCGCAACGACCGTTCCCGCGCCTTCAATGCCGACGGCGCAGGGGGTTTCCGGCACCGACGCGTAATTGCCCTCGATCATCAGGATGTCGGCGGGATTGATCGAACAGGCGACGACATCGACCAGGACCTCGCCTTCGCCGGGCGCTGCCGCGTCGGGAACCTCGATGCATGCGACCACTTTTTCCGCGGGGCCGATGGCGGTGAGCTGTGCTGATTTCATGGTCTTGCACTCTTCGCTGAACTGGATTTGGGTAACGGGTTTGCAATGTGGCCGCGCGAGCCGGGCAATGCGCTGCCTCGTGCGCGGTCGACAGACTCAAGCATACCCGTGTTGCGCGGCGCCGATCTCGTCGGGCAATCGATGGACATCGCCTCGCGATCGCAGCGGACGCGATGAAGCGATCACTGACATGCGGTGCCAACGCATCGATGCGCTGGTCGTTATCGGCGATCCGCTGACGTTGGTCAACCGCGCGACGCTCGTCAAGCTGGCGGCCGAGAGCCGTATTCCCGCTGTCTACGAATTCGCGGAGTTCGCGCGCGACGGCGGCCTGGTCGCCTATGCGCCAAGCGTCGTCATTCTGTTCCATCGCGCCCTCGGCGCATGCTCGTTCCGAATCTTCGAGCCGGCCGCGGTCAGCGCTCCGTCCGGCCGCATGGGACATTTTCGGCCGCCCCCACCGATCGCCGCGCCTCAATGATCGGCAGCACCGCATGTATGAATTGCATAAAAATGCAGTCATAATGCACATTTTGCGCATCTCGCTGGTCAATGGACACCCTTTCCGATAGCCTGTTGCTGGCCGCCGGCCTCGTGACACACCTCGACGCGAAGCTCACCGCGATCGTCGAGCTGTCGCTGCGGGTGAGCCTCACGGCGACGCTGCTCGCCGCCTGCTTCGGATTGCCGCTGGGCGCGGCGATTGCCGTGGGCCGCTTTCCCGGCCGCCAGACGCTGACGGTGCTGCTCAACGCGCTGATGGGACTGCCGCCGGTCGTGGTCGGCCTCACGGTGTACCTGATGTTGTCGCGCTCCGGGCCGCTCGGCGCTTTCGGCATCCTGTTCACGCCGACCGCGATGGTCATCGCGCAGACCATCCTGATCACGCCGATCATCGCCGCGCTGTCGCGGCAGATCGTCGCCGACGCCTGGAGTGAATATCGCGAACAATTGATGTCGCTGGGCGCCGGCACGTTTTCTGCGACGCTCACGCTGCTTTGGGACACCCGATTTTCGCTCGCGACGGTCCTGCTCGCCGGTTTCGGGCGCGCCGTGGCGGAAGTGGGCGCGGTCATGATCGTTGGCGGCAACATCGACGGCGTGACGCGCGTGATGACGACGACGATCGCGCTCGAAACGAGCAAGGGAGACCTGCCGCTGGCGCTCGCGCTCGGCCTCGTCCTGATCCTTATCGTCGTTCTGCTGAACGCGGCCGCGCAATTGACTCGCGAGTGGGCGCGTGTGCGCTATGGCTGAACCGCGGGCGGCCACCGGACTTCCGATCGCCTGCAGCGGCGTGAACATCACGCTCGGCGGCGCGCGCATCCTCGCCGGTGTCGACCTCGAAATCGCGCAAGGGGCCTGCACGTTCATCCTTGGCGCCAATGGCTCGGGGAAGAGCACGCTGTTGCGGGCGTTGCACGGACTGGCCGCGCCGACGCAGGGCACCATCGCCTGGGGACGCCATTCGCAACGCCCGCAGGGACAGGCGATGGTGTTTCAGCGGGCGGTGCTGCTGCGGCGTGGCGCCGCCGCCAACATCCGCTATGCGTTGAAGCTCGCCGGCGTGACGGGCGCCGACGCCGAATCGCGCATCGACGACGCGCTCGCGGAGGTGGGTCTGCACGCGCTCGCCCGCCGCTCGGCGCGTGTGTTGTCCGGCGGCGAGCAGCAGCGCCTGGCACTTGCCCGGGCCTGGGCATTGCGGCCGGAGGTGCTGTTCCTCGACGAACCGACCGCGAGTCTCGACCCCAAGGCGTCGCGCGCCGTCGAGGACATCGTGCGCGACATCCACGCGCGCGGCACGACGATCGTGATGACAACGCACAACCTCGCGCAGGCCAAGCGCCTGGCCGACGACGTCGTGTTTCTGCAGGAGGGCAGGCTGGTCGAGCAGTCGCCGGCCCGCGTGTTTTTCAACTCGCCGCGCACACCCGAGGCAGCGGCATTTCTGGAAGGAGAACGATTGTGATGAGACGTCAACTGCTCGCAACCCTCGCCGCCATCCTGGTCACGTTTGGCACTGTACTGGGTGCCGATTCGGCCGGCGCCCAGGAGAAATTCATCGTCGTCTCGTCGACGACGTCGACCGAACAGTCCGGGCTCTTCGGCTACCTGTTGCCGCTGTTCGAGAAGGATACCGGCATCAAGGTGCGCGTGGTCGCGCTGGGCACGGGGCAGGCGCTCGACATGGCGCGCCGCGGCGATGCGGACGTCGTGTTCGTCCACGACCGCGTGGCCGAGGAGAAATTCGTCGCCGAAGGCTTCGGCGTCAAGCGGATGCCGGTGATGTACAACGACTTCGTGCTGGTGGGTCCGAAGAGCGATCCGGCGAAGATCGCAGGTGGCAAGGACATCCTCGAAGCGCTGCGCAAGATCGAGGCGGCGAAGGCGCCCTTCGTCTCGCGCGGCGACAAGAGCGGCACCAACGCAGCCGAGCTGCGGTACTGGAAAGCTGCGGGCGTCGACCTCGATGCCAAGAAGGGTCCGTGGTACAAGGACACAGGCTCCGGCATGGGACCTACGCTCAACACCGCATCGTCGATGAACGGCTACGTGCTGACCGACCGCGGTACCTGGCTGTCGTTCAAGAACCGCGGCGACCTGGCAATTCTCGTCGAAGGCGACAAACGGCTGTTCAACCAGTATGGCGTGATGCTGGTCAATCCGGCAAAGCACCCGCACGTGAAGAAGGATCTGGGCCAGCAGTTTGTCGACTGGGTCGTCTCGCCCAAGGGCCAGGCGGCCATCGCGGGTTACAAGGTCGGTGGCGAACAGCTCTTCTTTCCGAATGCCGGAAGCTAGGCGTTGAACACGACGCGGCCCGTGGCGCTGACGTCGTAGCCGGAGAGCGCCGCTGCGTGTTCGCGAATCTCCGCCGTGCGCGCGAACGCCAGCAACGCCTGCACCGGAGGCTCGAAATAGTCGCGCCGGTGCACGACCAGGTCGAGCTGCTCGACCGTCAGTGCGATGAAGGTCAGGTTGTGCGCGCGAGCGGCGGCCTCGATGCCCACGCCGGCGTCGGCCTTCCCCTCCTGGATCGCTGCTGCGAGTTCGGTCTCCGCGCGCGCGGGCCGCGCCGTCCAGCGCAGATCGGACCCCTTGATGCCGGCAACGGCCAGCAGATGCTCCAACAAATGATGGCTGCCGGCCTCCGGCTGGCGCGCGACGACGCGGGCCTTCCTGCGTTTCAGGTCCGGCAGTGCGCGAATCTTCAGCGGATTGCCGGGCGCGAGCAATAGCCCCTGCACGCGCCGCGCCCACTCGATGACGACCACGTCGGAGGATGGAAGTCGCGCTCGCACCAATGGCACGTTGTACTTGCCGGTCGGGCCGTCGATCCAGTGTATCGCGGCGAGCATCGCGTTGCCTTCCGCCAGGCGGTCGAGTCCGCTGCTGCTGCCGCAGGCGAGGACCGCGAGTCCGCAGCCGGATTCGCGCGCCGCCCATTCGAGCAGTGGGTCGTGGCTGCCGGCGATGATCGGCGGCGGCGAGGGGGCATCATGCGTGGCGGGTGTCCCGGACTTGGCGGCGAGCCAGGCGTCGACCTGCGCGCGCGGAAACAGGAGCTTGCCGGTGGCGCGGATATGCGGCAGCGCGTTGGCGCGCACAAGGTCGTAGATGCGCCGTTCCTTGAGGCGCAGATAAGCGGCCACTTCGCGCGTGTCCATCATGGCGGACGGCACGGGGGGCGGCGTGACCGTGGGGCGGGTGGGGCGGCTGGGCGGCACGCGGCGATTCTCGCACGAGCGACTTGCCGCAGCGTCACTTGCCGGCGAGGACGGACTCGCGGGATAGCAGGCGGGCGACTGCGGCGAGCGCGGCGAGGGTCAGCAGTGCCGGTACGAGGTAGGACATCGCGAACTGCGTGAGCGAAATCGCCTCGCCGCGCAGCACCAGCTTGAGCAGCGTGAACTGACCGGATACCGGCACCAGCGTGAACCACTCGGGCTCCCTCTTCTGCAGGAACAGCTGGATCGCCGGCGCCATCGTCATCACGAACATCAGCACCGAAACGTTGGCCTGCGCTTCCTTGAACGTACGCGCGCGGCCACCGACATAGAGCAGGATCGCGGGAATCAGCAGGATCATCGGGGCAAGCACGACGAGGAAGCGGCCGAACTCGCGTGCGCTGAACAGGAATGGCGCGCCGACCGGCGGCAGCGGAGCGAACGTCAGCGTCAGGTAGAACCCCGCAAGCGTGACGACCACGACGAGTGCGTTGAACAGCGCCACGGTCAGCCACTTGCCGATCACCAGTTCGAGCGGGCGCGCCGGCGTCATCAGCAGCGGCTCCAGCGACTGCCGTTCGCGCTCGCCGGCGGTGGTGTCGAGCGCGACCGCCATTCCGCCCATCACCGATGCCATCAGTCCGTAGAACGCGACGAGGAACAGGATGATCGCGCCTGATTGCTGCGGTGTGGCGAGGTCGACGTCCTCGACATCCAGCGGATTGCCGACGACCGGCGCGACACCGCGCAGCAGCAGCCGCTGCGACCCCCATTGGCGGCCGTAGGCGCGCAGCAGGTTCTCCGCCTGCCGGATCGCCGCCTGCGCGCGGTCGCGCGAGCGGTCCGAGACCAGACGCACCGTTCCTTGCCTGCCCGCGGCGACGTCCTCGGCAAACTTGTCGTCGACCACGAGCACCACGTCGAGGATCCCCGCGCGCAGCTGCGCCTCGTAATCGGCGGGCGCGTCCGAAAGCGTCACCTGGTTGCGTTCGAGGAATGCCGCCAGCGCGGGCGCATGCGAAATGCCGACGGCAGGCAGCTTCAGTTCGCGTGCGCGATCGGCCTGGCTCGCAATCAGGTTGAAAATCAGCACAAGAAAGATCGGGCCGGCGGCGGCGGCGGTGATCAGCGAGACCAGGAGCGTTCGCCGGTCGCGGAGCGTGTCCAGCACCTCCTTGCGTATGACCGCCGTGATGCGGTGCAGTGGGCGCGCGCTCATCGCCCGATCTCCCGGTAGCGCTTCGCCCGGTGCGCAGCCGCGCGACCATTCTTCGCCGCGAAGACCCGCCTCTGACGTATCGGGCGGCACCGACTCACGCGGCCAATCCCTCGCCGGTGCCCAGCAATGTCACGAAGGCATCCTCCAGCGTCGCTGCGCCGCTTTGCGCGATCAACTCGCTGGCCGTGCCCTCGGCCACGACCCGGCCCGCGCCAAGGATCACGATCCGGTCGCACAGCGCGGCGACCTCCTGCATGACGTGCGAGGAGAAGAGCAGGCACTTCCCGGCGCCCCGCAGCGCGCGCAGCTGGTCGCGCAGTGCGCGCACGCTCATGATGTCGAGTCCGTTGGTTGGCTCGTCGAGCAGCACCGTGTCCGGGTCGTGGACGAGCGCGCGCGCGATCGCCACCTTCATCTTTTCGCCCTGAGAGAAACCCTGCGCGCGGCGGTCGGCCAGCGCCTGCAGCCCCAGCGTGGCGATCAGCGCAGATATGCGCTCCTCCAGGACCGGGCCGGCGAGCCCATGCAGCGCGCCGTAGTAACGGATGTTTTCGCGTGCGGTCAGGCGCGGATAGAGGCCGCGTGCGTCGGAGAGCACGCCGATGCGCTCGCGCAGCGCGTAACGGTCGCGGACGACATCGAGCCCGGCCACGCTCGCGCTGCCCGCGTTGGGCACGATCAGCGTCGCCAGCATCCGCAGCAACGTCGTTTTGCCGGCGCCGTTGGGGCCGAGCAAGCCGGTGATCTGTCCATCAGGTGCGACGAACGACACGTCGCGCACGGCGTGCACGTCGCCCTTTTTTCCGAACGACTTGACCAGGCCTTCGACGCAGATCATGGCTGCGGCGCGAGGCGGTTCGGCCACAGCGGCGGCGAAGCGCTATTCTCGAAGTAGGCGACGCAGGTTGCCGGCAAGTGCGCCACACCGGCGTCGTCGACGAAGGCGGCCAGCAACCGCGGGCCACAGGCATGCACCGAGACGATATGGCCGTAACCCGGCGCCACGATGTGCCTGCCGTTGGAAAATCCCTTCGCCACCAGAGCTCCATAGGCCGGCGGTGTCACCGGGTCCATGCCACCGGACAGGAGCAGCGCGGGTTTGTCGCTGGTCACAGGCTCGGCGAAATCGCTTGGCATCGTGCCGCGCGGCCACACATCGCAGACGGAGATGATCTGCAACGCCAGTCGCCGTGTGGGCAATCCGGCAAGCACCCGGGATTCGCTACCTGGCCGGATGCGCGGCACGTCCTCCGCGCAGGTCACCGAAAAATGCAGTGCGGCATTCATCTGATCGCTCAAGTTGCCCGACAGCACCGGATTAGCCGCGAAAAGCGGACCGAACTCTCCGTTGGCGGCGAGCGAGAGCATCTCGGGCAGCAAGGTCGCGGTTTCCGGCGCATAGGTCAACGGCTGCAGGGCGCCCAGCACGGCATCGAAGGTGATTCGCTCGCGCTGCGGCGCACCGGTGCGCGGATCCACGATCTCGATTTCGCGGCCGCCCGGTCCCAGGTTGCGCTCTATCCGTGCCAGCGTTGCCGCGGCGTCGGGATGCGCGTTGCCGCAACTGGCCGAGGTCGCGCAGGCCTTGAGGATCGCATCGAGTGCCGCGGCCCGGGTCGGCCAGATGTCGAGCGTGATCACCATCCCGGGCGGGGCCACGCCGTCGAGTACGATCGTGCGCACGCGATCCGGATGCCGACGCAGGTACTCCTGCGCCACGCGGGTGCCATAGCTGCCGCCCCACAGGTTCCAGCGAGAGTATCCCAGCGCCTCGCGCATTGCTTCCAGATCGTCGATCCATGCGGTCGTCGTGTACTGCGCGGGGTCGACGCCCCTCGCGGTGAGTTCGCGCAGGCATTCTCGGGCGCGAGGCACGGGATCGGGCTCGAGCAGGTCATCGTCGCTCTCGCGAAACGCCTCGCAGGTCAACGGCGACGAGCGGCCGGTGCCGCGCTGGTCGATCAGCACCACGTCGCGCGTGCGCCGCAGCTCGGTGAGGCGCTCGGCGAACGGGCCCAGGAACGACGCGGCCTGCCCAGGCCCGCCGGCCAGGATCAGCAACGGATCCTGCTTGGGCGTCACGGTGTTCGCCGGCAGCACCGCCGCGAAGATCCTGATCTTGCGGCCGTCGGGCTTGCTGCGGTCCTCCGGCACCTCGAGCTCGCCGCATTGCGCGGCGGTTGGCAGATTGCGCAGGCGGCAGTCGGCGAGCGCGAGGCTCCGGCGCTGCGCGACGTCGTTCCCGCAGCCGCCGGCAACCAGCGCTGCGATGATCGTCACGGCTACCAACACGAGGCGGAAGGCGGGCATCGGGGCGGATGGTAGCAAAAGAGCGCGCGCGTATACTTTCCCACTGCTGGCACGATGCCTGTTCGTCCTGCCTGAGCAACCTGCCTTCGCGACCTGACGGTACGACCCGCCGCACGATGACCACTCGCGACCTCGAACCCGGCATCGTCACCGATCTCGCCGACCGGCTGACCTACGGTGGGTATCTGCATCTGGCGCAGCTGCTGGCGGCGCAGCACCCGCTGTCCGGAGGTCAGGACGGCGCGGCGCGCCACGACGAGATGCTGTTCATCATTCAGCATCAGGTGTCCGAGCTGTGGATGAAGCTCATGATCCACGAGCTGAAAGCCGCCATCGCGTTCGTGCGCGCCGACAGGCTCGAGCCCTGCTTCAAGATTCTCGCGCGGGTCAAGCTGATCCAGAAGCAGTTGTTCGAGCAATGGGCGGTGCTGGAAACGCTCACGCCGTCCGAGTACGACGCGTTTCGCCCGACACTCGGCAATTCCTCCGGATTCCAGTCTGCGCAGTACCGCGCGCTCGAGTTCCTGCTCGGCAACAAGAATGCGGCGATGCTCGACGTATTCCGGCACGACCCGGCGACGTTTGGCGAGCTCACCGCGCTGCTGCAAGCGCCGTCGCTGTACGACGAATTCCTGCGCCATCTCGCGCGGCGCGGCCTGCCGGTGCCCGCCGCCTGCGTCGAGCGCGACTTCAGTGGACCCTACGCACGCAATCCGGACCTGGTGGCCGTGCTCAAGACGATCTACGAAAATCCGCGTCATTGGTGGGACGCCTACGACATGTGCGAAAAGCTCGTCGATGTCGAGGAAGGCTTCCAGCTCTGGCGCTTCCGGCACATGAAGACCGTCGAGCGCATCATCGGCAACAAGACCGGCACGGGTGGCTCGTCGGGTGTCGCATATCTCAAGCGCGCGCTGGACCAGCCGTTCTTCCCCGAGCTGATCGACGTGCGCACGGTCATCGGGCGGATATGACCGGCCCGGGGACGAACTTCCATTTACGCGGCCGCACGACCAGCGAGCGCATCGAAGTCGCCATCGCCGCGCTCGGCCCGGGGCCGCTGACCGAGGCCGCTATCCAGCGACACATCGCGCCGCTTTTCTCGCGCGGGCGCGAAGCGTGGCGCGATCGCATTTACCTCGCCAACCACTCGCTCGGGCGTCCGCTCGACGCGACCGACGACGACGTGCGCGAGGGCCTTGCCGCCTGGTACGCGCAGATGGGCGGCGCGTGGGAGTCATGGGACGCGGAAATGCAGGCGTATCGTGGCCGGCTGGCGCGGCTGCTCGGGGCGCCGCGTCCGGACTGCATTGTCCCCAAGACGAGCGCGGGGCAGGGATTGCGGGCGGTGCTCAACACCTATGATGGCGTGCCGCGCGTCGTCGCCACGCGCGGCGAGTTCGACTCACTCGACGTGATCCTGCGCGAATACGCGCGCCGGGGACGCATCGCACTCACGCTGGTCGATCCGCGCGGCAGCGGGTTGTTTGAAACTTCCGATTTCCTGGCCGCGATCGCCAAGGGCGCGGACCTGGTCGTGGTCTCGCAGGTTGTCTTCGATACCGGCCAGCGCATCGCCGGCCTGCCGCAGATCGTGGCCGCCACCCACGCGGCTGGCGGGCGCATTCTGCTCGACACGTATCACGCGCTCGGCGTCTACGCGTTCGACGTCGCGATGCTCGATGCGGATTTCGCGGTTGGCGGCGCGTACAAGTACCTCCGTGGCGGTCCCGGCGCGTGCTTCCTCTATCTGCATCCGCGTCATCTCGACGGCTCGCTGCGCACGCTCGACACCGGCTGGTTCGCCAAGCGCGATCCGTTCGCCTACCGGCGTCCCGATCCTCCGGAATATGGAAAAGGCGGCGACGCATTCCTCGAATCCACACCGCCGGTGCTGCCCTTCTATCAGGCGCGAGCGGGGCAGGTCTTCACGCTCGCCACGGGCGCCGCGCGGTTGCGTGCGTATTCGCTCGCGCTGCAGCGTAGGCTGGTCGAGTTGCTGGCCGAGCGTGGCGTGCCGGCAGTCGGCGGGAGCGAGGACCGCGGTGCGTTCGTGTCGATCCTCGACGGGCAGGCGGCCGCCTGGTCGGCAGCGCTCGCACGCGCGGCGATCGTCACCGATGCCCGCGGCCGGAATCTGCGGCTCTGTCCGGATTGCCTGACGACAGACGCCGAACTGGTCGCCGCGGCCGATTCGATTGCCAGGACGGCCCCTCGCCAGGAATGAAGTCGAGGACCGAATCGTGATACGGATCCGGGACTTCGGCACGACGAACTGACTCCGAACCGCGGAGCCTGCTGCCGCCAACGCTAGGCGCCGGCCGCGCGGATGATCATTCGAACCAGCAGCAGCAGCGAGACGACGAATACGGCCGCAAGTACCACGCCCACGATGATTACCTGGTGCGGCCGGATCGATATCGCGTCCCGGTGCATCGCCTTGCCTTTGCGGATGCCCAGAAAGCTCGAAAACACCGCGGGGACGACCTCGAGGAGCGACGCATTTCGGGGTGCGGGCCCGGTTTCCACCGGCGGTATTGGATGGGATTCGGGGTCGGGTGCTTGCATGATGTGCGGAGTTCCGGAACGACCTTTCATGCCTCGATCGTATCATCTGGCGCCCGGCGGGCGCGAATTGGAGCGGCCATGCAAAAAACCACGATACTGACGTTGAAATTGCTGGTTTTTTCCCCATGTATCAATTGAATCGAATCACCAGCGAGGATTCTCCATGCGTTTCGACAAATTGACGACCAAGTTCCAGCAGGCGTTTGCCGACGCCCAGAGCCTGGCATTGGGCAACGACAACGGCTTCATCGAGCCGCAGCACCTGCTTGCCGCGCTGCTCGCGCAGGAGGATGGCGGCACGACGTCGCTGCTGGCCCGCGCGGGCGTCGCACTCCCCAAGCTGCAGACCGCGCTCAAGGCATCGATCGAGCGGCTGCCCAAGGTCGAAGGCCAGGGAGGCGAGATCACCGTTTCGCGCGACCTCAACAATCTCCTGAATCTCACCGACAAGGAAGCCACGAAGCGGGGCGACCAGTTCATCGCCAGCGAACTCTTCCTGCTTGCCCTCTCGGGCCGGGATGGCAAGGATGGGGGCGACACCGGCCGCATGCTCAAGGACGCCGGCCTGACCCGGAAGGCGATCGAGGATGCAATCGAGGCCGTCCGCGGCGGCGCCGGCGTCAGCAGCCAGGAGGCCGAAGGCCAGCGCGAGGCGCTCACCAAGTACACGATTGACCTCACCGCCCGCGCTCGCGAAGGCAAGCTCGACCCGGTAATCGGCCGTGACGACGAGATCCGCCGCACCATCCAGATCCTGCAGCGGCGCACCAAGAACAACCCGGTCCTGATCGGCGAGCCCGGCGTAGGCAAGACCGCCATCGTCGAGGGCCTCGCACAGCGGATCATCAACGGCGAAGTGCCCGAAACGCTGAAGAACAAGCGCGTGCTCTCGCTCGACATGGCGGCGCTCCTGGCCGGAACCAAGTATCGCGGCGAGTTCGAGGAGCGGTTGAAGGCCGTGCTGAAGGACATCGCGGCCGACGAGGGTCGCACCATCGTCTTCATCGACGAGCTGCATACGATGGTCGGCGCCGGCAAGGCCGAAGGGGCAATGGACGCCGGCAATATGTTGAAGCCGGCGCTCGCCCGCGGCGAGCTGCATTGCGTCGGCGCGACCACCCTCGACGAATATCGCAAGTACGTCGAGAAGGACGCGGCGCTCGAGCGCCGGTTCCAGAAGGTCCTGGTCGGAGAGCCGTCGGTCGAATCGACGATCGCGATCCTGCGCGGACTGCAGGAGCGCTACGAGATCCATCACGGCGTCGAGATCACCGACCCGGCGATCGTCGCTGCGGCGGAGCTGTCCGCGCGCTACATCACCGACCGCTTCCTCCCCGACAAGGCGATCGACCTGATCGACGAGGCGGCGGCGCGCATCAAGATGGAGATCGACAGCAAGCCCGAGGTGATGGACAAGCTCGAGCGCCGCCTGATCCAGCTCAAGATCGAGCGCGAGGCGGTCAGGAAGGAAAAGGACGACGCGTCGAAAAAGCGCCTCGTCCACATCGAGGACGAGATCAAGCGGCTCGAGCGCGAGTATGCCGACCTCGAGGAAGTGTGGAAGGCCGAGAAGGCCGACGTCATCGGCACGCAGCACATCAAGGAGGAGATCGACAAGGTCAAGCTCCAGATGGAGGATGCGAAGCGCAAGGGTGACTGGCAAAAAGTGTCAGAGCTCCAGTACGGCAAGCTGCCGCAGCTCGAGGCGCAGTTGAAGAAGGCCGACACCGCATTGCACAAGGACGAGGCGCAAAAGCCCCGGCTCCTGCGCACGCAGGTCGGTGCCGAGGAGATCGCCGAGGTCGTCTCGCGCGCCACCGGTATCCCGGTGTCGAAGATGATGCAGGGCGAGCGCGACAAGCTCCTCGCGATGGAAGACAAGCTGCACACGCGGGTGATCGGCCAGGACGAGGCGGTGCGCCTCGTTTCGGATGCGATCCGTCGCTCGCGCTCGGGTCTCTCCGACCCGAACCGCCCCTACGGCTCGTTCCTGTTCCTGGGGCCGACCGGGGTCGGCAAGACGGAACTCACGAAGGCGCTGGCCGAATTCCTGTTCGATTCGGACCACATGATGATCCGCATCGACATGTCGGAGTTCATGGAAAAGCATTCGGTTGCGCGCCTGATCGGCGCGCCGCCCGGCTACGTCGGCTACGAGGAGGGCGGCTATCTCACGGAAGCCGTGCGGCGCAAGCCGTACTCGGTGATCCTGCTCGACGAAATCGAGAAGGCGCATCCGGATGTGTTCAACGTGCTGCTGCAGGTGCTGGACGACGGCCGGATGACCGACGGCCAGGGTCGCACCGTCGACTTCAAGAACACCGTCATCGTGATGACGTCGAACCTGGGCTCGCACAAGATCCAGCAGATGACGGACGATGGTTCGGAGCAGGCACTGATCAAGATCGCGGTCATGGCCGAAGTCAAGCAGCACTTCCGGCCGGAATTCGTGAACCGGATCGACGAGATCGTCGTGTTCCAGCCGCTGGACGAGGACAACATCGCGAGCATTGCGCGCATCCAGCTGAAGTCGCTCGAGGAGCGGCTGGCCAAGATGGAGATCAGGATGTCGGTCACCGACGCCGCGTTGAAGGCGGTGGCGCAGGCAGGATTCGACCCGGTTTACGGCGCGCGGCCTTTGAAGCGCGCGATCCAGCAGCAGATCGAGAACCCACTGGCCAAGGAGATCCTGTCGGGGAACTATGCGCCCGGCGACACAGTCCATGTCCGGGAGAAAAGCGGGCAGGTGGTGTTCGCGAAAGCGTAACGAAGCGCGATTAACATTCAATCCCTGCGGCGACCGAAAACGACGCCGCCGCGCGGCGCGACGTGCCGGATCGGCACGCGCGCCGCGCGCCTGATGGGCGGTCGAAGTCTCTCGGGGCGAACCCCGTCATCGCCCAATGTGTCGCGCGAATGCCTCCGCTGGAATTGCCAATTGGAATGTACGCGGAGAGTGTGCCCAGTTCTTGAGCAGGAAAGCCAGGGCGGTATCGCGGATGGCTGCGATCGCCTTAGTCGGCCCGACAAATACTTTTCGCGCAGGAACGTGGCAATGGTTCCGCGCCTGGGTCTTGCCGCAACCGTGCGTGGCGCCGGCGCGCCGCCAATTTCTACGCAGTCGGTGCCGAACGTGCAAAAAATTGCCTGAGATCCGGTCAAGGATGGTTGGCGCCCGGCGCGTCGTCGAGGTTGTGCAAGACGCGATTCTTTGGACTGGCAACTCCGCCGTCTCGGAAATTCGTGGCCGCAGCCGCAGGGGAATCGCGGCGGCGCCATCCAGGTGCGAAATTCGTTCAGGAATTCCGTCCCGGCGACAGCGACAGCGCGACGCGGATAGTTGTGCCCTCTTGCGCGGCGCTATGGATAACAAGATCGGCACCGATCAGTAGCGCCTGCTCGCGCAAACCTGCGAGACCATAATGGCCAGGGCGCGCGGCATCCACATCGAAACCGGTGCCGTCGTCGGTGATCGTCATCGTCAAGCCGTTGCCGGCGGGTGCCTCGCGCAGCGAGATCGTTACGCGCGTAGCCCCGGCGTGGCGTTCGACGTTGTGCAGTGCTTCTTCGGCGATTCGGAACAGGACTTCTGCCCGTTCATCGGCGTACGCGCCGGCCGGAACATCGGTCGTGAAATCGGTCGGAATACCCGAACGTTCGATGAACAACTTGACGAGATCGCCCAGTGCCGCGGCGAGCCCAGCGTCGCGTACAGGACTAAAACGCATCTGCGCGATGGCGGCACGGGCTTCCTTCAGTCCCTGATGGGCCGCTTCCTCGGCGCGCGTCAATTCCTCGGCCATGGCCCCGGGGTTGGCAGTTGACAGGCGCTTGAGAAGGCGGACCTCGGTGAGCATCGCCATCATCGAATGCGCGAGCGTGTCGTGCAGGTCGCGGGCGATCTTCAGGCGCTCGCGCACCACGGCGGCATACCGCTCCTGCTCGGCCAACCGTTCGATTTCGCGGGTGCGGGCCGCCACGCGCTGGTCGAGTTCGGAATTCAACGTCTGCAACGCACTGCGTTCACGCTGCAGTGAACTCAGCAATTCGTCCAGCGTGCGCCCCAGCCGCGCAGCTTCGCTCCTTCCGCGAGGCACGACGATCTCCCGGGCGCTGCCTGCTCGTACCGCATCGGCTGAACGGGCGATTTCATCGAGGCCCCGCGTGATGCGGCGTGCCAGCAGCGCACCGAGCAGTGCGGCGATCAGTCCCAGGCCCAGAAGCACCGCGGCAATCTGGCCCTGCAGGATGTTGGCGCGCGCAGTGGCGTCCGCCAGCGGCTGGAGCACCACGACGCGCCAGCCCAGTACGTGCAAGGCGTCGGACGCCGGGGGCATTGACCGCGTGACGAGCACGCGGTCGCCATCCGCCAACCGCTCGATAGACGCAGGTCGCACATTGCCATCTCGCTTCGCGTCGAACGCTTTGCCTTGCTCATCGCGCTCTTCCGTTGCCGGAGTGGCCTCCCAACGCTTCCCTAGCATGTTCGCAGGCCCGATCAGTACCCTGTCGTCGGCGTCCAGCAGAATCGCCTCGACGCCGGTCGTCTTCCGAAACTCCTCCCTGAGACCGCCGGCGACGTCCAGCAACCAATGCCGGCTGAGTTGCGTCCCGACGATGCGGACGACGTTGCCCTTGGTATCGGTCGCTGCTGCGAACAGGTTGATGAAGGGTTCGGTAGCATCGTCGGATGCGGGTGACGTCGAGGTTTCCGAGGGCGGCTGTCGCACGATGCCGATTTTCGAGTCCTTCAGGCCAAGTGCAAACCACGCCCGGTCGGCAACACTTGCCCCCACCTTCGATTCGGGCGTCGCGGCCAGCAACCGTCCCTTAGGGTTTGCTACGACGATCCACTCGAATTCGGGATAGGCCTGTCGCAGTCTTTCCAGGACCTTCTGGGTAGTCGCGCGGTCATCTTCGCGGAGCTCGGGGCCTGTCATCGCGGCCAATGCACGCACCGATTGCAGTCGAAGCGCGAGATTGAGATTGAGGTCGGCAACGATATGTTCGGCCGTCCTTTCCAGTTGCCGGCCGCGCTGGTCAAGCAGGTTGGCGCGCACGATATCGCCCACCCATCCGCTGGCAACCAGCACCAAACCAAACGACAATGCGAACACCAGCCAGCCGATGGCAGAGGCCAGGCTGCGGCGTGGGTCAAGGTGGAGCGCCAGCGGGGGCATCATGAGATTTGAAATGTATCGCATCAACGCTGCAAGTGACGAAAGTCACGTTGAACTGGTGACCCGCGGCCCTCGCGAAAGCCGCGACCATCCGGTAGATTCTGCTTATGAACAGGATTGGGTGTCGTTCTAGCCTGCCGTTTTCCAGCGTCGAGACAAACTGCGATGGATGAGCTGATCCAAATGGTTGCCCGGCGGGCGGATATCTCTTCGGCCAAGGCCGCCCTTGCCGTCACCGCCATGCTGAGCTACATGACGGTCCGGCTTCCCTCACCTGTGATCGGACGAATTCGCGAGCAGCTGACTGATGCGAAGGGCGCCGGAGAAACGAACGCCGACGGCGGTGCCAAGTGACGACGGGGTCCCCCCGGGACGAACATCGCATCCGGGTGCTCGTGGTCGATGATCAGGCCCTCATTCGGCGCGGGATGACGTTGATGCTTGCGGCCGAAGCGGACATGGACGTGGTGGGTCAGGCCGCCGATGGCGTGGAGGCCGTCGAGCTGGCGGAGCGATTGCGCCCTGATGTCGTATTGATGGATTTGCACATGCCGCGCAAGGGCGGTGTGGCCGCAACGCGCGAGATCACGCTGGCGCTGCCCCGGACGCATGTTCTGGTGCTGACTACTCTGGACACGGAGGAAATGGTTTTCGAGGCGGTTCGCGCCGGCGCGCATGCCTACCTGCTGAAGGACGCGAGCGAAGGCGAGGTGCTCGACGCGGTGCGTGCAGTGCATCGCGGCGAATCGCGGCTGACGCCACAAATCGCGCGCAAGGTGATGGAACAGTTTCGACTGCTTGCCTCCCGCGTTGGAGCCGCCTCGGTGCCGCGCGCCGGCGATCGGTCGGAAGCCGCAGGCAGAGTTTCGGGTACCGACCGGGACAAGGCCAACGTTTCCGCTGCCGACGTACTCAGCGACAAGGAAGAACAAATCCTGACGCTGATCACCGAGGGCAGGAGCAACAAGCAGATCGCGGCTGCCGTATTCCTGGCGGAGGGCACCGTGAAGAACTACGTAAGCCGCATCATGGACAAACTCCATGCCAACACGCGGACCGAACTCGCCGTCATGTCGCTGCGGCAGCAGCGCGGCGCATGACGACGCACCTCTACATCGCGTTCCCGTGATGCGGGCGGGACCGTCGCCAATCGGGGACAGCGCGACCGACCCAGGCGGAGCCATGCGTAGCAACGCGATTGCCGGCCGTACCTGAGTTCGCCAATTGCCAGGCGAGCCACTTGGCGGGCATGGCAATGACGCAACCGCATCCGTTCAACGGCGAGTTCCGGCGTTGTGCACGTCGCGCGTCAGCGCCGAACGAGCGGTCCGCTTTCCGCACCATCAATGCTGCCGCTGCAAGTGAGTGTAGTCACGCGCAGATCGTGACTTGCTGCAGCAGCAGTTCGTGACGTTCGGCAGCTTACGCATGATGTGAATGGGGCTAGCCTTCAAATCATGGACACGCGGAGATCGCCAACGCCGCGATGTTCAACGAGGGCAAGGGTTGAGGTCGATGTCCGGTACCTCGCAACTTTCCCGTTTTTCCAATCAGTCGAGGAGTTGAGCATGAAAAAGTCCATGAACATCATATTCGCAGGTCTCATTGCCGCCAGCGCCACGCATGCGTTCGCGCAGACCAGTCAGCCGAGTCTGGCCACGAGAGCGGAGGAGTTCAAGATTCAGAATCATTTCCTGCAACGGGAAGCCACGTCCATGCCGGCCGGCAGTCCTTCGGTCGACAGGTACGCCAAGCCGACGGATCCGGTCCCGAAGGCAACGAACATGGCCCAAGAGGAGGCGTTTTTTAGGGGCGAGAACCGACAGCTCCTGGCGGAATCGACTTCCATGCCTGCAGGCAGCCCGCCCGTTGACAGGAGCGAAAGGGCCACGGACCCGATGCCCAGGCCGACCACCAAGGCGCAAAAGCTGGCGGCGAACCTCGCGGAAGAGCAAATCCTTCAGCAGTATTCGACGAAATAGCCTAGCGGTGCGGGGAGGAGGCGTTTCCGGAAAGCGCTTCCTCTCCCGATGCTTGCGCAACGCAGTCGACGGTTGACCCGAACGAAGCCGTGCACCCGACGCAAGTCGTTGCCATTTCTCGGCATGCACGCGCGCTGGGCATGATTCTTCGAAGTTCGAGGTCCTGACCTGAGCGTACCGGCAGGCGCCGCCGACATCGATACCTTTGCGCGGTGGGTACCGGCCGTATACGCCCGGGTAATTCAATTCGCGTGGATCGGTGTTACACGGACTCGCGCGGCGGCAACAGCCTGCTTGCGACGTATCGGTCGCGTTCGCTCGGTTTGATCGTTCGCATCGGACTAGGCGCCGACCGGTACGGCGCGGCCTCCACGCCAACCCCGGCCCGCACGTCGTCGCGTGACGTTCGTCACGTCGGGTTCGTGACGTCGTGCACGGGCAAGTCGTGACCTTTGGCAGCTTACGCGCGACGGCCCGATCGCTAGAGTTCCATGCATGGACGCTCGGACAATGAAAGCACCGCAACGTCCGATTCCGAGAACTCAATCGACGAAGGAACTCATGATGACCAAGACCGATATCGCCGTAGCTGTCTACAACTTTCATACGCAGGCTGAGGACGCCGTCAAGGCACTGCAACGCGCCGGCTTCGACATGAAGAAGATCTCGATCATCGGCAAGGATTACGAGACCGACGAGCACGTCGTCGGCTTTCTCAACGCCGGCGACCGGGCCAAGGTACTGGGTAAGTGGGGCGCGTTCTGGGGCGGCTTGATGGGCATGTTGTTCGGCTCTGCGCTGATGTTCGTCCCGGTGGTGGGGCACGTGATCGTGCTGGGCCCGCTCGCGGCAGCGCTGTTTGGCGGACTGCAGGGCGCCGTCATCGTCGGGGGAATCAGCGCCCTGGCCGGTGCCTTGATAGGGATCGGCATTCCCAAGGACTCGGTGCTGCGCTACGAAACCGCGCTGAAGGCGAACAAATTCCTACTGGTAGTGCACGGCGACGCGCAGGCAATCAAGCGCGCGCACGAGTTGCTGAAGACCTCCGGGCTCGCGTCTTTTGACCATCACCCCGTGCAGAACTCGGTCCCGTCGCCAGCGCATGCGTAGGACGCAACGATTTCATTTTCAAAAGGATCGCACCATGAACTTCGTGCTCAAACCCATTGCCTTGGCCGTGCTCGTAGCAACGGCGCAGATTGTGGGCGCGGCGACCGCGCTGGCCAATAATGCGCCCGCTGCGCCGACCGTGCAGCCCACGGCGGCGAAGGCGCCGGTCTCCATCAAGGCGCCGGATGACTGGATTGTTTACGACGATGTCACGTACACGCCCGTGGTCGATGCGGTCAGTCGACATCTGGACGCGGCACGCAATGCCTTCGATGCGAAGGACAACGCGAAGGCCGCCGCCGAGTTGCACACCGTCGCGGACGAGCTGAAGCGGCAGGCCGCTCGTGCCGGCAATGCGGACCGGGCGCTCGCCAAGGAAGACCTGGCGCTCGCGAAGTCCGACATGAGCCTAGCGCGGGAGACCGCCAAGCACATTGACGCTGCCGCGCTGAAGATAACTTCAGTCGCTGCCGCAGTGGAGAGCGGCAAGATCAGGACCAAAGCGGACCTTGACAGGGCTATCGACAAGGCTGCGCGCGCCGACCTGGATCGTCGGTGGCTGGTGACTGATGTGGCCACCTGGTATCAGGTGAGCGAGGAGCCACAGCGCCACTTCACGGACGCCGTTTCGGCCTATGCCGGTAAGGACTACAAGGCGGCCGCTGCCGAAATTCGTAAGGCGAATAGCTACCTGCGCCTCGAGGCCGGTCGCGCCTCCGGTGCCGCCAAGCAGGAACTTGACAGCTCGATCGCGCAACTCGACGTGCTCGCCGCCTCCATTGAAAAGGGTGCGGTGAACGACCAGCAAACAATGGTCAAGTCGTTTGCAAAGGCCGATCACGCGCTCGCGCTGGAACACCGTTCCAAGGCGGCCGAATCCTGGGCGCGCAGGGAATTCGACTTGGTCGGCTATGAGCTCAAGGCCGCGGCGCACGGGCTGGAAGGTGCCGCCGGTTGGATCGGCGGGGTCGCGAAATCGGACATCTCGACGACCGCGGCCGATGTACGTTTACTGGGCGACAAGCTCGCTGGCGGTAGTGCCTGGACGCGCGACGAGGTTGCCAAAGGCTTCGAGTCGCTGGGTAATGACATCAATGCATTGGGCCCAAAAATCGGCGGCACAAGGAAGGCATCGCCGTTCGATGTCGGTGCCTGACTTCTGCGCGGTGCGTGCACTGCGCACCATTGTCCAACACACTGATAGTACCTGAATCATGAAAACCCGTACCCCACTATTGGAAATCCTGTTCGGCGCCGGCTTGCTGGCAACGCTGCCCCTCTCCGCCGGTGCGCAGGATTCAATCGCCGTCGAGACCATCACCGCCACGACTTACCTCAACGGCGGCGTCGGCAAGGACGAAGAGGCCGCCATGCGTCGGGTGGCGAAGGAATTTCCGCTGCGGATGGCCTTCTCGGAGCGCAAGGACGGCGAATTCCTGGCCGGCGTACCTGTTGTAATTGCCGATGTCCGGGGCAACCCGGTATTCGAACTGCCCAACGCCGGCCCGATGCTCTACGTGATGCTGCCCAATGGCAAATACAAAGTGAGCGCCAGATTCAGGGGCCTGACGGAGTCGCAGCAGGTGACGCTCACCGGGAACGGTGGAAAGGACCTGTATTTCCACTGGAACGGCGGGCCGAAGGCATGAAGCTGAGGGCGAAAGAGTGGCACACGCCAAGGCCAAGGACTGAAGCGACGGATGTGCTGTCCCCGGGCCCCCACGCTACCCGGCGCGGCGCCAGCCTCAATCTACGGTTCCGGTTTGACTGGAGCCGGGAAGAATGCAGGTTTCGAATCGGACGTGCTCACCAAACGAGGCTCCCCAATGAAAATGCTTTTCTCGGTGCTGGCAGGAGGCAACGGGACCCGGATTCATCCGTTGAGTATCGAGGACTCGAAACCGACGCTCCCGTTCGCGGCCGGTTACCGGATCGTTGATTTCGTGCTCGGCAATCTCGTGAACTCCGGGATCACGTCGATTCATGTGCTGATGCAATGCAATACGCAATCGCTCATCGAGTACCTCCGCGCCATAGGGGCGCCGCGGCCCGGGAAGATGGGCCCGGGATCTCCGCGTTGCCTCCGGAGACCAATGATGTGTCGGCCGCGTTCAGAGGCACGGCCGACGCCGTCCATGGGCACGTGCGTTTGATCGATCGGCATAATCCGGATCTCGTGGCGGCATTTGCTGCCGATCACGTCTACTGAATGGATGTCCGGCAAATTGCCCGCGTTCATTGGGAGCGTAACGCGGAAGTGAGCGTCGCAGCGGTTCGGGTGCCGATTGCACAAGCGTCCGCGTTCGGGAGGATCATGTTCGTGGGTCCCGCCGGGGAACAGCGCGCGTTTCAGGAGATGCCCGAGCAGTCGGAGCCGAACCCGACCAATCCGAAACGGGCGAATGCGTCGATGGGCAACTACGTTCTCAATTCCCTCGCTCTTGCCGAGAACCCACTGGCCAAGGAGATCCTGTCGGGGAACTATGCGCCCGGCGACACAGTCCATGTCCGGGAGAAAAGCGGGCAGGTGGTGTTCGCGAAAGCGTAACGAAGCGCGATTAACATTCAATCCCTGCGGCGTCCGAAAGCGACGCCGCCGCGCGGCGCGACGTGCCGGATCGGCACGCGCGCCGCGCGCCTGATGGGCGGCCCTCGCCGACAAATTCAAGGGTCATTCAACGTCCAGCGCGCCCGCGTCCGCTAGAATCGACCTTTACGAGCATTGAATGCATGCGGAGCGTATCCATGGCATTGCGCAACACTGTTACAACGTTCGGCAGCCTGGCCCGCGGCCTGCACTGGGGCATGGCGGCACTGATCATCGTTTCGCTGGCATTGATCGAGCTGACCGACCTCGCGCCCAAGGGCAGCGCGCTGCGCGCGGGAATGCGAAGCTGGCATGCGCAGATCGGACTCACCGTGCTCGCGCTGGTCTGGTTCCGGCTGTTCTGGAGGATCATTAATGTCGAGCCGGCGATTGTTCCGCCGCCGGCGACGTGGCAGATCCAGGCTGCGCACGCAGCCGAATGGATTTTCTACGCGCTGATGATCGCGCAGCCCGTGCTGGGCATCGTCATGATGCAGGCCGACGGCAAGTTGGTGTCGCTGCTGGGCTTCGCGTTTCCCGTGTTCGTCGCCACCGACCGGGCGTGGGCGCATCAACTCGAGGATGTCCACGCCTGGATCGGCAACGCAATGATGCTGCTGATCGGCCTCCACGTCGCCGCTGCGCTGTGGCACCACCATTTCCGACACGACAATACGCTGGCGCGGATGCGTTGACGGCCGGTTGACGCCATGTCGGCGTTGGGCAGGTCGCTGGCCGTCGACCACTTGGCGCCTGCGTCGTGTTTCGTCGCGCGCGATCGGTGCGTGCGGCTCGGTGGTGACGTGTGCTCCCCGCGATCACACGTAGGGCACCGCGTTGTGCGTCGGCAGGTTGAAGAACGCCGCGGCCAGGGCGCGCAGTCGCCGCCACGGCGTGCGCGAGGCGGCACGCGGCGCCGGCCGCATGGACACGGCAGTCTCGAATTCCCGCCCCGGCGCGCAGATTGTCGTGTTCTCCTGCGCCTCCAGAATCGTCAGTCCGTTGCGTTCGATGACCCAGGTGTCTCCGGTGCGTAGCACGAGGTCCCGCGGGTCGTTCTCCTGCGTGATCCAGACACGGCCGCGCGTCACGCGCAGTGTTGTCCCCTTGATGTCGGGCAGCGCAAGGCTTTCCCGCGCTGGGAGGTCGATGGTCGACCCATGCTTGAAGCAGGCCATGGCGTTTCTCCTTTCACATGCGTAAAATGCATTCGTTCTGTTGTTGTCCGGCGGTCGAGGTGGAGCAGTCCGGACCGGCAAATACCTATGACACGTCACGAATGATGATCCTGGTCGCAGTCCGCCGCAAACGCTCGTTGCACATGCTTTGCATGCTCTGTGAGAATGCATAAGACGCTGCGCCGCTTGCCGTCGCTCGATTTCCTGCGGGGCTTCGAGGCCGCCGGGCGCCGCCTGTCGTTCACGCTGGCGGCGCAGGAGCTGTTCATCACCCAATCCGCGCTTTCGCGGCAGGTGAAGGCGCTCGAAGATGCGCTGGGCGTCGCGCTGTTCGAGCGCCGCCATCGCGCGCTCGCGCTGACCTCCGCGGGCGCGTCGTTCCACCAGACGGTCAGCGACAAGCTGCGCGATCTCGCGGCGGCCGCCGATGCGGTACGGACGACCGAGCGCGAACGCGGTCTCACCGTTTCGACGACGGTGTCGTTCGCGGCGCTCTGGCTGATTCCGCGACTGCCGGCCTTTCGCGCCGCACATCCGGCCACCGACGTATACGTATCGGCCGACGATCGCCTCGCCGATCTTGCGCGCGGCGATGTCGACGTCGCGGTCCGCTACCTGTCCGACGCGGGGGCGCCCCGTCTCGCCGTCAAGCTCTTCGGAGAAAGGCTGTTGCCGGTCGTGAGCCCGCGATTGGTCACACGCGATCCGCCGTTGCGCAGGCCCGAGGATCTCGCGCGGCATGTGCTTCTGCATCTGGACGACCCGAGCGGTACGATGCCCTGGCTCAACTGGCCCGCATGGCTTGCGGCCAACGGCCAGCCTGGATTGAAGCCGGCCGGGTCGGTGAAATTTTCACTTTACGATCAGGTGATCCAGGCGACGGTCGCGGGTCAGGGCGTGGCGCTCGGGCGCATTCCGCTGATTGCCGAATTTCTCCACGACGGGCGGCTCGTCGCGCCCTTTCCCAAGCGCTACGATTCGCCGCGCGGCTATTTCGCCATCACCGCTTCGCATGCGGCGACGCGGCCGGAGGCGGCCGCCTTCGTTGCCTGGTTGCGAAGCGAAGCGGCGCCACGAACCGCCACGATGGTGGCGATTGCAGGACGCGAAGCACGCAAGTCACGATCGGCACGAAAGGCGGCGGCGTGATCGGACATCTCGACCTTGCCCCGTCCCCGTGGATCGTGCGCTTCGCCCATCTGGTCGCGCCCGGTGCCCGCGTGCTCGATCTCGCCGCCGGGCAGGGGCGGCACGCCCGGTTCTTCGCCGATCGCGGTGTGCGGGTTCTGGCGGTCGATCGCGATTCCGAGGCGCTGTCGGCGCTGTCGGGCGTCGTCGGCATCGAAACCCGCGTGCTCGATCTGGAAACCGGCCACTGGCCGCTTGTCGGCGAGCGCTTTGACGCGATCGTCGTCAGCAACTATCTCCATCGTCCGCTGTTTCCGCATCTGCGCGCTTCGCTCCTGCCCGACGGCGTGTTGCTGTACGAAACGTTTGCGATGGGCAACGAGGCGTACGGTCGCCCGGCCAATCCGGACTTCCTGTTGTGCCGCGACGAGTTGCTGACGGTCGCCGCGCTGCCGCCCGCGCCGTTGACGGTGGTCGCCTTCGAGCAGGGAAGGGAGGACGGCGGCGCGCGCCAGGCGGTCGTCCAGCGACTGGCGGCGGTGGGGTCGCAGGCGCCGGAGCCTTCGTCGCTGACCCCGGCATCGCCGTTGCGCGAACGTTGAGTCCCGGGCGCGGTCGAACCGCGTCGCGGGCGGTCCGCGGAGGAATACGCTAAAATGCCCCATTTGGCTCAAGTGCTTACATGCTGACCGGAAGCCTCGTCGCGATCGCGACGCCGATGCAGGAGGGCGGTGCGCTCGACCTGCCGGCGCTGCGCAAACTCATCGATTTTCACGTTGCGAACGGCACCTCCGGCATCGTGGTGGTCGGCACGACCGGTGAATCGCCGACGGTCGACGTCGACGAGCATCGGTTGCTCATCGAGACCGCGGTCAAGCATGCGGCCGGCCGCATCCCCGTGATCGCGGGCACCGGCGCAAATTCGACCGCCGAGGCCATCGAACTCGCAAGCTTTGCGGCCAAGGCCGGCGCGCACTCGCACCTTTCGGTTGTTCCCTACTACAACAAACCCACGCAGGAAGGCCTTTACCGCCATTTCCGCACGATCGCGGAAAGAGTGGCGCTGCCGATGATCCTGTACAACGTGCCCGGACGCACCGTGGCGGATCTCGCCAATGAAACGACGCTGCGCCTGGCCGAGGTTCCGGGCATCGTCGGGATCAAGGACGCGACGGCAGACGTGGGCCGCGGCAGCGAACTGCTGAAGGCATTGGCGGACGCCGGACATGGCGGCTTCGCCGTATACAGCGGTGAGGACATCACGGGACTCTCGCTGATGCTGATGGGCGGACACGGCGTGATCTCGGTCACCGCCAACGTGGCGCCGGAGCTGATGGCGCAGATGTGCGCCGCCGCGCTGGACGGTGACGTGGTCGCCGCCCGCGCGTGCAACAATCGGCTGCTGGCGTTGCATCGCAAACTCTTCATCGAGGCGAATCCGATTCCGACCAAGTGGTCGCTCGCCGAAATGGGTCTCATCCACAACGAATTGCGGCTGCCGCTGGTCAGACTCTCGCCGCAATTCCACGAGACCGTTCGCGCGGCGTTGCGTGAAGCGGGCTGTCTCGCGTAAGAATTCGGGGTACGTGTCGCCATGAAATCCACTGTATTTTGCGCAACACGCGGTGTCGTTGCCGCCGTCGCCATCCTCCTCGCGCTGGCGGGCTGCGAATCCTTGAGCAGCCTGTCCCCGAGCAAGCGAATCGACTACAAGTCGGTGTCCACTGGCCCGGCACTCGAATTGCCGCCGGATCTCACCACCCCGCGCTACGACGACCGCTATCAGGTGACGACCGCCACCGGGCTCGCGGCCGCGGGGGCGAACAAGGGCACGCAGACGGAACTCCTGCCGACCACGCCCGACGCCAAGATCGTGCGCGCCGGTAACGAGCGCTGGCTGGTGGTCAAGGCCACGCCGGAGCAGGCCTGGAGCACCGTGCGCGAGTTCTGGCAGGAAAACGGCTTCGTGCTCGCTGTCGAGCAGCCGCAGGTCGGCATGATGGAAACCGACTTCGCCGAGAACAAGGCCGAGGTCCCGAGCGACTGGTTCAAGCGGACGGTCGGCAAGTTCACCGACGTGTTTTTCTCGACCTACAAGCAGGACAAATTCAAGACGCGCATCGAGCGCGGCGCGGAGCCCGGCACGGTCGAGATCTACATTTCCCATCGCGGGATGGAACAGGTGCCCACCGGCAAGATCGACAATTCGTCGCCCGCGGCGTTCGCGTGGGCGGTGATGCCGCCCAATCCCGCGCTCGAAGCCGAGATGCTGACGCGGCTGATGATGAAGTTCGGTACGCCGGAACCTGCCGCCCGCGCGGCGGTCGTGCAGGCTGCGATCTCGCCCGACCGCGCGCGCATCGACAAGAACCCCGACGGGACGTACAAGCTCACCGTCGATGACCAGTTCGACCGCACGTGGCGGCGCGTCGGCCTTGCGCTCGACCGCGCGGGCTTCACGGTAATCGATCGCGATCGTTCGCGCGGTGTGTTCTTCGTGCGCTTCGGCGATCCGGACGCGTTGGCCGCCAAGGCGAACAACCAGGGGTGGCTCGACAAGCTGCAGTTCTGGAAGAGCGACGAGAAGGACAAGCCCGAGCAGTACCAGATCGTCATCGCCGAAGCGGCTCAGAACAGCGTGGTCGTCGTTCAGGATCCGGGCGGTGTACCCGACCGCTCGCCCGCCAGCGAGAAGATCCTCGCGCTGCTCAAGGAACAGTTGAAGTAGGCGCGGGACGCGGCGCGGTGCGCTTCGCCTCGATCGGCAGCGGAAGCGAAGGCAACGGACTCGTTGTCGAAGCGGGGGCGACCCGCGTCATGATCGACTGCGGATTCGGCGTGCGCGACACGGCCGCGCGCCTCGCCCGTATCGGCGTGGCGCCGGATTCGCTGTCCGCGATCGTCGTCACCCATGAACATTCGGATCATGTCGGCGGCGTTCCGGCGTTCGCCGCCCGACACAAGATTCCGGTCTGGCTGACCTTCGGCACGCTGACCGTGGTCGCTGCCAAGTTCGCCAACATGGAACGGATCTTCGGCTTCGACAGCCACGACGCGTTTGCGATCGGGGATCTCGAAGTACGGCCGTTTCCGGTGCCGCACGATGCGCGCGAGCCCGTGCAGTTCGTGGTGACCGACGGCGCGTTCCGGCTGGGCGTGCTGACCGACCTGGGAACCTCCACACCCTGCGTCGAGGCGAGCCTTTCAGGCTGCGACGCGCTGGTGCTCGAATGCAACCACGATCTCGGCCTGCTGGCGGAAAGCGACTATCCCGCATCGCTCAAACAGCGCATTTCCGGGCGCCTCGGTCACCTGCACAATGAAGCCGCGGCGGCGCTGCTGGCTGCACTCGATACCAGCGGGTTGCAGCATGTCGTTGCCGCGCATCTCTCGAAGCAGAACAACACGCCAACCAAGGCGCGCTCGGCGCTTGCGGGCGCGCTTACCTGTGCCCCCGACTGGATCGGCATCGCCGATCAGGCGGAAGGCTTCGACTGGCGCGCTCTGGCCTGACCCAACCACGGGAGTCCACGATGGAAAAGAAGCACGAGCTCTACCGCGGCAAGGCCAAGACCGTGTACGCGACCGACGATCCGAATCGCCTCGTCATGCACTACCGCGACGACGTTTCCGCGTTCGATGGCGTCAAGCTGGCGAAGCTCGACCAGAAAGGCGAAACCAACAACAAGATCAATGCCTACGTGATGGGCAAGCTCGCCGCAGCCGGCGTGCCGACGCATTTCGTGCGTGTTTTGAACGAGCGCGAGTCACTGGTGAAGGCGATGAAGATGGTGCCGGTCGAGTGCGTGGTGCGCAACGTGTGCGCCGGGTCGATGGCCAAGCGCTATGGCATCGAAGAGGGCACGCGGCTGGCCGAGCCGATCTTCGAGTTCTTCCTGAAGAGCGATGCGTTGCACGATCCCCTTTGCAACGACGATCACATCCGTGTGCTCGGCTGGGCAACGGCCGACGAGATCACGCAGATGAGGGCGTTGACGCACAAGGTCAATGCGGTACTCAAGCCGCTTTTCGCCAATGCGGGAATCGACCTCGTCGACTACAAGCTGGAATTCGGGCACCCGACCGACGATCCTTCCGGACCGCTCGTGCTCGGCGACGAATTCACGCCCGACGGCTGCCGCTTGTGGGACGCGAGCACGGGCGAGAAGCTCGACAAGGACCGCTTCCGCCGCGACCTGGGAGAAGTCATCGAGCGCTACCGCGAGGTGGCCAGGCGCATCGGTGCTCCTCTTTGAGTTGAGAAAAGAACTCCGAGCGTGACGGATTGACGGTTTCGCGTTCGCGACGCCGATACCGACGCATCAGAGCAATTGTGCGTGGTCATTGCGCGCACCGCGATGCCACCGTCACAATCCCAGAACCGTGGCGCCGAGGCCCGGCTCGCCGGTCGCCCAGATCTGCTCGAAGCGTGTGACCAGGGGCCGCGCGAGCTGCGGCTGCTCGAGCGCGAGCGCCGCGCGCGGCTGGTCGATGTGAAAACGATGCAGGAAATGGCGGCCATCGGCAATCAGCAATGGATCCATCGCACTCCTGGCTTCCGCGCCGGTGCGGTACACGGTGATCGTGTGGGAATGCAGCTTGAGCTGCGCGAGCAGCCGCGGACAGGATGCCTCCATCCAGCGTGGATCGTGGACGATGAGGTCGACGCGCGCATCCGGCGCACGGCGCAGGAACGTGGCGAGCCTGTCGGCACGCGCGGCACTTTGCCAGCCACCTTGGGACAGGTTGACGTCGAACACCTGCAGCCGATGCTGCGCGAGGTCGATCAGCTGGTCGATCGCCGCGGCTTGCGCGGCGACCGTGTCGAGCATTGTCTCGCTCGGTTCGATGGGAGGAGGGGAGTCAGCCGACGTGGAGGAAGCCATCGCGATAGCCTTCGTAAAGGAAATCGAAGACGATGCTGTCGAGCGATCTTGTCGCCGATGGCGGCAGCGTGCGCGCATCGGCGAGCGTCGCCAGCGCGAGGCGCGCCCCCGGGAGCCACGGCCGCGCCTCGCCGTTGACGTACATTGCGTCGTCATCATAGAGCCATTGCGTACGCCGGTCGAGGCGCACGCCCTGCCTTCGGACCGCCGCGGCGAAAGCCGCACGTGAGATC
Organism: uncultured beta proteobacterium; assembly: GCA_963739745.1. Classification (GTDB taxonomy): domain Bacteria; phylum Pseudomonadota; class Gammaproteobacteria; order Burkholderiales; family Casimicrobiaceae; genus VBCG01. Next base: position 221,306 of record CAVUCJ010000009.1, read on the forward strand.
GGCGATTCGGGTGTTTCGAAGTACACGTTCGCCTTCGGCTCCGACAACAGCGTCCCGAGAAAGCGCGCAACGGTCGCGCGATTCCAGCGGATCCGTGCGAGCTGCGCCCCCGCGTACCTCTGCATCGCGATGCCGATGCGCGCAGCCTCGCGTGTCGGCTTGGCGCCGGGGTCCGCGTAGCGACCCGGCAATTCCACGCGGTCGCGCAGGTAATCAAGGAACTGCTGGGCCAACTCGGTGTTCGCGGTGGCACGGAATCCGATCGAGTACGTGGTGCATTCGTCGACCGCGACGCCGTCGTGCGCGAAGGCGGGCGGCAGGTACAGCATGTCGCCCGGCGCCAGTATCGCGTCGTGCTCCGGTGCGAATCGACGCAGGATCTTCATCGGCAGATTCGGGCGCAGCGCAAGGTCGTCCTGCCGTCCATAGCGCCAGCGGCGCCGGCCGAAGCCCTGCAGCAGGAACACGTCGTAGGAGTCGAAGTGCGGTCCCACGCCGCCGCCAGGCACGGCGTAGCTGACCATCAGGTCGTCCAGACGCGCATACGGCAGGAACGCGAAGCGACGCAGCAGCGCGTCGGCCGCGTCGCTGTGCAGGTTGACCCCCTGCACCAGCAGCGTCCAGCCGCCGGCGGGCAACGTCCTGAAATCGGCCTTGCGAAACGGGCCGTGCGCGAGCGCGTAGCGGCGTGATTCGCGGACGACGAGGCGCGACTCGACGTCGTCGCGCCCGGCGAGCGCGAAGAGCTCGGCCCGGGAAAAAAGCCCGGCGAACCCGGGAAGCGCGGCATGCACGAGCAGTGCCTGCTTTTGCCAGTACCGTGCCAGGAAGGCGCGGGGCGGGCGATTCCCGAGAAGAGCCAGACCGGCGGACGTCGCGTGTCGCATCTATGGCAAGCGTAGCATTCGCCGGAACCGGGACGCAGCTCGGCTTGTACAATGCGGGGGCGGCCATCGCACGCGACGGGATTGCGATCCCGGACATCCGGGCCGCGGCCTCATTTCCACCCTCCAGTCGCGAGCCTGTCAATGAACATTTTTGCCAACACCGCCGTCACCATCTCGTTCAAGCTGTTCGATGCAAACAACCAGCTGATCGAGGAATCGCCCGAACCGCTCGTCTACCTGCACGGAGGCCACTCGGGCATCTTTCCCAAGATCGAGGAAGCGCTCAACCTCAAGCAGGTCGGCGAATCCGTCTCCGTCACGCTGGAGCCGGTGGACGCCTTCGGCGAATACGACGCCAAGATGATCCGGATCGAGCCGATCGCCGACCTGCCGCCCGACGTTGCCGTCGGCGGGCACCTCGTCGCCGAGCAGGATGGCCAGGAGGTCGTTTGGCGGGTTACCGGCATCGCCGACGGGAAGGCTGTGCTCGACGGCAACCACGAACTCGCCGGCCAGCGGCTGCGCTTCGATTGCACGGTGGTGGACATCCGGCCGGCGACACAGGACGAGATCGCGCACGGCCACATCCATGGGCCGCATGGGCATGGGCATTAGTTGATGGGTTTCCTGGGGTCGCGAGGGCTGACGCCCGCGACCCCAGCGGAAAAATCACCACGCGTCGGTGGCGTACGACCGGCTGATCAGGCAGGAATCGCGGGCGGAGCCCGACGATTCCTGGAAAAACGTCTGGTTGCGACGATGGTTCTTGCGAATACGGCGCCTTGCGATCCTGTGCAAGTGCGCCTACTCGTTTCGAGCGAGGTTCTTGAGCGCGTAGAGCGCGTCGAGTGCTTCGCGCGGCGACATCGCGTCGGGGTCGAGAACGGCCAGTCGGTCGAGAATGTCGGCGCCGCGAGAATCGATGGTCGCCTCGGCAGCGCTCGCGCCGCCCGACGTGAACAGATCCGCCTGCGTGTCGCTATGCGCCGAGAACTGGTCGAGCCGGGCAAGGTAGGACCTGGCCTGCCGGATCGTTTCGGAAGGCACGCCGGCGAGCTTCGCCACCGAGAGCCCATAGCTGCGATTGGCTGGCCCATCGGCCACCGCATGCAGGAATACGATCCCGTCCCTGTGTTCGGCGGCATCGAAATGCACGTTCGCGCAACCGGCCATTTCTGCGGGCAACGCGGTGAGTTCGAAATAGTGGGTAGCGAACAGTGCGAGGCAACGATTGCGATCGGCGAGCCGGTGCGCGATCGCCCATGCCAGTGCCAGCCCGTCGAAGGTCGACGTGCCGCGGCCGATTTCGTCGATGAGGACGAGGCTTTGCGGCGTGGCGCGATTCAATATGTAGGCTGCTTCGGTCATTTCCACCATGAACGTCGAGCGTCCGCCGGCCAGGTCATCGGCGGCGCCGATCCGCGTGAAGATCGCGTCGAGCGGTCCCAGTGTCGCGCTTTGCGCGGGCACGAACATGCCGCAGTAGGCGAGCAGGGCGACGATCGCGGTCTGGCGCATATACGTCGACTTGCCCCCCATGTTCGGTCCGGTGACGATCAGCAGCCGTCGTTCGCCGCCCAGCGCAACGTCGTTCGCGATGAAGCTCTCCACCTGCCGCTCGACCACGGGATGCCGGCCGCCGCGGATCACGATGCCCGGCCCGCTCGCGAATCCGGGACGCGTGAGGCCGAGCGCTTCCGAGCGTTCCGCGAGATCGACGAGCACGTCGAGCAGCGCCAGCGCACCCGCCGCCGCCTGCAGCGGGGGAATGGCCGGCGCCAGCGCGTCCAGCAGCTGCTCGTACAACAATTTTTCGCGCGCCAGCGCTCGGTCTTGCGCCGACAGCGCCCGGTCTTCGAACGACTTCAATTCCGGCGTGATGTAGCGTTCCGCGTTCTTGAGCGTCTGCCGGCGGCGGTAGTCGTCCGGGATCTTCTCGACGTGCGCGTTGGTGACTTCGATATAGAAGCCATGGACACGGTTGAACTCGACCTTCAGGCTCGCGATGCCGGTGCGCGCCCGCTCGCGGGCCTCGAGCTCGATCAGGAAGGCGCCGCAGTTCGCGTCGATCGCCCGCAGTTCGTCGAGATCGGAATCGAACCCGTCGGCGATGACGCCGCCGTCGCGCACCATGGCCGCGGGCTCCGGGGCGATCGCGCGCTTGAGCAGCGTTGTCCATCGCGGGTCGACCTCCAGCGCGGCGCCGGCGCCGGCAATGATCGGAGCCGCTGCTTCGCCCACGGCGGCGCCCAGCTCCGGCAGGCGCGCCAGGGTATCGCGCAGTCCGGCCAGGTCCCGCGGGCGTGCATTGCGCATTGCGATGCGCCCGACCACGCGCTCGACGTCGACGGTGCGCCGCAGAGTTTCGCTCAATGCGCGCGCGGTCCGCGGCGCGGCCACGAAGGCCGCGATGCCATCGTGGCGTTGCGCCAGCTTCGCCTGGTCTCGCAATGGCTGCGTCAGCCACTGTCGCAGCAGGCGGCTGCCCGCCGCCGTCGCGCACTCGTCGAGCAGCGAGTGCAACGTCGGTGAATCATCACCGGAAAGCGTCGTGGTGATCTCGAGGTTGCGGCGGGTGGCCGGATCGAGCGAGACGAACGTGCTTTCGACCTCGACGTCGAGGGTGCGGATGTGCGTGAGTCCGCCGGCCTGCGTGGCGCCCACATAGCCGAGCAGTGCACCGGCGGCGCCGATCGCGAGCGGTGCTTCGTCCGCGCCGAAGCCCGCGAGATCCAGCGTACCGAACTGCCTGGCCAGCGCGCGCTCCGCGGCGGCGCGGTCGAAATGCCACGTCTGGAGAGTGCGTGCCGGCGGCAATCGGCCACGCATGGCAGGCGGCGCCACGTCGTCAGGGACGAGCAGCTCTGCGGGCGCGATTCGTTCGAGCACGGCGGCGGCCTCTGCGAGTGCCACGTCGGCGATCGTGAAGGCGCCAGAGGCCAGGTTGAGCCAGGCGATGCCCGCGCGCTTGCCCGAGGGCAGGAATGCGGCGAGCAGGCAATCGCGCTTGGCGTCAAGCAGGTTCGCATCGGTCAGCGTGCCCGGCGTGACGATGCGTGCGACACGGCGCTCGACCGGGCCCTTGCTGGTCGCTGGATCGCCAAACTGCTCGACAATCACCACCGACTCGCCCTGCTTCATCAGCTTGGCGAGATGCGGCTCGAGCGCGTGGTAGGGCACGCCGGCCATCGGGATCGGCGCGCCGGCCGACTGCCCGCGAGCCGTCAGCGTGATGTCCAGCGCGCGTGAAGCGCGTTCGGCGTCGTCGAAGAATAGCTCGTAGAAATCGCCCATCCGGTAGAACACGAGCTTGTCCGGATGCTCGGCCTTGACGCGCAGGTACTGCTGCATCATCGGCGTGTGGGCGGCTAGCGGCGCATTCACGCTGCGCATTCTACGGTAGCGCGGGTGGTCTTCGCCGGACTGGCCGGTCTTTCGCGGCAGGCGGCCGCGTAGCGTCCGCGCCATGGCGTCGCAGATGTGCAAAGAGTCGTTCAACGGTATCGGCGTCGCGCAGCCAGCAGGCGGCCTGGCGCGCAATGCCCCTACGCGGCCGTTCCAGGACGTGCCTCATCGGCCGGGCTGATCGATGGAGGCGGGCGGTCCCGCAGATCGGCAGCCGCGATGCGATGGAACCATCAGGCCATTGCCGGATACTTCCACCACTTTCCGCCGCCGAACCTGGTGCGCCACCGTGCCAGGACCAACCCCGCGCTCCCCCGCCGTTGCGAACATACCCGGACCCGTGTCGCGCCAGGCGCACAATGCAGGACGTGCGCCTACGCATCGAAAACCGTGCCATCTGGCGGAATTCAGTGCGGGCGATTGCTCTTTGCGGAGGTGTGACATGAATGCTGTTGCGCTACGGTTCTACGTTCATCAACCGCGCAAGCACGGCAAGATACTGCTGTTCGAATGGCTGCTGGAACAGGCCAAGTCACTCGGGATTCACGGCGGATCGGCATTTTTCGCCACGGCAGGCTATGGTCGGCACGGGGTGATTCACGAACAACGCTTCTTCGAATTGCCGGAGGTACTTCCGGTGCTCGTCGAATTCATCGTGAGCCCGGAGGAAGCCGATGCGATGCTCGACCTCGTGCGCCGTGAGAAGATCCATTGCTTCTGCACGCGGACGAACACGGAAGTGATCATCATCGACGATTCCGGCGACGTGCCCAAGCGGGGCCCATAAGCAGGTCGGCGCCAGGTCGGCCCACCCGCCACCTTGCCTGACATCGACTCCCGAGGTTTGCCGACCTGCGTCATGAGCATCTGGTGCTGGATTTCAACGGGACCGTCGCAATGGACGGTACGCGGCGGTCCGCGGTGCCTGCACTTCTGAGTGTCCGTTACGGCGCGCTGGCAGTCCATGTGGTCACCGCTGAAACCCTGGGCACCGCGACGGTCGTGCTGGCCGGATTGCCGTTTGAACTCGTGATAATCGGCAGCGCGGGGGGAGGTCGCGGCATCGGCTGGTCCACCGAACAGTAATACCCACGCCACGACACGCCGACCGGATCGCCGCAGGCGTCGTCAACTGCTTCCGCACACGGCATGCGGCACATCGCGCACGTGGAGTCGATCGCAGTGTTCGACTGGAGGCGGCGGAGGGTTCCCCGCATCCCGGCCGCAGCGAGATGCCCCTGGCACCCACATACATGCGCGCCTGTATGTAGTTTCGCACTGAGTGCGCGCGGCGGCGTGCCGCATATCCGCGGCGCCAGAGCCCGCCATTCCCGATCCGAAATCGACGCCGTCGCAAAGCGAACTGCGCATGTCGCACGATTGCCGCCGCGCGAACGCCACTGCGTGCCGTTGCGTCGTGTGTCGCGACGGCAACATCGTTCGCGCATTGCCGGAGGGAATTGACCTTGGTCAACGTGCGTCGATTCACGCAGGTACACGATCGCCACATTGCAAATCGTTGCGAAATGCAACCGCCGATGCACCGGGCGTCGCGACCGTAACACCGGTCGTTACACAACGGCAAAAACAGGGAGCAACACAATGCGAATCAAGTCCATCCTCGCGACCACCGGTGTGCTGGCGGTCCTGGCGGCGTTCACGGCGTCGCCCGCATTCGCGCAGCCCAAAACGGCGGCCCCGAGCATGCCCGTCTGCGCGAACTGCCATGCGAATGCGGCGGAAACGATCATGCTGACCGCGCACGGTGCGACCAACGATGCCAGCGGCGCCGCGTGCCAGACCTGTCACGGCGATGCCACGGAGCACCTGAAGGATCCAAGCAAGGCGAAACCGGCCAACGTGCTTGGCAATCCCAATTCGACGGCGGACGAGAAGTCAGCGGTCTGCCTGACCTGCCATTCAGGCAACCGCCATCTCGACCACTGGCGCGTGTCCACGCACCGCAAGGTCGAGGTGACCTGCGTGAACTGCCACAGCATCCACGGCGCGCAGTCCGCCTCCAACAACAAGAACATCAAGAACGCGGCGTTCGCCGCCGCCCCGTACACGACGACGGCCCGGCAGCTCACCTACAAGAAGTGCGTCGAATGCCATACAGACATTCGTGCCGAAATCATGAAGCCGTCGCATCACCCGATCATCGAAGGCAAGATCAGCTGCAACGATTGCCATGACCCGCACGGCTCGCTGACGACCGCCAGCCTTCGCGCCGAATCCAACGTCGACCTGTGCCTGTCCTGCCACGCGGACAAGCGCGGCCCCTGGATCCACGAGCACCCGCCGGTGATGGAGAACTGCGCCACCTGCCACACGCCGCACGGCTCTGCCCACAACCGCCTGCTCGCGCAGAAACCGCCCGCCCTGTGCGCCGACTGCCATCCCGGCGGCCACACGCACGGGATCTACGACGGGCGCGGTACGCTGCCCGGCCAGCAGCCGTCGAACATCCGCTTCGAGGGAAGCGGTTGCGTCGGTTGCCATCGCCAGATCCACGGCAGCAACGCACCGGCCTCCGCGTACGGTGAGTTCTTCCTCCGCTAGCGAATCGGGATTAGGGGAAAGTCATGAGAATGAAGCTCATAGCGGCAGTCGTCGCGGGCCTGTTCACGAGCGTAAGCGCTCTTGCCGACGACGGCTATTTCGGCGGTCTCGTATGGAAGGGTTCAGCCACACTTGGCGGCCGCGGCACCAACACGGACGGCGGCACGCGCAATGGCGCGTACGCCACGTCTTCCGCCACGCTGGTGCCCTGGCAGGGTCCCGAGGACGTCGCCAAGGCGCAGGAATACCAGGACACGCAGAGCGGCGCGATCGGGGTCATCGACCTCATGGGCGGCAGCCGCGGCTACTACCTGCGCGGCTTCGGCGAGAACTTCGGTCGCGATGACCAGTACATCAACGTCGTCGGCGGCGGGTACAACTCGTTCAAGGCGCAGATCTACTCGGACAATATTCCGCACAACCTGTCGTTCAACGCGCTCACCCCGCTGCAGAATTCAGGTACGGCATACATGCCCAACCCGGGCACGCCGCCGTATCCGCCGGCCCGGTACCCGGGCGACTGGAACACGTTCAACTACAGCGTCCAGCGCGACACGGTCGGCGGGAACATCGAAGTGTCGGCGGGCACGCCGTTCTACGTCCGTGGCGACTACAATGAAGTGACGATGACCGGCACGCGGCCCTCCAGCGGGCAGCTCGGCACCGGCTCGGGCAACGGCCTGATCGAATTCGGCGTCCCCACCGATTACACAACGAAGAACACGACGATCGAGGCGGGTTACGTCGCGAAGGCATGGAATATCAAGCTGCAGTACCTGGACAGCAAGTTCAGCAACGGCACGCCGAATGCGCAGTGGACGAACTTCTACCTGCTGAACGGCCTCGACAACTCGCTGCTCGCGCCAGACAACGACCTGCAGAAGTGGACGCTGAGCGGGATCTGGAAGGACCTGCCCTGGGACTCGCACATAAATTACCGCGTCACGCAGAGTTCGCTTACCAACAGCATCGGCGTCGCGGGCACCAGCCTGAAGCCGACCGGCAACCAGTCGCCGCCGACCGGCGTCGGGTATCTCGTCACCGCGCCGAGCTCGGACACGTTCGAGGGTGACATCAAGACGACGACCGCAACGGTGTCGTGGGCAGCCACGCCCTACAGGGGCTTCGACTCCCGGGTCTATTACGAGTACTACGACAAGGAAAACACCTCCACGTCGATATCGTATGCCGGCGGCGGCCTGCCGGTACCTGGGAACAACTGCCCGGGCAGCAACAACGCCACGCAGTTCTGCATCGGACCGCTCGACGCGCCGGACAACTTCCAGTACACGAAGAACTTGTACGGCCTCGATCTCAACTACCGGATCGATGCACGCCAGAAGATCCTGGCACAGTACAACTACGTGTCGATCGACCGCCAGCTCGAGCCGGCGAACAAATCGACGCTGAACCGCGCGTGGATCGAGTATCGCAATACGAAGTGGGCCGACTGGAGTGGCCGCCTGCGCTACCAGTATCAGCAGCAGCGCTCGGACCTCGACTCCACGGTGACGAACAACGGCACCGCCAACCCAACGCAAGTCCAGTACTACTTCACGGCATACGACGTCAACAACTTCGACCAGAACATGGTTCGCCTGAACGTTGACTGGACGCCACTGCCGCTCACGTCGGTCGGCTTCGGCGCCACGTGGCGCAAGACCGATTTCAAGGACAATTACTACGGCCGTACCGACGACAAGACGCAGCTCTACGACGTGTCGGTCAACTATGGCGACCCCGACAAGTTCCGCGTCTCGCTGATCGGTAACTACGGCGAGGTGAAGTTCAATCAGGCCTACCGCCAGGCGGCCAGCGGCGCCAATGGCACCGGGCCGCTGCCGTCCGACCCGGTGAACAGCTCCAACTTCAACTGGGGGACCGCGAACACGCAGGAGAACTGGCTCGTCGCGGTGCTGGCCGACTGGGTCCCGATGGACAACGTCAAGCTGACGACCTCCTACAGCTACGCGAAAACGGATGGCGGTGTCGACTTCTGGTCGGACAACCAGGAGGGCTCGGGCGGCTACCAGGGCGGTCCGCTCGTCAATTACCCGACCGACAACACCAAGACCCAGCGCTTCCAGCTGAAGGCAGACTACGCCATCAACAAGAAGTGGAGCATGACGGCAGGCTATTGGTGGAACAAGTACGACTACAGCGACGGCCAGATGGCGGGCTACGCGAGCTACTACCCGTACTTCCAGAGCCTGGGCAGCAGCAGCACCAGCTTCGGCACCAACAACAGCTGGTACACGGGCGCGTTCGCCAACCCGAGCTACACGCAGAACGTCTTCTACCTGACGGTAACGTACAAGTTTGCCTCGCCGCCGCAGCCGATCCCGGCGATGGCGGCCGCTCCGGCCCCGGCCCCGGTTGTGGCACAGGCGCCGCCGCCCGCACCTGCTCCGGCTCCCGCGCCGATGCCCGCACCCGCGCCGCAGGTGCAGAAGATCACGCTCGACTCGAAGGTGCTGTTCGACTTCGACAAGGCGGTTCTGAAGCCCGAAGGCAAGGCGGCGATCGACAGCCAGGTCGTCGGCAACCTGGCCAAGATCCAGAAGCTCGAAGTCGTCCTGGTGACCGGTCATACCGACCGCCTCGGCAGCGAGGCGTACAACCAGAAGCTGTCGGAGCGTCGCGCGGACACGGTGCGCGACTACCTGGTGAGCAAGGGCGTGGACAAGGCGAAGGTCGAGACCGTCGGACTGGGCGAGAAGCAGCCGGTCGTGCAATGCGATCAGAAGGACATGAAGGCTTTGATCGCATGCCTGCAGCCCAACCGTCGCGTTGAAGTGCAAGCCAAGGGCGAGTCGACAAAATAGTCAAGCGATCAAGGCAACCCGCATGATCCTGCTCGCGCCACGACGGACGGCTTCGTACATTTTCGGCAGCTGAGGTCCGCACCCCGAACCTCCCGCGCTGATTGCGCCACGCGGATGCCATCTCCCGGCCCTGGAAGGGGCCGGTTTTTTTTGCTCGGAGTGCCGACGCCACCCCATAATGCGGCGCGCACATCCCGATGTCTCCCGGACCTCAAGGGACACAGTCTCCTGATGTTGGCGCCGGCCTGCCCGTGGATCCGGTTGGACTTGAGCATCACGCCGATTGCAGGTAGCCTCGCGCGCTACAAGAGACCTTCCGCGCGTATGGCGAGGAAAGGTCCCAGAGACGGTCCCGTGGGGTCGCCGCTCGCCAGCACTGCTCAACGGAGGAAACCATGAGCTTGACCATCACGCGCGGCGTTGCCGCGCTCGCCACAGCTTTACTCGCCGCCTGCGCTGGCAATCCGGCGACGAAGCCCGCCGACGCAACCGCAGCCATGCCCGCCGTCGCCTCCAGGTACGCGAAGATGCCACCGAAGAAGGACAGCGACCTCAAGCTGTATCGCGCCGATGGGCGCATCGATTCGGGACCCGCCGCGTTCGGGCGCATGCAGCAGGACGCACAGGTAATCCTCTGGCTTGCCGGAAACCAGTTCTTCGCGATGGATGACGTCGTGCGCGCGTTCCAGAAGCAGAACCCGGGCACTGCGGTCGGGCTCATCACGTTGCCACCTGGGCTGCTGCTCGAAGCGATCGAGAAGGGTGGCTGGGTCTATGACGGCAAGGAGTACCCGGGGCTGCCGGACGTCTACGCCTCGGTCAACCTCGGCCACCTGAAGAAACTCAAGGCGGCGGGGCTCGCGGACCATTACGCGGTCTATATGCACAACGAGATGGTGCTGATGGTCGCCAGGGGCAATCCCAAGAACGTTCGCGGCATCGACGACGTCAAGCGCGCGGACATCCGCACTTCGATGCCGAACCCGGTGAACGAGGGCATCATGCAGTTCTACGGCCGAAAGGTGCTGGAGCGCCACGGACTTTGGCAGCACGTCTCCGGCGGCAAGGAGTGCTTTTCCTGCCAGACCACGCCGAACAACTGGTTCACCGCCGTGCATCATCGGGAGACGCCCGACCGGATTCTCGCCGGCACCTCCGACACCGGTATCGTCTGGATCACCGAGGCGATCGCAGCGCAAAGCGCGAACAAGGCGATCGACGCCGTGCACCTGCCGCCGGCGGACAGCCTGCGCGACGAGGTGGCGTACGCGGTCTGCGCGCTCAGCAGTGGGCCACGGCAGGCGATGGCCGGGCACTACCTCGCGTTCCTCGCGACGCCCGAGGCGCAGGCGGCGTACGCGAAATACGGCTTCGTGAATGCGTCGGCGCAGGAAATCGTACTGAGGCCGATTCCCTGACCGGCCCGCGTCGCCTTTTCGAACGGATCGCGCGCCAACGTGGCGCGCCTTCCTGTCTCAAGATCGCGGATTCCCGAGTGAGGGACATGACTCCAGGTCGCCGTTCCCCGGGCGGACCCGCTGGTGGAAACGCAGGGCCATCGGTACCGCTTTCCGTTTACAGGTGTACCAACAGGCCCTTCTCCGCATCGCCATAGCGCGTGGTCAGGCCCCAGTCGAGCTTGCGCGACCTGCTGTCCCACTCCTCGTTGAACTCGGTACGGTAGTTGAATTCGATCGCCTTCTTGTCCGGCCCGAACACCGCGATGCGGGCGATGGCCTCCGGGTTCGGGTGGCCGAAGATCGCGCCACTCGTGGAAACGAGATAGCGCTTCGCCGGCAACGCCTCGATGAGTTCGCGGCTGATATTTTTCCTGCTGCCATGATGCGCGATCTTGAATACGTCGAGCGGCAGCGTCGTCGGCGTGCGCCAGCGGTCCTCGCTTGAGGCTTGCGAGCAGGACGTCGGGGTGGGCATCGGCGCCGAAGAGAACGCGCTTGCCATCGTACTCGGCGATGAACGCGATGCTGGAGCCATTGGGCTTGGTCTTGTCGGGTTCGAATTTGCCGTTGGCCATGTCCTCGACGTCGTCGCCGAGTTCGTCGCTCGGCGTTTCCACGTCCTCGACGTCGTACGCCTGGCCGGGCTTCAACCCGGCATTCACGACTTCCTTCTCCCAGTCGGGCTTGAGCTTTTGCAGCTTCTCGAACGTGGGCGATAGCAGCGTGAGCTGCATGCCCGCGTACGACACGCTCGGCAACGCGCCGCTATCCGGCACCATGACGGCCCGCCGGCCGAATTTTTCGTTCCATTTGAAGTTATGGCTGTCGATGAGCGCGGTGAGCGCCTCGCCCTGCATCGCGCCGAGCACGTCGGGCGGGGCTTCGTTGTCGAGCTGGTGCCAGCCGTTGAACCACACTTCACCGAAGGTGACGCCCATCGGCCCGCATTCCTCCAGGAACTTGATCGATCCGCCGATGTGGTCGGCATCGATGTGCGTGATCACGAAGAGTTCGAAGTGGAGCTTGCCGTTGTTCTTCGCGCGCTCGTCGTCGATCTTCTTGCGCAGGCGCGGCCAGGTGCCGGTCGTGCCGGCATCGATCAGGATGTGCCTCGGCGCAGCCTCGTCGCCGTAGTCGATCCACAGGCAATCGCCATGATCCGCGGGCAGCATATGGATGTCGAACATGGGCCCTCCTTCACGCCTGGATGTGCCAGCCGGTGTCGCCGTATGACATGAGGCTCAGAACGAACGGGTCGCCCGATGCGAGCAGACGCTGCTTCACGCGAAGAAAGACCTCGTCGAAGGTTCCGCCGCCCGCGGCAGCGGCGTTGCGCAACTCGGTCAGCAGCGCGCGCACGAAAGCGCCGACCTGCCGTCCGCGGATCGTCGCGATGGTGCCGATGACGAGCGCCGCGCCGCTGTCCTTGAACTGGCCGACGAAGTTCAGGAACGGTACGTCCGGCAAGGCGGTGCTGCAGCCGAGCAGCAGGACCACGGGCGTGCGTTCGGGGCTCGGCGTCACGAAATCGCTCTCCACGTTCGCCGACGACAGATGGGTGCCGCTGATTTCGAGCGCCGGCATGCCGGGAAACTCCGGCGAATCGAGCGAGTGCGGCAACAGCACGAGAAGCGACGGGGATTCGCTGGCCACCTTGCTCTGCCAGTCCTGCCACGAGCCCGCGCGCGCCACGGCGGCCGCGGCGTCGCTCAGGACGGACTCGATGCCGGTCGGGGGATCGAGGTCTTCCTTGTGCACCTTCTGGCTTGCGGCGAGCAATGCCTTCTCGAGCGGCCGCAGCGTGTTTGCGCCGGGCTGCGGCTGCCGGAACACGGTGACGCCGCGCCCGCCAAACGGCTGCCGCTCGAGGCAGCGCGAGAATCCCCAGAATGCGGCGGGGCAGAAGAAGTTCGCGTCGCGGTTATGCACGCATTCGGCGTGCACCTCGAGGTTCTCGAGCGCGGCGACCGAGTTCTCGCAGCGCTTGGCGCCTGGCAGCGGCGCCTTGCCGTCGTAGAAGAATTCGACCGGCAGGTACGCGCCCTGGCGCGCATCGACCACCTGCAGCCGTCGCACGCCGAGCACCGCCGACATCTGGGGCTGGTTCTTCAACTTCCTCGTCAGCTCCGCGCCATACGCCGCCAGCGTCCGCAACAGCGAATCGACCGCCTCGTCGTCCAGGTCCGGGCGCGTCGTCCTCGAGGTTCAGCACCTTGAGCTGCTTGCGGATGCTTGCGACCAGCACGTCGAGGCCCGCGGGCTCGATGAAAGTCGCCCCGTCGGCGGCAAGCGCGGTGATGCCGGGAATGCCCTGCGGATTGTCGTTGACGATGAGCGCCGCCTCGAACGGCGGTGCCTCGCTGCGCTCGCCGAAGTCGTGCGACACGCGGTTCTCCAACTCGAGCCGCAGGGCGCCGGCCGGCGCATCGAGGATCAGCGTCTGCAGTACGCGAAAGCCGAAGAGCACGACGATGCGCGCGCGAAACTGCGTGAGCGAGGGCGGCGCGGTGAAGTAGAACGCCGCATGCCTGCTGTCGCCGGTCGGCGGCAGGTGCACCGGCATCGTCTGCGCCGGCGCGAACTCCTTGTCGGGCCCGCGCCACAATGGCGTGAACGCGATCTTGAGCTCGTGGCCGGCGGCCGACGGTGGCAGGCTCTTTTCGTTGATCGGCTCGGTCGACGCAACCACGCCTGCGCGCGGGACGCCGATGAACGTGTCGAGCGCGCACGTCGCGCCGGCGGTGATCCTGCCTTCCGTTCGCGCCCATTCGCCGGACGGGGACTGCACGGAGAGATCGACCAATACCGAGCGGGGTGGCGGCTCCGGCGGCAGCGCCGCGGCAGCCGGCGGCTTGCGCGCGCTGGCCGCGCACGGCAGGCGCCGGTTGCGGCGCCATGGCCTGTGGCGGCGCCATGGCTGCCGATGGCGCGGCGCGCGACATGCGCGCCACCGGCGTACCAATGACGAGCGGAGGAAGGACGAGCGACTCTCCGGTGATCCCTTCCACGCGCCGGCGGAAGTCGGCGAGCACCAACGCGTCGCCGGTTTCGTGATGCCAGGCCACACGATCGGCGGAGGATACGAGCTCGTCCGCGACGGTCCTGATGGTGGCGCCCGGACCGGGCGCCGGCAAACCGTTGAACGAGCGATCGAGCCCCGCGGCCGTGTCGGCCTGCGCCACGCTGCGTGCGGCATGGCCCGACGCGTCGCGCGGTCTCGTCCATCACGGCACGCGCGATGAAGCTGCGATCCGCCTCGACGAGCGGCGGAGTGAGATCGCCGTCGAAACCCTCGCCGCTCGCGCTGCGAAAATGGTCTGCGCGACTGCACGCGCGACGCGAGCATGAGCGCCATGTCGAACGTGCCGTTGTGTGCGATCTCCGCGAGGAGCGCGTCGAACCAGCAGGCGCGCTCGGCCGACGGCACGTGCGCGATCGCGACGGCCCCCAGGCGCAATCGCTCGCGCAGCGCACGGAGCTTCGCCTCGGTTTCGCGCGTACCGTCGGTGGTGCCGCCGACGACGATCGCGGCGCTCGCGCGCACCGCCGACCGCGCCGCGATCCGCGTCGCGTCGCGAAGCCCGGCAGGTATCAGGAGCAGGTCACAGGCGGCGCCGTCGCGGCCGACATCGACCACTTCGTACAACGGCCGATAGCGACCGGTCTCCAGCGCATCGCGGAACCCGTCGCCGGCCGCCTCGCGCGGCACGCCGATGCGAAGCGGCCACTCCCAAGCCAGTTCGCTTTCCGGGTTGGACTGCGCCACGTAGACGCCGTAGGCATCGAACGACGGCGTGCCGAGCACTCGCGCGAGCCAGGACACGTCGAGCCTCGTTTCGGGGTCCGAAGTGGATCCGGCGAGGTCGATGCGAAAGCGCAGGTGCGCGTCCGGCGGCACGAGCGAGTTGAAGCGCGCCTGAAGGTCATGCCAGGGCATCGGCGCGCCCTTTGACGCCTGCCACGCGCGGCTGTCCCTCATGTACGCCTGCAACGCTCGCACCCGCACGGGAACTTCGATCACCCGGCCACGCTCTGGGGTCACGCGCTCGCCGAATCCGCTGTCCTTCGCGAGGAGCAGGCCGGCCAGCCCCGCATCGATGTCACCGCGCTGGTAGAGAACACCGATGGCGGCGAGCGTCAGCGCCAGCTCGCGCTCGTCGAGCAACGCGCCCATCGGCCCGAACTGCTCGCGACTCATGATGGCAGTCCGGCTAGACCGCGGCCTCGGGATAGGGGAACCGCGTCGCGCGGTCGAGTTGCGGTGCGACGTAACGGGCAATGGCGGCGTCGCAGATCGCATAGCCCCAGTTCATGAGGCGCTCCTGCGTAAGGTCGTCGGTATCCGCGAGCCGCGTCGGCACGGCTGCGAGCGCCTGCGTGCGCTCGAAAGGACAGGCGAGGCCCGGCACGCCATAGTCCTCGACGTTCGTCCGAATGCCCCAGTACGCGCCCTTGCGCAGCCCCGCCTGGTAGGCTCCGATCAATTGCCGCTTGCGCAGCGAACGGACCTGGTTGTCGACGATGTCGAGAATGCGCTTCGCATGTCGCGGCCAGTCGGTGTCCGGCTCCTCCTCGGTAGCGATCTTCTGCCCCGCGTCGCTGACGAGCAGCGTGTCGTAGCTCTTCCAGATCGTCTCGAGACCCAGGTTGTCGTAGACCCCGCCGTCGCTCAGCACCACGTCGGTCGTGAACGGGGGGCGATGCAAAGGTTCACCGTCCACGGGTGCGTCAAACGCGAGCTTGCTCTTCGGAATGCGGGCCGGCGACAGGAACGGCGGAAACGCCGACGAGGCCGCGACCGCGTCGGCGAGGCGTACTGTCGGGTGGCTGACCTTGCCGACGAGGTAGTCGCGCATATACGGCTTGGAGAACCGCCACAACGCGCCGGACTGCACGTTCGTCGCGTTGATCACGAAGCGCGGCGGATCGTCCGGAAGGTCCTGCAGCGTCGCCTCTCCGTACAGGTGCGAAGCGTAGCTCTTCGCCACGTAGTCGCTGATCGTGCCGGGGAGGAACGTACCCTTTCCGACCGCTGCGGCATCGATGTTGACGTGCGCGATCTCGCGGATGGGCATCACGATCTCGCGCTCGAAGGCGTTTTTCGCAGCGCCTGCGCCGGTCACGCGCTGCCATTTGAGCCCGAGCAGGGCCGACACGATCGAGCCGCCGGACACGCTGGAGATTCGCTGCAGCTTCGGCAGGAGTCCCGAGTCGTACAGCCGCCATAGCACGCCGGTGTGGAAAAGCATGGCGCGATAGCCGCCGCCGGACAGGGCGAGCGCCATGCCGGGGCGCAGAGTCGTCGGGCTCTTCGATTCGGATTCGCTGACCGGCGCCAGCCCGGAAGCGATGGTCGTAGGCGTGGTTTCAGGCATAACCCCCTCGACGGTAGTGTACAGCCCGGAGCAGAATACCACTGTGCGGTCGGGCTCGCATCATGAAGATTCGCCTCCCCGCGCGCGGCAGGAGGCGGGCGGCGACGGCGCCGATTGCGCGGAATCGTGAACTTGCGGGACATTGAATATTCACGACCGGAACGTCGCGGAAAGAGCAAACATGGTGCGCGGCTTCGGCCTATCGCGCGCGAGCCATTTCACCCACTGAAAGGGTCATGCCATGAAAGAGAAACACGTAGTGCTGCGAAAGGTCGGCCGCGGCGACGACACTCTAGGCGACGAGCCGACTTCGCCGGAAGGGCTGCGCGTCGAAGTCACGGAGTTGAGCCCCAATGCCATTCCGTCGGTGACGCGTCACGCCGACGTTCTGGCGGTCGCGCCGTCGATTCCGATGAAACTCATCGCGCCGCGCGACGTATCGAACATCGTTGCGCCGGCCGCGGACCAGATCGGGTGGGGGGTCCATGCCGTGGGCGCCGATACGTCCGCGTTCAACGGCGACGGGATCGTTGTCGCGGTGCTCGATACGGGCATCGACGCCTCGCATCCTGCATTCGCGGGCGTGCAGATCGTCCAGAAGGATTTTACCGGCGAAGGCAACGGCGACACGCACGGACACGGGACGCATTGCGCTGGCACCATCTTCGGACGCACCACGGGCGGCCGCCGCATCGGCATCGCACCCGGCGTCAAGAAGGCGCTCATCGGCAAGGTGCTCGGCAACGAGGGCGGCTCGAGCGAACAGATCGTGAGCGCCATCCAATGGGCGGTCGAAGGCGGCGCCAACGTGATCTCGATGTCCCTCGGCATGGACTTTCCGGGACTCGTGAAGGAATGGCAGGAGCGCGGCCTTCCGGTCACGCTCGCGACGTCGCGCGCGCTCGAGGGCTATCGTGCCAACGTGATCCTGTTCGAGCGGCTCGCCTCGCTGGTGCGTGCGATGGGGTCGTTCGGCCAGACCACCGCAATCGTGGCCGCAGCAGGGAATGAGAGCGAGCGCGACGTCAATCCCGATTTCGAGATTGCCGTGAGCCCGCCGGCGGTGTCGGAGGGTATTGTCTCCGTCGCGGCGCTCGGGCAAGGGCCGCAGGGCTTCACGGTCGCGCCGTTTTCCAATACCGGGGCAACACTATCGGGACCGGGTGTCGACATCATTTCGGCGAAGCCCGGCGGAGGCTTCGCGACGATGAGCGGAACGAGCATGGCAACGCCGCACGTCGCCGGCGTGACGGCGCTGTGGGCGCAGAAGTTGAAGGCGGCAAACTCGCTGCGCATCATCGACCTCGTGTCGCGGCTCGTCGGGTCCTCGGTCAGCGAAGGCATCAAGGTGGGATTCGATCCGTTCGACGTTGGCGCCGGGCTGGTGCGCGCGCCTCAAAGCTGAGCGAGCATCGAGGGCGCGGAAGGGATCCCGCGCCCTTGTCGAGGGTATTCTTTTGTGTTACACAATCAAGGTCGGATGCATGACGAGGAGAACGTGATGAGAGCACGAAACGTCATCCGGTGGCTCGTCCCATTCCTCATGCTGATGCTGGCGGCCGGCGACGCAGTCACGCAAGTGCCGAATCATCGACCGGGCACGATCTGCTTCACTCGCACGTTCTGGTGCTGGGCGAATCCGCCCGGACCATCGGGCGCCGTGTGCTACTGCCCGTCGCCGCGCGGGAAGGTGCAAGGCAAGCTCGGCTAGTGGCCTGCGCCTTCGACTCACCGCCGCCGGTCTAATCGCACGCGGTCCCGCGGCGCTCGAACCTGCACTCCTCGGCGGAGCTCAGCTTGTCCCCGGCGCGGTTGCGCTCCATGAGCGACTTCAGCCGCTCGACTTCGAGGGGCAGGAGCCATGTGCCTTCCGGCGTGCGTACGACGAGATGCGACCCATCGGGGCTGAAGTCCGCGCGCTGCACGGGAAAGGGAATGTCCGCAAACTTCGAGAGCGTCTTGAGGTCGTGAATGGCCACGTGATTCCGTTGCTTCGCAAGCGCGAGCCTGCGATGGGGACCTACATCGACCCACGTTCCCGCCTCCAGGCCCAGTTTCGACACCGCATCGTTGCCGTCAGCGGCGACCGGCCGTTCGCCCACACTCGCAATGCCGTAGCGCCCCGACGCATCGAAGCTGCCGATGCGAAGGTTCCTGGCTTCATGAGGATCCTTGATCTTGCGTACCGAGGCGCGCGCGCCGCCATCCATCGCTATGAAGGTCTCGCCCTCGGGATCCAACTCGAAGACGCGCGCGGCGAAGTCCTCCGCGGCAACGGGGGCGACGTACTCGCCGGTCCTTGCAAGCTTGCCATCCTGAAACGCATGAATCGTGATCCGGCTCTTCCGTGCCGGCGGGTTGGCGCCATTCGCTGCAGTCTCCGGCACGGCGACGAACACGAACTTGCTGGCATCGCCCGCGACCATGTAGCGCGCCTCGGGCGCGAGATCGAGGGTTGCGGGCTCGCGCCCGGCGCCGTCCGTTGTCCTCTGCACGCGCAGGGTGATGCGCCCGGCCTCATTGCTCGAGGCGACGATCGCGACCTGCCCGTCGTCCGAGACGTCGCAGGAAACGAGCGCCCCCTTGTACTGCCACACGGGCACGGTGGGTGACTCGAGGCGGTAGAGTTCACACGCATTCGCGTTGCCGTCGCCATCGCGCACAATCACCTTGAAGCCGCCGAATGATGGGATGAACGAAGCCCCTTCGATGCTCGCGGCCAGCTTCGGCTCCGGGCCTGCGACGTTGAAAATGGTCGTTTGCGCTCCCGTCGGGTCTTGGACGGCGAAAAGGGTGCCCGTGCGATCGATCCCGGTCAGTATCGCCTGCGCCGCAGGGCTGGAGAGGCGGATTCGCCGCGGCTGCGCGGGTTGTGCGCCGGTCGTCGCCGATGGACTGCCCTGCAGTTCTGTCTCATAGACCCGGTACTCGTAGAACCCGGCCGCCTCCGGCGCGACGCGTTCGAGCGTCGCGAAGTGCTTGTCGTCCGCCGAGAAGACGACGTCGCCGCGGTAGACGCGGGGGCGTTTCGCGGAGGCCTCGGATTCTTCGACGCGATACACGGTGACTTCAGGTGTCGTCGTCGACTTGATTGCAATCGTCCGGCCGTCCGCCGACGCCTGGATCCTCGCGTCGAAATTCTCGCACGATGCCGAATGCGACGCTGCGCGACCGCAACCGCCCGTGTCCTCCAGCGCGCGCGGCAACACGAAGCTGTCCTCGGGACGCACGAGGTCGCGGATGACGATGTCGGCGTAGTTCGCCTTGCCGAGGACCGCCGTGATCAGGAGGCGGTCGTTGTCACGCAGAGCGGCGTAGGCCACATTTCCCCCGTCGATGAGCAGGGCTCGATCGTCCTGGCCTTGCCTGAACACGCACGTCCTGGAGGCCTGCGCGAGAACGTCGTGCGATGCACCCGCCGCGAACATCGACGCGATTTCGCACTCGGGATATCGCAACCGGGCATGCTGCCAGACGCCGTCGTCGCGCCCGAGCCTGAAAACCTGGTCATGGCTCGTGATGTACACGAACGCCCTGGGCCCGCTGCCGGTCGCAAGCTTGGCGACATCATCGTCGACTCCGTCGTTGTCGAACGTCGGCTGATCGAACGAGCGGTGCCTCACGACTTCATCCAGATCGAAGACGCGAACGCGCGCTCCCTGCCCCCGGTCGTCTTTCGCCGACACGACCGCAAGCTGGGATCCGTCGCGGCTGAACAGCGCATGACTCACCGCGCCAGTCCTGATGCGCGCGACGACGCGCTCATTGCCAGGCGCGCTGCCGGGTGCCGTCGCCGGATAGCGCGAAATAAGCGCTATGCCGCCGCAGACTTCACCTGGATCGCAGTAGCCCTTGTTGCCCAGGTCGGCGCCGCTGCCGTTCATGCCGACGACGACGTAGCTGCTGCCGGGACTGTAGGCAAGCACGCGAACCGGCAGCACTGGAGCCAGACTTGGATTCTCGGAAGGGGGCAAGAGGTCCGACGCCGCAACGGCAATGGCAGCCGAGTCCTGGAGCGAACGCCCGACGCCAATCTGCCGCTCCTGGATGTTTCCGTTGATATCGGCGGTAACCAGCGCGCGACCGTCCTCGGACATCGCGAATGCATCGGCATCGGGAATCGTCGTCTGGGTCACGCGCTTCCACGGCGAGCGCATGAGGCAATAGGCGGCTGCAACAGCGTCGGCCTTTTTCGCCGTGGCGACCGGCCACAACCCGCCTTCGAACGCCCGCAACGCCAGCCGCCGCGCGAGATCCGGCTCGGTCTCGCACTTCTCCAGCGCGGCGGCGGCGACGTTTTGCGTGCGGAAGTCCGCATTGCTTCGCCATTCCACCAGAACGAATCCGACGGCTCCGAGCAGGACGAGTCCGATTGCCCCGCGGATGAAATGCTCGCGCCGCTTGGCGCGCCGCGCCTTCTCCCGCTCCCAATCCGCCTCCTTCCTCGCCGCATCTGCCGCGCGCGCAAGCTCGCCCTCGACCCAGCGCGCCTTTTTTTCCGAGGCGTCGAGGAATCGTCGCTCGACGGAATTTTCAGGAAAGTCCGCGTAGATGTCCGTCATCGCCTGGGAAAGCGCGATGCCGCTCAGGAGCAGGCCGGTCGCATCCTGCTGGCCGGACTCAGCTTCCTTCCCCGCGCTGTCCGCCCAGAGGGCGGCTTGCCGCGAGATGAACATCCGCTGGTCGATGCGCGCGCCTGACTCGACAACCCATTTGCGGAACTCCGTCCAGTTGCGAAGAAGTGCCTCGTGCGCGACCTCGATCGTGTCGTCTTCGGCGCGGCGCTCGGCAGCCGGAGAAATCTTGAGCAGTCGCCGTTCGGCCAGGCGGGCGATGACGTCGTCGGCGGTCAATTTGTTGCCGACGATGGACCAAAGCTCCGCGCGAGTCTTTCGCGTGCGGAGGAATTCCTGCCCTTCGATTTTCTGCGAAAGCGCGAGGAAGATCAGCTTGACCGCCGCCTGACCCTGCACCGCCAGCGACTTGTAGATCTCGTCTGCGACCTGCGCCATCGCGTGCTTCGGATCGCCCAGTTCGCGCAGAGTGCGCGCGGTGACGCGATTGCGCGTACGGCGCTGCCACAGCTCCACCAGGCAGTACTGGAGCAGGGGCAATCCCGTCTCGTCGCCGGAAAACGTGTTGACCAGCGCGTCAACGACATCGCTCTCGATGATGAGTCCCGCCTGCGCCGCTGGCTTCTCGATCGCCTCGCGGAGCTGGTCGGGCCGCATCGAAGTTACGATGAAGGGCCGATCGAAATAGATCTGCTGCAGGTCCGCGTAGGCCGCAAGATCGCCCTCGCGGTCCTTCCTGAACGTGGCGACGATGCGATGGCGGCATCCCGGCGTTTTCGCGAGTGCGACCAAGGCGGCGATGAACGCTGGCGAGTCGTTTTCGCGAGAACCGGACCGCAGCGTGAACACCTCCTCGAACTGGTCGATGACCATGAGGCAGGTGCCGGCCACGTGCTCGTCGAGCACCGCGCGAAGGCGCATCGGGTCAGCGCACAGCTCCCCGTACAAGCGCTTTTCGTCGAGGGGTGCGAAGGTCGCGCACAGCTGGCGGGCGAGGTTGCGAAGCGGCGTCGCGCCCGGCACGACCGTGGGCAATATCGTCCAATTGTCGGTGCCATTTTCCGCGTCGCTTCGCAATGCCGGTACGAGCCCGGCGAGCACGAGGGACGATTTTCCGCTGCCCGACGCGCCCGTGACGAACACGAATGTTCGGGTGCGGACTGCCTCGGTGAGGTCCGCGATGCGGTCATCGCGGCCACGGAACAGCGTCTTCTCGCCCTCGTTGAACGGCTCGAGACCGACGTAGGGCCTGTCCTCCTCGGTAAGCTGCGGCGCGGCGTTCTCGTCGAAGGGGGCGAGCGTCGCGTGCGGCCCATTCCGGATGCCCACGCGGAACAGGCACGCCGCCCAGCGGTCGAGGATCTGCTGCGCCGGTCGTCGCTCGGCGAGTCCGTGCAGTATCGCGCCGGTTCGGGCTCCCCTTTCTATGAATCGGGTGATCCGCTCGAGGTTCGCCTCCACGAACGCGCGCTCCGAGTCCGAGTCGGAGGGGACGTTCTCCGACGCGCATGCGAGATCCAGTTCGTCCAGGAGCTTGCCGTGTTCGAGCTCGAATTCCTCGAGATTCGAATAGCGATCGACGGTAGCCGCCGCGTCGGTGGTCATTGCATGCTCAACCGCGGATCGGCGCACAGCTTGGCGCACACGCCCTTGAGGTCGCTGTCGATCCTGAAGAACGACATTCCGACCTCGGAGCACAGGTTGTCGTAGGCTTCCGTGAGCTGGTCGACGTCGGTCGACGCCAACGTCTGGTCGAGCAATTCGCAGCGCTCCTTCAATGAGGAGGCGGTGGTTTCGTCGAGCGACGGCAGGCACATCTGGATGAGGGACATGAGCTCCTGATGCCGGCGCTTCAAACTGCCGACGTTTACGAGGTCCATGTTCTTGATGTCGCGCAGGTCGTCGAGCAGGTTTTCGAGGCGCTGGCACGCGTGGTGCGTGACAACGCGCGTCTTCACGTCCTCGATCATCTGCTTGAGCTGAAGACGCAGGGAGGCATCGAGCTCCTTCGCGGAGTTGTGCAGCGACACGTCGAGCATCGCCATGTTCAGCCTGAACACGGTGTTGAGCTGCGGAAGCGCATCGAGGAACGTGTCGCGGTCCTTGGTTATGACCGCCGTGTCGAGCTGCGCAGTGGCGTTCTCGAGGTCGCCGATGATCGGGTCGATGAGATCGCGGTCGACGAGATCGCGGTCGTAGCGCTTCTCGCTTGCAATGCCCCGCATTTCGGTGACGCAGACCTTCATCGTGTTGACGTAGGATCGCAATGCTCTTTCGTTGGACGGAGGAAAGTCATTGGCGAAGCCGAGGAGAAGGTGAAAGGCGTTCATCTTCGCCTTGTGCAAGGCATCGTGCAGGCGCTTGTACGCGTCGGCGGCGCGGATTCGGCGCTCGAAGTCCGTTTCCTCGGGGGGCGGCTCGAACACGACGCCGTCCCATTCGCCCGCGTTGCGCAGGTACAGCACCGGCACGCCGAAATCCCGGTCGCAATGAATGGCGATCGACTTGCGCGCCTCGTTGATCGCCTCGCCAACGGTCATGAACGCTGCCAGCTTGCGGTAGAACGTGGACAGGAACTCGATCGCGCTGTCGTCGCCGATGTTGAGCTGCATGCCGACGACGGCGGGCACACCGTTCGCGACGAGCGCACGCGCCACGCTGCTCCATGGAAGCGCCACCTCGATCTCCGCGGTGACGCAGGCCGCAAGCACCGCGACGCGCACACCCTTGTCAGCCAGCAGGAGTCCCAGTTTCGCGGCGGGGAAGCGACCGTCGTCCGCCTCGCTGCCCTCGAAACACAGGAAGCCCCCGCCGCCCGAGCCGCCGTGCCCCGAGTACTGAAACACGTCGAAGCGGGCGCCGTCCAGCGCGCGCTGCAGCGAGTCACCGGTGACATGCTCCAGCCAAGTCGGCTGCGCGGCAAGCTTCGCATCGGTGAACTGCCGCTCGATCTTCTCGCGCTCGATATGCAGCGAGAGCGCGTCGAGCTCCGGCGGGATCGCACTCGCGAACAGCAGCCGCTGGCTCGAGCCTTCGGTGCGCTGAACCGGCATCGTGAGCTCGTCGAAGCGCACGAGGCAGATGCGCGGATGCATCGCAAGCGTGCGGTCGATGTGAAAGCGCCCGTCGTCCGGGAAGTCGCCGACGCCGAACGTCGCGAATTCCCATGGCAGTCGGGCGAGGTTGTCGTCGCTGCAACGGATTCGCAGGTTCAGGAATTCGCCGGCAGCGAGCCCCGCGAGCGACGATTCGAGGAGCGAGCGCACACGCGAGGGTTGCGGCAACAGCCAGTGCTCGAGCGACCGGCACGCATTCGCGAACTCCGCTTCGGAAACGTCTGCGCGATTGGCGAGCGCCGCGACGACGGCGTCGATTTCGCCGGGCGCAGCCGAAACGCGGTCGGCGGCGTCTGCAGATTGCACCTGGGCGCGAGGAGTCTGCGCCGCGCGCACGGGAAAATCGACGCGCCCATCCTGCGCAACCTTGCAGGCGCCAATCTCGAGGTCGAAATTCAGGAAGGACGCTTTTTCCACCGTCACCCGGTCAACGGCCACGCTGTCCGTCGTTTGTTGACGACAAACCAAATAGTCGACGAGTCGGCCGCGAAGGTCAATGGAATATTCCTTGCCCGGGTTTTGCCGACGGTTGTCTCCCTCACGCCACCCCGCCCGGCACGACCGCGATCCGCCCGGGTCGCCGAGGTGCCAGAAGTACGGCGCCGCGACACGCCGACCGAAGCGGCGTAGCACGTCCTGCCGCCCGTAGCGACGGGACCTGAAGATGGTCCGGAGTCGCGGTGGGGCCACGGGCGCCCGGGCTCCTGCGGGTCCCGAGACCGGCGACCCGCGGGCCGGCACGATGCGCGGTGGCAGTGCGTGTTCCGAGGTGGGCGAGGATCACGTGCACGGCCGCGGAGGTCGTTGGGGAAGGCGACGATCCGCATGTCGGTGCCGCGATCCGGGTACTCGAGGGCGTCGCTTCTGCGGGTACCTTGCAGCCACGGTCTGCTGTTACGGTGTTGGCGCGCGCCACCACTTACCCGCCATGCGCGAAATCGATGACTCAGTGCAAGATGCCGAACAGACCAGACGATTCTGCAGCATACCTTCGGGGACCATGGTTCCGATTACCCGCGCACGCCGGGCAATCGACACTGCGCATCAACAACTTATCCAGCTTGGGATGCTTTTTTCGCCACGATTGCTCCCGATTTACAAGGCCGCGGCTCGAGCGAAGCGGCGTTGCGCTCTCTGCTGGCCGAACGACGCCTCCGTACGCCCTGCCGTTACCCCGGGCATATCCCCTGCCGGCGAGCGGCGCATCCTGGACGATAAAATTTGTCTGGGCCCAATTCGAGGCCGCAGCCCGCAGGGGCGCAGATCGCCCAAGTAGCGAAAACGTCACGCCGGCAGCCTACGGTTCTCCAAGACGGCGTCGGCTTTCGACGCGTTTGTGGCGCGACATGAAACCGGTCACCACAAGCAATGTTCCCAGCAGCGCATACATCCATTGCGACATCGTCGGGATATTCTCAACAGGCAATGGGGGCAGGACGGGGGTCTGTGTGTTGGTGATGGTGCAGGTGCCGCCGAGGGCGACCCCGGCGCAGTTGCCCTGGTTGGCGGTATAGCCCACGGGCACCGTCTCGCTGGCGGTACAGGTGGCGCCGGCACTGGCTCCGGTCACCAGGAACACGGCCGGCGCGCCCTCGGCGGCATTCAGCGGGGTGCTGGTCACCGTGCCCGAGGTGCACGACAGCGCTACCGGCACCGGCGCCGCGCTGTCGGGGATGAAGTCCTTGAGCACCGTGATCGACGCGCTGTTGAGCGTGTTGGTGATGGTGCAGGTGCCGCCGAGGGCGACCCCGGCGCAGTTGCCCTGGTTGGCGGTATAGCCCACGGGCACCGTCTCGCTGGCGGTACAGGTGGCGCCGGCACTGGCCCCGGTCACCAGGAACACGGCCGGCGCGCCCTCGGCGGCATTCAGCGGGGTGCTGGTCACCGTGCCCGAGGTGCACGACAGCGCTACCGGCACCGGCGCCGCGCTGTCGGGGATGAAGTCCTTGAGCACCGTGATCGACGCGCTGTTGAGCGTGTTGGTGATGGTGCAGGTGCCGCCGAGGGCGACCCCGGCGCAGTTGCCCTGGTTGGCGGTATAGCCCACGGGCACCGTCTCGCTGGCGGTACAGGTGGCCCCGGCACTGGCCCCGGTCACCAGGAACACGGCCGGCGCGCCCTCGGCGGCATTCAGCGGCGTGCTGGTCACCGTGCCCGAGGTGCACGACAGCGCCACCGGCACCGGCGCCGCGCTGTCGGGGATGAAGTCCTTGAGCACCGTGATCGACGCGCTGTTGAGCGTGTTGGTGATGGTGCAGGTGCCGCCGAGGGCGACCCCGGCGCAAGTGACCTGGTTGGCGGTATAGCCCACGGGCACCGTCTCGGTGGCGGTACAGGTGGCGCCGGCACTGGCCCCGGTCACCAGGAACACGGCCGGCGCGCCCTCGGCGGCATTCAGCGGGGTGCTGGTCACCGTGCCCGAGGTGCACGTCAGCGCTACCGGCACCGGCGCCGCGCTGTCGGGGATGAAGTCCTTGAGCACCGTGATCGACGCGCTGTTGAGCGTGTTGGTGATGGTGCAGGTGCCGCCGAGGGCGACCCCGGCGCAAGCTGACCTGGTTGGCGGTATAGCCCACCGGGCACCGTCTCGCTGGCGGTACAGGTGGCGCCGGCACTGGCCCCGGTCACCAGGAACACGGCCGGCGCGCCCTCGGCGGCATTCAGCGGCGTGCTGGTCACCGTGCCCGAGGTGCACGACAGCGCTACCGGCACCGGCGCCGCGCTGTCGGGGATGAAGTCCTTGAGCACCGTGATCGACGCGCTGTTGAGCGTGTTGGTGATGGTGCAGGTGCCGCCGAGGGCGACCCCGGCGCAGTTGCCCTGGTTGGCGGTATAGCCCACGGGCACCGTCTCGCTGGCGGTACAGGTGGCCCCGGCACTGGCCCCGGTCACCAGGAACACGGCCGGCGCGCCCTCGGCGGCATTCAGCGGCGTGCTGGTCACCGTGCCCGAGGTGCACGACAGCGCTACCGGCACCGGCGCCGCGCTGTCGGGGATGAAGTCCTTGAGCACCGTGATCGACGCCGGCGCGCTGCAGCCGGCGAAAGACATCGGCAATACGTCGGTTACCGTCACGTCGGTGGTTGCAAAGGCCCGCCCGATGAAACTTCCACCGGTCACCGTGATGGCGGCTCCCGAGAGGATGGTTCCCTGGAAGTTCGAACCCGTCATCGTGGCGGCCCCTGCGCTCCGCCAATACACGTTGCAGGCCTGCGCACTTCCGCCCATGAGCACCTGGAAGCCAGTGCCCGTGAGCGCGCCGGTTCCGCCGGTACCCACCTTGAAAACCCACACATCGGTCGCGGACCCGCTCAACGTGAACACGATGCCGGCGCCGAGAACTGCGGCGCCTGGTGAACAATAGACGCCGGGCGCGAGCGTGCTGCTGACAGCGGGCAAGACGCCGTCGCAAACGGATTCAGGCTATCCAGCGCGCCGTATGCGTTGTTGAAGTCCGTTACAACGGTATTAGGAAATCGGGGCATCAATCGTCCCCACAATCGTGCAGCCGGTGTTTGTGATCGAAGTGGACGTTGTGCCGACGTCTCCATTGATAGTCGAACCGGTGCCGCTGTTGGTGCAGGTCACTGTCCCTGCTGTAGGGACGACGTTCGTACCAAGTGCCGTGTAGCTCGCGGCCATACCCAGCGCCGGAGCCACTGCCGCCGCCATTGTCGCGGTGGGAGCCGATAGCAGTGCCGCCAAACCGAGTCGAATGGCCGAACCGACGCATTTCCGACCGCGCCCGGACACCACATCGGTAACAAAACGCATAGCGCTGCGGCCGGCCTTTGTTGCCGCTCTGTGCCACGCGTATTTCGGTTCGGCCATGCTTTCGTCCGTTGCCGTCCCCAAGCAAAGGGGAACATCCGAGTGTGACGGAACTGGTGCATGGCATACTGTGCGACACCGCACATAGAGTGATTATTGGTATGCGATCAACGAACGACACCCTTGACCAGGGGTCGCTGTACCTGCGGCTTGGCGGGATGGTGGTTACGTAGCCGGCCGAACCAGACGCCACGGCCGCAAGGCTTCGTAATCGTCGACCGTGGCGGCCAACGGAGCACCCGGAACAGGGCGACCAGATACTGATGCGAATCGACTGCGTTGGCCTTGCAGGTCTCGATGAGCGAGTAGAGGTTCGCGCTGGCATGGGCGCCGCCGACGGTATCGGCGAACAACCAATTCCGGCGCCCGGCGACAAAGGGACGAATCGCGTTTTCGCAGAGGTTGTTGTCGATCGGCCAGGTTCCGTTCTAGACGTAGCGAATGAGTTTGGGCCACTGCCCATCGAGGTAATGCAACGCCTTCCCCGATAGGCTGTTGGGGGCGACGCTATGCCGATGCCGCTGCAGCAGGTCGGCGATTCGGGCGAGTACCGGCCGGCTATGTTTCGCGCGTAGTCGCCCACGTTCCACCGGCGGAAGCTCCCGGGCGCGGAAATCCACTCGCCGCATGCGGTGCATCGCCAATGCATCGCGCCGTCAATCTCGCGTGGTGGGTCAGGACGCGGTGGGCGGCGTTGCTGACGGCGAACGCATTCGTGGCACGCCGCAATCGGGCGATTGGGTGCGGCGGCGTGCATGTTGGCCCGGGGTAGATTGGGCGGGACGTTGCGCGAGCAGGGGGCGCGTGGGCAGGATGACGGATGCGGGCACCGGATTTGCTGGCACCGTGCTGGCACGACCGGTCGCGCCGGCCGATGCGTTGCCATTAATTCTTTGATTTGTTGGTCGGGGTGAGAGGATTTGAACCTCCGGCCTCTACGTCCCGAACGTAGCGCTCTACCAGGCTAAGCTACACCCCGAGGTGCATGTAATGAGTTTGGCCGCGGCGGGAATGGCGCGTCTTGAACCCGCGGCATCCGCCGCCCGGAACGTGCAAATTCAGTACGTTCGGCGCGCGGCGAAGGACGTCAATTCTAGCAGACTTTTCCGGTGCGCCGAATCGGGAAGACCCTCGAGGCAGTCCGCGGCCCGGCGCACCTCGGCGTCCGCACATTCGCCCGCGTAGGCCAGCGCGCCGGTGTGCTCCAGCGCCGCCATCACCGCCGAAAATTCCGTTCGTCCGCCGCCCGCCACGGCGTGTCGGATGACGGCCGCGTCCTTCGGGCTGCCTGTCGCCAGCGCGCGAATCAGGGGTAGCGTCATCTTGCCTTCGGCCAGGTCATCGCCCAGGTTCTTGCCGATCGTCTCGGGCGACCCAGAATAGTCGAGTACGTCATCGACCAGCTGGAATGCCGTGCCGAGATGCATGCCGTAGCGCGCGAGCGCGTCCTCGACCGCGGCGTCCGCGCCCCCCAGAACGGCGCCCAGCCGCGCGGCGGCTTCGAACAATCGCGCCGTCTTGCGCTGGACCACGTTGAGGTAGGCAACTTCATCGAGGTCAGCGTCGCCGGCGTTCATCAGCTGCAGCACCTCGCCCTCGGCAATCGCGTTGGTGGTGTCGGCCAGGATTTCGAGCACGCGCATCCGATGCCCGCGGACCATCATCTGGAAAGCGCGCGAGTACAGGAAATCGCCGACCAGCACCGAGGCCGCGTTGCCGAACTCGGCGTTGGCCGTCGCGTGTCCGCGCCTCAGGTCCGATTCGTCGACGACGTCGTCGTGCAACAGCGTCGCTGTGTGGATCATTTCGATCACGGCAGCCAGTACATGGTGCTCGGTTCCCCGGTATCCGGTGGCGCCCGCGGTCAACAGGAGCAGCGCCGGCCGCAGACGCTTGCCGCCACTGCCGACGATGTACTCGGCGACCTGGCGGATCAGCACGACGTCCGAGGCGAGGGATTCGCGTAACACGCGATCGACCGCCGCCATGTCGGTGCCGATAACCGGCTTCAGGAAGTCGATGGTCACGGGATCTGGACGGAAGGCACTCTTGGCAATGAAAAGCGCCGTCGGAATACCGCCTGCATCCCGAAAATCGATGGATTTCGATACGCAGGCTCGCCAACAGGGCGATGATCCTGGCGTTGCAGTCGAGGCGGGAATGTCCGTCGGGCGTCAAACAGGCGCCATTCTACTCGACGAACAACGGGTTACGGCCGCCTCCGGGCACAGGGAGAATCCGAAATCGAATGCCTCCAATCCGGATACAAGTCGACTTTGACAAGCTCTGCCGTTCAGCCTTATAATTCAAGGCTTTCCCCGAACTGCTCGTGCGCGGCTCGTGCGCGATGCGGGGGGGCCCAAAACCAGCGGAGTCTGTCAATGTACGCGGTCATCAAAACCGGCGGCAAGCAGTATAAGGTCGCCCCCGGCGAAAAACTCAAGGTGGAACTGATCCCTGCGGATGTGGGCGCGGAAGTGATCCTCGATCAGGTGCTGATGGTGAGCGACGGGGTCGGCGAGGGCGTAGGCGTTCGTCTGGGCCAGCCCAATGTTGCGGGCGCGACCGTGAAGGCAACCGTCGTCGCGCACGGCCGCGGCGAAAAAGTGAAGATCTTCAAGATGCGCCGGCGCAAGCATTACCAGAAGCATCAGGGCCATCGGCAAAGCTATACCGAACTCAAGATCGAGGCGATTGTTGGTTGATCGTCGACCGACAGTCGAGGCTCAATTGAAGAACGCCATCTGATCGTCAACCTAGGAAACCGAATCCATGGCACATAAAAAGGCAGGCGGCAGCTCGCGCAATGGTCGCGACTCGCACGCCAAGCGGCTGGGCACCAAGGTGTACGGCGGCCAGGCGATCCGCGCCGGAGGCATTATCGTCCGCCAGCGCGGTACGCTGATCCATCCGGGTGTGAACGTGGGAATGGGCAAGGACTTCACGCTGTTCGCGCTGGTCGACGGCAGCGTTGCCTTCCGCACCAAGGGCCCCAAGCAGAACAAGTACGCCAACGTCGTCGTGAGCGAGGCAAACGAGACGAAGGCCGCCGCCTGACGTTCCTGCCTCACGCGCACCCATGAAAAAGCCCGGCATCGACCGGGCTTTTTCGTTGGCGTCGCGCGCGTGCCCCGAAGGGGGTGGCGTTCAGTACATGGATACCGGAGTCAGATTCATCAGACAGACCCAGCATTCGCCGGCGGCCGCCGCCTCGATGAGCAGCGAGTAGCTGTTGATATGCGGGACCGCCGCATCGGCCGGCGCGAATTGCGCGCTGCCGTCGCCGATCCGGACCAGTGTCCACGCCCGGACCGGCGCCTTGGGAAAACTGCTGAAATTCGCCCAGTTGAGGTCATTGGTGCGCACCTGGATGTTGCCCGTCGTCGAGATGATGTTGGGCGCCTCGAAGAACAGACCCTGGAACGACGCACCGGAAGTCGTCCACGCGTTGTCGACCCTGACCCCGTTGAAATTGATCGTGTCCGCGGCCTTGAGCACGATGCTGCCGGGATACACGAAATCGTTGGGAAGACCCCCGCCCAGCCCGAGCGAGCCGGTGGCCTGCAGGATGAGGCCGGCGCCACCGTAGGCTGGGTCCGGCTGCCCCGCCGGCCGGTTGTCGGCGGGCAGCACCGGCGCATTGTTCGGTGGCGCCGTCGACCCCGCGGGCCACGAGGATGGCATCAGGACGCTGACGTTGCCGTCGATCGCGAGGTTGATCACTTGCGGCACGCTTCCGTAATGATTGAGCGTGAGCGCGACGTCGGCCCCGCTCGACGGCTTTATCTGCAGTCCGTTCGAGAGGAAGTGCGCGCCATGGGCGGGATTGTTGGCGTTGCCGAACGTCGCGATGCCGATGATATTGCCCAGGAACGCGCCGCCGCCGTTGATGGCGCCGCCCCTCAGTTGCAGGTTGGGACCACCGTCGAGCAGGCCCTGGTTGACGACGCCCCCGCCGGTAGTCCAGGTCGCGCCCAAGGCGTCGACGGTGAGGCCCAAAGTTGCGATGACACGGCCTCCGACAGCGATGCCCACGCCTTGGGCATTGCTCAACTCGAGGGTCGGCGGAAGTGCGCCGTTGTTGCCGATCGCGATGACCAGGCCGGCGATCACGCTCGCATTGGCGTCGACATTGTTGAGCACGAGGGTCTGGCCCGGCGCGCCGGAGCGCACGGTCAGCGAGTTGCCGGCACCCACGCTCAGTCCCTGGAAATCGATGACCGCGAACGAGCCGAGATTGCCCGGTGTCGTCCCGAGCTGGATAACCGCGTTCGAACTGAAGATGGTGATCACATTGCCGTTGAGTGAGCCTCCGATGATGGTCATCGCGCCATATGGATTGACGACCACGGTGCCCGGTCCCGGCATGTCCGGGACGAGTTGTGCCGTCGGGCAATTCGTGGCGTAGCCGGCGCAGTCCGGCCCCGCTGCCAGCGCGAATTGCGCTGCCGCAGCCAGCGATGCGCCCAAGCCGAGGGCGAGTACCATCCGGAGTCGATTTTGATTGGCCGGCATGTCGGTCTATTCTTGTCATTATGACAACGGCATTATCACCCGTTTTCCACCAAGATGCTTCGGGATTCGGTCCAGGGGTTCCGCGTGCTGGACGGGCTGTCAGGTCAGGAGGCAAGCCATCAGTCGCTCGAGACGGTGTCGAGCGACCGTACGGTACGATTGCGGGCTTCCGCCTTCGCTCGCTTCGCGGGTCGCGCGCAACGGCCGAGCATGGTTGACGCCAGACTGGCCTCTCCCTACTGTCCCATGGCGAAACCGGGGGCATTTCGGGTACCATGCGGATCAACACCGAAATTGTCCAGGACAAAATGCGATTTCCAATGGATTGGCTTTTGTGACTGACGGTACAGCGAACGGGACGCCGGCGCCGATCGTCCTGGTCATGGGTGCCAGCGGCTATATTGGCACCAACCTCGTGCCGTGGCTGACTCGCCATGGCCATCGGGTGCGCGCATGCGCCCGAAGGAGTGATGCGCTCGAGGCGCGGGGATGGCCGGAGGTTGAGGTCTTCGCCGCGGACGCCCTCGATATCACCAGCCTGGACCGTGCGCTCGCCGGGATCGACATTGCCTATTACCTGGTCCACTCGATGGCTGCGGGCTCAGATTTCCCGAGCATCGATCGCGCGGCCGCGGCGAATTTTCGCGATTCGGCCGCCCGCGCCGGAGTGCGCCGCATCGTTTATCTCGGAGGGTTGCAACCGGCGGGCCGGAACTCGGCGCATCTGGCGTCGCGCGGCGAGACCGGCGACATCCTGCGAGAGGGCCCAGTCCCGGTCACCGAAATCCGTGCGGGAATGATCATCGGTCCCGGCTCGGCGGCCTTCGAGGTCATCCGCGACCTCGTGTTCCATCTGCCCGGCATGCTGACGCCACGCTGGGTGCGTTCCCGGTCGCAGCCGATCGCGCTCGAGGACGTGCTTGAGTACCTTGCGCGCCTGCCGCTGCTGGCCGAATCGGCCGGCAGGATCTACGACGTTGGCGGACCGGAAGTCCTTACCTACGAAGACCTGATGAGGCAATTTGGCGCGCTGGTCGGGCGGCGCCCGCTGATCGTTCCGGTGCCAGTGCTCACGCCGCGGTTGTCGTCGTATTGGCTGAATCTCGTAACGGCCGTGCCGACCAACGTTGCGCGCGCCCTGATCAATGGCCTCGCGCATGACGTGCTGGCCGACGACGCTGCAATTCGTGCTCTCATTCCGCTTTCGCTCCGGACGTACCGCGAGGCCGCGGAAGCCACGCTTGCCACGGAACGTGCCGAAACCATCACTGGCCGCTGGACCGAAGGATCGATGCTTTATCGGCAGAACCGGCCGGAATTCGCGTTCTATGCGAAGAGCATGCGAGCGGAATCCGTGACAACGGCTTCGGTCGCCGCGGTTTGGCGCGAAGTGGCCGCGATCGGCGGCGACAATGGCTACTATTTCCTCGACACGCTGTGGCGCGTACGCGGTCACTTCGACCAATTGGTCGGTGGCAGCGGCCTGCGTCGTGGTCGTCGCGATCCATGCGAACTCGTTGTCGGCGACACGGTGGATTTCTGGCGCGTGGTCGCGTTGGAGCCCGGACGACGCCTGACACTGCTGGCGGAAATGAAGCTGCCCGGATCGGCGGCGCTGGATTTCGAGCTGCGGCCGGAGGACAGCGGTCGCACGAAAATCATCGTGACAGCCTATTTTCATCCGGCCGGGGCGCCGGGTCTGCTCTATTGGCATGCGTTGACGCCGGCGCATGCCGTCATCTTCCCGGGACTGGCAAACGCGATCGGCGCGCGAGCGGCTGCCGCCGAAGCCGTCGAAGCTTCCAAGGCGGAAGCACTCGAAAGCTAGCATCCGTCGAAGAGAATCGCTCGACCGCGACAACGGTCGCGTCGCCCGGTGCATGCTCGCTCTGCCCTCGATCCCCATGGCGACGAGGTCGGTAGAATCCGCAGGATCATGACCGCCGAACCCGCGACCCTCGAAGTCTTCGACAAGCGATTGCGCCGGGGGGTCGCCGGCGGCCGCTTCCCTGCGGGCCAGATCCGCGTGCCCGAGGAAGTCGCCAACCCACGTTTGGCGGCGTTGGCTGTGACGCATTGCACGTTGCGGCGTCGACGTCGCTCTATCATTCACCTCGTCACGCGAGGCGTCCAGCGGCCCCTTTGAGCCCTGACCAACTAACGCCGCTCGATGTAGTACTGAATCCCCATCGCGACGCCGGTGAAGGCGATCAGCGGGAACGCCGCCGAGAAGAATGGCGGCCAGTCGTTGAGGACGCCCAGATAGGAAAACAGCCGCTCGATCAGCCAGAATGCGAGCCCCAGCATCGTGCCGGCGAACAGGCGGAAGCCCACGCCGCCCGCCCGGCGCTGGAACTGCGCGAACGGCAGCGCCAGAATCATCATCACCAGCACGGCCAGTGGATAGAGCACCTTCGACCAGAACGCAATCTCGAAGCGTGAAGTCTTCTGCGCGCTGGTGTTGAGCACGCGGATGTTGTCGTAGAGTGTGGACAGCGCGAGTCGCTCGGGCGCCACCTGGTAGACGGTCAGGATCGATGGCTGCAGCACCGACCGCCAAGACCAGGTGGGCTCCGAGGAGACGGTGGCGGAGTCCGGGCCGAGCTCGGTGACCTTGACCTTCTCGAGGGTCCACTGTCCGTCGCCGGCGTAGCGACCGGACTCGGCGCTGCGCACCACATTCAGGCGCAGGTCGCGGTCGAATTCATAGATGCGAACGCCGACCAGCGTCATGTCGGAGAGCACGGTGCGGACGTTGACGAACGTCAGGTCCTGCTTGAACCAGAACCCGCTTTCGAACTGTTGCGCGACCACGCCGGTCGCGCTGCCCATCGCGGCTGCACGAACGTTCTGGGCGAGCCGCTCGGCCGGTGGCGCCACATACTCTCCCGCCAGGAACGTGGCGATGGCCAGCGGGATGCCCACGCGCACGACCGCCCATGCCACCTGCAGGATCGACGCCCCCGACGCTCGCATTACCGTAAATTCGGAATTTGCCACCAGCTGCGAAAGCGCGAACAAGGTGCCGATCAGCGCCGCCACGGGAAACAGCTCATAGATGCGCGATGGCACGTGCAGCGTCACGAACATCAGCGCCGTGGTCAGTGTGTAGTTGCCCCGCCCGACGTCGCGCATCTCATTGATGAGGTCGAAGAAGGTGAACAGGCCGATCAGCGCGACGAACAGCAGCAGCGTTGCATACAGGACGTCGCGCCCGATGTAGCGGGTGAGTGTGCGCATCGGGTCAGGTCGGGGCGGCGCGGGGCGCGCGGCCGAACAGTCCCGTGATCGTCAGCTGGTGACGGAACAGCAGGAACACGACGAGCAACGCGGTGACGTGCGGAAGCAGCAGGCCCAGCCAGAAGTCGATCTTGCCCTGTGCGATCATGCTCTGGACGATGTTGATGCAGTTCGTGTACAGCATGTACAGGAACGCCGCCGCGATCAGGTTGAACGAGCGGCCCATCCGCGGGTTCACATACGCAAGCGGAACGGCGAGCAGAGTCAGCACCAGCGCGAGGATCGGCACCGATAGCCGCCAGAACAGCTCCGCCCGTTCGTTCCTGCCGTCCGCTACCAGCAGCGCGGCGGTCGGGATGGCCTTGTTCGACGTCGGCAGCGCACGCGCCTCCGCCGGCTCGATGCGCCGGCCCAGCCGGTCGAATTCGATCACCCGGAAGTCCGCAGAGCCTGCCTTGCCCTCGTATCTGCGGCCTTGCTCCAGCACCACGAAGCGGTCACCGTTGGGTTCCTCGACCAGGTGCCCCAGGCGCGCCACGGTGGTCGCATCTTTCTTATCGTCGACCGAATGCAGGAACACGTTGCGAATGCGGCCGTCGATCGGATTGATGCTCTCGATATAGACGACGAGGCCGGCCCGCTTGAATTCCCGGAAGAGACCCGGCGAAAGGATGGTGAGCTCGTCGCGCGACTCCAGCTGCCGTTCGAATTCGATCTTGCGCTGCTCGGCCCACGGCGACAGGAAAAGCGACAGCAGAACGATGGCGACAAGAAACGGCGCCGCGAACAGCATGATCGGCTTCAGGCAGGCGGTCAGCGACTGGCCAGAGGTGAACCAGACCACCATCTCGCTGTCCCGATACCAGCGGGACAGCGTCAGCAGCACCGTCATGAACAGCGCGACTGCCAGCAGCAGGTTCAGGTAGAACATCGCGTTGAACCCGATCAGCGCGAGCAGGCCGTCCGGCGCCATCGCGCCACCGGCCGCGCGGGCCAGGATCCGGATGACCGATTGGGTGAAAAGTATGGCCAGCAGGACGACGAACAGGCCGATCGCCGTAGCGGTGAGCTCCCTGACCAGGCTGCGGCGGAAAATCATGACGCCGGGAAAAGTTTTGACTTTTTCGAGAAGTTTTGCCGATAATGCGCGGCAAAGCGTGTAACCGTAACAAAACGCCGAAGCGGGAGACGAGGGATCGCGATGGAATTTACCATAAAAAGCGGCAGCCCCGAGAAGCAGCGCAGTGCATGTGTCGTTGTCGGGGTGTTCGACAATCGAAAGTTGTCGCTCTCGGCCGAGCTGATCGACCGCGCGAGCAATGGCTATATCAGCGAGATCATCCGCCGTGGCGACATGGAGGGCAAGCTCGGCGCGACGCTCCTGCTTCACAACGTGCGCGGGACGCTGGCCGACCGGGTGCTGCTGGTGGGCCTGGGCAAGGAGCGGGATTTCCGCGACCGCGAATTCCGTTCCGCGATTCGCTCGGCGGTCAAGCTCCTGAACGAGACCGGGTCCTACGAGGCAGTCATCTACCTCACCGAAGAAAAGGTCAAGCGGCGCGAAGTCGTCTGGCGGGTCGAGCACGCGGTGGTGGTGGCGATGGATGCCGTTTACCGCTTCGAGCAGATGAAAAGCCAGCCCACCGAGGTGCGCCGGCCGCTTCGCAAGCTCACGCTGTCGG
Organism: uncultured beta proteobacterium; assembly: GCA_963739745.1. Lineage (GTDB taxonomy): Bacteria > Pseudomonadota > Gammaproteobacteria > Burkholderiales > Casimicrobiaceae > VBCG01. Next base: position 258,778 of record CAVUCJ010000009.1, read on the forward strand.
TGCCGCAGCGATCGGACCTTACCGCGGGCGAGAAGGCCGCGGCGCTGGGCATGGCGATCGCACACGGCATGGATCTGGCCCGTGACCTGGGTAACCTGCCAGGCAACGTGTGCACGCCCGCCTATCTCGCGGACCGTGCGCGAGCGCTCGGCGCCGAGTATCCCGACATCGCGGTGAAGATCCTCGAGCGCAAGGAATGCGAGGAACTTGGGATGGGCTCGTTCCTGTCGGTGACCAACGGCAGCGATGCGCCTCCGCGGTTCATCGTCTTCGAATACATGCAGTCGACACGCAAGCAGGCCAGGCCCTGCGTGCTGGTCGGCAAGGGCATCACGTTCGACACCGGTGGCATCTCGCTGAAACCCGGCGCCGACATGGACCAGATGAAATTCGACATGTGCGGCGCCGCGGCGGTCTTCGGAACTTTCCGCGCCATCGCCGAGATGAAGGCGCAGGTCAACGTGGTCGGGCTCGTGCCCGCATGCGAGAACATGCCTTCCGGCCGCGCGACCAAGCCTGGCGACATCGTGACCAGCATGTCGGGCCAGACCGTCGAAGTCCTCAATACCGATGCCGAAGGGCGCCTGATCCTCGCCGACGCGCTGACCTATGCCGAGCGCTACGAGCCCGCGGCCGTCGTGGACATCGCCACGCTGACCGGCGCGATGGTCATCGCGCTCGGCCATGTCGCCAGCGGCCTGTTCAGCAACAACGAGACATTGGCGCGGGCATTGCTCACTGCCGGCGACGACGCCTACGACCGCGCATGGCAACTGCCGATGTGGGAGGATTACCAGGACGGGCTGTCGAGCAATTTCGCCGACTTCGCGAACATCGCCGGTCGCGCCGGCGGCAGCATCACCGCCGCGTGCTTCCTGTCGCGCTTCGCCAAGAAATACGACTGGGCCCACCTCGATATCGCGGGCACCGCCTGGAAGGACGGCAAGGAGAAGGGCGCGACGGGGCGGCCGGTGCCGCTGCTCGCCACCTGGCTGCTGGCGCAGGAGAATTCCGCGGTGTGATGCCAGACGCTGTTCGACACGCATGACGACGATCGACTTCTACACGCATGTGGGCGATCGCCTCGCGGTGGCCGCGCGGCTTGCGGCCAAGGCCGTCGCAGTCCATGGCAGCGCTCGCGTCCTGACGCCCGATGCGGCGACGACCGACGCGCTGGACCGGCTGCTGTGGACCACGCCGGCGACGGGATTCCTGCCGCACTGCCGGATGGACAGCCCGCTTGCCGGGCAGACAGCGGTGTGGATCGACCACCTGCTCGACCACGCGGGACCGGCCGCCGTGCTGGTCAATCTGCACGCGGAGCCGCCGCCTTTCTTCAGCCGTTTCGAGCGCCTGGCCGAGATCGTCGGGATCGAAGACGTCGAGCGTGGCCGCGAGCGTTATCGCTTCTATCGTGAGCGCGGCTACGAACTGCGGATACACGACTTGAGCGCCAAGAGCTAGCGAATGCCGACCGCGCGCGAATTGCTCGAGCAGGCCGATGCGCTGATGCGCCGGAACCGGGTGCTTGTCACCGACGACATCCCGGTACTGACCGACTCGGTATCGGTGCCGGCGACCGGAGAGGTCGGGGCTGCGTCGCGTCCTCCAGCGCCGGCGATGCCCGCACCTGACACGCTGGAGGCCCCGGAATCCATCCCCACGCTGGTCGACAGTGTGGCTCCGGGCCCCGTCGAGGCGGACGATTCCATCCCGTACGAAGGCGAACCCTCCGATTGGCTGGCATTCGACGCGGGCGACCCTTCGATCACCGGCGACGCGCCGGATTCGATTGCGATCGTGCCGCCCGTGTCCATGGCGCGCGAAGTGGACGAAGCGCCGATCCAGTCTGCGGAAACCGAGGAAATCGAGCTGACTGTTCCGCTCGACGACGACTTCGATGCGTTGATGGCGACGCCGCCACCACCGCCCAATGCCGATGGCGCGATTCCTGCATCCGATGCACCGTCGGATGGTGACCGGAGTGATGGCAGTTCCGTTCCCGTGGAGGCTCCGGCGGCTGTGGTGCCGTCGTGGAAGCCCGACCCCGCAGTTGCCGCCGCCCGTGAAGCGGAAACGCCCGCCGCGGACGCCCCCGAGTTGCCCGATACGCACGAGCCCGAAGTGCGCCCGAGAGCCGGAGTTGAGCATTCCCCGGAGCCCGAAGCGGAGCCCGAAGCGGAGCCCGAAGCCGGAGCCCGAAGCGGAGCCCGAAGCGGAGCCCGAAGCGGAGCCCGAAGCGGAGCCCGAAGCGGAGCCCGAAGCGGAGCCCGAAGCGGAGCCCGAAGCGGAGCCCGAAGCGGAGCCCGAAGCGGAGCCCGAAGCGGAGCCCGAAGCGGAGCCCGAAGCGGAGCCCGAAGCCGGAGCCCGAAGCGGAGCCCGAAGCCCGACGAGCCCGAAGCGGAGCCCGAAGCGGAGCCCGAAGCGGAGCCCGAAGCGGAGCCCGAAGCGGAGCCCGAAGCGGAGCCCGAAGCGGAGCCCGAAGCGGAGCCCGAAGCGGAGCCCGAAGCGGAGCCCGAAGCGGAACCTGCTGCGGAGGCGACGCCTTCCGCCATCGCCGCTACTTCCGTCGGCGTGTCCGATGTACATGCTCCGAGGAGTTCGGCAATCGCCATCCCCTCCGTCGATGACGACGCCCGCTGGGACGCCGTCGCCGAAGACATCAGGATGCAGGTCCTGCAGAGGATCGACCTGTTCACCGATACCGGTCTGCGCGAGCAACTGGGCCGCCGCCTGCAGCCCATCGTCGACCGGGCCAGCGCCGATCTGGTCGCGACGATCAACCAGCACGTCGGAGTGTTGCTGCGCGCCTACGTTGCCGAAGCCATCGAGCGCGAGATCGAAAATTGGCGGAAGAACAATTGAACTCGATGCGTCGCTCCATCGCCGACCCCGCGAGTGCCGCCGACCGGGCAGCGACCGCACATGCAATGCTGGCGCAGCGCGATGCGCGTCCGACCAAGGCACGCATTGCCGTTCTTTCGGTGCTGCTGGCGGGACGCGAGGCGCTGACGCACCATGAGATCGAGAACCGCCTGTCGAGCGTGGGCGACGTTGATAGAGTGACGCTCTACCGGGTGCTCGACTGGCTGACCGCCCGCGGACTCGCGCACAAGCTCTCCGCCGACGACCGCGTGTGGCGTTTCGCGGCTGCCGGACATGGGCATACCGGTGGCGACGCGCACGCGCATTTCGAGTGTCGTGAATGCGGGAAGGTCATCTGCCTCACAGAAACGCGGATGCCGTCGATCAACCTGCCGCGCGGCTTTCGGCGCCGCGAGGTGGAAGTCACCGTCAAGGGCTCGTGCGCCGCCTGCGCCCGCTGATTGCGTTGCAAAACATTCATGCTAGACTCAATCCGATGAACTCGTCGCAGCCTCGGTTGGCTCACGCGTCCCGATCCGCTTCCCCCGCGGTGCGCGCTTATTCGTTCGCGTTCTATTTCTGGTCCTTCGAACCAGTGGGGCAGGCGCGACCGTAGATTTCCGGCAAGTAACAAGGATTCCACGATTCGGGCGGCCCCCAAAGGCCGCCCGAGTTTTTTGGCGTTTTCGATCCGCGTTCTGGTTTCGTAAAGGAGTACTGCCATGATTGTCGTCATGCAACCGGAGGCCGGCGCTTCCGAGGTCGCAACTGTCGAAGCGCGGATCCGCGCGGAAGGGCTCGCCGTTCACGTCTCGCGCGGCAGCGAACGCACCCTGATCGGAGCCATCGGAGATGAGCGTCGGCTCACTCCTGCGATGTTCGAGACGCTCCCGGGAGTGGATCGCGCGATGCACATCGTCAAGCCGTACAAGCTCGTTGCCCGCGAATGGCACAGGAACAGCACGACCGTCCACGTCCGCGGCGTCCCGATCGGCGGCGAGGCCGTGCAGATGATCGCCGGACCGTGCTCGGTCGAGACGGAAACCCAGATGCGTGCGGCCGCGGCAGCTGTCGCAGCGGGTGGCGCCAAGCTGATGCGCGGCGGTGCGTTCAAGCCGCGCACGAGTCCCTACGCGTTCCAGGGCGCGGGCCTCGAGGGACTCGCTCTACTCAAGGATGCGGCGGCCCGCCATGGGCTGCCGGTGGTCACCGAACTGATGGACGTGCGCATGCTCGATACGTTTCTGCGCGAGGGTGTGGACGTCATCCAGATCGGAACGCGCAACATGCAGAATTTCGACCTCCTGAAGGAAGTGGGACGCGTCGACGTGCCGGTCGTGCTGAAACGCGGGATGAGCGCCACGATCGGCGAGTGGCTCATGGCTGCGGAATATGTCGCCGCCGGCGGCAATCACCGGATCATCCTCTGCGAGCGGGGCATCCGTACTTTCGAAACTGCCTACCGGAACGTGCTCGACGTGACCGCGATTGCCGTGTTGAAACGCGAAACCCATCTGCCGGTAATCGTCGATCCGTCCCACGCCGGCGGCAAGGCATGGATGGTGTCGGCGCTGGCGAGCGCGGCGGTGGCGGCGGGTGCCGACGGCCTGCTCGTGGAAGTGCATCCGAATCCACCCGAGGCCTGGTGCGACGCGGATCAGGCGTTGACGCCGGCGGAGTTCACCGTGCTGATGCGCAGGCTCGGCGCGGTCGCGACGGCGGTAGGCCGTACGCTGGCCGGCGCGCCGGCGCCCGAGTTCGAGCAGCGGGAGGGAAGTCCGACCACCTGAAGCCTGGCACGCGCTTCCTCAAGGTTTCGTCGCCGAGCCGGGTCCACGCTTTCTGGATTCGGGAAGGCCGCCGTGGTTGCCAGCCGATAGCGATCGGCGGAGGCGGTGCCGGTTCCGCTATAATTTCATGCTTTTGCGCACCTCTCGCGCGCTCACGAGGCGTCGCCGAACATGGAACTCGCCAAGAGCTTCGAACCCCACGCCATCGAGGCGAAGTGGTACCCGTTCTGGGATTCCCACGGAATGTTCCGGGCGTCGATGGACGCCGGTGCGAAACCATTCTGCATCCAGCTGCCGCCGCCGAACGTCACCGGCACGCTGCACATGGGCCACGCCTTCCAGCAGACGCTGATGGATCTCATGATCCGCTACCACAGGATGCGCGGCGACAACACGCTGTGGCAGGTCGGTACGGATCACGCCGGCATCGCCACCCAGATCGTGGTCGAGCAGCAGTTGAAGGTGGAGGGAAAGACGCGCCACGACCTCGGCCGGGAAAAATTCGTCGAGCGCGTGTGGGCGTGGAAGCAGGAATCGGGATCCGCGATTACCCAGCAGATGCGCCGGCTCGGCACGTCGGCCGATTGGTCGCGCGAGCGTTTCACGATGGACGAGGGGCTGTCGGCTGCGGTCCTCGAGACGTTCGTGCGCCTCTACGACGACGGTCTTATCTACCGCGGCAAGCGCCTGGTCAACTGGGATCCCAAGCTCGGCACTGCGGTCTCCGATCTGGAAGTCGACAGCGAGGAAGAGCAGGGGAAGCTCTGGCAGATCCGCTACCCGCTGATCGACGCCGCGGGCTGCTCGGTGGACGCGGTGGTTGTCGCGACGACGCGGCCGGAGACGATGCTGGGCGACGTCGCGGTGGCCGTGAATCCCGCCGACGAGCGCTACCGGGCACTGATCGGAAAGCAGGTCACGCTGCCATTGACCGGACGCACGATACCGATCATCGCCGACGACTACGTCGACCGCGAGTTCGGTACGGGCGCGGTGAAGATCACGCCCGCGCACGACTTCAACGACTGGCAGATCGGGCAGCGGCACGGCCTGGCGCCGATCGCCATCCTGGCCCTCGACGCTACCGTCAACGAAAACGCGCCCGAGAAATATCGCGGCCTCGACCGCTATGTCGCGCGCCGTGCCGTGCTCGCGGACCTCGCCGCCGCGGGGCTCCTGGTGTCGGAGAAGGCGCACACGATGGTCGTGCCGCGCTGCGGCCGCACGGGCGAGGTGGTCGAGCCGATGCTGACCGACCAGTGGTTCGTCGACATGCGCAAGCCGCGCGCCCGCGAGCCACCCGTTCTTCCCGGGCAAGTCGATCCAGGACCTGTGCCTGGCCGCCGTGAGCGATGCGGGGCTTACCCGCCGGCGCGCCCGGCACCGGTGAGAACGTGACGTTCGTCCCCGGCGAATGGCTGTCGACCTATCACCACTGGATCGACAACATCCAGGACTGGTGCATTTCGCGTCAGCTTTGGTGGGGCCACCAGATCCCCGCGTGGTACGACGAGGCGGGCAACGTCTATGTCGCGCGCAGCGAAGCCGATGCGCGCGCGCAGGCGTGCGCAAGGCTGGGTCGCGAGCCCGCGTCGTTCGTCCGCGACGACGACGTGCTCGACACCTGGTTCTCTTCGGCGCTGTGGTGCCATTCGACGCTTGGCTGGCCGCAGGCCACTCGCGAACTGTCGACCTTCCTGCCGTCGTCGGTCCTCGTCACCGGCTTCGACATCATCTTCTTCTGGGTCGCGCGCATGATCATGACGACGACCTACTTCACCGGTCACGTGCCGTTTCGCGATGTCTACATCAACGCAATCGTCCGCGACGAGGAAGGGCAGAAGATGTCGAAGTCGAAGGGGAACGTGCTCGATCCCCTCGACCTGATCGACGGCGTGGATGTGGAGACGCTGGTGGCCAAGGCGACCAGCAACATGATGGATCCGCGGCAGGCTGAGAAGATCGCGCTGCGGACTCGCAAGCAGTATCCGAACGGCATCCCGTCGTTCGGCGCGGATGCCGTGCGCTTCACGTTCGCGTCGCTCGCGACATTCAACCGCACGCTCAACTTCGACCTGAACCGCTGCGAGGGTTACCGCAACTTCTGCAACAAGCTCTGGAACGCGACGCGCTTCGTGCTGATGAATGTCGAGGGCAGGGATTGCGGAGTCGACGACGCGCTGCCGAAGACGCTGACCTTCGTCGACCGCTGGCTGCTCGGCCGGCTGCAACAGGCGAAGCACGACATCGCGACGCACATCGAGCAGTACCGCTTCGACCTGGCCGCGAAGGCGCTCTATGAATTTGCCTGGGACGAGTATTGCGACTGGTATGTCGAGCTGGCGAAGGTGCAGCTGGCCGCTGCGGATGCCGGCGGCGATGCCGCCGCCGCCCGCGGCACGCGCTCGGTGCTCGTTCGCGAACTGGAGGCGATGCTCCGGCTCGCCCATCCGTTCGTACCTTTCATCACCGAGGAGCTGTGGCAGACCGTCGCGCCGCTGGCTGGAAAGACCGGCGAGTCGATCTCCACGCAGCCGTTTCCGAGGCCCAACTTCGAACGCGTCGACGCCGCGGCCAACGCGCGGATGGGCATCCTCAAGGCGCTGGTCAACGCGTGCCGCGCTCTGCGCGGCGAGATGAAGCTGTCACCGGCCGTTCGGCCGCCGCTGATCGTGACCGGGGACCCCGACGTGCTGCGCGAAATCACGCCGTACCTGTTGTTCCTGGGCAAGCTCGGAGAAATCCGGGTGGTGCCGGAACTGCCGGCGACCGATGCGCCGGTCGAGATCGTCGGCGAATACCGGCTGATGCTGCACATCGAGGTCGACAAGGCCGCCGAGCGCGAGCGCATCGGCCGCGAACTCGCGCGCCACGACGGAGAGATCGCCAAGGCCCGCACCAAGCTCGACAACGAAGGCTTCGTCGCGCGGGCGCCGGCTGCGGTCGTGGCGCAGGAGCGCGCGCGCCTGGCCGGGCTTCGTGGCGACGCTCGAGAAGCTGCAGCAGCAATACGACCGGCTGGGCGCCTAGCGGCGCAAAGTCGTTACGCGTCCTGCGGCTCCGGCGCCTTGCGCTTCATCAGGAGTGCAGGAATGGGCCGCGGCTTTTGCGAGCCCCCTCCATGCGCGCGATGTCCGTGGACCAGCGCCGCGGGAGCAGCGTCGTGCGTGGCCCGGACGGGCAAGGGCTGATCGGGATTGCACGCATAGGCATCCTCGCGCTCCTGTTCGCGCGCGCTGCGTGACGGTGGAGAAGACGCCGTGGACGCCGTGCGGGTGACGGCACGTTCGCGGCGCGGCGTTGGGCGCAATTCGGCAGGCGATTCGGCGCGCGATTCGGGCGCGGACCGCGACGCACCCGATGAACGCGAGCGTGATGCCGGCGCGCGATGGGTGGCACTGCCCGGATCGAATCCGGCGAGTGTCTCCACCGCCACCTTCTTCTTCAGCAGCCGCTCGATTTCCGCGAGGTACTTCTCTTCCTCGGGCGCGACCAGCGAGATCGCCTCTCCGGTGGCCCCCGCGCGGCCGGTACGGCCGATGCGGTGGATGTAATCCTCGGGCACGTGCGGCAGCTCGTAGTTGACTACGAGCGGCAGGTCGTCGACGTCCAGGCCGCGCGCGGCGACGTCGGTCGCCACCAGCACTTCGAGCTTGCCTTCCTTGAACGCGGCCAGCGCGTCCATTCGGGCGCCCTGCGTCTTGTCGCCGTGGATGGCCGAGGTTTCGAGGCCGTCCTTCTCCAGCTGCCGGGCAAGGCGCGATGCGCCGTGCTTGGTGCGCACGAAGCACAGCACCTGGCGCAGGCCGCGCGACCGGACGATGTGGGTCAGGAGCGCGCGCTTGGCGTCCTGCGGGCATTTGTAGGCACTTTGCGCCACCGTCTCTGCGGCGGTATTGCGGCGCGCGACCTCGATCAGTTCCGGTGCGTTCAGCAACTGGTCGGCGAGCTTCTTGATCTCGCCGGAGAACGTGGCCGAAAAGAGCAGGTTCTGGCGCTTGGCGGCCGCCGGCAGCAGCGCCATGATCCGCTTGATATCCGGGATGAAGCCCATGTCGAGCATGCGGTCCGCCTCGTCGAGGACGAAGATCTCGACCTGCGACAGGTTGACGCTCTTCTGCTCGACGTGATCGAGGAGTCGGCCCGGCGTGGCAACGAGGATTTCCACACCGGCGCGCACGATCGGCAGCTGCTGCCTGATATCGACGCCGCCGAATACGCAGGTCGAGCGCAGCCCCGTGTACTTGCCGTATTCCTTGATCGCTTCCTCGACCTGGATTGCGAGTTCGCGCGTCGGCGCGAGAATCAATGCCCTCACCGGGTGCCGCGCGGGCGACGGACTGGTGCAGGCCTGCGGCTGCAGGCGGTGCAGGATGGGCAGGCCGAAGCCGGCGGTCTTGCCGGTGCCGGTCTGCGCGCCGCCCATGACGTCGCGCCCGGCCAGAACGACGGGAATGGCTTGCGCCTGGATCGGGGTGGGCGTGGTGTAACCACTCTCGGCGACGGCCCGCAGGATTTCCGGGCTCAAGCCGAGCTCTTCAAAGCTCGTGACGGACATGAAAGACTCCTGGCGCGGCCAACCGCGTGGTGCGCGGCTTCCGGTCCAGGCAGCGTTTCAATTGACGTTGCGTGGGTTTGCTTACGATCCCGGGGCCTTCGCCGACAGCTGATCACCGCCGACGCGCCCGGATCCGCGCTGGTTGGGCGGTGACCGGAACGGCCGCCCGAACCATCATCATAGCCTAAGTTGCGGATTATTCAAAATATTCGTGGCGTGGCGGGGCCTTTGCATCGTATAATCAAAGGCTTTTGCTGCGGCGCACTCCTGTTACGGAAGCCTGCGCTTTGGGGAGGCTCCGACCTTTCGGCGGGCGCCAAGGCCTCCGCCGCACACCCCGCTGCATGCCTTACTCCGGATCAAACATGACTACGTCGCGCCAGGACCTACGAAATATCGCGATCATCGCCCACGTCGACCACGGCAAGACCACGCTGGTCGACAAGCTGCTGGTACAGGCGGGCACGTTCGCCAAGCACCAGCACATCGCGGAACGGATGATGGACAGCAACGACATCGAGCGCGAGCGCGGGATCACCATCCTCGCCAAGAACTGCTCGATCGACTACGCCGACCACCACATCAACATCGTCGATACGCCGGGACACGCAGACTTCGGCGGCGAGGTCGAGCGCGTGCTCGGCATGGTCGACGGCGTGCTGCTGCTGGTGGACGCGGTCGAAGGACCGATGCCGCAGACGCGGTTCGTGACCATGAAGGCGCTCGAGCAGGGTTTGAAGCCGATCGTCGTGGTCAACAAGGTCGACCGCCCCGGCGCGCGCGCGGAATGGGTGGTGAACCAGACCTTCGAGCTGTTCGACAAGCTTGGCGCCACCGACGACCAGCTCGACTTTCCGGTGGTCTATGCGTCGGCGCTGAACGGCTGGGCCACGCTCGACGTCGCGATCGCCAAGAGCGCGCAGCCCGGGCCCGACGCGTCGATGAAGCCGTTGTTCGAGACGATTCTCTCCGCCGTACCGGCGCCGGTGGGCGATACCGACGGACCGCTGCAGTTCCAGGTCAGCGCGCTCGACTATTCGAGCTACCTGGGCCGGCTCGGCATCGGTCGCATCCGCCGCGGCAAGCTGAAGTCGGGCCAGGAGGTGGCGGTGCTGAACGGGCCGCTCGCCGCGGGCGAGCTGCCCAGAAAGGCGAAGATCGGGCAGGTACTCGGATTCCACGGGCTGGAGCGCGCGCCGGTCGCCGAAGCGATGGCGGGCGACATCGTGCTCGTCACCGGGGTCGACGAGCTTTCGATCGGCACGACGCTCGCCGCTGTCGACATGCCCGAGGCGCTGCCGCCGATCATGGTCGACGAGCCGACGCTTTCGATGTATTTCCAGGTCAACACTTCGCCGCTCGCCGGCCGCGAAGGCAAATACGTCACGTCACGCAACCTGCGCGAGCGCCTGGCCAAGGAACTGCTGGTCAACATGGCGCTGCGGGTCGAGGACACCGGCGACACCGACGCCTTCCTCGTATCCGGTCGCGGCGAGCTGCACCTGACCATCCTCATCGAGAACATGCGCCGCGAAGGATTCGAGCTTGCCGTGTCGCGCCCGCGCGTCGTGATGCGCGAGGTCGGCGGCGAGATGTGCGAACCCTACGAGTCACTGTCGGTCGACGTCGAGGAAGCGAATCAGGGTGCGGTGATGGAGGCGCTGGGCACGCGTCGCGCCGACCTCACCAACATGGAATCGGACGGGCACGGCCGCACGCGCCTCGAGTACCGGGTGCCGGCGCGCGGCCTCATCGGTTTCCAGGGCGAGTTCATGAACCTCACGCGAGGGACCGGACTCATGAGCCACGTATTCGACAACTACGCGCCGGTGAAGGGCGACATTCCGGAACGCCGCAACGGCGTGCTGATCTCCGCCGAAGACGGGCCGGCGGTGGCCTATGCGTTGTGGAAGCTGCAGGATCGCGGCCGCATGTTCGTGTCGCCGGGCGAGATGCTCTACGAGGGCATGGTGATCGGCATCCACAGCCGCGACAACGACCTCGTCGTGAATCCGATCAAGGGCAAGCAGCTGACCAATGTCCGCGCGTCCGGCACCGACGAAGCGGTGCGCCTCGTGCCGCCCATCGCCCTCACGCTCGAGTACGCGGTCGAGTTCATCGCTGACGACGAATTGGTCGAGGTCACGCCCAAGTCCATCCGCATCCGCAAGCGCCACCTCAAGGAGCACGAGCGGAAGAAGGCATCGCGCGAAGCCGCTTGAGCGCTGGGTCGTGACGGCGGGGTCGCAGACGTGACCTCGGCTCCCGGGAGCTCGTTGAAGTTTTCGTTCGGCGCCCATTCCCTCCTCGTTCCGAGCGAAGCGAAGAACCTGCCGCCACGACGGATCGACGCGCCGCAGATGGTGGGTTTCTCGAGAACTGCTCCTGAATGAGGTAGCGTCCGGTCGCGCACGTGCAATTCAGTCAGCTTCCAGAACGCGCGACCGAGGTTGCGCCTGCTAGACTTTCGGTGACGATGACCGATACGCTGAACCTTGCGAATCTTGCGGCGCTGGTCGTGGTGGCGGTGCTTGCGGTCGCCGTCCTCTGGCGGACGACCGCAATCGGTCGTTCGCGCGACGAGGAGTTGCGCGCCGCCTTCCGAGAGGCGACGGAACTGCGTGCGGAAATGCGCGCCAGGCTGGACGCCCTGAACACGCAGATCGCGCACGTGGAACGCGACATCCGGCAGGATCTCGCCAATACCCGCGCCGAGCAGGGTCACGCGGCCACCGGGCTGCGCACCGAAGTCGGCGGCGCCATTGGCTCGTTTCGCGAGGCCACGCAGCAACAGCTCACCGACATGGCCGGCCTGCAGCAGCGGCACCTGCAGGGCTTCGGCGAGCAGCTCGGCAAGCTGACAACGGCGAACGAACTAGCGGCTGGAGGCCGTTCGCGTCACGGTCGAGCAGCGGCTGGACGCGCTGCGCAACGACAATACCGCCAAGCTGGAGCAGATGCGGGCGACCGTCGACGAGAAGCTGCAGACCACGCTCGAGCAGCGACTCGGGGAATCGTTCAAGCAGGTTTCCGACCGACTGGAGCAGGTGCATCGGGGCCTGGGCGAGATGCAGTCGCTCGCTACCGGCGTGGGGGACCTGAAACGCGTGCTGGCCAACGTCAAGACCCGCGGCGGATGGGGCGAGGTGCAACTTGCGACGTTGCTCGCCGAAATGCTCAGCCCGGGACAATATGCGCAGAACGTTGCCACCCGCCCGGGACGGGGCGAACGCGTCGAATTCGCCATTCGCCTGCCGGGACGCAGCGAGGATGGCGCGCCGTGCTGGCTGCCGATCGACGCCAAGTTTCCGCTGGAGGACTATCAGCGGCTGCAGGATGCCATCGAACGCGCCGATAGCGGTCAGGTGGAAGCCAGCCGCAGGTCGCTCGAGATCTTCTTCAAGGAAGAAGCGAAGAAGATTCGGAACAAGTACATCGAGCCGCCGCACACGACCGATTTTGCGATTTTGTTCGTGCCTACCGAAGGGTTGTACGCCGAAGCGGTTTCGCGACCCGGCCTAGCCGACTCGCTGCAACGCGACTATCGCGTCATGCTCGCCGGCCCGATGAATCTCGCAGCATTGCTAAACAGCCTGCAGCTGGGATTTCGCACGCTCGCGATCGAGCAGCGCTCGACGGAGGTCTGGCGCGTGCTGGGGGCCGTGCGGACCGAGTTCGGGAAGTTCGGCGATTCGCTGGCCAAGGCGCAAAGGAAGCTGCAGGAAGCGAGCAACACGATCGACGAGGCGCGCGGCAAGTCCACGACCATCACGCGCCGATTGAGAGACGTCGAAGCACTGCCCGAGAATGAAGCGCAGCAGTTGCTCGGTGCCCCGCTCTTCGATGCCGACGACATCGATCCCGGCGAAACGAAGTAGCCCCGGCCCGTCGATGTTCACGGCATTGCGACGCTGGCGCCAGCGGCGGATCCTCAAGTCCCAGGCGATCCCCGAGGAACTATGGCGCGATTCCCTAGATGCGCTGCCGTTCCTCGCGATCTACGCCGATTCGGAGCTCGCACGTTTGCGCGAAAAGGTCGTGCTGTTCCTCAACGACAAGGACATCATCGGTGCGCGCGGCCACGTCGTCACGCCGCGGCAGCGCGTGGTGATCGCGCTGCAGGCGTGCGTGCTGGTGCTCAACCTCGACCTCGCGTTCTACGACGGCTGGGAGAATGTCGTCGTCTACCCCGACGAATTCGTTCCCGGCTGGGAGTGGGAAGACGAGGCGGGTGTCGTCCACACCAACGACGCGCCCATGGCGGGCGAGGCCATGGAAGGAGGGCCGGTCATCCTGTCCTGGGCGGATGTCGAGGCGAGCCAGGATTGGAACGCTTCCGGGATGAACCTGGCGATCCACGAGTTCGCCCACAAACTCGACATGCGAAACGGTACTGCAAACGGTTGCCCGCCGTTGCCGGCCGAGATGCCGCCGCACATCTGGAAGAAGGTGATGATGGGCGCCTACGAGCACTTCCGGATGCGCGTGCAGCGCGGCGATCGCACGGCGATCGATCCCTACGCAGCGGAAAGTCCAGCGGAATTCTTCGCGGTGCTGTCCGAAGTGTTCTTCGTGGAGCCGGCGCTGCTTCGCCACGAATATCAGGGTGTCTACCAGCAATTCGCGCGCTTCTATCGGCAGGAGCCCGAGGCGCGGGCACAGCTGCTGCCGGATACATGATCCGTACGCGGAAGCGCTAGGCGATTTTCGCCGGCTTCGGTCGAAACGCGCGGCAGACGTCTTCGTTCGTTTCAACGTACGGGCCACCGATGAGGTCGATGCAATAGGGCACGGCGGGGAACACGCCGTCCAATGTCTCCTTGATCGCCTTGGGCTGTCCCGGCAGGTTGAGGATGAGCGCTTTGCCGCGGATCACGCCGACCTGCCGCGACAGGATTGCCGTGGGCACGTACTTGAGGCTGACCTGACGCATCTGCTCGCCGAAGCCCGGCAGGACCTTGTGCGCAATGGACAGCGTGGCCTCGGGCGTCACGTCGCGCGGCGCCGGCCCGGTCCCGCCGGTGGTCAGCACCAGATGGCAGCCTTCAATGTCGACCAATTCGATCAGCGTGCGTTCGATCACGGCTTGTTCGTCGGGAATGAGCCTCTGCGACATCCGCCACGGCGATTTCAGCGCGGCGGTGAACCATTCGGTCAGGCCGGGCAGGCCGCGGTCGACGTAGACGCCGGCCGAGGCGCGGTCTGAAATGGAGACCAGGCCGATGTGCAGGGAGGTGTCCACGGATTCGTTCAATCGGCCGCCTCATTGTCATCAACAGGCGTGCCCGGCCTCGGATGCCGCGTCGGCAGCCTTCCTCAGCCTGCGAAAAAGCTCACGATACCGGTGCGGCGGACCTCCGCGCTCTCGCTCGGTGCGCGCGTCGCGTACCAGCGACGCGAGCGCGCCGCGTTCGGCGTCCGGATGTTCGAGCATGAAGTGATCGAGCGCCGCATCGTCGGCGAGCAATTGCTCCCGCCAGCGCTCGGCGGCGGCGACGCGGGCGTGATCGGTGGGGATGCCCGAGACCCAGCGGTCGAGCGCCGCCTGTACGGGCGCGGGATCGATGTCGCGCATCAGCTTGCCGATGTACTGGATCTGGCGCCGCCGGCCTTCGTGCGCGCGGATGCCTCGCGCCATGGCCACCGCGTCGGCAAGGCGCTCGGGAAGATCCAGTTCCGCCAGCCGCTTCGGATCCAGCGCCACCAGCGCCTCGCCCAGGTCCTGCAGCGCATGCATCTCCTGCTTGCGCCTCGTCTTCGAGGGCGCCGGCGGCTCGGGCGGCGCCAGTTCGTCGGGTCGGGGCATCATCCTGGCGGAAAAAGGGGGCTGCGGCTGCGGTTGAGGCGGAACGCCTTTGCTATCATAACCGACCGACCCTCCGCGAAACGCTGCGAGGAGCTGCCAGGATCCAGACAACGGTGCCGGCACGCCTTCCGACTACTCCAGGTACGACCCTTCGATGACAGTGACTCTCACGTCCGGGCAATCCACGTCTGCGCCGCACGGCGCTGGCGGCGGCGCGCATTCACGCCATTTTCCCGTCTCGACCGGCGATCTCGAACGCGTCGCGGCGGCGGTTCTGGCCGCGGCGAATCGAGGTGGCGCCACCGCGGTGGAATCCGAAGTGTCGCAAGGCATCGGCCAAAGTGTGACGGTGCGCCACGGCGAAGTCGAAACGATCGCCTACAACCGCGACAAGGGCATCAGCGTGACTGTCTACGTGGGACAACGGCGTGGACACGCGAGCACCGCCGATTTTTCCGACGAGTCGGTGCAGGCCACCGTGGACAAGGCGCTCGCCATCGCGCGCTTCACCGCTGAGGACCCCGCAGCGGGCCTGGCCGACCCCGATCGCCTCGCGCGAAGCTGGCCGGATCTCGACCTCTACCATCCGTGGGATCTACCGGTCGAGGCGGCCATCGAACTCGGCCGCGAAGCCGAGGCTTCGGCGCTCGCCGTCGATCGCAGGATCACCAACTCGGAGGGCGCCACCGTTGCGCGCGGCGAATCCGAGTTCGTCTATGCAAACTCGAACGGATTTCTGGGGGGATATCGAAGCTCCCGCCATCACATCGATTGCGCGGTGGTCGGCGAGGAAAGCGGCGCGATGCAGCGCGACTACTGGTACAGCGCCGCCCGCGCGCCGTCGGACCTCGAGACGGCCGCGGCCGTCGGCCGCAGCGCCGGCGAGCGTACGGTGCGCCGGCTGGGCGCGCGGCAACTCGCCACGCTCGAATGCCCGGTGATCTTCGAAGCTCCCGAGGCCGCGGACCTGATCGGGTTCTTCGTGCAGGCTGTGTCCGGCGGTAGCCTCTACCGGAAGTCGTCGTTCCTTCTCGACTCCCTGGGCACGCAGGTGTTCGCGTCGCACGTGAATCTGCGCGAGGAACCGCACATGCTGCGCGGACGCGGCAGCGCGCCCTTCGACAGCGAAGGCGTGGCGACCGCTGCCCGCGATGTGGTCAGCGGCGGCACGGTTGCGGGCTACTTCCTGGGCTCCTATTCGGCGCGCAAGCTTGGAATGCAAAGCACGGGCAATGGTGGCGGCGCCCACAATCTGGTGCTGTCGCACGGTCCGGACGACCTGCCGGCGCTGATGCGTCAGATGGGACGAGGACTTCTCGTCACCGAGCAGTTGGGGCAGGGCGTGAACGCGGTCACCGGCGACTTCTCCCGCGGCGCCGCCGGATTCTGGGTCGAGGATGGCGTCATCGCCTATCCGGTCGAGGAGATCACCATCGCCGGCAACCTTCGCGACATGTTCCGCGACATCGTGGCGATCGGCAGCGACGTCGATCGCCGCGGTTCCCGGCACACGGGATCGATCCTGTTGGGACGCATGACGATTGCCGGTGGCTGACGCGATGCGGACGCAGTCGGCGCGGGGGGGCGGGACGATGATTCAGCCGATGCTGAGCTGGCTCCGCTCGTTCTCCGACCCGCTGACCAGCGCGAACAATGCGTCGCGCTGGATCGGGCAATTGCCTGCGGCGGACGCGGCGACGCTGCAGAAGGAGGCGCTTGAAATCATCGCCGGTTTCCCGGGCGCGCGCAGGGATTCCGGGCCCGGGCAGGTCGAGGCGCTGCTGCGCATCGACGGACGGGTCGAGCCGATCATCGCCGAACTCACGCGACAGTACACGCAGAACTACCAGAAGAGCACCGGCATCGAGTCCCGGCTCTGGCATTCGGTGTTCGACCTGGTCAAGGCGTTCATCGCGGCGTACGGAGTTGCGCTCAAGGCCGGATACCCACGCGCCGACAACAAGCGCTGGCGTGCGATCCTGCCCTGGGTGATCGTGCGCCTCGCGCACTATCGCGGCCTCGACGGCAAGTACCGGCTCTTCCGCTACAGCCACTGGATTCCCGCGCAGTGGCGGGAATTCCACGAGCTCTACGAATTCGCGCGCATGCGCGGCTGGCAGCGCGAGCAGCTGGTTTTCGGAGTCGGCGCATTCGCCAAGCCCGGCGTATCGTTCGAGCAGGAGTACCTGAAGACGCTGCTTCTGATGCGACTCGACTCCGGCAATTTCACGCCGGACCAGGTCGAATGGGTGGAGCGCCAGCTCGAGGACTGGACGCCCACGCTCGCGCTGACGCCGCCGCCGGCGGAAGGTGCGCCGTTCTTCGTTGACCTGACGGGAACCGCGGGGCTGCGCCGGCGGGACCGTGCGCAGGCTGGTGGGCGCGTGTTGTTCCTCGACGCCGCGCCGATCTACGCGCGCGTCGTCGAGCGCATGCGCTGGCTGCCCGAACAGGACACCGAATTGCCCAAGCCCGGCGAGCTTCCGGCACGCGAGCAGCGGCTGCTGCTGATGCGGCTGGCGTCGCTGTTCGGCCCCGATGCCATCGCGCAGGCGCCCCGCGCCCCGCGGCTGCAGACCGAAGCCGAAGTCCGGGTGGTCGTGGGATTGCAGGCGCTCACCCGCGCCGTCGCGGAGATCGACCGGCTGCCGGAGCAGGCGCGGACCCGGGGCGTGGTCGCGAGTTTCGATGAAGTAACGCAGATCGTGAATCCCAGCGCCAATCCCGAGTCGGTGACGCGGCGCATTCGCGGCACGATGTGGCGGCTGACCGACCGCAGCGAGACGGGTTGCCGGCTCACCGCGCCGACCAAGGAAGCGCCCGGCAAGCTCGGTGAACTGATCGCGATCAAGGAAGGCCAGCTCTGGATGCTGGCCGTCGTGCGCAGAATGCAGCGACTTCAGGTCGACGAAGTCACTGTCGGCGTGGAGATCATCGCCCGCCGGCTGGTTCGGGTGCTGATGCGCTCCTGGGTCGCGCCACCGGACACCGGGCGCACCAATACGGAGCGGCCATTCTTCGGTCTCTACCTGCCCGCGCATCCGGAAAACCGCCAGTCGTCGCACCGCAGCCTGATCGGACCGGAGGACAAGTTCTCGTCCGGCGGGATGGTCGAATTGGATACGGGCAATGCCCGCTATCTGATCCGTTTCACCCAGACGCTGGAGCAGCAGGCCGGGTGGTCGTGGGCGATGTTCAACGCCGTGCGCAAGTTGTCGGGCTGACCGTTGCGGCTTGCGGTGGCCGTGCTTGGCGTGTGACTGCCCCCGAATTCCGTTAAACTCGCGGCGCAATCGACCGGGGTGTTGCAAGTGCCGTCACGCGTGAATTCTGGTCCGCCAGGTGCATGCGGCGCTTTGCCCCGAACAGGTGTCGGGATATTCGGATACAACACGCCGGCATCGGGTCCGGCATCCTAGGAGGATTCATCGATGGAACGTCGCAAGTTTCTGAAGCATACCGGCATGGCCGGCATTCTCGCCGCCGGATCCGCGCCAGCCTTCGCGCAGGCACAGCCCGAGGTCAAATGGCGTCTCGCCTCCAGCTTTCCCAAGGCACTGGATACCATCTACGGCGGCGCGGTCACCATCTCGGAGCGTTGCGCGTCGGCGACCGGTGGAAAGTTCCAGATTCAGGTCTTCGCGGGCGGCGAAATCGTCCCCCCGTTCGGGGTGGTCGACGCCGTGCAGAACTCGACCATCCAGTGCTGCCACACGGCGCCGTACTATTTCTTCGGCAAG
The DNA here is from genome assembly GCA_963739745.1 of uncultured beta proteobacterium. Classification (GTDB taxonomy): domain Bacteria; phylum Pseudomonadota; class Gammaproteobacteria; order Burkholderiales; family Casimicrobiaceae; genus VBCG01. The sequence continues at coordinate 277,537 of CAVUCJ010000009.1, forward strand.
GATCCGACGTTCGCGTTCGGCTGTGCCATTCCGTTCGGCATGAACGCGCGCCAGCAGAATGCATGGATGTACCATGGGGGCGGCCGCAAGCTCTATGACGATTTCCTGAAGGACTACAACATCGTGAGCTTCGGCGCCGGCAACACGGGCGCGCAGATGGGTGGCTGGTTCCGCAAGGAAATCAAGACGGTCGCCGATCTGAAGGGGCTCAAGTTCCGCGTCGGCGGAACCGGCGGACTGCCGCTGGCCAAGCTGGGCGTGGTCCCGCAGCAGATCCCGGGCGGCGACATCTATCCGGCGCTGGAGAAGGGCACGATCGACGCCGCGGAATGGGTCGGCCCGTACGACGACGAAAAGCTCGGCTTCTACAAGGTCGCCAAGTTCTACTACTACCCGGGGTGGTGGGAAGGCGGTCCCGAACTCGACCTGTTCGTCAACGCCAAGGCGTATGCCGAATTGCCGAAGGAATACCAGTCCATTCTCGAAGCCGCCTGCGCCGAGGCCAACATCAACATGCTGGCGAAATACGACGCACTCAATCCTCCGGCGTTGAAGCGGCTGATCGCCAACGGCGTCAAGCTGCAGCCGTTTTCCAACGACATCATGGCGGCCTGCTACAAGGCAACGCAGGAGGTCTACGACGGAATCGCGGCCAAGAACGAGAAGTTCAGGACGATCTACGAGCCGTGGAAGGCCTTCAAGGGCAGCGAAATCGAATGGTTCAGCATCGCCGAGAACCGCTTCGACAACTTCCAGATCGCCGCCCAGCGGATGTCGCAGGGCAAGAAATAGTCAATCGCAGTGAACGGCGGTTCCCCGCCAGGGGGCCGCCGCGCGGCGCGCCTTCGCGATTCAACCGCGGGCGCGCCGTTTTCATTTCTTCTCGGCCGGCTGGGCGTCGCCTCCCTTGCCCCCGCCGTCCTTGTCCGCTCCCATCGCGCGCTCCAGCGCCTTCGCCGCATCGTCATCGCCGGCCGGCTTCTCCGGCGCCGATTCTCCGCGCATCGCCCTCTCCAGCGCCTTGGTGGCATCGTCCTGCTCGGCGTTGACGCCGCCTGCCCCGCTCCTTGCCGCGGCAGGGATTTCGATGTGCAGGCTTCGGGTATCGATCTTCTCCTTCTTGGTGAGACCCCCGGAGACGAGGTCAGGGAATGCGATGATCAAGCCGACCATCAGCACCTGGATCAGCACGAACGGCACCGATCCCCAATAGATCTGGCCGGTCGTCACCGGCGCGACATTGCGTTTGGTGATCTTGTCGACATAGGCCTTGGCCGGGGCGACGCTGCGCAGGTAGAAGAGCGCGAAGCCGAACGGCGGATGCATGAACGACGTCTGCATGTTGACTGCCAGCAGGATTCCGAACCAGACGAGATCGACGCCCAGCTTTTCCGCCACCGGTCCGACCAGCGGAATGATGATGAACGCCAGCTCGAAGAAATCGAGGAAGAAGGCCAGCACGAAGATCAGGAGGTTGACGACGATCAGGAAGCCCAGCTGGCCACCGGGAAGGCTGGTGAGCAGGTGCTCTACCCACACGTGGCCGTTGACGCCGTAGAACGTGAGGCTGAACACGCGGGCGCCGATGAGGATGAAGACGACGAAGGTCGACAGCTTGGCCGTGGTGTTCATCGCCTGCTTGAGCAGCGACAGCGAAAGGCGCCGGCGCCCGATCGCCATGATCAGCGCGCCGGTCGCGCCCATCGCCCCACCCTCGGTCGGCGTTGCCACCCCGAGGAAGATCGTTCCCAGCACCAGGAAGATCAGCGCGAGCGGCGGTATAAGCACGAACGTCACACGCTCGGCGATGCGCGACAGCAGGCCGAGTTTCAGCAGCTTGTTCACGACCGCTGCGAAGAACGCAAGCCCGACCGCCACCAGCAGCGTGATCACGATTCGCTCGTCGGTGGCCGTCTCCGGGTTGTAGCGATCGTAGTAGATCATCCAGAACGTGATCGCCGCTGCCACCGTGAGTATCGTCAGCATCAGGAGCGACCGGTTGCCGGACGAGCCATCCGGTTCGCGCATCGTGCGTGCCTCGAGCGGCAGCGCGGGCGCCCAATCGGGCTTGAAGATCGTGACGCCGACGATGTAGGTGGTATAGAGGATCGCCAGCACAAAGCCCGGGATGAACGCTCCGGCATACATGTCGCCGACCGACTTGCCCAACTGGTCCGCCATGATGATCAGCACCAGCGACGGCGGGATGATCTGCGCCAGCGTGCCCGAGGCCGCGATGATCCCGGTGGCGACCCGGCGATCGTAGCCATAGCGCAGCATGATCGGCAGCGAAATGAGTCCCATCGCAATGACCGACGCGGCGACCACGCCCGTGGTCGCCGCCAGCAGCGCGCCGACGAAGACGACGGCGTAGGCAAGCCCGCCGCGGATCGGCCCGAACACCTGGCCGATGGTGTCGAGCAGGTCCTCGGCCATCCCGCTGCGCTCGAGGATCAGCCCCATGAACGTGAAGAATGGCACCGCGAGCAGCGTGTCGTTGGCCATGACGCCAAAGATGCGTTCGGGCAACGCCTGCAGCAGTTCCGGCCGCAGGAGACCCAGGTCGATGCCGATGAAACCGAAGCCAAGCCCCACCGCGCCGAGCGCAAAGGCCACCGGATAGCCGAGGAGGAGCACGAACACCAGCGTCGCAAACATCAGCGGCGCGATGTTCTCGATGAGGAAGGCGGTCATGGCTTCGCCCCAACGCCAGCGGGCTCCACAGGCGAGGCTGCTGCGCCGAACTCGGGTGAATCCGGACCCATGCTCATGATTGCTCCGTCCTGCCCTTGCCGGCGCCCTCGAATTCCTCCGCGATTGCCTGGTCGCCGCGCGAGCGGACGATCTCCTCGGCCAGCTGTTCTTCCAGCGTCTTCTCGTGGGCCCGTTCGCCGGGATCGGGAATCATGCCCATGAGGAACGCCACGCGCTTGATCAGCTCCGAGAATCCCTGCGCGACCAGCAGGAAAAATCCCACGGGGACCATCAGACGCGCGGGCCAGACGATGAGCCCGCCCGCGTTGGTGGACACCTCGTGGCGCTCGTAGGCGTCGATGAACAGCGGCCACGACAGCCACATGACCAGCAGCGCCACCGGCAGCAGGAAGAAGATCGTGCCGAAGATGTCGATCCCGGCGCGGACGCGCGGCGAAAGCCGGCCGCTGATGATGTCGATCCGGACATGCTCGTTGTGCTTCAGCGTGTAACCGGCGCTGAACAGGAAGATCACCGAGAACAGGTACCACTGGATCTCGAGGAACGAATTCGAGCTGTAGTTGAACGCCTTGCGCACCACGGCATTGGCGGCACTGATCAGGACCGCGACGAGGACCAGCCAGTAGACGGTCCGGCCGACGCGTTCGCTCATCGCGTCGATGGCGCGGGAGAGTGCTAGCAGTGCATTCACGGGGCCCCCGAAATTGCGTTCGTTCCTCGCGGCGGACAGACGCCTCCGGTCGGCGAGGCAGACGTCGGAATCCTCCGGATCCCTTCGTCCGACGCGCGATTATAGGGTCCTTTTCCACTGCCGGGGGCGGGCTTTGCGGCGGGCCCCGGCAGGACTGGTGCGAATGCTAAAATGAATATTCTCGACACCCACCGGGGACCCGCCCGCCATGTTCCGCCGCTCCACCATGCTCGAACACGCCGATCCGGAAATCTGGCAGGCCATCGCAGGGGAGAACCAGCGGCAGGAGGATCATATCGAGCTGATCGCCTCGGAGAATTACGCGAGCTCCGCGGTCCTCGCCGCGCAGGGGTCGCAGCTCACCAACAAGTACGCGGAAGGCTATCCGGGCAAGCGTTACTATGGCGGCTGCCAATTCGTCGATGTGGTCGAGCAGGTCGCGATCGATCGAGTGAAGCGGCTCTTTCACGCCGACGCCGCCAACGTGCAGCCGCACTCGGGCGCGCAGGCCAACCAGGCGGTCTTCTTCGCGACCTTGAAGCCCGGAGACACGATCCTGGGGATGAGCCTCCCGCATGGAGGCCATCTGACGCACGGTTCGCCGGTCAACATGTCGGGCAAGTGGTTCAACGTCGTTGCCTATGGCGTCGACCTCGAAAGCGAACTCATCGACTACGCTGCGGCGGAGCGCCTCGCGCACGAGCACAAGCCCAGGCTGATCGTGGCCGGCGCCTCCGCGTATTCGCGGGTGATCGACTGGAAACGCTTTCGCGACATCGCGGATGCCGTCGGCGCGCAGCTGATGGTGGACATGGCGCATTACGCCGGGCTGGTGGCGGCCGGCGTTTACCCGACGCCGGTCGGCATCGCCGACTACGTCACCAGCACCACGCACAAGACGCTCCGCGGGCCGCGCGGCGGCTTCATCCTCACGCGTGCCGAGCACGAGAAGGCGATAAACTCGGCGGTCTTCCCGGGACTGCAGGGCGGGCCGCTGATGCATGTCATCGCCGCCAAGGCGGTTGCTTTCGGCGAGGCATTGGGCCGCGATTTCCGCGCCTACCAGGAACGGGTGCTGGAAAATGCGCGCGTGCTGGCGCGCGTGCTCTCCGATCGCGGGATGCGCATCGTCTCGGGCGGCACCGACTGCCATATGTTCCTGGTCGATCTGCGGTCCAAGAAGATCACCGGCAAGGGCGCCGAGGCCGCGCTGGGGCGCGCGCGAATCACCGTCAACAAGAACGCGATTCCCAACGATCCGGAGAAGCCGTTCATCACGTCCGGCATCCGCATCGGCAGCCCGGCGATCACCACCCGCGGATTCACCGAGCTCGAATGCGAGGAGCTTGCCCACCAGATCGCCAATGTCCTCGATGCGCCGGATGACGATGCGACGCTCGCCAAGGCGCGCAAGTGCGTCGCGGCGCTCACCGGGAAGTTCCCCGTCTATTCCGCATGACCCCAGCGCACGTCCTCGTGCATGACAGTGGTGGGACGCGTCGATTCACGGAATCGCCGAGATGAAATGCCCGTTCTGCGGCAGCGATGAAACGCAGGTCATCGACTCGCGCGTGTCCGAGTCCGGAGATTCGATTCGTCGCCGTCGCCGCTGCTCGGGCTGTCAGAAGCGCTTCACCACCTACGAAACCGTCGAGCTGCGCCTGCCGCAGGTCGTGAAGACCAACGGCAATCGTTCGGACTTCGACGTGGACCGCGTCCGCGTGGGTTTTGCGCGCGCGTTGCACAAGCGGCCGGTGCCGACCGAGTACGTCGATGCCGCAATCGACCGCATCGTCGCCCAGGTGCTGTCGCTGGGCGAGCGCGAGATCGCGTCACGGCAGATCGGGGAAATGGTGATGCAGGAGCTCTACAAGCTCGACAAGGTCGCGTACATCCGGTTCGCGTCGGTCTACCGGTCGTTCCAGGATGTGTCGGATTTCCGTGATGCGCTGCGCGAAGTCGAGACGCCTCCGCTCACGGCCAGACGGACGCGCAAATAGCGTCCGGGTGCCGGAGCGTGTGCAGCCCCATGCTGTCGCACCAAGGCTGCGACGCGTGTTTGGCCAGGCATGACTAGTCGTGCCGGCGCCGATCGCGTGCACATGCAGCGTGCGCTGGAACTTGCCGCGCGTGGGATGTACACGACCACACCCAATCCGCGCGTCGGCTGCGTGATCGTCAGCGACGGACGCGTCATCGGCGAGGGCTTTCATGAGCGCGCCGGCCGTGGTCACGCCGAGGTGAACGCGCTGGCGGATGCCGCAAGCCGCGGTGCGGCCGTGCGCGGCGCCACCCTGTACGTAACGCTCGAGCCCTGCAATCATCATGGCCGCACGCCGCCCTGCGTCGATGCTGTGCTGGCCGCGGGAATTTCGCGGGTCGTGGCGGCGAGCGCCGATCCCCACCCGGAGGCACGCAGCGGCGCCGCGCGCCTGCGTGCGGCGGGCGTTGCCGTCGACGTCGGGCTGTGCGAGGACGAGGCGCGTGAACTCAACATCGGGTTTTTCTCCCGCCTCGCCCGCGGGCGGCCTTGGGTGCGCTCCAAGGTGGCCGCGAGCCTCGACGGGCGCACGGCATTGCCCGATGGCCAGAGCCAGTGGATCACCGGTCCGGACGCGCGCGCGGATGGACATGCATGGCGTGCCCGCGCCTGTGCGATCCTGACCGGAGTCGGTACGGTGATGCAGGACGATCCTCAGCTCACCGTCCGCGCGGTGACGACGACGCGGCAGCCGCTTCGCGTGATCGTCGACCGCCACGGACAAACGCCAGCCCACGCGCGCGTGCTGGCGGGCGGCGGCGCGCTCGTGGTGACCGCGGGAGAGCGGAACCCGGCGTGGCGCGCGGACGTCGAGGCGTTGGTGCTTCCCGATGGGCATGGACGCGTCGACCTTCCGCGCATGCTGACGGAACTCGGCGGGCGCGGAATCAACGAGCTGCACGTGGAGGCGGGCGCGAAGCTCAATGGCGCGCTGCTCGACGCGGGGCTCGTCGACGAGATCCTGCTCTACGTGGCGCCCGCGGTCCTGGGCGATCCGGCGCGCGGGATGTTCGAGCGCGCTGCCGCGCTGCCGGCGCTCGCGGCGCGCAGCGAATTCGCGTGGCACGACGTGCAGCGTGTCGGCGGCGATCTGCGCATCATCGTGCGCCGCGGCAACGAAACCGGGAGGCAGTGATGTTCACAGGAATCGTGCAGGCGGTGGGCCGGATCGAGTCGACGGTGCCCGCGGGTGACGGTTTGCGACTCGCCGTCGATGTCGATCCGGCGATGGTCGGCGAGGTGGCGATCGGTGACAGCGTTGCGTTGAGCGGCTGCTGCCTTACCGTGGTCGGGATTTCCGGAGCGAGCCTCACGTTCGATGTCTCTGCCGAGACGCTGCGCTGCACGACGGGCCTCGACCGTGCCGGCGCCGTCAACCTGGAACTCGCACTGCGGCTGTCCGACCGGCTGGGGGGGCACCTGATGACCGGCCATGTCGATGGCGTGGGTACCGTGAGGAGCTTCGCGGTCGTGCCCGGCGACGAAAACGGAAGCTGGCGACTTGCGATCGAGGCGCCATCGGAACTCGCGCGCTTCATCGCCGCCAAGGGGTCGATCGCGGTGTCCGGCGTGAGCCTCACCGTCAACGAGGTGGACGGCGCGGTCTTTGCCGTCAATCTGATCCCGCATACACTTGCGGTGACGACGCTCAAGGACCTGACGGCCGGTACCCATGTCAATCTCGAAATCGATCTTGTCGCGCGCTACGTAGCGCGATTGCGGGACAGCGCCGCGGTCGCGGCCGGACCGCCCTAGGAGACGGAAGATGGACCTGACCACGCTCGAACGATTGCCGCTCTGGATCGGCGGCAAGGCGGTCGCCGCGCAGACGCAGCGCTACGGCGAGGTGACCAATCCCGCGACTGGCGAGGTGATCCGCCACGTGCCGCTGGGCAACGCTGCCGACGTCGATGCGGCGGTGGCCGCCGCTGCCGCGGCACTGCCGTCCTGGCGCGCTTTGCCCCCGTTGCGCCGGGCGCGCATCATGATGCGCTTCCGTGACCTCATGGACGCGCAGCGCAAGGATCTGGCGAAGATCATCACGCAGGAGCACGGAAAGACGCTTGCGGATGCCGAGGGCGAGGTCACGCGCGGCATCGAGGTGATCGAGTTCGCCACCGGCATCCCGCATCTCATGAAGGGCGAGTTCAGCGAGAACGTCGGCACCGAAGTCGACAGCTATTCACTGCGGCAGCCGGTCGGCGTGTGCGCGGGCATCACGCCCTTCAACTTTCCGGCCATGGTGCCGCTGTGGATGTACCCGGTGGCGATCGCCTGCGGCAACACGTTCGTGCTGAAGCCCTCCGAGCGCGATCCGACGCTCGCGATCCGGATGGCCGAACTGTTCAAGGAAGCAGGGCTGCCGGACGGCGTGTTCAACGTCGTGCACGGCGACAAGGAAGCCGTCGACGCGCTGCTCGCGCATCCGCTCGTCAAGGCGATCTCGTTCGTTGGCTCCACACCCATCGCCAAGTACATCTACGAGACGGGCGCGCGCAACGGCAAGCGTGTGCAGGCGCTGGGCGGCGCCAAGAATCACGCGGTCGTGCTGCCCGACGCCGATCTTGGCTTCGCGACCGAGGCGATCATCGGCGCGGGCTACGGCTCGGCCGGCGAGCGCTGCATGGCCATCTCGGCGATCGTCGCGGTAGGGGAGGCCGGCGATGCGCTGGTCGCGAGGCTCGCCGAGCGCGCGCGCCGGGTGACCGTGGGCCCGGGCGACGCGCCCGAGGTCGAGATGGGGCCGGTCATCACCCGTGCTGCGCGCGACCGCATCGCCGGCTGCATCGACCGCGGCGTCGAGGAGGGCGCGCAGCTGGTCGTCGATGGCCGCAAGCCGGAGGTGCCCGGCGGCGCAGAGGGTTTCTTCGTCGGACCCACGCTGTTCGACCGCGTCACGCCGGAGATGTCGATCTACCGCGAAGAGATCTTCGGGCCGGTGCTCTGCGTCGTGCGCGCCGACTCGCTCACCGATGCGATCGCGCTGATCAACGCCAATCCCTACGCGAACGGCACGGCGATCTTCACGCGCTCAGGGCACGCGGCGCGGCGCTTCCAGCAGGATGTCGAGGTCGGCATGATCGGCGTCAACGTGCCGATCCCGGTGCCGATGGCGTTCTTCTCGTTCGGCGGCTGGCGCGCTTCGCTGTTCGGCGACCTCAACGTGCACGGAATGGACGGCGTGCGCTTCTACACGCGCGGCAAGACGCTGACGACCCGGTGGCCCGACGACGGCAGCGCGGCGCCGGGATTCCACATGCCGATGCTGGGGTAGCGTTCGCCCGTGGGTGTGGCTATCGTTCGCCGGCTTTGGCCGCGGTTGCGGCCGCGGCGCCGGTCTTGAAGCGGAACTCGAGGGCGATCGGAAAGCGGATCGGCTTGCGATTGTTGCGGGCCGGAATGAAGCGCGCGGCTTGTACCGCCGCTCGCACGGCGTCGGCGAATTCTTCCGTCCCCTCGGCAATCTCGATCTCGGCGGCGGCCCCCTTCTCGTCGACCACGATCCACGCGACCACGGTGTCCTCGCGGCCTGCTGCCAATGCCGCCGGCGGATATTTCGCCTCGATCTTCTCGTCGAGCCTGGGCGGGCGATCCAGCTCGATCGGAAAGTCGGTCACCTGACGCGACCAGAGATCGCCCACGCGGGTTCGATCCGAAAGCGGCAGGGCGGCGACGCGCAGAACGCCGAGTTCGCGTTCGCCGATCGCGGCGCGCGACGATGGCGCCGAGTCAGCGTTCGCGGTGGCCGGGATGACGGGCGTCTCGAGTTCGGGCGCGGCCGGGATGGCGATGGGCGCGGGCTCGACACTTGCAATGATGCTCCGCGCCGCCGGCTGCTCCGGCGTCAGCACGGCCTGCAGTGCCACGGCGGGTATTGCCGGGAATCCGGCACCGCGACCTGCATTCAGTGAGAACACGACGAGCCCCGCATGCACGGCGATCGATGCCGCGACGGCAAACAACATCGGGTTCGTCCGCAAGCGGGCGCGCGAGCGCGAAAGCGTGCCGGAGGCATTGGCCGCGATCATGAACGGATTTGCCCCCGCGACGCTCGCCCCGCCTGCGCATCATGGCGGGCAAACCGCCGGCGACCGCGCGATTCAGTGAATGCGCGGCCGCCGGCGGCTTGGGGCGTCAAGGTCGGGCCGGACGCGGTCTCGCTATTCCGGTGCCAGGAGCCGCCATGACAGTCTGCTGCCCGGACCCGTGACCGGATTGCGAATGTCCGCCGTCTCGATGCCGCCGGACGCGTCGCCCTTGCCGGCAACGGCGCCGAGGGACTGCGTACCATCCGCCTGGATTCGGCCAACGATCGTTACGCTGGTACCACCCGCCGGCAGGTTCAGGTAGGCGATTACGCTGCCACCGGAGTCGAGGAGCAGCGATCGTCCCGACGTGTAGTCGTGCGCATAAAGCTTGCCTGGCAAAGCGATCAGACATGGATCGTCCTGCACCCGGGTGCCGACGTAGGCCGCGACGTTCACGTCTGCGGTCACATCGACGACGATGCGCTCCGAATCACCGACCACATTGGGCAGGTCGTGGTACCAGCCGTTCGGCGCGCCGCCGACGATCGCGCTTACGCCGTCCGGATTGATCGGGACGATGTCGGATCTTGTGACCGGCAGGCCGCTGGTCATGATCTGGTTCAGCGTGCCGTCGCGGATGGCGTACATCGTCTGCGTCTGCGGCGGCGATGGGGACACCAGATCGCTGTCGTGGAGCAGACGGCCGGTACCGATGAACACGTACCGGTCGACACCGTTGTTGATGTCGATCTCGATCTGCGGTGCCGTGGTGACCGGCTGCGGAACGCCCGACGGGTCGGTGAGCGTGGCGAAGAGCTCGGCGGTGGCCGACTTGTACGAATCGTCCGCCGAAACGTCGATGCGCCAGAAATTGCCCAGCAGATCCCCGCCGTAGATCTGTTCGGCGGTCTGGTTGCTCTGCGTCTTGACGAAAGCGTGGATTTGCGCAAGTCCGCTGGGATCGGAGGCCGATCCGGCCGACGTCGTCACCGTGCTGATCAGCGTGCCGTCCGTCGCGTCGAGGAAGAACACCTTGCCCCGGCCGGTGACGTTGTTGTAGCCACCGGTCACGATGACCACCCATCGTCCCGTCGGATATGAAGAATCGCGGACCTTCACGATCACCGGCCGGCCAAACGAGTAGCGAACTTCCTGGACGCCGCTCTGGTCCTTTCCGTCCCATTCCCAGAGTACCTTGCTCGCGGCGGTAGATTCGTCGGCGGCGCCTGCGCTGGTCAGGTCGAGCGCGTAGTAACTGCCGCCGCCCTTGCCCAGGCCTCCGACCACGATCGTCCGCCAGTCGGTGCCCGCGCCGCCACTGAAGTCCACGTCGGCCACGCGAGGCGATGAATCGACGTACATGTGGTGGTGAAAGATCGGCACGCCGCCGTCCTGGTAGGTCAGTGCCTGGAGCGCCGTCACGTCCTCGGTGGCGATGTTGCCGGCGGTGCCGCGGAACAGCGCGCGAGGAATGTAGGCAAACTCTTCAGTGCCGCCGCCCCGCACCGAGCGGGGTCACCGGCCCCGCGTCGAACACGTGCACCATGCCGTCGTTGGCCGGCGCGACGATGCGCGTCGAGCGCAGCTTGACCGAGTTCGCATACGTGGAGTATCCGGGGTCGGTCGAGTCCACGTACGGGCGCACCTGCGGGCCCGCGCCGGCAACCCCGTTCTTGTCGGGCAGCCGTCCGGGCTGGACGATCACCGGTTGCGCGTTGGAGATGTCGCCGAGCGCGCCGGACCGTTGCCGGAATTGGCCGAACGCCGTGCCTTCGATCACCGTCGTCGTTCCGCCGGCGTCGGTATACGTATTGCCGCCCCGGATATACGAGATGACCTTCTCCTGCTTGGTCGTGGTGTTGGCCAGCGAGGCGCGCATCGGCGCCGAAAGGCTGGCCCGGCGGAATGCGACGCCGGGACCGGTCGCGCCGGTCAACGTGACCACGCGGCGATGCGCCTCGTCCATCCACGGCTCGGCCACGCCCGTCGCGACAGGATCGATCTGGGCCTTCAGGGTGACCGACGCCTTCCACCAGGTCTGGACCTCCGAGCCGGTGGCAGGATCGACTTCGATCTTGCTCAGATCGCCTGACCAGCCGGGTTCGATCTTGGCGATATAGATGACGTTGTTGGTCGGGCTGAGCACCCGGCCGCTGAACGCCGGGCCGACGCGTGACGCGCTGTTGTTCGTGATGCCGCTCAGGATTCCGGAAAGGCCGACCGCCACGTCCATCGGCGTGCGCGCGTTGACAAAGCGGCCGCGCGACATCAGCGTGGCCCGCCAGAGATCGTCGACGGCAACCGCACCTGCCGATGCGCCCAGCGGATAGATCGGGTCATTCGGCTGCGTGAGATCGGGCCAGCTCTGTCGTGCCACCCAGGATCGCGTTGATGGTGCTCACCTGGTTCGAGGCATCCAGCACGCCTTCGGTACCGAAAGAAATGGCATTGAAATTGACGTGCTGCCAATAGGCGACGTCCTTGGTCCAGTCGAGGTCGCCCTGGCCGCTGACGCCCACGGTCGTCACCTTGCCGGAGGACGAGGGGACGTCGTTCTTCAGGCTGTTCTTGCTCTTCGGGTTCGCACTGTCACGAAGGTCGGTCGCCCAGTAATAGGTGGCAACGTCGGCGAGCGTGTTGGGAACCGCCGGCGCGCCCTGCTTGAAGGGCGCGAGCCAGGTTCCGCCCAGCTTCAGGTTGGGCAGGACCTGGTCCGGATTGAAGGGCGTTTCCGGGATCGTCGCCAGCGATCCGGGGATCGTCTGGTCGAGGTCACCCACGGTCGCAGGAAGGTCGAGCTGATTGGTCTTTCCGTCCGTGAAAAGGATGTGATAGTTGTTCTGGCAGCTCACCGGATTGCCGGCGCCGTCGTTGACGATCGGGTCGGCGGCACTGCCAGGCAACGGATTCGACCTTGGCAGTCGACGCCTGCCGCGCCACCGGTCTCGAACAGGTTGCCGATCCGCAGCATCGCGTCGATCGATGGCGTCTTGAAGTTCGTGACCGCGATGCCGAAGAGCGCGTTGTAAAAGGCGGTGCGCTGCGTGAGATCCCAGTCGGCGACGTCGACCCAGATGATCGGGGTTCCACCGCCGCCGACCGATGCCGGCTCCTCGCCCAGATTGTGGAACCCGACCCGGTAGGCGATCGGTTCCGTCGGGGGCTGGTCAGGTACGAGAAGGCGATCGACGACGTGGTCTTGGCGGCCAGCAGGCGCGTCGAATAATAGGCATACCAGTTCGCGTAGTTGATCGATTCCGAGTTTTCCGGCCCCGGGCTGACCGCCGCGAGCCATTGGCGGCGCGACGCCCTGATCGTTGGCGGGGAAGCCCTGCGGATTGGTCGGCGAAGAGGTCGTGACGGATGAGCTGGCCGTATTTCACATTCCTGGAACTGCGTGAGGTCGTTCTTGTCCTGGCAGGCGCCGGTGCCGAAGCCGCGCCACTGATCGTTCGCCGTGGTGATGACGCCGTCGCAGAACTGCACCGAATCCGCCGTGTAATAGTGCCGCGGGATGGCGACCGTCGTGCCGACGGTGGGGCAGCCGCTGGTCGTGCCCTGACGTTGAAGTGCGCCGGTACCGGCTGCCTTCGCCGGGATATTGGCCGGATACTTGAACAGGCCCGCGGCGCCGCCGATCGCGTAGGTCTGGTTGTTGTGGCGGCAGACGAGGCCGGCGCCATTCGCGTCGTCGAGCAGCGTCGTCGTCGTGGCGGCGCCGGCGACCGGATCCCAGACGAATTTGTTGCAGGCGAAACTGTCATTCACGCTGGCTGTAGATGGGCGCACCCGCCGAGCAGGTCGTCGCGCCGACCACGTAGGGCGGGCAGTCGGCGTCGATCGCGCAGGCGCCGCCTGTGCCGGTACCGCTGGTCTGCAGATGCGGCAGGCCCTGGACGGTGTCGTGAAATCGTTGTTGCACGTGCACGAATCGCACTCGGGCACCAGGCCGGTGCCGGGCGTGTTGGAACCCGAGCCGCCGGTGCCCGGGAGGCACCACGCGTCGTCCACCCATCCCGGCGTGGACGGCGAGCACGACGAGGGCGTGTAGTTGCGCAGCGAGGCGGTCGGGTTGCAGACGTTCGACGTCGTCGTCCGGCACACCTGCGGCGTGCTCGAGCCTCCGATCAGCGTGCCGCCCATCGTGCAGCCGATGATCGTCCCGTTCTTCTGCGGCCGGTTGGGCGACGTGGCGTCGCACCAGAGCGTCTTGGTGCTCAACTGGCGGTAGAAATATTGCGGGTCGTTGGCGCCCGTGGACTTTTGCCACGGGTAGTTGTAGTCGGCGACCGCGGCCGGCGCGCCCGACGCGGCCGACGCGTCGTACTGCGTGCCGTTGATGCGGCACCAAGCGCCGGTGCCGGACAGGTACTGGCCGTTCGAGTTGCCGGCGTCGAGGACCGTCGCGCCGTTGGGCCCGCCCGGCCAGTTCAGGTCGTTGTTCAGCAGCGGCCAGTCGGTGTTGCAGTACAGCGGCACCGCACCTTGATACCCATATTGTCGCGGGTGGTGACCGGCCACATCGGGGTCACGCCCGCCGCCACCTCGAAGGACGCATAGGGATCGCGCTCGACCGAGGCGGTGCCCCAGAGCGTCGCGCGTTGTACCGTAGTTGCCGTTGGCGTCGGTGCCGGGCGTGGTCAGCGGCATCCCGTTGTCGCCGACGGGCGCGACGTAGGTCACATTCGGGTTGTAGGCCAGGCGATTGAACTCCGCGGCGTGCATGGGCGGCGGGGCGAACGCCGAACCGAGGAGGACGAACTTTTGGTGCCGGCCGCGGAGTCGGCGGTGGTGCGTCGCGAGCGCCGTGATCGTGTACGTGAACTGCGTGGCGCTGATCTTGGTGATCGTGAACACGCCGTAGTACGGATACGACGTGCTGGTCGGGGCCGGGGATCGGCTGGATCAGGATCGAGTCGCCGGTGTTGAGCGGCGCGAAGTTCGCCGCCGTCCCGGTCGCGGTCGCCAGCACCGGACCGGTGCCTGCGGCGCGCGTGATGGTACTGATGGTTAATCGCCGAGCCCGTCGAGATATTCACCGCCTGTTGCGGGCACGCGACCGTGGTATTGCCGCTGCGGCAGTACATGGCGCCGATCCAGAATCGGCGGGTGCCGCTCGAGTTCGACGCAGGGACTGCCGACATCGTGTACGTGAACGTGGTGGCGGTGGGCTTGGCCGTCACCAGGAAGGCGCCATTGAACTCGGCCGGCCCGCCGGTCGCCTCGACCGTGACCCAGTCGCCGACGTTGACCAGCGCGATGTTCGCGGCCGAGCCCGACGCCGTTGCCGTCGTGCCGGAACGGGTTAGATTGGACAGCGATATCGCCGGCGCCGTGTTGTTCGCATAGTCCGGCAGGAAGTTGTACTGCATGCTGCCCGAATCGTCGAGCGTGTAGACGATGTTGGGCTTGGCTGAAACCTTGGCCGCGATCGGAACGTCGGCCAGCGCCGTGGTGGCCGCATAGGCAACCTGCACGGTCTGCCCGAAGATGAACGTCCACGCCAGGAACGTCGCCAGAATGCGAGTTGCAATTCGCCGCGGTGGGGTCGAGGGTCGCATGCTGATTCTCCGTGGATGTTCTTGCTCTTGCTACCGCAGGAACGCTTGCGCGTACGAGACGGCGTTGGTGTTGGGAAGGTCGACGCGGATCGTCACCCGAAAGTGCGGGATCGGCGGCAGCGGGATGGTTCCAATTTCGTTGTCGGTGCCGCCCGCCGATACCTTCGGCGGCAGGAGGTCGCAGCGCTCGGCGACCGCCGCGCCCACGTCGTTGCACACCCGCTCGATGACCGAGCGAACTTCGATTCCGGTCGTGGGATCCGTGTGCACGCTGAACGTGTACGACGACGGCGGGTAGGATCCCGCGAGCACGTTCGGCACGCCATTCGCCCTTTCGCTCGCCTGCAGCGCGGCAAAATAGTGATCGGCCGGATAGTTCTGATTGAGGTCCGGAATGGTCTTCGACTTGAAGATCGCGTCCACGGCTTCCTCGATCGCGAAATTGACCGGCGCGATCGACGACTGCCGAAACGCGAGGTTGCCCGCGACCCCGGTGCTGGAATCGATCGCGCGCACCAGCGCGACGCCGGCCAGCGCGAGGATCACCATGGCGATCAGCGAGACGAAAAGCACCACGCCGCGCTGCGCGTGGCGCGCTGCGCGATGCGGCCTGCGGGGAGGGCAACGAGTTGTCATAGCGTCGAGTTGAAGATCGCGTTGCGCAGCGGAACGATGGTCTCGTAGCTGCGGTACCGCCAACCGTCACAGATGATGGCGGGGTTGCAATTGGGGCTGCCCAGGCTGGCGGTCGCGCCGGCCGGTACCACGACCCGGCTTTGGCACGTCGCGTCGTTCGCCGCGCAATTGAAGAGCACGACCGGCGCCCGGGCGGCGGCCACCAGGGCGGGATCCTTCAGGTCGGGCTCGTCACTGCGGACCACGACACCGATACGCACGGCCAGAATGCGGTTCATGTCTTCGATGAACGGAAATGCCGCGGGATCGCTGACGTCGGTGTAGTTTTTGCCGTCGCCACAGGTGTTGGAATTGTCGGCCGCTGTCCAGCAATCGATGATGTCGTCGTTGTTGGTGTCGACCCCGTACTGGGCCTTGAGCAGCACGATGTTCTGGGCGATCGGCGTACGCGCACCGGCCGGAGGCATGAGGTTGGTCGTGACGAGCTGGCACCCCTGAGCGTTCGCGGCGCTGCAATTCGCGCTCGCCGCCGAGCTGTACACCTCGTAGCGGATGCGGGTCGCGAGTCCGTCCGGCCCCAGAATGAGAACCCTGCCGGGCGCGGCGGCGGCGGGGCCGCCGGTGAACGTACCCGTAGGAACCGTCGAGGGGTCGAAGGTCAGCGTGACGGCGCCTCCGTTTGCCGTGTCCGGGACGGTTGCGTCGGTCACTTTCACCAGCTGACAGTTCCCGCCGCCGCCGATCACGATGACCCAGTAGGGCTTGACCGCGGGCATCGATGCACCGGACGGATCGGAGAACCCATTGGGCGACTGGACGATGAACGGATCGCCCGCGGAGGGATTCGAATCCGCCATCAGCGGCACGGGCCACAAGACGCGTGGAGACCCGCTGTGGGTCGAGATGAAGCTGTCCGACGCCGCAGCGCTTCCGCCGGCGGTGATCAGCACCGGTACGGGCCGCAGCGTCTGGTTGGTGCAATTGACGAGATCCGGTGCCGCGAGGCTGATGCCATTACCGCCGTTACCCGCGTCCCGGCTGGTCAGGAACTGGGCGAGCAGCCCGGTCACCTGCGCGTCGGACACCCCGGTGGTCATCCGCCGGTAGCCTTCCGCGACCGACAGCAGGTTGTAGACGACGAGCACGACGATCAGGCCGATGAGGATGCCGATCATCGTCTCGACCATGCCCGCTCCGGCTTGCCGGCTCCGGCAGCGCATGACGCGCGGCGCGCTCACAGGTTCGCTCCAATGGTCGCCATCGATCGGTACACGTGATCGGGCGTACCCGTCTTGTCACCGGGCATGTGCCACTGGATGACTACGGTAACGATCGAGCTGGTCGCCGTCGGACCGGCGGCCACGGTGACTACCGGGTCGATGGACTGCGGCATCCTCTGCTGGACCAGCGTCTGGAACTCCACGTATCCGGGACCGGCGGTCGCGGATCCGTACTTCGCATCGAGGCTGGCAGTCGCCCGGTCATCGAGCCACATCTGGCCGATGAGCGAATTGGCCAGATACGCCGCCTCCCCACGGAACTTCGCGTCGTCGATGTCCTGCATCGAACGTGCGAGCAACCCGACCGATCCAAGCACGCCAAGTGCCACGATCAGGATGGCGATCAATGCTTCCAGCAGGAAGGATCCGCGTTGGCGACCAACGCCTGCGGACGAAAGGTGGGTCATCATGATTTGGCGCGCGGGAATTCGGCGCGAGTTGTCTGGGCGCAATTGCGACGGTGTTTCACGGCGGGCATCCCTTGGGGTCCGGCCAGGTATAGGCGGACTGCAGATCTTGATGCCGGTGCGGCTGTTGCCGATCAGAATGTTCAGCGGATTCGTGCCGGATACCGGTGACGTAAGCGACGATCGATGTGAATGGCAGCCTCGCATCGGCATTGGTCCGGATCGATCTGGCCCAGCCCGGTAAACGTGACGGTATCGAGGCCGGCGGGGGCCGGAACCACCGTCATGCGCGCGGAACCTTCGGCGAACTTGCCCTCCTGCAGAACCGTGCCGTCGGGAAGCTGCGCACTCCAGCCGCCCGTACCGGTGGTCTTGTCGACGACCAGCTGGACCTTTTCATTGCGCTTGACCGCCTCCGATTGCGCGTAGCGCAGGCCGGTGGCCAGGGATTGCGCGGCGTTCTGCACCTCGCTGTCGGCGACCCAGACGCCGTAGCCGGGCGCCGCGAGCACGAGCAGGATCACGGCGATCGCCATCGAGACCAGCAATTCGATCAGCGTGAATCCGCGATGCATGACCGGGTTCATTGGCAGGAGCCGTCCTTGCGCACGGCCCAGCAGTCAGCCGCGGTGAAATAACCGCCCGGACCGGCCGAAGTCTTCTGGTTGGCCTGATTGACCGTATAGACGAACGATGCCGACATGCCCTTGCTCGGTATCCCGGTCGCGGTCACCGTGTAGGTGGTGGCCGTGGCGGCTGCGCAGGTGATCGCGAAGTGGTCCCCGCCAGCGGGTGTCGGGTCAGGAATGCCGCAATTGCCGCCGTTCTGGTAGGTCCGGTTGTCGAGAAAATACTTCTCCATCTGCGTGCGAAAATCCCCAAGCTTGGTCGTGCCGTCGATGATCTTGCTGCGCTGGATGTAATCAAAATAGGAAGGCAGCGCGATGGCGGCGAGAATGCCGACGATCGCCACCGTGATCATCACCTCCAGCAGCGTGAAGCCGTCAGCGCCCGGCGTGCGTGGCGTGTATTGGCGTACTTTCATGGATTGCCGCTCCCAATGGGTCGACTGGGATACTAGACGATCGAACGCGGGCCGTTGGGGGGGCCTGACCAGTGGCGCGCCAGGGGGAACGGACGGCTTTGCCACGGGTACCCCACTGCCAGATTGCGTCGTTATATGCCGCGCCGCGGCTTCGATCCCGAGGGCGATGCGGGGGCATCGGGCCTGCGCCTCGATCCGACTGCTAGGGGCAGGCGCGCTTGGGACGATCCACCCGCACGCGGCCGCCGTTGGCCAGGATGACGTCCACCGCGCTGCTGCCGTTGCGACAGATCGTGAATGTACCCATCTGCAGCGCGCCGTTGACCATGCGCGTGTGTCCCATTGCTGTATACGACACGTAGTTGCTGACCGGCTTGTTCCCCCGTACGGTGATCCCGGGTCGCGACTTGCCCTGAACCCGAAGGACCGTCTCGTCGTCGTCTCGCTCGCCGTCGTGGTTGTCGTCGGCGAAAATCAGCCAGCCCATCTCCCACTGCCCGCCCGGTAAGCAATACGCTCCGTCGGCCGACGGGCACAGATTGACGCGCGAGCCGCGCTTGATCGCCTCGGCGCGCGCAAGGCTCATCGCGGCGACCAGCGCCTCGACCCGGTCGCGCAGTTCCATTTCGGCGATCCACGCGCGGTAGCCGGGGACGGCGAGCAGCATGAGTATCGCGCCGATCGCGACGGCAACCAGCAGTTCGGTGAGCGTGAAGCCGCCATCCCGATGACGTGTACGCATGGGGCCTCCCGGGAGCAATGGTCGCGGCGCGACCACGCTCCAACGGTAGCGAGGCAGCGGTCTTGAACGTTATCGGCCGGATGGCCGAGGGAGCTCGCTCGGAACGCGCCCGCCGGGGTCTTGACATCAGGTCTTTTAGTTCTAAACTATCGCTCATCCGACCCAACGTCGCGACCGCGATATACGAGAGCGGCGACCGATTCCACCCAGCTACGGACATCCCGCATGCGCGTGCTCTGCATCGGCGGCGGCCCCGCCGGCCTCTACCTCGCCCTGCTGCTCAAGAAGGCGGATCCGGGCCACGTCGTGCGCGTGGTCGAACGCAACCGCCCCTACGACACGTTCGGCTGGGGCGTCGTGTTCTCCGACCAGACGCTCGGCAATCTCGCGGCGGCGGACCCGCAGACCGCGCACGAGATCGCCGATTCATTCATTCACTGGGACGACATCGACGTCCATTACCGCGGTCGCACGATCACGTCGGGCGGCCATGGCTTCTGCGGCATCGGCCGCAAGCGGCTGCTCAACATCCTGCAGGCGCGCTGCGAGGCGCTGGGCGTCGAGCTGGTGTTCGAGCAGGACGTCGCGGACGACGTCGCCGCCGCGCGCGAATTCAACGCCGATGTGGTGATCGCCTCCGATGGACTCAACAGCCGCATCCGCACGCGCTATGCGGACAGCTTCGCGCCGGACATCGACACGCGCCGCTGCCGTTTCGTCTGGCTGGGCACGCATAAGCTCTTCGCCGCGTTCACGTTCGCCTTCGTCGAGACGCCGCACGGCTGGTTCCAGGCGCACGCCTATCAATACGACGGCGAGACGTCGACGTTCATCGTCGAGACGCCGGAGGAGACCTGGCGCGCCGCGGGACTCGAGGCGATGCCGCAGCAGGAGGGCATCGCCTTCTGCGGACGCCTGTTTCGCGCGCTGGCTCGACGGAGCGCCGCTGATGTCGAATGCCGCGCACCTGCGCGGGTCGGCGATCTGGATCCGCTTTCCGCGCGTCGTCTGTGGCGCCTGGGTGCACTGGAATGCGATCGACGCACGCGACGTGCCGGTGATCCTGATGGGCGACGCCGCGCACACCGCGCATTTCTCGGTGGGGTCGGGGACCAAGCTGGCGCTCGAGGATGCGATTGCGCTTGCCGCCGCGCTGCGCTCGCCGTTGCCGCTGCGGCGCTCGCTCGCCGCGTACGAGGCCGAGCGCTCGGTCGAGGTGCTGAAGATCCAGAACGCCGCGCGCAATTCGACCGAATGGTTCGAGAACGTGGCGCGTTATACGGCCTTCGAGGCGGAGCAGTTCGCCTACAGCCTGCTGACCCGCAGCCAGCGCATCTCGCACGAGAACCTGCGGCTGCGCGATCCCGCCTTCGTGGCGCGGATGGAGACGTGGTTCGCCGCACATGAAGCGTCGGGCGTGAAGCCGCTGCCGCCGATGTTCACGCCTTTCACGCTGCGCGGCGTCACGCTCAAGAATCGCGTGGTGGTCTCGCCGATGGCGCAGTATTCGTGCAGCTGCGGCACGCCGGACGACTACTACCTCGTCCACCTCGGCAGTCGCGCGCATGGCGGGGCGGGGCTCGTGTTCACCGAGATGGTGTGCGTGAGTGCCGATGCGCGAATCTCGCCGGGATGCGCGGGCATGTACTCGCCGGCGCACCTTCCCGCGTGGAAGCGCATCGTCGACTACGTGCATGCGCGCACGTCGGCGAAGATCGCGATCCAGCTCGGTCACGCGGGGCCGAAGGGCTCGACGCAACTGGGCTGGCAGGACGCCGACGAACCGCTGCCCGATGGCAACTGGGCGCTGATCGCGCCGTCGCCCATCGCCTACGGCCCGCACAACCAGGTGCCGAGGGCGATGACGCTCGCGGACATGCATCGCGTGCGCGACGACTTCGTGCGCGCGGCGAAATGGTCGGTGGACGCGGGGTTCGACTGGCTGGAGCTGCACTGTGCGCATGGCTACCTGCTGTCTGCGTTCCTCTGCCCGCTCACCAACCTCCGGGAAGACCGGTACGGGGGTTCGCTGGAAAACCGCTGCCGCTTTCCGCTCGAGGTCTTCTGCGCGGTACGCGAAGCGTGGCCCGACCACCTCCCCATGTCGGTGCGCATCTCGGCGCACGACTGGGCAGAAGGCGGCAATACGCCTGACGACGCCGTCACGATCGCGCAGCTCTTCCGTGGCGCCGGCGCCGACCTGATCGACGTGTCGTCCGGGCAGACGACGCGACATGCGCAGCCGGTGTACGGGCGCATGTACCAGACGCCGTTCGCCGACCGCGTGCGCAACGAGGCGCAGATCGCGACGATGGCGGTCGGCGCCATTTTCGAGCCCGACCACGTCAACAGCATCCTGATGGCGGGGCGGGCGGACCTCTGCGCGCTGGGGCGCCCGCACCTGGCCGATCCTTACTGGACGCTGCACGCGGCGGCGCAACTGGGTGTCGGCGACGTCGAGTGGCCGGTCCAGTACCTGCCCGGGCGCGCGCAGCTCGAGCGCAATCTCGCGCGCGCCGCGCAGACTGCCGCCGAGCAGCCCGAAGCGAACGGATAGCCGGGACACGCCGCCATGCCATCGACCGTCGCCGCCGACCAGCAAACGGCACCCGACCAGGAAACGCGGGTATCCGACGACCATCACGAATCGCTGCGGCTTTGGCTGCGGCTCCTGACCTGCACGCTGATGATCGAGCGGCGGGTGCGCGCGGAATTGCGGGAGCGCTTTTCCATCACCCTGCCGCGCTTCGACCTCATGGCACAACTCGACCGCCATCCGCTCGGTCTGCGCATGGGCGAGCTCTCGCGTCGGCTCATGGTCACCGGCGGCAACGTCACCGGCCTCGTCAACGAGCTGGTCGTTGAAGGCCTGGTGGAGCGCCTGGCCATTCCCGGCGACCGGCGCGCGCAGGCGGTGCGGCTTACCGCGAAGGGCAAGCGCGTGTTCGGCGGCATGGCGGTGGAGCACGAGCGGTGGATCATCGTGATGCTCTCCGGCGTGCCGGCCGCCGACCGCGCACGCATCTTCGAACTCCTCGGCGGACTCAAGTCGAAGTTGCAATCACAGGCGGACGTTTGAGCGTCGAAGCCGAGGCGCGCAGGCAGGGCCAAGGAGATACGACATGACTCGAACGCATCTGGACTGGCCGTTCTTCGCTGATGCGCATCGCGAACTTGCGCGCGGGCTTGCCGCGTGGTGCGCCGGCCTGCCGGCACTGCACGACCCGGCGACCGACGAAGACGTCGACGCGGCGTGCCGGCGGCTGGTGCGCGGACTGGGCGCTGCCGGTTGGCTGCGCTACTGCGTGACTTCGGCGGATGGTGGGGCGATGACCGCGCTTGATTCGCGCGCGCTGTGCATCGCGCGCGAAACTCTCGCCTGGCACGACGGACTCGCCGATTTCGCTTTCGCAATGCAGGGGCTGGGTAGCGGCGCGATCACGCTGGCCGGCACCGACGCCCAACGCGCGCGCTGGCTGCCCGCGGTGGCGCGCGGTGATGCGATCGCCGCCTTCGCGTTGTCCGAGCCCGACGCGGGGTCGGATGCCGCCGCATTGACCACGCGCGCGCGGCGCGACGGCGACAACTGGTTGCTGGACGGCTGCAAGACCTGGATCTCCAACGGCGGCATCGCGGATTTCTATTGCGTATTTGCCAGGACCGGGCCGGGCACCGGGGCCAAGGGCATCTCGGCGTTCATCGTGCCTGCGTCGACGCCGGGATTGCACATCGCCGAGCGTATCGACATCATCGCGCCGCATCCGCTCGCGCGGCTGGAATTCGAAGCGTGCCGGCTGCCCGCCGACACGCTGCTCGGCGCGGAGGGCGAAGGCTTCAAACTCGCGATGCGCACGCTCGACATCTTTCGTGCGTCGGTGGCTGCGGCCGCCATCGGCTTCGCCCGGCGTGCGCAGGACGAGGCGCTGGCACGCGCGCCGGCGCGAAGGATGTTCGGCGGCACGCTGGCGGACCTGCAGCTCACGCAGGCGAGCCTGGGCGACATGGCCACCGCGGTCGACGCCGCGGCGCTGCTCACCTACCGGGCCGCGTGGCTGCGCGATGTGCGCGATCAGCGCACGACCATGGAGGCGGCGATGGCCAAGCTCGCGGCGACCGAATCGGCGCAGAAGGTGATCGATACGGCCGTCCAGCTGCACGGCGCGCTCGGCGTGACGCAGGGCCAGGTCGTCGAGCGGCTCTACCGCGACATCCGCGCGCTGCGCATCTACGAGGGTGCGACCGAGGTGCAAAGGATCATCATCGGCCGCGAGATGCTGCGCGGACGGACGAGTGCGCGGCCATGATGGCGACGACGACCGCGCACGTCGACACCTTCGCTCGCGACCACCTGCCGCCGCGTGCGCAGTGGCCCGAGTTCCTCTTCGAGCTGCCGGCGCTGATCTATCCCGACTCGATCAACTGCGCGACCGAACTCCTCGATGGCGCGCTGGAACGGGGATGGGGCGAGCGGACCGCGATCGTCGCGCCGGGTGGCGCGCGATGGACCTACGCGGAGCTGCTCGCGCAGGCGAATCGGATCGCGCATGTGCTGCGCGACGACCTGGCGCTGGTACCCGGGAACCGCGTGCTGCTGCGCGGGCCGAACAGCCCGCTGATGGCCGCGTGCTGGTTCGCCGTGGTGAAGGCGGGCGGTATCGTGGTGGCGACGATGCCGATGCTGCGCGCCAAGGAACTGACCGACATCGTGAACAAGGCGCGCATCACTCACGCGCTGTGCGACGCGCGGCTCATGGAGGAGCTCGACGCGGCGAGCAGCGGGTGCCCGACGCTGACCACGGTGGCGCGGTTCGTCACCGACGCGCCCGAGGGCGTCGAGGCGCGCGCCGCGGTCAAGCCCCCGGTGTTCGCCGATGTGCGTACGGCGGCCGAGGACGTCGCGCTGATCGCGTTCACGTCGGGCACCACCGGCACGCCCAAGGGGACGATGCATTTCCACCGCGACGTGCTCGCCGCCTGCGATTGCTGGCCGACGTCGGTGCTGCGCGCCAGCGGCGGCGACCTCTTCACCGGCAGCCCGCCGCTGGCGTTCACCTTCGGGCTGGGCGGACTCCTGCTGTTTCCGCTGCGCGCGGGCGCCGCCGCGCTGCTCGTCGAGCGGCCATCGCCGGACGTGCTGCTGTCGGCAATCGCCGAGCAGCGCGCCACCATCCTGTTCACCGCGCCGACGTCCTACCGCGCAATGGCCGCGCGCGTGCGCGAGTTCGACCTCGGAAGCCTGCGCAAGTGCGTGTCGGCCGGCGAGGCGCTGCCGGCGGCCACGCGCGAGCTATGGAAGGACGCGACCGGCATCGAGATCATCGACGGCATCGGCGCCACCGAGATGTTCCACATCTTCATCTCGCACGACGAGGCGCACGCTCGGCCAGGCGCCACCGGCCGCCCGGTGCCCGGCTACCGCGCCTGCGTGATGGACGAGCGCGGGCAGCCGCTGCCGCCGGGCAAGGTGGGTCGGCTCGCCGTCAAGGGTCCGACGGGCTGCCGCTATCTCGCGGACGAGCGCCAGCGGCAATATGTGCGCGACGGCTGGAATTACACCGGCGACGCGTATCTCGTCGACGACGACGGCTATTTCGTCCACCAGGCGCGCACCGACGACATGATCGTCAGCGCCGGCTACAACATCGCCGGGCCGGAGGTGGAGGGTGCGCTGCTCGCGCATCCGGCGGTCGCCGAATGCGGCGTGGTCGGCGCGCCGGACGAGGAACGCGGGCTCATCGTGAAGGCGTATGTCGTGCTGAAGCCGGGACACGAGGGCGACGCTGCCATGGTGGAGGCGCTGCAGATGCACGTGAAGCAGGCGATCGCTCCCTACAAGTATCCACGGGCGGTGGAGTTCCTGACCGCCTGCCACGGACCGAAACCGGAAAGCTGCAGCGGTTCCGCCTGCGCGAAATGGCGCGCGGTGGCGCGAAGCGATAGCGAGGACGACATGCGCATCCTGCAACCTGCGGACTGGACGCCGCCCAAGGGCTACGCCAACGGAGTCGCCGCGCGCGGCACGACGGTGTTCGTCGGCGGCCAGATCGGCTGGAACGGCCAGCAGCAGTTCGAGACCGACGACTTCGTCGGGCAGGCACGGCAGGCACTCGCCAACATCGTCGCGATCCTGCGCGAGGCGGGCGCCGGTCCCGAGCACGTCACGCGGATGACCTGGTACGTCGTCGACAAGCGCGAGTACCTCGCGTGCCAGCGCGCGCTGGGCGTCGCCTACCGCGAAGTGGTCGGCCGTCATTTCCCGGCGATGACGGCGATCGTTGTCCAGGCGCTGATCGAGGATCGCGCCCGGGTCGAGATCGAAGCCACGGCGGTCGTCCCTGATCGAATAGCGCGTCTGCCTCGGCCGCACGAATTTGCAGGCGTCCTTGGCAGGCGGACGATTCGGCGATATTGTTGGTGCATTGCCGCGGCCTGCCCTTGCGGTTTGATTGACCCCTGATTGATCCCGTTCCTCACGTGAACGCCGAACGCAACCCTGTCGCATTGGTCACCGGTGCCCGCCGCGGCATCGGGCGCGGCATCGCCTGGGCGCTGGCCGACGCGGGATTCGACATCGTCGTCAATGATGTGGTCGACGACGAGGCTAGCCCGGGAGACGCTGGCGGGCATCGCTGCGCGTGCGCGGCGCGCAATCTTCGTCGCGCAGGATATCGCCGACCTCGGCGCGCAGGCGGAATTCGTCGAGCGCGTCTGGGCCGGCTTCGGCACCCTCGACTGCCTGGTCAACAACGCGGGGGTCCAGGTCGCGGTCCGCGGAGATATTCTCGACGTCACGCCGGAGAGCTTCGACCGGGTGCTCGGGGTCAACCTGCGCGCCACGTTTTTTCTCACGCAGGCGGTCGCCCGCCGGATGCTGGCGCAAAGCCGGGTCCCGGGCGATCCGCAGCGCTCGATCGTCACGATTTCCTCGGCCAATGCGCGTACCGTCGGTCCGAATCGCGCCGAATACTGCATGGCGAAGTCGGGCCTCTCGATGATGAACCAGCTGTTCGCGCACCGGCTCGCCGACGCGGATGTCATGTGCTACGAGATCCGGCCGGGGATCATCCGTACCGACATGACCGCCGGCGCGTTCGACCGCTACGACCCGCTGATCAGGGACGGCCTGACGCCCGTTCGCCGCTGGGGCGAGCCCGCCGATGTCGGCGCGACGGTCGCGGCACTCGCCCGCCGCCTGTTGCCGTTCAACACGGGCGATGCGTTCAACGTCGACGGCGGCCTCCACATGCGGGTCCTCTAGCCCGGGTGACCGGGCCCTGCGCTGCGGCATAATCACATTCTTGCCGACAGCGCGGCGATTTGCGCTGCCGCTGCCGCCGACTTCCTCCGGAGCTGCTCATGAATGCCCCCGAACGCGTCCACGGATCGACCAAGCCGGTGTTCAAGTGGGACGATCCGCTGCTTCTCGATGCGCAGTTGACCGAGGAAGAGCGCATGGTGCGCGACGCGGCGTACGCGTACGCGCAGGACAAGCTGTTGCCGCGGATCCGCGAGTCGTTTCGCCACGAGCGCTCGGATCCGGAGATCTTTCCCGAGATGGGCGCGCTCGGCCTGCTGGGCGCCACGCTGCCGCAGGAATACGGCGGCGCGGGCCTCAACTACGTCTGCTACGGGCTCATCGCGCGCGAGATCGAGCGCGTCGATTCGGGGTACCGGTCGATGATGAGCGTGCAGAGTTCGCTGGTGATGTTTCCCATCTACACCTACGGCAGCGAGGCGCAGCGGCGCCGCTACCTGCCGAAGCTTGCCACGGGCGAGACGATCGGCTGCTTCGGACTGACCGAGCCCGACCACGGATCGGATCCCGGGTCGATGGTGACGCGTGCGCGCAGTGTCCCGGGCGGCTTTTCGCTGTCGGGCGCCAAGATGTGGATCTCCAACTCACCGATCGCCGACCTGTTCGTCGTATGGGCGAAGGATGACCAGGGAATCATCCGCGGGTTCATCCTCGAGAAGGGAATGAAGGGGCTCTCCACGCCCAAGATCGAGGGCAAGTTCTCTCTGCGCGCGTCGATCACCGGCGAGATCGTGATGGACGAGGTGTTCGTGCCGGAGGAAAACCTGCTCCCGAATGTCCAGGGGCTGAAAGGGCCGTTCGGGTGCCTGAACAGCGCGCGCTACGGCATCGCGTGGGGTGCGCTGGGCGCGGCCGAATTCTGCTGGCACGCGGCGCGCCAGTACACGCTGGATCGCCGGCAGTTCGGTCGGCCGCTGGCTGGCAATCAGCTGATCCAGAAGAAGCTCGCCGACATGATGACCGAGATCACGCTGGGCCTGCAGGGTTGCCTGCGCCTCGGCCGCATGAAGGACCAGGGGGAGGCCGCGCCGGAGATCACGTCGATCATGAAGCGCAACTCCTGCGGCAAGGCGCTCGACATCGCGCGGATGGCGCGCGACATGCACGGCGGCAACGGGATCGTCGACGAGTTCCACGTGATTCGCCACGTGCTGAACCTGGAGACCGTCAATACCTACGAGGGCACGCACGACGTGCATGCGCTGATCCTGGGGCGGGCCCAGACCGGGATCTCGGCGTTCTAGCGAATGAAGCTCTACGACTATTTCCGTTCGTCCGCCGCGTATCGCGTGCGCATCGCGCTCAACGTCAAGGGACTGGAGGCCGAGCGCGTGTTCGTCCACCTGCGCCACGGCGCCCAGCGTACCGACGCGTATCTTGCGCTCAATCCGCATGGACTGGTGCCGGCGCTGGTCACCGATGGCGGTGCCGTGATCACGCAATCTCTGGCGATCATCGAGTACCTGGACGACACGCATCCCGCGCCGCCGCTCCTGCCCGCCGATCCGGTCGCGCGCGCGCGGGTGCGAGGGCTGGCGCAGGCCATCGCGTGCGACATTCACCCGCTCGACAATCTGCGCGTGCTGCGCTACCTGCTTGACACGGTCGGCGTGTCCGAAGAACAGAAGGATGCGTGGTACAAGTACTGGATCGATGTCGGGCTGGAGGCGCTGGAGACATCGCTGTCGCGCGACGTCGCGACCGGGACCTTCTGCCACGGCGAAACGCCCACGCTCGCCGACATCTGCCTTGTTCCGCAGCTTGCCAACGCGCGCCGCGTCGACATGGACCTGTCGCCGTTCCCGACGCTGGTCCGCATCGAAGCGGCCTGCCTGGCGCTGCCGGCGTTCGCCGCCGCGGCGCCCGCGCGACAGCCGGATGCGGAGTCCTGAACGTCAGGATCTTTAACCGCGCAGAGCATGCACAGCACGCAGAGCACAGAATGCGGCAAGCAAGGCTCCGTGATCTTGAAACTGGCCCTGCCATGCGCCGTTCTCCGTGCCCCGAATTTCACAACCCTAGCGAGCAAATGATGACGCATCCCTTCGCACTGTGGGATCTCCCGACCGTGCCGATCCACGGATCGAGCGACGTGTTTCCCGTTCGCCACATCTATTGCGTCGGCCGCAATTATGCCGAGCACGCGAAGGAGATGGGGGGTGACGCCGCGAAGGAGCCGCCATTCTTCTTCACCAAGCCTGCCGATGCCGTGGTCCCGGTCGTGCCGCCGGCGGTCGGGCGCATCCGCTATCCTCTGGCGACGAAGAACCTCCATCACGAAATCGAGCTGGTCGTCGCGATAGGCAAGGCCGGCGTGAACGTCGCGCCCGAGCGCGCGAACGAGCTGGTGTTCGGGTACGCGGTCGGCCTCGACATGACGCGCCGTGACCTGCAGAACGACATGCGCGAAAAGAAGCGGCCGTGGGACATCGGCAAGTCGTTCGCGCAGGCGGCGCCGATCGCGCCGCTGCACCCGGTGGGAGAGACCGGTCTTCTCGAGCGTGGAGCGATCTGGCTCGACGTCAACGGGGTGCGCCGGCAGACCGGCGACCTCGCCGACATGATCTGGGACGTGCCGCACACGCTGTCGTTCCTGTCGCAGTACTACGAGCTGCTGCCCGGCGACCTGGTGTTCACCGGAACGCCATCGGGCGTGGGCGCGGTGGTCGCCGGCGACCGTTTGCACGGCCACGTCGACGGCCTGACCTCGCTTCGAGTCGACATCGCGTGAGCGGGGTCGACGCGAACTGTCGCGATTAAACGGAAGGAAGACGGCGGTAACCCACAATGGCCAGCCCTTTGACGCCGGAACTCGTGGAGCGTGGCTACAACAATCGCGCGGCGGTGCCGGAGCATCCGCGCTTCCTCGCTCAGTATCCGGCGCTTTCGCTCGCGGCGCGTGACAGGTACCGGCCGCAGCTCGACCTTCGCTATGGCCCCAACGCGCGCGAGACGCTCGATCTCTTCGTCCCGTCGGGCAGGCCGCGCGGCACGTTCGTGTTCATCCACGGCGGCTACTGGCGCGTGTTCGGGAAGGACGATTTCTCGTTCGTTGCGGGGCCGCTGGTCGACGCCGGCATCGCGGTCGCGGTGCTCGACTACGACCTGTGCCCGACGGTGTCGATCGCGACCATCGTCGACGAATGCCGGCGCGCGCTGGTCTGGATCGCGCACGAAGGTCCGCGTTTCGGTGCCGCCGCGGACAACGTGGTCGTCGGCGGCCATTCGGCCGGCGGCCACCTGGCCGCGATGATGTTCGCGACCGACTGGACGACTCATGGACTCGACCGCGCTCCGTTGACCGGGGGCCTCACGCTCTCCGGCGTCCACGACCTGATGCCGATGCTGCAGTTCTCGTTCAATGCCGACTTCAGGCTGGACGCGGCGGAAGCGGCGCGCATGTCGCCGTGCAACCACGCGACGTTCACCGATGCGCCCCTGCTGATGGCCTGCGGGGCCGACGAAACCTCGGAATTCCTCCGCCAGACGCAGCTGCTGTGGGACGCGTGGCCGGCGAACCGGCGGCCGATGCCGGCGCCGATGTTCATCGAAGGCAAGCACCATTTCAGCGTGGTCCTTGACCATGCCGATCCGGAAAGCGCGCTGACGCGGGCGACGCTGGCGCTGTTCTGATCCTGCGTGGTTGGACGAACCCTTGGGGCAGTTGACAACTGACCATCGGTCATTTACGCTCGCCTTTCAAGTGACCCGCAGTCAGTTAACGGGCGAAATCCGGGAGAGCGCTTTCGTGGCAATCAGGCAGCGGGCCATCCAGGCCGCGGACAAGCAGGAACGGCATCACGCCATCCTCGATGCGGCGGCGAGGCTGCTCGCGCGCTCGCCCGAACGGATCGCGAGCGTGGCCGAAGTTGCCGACGAGGCGGGGCTGGCCAAGGGCACGGTCTACCTGTACTTCCCCGGCAAGGAAGAACTGCTGCTGGCGGTGCACGAACGCAACATCGACGGTTTTTTCCGTGCGCTGATCGACCGTCTGGACAGTACGCAGCCGCTTGCGGTAGCCGACGTCCTGGTGCTCACGCATCGGCACATGGTGGAGCCCCCGCTGTTCCTGCCCCTGGCTGCGCGCTGCTTCGGCATGATGGGCCAAGGCATGCCGCAGGGCGCCGCGCTCGCGTTCAAACAACGGATGGGCGAGCGACTGACGGCGGCTGGAGCCGGGCTCGAGCGCCACTTTCCCGAACTGCGATCCGGCGGAGGTGTGGCGCTGCTCCGCCACAGCTACGCGCTGATCATCGGGCTGTGGCAGATGTCGTCCGACTCCGCCGGGCGCTCGCAGAGCTGCCCGATGAGCGGCGCCGGCGAGGTAGCGCCCGTTCTCGAGTACGTGTATGCGGACGAACTGAACCTGGCGCTCCTGGCGCTGTGGAACGGCGCGGTCGGTGCCTCCGCGCCCGGCGCCGGCACGGGATACGCCCGATGAGCACGCGGCCGGCGGTTCTGGCCATGGCCATGCTGGCGGGCGCGCTGGGCGCCTGCGGCACGAAGGAGCCGCCCGCGCCGATCGTGCGACCGGTCCAGCTGGCACAGGTCACGGTCGGCAATGCGACCAACACCGCGGTCTTTGCGGGAGAGGTCAGGCCGCGGCACGAGACCGATCTTGGGTTTCGCATCGCCGGCAAGTTGATCGAGCGCAGCGTCGACGTCGGAGCGCGAGTGAAGAAAGGCCAGGTGCTCGCGCGCCTCGACCCGGTCGACGTGGGGCTGCAGGCGGAAGCCGCCAAGGCACAGGTCGCAGCCGCCGAAACCGAGTACAAGTTCGCGCAGGCCGAATACCAGCGTTACCAGGACCTGTATCGCGAGAAATTCATCAGCGCGTCGGCGTTGGACGCCAAGCGCAACACGCTGGACAGCAATCGCGCGAAGTACGAGCAGGCCAAGGCCAATCTCGCCGTGTCGCGCAATCAGGCGAGCTATGCGTCGCTGGTCGCCGGCGAGGATGGCGTGGTCACCGTCGTCAGCGCCGATCGGGGGCAGGTGGTGACGGCGGGACAATCGGTGATTCGGATCGCGCGCGAGGACGAACGCGAGGTCGCGATCAGCGTCCCGGAGAATCGCGTAGGCGAACTCAAGGCGGCGCAGAAGCTGGCGGTGATGCTGTGGGCGCAACCTGACAAGGTCTACGCGGCCCGCGTTCGCGAAGTCTCGCCTGCCGTCGATACGGTGACGCGTACCTTCGCCGTTCGCGTGACGATCATCGATCCGGATCCGACGGTGCAGTGGGGAATGACCGCCAACGTCGCACTGGTGGCACAGGACCATGCAGGCACCGCGCTGCTGCCGCTCACTTCGATCTACCAGAAGGACGGCAAGCCGGCCGTCTGGCGCTACGACCCCGCGTCGCACCAGGTGCAGCTGGTACCGGTCGCCGTCGGTCAGTATCGCGAGGACGGTGTCGTCGTGACGTCGGGCGTTGCCCACGGTGACTGGGTCGTCGCCGCTGGCGTCCACAAGCTGGTCCCGGGGCAGGTGGTCCGACCCTACGATGCCGGGCCGTCCCCGGCGCCGAGCGCGGTTGAGGGTCGTGACTCGCGCCCCGCCGCGCGGGGCAAGGCCGGGTCGTCGCAGAGCTGACCCATGCGTACGATGGAGGACCCTTCGCAGGGCGGACCGCCACGAACGCCCTTTTCCGCGCGGTTCAACCTCTCCGAGTGGGCGCTGACGCATCAGTCGCTGGTGCTCTACCTCATCCTGGTGGTCGCCGTCGCCGGCGCGCTTGCCTACCAGCGACTGGGCCAATCCGAGGACCCGCCGTTCACCTTCCGCGTGATGGTCGTCAAGACCCTCTGGCCCGGCGCCGCCGCGCCCGAGGTCGAACAGCAGATCACCGACCGCGTCGAGCGCGCACTGCAGGAGGTGCCGCACGTCGACTGGGTCCGCAGCTATTCGAAGCCCGGAGAATCGCTGGTGTTCTTTGCGCTCAAGGATTCGATGCCGTCGGGCTCGGCGCCCGAAGCCTTCTACCAGGTACGAAAGAAGGTCGGCGACATTCACGCGCAATTCCCTGCCGGCATCCGGGGCCCGTACTTCAACGACGAGTTCGGCGACACGTACACCAACATCTACGCGCTGACCGGCGACGGCTTCGGCTATCGCGACCTGAAGGAGATGGGAGACCGGATTCGCGCCGAACTGCTTCGCGTGCCGGGCGTGGCGAAGGTCGATTTCATCGGTGCGCAGGACGAAAAGATCTTCATCGAGCTGTCCAACAGCAAGCTCGCCACCCTGGGCGTCGAACCCGCGCAGATCATCGAGACGCTCGCGACGCAGAATGCCGTTGCGGCGTCCGGAGTGTTCGACACCGGCACCGACCGCATCTTCGTGCGACCCTCGGGGGCGTTCGACAGCGTCGACGCGATCCGCGACCTCGCAATCCGCGCCAACAACCGGGTGTTCCGGCTGGGCGACATCGCGACGGTGACGCGCGGTTACGTCGATCCCCCGCAGCAGAAAATGCGCTGGCAGGGCAAGGAGGCGCTGGGCATCGGCGTCACCATGGAGAAGGGCGGCGACGTGATCGAGCTCGGACACACGCTCGACCGCGAGACCGCGCGCCTCGCGCAGGCGCTTCCCGTGGGTGTGGAAATCGCGCAGGTGGCGAGCATGCCGCGTGCGGTGCAGCGTTCGATCAACCAGTTCCTGCGCTCGCTGACCGAGGCCGTTCTGATCGTCCTGGGAGTGTCGCTGGTGAGCCTGGGACTGCGCACGGGGATGGTCGTCGCGGTGTCGATTCCGCTGGTGCTCGCGGCGACTTTCCTGTTGATGTGGCTGTTCGACATCGGGCTGCACAAGATCTCGCTCGGTGCGCTGATTCTTTCGCTCGGACTGCTCGTCGACGACGCGATCATCGCGGTGGAGATGATGGCGATCAAGCTCGAGCAGGGCTACGACCGTTTCCGCGCGGCGAGCTTTGCCTACACGAGCACCGCATTTCCGATGCTCACCGGCACGCTGGTCACGGTCGCGGGCTTCCTGCCGATCGCGACCGCCAAGAGCGGCACCGGCGAGTACACGCGATCAATCTTCGAGGTGTCGGCGATCGCGCTGATCGCATCGTGGGTGGTGGCGGTGGTGGTGATTCCGTTTCTCGGTTACCGGATGCTGCCCGAGCGTGCGCAGGCGCACCACCCGTCGCTCATGCGCCGGCTCCTGGCGAGCGTTACCGGCCGCCCCCAGCCGGTCGCAACTCCGGTGCTGCACCCCGCTGCCGATGCCGTCTACCAGACTCCCTTCTACAAGGCGCTGCGCCGGACGATCGCGTGGTGCGTCGGGCACCGCGCGACGATCCTCGTCGCCACCGTCGCTCTGTTCGTCGGCGCGCTCGCGTTGTTCCGGTTCGTGCCGCAACAGTTCTTTCCCGCGTCGTCGCGCGTCGAGCTGCTGGTCGACCTGCGGCTGCCCGAGGGCAGCTCGTTTGCCGCGTCGCTGGCGGCGACGAAGAAGCTGGAGACCGTGCTCGATCGGGATCCGGGCATCGAAAGCTACGTTGCCTACGTCGGCGCCGGGTCGCCGCGCTTCTACCTGCCGCTCGATCAACAGCTGCAGCAGGCGAACTTCTCGCAGGCGGTGCTGATCACCAAGAGCATCCAGGACCGCGAGCAGGTGCGCAGCCGGCTGCTGGCCCTGTTCGACACCGACTTTCCCGGGCTGCGCGGGCGGATCTCGAGGCTGGAGAACGGACCGCCCGTCGGCTTTCCCGTGCAGTTCCGCGTATCGGGCGAAGAACTGACGACGGTGCGCGCGATCGCCCGGCGGGTCGCACAGGTCATGCGCGACGAGCCCGAGACGTCGCAGGTGCAGTTCGACTGGGACGAGCCGTCGAAGGTGATCCGGGTGGCGATCGACCAGAACAAAGCGCGCGTGCTCGGCATCTCGTCGCAGGACCTGGCCACGTTTCTCAACAATTCGCTGTCGGGGTACTCGGTGACCTATTTCCGCGAGCAGGACAAGCGGATCGAGGTCCTGCTGCGCGGGGCCGCCGACGAGCGGGCGAAGCTGAGCTTCCTCAAGGACCTGGCCATCCCGGCACGCAACGGCCGCGCGGTGCCCATCACGCAGATCGCCAACATTCGATACGAGTTGGAGGATGGCATTCTTTGGCGGCGCAACCGTCTGCCGACGATCACCGTGCGCTCCGATGTCGTCGGTGATGCCCAGGGCCCGGATGTGGCAGCCCGGATCGACCGCGCGCTGCGCCCGATCCGCGCCGACCTGCCGCTGGGCTACCGGATCGAACTGGGTGGTGCGATCGAGGACTCGATGCGCGGACAGAAATCGATTGCCGCGGGGATGCCGCTGCTTGCCTTCACCGTGGTGACGCTGCTGATGATCCAGCTGCAGAGTTTCGCGCGCACGTTCATGGTGATGCTGACGGCGCCGCTCGGCCTCATCGGCGTCGTGCTCGCGCTGCTTGCGTTCGGTCAGCCGTTCGGATTCGTCGCCATGCTGGGAACCATCGCGCTTGCCGGCATCATCATGCGCAACTCGATCATCCTGGTCGACCAGATCGACCAGGACATCGCCGGCGGCGCATCTTCGTGGGACGCGGTGATCGGTGCTACCGTGCGCCGGTTTCGCCCGATCGTGCTCACCGCGGCGGCAGCGGTGCTCGCGTTGATACCGCTGGCGAGGAGCGACTTCTTCGGGCCGATGGCGGTGGCGATGATGGGTGGCCTCGTGGTCGCCACGGTGCTGACGCTGGTGTTTCTGCCGGCGCTGTATGCGACCTGGTACCGATTGCATCCGGAGCGCGGCGCGGGTGCGGCACCGGCGTGAAGGTACCCGTCGGCGGCTGCTCCCCGGCCTGCGGTAAACTCGCGGTCTCGATCGGTGGGCACGCAAACCCGCCGCACAGCCAATCCGGAGCCTCCGCGCCATGCCACTTGCCACCATCCCCGAGATCGTCGGCGAACTGAAGGCCGGCCGCATGGTCGTGCTGGTCGACGAGGAGGATCGCGAGAACGAAGGGGACGTGGTCATCTCCGCGGACTTCGTCTCGCCCGAGGCGATCAACTTCATGGCCAAGCACGCGCGCGGCCTCGTCTGCCTCACGCTGGAAGCGGACCGTTGCCGCCAGCTCGGGCTGCCGCTGATGGTGGCGGCCAACCGCTCGGGGCACGGCACCAATTTCACCGTGTCGATCGAGGCGGCCGAAGGCGTGACCACCGGCATCTCCGCTGCCGACCGTGCGCGGACCATTCGCGCCGCGGTGGCGCCGGACGCCCGGCCCGGCGATCTCGTGCAGCCGGGCCACATCTTTCCGGTGATGGCGCAGCCGGGCGGGGTGCTGGTGCGCGCCGGGCATACGGAAGCCGGCTGCGACCTCGGACGGATGGCCGGATGCACGCCTGCCGCAGTCATCTGCGAAATCATGCGCGACGACGGCACGATGGCTCGCATGCCCGACCTCGAGGTCTTTGCCCGGGACCATGGGCTGAAGATCGGTACGATCACCGACCTCATTCACTATCGCAGCCGCACCGAGCGCATGGTGGAGCGGATCGCCGAGCGGCCGCTCAATACGCCGAACGGCGCATTTCGGCTCGTTGTCTATCGCGACAAGATTTCCGACGCGACGCATCTGGCGCTGGTGCGCGGTCCGATCGCCCCGGATGTGGAGACGCTCGTGCGCGTGCACGAGCCGCTGTCGGTGATCGACCTGCTCGACGCCGAGAGCGCCGCGCACTCGTGGACGATCCCCGGCGCGCTGGCCGCAGTCGCGAAGGCGGGACGCGGCGTGGTCGTGCTGCTGCATCGGCCGGAGAGCGCGGCGGAATTGCGCCAGCGCGCGCTCGCCGAC
Organism: uncultured beta proteobacterium; assembly: GCA_963739745.1. GTDB lineage: Bacteria > Pseudomonadota > Gammaproteobacteria > Burkholderiales > Casimicrobiaceae > VBCG01. Next base: position 313,815 of record CAVUCJ010000009.1, read on the forward strand.
ACGCCGCCGGCGCCAGCGAAGATGGATCTTCGCAACTACGGAATCGGCGCGCAGATCCTGCGCGACCTCAACGTCGGGCGGATGCGTCTGCTCGCCAAGCCCCGCAAGATGCCGAGCATGGCCGGCTTCGACCTCGAGGTTACCGGCTACGAGAGCGAGCCGCCCGCACGGGCAGCATCGTAAGCACGCATGCCCGTCAAGCGCCTTTCCCCAAACCTCGCAGGCGGCCATTGCCGAGTGGCGATCGTGGTGTCGCGGTTCAACGCCGCGATCGGCGACGGCCTGCTCGCGGGCGCCCTGCGCGCGCTGCGCGAGGCCGGCGTGCCCGACGAGCGTGTCACCGTGGCGAGCGTTCCCGGCGCGCTGGAGACGCCGCTGGCGCTGCAGCGCTTCGCGCAGACCGGCGACTACGACGCGCTGGTCGCGCTCGGTGCCGTCATCCGCGGCGAAACCTATCACTTCGAGATCGTGAGCAACGAATCGGCGGCCGGCGTGTCGAGCGTCGCCCTCGAGTTCGGCATTCCCGTCGGCAACGGCATCCTGACCTGCGACAACGACGCGCAGGCCGAGGCCCGTATGGATCGGAAAGGGTTCGAGGCCGCGCAGGCCGCGCTCGAGATGTCCAACCTCTTCCGCGCAATCGATGACGACGACTAGCCAGCGCCGGCGCTCGCGCGAATTGGTGCTGCAGGGTCTCTACCAGAGGCAATTGTCGGGGAATGCGGCGGTCGCAATCCACGACGACCTGGTCGCGAGCCCGGGATTCCTGCGCGCCGACCAGCCGTATTTCGACGAGTTGTGGCGCGGGGTCGGCGACGACTACGCTGGTCTGCTCGCCGCGCTGGCGCCCTATCTCGACCGGGCGCCGGAAAAACTTTCGCCCGTCGAGCGCGCGATCCTCGTCATCGGCGCATGGGAGCTCCTGCAGCGTGTCGAAATTCCCTACCGCGTCGTGATCAACGAGGCCGTCGAACTCGCCAAGTCGTTCGGCGGGACCGATGGCCACCGGTTCGTGAACGGCGTGCTCGACAAGCTCGCCGCCAAGAGCCGTGCGGCGGAGATCGCCGCGGTCGCGCGCTGACGTCCGGGCGCAGGTCGAGGTTGCCGACTGGAATCGCGGTGGGCGTGGATCACGTCGGCGATGCTGCGTCCGTGGCACATTGCCGCCGGCTCGCCTTCGGGCAACGTGAGAACGACGACGGGCTGCGATGAACGAATTCGAGTTGATCGACCACTACTTCCGCCGCACCCCAAGCGATCCCGCGGTGCGCCTGGGCGTGGGCGACGATGCGGCCATCGTCGCGCCGCGGCCCGGCTGCGAGCTGGCGCTCGCGGTCGACATGCTGGTTGAAGGCCGCCATTTCCTGCCGGACACCGATCCCGCGGCGCTCGGACACAAGGTGCTCGCCGTCAACCTGTCCGATCTGGCGGCGATGGGCGCGACGCCGCGCTGGGCGCTGCTGGCCGGCGCATTGCCCGATGGCGACGAGCGTTGGCTCGAAGCGTTCGCCGGCGGCCTGTTCGCACTGGCCACGCGTTTTTCCGTGACGCTGGTCGGCGGCGATACGACGCGGGGACCGCGCAACCTTTGCTTGACGATCGCCGGCGAGCTGCCGGCGGGAACCGCGATCACGCGTGCCGGCGCGCAGCCCGGCGACGATATCCATGTGTCGGGCCGCCTGGGTGACGCGGCGCTGGCGCTCACCGCGCTGCAGGGCCGAACGCGCATCGACGCAGCGACGCTCGACTTGCTGCGCCCACGCCTCGAGGCACCCGAGCCCCGGGTGGCACTGGGCGAGCGCCTGCGCGGCATCGCGTCGTCGGCCATCGACGTATCCGACGGACTCGTCGGCGACCTTGCGCACATCCTGGCCGCGTCGGGCGTCGGCGCCGAAATCGAACTGCCGCGCGTGCCGCGAGCGAATGCGGTCGAGCAGCGCCTGGGATCTGCCGAGCGCGGCCTCGCACTCGTGTGCCTGCTCGCCGGCGGCGACGACTACGAACTGTGTTTCACCGCGCCGCCGTCGGCGCGGGCGCGACTGGCAGCGATCGCGGACGAGTTGTCGTTGCCGCTGACCCGCATCGGCGCCATCACCGCAGCGCGCCACCTGCGCGTGCGCGACGAACACGGCGTCGACCTCTCGCCGTTGCCGCGGGCCTTCGACCATTTCGGATGAAGACGCGTCCGAAGCCTGGCTTGCCGCGGCGCCATTCGGCGTACCTGGGATGAAGACCCGCCCGAACCTGCGCTTCCTGATGCACCATCCCGCGCATTTCATCGCTCTGGGCTTTGGTGCCGGACTCGCACCCGTGGCGCCGGGCACGTTCGGCACGCTGGTGGCGATCCCGATCGCGCTGCTGCTGCGCGCCTATGCGGGCGACGCCCTGTTTCTTGTCGTAGTCGTCGCGCTGCTGGTCGTCGGCGCCTGGGCGTCACAGGTGACCGGGCACGCACTCGGCGTGCCCGACCACGGCGGAATCGTCATCGACGAGGTGGCCGCGTTCCTCCTTGTACTGTTCTTCACTGGCACGACGCCGCTGCGCATCGCGGTCGCGTTCGCGCTGTTCCGTTTTTTCGACATCGTGAAGCCACCGCCGATTCGCCAGCTCGATGCAGCGCTCAAGAACGGCGTCGGTGTCATGGCCGACGACCTGCTGGCGGCCGGTTACGCGCTGCTTGTGTTCGCGATCGGGCACCGGGTGCTCGGATGAAAGATGCACCGGACATGACCGGACTCGATTTCCGGCGCGTGGAGGAGGCGGGTCTCAACGCGCTGCAGACGCAGCGTCAGCTCTTCTACGATGGCTGGCTGCTGCGCGTTTCGCCGGGCAAGGCGCGGCGCGCGCGCAGCGTGAATGCGCATTTTGGTTCGTCGCTGCCGCTTGCCGACAAGATCCGCCATTGCGAGCGCGTCTACGAGGAGCGGCATCTGCCGGTGCTGTTCCGGATGACACCTTTCGTGCAGCCGGGCGACCTGCCGGCGGCGCTGGCTGCGCGCGGTTACGACGCGTTCGATCCCACGCTGGTGCAGGTCGCGGCGCTGCCGCGTCCGCCGGACCCCGACGACGGAGATCGATTCGACGTCGTGACGCCGACGGCAGAGGCGTTTTCCGACGCGGTCGCGGTGCTTCAGCAGGCATCGACCACGCAGCGCGACGCGTACTTCGAGCGGCTTGTGGCGAGCCCGCAGGCCACGCGTTGGCTGCTGGCGCAGATCGACGGGAGGCCGGTGGGCGTGGGTACGGTCATGCTCGAGGACGGATTGGCCGGCATTTTTTCGTTGGCGACCGCCTCCGACATGCGCGATCGCGGCGTCGCCACTGCACTGGTCGCGCGGTTGCTCGCGTGGGCATGGGAGCGCGGGGCCGCGCATGCGTATCTGCAGGTCGACGCCGACAACCATCCCGCGTTGGCTGTGTATCGAAAATTCGGATTCGTGACCGCGTATACGTATCACTACTGCGCGCGCCCCGGAGAAGCGCGATGATCGACGCGGAAATCGCGGCGCTGGCAAGGGAACTGGGTGCCGAGTTGTCCGCGTGCAACGCGCTGTGCGCGACCGCCGAGTCGTGCACCGGCGGGCTGGTCGCCGCGGCGATCACCGACATCGCAGGCAGCTCGGAGTGGTTCGACCGTGGCTACGTCACCTACTCGAACGAGGCGAAACAGGAGTTGCTCGGCGTGCCGGCCGCGACGCTCGCGCAGCATGGCGCGGTGTCGGAGGCCACCGCGCGGGCGATGGCCGAAGGCGCGCTGGCGAGCAGCCACGCGCGCATCGCCGTCGCCGTCACCGGCGTGGCGGGTCCCGGCGGTGGCTCGGCGGACAAGCCCGTGGGCATCGTGTGTTTCGCCTGGGCGGTGCGTGGCGCGCCCGTCGAGGCCGTCACACACCGATTCGCCGGCGACCGGCGCGCGGTCAGGCGTGCGGCCGTTGTGGAGGCGCTGAACGGATTGCTGACCCGAGCGGCGATGTTGCGGTAGTTGTTCATGCTGCAGCGACGGCGACGCCGCGCCTTGATTCGCGACCGCAAATCAATGAAGGCCCGGCCATCCGATGCCCGCCATACGGTTCGCCGCCACGGGAAGCCGGAAAACAGCGCGGTCAGAGCCTGCGCTCGCCCAGCATGCTCGACGTCACGAGCGTGATTCCCCGCTCGGTGACGTGAAACCGGGCTCGGTCTTCGTCGGGGTTCACGCCCGCGGAGAAGCCATCGGGCAGAATGCAGCGCTTGTCGACGACCGCGCGCTTCAGAGTCACGCCGCGCCCGATGCTCACATCGGGCAATACCAGGGTGTCCTCGATCAGGCTCCCTTCGCCGACGCGCACCTTGGAGAACAGGATCGAGCGCCGCACCGTGGCACCGCTGACGATGCAGCCGCTCGACACCAGCGAGTCGACCGCCATGCCGCGCATGGCGTCGTTGTCGAATACGAACTTGGCCGGTGGCAACTGGGGCTGCCGGCTGAGTATCGGCCACTCGTCGTCGTAGAGGTTGAGCTCGGGGACAACCTTGGTCAGATCGATGTTGGCTTCCCAATAGGCGTCGATCGTCCCGACGTCGCGCCAATAGGGACGCTGTCCTTCCACGCGGACGCAGCTGTCGACGAAATGATGGGCGTACAGGCCGCCCCTGCCGACGAGATGCGGAATGACGTCTTTGCCGAAATCATGCTGGGACGAGGCGTCCGCCGCATCGCGCTGCAGTTGCTCGCACAGAAAGGCGGTATTGAACACATAGATGCCCATGCTGGCCAGCACGTGGTCCTGTTGATTTTTGGTGCCCGGCAGCTGCTGCGGATCTTCCGGCTTCTCCACGAAACTGGTGATGCGGTCCTGATCGTCCACGCCCATCACGCCAAAGCCGGCCGCATCGGCCAGCGGCACCTCGATGCAGGCTACCGTTGCGTCGGCGCGCTTGGCCACGTGATCGGCGAGCATGCGTGCGTAGTCCATCTTGTAGACGTGATCGGCCGCGAGTATCAGTACGAACTCGGGGGTGACCTCGCGCACGATGTCGAGATTCTGGTACACGGCGTTCGCCGTGCCGCTGTACCACCCTTCGTCGACCTGCTGCTGCGCGGGCACGACGTCGATGTATTCGCCCAGGTCGGCGGCGAGAAAACCCCAGCCGTGCTCGACATGGCGGATCAGGCTTTGCGCCTTGTACTGCGTCAACACCGCAGCGTGGCGGATGCCCGAGTTGACGCAATTGCTGAGCGGAAAGTCGATGATCCGAAGCTTTCCCGCGAACGGCACCGCCGGCTTCGCGCGCCAACGGGTCAGTTCCTTCAGTCGGGCCCCGCGTCCGCCGGCGAGCACCAGCGCCAGCGTGTGCTTGGTCAGGAGTCCGATGCCGTCGATGCGGATTCTGGCCGCCTCCGAAGGGAAGTCGTGTCCCGACGCCGTTGAATTGTTGGACATGGCAGCACCTCCTCGTGCCTGGGCGCGACGGGTAGGTTCATGGCGATTGTCGCCGGGTCCTGCGTCCGTCGAGGGCTCCAGTCGCCGCTGCCTCCAGTCGCAGCGCCGATCGCCGACAATGTCGCGCAACGAACGGCCGCGCATTTGTCGTCTTGGGTCCCGGTCCTTCGGATTATGCGCGAATGCGGCCGATATCGTGAGCAATCGCATATCGGACCGCGAAATTCGTGGCTAAACTTGTGCATGGTCAATGAGGCCGTGCGAAGGATCCGGGTCCTGTTCGTTTGCCTGGGCAACATCTGTCGTTCGCCCACGGCGGAGGTCGTCTTCCGCACGGCGGCGCTCCGCGCCGGGCTCGGCGGTCGTATCGAGGTCGATTCTGCCGGGACCGGCGAATGGCATGTCGGTAATCCGCCGGATTTCCGGGCCATCGCGCACGCGGCGCGCCGTGGCTATGACTTGAAGCCGCTGCGCGCGCGGCAGGTGTCGGCGGCCGACTTCGACCGTTTCCAGTGGATCCTCGCGATGGATCGCGCGAACCTTGCCGACCTCCTGGCCATGCGACCCGCCCGTTTCGACGGTCAGCTCGGGCTTTTCCTCGATCTCGCACCCCGGCTCGCGGTGCGCGAAGTCCCCGACCCCTACGACCAGCCCCCGCGGGCGTTCGAGAAAATGCTCGACTTGATCGAAGCGGCAAGCACCGATTTGGCCGCAAGGCTCGCCGAAGACGCGCGGCCCCGGCGTTAGCCGGACCAATTCCGGAATCGGTCCACAATGCGCGCATGTGCTGCGGGCCGCGGCGCGCGCGATTCGATTGCGTCAGGTCCGGTTATTCGGAACCCTCATTCCGCGTTCCGCTTTCCACTTCGCGACAGGAGATCCGCCCATGATCCGCAAGGCTTCCCCGCGACCCGCACGGGTGCGCCCGCCCGCGGGGCCGCTGTCCGCCGACGCACTGCGCAGGATCGACGCGTACTGGCGTGCCGCCAATTACCTCTCGGTCGGGCAGATCTATCTGCTCGACAACCCGTTGTTGCGCAAGCCGCTGCATCGCGCGCACATCAAGCCGCGCCTTCTCGGGCACTGGGGGACCACGCCCGGTCTCAATTTCATCTACGCGCACTTCAATCGTGTCATCGCCGCGCAGGACCTCAACGTCATCTATCTCGCCGGGCCCGGGCATGGCGGCCCCGCGCTGGTCGCCAACGCCTATCTTGAAGGCACCTACAGCGAGTACTACCAGGCGATCACGCAGGACGCCGAGGGCATGCAGAAACTATTCAAGCAGTTCAGCTTCCCCGGCGGCATTCCCAGTCACGTCGCGCCCGAGACGCCGGGTTCGATCCACGAAGGCGGCGAGCTGGGCTACGTGCTCGCGCATGCGTACGGCGCGGTCTTCGACAACCCGGACCTGATCGCCGCCGCGGTGATCGGCGACGGCGAGGCGGAGACCGGGCCGCTGTCCGCCGGCTGGCATGGCAACAAATTCCTCAATCCGGTCCGCGACGGCGCCGTGCTGCCGATCCTGCATCTGAACGGCTACAAGATCGCCAACCCGTGCTATCTCGCGCGCATCCCGCACGAGGAACTCGCCAAATACCTCGAAGGCATGGGCTACCGGCCGCATTTCGTCGAGGGGCACGAGCCCTTGAAGATGCACCAGCAGATGGCGGCCACGCTGGATGCGGTGATCGCCGAGATTCGGCGCATCCAGCACAAGGCGCGCACGCACGGATTTTCCGGTCGTCCGGCGTGGCCGATGATCGTGTTGCGCTCGCCCAAGGGCTGGACCTGCCCGGCGACGATCGACGGCAAGAAGTGCGAGGACTACTGGCGCTCGCACCAGGTGCCGATGGCCGATATGGACAAGCCCGGGCACGTGCGCATCCTCGAGGGCTGGATGAAAAGCTATCGGCCCGAGGAACTCTTCGACGCCAACGGCACGCTCGTCCCGTCGCTGGCCGCGCTGCCGCCCAAGGGGCAACGACGGATGAGCGACAACCCGCATGCCAACGGCGGCCGCCTGCTGCGCGAATTGCGGATGCCGGATTTTCGCGACTATGCCGTCGCCGCTCCGCAGCCTGGCGCCGCAACCGCAGAGGCGACGCGCGTGATGGGCCAATTCCTGCGCGACGTGATGAAGGAAAATCTGGCGGCGAAGAACTTCCGGCTGTTCAGTCCCGACGAGAACAACTCGAACCGCTGGCAGGACGTCCTGGACGTGACCGATCGCTGCTACGTGGCGGAAATCCTTCCGACCGACGACCACCTGTCGCCGGACGGCCGGGTCATGGAGGTGCTGTCCGAGCACCAGTGCCAGGGCTGGCTCGAAGGCTATCTCCTCACCGGCCGGCACGGCTTCTTCAGCTGCTACGAGGCGTTCGTGCACATCGTCGATTCGATGTTCAACCAGCACGCCAAGTGGCTCAAGGTCTGCAACCACATCCCGTGGCGGGCGCCGATCGCCTCGCTCAACTACCTGTTGAGTTCGCACGTCTGGCGCCAGGACCACAACGGCTTCAGCCACCAGGATCCCGGCTTTCTCGACCATGTCGCCACCAAGAAGGCGCGGATCATCCGCATCTACCTGCCGCCCGACGCCAACTGCCTGCTCTCCGTCACCGATCATTGCCTGCGCAGCCGCAACTACGTGAATGTCGTCGTGGCGGGGAAGCAGCCCGCGCCGGTCTGGCTGACGATGGACGAGGCCACCCGGCACTGTGCGGCGGGTGTCGGGATCTGGGAATGGGCGAGCAACGACCGCGGAGAAGAACCGGATGTCGTGCTGGCCTGCTGTGGCGACGTCCCGACGCTCGAGACGCTGGCCGCTGCCAGTCTCATCCGTCGCGTCCTGCCCGAGATCAAGCTGCGCGTGATCAATGTCGTCGATCTCATGAAGCTTCTGCCGCCGCGCGATCATCCGCACGGACTGCCCGACACCGACTTTGACGCGCTCTTCACACGCGACAAGCCGGTGATCTTTGCCTTCCACGGCTACCCGACGCTGATCCACAAGCTGACGTATAGCCGGAACAACCACGAAAATTTCCATGTTCACGGGTACCGCGAGGAGGGCACCACGACCACGCCATTCGACATGTGCGTGTTGAACGAACTCGATCGGTTTCATCTGGTCGGGGCGGCGATCGACCGGCTGCCGCAACTGGGCGCCCGCGCCGCCTATGTGAAGCAGGCGCTGCGCGATCGGCTGCTCGAGCATCACGATTACATACGCGAGCACGGCGACGACCTCCCAGCGATCCGGGACTGGACTTGGGGAGACGTTGGCCGGACGCGACCGGCCGCCAATCGCCGAAAACGCGGTACGGACACCGCTGCCGATGGCGTTTGAGGGCGCCCGCCGGAGGGGTGTCGGAGAGGCAGCGGCGTTGGTCTCGCGCGGGCGCGGGAGCCGCAATCGGCCGTTCGGCCTAGGCCATCGGGCAGGCCTTGCATCGAACGATCGTTCTATGCCATGATGCTCCGGTGTAAAGCCTGCCTACCCGGCCGCCAGGCCGCCGGGCGATACTTCGGAGACCACTGACATGCCCCTCGACGCCCCCATGGACGACCAGAAAAGCAAAGCCCTTTCCGCCGCACTGGCGCAGATCGAAAAGCAGTTCGGCAAGGGTTCGATCATGAAAATGGGCGAGGCCCAGATCGCCAACGACCTCTCCGTTGTCTCGACCGGGTCGCTCGGCCTCGACATCGCGCTCGGTGTCGGCGGATTGCCGCGCGGGCGGGTGGTCGAGATCTACGGGCCGGAGTCCTCGGGCAAGACCACGCTGTGCCTGCAGGTCGTGGCACAGGTCCAGAAGGCCGGCGGCGTGGCGGCGTACATCGACGCCGAGAACGCACTCGACCCGGTGTACGCAGGAAAGCTCGGCGTCAACGTCGGTGACCTCCTGATCTCGCAGCCGGATACCGGCGAGCAGGGCTTGGAAATCGCCGACATGCTGGTGCGCTCGGGCGGAGTCGACATCATCGTCATCGACTCCGTGGCGGCACTGGTGCCCAAGGCCGAGATCGAAGGCGAGATGGGTGACCAGCTGCCGGGCCTGCAGGCGCGCCTGATGAGCCAGGCGCTGCGCAAGCTCGCCGGCAACATCAAACGGGCCGGCACGCTCGTCGTCTTCATCAACCAGATCCGCATGAAGATCGGCGTGATGTTCGGCAACCCGGAAACCACGACAGGCGGCAACGCACTCAAGTTCTACGCGTCGGTGCGCTTGGACATCCGCCGCATCGGGTCGATCAAGCGGGGCGACGAAGTCGTCGGCAACGAGACGCGCGTGAAGGTCGTCAAGAACAAGGTGGCGCCACCGTTTCGCGAGGCACTGTTCGATATCCTCTACGGCGAAGGCATTTCGCGGGAAGGGGAGATCGTCGAGCTTGGCGTGACGCACAAGATCGTCGAGAAATCGGGTGCGTGGTACGCGTACAACGGCGAAAAGATCGGCCAGGGCAAGGACAACGCCCGCGAGTTCCTGCGCGAGCATCCGGAAATCGCCGAGGAGATCGAGGCGAAGGTTCGCGCTGCCGTGGGCGTCCCGACACCGGGTCGCATCGTGCCCGGTACCCGTCGCGGACGAATAGGCGGCGCGCGACCCTTGCGCGGACGTCGACCGCCGCGCCGTGAGGAGGCTGCCGGCGCCATAACGCCGGTCGCCCCGAAGGCGCTCGCCGTGCGCTGGCTCGCGCGACGTGACTACAGCCGCGCGGAACTATCGCAGCGCCTGCGCCAACACGGCTTTGCCGAGGAAGAGGTCGAGCGCGCCCTCGACGGACTGACAGCGGCCGGCTATTTGTCCGACGCCCGCTATGCGCAGTCCGTCGTCGCGCAGCGCGCGGGCCGTTACGGCAAGCGTGCGATCGCCCATGCGCTGCGCGAGCGCGGCATCGCACCGGCGGACGCAGCCGCGGCGCTGGCGCCGCTTGCTGGTGTCGACGAACTCGAACAGGCCCAGGCGTTGTGGCGGCAGCGCTTCGGCGCCATGCCTGCCAACGAGCGCGAGAAGGCGCGCCAGGTGCGCTTCCTGCAGGCGCGAGGGTTCAGCCTGTCGAACGCGCTGCGCGTCCTGCGCGCGGCGGGTCACCGTGGCAGCGACGACGACGCATGAAGTGCCGTCGGGGTGGCGCGTGTCGCCACCCGCGCGTTCGGCCGGTGTCGGCATCGACAAACGTATCCACCGCGACGACAGACCGTTTACCCCTGCGTGGCAGATTGCCGGGATAGCGACCGGCAAGCCGCGACTTCCCGCCGCATGATCCGGGCGGGCTGCGGCTGCGACGATCAGCACCGGGCACGTTACAATCGCAGCTTTTGTTCCCTCGCCACGTCCTGCCGCGTCCCCGCGCGGCGCGCCGTTGCTGCCCAACACCATGCAAGTCGCCGACATCCGCCGCCAGTTCATCGAATATTTCGTCGCCAACGGTCACGCGCACGTGCCGAGTTCCTCGCTCGTGCCGGCCAACGATCCGACACTGCTGTTCGTCAATTCCGGGATGGTCCAGTTCAAGGACGTGTTCCTCGGCGTCGAACAGCGTCCGTACAAGCGCGCGGTGTCGTCGCAGCGAAGCGTGCGTGCCGGCGGCAAGCACAACGACCTGGAGAACGTCGGCTACACCGCGCGCCATCACACGTTCTTCGAAATGCTGGGCAACTTCAGTTTCGGCGACTACTTCAAGCGCGACGCGATCCGCTTCGCATGGGAACTGCTGACGCAGGTGTACGAGCTGCCGGCGGACAAGCTGTGGGTGACCGTCTACATCGACGACGACGAGGCCTACGATCTCTGGACGAAGGAGATCGGTGTCCCGGCCGAGCGCGTCGTGCGCATCGGTGACAACAAGGGCGCGAAGTACGCGAGCGACAATTTCTGGCAGATGGCCGACACCGGACCCTGCGGACCGTGCTCCGAGATCTTCTATGACCACGGCCCGGACGTCTGGGGGGGGCCGCCGGGATCACCCGACGCGGACGGCGACCGCTACATCGAGATCTGGAATCTGGTGTTCATGCAGTACGACCGGCAGAAGAACGCGGCGGGCGAATTCACGATGACCCCGCTGCCCAAGCCATGCGTCGACACCGGCATGGGACTCGAGCGGCTGGCGGCGGTGTTGCAGCACGTGCATTCGAACTACGAGATCGACCTGTTCGCCGCGCTCATCGAGGCCGCGGCGCGCGAGACGCACACGAAGGACCTCGACAATCCGTCGCTCAAGGTCATCGCCGATCACATCCGCGCATGCGCGTTCCTGATCGTCGACGGCGTGATCCCGTCGGCCGACGGTCGCGGCTACGTGCTGCGGCGGATCATCCGCCGCGCGATCCGTCACGGCTATCAGCTCGGCCAGAAGCGGCCCTTCTTCTTCAGGCTGGTCGAGGACCTCGACCGGCAGATGGGCGCCGCGTTTCCCGAACTTACCCGGGAGAAGGCGCGCGTCGCGCAGGTGCTGCAGGCGGAGGAGGAGCGCTTCGGCGAGACGCGTCGAGCACGGCATGAAGATACTTGGCAGCACGCTCGATACGCTCGCGAAGTCCGGCGGCAAGGTGCTGGACGGCGCGACGGCGTTCACGCTGTACGACACGTTCGGGTTTCCGCTCGACCTGACCGCCGACGTTTGCCGCGGCCGCGGCGTCACCGTCGACGAGGCCGGCTTCGACGCGGCAATGGATGCGCAACGCGACCGCGCGCGCGCCGCTTCCACGTTCAAGATGGGCGCGCAGGTCGACTACACCGGACCCAAGACGGCGTTTCGCGGCTACGATTCGCTGTCCGAGGAGGGCCGCATCGTCGCACTGTACAAGGACGGCGGAAAGGTCGATGCGCTCGCGGCCGGCGAGCACGGGATCGTCGTCCTCGATCGTTCGCCGTTCTACGCGGAGTCGGGCGGGCAGATCGGCGATCGCGGCGAGCTGACGAAGGGCGGCGCGTGCCTGACGCTCTTTGCCGTGCGCGACACGCAGAAGGTGCAGCCCGATGTGTTCGGGCACCTGGGCGAAGTGAAGACGGGTGAATTGCGAGTCGGCGACACCGTCGCGGCGCAGGTGGACCACGATGCGCGCGGCCGCACGATGCGCAACCACTCGGCCACGCACCTGATGCACAAGGCGCTGCGGCAGGTGCTGGGCACGCATGTCCAGCAGAAGGGTTCGCTCGTCGATGCGGACAAGACGCGCTTCGACTTCGCGCACAACGCCCCGCTGACCGACGACGAGGTCCGCCGTGTCGAGGAAATCGTCAATGCCGAGATCCTCGACAACGCCGCCACGCAGGCGCGCGTGATGGCGATCGACGACGCTCAGAAGCTGGGCGCGATGATGCTGTTCGGCGAAAAATATGGGGACGAGGTGCGCGTGCTGGACATCGGCACGTCGCGCGAGCTGTGCGGCGGAACGCACGTCGCGCGCACCGGTGACATCGGCTTCTTCAAGATTGTCGGCGAAGGCGGCGTGGCGGCGGGAATCCGCCGGATCGAGGCGACGACCGGCCGAGGCGCGCTGGCGCTCGTGCAGGCGCAGGAGGCGAAGCTGGCGGCGGTCGCGGCGGCGCTCAAGGCGCCAGTGGGCGAACTGGAGTCGAAGATCGCGCAGCTCATCGAGAGCGCCCGCGCGACGGAACGCGAGCTTGCGCGGCTGAAGGCCAAGGCCGCCACCAGCGCCGGCGACGATCTTGCGGGCAGCGCGATCGACGTCAAGGGTGCCAAGGTGCTGGCCGTGACGCTCGACGGTGCGGACGCGAAGGCGCTGCGCGAGACGATGGACAAGTTGAAGGACAAGTTGAAATCCGCGGCGATCGTGCTGGGCAGCGTGGCCGACGGCAGGGTGACGCTGATCGCCGGCGTCACCAGCGACCTGACCGGCAGGGTGAAGGCCGGCGAACTGGTCAATCATGTGGCGCTGCAGGTGGGCGGCAAGGGCGGCGGCCGGCCGGACATGGCGCAGGCGGGGGGCACCGATCCGGCAGCGTTGCCTGCGGCATTGGAGTCGGTGCGGGCCTTCGTCGCGCAGCGGCTGTGAACACCGCGGCCGGCCTCTCCCCGCAGTTCGCCAGCGACAACTGGTCGGGCGTGTGCCCCGAGGCGTGGGCGGCGCTGACGGCGGCCAACCGGGGCCACGCGCCGGCCTACGGCGGCGACGACTGGACCGCCGCGGGCGTCGCGGCGATCCGGGAACTTTTCGCGACTGACTGCGAAGTCTTCTTCGTGTTCACGGGCACGGCCGCCAACTCGCTGGGTCTGGCGGCGATGTGCCGAAATACCGACGCGATCATCTGCCACGCGAACGCGCACATCCATGTCGACGAGTGCGGCGCGCCGGGTTTCTTCAGCGGTGGCGCCAAGCTCATTGTTGCCGACACCCCGATGGGCAAGCTGACGCCGGACGCGGTCGAGCGGCTGGCCATCGTGCCCCACGACGTGCACTCGGCGCGGCCGCGCGTGCTCGCGCTGACGCAGGCCACCGAACTCGGCACCGTATACACGCCGCTCGAATTGCGGCAGCTGTGCGAATGCGCGCACGCGCGCGGAATGCGGGTGCAGCAGGATGGCGCGCGCTTCGCCAACGCGGTGGCCGCGCTCGGCTGCGAGCCGGCCGACATCAGTTGGCGGGCCGGTGTCGACGTGTTGTCGCTGGGGGGCACCAAGAATGGACTGCCATTCGGCGAGGCGCTGGTGTTCTTCAATCGCGCGCTGGCGGAGGAATTCGGGCGGCGGCGCATGCAGGGCGGCCAACTCGCCTCGAAGATGCGCTTCCTCGCAGCCCCCTGGGTCGGCGTGCTCGAAAGTGGCGCATGGTTGAAACATGCCGCACACGCCAACGCGATGGCGCGGCGGCTGGCGAACGGACTGGCCGATGCTCCCGGCGCCCGCCTGTTGGCGCCGGTCGAAGCCAATGGAGTCTTCGTCGACCTGCCGCTGACGGTCATCGAAGTGCTGCGGGCGCGCGGCTGGCAGTTCTACGCGTTCGTCGGTGCGACGGGCATCCGCCTGATGTGCTCGTGGGACACCACGCCCGAAGTCGTGGATGCGCTCGCTTCGGACGTTCGTGATCTGGCGCGGCGGCAGGCGAGCGAATCGCGGACGTCGACTTCCATCGGATAGCCGCGAGTCGGGATGAACTGGCGACCATCGCGGCGCATGACCGCAGGTTTCTACCCGATACGATTCTGACTTCCGGGACTGCCGGTTCCGGTTCCCTTCTTCGACATCCTGTTTTCGACGCTCCCATGCCGCTACGCTCCGAAGTCACGCTCGAAATTCTCAATCGCCGCGGCGACGGCAGGCTGCCGGGCCTCGTCGGATTCCGCGTGCTGGAGATCCGCGAGGGAATGCTGCACGCTGAACTCGACATCCGTCCGGACCTGCTCGCGCCCAATGGCTTCCTGCACGCGGCCACCGTAGTCGCGCTCGCGGACACGGCGTGCGGATTCGGCTGCATCGCGCACCTGCCGGCCGGTGCCGAGAATTTCACCACCGTGGAGTTGAAAGCCAATTTCTTCGCCACGGCGCGCGAGGGAAAGATCGTCGCGGTGGCGCGCCCGGTCCACATGGGCAACACCACGCAGGTGTGGGATGCCGAGGTGACCCGCAAGTCCGACGGCCGACAGATGGCATTGTTCCGCTGCACACAACTGATCCTCTGGCCGAAGACATAGCCGGCGCCGGTGGACGCCCGGGCCACTCGAATCGGCGGGCCCAGGTACTTCATCCGAAAGGCGCATCGCGCGTTGCATCGGCGATCGCTAGAGTCGCACTTCGCCGCTGTGCATTTGCCGCGCCGGCGCTGCGATGCGCTCGATACTGGGTCTTGCTCTGGTCGCGTTCGCCTGCGGTGTCAGCCTGCTGCAGACGTGCGCCGCATTGCCCGCGCACCCGGTCACTCTGGTGGCCGCAAGTGTGGGCTTGGGGGCAACGCTTGTCGCGCTGAGGCGCCGGTGCGTATTGCCGCCGGCAGCGGTGAGCACTTGCGCCTGCGCGGTCGCGCTGGTCGCTGGTTTTGGCTACGCCGCATGGCGGGCCGACCTGCGCCTGGCCGAAGCGTTGCCGCGCGAATGGGAGGGCGAGGATCTTCGCGTCGTCGGCATCGTCGACGACCTGCCGGCTGTCTCTGAACGCGGCGTGCGGTTCGCGCTCGCCGTCGACGAGGCCCGCACGCCGGGTGCGGTGGTACCCAAGCGCCTGTCGCTGGCCTGGTATGTGCAACGGACCGGCATCGATGCCGACGATGAGCGGCGCACGCCGGCGCCCGTTGTGCGCGCCGGCGAGCGCTGGCTGCTGACGGTGCGCCTGAAGCGTCCGCACGGCAACGTCAATCCGGGCGGATTCGATCTCGAAGCCTGGCTGCTGCAGCAGGGATTTCGCGCGACGGGCTATGTGCGTGACGACACCTCCAATGCGCGGCTCGACGCGTTTGCCGGACGCTGGCGCGACCGCCTGCAGCGCACGCGCGAGCACGTTCGCGACCGTATTCGTCGCGCATTGCCCGACGCGCCGTACGCCGGCGTGATTGTCGCGCTCGCGATCGGCGACCAGCGTGCGATTCCGGAGTCCCAGTGGACGGTATTCAACCGCACGGGAATTTCCCATCTGGTCAGCATTTCAGGCCTGCATGTGACGGTGTTCGCGGCGTTCGCCGGTGGCCTTGCGTACATGTTCGTCCGACGCAGCGTGCGCCTCACCACGCGGCTGCCTGCGCGCAAGGCCGCCGCCGCTGTGGGCATGCTGGCCGCAGGCGGCTACGTGCTGCTCGCGGGGGCGGAGATCCCCGCCGTGCGCACGTTCGCGATGCTCGCGATAGCCGCGTGCGGCGTGTGGCTGGGGCGCCCGGGCACGGCGGGAATCGTCTGGCTATGGGCGCTTGCCGGCGTGCTGCTGTGGGACCCGTGGGCGCCGCTGACGCCGGGTTTCTGGCTGTCCTATGGCGCAGTGGCATTGCTGGTGTACGCGTCGGTCGGAAGGTTGCACGAAGCGCCCGGCACGCGATGGCGGCAGCGCGTCGCCCGTGCGATAGGCGAGGGGGCTCGTGCGCAATGGGTGGTCACGCTCGGATTGACGCCGCTGACGCTTGCGCTCTTCGGGCAGGCGTCACTGATCGCTCCGGTGGCCAACGCTGTCGCCATTCCGGCAGTGACGCTGGTGATCGTTCCGCTCGCGCTTGCCGGCATTCTCGTGCCGCTGCCAATGTTTTTCGAACTTGCTCATGCGGCCGTCGACCCGCTGATGCGATTCCTGGAAATGCTGGCGGCACTTCCCGACGCGACGTGGCAGCAGCATGCGCCGCCTGCGTGGACGGTCGTCGCAGGATTGGCAGGGACGCTGTGGCTGCTCGCGCCACGAGGCGTGCCCGGACGGCCGCTCGGTGTGTTGTGGTTCGTTCCGTTGTTCGCTATGAAGCCGGTGCCGCTGCCCGAAGGCGCGTTCCGGCTGACGGTGCTGGATGTCGGGCAGGGCCTGGCCGCCATCGTCGAGACACGGCGCCACACACTCGTCTACGACACGGGCCCGCGATTTACCGAGTCGGCGGATGCCGGTGGCCGCGTCATCGCGCCCTTCCTGCGCGCCACGGGCCTGCGGCGTGCCGACGGACTCGTCGTCAGCCATCAGGACCTCGATCATTCCGGGGGCGCGCTGACGCTGATGCAGACCACGCCGTTCGGCTGGTTCGCATCGTCGCTGCCCGCCGGGCATCCGATCGTCGTGCGCGCGAAACGGGCAGCGCCGACGCTGACGTGTGTGGCTGGACAGCAATGGATGTGGGACAGCGTGCGGTTCACGATGCTGCATCCGACGATGGCCGAATACGACGACGCGTGGACCAAGACCAACGATCGCTCGTGTGTCGTGCGCATCGATTCGGCGCACGGCAGCGTGCTCATCACCGGCGACATCGAGGCGCGGACCGAGGCGCTGCTGGTCCGCACGCGCCGCGAGACGTTGCGTGCCGACGTGTTGGTGGTCCCGCATCATGGATCGCGCACATCGTCGACACTTCCATTCATTCGCGCGGTCGCGCCGGCCATCGCCGTGATCGCCAGCGGCTATCGCAATCGCTTCGGACATCCGCGGCCGGACATCGTCGCCCGCTACACGGGGAACGGTATCGCGGTGGAGCGCACCGACCTGGCAGGCGCACTCGTGCTGACCTTCGATGGACCGGCGATACCCGTTCCGGTATCGGCGCGGGCGCAGCGGGCGCGCTACTGGTTCGACCTGCCCCTGGCGGAGGATGTGGTGGCCGACTGAGCTAGAATCGCGCGATGCATCGCACTCCTGTCGCGGCTTGCGCACGGTGGATCGCACGCGTCGTGCCCGTCGCGCATGCCGTACTGGTGGCGGTTGCCGTGGCGCCCGCGATCGCGCAGGACAATGCGGCGCCGCAGCCGCAACTCAAGCTGTCGACGGCGGTGGCGCCGGCCTTCGAGCTGGGCCGTGCGGGCGAACGCTGGATGGAGCACATCAACGAGAAGGCCGGCGGCGCTTTCTGGGTCCAGCAGTATCCGGGCGCGGTGCTGGCCTCGCGTGATCCGCAGCGCGAATTCGGTGCATTGCGCGACGGCGCGGCCGATCTCGCGGTCGGGTCGGCGCTCGCCTGGTCGGCGCAAATGCCGTCTTTCGCCGTGTACGCGTTGCCATGGTTGGCGGCCGAAACACGCGAACAGGAAGCCTTGGCCGCCGACGCCGCGGTGCGCGAGCAGGTGGCGGCGCGGGCAGCGCTCGCGGGCGTGGTTGTGCTCGCCGTGGCACCGCTCGGCGATCGTGTGCTCGCCACCGTCAAGGATGCAGTGCGCACACCGGCCGAGCTTGCGGGATTGCGGCTGCGGGCACCCGCCAACGCGCTGGTCATCGAGACCTTCGCGGCGCTCGGAGCGCGTGCCGATGCAATGACCTTCGCCGCCGCGCAGGCGGCGCTGGCTGAGGGCACCCTCGACGGACAGGAAGCGCCGGCGTCGACGCTCGCGGCAACGCGCATCGTTGCGTCGGGCCAGCGGTTCGTGACGCGCTGGGGCGCATTTTCCGATGTCATGGTCTTTGCGGTTCGGCGCGGAGTCTGGGAGGGCTGGAGCGACGACCAGCGCGCGTTGGTGCGTGCCGCGGCGGACGACGCGGCGCGCGAGTCCGCCGCGCTCGCGCGGGAGGATGCGGCGCTGATGGCGTTGAACAGGCAGGGCGTGACACTCGTACGGTTGGCACCTGCGCAGCGGGCGGCGTTCCGCGCGCTCGCGCAGCCCGTGTGGTCTCGCTGGACCCACCCGATCGGGCCCGATTTGGTGCAGGCCGCGCAGACCGCCGTGGCGGCAGCCGCCGCCAGTACGAAATGACGCGCCGCAGGGCCGTCCCAAGGCGCGTGCCCCCTGGGGGGATCGGCGCGCAGCGCCGTTCGGGGGGATCCAGGCGCCGCCGGGCCGTCCCAAGGCGCGTGCCCCCTGGGGGGATCGGCGCGCAGCGCCGTTCGGGGGGATCCAAGCGCCGCCGGGCCGTCCCAAGGCGCGTGCCCCCTGGGGGGAGCGGCGCGCAGCGCCGTTCGGGGGGATCCAGGCGCCGCCGGGCCGTCCCAAGGCGCGTGCCCCCTGGGGGGAGCGGCGCGCAGCGCCGTTCGGGGGGATCGGATCACACCCCCTTCAGCTGACGAAACGCCCGATGCGCACCGCGGTCTCGCCCTTTCGGGGACGGCGGGTGGGCATGATCAGCACGGCATCGTCGTACGGCGTGCGCACCTCGGTGGACCCGTCGCGCGCGAGCAGCGAGCCGCCCTTGGCGATCACCGCGAGTCCATCGACCGGCAGCGCGAATTCGAATTCGTCGGTGGTGATCGTGACCACATCGGTGACCTCGATCGCGCGCTGCGGCGGCAGCGGCGAGCGATCCAGATGCTCGTCCAGGAATGCGTCGTCCAGCATGCCGAAGTGACGCAGGAAGCGCAGCGACGGCCTGCTTCGCAATCGTGGGCGCCGAGCGTTCCCAGTGCTGCCCGCATTCGATCAAAAGCGCGTTGCGCGGATCGGCGGGGTCGTCGAACGCGGCATAGTCGCGAAGCCGCCTTCCCGCCGCGTGGCCGGCATCGATCACGATGTGCTGCGGCACGCCGACCGACTGCGCGAGTTCGACGCCCTTGCGCTGGCGGCCGGCGAGCGCCAGCGGCGGGCAGGGGTCGGTCATCGAATGCAGGTCGAGCAGGTAGTCGGTTTGGTCGTAGATCGGGCGCAGCTCCCGCGCACGCGCGAGGTCGCGCGTCTGCCGAAGCCCGTCGAGCACCTCCGACGTCCACAGCCGATTGAAGTCCTCGTCCACGCAGCGGGACGCGAACGGATCGGCGGCATCGAACGAGCGAAAGGCATCGACGTTGGCGAAGGTGAGCGTCAGTGTTCCGCGCACCGGGCGCACGCTTCTCGCGCAGCAGCCAGTCGTTGGAGATCGCGCCGCAGACTTCGTTGCCGTGGGTCAGCGCCTGGATGGTCACGCGCGGTCCGGGGCGCTCGGCCGCGAAGCGCCACACATAGGGGATTCCGGTGTTGCCGGTCTGCCAGCGGTCGAGGTCGGGGAAGTCGACGTCGACCGCTGGCGTCGCGCGCGCAACGACGGTCATGCGCAGAGTCGGTCGGCCAGCCTGCGCATGAACGCTTCGCAGCGCGCGACCTGCTCCACCGTCACCCATTCGTTGGGTTGGTGCGCCTGCGCGATGTGGCCCGGCCCGCAGATGACCGTCGGCACGTTCGCACCGTGGAAGAGCGACGCCTCGGTCCCGAACGACACCTTGCCCACGTCGGTGGTGGCGTTGCACGCATGGCCGAGCGCGGTGATCGCACTGCCGTCGTGCGTGTCGAACCCAGGCAGCGTGGACAGGTGGTCGAACTCGATGTACGTGTCCGGATTCACCGCGCGCATCGCCGGCAGGAAGCGATCGGCGAACGCTCGCACATCGGCGAAGAAGGCGTCGGGGTCGTCGAACGGCAGGTGGCGGATCTCGAAATCAAACGTGCAGTCGCGCGGGACGATGTTGAGCGCGGTGCCGCCGCGGATGACGCCCGACATGCGCAGTCGTGTACGGAACGTCGTAGGCGTCGTCCTGCGCGGCGCCGTCGCGGAAGCCGCGCGCGCGCTCGCGCGATGTAGGCGACGATCTCGCACGCGATCTGCACGGCATTGACGCCCATCGGCGTCAGCGACGAATGCGCTTCGAAGCCGCGCACGCGGCAGCGCCAGCTCTTCTTGCCCTTGTGCGCGACGACCAGCTCCATTCCGGTCGGCTCGCCGACGATGCAGCCGGCAGGCCGCACGCCGCGCGCGACGATGTCGGCGATGAGCCGGCGTACGCCGATGCAGCCCACCTCCTCGTCGTAGGACAACGCGAAGTGGAGAGGCTTCGCGAGGCCGCGGCGCAGGAATTCCGGGACGAACGACAACCCGGCCGCCGAAAAGCTCTTCATGTCGGTGACGCCGCGGCCGTACAGCCGGCCGTCCTTCGCCGTCACCTGGAACGGATCGCTGTCCCACGGCTGACCGTCGACCGGCACGACGTCGGTGTGCCCGGAGAGCACGATGCCGCCTTCGGTCGCATTGCCGTCGCGCGCGGGCAACGTGGCGAAGAGGTTCGCCTTGCGGCCATCGTCGTCGAAGGTCAGCGTCGAGGCGCACGCCGTGGCCGCGCAAGGTACCCGCGCACCCATTCGATGAGCGCCAGGTTGGAATCGCGGCTCGTCGTGTCGAACGCGACGAGCGTGCGGATGAGGTCGAGCGACACCAGGTCTTCCGCGCACGGTGCGGCGGCGGGTTGGACATGGGCGGGGGTGGCGGGTGCGTTCATGGCGAGCCCTCCGCAACGCAAGGGGATGGCAAAGGGGGAGAATAGCACCGGCGCCACGCCGCACCAACGAACGCCGGTGCCGCTCGCCCATCGTGCGCCGAACGGCGCTTGCGGGAGTCGATCCGATGAACGTGACAGGTCTCTTGAAGGCGGCAGTTCCAGCCGGGAAATGGATCGCGATCGCCGCCGCCATCACGCTTGGTTGGTCCGCATCGGTGACGGCGCAGTCGAATTTACCGCTGGAACGCATCAAGCTGCCGCCCGGTTTCGTGATCGAGCTTGTGGCGCGTGCGCCAAGCGCGCGGGCGATGGCCTGGGGAACGCAGGGCACGCTGTTCGTCGGATCGACCAGCGGCAACGTCTATGCGATCACGCTGCCGCGCCCCGGCACCAACGACGCAGCGCGGGTGCGTACGATCGCCAGCGGCCTGCGCGACCCGGCCGGCGTGGCATTTCGCGACGGCGCGCTGTACGTATCGGCGGTGAGCCGCATCATCCGCTTCGACAACATCGAACGCCGACTCGACGCGCCACCGGCGCCGGTCGTCGTCACCGATGCGCTGCCCAGCGATGGCCACCACGGCCGCAGGTTCATCGCCTTTGGCCCGGACGGCAAGCTCTATGTGCCGATCGGCGCACCGTGCAATATCTGCGAGCCCGATCCGGAGAAGTACACGATCATCACCCGGATGAACCCCGACGGCAGTGGCCGCGAGATCGTCGCGCGCGGCGTGCGCAACTCCGTCGGCTTCGACTGGCATCCGCGGACGAGAGAGTTGTGGTTCACCGACAACGGCCGCGACTGGCTCGGTGACGATTCGCCGCCCTGCGAGCTGAACCGCGTCGAAAAGCCGGGCCAGCACTTTGGCTATCCGTTCTGCCACGGCGGGACGATCGCCGATCCGGAATTCGGACGTCTTGCGTCCTGCGGCGATTTCGTCGCGCCGGTGCAGAACCTCGGTCCGCACGTAGCGCCGCTGGGAATGCGCTTCTACACGGGAACCCGGTTTCCGGCGGCCTATCGCAATCAGGTGTTCATCGCCGAGCACGGATCGTGGAACCGCAGCGAAAAGATCGGCTACCGCGTCGTGGTCGTCCGCCTGGACGAAAGCGGCAAGGCAGTGGCCTACGAACCCTTCGCCGAAGGCTGGCTTCAGGGACAACGGGCGTGGGGCCGGCCGGCGGACGTCCTGGTGGCGCCGGACGGCTCGCTGCTGGTGAGCGACGACGCCGCAGGCGCGATCTACCGCATCACCTATCGCGGGTGATCATCGCCACGAACGCCGTGTGGCCATCGGTGGACCACGCCCGCCTCGCTGCGGAACGACGCACGGGGCGGCAACGCCCGCGGGGGTCAGTACCGATAGGGGTGCGGCGCCACCGGATGGACCATCGGCAGGTGCCTGCGCACGGGTACGGCGACGGGCCGCGCGTACACGACCGGGCGCGGTAGGGCCACCGGGTACGGAAGCGGCGCCACCACCGGCGCATACGAAGGCGCGTAGAAGACCTGCGGCGCGTAGACGACAGGACCGTAGTAGGGACGCAGGTAGGGTCCGACGCGGGGCCGATAGGGCGCGCCGACGTGGGCCGAAGCCGCGTAGCCCAAACCATAGGCCGGCTGGCCGGCGGAGACGGCAAATCCCGGGCCGCCGATGGACACGCTCCAGCCAACGTTGCCTCCTGCGGCGGCCATGGACGGGAACAGGATGGTCGCGCCGATCAGCATCGTGCCGAAAATGGCGATCCGTGCATTGCGGGGGTTCGCGAGCAACTTCGCCGGTATTCTTGTTGACGCGCTCATCGATAGGCTCCTTGCGTTGTCTTGGCGATCCGCACTCCGGGTGGAGCGCGGGGCATGGTTCCTGAAACGCCAGGATCCGACCACAGGTTGACGCGGCAGTCGCCCGTTCTCCGGTCTGTTACAAATGGAAACGCATTGAGCTATTCTTGCGCGGTGCGCGCCGCCGCGCCCGGGTCGGGCGCGGTGCCATTCGCCGACCCTCCTGGAGACCCTCGCATGCGCCTTTTCCGATACTTGTCCGCCGCGCTCGCGACGGTACTGCTCTCGCTGCCGTTGTCCGCGGCGAACCTGACGGTCGGTCTCGGCACCGACGTCACGTCGACCGACCCGCATTATCACAACCTGACACCCAACAACAACGTCGCTGCGCACATCTACGGCTATCTGGTCGACCGCGACGAGAAATCGCAGCCGATTCCGGGCCTTGCCACCGAGTGGAAGGCAATCGGTCCGACCACCTGGGAATTCAAGCTGCGCAAGGGCGTGAAGTTCCATGACGGCAGCGACTTCACCGCGGCCGACGTGGTCGCGTCGATCGAGCGCGTGCCGAAGGTTCCGAACAGCCCGTCCCCGTTTACCGCGTACACCAAGCAGATCCAGAAGATCGAGGTCGTCGATCCCTACACGATCCGCTTCACGACTGCCCAGCCCTACCCGCTGATGCCGTCCGACATGACGCAGATCGCGATCATCAGCAAGCAGTTTGCGAACGCGAGCACCGAGGACTTCAACTCCGGCAAGGCGGCCATCGGCACCGGACCCTACAAGCTGGTCAGTTTCGCCAAGGGCGATCGTATCGAGCTTGCGCGCAATGACGCGTGGTGGGGTGGAAAATCGCCGTGGGACCGTGTGACGCTGCGCATCCTCACGCAGGACGCTTCGCGCGTCGCAGCGCTGCTCGCGGGTGACGTACAGGTGATCGAAAATGTCCCCACGGCCGACGTCGCGCGGCTCAAGGGCGACAGGAAGCTCGGGATCTATCGCGGCATTTCCGACCGGCTCATGTACGTCCACCTCGACAGCAACCGCGACATCACGCCGACGGTCACCGGCAAGGACGGCAAGCAGCTCGACCGCAACCCGCTGAAGGATCCGCGCGTGCGCAAGGCTTTGTCGAAGATGATCAATCGCCCCGCGATCATCGAGCACGTGATGGAACGCGAGGCGATTCCTGCGGGGCAGCTCGTCCCGGACTTCCTGTTCGGCGCCACCAAGAACCTGAAAGTCGAAGCCTTCGACCCCGAGGGCGCGAAGAAGCTGCTCGCCGAAGCCGGGTATCCCGACGGCTTCGAGGTGACGCTGCACGCGACCAACAACCGGTACGTGAATGACGCCAAGATCGCGCAGGCGATCGCGCAGATGTGGACGCGCGGCGGCATTCCGACCAAGGTCATCGCGATGCCGTCGGCGACGTTCTTCCCGCAGGCCACTGAACTCAAGTTCAGCGTGTTGCAGGCAGGTTGGAGCACCGGCACCGGCGAGTCGTCGTCGTCACTGAAGGCGCTGCTGATGACGTACAACAAGGAGAAGGGATTCGGTACCGCCAATCGCGGCCGCTATTCGAACAGCAAGGTCGACGCGCTGACCGAAGACGCGCTGCAGACGGTCGATGACGTCAAGCGCGAGGCCTACCTGCAGCGGGCCACCGAACTTGCCATCGGCGACACCGGGCTCATTCCGCTGCATTTCCAGATCAGCCTGTGGGCGACCCGCGATGGCATCACGTACACGCCGCGGGTCGACGAGCAGACGCGGGCGTGGAAGTTCGTTCCGAAAAAATGAGCGCCGGACCAAGCGCCGGCCTGCGGGGCTCGGCGCCTGCGCGACGCGCCCGGCCCGCCCACGTCAGTCGCTGCGTCCAACGAAGGGAATTGTGATGAACGCTCCCCAGCCCCGGTGGCCCGCCATCACCACGCCGGCGCAGCACTTCATCGGCAATCGCTGGCATGCGCCCGACGGCGGCACGGAATTGCCGATGATCGATCCGTCGGATGGCGCGGCCTTTGCCGCGATTGCCCGTGGCAACGCGGCGGATGTCGATGCCGCGGTCCGCGCCGCGCACGGTGCCCGTGACGGCGCGTGGGGCAGGCTGGCACCGGCAGAGCGGGGGCGCCTCCTGGCCGCGTTGGCGCGCGCGATCGACGAGCGTGCCGAGGAGCTTGCGTTGATCGAGGCGCGCGACTGCGGCAAGCCGTTGCGTCAGGCGCGCGCGGACGTCGCGGCCTGTGCGCGCTATTTCGAGTTCTACGGCGGCGCCGCGGACAAGCTGCATGGCGCGACGATTCCCTATCCCGAAGGCTTCACGGTGCTGACCTGGCGTGAGCCGCATGGGGTCACCGGCCATGTCATTCCATGGAACTACCCGCTGCAGATCTTCGGGCGCTCGGCCGGCGGCGCGCTGGCCGCCGGCAACGCCTGCGTGGTGAAGCCTGCGGAAGACGCCTGCCTGTCGCTGCTGCGCGTCGCGGAATTGGCGGCGCAGATCGGATTGCCCGAGGGTGCGCTCAACCTGGTGACGGGATTGGGGCCGGAAGCGGGCGCGGCGCTCGTCGAGCATCCCGGCGTCGCGCATGTCTCGTTCACAGGGTCGCCAGCCACGGGCGCATGGGTGGCGGCGGCGGCGGCAAAACGGCATTGCCCGGTGACGCTTGAATTGGGCGGCAAGTCACCGCAGGTCGTCTTTGCCGATGCCGACCTCGATGCTGCGCTGCCGGCGCTCGTCAATGCAATTGTCCAGAATGCGGGGCAGACCTGCTCGGCCGGCAGCCGGCTGCTGGTCGAAGCGTCCCGCTACGAGGAAGTACTCGCCCGTCTCGGCGAGCGCTTCGCGGCGCTGAGGGCGGGCCCCGCGCTCGCCGATCTCGATTGCGGCCCGTTGATCCGCCATTCCCAGCTGCAGCGCGTCCACGACTTCCTTGATGCCGCCAGGCGCGATGGTATCGCGACCGTGGCGCAGGGAAGCGTCGTCGCCGACGCGCCCGCTGGCGGTTTCTATGTCGCGCCGACGTTGCTGCGCGATGTTCCCTCCGGACATCGACTCGCGTGCGACGAGGTGTTCGGCCCCGTGCTTTCCGCGATGCCTTTCGCCGACGAGGCGGACGCCGTCCGGCTTGCCAATGCCACGGATTTCGGGCTCGTCGCCGGGATCTGGACGCGCGATGGCGGGCGGCAGCTGCGAATGGCGCGCGCCGTGCAGAGTGGGCAGGTGTTTGTCAACAGCTACGGCGCGGGCGGCGGCGTCGAGCTGCCTTTCGGCGGCGTCAAGCACTCAGGTCACGGTCGCGAAAAGGGCTTCGAGGCGTTGTACGGATTCACGACACTCAAAACCGTCGTTCTGCGCCATGGCTGAAAGCGCCGCAGCGTTGCGCGGGCGGATGGCATCACTCAGGGAATCACTATGCGACTCAAGGACAAGGTTGCCATCGTCACGGGAGCGGGTTCGGGCTTTGGCCGGGGGATCGCGAAGCGCTTCGCGGCCGAGGGCGCGAAAGTGATCGTCAACGACGTCAACGCCGACAATGGCGAGCACACGGCACGCGACATCGTCGAGACGGGGGGCCATGCGCGATTCATCCAGGGCGACGTGACCCGGGATGCGGACGTCAAGCGGATGGTCGACTTCGCGCTTGCGAGCTTCGGCAACCTCGATATCGTCGTCAACAACGCGGGCACGACGCATCGGAACCAGCCGATGCTCGACGTCAGCGAAGAGCAGTTCGACCGCATCTACCAGGTCAACGTCAAGAGTCTCTACCTGACAGCGAAGCACGCGGTGCCGCACATGCGCGCGAAGCGAAGCGGCGCGTTCATCACCGTCGCGTCGACGGCAGGCGTGCGGCCGCGGCCGGGACTCACCTGGTACAACGGCAGCAAGGGCGCGGCGATCGTGACGTCGCGTTCGATGGCGGCCGAACTCGCTTCCGACAACATCCGGGTCAACGTCATCAATCCGGTGGCGGGCGAGACGGCGATGCTCGCCGATTTCATGGGCCAGGACACGCCGGAGCGGCGCGCGCAGTTCGTAGCGACGATTCCGCTCGGCCGGCTGTCGCAGCCCTCGGACATCGCCACCGCCGCGGTGTTCTTCGCCTCGGACGAGGCGTCGTTCATTACCGGCGCGTGCCTCGAGGTGGACGGGGGACGTTGTATTTGATCGGCGTCATTCGATGATCCGGCGTGCGCGCAGGTCCGCGATCCGTGCTTCATCGTATTCAAGCTCGCGCAGCACGGCGTCCGTGTGCTCGCCGAGCCGCGGGCCGCCGCCATCGAAATCCCCGGGGGTCGCCGACAGTTTCGGGACCACGCCGGGCACCCGGAGCGTGCCGCCGTCCGCGGTGCGAATCTCGCGGATCATTCCTCGCGCCTGATAGTGGGCGTCGGCGGCGATGTCGCGGATCGTGAAGATTTTCGATGCCGGCACGTCCGCCTGTTGCATGGCGTCGAGTACTTCGCCCTGCGTTCGCTGCGCGGTCCACGCCTCGATCTGGCCGTCGAGCCACCCCTGTCTGGCCGCCCGGCCATCGTTGTGCACGAGCGCCGGGTCGCGGGCAAGATCGTCGCGCCCCATCGCCGCGCACAGGCGTTTGAATATCGAGTCGCCATTGGCGGCGATCAATACGTAACTGCCGTCACCGCACCGGTACGCCGACGTCGGCGCGATCCCCGGAAGGATCGACCCGGTGCGCTCGCGCACCGCGCCGAACGCGTCAAACTCCGGCAGCATCGATTCCATCACCGAAAACACCGATTCGTAGAGGGCCACGTCGACCATCTGCCCGAGGCCGCTCTTGCGCCGATGCTCCAACGCGAACATGGCGCCGATGACGCCATACAGCGCCGACAACGTGTCGCCGATCGAGATGCCCGCGCGGGCAGGGGGGCGGTCGGGCGTGCCCGTGACATAACGCAGGCCGCCCATTGCCTCGCCGATCACGCCGAATCCAGGCCGTTCGTGATACGGGCCGGTCTGGCCGTAGCCCGAGATACGAACCATGATCAGCCCAGGATTCGCCCGCGCGAGCGCGTCGTAGCCCAATCCCCATGCCTCGAGCGTTCCAGGCCGGAAATTCTCGACGACGATGTCCGCGGCCTGCGCCAGCGCACGCGCAATCGCCTGGCCCTCGGCCGTGCGCAGGTCCACGCCTACCGAGCGCTTGTTGCGCGACTGGACATGCCACCACACCGACGTGCCGTCCTTCACATAGCGCCATTTGCGCAGTGGATCGCCTGATCCGGGCGGCTCCAGCTTCACGACATCGGCGCCGAATTCCGCGAGGATCTTCGTGCAGAAGGGTCCGGCGATGAGCGCGCCCATCTCGACGACGCGCAATCCCGTCAGCGGGCGTGCAGCTGCGCTCACCGGGGAAGCCGCGGGGCGCCTATCTTGCATACACGAGGTCGCGCAGCCCGATCGAGATCCACGGGACGTAGGTGATGACCATCAGGCAGCCCAGCACCACCAGTACGAAGGGGATCAGCCGCGTCACGATCTGGTCCAGCGAAATGCGCGCCACCGTACAGGCGGCGAACAGGTTGACGCCGAACGGCGGCGTGATCATGCCGAGCGCGAGGTTGACGACCATGACGACACCGAAGTGTACCGGGTCGATGCCGAAATGCTGCGCGACCGGAACCAGGATCGGCGCCAGTACGATGATCGACGCGGAGGTCTCGATGAACATTCCGATGACGAACAGCGCGACGTTGACGCCGAGCAGGAACAGCGCGGGCGACTGCAGCCACTCGACCAGGAACGCCCCGATCATTCCCGGGACGCCCGCTCGGGTGATGAGGTAGCTGAACAGCCCGGCATTGGCGATGATGAACATGATGACCGCCGATGAGAGCACGGTCCTGCGCAGAACGCGCGGGAGGTCGATGATCCCGATTTCGCGATAGATGCCGACGCCGACGAACAGCGCGTAGAACACGGCGACCACCGACGCTTCGGTAGGCGTGAAGATGCCGCCGTAGATGCCGCCCAGGATGACCACCGGCATCAGCAGCGCCAATCCCGCCTTGCGGGTGGCGACGAAGAACGGCAGCCGGCCCTCGCGATCGCCCTTGCCGTAGCCCTTCCATCGTGCGTACACGATCGCGAACGTCATCAGCGCACCGCCGATCAGCAGTCCAGGCCCGAATCCAGAGATAAACAGCTCGCCGATGGACACTTCGGCGGCGACTCCGTAGAGAATCATTGGGATCGACGGCGGAATGACCACGCCCAACTCGGCCGACGTGGCCTGCAGCGCCGCGGCGTAGCTCTTCGGATAGCCGTGCTTGATGAGCGCGGGAACGAGGATCGCGCCGATCGCGAACGTGGTGGCAACACTCGAGCCCGAAACCGCTGCGAAGATCATGCACGTCAGCACGCAGGTTGCCGCGAGGCCGCCCTGAATGCCGCCCACGATCGACTTCGCGAACTCGACCAGCCGCGCCGAAATTCCGCCGGACTCCATCAGGTTGCCGGCGAGGATGAAGAAAGGGATCGCCGCCAGCGGGAACTTGTTCAGTGACGAGAACATCTCCTTCACCACCGCGAGGAGGGTCAGGTTGGCCTGCCATGCGCCGACGAGGCTCGCGATGCCGATCGCGACGGCGACCGAAATCGACAGCGCGAAGGCGATCATCATCGTCACAAACATCGTGAGCGGCATGGCGGGACCTAGGGGTGCGTTTCGAGTTCCTGCCGACGCGGATCGACCAGGCAGCCGACGACAGCCAGCGCGGAGAACAGCGCGCCGACGGGGATGGCCAGGTACGCCCACGTCATCGAGAACGATTCGAGCCCGCTGATGGTCTGGAAACGGCCGCGCCAGGCGTAGTCGACGCCGTACCACAGCATCACGCCGATCACGATCAACGCGCAGAGCGCCGCGAGGATGTCGAGCAGCCGCTTGCCCAGTGGCCCCGCCATCCGGTGGGCGAGGTCGACACAGACCATCGCCCCTTGTCGAAATGCCATCGGGGCGCCCAGGAACACCATCCAGATCAGCGTGAACCTGATCAGTACCTCCGACCATTCGGCCGGTCGCTGGAACACGAACCGGGACAGGATCTGGTAGAGCCCGAGGCAGGCGGCGGCAATCAGCATCGCGCAGGCGATCGCCAGGGCGAATGCCGTGGCTCGCTGTTCGAACGCGAGGAACGATTTGCGCACGGCATCCTTCGATCAGGCCTTGTCGCGCGGCATCGCCGGCCAGCGCGACGAAGTAAAAATGGGCCCCGGCGCGGGGCCGGGGCGTGCCCGCGCAGACGCCGGGTCCCTAGGGCGCGTTCTTGATCCGGTCGATGTTGGCTTGGCCGAACTTCTTGCCGAACTCGACGAAAGTCGGCCCGAGCGTCGACTGGAACTTGGATTTGTCCACCACTTCGACCACCTTCATGCCGTGCGCCTTGAGTTCGGCCACGACCCGGCGCTCGTCCTCGTCGATGCGTGCGCGGTTGGCCTTGACCGCCTCGTGTGCGGCATCGGTAAAAGCCTGCTTGTCCGCGGCGGACAACTTGTCGAACCTGGCCTTGCTCATGAGGATCAGCGCCGGCGAATAGACGTGCCCGGTCAGCGTGATGTACTTCTGCACCTGGTCGAACTTGGCGGCGGAAATCACCGACAGCGGGTTTTCCTGGCCGTCCACCGTGCCCTGCTGCAGAGCGGTGAACACCTCGGTGAACGCCATCGGCGTCGGGATGATGCCGAACGCCTTGTACGCCTGCATGTGCACGGGATTCTCCATCGTGCGCATCTTGAGGCCCTTCAGGTCGTCGGGCGAGTTGACCGGGTGCTTGTTGTTGGTCATGTGGCGAAATCCATTCTCCCCCCAGGCCAGCGCGACGATGCCCTTGGCGGGAAACTTGCCGAGCAGTTCCTGTCCGATCGGCCCGTCGAGCGTCCGGCGGGCATGCGCGTAGTCCTTGAACAGGAACGGTATGTCGAGGATCGCGATCTCCGGAACGAAGTTGGGCACCGGCCCCGTCGACGTCATCGTGAGGTCGAGCGTCCCCAGCTGGAGCGCCTCGATGGACTCGCGTTCGGCGCCCAGCGCACCCGAATAGAAATTCTGGACCTTGTAGCGGCCGTTGGTGCGCTTCTCGACTTCCCTGGCGAAGGTGTCGACCGCCACCCCGTAGTGCGAGTTCTGGCTGATCGAAATGTTCATCTTCAGCGTTTCCTGCGCGGCCGCCGGAACGCAGGGAAGCATCATAGCCAGTGCGGCCAGCAGGGCAACGGGATGGACAAGGCGCGATACGCGCATGGCATGCTCCTTCGAGGGGTTGGTGGCGGGCGTGGTTTTTCTGTTCGAATCGCCCTTGCTTTGCGATTCTAGGGAAGGCGCGGGCGGATGTATAGGGAGTCTTGGCACGCATCTGAGCGCTTCCCGGCGCCGCGTTTGGCGTCTGCAGGCCGCTTTGTGAAATAATCGGATCGATGCGGCACGCACCATGCAGTGCCGCCCACCCTCGCCGGACCCCGCCAGAGGCCTAATCTATGCTCGAGCCTTCCGTGCACGCGCAACTCGCGGCGATCCTCCCGCCCGCCGCGCTGCTCGTCTCCGCCGAGGAAACCCGGCCGTACGAATGCGACGGACTCACGCTGTATCGCGCGCAGCCGGGTGCCGTGGTACTGCCGGAGAACGAGGCGCAGGTGGTGGCGATTCTCAAGGCCTGCCATGAGGCGCGCGTCCCCGTCGTCGCGCGCGGCGCGGGAACCAGCCTGTCCGGAGGGGCGCTGCCCGACCCGGCAGGGATCGTGCTCTCGCTCGCGAAATTCAGGCGGATCATCGCCATCGATCCACTTGCGCGCACCGCGATCGTGCAACCCGGCGTGCGCAATCTCGCGATTTCCGAGGCGGCCGCCTCGTATGGCCTCTATTTCGCCCCCGATCCGTCGTCGCAGATCGCGTGCACGATCGCCGGCAACGTCGCCGAGAACGCCGGCGGCGTGCACTGCCTCAAATACGGACTCACCGTGCACAACCTGCGGCGAGTCCGGGGCGTGCTCATCACAGGCGAGGTTGTCGAGTTCGGCGGTGAATCGCTCGACAGCGCCGGCTACGATCTGCTCGCGCTCATTAGCGGCAGCGAAGGCCTGCTGGCGGTGATCACCGAGATCACCGTCAAGCTGTGCCCCAAGCCACAGCTCGCGCAGGTCGCGCTGGCCGCCTTCGACGACGTGGAGAAGGCCGGCGCGGCGGTCGGCGCGATCATCGGAGCGGGCATCATTCCGGCCGGTCTGGAGATGATGGACCAGCCGGCCGTGCGCGCGGTCGAGCAATATCGTTCACGCCAACTACCCGCTGGATGCGGCAGCTGTGCTGCTCGTCGAAACCGACGGCACGCCCGAAGAGGTGGCGGCGGAGATGGCGGAGATCCGCCGCATTCTGACCGAATCGGGGGCGACCGAAATCCGCGTGTCGAAGGACGAAGCTCAGCGTCTGCTGTACTGGTCCGGGCGCAAGTCGGCGTTTCCCGCGGTCGGGCGCATCTCGCCCGACTACTACTGCATCGACGGCACCATCCCGCGCAAGGCGCTGCCCCGGGTGCTGCGCGCGATCGCTGAATGGTCGCGCGAGTACGGGCTGCCTTGCGCCAACGTCTTCCACGCGGGCGACGGCAACCTGCATCCGCTCATCCTCTTCGATGCGAACAAGCCGGGCGAGACCGAGAAGACGATCGCCTTCGGCGACCGGATACTGGAATTGTGCATCGAGGTCGGCGGAACGGTGACCGGCGAGCACGGCGTCGGTGTCGAGAAGCTCAACTCGATGTGCGTGCAGTTCTCCTCGGAGGAGCTCGCGCGCTTTCACGGCGTCAAGGAGGCGTTCGACGCGTACCGGCTGCTCAATCCCGGCAAAGCCGTGCCGACGCTGCATCGCTGCGCCGAAATGGGCAGGATGCATGTCCACCACGGACAGCTTCCGCATTCGGACCTGCCTCGGTTCTGATACGCGACGAGGAACCCGACGATGAATGCCCGTGATCACCATATCAGCGCGGCCGACAGCCGACGCCCTCGAAGCGGTCATCGGACGCGCTCATCCGCGAGTTCGGCGGGCGCGCCAGGACTCAGGCGGCGATCAGGGAGCAGCATGGTCACGGCGAGGGCCTCGCGGATACGGCGATGCCCGACGTCGTCGTCTACCCGCATTCCAACGAGGAGGTCGCGGCGATCGTGCGGCTGTGCGACGCGGCGCGCGTGCCGATCATCGCCTTCGGCGTGGGCACGTCGCTCGAGGGCCACGTGGCGGCGCTGTATGGCGGCGTGTGCATCGACCTGTCGGAGATGAATCGGGTGCTCGCGATCAACGCGGGCGACCTCGATTGCCGTGTGCAGGCGGGCGTCACGCGCGAGCAGGTGAACGCCGAGCTCAAGGGAACCGGTCTTTTCTTTCCCATCGACCCGGGTGCCAACGCGACGATCGGCGGCATGGCCGCGACACGCGCGTCGGGCACCAACGCCGTCCGCTACGGAACGATGCGCGAAAACGTGCTTGGCCTGACGGTGGTGACTGCCGACGGCCGGATCATTCACACCGGCGGGCGAGCGCGCAAGTCGTCGGCGGGCTACGACCTCACGCATCTGTTCGTCGGTTCGGAGGGCACGCTCGGCGTCATCACCGAAATCCAGCTGCGACTGTACGGATTGCCGGAGGCGATCTCCGCGGCGGTGTGCCAGTTCCCCGATCTGAAGTCGGCGGTGGACACCGTCATCGTGGCGATGCAGACGGGCATTCCGGTGGCGCGCATCGAGATTCTCGACGCGCTGCAGATGCAGGCATGCATCGCCTACTCGAAGCTCGAGGGGTTCGCGGCCAAGCCCACGCTGCTGTTCGAGTTCCACGGCACCGAGGCCGGCGTGCGCGAGCAGGCGCAGATGATGCAGGCCATCACCGAGGAGCACGACGGCAGCGCGTTCCAGTGGGCGACACAGCCCGAAGACCGGTCGCGGTTGTGGAAGGCGCGCCACGACGCCTACTACGCGGCGCTCGCGCTGTCGCCCGGCAGGCAGGCGTTCGCGACCGATGCCTGCGTGCCGATCTCGCGGCTCGCCGATTGCCTGCTCGAGACCCGCGAGGACCTCGACCGCGAAGGCGTGATCGCGCCGATCGTCGGCCACGTGGGCGACGGCAATTTCCATGTCGTGTTGCTGTTCGATCCCACCAGCGCCGCCGAGCGCGCGCAGGCCGACGACATCGCGCGGCGAGTGAGCATGCGCGCCATCGCGATGGGCGGCACCTGCACCGGCGAGCACGGCGTGGGCATGCACAAGCTCGATGCGCTGGTCGCCGAGCATGGCGAGGCGGTGGACCTCATGAAGACGATCAAGCGCGCATTCGATCCGCACGACATCATGAATCCTGGCAAGACCGTGCCTTTCAGTCGCCAGTCGGCGCGAGTCGTTGAGAGTTGACAGAAATGGCCCGTCCTCCACGCCGCAGTCGCCCAAGCGACCGCCGATAGCTGACAATCGAAATGTATACGCTCTACATCGGCAACAAGAACTACTCGTCGTGGTCGCTGCGCGGCTGGCTCGCAACGAAGCTTTCGGGGGCGCCGTTTCGCGAGGTCGTGATCCAGCTGCGCGGCACCTACAACGCCGACAATCGCGTGTTCTCACCCACCGCGCTGGTGCCCGCATTGCACGACGGCGACGTCCAGGTGTGGGATTCGCTCGCGATCGCCGAATACCTGGCGGAACGGCACGCGGGCATGTGGCCGGCCGATCCGGTGGCTCGCGCATGGGGACGCTCGATCGCCGCCGAGATGCACTCCGGATTCTCCGCGCTGCGCAACGACATGACGATGTGTATTCGTGAACGGCTCGATGTGCGTCCCTGGTCCGATGCCACCGCGACCAACATCGCGCGCGTCGAGGAGATCTGGAAGCAGTCGCGGCGGAAATTCGCAGGGGCGGGCTCCTTCCTCTGCGGCGCGTTTTCGCTCGCCGACGTGTTCTACGCGCCGGTCGCGTTCCGCTTCCGGACCTACGACGTACGCCCGGATGCGGCCGCCGGCGAATACCTGTCCACGCTCCTCGCGCATCCCTTACTGCGCGAGTGGGAAGAGGCCGCGCTCGCAGAGAAGGAAATCATCGAGGCCGACGAGCCGCGGATCGTGTACCGCGACAAGTTCGGCGGCGGCGGGTCGCCGCTGATGGATCAGGCACTCGAAGCGGTAGCCGCCCGTGTCCGCGACGCCGCCGCCTCGGGATCGGCACTTCGAATCCGAGGAGGTGGCACCAAGGATTTCTACGGCGGCCCGCTCGAAGGCGAGGTTCTCGACATGCGGGTCTATGCCGGCATCATCGACTACGAGCCCACCGAACTCGTCATCACCGCGCGCGCCGGCACGTCGCTCGAGGCCATCGAGAGCGCGATGCGGGCGCGGGGACAGATGCTGGCGTTCGAACCGCCGCATTTCGATGATGGCGGGACGCTGGGCGGCGCCGTGGCCTGCGGCCTGTCGGGACCGCGCCGGCCGTATGCGGGCGCGGTGCGCGACCTGATCCTGGGTGTGCGTGTCGTCGACGGTCTCGGTGAACATCTGACGTTCGGCGGGCGCGTGATGAAGAATGTCGCGGGATTCGACGTGTCGCGGCTCATGACCGGCGCGCTCGGTACGCTCGGCGTCATCACCGAAGTGTCGCTGAAATGCCTGCCGCTGCCGAAGGCCGAGGCGACGATTGCATTCGAATGCTCGGCGGACGAGGCCATCCGCAGGACCAACGAGTGGGGCGGCCAGCCGCTGCCGCTTTCCGCGACCTGCTATCACGAGGGTCGCCTGCGAGTGCGCCTGTCGGGCGCGCAGCCGGCCGTCACCGCGGCGATCGCCAAGCTCGGCGGACAGAACGTGGCCGATGCCGACGCCTTCTGGGCCGCCGTGCGCGACCATCGGCATTCGTTCTTCGAGCGCGCTGCCGGCGGTGCCGCGACGCTGTGGCGGCTCTCGGTCCGGACGACCGCGCCGTATACCGACCTGGGCGGCGACCAACTCATCGAGTGGGGAGGCGGGCTGCGCTGGCTTGCGGCGGGCGAGCGCAGCGATGCGCGGAAGCTGCGCGCGTGGGCGGCCGCGCAGGGCGGGCACGCGACGCTTTTCCGGGCGCCCGAGAAGAGCGTCGAGTCGTTTCATCCGCTCGACGACACGCTCGCTGCACTGCATCGGAAGCTCAAGTCGTTGTTCGATCCGCACGGCATTTTCAACCGTGGCCGGATGATCGCGGGCGCTCTGATGCAGACGAACCTCGCGGCCGAATACCGCGACACGCGCGATGGCCGCGAAGCGGACGCGATCCTGCGCTCGTGCGTGCATTGCGGCTTCTGCACGGCGACCTGTCCCACCTATCAGCTGCTGGGCGACGAGCTCGACGGGCCGCGGGGTCGCATCTATCTCATCAAGGAAGTGCTCGAGGGCGAAGCCGGTCACCGCGAAGACGCAGCTGCATCTCGACCGCTGCCTCACCTGCCGCAATTGCGAGACAACCTGTCCATCGGGCGTGCAGTACGGCCGCCTGCTGGACATCGGGCGCACGCTGGTCGAGCCAAGGTGGGCCGAACGGCGACCGAAACCGCGCAGCGATGGGCGCTGCGCAGGGCGCTCCTGTCGCGCAGGCTGTTCGGCGGCGCGCTGGCCATGGGCCGGATGGTCAAGGGCCTGTTGCCGCGCGAGCTCGCGCGAGCGCATTCCCGGCGGCGAATCGGCGCGGCCTGTGGCCGGCGCCGCGCCACGCGCGCAAGATGCTCGATCTGCGAGGGCTGCGTGCAGCCCTCGCTCAAGCCCAATATCGACGCCGCGACTGCCGCGCGTGCTCGACCGCATCGGCATATCGCCGCTGCGCATCGCGGGAGGCGGCTGCTGCGGTGCGCTGTCGCATCACCTGAATGCCGAGGACGAAGCGCGCGAAGTCGTGCGCCGCAACATCGATGCCTGGTGGCCGCTGGTGAATCGCGGTCTCGAGGCGATCGTCGTCACCGCCAGCGGCTGCGGCGTCATGGTCAAGGACTACGGCCATTTCCTCGCCCAGGACGCCGCCTATGCGGCAAAGGCGAAGAAGATCGCCGAGCTCGCGCGCGATCCGATCGAAATCGTGATGGCGGAGTGGAAGACGATCGCGCCGCTCATCGCCATGGACCAGGGGGCGCAGCGCATCGTGTTCCACTCGCCGTGCACGCTGCAGCACGGCATGAAAATTCGCGGCCAGGTCGAGGAGATCATGCTGGCGATCGGCCACTCGCTGCTGCCGGCGGCCGATGGCCACCTGTGCTGCGGCTCCGCGGGCACGTACTCGGTGCTGCAACCGGTGCTTGCCGGCCAGCTCAAGACGAACAAGCTGAAGGCGCTCGAGGCGCCGCGACCGGACACCATCGTGACGGCCAATATCGGCTGCCTCACGCACCTCGAGTCGGGCACGCGCACGCCCGTGCGCCACTGGATCGAGCTCCTCGACAGCCGGATGATCAACGTGCAGCGTACGCGGTGACCCGCATCTCCATCGAGGATGAACCGATCCCTATGCTTGTTTCGCTCGCTGCCTCCCGAGCGGTTGCAGCCGACACCGTTCGGATGGACGGCCAGGAACTGGGATGAAACGACTCCTATGCTCGTTTCGCTCGCCGTCCCCAGAGCGGGTGCAGTCAGTACCCTTCGGACGGCCGTGCGGTACTGACATGAAGGATCCCCGCCACGACACGCGCGCCGACTATCGGCATTTCCTCGCCATCCCCACGCGCTGGATGGACAACGACACCTACGGCCACGTCAACAACGTCACCTACTACTCGTACTTCGACACCGTCGGTGAACGAGCAACTGATCCGCGCCGGCGGGCTCGACATCCGCGCCGGCCGGTCATCGGATTCGTGGTCGAGACGTCGTGCCGTTTCCATCGGTCGCTGTCGTTTCCCGAGACGATCGACGCGGGAATTCGCGTGACGCGACTCGGCCGCAGTTCCGTGACTTATGAAATCGCGTTGTTCTCGCGGGATGCGGCGGCGCCTGCCGCGACCGGCCGGTTCGTCCACGTCTGGGTCGACCGGGCGACGGAGACGCCCGCCGATATTCCGGCGAGCATCCGCGCGGCGCTCCTGCCGCTGGTTCGTCGAGGCCGATTCGCCATGACCGGGGTGGCTGTTTGCTGCGAGCAGATGACCGCGGCCACCGCTCCGACGCGCAGGCGCTGCTGGCTGCGTTCCTCGGCGACGACAAGCACTACCGCGCCTCGGCGGCCGCCTACGGCGACGGCGGCGTACCGGCGCTTCGGCGCGCGCTCGAACTCTTCGTTGCCCGCCCGGAACTCGGCTTCGTCTGGCTCGCCTATGCGGCGGGGACCGGAACGGGCGTCAATGCGGTTGGCGCCTGCGTGGTCTGCCGCGCCATCTCGACGTCGCGCGGCACGCTGGTCGCCAAGCTCGACGACGTGACGGTGCATCCGGAGTGGCGGGGGCGCGGCGAGGCGGCTGCATGCTCGCCGCGTTGCGCGATCACCTGCGCGCGGAGGGCATGACCCGCATCGATTGCGGCTGCCATCGCGCGAACGAAGGCGCGTGGCGCTTCTACGAGCGGCTCGGCTTTCGCGCCGCTCGACGAAGAGCGGCTTGCGCTGCTGCTCTGATCCCACATGGCACGCTCATCGTGTTCGATTCCGGCGGCCGGCGGCGGGGCGCGCTTCGCGGGTGCGGTGCCCAAGCAATACGCAACGCTGGCCGATCTGCCGGTGCTGGTGCGCACGCTGGCGCGACTGCGCGAAGGCGCTGGCCCCGCCGCGATGTTCGTCGCGCTGGCGGCGGACGACCTTCATTTCGAGCGCATGGCGGCCCGGCCGGCCGATGTCGTCGCGCTGCGATGCGGCGGACCGACGCGTGCGCAGACCGTAGGCAACGCGCTCGCGGAACTGCGTCGGTCGTTGCGGGAGCGACGACTGGCTGCTGGTTCACGACGCCGCGCGACCCTGCGTCCCGCGCGATGCGCTCTCGCGTCTCGTCGAACACCTGCGCGACGATGAGGTCGGCGGTCTGCTCGCCGTGCCTGTCGCCGACACGTTGAAGCGCAGCGACAACGACGCCGACGCGCCTCGCGCACTGGCGACGGTGCCGCGCTCGGGACTGTGGCAGGCGCAGACGCCGCAGATGTTCCGCTTCGGCGTTCTTCAGCGCGCGTTCGCGGACCCCGGTGCGCTGGCGTGCACCGACGAGGCGCAGGCGGTCGAAGGCGCTGGGACTGCGGCCGCAGCTGGTTCGAGGCAGTCCTGCCAACATCAAGATCACCTATCCCGACGACCTCGCGCTGGCCGCCGCGATCCTTGCGGCGCAGGCGCGCGAATGCCCGGAAGCTGCCCGCAGATGAGCATGCGCATCGGCACCGGATTCGATGTCCACGCGCTGGTCGCCGGACGTCCGCTGGTGCTGGGTGGAGTCACGATCGCCCACGCGCGTGGACTCGCCGGGCACTCCGACGCCGATGTGCTGTTGCACGCAATCGCCGACGCGCTGTTGGGCGCGCTCGCGCTGGGCGATCTCGGCGCGCACTTTCCCGACAGCGACCCACGATGGAAGGGCGCCGACAGCCGCGTGCTGCTTCGGCACGTCGTATCGCTGGTGAAGGCTCGCGGTTACGCGATCGGCAATGTCGACGCGACCATCATCGCGCAGGTGCCGAAGTTGGCGCCCTTCGTGCCGGCAATGCGCGCCAACGTCGCGGTGGATTTGGACTGTGAAGTCGGGTGCGTGTCGATCAAGGCCACCACGACCGAGCGGCTGGGGTTTGCCGGGCGCGAGGAGGGAATCGCGGCGCAGGCAATGGTTTTGCTGGCGTTGTCGCCCGGTACGGCGCAGCAGTAGTAGAGGCCGCTGGCGCGCGAACCAGCCGGCTTCGGCTCCGGCGGTGCGTGTCGAGCCGCCCCGCTCGCGCGGCGACCTACTCGGTCGCTTCCGCGCCTTGCCGACTCGCCGGCAGGCAAACCCGCGCCAGCGTCCCGCCGCCCTCGCGCGACAGCAGGTCGAAGCGGCCGCCATGCATGCGGGCGATGCGCTCGACGATCGCCAGACCCAGCCCCGCGCCCGCGGCTCCATCAGCGCGGGCGCGCGCCTCGGTGGCGCGCGTGAAGGGCAGCTTGAGGCGTTCGACGTCGCCCGGAGGAACGCCGTCGCCGTGATCGCTGACGGTGATGGTCGCGTGCGCGCCATCGGTCGCGGTGGCGACCTCCACCGGCGGGGCACCATACGCCAGCGCGTTGTCGACCAGATTGGCGACCAGTCTCGAAATGGCGGTCGCCTTGAGCGGAAGGGCAGGAACGGGCCCGGGCTGGAACGCCACGGACGCGCCCGCCCGTACATAGCGATCGACGCAACCACCGACGATCGCGTTGAGATCGGCCGGCTCCAATGTCGCAGTCACCTCGCTTCGCGCGAAGTCGAGGAACTGGCCGATGATCCTGTCCATTTCCTCGATGTCGGCGACCATGCCCGAACGCAGCTGTTCGTCGCGCATGCCCATCTCCACGCCCAGGCGCAGGCGGGCGAGCGGCGTGCGGAGGTCGTGCGACACGCCGGCCAGCAGCACCGTCCGGTCCTGTTCGGTCTGGCGCAGGCTGGTCGTCATCGCGTTGAATCCGCGGTTCACTGCCGCGATTTCCGACGGCCCCGACTCCGGCAGCGATGGCGGCGCCTCACCACGGCCGACGCGTTCGACGGCGGTGGTAAGTTCGCGCAGCGGGCGCGCGAGGTAGCGGGCGAACAGGAAAGCCGCAAGCAGCAGGAGCACCAGCACGACCAGCGTCCAGCTCAGGGCCCGGGTCGGAAATTCGTCGGCGGGCGATCGCGGCGGAACGGGAACGCCAATCCAGTATGGCGAGCCTGCCGCGATGACGCGAACAAACAGCATCTGCGCGCGTGGTGCGAAACGGATCTCCGTCTCCGGTCCGATGCGCTCGCGCAGGCGCTCGGCAAGTTCCTGCATCAGCGGGCCTCCGGGCGGCTGGCCGCGCATCGGGCGCTCGGATTCAGGGAAGATGCGAACGCCGTACTCATTTGCGAGCCGCGCGAGATTCTCTCGTCGTTGCGGACCGTCGGCGCCGTCCAATGCCGCGCGGATCGCCTGCAGCTGGACCAGCTTGGTCTCGGAAAGCTGGCGGTTGAGCAGACTCGCCCGTTCGACCCGAAACATCACGATACTGGTCAGCACCGCCAGCGCGACCACCGCGACCAGCAGGAGGAGCAGGCGCCCGAACAGCGAGCGCGGCAGGAACGTCATGCGGCGCTGCCCGATGGCGTGTCCGCGGAGGGCGCGTTCTCGCCGTTGGGTGCGGAATCCGGCACGTAGACATAGCCGAATCCCCAGACCGTCTGGATATAGCGGGGGTTCGCGGGGTCGGGCTCGACCAGCTTGCGCAACCGCGACACCTGTACGTCTATCGCGCGATCGAAAACCTCGTGATCGCGGCCTCGCGCCAGCATCATCAGTTTTTCGCGAGCGAGCGGCTGCCGCGGATGCTGGGAAAAGACCCGAAGCAGCGAGAACTCGCCGGTGGTGAGCGCGACGCTCGCGCCGTCGCAGATCAGTGTGCGGGCCGACATGTCGAGCAAGTGCGGCCCGAATGCGATCGTGCCCTCCGCCGCGGGGGCGCCGGCGACCGGCCGCTCGCCGTGCCGGCGCAGCACCGCGTGGATGCGGGCAACCAGTTCGCGCGGATTGAAAGGCTTGCCCAGGTAGTCGTCGGCACCCATTTCCAGGCCGACGATGCGGTCGATGTCCTCGCCCTTGGCGGTCAGCATGATGATCGGCACCGATTCGCCTGCACCGCGCAACCGGCGGCAGACGGACAGTCCGTCCTCGCCCGGCAGCATGAGATCGAGCACGACGAGGTGCGGTGGATCGCGTTGCAGTTTGCGATCGAGATCGCGCGAATCGGCGAGCGCCGCAACCTGGAACCCCTGCTCGCCAAGGTATCGGGTGAGAAGGTCGCGCAACCGGACATCGTCGTCGACGACCAGTATCTTGGTGGGTCCGGACTTTGCTGCCATGGTTGCCATTAGATCGGTCTGCGCGGCACCTTGGCGCCGCAATGGTAAGGGATTGTAACGGCCCGGGCCCTGGGCAACGTTCGGTTGCAATCGGCGTCGCATCGCGCCGGAACGCTCGGCCACAATAGGCTTCCAACCAACG
Organism: uncultured beta proteobacterium; assembly: GCA_963739745.1. GTDB lineage: Bacteria > Pseudomonadota > Gammaproteobacteria > Burkholderiales > Casimicrobiaceae > VBCG01. The sequence continues at coordinate 356,005 of CAVUCJ010000009.1, forward strand.
AGCCGCCCGTTTCCGGACATCGTCGCGCGGCGGCTGGAAAACATCCACAATCGCGAAGGAAAGGAATTGAATATGAACAAGCACGTCGCACGTTGGAGCGGCTTCGTCGCCGCCGCGCTGCTCACCCTCGGAACCCAGGCTGCGCTGGCGCAGCCTGCGCGAGGCATGAAGGGCCCTGGCCACGGGCTTGAGATCGAGCGTGTCCTGATGTCGGTGAAGGCGCAGCTCGATCTCAATACCTCGCAGCAGGTCATGTGGGACAACGCGGTCGCCCAGACCAAGTCGGCGCGCGGTACCGGACGGGCGGGCATGGACCAGGTTCGCGCGGCGCTGAACGCCGAACTCGCGAAGGCAGAACCCGATTTCGCTGCCGTGGCCGTGACGGCCGACGCTGTGCAGGCTGGCAACCAGGCATTGCGCAGACAGGTACGCGATGAATGGCTGAAGCTCTACGCGACATTCACGCCGGCGCAGAAGGCGGTCGTCCGCGACAACGTCAAGGCGCGGGTCGCGCGCAGAGAGGCGTTCAGGGCGAGGATGCTGGAGCACTGGCAGTCAGGCGCACCGGCCGGCGGGAGCTGATCGCCACGGCCAAAAGGGCCTCGACATCGGACTGCCGCCTGCGGGCGGCAGTTTTTTCGGGCTGGACGCGGTCGCCCCTTCGTCGCCGGCTTGGGCCGCGACATATTCCTTCGTCATAAGACGTAGGTATCCACGCGATCGCTACCAACAGCACGAAATCGGACGCCGAACTGTCGATGGCCCTTCGCAAAAAACCGTAAAAAAACTGGGAATCGGCATCATACAATCGTCATTAAGATGCCAAGTAGTGAACAACTAAATATGACATGTGAGAATTAAAAATACTTAAAAACAATACACTTAATGAATTTTGTTAACATGGCATCCGCATAAAACAATTAATGAAAGTACCGTTTGTCGCCTGACTTCGAGTACGCTCTTGTAAACGAAACTTTGATCGGGAATAATCCGGGCACACGGGGAGGGTCTGCGCGGCGCGCTGCAAGATATCGCGGCGTCCGGCCAGGGCGAAGGGCCTCCCTACCTTGAGAAACATCGACCAAGGTCCGGAGGCCGGTGATGTTGGGTAAAACCAAGTTGGCAAAGCAGGGGGGCCCGCGGTTGCTCGCGTGGCACAGCAGTGTGCTGGCGGCGATGGCGCTGGCCGCAGGGTTGGCGGCCGGTGGCGTGCAGGCGCAGCGCAACAATCCGCCCAACGTTTCGCTGGCGGCGTCACCGTCGACCATCAACGTCGGCGGGACCAGCGTGCTGACGGCCACTGCGTCCGATCCGGGCGGAGCGGTGGTGAAGGTCGTCTTCTACAACGGCCCGACGCAGGTCGCGCAGGTATCCTCGCCTCCGTATACCTACAGCTTCTCGCCTGCGCTGGCCGGGACGTACACGCTGAGGGCGGTCGCCATCGACAATCAGCTGGCGCAAGCCACGTCGGCGCCGGTCATGGTGACGGTAAACACCGTGGGCGGCGGCGGCAACAAGCCGCCCGTCGTTTCGCTGTCCAGCACTGCGACCACCGTCAAGATCGGAGCGTCGACGCAGGTGACCGCGAACGCAACCGACGCGGACGGGTCGATCGCGAGGGTAACGTTCTACGAGAATGGAGCCGCGGTCGGCATTGCAATCAATGCGCCCTACAACTACTACTTCCAGCCTACAGCGACCGGCAGCTACACGCTGAAGGCGGTGGCCACTGACGACAAGGACGCGGAGACGACATCCAACTCGATCGTCATTTCGGCGGTCAATGGCGGCACGTCGCGCAACAATCCGCCGACGGTCTCGCTGAGCGCAACCTCTACGTCGATCGGCATCGGCGCCTCGACCACGCTGAATGCCACCGCCGCCGACAGTGACGGCAATGTCACCAAGGTCGACTTCTACAACGGCGCAACGCTGCTTTCGACCGACCCGACGTCCCCCTACAGCGCGACGTTCAGTTCCGCAACCGCGGGGACCTTCACGCTCACGGCGCGTGCGACCGACAACTCTGCCAACCAGGCCGTCTCGAACGCGGTATCGGTGGTCGTGACCGCCGCGCCGCCGGTGGCGTCATTGCCGAGGATCACGCTGTCGCTGTCGAACACGTTGTTCGCCCCGGGCGCGACCGTTACGCTGACCGGCAACGCTTCCGCTACTGCGGCCGGCGCTTCCGTCAGCAAGGTAGCGTTCTTCATGAACGGAGCGAAGCTGGTCGACGACACCACGTCGCCGTACAGCACGACCGTCACGCTGCCGAGCGCCGGCAATTACGACATCTATGCGCAGGTGACCGACTCGCTCAACCAGACGGCCTCGACGCTGCCGCAACGGGCGGTCGTCAAGACCGCGCCGGCGATCGTCACCTCCGACCCGGACATCTGGCGGCTGCTCAATCAGGCGACGTTCGGGGCATCGCAGGAGGAGGCGGCGCGGGTCAAGCAGCTTGGCATCGCGGGCTGGATCAACGACCAGATCAACCAGCCTGTCTCGGGCTACCCGGATGCCAGGTACAACAGGATCCAGCTGGGCACCACCGCCGACTGCACCACGTCCATGCCGGGTGGGGGCAACTACCCGAACGATTCGCCAGAGGCGATGTGCGTGCGCGACCACCTGACGCTCGCCATGCTCCAGCGCGACTTCTTCACCAATGCACTGTCCGCGCCGGACCAGTTGCGCCAGCGCGTGGCCTGGGCACTGTCGCAGATCGTCGTCACCTCGGGGAACGAAAACGACCTGTCCTACGCCCACGTGATGTCGCGCTACCAGAGCATCATGTTCCAGGAGGCGTTCGGCAACTACGAGACGCTGCTGCGCAAGGTCACGTACAACCCGGCCATGGGCAACTACCTCGACATGGTCAACAACGACCGCGCGCCGGCGCCGCCCACAACCAGCACACGGGTGCCCAACGAGAACTACGCGCGCGAAATCATGCAGCTGTTCTCGATCAACCTGGTCGAACTCAATCAGGACGGGTCGCCGCTGCTGGACGCGCAGAACAAGCCGATCCCGACGTACGGCCAGACCGAGATCGGTGAGTTCGCGAAGGTCTTCACCGGATACACGTATTCCAGCGCTGCAAACCCGGGTGGGCCGGCCACGGGCAAGCAGGGCCGCTATTACGGTGCCCCGATGGTGCCCTACCCGACGACCAATACCGCCGGGCATGATCCCAACGAAAAGACGTTGCTGAGCGGTACGGTCTTGCCGGCAGGGCAGACGGCTCAGACGGATATCGATGCCGCCGTGCGCAACGTGTTCATGCATCCCAACACCCCCGTCTATGTGGGCAGGCAGTTGATCCAGCGGCTGGTGACCGGCAATCCGTCACCGGGGTACGTATCGCGCGTTGCGGGCGTCTTCATCAACAACGGATCCGGCGTCCGCGGCGACATGGCGGCGGTCGTGAAGGCCATTCTGCTCGATTCAGAGGCGCGCGGTCCCGCGAAGGGGGCCTCCGACTTCGGCTCGCTCAGGGAACCGGTGCTGATGGTGACCGGGCTGCTGCGAGCGCTGTCGGGCGTCACCGACGGATCGCGCCTGGAGGGGCAGACCAGCAACCTCGGACAGCGCCCGTTCTATTCGCCGACGGTGTTCAACTACTTCATGCCGGACAGCAAGGTGCCGGGGACAGCGATTCTCGGTCCGGAATTCGGCATTCACACCACGGTGACGGCGGTGGGTCGTGCGAACCTCGTCTACGCGCTGGTCTACGGCGGCTACAACGCGGACACGACCATCCCGTACTCGACCGGGACTCGGCTCTTCCTCGCACCATTCGAGGCGATTGCCGACAATCCGGCAGCGATGGTTTCGCTGGTCAACCAGACGCTTGCCGGCGGGCAGTTCCCGGCGTCGCTGGAACCGACCATCGCGACGGCGGTTAACGCGATCACGCTGAGCACTCCTCCCACGCCAGCACAGCTGACGGCCCGCGCCAGAATGGCCGTCTACCTGATGGCTTCGTCGTACGACTACCAGGTGCAGCGCTAACATGAATATCAATCGCCGGAAATTCCTGACCTCTACGAGCGCCCTCACCGCGGGCGCACTCGCCGGAAACCTGGGTACCTGGGGCGTCGAAAGTGCCTCGGCGGCCGTGGGCAGCGGGTACAAAGCGATCGTTTGCGTGTTCCTGTTCGGGGGCAACGACTCGAACAACATGATCGTGCCGTACTCCGATTACGCCGCATATTCCGCCGTGCGGACCGCCGCCTCCAATGTCGCGATACCGCAGGCGCAACTGCTGCAGTTCCCCGCGGCCGGCAAGACCTACGGGTTCCACCCGAGCATGGCACCGCTGCTCCCGGTCTATACCGGAGGCAAGATGGCGGTGCTTGCCAATGCCGGCACGCTGGTTCAGCCGCTGGACAAGACGCAATACAAGAGCGGCCAGGGGCGTCCGCCGAGTCTGTTCTCGCATTCGGATCAGCAGGACCAGTGGTCGGGGCTCATCGCCAATTCGGCGGTACGCACGGGCTGGGGCGGCCGGATGTCGGACCGCCTTACCTCGATCAATTCGGGCGCGCTGATCCCGCCGGCCGTCTCGGTGTCCGGATCGCAGATCTTTACCAATGGCGCCACGACAGCACCGCTGGTCATCCCGCAGAACGGCGGCGTCACTGTCGCCGGGCAGGGTACCAGCGCGGAGCAGATGGCGCGCTACAACGCGATGGTGTCGCTGCTCAATTCCCCCAGCGGGAACCAGGTTGTCGCCGGTGCGGCCGGCGTGATGGACAAGGCGTTGACAGCGAACAACACCGCCAATCCGATCCTCACCGCGACGCCGTTGCCTCCGATCATCCAGACCGCGTTCACGGTCAACGGCACACTGCTCAACACCGGCATTGCGCAGCAACTGCGGCAGGTCGCGCGGCTGATCGACCGCAGCGCGGAGACCGGAGTCAAGCGCCAGTTCTTCTTCGTCAGCATGGGCGGCTACGACACGCATACGAACACCGTCACCAACCAGACCAACCTGTTCAACCAGCTGTTCCCGGCGATGAAGGCGTTCTACGACTACACGGTCGCCGCCGGTATCTCGAGCGACGTCGTGCAGTTGACGATGTCGGACTTCAACCGGACGTTCATCGGCAATGCCGGAAACGGCGTCGACCATGCATGGGGCGGCCACCAGGTCCTCGTCGGCGGCTCGGTGAAGGGCGGCAACATGTACGGCACGTTTCCGGATCTCGTCAAGGGCGGAAATCAGGACGCGGGCAACAATGGCGCCTGGATCCCGACGACCGCGGTCGACCAGGTGGGCTCGACGCTCGGCAAGTGGTTCGGCATGCCGCAGAGTGACATCGACCAGGTGTTCCCGAACCTGACGAACTTCTCGGTCAAGGATCTGGGGTTCATGGCCTGACGCAGCAAGGGTGGGGTCTCCTCCGCCTGCGGGCGGGCCGCTTGCGCCGCGGTCCGCCCGTTGTTTTCTGGATGGCAGGGATGCGTCGTGCTCAGGCCTCCCGGGCGATGAGCGCAGTCGCCGTTGCGCGCAGCACGGCGGGTACCACCGGCTTGCCGAGGAGCGGCATGCCCGCCATGCGGGCGTCGTGTTCCGCCGCGGCGCTGGTGTCGCCGGAAACGAGCAGCGCCGGTACGGCCACTCCAAGTTCGTCGCGGACTTTGCGCACGACGGTGATCCCGCATTCGCCCTGCGCCAGTCGCAGGTCGGCGACCAGGATGTCCGGATAGCGCTCCACCGCGCCCAGCGCGTCGAGCAGTTCCTGCGTGTCGGTGCCTCCGGCCACGGTTGCTCCCCAGGTCTCGAACAGCGCGGTCATTGCGTCGACGGCGGAAGGATCGTCGTCGATCACCGCGACCATCGTGCCGGACAGAATCCCCGCGCCGTTGCCTGCGGCGCCGGACCGACGGAGCGGCGATACGCGCAGCGCGAAAGCAGGCGAGGCACGCGGCGCCACGATGGTGAATCGCGAACCCTGTCCCGGGCGCGAGGCAATCTCGATGCGGTGGTCGAGCAGCGCCGCCAGCCGACGCACGATCGCGAGTCCCAGGCCCATGCCCGCACGCGCGCGGCTGCTGCGCGATTCGCGAACCTGATAGAACTCCTCGAAGATGCGGGCCTGGTGTTCGGGCGCAATGCCGATGCCGGTGTCGATCACGTCGATGGCGACGTCGCCACCGCGGGGACGCGTGCCGAGCAGCACGCCGCCGGATTCGGTATAGCGGATGGCATTGACGACCAGATTGCGCAGGATTCGCTCAATCATCGCCGGATCGCTGCGCACCGAGACCCGTGTGGTCGCAACCCGGAGCACGATGCCCTTGGCGTCGGCCTGCGGCCGCAGGTCGTCGACGATGTGCGCGAACAAGGGCGCGACCGCAACGCGCACCGGCGAGGGTGCCGTCATTCCCGCTTCGAGCCGCGACAGGTCGAGCAGCTGCTCGAACTGACCCTCGAGCGCGGATACCGCGCGCCGCACGCTGCAAATCAATGTCGCCCATTCGGAGTTCGCGGCGCGTTCCGCGAGCGCGGCGACGTACAGCCCGAGCGCGTGCAGAGGTTGGCGAAGGTCATGGCTCGCCGCGGCGAGAAGCTGGCTCTTGGTCCTGTTCGCGAGTTCGGCGGCGGCGCGCGCATCATGCGCGACGCGCGACTTGCCCTTGAGCTCCTCGATGAGGTCGATGTTCTCGTAGCGCATCGCGAGTGAGCGGGTCAGCACGTCGTTGAGCTGATGCCCGAATGCGAGCACGAAGCCGAGCACCACGGTCATGACCAGGGCCGTGTACAGGTGTACCTGGTCGCCCTCGAGCGCGACCCGTACGATGAGCGGAATCAGCGCCGGCAGGACGAAACCATAAAACGAGGGCCGATAGACGGCGGTAAGGTTGAGCCCGCCCAGCACCACGCCGAAGATGCAGACGATGAGCAGCGCCTGGTGCGCCGCCGCCGCCGGGTACATGACCAGCGCGGCCAGACCCCATAGCGCGCCCGCCAGCGCCGAGCCAGCGGACCAATAGCGGCCCCAACGGCGGGTCGCGTCCAGTCCGGGGCGCTGCCGAATCCAGGCGCGCACGAGCAAACCCCGCCACATCTGGTTGACGACAATCAGCGACAGCCATGCGACCATCCATTCGGGTGACGCCTGCGTCCACAGCACGAGACAAAGCAGCGCCGCGCCCAGCAACATCGACAGCGACGTCCGATGCCATCCGGCATAGAGCTGCGCGACCTGGTCCGCGCGCGCGCGGGCGAGCAGCGCGGGCGCCAGCGTGGCGGTCGATGACACTCCGTTTCGCCCCGACGAGGCCGAAGGGAGTACCGCTAGCGGAACGAAACAGGATGATCGAGTCGAATGCCGCGGCGCGCGAGCTCGACGATCACCTGCGAGCGCGTGTGAACGTTGAGCGCCCGGAGGATGGCGCTCACATGCACCTTGACCGTTCCCTCGGACAGGCGGAGTTCCCTGCAGATCATCTTGTTCGGCATACCGCGCGCGAGGCGCAGCATCACATCGCTCTGGCGCCGCGTCAGCCCCAGCACGTCGACGGACACGCCATCGATGGTCGTCGTACGCGTCGCGACGATGTCCCGCGTGACGTGCTCGCCGCCTGCAAGCACGGTGCGCATCGCATCGAGCAGTGAGGCCGGATCCGTGGTCTTGGCGACGAATCCGCGCGCGCCTGCCGCCAGCGCACCGCCGACCGTCGCGCGGTCATGCGTCGCCGACAGCACGACGATCGGCAGGCGCGGGAAATCGCGGCGCAGTTCGGCCAGGAAGTCGAGCCCGTGCGCGCCGGGAAGCGCCAGGTCGAGCAGCAGCAACGCACAATCCGGGTGCCGCGCGAGCATCCTCAGCGTTTCCTCGCGACTGACCGCGCCGATGATGTCAAGCTCCGCATCGAGGTCTGGCAGGAACTGCGACAGCGCGTGCAGGATCAGAGGATGGTCGTCGACGACGAGGATTTTCATGGTTCCTCCCAAAGTGACGCGCGATGCCGGTGGTCCGCGCGGCGCCAATATCGGCCGACCCGCGGGGAGGCTCCTACTGTCACAAGCAACAGGTCGATGGCGGGCCCGCCATCGCCTCCCCATGACGCCGGGGTCGAGTGCCTTGGCGCCGACTGCGCCGGCCACGTCCGATGGGGCAAGCGTCGGCGCGATAATGCCTCCGCGGCTATTCGTGCCGCAACGCCTCGATCGGGGCCAGCCGCGAAGCGGTGCGCGCCGGATAGAAGCCGAAGAACACGCCGATCGCGCCGGAGAAACCAACGGCGAGGATCACCGAGGCCACGCTGACTTCCGTGCGCCAGCCTGCGAGGTGGCCGACGGCCACCGATGAGGCGGCGCCGATCACGATGCCGATCAGGCCGCCGATCAGCGCGAGCGTGACGGCTTCAACGAGAAATTGCGTGAGGATGTCGCGGCCACGCGCACCAACCGCCATCCGCAGTCCGATCTCGCGGGTGCGCTCGGTGACCGAGACCAGCATGATGTTCATGATGCCGATGCCGCCGACGACAAGCGACACCGAGGCAATCGCCGCAAGCAGGTAGCCAAGTACCTTCGACGACGCCTCCCGCGCCGCGAGCACTTCCGAAAGGTTGCGCAGGAAGAAGTCATCCTCCTGATTCGCGGAAAGCTTGTGCCGCTGGCGCATGAGGTCACGCATCTCCTGCTCGGTAGCGATCATGTCGGCCCCGTCGCGAGCACGGACGGTAATCGATTGCACATTGCGGCTTTTCACCTGCTGTCCACCCAGCACGCGCTTCCGGGCCGTGGTGATCGGGATCAGCACCAGGTCGTCCTGGTCCTGCCCGATCATGCTCTGGCCCTTGCGCTCGAGGACGCCGATCACCTCGTGCGGGACACGGCGGATGCGTACTGTCTCGCCGACGGGATCGGCCTCCCCGAAGAGCGATCTGGCGACGGTCTGGCCGAGCAGGACGACCTTCGCCGCGGAATCCACGTGCGACTGGTCGAATGGCTTGCCGGAAGCGATTTCCCATTGCCGCGCCTCGAGAAATTCGGGCGTCGTGCCCTGGATCTGGGTCGCCCAGTTGCTGTTGCCATACACGACCTGGCCGCTGCCGCGCAGTGCGGGTGCCGCGACCTGCACACCCTGGACCTCGCGCTGCAGCGCGTAGGCGTCGTCTTCGGTGATCGTGAGTTGCGACCCCGACCCCTGGCGCGCGCCGCCCATCGTGAAATTGCCGGACAGCACGATGATCAGATTGGAACCCAGGCTCTTGATCTGCTCCTCGACCCGCGCCTGCGCACCCGCACCGACGGCCACCATCGTGATGACGGCGCCGACGCCGATAATGATGCCGAGCATCGTCAGCGCCGAGCGCAGCTTGTTGATGCGCAGGGCGGCGAGGGCGACACGCAGCGTGGCGAGGAAATTCACGCAGCGGCTCCGGCGGTTTCGGCGCGGCGAGTGGCGAGCGCCGCATTGGCATCGGCGGGCTCGTAGCGCGTATCGGCGATGATGCGCCCGTCGCGGAATGCGACCCGCCGGGAGGCGAAGGTCGCGATGTCCTGTTCGTGCGTGACGACGACGATGGTTATGCCGGAGCGATTGAGTTCCTGCAGCAGTGCCATCACTTCGAGGCTCGTCGACGAATCGAGGGCACCGGTGGGCTCGTCGGCCAGGATCAGCTTGGGATCGTTGACGAGCGCGCGCGCGATCGCGACCCGCTGTTGCTGCCCGCCGGACAGCTGGGCGGGATGGTGGCCGGCGCGGGCGCTCAAGCCGACCTGCTCGAGTTTGTTCAGCGCGCGCGCCCTGCGATCGGACGCCTGCACACCGCCATAGAGGAGAGGGAGCTCCACGTTTTCCACGGCCGACGTGCGCGCCAGCAGATTGAACTGCTGGAAGACGAATCCGATCGACCGGTTGCGGATGCCGGCCAATTCGTCGGTGGAAAGCCCTGCGACATCCTCGCCGTTGAACCGGTAGCTGCCCGAGGTCGGCACGTCAAGGCATCCGACCACATTCATGAACGTTGACTTGCCTGAGCCCGACGGGCCCATCACGGCAACGAACTCGCCTTCTGAAATGGAGATCGAAACGCCGGCGAGTGCGTGCACTTCGGTCTCGCCGAGCCGATAGATCTTGGTGAGATCGCGCGTTTCGATCAGCGCCATGGCGAGCGAACCCCGATGCCCGACTCGCTCATCAGAACGGCAGCCGCGGCGCGCTGCCGGATGGCGACCGGGCGGCGTTGGCCGCGACGGTTCCGACGATGACCTCGGTGCCCTCCTTGACGTCGCCGTTCACCACTTCGGTGGAGTTTCCGTCGGATAGTCCGAGCCGCAGCTTCACTTCGAGCGGCTTCTGGTCCGGGCCGAGCACGAAGACGCGACCGCTTCCCGAAGCGGCGCGGCCGGTTTCCGCCGCGACGATCTCGGCATAGAGCTTGCGCTGGTCGGCGTTGAGCATCGAGCTGATCTTCTGGCGGACTTCGGCACGCAGCCGCTCACCGCGCGTGCGCCGTTCGGCGTCCGGAGCATCGCGCAAATCGGCGAACTTGCCCCGCGATTCGGCGAAAATCTCGTCGAGGCGCGCCTGCTGGCTGGCGTCGAGCTTGAGTTCGGCGACGAGCTTCTGGCGGCGTGCCTGCGCATCGCCTTGGCCCGGCGCGGCTCCCGTGGGAGGGGGGGCCGCGTCGTCCTTCGCCGCGACGGTGCCGGCGGGGCGCCAGCGCAGCGCGGCGTTGGCCACCTTCAGCACGTTTTCTCGGCTGTCTGCGATGATGCGCACGTTGGCCGTCATGCCGGGCACCAGCAGAAGACTCGGGTTCGGCGTCTCGACGACGACCGTGTAGGTCACGACGTTCTGCACCGTTTGCGCCGCCTTGCGGATCTGCCGTACGCGCCCATCGAACGTGCGGCCGGAAAACGCGTCGACCGTGAACGTGACTCGTTGGTCCTGGCGGATCTTTCCGATGTCGGATTCATCGATTGCGACCTCGACCTGCATTTCGCGCAGGTCCTGCGCGAGCGTGAAAAGCGTCGGCGTGTTGAGGCTCGCGGCGACGGTCTGGCCGGCGTCGACCTGGCGGGAGATCACGACGCCGTCGACCGGCGCGGTGATCGTGGTCTTGGCCAGGTCGTTGCGTGCGGACGCGAGCGCCGCTTCGCGCTGCTTGATGACGGCTGCCGCATTGGCGACCTGGGCGTCGGCGGACTTCACCTGCGCATCGGCGGTGTGGATCGCCTCTGCCGTGCCGCGCTCGGCGAAACGCGCCTTGTCGACTTCGGCGCCCGAGATGAAACCCTTCTCGACCAGCGACTGCTTGCGGTCGAGGTCTCGCTTCGCGTCGTCGTACGTGATCCTTGCGCGCAGCGCCTGCGAGCGCTGCGCGGCTGCGTCGCTTTGCTTCTGCATGTGCGCGGTGCGTGCCGCCTCGAGATCGGCTTCGGCCTGCCGCACCCTGATTTCGTAGGTTTCCGGATCGATGCGGGCCAGGAGCTGCCCCTTCTTGACCACCGAATTGAAGTCGACGAGCAGTTCCTTGATCTGCCCGGAAATCTGCGAACCGACCAGCACGGTCGTCACGGCATTGAGCGTCCCCGACGCCGATACGACCGACGTGACGCTGCCGCGTTCGACCCGGGCGACGCGGTATTCGGGTGCGCTGCCGCCGGTGCCGAACGCTTTCCAAAGCCCGAAGGCCGCCACCGCGGCGACTGCGACTGCTGCGAGCGGCAGCGCGTACCGGCGCAGCGGGTTCAGCTTGGGTAAGGGCAACGGCGGCACCTTTGTCGATGGATTCCCGCGTCGGCGGCAACGGCGATACGCCGACGGAGGTTGGGCGGCGTCAACCGGAGCGCCCGAATCCGTCTTTCTGGAGCTCCGCCTGCTCGCTGCGCAGCGCGCGCAGCCGCGACTCGACCACCGAAACCTGATAGAAATCGCCGTCACCGGCCTTGGCCGCGAGTTCCATCTGGGAGATGGCGAGCGGGAGGTTGCCCGCCCACGCGTAGAACTCGCCCTGGTGCTCGTGCTCCTTCAGCCGCATGTTCTGCTCGGCGTAGGCCTTCGCCGCGATCTGGTGCAGCTGTCCGTCACCGGGGAAGCGGATCAGCTGTTCTTCGAGAAATGTCGTCGCCTCGGCCGGCCGCTTGGCCTTGATCAGCGATTCGGGATAGTCGTAGACGAGCTGCATCTTGTTCGGATAGCGCTGCAGCGCGGACCGGAAGCGCGCGGCCGCGGCGTCGTACTCTCCGGCACCCATCAACACGTTGCCGGCCATCGCCTCGATCATCGGGTTTGCCGGTGCCATCTTCTCGAGCCGGGCGAGCTCGGACTTCGCCCGCGGGAATTCCTGCGCCCGCAGGAGCGCCGCCACCAGTCCGTAGCGCGCGGCGATCTCGTTGTTGTACTTCTTCTCCCTGATCGCCGCGTCGAAATTCGCGACCTGCTCGCGGGCGTCACCCTCGTAGCTCTTGAGCAGCGCGCGAACCAGGTGAAACTCGAGTGAGTCCGGCACCTGCCGGTACGGCATGCCCTGCGCGCGGGCCTGGGCTTCGGCGATGCGCTCGTAGGTGATCGGGTGGGTGCGCAGGTACGAAGGCGCCGCCCCCTCGATGAAGCGGTTGGAGCGCTGCAGCCGCTGCATGAACGTGGCCATTCCGTTGGGATCGAAGCCGGCGGCTACCAGGCGCGAGAAACCGATGCGGTCGGCCTCGTATTCGTTGTCGCGCGTGAAGTTGAGCTGGTTCTGCGCCTGCAGCGCCTGCGAGCTCGCGATGGCGGCCGACACCGCCTGGTCGCCGCCGCCGGCGCGCGAGGCGAGGATGGCGAGCGCCAAACCCGCCAGCGACAGCAGCATGGAGTTCTTCTGGCTGGCCACCATCCGCGACATGTGATGCTGCGTGACGTGCGAAATTTCGTGCGCCAGCACGCTTGCGAGCTCGGATTCGTTCTGCGCGAGCAGGATGAGCCCGGTGTGTACGCCGATGAAGCCACCGGGCAGGGCGAATGCGTTGATCTGCGGATCGGGCACTGCGAAGAACAGGAAGTCCTGCTTGGTGTCGTGTGAAGCCGCGACCAGCCGGTTGCCGAGTTCGTTCAGATAGTCGTTGACCTCCGGATCCTGCAGGTAGGCGCCCTGGGCGCGGATTTGACGCAGGATCGCTTCACCGACCTTGCGCTCCTGTGCCGGACTGAAGCCCACCTGCGACGAATCGCCAAGGTCGGGCAGCGAGGGCACTGCAGGCGGGAGACTGGGCAGCGACGATGTACCAAGGTCCGGTACGGTACCGGTGCCGGTTCAGGCGCGGGCGCCATGCTCCATGGCGATAATTTCGCTGGTTCGGGTTGCGCCGGCGGTGCGCCACCGCCTGTGGCCGGCACCTGGGCGACCGGCGTGGTCGCCAGCGCTGCCGCCAACATTGCGGCGATAAGTTTGCGGCCCGCATGGGCCGGCGCGTTGGACGCGCGGCAGGGGTTGCGTTTCACGGCGTTCGGGACATGGATGCTCTGGTGCTAAGATGCCCGCCGCACGATCAAGTTCAACGGAGAGCCCGCACGTGGTACGCGCCCGAACGACGAAGGCCGCGACTGGCGCGAAAGCCGTCAAGGCCGGGGTACGACCCGGACAGGGCACCGCACGCGCGAAGGCGGCCGGCGGAGTCCATTTTACCCACTTCGACGCGGGCGGTCAGGCGCACATGGTCGATGTGGCGGACAAGAGTGTAACCAAACGTCTCGCCCGTGCAGGGGGCCGCATCCTGATGCAGTCCGCGACGCTTTCGCTCGTTCGCGCGGGTGATGCGAAGAAGGGCGACGTCCTCGGCGTCGCGCGTATTGCCGCGATCGCGGCCGCCAAGCGTACGTCCGACCTGATACCGCTGTGTCATCCGCTGCCGCTGACGCACGTTGCGGTCGCCTTCGCGATCGATGAGTCGCGCTCGGCGGTCGAGATCGAGGTCACCACGCAGACGCTGGGCCGAACCGGCGTGGAGATGGAGGCGCTGACTGCCGCTACGGTGGGGCTGCTGACCATCTACGACATGTGCAAGTCCGTCGACCGCGGCATGCGCATCGAGGCAATTCGACTTCTGGAGAAAATGGGCGGGAAGTCGGGACACTTCCTGGCGCCTGGTTAGCGAATCGACGCGCTGGGAGGAAGTGCCACGGGGTGCCTGCCGGAGTTCCGCTGACGGGCCGGCGCGAGCCGGAGGAGGGTGCCCGGTCGACGGCAGGGGCCGACGAAGGCCATTGGTCCGGTGGTTGGACCACTTGACCACGGTCCGGCGACGCGCGTACATTCTTCCCGAGTCCCCGGTCGATCGGCGCTGCACCTGACCCGAATGACTCGGCAGACGGTTTGCGCTGCCGCCCGCCACGCGTCCCCCCGATCCATCATTGCGCCCCAGGAGATTGCCCCAGTGCCCTTGCACGCGGTCGAGCCGCTGCGGCTGTACCGCCAGATTGCCGGACAGATCGCCGCGCTGGTCGACAGCGGGGAATTCCCGGCCGGGTCCCGCCTGCCGGCCGAGCGCGAGCTTGCCGCGCTGCTGGGCGTTTCGCGTACTTCGGTGCGAGAGGCGGTCATTTCGCTCGAAATCGCCGGCCGCGTCGAGGTTCGCGTCGGCTCCGGAATTTTCGTCAGCCAGCCGGGGGCCGCGCAGATCGTCGGCCTTGTCGACGAAGGCCCCAGCCCGTTCGAGCTGCTGAGCGCGCGGCACCTGATCGAAGGCGAAATCGCCGCGTTGGCTGCGCGCTCGGCCAGGAAGGCGGACCTGGCGGCAATGCGGGCGACGGTGGTGCGGATGCGCGAACATGCCGACCACTTCGCCCGGCGCGACGCCGCAGACCGCGAGTTCCATGTGCGCATCGCCGCCGCCACCGGCAACGGTTCGCTGGCGCTGGTCGTCGAAGGCCTGTGGCAGCAGCGGCGCGGCAAGCTTTGGTCACGCATCGAGGCCTATTTTCATACGCAGAAGATGCGCGACGGTGTTCTGCTCGACCACGAGGCGATTGTGGAGGCGCTGGAGCAGCGTGATCCCGATGGCGCGCGCGCCGCGATGCACCGGCACCTCGCGCGCGTCGAACGCGAGTTCCAGCGGCAATGGGACGTGATTGTGCCCGGCGAACAGGCGGGCGGCGGCGCACGCCGCGCCGCCGCTTCGCGCACGCGCAAAATCACGGCATAAACCACGACCTGATTCGGGAAGGAGCATGCTGTTCCAATGACGCGCCTGTCGCTCTCGACGTTGTCCTCGCTGCCACAATCGGTGGCGCGACCCGGATACGACCCCGCCCATGTCCAGGTCGGAATCCTTCATCTGGGACTCGGCGCGTTTCACCGCGCGCACCAGGCCGTGTATACGGACGACGTGCTGGCCGTCGACCCCCGCTGGGGCATCTGTGGCGTGTCGCTCAAGACGCCGCGCGCCGTGGAACCGCTCGCCGCGCAGGATGGCCTCTACACGCTGTTGACGCGCACCGGCGACGGAACGACGGCGCGCGTCATTGGCTCGCTGCGCGAGACGATGTTCGCGGGTGCCTCGCGGTCGGCGCTGGTGCAGCGTTTCGCCGATCCGCGCATCACCGTCGTGACCTCGACGGTCACCGAAAAGGGGTATTGCCACGAGCCGGCCACCGGTGCGCTGAACGCCGCCCATCCGGACGTCGCCCACGACCTCGTGCATCCGGACGAGCCGGAATCGGCGATCGGCATCCTGGTGGCGGGGCTCGCCGCGCGGCAAGCCGCCGGTGCCGGTCCGTTGACGTTCGTCTGCTGCGACAACCTGCCGCACAACGGCCGCCTGGTCGAAGGATTGGTGCAGGCATTCGCGCGGCACCGCGACGCCGCGCTTGCCGCCTGGATTCGCGAGCACGTTGCATTTCCTTCGACGATGGTCGACCGCATTGTGCCGGCGACGACCGACGTGGACATTGCGGAGGTCGAACGGCAACTCGAACTGCGCGACGCGGCGCCGGTGACCGCGGAGCCCTTCGGGCAATGGGTGATCGAGAACCGCATCGCGGCGGCCCGTCCCCGCTGGGAGGATGCCGGCGCGCAGGTGGTCGCCGATGTCGCGCCGTTCGAGCTCATGAAGCTGAGGCTGTTGAACGGCAGCCACTCCACGCTCGCCTACCTGGGATTCCTGATGGACCAGGAATTCGTGTGGCAGGCGTCGCGCCATCCGCTGCTGGCGACGCTCATCGAGCGTCAGATGGCCGAAGAAATCGTACCGACACTGCAACGCCCGGAAGGGACCGACCTCGCCGACTATTGCGGACAACTCATGGAGCGCTTTCGCAACTCGGCGCTGCCGCACAAGACGCGGCAGATTGCGATGGACGGCTCGCAGAAGCTGCCGCAGCGGCTGCTCGGTACGGTCCGCGACCGCCTTGCCGACGGCGCGCCGATCCGGCACCTGACGCTGGCGGTGGCCGGCTGGATCAGGTACGCGAGCGGGGCCGACGAACGCGGCGGACGCATCGACGTGCAGGATCCGCTTGCGGACACATTCCGGCAGATCGTGCGCGACGCCAACGGTGATCCGGGCCCGGTCGCCGACGGGTTCCTGGACCTGGTCAGCGTGTTCGGCGCGGACCTCGTCGCGCATTTCGCGTTCAGGGAGGCCGTGCGCGAACAGGTGGTGTCGCTGTTCCGCGACGGCGTGCAGGTGACTTTGGCGCGGCATCTGGGCGTCGCGTAGAGTTGTAGCGAAAGGAGCGGTTGCACGGAGAGCGTTGAGAATGGCTGCGCGGAGAGCTAGGATGAAGATCAATCGGTGTCCTCTGATATTGCCCTTCACTGTCCTCCCTGCTCTGCGCGGTCAAGGCCCTACGAACTGAAGGTTGACAATGGCGATACCACTGATACTTCACCCTGACCGCCTGTTCCCCGCCGAACCCGCGACGCGGGAACTTGCGCGCAGCCTCTATTCGACGGTCAAGGACCTGCCGATCGTCAGCCCGCACGGACACACGGATCCCCGGTGGTTCGCCGACGACATGCCGTTCGCCAATGCGGCGGGGCTGTTCATCACGCCCGATCATTACGTGTTCCGCATGCTCTACAGCCAGGGCGTCAGGCTCGAGGATCTCGGAATTCCCGCGAGCATCGACGGGGGTGGCGCCGTCGCCGCGGAGACCGATACGCGCAGGATCTGGCGGACGTTTGCCGCGAACTACCACCTGTTCCGCGGCACGCCCACGAGGACGTGGCTCGATCATGCTTTCCTGACGGTGTTCGGCATCGACGAGCGACTGACGCCGGAATCGGCGGATCGGTATTTCGATCGCATCAACGCCTGCCTTGCCGAGCCGGAATTCAGGCCGCGCGCGCTGTTCGAGCGCTTCAACATCGAAGTCATGGCGACCACGGAATCGCCGCTCGACACGCTGATGCATCACCAGAAGATCCGCGCTTCGGGCTGGACCGGCCGCGTGGTCACCGCGTATCGTCCGGACCCGGTCGTCGATCCTGAATTCGAGGGATTTTCAGATAATGTCGAACGGTTCGGTGCGCTGACCGGCGAGAATGCGGCGACCTGGGGCGGATATCTCGCCGCGCACCGCATTCGCCGCGCATTCTTCAAGACGATGGGCGCGACGTCGACCGACCATGGTCATCCGACCGCGCAGACGGCCGACCTGGCGCTCGCGGAGTGCCAGCGCCTGCTCGACCGCGCACTCGCGGGCACGATCACGCCGCAGGAAGCCGAATCGTTCCGCGGCCAGATCCTGACCGAGATGGCGCGGATGAGCCTGGACGACGGACTCGTCATGCAGATCCACCCCGGCAGCTTCCGCAACCACAACCCGCTGGTCTTCAGCCGCTTCGGCCGCGACAAGGGCGCCGACATCCCGACCCGTACCGACTACGTACGCGCCCTGAAGCCGCTGCTCGACAAGTTCGGCAACGAGCCCGGACTGACGGTCATCCTGTTCACGCTCGACGAGACCGTCTATGCGCGGGAGCTGGCACCGCTGGCCGGCCACTATCCGGTGCTGAAACTCGGTCCCCCGTGGTGGTTCCACGACAGCCCCGAGGGCATGCTGCGCTTCCGCGAGCAGGCCACCGAGACCGCCGGCTTCTACAATACCGTGGGATTCAACGACGACACGCGCGCGTTCATGTCGATTCCGGCGCGCCACGACGTCGCACGGCGCATCGACTGCCGCTTTCTCGCCACGCTGGTCGTCGAGCACAAGATCGGCGAGGACGAGGCGTTCGCGCTTGCGCCGGGACTCGCGCACGACTTCGCCAAGGCCGCATACAAGCTCTAGCACCCCAGATGATCACGCTAAGACCCGCGGGCGAACGCGGCCACGCCAACCATGGCTGGCTCGATTCGCGTCACAGCTTCTCGTTTGCCGACTACCACGACGCCGATCACATGGGGTTTGGCCCGTTGCGCGTCATCAACGAGGATCGTGTCCAGCCCGGCATGGGCTTCGGTACGCATGGTCATCGCGACATGGAGATCATCTCCTACATTCTCGACGGCGAACTGTCGCACAAGGACAGCATGGGCAACGGTTCCACCATCGTGCCCGGCGATGTCCAGCGGATGAGCGCAGGCCGCGGCGTCCTGCACAGCGAATACAATCCCTCGCCCACCGCCGACGTGCATTTCCTGCAGATCTGGATCGAGCCGGCGCAGCGCGGCATCCCCGCGTCGTACGAGCAGGCTCGGGTCGAATCCGAAGCCAAACAGGGAAGACTCGCGTTGCTGGCCGCGCCGGCGGGCGAAGGCGGAGCGGTGGTGATCCATCAGGACGCGCGGATGTATGCGGGCCTGTTCGACGGCGCGCAGGCCGCAACGCTTCCGCTGGCGCCGAAGCGTCGAGCCTACGTGCACGTCGCGCGCGGCCATGCGAACGTGAATGGCGCCGCGCTCGGTCCGGGCGATGCCGTGCGGATCGAGGGCGAGGATGCCGTGCGGATCGCCGAAGGGCGTGCGGCCGAAATATTGCTGTTCGACCTGCCGTGACCGCCGCACGCGGACCGGCCCCTCCTCAACTTCGAAAGAAAGCCCATGACCTCACACCGTGACGTCGCAGCGCTCGTCGCCCGCATCCTGCTGACCGTGATGTTCATCATGTCCGGCTACAACAAGATTCCCGGCTTCGACGGTCTGGTGGGCTATATCGCGAGCAAGGGAATGCCATTCCCTCCCCTGATGGCCATCGGCGCGATCGTCGTCGAACTGGGCGCCGGGATGTTGTTGCTCGTCGGGTTCAAGGCTCGCTGGGCGGCGCTGGCGATCTTCCTGTTCCTGATCCCGACCACGCTGGTCTTCCATGCGTTCTGGTCGGTGCCGGCCGATCAGGTCGCGACGCAGCGGATCCAGTTCCTGAAAAATCTCACGATCATGGGCGGGATGCTGATGGTGTGGGCGTTCGGTCCGGGCCGGTTGTCGTTCGACCGCGAAAGCGCCTAGGGCCTGATTCGCTGGCACAGCAACATGCGCATCGGCGGGTCGAGGCGACCATGCTCGTCGGCCCGCAGGCAGCCTGGATTGCGTCATCTAGAGTCATGGCAGGCACGGGATCGCGCCGATCGGAGATAATGCGCCTCCGTTTCCAGAGCCTGCCAGGCTTGGGCACCGCCCAGGCTGTCCGCAACCATGCCTAGCAAATATTTGTATCGCCTCGTCGCCGCGTTCGCGGCGGTCGCCGTTCTCGGGACTTCGATCGCCGCCGCGGCGGATCCGGAAACCTCCGACAGCCCGGATCAGAATATCAGCGTCGCACCGGTGGTCGTCGATGGCCAGACGCTGTTCAAGGTCCGCGGCGCCACCAGTTTCCCGGCCGACGCGCGCGCCGACGCGATTGCGGCGCGCATCGAAGCGGTAGCGGCCGACAAGAGCTTCGATCCGGCGTCCCTGCGGATCGCCATCGAGGACGGGAACGCGGCCATCTATGCCGGCCGCACGCGCCTCGTCGTGGTCACCGAGCCCGACGCGAAGATCGAGCTGCTGACCATCCCGGAACTGGCTCAGATCAATCTGACGCGTATCGCCGCCGCCATGACCGACTACCGGGAGGAGCGTTCGCCGCATTCACTGACGCGGGCAGGGCTGCAATCCGGGGCCGCCACGCTGGCGTTCGCGGCGGCCGTCGCGCTCGTGATCTGGCTGACCCGGCGGCTCTCGCGGCGCATCGAACGCGACGTGCACACGCGCATCCAGTCGGTGGGTATCCAGTCGTTCGAGATCGTACGCGCCGAGCGGCTGCGCGCCGCCGTGTCCGCGCTGCTCAGGTTCGCGTCCATCGTGGCGCTGGTCGCATTGGCGATGGGCTGGCTGATCTACGTGCTCGACCAGTTCCCATGGACCAAAGGCGTCGGCCGGGCGATGCTGGACCACGTGATCGAGCCACTGGCGGCGCTGGCCCGCGCGTTCCTGCATTCGATCCCCAACCTGATCTTCCTGATCGTCCTCTACTACATCCTGCGTACGCTGGTGCGCATGGTGCGCATGTTCTTCGTCGCGGTCGAGCGCGGCGCGGTGACGCTGTCGGAGTTCGAGCCGGAATGGGCGATGCCGACCTTCAAGATCGTCCGCTTTGCCATCGTCGTGCTGGGACTGGTGGTCGCCTACCCCTACATTCCGGGCGCGGACTCCGCGGCGTTCAAGGGCCTTTCGCTGTTCATCGGCGTTGTATTCTCGCTGGGCTCGTCGACGGCGATCTCCAACATCATCGCCGGTTACATGATGACGTATCGGCGGGTCTTTCGCGTCGGCGACCGCGTGAAGATCGGCGACATCGTCGGCGACGTAACCGCCATGCGCCTGCAGGTCACGCACCTGCGCACGCCCAAGAACGAGGAAGTCGTCGTTCCCAATTCGCAGATCGTCAACGGCCACGTGCTCAACTACAGTACGCTGGCCAAGGACGATCACCTGTTGCTGCACACGACGGTGGGCATCGGCTACGAGACGCCGTGGCGCCAGGTGGAGGCGATGCTGCTCGATGCGGCAAGCCGTACGCAGGGGCTGGCGGATACCCCTTCGCCGTTCGTCCTGCAGACGGCACTGGGCGACTTTGCGGTGACCTACGAACTCAACGTCGCCTGCGAGGACCCGCATCGGATGGCGCAGCTCTACACAGCGCTGCACCGGAATATCCTCGACGTGTTCAACGAGTGCGACGTCGCGATCATGACGCCGGCCTATGTTGCCGATCCCGCGGAGCCGAAGGTCGTGCCCAGGGACAAGTGGTTCCTGCCGCCGGCGAAGGAAGGTCCGCAGCAGGGATTCTGAACCACGCCAGGCGAGCGCACGCGGCGCGGCCGGATCGACTGCGCCGACGCGCATTGCCGCATGCACGGCGAACGGAATTCTGCGGTGTGCCGCGAGCGATCGGCTCCCCAGGCCCGGTGCGCCGGAACGTTGCCTGAATGAGCGGCCTGCCGCCGCTACTCGCGCGCTCGCGAATCGAGCCAGATCGTCACCGGGCCGTCATTGACCAGTTGCACGCTCATGTGCGCGCCGAAGATGCCGGTGGGCACGGGTTTGCCCAGGGCGGCCGCCAGCGAAGCGACGAATGCCTCGAACTGCGGTTGCGCGACCTCGGGCCGCGCGGCCGCCGTGTACGACGGCCGGTTGCCCTTGCGCGTCGACGCGTAGAGCGTGAACTGCGACACCGCCAATATTCCGCCGCCGGTATCGGTCACCGGGCGGTTCATCACGCCGCTCTCGTCGTCGAAGATCCGCAACTGGAGGATCTTGCGCGCGAGCCAGGCGCGATCCTCGGCGGTGTCGTCGTCGGTGACGCCGATCAGCACCAGCAAGCCCGGGCCGATGGCGCCTGTGCCGCGGCCCTCGACCGTCACTGTGGCTTCGGTCACCCGCTGGACGAGCGCCCTCATTGGACGACCTTGCGCTCGACCTCGACCACCTTGCCGTAGTCGAACACCACGGTGGTCAGGGTCTGTGCGTCGCCGGCGACGGGCATGTAGGTCCAGCGCGCGAGCTTGCGGCCCCCGCCGCCGCTTTTCATGTCGGGCGCGCCGATGCGGGCCATCACCTCGCCTTCGTGCATGCCGGGGTGAATGTGCCGGCGTTCGGCGGGGTTGCCGCCACCCGCGGCATTCTTGCGGTTTGAATTGCGCATATCTTTCGGCCGGATCGGGGCGGCAGCGGTGGCGCGCGTGCGTCGTGCCCGGGACCGGACGGATCGGGATCACCGAGAGCGATGGGGGGTCGCTGGCGAAGTTGCGCAGCTCGCGGCCAGGCGGGCAGGGAACATCCTGGTACACGGGATGCCGGCGGTCGTCGGCGCACTTGTAGACATCGGCCTTGGCGCAGACGGACACGAGCATCATGCCGGCGAGCAAGACGTAGGCGAGGCAGCGCATGACAGGGAGCTCACATTGGTCATCACGGTGGGAAACGTTACGATATCGCTTTCCCACCCCCGCCGCGCTACGACTTTCGATGGAGCCCCGAATCAAAACCGCCGCGCGCGTCGCGGACATTGCGCCTTTCCACGTGATGGAAGTGCAGACGGCCGCACGGGTACTGGAAGCGGCGGGCCGCTCGGTGATCCACATGGAGATTGGCGAGCCCGATTTCCCGACGCCGGCGCCGGTGGTGGCGGCGGCGCAGCGCGGGATCGCCGCCGGTGACATCTACTACACATCGGCATTGGGCCTGCCCGAGCTGCGGCAGGCAATCGCCGCGCACTATGCCGACCAGTTTGGCGTGACGGTGGCGCCCGAGCGCATCGTCGTCACCGCGGGTTCGTCGGCGGCGCTGCTGCTGGTGATGGCGTTGATCGTCGATCGCGACGACCGCATCCTGCTGGCCGACCCCGGCTACCCGTGCAATCGTCATTTCGTGCGTGTGCTCGAAGGCAACCCGGTCGGCCTCGCGGTCGGCCCGGAATCGGACTACCAGCCGACGGCGGAACTCATTGCCGCCAACTGGACGCCGAGCACGCGCGGAGCACTGATCGCATCGCCGTCGAATCCGACCGGCACCGTGGTGCCGCAGGCCGAGATGCGCCGCATCGCCGCCGCGGTCGCCGCGCGCGAAGGTCACCTGATCGTCGACGAGATCTACCTGGGACTCAGCTACGGCGCGCGCCCGCGCAGCGTGCTCGAATTCGCGACCGACGCGTTCGTGGTATCGAGCTTCTCCAAGTACTTCAACATGACCGGATGGCGGCTGGGCTGGCTGGTCGCGCCCGAGCGCCATGTCCGCGACCTCGAGAAGCTTGCGCAGAACCTCTACATTTCGCCGGCCACGCCTTCGCAGCGCGCGGCGCTCGCGTGCTTCGATCCGGTCACGCTCGCGCTGCTCGAGGAACGACGCCGCGCGTTCGAGGCGCGTCGTGACTTCCTGGTGCCGGCGCTGCGCGAGATCGGCTTCCGGATCCCCGTGCTGCCGACCGGTGGCTTTTTCGTCTACGCCGACTGTTCGGCGTTCAGCGACGACAGCGAGCGCTTCTGCCGCGAAGTCCTGGCCGGCTGCGGCGTGGCGTTCACGCCCGGCATCGACTTCGGCAGCTATCGCGCGACGCAGCACGTGCGCTTCGCGTACACGATCGGGCAGGAGAAGCTCGAGGACGGCGTCGCGCGGCTCGCGCGATACCTCGGACGTTGACGATGCGACGCGTTGCGATGGTGGTCGCGCTGACAATCGCGGCAGGCACGCTGACCGGCTGCGGTGCGATGGACGCCGTCGACTATTACTGGCAGGGCGCGGCCGGGCAGATGGACATCCTTGCGCGCGCGAAGCCGATTCCCGAGGTCATCGACGAATCGCAGGACGCAGCGCTGAAAGTGCGGCTGGCGCGCGTGCAGGAAATCCGAGCCTACGCGAGCCGCGAGCTTGGTCTTCCCGACAACGCGAGCTACACGCGGTATGCCGATCTCGGGCGGCCGTTCGTCGTGTGGAACGTCTTCGCCACGCCGGAGCTTTCGCTCGAGCCGCGGCAATGGTGTTTTCCAGTCGCCGGCTGCGTGAACTATCGCGGGTATTTCCGGGAGGCCGAAGCGCGCGACGAGGCGACGCGTATCTCCTCTGGCGGTGACGACACGTGGGTGAGCGGCGTGCCCGCCTATTCCACGCTCGGATACTTCGACGACCCGGTCCTCTCCACGTTCATCGGGCTGGCCCGAGACCGAAGTGGCCCGAATGGTGTTCCACGAGCTCGCGCACCAGATGGTGTACGTCAAGGACGATACTCAGTTCAATGAGTCATTCGCGGCGGCGGTGGAGGAGGCCGGCGTCGAGCGCTGGCTGAGGGCGCAGCGCAACCCGGAACTCGATGCGCAATATGCGCGAAATCAGCGGCTGCGCGACGCCTTCCGTGATCTGGTCGGCGCCGCGAGAGTCCGGCTTTCCGCGGTCTACGCCGGCGATGCGCCTACCGCGGTCAAGCGCAGCGAGAAGGCCTCGGCGCTGGCGGCCATGCGCGAGGACTACGAGCGATCCAAGGCCGGCGCGCCCGGACTCGCCGGCTATGACCGCTGGTTCGCCGGACGTGCCGGCAGCGGTCCCAACAACGCGAGCATCGCATCGGTCGCGCTGTACACGGCGCAGGTGGGCGCGTTCCGCGCGCTGCTGGCCGACGAAGGCGGAGACCTGCCGCGGTTCTACGCACGGGTGAAGGTGCTGGGCGCGTTGCCGAAGGACGAGCGCGATGCAGTGCTGTCCCGTGCGGCGCGATCCGGCGCGCCGGCGGTCCACGCGGCGGGGGATTGAACCGCCCGGCGCGCCCTTCGCGTCGCAACCTGCTGATTGACAAGCGGATTGCGGATTTGCCCGACCGGGCGAGGGCGCGGCCGCGGCAGTGGCGCTGCCGCAACGACCACGCGGGAGCTTGGATTAACCCGTTGATCGACAATGCGAAATCCACTATAATTTCAGGTTCCCTTGCCTCACCCGCCGCAGACGGGGAGGCCGCCGATGGCTTGGACCATGTCGCGTAAGCACGCATGGGCGGCCGTCATCCACCGACCGAAAGGAGTGTTCTGCACATGCGTCACTATGAAGTGGTATTCATCGTCCATCCCGACCAGAGCGAGCAGGTGCCCGCGATGGTCGAGCGCTACCGCACGATGGTCACCGGCCACAAGGGCCTCATCCATCGCCTCGAGGACTGGGGTCGTCGCCAGCTGACCTACCCGATCCAGAAGGTGCACAAGGCGCACTACGTCCTGATGAACATCGAATGCGATCAGGAAACGCTCGCCGAACTCGAGCACGCGTTCAAATTCAATGACGCGGTGCTGCGCCACCTGATCGTCGCGACGACGGAGGCGAAGGTCGCGCCGTCGCCGATGATGAAGGAAGAGAAGTCGCGCTCGCTGACGGGCCGCGATGCGGCGCGCGACGCCGACACCCCGCGGGCTCCTGACGCGGCGGCGGCGGCTGCGCCGACCGCAGCACCGGCGCCGGAAGCGGCAGCGGCAAGCTAGGCGAACTGGATCGAACAGGACACGACGGTCAACGTGCCGGGCGCCAACCGGCTCACGTTCGACGCTACGCTATCGCAACGCGGCGACCTTCGTCATACGCCTGCCGGCATTCCGGCGATCGACTGCACGCTGCATCACGCGTCCGTGCAGGCCGAGGCAGGCGGTGAGCGCAAGGTCGAATGCGAGCTTTTTGCGGTGGCGTTCGCGGACGTGGCCAGGCGCCTTGCCCGAATGCCGGTCGGAGGCGAGTTTCGCTGCGAGGGCTTCCTCGCGCGGCGCTACCGAACCGGCGTGACCGTCGCGCTGCACATCACGCACATCGATTGAACGAAAGGAAACACCATGCCCCGCCCGATGGGAAGAGGTAAAGGCAAAGGCAAGAAGGATCTCAAGAAGCGCGACCGCGGCAATGCGCTGTTCAAGCGCCGCAAGTTCTGCCGCTTCACGGCCGAGAAGGTCACGGAGATCGATTACAAGGACATCGACGTGCTCAAGGACTTCGTGCAGGAAAACGGCAAGATCATGCCGGCGCGCGTCACGGGCACCAAGGCCCGTTACCAGCGCCAGCTGTCGACGGCGATCAAGCGCGCGCAGTTCCTCGCGCTGCTGCCGTACACCGACCGGCACTGACGGGAGAGCGGACATGCAAATCATCCTGCTCGAAAAGATCACCAACATCGGCAACCTCGGCGACGTGGTGAAGGTCAAGAATGGCTATGCGCGCAATTTCCTCATCCCGCAGGGCAAGGCGAAGCGCGCGACCGCCGAGAACCTGAAGCTGATCGAGGCCAAGCGCGCCGAACTCGAGGCGGCGGCCGGCGCCAAGCTGGCGGTTGCCCAGGGCGTGGCGGAGAAGCTCGAGGGCATGACGGTCAGGATCAGCCAGAAGTCCGGGGTCGACGGACGGCTGTTCGGGTCGGTCACCAACGTCGACGTCATGTCCGCGCTGAAGCTGCTGGGCATCGAGGTCGAGAAGGCGATGATCCGGATGCCGGAGGGGCCGCTGAAGCACACCGGCGACTTCGCGCTGACGGTCGCGCCGCATGCCGAGGCCGTCGCCAATATCACGGTGACGGTGATCGGAGAGACCGCGCAGGGCTGACGCCGCGCGCGAGCGCCAATCGTTACGGAAAGGGAAGGCCGCGCCGCGCAAGCCGGCGCGGCCTTCGTCCTTGCGCGCGGTACGCCGCAGCTTCGATTTGTGGCGCGTGGCGGCGGGCCTTACAATCCGTAACCAGTGCCGCCGCAAGTGCTCCCATCGGCGGTCTGCCAATCCCAGCGAAACTCTTGAGGGTGCCGGTCGTGACAAGCGTGGTGCGCGATGTGTTCCGGATCGTGTTGGTCGCGCTGCTGTGCGCGGCCAGCGGCGTCGCCATGGCGGCGTCGCCCTACTACGTCCGCGTCACCGGTAAGCCCAGCACCATCTCGTGCACGAACACCGGATTCACGTTCGGGCCGGGTGCCACGCTGGCCTGGAACGTCCAGTCGGTCTCGATGATCGTCGACATCACGTTGTCCATCAACGGAGCGGTGATCAACTCGGGCAGCGGCCCATTCGGCACCAGCACCAGTTCGACCAGTGGCTCGATCGACCTGTCGTTCGTCACTGCCAACACGGTCAACCCCTATCCGGCCACGCCCTTTCCGTACACGGTGCAGTTCGATGTGGCGCCGCAGGACGCCAACACCGACGGCGTGTCGGTCTCGTTCACCTGCAACGCGTCGGGCGGCACCAATTTCGCCGCGGCGGTCATTCCGCCGCAGGGGCCGGTGATCGCCTTCACGCCGGCGTCGCGCAACTTTGGGGCCACCAGTGTCGGGGCGACCAGCGCGGCGTCCACCATCACCATCGCCAATACCGGCACGACGGATGCCACCGGCGTGAGCGTCGCCAGCAACAACCCGACTGAGTTCATCGTCGGCGCCACGACCTGCACGGCAGTCATCGCCAAGAACGCGTCGTGCACCGTTGACGTCGCGTTCAAGCCGGCTGCCTCCGGCGCGCGCAGCGCAAGCCTTACCGTCGGCTATGACGGCGGCAGCGCCGCGATGTCGATGAAGGGCACGGGCGTCGCGCAGCTGACCGTGTCGCAGGTCCTTCCTTTCGGCAGCGTGACGGTTGGCGCGACCAGCGCCTCGCAGACGCTGACGGTGACCAACACCGGCGCCACGACCGTGACGGTGGGCAGCCTCGTCAACAGCAATGCCGCCGAGTTTCCTGCGACGACGAATTGCACGACGATCAACGCCGGCGCGACATGCACGATCGACGTCGCGTTCAAGCCGTCGGGCACCGGGCTGCGCTCGGGCGTCCTCACGCTGAACAGCGACGGCGTCGGCAGCCCGCAGACGGTCAACCTGACTGGAAGTGGCGTGGCCGCCTCCGGTCCCGGCCAGTTGTCGCTGCCCGCCACGCTGGCCTTCGCTGCGCAGGCGGTCGGTACGACGAGCGCCGCGAGCAGCGTGACGGTGACCAACACCGGCGGCACGGCCGTGATGGTGGCGAGCATAGTCAGCAGCGCGCCGTCGGAATTCGGCGTAACGGCGCCCGGCTGTGCGACGGTCAACCCCGGTGCCAGTTGCGCGATCAGCGTGACTTTCACGCCGGCCGCTGCCGGGGCGCGTGCGGCGACGATCACCGTGACGAGTAATGGCGTCGGGAGTCCGCAGACCGTCGCGGCGAGCGGCACGGGGATCGCCGCATCCACGCCCGGCCAGCTGGTGATTGTCGGGGCGGTCGATGCCGGAAGTGTCCAGGTGGGCACTTCGGGTGCTCCGAATACCGTGGCCATCACCAATATCGGCGGCATGCCGGTCACGGTGATGAACGTGAGCAGCAGCGATCCGGGCGAATTCGCGATCACTGCCTCGGATTGCGGCACGCTGGAACCTGCCACCGGCTGCTCGTTCAGCTTCAGGTTCAGCCCGGCTGCGATCGGCGCGCGCGCGGCCACATTCACGATCGCCAGTGATGCGGCGGGCAGCCCACAGGTGGTGGCCGCGAGCGGCACGGGCACGAGCGCGCCCCCGCCGCCGCCGACGAAGATCGAGCTGATCGAGTATCACCACGCAGAATGGGACCACTATTTCGTCACGGCAAAAGCCGACGAGATCGAGAAGCTCGACAACGGGACGTTCGTCGGCTGGGCGCGCACCGGATACAAGTTCAACGCCTATCCGTTCGGCACGCCCGGCAGCGCCAGCGTTTGCCGGTTCTTCAGCACGTCGTTTGCGCCGCGCAGCTCGCACTTCTACACGCCGTTCGCCACCGAGTGCGAGATCGTGAAGACCAATCCCGACTGGCTGCTCGAGGGTGAGGTGTTCAGCATTCCGGTTCCCGATCTTGCCGGTTCCTGCCCTGCCGGCACCGTACCGGTCTATCGGCTCTACAACGATGGCCAGGGCGGCGCGCCCAATCACAGGTATACGACCGACTTCGCGGTGCGTGCGCAGATGATCGCCAATGGCTGGGTGCCGGAAGGCTATGGCAATCTCGGCGTGATCATGTGCGCACCCATCTGACGTACCGGGCGCTGCACCGCCGACACCACATCGCTGCCTGAACACTTTCGCCGTGCCGGACGATCCCCAACTCGACGCGCTCAAGCTGCCACCGCATTCGCTGGACGCCGAGCAGTCGATCCTGGGCGGGCTGCTGCTCGACAACGAAGCTGCCGATCGCATCGGCGATATCGTGTCCGAGGATGATTTCTACAGCGAGGCTCACCGCATCATCTACCGGCACATCGCCACGCTGGGCAGCGAAGGAAAGCCGGTCGACGTGGTCACGCTGTCCGAAGCGTTGCATTCGACGCAGAAGCTCGACTACGTCGGCGGGCTGGCCTACCTCGGCGCGCTGGTGGGCAACGTGCCGACGGCGGCGAACATCCGCCACTACGCGCAGATCGTCCGCGAGCGCTCGATACTGCGCCAGCTCGCAGCCACCGCGGGGGAGATCGCCGAGTCCGCGTACAACCCCCTCGGCCGCAATGCCAAGAGCGTGCTCGACGAGGCCGAGGCGAAGGTGCTGCACATCGCCGAGCAGGGATCGCGTGGCCAGCGCACATTCTCGCCGCTCAAGGAGCTCCTGGTCGACGTCGTCGAGCGCATCGAGCAGCTCTACAACCGCGACGATCCTTCCGACGTCACCGGCATCGCCACCGGCTATACCGACCTCGACCGCATGACCTCGGGACTGCAGCCCGGCGACCTCGTGATCGTCGCGGGGCGACCCTCGATGGGCAAGAGCGCGCTCGCGATCAACATCGGCGAACATGTCGCCCTCGAGCTCAAGTTGCCCGTCGTCGTGTTTTCGATGGAAATGGGGGCGTCGCAGCTCGCGATGCGGATGATCGGCTCGGTCGGCAGGCTCGACCAGCACAAGCTGCGCACCGGACGCCTGGGGCCCGACGACTGGGAGCGGCTCTCCAGCGCGCTCGGACGGCTGTCGGAGGCGCCGATCCTGATCGACGAGACCCCGTCGCTCAACGCCATCGAGGTGCGCTCGCGCGCGCGGCGACTGCAAAAGCAGTACGGGCAACTGGGCCTCGTGATCGTCGACTATTTGCAGCTGATGCAGGCGCAGTCGCAGGGCGAGAATCGCGCCACCGAGATATCCGAGATCTCGCGGTCGATGAAGGCGCTGGCCAAGGAACTCAAGGTGCCGGTAATGGCGCTGTCCCAGCTCAATCGTTCGCTCGAGCAGCGCCCGAACAAACGCCCGGTGATGTCGGATCTTCGCGAAAGCGGCGCCATCGAGCAGGACGCGGACGTCATCCTGTTCATCTATCGCGACGAGGTCTACAACCCGGAAACGCAGGAAAAAGGCACGGCGGAGATCATCATCGGCAAGCAGCGCAATGGCCCGATCGGCACCATCCGCCTGACCTTTCTCGGCGAGCACACACGCTTCGAGAATTTTGCATCCCCGGGCAGCTACTAGACCCGCGTCTTCCCGCCTGGCGCCCGCGCCGGGGAGATCTGGCAGGGCGCGGCTGCGCCAACCGCATTTCACACAGCGACCCACAG
This sequence comes from uncultured beta proteobacterium, assembly GCA_963739745.1. GTDB lineage: Bacteria > Pseudomonadota > Gammaproteobacteria > Burkholderiales > Casimicrobiaceae > VBCG01. The sequence goes on from CAVUCJ010000009.1 coordinate 386,425, forward strand.
GGCAATGAACACCAAGACAGGCAGGACCGCGGTCGTCACCGGCATCACCGGGCAGGATGGCGCCTATCTCGCGCAGCACCTGCTCCGGAAGGGCTACGTCGTGTTCGGGACGTTCCGGCGCGGCAGCTCCGTCAATTTCTGGCGCATCGAGGAACTCGGCATCGCCGGCCACGAACGGTTGAAGCTCGTCGAGTTCGACCTTACTGATGCCGGATCGGGCGTGCGCCTGCTCGAAAAGGCGCAACCCGACGAGGTCTACAACCTTGCGGCGCAGAGTTTTGTGGCCGTCTCGTTCGACCAACCCGTCAACACCGGATTGACCACCGGCATCGGCGTGGTCAACCTGCTCGAGGCGATTCGCACGGTCGACCCGAAGATCCGCTTCTATCAGGCGAGCACGTCGGAGATGTTCGGCCGGGTTCAGGCGATGCCGCAGGACGAGACGACGCCGTTCTATCCGCGCAGCCCCTACGGAGCGGCGAAGCTGTACGCGCACTGGATGACCGTCAATTACCGCGAGTCGTTCGGAATCTTCGGCAGCAGCGGCATCCTCTTCAACCACGAATCGCCGCTGCGCGGCCGCGAGTTCGTCACGCGCAAGATCACCGACGGCGTCGCCCGTATCGTCCATGGCCGGCTGGATGCCGATCGAGCTCGGCAATCTCGATGCGCAGCGCGACTGGGGGTTCGCAGGCGAATACGTCGACGGAATGTGGCGGATGTTGCAGCACGACGAGCCCGATACCTTCGTGCTGGCGACGGGGCGGATGCAGTCGGTTCGAAGCTTTGTGGAGCTGGCGTTCGCCGCGGCCGGCATGTCGCTCGAATGGCGCGGCGCGGGTGCTGAAGAGGCCGGAGTCGATACGAAGTCGGGTGCCGTGCGTGTTCGCATCAATCCCGCCTTCTATCGGCCGGCGGAAGTCGACCGCCTGCTCGGCGATCCCGCCAAGGCCAGGTCCAGGCTCGGCTGGGCAGCGGTCATGACGCTGCCCGAGATGTGCCGGATGATGGTGGACGCGGACCTGAAGCGTGTCGAGCGTGGCGTCTCGTTCTGACGTCGTTCTGGTCACGGGCGCCGGCGGATTCACCGGTCGCCACCTGTGCGCGCGCCTGCGCGAACAGGGCTTTCGCGTCGTCGGATTGACCGAGCGTGCGCCGGTGCACGGAGACGACGCGCAGGTGGATCTGCTCGATGCGCCTGCGATGGTGGCCGCGATCCGGAGGGCGGCGCCCGATCATGTCATCCATCTCGCGGCGATCGCCTTTCCGGGCCATGCGGCGGTCGACGCGATCTACCGCGTCAACGTGTCGGGCACGCTGACGCTACTCGAGGCGCTGGCGAAGGAAGGGTTCGGCCGCAAGGGGATCGTGCTGCCGAGCACCGGCACCGTCTACGGCCGCGTCGCGTCGGACAGAATCGACGAGTCCGCACCGGTGGCGCCGGCGACGCACTACGCGGTGAGCAAGCTTGCGACCGAGCATATGGCGCGGCTCTTCGCGGGTGCGCTGCCGATCGTCATCGTGAGGCCGTTCAATTACACAGGCGTGGGCCAGCGAGAGCCGTATCTCGTGCCCAAGATCGTCCGGCACTTTGCCGAGCGCGCCGAGGTGATCGAGCTTGGCAATATCGATGTCGAGCGCGACTTCCTCGACGTCCGCACGGTCGTCGACGCCTACTGCAGGCTGCTGGGGGCACCGGCGGCGATCGGATGCACGTTCAACCTGTGCTCCGGCCGCGGCACCGCGGTGCGCGCGCTCGTCACGCTCCTGGAAGGCATCACCGGGCACCGGATAGAGATCCGCGTCAATCCGCGGTTCGTGCGCGCGGGCGAGCCGCAGCGCATCATCGGCTCCGCGGCACGCCTGCGCGGCGTCATCGGCGAGCTGCGCGAGATACCGCTCGCCGAAACGCTCACGGACATGCTGGGCGAACACGCGGCGCGCTGATCACGGTCGCGGTCGGTGGGGCGCTCGCCTTCCTGCCGAGCCGGGGCACGGCGCCGCGCGGCGCGGGGACAGGGTCCGTCCCGCGATCTTCCGCAGCGATCGTCTACAACACCTCCCCCGCGTGGTCGGCCAATCGCGAGCGTTCGCCGCGCTGCAGCGTGACATGCCCGGAATGCGTCCAGCCCTTGAAGCGGTCGACCACGTAGGTGAGCCCCGAACTTCCCTCGGTGAGGTAGGGTGTGTCGATCTGCGCGATGTTGCCCAGGCACACGACCTTGGTGCCGGGGCCGGCACGCGTGATCAGCGTCTTCATCTGCTTGGGCGTCAGATTCTGCGCCTCGTCGATCACCAGGAACTTGTTGATGAACGTGCGTCCGCGCATGAAGTTGAGGCTCTTCACCTTGATCCGTGAACGGATGAGGTCTCGCGTGGCCGCGCGGCCCCATTCGCCGGCCTCGTCGTCGGTCTTGTTCAGCACATCGAGGTTGTCCTCGAGCGCGCCCATCCACGGATTCATCTTCTCTTCCTCCGTTCCGGGAAGAAAGCCGATGTCCTCGCCGACTGGTACGGTCACGCGCGTCATGATGATCTCGGTGTAGACCTTGAACTCGAGCGTCAGCATGAGTCCCGCCGCCAGCGTCAGCAGCGTCTTGCCGGTGCCCGCCTGTCCCAGAAGCGTCACGAAGTCGATCTCCGGGTTCATGAGCAGGTTGAGCGCGAAGTTCTGCTCGCGGTTGCGGGCGGTGATGCCCCAGACGTTGTTCTTCTGGTGCGAATAGTCCTTGAGCGTCGACAACAGCGCCGTCTTGCCCACGATTTCCTTGACGACCGCGTAGAACGGCGCTTCGTCCTTCCTTTCCTGATAGACGAACTCGTTCTGCAGGAGCGACGGGATCAGCGGACCCGCGAGCCGGTAGTAGGTGTGGCCGCCCTGCTGCCACGACTCCATCCCCTTGCCGTGCTTGTCCCAGAAATCGGCGGCGAGCTCGCGCGTGCCGGAGTACAGGAGTTCGGTGTCCTCGAGAACCTTGTCGTTGAAATAGTCCTCGGCCGCCATGCCGAGTGCGCGTGCCTTGATCCGCATATTGATGTCTTTCGACACCAGGATCACGCTGCGCTTCGGGTGGTGCTGCGCGAGGTGCATGACCACGGCGATGATCTGGTTGTCCGCCTTCCCGCCCGCAAGCGAGGGTGGCAGCGCGGTGGAGATGGTCTCCGTCTGCAGGAACAGGCGTCCCGTGGCGGCGCCATTCGACTTGTCGTCGAGCGCCAGGCCCTTGGCGATGCCTTCACCGGTCTCGCCCTGCGCGGTGACCAGTTCGTCCAGGAACCGGCTCACCTGGCGCGCGTTGCGCGCGACCTCGGTCATTCCCTTCTTGTGATTGTCGAGTTCCTCGAGCGTGAGGATCGGCAGGTAGATGTCATGCTCCTCGAACCGGAACAGGCTCGTCGGATCGTGCATCAGGACGTTGGTGTCGAGGACGAAGAGCTTCGTCGCATTCGCGCCGCCGGTCTTGGCCGTCTTGCGGGAGGGGAGGAGGTGCAGCGTGGATGGGGCGGGGCGCAGCTTCCGTTCGACCATGGGCCTCCTTGGGGCATCGAGGGCAGCCGCGGCGCGCGGCCTCCAAATGATGGTACCTCAAATTACCAAGGGCACAAGGGGTTGTGGTTGGAACCTCGAAACTGCCGCAGCTGTTGTGGTGGAAAGGGCACAGGAGGCAGGACGGGGCCGCGCCTCCGGCGCCGATCTACTCGTTACAGCGTCTTGACGAAGGCGAGCACCGCGTCGACGTGCCCGGGGACCTTGACGCCGCGCCACTCGCGGACGAGCTTGCCCGCGCCGTCGATGACGAACGTGCTGCGCTCGATGCCGCGCACCTGCCGGCCGTACATGTTCTTCATCTTTATCACCCCGAACTGCTGGCAGACCTTTTCGTCGGCGTCGCTGATGAGCTCGAACGGAAACGCCATCTTGGCCTTGAAGCCCTCGTGTGATTTCAGCGAATCGCGCGAGATGCCCGCGATGATCGCGCCCGCCTTTCGGAATTTCGCGTAAGCGTCACCGAATTGCGCGCCTTCGGTCGTGCATCCGGGCGTGTTGTCCTTCGGATAGAAATACAGGACGACGATTTCGCCCCTGTGGTCGGAGAGCTTGAAGGTTCCGCCGGTGGCGGGGGCGCTGAAATCTGGCACTTTCTTGCCGAGCATCGGTGTCTCCTGCGCGGTGTCAACAATCATCGAAATCTTGAGCCACGAAGATCGCGGATAGCGCATGGGAAGACCCGTTGCCGGGCTCGTTTCCACAACACCCATGATGCAGGCGCTTCTCCGTGCTCGGTGTGCAAATGCACTTTCCGGTCCTCGCCTCACGCCGCCAGGGCGAGATCGACGTCGCCCAGAAATTCGGAACCCTGGACCAGCAGTGTGCCGGTGCGTCCAGGCACCGACCCAGGGCCGGTCGTGCACCGCGGCAGCGCCATCGGCTCGACCGTCTCGAACAGCGTTCGTACCGGACCGAGCGTGAAGCCCTGGGCCTTCCAGCCCAGAATGAGCTGTTCGAAGGCCGGCGCGAGGCGCATGCCTTCGAGCTCGGCATGCAGCGTGAACACCTGCGCCGCGGCCGAATCGCGCGTTTGTTCGAGCAGGTGCGCCGCCACGTTTTCCTCGGTGATGTCGCCGGTCCCGACGAGTTCGTCGAGCGTGGGCAGCGTCGTGGGGAACTGAGGACAGCGGATCGGCTCCGCGTTCCAGATGGGAAGGTGGGGGTGCGTGCCGCGTCCATCCGAACAGTAGTCGAAGCCCAGTCGCTGCGTCATCCGCAATGCATGGATGTTCATCTGCCAGCCGGCGGCGCCGTGGGTTCGCGGTGGCTCGCCAAAGATCTCGGTGTACCGCTCGCAGGCGCGGTGCATCTCGGCGTAGGTCCACTGCTCGTCCGCGCCGCCGACGCCGTCCTGCCAGCGGATGTGATCCCAGCAGTGCACGCCGGTCTCGTGTCCCGCATCGCGCACGCCACGCATCACGTCGGCCGCCCGCCGTCCGATGTCGGGACCCGGCAACAGCGTACCGTAGAGCAGCGTCTTCACGCCGTAATGCCTGACCACCGAAGTGCGCCGCACTTTGCCGACGAATCCGGGCCGGAACAAACGCTTGATGGCGCGTCCGGTGTGGTCGGGGCCGAGCGAGAATAGAAACGTCGCGTCCACACCGTGCCTGCTCAGCAGTTCCACCAGCTTGGGTACGCCCTCGCGCGTGCCGCGCAGCGTGTCGACGTCGATCTTCAGGGCAAGGTGTGTCACGGGAGGTGATGCGTTCGCTGGGAGAGAGAGGGTCGCCGGCGGGCCGTTTCAAGCCGGGAATGGCAGTCCTCGATTGGTCATGGCAGCTGGTTCTGCGCGGAGCATGTCTTGAGTGCAAAGAAGGGCCGAGTATGAGGCGGGGCTGCCTTGATCGAAGATCGGTCGGAGAGGATAGTCAGACCCGGTGTTCCGAAAAACCTCTAGTCCACCAGCCCTCGCGCCTCGGCCACCTGTCCGCGATACGCGTCGAGTATCCGGACCAGCGCATCCTCCATCGAAACCACGGGCTTCCAGTCGAGGTCAGCGCAGGTATTGGCGATCTTCGGCACCCGATTCTGGACGTCCTGATAGCCGCTGCCGTAATAGAGGTCTGCGGTGGTATCGACGAGCCTCACGCGGGCGGCGTTTTCGGAGTACTCCGGATAGTGCTTCGCGAGCTCGAGCATCTTCTCGGCGAGCTCGCGCACCGACCAGTTGTTGGCGGGATTTCCGATGTTGTAGATCTTGCCGGTGGCGATGCCGTCCTTGTTGGCGATGACCTTGAGGAGTGCCGCGATGCCGTCGTCGATGTAGGTGAACGCGCGCTTCTGCGTGCCGCCGTCGACGAGCTTGATCGTCTCGCCGCGGACGATGTGCCCGAGGAACTGCGTGATGACGCGCGAGCTCCCCTCTTTCGGCGTGTTGATGTTGTCGAGGCCGGCGCCGATCCAGTTGAACGGCCGGAACAGCGTGTAATCGAGGCCCTCCTGCATGCCGTAGGCGTGGATGACCCGGTCCATCAGCTGCTTCGCGCACGCGTAGATCCAGCGCGGCTTGTTGATCGGTCCCAGCACGAGCTCCGATGCCTCGGAGTCGAATTGCGCATCGCGCGACATTCCGTACACCTCGGACGTCGACGGGAAGACGATCCGCTTCCGGTACCGGACACAGGCGCGGACGATTGGCAGGTTGGCCTCGAAATCCAGCTCGAACACGCGCAACGGTTCGCGCACATAGGTCGCGGGGGTGGCAATGGCAACCAGCGGCAGCACCACGTCGCACTTCTTGACGTGGTATTCGATCCACTCGCGATTGATGGTGATGTCACCTTCGAAGAAATGGAAGCGCGGCTCGGACAGGAGGTCGCCGATGCGATCAGCCTGCATGTCCATGCCGTGGATCTCCCAGTCGGTCGAACGGATGATCGCCTGCGACAGGTGATGGCCGATGAATCCGTTGACGCCGAGGATGAGGACGCGCTTCATGAAGAGGCTTGTGCGGGGTGGCCGGGCATTCTACCGCGAGGCGCCCCGGGTTGCGGGCGGAGACCGCGCGCTCGTTGCCGCCCATTCCGACCGCAGCGTCGCTCGCCCCGGGCTGGCCATCATCACGTGGTCGGAAGCAGGATGGGTGCAGTTCCGAAGCGCGCGACCAGTTCCCGTGGCGTAACCGCGCGACCGTCGATTTCCAGCGCGCGCACCAGCAGGCGGCCGCCGCCGGCGCAGTGCGCGATAAGACCGTCGTCCGTGGCCGTCAGCACCGCCGGGCCCGGTGGCCCGATCCGCGCGAGGACGCGCGTGGAAAGCACGCGAGCGCCGTGTCCGGCCACGGTGGTCATCGCACCGGGGTAGGGCGGGGCAACGGCGCGCACGAGATTGTGGATGCGCGCGGCGTCCTGCGACCAGTCGATGCGGCCATCGCCGGGCTTGCGGCCGCCGAAATACGAACCGGCGGCGAGATCGAGCGGGACCCGTCGTGCAGTGCCGGCCAGCAGTGCGGGAAGCTCGCGATCGAGCGTGACCTCGGCGGCGACCGTCACCTTCGTGAAGACTTCGCGCGCGGTGTCATCGGGCAGGATCGGTACCGCCGTCTGGCCGACCATGTCGCCGGCGTCCGGCTTGTCGGCCATGTAGTGCAGCGTCGCCCCCGTTTCGCGCTCGCCGTGCAGGACCGCCCAGTTGACGGGCGCGCGGCCGCGGAATTTCGGCAAAAGCGAACCGTGCATGTTGAGCGCGCCCCGCGGCGGGACCACGAGCAGCGCCGGGGCCAGCATCTTCCGGTAGTAGAAGCTGAACAGGAAGTCGGGGGCGAGCGAGCGTATCCGTTCGATGGTGGCGGTGTCGTTGGCGTCGGCCGGCGTGATCGTCTCGATGCCATAGTCCGCAGCGACGGCCGACACGTGCTCGTACCAGACCGTCTCGTCCGGATCGTCGGCGTGAGTGACCACCAGTGGCACGCGCACGCCATGGGCGAGGAGCACGCGCAGGCAACGGGCGCCGACGTCGTGATAGGCAAAGACGACGGCGGTGGTCATCGTCGCTAAGAATACTGAACCAGGGAGGGCATGGAGAAAATCGAAGACGAGGCGAACATGGGTGACATGCAGCTACGCATGACCCGGTTCACGGCCGATTTGCTCCTGCACGTACGGTGCGTTCTGCGTTGTCCATGCCTTTCAGTTCCTGCGCTGCGTCGGGATCAGCCGGCGACTCCAGCACCGCGCGAATCGTGTAGCGCGGGCGATCGCGGACCTGCTGGTAGATGCGGCCCACGTATTCGCCCACGAGCCCGACGCCGAACAGCACGACGCCGATCAGCAAGAACTGCAGGATGTCACGGTCCCAGAGCGCCTCGAGGCTGCCCCGATAATCGCCGGCGACCGCGCGTTGAACGACGACGATCGCGTACAGCAGCAACGACACCGCGGCGACGAACATGCCGGCCAGCGAGAACATCTGCAGCGGCATCAGCGAGAATCCGGTGACGAGGTCGAAGTTGAGCCGGATCAGCTTGTACAGCGAGTACTTGGATTCGCCGGCCGAGCGACCCTCGTGGGCGACCTCGATCTCCGACGGGTTGTAGGCAAAGGTGTAGGCGAGTGCCGGGATATAGGTGCTGACTTCGCGGCTGGCCGCGACCGCGTCCACGATATCGCGGCTGTACGCCCGCAGCATGCAGCCCTGGTCGGTCATCCTGATCCGGGTGATCCTCTCCCGCAGACCGTTCATCGCGCGCGACGCGATGCGTCGCCACCAGGCGTCCTCGCGCGTGCGGCGTATGCCGCCGACGTAATCGTGGCCCGCATCCATCTCGGCCAGGAGCCGGGCGATCTCCTCGGGTGGATTCTGAAGGTCGGCGTCGAGCGTGACCACGCGCTCGCCGCGAACGCGCTCGAAGCCCGCAATGATCGCCGTGTGCTGGCCGTAGTTGGCGTTGAACAGCACGACCCGCGTGACGTCCGGCCGTGCCTGGAACTGATCCTTCAGCAGAGCCGCCGAACGGTCGCGGCTGCCGTCATTGACGAAGATGACTTCGTAGGCGACATCGAGCGCGTCGAGCGCCGGATACAGCCGCGCGAACAGCGCCGGCAGCCCCGCCTCCTCGTTGAAGACGGGGATGACGACCGAGAGCCGCGGCGCGGTCATCGAAGGGTGCCCTACCTGCGATGTGCGGCCAGGACCTCGGCGCATGCGGCACACACGCGGTCGACGTCGGCATCGGTCATGGTCGGAAACAGCGGAAGGGTCACGGTTGTGTCGGCAATGCGCTCGGTGTGCGGGAGGTCGCCACGATGATAGCCGAAGCGGGCGAACGCCGTCGCGAGGTGGGCGGCCTCGTAGGACATCCCGGTGCCGATTCCGCGCGCCTCCAGCGCGGCGCGAAACGCCTGGCGCGACAGCGTGAGCTCGGACAGCGGCAGCAGCGGTGCGAACATGTTCCAGCTGTGGCCGGCCTCGTCGCCGGGATAGCCCGGGTGCGGCAGCTCGCACGGCGGATCGGTGCGAAAGCGATCGAAATACTGCGCGGCCAGCGTGCGCCGCCGGGCGTTGAACGCGGGCAGCTGCGGCAGCTGGCGGAGGCCCACTGCGGCATTGACGTCGGGCAGGTTGAATTTCCCGCCGCCGACCGTTACGTCGCGGGTGCCATCCGGCAACCGGGAGATGCCGTGGAAGCGCAGGATGTCGACCTCCGCCGCTTCACGTTCGTCGTTGACGACCAGCGCGCCGCCCTCGATGGTGGTGATGTTCTTGTTCGGATGGAAACTGAACACGCAGAGATCGCCGAAGCTGCCGATCGGCTTGCCTTTCCATGACGAGCCGATGGCAAGCGCCGCATCCTCGATCACGCGCAGCCCGTGCTCCGAAGCCAGCGCGTACAGCGCGTCCATGTCGCAAGGCAGGCCGCCGAAGTGCGTCGGCATGATCGCCTTGGTGCGCGGCCCGATCCGCGCGGCCGTCGCGGCGGGGTCCAGGTTGCGCGTGCCGGGCTGCACGTCGACGAATACCGGCGTGGCGCCTACTTTCACGATCATGTTGGGCGCGGCGAAGAACGTCATCGCGGGCGTGATCACCTCATCGCCCGGGCCGATCCCGGCGAGCTGCAGTGCGATCTCCAGCGCCGCCGTGGCCGACGACACGACGCGCACCGGTCGGCCGCCGACGGTGGCCCCAAGCGCGGCCTCGAAGGCGCGGACCTTGGGACCGCTGGTGATCCAGCCCGAGCGCAGGACGTCCGCGACGTCCGAGATGGCCGCTTCGTCGATGCCCGGGCGCGCGAAAGGGAGGTAGGGCAGGGTGCTCATCGGCATCGGTGAGCGATCAGTTGCGCGCGACCAGCCAGACACCGAGCACGATGAAGCCGATGCCGAGCCAGCGCGTCGCCGAGACCGCTTCGCCGAACAGGTAGTGGGCGGCCACCGCGTTTATCACGTAGCCGAGCGACAGCATCGGGTAGGCCACCGACACCGGGACCCGCGACAGGCCCATGATCCAGACGAGCAGGCTCACCATATAGCAGGCCACACCGACGACGAAATGTCCCTGCGTACCCATGCGCCAGAGCATGTCCCACCAATTTTCACGGTCCAGCGTGATCACGCCGAGCGCGTTGGTGCCGGCTTTCAGCAGCAGCTGGGCGCCGGCATTGAGGATGACGCCGGTGATGAGAAAGGCGAAGGCGGGCCAGGTCATTTGGAGTTCGGTGAATTCAGCGACGCGCGACGAACACGCGGCGTGGGTCGCGGGCGAGGATGCGCAGCGGAACGTTCCTGCGCGCGAGTTCGGATGCCAGTGCAGGCGACATCAGCGCATAAGCCTGAGGCGCTGCGTTCCACGCTTCGATCCATGCCGCCTCGTGGTAGCCCTTGCGCGGCTCCGCGTCGAGTCCCGGCCCCATCTCGTCACGATACTCGACGAGCGGCGTGGGCCGCCGCAGGTAGAACGGTAGCGTCTGGTCGTAGCTGCCCACCTGGTACACGGGAAAGGCGGGGTCGAGCGCCTGGCCATTGGCGCGCTGCGCATCCTGCAGGATGTACCACGCGGAGCGCACCTTCGCGAACGCGTCGTGCCCGACCAGCGCAAGCTGGAGGCCGATCAGTGTCGAAAGTGCGAGCGCGGCGATCCCCCAGGACTTGGCGGCCGCGCCCTCGTTGCGAAACAGCAGGAAGGCCGCGATCCCGCCGAAACCGAAGACTGCGAGCGTCGCGCCGAGCCAATGACCGAATGCGATGTAAATCGACGCCGGGGTGACGTCGGAGGCAAGCAACTCCACCAGGCGGCCATAGCCCAATGCGTAGCCCGCCAGCAGCAGCGGCGCGCCGAGCGCCAGCGGCAACGCGATCCAGGCCAGCGTCCGCGGCGAAATGCGCGTCAGCTCGAAGCCAACGATCAGCGCCAGCGCCGGAAACATCGGCAGGATGTACGACGGCAGCTTGGATCCGGAAACGCTGAAGAACACGAACACGAACGCCGCCCAGCAGACGCAGAAGCGTTCCCAGGCGAAGCCGTTGTCGGCCACGGGCGCTGCGCGCCAGCTGCGCGGCAGCGTCCAAGCCCACACCAGCAGCCAAGGCAGGAGTCCGAGCGCCAGCCAGGGGATGAAGTAGTACCACCCGCCGGTCCGGTTGTGCGATTCGGTGAGAAAGCGCTCGAAATGCTCGTGGATGAAGAAGAAGCGCGCGAACTCCGGATTGGCGTTGCTGACCTGCAGAAACCAGGGTGCGGTCAACGCGAGGTAGAGCAACAGGCCCGGGACTGCGTACAGTCGCCGCCAGGGACCGGTGTCGCGCGTGGCGAGGGAGTAGACGACGAGCGCCCCCCCGGGAATGACCAGTGCCACCAGACCTTTGGTCAACGTGGCGCCGGCCGCCGCCGCGTACGCGACGAGCATCCAGTTGCGTCGCGTGGCCGGGGCCAGGGCGGTACGCTGCGCGAGCAGGAACGCGCAGAGCGCGACGGTGAGCCAGAACGACAGCATGGCGTCAAGCGTCAGTATCTGCGACAGACCGACGTGCCAGACGGTCCCGGCCAGTGCGAGCGCGGCGAACACGCCCGCGTCGGGCCCGGCCAGGCGCGCAGCGGTCAAGCCCACGGCGATGACGGCCAGGAAACCCGCGACCGCGGTGGGCAGGCGGGCGGTCCATTCGGCGACCCCCAGCGTGTCGAACGTCGCGGCGCCCACCCAGTACTGCAGCGGCGGCTTTTCGAAGTACTTGAGATCGTTGAGACGCGGCGTGACCCAGTCGCCGCTCGCCGCCATCTCGCGGGCAATTTCGGCATAGCGACCCTCGTCGGGATGCTGCAGCCGGCGCGCGTCCAGCGTCGCGAACCACGCGAGTGTCGCGATGAGCGCGAGCAGCCACCAGGCGCTGCGGGGAAGGGAGGCGAGCATCAGAATCGAAGGGCGTCGGCGCAACGCGCAACATGTGTTGCCGCGGCCGCGCATTCTACCGCGACCCACTTGGCGCCCCGGACGGCACCGGGAATCGACCGGCACCCCCGCGACCGGTCCTGCGACACGGCCTGCCCCGTCTTCGCGCCTTGCGTCGAGCGGCGGTTTGCGCCTACCATCGACCGCATGTCGACGCTTGCCTTGCCTTCCCGCCGCTGTCGCCGCTCGCTGCCATGGTGGCGTCCGCGCACGCGGGCCTGACGACCGCAACGTCCGTCCGTACAGCCGCCGGCTCGAATTGCCCGGCGGCTTTTTTCTGTTCAAGGTTCACCCATGCCCGCACCGCTCACGCTCTACGACAATTACACACGCTCGTTGCGCCCCTTCGTGCCGCTGGCGCCGGCCGACCCCGTCGGCCTCTACACCTGCGGACCCACGGTCTATGACTTCCAGCACATCGGCAACTTCCGCACGTTCCTGTTCGAAGATGTTCTGAAGCGCGTTCTGCGCTGGAACGGATACGACGTCCTGCACGTGATGAACATCACGGATGTCGGTCATCTGACCTCCGACGCCGACACCGGCGAGGACAAGATGGAGAAGGGCGCACGGCGCGCGGGCAAGTCGGCGTGGGAGATCGCGCAGCTCTATACCGACGATTTCCTCGAGAACATGAAGCGCCTGCATATCGAGGTTCCGAGCGTGCTGTGTCGCGCGACCGACCATATCGCCGAGCAGATCGAATTCATCGCCGACCTCGAGCGCAACGGGTTCACCTACACGACCTCTGACGGCGTCTACTTCGATACCGGCAGGCAGCCGGATTACGGGCATCTCGCGCGCCTCGACGTGCACGGGCTCGACGCCGGGCGGCGCGTGGAGCAGGGCGAGAAGCGGCGACCCACCGACTTCGCGCTCTGGAAGTTTTCGCCGCCCGGCGAGCGCAGGCAGATGGAATGGGACAGTCCATGGGGGCGCGGCTTTCCGGGTTGGCACATCGAATGCTCGGCGATGGCGCAGAAATACCTGGGCGACTACTTCGACATCCATTGCGGCGGCGAGGACCACATCCCGGTCCATCACACCAACGAGATCGCGCAGACCGAGGCGCGCGTTGGAACTCGGCTCGCGAATTTCTGGATGCACGGGTACTTCCTGCTTCTCAACGATGCAAAGATGGCGAAGTCGGCCGGGGAGTTTCTGCGCATTCAATCGTTGATCGAGCGTGGCTACGACCCGCTCGTCTATCGCTACCTGTGCCTCACCGCGCATTACCGGACCCAGATGAGCTTTTCGTGGGACGCGATGGACGCAGCCGCCACGGCGCTCGACCGGATGCGCAACGGCGTGTTCTCGTTGCCCGCCGACGTCGCGGCCAAGCCCGATGCCGCCTACGTCGAGCGATTCACCGATCCGTTGAACGACGATCTCAACGTGCCGCGCGCGCTGGCGGTGGCGTGGGAAGTTCTGCGCGGCGAACTGCCTTCGGTGGTCAGGCGCGCCACACTGCTGCGCTTCGACGACGTGCTGGGACTGGGTCTTTCTGATTGGGTGCCGCGGCAGGAGACGATTCCGTCGGATATCCAGTCGCTTGCCGATGCCCGGGCAACCGCCCGCATGGGCAAGCAGTGGGCCGAAGCCGACCGTCTGCGCGGTGAACTGGCCGCAGCCGGCTGGGAGATGGAGGATCTGGCAACCGGCTACAAGCTCAGGAGACGGTGACCTGGGGTAGCACGCCCCAAGGCTTGCTGCCCCCGGAAGGGCGCGTCAGTCCGTTGAGGCGCCCGCGGGACCGCGATGTACGCGGGCCACCCCGCTTGCCGCACCGTGCCGGCCCTGGCGGAGGCGCGCCCGTCCCTCGGGGCAGTCCGGAAGGGACTGGGTGCCCGGCTTGTCGCCGGCACAGCCGCTTGGACCCGCGATCCGCGCGTTTCGTCGCGACGTCCTTCCTCGATCCGCGGCGTCTGCCTACGATCTGCCTATCGTACTGGCGCACGGCCTCCGACCTTGGTGAATCCGAAATCCGGATTCGCCGCATCCAAGTGGCAGGAAGCGCAAGTAAACCGAACCGTCCGAAACGAGGATGCCATGACGCGCACGAACAGAACCTACTCTGCAACGAAGCACCAGCGATTGCTCTTCGGCTTTGCCGCGGCGATTGCCACCGCCGCGACACTGGGTGTTGCGGTGGTCGCACCCACCGAGTCGATCGCACGGCTGGAAGCGGGGGCCTACATGGTGGCGCAGGCTTCCGTGCCGACCGAAGTCGCGATCCTGCCGGGCACGATCGAGGTCGTGGCCCACCGCTCCAGGAACGCGCGGAATCCGAGTCCGTACGTGCCCGCCGCGTACCATCCGCATCGCTGAGCCCGCCCGATCGACAGGGGCCGGACGCCGTGAGGCGCCCGGCCCCTTTTTGCGCGCCCCGGCCGATCGTCGAAATGTGGTCCCTCGCCCTCGGGGTGCTTCGTTCGGATTCGGGAAGAGGCGCGGAAGGGGGCCAAGCGGGGAGTGCCACGAGTTGCTAATAGAATTTTTCCACCTTGCCCGTGTAGAGCACCGGACCCTGCGGCGCACCGGTCGGCGAACCTCCGGCCTGTTCGAGGCTGACGGCCAGCGCCGGAACATTGGCGAAGGCGACGTCGGAAGTCGCCGGCAGCATGACGCGGCCCACGCCGCCGGCAGGCAGCAACCCGAGGGAGCGGGGCGCCGCGCCGTTCGGCAGCATCCAGAGCTCCAGCGATTTGCCGGGCGGCACCGGATCGCCGCCCACCGTCTTGACCATCATCGAGCGTTCGCCTCGCGGGATCGTTGCGAGCAACGCCGGCTTGGCGTCCGGACCGGCCAGCACGACCACGATCGGTTGCATCGGCGGTTCCGGCATCCGCGCGATCAGCGTCACGCCCAGCGCCAAGGTTGCGACGAGGCTCGCCGCCGCGAGGCCACGCCAGAACGCGAGTCGCGTCCACCATGGCCCCGGGGTTCTCGGGCGAACGGGTTCGAGACCCAGCCTCAGCGCGATGACCCGCCATACGCCGGGCGGCGGCGTGATCGACGGCGCGGCTTCGGCCAGTGGCGACAACCGCAGCTCCCAGGCGCGGATCGTGGACGCTACCATCGTGTCGGTCTGTGCGACGCGGGCAAGCCGCATTCGCGCGCGCGCGGGCAGCGTGCCGAGGACGTAGGCTGCGGCCAGCGCGTCGAGCCGGTGCAGGCGATCGGGACGGGACAGGTTCATTCGGTTCGCGCGTAGCCCTGCGCGATCGAGGCAGCTCTTGAGCCTTTCGAGCCCCCGGCGGACCCACGACTTCACCGTGCCCAGCGGTTCGCGCAGGTGGTGCGCCAGTTCGAAATGCGACAGGCCGTGGTAGAAGGCGAGGGCGATCGCCTGTTTCGGTCCGGCATCGAGCGTGTCCACGCAGTCGCGCACCGACTTGGCCTCGAAACCGGCCAGCAGCATCTCGGCCGGCGTCATGGCATCCGACGGCAGATCGTACTTGGGCGCATCGTCGTCGTCGGAGGTCAGTGTCACGGTTTCGATCTCCCGCCTCCGCAGGAGGTCGAGGCAGCGATTGCGCACGATCGACGTAAGCCAGGTCAGCGGCTGGCTCTTGGCGACGTCATACGAACCCGCGTGGTGCCAGACATTGACGTAGGCCTCCTGCAGGATCTCCTCCGCGATTGCGGGCCTTCTCAGGATACGCAGCGCGACGCCGTATAGATGCGGCGATGTAACGTCGTAGAATTCGCCGAACGCTGCCTGGTCACCCAGCGCGATCTTCGCGAGCAGCCCGGTCAGTCGCGCGCTCTCGACGGAGGTGGGGGGCGTGGCCAAGGGACTTCAGCGGTCCTTGTGCCAGAGGACATCCGGGCGGCCAGCGGCGCGGTTCAGCGCGCGGGCGATCACGAACAGCAGGTCGGACAGGCGATTGAGGTAGATGCGCGAAAGCCCGGTGATCGCTTCGGACGCCGCGGCTGCGACCAGCGAGCGCTCGGCACGGCGGCACACGGTGCGCGCGACGTGCGCCTGCGCCGCCGCCCGCGTTCCGCCGGGCAGGATGAACTCCTTGAGCGGCGGCAGATCGGCATTGAAGCGCTCGACTTCGGACTCGAGGCGCGCAATGTGGGCATCGGTGATCGAGTGGTATCCCGGAATCGACAACTCGCCGCCCAGATCGAAAAGATCGTGTTGGACGGTGGTAAGGCATTGCGCAATGGCATCCGGCAGAGTTTCCGCGAGCAAGACGCCGATCGTCGAGTTCAACTCGTCGACACCGCCAATCGCGGCGATTCGCGGCGAGTCCTTCGCCACCCGCGAGCCGTCGCCCAGTCCCGTGGTGCCGGCATCGCCGGTGCGCGTGACGATTTTCGACAAGCGATGACCCATCGGCGCCTCGTTCGTGTCCAGATTGGAGGTGCGGCGAGCGTAACCAAATCGGGGAGGCGGGGCAAGCCGGCGAGGCGTCGCCGGCGATTTGCTACGATTGGCGAACGACGCGACAGGCGTTTCCGGAGGAGCTTCGCATGAATTTGTACCAACAGGACCTCGACCGCAACCGCGCCAACCACGCTCCGCTGTCGCCGGTGTCGTTCCTGGAGCGCGCCGCCTACATCTGGCCGCAGCGCGTCGCGGTCATTCACGGCAGCCGTCGCTACACCTGGATGCAGACCTACGACCGGTCGCGCCGACTCGCGAGCGCGCTGGCCGCGCTCGGCGTCGGCACCGGGGACACGGTCGCCGCGATGCTCGCCAACACGCCGGAAATGATCGAGGCGCATTTCGGCGTGCCGATGACGGGCGGCGTCCTCAACACGCTCAACACGCGGCTCGACGCCGAGGCTCTGGCGTTCATGCTCGACCACGGCGAGGCGAAGGTGCTTCTGACCGATACCGAGTTCGCGCCGGTCGTCGAGGCGGCCCTCGCGCGAGTCAGGCGGCGACCCTACGTCGTCGACGTCGCGGACATGCAGGGCCCCGGCGGCGAGCTGCTCGGCCAGGTCGACTACGAAGCGTTCATCGGCGATGGCGACCCGGCGTTCGCGTGGCAGCTTCCGGCCGACGAGTGGCAGGCGATCTCGCTCAACTACACGTCGGGCACGACCGGCAATCCCAAGGGCGTGGTCTACCACCATCGTGGCGCCTACCTCAACGCGCTGTCGAACATCATCGACTGGGGGATGCCGCGCCATTCTGTCTACCTGTGGACGCTGCCGATGTTCCACTGCAACGGCTGGTGTTTCGTCTGGACGATGGCCGCCAATGCCGGCACCAATGTTTGCCTGCGCCGCGTCGAGGCGCAGGCGATCTTCGACGCGATCCGCGATCATCGCGTCACCCACTACTGCGGCGCGCCTATCGTGCATTCGCTCCTTGTCAGCGCGCCGGAGGACATGAAGCGCGGCATCGACCACAAGGTATCGGCCCTGGTGGCGGCCGCGGCCCCCCCCGCCGCGATGATCGAAGGCATGGAGCGCATCGGTTTCGACATCACGCACGTCTACGGCCTCACCGAGACCTACGGACCCGCGGCAATCTGCGCGAAACACGAGGAATGGTCAGCACTTTCCATCGCCGAGCGCACCGAGCGCAACGGCCGACAGGGCGTCCGGTACACCGCGGAAGACGCCATGACGGTGATCGATCCGGTGACGATGCGCGAAGTGCCATGGGACGGCGAGACCATGGGCGAAATCATGTTCCGCGGCAACGTGACGATGAAGGGCTACCTCAAGAATCCGGCGGCGACGGCCGAGGCGTTCGCGGGCGGCTGGTTCCACACCGGCGATCTCGCCGTGATGCAACCCGACGGCTACGTCAAGATCAGGGACCGCAGCAAGGACGTCATTATCTCCGGCGGCGAGAACATCAGTTCGCTCGAGGTCGAGGATGCGCTGTATCGGCACCCGGCGGTGGTTGCCGCCGCGGTGGTCGCGCAGCCCGATCCGAAGTGGGGCGAGACGCCCTGCGCGTTCGTCGAGCTGAAGCCGGGCGCCGCGGCCACCGAGGCGGAACTGATCGCGCATTGCCAGCAGCTGCTGGCGCGCTTCAAGGCGCCAAAACGAATTGTGTTCTGCGAACTGCCCAAGACCTCGACCGGCAAGATCCAGAAATACGTGCTTCGCCAGCGCGCGAAGTCGGTGGCGGCGATCGAGTAGCGGCCAGGTGGCTGATTCCCGCCTCGCGTCTGTGCGCAGGGCGTTGTGGCTGGGCGGCGCGGGGTCGCTCGGCGTTGCCCTGGCCTACGCGCCGGTCGCCGCGTTCACCGGGGACATGATCACGGTGACGAAGATGGGCCTGCTCGGCGTCGCACTGCTGCTGGTTGCCCGCCTGCTGCCGCGGGCGGCCGAATCCTCGCCTGCCGACGCCCCGCCGGACGGGCCATCCCCCCCCACCCGGCCATGACCCCCGAGGCAGCACCCTCCTGGACGGAGGGCGTCGCCGCTGCGTCGACCCCCGCGCCGGCGGATCGCGCCGTCGCGGCCAGTCGATTCATCCGGGTTCGCCTTCCTCGAGCGACAACAGCGACGCATTGCCTCCCGACGCCGCCGTGTTGACGGTAACGGTGCGCTCCTTGTACAGCTTCGACGCGTCGTAGTCGCCGTCGTGTCCGACGACGACGGGAACCAGCGCGCCATCCTTCTCGGCCAGCGCCACGCGCAATGCACGGGCGCCGTCGCGACTGCCGGAGAACAGCACGACGTCGGGCGGTGCCGCCAGCGGGTCGGCGACCACGTCGCACGTGCCGCGCAGCTCGCCGCCGATGCGACGTGCGTCCGCAGATTCCCCGAGCACGGCGATGTTGCCAAGGCTCGTCGCCAATTGCGCCTGGGCGCGCAGGTCGGCGGCAGTGGTGGCGATACACGCGACGCGGCCGCGCGGACGCAGGTACAGCGTATTGGTCTCGCCGGTCGGTCCGGGCAGCAATACGCCCCTGTCGATTTCGGGGGGCTCGGCCGCCACCCGTCCTCGGACCAGCCGCCGCAGAAAATGAGGACCGCCAGCCTTCGGTCCGGTGCCGGACAGCCCTTCGCCTCCGAACGGCTGCACACCGACCACGGCGCCGATGAGGTTGCGATTGACGTAGATGTTTCCGGCGCGGATGCGCTCGCACACCAGCGCGACGGTTTCGTCGATCCGGGTCTGGATCCCGTGGGTAAGGCCGTATCCTGCCGCATTCAGGGCGTCAATGAGCTGCACCAGCTCACCCTCGCGATAGCGGACCACGTGCAACACCGGACCGAACACTTCGCGCTGCAGCTGCCGTGGGTGCGCGAGCTCGATCAGCGTCGGCGGGAAGAACGTCCCGTTCGCGCATTCGGCGGGCAGCGGCAGGGAGAACGTCGGTGCGCCGCCGCTGCGCAGCCGCGCGACGTGCTCGTCCAGGTTCGCCAGGGCAGCGCGGTCGATGACCGGACCGACATCGGTATCGAGCGCGCGCGGGTCACCGACGCGCAGCTCGCGCATCGCGCCCTTGAGCATGGCCAGCACGCGCTCGGCAATGTCTTCCTGCAGGCACAGCACGCGCAGAGCGGAGCAGCGTTGTCCCGCACTGTCGAACGCCGATGTAAGAGCGTCGGTCACGACCTGCTCCGGCAGCGCCGAACTGTCGACGACCATCGAGTTCTGCCCGCCGGTTTCGGCGATCAGCACCGGGTCGTCGAGGCGTGATGCAAGCGTGCGGTAGATGGTCCTGGCCACGGCGGTTGATCCGGTGAACAGAACGCCGGCGATGCGCGGATCGGCCGTCAGGGCCGCGCCGACCCTTTCGCCGCTGCCCGGAAGCAATTGCAGTGCGGCCGGCGCAACACCGGCCCGATGCAGTAGTCCCACGGCAACGGCCGCGGTCAGGGGCGTCTGTTCCGCGGGTTTGGCGAGCACCGTATTACCGGCGGCCAGCGCCGCGCTTATCTGCCCGACGAATATCGCAAGCGGGAAGTTCCAGGGCGCGATGCAGGCGATCGGCCCACGCGGCGTCGTGCCCTCGAGCTCACGCCGCGCCTGTGCTGCATAGTAGCGGCAGAAGTCCGCGGCTTCGCGCACCTCGCCGCTTGCGCTGGCCAACGTCTTGCCGGCCTCGCGCGCCGCGAGCGTCACCAGCGTATCGCGTGCCTCCTCGATCAGGTCGGCGGCGCGCTCGAGACAATCGGCGCGCGCGGTGGCGCTCGTGCGCGACCACGTTCTATCGGTGGTGGCATATCGAACCGCTTCGGCAACGTCGGTCACATCGGCGTTCTCGACGCTTCCGACGACGTCGCGGTGATCTGCCGGGTTGACCACCGGCAGCGCCGTTCGGGCCGCGTGCCTTCCCGGTTCCGCGAGCATCGGTGCCGCGGCAAACGGGGGATCCGGCGCGCGCACCCGCGGCTCGAGAGCGCGCAGCACCGATTCATCGGACAAGTCGAGCCCGTGCGAATTCCTGCGATCCGGGTACAGCGCGTCGGGCAAGGGTATGCGCGGATGGTGCGCGCCGCCGGTTGCCTGGACTCGCGCAATCGGGTCGGCGACCAGGTCGGCGATGGGAACCGCAGGATCGACGATGCGGTTGACGAACGACGTGTTGGCGCCGTTTTCCAGCAGCCGCCGAACAAGGTATGCGAGCAGCGTGTCGTGCGCGCCGACCGGCGCATAGATGCGGCAGGCGCGATTCAGGCGGTCCGGGCCGATCACGAGGTCATAGATCGACTCCCCCATGCCATGCAGGCATTGGAACTCGAACTCCGCGTCGCCGGCCAGCACATGGATCGCGGCCACCGTAAAGGCGTGATGGCTCGCGAACTGCGGATACAGCGCATCGGTGGCGGCAAGCAACGCCTTTGCACACGCGAGGTAGCTGACGTCCGTATGCGCCTTGCGCGTGAAGACCGGGTAGTCGGACATGCCGTCGACCTGCGCGCGCTTGATCTCGGAATCCCAGTACGCACCCTTGACCAGCCGTACCATCAGTCGGCGCCGGTGATGGCGTGCGAGGGCGCCGAGCCAGTCGATCGTCGCCCGCGCGCGCTTCTGGTAGGCCTGCACCACGAAGCCCAGGCCATCCCATCCCGAGAGCGAGCGGTCGGCGACGAGCGCCTGCAGTACGTCGAGCGAGAGTTCGAGGCGATCTGCCTCCTCCGCGTCGATGTTGAAACCGATGTCGTACTCGCGCGCGAGCAGCGCGAGCCTGGCAACGCGCGGCAGCAGTTCCGCCATGACGCGGCCGCGCTGGGAGCGCACGAAGCGCGGATGCAGCGCAGAGAGCTTGACCGACATGCCGGGTCCGGCACGGACGCCGGCACCACGGGCCGTTGCGCCGACCGCATGGATCGCCGTTTCGTACGCTGCGCCGAAGTGCTGCGCATCGGCTTCGGTGAGCGCCGCCTCGCCCAGCATGTCGAACGAAAATCGGTAGCCGCGCGCCCGCCGCTCACTTGCGTTGGCGAGCGCCTCTTCAATCGTCTGGCCGAGGACGAATTGCTTTCCCAGGAGGCGCATCGCAAGGTCGACACCCTTTCGGACCAGCGGCTCGCCCCCCTTGCGCAGCAGCGAAACCAATGCCTGTTCGAGACCCCGGTCGCTGCGCGTGTCGACCAGCCTGCCGGTCACCAGCAATCCCCACGCGGCGGCATTGACGAACAGCGACGGGCTGCGACCGACATGAGCGCGCCAGTCGCCCGGGCCGACCTTGTCGCGGATCAGCCGGTCGCGTGTGGCGGCGTCCGGAACGCGCAGCAGCGCTTCGGCAAGGCACATGAGCGCGATGCCTTCGCGCGAGTCGAGCGAGAATTCGAGCATCAGCGCATCGACCCCGCCGGCCCTTTGACGTGCCGCGCGCACGCCTTCGGCGAGCGTCGTGGCAACGGACTGGACCGCTGCCAGCTGCCCGGGCGCCCATGTGCTCTCGTCGAGCAGCGAATGCAGCGCCCCGGCCTCGTCGCGCCGGTAATCCGTTTCGATGCGCTGACGCAGGTGTTCGAGGCCGCCGAAGCCGGCCGTGGGCGGGGTCACGGATGCGAAGGCCCGGGCGCCATTCGGTGACGTCGCGGGATCCCGATGGGCCAGGCAATCACCGGTGCGATCGACGCTGCGGGCAACGGTATCATTGGCGGTATCATTTGCCATTCGGGGGTCGAGGCACGCCCCATGTCCATGATATTGAGTTGGATGCGGAAAATCCACGGGACATGCCTCGCACGCACCCGGACCAAGCTGTAAAGTCTGCCGTCTGCCGTGGGGAGATCGCAATGAACGCACCGCTGGAGATCGGGCTGCAGCCATACGTGCTGGCCGACAGCCGCGATGGCATCTGCACGCTGACGATGAACCGCGGCGATCGCTTCAACCCGCTGTCGACCGGCATGATCGCCGCACTCGATGCGGCGCTCGACGTGGTCGCCGGCGATGGCGCGATACGCGTGGTGGTGCTCGCCGGCGCCGGCCGGGCGTTTTGTGCGGGTCACGACCTGACGGAAATGCGGGCGAACATCGATCAAGGCTGGCAACGCGACCTGTTCGGCGCCTGCACGCGGATGATGCTGAAGCTGACGCAGATTCCGCAACCGGTAATCGCCCGCGTGCACGGAGCCGCGGCGGCGGCCGGTTGTCAGCTGGTGTCGATGTGCGATCTCGCGATCAGCGCGGACCACGCGAAGTTCGGACTGTCCGGCGTCAACGCGGGGATATTCTGCACGACGCCGGCGGTGGGTGTGGCGCGGAACGTATCGCGCAAGCGTGCGATGGAACTGCTGCTCACCGGCGAACTGATCGATGCGGCGACGGCGCTCGACTGGGGACTCGTGAATCGGGTCGCGCCCGCTGCGGATCTCGACACGGCCGTGCACGCGCTGGCGCAGGCGATCGCGCGCAAGAGCCAGGCCGCCGTCGCGCTCGGCAAGCGCGCGTTCTATGCGCAGCTGGAGTTGGGGCTCGCGGGAGCCTATGATCTGGCCGGCGAGACGATGGCCTGCAACATGGTCGACCCCGATGCCGCCGAAGGGATCGATGCCTTCCTGGCAAAGCGTCCGGCGCGCTGGCGGAACCCGTAGCCTCCGGCGGATCACCCACCACGGTGACCGGGCCCCTGTGGCGGCCTGGACCAGAGCGAATCATTTTGGTTGCGCGTGTGGCTCGGGCAAACGCATAATTCGCGCGTTCATGGAAGGAGTTGCGGCGCGAGGAACCGTTCGCGACCGCGGTGCATGGCCGAAGACACGATTCTCGAAACGCGCGGTCTTACCAAGGATTTCAAGGGCTTCGTCGCCGTCCATGACGTGAATCTGGCTGTCCGCCGCGGCACGATTCACGCACTGATCGGCCCAAACGGCGCCGGGAAGACCACCTGCTTCAACCTGCTCACGCACTTTCTGACGCCCACGCGGGGCCAGATTTTCTTCAACGGGCGCGATATCACCGGCTCGCGGCCCGCGACGATTGCGCGCCTGGGGCTCGTCCGCTCGTTCCAGATCTCCGCGGTGTTTCCGCACCTGACCGTGCTCGAGAACGTACGCATCGCGCTGCAGCGCGGTCGGGGGCATTCGTTCGATTTCTGGCGGTCGGCAGGCGCCTTGTCGGTATTGAACGATCGTGCACATGCGCTGATCGAGGCCGTCGGGCTCTCCGAGTTCGCGACGAAGTCCGCGGTGGAGCTGCCCTACGGGCGCAAGCGCGCGCTGGAAATCGCGACCACGCTGGCGCTCGACCCCGAGATGATGCTGTTGGACGAGCCGACTGCCGGCATGGCGCACGAGGACGTCGAGCGGATCTCGGCGCTGATCAAGAAGGTGGCGGCCGACCGCACGGTGCTGATGGTGGAGCACAACCTGTCGGTCGTGTCCACGCTGTCCGACCACATCACGGTGCTCGCGCGCGGCGAGATCCTCGCGCAGGGCGATTACGCGACGGTATCGAGCAATCCCGACGTCGTGCAGGCCTACATGGGGGCGGGCGATGCCTGAGGCGGTGACCGAACGCGCGCGCGCCCCGGGAGAGCCCGGCGCCGCGCTGCTTGCCGTCCGCGGTCTTCAGGCATGGTACGGCGAGTCGCACATCCTGCACGGCGTCGATTTCGACGTAGGTACCGGCGAGGTCGTCACGCTGCTCGGGCGCAACGGCGCGGGCAAGACCACGACGCTGCGCGCGATCATGGGTATCGTGCCGCGGCGTGAGGGTTCGATCGTGTTCGAAGGCACGCAGATGGTGAACCTGCCGTCGAATCGCATTGCGCGCCACGGCATAGCGTATTGTCCGGAGGAGCGGGGGATCTTCGCGAGCCTGACCGTCGAGGAAAATCTGCTGCTTCCGCCGAAGGTGCGCGAGGGCGGCCTGCCGCTCGAGGCGATCTTCGAGCTGTTCCCCAATCTCAGGGAACGCCGGACGAGCCAGGGCACCAAGCTGTCGGGAGGCGAGCAGCAGATGCTCGCGATCGGCCGCATCCTGCGCACCGGCGCGCGGCTCCTTCTGCTCGACGAGCCGACCGAGGGGCTGGCCCCGGTCATCGTCCAGCAGATCGGGCGCACGATCGCGCGCCTGAAGGCGCAGGGCTTCACGATACTGCTGGTGGAACAGAATTTCCGGTTCGCGGCCACCGTCGCGGACCGGCACTATGTGATCGAGCACGGACGCGTCGCGGACATGATTCGCAACGATGATCTGGACGCGAACATGAACAAGCTGCATGACTATCTCGGCGTGTAGCGGAAGTGCAGTACCAACCATTACCGGAGGACTCATGAATACGTTCAAACGCACGACGCTCGGCCTCGCTGTCGCGGCCGCGCTGTCCGTCGGCGCCGCGCAGGCGCAGGTTTCGGACAATGTAGTCAAGATCGGTGTGCTGTCCGACATGTCGAGCCTCTATACCGATCTGGCAGGTGCGGGTTCCGTCGTGGCCGCCAAGATGGCGGTCGAGGATTCGGGGATCGAGAAGCGCGGCTACAAGGTGGAGGTCATCTCCGCCGACCACCAGAACAAGCCCGACGTGGGCTCGGCGATCGCGCGCCAGTGGTACGACGTCGACAAGGTGGACGTGATCGTCGACGTCGCCGAATTCCGGCGTTGCGCTCGCGGTCAATCAGATCACGAAGGACAAGGGCAAGGCGTTCCTCGTGTCCGGCGCCGCGTCGTCCGATCTGACCGGCAAGGCCTGCACGCCCAACACGATCCATTGGACCTACGACACCTGGATGCTGGCCAACGGCACCGGCGGCGCGATCGTGAAGACCGGCGGTGACACCTGGTTCTTCCTGACCTCCGACTATGCCTTCGGCCACGCGCTGGAACGCGACACCGAGGCGGTGGTGCTCAAGAACGGCGGCAAGGTGCTCGGCAAGGTGCGGCATCCGCTCAACACGCAGGACTTCAGTTCGTTCCTGCTGCAGGCGCAGGCGTCGAAGGCCAAGATCATCGGACTTGCGAATGCCGGCGGGGACACCACGAACTCGATCAAGCAGGCGGCGGAATTCGGCATCGTCAAGGGCGGCCAGAACCTCGCGGGGCTGCTCGTGTTCATCACCGACATCAATTCGCTTGGGTTGCCGACCGCGCAGGGGCTCATCGTCACCAATACCTTCTACTGGGACAAGGATGAAGGGACGCGCGCGTTCGCCAAGCGCTTCGCGGCGCAGGACAAGGGCATCCACCCGACGATGGTTCATGCGGGCGTGTACTCGTCGGTCCTGCACTACCTGAAGGCGGTCGAGGCGCTGAAGAGCGACGACGGCACCAAGGTCATCGCCAAGATGAAGGAAACGCCGACCGACGATCCGCTGTTCGGCAAGGGGTCGATCCGCGTCGACGGCCGCAAGATCCATCCGGCGTATCTGGTCGAGGCGAAGAAGCCGTCCGAATCGAAGGGGCCATGGGATTACTACAAGATCCGCGCGACCATTCCCGCCGACCAGGCGTTCCGGCCGCTGGCCGACGGCGGCTGTCCGCTGGTCAAGTAGCGGACGTTGTCAGCGAAGGTGCGCGTGACGGGATCACGCAGGCGGGATTCCGGCGCGTCGCGCCGCGGCAACCGCAACACGGTGTGCGTCGCGGCGCGACGCCGGCCGTGGTCGGGTCGGCGGCTCGATACCGCGATGCAATACCGGGCAGTTCGAGCGGCGCTCCGCGCCGCTCGATTCTGCATTTCGGCAGGCGGCAACGAAGTGACTGAAATTTTCGGCATACCGACGCAGGCGCTCTTCGGACAGCTGCTCATCGGCCTCATCAACGGCTCGTTCTACGCGATGCTGAGTCTGGGCCTTGCCGTGATTTTCGGCCTGCTCAATATCATCAATTTCACGCACGGCGCGCAGTACATGATGGGTGCGTTCTGCGCGTGGTTGCTGCTCGAGCACATGGGCATCGGCTACTGGTGGTCGCTGCTGCTGGTGCCGGTTCTGGTCGGGGCGACGGGCGTCGTCATAGAACGGACGATGCTGTCGCGGCTGTACCAGCTCGACCATCTCTACGGGTTGCTGCTGACCTTCGGCCTCGCGCTCATCATCCAGGGGCTGTTCACCAATTACTACGGCAGTTCGGGAGAACCGTATCGGCTGCCGCAGGAGTTCGCCGGTGCCTTCAACCTGGGTTTCATGTACCTGCCCAAGTACCGCCTTTGGGTGATCGTCGCGTCGCTGATCGTCTGCCTGGGTACGTGGTACATGATCGAACGGACGAAGCTCGGTTCGTATCTTCGGGCGGCCACCGAGAATCCGTCGCTGGTCCAGGCCTTCGGCATCAACGTCCCGCGGATGGTCACGCTGACCTACGGGTTCGGTGTCGGTCTGGCTGCGCTCGCCGGCGTGATGGCGGCCCCGATCTACCAGGTCAACCCGCAGATGGGTGCCAATCTCATCATCGTCGTATTCGCGGTCGTGGTGATCGGCGGCATGGGCTCGATCCTTGGCGCGATCCTGACCGGATTCGGGCTCGGCGTCGTCGAGGGCCTGACCAAAGTGTTCTATCCGGAGGCATCGAACACCGTCATCTTCGTCATCATGGTGCTGGTGCTGCTCGTGAAGCCCGCCGGGCTGTTCGGCAAGGAGCGCTAGATGGCGATCCCCGCGCTCGCTGCACTTGCGGCCCATTCGGTGGGCGTGCCAGTCCCTTGGCACGGCCGGGTTCGGCGGAAATTGCAGCTGCGGTCCCCGACTCGATGAGCGCCGGCAAACCCCGCAGCACCATTCTCGGCGCCACCGCCTTGATGGCGGTGGCGCTCGCCGCAGCGCCTTGGGCCGGCATGTACCCGGTGTTCCTGATGAAGGCGCTGTGCTTCGCGCTCTTCGCATGTGCGTTCAATCTGCTGCTCGGTTTCGGTGGCCTGCTGTCGTTCGGCCACGCGATGTTTCTCGGAGCCGCCGGGTACGCGTGTGCGCACGCGGCGAAGGTGTGGGGATGGCCGCCGGAGGCGGCGATTCTCGCCGGAACGTTCGCCGCGACGCTGCTCGGCGTAGTCGCTGGCGCGCTGGCGATCCGCCGGCAGGGCATCTATTTCGCGATGATCACGCTGGCACTCGCGCAGATGATTTTTTTCTTCTACCTGCAGGCGCCGTTCACGCACGGCGAGGACGGCATCCAGGCCGTGCCGCGCGGCATGCTCTTCGGCTTCATCGACCTGTCGAACACCCTCGCCATGTACTACGTCGTGCTGGTGATTTTCCTTGCGGGCTTCCTGTTCATCTATCGGATCGTGAATTCGCCGTTCGGACAGGTGCTGAAGGCCATCCGCGAAAACGAGCCGCGGGCGGTTTCGCTGGGTTACGATGCCGAGAGGTACAAGTTGCTCGCCTTCGTGCTGTCGGCCGCGCTCTCGGGTCTGGCCGGCGCCACCAAGGCCATCGTGTTCCAGTTGGCATCTTTGACCGATGCACACTGGACGATGTCCGGCGAGGTCGTGCTGATGACGCTGCTGGGCGGAATGGGCACCATCTTCGGGCCGGTCGTGGGCGCGTTCGCCATCGTCGGGCTCGAAAGTTACCTTGCGAGCTTCGGTCAGTGGGTCACGGTGATCACGGGTGTCATATTCGTCGTTTGCGTACTGGCGTTCCGCCGGGGCATTGTCGGAGAGCTGGGCGCGTGGTGGGCGCAGCGCCGGGGATGACGCGCGTCCTTGCGGCGGGCCTGGCTTTGCTTGCGACCACGGCGGCCGCGCAGAACTACGTGGTCGAGGGCAGCTGTCGCGACGGCCGACCGCATGGTGCGTATGAATTGCGCAGCGCCGGCGGACAGGTGCTCGCGGTCGGAGCGTTCAATCGCGGCCGCCGCACCGG
Source organism: uncultured beta proteobacterium (assembly GCA_963739745.1). Lineage (GTDB taxonomy): Bacteria > Pseudomonadota > Gammaproteobacteria > Burkholderiales > Casimicrobiaceae > VBCG01. The sequence goes on from CAVUCJ010000009.1 coordinate 414,549, forward strand.
CAGCTTCCTGTTCTGGTCGAGCGCCGGCGCCCGGATTGCGCAGCTGCCCTACGACGATGACACGCTGTCCGGCACACTCGCGCTCTGGTTTGCAGGCACCGATCGGCGTGGCAATCCCAAACCCAGGCTCGAAGCCGTCTACGAACACGGACGGCTGACGGGAATCAAGCAGTCGTGGCATGAAAACGGCCAGGTTCGCGCGCAGTATCGATATGACCACGGCGCGCTGATCGACGCCCGCGCATTCAATGCGGCGGGCAAGCCGCTGCCGGACGTGGATGCGCGGGCGCTCGCCGAGCGCGACGGCAGGGAAGACGTGGCATTCTTCTCCAGGCTGGAGGCGATGGTCCGCGACAACCTCCCGGACTGTGAGCCCGCTGGCGATCGGCTGGAAAAGGGCTAGCGCGCCATGCTCGTCTACATCATCCGCCGCAGCATGCAGAGTGTGGTCGTGCTCTTCGTGATGTCGCTGCTGGTGTTCGTCGGCGTATATGCGATCGGCAATCCGATCGACATCCTGATCAACCCGCAGGCCGACCAGATCGACCGCGAGCGCGCCATCGCCGCGCTGGGGCTGGACCAGCCGCTGTGGGCGCAGTACCTGGTGTTCCTGAAGGGCGCGATGTCAGGCGATCTCGGCCGGTCGTTCGTCCACGCGACGTCCGCGCTCGGGCTCATCCTCGAGCGGATGCCGGCGACGATGGAGCTCGCCATCGCGGCGATGCTGATCGCTGTAGTTTTCGGAATTCCTCTGGGCCTGTGGGCGGGGCTCAAGCCGAACGGCCTGGCGGGCCGCTCGATCATGGCCGGCTCGATCCTGGGCTTTTCGCTGCCCACCTTCTGGGTCGGCCTGATGCTGATCATGGTGTTCTCGGTGATACTGGGCTGGCTGCCCTCCAACGGGCGCGGGCCGACCACCCTGTTGTTCGGGCTCGTCCCAGTGTCGTTCCTGTCGTGGGACGGGATCCGGCATCTGATCATGCCGGCGACCAACCTGGCGCTGTTCAAGCTTGCGCTTCTGATCCGCCTGACCCGCGCGGGCACCCGCGAGTCGCTGCTGCAGGACTACGTGAAATTCGCCCGCGCGAAGGGACTGTCGAATTCGCGCGTCATCGGCGTCCACGTGCTGCGCAACATCATGATTCCGATCGTCACCGTCATCGGCCTCGAGTTCGGCAGCGTGATCGCATTCGCTATCGTGACCGAGAGCGTGTTCTCGTGGCCGGGCATGGGCAAGCTCCTCATCGACTCGATCAACCTGTTGGACCGCCCGGTGATCGTCAGCTACCTCCTGGTGATCGTGACATTGTTCATCTTCATCAACCTGGTGGTCGACGTGCTGTATTCGGCACTCGACCCGCGCGTCCGGCTGACGGATGCCAAAGGATGACGCGATGAAGCGCGGGAGCGCTGCATGAGCACGGTGGCGCCGCCCCCGCCGGTCGAACGCGCTCCGCGTGCCGCGCAGAGCCCGTTCCAGCGGATTGCCGGTGACTTCCTCGCCAACCCGGTCGCGGTGTTCGGCCTTTGCCTGCTCGGGCTGATCGTCGCGGCGGCGCTCTTTGCGCCGCTGATCTCGCCGCAGAATCCCTACGATCTCGCGCAGCTCGACGTGATGGACGGCAAGCTGCCGCCGGGTTCGAAGGCGCCCGCCGGGGGGACGTACTGGCTCGGGACCGACGACCAGGGCCGAGACATGCTGTCGGCGATCTTCTACGGTCTGCGCATTTCGCTGATGGTCGGCGCCGCGAGCACGGCGCTGGCGCTGACGATCGGCCTGGCCATGGGACTTTCCGCTGCGTACCTGGGTGGACGGATCGAGACGCTGATCATGCGGATCGTCGACATCCAGCTGTCGTTCCCGGCGATTCTCATTGCGCTGATCCTGATTGCAGTGCTGGGGCAGGGAACGGGCAAGGTCATTGCGGCGCTCGTCACCATCCAGTGGGCGTACTACGCCCGCACGGTGCGCAGCGCGGCGCTCGTCGAAAAACGCAAGGAGTACATGGAGGCGGCGCGCTGCCTCGCACTGTCGCCGGCGCGCATCGTCTTCCGCCACCTGCTGCCCAACTGCCTGCCGCCGATGATCGTCGTCGCCACCGTCCAGGTCGCGGCCGCCATCGCGCTCGAGGCGACACTGTCGTTCCTCGGGCTCGGATTGCCGATCACCGAGCCCTCGCTCGGCCTGCTCATTGCCAACGGCTATCAATACCTGCTGTCGGGCAAGTACTGGATCAGCTTCTTTCCGGGCGTGGCGCTGCTGCTGACCATCGTGTCCATCAACCTGGTCGCCGACCAGTTGCGCGACGTGCTGAACCCGCGCCTGCAGCGGTAGCGGCCCGCGGATCTCTCGAGCGATGAGCGATACCGTCCTGACCGTCGAAGGATTGCGCACGCACTTCTTCACCAAGGCTGGCGTGGTCAAGGCGGTCGACGACGTGTCGTTCACCGTCGCTCGCGGCCAGGTGCTGGGCCTTGTGGGCGAGTCCGGGTCGGGAAAATCGATGACCGGCTATTCGCTGATGGGACTCATTGATCCGCCGGGCCGAATCGTCGCGGGCCGCATCAATCTCAACGGCGTGGATCTGAGGGCACTTTCCCCGGAGGAGCTTCGCCACATGCGCGGCAACCGCGTCGCGATGATCTTCCAGGACCCGATGATGACGCTCAATCCGGTCCTGCGCATCGACGTGCAAATGATCGAGGCGATTCTCGCGCACGACGATGTCGGCGAGGCGTCGGCGCGCATTCGCGCCCGCGAAGCGCTGGTCAAGGTGGGCATTGCGTCTCCGGACGAGCGGCTCCGGGCCTATCCGCACCAGTTCTCCGGCGGTATGCGGCAGCGGGTCGCGATCGCCATCGCGCTTCTGAACAGCCCCGACCTCATCATCGCCGACGAGCCGACGACGGCGCTCGACGTCACGATCCAGGGCCAGATTCTGTACGAAATGCAGAAACTGACGCAAGAAACCGGCGCCGCGCTGATCTGGATCACGCATGACCTGTCGGTGATCGCGGGGCTCGCGGATCGCGTTTGCGTGATGTACGCGGGCCGCATCGTCGAGGATGGCAGCTGCGACGACGTGCTTGCGCGCCCGGCGCATCCCTACACGCAGGGGTTGCTCGATTCGGTGCCTTCGAACAACGAGCGCGGCCATCGACTGAAACAGATTCCGGGGATGACGCCGTCGCTGCTCGAACTGCAGCCCGGCTGTCCGTTCCGTGATCGCTGCGGGTACGCCACCGCGCAGTGCAACGCGTCGCCCGAAATGCGGCCGGCCGGAGGAGTCGGACAGACGGTTCGTTGTATCCATCCGCTGATATCGCTCTACTGAAACGATGTATCCCGCTCCCGTCGAACATCACGCGGACCTGGGTGCCCTGGTCGAGTTGAAGGGCGTGGGCAAGCGCTTCGTGAAGTCGCTCGACGTCGCCGCCCGCATCGGCAATGCGTTCGGTGCAGGCATGAAGGAGGAAATTGTGCATGCCGTCGACCGGGTGGACCTCGCGGTGGCGCCCGGCGAAGTCGTGGGGCTGGTCGGCGAATCGGGCTGCGGCAAATCCACGCTCGGCCGCCTGGCCGTCGGCCTGTTGTCGCTGTCGGAAGGTGAGCGTTTCTGGCGGGGCGCGTCGCTGGCCCGCCTCGACGCGGCCGCCGCCCGCCGCCAGCAACTCCGGATGCAGATGATCTTCCAGGATCCGTATGCATCGCTCAACCCGCGAATGCGCGTCGTCGACATCGTCGGCGAGGCGCCGGTCGCGCATCGGGTCATCGCGCCCAAGCAACAGACCGAGTACGTCGGGCTGGTGCTCAATCGCGTCGGCCTTGATCCGACGCTGATGCGCCGCTATCCGCACCAGTTTTCGGGTGGCCAGCGGGCACGGATAGGCATCGCCCGCGCGCTCGCGGTGAAGCCGGAATTCCTCGTATGCGACGAGTCGGTGGCGGCACTCGACGTCTCGATCCAGGCGCAGGTCCTCAATCTCTTCATCGAGCTGCGCGGCGCGCTCGATCTCACCTACCTGTTCATCAGCCACGACCTCGGTGTGGTGCGCTTCATTTCCGACCGCGTGGTCGTCATGTACCTTGGCCGCGTTGTCGAGTCCGCGCCATCGGACGAGCTGTTCTCGCATCCGAACCACCCGTACACCAAGGCGCTGCTCGCCGAGGCGGGCAAGGTGACGCCGGGCAAGCGCAAATTCGTCCCGATCAAGGGCGAGATCCCGTCGCCGCTCGATCCGCCGCGCGGCTGCCATTTCCACCCGCGCTGTCCCTATGCGATGGGCAGGTGTCGCGAAACGGCTCCGCCGCTGGAGGAGATCGCGCCGGGCCATCGGTCGGCGTGCTTCCTGAATATGAAAGTATGACGGGATGAGTACAGCCTTCGTCCGCCACGACCCCCCCGGCGATCCGATTGCACTGGTGCTCGATTCACCGCATTCGGGCGAGTGGTACCCGGACGACTTCGACCATCTGCCGCCACGCGACGTCGTGCGCCAGGCGGAGGACACGCACGTAGCGCGACTCTGGCAGGCGGCACCGGCGCTTGGTGCGACGTTGATCGAGGCGCGGTTTCCGCGCGCGTACATCGACGCCAACCGCGGCCTCGCGGACATCGACGCGGAACTCCTGGCTGACCCCTGGCCGGAGCCCGTCGTCCCATCGCGCAAGACCGAGCAGGGCATTGGCCTCGTCTGGCGGCTCGCGACCGGAGGCGCACCGATGTACGGGCGCAGGCTCGCGAGCACGGAAGTGCGCTCGCGAATCGATCGTTTCTGGCGTCCGTACCATGCAGAACTCGACGCGGTGCTCGATGAGCGGGTCCACAGATTCGGCGGTGTCTGGCACGTCAACTGCCACTCGATGCCTGCGGTTGGCGACGAGCGCTCCGACGATCCCGGGTGCCTGCGCGCAGACTTCGTTCTGGGTGATCGCGACGGCACCACATGCGATCCGGCTTTCACGCGCCTGGTGGCCGAAACGGCGGGCGCGATGGGGTACAGCGTCGCGATCAACGATCCATACAAGGGCGTCGAGATCGTCCGCAGGCACGGTCGCCCTGCCGAGAACCGCCACAGCCTGCAGATCGAGCTGAAGCGAACGCTCTATATGGACGAGCGCACGCTCGTGCCCAACGCCGGCTACGACCGCCTGCGCGACGACCTCGCGCGTCTCGCCGCCGTGCTTGCCGCGTTCGTGCGGGATCGGACCCAGGATCGATAGATGCGCTTGTGCAGTTGCTGATTCCCAATTCCTGCATCCCACAGCCCGATTGGTCCGACTGCTTGACCGGTTGCGGTGGCGCTGCTAACGTCCGTACATCGCCGCCAGCATCGAATCCTCCGCAAGAAGGGGATCGCCGCGAAACGCGCGTTCCATCGTTCGCAAGGAGGAGTCCATGAAAAATCTGCATCGCGCGCTCGTCGCGCTATTCGCATTGGTCGTCGCGTCGGTGGCCGCCGCTGCCTATCCCGATCGTCCGATCACCTTCGTCGTTCCCTGGGGCGCCGGCGGCGGCACCGATGGTACCGCCCGGTTCTTCGCGGCGATGATGGAAAAGGATCTCGGGCAGCCTGTCAACGTCGTCAACCGCACCGGCGGCAGCGGGGTCGTCGGTCACAGCGCGATTGCGCTGGCACCGGCCGATGGCTACACGATCGGCATGATCACCGTGGAAATCACGATGATGCACTGGCAGGGCCTGACCGACCTTGGTCCCGCGAGCTATACGCCGCTCGCACTGGTCAATTCCGATCCCGCCGGCTTCACCGTGCGCGCCGATTCGCCCTACAAGTCGGTGAAGGAGGCACTCGACGCGGCCAAGGCCAATCCTGGCAAGCTGAAGGCCTCAGGCACCGGGCAGGGTGGAATCTGGCATTTGGCGCTGGCTGGTCTGCTCGATGATCTCAAGATCCCGCAAACGGCGATTCCCTGGGTGCCGTCGAACGGCGCGGCGCCGGCGATGCAGGACCTGGTGGCCGGCGGCGTCGACATCGTCACCTGCTCGCTCCCGGAAGCCAGGCCGCTGATCGAGGCGGGCAAGGCCAAGCCGCTGGCGGTGATGGCGGACAAGCGGTCGCCGCTGTTCCCCGACACGCCGACGATGCAGCAGGCGATCGGTGTCGACTATACGGTGGCGGCCTGGCGCGGTATCGCCGGCCCGAAGGGATTGCCCGCGGACGTCAGCGCCAAGCTCATCGCGACGATCAAGAAAATCTCCGAGAGCAAGGAGTGGAAGGACTTCGCCGCAAGCAAAGGCTACGGCGTCGCCTGGGCGCCCGGACCGGAGTTCGCCGCGTTCATGGCCAAGGGAGACGCGGCCATGGGCAAGACGATGAAGGCCGTGGGTCTCGCCAAGTAACGCGGTGGTCCGATCGCCGGGACGTTGGCCCCGGCGATCGGAAAATGCCCTGCCGTCCCGACAGCAGTCGGGGAGTCGGCGCCTAAGCGTCAAGTTCCCAGCGCGGAAATATTCCGACATTCGACTGAAGATTCCGGGTTTCCGCGCCGCGTGGTAACCGAGCGGGAACGACGAGGTCCTTGGCCATGAAGATCAACGACGCCATCTTCGGCGCGCTGCTGCTGCTGCTTGGTATTGTCGTGCTCGTCCACGTGCAGGCATTTCCCATGATTCCGGGCCAGCAGGTGGGCCCGGCGCTCTTCCCCGGTGTGCTGGCGGCGGCGCTCGCCGTGTGCGGGGCGCTGCTGATCGTCAGCGGTGTGCGCAATCGCGCGCTGCAACCCTGGTACGAGACCGCCGACTGGATGCGCTCGGGTCGCCACTTCATTGCCTTCGCCGCGATCGTCGGCGGGATCGCCGCCTACGTGTGGTTGGCCGAAGATGTCGGGTTCCTGATCGTTGCGCCGATCCTGCTCTTCACCTGGCTCAACGTGCTCGGCGTGCGCCCGCTGCGCGCGGCGGTGATCGCCGGGCTCGCGACGCTGTTGATCTGGTACGCGTTCTACAAACTGCTGCGCGTGCCGCTGCCCTGGGGCATCCTCACCCGATTCGCTTTCTGATGGATGCCCTCGAAACCGCGTTCGGCATGGTATTCAGCGTCAAGACGTTGACGCCAATGCTCTTTGCCGCCCTGTACGGCCTTTTCGTCGGCGCAGTTCCGGGACTGACGGCGACCATGGCAACCGCGCTGCTGGTACCGGTGACGTTCTTCATGGAACCCATCCCGGCCATCGCAACGATGGTCACCGCTACGGCCATGGCGATTTTCTCCGGCGATATCCCGGGTTGCCTGCTCCGGATGCCCGGTACGCCGGCCTCCGCGGCGTACACCGACGAGGCGTATGCGATGACGCGAAAGGGGCTGGCGGAAACCGCGCTCGGCGCCGGCCTCGTGTTCTCGGCCGTGGGCGGCCTCTTCGGCACCGTGGTCCTCATCGTGTCCGCGCCTGCGCTGGCCGAAGTCGCGCTCAAGTTCAGCTCCTTCGAATACTTCTGGCTGGTCCTGCTCGGGCTGACCTGCGCCATCGTCATCACGGCCGAACGGCCGCTCAAGGGACTTGTGTCGCTGCTGCTTGGGCTCCTCATCGCCTGCATCGGACTCGGCAATCCCGCGGGTTTCAACCGGTTCACCTTCGGCAGCATTGAACTCATGGGCGGCGTCGGACTGATTCCCCTGATGATCGGGATGTTCGCGATTTCGGAGATCATCCGCTTCGCGGTCGATACCGCCGGCAAGATCACGATTGTCGACCAGCCGATTCACAACGTGTTCAAGGGGATGTGGCAGCTCGCCGTCAAATACCCGATGCAGGTTCTGCGCGGCAGCGTGCTCGGCACGCTGGTCGGCGCGCTACCGGGTGCGGGCGCCGACATTGCGGCGTGGATGTCCTATGCGATCAGCAAGAAGATGTCGAAGGAGCCGGAAAAGTTCGGTACCGGCCACGTCGAAGGCATCATCGAGGCGGGAGCCGCCAACAACAGCGCGCTGGCGGGCGCCTGGATTCCGGCGCTGGTGTTCGGCATTCCCGGCGATTCGATCACCGCCATCGTGATCGGCGTCCTGTACATGAAGAACATGAACCCCGGGCCGACGCTCTTCACCCAGAATCCGCAGAACATCTATGCGGTCTATCTGCTGTTCATCATTGCAAACCTGATCATGATTCCGTTGGGCTTCCTGTGCATCAAGACGGCTAAGCAGATCCTGCGGGTGCCGCGCAACATCCTGATGCCGGTGATCCTGCTGTTTTGCATCGTGGGTGCGTTCGCGATCAACAACACGCCTTTCGACATCGGCGTCATGCTGGTAGCGGGCGTGGCGGCCTATGTACTGGAGTCGAACGGCTTTCCAATTGCGCCGGCGATTCTCGGGGTCGTGCTGGGCAGGATGCTCGAGGAGAACTTCGTCACGTCGATGATCAAAGCCGATGGCGAATTCACCGGGTTCTTCACGCGTCCGATCGCGGCCGCGCTTGGGGTGCTCACGTTGGCGGCGTGGTTCCTGCCACCGGTCATCCGGCGGTTGCGCAGCGCGGCCCGTGGCTGACTGCATGAAGACCCGTTTTTCATGCCGTGAAATTGACCTGAAACGGCCGTCCGCGCTATAATTGCAATCGCGGGGTGGAGCAGTCTGGCAGCTCGTCGGGCTCATAACCCGAAGGTCGCAAGTTCAAATCTTGCCCCCGCAACCAAACAATCAAGGGCTTGCGCGATGCGAGCCCTTTCATTTTGCGGACTGTGACCAATTTGTGCCCAAACTTTCGGGCACAGCCGTCAACGGGCGGCACAATTGCTCCGCATAGGGCGCCAGATGATCCGCGGCGAGATGCGCGTATCGCCGCACCATCTCCGCGCTCGACCAGCCGCCCATTTCCTGCAACGCGAACAGCGGCGTACCCGCCTGCACGTGCCAGCTCGCCCAGGTGTGACGCAGATCGTGCCAGCGAAAATCCTCGATGCCGGCTGTCTCTAACGCTGCATACCACGCCTTCGTGCTGACCTGCGTGATGGGCTTCCCGCGATAGCTGAACACGTACGTCGGATGCTTCCCAGGCGCTGCCGCACGAGCAACACCGCTTCGGTATTGAGCGGCACCGGTATCGCCCGCCGTGCCTTCGCCTGATCGGGATGAATCCACGCCACCCGTCGTACTAAATCCACCTGCGTCCACTGCAATCCGGTGACATTGGCGGCGCGCAATCCCGTCGCCAGGGTGAAGCTCGCCATGGCGGCGAGGTGCTCGGGCAACGCGGCAAGTAGCCGCTGCGCTTCCTCGTGGCGCAAGAAACGAATGCGCCGCACCGGTTCCTTCAGCATGCGAATCTTGGGCGCGCGCTCCAGCCACTCCCAATCGTCGACGCATTTGCGCAAAATCGCGCGCAGTAGCTCCAGCGTCCGGTTTACCGTGGCATTGGTGACCCCTTGCGCAAGTTTCGCGTCGGTGATCGCGTCAATCATGGCACGATTGATGTGGTGAGGTTTGCCGCCAAGATTCCCATCCAGCCACCGTAGCTTGGTGACATCCTCGCCGGCCGTGGCCTTGTGCGCGTGCTCCTTCAGCCAGCGCACCACCGCTTCGTTCCAAGGGTGCTGCGGCTTCGCGCTCAGTTTCGCGATGACGCCACAGCTCCGATTTCACCCGATCATGAAATTCCTGCGCTAGGGCTTTGTTGGCAGTTTCAGAAGTTCGGCGTATTCGTTCGCCATTGGGCGCGCGAACGTCGATCCACCAGATACCGCCGCGTTTGCGAAGTGACATTCCATCTCCTTTCTCAGAGTCACTTGCAACGCTTGCCGAGGAGAAGCGTAGAACGAACGCACGTACTCGGCAAGGTCGTCTTCGATGAAGATCCAGCAACGGCCGGGCTTGGCCCCAGGGATCGCGCCGCATTTCGCGCGGCGGCGCACTTCCTCCGGATGCATGTGGAGGAGGGCGGCGGCTTCCGTGAGCGACAGCGTGCGCAGCGGCGCCGGGGGCGCGCCGCGATTCGTTGGCGCAGGCTGGGCCATGGTGCCGTTCGCGTTCAGCGTCCCAGGTACACCGCGGTGATCTGCTCGCGGCCGTGGCCCATCTCGTGGCTGATGGTCTCGCGCACCTCGCGATCAAGGACCTTCTGCTGCGGCGCGAGCTGCCTTGACGTCGCACCCCCGCGGGCCGGACACTCCCAGCCGGTCATTTCCTGGTAGCGGGTCTGGGCATACAAATGCCGATGCCCGTGGAAGGCGTGAATGCCGACCCGTCCGCACTCGTAGCGGAAGTGCTGCAGGTAGTCGCGGTAGGTGGTGTAGCCCGGCGCGACCAGGCTCTTGCCCCTGGCGAGGACCTTGGCCTCGTCGAGGAGCTGCCGCTGCTCCGCGGTTCGGATGGGAATGCGGATCTCCCGCCCGCCCTTGTTCCAGGAATCCTTGAGCACCAGCGTGTCGCCCCGGTCGGCCCACGCCGGAACGATCTTGATTGACGCTTCCCGGCGCAGGCCGAAGGCAGCCTGCAAGCGAAGCGACATCTGGGCACAGGGGGTGCGGATGCCGTCGAGTTGTTCCCTGCCAAGCGCCTTGGCCTTTGAGAGGTTGGTGACGTAGACCCGGTCCGGGATGCCGTAGGCGGCATTGGTGCGCTCGACGATGTTGTCCTTGCCGATCTTCTGCGCGAGCCAGCGCAGCTCGCTCATCCGGTTTTTGATGGTTCCCGGGGCGAGCTTCTCGGTGAGCCAGCGGGCGACCAGCAGCTGTACGTGCCGGGGCTTGAAGCCCTGGGCCCGCAGCCCGCGCACGCCGATCTCGTGCAGCTGGTTGGCGATAAGATCGAGGAGGTGCGCCCGGTCGGCCTGGGTCGCGTAGCTGCCGTCGCGGTTGTGCCGGCACAGCTCCTTGAAGTCGTGGTTCAAGTCGCGCATACGTCATCTCCTTTCGTTAGAGCCTTGTCCAAAGCGCCGTCCTTTGCTGCCGTGGTGAACTCCAGTCAGGTAAGTGTTGCTGCTCGCCTGGAGTGCCGTAGCGGTTCCAGTGGATAGCTGCGAGCACGGGACACCACATCCCGTTGTGTGCGGTTGCTTTGCTGCTCACCAGCGCCGCACGGCGCTTGTATTGGCGTCGCGCGGCGTTCCTCAAGGGAACGGCCCGCGCGAAAGTCCTTGACCCAGGACTCGGAGGGCGCCATAGCAGGCGCGTGGGACGATCCGTGGGGCGGATCCGATGGCGACCGGCGTTGCGCCGGTCGGAGGGAGGCGTGAGAGTGGTCGCAAAGGCCGTCACGCGGTTTTGAGCGCTGCGTCACGCGAAGAAACGCGTGCGAAACGCAGGCCAGCGCCAGGGCGCGCGTACGTCACTAGCGGTGGCCCGCTAGTAACGACGCGCGCTGGGCCAGGGGAGTTGGCGCAGCGCGCCGGCCAAAGGGTGTGCGCAGCACGCGGCTGCGGCACACGAATGGCGGTCGCTTGCGCCTATCACCATCGACACCGGGACGCGCGTGGACGAACGCCCGCAGGCAGCCCCAATGTCGCGACTTCACACTGCAAGGCGCAAGGCCGTTAGTGGTCGCGCCAGGGCAGCACACTTCCGCGTTGATGCAGAAGGGCCGCAGCGCGACTTCGACGTAACCTCAGGCCCGCAAGGGCCCGCCGTCTTTCAGAGGCAGGACGGCATTCGGCGCCGATCACTCGGCAAAGGGCGACACGTAAGGGGCGTCATTCCGGCCGGACGTGGCCAACGTACTGCAACAAACCAAAAGGGGCGCCGCCCGTCATGGGCGGCATGGTTCGCACTGTCGCCCCGGGCGACGGTCGCTGTCCATCGGAAAACGAATAGTTGTATCTGCGACTTTGGAAGGGCCGCGTCCCCCATGAACCCTAAATTACCGAATCACTCAAATTAACCGAATCACTGATCATCAACACCTCGTCCGCCGCGCACGCACCAGACGTAGTGGGAAGCCGTCTTGACGCTGATGGCGGGCGGTGCAGGGTAGAAGCTCGCGATCCACGCGCCGTCTGTGCCGCTCGAAGTCCCCGCCCAGTAGTAGGTCGACATGTTCGACGACTGCACTGTTGCGCTGTCAAATGGGTGGCCTGCTGGCAGCGCCGGCTGTGTCTGCGTGGGATCGATCAGGCTCGCCAGCTCTTGCAGGGTCGGGAGCCGCCACCCCAAACGGCCGCCTTTGATCAATTGGTTGCAGTGAAATTCAGCCGATCTCCAGACGGTTGCGACAGAGTTCGGCGACTGCTCCCAGACCAGCCCGGTCTCCCGGTCCAGCACCGCCTCGCTGTTCATGTTCGCCAGTAAAATAAACCGACTGTCGCCGGCAGCGTCTGGTCCCACGACGGCGTGGCGTAATAAGGCCCATTCGCCGTCACGCCCAGGACGACACCGTTCATCCCCAGCCCCACGACCATAGCGCCCAGCACCCACACGTTTTTCCATAGCTTGGTCATCGCTGTCCCCTCCTGTGATTGAAACTGCCCCCTGCGTTCTACCGCCCCATGCCTTCTCGCAATGGCAGAGCAGGGTCGCAGACGACCTTCGCAGTTGACGAAAATCATCTGCGACCCGCTCTTCTCGCATTGGCGTCTAGCGGCGCGCCAATTGCGCCTGATCAAGTCTTGCGCTCGTGCGCGCACCGCTTCGTCAGCGTCGACGAGCGCGTAGGTCACCGGATCAAGTGACTCGCCGGGATACTGCGCCCACGTCTCCAAGGCATGCCTGCGCACGTTCGGGTCCGGTCCTCGCGCGCCGCAGCGAGCCACGCTGGGTCCGGCGTCGGTATCTGCGTTCGCTCGTCGTGTCGGATCGTTGGCGCCGGGGTAGCTGGCGAATGTCGCTCGCGTGCATGCGCTACTGCGGGTGGCGCCCGCGTCGCGGTCCGATGGGAAGGTTCGGGAATGGCAGGGCCACACCCGGCCACGATCAGGCCGAGCACAAAAACTAGCGGTAGGCACCGCCTCGCGTCAGGCAGCATTTCGTCACGCTCGCGCAGCCCTGCGCCGCGCGCCGAAGGCGAACAACCCGAGGGCGAGCAGGGCGAGCGTGCTCGGCTCGGGCACCTGCTGAATCGACTCGTTACCAACGCCGAAACCCGGATCGTTGGTCTGCTGGTCCGGCAGGTACTCAAAGAGGATAAAGGCCAACAATCCATCCCCCGACGGCCCACTTAGGAGAGATGGATATGCGCCGGCAACGCCGTCGACCTCGCCAAGTCCGTTCAATGGAAACCCGCCAAGGATGAAGGACAGCGAATCCGGGTCGCCCGGCGTGAACCTTGCCCCATAGATGCCGGACGTTCCGTCAATAGGATCGACCAGTTGCACTACGGCATTGTCGAAGAAAAGATCGAACTGCCAGTTTTGCAGACCGGAAGCGCCCTAAATCTTATGGGAAGCAGGAACTGGTCCGGGCCGAGCGCAACGGTGATGCCAAACAGGTATGAACCGTCGGACAGGTAGCTCGGCACGGTCGTGGTCGGCGCACCCGGCAAGATTTGGGTTGGATCTGCCCGCGCCAGTTGCGGACTGGTCAACATGGCAACGACACAAACGGAAAACAACGCGCGCCTTAGCATAGCGCCCCCCGAAGGTCGGTACGGTCGCGGTACAAACCGAGTTTCAAACACGGAAGCAAGATTCGCGCTTATCGAACTCTGGCAGACGATTCAACGATGTAGGGACGGCGATCCGTGATGCTGCCTCGCACCATGTAAAAATCCTCGACGGCGCCGAGACCCTGCTAGGCGAAGAGTCGCGCAGGCTCGCTGCGGCGCACCGAATGGCTGGTCCTCAGATGCGTTTTTGGCTGCTTGGGGTCGACTGCCGCCGTTCTGGGCATGGAACTGCACCGCATGGGCCTATCTCCTGCCCGACTTGGGGATGGGCTCGAACCTTGAACCGGTGTGGCTCGAATGAACAACGTCAGCCGACTTCGGCGGCGTGTCGTTTGCCGGCGCGTGGCCCTTTGGCGGACTGCTTCTGCTGGCCGCGACGTTCTGCAATCTGCTCGATGATCACCGGTGGACGATTGGGAAACTTGGCGACGAGGTTGAGCTTCCCGCCGATCGCTTCGACATAGCGTTTGAGGGTTGAAAGCAGCATGTCGCTTCGCTGCTCGAGGCGCGAGATCGTGTCCTGTCCCACACCGAGGGCGGTCGCAAGCTCCTCCTGCGTCCGCTCGACGGCATGACGCAGGTCTTTGAGCGTCGCGAGTTCCGCCGCCCGTTGTTGCACCTTCGCGCGGCGCTTGGCGGGCAGCTTGGCGAGCACTTGTTCAAGATTCTTGGCATGTCGTTTTTCCTTTCGTGCAGCGGCGGCTGCCAGCGAGGCCAAATGTCGGTCGAAGCGGGCGTCGGCGAGACCGATGAGCCGTTTGTCGAGAACCGCTTCTGGTCGGCACCGCCCTTGTCCCCACCCACGAGAAGGATTGCTTGCCGATCTGGGTCGAAGGCAAACGCCACGCGCCATACCTCGCCCTGCCAGCCAAAGCGCAGTTCCTTCATGTTGGTGTGCTTCGATCCCTTCAGCGTGTCCACCGTGGGGCGCCCGAGGCCCGGGCCAAACTGGCTCAGCAAAAGGGCGTGAGCCAGAAGCTCGTCCTGCAAGCCCTTGGCGAGAGTCTGATACTCGCGGTCAGACTCGTCTGAGAAAAGTACCGTCCAGCTCACGGTAAGAATTATGGATGTAAAACC
>CAVUCJ010000010.1:0-111969 GCA_963739745.1 uncultured beta proteobacterium
CCTTGGCCTTGCTCTCGCGCAGATTGCTTCAGCGGCGGCGCTCGGTTCGTTGACCGCCGCCACCGCCACGCGCGCGTGAGCCAGGGGGATGACGTGAAGGCGGCCGGTGCAATGGAGAACATCGCATTGACCACCTGGGTGGTGTGGGTCGCGCCACCAGGGCCCGGGCCCGCTCGACCGGTTCGCGCAGCGCGGCTGGCAGCTCCTCGATCGAGCCGACGTTCCAGCGGCCATCGAGCGCGGTCTCGGGCGTGGTCGGTCGAAGAAGACCGCCTGGCCCTGGTTCGTCCAACACCCTCACGGCGGGCAGCGCAGCCAGCAGCACCTCGAGGTCGGTGGTCTCACTGCGCGAGCGCTGCACCAGCAACATGCGCTGGCGCAACGAGCCGGCGTCGTACGGCTTGCTGATGATGCTGGTGGCGCCGGCGTTGACCGCCTGGGCCGGCCAGCGACAGCGGGCTTGGATTGACGATTGCGACCACCGGGCTGCCGGAGCGCAGGTGACGGCCGTGGCGACCCTGGCCAGGGCGCCCTGGATCGACACCGGCGGTCCCCATTTCCACCACCGCCAGAATTCCGGCCTGAATGGCGGCCAGCGCGCCGGCGGAGTCGGTGGCGAGGGCTGGTAGTCCATCGCCCTGAGGACCGACATCGCCGTGTCGCGCAGGGCGGCGTCCTCCAGCATGACCGCGACCGAACGTGGCGAACTCATGAGCTTTTTCCGGGGTTTACACCCGCAAAGGCACCGAGTTCACGGATTCCCGCGGTATCTTGTCGCTGAACCCGGGCCCCACCGCACGCATCGGGCTCGTCGCCGATCCGGGGGTCTGGCTCCGATGACACGGCTCGCCTTCGATAGTTCGCCGGGTTGGGCGAATTCAGGCCCGGTGAAAGGGGCCCGGGCAGCCCGGTGGCTGAATGAGCCGAGGCGCTGGTCCGCGAGGGGCGAGCCCTGTTCGCGGTGGGCGATCGGCGGAAGGAGCGGATTCGACTGGGCTCTGCGTGGTGCCTGACGACGGGGCCGCCCGATTGGGGCGGGACCGGCGCACTTCGGCCGCCGGCCGAGGCCGCGTCAGGGGCCGAGGTCACGTTCGACAGCGAGGAGGCCCACGGGTCATCCCGCATGATCGGCCTGGACACGGGGTGGGGACCGTTCGGGCGGGGGACAACCCCCAGGTCGCCTACCTGCCGGATACCGGGGGCTACCCGGACCGCAGGCGGCCCACAGCGAAGAGACCGCCCGGGCCCCCAAGCAGCGGACGGCCCTGCTCGACGATTTCCCCGACGCCGACCAGCAACAGGAAGAGACCGTGGTTGACCCCATGGCCGCGCTGGAGATGGAGGACGAGATCGAGCGGGGCGGGCGCGGCAGCGGAAGGAGGACGAGCACGAGCGCGCGCAAGACCGCGCCCGGCCGGCGGAGCACGAGACGCCGCACCACCGACCCGGGCCATTGCCCGGCGGTCACCGCGCGCTGCCCGGCGGGCCGTCCGATCCCGCGCTACGTCGCCGGCGTTCCCGGAAATCATCCGGAGGGGCCGGGCGGACCGCTCGCTCCTGCGGCCGGTCAGCCCGGCGCGCCGGCCGGTCCCGCGGGACGCGGTCGAGTACCCGCAAGTGGTCAGCGGCCAGGGCTACGCCCGCTACGCCACACCGGTGGGTCCCGCCCCGGGCGCCGGGCCCGGCTACCACGCGACGACAACGTCCACACCGGCAGCTCCGCCGGCGGTGGATTGCGATTCTGGCGCCGGCGCGGCGGTGACCAGCGGCCTCCTGGGCCTGCTTCTGGGCTGGGCGATTCCCGGCGGCGACTCCGACTCGCAAGAAGGCCCCACCGCCCCGGCGGCCGCGTCCGACTCCCACGCCGCCGCGGGCACCGCTGCGGCCGATGCGGGCTGCGCCCCGGCGCCGGGGTCCGCGCTTCACCGCGCGTCCTGCGGGCGAAGCGCGCCGACGCCGGGCGCCCCGACGCGGGCCGGGCCACGGCGGCGGCCGGCGAACCCCGGGACCGAGCCGCCGCCCAGGCGCCCGGACCGATCGAGATCGCGCGACCGGCGCCACCCACCCGGTGCTGCCACCATCGAGGCGCCTATCACCGGCCACATCACGCGCATTCACGCCAAGAAGGGCGCCACGGTCCCTCTCGGACGCGCACCTGTTCACGGTGCGCGGCGACAAGCGCCACGCCGCCGAGCAAGACGTCACCGCGCCTGTCGCCGGCCGGCTCGAGCCCCGCGTCGCGCAGGGCAGCGATGTGCGCCGCGGGCAGCTGCTCGCAGTGCTGGTCGATCCCGACGACTGGCAGGATGTCACCCACGTCCCGCGAGCCGGCGTCGCCCTCGACTGGTCCTGGAAGGTCGCGGGCCCGAGCGATCCGACCGCGGCGACCTGCACGGTTGACAGCGCCCAGACGCTGGCCGCGGATCTCAAGCACCTGGTCACCCTGACGGTGGCGTCGGATGCGGCCGCCTGGATGCGCGGCGCGGATCTAGCGGCTGAAGGTGACGCTGTCACCGCCTGCAGGTCAGACCGCGGCCGAGCCAGCCCCGCCACCGGCCGACCCGCCGGCAGTCAGCCGTTGAGCCAGGCGCCGATTGAGGCTGCCACCACGCAGACGAAGGCGATGCCCCGGCACACCCCGTGCGGCGCGCGCTTGGCCAGGCGCACGCCCAGGAGCGCGCCCACCGCGGTGTAGCAGGCCAGGAGCGCGGCGGTGCCCCACACCACCTGGCCAGCCCAGGCGAACACCGCCAGCGCCACCGCGCCGAACACCAGCGCGCGCAGACCAGCTTGAGCGCGGCGGCCCCAGGACGTCGTAGTGCAGGATGCCGCCCAGGACCGCCAGCAGCACGAAGCCGACCCCGGCCTGGATGAAGCCGCCGCAGGAGCCCTGCCGCCATGATGCCGGCGCAGCCGCGCTGCCCGGTGAGTGTCCCAGCGCGGCTTGCCCTGCCCGCGCGGCGCGCCGATCGCGCGGCGGTCGAGGAGGATGAGCGCGGCCAGACCAGCAGCGCGCCCAGCAGCACGGACTTGAGCGCCGCGGCCGGCACCCAGGCGGCGAACAGCGCGCCCAGGGCCGCGCCCACCGCGCTGGCTGCCATCGCCGGCGACATGCCACGGCGATCGAAGGGTGGTGATCGCGCTCGAGCGAGACCGCGCCGGTGAGCGACGCCAGAAATCACAGCCGGTCGGTGCTTGCCAGGTCGGCGCAGCCCGAGGAGCATGAGGGTGGCAGGGTCAGGAGGCTGCCGCCGCCCGCCACGGCGTCCAGGAAGCCGGCGCCCACGCCGGCGGCCGCCAGCGCGGCCTGGGCCAGCACTGCATCCACGGCGACTACCGTTTTCCGCGGGCGCGGGCCAGTCCAGCCCGGCCGCCAGACGGGTGACCCCTTCGAGCAGGGCCGCGCTGGCCGCGCCAATGCCGCCAGCTCGCGGCTGTTGACGTCGATGACCGCCACCACCCCGGTCCTGGAGGATCGGCACCACGACCTCGCTGCGCGACGACGGATTGCAGGCGATGTTCCCGGGAACGAGGCCACGTCCGGCACCACCAGGGTCCGCCGCTCGGTCGCCGCGGTGCCGCACACCCCGCGGCCCAGGTCGATGCGCACGCACGCAACCTTGCCCTGAAACGGCCCCAGGACCAGCTGCTCGCCGCGGCGGATGTAGAACCCGACCCACGAGGCGGCCGGCAGGGCCTCGGCCAGGGCCGCCGCCAGGTTGGCCAGGTTGGCCACCATATTCGGTTCACCGTTGACCAGACTGGAGAGCTGAGCGATGAGCTCGCGCCGGCGCGCGGCTGGCTCACCTTCGACGCCAGCCACGGCGGGCGGCTGTTCGGGGTCGTCACGGCGTGAGTATACTCGCCACGTGAGCGGCGCAGACGACCGTCCGGCGGCACCACGCCGGCCCCCGTGACTCCTGCCATCGCGGAACCAGCCACCGCCGACCCGACCGGCATCGATGGCTTCGCCGGCGACATCGAGCGACAGGGCCGCTACCTCGCGCCGCGGGTGCCGTCCGACGATCAGGTGCTGGCGCGCGTGGCCGACGCGCTCGACGGCGACGTCGGCCGGCGACTCGGCAAGGCCTGGGCCCGGCGCCGCTTCGAAATATTCTTCGACCAGCGACCGCTGCTCCTGCTCGCGGCCCTGCGCCACGATGCCCTGGCGGTGGTCCGGCGCTCCCGCTGTGGGCTGTGCGGCCGCGCCAGATCCGGCCCCCGGAGTCCGCAACCGCCGAGGCAGTTGCGCGTTCGCTGGGGCGCGAACCCGAGCGCGCGCGGGTCTGGCACGACCTCACCCGCCGGAAAGGCGCAGACCAACCAGGTGTCGCGCGCGGTGGCGTGGCTGTGGCCGGCGCTGCTGGCCGAACAGGCCAGCGGGGCGCCGCCGGAGCTGGCGCTGGTCGACCTCGGCTGCAGCGCCGGCCTCAACCTGGTGGCCGACGCCCTCGACCTCACGTGGACCGATCCCGAGGGAGCGCCCTTCGCGGTGGCGCGCACGCCGCGCGTGGTCCGCCGGCTGGGCCTGGATTAGGTGCCGCTCGATCCCGTCGTGACGACGACGCCGACCGGCCCAGGGCCTGCGTGTGGGCCGGCGAGCGCGATTGTCGGCACCGGCTGGAGCGGGCCATCGCCGCGTTTCGCACCGCTCGCCGGACCGGGGTCGCGCCGCCGGCGCTCGAGACCGCCGCTGCCCGCGCCATCCCCGCGCGCCTCACCGCTCTGGCCCAGACAGCCCCCGGTGACGCGGACGCGGACGGACCGCTTTGGCTGGCCTACCAGACCGTCGTGCGCGAGTACCTGGGACCGGATCGCACTCCCTACCTCGACGGCATGCGCGGGTTCATCGCGTCCTGGCCAGTGGGCCGGGCGCTGTGGATTCAGCTCAGGCCCCGGCCGAGGGCGGAAGCCAGCGCTTCCCCGCCGCGCTCATCGCCCACTTCCGTTCGGCCGACGACGGCGCGGTGATTGACGAGGCGATTGCGCGCTCGAGTATCACCCCAGCGAGATCGCCATCGAGCCGCGCGGGGTGTCGTTGCTGTCGCGCGCGCTGGCGCCCTCGCGCCCGGCGCATCCTGGGTGACCCGGGCTCAGCAAGTCCGCGCAGCGGCGCCGGTTTCGGTTGCGAAAGCGCCAAATCCGGTCGTGCAGCTGTGCGCGCGGCTCTCCCGCACCCGCGCCGGTGGTGAGCGTCCAGGAACTCCGCCAGCGCCGACCGCACCGCCCGAGGCGCATCGCTTGCACTGATTCCGCGGGTGTCCGCCGCCACCATCATCAACGTCGCCTCGCCCCTCAGTCTGGTCAGCCTCGACGGGGACGGCGGGTCGGCCCAGGTGGTCGCGCTGCTCGACCGGGAGATTGTGCGGCCGGCCGCCGCAGCATCGTGGTGGCTCCCGAGGGAGCCGCGTGACCGGCGAGCTCATCACCGTGCCCAGGCTCGACTATCCCATCAGCGCCGCGGCCCGCCGCGCGAGCGCCGGCGCGCTGCGCCACGCGCTCGGCCGGCTGCTCCAGACCCGGCCGGTCGACGCCATCCGACCTGCACGGCGCCGGGTTCCGCCCGTCCGCCGCCGCCCGGGGCGCCGGTCCGGTCACGTTGCACCTGCCCAGAGCGCTACCCCGACGAGCCGCTGCACCCCGAGCGCCTGCGCACCTTCCTGTGCGGCGTGTTGACCGCCCAGATCGCCCGGCACCCGGCCGCGGTCAGGCCGCTGGGCGCGGCGCCGTGCGGGGTCGATTTCCATGCCCTCCGGCCCTTCAGCGGCGACCGCACCCACGTCGCCACGCTGGGCACCATTGGCCCCGGCCGCGGTGTCGAGCGCGCCCTCGACGCGCCCACCGGGCCGGCGTCCCGCTGCTCCTGGCCGGCCGCCTGGGCAACGGCGGCCGCGGCCAGAGTCACTTCGCCGGCGAGATCGCACCGCGCCTCGACCACCACCGCCGCTACCTGGGGGCGATTACCGTGCCCGAGCGGCGCCGGCTCCTGGCCCGGGCGCGCTGCTCGCCGGCGGCCAGCCGCGCGCCGCAGCCGACCTCGCTGCCGGCCATGGAGGCGCTGGGGTGCGCACCCCGGTGGTGTTCCGGGTGGAGCCCTCGCCGATCCGTCGAGGACGGCAATACCGGCGTGCCGGTCGACCACGAGGACGAAGCTGCCCGGCGCCATCGACGGGCCGGCGCCATCGACCCGGCCGCCTGCCGCGCGGCCGCCGTGGCCCGCTTCTCGGCCCACCGCATGGGCCGGCGTATCCTGGGGATTTACGACCGGCTGGTGGCGGGGCGGCCCCGCCGTGCGCGCGCGAAGACCTCGCGGCCGCCGACGAGTCCGCCACCACCTCGAGGGCCTGGTCGAACATAACCAGGTCGGCGCGGGCGCCGGCGCGGAGCTGGCCGCGATGGCCAGACCGAGCGCGCGGGCCGGCACCGCCGAGGCCATCGCCAGGGCCTGGGCCGAGTGGCGCCGGCCCACGCCACCGCGTCCCGACCGCGCGGTCGAGGGTGAGAATCGAGCCGGCCAGGGTTCCGTCCTCGAGCCGCGCGGCGGCGTCGTTGACCTGCACGGCCCGGCCGGCCAGGGTGTAGCGCCCCGGACCGGCGCCCGCCGCCGCCATGGTGTCAGTCACCAGCGCGACGCGGTCAGGGCCGGCGGCCAGGAGCGCCAGGCGGCGGCGCGGCTGGATGGCAGTGGGCGCCATCGGCGATCAGGCACACCACCACGCGATCGTCGGTGAGGGCGGCGCCGGGCGCGCCCGGACCGCGGTGGCCGAGGGCGACATCGCGTTGTAGAGGTGGGTCACGAGCGTGGCGCCGGCACAGATCCCGGCGATCATCCGATCGTAGGTTGCGTCGGCGCGGCCCAGGCTTACCGCGATCCCGTGGGCGCGGGCCCGGGCGATGCGCGCGCAGGGCACCAGGCCGCTCGGGCGCGGTGGTCATAAGCCCGCACGCCGTCGAGGTCCAGCAGGTGCTGCCAGAGCTGGGATTGGCCTCGGCGCGGACGATGCCGGCTGGCCGGTGGGCCCCGGCCCGGGCCGGCGACAGGAACGGCCCCTCGAAGGTGAAGCCCGAGCGGACGCCCCCGCGACCCCGGCGGCCCGCGTACCCGCCAGCGCCTCGGCGGCGCGCTGGTAGCGCTCGAGCGGCGCGCTGATGACGGTGGGCAGGAAGGCGGTCACGCCGGTGGCCGGCAGCGCGCGGCACAGGGCCTCGATGGCGCCGGCGTCGGTGGCCACATCGACCCCGAAGCCGCCGTTGACTTGCAGGTTTACGAGGCCGGCGCGAATGCGGTCGGCCTCGCGGACGGCAGAGGCTCCGAGGTCGGCCTGGCAGCGGGCTCGAACATCACCTCGGCGATGCGCTCGCCCTCGATCACCACTCCTGCGCCGCCGCGCTCACCCTCGCCGGTGACCAGCGTACCGCGGAGCGCGCCGAGCAGCTCGGCGTCGCCATGCGGCCAGCGTATCACTCGCCGGCGTGCGCCGCGGCCCTGGCACCGTCGGAGGGCAGATCCGTCGAGCTCCTGCATGCGGATCGGGACACGGGACCGGAACATCCGGCACTTCACCTGGATGGTGAGGTGGTGGATGGCGAACCGCGTGGCGACCACCTCGGCCACCGCCTCGCGAACCCGGTCGTGCGACGCCCTGCTTCTCGAGCTGCACGTGCGCGCTCAGCGCGTTCACCCCCGAGGTCAAGGCCCAGATATGCAGGTCGTGCACCTGCACACTGCTCTACGTCCTGCATGGCGTCCTTCACCTCATCCACGTCGATGCCGATTGGGGGTCGCCTCCAGCAGCACGCCCACGTCCGCGCAGGAGCTTCCAGGCGCGCGCGCCCCCACACTCGATGCCAGCCAGCACCAGCGGGTCGGCGTAGTACCAGCCGGTCGCCATGATCACGATTGCCGCCGCGATGACGCCCATCGAGGTGACCATGTCCGACAGGACCTCGACGTAGGCCGCCTTCATGTTGAAGCGAGTGCCCGGCCCGAGCCACCTGGATGGTGGTGGATGTCGGCGTTTGGTGCCGGCTTCAGCTGCCATGGCGCATTGCTCGAGGCGGCGTGAACCGGCTGGCGCCGAAACGCACAGGCCTGAGGCTGGCACGCCGCGTAGAGCCGGAACTGCTCGACGGCCTCGCCGCCAACGATCGGCGCGCGCGCCGTTCGAGGGAAGATTTGCAGCGCATCCACCGAGCGATGGCGACGCTGCCAATCGTGGAACGCGCTTTGAATCGCGGCACGTCAGGGTTCGTTCCGAGTACGCTGCTCGAACTGGGCGCCGGCGACGGATCGCTGATGTTCCGCCTGGCGCAAAGGCGAGCCGCGCTTTGGCCGACCGTAAAGGTTACTCTGCTGGACCGGCTAAAACTCGTCGCGCCGCCTACCCTCGAGGGCATCCGCGAAACCGGCTGGACACCGACGGTCATGGCCATGGATGTGTTCGACTGGCTGGCGCAAGGGGACGACTCATGCTGGGATGTCATTCTTGCCAATCTTTTCGTACATCATTTTGCGGCAGATGAACTGCAACGACTGCTCGCGGGAATCGCTGCGCGCACCGGTGTCTTCCTTTGTTGCGAACCGCGGCGATCTGCCTTGGCGCTCGCGGGAAGCCATATGGTCGGATTGTTGGGCGCTGGCGCCGTGACGCGACGCGACGCGGTATCAAGCGTGCACGCCGGATTCCGGGCGCGGGAGTTGTCGGATCTTTGGCCCAACCCACAAGACTGGGTAACGAGCGAATTTTCCGCCGGTCTGTTCAGCCATTGCTTTCTGGCGGTCAGGAAGGAGCGATAGATGCAATCCGCCTATGACGCAATTATTGTCGGCGGGGGGCCATCCGGGGCTACGTCCGCCGTGCTTCTGGCCAAGGCGGGCTGGCGGGTTGCCGTCGTGGAGAAGGCGCCTTTCCCGCGTCGAAAAGTCTGTGGGGAGTTCATTTCGGAAACGACTTGGCCACTATTGAGGCAGTTGAGCGTCGCAGGTCCCTTGCTGAAAATCGCTGGCCCTCGCGTACGCCGCGTCGGTATTTACGCTGGCAAGGCGATGGTGACGGCAGAGTTAGGGTCTACGGTCGGACGGGCGCAGAACAACGGCCGAGCCGTGGGCCGCGAACACCTCGACACGTTGCTGCTCGAGCGTGCCGCGGCGGCCGGTGCGAAGGTTTTGCAACCCTGCGTGCTCTCGCAGTTCGTCGACAACGATGGTCGCTACGAGTGCACCGTCGTCGAAAAGGGCAAGCGACAAACCCAGGTCCTGCAATCGCGAATCATCATTGCCGCGCACGGTTCCTGGGAATCCGGCCCGTTGCCAACCCAGGACTTGCGCCGGCCATCGCGCCCCGCGGATCTGTTCGGCTTCAAGGCCCGGTTCATCGGCAGCGCGCTTCCGCAGGATCTGATGCCGTTGCTCGCCTTTCCGGGTGGCTATGGCGGCATGGTGCACACTGACGGTGGTCGTGTCAGCCTCTCGTGCTGCATTCGTCGCGACCAGCTTGAGGACTGCCGTCGACGGTGGCCCGACGTACGCGCCGGCGAGGCCGTTCTGTTGCATATCGAGTCGTCATGCAGGGGGGTTGCGCTGGCGTTGGCTGCGGCAACACTGGACGGTGTCTGGCTGTCGTCCGGACCGCTACGAACGGGAATGCGCACCTTCGGGCGCGATGGCGTGTTCGCAGTTGGCAACGCGGCCGCCGAAGTGCATCCGGTCGTGGCCGAAGGCATCAGTATCGCCATTCAATCGGCGGTGTTGTTGTGCGAGCAATTGATAGCCCACCCGGAACTGAGTTCCGTCCAAGCTGGTTCCGCCCGTGTGCTCAAGCGCGTCCGCAATCATTACGCGTGCGCCTGGCGCAGCAATTTTTCACAACGCCTGTTCGTGGCGGCCATCTTCGCGCACGTCTTCATGCGGCCTGTGTCCACACGGATCGCAGCCACTTTGCTGGAACAATTCCCTCGGCTTCTTACTGACGGAGCCCGATGGACCGGCAAAGCGACGCCATTGCGCAGCGCGCGCTCGCTGGCTAGGGCAACGTCGTGAGCACCCTGCCGGGTACGCATCGACCGCCCGTCGATGACATTCAAGCCGCTCAAGGAAAATGCTCGATGTCTACATTGCAATCAATGCAGGGCATTTTCAAAGCCAACTTCGACCTTGCGCCCGAAGTCCTGCAACGGGAGGCAGTTCTCGTAGATCTGGAGATTGATTCATTGTCGATGATCGAGGTCCTCTTTGCCGTCGAGGACGAATTCAAGGTTGTGGTCCCGCACGTGCCGGCCGGATGGCAGGCTCAGACGAGGACATTTGGCGATCTGGTGGACTACGTGGACAAGCTCATCGCCGCACAGCATCCCCCGATGGCCCGCCCGGAAGTACCGGCTTGAGACGGGTAGCGGTGACCGGGATCGGCGTGATTTCTCCACTGGGAAACGATCGGGATACGTTCTTCAACGAGCTTGCACGCGGTCGTTCGGGAATCGTCGGGCTGCCTGCAGCACCAAACGCACCCGCTGGCCGGCCAAGCGTCGAACTCCCACGGAAACACATCGGCGGCTCCGCGACGTTTGACGGCGCCCAGTACTTTCCCGCGCCCAAGCTGCGCATGCTGGATCGGGTGAGCCAGTTTGCCCTTGTGGCCGCCGCGCAAGCGATAAGCGACGCCACTCTGGTCTTCGACCAACCTAGGCGCCAGCGCGCCGGAGTCTTCGTCGGCACGGGCATGGGTGGGGCGCAAACCACGGACGACGGTTATTTCACGCTTTATGCGGAAGGTTCGTATCGCGTGAAGCCATACAGCGTGCTGATGGCCATGACCAATGCAGCGGCATCCTGGATCGGGATGGAATACGGCTTGCTGGGGCCAAACCTGACCTATTCCACGGCCTGCTCCTCGTCCGCGGTGGCGATCGGCGAAGCCGCCCGCCGCATAGCCACTGGCGAGATCGATGTGATGATCGCAGGCGGCAGCGAGGCGCCGCTCAACTGCGGGACGCTGGTGGCCTGGGATGCGCTGAAAACGCTCGCTACCCCGGACCCGGACGATGTCAGTATGTCATGCAAGCCCTTTGCCAAGGACCGGACGGGGCTGGTGCTGGGTGAGGGCGCGGCCATGCTCGTGCTGGAAGACTGGCAACATGCGCAGTCCCGGGGTGCGCGCGTTCATGCCGAACTGATCGGCTACGGCCTTTGTACCGACGCGACGCACCTAACGCGCCCTTCGGTCGCTGGGCAGGCGGCCGCGATGCGCCGTGCTCTGGATGCCGCAGCCATCCACCCCGACGAAATCGACTACATCAACGCCCACGGTACCGCAACTCTGGCCAACGACGCCGTGGAAACCGCGGCGATCAAGGATGTGTTTGGACGCCGCGCGTTCCGCATTCCCGTGAGTTCCACCAAGTCCATGCATGGGCATCTGCTTGGTGCTGCCGGCGCCCTGGAATTCGTGGCGACGGTACTAGCGCTGGAGCGACAGGTCATTCCTCCGACCATCAACCTCCATGTGCCTGATCCGGAATGCGATCTCGACTACGTGGCTAGCGGCGCCCGATCCGGCGTCATGCTGGCGGCGGCCATGTCGAACTCTTTCGCGTTTGGCGGCACCAACGCAGTCCTCATCTGTCGCCAAGGCTAGTGAGTGGCAAGCCAGACGTTGGTCCGATCGCGGCGGGGAACCCGGGCGTATGGATTTCCCGGGCGTCCTGACCTCCAGGGCTCCCTTTCCGTCGTCTCGCCGTGGAAGTGTTCTTTGTCGGCTTCCCCATAGACGCAGCTGTGGTGGCGCGTCTTAGGGTTGCTTCGCACACGCGAATCAATGACTAGCACTCCGACCCAATAGGACGGTCGGGGCAGCAACCTGAGGTCGCGCCGTAAGCTTTCCCACGCGGTAGACAGCGGAAACTGGACTTTTCTGGCAGGATTTTGTGCTGGAGGGAAGTCCGATGAAGAAGTCGCGGTTCACCGAATCGCAGATCGTGGCGATTCTCTCGATTGTGATGCTCGAACGGCTGGACGGTCCCGCGCGGGAGAACTCGGACGGCTGGAACAACGCCGGTACCGGCCACGCGGCCAAATGCGAGATGAATTACACGCCGGAGCGGCCGGACGGATCGATCGACATCGCCAAGGCGCCGGAGGTGAACGTCGAGTTCGACCTGTCGCGGCAGCTCTGGACGCACTTCCAGGAAAAGGCACAACAGCTAGAGTAAGGCCAACAAAATCATCAGTGTAATTTCTTCGGTCGATCAGCGAAGCGCGCGCCTTATGAGGTTGGCGGTCGAAATTCGAATTTGATCCAGCAGTCAGTGTCCGATTATCGTTGCCATTGATGGCCGAGAGTGGACTTCCCACGGAATCGTAGTCGCCTCGGACCCTCAAATTGAGGCACGTTCAAATGCCTCGGGACGCGGACGCGTGCCTAATCGACTCGTCCGCCTAGAGCTTTTTTCCCTGACTGGAGAATCTCTAGGAGCGCTTCCACCACGCCGTCGTCAACCATATCTATGCGGCGAGCCGCGGCTTCGGATAGATCGGCAATACGTCCGGACACGAACGGACCGCGATCGTTCACCACGACCTCCACACTGCGCTGGTTTTCGAGATTGGTGACGCGCACGCGCGTGCCGAACGGCAGCGTTCGGTGTGCCATGGTGAGCGCCGTGGGATCGAACGGCTCGCCGCTGGCAGTTTTCCTGCCCGCGAAATCATTGCCATACATCGAAATGCGGCCGCGTTGTTGCGTGCTTATCGCAGGCTCGCCAGAGGATGGCCGCATCGGAATTGGCGGAACGGTCGGCGCCGGTCTCGGCGGCGCAGGCTCGGGTGCGCGCTCGAGCTGCGCGCAACCGAACAGCATCGCGCAAGCGAGCGCCGCGACAAGATACACCGATGGTCGGGATCGCGGTCCACATACTGGCATCGCGGACTCCTAAACGTGGAAGCCGGAACTCTACAACGGTACAGCACGAACGACCGGATCGACAGGGTCCGGGGGGGTCAAATACCGCTCCCACTTCCAGCGCGAAGCGCGAGCCAGGAGAACCCGAGCTTCATGCGGATGCACCTACCCGCAACGGCCGCTTCCGACAGCTTCGACGACCGGTTGCAAGATGTGGCAGCGCCTGCTCAGGTCGTCTTCTGCCATCTGTGGTCGTCGGCCATCCGGCGGCACCCGGTCAGGAGCAGTCGTCTGCGCCGTTCAGAATACGGCAGCGCCCGCGCCGTTAGCGCTACCGACCTGTCCAAGGGATGATCGGCACCGCCGAGATCGCATTCATCGGCGAGCCTTCGATCACGCGCTTGCTGATCGCGACGTAGACCAGCGTATTCCGTTTCGCGTCAAACATCCGAACAACTTTCGTGTTCTTGAAGATCAGTGAGGTACTCTCACTAAACACACTTTTTTCATGGTCGAAATTTGGTGGCAGCTTGATTGGGCCGAATTGATGGCAGGTGATCGAAAAGCGGGAGGGATCTTCAGCAACGCCGACCGCGCCTTTCCATCCTCCCGTCTTCGCCTGACTGATGTGACAGGTGACGCCATCGATATCCGGATCGTTGAATGCCATGACGCATACCTTGTCGTTCGGCGAAAACAGATGAAATGTCGTCGCAGTACAGCCAACCTCGTCGGCGAGCGCGAGTGTGGCAAGAGACAGCAGCATCGCAGCCATCGCGCCGCGCGAAACGAGTAATGCACTGGAGGACATAGACATGGCGATCGATGAGGGAGAAAGGAATCATAAACCCTAGGTCCGATAGGATTGACCGTTCGCGGATCGCAGGCACCGAAAGTTCAAAGGCCTGCTCGCCAAGCGCGATCGGGAGGCACCTGGTGCGCGAGCGCGACGCGCAGTCGTCGTCAACCTCGACACGTCCGGGAAGCTGAGCTCCGTGCAGGCTACGGCTCAGGCTGACCGGGCGGCCCCAAGTACTAATACCCCCCTGTGCTCGCCCGGTCCTGCGGCCGCGGCTTTTTCACCAAGCGGATGTCGGACGTTTGCCTACGGCGCGCCGCGTGATTGACTACGTCGATTCCGTCTCCCGCCGGACAGCACCCGATCCACGGATGGCGGTAACGTTCAGCGCAGGCGTCGGCGCCTGCGTTACCGGACTTGACGCCTTCCAAACTTCAATCGTTGAAACATCACCCACCGAGGAGACCATGAAAGCCGAATCCGTGAACGAACTCATCTTGCAGGCCCTCGAGCACGAGCTCGGGGGCGTCAACGTCTACGGCCGGGCGATCGAATGCGCCATCAACGACGACCTGCGCGAGGAATGGGAGAGGTACCTCGCCGAGACGCTGACTCATGTCGAAATTCTTACCGCAGTATGTGGCGAGTTCGGCCTTGATCCCGATGCGCAGATCCCGGCCCGCGCCGTCGTGCGCGGTGTCGGAAAAGCGTTGATTGACGCAATGGACCTGACGGCGGAGACGGGCAAACCGGAAGCGGCGCAACTGGTCGCCTGCGAATGCGTGGTCATGGCGGAAACCAAAGATCATTTGAACTGGGAATTGCTCGGCAAGTGTGCGGACAAGCTCACCGGCCCGCGGGCAGGGGTACTCAAAGCTGCCTGCGACCAAGTCGAGGACCAGGAGGATGAACATCTCTATCACAGCAAGGGCTGGTGCCGCGAACTGTGGATCGAAGCGCTTGGCATGACGGCCGTGTTGCCGCCACCGGAGGAAAAGCATCACGTGAAGACGGCGATCGGCGCCTCGCGTGCCGAACAGGCGAGTGCAAAGTCCCGTTGAGCAGTGCGTTAGTGCGGCTCATCCGACGCGACCGGTGGTGCATCACGCACTTCACGGTCGCGTACTTCCACTTTCGTGGCGTGCTTCGACCAAGGTTCGATCGCGGGGAGCACCGCCAGAACGATCCACGCCAAGGCCGCGACCGCGATGGCCGTGGCCAATTGCCCAAGGCCCACTGTCATCCCTATGGCGGCGGTCACCCACGCCTCTGTCCACCACATCGAATTTACATCGACCGAATATTGTTAGTATGCCTACGGTGTGTTCCGCAGATCGTGTAACCGTAAATCGGCGAGGTAGGGATCTACCTTGCCGGCCTTTCGGCGGCCATTCTGCCAAGCCGTGTTACTCATCGTCTGGACTGGAGCGCCACGAAACGCGAAGAAATGGGACGGATGTTTGCCCCGCTGCGCATCGTCGACCGATTGCGAGACCCGGTTTAGGACCACCACTCGATCACGCCTACGTCCCTTCACCGCGCCACGATCCTTCCCTTTGACGTCGTTTACCCTGTCCCTAGGCACAACAAAACAAAGGTGCCATCAACGCATTCACCAAGTCGCTGGGGCAGGACCTGGTTGACAAGGGTATCCGGGCCAACGTCATCGCTCCCGGACCTGTGTGGACGCTACGCAATCCTTCCGACGACGGCTTGCCGCCGGAAAATGGTTGCCCAGTTCGGCGCCCACAGTCCGATGGGGCGTCCCGCGCAGCCGGACGAGCCGGCGCCGGCGTATATTTTTCTCGCGTCAAACGCAGATTCTCCCTGCATCACGGGAACGATCTTGCAGATCATGGGGGGCGAACGAGTTGTGGGCAGAGGTGCCCAGATGCCCAGCCAATCGAACCAGCCAGAGGGGCTGGTGCGGGCCGTTAACATTAGGAGATCACCGCGCAGGTGGGGGCAGGGGCCACTCGAGAGATTGCAGATTCGCGTCATGGGGCGCGCTGGTGAGGATCTTTCTCCTCCTCACCATCAAGGACGCCGACGCGTACCGCTGGAGGGTGAGGAGGGCGGTGTCGAGGTCCTGGTTCGAGCATGACGTTGGATTCGGCTCCGATCAGCAACACCAATCCGGCAACGTAGAGCCAGAGCATGAGAAGGATGACTGCGCCGATGCTGCCGTAGGTCGCGTCATAGTTGGCGAAATGCGTAGTGTAGAAGCGCAGCCCGACCGATGCGGCAATGAGCATCGTGGCGGCCAAAACGGTTCCGGGGGTCACCAGGCGGAAGGCCTGCCTTCTATTCGGCGCGGCGTAGTAAATGATTGCAAGTCCGAGCAGCAGTGCAAGCACGATCACCACCCAGCGGAACACGACGAAAAAGCTGAGCAGCATCTCGCTGAAGCCGTAGCGTTGACCCAGCCACGTCTGGATCACGCCGCCGAGCACGATGACCGAGAATGTCCCCAGAATGAGCACCACGAACAGCAGCGTCAGACCGAGCGCCGTGGCGCGGGCGCGCAGGAACGGCCTGCTTTCCTCGACCTCGTACGCAATGTTCATTTGCCGCATCAGCGCATACATTCCGGCGGATGCGGCCCAGAGCGCACCGACCAGTCCGAGCGACAGCAGACCGCCGTGCGAGCGCTCGGCCACTTGGCGCACGACCTCGGACACCATCTGCGCCGCTCGCGGCGGAATCGACTGCCCTAGCAGATCGAGGATCGCCTGATCGACGTGCGCGATCGGGAGATAAGGGATCAGCGCCATCACGAAGATCAACGCGGGAAAAATTGCGAGGGTCTCGTAGTAGGCGAGCGCCGCAGCACCGTTGAACACGTTGTTCCGCTTGATCGCCGCATAGAGGCGACGCAAGAATTCCTTGGCGCGTTCCCACCGGCTCGGCGCGGGACTCGAGGTACGCTGGCGTTCGGCGGGACTGTCCTTGGTGGTGCTCGGCGACATCTTAGTCCTCCGGTTGGGACTTCGTTGCAGGTTCCTTCCAGTGGCGCGGCTGCGGCCGTCGTAGGACAAACGCAGCCAGGCCGCGCCAAGCCGGCTCATGAGGCGATCGTCATCCCGACGCGATCGGCGTCTCGTATTCGCCGAGCAGGTCTTCTATATACAAGCGCCGAACGAGCACGAGGGCCGCTGCGGTGAGCGGCGCTGCGAGCAAGAGTCCGAGGCCCCCGGAGAGCACGCCGGCCAGGACCTGCGCGACGATGGTCAGCGCAGGTGGAATCGCCACCATGCGCTTCTGAATGTACGGCGTGATGAGATAGGTCTCGACGATCTGGATGCCGGCATAGAGCAGCGTCACCCACAGCGCCATGACCGGACTTTCCGCCAGCGCCAGCAGCACCGCTGGCACGAGCGCAAGCAGAGGTCCGATGTTCGGGATAAACGTCAACAGACCCGCGATGAGGGCGAGCGGCAATCCGAGCCGCAGGCCAAGCAGCGCAAGGCCTGCCCAAGTCAGCGTCCCGATGATCACCATCGACAAGAACTTCGCGCCCAGCCATCGAGCGAGTGTGGTGCCGAGCTCCCCCAGTACCGCGTAAACCCGCGCGCGGCGGGTGGGTGGGAACAACCGCACGAATCCATGAATGTACTGCGCAGGGTTTATGGCGAGGTAGGCGCCGACCGCCACCACGATCAACACGTTGGCAAGCGCCCCGAACGTCGTGGAGAACAATCCGGTGGCCTTGCTCAGCACGTCGCCCCTTGGCGTGGCGAGCGCCGCAGCACTCGGCAGGCGATCGAGTACCGATTGCAGCCACGATACGTCGCTGATTCGCTGCTGGAACTTGACCACCGCAGGTGGCAAGGCGGTTGCGAGTTCTCCGAGCTCGTGGCCGATACGGGGATAGAAAAGCCAGGCGGCCAGCGGAGGCATTGCCACCAGGATCAGGGCAACGAGCGCCAGCGCCCACCCCATGGAGAGCAGGCTGTAACGGCTAACCAGCCGGGCAAGGCCACGCAAAAGGATTGCGACGAGGATTCCCGCGAAGACCAGCAGGAACACGTCTGAGGCAAAGACGATTACGAGCGCAACGCCGGTCGTGGCCAGGGCGATCGATATCCCGACCACGACGCGCAGTATGAAGGCGCGCGTCACGGCACCCGACGGCTCGGGGTGCCGCCCGCTTCCTTGGCCTGGAGAGGCGGGTGGACGGTTTCCGGCTATTGGCATCCTTCGCTCCTTCTGAACGTGTCGTTGCGCAATTGGCCTATGGTAAGGCCGTACCGAAGTCCGCCACCCTTGCCCATCAGTCGAGAGCCGCAACGACCGCAATCCAATTGCATGCGGTAAATGTGGTTTTCCGAGAACTCCTACGGATTAATTTGCGTCCGGAGGACTATTCTGGATCGAGCCGCCGTTCACAATTGCCCTAAGCCGATGCGTGGAACGAGCGTGATGCCACTCTCGTGCGTCCAGTGCAAAAGAACGGCGCGGGCTTCGTGCCCGGCGCGTTCTTTCAACCACAAGGAGATGGTGATGAACGTAATCCGCAAACGCAGCTATCTGGCGCTGTTGCCGGTGGGATGCGAACGCACGAAGCAAGCGCTGCTTCGCGTTCTCGGAACGGCGACGACCGGACGTCCTACGAATGTTTCAGACATGACCTACAGCAAGAAAAAGGCGAAACGTTGAAAGTTCCCGGACGACGCGACGGCGACTCCCGTCGCATTTGGAAGTGATCCCTTTCGAAAGGAATCCCATGGAACGCTCAATGTCAGCATTTGGAACTTCTTCGAATGGCGGCGGATCGAATCCGATGTCCAATCCCAAAACCAACGCCAAGATCGAAACCGCAGCGCAGAGTGCACACCAGACCGTGGAAAGCGTCGCCGACACGGCGACGTCGCAAGTTAATCGTCTGAGCGACGCGGCGCATCAGGCACTGAATAGTGCGGCAGATGCTGCAACCTCCGCCGCCGAATGGGCCGCCGGCATCCCCGAGCAGGCGAAGGAGGCGGAAGCGACGATCACCGAAGCCGCGTGCACCTCGATCCGCGCGCGGCCCCTCGCCGCGGTTGGCGGGGCGCTCGTCGTCGGCTATTTGCTCGGACGTCTCGCACGTCTCTAACTTTCGACATAACTTTAGGGGACTCGCCGGATACTCAAGGAGGACATTGAGGAGTGGATGGCCGCAGCCAAGCCGTTTCCGTCTGGGTAGACCTACCGACCGCCTTCGGACATTGCGACCTGAAACTGGAGAGGCGGCAGACCGACGACGGGCAGAAAGGGCGAGTCCGCCGTGCGGGCGCGAGGCAGTTCCAGTTTCACCAATGCCGCAATGACAAGTACCGCTACCGGCCAGCGAGACCGGCAGTGTCGCGAGGGCCGGCAGCAAGGTGCTCAGCATCTGAAAGTGATGCGCGTTGTCATGCCAATGGCGGGAGTGGCCTTTTTCGCAACGAACAGCGGAATCATGGCGCCGATGGTGATGCTCGTACTTAACCGCATCTTCGGCGCGGTGTTCGGCCGGGGGTACGGCTGGCCCACATCGCAGGGAGTTGATTCCGTTCGGGCGGGCGGCGCTCATCTCCCTTCCAACGGCGTACCCGCGCGTTCGGCGACTCAGCCCCCGGTGACTCAGCATCTGCCTTAGGCGAGCAGGTAACCCAGCTTCGAGATTCTCGTCAGGTCTCGCGCAGGCGTTTCTTGCCGTGAAGATAGTTGCCGTTCTTAGAAATGGAAGCAGTACTTCGCTGCCCGCAAATTGATGGGGTCCGCTTCCGATACGAAAATGCCTAGGCAACTCTCGGTCGGCGTGCGGGCGTGTTACGCGACGAGGGCGCCCAGGACGGCGCGCGGAAGAAGGTTTGGAACTGATGCTTACGGTTCTCACGTCGCTAGGGTCGCCAGGCACCGAACCTCTGGGCGCGCCGGTCGGCGACGACGGTCAGGACCTCTAGATTCCAGGGCATTCTAAAATGGCCGCTATCCACCATGTCCGGTGTCGGCAGCCAACTCAGTCTTTCCTGTTCGCCCCACGGTTGAACGCCGCAGCGGCATGCGACCGTCGGTGGACGTTGAGCTTCTGAAATGCATTGCTCAGGTAGTTCTTGACTGTCTTGTCGCTCAGACCAAGCTCGCTGGCGATTTCCTTGTTGGTCTTGCCTTCGACTACCAGGACCAGGATGCGCCTTTCCTGCGGCGACAGCTCGCCCACGTTGGCCCGTTTCTTGGGTGGGTTGGCCAGGGCGAGCATTCGATCCCGAACCGCTGTGGTGATTTTTGGGTCGAGTATGGATTGACCGTCATGTACAAGTTCGATGGCATTGATGAGCGCCTTCGAGCCGACCTCCTTCAGCAGGTAACCCGCGGCACCGGCAAGCACAGACGAGACGACCGCTTCCTCGTCGGTGTAGGAGGTGAGAAAAAGGACGCGTGTTGCGGGCCGGTCGCTCAATATCGCGCGGCACGCATCCAGGCCCGATCCATCGGGCAATCGCAAATCCATGAGCACTACGTCGGGACAGACGCGCGCCGCTTCCCCGATCGCTTCCTTGACGCTGCCAGCCTGAGCCACCACCTCGAAGTTGTCCTTGCCCGCCAGGAGGGTGACCAGGCCCAGCCTGACCACCTCGTGATCGTCGACCAGCATTAACTTGATCTTCAAGTTCGAGGCCGCGTTCGACGAGGTGGTGGACCTTGGTCGATCAGGACCGCGATCCTCGCCCCCTTCCCCGGCGTTGAGATCACCCGCGTGGTGGCACCCATCTTTCGGGCCCGCACCCGGATATGGTGCAGGCCGAAGCCAATTTCCTTGCTCTGCCCGTGGACAAATCCGCATCCATCATCGCGGACCTCGAAACGCAAGCGTCCGTTTCGCTGATGCAGGGAAATATGACCCGAGCGCGCTTTCGAATGCCGCGCCACGTTGCTGATGCATTCCCGTGCGATCTGGACGAGCTGAAGCGATTGCTCGCCCGTCAGCGAACGCATCGCGACAGCGTCGATGTCCACGGCAAATTCCAATCCGCGATTCGATGACGCTCGAACGGCCTGCTCGACCTCGGAGCGCAGGTCCCGCCCCGCCCCCAGCCTCGAATGTTCCCCGGTCATGAAGGCGCGCAGTTCCTGAATCACCAGGTTCAAGCTCGCGATCGACTCGCCGAGCATGGCTTCTGCCCTTTGCGGCTGCGTTGGAATTGCCCCAATCGCCGATTCCATCGTGAGGCCGATCGCGTAGATCGACTGGATACAGCCGTCGTGAAGATCCTGGAACAGGCGTTCGCGTTCATCCACCAGGGCTTGCAGCTGCGCTTTCGTGCGCTTGCGCTCGATACCCGCGCTACGTAGTTTCGCCTGCGTTCGATTCAGCTCCTCGAAGCTGCGCAACGCGTAGAGCTTGCGGGAATCGGCCCGCTCAATGACGATGGCGTCGATCTGACCGGCTCGGATGGCGTTCAATGTCTCATCCGCTTCGAGCGACAAAGAGACGTGTGCTTTCCGTGACTTCAAATGAGGTCTCCCAGGGCGATCAGGCATGCGTTCCCATACAATTCGTCCCCGGCGTGCGGCGCGCCATTCGTCATGGGTGAGTTCTTATGTCGAGGCCCGCCAGAACGCGCTTGTCGTCGGAAAGATCCCCAATGATCTTGCGCGGCGGTGGGGGAAGCCGACGAACCAGCGTAGGTAGCGCGAGAATCTGATGATCTTTGGCAAGCTGTGGAGTCTTCAGCAGATCAATGACGGTGATTCGATAATCGGAACCAAGATGCTCAGCGCATATTCGCTTCAGATTTTCGAGCGCGGCCTCCGATCGTGGTGCGTTGCCCGCGATATAAAGCCAAAGTTCGTATTTGACCGATTTACCCGGGCGCGTTGATGATTTGCGCGGCCTTGCCACTATGGCCGCCGGATCCGAGGTTTCGTGAGCAAAATGCCTTTTTTCGACATATTCACTACGTGGCTTCTGTCCGAATGTCCCATTCCGCGCACCTTGACTATCGAAAGTGTACGAAAACGTGTACCGGCGAGTTCCTCGTTTGCGAGAACGATCCAGGCGTCGACGTTGGAGGACATGTGCAGATTGGTCGTGTCCACTTTGTCCCCCCCGCTGCTGAGCGAGGTCATCATCAGCGTGACTCCGTTGCTCTTCAGGAAATCGACTAACCGCACCAGCATGTACGAGACCTCGATCCCGCTTCCCATGAACAGCAGGCTGCTGATGGAGTCGACGACCACGATCCGCGGCCGATACTTGGTCACGAGCTGATAGAGCGAAGCCAGATGCATCTCCAGCCCATGGGCGGCGGGGCGCGAGGCGACGATTCGAACCAGACCCTGTTCGACCAGAGGTTTCAGCCGAATCCCAACGGATTCCAGGTTGCGGACAATCTCGCTTTGCGATTCCTCGAAAGCGAAATAGAGCGTTTGCTCGTTGCGCCGCCCAGCCGCAGCCACGAAGTGGCCCGCAAAGCTGCTCTTGCCGGTACCTGCGCCCCCTGAAATCAGAATGGTGCTCCCGCGATGGAACCCACCCGCACCCAACGCGGCGTCCAATGTCGGCACGCCCGTGGAAACCACATCGTGCGACCCGGTGTGCGTCAGGGTCAGTGACGTGATCGGAATGACTGAGACGCCATCCGTCGTAATCAAAAACGGGTACTCGTCCGTGCCGTGGGCGGTGCCTCGGTATTTGACGATTCGCATGCGCCGCGCCGTCAACTGGTTGACGACCCGTTGATCGAGCAAGATGACGCAATCGGAGACATATTCTTCGAGGCCATGTCGGGTCAGTGTGCCTTCGCCGCGCTCGCCGGTGACGATAGCCGTGACGCCGCGATCCTTGAGCCACTCGAAGAGGCGCCGCAATTCCGAGCGAAGAATCCCCGTGTTTGAAAAGCCGGCGAAAAGTGCTTCCAGCGTATCGAGCACGACGCGCTTGGCGCCGATCGTGTCGATCGCCAGGTCAAGTCTTATGAACAGGCCGTCCAGGTCGAAACTTCCAACCTCCTGAATCTCGCTGCGAACCACACGCACATGGTCGATCAGGAGCTGATTGCACGCTACCGATCCTGCCACGTCGAAACCCATCGATGCGACGTTCTGAGCGAGCTCTTCGGCGCTCTCTTCGAATGACACGAACACGCCGGGCTCATGAAATTCCCGTGCCCCCCGCACGAGAAACTCCATCGCCAATAGGGTCTTGCCGCAGCCCGTGCCACCACAGACGAGGGTCGTACGTCCGGTCGGGAGGCCGCCGCCGGTGATTTCGTCGAGGCCCCGAA
Source organism: uncultured beta proteobacterium (assembly GCA_963739745.1). GTDB lineage: Bacteria > Pseudomonadota > Gammaproteobacteria > Burkholderiales > Casimicrobiaceae > VBCG01. The sequence continues at coordinate 22,947 of CAVUCJ010000010.1, forward strand.
TACCCGTGGCGGTTTTCGGAAGCGACGCTTGCGCAGGAGATTCCGGCCGAGTTGGACGAGCGCGCTTGCGGGAGAGGTCTTTTCTGGTCGGCATGGTCCTCAGGGAGCCTCTGAGCGGGAGCTGGCAGCACGAGCATAGGGGACTCCACGCCCTACAACAATAGGGCCACTTGGCCATTACCGTCGCGCGATCTTGCGCCTAATCTCGTCGGCGAGGTGATCTACACCCATTCATTGAGGGTATAGACAATGGCTCATTCAAACGACGAAATTACGCGGATTGCAGAGGCCGAGCGACAGCTTTGCGTCGAGGCCGGACCCCTGCTTGACGCGATCGCGAGATCGATCGAGGCTCGTTCGGGCGTGGGCATACTTGAGTTTCGGGTCACTTTTGACCGGGCCACCGAAGGCAACGGCCTCCCTGTCGCAAATTGCACCATTCTTCGACTGGATGGGGATTCTGTCTCAGGTGCATTGCGGTGCGGACGGCCGCGTAGCGGCAACGGCGCGATCGAAGTCACGGAATTCCAGCGAGGGACTCGACTATCGTGAGCCGAGCGAGGGGCGATCTACGCGCATTTCGGACTAGCTGCTCCCTCCGGCCCGGGTAAACGCGCGAGACCCAGACCAATGAATACCATACGCATGTTTGTCGATGGTTGCGGCGTCAGCTGGGCGCTGGCGCAATGCTCCGTATGTGGCGAAGTCCACAAGTATCTGGCCGCCGACGCGGTCGCTGACGCGGTCACCTGCAAAAGTTGCAAGTGTCCCATGGACCTGCGGAGCACCGTCGTGGCGGGCCCCGGTGACGAGCCCGCCGCCGACTAGATGTGAGAATGGTGGACAGACCAGTAGTTAGAGACGCGACGACAATTGCCCGTATTGGAGCGAGGGCCCGGTCGATCACTCGACGCCTGGAGCTGCTTGAATTTTCTCGCTTCCACGCCCTTCCCGAGGCGAGTTGGCATTGAAATCAACGGTGCCGGCGCAGTGCGGGCCTGGTGATGATGGTCGCACGAGTGTAATTGTCGGTGTCTACGAGACCTGCGTTCAGATCCCGATGCGCCTGCCGAATGACGGCTTGTGGCTTCGCCCCAGCCGCAGGTCGCTCGTCGCGTTCGTGCGGTAACAGCAATGCAGCCGACGCCAAGCGAGTGGTGTGAGGGCGATATTTTCTGGCGCGCATGCGTTTCATTTCAGTCCTTTATCGACAGCCAGAAAAATCGTTTCAGAAAAAGCGGAACTCGAACCGCGGTCGCCATCGCTGAGTCGCTCGTGCGACGATAGCGTAGTTGTAACGTCCCTGCCATCGGTAGAAGGCCGCTTGCGCACGTCATCCGCTTCCTACAACCCGCGAGAGCCGTAGAATCATCCGTGAACAAAATTCCGGTTGAATCTGAGGATATCGTACCAAACCAATGATTGTTGACGTTTACGGGTTGACACTGTGACTGCGGAACGAGTCAGTTCCGGTCGGCGATCACCGCTTGGGGGAAAGGGGTGCTGGTTGTTCGGTTTCCGGCCCGACGCTGTATCGCCGGCAGTGCGCGTACTGCTCAATTTTGCGTCATGGGGACTCGAACGAGGCCGCACCCGGGCCTCCATATCTTGAATGATGGGATGCCAATGCGCGGCAGGATTCGTGAGCAGAACCGCCGTGCCGGCCTCTGGCGACTGTCGGTTGCCGCACTGGCTTGCACGGCCATTGCTATCGGTCCGATGTCGTCCTACGGTGCGGACGAGCCGTCCGTCGCGACCCCTCCGGCCGAGATCGAGTCGACCATTGCGGTCGGAACCAGCGCGCATACGGACGCTGGCATCCGGTCGCGGTTAAAGGCGCTCTTTGCCGAGCTGGACGGCCTCGAAGGCATCACGGTCGAAGTCAATGCCGGCGTGGTCGAACTCACGGGCGAAGTTCCCTCAACCGCCGCCCATGACCAGGCGCTCGCGCTCGCGCGACGGATCGAGAACGTTGTCGAGGTCCGGGATGGCGTGGTCAAGTCGCGTGATCTGCGCAAGCTGCTCCCGCAGATGCTCGAGCGGGCCAGGGTTCAGCTGGTCACCTTTGTTGCCTATCTTCCTCTTCTGGTGGTTGCCGTCGCCTTGCTTGCGCTGTTCTGGTGGATCGGCGGCTTGGTCGCCGGCAGCGAGCGTGTGGTTCGTCGCTTTGGCGGCAATACGTTCATGCGCGACCTCGCGCGGCAGGCGGCTCGCGCGGTGTTCGCCGGTATCGGCCTGTTGCTGGCACTGGAGGTCCTCGACGCGTCGACGCTGGTTGGTTCCCTCCTCGGCGCGGCCGGTGTCGTGGGCCTGGCGGTCGGATTTGCGCTGCGCGACACCGTCGAGAACTACATCGCCAGCCTGTTGTTGAGCCTACGGCAGCCCTTTGCGAGCAACGACCTCGTTTCCATCGAAGGCTGCGAAGGTCGCGTGCTGCGGCTGACGGCGCGCGCCACCATTCTGCTCACGCTCGATGGCAATCACACGCGCATCCCTAACGCCAAGGTGTACAAGGCCGTCATCGTCAACTACACGCGCAATCCCAAGCGACGCTTTCAGTTCGACGTCGGCGTCGACACCGAGCAGAACCTTGCCGCGGCGCAAACGCTGGCGGCCACGACGCTGGAGCAAATGGAAGGAGTCCTCAAGGATCCGCCGCCCACCTGCACGGTGGAGCAACTTGGCGAGTCGAACGTAGTCCTGCGTTTGTTCGGCTGGGTAGACCAGACGACGGCAGAATTCAACAAAGTTCGAAGCGAAGCGATTCGTCTGGTGAAGGGTGCCTTCGATCGCGCGGGCGTGGTGATGCCGGAGCCGATCTACAACGTCCGCCTGGGACAGACTCTTGCAAGCGGCGGCGTGCCGGCCGCTGAGCTACCCGCAAAGGCAAAGGACAGCGCCGCCAGGGCCGCGCCGCTTCCGGAGGATTCTGCTGAGCCGCAGCAGGCGATCGATATTGCGCCTCGCGGCGAACTCGACCGTCAGATCGCCGCAGATCGCTGCGCGAACGAGGAAGACTTGCTGCGTCCGCAAGCGCCCAAGGAATGAGCCTGCGCATTCGAAAAAATGCTACGGCGCTGGCCGCGTCGGCTACCCTCGCCCTGCGCGCGGCGAACCTCCTCGCACGCGGGTGGTGGGTATCGAGCAAGCCCTGCGCCAGACTACTGCTCGCTTGCTCGATCGCAAGTCGACGCACCATTTCCGACTGGACGGAATGGCCGCTCGGGCGGCATGTTCAGCGTCTTCCTGCCATCGACACGTCTTGCCCGCTGGCGGTCTTTTGCCCGTCGGGCCGGAGGGGCTCGGTTGCCCGGGAGTCTTCCGGCGGTGCTGGTGTGCGCCAGGCGTTCCAGAGGTGGTGCGCTTGCGGAGACATCGCAATCCGAGCTGCCGTCGCAACCGCCGCCAGCACCGTCGCTAATCCTCCGGCTGCCAGCGGATGATGGCGTCCCGTTGCGTGCCGGGCGGCGCGACCTCCGGTACCGGTGTTGCGGTAACTCACCAGAAACGCGAGCACGCCCAGTGCAACGACTCCGGCCAGCGGCACCCACCGCGTACGCCTAGTCATCTCCGCACGAAGCTCCAACCAATGGCGGCCGGTGCGCTTGCGCCGCAGGGTAAGCTTGCGCTCGACCAACTCGATCCGCTCGGCGAGCGAATGCGTGTTCATGACACCTTTTCCTCGGGTTCGTCGCGCCGGCGCAGCTGCCGCAGGGTAGCGGCGAACAGTAATTCGCTGTGCTGCGTACGGATCCAGGCGAACAGCACGCCGCCCGCGACCAGGTTGATTACCGCAGCAATCGCCAGGGCACCGACCCAGGATACGCCTGCAGTGGTTGCCCAGACGATGCCGCTCGCAAGCAATGTAAGCCACGCGGTGACGAGCAGGATCGCCACAACTACCGCTGCGCAGAGGACCTTGACCAGGCTGTTTGCAGCGCGCTGCAATTCGAGGATTCCGAGTTCCAGATGGTCCGCCGCAACTTCGACGACATCGCGCGACAACATGCGGACCCGGTCCGCGAGCGAAGGTGCCCGCATCTGTGGATGGGCGGAGGCCCGTTGGTCTTCCCAGGTTTCAGCAACCATGTCGGCTTTACCTCGTTGATCTCGTTCGATTCGCCTATTGGGACGTGGAGGCCGTCGCCCATATTGTGCACGGCACGCGGCCGCCGCGTCGCCGGAGTGTCACCGCAAATGCGTGTGGTCCCAGTCCTACAGCGAGCACTCCGATAACGCATCGGCAAGGCGATGCCGAAAGGCAGCGCGACGCAGTCAGGCGGCTGCACATTTGCGGTCGCGCAAACCCTCGACGCCGGCGAGGCTGGCACAGTGGACACAGCAGAAGATGCGGCCCTCCGCCTCGACCCCGTGGCCAATCACGCGGCAATCGCAATGGCTGCAATGCGGTGCCAGCACGTGGATCGCACATTCGAAGCTGTCGAACGTACGCGATTCGCCGCTAGTGATCGTTACGATGAAGCACTTGTCATAATCGTTGCCACAATGGTCGCAGCGAGCCATGATTGTTTCCTCATTCAGCTGAATTGAACACGGCGCCGTCGAATTGCTGGCGCCGACCGCTTATGACAAAGAATTCCAGGGACTCCACGCATCGTGTTTCTGGGCGAGACGGTCTGCAACGACGGTAAGTACCTCGGGATTCCAGGGCAGCCCCAAATGGCTGCTTTCCACTTCGATGTTCTCCATCTCACCTGCGGTCGTTTTCTCGCGGCACGCCTGCCACGCAACGATGCCGTCGCTTCGACTGTAGATAGACGTCACGGGCACCGGTGGAGGAGTCCGCAGCTGCGCGTACAGGTCATTGTCGACCTCCGGGTTTTTCCCGTTCAGCAATTTGTAGAGCCAGGCGGCGTTGGTGTTTTCGGGGCTACCCGCAAACGGGGCGCCAATGCTGATGACCTGCCGCGCACGCCGGCGCAACGGCTTTGCCACTTCACGCGCGTAGACACCGCCCAGGCTCCAACCAATCAAAGTCGCCTTCTCGCGATGGTCTTCCAGCAAATGCCCGACGTCACGCGCCAGTCCCATTAGCCAGGTACGGACGTCTCCTTGTGGGCCGGTATTGAAGCCACGACCCCAGTCGTAGGTCGTGTATCCCAATTCCTCACAGTGGCGGGCCAGCGGCGCAGTGAAGTGCGCGTCGGTTCCGAGGCCGGGAAAAATAACAACCGGGTGATCGTCTCCGCGCGGAAGGACGTCACGACGCATCAGCCGCATGCGCAGGTAATCGACTGCCGCCCGGGCCGGCTCAGTGAGCATCAAGGATAGAGGGGGTGTGCGGGAATGCATGGTTGAGCTGGCTCCAGCGAATACTGAGCCGCCATGGTGGCGGGGGAACGACCGAAAATACACACCGCGGACGCCCATTCGATCGTCGGACTTCCCCTACATCCCGGACCGTGCGGGCTGAAATTCCTCGCACGCAGGAAGTCGCGAGCGACTTGCGGCGAGGTCATCGACGTCCCAGGTCGAACGCGCCCGCCGATGACCTGGCGCGCGGCGCTTAGGACCTCGTCGCCCGTTGCGAGGCGGTACTCGCCCTTCGAATCGCGAACGAGCAGTTCGAGGGAATTGGCTTGAGTCGTAAGTCGTGACATGGTCGTGCTCCGGTCTTGTTCGGGCGAGATTGCCCGAGACCGGCGAAGTACGCCGCAGCGCCGCTGTCATAGGGTCGATAGACGGCCGTTAGGACGCAGCCCGAAGGTCGCAAATTAAAATCTTGCCCGCGCAATTAACAACTCAACGGATTGCCTTCGGGTGGGCCGTTTTCGTTTGAATTTGTGGCGTAAGGAGATCGACTCCGACGGCTTGCATCTGAAATGTTCGCGGGTTCCCGTACTGCGCCAAGATAGTGATAGCGGAGTGCGGAGCGGCGGACGCGATGAGGGTGCGCGAACGCATCCTCGTGTTTGACACTCTGGCGGAGTCCATCGAAAAAATAGCCAAGACGATCGTGCGCCGGGCTGAGCTGCAGCATCCCATTCATTAAGTTCTATTGAGGTGCGCACATCACGACGAGGTCGGGCCCGTCGCCCTCGGCCACCCAGCCCTGCGTCAGCATCTGGTCACGAATTGTGCGGTCCGTCGTATACCGGTGGTTGGTGTCTGCGCGGTTGTCGAAGACACGGTAGACCGGAAGTGTGCCGGTCGGACAGGTGCCGGCCACCGGCAGCGCCATCTGCATGTAGTTCGGATCTTCCAGAACGAATTCTGGATGCGCCTGCTGAGACGCGCTGCATTCCGCGGCGCTGCGTCCGAAAAAATGCGAGTTGCCGTCGGCCGGCGGTATGTAGAACCGGCAGATCGGGCTGGTACCCGACTGCGGCGTCAGGTACGCGCGGAACGACTCCCCGGTCCGTGTCCACCGGGTAGGCGTGAGTCCCGCATCAAGGTTGGCGATTTCGGCGGCGATGTGGGTGATGAAGTAGTGGTCGAGCGACGCGTTGTAATACTCCACGACCTCGACGGTGGGGGCGCCGCTACCGCCTTGCCCCGCCGAGGAGCCGGCGACGCCTGTCGTATTGAGGGCGAGCTCGTAGAAGCCGTCATTGGTGAAGAGCTGGAGCTTGGCCGCAATTGCACCGGCTGCGGCGGGCGTCGCCTGCAACTGCAGCTTGCAGCTCTCCCCGGGCAACACTACGCTGCCCGGCGTGCATCCCGCAACGTGTTTGAACTGCGCATTATCGATGGCCGAGTTCTGGAACGACAATGGCGCATTGCCGCTGTTGGTAAACGTGACCATTTGCGGCGGCGACGCTTCACCGACGAAGGCATCGCCGAAGTCGACCGTCGGCGGCACTGAGCAGGCATACGGTGCGCTCACGCCCGGCGGCAACCCATATAGGCAACGGCAGCCACGAATGTCGTCCGATTGCGGAGTGACAAGCGCGTTGTACTGCGTGTGCGGCGGACCCGCCATGATCGCCGCCTCGGTGTTGGAATGGTCGAGACCCAGCGCATGGCCCCACTCATGCGTCATTAGTCGGTCGACATCGGGCAGCGAAGCGACATTGTTCACGCTCAGCGTGATATCGGCCTCGAAGATTTCCCGCTCGCTCCCGTTCTGCACATACCACGCGTATGTCCAGCCGCCCAGAGTCGGATCGAGCTGGCCCCAGCCGACGACGCTCACACCGTCGGGCTGCGGATTCACGCCCTGCGGGGTCACGAGGTTGTTCGGCGGCGTGGTGGTCTCGCCGTCGTATAGATATGTCAGGCCGCACTGCGACGTCCACTTGTCGAACGACCGCTGCAGCTGCGCGATCACGCCAGCCTTGTCGGCGGCCAGCGGCTGCGGCGCGTTCGCATGATTGTATTTCCAATGCAGCACCCCTTTCCAACGGGCGGAAGACGAGAAGAGGTACAAATATTTAGGTGCCAGCGGACTACCGTTGCCGAGCGGTATTTGCGCCTGGCTCAGCACGTGATCGGAGTCGGGGGTGACCGCCGCCTGTGCGCTGACCTTCGATGCCAGCGCCGCGACGGTGCACAAGAGAACGCATGCGGTGGCGGTGCGGAGGAGCCAGGCTTGCCGGCAAATTCGTGATGCAACCATGATCGTGCCTGGTCGCGGGCGAATCCTTCATTGCTCGTTGCAGAACTACGCTCGCGACATCGAGTGGTGATGCAGCGATCATCGCCTTCATGCGTCGGCGGCGCAGTCGGCGGCTTCCCAATGCGTGGTGGGAAGAGTTCGTAGCGCGTGTAGGATGACGACCGAGCGCCGTCGTCACGGCACGGACGTCCGCGTGCGACGACGTCGGCGCGTGTCCTACAAACCCAGAAGTGGCGCGCAGTTCCGTCATGCGGACCGGGATCTCCGAGGGCGGTCCTGAGCCCGCAACCGCGCGAACTAGAGCGGCCGGGCGGGCAACATCCGCCGCCGCTGCACCGCGGGCGACGGCGCAGTATCGATTGAACGGTTGCTTCGGAGCGCCGGCGCCAGGTGCGCACGCGAAACTACGATGCCTGCGCGCACTGCACGCGGCTGCGTCGCGATCAGAGCCGGTGGCAGCGATCCAGTCGCGCTACGCACCAGGCGGCGCGGCTCACGAACCGGCGAAATCTCAGCGCAACGGAAGTGCCGGAGGCTGATCCTGCCCCGACTCCAGAGGTTCGACAATCGGTGCCAGCGTCCTGCATCGCCGCAACTCGCTCGCGAGTTGTTGCGTCCGCGCGAGCGCCGCGTGCAGCGCGGCCGAAATTGCGGCGATGCCGAGGCACGCGCACAGGTAAAGTCCGATCACGACAAAGCGGCCGAAATTCGGCGCCGAAATGAAGGCGAGGTCGTCTAGATAGTAGATCCAGACGACGACGAAACTGGCCAGCGTCGCCACCGCGGCCGGGCCGAATCCGCCGAACCAGCCCGAAGCCATCACGGCGAGAAGAAAGAGGATGAAAGGAACCTGGCCCGGTGCGATGCGCTCGAGCGCCGAGCGCGATGCCCACGCGAGGCCGACCGTGACGAGCGCTACGACGTAGCGCCGCATCGGCTCGCGAAATGGATTGCTTTCGACGGGCGGCAGCAGCTCTGCCAGCGCCTCGCCGTCGTCCGGCATCTCCTCCAGCCGGTCGGCCTGACTTTCGAGCCAGAGCGCAATTCCAAATGCCGCTGCACCCGGCAGGCCGAACGCCACGACCGCCACGGCGCTCGCCGTGACCAATGCGTTCACCGTTGTCGTCCACCCAATCGCGACAACGACCTCGAGCACGCCCAGCACGAACAGGCCGGTGCCCGCCCAGCGCAGCCCACGAGAGACCCGATCAGTCGCAAGATGGGGCATGAATGAAGCCGCCCGTTTGTTGTTGGCGGCTGATTGTAGGACGGCGGGTGCGTAGGCACAAGTGCGTGCGCGTAGGACCCCTCCCATGCCTGGGAGAAGCTGGGGCATCGCTAGGTTCGGCATCAGCCGCATCTGCAGGTACGGCAGCGCCCGGGTGGAATCAGGTCGCTGCTCCGACGAGCGTGGCTGGAAATATCGGACAAACGCCGACATTCGCTGCCGGGGGTGGCTGCTAGGGTCCGATTTGCGAGGGGCCATATTGCCAGCCCATTCCTTCCGGAAGGCGAAAAGGTGACTGACGTACTGCCCAAGAATCAGATCCTTTCGTCGCAGACCAAGTGTTCGCCGGGCAGTGGTTTGCCGCCGCGACGGGGATGTCGGCGTTGAGCGGTCGGTCCTCACGCACGGTTCCCATGCCTGGTCCCGCGCCGGAGGACCCGGGGCGTCCCGCTCCGTGCGCGGCATCGGCAACACGGGCGGCAAGCGCTGACGTGCATTCCGCCGCCGGATTCGCCCGCAGGGCCACGCTCGTCGAAGTGGCGACACTCGTCCTCGCGGCCATGGTCGTCATCGCTGGCGCCCGCGTGGCGCAACCGTTTCTGGTGCCCGTGGTCGCCGGGATTCTGCTTTCCTACACGTTGCGGCCGCTGGTCACGAAGCTTGAACGATGGCACGTGCCACGAACGGCGGCCGCGGGGGCGGTGATCGTGGTGCTCGCGAGCCTAGTTTCGGCAGCAGGCTATGCGCTCTATGACGATGTCAGCGAGGCGGTCGGGCAACTTCCCGGCGCCGCCCGCAAGCTGCGGATCGCCGTCGCCGACGCGGTTCGCTACGCGCCGGAACCGATGATGTCCAAAGTGAAGGCGGCCGCCGTCGAACTCGATCGCGCCGCGGCCGAGGCCACGGGAAAGGGCGCCGCTGCGGCCGCCGCCGAACCGCCTCCCGACACCATGACTTCGCAGTTCCAGGGCATGGTCGCGCGGCAGGCGGAGGCGCTTCCCATAGTGCTGAGCGAAATCGCATTGGCGGTGCTGCTGGCGTTCTTCCTGCTTGCCGCCGGTGATACGTTCAAGCGCAAGGTGGCGCACCTGGCCGGCGAATCCTTGGCGCGGCGTCGCGTCACGGTTGAAGTTCTGAACGAGATCGATGCGCAGGTTCAGGCTTATTTGCTGACGCTGTTTGCCACCAATGTCATGATCGCGCTGGCGACCTGGGGCGCGTTGGCGGCGCTCGGGTTGCCCAACGCGGGGATGTGGGGCGCGGTCACCGGATTGCTTCACGTCATTCCCTATGCGGGCGCGGTAGTGGCAAGCCTGGGAATCGGTGTCGCCATGTTCCTCCATTCGGGCAGCATCGCGCAGGCGATCATCGCCCTGGCAGCAGTGGTAGGCATCTCGACAGCGATCGGCGTCGGGCTCATGACGTGGATACAGGGTCGCGCGTTTCGGATGAATGCGGTCGCCGTTTTCATCGCCGTGCTGTTTTTTGGTTGGCTGTGGGGCGCGTGGGGCCTGCTGCTCGGCTTGCCGATTCTCGCGGTGGTCAAGAGCGTCGCCGACCGAATCAAGCCGCTTCATGCCGTGAGCGAATTGCTCGGAACCTGAGGCATGAACGTATCCGTAAGCCACTTGCTGCCGCCGTCCGATGCCGTCCTACGCAATGCGCAAATTCGTTATAAGAAATTGTAGGCCCTGCAGCGCGCGTTCAAATGGGCAGGCAACCCTTTGATTTTCCTGCGCCGGCTCGGGCACGGTCCGTGCGTGTATACCAATGCAACACGTTCACACCGATCAATTCACAATATAAGGTGTACGCCATGAAAACGCTGATGATCGCCCTTCTGGGCATGTTCGTGATATCGCTCACCGGCTGCAACACCGTCGAAGGCGCTGGCAAGGATGTGAAGGCTACGGGCCAGGCGGTCGAAAATGCCGCGAACGATTCCAAGCCAAAGTAATTTCGCAGGTTCGAACCCGTGACGCGCTGTTTCGCCTTAGAGGCGGGACGGCGCGACGTGGGTGACTGCGAGATAACGATTGCGCATCCTGACATCCTGGAGGGAATCGGTAGCGCAGGAGACGACATGACGACAATCCTCACGGGCCAGTTCGACGACTTCGAGGTCGCGGAAAATGCGCAATCGGACTTGCGTCGACTCGGAGTGGCCGAAGGTCAGATGCAGGTATTCGAGTTCAATGCGCCGGGCCAACACGACCGAAATCCATTGGGTGGCGACGAGTACGCCGATCGTTCCGCGCAAAGCGGTGGAAAGGGCGCCGTGACGGGGGCTGCGGTGGGTGGCGTCGCCGGATTGGCACTCGGCGCGGCGGCAATTCCCTTGGCTGGTCCGTTGGCGGCGGCGGCAGGATTTGCCACCGGCGCGTACGTCGGCTCCTTCGCGGGTGCGGTCGGATCGATGGGAGAGGAAAAATCAAGCGCGGAGGTCCCGCCGCGGCCTGCGGGGCTTCGGATAGTAGTACACACAACGAGAGCGGAACGCCAGGGCGTGCTGTCGGTTTTTCGACGCCACGGCGCCCGCTCGATCGAGGAAGCCTCGGGAACCTGGCGCGACGGATCTTGGGCAGACTTCGATCCGCTCGCCGCTCCGCATTGGATCGACCCGCCGGGGCCTTCGGTTTTGCGTTAGTACGTCAAACGGCTTGGGAGCGCTTTGCAAACGTCGGCGGCAGCGACGGGAGTCGATGGCTGCCTTGACGGCGTGATGCGATGACCCTTTGCATTTTCTCTTCCGGACAGCAATCGAGTGCATGGCGCGGGCCCAGACCGGACGTTGGCGCGAGCCGCGCCGCCGGGCGGACGCATCCCTGCCGCGCGCGTCCGTCAGCTTCCTACAGCGCGCCTCGTTTTTACATCGCTACTTCCCGCCATTGCGCAACGCGGTCGCCGCACGTTCTCTAACCCGCTGAATGTCAACGATGGATGCAATGGCATGCGTATTGCGACCCACCCGCTGAGTTCGGGCGATGGGCGCCCGATCGTCGCTGAAGGAGCTATCAATGAACTGGGATCGCATCGAAGGCAACTGGAAACAGGCGAAGGGCAAGGTCAAGGAGCAATGGGGAAAGTTGACTGACGACGACATCGACGTCATCGCCGGAAAGCGCGACCAACTCGTCGGCAGGATACAGGAGTCGTATGGAGTCACCAAGGACGAGGCCGAGAAGCAGGTCGACCGGTTTGGCGGCACCTTTCGAGACGAGGACTTCCGCAAGTATCAGTAACAGCTCGCGCGCGCGGGCCGCGCGGCCGGGGATACATTGCGGCAATTGTCCCTCCCCCTACAAGCCTCCCTCGCCGGTGGCGCACATCTCTCCCCTAACGGTCGCCACCGGAACTCGACAGGCCAGGGTGCAATCCCTGGCCTCTTTTTTTGCGCGGTTCGTGTCTGGCAAACGACGTAGGACGGGCGCGTACGTGCAATTGCGAGAAGCGCTGATCCCTCGCACGAGCGCGGGCCGGCAACATGACCCTGGTATTCAATCCACCGCACAAAGGAGTGACGATGGGTACGAAACAGAATGTGTACGGCGAAGGTAATTACGAAGCAACGCGGCAGTACAACCGATCCACCAAGGATTTCCTCGAATCCGGGCGCGTCGACCGTGCCGCGCGCGAAGCGGCGCCGAAAACTCCGTCCGAGGCGGCCGAAATGAAGCAGGCGGAGAAGGCCGGGCTGGAACGCGCGAAGATGCCGCTCGGCAAGAAAGACGGCGCGAGGTCTTCTCCGCGCGAGGTCGAGAAGCGAACGAAGGCGCGTTGATGCACGCCGATTCACGATGACGAAGGTTCGGTTCGATGTCGACCCTGCTCCTCCTGGACTTCCGCCGACGCCATCCCCATTCGTGAGTTTCGATGTCGAGAGGAGCGCGCCATGCGAATCACTTGGATTGAGGCGTTGTGTATCGCGGCGATCGCCGTTGCGACGCTGCAACTGCCAGTGAGCGAGCGTGCCGCACGCTTGTTCGCGCCGCCCAGGACGTCCTTCGTCGAGCAGATGTGGGCCGCATTGACGGCCGCATTCGCGGGTGCCGACTCGATCCCTCAGGAACGCCGAAGAAGCACACGATGACCATGAATGCGCACTGCAGAAGCCGCGGGGAATGGCAACGCCTCCACCAGCGATGCGAGTCCTTGGGGCGTCTCGATTACGTCGTTGAAAGCCTTCAAGCCGAACAGACCGAGACTTGGTTCGTCGTGCGCCCGCACGCGACGCTCGCGCCGTGCTGCGAGGCGCTGGGCATGCAACTTTCTCCGGGTTGCCGGGTCGTCGTCGAAGCCTGTTCGCTCCGGCCGGTGGGCGTGCTGGCGTCGGATTGTCCGCCGGCGTCGATGCCGGCGGGCTACAACCCTTATTTTGATCTCCCCGCGGCCTGATCGGGGACAATACGATAAACCCTGGTGGCGCGCGAATGCGATTCAATCCTCAGGAAACGACCGGCAGCCGGTTCCGGCTTCGCTACTGCGTGGCGCTTCGTTACGAGCTTGGCGGACCCGCCGAGTTCCTTTTCAACGTCCACGCCGCGAAAACCGCTCGGCAATCGGTGCAGGAAGAATCCTTTGTGGTCGATCCGCAGCACGAAGCCGTCGTCAGTACAGATCCGTTGACCGGGACCCGGGTCGCCGCATTCCGCTCAGCCTCGCCGATCGTCGGCGTCCGTTACGAGGCCCTGGTCGACCTGCAACACCGCATCGTCGATCCTGCCGACATTGTCGCCGAAAGTCCGGCGTCGCTGCCGGTGTCCACGTTGTCCTTCCTCTATCCCAGCCGGTATTGCCAGGCCGATCTTGTTCAGAATCAGGCCTGGGCACGTTTCGGAACATTGCCGCGCGGATACGGACAAGTCGTCGCGGTGCGCGATTGGGTACGCGCGAACGTGGCATTTCGCGTCGGAACGTCACGCAGCACCACCACGGCGCTGGATACGCTGCGCGAAGGCGCGGGGGTCTGCCGCGACTTTGCGCACACGATGATCGCGTACTGCCGCGCACTCAACTATCCCGCGCGCATCGTCACCGGCGTCGACTACGGCGCAGATGCGGCGCTGGGGCCGCCCGACTTCCACGCCTATGTCGAAGTCTTCCTGGGCGGCGCTTGGTACGTCTTCGATCCGACCGGCATCTCGCCGGTCACCGGGCTGATCCGCATCGGCACTGGTCGAGACGCGGCCGACGTGTCGTTCGCGACGATCTTCGGGCCCGTGCGTACCAGCATGCCCACCGTTGCTTTCAGCGCCGTCGACGATCCTGCGTTCGGATTCGTGGCGCCCAGGGCGACCGAGCTTGCCGTCTCGACGGCGCATTGAGCGGAAAAGCGCGATATTGGAAGGACGGGACGGGTCGATTTTATCCCGCCCCAGTCGACAACTCGCCGACGGGACCCTTTCCATCGGATTCGCTGCTCTACGCCAGCAAACTCCCGCGGATATCGCGCTTCGCAACAGGTACCGAGTTCGCGGTTCGACCGGGATGGTGCCTACTGCTACGCAATGCGATCGGTATGAATCCTCCCATATTCCTACAGGCATTTCGGACTTCGCCGACAGCCGCATAACTCGCCGTCCGCCATCCTTCCCATCATCTGGGCTACCCGAACGCAAAGCGTCGCGTAATGGGAAGCGGCCTACTATCCTTTGAGGAGAGTCGACATGCAAGCGAGCTTCCGAAAGCCATCCTGGTCGCGGACTGCAGCGCGGACTGCGGTATGGGCCCTATTTCTGGGCATTCCGGCATTCGCCGCGTCCGGCGCCCTTGCGACCGAAGTCACGCTATCCGGTACCCAGGAAGTGCCGTCCGTCGACACGAAGGCCACGGGTTCGGGACAGATCACGGTGGGCACTGACAAGAGCGTAAACGGCAACATCACCACGACGGGCATCGACGCGACGGCCGCACACATTCATGAAGCGCCGCCAGGCAAGAACGGCGGGGTCATCGTACCGCTGGTCAAGAGCGGGAGCGGGTGGGCCGTGCCTCCCGGGTCCAAGCTCACCGATGCGCAATACAAGGCGTACATGGATGGCAATCTCTATGTGAACGTGCATAGCGCCGCCCACAAGGGTGGCGAAATCCGGGGCCAACTCAAGCCCTGACTCCGTCATGTTGGCAGGGGCCGCCGCGCGAAACGGGGGTGAATTCGTACGTCCCGCGTCCGCGAGCCCGAAAGGAGGATTCGCATGGTGAAGACCGTCGTGGGTTCGTTCGACAGCGCGTTCGACGCCGTCCGCGCCTCGGAACTCCTGTTGGCCAATGGATTCCTTCGCAATGACATCAACGTCGTGGCCAGCAACGTGGTCCGACCGGTCGCCGGTTCGTCGGAGTCGACGGGCGCAACGGATGAGGCCAGCAGCGCGACCAGTGGAGCACTGGCCGGCGGCGCGCTCGGCGGTGCCGCCGGGCTGGCTGCCGGCCTCCTCGGACTGGCCATTCCCGGAATCGGCCCCATCCTGGCGGCGGGACCGATCGCCGCGGCGCTCGCCGGCGCCGGCGCCGGCGCAGTGGCCGGGGGACTGATCGGTGGACTCACCGAGCAGGGCGTCTCCGAAGTACACGCCGAGTACTACACGGAGGCGGTGCGGCGTGGCGGCGCGCTGGTCACAGTGAAGGTCGACGAGTCCCGGACCGATGAAGCGCTTCGCATTCTTCGCAATGCCGGTGCGTTCGACATCGAGGATCGCGCGGTGCGATGGCGCAGCGAAGGGTGGACCGGATACAACCCCAATGCCGAGCCCTTCTCTTTCGAGGAGATTGACGAGAATCGCACGCGTTACCGGGCGGGTCCGTAGTACGTGAGGCGCCGCATCAAGACTGCAAGGACGCTAGAATGAAGCGAAGGCAAACCGGAAGACCGATCGATAGTCAGACCGAGACGGCCGTCGCCGACGTCGAGCCGCGGCCGCCATTTCCCAGGCAGCACCAGGACGGACCGGGCATCGAATCAAAGCTCCGGCCGCGCCCGCGTTTCGAGGCGGACCGCTATCGTCCTGCCGGCAAGTTGCACGGCAAAGTCGCGCTGGTGACCGGCGGAGACTCGGGAATCGGGCGGGCGGTGGCGATGATCTTCGCGCGCGAAGGTGCTGACGTCGCGATTTCGTTCCTTGCGAGCGAGCAATCCGACGCCGAGGAAACTCGCTCGATCATAGAAGCGCAGGGACGTCGCTGCCTGCTGCTGGCAGGAGATCTCACCGACGCACACTACTGCCGCCACCTCGTCGAAGAAACCGTGTCCGAGCTGGGCAAGCTCGACATCCTGGTTTCCAATGCCGCGCATCAGAACCGCAAGGAATCGCTGGCGAACCTGACCGACGCCGAGCTTGTTCGCACGTTCGAGACGAACATCTACGCGTACGTTCGGCTCGCACGCGCCGCGCTTGACGTCATGGAAGCCGGCGGGGTAATCATCGCGACCAGCTCGGAAACCGGCATTCTCGGTTCGGCCAAGCTGCCTGACTACTCGGCGACCAAAGGGGCGGTCAACGCCTTCACCAAGGCTCTCGCGCAGAATGTCATCGAGCGGGGCATCCGCGTCAACGCGATCGCGCCCGGCCCGGTGTGGACGCCGCTCAATCCGTCCGACGCCGGACTGACGCCCGAGCGGGTCGCGCAATTCGGCGCCCACAGTCCGTTGGGCCGTCCCGCGCAGCCGGAGGAGCTCGCGCCCGCCTACGTATTTCTCGCATCCAACGCCGACTCATCATACATCACCGGTACGGTGCTGCAGGTGATGGGAGGTGAGACGAGCGGCGGGTGATCCCATGCTCGTCTGTCCCGTCGACATGGAGTCTTGTGAACGATCCGTCTGTCGTGCCGGCCGGTGCCAAACGTCAGCGGCGCCGCCGCTTCTGATCTGCTGGGACTGCGGAACGCTCGAAACTGACGGCGTCGTGCATGGACTATGCGCTGGATGCCTGCGGGCGTACACGCCGCTCGCGATGGAACGTCCGAGCTGACAATCATGGCGCGCTCGTTATGGAAAGGGGCGATCAGTTTCGGCCTGGTGAACATGCCGGTGGAACTCTATCCCGCCGAGAACCGCAAATCATTCCGGTTTTCGATGCTCGACAAGCGCGATTTCTCGCCGGTGGGATACAAACGCTATAGCAAGGTGTCGGGCAAGGAAGTCGATTGGTCGAACGTCGTCAAGGGCTATGAGTACGCGAAGGATCGGTACGTGGTGCTGTCCGACGAGGACTTTCGACGTGCCAACGCCAAGGCCACTCAGACGATCGAAATCCGTTCCTTCGTGGCCTGCGGCGAGATTCCCGTCCAGTACTTTGAAACACCGTACTACCTCGCACCTGCCATTCGCGGCGCGAAGGTCTATGCGTTGCTGAGGGAGACGCTCAGGAGCACCGGGCGTGCCGCGGTGGCCGAGGTAGTGATCCGCACCGTCCCGCATTTGGCTGCCGTGGTGGTCGAGGACCACGCGCTCATGCTGGTCACGCTGCGCTATCCGGATGAGCTCCGCGCCGCAAGCGGTCTCGAGCTGCCTCCGGCTGGCCTCAAGAAATCTGGCGTAAGCGCCAAGGAGGTCGCGCTCGCCAAACGTCTGGTGGAAGACATGACCGAGCCGTGGACCCCTTCCGAATACAGGGATACGTATCACGACGACCTCATGGCGCGCATCAAGCAGAAGGTCAAGGGTGGCCAGACGCACGAAATCACCAAGCCGGGCGCGGAGGAGGAGGCGCCCAAGCGTTCCGCGAAAATCGTCGATCTCGCGGCGCTGTTGCGCCAGAGTCTCGGCGACGGTGGCGCCGCGCCGCGCAAAGGACGCAGGCGCGCGGCGGGCGCGACCCCGCGCGGCAAGCCCAACTTGCGGGTCGTGTCACGGACGCCGGCGGCACGACAGGAACACAAGACTGCGAAGGCTGCCGCGCATCGCAAGCGCGCGTAGAGTGCCACCCGCCGGCTCGTGATGTCGCTCACCACCTACCGATCGAAGCGCGATTTTCACCGGACGCCGGAACCGCGGGGCATCGAGCGCGCCGGTCGCGCCACGCGCGGGTCGTTCGTCGTGCAAATGCATGCGGCGCGTCAACTCCACTACGACTTCCGGCTGGAGCATGACGGCGTGCTTTGGAGCTGGGCCATCCCGAAGGGGCCGAGCCTCGATCCGGCGGACAAGCGGCTGGCGATCCACGTCGAAGATCACCCGCTCGAGTACGGAGCCTTCGAAGGCATCATACCCAAGGGTGAGTACGGCGGTGGAGCGGTGCTCATCTGGGACCGCGGAACCTGGTCGCCGCGGGGTGATGCCGCCGAAGGTTACGCGAAGGGTCACCTCGCATTCACGCTCGACGGAGAAAAGCTCAAGGGAGGCTTCGCGCTGGTGCGCACACGCGGCAGTAGCTACGGGAGCAGGCCGGGTAAGGAGACCTGGCTGCTCATCAAGGAAAGTGACGCCGATGCGCGGCGCGGCGGCGGCGCGATTGTCGACGACGCTCCCGACAGCGTGGCGAGCGCCCGCAGCATCGACGAGATCTCACGCTCGCGCGGCCGGGCGCCGCGTACGCCGTCCGCCACCAAGGCTGCGACGTCAGCGCCTGCCGCCAAGTCGGTGAAGGCCGCGAAGCCAACGAAGGAAGACGCTCGCGCTGTGCAGCGTCCAGCGACGCGTCGTGAGACCAGCGCCAGGGCGGCTGAAATAGCGGCCGGCGGTGTCAGGACGCCGATGCCGCGGGCATTGCAGCCAATGCTCGCCACGCTGGTCAAGGACGCGCCGGCCGGCGATGACTGGGTGCATGAAATCAAGTACGACGGCTACCGGATGTTGGCCCGCGTCGAGTTTGGCCGGGCGCGACTTTATTCACGCAACGGCAAGGACTGGACGAAGGTATTGGCCGGCGTGGTGCACGACCTCGCGCATCTGCCAGTCCGCAACGCGTGGATCGACGGCGAGGTGGTCGTGCAGGATTCCGATGGCCGTACCCGCTTCCAGGCGCTGCAAAATGCGCTCGGCGGGGATTCCACGAAGGAAATCTCGTATCTCACGTTCGACCTTCCCTATTGCGACGATCACGATCTGCGCAGCGTGGCGTTGGTCGAACGAAGGCAACGGCTGCGCGAATTGGTGGGCTCCGGTGTCGGTCGAATACGCATCAGTCCGGAGGTGCAGGGCAGCGGCCGCGAATTCCTTCGGCAGGCCTGTGCGTTGCACCTGGAAGGGGCCATGGCAAAAAAAGCGTCGTCCCGGTACGCCTCGGGAAAGCGCTCGCGCGACTGGCTGAAGATCAAGTGCGTGCAGCGCCAGGAGATGGTCATCGGCGGGTACACCGACCCACAGGGTTCGCGTACCGGCTTCGGCGCGCTGCTGCTCGGCGTGTACGACAAGGGCACACTTCGATATTCGGGCAAGGTTGGCACGGGATTCAACGAAGCGACGCTCCGCGAGCTGGCGCCCGAGTTGGCCAGGCGCCGGCAGAAGACCACAGCTTTTGCGAACCCGCCGCGCGGCTACGAGGCAAAGGGCGCACACTGGATCACGCCCGAGCTCGTCGCGGAGGTAACGTTCACCGAATGGAGCGACGATGGTGCTTTGCGCCATCCTTCATTCCAGGGACTTCGTCCCGACAAGGATCCCAGGCAGGTCACGCGCGAGAGACCCATGCCGACAACTCCCAAGCGCAGACCCACCGTCGCCGCATCTCGCGCGCCCGGTGGATCGACGACCGTGAGCGGCCGCAGGACCGCTGGCGGTGCCGGAGTTGCCGACACCGTGGCAGGCGTTACGCTGTCGCATCCGGACAAGGTCTACTTTCCCGAAGCTGGCATTACCAAGCGCGAACTCGCTGCCTACTATGCCGCAGTGGCGCCCTTGCTCGTCCCGCATATCGAGCGACGACCGTTGAGCCTGGTACGTTGCCCGGACGGATGGCAGGGTCAATGCTTCTACCAGAAGCACAGCGATCGCAGCGTGCATGCGGCGGTGGCCCGAGTCGAGGTTCCGGTAGCGAGTCGCTCGGCAACGTACTTTGCCGCCAACTCCGCTGCTGCGATCGCGGGGCTCGTTCAGTGGGGTGTCATCGAACTGCATCCCTGGGCGTCGCGCGCGCCGCGCTTCGACCGGCCCGACCGGATCATCTTCGATTTCGATCCCGATCAGGATCTGCCGTGGCGCGACCTTGCCGTCGGCGTCGAGCTGCTCCACTCGCTGCTCGGCGAACTCGGATTGACCGGCTTCCTCAAGACTACTGGCGGCAAGGGTCTGCACGTGGTGCTGCCAGTCCGGGCGACGATGTCGTGGGACGAGGCCAAGTCGTTTGCCCGGGGTGTAGCCGATTTCCTGGTACGTACGTTTCCAGAGCGCTTCACGGCCAAGCTAACCAAGGACCGGCGCAAGGGGCGAATCTTCATAGACTACCTGCGCAATGCGCAGGGGGCCACGGCCGTTGCCCCGTACGTGGTACGCGCTCGGGCGAATGCGCCGGTGGCCACGCCGATCGCATGGAGCGAACTCGACCGGGACGTGCGCTTCGCATTTTTCAACCTGCGCAACGTACCCGCGCGCCTTGCCCGCCTTCGATCCGATCCCTGGGCGGAATTCTTTGCCACGCGACAGTCGGTTACTACGTCGATCCGCAAACGCTTCAACTGATATGCAGGACCTGATCACCTGGGAGCCAGAACGTCACAAATGCGCTCCGTGCCGCCGTACAGTCGAGGTGGCACCGATTCGTATAGCGGCGCAACCTGCGCAATGCATAACGGCGGGTCCTGTCGAGTGTATCGCGTCTGTATGTCGAGCCCGAGTTCCATGATGATCTCCGTATTGCAGTTAAGCATCGACTGCAGTGGGCGCCAATCAGCCGCGCTCGCAATCTGACGTGCGGCGGCAGCCTACGGAGGCACGCTGTCTGCACATACCTGGATCTCCTCATGTTTGGGTGTTCGCCTACATGCAATTGCGCTCGTCGCCGACGGCCATGCGAGCTTGCAGCAGATAGAGTTTTCTGTGTCCACCGACCGTGTGCGCAGATAGATGTCACTACAGCCATCCTCTTTCCCAGATGCGCCGCACCTGCCGTTGAGGACCCGCATGGATCGCGGCGAGACCGGCGTCGCGAAGGCGCGCTCCGCTGGAAGGCATCTGCGGCGGATGGGGCAGCGAGACGAACGTCGGCGCACCGGGCGCAACGAGCCAAATTCGGGTCGGGCAGAGCTGAAGTATGTCTCGGGCGACGCGCCGGGCTTTCGCCGCCGGCGCCAGGGCAAGGATTTCGTCTACCTGACGGCCGCCGGTCGCCCGGTGACGGATGCAACAGTGCTTGATCGTATCCGTAGACTCGCCATTCCGCCTGCCTACGAAGACGTCTGGATCTGCAGCAGCCCTAATGGCCACCTGCAGGCGACGGGTCGCGACGCTCGCGGGCGGAAACAATACCGATACCACGCGCAATGGCGCCTGGCGCGTGATGGCGCGAAGTTCGAACGCATGGCTGCGTTTGGCGCGGCGCTGCCCCGCTTACGGCGCCGGATTCGCCGCGACCTCGCCGCTCCTGGCATGACTCGGGAGAAAATTATCGCCGCGGTGGTAAGCCTTCTGGACGCGACGCTGGTACGCGTCGGCAACGACGAGTACGCCCGAAGCAACGGCAGTTTCGGCCTAACGACGCTGCGCAATCGGCATGTCCGGTTTGCGGCAGGGGGCGCGCTACGCCTCGCGTTTCGCGGCAAAAGGGGAGTCGCACACGAAATCGCCATCGGCAACCGCCGGCTCGCGGCGATCGTTCGCCATTGTCATCAGCTGCCCGGCCAACGCCTGTTCCAGTTCATTGACGGCTCGGGCTTGACGCGCCCGGTCAACTCGGACCAGGTCAATGAGTACCTGCGCGAAGCCATGGGAGCTGATTTCACGGCGAAGGACTTCCGAACGTGGGGGGCGACGGCGCGCTGTGCCGAGTTGCTCGGACGCACGCCACTTCCCGAGCGGCGCAGTGAGCGTGCCCTCAAAGCGTGCGAGACCGAGGTCGTGCGAAGGGTGGCCAGCGAATTGCGCAACACGCCTGCCGTTTGCCGTAAGTCGTACATCAACCCGGTTGCCTTTCACTGCTGGAGGTCCGGTCATTTGCACACAGTGGTGGCTGCCGTCGCGAGCGGCAACGGGCGCAGAAGCGAACGCATCACGCTGGCAATGTTGCGATCGGTCAGGTTGCGGCTGCAGGCCGGGAAACGCTCACCAGTCTGGGAGACGACGTCCGGGAGCAGCCGCGGCTGATCTCTTCGCTATTCGGATGCCCATCTGGGAGATCGTGCTTCGGGGAAGCGTCATCTACCTCTTCCTCTTCGCTCTGTTTCGTTTTGTTGTACGGCGCGACGTCGGCAGGATTGGCATCGCGGATTTGCTGGCGTGGGTACTCGCTTCCAATGCCGCCCAGAATGCCATGGCCGGGGATTACCGCACGGTGCGGCGACGTCGCGGCGAACGCCGGCGATTTTGCTCGATGCGTGTCGGAACTTGGCCGACGAGAAATTAGGATCCTCACCTCTGGAGCGCGGCGTATGGATCGTTACATTCTCAAACTGGGTCGCCCATTTAGGTCGACACCCATCCAAGTCCATTTCTTCGGAGGCAACATGGCTGCATACGGAAAGGCTGCGCAATCCAAGGTCAAGAAGGTGATGGAGGAAAAGAAACGTGGAACGCTTCGCAGTGGAAGCGGCAAGAAGGTCACCAGCCGCAAGCAGGCAATTGCCATTGGTCTTTCGGAAGCGCGCAAGGCAGGTGCCAAGGTCCCCAATCAAAAGTGACGACGAAAAGACCTGGCGCAAAGGTGCCATAACAGACGCCTTGCGCCACCGGCGAACGGGGGCGGCCGATTCAACCCCTCCCTGTGCTCGCAGGAGGTACAGCGGCCATCGAGCTTCTTGCGAGACAAGGAGGATGAGGTAGGAAATAATCAGGTTGCCGTGGCATGCTTTATCTCGTTGATCACCCGGAATTGGCGGCCGATTTCCTTGAGGAACGGTTGGTCGGCAATGAAGGCGTATCGGGGATATCGTTGATCCTGGACATCGAGGAGTCCCCATTGAAAGCGATCGTCCAGGGTGAAGGCGTCGCGCTGCGCATGGCAGCTCCAGAGTTTCTGCGGGCGATGCAAGCGAGCCGTAGCTTCGCGCGCATCCTGAATGCCTATCTCTATTTCCCCATGGGGCAGATTGCCCAGTCCGCGGCCTGCGCGTGATTAAGTGGAAGGCGCTCGAGATGGATCCTGATGACCCACGACGTGCAGGTACCCCTGCATTCCGATCACTCACCTGGTATATGTTGGAGACGAGCGCAGGCGTGACCGAAGCAGCGGGAAAAGCATCTGCCGCGTACGCTGTGGCGGTTCGACTGAATACACTTCGGCGACCCACCGATATAAGGTCGAGGTCTTCCGGTACCGCGCGAACACGTCGTGTGCGGCGGACCGTCAACGATGGGCGATGAGCGGCAACGGTTCGCGCCGGCTCAGCGCACCATAGGTGGCGCCCAGGACGATTCCATAAATCAGGTGCAGCATTAGCGTGGCAACGGGCGCCAATGCGCCGAGGTCCCACCCGAAGAAGCCGGCGCCGGCCATAGGCATCACCGCGATCATCATCACGAGCCAGGCGCCCACTGCGAACACGATGCCGCGCCACCAGTGCCCGCGGTCGGCTGCGCCAAACATTGCGACATACAGCAGGCCCCAGGCCACGGTGCCGATCAGGAAGTGGGCGAGCCAGCCGACGGTACGTGAGCCGTTGCCCACCATCTCGCCGAGCATCCGAATGACGTCCAGCTGAGGCAGGACACCCATCCGCGCCTTCAGCATCATCAACGCGGATAACGCGGCCGTGGCGATCAGCCCTGCCAGCAGCCCTTTCCAATAGTCGCTTCCACTTGCGGACGTCATGATCGTCTCCCGGGAAAAAGGCGACTTTGCGCAGGCGAATCCTCCGTCGCTGCCATTGCGACCTCTGTCGGACGGAGCCTGATTTCACTGCCGGACGTGGCCGCACTGCGCGGCTCGCCGAGCAATCCGATACCGGGCTCATCGCTCATCCGACCCTGAGTGAATTGGCAGGCGTCGCCAGGGTCGTGGTTGAATGTCTGAAAGAGGCAGCGGGACAGTGTCACCGGCGCTGCGCGACTCAAAATCAATGTGGCTGTCTCCGCGAGGCGCGCCGCGGTCGTGGATGGCATGTGCTTCGTGTTCCGCGCGCCCGCCAAGCTGCGATCGTGCGGATTGCATCCTTCCACCGCGCCAAGCGCGACCACGCCTGGACCGTACTTCCGCCGAAGGCCGTGGGCGAGACGCATGGGCGCGACCGTTGGCTCGGCAGCGTTGCGCAGGGCAGCACCGACCATTTCTGCGCGCGGGGCCCATCGCCATGTCTTCCAATGGCTAATGGGCGGCCCGTGCGCATGCTGCCGTTCCTTCATCGATTCCTGGCACTGGCCTGTTCCGCGCGCGCTGCACCGATGGCTGTGGTCACATGATGTCGCTCCTCCGGAGGTGGCAGCACCGCCTTCATGCCCAGCGACGCCATCCACAATTCCCGGCACCAACCCTTGGTGTGGTATAGATGCTCGTCCTCCTCGTCCTCCACCCGCGCACAGGCGGCCTTAAGCACCTTCGCCCGGGTTCCCGTCAGCTTGGTAGCGCACTTGCCGAGCAATTCCCAGTTGAGATGGTCCTTCGTTTCAGCGGCGACCACCGCCTCGCACGCGACGAGTTCGGCCGCCTGTGGCTCTGCTGCTGATGCAGCCTCATTCATCGCCTCGACAAGAGCGGCGCCAATGCCCTTGACGATGTCACGACCGGAGGTGTTTTCCTCCGCATCGATGCCGAAGGTATCGCACACTTCCTGCAACGCGGCGACGTGAGTTCGCGTTTCCTCCAGATACTTTGTCCATTCCTCCTGCAGGTCGCCATTGACTGCGCATTGGATCGCGGTCTCGTAGACTAGAACACCCCCCATTTCGTGCTCCAGCGATTGCAGGATCAGTTCCTTCAGTTGCGTGTCGTTCATGAAGCCTCCGTTGAAAAATCGGCCGATCAACGCCCCCGCTTTTTGGCCAAATCTTCCCTTGGCTCGTGCGAAGAGACGACGGGGACGGATTTCCGCACGAGGGTGGTGCGGATCGGATGCAATATGGCGGGACCGGACTCGCGCATCTGTCGGAATTTGTCAGGAACTCGAGTAGGCGGTTGCCTACAACAGTGGCGGGCCGCATCGCCGCCCACCTGCGCGGGGCAGGTGCGGATCGAGTGAGCCGGGCCGTGGGCACGCCGCCGCTGTTACTGCCCGGTCAGTCTTGGCTTGCCTTCCCCGATTGCCACGTGTTCCTGCCGAACGCCATATCCGATCAGCCAGGCCGGGATGTTTCGAACTAACCTGTAACCAAGCAACCAGCGCAGCCAGGCCGGAACGCGCGGCGCGTGCGACCGGTCCAGGGTCTTCGATATCACGCGGTTTTGAGCCTGCACCTGAGCGAACTGGATCAGCCGGGTGGGCAGCATCCGTCGAACTTGCACCGCACGCAGCGTCGCGGTGTCGATTGAACGGTTGCTTCGGAGCGCCGGCGCCAGCGCATTGGCAGCGGCGACCGCGTCCTGGACCGCCAGGTTAATTCCCACCCCTCCTATCGGCGACATCGCGTGCGCCGCATCGCCGATAACCAGGAATCCGGGTCGATACCAGCGTTCGAGCCGGTCGACGCGCACTTCCAGCGTCTTGATCTCGTCCCAGTTCGAGAGGCCTTGTACGCGGTCGGCGAGGAAAGGAGCAAGTCTCGCGACCGAATGGCGAAACCCGTCGACGGGCTGCTCGCGGAGCCGCCGCGCGCTCCCCTTGGGAACGACATAGGCGATTTGCCAGTAGTCGGTCCGGTTGAGCATCACCATCAGGTGGTTGTTCCCGAGGATGCCGAAGGTGTCCTCGGAGTCCGCGTCCCGGCGCGGTAGCCGGAACCACAGCACATCCATCGGCGCGTCGAAGTCGATGGCTTTGAGGCCCGCCGATTGGCGCAACGTCGAATGGCGGCCATCGCAGGCCACCACGACATCCGCGTGCACGGCGTCGCATCCGCCGGGTGCACTGAACCTCACGCCAGTGACTCGCCCGGCGTCTTCAATCAACCCGATCGCCTCGTGGCGCATGCGCAGGTCGAAGTGCGGATAGCGCTTCCGACCCTCCTCCGCGAGGAGATTCAGGAAGTCCCATTGCGGCACCAGTGACAGGTACGGGAAGGGCCGCAGGCCGCGAAAATCCACGAGTTGTTGAAGCTGGCCGCCGATCCGCACGCCGAGGTGGTTGACCCTGCGCTGCGGGAGCTTTTCGAACTGCGCGCCCAATCCCAGTTCGCCAAGTATGACCAGGGTCGAAGGGTGCACGGTGTCGCCGCGGAAATCGCGCAAAAAATCCTCGTGCTTCTCCAGCACGGCGACCGGCACACCGGCGCGCGCGAGCATGTAGCCCAGCATCATTCCAGCGGGGCCGCCGCCGGCAATGCAACAGCGGGGGGGCGTCGTCGTGGCCATGGCGAGGGCAGCGTGTTGCCGTGACGGTGATCGTACAACCACCTGCGCGTGTTCGCCGCTTATGCGTGTCGTTACCTTCCACCAGCCTCGGCGGGCAAGATCGGTTTCAGCACCGATGTCCGAAAAATCCTACGCCGATCTCGGTCGAAGGGCGACATCCATGGGCGGCCCGCATCGCCAGAATTTGCGTATCGCGGACGCCCACGGAGTACGGGACACATTCCCGCGGGAAGTTCGGCGGAAAGCTCTGTCGAGTGACCTGATGGCGCCTGAAAAGGGAAAGTCCGACGTCCGATGATCAACATAGGAGAATGAAATGAACCTGCTACGCAAACCGAGCTTCACGCTGCTGATGTCAGCAATGGGACTTTCCTTGTCGCTGTCGGCCCACGCGGCCAACATGTCGACGGCCGGCAGCAGTATGAACAGGTCCACCGATGCGACGGTATCCAGGACTGCGTCTTCGACTCACGCCATTCGGGCAAGCAAGCTGATCGGAAAAGATGTGACCAATGCCCAGGGCCAGAACCTCGGCGAAATCGACGACCTGGTCATCGACACCGCAAACGGCAATGTCGACTATGCCGTCCTTTCGTTCGGCGGGTTGATGGGGCTGGGCGACAAGCTTTTCGCCTATCCGCTGGAACAGTTCAAGTCAGGCGTGGGCAAAGACGGGGACAAGCTGGTGCTGAACGTCGACAAGAAGATGCTGGAAGGCGCGCCGGGCTTTGAGAAGAAGAACTGGCCCGACTTCAACAAGGGCGACTATCGCACGCGCGTGGACGAGTACCATCACGCCCGGGCGCGCGCGGCGCACCCGCGCTATGTCCGCGCCAGCGAAATGCTCAATGGCGACGTCAAGGATTCCAAGCGGAAGGACATCGGCGACATCGATGATGTAGTGGTCGATCTTTCCAGCGGAAAGGTGGAATATGTCGTCGTGGAGTTCGATCGGGCTTGGAATCCGTTCGACAAGCTGGTCGCGATGCCCTTGCGCGTGTTGACTTCCGAAGACCGCGATGGCACCGACCTCGTCTATTCGGCCAGCCGCGACGAATTGAAGAGTGCGCCGGCCTTCAAGAAGAGCGACTGGCCCGACCTCGCGAACGACAGCCGGTTCCGCAATGATGTCAATCGTTGGGACAAGCGCTGGAAGGCGCCGCCGCAAAAGGTCAGCCAGACAGCGCCGCGCTGACAAATCACACGGCTGGTGGCTGTGGTCATCCTGCCGCTGCCGGCTGACTTGCGATCGGTCCGGGGCGATTCTTCGATCGTCCCGGACGTTTGTCGATGGTTCGAGCCGCGCGACCGCGCTGCGTGCGCAGGGACAGGAAACGCAAGTCCGGCGTCAGCCGATGATCGCGCATTGCCGGGTACCGGCGTCGCTGCGGACAAGGGGGGAACCGTCGATTCTTCTCGCGCCCGGACATGCGCGATTGCGCGGCGGCTGCAAAAGACGCGCGAAATGTTGACGCGAAGACGAAGGCGCGGCCGGCACCCTGCTGCAGGCGGTCCGGCCGCGAGGTGCTCAGACTACGTTCGAATCGCCCTGCGGGCCCGGGCGGTTGCGCAGGTCGCCGGTGGCCCGGTAATCCTCTGTCCAGTAGGGACGGGTGTTGTAGTAGGAATGCACGCTGGTCGCCCACTCCGCATCCGCCATCGACGGCCAGTGGTCCTTGTCGAATCCGGGCGCGCTATCGAGCCGTTCCTTGGGGACATCGAGAATGAAGCATTCGTTGTCGGTATCCAGCGTGAGCGCCGACCACGGAACGGCGAACAGCTTGTCGCCCATTCCAAGAAAGCCGCCGAAGGACAAGACAGCGTACGCGATTCTTCCGCCCGTGACGTCGAGCATGATCGCCTCGATCTTGCCCAGATCTTCGCCGGTACTGTTGACGACGGAGTCTCCACTCAGCGTGGCGGCATCCATGACTTGCGGGCCGGGGCCGTCGCTGTTGCGCGCGCCGTCACCGACAATGGAAGCCCCGCCGGAAGGCCGCGTGCCGCCGTTCGGATAGTAAGTGCTTGTGCCCATGCAGTTCTCCTGAAGGTTGAGTCGTTGCGGGACGGGGCCCCGTCAGCCGTTGGTCGCATGTCTTCGCGCCTTCGTGCGCAATGCCATCGCCTCGCTGGCAGCCAGGAACCTCGTTCGTGGAATGGCGACGCGTTCGAAGGACGCGATGCGCAACCACCCGCGCATGATCGCAAAGGTGCAAAGATCCGCATGTCGGATTTCACGGATTTCATCGTAGGACACCATCCACTATTCACCCCATCATCGCCGCGGACATCGGATCGACGTCTTACGTCGAAGTCGTTCGGACGGAGGCTGCGGGCATCGCGCGCCACCCGCGATCATGCGACCGGGCGGGAACAGTGGGCGAGGCCCGTGCAGTCGGCCCGACGCAAGCTGCGCGGAGCCGCCAACGTCGCGCAGGTAGGAACGTGATGCCGCAATGGTGGTTGGAGATCGTGTCCACCGTCCGCGACGAATTGTCGGACGTTGCCGACCTTTCGGAGTTCACCCGTATCGTCTTCCGGCTGACCGTTGCAGTCGTTCTTGGTGCGGCAATCGGATACGACCGCGAGCGTCATGAGCGCCCCGCGGGCCTGCGCACCCATATGCTCGTCGCTTTGGGCGCCGCGACGTTCGTCCTCGTTCCCGTTCTTTCCGGTCACTCGCCCGATCAGATGGGCCGAATCATCCAAGGCATCATTGCTGGCATCGGCTTCCTGGGTGCGGGAACCATTCTCAAGCTCGATTCGCGGCAGAAGGTGCGCGGGCTGACGACCGCCGCCAGCATATGGGCGACCGCGTCGATCGCCGTAGCGGTGGGGCTGGGCCACCTGGTGATGGCGATGCTGGCGACGGCGCTTGCGCTGGTGGTCCTCGCGGTCCTGCCATATCTCGAGTCAAGGAAGTATCCATAGGCGCCGCCGATCGGGCGGATCGCCGCCACCTTGGAGGCGGATCGTCCATCGCCGTTTCAGGACATGCGCGTAACGAAATCCGCAAGACCGAGACCGACGAGCAGCGACAGCCACAGCAACCCGGCAACCGCGGCAATCCGGACGACTGTCGCACTTCGTCCGATGCGCATAAACACGAGCAGGACGAGCGCCGCCTTGACGCCGGCGATGCCGAAATTGCTGACGGGATTCGCCAAGCCCATGTCGACCAGGGAGCTTGCCGCGGACAGCGCCAGCAGTGCCAGCAGCGCGAGCCACGTCAGCAGCAAGTTACGAAGTGCAGGTTTCATGAGCGGGCGATGAGGTAGAGGCTGGGATAGAGAAAGATCCACACGATATCCACGTAATGCCAGTAGAGTCCCGCCATCTCGATCGAGGTCGGCGTCTGCACAGCGAAGCCGCGGTGCGCTAGCCGTGCGCCGAAGAACCCGATGAGCAGGATGCCGATCGACACATGCACGGCATGGAAGCCGGTCATGACGAAATACAGCCAGAAGAAGAGCTCCGCTCCCTGCCGGTACTGGGCGGGAGCAAACTGGAAATCGAGGGATGGCACGAGGTGGTCGACGTAATCGGCCCGATACTCGAAGCCCTTGATCGCCAGGAAGACCAGACCGAGCGACACGGTCGCGGCCATGTAGACTGCGGCGACGCGGCGCATCCGCAGGCCCGTTGCCCTGACGGAAAGCGCCATCATCAGGCTGCTGGTAAGCAGGACGGCGGTATTGGCCGTTCCTAAAACTAGGTCGGTGTGCCGGCCGGCGGCGGCAAAGGCGTCGGGAAAGCGCAGGCGGGCAACCAGATAGGCGAAGAAGAGCACTCCGAAGAACAACGTTTCGCTCGTCAGGAATACCCACATGCCGAGGTCGGAGGCCGCGTGAGCCTGCCGCGGGTCCGAGAACGGTTCGGACGCAGGAACTTCCGGCGAGGTGGGTAGTGCCTGCGCCATCATCAGGCCTTGGATTGGTGGCCTTCACTGCGCGGTGCCGGCAACGGGTAGGCATAGGGTTCTTCCGTCACCTGCGGCGCGCGCTCGAAATTTTCCACCGGCGGCGGCGAGGCTGTCGTCCATTCGAGACCCGTCGCCCGCCAAGGGTTGGCCGGCGCGCGCAGTCCCCAGCGCAGCGACCAGCCGAGGTAGCAAAGCGGTAGTAAGTAGCCTATCGCCAGGATCACTGCGCCGGCAGACGAGAAGTCATGCAGCATCTGGAATTCGGGAGCGTACTCGTAATAGCGCCGAGGCATGCCGGCCATGCCAAGCAGGTACTGCGGGAAGAAGGTGAAATTGAAGCCGAGGAACAGGAGCACCGCGGCGAACTGCGCCCACTTCTCCGGATACAGGCGCCCGGTGATTTTCGGCCACCAGAAGTGAATGCCGCCGATATAGGCCGATACCGAGCCGCCGACCATGATGTAATGGAAATGGGCGACGACGAAGTAGGTGTCGGTGAGTTGCACGTCCAGCGCAAGCGCCGCCAGAAATAGCCCGCTCATGCCGCCGAACATGAACAGTCCGATGAATCCCAACGCGTAGAGCATAGGTGCCTCGAACGAAATCGTTCCCTTGTACAACGTCGCGGTCCAGTTGAACACCTTGATCGCCGAAGGAATCGCTACGATGAAGCTCAGCAGTGAGAAGATCATGCCCGAATAGAGCGACTGCCCCGATACGAACATGTGATGCCCCCACACCAGGAAGCCGATCACGGCGATCGCGATAATCGCGTAGGCCATCGAGCGATAGCCGAACACCGTGTTGCGCGTGAAGCACGCGAGAATCTCGCTGACGATGCCCATCGCCGGGAGGATCATGATGTAGACGGCGGGGTGCGAGTAGAACCAGAAGAGATGCTGGAAGAGCAACGGGTCGCCACCGAGCGCCGGGTCGAAGATCCCGACGTGAAGAAGGCGTTCGATCGCGAGTAGCGTCAGCGTCATCGCCAGCACCGGCGTGGCCAGCACCAGGATGATGCTCGTCGCGTAGTGCGCCCAGACGAAGAGCGGCAAACGGAACCAGGTCATGCCCGGCGCGCGCAGCTTGTGAACGGTGACTATGAAGTTAAGTCCGGTGAGTATCGACGAGAAGCCGGCGATGAAGACGCCGGTGATCACCGCGATCACATGTGTGTTCGAGAACATCGTCGAGAACGGCGTGTAGAAGGTCCAGCCGGTATCGACCCCGCCGAGAAAGAGCGCGCCGAGTGTGAAGGTGCCTCCCGCGACATAGAGGTACCAGCTCGCCAGGTTCAGGCGCGGGAACGCGAGATCGCGCGCACCGATCATCAGCGGAATGAGGAAATTGCCCAGCGTCGCCGGAATCGACGGAATGAGGAAGAACCAGACCATGATCACGCCGTGCATGGTGAAAAGCTTGTTGTAGGTCTCGGCCGAGACCAGGTCCCCGGCGGGCGTGGCGAGCTCGATGCGGATCAGCGCGGCCGCTACGCCTCCGACGAAGAAGAAGGCGGTAATCGAAATTGCATACAGAATCGCGATGCGCTTGTGGTCGTGGGTCGAAAGCCACGACCACAGCGTTGTCCCGGCGGCAAGGTAGTTGGTGCGCTCGCGTGCGGCGTTTATCATCGTGACCCCGGCTTCTGCGCGCTGAGGTTGCGGATATAGGCGAGGAGATCGAGTAGATCGTCCTCGGAAATCTGCCCGGCGAACGACGGCATGATTGGCGCGTATCCGGCCGCCACTTCGCGGGCGGGCAGCAGGATCGAATCGCGGATGTAACGGTCGTCCGCGACCACCATTTGTCCGTTGCTCAGCGGCACCGGCCGCCCGTAGAGGCCTTCGAGCGAGGGCGCATGGACCGCGGCGTTGCGCCCGTGGCAGCCGCTGCATCCGAACTGGCGGAACAGCGCCTCGCCGCGCGCGGCCATCGTCGAGCCTGAATCGTTCCGGTCGAGCCAGCGCTGGAACTCGACCGGACTCTGGACGACGATCCGGCCGGACATGCGCGAATGGTCGGTTCCGCAGTACTCGGCGCAGAACAAGTGAAAGACGCCGGTGCGCGTGGCGGTGAACCACAGCACCGTGTAGCGACCGGGAAGGACGTCCTGCTTCAGACGAAACGCCGGGACGAAGAAGCTGTGGATGACGTCCTGCGAAGTCATTACCAGCTTGACTGGCACGTCCACCGGGACATGCAGTTCGTTGATCTCGCGCTGGCCGCCCGCATGCTGCAGCTTCCACATCCACTGCTTGGCCACCACCGAGATCTCGAGCGCGTTGTCCGGCGGCAGCGCCTGGTCGAAATACAGCGCGGCGGCCCAAACGAACACGACGATGAACAGCACCATCGGAACCGCGATCCACGTCAGTTCGATCCGACGGCGCCGCCGCAACCGCACCCGCTCCGGCGCGCGCTCGCGGTTGACGTCGGCGTTTTTTCGGTAGCGCAGCGAGAACACGATCAGCAGGACGATGATCACCAGCGCGACCGTTCCGGTCAGCAGCGTCATCGCCGCGAACAGCAGGTCGACGCGCCCCGCGAGCGCGGATGCCGGTTCGGGAACGAAGGGCAGCTTCATGGCCGGGATCGCGGCGATCGCCGCCGGCGCTGCACGATGACGACGAGGCCCAGGAGCGCCACGGCCGTGCAGAGGCCCACGGCCCGCGCGGCGGTTTCGACGGTCGCCGAAAACCGGCCGGTCGCGGGATCGTAGTGCAGGCAGAGCAGCAGCAGCGATCGAATCGGCGCGGCAATGCGGCCGGCGCCGGCGTCGACGATGCCTTGGCGCAGCGCGTCGGGAGGGAAATCGACGCCGAAGAAATAGCGGGCGACGCTGCCCTCGGGCGTCACGATGACTATCCCGGCCGGATGGGCGAATTGACGTTGCACGGGGTCGAACGCGTAGCGGAATCCGACCGTGTCCGTGAGGCGGGCGATGGCGCCTTCGCCGCCCGACAGGAAATGCCAACCGCGGACCGGCGCCGGCCGAGGAGGCGTGTCCGGCGGCGCGCGCTGCGCTTGGCGCGCCATTATGGCTTCGCGGTCGCGGGGATCGATGCTGACGGCGAGAACATCGTAATCCTCGCCCGCTGTCAGGTCGATCGCGCGCAGGCTGGCGGTCAGCGACTCGCGGACGGCGCTGCACAGATTCGGGCACTGGTTGTACCCCAACAGCAGCACGACCGGCCGGAGCCCGAAGTACGACGACAGCGGCGCGCTCGCTCCACCCTCGTCGATGAAGCGCGTGGCAAGTGGCAGCTTGGCGTCGAGGTGCTGGTCGAAGCCTACCCGCGTGAGTTCCGTTGGCGCCTGTCCAACGGCGAGCGCCAGCAGCGGGATGAACGCGAGCGCACCGGCGCCAAGATGCATGCGGTGCGCGTTCATTGGCCGCCCGCTCGGTTTTCGACCTCGACCAGGCGCCGCATCGCCCGGTCGATCGGGATGCGGATCACGCCCGCCGTCCGGTCGAGCCAACGGTACTCGTCCAGCAGGCGGCGCTTCTCGGTCCGAAGCGCTTGCAGGTTCTCGGCGGGCCGCGGTTCGAGCGCCGGGCCTGTGACCGCCGGAGGGCGCTGCGCCTGCGGTCGCGCCGGACCGCGGTCGAGCCAGTCGACCAGCCCGCGACCCAGCCACGCCGACGCGAGGCCGACCAGGATCAGCGCCGCCACGAGACCCAGCGCCGCGATCGTCAGGCGCGTCGCGTCGACGGCGTCGGCCTGGTAGCCGCGCGCGCCGCGCGCCGTCGGGGTCGGATCGGGGTCAGCCATGATTGACGGTCTCGGCCAGGCCCACGCGTGCGGCGCTCGGGGATTCGTCCAGTCGATACAGCAGCGCGCAGCTCCACAATCCTCCGATGGCGAGGAACGCGGCGGCATCCGTCCACTGCAGCCAGAATAGGTCGACGCGCAACGCAGGGACGACCAGCCACAGCAACTCCCCCCCGTGCGCGACGAGCACGACCACGCACAGCCACGCCAACCGCCGCGGATCGCGCTTGAACGAGCGAAGCAGCATCGCGCCGAAGGGCAGCACGAATTGCAGCGCGAACACGCCGACGGCCAGCCAGCGCCAAGGCGGCGCTGCGCGCACGACGTACCAGCCGATTTCCGACGGCAGGTCTTCCGCCCAGATGATCAGGAACTGGGTGAACGCCAGGTAGGCCCAGGTCATCACGAACATCAGCAGCAGGTTGCCCAGGTCCTGCGCGTTGCGAGCCTCGTTCGCGCCGCGACCGGGCAGGCCGCCTCCGAACACGGTCGCCGCGACCGCGAACGCGAATGCCGACAATGCCTGCAGCACCATGAACAGCAGGCCGAACACGCTCGAGTACCAGTGCGCGGAAAGCGACATGATCCAATCGACCGCCGCGAGGGTTGCGGTCACCGCATAGACTAGAAGGCCGAGTGCCGACAGGACACGCAGCGCCGGTACGGGCGGCGACGCGGCGTTGGTGCTGCGGTTGCGCCAATGGCGGCGCAGCGCGTAACCGATCGCGATCCATGCCGCAAAATAGACCAGCGCACGCAGCGTGAAGCCCGGGATGTTCAGGTACCAGAGCCTGCCCGCGAGGATGGGGTCGCCGGTGGCACCGGCGGTTGCCCATGGATACAGATGTGAGAGGCCGAACACGACGGGGATGCCCAGCACGGCGAGCGCCGGCAACGTGCCGATCGCAGCTTCGAGCGGCGGGCGGATCGCAAAGCCCCAGGTTCCGCCGGTCAATTCGTGGATCATGACGTTGACCATCGCGCCCAGCGCGATGCCGAGAAAGAAAAGCCAGGCCACCAGCCACGAGGCAAGCAATCGCGGCGCGTCGAACCACCAGGCCAGCGCGCAGGCGACGACTCCGGCGACGCCCGCGAAAAGCGCGCGCTTTCGCAGCCGAGCAGCGGTTGCGGCGAGCGCGGTCATCGCTGCGCCTGCAGCGTGCGCCGGACTTCGGGCGGCGCGTCGGACAGGCTCGCATGCTGGCTCAACTGCAACGCGCGGATATACGCGACGATGGCACGCCGGTCGCCGGGTGGCACGCGATCGGCATACGGGTACATCGCGCCGTAGCCGTGCGTGATGACCGCATGGTAATGCGCGTCGGGTGCGTCGCGAAGCCGGTCGACGTGAAAGGACGGCGGATGCGGAAACCCGCGGCGCGCGACCATGCCGTCTCCGTCGCCGGCTTCGCTGTGGCAGGGCGCGCAGAAGATGTCGTAACGTTCGCGTCCACGCTCGAGCAACGCCAGCGTCCAGGTGCGGCGCTCCAGGGGGTCCGGGCCGGGGCGCGAAGCAGCGCCGTCGCGGGCGACCGCCGGGACCGGCCAGGGTGTTTCCGGCGCGACGGCCACCCGCCCGAGGCGCCCGCTCGAAGTCCCGGCAAGCGTTCCCTCGCCGTGCGGAACGGTGCCGGCCACCGGCGGCCGCGACGCGCGACCGTCGGCCCACAGTGCGCTCCTGGCAAGCGGCTTGTACTTCGGCTGGTCGTACATGTTCTCGAATGTCTTCTCGCAGCCGGCCAGCAATACCGTTGCCACGAGGCATGCCGCAGCCCAGAGCCACGGACGCGCTGGGACATGGGCGCCGCGGCGCGGCCGCGGGTCCGATCGGGCGCGCGATCGCGACATGGGCTTACCCGCCGACCCGCGACACGCGGACGGGGCCCAGCGCCCGCAGGAAGTCCTCGACGCGCTCCGGCGCAAAGGCGGATCCGGTGGCGCGTACGCACAGGAAAAAGCGGCTGCGCGACGCAAGGTCGAAGTCGGGAGCATCGAACAGCGGATGATTCAGGCGCGGCAAGCCCGACAGAACAAGGAAGCCGACGAACGCTGCGAGCGCCGCGCCGAGCACCGTGAGCTCGAAGGTGCCGGGAATGAATGAAGGCCAGCTGTGCAGCGGCCTGCCGCCCGAATTGATCGGGTAGTCGACGACCGCGCTGTACCATTGCATGAAATACGCGCCGACGCCTCCGCCAATTCCCCCCAGGAGCGTGAGCAGCGGCACGCGGTTGGCGGTGAACCCGATGGCTTCCGGCAGCCCTTCGATCGAGAACGGGGCATACGCTTCGAGGTCGCGATACGACACCTCGCGGCAGCGGGCGATGGCGTCGAGCAGCGCGGCGGGCGAAGCAAACTCCGCCAGGATCCCGTAGAGTTTGGTCGCCTCAGGCATGCGCGGGCGTCCTTTCTCGCGCGAGCTTGCGCATCTCCGCGATGGAGATCGCTGGCAACACGCGCAGGAACACCAGGAACAGCAGCGCAAAAAAGCCGATCGAACCCGCGAGGATGGCGAAGTCCCAGAAGGTCGGGTAGTACATGTGCCAGGACGACGGCAGGAAATCGCGGTTTAAGCTCGACACGATGATCATGAAGCGTTCGAGCCACATACCGATGTTGACCACGATCGAGATGGCGAACAGCGAGGGCGCGCTGGCGCGCACACGTGCCGACCACAGTGCCTGCGGCACGATCACGTTGCACAGCACGACCGACCAGTAGATCGGCGCGTAGGGCCCGCGCATCCGGTTCAGCGCGTTCGCGATCTCGAACTGGTCGGCGCTGTAGAACGCCATGAAGATCTCGGTCGCGTAGCTGTAGGCGACGATCAGGCCGCAGACGAGCATCAGTTTCCCGATGTTGTCCAGATGGCGGGCGGTGATGAAGCTCTTCAGGCCGAACACGGCGCGCAGCGGTACCGCGATCGTGAGCGCCATCGCGAACCCGGAGAAGAGCGCACCGGCCACGAAGTACGGGGGGAAGATGGTCGAGTGCCAGCCGGGCGTGTTGCCGATCGAGAAATCCAATGACACGACGCTGTGCACCGAGATCACCAGCGGTGTGGCGAGGCCTGCCATCAGCAGGTAGGCCGTGTCGAAGCGATGCCATTGCCGCGCCTCGCCTCGCCAGCCGAGCGCGAGCAGTCCGTAGGCGACTTGCTTCCATCGCTTGTGCGCCGAGTCGCGCAGCGTGGCGAGGTCGGGGATCAGGCCCATGTACCAGAACAGGATCGAGACGATGATGTAGGTGCCGATGGCGAAGATGTCCCACACCAGCGGGCTTCGCCACTGAGGCCACAGATTCATGATGTTCGGATACGGGATCAGCCAGTAGAAGAACCACGGCCGCCCGAGGTGCAGGATCGGCATGAGCCCGGCCATTGCGACGGCGAAGATCGTCATTGCTTCGGCGAAACGGTTGATCGACGTGCGCCATCGTTGCCGCAGCAGCAGCAGAAATGCGGAGATGAAGGTGCCGGCATGGCCGATGCCCACCCACCACACGAAGTTGGTGAGCGCGAAAGCCCAGGCCACCGGCTGGTTGACGCCCCAGATCCCCACGCCCATGACGAAGAGGTAGCTGGTCGCGACCACGAACAGCAGCGTGAGCGCCCCGGCAACGGCCATGCCGATGAACCATCCCCAATGTGCCGGTCGGGTGAGGACGATATCCGCGATCTTGTCGGTGATCGCAGCATCGCTGTACTGCCCGACGAGTACCGGGGTGGCGGCGAGCGAGGCTTCAGTGGTCACCGGCGTCTCCGCGTGCGCGCGGCAGGCACTTCGTCGTGCATCGTCCGGTGCGCATCATGTCGGATCGACGCTGGACGCCGGGTTGCTGATCTTCGGCAGATACGTGGTGCGCGGCCGGGTGTTGAGTTCGGCCAGCAGCGTGTAGTCAAGGGGTGATGACTTGCGCGCGTTGACCTCGCTGGCGGGATCGTTGAGGTCGCCGAACACGATCGCCCGGGTCGGACATGCGGCCTGGCACGCGGTGACGACCTCGCCGTCGGCGATGCGCCGGTCTTCCCGGTCGGCATTCACCCGCGCATTGGCAATTCGCTGGATGCAATACGAGCACTTCTCCATGACGCCGCGCATGCGCACCGTTACTTCCGGATTGCGCTGTGCGGCGAGGATCGGCAAATCCCGCGTGTAGCTCAGGAAATTGAAGCGGCGCACCTTGTACGGGCAGTTGTTCGAGCAGAACCGCGTACCCACGCAACGGTTGTAGACCTGGACGTTCAGGCCTTCGGCGTCGTGGATCGACGCCTCGACCGGGCACACTTCCTCGCACGGCGCGTGCTCGCACTGCATGCAGGGTACGGGCTGGAAGAACGTGCGCGGCCGCTCGCGGCTGCCGGCGAAGTAGCGATCGACACGGATCCAGTGCATCTCGCGCCCGCGCCGCACCTCGTCCTTGCCGACCACCGGTATGTTGTTCTCCGCCTGACAGGCGATCGTGCAGACGCCGCAGCCAATGCAGCTCGACAGGTCGATGCTCATTCCCCACCGGTAGCCGTCGTAGGCGAACCCCGGGTAGAGACTATCCTTGGGGTCTTCGCCATGCGCGGGTCGGCAGGCCGAAGCGAGACAACGCGCCGCATCGTCGCGCGTGAGCGTGCGCACCAGGTCGCGGCCCTCCATGCGGTGGTGCGTCTGGGCCGCGGCGAGCGGATGACGCGCGCCGGTCCTCTCGACCGTCACGCCAGCGATCCACGGTTGCGCGGAATCCCGCAGCGAATAGGCGTCGACGCCCACACCGTTGCCCACGCCGCCGGCGCGCGTGCGGCCGTGGCCCAGGTGGAGCGTGACCGAGTCGTCCGCATGTCCCGGCATGATCCACGCCGGCGCGTCGAGTTGGCGGCTCCCGCAGGTCAATCTGACGACGTCTTCACTTTCGATCGACAGGCGCGCTGCGAATGCAGGAGACACCAGCGCCACATTGTCCCAGGTCAGCGTCGTGAGCGGTTTCGGCAGTTCCTGCAGCCAAGCGTTGTTCGCGTATCGGCCGTCCCCCAGCGTCGGGTCGGCCGCAAAGACCAACTCGGTGCGGGGTGGCACGAGCGGCGCGACTTGGGCTGCGCTATCCGCGGATTCGCGCGCGCGCAGGTTCTGCGGTCTCGACGCCGCGGGCGATGCTTCGATGCGGCCACGCGACAGCGCCTCGCGCCAGAACGCTTCGAAGTCCAGCCCTCGTTGCCCTCGCCAGTGGTCGCGGACGACGTCGTATGCCGCTCGCGGCGTACCTTCCAGGATCGCCGAAAGGATCTCGCTGGCCGACTTTCCGTCGTACAACGGCGCAATGCACGGTTGTTGAATGGAGATCGTGCCATCGTAGGCGCTGACGTCGCCCCACGCTTCGAGCGCATGCGCCGCCGGAAGCTGCCAGTCGCAGCGAAATGACGTTTCGTCGTCGTACAGACTGACGTGCGCCTTCCAGGGCACCCGCAGGAGCGCGGCGCCGAAATCGAAGTCGGCGGGTGCGTCGTAGACCGGGTTGCCTCCGAGGATCAGCAGCGTGCTCGCCTCGTCGGCGTTCATGGCGTCGACCAGTGCGCGCAACGACCCGAGCTGGCTCGACGGGTCGAAGGCGACCGGCGCACGCAGCTCGAAGGTCGCACCGACGTTGCCCAGCGCGGCGTTGATCCGGTGGACGAGCGCGTGCACTCGTGCCGGCTGGCGATCACCGGCGATCACCAACGAAGCGCCCGGCCTGCTTGCCAGATCGGAGACCGCTGCGTCGAGCCAGGCGTCGGATTCCGGTGCGGCGACGCCCGGCTGCGGTCCGAGAATGCGCCGCGCGAGCCGCTCGGTCAGCACCCCGATGTCGGACGATCGTACGACGCGCTTATGGTCTGCGAGCGCGCCGGCAAGGCTCGGTGTGCCCTCGGCGACGTAGAGCCGGTTCATGCGGGCCGGGTTGCCGGCGCGGCGTGTGTCCGCAAAATCGTGCGCATAGCGCACGCATCCGGGCAGCGTACCGACAAAGTCCGCGTCGAGCGCGACGACGACACTGGCGGCGCCGAAATCGTAGACCGGCTCCAGCGCTTCGCCATACGCAACGCGGCTTCCGGCGTACACGTGGTCGCGGTTGAGCGGCTGGTACTGGTGCCATCGCGCACCCGGATAACGGGCGAGGATGGCGCGCAGCTGTCGATGCAGCGTCGGCGAGGTGATCGTTTCCGTCAAGATGAAGAGTCCGCGGCCATCCGGCGCGGCGCGCAGCCTCTTCTGCAGCTCTGCCGTGAATCGATCCCATGAGGCGATCGACCGGTGGCGAAGGACGTGGCGCGAGCGGTCGGGGTCCCACAGATCGAGGACGGCGGCCTGCGCGAAGATGTCAGTCGCGCCGAGGCTCGCCGGATGTAGCGGGTTGCCCTCGATCTTGGTCGGCCGCCCCATGTTGGTTTCCACCAGCACGCCGACGCCGTATCCGTCGCGGCTCACCGTCGTCGCGAAGTACACGGGCGTACCGTAAGTCGATTCCGCGGGGCCCGACCGGTAGGGCACGATCTGCTCGAGCGGCGCGCGCGTGCATCCGCCGCTTCCCGCCAGCGCCAGTGATGCGCCCATGCACTTCAGGAAATCGCGCCGCTGCCACGACACATCGGCGGTGGCTTGGGACGCCGATCGACCGGCCGCCCCCGGGTCGAATTCGTCCAGCCCGCGCCAGAAGTGCGCGTACGCGGCTTCGCGGTCGCCGACGCGGATGGACGAAAGATCGTTGGATGGAGGTTTCTGGCTCATGGCTTATCGATGGCACGTCGAGCACATCGTGAGGTGCCAACGCGAACGAATCCGGTAGCTGCGCTTGAGCGCGAGGCCGGCAGCTGCCTGGTCAACCGGCGGCCGCCAATCCATGTCGAAGACGCGGTCGACCGGGCGCAGGTACTTTTCCGGTTCGCGGTGGCACTCGAGGCACCACTGCATGTCGAGCGATTCCACCCGCCAGGTCAACGGCATCGTATCGACTCGGCCGTGGCAGGTCGAGCAGCCCACTCCCTTGCGGACATGAATGCTGTGATCGAAGTAGACGAAATCCGGAAGGTCGTGCACGCGTTGCCAGGCCAGTGCTTCGCCACCGTCGTAGGCCACGATCAATGGGCGCAGCGGCGGCGCGTCGGTGAAGAGCTGCGAATGACAGGTCATGCAGGTGGACAACGGCGGGATGCCGGCGAAGCGCGAGGTCTCGACCGAAACATGGCAATAGCGGCAGTCGATGCCGTCATCGCCAACGTGATGCTTGTGGCTGAACGGCACGGCCTGTCCGACCGGGGAGCCGATCGCTGCATCCGAACGGGCGTTCACGCGATAGGTGACGATGCCCATGGCGAACAGCGCAATCGCGCTGATCGCTACGAGCCGCAGTACCAGCGTGAATCGTTGCGAGAACACCTGTGCCACGATGTTGGTCTCCGCCGTCGGCGCCGAGCAAACCGGTGCGCCCGG
This sequence comes from uncultured beta proteobacterium, assembly GCA_963739745.1. Classification (GTDB taxonomy): domain Bacteria; phylum Pseudomonadota; class Gammaproteobacteria; order Burkholderiales; family Casimicrobiaceae; genus VBCG01. The sequence continues at coordinate 64,425 of CAVUCJ010000010.1, forward strand.
CCTTCGCGCGAGTCTGCCGCGGGGCACGGCCCGCGGCGCTCATTGCAGTTTTGCGTATTCGATCGCGCGCCGGACTTTTTCGACGTCGCCTGCGGCGACGGGCGGTGCGACGTTTCCCCAGGCGTTGCGAATGTAGGTGGCGACTTCGGCGATCTCCGTGTCGGTGAGCTTCCAGGCGAAGGCGGGCATCCCGAGCGCGGCGACTTTGGCCTGCGTCGAGGGCATGCGCGCGCCATCGAGAAGCACCTGCAGGACCGACGTGGCGTCGTCCGCCTGAACGGGCTGACTCCCGCGCAGCCGCGGAAACACGCCCGGGATGCCGGCGCCGTCCTTGCGATGACATCCCGCGCAGTCATCGACGTAGATGGCCTCGCCGTGCGTCATGGCCGAGGACATAGGCGGCGCAGGCGAGCCGCCCGCCGCTGCTTTTGCGCCCGGGAGCGCTTTCAGATAGACGGCGATGGCCTGCAAGTCGGTGTCGGTCAGGTAATGCGTTGATTGGGCGACGACCTCGGCCATCGGTCCCCCCGCGGCGGCGTGGGTGTTCGACCCGGTCTTCAGGTATTCGACGATGTCGGCGTTCGACCACGTGCCCAGTCCCGCCCGCTGATCGGGACCCAGGTCCGACGCAAACCATCCTTCCGCGTGGCCGCCGTCGAATGCCTCGTCGCGTTCGGGCGCGCCGGCCAGGTTGTGCGGCGTGTGACAGGCGGCGCAGTGCCCGGCGCCTTCGACCAGGTAGGCGCCGCGGTTCCAGAGGTCGCCCTTGGCCGGATCGCCGGCCAAGCTTCCGCGACGAAAGAACATGGCGTTCCACAATCCCATCACCGGACGCCAGCTGAGCGGCCAGGGAAGGCGCGGCTCCCGGTTCGGGCGGTACACGGGGTCGAGCGTTTGCAGGTAAGCGTGAATGGAGTCGACGTCCTCATGCGAAAGGTGCGTGAACCACAGATAGGGAAATGCCGGATACAGCCAGCGACCGCCCGGTGCTACGCCCTCGTGCATCGCGCGATAGAAATCCGCATCGCTCCATTGGCCGATGCCGGTGGTTGGATCGGTCGTGATGTTGGTCGAATAGAGGGTTCCGAACGGCGTGGGTATCGGCCTGCCGCCGGCGAACGGCGTGTCGCCCTCCGCGGTGTGACACGACTCGCAATCCCCGGCGCGCACCAGGTATTGGCCGCGCGCGACCTGCGCGTGCGAGTACGGCTGGGGCACCGGTCCGGCCGCGCTCGCGCTGGCGAGCATCATCGCGATGGCGGCGACGAACGCATGGCGATGGGCGGGCAGGTGCATCCTGGCTACACCGTCACCAGCGGGCCTGGCTGCTTGAAATACCGGTCCCGGATCGCTTCGGCGGCCCAGAACGCCAGCGCCCCCACGGTGCCCGTGGGGTTGTACCCAGGGTTCTGCGGAAACACGCTGGCGCCCATCACGAACAGGTTTGGAACGTCCCAGCTCTGCAGGTACCGGTTCACGGCGCTGGTTCGCGGATCGGCTCCCATCACCGAGCCGCCGGTGTTGTGCGTGGTCTGGTAGGGCTCGATCGAATAGTGGCCGGTGCGCTGATTGACCTTCAGCGAGCGGGGCTTCATCGCGCGCGCGATCGCTTCTGCCTTCTGCGTGAGAAAACGCGACATCGCGTGCTCGTTTTCCTGGAAGTCGAACGTCATTCGCAGCAGCGGATTGCCGTAAACGTCGCGATAAGTGGGATCGAGGTCGAGGTAATTCTGGCGGAAGCTCATCACGCTGCCGTGGGTAGCGATGCTCGCGCTGCGCAGGTAATTTTCGGCCATCGCCTTCTTCCAGCCGGAACCCCACTTCGGTGTGCCTTCCGGCACATGGTGCTGGAGGATCGGGCGTCCGCCGGTTGTCCACAGCGCCAGATATCCGCCGCCGATGAACCCGTGCGGACCATGGTCGAAATTGTCACCGTTGAAATCGTCGACCCCTTGGCCCAGCGCGCCGGCACCCATGAACGGATTCAGGATGTCGTTGACGAAAACCTCGACCGACGAAGTGATCTGGTACGCGTAATTGCGGCCGATCACGCCGTTGCCCGAGGCCGGATCGTAGGGCCTGCCGATTCCCGACACGAGCAGCAGGTGGACGTTGTGCTGCGAATACGCGCAACTGACAACCAGCTCGGCCGGTTGGAAGAACTCGCGGCCCTGCGCGTCGACGTAGGTGACCCCCGTGGCCCGCTTGCCGGTGCTGTCGAGGTTGATCCGCGTGACGTCGCAATTCGAGCGGTACGAAAAATTGGGACTGCGCAGCAGCACCGGAAAGATCGTGGTTTGCGGGCTGGCCTTCGAATAGTTGCCGCAGCCGAACCACTCGCAGTACCCGCAATACGTGCATTGACCCATTTGCACGCCGAGCGGGTTCTTGTACGGCTGCGACGTGTTGGCGGCCGGGCAGGGGAACGGATGCATGCCGGCGTCGCGTGCGGCGCGGTCGAAGAGATTCGTGGCATGGCTGCGCTTGAGCGGAGGCAACGGATAGTCGCGGCTGCGATCGCCTTCGAACGGATTGCCTCCCTCCTGCGGCTTGCCCGCAAGCTTGCCCGCCTTGCCCGAGACGCCGCACAGATACTCGAACCGGTCGTAATGCCGTTCGAGCTCCTCGTAGCTGACGCCCCAGTCCTGGATGGTCATGTCCGAAGGGATGAAGCGCTTCCCGTAGCGTTCCTCGATATGGCTTCGCAGGCGCAAGTCCGACGGAAGAAAACGCCAGCACTGACCGTTCCAGTGCACCCCGGCACCCCCCGCGCCGGAAGCGGGGCGGAACGATCCCAGCTTGCGCATTGGCAGCGCCTTCTGGTTGCTCGTATTGCGAAACGTCAGCGTCTCGCGCTCCGGCTCCTCGAACAGTCCGTTGCGCACGGCGTAACGAAGCTCGTCCTGGATGTGCGTCGTCGCGAAGTCAGGGTTGGTGTCGCGGAATCCGCCGCGTTCGAGGGCGAGCACCTGGTGGCCCGATTGGGCAAGTTCGTGACCGACGATCGCCGCGGTCCAGCCGAATCCGATCAGCACGACCTCGACCTCGGGCAGTACGGTGGCCATCAGCTTTCCGCCGCGAGCTTACGGCCGTCGCGGCCGAGGATTCCGACGGGCGGGAGCGCATAGCGCCTGTTGTATTGCTCGATCTCCGCCACATAGTCGTAGCGCGGACCGGGAAAGCCGATCATGTTCCAGCCGATGAAATCGCGGTTGCCGCCGTACATCGGATCCGCAAGAAAGCCTTCGACCGTGTTCTGCAATAGCATCTCGAACCACGTCTTCGCCGGTGCGCTCGCCAGCTCGACTTCGCCGCTCTCGAGACCGGCAAGCACCTTGTCCTGCGCGCCGGCGGCGAGATCGGAAAAGCGCTTGCTCTGTTGCGTCGATGCGCAATAGGCGTCGAGCTCCCGAATGGCCGTGCGATAGAGCTGTGCCGGCGTGAGCTTCAGCTGATAGCCCTGCTCGTCGGTACCCTCGGGCCATGGCCCCTGCAAGTACCAGGTCTCGGCGCGTCCGTAGGGGCCAGCAAGTTGGTGGTCGATGAACACGGTTACCGCGGCTTCCCTGGCGCCGGGGCCGAGATCGTCGGCAGGAATCAGCCGGGAGACCGCGGCGTCGATGCAACGCCACTCCGACTCAGTGAAAAACAGGCGGGCGGGAGTGGCGTCGGCGGCAGAGCCAGCGACGTCGGCGGAGTCACGTACCTTGGCGCAACCGGCGACCCACTGAACCGGGACAGCAGAAGCGGCAATGGTCAACAGTCGCCGGCGACGGGAATCCATGGATGCGATTGAGCATCTGTCGTGCCAGCCGAAATCCCGCGACGGCAAATCCGGTGGCTGCCGCTCTTGCCACGGCGTCGACGCTCGATTGCCGCGGTGCCTGCATAAGCTTTCTCGAACTGAATGACAGCGCTCGCGAGACACCCGCCGCCCCAGCGAAAGCGGGGACCCAGCGTTGTTCGTGCAAAGCCTTCGGCCTCCCACTCTCGCGGGGATGACGCAGTCAACGCATGCCCTTCGGCCATGATGATTTGCCCGTGACATTGTCGCTGGCGGCGCATTGCGTATGCGCGAATTCGGGCGGGTTTTTCCCGAATCGTTGCATTTCATGCCATCGTCGTAGGACGACGGCCGACACGCCCTTGCAACGATGGCCTACAGCGAACGTGCCGTGCGGGCACGCCACTGCCGCTGCCGCGAAGTTCAACAATGGTGCGGCGAGGCTACATCGCTTCCTTGATCCCGGACCGCAGCAGCCACCAGTTGACCGGATAGGACGTGGCGAACCCGAACAGCATCGCGATTTGCATCATGAACCAGAACATCGCCGAATCGCGCGGCAATTCCATGTCCAGCCAGACGAACGTCACGAATCCCATCCACCCATACATGCCCACCTGCCAGGCGGTCAGCGACGCGGCATCGGCCTTGAGCGCTGCCTTGAGTCCCTCGCCCGGTGACAGATCGCGCATCGGCTTGATCGTGAAGTATTGAAAGGCAATTCCCAGTATGAATGCGAGCAGGAATGCCAGCGCCCAGCTCGCGAAGATGGCCTTGCCGAAGAGCGTCATCGGCACGGCGACGGCGAACGATTCGGCGGCGATGTCTCCGAGCGTGCAGCCGGCACCGCAATGCAATGTCCCGACCACGACCTTCTGCCAGAACGGCCGGTCGCTACCGGTGTGGCTGCTGGCTGGCGAGGTCCTCGCACCGGCACGCCCCAGGCGGAAATACACCCAAAGTCCCAGGGGGCCGGCGTAGAGCGCAGTCACCGGCCACACTACATTCATGATCCACATCCGCTGGCGGCGTCCCTGCGCGATGTCGAACGCTATGAACAGCGCGCACACGACCGCCAGCGTGACAAAAGCCCACGCGAGCACGGTGATCATCCTGCTTGTCTCGTCCAAGGCTTGAGGCCGCGCGCCGTGGCCACCAACACGACGCCGGAGCGCACGGGCGCTGGTACCTTCAGATTACAAGCACACCAAGGAAGACGCCAAAGATCAGGACGATCAGGAAGACAACGATCGCGATGAAGAACAGGACCTTGGCGATGGTTCGCGTGCCCGACGCGACACCGGTGAAGCCGAACAGGCCGGCCACCACGGAGATGATGAAAAATATGATTGCCCACTTGATCATATCGAACTCCCTGACGGTTTTGGCTCGGTCAGCGTAGCACCTTTGTGCGTACGCCGGCGCTTAGCGGAGGCGCCGGCGTCGATCGCGGTGCCGCTGGATGATGCAGGTCAGGCGGCGGGTCGCACGTCCGCTGCGGCCCCGTCCGATGATGCCTCGATATAAATGCGACGGATTTTCGGGAAGCGCTCGCGGATCTGCCGCTCGATGCTGCGCACCGCCTGAACCACGTCGTCGGCGTCCTGATCATCACGAAAGGCGACGTCCAGCGTAAGCAGTACCTCGTCCGCTCCGATGTACATCGATAGCGGCCAACCGGCAGCCTGCACGCGGGAATCGTCGAGTGCAATGCGACGGACCGCGCGCGCGGTTTCCGGGCGGATGCCCTCGCCGACGAGGAGCCCGCGCGATTCGCGGATCAGCAGCACCGCCACGCCGGCAAGGAGCACTCCGATCAGCACCGAGGCGGCGCCGTCGAGGATTGGCAGTGCGAACCAATGGCTCGCCCAGACGCCGGCCGCGGCCAGCGCGAGCCCGATGAGCGCGGCCGAATCCTCGGCAATCACCGTGTACGTCGCGGGATCCTTGCTCGCATGCAATGCCCTCCAGAACGGGGCTTCGCCCTTGTCGCGCAGGAACGCGCGCAGCGCGACCGCGAGGCTCGCCCCCTCGAACACGGCGGCCGCCGCCAGCACGACGTAGTTCCAGAAGGGATCGCGCAGCGGCTCGGGATCGAGCATGTGCAGCACGCCCTCGTAGGCGGATATCCCGCCCCCGATGCCGAAGATCAGGACGGCGACGATCAGACTCCAGAAATACAGTTCCTTTCCGAAGCCGAACGGATGCTCGTTGTTAGGGGGCCGCTTGCTTCGGTGCAGGCCCACCAGCAGCAATCCGCCGTTGCCGGCGTCGACGGTCGAGTGGATGCCTTCGGAGAGCATCGCCGCGCTTCCCGAGATTCCCGCGACGATGAATTTCACGACCGCGATCGCGAGGTTGGCCGCGATCGCGCCATATACCGCAGTCCTGGATTCGGCCATCAGATTCCTCCTGCGTGGAACGGTACGACGCACGTGCCATCGGCACGTTGCGTGACCATAGCACTCGGATCGCCGATCGGTGTCTTAGCGGCGCTCGCCCCCGGCCGGCGCAGCATCGGTGGACGGCGACCGCGCAACCGGTCCGGTTCGCTGAAGCGCGTTAGACTTGTCCGCGATGACGAATTCCCGGTTCGGTCTGCTTACGCTCAAACCCATGTCGATCTTCGACGTCCTCCCTCTCTCGACTTCCCCAGCCGTGAATCCACCAGGCGAATCGTCCCTTCGACTGCTGCGGCCGGGCCACAACTGCTGGCGGATCGAGCGGGCGACGCGGCTCGCGTTCCTGGTCGACGGTGCCGACTATTTCAGCGCGGTGCGCGCCGCGTTGACGCGTGCCCGTCACTTCTTCTGCATTCTGGGCTGGGATGTCGACAGCAGGATGCGGCTGGTTCCGCAAGGTGCGGACGACGGCTTCGCGCAGCCGCTGGGTGCGTTCCTGAACGAGCTCGTGGCGCAGCGCCCGTCGCTGCACGGATACGTCCTGGCCTGGGACTACGCGATGCTCTTTGCGCTGGAGCGCGAATGGCTGCCGCTGTTAACGTGGGACACGCGCACCCACCGTCGTTTGTCGTTCCGGCTCGACGACCGCCATCCGGTGGGCGCGTCGCATCACCAGAAGATCGTGGTAGTCGACGACGAGATTGCCCTTCTCGGCGGCTTCGACCTTGCCGGAAGCCGGTGGGACACCAGCGAACATGCGTGCGACAATCCGCTGCGCCGGAATGCGCTGGGAACAGCCTACGAGCCGTTTCACGACGTCGGCGCCATCGTCTCGGGGCCATGCGCCCGGGCGCTGGGGGAACTGTGCCGCGAACGCTGGTCCCGGGCGACCGGGCACGACCTGCCCGCGCCCGCGAGCGGCGAATCCGACGCTGCCGATGCGTGGCCCGCCGGGGTGGCGCCCCAGCTGACGGACGTCGACGTGGCGATCTCGCGCACCGAGCCCGCTTATGCGGGACGCGACGCAGTGAACGAACTGCAGCGCCTGCACCTGGATGCCATCGCCGCCGCACGCCGATCGATCGTCGCGGAGAACCAGTACTTCACCTCTCCCGAGATCGCGGACGCCTTCGCCCGCCGGCTGGCCGAGGACGAAGGTCCGGAGATCGCGCTGGTGATGCCCGCCGAGCAGAGCGGATGGCTCGAAGCATCGACGATGGGTGTGCTGCGCGCGCGCTTGCACCGCCGAGTTGCGCGACGCGGACGTTGCGGATCGCTATCGCTTCTATTGTCCGACACGGTCGTGCGATGGAGCCGACGCGGCATGCATCAACGTCCACAGCAAGGTGCTCATCGTCGACGACGAGTTCCTGACGCTGGGCTCTGCGAACCTCTCCAACCGCTCGATGTGCCTCGACACCGAATGCAACATCGCGCTCGAGGCCGCCGGAAACGACGAGGTCAGGCGCGCCATCGCGGGGCTGCGCGACCGCCTGCTGGGCGAACACCTGGACGCCGGGCAGGATGCCGTGGCGCAAGCCATTCGCACGCATCGTTCGCTGCACGCCGCGATAGACTCGCTGCAGCGCCCGGACCAGCGCTGGCTCGACCGTCGCGAGCCCGAACTCGATCCCGCGATCGACGCGATCACGCCGGCGCACGACGTCCTCGACCCCGAGTGTCCGCTCGACCCCGACCTCTTGATCTCGGACCTGCTGCCGGAGCGCGACAGGCGCGAGGCGGTCAGGCTGCGCGTGGTCGTCATCGGCCTGGTCGTCGTGGCGCTCGCCGGACTGGCGATCGCGTGGCGGTACACGGCGCTCGCCAGCTACCTCAACATGGAGTTCTCTCGCCGGGAGGCGGCGCGCCTGCGCGACGCCGGCTGGGCGCCGTTGGCGCTTCCCGTCGTGTTCGTGGTCGCCGGCCTGTTCATGATCCCGGTCACGCTGCTGATCGCGGTGACCGTGGCGGTGTTCGGTCCTTTCGTCGGCATCGTCCATGCCTTCGTCGGTGCCATGGCGAGCGCGCTGGCGACCTATGCGTTGGGGCGCTCGCTCGGGCGCAATACGGTTCGGCGCATCGCCGGCAAACGGCTGAACGAGCTCTCGCGGCGCCTCGGGCGGCGCGGCCTGCTGGCCATGCTGCTGGTGCGCGTCATTCCGGTCGCGCCGTACGCCGTGGTCAATCTGGTGGCCGGCGCCTCGCACATCGGATGGCGCGACTACCTGCTGGGTACCGCGCTTGGCCTCTTTCCGGGCCTGGTGATGACCACGGCATTCGTGGACCGCGCGATCGCCGCGCTTCGCTCGCCCGGCGTGGGCACGTTCGCGACGCTGGCACTGGTGCTGGCCGGCATCGTGGTCGCCGGCTGGTTCATCCAGCGCCAGTTCCGGCGGGTCGGGCAGGACCGTGGCCACGGGTCCGCGACAGCGACTCCCGATGCCGGCTAGCGGCGCCGGCGGCACCTTGGTGCGCCTGGCGACCTGGAACATCCACGGTGGCGTTGGCGTCGACGGCCAATACAACGCGCGCACGCGTCATCGCCGTGCTGCGCGAACTACATGCCGACGTCGTCGCGCTTCAAGAAGTCGCGTCGCTCTCGCTTCATGCCGGCTTTCTCATGCAGGTGAGCGAAGCCCTCGGTGTCCGGATCGTAGTCGGTCGCACGCTCTCCCGTCGCGGCGCCGACTATGGCAACGTGCTGCTTTCGCGCTATCCGGTGAGCTCCAGCGCGAGTATCGAGCTGTCGCTCGCGCGGCGCGAACCGCGCAATGCAATCGACGCGCGACTCGACGTTCATGGTGGCGATCTGCGGGTGGTCGCAACTCACCTCGGCTTGCGCCCCGCCGAGCGCCGGGAACAGGTGCAGCGCATCCTCCGGGCCGTCGACACTATGCCCCAGCAACCGACCGTGTTGATGGGGGATCTCAATGAATGGTATCTATGGGGCCGCCCGCTGCGCTGGCTCCACGCGCGGTTTCGTGCGACACCCGCGCCGGCGACGTTTCCGGCGCGGCGGCCCGTACTGGCGCTGGATCGCATCTGGGCCCATCCGGCGGCATCCTTGAGCGGCGTGCGGGCTCATCGGAGCATGCTGACCCGGGTCGCATCCGATCATCTTCCCGTCGTCGGTCTGATGGCGTTTGCGCGCACTCGCGCTCCTGACAACCGCTGACCTTCGCGACCCTCGTGGTAGCGCGAAGGTCGACGATCGCGGCGCGCGCAACGTGTTTGCCCGGGGCATGTAGGTGGGCGCCTACGCGCGATGCAGCGCATCACCGATGGAGCCCGATCTCGGTCCGGCCGATAGTGGCGGCGAAATCCGGCGACCACGGATAGGAAGGAGCCACTATGCTCGGCACAATTCTTCTAATTGTCCTGATTCTCGCATTGATCGGCGCCCTGCCGGCGTGGCCCTACAGCCGCGGTTGGGGCTATTATCCCAGCGGCTTGGCCGGCGTGATCGTCCTGATCCTGGTGGTCCTCCTGCTGATGGGAAGAATCTGACGGATGCCATCGGGTGAAGCCCCGCAGCGGACGCCGATGAGGTTTCTGTTGCGCGCGTTCTCAACCGTCCATGCGGTGATGGCGCTGCTGTTCGCCTGTGCCGCGCTGCTGCTCATCGGTTTGGCATCGGTCATGGGTTGGCAAGCGCTTTCCGGTGGGTGGGATCGTGCTGCGGCGCAGGAGATCGTGGAGGCGATGGGCCTGTTGGCGGCGGCCGTCGTCGCGCTGCAAATCGCGCAGACGATCGCCGAAGAGGAGATCATTCGGGATGCGCACATCAGCGCGCCTACGCGGGTCCGACGCTTCCTCTCGCGATTCATGGTCGTGGTGGTGGTCGCGTTGGCGATCGAAGGCTTGGTGGCGACTTTCAAGTCGATGCATGGCGATTCGGTCGCGCTTCATGCTGCGGCAGGACTCATTGCTTCGGTGGCCCTGCTGCTTGTCGGCTGGGGGGTTTTCATTCGAATGAACCGTTCGGCGGAAGAGCTCGAGCCCGAAGCGATGAACGAGGCCAAGCGCGAGGACCGCAAGCTCAAGTAGACGCTGCGTTGCAATGAACGATTGGCATGTCCTGTGGACGGAAACGGAGGCACCCGCAAACAAGTACGCCAAGTTCGTAGCGATGATCGGAGTGTCGACCGTAGCGATGCTGGGCCTCATATACCTCAACACTTACGGTCTGAATCATGTGTTCTTCAGCAAGACGCGGGCGTACTGGCTCTCGTGATGGGAGCGGCGATGTCCGTAATCGTGCTGGGGTTCAAGCTCAACAATGTTCGACGACGCTGCGGTTAATTTCGCGGTCCTGGATGTCAGCGCCGTGGTATTTGCGCTGGCGCTCTCGCTCGTCCGCAGCCAGGAGACCGTCGAGGACGTTTCCTGAATGAAGCCATGATCCGCACCGAAGCGAACAGACCAGCGAACGCGACACATCACCGATCCGCGCGTCCGCAAGCTCGCCGACGGTATCATCGAGACGCAACGCCGGGAGATCGCGGAGATGAAATCGTTGATTTCGGATCTGGAAGCCAGGCGCTAGTGTCCTGAGTCTGAAATGCGATTACAGAATCTGGCAACGCTGGCGAGGATCTCGTCCGCGGTCTTGGTCCAAACGAACGGTTTCGGATCTTCGTTGTAGATGTTCAAATACGAGCGGATGGCCTGTTCGAGTTCTCGGGTGCTGCGATGAGCGCCGCGCTTGATCTGGCGTGTGGTCAGCAGCGCGAAGAAGCGCTCGACCAGATTGAGCCAGGATGCTGAGGTTGGTGTGAAGTGCACGCGAAAGCGCGGGTGGCGCGCAAACCAAGCCTTGACCGAGGGCGTCTTGTGGGTGCCGTAGTTATCGAGAATCAGATGGATATCCAGCGTGGCCGGAACGTTAGCCTCGATGGTCCGCAGAAACGTCAGGAACTCTTTGCTGCGATGGCGCCGATGCAATTCGCCGATGACTTTGCCGGAAGCCAAATCCAAGGCCGCAAACAGGCTCGTCGTGCCATGACGCTTGTAATCATGAGTGCGTCGCTCCGCCATGCCCGGTGCCAACGGCAACAGCGGCTGGGTCCGATCCAAGGCTTGAATCTGGCTCTTCTCGTCCACGCACAGCACCATCGCCTTGGTCGGGGGATTCAGGTACAGCCCCACGATGTCGCGCACCTTGTCGATGAACAGCGGGTCGGTCGACAGCTTGAAGGTCTCGACCCGATGCGGCTGCAGCCCGAAGGCGCGCCAGGCGCGGCTCACCGTGCTCTGCGACACCCCGAGCTTGGTGGCCAACAGCCGCGTACTCCAATGGCTCGCTTGGCGCGGCCGCTCATTGAGGGTAGTCGCGATCAGCTGCTCAATTCTCGCGTCATCAAGCTTGCGCGGCGCGCCAGGCCGCGGCTCATCGAGCAGCCCATCGAGCCGCTGCTCCAAGAACCGGCGGCGCCATTTGCCAACCGTCTGGCGCGTGACGCGGCAACGCTGTGCCACCTCGCTGTTGTTCGCCCCTTGCGCGCAGGCCAGCACGATGCGCGAACGCAACGCCAGCGCTTGCGAGGTCTTATGTCGCCGCGTCCACTCGACCAGCTGGTTGTTCTCTTGCATGGTCAATTTCAACTCAACAAGCTGGGGTCCGCTGCGCATCATTCCTCTCCCGCCGGTCAACACTACCGTAAGACAGGAGAGAGAATAATTTGTTCACTTATTTACGACTCAGGACACTAGCGCAGCTCGATAAACCCTGCGTCGGGAGCACGCTGCACATGGCGACGTAGCGAAAGCAATCCGCGCTTTCGACGATAGGGGTCTGTCACTGGGACCCAATGGGAGTCCCGGAGCGAGGCGCGCCCGAACCAATGTCGGTCACAAGGCCGACCCGCATCGGCCCGGGCCGCGACTCGGCGGACGTTTTGCGACGATGTTCTGGCCGGCGAGCGCCGGCACGCCCATCGTGGCCTTCAATATCGTCGACGTTCCTTTAGCCATGATCGGAGTGTCGACCGTAGCGATGCTGGGCCTCATATACCTCAACACTTACGGTCTGAATCATGTGTTCTTCAGCAAGACGCGGGCGTACTGGCTCTCGTGATGGGAGCGGCGATGTCCGTAATCGTGCTGGGGTTCAAGCTCAACAATGTTCGACGACGCTGCGGTTAATTTCGCGGTCCTGGATGTCAGCGCTGTGGTATTTGCGCTGGCGCTCTCGCTCGTCCGCAGCCAGGAGACCGTCGAGGACGTTTCCTGAATGAAGGCGATGATCCCGCACCATTCGATTGCCATTCTGACCAGCGAAGGATCCGTCGAACCGATCGAACTGGCGGTCGCGCCCGGTTGGGTCGACGCCTGCGGGCGTCGTCGACCGGCGCCTCGAAGGCCAAGACCTACGCATTCGTCGGAGATCTTCCCACACGAAATTCAACCGACTTCGGATGCCGGAGGCGGCTCGTGCCGGCGAGACTTGCACCAGGCGATCGGATTTGCGATTCGCCACCCACAACCTGACATGGAGATTCAAATGGACAAGAACAGAGCAATACATTGTGCGACTGCCATTTCACTTGCGCTGGCGCTTTCGACTGCTTACGCAACGGGTGACTCCAAGACCTCGCCTAACGCGACTAATTCGAACGGCACCGAGGCGTCCAAACCGATGACAGGCAAGGAGAAGGCCACGGCGATTGGCGCTACGACTGGTGGCGTTGCGGGAGCAGTGGTCGGTGGACCTGTAGGCGCGGTTGTCGGCGCAGGCATCGGCGCTTACGTGGGCCACGAGGGCACGGATGCGTCGGGCAAGGTCACCAGCACTGATTCGCCGGACAAGGTGGCCAGCAACAGTGATTCGACGGTGCGCAGTGCGCAGGCCGCGCTGAACGACCGTGGCTATGATGCGGGCCCGGTCGACGGAGTGTGGGGTCCCAACACGCAAGGCGCCGTTCGTCGCTTCCAGGCGGACCGCGGCCTTACTCAGAGTGGGATGCTCGACGGCGAAACCATCGCAGCGCTAGACATCAACCGCTGATCGTTCGTCCAGCGACGGGGGCGTGACGGGTGCACCCTCCGTCGCGGGCGACGCACGCGCATTCGTCCGGCCACCGGCGCGCCGTTTAGAATCCGATACGCGTGCGCGACCGTAGCTAAGTGGGCCACATTGACCACTTCGCAGCAGAAGTCTTCCCATGAGGGCGATCGCGAACAATCGAATCTTGGATTGTCCCAACCGATTCTTGTAGCGCCCAGGACGTTGGCAGATGCACTCAAATGGCCCAAGTATCAACTGCCCCTCACCGAGGAGACTGCGCATTTACCCTAAGTCGACGGCGCCGCATCGGGATCGTCGACAGACGGCAAAACGTCAACGGCGCACCGACATCGCGATCGATGGCTCCATAGCGACACCTGAACGGGTTCCGGCCGTAGGACAGGGCGCAAATCTATCGCTCGGTCGCGCCGCACAGATTATGTTCTACATAGCTGATCATCGTAGTTCTTCAGCGATTTTAGCAGTTGCCACTACCCTGCGAAGCCGCGACTCGTGTACGAAAAGTTCGTGGTGTGCAAATGCCTGGGCTCGGAGTACAGGGTTTTGACCAGGCGCTGCGCGCGGCATTCGACCCTCGTTCGAACAGCGTTTCTTTTCTGCCGAAGTGGCAATTGACGAACACATGACTGTTCGCACCGCCCGCGATCCTCCGGTGCGAAGGCGTGGGCAATCCGAAAACGGCGATCCCGCGGCATCGCGCCCCAGATCCTGCGCGACAGCTCCTTAGACGGGTCCGGATCCCGATGCGGTGATAGCCCTGAGCGCACTCGCTGGATCAAGCCGAATGCTGCCATGATTGCGCGTCAGTCGGGGCGAACCTGCAGTTGGCGATCGCCGCTATTCGCGCGGGAGTCACCTACCTGTGCCGGCAGGTGTGGCACCTGCAAGGCGAGAGGCTCTGATTACGATTCTGAACATTGTAGGACCAGGCTATGATGTGCGCAGTGAGCGTACGTAGGACAAGTCCGACAGCCGTTTCCACAATGCGCCGATGCGGGTTTCGTATTGTCCCCACTACGATGGGCGCCATACGAAGAATCGTTTCGAGGGTGAGGCCATGAACAACGAATCGACCGGGAACATCGTATCCCTGCCTTTCCTGGCCACGATACGAGCGGCATCCGCACCGGCGCGGGGGCACTTCGGACTATTATTCGGGGGCTCTGCCGTCATGCAGGAGGTCTACCGGAAGATCGAGAAGGTCGCGCCGACATTGGCAACCGTGCTCGTGACCGGCGAATCCGGCAGCGGAAAGGAAGTCGTGGCGCGCTCGATTCATGAACTGAGCGACCGCGCCCGGATGCCTTTCGTGCCCGTCAATTGTGGCGCAATTCCCGGCACGCTGATCGAGGCGGAGCTGTTCGGCTACGAAAAGGGCGCATTCACAGGAGCGGCAAAGATGCATCGCGGATGCTTCGAGCGCGCTTGCGGTGGCACGCTCTTCCTCGACGAAATCACCGAAATGGCGCCGGAGATGCAGGTGCGCCTGCTCCGGATTCTCGAAAGCGGGCGCTTCGCGCGCGTTGGTGGGGAGGAGGAAATAACCACGCGGGTCCGGGTGATCGCTGCAACCAACCGTGATCCGAGGCAGGCGGTACAGGACGGGCAGCTGCGAGAGGACCTCATGTATCGCCTTGCCGTATTCCCGATCGCCCTGCCGTCGTTGCGCGAGCGCGATGGCGACGTCGAACTGCTGGCCGAATACTTTCTCCGGCAACACAACGAAAGCGAAGGTACGGCGCTTGCATTTTCGCGGCAGGCCATCGCGACCCTGCGCACGTATCACTGGCCGGGAAACGTGAGGGAACTAAAGAATGCGGTACAGCGCGCGTTCATCCTGGCGGACAGTGAAGTCGAGATGAACTTCGCCATCGTCGACTCCACGGTGCCGACCGGCGATTGCCTGCGCGTACCGGTAGGCACGCCGCTCGCCGACATCGAGCGGCAGGCAATCCATGCGACGCTCGACCTGTGCGAGGGAAACAAGCGACGCTGCGCGGAGATGCTCGGCGTCAGCCTCAAGACGCTCTATAACCGCCTCGCTGAATACCAATCCGTCGCTGCAAGGATCGCCACGATCTAGTCCCCGCCAGTCCCCCATGACCCTAGGACCCCACGACCATGATCCGCATCCTGATTGCCGACGATCACGCTATCGTGCGCGCAGGTCTCACGCAATTCATCTCGGACCAACCGGACATGCAGATTGCCGGTGAAGCCGCGACCGGCAGCGAAGCGATCGCGTTGATCCGGGCCCACGAATTCGACGTCGTCCTGCTCGATATCTCGATGCCGGACAAGAACGGCATCGATACGCTCAAGACGGTAAAGCAGGTTCGGCCGGAATTGCCGGTCCTGATGCTATCTGGGTACGCCGAGGATCAATATGCGGTAAACCTTCTGCGCGCCGGCGCCGCAGGCTACCTCAACAAGGAGGCCGCTTCCACGCAACTGGTCGCAGCGATTCGCACGGTGGTGCGCGGCCGCAAGTTCGTGAGCCCGGCGCTGGCGCAGATCCTGGCCGACGGCGTTACCGGCGACGCCGGTTGCCCGCTGCATGGTGAGTTATCGCAGCGTGAATTCCAGATCTTCTGCAAGATCGCCGCCGGGTCTGCGGTGTCCAAAATCGCCGATGAATTGCACCTTTCGGTCAAGACGGTCAGCACGTACCGGACGCGGGTGCTCGAAAAAATGGGAATGAAGTCGAACGCGGATCTCACATACTACGCCATTAAGAATGGGCTGATCGATTGATCGCCCGGCAGACGGTTGGCCGGCAACCGCCTTCATAGACGCATGCACAGCAAGAAATCGGACAAACGCTGACATCCAAGCGGAGGCGCCGGTGCTACCGTGGGTCACGTATCGACGCGTTTCGCATCGTGGTCGCAAAGACATTCCATTCCGACGCCAATGCGCATTCAAATGACCAACTCTCAATCCGGCAGCGACGCTCCCCAGGCTTTCGGGCAGCTGGGAAGCTCCACCAAGCTGCGTGTGGTGATCGTCGAGGATTCGCCGATCATTCGCGCGCGCCTGGCCGAATCGTTGGCCGAGATTCCGAACGTCGAGATCGTCGGCGAGGCGACGACAGAAGCGGACGCACTCGCGCTCATGCGTCACTCGAGGTGGGATGCCGCGGTGCTCGATCTGCAGCTCAAGCAAGGGACCGGGCTGGGTGTGCTGAAGGCGCTGTCCGAGAATGCGCGGCCGGCGAGCACCAAGATCATCGTCTTCACCAACTATTCCTTTCCCCAGTACCGCGATCGAAGCCTCCTGCTGGGCGCCGACTATTTCTTCGACAAGGCGCGCGAATTAAACCGTGTTCGCGAGGTGCTGCAGAAACTCGCCGCCGGCGGCGCGGCGGCTTCGCATTGACCTTGGTGGTCGTGCGAGGGGTGCTGCTGCTGCGATGTACGTCCCATCGGTGCCTGGCGGCGGAATGCGTTATCGTCGACAGGGGCCGACTTCGCCGAGCCCTGATCGCGGGGTTGGACAAACCCTACGTTAGGCGCAGGACCGGGGGTGCGGCGCGTGGAAGCTGACGGATCCGGCCGGATGGCGGCTGCAACCATTTGAATCGCACGGAATATTGGCAGGCATGCTCCGTGCAGAATGAAGCGCGCGGTTGTCTATCCCATTTGAACCTCGAACGACCGGAAGTAACGCAGATGAAAACTGTGCTCGTTGCGCTGTTGGGCCTGTCGATAATTTCGTCATCCGCATATGTAACACCGTCGAAGGGATGGGCCAGGATGTGAAAGCCACTGACAGCGCCGTCGAAAGGGCGGCCGACAAGACGAAGCCCAACTAGATCTGCCGCGCGGAATGAATGCTCCGGGGAAGCGTTTCAGCGTTCCTGGGCCCCCGTGACCGTTCGACCACGTCTCGCGTGACGGCGGGACCCGTTGTGCGTTTCAATTGATAGCACAGGTGAAAAATGACATTGACCGATGAAGTCAGACTGCTCCTGGAGGCCCCGACGATGAATGCAAGGGATGTGCGAACACTGCTGCGGCAGGATCATGAGGAGGCGCTGCAGCTCGCACGCGACATGTACGAATCGGAGAGCGGCGAAGAACGGCGTGCGCTGCTGCGTCAATTGCGGCCGGCGCTAATCGCGCATTCACGGGCGGAAGAGAAGGAAGTTTACGACGCGCTGATACGCGGCAAGGTCTCCGTTGAAGCGCAGGAAATCGTCTATGAAGGGTACGTGGAGCATGGCGTGCTCGACGACCTGCTCGAGAAGCTGGCGCGCAGTCGGAAGTCTGAGTCGGAAGAGTGGAAGGCGCATGCCCGGGTGTTGCTCAGATTCCTGGAGCGCCACATCGAGGAAGAGCAGGTACGGATGTTCGACGCGCTGGTCGAATTCTTCGACGACGAACAGCGCGAAACTCTGGGACGCCGGTTCGGCGCGGTCAAGGCACGCTGGGCTGCGATGCGGGCCAAGGCGGCCTGATCAGCAAGTCGCTTGCAGCATGTCGCCCAAGTGAATACGGGCCGGGTGCGTCCCGGCCCGAATCATGTCCGGGGCGCGGGCTAGCGCAGCAGACGCCCGGCGAAATAGCCAAGCACCATCGCTCCCGCTACCGAAGCAAGCGGGCGGGCGCGAACAAATCCGGCGCATGACTCCTTCACTTCGGTCGATCGGGCCGCAACCTGGCGGGAATTTTGGGTCGCCCAATCGACGGCCGGTGCTGCGCTGTCGGCCACCTTGTCGATCGTGCGATGTGCGGTTGACGACGCGTGTTCGATCGCCGGCGTCGCCTTGGTGGCGAGCCGATCGACGACCTGGTGCGCGCGGTCGGCAATGCCTGACAACGGGTTGCGATTGCCGGAGGATGACGGCAAGGCCGGTGCCGGTGGATTGACGCTGGAGGTGCTGGTCGCGGATGTATTCATGGCGGAGTCTCCTGGAGTCGGATTCGCTTGCTCGTGCCGAATTGCCGAGCGCAATTGCATTGTCCTGCGTTTCGCCGGGTACAGAGAAGCCGCGACTCGCCCATTCGGCGCGTCGGTGCGGCGGCAATACTGTGTCGGAATCGGCTGACAACACGCCGCGACTTCCCTGAACGCAGGCATTCCGCACGCTCGCTACTGGTGTCTGCCCTCGTCGTTCAGCCTGGCGATCAACTTTGCGCTGCGAAGGAAGTCCGCCTCGACGTAGTCCTTGGCAGCGGAGCCCGACAGACCGAGAAAATTGAGCCCGGCGCCACGCAAGCCTTGAGCGTAACGGGCTTCGGTGAGCAGCACCGCCACTGCGGACGCGAACCGCGAATACGTCGTTGGAGAGCCCCTGGGCAACACGAGTCCGAGCCAGCCGTCGAAGGACTGATGCCACAACTCGCCAAAGGACGGCACCTCGGGCAGTGAGTCCACCCTCATGGCCGAAGTGACCGCGATGATGCGCTGACCGGTGCGCGGCAACTTGACTAGGGCGCTGGGGAGCCCGTCGAAGAGCATGTCCAGATCGCCCTGGGCCAGCATCTCATAACCGACATCCGGGGTGTCGAGCGTCACGTGCGAGATGTGCGCGTTCTGCTCGAGGCGCAGATAGGCACCTGCCAGGTGGCCCGCGGTCCCGGTACCGTAGGTCCCGTATTTGCTCGGGGGATCGGCGGTGCGTGCGGCCGCCAGCCATTCCTCGACGGTCGTGTGGTTGGACCGGGTCGAAAGCACCATCGCATTGGGGTAGGAGCCTAGGATGGCGAGCCAGTCGAAGTCCTCGATCGGGTTAAATTGTGCATTGCGCGAGAGCAACTTGCCTGCGACGAGCGAAGAACTGTCAGTTAGCCCGAGGACGGAACCGTCGCGGGGAGCCGCGGCCATTGCATTGATGGCGTTGACGCCGCCATTGCCCTCGACATTGCGGACCCGGACCGGCACCGCCAGGATTCCGGAAAGCGCGTCGGCGACCAGCCGCCCGATCGCGTCGCTTGTGTCGCCAGGAGGCGCGGGTACGATCAGTGTGAGGGCCACCTGCGACGCGGGCTGCGCATCCGCAAGACGTCCGGCGGCAAGGGCTGCTATCGCGGCCAGCAACCGCCGGCGGCGTAGCGAAAACGAGGACGCAATGGGGGACACGACGATATCCTGCCTGCGGCTCGCGTGGGGGGTGGAGGGATTGTACGTTGGTGAACTGGTTCCAACAACTCGCGCGCGGCGAACGCGGCTTACGCCGCCTGCCGCGGCCGGTGATCGCCGATCCCACCCCCGACCACAGCGGATGGCGTTCCTACATCGCAGCATGAAGTAGGACGAACATCGACAAGCGTATTGTCAATGCGCTGATTGGACGGGGGCGACGATTGGGGCAAGGTCGTGTGCGTGTGATCCCTGAGGCGTTGTGGTCACGGCGGCCCCCAAAAAGAGGTAGCACCGATGCTTCGATTCGCGGTTATATTCTTCATCATTGCCATCGTCGCGGCGCTGTTCGGATTCGGAGGCGTTGCGGCGGGCGCCACCGAGATTGCGAAGATACTGTTCTTCGTGTTCCTGGTCCTGTTCATCGTTTCGCTCGTTGCCGGCCTGCTGAAGCGCGGGCCCTGACGCTGCGAGGGACGTATCCCCTCATGCTGCGAGGGTCGTCTCGTCCGAGACTAGGACGTGACCGGTGGAGTCGTGGGTGATGTCGCCGTCGTCGGCCGCGCGCGGATGGGAACGTTGACCTCGATGATGGTGCCACGCTCGACGCCCCGGGAGATAGCGAACTCGCCCTCCAACGCACGCACGCGCTGGCGCATTCCGGCGATGCCGTGTGAAAGTTTGTTGTCCTGCGCAACATCCGGAATCCCGATGCCGTCGTCCTCGATAAGCAGCGTCACCGTGTCCGCGGTCAGGCCGAGATCGACGCTGACGTGACTGGCGCGCGCGTACTTGACGATGTTGGTCAGCGCCTCCTGCAAGATCCGATAGAGGGCAATCGACACCTGCGGCGCGATCACGCTGTCGTCCTTCGGTGTCGCGATCACGCAATCAAGCCCGGCGCGGTCGCAGATTTCGTGAACCTGCCAGTCGAGCGCCGCGGACAGTCCCAGGTTGTCGAGGAGCGTGGGGCGTAGCTCCTCGATGATGCGGCGCTTGATCTGGACTCCGTCATCCAGCGCCTTGACCGCCCGTTCGAGCTTGGCGGAGAACTCAGGATCGCGCTTGCGCATGCGCTCCTCGACCCATGCAACGTCCATCTTGGCGCTGACCAGGATGCCGCCCAGCTCGTCGTGAAGGTCCCGGGCGAGCTTCGACTTCTCGTCCTCGCGCACGACCTGCAGATGATTAGACAGCTCGGTCAATGCCGCAGTGCGCTCCTCGACGACCACTTCGAGCCGTCGCTTGTCCTCCGCTATGCTGCGCCGGCGCGCCTCGCGCTCTCGCGCGTCGTGCCGCGCGAGCAGCCACACGATGAGCAGCAATGCCACGGTGAACGACGTCATGATCTGCATGCTGAGGCGTGCGAATGCGATATCCGCCGCCCACTGGTTGGCCGCCGTCTCCAGCCGCCGTTGACTCGTCATGACCATGTCTGCGACCTGCGTGCGGATGTCATCCATTGCCCGCTGGCCGATGCCGGTGTCAACCAGCGCCTGTGCGGCCTGCATGCCGTCGCGCTTGAACAGCGCGATCGCTGCCTCGAGCTCGGAGAGCTTCTTGCCGACGAGCTGACTGACACGCGCAAATCCGGTGCGCTGAGTGGGTGTTCCGCTGGCGACGAGCAATTCGCGCAACCGGCCCAGCGATTCGTCGACCTTGGGCAGCGCGCTCAGGTATGGTGCCAGGTACTCAGACTTACCCGTAAGTAGGTAGCCCCGCTCGCCGGTTTCGGCATCGACGATCAGTGCGAGCACTTCACGCAGCGTCGCCTGCAGGTTCAACGTCACCGCCATCTGCCGATTGGCAAGCTCGAGGCGGCGGTAGCCGAGTTCGGCGTAAACAGCGATCGCGATTGACGCGATGATCCCCAGGAGCAGCGGGGCGACCACCTTCAACGGGAGTGGCGATTTCTTCACCGGCGATGCCTGATCCGCAAGGCTGTGATGTCCGGACTATACGCAACAGGAGGCGACCGCTCAATGACACGGCAGTCGCGAGTGCTGGAAGGCAGGGCGCTAGGCGCGCAGGCGGGCTCGGCGCCCGGAGCGCGTGCAATGTCCTTCGAAATTTCTCCGCTACCGGCCCCGCGCGGAACGGCGCGGTACCTGCGACGAGGCGATGCTCGCAAGTTGCGGCTCGATTGCGCCGCCTTCGTTTTCCCAGGTCTCGACCTGTCTGCGCGGTCCGCGCGTCCTCCATGCGGCGCGTCGCTCCAGCCATTGCTTGACGCCCCAGGAAACAGCCGTCGTGACGGCTGCGACCAGCGTGGCGGTGACGATGCGATTCATGGCGCCCTCCAGTGTAACGCGCTAACGCCTGGCTGGTGCGTCGAGCGAAGTCGACGAGTGGTTGTTGGCCTGCCCGGGCTTGGGCATCGACTTGGACTCCTCGCTCGGTGTCATGGCCTCATGGGGCTGGGTCGCGGGGCTGTCTTTGGCGGTTTCGGCGGCAGTGCTGTCCTTGGGAGACTCGGCGGCGCCGCTTCCCGCCGTCGAGGGCATCTGCGACGGTGTGCTCGGTGCGGCGACCACCGGTGGTGTGGCGGGAGGAGACGTCACCTGGGCCGCTTGCCTTGACTTGTCTTCGCCGCAGGCGCCGAGCATGAGGCAGGTGGTGAGGGATGCAGCGATCATTAGAATGTACTTCATCGGGTTCTCCTGGTTGTCGTCGCCGCCGACAGCCCGCCTGGAGCTATCGCGAACGGTTGGCTGCAATCCTGGAATTTCTGGGCAGCCGAGCCCATCCGTGCGTGTCGGAAGCGGCTGTAGGACCATTCCGACCACCGTGCGCGAAACTGCAAGTGGAAGGTTGCACAATTGCGACCCAGGTTTCGGCACCGATACCGATGTCGGGGCCAAGACGCTGAATCCGAAGCAAATTCACATCCGTTTCGCGATGGCATGGCGCGTGCAAGGTTGGGGATAGCCCGGTAAGCACGGGCAACCGATCCACTCATCAGGAGTCAAGCCATGCTTTATTACGCCGCGCTCTTTCTCGTCATCGCGCTCGTCGCTGCGCTGTTCGGATTCGGCGGTATCGCCGCGGGCGCCGCCGGCATCGCGAAGATCCTGTTTTTCATATTCCTCGCCGTCGCCGTGGTCACATTCCTGGTGTCATTGGCGCGAAGATAGCGCGCCGAGCGCCGGCCGCGCATGTTCGCCGATATTCCAGGTCAGCGAGGAAAGTATTCATGATTACTACGAAATTGGTCCGCGAGGATGAGTCGCCCGCGTCGACGCCAATTCTGTCTGACGTCCAGACCCTGCGAAAACGCGCCCGCCAGCATATCGAGGCGGGCGCCGTGACTCCGGGATATGGCGCGAACGCAAGGCAAGTCTGCCAAGTATTGAACGATGCGCTCGCAACCGAAATAGTTTGTGTGCTGCGGTACAAGCGCCATTACTTCATGGCGCAGGGAATCACCTCCGAATCAGTGAAGGCAGAATTCCTGGCCCATGCTGGTGAGGAGCAGGCGCACGCAGATGAGATCGCCGGACGGATCGTCCAGCTGGGCGGCGAGCCCGATTTCGACCCGAGCAGTCTCGCCGCCCGCAGCCACGCCGAGTACGTGACGGGTTCGACGCTGCGCGACATGATCCGCGAAGACCTGATCGCCGAACGTATCGCGATCGAGAGCTATCGCGAAATCATCGCCTGGCTCGCCGGCAGGGATTCGACCACGCGCAAGATGATGGAGGGCATCCTCGCAGTCGAGGAGGAGCACGCCGAGGAGATGGCGTCGTTGCTGGCGCGATTGAAGGAATAGGGAATAGCGGTCTGCAGCGCTGCGGCCACCGATATCGTGACGGTCGGGGTCGCCGAGACCGGCATGCTCAAACTCCGGTATGCTTAGGCCCGCACGTACCGGTGCGAGCCGAAAACCAACTCGCCGAAACCAACGCCAATGGCGTCACGAACGCCGCCAGAACAGGCTCATCAGCGGCTTGACGCTGATCCCATGCAGCACGATGGACAGCGTTACGACGATCAGCGTCGATTGAATCAGGTTGAGGGCCAGCGGTTCGGGCACATGGTGTTGAATGGCATACATCAGGTAGTAGAGCGAGCCAATGCCTCGCACGCCAAACCACCCGATGAGGCCTCGTATTCGCAGCCGGGTGCGCGTGCCCAGTAACGCGATGAGTACGCTGACCGGGCGGGCGACAACGAACAGGAACAGTGCCAGCGCCACTGCCTCCCAGCTCCACGAATCGAGAAACAGCGAGCCGCCGACCAGCAGAACCAGGACTACTTCGGAAAGTCTTTCGAGGTGTTCCTTGAAAACCAGCGAGCCCAGGCTCACCATGGGCGGCGGTCGGCCGGTGTCCGGGAGCCCGCCGGCCGCCGCCGCGGCCGGGAGTGCCGTATCGGCCGCCGGTGGCGCACTGGTCCGGGTGGCGAGTTTCAACTCGGTATGACGCAGCGCCACGCCGGAGAAAAAGACCGCGAGAAATCCCCAGGCATCCACCATCACCGACGCACCGTATACCACCCCGATCAATCCCAGGCCCAGGAAGTCGTCCATCAGCTCGTGGTGGTGCGGTGGCTGCCGGAGCGCGGCACTGCAGTGCGCCAGCGTCGCGCCGCCGAGAACTCCGATGGCGATGGCGGCCAGCGTTGCCCAGAACACGTCCATTAGAAGCCAGTGCATTGCGAACTCGCCCAGGTCATGCAGGCCCAGCAGCCCCAGTCCCAGAACAACCAGCGGGAAGGCGCTCCCGTCGTTGATGCCAGCCTCGGCGGTCAGGTAGAAGCGCAACTGGTCACGATCGCCTGGGTGGCGGATCTGCACATCGGTGGCAAGCACCGGGTCGGTGGGCGCGAGGATCGCTCCGAGAAGCACGCACGCTCCCAGTGGTAAGTCGAGGACGTAGAGAGCGAATGCCGCGACCAATCCGACCGTGATTGCCAGCGTCACCGTTGCGAGCATGATCGGCGCGCGCCAGCGGGGGAGGGAAAACGGTAGCGGCATTTTGACGCCCGCGGAAAAGAGCGAGATCAGGACCGCCACTTCGGCCAGCACCCGGAGCAACTCCGCCTGCTTGAGCGGATTGAAATGAAACAGGTTGATTGCGGTCGGGCCCATCAACATCCCGGCCGCCAGATAGATGATGGCCGAAGTGGCGATGGATCGTTTGATCTTTGAAGAGGCCAGGCCCATCGCGAGCAACAGCCCTCCGACGAGCAAGAACCAGAGCGCGTTTGTCATCGGTGGCGTTTCCGGAGCGTGTCGTTGGCAACGAATCGCGTTGATTTCCAGCTCGGAGCGATCGCTTTCCTGCGATGGTCGTTGCCACCTCTCGGCGCGGCGCTACACGAATCCAGATTGTCGTGTGGCAGCGGCCCTTCGGTGCAGAACCCGAGGCGCCGCGCGGCTTGTGACAGGTGCGCGAGTTCCTGCCGCCAGATGGGGCAGGGGAGATCCCGATTGCGAGCTACGACTGCTCCCCGCAACGGGTATCGGAAGCAAATGCTCGTTCCCAGCGCCGCGCGCGCGTCGCGATGAACCAGCGTCACACCGCCGCAAGCCAATGAAAGAACTACCAGGTTGTCACCACGGTCGCGCCGGTTTGGCGCAATTGCCGAACCGCCAAATCGAACTGCTGGCTCGTTTCAGGGTGGACTACCACCGTCCAGCGACCAGCATCTGCCGCCTCGCGCACGGGACGAATGACAGCCTCGTGATCCGGACGCATGGTGACCAGTCCTCCCACCATCAGGCCCAGCATCGCACCGATCATCATCATGGCAACCAGCGCCACGGCAGGCGCGTCCACGACCGGCGCGACTCCCGACACATACAGCACTGCAAACAGCATCGATCCGGCGACCACGCCGACCACGCCGCAGGTCGCGTGCGCGCGCAATACCGTACGCCAGATGCCCGTGGTTTCGGGCTCGACCTTGCGGCCCCACGCGCTGTCGTACGGTTCCACGAGCTGCACCTGGCGTCGTTGGATGTCCGGGAGCCGAACAACCTGTTGCGCCGCCGCGCTGGCTGTCGCGAAGTCGTCATAGGCGGCAGCCACCTTGCTCAATGAATGTTCGCCGAACAGGAGGCTCGTGGCGTTCATCGAATTCTCCCAAGACTCTCCAAGGCCGCCGGGACGGCGGTCCGGAACTCCAGGACGGCATCGCACGGGAGGCGGCATTCGTGGATCACGCGGTCTTCCACCAACGCAGGTCCGGCCCGGAGGGCTCGGGCACTCGCGTCCGAAAACCCTGCGCGAAGCGGATTGCCACCGCGACCACCAACAGCGTCAACGAGCCATACAGCAACAAGTCGTGGGCAGGAACCGGACTGTCAAATCCCGCGAACGTGACCGCCTTGACCGGAGTGGCGGCGGTCGACAGCGCGCCCAACAGCGTGCATGCGAGGCTGGTCCGTAGGGCATCGAGTTTGCGTGGGGCGTTCATCGCTTGTCCCTCCGTGGGGTTGATGATGAGTGCACTCTAGACGGTGAGCGGAGATTGCCCGATCGGCGTCCTTTCGATTCTGGTGTCGGACGACTCCGACAAGCCACCCGCGGCGCGGCCAGGCCGTCCGCGTTGCGCAATGCGGCGCGATGTTGGAATTGCATCACGGAATTCGCGTGGCGCCGCGCCGGAGAGCCAACGACGTCAGCGCCCGCCGACAGGAGCTTCGGACTGCAACCGATGGCGGTGATTTCCGAATTGACCGATCCTGCAATTGCAAGTCACGCATGCTGCGTCGCGCGTGGAAAGCGCGGGCGTTCGTGCAACCGTGAAATCGGACATTTTGGAGAATTCGATGCAAACCGAACCCATGCAGACCGATGGCAAAACGATGATGACCGGCAAGTGTGCGCACGCCGGATGTGCATGCATCGTCGATTCAGACGAGCGCTATTGCAGCGAATCGTGTCGTGCGCAGGATGCGGGCACCGACGCTACCCACGGCCGATCCTGTGGATGTGGGCACGACGCGTGCACGTCGGGCCGCGGATCATAGTCGGGCCTGGCAGGGGGCCGTAGGAATACGGCATTCTCCATCCGAGCGAGTCCAGTGCCCGAAGCCCTCGTGGAAGCATAATATGCGAGGGACTCGACGAGGCAAGAGACTCGACGTATTGGGCCAACTAGTGGGCATTGTTTTCGTTTTTGCCGGCGATCGTCGCGATGACCGATGCTCGAGAAGGATGGCAGATGTATTCAACAACCGGAAGTACGAGCCAGGAAATGTCTTCGAATTCGCCGGACATCTACCATCGTTGCGAGCGGCGATCACCAGAACCCTGGCGGACTTGAACGTCGTTGGCCGGCTGCCGAATTAGCCATCACTCGACCGACAATGTGGCATCCGAGGCATTGCCCGGGCGGTCCGCTCGCTGCCCTTGGTGGCAGTTGCAGCCAACGCGCGGGGTCCGGCCCAAAGCTCGTGCCATCTGCAACATTTACGATCACGATAGCCGCGCATGGGCGCATCGTAGACTTCGCGAGATGGCGAATTCCAGGAAGAATCCTGTGGAGCGGTTGAAGCTTTCTACCGGGAGGCGTGCCCGAAGAGTTCGCCGGTAATTCTGCTGCTTCACGGCATCCCTTTCGCTTCGCGGACTTTCTCCAACTTGATTCCGCTGTCGGCCGACAGGTACCCAATTGGCCTGCGTTAGGAAAGGGGTGTGGGGCACCCGTACCTCAAGGAGTCTCCTCCAATGCAACGTCAGACTCGTCTGACGATAGCGGATGGTGCGCCCCTACGAAAAGTGGCGCTCTGCGCCGACTGTCCCGAAGGATCCATTTCTAGCAGGATACCTACACGCTAGGCAGGAAGTTTAGCGAGGTCCATGCGTAAACGATTGGGCATTTTATCCACAGATTCGAAAAGGAGATCGACATGGATAGCCTCTCACGCAAGACATTGCTCGCAGCAGCATTGGTAGGCATTGCCTTAGGAACTGTTGGTTGTGATCAACGCAATTCAGGCGAGACGGTGGGGCAGAAGTTGGATCGCGCCAGCGACAAGGTTGCGGCCAAGACCGACGAAGCTGCCACCAAGACGGCCGAAGTGCTTGATGACACCGCGTTGACCGCCAAGGTCAAGGCGGCGATTTTGGAGGAACCCGGCCTTCATTCGCTGCAGATCGGCGTGGAAACGCGTGACGCGGTGGTGACCTTGAGCGGAACGGTCGATACGCCCAGTTTGAAAGAACGCGCAAAGCAGATAGCAGGCAGTGTTTCCGGCGTACGCGGCGTCGTTGACAACATCGTCACCAAAATGGGATGAGCCATCATGAACACGAGCACTATTCGACGTTGCGCGATTGTGGCCGCCATGGGGGCTTGGGGAATTGGGCTCGCCGGCTGCAGCGGAATGACCACGCGTGATCGCGATACTGTCATTGGCGCGGGTGTGGGAGCTGTGGGGGGCGCGGCACTCACCAACGGCAATCCGGTTGGGACCGTGGGAGGCGCCGTAGTTGGTGGCGTCATCGGCAATCAGGTAGGCAAGGACAAGCATTGAGCTGCAATCCGCGGGGAATTCCAATCGACGGCCATCGACGGATTGTCGCTGGTCTGAAGTCGTGTAAGGGGTTCCCCAGCGGAGTTTGCTCGACCGGTCCGCCAATACTCAACCGGGCTACCGAAGCAACGGGACGTGAGCGCATCTAGGCCGCGTCCAACAGAGAATTGAAGTCGTCCAGGAAGTGGGCGCGTTTCGACGCGCCAGCGATTCGTCCTGCGCGGCCCGACACAGGGTTAGGCGGGCGCGGTTGCGCCCAGTTTTGTTCCAGTGTCCTGCACGTTGATCCTACCGGCACAATCACCTGGCTACTCGAGCCTCTCCACCCTCGCCAGCATTTGCGGCGATTCCGAGGCGCTCGAGAAACTCGACGACCTGCTGTTCGCCGGCGGGGGGCAGCGGGGAGGAGCAGCGCGTACCCCGTCCGCGTTGGTCCGACACGCGAATCGTCCTGCGTCCGATCGTCCCGGCGATCACGTTCGGGCGTAATGATCTTCATCGAAACACACATCAAGGAGCGGGAAAATGCCCGCAACTGAAACGAAATTACCGGGTTTACGTATGCGGAAATGCTGCCCGCGTCCGGGTAAGTCCGCGGCGTCGCCGGCATTCGGGGCGCCGCTGCGTTCGTCGCTGCCCACCCTCGAGTGGTTGCCGCTGGCATCGGCCCCGTTCGCGGTGGCGCGTGGCGTGCTGCAATCGGCGGCGCGATGCGTCCGATCTGGCCTCGGACGACTCCGGCCCGCGCTGGTGGAAGTACCTTACGCCTGAAGGAGCCTGATCATGTCCACCCGCAACATCGTGCTGTTCCTTCGGTTCTTCGCGGCTTCGTTCGTGACAGCGCTCCTGGTCGTGGCACTCGCCCAGGTTAATGGCATCCGGGTGCTCGGGCTGGCGGCGATGGTTTTCGCGGTCTGCGGCTTCGCGTTGCAGTTCGACGAGCTTCGCAGGGAAGACCCGCACGCCTTGGCCGTGCTCCGTTACCGGGTGCTGCAGCCGCTCCGCCGGACACGCGATGCGCTCGTCCGACTCGCCGCACGGCTGGCGGCCCGACTGCACATCCACGCAGCGCCGTGACCGGGGCCACCGGCGATCTGCTCGAGCTGCGCGGCGAGCGCGACCATGCGGCGATTCCGAAGCCGATGGAAACCGGGAGGCGGCCGTCAATGTCAATGGCTGTTTCGACTTCCGCAATCAGGCGACGGAATCCTTGCGATCCAAGATCCGCAAAATGGTATGAGTTCGCCCCAAACATGGTTGGGCGTAGGCTGAGTCCCACGGGAACTTGCGCAGACCGCCGATGGTGACGTGAACGCGCGATGCGCTAACGTGATGCCCATCCGTTACACACGGCAGAATGGAGGCGATATGAAGCAGCACGTATTGAAGTTGGCACTGGGCGGCGCTGTTCTCGCCGTCGCGATGCAGGCATCAGCCCAGGTGACACTTTACGAGCGCGGCAATTTGCGTGGGCAGGTATTCACTGCCAACTGGAACGTGAATGACTTGACCCGATATGGTTTCAACGATCGCGCGTCCTCGCTCGTTGTTCAGAGTGGACAGTGGGAGGTATGCGAGCACGACAATTTTCAGGGTCAATGCGCGATTCTGCGGCCAGGACAGTATGCAACGCTGAAGGCAATGGGTCTGAACAACAGCATTTCATCGCTCCGCAGGGTCCAGGGTCCGCCCGCGTATGCCTACGCGCCTCCGCCCGCCGGCCCGCATTATCAATACTACCCGCACCACGGCGAAAAGCTGTACCAGGCGGACGTGATCGCCGTTCGGGCAGTGGTCGGCCCGCCTGAGCAGCGGTGCTGGGTGGAACAGCAGCAGGTCCAAGGTCGTAACGATCCCAATGTCGCGGGTGCCATCATCGGGGGCGTTCTGGGCGGTGTGTTGGGTCACCAGATTGGCAGTGGGCGAGGCAATGACGTGGCCACGGCCGTGGGTGCCGTCGGAGGCGCGGCCGTAGGCGCGAACGTCGATCGTGGCGGCCAAACGTACACTCAGAATGTGCAGCGCTGTGCAGCAGTGCCGGGATCGGCGCAGCCTTCGTACTGGGACGTTACCTACGTGTTCCGCGGGGCGACGCATCGGGCGCAGCTGAGCTTCGCACCCGGATCCACCATCACCGTGAATCGGCGTGGAGAGCCCCGCGCATAGTTGTGTATTGTGTACGGGCGGAGTAGTGAAGCGAGGCACCATTGCCACCGTGCGCCGAACGTTTTCGGCAGGTGAGTGATTTGCATTGGGATCGGAGTTGAGATGGCTCGATTGGCTGGAACATTGGGCGGTAACCCATTCCCCGCGCATTTCCACAGCAGTCGAGCATTGCGCTGTCTGCTGGTCGTGGGCGGCTTGTTGCTTGCGCTCACCGCAACGGCACAGCCGGTTCACGACATTGCGCCGATATCCCCCGGTCAATACGCAGTCGCGTGCAGTAACGTCGAGCAGGACTTCACGCGGATCGCAGCAGGAGCATCGGCCGAGGACTATTGGGAGGGCAACACGGGACGATACGTGACCGATCTGCTCATCGATCCCGCCCACTCGTTCGTGGTTCAGGTGCCGATCCCTGACGACTCGAATCTCTTCAGCAAATATGCCGGGGCCACGTTCCCGTACGCAAACCTGATTTGCTATCCCACCGATCCGGCCAATCCGCGCCCCGGATATATGTTGCCCACCGGCAACGTGGTGCCGCACATGCAGCGCGGCGCGGAGCCACCGATCTTTCCGACCGGGAGCGACCGGTTTCCGATCCTGCTGTTCTCGAGCGGTCTCTCGGGCAGCCCGCTTTCCGGGGACTATCTCGAATCCCTGAAATTTCTGGCGAGTTTCGGCTACGTCGTCGTTGCTCCGTTTCACGGCGATTCGCGCTTTGCCGACGTCAAACTCGAAGGTTTCGAGGATACCGTCTACGCGCTGCTTCACTACAAGGACTTTGTCGCCCTCCAGGCAGTGCGGCCGCTCTCGCTGTCGGTGGCCCTCGATGCCGTGCTCAACCATCCGGACTTTCGCGACCACGTCGATGCTGCCAGCGTCGGCGCATTCGGAGCGAGCATGGGCGGTGAATCCGTTCTTCTGATGGGCGGTGCTGCGCTGACCACCTCGGTAGGACAGTCGTCAAGCCGCGTACTGCTCGACTCCCGGCTCAAGGCGGCCGTCGGCTACGTCCCCTATTTCGGCATCGATGTCTATCCTGCCTTCGGGCGCGACCTGAAAGGTCTGGATGGAGTGACGCTGCCATATCTTGCGATCAGCGGCACTGCGGACACCACGGCACCAATCAGCGTGACCGAACGCGGCATTCGCCGGCTCACCAATACGCGCCAGTTAGTAGCGTTGACTGGTCTGGAACACGGCTTCGATAGCCGGTATTCCGGGGAGATATTCACGTGGACGATCAAGTTTCTCGAAGGACAACTGTCGGGCGCACCCATTCCGCGGGCGGAGAGTGCGCGCATGACGTCCGTCATCGGAGGCATGGAGGACATCGAGCGGATCGACTACATGGCACCTACGCCGGTCCGCGTTATCGACGGTGCGCCCGTTGAGGCCGTCGTCGTCGAGTATTACAACGACGCCCTCGACCATTTTTTCATCACGGCCGAGCCCGCGGAGGCGGCGATGCTCGATGCCGGGATCATCGTGCCGGGCTGGATGCGCACCCACTACGAGTTCAAGCTTCGCCCGCCGGGCGCCGAGGTGGGTCGGTCGGCCTGCCGGTTCTACGGAACTCCGCCGCTCGGCCCGAACTCGCATTTCTTCACGATCGACTCCGCGGAATGCGCGCAGGTGAAAGCGAATCCGCTCTGGACGTACGAGGGGCTGGCGTTTACGGCCGATGCGCCTATTGAAGGCGACTGCGCACCGGACCGGATCCCGGTGGTTCGCCTGTACAACAACGGGATTGGCGGGCAGGCCAGCCACCGCTACACCACCAGCCGCTACGAAATGCGCGCCTGGCAGGACAGGGGATGGATCATTGAAGGCGCCGTCTTTTGCGCCATCCCTTGATGCCGTTCGCCCATCTGCTCCTGGGAACTCCACTCAGTCGACAGACAACCTCGTCAACCCGACGGCAGGATTTGCGGAGCGCAGGGTGCCGTAACGCAGACGCGGGAGCGCGCCCGTCGCGGCGCTGCGCGACGGCGCGTGGGTGCAACGCAGCGCAGCGGCGATTGCAGCGGGTGTGTCGCGCCTAGCGCGCGCTCGCGGCCGGCAGTGCTGCGCCGGACTCCGCCTCGCGCAGCCTGGCGGCAACGCTCTCCCAGTCGACGAGGTGATCGAGAAAGGTCTCGACGAACGCCTTGCGCCGGTTCTGGTAATCCAGATAGTAGGCGTGCTCCCAGACGTCGCAGGTCAGCAGCGGCACGCGCTTGGAGGTCAGCGGATTGCCGGCGTCGGGGGTGCTGGTGACGGCCAGCTTGCCCTCGTCGAGCACCAGCCAGGCCCAGCCGCTGCCGAACTGGCCGACCGCGGTGTCGATGAACGTCTGCCGGAAATTGTCGTATCCGCCGAACGCGTCGCGCAGCCGCTTGTCGACGTCGCCGCCGGGACCCCCGCCACCGCCCGGCTGCATGCTGTGCCAGAAGAACGTGTGGTTCCAGACCTGCGCCGCATTGTTGAAGATCGTCCGCTCCTGCGGCTTGGCCTCCGAACTGCGCATGATCTCTTCGAGCTGCAGGCGGGCGTATTGCTTGCCTTCGATGAGGTCGTTCAGTTTCTTGACGTAGGCGTCGTGATGCTTGCCGTAGTGGAATTCCATGGTCCGCTGCGAGATATGTGGCTCCAGCGCATTCATCGCGTAGGGAAGTTTCGGAAGTTGAAAACTCATCGTCGTCTCCTCTGTCGATGCGGTTGAACATCCCGGCCGGTACGGCCGGCGGGCACTGCCGGGTTTGGCCCCGGGGGCGCGGCGCCGCCGCTCACCGCGTCTCCCATATTCGAGCTCCCGGCGGTGCTGCGGATTGCGCAGGGCGTCGTTGCAGGCATGATCAATTGGCGTGCCCGTCCTGAAATGACTGCGCCGGATCGGTCGAGTTCAACCATCCTCAGAAGCGAATGCCCGATTGTCCGGCGCCCCCAAGGGCGGCCACGAAGACATTGCGCTCCGCGATCGGCCGGCAGGCGCCGCGCCCGGGCACGCGGCGTGCTCAACGCACAATGGCCGCGGCGAACGCCGCAGCGCGGCCGCCGATCCCGGCACCATCAGGTTCCGGTACGCGAGTCGCGCGGTCGCCATTTGGGCGTACGGTTCCGTTCGTTGACAGTGGACGAAGGTCGAGAAAGCCACGACCCCGCTGCGACGCTGGGAGCGCAATCTGGACCGACCCGTTTCCTTGGTGGTGATGCCGGTTTTCGCCCTGGCCAATGCCGGCATCCCGATCGATCTGCAGGCGCTGTCCGGGCTGTGGTCTGACCATCTGACGCTGGGAATCGTCATCGGACTGCTGCTCGGCAAGGTGTCCGGGATCACGCTGATGGCTTGGCTCAGCCTGCGATTCGGAATCGGACGGTTGTCGACGGGTGTTCATTTGCGCCATATCGCGGGTATCGGACTGCTTGGGGGCATGGGCTTCACGATGTCGATATTCATCGCCAACCTGGGCTTTTCGACCGTGCCCGAAACACTCGTCGCGGCAAAGACAGCAGTCTTGCTCGCTTCTGTGCTTGCCGGGTTCTCAGGCTATCTATGGCTGCGCTATCAGGAGCATTTCTGAGACGCGGGGCAGCGTTCTGGAACCTCGTTGGACCCAATCCCGTTGCGCACCTCCTGGCCCCTGCTTTCGGCCGATTCCGGCAACGCCCTGCAGGCATCCTGTCATAAAAACCCGAGCCACGGCGGTGGGTGCCGTCGGAGGCGCGGCCGTTGGCGCGAACATCGATCGCGGCGGCCAAACGTACATTCAGAATGCCCAGCGCTGCGCAGCGGTGCCGGGATCGGCGCAGCCTTCGTACTGGGACGTTACCTACGTGTTCCGCGGGGCGACGCATCGAGCGCAGCTGAGCTTCGCACCCGGACCCACCATCACCGTGAATCGGCGTGGCGAGCCCCGCGCATAGTTGTGTATTGTGTGTACTGTTTTTGATCAGAAAGCGCCGTCATCCAACACTTCGCGCCGGACTGTGCGTTTGCTTTGGTGAAGCCCAAACAGGCTAGGGCCCGGAGGGGCGCCGAGTTGCCGCCGCGCTTGGGCATTCGGTGGAGCGTCCGTTGACGCCTCTGCCCCCCGGGGTACAATCATTTGCCCTCGCGGCCGCGGGCTCCAGAGGAGACACAAATGCGTTCTTCGGCAATTTTCTGTGCTGCAGGCTTCGTTGGGCTTTTCGTTGCCGGTTGGCCCGGATTCGGTTTGGCCGCGGATCCTGTCCGCGGTTTCGAGCTCTTTCAGTCTGCGGAACATGGTCCGTGCAGCCTTTGCCACGGCAATCCGAAGGACAACAAGCTAAAGATACTGAATGGCGCGAACAATCCGGCCGCGATCCTCGCTGCTAACAAGAAAATCGGCGCGCCACCAACGACTCCAGATGTACTCGAAGATTTGGCGGCCTATCTGGGAACCTACGTTGCCGGCGCCGTCATCGTGCCACCGGCCGACCCTGTGCTGGCAGTCGAATATTTCCACTCGGTCTTCAACCATTACTTCGTCACAATCCTCCCGGCGGAGTTGGCTGCACTGGACAGCGGCCAGCAGACAGGCTGGAAACGCACCGGCAGGGTTTTTTACGCCTGGAAGTCGGCCGCCGATGCACCTCCCAGCGCGACGCCGGTCTGCCGTTTCTACATTCCGCCTGCAAATGGCGACTCACATTTCTATTCGGCGTCGCCTGCAGAATGCGCGATCGTAGACGCCCAGTTTCCGGCATTCGACTACGAATCACCCGAAGTCATGTACGTGCTGTTGCCGGATCCTGTGACCGGTGCCTGCCCCGGCCTGAGTGCACCTGTATTCCGCCTGTGGAACGACCCGGCGAGCCACGGACGCTCGGACAACAACCATCGGTTCACCACCGATACGACCACGCGTGCGCAGATGGTCGCGGCGGGATCGGTGCCCGAAGGCTATGGTCCGAACGGAGTGAGCATGTGTGCGCCAATTCCTCTGCTGAAATTCTGATCGACCGCCCACCCCACTCGTGCCAGATACGCAGCAACGGGCGGAATGCAGTCGCGTTGCTTCCATTCCACCAGCGATTCCATTGCCCTGCCACCCATGTAATTTCCCTTTCGAAATTATGAATTGAGCAGGAAATCAGTGGGTCATTACACCGAAGACGGTGGCGATTGATCCGCCGCGGCGGCAATGAGGGAATTTGATGTTGCCACCGGGTCAATCTGTCCGGCGCCAAGTCGTGGGAGTTTCGGCATAAGGCGACCGGCAACTTGCTGGCCCTGGTGCTCGGCGTCACGGGCGTCAATGTCTCAGGTGCAAGGTGACTAGACTCGCCGCTGCAAATGAAGAATTGTATCAACGTTATCTAAAGTATAACGAGATAGTAAATGTACAATAAAAAACCCAAATTTCTTATTTTGATAAAATAGTTCAATGACTTGATCGCGATGAATACTACAGATTTCACTCTCCTCGCTGCAAATCGCGCTAGCCGATCGTCTTGTGTAAGCAGTAAATACACCGACCTCTCCAAAAATTGTGCCTTTGTCTAGATGCTTATTTATTTCTGGAATCGTGACAACTCCGTTCTGAATGTAATAGAGTTTTTCTGCAAATTCGCCCTTTTGAAACAGGACCTCTCCTTTTGCATGCTTCTCCTTCCTCATATAGGGAATGAGACACTCAATGGAGTCTTCATCCGTTGAAGCCTCGCGAATCTTCTTTACCAGGCTTTTTAGCTCGTACAATCGAAAAATATTCAGTGGCAATAACGAGAGGTGAAGGGCGAATATAGGATAGACCGCTTCAAAAACTCCATAAGATATACCGAGTAACGCATAAGTAATGAAAGCCACATTGCTGGCTATTGCGACGATCCTCAATGGGATCATTGTTTTCATAAAAAACGCCGAAAACACAAGTAAAGATGCGATCCAGGCGATTATTTGCATGATCATGATTTTCTCCTTCTCCATCACATGTCGCCCGCAGTCGGAACAACCGTCTTAGCCTGGAAAATTCTTCCCGAATCGGTCGACGTTGGACCCGGAAAGTACGGCAGTTCATAAGCAGAGGTAAGCTGCCTTCGCCGTAAGCGCCCTCGTCAAGTAGACAGTTCTAAACTGGAGTTTCCGCGGCGTTCAACTGCTTGTGGTAACGCGTTGGCGGCAGGCTTCGCAGTGCATCGTGCGGCCGGATTTCGTTGTAACGCTCGAGCCAATCGGCGGTGATTTTCCGGACCTCGTCCAGCGAGTCGAACAGGTAAGCGCTCAGGACTTCTTCGCGGTAGGTCCGGTTGAAACGCTCGATGTAGGCGTTCTGGTCGGGCTTTCCCGGCTGGATGAAGCGCAACGCGATGTCTTGTTCCCTGCGCCAGTCGGTACGACCTGGCCGGCCCGAGCGCCGTTTCGTTCTCCCGGCTTCGCGTCCAGGAAATCGTTGATCTCCGCCCGCAGGATGTTTGTCCAGCGCTTCGTTCACCAGCGCCTTCAGCAAATTCCGATCCTGTGCCATCAGCGCATCCACCCGCGGGCGAACTGCCTTGACCATCTTCTCGGTCATGGTGTGGCCCTCCTCACCAGGGTTCAAATCGACTTCAGCAATCGACCTCATACCATGACCACTCCGCCGTCCTCAAAAGACGGTTCCGCACATAAGCTCGCACACTACTTGTGGCAATCCCGAGATCCGAATTCGGGCATCGATTGGCGGAGGGTACGCTCGTACACGCGAAATCGGTTCCGGGGAGCTTGCATCATGAGTGT
The DNA here is from genome assembly GCA_963739745.1 of uncultured beta proteobacterium. Taxonomy (GTDB): domain Bacteria; phylum Pseudomonadota; class Gammaproteobacteria; order Burkholderiales; family Casimicrobiaceae; genus VBCG01. The sequence continues at coordinate 101,094 of CAVUCJ010000010.1, forward strand.
TCGCCTGCAACGGCGAGCGTGAGCGCGTCATGGTTTCCTCGCGACAGGGCGGAAGAGTGGGAGGCGCAACGATTTGCGCAACACCGGGGCCGCCGAACACAGTGCTGCATCCGGTCGACGGTCGCACGAAGCAACCGCCGAACTAACCAGGCACGATTCGCTGTTCCAGCGCAGCGAGACTCACGCGCGCGATCGCCGCGGCGTCGACTCCGAAATGCGCGCGTAGCGCCGCGCGCGTGTCGCTGCGGCCGAAGCCGTCGGTGCCGAGCGTCGCGTAGCGGCGGCCTTCGGGCAACGCGCCATGCAGCAATCCGGGCAGCGCGCGGACATAGTCGCTGGCCGCAACGACCGGACCTTGCGTGCCAGCGAGGCATTCGGCGACCCATTCGGGATTGCGCACCGCCTCGGTGAAGCTGGTCACGCTGTATACGTTGGCTTCCACGCCGTGCTCGCGGGCGAGCATCTCGGCGGCAGCCAGCGCTTCGCGCAGGATGGGGCCCGACGCCAGCAGCTGCAACGACGCCTCCGCGCGGCCGGAAGGCGCTTCACGGAGCAGATAGATTCCGCGCAGGATCGCATCTTCGGCGCCGGCGGGCAGCGACAGGTGGGCGTAGTTCTCGTTGTTGACCGTAACGTAATAGAAAATGTCTTCCTGTGCTTCGAGCATGCGCCTCATGCCCTCCTGCACGATCGTCACCAGCTCGTAGGCGTAGCAGGGATCGTAGGCGCGGCAGTTGGGAATCGTCGACGCCACCAGATGACTCGAACCGTCCTGGTGCTGGAGACCCTCGCCGGCCAGCGTGGTGCGCCCCGCCGTGGCGCCGATCAGGAAGCCGCGCGAGCGGGCGTCTGCCGCGGCCCAGATCAGGTCGCCGACGCGCTGGAAGCCGAACATCGAATAGTAGATGTAGAAAGGCAGCATCGCTACGCCATGTGCGCTGTAGCTCGTCGCGGCCGCGACCCAGGAAGCGATGGCGCCGGCCTCGGTGATGCCTTCCTCGAGGATCTGCCCGTCCTTGGCCTCGCGGTAGTACATGAGCTGTTCGTGATCCTCAGGTTCGTAGAGCTGGCCGACCGCAGAATAGATGCCGACCTGGCGGAACAGGTTCGCCATGCCGAACGTGCGTGCCTCGTCGGCGACGATTGGTACGATGCGCGCGCCCAGATCAGGCTCGCGCAACAACTGTCCCAGCAACTGCACGAATACCGTGGTGGTCGAGCGTTCGCGGTCCTGGGCGCTGCCCAGACGCTGCAAAATGGCCGCGCGCGACGGCACCGTTACGGGTGGCGCTAGCGCCGTACGTGCCGGAAGGTAGCCACCCAGCGCCTTTCGCCGCGCATGCAGGTAGCGGATCTCGGGTGCATCGGTGCCCGGTCGGTGGAACGCCAGCGACTCGATGTCGTGATCGGAGAGCGGCAGCGCGAAGCGGTCGCGGAACGCACGCAACGCATCGTCGTCGAGCTTCTTCTGCTGGTGGGTGGTCATGCGGCCTTCGCCCCACTGACCCATGCCAAAGCCTTTCTTGGTCTTGGCGAGGATGACCGTCGGCTGGCCGCGGTGCTCAACGGCCGCGCGATACGCCGCATGGATCTTCACCGGGTCGTGACCGCCGCGGCGCAGGCGGTCGATGTCGTCGTCGGACATCTGCGCGACCAGCGCTTCAAGTTCGGGATAGCGGTTGAAGAAGCGTTCGCGGTTCATCGCACCGCTGGTGGCGGCATAGGTCTGGAACTCGCCGTCGACCGTTTCGTGCAAACGCTTGATCAGCACGCCGTCGGTGTCGCGTGCGAACAGCGGATCCCAATCCGAGCTCCAGAGAAGCTTGATCACGTTCCAGCCGGCGCCGGCAAAGAGCCCTTCCAGCTCCTGAATGATCGAACCATTGCCGCGCACCGGCCCATCCAGGCGTTGCAGGTTGCAGTTGACGACGAAGATCAGGTTGTCGAGTCCCTCGCGCGCCGCCAGCGAAAGACCGGCGAGCGACTCGGGCTCGTCCATCTCGCCATCACCGACGAATGCCCACACCTTCCGCGCAGAGGTGTCCGCGAGGCCGCGATCGGAGAGATAACGCATGAAGCGCGCCTGGTAGATGGCGTTGATCGGCCCGATGCCCATCGAGCCGGTCGGAAACTGCCAGAAGTCCGGCATCAGCCACGGATGCGGATACGACGAAAGGCCTTCCCCGCCCACTTCGCGTCGGTAGTTCGCGAGCCGCGCCTCGGACAGGCGGCCTTCGAGAAAGGCACGGGCATACACGCCGGGCGCGGAATGCGGCTGGAAGTAGACGAGGTCTCCCGCCTGCCCGGCGCGAAAGAAATGATTGAAGCCGACTTCGAACAGATCGGCGGCCGACGCGTAACTGGCGATATGCCCGCCCAGGTCGGGATGGGCGCGATTGGCACGCACGACCATGGCCAGCGCGTTCCAGCGCACGGCCGCGGAGAGGCGCGCCTCGATGGCGAGATCGCCCGGATAGGGCGGTTGTTGCGCGAGGTCGATCGTATTGCAATAGGGCGAGTTGAGCACGGGAGGCAGGCGTACGCGGCAGCGGCGCGCGTGCTCCCACAGCGCGCGCAGTACGTAGGTCGCGCGCTCGCCGCCTTGCGTGCCGACGATGGCGTCGAAAGCTTCTATCCACTCGCGGGTTTCTGTGGGGTCGATGTCCTGCGGTGCCACGCGCCAGAAGGGAGTCGGCGGATCGTCACGAGGTGCGCTCATCTTCATCGCGTCGAGATTCCATTGGAACGGCGGAGGCGGTCGGCCAGCGCGCGCTGCCGCAACGAGATGGGCGTCGGCCACCGCCTGCGACACCAGCGGCCAGGCCAGCGCTTGATCGGCATCGAGCGCCAGAACGCGTCCGGCTCCGTCACCGACCAGCGCCAGAGGGCGTCGTAGCCTGCGAAGACAAGGTCGCGATGCTGCGCGAGCCACTGCATGCAGGCGGTGGCGCGCGCCGGCGCAGATTGCCGAAGAGGATGCGGTTTCGGCGCCGTGGCGAGGCGGACCGCGTAGCATGTTGGGGCCCTGCGTACCGGATCCGCCGCGAGGCGACATGGCCGAAACGAGGGCGGCGCGACTACTTGCGCAGCACAGCGAGACACGGAGTGGAACCAAGTCATTAACGCTCTTGCCTTCCTTCGATATCCGTATGTTGACAGCCGCCGATGCCGTAGCGTAGAAATCACTTCGCATTGTGCACGAACGTGCCGTTGCTTCGCCGGTCGCCGATAGCGAGGGCAGGCATGCCAGCTCACTGCATTGGGGCAGGCAAGCCGCAGAAAAATGGACTGACTCCTGAATGCTTCGCAGGCAGACGCCGAAGCCGGTTCGCCGTACGCGGATTCACAGTTCTCGAGGCGTTGCAGTCGAAATGGAACCGAAATGTGCCGGGCTGGCCGGTGTGGTCGGACCAAAGCATCGAAACCTGCGTCATCAATCGCAGTCGTCGTGAAAGGAGATCCAGATGAATCACGTTGACGTCCGCGATTTGATCGGTGGCACACTCATGATGGTCTTTGGCGTGTTCGTGGCCTTGTATGCCGGTCACGAATATACCGTCGGGCAGCCGGCACGCATGGGGCCCGGCTTCTTCCCCGTGACGCTCGGTTGGATTTTGACCGGGCTGGGAGTGATCATCGCGCTGCTCGCCTTCCGCAGGACGGTGCATGTGCTCCAGCCCCCCCCGTTCACATTGCGTGGCTTGCTCGCGGTTCTGGCAGCAATCGCGGCGTTCGGCCTGCTCGTTACCTCGGCAGGCCTGGTTCCTGCCACGATCGCCTTGACCTTCATCGCGGCCTTCGCCGAGCGGAAGTTTCGCATGCGTCGGACCGTGTTGCTCGCGGCTTCCCTTTGCGTCCTGGCCTGGCTCATCTTCACGGTGGGCCTCCAGATGACCCTCCCGGCGTTCGCCTTCCTGGGATAGCCGATGGACATTTTTTCCAGTTTTGTTTCCAACTTTTCGCTTGGCATTCATGAGGCGGTCTCGCTGGCCAACCTCTGGTACTGCTTCGTCGGCGTCTTTCTCGGCTGTCTGGTTGGCGTGCTGCCCGGGCTGGGCTCGCTGATCGCCATCTCGCTGCTGCTGCCCATCACCTATCATCTGCCGCCCACCGGGGCGCTGATCATGCTCGCGGGTGTGTACTTCGGCGCGGACTACGGCGGCGGGACCTGTTCGATCATGCTCGGGGTCCCAGGGCATGCCGCCGCGGCGGTTGACGTGCTGGACGGCTACCCCATGGCGCAGCAGGGGAGAGGCGGTGTCGCGCTGTTCATGAAATGCGTGGCCTCGTTCTGGGGTTCCGCGGTCGGCATTGTCCTTCTGATGCTGTTCGCACCGCTTCTGGCCGAAGCCGCGCTCAAATTCGGGCCGGCCGAATACTGCTCGCTCATGCTGCTCGGCTTGATGGCGGCTTCGTCGGTGGGTCAAGGATCTCCCGTCAAGGGGATCGCCATGATGGTTGTCGGCCTGATCTTCGGCATTGTTGGAACCGACGTCAACAGTGGCGTGGCGCGATTCAGTTTCGGCGTGCCCGAGCTGACCGATGGCATTGGCTTGGTCGCGATCGCCATGGGCCTGTTCGCCGTCGCGGAAGTCATCAGGAGGAGCTGCCCCTTCCTCCGCACAGGCTGCCCGTCGTACCGTCGTACCCATGGCGACCTTCGAGGTGACGATGCGGGACCGGGCGGTCGAGCAGGTTGACGCGGCCGACGCCTACCAGCAGGAGGGCCAGATGACCACGTTCTTCCGCACCGACAACGCGCGGCACGGTCGACTCGTGGAGCACCCGGGTGGCCAGCTTCCGCACGGCGGAGATCGCTGATCATCCGCCGCCACGACGAGCCGCGGCCGCCGACGGGGGGCCGGTCACCGCCCTCCCCGCCGCAGCTGCCTGACGATCAGCCGCCTTGGTGGCCGGGCAGGCGCCACAGCGCCTCGTGCTCGAAGTAGTGCTCGCCGCCGGTCGACCACGGGGTTCGTGGCCCACGGCCGGCGACTGCAGCATCGTGTTGAGCACCCGCTCGCAGGTGCCCTCGTGGGTCTTGTAGGTGCCGGACCACGACGAACCAGATGTCGCGGTCACCGGCCCGCTGCAGCGCCTCGGTCGCGAAGCGCTCGGGGTCGGCCTGGCCGCGAGCCGCTCGGTGTAGTCGACCCAGTCGACCAGCTGCGGCGGCGCGAAGCGGGTAGGTGACGACGTCGCGCGTCGGCGGGCAGCTCGCGGGCGAGGCCGGGCCGAGCTGGTCGGGGCAGGTGATGACCAGGGCGCCTGCGGCCGGTTCGGCCTCGATGGCCTCGGCCGACCTCGCGGGCCTGGGTGCGGGCGGTGATCACGTTGCGCACGCCGCCGACGGCACCGAGCACCAGGACGACCGCCACGCGACGATGCGGAACGTCGATCGGTGCCGCCGAAGCGGGCGAGCCCGAGCGCCGGCGGCGAGCAGGATCGAACGGCACGACACCGCGGCGTAGCGGGTGGCGAAGCGCTGCCGGTGGCGTAGCGACCACCGATGGCGACGACCATCGTGAAGCCGATGATCACCAGCAGCGGCCGGGCCTCGGGCCGGGTGCGCAGGTCGAGCTCGATCGTGGCCGGTGCGTCGAGCGGCCGGCCGAAGAGGCCGAGGCAGCACCAGCAGCACGAGCACGATCGCCAGCAGGACCGCCTCGCCCGGCGGCCCGCCGCCGAGGTCGACGAGCGACTGGGCCAGCATCTCGGTGGGCCGCACCGGGCTCGGCCCACGGGCGTGCCGGTGTGGGCCGACTGGTACAGCAGGCTCGGCAGCCACGGCAGGAAGCAGCACGCCCACCGACGACCAGCGCCGACAGCACCCGCGCGGTGGCCCGGACGTCGTCGGCCCGACCTGCCCGCCGTGGGCCCGCCAGCGTGCACGAGCAGGCCGATCGCGGCCGCCGCCAGGAGCCACATCGCCCAGTAGTGGGTCCACAGCAGCGCGCCGGCCAGCAGCGCGAGGCCGGCCAGGCGGGGCAGGGTCGGGCCGGCGCAGCGCGTCGTCGGCCAGCAGCCAGCCGGCCAGCGCCGAGCACCATGACCATGCGAGTACATGCGGGTCTCGGTGCGTAGCGGATGCGCGTAGGGCGACAGCGGCCAGCACCAGCACGGCGCCACGCCACCCGGCGGCCGCCGAGGCGGCCGGCCCGCGATCCAGACGCAGCGGGAACAGGGCCAGGCCGAACAGGCCCGAGAGGGGCCGGACGGCGACGTCGCCCTCGCCGAACACGCTCCATCCAGCCGTGGAGCAGCACGTAGTAGAGCGGCGGGTGGCCGTCGTGGCGCAGGGCGCCGGGGATGTCGCCGAGCGGCAGGCGGGCGATGTTGACGCTCAGCGCCTCGTCGAGCCACAGCGGCGACCGGGTCACGAAGCGCAGAACCCGACGGCGAGCGACCGCCACCACGAGCGCACCCGACCAGCACGATCGCCGTCGACGATGCGTCGCCGGCGGGCGACCTCGTCCAGTCGGCTGTCGTGGCCGGGCTCGGGCACGCGTCGGCGGGCACGGCGCGGTGACGGTACCGATCGCAGCGATCGGCGCCGCTCGAGACGGCGGCCGGGCCCGCACCGCCGGGCGTGCCGCCCGCGCCAGGACGGACGCGTCCGCGAGAGCCGCTGCAGCGGGCTGCTCGAGCAGGTACCAGCTGAGCGCGGCGCACGGCCAGGCCGAGCACGAAGCCGCACCGCCAGCAGCGGCGACGCAGGGCGGCGATGTCGGACCAGCCCGGCCGGCTCGAGCCAGCACCGGGATCTGCTCGAGCTGCATCCAGTCGAAGTGCCACAGGTACAAGCCGTAGGACACCGAGCCCACCCAGACGACGGGCCGCCACGCAGCCACGCCCGCGCACGACGCCACGGTCCTGGGCGCCGAACACCGCCGGGCACCAGCAGCAGCAGCGCGAACGAGGCCGAACGACGAGCTGGCGGCGGTGCCAGAGCCAGCCCGGCGTAGCCGCCGTTGAACGACGGGGCCGGCCGACCCGGTAGGCGTACCAGGCGAACAGCGCCACCGCCGCCAGCCCACCAGGCGCCGGCCGGCCGGCCAGCCGGTCGAGCCGGGCCCGCAGCCGCGGGCGTCGTGGCCGGCCCAGCGCCGACACCACGGCCAGCGGCCATGCCCGTGGCGAACAGGTCGAGGTTGGTGGGCAGCCAGTCGAACGAGACGGCCCGCATCGTGACTCGGCGCTGCCCGCCGGTGGCCCAGACCCGGCCGATGGCCGAGACGCCGCCCGCGACACGTACCGCGCACCCAGCAGCCGCGCAGCCGGCCAGCTCGCACGGGCGGTCGACCGGGCGGCCGCCGGCCGACGCCGGCGCGATCAGCGACGGCCCACACCGGGATCAGCAGGTAGAAGCGTCATCTCGGTGCACAGGCTCCAGGCCTGGCACGATCCCGCCGAACACGGTGTGCGCGTCGTAGATCTGGAGGAACAGGTAGTACCGCCACCAGTGCGGGCCGAGCGAGAACGCGCCGATGGCCCAGAAGAACGTGAGCGCCACCCAGTAGGCGGGGACGATGCGCAGCACCCGCCGCCACCAGAACGACCGCGGCCCGCAGCGGCGGGGCCCCGGCCAGGTGGGCCGCCGACGAACGGCCGGTAGATCAGGAAGCCCGAGAGCACGAAGAAGACGGCGACGCCGCTGTCCATGACCGCGGCGGGCGTGGCGAGCACGCCCGGCGCGTCGCGGTCCGGCGAGGGCCGCGGCGTGGTGGACGACCACCATCGACGGCGGCCAGCGCCCGCAGACCCTCGAAGCACGGGAAATGCGGTCGCGCCGGCGCGGCGCGGTAGGTCTCGGCAGGTCTCGGAGCGCGTCTCGTGCCGTCGGGCCGCTGGCCATGCGCCGGCGCACTCTATCCGCTCCGGAGCCGCCTCCGACCAGCGGTGGCCGTCACGCCCCGAGGCTCGACGACCGCTCCGATCGCCAGACGACGCACCCATGCCAGGACGGTCCTGCCCCATCGTCCGACGCCGCCCGCCGACGCCCGAGCCGCGCCGGCACCCGGCGACGGCCACGAGGTCGTGGTCATCGGCGCCGGCCCGGCCGGCCTCACCGCCGCCTTCCAGCTCCACAAGCACGGCGTCGCCTCGACCGTCCTCGAGGCCGACGACATGGTCGGCGGCATCAGCCGCACCGCGCAGCGCGACGGCTGGCGCTTCGACATCGGCGGCCACCGCTTCTTCACCAAGGTGCAGCCGGTCGAGGACCTCTGGCACGAGATCCTCCCCGACGAGGACTTCCTCATGCGGCCCCGCAAGAGCCGCATCTTCTACAACGGCAAGTACTTCGACTACCCGCTCAAGGCCACCAACGCGCTCGAGAACCTCGGCCCGGTCGAGGCCGTGCTGCTGCGTGGTGTCCTACGCGTGGGCCCGGATCCGGCCGCCGAAGGACCAGACCAACTACGAGGGCTGGCTCGTCGCCCGCTTCGGCTGGCGCCTCTACCGCACGTTCTTCAAGACCTACACCGAGAAGGTGTGGGGCGTGCCGGTCAGCGAGATGCCCGCCGACTGGGCCGCCCAGCGGGTCAAGGGCCTGTCGCTCGGCAACGCCATCGTCAACGCCCTGACTGCCCAAGCGGAACCAGAAGGACATCACCTCCCTCATCGAGGAGTTCCAGTACCCCAAGTACGGGCCCGGGATGATGTGGGAGGTCTGCCGCGACAAGGTCGTGGCCCAGGGCTCCAAGGTCGTCATGGAGACCGCCGGTCACCAAGGTCCGCCACGCCGACGGGCAGGGCCACCGAGCGTCGACCGCCGAGCCACCGGGCGGCGGCACCACCGAGTACCCGTGCACCGACGTCATCTCGTCGATGCCGATCTCCCAGCTGCTCGAGGCCATGGACCCGCCGGTGCCCGACCGAGGTGCAAGGCCGCCGCCGCCGACCTCGCGCTACCGCGACTACCTCATCGTCGCCCTGGTCGTGCCCGAGGACGCAGGTCGACTTCGACGACAACTGGATCTACATCCACGACCCGAAGGTGCGGACCATGCGCATCCAGAACTTCGGCTCGTGGTCGCCGTACATGGTCAAGGACGGCCGCAACGTCCTCGGCCTCGAGTACACGGTGTTGGAGGGCGACGACGAGTGGAACGCGCCCGACGAGGAGCTGATCGAGCGGGCCAAGCGCGAGCTCGAGCAGCTCGGCCTGGTGCAAGGCCGGCGACGATCGAGGCCGGCTACGTCGTGCGCCAGCCCAAGGCCTACCCGATCTACGACGAGCCGCTACCGGGCCAACGTCGACGTGCTGCGGGGCTGGCTCGGCCGAGCACGCCCCAACGTCCACCCCGTCGGCCGCAACGGCATGTTCCGGTACAACAACCAGGACCACTCGATGTTCACGGCCATGCTCACCGTCGAGAACATCGCCACCGGCACCGACCCACGACATCTGGGAGGTGAACGTCGAGGAGGAGTACCACGAGGAGCACCGTCGGCCACCGCCGACCGAGCGCCCGCGCCGGCGCCCACGGCACCGGCCGCGACGCCCCGGTGATCGCCGCGGGCCACCCTCGACGCCGCCGGGCTCGCCGGAGTGACGACTCCGACTGAGGCCGGCCCGCCGTCCGGCGCCCCGGCCACCCACGACGAGCCCGACCCGACCGCAGCCGATCCGGCCGCGCCGGCCGACACCGATCCCCATGCACACACGTTCCGCGTCGGGCTCGCCGCCATCACCGCGGTCGGCTTCCTGTGGCGGCTGGCCTTCACGCTGGTCGACGAAGCGGCCACGACTCGAGCCTGTTCGACGAGGGCGACGCCTTCTTCTACAGCAACGTGGCCCGCAACCTGGCCCAGGGTCACTTCTACGTCAACCCGTTCAACGGCGCGCCGGCGGCCGACCACCCGCCGCTGACCGTGCTGGTGCTGGGGCCGGCGGCCAAGCTGTTCCGCGACCAGCGTGCTGGCGCAACGGCTGACCATGACCCTGATCGGCACGTGCGTGATCGTGGCCCTCGGCCTGCTCGGGCGCCGGCTGGGCGGCTGGACGGGTGGGGCTCGGTGCCGCGGCGGTCGCCGCCGCCGAACCCGAACCTCTGGATCAACGACGCGCGTGATCATGAGCGAGTCGATCTCGGCCCTGCTGATCGTCGCCTCCCTCGCCGCCGGCTACGAGCTGGCCCGGCGGCCGACGCTGGGGCGGGCCGCGCTCGCCGGCGCCACCCTGCGGGCTCACGGTGCTGGCCCGGGCCGAGGTGGGCCTCTTCCTGCCGCTGATGGTGGTGCCGCTGCTCCTGCGGGCGGCGCTGTCGTGGGCGCGAGCGGGCGGCCCGGCTCGGCGCTGTGCGTGATCGTGATGGTTGGCCGTGATCGCGCCGTGGACGCTGTGGAACATGAGCCACTACGAACAACCGGTCTGGCTGTCCACCAACGACGGCACCACCCTGCTCGGCGCCAACTGCCCGCCGGTCTACGACTCGGGGATCGTCGGGGGCTGGAGCCTGCGCTGCGTGCTCGACACCAAGGTCGACGGGCTCGACGCGTCGCAGGCCTCGGCCCGACAGCGCCACGTCGGCCTCGCCTACACCAAGGCCCACGCGGGCCGCCTGCCGGTCGTCGTGATCGCCCGTGAGGGGCGCACCTTCGGGTTCTGGCGTCCCGACCAGTCGGTGTTCGCCAACCAGGGCGAGGGCCGGCCCGAGTGGGCCTCCTGGGTCGCGTTCTGGGGCTTCTGGCTGCTCATCCCCGTGGCCGTCGTCGGCGCGGTCGCGTCTCCGGCGGCGAGGCATCTCCCTCATCCCCATCGCCGCCTGCCTCGCCACCGTGGTCGTCGTGTCCGCGCTGTTCTACGGCATCCCGCGCTTCCGGCTCCCGCTCGATGTCGCCATGTGCCTGCTCGCCGGCGCCGCCGTCAGCG
>CAVUCJ010000011.1:0-268175 GCA_963739745.1 uncultured beta proteobacterium
TTTTCGTGCCTGGCGACCGGCCGGAGCGCTTCGACAAGGCGCTCGCGAGCGGCGCCGATGCCGTGGTGCTCGATCTCGAGGACGCGGTCGCCCCGGAGCGCAAGAGCCTCGCGCGCGAAGCCATTGCAGGCTGGTTTGCCGGCCGCGCGGCCGAGCTGCGACCGCGTATCGCCGTGCGCGTGAACGATGCCGCGATGCCCTGGTTCGCGGCCGACGCCGCGATGCTCGCCGCGGCCGGGGTTGGGTTGGCGATGCTGCCAAAGACGGAGACTGCGGCGCAGATCGAGGCGCTGCGCCGGGCGGTGCCCCGCACCGGCGTTCTCGCCCTCGTCGAAAGCGCGCGCGGCGTGTCCGGCATCGACGCTATCGCGGCGGCGCCGGGCGTGGAGCGCTTGGTCTTCGGAACGCTGGATTTCGCGCTCGACCTCGACATTGCTCCGGAACCCGAAGGGCTTGCTCACGCGGCTGCGTGCATCGCCGTCGCGTCGCGCGCGGCCGGCCTGTCAGCGCCGGTCGCCGGCGTAACGCCCGAGATCGGCGACGAGTCGAAGCTCGTCGTCGATCTGGCATGGGCACGGCGGCTTGGCTTTGGCGCAAAGCTCTGCATACACCCTCGGCAGGTGACCCCGATCCACGACGCGTTACGGCCGAGCGCTGCGGAAGTTGCGTGGGCGCAGCGCGTGCTTGCCGCGGTCGGGACGAACCAAGGCACGGCCATGCAGGTCGACGGCCGAATGGTCGACAAACCCGTATTGCTGCGCGCACGTTCACTTGTCGCGCGCGCCGCAGAATGAACCCATCACTATCCAATCGAGAAATCACATGCCCGCTTCCATCATTGACTCGATCATCTTTCAAGGGATCTTCAGCACCGACGCGATGCGACAGGTCTGGTCCGACGAGAACCGCACGCAGAAATATCTGGACATTGAGGCCGCACTGGCCAGAGTGCAGGCGCGCCTGGGCCTGATCCCGCAGGAAGCGGCCGACGAAATCGTCAGCCACTGCAAGCTCGATCAGATCGACATGGTGCGGCTGCGCCAGCAGACCGAGCGCATCGGCTACCCGATCCTCGGCGTGGTCACGCAGGTTAACCAGCTCTGCCGAGACAAGCTCGGCGAATACTGTCACTGGGGCGCCACCACGCAGGACATCACCGACACGGCCACGGTACTTCAGATCCGCGAGGCGCTGGCGTTGGTGGATGCCGAGCTGGCAGGCATCGCCCGGGCACTTGCCAAACTGGCCAGGGAACACCGGCTGACGCCGATGATCGGCCGCAGCAACCTGCAACAGGCGATTCCGGTGACCTTCGGCTACAAGATGGCCGGCATTCTTTCCGCCGTGCTGCGGCACCGCGAGCGCCTGGCGCAGCTCAGCGAGCGCGTGCTGGTCGGCGAATTCGCCGGCGCCGCCGGCACGCTGGCCTCGCTAGAGAAAGGCGCGATGGAGACGCAGGCCGGACTGTGTGAGGAGCTGGGTCTCGCGCAGCCGGTGATTGCCTGGCACACGATCCGCGACAACATCGCCGAGGTGGGCACGGTGCTCGGCCTGATCGGCGGCACGCTGGGCAAGCTCAGCATGGACATCAAGCTGATGATGCAGACCGAGGTCGGCGAGGTCTACGAGCCGTATCACCATGGCCGCGGTTCCAGCAGCACGATGCCGCAGAAGCGCAATCCCATCTCGAGCTGCTACATCCATGCCGCGATCTCCGTGGTGCGCCAGCACGCCGCGGCGCTGATGGACGCGATGGTGGCCGACCATGAGCGCTCGACGGGACCGTGGGAGATCGAGTGGGTCGTACTGCCCGAAGCGTTTTGCCTGCTGGCGGGCGCGCTGAAGCAGTCGCGCTTCGTGGTCGAAGGCCTGCAGGTGGACGCAACCGCCATGCGCCGCAACATCGACATGACGCAGGGTCTGGTGATGAGCGAAGCGGTCATGATGGGCCTCGGCCCCTTCATCGGCCGCGAGTACGCGCACGACGTGGTCTACGACCTGTGCCGCGAGTCGCTGGCGAAGCAGACACCGCTTATCGATCTCCTGGCCGCACACCCCGAGATCAACCGCCACGTTGATCGTGCCGCGCTCCTGCGTATGCTCGATCCGGCCAACTATCTCGGGCAGTCGGGTGTCATGGTCGACCGTGTTCTTGCACGCATCGAATGCGTGCCGTCCAGGCCCGTCGCAGCCTTGGTGTCGTGATTGATGTCCTCGTCCTGGGCGGTGGCAACGCCGGTTTGTGTGCGGCGCTGACCGCACGCGAAGCCGGCGCCTCCGTCATGTTGCTGGAGGCCGCGCCGCGGGAATGGCGTGGCGGCAACTCCATGCACACGCGTAACCTGCGCTGCATGCACGAGGCGCCGCAGGACGTGCTCACCGAGACCTACTCTGAAGAGGAGTTCTGGCAGGACCTGCTGGCGGTTACCGGCGGGCAGACGACCGAGCATCTCGCAAGGCTCGTGATCCGCGAGTCAGCGCAATGCCGCCGCTGGATGCACAACCACGGCGTGCACTTCCAGCCCTCCCTGTCGGGCACACTGCACCTTTCCCGCACCAATGCTTTCTTCATGGGTGGCGGAAAGGCGCTCGTCAACGCCTATTTCCGGAGCGCCGAGGCGCTTGGCGTGCGGGTGCGGTACGAAGCTCAGGTCGCCGGCATCGAATTGGACGGCGCACGATTCGTCGCCGCACGGCTGACCGACGGTGAACGCATAGAAGCCCGCGCGTGCGTGGTGGCGAGCGGCGGCTTCGAATCGAATCGCGACTGGCTGCGCGAGGCCTGGGGCCGCAACGAGCGCGGCGAATGGCCCGCCGACGAATTTCTGATCCGCGGCACGCGCTTCAACCAGGGCGTGCTGCTGAAGGACCTGATAGGGCAAGGCGCGGACGCGATCGGCGACCCGACGCAGGCTCACATGGTGGCCATCGATGCGCGCGCTCCGCGCTACGACGGTGGCATCTGTACGCGCATCGACTGCGTATCGCTCGGAATCGTGGTCAACCGCGACGGCCGGCGTTTCTACGACGAGGGCGAAGACTTTTGGCCCAAGCGCTACGCGATCTGGGGCCGGCTCGTGGCGATGCAGCCCGGTCAAGTGGCGCATTCGGTGATCGACAGCAAGGCCATAGGCCGCTTCATGCCACCGGTCTTCAAAGGTGAAATGGCCGACACCCTGGACGCACTGGCTCGTCAGCTTGGCATCCCTGAGAACACCTTCGTCAACGCCATGCAAGAATTCAATGCGGCGTGCCGCCAGGGCAGCTTTGACCATACCGTACTCGACGACTGCCGCACTGAAGCGCTTTCTCCACCCAAGTCGCACTGGGCGCGGCCGATCGATACGCCGCCGTATTTCGGCTACACGCTCAAACCTGGCGTCACGTTCACGTATCTAGGACTTCAGGTCGATGACCGTGGCAGCGTCAATTTCGGTGGTGTGCCATGCCGCAATCTCTTTGCGGCAGGCGAAGTCATGGCCGGCAACGTGCTTGGCAAGGGCTACATCGCGGGCGTCGGCATGACGATCGGCACCGTCTTCGGCCGCAGGGCGGGCGAATCCGCCGCCGTGGCCGCTTCGACCGGGAACGCGAGCCGTGACGCCGCTTGAGTCGCTGCTCGAGGAGGCGGAAGTCGAGCGCGTTCTTCGGATCTGCAACGCCTGTCGCTACTGCGAGGGCTACTGCGCCGTCTTTCCGGCCATGACGAGGCGGCTGGAGTTTCCAAAGGCCGATATCCACTACATGGCGAACCTGTGCCACAACTGCGGGGCTTGTCTGCACGCCTGCCAATATGCGCCTCCGCATGAGTTCGCGGTCAACGTTCCGCAGGCAATGGCACGCGTACGCGTCAAGACCTACGCCGAGTACGCCTGGCCGGCAGCGCTGGGCCGACTCTACCGGCACAACGGCCTGACCGTTGCGTTGGCATTGGTCGGAGCGCTGGTGCTGTTTCTCGTGCTGGCAATTTCGATGCATGGAGGACTTCTGTATGAGCCTGCCCCGGGCAGCGTCGAGGGGAATTTCTACGCCATATTTCCGCACAACATGATGGTCGCGCTGTTCGCGCCGCCTTTTCTCTACGCGGTGCTGGCGCTCGGCATCGGAGTCGCGCGGTTCTGGCGCGACATCACGCCGGGCGCCGGAAATGCAGCTGCGGCGACCGAAGCCGTGCAGGACGTTCTGCGTCTGAAATACCTCGATGGTGGCCATGGCGAGGGCTGCAACAACGAGGACGACGCCTGGACCGATGCGCGTCGGCGCTTTCACCACGCCACGTTCTATGGCTTCGGGCTGTGCTTTGCGGCGACGAGTGTCGCGACGATCTACCACTATGCCTTCGGCTGGCACGCACCCTATTCGTTCGCGAGCGTGCCGGTGCTGCTTGGCACTGTTGGCGGGATCGGGCTGCTGATCGGACCGGCGGGTCTCCTATGGCTGGGCGTGCGCCGGCATCCGCTGCAGGGCGACTCGGGCAGCAATCAAATGGACCGTGCATTCATCGCGCTCCTGTTGCTGGTGAGTGCGACTGGGTTGGCCCTGCTGGCCGGCCGAAGCACGAATGCGATGGGACTGTTGCTAGCCTTGCATCTGGGTTGCGTGGCGGCACTGTTCTTCACGCTGCCTTACGGCAAGTTCGCGCATGGCGTCTACCGTTCTGCTGCATTGCTGAAGTGGGCCATCGAGCGCCGGCAACCGAATCCTGTTCAGTTCGGCGCCGAGTAGGCGGGTGGTCGGCTGGGGTTGCGAAGTAGGATGCCTTTGTCTTCCAAGATGCGCGCGGCAGCCGAGCGTCCACAGAATGCCGCCACCCATCCTCTTCGGTCCTGCGAAGGATCATAAACCCACGCGCTTTACCAAGCTGGAGATTCAGTTTGTCCGGATGTTTCACGACCAAGTGATGCAACGACACAACTCCCCGACCGGAGCGCGGTAGCACGCCTTGACTTGCTCGGACTGTCGGAAAGCGGGAATGATCAGAGTCGCCGCTGGGCTATGTGCACCCCCGGGTGCGGGTGTTTCGCGAGTGTCAGCGAGTTCATGTAGCGTGCTGGCGGCCGCAGGCGTGCGTCTTGCCATGTGGCGTGCGGATCAAAGACAGAACCATACGACCGCTTTCGAGCGAATTGGGAATCGGCAGTGTCGGACTGCTTGTGGCCCGTCAGCGACCCTCGCCTTGGCGACGCGGCCGACCGCTGCCTGAGATACAGCGGTCATCGGAGCGCAAACGGCCGGTGTGATACCCGTAGCCGTCTTTCAGCGCGATGAGGCGGTAGACCGGACCCGACCTATTCTGTTGAAAAACTCCCTTGAATTTGGTCGGTCTTTGGCTATGTTGAAGCCAAGAAGTTTGAGAGGGAGACGCGGGAATGATGGGACGACAGCGTGGCGGCCAGAAGCAGCTGTTCTACTCATTCAACCTCGACGATCACGTTCCCGCGGATCATCTGCTACGCGGGATTGATCAGTTCCTCGACCTGGGCGAGCTGCATCGCCACCTCGCCCCGTACTACAGCCATACCGGTCGCCCCTCGATCGATCCGCAGCTGCTGATTCGCATGCTGATCGTCGGTTACTGCTTCGGCATCCGTTCCGAGCGGCGGCTGTGCGAAGAAGTCCACCTGAACCTGGCCTATCGCTGGTTCTGCCGGCTGGGATTGGAAGACCCGGTGCCGGACCACTCGACCTTCTCCAAGAACCGGCATGGCCGGTTCCGGGACAGCGATACGCTGCGTTTCGTGTTCGAGCAGGTGCTGGAGCGCTGCGTACGGGAGGGGCTGGTGGGTGGCGAAGGGTTCGCCATCGATGCCAGCTTGGTGAAGGCGGATGCCAACCGTCAGCGTGGCGTGCCGGGCGCCGAGGCCGACTGGTCAGACCGGCCATCACATCAGCCGAGCCGTGCGCGAATATCTGGCGGCCTTGGATCAGTCCGAGCTGGAGAAGAGCACTACCGAAGAAGATCTCGCTGACCGATCCGGCGGCGCAGTGGAGCGCCGCGTGGGGACCGGCGTTCTACGCCTACTCGGCGAACTACCTGATCGACATTGCCGCGGGCATTGTCGTTGACGTTGAGGCGACACCCGCCCACAAGCTCGATGAGATCAACGCCACCAAGACAATGATCGAGCGGGTTGAGACGCGGTTTGATCTCAAGCCGCAGCGGCTGATCGGCGACACCAATTACGGCACTGCAGAGATTCTGGGGTGGATGGTCGACGAGAAGCAGATCGAGCCGCATGTGTCCGTGTGGGACAAGACACAACGCAGCGACGAAACGCTATCCAGCAGCGACTTCGAATGGGACGAACAGGCCAACGAATACCGCTGCCCACAGGGGCAGCCGCTGCGGAGTGAATGGCGGATCTTCAAACGCCCGCGAACGCGCATCACCAAGGCCAACACCATCATCTATCACGCCAGCCAAGCCGCTTGCAGCAAGTGCCCGATGAAGTCACGTTGCTGTCCGAACACCCCGACTCGGAAGATCGCTCGCAGCGTCCATGAGTCGGCACGGGATGTCGCTCGCGATATTGCCAAGACCGATGCTTACAAGCAATCGCGCAAGGATCGCAAGAAGGTCGAAATGCTCTTCGCTCACCTCAAGCGAATTCTGAAGCTCGATCGGCTGCGATTGCGCGGCCCGAGTGGTGCTCACGACGAGTTTCTTCTGGCGGCAACTGCGCAGAACCTACGACGAATGGCGAAGTGGTTGTGCCCGGTAGAACCGGAAACACGAAACCTGGCGATGTAAGTCAGCGAAGAACAGCTCGGCCGCCCAGAATCGAGCGCCAAGTCACCGAACTTCTGCTTGCCCAGCGTTCGCGGCGATACTTGCACTGGCCAAACAGCGAGTTGTTCAACAGAATAGACCCGCTGCAGCCATTCGCTCTCTTCGAGAGCTGACGTTCGCGGGTCGTGGCATCTAGGCGCCGAAGTTGATGATCGGGGCGAGAGCACCCGTCCGGCGACGCCCGAACCGGTCCGGAAATTCGATCTTTCCGACCCGGTGAAGGCCGACACCCGCCGCCGCCCAATGAAGCTCCGTGCAGGTAAAGTAAGGCCTATCGTGACCCCGGTGCGCGAATTTGCAGAACTTCGTCACGGGTTCTTCGTGGCCGCACAGAGGACGGGACATGCACAATCCCAAACTGATTCTGGACTATGTTTACGACCACGAGGCGGCGCAACCTGACGAGGTGCTCCTCGTCCAACCCATCGGCGGTGGCCGAGTGGTCGAATACACTTGGCGCCAGACGCTGGACCAGGCACGTCGCATGGCGACGCATCTTAAGAGCCGGGGCTTCGAGCCAGGTGCGCGCGTTGCCATGCTTTCGAAGAATTGCGCGCATTTCTTCATGGTCGATCTGGCCGTGTGGATGGCGGGCGGCACCACTGTGGCGATCCTCCCCAACGAAAGCGGGGAGAACGTGCGCAACATTCTTGAGGACAGCGAGGCGAGCCTGGTATTTGTCGGCAAGCTCGATACCTGGGAGCAGCAGGCGCCGGCTGTACCCACCGGCTTGCCGCGCGTCGCGCTGCCGCTGGCGCCGCGCACGGACTTCGAGAGCTGGGATTCGATTGTCGCCAGGACCGAGCCACTGGGTGGGCGCCCCTCGCGAGACGCGGGCGACCTGGCCATGTTGCTCTACACCTCTGGCTCTACCGGGCGGCCCAAGGGCGTGATGCAGAGCTTCGGCAGCATCACGCGCGCCACCGTGTGCGCCGTCAACGACCCGCGGGACTGCTTGCCCGACGATGTTGAGCGGAGGATGTTGTCGTATCTGCCCTTGGCGCACGCCTACGAACGGGCGGCAGTCGAATGCCGCCATCTGCTCGAAGGCCGCGGTCGTGTGTTCTTCACTGAGTCGCTCGAGACCTTTATCCAGGATATCAAGCGCGCCCGCCCGACGGTGTTCTTCTCCGTGCCGCGAGTGTGGCTCAAGTTGCAGCAGGGCGTTTTATCGACGATGCCGGCCGAGAAACTCGACGCCATGCTGGACAACCCCGCCGTCGCCGGCGAAGTCGGGCGCAAGGTGCTCGCGGGCCTGGGCCTCGACCACGTGCGCATAGCCGCCAGTGGCTCGGCACCGATCCCGGCTGCGCTGCTGCATTGGTACCGGCGCCTGGGCCTGAACATGCTCGAGGGCTACGGCATGACCGAGGACTTCTCCTACTCGCACCGCACCAGCAGCGAGCTTAATGCTCCGGGCCATGTGGGCGTGCCGCGTCCGGGTGTGCAGGTGCGCATCGGCGACGACGGCGAAGTGCTGATCAAGTCCCCCGGGCAGCTCGTCGGTTACTACAAGCGCCCCGATCTAGATGCGAAAAGCTTTACCGAGGATGGATTCTTCCGCACCGGCGACCTCGGCGTGCAGCGCGCAGACGGCCAGCTCAGGATCAACGGGCGCGTGAAGGAACTGTTCAAGACCGCCAAGGGCGAGTACGTGGCGCCGGCGCCAATCGAGGATCGCCTGAATGCGCACCCGATGGTTGAACTGTCGATGGTGTCCGGCGTCGGACAGCCGGCACCTTATGCGATAGTGATGCTCGCCGAGTCCCTGCGTCCGCAGCTCGGTGACCCTGCGGTACGCGCACGTCTTGACGCTGAACTCAGCAAGCTGCTGCACGACGTGAATGAGAGCCTCGGCAAGTACGAGCGCCTGAAGGTACTGGTGGTGGCGCCTGAACCCTGGTCGGTCGAGAACGGCTGCCTGACGCCGACGTTGAAGTTGAAGCGTAGCCGCGTCGAGGCCACTTTGGCCGTACAGGTGGACGCGTGGTACGCGGAAAAAGGACCAGTGGTCTGGGCTTGAACGACCTGAGGTCTTGGCGGACGGCGCCGGCGACCTCGCATCGCGCCCCTACGATTTCCATAAGCGTACGGCCGTTTTGCGGGATCAGGCGCAACGGCCGCTCATGGCCGGACAGAGCCCCTCGCTTTGCCAACGCGGCCGACCGCTGCCTGAAATGCAGCGGTCATCCGAGCGCAAACGGCCGGTGTGATATCTCGAGCCGCCTTTCGGCGCGGTGGGGTGGTAGACCGGACCCGACCCATTCCCGCCCGTCGTGCGATGGCGAAGCGGACGTTCCCGGGCGTCGCTGAACGGCAGAAACCCGATCTAAGCCAGTCTGCCGGTTACCGGACGTTTGATAGCGCACTCGACCAGCAGAAGCCGTTCGCACGCTGTGTACAGTCTTTGCACACGAGCTAAATCCGACGTGTCCTCATCTGCGCGCTGAACGCTATACGGCAAACCACTGCAATTCCATCGGCAGATCCGCGTAAGGCGCAAACGCGCAAGAGACGCTCCGTGAACGCTGTTTCCGGTCCCATTTGCTCGGGTGCACGGTCGCTTTGAGGTTCGAGTAATCTGGGCATCTTAACCAGCCAGTCAGACACGACGGAGAATGAACTATGGGGTGTACCGACATCGTCCGCCCGAGTGCCAGCCGATGTCTTCGGCGCCTTTCGCTACTCGGGGAGAGAGAGGTGTTACTGCGCCAGTGGGTGAGGCGGATCGGCAGTCTTTTCAGTACATTTGCGTTGATTGCCGCAACGAGCGCGTTCGCACAAACTCCACCTCAAGGCGCAACCACGCTGCTGATTTCGGGTAACGTTGAAAGCAAAGTGACGTTGGGCATCAGCGATCTCCGACGACTCGCAGTGCAGCGCGTCGAGGATGTTCGTCAGGTCAAGATGGCTGGTGCAGCGGGCAAGGATGGCGAGCAAACGCGGCGCTACACCGGGGTATTGCTACGTGATGTGCTCACTTCGGCCAGGCCTGTCGAGGCCAGGCCTGTCGAGAAGGAACGGCACGACTTACGGCGAAGCATCGTGGTCGCGTCGGCCACCGATGGCTACCAGGCCGTGTTTTCCTGGGCGGAGCTATAACTTTCTCCCGTCGGCGAAGGGGCCTTAATTATCTTCGAGCGCGATGGTGCGCCCCTGCCGGCAAGTGAAGGGCCGCTGGCGCTAGTTTCACTCCGCGACACGCAATCTGGCCCGCGCCATGTGAAGTCGCTTGCGAAAATCGAGATTCGCCGTATTGGCGACTAGTTTGCCGAGAGTGCGTCGCCTCGTCGGCGCTTCCTCGGAATGGCAAACAACCCGGCGACCCTGGGTGCCAGGAATCGCTGATAGATGAATTCCGTGATCTCTTCCGGCCGATTGAGATCGAGAACGGGAATGCCGATCTGCACTGATTCCAATACGTCCGTAGCAACCGCGATGATGTGAGGGTCGGCCATTGCTAACAGAGGCTGGCCAAGGCTCGGTCGGTGGATTTCGATCTTCGGTATCGGCGCCGACTTGAAGCCCTCCACAATGACGAAATCGAGCGCTTCCGGGCGCAGCCTTTCCAGCATATCTGTCCGAGTCGGTTCTTTGGGTGCATCGTTTTCCACCACCAAGGCCCATCTGTGGTCCGATCCGACAAGGACCTGCGAGGCACCGGCCTTGCGCGGTTCATAGCCGTCTTTCCCCGGCTTGTCGGTGTCGAAAGTGTGGTGCGCGCGTTTGATTATCGCGACACGCAAGCCGCAGGCCGTGAGCAGCGGGATGACCTTCAGGAGCAAGGTGGTCTTGCCGCTACCGCTGCCTGCAGCCAAGCCGACAAGGGGGAAAGGAGTCTGCATCGACCAATTTCCTAATACGGTGTCCCGCCGGGGGCGAAGCCGTGGCGTGCCAGGATGCCCTGTGCTTGCGGCGACAGAACGAAAGCAGCAAGACGCTCTGCACCGGGCGAGGCGTTTTTCATTGTTGTCAGGCCATATTCGGCGCCCACCGCAAGCGTTTCGAGTAGCGCGATCATCCGCGCGCCCGGCACTTCACGGACCGCCTGCAAGGCGTTGGTGCAGTAGGTTAGGAAGATGTCGGCCTTGTGCTCGGCAATCATCACTCCATAAATCGAGCGGTCGGCAGGCGCCGGTGGCGAATTGGGGCCACCCGTCAGCTTGAGCCCCTTGGCATCGAGCGCCTTGAACGCGCCGGGACGTAGTTGGTCAGCCTTCTCGAACGACTGCTAAGCGTAGTTCCCGGAGGGATCAGCCTTGGGGGTCGATGTGCCGAGCTTGACCTGTGGGTCTAGCATGCGGTCGAGCAACATATCCGAGTTTGCAGCAACGTCTGGTGCTACGAGTGCGCAGAGCCGGTTGCGAGCAAACACCACCGGTGCTGGCGCGCGGCCGACCCGCGCCAACGCCTGTGGGTTACCCACGTCGGCCGATGCGAATACGTCAGCGGGTTCGCCCTTCTCGATGCGCTCGCGCAACAGTCCAGAGGCGCCGTAGGTTGCGTTGACCGCCGGCGCTCCCGAAGCGGTAAAGGCTTGCACGATCTCGGTCATCGGAGCGCGCAAGCTTCCGGCCGCGTATAGTTGCACGCTCGGCTGCTGGCGCCGCCGGCTCCATCGTCGGTCTCGACGCAATCGGCGCCGCGGCGAGAGCGTAAGGTGGTGCTTTGGCGCCCAGGCACGCAACGCGCGGAAATAGCCAAAGCGATTTCCTAGCACTTCTCGCTGACTCTGCGACTCTGCACATGACCGATTCGGATCGGCAGGAACCCGCCCGCAGTGTCGCGACGCGCAACCGCTTTGACCGCATGGAGTGGGCCGGCGCGTTCGGCGACCTGGGCACGCTGATCCCCTTCGTGGTGGCGTACCTCAGTATGCTTAGCCTCGACCCGTTTGGGGTTCTCTTCTCGTTCGGAGCAGCATTAATCATTTGCGGGTTGGTCTACGGCACGCCATTTCCCGTCCAACCCATGAAGGCAATCGGAGCCATCGCCACCACACAGGCAGCGCAGACGCTGACGGTGTCGGCAGGCGCAGTGTGGGCTGCCGGTCTCGCCAGCGGGATCATCTGGCTGCTGCTCGGCCTTACCGGTACGGCCCAAAAGGTTGCGAAACTCATAAGCCGTCCCGTGGTCGTCGGAATCATCCTCGGTCTCGGCTTCGGGTTCATGCTGAACGGCGTGAAGATGATGGCCGACAACTGGTGGATCGGCGGCTTCGCACTGGCTGGAACGCTGCTGCTGCTCGACAGCCGGCGGGTGCCGGCGATGTTTCTGTTGCTGATCTTCGGCGCCGTCTGCGGCATCATCGTTGACCCGAAGCTGGCCGATCAACTCGCCGGCATCACCATCGAGCCACGCCTGCCGACCTTCGCCTTGGGCAACATTGGTTGGAACGACGTTTTGGTCGGCACTGTGTTCCTGGCTCTGCCGCAGGTGCCACTGACCCTGGGCAACGCCATCATCGCGATCACCGAAGAGAACAATCAACTGTTCCCTGGTCGCCCCGTCACCCAACAGCGGGTTGCGATTTCAACCGGCCTGATGAACCTGGGCAGCGCGGCGCTAGGCGGAATACCAATGTGTCATGGCGCCGGCGGGATGGCTGGACACGTTCGCTTCGGCGCGCGAACCGGTGGCGCGCCCATCATCCTGGGTGTCATTCTCATGCTACTGGCACTCTTCTTCAGCAGCTCCATCGGGACGCTCTTGCGCATCTTCCCAGTGGCGATTCTCGGTGTCATCCTGTTTCTCACCGGTGCGCAGTTGGCGCTCGGCGCTTGCGACATCAGCAAGGACAAGGGGGAGCGCTTCGCGACAGTCGTGACCGCGGCCCTCGCCATCTGGAACGTGGGCATTGCATTTGTTGTCGGCAGCCTCGTTTACCAGATCGCACGGCGAGGATGGTTGAGGCTATGAGGCAAGGCAGCGTTGCGCGTTCGGCGCGGCCTGAGAGGTATAAGATAGAGCCTTACGCAATCCTCAACGAGGTTTCAATGAAAATCAGCGCCCGCAACAACATTCCTGGCAAAGTCACGCACATCACATTCGGTCCGGTCAGCGCGGAAGTGACGATCAACGTTGCTCCGGGCATCGACATCGTTTCGGTGATCAGCACGACCTCGGCGAAAGAACTCAAGCTCGCGGTCGGAACCCCGGCATTCGCGGTCATCAAGGCAAGCAGTGTCATGGTGGGCGTTGAACACGCGTAGACACGGTTCGCATACACCGCCGCGGCATCGCGATCTCGGCAGCGACTTGCCACTCAATATCTAGGCCACTGCTACGGTGGCAAACCGGTCGAAATGCCGGGGACGGCGCGGCAATGTTCCCAGAGCATACGAGCAAATTCAGGCAAAGCGTCGCACGGCGTCCAATACAGCGTCGGCTATAACCCGCTGCCGCCTGCCAATTCCGCGCACAAGGTAGGCGGCAGACTCGGGGACGACTTCGATCACCTTGGTGCCGACGTTCACCTGAACTCCCGACCGCGTGAGTCCGCGTAGCCGTCCGGCTATCGGCGCCACGAGGATGTTCTCGCCGATGCGCGCGATCTCCGCGCCGACGGAAACCTGATCCCCGATGCGCCTGTCCGTCACGACCGCGCCGTTCGCTGGGGCGTACACATAGCGTTCGCGTCCGATACCGTCTACCGGTTTGGGCTCTCCCGACAATGGCAGAGATCGCCCTGACTGAATAGACGCGCCAAGCGAATCCCCCCACGCCGTCTCGATCACCAGGTCGGTCGTTTCACCGGCGACAAAGTTCGGTCCCAAGCCAATCGTAAGTTCGGCCAGACCGCGCTGCGGCTCGGGCGTGGCTCGTTTGCGCATCCTGGCGTCCACGAGCACGCGCGGGTTCGATGCGGCAAGCACGGCTACGAACTCGCCACTGGAAACCGGGATCGCATCCTGGGCGGCCAATGCCCTGTCGATCTCGGAGACATCCCTACAAAGGCGAGCGACCACCTCGCCGACCTCCGCCTCACCATCGAACAGCGCATCGACAAACGCCGCGCCGCGCCGAGAGTAGTTCGGGAATGGATTATCGTGAAGAATTACCGGGTATCCCGCGCGAAACAATGCCACGGCGATTGCCGAGCCAATGTCCCCGGTACCCCGTATCAGGCAACGTCCAGTCACGATTCCTTCCAAGTTTCATACGGATTCGCAGCAGGTGTTGCGATTTCGCTGTCGCACAGGCGATGTGGCCGGCATGCGCTGCCGCATTGGTGACATTATTGCCTGATCGTCTGCGGTCGGCCGGTCGACGAGATCCGCGAACGTCCGGTTCGGCGGCGCACAACGAGCAGCAATTGGTGGACACCCTATCGAGCGGCCGCTTCCGGGGACTTTGCTGTATGGACGTTGTTGGCCGGTCAGAGACTTCCACCTTTCCGACACGAACGGCCGCTGCACAACTCACACAGGTCATCGAGGCGTGACGACTGCGCTTCGCGTCAGCCAACGAAACCGATCTTCCTGTGGGTCCCATCGCAAAATGGCTTTGTCGCGGATCCACCGCAGCGGCACAGACAGATGTCGTCACTCTCACGAATTCGGCCCTCGGCGCCGGAAATCTTCATCGGCCCCGCGCATTTCAGCGGGCCGTTCGGCTTCAGGGTGATCACAAGCGAGCCGGCACCCATCGAGCCGTTCGACTCGGCGTCTCCGGGCAGCAGGCCGGCGTCGACGAAGCCGACACGAGTGTGCGTGCCGTCGCAATAAGGCTTATTCGATGAGCGACCACAGCGACACAGCACAACGCTCGCATCGTCACGCGGCGCTCCCGGCGCATTGAGTGCAAAATCGCCGGTAACTATGTACGGCCCGTCGGGCCGCACATAGATAGTTGTCGCAACCACGGTCATAGGCGCCAGCAATGTTCGACCGAGAGGCCCTTCTCGACAGAGGCTAAATTGAAAACATACTCCGTCTGCTGGCGGCGCTCAACCCGACCCGTGTAAACACGATTCGGCCAACAAGCACCGATCAACGACCGCTATGAAGCACGATGCGCTACGACCGGTTGTGGCCGGTCAGAGACCCTCGCCCTGCCGACGCGGCCGACCGCTGCCTGAGATACAGCGGTCATCAGAGCGCAAACGGCCGGTGTGATACCCCTAGCCGCCTTTCAGCGCGATGAGGTGGTAGACCGGACCCGACCCTCACCGGTAGTTAGGTCTACCCGAAAGCGGTTATGCGTTGGCGAGAAAGAGGAGGCTGAAATTCGCAATTCGTGGGGTAGCAGGCAGCGGTTCGTACGATCCGTCGTCAACTCGCGTTTGGTCTACGCCGCACTGTTCCATTGGCGCTGCCTCGGGGCTTGGCGATTGAGGTCACTTGCTTCGTCGCCGCGGCAATTGCCCGGTCCCATGGCGCCACTTCGCCTTTCATGCGATCTGCCAGAAAGTCGACCATCATCCGCAGCAGCTGCGGCTGATGCTGGCGAGACAGGTACACCGCGTGGATACCACGAGGCTCTGGCTCACAGTCGGGTAGGAGACGAATGAGTTCACCGGAGGCGAGATCCGCGCTGACAAAGTAGGTCGGCAACATCGCAATCCCTGTGCCGGCAAGGGCTGCTCGACGCGTGACGGCCGCATCGTCGCTCTGCAGTTGTCCTCGCACGGGAATCCGCAGCGTCTGGCCATTTCGCTGCAGGCGGAACTCGGTGCGGCCAACGTAGGCGTGGGTGATGCATCGGTGGTTTCGAAGGTCGTCGGGGGTGCTGGGGTAGCCGTTTGTCTCGGTGTACGCCGGCGACGCGCAGACAACCGACCGGCACACCCCCAGCTTCCGCGCTACCAGTGAGTCGTCCAGCACGTTGCCAATCCGCACCGCCAGGTCGATGCGGTCCTCCACCAGGTTTACGGTTCGCTCCGTTGCGATCAGCTCGACCTGTGTTTGCGGATACTGAGTGAGGAAGTCCGTCACAACGTCGGCCAGGTAAGCCGCGGCAAAAGAAGTGCTGGTCGTGATGCGCAGCTTGCCTGCGGGTGCCGCGTGCCTTGCACCGGCTACGCTTTGCATGTCGCGCGAAAGTTCGAGCATTTGGCGGCAACGCTGCAGCGCTTCCTCGCCGGCATCCGTGAGGCTGACTCGCCTTGTTGTTCGATGCAGCAGTCGTACTCCGAGCCAACGCTCGATGCTTTCGAGATAGCGCGAGACCATGGCCCGTGACATGTCTAGTGCTTGGGCCGCCTCGGTCAGGCTGGCGCGGTCGGCTACTTCGGTGAACACCTGCATGGAAGTGACACGATCCATGGATTAGATCGATCTAGTAGACAATATGTCTATCATAATACTGTTTATCGACAGTGCAGTAGTCAATAACATGGCGCCGTCACCTTAACCACCGCAGGCGATTCCATGATCAAACCTCTCCTTCCGCTGTTTGCAAGCCTGT
The DNA here is from genome assembly GCA_963739745.1 of uncultured beta proteobacterium. Lineage (GTDB taxonomy): Bacteria > Pseudomonadota > Gammaproteobacteria > Burkholderiales > Casimicrobiaceae > VBCG01. The sequence goes on from CAVUCJ010000011.1 coordinate 16,199, forward strand.
CTCTCGGCGTCGTCGCCAACGGGGCCGCCGCCCAGGCGAGTCCTGCGGCGCTCTCGCTTCAGGTCTACAACGCCGACGCAGGCAGCTTCCACGTCAACGCCGTCCTGGTATCCGGCCAGACGGATGCGGTACTCATCGATACCGGTTTCACTCAGGCCGATGCGCACCGCATCGCCGCGATGGTTCTCGACAGCCGCAAGGCGCTGAAGACCATCTACGTCAGCCAGGCCGACCCGGACTTCTACTTTGGCGCGGGCGTACTGATGAAGTTGTTTCCCCAAGCGACGCTGATCGCGAGTGCGCCCACCGTGAAGAAAATCCAGGCGACGCTACCGACGAAGCTGCAGGTTTGGGGGCCGCGACTGGGCGCCAATGCGCCGACGGAGGTTCCACTGCCCGAAGTGATGACCGGGAACACGATCAGGCTCGAAGGCCAGACGCTCGAAATCAGGGGACTGGATGATTCCCTCCCCCACCGCAGCTACGTATGGATTCCTTCTTCGAAGGCCATAGTGGGAGGGGTCAATGCATTCGCCGGTCTGCATGTCTGGACGGCTGACACGCAGACCGCGCAGGAGAGGGCCGACTGGAACAGGAAACTGAGCTCGATGGCAGCGCTTGCGCCGGCGATCGTCGTTCCCGGCCACATGCTGCCGGGACAGAAGCAGGACGCTTCGCAGCTTGCCTACACCCAGTCCTACCTGACCCGCTTTGAATCAGAACTGGCGAAGGCGCCGAACTCGGCCGCGTTGATCGAGGCGATGACGTCGGCCTATCCCACGGCGGGCCTGAGGGTCGCGCTCGAGATCGGCGCCAAGGTCAACAAGGGCGAAATGAAGTGGTGATCCAAACAAACTGAGCGAGCACTTGCCGGCGGCATGGATGCCGGCAAGCAATCGCTCTGTGTCCGCTATTGGTGGGATCGCCTTGAGCCATGCAACGGCCGCAGTTGGCCGGGTCCGGCCAAATTCCTCGCCGCGTCGTTTGGCCGTCATCGACTCTAGGCAGAAGTGGAGCGTCACGCAAAGCGGACGCAGCAGCAGATGACGGCTCAGGTCGAGAGCTTGCGGCCCAACTTCTTTTCGACGGAGCCGATCTTGGACTTTAGCCGGCCTCCGGGCCCTGCCCGGTAGTCAACCTTGATCAGCGTGCTCACGCGATCGCAGTCCGCGCGCATTACTTCATAGCAAGCGGTCACGACGGCCATCACCTTCGTCCACTCGCCTTCGATGATCGTGCCCATCGGGGTGAGTTGATACGGCAATCCACTCTTGTCGACGATATCGAGAGAACGCGCGACATAGGCGCTGACGCTTTCGCCCTTGGTTATCGGAGTCATCGAGAATTCGAGCAGAACCATGGAAATTTCCTTCGTTCAGGTTACCGGATCATTCAGGGTGTCGGGGAGTGCCGTGAGCAGTGCGCGGAGCATGGTCGCTATGCCCGCCAGGAAACAACGTAGGCTGCCGTTCCGGTGGAAAGTAGCGTGCCATCGGCGCCGCGCAATTCCATCCGGGTCGAACGCCAAGCGCAAGGGCCAATGCGCATCACCTCGGTGGCAAGGTCGAAATGCTCGCTGTGGCTCATCATCGAATCACTTGCCGGCACGCAGCCTGCTGTCGATCCCCAGATCGAACGGGGCAGGGTTGCGCAGCCGGTCTTGCATCTGCAGGCGCACGCGGAATGCCCAAAATTCCTGGAACTTGATCGACGCCTTCGGGCCGAATTGATGGCACATCCTTGAACGTGGCCTCGGCGCCATCCTTCTTGAATTGCTCCTGGACGCACTTGACCATCGCGACCGCCTCTTCCTTGGTGCCGAATTCGGCGGCAGTCGCTGGCCCGACCAGTGTCAAGGAGGCAAACAAGAAAGGAAAAAAATATCGAATCATGGCAGGCCTCGGTCCGGTGTGGAGCTTGGAATGAAATGGGTGGGCTTTCGCCCCGTTGGGGACTCCAGCCTTCTGTTCTGGGGGGGAGGCGGCGGGACGAATACTAGCGCGGTTATCTCGGGCTACGGGAAATCCCTTCAAGGACGGTGAAAATCCCCGCGGCGGGGCATGGCAAGGATGGGCATTTCAGTCGCGCGCGGCCAAGCGCGGCGCAGCCGGTGGCATGCGTCACGCGTCGATTCCTGGTGACCAGCGACCGCGAGCACGGTGGTCGTTACACTTCCGGGCGGACGCCGGCGCCAAGGTGGCCGCGTGCGGGCAGGCGGGGGCGGCCACGAGACAGCCCAGGGTCGCACCGGGACGAGCATCGGCAGTCGTGCCTTCCTGGCGAGGCGCCGATCGACGCGAAGGCCGCAGTGGGTTGCGCCGGCGCCTCCCCGGCCGGAATCGACTGTCAGGTGTGGAGCGCAGATCGCCAGCGCCGGTCGTAGTCGATGAGCTCCAAATCGCGTCCTTCGTACAAACCAAGCGGACGAACGCTCATTGACGCGTCATCGCGCCCCCTCGCCGGCAAACCACGAGCCTAGCGAGTTGCACGAAATGGATTCGACGGCTCTGAACAGATGCACCGCCCGCAAGCCGTTGCAACGTCAGGCGTTGCCGTCGGCGATCTGTTGCAGCGCTTCGCGGTTGAGGAGCCACACCGTGCGCCCCGTCACCCGTATCGTTCCCTCACGATGCAACCTCGACAACAGGCGACTCACGGTTTCCAGTTTAAGTCCGAGGTAGCTGCCGATCTCATACCGTGTCATGCGCAGGTTGAACTCGCTCGACGAATAGCCGATTGCGTGCAGACGCCGTGAAACCTCAAGCAAGTAAGCCGCCACGCGCTGGTCGGCACGACCGGTTCCCAGCCTCAACATCAGCGCATGGGCACGTACGCATTCCTGCGCCAGCGCGTTGTACAGATTGTGCCGGAATTGATCGCAAGCCCGCGCCAGGTCGTCGAGTTGATCAAGCGGCATATGGTTCACGTCGGTGTCTTCCAGCGCAACCGCCTGACAGTGGTACACGCCGGCAAACATGCCGTCCAGGCCAACGAGGTCACCCGCGATGTGAAAATCGCCGATCTGGGTTTGCCCGTCCCTGGACATGAGTACCGACTTCAAGGACCCGTTGCGAACAACATAAAGTCCCCGGCACCGTGCCCCTGCGCCATACAGCTCTTCGCCGTTGGGTACGTGCACGCGTTTCGCAAGCAGGCGTTGTACCAGCACCGAATATTGCTCCCCGAGCCCATGGGTCAACTCGTTCGCAATCCTGGTACAGGCCAAATTGTTGCCGGGATGGCTCGCCACCTCGCGACCGTGTTGCGCGACGTGCCGCTTCAGGTCGTCATTCGCGCTGGAGAGGACCTCAACCTGCCTGCGCGACTCAAGCAACTCCTGCCGACTCGACGTCAACTCGGCCTGCAATGCAGACAGCCGCGAGAGCGCGGATCGCAATTGCGATGAAACGGGTGCGCGCTTGCGTCCAGGCGCATCGCACGCGAGAGGCGAACGGACGCCAATCAGGGTGTCCGAACCGTGCGGTGACTTCATCCGTGCGGTCTCCTCGGCGACACTCAACGAACGCAGGCTACGAAAATGCGAAATGCTGCACGACAGGATAGACCTCATTTCGACTGTGCGCTAGCACACATAGCTCGGCGGCTGTGCAACCAGGCGATGCCGACAATTCGGCAATTCTGGCGAAATGCTTCCGCGATCCTGTCGGGGATGAACGGCAGCGGTTTGAACGTGGAAGATCGAAGTACGACCCACTCCGGCCGCTTTCGCTGCCGCAAGCCGACAATCGGGTGTCGCCGTCACGGCCGCCACCTGCATCAGCAGGGCGAAAACGACCCGCCGGCCCAGCCGCGCCGGCAGGTGATACGCTGCCCTGGCGTGCCTCGTGGGGTTGGATCTCCAGGTCTCGGCAAGGCGCGAGTTATCCGCAAGTTCAAGCGTCCCGGCGATCTCGAAGAGGCTCAGCTTCTGGGACGCAAGGGGCTGGAGGTGCTGGAGCGGCGGCTGGCTGGGCATCAATGGCTGGCGCTCGATCACCTGACGATCGCGGATGTCGCCTGCTTCCCGTATGTCGCACTCGCGTCCGAGGGCGAAATTCCGCTCGACCCCTACGCCAGCGTGCGCAGCTGGATCGAGCGCATCAAGGCCTTGCCGAACTTTGTCGGCATGCCGGGAATTTGATCTTTGGCCGGATTGCCGCTTCCGACCCCGTTCCAGTCGTTCACGCCGCTCGGAAGCGACCGTCCAAACCGGCTGAAGCGGACGGCCAGAGGAAGGCGGACATCGGCAATCCGATTGCCTTGACCGGATCCGATCTCCGTCGCCCAATCTGAGGCCGATGCGATCAGCCAGAAGAGTCGATCTTCCCAACGGCGCCCGCCAAGCCCGGCGCGCATGATCGACCATTACCCGAGGTGGTGAATCAGGCATGACGGCTCGCCCGGTGCCTGGAGGGGGCATTCGGACGGTTGAACCCGAACCTGGCAGCCCGCGGTCTGCGCGCGTCGCGGCGGTGATTCACGCGCGATGATTCTTCGATCGTTAGCGCAGTGACCGCAATAGCTCGCGCGCCGCATCGAAGGCAAACCGCTTGACCCGGCGCTCGAGATCGTCGCAGCGCGGCCCCAGCGCGGCTCGCAGCAATGCCGCATGTTGGTCGAACACGGCGATGGCAGCCGTGTCGGCCTGCGCCAGCAGCGTGTCGAGTTCGCTCAACACGGCGTTCAGCGCGTCCGGATCCGGACGCAGGGTGTCCTCGGGTCGGGGAGCGGGCGGGGATGGCAGCGCGGCGGCCAGCGCCGCGAATCCGCGGGTGAGCGCGTTCATTTCGGCGCGGATTTCGTCGTCAGTCGGGATCGGATCCCGGTTCACCCCCAGCACCGCTTCCAGTCGCCCGGCGATTTCCGCCACGCGATCGATCCCCACCGTGGCCGAGGTACCCTTCAACGTGCGAGCCAGGCGTCGCGCGGTGGCGTGATCACCGTCGGCCAGGCTCGCCGCCAGCCGCGCCATGTCGCCAGGAATCGAATCCAAAAAATGGCGCAGCGGGTCAAGCAGCGTTGCCGCATCGCCGCGCAGTGCCGCGAGGCGTGTGGGGTCGACGTCCGGCACGCCCGCCGGGTGCGCCATGGCGGCGGTGTTCGTCGTCTCCGGCGCACGCAGCGCCGCGGCACCCGACCCGGCTACGCGCGACGATGCCGCGGCATCTGCGCGCTCCGGCCCGTCGTTCCGGCTGTCCGGTGGACTCGCCTCGCCGGCGGGCAGCCATTTCAACAAGGCCGCGTAGAGCATCCGCGGCTCCACCGGCTTGGTGAGCACGTCGTTCATCCCCGCCTTGATGCAGGCGCCGCGGTCGGTGTCGAACACGGTGCCCGTCAACGCCAGGATCGGCCGCGCGGCCCAACCCGGAAGGGCCCGTACCGCCGCGGTAGCTTCGATGCCATCGAGGCCGGGCATCTGCACATCCATCAGGATCAAGTCGTAGGCATCGGTTCGCGCTCTCTCCACCGCTTCCAGGCCATCGGCCGCCGTCTCCACCGACAGCCCTACGGCACGAAGCAACTCCGCCGCGACTTCGCGATTGACGGGATTGTCTTCCGCCAGCAGGATTCGGGCGCCGCGTGCATGCCGGCGCAATTGTTCCTCGGGATCCACCTCCGTCGCCGGCGACGAAGCGCGCGCGGTCGGCCGCCCTCGCTGCACGCGGGCGGTGAACCAGAAGTTGCTGCCCACCCCGGGGGTACTGTCGGCGCCGGCTTCTCCACCCATCAGTTCCGCCAATCGGCGGGTGATCGCGAGCCCGAGACCGGTACCGCCGAACTTGCGCGTGGTCGAAGTGTCGGCCTGCTCGAATGCCCGGAACAACTGCAACAGCGTGTCCGGTTTGATGCCAATGCCCGTATCCTCGACCTCGAAACGCAGCAGCAATCCACTGCCGGTTTCTTCGAGCAGCCGGACGCGCAGGACAATGGAGCCTTGCTCGGTGAACTTGACGGCGTTGCTGGCGTAGTTGAGGAGCGCCTGGCGCAGTCGCGTCAGGTCGCCGTTCAGGCCGCGGGGAACGGCATCGACGTCCACGTCGAATCGGAGCCCTTTGTCGCGCGCGGATTCGCTGACGGTCGATTGGACATGGTCGAGGACCTCGGAGAGGTCGAAGTCAATACTGTCGAGCATTACCCGCCCGGCCTCGATCTTGGACAGGTCGAGTATGTCGTTGATGATCGAGAGCAGGTGTCGTCCGGCACCGTCGATCTTGTTCAGCCAGTCGACCTCGACCGGCCTCACCTCCTGGCGCCGCAACAGGTGGGTCAGTCCGATGATGGCATTCATCGGCGTGCGGATCTCGTGGCTCATGTTGGCCAGGAACGTGGACTTGGCCAGGTTGGCCGCCTCGGCCAGCTGCCGCGCTGCCGAAAGTTCCGCCGTGCGCGTGTCGACCAGTTCTTCCAGGTGGTGGCGGTGGCGATCGAGTTCTTCGGCGATTCGTGTTTGCTGCGTGATGTCGCCCATCACCGCCACGTAATGCGTGATGCGCCCATCGGGCTGTCGCAGGGGGGTGACGATGGACGACTCGACATACTCGCTCCCGTCCTTTCTGCGGTTGGTGATCGTGCCCGTCCACGGTTGGCCGCGGGTCAGCGCATCCCACATCGCGGCGTAAGTCTCGCGCGGCGTCTTGCCCGATTGCAGCATGCGCGGGTTGCGGCCGACGATTTCTTCCCGCGCGTACCCCGTTGCCCGGAGGAAGGCTTCGTTGGCGTATTCGATCTCGGCCTCGACGTTGGTGATGACGATGCTCTCCGGGCTCTGTTCCACGGCCAGGGAGAGCTTGCGCAGCTGGCCCTCGGCAGCCTTCCGCCTGGTGATATCGTTCCCGGTGCCGCGATATCCGCTGAAATTCCCCTGGGCATCGAACACCGGTTCGCCGCGCACGCAGTAATCGCGCAGGCTGCCGCCATCGGTGACGATCTGGTATTCGAAGTCGGTGAACGGCCGGTGCGCCTCCAGCGTCGCCCGGTGCGCCGCCCATTCGTTTTCGCCAAGAATGATGGGCAGTTCCCACCGGGTCTTGCCAAAGAACTCCGAGATCGCGAAGTTCCCGCTGTTCAGGACCCCGCCCGAGATGAAGGTGAACCGGAAGTTCGCATCCTGTTCCCAGTACCAGTCGGAAGAGAGCTCGGTCAGGCGGCGGAAGCGCGCTTCGCTCTCGCGTAGCGCGTCCTCCATGCGCCTGCGCTCGGTGATGTCCTGGTATACGCCGAGAATGCCGATGACACCGCCGCTGGCATCAAGCAACGGCACTTTGGACGTGCTCAGCCAGCGCGTCTCGCCGTCGAGGAAATTCATGGGCTCTTCGTAATCCAGCTTGGGTATGCCCGATTCCATCACGGCCTTGTCGTCGGCGCGGTATCGCGCGGCCTGAGCCTTCCACGACAACTCAAAATCGGTCTTGCCGACCACGTCCGCCGGGTCGGACAACCCGCCATCCTGCGCAATCAGCCGATTGCAGCCCAGGAAGCGCAAATCGCGATCTTTCCAGAAGATGCGGAGCGGCACATTTTCCACGACGGAGTGAAGAAGTTCGTTCGTCTCCCGCAGCGCGCGCTCGGCCCGCATGCGTTCGGTGACATCCTGCGCGATGCCGCGCACCACGGGTGTCGGCACGCCCTCGCTTCGCAGCGTGTTCTCGAATTCCAACCACCGCCTGTCGCCAGCCGCACTCACGATTTGCATCGGGCCGCGCGCTGCACCCGTGGTCCGGATCTGCTCGAGGTACGCGGCGAATCCATCGCGCGCCTCCGGAACGATGAGATCGACCAGGTTCATCCGCAGCAGCGCCTGACGCGAATATCCGGTCAGCCGGACCGTGGCCAGGTTCGCCGACAGCAGTCTTCCTTCCAGATCGTGGATGTAGATCAGGTCGCGGCCGTGCTCGACCAGGTCGCGGTACATGTCCTCGCTCACCCGCAGCTTGCTATTGACCGCCTCCAGTTGTGCAATCTTGGACTCGAGCTTGCGCGCAAGCACCGCATCGTGCAGCGCGTGGAAGGCGGCATCATTCAGCGGCGATGCGGGGCGCGGCCCGGGACGCGTTGCCCGCGACATCAGCACGGCATTCAGTTCCTCGAGCAATGCCGCGGGCTCCAGCGGCTTGATGAGATAACGCGCGGCGCCCAGCGACTGCGCCAGCTTCTCGTCCGCGGGATCGCTGTAGGTGGCGGAGTAGAAGACGAACGGTATTGCGCGCAGCACGGCGTCCTGCATCCACGTCCGGCACAGGGTGAAGCCATCCATGTTCGGCATCAGCGCATCGGAAATGACGATGTCCGGCGGATCGCGCCGCGCCGCAGCCAGCGCCTCCACGCCGTCGTTCGCCGTGGTCACCACGTAGCCATGGCCTTGCAGCAGAGCCTGGAGCAGATAGCTGCTTTCCGCGAGGTCCTCGACAATCAGCACATGAGCCATGGACAATTTCCTGGTCGATTGATCGGCGGGCAGCGGCCGGCGGCCACTGCGGCCTCCACCTGGGCGACGAAGGCGTCCGGATCGACGGGCTTTTCGATGTAGGCGTCGCACCCCGCCGCGAACGCCTTCACCCGGCCGTCGCTGAAGGCGTAGGAGGTGACAGCGACGACGGGCACGGCGTCGAGCGCCGGATCACCGCGCAGCGCCCGCGCAACCGCGTAACCGTCCATCTGCGGCAACTGGATGTCGAGCAGGAGGACATCGTGCGCCGCCGTCCGCGCCGCCGCAATCCCCTCCGGTCCGTTGCGGGCTTCGGTGACATGGTGCCCGCGCGCTTCCAGCAGAAAACGCAAGAGATAGAGGTTCTGCTCGTTGTCCTCGATGACCAGCACGTTCATGGCGTTGCCCCTGCCGGCAGCGTGAATGTGAAGCGGCTGCCTTTGCCCCATTCGCTCTCGGCAGTGAGACGGCCGCCCAACGCCTGCACAAGGCGCAGCGAAATCGCCAACCCCAACCCGGTGCCTTGGGATATGCCCGAAAGGCCGTTCTCGATCTGGCTGAACGGCCGGAAGAGCCTGTCCATGTCCTCGCGCCTGATGCCCACGCCGGTATCGGCGACGGTGATGACGAAGAAGTCCCCCTTGCGCACGCACGAAAGGCTGATGCCGCCTCGTGGCGTGAACTTGAGCGCATTGGACACCAGATTGTTGAGTACCTGCTCGACGCGGCGCGCATCGCCCATCGCCATCGACTCGCCGTCGCCGGCGTCGAGCGTAAAGGCCAGACGCCGGCGCTCGGCCTGCGGCGCGAATGCGCTGCCCAACCGCTCCAGCAGCGCGGAAAGATCGAAGCGGTCCCGGGCAACGTGCAACTCGCCCGCCTCCACCTTGGAGATATCGAGGGCGTCGCTGATCAGCGCGAGCAGATGGCGCGAGGCGTCGCGCACGATGCAAAGCTGCTTCTCCTGCTCGGCGTTCAACTCTCCCGGAAGCCTCTGGAGCAGGATACCGGTAAAGCCGATGATCGAGTTGAGCGGCGTTCTCAATTCGTGCGACATGGTGGCGAGGAATACCGACTTGACCTGATCGGCGCCTTCGGCCAGGAGTTTCGCGACTTCGAGCTGGCTGGTCCGTTCCGCCACGCGCTGTTCGAGTTCGGCTGCGCGCAGCCGCAGTTCGTCATGCAGCCGGCGAATGTCACCCTCCGCCCGCACGCGCGCGGTGATCACCTCCGTGAACATGACGATGCCGCCGATGCTGCCGTCCGCCTGCGCCCAGGGGCGAATCTCCCAGCGTACCCAGTCCACGGAACCGTCGGCCCGTGGAAATGGGTCCTCGTCGGCCCGCTCGATCGCCCCGGCCAGGCACCGCCGATGAATCTTCTTCCAGCGCTCGGGTACGTCGGGGAAAATGTCGTAGTGGCTGCGGCCGGCAAGGTTTGACTCACCCAGATCGTAATCCTCGAGCCAGCGGCGGCTGTACGCGATGTAGCGCATATCGCGGTCGAACATCGCGATTGCCGAGGGCGCATGGTCGATGAACAAATGCAGCTTTTCCTTGGCCTCCCGCAACGCTTCCTCCCGCAGCTTGCCCTCGGTGACGTCGATCCTCACCCCTATCAGCCGGGTCGCCTTGCCGTCTTCGCCGCGGGCCAGCACGCGCCCGACCACGGCAATCCAGCGATACGATCCGTCGGCATGGCGCATCCGCGCTTCGTACTGGTAGGGCGCAGCGGCTCCGGCAGGCGCCGACTGGATCCTGGCCTCCACCGACGCCCGGTCCTGCGGGTGGACGCGCGCGAGCCATTGCGCGCGATCGCCGAATCCCTCCGCGGGGTCGTAGCCCAGCATGGTGAAATAGGTCGGGCTGGCGCACCACCGGTCGGCAGTCAGGTCCCAGTCCCACACGCCGATCGACGCCGCGTCGGTGGCCAGAATGAACCGCTGCGCCATGTCCCGGCCGGCGGCGTCGGCGCGCGCGCGCTGCCGCCATGCCCGCTCGAGTAGCCAACCGAGAACGATGATTGCCAACGTGGCGGCCGCCCAGAAGGCCAGCGCTTCCATGGCCAGCCGGTGCCACGGCGCAAGAACCAGGTCGTAGGACCGGCCGACGACGATGACCAGGTCGGACGGCGCGGACAGTGTTCGATAGGCGTAGAGGCGCCGTTTGCCGTCGACCGCGCTTTCCCGGTCATACGTTCCCGCCGGACTGTGCGGCAGCACGCCCGTAAACATGGGGGTGGCCGAAAGGTCCCGGCCCATGAAGTCGTCAACGATCGGGCTGCGCATCATCAGCACGCCATCACGGCGAAGCAGCGCAACGGCGCCGTCGGCCCCCACGTCGAGCGTGCTCCAGAGGCTGTCGAAGAAGGGCGGTTCCATGGCGACGACGATGATGCCCGCCAAGGCGTCGTCGGACGATCGCAACGGCCGGGTAGCGGTGATCAGCCACCTGTCCGTAGACCGGCTGCGCACCGGAGCATCGACGTGGAAACCCGTCTGCGGCTGCGTGACGTAGATCCGGAAGTAGGGGCGGTCGGCCAGGCTGACGCCGACGTTGCCGACGTCGGAGTCGTAGATGATGCGGCCCTGCGCGTTCATCACCCACATCGCGCGAACGAAGGGCAGCGCCATGGCATGCTCGCGCAACAGCGCGCGCGCCGACTGCTCGTTGAGAGTGCCCGCCGCCTCGAGGCGCGCGATGCCGAGCGCGGCCAGTTCCATGTGCAGATCGGCGGTCTGGAGGGTGCGCGTGGTCTGCTCGGCGATCACCCGGGCAAACGATTCGGCCAGACGCGTGCCGGTTGCGATCGCCTCGGCCCGCAGTGCGGCCAACCCCACGACGATTGCGCCGGCCAGAATGAGGATCAGAGCCGCGGCCAGCCCGAACACCAGACGTCCAATCGGCGCCGGCGCTGCCGCATCGAGCGCTGGCCAGGTAACAACCGGTAGCGGCGTCGGCGTCGACATGCGCAGGACCGGTCTGCCGTTGCCGGCGATCAGCCGTCCTCGGCGAACCGCTTGGCGATCGCGACGAAATCGGCGAATCCGGCAATGAAGGCGTCGATCATGTCGGGATCGAAATGCTTGCCGCGTCCGTCGGTCATGATGTCGCGGGCCCGGGTTTCGGGCATCGCCTCCTTGTACACGCGCTTCGAGATCAGCGCGTCAAACACATCGGCCACGGCCATAATTCGCGCCGAGACGGGAATGGCGTCGCCCGCCAGGCCATCCGGGTAGCCGCTGCCATCCCATCTTTCGTGGTGCCAGTGGGCGATTTCCTTGGCCACGGCGAGGAACGGCAGCGGCGTTTCGATGTCGCGCTCGGCGTGCTCGATCGCGTCGCTGCCGAGCCTGGCGTGCGTCTGCATGATCGCCCACTCGTCTGGCGTGAGCTTGCCGGGCTTGAGCAGGATGTGATCGGGAATGCCGACCTTGCCGATGTCGTGCAGCGGCGCCGAACGCGTGAGGAGGTCGATGTAGGGCTCACTCAGCGCCGCGGCGAAGCGGGGATGCTGCCGCAGGCCGATCGCCAGTCGCCGCACGTAGCCCTCGGTGCGCAGGATATGGTTGCCGGTTTCCGGGTCGCGCATCTCGGCCAGGCGCGCCAGCACCCGGATGCTCACTCTCTGGACGAGGTCGTTTTCCGCCATGCGCCGCGAAACTTCGGCCTCGAGAACGGCGTTCTGGTCCTTCATCCAGTCTCGCGCCCGCTTGGCTTCGAGATGCGTGCGCACCCGCGCCAGCACCACGGCGGGCCGGATGGGCTTGGTGATGTAATCGGCAGCGCCCTGCGCGAGGCCGCGCTCCTCGTCCTCCGCGTCGGCCAATGCGGTGAGAAAGACCACGGGGATGGCGCGCGTGGCAGGGTCGTCGCGCAACCGCGCCAATGCCGTGTAGCCGTCCATTCCCGGCATCATCACGTCGAGCAGGATCAGGTCGGGCTGCGGCAGGTTGGCCGCCACACGCAGGCCGGTCTCCCCCGACGATGCCGCCAATACCCGGTAATTCGGCCGCAACAACGCGCTCAATACGCTCAGGTTATCGGCCGAGTCATCGATAATCAGGACGGTGGAGCGCGCTTCGGCGATGACGATCTCGAAAGGATCAAAGGTTAATAGGACAGTCTATACCCCCTCGCCCGCTTGCTGAGCGTGGAGGCAGAGACGTGCGTGGCACCCGACATCGGCGGGCATCAGCCGTTGGGATCAAGTCGTGCGCCCGACGTGAGTGGACCGAACGCGGCGGTAGGCCGGGATCACCACGCACCGGTCGCCTCCCGCCGCATGGCACGGTCGGGCCCCATTTCAGACAACTGCGCTCCTGCCATCCTCGCGTCGGTCATCGGTTCCCTTTCCGGTTGGTTGAAGAGTCATTTCTCCAACCATGCCGGAGGAACCGACGTCGACCGAACGGGGCGTCACCAATTCGATCCTCTACATCATCGCCGGCGACACGGCCGACGAAAATTGCATGCGGCTGCGTCCCGACCGCTTTGCGCCGTACATCGCCTCGTCCGCGCTCTTGAGCAATGCCGCGGCGTCGGAGCCATCGACCGGATAGGTGGCGACGCCGATGCTGGCGGCGGACCGTACCTCGTGACCGTCGATGGAATAGGGTTCCGCCAGCGCCGACAGGATGCGCTTGCCGACCTGCGTGACAATGGCGGGATCGCGCGCTTTTTCCAGAACGACGGCAAATTCGTCGCCACCGATCCGGCCGACGCTGTCACTGGTGCGAATGCAGCGCTGCAGTCGCTGCGCAACCTCCTGCAGCAGTCGGTCGCCGACGTCGTGCCCAAACGTATCGTTGACCTGCTTGAAGCCGTCGAGGTCGATGAACATCACGGAAAGCCCGTCGTCGCCGCGTTGCGCGCGACGGGTGGCCTGTTCGAGGCGGTCGACCAGCAGGCGTCGGTTCGGCAATTCGGTCAGCGCGTCGAAACTCGCGAGCTGCTCGAGCTTCTGTTGCGTTTCCTTCAGCAATGAGATGTCGGTGAAGACGCGGACATAGTTGCGCAGGCTGCCATCGCTGTTCTTCACGATCGAGGCGGATATCCACAGCGACAGCGGTACCCCGTCCTTGCGAAATCGCGCCACTTCGGAGGTGAGGGTGCCCTCCTTCCGCAGCCGGATCATCCGCGCATCTGACGCCGCCTTGTCGATCGGCCGAAATGGCGACTCGGACAGGAGCATTCCGACGATTTCGTCGGCCGCGAAACCGGTGAGCCGGGTGAAGCCGGCGTTCACCATCAGCACGCGGTCGTCGGCGTCGCTCACGATGATGCCTTCCGCCGCCATCGCGAACACCTTCGCCGCGAGTTCCAGTTGCTCGATGCGTGCGCTTTCGGTCGTGATATCGGTGGCGGCAGTCACGACGAATTCGACGTTGCCATCCTCGTCGAAGATGGGCGCGCGAATGATGTGGACGGTCATTTGCTTTCCGTCCGGCCGTTGATGGACCTGGACGGATATCCTGCACCATCGGACTTGAAAGCATTTCCGGTCTAATTCCTCGACCGTCTCCGCGTACGCGGGCGACATCACGTCCGCCACCGTCCTGCCGAGCGCTTCCCGGGCCGTGGTGCCGAATATCAGCGCGCTGGACTCGTTCCAGAGTACATACTGGCCGAAATCTTCCTCCCGCATGCTGCGACACCGCGATACCGGAAGGGATGTTGTCGACCAGCGTCTCGAGGAAGTGACGCTGCCGCTTGAGTTCGCCGCGATGGCGCTGCAGACGCACGATCAGGACCGTGGCAATCGCGACGAGAGCGAGAAACAGGGCGGCCATGGCCAGGCGAGGCATGAGGAAATCGTCGCGGTACTGGTCGTAATCGGCGAGCACCTCGTCCCTGGACCTGGAAACCGCGGCGATCAGCGGATAGCCGTCCATCGCCTGGTAGGCCACGATGCGGGGACCGCCGTTTCCGGCATCCGCTTCCTCGTAGGTTCCGGCAGGACTCGACTTCGCCCGCGCGATCAACCTGGCACCGTCGCCGGATTCGACGAACCTCATTTCGGTGCCCGCACGCCGGGCGCGATAAGCGCCGTCGACGCCAAGCAGCTCGACACTGCCGAGTCTGCCCAGGTCGACTTCATTGAAGTATTCGGTGAAACGCACCGTCGGGATCGAAACCATCACCCTACCGGCATAGGATCCATCGGCATGATCGAGGCGCCGGCTTAGTTGAACCAGTTCGCGTCCGGTAACCGTGTCGACGAACGGCTTGCCGATTTCGATCGCGTCCTGGTCCCGGCCGGCTTGCGCCCGGAACTCTTGACGATCGGCGATGTTGAGTGGTTCGCGCGGTCGATCGCCGGCAGTGATATCTCCCTTGGCATCGGCGATGCTGACCGAGACCGGCCCGCCGGCGGAGATCAACCCGTACCGATTCAGTGCATCCAGATCGATATTGCCATGTTCCGCGAACTCGAATTTGAGCAGTCTCGTCACCCGATCGGCCTCCGCGATCACATCTCGCGCGTGCTGCTCGAACATGGCAACGGAATACTCGGTTTCGCTTGTCGCCCTGCGAATCCGCGACTCCTTGTTCGCGGCAAGGGTGCTGAAGCCGATTTGCAGCGAGGCTGCGGTGATGAGAACACAGACCAATGGCAATCCCCAGATCAGGCGATTGCCTCGGGTCAGTGAAAATCGACGTTGTCGATGGGTGGTCATTGGGGGGCTCGTCCCGGCCAAGGAGTCATGGGTCATCTCGCGGTCGCTGTCTGTGCCGGATAGCTGCCCTACTTCATTCGCAAGAATGGGGCCACAAACACGATCCCGACGCGCCGGTGGGCAGGACTAGGTATTCGTACGTACGCGCGCTGAGCGAGATCCGGTCGCGGCGGGAGCGCAAAAGGCAGTCCATGGTCGAAGCCCCACGGATCGGCTCGTCGCGAAGGCGCCGTGCCGGCCGTTCCCGGGCTTCGCGCGCCACTGCGGGTCACGTTGGCGCGGTGGGCAGGTGCCGCTCGATCAGCCGCTCCATCGCCCGCTCGAAGAGCGGCACGGCCTCAATCGCCACCTTCGCCTGCCCGCTTCGAAACGCCTGGCCCAGGGATTCGGGCGTGTGGATCACCGCGATGTCACCGTCGCGATGCGTGAACAGGAACCGCGTGCCGTGCGGCGCGCGCCACGCGAATTTCGCGAGCAGAGGTGCCTGTCCGGCCTCGCCGGCGAACTCGCACCAGTCGCCGCGCTGCAGCGACTCCACGTCCTCGACCGGCACGTCGCGCTGCGCGACCGCAGTTCGGTCCGGGGCCGTGTTCGCTCCTCTCGCGCGCAGGTCGGCCTCGTCCGCCGTGTCGCTCTCGAAAGGAAAGTCCACCCGCGTGTTCAGCGCCTCGACGTGAAGTTCGTACAGGCGCGCGAGAAATACCTTGCGCCGCACGCGCGCTGCATCGTCTGTCGCCCAACCTTCGCTCAGCGCGCGCACCAGGGGCGGGATGGCTTGCAGCAGGCGATTGCGAAAGCCCGGGACGTGTTCGGGTGCCACGCTCCATGCGAGCTCGTCGAAGAGCTCGATGGCCTGCATGGCCGCCGCGCCACCCGGCCCATCGCGACGATACGCGGCGCTCAGTCGAGCGACGCCCTCGTGCTCGAGATAATCACGCACTTCCGGCGGCAGCGACCGCCCGGCATAGCGAACCGACAGCGCGATGCGCGCGAGCGTTCGCGCGTGCGCGTCCTCGTCCAGCCCCACGAGCAACGGCAGGGCCTGGGCGAGCTTCTGGTTGTACGCGGCACGTTCGGCGTCGAGGAAGGTATCGAGCTCGCCGCGCGCGGCAGTGAAGACGTCGGCGCTCTCGGCGAGCCGCTCGCGGATGGCCAAAGCCAGCTTGGACGCAAGTTCGAGGAACCGCGCATCGTGCGCAATCTCGGGGCGCACGCCGACCGAGGCAGCGGCCAGCGTGTCGAAGAACTTGCGCACGCCATGGCGCGGATTTGAAAGGACCTCGGGATCGAGCAGGGCGGCCTTGAGAATAGGGATCTGCAGCCGACCGAACACGGCCTTGACGGCCGCAGGCAGGTACCGGCTTTCGAAGATCTCGTCGAGCACCGCTGCGATGATCTCGAGGGTCACGCGATCGAGCGGAGGAACGCCCTCTGCGGCAATTGCCGCCTTCAGCACCGGCAGCACGCTCCCTGCCGTCTCGCCGGATTGGCCGGCCGCCGGCAGACCCTCGAAGGCCATGCCTGGGGCTGCAGCACCTTCGAGCATTTCCAAGACGCGCTGCAGCGCCTGCCAGGGCGACGGCCCGGCGCCGGGCACGGCGGCGGCGCCGGTTGGATTCACGGATTGCGCGCGCCATGCGTCGGGGTTGCCAAAGTTCAGGGGGTCCGTGGCGGGAGTCGGGCCTGGAGCAGCGCCCGGTGGGGGTATCCCGGCGGTCGCAACCCACGTACCAGCGGCAGGCGGGGCGCGTGCCATGAGCTCGACGATCTGGTGATAGAGGTCGCCTCCCGCGCTCGGGGCGGCGTGTCCTGCAGAGGGATCGACCTTGCCACCCGCGGTGGCGCCGGCGCGCTTGCGCGTGCGCACATGCAACACCGGCAACACGTCGCGGTCCTGGAGAAGCTGGTCGAGTTCACGGTGCAATGCGACGAGATCGGGCGTCAGCGCCCGCACCAGGTGTTCCATCACCGGCCGCCATGCGCCATCCTCCGCCCACAATCCACGGCAGGCATTGCCGAGTGCGTTGCACAGCAGCTCCGCGCCCCACGGATTTTCGAATTCACTGCTTTCCGAAGGTTCGCGCAGCACCATGCGTGTGCGCAGGTCGAAGCCGAATCCTTCCTCGCGCGTCGCGGCGCGCATCTGATGGACGGCGCTCTTCAAGGCAACCTGCCCGGCCTGATCGCTTTCATCGACCAGCGCGAGCGCGATATCGCCGCCCCGGTAGGTGCGCTCGTGCGTTTCGCCCGCGCGGCGCGCCCGGAACAGCTGCTCGAATTCAGACCGGAATCGGGAGAAGAACTTGCCGCGCTCGCGGCGCACGGCAAGCGCAATCTTCGACTCCGGCGATTGCAACCGGGTGGCCCCCCGCCGCGCATCGGACTCGCGCGGCGCCGCCGCCTCCAGTTCGTCCAAAGCGCGCCAGGTGGCGCCGTCCCAGCGCTTGATGGCCAGCGCCAGGCATTCGCGGATCAGGCCCGCCGCTTCGGTGGGTCCCACCTCGCGTGCGCCCTCAACGTCGAGAATGATACGACCGGGTGCGGGGTCGGTGCGGAGTGCGTTCGTGGGCATGGGAGGGCGGGTGAAGGTCACCGCGCTCCGCGTAACGGCTGGCCTGCGCCTGCCTGCTTGGGCCGACTTGGGCCCTGACGCTGTGGCGAGCGCGCTTCTCCGACGGTGCCTGCCTCGTCATGGTGCGACGTTTGGCGCGGGAAGGGAAGCCGTAGCGCAACCGTTGGGCGGCAAATACGCGCCACCGCGCCGGCGGCCTCCCAAGGTGGCGAACCGCGGGCGCTCGCGACGCGGCGCGGCACGATCGGCTCGCCGAGGTGGGCGAGGACGTCGCGCGAGGCCGCGGCGTCGGTGATGAAGGCCAAGACCCTCATGTCGGCGCCACGGAGCCGACAAGTCAGCGGAACACGCCGCAGACGCGGGCCCGACCGCAAGGTCCGGTCCGACGTCTATTGCGAACTCGGCCGCCTTTCGCGCGACACTGCGAGCGTGCCGGCCGGGAGCCGGCTTCGCGCGCATGAAGCGCGTCCCACGTTGCAGCGGCGCGTTTGCGCAGCTACCTGGCCTGCGCCGTCACATCCTCCGCCTGCATCGCGGTCGGCATCGGAACGTGGAGAATTGCCTTGCCGGTGAAATCGAGCGCGCGCAAATCGATCTTGCGCAGCGCAAGATTCCCGTACGTGCGGAAATAGAGCAACCGGTTGGTCAAGTCGTGGACCGTGGCCCACTGGGTCTTCTCGTAGGCCAGCTGCGACCCCGCACCGTCCTTTCCCGGAACCTTCTGCGCCACCGATCCCATTGGAATGTCGACCGCGTTCAATATGTGGAAGGCCACATTTGCACCGTCGGCCGCCGTGGCCGCGGGAACCGCCGTCCAGGCGAGCGCGGTCGCCCGCACGAAGCGTGCCGGTGGCGTGTAGTCGCCAGGGATGCCGATGAGCCCCGATCCCTGCCCGATCTGGCTGATCTCCACCGGGCCGAGTTTCATCGGGGCGACATTCTGGTTCGTCAGGTTGACGTAGTTGCGCAGGTTGGTCTGGTGCCACTCGAAGTTCGGCGAATTGGTGAGCACGCCAACGGGATTGTCGTGGATCCGGAGAACACCGCCTACATATTCGACGACGATGGCGCCACCCTGCGCATCGAATATGGCCCAGTGCAGCGGCTGGGCACCGATCGGAGGCGTCACCAGGTCATAGACGCTGATATTCGGCAGCGCCGCCCGCACCTCCCCGACGTTCGCGAACTGGCTCAGCAGCCAGTTGGAAAGTTCCAGGTTCGAAACGGCGTCACGGCCGACCGGCGCGGGAAACGGCTGGTACTGCACGAATTCAGGGATGTAGAGCGTGCCCACCGACAGGCCGGCCTCGTTCATGCCGTCGGTCGAGACGTCGGCGCCGTACGCATTCATCCCGGCGAATCCGTATTTCGCGATCCAGACGGTTCCGGGCTTGCCGTCGGGCTTCGTCGCCGACATGGCGAGGCCGCGCGGCACAATCATGACCTGGCTTTCGAGCGGTATTCCGAGTTCCATCGAACGGCCGACGAGAATGGCGCCATCCATGGAAGCGAGCCGGAACGTGGTGCAGGCCTCCGCGCCTCCGGGTACGAGGACTGCAGAGGACAAGACCATCGCGGCGACGAAAGCGATCATTCGGGACATTGCAGGCTCCTTTGGGAGGACGAGCGTTTCACTGACTACCGTTGGCGACCCGCGCCGGCTGTATCGCGCGGCGAACCGAGCGTGACCGGCGGAGTCTGGAAGCTATCGCACTGCGCATCGCGGTGTACCGAGATGCGCCGCAGCGATCGCGTTCGTGATCGAGGTTCATTCCGGAAACACGAAAGTTATCGTCGCCCGTCCGCCCCAGCCGGAGGGCCCGCCAGGCGTGCTGGTCAGGTAGTAACGGGCACCGGCGGCGAGCGATACCGGCATCTTGCCGACGTACACGAGTTTGGACACGATCGCATTCATCGGGTTGGACGCGCGCCGCGTGTCCCAGTTGAAGGTCGACTCGGTATCGAGCGTGTACGTCCAGGCGTTCCGGGTAACGTAACTCATGAAGGGCTGCCAGTACGTGTTGTTGGCGGTGCCCGCCTCGCCGGAACCGCCGACGTTCCACGACTGGTAGCCCAGCACGCCGATCGTCCACGCGCCCGGCCTCACCATGCCCACGAAACTCGCGCCCGCGCCCCATTGCCGCGTGCCGTAGCGGTTGCCGGAGAGTGAAGGCGTAGACAGGAAGGGGCCGACACCCCAGACGGTGCGCGCGGCGGCGGCGGGCGAAAAGAATGTCTCGAGCGCGATCGGGCCGACGCCGGTGCCGCTCGACCCATCGACGTCGCGTTGCCACTCGGTGGTCACGATGGGGCGGGTGATCAGGTTCCAGTTCTCGTTCACCGAAATCGGCACCACGGGCTGGAACTTCAGCGACACCATGCGGCCTTGCTGGCGCTCGCCGATGCCGCGGTCGTAGTTGAACTGGAACGGCACCGATATGAGCTTGGCGACTGGATTGGCGAGCTGGCCGGCAATCGCGTTGGCGTCCTTCGGGCCGTCGTCTGAGAGCGACGGCGAGGCGGGGCTGCCCTGAGCCGAGGCCAACGAGAATGCGGCGGCAGCGAGCACGCCTGTCAACGTCGCGCCGACCCTGCAGCGAAGGTCAATGCAGCGATGGCACGAGCGTGGGTCTCTGGGCATGATTGTCTGCGACCCGCCATTGCGGGTGGCGCACTCGTTCGACGCCACCTCTGCGCGTCGGCCGGCGTGCCGCGTGTCCGACGCTAGTGAGATCGAACATAGTTCTTGCCGCAGTTGCATGCAATCCGTACACATGCGTATACGGGCGCCGGCGTGTATGAGGTTCCCAGGCCGCGCGGCGACGAATTCAAGCCGCGCGAGAGCGGGCGAGGCGTTCCGACGCCGCCTTGCCGCAAGCCGTCGCATCGAGCCGTTCCGGCGCAAGCGGCGAGAGCGAGCGCAAGCGAAGACAAGGAATGGCTTCCGAGGCAGGCCGCCATGGTCGCGCTGCGCCGAAATCACAACGAGCGCGATACCGCACCGCAGGCTTCCTGGCGATTTCTCAGACCGACTCGATCGCCCGATTTTGGCCTAACCGAGACGAATCATTCCCCGATAGCCGGGATTTCGCCGGCCTGCGTTTCTGCTCCGAGCGGACGGCAAACCGGACGTCGGCCGCTGCGGTCGCGTCAACGATCCTGCACGCGTCCGAGCACGATTGGCGTCGCGAACAACCTGTCGCCGCCGTTGCGCAGGAAGTTCTGGATTTCGGCCGACTCGGCCGTAATGGCGGTTTGCGACGCCAGCCCCTCGCCATGGATCGTGCCCTTGATCCGACCTGCGCCGATCGCGGCCTTCAGCGCGTCTTCATTCATCGTCGAGAAACGTACGGTGTTGTCGTCGAGCAGCGCGTACTGCACGAGAATGAACCCGACGGTCTTGCCGTCCTCGACCTGGACCACGTTCAGGTAGCGCCGCTTTCCGATCCGCGACGAGTACGCGACATAGGCCTCGTCGGTGATCCCGTTCGGTTTGTGATCGACCATGACAATCCTTGTCCGCGTGTTCGTTGCCGCGTCGCCCAGCGAGAACTCCGGACCGATGTGCACATAGGTCAGCTCGCCCTTCGCCTGGTATCGCCACACGCCGTAGAGCGCGGGGTCCGGTCGCGTGCCGTCCAGTGTGGAAATCGGGTGTATCGAGTCAACCTTGCACCCGGCCAATCCGGTCAGCAGCAGCAAGAGGGTGACGATCGCGAATCTGTGCCGAGCAATCATTCTGGCCTCCACAACTCTTGGGATCACCATGCGGACCCATGACCGACCTCGCCATGATCTTCGCCGAGCGCGTCCCCCGGGGCTGGCACGGAAATATCGGGCAACCGCGCAAGGGGGCGAACCGGGATTCCCGCAGGACCCTGCGCATCGTACCGGACGCCGCTCCGGTCGTCGCGCGCCGCGCCGGCCATGCCTACGTCCGCTTCCGCGCGCCCTTTCGCCGCCGTGGCCACCGTCCGGAGTCGATCGAGGTCTGTTTGCCGGCGTGTTCCAACGAACTTTCCGCGAAACGTTCCCGACCGACTTTTTTCCTTTCAGCAGTCGCTTGGAGGGCTGCTTCGGATCTTTCGTTGTGATACCGTATATCCATACGGTATCCATGCCATGCTCCCGCCCTACGCCGAGCTGCACTGCCTGTCCAACTTCTCGTTCCTGCGCGGCGCCTCGCACCCGGACGAACTGGTCGAGCGCGCGCAGGCGCTGGGATACGCGGCGCTGGCGCTCACTGACGAGTGCTCGCTCGCGGGCGTCGTGCGCGCGCACGTGGCCGCCAGGGATGCCGGTTTGCCGCTCATAATCGGCAGCGAGTTCACGCTGGCCGACGGACTGAAGCTCGTGCTGTACGCGACCGACCGCGCGACCTACGGCGACCTGGCGCAGCTCATCACGCGCGGGCGGCGCAATGCGGTCAAGGGCCGCTACTCGCTCACGCGCAACGACGTCGCGGAGATTGCGCCGCGCTGCCTCGCGCTGTGGATTCCGGATGAAAGCGGGACCCGGCTCCAGGCTGCACCCCCAATCGGCGGCAGGCCCCCGTCTGCTTCGAAGCGCCGCGGCGTCCGGAGATCGGGCCCCGGCTCGAACACCGGCCCCCAAGCCGACCCTTGCCGCTGGCTCGCCGACGTCTTCCCCGGCCGCGCATGGATCGCCGCGGAGCTGTTCGCGCGCTCCGGCGATCACGCGCGCCTGGCGTCGCTGCAGGCACAGGCCGCCGCCGCCGGCCTGCCGCTGGTCGCCGCCGGCGACGTGCACATGCACGTGCGGGCACGGCGCGCGCTGCAGGACACGCTCACCGCCGTCCGTCTCTCCACGCCGCTCGCCGAATGCGGTTATGCGCTCTTTCCCAACGGCGAGCGCCACCTGCGCTCGCGGGCGCGCCTGGCTACGCTCTACCCGCGCGAGCTGACCGACGCGACGCTCGACATCGTGGCGCGCTGCACTTTCTCGCTCGACGAACTGCGCTACGAGTACCCGGAAGAGCTGGTCCCGCCGGGCGCGACGCCGGCAGGCCATCTGCGGGCGCTGGTGGAGGCGGGATTAGCGCGGCGGTATGGGCAGCGCGCGCAACCGGCGGGTCCCTCGGCCGCGCCTCGGGATGAGATCACCTGGCACGCCGGCGCTCCGCCCGACGTCCGCGAACTGATCGAGCACGAGCTCGCACTGATCGCGGAACTGAAGTACGAGCCCTACTTCCTGACCGTCGAGGACATCGTCTCCTTCGCGCGCCGCAACGGGATCCTCTGCCAGGGCCGCGGCTCGGCCGCCAACTCGGCAGTCTGCTACGCGCTCGGCATCACCGAGGTCGATCCGGCGCGGATGAGCATGCTGTTCGAGCGCTTCATCTCGAAGGAAAGAAACGAGCCGCCCGACATCGACGTCGACTTCGAGCACCAGCGGCGCGAGGAGGTGATGCAGTACGTCTACCGCAAGTACGGCCGCGACCGCGCCGCGCTGGCGGCCACGCTCATCACCTACCGTCCGAAAAGCGCCGTGCGTGACGTCGGCCGCGCGCTCGGCCTCGACCTGGCGCAGGTCGACCGGCTGACCGGCGTGTTCGCCTGGTGGGACGGACGCAGGATCGATCCGGTGCGCATCCGCGAGGCGGGCTTCGATCCGGACAATCCGCTGATCATGCGGCTCGTCACGCTGGCCGGCGACCTCCAGGGCTTCCCGCGCCACCTGTCGCAGCACGTCGGCGGCTTCGTCATCGCGCGCGGCCTCCTCGAACGCATGGTGCCGGTGGAAAACGCGGCGATGGCCGACCGCACCGTCATCCAGTGGGACAAGGACGACCTCGACGCGATGGGCCTGCTCAAGGTCGACTGCCTGGCGCTCGGCATGCTGTCCGCGATCCGCCGCGCGCTGGCGATGGTGTCGCGCTACCGCGGCGTCGAGATGCGGATGCAGGACATCCCCGCCGAGGATCCCGCCGTCTACGCGATGTGCCAGCGAGCCGACACCATCGGCGTGTTCCAGATCGAGTCGCGCGCGCAGCAGTCGATGCTGCCGCGGTTGAAACCCGCGTGCTTCTACGACCTCGTCATCGAGGTCGCGATCGTCCGGCCCGGTCCCATCCAGGGCGGCATGGTGCATCCGTACCTCAAGCGCCGGCAGGGGCTGGAGCCGGTCACCTACCCGAGCGCCGCGGTGAAGAGCGTGCTCGAGCGCACGCTCGGCGTGCCGATCTTCCAGGAACAGGTGATGCAGCTCGCGATCGTCGCCGCGGGCTTCTCGCCGGGCGAGGCCGATCACCTGCGCCGATCGATGGCGGCGTGGCGCAGGAAAGGCGGCCTCGAGAAATTCGAGCAGCGGCTGATCGACGGCATGGGCGCGCGCGGGCTCTCGGCGTCCTTCGCGCGCCAGATCTACCAGCAGATCCTGGGCTTCGGCGAATACGGCTTTCCGGAGTCGCATTCGGCGTCGTTCTCGCTGCTGGTCTACGTGTCGGCGTGGCTGAAGCGCTACGAGCCCGCGGCGTTCTGCGCGGCACTCCTGAACTCGCAGCCGATGGGCTTCTACGCGCCCGCGCAACTGGTGGCCGATGCGCGGCGGCATGGTGTCGAGGTGCGCAGCGCCGACGTCACGGTGAGCGAGTGGGATTGCACGCTGGAGGGCGGCGGCCGCCAGCCCCCGCGCTGCGCCTCGGCCTGCGGATGATCGCCGGGCTGAAGGAGGATTGCGCCGCGCGTCTCGTCGCCGCGCGCGCGCAGCCAGCCGTTCGCGCACGTCGCCGACCTCGCCCATCGCGCGCGGCTCGACCGCCGCGACCTCACCGCGCTCGCGGCCGCCGGCGCGCTCGCGTCCCTCGCCGGCCATCGGCATCTCGCGGTATGGGAGGTCGCGGGCGTCGAGAAACTGCCGCCCATCCTCTCCGGCGCCGGCACCGACCGTTCGCCGAGAACGCCCCCGCGCTGCCCGTGCCGACCGAGGGCCAGGACATCGTCGCCGACTACCGTGCGCTGGGACTGACGCTCGGCCGTCATCCGCTCGCGCTGCTGCGCGGGCAGCTCTCGGCGCAGCGGCTCGTCACCGCCGCCGAAATCGCCCGCACGCCGCACGGGCGCATCGGCCGTACCGCCGGCATCGTCATCGGCCGCCAGCGACCCGACACCGCCAGCGGCGTGGTGTTCGTCACGCTCGAGGACGAGACCGGCGCGACCAACGTCATCGTGTGGCGCGACCTGTCCGACCGCCAGCGCCGCGAACTCCTGGGTTCGCGCCTGATGGCGGTGTACGGCCGCGTCGAGCGCGAGGGTGACGTCGTCCACCTGATCGCCGGGCGGCTGGTCGATCTGACGCCGCTCCTGGGCTGCCTGCCCACCCGGTCGCGGGACTTTCACTGAAGGGGCGCACGGGAGAACAATCGCACTTGCCTGCCTGCGCGAACGGCAAGCCGGCACAGGAGCGAGTTCCTCGCCAACATGTCGCACGAGTTGCGCACGCCGCTCAACGCGATCATCGGCTTCGCGGGCGTGCTCGCCGAGCGGCTCTTCGGCGAGTTGAACGACAAGCAGGCCGAATACGTCGGCGACATCAGCGAGTCCGGACGGCATTTGCTGTCCCTCAACAACGACGTCCTCGACCTGTCCAAGATCGAGGCGGGCCGGATGGAACTCGATCCGTCCGAGTTCGCGGTCGCGACGGCCATCGACAACACGCTGTCGCTGGTGCGCGTACGCGCGCAGCGGCGCACGATCGAGCTGCGCTGCACGCTACCCCGGCAGTAGCCTCGGCTCCCAACCCTCCGGAAAGTAGAGCCGGAGACGGCTTTCGATCGGCCGGCAATTTCCGGGGATACCCGTCGATGTCGTCTCCGACCCTGCTATTGGTCTGCCCGGCTCAAGATCCGGCCGGCGCCGTGCTAAGCTCATCGGTCGCGGATGCCCTCCTTCCCGCGCAGGAGCTGACCATGCCTGGCCTGTTGCCCAACGTCGATCCCGACGGACTCCTCGAATACTCGGTGGTGTTCACCGACCGCGCGCTCAACCACATGTCGGCGAGCTTTCAGACCGTCATGCGCGACATCGCCGGCACGCTGAAACACGTCTACAACGCGAAGACCGCCATCGTGGTCCCGGGGAGCGGCACTTTCGGCATGGAAGCGGTGGCGCGGCAATTCGCCACCGGCAGGAAGTGCCTGGTCATCCGCAACGGCTGGTTCAGCTATCGCTGGACGCAGATCTTCGAGATGGGCAGCATCCCGTCGGAGGCGACGGTGCTGAAGGCGCGGCGGGTCGGTACCGGCAAGAACGCCCCCTACGCACCGCCGCCGATCGCCGACGTGGTGGCCGCGATCGCAGCGCACAAGCCGGACGTCGTGTTCGCGCCGCACGTCGAGACCGCGTCCGGCATCATCCTGCCGGACGACTACCTGAAGGCGGTCGCGGACGCCGTGCACGCAGTCGGCGGCCTGTTCGTCCTCGACTGCATCGCGTCCGGCGCGATCTGGGTCGACATGGGGGCCACGGGTGTGGACGTGCTGATCAGCGCACCGCAAAAAGGCTGGAGCGCGTCGCCGTGCTGCGCGCTCGTCATGCTGAGCGAGCGCGCGCGCGCCGCCATCGACGGCACCACCAGCACCAGCTATGCCTGCGATCTGCGCAAGTGGCTGCAGATCATGGAGGCGTACGAAAAGGGCGGCCACGCGTATCACGCGACGATGCCGACCGATGCACTGACCCGCCTGCGCGATGCGATGAAGGAAACCGAGCGCTTCGGCTTCGAGCGCGCGCGGGCCGCACAGCAGGAATTGGGAGGCAAGGTGCGCGCGCTGCTGGCCGCGAGTGGAATCCACAGCGTGGCCGCGCCCGGATTCGAGGCGCCCGGCGTCGTCGTGAGCTACACGGCGGACAAGGACGTGCAGTCCGGCCGCAAATTCATCGAGCAGGGATTGCAGACGGCGGCCGGCGTGCCGTTGCAATGCGACGAACCCGCGGACTTCCAGACATTCCGCATCGGACTCTTCGGCCTCGACAAGCTCGAGAACGTCGGCCGCACGGTCGGCAGCCTCGAGAGGGCGTTGAGCCGGATCGTCACGCCCGCACTCGAGCCGCGCTAGCGCCGGGAGAACCGGCGGGCCGCGTCTCCGAGCATTGCCCGGCTTGCGCTCGCCCGCCCAAGCGTCCGCGTCGTGTCTCCGTCCAAGGTGCCCGCGCCGTTGCCGCGCCTGGAAAGCCTCCTGCCCTGGCTCGCGGGCTATCGCCGCCGCGACGCGCGCGACGATACGCTTGCGGGCAGCACGCTCGCCGCGTACGCGATACCGAGTTCGATCGCGTACGCGCAGCTCGCAGGCATGCCGGTGCAGACGGGTCTGTACTGCTACCTGTTCGCAGGGCTCGCCTATGCGCTCTTCGGCACTTCGCGGCAACTCGCGGTCGGCCCGACGTCGTCGATCGCGCTCACGCTGTCGGTAACGCTGGGATCGCTCGCCGCCGGCGATCCCGGCCGCTATGCGGAATTGGCCGTCGCCACCGCTTTCTTCGTCGGGCTGACCGCGCTCTTTGCGTGGGCAATGCGCTGGGGCGGCATCGTGCATTTCATTTCCGAGACGGTCTTGACCGGATTCAAGATCGGCGCCGGCACCGTCATCGCCGTCAGCCAGCTGCCGCTGCTCCTTGGACTCGCCGGCAACCACGGCGACCTCTGGAAGACGCTGATAAACATCGGACACAACCTCGGCAGCGCACACGTGCCGTCGCTGGTTCTGGGTGTGGGCGCGCTCATATTGCTGCAAGCCGGTCACGCGTTGCGGCCACGGTGGCCGGTGCCGCTCCTCGTCGTTGCACTGTCGCTCGCCTTCATGCAACTGCCCGGCTCCCACCAGTACTCGATCGCAACGGTTGGCGCGATTTCCGGCGGCATCCCGATCCCCACGTTTCCGAAACTGCACTGGTCCGAGGTTCGCACGCTGCTGCCGCTCTCACTCGCGTGTTTCCTGCTCGCCTACAACGAGGGAATCGCGGCGGCTCGGCTGCTCGCGCTGCGCCACGACCGCGCGATCGACCCGAACCGCGAGTTGCTGGGGCTTGGCGCCGCCAACATCGCCATCGCGTTCGGCCATGGGTTTCCGTCGGCGGGCGGCCTGTCGCAGTCACTGGTCAACGACGAGGCGCGTGCATGCACGCCGGTGTCGATCATCGTCTGTTCCGCATGGATGGCGATCGTGCTGCTGTTTCTCACCGGCCTTTTCGACAGCCTGCCGCAGCCGCTGCTCGCGGCGCTGGTGCTGGCCTCCGTGCAGAGCATGTTCAGGATCGACGAGATGCGCCAACTGCTGCGCGTGGCCAAGCCGGAGTTCGCAATCGCGCTCGTGACGATTGCCGCCGTGCTGGGACTCGGCATCCTCAGGGGCGTGCTGATCGCGTGCGTGTTCTCGCTGGCGATCCTGATCCGACGCCTGGCGCTTCCCGAATGCGTGCTGCTCGGTCGCCTGCCCGGCACCGATCACTTCGTGTCGCTGATCCGCCACCCCGCCGCACAGGTGGTGCCGGGAGTCGTCGCATTCCGTCCCAACGCGGCGCTCCTCTATTTCAACGTCGACAACGTGCGCGAGCACATGCTGGCGCTGCTCGAGCGCACCGAAGAGCCGCCGTTGCGGATCATCATCGACCTGTCCTTCACCACGGAACTCGACCTGTCCACCGTCCGCATGCTCGGCGATTTCGCGCGCCGCGCGCGGCGGGAGGGTGTTGCCGTGCTGCTGGCCGATGCGCATTACCGCGTCCGCTCGCTGCTCGCGAGGGAGAAGATGGGCATGCTGCTGGGGGACCTGTCGCGCTCCTACTCGATCGCCGAACTGGTCGACGGACTGCAATACGACATCCCGGCGCCGGAGCTTGCACGGGGGCAGGCGACCCACGGCTGAGCGCAAGAGGCGCGAACGCGCCCGTCCAGTGAAGCCTCTGTAAGATGGCGGATCGCGCGGCGACTATCGCCTGTCAGCGTGCGCGCGCCGAGCGGTTCGCTCACCGCGTGCCCGGCGTCCCCGTTTCGGAGAATTCAATCCTTGTCCCAACCTGAATTCGATATCGTCGTCATTGGCGGCGGCTCCGGCGGCCTCGTCGTCGCCGCGGGTGGCAGCACGCTGGGCGCCAAGGTGGCGCTCGTCGAAAAACACCGACTGGGAGGCGACTGCCTGTGGTACGGCTGCGTGCCGTCGAAGACGCTCATCAAGTCGGCGCGCATCGCGCACGAAATGCGCCATGCCGACCGCTGGGCGCTCTCCCCCGCCGACCCACGGCCCGAAATCGGACGGGTGATGGAGCGCGTGCGCGACGTCATCGCGCAGATCGAACCGTTCGACAGTCCGGAACGTTTCCGCGGACTCGGCGTCGACGTGATTTTCGGCGAGGGCCGCTTCGTAGCGCCCAACGTTTTCGAGGTCGGTGGCCGCCGATTGACCGCCAAGAACTTCGTCGTGGCCACCGGTTCGCGTCCCGCGATCCCGCCCATCCCGGGCCTCGACACTGTACCGTACCTTACCAACGAAACCGTGTTCGCCCTGCGCGAACAGGTACCGTCACTGGTCGTCGTCGGCGGCGGTCCCATCGGCTGCGAACTTGCGCAGGCATTCCAACGGCTGGGCAGCGAGGTGACTGTGGTCGACATGGCGCCCGGCGCGCTGCCGCGCGAGGATCCCGACCTCGCCGCGGTCGTCCATCGCCAGCTCGTCGCGGAGGGCATCCGCTTCCACTTCGACACGACCATCGCCAGCGTGGGCGGGACCGCCGGCGCAATCGACGTCACGGTCCGCGGCAAGGACGCAGCCGAGCAGACGCTCCGCGCCACGCACCTGCTGCTCGCCGCCGGACGGCGCCTCAATACCGAAGGGCTTGGCCTCGACGCGGCCGGTGTCGCAATGGATCGGGGGCGCATCGTCGTCGATGACCGGCTGCGCACCAGCCAGCCGCACATCCGCGTGGTCGGCGACGTCGCGGGTGGTTACCAGTTCACGCATCTCGCCGAGCACCACGCCGGCGTCGTGCTGCGCCAGGCGATTTTCAGGCTCTTCTGGACGAAGCCGTCCAACGTCCTGCCGTGGTGCACATACACCGATCCGGAACTGGCGCGGGTGGGCCTGTCGGAGACCGACGCCAAGGCGCGCAACATCGACCACCGTGTCTATCGCTTCCCGTTCGACGAAATCGACCGCGCTCGCGCCGAGGGCGAGACCGAGGGTTTTGCCAAGATCGTCACCAATCCGAAGGGCAAGCTGCTGGGCGCGGCCATCGTCGGGCCGCACGCCGGCGAGCTCATCGCCGAATACGGCCTCGCGCTCGCTAAAGGCTTGTCGGCGAAGGACATCTCCGGTGTCATCCACACCTATCCGACGCTGGCATCGATCAGCCGCCGCGTCGCCGACCAGCGGTTGAAGGAAGGCCTGACGCCGACGGCGAAGACCTGGATCAAGCGGATATTCCGCCTGCGTGGGATCTGAATTGGCGACCACGCCACCCACCCAGCCCCCGGCACCCGGCAGCAGCCGGTGGCTCAAGTTCGCGTTGCTCGCCCTCTTCATCGGTGTCGTGGTGTCGTTTTTCGCGCTGGGCGGGCAGCATTACCTTACGCTCGACACGATCAAGGCGAACCGCGACGCGCTGCTGCGCTTCACCGAGGCGCACTTCGTCGCCGCGCTCGTGATCGGATTTCTGGTCTACGCCGGGGCCGTGGCGTTCAGCCTGCCCGGTGGGCTCATCCTGTCGCTGACCACGGGCTTCGTGTTCGGCCGCTGGGTGGGGACGGCGCTGGTCATCGTCGCCGCAACGACCGGCGCGACCCTCGTCTTTCTCGCGGCGCGCTACATCTTCGCCGATGCCGCCCGACGGCGGCTGGGGACGCTGGGCGAACGGATCAACGCGGGCTTCACCGAAAACGCGTTCAACTACATGTTGTTTCTGCGGCTGGTTCCGGCCTTTCCGTTCTTTCTGGTGAACTTGGCGCCGGCTTTCACGTCCATACCGCTGCGCACGTTCGTGCTCGCCACGCTGATCGGAATCATCCCGGGGACATTCGTGTTCGTGAACCTGGGGGAAACGCTGGGCCGCATCGAATCGCTGCAGGGGTTGGTCTCGGTGCAGACGCTGGGCGCCTTCGCGTTGTTGGGCGCCTTTGCGCTGGTGCCGATCCTGATCAGGAAATTTCAATCCGGTCGGGGGGCCGGGCGTAGATGAGCGCAGTTCCATTGCCGACACGAGGTTGCACTGCCATGTCCTATCCATCGCCGCCGCGCCCGCCCACCTCCCGGTTCTCGCGCGCCCGTTTCGCCGCTTGGCGGCCATTTCTGGCCGGCGTCGCCATCGGGCTCGTTGCGCTGTTCCTGGTGGGTCTGGCAGCAGCCGCGCCGCCCGACCATGCGGCGTTCGACCAGCTGTTGCACGCCAACGTCAGGGCAGGCGTCGTCGACTATCCCGCCTTCCAGGACAGTCCGGCGTTCCGCCGGTATGTCGCCGGCCTCGCGGCGCCGGCGACGCTCGACGGCAAGGCGCAGACGCTCGCGTACTACATCAATGCGTACAACGCGCTCGCCATCGCGGGCATCCTGGAGGGCCTTTCCCCGTCCACGTTTCTGGGCCGCGCGCGCTACTTCAGGGTCAAGACATGGCCGCTCAACGGCCGCAGCACTACGCTCTATGACCTCGAGCACGAGTTCATCCGGCCGCTGGGCGAGCCGCGAATCCACTTCGCGATCGTCTGTGCATCAAGGTCCTGCCCTGCGCTGCGCGCCGAAGCCTATGCACCGGATACGCTCGACGCGCAACTCGACGACCAGGCACGCAACTTCGTCAACAATGATTTTCGGAATCACTTCGATCCGAAAGCGAAAGTGGCGCAGCTTTCTGAAATCTTCAAGTGGTATGACGAGGACTTCCGCGCGGCGGCGGGCTCGACACAACAATTCATCGCACGCTATGCCTCCGACCCGGACACGGCGAAACTGCTGGCCGAGGGTGGATTCGGCATCGAATGGATCGGATACGACTGGAACCTCAACGGAACACCGCCAAGGCGCGAGTGACCATGAAAATCTCGGTGGTCATCCCCTTCCTTGACGAAGAGGAGGAGCTTCCGGCCACCCTTGCGCGCCTCGCGCGGGAATTGTCCGCGCACGCCGGCTTCGAGGTGGTCGCTGTCGATGGCGGCAGCCGGGATGCGAGCCGCGCGGTCCTCGCTGGCATGCCTTGGGTGCGCGTGCTGGAGGCGCCGCGCGGCCGCGCCGGCCAGTTGAATGCCGGCGCCGCCGCCGCCACGGGCGACATGCTGCTGTTCCTGCACGCGGATTGCCTGCTTCCCCGCGACGCCACAGCGGCGATCCGCAACGCCTGCGCCAACGGCGCCCGGTGGGGGCGCTTCGACATCACGATCGGCGGGCGCCCATGGGTACTGAAGGTCGTGGCTGCGATGATGAATCTGCGTTCGCGGGCCACCGGGATCGCCACCGGGGACCAGGGCATGTTCGTCGAGCGCGCGCTGTTCGAACGGGTGGGCGGATTTGCGTCGATCCCGCTGATGGAAGACATCGCCCTGTCCAGGTCGCTCAAACGCGCGGCGGGCCGGCCGGCCTGCCTGCGCTCGCGCATCGTGACGTCTGGCCGCCGCTGGGAGGCCCACGGGCCGTGGCGGACCATCTTCACGATGTGGTGGCTACGCGCCGCCTACGCGTTGGGCGTGGATCCCGCCCGGCTCGCCCGGCGCTACCGATGAACGACCCGGCGCGCGCGCCGCTGCTCGCGGTATTCGCCAAGGAGCCGGCTCCGGGCGAGGTGAAGACGCGCCTGGCCGCCGCGATCGGAGCGCAACGCGCTACGCAGGTCTATCGCGAACTCACGACCACGACGTTGCGCCATGCGGAGTCAGCGCGCCGAACCGGCGTTGTCAGCGAAATCGAAATCTGGTGCGCGCCCGATTCGCACTCGCCGTATTTCCGGGGGCTTGCCGCGACGTTCGACGCGTCGTTGCGCCCGCAGTGCACGGGCAACCTGGGCGAACGCATGGCGCAGGCGATCGAGGGCGCATTGACACACACTCCGGCCATCCTGCTGATCGGCACCGACTGCCCGCTGCTCGACGCACGGAGCTTGGCCGATGCCGGCCGACTTCTGGCCGATCACGACGCCGTGCTCGGCCCGGCCGAGGATGGCGGATACGTGCTGGTCGGCGCGCGCCGACCGTTGCCCTTCATCGACATTCGCTGGAGTTCACCGCACGCGTTCGCCGACACGGCGTCCGGCTTTTCGCGCGCGGGGCTTCGCTGGGCGGCGCTCCCCATGGCCTGGGACATCGACGACGCCGCCGGCCTCGCTCGCTGGGAGGCAATTCGCTAGGGCAGCGTCACCCCAACCGTCCACAGCATACCGGCCGTACCGAACATGATCATCTCGCCGCAGAGCCGCTTGTAGCAGTAGCCGACTCCCGGAACAATGCCCGGCGCATAGCCGCTGCCGTTGAAGGGAATCTTGTTCTGGAACTCGCCCGAGTAGCCGTGGATGACGCCCGCCGCGACCTTGATGTAGAACTCAGGCACCGTTTCGCTTGGCCGCCACAGCAGGCCGCCGAATACGAACTGCGACGACTGTCCGAACGAATTGTCGAAGAACGATGCCCCGACCAGGGGTTGCCCCGCGAGCCAGCGATTGGGAAACCGATACTCGCCGTAAATCAGGTTCTGCGTATTGTCGTGGTTGGGATCCGAACTGAAATGGACGGTCGCCACACTGGTCTGGAAGTAGAAGCGATCGGTCCGCCAGGGCTCCGGCGCGTCGAATTTCTTCAGCCATGAATCGGCCGTCGACGGCGACGCCTCCGTTGGCGCAGGCGCCGGCGACTGCGCCGCGGCCGGGCCGATACCGGATAGCGTCAGCAGCGCGCACGCCAACAGGACGCGGATCCAACCGGCCGCACCGTTCGGAGTCGTTATCTGACGATTGGTCGGACTCGGCGGACTTGGCGGACTCGTGGCCCGCTGCGCGAAGACGATACATCGGACCGACGACACACGCCGCGAGGTGCGGCAAACGCTAGAGTGCATGGCACCTCGGGAGGGCTGATTTTGGGCAACTCTACCACGCGAAGCAGGGGTTTGTCCCGCGACGGACCGCGGGTCGAGCGCATCATTTGGACCGGAGCAAGCGTGCGGCGCGCTCGCCTCGAACAGCTTCAGTTCACGTCACATGCGTCCGACGCGCCGAGTCGCTCCTTGGCGAAGGCGATCTTCGCGGCTTCGGGCAACGCGACGCGGTTCTTGACCGCAATGACCTCCGCCAGGATCGAGATCGCGATTTCCGGCGGCGTGCGGCTGCCGATGTAGATTCCGATGGGCCCGTGCAGGCGCGCCATCTCCGCTTCGGTGACGTCGACCTCGAGCAGGCGTACGCGCCGCTTTGCATTGTTGGCGCGCGAGCCAAGCGCGCCGACGTAGAACGCCGGCGACTTCAGCGCTTCCATGAGCGCGAGATCGTCGAGCTTGGGATCGTGCGTCAGCGCGACCACCGCACAGCGCTCGTCGAGCCGCATCGCGCGCACGGTGTCGTCGGGCATCGTGCGCACCAGCGTCACGCCCGGGATGTCCCACGTCTCCGTGTACTCCTCGCGCGGATCGCAGACTGTCACGTGGTAGTCGAGACCCACGGCGATCTGCGCCAGGTACTTCGATAGCTGCGACGCGCCGATCACCAGCATCCGGTAGCGCGGTCCGTGGATCGTCGTCAGCGTGGTGCCGTCGAACGCCAGACCGTCCACCGCCTTCGCCGGGTGCAGCGTCGCCTCGCCCGTCAGGAGGTCGAGGCGGCGCGCGACCAGGTGCCCGGACTCGATCTCGCGCAACAGCGCGCGCATGCCGGATTCGCGGGTCAGGGGCTCCAACACCAGCTGGATCGTGCCGCCGCAAGGAAGCCCGAACCGGCGCGCCTCGTCGGCCGAAACGCCGTAGGTCACCGCCTCGGCCTGCGTCTGAGTCATTCCCAGCCGCCGCGTCCGGTCGATGATGTCGTCCTCGATGCACCCGCCCGACACGGAACCGACGACCAGTCCATCTTCGCGCACCGCGAGCATCGCACCCTCGGGCCGCGGCGAACTGCCCCAGGTCTTGACGACGGTCACCAGCAATACTCGACGGCCCGCCTCGAGCCATTCGGCGCTGCGTTTCAACACCTCGAGATCGACGCTATCCATGATCGTGCCTCCTGCCGCCACCGGCATTCCAGCACGGGATCTTACTCCTGCGCCGTGCACGCCGGCGCGGCGCGCAAACGACCGCGCGCGCGGCAACGCGGCCGCCTCGCTTGACCGGGCGCGGCGCTTGGCGTCTACTCGGATTGCCGTCCAACGATCAAGCCCGCCCGTGCACTACCTATTCCGTCACGCAGTGCCGATCACGTTCGTCGCCATTTTCCTGGCGCTGGCGACCGTGGCCCTCGACAAGCCTGGCTACTACTACGACGAGGTGATCTTCGTCCCGGTTTCGCTGCGTGCGCTCGGCCAGTGCGACGTCGACGCCGCGGTCACGGTGGAACTGGGCTGCCTGCCGCTGATGCAGACGCTGGGCTACGTCGGCGCGGTCAAGGCCTGGCTGCACGCGCCGATCTTCGCCGCCTTCGGCGTCAACGTCTGGACCGTGCGCTTGCCGTCGATCCTCCTCGCGGCGATGGCGATGCTCATGCTCTGGTCGTTCACGCGGCGCGAACTGGGAGGCGCCTGGGCTGCTCTGCTGCTCGCGCTGCTCGCGACCGACCCGGTGCTCCTCAACCACGCCCGCCTCGACTGGGGTCCGCAGATGATCGCGGTGCTCCTGCGAGTTGTGTCGCTGGTTGCGTTGTGGCGCTGGCTGCAGACCGGCCGCATGCACTGGCTCGTGCTGCTGTGCGCGGCGTTCCTGATCGGCTTCGTCGACAAGCTGAACTTCGTGTGGGTGATCGCCGCGTGGACGGCGGCCGCGCTGCTGGTGGCGGGCCGGCTCGTCGGCGACCGGCTGCGCACGGGCTGGCCGTGGCAGCCGGCGCTCGCGGCCGCGACCGGGGCGCTGCTGCTGTGGGGCCTGGTCACGCTGGTCCGCCATGCCGCCGCGCTGGACATCCTGGGAGATGCGGACACCCTTTCGTGGTCCGCACAGGCAGTCAAGGTCTGGCAACTCTTCGCGGCCACGTTTTCCGGCCTGTCGGTGCTCAACTGGGTGTTCGGCGTCGACGTGCCGGTCACCAGTGCGTTCAACATCCTCGCGCTCGTCCAGTTCACCGCGGCCGTCGTCCTGCTCGCGATCTGGCGACCATGGACACCCGCACGGCGGCTGCTGGCGTTCCTGACCGCCGCCTCGGCCTTTCTGGTCATGGCGATCGCTGCGACCCGCCAAGTCGGCGGCACGCACCATCTGGTGACCATCTGGCCTCTGCCTGCGCTCCACCTGGTCATGCTGCTTGCCATCGCCTCGCAACATCTCGGAGGTACGGAGCGTACGGCGGGCCGAAGCTTTCGGGTGGTGGTGGCGACCTCGGGCGCGATCATCTGGGGCTCGGTACTCGCCTGGAACATCGCGATGGACCTGCGGTATGTCGATACCTGGCGCAACGACCGGGATTTTCGCCCGCTGTTCGATCCGGCCATCGCCAAGCTCGGCGCGCGACTCGACGAACTCGGCGTCGATCGCGTGATCTCCGTGGATTGGGGCCTGCACACGCCGCTGGTTACGCTCGCCGATCGCAGGCGTGCGGCGCACTACCGCGAATGGACGTGGCGGCTCATCGCTGCGCCCGACGTCGAGCGCGACGACCTGCGGCGTGCCGTCGACGCAAACCTGCCTGGCAAGCGCGTGGCGTTCGTGCTGCATTCGCCGAAATACACGGTCTTCTCCGGTGCACGCGCGCGGCTCGAGCGGCTGCTCGAGCGCGATCGCCCGTGCCAGCGCGACGAGGAAACCATGACCAACTCGGCCGGCAGGCCGCTGTACACGATCGTGGTTGCCGATTACCGCGACTGCGGCACTACCGTGCGTCCGCCTGGAAGCTAGCGGAATCCTCGAAGCGCGAGATAGGCGATGATCGCCACGATGACGGCGATCGAGACGTAGCGGATCCAGCGCTGGGACTCCGGCGCCCGACCGCCGGCGACAGCCACGACTTCGCCCTCCTCCGCCACGATCGCGATGGACTCCGGCGCCAGCCGCTGCGAGAAGCGGCTGAAGAAATCGTCGGCCAGCTTGGCCGCCGCGCCATCGATCAATCGCGAGCCAATCTGCGCGAGCTTGCCGCCAACCTGCGCCTTCACCACGTAGGTCAGGGCGGTCTTGAGGTCATCGGCCGGCGCCAGTGAAACCCTGGCATCACCGCTGGCGAAACCGGCGGCACCGCCTTGCCCTTCGAATTTCAGCGTGTATGCGGTCGGAGGCACGCTGTCGATCATCCGCATCACGCCGGAAAAGCGCGCCGATACCGGTCCTACTTTGGCCGCCATGACTGCGCGCCACTCGTTGTCGCCGGTGAGTTCGAGCACCTCGCAACCCGGCAGGCACGCCTTGAGCGCCTCCGGATCGTTCAGCGCCGCCCACACCGCCTCAGGCGACGCGGGCACGATCCGGGTGTTGGTCATTTCCATGGGTGTCTGCTCCGCGGGCCGGCGGCCACTAGCAACGGCATCCTAACAAATCCGCCATGCGCTGCGTTCGGATCACGAAACCCTCAAGCATTTCCGGGGCGGGCGGCGCCTCCGGCTCGACCCGGCGCATCGACAGGCCTGGCTGGTGGCTATGCCCAACCAGCATGGCGAGAAGGTCGCGGCAAGTCAAAAAAGGCAATCGAGGTCGATCGAGTACGACGGGAAGGTCGACAATTGGACATCCCCGCGCGCACTCTGGCAGCATGACGGAATCACGCGGAGCACTCTGAGCATTTGGTCGACACGACGGCGCCGGCCCCATTCGCGGCGGTGAGCGCGCACAAAGCAGACGGCCGCGTCGTGTGCCGCAGGCAACCGGAGAGTCGAACGAACATCCACGTTGACCCGGCGCACGAAGGACGTGTTCCCGAGCGGGCATACACGCCCGCCACCGAACGAACAGAAGGGAGCACTCGATGCCGACGATCCGGATCGTCAAGGTCGTGATGGTCAGCACGGTCGGCCTCTGGTCCTGCCTGATCGCGTACGGCAACCTCGCCGACTACGGCTCAAACCGCGCGTTCGTCCAGCACGTCCTCGCGATGGACACCGTATTCCCCGACAACGCGATGAAGCACCGCGCGATCGCCGATCCCACGCTGCAGACCCTCGCGTACGCCGCCATCATTGCGACGCAGGGCGCGATGGCTGCGCTGCTGCTGTACGGTGCGGGGCGCCTCTGGCGCGCGCGGCGCGACCGGCGTGCGTTCGTTGCCGCGAAGGCGCCTGCGGCACTCGGGCTGCTCGTCGTCTGGGTGCTGTACTACTTCGGCTTCGTGACCATCGGCGGCGAATGGTTTTCGATGTGGCAGTCGGCGGTCTGGAACGGGCAGCAGAAAGCCGTGATGTTCGCGACCTGCGCGGCGCTTGCGCTCATCGTGCTGCTGCTGCCCGAGGAGGCCGACTGAGGCCGCGCCTGCGCCGGACGTCGAGCGCGCCACCGATGTCGATCAGCGTTGCCACATTGTGCACGGGCAGGAAATCGTCGACATGCGGCAGGATCGCGCGAATGCCCGCCGGCCGCGCCTCGAACCCGGCGTAGCGCAGCAGCGGATTCAGCCAGATCAGCCGCGCGCACGACTTCGCGAGGCGCTCGACCTCGAATGCGAGTCCTACGCCTGCTTCCGCGTCCAGGCCGTCGCTGATCAGCAGCACCACCGCATTCTGGCCGAGCAGCCGGCGCGACCAACGGCGGTTGAAGTCCGCGAGACAGGCCCCGATCCGCGTGCCTCCCGCCCAGTCGTCGACCGCCAACGCCACCCGCGCGAGCGCGACGTCGACGTCGCGGTGCGCCAGGTGACGCGTGACGTTGGTGAGCCGGGTACCGAACACCAGTGTGTGCACGCGATGGCGATCATTGGTGATCGCGTGCAGGAAATGCAGCAGCATCCTCGCGTAGCGATCCATCGAGCCGGAGATGTCGCAGAGCACCACCAGCGGCGGCGGCCGGCGCACGCGCGCGCGAAACTTCAGCGGCGCGGCCACACCGGCCGCGCCGGTCATCCGGCGCAGCGTTGCGCGCAGGTCGACGCGCGCACCGTGCGGCGCCGCACGCGTGCGCCGCAGCGGTTGCTCGGGAATCGGCAGCTTCAGGCGCGCGAGCATCGCCTTGGCCTGCGCCAGCTCTTCGGCGGTCATCGTCGCGAAGTCCTTCTTCTGCAGGATCTCGCGCGCGGAAAAGGTGAGCGCAGCGTCGAGGTCGACCTCATCGTCCTCGTCCGGAGCCGCCGGCGGCGACTTCGGCGGCAGCATCGCCTGAGCGAGTCGTGCAGGAATTTCCGGCGGAGGTTCCTGCTCGCCGGTGCGCGCGTAGACACGCGGAAGCATCGCGGCGACCAATTTCTCGAGAAATTTTGGATTGCGCCAGAACAGGTCGAACGCCTGCTCGAACAGCGCCAGGTGCTCGTGGCGCGACACGAGGACGGCGGCCAGCGCCTCGCGAAAGTCGGTCCTGTTGGCGACCCCCACCGCTTCCACCGCGGCGATGGCATCGATGACCTTGGCCGGACCGACCGGCAGGCCCGCTGCGCGCAGCACGCGGACGAAATGCAGCACGTTCTCGGCAAGCTGTCCGCGGGGCGCCAGCATCGCGCCCGCTTGCGGCGCGCGAGGGATCACAACCGGATTCCCTCGGCCTGCACGTCTGCGACAATCTTCGCAGCCACGTCGGCCGACAGCGCGCCCACGTCGTCCTGGTACTTGAGCAGCACACCCAGCGTATCGGCCACCGTCTGCGGATCGAGCGCGACACGGTCGAGCGCGATCAAGGCCTCCGCCCAATCGAGCGTCTCGGCGATGCCCGGCGCCTTGAACAGGTCCATCGTGCGCAGCCGCTGTGTGAAGGCGACGACTTCGCGCGCCAGGCGTTCCGGAGCGCGCGGGCACTTGCGGCGGACGATCGAGAGTTCGCGCAGCGCATCCGGATAGTCGACCCAATGGTAGAGACAACGACGCTTGATGGCGTCGTGGATCTCGCGCGTGCGGTTCGAGGTGATGACGACCACCGGTGGCTGCGCGGCGCGCACGACGCCGAGTTCCGGGATCGACACCTGGAAGTCGGACAGCACCTCCAGCAGATACGCCTCGAACGGCTCGTCGGTGCGGTCGAGTTCGTCGATCAGAAGCACCGGCGCCACGCCGTCGTCGGGGTCGATCGCCTGCAGCAGGGGTCGCTTGAGCAGGAAATCGCGCGTGAATATGTCGTGGGCCAGCGCGTCGCGCGCGACGCCGCCCGCGGCCTCCGCCAGGCGGATTTCGATCATCTGCCGCGGATAGTTCCACTCGTAGACCGCCGCGGCGGTGTCGAGACCTTCGTAGCACTGCAGGCGCACCAGGGGCTTGCCCAACCCCGTCGCCAGCACCTTGGCGATCTCGGTCTTGCCCACCCCGGCTTCACCTTCGAGGAACAGCGGGCGCCTCAGCTTGAGTGCGAGAAAAACCGTCGTGGCGAGGCGGCGCTCGGCGACGTAGTCCTGCGCCGTCAGCAGCTCGAGCGTGGCGTCGACGGAGGCGGGAAAGGCAACGGCAGGGATGGACGCGGTCATCGGGAGGGGCATTCGGGGGAACGGGCGACGGATAGCATAGCAATAGTCGGATCGGCGGCCCATGCCGGCAAGTTTCGTCGCGTGCGCAGTACCAGTACTGCAATACCAACACCGTTCTGCTCGGCATGTTCATCGAACAGCTCACGTCGGGTCCGCTGGCGGCGGCAATGCAGCGCCGGATCCTCGACCCCTGGAATTGACGGGCACCGTGTACCCGGAGACGGTCCCATTGCCGTCGCCGTATCCCACGCCATATGAAGTGAACATGGCGACCGGCACACTGGAAACGTTGCCGCTGATCAGTCCGACGGCGATTGCCGGCGCCGGCGCGATGATCTCCACGCTCGATGATCTGCAGACCTGGGTGCCGCACTCGGCGACGGCCGGCTGATCGGTGCCGAGCTCCAGTTGATGCGCATTGCGCGCTCGCGTGTCGTGACCAATGGCCCCGAGTACGACCGCTACGGACTCGGCATCGGCATCCTGAAGGGCTGGTGGGGCCATACGGGATCCGGGATCGGATGGCAGGCCGCCACCTTCTACGACCCCGGTACGCGGGCGACGATTGCCGTCCTGGTCAACGCCACGCCGTCCGGCACCCCCCGCAAGGATCTAAATTTCGCGCAGGAAATCTTCTCGGCGCTGGCCGCCGTGGTGGCGCAGCGCTAGCGAACACATCGCGGACCGCGCGCTCACCGTGACGCCGTGGCACCCCGCCGGTCGCACACGACGCACCCCCGCACGATGCCGTTCAGCGACGCGTCGATTTGCCGTCATACCGCTTCGCCTGTCACGCCACCGGACCGAACCCCACGACCTTGATCTTTGCCGCGATGCGGCAGCCCTTCCTCGCGCGCCGCAGAAGGTGCTTGGCAAGCTGGTCGCCCTCGATCGCCACGTCGATCTGGCGGCCGACGCGGTTGGTCCCGCGGATGACGACCCGGCGGCCCGTCGCCAGGCCGACCGCCAGCAGGCTTTCGTCACGATCCAGCGTCATGACGATCACGCCACGCCCTCGCGGCACGACGCGCATTTCCTCGAGCGCGAACACAAGAAGCTTGCCGCTGCTTGACAGCGCGGCCACATGGTCGAGTCCTGTTGCGAGCGGCACCGGTGCGACCGGCGTTTCGCCGGGCTCGAGCGTCATGAATACGCGTCCCGCCTTCACGCGGGATACCATGTCCTCGATCGAAGAAATGAAACCATAGCCGCCGGTTCCTGCGACCAGGAACTGCTGCCCGGGCACGCCGGAAATCGCCTGCGCCACTTTGGTGCCCACCGCGAGATCGATCAGCGTGGTGACCGGCACGCCGTCGCCACGGCCCCCGGGGATGTCGGCGGCGCGAATCGTGTACGCGCGTCCCTGCGTATCCAGCACCACGACCGGGTTCACACTGCGCGTTTCAAGGATCGCCAATGCCATGTCGCCGGACTTGTATGCGAACTGCGCGGCATCGAGCCCGTGTCCCTGCCGCGACCGAATCCAGCCGTTGCGCGACAGCGTGATCGTCAGCGGCTCGTCGGGAACCGCGCGGCCGACGGCAACCGGCGCGACGGCCTCGATCAGCGTCCGGCGCGGGTCCGAGAATTTCGCCGCCGCCGCCTCGATTTCGGAGACGACGAGATCGGACATTGCGCCTCCGTTCCCCAGGACGCGCTGCAGCGATTTGCGCTCGGCCTTGAGCGACTTGAGCTCCTCGTCGATCCGTGATGCCCTCGAGCCTCGCCAGCTGCCGCAGCCGAATCTCGAGAATGTCGTCCGCCTGGATCTCGGAGAGTCCGAACTCGGCGACCAGGTCGGCTTTGGGATCGTCCGCCTTGCGGATGATGGCGGATCACCTTGTCGATCGACAGCAGCGCGATCCGGCGGCCGTCGAGGATGTGGATCCGTCGGTCGACTTCGGCGAGGCGGTGCCGCGTGCGGCGCGTCACGGTGGCGAAACGGAATGCAATCCACTCGTCGATGATCTGCTTCAGGTTCTTCTGGCGCGGGCGGCCATCGCCGCCCAGCAGCACCAGGTTGACGGGGAGGCTCGAATCCAGGCGCGTGTTGGCGAGCAGAAGGTCGACGAATTCCTGCGGGATCCTGCCGGCTCGAGCGCGGCTCGAACACCAGCCGGACGGAGGCGTTCTTGTCCGATTCGTCGCGCACCGAGTCCAGCGCTGACAGCATCAGCGTCTTCAGGTTGCCCTGGTCCTGCGAAAGCGTCTTCTTGCCTTCCTTCGGCTTCGGATTGGTCGCCCGCTCGATGTCCTCGAGCACCGCGCGGGTCGATACGCCGTGTGGCAATTCGGTCACCGCGATCCGCCACTGGCCACGCGCGAGTTCCTCGACGGTCCAGCGGGCACGGATGCGCAGGCTGCCGCGCCCGGATTCGTAGATCGCCAGGATGTCCTCCGGTGACGACGTGATGTGGCCGCCGCCGGGGAGATCCGGGCCCGGCATGTGCGCGAGCAGCTGCGCAACGCCGGTCGCCGGCGATGCGTATCGTCGCAATCACCGCCCGCGCCACCTCGGCCAGGTTGTGCGACGGGATGTCCGTGGCCATGCCCACGCCGATACCCGAACTGCCGTTGAGCAGCAGCATCGGCAGGCGCGCGGGCAGGAGCTTCGGTTCCCTGAACGCGCCGTCGTAGTTGGGCACGAAGTCCACCGTATCGCGGTCGATCTCCGCAAGCAGCAGTTCGGCAATCGGAGTAAGCCGGCACTCCGTGTAGCGCATCGCCGCGGCGTTGTCGCCGTCGCGCGAGCCGAAATTGCCCTGCCCGTCGATCAGCGGATAGCGCAGCGTGAAATCCTGCGCCTGGCGCACCAGCGCGTCGTAGGCCGCGGTGTCGCCGTGCGGGTGGTATTTGCCGAGCACGTCGCCGACGACGCGCGCCGACTTCACATGCCGCGTCGGCGCGTAGAGTCCCAGTTCGTGCATCGCGTAGAGGATGCGTCGCTGCACCGGCTTCTGGCCGTCGGCGACGTCGGGCAGCGCGCGTCCCATCACCACGCTCATCGCGTATTCGAGATAGCTGCGCTCGGCGAACGCCGCCAGCGGCAGCGACTCGTCGTCGCCTCCGCCGGGAGCTTCGCCTCCCGGCGCCGGCGGCCGGGGTCCCTGCGATCCCGGGGCGACGTCGGCGAAGAGTTCGCCGCTCAACGTGTCGGCTGCAGCGTTGGCGCGCCTTGCGCGCGCGCCTGCCGGTTTTCTGCGGTCCTTGGTTGCTGCCATGCGGGCGTCCGTGAGTGTCGTGTGAGGAAAGCGTCAGATGTCGACGTCCACCGTGTTTCCCGATTGCTCCATCCATTCGCGCCGGCTGGCAGCCTCGGTCTTGCCCATCAGCTTCGCGAAAACGCGCGTCGTGTCGTCGGCCGCTCCGGGTGCGATGCGATACCGGCAGCACGCGCCGCGTATCGGGATTCATCGTCGTCTCCCAGAGCTGCTCGGGATTCATCTCGCCCAGTCCCTTGAAGCGGCCCACCGACCACGAGCCCGGCCTGACGC
This sequence comes from uncultured beta proteobacterium, assembly GCA_963739745.1. Taxonomy (GTDB): domain Bacteria; phylum Pseudomonadota; class Gammaproteobacteria; order Burkholderiales; family Casimicrobiaceae; genus VBCG01. Next base: position 60,069 of record CAVUCJ010000011.1, read on the forward strand.
CTTCCTTGGCGAGCCGGTCCTCGATGACTTCCAGCTCCTCGTCGTCCAGCGCGTAGAGCTTGCGCGCGGGACGCTTGCCCAGCGGCGGCACGTCGATCCGGATACAGCGGCGGCGCGGCGACGCAGATGTGGCCATGCTCGATGAGCTTCGGAAAGTGCCGGAAGAAGAGCGTGAGCAGCAGCACCTTGATGTGGCTGCCGTCGACGTCGGCGTCGGCCATGATGATGATCCGCGCGTAGCGCAGGCCGGACAGGTCGGCATCCTCGTCCGCCCGGTGCGGATCGACGCCGATGGCCACCGCGATGTCGTGGATCTCGTTGTTGGCGAACAGGCGGTCGCGGTCGACTTCGAAGGTGTTGAGCACCTTGCCGCGCAGCGGCAGGATCGCCTGGTACTGCTTGTCGCGCGCGAGCTTGGCCGAGCCGCCCGCGGAATCGCCCTCGACCAGGAAGACTTCGCGACGCGCCATATCCTCGGACTCGCAGTCGGTCAGCTTTCCCGGCAGTACGGCGACGCCCGACCCCTTGCGCTTCTCCACCTTCTGCGCGGATTTCTGCCGCGTCTGCGCCTGCTGGATCGACCGCCTCCGCGATGCGCTTGCCGTCGTCGACGTTGCGCGTTAAGCCACACCTCGAGCGGGTCGCGGATCACCTGCGTGACGAGCTTGAGCGCGTCGCGGCTGGTGAGCTTCTCCTTGACCTGTCCCTGGAATTGCGGATCGAGGATGCGCGTCGACAGCACGTAGTGCAGCCGCGCCGAGACATCCTCGGTCTGCAGGCGCACGCCGCGCGGCAGCAGGTTGTGGTGGTCGATGAAAGACTTCAGCGCCTCGAACAGCGCCGCGCGCATCCCGGCCTCGTGCGTGCCGCCTGCGGAGGTGGGAATCAGGTTGACGTAGCTCTCGCCCTCACCGCCGCCGTCTTCGTACCAGGCGAGCGCCCATGCGGCGCCCTCGCCTTCGGTGAACGTCTCGCCGCCCTTCGGCGCGCCGAGGAAACGCTCGCCCGCGAAGATCGGCGCGATCGGCACCGACCCCTCGCTCATTTCCGCGAGGTAGCCGGAAAGGCCGTCCGGATACGACCACGTCTGCGTCTTCGGAGCTTTGCCTCCCTCAATGCGCAACGTGACCTTGATGCCGGGCAGCAGGACCGCCTTGGCACGCAGCAGCCGCGCGAGATCACGCAACGAAACCGTCGGCGCGTCGAAGTATTTCGGATCGGGCACGACGCGCACCGTGGTCCCGGTGGTGCGGGCACCGCAGGTGCCGACCACCTTCAGCTTTTCCGCGACGTCGCCGTCGGCGAAGACGATTCGGTGCACGCGGCCGTCGCGCCTGACCTCGACCTCCAGCCGTTTCGACAGCGCGTTGGTGACCGAGACGCCCACGCCATGCAGTCCGCCGGAAAACGCGTAGGCCGCCTCCCCGCCGCGCTTGTCGAACTTGCCGCCCGCGTGCAGCCGCGTGAACACCAGCTCGACCGTCGGCACCTTCTCCTCGGGATGCGGACCCACCGGAATGCCGCGGCCGTCGTCGTCCACCGTCACCGAGTGATCGGCGTGCACGACGACGTCGATGTGCGTCGCGTAGCCGCCCAGCGCTTCGTCGGCCGCGTTGTCGATAACCTCCTGGACGATGTGCGTCGGGTCGCCGGTACGCGTGTACATCCCGGGCCGCTCCTTCACCGGCTGCAGACCCTTCAACACCCGGATCGACGATTCCTGGTAGCTTCCCCTGGCCAACGCAATGCTCCCTTCCCGATTCGTTCGGCAATCCCGTGCCCGAAGTCGCGCACCCGCTATCGTCGCATGGAACGATCGTTCGCCATAGGCCGGCGAGTGCGCCATTGCCGGCCGCGCGCTCAAAGAAAACGGGCGGTGGGATACCCCACCGCCCGTGTTCCTGCCGTGGATTCGCGTCAGCCTGCCGCCGTCACCGCCCGCGACGCCAGCACCGAGATCAGGTGTGCGCGATATTCGGGCGATCCGTGCAAGTCGTTGTTGAGCCCCGTTGCGCTCATCTTGACCGTCTTCGCCGCATCGGCAGCAAAGCTCTTCGTCAGAGCCTCCTCGAGCGGCTTGGCGCGGAACACGGACGACGCCGCGCCCGTCACGGCGACGCGCACCCCGCCCGACGTCTGCGCGACGAACACGCCCACCAGCGCGAAGCGCGACGCCGGCTGCGCGAACTTCATGTACGCCGCCTTCTTCGGAACGGGAAAGCTGACCGACGTGATGATCTCACCTTCGGCCAGCGCCGTTTCGTACATGCCCTTGAAGAAATCATCGGCAGCGATCTTGCGCTTGTTGGTGTGGACGGTCGCACCGAGGCCGAGCACCGCCGCCGGATAACACGCCGCCGGGTCGTTGTTGGCCAGCGCCCCCCCGATCGTGCCCATGTTGCGGATCTGCCGATCGCCGATGCCTTCGGCGAGCGCCGCCAATGCCGGGATCGCGGCCTTCACCTCCTTCGACGCGGCGACTTCGGCATGTCGTGTCATTGCGCCGATCACGATGTGGGCACCCTCGTGGCGTATGCCCTTCAGCTCGGCGATGCCGGACAGGTCCACGAGCGTGCCCGGCTGCGCCAGGCGCATCTTCATCGCGGCGACGAGGCTCTGCCCGCCGGCCAGCAGCTTGCCTCCCGATTCCGCGAGCAGCGCGGCTGCATTGGCGACCGAGTCGGCCTTCTTGAGTTCAAAGCTGTACATGTGGATTCTCCGATCAGGCGCGGGCGGACTGGATGGCGCTCCAGACGCGATGGGGGGAGGCCGGCATGTCGATGCGCTTGACACCGACGCTGCGCAGCGCGTCGTGGACGGCGTTCATCATCGCCGCTGGGGCGCCGATGGCCCCCGCCTCGCCGCAGCCCTTGGCACCCAGCGGATTGTGCGTGCAGGGCGTGACCTTGGTGCCGACCTTGAGCGTCGGCAGGTCGTCGGCACGCGGCATCGCGTAGTCCATGTAGCTGCCGGTCAGGAGCTGGCCGGTCTCCATGTCGTACACGCAGTTCTCCAGCAGCGCCTGCCCGATGCCCTGCGCGATGCCTCCGTGCACCTGGCCCTCGACGATCATCGGGTTGATGATGTTGCCGAAGTCGTCGCAGGCGGTGAAGGCAACGACCTGCGTGACACCAGTCTCCGGGTCGATCTCGACTTCGCAGATATGCGAACCCGCCGGATAGGTGAAATTGGTCGGGTCGTAGAACGCGGTCTCGTCGAGACCGGGTTCGAGCGTGCCCAGCGGATAGTTGTGCGGCACGTAGGCAGCCAGCGAGATTTCCGCGAACGCCTTGCTGCGATCGGTTCCGGCGACGGTGAACTTGCCGTCCTTGAACTCGATGTCGGTCTCCGCCGCCTCGAGAAGATGCGCAGCGATCTTCTTGCCCTTGGCGATAACCTTGTCGAGCGCCTTCACGATCGCGGAGCCGCCGACCGCAAGCGATCGTGATCCGTACGTGCCCATGCCGAATGGGATGCGTCCGGTATCCCCGTGAACGACTTCGACATTGCCGATGTCGATGCCGAGCTTGCCGGCGACGATCTGGGCGAACGTCGTCTCGTGTCCCTGCCCGTGGCTGTGCGAACCGGTGAAGATGGTGACGCTGCCCGTCGGGTTGACGCGCACTTCGCCCGCCTCGAACAATCCCGCGCGGGCGCCCAGCGCGCCGGCGACGTTCGACGGCGCAAGCCCGCAGGCTTCGATGTATGTCGAATACCCCAGGCCGCGCAAGCGGCCACGCTTCTCGGCTTCGGCCTTGCGCGCGGGGAAGCCCGCGACGTCGGCGATCTTCATCGCCTCGTCGAGCGTCTGGTCGTAGTTGCCGGTGTCGTAGGTCAGCGCAACGGGCGTCGCGTACGGGAAGCTGCGAATGAAATTGCGACGACGGATCTCGTCCTGCGCGATGCCGAGATCAACCCCCGCCTGGTGCACCAGGCGTTCGACCACGAACGTCGCTTCCGGACGGCCGGCACCACGATAGGCATCGACCGGCGCCGTGTTGGTGAAAGACGCCGTTACCTCGCAATAGATGGCCGGCGTCGTGTACTGGCCGGCGAGGAGCGTCGCGTAGAGAATCGTCGGAATGCTCGACGCGAAGGTCGACAGGTACGCGCCCATGTTGGCGGTGGTGAGCACGCGCATTGCGAGAAATTTCCCCTCTTTGTCGAGGGCCAGTTCCGCATGCGTTACGTGGTCGCGGCCGTGCGCGTCGGTGAGGAAGGACTCGCTGCGTTCGGCCGCCCACTTGATCGGACGGTTGACCCTCTTCGACGCCCACACCATCGCCGTCTCTTCGGCATACAGGAAGATCTTGGAGCCGAAACCTCCGCCGACATCGGGCGCGATCACCCGCAGCTTCGACTCCGACAGGCCGAGCACGAATGCCGTCATCAGCAGCCTCTCGACGTGCGGATTCTGATTGGCGACGTAGAGCGTGTATGACTCGTCGGCGCGGTTGTACGACGCGACGGCGGCGCGCGGTTCAATCGCATTGGGGATGAGCCGGTTGTTGACGATATCGACCTTCGACACATGCGCGGCCTTGGCGAACGCGGCGTCCACGGCGGCCTTGTCGCCCAGCGCCCACGTGTAGCACTTGTTGCCGGGCGCCTGTTCGTGGATCTGCGGCGCGCCGGGCTTCAGCGCATCTACACAATTGACCACCGCAGGCAGGACCTCGTAGTCGACGTCGATCAACTCGGACGCGTCCTTGGCCTGGTGCGCGGACTCCGCGATCACCAGCGCGACCTGGTCGCCCACGTGACGGACCTTGCCCTGCGCCAGCACGGGATGCGGCGGTTCGTTCATCGGCTTGCCGTCGCTGCTGGTAATGAGCCAGCCGCAAGGCAGGCCGTTCACGCCGGCCAGATCGTCACCGGTGAAGATCGCGACCACACCCGGCGCGGCCTTCGCGTTCGCGGTATCGATCTTGCGGATCTTCGCGTGCGCGTGCGGCGAGCGCAGAAAGTAGGCGAACGTCTGACGCGATTGCGTGACGTCGTCGGTAAATTGTCCCGCACCCGTCAGGAAACGGACGTCCTCCTTGCGGCGGACGGATTGGCCGATCAGGCCGGTCTCGGTGGCACCCATGCTGTCCCCCTACTTCGCCATCGCGGTGGCACCCTGCTGCACCGCGCGGACGATGTTTTGATAGCCCGTGCAGCGGCACAGGTTGCCTTCGAGTTCTTCGCGGATGGTCTTTTCGTCGGCCTTCGGGTAACGCTCGACCAGGTCGATCGCCGAGAGCACCATGCCCGGCGTGCAGAAGCCGCACTGCAGGCCGTGGCAATCCTTGAACGCCGCCTGCATCGGATGCAGCGTGCCATCGGCGGCGGCCAGACCTTCGATCGTCTCGACCTTGGCGCCGTTTGCCTGCGCAGCGAGCATGTTGCAGGCCTTCACCGCGCGTCCGTCGAGCAGGACCGTGCATGCGCCGCACTGGCCGGTGTCGCAACCAACGTGCGTACCGGTCAGTCCCAGCTGGTTGCGCAGCAATTCGACGAGCAGTGTTCGCGCATCGGCGGTGACGCTCACCGCCCTGCCGTTGACGGTCAATGAGAGTTGGACAGACACCGGTGTCTCCTTCGATGTGGTCGCCGCGGTGTTCACCGAGTGCGTTGGCCTTCGGATGGCGGCCTGGTGATGGAAGCGGCAAAAGCGGACGGCTAGGATACTGCGCTGCGCGCGTTGCCGCAACGCGACGCCTTGTGCTGCCGCCCACGATGGCGCGCCGCAACATGGGCGCAGCAGTCACAACCGCATCGTGTAGCATTGCAAGAAGATGTCGCGACACGCCACGACGACAGCACGGGGAGGACGACGGCCACATGACGGCGCAGGCGCGGGCCCGATGAATTCCAGGCCGCAGCGGATACTGCTGGTCGGCGGCGGCCACAGTCATGTCGAAGTACTGCGTCGGTTCGCGCTGCGACGCGACCCTAGGATAGCGCTCACGCTGGTGTCGCCGGATGCGGCGACGCCGTATTCCGGGATGTTGCCCGGACTCGTGGCCGGCCACTATACGGAAGAGGAAGCACATATTGCCCTCGCGCCGCTGGCCGCGTGGGCCGGCGCACAGCTGATCGTTGACCGTGTCGTGGCACTCGACCTCAACTCCAGGATTGCGACGCTGGCCTCCGGAATGCGCGAGGAATTCGACCTGCTGTCGATCGACATCGGTTCGACTCCCGACACGAGCGCGCCCGGCGCTGGCGTCCTCGCACTTCCGGTCAAGCCGGTCGCGGGTTTTCTCGCGGGATGGGCACGAATGCAGGCTGAGGCCGCCGACGGCAAGGTTCGCGCGATCGCGGTCGTCGGCGCGGGCGCGGGTGGCGTGGAGGTGCTGCTCGCCATGCAGTACCGTCTGGCTGACGCGCTGGGCGCGCGCGCCCCCCGCTTCGCCCTCATCACGGACCAGCCGACGGTCCTCGCGCAACACTCGCCGATCGTGCGCGCGCGACTCGGGCGCATCCTCGTCGAGCGCGGCGTCGTACTCCATCTGCAAAGCGGCGCGGTGGCAGTCGAGCCCGGTACCGTCGTCGTGACGAGCAGCCGGCGCATCGCCGTCGACCGCATCGTATGGGCAACTGCCGCGTCCGTGCAGCCCTGGCTCGCGGCCTCGGGACTTGCGTGCGACGATCGGGGTTTTGTCCACATCGATGATCATCTGCGCTCTGCTTCACATCCGTTCGTGTTCGCCGCCGGCGACTGCGCGTCTCAGCCTGGCCATCCGCGCCCGAAGTCGGGCGTTTTCGCGGTGCGCCAGGGCCCGCCGCTCGCTGCGAACCTGCGCCGGGCCGCCGGCGGCTTGCCTCTGCGCAAGTACATTCCGCAGCGGAGGGCGCTGGCTCTGATCTCGACCGGCGGCAGGCACGCCATTGCGTCGCGCGGTCCGTTCGTGGTTGAAGGCGACTGGGTCTGGCGCTGGAAGGATCGGATCGATCGCCGTTTCATGGCAAAGTACGTTGTACCCCTGCCGGCGCCACAGGAACCGGCGACCGTCTGAACACACATGGCCTACATGCCCCGACTCGATTCGTCCCGCTCCGATTCGACCCGGCCGAATGCGTCCAGATTCAATAGGCTCCGTCTCGCCGGCGCCCTGATTCTGGCGTTGGTCGCCGTGAACGCGACCGCGCAAACCGCCGGCGGCATCGTGCTGGTGCCACAACAGGTTTCCGCGCACGGGTGGTTCTTCCAGGGCGAAGCCGGCATGGCAAGCAGGCAGAACAAGGGATTCATGTCCAACGCCGGTTTCGTCGTTACCGCGGATGGCGTGGTCGTCTTCGACGCGCTGGGCTCGCCGCCGCTCGGTCAAGCGATGGTCGCCGCGATTGCCAAGGTGACACCGCAGCCGATCCGGCGCGTCATCGTCAGCCACTACCACGCCGATCATGTCTACGGACTGCAGGCGCTGCGCGTGCCGGGTGTGGACGTCTGGGCGCACCGCGAAGCCAGGCGCTACCTGAACTCGGCGCAGGCGGCCGATCGCCTGGCGCAGCGGCGTGCCGACCTCGCTCCCTGGTTCGACGAGAAAACTGTGCTGGTGCCGCCCGACCTTTTGCTCGACGGCGACACCGTGTTCCGGATGGGGGGCCTCACCTTTCGCCTCGTCTATTCCGAGGGCGCGCATACGCCAGAGGATCTCATGATGTACGTCGAGGAAGACCGGCTGCTCTTCGCGGGCGATCTCATCTTCGCCGGCCGCGTACCTTTCGTCGGCAATGCCGACAGCGCCGGCTGGCTGAAGGCGATGGACAAGATGATCGCGCTGAATCCGGAGGTGGTCGTGCCCGGCCATGGCCCGGCATCGCACGACGTCGAGCGCGATCTCATGTTGACTCGTGACTACCTGGCCTACCTGCGCGAAACGATGGGTCGCGCGGCGCGCGACCTCGAGCCGTTCGATGAAATCTATGCAAAGACCGACTGGACGCGCTTTCGATCGTTGCCCGCATTCGAGCAGGCCAACCGCATCAACGCCTACGGCACCTATCTGCTGATGGAGCAGGAAATGCTCAAGGCGGGGAGCCCGTGATCCCCGCCAGCGATCAGGTCCTCGCCGTCGCCGTGCGTGCCGTTCGCACCGCCGGCAGCATCGTCATCGATGCAGCGCGCGATCTGAAGCGGCTGCCGACGTTCTCCAGGGAGCACGGCGAGATCGTGTCGGCCGCAGGCGTGGAGGCCGAGGACGCCGTCGTCGCCACGGTTCGCGCCGCGTTTCCCGAGCACGCGATTCTCGGCGAGGAATCCGGGCACATCGAGGGAGCACGCGAGGGTGCGGGGCACAAATGGATCGTCTCGCCGCTCGATGGTTGCACCAACTTCGCCCATGGCTACCCCTATTTCGCGGTTTCGGTCGCGGTGATTCATGGCGAGAGGGTCACGCACGCGGCGGTCTTCGATCCGGTGCACGACGAGCTCTTCACCGCCGTGTCCGGCAAGGGCGCCCATTGCAACGGCAAGGAGATGCACGTCTCAACCTGCCTGCATCTGTCCGACGCGCTCGTCGGCAGCGTGATTCCCGCCCACGAGCATCCGGGCTTTCCGGCCTACCTGCCGTTGTTCAATGCGCTGGCCGCGCAATGCTCCGGAATGAGGCAGGCAGGTTCGCGCGAGCTCGATCTCGCACACGTCGCCGCCGGACGACTGGACGGCTTCTGGATATCGCACCTCAACCCATGGGACATCGCAGCCGGCGCACTGCTGGTCAGTGAAGCGGGCGGACGTGTCGGCGATTTCGCCGGCAGCAGGCAATTCCTGCGCGCTGACGACGTGATCGCCGCGGCTCCAGGCATCTTCAATGCGTTGCGCGAAGCGATCGCAGGCAGGAAATGAGCCGGGGTCGGCACCGCAATACCGCGCTGGTCACTGGAACTCATTCGCCGTTGCCCGCCAGCCCCGCGCAACGCGCGCGACCTCGGCTTGAAAGCGATCATTTCGGCTTCGTTTGCCAGATCCCGAGCATCGCTCCCGTCGGATCGACGAAGATCGCGAAGCTGCCCATGTCCTTCACCTCGGTCACGTCCTTGACCACGTTGGCGCCGAGCGCGCGCGCTTTCTTCGTAGCGGCGACGATATCATCCACCAGCACGTAGGGGAGCCATAGCGCCGGAGCATCCGGCATCGGATGCTTCATGAGTCCACCGCCGGTGCCGTCGCCCACGCCTATCATCGTGTAGGCGCCGTCGGGCATCGGCATGTCTTCCATCTTCCAGTCGAACAGCTGCGAGTAGAACTTCTTCGCCTGCGCGACATCATGGGTGGCGAGTTCGACGTGCACGAAAGGATTGGCCATCTTCTCCTCCGGTTGGTCAGATCGATGCGATGGGAAGCGGCCGAGCCGGTGGCGGCTGCGGCGCCCAGCGCAATACTTACGCTATTTCGCCAATCGTGCCAACTGGTCGGCGAGGGCCTGCGTGATCTCGATGCCTTCTTTGCCGGACTTGGCCGCCAGGTCGTCGCGCCGCGCGCCGGGCAGGCGCACAGCTTCGTCGACGCTCATCGCGGTGATCAATGACTCGACGCGCTCGATATAGGTTTCGCGCCCCGCAAGCGCCTCCGGATCGATGACCAGGAACGCCTGGCCGATCCGCGGCGCGTTGCCGGCGTCGACGAAGAACGAATCGGCCTCGAAGCCCATCGCGGCGCCGGTCAACGCACAGGCGAGAAGTTCGACGATCAATGCGAGCATCGCGCCTTTGGTGCCGCCCATCGGCAGCATCGAGCCTTCGAGCCCTGCCTGCGCGTCGGTGGTCGGGCGGCCTTCGCGGTCCAGCGCCCAGCCCAAGGGGATCGGCTGCCCCTGCTTTGCAGCCACCATCACCTTGCCGCGCGCGACCTCGGACAGCGAAAGGTCGATGACGAGCGGCGCGCCTTCGCGGCGCGGAAATATCGCGGCGATGGGATTGGTGCCGAACACCGGCCGCTTGCCGCCGGCGGCCGGCATCGCGGCCGGTGAATTGCCAAACGCGAGCCCGACCATCCCGGCCTTCGCGACCGGCGCCAGGTGATAGGCGGCTACGCCGAAATGATGACTGTTGGTCACGCCGGCGAAGGCGACCCCGAACTCGCGCGCGCGGGTGATCGCCTCCGACACCGCCAATGCGCAGGCCGGAAACGCGAGGCCCGAGCTGGCGTCGATCAACACCGCGCCACCCCGGCTGCGCAACACCCGCGGCACCGCCGCGCCATCGGCGCGGCCGTTGGCGAGATGCGCCGCGTATTGCGTGACGCGCGCCAGCCCGTGCGACGACAGGCCCCGCGCCTCGGCGTCGACCAGCGCGCGCGCGGTCGACTCCGCCATCGTCGCGCTGGCGCCGGCGTTGGCGAGCGCCCGGGCGGCCAGTTCCTGCAGCGCCTGCATCGTGAACTTCGGCATGTTCCGTTCCGTCAGCCTCGCCGCAGTGCGGCGGCGACTTTGTCCGCGATCAGCGTGGACACCCGGACGTTCGACTCCCGCGTCACGCCTGCGATGTGCGGCGTGAGGACGAGGCGCGGGCATCCGGCGAGCGGCGAGCCCGCGGGCAGCGGTTCGCGGTCGAATACGTCGAGCGCCGCTCCCCCCAGCCTGCCCGCACGCAACGCAGCGGCCACCGCGGTCTCGTCGACCACGCCGCCGCGTGCCGTGTTCACGAGGATCGCATCCGGCTTCATCCGCGCAATACGGTCGGCATCGAGCAGATTCCGCGTGTCGGTGGTGAGCGGCACGTGCAGCGACACGACGTCGGCTTCGGCCAGAACCTGCACGAACGAGCGCGAAGTCGCCTCGTTCGCCGCCCAGTCGGGCGACGACGACGGCAACTGCGGATCGAAGCCGATGACGTTCATCCGAAGCGCCCGCCCGAGTCCGGCGGTGAGGCGCCCGATTCCGCCGAAACCGACCAGCCCCAGCGTCTTGCCGGCGATCTCTCGGCCGTCGCCCAGCGCCGCGCGCGGCCACGACCCGTCGGCGACCCGATCCGTCGAAAGATACGCAGTGCGCAACAGCAACATCGCCACGCCGATCACGTATTCCGCCACCGCCTGCGCATTCGCGCCGGTCGCCGGGATGACCTCGATGCCGCGCGCAAGGCACGCTGTCGTGTCGATGTTATCGAGCCCCACCCCAAGTCGCCCGACCACCCTGAGCGCGGGCGCCGCTGCGAGCAGCGCCTCGTCGACCTGCGTGCGATTGCGCACGATGAGCGCCGCAGCATCCGCCAGCAGCGTCACGAGCTCCGCGCGCCGGTCGACCAGCGTCTTGTCGTAGAGCACGGAAAAGCGATCCGCCAGCGACGCCACCGCGGCGTCGTCCATGAACTCGGTGATGACGATTCGCATCAGGCCTGCCAGGGCAGCCGGTCGAGGTCGACGTTGCCGCCGCTCAGTATGACGCCGACCCGGCGTCCCTTGACCGGCAGGGATCCCTCGAGCATCGCGGCAAGCGGTACCGCGGCCGACGGCTCGATGACCAGCTTCATCCGCTCCCAGGTCAGGCGCATCGCCGCGATGATTGCCTGCTCGCTGCAGGTACCGATCGCAGCCACCCGCTCACGCAACGCGCGCAGTGTGCGCGGCGACAACGCGCCGCGCAATCCATCGGCGATGGTCCGTGGCTCGGGCATCGGCTGCAGTTCGCCGGACTCGAAACTGCGCCTGGCATCGTCGGCGCCGGCAGGCTCGGCACCCAGCACCTCGATGCCATCGCGCATTCCCTTCGCGGCAATGGCTGTCCCCGACAGCAATCCGCCGCCGCCCACCGGCGCGACCACCGCGTCGAGATCGGGCAGCGCATCCAGCAGTTCCATCGCCGCCGTACCCTGCCCGGCGATGACCGCCGCGTCGTCGTAGGGATGTACGAGCGTCGCGCCGGTCGCGTGCACGAGCTCCGCGCACATTCGCTCGCGCGCCGCCAGCGTCGGCGCGCAGAAATGCACCTGCGCGCCGAAGCCGCGCACGTTGGCAACCTTGATCTTCGGCGCGTTATCCGGCATCACCACGTGCGCCGGAATTGCGCGCTGCTGCGCAGCGTATGCAAGCGCAGCACCGTGATTGCCGGACGAATGCGTGACGACGCCGCGCGCCGCAACGTCCGCGGCCAGCGAGAAAACCGCATTGCTTGCGCCCCGCGCCTTGAACGCGCCAACCTTCTGCAGGTTCTCGCACTTGAAGTAGAGCCGTGCGCCGACCGCATCGTCGAGAGAACGGCAGGTGAAAACCGGCGTATGGTGGATCACGGCCACGATCCGCGCATGCGCCGCCCGAATATCCGCCAGTTCGGGCAGCGCCAATGCACCGACTTCGCGTCCGACCATCGCGTCAGGCGCTCTCGTACAGACGGGTCAGCACGAATTCGCGATGACCGAGCGCCTCGGCCGCCGTCAGCCGGCCGTTCGCGGTGCGAAACATCATGTCGATCAGCTTGTCGCCCGCCTCGCCCATCGTGATCTCGCGCTGAAGCAGACCCGAGGTGTCGACATCGACGTGCTCGCGCATCGTACGCACGGTGCGAGGATTGGCGCAGACCTTGATCACCGGGAGGATCGGATTGCCGATGACATTGCCCTGACCCGTCGGGAAGAAATGGACGACAAAACCGGACGCGGCGCACAGCGTGACCATCTCGGCCGCCGCCGACGACGAATCCATGAACCAGAGGCCCGGACCCGTCGGCACCTCGGCCTTGTCGATCACGCCGTCGACCACGCACTTCTTGCCGATCTTCTGGATGTTGCCGAGCGCCTTTTCCTCGATGGTCGTTAGCCCGCCCGCAATGTTGCCCTTGGTCGGCTGCGAATCGGAGAGATCACTCGTCTTGTGGCGGTTGATCACCTCCTGGTAGCGATCGAACATGCGCATGAAGTCGGCTCGCACACGGTCGTCGCGGCAGCGCGCGGCGACGATCTGCTCGCCGCCGGTCAATTCCGTGGTCTCGCCAAACACCAGTGTGCAGCCGGCGGCGTAGAGCTTGTCGAACGCATCACCGACGGTCGGGTTCGAACCGCAGCCCGACGTCGTGTCCGACTCGCCGCACTTCGTCGACACCCACAGTTCCTTCAGGTCGCACTCGACACGCTGCAGCTCGCTCGCCGCCTGCAGGTATTCCTTTGCAGCCTTCGACGCACGCATGATGGTGTCGTGGTCGCCGTGCAGCTCGATGCCGAAACCGGACACCGGCTTGCCGGTGGCGGCGATCGCGTCGACAACCTTCTTCGTCCACTGCTCCTCGATGCCGATCACCACGACCGCCGCGACGTTCGGATTTGAACCGGTGCCGATCAGCGTGCGGAAGTGCAGGTCGAGGTCGGCACCGAACTGCAGCCGGCCATAGGGATGAGGGATCGCCAGCGTGCCCTTGATGTTGTGCGCGACTGCCTCGCAGGCCGCGTTGGACAGGTCGTCGACGGGCAGGATGATGACGTGATTGCGCACGCCCACGCGGCCGTTTTCGCGGCGGTAGCCCAGGAACGATTTTTTCATGATGTTTTCCGGCAATCGATCAGGTTTGCAGAACGGGCACCGTGAGCATGCCTGCCACGACGCCCTCGTTCAACGAGAATGGCACGATGCGACGCGTCTGGAAGCGTACCTCGCCTTGGCAAGGTGACATCGCGGCGGCCGTGAGACGTTGATGGTCGCGCAAGCAAGGCGCCGCGCGACGCTCGAACGCCTCGCGCCCCCCACCACCGGACACGCTGTGGGCCCGCGGTGCGCAACGACGCGATGGTTCATCACCATCGTTTGGTCTTGATGTTGTGGACATGCGCGTGCTGGCCCTTGGCGATCGGCTGCACGACCTTTCCGATGTCGATCCCGTACTTGATCACGGTGTCGCCGACCACCATGTCCTTCAGCGCCACCTTGTGGCCGAGCGGAATGTCCTGCACGCATGGCAGAGTGATCGTCCGGTCCTCGTCGAGGATCAGACCTGTGAGCGTCGCTCCAGCCTGCACGCCCTCGACGACGACGACCGCAACCGAGTCGGCCGGATCGTGCAATACGCAGTGAATCATGGTGAGGTCTCCGTGGATCAGGGATCAGGGATCAGGGATCAAGGGCCAAGGCCAGAAGTCCGAAACCGCAACGGGAGCTTTGGCCCATGGCAGGCGGCACTTTGTGCCGGCGCTCGCAGTTACTTTATCTATCCTAGCCCCGGCGTGGACTCAAGTCAACTAGATGATCTATATGATTTGCATCACCTGCAGGTGGCGGCTACACTACGGGCCATGATAAATCCCGCGCGGAAACCATCGGCCGCGCGTCGCCGCGACGCCGCGTCGGCCAGCGATTCCGTCGCGCCGGGCATCCCGCTCGCCACGCCGCTGTACAAGGAGATCAAGCGCCAGATGATGAAGGCGCTGACTGGCGGCGAATGGAAACCGGGCGAAGCGATACCTGCAGAGCGCCGGCTCTCCGAACGGTTCGGCATCAGCATCGGCACCGTGCGCAAGGCGATCGACGAGTTGGTCGCCGAGAACATCCTGATCCGACAGCAGGGACGCGGAACGTTCGTGGCGACCCACACGCGTGACCGTTTGTTGTTCTATTTCTTTCACATCGTCCCCGAGGCGGGATCGAAGGCATATCCGGAAGTGCAATTGCTGTCATTCTCCCGGGCCCGGGCGGACCGGATCTCGCGCGGAGAAACTGGGTGGCGCAGTCGGCGACCCCGTGTTCCGCATCCGCAACCGGCTGCGACTGTCGGGCACGCCGATCATGGTCGACGACATCACGCTGCCATCGGCGCAGTTTCCCGGACTGGTCGAATCGCAGATCCGCGAGCGCTCGTCGACACTCTACAACCTTTATCAGGAGTCCTTCGGCATTTCTGTCGTGCGCACCCGCGAAAGGCTGCGCGCAACGCTCGCCGACGCCGACACCGCAGGACTGCTCGATCTGGCGCGCGGCGCGCCCCTGCTCCAGATCCGTCGCGTGGCGCTAGCCTACAACGATGTTCCGGTCGAGTATCGGGTGTCGCTGGTGAACACCGCGCACCACGAATACTGGGCCGAAATCGGGCGCAACGGGTAGGCGATGCCCGGCCGCGAACAGACTGCCGCTCTGTCAATTGCGCGCCCGCTGCCGGTGTGCGCCCGGCGTTTGGCGAGCCTCGTGCTCGCGCTCATGCCGCTCGCCGCGTGGTCCGCGGGCGACACCAGCGACATCGTCGTGCATGTCGAAAGGGACGGTGCCGCGATCCGCGTCGCGGTGGACTGCCCGGTGTCCGCGCCGCGCGCCATCGCGTGGGACGTGCTCACAGACTACGACGGCATGGCGAAGTTCATCTCGAACCTCCAGCAGAGCGTCGTGCGCTTGCGCTTCGGCAACCGGCTGCAGGTATTCCAGAAGGGGCAGGCCTCGCGCGGGCCGCTGACCTTCCCCTTCGAGAACCTGCGCGACATCGAACTGATCCCCCAGTCCGAAATCCGCTCGAAGATGATCAGCGGCAACACGATGCCCGCAGCGTTCACCACGCGCCTCGACGAGCGCAACGGCAGCTTGCATGTCATTCACACGGGAACGTATACGCCTGCGATCTGGGTACCGCCGGTCATCGGGCCGGCGCTGATCGAGATGGAGACGCGCAAGCAATACGGCGAGATCCGCGACGAGATGATCCGCCGCTCGGAGGCGGCCGGTCAACAGCATGCAAGCACCCGCCGGGAGCGTCAGGGCCGGACCACGATCTTGCCTCGGCCATGGCCGGTCTCCATCGTCCGCTGGGCTTCGGCGACGTCCTCGAGTGCAATCGTCCGCTCGATGTGGGGATTGAGGGTGCCGTCGCTCGCCAGCGCCGCGAGCCGCTTCCACATCGAAGGCCCCGCCTTCAACATGAAGGGGATCGCGCGCTGTTGCGAAGTGAGCCGCGCAGCCAGCGCACCGACCGCCGTGCCCATGGCGGCAAATGCGCTGCCGGCGGTGTTGACGTAGCATCCGGTCCCGGTGAGCACCCGTCGGGACTGCCCGAACGACGACGCGCAGGCCGCGTCAAACACGACATCGAACCGGTCGCTGCGGCGCGTGTAATCGTCCCTTGCATAGTCGACAACCTCGTCGGCGCCCAGCGAGCGCACGAACGCCACGTTGCCGGCGCTGCAGACGCCGACCACATGGGCGCCCGCCTGTTTCGCGATCTGCACGGCGAAATGACCAACGCCTCCTGCCGCACCCGTGACGAGCACGCGCTGTCCGGCGGCCAGGTGCGCATCGTCGACGAGCGCCTGCAACGCGCTGCCCGCGGCGACCGGGAGTGCGGCGGCCACCTCGTACGTGACCGGGCCCGGAACCGGCACGATCCGTTCGGCCGCGATGACCACGAACTCGGCCAGCGCGCCATCGCGAACGAACGGGGAAACCGAACCGAATACCCGCTCACCGACGTGACGTGCCATCGCGCCACCGCCGACTTCGACGATCTCGCCGGAAAAATCACATCCCATCCCCCGCGGGGGACCGCGGAATGTCGGCACCCACCGCAGGTGTCCGGCGCGGGACTTCCAGTCGAGCGGGTTCAGGCTCGCCGCGCGGACACGCAACTTCACTTCGCCCAATGCGGGCGCAGGCTCGGCAACCTCCACGACGTGCAGCACGTCAGGGGGGCCGTAGCGTTCGTATCGAAGTGCGCGCATGCGTCGGGGCTGGGTTCGATTCGCTCCGGAGATCACGCGCCCGCGCGGAATCCAGGCTCGGTTCACATTGTATTGCCAATCCGCATGGCGGCAGCCGCCGTCCCCATGCGAAACCGGTTTGCCCGCGCTGCGCCACGATGGGATAATGTTCCGATCGCGTTGTGACGCAGCACGGCGCGTTTTTCTTGGGCGCAAGAAATCGGGGACCTGGATCCACCATCCCGATCACGCCCGACCGTGGCGACTGCCGCGGAAAACCATTGGAGGCATCACGCCATGACCGAATATCGCTTTGACATTCTTCGCCGCTGGGCCGTCGGGATCGGCCTCGCCGCCGGCCTGGCCGCCGCGAGCCCTGCCATGACGCAAACCCTCACCTACGTGATTCCGTTTCCCGCGGGTGGCGAATCGGACGTGACGGCCCGAATTCAGGAACCGGTGCTCAAGGCCGTTTCCGGACGCGACGTGGTGGTCCAGTACAAGCCCGGCGCCGGCGGCGCGACTGCGTGGGCGTCGCTGAACAAGTTGCCGGCCGACGGGAATACCGTCATGGGCACCAACCTGCCGCATATCTTCCTGCAGCCGATGCAGAAGGACGTCGGCTACAAGACCGACGACCTGATCAACGTCTATGTTTTCCAGCTGACGCCGGATGCGATCGTGGTTCCTGCCGACAGCCCCTACAAGTCGCTCAAGGACCTCATCGACGCAGCGAAAAAAACGCCGGGCGCGATCACCCTCTCCGGCAGCGGCACCAACTCCGGTCCGCATCTGTCCGCCGTGACCTTCAACAAGCTGGCCGGCGTCAAGACGACCTACATTCCATTCTCCGGTACGGCGACTTCGGTCGCGGCGATGCTCGGCAAGCAGGTCAATGCGGCGATGACCTTCACCACCGCCGCGATCCAGCAGGGTGACAAAGTGCGCATGCTGGCGGTGGCGCTCGACCAGCGCCTGCCATCGCATCCCGACGTTCCGACATTCAAGGAACTCGGCTTTGACATGACGTCAGGCGTGTACCGCGGCGTCGCGGTTCCCAAGGCGACGTCCGAAGCCGAACGCAAGAAGCTGTCCGACCTGTTCGGTAAGGTCAACCAGGATGCCGGCTATCGCAAGAAGATGGCCGAGGCGGGCTTCGTGATCGTCGACGTGCCCTACGAGAAGATGGGCCCGTTTCTCGATGCCAAGCGCAAGGAATACGAGGCCGCCGCGCGCGAGGTCGGCATGATCAAGTAGCCGCCGATGGATCTGCTCGCCAACGCCCAGGCGGCGCTGTCGGCCGGCAATCTGCTGTTGGCACTGCTGGGCGTGATCGCTGGCACCGTGATCGGCGCCATGCCCGGGCTTACCGCGACGATGGCGGTGGCGGTGCTGGTGCCGTTCACGTTCACCATGGAGCCCGCGCCCGCGCTGATCATGCTCGGCGCGATCTACACTGGCGCGATCTACGGTGGCGCCTATTCGGCGGTGCTGCTCAACACCCCGGGCACGCCGTCGGCGATCGCGACGACGTTCGACGGCTTTCCGATGGCCAAGCGGGGGGATGGGGACCTCGCCATCACGCTGGCCTGCCTCGCGTCGGTGTTCGGGGGCCTGGTGGGCGCGATCTGCCTGCTGCTGCTGGCACCACCGCTGGCTGAGGTCGCCCTCGCATTCGGACCGATCGAGTACTTCTGGCTGGCGATCCTCGGCCTCACGCTCGTCGCGGCACTCTCCGAGGGAGATGCGTGGAAGGGAATCGTCGGCGCCTGCCTCGGATTGCTGCTGTCGATGATCGGGTCGGCCGTCGTGGGCGGCGACATCCGCTACACGCTCGATACCGAATTCCTGCTGGGCGGCATCGACGTGGTGCCGGCGCTCATCGGACTGTTCTGCATTCCGGTGCTGATCGACCTGGTCACCTCGCGCGAGGAGCACCTGCAGATCGAAGGCAAGGTGGCCGGCTTTCGTCTGGGTGAGGCGGTGCGTGTCGCGCTGGCCAACAAGTTCAATCTCGTCCGAAGCTCGACGATAGGAACGGTGATCGGCATGCTGCCGGGTGCCGGCGGCTCGATCGCCGCCCTCGTCGCGTACTCGGAAGCGCGGCGCGCCTCCGGGGATCCAGAAAGCTTCGGCAAGGGCAATCCGGCGGGCATCATCGCCAGCGAATCCTCGAACAATGCGACGGTGGGTGGCGGGTTCATACCAACGCTGGTCCTCGGCATTCCAGGCACGCCGGCCGATGCCGTCGTTCTGGGTGCGCTGCTGGTCCAGGGCGTGAAGATCGGGCCCGCGCTGTTCAGCGAGCAGGGTGCGATCGCCTACACGTTCATCATCGGGCTGATCGTGGCCACCGTGCTAATGCTGCCGGTGGGACTGGTGCTCGGCCGCTATGCCTATGGGTCGATCATCGCGGTGCCCAAGTCGCTGCTGGTTCCGGCAATCGCGTTCCTGACCATCGTCGGGAGCTACGCGATCCACAACAACCAGGACGATGTGATCGTGATGTTCGGCATCGGCGTGATCGGCTGGGTGCTGAACTGCTACGGATTCGCGCCGGCGCCGATCGTTCTGGGCCTGATTCTCGGTCCCCTCGCCGAACAGGGCTTCGTCCAGGCATGGATGATAGGCTCGGCAACCGACAATCTGCTGGGCATGTTCTTCGGCCGGCCAATCTCGATCGCGATCATTGGTGTGGCGGCGCTGACGCTGCTCTACCCCACGTGGTCGCGGCTCCACCACGAACGAAAGGCAAGGCGTGCGGGAACCTCATCGCACTGACGTCGGTGCGATCACCGTCGTGGCGCTGCTGCTGATCCTTGCTGTAGCCGCGCTGTGGCAGACGCGCGATTTCTCGCCGCTGGGCTCGATCTTCCCGCGCACGATCGGCATTGCGCTGCTGATCGCCTGCGTGATCACCCTGTTGCGCACGCTGCGCAGGCGCGCGCCCATGAGCCGGGGGCTGGCGCGGGACGGCTGGGCCCGCGGAGCGCTGCTGATCCTGGTGATGTCGCTGTGGATCGCGCTGTTCGAGACGGTGGGCTTTGCCGCGGCCGGGGTCGCCGCGTACATCGCCCTCGCCCTCATTACCGAGCGCGATCCGTTGACGCTGCGACGCCTGATTCGCTTCCTGCTGGTGGCGGTGGCGTTCGTCGCGGTGTTTCAGCTGGTGTTCGTCCAGGGGCTGAAGGTGCCATTGCCGGTCGGCACCTGGTATTCGCGTTCGGGGCTGTGACGGATGCCGGTCCCCGTCGCAGCTCACCAGAACGGCAGCGACGTCTGCGCCACCGGGGCGAACGTCCGCCGGTGGATCGCGCAGGGACCGTAGCGGTCGAGCGCGGCCAGGTGCTCCGGCGTCCCGTAGCCCTTGTTCTGGTCGAATCCGTAGTGCGGATACAGCGCATGCATCTCGACCAGGAGCGCGTCGCGCGCGGTCTTGGCCAGGATCGAAGCCGCTGAAATCGACGCGACGTCGCGGTCGCCCTTGACGATCGCGTACACCGGGCACGCCAGCCGCGGGCATTGATTGCCGTCGACCAGCGCCTCGACCGGCAGCACGCTCAACGCTTCGACAGCGCGACGCATCGCCAGCAGCGTTGCCTGCAGAATGTTGAGCGTGTCAATTTCGGCAACGTCCGCGGACGCAATCGCCCATGCGATCGCGTGCGTGCGTATTTCGCCTGCCAATGCCTCCCGCCGCTGCGCGGTCAGTGCCTTCGAATCGCGCAGGCCGCGGATCGGCCGCGCGGGATCGAGGATCACCGCGGCCGCGAACACGGGTCCGGCCAACGGACCCCGACCCGCCTCGTCGATGCCGGCAGTCAGCATGCGGCACCCGTTTGCGCGAGTTCCGCCGCCACGGCATCGGCCGCAAGCGCTCCGGTATCGGCCTGCAGCTCGGCCGCGAAGCCGGCGAACAGCGCCTCCAACCGATGGCGCGTTACCGAATCGTCGAAGAGATTCAGCGCAGCCTGCGCGAGATTGCGTGATGTGGCATCGCGTTGCAGGAACTCGGGGACGACGAACTTCCCCGCCAGGACGTTCGGCAATCCCACGTAGGGAAGAAGCAGCTTGCGCTGCACCAGCCATGCGGTAAGGCGCGACACACGGTAGAAGATGACGTGCGGGCAGCGCGCGAGCGCCGCTTCGAGGGTCGCGGTGCCCGATGCCACGATGCCGACGTCGGCGGCGCGCAGCGCATCCTCGGCGTGGCCGTAGAGCAGCGTGATCGGGAGGTGGTCGTGTCCCGTGCGATGCATGGCGTTCTCGAAGGCGTCGCGTGTCGCACGCGTCACGAACGGCACCAGGAAGCGCGCATCGTCACGCGCCTTGGCGAGCCGCGCGGCGGTTTCCAGCACCAGGTCGGCGTGCTTCTCGATCTCGGAAGCGCGGCTGCCCGGCAGCAGCGCGAACACCGGCGTGGCCGCCTTCAGCTTCAGGAGTTCGCGCGTCTCGCGCCGCGTCACGTGCGTCGCAGCCTCCTGCGCCATCGGATGCCCGACGTAGGTCACGGGAATCCCGGCCTTCTCGTAGAGCGGCGGCTCGAACGGGAACAGCGCGAGCATCCGGTCCACGCTGTCGCCGATCGTAGTCAGGCGTTCGCGCCGCCATGCCCATACCGAGGGGCTGACGAAATGGATGGTGCGCACACCCCGGCGCTTCAACCGCCGCTCGAGGCCGAGATTGAAGTCGGGCGCATCGACGCCGATGAAAAGCGGCACGCGCATCTCGAGCAATCGGCGCCGCAACGCTCGCCGAAGCGCGAAAAGCCCGGGCAAATGGGTGATGACCTCGACGAATCCGCGGACGGCGAGCTTTTCGAGCGGAAACCAGACCTCGCATCCGGCCCGTTCCATCCGTGGACCGGCGACGCCGGCGAAGCGCACGTTCGGGAACCGCGCGCGAACGGCAACGATCAGCGCCGCCGCCAGTGCATCGCCCGACGCTTCGCCGGCGACGATGCCGATGGTAACGGGCGCCGCTACGACGGGCGCGTCAGACATGGCGGTCGATTGCGGCGTCAACGCACGATGCCGCGGCCGGACGCCGCGAGAAACTGCACGAGCGGTGCCAGTGCCGCCACACCCGCCGCGTCCGCGGCGATCTTCACCTGCGCCTCCTCGAGTGTCAGATTCTCGCGGTAGAGCGCCTTGTAAGCCCGCCTGACCGCGAGAATATCCTCCGCGGTGAATCCGCGGCGACGCAGTCCTTCGTTGTTGGTGCCGTGCGGCTTGGCCGGATAGCCCTGCACCGTTACGAATGGGGGTACGTCCTGCAGCACGACCGAATAGGCGGCGAGCATCGTGTGTGCGCCGACACGGCAGAACTGGTGGACGCCGGCGAATGCCCCCAGCACCGCCCAGTCGTCGATGTGCACATGCCCGGCGATCTGCGCGTTGTTGGAAAAGGTTGTGAGATTGCCGACGACGCAGTCGTGCGCAACATGCGTGTACGCGAGGAACAGGTTGCCATCGCCGATCCACGTATCGCCGCGATCCTGCGCGGTTCCGGCATGGACGGTCGCATATTCGCGGAACGTATTGTCGTCGCCGATCGTCGTCGTGGTCGGCTCGCCGCCGTACTTGCGGTCCTGAGCGATCTCCCCGATCGACGCGAACTGGAAGATCCGGTTGCGCCTCCCCAGCGTGGTCCGGGCGCCGACCACCGCATGCGGGCCGATCACGCTCCCCGCGCCGATGACCACGTCGGCACCGACAATCGAGTACGGCCCGATCGCGACGTCGGACGCGAGCTTCGCCGACGGGTCGACCAGCGCGGTCGGATGGATTTCGCTCATGGGCCGGTTGTTGCGACCGGCGCGTCTGGGACAAGCACAATCGTGGCCTCGGTGGCCGTTTCACCGTCCACGCTCGCGCGTACGATGAACTTGCCCCCCTCCTGCATCCAGGTCTCCAGCGTGAGCAAATCGCCGGGAATCACCTGCCGCTTGAAGCGCGCTCCGTCGATGGCCTGCAACGTACCTGGCGCGCCCCGCCCCGAGTTCCACGACAGCAGTGTCGACAGCTGGATCAGTGCCTCGATCACCAGAACGCCCGGCATGACGGGATAGGCGGGGAAATGACCCTGAAAGTGCGGCTCGTTGAGCGTGACGCACTTGCGCGCGCGAGCACTCTCCCCGGGTCTGCATTCCTCCAGGCGGTCGAGCAGCAGCACCTGATGGCGGCGCGGCAGCCGCGGCAGCAGCGTCTCGAACTCGGCGAGCGTCTTCGCCGCGCTTGTGCATTCCCCTCCGGTCGGCGCTGTGGCGCTCATTCGCCGTGGCGTCCAATGCCCAGCGCACGCTCGAGTGCGGTGAGGCGCGCCCCGATCCCGCGCAGCCGCCGCACCTCGGAGGCCACGTGCTGCCAGGCGCGATGCGGCAACGCCGGGAAGGTACCCGTGTAGATGCCCGGCGTGTCGATCGACGAGAACACACCGGTGGCCGCGGAAATGACGACATTGTCCGCGATCGTCAGGTGACCCGCGATCATCGCCGCACCGCCGATCTTCACGTTGCGGCCGATCGTCGCGCTGCCCGCGATGCCCACGCAACCGGCGATCGCCGTGTGCGCCCCGATCCGGCAGTTGTGGCCGATCTGAATCTGATTGTCGATCTTGACGTCATCCTCGATCACCGTGTCGTCGATGGCGCCGCAGTCGATCGTCGTGTTGGCACCGATCTCGCAATCGGCGCCGATCACGACCCGTCCGATCTGCGGAATCTTGATCCAGCGCCCATTTTCCTCGGCATTGCCGAAACCATCGGCACCGATGACGACGCCTGCGTGAACGATCGTGCGCGCCCCGATCACGCACCGCGGATAGATGGTCACCCGGGGGAACAGCTGCACGTCGTCGCCGATTGCCACGCCCTCGCCGATATTCACGCCTGCGGCGGCATTCACCCGCGCGCCCACCGTCGCCCGTGCACCGATGACGGCGAAGGGCCCGATCGAGGCCGTGGGATCGATGACGGCGGAATCGCCGATGCGCGCCGTCGGGTCGATGCCGGCAGCGGCGCGCGACGGCGCGTGCAGGATCGCTGCAACCCTGGCGAACGTCGCGTAGGGATTGGGGTGCAGCAACCTGGGCAGCTTCGTCGCGGCGGCGAAGGCGGGATGGAGGATCACGGCGCCCGCGCGGGTACTCGCGAGTTGTGCCCGAAAGCGGGGGCTCGTCATGAAGGAAATGGCGTCCGGACCGGCATTTTCCAGCGTGCCGACGCGGTCCACGACGACCGAACCGTCACCCTCCAGCGTGGCCTGCACGCGGGACGCGAGAGCAGAAAGCGTGAGGGAAGGTGGCATGGGCGTGTTCGGTGCGCGCGCGAGGTACGCCAACGCAAGCTGAACGCGGCCACGCGCGAACGCGACTACTTGTCAGCCAGCGCCTTGATGACCTTGTCGGTGATGTCGATGCGCGGACTGGCATAGACCACCGGATCCTGAATGATGAGGTCGAATTTGTCGTCGATGGCGATCTGCTGGATAACCTTGTTCGCACGCTCCTGGACGCTCGCCAGTTCTTCGTTTCGGCGCAGGTTCAGGTCCTCGCGAATCTCGCGCTGCATGCGCTGGAGGTCGCGCGACTGATTGGCGAGGTCGCGCTCCTTGTTGCGCCGCTCCGCTTCGACCATCGTCGGGCCGTCGCGATCGAGCAGCGCCTGCAGGTCGCGGACCTGCTTCGCGAGCTTCTGCTGGTCCGCATCGCGCGCTGAGAATTCTTTCTCGAGTTTCTGCTGTGCGCGCTTGGCGGGCGCCGCCTCGCGGAACAGCCGCTCGGTATTGACGAAGCCGATCTTGTATTCGACGGCCTGGGCCGCACCGGCAACGGCGAGCAGGACCGCGGCGATGATAATCGGGATGCGTGTCAAATTTCTTCTCCGAAAGAACTCTTCTCCAATGGACATCGGGTCGGCTGCATCGCTAGAAAACGGTCCCGACCTGGAACTGGAATTTCTGGATTCTGTCCTCTTGGATCGAGTTGAGCGGGAAGGCGTAGCTGAACTTGAGCGGGCCGATCGGCGAATTCCAGGCCAGGCCCACGCCCGCCGAGAACCGGAAATTCTCGAAATCCGGCTGATATCCGTTCACGTAGATCTGGCCGGCGTCGAAAAATCCGGAAATCCGCACCGAGCGCTCGCCCTTCAAGATCGGATAGAACAACTCGGCGTTGCCGACGATCTTGCGCTTGCCACCCAGCGTGTTGCCATAGATGTCACGCGGACCAAGCGATCCCGACTCGTAGCCGCGCACCGATCCCACCCCACCGGCGTAGAACGCCTTGAAGAACGGCAGCGGCTTGTCATTGTAGCCATCGCCGTAGCCGAGATCCCCGCGCAGCATCAGAACGAAGTCCCCATAGACCGGCCAGAATGACTGGTTGATGTACTGAAGTTTGTAGTAAGCAAGATCGCCGAACGGCAACCCGACCTCGATCAGCGCCGACTGCAGCCGACCGAAGGTAGGATAGAGGATGTCGTTGCGGGTGTCACGCGACCAGCCGCCCGAAAGGATGTAGCTGTTCGTCGAATAGCCGAAGTCCTGGACGTACTGGTAATAGACCGGGGGGCTGTTGGCGAATAACGACAGCTGTGTGTGCTCGATCCGGAATCCGTAGTTGATAGTGTCGATCTCGGACACCGGCACGCCGAATCCGATCGCACCACCCAGCGTCGACGACGAGTATTGCGACACCGAAAGCCCCGTGGGGTCGATGTTCTTCTCGTAGAGCTCGAGCGTGCGCGACACGCCGTCCACCGTCCAGTACGGCTCGGTATAGACGAGCGAGATCGTGCGGTTGACCTGGCTGGTGTTGGCCGAGAGCGCAAGCGCGTTGCCGGAGCCGAAGATGTTCTGTTGCGATATCGACGCGTTGAACACCAGCCCTTCCGAGCTCGAGTAACCGACGCCCGCCAGCAGGTTGCCCGTGTTCTTCTCGGCGACCGAAACCTCGATATCGACCTGATCGTTGGTGCCCGGCACCGGCGGAGTCTCGATGTTGACGCTGCCTTCCTCGAAATACCCCAGGCGACGCACGCGCACCTTCGAGCGCTCGATCCGCGTGCCGTCGTACCACGCGCTCTCCAGCTGCCGGAATTCCCGACGGATCACCTGGTCACGGGTCTTTGGATTGCCGCTGATGTTGATCTTGCGCACATAGACGCGCCGGCCGGCGTCGACGAAGAAGGTGAAGGCAACCGAGTTGTTCTTCCGGTCGATCTCCGGAACGGCATTGACGTTGGCAAATGCGTAGCCATCCACGCCCATCCGCTCGCTCAAGGCCTTGACCGACGCCTGCATCTTCGAACGCGAGAACACGTCGCCGGGCTGGACCGAGATCAGTCGACGCAGCTCCGGTTCCGCCACCACCAGTTCTCCGGCCACGCTGATGCCGGACACGGTGAACTGCGGTCCCTCACTGATGTTGATCGTTACGTAGACCTCTTCCTTGTCCGGGGAGATCGACACCTGCGTCGACTCGATATTGAACTCGAGGTACCCGCGGTTCTGGTAGAAGCTGCGCAGCACCTCGAGGTCCGCCTGCAGCTTCTGCTTCGAGTACTGGTCGCTCTTCGTGTACCACGACAGCCAGTTCGGCGTGGACAGCTGCATTTCCGATCGCAGCAGCCGCTCGCTGTACACCTCGTTGCCGACGATGTTGATACGGGCGATGCTCGCCGACTCGCCTTCCACGATCGTGAAATTGATCGCGACGCGGTTGCGTTCCTGTGGAGTGACGGTGGTCTGCACGGTGGCCGCGTACTTGCCGCGCGTGATGTATTGGCGCTTCAATTCCTGCTCGGCGCGATCCAGCGCCGAGCGATCGAAGATGCGCGCTTCGGCGATGCCCACCTCCTTGAGCGCCTTCTTGACCGTTTCGGTGTCGAATTCCTTGTTGCCCACGAAGGTCAGCGAGCTGATCGTGGGGCGCTCCTGCACGGCGACAACCAGCACATCGCCCTGCGCCTCGATGCGGACGTCGCGAAAGAAGCCGGTGGCGTACAGCGCCTTGACCGCCTGCGCGACCTTCTCGTCGTCGATACGCTCGCCGACCTTGATCGGCAGGTAGGAGAAGATGGTGCCGGCTTCCGTGCGCTGCACGCCTTCGACCCGGATGTCCTTCACGATGAACGGATCGAATGCGAGCGCGACCGTCGCCTGGACGAGGGCGAACAGCGCCACCGCCAGCGAACACAGCGTGCGGCGGCCCCATCCGGCGCGCACGGGGGCTGACGGGGTACCGGGCGCCGCCGGGTAGACCGGCCCGCGGCAGTTAGAACAGGCGGGAAACGTCATTGAACAGAGCTAAGGCCATCAACACGGCGAGCATCGCCATGCCGATGCGCTGGCCGACCTCGAACGCGCGGTCGGATACCGGGCTTCCCTTGAAGATTTCGGCGAAATAATACAGCAAATGCCCCCCGTCCAACAGCGGCACCGGTAGCAGATTGAGCACGCCGAGACTGATGCTGATGAGTGCCAAGTACCCGATGAAGACAAGCGTTCCCGCCTGCGCGGACTGTCCCGCGAAGTCGGCCATCGTGAGCGGGCCGCTGATGTTCTTGAGTGAAGCATCCCCGGTGAAGATGCGTCCAAGCATCTTCAGGGTGAAGACCGACAGCTCCCAGGTCTTGCGCGCACCTTGTGCGAGCGCCTCGATCGGTCCGTAGCGCACGGTCACCGCGAGGCGTTCGGCAGCGGCCGGATCGACCTTCAAGCGAAGGCCGGCGATGCCGACGACGCGCCCAGCCTGTTCGGTCGCCTCCGGAATCACCGTGATGTCCTCCGTCGTGCCGCCGCGCTCGATGCGGAACGCGAGCGGTTCGCCGGGCCGTGCGTTGGTGACATGCGCAACGTCGCTCGGCGAACGCATGGGGGCGCCATCGATGGCGACGATGTGGTCGCCGGCCAGAAGGCCCGCACGCGCACCCGGCTTGCCGTCGACCAGTTCGGCGATCTGCGGCGGCCCGAGATCGGCACGCAGCCCCAGCGCGGCAAGCGCATTGCCTTCCCAGTCGGAAGACTGCAACCCTTCGAGGTCAACCACGCGCGTGACCGGGGGCTCTCCCGCATGCGGGCCCGAAGGCTCGATGGAGAGCGCCACCCTCGACTGTCCCTGCCCCTTGATGAGCCGCCAGCGCAAATCCTGCCAGCTCCTGACCGGCTCGCCGTCGAGCGCGACGACGACGTCGCCCGCGCGAATTCCAGCCGCGGCCGCCGCGGTTCCGGGCTGTGCCTGCGCAAGGATCGCCCGCTGGCCGGGAATGCCCGCGACATAGGTTCCCGCGAACAGCAGCACCGCCAGCAGCAGATTGGCGATCGGGCCCGCAGCCACGATCGCGATGCGCTTCCAGACGCTTTGACGGTTGAACGCGCGCGCAACGTCCGCTGGCGCCACGTCACCTTCGCGCTCGTCGGCCATCTTCACGTAACCACCCAGCGGAATCGCCGAGAGCGCCCACTCGGTGCGGTCGCGCCCATACCGGCGCACCGCGACGACCCGGCCGAAGCCGACAGAGAACCGCAGGACCTTGACGCCGCACCAGCGCGCGACGACATAGTGGCCGAGCTCGTGGAAGACGACGAGCACGCCCAATGTCACCAGGAAGCCCAGAACCTTGTAGCCGAGTTCGATCATGCCGTCACTCTACTATGCGCAGGCCGGCGCGCCACCCAATCGTTCGCCTTCTGTCGCGCGTCGGCATCGGCGGTCCCCGCGTCGTCGAGCGTGACCAGCGGCCGCGTCGCTACCTGCGCGAGGGTTGCGGCACAGGCGCCGGCGATGTCCGTGAAACGGATTCTTCCGGCAAGAAACGCGGCTACGGCGACCTCGTTCGCCGCATTGAGCGTCGCCGGCGCCGTGCCGCCCTCGGCCAGCGCGTCGTACGCGAGGCGGAGGCATGGAAAGCGATCGAGGTCCGGCGCCTCGAACGAAAACGACGCCAGCCGCGCCAGATCGAGCGGGGGCACGCCGGATGCGATGCGCTCGGGGAACGCCAGCGCCTGCGCGATCGGCGTGCGCATGTCGGGATGACCCAGCTGCGCCAGCACCGATCCGTCCACATACTCGACCAGCGAATGGATGACGCTCTGCGGATGGATCACGACCTCGATCGCGTCGTGGGGCAGGCCGAACAGCCAATGCGCCTCGATCACCTCGAGGCCCTTGTTCATCATCGTCGCCGAGTCGACGGAAATCTTGCGGCCCATCGACCAGTTCGGATGCGCGCATGCTTCGTCCGGTGTGGCCAGCGCGAGTTCGGCGAGCGGACGCGTGCGGAATGGCCCACCCGATGCGGTGAGGAGGATCCGGCGCACGCCCGCGCCGCGTGGCTCCCGCGCATAATCGACGGGCAGGCACTGGAAAATCGCGTTGTGCTCGCTGTCGATCGGGAGCAGCGTCGCTCCGCCGGCAGCCACCGCCTCCATGAACAGCGCGCCGCCCATCACCAGCGCTTCCTTGTTGGCGAGCAGGATGCGTTTGCCGGCCCGGGCGGCCGCCAGCGTGGGCGAGAGCCCCGCAGCGCCAACGATCGCCGCCAGCACCGTGTCGACCTCCGGGAGCGACGCGATTTCCGACAACCCCTCGATGCCGGCGAGCACCCGGGTGCGAAGGCCATCGCGAGCAAGCTCCCGCTCGAGCGCCCTCGCCGCCCCGGAATCCGCCAGCGCGGCATAGGGCGGGCGGAAGCGCCGGCATAGCTCAGCAAGCTTGCCGGCGTTCGAATGCGCGGCCAGCGCGGTGACGGTGAAGCGCTCCGGATGCTGCGCGACTACCGCGAGCGTCGAATCGCCGATCGAGCCCGTCGCGCCGAGCAGCGCAAGCGCTTGCGACGTCCTTCCGTCGCGACCAGCGCTCACGCCGGCTTCACCAGAAAAACGAGCGCGGCCAGCGCGGCGATCGGCATTGCGGCGAGCAACGCGTCGGTGCGGTCGAGCACGCCGCCGTGCCCCGGCAGCAACGCGCCGCTGTCCTTCACCTGCGCATGCCGCTTCAGCAGCGACTCGAAGAGGTCGCCGACGACCGAGATCGACGCCAGCAGCACGACGAACCCGACCCACACGGCGGCAGTGCCCGCATCGACCCGCTGCCGGAATCCGGCGGCCGCCGCGAATGGCAGCAGCGCCCCCGCGTAGAGCGCCACGGCGGTCCACGCACCGAATACGCCTTCCCAGGTCTTGCCGGGGCTCACCTGTGGCGCGAGCTTGTGGCGTCCAAACGCGCGGCCGGAGAAATACGCGGCGGTGTCGGCGATCCAGACGATTGCCATCGCGGCCAGCACCAGCCACGGCGAGCGAGCCTGCAGCTCCACCAGCGCCACCCACGCGCCGCCGAGCACGACCCATCCGACGATGGCCATCGCGATGCGCGAACGCGTCGGCCATCGCCCGATGACCCACGGAATGGCGAGGAGTATCCAGAACAGCGACGCGGTCCCGCAGGCGACGAGCACGATGGCATCGGGCCATCCGCGCTGGAATCCGGCAGCGGGCGCAAACAGCAGCACGACGCCCGCGATCAGCGTGCCGCCGACCATCCACGCCCAGCTTGTCGCCGCGAACCCAACAAGCCGCGCCCACTCGTAGGCCGCAATCGCGATGATCGCCAACGTAACCACACCCCAGGCCCGCGGCGGCAACAGGAACAGCCCCGACAGCACGACCGGAATCAACACCGCCGCCGTCAGGATGCGTGTCTTGAGCATGAACCGGAAGTGGCCTTCACGCGTTCTGCGCTGCCTGCACCTGTTCGCTCGTGCGGCCGAAGCGGCGCTCGCGACTTTGGTACGACGCGATAGCAGTGTCGAGCGCCGCCGCGTCGAAATCCGGCCACAGAAGGTCCAGGAAGCACAGTTCGGTGTAGGCGAGCTGCCACAACAGGAAATTGGAAATGCGCTGCTCGCCGCCGGTTCGGATGAACAGGTCCGGTTCCGGCGCATAGCTCATCGCGAGATACGGCTCGAAGGCCTCGGGAGCGACCGGCGGGCCGCTCACCGCCTCCGGATGATCAGCGAAGTACCGCTGCGCCGCCTGTGCGATGTCGCGCCGTCCCCCGTAGTTGGCGGCCACGGTGAGCGTCAACCTGGTATTGCGCGCGGTGAGCGCTTCACCGGCGGCGATCAGCTCGCGAATGCGTTGCGGGAAGCGCGAGGTCTCGCCCGCCACCTTGAAGCGAATTCCGTTCTCGTGAAGTTTGGCCACTTCCTGCTCGAGTGCGCGCATGAAAAGATCCATCAGGATCGAAACTTCGTCGGCGGGTCGCCGCCAGTTCTCGCTTGAGAACGCGAACAGCGTCAGGTACTCGACTCCGCGATCGATCGCGGCCCCGACCGTCGCCCGCACCGCCTCTACGCCCTTGCGATGGCCGGCCACGCGCGGCAGGAGGCGTTGCTTCGCCCAGCGACCGTTGCCGTCCATGATGATCGCCACGTGGCGCGGCACGGCGCCGGTGGCTGGTATTTCCCGCGTGGAGCTCTTGAACACGATATACGCGATCCGAGTGGCTGAGACGCGAGCGATCAGATCGCCATCAGATCCGCTTCCTTCGCCTGCATGATCTTGTCGATCTCGGCGATGAAACGGTCGGTGAGCTTCTGCAGGTCGACGAGGGCGTGGCGCTCGTCGTCTTCCGAGCACTTCTTGTCGCGCAGCAGATGCTTGAGTTGCTCGTTGGCATCGCGACGGATGTTGCGCACCGCCACCCGCGCGGCCTCGGCTTCCTTGTGGACGACCTTGGTCAGTTCTCGACGTCGTTCCTCGGTCAGCGCGGGCATGGGAATGCGGATGACATCGCCGCTGGTCGCCGGATTGAGGCCGAGATCGGAGTCGCGGATCGCCTTCTCGACGACCGGAATCATCTTCTTCTCCCAGGGCTGGACGGCGATCGTTCGCGCGTCTGCCAGCGTGACGCCGGCGACCTGCGCGAGCGGCATCGGCGAACCGTAGTAGTCGACGTGGATGTGATCAAGCAATCCCGTGTGCGCGCGGCCCGTGCGGACCTTGGCCAGGTCGTGCTTGAGAGCCTCCACCGACTTGCCCATTTTCTGCTCGGCGGTCTTCTTGACGTCGTTGATCATGTCCCCTCCCGCAGCATCAGCAATGCACCAGCGTACCTTCGTCCCCCCCCATCACCACGCGTTTCAGCGCACCCGGAACGAAGATCGAAAAAACCTTGAGCAGCATGTTCTGGTCGCGGCACAGCGCAAGCGCCGTGGCGTCCATCACCTTCAGGTTCTTGACAATCGCCTCGTCGAACGTCAGCGACAGGTAGCGGCGTGCCTGGGCGTCCTTCATCGGATCGGCCGTGTAGACGCCATCGACTTTCGTCGCCTTCAACACGATGTCTACACCCATTTCCCTGCCGCGCAGCGCGGCGGCGGTATCGGTGGTGAAGAACGGATTCCCGGTTCCCGCCGCGAAGATGACGACCTTGCCTTCCTCGAGGTGTCGCAGCGCACGACCGCGGATATAGGGTTCCGCGACCTGGTCGATGCGCAGCGCCGACTGCACCCGCGACTCGACGGTAGCGCGCCGCAGTGCATCCTGCAGCGCAAGGGCGTTCATCAGCGTGGCGAGCATCCCCATGTAGTCGGCCGTCGCGCGGTCCATTCCCGCGGCGCCCGGCGCCACGCCGCGAAAAATGTTGCCGCCGCCGATCACGATGGCGATCTCGACACCGGCGCGCAGCACATCGGCAATCTCGGCGACGATGCGGTCTATCGTTTCGCGCTCGATGCCGTACGAGCCGTCGCCCATCAGCGCCTCGCCGGAGAGCTTCAGCAGGATCCGCTTGTAGGCCGGTCCGGCGGCCGGCTTGACCGCGACGGGAGCGACGGTGGCGAACGGCGCGGCGGTTGGCGGATTCATGCGGGCTCCTCGGAGTATTGCCGGTAAACGGGGGTCACGAACCGGGCGACGGAGAGAGCCGGACGGCGCCAACCCCGCGAGAATCTGGAACCCGATCAGGCCTTGGCCATCGCCGCCACCTCGGCCGCGAAGTCGTCCTTCTTCTTCTCGATGCCCTCGCCGACCACGTAAAGCGCAAACGAACGGACCGTCGCGCCCTTCGCCTTCAGGAATTTCTCGACGGTTTGATCCGGATCCTTGACGAAGGGCTGGCCATGAAGGGTGACCTCGGAAAGGTACTTGTTGATCCGTCCTTCGACCATCTTGGCGACGATGTCGGCCGGCTTGCCCGATTCGGCCGCCTGCGCGGCGAAAATGGTCCGCTCCTTCTCGATCAGGTCGGCGGGCACCTGGGTTCGCGAGACGCAGACCGGACGCGTGTTACCCGGCGCGGTCGTCGCAGCGATATGCAGGGCGACGTCCTTGCCCGCCTGCTCGTCCCCTTCGACCTCCACCGTCACGCCCACGCGGCCACCACCGTGCAGGTATTGGACCAAGCGGGCCGGCGTCGTGAAGCGCACGAAGCGGCGGATCGACATGTTCTCGCCGATCTTCTGCACCAGCGCCTGGCGCAACGATTCCACGGTGCCGCCGTCCAGCGCGAGTCCCGCCAGCGCCGCGACGTCGGCCGGGCTCTTCTGCGCGACCAGTTGCGCGAGTTTCCTGGCAAACGCGATGAAATCCTCGTTGCGGGACACGAAATCGGTTTCGCAGTTGACCTCGACCATCGCGCCCGATTTCGCGTCGGGAGCGAGGTACGCGCCGACGATGCCCTCCGCCGCCACGCGCCCGGCCGCCTTGGAGGCCTTGGCGCCACTCCTGATCCGCAGCAGTTCCTCGGCCTTGGCGGGGTCACCGCCGGATTCGATCAGCGCCTTCTTGCATTCCATCATGCCCAGCCCAGTGCGCTGGCGCAGGTCCATCACCATGCTCGCGGAGATCTCCGCCATGTTGCTACCTCACGTTCGTTGTTCACTGTCGCGGCGCGGCGCCCGCGGGGAGCGACGCTGCGCCATCGGAGGCCGGCGGGTCACGCGGCAACGCTCGATCCGTTCACCCGACCGGCCGGTTGCGTTCAGGCCGACGCTTCTTCCTTCACCTCGACGAATTCGTCGCCGGTTGCCACGATCTCCTGGATCACCGTGCTCCTGCCTTCGAGCACCGCGTCGGCGACGCCGCGCGCGTACAGGCGAATCGCGCGGCTGGAGTCATCGTTGCCCGGGATCACGTAGGCGATGCCTTCCGGCGAATGATTGGTGTCGACCACACCGATGATCGGGACGCCGAGCTTCTTCGCCTCGGTGACGGCGATCTTGTGGTATCCAACGTCGACGACGAACATCGCGTCCGGCAGCCCGGTCATGTCCTTGATGCCACCCAGGCTCTTCATCAGCTTGTCGTATTCGCGCTGATGCGACAGCGCCTCGCGCTTGGTCATCCGCTCGAACGTGCCATCGGTCGTCATCTGCTCCAGGTCCTTCAGGCGCTTGATCGACGCCTTGACGGTCTTGAAGTTGGTGAGCATTCCACCCAGCCAGCGATGATCGACGAACGGCATCCCGGCGCGTTTCGCTTCCTCGGCGACGATCTCGCGCGCCTGTCGCTTGGTGCCGACGAAGAGGATGGTGCCACGGTTACTGGCCAGTTGCCGGACATGTTTCATGGCATCCTGGTACATCTGCATCGTCTTCTCGAGGTTGACGATGTGAATCTTGTTGCGCTGGCCGAAGATGAATTCGGCCATCCTCGGGTTCCAGTACCGGGTCTGATGTCCGAAATGGACCCCGGCTTCCAGCATTTGACGCATGGTGACTGACATTCCAAACTCCCTTCAGGGTTGAGCCTCCACCCGCGGATGCCATCCTTCGCGACCCCGGCTTCCGGGAATACGCTGACAGGACACCCTAAAGACCGCGAGGTGTGCGGAATTCCTCCATCGTCCGGACCGCGCTCGGCGCAAAACAGGAACGCAAAGCGCCGACACGGGGATCTTGGTCACCGGACCCGGAAACCCTCCGGACCGGCGCGATCGAGGTAACTTGTTATTCTAGCACGTTTTCACCCCTAAATCCTGCCCGCACCGGCCCGCGACCGACGGGACTTGCGCAATGGGCAAACGGACCCACTCTTACGCCATGACCTCCGCCCCCGCCCATCCACTGCCACCGCTTCCGGGTGCCGCCGATTCCGCCATGGCCGCCGCCTTGCCCGGTATCGGCGTCCTCGCCTTCGAGGGGCCGGATGCCGCGGCGTTCCTCCACGGTCAGCTGTCCACCGACGTCCAGGGGATGACGCCGGGGGACGCCGCATGGTCGAGCTACAACTCGCCCAAGGGCCGGATGCTCGGCAGCCTCTTCCTCTGGCGACGCGTCCGAGGACGCGTTCGTGGCCTGGGTCCCTGCCGATCTGGCGGAAGCGTTGCGTCGCCGCCTCGCGATGTTCGTGCTCCGCTCCAAGGTGACGATCACCGACCGCAGGTCCGCCGGACGCTGCTTCGGCTTGGCGGGGGCAACGGCACCCGCGGCGCTTCGCGCAGCACTGTCCGCCGCCCCGGATCCGGGACACGGGGTCGAGGTCGAGGGCTGCGGCCGTCGCCGCCACGCCCGACGGGCGGCTCTTCGTCTATGTGCCCGTCGAGACCGCCGAGGCCATCGCCGGCCGGCTGTTCGCGCAATGCCGGGAAATCCCGGCCGACCACTGGGACTGGCTCGGCATCCGCGCCGGCGTGCCGGTCATCACAAGCGCGACGGCCGACCTGTTCGTGCCGCAGATGGCGAACTGGGACCTGATCGGCGGGGTCAATTTTCACAAGGGCTGCTATCCGGGCCAGGAAATCGTCGCGCGCATGCAGTATCTCGGACGTCTGAAGGAACGCCTGCACGCGTTCCACGCACCCGGCGCGCCCCCGGCCCCGGCGACGCGGATCTACAGCGGCGTCTTCGGCGAGCAATCCTGCGGCACCGTCGTCAACGCGGCGCCCGCACCCACCGGCGGGAGCGATCTGCTGGCGGTGTTGCAGTGGGCGGCACACGACGCCGGCGACCTGCATCTGGGCACGCCCGACGGCCCGCTGCTTGTCCCCCGTTCGCTGCCCTACGAGGTGCCTCTGCCAGTACCGCAGAACCGGCCGAAGCTGTAAGCATGAACATCGACTATTACGTCTGGTATCGCGTGTCGGGCGACCCGACGGCGGCGCGCGCTGCGGTGGATGCGCTATTGCGCGACGTCTTCCGGGATGCGGGCGTGCGCGGTCGCGTGCTGGTCCGGCGCGATGACCCGCGCACGTGGATGGAAGTCTACGAACACGTCGCGGACGCGTCGCATTTCGAGCGCGAGCTCGCTGCCGGCGTTGCGCGCCACGGGATGGTGCGTCTGGCGGAAAACGGCGACCGACACATCGAGCCGTTCGTGGCTCCGGCCTGACCGGGGGCCGGAATCCGTGTGCCTCGCCGTCCTCGCACTCGCCGCGCACCCTGACTATCCGCTGGTCATCGCCACCAACCGCGACGAGTTCCACGCGCGCGCCGCGGCACCCGCCGAATGGGGATGCGCGCCGCCGTTCATCGATATCCTTGCCGGCCGCGACCTCGAGGCCGGCGGTACCTGGTTCGGCGTGCGCCGTGACGGCCACTGGGCGCTGGTCACCAATGTCCGCGGTGCCGGCGTCCACGACCCGGCCGCGCGCTCGCGCGGCGAGCTGGTGACGCGTGCGCTGGCCATGGATGCGTTGTCGGTCAATGCCCTCGCGCCGATCGTCGCCGACGGCGGCCGCTACAACGCGTACAACCTGCTCGCCGGCGATGCGACCGAGGCGGTGTGGACTTCGAACCGCGCCCGCGGCGTCCGTCGTCTGCGTGACGGTGTGCACGGCCTGTCCAATGCGTCCATCGACACCCGCTGGCCCAAGCTCGAGCGAACCCTCGCCCGGTTGGACGCATGGGCCCGGTCCGGAATCGCCGATGTGGCGCCGCTCTTCGAGGCGCTCTCCGACCGCGAGCGCGCACCGGATGCCCTGCTGCCTGCAACGGGCGTCACGCTGGAGCAGGAACGGCTGCTGTCGTCGCCGTTCATCGTGAGCGAGCGCTATGGCACGCGCTGCTCGACGGTGTTCACCATCGATCGCGCAGGGCACGCGTATTTCCACGAACGCAGGTTTGCAGTCGACGGCGCGGCGACGGGGGAAACGATCGCCGAATTCACGCTCGCCTGATCAGCGCAGTGCCCGCTCCATCGCCTGGTGCGGGATGCCCGCCTCCAGGAACTGCGCGCCGACCGGCGCGAACCCGAATTTCGCGTAGAAGGGCATCGCCTGCGTCTGCGCGTTGAGCACCACGCGCGCATCGCCGCGCTCGCGGGCAAGTGCCATGAGCGCATCGAGCAGCGCGGCGCCGACGCCGCGCCCTCGAGAGTCCGACAGCACCGCCAGTCGGCCGACATGTCCATCCGGCAATAGGCGGCCGCAGCCGATCGGCGTGCCCGCGGCGTCCTCGGCCAGCACGTGCACGCTCACCGCGTCGTGCGAGATCCCACTCGAGTTCCTCCGGAATGTTCTGCTCGATGACGAACACCGCGATGCGCACCGCGCGCAGCTTCGCCTCGTCGTGCGCCCAGTCCGCGACTCGAATGGCGAATCCGCTCGCGACCTCAGCGACCATAGTCAGAGAATCCGAGCGACGCGGAGCCTGCGCGAACGGTCAGCTCGCATCGGCCGCCGACCGGCAGCGTGAGCTTGTCGGGCACGTGACCGAACGGTAACCCGGTCAGGATCGGCGTCGCGCAAACGCCCCGGATCTGCGCCACCGCACCGTCGAGGTCGTAGCCGCCGTCGTTGCCGGACAGCGAGAACTCGGTGAAGCGTCCGAGCAGGATCGCCCGCTGACGCGCGAGGATGCCCGCGTGATGCAGCTGGTAGAGCATCCTCTCGATACGGTAGGGTGTCTCGCCGACGTCCTCGAGAAACAGGATGCCGTCTTCGATGCGCGGAAAGTGCGGCGTGCCAACGAGGTGGGCGACCATCGCCAGGTTGCCGCCCCACAGCGTGCCGCCGCACGCGACATCGGGGCCTTCCAGTGCGCACGTCACCTCGTAGCGCGCACGGTCGAGCAGTCCGAAACAGTGGTCGAGCGTGAACGCCGAGGACTCCAGCGCGCCGAAATCCCCGGACGCCGACGGGCCGGCGAATGTCGTCATCCCGGCATGCGCCAGCGCGGCGAGCGCGAACCCTGTGAAGTCGCTGTAGCCGAGCCACAGTTTGTCGGCAGCGGCCAGTGTCGCAAAGTCGAGCCGCGGCAGCAGCCGTGTCCATCCATAGCCACCGCGCAGCGTGATCGCAAGGTCGACGCGCGGGTCGTTCGCCATGCGCATGACGGCGGCCAGCCGTTCGTCGTCGGTGGCGGAGAAGCGCTGCCAGCGAGTGCGGCAACCGGGGTCGACGATCACCCGCCTCCCCGTCGCCTCGAGGCGCACCACTGCACGGTCGACGGCCGCCGGGTCGAGCGCGAACCCCGACGGCGCATAGAGCCCGACCCCCTGCGGGCGGATCACGACGTCACCGCGCCATCGCGGCGCGCTGCGAAGAATCCGGACAGGATCTGCCCGCACGCGTCCTCGAGCACGCCGCCGGTCACGCTCGCGTGGTGGTTGAGCCGCGCTTCCCCGAACAGATCGACCACCGAGCCGCAGGCACCCGACTTCGGGTCGCGGGCACCGAACACGACGCGCTCGATGCGTGCGTGGAATATGGCGCCGGCGCACATGACGCAGGGCTC
Organism: uncultured beta proteobacterium; assembly: GCA_963739745.1. Taxonomy (GTDB): domain Bacteria; phylum Pseudomonadota; class Gammaproteobacteria; order Burkholderiales; family Casimicrobiaceae; genus VBCG01. The sequence continues at coordinate 98,332 of CAVUCJ010000011.1, forward strand.
CAGCGTCACGAAGAGTTGGCAACCGGGCAGGCGGTAGTTGCCCATCGTGCGCGCGGCGTCGCGCAGTGCGGCTATTTCTGCGTGCGCCGTGGGATCGCTGCCGGCGATGGGCGCATTGCCGCCGCGGCCGATCACCACGCCGTCGCGGACGACAATGGCCCCGACCGGCACCTCGCCACGCAAGGCGGCCTCGCGCGCCAGCGACAGCGCCTCGTGCATCCACGTGTCATCGCCCGGCCGTTGTGCAGCATCGACGGCCGTGGCATCCCGCCTTCCGTGCGTGGTGCGGGCCTCCGTCACGTTCCGCCTGCGCCAATCATGGCGTCCGCCTCGATCTCGACGACGATCTCGGGTGCGATCAGCTTCGCAACCTCGACCATCGAGCATGCCGGGCGGATGGCACCGAACGCCTCGCCGTGCGCTCGGCCCACCGCTTCCCAGTTCGCGATGTCGGTCACGAAGATCCGCGTGCGCACGACGTCGTCGAGCCGTGCGCCGGCGCGTTCGAGTGCCACGCCGAGGTTTGCGATGATCTGCTTGGTCTGCGCGTAGGGATCCCCGATCCCGACGATGTTGCCCTGCGCATCGGTCGCCGTGGTGCCCGACACAAACACGTGCTCGCCCACCCGCACGGCACGCGAATAGCCGACGATGGGTTCCCACGACGTTCCCGAAGAAAAATTCTGTCGCTTCATGCCGCCGCTCCGCCCAAGGGCCTGGTGCGGCATCCTAGCGCATTTGCTGACACCCGCCTCATGGCCTGCTATCGTGGCCGCGGCGGCGGCGCGGTGCGCGAATGCGGCGTCCAATGCATCGCAGGCGTCGATCAGGCTGGCTTTGCGCACGATTCATTTTGCGCTCGAAGGGTAGCGATGGAAGCGAACCACCACGGCGCCGACGGCGACTTCTACGCCCGTCTGCCGGTGTTCTCGGGGTTCAGGCAGGTCATGGATCCCGCGCATTACGCTGCGCTTCCGGATGGTTGGCTGATCGGCCTCACCGACGTGGCGCGGTCGACCGAGGCGATCGACGCCGGCCGCTACAAGTCAGTCAACATGGCCGGCGCGTCAATCATCGCCGCGCTGACCAACGCGGTGGCGGGACGCCCCTTTCCGTTCGTCTTCGGCGGGGACGGCGCGACGTTCGCCGTGGCGCCGCGCGACGAAGCCGTCGCGCGTGACGCGCTGGCCTCGACGGCGGCCTGGTCCCGCGACGAGCTCGGTCTTGCGCTGCGCGCTGCGCTGCTTCCCGTCGCTGCGGTACGCGCGCAGCGATTGGATGTCACCGTTGCCCGCTTCGCCCCGTCGGCGCATGTCTCGTACGCGATGTTCGCCGGCGGGGGCTTGCTCTGGGCCGATCGGATGCTGAAGTCCGGACACTATTCGGTGTCGCCGGCCGAACCTGGGGTGCGACCGGACCTGTCCGGCCTGTCGTGCCGCTGGAACGACATTCCTTCGACGCACGGTGTCATTCTCTCGCTGGTGGCCGCACCGGTGCGCGTGGGCGACCCGGCGTTTCGCGGACTGGTCGAAGATCTGCTGGACGAACTCGAGACCAGCCCGGAGGTCGCCCGTCCCGTGCCCGATGGCGCCCCAGGCGTCGGCTGGCCGCCGCCAGGATTGGAACTCGAGACGCGTGCATCGCGCAGACGCGGCGAGCGGCTCACTCTTGTGCGGGCACGCGTCGCGATGCGAACGCTGATCTCCTACATCGTCATGAGGTTCGGCATCCGGGTGGGCGATTTCGAGCCCGCCCATTACCGGCGCACCGTGGTCGAGAATTCTGATTTCCGGAAATTCGACGATACGCTGCGCATGACGCTGGATTGCACCGCGTCGGTCGCCGACGGACTTGAAGCGCGACTCGGGCGGGCGGCCGCAGAGAACATCGTCAGGTTCGGCGTGCACCGCCAGGCAACCGCGCTCATGACCTGCATCGTCCCTTCGATCAACGACAACAGCCACATTCATTTCGTGGACGGCGCCGCCGGGGGGTACGCGATGGCGGCGCGGCGGCTCAAGCAGAGCGCGGGCAGGCCAGAAGGAGAAGAATGAGCCCGCGGGCCTGGCGTGCCATCGAGCGCTTCGCCCCTTCGTTAGCGCGCGCAAACGAGGACACCTGTCAATCTTTACAATCCCAAGGCTGCATGCAAGTATGCCGCGGGACGCGGGGCATCGCCCGCCACGTTACCGCGCTTCTGCCGATCGAACCCCGTCGCACCTGCCGATTGACGCCATTCCGAAGGCCGGATTGGCTCCATTCCATCCCGAACGCGGCGAACAGCATCGCACAGGAGGCACGGTCATGAACAATTCGACGGCGTCGATGCCCAGGCGCTGCTGTGCAATTCTTCTCGGACTCGCGTTCTGCGGCACGGCCGTTGCGGGCGCGCTGGAGGACCTGGCCGCGGTGGCGGAAAAGAAGGGTCCGGTCAGCTGGTACGAGAGTTCGCCTGCCGACCAGGCGGACCAGGTCATCGCGGCGTTCAACCGGCGCTTTCCCAACGTCAGGATCCGGCAGACACGAATGGTGGGCGGCAACGAGCTCGCGGTCCGCACGGTGCAGGAAATGCAGGCCCGCGGCTACAGCGGCGATGCGTTGACCGGGGGCGCCGACCACATCTGGCAATTGCACGAGCGCGGGTATCTCGAGGACGTTGACTGGGGCGCGCTCGGTGTGCCCAAGGCGCTGACTCCCACGCCGTTCGCGATCGTGACGACAGCCTCGGTCTACGTCGTGTTGTGGAACGATACGAAGGTCAAGGAAGCCGACACGCCCAAAACCTGGGCCGACATCACGGATCCGAAATGGACCGGTCGCATGGGCTCTTGGGTGCGGGGATCGGTGTTCGCGCAGCTGGCCTCGAAAATCGGTCAGGCAAACGCGCAGGCGTTACTGGAACGCTACGTCAGGACCCGGCCGATGCTGTTCAAGTCGACCTTTCCGCTTGCGCAGGCCGTGGCCGCCGGCGAGGTCGACATCGGCGTCGGTTTCTACCACTCGACGATGCCGCCGATCAAGGCGGGCGCGCCGATCAAGTTCAAGGTCCTGGACGTGGTCCCGATGCACACGATCTATTCGGCGGTGACCAGGAATGCGCGCAATGCCGAAGGCGCAAAACTGCTTCTGGCCTGGCTTGCGACCGACGAGGGCGCGCAGGCCTACGAAGCGGCGACCTGGCGCGGCAATCCGCTGGTGCCCTCCACGCATACGGCGAAACTCATCAAGGGCCGCGACGTGGCCGAGTATCCGCCGGAGCAGTCGGACACGCTGGGCAAGGTCACCGACCGCTTCAACGGCATTCTGGAGACCGCGGGCGCCGCACGCTGATCGTGCGCGGCCGCTCGCGGCAGGATCCGTAGCGAAGATGACCGCGTTGCCGATGCCATCCGCCGTCGCGTTGCGCCGCAGCCTGCCGGCGCTGGGTCTCCTGCTGCTGCTCGGTTACCTGGTGCTGGTCCCGCTCGCGCTTCTGCTGGTGGCAAGTGTCAAGCCGACCGGACTTCCGCTCGACCCCGGGTGGTCGCTGCAAAGCTATGCCGACGTCTATGGCAATGCCGGTTTCTACCGGCTGGCGCTGACGACTTTTGAGTTCGCCATCGGCAGCACCGCAGGCGCGCTCGTCGTCGGCGGTATGCTCGCCTGGCTGGTCGAGCGGACGGACCTGCCGTACAAGCGCGTGGCGCGCATCCTGATCGTGGTGCCCATGGTGCTGCCGCCGTTTCTGCTGGCGATGGGCTGGGCATTGCTCGCCAGTCCGCGCACCGGCTTCTTCACGATGTTGATCAAGGACGCGCTTGGGCTCGCCGTGCCGCCATTCAATATATATTCGATCGGCGGCATGATCTTCGTCGAAACGCTGGCGCTCGTCCCCTCGACCTTCCTGATCCTGTCGCCCGCGTTTCGCAACATGGATCCGGCGCTCGAGGAAGCCGCAATGACCTCCGGCGCCGGCATCGGGCAGATGCTGTCGCGGGTGTTCATTCCGATTCTGACGCCCGCGCTGCTCGCCGCGGCCGCATATCTGCTGATGGTCGGGTTCCTCGTGTTCGACGTACCGGGCACGCTCGGCATGCCGGTCGGCATCTTCGTGCTCTCGTCGCGCATTGTCTACCTCGCGACCGACCAGGCGGGAGGCATCTCGGCCTACCAGCTCATCTCGGCGATGGCGATGACCTTTCTGGTGCTGCTGATGCTGCTCGCCTGGGTCTACCGGCGAGCGACGCGACGGGCGGGCCGCTATGTCACGGTCACCGGCCGGGGACATCGTCCGCGAGGCCTGAGGCTCGGACGCGCCAGGCCACTTGCCGTGGCTTTCGTTGCGCTGTATTTCTTCTTTTCGGTGGTGGCGCCTGTCTTCATTCTGGCATGGACGAGCCTGACGCCCTATCAGGCGCCGGTCGGCCTCGACATGGCCCGAAAGATGTCACTCGCCAACCATGTCGAGGCCTTCGGCAACCCGCGCGTGCTGAACGCTGCGTGGAACTCGATCTGGGTCGGTACCGTTGCCGCGACGCTGGCCTGCGCAATCGCGTTGATGTGCTCATGGGTCTACCTTCGCACGCGACAGGTCGGCAGGCAGCTCATCGACACGCTCGCCTTTGTTCCCATCGCCATTCCCGGAACCATGATCGGGATGGCGCTGGTCTACGTCTACCTCACCCTGAGCTTCATACCGATCTACGGCACGCCCTGGATTCTGGTGGTTGCCTACACGACCGTTTACCTCTCGTTCGCATCGCGGACGAGCAACGGCGTGCTGATCCAGCTGCATCCCGAACTCGAGGAGGCCGCACGCGTGAGCGGAGCGTCGCCGTTCGTCACGATGCGTCGCGTCGTCCTGCCGCTGATCCTGCCGGCGCTCATGGGAGTGTGGATCTGGGTCATTGCCCACGTGATGCGCGAGCTGTCGACGGCCCTGCTGCTGCGCAGCGACGACAACGCCATGCTGGCGGTTCTGCTCTGGGACTATTGGTCGGGCGGGCAGCCGAACAAGGCCGCCGCGGTCGGCGTCTGGCTGGTGGTGATGATGTCGGTCGCAACGATCGGCTGGCAGGCGATGGCGTCACGCGCCCGGCGCGGGTCGGCGCGATAGCGATGGTCGAAATCGAGCACCTGCGCGTCGACTACAGGCTCGACAACGAAGAAATGCATCGGGCGGTAGGCGATGTTTCGCTGCGCGTGGAGGCCGGGGAATTCTTCACGCTGCTGGGGCCGAGCGGCTGCGGCAAGACTTCGATCCTGCGCGCGGTCGCCGGGCTCGAACGGCCATTGCGCGGCCGGGTCCGCATCGGCGACACAACTGTTTTCGACGCCGATCGAAGCATCGACATGCCGACGCACAGACGAGACCTGTCCATGGTGTTCCAGTCCTACGCAGTCTGGCCGCATCTCACCGTTCACGCGAATGTCGCCTTTCCGCTGGAGGTCGGCCGTGTGCCGGCGGCCGAACGCGAGCGCAGGGTACGCGAAGCCCTCGAGCGGGTCGGGCTCGCGGACATCGCCGATCGAGCCGCCACGCAACTGTCGGGCGGCCAGCAGCAGCGTGTCGCCATCGCGCGCGGCATCGTGCGCGGCTCACCGGTGGTGTTGCTCGACGAGCCGCTTTCCAACCTCGATGCGAAGCTGCGCGAACAGATGCGCCTGGAGCTACGCCAGCTGCAGCGGCGCATCGGCGTCACGGCGCTGTACGTGACGCACGACCAGGAGGAGGCGCTGTCGCTTTCCGACCGCATCGCGGTGATGAATGGCGGAGCCATCGTCGAGGTGGGCACGCCGCAGGAGCTCTATCTGCGCCCCGCCACGCGCTTTGCCGCGGCGTTTCTCGGCCAGGCGGAGCTGTTCGAGGTGAGGCGCCGCATCAAAGTCCCCGGCGGCTTCGAAGCCGACACCGACATCGGACGCATCCATGTCAGCGACGAGGGCCGCCGCGCCGGTCAGGCAACGCACCTGATGATCCGGCCGGAGGCCCTGCGCCTGCATCGCGGCGTGTCACGGTCACCGAACAGCTTCGCCGGTCGCCTGGTGAATGCGGTATTCGGTGGCCGACACGTTGCATACACCATTGCGCTCGATTCGGGTCGCGAACTGGCGGTGCTGGCGCCGCCCTTCGATTCCATCGCGGTCGGTGCCGTGGTGACCGTCGAGCTGCCGCCGGAGCGACTGGTCGGCGTCGGCGAATCGGCATGCGCATCGTGATGTCCGCCTACGCCACCGGCCGCTCGCGGACGCGCGGCGCCGCTAACGCCTGCGGCGCGCGCGCCACCTGGGCCAGAAGACTCGCGCGACCGAGACCGCGAGTAGTCTCGCCGAGTATCATATCGGCTCCACCGAGGCGCCGCCTGCGGGCAAGATCGCGCTCAGGTGTCCGTTTCACCCGCACCGGCGAGCATCGCGGTTGCGGCGTGTTGTCTGTGGGCGAACGCCTGATCGGCGAAGGCGATCTCCCGTACACGGTGCCATTCGTGATCGAGAACTCGGGCGAGTACCCGTGCTGCGGATTGGACAGCGCGCTGCCGGTCACCGCCGACAACCGTGCGCCGTTCCGCATTCACCGGGCGCATCGACCAGATCGTCGTCGAAGTCGAAGATGCGGCGGCCACCGAATCGGAAGCGATGCGGCACGCGGTCATGACCGACTCACCGATCCACGAGCAATCGACAACGCGCGATTTCAACCATGGTCGCGAACGCGACAAGCGAAAGGGCACGTCATGACCGCGGAGTATGACCTCATCACGATCGGCGCCGGCTCGGGAGGCGTGGCGGCATCGCGGCGCGCGGCGGCGCACGGCGCGCGCGTGCTGATCGTCGAAGGCGATCGCGTTGGCGGCACCTGTGTCATCCGCGGCTGTGTGCCCAAGAAGCTGATGATGTACGCGGCGGGTTTTTCCGGTGCGCTGCGCGAAGCCGCCGGCTTCGGCTGGACGGGGATCTCCGGCCGTTTCGAGATGGCCCGCTGGGCGGATGCCAAAGCGCGGGAAATCGACCGGCTGGAAGGCATCTATCGCGACATGCTGGCCGCCTCGGGCGTCGAGCTGGCCGTCGGGCAGGCGCAGGTTCACCGGTCCGGACACCATCGAAATTCGCCGGACGCAGCGCCCGCGCGCCGCGAATCCTGGTCGCCACCGGCGGCGCGCCGTCGACCGCGGGCATCCCGGGCCTCGGCCTCGCGATGACGTCCAACGATGTGCTCGATCTGCGCAGCCTGCCGGAGTCGCTGCTGGTCTTGGGCGCCGGATACATCGCAGTGGAGTTCGCGAGCATTCTGTCCGGGACTCGGATCGCGGGTGACGCTCGCCTATCGCGGCGCGTTGCCGTTGCGCGGGTTCGACGACGACCTGCGCAGCCGCGTGGCGATCGTGCTGGAGCAGGCAGGCGTGACGCTCGCCGGCGGCGTTGCGCTGAGCGCGCTTCGGCGCGACGGCACCGCGTTCGTGCTGGAGCGCGCCGACGGCTCGGTGCTGACCGCGGCCGCCGCGCTCAACGCGACGGGCCGACACCCGAACACGGCGGGGCTGGGTCTCGATGCGATCGGAGCAGCGCTGGATCACGCTCATGCACTGGTCGTCGATGCCGACAGCCGCACGACGGTGCCCGGCGTCTGGGCCATCGGCGACGTGACCAATCGCGTCAACCTGACGCCGGTGGCCATCGCCGAGGGCCGCGCGTTCGCCGACACCGAATTCGGCGGGCACACCGTCCGGGTCGACCACCGGACGGTCGCCAGCGCCGTGTTCACCGATCCTCCGATCGCGACGGTCGGGATGACCGAGGCCCAAGCGGCAGCGCAGGGGCCGGTCGACATCTACGAGTCCGATTTCCGCCCGATGAAGACGGCGTTCGCGGGTGGATCGGCGCGCACCTACATGAAGCTCGTCGTCGACGGACTTTCCGATCGCGTGCTGGGCATCCACATGCTGGGCACCGATGCTCCGGAAATCGTGCAGAGCCTGGCGGTGGCGATCACCTGCGGCGCGACCAAACGCGACTTCGACCGAACGATCGCCGTCCACCCCACCGCCGCCGAGGAGTTCGTGCTCATGCGCGAGCCGATGCGCCGGCGGACAAGAAAAGTGGAATAGAAACGGCGAACATTGCCGCAGCCCAAGACAGGCCGAGCGACCCCGGCTCGAATCGAACGACTGTCTGGAGGGGCGCCCGAATGACGACTCCGGCTTCGCCGAATTCGACGTCCAGATTGCGCAATGGACGTAGCGTCCATATCCGCCTCATGCGCCAGTCAGACGAGGCGGAACTCCTGCAGGCGTTCGACCGGCTGAGCCCCGATGCCCGCTACATGCGCTTCATGCGCCCCGTTCGCGAGCCCAACGTTGACCGATTGCGCAAAGCGCTCGCCTCGTTCCCCGAGAGCGGGATCGGAATCGTGGCGACGGTCCCGGCGGCCGACGGAATAGATATCGTGGGAAGCGCGATCTGCATGATCGAGAGCACTCCTCGAACTGCGAATTCGCGATCAGCGTCGCCGGCGATTATGGAGGCGCGGGTCTCGGAAGCACGCTCATGAGGGCACTCATCGACGCGGCGAAACGGCGCGGTCTCGAGGAAATGGAAGGCTTCGTGCTGGCCGAGAACACGCCCATGCTGGCGCTCGCCAAGCGCGTCGGCTTCAGCGTCGCGCGCGATCCCGACGATCCGGCGATCCGCATCTGCCGCCTGGCGCTCGCCGACCGGTAGCGCTGTCCGGGTCAGGCGAAGCAGGTGCCAGGGCGACCGCCACGAGGCCGCCTACGTTGCGCCGCGCGTCGTGGCCGGGAGGATCTTCCGATCAAGTCGCGGCAGTCCGCGCGTCGCTAACTGCCGCTCCCTCCAGCGCCTGGTAGCGAGCGATCGCCGCCCGCGCATTGAACAGCATCCGCTCGCGCCCGAGTCGCTCGACCAGTCCGGCGTGGCGCGCGACTTCGAGCACGCCGGGGTTGAGGCCCACCAGCCAAACCACGGTTCCGCGTTGAGTCGCACGCTGCTCGCCCTCCATCAGCACCTGCAATGCCGAGTATTCGATGTCGGGCACGCGGCTCAAGTCGAGCGCAAGGACACGCGGATGGTACTGCGCGACAAGCGCGTTGATCTGCTCTTCCACATACTGCACGTTGACGAAGAAGAGGCGCCCTTCCGGCCGCAGGATCAGAAGTCCCTCGAACGTCTCGTCGTCCGGGTGTTCGGGCGACAGCGGCCGCAGCACATCGGCGCCGCGCTTCCTGCCGATGACGGAAACGCGCGGCTGAGCGGTCTGGCTGGCCAGCCCGACCATCGACACGATGATGGCCACGACGATGCCTTTCAACGTGCCGAACACCAGCACACCGGCACAGGCGATCAGCGCCCACCGGAACTCCATCGTGCGCACGCTGCGGATGGCGCGGAACTCCGCCGGCTGGATCAGCCCGACCGAGTAGACGATGACGACCGCGGCCAGCGTCGCATGCGGCATCAGGCCCAGCAATGGCGCCAGAAGCAGCATCGTCGCCACCGCGGCGCCCGCCGTGATCAGCGATGCCTTCTGCGTCCGCCCACCCGCAGCGCGCACCACCGCCGTCTGCGATGTGCCGCCACCCGCCGGCATGGCGCCGAACAATGCGCCTCCGAGATTGGCCGCTCCTGTGGCGATCAATTCGCGGTTCGCGTTGATTGCAGGGTCGTCCGGATGGGCGAACGCACGGCCCGCCGCAATGGTTTCGGTGAAGCTCATCAGCGCGATCCCAAGCGCGCCCGGGATCAATTGCTGGACCAGCGAAAATTCCGGCAGCGTGAGCGATGGAAACCCCTGCGGAATCAGCCCGACCGTCGACACGCCCGCTGCGTGGAGGCCGAGGAACCACGACGCGGCAATGCTGCCCCCCACGGCGACCAGCGGCGCCGGAGAATGCGGCCACAGCCGCTCCATGCCGATCAGCACCGCGAACGTCGCCACGGCGACCGCCAGCGTCAGCAGCGACGTATCGGGCAGATGGTGCACAACGCTCAGCACGTCGGCAAAGAATCCCTGCTTGGTGATGTGGACGCCCAGGAGTTTCGGCACCTGGTCGAGCACGATCACCAGGCCGATCCCCGCCTTGAAGCCGGTCAGAACCGGCGCGGAAATGAAGTTCGCCACGAATCCAAGCTTCAGGAGCCTCGCCAGCACCAGCATTGCGCCGACCAGCAGCGTCAGCGTGGCCGTCGCCGTGACCAGCTTGGCGGGGTCGCCGTCCGGCACCGCCAACCCGAGCTGGGTGCCGGCCAGGATTGCCAGGGTCGTGGTGGAACTGACGGAGAGCACGCGCGAGCTGCCGAGCAACGCGTAGATCGCCATCGGGATGAACGCCGTATAGAGGCCGACGGCGACAGGCAATCCGGCGACGGTGGCGTAGGCCATCGCCTTGGGCAGAACCACCGCCGCGGCGGTGAGGCCGGCGACGATGTCGAAGCGCAGCGCGGGCTTGCCGGGTTCTTCCTTCGTCGAACCAATCTCAGGTTGATTCATGGGGTCTCTTCCCGGTAGTCGTACAAGTTCATGCGGCGTTCGCGCGCTAAGGCCTCGGTCGCTCGTGACAATTCTCGCCGCCCTCACTGTCTCCGCGCATGGCGTGTCGCCCTCAGTTGACGAGTCGTCCGGACTTGGTGTCGGGCGTCTCGCTCACCGGCTGCACGCCCAGCGCCCCGCCCAACCCCTGCGAATCGGGGATGCGCGCAAGCAGGCGATCCTCGGGAAACGAAAAATTCATGTCGACCGTACGGTCCAGCAACTCGAGCTGCTGGCGCAACTCGGCGTGCCGATGTTCCGGAAGGGTCTGGATGAGGTTTTCCACCATCGAACGCATCCGCCGCACGACCTGGATGTTGCCGGCGCCGCAATGGCGCATTTCGGTGCAGGCAAGATGCACGTAGTCCTCCCAGTTCGGCGTGAGGAAGACCAGTCGCAGGCTGCCGCTCCTGTCGCAGAATTCCTCGCCGCGCAATTCCCGCAGCCCAACCACCCGCAACAGACGATGCAGCTGGTCGAGCGCGAGCACAGCGGTCGTCGGATCGTTGATGGCTGCCGACAGCGCCTTGATCCCGATGTCGACCAGGATGCGGAACGAAAATGTCGGGTCCTGTTCCATTGTGCGCTCGGTTCCGATCACGAACGAACCGCGCAACCGATTGTCGTCGACGGCCGCGGCGCCGCCGTGCAGTCTGAACACCGGTTCGTCGACCGCCAGAAAGTCCCCCACCTGCGGGACGACTTCGATGACTCCGTTGGCTCGCCGGGCGAGTTCGACCAGTCCTGCCAGATCCACTGCAAGCACCACTCCCGGCGAACCCACGTTGAGGACGACTCGGTCCGGAGCGCCGAGATTCGCGGGAGGGTTCATACGCGCGTGGGCGAAGCGTCTTGTTCGGATAGATGTCCTGGATGACCTGGACTCCGGATTTTCCAACCCGCTCGACGAGACTCACGGGGCGCAACAATCGCGCCGCGTAGTCGATGAGATAGAGGAAGACCATCAATGACAGGGTACCCAGAATCACCGCGATGAGGGTGTTGAATTGGTGGACGGTTTCGTCCATCCGCGTCAGGACGCGCAGCGCAAAAACCAGCGTGAAGACGAAACAACCGATGGTGATCCGGATCACATTGTCCCGCAGCAGCGTCGTCGCGATGATGCGCGGCGTGTACTGGCCACCTGCCACTTGGATCGCGACGAGCAGCGAGCCGAAGGTGAATACGAGGAACGAGAGGTTCAGAGTGACAACCGTCTCGAGCATGGATCGCGCGCCCGCCATGGAAAGTCCGAGGAACGCCGTCGTTTCGCCAAGCCGTCCGGTTTGCACGAGCCAGGTGCCGATGGCGTCCATGAGCCAATGAAACACGATGTAGAAAAGCACGGCAACGAGCGGAACGAGCCACAGCGAGCCGCGGGCGTAGCTTCGAACGACGTATTTCAATTTCCAGCGCATCGCAAATTCCTGGAAGAAAATGTTGTTGCACGCAACGTGCAGCCACAGGGTTCCATTGGATAATCAGGTTCGGATGTTCTCGAAAGCGGTTGACTTCCGTCGGACCGGCAAGGCGGGGCCCGCGAGCGCGACGTGTTGCGCGCCGACGCCCCGCCGGCAAACATGCGGCAACGAGAGAGGATTGAGATGAACGAAGGAACCGCCCCAGCGGAAAGGGCCCGCGAACCGGTGCTCAGTCCCGTGGACCGGGTATCGGAACTGCTCTTCGGGCTGTTCATGGCGCTCACCTTCGTGGGCGCCATTTCCGTTGCGGATTCCGGGGGCGACCAGATTCGCACGATGTTCCTGGCGGCGCTGGGCTGCAACCTGGCCTGGGGCCTCGTCGACGCAGTCATGTACGTGGTACGCACGATCACCGATCGCGGCCGGTCGCTCACGCTGATTCGCTCCGTGCAATCCGCACCGGACGCGGAATCCGGGCGCAGGCTGATCGAACGTTCCCACTCGCCAGCGGTGAAAGGGCTGATCACAGCGTCGGAAATCGAGGCGATTCGCGGACGGATCGTCGCGCTGACCTCGCTGCCGGCGCGTCCGAGGCTGACCTGGGACGACCTGCTCGCCGCCGCAGCGATATTCCTGATCGTTGTCGCATCCACGTTTCCCGTCGTGCTGCCCTTCGTGCTGTTCAACGATGTCGGCACGGCGAAGACCGCGTCGCGCGCAATCGCACTGGCGATGCTGTTCTTCGGTGGGCTCGCCCTTGGTCGATACGCGGGGTACGGCAGTTGGAAGGCAGGTTTCATCATGGCGGGGCTGGGTACCGCGCTCGTACTCGCGATCAACGCCCTCGGCGGATGAGCGCCATGCTCAAGGCCGTCGCCGCGCTTGCGGCCGCCGCGCTCGCCACGAACGCGCTGGCCGGGGAGGACGAGGCCAGCGGACGCAGCGCCACTCCTGCCACGAAACCGTCGTGGGAGTTCGCACTCACCGCCTACCCCACCGTCGTCCGCGGTGGCGAAAACTACACTTCTGTCGATCTTCGCTGCCGACCGTGGCCCGCTGCACCTCGAGGCGCGGGTCAACTACGAGTCGGTCGGCGCACGTTCCGCGTTCATCGGATGGAATTTTTCCGGTGGAGACGAGGTCACCTGGGAACTGACGCCACTGCTCGGCGGCGCCTGGGGCACGACGCAGGCCTTCGTGCCCGGCCTCGAGGCGAGCGTGGCCTGGCGGCGGCTCGACTTCTACGTGGAGGCCGAGTACGTGCGCGATTCTGCGGAGCACGCCGACAGCTACACCTACGCCTGGAGTGAGCTGGGCGTGCGTCCGGTCGAGTGGCTGCGCGTCGGGCTTGCCGGCCAGCGCACCCGCGCCTATGGCGGCGAGCGCGAGTTCCAGCGCGGGCCGTTCGCCCAGGCGACCTGGGGCAAGATCACGATCGGCGGCTACTGGTTCAATCCGGGGGCGAGCGACCAGATATTCGTCGGCGCGATCGCCGCGACATTCTGAACGCCGAAGGCGAACGCGAATCCGCCGGTCACCCATGCGCCCGGCCCGCCATGCGGTCCGGGACGACACCGCCGGCGTCCGCCGGTCGATCAGAAACGTTCCGGAACGTACTTGAACGGAATATCGGCCGACTTGTAACGACCGATCGTGCGCTTGGGCAGCTTGACCTTTGCGGCCGGAAGACTCTTGTAGGGGACATGCTTGAGCAGGTGGTGGATCACGTTCAGACGCACGCGCTTCTTGTCCTCCGAGCGGGCGACGTACCACGGCGCCCACGGCGTGTCGGTGGCGGCGAACATCTCGTCGCGCGCCTTGGTGTAGTCGTCCCAGCGATCGTAGGACTTGATGTCCATCGGCGAGAGCTTCCACGTCTTGCGGCCGTCGCCGATGCGCGCCTGCAGCCTGCGCGTCTGCTCTTCGGGACTCACCTCCAGCCAGTATTTGAGCACGATGATTCCGGAATTGACCATCAGCTGCTCGAACAGCGGCACGACCTTCAGGAATTTCTCCGCCACCTTCTCCTCGCAGAATCCCATCACCCGCTCGACGCCTGCGCGGTTGTACCAGCTGCGGTCGAAGATCACCACCTCCCCCGCGGCGGGAAAGTGTGGCATGTAGCGCTGCGCATACATCTGCGATTTCTCGCGCTCGGTCGGTGCGGGAAGGGCGACGACGCGAAACACCCGCGGGCTCACCCGCTCGGTGATCGCCTTGATGGTGCCGCCCTTGCCGGCGCCGTCGCGGCCCTCGAACACCACGCAGACCTTGAGCCCCTTGGCCACGACCCATTGCTGCAGCTTCACCAGCTCGACATGCAGCTTCTTTAGTTCACGGTCGTAATCCTTGGCGGAGAGCGCCTTGCCGTGGTCGTCCTTCGACTTGCCTTCGGGCTCGACTTTCCGTTTTGCGTTTTTCTTGGTCATGCTCATCTCCTGTCGGTCATACAACGCTCGTGCGGATCGTCACGATCGACGATTCAGTGTGTTTCCCGCGCGCCTCTGCATCATCGATATCAGCGGCGTCGTGCTCTCGGCCATGGCGGGCGCTCACGTGATGCGGGACGGGCGACGGAATGCCGCGACATTCAGGTCGCAAGGTAACGCTCCGCCTGCGCCAACGTGTCCTCGGGAGGAAGGAGTTCGCTGCGCGGGAACCGCGCCACCATGATCGCATAGGGCGGGCGGCCGGGCAGGCGCAGCTCCTGCAGGTTGAGGGTCCGCGAATCGGCGCTACCGTCGGCTACCCGGTAGTTCATCGCGTCGAGCGTCAGCGTGCAGGGCTCGAGGCGAAGATGGGCGCCGGGATCTCCGAGGACGTCACACAGAATGTCGATGAACCGCGACATCAGGCCGGTCGGGGCAAAGCCTTCGAGCGCCTTCGTGTTCGCGTCGAGCCGCGCCGCGATCGCCGCCCGGTCCGCGACTTCGTTGTCCGCCGGCGCGGCAAAGCTGGTCAGTCCCACACGCCCCTGCTCGGCAAGCCGCAGCCGGGCCTTGAGCAGCGCTCGCTCCTGTTCCAGGTCCTTCTGCTGCTCTTGATGGGCGGTCATCCGGTCCAGCGCGCGCAGCGCCAGATAGTCCACGGCCCGCTTGCCGAACTCGACCCGCACCGCCATCGTGTCTTCGCCGGGGGCGAGAATCCTCGCGTCCCCGAAGCTGACCGTGGTGCGTGCCACGTCGAGCTGGACCGCATCGCCCCTCTGCTCCGGCGCGAACACCTGCCGCTCCGAGTGCGCGAGCCCGAGCATCGCCAGGCATTCGGGCGCAACGGAACGGGCAAAGAAATCACGCACGCCGTGATCGCGACTGAAGGTCTGCGGAACGTCCTGCGGCTTCCCGAACAGCGCACGTATCGCCGGATCATGCGTCCAGGCGCGTGTATTCACATCCACAGGCCCAGGAATGTCCTGCGCCATGCGACGCAGATGCTCCAGCGTCGCAAGGGCCGGCTCGCGCAGCTTCTTGCGGTAACCGGCAACGCCCTTGAGCCGCGTGTCGGTTGCGGCGACCACCCGGTCGACGATCTCGTGCGCGATCGCGTCGTCCTTCGGAGGTACGCGCCGCGCAGCCCCGCCGCCGAAGATCAAGTCAAGCAGGCCCAAGTGCGGCTCCGTCTGTAATCCGTGCGTGGTTGGCAACGCGTGCGATCAACATCTTGCCGCCTTCGAGATACGAATAGCGGATTCCAGCATCAAGCACGTTTCATCTTCACATTTCGGGTGAAACGCGCAGGCTCTGCATACCGCCTCTTATCGTTCAACCGTCATTTGACCGTATAGCCCTTTCCTTCGAGACAGGCGGCGCGCGCCTTGCCGAACGCGGCCTGCTGCTGCTGCGAGGCCGCCTGCTGTTGCTGCTGCCCCTGCTGCGCGACGGCTGCGTTCTGCCGCCGGCTTTGCGAGCGAGCGACCGCCGCACCCGCCGCGGCACCCGCGCCCGCGTCCCCGCCGACGACCTCCCCCACCAGCGCACCACGCGCCGCGCCGCGCACGCCGGCACCCGGGGTCGAGCCGGTCGCCGTCGTCGGCGGCGCTGCGGCTGGTTGCGGCGGCGGCGGCTTCGCGGGATCGAACCCTGACTGCTGGACCGCCCACTTGTAGCAGGCCGATTCGTCACTCTTCTGCTGTTGCGGAGTTTGCCCCTTCGCGGGGTAGACAAATTGCTGTGCTGCCGCCTGCGAGATCATCGTCGCGGTCAACGCAAGCATCCAGAGAGTTCGTTGGTTCATTCGACTATCCTCCTGCTGAAAACGCTACGAGAGCGGGTGCGCAATTTCGCCAATCGACCGCCAAAGCGAGGCGGTTCCGGGTTGGCGAAGCCACGCGCTGTCACCGATCGGGATCGCTCACTGCCCCACTTCCTTCCAGCCCGCGCCCGGATCGAACGCCGCCATCTTGGCGCCGATGCCGGTGGAATTCTTGCCGAGGTCCTTTTCGTAGATCTTGCCGTTCTGGTTGATGATGAAGCTCATCACGCCGCTACTGCCATATTCGGCAGGGTAGGCGACCATCGCGAAACCGGCGATCATGCGGCCATTGATCACGTAGTTGTAGGCGCCGCCCGGAGCATTGGCGCCCTGCCGAGTCAGGATCCGGAAGTGATACCCGCGGTACGCGTCGCCCGCCTTGTGGCCCTCGAGGTAGGGCGCGCTTTCGGCGATCAGCGGACCGAACGGGCTCGCCTCCTCGCCCTTCGCCGTGTCGGCAGGCCAGTACAGCCCGTCGTGCCTGCCCGGCGCGCTTGCCAGCTTCTGCGCGTATTGGAGCACCCCGTCACCGTCGCGGTCGCGCGCCGCGTACGTCCGTTGCGCGTCGATGTAGGCCTGCAGCACGTGGATGGCGCTGCGCTCGTTGGCGCCGACGCGACGATTGACGATCTCGTCTTCGCCCTCTTCGGTGGCAAAGCGCCAGCGATCGCCGGTGCGCACTATGGGAATGGGCAGCGGCCAGGCCTGATCGCCGATCACCAGCACGCGGCGGTCCGGGCCTGGCGCATCCAGCACACGCAGCGTCTGCATCGAAGCGAGGATCTTCGCCCGTGTGACGCTGGATACCGCGCGATCGGAATTGACGACCAGATCCTTGTGATCTTCGCCGAAGATCGCGACCATCGCCGAGTCGCTGTCGGCCTTGAGCGCTGACATCAGCGCGTCGACCGCCGCTTCCGGCGTCGCGAAGGTTTCCTGCGGGGCGGCGGCCGCGGCAAGCGGAACGGCCACCATCAACGCCAGCGCAAGCCGGCGCAGGATGGACCAGAAGTAAGTGACGTTCATCGTAGAAGCCTTGCGTTCGATTGAAGGGTATGCGTTCACGAAGATGCTCCCGCCGTCAACGACGGCCACCACCACCGCCACGCCCGCCGCCACCACCGCCACGTGCACCTCCGCCACCGCTCGGCATCGACGAACGCGAAGCCCCGCTGCTCGGCGACGGACGCGCGCCCGCACTTGAACTGGGCATCGAACTGCGGCTCGATGCGCCGCGCGAGCTGTCCATCTGCGTTTGCCGCCCCGAGCCGTACCCGCCGAAGGCGTCGCCGCCGGATGCGCCACCCCGACTGCCGCTGCTGTAGTTGTCGCGCGGCGACGCGCTGAACGAGCCCGCCCCGCCGCCACCAGGTTGGGTAGAAGGACGTGCCGCTCCACCCCCGGCGGGTTGCGTCGACGGCCGCGCTGCTCCGCCGCCTGCCGACCCGGTGCCACCTGCCCGGGCGTCGCCCACGCGCGCAGAAGATGCGGACTTGCCGACGGAACTGCTGACCTGGCCCGGCTGCTTGTTCGACTTCCACGCGGTGCTGCCGCCCGCCGGCAGCTGGCTTGCACCGGCGCCGCGGTTGATGTTGCCGGTATTGATGTTGCCGGTGTTGATGTTGGTGTTGCGATTGACGTTGATGTTGGCATTCCCGCCGTAATGGGTGGCGTAGTGGCCGCCGTTCCAGGCCGCCCCGATGGCCGCGCCCCAGATCACGCCGGCGGCGAGCGCGGCGCCGGGCGGGTACGGGTAGTAGTACGACGGGTACGCCGTCGGGTAGTAGCCCCAGTACGGCACGCCATAGGTGACGACCGTCGTCGGGTTGTACTGCGGCACGTAGATCACCTGCGGATCGGCCGGGACGATGGTGATGATCTCTTTCTGCGCCTCCACGACCTGCTTGCCGTCGGACTTGAGGTTGCCCGCAGCCTGTGCCCTGCGGCGGAAGCTCTGGATCGCGTCCAGCACCGCACCCTGATCGGCGACCACGGCTTCGCCAAGCGCACTCGTCCAGTCGAGATCGGCGCTCATCTTCTTCACTACGTCGGGGTAGTTCAGCAGCGACTTGACCGCATCGTCCCACTTGTCGTCGATGGGAAGTTTGGGATCGGTCTTGCGCTTGTCGAGGAAGCGATCCGCCTGCACCAGTTGCAGCGGATTGGTCGAGGCCGGCAGGATGATCGACACCAGGTCGTCCGGATAGAGCGCGATCGGCGCGACGAGGTTGTCGAGTCCCTCGGCGGCGGGCGGCGGTGCTGCGCCCCCGGGCGCCTGCGCCATCGCATGCGCAGCGAACACGAATGCGAGACCGATGGCGATGAATCCGGACCACCTGGCTCGAAGGTCGTTGCCGGCTGCTGCGGGTCGTTTCATTGGCATTGCTGCTGACTCCTGATTGGGTCCCGGCCGTTGCGGCCGGGAATTGATAGCCTGTACTAGCAATCGCAAGACGCACGCGCGACGCACGCGGGAGGTCGCCGGAAGTCTCATCGCGCTCGCGTCTTCGCTTCCGTGGCACGCTGTCGTTCGACCGGAACCGCGAGCATGCGTTCTGCGAATTCCGCAAACCGCACCCAACCGGATTTTCGAGCGTGATCGTGATCTTCGAGCGTTCCAATTCGCCGGCAGCGGCCACCGACAACGCGAGATTATGCTCATGGGGATTTACCAATCAGGCGCCCAAGGCGCCACGACGGCATCGCGGCTTTCCGAACGTATGCCGACAAGCTCATATCCATCTTCCGCCCTTCATCCCGCCAACGCCATTATCGGCGTCCAGCACGTGTCGCCGTTGTCCATATTCGGACAGCCACTATACATTTGCAGACATCCTTGGCATGATGGGCTACATGGATTCAAACAAGCGGCAATCGGTGGGCTCTCGGCCTCGTCCCGCATCGTCTCGGAAACTATAGCTCACCGGGGCGGCACGTCGGGTTGAGCGCCCGCGGCGCTCGTTCCCGCAGTCGGGGCCGTTCCGATCGATGCCGGTTTCCTCAACCGGTCGAAAACATCGCGCGTGACAGCATCCCGCCGGAGAGGGTGCGGGCCTTGAACCCGTTCTGAACCAGTACGCGCGTCGCGTAGTAGGCGCGCTGCGCGGAGCGACAAATGACGAGGATCTCGCGGTCGCGGGGCAACTCGCCAAGGCGTGCACGCAGCTGGCCCATCGGGATGTTGAGCGCACCCGGCACATTTTCCACGACGAGCTCCACCGGTTCGCGCACGTCGAGCAGGAACCCACCCTCCGTCGCATCCCAATGGGCGAGCGGCATGTCACCGTGGAGGACGTCGGCGGCGACCATGCCGGCGAAGTTGACTGCATCCTTGGCGCTGCCGAACTGCGGTGCGTAGCACAGCTCGGACTCCTCCAGGTCGTAGATCGTCGCACCCATCTGGATCGCCACGGCCAGCGCGCTGATCCGCTTGTCCACCGCCGGTCCGTCCTCACCGAGCGCCTGCGCGCCGAGTACACGCCCGTCGGACTTGCGGAAGACGAACTTCAAGGCGAGCATCTTCGCACCCGGATAGTAGCCGGCGTGCGAATTGGGAAAGAGATAGATCTTCTCGTAGTCCTCGTCACCCAGCTTCTTCAAGGTCTTCTCGCTGGCACCCGTCCACGCCGCAGCGCCCCCGAACAGCCCGATGATCGAGGTGCCCTGCGTGCCGCGGAACCGGGAATCACGTCCGGCGATCACGTCGGCGGCGATGCGGCCCTGCCGGTTCGCCGGTCCTGCGAGCGCGACCAGACTCCACTGGCCGGTCACGAAATCCCTGACTTCAACCGCATCACCGACGGCGAAGATGTCCGGGTCGCTGGTGCGCATGTGCTCGTCGACGCGAATGCCGCCGCGTTCTCCGATTTCGACGCCGGCCGATTTGGCCAGCGTCGTGTCAGGCCGCACGCCGAGCGCCAGGATCACGACATCGGCCGGATACGACTTGCCCGACCGGGTTTGCACTTCGAGCGCGCCGCCTTCCAACTGCTTGAACCCAACGACGCCGTCGCCAAGCGCCAGCCGGACGCCGTGTCGTTTCACGTGCTCCTCGACGAGCCGGGCGAATTCATGGTCGAGCGGCGCCAGCACCTGGTCGAGTATCTCGACCAATGTCACCTCGAAGCCGGCATGAACCAGGTTCTCCGCCGTTTCCAGACCGATGAAGCCGCCGCCGATCACCACCGCGCGCCGCGTCGGCTTGACGAACTGGATCCCGGAGTAGTTGTACATCCCGGCGAGGAACGTCGTGCCCCGCTCGATCCATTCGCGAATCGCGCGCGCGTCTGGCACGGTCCTCACTTCGAAGATTCCCGGCAGGTCGATGCCCGGCAGCGGCGGACGCACCGAGGGCGCCCCGGGCGAGAGCACCAGCTTGTCGTAAGGCTCGGTCGTCACCTCGCCGGTCGCGACGTTGCGGAGGTCGACGGTCTTCTTCTTCGGCGAGACGGCGATCACCTCGCAGTTCGTCCGCGCATCGATCGCGAATTGGCTGCGGAACAACTGCTCGTTCGCGACCATCAGGCTCGACTCCTTCGGAATCACGCCGCCGACATGGTAGGGCAACCCGCAGTTCGCATACGAGACGTAGGGACCGCGTTCCACCATGAGAATCTCGACTTTTTCGTCGAGTCGGCGCAGCCGCGCCGCGCAGGATGCCCCACCCGCCACTCCACCAACAATGACAACCTTCATTGGGATTCCTCCTTCAAGTGGCGCAGTCCGGAAGTCCGGAGATGGCCGTGCATATCGGGAGGCTCGGCGAATCCTTCATTCGAAGTCGATCGCCGCCACGTATTTGAGCGCCTGACCTGCAAGGACCGGGACCTGCGTGGCGCGACTCTCACCGGCATGCACCCACATCGCCGGGATCGGTGCGGGCGGAACACCATGCGACGATTGACCCGACGAAATGCTTCGGGGTCACCGCCCCTCGCTCCCGGATAAATTCGAGTCGACGTTCCTCACTTTCCCTTTGCGGCTGACGCCTTCGGCGCCGGCTCGACGGACAGCGCGAGCGCCTCGGTGTAGGTCACCTCGACCTGGTCGCCCTTCTTCACGACCTTGAACTGCTCGGGGTTGTGCACATTGAGTGTGAAGGCGTTGCCCCGGGGCCCCTTCAGCGTGATCGTGCTCTTCTGCGGATCGACGGCGGTGACGTCGGCAATGACGGTGACCTGCCGCGCGCCTGCGACGGCCGGCCGCTCGCCGGGCTTCGCCTTCGCCGCTTCCTCGCGCACCGCGGCGCCTCCGGCGGCGACCTTGGTCTTCTTCAATTCGAGCGTCAACGCTTCCGCGTAACGCGCGACGACCCGGTCACCGACCTTGATCTGGTCGAAGTTCTTGACCTCGTCTCCCGCGACCAAATCGACAACGTTGCCCTTGGGCCCCTTGAGCGTGAGCGTTCGCGTTGCCGGGTCGATCCCCACGACCTGGGCGGATAGCTCCGCCGCGCGCACAACGGCGGCCTTGCCGGGTTCGCTGGCGGCGACCGCGCCACCGATGGCGCCGGGCTGCTGCGCGAGCGCGCTGCCGATCAGGGCGGAGGCGACAAATGCGAGGGCGAATTTCGATTTCACGTTCATGGGGAATACTCCGTCGGTTCAAGAAAGGAATGGGGCACGGGCACGCCAGAAATCCGACGACCGAATCCGATCCGTCGGTTGGCGATCCGCCTCGCCAGATTATCGGCGACGCCCCGCCGCGGTCGTTGTACAATTTCGGACATTGAATATACCGTTTTCGACATCATTGCCTGGGGGAGTTGCGTGATATCAAGCAAGCGACAATTGGGCGCCTCGAGACGACGGGTAGAGCAACGAAACCCATCAGACGCGACGTTGCGCATTGGCGCCACGATGGCCCTCCCGGGAGTCCTTCGGAGCCTTGGTGCCGACCCAGCCGAAGTACTGGCGGAGGCCGGGTTCGACCTGACAGCTATTCGACAATCCCGACAACCAGATTTCCTTCGCGGCGCGGGGCCGTCTGATCAATCATTGCGTTGCCAGGACCGGCTGCCAACATCTCGGATTGCTGGTCGGTCAGCAGGGCAGCTTGAATGCCCTGGGATTGATGGGCCTGCTGGTGAAGTACTCGCCGGACGTTGGGGTCGCGCTGCGCAATCTGGTCCGCTATCTGCATCTTCACGTTCGCGGCGCCGCGACTTCGCTGGTAACGCATGGCAACTCGACCGAACTGGCCTATGCGATCCATCAATCGCTTGTTCAGGCCACCGACCAGGTCGGAGACGGCGCGCTCGCGCTGATGTTCAACATCATGCGCGAATTGTGCGGCGACGAATGGAAGCCCGCCGAGATACGCTTTGCCCACCGCAAGCCGGAGGATGCCGCTCCGTACCGCCGGTTCTTCCGGGCCCCGCTGCGCTTCGACGCGGGACAAAACGCGTTGGTGTTTTCCAACCATTGGCTGCGACATCAATTGCCGGATACCGATCCCGAGTTGAGCCGGCTGCTGCAAAGACAGATCGACGCACTCGAAATGCGGCACGGTGACGATTTTCCGGAACAGGTGCGAAGCGTCCTGCGAACCGCCCTCGTCTCGGGTCAAGCCAAGGCGGACCAGGTCGCCGCGCTATTCTCGATGCATTCGCGCACGCTCAATCGTCGCCTGAGTCCTTTCGGCACCGGCTTCCAGGACGTTGCGGACGAAATCCGCTTCGAGATCGCCCGGCAGATGCTCGAGGAATCGGCGATGGAGATAAGCCAGATCGCCTCAATGCTCGACTACGCCGACGCGAGCGCCTTCACGCGCGCGTTCCGGCGCTGGAGCAGCACCACGCCGGCCCGCTGGCGCGACGACGCGCGGCCACCACCGCCTAGGATGTGCGTGGCGCCGGCATACCCGCGCGCCCGCGACCGCCGCCGCATGACCGCCGCCGCATCATTGCGCGGCGACCGGCTCCATCGCCGGCAGGTCGAAGCCTCCGCCGAGCGCGAGGTAGAGGTTGACGCGCTGTGCCAGCCGCTCGCTCTGCACACCCAGAAGCGCGATGCGGGCCGAATAGAGTGCCAACTGGCTCTGCTCGACCGCGCGCAGGTCGACCGTCCCCACGCGGTACTGGATGCGCACGAGGTCGAGCGCGCGCTGGCTGTCGCGGATCGTCGCGGCGAGTATGGCCTCACGATCGCGCAGCGCGTTCTCGGCCGCGAGCGCGTTCTCGACTTCGCCGAACGCGCGCTGCCCAGCACGCGCATATTCGGCGACGGCCTGCTTCTGTTCTGCCGAGCGGATTTCGACCTGCGCGCGCAGCGCGCCGCCCTGATAGAGGGGCGCGATCAGGTTGGCGCCGAAGCTCCAGATCGGGTTGCTGGTGTCCTTCAGCTGGAGCAGTTCGCTGGTCACGCTGCTGCCGCCCGCGGTCAGGCTGATGCGCGGCAACTGCGCGGCGCGCGCCTCGCCCACCCGGTCGAACGCCGCGGCGACGCGGCGTTCGGCGGCGACGACGTCGGGCCGGCGCTCGAGCAGTTGCGACGGCATGCCGACCGGCGCCGGCGGCGGGACCGGCGAGAGGTGTTGGGCAACCGCGACCTCCGCGGACGGATAGCGCCCCAGCATCAGTTCCAGCGCGCGCAGCGCCTGCTCGCGCGCCAGATCGATCTGCCGAACCCGGTCTCGGTAGTTGCCGACGTTCACGCGCGCCTCGGCCACCGCCTGCTCGTTGCCGTTGCCCACGCGCAGCCGCTCCTGCGCGATCCGCAGCAGCTCGTCCGACGGAATGCAGCGCCTCCTGCGCGATGGCCCGCTGGAGCCCGGCCTCGATCGCCACGAACCAGCCCTTGGCCACGGTGGCCGCCAGCGACTGGCGCGCATACGCATAGTCGGCCGCCGCCGCCGCGGATTGTTCCTCGGCCGCCGCGCGCCCGTAGCGCAGGCGGCCCCAGACGTCGAGTTCCAGCGACGCGTTCAGCCAGATCCCGTCCAGCCCGCCGCTGCCGCCCGACTTGCCGCCGCCCATCGCGAGCACACCCACCGACGGCAGCAGTGCGCCGCCGGCCACTTTCACGTAGCCCGCGGCCTGCTCGACACGGGCGGCAGCCACCTGCAGGTCGGCGTTGTAGAGCAGCGCCTCGTCGACGAGCGCGGACAGCGCTGCATCGTCGAACGACGCCAGCCAGCGGTCGGCCACCGGCGCCGCGACGCCGCCGCCGGCCTTCCACGCCGCCGGGACCGCTCGTGTGCGGCAGCGCGTCCTTCTGCAGTTCGCTCGCGGTCGGCGGAGGATTGAGCGCGCAGCCGGTCACGGCGGCCGCGAGGGCCGCCGCGAGAATGCTTGACTCGGATCATCGGGGCACGCATCAGTGCAGCTTCAGCACGAGGTAATCGGTGATCGTTCCGACGCGCACGATCACCATGCGCAGGATATGGATCGCATGCGCGTGCTCGGTGTAGATCGCGCCGGCACCGGCCGCGCCGGCGGGAAGGAACAGGTCACGGTCGCGCTCCGCGACTTCGAACTTGACCGGGAACCGCCCCGGCACCTGGGGATAGACGCCGGTTTGCGGCACCACACCCGACTGCGCGACCTGCCCCTGACCCTGCGCCCAGACGATGGAGTCGACCGTCGCCTTGATCACGCGCCCGGGGTAGGTCCTGACCGTGAATTCCGCCGGGTTGCCGGGCTCGACCAGCGGCAATTCGTTCTGCGCATAGAGCGCGATCACCTGGTACTCTTCCTCGACGAAGCTCATCGCCGGGGCGACGGGGAACGCCGTCACGTACGAGCCGGGGCGCAGCTGGACGTTGATCGCGTAGCCGTTCGCCGGCGCGTAGACGGCCGTCTGGTCGAGACTCCACTGTGCATTGGCGAGGTCGGCGCGGCTCTGGTCGACCTGCGCCTTCGCGGTCGCGAGCTGCGCCTTCGCCGCCGCGATCGACGCCTGCTCGCCGTTGACCTGTCCCGACAGCTTCTGTGTGACCTGCGCCTCGTTCGCCGTTGCGGTCGCCAACTGGCCTTCCAGCTCGGTCACGTTGGCTTCGGCCTGCTCCAGAGAAAAGCGGTCGCCGGCGCCGGTGGCCACCAGTTCCCTGTTCTGCCTGACGCGCAACCGTGCCAGCTCGAGTCTGGGCTGCAGCGCAGCGACCTGCCCGCTCGCGGACTTCAACTCTTCCTGCAGTTGACGCGCGCCGGCCGAGGCGTCCACCACGCCCGCGCTGGCCTGCGCGAGCTTCGCCTCGTCGGCCGCGAGCTTCGCCTTGGCAGCGTTGAAATCATTCTGATACTGCGTCGGGTCGATCCGGAACAGCAACTCGCCCTTCTTCACCAGCCGGTTGGGCTCGACCGGCACGTCGGTCACGCGTCCGCGCACCTGCGGGATCACCTGCACGACGTACTTGATGACCCGCACGTCGGACGACGACGGGGCAACCACGTTGAGCGTGAGGATCAGCGCCGTCAGCGCGACGATCGGGATGATGACGACGATGACCTGTGACGAGGTGTTCCACGGCAGCCACTTGAACTTGATGAAGATCAGCCAGACGAAGAACGCATAGATGCCGACCAGGATGGCTTCCATCAGGCGGCTCCCGCCGGCGCGTCCGACCCAGCGCTCGGTGCAGCGCGTGCCGCCTGCGTCGACGCGAGGCTCTTGCGCAGCACCTTTAGTTCCGCGTTCAGCGTTCCCTTGGCGTCCATCGCGTCGAGCTCCTCGCGCAGGTGCGCGAGTTCATGCTCCAGCAGCTCCCCCGCCTGCGCCTTTTCGCCCATCTCGTGGAAGTAGTCGTCGTGCTTTTCTGTGCCGTAGGCCAACTTGTAGGTCACCGGCTTCGTGTAGGCCCAAAGCCACGCGATCGGCCAAAGCAGGCCGCCGAAAACCAGCGACAGCAGGCACAGCGTGTGGATGGCGTCGCGCTGCGGATGATGGCGCTTGTGCGCGATCTTCTCCGGCAGCACGTGCACCATCCAGAACAGCACGATCCCGCCGATCGGGACGCAGACGATGATGAACCACGCCAGGTACATCGCCGCCGTGTCCATCATCTCAGGCGGGAGGAACGAGGCCTGTGCGCCCGGCGCAAACGCGAGGCCGGCCAAGCCGAACGCCGCCGGCGCGAGCCGCTGCCCGGACGCGATCCCCGACACTCGCCTTCGCCGGCCTCCGCCGTCTGGACAGGCGCGCGGCCCGCCAGGTGCGACGCCCGTATTCGATTCCCTGTCCATCCCGTGTCCCCGGTGAATTCGATGCTGATGCTGCTTCGCCACGCGCGTCGCCTCCAGCGTCACACGGCGTCGACATCACGCCATGATGTTGACGCCGCCGTCGACATACAGCGTCTCGCCCGACAGCCGCCGCGCGTAGGGCGTAGCAAGATACGCGCAAGTGAAGCCGACGTCCATGATGTCGACCAGCTCGCCGATCGGCGCGCGCTGCTCGACCTCGGCGAGCAGCAGGTCGAAGTCCTTGAGACCGGATGCGGCGCGCGTCTTGAGCGGACCGGGCGAGATCGCGTGGACGCGAATGCCCTTGTCCGCCCAGTTCGTACGCGAGGTAGCGGCAGCAGGCTTCGAGCGCGGCCTTCACCGGACCCATGACACTGTACGTGGGTATCACCTTGGCGGCGCCATGATAGCTCATCGCGAACATCGTCCCGCCGTTCGTCATCAACGGCGCGGCGAGCCGCGCCATCCGCACGAAGGAATGGCACGACACGTCCATCGCCTTCGCGAAACCTGCCGCCGAGCAATTGATGAGCCCGCCCTGCAGGTCTTCCTTCGGCGCGAACGCGATCGAGTGGACGAGGATGTCGAGCCGGCCCCACTGCCTGTCGATCGCGGCGAACACCGCTTCCAGCTCGCCCTCGGCGCTGACGTCGAGCGGCAGGAACAGCGGGGCTTCGAGCGAGCGCGCCAGCGGCTCGACGAACGGCCGCGCCTTGTCGTTCAGGTAGGTGATGGCGAGGTCGGCGCCGAGTTCGCGGAACGCCTTCGCGCAGCCGTAGGCGATCGAATGCTCGTTGGCGATGCCCGACGACCAGCGCCTTGCTGCCCTTGAGCACCGGACGCGGAACCTGTAGCGTCATTGTCGTTTCTCCGTTGGTTGTGCTCGTCGGGGCCCCGGGCAGGCACGTCGTGCGCACGATTCGCGCGATTCCGCCCCTCGTGGGCGTCGCGCGTTCACGCACGCGCCAGCAACTGCCGCGTGTGCCGCGCGATCATCAGTTCCTCGTTGGTCGGAATCACCCAGGCGGAAACGCGGCTTCCCGACGCGCTGATGCGCGGCCCGTTGCCTTCGTTGGCCGCGGCATCGAGCTCCACGCCCAGCCATGCCGCGTCCAGGCAGACCCGTTCGCGCAGCGAGCGGCTGTTCTCGCCGATGCCGGCGGTGAACACGATCGCATCGAGGCCGCGCAGCGCCGCCGCCAGCGAACCCAGTTCGCGGCCGATCCGGTAGACGAAGACGTCGATCGCCGCCTTCGCTTCCGGCGCGTCGCTCGCCTCCAGTGTCCGCATGTCGCTGGAGATGCCGGACATGCCGAGCAACCCGGACTGCTGGTAGATCAGCTTCTCGATGGCGCGCGCGTCCATCTTCAGCTCGTCCATCAGGTAGAGGATCACGCCTGGATCGAGACTGCCGCAGCGCGTGCCCATCGGCAGCCCGTCCACCGCGGTGAAACCCATGGTGCTGGCGACGCTGCGACCACCGGCGATCGCGCACATGCTCGATCCGTTGCCAAGGTGCAGGACCACCGTCCTGCCGCGAGCCGCGCGCTCATCGAAGCGCGGCAGCACGTCTGCGATGTACTCGTACGAGAGCCCGTGAAAGCCGTAGCGGCGCACGCCCCGGTCGGTGATCGCCCTGGGCAGCGCGAATGCCTGCGCCACCGGCGGCGCCATGCTGTGGAAGGCCGTGTCGAAGCACGCCACCTGCGGCAGCTGCGGCGAGCGTTCAAGCAGAATTGCGATCGGGGCCAGATTGTGCGGCTGGTGCAGCGGCGCCAGCGGAACGTATTTCTCGAGCGCCGCCAGGACGGTCGCATCGACCCGGACCGGGCTGGGTGAACTCGGTTCCGCCGTGCACCACGCGGTGGCCGACGCCGACCAGGCGTGTGCTGCGCCAGTTCCTCGCGCAGGACCGCAACCAGGTGGTCGAGCGCGCCGTCGTGGCCGAGCCTGGACGCCCTCGCCCCACGACTTTTCGCCCAGCAGCCTGCCCGCACCGTCCTTTGCGACAAAGCGCGGCGCCGTGTACAGACCCTCGGCCTGCCCGCGCGCGACCAGCTCGAGGTCGTCGCCACGCTCGGCGAACACCGAGAACTTGAGGCTCGACGAGCCCGCGTTCAGGACGGCGATCGCGTCGGCCATGTCAGCTCACCGCCTTGCTGCCAGTCTCGCGCCGCGCCTGCGCGACCAGCGCGGCGACCGCGCACGACGCGAGCCGGGTCATCACCGAGTCGGCGCGGCTGGTCAGGATGATCGGCACGCGGGCACCGAGCACGATGCCGGCCGCATCGGCGTGCGCCAGGAACGACAGGCTTTTCGCGAGCATGTTGCCGGCCTCGAGGTCGGGAACGATCAGCACGTTGGCGCGCCCGGCCACCGGCGAGTCGATCTTCTTGATCGCGACCGATTCCAGGCTGATCGCGTTGTCGAGCGCCAGCGGCCCGTCGAGAATCGCGCCGGTGATCTGGCCGCGATCGGCCATCTTGCACAGTGCCCCGGCCTCGACGGTGGACGGCACCTTCGGATTGACCGTCTCCATCGCCGACAGGATCGCCACCCGTACTTCGGGAAAGCGCAACGCGTGCGCGAGGTCGATCGCGTTCTGGATGATGTGAACCTTGTCCTCCATCGTCGGCGCGATGTTGACCGCGGCATCGCTGATGATCAGCGTCTCCGCGTAGCTCGGCACATCCATGACGAAGCAATGGCTGACCCGGCGCGCGGTGCGCAGCCCGGTCTCGCGCCTGACCACCGCGCCCATCAGCTCGTCGGTGTGCAGGCTGCCCTTCATCAGCGCCTCGGCCCGGCCCTCGCGCACCAGTTCCACCGCCTTCTCGGCCGAGGCATTGCTGTGCGGCGCGTCAACGATCGGAAGCCCCGAGATGTCGATGCCGTGCTCCTTGGCGATCGCCTCGATCCTCCCGCGCGGGCCGACCAGGATCGGTGCGATCAGGCCCAGCTTCGCCGCGTCGACGGCGCCGCGCAGCGAACTCTCGTCACAGGGGTGCGCGACCGCCGTCGGTGTAGGTTGCAGCGTCTTGCAGAAATCGAGCAGCCGTTGGTATTTTTCGTGTTGTCGTTCCATACCCTTCTCCGATGCCGTTGCGCGCGTCAGCCGCTCTTGCGCCGATTTGCAGCGGGCTTGCGCCGCTTCGCCACGGGCTTGCGCGCCGTCTTCCGGGCGGCCGCGCCGCCTCGGCTTCTTGCCGGCGTCACGTCGAGGGTTTCGCCGATATTCTCGAGCATCGCGATCTGCTCGGTCGTCGGTTCGAAACGCCGCATGCGTTCGTCGGTAAGCAGCCGGCGGACCAGCGAAATCAGCCGCTCCCGATCGCCGGGCTTCGACAGCAGCCGGGGCAGCGTCGCGACCGCCTTCTCGGGCTCGTAGCGAACGATGATGTCCTGCTCGCCGCGGATGCGCCGCCACTCGTCCGGGGTGAAGTCGGGCAGCAGCTCGCGGTATTCGACGGCAAGCTGCTGCTTCAGCGCAAGATTGCGCGAGCGGCAGCGCCGCACCGCGCCGCGCGAGCAGCGAGCCGACGCGCGCCAGCGCCTCCGCAAAGCCGCCTTCCGCGATCGACGCCAGCGCATCCTTCACGAACGGCAGCTCGCGTGGCTCGACCATGCGTGCCGCCGCAAGCCCCTTGGCCTCGTGCTTGTCGGCCAGATAGAGCGAGAACACGTTGCCGTACATCTGGAAGAATGCCGCCTCGCTGTTCGCGTCGCGGATCTCGCGGTAGTAGTCGAGCGACGCGCTGACCGCCTCGGACATCATCTTCTCGACCCTGCCATTGGGATTGTCGGCGTCGGCCGGCCGGCGCTGGGCCTTGACCGCCTGCGCCGCAGGGCCGAGCCACGCGAGCCACGGGTTCAGGTCCGAGAACGCCCAGCGCTGGAAGCGCAGCGGATGGAACTGCCGCGACAGCTTGGCGCTGACTTCGTTGCCCATCGACTGGACGAACGGCTGCGCGAAAAGCTCGTAGGCGCGCTGGTTGAATTCGGACAACGCGGCCACGGCCTCGAACGGCTTTTCGTCGGCGCGTTCCAGGCGATTGAGCTGTTTGGTGATGTCTTCGAGCCGGCGCTCGTGAAAGTCGACCTTGTACTCGACCTTGCCGTCACGGCCCTTGGCCTCGTGAATCTGCATGCCGTAGAGCCCCGGCGGCAGCGCCTCGACCGATTTCAGCACCGACACGATCTGCGCGTGCTCCTTCTTCGCCACCTTGCCGGAGACGAAGATGCCGAGGTGGCCGATGTCCTGGTGCAGCAGTCCGACGATCACCTGCCCGCGCGCCTTGATCTCGTCGGTCGAGCCGTAGACGTCGGCGACCCAGTTGAACGCCTGCTGCGGCGGCGTGATGTTGTCGCCCATCGACGCAAACAGGATGATCGGCGCCTTGATGTCGCGCAGGTCGAAGGCCTTGCCGCCCGTTCCCTGCGTTCCGGTCCACAGCTTGTTGCCGACGAACAGATTGCGGGTGATCCACTCGATCTCCTCGCGGTTCATCAGGAAGAAGCCGCCCCACCAGCGCTCGAACTCGAGGAAGCGCGGCGGCTCGGTGTCGATCTTCGAGAACAGGTTGTAGTACTTGTCCCAGAACGTGTTGGCCGGATTCAGGTTCTCGAAATTCTCGACCAGGTAGGCGCCGTCGAAGATTCCGTCGCCCATGTCGGCCGTGAACGAGGCCAGCCAGGTGCCGCCCAGCATGCCGCCCGCGTAGCGCATCGGATTGTCACCCGCGTCCTCCTGGAACGCGCCGCCCCAGTACGACATCGGCGCGCCGTTGATCACGATCGGCCCGGTGTCGTCCGGATCCGCGGCGGCGAGCATCATCGCCGCCCAGCCACCCTGGCAATTGCCGACGATCGCCGGCTTCGCGCTGGCCGGATGCAGCGCGCGCACCTTCTTCACGAACTGCTGCTCGGCATCGCAAACGTCGAGCAGCGTCTGGCCCGGCTCGGGATCGCGGAAGAAGATCACGAAGTAGACCGGGTGCCCATCGCGCAGCGCGACGCCCACCTGCGAATCGTCCTTGAAGCCGCCGATGCCCGGGCCGTGGCCGGCGCGCGGATCGATGATCACGTAGGGCCGCCGCTTCGGATCGATCTTCACGCCCTCCGGCGGGACGATGCGCACCAGCGCGTAGTTGACGGGCCGGGCGAGCTTGCGCCCGTCGACCACCATCTCGTAGTCGAAATGCAGGAGCGGCGGCAGCCCTTCGCGATTGTGCTCGACGAAGTTGTTGCCGCGCTGGCGCAGCGTGTCCCAGAACAGGATCGAGCGCTGCGCGAAATCGGTCGCGTAGTTGAACCAGTGCGCCCAGGCCTCGGTCGGCGCGGCCGGCTTCTCGGTCAGGCCCGCTGCGCATTCGGCATAGGCCTTGGAAAGCCGTTCGCTGAAGTGCTCCTGCGCGATCTGGGTCCGCTTCTGGTGGAGCTGCGCGACCCGGGTGGAGATTTCGTAGCTTCTTGCAAATTGCTTGGTGGCGTCCATGGATGCACCTATCCTCGCGCAATGAAAGATATGGTTCCGCAGGCTGTCGCCGCGGACCGCTGGCGCGGATGATCGAGTCGAAAAGTGGACCGGAGCGGGCTCCGCCAAGTTCACGGAATTGCGGGCAATTTTGCGTTTGGCCCCGACGAACGCGCAGACCACCATCGATTCAGATGCCGATGGCGTCCTAAGTCGATTATTTCGCCCGGCGGAAAATTCCACACCGAACAATTTAGGACACTCGCTGGACATTTTAAGACAGCGCGCAGTTTGCCGTTTGCGTCGGATCAACGAATCGACGCTTAAGTGGCGTCAGGTGCGCGAAGCCCAAGATCAGTGCTCGGCACGTATGGTTTCGCGTCGAGTCGCATGACGCCGGAGCACTCACGCTGCGCGACGGAGCAATGGAACGGGTCGACCTTCACCCGGTTGAATCGAGAAATCTCAAAGACCGTCTAGCGCCCGGTCGCCGTCCGTCCACCGTCGGTGCGATTGTCGGGACCGGCGTCGTTCGCGGATTCGCCGATCCCCGTTCCGCTCGGCCGAAACGGCAGGCGCCGGCGGAAGCTCTCGCTGTCCGACGTCGCGCTCCTGGTGGCGAGCGCGGCGGCCTCCGGGTAGGCCATGGGGCTCTTGCTCTTCTCGATCTCGAGCAGCTTCGTGTCGTCGTTCACCCGAATGCTGTACTTGCCCATGTTGTAGAGGACGTACATCGCGAAGAGGTTGTCGAAGTCCTCGTATCGGCCCTGTTCCCTCCGGAAGTCGCGCGACAGGACGGAAGGGAAGCGGTTGGGCAGGTCTTTGAACGCCACCTTCTCCTCCTCGTGCGGATCGACATAGGCCGAGCCCTCGTACTTCCTGTAGAGCACCACGTCCATCCGGTACCCGCGAACATTCCACTCCTGTAGCAGCTTCATTGCCATCTCGGTGGGAATGTTGGCGTTAGCGGCCGCCACCAGCCTCCGCCCCGAGAAGAACCTCGCGCTCTCGACCTCGAGGTCCTCGTACCCGGCGCCAAGCTTGAATGCCGTGCCGATGCTCTTGGCGCAGTTGAAGCGCAGGTAGTCGTACTTGATCTCGCCGTCGTGGTAGTCGGTCGCTGTCGGCCCGGGCGTGATAATCGTCGTTGATGCGCTGGAAGAACGCGGTCAGCGCCTCCTTTTCGCTGACGGGCACGCCGAAGACGCGCACACCGATGACCGATCGCTTGTAGATCTCACCGAAATCGAGGCCGAACGACGCCTTGTCGCCGAGCGACGAGACCGTCCCGAACAGGTACTCCTGCTTGGGGATCCTGACCATCAGATCATCGGTATAAAAGCGCCCCTCGTGCTCGGGGTCCCGGTCGGCGTAGAAGTTGGCCGAGTAGACCTGGTCATCGCCCCCCGCCTGATCGCGGATCGCCAGCGCCAGGTGGCCCGCCGAGCCGCCCTTCGAGGTCCCGTAGCTGATCAGCAGTTCGATGTCGTACGGATCCTGTCGCAGGATGTCCACGATTTCTCGAACGTTTGCAGGTGCCGGCCCACCGCTGGCGCCAAAGTCCGTGGCGGTGACATTCGCTGCAAACACCAGCGCCGTCAACACGATCAAGATTCCGGGTCTCATTCCCATTGTCCGTTGCGCGCGAGCGAAGGGTCGATCATGACCCCCGCAGCCACAAACGTCGTGGCGGTTCCATCATTGGTGTGAATACCCGGCAGCGCGTTGCTTCAACGTCGGCTTCCACTGGTCCGGGGGCGACTGAGTCCAGCGACTGGATTTCGAATTCCCGCTATCGATGCCGGGAGCGTTCGACGGCCCCGCTACTCCCACTCGATCGTCGCCGGCGGCTTGCTCGAAATATCGTATACGACGCGGTTGAAGCCGCGCACTTCGTTGGTGATACGGTTGGAGATCCGGGCCAGCAGGTCGGCCGGCAGCGGCGCCCAATGCGCGGTCATGAAGTCGGTGGTCTGCACGGCGCGCAGCGCGACCGCGTTCTCGTAGGTGCGCCCGTCACCCATCACCCCCACCGAGCGCACCGGCAGAAACACCGCGAACGCCTGCGCGGTCTTGTCGTACCACGACCTGCCGTCGGTGTCGTGCGCCATCCTGAGTTCTTCGATGAAGATCGCGTCGGCGCGGCGCAGGAGATCAGCGCGCTCGCGCGTCACCTCGCCCAGGATCCGCACGCCGAGTCCGGGACCGGGGAACGGATGGCGAAACACCATGTCGCGCGGCAGCCCGAGTTCCAGTCCGAGTTCGCGTACTTCGTCCTTGAACAGTTCGCGCAACGGCTCGAGCAGCTTGAGATGCAGCGTTTCGGGGAGCCCGCCGACGTTGTGGTGCGATTTGATCGTGTGCGCCTTCTTGGTCTTGGCGCCGGCGGACTCGATGACGTCCGGGTAGATCGTTCCCTGTGCCAGCCACTTTGCGTTGGTGATCTTGGCGGCCTCTTTCTGGAACACGTCCACGAACAGCCGGCCAATGATCCTGCGCTTGGTCTCGGGCTCGTCGACCCCGGCCAGCGCAGCCAGGAACTCGGTGCTGGCATCGACATGGATCACCTTGACGCCGAGATTCTGCGCGAACGTGTGCATCACCTGCTCGGACTCGTTCTGTCGCAACAGCCCATGGTCGACGAACACGCAGGTCAGCCGGTCGCCGATCGCGCGATGCAGGAGCGCGGCCGCCACCGAGGAGTCGACGCCGCCGGACAGGCCGAGCAGCACGTCGTCGCGTGCCCGTCTGCGCGCGAATCGAGGCCACGGCCTCGTCTGCGTAGTCGTGCATGTTCCAGTCGCGACCGCAGCCGCAGATCTCGTGCGCGAATCGGGCGAGCAGCGCCGCGCCTTGCTTGGTGTGCGTGACTTCGGGGTGAAACTGCACCGCATAGAAGCGGCGCGATTCGTCGGCCATCGCGGCGATCGCGCAGGCCTGCGACGAACCGATCAGCTTGAATCCGTCGGGCAGCGCGGTGACCTTGTCGCCATGGCTCATCCAGACATCGAGCAGGCCGTGTCCTTCGGCGTTCGTCCGGTCCTGGATGTCGCGGAAAAGCGCCGAATGTCCGCGCGCACGCACCTCGGCATAGCCGAATTCGCGCACCGCGCCCGCTTCGACCGAACCGCCCAGCTGCGCCGCCATCGTCTGCATTCCGTAGCAGATGCCGAGCACCGGCACGCCCTGCGCCCATACCGCGGCCGGCGCGCGCGGCGTGTCGCCACCGGTGACCGAATTGGGTCCGCCCGAAAGGACGATCCCCTTGGGCGCGAAGGACCGCACGAAGGCATCGTCGACGTCGTACGGATGGATCTCGCAGTAGACGTTCTGTTCACGCAAACGGCGCGCGATCAGTTGCGTGTACTGCGCGCCGAAGTCGAGGATCAGGATTCTCGAATGGGAAGGGGCGGCCATGGTCAGGCGGTTGGAGAAGCGGATAGAGGCGGACGCGAAAGCATCGGACCGACGCGCGCCGGGCCGCGGAAGGTCGGGCTATCGTCGCTGATTTATCGGTTTTGCCTGTCGGCATGGCCTACTGCACCCGGTAGTTGGGCGCTTCCTTGACGATCTGCACGTCATGGACGTGTGACTCGCGAACCCCGGCAGACGTGATCTCGACGAATTCGGCGCGCGTCGACAGTTCCTCGATCGACGCGCAGCCGCAATAGCCCATCGCGGCGCGCAGGCCCCCCATCAGCTGGTGGATCACCGACGGCAACACGCCCTTGTACGGCACGCGCCCCTCGATGCCTTCGGGAACCAGCTTCTCGGCGTCGCCCTCGCCTTCGGAGTCCTGGAAGTAGCGGTCGGAGCTGCCGTCCTGCATCGCGCCCAGCGACCCCATCCCGCGATAGCTCTTGTACGAGCGGCCCTGGTAGAGCTCGATTTCGCCCGGCGCCTCCTCGGTACCGGCGAAAAGGCTGCCCAGCATGACACAGGATGCGCCTGCGGCAATCGCCTTGGCGACGTCACCCGAATAGCGGATGCCGCCGTCGGCGACCACCGGAATGCCGGACTTCGCGAGGCCTTCGATCGCGAACTGGATCGCGGAAATCTGCGGGACGCCCACGCCGGCGACGATACGCGTCGTGCAGATCGAGCCCGGTCCGATACCGACCTTGACCGCGTCGGCCCCGCAATCGGCGAGCGCTGCGGCACCGGCGGCCGTCGCGACGTTGCCGCCGATCACCTGCACGCCGGGATGGCGCCTCTTCACCGCGCGCACACGATCGAGGACGCCCTGCGAATGCCCGTGCGAGGTATCGACGACGATCACATCCACGCCCGCGGCCACCAGCGCTTCGACCCGTTCGTCGGTGTCACTGCCGGTGCCGACCGCGGCGCCCACCCGCAGGCGGCCCAGGTCGTCCTTGCAGGCCATCGGATGCTCGATGCCCTTCAGGATGTCCTTGACGGTGATGAGCCCGCGCAACTCCATGTCGCCGTTGACGACCAGCACACGCTCGAGCCGGTGCTGATGCATGAGCCCCTTGGCGTGTTCGATCTCGGTTCCTTCGGGCACGGTGACGAGTCGGTCGCCCTTGGTCATGATGTTCGCGACCGGCTGGTCGAGGTTGGTCTCGAAACGCAGGTCGCGATTGGTGACGATGCCGACAATCCGCTGGCCGTCGACGACGGGCAGTCCGGATATCCGGTGCTTCTTGGTCAGCGCCTTGACCTCGCGCACGGACATCGTCGGCGGGACGGTGATCGGATCCTTGACGACACCGCTCTCGAAGCGTTTGA
This sequence comes from uncultured beta proteobacterium, assembly GCA_963739745.1. Lineage (GTDB taxonomy): Bacteria > Pseudomonadota > Gammaproteobacteria > Burkholderiales > Casimicrobiaceae > VBCG01. Next base: position 134,928 of record CAVUCJ010000011.1, read on the forward strand.
CCTGCGCCACTTCGGCCGCCTGTCGCGCCGGCGTCATGTTCTTGTGGATGATGCCGAGGCCGCCTTCCTGGGCAATCGAGATCGCGAGGGGTGCTTCGGTCACCGTGTCCATCGCTGCCGACACAAGCGGGATATTGAGCGCAATGCCAAGCGTCAAGCGGGTCTTCAGGGATACGTCGCGAGGTACTACGAGGGAATGCGAGGGAACCAGCAGGACGTCGTCGAAGGTCAGCGCTTTCCGGACGACACGCATCGAACTACTCCTCTGCGCAAAAATCGATTATACCCGCGGTGCCCCGTCGCCCCAAGGTCCGCCGCCTCCTACCGTGCATTCCGCCGACCCGGGTGCAACGGTCCAGGACGCGGTCCGAATGCGTACCGAAACGTTCATTGACTGCGACCGGCCGCAGGAGTAACTTGCCAACGTCATATTGCACCGGGAGGAGCGCCGTGGCGCGCCGGAATTCCGCCATGCCAGCGCGGCACGCGCAATTCGCGTGGTCCGCGCAAAAAGTCATCACCGTCAGCGCATTCGCGCTTGGCTGCGCCGTGCTGGCCGTGCCCGCGTCAGCGACCCTCTACAAATGGACCGACGCAAACGGCCGTGTCGTTTATTCGGATCAACCGCCGCCGCCCAGCGTCAAGACCGAAACGGTACTTGGCGCACCGCCACCTCCGTCCAATCCGAACGCGGTCAAGGACATGGCCGCCAAGGAACTCGAAATCAAGAAGCGGCAGGCGGATGCCGCGGAAAAGGACAAGAAGGCCGAATCCCAGCGCGCCGATAACACCAAGCGCGCCGAGGAGTGCGCGCGCGCGCGGGAACAATTGCGGCAACTCGCCGCCGAGCAGATTGCGCTGGTCCGGGTGAACGAAAAGGGCGAGGTCGTCTACGTCGACGACGCCACCCGACGAAAGGAACGCGCCGACCTCGACGTCTGGGTCAAACAGAATTGCCCGGCGACGTGACCGGTACGCCGAGCGCCCTCGAGCTGCCTGCTACTTCTTGTCGAGGTTCGCCTGGTTGATCTTGACGTCCGCCTTGGCCTTCAGACTCGCAAGATAGGCGGTGAGGAGTTCGCGTCCGAGTTGCTCGGATAGTCGCGACGATGCCTGATCGACACGCGCCTTATCGGCGTCGGACGGTGTGATCACCTTCATGACACGCACGATCGAGAAGCCGCCACGTTCGTTGGCGGCGCCGGTATATGCGGGCAGCTTCTCGGAATTGACCTGGAACACGCGCGTCAACACATCCGGGGGCAGGCCCGCCTGGAATTGCCCACGTCCGACCGTAAGCGGCTTGCCGAACGTCACACCAACGTCCTTGTCCGGCTTGCCCTCGCTCAACAGCTTCAGTTTTTCCTGGCCGGCCTTCTGCGCGAGCTCGCTCGCCGCCTTGCGCGCGAGCTGGGTTCGGATCTCCTCCTTCACCTCGGCGAAGGGTCGCGGCGCGGCGGGCTTGTACTCGATGATGCGTCCGGCAATCAGCGTGTTCGGCGCCACCTCGATCGCCTCGGTGTTGCGCTTGCTCTGTATCGATTCGGGCGAGAACAGCGCCTGCACGAACTTCGGGTTGCCAAGCCCCAGCGCCTGCGCCTGCGTGCGCGTAATGAAACCCGTCGTCTCGATCTTGAGATCAAGGGCCTTGCCAACGCCAGCCAGGCTGTCCGCCTGCTCGTAGACGAGATTCTGGAACTGGTCGGCGGCCGTCGCGTATTTCTGTGTAGCCTTCTGTTTCTTCAACTCGGTCTCAACCTGCGCCTTGACCTCGTCAAATGGCCGCGTGCGAGCCGGGCGCACGCCGGTGACGCTTATGACGTGCCAGCCGAAGTCCGACTGCACCGGCGCAAGCAGATCACCCGCGTTGGCCGCGAACACGGCGTCCTCGAACGGTTTCACCATGCTGCCGCGCGCGAAGCTGCCGAGGTCGCCACCCTGCTGCGCGGAACCGGGGTCCTGCGAATATTCCCGGGCGAGATCGGCGAACTTGGTCGGGTTCGCCTTCGCCTTCGCGTAGACGTCCTCGGCAAGCTTCTTCGCAGCCGCCTTCTCGGCGTCGCTGGCGTCGGGCTTCACCGAAATCAGGATATGCGATGCCGAGCGTTCCTCCGGCGCCGTGAATTGCCTGATGTTGGCTTCGTACTGCTTCTTGACCTCCGCCGGATCGACGCTGGTCTGCGCCATCAGCGAATCCAGCGTCAACAACACGTACTCGATACGCGCCTGCTCGGGAGAGAGGAACGCCGTGGGATTCTTGTCGTAGAACTCTTTTGCCTGCGCTTCGTCGACCTTGATGTCCTTCAGGAAGGGTTCGATGTCCACCGTCGCCACGGCAACCTCGCGCTGCTGCTCGAGCAGGCCGAGGAATTTCAACGTCGACGACCGCGCGACGATGTTGGCGGCGGCAATAGGCTCCTGCACCGCTCCGACCAGCAGATCCTGGCGAAGCTTCTGCTCGAACGCCAGCGGCGAAAGGTTCTGTGCGGCGAGCAGCTGACGGTACTGGTCGGGCGAAAACTTGCCGCCGTCCTGGAAGGCGGGAATCGATGCGATGAACTGCTGCATCTGGGCATCGGAGACGCGGAAATTCTCGGCGCGCGCCTTGCCGGTCAGCAGGCGCTGGTTGACGAGCATCTCGAGGAGCGCAAAGCGGACCTCGGGATTGTCGAACATGGCGGGGTCGAAGTTTCGTCCGAGCTGACGTCGCATCTGGTCGCCTTGCTCGCGCATTGCATCGGCGAACTCCGCCTGTGTGATCTTGTCCGCGCCGACAGTCGCGACGGCGTCATCGGAGCCGCTGCCGCGAAAATAAAAATCGACGCCGAAAAAGGCGAACGGAACCATCAGCAAGAACAGGATGCCCTGCGCGATGCGCTTGTGCTTGGTGACGATATCAAACATGCCGATACTCGACGATCGAAAAAGGGCGAACTCGCGTTCGCCCGTTGGCTGGTGCCCGTTCGCTGGCGCCTGATTCGCTACCGCAACGGGTGAGATTGGCGGAGTGGACGGGACTCGAACCCGCGACCCCCGGCGTGACAGGCCGGTATTCTAACCAACTGAACTACCACTCCATGAAGCATTCGGGACACGGCGGCTGGCCGAGCGCGATGTGGTGGGTGCTGAGAGGCTCGAACTCCCGACATTCGCCTTGTAAGGGCGACGCTCTACCAACTGAGCTAAGCACCCCTAGGTTACCTTTCGTGCCCGCAAACACCGCGCCCCGGCCGGTTCCGGGCAAGTTTGCTAGTTTAGCGCATCCTTGAGCGCTTTTCCAGCGCGGAACTTGGGTACTTTTGCCGCCCGGATCTTGATCGTTGCACCGGTGCGTGGGTTGCGGCCGGCGCGCTGCGCGCGCTTGCTGACGTAGAACGAGCCGAAACCCACCAGCGTTACGATCGTCCCCTTCTTGAGCGAAACGCGGATCGCGTTCACGGTCGCGTCGAGCGCGCGGCCCGCAGCTGCCTTGGAGATGTCGGCGTGCTTCGCAATCGCGTCGATCAATTCGGATTTGTTCACTGATTTCCCCTCCTGGAATCTCTGTTCGTACGGGCGCGCGTCACGCAGATCAAGGCGCACGGAATCGTGCGCCCGGCCAATCTTTATAACGCCCGCGATTGCACAGAGTCAAGCACAAAGGTAACGCGGGGGCCGCGATGAAACAGCCCGAGCGTTTCCCGTATTCGCGTTGCGTGCGAACTAGTACTCGCACGTGATTGAAGCGCCGCGATTGTTGCGCGTGGCGGTTGCGCAATCGCGTGCAGTCCAGGAAACGACAGCGGCGCGCGAGCAGTTTTCATGCCCACGCGCCGCAACAGCGCGGATCAGTGCTTGAGAACGGCTGCCTTGTCGTCGGCTGCGGGCGCCGCCGATACCGGTGGCGCTTCCGTCGACGGCTTGTCGTCGGCAAGTGGCATCGGACGTCGCTCGAGCGCCTGTTCGAGAACCTGCTCTATCCAGCGCACGGGATGGATTTCGAGACGATTCTTGATTTCGTCGGGAATTTCGGCCAGATCCTTGACGTTCTCCTCCGGGATCAGCACCGTCTTGATGCCGCCGCGCCCCGCGGCAAGCAGCTTTTCCTTCAACCCGCCGATCGGCAGTACCTCGCCGCGCAGCGTGATCTCGCCGGTCATCGCGACATCGCATCGCACCGGAATGCTGGTGAGGATCGAAACGATGGCGGTGACGATGGCTCCGCCTGCCGACGGTCCATCCTTCGGCGTCGCTCCTTCGGGCAGGTGGATGTGCAGGTCGGTCTTCGTATAGAAATCCGAAGGAATTCCGAGCTGCTTCGACCGGTGGCGCACGACCGAAAGCGCGGCGGCGATCGACTCGTTCATCACGTCGCCCAGCTTGCCCGTCGATGTGGTCTTGCCCTTGCCCGGCAGCGCCACCGCCTCGATCGTCAGCAGATCGCCGCCGACCTCGGTCCAGGCAAGGCCCGTGACCTGGCCGATCTGGTTCTTCTTCTCCGCGATGCCGTAGGTGAAACGGCGCACGCCCAGGTACTTGTCGAGGTTCTTCGAGTTGATGTCGACGGGGCTCTTCGCCTTGCGCGCCTTGCCCTCAGACTCCCTGAGCAGCAGCGCCTTCACGACCTTGCGGCAGATCTTGCTGATGTCGCGCTCGAGGCTGCGCACGCCGGCCTCGCGCGTGTAGTAGCGGACGATGTCGCGCAGCGCGCTTTCTGCTACGTGCAGCTCGTCGACCTTGATCCCGTTGTTCTTCATCTGCTTGGGCAGCAGATACTGTTTGGCGATCGCGATTTTCTCGTCTTCGGTGTAGCCGGACAGCCGGATGACTTCCATCCGGTCGAGCAGCGCCGCCGGAATGTTCATCGCGTTGGCGGTCGCGACGAACATCACGTCCGAGAGGTCGTACTCGACTTCGACGTAGTGGTCGACAAAGGTGTCGTTCTGCTCGGGATCGAGAACCTCGAGCAGCGCGGACGACGGATCGCCGCGGAAATCCTGGCCCATCTTGTCGACTTCGTCGAGCAGGAACAGCGGATTGCGAACGCCGACCTTCGACATGTTCTGCAGGATCTTGCCGGGCATCGACCCGATATACGTGCGCCGATGGCCGCGGATCTCCGCCTCGTCGCGCACGCCGCCCAGCGACATCCGCACGAACTTGCGGCCGGTGGCCTTGGCGATCGACTGGCCGAGCGACGTCTTGCCGACGCCGGGAGGCCCGACGAGGCACAGGATCGGCGCCTTCAGCTTGTCGACCCGCTGCTGGACCGCGAGGTACTCGACGATGCGTTCCTTGACCTTTTCCAGGCCGTAGTGATCCTCGTCGAGAATCTTGACCGCGTGCGCAAGATCCTTGCTGATCTTGCTCTTCTTGCGCCAGGGCAGCGCGGCCAGCGTGTCGATATAGGTCCGCACGACGGTGGCCTCGGCCGACATCGGCGACATCATCTTGAGCTTCTTCAGCTCGTTCAATGCCTTGGACTCGGCCTCCTTCGACATCTTGGCGGCCTTGACCTTCTTCTCCATCTCGTCGAGGTCGGCGTTCTCGTCGCCCTCGCCCAGTTCCTTCTGGATCGCCTTGACCTGCTCATTCAGGTAGTACTCGCGCTGGCTCTTCTCCATCTGCCGCTTCACGCGGCCGCGGATGCGCTTTTCCACCTGCAGGATGTCGACCTCGCCCTTCGAGGACGCCGAGCAGATGCTCCAGCCGCTTTCCGACCTCGCTCATCTCGAGGATCTGCTGTTTCTGCTCGAGCTTGAGCGGCAGGTGCGCGGCGATGGCATCGGCCAGGCGGCCGCCTTCGTCGATTCCCGACATCGAGGTCAGGATCTCCGGCGGGATCTTCTTGTTGAGCTTCACGTACTGATCGAACTGCGCGAGCAGTGCGCGGCGCATCGCCTCGACTTCGTTGGCGCTGCCCGGATCGCCCGGCAACGGCAACGCATTCGCAACGAGGTATTCGCCGCGGTCCGTCACGCTCGCGATCTGCGCACGCTGCGTGCCCTCGACCAGGACCTTCACGGTGCCATCCGGGAGCTTCAGCATCTGCAGCACCGTTGCGATGCTGCCGATCTCGTACAGGTCGGCGGCGGCAGGGTCGTCCTTGGCGGCGTGCTTCTGGGCGACGAGCAGGATGTGCTTGCCGGCATCCATGGCCATGTCGAGCGCCTTGATCGACTTCGGGCGGCCCACGAACAGCGGGATGACCATGTGCGGGAACACGACCACGTCGCGCAGCGGCAAGAGCGGCACGGCGGACAGGTCGGAGGGAAGATTCGTGTCTTGGGACATGGCGGGATTCCGATGGAGGGGGTCTTTAGGGAAAATGGGGTCGCCGGGCCGGCCTGTCAAGCCGCCCTTCGATCTAGACCATCAATTTTCCTTGCAGTACAGAAAGTTACGAGTGCGCGGCCGCCACCTTGGGCGGGTCGGCGAACATCAGAAGGGGCTTGCCATCATTGGTGATCGTCGATTCGTCCACGACAACGCGGGCCAGGTTGGCCAGCGAAGGCAGGTCGTACATCACGTCGAGCAGTACCTGCTCGAGAATGGAGCGCAGTCCGCGGGCACCGGTCTTGCGCGCCAGCGCCTTGCGCGCAATGGCGCGCAGCGCGGGTTCGCGGATCTCGAGCTCGACGCCTTCCATGCGAAACATCTTCTGGTACTGCTTGAGCAACGCGTTCTTGGGCTCGACCAGAATCTGGATCAGCGCAGCCTCATCGAGTTCGTCCAGCGTGGCGGCCACGGGAAGGCGGCCGACGAATTCCGGAATGAGCCCGAACTTGATCAGGTCCTCGGGCTCGGTGTTGCGCAGCAGGAGCGTGATGTTCTTGCGGTCCTCGGGGCTCGCGACTTCCGCGCCGAAGCCGATGCCGGTCTTGGCCGTGCGCTGGCGGATCATCTTCTCGAGGCCGTCGAATGCGCCGCCGCAGATGAACAGGATGTTGGTCGTGTCCACCTGGACGAATTCCTGGTTCGGGTGCTTGCGGCCGCCCTGCGGCGGCACCGAGGCGATCGTGCCCTCGATCAGCTTCAGCAGCGCCTGCTGCACGCCCTCGCCCGAGACATCGCGGGTGATCGACGGGTTATCGCTCTTGCGCGAGATCTTGTCGATCTCGTCGATGTAGACGATGCCCCGCTGCGCCTTCTCGATGTCGTAATCGCACTTCTGCAGCAGCTTCTGGATGATGTTCTCGACGTCTTCGCCGACGTAGCCCGCTTCGGTGAGCGTGGTGGCGTCGGCGATCACGAAGGGCACGTCGAGGAGCCGCGCCAACGTCTGCGCGAGCAGCGTCTTGCCTGAGCCGGTGGGTCCGATCAGCAGGATGTTCGACTTGGCGAGCTCGACCTCGTCATCCGGCTTGCCGACCTCCAGGCGCTTGTAGTGGTTGTACACGGCGACCGACAGGATCTTCTTCGCCGGCTCCTGGCCGATGACGTACTGATCGAGGCTCTGGCGAATCTCGTGCGGCGTCGGCAGCTTGTCGCGGTCCGTGCGAGCGGCCTCGGACCCGGCACCCTCCTCGCGGATGATGTCGTTGCAAAGCTCGATGCACTCGTCGCAGATGAACACCGACGGGCCCGCAATGAGCTTGCGCACCTCGTGCTGGCTCTTGCCGCAGAACGAGCAGTAAAGTAGCTTGTCGCTAGAAGATTTGTCGGCCATTCAACGACCTGGAATCGAAAGCTGTCATGAAACCTCGGATAACTCTACGCGCCCTGCCCCCGATTCTGCAAGACCTTGTCGATCAAACCGTACTCCTTCGCCTCTTCGGCCCACAGAAATCGGTCGCGGTCGTGGTCGAGTTCGACCTGCTCCACGCTGCGTCCGGTGAATTTGGCCATCAACGAAATGAACCTGTGCTTCAGGTCGATCGCGTACTGGGCATGCCGCTCGATATCGGAAACCTGTCCCTGGAACCCGCCCGAGGGCTGGTGGATCATCACCGTCGAATTCGGCAGCGCGAAGCGCTTGCCCTTGGCGCCGGCCGCCAGCAGGAAAGCGCCCATGCTCGCCGCCATTCCGACGCAGAGCGTCGAGACGTCGGGCTTGATGAACTGCATGGTGTCGAAGATCGCCATGCCCGCCGACACACCGCCGCCCGGAGAATTGATGTAGAAATGGATGTCCTTGTCGGGGTTCTCGGACTCGAGGAACAGCATCTGCGCGACGATCAGGTTGGCGGTCGAGTCGTTGACCGGTCCGACCAGGAACACGACGCGCTCCTTGAGGAGGCGCGAATAGATGTCGTACGCGCGCTCGCCGCGTCCGCTCTGCTCGATGACCATCGGCACGAGGCCGAGGGCGCTGGGGTCGGTCATGGCGGTCTGCATCTTCGAATGATAGATCACTGTGGAATTCCCTGCGGCTCTTGTGAATTGCACTGACGTGGCTGTGGGGTACAGCCACGGTAAATCGGGGGACATTTCCTGGGGGAAGATGGAGCCGCCCCGCGGCGGCGTCAAGGCGCGGCCACCGAACGGAGACCCGCCTGCGACTCCCGGGCCGGCGTCCCGAACTTCGGATTCGGACACTATGTGCTGGCCGGCTCCATGAGCGCCTCGAACGAGGTCGGCACGTCCTTGACCCGTGCCTTCGCGAGCACCCATTCCACCACGTTCTGTTCGACGGCCTGCGCCTCGAATTCGTTCAGGCGCTCGGGCTTTTCGTAGTGCCAGCGGACGACGGCGTCGGGCTGCTCGTACGTCTGCGCGATTTCCTGCACCATCGCCTTCACCTGCTCGGGCTTCGCCTGAAGGCTTTCGCCACGCACGAGTTCGTTCAGGATCAGGCCCAGCGCGACCCGCTCCTCGGCCTGCGCTCGGAAGAGGTCGGGCGTGAGCTTGATGTCCTCCGGCTTCATGCCCTGCTGCTGGAGGTTGCCCGCCATCCGGCGCATCAGTTGCACCGCCTCCATGTCGACCAGCGACTTCGGCAGCGTCAGCGTCGATTTCTCGCGCAGCGCCTTCATCGCCTGCTCCTTGACCACGGCCTCGAGCTTTCGCTTGAGCTCGAGCCGGAGATTGGAGGCGATTTCCTCGCGCAGGTCCTCGACCCTGCCGGACTTGATGCCAAACGCCGTGGCGAACGCGCTGTCGAGCGGCGGCACGACGGGGTGCTCGACCGACTTCACCGTCAGCGTGAACTGAGCCGACTTTCCGGCGACTTCCTTGCCGTGGTAGTCGGCAGGGAACGTCAACGAAAACGACTTTTTCTCACCTGCTCGCATGCCGACGACCGCGGCCTCGAACTCGGGAAGCATGCTGCCTTCGCCGACGCTGATCGCGAAATCCTTCGCCTGGCCGCCCGGAAACTCGACGCCGTCGATCGTGCCGGTGAAATCGACCTTCACGCGATCGCCGGTCTCGGCGCCGCCGTCGCCGGCTCGAACGTGGCGCGCTGGCGGCGCAGCACTTCCACCGTGCGGTCGACGTCGGCGGCCGTCACTTCGACCTGCGGACGCTCGATGGAGAAATCGGAGATATCGCCGACCGCCACGTCCGGATAGACCTCGAACACCGCGGAGAATTCGAGCAAACCTTCGGCGGGCGCCGCACCGTTCTTGGGCTCGATGCGCGGATATCCAGCCACGCGCAGGTTCTGTTCGCGGACCGCCTCGTCGAAGCTTGACTGAACCGCGTCCGAGATCACGTCCGACCGCACCTGCGGCCCGTATTGCTGCGCGACCATCTTCAGCGGCACCTTGCCAGGCCGAAACCCCGGAAGCTTGACGGTCTTGGCGAGGCGCGAGAGCCGCTTTTCGACCTCGCCTTCGATTTGCTGCAGGGGCACGGCAACGCTCAATCGGCGCTCAAGCTGGCCCAAAGTCTCCAACGTACTTTGCATGTTCTAACCGGTCCTTACCGACGTGGGTGGTGCGAAAGGGGGGACTCGAACCCCCACGGGTTGCCCCGCCAGCTCCTAAGGCTGGTGCGTCTACCAATTCCGCCACTTTCGCGACAGGTCGAGAGAAGTTCGCGAAGATCAGCATGGTCGGGGGAAGCCGCTTCCGCCGAACGGGTTAGTATAGCAGACCCTGCGGGTCATAGGAACGTCGCGACCACGCCCGGCCGGCTCTCCGCCGACCGTTAGCTTGTCCTTTTCTCCCTGTTCCCTGGAATTCGCGTGTCGGTCGGCCATTACGAAAATTTTCCCGTCGCGTCGAAGCTTGTCCCGGCGATGCTGCGGCCGGCGGTCGTGGCGATCTACCGGTTCGCCCGAGCCGCCGACGATCTTGCCGACGAAGGCGATGCCGCGCCGGCGCAGCGCCTCGCGGCGCTCGCCGCATTCGACGCGGCGCTCGCGGACATCGGGCGCGGCGCGATCCCGCCGGCTCCGCCGTTCCCCGCGCTGGCCGCCGCGATTCGTGAGCATCGGCTGCCGCTGGCGCCCTTTCACGACCTGCTGTCCGCGTTCGCGCAGGACGTGACCGTCAACCGCTACGCGACCTACGTCGAGCTCGCCGACTATTGCAGGCGTTCGGCCAATCCGGTCGGTCGCCTGCTGCTGGCGCTTTACCGCGCCGAGAGCCCCACCCATGGCCTCGCCAGCGATGCCGTCTGCACGGGACTGCAGCTCGCCAATTTCTGGCAGGACGTGGCGATCGACTGGCGCAAGCAGCGGGTCTACGTGCCGCGGGAGGATCTCGACCGCTTTGGCGTGAACATCGCGCAACTCGCCGACGGCCGCGTCGATGAGCGCTGGCGCGCGCTGATGGCCTTCGAAACCGCCCGCGCCCGCTCGCTGCTGCTCGCGGGTCGGCCGCTGGCGCGCGACCTGCCCTGGCGACTTCGTCTCGAGTTGTCCGCGGTGATCGAAGGCGGCCTTCGCATTCTCGCCCGCATCGATGCCGTCGGCGGCGACGTGTTCACGCGGCGCCCGACATTGCGACGATGGGACTGGTGCACGGTCGCGTACCATGCGCTGGTTCCGTCACGACCCTTGCCGGCATGACCCCCGACGAGTACTGCCAGCAGAAGGCCGCGCAAAGCGGCTCGAGCTTCTACTACAGCTTCCTGTTCCTGCCCGCGCCACGGCGCCGCGCGATCACGGCGCTGTATGCGTTCTGCCGCGAGGTCGACGACGCCGTGGACGAGGTCAGCGATCCGGAGGTCGCGCGCAGCAAGCTCGCCTGGTGGCGGCAGGACATCGCCCGCGCGTTCGACGGAACGCCGCAACATCCGGTTGCACAGGCGCTGGCCCCGGTGGTCCGGGAGTTCGCGCTGCCGCCGGCGCACTTCCAGACGATCATCGACGGCATGGCGATGGACCTGGAACAAGTGCGCTATGTCGACTTCCCGGCGCTCGAACTCTACTGCCATCGCGTCGCCGGCGTGGTCGGGCTCATGTCCGCGGAGATCTTCGGATACACCGATGGGGCAACGCAAGGCTACGCGCGCGATCTCGGCATCGCCTTCCAGCTGACCAACATCTGCCGCGACGTCGGCGAGGACGCGCGCCGCGGGCGAATCTATCTGCCGCAGGAAGACCTCGCCCGCTTCGGCGTCGAGCCCTCGTCGCTGCTGCGCGCAGAGCATTCCGACGCATTCCGCCATCTGATGGCCTTCGAGGTCGATCGCGCGCAGCACTGGTACGCAAAGGCGCTCGCACAACTCCCTGCCGCCGACCGCAAGTCGCAGCGCACGGGACTCATCATGGCCGCGATCTATCGGACGTTGCTCGACGAGATGGCCCGCGACGGCTACCTCGTGCTCGACCGGCGCACGTCGCTGACCCCGGTGCGCAAGCTCTGGATCGCGTGGAGGACGTCGCGCGGATGAATCCGTGGCGCCGGTAGCGATCATCGGCGGCGGCTGGGCGGGTTGCGCCGCGGCAGTCACGCTGTCGAACGCCGGCGTTCCGGTCGTCCTGTACGAAGCGGCCCCTTCGCTCGGCGGACGCGCGCGGCGCGTCGAGCGCGACGGATGGCCTCTGGACAACGGCCAGCATCTGCTGCTGGGCGCCTACGACCAGACACTTGCCTTGCTGGCGCAATTGCACGGAGAACGCGCCGCGCGCGCGATGCTCGTGCGACGGCCACTGTCGATCGTTCCCTTCGCGCCGGGCCAACCGGATGCGCTGACGCTGATCGCACGGCGCGCGCCGGGACGTCTGGGATTGCTGGCGGGATTATTGTCCGCGCGCGGCCTCGGCTGGGGCGAGCGGATCGCCAACCTCGCCTGGTTCCGCGCGCTCGAGCGCAGGAGCTTCGTGCGGCCGGCCGGCGAGACGGTCGCAGAGCTGCTGTCGCCACTGCCGGCACGCGTGGCGCGGCTGCTGTGGGAGCCGCTGTGCCTCGCAGCGCTGAACACGCCGGCTGCCACGGCATCTGCGCGGGTTTTCGCCAACGTGCTGAGGGAAGCCTTCGCCGGCGCCGGCGCCGCCAGCGATTTCTTGCTGCCCGCGAGCGACCTGTCGGCGCTCCTGCCCGACTCCGCTCTGCGCCTGCTGATCCAGCAAGGCGGCCAGGTTCGGACCGGCGTTCGGGCGCAGGTCGTTGCCGCGGATCGGGCGTCCGTCATGGTGGCGGCGGAACACCGGGCGGAGCCTGCGCAGGCGGTGATCGTGGCCGTCGGCCCGCACCAGTTGCCGCAGGCGTTCGCTCCCGAGGCGCTGGCCGCGCATCCTCCCTTGCCCGAGGCGCTCGACAACCTGCTGGCACTCCGCTACGAGCCGATCGTCACCATCTGGCTGGGATACGTGGCGCGCATCGACCTGCCGGCGCCCATTACCCGTCTCGACGATGCGCCCGGTCAGTGGGTGTTCGACCGGCCCGACATCCTGCAGCATGCGCAGGGACGACCGGCGATCGCACAGATGCTTGCCGTCGTCATCAGTGCCGGAGGCCCGCACATGGCGATCGCCCATGATGAACTCGCGCGCGCGGCCGACGCACAGCTGCGCCGACTGCGCCCCGCGCTGCCGGCGTGCGCGTGGTCGCAGGTGATCGCCGAGAAGCGCGCCACCTATGCCTGCACGCCGCAGCGTCCTCGCCCCATGGCGCCACTGCTCGCGCCGGGCATCTATCTCGCGGGTGATTATGTCGATGCCGAATATCCCGCCACCCTCGAAGCGGCGGTGCGCAGCGGCGTGGCCGCGGCGCGGGCAGTGCTCGCCGAGCGACGATGACTCCCTGAGCCCGCGCCAGTTCGGCGACGGGCGCGCCGTGGGTGGGCAAGGGCGCGACGTCCGCGGATTTCGCCGCGCGACAACTCGGCCCGACCGCGCGGACTCCACGTCACTCGCCGTCGCCGTCGCCGGCGAGCGCGCGCGCTCGCTCGCGCAGCGCGAATTTCTGGATCTTGCCGGTCGCGGTCTTGGGCAGCGGCCCGAATACCACGGTCTTCGGCGCCTTGAAACGGGCGATGCGCCCGCGACACCAGCCGATGAGGTCGGCGGCCGAAACCGGACTGGCATCGGGCTTCAGCGTCACGAACGCGCAGGGCGTCTCGCCCCACTTGTCGTCCGGACGCGCGACGACGGCCGCCTCCATGACCTGCGGATGCCGGTACAGGCACTCCTCCACCTCCAGCGAGCTCACGTTCTCGCCGCCCGAGATGATGATGTCCTTGCTGCGATCCTTGATTTCGATGTAGTTGTCCGGATGCCACACCGCGAGGTCGCCCGAGTGGAACCAGCCATGCGCGAACGCGGCGGCGGTCGCGGCGTCATTGCGCAGGTAGCCCTTCATGATGGTGTTTCCGCGCAGCATCACTTCGCCCAGCGAAAGACCGTCGCGCGGCACGGGATCGCCCGTTTCGGGATCGCCGACCTGGAAGTGCGCGAGCGTGGGCATGGGCACACCCTGCCGCGCCATCTTCTGCGCACGCGCGGACAGCGAAAGCGTGCCCCAATCGTCCTGCGGCGCGCACAGCGTCGCCGGGCCATAGGACTCGGTGAGCCCGTACAGGTGCGTCACGCGGAATCCGAGCGCTTCCATCGCCTCGATCACCGCAGACGGTGGCGCCGCACCGCCGGTCGCCACGTCGACCGTCTGCTCGAAGCGCACCTTGACCGTGTCCGGCGCGTGGACCAGCAGATTCAGCACGATCGGCGCGCCGCACAGGTGCGTGACAGCGTAGTCGCGAATGGCGGGAAAGATCAGCGCGGGATCCACGCGGCGCAGGCATACGTGCGTGGCGCCTGCGGCGGTCACCGCCCACGTGTACGTCCAGCCGCAGCAGTGGAACATCGGCAGCGTCCACAGGTATACGGACTCGGGGACGAGCCTGAATGCAAGCGCATTGCCCAGCGCATTGAGATACGCGCCGCGATGGTGATAGACGACACCCTTGGGATCGCCGGTGGTGCCGGACGTGTAGAGCAGCGCGAGCGAATCCCATTCGTCGCGGGGACCCGGCCACGCGAACGCAGGGTCGCCTTCGGCCAGCAGGTCTTCATAGGCAATGCTGCCCAGGCATTCTCCTGCCGGCCCTTCGGGATCGTCGATATCGACGACCAGCGGGCCTCGTTCGAGCCCGGCCAGCGCCGCCTTGATCACCGGCGCGAACTCGCCGTCGGTGAGCAGGACCTTCGCACCGCCATGCACGAGGCAGAACGCGATCGCCGCGGCGTCGAGGCGCACGTTCAGCGGGTTGAGGACGGCGCCGAGCGCAGGAACGGCGTAGTGCGCCTCGAGCAGCGCCGGCACGTTGGGTGCCATCACCGCCACCGTGTCGCCACGCCCGATCCCGCGGCGCGCGAGCGCCGACGCCAGCCGACGACAGCGGGCCTCGAACTCGCGATAGGTGTAGGCGAGCCGTCCGTGGCGGACCGCGATCCGTTCCGGATAGACAAGCGCGCTGCGCTCGACGAACGAGACGGGCGTCAGCGGGACATGGTTGGCGGGATTGCGCGGCAAGCCGCGCTCGAACGACGATGCCGACTCCGTGGCCATGAGCGGGCGCGCGTCAGGACGAGGAGCGCGGGCTGACGCTGCCGGTCCGGTTGCGCAGCAACCGCTGCTGCTCGCGACTCCACTCGCGATCCTTGATCGTTGCGCGCTTGTCGTGCTGTTTCTTGCCCTTGGCGAGTCCGACTTCGAGCTTGATGCGGCCGCCCTTGAAATGCAGGTTGATCGGCGCCAGCGTGTAGCCCGCGCGCTCGACCTTGCCGACCAGGCGGTTGATCTCCTCGCGATGCAGCAGCAGCTTGCGCGTGCGCGTGGGATCGGCGCGCACATGCGTGGACGCGGTGGTCAGCGGCGTGATGTGCGCACCCAGAAGCACGATCTCGCCGTTCTTCACGACCACGTAGGCTTCCTTCAGGTGTGCGCGGCCGGCGCGAATTGCTTTCACCTCCCAGCCCTCGAGGGCAAGGCCCGCCTCGACGCGTTCCTCGATAAAATAATCGTGGAAGGCTTTGCGGTTTTCGACGATGCTCATGCTTGGTCCGATGAAATGCGCCACGCCTGCGTCCCACCTGGCACGCCGAGCCTCATTCTAGCAACCCACGTCCTCCGCCATGCATCGCGTACAGAAGTCCGTCCTGGTGCCCTACAGCGCACAGCAGATGTTCGACCTGGTCGACGACGTTGCCCGCTACCCGGATTTCCTGCCTTGGTGCGCCGGCAGCGAGGTGCTCACCACGCGCGACGACGGCAAGACGGCTCGCCTGGACATCAACTACCACGGGGTGAAGACACATCTCACGACCGACAACACGAACCGTCCCCCGGAATCGATCATGGTGGCGCTGAGCGACGGCCCATTCCGGCATCTGCACGGTGAATGGACATTCCGCGCGCTGGCGGAAGACGCCTGCAAGGTCGAGCTGGCGCTCGCCTACGAATTCAGGACGCACGTGCTCGAGACGCTGGTCGGCCCGGTGTTCAACCACATCGCCCACACGTTCATCGATGCGTTCGTACGCCGTGCGCAGAGCGTGCAGGCACCGAGATCATGAGCCGCACCATCGCCGTCGCCGTGGCCTACGCAGCGCCGGGAATCGAGGCGATCGTCGAATTGTCGCTGCCGGCAGGCGCGACCGTGGCCGACGCCGCGATCGCGAGCGGGCTCCGCGCGCGCTTCGGGCTGGTCGCGGACTCGATCGCCTTTGCGATCCACGGCCAGCGGGCCGCCCCCGAAACGCCGCTTGCCGACGGCGACCGGGTCGAGCTGACCCGGCCGCTCATCGCCGACGCAAAGGCAGCGCGGCGCGCCCGTGCGGCAAAGGCGCAGACTCGTGTCGCGAACCAACGAACGAAGACAACGCACGCTGGCGACGCCTGATCTCGATCCGGGCGGGCGCACCGGCAGTGTGATTTCCGGCCAATGGAACAAGGATGGGGCGGATCTCACTTGCGCGCCACGCTTTGCCCTGACTCGCGAAATCCGCCACAATGCAAAGATATGTCGATTCGCCCGACCCGTCCGTCTATCGCGCTGTTGACGCTGGCCTTCGCGTGCGCTGCCGCATCCGCGATGAACGCGCAGGCGAAGGACCGTGAGGGGTCGCTCGCGGCGTCGGCAGTGGAGACCGCCCGCAAGACATGGACCGGCGCACAGGACGTCGCGATGTATTCGCTGGGCCTGATCGGCGTCGTCTACAAGTTCGGCGGCAACACGCCCCAGAGCGGCCTTGACTGCAGCGGCCTGGTTCGCTACGTGTTTCAGGAAGTGACCGGAGTCACGCTGCCGCGCACGGCGAAGGAGCTCTCCGGGCTCGGCGCCAAGGTGGGCATAGCCGACCTGCAGCCCGGAGATCTCGTGTTCTTCAATACCCGCAGGTTCGCGTTCTCACACGTCGGGATCTATCTGGGCGACAACCGCTTCATCCACGCCAGATCGCGCGGCGCGGACGTGGAGGTATCGCAGCTGTCGCAGTCGTACTGGCAGAAGCACTTCAACGGCGCCCGGCGGCTGGTAGGCGTGCTGCCGGCGCTCGTTCCCAGCGTGATATCGCCGGCGCTCGCCGCGACCGCGCCCACCGCCGTCGATCGCGCCGCTGCGCCCGCGGCAGTCGCCGAGGGCGCAGCCGAAACGCCCTAGCCCGGTCTGGGCAAGCTAGTTCTTGGCGCCGGCCCGCCGCAGCGCGGAGGCCATGTCCTTTTCGTTGCCGCGCACCGCCCATGCAAGCGCGGTCGCTCCGCTATCGTTGCGCACGTTCACGTCGGCGCCCTTGGCGATCAGCAGGTTCACCGTCGAGGCCTTGCCTTCGCGCACCGCCATCATCAGCGCCGACGTTCCGTTGGGGGACACGGCGTTGACGTTCGCACCCTCCGCCAGCAGATAGGCGACGATGGCGTCGTGGCCGCCCGTCGCCGCGTAGATCAGCGGCGTCCATCCGGAACCGTCGATGACTGCGCCACGCGCGCGCAGTTTCTTCACGATTTCGAGCTTGCCGCCGATCGCGGCGGCCATGATCGCCGTGTTGCCGACGGGGCTGGCAAGGTTGACGTCGGCCTTGCCCGCGAGCAGCGCATCGACGGTGGCCATGGAGCCTTCGCGGGCGGCAATCAACAGCACGGGATCGCCGTTCTGACCCCGCGTGTTCGGGTCGACGCCCTTGGCGAGCAGCGCCTTGACCTCCCCGACCCGGTCGTTGGCGACGGCGATGACGAAGTCCTCGTCCATGTCCGCCCGCGCGGGCACGACGAAAACGGCGAGCAGAGAAAGCACGGCGACGAACCGTGCGGCGGAGCAGGACAGCAGGTTACGAGAGGACATGATCACCGGAAGGCAGGTTGAACAAGCGGAAGAAGTTTTGCGTGGTGGCGCTGGCAATGGCCTCGACGGACTGACCCCGTAGGCGCGACACCTCTTCCCCGACAAAGCGGACCCAGGCGGGCTGGTTGCGCTTGCCGCGGTGCGGCGCGGGGGCCAGGTACGGGCTGTCGGTTTCGATCAGCATGCGCTCGAGCGGGACGCGGCGTGCGACATCTTTCAACTCGAACGCGTTCCTGAAGGTGACGATTCCCGAGAACGAGATATGAAAGCCCATGTCCAGCGCGCGCTGCGCGACGTCCCAGGTCTCGGTGAAGCAATGCATGACGCCTCCGGCCTCGGACGCCTTCTCCTCACGCATGATCGCAAGCGTGTCCGCCGCAGCGGACCGGGTATGGATGACCAGCGGCTTCCCGGTCTCGCGCGCAGCGCGGATATGGCGGCGAAAGCGCTCGCGCTGCCAGTCGAGGTCGCCTTCGAGTCGATAGTAGTCGAGGCCGGTCTCGCCGATGGCGACGACCTTGGGCGTTGCCGCGCGGGCGACCAGGTCGGCGACCGTGGGTTCGGGCGTGTCCGTGTAGTCGGGATGCACGCCGACGGTGGCGTACAGGTTGGCATGCGCCTGGGCGATCGCGACCACCTTTGGCCACGCCGGCAGGTCGACGGCGATGCACAGCGCATGCGTGACCTGATTTTCGCGCATCGCCGCCAGCAGTTGCGGGAGGTCCTCCGCGAGCTCCGGAAAATCGAGATGGCAGTGCGAGTCGACGAACACGGGAATCAGGATTCAGGTGACAGGGAACGAGAACGAAGCGCTCCGCTACCGGCATCCGGGCGGCACGGCAGCGGCAGGGCGAATCTGCCTGACCTCAGATCCCTGACTTCTGATCCCTGAGCGCTCACATCGTATGCGTAGGCCGCGTCGACGCGAGCGTCTCGCCCAGGATCTTCTCGATCGTCGCACGGGCCGCAGAGCCGGTTTCGTCCTGGGTGAACTGGACGCCGATGCCCTGCGTGCGGTTGCCCTGCACACCCTCCGGCGTCAGCCATACGACCTTGCCCTGCACGGCCAGCCGATTCGGATCGTCCATCAGGGACAGCAGCATGAAGACCTCTTCGCCCAGCGCGTACTGGCGCGACGTCGGGATGAAGATGCCGCCGCCCTTGAGAAACGGCATGTAGGCGGCGTACAGCGCCGCCTTCTCGCGGATGTTGAGCGACAGCACGCCCGGGCGGGCGACGCCCGCGGCGGGGGCGGCTGGAGGTGCTTTCTTGTCGACCATGGTCAGCGAAACAGGCCCCGGTATCCGATCAGCAACGCCTCGGCGACGAGACGCGGTTGCAGCGGATGCGCGACCAGAGCGCGCTGCTGCAACAAGGACCGATGATAGCGAAACAGAGCGGATCGGCGCCACCGCGTTCGCCAGCGAGCCCAGCGCTGCGACGAAATCGGGATTCCGCGCCGGCGCCCCGCCTGCTGCGACCCGAGCGAGATCGGCGGTCCAGCCGGCAAGCCAGTCGATCGCCATTGCAAGCCGCTCCTTGCGCTCGTCCTTCGGCGCCGCCTCGAGCCGCGCGGCCAGTGCCACCGCCGACAGGTTTCTCGGGCTTGGCGAGCGTCTGCAGCCACAACGCACGCTCCGCCTGCCACGCCGGATCGGACTGCGCCAGCGCGAGGAGCGGAGCGCCGCCGGATTGCGCCAGCACGATACCGGCGTCCGCGACACCGTGCTCGGCGAGCCAAAGGCTGGCCGCCTCGGTGCCCGCACCGGGCGCCACGTATCGGCGGCAACGGCTGCGAAGCGTGGCGGGTACTCGCCCCGGCCGGTGCGTGACCAGCAGCAAATACGTCTCCGGCGGAGGCTCCTCGAGCGTCTTCAACAGCGCATTGGCCGCCGCGACGTTCATCGTTTCCGCCGGCGCGATCACGGCAACCTTGGCCCTGCCACGATGGCTGGAGAGCAGTGCCCACCGGGTCAGCTCGCGAATCCGGTCGACGGGGATTTCGTTCAGTATCCTGAACGTGCCGTCATCGTCGCGTTCGACGGGCTCCACCTGCCGCAGGTCCGGATGCGCGCCGGCCGCCACGTAACGGCAGCTCGGGCATTGCTCGCAGGCCAGACCGTCGGACCCGCGGGGCCTCGCACAACAGCGACCGCGCGAAGTTCTGCGCCAGGATTCGCTTGCCGATGCCGCGCGCACCGGTAATGAGCAGCGCGTGCGGCCACGTAGCACGATCGGAAAGCGCCTGCGCTGCCGCCGCGCGCTGCCACGGCAACCAGCCCTGCCACGCCGGCGCCGCAGCCTGCAGCCTCGTCATCGGCCATCGCTACACCGTCTCGAGCATTACGTTAAGCTCCGCGCGCACGTCGGCCAGCGGTCGTGACGAGTCCAGGACGCGGAACCGCCGCGGGTCCGCGGCGGCCCGCTCGAGATAGGCGCGGCGCACGCGCCCGAAGAACTCCTGCCGCTCACTCTCGAACTTGTCGAGCACCCGCCCGTCTTCCTGCGCGCGCTCGAGCCGCGCGCGCGAAACCTCGAGCGGCACGTCGAACAGGATCGTCAGATCCGGCTGGCAGTCGCCATGGACGAACTGCTCGAGCTCGGCGATATGGGTGCGCGACACGCCATGTCCGCCTCCCTGGTACGCGTAGGTGGCGTCGGTGAAGCGGTCGCAGACGACCCAGTCGCCGCGCGTGAGCGCCGGACGGATCACCTGCTCGACATGCTCGCGGCGTGCGGCGAACATGAGCAGCGCCTCGGTGTCGTGCGTCATCGGAACGTGCAGCAGCAGCTCGCGCAGCTTCTCGCCGAGCGCGGTGCCGCCGGGCTCGCGCGTCGCCGTCACGCGCTGGCCGCGCGCCGCGATGGCCTCCGCAAGCCAGGCCCCGTGCGTGCTCTTGCCGGCGCCGTCGATGCCTTCGAGGGTGATGAATCGGCTGCCGGTGGTCACGTTGGATGGAGCGCCATGGGATGAGCGACGCACCGTTCTACGAACGGCCGCCCTTCTGGAATTTTGACACGGCGCGGTTGTGTTCAGCCAGGCTGGTCGAGAATATCGACGTGCCGTCGCCGCGCGCAACGAAATAGAGGTACTCGGTCGCAGGTGGGTTCATCACGGCGTCGATCGCCGCCTGCGAAGGCAGCGCGATCGGCGTCGGCGGCAGGCCATCGCGCGTGTACGTGTTGTACGGCGTGTCGGACTCGAGGTCGCGCCGGCGAAGGTCACCGTCGAATTTCGCGCCCAGGCCATAGATGACGGTCGGGTCCGTCTGCAGCCGCATCCCACGGCGCAGCCGGTTGACGAACACCGATGCGATGAGTGGCCGGTCGGCAGCGCGACCGGTCTCCTTTTCCACGATCGACGCCAGGATCAGCGCCTCGTCCGGCGTCGCGTAGGGGAGGTTCGTCGCACGATGCTCCCACGCCGCGGCGAGCCGCTTGTCGAGCGCCTGCCGGGCGCGAGTGAGCAGCGCCACGTCGGCGCTGCCCGCCGCGAAGAAATACGTGTCAGGAAACAGGCGGCCTTCCACGCTGACCCCGGGAATGCCGATGCGCGACGCAATTTCCGCGTCGGAGAGATCGAGCACCGTGTTCTTCACGCCGGGATTGCTCCGCAGCACGCGTTTCACGTCGCCGAAGGTCGCGCCCTCGACGATCACGATCGACTTCTGCAGGACGTCGCCCTGCGTGAGCTTGGCCAACAGTCGCGGCAGCGTGATTCCGGCGTCGAACTCGTAGCTGCCTGCCTTGATCCCGCGATCAACGCCACGCCATCGGCGCGAGCGCGATCAGTGCCAGCGGCTGCGGCAGCACGCCGAGGGTGCCGAGTTCGCGCGCGACCGTCGACAGCGACGATCCGGCACGCACCTCGAACGCGAAGTGTCGCGGCGGGCAACGGCAGCGGCGTCGTGTACGCCCGCCATGCGAGCCAGCCCAGGACGGCGGCGGCGACCAGGACGAGCAAAACGAAGGTGCGGAGTGCGCGGGCAAGCATGGCGATCGACCGGGCGCCGGTGGCGCGGTTGCGCAGCCACGGCGGGTCCGGGCGCGAACCGGCGCATTATAATCGTCCGATGATTCGCTCCAGAGCAGTGCAACCCGGGCGCGCACGTCCCTCCGCGCGCGGTTTCACGCTGATCGAAATCATGGTGGTGATCGTGATCCTCGGGGTCCTGGCCGCTTTGATCGTGCCCCGGGTGATCGAGCGCCCGGACGAGGCGCGCGCAGTCGCCGCGAAAAGCGACATCGCGTCGATCATGCAGGCGCTCAAACTCTATCGCCTCGACAACCAGCGCTACCCGACCGGCGAACAGGGCTTGAGCGCGCTGACGGCCAAGCCCGAGCAGCCGCCGGTTCCCCCCAACTGGAAGTCCGGTGGCTATCTCGAACGTCTGCCGAAGGACCCCTGGGGACGTCCCTACGTCTACCTGAACCCCGGCGTGCGCGGCGAGGTCGAGGTGTTCAGCTTCGGCGCCGACGGCCAGCAAGGCGGCACCGGCATCGACGCCGACATCGGCTCATGGGACCTGTAGCGGAACGACCCGCGAAACGGTTGGGGCGGGCGCAGCCGGCGGGCTTCACGCTGGTGGAAATCCTGGTGGTGCTGATCATCATCGCGATTGCCACCGGCGGCGCGATGATCGCCTACGACGGCAACGACCGCGACCGCGCGAACCGCGAAGCACGCCGCTTTGCGCGCGCGCTCGAACACGCGGCGCTGCGCGCGCAGGTGCGTGCCGAAACCCTGGGTGCCTCGGCAGAGGGCGCGTCATGGCGCTTCTGGCGTCGCAATCCCGATACCGGCCAGTGGCAGCCCGTCGGAGACGACGAGGTGCTGGCCGCGCACGCGCTGCCCGAGCCGATGACGCTCGCGCCGGCGACCTATGGCGGGCAGCCCGTCGAAGCAAACACGATCGTTCCGCTGCGCCCCACCGGCCACAACGAGCCGTTCACGTTCCTGCTGCAGGCACGCGATACGCAGGTCGTGCTGGCGGCAGATCCGCTCAACCGCGTCGCGCTCTCCGTTACCGCGCAGTGAAGCGGCGCTCCGGATTCACGCTGGTCGAGATTCTGGTTGCGCTCGCGATCGTCGCGATCGCGTTGACCGCCGGGATGCGCGCATTGGCGCAGGCGACTGAGACCGCGTCGGCGCTCAAAGCGCGCACGCTGGCGCTGTGGGTTGCGCAGAACCGCCTGGCCGCCGCGCAGATCGCCACGCCCTGGCCGGCACTCGGGAGCTACAACGGAGACGCTGTGCAGGCCGGCGCTGACTTCGTCTGGCGGGCCAGCGTGGGCACGACGCCGAATCCGTCGTTTCGCCGCATCGAGATCTCCGTGGCGCAGCCACAGGCACCCGACTACGTCCTTGCCCGGCTCGTGGGCTTCCTCGGCAATCCGGCACCTCGGCCATGACGCGTCGCGCCGTACGAGGATTCACGCTGGTCGAGGCGCTGCTGGCGCTCGCGATCTTCGCGATGATCGCGGTGCTCGCCTACCGTGCGACGGCCGCGCTCACCGACGGCGAGGCGCGGCTGTCGGCCGAAGCCGAGCGCTGGCGGTCGCTGGAGGCGCTCTTCACCCGTTTCGAAGCCGACATCCGCCAGGCGGTTCCGCGCAACGTGCGCGTGGATGCCGCACATGAACCCGCGTGGATGGGAACGGACTTCAACGGCCAGGGCGCGGTAGTGTTCACGCGCGCGGGGTCGGAGTTCGCACTCGAACCCGCGCTCGCCGGCCAGCGCATCGGTTACCGTCTTCGCGATGGAACCATCGAGATCGCCTATTGGCCGCAACTCGACCATGCAAACACCGCGAGGCCGGCCGTCTATCCGCTGGTGTCCGACGTCGCCGCATTCGGAATCGAATACCTGACCCGCACCGGCGCATGGCGCGATCGCTGGCCATTACTCGGCGAGGACGACATTCCGCGCGCTGTACGCCTGTCGCTGGTGCTCGCCGACGGCACGCGCATCGATCGCTGGTTCACGTTGCGATGAGAAACCGCAATCTGCGTCAAGCGGTCGTTTCGTCTGTGGGCGCTCTCGTTGGCGAGCCGCGGTACGCAGCGCCGATCGGGGGAGGGGTCTCTGCGAACACGCGCGGCGCGGCGCTGATCCTCGCGATGCTGGTCGCCGCACTGGCCGCGACGGTGGCGGTCGCGCTGGCCGCCGAGCAGCAGCGCTGGTTCGCCGACGTCGGCAACCGCCGTGAACAGGTGCAGGCGCAGTCGCTCGCGCTCGCTGGCGTGCAGTGGGCGCGCCAGATCCTGAACGACGACGCTCGCCACGGCACAATCGATCATCTGGGCGAGCCGTGGGCCTATCCGCTGCCGGCCACGCCCATCGCCAACGGTACGATCTCGGGAAACATCGAGGATGCGCAGGGCCGGCTGAATCTGAACAACGTAACTGTCGACGGCGCGGTGGGCACTGCGGAACGCATGCGTTTCGCGCAACTCTTCGCCGCCAGAGGCCTGGACCCGAAGATTCTCGATGCGCTCGCGGACTGGATCGACGCCGACTCCGCGCCACGCGCCAACGGCGCCGAAGACAGTTACTACGCGCAGCGCTCGCCCACCGCGCTGGCCGCGAACGCGCCGCTGGTGCGCGGCGCCGAGTTGACGGCGGTCCGAGGCGCCGGGACGCCTGCATGGGCCGCGATCGGCGCCGAGGTCGCGGCGCTGCCGGCCGGCACCGCGCTCAACATCAACACGGCCGGCGTCGACGTGATCGCGGCGGCGATTCCCGACCTGGTCGGCGACAAGATGGCCGCCTTCATCGCGGATCGTGCGCGCAAGCCGTTCACCACGATGACCGAGCTGCGCGACAGGCTGCCCCGGGACACCGCGCTGCCGCCCGACGCAGTCTTCGTCTTTTCCAGCAGCTATTTTCTGGTGAGCGTGCGGTCGCGACAGGGCGATGCCATCGCCCAGGCGCGTGCACTGCTGAAGCGCGACGGCCGCGCGTGGCCGACCGTCGTCTGGCAGACGCTGGAGTAGGCAGCGTCGGACCCGGATTTCGCGGGCGGTCGACTTCACCGCGGCGTGTCGTCCGGTAAGATGCAGCGAGAATCGCTGGCCCGCACTCAACACATGTCCACCCTGCGCATCCTTCTCGCCGCGGCGCCTTCGCCCTCGTTCGACGCGCCCTGGGCGCTGTACGACGCACAGGAACGCCGTTCGAGATCGGGCGTTGGCAATCCGTCGACGTGGCCGACGGCGGATCGCCGCGAAGTGGTGCTTGCCGCCTCTGCCGTCCGCCTCGCCGGCATCGCTCTGCCGCCAATGCCCGAGGACCGTGTCGCCGCGGCGGCGGCGTTTGCGCTGGAGGATCAACTCGCGGGACCCGCGCAGGAGCAACATCTCGCGGTATCGACGCGCGGGCGCGACGGAATCGTCGAAGTCGCCATCGCTTCGCGCGCGCCGTTTTCTGCGCTGCAAAAGGATTTCGTACGTGTCGTCGCCGAACCCGCCATTGCGCCACGGCCGGCGGCAGGAATCTGGCGCTGGTATCGATCCGGACTCGACGGCGGCTTCGTGCGCAAGCCTGACGGCGCCGCCTTTGCCGTGAGCGCGCCGTCGAATGATGGGGCGGTGCCGGCCGAGCTCACACTCGCGCTGGCGCACGCGATGCGCACCACGACCGGCGCACCACGCGTCGAAGTCGCCTTCCCGGCGGAAGATGCGCAGCTCGATGGTTGGTCGACCCAATGCGGGGCGCAATTCAAGCGCAGTGTCGCCTGGCATTGGGACGACGACGGTTCGGCGATCGCTGCAGCGACCAACCTGCTGCAGCTCGAGTTCTCGCGCACGCCGCGGCAAGCGTCGCGCAGCGTCGGCAGCCGGCTTCGCTGGGCTGCGGGCCTGGCAATCGCTGCACTGGCCCTGCATGTCGGCGCGACGATCGCGCAGTGGACGTGGCTGCGGGTCGAGGCCTGGCAGACCGCGCGGGCGATCGTCGCGACGGCGCGCGATGCCGGCGCGGGCGACGCCGCTGACGCGGATACAGCCGCGACCCTGTTGACGCGCAAGTTCACGGATGCGCGCCACCGCGCCGGGTTGCCGTCGCCGACCGACGCGTTGCCCTTGTTGGCGCGCGCGGCGAGCGCGCTTGCCGCGCTCCCGCCGGGAACGTTCAAGTCCGCGAAGTACACGCCCGGAAGCTGGACCATTGAACTCGCGAAGCTCGACCCGTTGATCGCCGCATCGCTGGATCACCAGTTGACCATCGCCGGACTCGCGACGCTGCAGGCGACGACCGCCACCGGCACCCGCATGCGCGCAACACTCGCGCCTGGCCTGGATCGACCCTGATGGCGCTCTGGCTCAATGCGGTCTCGCCCGGGCTGTCGAACGCATGGGACCGCGCATCACCGCGCGAGCGCCGGTTGCTCGCGTTGGCGGGCATCGTCGTGGCGCTGGGCGCAGGTTGGGCGTGGATCTGGCAGCCACTGCAGTCCGACATTGCCAGACTTTCGCGCGATCTTCCGCTCGCACAGCAGGTGCTCGCCGCTGCACGCTCGCAGGCGGACGACCTCGTTGCCCTGCAGCGCGCACCCGGCACCGTCAGATCGGGCGATCCGCGCGCCGCGGTCGAGCGCGTGCTCGCCGAGCACGGCCTGCGTCCCGCGGTCGCGTCGCTCGACGTGCAGGAGGGCCGAGTGCGCCTCACGTTCGCTGCGGTGCGCTTCGACGCACTACCGGTCGTCATCGAGACGCTCGGTCGCGCGGACGGCCTGCGCGTCGTCGAGGCCAACGTCACCGCGCGCGTCGAACCCGGAACGGTTCGCGCGGAATTCACCTTCGTCCGCTGACGCTGCCCGTGAAAGCCGCCGCTGTCATCGTTGCCGCAATCGCGTTGCTCGTCGCGGCCGTCGTGACATTCGCGCCCGCGACGCTGGTCGACCATCGGCTGTCCGGCGCGACCGCCGGGAAGCTCCGGATCGCCGACGCGCACGGAACACTCTGGAACGGGCGCGGCGCGCTCACCGACAGCGGCGGTACGTGGCGCGTACCGTTCGCATGGACGTTGGATGCCCTCGCGCTGTTTCGGGGTGCCGCGCATCTGTCCTTGCGCCCTGTCGAGGGCAACGCGATGCCGCAGGGAAGCGTCGAAATCACGGCCGGTTCGGCTCGGCTCAAAGGGTTCGCCGCGGACATTCCCGCCCGGGCACTGACGGGCGCGCTGCAGACGCGGGGCACGGTGACACTCGGCGGCATCGTCAAGGTCGCGGCACCTTCATTCGAATGGAACGGCGAGCGCTCCTCGGGCACGGTCAGCGCACGCTGGCTCAACGCGCATGTTGCTGCCGCCGGCAACGAAGCCGACCTGGGCACCGTCGAACTCTCGCTTGTTCCACAGGACACGCGCCTTGCGGGGCGCGTCGCCAACACCGGCGGCGACGTTCGCATCGACGGCGCGATGACCCTCGCACCCACGACGATCAGCGTGGACGCAACACTCGCGCCGACCGCCTCGGCGCCCGCGCACATCGCACGCGCGCTGGCCGCGCTGGGCACGCCCGACGCCGGCGGCAACGTACACGTGGCCTGGCGCGGCAGCCTGCGATGAGCGCTATGCGGCGCGGCGAGCGCCCGCCTGCATCGAGAACGACGGCACCGCCCGATACCACCCTCCGGCGAATGCCCGCCGTCGACGCGCTCCGCGGCGTGGCGATCGTCGCGATGATCGCGTACCACCTGTCCTTCGACCTCGCCTGGTTCCGGATCATCGTCGCCGACTTCTATCACGATCCGTTCTGGCTTCACGCGCGCACGCTGATCCTCTCGACGTTCCTGCTGCTCGCCGGGGCAAGCCTGGTGTTCGCCGAGCGGACCGCGAGCGGACGTGAACGCTTCTGGCAACACGTCGCCCAAATCGCCGCGTGCGCCGTCGCGGTCAGCGTAGCGAGCTGGCTGGTGTTTCCGAGGAGTTACATCTGGTTCGGCGTACTGCACGCGATCGCCCTGTCGCTGGTGCTGATCCGCGCCGCTTGCCGCCCATCCGCGCGCAGCACTGGCATTGGGTGTCGCCGTGATCGCCGCCGGCAATCTGTGGAGTTCGACGGTGTTCGACGGCAGGACGTGGGGATGGGTGGGCTTCGCGACGGTGAAGCCAATCACCGAAGACTACGTTCCGCTGTTTCCATGGACGGGCGTCATGCTGGTCGGTATCGGCTTCGGACAGATGCTTGTGCGCAACCGGTTTCGCGCCATCGCGCCCCTCGCGCGCCTGCCGCGGGTCTTCGAATGGCTTGGACGGCACAGCCTCGCCGTCTATATGCTGCATCAGCCACTGCTGCTGGGAATGCTGTTTCTCGCTGCGCGTCGATGACTTGCGCACAACGCGCCATTACCTTGCGCGCCATGACTTGACGGCCCCGGCGGGAGAATTGCGTCGTCCGTTCACCTCGATTTGCCGGTGGTTGTACGGGCCGCTATAATTCGCAGTTGCAGGCGCGTAGCTCAGCTGGTTAGAGCACCACCTTGACATGGTGGGGGTCGTTGGTTCGAGTCCAATCGCGCCTACCAACGAGTTCGGCACCTTTGCGATTTCGATGGGAATTTGCGGCAGACGAGGCACCGGCTTCGTGGTTCGGACCGCCCCTCGGTAATCGCGGGCCGCCATCTTTCGATTCCATCGTCACCGAGGTCTTCGGTGAGCCCCCGCTGTCCGAGTCGGCGAAGCGGTGGCGATGTTGCCCTTCACCGCGTCCGGACGCCGCCTTTCCGGGCTCGAAACCGATCGCTGCCCTGCGAGGCAAACGCCTCGACTGACGGAAATTGGATCGCGCCGACGCCATGTGCGCGGCGCCGACTTCCCCTTGCCGAACGCCAGGAACATGCCGCCGCAGCCGCCCGAGGCGGCTTCTGGCACCCGACGCCCGTTTCCTGCGAGGGCCACAGTCACCGGTGCATATCTCCTCCAGAAAGTGCATAATACGAATCATTATCATTCCTAACCGCGCCGCCAAGCCGTTCTGCCCCGCATGCGTGAAGAAGACGCCCTGAAATCGCCTGTGCACGCTCGCCGCCTCATTCCACTCAGCAGAGTTGGCGTGGGGCAGAACGTCATCGTCCGCGAGGTGCATTCCGGGACGGCACAGGTCGAGGGCGCGGACATCGGGCTGCGGCTGGTGGAACTCGGCTTCGTGGAAGGCGAGCCCCTGCGAATCGTGGCGCTAGGGTACCCGGGGCGCGAGCCGATCGCGGTTCGCATCGGCAGCACCACCTTTGCGCTGCGCCGCTTTGAGGCCGACCATGTGCTGGTCGAGCCCGTGTCCGAAGACGAATCGAAGTCATGAGCGACGCGTCCCAACCGCTGCTTCGAATCGCGTTCCTCGGCAATCCGAACTGCGGAAAGACCGCACTGTTCAACCTGCTGACCGGCAGCAGACAGAAGGTCGCCAATTACGCTGGGGTCACCGTCGAGCGAAAGGAAGGCCTGTTCGAAACGCCGATGGGGCAGCGCGTGCGGGTACTCGATCTGCCCGGGGCCTACAGCCTGAACCCGCTCAGCCAGGACGAGACCATCACCCGCGACGTGGTCCTTGGCTGCAACGCGGACGTACCGCGTCCGGACCTGCTGGTATGCGTGACGGATGCGACCAATCTGCGCCTGAACCTGCGTCTGGTCGTCGAAGTGAAGCGGCTCGGACTGCCGACCGTGCTGGTATTGAACATGATCGACGTTGCCATGCAGCGCGGCGTGAAGATCGATGTCCCCGCGCTCGAACGGGAACTTGGCATGCCGGTCGTGCAGACGGTTGCCATTCGGCGTGGCGGCGCCGACGACTTCGTTCGCCTGATCCAGGCGCATCTCTCCGATCGGCCCGTGTCCGTGCAGGCGTGGACCGCGCCCGATGCCGCTGATGTGGCCGCCACGCAGCGCGAAGTCCGACGCATCCTTGCCGCTGCAGTTCGCGAGCCACCGAACGAGCTCCGGATCGACGACGCGCTCGACCGCATCGTCATGCATCCGGTCTGGGGATTCGTGATTCTCTTCGCGACGCTGTTCCTGATGTTCCAGGCGGTGTTTCAATGGGCGCAGCTGCCGATGGCCTGGATCAAGGCCGGTGTCGAGGCCACGGGCGCGTTGCTGAACGCGTGGTTGCCGGCCGGAATTGTGCAGAGCCTGCTGGTCGACGGCGTGCTCGCCGGCGTGGGAAGTGTGCTGGTCTTCCTGCCCCAGATCCTGATCCTCTTCATGTTCATTCTGGCACTCGAGGATTCAGGATATCTTCCGCGCGCCGCTTTCATGCTGGACCGCGCAATGGGTACGGTCGGACTTTCGGGCCGCTCGTTCATTCCGCTGCTGTCGAGCTTCGCCTGCGCCGTGCCCGGCATCATGGCCACGCGTCACATCAGCAGCAGGCGGGACCGGTTGACCACGATCATGATTGCGCCGCTGACGACGTGTTCTGCCCGACTGCCGGTCTATGCATTGATCATCGGTGCCTTCATTCCGCAGCGGACGGTGCTGGGAATTCTCGACCTGCAGGGTGTCGTGCTTTTCGTCCTGTATCTGGCGGGGATCGTTGGCGCGATGGCGGTCGCGTGGATCACCAAGATCGTCGCCGGGCGCGCCACGCTGCATCCGCTGCTCATGGAGTTGCCATCGTATCGCTGGCCCAACCTGCGCAACCTCGCCATCGGCCTGATCGAGCGCGCGAGGATCTTTCTCGTGCGCGTCGGCACCATCATCCTGTCGCTGTCGATCCTGCTCTGGTTCCTGTCTTCGTTCCCGGCGCCGCCGCCGGATGCCACCGGCCCGGCGATCCAGTACAGCCTGGCGGGGATTCTCGGACGGGCGCTGGAGACGGTGCTGGCGCCGATCGGATTCAATTGGCAGATTTCAATCGCGCTGATACCCGGCCTGGCCGCACGGGAAGTGGCGGTCAGCGCGCTCGGCACGGTGTACGCACTTTCCGCCACGGGAGACAACGTGGCGGATCAGCTGACGCCGATGATCGCGCAGGGCTGGTCGCTGGCGACCGCCTTCTCGCTGCTCGCCTGGTACGTCTTCGCGCCCCAGTGCATATCGACGCTTTCGATCGTGAAACGGGAAACCAACTCGATCCGCTATCCGCTGTTGATGGCGGGCTACCTGTTCGCGCTTGCGTACCTGGCCGCATTCATCACCTACCGGGTTACGCTGACATTCGGTGGAGGCTGACGTCATGCAGGGCCTGGTGGTCGCTTTCATCGTTGCTGCCGCGGCCGTTTATGCCGCCTGGCAGCTGATGCCGCAGCGCATGCGAAGCTGGCTGGTTGGCCGGATGATGGCCGTTGCGCCATCGAGCCGGGCGTGGCTTACCCGACTGGAGGCGGATTCCGAAGCAGGCGGATGCCGCAGCTGCAAGGGTTGCGCCACCGATCGACAGCCCCCCTCCCCGCCCGGACCCGCCAAGATCGAGGTGCATCGACGCGCCGGCAGCTGAACAGGCGCCGACTGGCAGCCCGTCCGAGTCTGCAGTCGCGGCATGCGCCGCGTCCGACCACGCAACCCCAGCCTCAGCCTGGACCGGGAAAACCCGATGTCAGGTGGCGGCAGCGCGTTGCAGGACGTTCAAGAATTTCCCTCCGCGATCACGCCAGGTCGAAGCGATCGAGGTTCATCACCTTGTCCCAGGCCGCTACAAAGTCACGCACGAACGCCTGCTGCGCGTCGTTGCTCGCGTAGACTTCCATGAGTGCCCGGAGCTGGGAGTTCGAGCCGAAGACGAGGTCAACGACGCTGCCCATCCACTTGCGCTCGCCCGACGCGCGATCGCGTCCCTCAAATACGCCTTCACCCGCGGTGGACTTCTGCCACGTCGTGCTCATGTCGAGCAGATTCACGAAGAAGTCATTGGTCAAGGTCTCCGGCCGCTTGGTGAAGACACCGTGTTCGGATCGACCGACGTTCGCATTCAGCGCGCGCATGCCGCCGACCAGAACCGTCATTTCCGGCGCGGTCAGCGTCAGCAGGTTCGCCCGATCCAACAGCAGCTCGGCCGCCGACCCCTCGAATCCCCCGCGGACGTAGTTGCGGAACCCGTCTGCGGTCGGCTCCAGCACGGCGAACGAGTCCACATCGGTCTGTTCCTGCGACGCATCCATGCGTCCCGGCGAAAAGGGTACCGACACCTCGTGCCCGGCCTTCTTCGCCGCGGCCTCGACCGCTGCACAGCCGCCCAGAACGATCAGGTCGGCAAGCGAAATCTTTTTGCCGCCGGACTGCGCGTTATTGAAATCCTTCCGGATCGCTTCCAGCCTCTGCAGGACCTTCGCCAATTCGGCCGGCTGGTTGACCTCCCAGTCCTTTTGCGGCGCCAGGCGAATACGCGCCCCGTTCGCTCCGCCACGCATGTCGCTGCCGCGGAACGTTGCCGCCGACGCCCAGGCCGTCGTAACCAGTTGCGAGATGGAAAGTCCGGAGGCGAGGATCGTCGCCTTCAAGTTCAGCGATATCCTGCTTGGCGACCACTTTGTGATCCACCGGAGGAATGGGGTCCTGCCAGATCAGCGCCTCCTTCGGCACGAGCGGGCCCAGGTAGCGGGCGAGCGGCCCCATGTCGCGATGCGTAAGCTTGAACCAGGCGCGGGCGAAGGCGTCGGCGAACTCCTGCGGGTTCTTCATGAAGCGCCGCGAGATCTTCTCGTAGGCCGGGTCCATGCGCAGCGCCAGGTCGGCGGTGGACATCATCGGGGCGTGGCGCCTTCCCGAGTCATGCGCGTCGGGCACCGTGCCTGCGGCCGATGCGTCCTTCGGCGTCCATTGGTAGGCGCCGGCGGGGCTCTTCGTGAGCTCCCACTCATAGCCGAACAGATTTTCCAGGTAGTTGTTGTCCCACGCCACCGGGTTGGTGGTCCATGCACCTTCCAGGCCACTGCTGATCGTGTCGACGCCCTTGCCGCTGCCAAAGGTGTTTTTCCAGCCGAGGCCCTGTTCTTCGATGGCAGCACCTTCGGGAGCGGGACCGACATATTTGCCCGGATCGGCGGCGCCGTGGCACTTGCCGAAGGTGTGTCCGCCGGCAACGAGCGCCACCGTCTCTTCGTCATTCATGGCCATGCGGGCGAACGTCTCCCGGATGTCCCGGGCCGACGCGACGGGGTCCGGCTTGCCATTGGGCCCTTCCGGATTGACGTAGATCAGGCCCATTTGAACAGCGGCGAGAGGATTCTCGAGCTGGCGGTCGCCGCTGTAGCGCTGGTCATCGAGCCACTTGCCTTCGGGCCCCCAGTAGATATCCTCTTCCGGCTCCCAGACGTCCACGCGCCCGCCGGCGAACCCGAAGGTCTTGAATCCCATCGACTCCAGAGCGACGGTACCGGCGAGTACGATCAGGTCCGCCCAGGAAATCTTCCGGCCGTACTTCTGCTTGATCGGCCAGATCAAACGGCGCGCCTTGTCGAGACTCACGTTGTCCGGCCAGCTGTTGAGTGGCGCAAACCGCTGGGACCCGGTGCCGGCACCGCCGCGGCCATCGGCGATACGGTAGGTGCCGGCGCTATGCCACGCCATCCGGATGAAGAACGGCCCATAGTGGCCATAGTCCGCAGGCCACCACGCCTGCGAATCCGTCATCAAGGCATGCAGGTCCTTGATGACGGCGTGGAGGTCGAGGCTCTTGAACTCCTCGGCGTAGTTGAACGCGGGGCCCATGGGATTGGACAGCGGGGAGTGCTGATGAAGGATCTTGAGGTTCAGTTGATTCGGCCACCAGTGCGCGTTTGTCGAGGCTCCACCCGCAACGGTATTCCTGCCGGCACCGCCCGGGAACGGACACTTCGCTTCGTTTGACATGGTTCTCTCCTTGGGTGGTTTGCAACCGACTCGTCCTCGAATTTTGGCCCACGGGTACCGATAGAGCAAATTGATTATTCTAATCGTGTCGATAGTCTCCAGCGGATGCGTATCCGGTTGGAGAGCTT
Organism: uncultured beta proteobacterium; assembly: GCA_963739745.1. Lineage (GTDB taxonomy): Bacteria > Pseudomonadota > Gammaproteobacteria > Burkholderiales > Casimicrobiaceae > VBCG01. The sequence continues at coordinate 168,493 of CAVUCJ010000011.1, forward strand.
CGCCATCTTCGATTCCGCCACGAGACCTCGATGCACGCGTTGCATCGGGCCGCACAACCCAGTGTCGGACGCGGCCTGCCGCCCTGCCAGGCCAGCAGGCGGGCGAGCTTGGCGCACAGCGGGCTGATTTTCATCTGCTCAGGCCTGACAGGCTTGCCGGCCGTTGCGGTCAGGCGGCCTTCTCGCTGGGCCTCGCCCGGCTGAACGGTGTCCGCCCACCAACCGGAGGCTGCGTGCGATGGATCGCGCGGCAGGACGTATCCAAGGTCGTTGCCCTTCGCGCGTACTTCAATCCGATCCCCGGTCCCGCCTCCGCCGCCGAGATCGCTGCCGATCGTGTCGCGGCGCCTGCGTATGCACCGGAATCGGAGATTGAGCGGGGAACTCGCCATGATCGAATCAGCGAGCATTCATAAGCATTCATACACAGCCCGATCGATGCGACGTCGTCGCGCCCGCGCGAGCGGGAGATGGCTCAGGCGACGAACGCCACCTGCGACTCGGGTGTGCGGGTGTCCATGTTGCGACCCCGGTTCAGGTGATCGTCGATCTCTGCGGCGGCGCCGATCATACGGCCGTAGAGAAAGACCGTGAACGCCGCCGTCTCCAGATCGCGCTCGGTCAGCGCGCCGGAAGTGTAGTCGGACCACAGCAGCGCCAGCAGCAGCGCGGCGATCACGGCGTCGATGTTCACGCAGAACACGTAGGGCGTCGCGCCGACGTCGTAGAGTGCCTGCGCGAGCTCGCGATAGTAGGCGTGGAACACGTTGTACTGCCCGCGCTCGGCCATGAAGGCCGCGATGAAGCGCTCGCGCGGGTCGTGGTTGACCGGCTTGCCTTTGAAGACGGGGTGGTGCACTCCCGGCAAGGCGCGCAGTTCCCCTCCCGCCTCCTTCGCGGCGAGCTTTTCCGCCTTGTAGGACTCGGCAAAGGCCGTGGCCATCGCCTTGAGGTCCAGCCCGTGCCGCGGATCGGTCGGATCCTTGAGCGCATGCCCCCTGAACTGCTGCAGCAGGAAGGCCATGCCCTCGAAGCCGTTGCCGCCGTGGCTGTAGCCGGTGTGCGTGAGGAAGCCGACCATCGCCTTGTTGATCTGCACGCGCGCCGGCGTCTGCGGACCATCGGCGGAGACCGCGCCCTTGGCGCCCTGCGCGGAGATCGACCCCGGCCCGTTCGAGATCAGCAGCCCGATCAGGATCTGCAGGGGCAGCGCCTGTTCGGTGGTCGGCTTCTTGCCCGTCATCGCCAGGTAGCACAGGTCGGCCATGGTCCACGAGCCGTAGCGCTCGGCCTGCGAGATGCCGGCGAGCATGCCCCACTGGTGGCGGTCCGCCGGAATCGTCGCGCCCACCATCACGCCGTAGAGGCGCAGGTACCACGGCAGCGTCTCGGCGGTGAGGCGGCTGATGCGCTTGCGGGTGAGCGGGCCCCAGGCGATGGTCGTGGCAATGGCGGCGAGAATGGCGTCGCGCGAGAGCCGGATGTCCATGCGCAGGAGGAAGTCCAGGAACACCGACTTTGCGCCCCGCGCCTTCACTGCCTTCAGCATCGCCTCCGGGTGGGTGTCGCCGGATTCCTCGTCGCGTTGGACGAACAGCGCACGCGTCGCGTCGTCGAGCCGGATGCCCGAGTGGTCGAACTCGACATGGTGCCCTTCCTGAAGGCCCGAACCGGCGAACGCATCGATCAGCGCGCGTGCGCAGGCCAGAGCCCGTTCGACCCGCTTCGGGCCGACGATCGCCGCGGCGGCGGCCATCACCGTGTTCGGCGAGTTGCCGGCCTGGCGGGCGGCGTCCACGGCCACCAGGATCGGGTCGCCGACCAGGTTGACCTCGGCGGCGACCGCAATGTCGAGCATCGCGCGGTCGTTCGGGCCGGCGGCTTCGTGCACCAGCGGCAGCGCGAAATTGGCCTGCAGCGGCTGCAGCGCAAGCTCGAGCACCGAGTGCCCGTGCACCGAGGTGACCTGTGTGGTCGGGTCCATCTGCGACGCGCCGGAGCGGTCCTTCATGTTCTGGCGCGCGATCACCGCGCCGACCTGCGCGGCGAGCCCGGCGAGCTGTCGGGCATAGGGATCCGGCGCGTTCACCGGCTTCAGTGCCAGTGACGCGGGCAGCTCGATGCCCTGGTCGTTGGCCATCCAGGGCTTGAGCGAGAGGCTGCCGCGCGGGGCGAAGTCCGGCCTGGCGCCGCTGGCCGCCATCACCGCGGTCAGCGCGGCCGGGAGATGCGCGATGTTGGTGACCACCGCGCCCCGCTTCGACACCACCGGGTTCTCCGGCGTGTAGATCGCATCCACGCCGAAGGCCTGCATGAACCAGCGCTCCTTGTCCTGCGCGCTGTCGCCGCTGCCGGCCATCGCGCCGGCGTGGCCGACGGCGCGCGTGAGCTTGCTTTTCCAGCGGCCGACCACGCAGGCAACCACCGGTTTGCCGAAGTCGACGTCCTGCTCGTAGTAGCCGCCGGGCTCCGAATACAGCACCGCGGCGCGCGAGCGGCCGTCGTTGCGCAGGGCATGTGCGAAGTCGCGCGCCGCGTAGTGGATGTAGACGTCCTTGCCGGAGGAGACCAGCGTCGTCGTGCCCCAGCCCTCGGTGGCGAGGTACTGGGCGATGGTCGTCGTGAAGCCGCCTGAGTTGGAGAAGATCGCCACTGTGCCCTGGACCAGCGTCTCCTCCGGGTGGTCGCCGCCGAGCGCGCCGCCGATGCGGACACGGCTCCACGAGTCGGCCACGCCGAGGCAGTTGCCGCCGATGATGTCGACCCCGGCGCCCTGCGCCATGGCGCGGATCTCGCGCGCGTCATGGACCGCGATCTTCTCGGTCACGATGACGATCTTCTTCAGCCCCGGATTGACGCGGATCAGTTCGGCCACGCCGTCGCGAACGCCCGAGGGCGGCAGGTAGACCACGCCGGTGTTGAATGCGTGGCCGGCGTTGAGCCCCTCGCGCACGTTGTTGAACACGGGGATGTCGCCGAGCGCGGTCGCGAGTACCTGGCCGCCGCGCCCGGGCGAGGTGCCGAAGACGACGTTGCCGCCGGAGAACTCGTGGCTCGTCGGCGTGACCTGGCGCGATTCGCCGCCGAGGATATTGAGCACGCACACGCGGTCGCCGCGGCTCGCGAGGTCGGACAGCGTATCGACGCCGAGGTAATAGGGAAAACCGGGCAGGCCCTGGGCATGCATGATGGACTCTCCTCAGGCGACGGCGGGCAGGCCAAGCCGGCGGGCGATGGCCTCGCGGCCACCGGCCTTCATCCAGTCGTCGATCTTCTTGGCATAGTTCACGACCTCGGAGATCGCGCTGTCGAAGCCGAAGAAGCGATAGGGCAGGCCCAGCGAGTCGCAGGTGTCGGCCAGCGCGCCGAAGCCGCGGATCAGGTTCGGGCCGCCGCGGCCGACGATCACGTACAGTGGCGTCGCGCCTTGCGTCGAGAAGTGCTCGCGCAGCGCGTCGCCCATCGCGCGCAGCGTCTCGTGGATATCGGTGTTGTTCGACTTGCCGCCGATGATGAACAGGACGTTGGACTGCTTCAGGAAGTGGCGGTAGCAGATGCGCGCCACCTCCTTCATTTTCTCGTAGGGCGGATTGCCGCCGAAGTCGGAGCTGATACTGGCGGCCTCGCCCAGCACCTCGGTCACCAGGCTGTTGGCGCCCCCGCCGAAGGTCGGCGCCAGGATCGTGCCCTTGTCGTTGATGACGAACACGTCCGACTGACCCTGGTGTGTGCGCAGCTCGTTGACCTCCTGCTCGAATGCGCCGACGTCGGCCGCGAACAGGTGCTCGGGCAGCCCCAGCCGAGCCACGCGCGGGTCGTCGCGGTCGAAGCCGCACTTGAAGTCGCACGCCACCGGCGTGAGGCGCCCCTTGCCGTCGGAGCGCATGCGGATCGGGTTGAGCTCGAGCGTGGTCATGCCGTAGTGGTGCAGCAGCTCCCACAGCTTGGGCAGGTGCTGCACCAGCGGCGAGACGATCTCGCGCGGCGCGCCGATGTCGGCCAGCGCGTTGGCGACGACGAACGCCTTCAGGCCTGTCAGCGCGTCGAAGGGCACGGTGACGATCTCGGACTTGTCGAGCTCCTCGATGTCCACACCGCCGCGGTGGGTGATCGTCATCGCCGGCGCGCGATAGCGGGTGTCGTCGGTGATCGCGAAGTAGACCTCGTGCTCGGCGGGCACGCCGCCCTCGAAGGTCACGCCGTTGGCCTTGGCGCTGACGTTGCCGTGGCGGTGCTCGGCAAAGTAGAGGCGCTCCTTCTCGGCCAGCGCGCCGCGCAGGTCGGTCGCGCGGCCGATCAGGCCCGACTTGCCCTTCTTGCCCACACCGCCCTTGAACAGCGGCTTGACGAAGACCTGGCCGTGGCGCTTGATCAGGTCCCGGATCTCGTCCTCCGAGGCGTCGGGGCCGAGCACCTCGGCGGTCGGGAAGTCGACGTGCCGCAGCAACGGCGCGCCATGGAGAAGTCCGGTCAGCTGCATGAGTGATCTCCCGGTTCAGGCCGCCGCGGCGGCTGGCTTGCGGCGGGCGAGCAGGCGCATCACCTGGGGCACGACGAGCATCAACGCGGCGCCGATCCACAGGCCGATCGAAATCGGGCTTTCGACCAGGATGCCGAGCTCGCCGTTGGTGATCGACAGCGCGCGGCGCAGGTTCTGCTCCATCAGGTCGCCGAGCACGAAACCGAGGATCAGCGGCGCCATCGGCAGGCCCTGCTTGCGCAGCAGGTAGCCGGCCACGCCCAGGCCCGACATCAGCAGCAGGTCGAAGGTGGTGGCGTGCACCGAATAGACGCCGACCGCGCTGACGGCCAGGATGCCCGGCACCAACGCCCAGTTGGGCAGCCGCAGCACCTTGGTGAACACGCCGACCATCGGGATGTTAATCAGCAGCAGCATGACGTTGGCAATGAACAGCGAGGCGATCAGGCCCCAGACCAGCGTCGGGTTCTGCGTGAACAGCGCCGGGCCGGGCGTGATGTTGTAGAGCGAGAGCGCGCCCACCATCACCGCCGTCGTGCCCGAGCCGGGAACGCCCAGCGTCAGCATCGGTACGAACGAGCCCGCCGCCGACGCGTTGTTGGCCGCCTCGGGGGCCGTCACGCCACGGATATCGCCTTCACCGAACCGGCCACCGGGACCGGCCATGCGCTTTTCCATCGCGTAGGTCATCGCGCTGGCGATCGTCGCGCCGGCACCCGGCAGCACGCCGACGACGAAGCCGACCACGGCGGAGCGCAGCGTGCCCCACCAGGTCAGCGCCATCTCCTTCAGGTTGAAGAGCTTGCGTCCGGTGATCTGGATCGGGCCCGTGCTGGCGTGGTGCTGCTCGAGCATGAGCAGGATCTCGCTGACCGAGAACACGCCGATCACGACGACGATGAACTGGATGCCGTCGGACAGGTGCACGTCGCCGCCGGTGAAGCGGTAGACGCCGGAGTTCGAGTCCAGCCCCACGGTCGACAGCGACAGGCCGATCACCGCGGCCAGCGCGGCCTTCATCGGCGCGTCGCCCATCAGGCCGGTGATGCAGGCGAAGGCGAAGCACATCAGCGCAAAGTACTCGGCCGGACCGAAGGCCAGCGCCCAGCGCGCCAGCAGCGGTGCGAACAGCACGATGCCGACGGTGGCGACGATCGAGCCGATGAACGAGCTCCAGGCCGAGATCGACAGCGCTACCCCGCCCAACCCCTGCTTGGCCATCGGGTTGCCGTCGAGCGCGGTCATGATCGCGCCTGCGTCGCCGGGCACGTTGAGCAGGATCGACGAAATGCGCCCGCCGTACTCGCAGCCCATGTAGACGGCGGCCAGCAGGATCAGCGCCGTCTCGGGCGGCAGCTTCAGCGCGAAGGCCAGCGGCATCAGGATCGCCACGCCGTTGATCGGCCCCAGGCCGGGCAGCATGCCGACGATGGTGCCGATGAAGGCGCCGATCGCCGCCACCATCAGATTCGTGGGCGTCAACGCGACGGCGAAGCCGCCGAGCAGGAATTGCAGCGTGTCCATCAGCGGCCTCCGAGGACAAACGACAGCAGCCCGGTGGGCAGCACCACGTCGAGCAGCTTGTCGAACAGCAGGTAGAGCAGGAGGCCCATCGCCACGCCCCCGGCCAGCGACTGCTTCCAGCTGCCGCCGAAGGCCATGCCGATGGGCAGCGCCATCGCCGCCGTGGCGAGCGGGAAGCCGAGTGTCTCGAACAGCGCCGCGTAGCCGAACACCGCCACCACCGCCAGCCCGATGGTCCTGAAGTGCTCGCGACCCAGCCCGAAGACCTGGGGCCCGGGTCGCGCAATCAGCCAGCCGCCGGCCAGCGCCATCAGCCCGGCCAGCAGCAGCGGAAAGGCGCGCGGGCCGACAGGCTCGTACGAGATGGGGGCGGTGTATCCGTGTGCGGCCCAGGCCATGCCTGCGCCCGCGACCAGGCACACCGTGCCGAGGATGCGGTCACTCATCGGGGGTTCTCCTCCAGGGGTGGTGCGCGGGCTCACCGGGTCGCCATTGTTCGGCGTACTCCGGGGCTCGCGCTTTGGACGGCCGGCGGGCTCGCCGCCCGCGCGCCCGTGTGCCGCCTACTTGGCGGGGGTGACGTTGAGGCCGAAGTCCTTGGCCAGCGTGCGGTAGAAGGCGACGCGCGCCTTGACGTACTTGTCGAGCTCCGTGCCGGTCATGGCGAACGGGAACAGGCCGCGCTCGGCGCGCACCTTGTTGAACTCGGGCGTGGCCATCATCTTGTTGAAGGTGTCGACCCAGACCTTGTAGTCGGCCTCGCTGACCTTCGGCCCGACGTAGAAGCCGCGGATGATCGGCCACTCGATGTCGAAGCCCTGCTCCTTTGCCGTCGGAACTCCCGACAGCTTCCCTTCCAGCCGCTTGTCGGACATCACCGCCAGCACGCGGATCTTGGCGCCGGCCTTCATCTGCTCCTCGGCCTCCGACGCGTCACCGGAGTAGACCTGGACGTGGCCACCCTGCAGCGCCGTACTGGCCTCGCCACCGCCTTCGAAGGCCACGAATCGCATCGATTTCGGGTCCAGGCCGGCGGCGCGCGCGGTCAGCGCCGCCTTCATCCAGTCCTGGCTGCCGACGGTGCCACCGGCGCCGAACACGACCTTGGTCGGGTCGGCCTTGACCGCGGCGACCAGGTCCTTCATCGACTTGAGGGGCGAGTTCTCGGCGACGATGATGGCGCCGAAGTCGCTTCCCACGGCGGCCAGCCAGTGCACGTCGTTCTCGTTGTAGCGACCGAACTTGCCCTGCGCCAGGTTGAGCAGCGAGCCGCCCGAGAACGCGACGATGGTGTTCGCCTCGGCCGGGCGCTGCGCGACGATCGCGTTGTAGGCCACCGCACCGATGCCGCCGGGCATGTAGGTGATGCGCATCGGGTCGGTGATGAACTTGCCTTCCATCAGCGACGATTGCGCCAGCTTGCAGGTCAGGTCGAAACCACCGCCAGGCTTGGCGGGGGCGATGCATTCGGTCTTGTCGAGCGGACCGGCCACGGCAGCGGCGGCGGCACAGGCCAGAACGAGAGTCAGAAGGGGGGCTTTGCGGTTCATCGTCGGATCTCCACGGATTAGAATCGGGCCCCGGCCATGCGCAGCGTCGGGGGATGGAGTAACTGTACCGGAAAGCAGCTTTCATAGCGCTTTCAGCGCACTCGATGCGAACCGCGGCTACACCGCGCCGGTGGCGCCCCCGCCCAGGACTGGCAAAGCGATCATCGCGCGCAGTCCGCGAGCATCGGGACCGGGCGCCAGCACCAATTCGCCCCCCAAACGCTCGGCGATCGACTTCACGATCGCCAGCCCAAGACCGGATCCGGACTTCCGGACGTTGCTGCCGCGGAAGAAGCGCTCACCGGCGCGCGCGAGTTCCTCCGGTTCGATTCCCGGCCCGTCGTCGACGACCGCGATCCAGGCACGCGGTCCTGCCGAGCGAACCTGCACTGTCACCCGCCCGCCGCGTGGCGTGTAGCGGATCGCGTTGTGCAGCAGGTTCGACAGCGCCTCCTTCAGCAGAGTGGACTGCGCCAGCACGCGAACGGCGCCGTTCGCCGGCTCCAGACCGAGATCGATGCCGGCGGCGCGGGCCTCGGCCCACCACTCGCTCGTTACCGTCTGCGCGAGCGCATCGAGATCGACCGGCCCGGGCACGATCTCGGCGCTGTCGGTGCGCGCTAGCGCCAGCATCTGATTGGTCTGGCGCACGGTCTCGTCAAGTTGCGTCTTGATCGCCGCAAGCGCCTGGCGCTGCAGTGCCGGGTCCGTCTCGCGCAGTGCGAAGCCGACCTGGGTCGCGAGCGTCGCCAGCGGCGTGCGCAGCTGGTGAGACGCGTCGTCGACGAAGCGCCGGCGCGCCTCGGTCTGCTGCCGGTTGCGCTCGACGTGGTGGTTGATTGCTTCGACCAGCGGCCGCACGTCCGCCGGGATGCCCCTGGGCGAGATCGGCCCAAGGTCCTGTTCCGGCCGCGCTTGCACTTCAGTGCGCAGCCGCGCCAATGGCCGCAGCGCCCAGCCGACCGCGAGTACCAGCAGGCCGGTGGCCGCGACCACCAGCACCAGGTCGCGGGCGATCGATTGCCACAGCAGCGCGCGCGTGAAACCCTGGCGCGACTGCAGCGTCTCTGCGACCTGGATCACGATGCGCTGCGGTCTGCCGTTCCCGGCCAGCGACCGGTCGAGCATCCGCGCATAGCTGCCGACGCGAACCGGTTCGTCGAAGTAGACGGCGTCGCTGAACTGCGGCAGCCCGGTCACCAGTTCGCGTGGCGGCGGCGGCAGGTCGGCGTTGCCAACCTCGACCAGCCCGTCCTCGGTGGCCACGCGATAGAACACGCGCCCGCTGGCCGTAAGCTCGAAGAACTCGAGCGTTCGGTATGGCAACTCGACGCCGAGACCGCCGCTGGCGGTGGAAATGTTGGAATCCATGGCCTTGATCGCACCCAGCAGCGATCGGTCGTAAGCGGAATTGGCGGCATCGACCGTGGTTCGCCAAGTCGACCACAACTCGGCGCCCACGACCAGCAGCAGGCCAGGGAATAGCACCAGCAGCAGCGTGCGGCGCAGGCTCAGGGCGTGCCAGGCGTCCAGGCTCATTCGCCGCCTTCGGGCACATTTTCGAGCACGTAGCCCAGGCCGCGCAGCGTCGTGATTTGAACCACGCCATGGCCCAGACGCTTGCGCAGCCGATGCACCAGCACTTCCACGGCCTCAGGATTCACGTCTTGCTCATCGGAGAATACGCGGTCGAGAATTTCCTGTTTGGACATGGGCTCGCCGCTGCGCTGGATCAGCGCGCGCAGTGCGGCATGCTCGCGCGGCGTCAGCACCAGAGGCTCGCGGCCGAGCAAAAACTGCTTGCTCGCCGGGCTGTAGACCAGCGCTCCGCAGGACAGTCGGGGATGCTCGCTGCCGCGGGCGCGGCGAATCAGCGCGTTCAGCCGCGCCTCCAGCTCCGCCAGTTCGAACGGCTTGGCGAGAAAATCGTCGGCGCCCTCATTCAGGGTGCTCACCCGCTCGATCAGCGAGTCGCGAGCGGTCAGTATCAGAACCGGCAGGCGCAGGTCGGCTTTGCGCAGGTCGGCCAGCGCGTCGTGGCCACCCATGCCCGGAAGTCCGAGATCGAGTACCAGTGCGTCGTAGCACGTGTCCTTCAAAAGGCACCGGATCATGCGGCCGTCATTGACCCAATCGACCTGAAAGCCGCTCTGGCGCAGCGCCCGCACGAGCCAGTTGGCAAGTTCGCGTTCGTCTTCGGCCAGAAGGATGCGCATGATGCAATGGTGCAACAGCGGCCGATGGGGTGCAATCGAGGGGCCGGATGGCGAACCCGATGCCTAGGCCGCAAACGCACCGACCGAGTGAATCGCGAAATGACAGGTCAGGACGCCAACGCCCATGGTGTGCCGCGGGTGCCACCGGGAGCGGCAGGGACCCTACCGTCACCCGTTGGCGCAATGTACAATGTTCGGCATCACGCGGTTTGGGTCCGGCGTGCTATTCGGGCCAGCGTCAGATCGCACAGACCGAAACCAAGACGAAACCAAGACAAACGACAGCGCGGGACAACGCACGATGGTTATGACACCGCTGACGTGCCCGGGAGACCTTCCGACGAGGTGACGTCCGCACGTCCGTTGTTCGTTCGTATTCACGAAAAGTGCGGCATTACGACCGCACTTTTTTCGTTTCCGGAGTCCGCAAAATGATCTCGATCAAACTGCCCGACGGTGCCATCCGTCAGTACGAAGCCGCGGTGTCGGTGAAGGACATCGCGCTGTCCATCGGCCCCGGCCTTGCCAAGGCCGCGCTGGCCGGCAAGGTCGACGGTGCCCTCGTCGACACGTCGTACGTCGTCGATCGCGACGCCAGCGTCGCGATCGTCACCGAGAAGGATTCCGAAGGCCTCGAGGTGATCCGGCACTCGACCGCGCACCTGCTCGCCTATGCGGTGAAGGAGTTGTTCCCTGACGCCCAGGTAACGATCGGGCCGGTCATCGAGGACGGCTTCTATTACGATTTCGCGTACAAGCGACCATTCACGCCCGAAGACCTCGCGGCCATCGAGCGCCGGATGGCCGAACTCGCCCGCAAGGATGAGCCTGTGGTGCGTTCGGAAATGCCGCGAGACGACGCCGTGAAATTCTTCGAGGGGATGGGTGAGCATTACAAGGCGGAGATCATCGCGTCGATTCCGTCCAACGAGCCCATCTCGCTCTATCGTGAAGGCGGCTTCGTCGACCTCTGCCGCGGACCGCACGTGCCCTCAACGGGCCGGCTCAAGGTCTTCAAGCTCATGAAACTCGCCGGAGCGTACTGGCGCGGTGACTCCAGGAATGAAATGCTGCAGCGGATCTACGGGACTGCCTGGACGAAGAAGGAGGACCTCGAGGCCTACCTCACCCGCATCGAGGAAGCCGAAAAGCGCGACCATCGAAAGCTTGGACGCCAGCTCGACCTTTTTCACCTGCAGGACGAGGCGCCCGGAATGGTGTTCTGGCATCCGAAGGGGTGGTCGATCTGGCAGGCGGTCGAACAGTACATGCGCCGCGTCTACCAGGACAACGGCTATCAGGAAGTGAAGGCGCCGCAGATCCTCGACCGCTCGTTGTGGGAGCGTTCAGGCCACTGGGAGAACTTCAAGGACAACATGTTCACGACCGAGTCCGAGAAGCACGACTACGCCGTGAAGCCGATGAACTGTCCCGGCCACATCCTGATCTACAAGTCGGACCTGCGCAGTTACCGCGATCTGCCGCTTCGCTACGGCGAATTCGGCAACTGCCACCGCAACGAGCCCTCCGGCGCGCTGCACGGGATCATGCGCGTGCGCGCGTTCACGCAGGATGATGGTCATGTCTTCTGCACCGAGGAGCAGATCCAGAGCGAGTGTGTCGCATTCAACCAGCTCGCTCTTTCGGTCTATCGCGATTTCGGATTCACCGACGTCGCGATCAAGATCGCGTTGCGGCCCGATCAGCGCCTGGGCGACGACGCCACCTGGGACCGTGCCGAGCATGCGTTGCGCGACGCGCTTTCCGAGTGCGGCGTCGCCTGGACCGAGCTGCCCGGCGAAGGCGCGTTCTACGGCCCGAAGATCGAATATCATCTGAAGGACTCGATCGGACGCTCATGGCAATGCGGCACGATGCAGGTCGACTTCCAGATGCCCGGTCGCCTGGGCGCCGAATACGTCGCAGCCGACGACACCCGCCAGGTGCCGGTGATGCTGCATCGTGCGATCGTAGGATCGCTCGAGCGCTTCATCGGCATGCTGATCGAACACTACGCGGGCGCGCTGCCCCTGTGGCTCGCACCCCAGCAGGCGGTGGTTCTCAATATCACTGATCGTTCAGCGGCATACGCCGCGAAGATCGTCGGGGCGCTGAAGGCCGCTGGTTTCCGGGCGTCGGCCGATTTGCGTAACGAGAAAATAACCTATAAAATTCGGGAACATAGCTTGCAGAAGCTGCCTTACCAGCTCATCGTGGGCGACAAGGAGCAGCAAGCTGATCTGGTGGCCGTGCGTACCCGCGGCGGCGAGGATCTAGGGACAATGTCCGTGGATGCCTTGCTGGAGCGCCTCCGACAGGAGGTCGCGGCGCGTCACTAAGGCATTGATTCCGTTTGGAATCGGGCCGGACGCGCACCTCGGGGCATGGCCGTTTTTGTCGTCATGGGAGAATAGACAATAGCCCTCGATAAGCATCAGCGGATCAATGCGGAAATCACCGCTCCCGAAATCCGCTTGGTAGGTGAAGACGGTGAGCAGCTCGGAATTGTTTCCCTCGTAGACGCGCGAGCGAAGGCAGAAGGCGCAGAACTCGACCTGGTCGAGATCGCGCCAATGGCCAAGCCTCCGGTTTGCCGGATCATGGATTACGGCAAATTCAAGTACCGCGAAGCGAAGAAACTGCACGAGGCCAAGCTCAAGCTCAAGCAGATCCAGGTCAAGGAAGTCAAGTTCCGACCCGGTACTGACGAAGGCGATTACCTGATCAAGCTCCGGAACCTCACGCGGTTCCTGTCGGAAGGCGACAAGGCCAAGATCACGCTGCGCTTTCGCGGGCGGGAAATGGCGCACCAGGAGTTCGGGGTGCGCCTGCTGGAACGCATTCGGAACGATCTCGAACCCTACTGCGTGGTCGAGTCGTTCCCGAGGCTCGAGGGTCGGCAAATGGTGATGCTGCTGGCTCCGAAGAAGGCCGTGCTCGTCAAGCCGGTCGCTGCAGTGAAGCATCCCGCAACCAAGCCTGAGGACGGTGCGGCCGTGTCCGCGCAAGCCTCTCCCGCGAAAGCGACGGAGAGCACCGCCGAGAGCAGCAAACAAGAGAGTTGATGAAATGCCGAAAATGAAGACCAAGTCGGGCGCGAAGAAGCGCTTCCGCGTGCGCGGGAGCGGTTCGATCAAGCGCTCGCAGGCGTTCAAACGCCATATCCTCACCAAGAAGTCGACCAAATCCAAACGTCAGCTTCGCGGCTCCGCCGAAATCCACAGCACCAACCTGGATTCGGTCAAGGCCATGATGCCGTACGCGTAGGGAGCGGACCATGCCAAGAGTAAAACGTGGTGTAACCGCCCGCGCGCGGCACAAGAAAGTCCTGGACCAGGCCAAGGGATTCCGCGGCCGCCGGTCGTCCGTTTACCGCATCGCGAAGGAAGCGGTGATGAAGGCGGGCCAGTATCAATATCGCGATCGCCGGCAGAAGAAGCGCGAGTTCCGCCGGCTCTGGATTGCCCGCATCAACGCGGCGGTTCGCGAACTGGGCATGACCTACAGCACATTCATCAACGGCCTTTCGAAGGCGTCGATCGATATCGACCGCAAGGTGCTGGCCGATCTCGCCGTGCATGACAAGGCAGCGTTTACGAAGATCGCGGAGCAGGCCAAAGCCTCTCTGGCCTGATCGAATCCGCGGAAAACGAGGGAGGCGCGAATCGCCTCCCTTTTTTTTTGCACGCACCGATGACCTACACGACACTCCGCCATTCGGGCCTTCGCGGCAACGGGCGGACGGGACAGGAACCGGGATGACGCAAGACAGCAACCTCGCCTCCATCGTCGCCAGCGCCCGCTCCGAGTTCGCTGCGTGCGCCGACGGCGCCGCGCTCGAGAACGCGAAGGCCAGGTACCTCGGAAAGTCCGGCGCATTGACCGACCTCCTGAAGGGGCTCGGCAGGCTCCCGGCCACCGAGCGTCCCGCCGCCGGCGCCGCGATCAACATCGCCAAGCAGGAACTCGAAGCCGCGCTCGACGCACGCCGCGCAGCGCTCGCCGACGCGAGGCTCGCCGAAAAGCTCGCGGCCGATGCGCTCGACGTTTCGCTGCCCGGCCGCGGCCGCGGGACAGGCGCGCTGCACCCGCTGTCGTCGACGCTGGAACGCGTCGAAACGCTGTTCCATTCGCTCGGCTTCGCGGTCGCCGACGGGCCGGAGATCGAGGACGATTTCCACAATTTCACGGCACTCAATACGCCGGAGAATCACCCGGCCCGCTCGATGCAGGACACGTTCTACGTCGACGGCGGCATGGTGCTGCGCACTCACACGTCGCCCATTCAGGTGCGGTACATGGAAACGCACGCGCCGCCGATCAAGATCATCGCGCCGGGTCGCGTCTATCGCGTCGACAGCGACGCGACGCACTCGCCGATGTTCCACCAGGTCGAGGGCCTGTGGATCGATCGTGACGTCTCGTTCGCCGACCTGAAAGGCACGATCACCGAATTCCTGCGCCGCTTCTTCGAGCGCGACGACCTGAAGGTACGCTTCCGGCCGTCGTTCTTTCCGTTCACCGAACCGTCCGCCGAGATCGACATGGCGTTCGGCGACGACGGCTGGCTGGAGATCGCCGGCTCGGGTCAGGTGCATCCGAACGTCCTGCGAGCCGTGGGCATCGACCCCGAGGAATTCCAGGGCTTTGCGTTCGGCGTGGGGCCGGACCGGCTCGCGATGCTGCGCTACGGCGTGAACGACATTCGCCTGTTCTATGAAAACGACCTGCGCTTCCTGCGTCAGTTCGCTTGATCGCAACGCCGGAAGCGAAGTTACCTACCCATGAAATTCTCCGAACACTGGCTGCGCACGATGTGCAGTCCACCGCTGTCGAGCGAGCAGCTTTGCGACAAGCTCACGATGTCCGGCCTCGAAGTCGAGGACGCGCAACCCGCCGCGCCGCCATTCAGCAGAGTGGTCGTCGCACGCATTATGAAGGTGGAGCCGCATCCCAACGCCGACCGACTCCGGCTGTGCACAGTCGACGTGGGTGAGGCGAAGGACCTGCAGATCGTCTGCGGCGCACCCAACGTGGCCGCGGGAATGTTCGCGCCCTGCGCTCTGGAAGGTGCAGTGCTTCCCGGCGGTCTCGCCATCAGGCGCGCGACGGTACGCGGCGTCGAGTCGCGTGGCATGCTGTGCTCGGCGAAGGAGCTCGGGATTGACGACGACGCGAGCGGGCTGCTGGCGCTTGACCCGGCCCTCAAGCCGGGGACATCGCTGCGCGACGCGCTCTCGCTCGACGATACGCTGATCACGCTGAAGGTCACACCCAATCGCGCGGACTGCCTTTCGATCGCGGGAATTGCGCATGACGTCGCCGCCGTCAGCGGCGCGCCACTCGCACTGCCGGAGGTCGCGGCAACGCCGGTTACCTTCGATGGCCTCCGCGCGGTGCGTGTCGAGAACCCGGAAGCCTGTCCTCGTTTTGTCGCACGGCTGATCGACGGTATCGATCCGACCGCGCCATCTCCGGCTTGGATGAAACAACGCCTCGAACGCTCGGGGCTCCGCTCGATCTCGGCGGTTGTAGACATCACGAACTACGTGATGATCGAGCTGGGCCAGCCGTTGCACGCCTACGACGATCGCCTTCTCGAAGGCTCCATCGTCGTGCGCTTCGCGCGCGAAGGCGAGAAGCTCACGCTGCTGAACGGCCAGGTGCTGGTCCTCGAGGGCGACCTGCTGATGGTCGCCGACGAGACGAAACCACTGGGTCTCGCCGGCATCATGGGCGGCGAGCACTCGGGCATCGCCGACGACACCACGCGCGTGTATCTCGAAGGCGCGTTCTGGAGCCCGACCGTGATCCAAGGCAAAATGCGCCGCCTCGGCTTTTCCAGTGACGCGGGCTACCGATTCGAGCGCGGCGTAGACTTCGACGGCTGCGCCCGCGCCGTCGAGCGCGCGACGCAACTCATCATCGAGATCTGTGGTGGCCGCGCAGGTCCGCTGTCCGATGTCGTCACGCCGGCGTGGCTGCCGCGACGTGATCCCATTCGGCTGCGAACGTCGCGCGTGGCGCGCCTGCTCGGCGTGGAGATTTTCGATGCCGCGATCGCCGCGACGCTGACCCGACTCGGCCTGCCGTTCACGCGCGACGGCGAGGCGTTCATGGTCACGCCGCCGTCACGCCGTTTCGACCTCGCGATCGAGGAGGACCTGGTCGAGGAAGTCGCTCGCATTCATGGCTACGACAGGATTCCGGCGTTGCCCAGCGCGCACGTCCAGCACATGCTGCCCGACCCGGAGGCGCAGCGCTCGCGCAGTGACGTCAAGCGCGCCCTCGCGAACCGCGACTGGCAGGAGATCGTGACGTTCGGCTTCGTATCATCGGCCATCGAAGCTGCGCTTGATCCCGCCGCCGATCCGGTGAGGGTATTGAATCCGATCGCGACCCAACTCGATGTCATGCGCACGACGCTGCTGCCCGGACTCATCGAGACGCTGAAGACCAACATCAGTCGGCAGGCTTCGCGCGTACGCGTGTTCGAACTGGGCCGTACCTTCCACCGGGCCGGTCCCGGGTACGATCAGCCGCTGCGCCTGGGCGGGCTCGCCTATGGTCCAGTGGCTCCCGAACAATGGAATTCGCCGGCGCGCGACGTCGACTTCTTCGACGTCAAGGGTGACCTGGAAGCACTGGCCGCGCCGCGTTCACTGGCCACGCCCGCCTGGGCGCATCCCGCGCTGCATCCCGGCCGCGCCGCGAGGATTCTCGTGAACGGCGTCGACGCTGGCTGGATGGGGGAACTGCACCCGCGCCTGCTTCGGACCTTCGATCTGCCGCGACCGCCGATCGTGTTCGAAGTCGATCTGGCCGCGCTGACCGAATGTGCGGTGCCGGCGGGCAAGCCCGTTTCACGGCTGCCCGTCGTTCGTCGCGATCTCGCGCTGGTCGTCGACGAGGGTGTGCCCGCGCAGGCGCTCCTCGACGCGCTCGTCCATGCCAAGCCGCCTCATGTGATCTCGATCGGATTGTTCGATGTCTATCGCGGCCACGGCCTGACGGAAGGTCGAAAAAGCCTTGCGATTCTGGTGCTTATGCAGGATACTTCTCGCACTTTGACGGACGCGGACATCGACGCGACCGAGGCGTTGCTGCTCGGAATCGCACGTGATCATTTTGGCGCCACGCTGCGCCAGTCGAGCTGATGATGACCTTGACCAAAGCCGAACTTGCCGACCTGCTCTTCGAACAGCTGGGACTCAACAAGCGCGAAGCGAAGGACATGGTCGAGCGATTTTTCGAGGAAGTGCGCATTGCGCTCGAAGCCGGGGAATCGGTCAAGTTGTCCGGTTTCGGCAACTTCCAGTTGCGCGAGAAGCCGCAGCGGCCCGGCCGCAACCCGAAGACCGGCGAAGAAATTCCGATCACTGCGCGTCGCGTGGTGACATTCCACGCGAGCCAGAAATTGAAGGCCATGGTCGAAGCCGCGAACCATGCCGGATCCCAGCCGAGCTAACGCCGACCTGCCGCCGATCCCCGCCAAGCGATATTTCACGATTGGCGAGGTCAGCGATCTTTGTGCGGTGAAGCCGCACGTGCTTCGTTACTGGGAGCAGGAATTCGCGCAATTGAAACCAGTCAAGCGCCGCGGCAATCGCCGCTACTATCAGCATCATGAAGTCCTGCTGATCCGGCGTATCCGCGACCTGCTCTACGAGCAGGGCTTCACGATCAACGGCGCACGCCATCGGCTGGAAAACGAGACAGTCGAGCCGCGCGCCGCCGCGCGCGCCGCCACGAGTACCGCAACCACGGTCGCCGTCCCGCCGGAAAATACCCTCGAACCAGCAGAGATCCGGCAGGAATTGGAGGAAATCCGACACCTGTTGCGCTCGTCGTGACGCTGCCTACCCGGTATAATTCGCGGTTCGGTCGGGGCGTAGCGCAGCCTGGTAGCGCACCTGCATGGGGTGCAGGGGGTCGGAAGTTCGAATCTTCTCGCCCCGACCACAAGATTGGATCGCATCGATGCAGGGCCGGTTTCCCGGATGATGGGGCCGGCCCTTTTTGCTGCGCAGCGCACCCGCTGCGCCCATCGTGCAGTAGACTACAAATTCCCGGTCCGGGGACTTGGCCTATGTATTCCCCGTCCGCCGAACGAATCGCGATCCGAACTTCGACGCCAATGGCATCAATTTTGCTCACCGTATTGGGTTCGTACGCCATGATCAAGTCAGGGGAAATCCCATGAGCGCGCAGCCGCGAACCGCCATGCCGGGCTCCAGGGTCGTTTCCGAACTTGCGTTTGCCCGCGCGCAGCGGAACACCGTCCTGATCGTCGACGACCTCTTTTCGAGCCGCCTGCTGCTGGCGGAGATCGTGCGCCAGATCGACGGCAAGTTGAATCTCGAACTCTTCGACACGCCATCGCGTGCACTCGAATTCGCCCGCAACAACCGGGTCGACATCGTTCTGACGGACTACAAGCTTCCCGAGTTCGACGGTATCGAACTCGTCAAACAGATCCGCGCGCTGCCCCATTGCGTGGACGTGCCGATCGTCGTGATCACCGTCGTCGACGACCGCAAGATCCGCTACGACGCACTCGAGGCCGGTGCCACCGACTTCCTGATCAAGCCGCTCGACGAACATGAGACTCGTGCGCGCTGCGCAAACCTGCTCGAGCTGCGCCGCCACAAGATCGTGTTGTCCGACCAGGCGCGCGTGTTGCAGTATCAGGTCGACAAGTCGGTGTCCGAGATCCACGAGCGCGAACTCGAAACGCTGGCCAAGCTCGCCAAGGCAGGCGAATTCCGGGACATGACCACCGGCAATCACCTGATGCGCATGGCAAAGTATTCGGCGCTGATCGGAGCGCACCTGGGCCTGGGGGCCGAGACCGTACACGTGCTGGAAGTGGCCGCGCCGATGCACGACATCGGCAAGATCGGCATCCCCGACTCGGTGCTCCTGAAGGAAGGGCCGCTGGCGCGCAACGAAATCGAGGTGATGAGAACCCATCCGCGCATAGGCTACGACATACTGAAGGGCAGCCCGTCCAAGTATCTGTCGATGGGCGCGATCATCGCGCTCGGACATCACGAGAAGTACGATGGAACGGGCTACCCGAACGGCCTGCACGGCGAGGACATTCCACTGGTCGCGCGTGTGGTCGCAGTGGCCGACGTATTCGACGCGCTGGTCAGCGAGCGGCCGTACAAGCACGCATGGAACATGGACGAGGGCATCGAATTCCTGCGCGGCCAGCGGGGCAAGCATTTCGATCCCACCTGCATCGATGCCTTCCTCGCCGACCCGATCAGGGTGCAGGGGATCATCGAGGAGTTCGGGGATTAGCGCAGGCTGTTGACCCTCGGAAACGATTTCCATGCGCGGCTCCGGAGTTCGCGCCGAAATACCTTCTCCGAACGTCGATGCGCGCGCGGGGACCTGTGCACGACCACTGGCAAATTGCGGTGGATGTCTCCAGAATGGCAGACTCCGCGCGTCTGCGGGTCGGGGCGTGCATCGGTCGACCTATTCCCAACAAGCAGGGAGGCAGCCCATGAAATTGCGATCGCACCCATTTCTGCTGGTGTTGGCGCTTTGTGCCGGGTTCACCGCACACGCACAGACGACGACACCGGTCGCCGGCACCTTCGATACTGCCAAGAGCGCACCAGCGCGCAGCACGGCCGGCGATGGGCCCCCGTCGAGCCTCGATCCGCGGGTATGCCTCGAGTTTCCGACCCGCGAACAGGTGATCGCGTGCGCCGAGAAATATCGGCCGGGAAAGCGCCAAACGAAGTCGTAGCGGTCTCGATTACTATTTCCGCCGGGCGCTGCTCGCTGCGGTGCAGGACAAGGGGGACAGATGAGACCGGTAGTCTGGGGAGTCATCAGCACGGCCAAGATCGGGCGCGAGCGAGCGCTGCCCGGAATGAAGAAGAGTCGCCTGCTCGAAATCCGAGCAATCGCTTCGCGGACGCAAGCAGCGGCGCGCACCGCCGCCGATGCGCTCGGCATTCCCAAGGCCTACGGGTCCTACGAGGCACTTCTCGAGGACCCCGAGATCGAGGCAATCTACAACCCGCTGCCGAATCACCTGCATGTCCCGCTGACGCTGAAGGCGGCGGCGGCCGGCAAGCATGTGCTTTGCGAGAAGCCCATCGCGCTGACGGCACGCGAGGCGGAGCAACTGCGCGAAGCGGCACAGAAGGTGCTGATCGCCGAAGCATTCATGGTGCGCTTCCATCCGCAATGGCTGCGCGCGCGCCAGCTGGTGCGCGAGGGCCGCATCGGCGACCTGCGCACCGTGCAGATGTTCTTCGGCTACAACAATCTCGATCCGGCCAACGTTCGCAACAAAGCGGACATCGGCGGCGGCGGCCTCTACGACATCGGCTGCTACGCGATCGTGGCGGGTCGATTCTTCTTCACTGCCGAGCCGACACGCGGGATCTCGCTCATCGACCGTGATCCGGCGTTCGGGACCGACCGCATGACCAGCGCGCTGGTGGACTTCGGAAACGGCCGGCGGCTCGACTTCACGGTGTCCACACAGGTGGCGCCACACCAGCGCATCCAGCTGTGCGGCACCAAGGGACGCATCGAACTGCCCATTCCGGTGAACGCACCGCAGGGAGCGACGACGCGAATCTTCATCGACGACTGCTCGTCCCTCGAAGGCTCGGGCATCGTGACCGAGACATTCCCAGAAAGCGATCAGTACATGCTTCAGGGTGAGGCCTTCTCGCGCGCGGTGCGCGGCGAGATCGCGTTGTCCTACGGCGTGGACGATGCGATTGCCAACATGCGGGTGATCGACGCGCTGTTCCGGTCGGAAACGAGTGGCCGATGGGAGGCAATCGGCTAGCCACCGGAAGCGCCGTTCCGGCGTCCTGCTCGTCAAGGGCGGCAGCGCTTCGAAACTACGCATGAAAATCGACCGTCTCGACCATTTCGTGCTCACGGTCCGCGATATCGGCGCGACGTGTGATTTCTACTCGCGCGTGCTGGGAATGTGCGTGATCACGTTCGGTGCCGGGCGCAAGGCGCTCGCCTTCGGCGCGCAGAAAATCAACCTGCACGAGGCGGGCCACGAGTTCGAACCGAAGGCCATGCGCCCGACGCCGGGCTCGGCCGATATTTGCCTCATCGCCGCGTCGCAGCTCGCCGAAGTCATTGACCACCTGCGCAACTGCGGCGTCGCGATTCTCGAGGGCCCCGTGGCGCGAACGGGAGCGCAGGGCCCGATCCTTTCCGTCTATTTTCGCGACCCCGATGCGAACCTCATCGAGGTGGCGAGTTACGATCCCGCTTGACGCGGCGCAGGACTTACCGATGACCCGCCCTTTGCAAACACTACGCGGCAGTTGCCACTGCGGCGCGGTCGTGTTTGAGATTGACACCGATTTTCAAGAGCTGACGACCTGCGATTGTTCGATCTGCCGGCGCAAGAATGCACTGATGGTGAAGGTCCACGAAAGCCGCTTCCGCCTGCTGCAGGGCGAGGAGGCATTGCGTACCTACCAGTTCCATACACATGCGGCGAAGCACCACTTCTGCGGAATCTGTGGCATCTACACCTTCCATCGCAAGCGCGTCTCGCCGGATCACTTTGGCGTCAACGTGTTCTGCCTCGATGGCTTCGACCCGACAGACATACCGGTGCGCGCAACCGTCGGCGCCGCGATGGACTAGGATCCCTGCTTCAACTACACACAGACCATGACCACGACCTACGAAACCCTCGACGGCGCACCGACCGAAGAGATGCATATCGTCGATGCCGGAATCGGCGAAGCGAACCACACGGCGGCGCCCTTGGGCGAGATGGTGCCGCTGACCTGCCTGGCGCGCGACGACACCGGGAAGCTCATCGGCGGTGCGGTCGGACGCACCTGGGGCGAATGCGGCGAATTGCAGCAACTCTGGGTCGCTGCCGAGCATCGTGACCTGGGCATCGGCTCAAAACTCGTCAAGCTGTTCGAAGCGCGCGCAAAGCAGCGCGGCTGCAGGACGTTCTATCTCACCTCGTTCAGCTTCCAGGCGCCGCAGTTCTACCGGTCGCTTGGCTATCATTCGGCGCACGAAATTCGCGGCTTTCCGGCAGGTATCGTCAAGTTCCTCATGGTCCGGCACGTCGCGACCGACGAGAACTGAAGGTCACGGCAACCGCGTGCCACGACAGGCATACAGCCGTGTCACACCGCCGTCGGACGGCATCCACGCGCCAAGGGGACGGCACCGGCCGGTGATGCAGAATTCGTAGTCGGCGGTGAATTCCGAGCGAGTGAGCCGCAGTTCGTCGTGGCGCGACAACGCGGGCCGGTACTCATACCAACCGTTGCGCAGCACGGCATCGGGGGGTGGCTCCATTCCCGCGCCGGACCCCTTAATGCGCGCGCCTACGGCCACGAGTTCCGGCGTTCCCAAGCCGTCGGCCGCAACGCGGACTTCGTAATCCTCCTCCCATCGCACTTTCTCGATCGAATGTGTCCATGCCAGAGTAAAGCTCCGTGTGGCGATGAACACCGGCTCACCCACGGGCGAGGACGCGAGTGCCAGGCAGACGCCGAGCGCCAATGTGCTCATTGCGCGGGGCGGACCACACCCTGTTTACGCGCACGCAAGGCGTGCCAAACGACGAAGATCGCGGTCATGGCGAGACCCACTTCATCGGTCATCGGCAGCGCCGCGATCAGGAACGACGCCGCCGCGATCACGTACAGGCGCTCAAACCAGTTGAGCGGCTGGAACAGGTAGCCGATGGCTCCGGCGCCCCAGAGCCCGATCGCCACCAGGGCCTTGAACACGATGTAGACCACGTCCAGCGTGTCCCCACTCTGCAGCATCAGCGCGGGCGCGTAGACGGCCATGTAGGGAACCACGAATCCCGCGATGGCGACCCGCAGCGCCTGCATACCAATCTTGAGCCCCGACTCATTGGCGATCGGGGCCGCGGCGAAAGCGGCCAGCGCCACCGGCGGTGTCAGGTCCGCCATGATGCCGAAATAGAACACGAACATGTGCGAGACGATCAGCGGCACGCCCAGCTTCAACAACACCGGGGCAGCCAGCGAGCTGGTGATGATGTAGTTGGGAATCGTCGGGATGCCCATGCCGAGGACCAGACAGGTCAGCATCGTCAGCACCAGCGCAAGAAACAGGCTCTTCTCGCCAATGGCAATGATGTGGCCGCCCAGCTCGGTGGCCACCCCGGTCAGGTTGATCACGCCGATGATGACGCCGACCAGCGCGCAGGCGATGGCCACCGGCAGCGCATGGCGTGCGCCGTCGGCGAGCGCAGCGACTGCGAGGCGCAGCGCATCGCCGCCGGTGCGGCGCAGGAGGATTCCCACGATCAGCAGCGCCACGATCAAGAAAAAGGTGATCGCGCCGAATTTGACGAATCCCGCGCAGGCGAAGGCCAGCAGCACCCAGAAGAGGTAGCGCAACGATCGGCTGCCAACACCCGACAACACCGCTGCACCGAAGATCAGGATCACCGTCAGGCCCAGTCCGACGGTTCCCGAGAACAACGGTGTGTAGCCCGAAAACAGCAGCGTGACGAGCCCGATCAGCGGCAACAGCAGGACCCAGCGCTCCCGCACCGCTTTCCAGGGGTCAGGGCACTCCTCTTTCGGCAGTCCGTGCAGCCCCTTGCGTCCCGCCTCCAGATGCACCATCCAGAAGGCGGTGCAGAAGTAGAGCAGCGCAGGGATGATCGCCGCCATGCAGATCTCGATGTACGGCACGTTGATCGTCTCGGCCATGATGAAGGCGACCGCGCCCATCACCGGGGGCATGATCTGGCCACCCATGCTCGACGTGGCCTCGACACCGCCGGCGAACGCCGAGGAATAGCCGAAGCGCTTCATCAACGGGATCGTGAACTGGCCGGTGGTGACCACGTTGGCGACACCGGAGCCGTTGATCGTCCCCATCAGCCCCGAGCTTATGACGGCGACCTTGGCCGGCCCGCCTCGCGTGTGACCGACCGTGCCCATCGCGAAATCGGTGAACAGCGAGATCATCCCCGCCTGCTCGAGAAATGCGCCAAACAGAATGAACAGGAAGATGTAGGTCGACGACACGTAGGTCGGCGTCCCGTAGATGCCTTCGGTGCCGAAGCCGAGCGTGCTCACCACCTGGTCGAAGCCGAAGCCGCGATGCGCGAGAAATCCGGGCAGGTACTGGCCGAACAGCGCGTAGAGCAGGAACAGCCCGCAGATGAACGGCAGTGCCCAGCCCATCATTCGCCGCGCCGCTTCGAATACCAGAACGATGATGACGATGCCGACGATGAAGTCGGCCGTCGTGAGCTCGCCCGCGCGTTGCGTCAGGTCAGCCTCGAAGATCCAGTGATAGAAGCTGGTGACGAAACCGATGATTCCGAGCAACCAGCCGACGACCACACCCGCCTTTCCGCCGAACAGCACCGGGCGCAGCGCAAAGACCATCAACAGCACGAAACCGACGTGGATCGCGCGCACCACCTGGCTGGACAGCGGGCTGAAGGCCGCCGTGTAGATCTGAAACGAGGAAAACGCGATTGCGATCCAGAACACGGCGCGCGGCAACTCCAGACGGCCGCCTGGCTGTTCCGGATCGTTGAGCGCCGTCATGATGCCCTCCTCCGAGGCCAATTCGCCAAAACAACGGCGGCCCGGCTTGATTCCGGGCCGCCGCAGCGGGTGGCGAAAGCCGCCTGCGTACCTGGGACGGCGAGACCCGCCGATCTACCTGGGATGGCGTAATCCGCCGGCCTACTTGATCACGCCGACTTCACGATAGTATTTCTCGGCACCGGGATGTAGCGGAATGGGCATGCCCTTGACCGCGTTCTCGCGCTTGATCGCCTTCGCGGCGTTGTGCGCGGCATACAGGGTATCCAGATTATCGTAGAGCGCCTTGGTCATCTGGTAGGCGAGATCGTTGGAAACGCCCGATTGCGTGACCAGGAAGTTGGCGATAGCGGCCGTCGGGACGTCTGCGGTCTGGCCTTCGTAGGTGTTGGCCGGGATGAACGCCGGTTGATAGGCCGCATCACCGACCTTGGCCACCACGTCGGCCGGAACCGGAATGACGACGATCTTGACGGCAGTGGCGAGGTCGCGGATCGATGCGACACCCAGCCCGGCCGACTGCAGCGTCGCGTCAAGTTGGCGATTCTTCATGAGTTCGACCGATTCGCCAAACGGCAAGTACTCGGTCTTCGAAAGATCCTGGTAGGACAGCCCCGCGGCCTTGAAGATCGCGCGCGCATTGAGCTCGGTTCCCGAGCGCGCGGCACCGACCGAGACACGCTTGCCCTTGAGGTCGGCGAGCGACCGGATGCCGGAATCGGCACTGGCGACGATCTGGATGTAGTTGTTGTAGGTGGCGGAAAGTCCCCTCAACTTGTCCAGCTTGGTCTTGAACCCAGCGTCTTCATCGCCCTTCCACGCACTGGAAACCGCGTCCCCGAGCGAAAACGCCAGTTCGCCCCGGCCGGCCTGCAGCAGATTGAGGTTTTCGGCCGAGGCCTTCGTCACCTGCGCCGTGGCCTTGACGTTCGGGATGGCCTTCGCGTAGATCTGCGACAGCGACACACCCAGCGGGTAGTAGACGCCGCTCTGTCCGCCGGTCAGGATGTTGATGAACTGCTGTCCGTGCGCACTGCCCACGGCGAGCATCGAGCCGGCGAGCGCGAATGCGAGTGCAAGCTTCTTCATGATTTTGCCTTCATCGATGGTGATTCGAAATGGTAGGGATCGCGAACGTGGCCGCGAGCGGGGCCTGCGCTCACTACCCGCCCGGCCCTTCCGCTGGCGTTAGGATGCACCAAAGTCGCGACCTAGACAAATCCGGCCGTGGTGCGAACGCACGAATTTTGCGGGAGCCGAGGTAAACTCCGTGCTCATGGAGCGAGTGCCTCCGGCATGGCGTCGACACTTCGACGCTCGGGTTTGGAATGCCATAGCAATTGGACCGTTGGGGATCTGCAGATTGAACGCCAGGCATCGAACAAAAATCGCCATCCCTGAAATAACGTGGTCCCGCGGCGCTTTCCAGAACATTCCTGCGCGCCTCCCTTCGCGACGGCCAGATTGGCGCGAGCGGGCCGGTCTGGCATTCGGGATGCGCGCGGCATCCGCGTCGGTGCTGGTCGCGCTGCTTGCCGCCTCGGCGAGCGCACCTTCGATGGCCAAGTCGACGTCGATCAAGCCGTTGCAGACGTGGTCGGGCCGCATTCCGCTGAACATTCAACCTCCCTTCCAGTCGTCGCTTGCCAGACAGGAAGACTTCAATCGGGTCTGGGCACAGTGCCAAGTCAAGGGCACCGTGCCCAGCATCGATTTCAAAAAGCGCCTCGTGCTTCTCGTCGTGGCACGCGGCAGCGTCGTCAAATTCGCGAACCTGTCGCTCGACGACGGTAACCTCAAGACCAGCGTGGTCGTCACGCCGGACATGCCAAACCACATGACCTGCGCGATTGCACTCGTCGGTCGCGCAGGCGTAGTGCGCGTCAACGGGGTACCAACCGGGCAGTGAAGCCCGCGACGACGGCCCACGGGAGGATCGCCTTGGATGGCTGGAAGAAACTGATGGCGGGGTTGGTCTTGATCGCGGCCGGGGTCTTCTACATCACCCACGGCCATGCTGCGGTAGCACCGCCAGGCAGTCAGGCGCCATTGAAGCGCTCGTCGGCGCGTTGATCGCGGATGGACGGCCTAATTTGACCGGCCTGTAGCCATGCACGACATGCTCGTCCGGTTGTACGCGCTGCCGAGCCCCGACGAAGCTGTCACCGTCTGCGCCGATCGCGGCGTCACGATCCGGCGTGCTCTGGCACCCGAGAGGCCCGCGGTGATGAATTGGGTGCGCGAGCACTTCATGAGTTCGGCCGCCGAGGTGGAGACCGCCTTCGCTCAGATCCCGGTCAGATGTTTCGTTGCGGTCCGCGACGCGACGCTGCTGGGCTTTGCGTGCCACGACGTCACCTGCCGGAATTTCTTCGGACCAGAGGGCGTGGCCACCGGCGAACGCGGGCACGGCATCGGGCGCGCGCTGCTGCTTTGCGCGCTTTCGGCGCAACGCGCGCAGGGGTACGCGTACGCGATCATCGGCGGCGTGGGGCCGGCGGAATTCTATGCGAGGACGGTCGGGGCGGTGGCGATTGAAGGGTCGACGCCGGGGAATTATTTTGGATTGCTTGGATAGGCGAATCCGACAGACTGGGTCCAAAATGGTTTTCTCAGGCCTGTTCGATGCGTGGGCTAGATGTTTCATAGTCCAATCGAATCGTTTTCCTCGTACCACCCAATCTCGCGATCGCAATTCCGGAAGCAGTTGTAGTGCTTCTTCATCTCAAGACCGTAGTTCTGCAACTGGCGAACCCTTCAGATTCAACCCGAGTTTGTTTTCTCTGGCGCGCCGTTCTGCCGGCCCATTCCGAGTGTCCGTCCAATGGCGCGAAAAGCGAAAGGCAAGACCACGAACCACTGAACATAGCCGAACGCGACGGCGATTGCCCAATCTCGAATGAACGATCGCAAGCCTCCCGCCACGTCGAATAACGCGGAGCCAAACAGGTCACTGAGAAGGCCAGATCCGAAAAACGCAGACGGAAACCCCAACATCATCGTTCCCAGCAATGCCGTAAAGCGCTGCTCATGCTGCCCTTGGATGCCAGCGATAGTGCCGGCTGTAAGCCCAACGGCAAGGAACGCGAGACACCCGGCAATAAAGACAATCCGCGACCAGAATCGAATGTGTCGCATCCTTACCCCGAACAATGGTGCATCACTTGCACTCAGCGCGACACTTGTTGATTATTCGAGCTGCGAACACTTGGCATTGCTCAGCCCCAGGCATCGCTCCCGGATAACCGGCTCGCACGTCGTAATACGGCGGAAAAGAAGACAATTCGCGCCTCACACAATTCTCGTAACATGGGCTGTTGCCTTGTACCAGACGGCATGCGTTGTTCACGTACTGATCTGGTTCGACAACACCAGGACTTCCATTCATGCTCCCCAACGGACCTAGTCCGCCGCAGGTTACGCTCCCAGTCCGATCGTCCCAAACGCAAATGTACTCGTGATAGAAGCGGCCGACTCTGAAGCCATGGGACCCTCGTAGTGGGCGCTGGCAGACATAGGTATCTAAACCGAATTCGTCGGTATATCTCGTCGGGGATTGGTGTGCGTAATCAAAAATATTCAGGCCGCCCTTCAATCCAATCGGGTCAATTTCAATGTATCTGCCGACGGCCGGATCGTAGTCGCGAAAGTAGTTGTAGCTCGTCCCGATCTCCGAATCAAAGAACTGTCCCAGGAAATCGCAGGTTGTACCTGAACGCAGTATGCCCCCCCGGACTCTCGTTCGGCGCGTTGTTGCCGAAAGGATCCACGTTGTCCCAGCGCCACATCAGCGCATTGTCATTCGGCCGAGTCACCGCGCGCGGCGTCCCCAGCTGGTCCGCGTGTACGTAGTAGACCGCCACGGGCGGCGGCAGGCCGCTGCCGGTCGGACGCAAGGTTGCCACCGGCATGTCGTTCAGCCAAACCGTCTCCTGTATCAGGTTCCCGCCAGCGTCGTATTCACCGAGCAGATGCCCGTGCTCGTCGTACACGAATCGTGTCGTCGTTCCTGCTGCCGTCTTCCGGACCCGCTGGCCAAGCGCGTTGACCGAATACTCACCCACCATCGTGCCGTTGCTCTGGATCTGCGTCAGCCGGTTGGCATTGTTGTACGTGAAATCGGCGACTCCGGCCCCGTTCAGGTAACTGGCATTGACGGAGCCGAGCACCTGCTGTAGCCGGTTGGAAGTCTCGCCATAGGAAAGTGTCGCCGTGGCGCCGTCGATATTGGCACTGGTGCGGTTGCCCAAAGCATCGTAGCTGAACTGCTGGGTGTGCATGACCGGATTTCCTTGCTGCGCCACGGTCAGCCGATCCAGTGTGTCGAATTGATACGCACCGGAAAGCATCGGCGTCAGCGGATCACCGATCGCCGTGATCCGACCGGCCGCATCAAACGTAAGGTCGTTGCGCAGCACCTCAATCCCATTTCGGAACGTCCACCGGTGGAGGCGTCCATCGGCGTCGTAGTCACGGAAGGTGTACAGGCCGTTGCCCCACTGCCACGCCCCCACCGGACCAAACGGCGTCGTGACGATGCCGGCCACCAGAGGGGCTCCGTTGACCGTGATCGCCGATACCCGGTTGTTGACGTAACTGTAACCAATCTGCTGTCCCGACGGCGTCACCATGGAGGTGAGTTGACCGGCGCCGTCGTAGCCATAGCTCACCGTCTGGGAGACGCCACCCGCGACCTGCGTCTTGCTCGCCACCCGCCCATGATGGGTGTAGGTCCACGCCAAACTGCCGGACGTATCCACAAGCTGGGTTAACCTCCCCTTCCCGTTCACCCCACCGTCGTAGGTAAAGCTGTGCGTCTCCGTCGGCGTCCCCGCCTTGCCGAAACTGACTGTCGCCACCCTGTCGCCGGCATCCAAGGTGTAGCTGGCCGTCACCCCGCGCGCATCGGTACGCGTCCGTACGTTGCCGACAGCGTCAAAGGTGCTGGTCGTGGTCCCCGTGTCCGGGCTCACAAGAGTGACGAGATTACCTAACCCGTCGTAGGTGTAGCGCGTGGCCAGCCCCCGCGGGTCGGTCACCTCCGCCAGGTTGCCGGCCGCGTCGTAGGCGTATTTTGTCGTCCCGCCGCCAGGATCGAGAACCTGGACCAGTCGATTCAGCGCATCGTAGGTATTGCCGGTGACATGGCTGAGTGGATCGGTCGAGGTGGTCAGGTTGCCGTTGCCGTCGTAGCCATAGGTCACGGCCTGCGCCTGCGCGCCGATGTCCTGCGCCAGGCGGTTCAGCGCGTCGTAGGCCCGACTGCGGGTCCGTGACAGAACATTGCCCGGATCGTACACCTGCTCCTGCCTTCGGTTCCCTGCCGCATCGAGCATGTACACGATCTTGTTGCCAAGCCCGTCCTGGATCTGGGTCAGGCGATGTGCGGCGTCGTAGGTGTAGGCAAGCGTCGAGCCGTCGGGCAGCACCACGCCGGTGAGTTGGCCGACGCCGTCGTACACGAAGGCCGTGTGCTCCCCGCCGACATTGCGCGTGGTCAAGCGCCCACGAGCGTCGTAGTTCAGCGTAGTAGCGAGTCCATTCGGGTCGATCGTGGTCAGGGGCCGACCGTTGGCGTCGTAATCCGCAACCCGCGTGACATGCCCCAACGGGTTGGTCACGCTCGACAGTTGCCCGCGTTTGCCGGACGACGGATCATTATCGGGATGGAAGGCGTAGGTGGTGACCCTACCGTTGGGATCGGTGGCGGTCAGCACCCGTCCCAGCGTGCCGTACGTCCACGACCAGGTGCGCGTCACCGTGGAGGCGCTGCCATCGTTCTTCGGCGCCACCACCGACTTCTGCGTCAGGTTGCCGGACGCGTCATAGGTGTAGGACGTCGTCTTGTCGCCTCCCGGCGCCGGTTCGGTCATCGTGGCCGGCAGCCGGTAGCCTGCATTCCACGCCGTGGTGACCTTTCGAACGTCCGGCCGATTCGGCGGGCTTGAAAGCACAGTACTGCACGTTTCAGTACTCAGAGCGCCTTCGACGCGAGCCGTCTCCAGGTTTCGCGTCAGGTCGTAGGCGAAGCAAGCCTTCTTGCCATTGAAATCCGTGCGCGAGGCAATGTTGCCATTGCCATCATAGGTGATTGCGCTCGCATTCGCACCGCAATGCGCACAAGGCTGGTTGACGCTCGCCGTGCGAATTGCCCCTCTGGGCGCCACAAAGCCTATGGTTCGCACCGTGCCAAGAGGGTCCGTGACAGTTGTGGTTCCGTTGGCGTTGAATACCAGCGCATACGAGTCCGCCCCGCCCGCATGCTGAGTGGATGTCGCGCGCCCGTGAGCGTCGTAACCATAGGTCGCGAAGCGAGCCCCATTTTCGTCCGAAATGCCGGTCAACGCGCTTTCATACTTCGAATCTTCATAGTGAAACGTCCGAACGGCACCTCCCGGATACGATATCGATGTCAGATTGCCTAGCGCGTCGTGACCGAATCCATAGTTCGCGCCAGCCGGGTCCGTCATAGTTGCAAGCTGCGAAGACGCGTCGTAGGTGAAGTCGAGCGAGCGACCAAACGAATCCGAGACCCTAATCAGCAGCCCTGGCGCCGGAGCCGCGGAGTGTGCGGTCGACTCCGTCGAATAAGCCAGACTGATTACCGCGCCGTTTCGCCCCTGGATAGTAATGAGGTGACCGACAGAATCATACGTTTCCGTCTCTTCAACGGAGGCCGCGTAGTACAACCAGCCGGTCGTGTTGCCGCCGCCATCGACGAGTCGCGTCACCCGATCGTCTATGTCGAGGTCTGGAAGATAGACGCCTGAGGTCAGCGCAAACCGAACAATTTCTCCGCTCGCGCGATACGCAAGAACGTTCGTTGAACCGACGACCGTCGCTATTGCCCTTCCGTAGCGATGTCCCCATCCGGCACGTTTCACCAGAGTATCCGGACCGTTGCTGGCATAGACCCATTCAAAATCGAGAGACTGGATCGAAGATGCGCCACGATAGACGGTCTCGCGGTGCGTCTTGGTACCAAGCGCAGCATTGATCGGATTGCCAACGCTCAGCGGCCCACATCCTCCGGAGTTTGCAC
The DNA here is from genome assembly GCA_963739745.1 of uncultured beta proteobacterium. Taxonomy (GTDB): domain Bacteria; phylum Pseudomonadota; class Gammaproteobacteria; order Burkholderiales; family Casimicrobiaceae; genus VBCG01. Next base: position 199,887 of record CAVUCJ010000011.1, read on the forward strand.
ATTTCTCGGCATTGAAGCCGACCGGTCTTATCCGCGCGTATGCGGGGTTAAAGCAGACCGATGCCGGGTATCTGTAGGGCGGGAAATTGGAAAAATTGCCCCAATTCGACCAGCTGTAGCCGGGTTGGCCGCAATGCGGCGAGGCACTGGCGCCCAACCAATACGATGGTGGGCCGTTGGTCTGGGGCTGCACAATTTCGCAGCGCCAATGGTCGACCCCGACCGCCCAAGGCACTTTGCGGCCAGTGTATGCACAGTTGGCACATATCAATGGAATCGTTTGCGCACATAATGCGTCGGGAGTGTCGGCCACGACTCCCGCAATATTTCCCGCGTATCCATCCTTGGGCAGATCTCGATTGACGAGTAATGCGGGGTCTTCACTCGGGACCGCAAATTGCCAAAGGGGAGTGGTGCCTCGGTAGAGAAGCGCTTGCACAGCCCGCAATCCTTCCGAGTACGTGTATACATAGCCAGTTCCCTGACCATACCCACCCGCGTCAGCGGCGTCCCATCGATAATTCCAGGACTGTGCATGGACGGTCCCCGCCGAGCCGTGTGCGACCAGAAGCAGCACCGTACTCAATCCGAGAAGGCGCCCAGTGACCCGGGCTCGCGGCGTCGAGAGAGGGTCGCGCATATGAGACGATGCTCCCTTGGAGATCAAGGCAACGTCACTGGCAGCCCGACGACATTATTCGTCTCGTCGGACTCAGCGACCTGGCCATTGTCGGTATTGGTTCCCGTGACGGTCACGCCATGTCCGTCGGCTTTGAGGAAGAGCGTATGCGGCCCCGCCGGCGTGGATGTCGACGATGTGAAAGTCCGGGTTGCCGTGTAGCTAGCGCCAACATCCAGTGCCGTCGTTCGCGCCAAGCTTCCGCTGAGGTTCTGATCGGCGTTGTCCAAGGTGCCGTCCGCAGACAGGTAAGCCATGACATGGAAGTTTGGCGCGGCCGGCGTTCCGCCAGTATTTGTCACCGTGAACGTTACCGAGAGGCTCTTCGAGCCATTCGCATTGACGCCGATCGAACCGACGCTTACGTTCGAGATCGTGAGATCTGGCTTGGCTGGCAAAGTCAACGCAATGGCCTGTGCGTTGTTGCTCTCGGTGCCTTCGACCAGATAGCCGGCATCGGCATTGCTGCCCGTTCCGATCGCGCTGCCGCGTCCGTCGGTCTTCATGAACAACGTGTAGCTGCCCGGGGCCGTCGCGCCCGTCGTCACATACGTCTTGGTGACGGTGTAACTCGCTCCCGCTTCCAACGAGGTCGAGCGCCGCACATAGCCGCCCAGGTTCTGATCCGTGTTGTCCAGCGTGCCGTCGCTCGACAGATAAGCAAGGTCGTACCAATTCGGCGCGGCCGCCGAGCCTCCCAGATTGGTTACGGTGTAGGTGATCGGGATGCTGTAGGCGCCCGCCTGGCTGATCGTGATCGCTCCGACGCTCGCACCGCCAACAACCAAGTCGGACTTGGCTGGCAGAACCAGCGCAATGGCCTGTGCGTTGTTGCTCTCGGTGCCTTCGACCAGATAGCCGGCATCGGCATTGCTGCCCGTTCCGATCGCGCTGCCACGACCGTCGGTCTTCATGAACAGCGTGTAGCTGCCCGGGGCCGTCGCGCCCGTCGTCACATACGTCTTGGTGACGGTGTAACTCGCTCCCGCTTCCAACGCGGTCGAGCGCCGCACATAGCCGCCCAGGTTCTGATCCGTGTTGTCCAGCGTGCCGTCGCTCGACAGATAAGCAAGGTCGTACCAATTCGGCGCGGCCGCCGAGCCTCCCAGATTGGTTACGGCGTAGGTGATCGGGATGCTGTAGGCGCCCGCCTGGCTGATCGTGATCGCTCCGACGCTCGCACCGCCAACAACCAAGTCGGACTTGGCTGGCAGAACCAGCGCAATGGCCTGTGCGTTGTTGCTCTCGGTGCCTTCGACCAGATAGCCGGCATCGGCATTGCTGCCCGTTCCGATCGCGCTGCCACGACCGTCGGTCTTCATGAACAGCGTGTAGCTGCCCGGGGCTGTCGCGCCCGTCGTCACATACGTCTTGGTGACGGTGTAACTCGCTCCCGCTTCCAACGGGGTCGAGCGCCGCACATAGCCGCCCAGATTCTGATCCGCGTTGTCCAGCGTGCCGTCGCTCGACAGATAAGCAAGGTCATACCAGCTTGGGTTCGCTGGTGCGAAGCCGCCATTGGTTACCGTGTATGCGATCGGAATCGAATAGGCGCCACTTTGGCTCACTGACGTCGTACCGACACTCGCGCCGGCCAAGCTGAGGTCAGGCTTGTTGGGTAGCAGTGTTATCGACGCACTCTGCGTATTGTTTGCTTCATTGACTTCTGCCACCAGATTGGCGCCTGTCGGCGATAGCTGACCAGCGGTAGCTTGGCCACCGTCTGCCTTGACGATAAGCGTGTACGTGCCCGGCGCGGTCGTGGTACTGGTCGTAAGACCCGCGCTAACGCCGTAGCTGCCTCCGGGAGCCAGAACCGTACTTCGCGTGTTGCCGCCACTGAGCACCTGATCCGCGTCGTCTAGCGCAGTGTCCAAGGACAAGTAGGCCCGGTCGTACCAGGTTGCCAACGCGGGGCCGCTGCCAACGTTTTGGACCTGAAACGTGACGGAAATGTTGTAGGAGCCATTGCCATCCAGTGCAATTGCTCCGATCACCAGATTGGTGACCGTCAGATCCGCGTTGATCGAAGATCGGGTCGTGCGCAGAAGATTTCCTGCCGAGTCATACGTGTATTGGATGCGAGTCGTAGATTGTGCAATCGCCAAAATCGGCACGATGCCAATCGCGCAGAGCGCAATTGTCGAGAACAACCGACGAACGTTCGCCTGCAGCAGCACCGAGAGGTGCCGTCGTAGGAATATCAGGGAACTTCGAGACAGCCGAAAAAGGCCCGACCGCACCTGTCGCCTCGACGCGGTGCATGCCGAACCCGTGCGCCCCCCGCTATACATGGTTGCGGCTCCGGCAACGATCTTCATGGTTTCGCAACACCGGCTGGCGCCCCGCAGGCTCGAGTATCGTCCTCGGACGCAGCGCGATACGTGGTGAATCAGCGTAGCGCGCGCAGATGGGACATGTCGTCGATGGTACGACCCGATGTTGTCGCGAGCATTGCAACAAACGAAGGCAAAGTGGCATCGGCCTCATTGGAATCACTGGAGGAGTAGCTTGCATACGCATTGGCCACGAGCGCCTCTTGGGAGGTTGCCGTGGACAGACGAACGGCCTCGTGGTTCCATCTGCAATTGAGTCGTCGTCAGCACGGATCACGAATAGCGAAATTGGAATTTGAATGTCGGACTGACCGCAGGATGTACGAAAATTCAATCGTCGACATTCATCCATTTGGATGACTTGCCGGTCATCTGCCGCGGTGGTACTGGCAAGGTCGCCGCATGTTCCGAGGACACGAGACCGTATGAATGCGCCGTCAGCCCGGCGGCCGAGTGGATCGGAACGCGCGGCGCGCGGAAGGCCCGATGAACCGGGAGTTCGCCCACGGCGTTCAGCGCGCGAGCCGGGCGCCGTGCATCATTCTGTGGATGCCTTTGTCGCCGCGACACGCTATGATCGGGGCATGTCCCCGACGAGCAACGATCGAATCACCGTTCGCGTGACCGAGACCGGCAAGACGATGGAGGTCGCCGTCCTCTCCATGCAGGCCGAGCACATCCAGATAGTCCTGGGCGAAGGCGTCCATAGCGTCCGCTGCGAACTCACGCCGACGCGCAACGCGCAGGCGTACGCCGGCAGCGTGATGGGGCGCGAGATCGTCTACGAGCGCAGCCGCGCGGACGTTCGCGCCGATATCGACAGGCTCAATCCGGGGTTGCGCAATACCAGCCGGCGTTGACGCCTGCGCCTGAGTTCAGGCGGTCGAAATCTTCGTGCTCAGGCGCCCGCAAACGGCGGCGCTACGCCGGCGGGCGGCGTCACGTCGAAACCCTGGTTGATACCCGAGAACATCTGGTAGAAGCCGGACAGGACGACGATCTCGACAAATCCTTTGAGACCGAATTTCGCGATCGCCGCCTGCTGGATGTCGTGCGGAATTGAACGCCAGGCGAGCGTGTGCACCAGCACCCGCGCCGCGAGGTCATACGGTGCCGGGAAGGTGCCTCCGGAAAGCCCATGGCCCTGCACGACGGCGATCACCGCGTCCGGGAACGCCCGCCGCCGTCGCATGAGCAACGTGATCGACCCACTCGAACGCGGCGCCCGTCTCCCGAGAGACGCAGAGCACAATGAACTGGTAGACGTCGCGCGAAAGGTGGCCGTCGAACTTGAGGTAGTACCCGAGGGCCTCGATGCGCCTGCACAGCTGGGGATGGTTCATCAGCGCCAGGTAAGGGCCGGAAAACGGCGCTCCCTGCCCCGCGCGCTTCGCAACCATGCCGTCGTAGAGCGCGCGGTCGGCAGGCGAAAGCGTTGCGGGGTCGAAAGGAAGAAATGCCATCACGGACCCTCCAGATCACTCGTGATACGACCAGGCCGCGACCGCGGCGGCCCAGTCTCCGACCGGAGTCGGGCAGCGCCTGTCCGCTTTCACGTCGATCACCGTTGGACCGGCGGCCGTCAATGCACGCTCGAACGCGCCGGCCAGGTCGGCGGGATCGCGCACCGTTTCGCCGAGGCAGCCCAGGCTGCGGCCGAAGCCTGCCCAGTCGAGGTCGGGAAGCGTGGTCAGCTCGGCGGGCACCGGGCCCTCGGTGTGCGCGCGCAGCCAAACGTTTCCGAGCGCCGCGTTGTTGATGACCACGTACACGACAGGCAACCCGTAGCGGGCGGCGGTCGCGACCTCGAGGCCATGCATGTGCATGCAGCCATCGCCGGTCACGACCGCGACACGGCGCGCGGGCTGCGCGCACTGCACACCGATGGCGGCAGGGATCGCCCAGCCCATGGGTCCGAGGTTGGTCGCCGAAATGTAGGTGCGCGGCGCATACGCGTTCCAGTAGTGTCCGGCGAACGCGCGGTGCGCGCCCGAGTCGACGAGCAGGATGCCGTCGCGTGGAAGCTTCGAGCGCAGGTCGGCGATGACCCGGGCCGGATGAATCGGCTGCGCGGTGCTCGTCTGATGCTCGGGATCCTGCAGTCGCGGCTGCGCGCGAATGGCGGCGAGCCACTGCGCGCGTGCCGCACGCGTCGACTCGAGCGATGCCGCAAGCCGTTCGCGTTGCGCGATCAGCCAGTCGAGATACGCATGACCGTCGGCGATCACGCCGCAGGCATCGGTGCTGCGTCCGATCGCAACCGGCGACAGGTTCACGACGATCACGTTTCCCGGCGCGAGCTTCAGCGACCACTGCATGGTGTCGCGCTCGTTGAGACCCGAACCCAGGACGATCAACAGGTCGGGCGGGGTGTCGGTCAGCGCGATCCGCGCGTGGTGCGTTCCCGCATAGCCGAAGACGCCCAGTGCAAGCGGGTGGTCCTCGGGAAACGTGCCCTTGGCGCGCAGCGTCGTCGCGACGGGAATGCCCCAGCTTTCCGCGAACCGCCGCAACGCGAGCGCGCCCTCGCCGTGCTCGACACCTGCGCCGGCAAGAACGACGATCTTCGCGGGCGGGCGGCCTTCGGTGCCGAGGAACAGCTGCAGCGACGCCTCGGCCGCCGGCAGGCTGACCAGCGACGGGCGGGTGATCGCCGGATCGATCTTCGTGTGCCGGACATCGATTTCGGAGGTCTGCGCATCCCTGGGCAGCGACAGATGCACGGGCGACATCGGCGGCGTCCGCATTTCGAGGATCGCCCGCCGGAACAGGTGATTGAGGTTCGACGGATTGTCGATCGAGGTCGTGTACCGGGTAAGCGGACGCATCACTTCGACATCGTCGAGCGTCTGGCTGCTCGCGTCCTGGAACAGGCCCAGTCCTTCCGTGGCCGACGCCACCTCGCCGCTCAGCAGCAGCAGCGGCGAGCCATCGGTCCGCGCGGCCGCCACCGGAGTCACGGTGTTGCCGAGCCCCGGACCGCCGATACACAGCGCCGCACCGAAATTGCCGCTGGCGCGCGCATAGCCGTCCGCCATGTAGGCGGCGCCGCCTTCCTGCGCGGCAACGATGGGTCGAATGGCGGTTTGCCGCCCGAGCGCAGGCAGGAACGGATCGACGAGGCCGCCCGGCACCATGAACAGGTGATCCAGGCCCTCGGCCGCGAGCGCATCGAGAACGTAGTCGGTTCCGAGCATCAGCGATGACTCCGGTGAAGACGCGCGCTCATTCTCGGAAATCACCGCCCCGCGCGCGAAACGGGCGGTCGCCTGCGAAAAACGAACCGATCAGCCGAGAAGCAGGATATGCACACGGTACGGCCCGTGGGCGCCTAGCACGATGGTCTGCTCGATGTCACCCGTGCGTGATGGCCCGGAGATCATGTTGACCGCGCGCGGCAGGGTGCCGCGCTCCTTGCGAATCAGCGCGAAAGCCTCCTCCATGCCGGAGACCACGCGGTCGGCGGGCACCACCGCTACGTGCGTATCGGGAAGCAGCGTGGTGGCGGTCGGCGTGTCGGCGCCGGTCAGGAATACCAGCGTGCCGGTCTCGGCGATCGCGCAGAAACAGCCGGTGATACCGAGACGATCATCGCCCACGGTAGGCCTCGCCTCGATCTGCAATCCCGCACCCTTCCAGTCGAGGTCGGCGAATGCGGGCCAGCACACGCCGGTATGCGATTTCTGCGCGGCCAGTTCCGGCGGCAGCACCAGCGCGTCGAGGTAACGTGCCACGGCCGCCGGAATGGCGCCGGATTGGTCGAGGCGCTCCACGGTGCTCGCCATGTCCGTTGCGCGGACGAGGAAGCGCTGTACGAGGTCGACCGGCATGGCAGGTCGCGGCCCCTGCCCGTGCGCGGCAATGTAGGCGTCGGCCTGGGCGACCGCGTCGGCGCGCGAGCCGGTCTTGCCGAGCGCTTTGCGCACGCGCCCGAGGACGGCGTCGCGCGAGGGCCTGTTGTCGTCGATCATCGTCATGCGTGCCTCATTTTCAACTGAACGGCTGTCGCGGCGGCGCTTGCTACGTCACGCTGCGCAGCCCTTGCGCACGAATTGCGCAAGCCGGCCCACACCTCGCTCGATGGACTCGCTGGACGTCGCGTACGAGAAGCGAATGTGCTGGCCTTCGCCGGGGACCCGCCGGCCGAAATGGATGTCGGCCAGCACGGCGATGCCGGCCTCGTGCAGCAGGCGCTTGCGGAAGACCTCGGAGTCGGCGCAGCCGGTGAGCTTGCACGCCTCGGTGACGTTCGGCCACGCATAGAACGCGCCGCCCGGCGTCGCGCAGCGGATGCCGGGAATGTCATTCAACAGCCGGACGATGAGGTCGCGGCGCTCGAGGAATCGCGCCCGCATGTGATCGGCGGCGTCCTGCGGACCGGTGATGGCGGACACCGCAGCCCATTGCGAAATCTGCGACGCGCAGGATTCGGTATTGGTGATCCAGCGGGTGAACACCGGCGCCAGCGCACGGTTGGCGGCATAGCCGATGCGCCAGCCGGTCATCGCCCAGGTCTTTGAGGCACCGTCGCTGATGATCGTCCGCTCGAGCATGTCGGGCCGCGTCGCGAGCGTGTCAAAGCGACCGTCATAGACGAGGCGTGAGTAGATTTCGTCGGCAAACACCCAGACCTGCGGATGGCGGGCAAGGATCTCGGCGATGGTGTCGAGGTTCTCGCGGTCGAGAATCCCGCCGGTCGGATTCTGCGGCGTGTTGAGGATCAGCAGCCGTGTCTTGGGTGAGATCTTGGCTTCGAGCTCCGCCGGATCGAAGGCGAAACCGCGCGATTCGCGCAGGAAGATCGGGACCGGCACCGCGCCGTTGGCGGCGATCTGCGACTCGTAGATCGGGAAACCCGGCACCGGATAGATCACCTCGTCGCCGACGCCGAAATCGGTGACCGACGCGATCGTATAGGCAATGAACGGCTTGGCACCGGCACCGATGACCACGTCGTCGGGCGCGATGGTCAGGCCACGCCGCGAGCCAAGGTCGTGCGCGGCCGCGGCGCGCAGCTCGTCGATGCCGGCGCTGGGCGTGTAACCGTGCTTGCCTGAACGAATGGCGGCAATGGCGGCGTCCTGCACGTGGTCGGGCGTCGGAAAATCCGGCTGGCCGATGCAGAACGAGACGATGTCCTTTCCCTGCCGGACCAGTGCATTGACCTCGGCGAGGACCACGAACGCGTTTTCGGTACCCAGTGATTCGGCGCGCCGCGACAGCCGCGGCAGCGCAAGATTGCCGCCATGCGGCGCGTTCATCGACCGCCACTCCCGTGGGCCGCCCCGCGCTGCGCATACAGCTCGCGGAATGTGCGTCCGGCCGGTGCCGGCAGGTCGCGGCCGAACGTCCAGCCCGAGGCCAAAGGCAACTTGTGGATCATGCCATTCTCGTCCGACAGCCGGCGCAGGAAGCGCACGGCCATCTTCGTCGACAACGCGTAGAGACCAGGATGGCGCGCGACCCACGCCCACAGCCGCAGTCCGGTTCGCTCGCTCCATGGGCGCAGGTCCTCGGCGAACTGCCGCTCGCGCAGCTTGCGCTGCAGGTCCGGCAGCGGAATCCGGACCGGACAGACGACCCCGCACTGGTTGCACAGCGTCGACGCGTGCGGGAGGTCGAGCGCGTTTTCGAGCCCGACGTACATCGGCGTGAGTATCGAGCCGATCGGCCCCGGATAAACCCAGCCATACGCGTGACCGCCGACGCTCTGGTAGACGGGGCAGTGGTTCATGCATGCGCCGCAGCGGATGCAGCGCAGCGCCTCGCGCACGTCACTTCCCAGCACGTCGGAGCGTCCGCTGTCGACGATGATGAAGTACATGTGGTCGACGCCGTGGAATTCTTCCGGGCCCCTGGGGCCGGTCAGGATGTCGACGTAGTTGGAGATCGACTGGCCGGTGGCCGAGCGCGGCAGCAGCCGCATCAGCGTGGCCACATCCTCCAGCGTGGGCACGATTTTCTCGATGCCCGAGATGGCGATGTGCACCTTGGGCAGCGTCGTCGCGAGCGTCGCGTTGCCCTCGTTGGTCACCAGCACGACCGATCCCGTCTCCGCGACAAAGAAGTTGCCACCGGAAATTCCCATGTCGGCCGTCAGATAATGCTCGCGCAGCACTCCGCGTGCCTCGAGGCAAAGCGCCTTGATGTCGTCCTTGCGCGGCGTGCCGTGCTTGCGGTGGAAAAGGTCGGCGACCTCGTCCTTCGTCTTGTGCAGCGCGGGGCCGATGATGTGCGACGGCGGCTCGTAGTCGTTGATCTGCAGGATGTATTCGCCGAGGTCGGTCTCGACCACGGTGAGCCCCGCACCCTCGATCGCATGGTCGAGCGCGGATTCCTCGGACACCATCGATTTCGACTTGATGATCTTTCGAACGCCGTGACGCGCGGCGATCTCGAGTACCAGCTTGTTGATCTCGGCCGGATTCTGAGCGAACAGGACCGTCGCCCCGCGTTCCGTCGCGCTTTGCTCGAATTTCTCCAGCCAGACGTCGAGGTCGTCGAGCGCGCGCTGGCGGATTGCCTTCCCGGCGTCGCGCGTGGCCTCGAAGTCGTCGAGCTCGACCAGCGACGCCCGACGCTTGGCGACGAACTTGCCCTGGATCTTCTCGAGGTTGTGCCTCAGCACCTCGTCATTGAGCTTGACGTGTGCACGCTCCTTGAAATGCATCGACGCGACTTGCATCATTCCTCCACTGCAAAGCGTTCGCCACGGAGGATACGGAGAGGCTGAGGACGGCGGGTGCAGCCGTTCGTCGATCTCGCAGTTCTCCACGCACTTCGTGGTTCAAGAATTCGCGCTGTCGCCGGCAAGAATTTCCGCGATATGCAGCACCTTGGTCTTGGCATCTCCGCGCCGCCGCATCCTGCCCTCGATGTTCATCATGCAGCCCAGGTCGCCCAGCACCAGAGCGTCGGCCCCCGAATTCTCCACATGCTGGCACTTGTTGTCGGCGAGCCGCGCGGAAATCTCGCCGAACTTGACCGAGAACGTACCGCCGAAGCCGCAGCAGGTCTCGCACTCGGCCATTTCCTGCAGTTGAACTCCGGCGACCTTCGCCAGCAGCGCGCGAGGCTGATCCTTGATCCCCATCTCGCGCAGGCCGGCGCAACTGTCGTGGTAGGTAACCTTGCCGGTGAACCGGCCCGGCACGCTTTCCACCTTCAACACGTTGACCAGGAAATTCGTCAATTCGTGAGTTCGCTCGGCCAGCGCACCGGCACGCGCAAGCATCGGCGGATCGTCGAAGAACAATTCAGGATAGTGTGTGCGAATCATCCCGCTGCAGGACCCCGAGGGGGCGACGAGATAGTCACAGCCCTCGAACTCCTCGATGACCTTGCGGGCCAGCACGATCGCGTCGGCGCGGTCACCCGAGTTATACGCCGGCTGGCCGCAACAGGTCTGCGCAGGCGGAACATAGACATCCGCGCCCCCGGCTTCCAGCAGCTTCAACGCCGCGAAACCGATCGAGGGCCGCATCAGGTCGACAAGGCAGGTGACGAAGAATCCGACGCGCATGACAGTCAGCGGATGGTTTTGGCGATCTTAGCACGCGCGGCGGCGCACTCGTCGGGCGCCCCGCGCGGGCACCCTCCGGTCAGTAGAACTGCGACTGCACGAGGGCCACCGCGCAAAGACCCATCAGCGGCTGCGGCAGGATTCCGAAGAACAGCAGCGCGAGGCCGTTTGCCGAGAGCAGGACCCTCGTGTCACCGCGCGCCTCGATCGACGACCGGTCGACCGGTTCGTCGAAGTACATGAGCTTGACGATACGCAGGTAGTAGAACGCGCCGACCAGCGCCGCCAGCACGCCGACCACGGCCAGCCAGACGTACCCGGACTTGATTGCCGCCTGCAGCACCAGCAGCTTGGCATAGAATCCGATGGTCGGCGGCATGCCCGCCAGCGAAAACATCACCAGCAGCATCACGAACGCCCACCAGGGTGAACGGGCGTTCAGGCCCTTGAAGTCATCCAGCGTGTCCGCCTCGAAGCCCTCGCGCGAGAGCAGCAGGATCATTCCGAAGGAAGCGAGGCTGGTCAGCACGTAGGCGACCATGTAGAACATCGCGGCCGAGTACCCGGTGACGTCGGCGGCGAGGAAGCCCATGAGCACGTAACCCATGTTGGCGATCGTCGAATACGCAAGCATCCGTTTCAGGTTCGTCTGCGCAATCGCGACGACGTGTCCCAACGTCACCGACAGCACGGTCAGGACCACCAGCATCCCCTGCCAGTCGGTCTCGGCGCCAATCAATGCCCCCCCGAGCAGCCGCAGCATCATCGCGAAGGCGGCAAACTCCGGTGCGGTGCCGATCAACAGCGTGATTGCGGTCGGCGCGCCCTGGTAAACGTCCGGCACCCACATGTGGTACGGGACCGCGCCCAGCTTGAATGCGATAGCCGACACCACGAACACCAGGCCGAAGATCAGCAGATACCTTGTTCTCGTTGTTGCCCAGCACCGCCTGCGTGACCCTGTCGATCTCAAGCGTGCCGGTGGCGCCATAGATCATCGACATGCCGTAGAGCAGGAATCCCGACGCCAGTGCGCCAAGGACAAAATACTTCATCGCCGCCTCTGCCGGAGCCCGCGCGTCCCGCTGCATCGCGACCAGCGCATAGAGCGACAGCGACATCAGCTCCAGTCCGAGATAGAGGGTGAGGAAGCTGTTCGCGGTGATCAGAACCTGCATTCCCAGCAGCGCGAAAAGGATCAGCACGAACGTTTCGCCCCGGAACAGTCCGCGCAGGTGCAGGTAGGTCCGCGAATAAAACAGGACCAGCGAGACCGCGACGATGCTGAACAGACGCAGGAAATCGGCGACCAGGTCGTCGACCACCATGCCGTGCATCGCCCGGACGACCTCGATGTTCATCGTGCGGATGGTCGTGTACATCGCCAGCAGCAGCGTCAACTGCGTGAGCCAGTAGCCGACATGTCGGCGGTCCTCGCGCAGGAACAGGTCCACGAGCAGGATGATCGACGCGCCGGTGAGCACGACAATCTCGGGCAGGACGGGCAGGATGTTAACGGTCATGGTCGATCCGGCGTCCTAGATCTTGCTCTTGGCGACATGCGCGAGCAGGTCGACGACCGACATGTGCATCACGTCGATGAATGGCTTGGGCCACACACCCATGACCAGCACGACCGCGGCCAGCACGCCGAGAAGCCAGAACTCGCGCCGGCTGAGGTCCGAAAGCGCGGCGACATGGGCATTGCCAACGTCGCCGTAGATGACACGCTTGTACATCCACAGCGTGTAGGCGGCGCCCAGGATCAGTGACATGGCGGCCAGGAACGCAATCCAGAAATTCACCTTCATCGCCGCCAGGATCACGAGGAATTCGCCGACGAAGCCCGATGTGGCAGGCAGGCCGGCGTTGGCCATCGAGAACAACATCACGAATGCCGCGAATTTCGGCATCGTATTCGCCACGCCGCCGAAATCGGCGATCAGATGCGTGTGCATCCGGTCGTAGAGCACGCCGACGCACAGGAACATCGCCGCCGACACGAAGCCGTGCGACAGCATCTGCGCGAGCGCACCTTCCGCACCCTGTGCGCTGAACAGGAAGAAGCCGAGCGTGACGATTCCCATGTGCGAAATCGACGAATAGGCGATCAGCCGCTTCATGTCGGCCTGCACCAGCGCGACAAAGCCGATGTACACGACCGCAATCAGCGACAGCGTGATGACGAAGCCCGAAAGGTAGTGGCTGGCATCGGGAAGAATCGGCAGGATGAACCGCGCGAAGCCGTACGCGCCGAGCTTCAGCGTGATGGCGGCCAGCACCACCGAGCCGCCTGTTGGCGCCTCGGGATGGGCGTCAGGCAGCCACGTATGAACCGGCCACATCGGCACCTTGACCGCGAATGCCGCAAAGAACGCGATGAAGATCATCACCTGTGTCTTCAGCGACAGCGGCAGGTCGTACCAGTCGGCGAGCGCGAAGCTCCCCGACTTCTGGTACAGGTAGATGAACGCCACGAGCATCAGCAGCGAACCCAGCAGCGTGTACAGGAAGAACTTAATCGCCGCGTAAACGCGCCGCTCGCCGCCCCAGATGCCGATGATCAGGTACATCGGGATCAGCATCGCCTCGAAGAACACATAGAACAGGATTGCGTCGAGTGCGGCAAACGCGCCGTTGATGAGGCCCGACATGATCAGAAACGCCGCCATGTACTGGGCGACCCGGACCTTGATCGCCTCCCACCCGGCCCAGACCACCAGCAGCGTGATGAAACCGTTGAGGATCACGAACAGCACCGAGATGCCGTCGACGCCCAGGTGATAGTAGATGTCGAAGTACGGGATCCATTCCTTCCGCTCGACGAACTGCATCGCCGACGTCGTCACGTCGAAGTGCGTGTACAGAGGAATGGTGACGAGGAAACCGGCCAACGCACCGGCCAGCGCGACCCAGCGCGCGGTCGCCGCGTCACGGTCGCGGCCGAGCACCAGCACCGCGACGCCGGCGAGGATCGGAACCCAGATCGCCAGGGAGACGTAGGGCGTCATCGCTAGCGGACCACCCACCACGTGAGCAATGCGAAAAGGCCGATGATCATCGTGAAGGCATAGTGGTAGACGTATCCCGACTGCAACTGGCGCAGGACCCGGCTCGCCCAGCCCACCAGCCGCGCGGAACCATTGACGATTCCCTCGATGATCGTGCCGTCACCCACCTTCGAGAAGAGGTTGCCCACCCGACGCGCGCCGCCTGCGAAGAACCATTCGTTGAACCGGTCGAAGTAGTAGTTATTCATCAGCACCGTGTAGAGCGGGCCGATCTTCGCCGCCAGCCGGGCCGGAAGCGCGGGATTGAAGAGGTACAGGTACGCCGCGCACGCGATGCCGGAGAGCGCCAGCCAGAATGGCAGGCTGAGAACGCCGTGCTCGATGAAGGCGGACACGCCGTGCCACTCGTTCTTGAACTCCCAGAGCGCCTTGTGTTCGGGCAGGACAACAATGGAGTTGCCGAAGTAAGTTTCCGAGCAGCATCGGCTCGATGTACGCCCAGCCGGCATAGATCGACGGGATCGCGAGCAGAATCAGCGGGCACCGTCACCACCCACGGGCTTTCCTTCGGCAGACCGCCATGGCGGTTGTGGTCGCCGTCATTCGCGCCGTGATTGGCGCCGTGAGGCGTCGTGCGCCGAGGTGTCGAAGCGAGGCGTGCCGTGGAATGCCAGGAACATCATCCGGAACGTGTAGAACGCGGTGACGAACACGCCGGCCGTCACCGCAGAAATACGCATAGCCGTGACCCGCGATCTCCGACAGGTGCGTCGCCTCGATGATGGCGTCCTTCGAGAAGAAGCCGGCGAATGGCGGGACGCCGCACAGCGCGAGCGAGCCGATCAGCATCGTCCAGTAGGTGATGGGCATGTACTTGCGCAGGCCGCCCATGTTGCGCAGGTCCTGGTCGTGGTGCATGCGCGATGATCACGGAGCCCGGCGCCGAGGAACAGCAGCGCCTTGAAGAACGCGTGCGTCATCAGGTGGAAAATCGCCGCCGAGTACGCCGAGACGCCCAGCGCCACGGTCATGTAGCCCAGCTGCGACAGCGTCGAGTAGGCGACGACGCGCTTGATGTCGTTCTGGACCATGCCGAGGATGCCGAGGAACAGCGCGCCGGTGGCGCCGATCACGGTGACGAACGACAACGCGGTGTCCGAGAGCTCGAACAGCGGGCTCATCCGCGCGACCATGAAGATGCCCGCCGTCACCATCGTCGCCGCGTGGATCAGCGCGGAGATCGGCGTCGGGCCTTCCATCGAGTCCGGCAGCCAGACGTGCAGCGGCACCTGCGCGCTCTTGCCCATCGCGCCGATGAAGAGGCAGATGCAGGTCACCGTCAGCAGCGACCATTCGGCGGTGCCCCACAGGTTGATCGTCGTGCCCGCGAGCGACGGCGCCTTGGCGAATACCGCTGCGTAGTCCATCGATCCGAAGTGGGCCAGCACGAGTCCGATGCCGAGAATGAAGCCGAAATCACCGACCCGGTTGGCGAGGAACGCCTTCAGGTTCGCGTAGATGGCCGTCGGCCGCTTGAACCAGAAGCCGATCAGCAGGTACGACACCAGCCCCACCGCTTCCCAGCCGAAGAAGAGCTGGAGGAAGTTGTTGCTCATCACCAGCATGAGCATCGAGAACGTGAACAGGCAGATGTACGAGAAGAAGCGCGAATAGCCATCGTCATCGGCCATGTAGCCGATCGTGTAGACATGCACCATCAGAGACACGAACGTGACCACCAGCAGCATCACCGCCGTCAGCGGGTCGATCAGGAAGCCGATCGACATCTTCAGGTCCCCCACCGCCACCCACGCGTAGATGTCGCCGTTGAAATGATTGCCGGCGAGCACGTCGCGGCAGATGAAGATGGATATCGCAAACGAGGCCGCCACGGCGAGGATCGTGATCCAGTGCGAAGCCGCGCGCGCCATGCGGCGGCCCCACAGCCCGACCACGATCGAGGCCGCCAGCGGCACCAGGGGGACGGCCAGATAGAGTTGCTGCATCGTCATCGCGCGACCATCAGCCCTTGAGCGCCCAGGTCCTCGACATTGATCGAGCCCGCGTTGCGGAAGAGCAGCACGAGGATCGCAAGGCCGATCGCCGATTCGGCGGCCGCCACGGTCAGGATGAAGAACACCAACACCTGGCCGCTCATGTCGCCCAGATAGTGGGAAAACGCGATGAAGTTCAGATTGACGGCAAGCAGCATCAGCTCGATTGCCATCAGGATGATGATGACGTTCTTCCGGTTGAGGAAGATGCCGGCCATGCTGATCGCGAACAGGATCGCGCCCAGCACAAGGTAGTGCGCCAGCGTCGGCGCGGTCAGCAGTGACACGTTGCCTCCCTGATTCCAGCATCCCGCGATGGAGCGACGCGGAACCGCGCCTGCCAGTAGGGCAAATTCAGTCATTCTTTTCCGTCGGGACGTCAAGCAGCCGGATGCGATCCTGTCGGCGGACCTTCACCTGCAGCCCCGGATCCTGGTGCTTCGATTCCCGGCGCTTGCGATGCGTCAGCGCGATCGCCGCGATGATCGCCACCAGCAGCAGCACCGCCGCGATCTCGAACGGGTAGACGTAGTCGACGTAGATCAGGCGCCCGAGCGCGCGGGTATTGCTGCCCTGCGGCGTGGGCGGCGCGGCGTCGCCGGCCACGCTGCTGCCGAACGATGACCAGCGCCATCTCGATCAGCACCAGCGCGCCGACGGTCGCGCCCACCGGGATGTAGCTGCGGAAGCCGCTGCGCAGGTTGTCGAAATTGACGTCGAGCATCATGACGACGAACAGGAACAGCACCATCACCGCACCGACGTAGACGAGCACCAGCGCGATCGCCAGGAACTCGGCCTGCAGAAGCAGCCAGACGCCAGCGGCCGTGAAGAAGCACAGCACGAGCCACAGCGCCGCGTGCACCGGATTGCGCGTGGTGACGACCCGCAGGGCCGCGAAAATCAGGATCGCGGCGAAGGCGTAGAAAATGAAGGTCTGGAAGCTCATCGGAACTTCGCATCCGCTGCGCGATCGGCCGCAATCTGCGTTTCGTACCGATCGCCGACGGCCAGCAGCATTTCCTTCGTATAGTAGAGATCGCCGCGCTTCTCACCGTGGTACTCGAGGATTCGCGTCTCGACGATCGAGTCGACGGGGCAGCTTTCCTCGCAGAACCCGCAGAAGATGCATTTGGTGAGGTCGATGTCGTAGCGGGTCGTACGCCGCGTGCCGTCGGCGCGCTGCTCGGACTCGATGGTGATGGCCAGCGCCGGGCACACGGCCTCGCACAGCTTGCAGGCGATGCAGCGCTCCTCGCCGTTCGGATACCGGCGCAGCGCGTGCAGGCCGCGGAAACGCGGGCTCTGCGGCGTCTTTTCCTCGGGAAACTGCACGGTGATCTTGCGGGCGAACAGGTAGCGGCCGGTCAGCGCCATGCCCTTCAGCAGTTCGGCGAGGAGCCACGTGTCGAACAATGCCTTGACGCGAGCGAACATGATCGATCGACTCCGTCAGTGGAAGAGTGACGCCCAGCGCGTCTGCATCATCGCGCCGAGGAACACGATCCAGACCAGCGTCACCGGAATGAACACCTTCCAGCCCAGGCGCATGACCTGATCGTACCGATAGCGCGGGAACGTCGCGCGGACCCACAGGAAACACAGCAGCACGAACGACATCTTCAGTGCCATCCAGAGGAAGCCGTCGCCCAGGGGCGCGATGCCGAACAACTCCATGTCGTTGAGCAGCGGCCAGGGCGCGAGCCATCCGCCGAGGAACATGAGCGCCGTCAGCGCGGCGATCAGGATCATGTTCATGTATTCGGCGAGGAAGAACACGGCGAAGGCGACGCCGGAGTACTCGACGTGGAAGCCGGCGACGATCTCCGACTCGCCTTCGGCCATGTCGAACGGATGGCGATTGGTCTCCGCCAGCCCCGAGACGAAATAGACGATGAAGAGCGGAAACAGCGGCCAGACGTACCAATAGGCGGCGCCGCCCTCCTGGCCCCGCACGATCTCGGTGAGGTTCAGGCTGTTCGCGCACATCAGCACGCCGACCAGCGCGAAGCCCATCGCGATCTCGTAGGAGACGATCTGCGCCGCCGAGCGCAGCGCGCCCAGGAACGCGTACTTGGAATTGGACGCCCAACCGGCCAGGATGATGCCGTAAACGCCGATCGAGGTCAGCGCCAGAACGTAGAGCAGGCCCGCATTGATGTTGGACAGCACCAGCGTGTCGGTGAACGGGATGACCGCCCACGCGGCGAGCGCGGGGCCGATCGACAGCAGCGGCGCGATGAAGAACAGGTAGCGGTTGGCGCCCGAAGGAACAACGATCTCCTTGAACAGCAGCTTGGCGACGTCGGCAAACGGCTGCAGCAACCCGAACGGCCCGACGCGATTGGGTCCGATGCGAACCTGCATGTAGCCGATCACCTTGCGCTCGGCGAGCGTCAGGTAGGCCACTGACAGGATCAGCGGAATCGCGATCGCGACGATCTTGACCAGCGTCCACACGACCACCCAGACCGGTCCCAGCCATTGCTGCACGGGCGCGAGCAGGTCCATCTAGGCCTCGGCTCCCCTGATGTTCGCGATTCGCCGGCAGCGCGATACCGGATACCGCGTGATAGCGTGCCGATGGACGCTCATGCCCGCTCCACGCTGATCGGCCCCGACAATCCGTCGAGCCCGCAGGTCGACGCGTGTGCGGCAGCGATGCGCACGACGCCGGGCGGGACCCCCGCATCGACGGCGGCGGTCAGCACCGCCTCGCCCTGCCCTGCCTGACCTTCACCTGGCCGCCCTGCGTCAGCGCGAGCGTGTCGAACAGCGACCGGTGCATGCATGCCTTCGGCGGCCGCGCGTCGGCCGTCAGCTGCAGCGCCGCGGAGCGGCGAACGAGCGGAATCGGCGAAGTAGATCGGAACGTCGGCGACGCGTTCGATAGTGGCCGCGTCAACGGCCGCGCCGGGTCGCGCCACGGCGAGGCGGGTGCCGTTGGAAAGCCGCGCCGCGATGTCCGCATCCCCGCCCGCGATCGAAGCGCGGACGTCGGCGCCGCTGTCCGCGTCGAATCCGGGAAGCTTCAGCATCGTGCCCAGCACGCGCAGCACCTTCCAGCCCGGACGCGCGTCGCCTTGCGGCTTCACGCACGCCGTGGAACGTCTGCAGGCGACCCTCGCAATTGACGAACGATCCCGCGGTTTCGGTGAACGGCGAGATCGGCAGCATCACATCGGCGTAGGCATGTCCGTGCGCGAATGGACTCATCACCACGACGAGATCCGCACGCTCGAGCGCGGCACGCGCGGCCAGTGCGTTGGCGAAATCGAATTCGGGCTCGGAGTGCAGCAGGAGATAGGCCCGGCGGGGATCGGCGAGCATCGCCTGCGCGTTCATGCCGCCGGACTGCGGATGGGCGCCCGCCAGGTACGCGCCGACGGTGTTCGCGGCCTCGGTCAGGAAGCCCAGCGTCGCGCCGGTCGCCTCGGCGAGCAGCTGCGCCAGCGCGTGGACCTGCGCCGCGTCCAGATGCTGCACCGCGTAATTGCCGAGCAGCACCGCGGATTTTTTTCCCGACGCCAGGCTGGCGGCGATCGCCTTTTCCACGTCGGTGGGCTCGATGCCGGCAAGGACGTCCGGCACCGCCGCGCCCGACGACACGAGAGCGGCCACGACGATGCCGGCGAGCGCCGCCGGCAGCTTCGAAGGTGGAACAATCGCCTTGTGCGTCACCCGGAACAGCCAGTCGTCGTCGACCGAATGCAGCATCGACACTTCGGCGCCTTTTCTCGCCGCCTGCCGCAGCCGCTGGGCGACCAGCGGATGGTCCTTGCGCAGGAAGCTGCCGATGACCAGCGCGCGGTCGAGCGCGTTGATCTCGGCGATGGGCATGCCGAGCCACGGAATGCCCGTCGCATGGCCGTTGCCGCGGAAATCGCTCTGCCGCAGTCGGAAGTCGATGTTGTCGCTGCCCAGCCCGCGCACGAGGCGCGCGGCCAGCGCGAGCTCCTCCAGCGTTGCGTGCGGCGACACGAGGGCACCAAGCGCGCCGGGGCCATGCTGGGTGACGACGTCGGTCAGTCCCTGCGCGACGAACTCGAGCGCCGTCTGCCAGTCGACGTTTTCCACTCGCCGCCCTGCTTGACCATCGGCGTGGTCAGCCGCTCATCGGAATTGAGGCCTTCGTACGAGAAGCGGTCCTTGTCGGAAATCCAGCACTCGTTGATCGCCTCGTTCTCGAGCGGCAGCACGCGCAGCACGCGATCGCCCTTCACCTGGACGATGAGATTGCTGCCCAGCGAATCGTGCGGCGAAACCGACTTGCGGCGCGCGAGCTCCCAGGTGCGCGCCGCGTAGCGAAACGGCTTCGAAGTCAGCGCGCCGACCGGGCAGACGTCGATCGAGTTGCCCGACAGCTCGGAGTCCACGGTCCGGCCGACGAACGAAACGATCTCGGAATGCTCGCCGCGGCCGATCATGCCGAGCTCCATGATGCCGGCGATCTCCTGCCCGAAACGTATGCATCGCGTGCACTGGATGCAGCGCGTCATTTCCTCCGCGGAGATGAGTGGGCCCAGGTCCTTGTGGAAGACCACGCGTTTGGCCTCGTTGTAGCGCGACCCGGAACCGCCGTACCCGACGGCGAGGTCCTGCAGCTGGCACTCGCCGCCCTGGTCGCAGATCGGGCAGTCCAGCGGATGGTTGATCAGCAGGAACTCCATCACGCCCTTCTGCGCGATGACCGCCTGCTCGGACGCGGTCCAGACCTTCATGCCCTCGGCGACGGGCGTCGCGCAAGCCGGCAGCGGCTTCGGCGCCTTCTCGACCTGCACCAGGCACATCCGGCAATTGGCCGCGATCGACAGCTTCTTGTGATAGCAGAAGTGCGGCACGTAGATGCCGAGCGCGTGCGCAGCCTCGATCACCGTGCTGCCCGGTGCGACCTGAAGCGGCTTGCCGTCAATTTCGATGTTCAGCATGGTCAGTTCAGGAGTTCATCGCGGCAGGACTCATACGTACGGGCAACAAGGCAATGCTTGTGATCGATGTGGTACTGGAACTCGTCGCGGAAATGCCTGATGAAGCTCTTCACCGGCAGCGCGGCGGCGTCGCCCAGCGCGCAGATCGTCCGTCCGGCGATATTGTCGGCCACCGAGTTCAGCTTATCGAGGTCCTCGTTCCTGCCCTGGCCGCGCTCGATGCGGTCGACCATCCGCCACAGCCATCCTGTCCCTTCGCGACAGGGCGTGCACTGGCCGCAGGATTCCTCGTAGTAGAAATAGGAGAGCCGCAGCAACGAACGCACCATGCAGCGTGTCTCGTCCATGATGATCACGGCGCCCGAGCCCAGCATCGACCCGGCCTTGGCGATCGAGTCGTAGTCCATGTCGGTGGCCATCATCACGTCGCCGGGAAGCACCGGCATCGACGAGCCGCCGGGGATGCAGGCCTTCAGCCTGCGTCCGCCGCGCATGCCGCCTGCCATCTCCAGCAGCGTCGCGAAGGGTGTCCCGAGCTTCACCTCGAAGTTGCCGGGACGCTCGACGTCGCCGGAGACGGAGAAGAGCTTGGTGCCGCCGTTGTTCGGCCGGCCGAGGTTCAGAAACGCCTCGCCGCCGTTGCGCATGATCCAGGGAACCGCCGCGAACGTTTCCGTGTTGTTGATCGTGGTCGGCTTGCCGTAGACCCCGAACGACGCGGGGAACGGCGGCTTGAAGCGCGGCTGTCCCTTCTTGCCTTCGAGCGATTCGAGCAGCGCCGTCTCCTCGCCGCAGATGTAGGCGCCGAAGCCGTGGTGGTTGTGCAGATGGAACGAAAAGTCGGAGCCCAATATGTTGGCGCCCAGGAGGCCGGCGGCATACGCCTCGTCGACCGCCTCCTCGCAGCGCAGGTAGGTCTCCCAGATCTCGCCATGGATGTAGTTGTAGCCGCGGTTGGCGCCCATCGCGTAGGCGCCGATCGCCATGCCTTCGATCACCGCATGCGGGTTGTAGCGCAGGATGTCGCGGTCCTTGAACGTGCCCGGCTCGCCTTCGTCGGAATTGCAGACCACGTACTTGTCGCCGACGTAGTTCTTCGGCATGAAACTCCACTTGAGGCCCGTCGGAAATCCCGCGCCGCCGCGCCCGCGCAGCGCGGACTTCTTCAGCTCCGCGACCACCTGCTCCGGCGGCATCTTCTCGGCGATGATCCTCTTCAGCGCGTCGTAGCCGCCTCGCGCGACGTAGTCGGCAAGCCGCCAGTTGCCGCCGTTGAGTCCCGCCATCAGGATCGCATCGGGGCCGTAGTCGAGGAATTCGCCGGAGGCGTTCATATGGCTCACGCGCCTTCCCCGTGGCCCTTGCGGCCCTCGCCACGCGCAGCTGCCTCGCCCAGTTCTTCCACGAGTGCATCGAGCTTCTCGCCGCTCATCAAGCTGCACATCCGGCGGTCGTTGACGATCAGCACCGGGGCGTCGCCGCAGGCGCCCATGCACTCGCCCTCCTTCAGCGTGAACCTGCCATCGGCAGTCGTCTCGTTGAAGCCGATGGCGAGCCGGTGCTTCAGGTGTTCGGCGGCGGCGGCCGCGCCCGACAGCGCGCACGGCAGGTTCGTGCAGATCGTCAACTTGAAGCGGCCCTGCGGCTTCAGGTTGTACATCGTGTAGAAGGTCGCGACCTCGTAGACCGCGACCGGCGGCATCCCGAGATACTGCGCTACGGCGTCCATGACCTCGGTGGACAGCCAGCCGTGCTCGTCCTGCGCGAAGGCGAGCGCCGACATCACCGCCGACTGTTTCTGGTCGGTGGGATATTTCGCGATCTCGCGATCGATCTTGCGCTGCACGTCGGCGGAAAGGATCGTCATGATCGGTCAGCGAATGTGATAGCCGGCGACCCGCCACTGGCCGTCGTTCTCGTAGATCATCGCCACCTCCTCGACTGCCTGCTTGTTGCCGGCAAACTTGGTGGTGAACAGGATGGTGATCTGCATTCCTTCCTTGGGGCCGGTCGCCTGATAGTCGGGGCCCGGCGCCTGGCCGTAATAGCCGATCTTCTCTCCCTTGCGGGCGACCACCCTTCCGTAGTCCTTGCGGATTTCGCGAATCCCGTCGAGCCACTTCTGGCGATCGATGGTCGACTTGAACTGCGCGGACGCCATCGCATAGGCATTCGCGTACCGCTTGTCGTCAACCGGCGCCAGCCAGCGCTCGGCCGCGTTCAGCGCCTCCCGCTGGTCGGGCGGCATCGGCTGCGCGACGGCGCCGGCGGACATCGCCACCAGCGCGCCCATGGTCAATGCCAACAAGGTACGTCGCAACATCATCGATCGACGGACCCGAAAACGATGTCCTGCGTGCCGATGATCGCGACGACGTCGGCGATCATGTGGCCACGCGTCATCTCGTCGAGAGCGGCAAGATGAACATAGTCGGGTGGACGCAGTTTCACGCGGTACGGCTTGTTGGCCCCGTCGGAGATGATGTACACGCCGAATTCGCCCTTCGGGTGCTCGATCGCCGCATAGACCTCGCCGGGCGGCACGTGCATGCCCTCGGTGAAGAGCTTGAAGTGATGGATCAGCTCCTCCATGCTCATCTTCATCGCCTCGCGCTCCGGCGGCGCCACCTTGTGGTTGTCGACGATGACGGGGCCGGGGTTGCCCTTCAGCCACGCGACGCACTGGCCGATGATGCGGTTGGCCTGGCGCATTTCCTCGACGCGCACGAGATAGCGGTCGTAGCAATCGCCGTTGACGCCTACCGGGATGTCGAATTGCATGCGGTCGTAGACTTCGTACGGCTGCTTCCTGCGCAGATCCCAGGGGACGCCCGAGCCGCGCAGCATCGGGCCCGTGAAACCCAGCGCCAGCGCGCGGTCGGGACTGACGACACCGATGCCCACGGTGCGCTGCTTCCAGATCCGGTTATCGGTCAGAAGCTCTTCGTACTCGTCGACACGGGCGGGAAAACGCCGGGAGAAATCCTCGATGAAATCGAGCAGCGATCCCTGGCGATTTTCGTTCATCCGCTCGAGCGCCTTGGCGTTGCGGAGTTTCGATGCCTGGTACTGGGGCATGCGATCGGGCAGATCGCGGTAGACGCCGCCTGGACGGTAATACGCCGCGTGCATGCGGGCGCCGGATACGGCCTCGTAGACATCGAACAGGTCCTCCCGCTCGCGGAACGCGTACAGGAAGGGGGTCATCGCACCGACGTCGAGCGCATGCGCGCCCAGCCACAGCAGGTGATTGAGCACGCGCGTGATCTCATCGAACATCACGCGGATGTACTGTGCCCGCTGCGGGACTTCGATTCCGAGCAGCCGCTCGATCGCCATGCAGTACGCGTGCTCGTTGCACATCATAGAAACGTAGTCGAGCCGGTCCATGTACGGCAGCGACTGGATGTACGTCTTGTGCTCGGCCAGCTTCTCGGTCGCGCGGTGCAGGAGGCCGATATGGGGATCGGCGCGTTCGATGACCTCGCCGTCGAGTTCCAGCACGAGGCGCAACACCCCATGGGCCGCCGGATGCTGCGGCCCGAAGTTCATCGTGTAATTGCGGATTTCAGCCATATGAAGGGCGAAGTCCTTGAAAGTGCGGGCAGCCGCTCACTTCGTCCCGCCATAATTCTCTTCGCGGATGACCCGCGGAGTGATCTCGCGCGGCTCAATCGTCACCGGCTGGTAGATCACGCGGCTCTGCTCGGGGTCGTAGCGCATTTCGACGTAGCCCGAGAGCGGAAAATCCTTGCGGAACGGATGTCCGACGAAGCCGTAGTCGGTGAGCAGGCGCCGCAGGTCTGGATGACCTTCGAAGACGATGCCGTACAGGTCGAACGCCTCGCGCTCGAACCAGTTGGCCGCCGGCCAGACATCGATGACGCTCGCCAGTACCGGGAAGTCGTCGTCATCCGCGAAAGCGCGCACGCGCAGCCTCCGGTTGTGCGAAAGCGACAGCAGGTGATAGACGGCGGCGAAGCGCGGGCCGTCGTATGCCCCGTCCCCGAATGTCGAGTAGTCGACGCCGCATATATCGATCAGCATTTCGAAGCGAAGCTCGGGACGGTCGCGCAACTCGCGCATGAAATCGACGAGGCCGGACGCCGGAACAACGACGGTCACCTCGCCGCGGCCGACCGACAGGCCTGGCAACGCGTCGCCGAACGCCGCCTGCATCGCCGCGGCCAGTGCTTCGATTTTCGTGGCCATCAGCGCGCGATCGTGTTGGTGCGCCAGATCTTGTTCTGGAGCTGCAGGATGCCGTAGAGCAGCGCCTCCGAGGTCGGCGGACAGCCCGGCACGTAGATGTCGACCGGCACGATGCGGTCGCAGCCGCGCACCACCGAATAAGAATAATGATAGTAGCCGCCGCCGTTGGCGCAGGATCCCATCGAGATCACCCACCGCGGCTCGGCCATCTGGTCATAAACCTTTCGCAACGCCGGCGCCATCTTGTTGCACAGGGTGCCGGCGACGATCATCACGTCCGATTGGCGGGGGCTTGGCCGAAACACGACACCGAAGCGGTCGAGGTCGTAGCGTGAGGCGCCGGCATGCATCATTTCCACCGCGCAGCAGGCGAGACCGAACGACATCGGCCACATCGAGCCATTGCGCGCCCAGTTGATCACGCTGTCGAGAGACGTGGTGACGAATCCCTTCTCGAGAACGCCTTCAATGGCCATGACGCGACTCCACCGCAGCCTGCTCTCGGCGGACAATGCGAGCTACTCCCATTCGAGCGCACCTTTCTTCCACTCGTAGACGAAGCCCACGACCAGGATGAGCAGAAAGATCAACATTGCGACGAAGCCCTCGAAGCCGATGTCCGGCAACACGACAGCCCACGGGAAAAGGAACGCGATTTCCAGATCGAACAGGATGAACAGGATCGCCACGAGGTAATAGCGGACGTCGAACTTCATCCGCGCGTCCTCGAATGCTTCGAAGCCGCACTCGTAGGGCGAGAGCTTCGCAGCGTCGGGCTTGTTGGGCGCGAGCAGCGCACCGAGCGAGAGGAGCAGAACGCCCAGCCCCAGGCCGACGATGATGAAGAGAAGGATCGGGAAATACTGTTCCAGCATCGCTGTCGGCCTTTGGCGCTACGCTTGCGAACTTACACATTCGTGCAACGCGGCGCGCGCCCTTGCTCAGGGGACGTCGCCACGCCCGATTCCCACGCACCGCCCTCTACGAGCCGCGCGGTCCTTGCCTTGGTGCCGACGGGGAGACTCGAACTCCCACGGCTTTCGCCACTGCCCCCTCAAGACAGCGTGTCTACCAATTCCACCACGTCGGCTTGTCAACTTGCAGGTATCAGCGGTACCGTGGGCCTCCGATGGTCCGGCCGAATGACGGCCGCCGACTGCCTGTCACTTCGGTACCTCTCCCGCCTTGGAAGGTGCACCAACCGGCGCAGTCCCGCCAGCCGGTGCGGTGGCCGGAACCGGTATCGACTCCTGCACCTTGTTCGGCGTGTCGGCAGCCTTTGGCGCAGGCACGTCGCTCATCACGCCCTGCTGCATGACGTCTCTGGGCTTGCCGTGCTGCGAGCCCAGATAGGTAAGTCCTAGGCTGGACAGAAAGAAAACCGCCGCCAACACCGCTGTCGTACGCGACAGAAAATTGGCCGAGCCCGAAGCGCCGAACAGGCTTCCGGACGAGCCGCTGCCGAAAGCCGCACCCATGTCCGCACCCTTGCCATGCTGCAGAAGTACCAGACCGCAAACGGTAACGGCCACCAGCATGTGTACCACCAACAACGAAGATTCCATCATTCCCATGATTCGTCCCGCTCCGGCGCTGCGTGCGTCCCCTGCAAATCAGGCACCCGCGATCGCCAAAAATTCCGATGCAATGAGCGACGCCCCGCCGACCAATCCTCCGTCGACATCGGGCATCGCGAATAGCGCGCCGGCGTTGCCCGCCTTCACACTCCCGCCGTATAACAACTGTACGCCTTCGGCACCCGCGTCACGCAGGCACTGGCGAAGAAATGCGTGCACCTCCTGCGCCTGCTCGGGGGTCGCCGTCCGGCCCGTGCCTATCGCCCACACGGGCTCGTAGGCCAGCACCACCATCGGCAATTGCGTCGCGAGCGCTGCCGCGACGGCGGCAAACTGGCGCCCAACGACAGCCCGCCAGCCGCCTTCGGCGTCGCGCTCCGCGAGCGTTTCACCGACACACACGATAGGCGTCAAGCCCGCCGCCAGCGCCGCCTGCGCCTTCGCGGCCACCTCGGCATCGGTTTCGCCGTGAATCTGGCGGCGCTCGGAATGCCCGACCAGCACGTACCGACACCCGAATTCGGCGATCATGCTGCCCGCCACGTCGCCGGTGAACGCGCCACCCGCATGCGGGCTCAGGTCCTGCGCGCCCCACGAAAGCGGTGACCCGGCGAGCGCGTCCCGGGCCTGACCCAAGTAGGGAAACGGGACGCATACCGCCAAGGAACGATCCGGGCGCGATTTCCAGCCGGCGAGCAACGCGGCCAGCAGCGCCGCGTTGGCGGCCAGCCCGCCGCTCATTTTCCAGTTGCCGACAACCAGCATTCCGCGCATTTTTTCAACATTCGAAGGGTCGCGTAGGGTCGCGTGGGGCTGCGAAGGCACAATTCCGCTTCCAACGCGACCCCCCGGTTCCCGGCTCATCCCAAAGCGGGCATGGGCGACGAACCACCAAAAGCGGACGATTTTACCGCGGCGCACCACGAAGGGTCAACGCTGCGCTGGCGTGGCCGCAAATGCGATGCAACGCGCGCGCGGCCGATGCTGGAGGTTGCAGGCGCTGAGCCAGTGCGCGATCGTGCCGCCCTTCACGATGCCGCTCATGCCGCCGATCCGGTCGGCCGGGCGAACGCTCCATCCCGGCACGCTTGGCGCAACGGGCACGGTGCGGCGACCCGACCGGGACGAGGGCGGCGATACCTGCCGCCTGCAGGGTCATCCCCCGAGCGGTGGCGACACGCTTTGCACAGTGGCGCCACCGGCGCCGGCCTTGCGAAGCGACTTCAGCTTCTCCGCCATCGCGACACCCATCCGGAGCTGCGGTGCCGACGGCGGCGAATATCCCGCCTCCCGCTCGCGCTGCGCGACACGCGCCTTGGCAGACACGAACGCGGCCTCGAACGTCCGGCTCTTGGCGAGCCCGTTCTGAAAGAAGGCATCGCCGAAGAAAGTCGCTGGCGTGCGCCCGCCGCAGCCGAACGTCGCCCGATCCGCCTGCGCGTCGGAAATGATGAGCGTGTAATCGTCCTCCAGCGCGTCGATAAACGTACCCGAGTAACAACCCGCAATCACGATGATCCGCCACTTTATTTCGGCGTCGTCGAGCAGTTGCTTGAGCCCTCCCGGCGTAAGATCGACCAGCAACAACGGCGGCTGCTCTGCGGCCAGCCGCCCGCCCGCCGCGCTGCTGCTCGCGATGTAGAGCATCACGACGTCGTCCTCCGAATCGATGATGGCGCCGATCTCGTTCAATGCTTCGCGCAGGTTGGTCACCGTCGCAAATGGCGTGGTGAGCAACGTGTGCGGACTGTTGACGAGCACAACCGAGCGGCCCTCGGTACCCCACCGGCTGTCCATCACCTGCTGGGCGGCCTCGGCGTCGGTCCGATATGCGTCGTCTCGGCCGGAGGGCGCGAATCCCACGTAATACAGGTCGGTCTCGCCCGGGCGTTCATCCTGCAGCTTGCCGAGCACGTGATCGAGCAGGACGGATTGGGCGGCCAGCACCGCCTCGGATCCGGCGTTGAAATCCGACGGCGGCGCGCCGTCGTCGTCGTGCGGCTGCCACCAGGGCTCGCTGGGGACCAGCGCATCGCCGAACCAGATCGGCGCGGCCAGCAACAGGCCGCCGCCGATCGCCCGCAGCCATCCGAACGAAGGCAGCGGCGCAAATGCCACCGCCACACAGCGCACGAGAACGATGACGATCCACGCGACGATCAGATGGTCGACGAGCCTTGCCACTTCGAGGATGTTCCCTTCGATGCTCACCAGATAGGGCGCGTAATGCAGCGCCTGGAGGAGAGGAAGCGAGGCGAAGGCAATGACCGGCAGCGCCATTGCGACATGGCGCTGGCGGTTGAGTAGCGCGATCAGCGCGCTGGTCAGCAGCAGCAGCCCGGCGGCATTCAGTTCCGAGCCCGCACCCAACAGGGAGAAGTCGCTTTCCGACGGCGCCCGCAACCAGTCGCCGGCGATGTCGATCGCCGCTGACAGCGCAAACAGAAGGAGCAGCTGCGCCGGACCCACACGGAAAGCCAGCCGGTCCACGCGGAGGAAACAGGCGAGCCTGAATCCCGCGCCGAGGTTGCGCAGCAGGTCGACGAGTGCGAAGCGCATGCGCGCGCACGGACGGCGCGTCAGGCGGCCGCCGCGTGCTCCTCGATGAACGCCTTCACCCGCGCCGCGTCGGCAGGCAGCACGGTGAACCGCTGCGGTCGGGCTTCGAGATCATCGAAGGCGGCCGGGCGCCCGGGGTCGCGCCCCAGCGCCTCGCGTATCGTCGCAGCGAATTTGGCGGGCAGCGCGGTCTCGATGCAGACGAGCGGGTTCGCCGGGTCGCGGTGCTCGCGACCCACCTTGAGACCATCGGCCGTATGCGGATCGATGACAATGCCGTAGCGTGCATGCGCGTCGCGGATCGTCGCGATCCGGTCGCCGTGCGTGCTGCGGCCGGACACGAAACCCGCGCGCTCCACGCCCGCCCAGTGTGGCGTGCCGGCGAGGTCGAAGCCGCCCGTCGCGGCAAGCCGAGTCCACAGGTCGCGGACAATCGCCGGATCGCGGCCCACCGCGTCGTAGACGAAGCGTTCGAAGTTCGACGCCTTGGAAATATCCATGGACGGCGACGACGTCGCATGCGTCTGCGCGGACGTCCGCGGCCGGTAGCGGCCGGTGCGGAAGAACTCGTCCAGCACGTCATTTTCGTTGGTCGCGAGGATCAGGCGTCCGATGGGCAAACCCATTTCGCGCGCCACATGCCCCGCGAGAATGTTGCCGAAATTGCCCGATGGAACCGCGAAATCCACGCGCTCGGTGTCGCCGCGGGTCACGGCGAAGTAGCCTGCGAAGTAATAGACGACCTGCGCAGCCACCCGTCCCCAATTGATCGAGTTCACTGCGCCGATCGAAAAACGCGCCTTGAACGCGGCGTCGGCATTGACGACCTTGACGAGATCCTGGCAATCGTCGAAGGTTCCTTCGACGGCAAGGTTATGGATGTTGGGCTCGGCCAGCGAAAACATCTGCGCGGTCTGGAACGGGCTCATCCGCCCCTTGGGTGACAGCATGAACACCGTAACGCGGCGCTTGCCGCGCAGCGCATGCTCGGCGGAGCTGCCGGTGTCGCCCGACGTCGCGCCCAGGATGTTCACGCTGCGGTCACTTCGCGCGAGCGCGTATTCGAACAGGTTGCCGAGCAGTTGCAGCGCAATGTCCTTGAACGCGAGCGTCGGTCCGTTCGAGACATGCAGCAGATGCAGGCCCGGCTCCAGCGTCGTGAGCGGCGTGATGGATTCGCTGCCGAACACTTCCGCGGTGTACGTCGCGGTCACGATCCGGTTGAGGTCGGCCGGTGGAATGTCGTCGATGAAACGGGTCAGCACCGCGAAGGCGAGATCGGGGTACGAAAGCGGCCGCAGCGCGGCGAGCTCGCCTTCGGACAGGCGCGGACAGGCCTTCGGAACGGCGAGTCCGCCGTCGGGCGCCAGACCCTCGAGAAGGATCGCGCAGAACGGCTGCGGCGAGTCCGCCCACGCGCCGCGGGTGCTCACGTAGCGCATCAGCTCAGCTCCTCCAGCCTGATGCGCACGATCTTGCCGCGCAGGGTCGGCAGCGACTCGATTTTCGCGATCGCATCGTCGATGTTCTTCTCGACGGTCCGGTGCGTGAGCAGGATAATGTCGGTCTGATCCTCGCCCTCGGACGGCTCCTTCTGGATCATCGCGTTGATCGAGATCCCGCGGTCAGCGAGGATGCGGGTGATGTCGGCGAGCACACCCGGGCGGTCGTCGACACGCATCCGCAGGTAGTAGCTGGTGACGACGTCACCGATCGGCAGGAACGGAACGTCGGTCAGCTGGTCCGGCTGAAACGCGAGATGCGGGACGCGGTGCTCCGGATCGGCCGTATGCATGCGGGTCACGTCGACCAGGTCCGCGATGACGGCGCTGGCGGTGGGCTCGGCGCCGGCGCCAGCGCCGTAATGCAACGTGGCGCCGACCGCGTCGCCCTTGACCAGCACCGCGTTCATCGCGCCCTCCACGTTGGCGATCAGCCTCGACGCCGGGATCAGTGTCGGATGAACACGCAGTTCGATGCCTTCGCGACCGTTCGCGTGCGCGCGGCGCGTGATGCCGAGGAGCTTGATCCGGTAGCCGAGCTCCTCCGCGTAGCGAATGTCCTCACGCGTCAATCCGGTGATGCCCTCGGCGTAGGCGCGATCGAATTGCATCGGCACTCCGAAGGCAATCGCCGACATGATGGTGAGCTTGTGCGCGGCGTCGATCCCCTCGACGTCGAACGTCGGATCGGCCTCAGCGTATCCTCGCAGCTGCGCCTCGGCCAGCACGTCGGCAAAGCTGGCGCCGGTCGCGCGCATCTGCGACAGGATGAAGTTCGACGTACCGTTGATGATTCCGGCGATCCATTCGATGCGGTTGGCGGTCAGCCCCTCGCGCAGCGCCTTGATGATCGGGATGCCGCCCGCGACCGCCGCCTCGAAGGCAACCATCACGCCCCTCGCCGAGGCTGCCGCAAAGATTTCGTTGCCGTGATGGGCAAGCAGCGCCTTGTTGGCAGTGACCACGTGCTTGCCGTGGTCGATGGCGTCGAGGACCAGCGTGAGAGCGGGCTCGATGCCGCCGATCAGCTCGCAGACAATGTCGACGTCCGGATGCCGTACGACGACCGCCGGGTCGCTGGTCAAATGAACGCCTGCGGCATCGCGCGTGCCTTCGCGGGCGCGGTCGAGCGTGCGCGTTGCGATCCAGTTGACCCGGATCGGCCGGCCGGCACGGCGAGTGATCTCCTCCTCGTTTCGACGCAGGACGTCCCAGGTCCCGCGACCCACGGTGCCGAATCCCAGCAGACCGACATTGAGCGGCTTCATCGCGGGTCGTCCATCAGAGCAGGCCGTCCTCGCGGAACATCTGCTTGATGCCGCGGATCGCCTGGCGCGTTCTCGATTCGTTCTCGATCAACGCGAAGCGCACGTGCCGGTCGCCGTACTCGCCGAAGCCGATGCCGGGCGACACGGACACCTTCGCCTTGGCCAGCAGCTGCTTCGAGAATTCCAGCGAGCCCAGCTTGCGGTACGGCTCGGGAATCCTCGCCCACACGTACATCGACGCCTTCGGAATGTCCACCATCCATCCGGCCTCGTGCAGGCCGCGGACCAGCACGTCGCGCCGCGCCTGGTACCTGGCCGAGATCTCCGCGACGCAATCCTGCGGGCCCTCGAGCGCCGCGATGGCCGCGACCTGGAGCGGAGTAAATGTGCCGTAGTCGTGGTAGCCCTTGATGCGTGACAGCGCGTTGACGAGGTCGCGGTTGCCGACCATGAAGCCGATCCGCCAGCCCGCCATGTTGTAGCTCTTCGACATCGTGAAGAACTCGACCGCCACCTCCCGCGCACCGGGGACCTGCATGATGGAAGGCGCCTTCCAGCCGTCGAAGCAGATGTCGGCGTAGGCGAGATCATGCACGACGTAGATGCCGTGGTCGTGCGCGAGCGCGATGATCTTCTCGAAGAACGGCAGCTCGACGCACTGCGCCGTCGGGTTCGACGGGAAGTTGATGATCAGCATCTTCGGCTTCGGCAGGCTCATCCGGATCGTGTACTCGAGCTCGGCGAAGAAATCGACATCCGGCGTCATCTGCACCTGGCGGATGTCGGCGCCGGCGATGACCGGCCCGTAGATATGGATCGGATAGCTGGGATTGGGCACCATGACCGTATCGCCGCGGCCGAGCGTGGCCAGCGTCAGGTGCGCGATGCCTTCTTTCGAACCAATGGTGACGATCGCCTCGGTGTCGGGGTCGAAATCCACGTCCCAGCGCCGCTTGTACCAGTGGCAGATCGCGCGGCGCAGCCGCGGGATGCCCTTCGATACCGAGTAGCCGTGGGTGTCGGGGCGCTGGACCGTCTCGATCAGCTTGTCGACGATGTGCTGCGGTGTGGGACCGTCCGGATTGCCCATCCCGAAGTCGATGATGTCCTCGCCGCGGCGGCGCGCGGCCATCTTGAGCTCGGACGTGATCGAAAAGACGTACGGAGGCAGGCGCTCGATCCGCGCGAAATGAGTTTCCAGCTGGGGATACATGAGAGAGGCATCCTTGCGTAAGCGCCCGGAACCGTCCGAGCGACGTAGGGGGCTGCGGAGTCGCAACTTGGCTCGAATTCTAGCAGAAGCGCGCGGCCGTGATTTCGGAGGTCCAAGTGTCCATTGCGATCAACGGTCGCCCCGGCGGTCGACCCTTATCGCAGCGGATCCCCGTTGCGATGCGGCTGGCGGATTCGATACAGTTACGCCTTGGGGGCGCCTTCGCCGGGTCTCGGGTTCGGTTTGATACTTCGACTGCCAATGAAATTCCACCTGCAGACCCCGAACGCGAACGTCATCACCGGCTCCGGTCCCGGATGGGTGCGCGTCGGTCAGGCGGAGTATCGCGGCAACGTGGTCCTGCTGCCTGATGCGGTGATCGAAGGCTGGGCGCCCAACGGCTTTGCCGCGCTTGTGGAGTCCGACTTCGCGGCCCTGCTCGCACATGCGCCCGAGATGCTGCTGCTCGGAACTGGAACACGCCAGCAGTTCCCGCATCCACGGCTTACGCAGGCGCTGTCCGCCGCGCGCGTCGGCGTCGAGGTGATGGATACCGGTGCAGCGTGCCGCACTTTCAACATCCTCATCGCCGAGGATCGACGCGTCGCCGCGGCGCTGATCGTCGATTGAGGCAGTCGCCGTCCATTCGCCTGCGCGCAGAAGGCAACGAAACAGCAGCGCTCCGCGGATGCCCGGACCAGCACATACACTGATCCCGCGACGAACACGCGGTGATCACAACGGCAGGTCTATTCACCCATTTGGACCAGCATGCCGTTCTCGCGCGCATGACGGACCGCCGAGCGAAACAGCGCCACGCCCAGCGCGAAATACACGACATTGAGTGCCGCGGCCCACGCGAAATGGTCCCAGCGGAATGTGTGGTCGAGGAGCAGCGCACGCATCCCCTCGAATACATGCGCGGAGGGTAGCGCCAGGGCCACCCCCTGCAGCCACGGAGGCAGCACCGCGATCGGGTAGTAGACACCCGACACCGGCGCCACCAGGAAGATGGCCGCCCACGCGAGTTCCTCGGCGCCCAGGCCCGCGCGCAGGATGAGCGCCGACACGGCGAGCCCGATGCCCCAGCCGAAGGCGACAAGCATCGTGAAAAAAGCGATCAGCGGGAATCCGAGCGTAAAGATCGAGTAGTGGAAGAGCAGATACGCGAACACGCACGCGCCCCCCACGCCGATGAGCGTGCGCAGCCCGCTGAGCGCCAACTGTCCCGCGATGAATTCGTGCAGGCGAAGCGGACTCACGAACAGGTTGGCGAGATTGCGCGAGTACATTTCCTCGATGAACGTCAGCGATACGCCGAGCTGGCCGCGGAACAGCACGTCCCACAGCAGCACTGCGCCGATGAAGAGCCCGGGCGCGTCCTTCAGGAAGTTCGCCGTCGGCGCCAGGTAGAGCGTGAGGAACGCCCAGAGGACCATCGTGACCGTCGGGTAGTACATCATCGATACCAGCCGCGGCCATGACTTGACCAGCAGGTAGGCGTGGCGCCGCACGAGCGCACGTACGCGCCGCGCGGAGGCTGCGGGTCCGGACTGCGGGTAAAGCGCAACGGGAACGTGGGTCGGAATGTCCATCGCAGTGATCAACCCCCATCGATTCTCGCGGCCGCGCCCGTCGTCGGCCCTCTGTCCGCGGCTCGCGCGATGTCGAGGAAGACTTCGTCCATGTCGGCGCGGCCGTACCGCGAGATCAGATCCTGAGGCGAACCCTGGTCCACGACGACGCCGGCGCGCAGCATGATCACTTCGTCGCACATGCGTTCCACTTCGCCCATGTTGTGCGACGCCAGCAGCATCGTGCAGTGACTCGTGCGCTGGTACTCCTCGAGGTAGGTCCGCATCCGGTCGCCGATGTCGGGATCGAGCGAGGCCGTTGGTTCGTCGAGCAGCAGCACTTCCGGTCCGTTGAGGAGCGCCCTGGCCAGCGAAACGCGCGTACGCTGGCCCGCCGACAGGCTGCCGTAGGGCCGCTTCTGCAGCGAGGCGAGGTCCAGCTTCTGCGCCAGTTCGGCGATGCGCGCAGCCGGCTCGCGCAGGCCGTAGAGATCGGCGAACACCCGCAGGTTCTCCGCCACCGTCAGCCGTTTGGGTAGGTCGACGTACGGCGACGTGAAATTGATCCTGGGCAACACGCGATAGCGGTGCCGCCCCATGTCCTCGCCCAGCACGGTGATCGTTCCCGCCGTGGGGGTCAGCAGCCCGAGCAGCATCGACAGCGTCGTCGTCTTCCCGGCGCCGTTGCCGCCCAGCAGCGCGGTGGTCGTCCCGCGCCGCACCGCGAACGAGATGCCGTTGACGGCCGCGACGTCGCGGTAGTCCTTCCGCAGGTCGGCGACGGCGATGGCGGGCGGCGACTCGTCCATCCGATCAGCGCCCGCATCCACGCGCCCCGTGCCTTGCCGTCACGCCGGTCGAGCCCAACCGCATCGCACCGCGATTCAGCACTGGATGGTGGTCTGACAGTAGTTGGCGAGCTCGCGCACGACACTGGTGCCCGCCACGGTGCTGCGTGCGCGTGCCAATCCATACTCGAGCTCGAGCCGCATCCGGTACTTGTCGAAGAATGCGTCGAACTGCTCGGCCCCGACCGTCCCCAGCGCATAGAGCGCATCGCTAGAGGCGTCGTACTCGAGCAGGATCGCCGCCAGCGGCTGGGGCGCGGGGCCCGACACCACGCGCGCGCCTTCCGCGGGATCGTAAACGCTATGGTCGGCGCAGCAGTGGATCACCTGTGCGCCCGACGTCGCCGAGCGTTCGCGCTGGTATCGGATGAATGAAACCTCGCGAGTCGGATAAGCAAGCTTGTGCGCGCAGATCGCCGAGAAGGCAACGACTTTGCGTTCGCGACCCACACCTCCCTGCCACTGGTAGGCGGTGCCGTCGCGACGTTTCAGCGCGGCGGGTACGACGACCGGACGCGGCAGCTTGAGCAGCAGGCACGGCGTCGATGCATACGGATACTGGAAGACGTAGTTCGTTTCCGCCGCCAGCTGCGCGGCGGCAATCGGGCGGCCGTGAACGTCGACCAGCCGGGCGCGCGAATAAAGGCGCGGGGATTCGCTCGCCCAGGCGGCCGACAGCCCGGACAGCGGAGCCACCGAAGCCGCACCGCCGAGCATGGCGCAACCGGATAGAAACCGCCGC
The DNA here is from genome assembly GCA_963739745.1 of uncultured beta proteobacterium. Classification (GTDB taxonomy): domain Bacteria; phylum Pseudomonadota; class Gammaproteobacteria; order Burkholderiales; family Casimicrobiaceae; genus VBCG01. The sequence goes on from CAVUCJ010000011.1 coordinate 235,912, forward strand.
CGCTCCATCGACACTCCGCGCCGCCGGGCCCCGAATCAGGCCTCGACCAGCACCCGTACGTGCTCGGCCACGCTGCGGCCGAGCGCAGACAACGCATAGCCGCCTTCGAGCGTCGACACGATGCGCCGCTGCGAATGGCGTGCGGCGACCTTGACCAGCTCAAGCGTCACCCAGGCATAGTCGGACTCGGTCAGCTTGAGTCCGGCCAGCGGGTCCTCGCGATGGGCGTCGAACCCCGCGGAGATCAGGATGAGCTCGGGTCGATGAGTATCCAGCGCGGGCAGCCAGCGGTCGACCACGGCGGTGCGGAATTCATCGGTGCCGGCCCCGGCGGACAGCGGGACGTTGACCATGTTCGCCGCCGGACCATCGACTCCGCAATAAGGATAAAGCGGGTGCTGGAAGGTGGACGCCATCAGCACGCGCAGGTCGCCCTGGAAGATGTCCTCGGTGCCGTTGCCATGGTGGACATCGAAGTCGATGACGGCTACCCGTTCGAGGCCGTGCGCCTCAAGTGCATGGGCGGCGCCAACCGCGACGTTGTTGAACAGGCAGAACCCCATCGCGCGCCGTCGTTCGGCGTGATGGCCCGGCGGGCGCACCGCGCAGAACGCCGTCGCGCATTCCTTGCGCATCACCAGGTCGATGCCGAGAACGACGGCGCCCGCCGCGTGCCGGGCCGCGGTCAGGGTATGCGCATTTAACGCCGTGTCCGGATCGATGTAGTGCAGTCCCTCTTCGGGGCTCGCCGCGGCGAGTTCGTCGATGTACGCCGCCGAGTGGACGCGCGCGATCTGCTCGGGTGTTGCCGCCGGCGCGGTGTAGTGCCGCAGGTAGGGATCGATGCCCGCTGCGATCATCCGATCCGAGATCGCCATCAGGCGCTCCGGGCATTCGGGATGATACGGCCCCATCTCGTGCAGGAGAAAGGAAGGGTGGGTGATGAATGCGGTGGGCATGAGAGTCGGGGCGGCAGGCGACACGTGGAACTTCGGGGGCGGATCAGGGCCGAAGCACTGCGATCTCCGGCGGGCGAAGGATTGTCTCTCGCCGCGTCTGGCCCCCGAATTCCGCCAAGCGGAGTTTACCCCGCGCCCGCCGGTCGTGACGAGGCAGGCTCGCACGGGCTAGAGTTCGGTGGCAGGCTGCCTGCCATCAGCGCCCCATTCAACCTACTTCGCCAATGCCATGACTCTTCGCTCCGCATCGCAGGCAGGCACCCCAAGCGCCGCCCGCCTCAATCTCGTGCTGGCGCAACTGGCCCGCATCGTCGTCGGCAAGGAGGAGCCCTTGCGCCTGGCCGTGGCCTGTCTGCTGGCCCGCGGCCACCTGCTGATCGAGGACATCCCGGGTGTGGGCAAGTCGACGCTCGCGCAGGCGCTGGCGAGCACGCTCGGCCTCAAGTACTCGCGCGTCCAGTTCACGAGCGACCTCCTGCCCGCCGACGTGCTGGGCGTGTCGATCTATGATGAACGCGCGCAGACCTTCCGCTTCCACGCCGGCCCGATTTTCAATTCCGTCGTGCTGGCCGACGAAATCAATCGCGCGCCGCCCAAGACGCAGAGCGCATTGCTGGAGGCGATGGAGGAGCGTCAGGTGTCGCAGGACGGACAGACGCGCAAGCTGCCCGATCCATTTTTCGTCATTGCCACCCAGAATCCGATCGAGCAGATCGGCGCATATCCTTTGCCGGAATCACAACTCGACCGTTTCCTGCTGGCGATCGAGTTGGGCTACCCGGATGCCGCCGCAGAGCGCGATCTCCTGGCGGGCGGTGATCGCCGGTCCAGGATCGGTGAGACGCCGCCGCTGGCCGATTCGGCCACGCTCGCCGCCTGGCAGCGCGAAGCGGCGGATATCCACGTTGCCCCGGCGCTGCTCGACTACGTGCAGGCACTGCTTGCTGCATCGCGCGGCCACGGACCGGGCGGCGGCGATGCCGGCTCGCGGCGCGGCTTGAGTCCCCGCGCGGGTCTCATGCTGCTCGCGGCCGCCCGCGCCTACGCGATGATCGCCGGGAGGCCTATGGTGCTGCCCGAGGATGTCCAGGCGGTGTTCCCGTCGGTGGCGGGCCATCGGCTGGCCGGTGGTACGCGGGCCGGATCGGTGCAGGCGCAGTCGCTGCTGCGCGCGGTACCGCTGCCGTAGCAGCCGGCCGCCGCGGCCTGAATGACGGATTCGACTCCGACGGCGATGCAGCCTGCGACTCGAGCCCCGGGCTGGCTCGCCCGCCTGCGGCAGCGCGCGCTCCGGCATGCGCCATCCGACCACGCGCCGGTCGTCCTTCGCCATTCGCGCATCTACCTGCTGCCCACGCGGCGAGGGTGGGCGCTGACCGCGACGCTGCTGCTGATGCTGCTCGCATCGCTCAACTACTCGCTGGCGCTGGGCGTGGCCGTGACCTTCCTGCTGGGCGGCTTGCTGGCGGCGGCGCAGCTGCACAACTTCCGCAACCTCGCGGGCATCGAGATCGCCCCGCTCGCCGCGGGCGAAACGTTTGCAGGCGGCCACATCGCGTTCACGCTCGCGCTGCACGCGGGGTCCGCCGCGCGCACCGGCATCACCGTGACCTGTGCCAACGCCCGTGCCGACGGCGACATCGTTGCCGGACAGGCGCTGACCGTCGTTCTGGATGTTCCGGCCCCGACGCGCGGCCGAATACCGCTCGGGCGCATCACGTTGACCTCGAACTATCCGCTCGGGCTCTGGCGCGGCTGGGCCTACGTGCATTTTCCCCTGGCCGGTATCGTATTCCCGGCGCCGGAGATCGGCGCGCCGCCGCTGCCCCGCGGCCATGCCGGCACCGATCCGCTCTCCCAAGGCGCCAGCGACGAAGCCGACCTCGCCGGACTACGCGAATACCAGCGAGGCGATCCGCCGCAAAGGGTGGCCTGGAAAGCCGTGGCGCGCGGCGCAGGGTGGTACTCGAAGGAATTCGACGGGGCCGGCGGCGGAGGGCCGTTGGCGTTCTCGTTTGCGTCGCTGCCGCCCACCCTGCCGGACGAGGCGCGGCTGGCGCGGCTGGCAGCATGGGTGCTGGAGGCCGAGCGCGCCGCGCGGCCGTTCTCACTGGCCTTGCGCGGCACGCTGCTGCCGACGGCGCAGGGCCGCGACCACCGCCGAGCCGCACTCACCGCGCTGGCCTTGTTTCCCGCCGGCGGCCGGGTCGAAGCGCACGACGCGGGCAGGCAGGGCGCATGACGCTGGCCGGCTGGCTCGGAACGACAGCGCGACGCGGCCCGACGGCGGCACGCGACCTGCTGTCACCGCTTCAGATCCGCTGCCTGGGCGCGCTGCTGCTGGCCGCCCAGCTGCCGCAGGCGCCCCACCTGCCGATCTGGGTAGCCGTGGCGGGGATCATGCTCGTCGGCTTGCGCATCGCGCTGCTCCGCCGCGACCGTCAGCGGCCCCAGATGCCGCCTGCACGCATTCCATCGTGGGCGCTCGTGCTGTTCGCCGTGGCCGCCGCGCTCGCCGTGCGCGCGTCGTTCGGCTATTTCCTCGGCCGCGCACCGTCCGTCGCGTTCCTGTACATCCTGGTCGCGATCAAGTTCCTCGAGACGCGCTCGACGCGCGACGGAACCTTGCTGGCGTGCCTCGCGTGCTTTCTGCTGGTGACACCCTTCTTTTCCAGCCAGTCGCTGGTTGCCGCGCTCGCGGCTCTGCCGGCGGTGGTGCTCGTCGGCGTCGCGCTCGACGTACTGACGGTCAATGCGAGCGCCGGCACGCGACCGTTCTCCTGGTGGGCCGCCGTCCGCCGCAGCGGCGTCATGCTGCTGCAGGGCATGCCGGTCGCGGCGTTCCTGTTCTTCTTCTTTCCGCGGCTGGCCGCGCCGTTGTGGGGATTACCCGCGGACTACGGTGCGCAAAGCGGATTGTCCGACTCGATGTCGCCGGGGCAGATCAGCGAGTTGTCGCTGTCGGACAACGTGGCGTTTCGTGTCGATTTCGACGGCCCGATCCCGCCACCGAGACAACGGTACTGGCGCGGGCCTGTGTTTTCATCCTTCGATGGCCGGACGTGGAAGGCCGGGCTCTCGGGACTGGGCAGCGAAGCCCCGCTGCCCGCGGAACCCGGGATCACCTATACGGTGACGCTCGAGCCGAACTACCGGCCTTGGCTGTTCGCGCTCGAGCTGCCGGCGGCGCTGCCGACGCTGGCCGCGGGGTCCGCATCGATCACCACCGGGGCGCCGATCCTTACGCACGACCAGCAATTGCTTTTGCGCACGCCAGTCACGCAGTCTCTGCGCTACACGCAGCGCTCGGTGCTGCGCTCCGAGTTTCCGGGCGTCGCGGCGCGAGACGCCGGTCCCAATCTCGGCATCGGCCGGGGCAATGCCCGCACGCTGCAGTTCGCGCGGGGACTGCGCGCGCAGCATCCGGACGACGTCGACTACATCAATGCCGTGCTCACGAAGTTCAACCGCGAGAAATTCGTCTATACGCTTGCCCCGCCCTTCATGGACCGCAACCCGGTCGACCTGTTCCTGTTCGAGGAGCGCCGCGGTTTCTGCGAGCACTATGCGAGCGCGTTCGTGCTGCTGCTGCGCGCCGCCGGCATTCCCGCCCGGGTCGTCACCGGCTACCAGGGCGGCACCGTCAACCCGCGTGGCGGCTACATGATTGTCCGGCAGTCCGACGCTCATGCCTGGGCCGAGGCACTGATTGACGGCCGATGGCGGCGCTACGATCCCACCGCCGCGGTCGCGCCGTCGCGCATAGAAATGGGACTGGGTGGCGCGCTGCCCGCCGGCGAACCGGTACCGTTTCTCGCGCGGCTCGATGCAACCTGGCTGACCGGCGTGCAGCTCGCATGGGACGCGTTCAACCACGACTGGCGGCGCAACGTCATCGGCTTCAACCGCGATCGCCAGCAGTCGTTGTGGCGGGACTGGAAACTCGACCAGTTCGCGCCCTGGCAGATCGTTGCGCTGGTCGGATTGGCGCTCTTCGCGTGGGGTGGCGCGGTCGTCGCGTGGCTGATGTGGAAGCGCCGTCACCAGGAACGCGCGCTCGTGCTCTGGGACGACTTGAACCGCCGGCTCGCCCGCGCGGGGCTGCCGCGGCTGCCCTACGAGGGCCCGCTCGCTTTCGCCGCACGCGCCGGGCAACGCTGGCCCCGGTTCGCGATCGCCTTTGCCGCGATCGGCGAGTCGTTCGCCGAACTGCGCTACGGCCCCGTGGCGGTCGGGCGCGAACGCGACGCGCTGCTCGCCACTCTCGAACGAGCGATCGAAGTGCTGCCCGCATCCGCAACCTTGCGCACGGCGGCTGGCTGAACATGAAGAGCGCGCGCGACGCCTCTTTCCGGGACCCGGTGCGCAGCTAGAACAGGGATTCCTTCGTGTAGCCGCGACGCTCCAGCTTTCCGCGCAGCTTTTCGAGCGCTTCGCCCTGGATCTGCCGTACCCGCTCGCGGGTCACTCCGATCTCGGCCGCAAGCTCCTCGAGCGTGGTCACCTCACAGCCGTTCAGACCATAGCGGCGCTCGATCACCAGGCGCTGGCGTGCGTTCAGTTCGGCGAGCCAGCCCGCCACCGATGCTTCTATCGCGCTGTCGTGCAGCAGCAATTCGGGCGCCTGCGCCTCGTCGTCAGCAATGGCATCGGCGATGGTCAGTCCCGAGTCACGGTCGATCGGCGCGTCGAGCGAGATCATGTGTTCCTGGTGGCGCAGCAACCGCTCGACGGCGGCGACGGGCTTGCCCAGCAGGTGTGCGACATCATCGAGGGACGGATCGTGGCCTCCGGCCGGCGCATGCGTCTCGAGGTGCCGAAGTGCGCGCAGGACGACGTTCAGCTCCTTGACCACGTGTGCGGGAAGCCGGATCGTGCGCGATTGATTCATGATCGCACGCTCGATCGATTGCCGGATCCACCACGTCGCATAGGTCGTAAATCGGAATCCGCGCTCGGGATCGAATTTCTCGAGCGCATGGATGAGGCCGAGATTGCCCTCCTCGATCAGGTCGGGCAGTGCGACGCCGCGGTGCGTGTAATGGCGCGCGATGCTGACGACCAGGCGCAGGTTGCGCTCGATCATCGTCTGGCGCGCCGCGAAGTCCCCGTCGCGGGCCGCTCGCGCGAAGGCGAGCTCCTCGGCGGGGGTCAGCAGCGTGTGCTGGCCGACGTCGTTGAGATAGAGCTGGGTGACGTCGGTGATGAGGTCGCCGGACAGGCCGGTGGCGGGCTCCTCGAGCGGCAATTCAGCCGAATAGAGGTCGGGCTGGGCCGACACTTCCTCGGGCGCCGGGTCCGCCGGATTCACGGCGCGCGGATCGCGAGCCATCGTCGGGGCCAGCCGCTCAAGCGGGCGGGAGATAGCGCGCCGGGTCCATCGGTTTGCCCAATCGGCGTATCTCGAAGTGCAGCTTCACTTCGGTCGCGTCGGAGTTGCCCATCTCCGCGATCTTCTGGCCCTTGGTGACCACCTGGCCCTCCTTGACCAGGATTTCGCGGTTGTGCGCGTAGGCGGAAAGGTAGGTCTTGTTGTGCTTGACGATGATGAGCTTGCCGTAGCCGCGCAAGCCCGTGCCCGCGTAGACGACCGTACCGGCAGCACTCGCGAACACCGGTTGTCCCGCGGTGCCGGCGATATCGATCCCCTTCAGGTTTGCGGTCTCGGAAAAGCTGCCGACCACCTTTCCCTTGGCCGGCCAGACCCAGTCGAGCGAATCAACTTCACCGTCAGCGCCAGGCTGCGGTGATGGTGCCGGCTTGGCGTCGACGGCCGGCGCCGAGGTCGTCGGCGCACTCGCCGGCGCGATCGATGGTGCGGTCGACGATGCTGCGGCGACCGTCTCCACAGGCGGGGGGATCACCTTCGCGGCGTCACGCAACGCCTGCTCGGAGTAGGGTTCCTTGAACGCCTTGGGTGAAGACTTGTAGTTGTCGGTGTTGCGCGCCGCCGTCGACGGCGCGGCGGCCGACGGCGCGCCGGGCCTGGCCTCGACGACCGAAGGTGCCATCCGCAGCGGCGCGGTCGTGACCGCGCCCGTCGCCGCTACCGGTTCGCCGGGGGCGGTGAGGCGCAACACCTGCCCGACACGAATGAGATTGACGTTCTCGATGTTGTTCCACGCGGCGAGCTCGCGGTAGTCAAGTCCGGTGTCGAGCGCGATCTGGTGGAGCGTGTCGCCGCGCTTGACGGTATAGGTTGACGCGCGCTCGTCGGCTTCGGCGGGAGCCGGCGCCGGAGGCGACGCAGGCGCGGCCATCGGGGGCGGCGGAGGACGTCTGGGCGAGGTGCTGCGATCCTCGACGGGCGCGCGGGGTTGCGATGCGCACGCCGCCAGGACAGTGACGACGCACATCACCGCGACGAGGCGCAACAGGTCGGCGGGGGCGCGGGTCACGGTGTGGGCGGGCATCAACGAATCGACAACGGATCGCGCGTGTTCGTTCACGCGAGTCCCGAAAGCAACGGTACAAATCTTACCGCATCGAGAGTCTGTTCACGGATTCCGGCCGGTGTCAGGTCGAGAACCGTGAGTCGCTGGACGCCGCGCTCGTCGCCTGCTTGCGACAACGGCAGCACCATCCGACCACCCGGCTTGAGGTAGCGCAACAACGGCGTGGGCACGTGCGTCGCGCCCGCGGTGACCACGATCGCGTCGACTTCGAGATCCTCGCCCAGGTCGTGGCTGCCATCGCCATGTTTCAATGCGACGTTGCGAAGCTTCAACGACTGGAGGTTCCGGCGCGCCTTCGCAACCAGCGCACCGATGCGCTCGACGCTGTAAACATGGCGCGCGATGTTCGCCAGTATCGCAGTCTGGTATCCACAGCCCGTGCCGATCTCGAGCACGCTGTCGAGGTCGCGTCCGTTGCGTGCGAGCTCGGTCATCCGCGCCACAACCCATGGCTGGGAAATGGTCTGGCCGTGGCCGATCGGCAGCGGCGCGTCGTCGTAGGCGCGAATGGCGAGCGCCTCGTCCACGAAGATGTGCCGCGGCACGCTGTTGAGTGCCGCCAGCACCACCTCGTCGGCGATACCCTGCTCCCGCAGGCGCTCGATCAAACGCGCGCGCGTCCGCGCCGACGTCATGCCGATGCCGTTGCGTTGCCTGTCGTTGCCACCGAGCGTCCCCATCGCCCGTGCCTCCCCTGATGTGCTGCTCTTAGTGTTTCGTCGCGTTCAGAACTTCAGCCACGCATGCACGCCCGGCATCAGTTCACGGTGCGTGAGGTCGACCTGCAGCGGTGTCACCGATACCCGGTCGGTCGCGACCGCATGGAAATCGGTTCCCTCGCCAGAGTCCGCGGCCTCCCCCGCGGCACCCACCCAGTACACGGTTTCGCCGCGCGGATTCTGCGTGCGGACGACGCTCTCCGCCTTGTGTCGGCGCCCGAGGCGCGTCACCGCCATGCCCTTGAGCTCCGAAGGAGCCACGTCGGGAACATTGACGTTAAGCAGCCATGCGCCCGCCGGTGCGCGAGCGTGCCTGTCGACCAGTTCGACTGCGACCTGCGCAGCGGTCTCGAAATGAGCGGCCGTCTTCGATGCGAGCGAGATCGCGACCGAGGGGATACCGAGCAGATAGCCCTCGGTGGCCGCGGCCACGGTGCCGGAGTAGATCGTGTCGTCGCCCATGTTCGCGCCGAGATTGATGCCCGAGACCACCATGTCGGGCAGCTCGTCGAGCAGGCCCGTCACCGCAAGGTGCACGCAGTCCGTCGGCGTGCCGTTGACGAAAAGGAACCCGTTCGGCGCGCGACGGACAGCGAGCGGCCGGTCGAGCGTCAGCGAGTTCGATGCTCCGCTGCGGTCACGCTCAGGCGCAACGACGGTGATTCGCGCGCGTTCGCGAAGCGCGTCAGCCAAGTGTTCGATCCCGGGCGCGAAATAGCCGTCGTCATTGGAAATCAGGATGTGCATCGGAGCCGGAAGTGGGTTGCGATGCGCAGGGATAGGGCGTTCGTAACCGCGCTGATTATACCTTGCGGGTCATGCCCGGAACGCCGCCATCTCCACCGCGCTCGATCGCACCTCGTCGCCTGCGCTTGCGCAGACTTCCGCCGGCAGCGGGGCCTCCGTCGCGGTCACCCGGGGTACTACCCGCTGTTGCGCAGACCCGCCGCCAGCCCGTTGATCGTCAGATGGATCGCCCGCTTGGTCCGCTCGTCGGTCTGACCGGCGCGGTAGCGCCGAAGCAGTTCGACCTGGACGTGGTTCAACGGATCGAGGTAGGGAAACCGGTTGCGGATGCTGCGCGCGAGCGTCGGGTTGTCGTCGAGCAGGTGCGTCCGGCCGGTAATCGCGTAATACGCGCGCACCGTACGGCCGTGTTCACCCGCGATCCGCGCGAAGATCGGTTCGCGTACCGCGGGATCCGGCTCCAGCTCCGCGTAACGCGATGCGACCGCCAGGTCGGTCTTCGCCAGAACCATCGCCATGTTCGACAACAGGCTGCGGAAGAACGGCCACTGCTCGTGCATTTCCTGCAGGAGCGCGAGTCCATCCCGGCGCTGCGCGAGCCACAGGTCGATCGCGGTCCCGACGCCATACCAGCCCGGCAGCATCAGCCGGCACTGGCCCCAGCTGAACACCCATGGGATCGCGCGCAGGTCCTCGATGCGCGTCGACGCACTCCGCGATGCCGGCCTGCTCCCGATATTCAGCTCGGCGATCTCCGCGATTGGAGTCGCGCTGCGGAAGTACGTGACGAACGTCGGCGTCTCGTAGACGAGCGCGCGATAGGCATCGAGCGCAATCGCCGAAAGCTCGTCGAGCGCCTGGTGGTAAACGGCGCCGCGTGTCCCGATCTGCTCGGCGTCGGCGAGGCTCGCTTCCATCGTCGCGGCGACCAGCGCCTCGAGATTGCGCCGCCCCAGTTCGGGATCGGAATACTTGCTGGCGATGATCTCGCCTTGCTCGGTCACCCGCAACCCTCCGGTGACGCTGCCGGCCGGCTGGGCCAGAATCGCCTCGTACGAGGGTCCGCCGCCCCGGCCGACGGTTCCTCCGCGACCGTGGAAGAGTCTCAGCTTGACCCCGAATTCGCCGAACGTCTCGACCAGCCGCATTTCCGCGCGGTACAGCGCCCAGTTGGCTGTGAGGTAGCCGCCATCCTTGTTGCTGTCCGAATAGCCGAGCATCACTTCCTGCCAGTCGCCTCGGCTGGCGAGCAGCCGGCGATAGACGGGCAGCGCAAATGCTTCGCGCATGATCGCGCCACACTGCGCGAGGTCGGTGACGGTCTCGAATAGCGGCACGATATTGATGGCGAGCGCTTCGCTGCGGAGCAGGCCCACCTCCTTCAGCAGCACGCCGACCTCGAGCAGGTCCGAGACTGAATCGCATTTCGATATCACGTAGTTTGGCAACGCCGCGGCGCCATACCGGCGATGTATTTCCGCAGCGGCCACGAGAATCGCGAGCTCGGACCGTGTGCGTTCGCCATAGTCGAGGTGCGGCGATTGCAGGAGCCGTGGCGACGCGAGCTCGCGCGCGAGAAGCCGGACGCGTTCGCGCTCCGGAAGCGCCGAATAGTCGGCCGCGACTTCCGCGCGCGCGAGCAGTTCGGCGACCACGAGCTCGTGCACATCGGCGTTCTGCCGCAGGTCGAGCGAGGCCAGGTGAAAGCCGAACGTCTCGACGGCGCGCAGGAGCGGCACGAGCCGCCGCGTGCCGAGGATCTGCGCGCCGTGTGTCGCGAGCGACGCCCGGATCACCTCGAGGTCGGCGATCAGTTCCTGCGGTGACGGGTAGGGCTCGCCCACGGCATGAGGTGCACGCGCCGGGGCGCGGCCCGACAGCGCGACCGAGGTCGCCGCGAGCCGCGCGTAGATGCCGGTGAGCGCCTGGCGATAGGGTTCGTCCTGCCGGTGAACATTGTGGTCGTGCGCGGCGGTCGCGAGCTGCAGCAACCCGGGCGTCGGCTCGACGAGGCGGGTCGACAGCGACAGCTCGGCACCCAGCCGGTGGACCGAGTCGAGATAATGATCGAACGCAACCGCGGCCTGAGCGCGGACCGCGTATTCCAGCGTCTCGGCCACCACGAACGGGTTGCCGTCGCGGTCACCGCCGATCCACGATCCCATCCGCAGGAACGACGGCACCGCGATGTCGCCGCCGAACATTTTCGCGAGCCCCTTGGCCAATGCATCGTACAGCCGCGGCAGCTCGGTCACGAACGTATACCGGTAATACGCAAGTCCATTGTCGACCTCGTCGCGCACCGTCAGCCGTGACAGGCGCAGCATCGCGGTCTGCCACAGCGACAGGACTTGCCGATACAGGTCGGTTTCCCATTCGGCGGCCTCGTCCGGCGACAGCAGCGTGCGGTCGCGCCAAAGAAGCAGCCGCGCAATCTCGCGCTCGCAGTCGAGAATGCTCTTGCGCTGCACCTCGGTCGGGTGCGCGGTCAGGACCGGTGACACCAGCGCTTCGGCGAGCCATTCGGCCAGCGCTGTAGCGCTCACGCCCGCATCGGCGAGATGGGCGAGTGCCGCATTGATGCTGCCCCGCTGCGGCGGCGAGCCCGCCCAGCGCATGCGCGCGCCGGCGGCGGTTCTGGTGGACATCCTCGGCGAGATTGGCGAGATGCGAAAAATACGAAAAAGCGCGAACGACGTGCAGCGTCTGCGCAACGGTAAGCTCGTTGAGCAGTTCGGACAACTCCGCGCGCATCGTTCACCGCCTCGTCCGGGTCCGCGCGGCGAAAGCCGATCGCAGCCTGGCGAATGGCCTCTACGCGCGCGTAGGCGGCCTCGCCAGTGTGGGCGCGCACGACATCGCCCAGCAGCCTGCCGAGCAGTCGGGTGTCCTCCTTGAGGGGCAGGTCGCGGTCGATCAGCTCGTCAGGCATCCCGCCGAGTATAGAGATATTGCTGCGGCGCAGCAATATCTAGCGCACCGGTCGTCAGCGTGCCAAACGCAATCGTTGCGCCAATGCCCAGACCGCCGCGGCGTACAACCGGCTCTTGTTGTACCGGGTGATGACGTAGAAGTTGGGATAGGCGATCCAGAGGCTGACGCTGTCCTGCGTCGCGCCGTCATCTTCCTCGAGCAACAGCAGCCCCACCGGCTCGACGGCGGCTTCGGCCGGCATCGAACGCGCAACCACACCGTCGGCCTCCCACGCCGCGAGGGTTCGACGTTCGCTGATGCCGCCGTCCAGGCGCCGCAATGCGGCGTCTCGCATTTCCGGGGCCACGTCGGCCGGCGAGAGCACCGGCTGACCCGGCTGCCAGTCGTGGCGAACGAAATAATTGGCGATGCTGCCGATGACATCCGCGTTGCTGCGCCACAGGTCGACGCGGCCGTCGCCGTCGAAATCGATGGCGAACCGCCGATAACTGCCAGGCATGAACTGGGGCAGGCCCATCGCGCCGGCAAAGGACCCCTTCGGCAGCAGCGGCGAAAATCCCTGCTCGTGCGCGAGCAGCAGGAACTCCTTGAGTTCCCCGCGGAAGAACGACGCGCGCCGCGGATAGTCGAACGCGAGCGTGGCCAGCGAGTCGATCACCCGGTAGGAACCGGCATTGCGGCCGTAGTAGGTCTCGACGCCGATGATGGCGACGATGATCTCGGCTGGTACGCCGAACTCGTTTTGTGCGCGCGACCAGCGCTTCCTCGTTGGCCCGCCAGAAGGCGACGCCACCTTCGACGCGCTGGTCCGCGAGGAACGACGACGAGTACTGGAACCATTTCGGTGGTTCGAGCAGCGGCCGGTCCATGGCAGCGACGATCTTCGGCTGAAACTTGGCGGCCGCAAACCAGCGCTCGACATCGCGCCGCGGCAGCCCGGTTTCGACGGCCACCGCCTGCGCAAAAGCACGCACGTCGTCGCGGCTCGCGTAGCTCGAAACTGCGGAAACTTTCGCGTTCGCCGACGGCTTGTGCGAAGACGGCCCGGCGTGGGCCGGCACGCAGAACACGAGCATGCTCGTCAGCAACAGAACGGGAAGGGAGAACGGGAGCGACATCGCGATAGTGCGCGAATGTTAACATTCGCAGCGCCTCGCGCCGCGCGACAGGACGTGGAGAAACCCGCCGGTTGCGGCGGATGAACCCGCCGGTTGCGGTGGACGAACCCGCCGGTTGTGGTGGACGCCCGCGCGACAGGACAGGAGTGCCAGGCGTGCACCCGGGGAATCGCAGATGTCGATGTACAGGCTCTATCCATTCGCCCGGCCCTTCCTGTTCGCGCTCGATGCCGAGTTCGCGCACGAGCTTGCATTCCACGGCCTCGATCGCGCCGCGCAACTGGGCGTCGCGCAGATGTTCGCGCTGCGCCCACCCCCGTCGCCAGTCACCGTGATGGGCGTTACGTTCCCCAACCGCGTGGGACTGGCCGCCGGACTGGACAAGAACGCTGAGCATCTCGCGGGGCTTGCCACGTTCGGATTCGGATTCCTCGAGGCGGGGACGGTGACCCCACGGGCACAGCCGGGCAATCCCAAGCCCCGGATGTTCCGACTGCCGCGCGCGCACGCGCTCATCAACCGCCTGGGATTCAACAACCAGGGTGTCGATGCATTCGTCGCCAACCTCGCGCGCTCGCGCTACCGCGGAATCCTCGGCATCAACATCGGCAAGAATTTCGATACGCCGAACGAGCGCGCTGCCGAGGACTATGTAACCTGTTTGCGCGCCGTGCATTCGCACGCGCACTACGTCGCCGTGAACATTTCCTCGCCGAACACCAAGGGTCTGCGCGACCTGCAGGCCGAGGATGCGCTTGCCGCACTGCTCGGGCGGTTGACACGTGAACGTGACGACCTTGCCCAGAAGCACGGGCGCTACGTGCCGCTCGCCGTCAAGATCGCGCCCGACCTGACCGACGACGAGGTTCGCGGCATCGCGAGGCTCCTGGCGAAGCACGCGATCGACGGGGTCATCGCCACCAACACGACGATCGCGCGCGACGCCGTGGTCGGGCTGCCCAACGCGCTGGAGTCGGGCGGGCTGTCGGGGTCCCCGCTGTTCACGCGCTCGACCGCGGTGGTCCGCCTGCTTGCCAGTGCGCTCGATGGCACGCTGCCCATCATCGGTGTCGGCGGGATCTCAAGCGCCGACGACGCGCGCGCGAAAATCGCGGCAGGTGCGTCGCTGGTCCAGATCTACACCGGGCTCATCTACCGCGGGCCGGCTTTGGTCGCCGAATGCGTCCGAGCGCTGGGGCCGGGGCGTTGAACCCTGCGCGCGTCTCCAGGACTACGCCCTCGGCGCCTGCGCCTGAGGCGTGGAAAGCATGATCCCGCGCGGACGCGTATGTGCGTGCGGCATGCAGCGGCGTCGCGGCCGAAACGGCGGCGGCGCGGGTCATGCCGCAGGCAACAGCGGCTCGCATTGGAAACCTGCGGCCTCCACCCCTGCGCGCAGATGCGCGATTCCTGCATCCACCTGCGCCGGGTCGCCCCTGACGCCCAGTTCGATGCGCCGGCCGCCCTCGGGCATGATCGACGGCAGGCAAAACAGCTTCAGCATCGGAAACCGCGCGACGTTGTCATCCATCAGCGGCAGCAACTGGCTTTCGCCCGCGCCAAAGACGACGATTGCGCGCTCTGCCGCCGGGACCCGCGACAACTCCGGGTACCAGGTGGCGAGCACCCAGTCGAGCATGGGCCAGGCCATCTGCGGAAACCCGGGGAAGAAATTGTGATCCCGGATGGCGAACGCGGCGACGCGGTTGAACGGGTTCGGAATGATCCTGCTGCCCTCGGGGAACTCGGCCATCAGCACGCGATTGGGATACGCGTCCGCGCCAAAACGCGCTTCGATTTCCGCCACCGCAAGTGGATGGCGCACGAGCGGGAGTCCGAGCGCCGCGGCCGCGGCCTGGCGCGTGTGGTCGTCGGGCGTGGCGCCAATGCCGCCGAAGCTCATGACCAGGTCGCCGCGCGCGAAGGACTCGCGCAGCGCGCCGGTCAGTCGGGGGCGATCGTCGCCAACGTAGTGCGCGTAGTCGAGCACGAGTCCACGCGCAGCCAGCGTCGCGATGACCTGCGGAAGGTGCCGGTCGGCACGCTTGCCGGACAGCAACTCGTCGCCGATGATCAGCGCGCCAATTGCACTCAATCGACCGCCACGGGCTCCGGGAATTTCTGTTCGATCTCGGCCATCATGCTGGTGAACGCGCGGTCGATCAGCGGTTCGGCCTCCACCAGGCGCGCGCGGTCGGCGCGGAAGCGGTCGGCCAGGTCCTCCGCGGTCATCGACAGCGCTTTGTGGCCCTGACGGTTGGTGAACAGATAGGTGCCGCGCAGCGGACTCACCCACGCGAGCTTGGCGAACGCGAGCTGGCCGTCTTCGGACTCGAACTCGATCCACATGCCGCGCTCGAGACTGCGCGCGATTTCGAGGTAGTCGTCGGCGAGGACTTCGCGCTCCGGCTCCACCGGCTCCGGCTCTGCCTGCGTCATCGCGACGGCGAGCGCCTCGGCTTTCGCAGCCAGCACCTGGTCGCCGGCGGCTTTCGCCATTTCCGCCTGGACCATCGCGGCCACGGCTACCGCGGCCGTCGGCGTGATCGACACTCCGAGCGACGGCTTCACCGCGGCCGCGTGAGCCTCGACCAGGTTCGCCATGAAACTCTCGCGCTCGTCCGGGCCCCAGCTCCGGTTCTGCATTCCCCCCGACAGTCGTTTCAGCAGAGAAGGCAACAAAGCGACCAGGTGCCGGCGATCCTCCGGATTGCGCTTCGGCTGCACGCTCCAGACGAGATCTTCGAGTGTGGCGACGCCCGAACCCCACGATTCGCTTTCCTCGCCCTCCTCGAGATAGATGTGCTCGAGCGTTCCCTGCCATTTTTGGCGCAGGAAACCGGCCAGGAAATTGGGTACGGGACTGCCTTCGATGCGCTTCTCGATCTCGGCTTTCGCGACCACCGTGGCGATCTGCTGGCGGTCCTTCTGGTTGATTTCCTCGGCCGTCGACTGGATGTTCTCTTCGGCGATCTTCTCTTCCTCGGCGAGAAACGCCTCGAGCACTTCGCGCTGCTCGTCGAAGATTGCAAGATCGTCGGAAAAATGGTCGAGGATCTGGTGGACGATCCCGTCGATCACCCGATAGAGCGGGTCCTCGGTCCCCATGACCGGCGACCACCCGAGCCCGGCCTGCGCGAGTTGATTTACCAACAGGCGCGACGGATGCGACTTCTTCGCGAAAAACGCGCCGTCGAGCATCGCGGCTTTGAGGACCGGGATCTGCAGGCGTGCGAGCAACGCCTTGATGCCGTCCGGAAGGTCGCGCGTTTCGAAGATGAAGTCGAACAGCATCGCGACCATCTCGATGGTCATCGATTCGAGCTGGTTCGCCTTCGCTGCAAGCGGGGACTCCTGCAGATCGCGCAGAACGTTGTGCAGGCCCTGCGGAATTCCCGAGAACGCAACCGCCGCGCCGCCGACATCGAAATCCGTCTGGCCGGCCTGCAGCCGGGTCAGACCCTCGTGCAGATCGGGCGACGAGATTATCGGCGAAGCCGGCACGTAACCCGACGGCGTCGGGCGCATCGGCGCGAACACGTGCGGGCTCGCTTGCGGGAACGCTTGCTCCGGCATGCCGGGCATGCTGATCGGCGGAAAATAGGCGTCGCCAGCCGACATGGCCGCGCCAGACATCATCGATTGCGGATCATGCGGAGCACCCGCGGAGGACGCTTGGAACGATGGCGACAGCAGCGCGGGCATGCTCGGCGTGGGACTGCCGTACATTCGCTTGAACATCGCCATCACGTCGATTTCCGGCGTCGACGGCGACGGTGGTGGCAGTCCGGCGGCAGCCGCCGCCTTCGCGGCCATGCGATCGGCGGCACCCCCACGGTTGACGATCCCCGACCGGCTGTGCGCCGGTACCATGTTGAGCTGAGTCAGGCGCTTGTTGAGGTCCGCATAGATCGCCGCGATGTCTCCCAGCTGCGCCTGGTTCAGGTCCTTCATGATCTGGAACTTGATCTTGCGCTCGGCCTTCAGCGAGTTCACGGCCTTGGAAAACGCGCCCACGATGGTCGCGGGCCCCAGCGGGTTGGCCTCGGTAGCAAGATCCGGCTGCCCGAGCAGGTAGCCGACGCCGCGATTGAGCACGGCCAGCTCGTCTTGACAGAGGTTTTCGACGACCCGGGTGATGTTGCCCTGCAGGACCGACTCGTCCATCGACATTGTCTCGACCAGGGCCAGCTTCGAGGCGTCAACCTTGGAAAAATCGGCCTTGGGCTCGGCTTTGCCGGCAATGCGCTCGTCGATCAGCTTGCGCAACTGTCGCTCGAATTCGGCCATCAGCGTCGGCCGATCGCCCTGGAGCGTGCCACGCGCGTCGAGAAACAGCTGCTGCTCCTCACGCACGTCGCTCTTGTTCGCGCGATCCATAAGCAGGTCGCCGACCCGGTCGAGGATCTGCGCGAACGACGTCGTCAACCTCGCTATCGCGAGATCCCGGCACTCGTTCAGAATCCGCGCAATTTCGCGCGCGGGCTGGCGCTCGGTGGCGGCCTCAGTCGTGGTCGCAGTCACGTCGATTTTCCCGCTGGCCTCGGCTAGCTTGAAAGGTCAAGAGGTCAAGATGTTAGGCAATAAAACGGCGAAGTTACTGTAGCACGCCGCCCCACCGGTGCCAACGCGCGGATCCGCGAGCCGCCGGCCGGTCAGCGGTCGAGGTCGCCCCATGCCTTTTCGACCCGCTTGAACGACACCGGCTGGGGTGTCTTCAGCTCCTGAGCGAACAGGGAAACCCGCAGTTCCTCCAGCAGCCACCGGAAGGACGCGAGCCGAGGATCGGTGACACCAGCCCGTCGGTCGCGGTCTGCGCGCTCGCAATAGCGCCCCCACAGATCGGCCAGCTGTTCGCCGTGCCGGGCGTCACGTTCGGCGCGCTCGGCAAACTTCGCCACCCGACGGTCGGCTGCCCGCAGGTATCGCGGCAGATGCTGGAGCTGCTCCCAGGGCGTGGCCGAATAGAACCCTGCATACACCATCGCGTCGCGCTGCGACCGGATTTCGGCCACCAGTCGCGTCCAGCTGCCGGGCGCCGCGGCGAGCCGCAGCGTGAGCGCCTGGTGCTCGCTGGCGATCTCGGACAGGAGCCGAAATGCCGCGTCCATCACGGCCGGAAGTCGCGCGCGAGCACGCTTGACCTGCTCGACGAACGCCTGCTCGGTCCGCGGCAAGGGGTCGTCGGCCAGGCAGGCGCGCACCAGCGCGGCGTCGCTTACATCGGAGCGCAGGCGGTCGGCAGCAATCGTCGCCTTCAACTGCAGTGCCGCCCGCGCGAATCCGGGGCCGCCTTTTTCGTAGCGGGCAAGCACATCACGTAACGCCAGTCGAAGAAGCCGCAGCACGCCGGAACGCGACGATTCGGCGGCGGCCACGGGCGTGTCGAGCAGCGCCAGCGACACGGAATCCCCGTCGTCAACGAGTGCAGGGTAGCCGGTGAGTTGCTGGCCATTGCGGGTGAAGGTCAGCATTTCGGGCAGGTCACCGAAGTCCCACTGCTTGAGGCCGCGGCGTTCGAACGCCGGATCGACCGCGGCGAAGGAGAGCTGCGCAGCGTCGCCCAGGCGTGCACGCAACGAGGCGAGTTCACGCCCCGACGCGAGCTCGGCCCCCGCATCGTCGACGACGACCACGTGCACGACGAGATGGGCAGGCAGCGCGACATCGTCCCAGACATCCGCGGGTACCGGATCGCCCAGGCGCCGCTGCAAAAAGGCGCGCAATGCGTCGGGAAGCGGCACGTCGTGCACAGGTTCGGATTCGAGGAACGCCGTCACGGCCTCGGGGATCGGAATCGCGCGCTGCCGCCATGCCTTGGGCAACGACTTGAGGTAATGCGTCGTCTTTTCGCGGACCATTCCCGGGACGAGCCACGAGAGGCGGGCCTCGGGCAGCTGGTTCAGGAGGCGCAGCGGCACGGTCAGCGTGAGCCCGTCCTGCGGGTGTCCTGGCGCGAACCGGTATTTGAGGGGAAGCGACCCGCCGGCGAACACCATCGCTTCCGGAAACAGATCGACGGTGATCGCGTTGGCCGCATGCCGCATCAGATAGTCGCGCGTCAGGAAGAGGCAGCGTGGGTTGCCGCGTTCGGCCTCCACGCGCCAGCGCTCGAAGGACACCGCCGAATGGATGCCGGCAGGGATGCGCTCCGCGTAGAACGCGGCGATCGTCGCTTCGTCGACCAGCACGTCCTGCCGCCGCGCCTTGTGCTCCAATTCGGCCACGTCCGCGACCAGCGCGCGGTTGTGCGAGAGGAACGCGCCGCGAGTTCGCAGCGCGCCGGGCACCAGCGCTTCGGCGATGAATACTTCGCGTGCCGCCTTCGGATCGAGCGCGCCGAACGATACGGGCCGCCGCGCGACCAGCGTGAGGCCGTAGAGCTGGATACGCTCACTGGCGATCACCTCGCCGCGCTTCTCCTCCCAGTGCGGATCGAAGTAATCGCGGTTGACGCGATCGCCCGCCACCTCCTCGATCCACTCGGGCTCGACGCGCGCCGCGCAGCGTGCGTACAGCCGCGACGTCTCGGTGAGTTCGGCCGCCAGAATCCACTTCGCTCCCTTGCGCGCGAGCCCGGAGCCCGGATGCAGCAGGAACCTGATGCCGCGCGCGCCGAGGTAATTCGGGTCGGCCTCCGCCTTGACGCCTACGTTGCCGAGCAGTCCGGCGAGCACCGCCTTGTGCAACGCGGCGTAGCGCGACGCGTCGAAGGTCTTCGGCAGCGGCGGTGACCACTTCCAGCCAGCCTCCTCCAGCGCGGCCACGAGCTGGCGATGAACGTCGCGCCACTCGACCAGCCGCAGGTACGAAACGAACTGCGCGCGGCAGGCATCGACCAGCCTCCGGTGCGGAAGTTTCTGCGCGGACAAGTCGGCAAAGAATTCCCAAAGTGAAACCAGCGACAGGAAATCGGAGCGGTCGTCGCGGAACCTCAAGTGCGCCTGGTCGGCCGCCTGCGCCCGCTCGAACGGACGCTCGCGCGGATCCGGCACGGCCAGCGCGCTTGCGATGACGAGAGCCTCGGCGAGGCAGCCGCCGTCACGCGCAGCCAGCACGATGCGACCGATCCTCGGATCGAGAGGCAGCCGCGCAAGCTCGCGCCCGAGCGGCGTCAGGCCGCGCCCGCCATCGACGGCGCCCAATTCGGCCAGCAGCTGGTAGCCGTCGGCGATTGCCCGCGATCCGGGGGGCTCCAGGAATGGAAATTCCTCGACCGGGCCGAGCTCGAGCGCCGCCATGCGCAGGATCACGGCGGCGAGCGACGAGCGCAGGATTTCGGGGTCGGTGTACTTCGGGCGCGCCGAGAAGTCGTCTTCGGCGTACAGCCGCACGCAGAGGCCGTCCTGCACGCGGCCGCAGCGACCGGCGCGCTGGTTGGCCGCCGCCTGCGAAACGCGTTCGATCTGCAGCAGCGTCGTCTTGTTGCGCAGGCTGTAGCGCTTGACGCGGGCGAGTCCCGCATCGATCACGTAGCGGATGCCCGGAACCGTCAGCGAAGTTTCCGCGACGTTGGTCGCGAGGACGATGCGACGTCCCGCTCCCGAAGTGAACACGCGTTGCTGTTCTGCCACCGACAGCCGCGCGAACAGCGGCAGGATTTCGACATCCTGCGCATACGGGCGCCGCGCGAGTCCGCGTCGCAGGAGATCCGCGGTTTCGCGGATCTCGCGCTCGCCGGGCAGGAAAGCCAGGATGTCTCCCGGTCCGGTACGCCAAAGATCCTCCGCCGCATTGACGATCGCTTCCTCCAGCTCCTCCTCGTCGTCCGCTTCCTTCGCCGCATCCGTGGCGCCCACGTCGCGGCCCGGAGTCAGCGGGCGGTAACGAATCTCGACCGGAAACGTGCGGCCCGAGACCTCGATCACCGGCGCCGGATGTCCGGGTACTCCGAAGTGGCGCGCGAAACGCTCGGCATCGAGCGTCGCCGAAGTGATCACGACCTTGAGATCGGGACGTCGGGCGACAAGCTGTTTCAGGTAACCCAGCAGGAAGTCGATGTTGAGGCTGCGCTCATGCGCCTCGTCGACGATGATCGTGTCGTACGCGGCGAGGTCCCGGTCGCCCTGGGTTTCGGCCAACAGGATGCCGTCGGTCATCAGTTTCACGTACGCGTCGGGACTCGTGTGGTCGGTAAAGCGAACCTTGTAGCCGACCGATGCGCCAACCTGCTGTCCCATTTCCTGGGCAATGCGCGTGGCCACGGCGCGGGCGGCGATGCGTCGCGGTTGCGTGTGTCCGATGAGTCCGCGCCTGCCGCGCTCTGCGGCAAGGCAGATCTTGGGTAGCTGCGTGGTCTTGCCCGATCCGGTCTCGCCGCAGACGATCACCACCGGATGCGTCGCGAATCGCGCTTTCTATTTCCGCGGCGCGCTGCGCAACAGGCAATTCTGGAGGGTAGGAAAGGCGCGGCCGATGGGCGGCGCGCGCTTCGCACTTTGCGATCGACCGGGCGAGGTCCGCGGCGATCCGCTCCCATTCCGCAGGCAGCGCCCGCCGGGCCCGGGCGCGGTCGATCCGACGGGCAAGCCGCGCCTCGTCGGCCGCCATTGCGAGCGGCAGCCGCGACGGAAGGTCGGCTGGAAAGTGGGCCATCGGAAGACGCGCGGGGTGCTGTCAGGGGAAGCCGGCGCCTGCGCGGCGCGAATTCTACCGCGCCGGTCCCGGCTTTCAGTATTATCACCGCGAAGCGTGGTGCGCCGCCCGGCCTGACACCCGCCGATTTCCGGGAGATCATCCGATGCGCTACCTCATTCCAATTGCGCCGAAGCGCGCGATCGTCACCGCTGCGCTGGCCGCCGCGCTGGGCTTCTCCGCGCTTGCCGCCGACGCCGTGACGCTGCGCTGGGCCGGCCGCGGCGACATGCAGACGACCGACCCGCATTCGCAGAACGAAGGGCTCACCAACAACATCAACAGCCTGATCTACGAATTCCTTGTCAACCGCGACAAGCAGCTGGGTATCGTGCCGTGGCTTGCCGAATCGTGGACGCAGGTCAACCCGACGACGTGGCGCTTCAAGCTGCGGTCCGGCGTCAAGTTCCACGACGGGACACCGTTCACCGCCGACGACGTCGTATTCAGTTTCGAGCGCGCGAAGGCCAATTCGTCGCAGCTGCGCGCCTACGCGAACCTGGCTGGCGTCCCGAAGAAGATCGACGACCTGACAGTGGAGTTCACGACCAACGGCCCCAATCCAATCATGCTCGAGCACGTGGCCAACATCAACATCATGTCGAAGGCCTGGTGCGAGAAGAACAAATGCATGATGCCGCAGAATTTCAGCGCGAAGGAGGACATGATCACCGCGCGCGAGGCCAACGGCACCGGCCCCTATTCGCTCGTCTCGCGGCAGCCCGACGTCAAGACTGTGCTCAAGAAAAATCCGAACTGGTGGGGAATCAAGGCCGGACTCTTCGAAGGCAACGTCGACGACGTCGTCTACACGCCGATCGTGTCCGATGCCACCCGCGTGGCCGCGCTCATCTCGGGCGAGGTCGACCTCGTCAACGATCCGCCGCCGCAGGACGTGCCGCGCCTGGCGCAGACCGCCGGCGTCAAGGTGATCGAAGGCGTCGAGAATCGCATCGTCTTCATCGGCATGGACCAGGCGCGCGACGAGCTGCTGTACTCGAACGTCAAGGGCAAGAACCCGTTCAAGGATGTGCGCGTGCGCCAGGCGCTCTACCACGCGATCGACATCGAGGC
This sequence comes from uncultured beta proteobacterium, assembly GCA_963739745.1. Classification (GTDB taxonomy): domain Bacteria; phylum Pseudomonadota; class Gammaproteobacteria; order Burkholderiales; family Casimicrobiaceae; genus VBCG01. Next base: position 258,552 of record CAVUCJ010000011.1, read on the forward strand.
GATCCACAAGAACACGATGCGCGGGCTGTCGAGGCCCACCGGCGCCATCCTGCCGTCTCCCAAGACATCGACGCCGCAGATCGAGAGCCGGCTTCCGTTCGACCGCGAAAGGGCGAAGAAGCTGCTGGCCGACGCCGGCTACCCGAAAGGATTCGAGGTCACGCTCGACTGCCCGAACAACCGGTACGTCAACGACGAGCGGATCTGCCAGGCGCTCGCTGCGATGTGGTCGCAGATCGGGGTGGCGACCAAGGTGAACGCGATGCCGCGCGCGCTCTATTTTCCGAAGCTGGAGAAGACCGACACCAGCCTGTACATGCTGGGCTGGGGCGGCGCGTCCACCGACGGCGTCTTCACGCTGCAGCCGGTGTTGTCGACATGGAACGGCAAGGGCGACGGCGACTTCAACTACGGCCGCTACTCCAACGCCAGGATCGACGAGCTGACGGCGAAGGTCAAGGTCAACATGAACGAAAAGGAGCGGCTCGACCAGATCCACGAGGCGCTGCTTGCGCAGAACGCGCAGGTCAACCTGATACCGCTGCACCGGCAGGTCATTCCGTGGGCCTCGCGCAGCAACGTCAGCATCGTGCATCGCGCCGACAACTTCGTGACTCCGTACTGGGCCACCGTGAAGTGACCTGGGCGGCATCCCGGCGCGCGCCGTGCCGGGATTTCGCCCCCGCAGAACGCACGCGCGAAGCTGCGCTCGCGGTAGCGTGGCCGTTACCGCGCAGTCTGCTTGGCGGCGGCCGGCAACGGCCGCGCGACATAGCGCATCGCCGCCCACGCCACCACGACCGTGACCGCAGTCGCCAGCGCGAACAACGCCCATGCGGGCCCGGTGCCGTCGAGGATCGCGGACCTCGCGTGATCCATCACCATGCCGGTCGCGACGAAGGCAGGCACCGCGCGCAGGTCGAAGCGCAGCACCAGCCACGCGAAGGCAAGCGCGATCAGTCCCTCGACCGCGCCCTGCAGCAATGCCTGCCCCGTTTCGCGTCCGGAGACGAGTGCGGCCGCGACGCCGAACGCCACCAGGGCAAGCGCTGCGACGGGCATCCTGCGCGTCCATCCCGACGTCACGCGATCTATCACGCAGAGCAGGAACAGCGTGACGACGGTGGCGGGAATCACCGTTAGTCCCGACGTCGCGGCGGCGGCCCAGGGCCAGGCAGGCGAGTGCAGCCTGGCGTCCGGCCACAGCGGCATCGACGCCGGGACGAGCGCCGTCAGTGCCGCGGCGATACCCGCGGTGGCGAGCGCCGCGCCGACGCCCAATGCCCACGCTGGAATGCCGCCGGCCAGCCGCACCGGTGTCTGCGAGCGCGCATACCAGCCGCCGACCCCGCCAGGAGCCCGAACAGCAGCGCGATGACCAGCGCGCCGGCGAGCGAGCCAAGTACGCTGACCGCGAGCTGGTTGACGACCGGCTCCGCCGTCCGCAGCGCGAATGCATGCGCCGGCCAGTTGTTGGCGCTGCCGGCCACCACCATCGCCAATCGAAAGCCCGCCCGCCCACAGGAACGCGCGCCGGTCGCTGCGGCCGCGGCTCCAGGCGATGACCGCGTACACCAGCGCGGCTATGGCGGCGAGCGCGATGGCGACGATGCTGGAGAGCTTCACCACCTGCCGTCGCCCCTCGCGCTCGGACTCGGCGCGCCGCCATGCCTCCGGCACGAACATCGACCGGCCCGCGATGACGACCTCGTCGCCGGCCACCGCGACCTGGGCCCGCGCCTCGCCGCCTTTGCCGACGTCGACGCGAGGATCGGCCCAGGCAAAGGTCCAGTCTCGGCGCGCCGGCAATTGCGACTGATCCGCCGAACGCAGTTCGAGTGCGCCGACGTCGAGAGAGAGCGCTCGCGCAGCGCGCGCTCGGCAAGCGCCTGAGCGGCTTCGCGATCCAGGTGCGCCCCGGGCCGATCTTCCGGCAGGCGATGCACGACCTGCCTGACGCGCCCATCGCCCGCCACCGTGACGCGCCATTCCTCGGCACGGTCGGCGACGTTGCCGTCGAAGCGCGCGAAGCGGACGTCCCAGAGCGGCGGCGCGAGTACGTTGCCGATCAGCTTTCGGTAGGCGGCGGGACCCGCCTCGCGCCACACGAAGGCATGCCATTGCCGCTGCGTCGCGTCGTCGATCGCCAGTCGCGGGACCGAGAATCGACGCCACGCCGGTCCCGGTTCGAAGCCGCGCTGCGCAACGGCGGCGACCGCCGCGGCTTCGGCCGCGGTCCGATCGATCGCGAGCGGCGGCGCGTCGGCAGCAAGCGGCGTGAACGCGATCCAGGCGGCAAGGCCCGCGAGTCCCAGCACCGGGAGCGACCCGCTGCATGAGCGCTGCACGGCGGTCGACGACGCCGGCGGCCGGCAGCGCCTCGGCCGGCGCCGGCGCCGGGATCGCAGGCTGCCACGCGCGATTCCACAGCGTCGCCGGCAAGGTTCCCCAGGCACCGGCCTGCACCCGTCGCACGCAAACAACGAGCGCCGGGGCCAGCCCCGCCGCGATCACCAGTCCGCGTTGCAGCCACGCACCGGGTGCGTCGATCAGGAACAGCGGAATCGAGATCAGTGCGAGGTCGAACAACGCGTGCAGCAGGATGGTCGGCAACAGGCCGTAGCGCAGGAAGATCAGCGCCCAGAGCATCGATGGAATCGCCAGTTCGACCAGGCGTGAATACGAAGGCAGGCCCGGGTAGTTCGCGTGAGCGGCACCGAAGATCACGGCCTGCAGGATGAACGCGATGGCGATGCCGAGCCCGCGATGGCCGAACCGCGCGCCGATCAATGCGCCGCCCGCAAGCGGCACCGCGCGAAAGACGCACTCCTCCATGAACCCGGCCTGGAGCGAGATCGAGATCGGCGTCAGCGCGGGCACATAGGATGCGAGGATGTTGGGGTCGGTCAGCGCCTCCGACGGCTGCCACCAGCCCAGCCACTGGTTGGTCACGAAGTAGAACACCGCGACGAATGCGAGTTCGATCGGAACGAAGAGGTAGCCGCCCGCCGTGCGTCCGGCGACCTCGCGCGTGCCCCCCGCCGCGCGCGACCACAGCGACCACAGCTGTGGGTGATGCGGAAAGGCGCGCCGCGACAGCCCTTCCGCCGCCATGAAAACCTCACCGAGCAGGAGGCCGCCGCCCACGAATGCGAGCAGCGCGACGCCGGCCTGCCGCGCCCAGAACGTCCCCTCGTCCTGCGTGGTCGAGAAGCCGAACCACGCGGCCGGTGCGTTTGCGAGAATTGTCGCCGCCAGCAGCGCGCCGATGACAAGGCCTGCCGCGAGCGGGGGCTTCCACAGCAGCCAGTGCCTGCGCAGCAGCCACAGCGCACCCAGTACGCATCCCGCCAGTCCGTACAGCACGCCGGCGGCGATGCTCGCGATTCCTGCGATCGTGTTGTTCGCGCTGCGCAGCTCCTGAAAGCGCCGCTGAAAGCTCTCCGGCACGTGGACGAACGGATTGACCTGCATGAGCTCGTCGCCGACAACCGCGAGCTGCAGCCGGATGCGCGCCTCTCCGATCTTTTCCTCGCGCTCGAAGACGAAACGGTGGTCGACGCGACCGGTGGGACGTGTTTCCTGCGACTGATCGAGCAGCCGGTACGGCGCGAAGTCCACGTTCCAGTCCTGCGCTGCGCGAGCGCGCGCCAGCGCCAGCGCTTCGTCGGCGGTCAGTGCCTTCGTCGCAGGATCGCGAACATAGGTCTCGGCCACGCGGCGGGTGAAACCGTCCAGCGCGCCGTCCGGCCGGAAGCGGATCAGCGCTTCGTCGATGCTGCCGGCCTTGAACAAGCGCACGTCCCACCAGTACGGCGCGTAGGCCTTGCCCGCCACGAGTTGCGCAAAGGCAGGCTTGCCGCCCCCCTCCAGCTCGACATAGTTCTGCGTGACCACGTCATGATTGAACGCGACGGCGGTGCGCGCGCCGTCCGGCGCCAGCGTGCGCTGCGCCGCCAGCGCCTGCGCCTTGGCGACCGCCGCCGTTCGCGTCATCGTGATGTCGAGATTGACCAGCGGAATCGCGAACGGCAGCAATCGCCAGGCAATGGCCAGCGCCACCGCCGCGACGGCGACGTAGGCAATCCAGAATACGGGTTTTTCGTCCAGCGCCTTCATTGCGGCCTGACCTCGACGATCCCCGCCGCGGCCAGCCGCGCGATCGCTGCCTCGTCCAGATCGAGCTGCTCGCGCAGCACCTTCTCGGTGTGCTCGGCCAGCAAAGGCGGCGCGCGATCGGGCACGAGCGGCGTTGCGGACAGTTTCAGCGGAGGGCCGACCAAAGGGACCCGGCCCGACAGCGGATGCGGCAGTTCGATGCGCATTCCGCGCGCGATGAACTGGGGGTCAGCGAACACCGCATCGAGCCGGTTGATCGGCCCACATGGCACGCCGGCGCTCTCCAGCGTGGCCAGCCAATCGTGCTGCGCGCGCGTGGCGATCACGCGTTCGACCATCGGCACGAGCGTCGGGCGATGACGAACACGGTCTGCGTTCTTCGCGAAACGCGGATCCGCCGCCCATTCCGGCACGCCGGCGACCGTGCAGAATTTCGCGAACTGCGAGTCGTTGCCGACTGCGAGGATCAGGTGCCCATCCGCGCAGGCGAACACCTGGTAGGGGACGATGTTCTGTTGCGCGTTGCCCGCGCGGCCGGGCGGCGTGCCGGTGGCCAGGTAATTCATGTTCATTACCGCCATCATAGCGACTGCGGAGTCGAAGAGCGCGCAGTCGATGTGCTGGCCGCGCCCGCTGTGCTCGCGCGCAACAAGCGCCGCCTGGATCGCGACCGTCGCGTACATGCCGGTCATGATGTCCGTGATCGCGATCCCCGCCTTTTGCGGTCCGCCTCCCGGGGCGTCATCGCGCTCGCCGGTCACGCTCATGAATCCGCTCATGCCCTGGACGATGAAGTCGTAGCCGGCACGATCGGCGTACGGACCATCCTGGCCGAATCCGGTAATCGAAGCGTAGACGAGCCTGGGATTGACGAGCGCCACCTGCGCGAAGTCGAGGCCGTACTTCGCAAGGCCGCCGACCTTGAAGTTCTCGACCAGCACGTCACTGCGGCGCGCGAGCGCGAGCACGAGGTCGCGTCCCTCAGGCCGGGTGAAATCGACCGCAACCGACAACTTGCCGCGGTTGCAGGCGAGGTAATACGCGGACTCCGACGTATCGTGGCCGTGCGCGTCCCTGAGGTACGGAGGCGCCCAGGCGCGCGTGTCGTCACCGGTGCCGGGCTTCTCGATCTTGATCACCTGAGCGCCGAGATCGGCCAGCAGCTGCGTGCACCACGGTCCCGCGAGCACGCGGGACAGGTCGAGGACGGTGAGGTGGGCGAGCGGACCGGACATGGGGTTTCAGCTCGCCCGCCCTGCCCGGCCCCTCCCCGCGTGCGGGAAGACTTCCGGGCCATGGCGAGGGATCCGGGCGGCCGGCTATTCCAGACCCTTGACGATGTCCTCGACGACCTTCTTCGCGTCGCCGAACACCATCATCGTCTTGTCGAGATAGAAGAGCGGATTGTCGAGTCCCGCGTAGCCGGCGGCCATCGACCGCTTGTTGACGATCACCGTGCGCGCGTGGTGCGCCTCGAGGATCGGCATTCCGTAGATCGGGCTGCCCTTGACCTCGGCCATCGGATTGACGACGTCGTTGGCGCCCAGCACCAGCACGACGTCGGTCGAGCCGAAATCGCCGTTGATGTCCTCCATCTCGAACACCTGGTCGTACGGAACCTCGGCTTCCGCGAGCAGAACATTCATGTGGCCGGGCATGCGTCCCGCCACCGGGTGGATCGCGTAGCGGACGTTGACGCCCTTCTCGCGCAGCGCGTTCGCCATCTCCTTGACTGCGTGCTGCGCGCGCGCAACGGCAAGCCCGTAGCCCGGCACGATGATCACCGAGTCCGCGTTTCCCAGCATGAACGCGACGTCGTCCGGCGAGCCCGACTTCACCTGCTTCTGCTCGGCGCCCCCGACGACGGTGCCGCCTTCGGCGCCGAAGCCGCCCAGGATCACGCTGAAGAACGAGCGGTTCATCGCCCGGCACATGATGTACGACAGGATCGCGCCCGACGAGCCGACCAGCGATCCGGAAATGATCAGCATCGGATTGTTCAGCGAGAAGCCGATGCCGGCGGCCGCCCAGCCCGAGTAGCTGTTGAGCATCGAGATCACCACCGGCATGTCGGCACCGCCGATCGGGATGATGATGAGGAAGCCCAGCAGGAACGCGAGCCCCGTCATCACGACGATATGGCAGCCAGTACTGTTCGCGCGGGTCCGCCATGAAGAACCAGATGCCGAAAGCCGAGCATCGCGATGCCGATCGCGAGATTCACGAGGTGCTGTCCGGCGAACACGACCGGCGCGCTGCGGATGCGTCCGGACAGCTTGCCGAACGCGATCACCGATCCGGAAAACGTGATCGCGCCGATGAACGTGCCGATGAAGAGTTCGAGCTTGTTGCCGGCGGGGATCGGGTTGGCCAGCCCCAGCGCGGTCGGATTGTTGACGGCGGCGATCGCGATCAGCACCGCGGCGAGGCCGACGAGCGAATGCATCGCCGCGACCAGTTCGGGCATCTGCGTCATCTGCACACGCTTCGCGACGATCGCACCGACGATGCCGCCGATGGCGATGCCGCACGAGGATCATCGCGACGTTCTTGGTCGTCGAGTAGACGAGCGCCAGCGTGACGACGACGGCGATCGCCATGCCGATGATGCCGAACGTATTGCCGCGACGGGCCGTCGTCGGGTGCGACAGGCCCTTCAGCGCGAAGATGAAGCAGACGGACGCGACGAGATACCAGAGGGCGATCTGATTGGCGCTCATGGTCGGGTCCTAGCTTTTCGCGGGCGCCGGAGCCTTGGGCTCCTTCTTCTTGAACATTTCCAGCATCCGCTGCGTGACCAGGAATCCGCCGAAGACGTTGACCGACGCCAGCGCGACGGCGAGCACGCCGACCCAGCCGCCCCAGTCGAATCGCCGCGGGCCCGGCGGCGAGCATCGCGCCGACCAGGATGATGCCCGAGATGGCGTTGGTCACCGACATGAGCGGCGTGTGCAGCGCAGGCGTCACGTTCCACACGACGTGGTAGCCGACGAAAATCGCAAGCACGAAGACGATCAGGTTGACGACGATGGGATCGACGGGGCAGTCATGGATAACTCCGTGCGGCGGTTCTGCGGAAGCATGCAGTCGCGCCGACAGCCGGGGGACCCTCGTGGCACGCCTGCGTCTCATTGCGGATTTCTTGCGCGTCACGACCTGCCCGCCATCGCAGATCAGCGTCGCCTGCATGATTTCGTCGTCGCGGGCCAGCTTGAAGTCGCCGGTCTTGGGGTTGAGCGACAGCGCAAGGAAGTTGAGCAGGTTGCGCGCGTACAGCGCCGACGCGTCGGCCGCGCACCAGCGCCGGCAGATTGGTGAGTGCCGACGATCTTGACGCCGTTCTTCACGACGATCTTGTCCGAGCTCCGAGCCTTCGACGTTGCCGCCCTGCTCGACCGCCAGGTCGACGATCACCGAGCCGGGCTTCATCGCCGCGACCGTCTCGGCGTTGATCAGCTTCGGCGCCGGGCGGCCCGGGATCAGCGCGGTGGTGATGACGATGTCCATCTGCTTGCAGCGCTCGGCGATGATGCCGGCCTGCCGCGCCATCCAGTCGGCGGCATCGGCCGCGCATAGCCCCCGACGCCTTCGGCGATCTTGCGCTCCTCGTCGTTCGCGTAGGGCACGTCGACCCATTTGCGCGCCCAGCGACTCGACCTGGTCCTTGACCGAGGGCCGCACGTCGGACGCCTCGATCACCGCGCCCAGTCGCTTGGCGGTCGCGATCGCCTGCAGTCCGGCGACGCCGACGCCCATGATCAGCACGCGCGCCGCCTTCACGGTGCCGGCGGCGGTCATCAGCATCGGCATGAAGCGCGCATATTCGTTGGCGGCGAGCATCACCGCCTTGTAGCCGGCGATGTTCGCCTGCGACGACAGCACGTCCATCGACTGCGCGCGCGAGATGCGCGGCAGCGCATTCCATCGCGAAGCCGGTGACGCCGGCGCCGCCAGCGCCGCGATCCGGCGGCGTCGAACGGATTGAGCAGGCCGATCAGCAGCGGCCCCGATTTGAGCAGCGGCAGCTCTCGGCCGGTCGGCGCGCGCACCTTGAGCACGATGTCCGCGCCTAGCGCCTCGCCGGCGCAGTGCCGATCGCGCGCGCCCGCGCGCCTCGAAGTCCTCATCGGGGATGCTCGATGCGACGCCGGCGCCGCTCTCGACGACGAACGTCGTGCTTGCCGCTGGCCGCGAGCTTCTTGACCGTCTCGGGCGTGGCGGCGACGCGCGTCTCGCCCGGCCGCGGTTTCGCGTGGAATGCCGATCAACATGAATGGTTCCCCAAGGACTGCCGCCGGCCGCGATCCGCACGATGGCCGCGGTCCGAGGCTTCGGTCGTTGTTTGCACAGCATCGTGCCACAAACGCGCGCCGTTGGGCAACGTCCGCATACGTTCACCCGTTCGAAACGCACAATGACGCACGCGCCGAAGCGGCATCGCAACTACCGGACGCGCATCGCAAGTTCATTTGGCCGGCGGCCGCGCACCGGTGGACAACGCCGCCAGCGCTGCGCGGTCGAGCTTGCCCGCCGGCGTCTGTGGCAGCGTCGGCACAAAGCGAAGTTGCCGGGGCCGCTTGTGCGACGCAAGCCGCGCTTCGATCCAGCGCGCGAGCGCCGCGTCGTCCGGACGCGCTGCGCCATCCGCGACCAGGACGGCGGCGACCGTCTGTCCCCAGGTCTCGTCGGGAATTCCGAATACCGCCGCTTCCGCGATCCCGGGACAGCGCTCGAGTTCCTGTTCGACCTCGACCGGGTACACGTTCTCGCCTCCGGTCACAATGAGATCGGCGCGCCTCGCGTGCACGTGCAGGAAACCTTGCGCGTCGAACGCGCCCAGATCGCCCGTATCGAACCAGGCGTCGGGCGCGAGCGGCTGCCCCGGCCAAGAGCCCGCCATCAGCATCGGGCCCTTGACCTCGATGCGGCCCGCGACGACGCGCACGGATGCCGACGACAGCGGCCGGCCGGAACCGGACCCGGCGGGCGCGAAGCGCTGCGCGTAGGGTGTCGCCACGACCTGCGAACAGGTTTCAGTCATGCCATAGGTCAGCACGATCGGCAAGTCTTCGCTGCGCGGCGCGCGCGAGCAGGCGGGGCGACGCAGGCGCTCCGCCGACGACCAGCGCGCGCAGCTGCGGGGGCGCTGCCCAATCCGGGTGCGCATCGAGAATGCGCGCGAGCATCGTGGGCACCAGCGAAACGAGCGTGATGCGCTCGCGCGTGAGCAGCGCCGGGAATTCGTCGAGGGAAAGGCCATCGGTCAGCACCACGGTGCGTCGCGCTGCGAGGCTTCGGGTCAGGATCGACAGGCCGCCGACGCGGGCGACCGGCATGCATGCGAGCCAGCGTTCGTCGTCCTGCCAGCCCAGGTTGGCGGCACTGGCCGCGGCCGACGCGAGCAGCGCGCCGCGCGTCAACACCGCGCCGCGTGGCCTGCCTGTTGTCCCCGCCGTATGGATGATCGCCGCCGCGTCAGCGTAGTCGAGCCGCCCGATCCGCCCG
>CAVUCJ010000012.1:0-360164 GCA_963739745.1 uncultured beta proteobacterium
GTCGCTAGATGTCGCTCAACGATCCCCAATGGGCAAGCGCGGGAACGGCGGCGGAAGGCCGGATCTCGACGAGATCTGGCGCAACGTCAACCGCCGCATCAACGAACTGCTCGGCCGCCGCGGTGGCGATGGCGATGGCGGCGGCGATAGGGGAGGGCCGCCGCGGCGTGGGCTTGCCTTGGGCGGTGCCGGCCTGCTGGTCGCCCTCGTGCTGGTCGTCTGGCTGGCCAGCGGCTTCTACATCGTCGATGCCGGTCGGCGTGGCGTCGTCACGCGCTTTGGCAAGTTCACCGAGACCACACAGCCCGGACCCCGCTGGCACCTGCCGTTCCCGAGTCTGGGCGGTGGAACTGGTCGAAGCTTCCCGCAGGTGCGGACGCTCGAGATCGGCTATCGCAACTCCACGGCGAATCCGAATGCCAAGGAAGCGACGATGCTGACCGAGGACGAGAACATCATCAACATCCAGTTCGCGGTCCAGTACAACCTCGACAGTGCCGAAGCATTACGTCTTCAACAACCGCCGACCGGAAGAAATCGTGAAATTCGTCGCCGAGTCGGCGATCCGCGACGTGGTCGGCAACAGCAAGATGGACTTCGTACTGTATGAGGGACGCGAACAGATCGCCGCGTTGACGCGCGATCAGATGCAGAAGTCGATGGACAGCTACAAGACCGGCGTGTCGGTTCAGAAAGTCACGCTGCAGAACGTGCAACCGCAGGACAAGGTTCAAGCAGCGTTCGACGACGCGGTCAAGGCGGCGCAGGATCGCGTGCGGCTCGTCAACGAGGGTCAGGCCTGAGAAACGGCATCGTTCCGAGCGCGCGCGGTACGGCGGCGCGGCTGATGGAGGAGGCCAACGGCTACAACACCGAGGTTACGCAGCGCGCAGAAGGCGATGCATCGCGCTTCAAGTCGATTCTCACCGAGTACGCCAAGGCGCCCGGCGTGACCCGTGACCGGCTGTACATCGACATGATGCAATCGGTGCTCAGCGAATTCAAGCAAGGTGATGATCGATCAGAAGTCGGGCAATAACCTGCTCTATATGCCGCTCGAAAAGCTCATGCAGTTGAGCAATGGCGCGCCCACCTCCCCGCCGGAGCTCCCCGGAGTCTCGCGGTCGAGCGCTCCGACGCCGGCCGACCCCGCCGCCGCGGCCGACCCATCCAGGGTCGCGCGAGGCGTTGCGCAACCGTGAACGCTAGGGGGACGCCCGCATGAAACTTACGATGCCCGTCCTTGCGCTTGTCGTGGCGCTGCTGCTTGTCGCGTCGCAGGCGATCTACACGGTCGACCAGACCAAGTATGGGATAAAGTTCCAGCTCGGCGAGATCGTCGAGGTCGACACCAATGCCGGACTCTATTTCAAGGTGCCGCTGGTGCAGAACGTCCGCTTCTTCGACCGGCGCAACCTGACCCTCGAGAATGCCGACGTCGACCGTGTCGTCACGTCGGAAAAGACTCCGCTCGAAGTCGACTTCGTCGTACTGTGGCGGATCTTCGACGTCAGGCAGTACTACATCGCCGTGCAGGGCGACGAGGAAGCGGCGCGCCGCCGTCTGTCGCAGACCGTACGCTCGAATCTCGCGGAAGAGTTCAACAAGATGACGATGCGCAGACGCGATCTCTACGGGTCGGGAGCGGCTCGTCACCCAGACGATTCAGAAGGCATCGCAGGATGCAAAGCTCATCGGTGTCGAGGTGGTTGACGTCAGGCTGCGCCGACTTGCCCTGCCCGGGGACGTCACGGGTCCTGTGTATGCACGGATGGAATCGGAGCGTCGGCGCGTAGCCAACGAGCTGCGTTCACTTGGTGCCGCCGAGTCCGAGAAGATCCGCGCGGACGCCGACCGGCAGCGCCAGGTGATTCTCGCCGACGCCTACCGGCAGTCGCAGAAGATCAAGGGTGAAGGCGATGGCAAGGCGTCCGCGATTACGCGCTGGCGTACGGACAGAATCCGGAATTCTTCGCCTTCTACCGCAGCCTCGACGCCTACAAGGCGACGTTCGGCAACCGGAGCGACCTCCTGGTGCTCGACCCGACCGGCGATTTCTTCCAGTACTTCCGGCAGTCGGGTGCGGGACGCGGTCCGCGCATCCCCGCGAAGTGACGGGGTGGACTCGCTGTGGGTAGCCTGGCCATGCTGCTGATCATCGAGGGCATTCTGCCGTTCGCCGCCCCCCGGTTCTGGCGTGACACGTTTCGCAGGATCATTGAGCTGACCGACGGACAGTGCGCTTCGTCGGGCTGATCTCGATCCTGATCGGCGTGGTCGGCCTGGTGCTTCTCCAAAATGCGTAAGTGGCTGCTGCCCGAAGCGATCGAGGACGTGCTGCCCAGTGAGGCCGCACGGGTCGAGGCGCTGCGCCGGGTGCTTCTAGACCATTTTCATGCGCGCGGTTATCGGCTTGTGCAACCGCCGCTGATCGAATTTCTCGATTCGCTGCTGACCGGCACCGGCCGCGACCTCGATCTGCTGACGTTCAAGATCGTGGAACCGCTGTCGGGACGATTGTGGGCCTGCGCGCCGACACCACCCCGCAGGTTGCCCGTATCGATGCCCATCTCCTCAACGAAGCCGGTGTCACCCGACTTTGCTACGCGGGCAGCGTGCTGCGAACTGCGACGGCCGGCCCCGGGGACACGCGGCAAGTCGTCCAAGTGGGGCCGAGTTGTATGGCCACGATGGCATCGCCGCCGACCGCGAAGTGATGCAGCTCCTGCTGAGCGCGCTCGGCGCCGCACACGCGGGCCCCCTCCACCTCGACTTAGGACACGTCGGCATCTACCGCGCGCTCGCGCGCGCTGCCGGTCTCGACGGCAGCGGCGAGGACAACGACGCCGAGCTGTTCGCGGCGTTGCGCGACAAGGACGCGGCCGCCGTGCACGAACAGACGTCGGCGTTGCCTGAGCCGGCACGCGGGGCGCTGCGCGCGCTCGCCGGCCTCTACGGCCCCGCCGCCGAAACACTTTCCGCGGCGCGCGGCGCGCTGCCCGCGTTGCCCGACGTCACCGCCGCGCTCGAAGCACTCGCGGTACTCGCGAGCGCTGCAACCGGCGTCGACGCCATCCATGTCGACCTGGCCGACCTGCGCGGCTACCACTACTACACGGGGGCCACGTTCGCGGTGTTCGCCGAGGGTGGCGCGGCGCGATCCAGGATTGCGGACGCGGCGGCCGCTACGACGGCGTTGGCCGCGCCTTCGGGCGCGCGCGCCCGGCCACCGGCTTTTCGCTGGACCTGCGGCGCCTTGCGGCACTCGCCGGCGACAGTGGCAGCCGGCGGGTCATCCTGGCACCCAACGTCCGGACCCCGACTGGCTCGTACCATTGCCGCGCTTCGCACCAACGGAGAAGCCGTCGCGGTGGCGCTGCCCGGGGAATCGCTGGAACGAGGTCACCGGATCGTGGGCAAGCGCGGCGAATGGCGCGTCGAGGAGAAGTGATGGGCAAGAACGTGGTCGTCATCGGTACGCAATGGGGGGAGAGGGCAAGGGCAAGATCGTCGACTGGCTGACCGAAAGCGCCGCCGGCGTGGTTCGCTTCCAGGGCGGCCACAATGCCGGCCATACGCTGGTCATCGGCGGCAGGAAGACGGTGCTTCGCCTCATTCCGTCGGGTGTGCTGCGGCCGGGCGTGGCAATCTTCGTCGGCAATGGCGTGGTGCTGTCGCCAGCCGCGTTGCTGCAGGAAATCGGCGAACTCGAGGCCGCAGGCGTCGAGGTGCGCTCGCGACTGAAGATCTCTCCGGCCTGCCCGCTGGTGCTTCCGATCCACGTGGCCCTCGACCAGGCACGGGAAGCCGCGATGGGCGAGGCGAAGTCGGCACCACCGGCCGCGGCATCGGTCCCGCCTACGAAGACAAGATCGCGCGGCGCGCGTTGCGGGTCCAGGATCTCCTGGATCCGGAGGGGTTTGCCAGCAAGCTCGAGGTGCTGCTCGAATTGCACGATTTCATGCTGGTCAACTACCACAAGCGTGAACCGGTGCCCTTCGCGCAGACCCGTGACGAGACGCTCGCGCATGCGGCGCAGATCGCGCCGATGGTCGCCGACGTGGCAGGCCTGCTGCAACGGGCCCGTGCGCGCGGCGAATCGCTGTTGTTCGAGGGCGCACAGGGCGCGCTGCTAGACATCGACCACGGGACCTATCCTTACGTCACAAGTTCAAATTGCCTTGCTGGCGCGGCCGCATCGGGCAGCGGAATCGGCCCGCAGATGCTCGACTACGTGCTGGGCATCGTGAAGGCATACACGACGCGGGTCGGCACCGGTCCGTTTCCCACCGAATTGACCGATGACGTCGGCGCCGGACTCGCCAAGCGCGGCAATGAATTCGGCTCCGTCACCGGACGACCGCGCCGCTGTGGATGGCTCGACCTGGCTGCGCTTCGCCGTTCACTGCAGTTGAACGGCGTGGACGGCCTGTGCATCACGAAGCTCGACGTGCTCGACGGAATGGAGGAAATCCGGTTGGCTACGTCGTATCGCATGGACGGGCACGCGCTCGAACTCATTCCGACGGGCGCAGAGGCCGTGGCGCGATGCACGCCCGTCTATGAAACGCTGCCCGGATGGCGGGAGTCGACGGTCGGAGCTCGCACGTTTGCCGCTCTGCCGCTCAACGCGCGAGCCTATCTCGAGCGGATCGAGAAGCTGACCGGCGTTCCGATCTCCATGGTGTCGACAGGCCCGGATCGGGACGAGACGATACTCGTCCATCATCCGTTCAGCTGACGCCAGGAGAATGGCAGGACGGTGGCAGGTGGAGCGCTCATCCCGCGAATTGCTGGCAAAGCTGGACGATTCGCGGCAAATTGTCCGATAGAATTCTCGAATGGCTCCGAACCCCGTCCCATTCTGAGTGAAGCGAAGAACATGCTTCCTGCAAATCTCTTATCCGTCAAGACGGCGGGTTCTTTGCTTCGTCAAAAATGAGACACGAATCGCGGGCGAGAACGCGCATTTCTGCGCATTGCTAGGTCGGAAAACCAGGTGGGGGATCGGTGGCGATGAGCGTGAAGGTCAGCTGGGACGAGTACAACCTGCTGGTCGAGCGGCTGGCGCTCACCGTGCACGAATCGGGCTTTCAATTCGACCAGATCATCTGCATCGCCCGCGGCGGCCTGCGTGTCGGTGATGTGCTGTCACGCATCTTCGACCAGCCGCTGGCCATCCTCTCGACCCATTCCTACACGGCGGAAGGCGGCACGGTCCGCGGCGAGCTCGTTATCGCCGAGCACATGACGATGACCAGGCCGCGGCTCGGCGAGCGTGTGCTGCTGGTCGACGACATGGTGGACTCAGGGCATACGCTGGAAGCCGTGTTCCGCGAATTGCCGAAGCGCTTCCCGCACACGAGCGCACTCAAGACCGCCGTGCTGTGGTGGAAGGCCTGCTCGGTCTTCAAACCCGACTTCTACGTCGAGTACCTGCCGGACAATCCGTGGATAAACCAGCCGTTCGAGGTCTACGACGACATGCAGCCGACGGCGCTCGAGGCGCGGCTCGCCCGGCACCGGTCGTAGACGCGACGTCCCTGGCGGTCCAGAGGCGTCGCGCGCCGGCCGGCAGCCGCGGCACGTCGGTCATGTTCACGCCGTACGTCCACAGTCTACTTCGCCGCTTTCCTGGCCGCTGGTTTCTTCGTGGCCGCCTTCGCCGCAGCCGTCTTCCTTGCCGCCGTTTTCGTCGCTGTAGCCTTCTTCACCGCCGCCTTCTTCACCGTCGCCTTCCTGGCCGTCACCTTCCTGGCCGAAGACTTCTTTGCGACGGCCCCCCCCGCCGCGGCTTTGGCGACCCGCTTCGCCATCTTGCGCACGGTTGCACCGGCCTTCGTCGCCGCCGTCTTCACCGTGGCCGCGCCCTTCCTCGCCGCTTTCTTCGCGCTGGCGATACCTGACTTCGTCGCGCCGGCCTTGCGCCTGACTGCCTTCTTCTTCGGCCGCATCGCACGCTTGACCTTGCCTGCAGCCCTTTCCGCGCTCGCCGCCGCGGTCTCGGCCTTCTTCGCGATCGTCCGCTTGGCCTTGCCATACGCTCGCCTGGCATCGACTTTCGCAGCTTTCGCCTTGCGCGTCACCGTCGCCTTCGCGGACCGCGCCTTCTTCGCGACGACGTTCGCTGCCTTGTCGACCTCATGCCTGGCGTCGGTTGCGGCCCCTTCTGCCTTTTTCGCCAGCGTCGCGCCCATCTTCTGGGCCTTGTCCTTCGCCGCCTCCATAGCGTCGCCAATTCTCGTCAGCAGTCCCTTGTCCTGAACCATGTCCGTTCTCCTGTCGGGTCATCGTCGGGGCCGAGTACGCATGGACATCGTGCATCTTCTGCGACGACCTGCCACCCGCGCGGCGAACAACGGCGCTGCCCTTTCAGAGCATACCAAGGAACGCGGTGGAGTCGAACGCTTCCGTTGCCATCGCGCATACGATACCGTTCGCATGGGTCTTGCGTGCGCGTGCGGCGCAAGGTGGCACCGACTGTACTCAGGAGAAAAAATGATCCGACGATGGATGCCATGGCTGGGTCTGCTGCTGATCAACGCGGTGGCCGCGCAGACCGGATACTTCCAGGGCGTGACGCCGAAGCCGCCTGACGTGTACCCGCTTCCCGCAAGCCTGACCGTCACGCGCTTCGCCCCTGCCGACGGCGTGCCGAACGTGATGCCGGCGCTCTACACGCACGTCACAACACAGCCAACGTCCAAGACGCTCGAATGGGCGAGCCTCTCGATCCTCAACAACCCTTCCGATTTTGGCGCTAACGTCGCCTCCTACAGCCAGGCACTGAAGACCGGGCGCGGGACCACGTGGGCGGGGGTGATGGAAGTGCAGGACGCGACCGGACACGGAGGCTTCCACGGCCTCGAGATCGATGCGTTCACGACCGGGGGGAGCCCGTTTCCAGGAAGCATGGACGGTGATCGGATCGGTCTCGGCATCATCCTCGGGCGGGCGTTCGGAACCGGATCCAAAGCGACGCTTGACTACGGTGTGTTCATCGCGCCCACCGGCCTCAAGGACGAGGAGGCCGACGTAAACTTCGGAATGATGGTGTGGGCACAGTGCCGATTCGCCTGCTTCGCGATGCGCGCCGGCAACAAGATTGCATATGAGGAATCGGGCGCCATCGCGAGCAAGTTCGATCCCGCAACCGGACGCTGGGGCCTCTACAACGGCGACCAGCCGCTGTTTGAGGTCGACGTGGCTACCGGCGAACTGCGCGTCAATGGGCGCCCGGTGCAGGTGACGTACAAGGACTGATCCGCGGCGTCGGCGGGCGGCCATGTCGGCGCTGCCGCATATGAAAACGCCCGCATGCGCGGGCGCTTCACGGGAACGTTGTGCGAAATTCGTGCGAACACTGTCGTGCGAACTTCACGGTAGCGCCTGGAACGTGCCATTTCGGCGCCATTTCCGTTGCCTGATCCGGTGAATCCGGCAATGTTAAAGTGGTGCCCAGGAAGGGCACCTGCTTTCCCTCCATTTAAGCGGCATTTGGCACACTGGCGGTGCTTCCAGTCGAACCAACAGTCCGATCGTCGCGGATATTCCAGACGGCACGTCGACGAGCGCTGGTCGTAGGGCCCCGCAACCTGACCAAATTTCCGGTTCGGTGAGATTGACCGACATGCACTCCGGCTGCACAAATTGCAGCCCTCTGGTTCGTAGCCTTTGGTATACACCAGTAGGCCTTATCAATCAACGACTTGCGACTGATCGCTCCATCGAGCTTGCACAGCAATGCCCATTGGTGCACAGCGAAGTCACGCAAATGTCACGCGAGCGGCACTCCCGTCCGTATCTGCATTGCGGCTGCCGCCCACGATCGTGGCTGGCGCTCGAACGGCTCACGCCACACAGTGTTGGCCGAGTCCACGACGTAAATTTGCGGCAACATCGGCAGCGTCCCGCAACCGCAACCCGGCCACGAGGCTTGAACCGCGCGGCTGATTTGAGTAGGCTGAGCCTCATGTTACCCATCACCCAGGATGAAATCACGCGGTTGTCTCCGGAGGAGCGCCTGACGCTCATCGGCGAGCTTTGGGACAGCCTCGATCCCGTAGATGTGGCCGTGACTCCGACGCAGCGCGCTGAACTTGGGCGTCGGCTCGATAGCTTTGAACAAGACCGTTCGGGCGGCATTACCTGGGAACAACTTCGAGCGCAGCTCGCACGCCGCGCGTCCTGATGCACGCGGTCATTTTCCTACCCGCAGCACAGATCGAAGCAAGCGACGCGCAAGACTGGTACGAAGCTGAGGCCCGCGGTTTGGGCGCTGCCTTTCGCGCTGAACTCGACAATGCAGTCAAGCGGCTGACCGTCAATCCGTTGCAGTTTCCGCTTGTCTTTGCCGACATCCGCCGCGCGCTGTTGCGCAGATTCCCCTACGCACTATTCTTCCGAATCGTTGATGACGTGGTGTTCGTCATGGCGTGCTTTCATTCAAGACGCGATCCACGTATCTGGCAGCAACGTACCTGACGCAGCAAATCTCGTGCCGAATCACGTTGCCTCCAACGCCGCGAAAGCGCCCGGCGAAGAACAGTTTTCGAATGTCCCGTGTTCTCCGCAAATATTCAGATCGACGCGACTAGGCGCGCTCATGCCGACGACTTGCGCACTCGCGGGTGCCACGGCAAGTGAGTATTCGTGCTGCAAGCCTCCCCGGACCGATTTCGCGAGCACGAGCGCACCCGCCGTCAATCGATGTCGGGACGCTGACTTCCGGATCTGCGCGAGTTCATGGGGAGGGTCGGGAACACCGGGGCCCAGAGCGCTCAATCCTAATCGTGGGCGACGCCGTGATCGGGAATCCACCGGGCCGGTGCGGGCTTTTGCGCGAGAAGGTCATGGATGATCCGGCGCGACTGAGGCAAAGTGTACGCAAACTTCTCGACCTGGAATTCGATACGCTGCTCTTCGGCGACGGGGCGTCGATCCTCCGCGACGCCAAAATGCGGTTGCAGGAGCTGGTCGACTCATTTCCAGACGCATGAAGCCTGGCATCGGGTGTGCGGCAGGACTCGCAGCCCAACGCCCGAAGTGGTGCGAGCTGCCTCGATGAAGCCCAAACGCTCGAGAAACAACGTCTTGACGCTGCACAGCTAGCGGGTCGGACGTGGCCGCGGTTATCCTGCCGCATGGCGAAGATCGCCGGCGTGAAGGCTGGATTCGGGCGAGGGTTTGCACCGCAGCCATTTTAGGCGCATAAAACGACATGGTCAGAACAGTGAATTGCGCAAAGCTCGGCCGCGAAGCCGAGGGGCTCGATTTCCCGCCGTATCCAGGGGCACTCGGCAAGCGGATATTCGAGAGCGTCTCCAAGGAAGCGTGGAAAGCGTGGCTCGAGCACCAGAAGATGCTGGTAAACGAAAATCGCCTCAATCTGGCCGATGCCGCGTCGCGCAAATATCTTGTCGAGCAAATGGAAGCCTATTTCTTTGGCGCCGGCGCCGATGTGGCGGCCGGCTATGTCAAGCCCGGCAGCAAGTGAGAGAGCGCATTGACGTGCCGGCGCGCGCCCGGGTTGACTCACTGCTCATCGTGATGCCTTTTGCCGGCGAATGGTCTCCTGAGTGATCCCCATGTCGGGACTCGACAAAACCACGCCCATCCCCACGGAAATCAAGCTGCACCAGGTTTCCCGTAAGCTCGAAATCGCATTCAACGACGGCGCACGGTTTGAACTGCCCTACGAATTCTTGCGGGTGTATTCGCCGTCGGCCGAGGTGCGCGGACACGGACCCGGGCAGGAGGTCCTGCAGCTCGGCAAGAAGAACATCGGGATCAAGAGCGTCGAACCGGTGGGCGCGTATGCGGTAACGCTGACGTTCTCCGATGGGCACGACACCGGTATCTATTCCTGGGATTACCTCTATGAGTTGGGCGCGAATCATGTCGCGCTCTGGGATCGTTATCTGAGCCGGATGGAGGCGGCAGGCGCTTCGCGCGAACCGCTGGCCGGCGCGCCGGAACGCCCGAAATCCAAATGACGATGCGGCAGTGAACGCTCCGCAGGGCATCGTTCGCGATGCGAATGCTCCGCCGGAACCGGCGTTGAAGGCGGTTCTGATCGGCCCGTACGAACTGGGCCGCCAATCGTTTAACCTGGCCGCACCCGCCGCACTTCTGAAATTCGCCGGTTTCGAAGTCGTCTGCGTCGACCTCGCGCTGCAAAAGCTCGATCCCGGCACCCTGCACGGTGCCGGCTTGGTCGCCGTCCACCTGGGCATGCACACCGCCACCCGCATCGCCGTCGCGGCGCTGCCCAGGATTCGAGCGCTGGCGCCCTCCGCCCATGTCTGCATGTACGGCCTGTACGCGGCGATGAACGAGCAACTGCTGCGCGGCTTAGGCGTACAGACGCTTCTGGGCGGCGAATTTGAACCCGACCTCGTCGCCCTTGCCGACCGGCTGCGCCGACGGCGACAACCGCGTGCAGCGTGGGCCGCTTGTCAATTTGTCACGCGTGACCTTCCTCACGCCCGATCGAACGGGCCTGCCCGAGTTGGGGCGGTATGCTCAACTGGTACTGCCGGGCGGCGGCCGCAAGATCACCGGCTTTACGGAAACGACCCGCGGCTGCAAGCACCTGTGCCGCCACTGCCCGGTGGTCCCGGTGTATCAAGGGAAGTTCCGCGCGGTGGACAAGGACGTGGTGCTGGCGGACATCGCGCAGCAGGTAGCGATGGGCGCGGCACATATCTCGTTCGGTGACCCGGATTTTTTCAATGGGCCGACGCACGCGCTCAAGGTGGTGAAGACCATGCACGTGCGCTTTCCGCAACTGACGTTCGACGCCACGATCAAGATTCAGCACCTGCTCGACCACGCCGCGCTGTTGCCGATACTGCGCGATTGTGGCTGCCTGTTCATTACCTCGGCCGTCGAATCAGTGGACGATCGGATCCTGGGCTATCTCGATAAGCGCCACACTCGCGCCGATTTCGAGCGCGCACTGCTGTTGTGCCGTGCCAACGGCATTGCGCTCGCGCCCACCTTCGTCCCGTTCACGCCGTGGACGACGCTGGCTGGCTACCTCGATCTGCTGCGCGAACTGGCGCGCTTGAATCTCCAGGAGGCGGTGCCACCCGGTGCAGCTCGCCATCCGACTGTTGGTGCCGCAGGGATCGTTTCTGTTGCACTTGCCGGGATTCGCGGCAATGCTCGGACCATTCGACCCTGACCTTCTGGGTTATCCGTGGCGCCATGCCGACGCTCGCGTGGATGCGCTGCAGCAGGAGGTGCAGGCCACCGCCATGCGAACGGATGGCGCGTCGCGGGCGGAGGCGTTCGGCGAGATTTGGCGGCTCGCGCACGCCGCAACCGGTCGCGAGCCGCCGCGTCTCGACGGCGCCGATCCCGGCCAACCCGTCCCGCGCCTGTCCGAGCCGTGGTACTGCTGCGCCGAGCCCACCAATCAGCAATTGCAATCGTTCTGACATGCCACGCGTCTTGCTGCTGCTACCTGCCGCCGGCTATCGCAACGAGGATTTTTTGTTGGCGGCGCAGAAGCTGGATGTGGAGGTGATGACCGCCGCCGACCATTGCCACCGGCTCGCGCCGCTCATGGGCCTGAGTCCCATCCTTTCATTGCCGTTCGACCAACCGGAAATCGCGGCCGAGCAAGCGCTTGTTTCCCTGGGGCGAAGGGTGGACGCGGTGCTGGCGGTGGACGACCACGGTTTGGAGCTCGCCGCAGTACTGCGTACGAAACTCGGGCTTGCTGGCAATCCGCTGCAGGCGGTGCGCGCCACCCGCGACAAGCTTGTCTTCCGGCAATTGCAGCAGACGAATGGTCTCAATTGTCCGGAATTCCGGGCCGCAGCTAGCGAAGCCGATGCGTCGGCCCTCGCTTCGTCATTGCGCTATCCCGTCGTAGTGAAAGCCCGGCGGTTGTCCGCCAGCAGGGGCGTCGTCCGCGCCGATGACGCGGCGTCGTTCGTCCAGGCAGTTGCCCGCGTGCACCGCATCCAGACCTTCGCCGATCGCGACGCCGCGCAACTGGGCCTCATCGTCGAAGCCTTCATTCCTGGTGCCGAGTTTGCCCTCGAAGGTTTGCTGGAAAATGGCGCTTTACGTGTGCTGGCGCTGTTCGACAAACCGGATCCGCTTGACGGGCCCTATTTCGAGGAAACCATTTACTTGACACCCTCTCGCTTGGCTTCGGACGCGCAAATGGCAATCGCCGACGACGTGCAACGCGCGTGCACTTTGGCCGGTCTGACCAGCGGACCGGTGCACGCGGAGATGCGCGTCAATGACCAAGGCATCTGGTTGCTGGAAGTGGCGAGCCGGTCCATCGGCGGCCTGTGCGGACGCGCACTTGATCACCGGCTCGGAATGTCGCTCGAAGAATTGATCCTGCGTCATGCACTCGACATGCCCGCTCCCTCATCTGCCAGCAGTGACGCGTCCGGGGTCATGATGATTCCAGTGCCCACACGCGGCATATTCCATCATGCGGCCGGCCTGATGGCAGCGCGTGCAGTGCCGGGCATCAGCGAGATCCGGATCACCGCCCAACCCGGGCAACTGGTGGCTCCGCCGCCGGAAGGTTCAGGTTACCTCGGTTTCATCTTCTCCCGCGCTGTTGCACCGGAAGCGGCCGAAGCCGCGCTGCGCGCGGCCCACGCCAGCTTGGCCGTCGAGATTCAAGCCGAGTTGCCGATGACCTGGGCTTGCGCAGAGTCGTGATCCGGATCGACGGTGAGCAATCCGCCGAAGGAAGACACGGCTCGTGCTGCGGCAGCGCGGGACGCCCTGGACGTGGTCCTGCGCTACCACCAGGAGACGAAGCATCATTTCTTTCGCTACGCGCGAGCGCCTGGTTGCATGGACTGGGCGAATCAGCCGGATCCATTTCGACGCTACGCCGGATCGCCGCTTTGTGCCTTGCCGCACCTGAAGCCTGACGACGCACCCGTCTCGCCCCGGTACCAGGACTTGTATCGTGGTCAGCTATCGGTCAGCGGCCCGGTCACGGTCCGATCGCTTTCGCGCTTCTTCGAATATTCGCTGGCCATTTCGGCATGGAAGCAGGCCGGCGAGGTGCGCTGGGCGCTTCGAACCAACCCGTCGAGCGGCAACCTGCATCCCACCGAAGGTTACTTGCTGATTGACGGAGTCGCGCACCTGTCGCCGTTCCCTGGCGTTTATCACTATGCGTCCAAGGCGCATGGACTGGAGCTGCGGGCAGAGTTGCCGCAAGCGACCTTCGATTCTCTGATGCGAGGGTTCCCGCCCAACGCCTTTCTGGTCGCCTTCACGTCCGTCCATTGGCGGGAGACGTGGAAGTACGGCGAGCGGGCCTTTCGCTACTGCCAGCATGACGCCGGACATGCGATCGGCAGCGCTCGCGTTGCAGCGCAGGCGCTGGGCTGGCGCATGTTGCTGTTGGACGGCGTGTCAGATGACGCGGTTGCCGCCATGTTAGGGATAGATCGCGCCGAGGACTTCGAAGGAGCGGAACCAGAGCATCCTGATTGTTTCGCCGTGGTCTGGCCCGCCGATCAAGCTGCCGGCGTTGCCGCTGGACGTCCCGTCGCCATGCCGCTGTCGTTTCCCCCTGACGCCGCTCGCAATTTGGCGCGATGTCGCTGGCACGGCAAGGCCGACCGGCTAAGTCGAGACGACCCCGTAAATTGGGAATTTCTCGAGCAGGTTGAAGTCGCTTCGTGGAAAGGCCAGTACTGAACGGCGCAGCGTAGAACTGCATTGCGTCGGTCCGACCTTGGACAACCTGATTGATCCTGCCGCCAGGCCGACAAGCCCCTATCCGGATCAGACCAGGGCCGAACAGGTGATCCGACAGCGGCGAAGCGCGCTCGCGTTCGATGGCAATACCTCCATTTCAATTCGCTGCTTCTATACGATGCTGGACCGCGTCATGCCACGGGCTGATCGTGATGTATGCGAACGTCCGATGCCGTGGGACGCCCTGCCCTGGCAGCCGTCCATCCATCTCGCCCTCTTCGTCCATCGAGTGAACGGCCTTGATCCCGGCCTCTACATGCTGGCTCGCGACCGCGAAAAGGTGGATTCACTCAAGCGAGCGACGCACCAACAATATGCCTGGACCGCGCCGCGGGGCTGCCCAACGGACCTGCCCCTGTTTCTCCTCGAAGAGGGCGATGTGCGTCCGCTGGCGACCGAGCTCTGCTGCCGTCAGGAGATTGCCGGCGACGGGGCATTTTCCTTGGGCATGATCGCAGAATACGAATCAAGTCTGCGACGACATGGACCGTGGTTTTACCGCCGGCTATTCTGGGAGACAGGGGTGATCGGCCAGGTGCTGTATCTGGAAGCAGAGTCCGCTGGCGTACGCGCCACGGGTATCGGCTGTTTTTTCGATGACCCCGTCCATCAGGTAATGGGATTCAACGACGCAACGTTTCAATCGCTCTACCATTTCACGATAGGGGGCCAGGTGGAGGACCCGCGTTTGACCACGTTACCGCCTTATGGCCTTGATCACTGAGCGTGAACCAAGTGCAAATCGGACGATGCATCTTCGACCCGCGCCTGCCGGGGGGACAACGCCGGTGGCCACCCCCGCCGCGGGCTGTTCCAGACGCCGATCGCGGCGTACGATGAATTTGCGACGCACACTATATGCCTATGTCTCTCGCTTCATTTGTGCATGCTCATGCCGCGCACGCCGATTGGCGTGTGGCTCTGGCGGAGAGCCAGAGGCAAATTCAAGCCGAGATCGCGGCGCGTGCCGCGCGGCAGGGTGAATTGACTTCGTTCACACTGGGATGGTGCTACCTGAGCGACTATTACGCGCCGGCGGCCGAGGCGATTCTCGATGCGTTGCGCATGGGCTTGCCCGGCGTGGCCTGGGTCGGCACGATCGGTGTCGGCGTGGCCGCGAGCGGCGTCGAATACTTCGACGAACCTGCCCTGGTGTTGATGATCGCGCCGCTGCCGCGCGAATCGTTTCGGCTGTTCTCGGGCCTGCGGCCGCTGCCGGCAGCATCGTCCGGGTTCGTGGCCCATACCGCGCTGGTCCATGCCGAAGGCAGCACGCCCGACCTGCAGGAGTTGCTGCACGAGCTCAGCACTCGCACGGCCACCGGTTATCTGTTCGGCGGACTGTCGTCAGCACGCAACCGTGCGGTACACATGGCGGATGGCGTATTCACCGGCGGTTTGTCCGGAGTGGCCTTTGGCCCGGAAGTCGGCGTGATCTCGCGTGTGACGCAGGGCTGCCAACCGATCGGACAGTGGCGTAATGTAACTGAAGCCGAGCGCAATTTCCTGATCAGCCTGGACGGCAAGCCCGCGCTCGAATGCGTATTGCAGGATCTGCGCCTCGACCGGGACCTGCCGGATCACGCGTTGTCGCGGGCACTTTCCGCCACGCTGGTAGGCTTGATCACCACCGCGGAGGACCTCCCCACTCGGCCCGGACAATTTGGCGCGGATACGGTCGTGCGGCACCTGATCGGCGTGGACCGCCAGCACCAGGTCCTGGCGATCGCCGAGCAGGTCGAGCCGGGCATGCGCGTGGCGTTTTGCACGCGTAACGCGAACGCCGCAAAGCGCGATCTGGTGCGCATCGTGACTGAGATCCGCGACGAACTGGAGAGCGGCGCGCCACGGACCGTGGCGGGCGCGGTCTACGTCAGTTGCTCGGGGCGCGGTGGCCCGCACTTCGGCGCGCCGCACGCCGAGTTGCAGGTGGTGCGCAATGCCCTGGGCGATGTGCCGCTAGTCGGCTTTTTCGCGGGTGGCGAGATCGCAAGGCATCACCTCTACGGCTACACCGGGGTGCTGACGGCGTTCACTACGCCAACCTAAGCAGGCGGGGCGCGGCGCCAAAACGGATTGCAAGCGGACGCTCACGCGATGCCCCTGGAAATTGCTTGCGCGTCGCCAAAGCATGAGCAGTCATTCAGTCGCAGTCCATCAACCGGAGGTTTCCGCCAGTTGCGGTCGGTTAGTGTCGTCGCCAAGATAATCGATCAGCGGTGAGCGACCCGAGAGATAGGCGACATTCAGTGCCTAAGACATGCCCGTTGCGGGACCTCTGCAGGGAACTGCTGGATGGTGCGGCACCAATCCCCGCACAACTCCCACACGTTGAGTAGGTTGCATTGCCCATTACGAGCGGCGCAGCTCGGAAGGACCCAGGCCTCAGTACTTCTTGCGCCAGTTGTAGAACGTGGCGTCCGAAATGCCCTTCTTCCGGCGCACCTCCTCCACCGATGCCCCCACTTCCGCCTGCTTCAGGGCAAAGGCAGTCTGCTCCTCAGTAAACTTGCTCCGCTTCACGGCACACTCTCCTTCCAGGGTCAAAATTGTGCCGGAATTTCTACGTCAGATCGGTAGGAATTCCTGGGTTAGGGTCAATCTCAAGCACACCTTCGGTGGCGCCTGCGGGCGGCGGGCGTGTCGTTCGAGGACCGGCAGGATTTGCTCGGTCATCGCTCGGGACGCATCACCACGCACTACTCGGCGGCGGAGTTGCAGAACCTGTTGGACGCGGCCAATCGCGTATGTGAGGAGGGGTCCCGCAAAACTCCCGCACTCGTGCCGTTGAAAAGAAAAGCGCCTGCCGTGTTGTTGGCAAGCGCTTGATCTTCAAAGAAGTTTTTTGCGCGCCCGGCAGGATTCGAACCCACGACTCCCTGGTTCGCAGCATGCTATAGAGCACTGAAGCTATTGACCTCTTGCGCCGAGCGGGCTTAGGCTTGTTGCATGGACGCTTCGACGTCGCTCGTCATGCTGCGCTACCGCGACCAGGCACCGGAGGTGCCCAAGCACGTCCGGCTGCATGCCGCGATTGTCGAGGCGGTCCGCGAGGGGGGGCTCTCCGCCGGCACCAAGATCGCCGGCGAGCGCGACCTCAGCCACGCCCTCGGTCTTAGCCTCGGCACGACGCAGAAGGCGTTGGGCCGGCTCGTCGACGACGGCTTTCTCGTGCGGCGCCAGGGACACGGCACGTTCGTCGGCAGGCTGCGCGAAGCGGTTCAAGGATCGTGGCACTACCGGTTCCTTGCGGCCGATGGCCGAACGGAGTTGCCGGTGTTCGCAACGCTCCTCGAGCGCAAGATCGTCCGCGGCGACGGTCCGTGGAACGCGGCGCTCGGCGCCGATCCCGAGGGCTACGTCATGCTGCGGCGCCGCCTCGACATCGGCGGCGAGTTCGCCTGCAGCGGCACCATCTGGCTCCGCGCGAGCCGCTTCGGGCGCCTCGTCAGGGTCGCGCAGAGACGCCTGAGCGACGTGAATCTCAAAGCAGTGCTGGAGAGCAACTTCGCCGCGCCGACGCTTTCCGCGACCGGGATCGCCCATGTCGTGCCGATCGACCCGGCAGACGCCCGCGTCATCGGCGTGAAGAAGGCAAGCCCCTCCCTCCGCGTGGACATCGTCGGGCGCTCGTTCGGTCGCGAGCCCATCACCTTCCAGCGCATGGTGGTGCCGCCCACGACCTTTGGGCTCATCCTCAATTTCAGCCCACCGGAGGCGGCCGAGTCCACGCGCTGATCAAAGCTCCGCACTCGACGCCCACAGCCATGCACCATCGAAATCCCTCTCTCAATCGCCTGCCCTACCCGCCCGAGATCCTGGGCCGCGTCGACCTTGCAGGACCGGTCCCAGTCACCGCGGGTTCGATGGCGACTTTCCGGGTGACCTATACGGCGGGTAGGTTCGGCATCGACGACCAGGGCAGCGTGCGCTTTCTATTTCGCTTTGCAAGCGACGCCGGCCGCCCGCAGTTCGAGCGGCCGAACGCGCCCAATTACTGCACCGTCGTTGCATCGAACGGCACGAAGCTCCTCGCGGAGTATCACCCTCGCGGCTCGTTCCGCCCGTGGTTCAAGGCGATCCGAGTCAACGTCATGCGCGACGCCCTGCGCGAGGGCGATACCCTGACCCTCGTGCTCGGCGACCGGTCCGAGGGGAGCGCGGGATGGCGGGTGTCCTCGATGCGCGAGCCGCGCTTCGAGGTGCGGGTGCAAGCGGACCCGTTCGGCACTGTCGTGTACGGCGACGTCGCGGGTGAAGCCGTCGTCGCCATCGCGCCTGGCGTGCCGCATCGCTACCAGCTCGTGGTGCCGACGCGCCGCCAAGTAGAGCAACCGTTTGCGCTATGTCTGCGCGCCGACGACCGGTGCGGCAATCCTGTGCCCGGCGCTTCACGGGGCCGTTCGCTTCGAGGCCGACGGCCAGATTTTAGGTCTGCCAGATAGCGTGACGCTCGAAGGCGCTGCGACGCTCCGCATTTCCGATCTCGGCGTTGCCGAGCCCGGCGTCGTGCGCATCCGTGCGCTTCGACGGGCCCGGCAACCTCCTTGCCGTGTCCAACCCGATCGTCATCGGGGAGCGGGGCAAGATGGCCACGTGGTGGGGCGACTTCCATGCGCAAAGCGAAGAGACTATCGGTACCAACAGCGCAAGCGACTATTTTCTCTTCGCCCGCGATCTGGCCTTCTGCGACTTCGTGGGGCACCAGGGCAACGACTTCCAAATCAGCAACGCCTTCTGGCAGGACTTGAACGCACTGTATCGCGAGTTCAACGCTCCCGGCCGTTTCGTGACCGTTCCCGGCTACGAGTATTCGCCGGTCACACATCTGGGCGGGGACCGCAACATCTTCTTCTTCGAGGAAGGCCGTCCCATCCGTCGCTCGTCGCATGCGCTGGTCGAGGACACGTCGGACATCGCCACCGACTGCAACCACGTCAACGACCTATTCGCTGCATTTCGCCGCGACGGCGAGAACGTGCTGGCCTTCGCGCACGTGGGCGGCCGCTACGCCGACCTGTCGGCGGGTCACGACGGCACGATCGAGCGTTCGGTCGAGGTGCATTCGTCGTGGGGGACGTTCGAGTGGCTGCTCTTCGATGCTTTCGCGCTCGGCCATCGCGTCGGCGTGGTGTGCAACTCCGACGATCACAAGGGGCGGCCGGGCGCGAGCCATCCCGGCGCTTCGATCTTCGGCGCCTACGGTGGCCTGACGTGCGTGTACATGGAGTCGCTTGACGCGCGCGAGCATCTGGGAAGCGATGAAGATGCGGCGCCACTACGGCACGACCGGCGATAGGCTGCATCTGCACGTCGAGGCGCGCTTCGACTGCTCCGCCAGGCGCTACCTCGTCGACCCGCTGCTCGACCCGCGCGGCGCCAAGCGAGGCGGTGTCGGCTGCCGCCATGGGCGACATCGTGGCGCTCGACGGTACCCACGCCCGCATCCGTGTCCGCATCGAAGCGGCCGCCCCGATCGAGCGGGTCGACTTGCGCTGCGGCGCACACACACTCGAAACCCTGCGCCCTACGACGTTGGCTCGCTCGGAAGCCGCATCCGCGTCGTCTGGGAAGGTGCGGAATATCGCGGTCGGGGACGGATGACGACTTGGGACGGCCGACTCGAGGTCAGCCGGCAACCGCATCGCCGCGTTTGCGCCGATCAATTTCTGGCATCTCGAGAAGACGCTCGATGCGGTCGGCGACGCGGCGCTGCAATGGGCGTCGGTCACGACCGGCAATTTCGCGGGCGCCGACATCATGCTCGAGGAGGCGGCGCACCGGCCGCCTCGACATCGACACGCCACACGTCAAGGCCTCGCTCGCGATCAGCGACATCGGCCTCGAGGACACGCATCTTCGACGCCGGCGGACTCGAGCGCCGCGTTCGCGTTTTCCGCCTGCCTGAGCGCAACGTCGCGCAAAGCTATTCCTTCGAGCGCGACAATCGAGCTCAATGCCGACCGGCGACTCGCCCATCTACGTGCGCGTCACGCTCGAGAACGGCCATCAGGCCTGGTCGAGTCCCATCTACCTGTTTCAGGAAGCCTGAATCCGTCCCAAGCCGGCGCCCGCGAGCGGCCATCCATCGTCATTCTTTTCTGGAGATACCATGAAAATCTTTCTTTCTGCGCTATTTTGCGCTGGCCGCGCTGGCCGACGATGAGCACTGCGCCGGTAGCACTCGGCCAGGGCTCCGGCACGAAAGTCGTCACGCTGATCGTCCCTTACGCGCCCGGCGGCGGCCACGACACGATGGCGAGGCTCCTGGCCGAGCAGCTCGGCAAGCGCTTCGGACAGACCGTGGTCGTCGAGAACAAGCCGGGCGCCAACGGCATGATCGGCGCCGAGTACGTCGCGCACGCCGCGCCTGACGGGCGCACGATTCTGTTCGCCTCGCCGGCGGAGATCGTCATCGCGCCGAGCGCCTACAAGTCGATGCGCTACGACTGGACGAAGGACCTGGCGCCGGTCACTCTGGCAGGCATAACACCGCTCGTGATCGTCGCCAACCCGAGCATCGGCGTGAAGACGCTGCCCGAGCTCATCGCCTACGCCAAGGCGCATCCCAACAAGCTCGCTTTCGGGACAGCGGGTAACGCAAGCTCGCAGCATCTCGCCGGCGAATGGCTCAACAATCTCGCCGGCATCGATTTGTTGCACGTGCCCTACAAGGGCGCCGGTCCGGCCACGGCTGCGGTGCTCGGCGGCGAGATTCCGTTCGCGATCGTCGGCATGGCGCCCGTCCTGCCGCACATCAAGGCGGGTAAGCTCGTGCCCATCGCGGTGACGACGAAGTCGCGCGTCGCGTGGGCGAACAATGTCCCGACCGTGGCCGAGACGCCGGGTATGGCCGGCTTCGAGGTGTCGCACTGGATGGGCGTGTTCGTCCCCGCGCAAACGCCCGCCGACTGTCGTCTCGCAACTGCAATCGGAGTTCGCGTCGGTGCTCAAGACACCGGAGATTCGCGACAAGCTCGTGGCCACGGGCATCGACCCCGTGGGCGACAGTCCCGCCGAATTCAAGACATTTCTCGTCGCCGAGCAGGAGCGCTTCGCAAGAATGTTCAAGCTCGCCAAGCTAAGCCCCGAATGACGCCGCTTCGGAGAACGAGACCATGATCGACAACGCCTTCGCCTTCGTCCCGATCGACTCTCGCCGCTCGCCGGGCAAGCCGCGCCGCGCCGGCCTCACCATGGTCATCGACGACGGCCTGCCGCTCGCCTATGTCGAAAGCGTTCTCGACCTGGCGGCGCCGTACATCGACTTCATGAAGGTCAAGACCGGCACCGCCCGCCTCTATTCGCGGAGCATTCTCATGGACAAACTCCGCCTGTACGAGGCGCACGATGTCAAGCCCTTCATCGGCGGCCAATTCCATGAATACGTGTTCGCGAAGCTCGGCGAAGGCGCATTGCCCCAGTTCTATGCCGAAGCACGCGCGCTCGGATTTCGCACCATCGAGATCTCAGACAACACGGTGCCGTTGACCGACGCGCAGCGGCGGAGCCAGATCCGCGCCGCGGTGGCGAGCGGGCTCGAGGTCTTCGGCGAAGTGGGCTCGAAGGAGACGCTGAGTAACCCAGCACTTCTCGTCGGGCAAGCGGAGATCTGCCTCGAAGCCGGCGCCTCGCTCGTGCTGGTCGAGGCAGCCGAGCTTGTGGACCAAGGCGCGGTGCGGCAGGAAACGCTCGAGGTCCTGAAACGCGGCCTCCCGCTGGATCGCATCATGATCGAGCTACCCGGCCCCTGGATCGACGGGGTTCGTAGCTGCGACGTCGAAACGATGAAGAAATGGGTCTTCGCCGAATTCGGACCGGACGTCAACCTCGCCAACGTCGGCGTGACGACGATTTTCGACACGGAGGCGCAGCGCGTGGGGCTCGGGACCTCCGGACCGCTGGCCGAGGACTGATCGAAAGGGCAGTCGCGGCGGCCCGACCGCTGTTCTCCGCATATATTCAGATCGACGCGACTAGGCACGCTCATGCCGACGACTTACGGGCTCGCGGTTGCCGCGGCAGGTGAGTATTCGTGAGGCAAGCCTCCCAGGACCGATTTCGCGAGCACGAGCGCACCCGCCGCCAATCGATGTAGGGACCCTGACTTCCGGATCTGCGCGAGTTCCTGGGGAGGGTCGGGAACACCGGGGCCCAGGCTGCTGTGTGGTCTACCACGGTTGTAATGTTCTACCCAGGATTCCAGAATTGAGCGCAGATGTCCCTCTGACATCGGGATCAGCCAGTCCAGACACGCACGCCGAATCGTTCCGACCACGCGTTCGCAAACCGCATTCGCCTTCGGGCAGCGCGGTGGCGATTGCAGCACGCTCAAGCCCAGCGCTCTAATCGATTCATCCAAATGCCTGGCAAAGATGCTGTCCCGGTCGTGAATGAGGTACCGGTGGGTATCTTCGAATCCAACGACCTCCTGCAGCTTCTGTAAGGTCCATGTTGCACTCGGATGCGCCGTGACATCGGCGCGCACAAGTCGGCGACTGCCGTGCTCGATGACCACGAACACGTAGAGCAGTCGGAATGTCGCCGTACCAGCCACGAAGAAGTCACACGCGACAATGGCCTTGGCATGGTTCCGGAGAAAGGTCGACCAGCGCAGATCGGCACCTGGGCGACCGGGCGGTCGCTTTGGCATGTACTTGCGAACCGTACGCGGCGAGACCCGTAATCCGAGCTTCAGCAGCAATTCGTCGGCAATCCTCTCCTCGCCCTAATGCGGGTTCTCGGTGGCCATGCGTCGGATCAGCTGGCGTAGCTCCATGGGAATCGGCGGACGGCCCGGTCGCGACTTGTGGCGCCAGAATAGGCGCCAGCCTGCTCGGTGCCAGCGGACTACCGTTTCCGGCCGAACAACCATCAGGCACGAAGGCCAATCGCACAGCCGCGACAACAAGGCCAGGCCCGTCCGAGTCGCGGCGTCGATAGGCCGCGGTTTCACGCCACGCTCCTTGAATCGCCCGAGCTGACGACGCAGCACCAAGTTCTCGGCTTCGAGCGACCGCCGAGGCCGAACCGAGAGGACGGCCAAACCCACAATGTCGGCGAGCAGCCGCAGAACTATCCGAACGAAGGCAATCACGCCCCATCATGCCGCGGACGGTGGTGGACTCGTCAACCCAACCCTTGATCCCATTATTGCGGACCACAACGGAACCCGCGCTGCGCGCGCACATTGTCGAATCTCGGCACCTCCGCGAGCACGCCCCCCGCTCTCCTGCCGGGAGCAGTCGTTCACTGATTCCTAGAGGTTGGCGGCAGTCGACCCAATGCGACCTGTCGATGCTGCGTTCGACATGCTCGAAAGCGGCACTTCGCTTCGACTGAACGGAACGTATCAGAGTCCTCGGTCAACCTTGCAAGCCTGCGGACGAAGGAGACAGCGTTAGAGCCGTTCCCGCAGTGCGCCATCGACGAAGTCTTGCACCATCTCGAAGCACAGCTCGTTGAAGGCAACGCCGCCGCGCCCCTTAGGCGGTTGAGGCGGCGCGCAGTGCGCTCGGGCTGGCGCCGGTCCAGCGCTTGACAGCGCGCACGAATGGGCTGGGCTCGGAATAGCCGAGCAGCCACGCCACCTCCGCCACAGCGGCGCCGGAGCGCAGCAGCGCCAGCGCGCGGGCGCGCCGCACGTCGTCCACCAGCGCGCTGAACGAGGTGCCGTGATCGCGCAGCGTGCGCTGCAGCGTGCGCCGGCTGAGTGCGAGGCGCTCGGCTACCGCCTCCAGCAAAGGCGCGCCGTGCGCCAGGTCGTGCACGACCGCGTTGTGCGCGCGCGCCAGCGGCGACTCCGGCGGCAGGCAGGCTAGGCGCGCGTCGAGGGTGCGCAGCGCCACGGCCCGGAACATCGGGTTCGCGAGCGGAAGTGGCTGCGCGAGGAACTGCGCCGTGTAGGCCACCTCGTCGATGCCGGCGCCAAACTGCACGCGCCCACCCAGCAGCGCCGCATGATCGCCCGGCCTTGCAGGCAGGTGACGCAACCGCACCTGCGCGTCGTGGGCCGGGACGCCCGCCAGCAGCGGCATGTTCACCGCCAGGTCGCGCGCGAACAGCTCGGCCATCAGCGAATGTGCGGGCCGCGGCGGGCCCCAGGGGAAGTAGCCGTAGCTGGCGCCTGCCGATGTGCGCTCCACCGTGTAGCGCTCGCCTTCGATGAACACGCGTGAATAGCGCCACATCGCTTGCATCGCCTCCTCGACGGTCGTGCTCGTCATGGCCAGCAGCCCCAGCGCGTCGAAGGCGTCCGGGCTCACTTTGCTCACGATGCGCAGCGGCGCCAGCTCGTCACCCATGTGCTCCACGCACAGCTCGAGCAACGCGTACAGGCATGGCAACGGCAGCCGGGCGTCGGGGTCGGCGAGCTCGGCTAGGTGCAGCCCGAGCGCGCTGCGCAGCACGTTGGCGTCGAGCCCGCTGCGGCCCGCGGCAGCCAGTGTCTCCCGCACCACGCGCGCCCACAGCGTGGGCTGTGCGTCACCTGCATTGGCGCGCGAGGTCATGGTGCGGCGCGGGCCTGCGACCCACACTGTGTGCTTGCGCTGGTCAAGCTGGACATTCTAGGAATCGGCTGCCATCGGCGCGGAATGGAGCACTGATGAAGATTGCGATCAACGGTGCCGGCATCGCCGGCGCGGCATTGGCCTTCTGGCTGCAACGTGCTGGCCACGAGGTGCTGCTGGTGGAAGAGGCACCCCAGCTGCGCAGCGGCGGCTACGTCATCGACTTCTGGGGCATCGGCTACGACGTGGCCGAGAAGATGGGACTGATCGAGCGCATCTGCGAGCGCGGCTACCAGGTCAACGAAGTGCGCCTCGTCGACGACCGCGGTAGCCCGGTCGGTGGCTTCGAGGTGGGCGTACTTCGCGAATCCACGCGCGGCCGCTTCACCAGCGTGAAACGCTCGGATCTCGCGGCCGTGGTGTACGAGGCGCTGGGCGGCAAGGTGGAGACGCTGTTCGGCGATTCGATCGCGCGCATTGACGAGTTGGCCGAGCGCGTGCGCATCAGCTTCGACCATGCCGTTGCACGTGAGGTGGATCTGGTGATCGGCGCCGACGGCCTGCACTCGCGCGTGCGCCGCCTGTGCTTTGGCGCCGACGCCGAGCGCGAGGTGCAACTGGGCTACCACGTGGCGGCCTTCGAGGCGCGTGGCTACCGCCCGCGTGACGAGCTGGTGTACGTGATGCACAGCGTACCGGGCCGGCAGGTTTCGCGTTTCGCGATGCGCGGCGACACCACGCTGTTCCTGTTCGTGTTTCGGGACGAGTACCTGCAGATGCATGCACCGCACAGCAACAAGCAGAAGAAGGCCGTGCTGAAGCGCGCGTTCGGCGACGCCGGCTGGGAATGCCCGCAGATCCTTGCGGCGCTGGAGGTGGCGGGCGAGCTGTACTTCGACCAGGTCAGCCAGATCCGCATGCCACGCTGGACCCAGGGCCGCGTGGCTCTGATCGGCGACGCTGCTGCCTGCGTGTCGCTGTTGGCCGGCGAGGGCACCGGCTTGGCGATGGCGCAGGCCTACGTGCTCGCCGGCGAACTGCAGCTCGCGCAAGGCGACCACCGCGCCGCGTTCGTGCGCTACGAAGAACGCCTGCATTCCTTCATCGAAGGCAAGCAGGCCACGGCGGCCAAGTTTGCGTCCACCTTCGCGCCGAAGACTGCCGTCGGCATCACGCTTCGCAACTGGATGAGCCAGTTGCTGCATGTGCCGTTCCTGGCCGAATGGCTGCTCAGGCGGCAGCTGCACGACGACATTACCCTGCCCGACTATGGGCTCTAGCGCGAGCGGCATGCCTGGCCCCCACGGCGAACGAGTCGCCGACGAGGCCATCAGATGCCGGATCAGCGTTCCCGAGCCGGACTCGATCTCCTGGCGCGAACAGTTGCCGGTGTTCTCGCGCCGATCGTCTCGGGTCGACACAGGCGATGGGCTTCGCCTTGCGTTCACGCATATAGAGTGCCGTTCTTGTGGACGAACTGCCACTTGCCTTCGACAAGCATGGCTTTGAGGTCGTCGTCCGGATAGCTTCCCTCGTCTCCGGGCGTTCTATCGCCGACCTCGAGGTAGACGACTTCTTCAGGGGTCTCGTTGATCAATCGATGGCCGTTGCCGGTTCCAGCCTTGAAACCTGCGCACATGCCCGGAGCCAGCCTGATGCGGCCTTCATCGGTATGCAGCGTCGGCTCTCCCTTGAGGATGTACACAAACTCATCTTGCATCGTATGGGCGTGGCGCAGGGACGAGACCGCGCCCGGTTCCAGGCGAGTGAGATTGACTCCGAAGTTCTTGAGGCCGAAGACATCGCCCAACTGCCGCTTCTGCCTGCCGGCCATGCGCGACGCAAACGGTTCTGGATAGACCGATGGCCTGGTCCGCGCGGGGACTTCAATGGCCAGAACAGCGATTGGAGCGTGGTTCTGCGACATGTTACCTCGAGGGTTGTAGGTGCGACGCCAAACGTCGTCTTGATCTTCCTGTCTCCAGGGAGCGGCCGTTCGACAACGAAATTGTCGATGGCGCTGCACCACTCGTCAACGACCAGAGCCGAGCGTGTCCGCATGGGTTGCTATCGTCTTCTTGTAGCGCCTCAAGGTTCACCATGGAATCAGCTTTCCGGCGTCAAGCTCCTGTTCGTTCACGTAGCGCCAGGGGGACCGAACCGCAACATGCCGTTGGAGATGCACACGCGAACGGGCTCGGGGGATCCACGGGCTGTCGCAGCGCTCGGCCGCTAGCCAGCCTCGGGCGACAACACTGAGGGTTGCGCTGCTCGTCGCCTGGACCCCGACCACGCCGACAGGTTCGCCGAGCGCCGGGCTGTGGCGCGCGGTACCCGGTGTGGCCCGCCCGGGTTCAGGCGGTCCTGAATCTGGCCGGGGCCTGGCGGCATCAGGAACACGCGGCGAACGTAAGCGGTGCTGAGCGGCTCGTTTCGGTTCCAGGGCATCAGGACCGTGAGTCGTGTCGCGAAACATTAGTCCAGGCTCAGGCGGACCGTGAGTCCGGCCAGCAGAACGGCGAGCAACGGGTGCAGGCCCGGCACGCTGGCGCCGAGGACCAAGAGTGAAAGGTACAGCAGGCGCACCTGCACCTCCATGACCCGCAGACTGCGATGCCACAGCACGAAGTGCAGGCGCTGGAGGCCGTTCAAGGCCAGGACACAGACCAGCTCCCAGGACCAGCCGGCCAGATGGGCCGTAAGCAACAGAGGGGTGAGTTGCCAGTAGCTTTGTCGGATTGAGTGGTTCACGTTGCGCTGCCGTCGTGTGATGGAGCCTGCATCGTGGCCTCTAACTGAAACGCGGCCGTGTTCGGCAGGTAACCGTCCATGAGCCTGTTTGCAACAGCGCACGTGCGCGGCCGGTCCGAACACTGGACTGCCAGGTCACGGCGACCACAACGGGCAGACACGCCGATACGGCGCCAAGGCAGGGGCAATACGCGCACGGGCGAACCTTCGCGCGTCGCCCCGCGGGGTATTTCACCAGTTCCAGTCATGCCACGGTCCAATGCGCGCCGCCCACAAACCACCTCGCTGCCCACGGTCGCGTCGCTGAACTGCAGCGCCTCTGGCCCGCGCCAACGGGACGCCTGCGCCTCAGCGCTCGCCGGGTGCGCTGACTGGGAGACGCCGGCTGCCACGGCCCGGCCGCGCAGCCAAGGACGCGTCGTCCACTCGCAGCTGCACGGCTTGCTCGCTGGACTTGACTAAATGGTCTAGACCAGTTAGTCTATAGACGTGTCCAATCAGGAACTCGACTTGTCTCAACGAAAGGGTGACGCCATGACGACATATGCATCTCGACTGGGGATCTTTCGCTCGGTCTTTGAACTCTTCGGTATTGTTTTGGTCCGGTTCCGTCTCGTGCAGAGGATCTGGGGCACCTGGCTCGTCGCCGTGAACTCGGCGTCCTTGCTGTTCATCCAGCATGTCGAGGCGCAAGTCGCATTGGGTGCCGTGGGGATGGCAGCGATCGCTCAAGCCCTGATCTATCAACGCAAGGGTTTCATCCGGCTGCTCGGCGTGACGCACGTTGTCTGGATTCCCATGCTGACGTGGATGGCGCTGCGCCTCGACACGCTCCCGAGGGACGAGGCGGCGTTCCGTGTGTGGCTCATCGCGCTTGTCGCCACGAACGCGGTTTCCTTGGCGATCGATGCATGGGACGCCACGCGCTTCATCCGTGGCGATCGTCGGCCTCATTACGTATGGTGACGATGGCCAGCGCAAAGAACGCGCGCGGGTCCCGACCGGCCAAACCCGAAGGCGGTGCAGACACGCGCGAGAAACTCGTTGGCACCGCCGAGAGGCTGATGCTCCGTGACGGCTACTGCGCCATGCGCGTGGACGAGGTGATCGCCGAGGCCGGGCTCAGTAAAGGGAGCTTCTATCACTTCTTCGAAAGCAAGGAAGCCCTCGGGCTCGCAGCGCTGGAACGCTACTACGCGGATCGTGTGAAGCGCTTGGCTGCCGGCGCCTATGCGGCCGAAACCGATCCGCGGCGTCGAGCCCATGGCTTCCTGGAACACGTGTCTCGGGTGGCCGCAGACTTGTGGAGGGCGGGATGCCTGCTGGCCAATCTGGCAACCGACGCCGCCGGCTCGAGCCAAGTCATTGCGAGCGTGCTGAAGGAGCGAACCAGCGAATTGCAGGCCATGCTGGCCGAAATGCTCAGTCCGTTTACGACGCCAGATATCACCGCGGCCGACTTGGCGGATCGATTCCTCGTCTGCATCGAGGGGTCTATCGTCCTTGCGCGCATCCATGACGACCCGAGCTATCTGCAGCGCGGTATCGAGCAGTTCCGACGAAGCCTGAGCTGAACTTTGAACTGCTGATCAGGCGGTAACCCAGTACTCGTGCGGCCTGATCAGCAGTTCGAGGGTCCGGCTAACGATCGGGGGGCCTGCCCGAAAGCCGCCTGTCCCGTTGGCCGGCTTCTGGCCGGTTCACGCCCGCCGATTTCGAAGTTGCCATGTCCGCTGACGACAAGAGGGTGTGTGAAAACTCTTTGAGGCGGTTGTTGTCCCGGTCGGCAGAGATTTCCGCTGGAGTCGACGATGACGCGATTCATAGAGGGGGAGGCGCGGTCGCGGTTCGTGCTGTTTCCAGAGCGGCTTGACGACTGGATTGCCGACGACAATCCAGTTCGCGCGGTCGATGCCTTTGTCGACGAGCTTGAACTGGCCGACCTGGGCTTCGAGGGCGCGGAGCCGGCGGCGACAGGACGGCCGTCGTACCACCCGGCGGTGTTGCTGAAGCTCTACATCTACGGCTGCCTGAACCGCATCCCGTCCAGTCGCCGGCTGGAGCGAGAGGCACAGCGCAACGTCGAGCTGATGTGGCTCACGGGACGGCTCGCGCCGGACTTCAAGACGATCGCCGACTTCCGGAGGGGGAACGGGGTCGGCATCCGCAACGTGTGCCGCCGGTTCGTGGAGTTGTGTCGGGAACTGCGGCTGTTCAGCCAGGCGATCGTGGCGATCGACAGCAGCAAGTTCAAGGCAGTCAACAGCCGCGATCGCAACTTCACTCCGGGGAAGGTCGACAAGCGTCAGCAGCAGATCGAGCAGAGCATTGAGCGTTACCTGGCGGCGTTGGAAACGACTGACCGGACCCAGCCGGCCGAGGTCGAGGCCAAGACCGAGCGGCTGCGGGAGAAGATCCAGACGCTCGCGAGCAGATGCGGCGAATGGATGCGATCCGCGAGGAGCTGAAGCGCCCGCCCGAGGAACAGCTATCGCTGACCGATCCGGATGCGCGGTCGATGATCTCGCAGGCAAAGGGCACCGGGATGGTCGGTTACAACGTCCAGGCCGTGGTCGATGCCAAGCACCACCTGATCGTGGCGCATGAGGTCACCAACGTCGGCAGCGACCGGTCGCAGCTCAGCAAGAGGGCGAACGCGGCGCAGGAAGCGATGGACAAGCAGCGCCTTCAGGTCTTGGCGGACCGCGGCTACTTCAACGGTCCGGAGATCAAAGCGTGCCTGGAAGCCGGCGTGACCCCGCTCGTTCCCAAGCCGATGACCTCGGGCGCTAAGGCGGAAGGTCGCTTCAGCAAGGCCGACTTCATCTACATCGCGAAGGATGACGGGTATCGGTGCCCGGCCGGCCAACTGGCCAAGTACCGAATGACGACGGTGGAGAGAGGCCTGACGCTTCACCGATACTGGACCTCCGCATGTCCCAGATGCCCACAGAAGGCCGACTGCACTCCCAGCGATTATCGCCGCATCACCCGTTGGGAACACGAAGCCGTTCTGGAGATGATGCAGCGACGGCTGGATCGGAAACCGCAGGCGATGACGCTACGACGACGTACCATCGAGCATGGGTTCGGAACGCTGAAGCAATGGATGGGGTCGACGCACTTCCTCACGCGCCGACTGCAGCATGTCAGCACCGAGATGAGCTTGCAGGTCCTCGCCTACAATCTCAAGCGAGTCATTAACCTGCTCGGGATGGCCAAAACCATGAAAGCGATGAGACTGCCGGGTGCCTGAGGGCGCTTGTTGCAGTTCCTCGGGACTCGGCCCCGGGATCGCCCTCCCGCCATCGCAACGCTAACGCCGTCAACCCCGGCCAGGGAACACCGCAAGCCGAACAGCAGCAGCGTTTCCACACACCCTCGACAATACAGCGGCCATCGGGCGCATGCAGGTCTACGCCAGTTCGAACCATCACGGACATAGTTGCAACAGTTGCGGCGCTACGCAGTCCGCATAAGCCCACCGCTAATGGGGCACGGATTCCGGGTAGACGGGCAACTCGTTATAGGCACACGACCAACTCGCGCGCGAGCTGGAGAAGATGCGCGCTTGCGGCTTGATCGGGGCCTCGTCGTCCAACGATCCGGCCGGAATCATGACAATGTCGGAGTCCTTGGGTTGACGCGGCAAGCGGCCGCCGCACGTAGCGCAGAAGGCATTGGTGAACCGCTTGGCCTCGGGCACCTTGAATGAGCGGATCTGCTGCTCACCGCTGAGCCACTTGAGCGCCGCCGGTTGCAGAAACAGGTTCGAGGCATGCCCCGTTCCCGTCGCCTTGCGACAGCGCGAGCAATGGCAATGGTAGAACCGCTTCGGTTCGCCGATCACTTCGTACTTCACGGCTCCGCACAGGCAACTGCCCTTGAGGGTGGTCTGGGACATGCCCCACTCCGGTCGATGATCGAGCGTTGCAGGATACGGGAGCAATGCCCGGCACGGAACCCCTGACTCAGGGGGCAATTTCCGACCCACCTCCGACCTCGCACCAAGCCGGTAGCGGACTTTGAACCCAAGTGGAGCAGCCATTCGGATCGTGGCAAGAATTGCCACGACATGCATCAGCAAAGAGCGCGCGCCCGGCGCAACTCACGCCCGCCTACGAGTTCGAGCGGCACATCGCCCGCTCTCCAGCATCGTCG
Source organism: uncultured beta proteobacterium (assembly GCA_963739745.1). Taxonomy (GTDB): domain Bacteria; phylum Pseudomonadota; class Gammaproteobacteria; order Burkholderiales; family Casimicrobiaceae; genus VBCG01. The sequence goes on from CAVUCJ010000012.1 coordinate 31,182, forward strand.
CCGCTCGGCACGCTCTCCAGTACTCAGCGCCCATCATGGCAAGCGACAATCAATGTGCGATCATCGGGCGCGGCAGATGCTCTTCCAACACCGCGAGCAACAAAAAAGGCTCGATCGGCTTGCGCACCAATGCCGCAACACCGGCCTGCGCGATTTTGGCCGGAGTAAGTCGTGCGTCATATCCGGTGTACAACACGATGGGCAGCGCGGCCCGCAGCGCGCGCGCCGCCCGGGCGAACTCCATACCCGTCATACCTGGCATCGTCTGGTCGGTGATGACCAGATCGAACGCCGCTCCTCCGGCGATGGCGTCGAGCGCCGTGCGAGCGTCCACGAAGGTCGTCACCTCCAGCCCCCAGTGCAAAAGCAGATCGTTCATGAAGGTAGCGACCGATGCTTCGTCGTCGACGACCGCCACACGCCCCGCGAGGGACGCTTGTGGAAGGGCCGCGCCGCGTGTCGGGGACCGCGGAAGAGCGCCACCGCGCTCTTGCGCTTGCAACGCTGGGAGCAGCACTCGAAAACGCGCCCCCCCGCCCGGCACCTGCTCGACAACGACGTGGCCGCCATGTTCATGCACGATACCGTGCACTGTGGACAGTCCCATGCCACTTCCCTTGCCGACGTCCTTGGTCGTGAAGAACGGCTCGAACATGCGCTCCTGCACGTCGGGCGCAATGCCGGGACCGTTATCCGAGACGGCAAGCTCGACCATGTCCCCTTCGACCATCTTGCGGCAACTCGTGCACACTTCCGCAACCCACCTGACGAGGCGCAGCGACACGCGGATCTCGCCGCTCGAGCGCATCGCATCGCGCGCGTTGATGGCGAGATTCATCAGCACCTGCTCGAACTGGACCGGATCGAGCAGCACCGGTGGCGCATCGTCCTCAAGGTGGGTCTCAAGAGCGACTGTCGCCGGCAGCGACGAGCGCAGGAGCTTGACCGACTCGCGAATGAGCGCCGCAAGTGCCAGCGGTCGCGGCTCGCCGCGATGGCCGCGGCTGAACGTCAGCATCTGCTGAATGAGATCACGCGCCCGCTCGCATGCCAGGTGCGCCTGCTCAAGATAGCCCGTCAGCCGGTCGTCGTGGCCGTCTGCCGATTGCTCCGCAGCGAGCGTGACGTACCCCATGATGCTCGTGAGAAGATTGTTGAAATCGTGCGCGATGCCGCCGGTCAGGTGGCCGATGGCTTCCATCTTCTGCGCCTGGCGGAGTTGCGCCTCGAGCCTCGCGCGATCCTCCTCCACCTGGCGGCGCTCCGTGAGGTCACGGATCATTGCGAGCACGTGCGGCTCGCCTCTATGCTGGATCGGAATGGTGCGCAACTCAATCGGAAACCGTGTGCCGGACCGCCGAACGGTCTCCATGAGATCCTCATGGCAGTGCTCCCCGGCAAGCGTGCGCGCTACGATTTCTTCCTGAAGCCTTCGATGATTCGGGGACAAGTCTCTGGCCCGCTCACCGACAAGAATTTCGTCCCGGCTGTAGCCGTACATTCGCTCATAGGCCGGGTTGACGTCGACACGCAGCGATTGTGAATTCCACAGCACGAGCGCATCCGCCGACGCGTTAAAAATCGCGCGGTACTGCTCCTCGCTGGCGCGCAACGCCTCGTCGGCGCGCTTGCGTTCGGTGACATCTCGCATGATGATCAGCGCGTGCTCGCGGCCTCGATAGCGCATGGGCACGCCGTGGATCTCGACGTCGAACAGTGTGCCATCGCGATGGTGGGTCTGCGCCTCGATGTGGCAGGGTACGCCGGAAAGGATCTCGGGCACCAGAACCGCGCACCGCGCTTGCAGCTCTCCCGGGATGAATTCCGCGAGATGTCTCCCGATCATTTCGTCGCGCCGATACCCGTGAATCGTGGCAAAGGCATCGTTGACGTCGACGATTCGGTGATCCGCATCCTTCAAGAGAAGGCCATCGACCGAGGCACCGAAGATCGCGCGGTACTGCTCCTCGCTTGCACTGATCGCGTGCTCGGCGCGCTTGCGCTCGGTGATATCACGTGCAATGGTGAGCACATGCGGCTGGCCGCGATGCTCGAATGGTATCGCGCGCACTTCGGTCGGGACGCGCTCGCCGTTCTTGCGGATCGCCTCGAGCTCGGCGTGACACGCCTCACCGGCGAGCGCCCTGCGCACGAGCTCCAGCCTCGCGTGCACGTACTCAGGCGAGAAGGCGGTGTGCTCGTAGCATTGGCCGATCACCTCGTCGCGTGACCAGCCGTAGAGGCGCTCGTAGGCCAGATTGACATCAACGCGCCTGTACTCTGAATTCCACAGGACCAGCGCATCGGCCGAGGCATTGAAGATTGCGCGGTACTGCTCCTCGCTCGCGCGCAGCGCATCTTCGGCGACCTTGCGTGCGGTAATTTCGCGCGTGAACGCCAGGATGCGGCGAGTCCCGGCGATCTCCGCCGCCTTGAGGCAAACCTCGCCCCAGTGCAAGCTGCCGTCGCGGTGTCTGCGGTGCCATTCGAACGCTATCGGCTTACCCTCCTTTGCCTTCTCGATCCAGCGCGCGGCATCGGCGACCGTGTAGGGCGGCATGCCGGAACTGAGCTCGGCAACGGTGAGCCGACGAAACTCCTCGACCGAATAACCATAGGTACGGCACGCCTTCGGATTGGCATCGACGAAGGCACCCGTGTCCCAATCGTGCACGAAGATCTCGTCCTCGCTTGCCTCGAAGATCGCGCGATAGCTCGCCTCGGACACTCGTAGTGCTGCGTCCGCGCGCGTACGCTCGATCTCTGCCACTGCGCGCATTGCGACGATTTTGAGCACCGACTCGGCCAATGCCGCATCACGCATCGGGCGCCGATCCATCGCAGCAATCAGTCCGAGCGGCCGCCCACTCGAATCGTTGAGCGGCAGCGCCGCGTAGCTGTCCATCCCTTTGGCGGCGAACAGCGTGCCCGGCGGAAACTCAGGCTTGACGCCCTCACCGACGAAGTGGAACTCGCGACCGACGACGTAGCGGCATGGCGAACCGTCGAGCGCGTATTCGAAGTTGTCGAGCGGCTTTCCATCGAGACATGCTGCCAGTGTGCGCATTCGCGCCGGGTTGCCATCGACGTGGACGGCGATCATCGCGACGTCGACATCGAGAATCGCCGAAAGGTAGCGGACCAGTTCATGAAACACACCTTCGCCCTCGGCATTGGTCACTGCCAGCGCGGCCACGCGCAATGCCTCCTCCGCCCGCTTGCGCTCCGTGATGTCCGTCGCGACACCACACACCGCGTACGCGTGTCCAGCAGCGTCAAACAGCGGAAATTTATGCGCCAGGTAGGTGCGGTTTCCCTGCGCAGTTTCGACGATCTCTTCGAAATCGATCGCACGCCGTTCCTGCACCACCTGACGATCGTTGCGGTGAAACTCCGCCACCGTCCCTGGAAACAGGTCGCCGTCGAGACGGCCGACAATCGCGGCGACGGGCATGCCTTTCAGCCGCTCGAACTCGCGATTGACATAGAGGAAACGCCCGTCCAGATCTTTGACGAACATGGCAGCCGACGTGTGGTCGACGATCTGCTGCAATTGCGCCTGCGCGTCGTTCGCGACGAATCAGAGGACAAAGGGGCGACGTGGGTCATGGCCGAGGCTCGGAAGGGACAGCTATTGCGGCCAGTCTAGCGCCGACGCGACCGACCGGGCGAACTGTTACCTGCCAGTTACACACGAAACACCTCTGTTACGAAGCGTCGCGCGACGGCACGTACATATAACCGGCGCCGCGCATCGTACGGATCACCTGCGGATGCGCCGGATCGTCTTCGATCTTGCGGCGCACGCGCGCAATGCGAATATCGATCGAGCGGTCAAAAGGTTCCCACTCGCGGTTGCGCGTCAATGTGAGGAGCTGGTCACGGCTTAGGACTTGGTTTGGCCGTTCGAGGAAGACCTTGAGCAGATCGAACTCACTACTGGTCAGCGGCAGCTCGCTACCGTCGGCGACGAACAGTCGGTGCGAAGCGAACTCGAGAACGCACCTACCCACACGCACGCGTGACGAAGCTACCGCGGCAGGCGCGTCGGCCGCCGACGTTGTCGGGGGGCGCGCCTGCATTCGACGCATGACGCTCTTGACCCGTGCGCGCAGTTCGCGCAGGTCGAAAGGCTTCACGACGTAATCGTCGGCGCCCACTTCCAAGCCGGCAACGCGATCAGCCACCTCGGCGGAACCGGTGACCATGATGATGCCGACGTCGTAACGCTCGCGCAGGAACCGCGCGAGCGTGAACCCATCCTCCCCAGGAAGATTGACGTCGAGTAGGACCACATCAGGCAGAGTGTTCTCGACGGCCTCGCGCATAACGTCGCCACGGTCCGCCTGCGCGACCTCGTAGCCGTGCGTGCCGAGGTACTTCGCGAGCATTTCGCGCACGGAAGTGTCGTCCTCGACGATCAGAATGCGGCCGTTGATTGCCATGGTCCCCGCACAGGCTTGATTGTCAGCGCGCCGGGAGTATAGCGCCTCGCGCCGCGCCTTCCAACCCGGCCACTCGCCAGACCGCGTTTCACCGACGGAGCATGCAACGGCCGCGCCGATACATAGTGAAACAAACTGTATCCGAAGCGTCGTCGACCGGATACGTGACGCCGGCAAAGTGGGCACCGTGCATGCCGCAATGGCGCCCGGAAAGGCCCGACGCAGGCACGAAATCACACCCCTTTCACCAGATGAACGACTGCAATGAACGCGCAAGACAATCGCCACGTCGTTGTCGCCGATGAGCTCGACGCCTGGGCGCGTCACGCGCACGCGGCTAATGGTTTCGGCGACGCCGCCTTACCACCCAATCAATCCTCAAGGAGAAATTCCATGCTTGCCTCGCAATCCGCCATGCAACCCCATACTCGATTCCGCGCGTTACGCCAAGGCGGTAGAAGTGTCCAAACGCATTCGGTGGGACATCGACCACGACGTGATTCGCGGTCGGAGCTTCGATTTGACGAAGCGGTTCCTGCCCGATGGGCTTTCGAAAGTCAATTGCCTGGACTTCCTCACCGCGAACGACCAACGCCTGCTCAGCCAGATTCAGGGCCGGACCTACGCCAACATATTCGGCCTGGTCGAGCGCTTCATCGCGGCAAAAGTCCTCGACTTGAGCCGCGACCATTGGCTCGGCGACCAGTCCGCGCTTGAGGCGCTGGTGCGCTTCGGGGACGAAGAGATCAAGCATCAGGAGCTGTTCCGCCGCGTCGAGCGGATGTGCGCGACAGGAATGCCCGAAGGTTACACATTCGTGCCGGACCCCAATGCAGTCGCTTCGGTCGTGCTCGCGAAGTCCAACTGGGCAGTGCTCGCACTGATCTGCCATATCGAGTTGTTCGTGCTCGTGCACTACCGCGAGAGCATCGAGACGGATGCGGATGTGTCCGAGCTTTGGAAGGATGTGTTCCTTTTCCACGCCAAAGAGGAGTCGCAGCACGCGATCATCGACGAGTTGGAATGGGTACGCGAGAACGCGAAGCTCACGCCCGAGGCGCGCGATGCGGCGGTAGACGATTTCATCACGCTGGTCGGCGCCGTCGACGGGATACTCCAGGCCCAGTCCAGCGCCGACACCCACCACTTCGTCGACGTCTGCGGCCGGCCCATGACGGCGGTCGAGGTCGAAGCAGTGAAGGCAACGGTTCTGGCTGCGTATCGCTGGCAGTACATCGTCTCGGGCGTGCAGACTTCGCGGTTTGGCGAATTGCTGAACGGGATGATCACTCCGGCGCAAGGGCAGCGCATCGGTGCCGCCCTCGCGCCGATCATGGCCTGAGCGGCCCAGCGAGCAACGAGGAGGCAGGAGTGGCATGCGGTCTGCGCGTCCACGCAGGCAATTCTATTGCCGGCAAGAAGGCGTCGAATTCGTCGGTGGGTCGAAACCATTGCGCAACAAATTGTTTCCCAATCGACGTATCGACGATACCGAACGCTCTCACGATAGCGACATGCGCTCGCCCGACACTACGAATTCGGATGCGCGGCGCGAAACCATGTGGGGAACAGAAATGACCGGGATGATTTTGCGAACATACCCCAACGCCGGCATACCGCGGTGCGACTTGTCGCCGACGGCGAAGCGTGGTGTCACGGACGCGACTAAGGGACCGTCACCGATTGTCCGGCCAGTTACCCTCGATCGCGGCAATGTGCTTCGCATCAGGAATGGCCGAGGAACACGGATCCGCGCGGCAAGCGGAATGCTCTGGATCACCGAGGAGAACAGCCCCGAGGACCATGTGCTGCTGCCCGGCGACGTCTTGGCGCTTGCCCAAACCGGTATGGCACTCGTGCTCGCTCACCGGGCAGCACGCGTCGTCGTCGAAGTTCCCGTCGGGGTGACACCACCGCGCGCGGTCGAAATGGCGCCGGCGGACGGCGAGGCTGGAAGGCGCATTGCGCTCGCCACCCCGGCGCCGATTTCGCTGCCTGCGATTGGTCCCGTCCTTGTGACGGCCCTCGGCGACGTACGCGCATCGATTCGGACATTGGTAAGAAAGCTCACGTTACGTTGTAACGCTGTCGTCGTGAGCACTAGCGAGACCCGGGCGCCGATGTTGTATTCCGACGGCTTTCCGCCGAAGCACCTGCGGCGTCGGATGATGTCCGGTGCGCGCGAGGTTGAGCGCATGGTTATTGACGAGTGAATGCTGTGGAGGATCTGATGGATATGGAATTTATGCAACAAACACCGGGAGGTCAGGCAACGGTCATCTGCCTGCACTCGAGCGGAAGCACCGGCGGGCAGTGGACTGCCCTGCGCGCGCGACTCGAACCCGACCTCCAGGTGCTGATGCCGGATTTCCATGGTCACGGAGCCGGGCCGGCGTGGCACGGTCTCGACGAAGACATCGTCACTGCCGATGCTGCTCGGATCGCCCGCCTTGCCAGAGGTGTCGCTGGAGGCGTCCATCTTGTCGGCCACTCGTATGGCGGCGCTTTAGCACTGCGCGTAGCGCTCTACCATCCCCAGCACGTGGCGAGTGTCGCGGTCTACGAGCCCGTCGTGTTTCGGCTGTTGTTCGACCATTTCGGCCGGCGGCGGCCCACGTCCGAAATCATCGAGATCGCGAGCGTCATGCGACGCCGATTGCGGTCCGGCAACGCCGCTGGCGCCGCTGAACGCTTCGTCGACTACTGGGGCGGCGGCGGTGCGTGGCGGGGACTGTCCCTCGACCAGCAAGCGGGCGTCATGAAGTGCATGGGAGTCATCGCAGCGCATTTCGCAGCCCTCGCGAGCGACGCGCCACGGCTTTTTGATTATCGTTCCTTGCGCACGCCGGTGCTCGCGCTTCTCGGAAGTGAAATGCGCGCGCCGATTCGGCGCATCGGCGAGCTCTTGCGATTTGCGTTGCCAAACGCGACCTTCGACACCATGACCGCGATGGGCCACATGGGCCCGATTACCCACCCGAGCGTGATTGCACAGCGCATCGCACGGTTCGTACGAGGACACGCTTGCGTGCGTGGCCCTGTGGCCCGCGCGCTCGCCGCCTGACGGAGGCATTCGATGACTTCCTCGATGACGATCCCCCTCTGGGTTCTGCTTGGCTTCGCCGGCTGGACGCTCGCGGTTCTGACGGGCAGCATCGGGGTCTACCGCTGGTCCCGAATTCTTACCGGACGCGCAAAGATAGCCGGGTGGCGCGCCGATGCGAGCCAGGAAAGTGAATGGTATCAGCGGGCAACGCGCGCACACATGAATTGCGTTGAGAACCTGCCGGTCTACGGTGCGGTTGCGCTAGCCGCGGCCGCGGCTGGGGTCGGCGGACGCGAACTCGATGTCTTGGCTCTTACCTTTCTCGTCGCCCGCATCGCACAGTCGCTCGTCCACATCACACGTCCGCAGACGGAACCCGTGGCCGCACTTCGCTTCGGGCTGTATTTCGTGCAGGTCGTGTGCGTCGTTTCGATGGGCGTCCTAGTCGCGCTGCGCGCATGAGTGAAAGTTCGGTCAGTGAACGCACGATTCGCATTGAAGCGCGACAGTCACTGCAGCAAGAGACGAACGAAGGAGCAAACCATGCCTCATGACATGCCACTCGCCTCAATGGGAACGGCCGTGCGCAAATCAGGTGCTCGGAAAGACCTGGCCGCACTCGAAGGGGTTGCGCCTTGCGAAGTCCGCCAGTGCAGCGACATGACAACCATCGTCGTACAACACGGTTCCACCGGTAACGATCCGGCCATGGCCGAGAACGACGCCAGGCAACGGGTGTCCCGCGCGCGCTCGACAGGAGGATTTGGTGATGCTGCGTTTACCGATGTGACGGCGTTCGTGCCGACGGCGGGCTACCCGCTGCGTCAATCCGCTCGAGACCATCGCGCGTTCGTCCTTCGACGGATCATTGTCGCGGCGATCCGGGCAGCCGCAGCTATCGCGCGCAGCGCCTATGTGCGCCACCTGACGCGTCGGCGGGCACGTGACATCTATACCGCACTTCACGGACTCGATGACCGCACGCTGCGCGATTTGGGTTTCGACCGCAGCGAAATAGGTTCGGTCGCGGCGGAAGCGGTGGGAGAAGCAGCGTCCGCCCGCGTGCTTGCAATCGTCGTTGCCGGGTCCCCATCCCGACGCCTCGTGACCGGGCACGGCGAAGCCGCCATCGCCCCCTGCAACCCCAAACCGAGGATTTAGCCATGGCTCGATACGACAACATCCTGCAGACCATCGGCAACACGCCACTGGTCAGGCTCAACAAGCTGGCGCCGCCGGGCGTGAACGTGTACGTCAAGCTGGAGTCGTTCAACCCGCTCGGGTCGGTGAAGGACCGCATGGCGCGCGCCGTCATCGAGGATGCCGAACGGCGCGGCGCGCTGCGACCCGGCCAGACGGTTGTCGAGGCAACCAGCGGCAACACCGGCATCGGTCTGGCGATGGTCTGCGCCCAGAAGGGCTACCCGCTGGTGCTGACGATGGCCGAGAGCTTCAGCATCGAGCGGCGCAAGCTGCTGCGCTTCCTGGGCGCGCGCGTGGTGCTGACTCCCGCCGCCGACAAGGGCACTGGCATGCTGAACAAGGCCGTCGAACTGGCGCGCGAGCATGGCTGGTTCCTGTGCCGCCAGTTCGACAACGAGGCCAACGCCGAGGTGCACACGCGCACCACGGCGCAGGAGATCCTGGCCGACTTCGCCGGCGAGAGGATCCACGCCTTCGTCAGCGGCTTCGGCACCGGCGGCACGCTGCTCGGCGTGGCGCGCGGGCTGAAGGCGGCCGACGCCGACATTCGCATCGTCGCGGCCGAACCCGACAACGCGCCGGTGCTGGGCAGCGGGATCGGCCAGCCGCGCGACGCGGACGGCATGCCCAGCGCCAGCCACCCGATGTTCCGCCCGCACCTGATGCAGGGCTGGAGCCCGGACTTCATCTCGCGCCTGACCGAGACGGCACGCGCCGAGCGTCTGGTCGACGAGATCGTGCCGGTGAACGGCAACGATGCGCTGCGGCTGGCGCGTGAGCTGGCGACGCGCGAGGGCATCTTCGTCGGCACCTCCAGCGGCGCGACGCTGGCGGCCGCGCTGGACGTGGCGCGGCGCGCGCCGCCGGGCAGCCACATCGTCTGCATGATGCCCGACACCGGCGAACGCTACCTGTCGACGCCGCTCTTCGACGGCATCGGGGTCGACATGAACGAGGCCGAGATGACGCTTTCGCGTTCGACGCCGAGCCACCGCTTCGACCCACCGCCTGCCCCGGCCGCACGGCCGGCACCCATGGCGGCGCCACCGGCCGCGGCCCCGGCGCCCACGCCCGCCGTCGACGAGCAGGCGGCGGCCTTCGTCAACCGCGTCATCCGGGAGCACGCCGTGGTGATGTTCGCGCTCGAGTGGTGCGAGTTCTGCTGGGCGGCGCGCAAGCTGTTCGCCCGGCTTGGCATCGCATTCGAGAGCGTCGACCTCGACTCGGTCGCGCTGCAGGCCGACGACATGGGTGCGAAGGTCCGCGCGGTGCTCGGGCAGCGCACCGGGGCGCCGACGATCCCGCAGATCTGGATCGGCGGCACGCATCTCGGCGGGGCGATGGACCTGTTCGATGCCCTGCGTGCTGGCCGCCTGCAGCGGTTGATCGAGCAGGCCGGCGTTGCCTACGACCGCGCTGCCGACATCGATCCAGGCGAGTTCCTGCCGAAGTGGCTGCACCCGCGCCTGGCCGCCTGACGCACCCAAGGCGATGAACATGAAACCAACGACGCGCTTGCGACCCGCAGGAACCCCGCGCACCTGGATCAGCGCGGCCCCGCGCGCGACTACAGCCCTCTGCACCACTCACCAGTGAGCGCGCTCCGAAGGAGACAGGCAGGATGAGCTTCATCACCACGACCTCCCCCAGCGCCGCGATCGGCGCGGTGGCCGAGATGTACCGGCGCCAGCAGGCCGCCTGGGGCTATGTCCCGAACTACGCACGGGTTTTCTGCCACCGGCCCGAGGTCATGGCGCGCTGGGGGCAGCTGCTGGCGGAGATCAAGCGCCCGCTGGATAAGCGCCGCTTCGAACTCGTCACCTTCGCCGCTGCGCACGAACTACGCAATTCGGCCTGTGCGCTGGCGCATGGCACGGCATTGCGCGAGTTTTTCAGCGACGCGCAGATCGTCGCCATCGCCGAGGGCCGAGTCGAGGGCCTGCTCAGCGCCGCCGAGCAGGCGATGCTGCATTTCTCCCGCCAGGTGGCGAAGGACGCAGCGCTCGTGACAGCCGCGGACGTCGAGGCACTGCGCGCGCTCGGCCACAGCGACGCCGAGATATTCGATATCGCCGCCGCGGCAGCCGGCCGCGCCTTCTTCACCAAACTGCTCGATGCTCTGGGTGTTCGCGCCAACGCGCCGTTCGCGGCTCTCGATGCCACACTGCGTCGCACGCTGACAGTGGGCCGGCCGATCGACGAAGCCACCTGCGCTGCAATGCCCGTTGCCGGAGCTCACGATGTTCGCTGAAGCTGCGGAGACCGGCCGTCTGCAATCGCTGCTTTCGCGGATCGGCACCGGACTGGACGAATTCCAGCGCTTCGAGCATCCCGACGCGCTGCATCCGGGCCGACGCTGGCGCGAGCAGCTCGACATCGCCCTGCCGCGCGCCGGCATCGGCATCGACGGCGTGGCCGAGGAGCTGCTGCGGCACGTGATCCCGAACGGCTCGTCGATACCGCGCCCCGGCTTCAGCTCCTTCATCACGACCGGCGGTACGACGGCGGCCACGCTGGCGGCCACCGCCGCCGGTGTCGCGGCCCCCCAGCGCTATGGCCATACGGCGTTCAACCTGCTGGAGGAAGTGTCGCTGCGCTGGCTTGCCGACATGTTCGGCCTGGATTCGATGCAGGGCGTTTACAGCAGCGGTGGCTCGGTGGCCAACCTGCTCGCGCTGGGGGCGGCCCGGCAAAGCGCCTTCGAGTGCCTGGGCCACGACCCGGCGGCAGCGGGCATTGACAGACCCGTCGGGTTGTACGCCAGTACCGAGGCCCATCACACGATCCAGCGCGCGGCCGGCGTGCTCGGCCTGGGCCGCCGGGCCGTGCGCTCGGTGGCTTGCGACCATCGGGGCCGGATGCGCGCGGATGCGCTGCGCGATGCATTGACTGCTGACCTTCGCGCCGGCATCCTGCCGCTGGCCATCGTGGCCACCGCCGGCACCACCAATACCGGCGCCATCGATCCGCTGGACGCGATCGGCGCCATCGCGCGCGAGCATGGCGTGTGGTTCCATGTCGACGGCGCCTACGGCCTGCCGGGCCGGCTCGACGAGCGCGTGGCGCCGCTCTACCGCGGCCTGGATCTGGCCGACTCCGTCATCGTCGATCCGCACAAGTGGCTGGGCGCATCGGTCGGCGTCGGCGCCACCTTCGTGCGCGACCGCGAACTGCTGCGCCGCGCCTTCACGCAGGAGCCGGCGCCATACTTGGAAGGCAGCATGGAGACCGGCGGCGCCGAGGCGCCGGCGATCGAGCACTCGATGGACGACTTCGGCGTGCCGTACTACGACTTCGGCGTCGAGCTGAGCGCACCGAGCCGTGGGGTCGTCGTTTGGGCGCTGATCCGCGAGATCGGCGTCGCCGGGATGCAGGCGCGCATCCGGCGCCACAACGACATGGCCGCCTGCATAGCGCAGCTGGCGCGGACACACCCGAACCTGGAACTGCTGCAGGAGCCCACGTTGTCGATCTGCTGCTTTCGCTACGTTGCGCCCGGAGTCGGCGATCTTGACCTCTTGAACCAGCGCCTGCATCGGCGCCTGACGCGGGAGAACCGAAACATGCCGAGCACCACCCGCGTGAACGGCCACCTGGCACTGCGGCCTTGCTTCGTAGGCGCGCGCAGCGAGACATCGCACGCCCAGGCACTGGTCGCCGACGTACTTCGCATTGGCGCCGAGCTGGTGCGTGAGAACACCGCGGTCGCGCCAAACAGGCGGGTATCGCCCAACAAAAAGCCTGCCGAAGCGGGCCTCTCGGGCGACTAGCCGCACAAGTTCAACTTCCACTGCCCCGCAGGCGCCTTTGACGAACTGCACTGGCTTGGAGTCGTACTGGCTTGCAAACCTTGGCCCCGCAACGCGGATCGGTTTCCGGCGCATCCGGTCGAAACCCGGGCCACGAAAGCGGAGCCAGTCCTGACTAAGCAACTGACAATATGTTCCCCTCGGGTAGCAAAGTGGTAACAACGCTCAATAGAAAAAGGGCCTGCATTTCTGCAAGCCCTTGATTTAATCGGCGCGCCCGGCAGGATTCGAACCCACGACCCCCTGGTTCGTAGCGCGATTTTAGGTGTCTAGGTTATTGATTTCATTAGTGGCGAACGCCCGGCGCGCGAGTTTTCGTCCCTATGGTTCCAAATCCTTCATGCGAAAAGTCGCGCAGAAGTCGCGCAGCCAAGCGGGCAAGTCGCGCAGCGCGAAACTCGCGAGCCTTCGAAGGCAATTGATTCACGCCGGAACGCAAAAATCCGAAGGGTGACGATCCGCCACAATCAGACCGACTTGCTATAGTCCCATTTTGGGACTATATTGCCCCAATGCGTGTCATCGCCTTGCGCACCATCAAGCACTTTATCGATAGCAAACCCGAGTACAGCGATGCGCGCGAACCTGCCTTAGCGTGGTACAGGCACGTGCTCAGAGCGAACTGGACCTCGCCGATTGACGTCAAGCGCGATATTGGCAGCGCGAGCATCTTAAAGGACGGTCGGGTGGTGTTCAATATTGGGGGCAACAAATATCGAATCGTGGTGTGGATCAATTACCCGTTTCGGGTCGTTTATGTCCGTTTCATCGGTACGCATAGCCAATACGATACGATCGACGCGCAGACCATTTGAAAGGAGCGAGAACTTACGATGAACATCAGACCAATCAGGACCAGACGAGATTACGATTCGGCGCTCAGATCGATCGAGCAATTGATGACGGCAAAGCGCAACACGCCTGAAGGCGATCGCTTGGACGTACTAGTGACGCTGGTGGAGGCGTATGAGGCCAAGCATTTCCCGTTGGATCTGCCCGACCCGGTCGAAGCTATCAAATTCGCGATGGAGCAGCGCAACCTCACAGTCAAAGATCTTGTGCCCTACATCGGCCAATCCAACCGCGTTTACGAAGTGCTCAATCACAAACGCCCACTAACGATGGCTATGGCCTGGAAGTTGTACAAAGGCCTGGGAATCCCGGCTGAATCCTTGATCAAACAGGCCGCCTAGCTAACAAGGGAGACCTGTGGGTGGCGAATTCGCAGTATGAGCGAATTCGCCCGTTGTACTCCGCAAAAACTCGATTCCGTTCGACCTGAGCTGGTAACGCGGCTATTGGCCGGCTGTGGCATCATCGCAGCGTGATCGTTCTGCTTCGCGTCGTCCTTCGGTTGCTGGCCGACCTGGCCGGGTTGATCGCGCTCTCGGTCCGACCCCGGCGAGCCATCGAAGCCGAGAACTTGGTCCTGCGTCGTCAGCTCGCGCTCTTCAAAGAGCGGGGCGTGCAGCCCCGGCGCATCGATGCCGCGACGCGCGCGAGCCTGGCCTTGCTGTCGCGGTGGTGCGATTGGCGCTCTTGCCTGGTGGTCGTCCGTCCGGAAACGGTAGTCCGCTGGCACCGCGCCGGATGGCGACTGCTGTGGCGCTACAAATCGAGGCCGGGGCGCCCACCCATTCCCTTGGAACTCCGCCAGTTGATCCGACGCATGGCGTCGGACAACCCGCTTTGGGGCGAGGAGCGGATTGCCAACGAACTGCAGCTCAAGCTCGGTTTGCGGGTCTCGCCCCGTACCGTGCGCAAGTACATGCCCAAGCGACCGCCGGGTCGCCCGCGCGGTGATCAGCGTTGGTCGACTTTCCTGCGCAATCATGCGCGCGCGATCGTCGCCTGCGACTTCTTCGTCGCGGTCACGGCGACCTTCCGACTGTTCTACGTCTTGGTGCTGATCGAGCACGGCTCGCGTCGGCTGGTGCACTGCAACATCACCCAACATCCGTCCGCAGCCTGGACGTTGCAACAACTGCGGGACGCGATCGGCTGCGGGGACACTTATCGATACCTGCTCCACGATCGCGACAGCATTTTCGCCAGGAGCTTGGACGAATCGATCAGGAATCTCGGGTTGACCGTGCTCAAGTCACCGCCGCACAGCCCCAAGGCCAACGCGATCTGCGAGCGCGTGATCGGAACGATTCGACGTGAATGCCTGGATTGGTTGATACCGCTTTCGGGGTCGCACCTGCAGTCGCTCCTGAGAGAATGGGTGACCCATTACAACGCAGCGCGTCCGCACATGGCATTGGGTCCGGGTGTTCCTGATCCGCCATTGACAGCGGTGCGATCCTCGACCCAGCTTACCCGCCATAAGATCGACGGGCGCTTGGTGCTGGGCGTCAAATCGATTCTGGGCGGCTTGCATCACGAATATTCGCTCGCGCAACAAGTGGCCTGATCGAATATTTGCGGAGCACACCGGACCGAGAGGACGGCCAAACCCACAATGTCGGCGAGCGGCCGCAGAACTATCCAAACGAAGGCAATCAACCCCCATCATGCCAACGACGGTGGTGGACTCGTCAACCCAACCCTTGATCCTATTATTGCGGACCACAACCTGTCGGTGGCGAATTCGCTAAACTACGAATTCGCCATCCACATGTCCGAGGCTACCCCAAGGACTGCTCGCGCCAGCAGCATCATGCGCTCATCTTGCCAGAGTCGGCCTTTATTTGCAGGCATCGGACACCGCGTTGCCCGCGGCGCGAATTGTCGCGAACCACACGCGAATACCTGGACCGCGCCTGTTTCTGGAACGCGGTCGACGTGGCGCGAATTATTGCGTACCACAGTCCTTCACCCCGAATTGCACAACGCCAGTTCGGGCACAACCACCTGTCCCGGCGGCTGGTAATCCGGCACCGGGAACGCGCCGTGGCGCGGCGCCGACTGAACCGGCGAATTGCCCGGTAGCTTCACCCAGACCTTCCACCCGGCGCCCTGCGCGTACTCGCGATAGTCGGTGTAGCCGGAGTGGCTGGGCTGCCACGCGCTGTCGTTGCCGCCGATCCGCACGTACAGCTGACCGTTGCGGCCGTCGACGCGCGCCGCGTAGACGCCGTTCGCACGCGCGTTGTCCTGCGTGAACAGCACGCTTCCCGCATGCACGCCCGCGACCTTGCGCGCATTGATCAGCGCCCGGATCTTGTTCCGCAGATCGGTGCCCCAGTCGAAGTAGTGCTTCCAGTAGACGGTGGGCACGCCAGGGTGCGTCAGGATCTGCGCGTACGCCTGCTCAACCTGCCAGTTGTTGGCAAAACTGTCGAACTGGTGATCGTTCTGCGGGGTGCCGTCCTCGTTGGTTCGGTAGCCGGTGTCGTGATTCTCGACGAAGGTCACCGCGCGGTTCTTCCACGGCAGGCCATCGGTCGTGTCGCCAACCATGCCGATTCCATTGCCGTAGCCGGCGAGCGTGAAGTAGCGCCCGTCGTTTATTGCCTTGAGGCTGAACTGGGTAGTGAAGTCGAACACGCTGCTCGACGCGCGCAGATGATCGGCGCCGGTCGCCGCCGGCGTGGTCGACGTGTTCCAGATCCAGCCGCGCTGCTGGTTGTGCGCGCCCCAGTCGTACTCGCCGACCGAGAACGTCGGTGTCGACGCCGCGTTGTAGCATGCGATCCACCTGGCGTGATAGCCGTGGACCATGTCGTAGCGCCAGCCGCGATAGCCCAGCGAGCGCAGCTGCAGCAAGTAGCGAATGATGTCGGAGCGCACGCGCTTGTCGGTGTGCGCGATATCGCGGAAGTCCGAGTAGTTGTATGTCTTGTCGAACATGTAGCTCGCGGGTTCTTCGCAATCGCCCTTCTGGTCGTCCGGCGTCCCACTGATGCCGGACGCGGGATTACTGAATGCCTCGTCGGTGTGGCAGATCGACCACGTGCCCCAATCGGGGTTCTTGAAATCGGCCCAGCCGTTGGTGCCGTCGCGATGGTTGACGACGATGTCTGCGACCGGCTCGACCCCGTTGTCGAGCAGCGCCTTTAACAGATCGCGCTGCTGCCGGAAGCTGCCGTAGCTGTTCTCCAGGCGGAAGTACTCCTTGGGGTTGTAGCCGGCACTCGAGTCTCCCGCGAACGAGGGCGGCGGCAGCCAGACGAGATCGAAGCGGGCGTCGGCGATATCCGCAACACGGCTGCGAACGACGTCGTACCAGCGCTTGTCGCCATATGTCGGAAAGCTCGGCTGGCCATGCCGGTACGACTCCCAGTAGAAGCCTTGCAGCATCACCCGATCGTCGTCGAAGCCCGCCTGGCCCCAGGACAACTGGCAGGCCGACGCGATCAACGCGATCAGCACAGAGCCGACTAGCCGGCGGTGCAACGAGCGACCGGTTAACACGCGAGGGATCTCTGACATCGAGGGCCTCCCTAAGTCTTGCGCACTTGTAACGGTATTGCGGCGAACTGCCAGCATGTGAACTATCCCGTGCAATTGAGCAGTCTTGGCCCCATTTGATCACGATAGCCAGAGCAGCGGCATTATTCAAGGATCTGATTCCACGGTCCTACGGCCGCTCATTACTGCTTCCTTGCGGGTGATCGAGGCACTCAAATTCGCTTGCATACTTGCAACTAATCGAGTTCTTGCCGGCCATACCGCATCGCGCATGGAATTATTGCGGGGCACAGGAGTTGAACGCTTCCGTCTTCGTCATCCCCGGAGGCCACGTGAAGAATGCAGAGGATCGCTTGGTCGTGCTGAATCAAACGGCCCGTGCCGTTGTGGATGCCCGCCGCGGCGAGCATCCGACGCACGTCTTCTCGTTCCGGGGCGAGCCCATCGTCAGGATGAACAACACGGCCTGGCAACGCGCCCGCCGCGAGGCCGCGCAGCAGTATGAGACGGAGCTCGGTCGGCCTTGCCCGCCGATCTTCGCGCAGGTGCGCGTGCACGATCTGAAGCACACCTGCGGGCGGCGACTGCGGTCCGCAGGAGTTAGCCTCGAAACGCGCAAGTTGCTGCTCGGGCACAAGAACGGCGATATCACGACGCACTACTCCGCGGCGGAGATCGGAGAGCTGATCGCAGCGACGAATCGGATCTGCGCTGCGAAAGGCACGCCGAGTATTACGCTCCTCCGCGTGGCCAATGGGTGAAATGTGGAGAAAAGTCGCGCAAGGGTCGCGCAGAAAGCACAAAGCCAGTCGCGCAGACTGGCTAAGTGCTTGATTATTGGCGCGCCCGGCAGGATTCGAACCCACGACCCCCTGGTTCGTAGCCAGGTACTCTATCCAACTGAGCTACGGGCGCTAAGCCTCAAATTATATCATTGCAGTTTCTCAGGGTGCCAACCGGTGCAAATCGGCGTTCGTCCAGAACGACCTCGAAATGATGGCCTCGACCGCCGGCGAGTCGTCGCGATCGAAGGAAGGCTGATCACCCGTTCGGCGCCCGCGATTCGTCAGGGGACCGGGTCGCGACCTCCTCGTCGGCCTCAGGCTTTTCAACGGGCTCGGCGGGCAGGTCCGGATCGGCTTCGAGATCGACGTCCTCGGCCGCAAGCGAGAGCACGACGATCGGTAGCCGTGCAACGGCCAGCCCGATTTCCCACCCGAATGGCGAGTAGAAGCGCCCTCCGTGAGATCCGGAACGGCAGGAATACGAGCGAACTCGATGCCGGAGGTGCCGACGATCGGTGTTCTCGTCATGGTCGGGCGTGACGAACACTTCCGAATCGATTCGTATCTCTTCGATCCGGTCACGCAGGACCTTGCCGTGCTTTTCGGTCGAATCGACCACATCGCGCGGTCCGAGGAGCCGGATCCGCGCCCCGCTCCACTCGTGGCTTCGCGTCAGGAGATACGCGAGCAGCAGCATAAGCTGTCCGGTCGACGAATCTTCCCACCACACGTCGATGACACGCTTCGATGCGGCGACTGTTTCGAGGCTGTCCCACTCTCTTGGCATCGGCGTCCAGCAGCAACAGGTTGCAGCCGAAGCGAAATGCCGCGGAGACGTTTTGTCCGAATTGGTCGAGGCCGAGCGGCTGGTAGAAGGCCGACTTGGGCTCCGGCCAGTTGGCGACCGCGGTGTTGACCCGGAACGGTCCGACGCCCGCGACCTGCACGACCGATGGCGACCATCTGCGCCATGTCGCTGCCGATCACGACGAGCGGCATCGCCGACGACTCGCACTGCCTGATTTCGGCCTCGAGCGCGTCCCGCTCCGCGTCGCGTCGTTCCACGGCATGCGCATCGTCGCCCGCTATCATGCGCACGACGGTCGTGAGACCCCCGCCCGCCTCGACCCATCGGGCAAAGCAGAGCAGGCGTGCTCGACGGCGCTCCGAATCCGAAAACAGCAGAAGTTGTGGCCGCCAGTCACGCGGGTGCTCCTTTTCCGCTGATGCCAGCAGCAGGTGGCGGCGCGCCATCATCATGTGGTAGGCGCGGCGTCCGTCCGCCCAGGTCGCGGGCGCTGCCTGATGCCTGAGGTACTGGTAGATCGCAGAACACAATCGCCAGCGCGGCCACGCCCGCGACGATGTTGATTGCAAGCATCGCCGCCACGCAGGCAATCGCCGCAAGCAGCGCCAGCCGATAGTCGAAGAATCGAAAAGTCGGGCGAAACGACGGGCTCGCCGCGCGCGCCTCGAAGTACGTCGCGTAGTTGAGCAGTCCGTACGACGCAAGGAAGAACATCGAGACTACGGCGGCGATGGCATTGAGGTTGCCGATGGCCACGACCGCGAGCGCGATCGCCAGCGTGGGGAAGACCGCCCGGCGGGGGTTGCCGGTCTTGCCGCTTCCGGCGCCGAACGTGGCGAGGAACGGGAAGATGTCGTCTTTCGCGAGCGACTGCAGGACGCGCGGCGCGCCGAGGAAGCACGCCAGCGCGGACGACAGCGTCGCCGCCATGACCCCGACATCGACCAGCAAGGGAAGTCGTCGCCACCCGCTGCATCGACGCGTAGTCCCCATGCAGCACGCCGCCGGGAAGGGCGGCGGCAAGCAGGACGGCGCATCCGAGATAGATCACCACCGACACCGCGACCGCCGCAAGCACGCCGCGGGGAATGCTCTGGCCCGGCTGTGCGAGGTCGCCCGACATGCTTACGCCTTGAGTGAACCCCGTCACCGCCGGAAAGAAGATCGCGAACGCCACCCAGAACGACAGGGCCTCGGCCGGAGGCGCCCAGTTGGCGCGCAGCGTCGCCTCGCTCCAATGCCCGCCCGCTCCCACGGCAAAGGAAACGAGTGCCGCGACGAGGCACCCCATCACGACGTACTGGAACCGCGTCGCGAGGTCTGCCCCCAACCACGCGAGCAGCCCCAGCACGACGACCGCCACCGCAGCGATGGCATGCAGCACCAGCGGGCCTTCCCAGGGCACGAATCCGATCAGCGCTTCGGCGAAGCCGATGCAATAGAACCCGATCGATACAGCCTGAGCCACGAAAATGACAATGCCGATCGCCCCGCCGAAGCTCAGGCCCAGCGTGCGCGATATGAGGTAGTAATCGCCGCCGCCCTTGACGCGGAGATTCGTGGAGATCGCGGCCACCGACAGCGCGGTGAGTATCGAAATGGCGTTGGCCGCGGCAATCACCGCGAGCGCCCTTCCGAGTCCGGCTCCGCCGACGACAAAGCCGAGCCGCAGGAACAGGATGATGCCGAGAATCGTGAGGATGCTCGGCGTGAACACGCCGGCAAAGGTGCCGAGCCGGCCGCGATCTGTCGGCGGCAACGCAGGACTCGCGGCGTGTTCGGGTGCGTTCACGGTACCGGACGATCGCCAGGAGCCATGCAAAGGATTGTGCCTGCGAGGCAAACCCTTGCATAGCAATTGCCGGCATCCGTGTCGACGATGGCGATCGTGCCGCCGCGACGCCGGATTGGAACCCACGCCTCCTGATTCGTCGCCGGTTCTCTATCCCGCCGAGCTACGGGCGCCAATCGGGAAAGCATGTCGTTTCAATCGTTCTTACTGTCGGCGCTGGACCTTGGGGTGGGCTCCTTCCGCTCGGAGGGGGCATTGGCCTGGCTGCGGCGGTGCCACAGCTTCCAACCCTTCCATGCCCATGCGATCCCGGCCCACGCGGCAAGCGTTGCAATGGGCCAGGCCACAACGCGCGGAAAGACCGCGCCGACCGTCGCAAGTCCGAGCATCAGGAACGCCACGGTGATCAGGAGGCCACCCTCTGCGGGTCCCAGCGTGCGCCGGTTGGTCAGTGCCGCGCCAAGTGCGCTGCCCACGCTGACCGCGCCGGCGGCTGCGCGCCCGGCGCTTCCCGATACCGCTCGCCGCGTACCTCCACCCGCCTCGGGTTCGATTTCCGCACGCGGCTCGCTGAGGCGCACGCGATTGCGCCGTGTCAGGACGATCTCGGTCGCGCGCGCCAGGTCCCGTTCGTACTGTGCCGCCATCTGCTGCGCGAACCCAGGATCCTCGATGGCGACATCCAGCTCGTAGTTCGAGATCCAGCTTGCGAGATTCAGGTTGGTGGACCCAACGCGCGCCCACATGCCATCGGCCACCGCGGTCTTCGCGTGCAGCATCGTTCCGTTCCACTCGAATACACGCACGCCCGCTTCGAGCAGTGCGCGATAGCCCGCGCGCGAGAGCAGGGACACCGCCGGAATGTCGCTGGCGCCCGGGACCAGCAGGCGCACGTCGACGCCATCGCGCGCGGCCGCGCACAGCGCTTCCGTATAGGCAGCGGTCGCGATGAAATACGCGTCGGTGATCCACAGATGCTTGTGGGCGGTCGACGCCACCAGCAGATCGGTGCGATAGGTGCCCGCCACGCTGGGCATCCCGGCAATCACGCGTACGCGCACGCTGCCGATCGGCGTGGTCGCGGCGGGCGGCTCGATCCGCAGCGCGGCGCCGCCGCATGCGCCGACCATACCTGCGCAAAGGCGGACTCGACCTCACGCACGGCTGGCCCGCGAATCTCCACTCCGGTATCGCGCCATGGCTCGAGCCGGCGTGCCGGGTCGCCTTCCCATGCGGCGCTCACGCACAGCCCGCTGACGAAGCCAACTTCTCCGTCGACGACGATCGACTTGCGGTGGTCGCGCGACAGCCAGGCGAGGGGACTTTCGAGGCTCGGCGGATTGAAGCAGCGAACCTCGGCGCCGGCCGCGCGCAGCGCCTCCCAGGGCGCGCCGACCTTGGTCGACCCCAGCCAGTCATACACGACGCACACGCGCACGCCTTCGCGCGCCTTCTGCGCCAACGTTGCCATGAATTGCCGGCCCACGCGGTCGTCGGCGATGATGTAGCTTTCGAAAAGCACGTACCGGCGCGCGTCGCGAATCGCGGCAAGCCACGCCGGAAAATTCTCGCCGGCATCGAGCAGCAGTCTGACCACATTGTGCTCGGTTCGCGCAGCACCCGCCGCCCGCGCGAACGCGCGATCGAAGCGGTCGGCATCCCCAGGCAAGGTTGCGTTCTCCGCGATGGCGGTCGAGTCCGTCGGGTCCATGGTGGCGTCCATTATCACGGACATCGCGGGCCTGTGGAGACGCCTGCGCACAACGGACACGCGATCGCACAACGCGATCGAGTCGCAGCGGAAGGCCCGCCCGGTGCGCAGGGTCAGCGTGGCGCGCCGCCCCTGGGAATCGTGATCCTCGCAGGTTTCGGCGGCGGGGGCGGTGGCTGATACAGCGCATGAAACTGCAATACGAGCTTCACGAACTCCTGCGTTTCCGGAAACGGCGGCACCTGATTGCCGTACCGCTGCACGGTCGCCTCGCCGGCGTTGTACGCGGCAAGCGCCAGCGCCACGTCGCTGGCGAACAGCTTCAGGAGATCGCGCAGATAGCGCGTACCGATGCGCAGATTGATCTCGGGATCGAGCAGCTTCTGCGCCACCGTGCGTTTCGCGTCGTCGGTCACTCCGTAGCGCTGCGCCGTTTCGGGAATCACCTGCATGAGGCCCAGCGCTCCCTTGTCGGACACAGCCGCGGGCTCGTACGCCGATTCGACCGCGACGACCGCCTTGACCAGCGCCACGTCGACGTCGTACTCGCTTGCGTAGCGCGCGATCAGCGGCTCGTAGCGCTTGACGTTGGGGTGGCCCTCGATCCGCCGGAAGATCGGCGTACGAACAAACGCCTCGTCGGGCACGGGGGCAGCCGCATTTGCGGCGGCATCGGCACTCGTGCGGCCCTTGAAGAAGAGCTGGTAACGGTCATCGAGCCTTTCGGTGGCCACGTGCGGACGGCCCTGCTCGTCGATGTAGCCCCAGACCTCGGCGCCCGCGCGCAGTGACACGGCAAGCAGCAGCGCGAATGCGACCACCGCAGGCAAGAGCCTGCAGCGCCTACCGCGAAACGCCGGCGCTACCCGGGATGGCGCTCCACGCGGGACGGACATCGCCCCATGATAGCAATCGAGACCCGCCCCGCCCTTCTCGCACGGCCCACGTCTGTCCGACCTGGTGGATTGCGGTTGCGATCCAGGAGAATTTCCCGGTGGCGCGCCAGCGCGAGCATGACCAAGTCCGATTGCCTGGCATTAATTATGCATTTGGCATAAACTGCCCGAGGGGCGCGGACCCGCCAGCGCTGGCGCAATTCTTGCTGCCCGCTTGCGCCCGGTCCCTCCACTTCGTCCGGAAACGTTCAAGAGAACTTGCATGCACGCCGCCATCGCCCCCAACACCCACCCTGCCCGCCCGCCGGCGAGGCTGGTCGCCGCCCTCGTTCTCGGCCTCGCGGCGCTGCCGATGTCAGGCTTCGCGCATGAGCAAGTCGACCACCAGGCCGCCGCGTCCGCCGGGGTGCCGAGAGATGATGCAGTGTCGCTGCAGGTGCGCGGTCGCGTCGACGCCATCGTCGTGTCGAGTCGCGTCACCGGTCAGACACAACGCTTCCCGATATTGGAAGCGGACGATGGGCAGCGCTACCTGCTGAAGAATGCCGACGGGTTGCCCGCCGGCGCCGCCGTGGCGATTGCCGGGCGCGTCGACGGACGCACGCTGTACAGCGAATCTGCCAGCATGCTCGCGCCGGTTCCGGCCGCGAAGGCTGCGCCGCAGCGCCGCGAGCTGACGGGAACGCTGCGGATGTTCCACGTCGACTACGGGGATGGGCGGCCGGCGGAATTCGGCTATTCGCTCGTCGCGGACACCGGCGAGCAAGCGATCGTCGATCTCGGGACCCTGCTGCCCATGCTCGAGAACGGCGCCCGTGCGACGGTATCCGGCCCCACGGACGCCGGCGGACATATCAGCGTCGATACCATCGAGATCCTCGGTCCGCCGGAAGTGAAGCCGCGGCCGAAGGCGGGCGGCCCGTCGATCTCTCCCGCCGCGGTGACCACCGGCTACATCGTCCTGCCGATCAAGTTTCCCAGCAACTCGACCGCGCCGTTCACCTACAACGCCGACCCTGCGTCATGGCCCATCTCCACGATCACCAGCACGGTGTTCGGGACGGCACCCGTCAAGAGCATCGCCGAGTTCTACAAAGAGGTTTCCTTCGGTGCGCAGCTGCTGAGCGGCACGGTCGCCAATTCCGGCGGCAACTGGCTGCAGGCGACGGTCGCCCGGCCGACCGCGTGCGGAACCAGCGCCGCGCTGACCGACGTCCTGAACACGATCAACAGCCAGGGAGCGGCACTCGCGGACACCTCGGGATACACCGGCATTCTTTACGTCCTCGATGCGCTGCCCTGCGGCTGGTTGGGCCTCGGCTACATCGGATGGGAGCGCGCCTACGCCAAGGGCACGGCGAGCCTGCTGGTCGTCGGCCACGAATTCGGCCACAACTTCGGGCTCTACCACGCGGGCAGCCTCGACTGCGGTACCGCCGAGATCGCGACCACCGGCTGCACCGTCACCGAGTACGGCGATCCGTTCGACATCATGGGCAACAATCGTGCGATGCACTTCGCCGCCTACCAGAAGCAGCTGCTGGGCTACATCCCGGGCAGCTTCGGTCAAGACGCACTCCGCGGGCAGCCAGACCTACACGCTCGGCCCGATCGAGAAGGCGAGCCAGGCGCAATACGCGGTCAAGATCCCCACCGGAAACGCCAATCGCACGTACTGGCTCGAGTTCCGTCAGCCGATCGGCTTCGACAGCGCGATTGTCGTCGTACCCCAATCTCGGCGCTCAGGTCCGGCTGGCGCGACCGTTCGAATGGAACAACTGCGGCGGATGCTCCGGTCTGTACGACGACACGCAGTTCCTCGACATGACGCCGGCCACTTCTGCGTTCACCGACGGCGCGCTGCTCAAGGGCAACTCGTTCACCGACGCAACGAACAACATCGTCATCGACGTTCTCGACGCCACGACCAGTCTGCTGACGGTCAAGGTCACCGTCGGCGGGGCCGTGACGTCGACGACGACGACGCTCGCGAGTTCGGCCAATCCCTCCACACAGGGCCAGAGCGTCACGTTCACCGCCAGCGTCACTGGCGCCGCGCCAACGGGCACCGTCGCATTCACCGAATCCGGCACCGCGCTGGCGGGATGCTCGTCCGTGGCGCTCACCGGTTCAGGCAACACGCGCAACGCCACATGCGCGACGGCGGCGCTCGCCGCGGGCGTACACGGCATCGTCGCCAGCTACAGCGGCGATGCCGGCAACGGCGCGTCGGCGAGCAGCGCGTTGTCGCAGACGGTCAAGACGGCCACCACGACCACGCTGGCGACCTCATCGAGCCCGGCCGTCGCCGGTGCCAGCGTCATGTTCACCGCGACCGTCAACGGCAACGCGCCCACGGGCTCCGTTTCGTTTAAGAGCGACGGCTCGACAATCACCGGTTGCAGCGCCGTCAGCCTTGTCGGCAGCGGCAACAGCCGTACCGCTGCGTGTGCGACGACGACGCTCAGCGTCGGTACACATCCCATCGTCGCCGATTTCGGCGGCAATTCGGCCAACGGGGCGTCAACCAGCGCGCCGCTCTCGCAGGTCATCACCAGCGGCCCGGTATCCACCACCACGACCCTCGTCAGCAGCGCCAATCCCGCGGCCGTGGGCACCCCGGTGACCTTCACCGCGACGGTCGTCGGCGCAACGCCGGCCGGCACCGTCGCCTTCACCTCCGACGGTGCGACCATCAGCGGCTGCGGCACGGTCACCCTCACCGGCTCGGGCAACAGCCGCACCGCGGCGTGCACCACCGGCGTTCTCGCCGTCGGCACGCGCACGATCGTCGCCGGCTATGGCGGCGACAGCGGCAATCTTGCCTCGGCCAGCGCGCCGCTCTCGCAGGTCATCACCAGCGTGTCCGGTGTCCACCACCACGACCCTCGTCAGCAGCGCCAATCCCGCGGCCCTGGGCACCCCGGTGACCTTCACCGCGACGGTCGGTCGGCGCAGTGCCCGCCGGCACCGTCGCCTTCACCTCCGACGGCGCGACCATCGGCGGCTGCGGCGCGGTCACCCTCGCCGGCTCGGGCAACAGCCGCACTGCGGCGTGCACCACCGGCGCCCTCGCCGTCGGCACGCGTACGATCGTCGCCGGCTATGGCGGCGACAGCGGCAACCTCGCCTCGACCAGCGCGCCGCTTTCGCAGGTGATCGCGGGTGGTGGCGTCGGCCCGACTTCCACCACCACGACGCTCGTCAGCAGCGTCAATCCCGCGGCCCTGGGCACCCCGGTGACCTTCACCGCGACGGTCGTCGGCGCAGTGCCCGCCGGGACCGTCGCCTTCACCTCCGACGGCGCGACCATCGGCGGCTGCGGAGCGGTCGCCCTCGCCGGCTCGGGCAACAGCCGAACCGCGGCGTGCACCGCGGGCGCACTCGCCGTCGGCACGCGCACGATCGTCGCCAGCTATGGCGGCGACAGCAGCAATCTCGCCTCGATCAGCGCACCGTTTGCGCAGGTCATAACCAGCGGCGCCGCGACGCCCACGACCACCAGGATCACCAGTTCCGCCGACCCGGCGCCTGCGGGCGCGACCGTCGCGCTGACGGCGACCGTCGTGGGCAACCCGCCGGTTGCCGGCGGCACCGTGGATTTCATCAGCAATGGTCTGCCGGTCCCCGGCTGCTCCGGGATACCTGTGACGACCGCCGGCAGCGTACGCTCGGCCACCTGCGACATCGCCGGCCTGCCGAGCGGCGCCTACAGCATCGTCGCGAAGTACAGCGGCAACGCCTCGGCCAAGACATCGACAAGCCCGGTGTTCTCGCAGGTGGTCTCGTTCGCGACGATGGGCAACACGTTGCAGTTCGCGTCCGCCACCTATGCGGTCAACGAATTCGCCGGCAACGCCACCGTGACGGTCACCCGTATCGGCGATGTGTCGGCGTCGGCCAGCGTCGACTACACGACCGCAGGCGGTACCGCGGCGATGAACTCCGACTTTGCCGCAACCACAGGGACACTGTCGTGGCCGGCCGGCGATTCGTTCCCGCGCACCATTGTCGTCCCGATCACCAACGACGCCTTGCCGGAAGGCAACGAAACGTTCACGGTCACGCTTGTCAATCTCAAAGGCGCCGCGCCTGGCGGCGTGAGTACCACAATCGTGACGATCCTCGACGACGACGGCGCCGCTGCAAGCATGCCTGCGCAGGCGAACATCGCGCAGAATCCGTACGGCACGCTGTCGGTACAGGGCGGTACACACAACGGCAGCGCCATTTCGAGCCTGCAGAAGAACGTGTTGATCCAACTGGGGCCCGTCGCCGGTACGCCAGGCTCCTTTGCCAGGTTCGACTTCCAGGGCCTCGACATCGGTCCCGGCAACTCGCTGACCGTCCGCTCGGGCGCGCCCGGGCAGACGGTTTACCTGACCAATGTGAACGGGTCCCCGGCGACGATCGCCGGCATGCTGCAGGCGCAAGGCGGCAACGGCGCCGCGGCGCCGTATCTGTACGTTCAGAACGCATCCGGAATCACGGTAATTTCGGGGGGTGGGGTGAGCGCGCCGTCCGGGCTTACGATGGACACGCTCGATCCGGGCTGGGCGACCGGGCAGGCACTCGTCAACGAAGGGACCCTCGACGGCGGCAGCAGCCTGCAGCTCTTCGCCGCGAAGGTAAACGGCGGCGGCGCATTCAAGGGCAACGCCATGATCATCGCCACCTTCGGCAACCTCAACAACCCGGTGAACGGCAATCACTTCGTGGCCAACGCGCTGCAGCTGTTTCCGGGCAGTGGCAGCAACCTCGACCTGACGCTGGCCGGTTACGGGACATCGCCGCAGGTCGTGAACGTCTTGATCAACGGCAATGCAACGCTCGGGATGCCCTCGGCGTGGCCGAGCGGTTCCAGCCTGCCGCCGAACAACCGGCCGGTGCTGCCGGGCGAAGCGCGCCCAGCCAGCGTGCCCGACCCGGGCTACGGCGGCGGCAGCATGATCGTTCAAGCCACCGGCACACTCGCGCTGCAGGGCGGCGCAAGCGGAGATTTCGTGTTCCCAGGCGGCATCGTGCTGAAGTCGGGCGGCCCGCTCGACGTGAAGGGAACGGTGCTGAACAACGGCTGGACCACGACCGGCGCCGCGTTCCAGGGCGTGTTCCTGGAGGCGCCCAGCATCACCGACAGCAGCGCGGCGGCGCGGGTCCTCGTCCGCACCAACGATCTCAACTGGGCGAATTTCAGCGCCCGGCCGCTGGTGCCGGCGAGCACGTGGACGCTGCAGCGCATGGGCGACGGCACCGCCGCGTTCCAGAGCGCGGAAGGCGTGGCGCCACACCTGAATTTCTACCAGATCATCACCGAAGCCGGCGCCGCCGGACTGTGCCACGTGTGCCTGTTCAACACCGAAATCATCGACTTCGCGACGGCACCCTGACCAAGCGCGCGAACAGCCGACATCGGTTCGGCCGGTGCAGCCGGCCGCGCCGTCGGTGACGAAACAGTGCGGGTAGTGATCGGCGCCGATGGCGGCGCCCAAACGTTGCGGCGAACACGGTTCCACCGCCTTCCCGACGTCAAGCGAACGCGCGAATCGCTTCACTCGCCTTGGGCCGGCCCCGGCTGACGCACGCAGCCGTTCCGCGGCCAATCGAAACGCGCCGGCAACCCAGGCAACGATCTGCGCTTCCTCCGGAACGCGTGCCGCAGGTGCCAGCGTTCGCCGTGCAGTGACGCCTGCCCGCGCTTCCCGATCAGTCCGATTACGCGTGTTAAGTCGCTCTTAAGCATCTCCGCCTACGATCAACTCGCGCCTCGCACGATGTCCCGGCGCCGATCACGCAACGCTGATGGAGGCAACAGGATGACTGCTCGAACCGCCGTCGCGCCGGAAGGCTTTCCGGCAGCCCTCAACCACTTGGCCTTCAGGAATCTGCGCCAACATCTTCAGACCAGGATCATCGGCCAGGAGCACTTGGTCGAGAGCCTGTTGATATCGCTGCTTGCGGACGGTCATCTGCTGGTGGAAGGGGCACCCGGACTCGCGAAGACCACGGCTATCAAGGAACTGGCGGCGGCGCTGCAAGGCGATTTTCGCCGCATTCAGTTCACGCCCGATCTGTTGCCGGGCGACCTCACGGGCAGCGACGTCTACCGTCCGGAAACCGGCGACTTCAGTTTCCAGCCTGGCCCGCTCTTTCACAACCTGATCCTCGCCGATGAGATCAACCGCGCCCCGGCCAAGGTCCAGTCCGCGTTGCTGGAAGGGATGGGGGAACAACAGATCACCGTGGGCCGACACACGTATCCACTGCCACGGCCGTTCATGGTCATGGCGACTCAGAATCCGATCGAGCATGAGGGCACGTACCCGCTGCCCGAGGCGCAACTCGACCGCTTCCTGCTCTATGTCCGCATCGGCTATCCCGATGTGAACTCCGAGCGTGCGATTCTCAAGCTCGCGCGGCAAGGCGCCCAGCAGAGTATCGACGCGCCGTCGGCGTCACCGCTGCAGATCACCAAGGATCAGATCTTCGCGGCGCGCAGCGAAGTGCTCGCCATGCATATGAGCGAGGCGGTCGAGGAGTACATCGTGCAACTGGTCCTGGCGAGCCGCGATGCCTCCCGCTACAGCGAGTCGCTGGCGCGTCGGATCGAGTACGGTGCCAGCCCACGCGCGACCATCGCCCTCGACCGATGCGCGCGTGCCCGAGCCTGGCTGCAGGGCAAGGATTACGTTTCGCCGGAAGACGTCCAGGCGGTCGCCCACGACGTCCTGCGCCACCGCATCCTCATTTCGTTCGAAGCGGAGGCGGAGGGAATCTCGTCCGACGACATCGTCGGCGATCTGGTGCGGCACGTTCCCGTTTCCTGACGTGGCTTCGTTGCGCAAGCTGCTCGGGGACAGGGTCGCGGGCATCGTTCCCGCCCAACGGCCCTTCCCTGAAACCGGCCTCAATGCGGCGACGCATGCCACCGTCGCGGACCTGATTGCCATGCAGCGACACGCCGGCATGGTCGACCTGACGCAGACACGTTCGGCGCGCGCGAAACTGGCCGGCAATCACCTGTCGCGATTTCGCGGCCGTGGAATGGACTACCAGGAGTCACGTTTCTACCAGGCCGGCGACGATGTCCGTAGCATGGATTGGCGCGTCACCGCGCGAACCGGCACGCCGCACGTGAAGCTCTACCAGGAGGAACGCGAGCGCCCGGTCGTCCTGTTTCTCGACCTCAATCCGGGAATGTTCTTCGGCAGCCGGGGAATGCTGAAATCGGTGGCCGCGGCACGCGCCGCCGCACTCATCGCATGGGCGGCAGCGGCACGTGGCGATCGCGTTGGCGGCTTATTGTCCAACGGTGGATACTGCGACCTGCAGCCGCGTGGCGGAAGGCACGGGGTGCTGCGGTTGCTCCGCCAGCTGGTCGCGCACACCGATCCGCGCGTCGGCATCAACGCCCGGCCCCACGGCGACAGCCTCAATGCCGCGCTCGGCCGGTTGCGCCACGTCAGCCGTCCGGGAAGCCTGATCATTCTCATCGGCGACTTCTACGGCATCGACGACGAGAGCGGGAAACTGCTGCGGTCGCTGCGTCAGCACAGCGACGTTGCGGCAATCCAGATCGTCGATCCGCTGGAGGAGGCGCCACCGGTTGCGGCACGCTATGGCGTAATGGCCGACGGCGCCTCGGGGATTCTCGATGTCCGATCGAATGCCGCGAGACGCACTTACAACGAGTATTTCCGTCGCCATCACCTGGCGGTCGCGACGGTCATGCGGGCGGGCGCGATTGCCTTGCTGCGCCTTTCCACCGGTGACGAGGTGGTTTCGACATTGCAAAGGCATTTTGCGGCAGAGGTCGCGCAGCCGCGTGCCGGAAGGCGCGCGGCATGAACCCGGACCCGCAACCAGTGCTCCAACTGCGCGACATCCACCTGCCCGGAGACCCCGGATTCTGGCCGCCGGCACCGGGCTGGTGGCTGGTCGGCGCGATCGGTGTCGCGCTGCTGGCATGGCTGACGGTCGTCGCCCTGCGCCGCTTTCGCGTTCACCGGAGGCGCCGGCGCATCCTTGCCGAGCTTGCGGGCTTGGAACGGGAACTTGCGAGCGAGCCCAGGCCGGATGTGCTGGCACGTGTGGCTATGCTGCTGCGCCGCCTGGCATTGACGCGATTTCCGCGTGAGCGTGTTGCCCAACTGAGCGGCAGCGCCTGGCTCGACTTTCTCGATGAAACCGGCGGCAAGGGTCGCTTTGCCACCGGCCCGGGCCGAGCGCTCGGTGCGGGCCCCTATCAGCGGTCGCTGCCGTCCGATCTGGACGCCCCAAGACTCGTCGCGCTGGCCCGGGAATGGATCGCAACGAACACGGGAGCCAAAAGGTGAGTCTCGATTTCGCCTGGCCCTGGATGCTCGCTGCGCTTCCGCTGCCGCTGCTTGCGATGCTGCTTCCGGCGGCGGCTGAGTTGGCTCCGCCAGCCTTGCGCTTCCCGTTTTTCACCGCATTGCGCGACAAGCTCGGAAGCACCGGAGGCCAACGCGACCGGATGCGCTTGGGCCTGGCTGCACTCGCCTGGATACTCCTCGTCGTTGCTGCCGCGCGTCCGGAGCGTGTGGGCGAAACGGTGCAGCTGCCGGTGACCGGCCGCAGCATCATGCTGGCGGTCGATCTGTCCGGATCCATGCGTACACCCGACATGCGCAGCGGAATTCGGGCGGTGAGCCGGCTGGATGCGGTCAAGGCCGTGGCTGGAGATTTCATCAAACATCGTGCGGGTGACCGACTGGGCCTGATTCTGTTCGGGGACGAGGCCTACCTGCAGGTCCCATTGACACTGGATCGCAGCACGGTAGGAACGCTGCTCGACGAAGCGCAGATCGGGCTGGCAGGCCGACAGACGGCGATCGGCGATGCGATCGGGCTCGCCATCAAGCGGCTGCGCGACGAGCCAATGAAGGATCGCGTGTTGATCCTGCTCACCGACGGGGCCAGCAACGCGGGCAATGTCGATCCGCTGAAGGCCGCCGACCTTGCGGCGCGCGAGGGAGTCCGCATCTACACCATCGGCGTCGGATCCGACCGGATGGTGGTGCAAGGCCCGTTCGGAATGTCGCAGGTCGTTGGCAGCGATCTCGATGAAGACAGCCTCAAGGCAATCGCGAACAAGACCGGCGGGCGCTATTTCCGGGCCGCGGACGTCGCCACCCTCGAGCAGATCTACGCGTTGCTGGACAAGATCGAGCCGATCTCCAAGGACACGCAAAGCTGGCGCCCGGTCGAGGAATTGTATTTCTGGCCGCTTGCCGGGGCGCTGCTGCTTAGTGTGCTGGTCGCGCTTTCAATCAACGGATGGCTGCCGCGGGTTCGCCTCGGCGAGGCCCGACATGCTTGAGAATCTGCATTTCGTCCGGCCGTTGTGGCTGCTGGCACTGATCCCGCTGGCGCTGCTGGCGTGGCGCGCGTATCGCCCCGCCGGCGGCGAAAACCCCTGGCGCCGCATCGTCGATCCGCACCTGCTGCCGCTGTTGATGGCCACACGGTCCGGCACGAAGACACACGCCGCCGCGTGGCTGGTCGCCATCGGCTGGACCATCGCCGTGCTGGCGCTGGCCGATCCCGCGTGGGAACGAAAGCCGCTCCCTGTCTACCAGACGACCGCCGCGAGGGTCATCGTCCTGGACCTGTCCCGGTCTATGGAAGCAACCGACCTGAAACCGTCGCGATTGGCGCGCGCACGCTACAAGATCGAAGACGTGCTCGCGTCGAACAGCGAAGGCCGCACGGCGCTGGTGGTCTATGCCGGCGATGCCTTCACAGTGTCGCCGCTGACACGCGACGCCAAGACCATTCGTGCGCTCTTGAAGGTGCTGGAGCCGAATATCATGCCGATCGATGGCAAGCGCGCCGACCTCGGGCTGCAGAAGGCCGGGGATTTGCTGCGCCAGGCGGGCGCAGCGGGCGGACAGGTACTGCTCATCACCGACGGCGTCGACGCGGCCGATGCCGCCGCGAGCGAGCACGCGGCGGCGCGCCTCAGGAGCGACGGCCACAACGTCTCCGTTCTCGGTGTGGTCGCCGAGAGCGACGCGGCGGTGACCGTCGGACAGGTTGATCCGGCACTCGCTGCGACGGGCAAGATAGCCCCAGCACCGTCGGACATTGCGGCGTTGCAATCGGTGGCGCGTGCCGGAGGCGGGGAATTCCGAATGCTGACCGACAGCGGCGCAGGGCTAAATGCACTGTTGACTGCCGGCAGGCCATTGTCCGAGCAAGCCACGACGCAAACCGATACGACGAAAGCCGACACCACGGCGCAAGGCTGGAAGGAGCGAGGACCGCTGCTGGTCGTGCTGCTCCTGCCGCTGGCGGCGCTTGCGTTTCGTCGCAACTGGCTGCTGGGTGTCGTCCTGGCCGCCGGCATTGCATCGCCTCCACAAACGGCCGAGGCATCGACATGGGACGATCTTTGGCAGCGACCGGACCAACAGTCAGCCCACGCACTTGCTGCAGGCGACTATGCCAAGGCGTCAGCGCTCGCGACCGACGCCGAACGCCGCGGAAGTGCGGAATACAAGCGCGGCAATTACCGAGGTGCATTGGACAATTTCGCCAACGCAAAGGGCGCGGACGCGGACTACAACCGAGGCAATGCCCTGGCCAAACTCGGCAGGTATCAGGACGCGATCGACGCCTACGATCAATCGCTCAAGGCACACCCCAGCGAGGATGCACGGGCCAACAAGGCCGCGGTCGAGGCACTGCTCAAACAACAACATGCGGCACAACAACAGGCATCGCCCTCCCGGCAGGACGGGGCGCGCAATGACCAGAACCAAGCCGAAAATGGCAGCCAGAAATCGTCACCGAGCAAGCCTCAGGACGGGTCGTCGCCTGGCGGCAAAAGCGATCAATCCGGCGCGTCGGCCGGCAAGGAACAAGGTCGGGGAGCAAAAAAAGAGCCGGAAGGCGGCGCAGGCAACTCCGATTCCTCGAGCGAGCGCGGCAAGGATGACGCGGGTCAGGCCACCGCATCGGGAAAGAGCGAGGACGGGCAGCCACGCGGCACCGGCAGCGCGGGTGCGACCTCCGGCAAGAACGGCGACAGGCAGGAATCGGCGCGATCGAGCGAGGCGCGGAAGAATGGTCAACAGAATCAATTTGCCGAAGCGGCGAACAAGCTCGAAAAGCAGAAGGCGGACGCGCGGGCCGACGACCGCCTGGCGGCGCCGGGGGATTCCGGTTCCACCGATCAACCGCAACGCAATACGAATGCGAAACCGACCTCGCCGGGAGGCTCCGCCGAGAGCGCACGGCCGCTCGACAGCGAAGAGAAGATTGCCGCGGAACAATGGCTGCGGCGCATTCCCGACGACCCCGGAGGCCTGCTGCGACGCAAGTTTCTCTATCAATACCGGCAGCGAGCACAAACGGCGGACGTTCCTATCCAATAGTCCGCACCCGTCGACGGAGATTCATGATGAATTCGATGCGCCCGACACCCTGCGCCGGTCCGTGGTCTTTGCCGTTGCTGGCATCGGCGCTGGTGGGGATATTTGCGCTGGGAACCACCACGACAAGCTTGGCGGCGCTGCGCGCCCAGTTCGAGCGCAGCACGGCATCGGAAGGCGGCACGGTGACGCTGAGCATCGAGAGCGACGCAGCAACATCCGGCGAGCGCCCCGATGTGGCGCCTCTGGGCAACGATTTCATCGTGCTCGGCACCACCACGAGCAGCACAACGAGCTTTGTCAATGGCCGAAGGACGGATCGCACGCGCTGGCTGGTGCGTTTGCAGCCCCGCCATGCGGGGACCATCGAGATCGCTCCGATCGCGGTGGGCAGCGAACACACTGACGCACTCAGGCTCGATGTCACCCCACCATCGCCGGCCGCGGCGAACGCGGTGTCGAATCACGTCTTCCTGGAGGCCGAGGTCGCCGCTGCAAACAAACCGCTCTACGTCCAACAGCAAGTCCCGTACACGATTCGGCTCTACTTCGACGACTCCATTCGGGCTGGTGAACTTTCCGCACCCGATCCGCAGAATGCGATCGTCGAACAGCTCGGGGACGAGACGCGCTACACGGCGACACGCAACGGCCGCGAATACAACGTGATCGAACGCCACTACGCCATCGCCCCGGAAAAGAGCGGCACATTGCGCATCCCACCGGCAAATTTCGAAGGCCGGGCGGTGATTGCGCAAAGCGGTCCGCACGACGCCGATCCGCCGGACGACCCGATGGCGCGCTTTCTGCGCGGAACGCCCTTCGCCAACGACCCCTTCTTCAACGGGGCCCTGGGTCCGATCATGTCGCTCGGTGACGCCGGACAGCCAGTGGCCGCGCGTAGCCAGGAGATCACCGTCGACGTACAGCCGCGACCGGCGGCGGCCCGGGGCGACTGGCTGCCCGCCGAGCGGGTAAGCCTGCGCGACAGCTGGGCCGACAATCCGCCGCAGTTCAAGGTCGGCGAACCGGTCACCCGCACCATCGTCATCGAGGCGAAGGGCGTTGCGGCCCCACAGATTCCGCTGCTGGCGTTTGCCTCGCCTGGCAATGCACGGCTGTACACGGAGGCTCCCGACAATCAAAGCCGAACGGATGGCGCCGCGATCTACGGTATCAGCAAGCAGAGCGTGACGTACATCCCGAATGCGACTGGCCGACTCGAGATCGCCCCTGTCGAGTTGGCGTGGTGGAACACCGACCACAATGTACAGGCGCGCGCCACGCTGCCGGCATGGGAGTTTGAAGTCGAACCCGGCGCTGCCCCGTCGAAGTCGACAGCGGTGGCCGGCGTGGCAGGCGGCAAGGCGGCGCCGGCCGCAACTGCGAACGCGGAAGTCAAGCGTCAACAGGCTTCATCGACGGAAGTCCTTCAGCGTCCGTGGGTTTGGCTGGGCGGCGGCGTCGCGCTGCTGGCGATCGCCGTCCTGTCCGGCATCGCCGCCGCGCGCATTCGACGAAGTCGCGGAACGTCGCTTCCGGCCACGACGAGCCCACCGGGACCAACTCGAGATTCGAGCATGCGAGCGTTGCATCGCGCTTGCGACGCCAACGATACTCACACCGCAGCGACTGCGCTCCTGGATCTGGCACGAGTCGAATGGCCGGGCGATCCGCCTCGCAGTCTTGGCGCGCTTGCGGCACGCCTCGATACCGGTACAGAGGAGGTCATGACGCTCGACCGGAGTCTGTACGGGAGCGGCGACCAGGGTTGGGACGGTGCGGCGCTCTCGAAGGCATTGCGCCGCGGCCTGCGACCCAGGCACAACATGACGTCGCGCGATCGGGACGGCCTTGAACCACTTTATCCGCATCCGCGAGCATCGGCAGCCAATTGATCTGCCCGCTACTTCCTGGCGATAAACGTTTCCAGCGCCGCCAGGCGCTCGCCGAGTTCGATCAGAAGGCCGCCCGCATATTCGCCCGTGGCGCGCCGCGCGGACACGAGCTCTTCGATCAGGATCTCGTGCAGTTCGCGCGCGTGCTGGAGGACGTCGGCGAGCGGCGCACCGAACTCTCCAGACGCCGCCATCGTCTGCGCCTCGCGCAGTGCCTCCACGAACGCGCCCGAGACATTTGCCAGGTAGACCGGATCAGGGAACATGCTTGCAGCAGAACAATCCGCAAACTCTCGACAACCCGTTGCTCGCGCGGTTGTCACCTATGTCCTGGGTACGGTCTCTTGCCCTTTTCTTCGGGCCGCACACACCAGAAATCTGGCGGAGACGCAGTCCTTCACGGTTCATGTTTTTTTCAATAACTTGTGATTACAAGTACACGCCACATGCAAGAACATACCGCGCAGCATACGGCCACCGTGCCGCCAATTGATTACTCTCCGTCTGGCGTAGCCGGCATGCTCAGGGTGATCGCGAACGACGAACCGATGATACTCGTTCCTTCCCGCGCAAAGGGCATGTTGGAAGGCTCCCGGAGCAGGGAAATGCAGATGACCGATGGAAGCTGACGCATCACTCGCTATTGCAGTTTCGGCTCGTGCCGTGGAGGGAGCCGCACCAACGCCTCCAGTGCATTCCGTACGCTGCGAAGGACGCAAATCTGAATGAAGTTGTGCGCGGCCATCTCGGCTACGAATCTGGGCATTTCGTCATGGTGCAGCGGGGCGGACGACGACTCTGGCCTCAATGCACTTTGCGAGCGCATGAAGGAAGTCTTCATCGCCGACTCGAAGCAGAAAATGCGCGAACGGGATGGTGCGCTCGGGCAGCCGGCGCCTGGTCGAAAATCACCTTGACGGACTCGGTGCGACCATCCGTTGTCGTTGGTCGACCCTGGCCTTTAGGCCGAGCGCGGTTCGAAGCTATCCGACGTTGTCGGTCGGGCCAAAATCCGGCTGGGATATCTCACTCGCTGGGTACGAATATCCATAGCAGCACGTAAAGCACGAGCCCCGCACCGCCGCATAGCAGCAATAGGACGAACACCAGGCGCCAGACCCAGGACTCGACGTCGGTGGCGCGTGCGATGCCGCCGCACACACCCGAGATCCATCGGTCACTGGCGCTGCGCCGCAGCGAATTGATCGCCATGATGGCAGCCGCAGTTGGCGGCTCGGCCGCGTTCGCAGCGCCATCCAGCACGCGGGCCTTGGCGCGCGAGAATTCGTCATCCGTCAGAGCGCCGCGTTGATGCAGGTCTTGCAGTTTGGCCAGTTCGTCGCTGAGTGCCATCGGAATCCCCTGTTCAAGCACTTGGACTGCGCATAGTGCCGACGATTTGAACCTCGGTATAGCACTTCTTCATCGATCCGATCCCTTCCTGGCAAAATCGGACTCCAAATCATAACGCTACCAATTCCGGGGATCACGTCGCCCGCGCCGCCATTGTGTCGCTGGCGCACCGCGTCTTCTACATCTGCTTGAACAGATGCGCGTAGGCGCGCGACACGGCGACCGGCTCCGGTCGCTGCCGCAGCGACAGCGTGAGGCGCCCGGTGAGATCGCGCGTGGTCGCGGCCACCTGCCGGACGTTGACGATGGTGCCGCGGTGGATCTGCCAGAACCGGCGCGGATCGAGCTGGTCCGCGAGCTCCTTGAGCGGCGTGCGAATCAGTGCCTCGCCATCGGCGGTGAACACGCTCGTGTACTTGTCGTTCGCCTGGAAATAGCACACGTCGTCCACATCGATCAGCATCACCTGCGATCCGCGCGAAGCGCGGATCCAGGCGAGCCGTTCCGGCCCGGCAGCGGGGAAAAGCTGCGCGATCGCCGCCAGCACGCCTTGCACGTCGCCAGGCGATGCCGGGGGTGCCGCGCGTTGCTTCAGGCGCGCCACCGTCTCGGCGAGGCGCTCGTCGGCGACCGGCTTCAGCAGGTAGTCGACGGCCGCCCGCTCGAACGCCGCCACGGCGTACTGATCGAATGCCGTGACGAACACGATCCGCACCTCCGGCAGTGCGGCCCGCGCCACGTCGAGCCCCGACAATCCGGGCATCCGGATGTCGAGGAAGGCGATGTCGGGCGCCTCGGCGACGAGCAACGCCTGCGCCTGCGGCCCGTTGTGGGCAATGCCGGCGACGACCAGTTCGGGCCACAGGACAGCGAGCCGGTCCCTAAGGTACTCGGCGAGCCGCGGCTCGTCGTCGGCGATGATGGCGGTGACGCGCGCCTCGATCATTTCACCGTCCTTCGGCCAATGGCAGCGAAATCGTCACGCGGGTCCCGGCGGGCGCGTTGTCGGCGATGGCCAACGTCGCCGCGTCGCCGAATAGCGCGGCAAGCCGCGCTCGAAGGTTGGCCAAGCCCAGCCCCGTCGAGTCCGGGCGGCGGGTTGGCGCGATGCCGAGTCCGGTGTCGGTCACAGCGAGCACGAGCGCGGCGGAATCGCGGTGCGCCGTGACGTCGATGCGCCCGCCCTCGACCTTGGGCTCCAGCCCGTGCTTGATCGCGTTCTCGACCACCGGTTGCAGCAGCATCGGCGGTATCGCCACGTCGAGAATCTCTGGCGCGGCGTCGATCGACCACGCGAGGCGCGAGCCCATCCGCAACGCAATCAGGTCGAGGTAGGCCCGCAGGAGTTCGAGCTGGCTGCCCAGTGTGCTCGAGCGCTGGCTGGAGGCCGCCGTGGCCCGCAAGAGCTCGATCAAGCGATGCAGCATTCGCTTTGCCAGCGCCGGCTCCGGGTCGACGAGGCTGACGACATGCGCGAGCGTGTTGTACAGGAAATGCGGCTCGACCTGCGCCTCGAGGAGCTGCATGCGGGCAAGCGTGGCTTCGCGCTCGGCCGCGTTGACGCGCGCCTCGTCGCGCGCCGCCTGCGCCTGCGCCCGCGCGGCCCGGTCGCGCGGAACGAAGATCGCGAGGAGGATTCCTGCGATGATTGCCGCCACGGTGAGGATCGAGAGCATCCCCCGCCAAGTGAACATGTCCGCCCGGACGTTCTGCCAATCGAGCGCCGTGCTGGCGAGCCAGTAGCCGACGAACACGCCCACGATCGGAATGACGGTGAAATGGGCCCACCGCATCGGCGTCGTTCGTTGTCGCTCCTTCGGCATCAGCGCGTCGAGCCCGCGCACCAGCAGGTAAATCGTGTAGCCGATGAACTGGGAAAAGACGAAGAAGCCCCAGAACTGGCGGGCAAGATCGATGCGGTCGGAGAACAACCCGGCGAGCGCGGTGAACACGACGGCGATGATCGTGTTGAAGATGAACGAATAGACGAAATCGCGCAAGACTCCGGGTCGCCACCGGGAGAAATACGGGATGACCTCCAGCGGGTGCCAGCTCTGGCGCGTGGTGGCGCAGGACGCGGACGGTGCAGGCGGAGCGGGTGATGCCGTGACCATGACCAATCCTCGGGACGGAAGATGGAAGCATCGTCCGGCAATTGCCGGCGTGGGGGAATCCACCTGCGACGAACCGGCGGCTCGTTTCGCCAACGGTCGCCCGGCGTCGCCACTGACCGGACGCCTGCCGGTGATGCAAACGGCAACGTATTTCCCGTTCCGGGCGAATATACGCCGAGGACCGCACTTGACCGACGCCGAGATGCCCTGCGAACACTCCGATCGCCTGCAGGCGAGATCGACGCTGCGCTGGCCGCACGCGTCGCCCGCGGTGATTCGGCGGCGCTGGCGCCGCCCCACCAGCGCTACCGCGGGCCCGGTCTAACGATCCGTATTCATGTGGTCAGGCTCGGCGGCGGTTGCCACGGACGTGAGCCTCGACGCCATCGTCGACCGCTATCGGCAGGGGTACGCCGGTGACCGCGTTGTCCCATTGGACGACGAGCGGGCCGAGGACCTGATGACGCTGATTTTGGCCTGCTTGGCAGGGCATGATGGCGACGACGATGGATTACGGTTGCAATAGCCACTCGCCCAACAAAAAGCCCGCCGAAACGGGCCTCTCGGGCAACTGGACGCACCAGTTCAACTGCCGCTGTTCCCCGCGCCCTTGACCAACTGCACCGGCTTGGCGTCGTTGCAGACCCCGATTCGCAAGCCAACACCGTCGACTTCGGCGCGGCCTTGGCCTTCGCAGTCGGGGTGGGCGCAGGGGCCTTCTGCGCCACCAGCGGCTTCTGGGTCGCCGTCGGCGCCAGCGCCTGGTCGTCCTTCATGTGGTAATCACAGGCCACTGCAACACCGGAGGCGGCAAACACCACGGCGGTTAGGGTAAACAGGAGCTTGTTCATCGCAATTCCTCCGGACGGGTGACGATCGCGAAATCCTGCGCCAGCGACCACCGGACGTCAACAAAACAATCCGCGACCGCCAGGTTTCTCCAAGGTTCGCAGGCCTGTGGCCGGCTGCGGGAGTGTTAGCGGCGGTATGACGCAGCTACCGGTCGATACTGCATCGCCAGCGCCGGTTATTGCAGCGCTTGTTTTGTGGGTTCAAACGTGGGTAAAAACGTCTCTGTTACAATTAATTCAGCAATATCAATCGTTTAAATAAACAATTGGCGGAGACGCAGGGATTCGAACCCTGGATACAGGTTTTGGCCCGTATGCTCCCTTAGCAGGGGAGTGCCTTCGACCACTCGGCCACGTCTCCGATACAGCGGCGGATTATACGGGGGCGCCAAGGCAGCGTCCACCCGGAATACACGAATTGCTCAGTAATTCAGTGGGTTAAGCCGGCTCCTTGTCGAGCTCGAAGACGTTATGGAGCACCCGGACGGCGAGCTCGAGGTATTTCTCGTCGATGACTACGGAAATCTTGATCTCGGAGGTCGAGATCATCTGGATGTTGATGCCCTCCTCGGCCAGCGCCTTGAACATCTTCGACGCGATGCCGGTGTGTGAGCGCATGCCGATGCCGATGACCGATACCTTGCAGATCCGGTTGTCGCCGATGATCTCCCGCGCAGTGAAGCTCGTGCCGCGCACCTGCTCCAGCACCGCGAGCGTCTGAGTGTACTCGCTGCGATTGACGGTAAACGAAAAGTCCGTGTGTCCCGACGCGCCGATGTTCTGCACGATCATGTCGACGTCGAGGTTTGCCGCGGCCACGGGCCCCAGGATCGCGTAGGCGATGCCGGGCTTGTCGGGCACGCCCATCACCGAGATCTTGGCCTCGTCGCGATTGAACGCGATGCCAGAGATGATTGCCTGTTCCATGGTGTCGTCTTCCTCGAATGTGATCAGCGTGCCGGGCGCGTTCGATTCCGGATCGTCAAACGACGACAGCACGCGCATCTTGACCTTGTACTTGCCCGCAAACTCGACCGAGCGGATCTGCAGAACCTTGGAACCCAGGCTCGCCATCTCGAGCATTTCCTCAAAGGTGACGGTAGACAGCCGCCGCGCTTCGGGGACGATGCGCGGATCGGTCGTATAGACACCATCGACATCGGTGTAGATCTGGCACTCGTCGGCGGTGAGCGCGGCGGCGAGCGCGACGCCCGAGGTGTCGGACCCTCCGCGGCCGAGCGTGGTGATGTTGCCTGCGGCGTCCACGCCCTGGAAGCCCGCGACAATGACGACCGACCCCGATTCCAGGTCGCGTCGCATGTTCGCCTCGTCGATCTCCAGGATTCGCGCCTTGGTATGCGCATTGTCGGTGAGAATCCGGACCTGGCCGCCGGTGTAGCTTTTCGCCTTCAGGCCGAGTTCGTGCAGCGCGATGGCCAGCAATCCGATCGTGACCTGCTCGCCGGTCGCGGCGACAACATCGAGCTCGCGCGGATCGGGATGCGCCGAAATTTCCTTCGCCAGGCCGAGCAGCCGGTTGGTTTCGCCAGCCATCGCCGACACCACGACGACCACCTGATGGCCCTGCTTCTGGAAATACGCGACGCGGCGGGCGACGTTCCTGATGCGCTCGGTCGATCCTACCGACGTGCCGCCATATTTCTGGACGATGAGAGCCATTGCGTTGTGAGGTGGGTAATACTGTGGAACTGGCGGCGGTCAGGAAAGCGTGCGGAATGCAAGCGTGGCATTGGTGCCCCCGAAGCCGAACGAATTGGACAGCGCGCCGGAGATGCTCATCTTGCGCGCCGTCAACGGAACGAAATCGAGGTCGCAGGCAGGGTCGATATCGACGAGGTTGGCAGTCGGCGGCGCGACCTGGTCGCGCAGCGCCAGCACCGTGAACACCGCCTCGATCCCGCCGGCCGCACCCAGCAGGTGTCCGGTCATCGACTTGGTCGACGAGACGGCGAGCTTCCCGGCGTGCTCGCCGAACGCGCGCTTGACGCCCGTGCATTCTGCGATATCGCCGAGCGGCGTCGATGTTCCGTGGGCGTTGATGTACTGGACGTCGGCGGGCTGCATGCCGGCATTCTTCAGGGCGTTCAACATGCTGCGCCGCGCGCCGTCGCCGTCTTCGGGCGGCGCCGTGATGTGGTGTGCGTCAGCGCTCATCCCGTAGCCGGCGAGCTCGCAGTAGATGCGCGCACCGCGTGCTTTCGCGTGTTCGAGTTCCTCGAGCACCAGGATACCCGCGCCCTCCCCGAGCACGAATCCGTCGCGGCCGACGTCCCAGGGGCGGCTCGCGGTGGCGGGGTCGTCATTTCGGGTCGACAGCGCACGTGACGCGCAGAAGCCGCCGATTCCGAGCGGCGAAACCGTCGACTCCGACCCGCCGGCGATCATGATGTCCGCGTCGCCGTACTCGATCAATCGCGCCGCCTCGCCCATGCTGTGATTGGCGGTCGAGCACGCGCTCACGGTGCCGAGATTCGGCCCCTTGTAGCCGTATTGGATCGACACCAATCCGGCGATCATGTTGATGATCGAGCCGGGAACGAAGAATGGCGAAATCTTGCGCAGCCCGCCCTGCACGTAATGCGCATGCGTCTCCTCGATCATCGGCAAGCCGCCGATGCCGGAGCCAATGCATACGCCGACGCGCTCGGCGTCGCCGGCATAACCGTCGAGGCCTGCGTCGGCAACCGCTTCCATCGTCGCGACGAGGCCGTAGTGGATGAACGTGTCGTAGCGGCGCGCCTCTTTGCCTGAAAGGTACTTCGTGACGTCGAAGCCCTTCACCTCGCCCGCGATCTGCGAAGGAAACCCTGTAGCGTCGAATCGGGTGATTCTCGCGATGCCGGAGCGTCCGGCCACGATGTTCGCCCACGCGTCGGCGATCCCGATGCCCACGGGAGAAATGATGCCAAGACCGGAGACGACGACACGACGGCGGGACATGGGGTTCTCAGGCGGACATGGCGCGTATTTCGATCATGCCACGCGGCGCGTGGTCAGGAAATTGCCGCTCCCGCAAGATCGGCAGTCCGAGGCGTCCGGCACGCTTTCGAAGCGCTCCAACGGGAGTCAGCCCTGGACGGGGACGAGAGGGCGGCCGGCAACGGCGGCACGCCGCGGCGCGCGGACCTATTTTTTCAGATGAGCGCCGACGTAGTCGATCGCCTGTTGCACGGTCGTGATTTTCTCGGCTTCCTCGTCGGGAATCTCGGTCTCGAACTCCTCCTCGAGCGCCATCACCAGCTCGACGGTGTCGAGCGAATCGGCTCCGAGGTCATCGACGAACGAAGATTCGTTCTTGATTTCAGCTTCGTTGACGCCCAGCTGCTCGGCGACGATCTTCTTGACGCGTTGTTCAACGTTATCCATTGCGCTTCTCCCCTATGCCGGGGCCCCCTAGGTTCAAACCCGAGAATTCTACCAGAATGCCAATCGCGGTATTCTTTCAATAGAGGAGGCACCGCTCGGTCCGCACTCACGTGGTTTGCGAGACATGCGAGTATCCCGTGCTCCGGGGCGTAGCTGGGGATGGCCGCCGCTGCCCATGAACGCCGCATCCACGCCATGCAACGGCCGGGAGTCGGTGTCGATTTCCGGAAAAGCGAGCCCTAGATGACCATGAATCACGCTGAATTCAACGGTGTCTTTCCCTATGTCGTCTCACCGGTCCGCGACTCGGGCGACGTCGATGCGGAGGTCCTGGCGCGGTTGTGCGACGACCTGATCGGGGCCGGCGTCCACGGACTGACGCCCTTGGGTTCGACCGGCGAATTCGCCTATCTGTCCTGGCAGCAACGCCGGCGCGTCGTGGAGGTGGTCCTCGAGGCGACCCAGGGTCGTGTTCCGGTCGTCGCGGGCGTGGGCTCGACGACGATCGCCGACGCCGTCTCGCAGGCGCGCGAGTTCGAGCGCATGGGCTGCGACGGAATACTGGCAATTCTCGAGGCTTATTTTCCGCTCTCCGACGAGGGCGTGTTTGCCTACTTCAAGGCGATCGCCGATGCCGTCGCACTTCCGGTGGTGCTCTACACCAACCCGAATTTCCAGCGCGCGGACTTGAGCCTGGCGGTAATCGACCGGCTGAGTCACATTCCAAACATCGGCTACATCAAGGACGCCTCCAACAACACCGGCCGGCTGCTGTCGATCATCAACCGGGTCGAGGGACGCATGCAGGTATTCGCGGCCTCGGCGCATATCCCTACCTGCGTGATGCTGATCGGCGGCGTCGGCTGGATG
Source organism: uncultured beta proteobacterium (assembly GCA_963739745.1). Classification (GTDB taxonomy): domain Bacteria; phylum Pseudomonadota; class Gammaproteobacteria; order Burkholderiales; family Casimicrobiaceae; genus VBCG01. The sequence continues at coordinate 75,902 of CAVUCJ010000012.1, forward strand.
GCCGGCCCCGCTTGCGTCGCGCCAAGGCAAAGCGTCGAGCTCTTTGATCTCTGCCGGCACGGCCAATGGGAGAAGGCGATGGAATGTCAGCGCCCGCTGTGGCGCCTCAACCAGGCGTTCGCCAAGTACAACCTCGCTGCGTGCATCAAGGGAGGCCTGCAATTGCAGGGCTACCCGGTCGGCGCGCCGTTGCCTCCGCAGGCGCCGCTTTCGCCGGAAGGCGTGGAAGACGTGCGACGCGCACTGGTCGGGATCGGAGCGCTGTAGCCCGGGGCGGCCCCGAGGGCAGTTTTACACCATGTACATGCCGCCATTCACGTGCAGCGTTGCTCCGGTCACGTAGGCGGCGCCGGGGCTCGCGAGATAGGCAACCGCATGCGCGATGTCCTCGGGTATACCCAGCCGACCCAACGGGATACGCGACAACAACGTATCGCGCGCGGCGTCCGACAGCCCGCGAGTCATGTCGGTGTCGATGAAGCCCGGTGCAACGCAGTTCACCGTGATGTTGCGGGTCCCCACTTCCTGCGCGAGCGATTTCGTGAATCCCAGCAGCGCCGCCTTGCCCGCGGCGTAATTCACCTGCCCGGCGTTGCCGCTCGACCCGACCACGCTGCCGATCTGAATGATTCGTCCGTGCCGGGCCTTGATCATGCCGCGCAGCACGGCTTTCGCCAGCCGAAATACCGGCTTGACGTTGGTCGCCATGATCGCGTCCCACTCGTCGTCCTTCATGCGCAGGAGCAGATTGTCGCGGGTGACGCCCGCATTGTTGACGAGTATGGTGATCGCGCCGTATTTCGCCTCGATCGCGGCAAGCACCGCGTCGGTCTCGGCGGCATCGGCCACGTCGAGCTTCATGCCGGTGCCCGCGTTGCCGGTATCGCTCAATAGCGCGGCAATCCCTGCCGCACCCTCGTCGGTGGTCGCAGTGCCGATCACCTTTGCGCCGTCCGCCGCGAGGCGCAGCGCAATGGCCAGGCCGATGCCGCGCGTTGCACCGGTGACGAGCGCCGTTTGTCCGGCGAGAGGCTCGTGGCCCATGTCGTTCTCCAGGTGCCCGGTCAGCGCGGCGCCAATTCGGCGATGGTGGCGGCGATCGCATCGCTGTCGGTCAGCGCGTACGCGGGCAGACCGTCCACGATGCGCCTGGTGAGTCCTGCCAGCACCTTGCCGGGCCCGCACTCGACGAGGTGCGTCGCGCCGCGGTCGGCCATCGCGCGCACGGTTGCCGTCCAGTGCACCGGATTGGCCGCCTGCCGCGCGAGCGCCTCGCGGATACCGTCGTGTTCGCGATGCTCGGCCACGTCGACGTTGTGAAGCACGGGAATTCGCGGCGTATGAATGCGCACCTCGGACAGACGCGCGGCAAGCTTCTCGGCCGCCGGGCGCAGCAGCGTGCAATGAAACGGTGCCGATACGGGCAGCAGCACACCGCGCTTGGCGCCCTTCTGTTTCGCCAGGCCTATCGCGCGCTCCACCGCCTCGCGATGACCGGCGATCACGGTTTGCCCGGGCGCGTTGAAATTCACCGCCTCGACGATCTGTCCCTGCTCCGCCTCGGCACACGCGGACACCACGGCACCATCGTCGGCGCCCATGATCGCAGCCATCGCGCCCTGACCTGCCGGCACGGCGTCCTGCATTGCCTGCGCGCGAAAGCGCACGAGTGGCACCGCGTCGGCAAACGCGAGCGCACCCGCCGCCACCAAAGCCGTGTATTCGCCGAGGCTGTGGCCGGCCATCACCGCAGGCAGCGGCCCTCCGGACGCCAGCCAGGCCCGCCATGCGGCGACACCGGCGGCAAGCATCACCGGCTGCGTATTGGTGGTCAGTGAAAGCGCCTCCTGCGGTCCGTCGGCGACCAGCGCCCACAGATCCTGTCCGAGCACCGACGACGCTTCGTCGAACGTCTCGCGTACCACGGGATGCCCGGCGAACCCGTTCATCATGCCGACGGCCTGCGACCCCTGTCCCGGGAAAACGAATGCGATCTGCATCTCACCACCTCAGGAGAACGGAACCCCACGTGAAGCCGCCGCCGACGCCAAGCAACATGACCTGCTGGCCGGTCCTGATGCGGCCGTCGCGTACCGCGATGTCGAGCGCCATCGGAATCGACGCCGCCGACGTGTTGCCGTGCTGTTCGACGGTCACGACAAGGCGTTCCTGCGGCAGGTGCAGCTTCTTCATCGTCGCGTCCATGATCCGGATGTTCGCCTGATGCGGGATCACCCAGTCGATCTGATCGGCGCGCATGGAAACGGCCGCCAGTGCTTCATTGGCGACGTCGGCCAGCACCTTCACGGCGAACTTGAACACCGCCGCGCCGTCCATGTACAGGTACGGCGTGCCGGTAACCCGGCCGTCGTGAATTTGCCCCGGCACGCACAGGATCCCACGATGGCTGCCATCCGCGTGCAGGTGCGAGGTCAGGATGCCCGGCGCCTCCGAGGGCACCACGACCACCGCGCCCGCGCCGTCGCCAAAGAGCACACAGGTGCCTCGATCGTTCCAGTCGAGGATGCGCGAATAGATCTCGGCGCCGACGACGAGCGCGTTCCTCGCCGCGCCGCTTGCCACCATCCGATCCGCGATCGAAAGCGCATAGACAAAGCCCGAGCACACCGCAGCCACGTCAAATGCGGCGCCGCCGCCGATGCCGAGCTTGTCCTGCAGAATGCAGGCGGTCGAGGGAAAGATCATGTCCGGCGTGGCGGTCGCGACGATGACGACGTCGATATCGGCGGGCGTCATGCCGGCCGCAGAGATCGCCTCGCGCGAAGCGTGAAGCGCCAGGTCGGAGGTCGTCTCGTCGGCCGCCGCAAAGTGCCGCTGGCGAATGCCGGTGCGCGTGCGGATCCACTCGTCGCTGGTCGCCACCCGCAACGCGAGCTCGTCGTTGGTGACGACCTTGGCCGGCAGGTAGCGGCCGGTGCCCGCGATCCGGCTAGCCGGCATCGGGTTCGGTCGCCACGACAGGTACCGCGGCTGCTACGTCCGCCGGCATGCCCGCGATCTCGTGCGCGATCTTCTCGAGCACACCATTGACGACCTCGGCGTGCGCCTTGTAGAGCGCATGCCGAAACCCCAGAGCATCGGCGCCGCCATGGCTCTTCACGACGATGCCCTTCAGACCGACCAGCGTTGCGCCATTGTATCGGCGAGGATCGACGCGATTCTTGAACGCCATCAATGCGGGGTACGCGGCCAGCGCCGCCAGCTTGCGCGCCGGATTCCGCGTGAATTCGGTGCGCAGGAACTCGTAGAGCATCACGACCAATCCCTCGGAGACCTTGAGCGCGACGTTGCCGACGAAGCCATCGCAGACGACAACGTCGGTCGTCCCCTTGTAGATGTCGTCTCCCTCGATGTTGCCATAAAAGTTGAGCTTCGATGCACGGAGCAGCTCCGACGTGTGCTTGACCACGTCGTTGCCCTTGATGTCTTCCTCGCCGATGTTGAGCAGACCGACCGTGGGCCGTTCGATGCCTTCGACCGCTGTCGCGAGCGCGCTGCCCATCACGGCGAACTGCAGCAGCTGTTCCGGCGTGCAGTTCACGTTGGCGCCCAGGTCGAGCGCCGTCGTGACGCCCTTTCGCGTCGGCAGCTGCGACGCGATGGCCGGACGGTCGATGCCCGGCAGCGTCTTCAGCACGAAGCGCGCAACGGCCATCAACGCACCGGTGTTGCCGGCCGATACACAGGCCTGCGCCGTGCCGTCCTTGACCAGGTTCACGGCGACGCGCAGCGATGAGTCCTTCTTCTTCCGCAGCGCATCGGCAGGCGGCTCGTCCATCGCGACGACCTCGGTGCACGGATGGATCGTCACGCGCTCACGCGCCACCGGCCTCGACTTTGCAAGCACCTGCTCGAGCGGCGCCTGCAGCCCGACCAGAATCACTCGCGCGCCTGGCGTTTCCGCGAGGAAGGCGAGCGACGCAGGAATGGTGACGGAAGGACCGTGGTCGCCCCCCATCGCGTCAACCGCGACCGTGACGGTCATGCTGTCGGATGCCTCATGGGGATCGATGACGTCTGCGGTCCGGCGCGGCCCGTTCGGGTGACGCGCGCCAACCAATAGATGCGCAGGCCGGAGTTTGGCCGGCCCCGTCACGCTCCTGAAATGGCAGGCAATCCCGAAACAGGCGCCTGCGCCCGATCACGAACGGAGCGCCGCGCTCCGGTCGGGGTCACTCGTCCGTCTTGGTCTTGACGACTTTGCGGCCACGGTAGTACCCGTTCGGGCTGATGTGATGACGAAGATGCGTTTCGCCGCTCACCGGTTCGACGGCGAGCGTAGGCGCCGTCAGGAAATCATGTGCGCGGTGCATGCCGCGCTTGGACGGCGACTTCTTGTTCTGCTGGACTGCCATGTGTTTCTCCTCGTTGTTCCGTGTTCCGCGTTCGACATTGTATAGATCGTCAGCCGGATACCGCTTCGGATCCTGCATTGGGCACCCGATTCGGCACCCTTTCGTGTGCAGCCCGGCGCTATTCCCGTCCCTGGCCGCCGATCCCGGCGCACGCGCCTTCGTCGTGCATCGGCGCATACGGCAGCGTCAACAGCAATTCATCCTCCACCAGCTCGACCGGATCGAGCAGATGGTCAGCCACGAGTACTTCGTGGCCGCAGTGCGCATCGAGCGAGTCGGCCTCGACCTCGCTCCTGGCCAGTATTGTCAACGTCCGCTGCGCGATGGGTAGCACGAACTCGCCCAAACAGCGCTGGCATTCCAGCGGTAGCTCGCCGGTGAGGGAGACCGCCAGCGCCGGGCGGCCGGCGTCATCGGTACTGCCTTCGATTCGCCACGCCACGCTTGCCGCGCCCGGTGCCACGCGATCTGCCAGCCGGTCGGACGCCTCGACATCGAGCGTACCTTCGAGGCTGCCGCCCTCCCTGGCGAGTCGGTGGGCGTCGAACGTTGCCGTCTTCATTCGTAGCGGGCTCGTTCGGGCAAGTGGGCGTGACCGCCGCAAAAGCAGGACGACGGCCAAACGAGTGATAATAGCCGAAGTCGCGCGACCTGTCAAAGAAAGGCCAACAAAAACAATGGTGAACAGCAATCGTCGGCTGGTGCTGGGTTCGACGTCCCGCTACCGCCGCGCACTGCTCGAGCGCCTCGGGCTACCCTTCGAGACCGCGGCCCCCGATGTCGATGAAACTGCGCAGCCCGGCGAAACTCCGGCGGCCACCGCATTGCGACTGGCCGAAGCCAAGGCCCGCGCCGTCGCGCTGCGCTACCCGGATGCCCTGGTCATCGGCTCCGACCAGGTGGCGGACTGCGCCGGTGAGGCGGTCGGCAAGCCCGGGGATCGCGCCCGGGCCTTCGCCCAGCTTTCCATGCTGTCCGGACGCACGGTTGTCTTCCATACCGGCGTGGCGCTGCTCGATGCCGCCAGCGGACACTGCCGCAGCGAGCTGGTCGACGTCACCAGCACCTTCCGAGCGCTGAACGACGACGAAATCGGCGCCTACCTCGACCGCGAGCAGCCCTACGACTGCGCGGGCGCCGTGAAATCCGAAGCGCTCGGCATCGTGTTGTTCGAGCGAATCGCCAGCGACGACCCAACGGCGCTCATTGGTCTGCCGCTGATAGCGCTGGGCCGGTTGTTGCGCGCCTGCGGCATGAATCCGTTGGCGCGCGGGCCGGACGGCGAACGATGAGAACGGGCACGCTCTATCTCGTCCCCAACCTGCTCGGCGCGGTCGCACCGGAGGACGTCCTGCCGGCACGCACGATCGGGATCGCGCGGGCGCTGCGGCACTGGGTCGTGGAGTCGCCGAAGCCGGCACGTGCGTTCATCAAGTCGCTCGCCCCTTCGGTGCCGATCGCGGCACTCGACATCCAGACGCTGCCCGAGCCGGCCGACGTCGTCACCGCCGCCCCGCTGCTGGCGCCGGCGCGCGCGGGCCATGACCTCGGGATGCTGTCCGACGCCGGGTGCCCGGGAATCGCCGATCCCGGCGCCGCGCTCGTCGCCGCCGCCCATGCGGCGCGCATTCGCGTGGTGCCGCTGGTGGGCCCGTCGTCGCTGCTGCTGGCGCTGATGGCAAGCGGCATGAATGGCCAGGGCTTCGCGTTCCATGGCTACCTGCCGGTGCCGGCCGCCGAACGGACAGCTGCGCTCAAGCGACTGGAGGACGATTCGCGCGCACACAAACGCGCGCAGCTCTTCATCGAAACACCCTATCGCAACGAGGCGATGATCAAGGCACTTGGTGCAAGCCTGCGCCCCGGCACACAGGTCTGCGTGGCGGTGGACCTGACGCTTCCGGAGGAAAGCATCGAGCGGCGGACCGCCGGCGAGTGGCGGCGCCAGGACGCGACGCGCTACGCCAGGCGCCCGGCGCTGTTCATCATCGATGCGGGCGGCTGATCAGCGTTCGTGCGAGGCCGCAGGCAAGCGCCGCCGGGCCGTCCCAAGGCGCGTGCCCCCTGGGGGGCGCGGCGCGCAGCGCCGTTCGGGGGGAACACACTAGCGCCGCCGGGCCGTCCCAAGGCGCGTGCCCCCTGGGGGGCGCGGCGCGCAGCGCCGTTCGGGGGGAACACACTAGCGCCGCCGGGCCGTCCCAAGGCGCGTGCCCCCTGGGGGGCGCGGCGCGCAGCGCCGTTCGGGGGGAACACACTAGCGCCGCCGGGCCGTCCCAAGGCGCGTGCCCCCTGGGGGGCGCGGCGCGCAGCGCCGTTCGGGGGGAGAACCCTACCCCGCGGCTAACGCGCGTCGGCCGATGGCGAATCCCCGATGTAGCTCTTGAGCATCCGGTTCTCGAAACTCTGCTCCTCGTACACCGCCTTGGCCACGTCGTGAAACGACACCACGCCGAGCAGCATCGAGCCGTCCATCACCGGAACATATCGCGCGTGGCGGTCGAGCATTCGCCCGCGCAGCTCCATCACGTCGAGCCTGGGTGTGGCGGTGAGCGGGTCCCGTTCGTAAATCTCGGATACCCGCACCGGGCCCAGCGCCCCACCACCCACGGCGAGCGCCGCCAGCACTTCCCTGAACGTCAGCATGCCCGCGAGCCGCCCGTGGTCCATCACCACCAGCGATCCAATGTCGTTGTCCGCCATGACCTTCACCGCGTCGAGCGCGGCGCCGTCCGGGTTCGTGGTGAAAAGCGATGTTCCGCCCTTGATTCGCAGGATTTCGCTGACCAGCATGGCGCCTCCTCGTGCACCGCGCGGGACGGCGGCGCATCTTTCCGCGAGGGTACTCTCGCCGCCGCCCGAAGCGCAATGCCCGCCCCCAGCGGGCGGCCGGTCGCGCACGCCGGATTTCATTTCCGGCACGGGTCGCCGTCAGGATTTCTTCGATGGCGGCTTGGCGCCGAAATAGTGGTTGTACGCCATCCGCCGATTGGCGTTGTTGTCCATGTCCCAGCGCACGACACGCTCCGCGAACGCCTTCTGCGAGTCCGCGATTTCGCTGAACAGCGGGTTGTCCGACGACTTCTTCGCCGCGACCGAATCGAAAGCCTCGAGCTGGCGTTCCAGGATCACATCGGGTGTCTTGTAGAACTTGACCTTGTCCGTGGTGCGCAGCTCCACGTAGTCCTTCGAATAGCGGTCGATCGCCTTCCACGACAACTCGGCAGACGCCGCATCGACGGCCGCGCCGATCAGTGTCTGCATCCTGGGCGGCAGCGCGTCGAACTTGGTCTTGTTGATCAGGATCTCGAACTGCTCGGCATTCTGGTGGAAGCTCTGAAGCATGCAGACCTTGGACACGTTGGGAAAGCCCAGGATCCGATCCGAAGTCATGTTGTTGAATTCGGCGGCGTCGAGCATGCCTCCGCTGATCGCCAGCACGATCTCGCCATCAGGTAGCGGATTGACCACGGCGCCCATGGCTTTGAACACGTCGATCGAGATGCCGATGGTCCGGAACTTGAGTCCCGAGAAATCGTCGAGCTTGGTGATCGGCTTCTTGAACCATCCAAGCGGCTGCGTGGCCATCGGGCCGTAGGGGAAGGACACCACGTTCGCTCCCAACGACGCGTAGACCTTGGCCAGCAGCTCACGCCCGCCGCCGAACCGGTGCCAGGCAAGCAGTTGATTGGCATCCATCCCATAGGCGGGGCCCGAGCCCCAAAGCGCCAATGCTGCCTGCTTTCCGTAATGGTAGGCGAGCACGCCGTGACCGCCGTCGAGCGTTCCCTTCGATACGGCGTCGAGCAGCCCGAAAGCCGGCACCACCGCGCCAGCGGGCAGTACCTCGATCTTCAGGTCGCCGCCAGTCAGGTCGTTGACCTTCTTCGCGAAATCGAGCGCGTACTCCTGGAAAATGTCCTTGGCCGACCAACTGCTCTGCCAGCGCATCACGATCGGTCCCTGCGCCTTCGCGATCGACGGGAAGCCGACCGCAGCGATTCCGGCGGCTCCGGCGGCCTTGGTCAGGAATTGGCGGCGGGACGCCGTTACGGCAGGCATCACAGAGGCGGTCGGCAGCGGTTTCCGTTTCATGCGTTCTCCATCTGGCTGAATAGTATGTTGCGCGCCGGCGCGCGGTGCCGGGATCGTCGCGACCCGTCGCCGCACGGTCCTGGAAGTCGCGCCAACCGTTGCGACGATCCGGCGCCGGGTCGCCGCTGCGCTGATCGCCACCTGCAGCAGCTGTTCAACATCAGTCCGCGCTCATGCGAGCGGCCGTCGTTCGCGCAGTGCCTGCGCGAGTGTTCCGGCATCCACGTATTCCAGTTCACCACCGACCGGCACGCCGCGCGCGAGGCGACTGACCTTGAGTCCCCGTGCGCCGAGCAATTCTCCGATGTAATGGGCGGTGGCCTCGCCTTCGTTGGTGAAATTGGTCGCCAGGATCACTTCGTGCACCACGCCGTCCGCGGCTCGCTTCAGCAGGCGATCGAGCCTGATTTCCTTCGGGCCGATGCCATCGAGCGGCGACAGTCGCCCCATCAGCACGAAATAGAGCCCCTGATAGGCCTGCGTGTGTTCGACCATCAGCAGATCGGCTGGCGTTTCCACAACGCACAACAGCGAAGCGTCGCGCCTGGCCGAGCGGCACAACGCACAGATCGTGTCCTCGGTGAACGTATTGCAGCGCTCGCAGTGCCTGATGGCGTCGGCAGCGCGCGACAGCGCGACCCCAAGCGCGCGCGCGCCATCGCGATCGTGCTGCATCAGGTGCAGCGCCATGCGCTGCGCCGCCTTGGGCCCGACCCCCGGCAGCGTACGCAACGCCCGGGTCAGCGTATCGAGACTGGACAGCGGTTCCGCCGCCGGAACGGAGCGTTCGTTCATGTGTTTCAGAAGGGCAGCTTGAACCCCGGCGGCAGCGGCAATCCGGCCGCGAGTCCCGACATTCTTTCCTGCGTCGTCGCCTCCGCACGGCGCACCGCGTCGTTCATCGCCGCGGCCACCAGGTCCTCGAGCATGTCCCGATCCTCCCCCAACAACGAGGGATCGATCGACACCCGCTTCACATCGTGGCGGCAGGTCATGACGATCTTCACGAGCCCGGCGCCCGCCTGGCCCTCGACCTCGGTCAGCGCAAGCTCGTCCTGCGCCTTCTTCATGTTTTCCTGCATCTGCTGGGCCTGCTTCATGAGCCCGGCCAACTGGTTCTTCATCATCGTTCGGCACGTCCGTCTGGTTGAGAAATCGTGAGCCGCGGAGACCACAAATGCTCCGCGGACGTTCGTTCGCGTACTACGCGTACTGCGTGGTCAGCGCGTTCGCTCCGCCGGTTCACTTCGGCTCGTCCCCGCGCGGCAGCGGCGCGATGCTATCGGTTTTCACCTGGCCGTCGAACGTGGCGATCAAGTCGCGGACAAAGGGTTCGTCGCGGAACGCCGCCTCGCCCTTGGCCTGGGCTTGCGCGCGCTCGCGTTTCTCGGTCGCGGCCAGCGATGACTCGGCCGGCGCGCCCACTTCGAAGGCAAGCAGCAGTCGACGCCCCGTCGCCTGTTCGAGCGCGAGCTTCAACTTGTCGGCGTACGCCTTGTCTGCCAGGTGCTTGTGCGCCACCGGCAGTGCCAGCGTGAGCGCGTGGCCGACGATGGCCGTGAGTTCGGTCTGGGCGGCGAGCTGCGCGGCCATGCCGGTCAGCTTCAATCCGGCGACGAATGCCGGCCACGCCGCGGCGTCGGTCGGCAGCGGCACCACGCTCGCGCGCCGGCGCTGGGTCGGCGACCCGGGTCTCGCTCGCCGCCTGCGCGTTCGCCGTTCGTGCGTGGTCCGCAGGAAGCGCGGACGACCGCGGTACGGCGGGGGCCGGCGCGGCCATCGCGGGCGCCTTCGGTGCCACCGGTGCCGGCGCCACGCGATTCGCCTCCGGCGACGGCGACGCTGCCGCGGCGGGCGCGAATGCCAGCATCCGCAACAGCGTCATCGACAGGCCGGTCGCCTCGTCCGGCGCCAACGCCAGGTCGGCCCTTCCCTGTGCCGCAATCTGGTAGAGCACCTGGACGATCTCCGGCGTGAAACGGCCCGCAAGACCGATCACCCGCTGCGCGTCGTCGAACGCGACGGCGGCGGCCGGAACGACCTGTGCGACCGCCACGCGGTGGAACAGCGACGAAAGTTCGTCCAGCGCCAACCCGGATGCGAGGCCACGCGAGGTCAGCGCGTCGCTTTCGGCCAACAGCGCGGGTCCATCGCCGGCGGCCAGTGCGTCGGCGATCCGGTACACATGCTCGCGGTCAACGGTACCGAGCATCGTGCGTACGACGCTTTCGTTCACCTCTCCGCCGCCAAAGGCGATCGCCTGGTCGAGCAGCGACAGCCCATCACGCAGCGAGCCCTGTGCGGCATGGGCGATCAGTGTCACCGCGCCGGATTCGAATGCGATGTCCTCCGCCGCGAGTATGTGCTCGATGCGCGCTCCGATCAGCGCGGGCGTCAGTGGCTTCAGGTTGAACTGAAGGCAGCGCGACAGCACCGTGACCGGGATCTTTTGCGGATCCGTGGTTGCGAGCACGAAGCGCACGTGCTCCGGCGGCTCCTCGAGCGTCTTGAGCATCGAATTGAAGGCCGCCTTCGACAGCATGTGCACCTCGTCGATCAGGTACACCTTGTAGCGGCCGACAGTCGGTGCGTAGCGGGCGTTGTCGAGGATCTCCCGCATGTTGTCGATGCCGGTATTCGATGCGGCGTCGAGTTCGAGCAGGTCGACGAAGCGGCCCGCATCGATGTCGGTGCAGGCGGCGCACACGCCGCAGGGCGTGGCGGTGACGCCGGTGATGCAGTTCAGGCTCTTGGCAAGAATGCGCGCGATCGTGGTCTTGCCCACGCCTCGCGTTCCGGTAAGCAGGTAGGCGTGGTGGATGCGCCCGCGCGACAGCGAATTGGCAAGCGCGGTCACGACGTGCTCCTGCCCGGACAACTCGGCAAAGGTCATGGGCCGCCACTTGCGCGCGAGGACCTGGTAGCTCATGGCGCGATTATCGCCGATTGGATAGGACGCGCACAGGAAGGACGCGCACGCCTATGAGGCTCGCGGCGGCCGGGGCGCACGCCGACTCGAAGCCTTGCGCCCTCGGTCGCGACGCTTGGGGAACGATCAAGGGAACAGCGTAGAAAAAGGGTGGCGAGCCGTGATCCCGGCACTTACAGGAATTCGCTGTGGCTGCTTCCTTCCGGACCTGACCAGATTCACGACCCTGCAATGCGGGGCGACCCGCCGTTGATCGGGTGCGCGTTGCGCAGAGCGCGATTATACCCCGCGCCTGCGGCCCCGTCGCACCGGTCGCACTTCATCGCCCGCGCGTGGCTATAATCGACGCGCACTCATAGCCCCGTCCTCGACCCATCGCGCCAATCGTGCTGCCATCATCCTCCGCACGCACGAAATTGCGCAATGGCGGCGCACTGGTGGCGGGCGCGGCGTTCGCGCTGTCCTCGCTCTCGGGTTGCGAGCCGGAGCCGCCCGCACCTCCGTCGCTGGCGGAGGGCACGCTGATCGTCGCCGTACGGCCGGGGCCGACGTCGTGGTTTCCGGGGCTCGACGGCAACGCCGCCGGTCTCGATCACGATCTGATCGCACGCTTCGCCGACGAACGAAGGCTTGCGCTGTCGGTCGTCGAGGTCGACAGCGCCTCTGCGCTGATGGCGATGGTGGCGGCCGGCAAGGTCCATCTCGGAGTCGGTGGCCTGTATTCTCCACCTCCCTCTCGGCGCAAGGCCGACGCGGCGCGGCCGGACAAGCGGCCCGTGCTGTGGACCAACGGCTACTTCGCGGTAGAGCCGGTTCTGATCCACGGCGTCGATGGGTTCAAGCCTAAATCGTGGCGGGACCTCTCCGGTGCCGAGGTCAACTACGTCGAGGGCACCGGTATCGAGGAGGAACTCGCGGAGGTGCGCGTCGCTCATTCGGAAGTTCGGTGGAAACCGCTTCCGGCATCGTCCGCCGACGCGCTGATCGCCCGGGTGGCGGAAGGCGGCGTCGACTTCGCCGTGGTTCCGTCGATCGACGCGGCGGCCGCGCGCAACGTCTTCCTGGGCTTCGATGTCGCGTTCTCGGTCGGCCCGAAGCGCGACCTCGCGTGGGCCGTCGCGCCGACCCATCGAAAGCTGCGCGACGACCTCGACCGCTTCTTCACCAGCACGCGCAGGAATGGCCTGCTGGCCCGGTTCACCGACCGCTATTTCGGGCACACCCAGCAGGTCGAGCGCATCGACGCCGGTGTCTTTCAGGAGAAAGTGAAGTCGGTGCTGCCCGGCTATCGACGGCTGTTCGAGGATGCTCAGACCGCGACCGGGATCGAGTGGCGGCTGCTGGCGGCGCTCGCCTATCAGGAATCGCAATGGAATCCGTTCGCTACGAGCGAAACCGGCGTGCGCGGCTTCATGCAGATCACCGAGGAAACCGCGAAGACCCTCGACATCGCCGACCGGCTCGACCCCAAGGCGAGCACGATCGGGGCGGCGCGTTACATCGCCGCGTTGAAGGCCAAACTTCCGGATCGAATCACCGAGCCCGATCGGACGTGGCTTGCGCTGGCTGCGTTCAACATCGGCGCCGGCCACCTGGAGGACGCACGCGTGCTGGCGCAGAAGCGCAAGCTCAATCCGGATCTCTGGGCAGACGTCAAGAAGGTGCTTCCACTGCTGGCGCTGCCCGAATACCACGCCGACGCGAAGAACGGCTACGCGCGCGGAGGCATGCCCGTCGTGTTCGTCGATCGTGTTCGCATCTTCTACGACATCATCGCGCGCGTGCAGCCGCCGCTGGCGCCGCGCCTGCACGCGTTCCCGGCATCCGCACGTCCTTGACCTTGCGCAAGCGGCCGCCGTCGCGCTCGCGTATCATGCGCGCGATGCGATTCGCGCCATCTCGCCTCGTCGGCCTGTTCTTATTCTTCTTCACCGCGACCGCCGCCTGCGCGGTTCCTGTGTCGGTGTTCGTCGAGGATCTCACTTCGCCCGAGCTTGCCGCGCAGATCGCCGCCGGCCGGACCACGATCATCGTCCCGATCGGGGGCACCGAGCAAAACGGGCCGCACATGGCGCTCGGCAAGCACAACGCGCGGGTTCGCGCACTTGCGGCGAAAATCGCGCAGGCGCTCGGGAACGCGCTGGTGGCACCGGTCATCGCGTACGTCCCGGAAGGGGGCGTCAGCCCGCCGACCGGGCACATGCGCTTTCCCGGCACGATCACCGTGCCCCCGGACGCCTATCGCAAGGTCCTCGAGTCCGCGGCGCGCAGCTTCAAGCTGCACGGCTTTCGCGACATCGTGTTCCTCGGCGACCACGGCGACTACCAGAAGGACGACCAGAGCGTGGCGCGTGACCTCGATCGAGAATGGGCCGCGACCCCCGTGCGTGTGCATGCGGTCACCGAATACTACCGGGCGGCGACCGACGGCTACGCGCAGACGCTGAAAGGCCGTGGCTACTCGGCCGCGGAAATCGGGCTGCACGCCGGCCTTGCCGATACCTCTCTGGCGCTGGCCGTCGACCCGCGCCTGGTGCGCGCCGACAAGATGCAATCGCCCCCCGGCCAGGCGACGATGCCCGGCGTCACCGGCGACCCGCGACGCGCGACGGCCGAGCTGGGCCAGGTCGGCGTCGACGCCATCGTCGCACAAACAGTCGCGGCGATCCGCGCCGCCGTGGCCCGCCGCTGATGTCGGAACCGACATGGCGCTGCCAATGCCGGCGTATCGCTTGAAAATTTCCTCGCAACTTCAGGAGTGTTCGTGAAGTCGACTGCCAACCGCCCTACACTGGCCATGGCCATGCCGCTGGCGCTCGCGTGTGCGTTCGCCGCGCTCGCCATTGCACAGGTGCCGACGAAAACGCTGCCTGCCTCGGCGCCACCCGCCATTATCACCGTGCCAGGGATGCCGCCGGTGCCCGATCCCGCCAATCTCTACAGCGAGACCACCGCCGGCAAGCTCCTCCCGGCCGTCGCCAACGACCTGCCGCGCATTTATGTTCCGCACATCCAGTCCAACGACGTCTACGTGATCGACCCGGCCACCTTCACCGTGGTCGACAAGTTCAGGGTGGGCCTCAATCCGCAGCACGTGGTGCCGTCGTGGGACCTGCGCACGCTGTGGGTCGCCAACAACGCCGAGAACACGACCAAGGGCAGCCTGACGCCGATCGATCCGAAGACGGGCAAGCCCGGCAAGGCGATTCCGGTCGACGACCCCTACAACATGTACTTCTCGCCGGATGGCAGGTCGGCGATCGTCGTGGCCGAGGCGCTGAAGCGGCTGGATTTCCGCGATCCCAAGACGATGTCCCTGCAGTATTCGATCGACGTGCCGCGCTGCGCCGGGATCAATCACGCCGATTTCTCGATCGATGGCAGGTACGCAATCTTCACTTGTGAATTCTCCGGCACCGTCGCCAAGATCGACCTCGTCAACCGCAAGGTGATGGGCTACACACAGGTGATCCAGCCGGGCCGTCCGGTCACGATCGTCAAGGGGCCCGACGGCCGGGACGAGCAGATCTGCACGACGTGGAAGGGAATGCCGCAGGACATCCGCGCGTCACCGGACGGCAAGCGCTTCTACGTCGCCGACATGATGGCCGACGGCGTGCACGTCGTGGACCTCGACACCTTTCGCCAGATCGGTTTCATCGAGACCGGCAAAGGCACGCACGGCCTGTATCCCAGCCGCGACGGCAAAAAACTCTACGTCGCCAACCGGGGCTCGAACAAGATCCACGGATCACCGAAGGGCAAGGGCAGCGTGTCGGTGATCGACTTCGCGACGCAGAAAGTGGAGGCCAACTGGCCCATTCCGGGCGGCGGCAGTCCCGACATGGGCAACGTGAGCGCCGACGGAAAATTGCTGTGGCTGTCGGGCCGCTACGACAACACCGTCTACGCGTTCGACACGACGACCGGCGCCGTGAAGGCAATACCGGTGGGCAAGGAGCCGCACGGTCTCACCGTGTGGCCGCAGCCCGGGCGCTATTCGCTGGGGCATACGGGCAATTTGCGTTGACCCCAGGCGGTCGCCAAGCGGCGCGACGCGTGGCCGGCGCACGGCACGGTCACGCTTTCAGGATATGCGTCCGTCCGCCCATGTAGGGGCGCAGCACTGCAGGAACGATGACGGTGCCGTCACCCTGCTGGTAGTTCTCGAGTACGGCGACCAGCGTGCGTCCGACGGCAAGCCCGGATCCGTTCAGCGTGTGGACGAATTCGGTCTTGCCCTGCGCGCCGCGAAATCGAGTCTGCATCCGCCGCGCCTGGAAGTCCTCGCAATTCGAGCACGAGGAGATCTCGCGGTACGCGCCCTGTCCCGGTAGCCAGACCTCGAGGTCGTAGGTCTTGGCGGAGGCGAAACCGATGTCGCCGGTGCACAGCGCCATCACGCGATAGGGCAATCCGAGCCGTTGCAGGATCGCCTCGGCATGGCCGGTCAGTTCTTCCAGCGCGTCGTAGGAGCGCTCCGGATGCACGATCTGCACCATCTCGACCTTGTCGAACTGGTGCTGGCGGATCATCCCGCGCGTGTCCTTGCCGTAGCTGCCCGCTTCCGAGCGGAAGCACGGCGAGTGCGCGGTCAGTCTGATCGGCAGTGCCGACGGGTCGAGAATCTCCTCTCGGACCGAGTTGGTCAGTGTGATCTCGGACGTGGAAATGAGATAGAGCCGCTCGGCCTGGCCTTCCGCGCCGCCGCTCTCGCCTTCCGCGTCACCTTTGCGCACCGAGAACATGTCGCTCTCGAACTTCGGCAGCTGCGTGGTGCCGACCAGCGCGTCGGCGTTGACGATGTACGGCGTGTAGCATTCCGTATAGCCATGCTCGCGCGTGTGCGTGTCGAGCATGAATTGCGCAAGGGCACGGTGCATACCCGCGAGATCGCCGCGCAGGAAAGAGAAGCGCGCACCGGAAAGCTTCGCCGCCGTCGGGAAGTCGAGCAGCCGAAGACCCTCGCCTATGTCGGTGTGATCCTTCGGCTCGAAGTGGAATTCTGGAGGCGTACCCCAGCGGCGGACCTCGACGTTGTCGTCGGCCGACCTGCCCTCCGGCGTCGATGCGTGCGTGAGGTTCGGGAGGTCGAGCAGGAATTCGCGCAAC
Source organism: uncultured beta proteobacterium (assembly GCA_963739745.1). Lineage (GTDB taxonomy): Bacteria > Pseudomonadota > Gammaproteobacteria > Burkholderiales > Casimicrobiaceae > VBCG01. The sequence continues at coordinate 92,411 of CAVUCJ010000012.1, forward strand.
TCACCCTGCACGCGTTCGAGTTCGGCTTCCAGACGCTTGACGTCATCGCCCATCCCCCCCACTTCTGCCAGCAGCGGCGCCGTGTCTTCGCCCCGCGACTTGGCGATGCCGATCTGCTTCGAGGCGGTATTGCGGCGCGACTGCAGGTCCTGCGCGCGCACCTGGATGTCGCGGCGCGCGGCTTCGAGCTTCGCGAAACGGGCGGTGTCGAGCATGACACCGCGCTTCGCAAGCCGAGCGGCCACGCCCGTCGCGTCATTGCGGAGAAGATTGATGTCGAGCATCAGTGAATTCTAGCAGAGGGCCACGTCGTTGCTGCGCCGCACCGCGTCGCGAAATCCGCCGCGCCCCACGTCAGTCCTGCGCCTTCGCCGACTTGCCGTCGCGCGAGCGCAGGTACTCGAGCTTGTCGCGGATCTTCGCCTCCAGCCCACGCTCGGTAGGCGTGTAGAAGCGGACAGGCGTCATGTCGTCGGGCAGATAGGTCTCGCCGGCCGCGTAGGCATCCTCCTCGTCGTGCGCGTAGCGATACCCGGTGCCGTAGCCCAGGTTCTTCATAAGCTTGGTCGGCGCGTTGCGCAGGCGCATCGGCACGGGACGCGAGCCATCATCGCGAATGAACGACTTGGCCGCGCCGAAGGCGACGTACGCGGCGTTGGACTTGGGCGCCACTGCGAGATACAGCACGCATTGCGCCAACGCCAGCTCGCCCTCGGGCGAACCCAGGCGTTCGTAGGTTTCCGCGGCATCGAGCGCGATACGCAGCGCCCGCGGGTCGGCAAGTCCGATGTCCTCGGTCGCCATCCGGATCATCCGGCGCGCCACGTAAAGCGGATCGGCGCCGCCGTCGAGCATCCGGCACATCCAGTACAGCGACGCGTCCGGGTCGGAACCGCGGACCGCCTTGTGCAACGCGGAAATCTGGTCGTAGAAGGCTTCACCCCCCTTGTCGAAGCGACGCAGGCTGCGCGAGATCGTCGCCTCGATGAACGCGAGATCGACCGTCGTCCGCCTCGCCTCCAGCGCCGCCACCGAAAGCTGCTCGACGAGATTGATCAGCCGGCGACCGTCGCCGTCGGCGTAGGCGACCAGCGCATCGCGCGCCGGCGCATCGAGCGTCAGGTCGGGTGCGGCGGCAGCGGCGGCGCGGTCGAGCAGCGCGCCCAGGTCGTCGGGCGACAACGGCTCGAGCACGTAGACCGCCGCGCGCGACAGCAGCGCGCCGATGACCTCGAACGAAGGATTTTCGGTGGTGGCGCCGATGAACGTGACGGTGCCACGCTCGACGTAGGGCAGGAACGCGTCCTGCTGCGCCTTGTTGAACCGGTGCACTTCGTCGACGAACAGGATCGTTGCGCGACCCGATTGTGCGAGCGTGGCCTCTGCGCGAGCGATCGCGTCCCGGATGTCCTTGACGCCGGACAGCACTGCCGACAAGGCGATGAACTCGGCGTTGAAGGCGTCGGCCATCAGCCGCGCGAGCGTCGTCTTGCCCACTCCCGGCGGTCCCCAGAGGATCATCGAATGCAGCTTGCCCGAAGCGAACGCGACGGCGAGCGGCTTGCCGGGTGCCAGCAGGTGGCGCTGCCCGACGACATCGGCGATAGCCCTTGGACGCAGGCGCTCGGCCAGCGGAATTCCGGTGTGGGTGACTTGCGAGGCGGCGAAGAGGTCGGTCACGGTGGGCCCGCGCGGCAAAGGACGGCAGCGCCGGTTGCTGCGCGTTGCCTCGGCGAATTATGCGGGGTAGAGTCCGGCCTTGCACGCGGCGCGGGCAACTTCGGCTCGGCGCTGCCCTGATCCGCGGTCGCTCCCTGCTGCAATTCTCTTCGCCAATTTCGACCCCTTTCCGCATGCGCGACAACCCCGTCAAGTCGATTCTCGCATCCGGCGGCCGCGCGTACGGCGCAATGGTGTTCGAGTTCTTTTCTCCGGGCCTGCCGCAGATCTGCCGGAACGCAGGTGCCGAGTTCATTCTCTACGACATGGAACACACCGGCCTTTCGTTCGAGACGCTCAAGATGCAGGTCGCGCTCTGCCGGGGACTCGACCTCGTACCGATGGTCCGTGTGCCGCGCGGCGAATACCATTTCATCGCCCGCGCCCTCGACGTGGGCGTGCTTGGCGTGATGGTGCCGATGGTGGGGACGGCAGACGCCGCCGCGCAGATCGTCGCCTGCACGCGCTATCCGCCGGACGGACGGCGTGGCGCGGCGTTCGGCTTTGCGCACGACGAATACGAAAGCGGCGACGTCAAAGCCAAGATGGCGGCGATCCATGCCAGGACGATGGTGATTCCGCAGATCGAAACCGCGGAGGGGCTTGCCAACGTCGAGGCCATCGCAGCCGTGCCCGGCGTGGACGCCCTGTGGCTCGGCCATTTCGATCTCACCAACTTCATGGGAATGCCTGGCGCGTTCCGGCATCCGGACTACCTGGCCGCGGTGGCCCGCATCGTCGCTGCATGCGAGGCGAACGGCAAGACTGCGGCGTTTCTCGCCACCGACGACGACTGGGCGCGCGAGTACAAGGCCCACGGCTTTCGCCTCTTCGCCTACGGCCTCGACCAGGCGCTGCTCGGAAACGCGCTGCGCCACGGCCTCGATTTCCTGCGTCAATGATCCGGAGAATTCCCATGGCCGAGCAATTCCGCGTGGGGATCACGCGCGACATCCTCGATTCGCGCGGCGAGCCCGCGTTCGGCAAGGCAGCGCTGGCCGTGCTTGACGATGCGCCAAACGTCGAATGGGAGTACCTGCCGGAAATCGTCGGCGAGTTGACGCCCGAGCATGCGGCCCGCTACGACGCCATCTACGTCAACATGGCGCGGGCGCCCGCCAGCGCCGTGGCGCGTCCCGACCGGCGGCTGCGCGTCGTGGCCCGGCACGGCGTGGGCTACGATTCCGTCGATGTCCCGGCGATGACCGGCGCCGGCATCATCGTCACCCACACGCCGATGCCGATGCCGCGTCCGGTCGCGACGATCGCGTTGACATTCATCCTGGCGCTCGCCGGCAGGATGGTGCTGAAGGATCGCCTGACCCGTACCGGCCGCTGGAACGAGCGGATGGACAACATGGGCATGGGACTGACCGGACGCACGCTAGGCGTCGTCGGTGCCGGTCGCATCGGCAAGGAACTCCTGCGCATGGCCCGGGTTTTCGATCTCAAGCTCCTCGCAGCGGACCCCTATGTCAATGCGGTCGAGCTGGGTTATTTGGGCGCCCGCAAGGTGCCGCTCGAAACACTATTGAAAGAATCCGACTTTGTCGTCACGATTCCCCTGCTCAATGACGAGACGCGCCACCTGATGAGCGTTCCTCAGTTCGCGCTCATGAAACGCAGTGCCTATTTCATCAACGTATCACGCGGGCCCGTCGTCGACGAGCCGGCACTGATCGCCGCGCTGCGGGCCGGGCGCATCGCAGGCGCGGCGCTCGACGTGTTCGAGCAGGAGCCGGTGGATCCGGCCAATGCGTTGCTGGCGATGGACAACGTGATCGTCACGCCGCACTCGCTGTGCTGGACGGACGAATGTTTCCACAACATGGCGACGACCGGTCTCGCCAGCATCGTCGATGCGCTGTCGGGGCGGGTGCCGGAATTCGTCGTCAACCGCGAGGTGCTCGCGCATGAACGCGTTCGCGCCTGGTTCGGCGCCTAGGAGAATCGCGCGGCGTCTCGCCGCCGCTGCGCTTTTGGCGCTTGCGGCCGCGCCGCCGGCCATCGCCTTCGACCTGCAGGGCCATCGCGGCACCCGCGGGCTCGCGCCCGAGAATACGCTCGCCGCATTCCGGCGCGCGCTCGACCTCGGCGTCACCACGCTCGAAACCGACGTCGCGATCACCAAGGACGGGATCCCCGTCATCGCGCACGACCCGTACGTGAGCCCGAATCTCGCGCGCGGGCCCGACGGCGCCTACGCGCCTGACAAGAACACGTTGATCCGTTCGCTGACGCTGGCCGAACTGAAGCGCTACGACATCGGACGGCTCGATCCAGGCAGCGCGTACGCCAAGCAATGGCCGCGGCAGACGCCCGTCGACGGCGAACGCTACCCGACGCTCGTCGAATTGCTGCAGCTGATCAAGGCCGGCGGCAGGCCGGTCCGGCTCAACCTGGAAACCAAGATCAATCCGGAGCGGCCCGACGACACGTTGCCGCCCGAGGAATTCACGCGCATCGTCATCGCGACCCTCGAAGGCGAGGATTTCGTCGAGCGTACGACGCTGCAGTCGTTCGACTGGCGCTCGCTGGCAGAGGCACGCCGGCTGGCGCCGGGTATCGCAACGTCATGCCTGACCATGGTCAGCGGAAATTTCGACAACGTGACCGGCCACTTCGGACGCCCTTCACGCTGGACCGCCGGGCTCGATCTCGCGAAATACGAAAATTCGGTGCCCCGATTGGTGCATGCGGCGGGCTGCGGCACCTGGTCGATGGCTTGGCGGAACCTGACGCCGGCCGACCTGGCGCGGGCGCATGCGCTCGGACTCGCCGCCATCCCGTGGACCGTCAACGACCCCGCCGACATGGCCCGACTCGTCGACTGGGGCGTCGACGGGATCATCACCGACTACCCGGACCGCATGCGCAAGGTCATGGCCGACAAGGGCATGCCACTTCCGTAGCGGTCGGGGCCGGAATCGCGATTGCAAGGCTGCTCGCCGCTACTTGTCCCCGATGACGTCGGCGCCCTTTGGGGGGATGAACCGGAAGAGGTCGGGTGAAAGTGTCGGATTGCGCTCGAATTGCGTGAAGCGAATCAGGCTCTTCTGGCCGAATGCATCGAGGAGTTCCAGCGCGGCCAGGCCGCGCGCGTCGAAGCCCAGCCGGATTTCGGCGAATGTCGTTTCGTTGCCCCGCGGCGTGGCCGACAGCCAGTCGAGGCCGTCGGCCATCGCAAGTTCCTTCCACTCGAATGCGCGCTCGACGTCCTGATTGCCGGACAGCAACGCCGCCGGCGTGGCCCCGAGCGCGTCACCGACACGGCGCACGATCACCTGGTTCAGATCCTCGTCGAAGATCCACACGCGCTCACCGTCGCCAACCAGCAATTGTCGGTAGGGCTTGGCGACGCTCCAGCGAAACTTGCCCGGACGTTCGAGAAGGAACTCTCCGTCGGCGCGCTGCTTGACGCGGCCGCTGCGGTCAGTGACCGTTTGCGTGAACTGCGCGCGTGCGGTCTGCGTGTCGCGGATGAAGGTCCGCAGCCGATCGAGCGTGGCGCCGTGCGCGGCAATTGCGAAGAGCGCGCTCGCCAGTGCCGGCAGCAGGATGCGTGCAATGGGCGCGATGCGCCAGGCAATGCGCGGCGGGCTCAATTCTGCGCCCCGAATTCGGTGCCGGGAATATGCGCCAGGCAGTTGCCGACGGCGTCGAGTATCAAATAAGTATGCAGCAAGCCGCCCTTCTCCTTCTTCCCCGAGATTTCCTTGTATTGATGCGCATAGATCCGCCACGAATCGTATTCGTTTTCGACGTCGAACGTACATCCCGACACGAATACGGTCGGCCCGCAAAACTCTCCGGGAAGCATCGTCCTGGCGCGCGCGATCGCCTGCGACTCGCTGAGTCTGGGCGCCGTTGATGGCACCCCCTGCGGACAGTATCGGGGGCCGAAGAGATAGACGTCCACCGGGCCGGCGAGCGCACCGGTCGCCACCAATGCGCAGACGGCCAGCGCCGCCCGCCGCCGCCACCGGCCGAGAGTCATGCGTCGGTCTTGCTGGCCGGCACCAGCACGTCGCGATTGCCGTTGGTCTGCATCGGCGACACCAGTCCCGACCGCTCCATCTGCTCGATGAGGCGCGCGGCACGGTTGTAGCCGATGCGCAGGTGGCGCTGCACCAGCGAGATCGACGGCCGCCGCGTCTTCAATACCAGCGCCACGGCCTGGTCGTACATCGGGTCCGATTCGGCGTCAGCGCCGTCGACCGCCGCACCCTCGTCGCCGTCAGCGCTGGCTGCGCCACCTTCGAGCAGGCCATCGATGTACTGTGGCTCGCCCTGCGCCTTCAGGTGTTCGACGACGCGATGCACCTCGCCATCGGACACGAACGCGCCATGCACGCGCAGCGGGTATCCGGTGCCCGGCGGCATGTACAGCATGTCGCCTTGGCCAAGCAGCGCCTCCGCACCCATCTGGTCGAGGATCGTGCGCGAATCGACCTTGCTCGCCACCTGGAATGCGATGCGCGACGGAATGTTCGCCTTGATGAGCCCGGTGATCACGTCGACCGACGGCCGCTGCGTGGCGAGGATCAGGTGGATGCCCGCGGCCCGCGCCTTTTGCGCGATGCGCGCGATCAGCTCCTCGATCTTCTTCCCGGTCACCATCATCAGGTCGGCCAGTTCGTCGACGACCACGACGATCAGCGGCATCTCCTCCAGCGGCTCCGGCTGCTCGGGCGTGAGCGTGAACGGGTTCGGCAACGGCGTGCCGGCCTTCTTCGCCTCGACCACCTTCGCGTTGTACCCCGCCAGGTTGCGCACGGAAAGCTGCGACATCAGCTTGTAGCGGCGCTCCATCTCGCCGACGCACCAGTTGAGCGCGTTGGGGGCGAGCTTCATGTCGGTGACGACCGGCGCCAGCAAATGCGGGATGCCCTCGTACATCGACAGCTCGAGCATCTTGGGATCGATCAGGATCAGGCGCACCTGCTTCGGTTCCGCCTTGTACAGCAGCGACAGGATCATCGCGTTGACCGCGACCGATTTCCCCGAGCCCGTGGTGCCGGCGACGAGCAGGTGCGGCATGCGCGCCAGATCGGTGACCACCGGCTTGCCGGCGATGTCCTTGCCGAGCGCCAGCGTCAGCGCGCCCGGCGTGTCGTTGTACGTGGCCGACGACAGGATCTCGACCAGTTTCACCATCTGCCGCCGCGGGTTGGGCAATTCGAGCCCCATGCACGATTTGCCCGGAATGGTCTCCACGACACGGATCGAGACCACGGACAGCGCGCGCGCGAGATCCTTGATCAGGTTGACGATCTGCGCGCCCTTCACGCCCACGGCCGGCTCGATTTCGTAGCGCGTGATCACCGGACCCGGATACGCAGCCAGCACCTTGGCGCTGACTCCGAAGTCGGCGAGCTTGCGTTCGATGAGGCGCGACGTGTAGTCAAGCGTCTCGTTGCTGACGGTTTCCTGCGTCGGCGGCGCGTCCTCCAGCAGCGCCAGCGGAGGCAGCTTCGAGTCCGGCATGTCGGTGAAAAGCGGCCGCTGCCTCTCCTTCGCGACGCGTTCGGACTTGGGCACATGGACGACCGGCGGCACCACGATTACCGGCTCGCGGTCGGACTCCACTTCGCGCAATTGCAGGACGATATGCTCGCGCTCGGCGGTGGCCTCTTCGCCGATCCGCCGATCGACCGCCTCCTCCCGCCGGCGCCGGATGCCGCTGGCCAGCGCTTCGAAGCCCGTGCCGATGCGCTCCATCACGCGCAGCCACGAGATGCCGAAGAGCAGCGACAATCCCACCGCCAGCAGCGCCAGCAGCAACAGCGTCGCGCCATTGAACCCGACGGCGCGCGCGGCGCCCTGCCCGATCGCATCGCCCAATGCGCCGCCGGGCGCGAGAGGCAAGGCCACGCCGAGCTTCCACAGCCTGATGGACTCGAGCGCGGCGCTCGTCAAGCAACACGAGCACGAAGCCGACGATACCGAGCAGCAACGGGTGATCCGTTTCCTCGTCGGGCCGCACGATCCGGCGGAATCCGGCCACCACCAGCGCCGCGCCGCCCACCACCCACCACCACGCCGACAGCCCGAAGAGGTACAGGAGCAGGTCCGCGAGCCACGCGCCGACCGGCCCGCCCAGGTTGGCGGGCGGCATGCCCGTCCCGGTCGTCGACCAGCCCCGGTCGGCCTTCGCGTAGCTCGCAAGGATGAGCGCAAGAAACACCAGGCCCGCGACCACCAGGAGCCACCACGACTCGCGAACCAGGCGCTCGAACCGCGGAGAAAGCGCGCCGGGCGTCCGGCCCGTTCTCCTGGAATTGGCTGTGTTTCTATTGAAAAACATTGAGTTGCGGCATAGACTTCATAAAACGCATTATACGCCGTCGCGAGCGCGCGCATAGCTGCTTGGCAATACCCGGCGACGGCCCGAGCGGGCTTGTTTGAACGGTCGGAAGCCGCCCCCAGATGGGCTAAACTCGATTGCCCCCCGCCCTCTACCCGCTAAAACTGCCAGACAGGAACTCGATGTCCACCAAGCACGCCAGACTGATCATCCTGGGCTCCGGCCCCGCCGGCTACTCCGCGGCAGTATACGCGGCACGCGCAAACCTCTCACCGGTGCTGATCACGGGCCTCGCGCAAGGCGGTCAGTTGATGACGACCACCGACGTCGACAATTGGCCCGCCGACGTAGACGGCGTCCAGGGGCCGGACCTGATGGCCCGGTTCCAGAAACACGCCGAGCGCTTCGCGACCGAGATCGTCTTCGATCACGTCCACACGGTCGACCTGTCGGCGCGGCCCTTGAAACTCTCCGGCGACTCCGGCGAGTACAGCTGCGACGCGCTGATCATCGCGACCGGCGCGTCCGCGCGCTATCTGGGCCTGCCCTCCGAGGAGTCTTTCATGGGCAAGGGCGTGTCGGCCTGCGCCACCTGCGACGGCTTCTTCTACAAGGGACAGGAGGTCGCCGTGGTCGGCGGCGGCAACACGGCCGTCGAGGAGGCGCTGTACCTGTCCAACATCGCGAAGAAAGTGACGGTGATCCATCGCCGCGACAAGTTCCGTGCGGAAGCCATTCTGGTCGACCGCCTCATGGCGAAAACCCAGGGTGCCGGCAACGTGGAGGTGATGTGGAACCAGACGCTCGACGAGGTGCTGGGCAACGAATCCGGCGTGACGGGCGTGCGCGTGAAGTCGACGCAATCGGACGCGACGCGGGACATGGCGGTGCACGGCGTGTTCATCGCCATCGGGCACACGCCGAACACCCAGATTTTCGAGAGCCAGCTCGAGATGAAGGGCGGATACATCAAGGTCAAGGGCGGGTCGGAAGGCGACGCCACGGCGACCTCGGTGCCCGGTGTATTCGCTGCGGGTGACGTTGCCGATCATGTCTACCGTCAGGCGGTGACGTCGGCCGGAACGGGTTGCATGGCGGCGCTGGACGCGGAGGCCTTTCTCGAGGGCCACTAGAGGCCGATGCGCCGACGCGCGACTTACTGCAATTGACCGATGGCCAAACTCTCGCAGCTGAAGGACCTGTTGGCGGCGGCCGGCACGCGCGTGCCGAATAAATCCCCGCCTGCCGCCGCCCCCGCGCCGGCATCCGCGGCGGCAGCCGCATCCTCGTCGCGGCCCACCGCCGCCAAGCGCGCGGTCGCGGCGACCAAGCACGCGAACGGGGACGTCGACCTCGAGCAGGCTTTCGCCGATGTGCGCAGACTGCCGCCCACGAACAAGGCAGTCGTGCCGCGACCCCGCCCTGCACCGATCCCGCATCACACACTGGCCGACGAGCGCGATGCACTCGAGGCATCGAAGTACGGCGACGACCCTGCGCCGCAGTCGTGGGACACGGGCCAGGAGTTCGAGCACGAACAGACCTTCGTCCGCAAGGGCCTGCCGGCCGACATCGCCGGCAAGCTGCGGCGCGGTCACTGGTCGGTGCAGTCGGAACTCGACCTGCACGGCCTGACGTCGGACGAAGCCCATGACGCCCTTTCCGATTTCATCGTCGCCGCGCGCGCCCGCCGCCTGCGCTGCGTGCGCGTAATCCACGGCAAGGGGCTGACCTCGCCCGGCCGGCAACCGGTGCTCAAAGGCAAGGTGCGCCGCTGGCTTGCGCACTGGGACGAGGTGCTCGCCTACAGTGAAGCGCCACAGCACGCCGGTGGTGGCGGCGCGCTGCTGGTGCTGTTGAAAGGTAGTTAGGAGTTATTCAGAAGGGTGTGCAGGCCTGACGGCGCACACCCTTGGAAGAATCACGACGCGCAATGCCAATGGACAAGCTGATCAGCGGCCAATCGCGGGCGGAGCCCGACGATTTGCTCCAGCTTTGGCAGAAACGAGCGTTGTGCGGGTGGCCGTGTCAGGTCGCCGGCGTCGATGTCCCACGGGGTTTTCAGCTTCTGTTCCAGAAATCGACGGGCTCCGCCCGCGATTACTGCCTGACCAGCTTGTCGAACGGCTGTCAGCGTCGTGATTTTTCCAAGGCGTTGCGGCCGTCAGGCTCGCAACACCTTCTGGCTTGTCTTACTTCATTGTCTACATCAAATGCCGAGGAGCTTAGCGATGATCGACTTGGCGATGAAGCCGATCATCCCGAATGAAAGCACAAAGAACAGCACGAACGTTCCGAAGCGCCCGGCGCGCGACTGCCTCGCGAGATTCCAGACGATGAACAGCATGTAGGCGATGAACGCGCCCACGCCGAACGTGACGCCGAACTCCGAGATCTGCGCCTCGGTGAATCCGAGGATGGTGTGCTCTGCGCCCACGCCGCGACCTAGCGAGCGCCACCGGTGCGCATGAACGTCGTCAACTGCGACGCTCCGCGACCGAATCCGTGTCGACCAGGTCCCGGTACGCATGCCACGTCGCATGACCGACGACGGGCACCGCGAAAACGAAACCAACCATCAGCGTGAGCATGGAGGCCGCGATGAGCGCCATGATCAGCAATGCCCACAGCGCCATGGCCGCCGGGCTCTCCCCCACCGCGCGCACGCTGGTCAGTATCGCCCGGTACAGACCGATCCGGCGATCGAGCAGCAGCGGCACCGACACCGCGGTCGCCGCGAACACGATGGCGGCGCCCAGTGCGCCAACCACGATCCAAAGCGGGAACACCCACCATCGCGATGCCAGCACGAAATGGCGCAGGAAGTCCTCGAGGCTTGCCACGGGCACGTCGACGAAACGCAACACGAGTGCCGCGGATGTGCCGACCCAAAGTGTGGCGGCGATCGCGAGCCACACGCCGAGCCATACCAACGGGCGGGTGCCTCGGCGCCAGGCGGCGAACACATGGGCAAGGCGCGGCTTCTCGTGGTTTGCCTTCCGCCGCGACAACTCGTAGAGCCCGGTCGCGAGAATCGGCCCGATCAGCACGAAGCCCGAGAAGGCACCGGGCAGGATCGGCCAGGCGCGCAGCGCCACGGTCAGGATCACGAGTCCGCCGAGCATCACGATGAAGCCGTGCAGCACGCTCGGCCCGAAGGCATGCGCGAAGTCGTGCCATCCCTGGCGCAGCCAGTCGATCGGACGCGACAGCGGCACCCGGCGCACCGGCAGCGGCTCGCGGTCGTCGGACGCGTTGGATTGGCCGAACGCCCTCATCGCAGGCACTCCGCGCTGCGCGAACTCATCGGGTTGGCACCCCCGCCGGCACGGAACCGCCTTCCGGCACCGTACGGCTGCCGATCTTCGTGACCTGCGGATCCGACCATGAACCAGTCACGCGGTAGTCGTAGCTGAACATCTGGCCGAGCGGATTGTCGAGCAGTTTCTGCGCTAGCAGCGTACCGGCACCCACCGCCGCGCCTACGATCGGATTGGCGAGGAACAGCACCGCCGCGCCCGCCGAGAACGTCGACGACAGCGCCGGCCTCACTCGCACGTCGAGGATCTGCGTCTCGCGGCCAAGATCGATCTCGCCGGTGATGAGCGCCGTGGCGGCCGGACCCTCGAGCTTGAGATTCGACGTGCGCATCAGGCCCTTCTGGATCTCGAAGTCGCCGTTGATTTCGTCGAACGCGAATCCCTCGCTGAACACATCCTCAAAATCGAGGGTGATCCGGCGCGACAGCGATTGCAGCGACAGCACACCGAGCAGCTTCCCGATGCCCGGGTCGATCTTCGTGAACTGGCCTGCGCCGGTGGCGAGCTTGAATCCTCCGGTGAGCGTCGGGTAGTCGAAATCGTTGGGGGCACCATCCCACGCGAGCTTGCCGGTGATCTTGGTCGGCGCGTTGAGCACGGCAACCGGATATCCGAAACGGTTGAGAAACGCGCCTGCATCGTCGACCGCGACCGAGATGTCGATCTCCGTCGTTGGCCGGTCTCGCGCGACGTGCCACCAGCCGCTGCCATCGATGCGTCCGGCGGGGTTGGCCAGGGAGAGCCTGGAAATGCGCCAGTCGGGTCCCTGCGGCTTCGCCAGCAGTTCGACCTTGCCGAGGTCGTGGTCACGCGACACGAACGAAGCCGCCGCAATGTCGAGCTCGGGCCAGGTGTTCTTCGACTTCTCCCGGTCGTCGACTTCGCTTCTGGCCGGATGCAACTCGTCGGCGCCGGGAGACACCAGGCGCGTGAGCCGCGCCATCATCCGACCATTCGGCAGATCGGTCTCGGGACCCTGCCAAACGGCCGTCCCCTCGACCTCGCGACCGGCAAGACGCAGCTGCCAATCGTTTGCTGCGCGCAGCGCAGATACCTTGAGGTCATGCAGCCCTCGGCCGAAGACGTCGATACGCCCGACTTCGACGTCCACGCCGTTCAATTCGAACCCCTCGGGTACGCCCGCCGCGGCCGTGTCTGCGGTCCGGGTCGCCAACTTTGCGCGCAGCGCCAGCCACTCGTCCAGATCGAAGTCCCCGATCTGGCCGCGCACCCACAACCCGGGGCGGTCCGGCGCACCGCCGCGGGCAACGGCCGGCCCCAGCAACAACAGGGCGCGATCGACGCTGGCGCCGTTCTTCGCAAGCGTGCGATGCGCGAGCATGCGCATGTCGCCGCGATAGTCGATCGTCAGCTGGTCCTGGTCGGCGCTTCCAGCGACCCCCCGCCGCTCGATCCTGAGCTTGGCGAGGTCGGCGGCCGCCTTGCCGATCGGTGCCGGCAGGTCGATCGCCGCACCCTTCAGATCCGAGTCGAGCGTCCATTCGGTTTCGCCGGAACGCGACTTCGCCGCCAGCCGCCAAGCGACATCGCCGGTGAGCGCGATCGAGCAGCGGCCAATTCGTTTCGTTGCGCAGGACTTGCAGATTGGTGGTGCCGCCAGCATCGACTCGCACCTGCCCATCCGCGCTTTCGACGGCAACGTTGATCGCGTCGCCGAAAAGTTCGGCCGAAAGGTCGCGCGAGTGCAGCGTCCGCTCGGTGAATTCGAGCTTTCCATTGATCTTCGTGAGCGCCGGGGCCCCGGCCAGACGCAACTCGTTGTCGATGAACTGGTAGTCGCCGGCGAGTTTGACGCCATCTGCCTTGCCGAGCGGCAGCGCAACACTTACTGCGAGCCTGCCGGTCCCGGTGGCGGCCGCGCCGTCGGTCGCATGTCCGGTCCATCCGGCAACCGGACTGCTCCTGATGAATCGCAGAAAATCCGTCGTCGCGCCCGACGCTTCGCCCTCGATCGTCAGGATGGGATTCGCGGTGCCCAGTTGCGGGATGCTCGCCTTCACCGGTCCGAGCACCGCGCCGACCATCTCACCGCGCGCGGCGTCGATGGCGATGCCGGGACCCTCGAGCTTCACGCTGGCGTCGATGCCGGTGATCGGCGGCCAGCCGTCCGCATAGTCGAGGGTAACGCCCGAGGTCTTGAACGTGACCGAGAACTTGCCGCGGTGCGGATCGGCGAACGGGAAATCGGCGAGGTCCCCCGACAATACGGTCTTCACGTCGCTGATGGTCCCTGCCGGGATGCTTGTGCGCAGCCAGTCTCGAACCTGACGGTCGAGCGTCAGCGGCAGATAGCGAAACGCGTCCCGGGCATCCGCGCGGCCGAGCTGCGCATTGAGTTCGATGAGACCGGGACCTTTCGGACGCGAGCGCCAGCTTCCATTCGCCGAACCCGACGTGTGCGGCGTCACGAACCGCAGTTCGTCGACATTGACCAGGAGCCCGTCGTCGCCGCGGGTCCAGCGTACCTGTCCCAAGGCAGTGCTGAATTGCAGCGTCTCGGCGAACACCCTGGGCAGCGACACGCTCATGCCGTGGCTGTCGAGCTTCAGGTTGCCGCCCGCCTCGTTGATGGTGAAATTACCCGAGACGCCCGCGGCGCCGGGCAGCGCATCGCCGGCAGCAACGCCGAATTGCGTGAACGCGCCGCTGCCCGAATACGTAGTCGGCGAATCCGGCGGGCCGGTCCAGGTGAACTTGCCGCCGGTCACGCTGCCGCGCAGCGCCAACGATGCCAGATCGCGCCGCCATAGCTCGGGCAGCGGGAGATGCGCCGCCAGCAGCGACAACGGGGCGACCTCCAGGTGGTCGAAGTCCATCTGTCCGCCCGTGATCGTTCCGTCCGCACCGTCGTCCACCCTGAGGTTCAGGGCAATTGGCGCGTGCTCCTGCCCGCTCGCCGTTCGAAAAGTGAGCCCCCGGGTGGTGAGAACGCGTTTGCCCGCGTCGCGCTTCCAGGTGATGCGGCCGCCGAGATAGGCGAGATCAAGTTGCGGCAGGTCGGTCGCAATCCGGGTGCGGACGTCGGACAATTCCACATCGGCTACGACGTCGGTGGCCTTGCCGCCCGCGAAATCGAACCAGGCGCGCAGCGCGCCATGCCCGTTCTCGACGGGCCGCAGCAGCGGAATCCAGTTGCGCCACTGCGCGACGTCCGCGTAGTCGAGCCGCACGAAGAAACGCCCCTTCGCCTGCCGCCAATCCGCAAGCGACGTCGCGGACACCTCGCCGCGAAAGTCCAGCGGGGACGCCAACGCCGCCGGCGGCGATCCGACCAGTCCGAATCGGTGTCCCGTCAGACCACGTTCCAGGCGGAACATCACGTTGTCGAGTACGAGTTCCGGGGAACCGCGCAGCTCGTCGTTCCACGAGACAAGCGCATTGCGCACGACGATCTGGCGCTGACGCAACAGCCAGTTCATGAATGGGGCGTCGTCTTCCTGCGCCTCCGGATCGATTTCGAAGCCCGCGATATGCAACCGGCCCAGCGTGTCGCGCCGGATCGACAACTCGGGCCGTTCGATCGACAATTCCTTCAAGCGCAGGTCCAGGACGAGAAGCGACGTCCAGGCTACGAGCAGGTCGACGCGCGGGAGCAGCAATACCGGCGCGCCGGTCGGCTGCTCGCGGTCGCGGATCGCGAACCCGGTAATGGCGAGCTTGGGATTCCAACCATCCCAGCCGCCAGCGAGCGAGTCGATCACGACGGGTTGGCCCAACTGGCGCGAGAGCTTGGCTGCAATCGGCCCGCGGTAGTCGTCGATGTTCGGAAAGACGACGAATCGTATCGTGAGCAACGTCACGCAAAACACCGCGACGGCCGCCAGGATGACGGTTCCGGTGAGGCGCAGCAGGCGGATAGCGAGCGAGGGTGCCAAGGATTGAGCGTGGATGCGGGGCGACGCCTGCAATGGATTGCCCGGCAGGCATAATGGCCAAATAAGTGAACAGCCCCCCTTCCGATTGTAGCCGAATGGTCCGGGGCGCCCCGGATCCGGATGGGCCGGATCCAGGGCTGCGCGCTCGACGTCGCCCGGCATGAACCTACCCCCAAGCTCGCTGCGCTCGCCGCCCCCCGACAGGTTGCGTCCATCCCGCCGGACCGCCCCGAGGGACTGACATGGATCTCCAGCGCGCACTGGCGTTCAGCCGCTATGCCTGCCGGGCATTCGCAGCGGAGCCCGACCTCGCCGCGCAGATCGAGGCGACGTGCGACGCGCCGTTCGATTGGAGCGCACCGACGGCAAGCGCGCCGCCCACCGACGGCGGCGGCGAACTCGGCGTGTGGCTGCGCAGGCTGCGACGGCGGGTGTTCCTGCACACGATCATCCGCGACCTGACCGGCCGCGCGACTCTGCCGGAGGTTTGCGCCGCGCAGACTCGGCTTGCCGAACTCGCGCTGCAATCGGCGGCCTCATTGCACGAGGCAGAATTGTCGGCCGCGCACGGGGTGCCGGTCGGGTCCGAGACGGGCACGCCGCAAGCACTCGTCGTCATCGGGATGGGCAAGCTGGGAGGCGGCGAACTCAACGTCTCGTCCGACATCGATCTCGTGTTCGTCTATCCCGAGGAAGGCGAGACGGCGGGACCGGACGCCATCTCCAACCGCGAGTATTTCGATCGACTGGGACGCCGGATCGTCGCGACCCTCAACGACGTGACCGGAGACGGCTACGTATTCCGGGTCGACATGCGGCTGCGCCCCTACGGCGAGAGCGGTCCGTTGACCACGTCGTTTGCCAGTCTTGAAACCTATCTGGTCACGCAGGGTCGCGCATGGGAACGCTACGCCTGGCTGAAGGCACGGGCGATCACTGGCACCCGGCACGACGAGCTCTACGGGCTCGTCAATCCGTTCGTCTATCGCAAATACCTCGACTACGATGCGTACGAAGGACTGCGCGACGTCCACAGGCAGATCCGCGATCAAGGTGCCCGGCGCGACTACGCAGACAACGTCAAGCAAGGCGACGGCGGCATCCGCGAGATCGAATTCATCGCGCAGGCGCTGCAGATCGTGCGCGGCGGCCGCGAACAGGATCTGCGGGTCCGCGGCACGCTGCCGGCACTGGCCGCGCTCGGGGCACGCGAACTCCTGCCTTCCTCGTCGGTCGCTGCGCTGCGCGACGCCTACGTTTTCCTGCGCAATCTCGAGCACCGGCTGCAGTACCGCGACGACCAGCAGACGCACCAGCTGCCCGCCGATCCGGAAGAGCGGACGCTGGTCGCCGGGGCCATGGACATGGTTCCGGCCGAATTCGGCCGCGCACTGGAGCGCCATCGTGCGCTGGTCTCGCTGACATTTGCGCAGACGCTGGGCGATGAGGGCCGTGCAGCGCCGGCCTGCGACGCGCTCTTCGCTACCTTCTGGGACGATCCGACGCCGACACCGGACCTGTGCGAGAGAATGCGCGCCGCAGGGTACGCGCAACCCGACACCCTGGCGGGACGACTCTCCCGCGTGCGGACAGCAAGCCGCTATCTGCAACTCCCGGCAACGTCACGCCAGCGCTTCGACATGCTGGTGCCGCAGTTGCTCGCCGTTGCCTCCGCCCATCCCGGGCGCGCGGGGGCGCAGGACGTATTCGATCGCCTGCTCGCGTTGCTCGAAACCATCGCGCGCCGCAGCGCCTACCTGGCGCTGGTCATCGAGCATCCACCTTTGCTGCCGCGCCTTGCCAACCTGATGGCCGCGTCGTCCTGGGCGGCCGAATACCTGACGCGGCATCCGCTGCTTCTCGACGAGCTGCTGGACGCGCGCGTGCTGCTGGCGGAGCCCGACTGGAACGCATGGCGCACCGAGTTGGCACGGCAACTGTCGGATCGGCCTGACGATGCCGAGCACCAGATGGATGTGTTGCGTCACTTCCAGCACGCGCAGTCGTTCCGGCTGCTGGCGCAGGACCTGAGCGGCCACCTCACCGTCGAGCGCCTGGCCGATCACCTGTCGGCGCTCGCGGACATCGTACTGGACGCCGCGCTGGCGTCATGCTGGCGGCAGATGACGGGCGCCGACACGCCGCCTCCACGCTTCGCGATCATCGGATACGGAAAGCTGGGCGGCAAGGAACTCGGATACGTTTCCGACCTTGACCTGGTCTTCCTGTTCGATGTGATCGAAGACGACGCGGACGCCGACATGCAGGAGGCCCGTTACACACGGCTGGCACAACGGCTCAACACCTGGCTGTCCAGCATCACGCCTGCAGGGCAGTTGTACGATACCGATCTGCGGCTGCGCCCGGACGGCGCCAAGGGTCTGCTGGTCTCGAGCCTGCGGGGATTCCGGCGATATCAGCGGGAGCAGGCGTGGAGCTGGGAGCATCAGGCGCTCACCCGCGCACGCTTCGTCGCAGGCGACCGGGAGGTCGGCTCGGCGTTCGAGGCGGAACGCGAAGCGATTCTGCGATTGCCCCGCGATGCAGCCACGCTGGCAGACGACGTGGTCGCCATGCGGCGCAAGATGCACCAGGGTCATCCCAACCGCACGCCGCTATTTGACCTCAAGCACGATTCGGGCGGCATGGTGGACATCGAGTTCACCGTCCAGTTTCTGGTGCTCGCGCACGCGAATCGGCACCCGATGCTCACCCGCAACGCCGGCAACATCGCGCTTCTGGGCTTCGCCGGTGATCTGGGCCTGATACCCGCGACATTGGCCGCGGACGTCGCCGCCGCCTACCGGGAATACCGACGCCTGCAGCACCAGGTTCGCCTGACCGGCGCGCCGCACGCCCGGGTGGAGGCTGCCGCGTACGGCGGCCATCGCGCAGCGGTGAGCACGTTGTGGATCCGCGTGTTCGGCGCGCTGTGGCCTGTTCCCGCCGGCGGCGATGCGATCGCGGCGCCGGGTCCGACCGGCGAAATCGGCTAAAATCCAGAACTTCGCGCGCCGTTCGCGCACCCCTATCCAAGCAAGGAGCAGCCCGCCATGTCGATGGCCAATCGAGACGGATGGATCTGGTACGACGGCAAGATGGTGCCTTGGCGCGACGCCACGACGCACGTCCTCACGCATACGCTGCATTACGGAATGGGCGTCTTCGAGGGCGTGCGCTGCTACAAGACAGCCGAAGGCCCGGCGATCTTCCGGCTGCGTGATCACACCAATCGCCTTTTCAACTCGGCGCACATCTACGGCATGAAGATCCCGTTCACGCGGGAAGAAATCGATGCCGCCCAGCTCGCCTGCGTGCGCGAGAACAAGCTTGAGTCCTGCTATCTCCGGCCGCTCGCGTTCTACGGATCCGTTGCAATGGGCGTGGCGGCCAAGTCCAATCCGGTGCTGGTGGCGATCAGCGTCTGGCCGTGGGGCGCCTACCTCGGCACCGAGGCAATCGAGAAGGGCATCCGCGTGAAGACCTCGTCGTTCACGCACCACCATCCCAACATCACGATGTGCAACGCCAAGGCCGTCGGCAACTACACGGTGTCGATCCTCTCCAACCAGGAGGCGCTGCACGATGGCTACGAGGAGGCAATGCTGCTCGATCCGCAGGGGTTCATATGCCAGGGATCGGGCGAGAATGTCTTCATCGTCCGCGACGGCAAGCTGCATACGCCGGACCTCTCAGGCGGCGCGCTCAACGGCATCACGCGCGACACCATCATCACTTTCGCAGCCGAGCTCGGGATTCCGGTCATCGAACGGCGCATCACGCGCGACGAGGTGTACATCGCGGACGAGGCATTCTTCACCGGCACCGCCGCCGAGGTGACGCCGATCCGGGAGCTCGACAACCGGACCATCGGCAACGGCTCCCGCGGACCCGTGACCGCAAAGCTGCAGTCGCTGTTCTTCGAGACCGTTTCCGGCCGCAATCCATCGAAGGCGAGCTGGCTGACCCGGGTGTGACGATGAGCGAAGCGCCAATCCCGGCCCGCGCGCCGGTCGTCGTCGCAGCTGCGGACCTGCCCGCATTCTGTCCCAACCCGGCAATGCCGCTCTGGTCATCGCACCCCCGCGTCTTTCTGGACATCGCAGATGCCGGTGAGGCGATGTGCCCCTATTGCGGCACCCGCTATGTCCTGGCCGGGGGTCCGCGGCCAGGAGGACACTGAACACCGGTCGGTAGGCGGCGCTCGGCGCCGCATATCCGGTTCCGCCCGGACGTCGATGGAGCCGGATGCGGCTTTGCGCGTATCCTCTTCCCATGTTTCGGCGCCCTTCCGCGATTGGTCGGTATTGACTCCCCATGGCCGGCGAACGCATCCTGATCGTGGCGCCCTCGTGGGTCGGCGACGCCATCCTGTCGGAACCGCTGGTCGCGCTGCTGCGCAATCCGTTCGAGGATCCGATCGTGGATGTGCTCGTCGCCCCGTGGTGCGCACCGGTGTACGCGCGCATGCGCGGAATCCGGCGCATCATCGAGTCCCCGTTCGAGCACGGCAAGCTGGATATCGCCGGACGCCGCAGGTTCGCGTCGACGCTGAAGGGCGAAGGCTACACGCATGCCTTCGTGCTTCCGAACTCGTGGAAGTCGGCGTTGGTGCCATGGTTCGCGCGCATTCCCAGGCGAGTCGGCTACAGGGGAGAAGCGCGATATGGGCTGCTCACCGATGCGCGGCGACTCGACCGGAAGGGAACGCCGCGGCTGGTGGACCGCTTTGCCGCGTTGGCGATGCCCCGCGGAGCGCTGGTGCCCATGCCGCCTTCGCCGGTGCTGGTCCCGGACGCCAGAAACCGGGCCGGCGCAATGCGCGCATTGAACCTGAAGACCGACCGGCCGGTCGTGGTCCTATGTCCGGGCGCCGAATTCGGCGCCGCCAAGCGCTGGCCGCCCAACCAGTTCGCCGAACTCGCAGGAATGTTCCTGCGCGACGGCCTTCAGGTTTGGATCGTCGGCTCCCCGAACGACAAAATCGCCGCGGATGCGGTGCTGAACTCGCTCGGTGAAAACATGCACAAGGTGCGCGATCTGACCGCGCGCACCGACCTTGGAACGGCGATCGATATACTGTCGTCGGCGTCACTCGTGGTTTCCAACGATTCCGGCCTCATGCACGCGGCCGCGGCCGTTGCCGTGCCGCTGGTCGCGCTGTTCGGCTCGTCGTCGCCGATCTACACGCCGCCGTTGTCCGCCAACGCACACATCGCCAGGATCGAAATCGACTGCAGTCCCTGCTTCAAGCGCGAATGCCCGCTCGGCCACTTCAGGTGCATGCGGGAGCTGAGACCGCCGATCGTCTACAATCTCGCGCGTGCCGAGCTGCCCGCGTATCTTTCCTCCGACCTGCGCCGCTCCTGATCCCCATTCCCCGTCCATGGCCAAGGCACGCACGACTCCGATCTTCACGTCGCCCCAGGATGCGTCGCTTGCCTTCTATCAGGCGTTCGAGGCACAGGACCTCGATGCAATGATGGCCACCTGGGCCGAAGACGAGGAGATCGTGTGCGTCCATCCGGGCGGCTCGCGCGTAGTCGGCTACGAAGCCGTTCGTTCGACCTGGGAGCAGCTGTTCGCCGGCGGCGCAAAGCTCGCGTTCCGGCTCGAGAACCTCGTGACGCTGGAAACTGTCGGCCTCGCGATGCAATCGGCAGTCGAGCACGTCTACACGGCCGATGGCACGGCGCGCGGCGCGGCGGCGGCCACCAACATCTTCATGCGCACTCCCACCGGCTGGCGAATCGTCTGCCATCATGCCTCGCCTGTCACCACGGTCGTGATGCCGACGCCGAGCGGACCGCTGCACTGAACCTCGGCGCTGCCCCGAGATCGGCCGCCGCGGCGAATGGGCGACGCTATCCGTCGTGCGCAACCTGTTCACGCGCGTAGAAGTAGATGCCGAATACCGCGTAGACCAGCGTCAACAGCCCCGTCTGCGACACCTGCCCGCTGACGGTGAAGTACATGACCAACGCGATCCACGCTCCCAGGTGCAGGGAATTCGCGAATTGCCAGCGCTTAACCCACAGTGCGCGAACGACCAGCGCGGCAAAGCCCAACGTGAAGAGGATGCCGGCTTCGGCAAGGAATTCGATCCAGATGTTCTCGTTCTTCGCGTTGATGGCGTGTTCGAGGCTGGCCTTGTTTTCCCCCGGCAATTCCGCGTCGAAGCGACCAAACACGTAGGAGTCGTAGGCGCGCGGGCCCACGCCGAACCATGGATGCCGCGCCCAGACCTTGATGCCCATTTCGTTGATCAACAGCCGATCCCGTATCGACGTCGATTTCGCGAGATCATCGCCGAACCGCTCGATCTTCTCCAGACCACTCGGCACCGGGCGTGCACCATCGAAGGCGTGGAACGGCACCAGCATCGCCACAACGGCCACCGGCACGACGAACAGCAGAAGTTTTTTCAGGAGCACCTGGCGGTTGAGGACGAGCAGCATGGCGCCCAGCACCGCGAACAAGAGCCATCCAGTCTTGGCGGTCGACTGCACGAGAACGAAGATTACCGCGACCGTGATCGCCGCATTGGCGAGCCCGATCATGCGCCGGGTCAATACCAGCGGCAGAAGCAGAAACGCGTAGATGTTTAGGAAATGCGGCCAGCCGGAGAGCCCGTTCAACCGATAGATGCC
Source organism: uncultured beta proteobacterium (assembly GCA_963739745.1). Lineage (GTDB taxonomy): Bacteria > Pseudomonadota > Gammaproteobacteria > Burkholderiales > Casimicrobiaceae > VBCG01. The sequence continues at coordinate 114,303 of CAVUCJ010000012.1, forward strand.
GAGATTGAACTGAGGATCGAAGATCGGTTGCCCGAGCCCGAAGATATATACGAACTGCACGATGCCGAAAAAGGCCACGAGGCCGAGGGCATAGGCAGCGCAATCCTGGATCCGCCCTGGCGGGAACCGCTGCGCATTCAGAAATGCATAGACGGTGAAGATCGTGAACGCGTCGAATCCCAGCCAGAGTGCCCACCCGATCGAACTTCGCATGTTGACCGAAGTGGCGACGGCTATGGCCGCCGGAATCAGCAGCAGGAGCGGGAATTTCGGGAGGCGTCGCAGCGCGTCGCTTGCCGATCGATACATCGGGCCAGGGTCGAATAACCAGAGCCCGACGAGCAGGAAATAGCCGAGCTTGATCTTGACGCCGCCAGCATGGACGAACAGCTGATCCGCCGTCAGCAGAAAGAGCGTCACCGACAGGTAGGCAGATGAAATCACCGCGTGGGACGCCGACTGCGCTCGCGCCGCTTACCGCAGACGCCCTGGGATTCGAGGATGCGGACAGGCAGCCGCATCTCGAGGCCGTCAGGCCGTGCCGCCCACCGTAAGTCCGTCGATGCGCAGTGTCGGCTGGCCCACGCCGACAGGCACGCTCTGCCCGTCCTTTCCGCAGGTGCCGACACCGGAATCGAGCGCCAGATCATTGCCGATCATGGAAACCTTGGTCAGCGCGTCCGGGCCATTGCCGATCAGCGTGGCGCCTTTCACCGGATAGGTGAGCTTGCCATCCTCGATCATCCACGCCTCGGCCGCCGAGAAGACGAACTTGCCGCTCGTGATGTCCACCTGGCCTCCGCCGAAGTTGGCGGCGTACAGGCCGGACTTGACCGACGCCATGATTTCCGCAGGCTCGCGGTCGCCGGCGAGCATGATCGTGTTGGTCATCCGCGGCATGGGCAGGTTGGCGAACGATTCGCGCCGCCCATTGCCGGTTGGCGCGACGCTCATCAGGCCCGCGTTCAGTCGGTCCTGCATGTAACCCTGCAGTATGCCGTCCTCGATCAGCACCGTCCGCTGCGTCGCGTTGCCCTCGTCGTCGATGTTGAGCGAACCGCGCCGGCGCTCCATCGTCCCGTCATCGACGACGGTGACGCCCTTCGCCGCCACGCGCTTGCCCACCCGTCCGGAGAACGCGCTCGTGCCCTTGCGGTTGAAATCGCCTTCGAGACCATGTCCGATGGCTTCGTGCAACAGGATCCCTGGCCATCCGTTGCCGAGAACCACTGTCATGTTTCCCGCCGGCGCGTCGCGCGCATCGAGATTGAGCAGCGCCTGAGCAGCCGCTTCGCGGGCATACCGGTGAAGCACCTCGTCGGTGAAATACGCATAGTCGAAGCGCCCGCCGCCGCCGGAATGGCCTTGTTCGCGCCGACCGCCCTCCTCCACGATGACGGTGATCGACATGCGCACGAGCGGGCGGACGTCGGCGACGATCCTCCCGTCGCTGCGCGCAATGAGGATCGTCTCGTGCTCGCCGGCCAGCGACGCCATCACATGGGTCACCCGTGGGTCGCGCGCGCGCGCGATGCGTTCGATCCGCTCGAGCAGCGCTACCTTGTTGGCCTCACCCAGGCTCGCAACCGGATCGGCCGGTGCGTACAGTGAGCGCGCGTCGCCGCGCTGCCCGAGCTGCGCCGACGTGGACTGTCCCTGCCGCGCGATCGCGCGCACCGCATGCGCCGCCTCGGTCAGTGCCACGAGTGAAATATCATCGGAGTAGGCGTAGGCCTGCTTGTCGCCGCTGACCGCCCGCACGCCCACACCGCGGTCGATGCTGAAGGTGCCCGATTTGACGATGCCCTCCTCCAGGCTCCATCCCTCGAAGCGCGCGTGCTGGAAATACAGATCGGCGAACTGCACGTCGTGCAGATGAATGTCGGCCAGCACGTGCGACAGCGCGGCCTGATCAAGGCCCGACGGCGCCAGCAGAAGGTGTTCGGCTTCGGCCAGCAGCGCGGCTGATACAGGAGGTACGGAGAGATCGGTCACGGATGGCCCTTTGGTGTGTGTGGTTTCGACGTGCGGTCGCGCGCGGGCGGCGACAGGAACCTCATCGACGCCATGGATCCCAGACTGCTATTCTGGGGCCGATCGACCCCCGTTTCAATCGACCGGCTCAGCGGCCGGCTCAGCGGCCGGCGACGCGCTCGGCGGCGGCCTGACCAAGATACGTCGCCGCGACGCGCGGGTTGGCCGCAAGCTCGGCGCTCGGCCCCTCGATCACGCATTCGCCGGTTTCCAGTACGTAGCCGTAATCGGCGATCTGCAGTGCCGCCCTCGCGTTCTGCTCGACGAGGAGAATGGAAACGCCGGCCGCCTTGAGCGCGGCAACGATGCCGAAAATGTCCCGGACGATCAGCGGCGCCAATCCGAGCGACGGCTCGTCGAGCATCAGCAGCCGGGGGCGCGCCATCAACGCGCGGCCCAGCGCCAGCATCTGCCGTTCACCGCCGGAGAGCGTGCCCGCATCCTGGTCGTGTCGCTCGCGCAGCCGCGGGAAACGCGAATAGACATCGTCCATCGCGCGCAGCGCATCACGGTCGCCATGGCGCAGCCGCACGAATGCACCAAGTTCCAGATTTTCGGCAACCTTCATCGAGCCGAAAAGCTCCCGCTTTTCCGGCACCAGCACCATGCCCGCGCCCACGCGTTGCTCGACTGTCAGGCGGTTCACGTGCATACCGCGATAGATGACGTCGCCGCGTGCAGGCAACGTGCCCATGATCGCGCCGAGCAGCGTGGTCTTGCCGGCGCCGTTGGGGCCGATGACGGTGACGATGCTGCCCTCGTCCACCTTGAGCGAAATTGAATGGACGGCCGCCACCTTCCCGTAGGCTACGGACAGGTTACGGACGTCGAGCAGCGTCGTCATGCGAGGGGCCACGTCAAGTCGATGTCAATGGCGGTCACCCTCGAGCGGTGAAGGGAATTCGGTTTCCTCACACCACACCGCCCAGGTACGCCTCCAGCACCGTCGGATTCCTCTGGATGTCGGCGGGGAGCCCCTCGGCAAGCTTTTCGCCGAAGTCCATCACCACCAGCCGGTCGGTCAGTCCCATTACGAAGTCCATGTCGTGCTCGACCAGCAGGATCGTCATGCCCGACGACTTGAGCGCACGCAGAAGTTCCCCCAGTTCCTGCTTTTCCAGGTAGCGCAGGCCGGCGGCGGGCTCATCCAGCAGCAACAGCGTCGGGTCGGCGGCGAGCGCGCGCGCGATCTCGACGATACGCTGCTTGCCCAGCGGCAGGCTCCCTGCCGCGTCGAACATGTGCGGGCCGAGTCCGACTCGTGTGATCGATCGCGCGGCTTCGGCACGCGTGCGTGCCTCCTCGCCCCGGTCGAGTCGCAATGCGGCACGCACGACTCCCGAACCACCGCGCAGGTAGGCGCCAATCGCGACATTGTCGAGCACGCTCATCTGTGCGATCAGCCTGACATGCTGGAACGTGCGCCCTAGACCCCGGCGCGCGATTTCGAATGGCGGGCGGCTGCCGATCGGCTCGCCGCGGAACACGACCTCGCCTGCGGTCAGCGGCAATGCGCCCGAAATCAGCGCGAACGTCGTGCTCTTGCCAGCGCCGTTGGGCCCGATGAGTCCGAGGATTTCCCCCTGCCTGATCTCGAAGGAAAGATCGTTGACGGCGATCAGGCCACCAAACTGCTTGCGCGCCTTGCGCACCACCAGCAGCGCCCCGGCCGGTGGCGCATGATCCCGCGCGGGCAGCGGCGCCACGTCAGGCGGCGGCCGTGTAGCCCGTTTCGGCAGCCAGCGGTCGATCCACTGCCACAGGCCTTCGCGCGCGAACTGCAGCAAGAGCACCATCAGGATTCCGAACACGACGAGCTCGAAATTGCCGGAGCGTCCGAGCAATCCGGGCAGGATATCCTGCAGCACCTGCTTCAGCAGCGTGATCAGCGTGGCACCGAGCACCGCGCCCCACACGCTGCCAGCGCCGCCCACAACCGCCATGAACAGGTATTCGATCCCCTGGTTGATTCCGAACGGCGTCGGATTCACGAATCGTTGCAGGTGCGCGTACAGCCATCCGGAAATGCACGCCAGCAGTGCCGCGTAGACGAACACGACGATCTTCAGACGCGCCGCGTTGACGCCGAAGGCCTCCGCCATCTCGAGTCCGCCCTTCAGCGCCCGAATCGCCCGGCCGGGTCGCGAATCAAGCAGGTTGCGCGTCGCCCACAGTGCCGCAAGCGCCATGGTCCAGATCAGAAAGTAAAAGCGCCGCTCGTCCTTCAGCTCGAAACCTGCAATCGCCAGCGCGGGGATGCCCGTCATCCCCGTGTGGCCGCCGAGCATTTCGAGGTTCCCGAACAGATAGTAAAGGCTCATGCCCCAGGCAATCGTCGCCAAGGGCAGGTAGTGGCCCTTCATGCGCAGCGTGATGAAGCCCACGCACAACGCCAGCGCGCCGGTGAGCGCGAGACCGATGAACAACGTGAGCCAGGGCGAGGTTTCGTACTGGGTCGTAAGCCAGGCCGTCGTGTACGCGCCGATTCCGACGAACGCCGCCTGGCCGAACGATGTCTGCCCGGCGACTCCGGTCAACACGACGAGGCCCAGCGCAACGATGCTGTACAGACCGATGTAATTGCCCAACGTCACCCAGAACTGGGGCGCGCCAAGCGGCACGGCGATGAGCAGCGCCACGAACACGCCGACCGCCAGGCGGGGCCAGTGCCTCATGCCGATGTCTATTCTTCGTCCTCGTGGTGGTGCGTGCTGAGGCTACGCCACAGCAGCACCGGAATGATCAGCGTGAACACGATGACCTCCTTGAAAGCGCTCGCCCAGAACGACGAGAAGGATTCGATGAGGCCGACCAGCAGCGCACCCGCAGCAGCGATCGGATAGCTCGAGAGGCCGCCGATGATCGCCCCGACGAAGCCCTTCAGGCTGATCAGGAACCCGGAATCGTAATAGATCGTGGTGATCGGGCCGATCAGCACGCCGCAGAACGCGCAGAGCAGCGCACCGAGGGCGAATGTCAGCGCGCCGGCGAACTCCGGTGAGATCCCGCACAGGCGGGCCCCGACCCGGTTCACGGCCGTGGCGCGGAGCGCCTTGCCATAGAGCGTGCGCCCGAAGAGCAGCGCCAGCGCACCGATCAGCGCGACGCTGGTTCCGATGACGAGGAGGCTCTGCACGCTGACGTTGACGCCGCCGAGCGAAAACGACGCCGAGGAAAACGCAGGCGTGCGCGAGCCTTCGGCGCCGAAGAACCAGAGGCCGAATCCCAGCATGGCGAAGTGCAACGCGACCGACACGATCAGCAGTACGAGGACGCTGGCCTCGGCCAGCGGCTGGTAGGCAACCCGGTAGAGCAACGGACCCAGCGCCGTCACCGCCACCAGCGTCAGCAGCACCTGGACCGGAAGCGGCATCTGCAGCGGCGCCAACCACCACAGGAGCGCGGCGATCGTCGCCGGCACGCCGCACCACAGCGCCAGCGCGCGCGGCAGGCGCCGGGCCTCACCGACACGCAGGCACCGCCACGTCTCCATCGCGCCGGCGACCAGCGCCATGCCGAGCAGCAAGCCCACGATCCCCGGCGCCCTGCCGAGCTGCAGCCCTGCAAGCGTCAGCGTGCCCCACGCGACGAATTCTCCCGACGGGACCCAGATGACGCGCGTGACGGTGAACACGAGGACCAGCGCCAGCGCCAGCAGCGCGTAGATGGCGCCGTTGGTGATGCCATCCTGGGTCAACAGCGCGGCGATCGTGAGATCCAAGTGCAGATCCTCGCATACATTCACAAAAAAGCCGCCGGGACGGACCCGGCGGCTTCGGTCACCTGGCGCGCCGGCGGCGCGTCACTTGATGAGCGTCCACTTGCCGTTGTCGATCGTCACCATCACGCGCGCGCGATTGTCGAGCCCGTTGTGGTCGCTGGCGCTCATGACGAACACGCCGTGCACACCGACGACATTGGACGTTTCGAGCGCATCACGCAGCGCCGCACGGAACTGCGGCGTACCCGGCTGCGCTTTCTTCAGAGCCTCCGGTATGGCCTGGGCGAGCAGCAGGTAGGCGTCCCAGAGGTGGCCGCCGAACGTCGTGCGGACGCCGAACTTCTGCTCGTACTTCGTCACGTAGTCGGCCGCGGTCTTCTTCACCGCGTTGGAATCGGGCAGCTGTTCGTAGACGAGCATCGGGCCGACCGGCAGTATGGTGCCATTGCCGTCCTTGCCGACGACGCGCAGGAAGTCCGGATTGCCGACACCGTGCGTCTGGTAGATCCTGCCCTTGTAGCCGCGCGCAACGAGTTCCTTCTGCGGCGTCGCGCCGGGCGTGCCGGCCGCACCGATCAGGATGGCGTCGGGTTTGGCGGCGATCAGCTTCAGCACCTGCCCGGTGACCGACGGATCATTGCGGTTGTATTTCTCCTCGGCGACCATCTTGATCCCGGCCGTCAGCGCGGACCGCTTCATCTCGTTGAGCCAGCCGTCGCCGTAGGCATCGGCGAATCCGATGTATCCCATCGTCTTGACGCCGTTCGCCTTCATGTTGACCGCAATGGCATCGGCCATCAACGCGTCGTTCTGCGGCGTCTTGAAGACCCAGCGAGTCTTGGGATCGGCGGGATTGATGATCTGCGCCGAGGCGGCCATCGAGATCATCGGCGTCCCGGTGTCGGCGGCCACTTCGCGCATCGCGAGGGAATTGGGTGTGATCGACGAGCCGACGATGACATCGACCTTGTCCTCGGTCACGAGCTTTCTGGTGTTGGTGACCGCCTTGGTCGTGTCCGATGCATCATCGAGAACGATCCAGTTGATCTTCTGTCCACCGATCGTAGCCGGCAGCAACTCGATCGTCTTCTTCTGCGGGATGCCCAGCGATGCCGCGGGTCCGGTTGCGGAAAGCGTCACCCCGATGGTCACGTCGGCGAATGCCGGCGCGGTCGCCGCAAGCGCCGCCGCCGCGCAGAGCGAAGGCAGGATCCTGAAGTGTTTCATGCTGTTCTCCGGTAGATGGTCTTGTCTGGCGGGAGCGCTTCGTGTCGGGCTGTTCCAGGCGGCGACTCCTCGGGCGATCGGGGTCGATTCTGTCAAAGGCCCGGCGGCGGGTCAATTTGCGGAGACCACGACCGCTTCCGGTCGCAACACGCCCTACTTTGCACAGAAGGCTACGCCTTCGCCGATCCAGCCTGCCGTGCGCAGCGCAGCGTAGGTTGCTCCATCCGCGGTGAAGCGGTGATTGACTTGCATCAAGAATTGCGGGTTGTTGTAGAGCCGGTAGACCGGTCGCGCCGGCGATTGACAGCCGTCGTTGACCGGCAGGCGCATGCGAAAGCCTATCGCTTCGAAATTCCACAGTGCGTTGGCGTTGAGCGCCGCGCACTCCGGCGGGTGTCCCGTGTAGAAATGTGAATTGGGTCCGACCCCCGGCGTTCCGAAGAACCGGCACACGTCGACCGCGACGGCGTCATCGGCGTCCCACACCTGGAAGGCGAATCCGGTGCGTCGCCACGCACCGTTCTGCGCGCCGGCATCGAGCGCTGCCGCTTCTTCCGGAAACGCAGTGAGGAAATAGTGGCCCAGAACCTCGTTGAAATACTCGACGGCCAGCGGCGCCGTGGCATCGGCGCTCAAACGATGGATCTCGCCGCGCTTCGCGTCCGACCAGTAGACCTCACCCTCCGCATCCTCGCCGAACGCGATGATCTGATGGTCGGTGGCGAGCAGCAGTTCGGTCTGCCACCGACCATCGCGGTCGCGCGCGGCCGCCCAGATCCGTCCCGAGCAGAAATCGCCGTACAGGTAGCGGCCGTAGAGGACGGGAACGTGGCGGCCGCGGTAGACGACACCGCCGGTCACCGAGCAGCCCTGGTCGTGGTCGTAGGTCAGCACGGGCGCCGTGAATGCGAGGACGCTGCAGGGCAACGTGCTGCCGTTGCCCGTGCAGTGGTTGCCTTCCATCACGCGCCAGCCGAAATTGGAACCGGCGCCCGTACCGCGCGGAAGAAAGTCGATCTCTTCGATCTCGTCCTGTCCGACGTCACCGATGTAGAAATCGCCGGTCGCGCGATCGAAGGCGAACCGCCAGGGATTGCGCAGCCCCGTGGCGAAGATCTCCGCGCGGCCGCCGCCCGACGCGAACGGATTGCCGGGCGGAATGGCATACGGGGACGCGGTGTCGACATCGATGCGCAGCATTTTGCCCAGCAGTTCCTGCGGATCCTGCGCGCGGTCGCCGGGATCGTTGGCGCTGCCGCCATCGCCCGTGCCAATGTACAGATAGCCGTCGGGCCCGAAGCGAAGCGCGCCGCCATTGTGGTTTTCGAAGGGCTGGGCGATGGTCAGCAGTACGCTGCCCGATGCATGATCTGCGCGATCGCGGTCGGCGCTCGCGCGATAGGACGCAACACCGTCGCGCCGTCGCCGGCGCGCGTGTAGTTGACGAAAAACCGGCCGTTGGCGGCGTACTGCGGATGAAAGGCAAGCCCGAGGAGGCCGCGTTCACCACTCGAACTCACGAGCGCCCCGATGTCGAGGAATGGCGTGGCGAGCAGCACGCCCTCGCGCAGGATGCGGATGCGCCCCCGCTGCTCCACGACGAAGAGTCCTGCTGCCCCGTCGCCGGCCGCGACGAGGTCCACGGCCGCCGTCACGCCCCCGGCCACCCATTCCGACCGGACCGGCAACCCCGCGTCCACGCCCTCCGCCGCCAGCGCCGCGACGCAGGCGAGCGCGACGAGCACGCTGGCTGGCGAATTACTTCTTGAGCGCGTCGCGAATCTCCCGCAGCAACAGTACATCCTCGGGGGTGGCCGCCGGCGCCGCGGGCGCCTTGTCGAGCTTCGCCTTGGCGGCCGCGAACTGCCTGACCATCCAGAAGATCACGAACGCGAGAATTACGAAATTGATGACGATCGTGATGAAGTTGCCGTAGGCCAGGAGCGGCACGCCCGCCTTGGTCAACGCCTCGTAGGTCATCGGGCCGTTGTAGCCGCCCGGGAGAGCGCCGAGGACGACGAAATTGTTGGTGAAATCGAGCCCGCCGAAGACCCGGCCCGATCACCGGCATGATGATGTCCTTGACCAGCGAATCGACGATCTTGCCGAACGCGCCGCCGATGATCACGGCAACGGCCAGGTCGATCACGTTGCCCTTGACCGCGAAATCTCGAAACTCGCTCAACATCGACATTGACGGATCCTCGAGTGGAAGTTGGCCGTCGGCGCGCGGGAGGTCAGACGGCAGACTCGCCGGACTCGCCGGTGCGGATGCGAATCACCTGTTCGACCGAGGTGACGAAGATCTTGCCGTCGCCGATCTTGCCGGTGTGCGCGGCCTTGACGATCGACTCGATCGCGCGCTCGGCCAGCGAATCGGCAAGCACCACCTCCACCTTGACCTTGGGGAGGAAATCGACGACGTACTCCGCGCCCCGGTAGAGCTCGGTGTGGCCCTTCTGGCGCCCGAAGCCCTTGACCTCGGTCACGGTCAGCCCGGTCACACCCAGCTCCGACAGCGCCTCGCGGACCTCGTCGAGCTTGAACGGTTTGACGATGGCTTCGATCTTCTTCATGTTGGCAACTCCGGGTGCGGGGACGGGATGGCGGCTTCGCGGAAAGCTTACACGATGCGCGGTGCCCGTCCTAGCTGTGGCCGTCGGTATCGGTCAGCGACGCCCAGTCGTTCCACGCCGACGTGATCGGGTACCGCCAGTCCTTGCCGAAGCCGCGCGGCGTGATGCGGATGCCCACGGCGGATTGCCGGCGCTTGTATTCGCTCAGCTTGATGAGGCGAACAACCTTCGCCACGGCGTCGGCCGGATACCCGAGCGCGACGATCTCGCGCGGACTGCGGTCCTGTTCGACGTACGCTTCGAGGATGCCGTCGAGGACGTCGTAGGGCGGCAGCGAATCCTGGTCGGTCTGGTCGGCGCGCAATTCGGCCGACGGTGCGCGGGTGATGATGCGCTCGGGAATCACGCGTCCGAGGCTGTTGCGATAGCGGCAGAGCCGATAGACGAGCGTCTTGGCGATGTCCTTCAGCACCGCGAAGCCGCCCGCCATGTCGCCGTAGAGCGTCGCGTAGCCCACCGCCATCTCGGACTTGTTGCCGGTGGTCAGGACGATCGAGCCGTGCTTGTTGGACAGCGCCATCAGCAGCATGCCGCGGATGCGCGCCTGGATGTTCTCCTCGGTGGCGTCGGCGGACAGCCCGCGGAACTCCCCGGCCAGCGCCGCGAGGCAGGCGTCGAACACCGGGCCGATCGGAATTTCGTCGTAGCGCACGCCGACGATGGCGGCCATCTCGCGCGCGTCGTCGAGACTGATCGCCGCGTTGTACTGCGACGGCAGCATCAGCGCGCGCACGCGCGAGGGCGCCGAGCGCGTCGACCGCCACCGCCAGCGTCAGCGCGGAGTCGACGCCGCCCGAGAGGCCGAGCAGTACGCCGGGAAAGCGGTTCTTGCCGACATAGTCGCGCACGCCCATCACCAGCGCGTCGTAGACATGCGGTTCCGGCGCCGGTTCGAGACTTCCGCGCACATGCCTCGGCACCGCGCCGTCGAAGCGCGCGAGGGCGAGGGTCTCGTGCCATGCCGGCACCTGCTGCGCCAGCGCGCCGGTCGCATCGACCACGAACGATGCTCCATCGAAGACGAGCTCGTCCTGGCCGCCGACGCGGTTCACGTAGATGACCGGAAGGCGGCATTCGCGGGTGCGCGCGTCGACCTGCGCGCGCCGCAGTGCGTGCGCCTGCGTGTGGTACGGCGAGCCGTTGGGCACGACGAGCACCTGCGCGCCGGCGGCCTTGGCTCGCGCCGCGGGCTCCGCGAACCACACGTCCTCGCAAATGATGAGGCCGAAACGTACACCTTCGACCTCGAATACGCAGGGGTCGGTGCCGGTCTCGAAGTAGCGTTCTTCGTCGAACACCGTGTAATTCGGCAGGCTCTGCTTGCGGTAGACCTGCGCAACGCGCCCGTCGCGCACGACGGCCATCGCGTTGTAGCAGCGCCCCTGTGCCCGCTCCGGGAAGCCGACCAGCACCGTGCCCTGCGTCACCTGCGCCGCAAGTGCCGCGAGTTCCGACGCGCAGGCGTCGACAAACGCCGGCCGCAGCAGCAGGTCTTCGGGCGGATAGCCGCAAAGCGAGAGTTCGGGCGTGACGACGAGCGAGGCGCCGCCCCGCCGACCCGCAGCGACTGCGTCGAGAATTCCTCGTGCGTTGGCGGCGAGATCGCCGACCCTTTGGTTTTGCTGCGCGATCGCCACCTGCATCGGATAATCTTAGCATTCGCGCGGTGAATCTTCGCATCGTGGTATGGACACCGAAGGGCGCCCGCTTGAGCCGCGCGCCCATTCACGCGAGAATCGGCCGACCCCATGAGAGCTCCCGTCCCTTTCGTTGCACCGCCGATGCCCGTCGTCGCGTCGCCCGTCATTCGCGACGACGTGGATCTCGCCGCCATTTCGCCCGCGGCCTGGAACACCCTGGCCGGCGGCCAGCCATTCCTGGCGCATGCGTTCCTGACCGCGCTGCACGCAACCGGATGCGCGATACCGCGCACCGGCTGGTCACCGCGCTACCTGACCGCGTGGCATGAAGGCGCGTTGGTCGGCGCGGTACCTCTGTATGCGAAGGCGCACAGCTACGGCGAGTACGTGTTCGACTGGGGCTGGGCCGAAGCGTACCGGCGCCACGGCCGCCGCTATTATCCGAAGCTGCTGGCGGCTGTACCGTTCACGCCGGTGCCGGGCCCGCGCATTCTGGCCGAGTTGCCCGCCGTGCGCCGCGCGCTGCTCGAGCACGCGCTCGAACTCATGCGCCGTGGCGGCTATTCGTCGCTGCACGTGCTCTTTGCGCCGCCGGTCGAGGTCGCCGAAGGCGCGTCACTTGGCATGATTCCGCGACAGGGCATGCAGTTCCACTGGACCAACCCGGGCTACCGTGATTTCGCCGACTTTCTGGCCGCGTTCGCGCACGACAAGCGCAAGAAGGTGAAGCAGGAACGGCGCCGGCTTGCCGAGGCTGGCGTGACATTCGAGCGCAAGCGCGGCCACGCCATCACGGGCGCCGATTGGGCTTTCTTCTATCACTGCTACGAGACCACGTACCACGCCCACCATTCGACTCCCTATCTGACGCCGGCGTTCTTCGAGGAAATCGGGCGCACGCTCGCCGACCATATGCTGCTGGTCGTCGGCTCACGCGACGGGCGACGTCTGTGCGCGGCGCTCGACATCTTCGACGCCGGCACGCTGTGGGGTCGCTACTGGGGCACCACAGAGTATGTGCCGGGACTGCACTTCGAGGCGTGCTACTACCAGGCCATCGAGTTCTGCATCGAGGAACGCATAGCGAGCTTCGAAGGTGGCGCGCAAGGCCTGCACAAGCTCGCGCGCGGGCTGCGGCCGGTGGCCACGCATTCGCTGCACGCGATCGGCGACCGGGACTTCGCCGAGGCTATTGCCGATTTCTGCGCGCGGGAACGCGTGGATGTCGCGCATTCGTTCGATGAACTGGAGTCATCGTTGCCGTTCAAGTCCGTTGGCGCTTAGTTGACGGCGACGACAGACGGGGTCCCGCGCAGCCTCGCTACCCATTCCCGAACCTCGGTCGCGGAATCGGACCGAATCCGCGTGCTAGACTTTTTCCTCATCGTATGCGGCGCAAGCCAGCCCACCATGCCTTCCCCCTTGCTCCTCGAACGCGCCGGCCTGGTGGCGACCCTCACGCTCAATCGGCCGGAGGCGCTCAACACGCTCGACTTCACACTGATGGACGCGCTCATCGACGCGGCCGCGAACGTTGCCGCCGACGATTCGTTGCGCGTCGTGGTCATCCTGGGCGCCGGGCGGCATTTCATGGCCGGCGGCGACCTGCGGACGTTTGCAGGGGAACTCGACAAGCCACCTGCGCAGCGCAGTGTCGCGTTTCGGCGGATGCTCGATCGTCTGCACTCGGCGATCGAAACCTTCCACCGGATGCCACATCCGGTCGTCGGCGGCGTGCAGGGTGCCGTCGCGGGATTCGGCCTGTCGCTGATGAACGCCTGCGACCTCGTCGTCGCCGCCGACAACGCCTACTTCGCGTCGGCCTACCGGAACATCGCGCTGACACCTGACGGCGGCGGATCCTGGTCATTGCCGCGCGTCGTCGGAATTCGGCGCGCAATGGAGATCATGCTGCTTGGCGAGCGCTTCGACGCGCAGCAGGCGCTGGCTTGGGGTCTGGTCAACCGCGTCGTGCCCGCCGCCGAGCTTGGCGCGGCCGTCGACTCGATCACCGGGTCGCTGGCGCAGGCGCCGGTGCTCGCGATACGCAATGCCAAGCGCCTCGTCCGCGAGTCGCTCGCCCGCACGCTTTCCGGTCAGCTCGACGCCGAGGCCGCGAGCTTCAGTGCCTGCGCGGGCACGTCGGACTTCGCCGAGGGAATCACCGCCTTTCTCGAAAAGCGTCCGCCGCGCTTCGGCGGCGCCCCATGACGGCGCCCGCGACCAGCCTGTCCGGGAAGACGCTGTTCATCAGCGGCGGTTCCCGTGGAATCGGCCTCGCCATCGCGCTGCGCGCCGCGCGCGACGGCGCCAATGTCGCGATCGCGGCGAAGACCGTCGAACCCAACCCCAAGCTGCCCGGCACCATCCATACCGCGGCTTCGGAAATCGAGCAGGCAGGCGGGAAGGCGCTCGCACTTGCCTGCGACATCCGTGACGAGGCCGCCGTGCGGTCGGCCGTCGACGCGACCGTCCAGCGATTCGGCGGCATCGACATCCTGATCAACAACGCGAGCGCGATCAGCCTCACCGGCACGCTGGCGACACCGATGAAGCGCTACGACCTGATGTTCGGCGTCAACGTGCGCGGCACCTACCTTTGCTCGCAGACCTGCCTGCCCCACCTGCAGCGCTCCGCGTCCGGTGGCCGCAACCCGCACATCCTGACGTTGTCGCCGCCGCTCAACCTCGACCCGAAGTGGTTCGCGCCACACGTGGCGTACACGATGGCGAAATACGGGATGAGCATGTGCGTGCTCGGCATGGCCGAAGAATTTCGCGCCGACGGCATCGCGGTCAATGCGCTGTGGCCCTGCACGGTCATTGCCACGGCGGCACTGGGCATGATCCCCGGTGCGCGCGAACAGCTCGATCACACGCGCACGCCCGAGATCATGGCCGACGCCGCCCACGCGGTGCTGGGGCGCGATGCGCGCAACAACACCGGCAACTTCTACCTCGACGAGGACGTGCTGCGCGAGGCGGGGGTCACCGATTTCGATCGCTATGCGGTGAAGCCGGGATTGCCCCTGATGCGCGACCTTTTCCTCTGAATCGATCGAGGCGCCGATTCAGAACGCCGCACGGCGGCAGACCGAACCGCCTCGCGAACGACCGGCGGCCACCCAGGGAAAAGCCCGGAACAGGTCGCCAAACGCCGCAGGCGCATCTGCCGACGCCGGCAACTCGCGCCACGGACCACGGCGCGACGGAACCTGCGCCAAGGTGGCCACGAGCCATGCGAGCGCGCGCCTCCCACCACGCCGGGCGCGCGGCGCCGTGACAAGGACATCCATCGCTCGCTTGGCGCGCAGTCAGCGCGCGCTACGGATCAATTGTCGTCATCGCGCGGCATCGCGGGCTTGGGCGGCGCGACATTGCCGTCGGCTCCATCACGCGGAGCGCGATTGCCGTCTGCCTCCCGTGAAGCGCGATTGCCGTCCGCCTCCCGTGAAGCGCGATTGCCGTCCGCCTCCCGTCGAAGCGCGATTGCCGTCCGCCTCCCGCGAAGCGCGATTGCCGTCCGCCTCCCGCGAAGCGCGATTGCCGTCCGCCTCCCGTGAAGCGCGATTGCCGTCCGCCTCCCGTGAAGCGCGATTGCCGTCCGCCTCTCGCGGCGCGACGTTGCCGTCCGCCTCGCCTCGGGGTGGTCGGTCTTGCCGGTTGCGAGGTTGCCCCTGCCCGCCCTTTCCCCGAAACGGCTGCCCCTGTCCACCGCCCTGCTTGGCACCGCCACCTCCGGGGCGTCCGCGCGGACCACTGCGGTTGCCGCGATGACCGAAACCACCCTCGCCGGGGCCATGCGGAGCTCCGCCCGGGACCGTCAGCGTCGTCATCACGTACGGAGACCGATTGGCGTTGCTCTCGGGCTGTTTTTCGTCGAAGTTGGTGCGCGGGCTGTTGGACCGCGACATGCCGCCCTTGTTCGCACCGCCGAACTTGCCCGGCCTGCGCGCGCTGGGCCCATGGGGGCGCAGACCGATGGCGTTCGCGTTCGACATCGGTTGCGTGGTCTCGAAATCGGGTCGCGGACCCTGCGGTCTCGCTGCCCCGCCCTGCGCATGTGAACCGAACCCGCGTGATCGCGGGCCTCCCTTGCCGACGTGCGGACGCAACCCGATCGCATTCGCGTTCGAAAGAGGCTGCGTGGTATCGAAATCCGGACGTGGACCCTGCGCGCGCGGATGCCCGCCCTGCCCGCTTCCACCCTTGCCGTGCGGACGTCCGCCCTGCTTGGGGTGCGGCCGCGGGCCCTGGCCCTGGCCTTGCCCCTGGCTCCCTGCTGGCCGAGCGCCATCACCCTGCCGCGGATGCGCGCCCTGTCCCGGTCGCCGCTGACCTTGTCCACCCTTGGGCCGGGCGCCCTGCGGTCGGGCAGCCACGCCGGGCGCCCCCTTCAGTCCCGCCGCTTCCATCACGGCGGTCACGTCGGGCGCCTCGAGTTCGAGGATATCGCCGCGCTTCATGACCGAGGGCATGGCCAGCGTACCGTACCGGGTGCGGATGAGCCGCGATACCGGCAGTTCCAGCGCCTCGAACAGCCGGCGCACTTCGCGGTTGCGGCCCTCCTTCAGGACGACGTGATACCAATGGTTGGCGCCTTCTTCCTCACCGCCGCCGTCCTCGACCTTCTCGCAGCGGGCGACCCCGTCCTCGAGCGTGACGCCCGAGAGCAGCGATTGCATCTGCTCGTCGCTCATCCGGCCCATGATGCGCACCGCGTACTGACGCTCGACCTCGTAGCGCGGATGCATCAGCCGATTGGCGAGTTCTCCGGAATTCGTGAACAGCAGCAGACCCTCGGTGTTGTAGTCGAGGCGCCCGACGTTGATCCACTTGCCATTGCCGATGTTGGGCAGTTTCGCGAACACGGTCGGCCGACCCTCGGGATCGTCGCGCGTAACGATTTCACCGGCCGGCTTGTGATACATGAGCACACGCGGACGCGGCTCGGTGAAGCGCACCTTCACCAGCTCGCCGTTGATGCGCACCTCGTCGCCCGGCCCCACCTTCTGGCCCACCTCTGCCGGCAGCCGGTTCACCGTGATGCGTCCCGCGACGATCATATCCTCCATCGACCGGCGCGAGCCGAAGCCGCACGAGGCCAGGACCTTGTGCAGGCGCTGCGGCTCACTGAATATTTCGTCAGTGGAGCGTTTGTGTTTCGGAGGCGGGAGGCTCTCCGCTATTGCGTTCATCGCCAGGTTCGGCTGGGCTATCGTTGCCGAGGAGTGGACTCGCGAGGGCGAGTGCCGTCTCGGCGGCCTTGGTGGGGGCATCAGGCATCTCCAGGAGGTGGGAGGAATCGAGCTCGGCGAGAGGAGGCAGTTCCGCCAGGGAGCGGAGGCCGAGGTCATCGAGGAAGGTCTTCGTCGTCGCGTAGAGCGCCGGACGTCCCGGTGTCTCGCGGTGGCCGACGGCCTCCACCCATTGCCGGTCCTCGAGCGTCTTGACGACGTTCGTCGACACGGCAACGCCGCGGATGGCTTCAATGTCTCCGCGGGTGACAGGTTGCTGATAGGCAATGATCGCCAGGGTTTCCATGACCGCACGCGAGTATCGCGGCGGCTTTTCCGGCGACAGGCGGGCCAGATACGTCTGCACCGAAGGCACGCCCTGAAAGCGCCAACCGCTCGCGACCAGCACGAGTTCGACACGGCGTCCCGCCCAGTCCTGCTTCAGATCGTCCAGCAGCCTGCGTATCGTGTCCGCAGGCAACGGCGGCTCGAAGAGCTTCGCGAGCTGCGCGACCGGCACCGGCTCGCCGGCGACCAGCAGTGCGGCTTCCAGGATGCTCTTGATCTCTGCGGGATCCCCGGCCGATTGGGGATCTTCGCGGTTGACTTGCACGGAATCGGTTTCGTGTTCCATCGGATTGGAGTCTAGATTTCGTCCGCGGCGAGCGCGAATGCGGGGGCCCCCGCCAGCGTCACGTGGATGGGGGCGTAGGGTTCGGTCTGCGCGATCGCCACCAGCTGCTCGCGCGCGAGTTCGAGCAGCGCAAGGAACGTCACGACAAGATGCGCGATATCGGCGTGCGCGGCGAAGAGCGCGGTGAACTCCATGTAGCCCACCGGTTCCAGCACCTTGAGCACTCGGCTCATTTCGCTGCGCACCGACAGCTGCTCGCGGCTGACCAAATGATGGCGGTTCACGCGCGCGCGCTGGATCAGTGCCGCCCATGCGGCCTTCAGATCATCCGGCCGCACATCAGGCAGGCGCGCGGCCGCGGCATGGTCGAACCAGATTCGCGCGGTCATGAAGTCGCGCTCGGCAAGCGGATGCTCGTCGATCGCGCGCGCCGCCTGTTTCATCCGCTCGTATTCCAGGAGCCGGCGCACCAACTCAGCGCGCGGGTCTTCCGGCTCCTGGCCCGGCGGCGCCGGCGGCTTCGGCAACAGCAGACGCGACTTGATCTCGATGAGCACCGCCGCCATCAGCAGGTACTCCGCGGCCAGTTCCAGATGCGTGCGGCGCATCATCTCGACGTAGCCCAGGTACTGGCGCGTCAACTCGGCCATCGGGATGTCCAGCACGTTGATGTTCTGCCTGCGGATCAGGTAGAGCAGCAGGTCGAGCGGCCCTTCGAACGACTCCAGAAAGACCTCAAGCGCCTCCGGCGGGATGTACAGGTCGTGCGGCAGATCGTTGAACGCCTCGCCGTACACGCGCGCGAGCGGCTTCGGATCCGGCGACGGATGCGCGAGATCGATCTCGGCGTCAGTCATAGGAAAGCCCCATCGCCGCGCGGACGTCACGCATCGTCTCCCCGGCCAGCTTGCGCGCGCGCTCGCAGCCGTCGGCGACAATATTGCGCACCAGCGTCGGATCGTCCAGGAATCGCTGCGCGCGTTCGTGCAATGGCGCCTGCTCCCGGATGACCGCGTCGATCACCGGCTGCTTGCATTCGAGACAGCCGATGCCGGCCGAGATGCAGCCCTTGACCACCCACTCCCGGGTCGCATCGTTGGAATAGATCCTGTGCAGCGGCCAGACCGGGCAGTTTTCCGGATTGCCTGGGTCGGTGCGCCGCACGCGCGCCGGATCGGTCTGCATCGTGCGGATCTTCCTGGTGACCTCGGCCGGATCCTCGCGCATCAGGATCGCGTTGCCGTAGGACTTGGACATCTTCTGGCCGTCCAGCCCCGGCACCTTGGGGTTCTCGGTCAGCAGCGCGTCGGGCTCCGGCAGGATCATCCGCCGCGAGCCTTCGAGGTAACCGAAGAGGCGCTCGCGATCCCCCAGCGACAGGTTCTGCGTTTCATTGAGGAGTTCCTGCGCCGCTTCCAGCGCGGCCTCGTCGCCCTTCTCCTGGAACGCGGTGCGCAGCTCGCCATAGCGGCGCGCCTTCTTGGTCCCCAGCTTCTTGATCCCCGCCTTGGCCTTTTCCTCGAAGCCCGGCTCACGGCCGTAGATGTGGTTGAAGCGGCGCGCCATCTCGCGGACGAGTTCGACGTGCGAAACCTGGTCTTCGCCCACCGGCACCATGTTGGCGCGGTAGATGAGGATGTCCGCCCCCTGCATCACGGGATAGCCGAGAAATCCGTAGGTGGACAGGTCGCGATCCGAGAGCTTCTGCTGTTGATCCTTGTACGTGGGCACCCGCTCGAGCCAGCCGATCGGCGTCATCATGCCGAGCAGAAGCGCCAATTCCGCGTGCTCCATCACCTGCGACTGGACGAACAGCGTCGAGCGCGTCGGGTCAAGCCCGGCCGCCAGCCAATCCACCATCATGTCCCACACCGAGGCGGCGATGTTCTCCGGATCCTCGTAATGCGTGGTCAGCGCGTGCCAGTCGGCCGCGAAGAACAGGCACTCGTACTCCTCCTGCAGCCGCACCCAGTTCTTGAGCGCGCCATGGTAGTGGCCGATATGCATGCGACCCGTCGGGCGCATGCCCGACAACACACGATCAGTGAACATGAAGATTTTCTTTTTTCGTGACAGGCTCCGCCCGACGAGGCGGCTACAGACCGGTCAGCGCGTACAGCAGGAAAGCCGCGACCCGCAGCACGGGGCGCATGAGGTCACCCAGCAGGCCGGTGACCAGCAACAGCAGGATGACGAAGAAACCATAGGGCTCGACCTGCGCCAGTGCGTACGACGCGCGTCCAGGCAACAGGCCCACGGCGATGCGACCTCCGTCGAGCGGCGGAATCGGCAGCAGGTTCAGCACCATCAACACCAGGTTGATCGAAATGCCGATCTGCGCCATCTGGTACAGCCCGTTGCTCGGCAGCAGGCCCGACGGCCCGGCCGCCTGCGCCAACCACGCCCAAAGCAACGCCATCGCGAAATTCGCCAGCGGCCCCGCCGCCGCGACCCAGATCATGTCGCGCTTGGGATGCCGCAGGTTGCCGAAATTCACCGGCACCGGCTTCGCCCATCCGAACAGGAATGGCGCACCCGTAAGAAGCAACAGGCCCGGCACGACCACCGTGCCAATGGGATCGATATGCTTGATCGGATTCAGCGTCACGCGCCCAAGCATCCAGGCCGTCTGGTCGCCAAAAATCCGGGCGACGTAACCATGGGCGGCCTCGTGCAGGGCAATCGCCAAGACCACGGGTACCACCGCGAGCAGGAAGGTCTCGAGCGAAAACTCCATTCAGACGGCATTTTACATCAAGTCGGCGGCGCCATGCCGCGCTGCCGCATCGCCGCCGGTCCGCCTACGAAAGCCCAAGTCGCGCGGGGTCACCGCCGCCCATCCGGACGATAGTGCCGGGTTCTGCGGCAAGGTCGACAACGGTGGTCGGCACGGTTGAGCACGGTCCCGCGTCGATGACGAGGTCCACGCTCGCCTGGAGTTCATCGCGGATGGCTTCGGGGTTGTTCAGCGGAACCGTCGACCCGGGAAGGATCAGCGTGGTCGACAGGATCGGTTCGGCGAGTTCGGCCAGCAGCGCGCGTACGACGGAATGATCCGGCACGCGGATTCCGACGCTGTTGCGCTTCGGATTCTGCAGTCGCCGCGGCACCTCGCGCGTGGCCGGCAGCACAAAGGTGTAGGGGCCGGGAACACCCTGCCGCATCATCCGGAACTGCCAGTTGTCGAGGCGCGCGAAATGGCCGGCGTCGGCGAGGTCGCGACAGACGAGCGTGAGGAAATGGGCATCGCCCAGTCCGCGGATGCGCCGGATCCGCTTCGCGGCGTCTGTGGCTCCGACGCAGCAGCCCAGCGCATAGCTCGAGTCCGTCGGGTACGCAATGACGCCGCCATCGCGCAGGATCTGCGCCGACTGCCGGACCAGCCGAGGCTGAGGATCCTTCGGATGAACGGTGAAGAGCTGAGCCATCGGGCAGTCGGGGATCGGAGAATCGGGGGTCTTTTTGCTGGATATATAATTGTCGCAGATTTCCATTTCTGGTTATAACGCGTTGAACCTCCAGCAGCTCAAATATCTGTGCGCGGTCGTCGATCACGGACTCAACGTGTCGAATGCGGCCGACGCGCTGCTGACTTCGCAGCCGGGGATCAGCAAGCAGATCCGCCAGCTCGAGGACGAACTGGGCCTGCGGGTGTTCGTCCGCCAGGGCAAGCGGCTGGCGTCGCTCACGCCGGCCGGCACGGTGGTGGTCGCGACCGCACGGCGCGCGCTCCGCGAACTTGCCAACCTGAAGCGGGTCGCCGACGAATACCGCGCCGAGGACACCGGCACGCTGGCCATCGCCACCACGCACACTCAGGCGCGCTACGTGCTGCCCAGCGTGCTGCGCAAATTCACGCAACGTTACCCGAAGGTCAAGGTCGTGCTGCACCAGGGCAACCCGGTGCAGGTCGCCGAGCAGACCGCCCGCGGAGACGTCGACCTCGGAATCGCCACCGAAGCGCTCGCGACGTTTGCCGAACTCGTGACGCTGCCGTGCCACGAATGGAACCGGGTCGTGATCGTGCCGAAGCGGCATCCACTGGCGAAGTCGGCACCACTCACGCTCGAAGCCCTCGCGAAGTATCCGATCGTCACCTACGACCACAGCTTCACGGGCCGCTCGACGATCAACGCGGCGTTTGCCGCCCGAGGGCTCGAACCCAACATCGTTCTCACCGCACTCGACTCGGATGTGATCAAGACCTATGTCGAGCTGGGGACAGGCGTGGGCATCATCGCGCAGATGGCGTACGACCCGATTCGCGATACCGCGTTCGAAAGACTCGACGCCGGGCACCTGTTCGAATCCTCGACCACGCGCGTGGGCCTGCGCCACGGCGAATTCCTGCGCGGCTACGTCCAGGCGTTCATCACCCTGTTCGCGCCGCAGTACGACCGCGCTGCTATCGAGGCCGCCCTCGAGGGTCGCGCGCGGCAATGAGCCCCGGGGCCGCCGCGGCGCCAGGCGACCATCGGCGCTCGTGGCGGTTCGCTGCATTGCTGGCATCGCTGGCGATGCTGGGTCCGTTTGCGGTCGACATGTACCTGCCCGCGTTTCCGGCGATAGGCGCCGAGCTCGACGCGCCGCAGATCGCCCTGCAGCAGACGCTTTCGGTCTACCTGTTCGCCTACGCGTTCATGATGCTGTGGCACGGCGCGCTGTCCGACGCGCTCGGCCGTCGGCCCGTCGTGCTGGGCGGACTTTGCGTCTTCGCGCTGGGCACTCTGGGCTGCGCGATTGCGGGCAATATCGAGTCGCTGTGGCTGTTCCGGGTGCTGCAGGGCGTTTCGGCGGGGAGCGGGATGGTGGTCGGGCGCGCGATCGTCCGGGATCGCTTCGCCGGTCCCGAGGCGCAGCGGATGATGTCGCAGATGACGATGGTGTTCGGCCTCGGCCCCGCGCTCGCGCCAATCGTCGGCGGCGCGCTGCTCAACCTCACCGGCTGGCGCTCGATCTTCTGGGCGATGCTGATCTGGACGCTGGTCCTGCTGGTGCTGTGCGCGCGGTCGCTGCCCGAAACGCTGCCCCCGGCGCAACGCCATCCGCTGCATCCGGCCGCGTTGTGGCGCAACTACCGCACGGTCCTGGGCCAGCCGAAATTCGCACTGCTGGCGCTGGTGCCCGCGCTCAATTTCTGCGGGTTCTTCATCTACATCGCGTCAGCGCCGGCGTTCCTGGTCCGACTGCTGGGTGTGTCGACCTTGGGATTCGCATGGCTGTTCGTCCCGATGATCTCCGGCATCATGCTCGGCGCCTACCTGTCCGGGCGCCTTGCCGGCCGCCTGTCCCCGTTGCGCACCGTGCGCGCCGGATATGCGCTGCTCGCGACCGGCGTGCTCGCCAATGTCCTGATCAGCACATTGCTGCCCCCGTTCGTTGCGTGGAACGTTGCGCCGATCTTCGTCTACACGATCGGATCGGGCCTCATCATGCCGACCGTGACGCTGCTGCTGCTCGACTTGTTCCCGAGCATGCGCGGCATGACGTCGTCGCTGCAGGGTTTCGTGCAGTTCGGGCTGGGCGGCGTGATCGCGGGTACGATAGCTCCGTTGCTCGCGCACTCGCTGCCCTCGCTGGCGCTGGGGATGGCCGTCCTCACCGCCGCCAGCTTCGCGCTCTGGCTCGTCTATCAGCGCCATGCGCGCGTCACGTTGAAGGAATGGTCACCATGAACAGCACGCTGTCGCGCACCTTCGCGCTTTGCCTTCTCGCCCTCCCGGTTTGCGCCTTCGCGGCCATCACCGCCGTCGCCGTGCCCACCACCGAACTGCCCACCACCACGCTCACGATCGGCGACCACCAGGTGACCGCCGAGCTCGCGATCACACCCGAGCAGCGCTCGCGCGGTCTGATGAGGCGGTTCAGCCTGCGGTCGGATCACGGAATGCTCTTCGTGTTCGAGCACGCCGAGCCGCAGGCCTTCTGGATGAAGAACACGTACATCCCGCTCTCCATCGCCTTCATCGCCGCCGATGGCCGCATCGTCAACATCGAGGACATGCAGCCGCAGACCGAGGATGCCCACTGGTCGAAGGGACCGGTGCCCTACGCGCTCGAGATGCGCCGTGGCTGGTTCGCCGAGCGGGGAATCGGGCCTGGAGCCCTGGTGAAGGGAATGCCACCGCCCAAGAACTGACCGGACGGATTCCCGAGTGACCGTGCGCTCGCCGTCGGGCCCCGCCGTTTCACCCGTTTTGCGCGAGCCACTTCTCAAGCGCTTCGATCGAATGCACGGTGGCCACCGGTGCGCAGCGCGCCAGTCCTTCCGGCTCGTGGGCGCCGTACGCGACCGCCAGCCCCGCCGTGCCGGCGTTGCGCGCGAGCTCGATATCGTGCGTCGTGTCGCCGATCATCAGCGTTTCGCCAGGTGCGACCGCCAGCCGGTCCATCAGATGCAAGAGCATGTCGGGATGCGGCTTGGGATGGCCCTCGTCGGCGCAGCGCGTGGCGCGGAACCGCGTGGTCAGGCCGTGCTGAGCGAGTACGCGGTCAAGGCCGGCGCGCGATTTTCCGGTCGCGACGGCGAGGTAGTACCCGGCTGCGTCGAGTTGTGCAAGGAGCCCGGCGGCGCCGGGGAACAGCGGAATGGCATCTTCGCGATCGATGTAGTGCCGGCGATAGTGGCCGGCCAGCTCGGCATGGCGGTGCACGGGCAAACCGGGCGCGACGGTCTTGAGCGCGTCGGCGAGCCCCAGCCCGATCACATAGCGCGCAGCCCGGTCATCGGGTACAGGCTCGCCCAGGTCACGGCAGGCGCGCTGGATCGAGTTCGCGATGACGGCGGTCGAGTCGGACAGCGTCCCGTCCCAGTCGAACACCAGCAGACGGTAGCGGCGTCGTGCGAGGTCACGCATCGGCGTTGCTCACTGTGCGCGCATCGAGCCGCGCAACAAAGCCCGCGAGCTCGCTTGGCAATGGCGCTTCGAACGCCATCGCGAGACCTGTGACCGGATGCGTGAACGCCAGACGATGCGCGTGCAGGAACATCCGCTTCAGACCCTCCTTTGCGAGCGCCTTGTTCCACGCGAAGTCGCCGTACTTGTCGTCGCCGGCCAAAGGAAAGCCGAGATGCGTCAAGTGCACGCGGATCTGGTGCGTGCGCCCCGTCTTCAGCTCCGCCTCGAGCAGCGCGAGCGGCGGCTCGTGCGCGAACCAGATGGCGCGGCGACGAAAGATCGTCTCGGCCTCCCTGCCGCCTTCGTCGTCGACCCGCACGCGGCGCTCGCCCTCCTTGGTCGCGAACTTGTGCAGCGCAAGCCGGACACGTCGCTTCTCGTCGCGCCAGCGGCCGCGGACCAGCACCAGATAGCGCTTGTCGAAACCCGCGCCGCGCAACTGCTCGTGCAACCCGACCAGCGCGGCGCGCTTCTTGGCCAGCAGCATCAGGCCTGACGTGTCGCGGTCGAGCCGATGGACGAGCTCGAGGAAGCGGGCTTCCGGCCGGGCGGCGCGCATCTGCTCGATCAGTCCGGCGGCGATACCGCTGCCGCCGTGAACGGCCAGCCCGGACGGCTTGTCGACGACGATCAGCGCGTCGTCCTCGTACAGGATCGGCACCTTCGGCCCCGCGCGCAACGGATGCGCCGGGCCCCTGGGAATCGCGGGGGCGGCCGTGCGCACCGGCGGTACCCGAACCACGTCGCCCACCGCCAGCCGTACGTCGGGCCCGACCCGACCCTTGTTGACCCGAACCTCCCCGCTGCGCAGGATCCGGTAGATATGGCTCTTTGGGACGCCCTTCAGGATCCGGGTCAGAAAATTGTCGATCCGCTGCCCGGCCGCATCATCCTCGACGGTGAGCCAGGACACAGAATCCTTGCTTAACTCATTCATTCGCTTATAATTGTCATCGAACCATGCAACGAGTGCGCCAAGCGCGCGCCAAGGACCGCGATGTTGAAATCGTGACCCGGAACGGGTCCGCGAACAGTGGTCCCAGTCGCCTTGATTTGGTTGTGTTCAGTATGTATGGCCCCGCGCAAACGGAAACGACGCGGGAAACAGCCGGCTTCAGTCGCTCGCCGGGCGGGGACCTCTCCCGAGCAAGTAGCGATGGTAATGGATGAGCGCAGTCTCCGCACCCGGCAGCGGCCGGTTCGAAGCGGCGCATTGCGCGGCGCCCAAAGCGAGATTTTCTGCACCCGACCGCCTCTTCGCGGCGCCAGTGAACTACTGGCCCCCGGACCGGCCGCCGGACGATTTTCCACCGCTTGTTCGCATCACGAAGACGAAGATAACGACGAGAGTCCTCCACCCCGCCATCCGCGGGGTTTGAACGCAATGCCGATCGCCTCACTGCCCTCGCGCACCGCTCTCGCCCTCCGGCGCCTGATCGCGCCTGTATTTCCGTCCTCGGCAGCGACCGCCGCCAGCTAGCGCCTTGCCGCCGCGTTGGTTCGCGGCGAGTCTTGCTTCGCCACCGCTTCCCGCGGCGCACTGCGCTCGGGGAAAGCACATGAAACGCATGCTGTTCAATGCCACCCAGGCGGAGGAACTCCGGGTGGCGATCGTCGATGGCCAGAAACTGATCGACCTCGACATCGAATCCGCCGCCAAGGAACAACGCAAGAGCAACATCTACAAGGCCGTCATTACCCGCGTCGAGCCCTCGCTCGAGGCCTGCTTCGTCGAATACGGCACCGACCGCCACGGTTTCCTGCCGTTCAAGGAAATCTCCCGAGACAATTTCCGAGATCGCGACGCCGATCCCGGCAAGGCGCGTATCCAGGACCAGCTCAAGGTCGGCCAGGAACTCATCGTCCAGGTCGACAAGGACGAGCGCGGCAACAAGGGCGCCGCGCTGACCACCTACATATCGCTCGCCGGGCGCTACCTCGTCCTGATGCCGAACAACCCGCGCGGCGGCGGCGTGTCGCGCCGGGTCGAAGGCGAGGAGCGCAACGAGTTGCGCGACGCGATCAACGGCCTCGACGTCCCGCAGGGCATGAGCGTCATCGCGCGCACTGCCGGCATCGGCCGCACGACCGAAGAGCTGCAGTGGGATCTCAATTACCTGATGCAACTTTGGCGCGCCGTCGAGGATGCCGCGAAGATGCAGGCGGGCGCCTATCTCATCTACCAGGAATCGAGCCTGGTGATCCGCGCGATCCGCGATTACTTCCACCCGGACATCGGCGAACTGCTGATCGACACCGAAGCGATCTTCGAGCAGGCGCAGCAGTTCATGGGCCACGTGATGCCGGCCAACGTCAACCGCGTGAAGCTCTACAAGGACGACGTACCGCTGTTCTCGCGCTTCCAGATCGAGCACCAGATCGAGACCGCGTACGCGCGGCAGGTGCCGCTGCCCTCGGGCGGCGCCATCGTCATCGACCACACCGAGGCGCTGGTCTCCGTCGACGTCAACTCGGCGCGCGCGACCAAGGGTGGCGACATCGAGACAACCGCGTTCAACACCAACTGCGAGGCCGCCGACGAAATCGCGCGCCAGCTGCGGCTGCGCGACCTGGGCGGGCTCATCGTCATCGACTTCATCGACATGGAGAGCACCAAGAACCAGCGCGAGGTCGAGACGCGGCTGCGCGATGCGCTGAAGTACGACCGTGCCCGCGTACAGCTCGGCAAGATCTCGCGCTTCGGGCTGATGGAACTGTCGCGCCAGCGGCTGCGCCCGGCGCTGGCGGAAGCGGCGCACATCCCCTGCCCACGCTGTCACGGCATCGGCCACATCCGCGGTACCGAGTCGACCGCGCTGCACATCCTCCGGATCATCCAGGAGGAGGCGATGAAGGAAAACACCGCGCAGGTCGTCGCGCAGATGCCGGTCGACGTCGCCACTTTCCTGCTGAACGAGAAGCGCACCGACGTGCTGACGATCGAGACGCGTTTCAAGGTCAACGTGCTGCTGGTGCCGAACCGGCACCTCGAGACGCCGAACTACAGCGTCGAGCGTCTGCGCCACGAAGACCTGAACCAAGGCGAACCGCTGCCACTGTCCTTCGACATGGTGAAGGAGCCGGAAAAGATCGATCCCGCGCAACAGATGAAGGAAGAAGCCGCGGCGCCGCGGCAGGAAGCCATGGTCAAGGGCATCACCCCGGCGCAACCGGCGCCGCTGCCCGTCGAAAGGCCTGCGCCGCGGACGCCGGCCGCGGCACCCGCGGCCGAAGGCGGTTCATGGCTTGCGCGCATGCTGGACTGGTTCCGCGCCAAGCCGGAGCCAGCGCCCGTCGCTGCCACCAAGACGACGCGCGAGGAACGACCGGGCGACCGCGGCCGCGAACCGCGGCGTGATGGGCGCCGTGGCGACGATCGAGACCGAAATCGCGGCGACGGACGTCGTGGTGGCGGCGAGCGCCGGGACGATGCGCGTGATGGACGTCGCGGCGAGCAAAAGCGCGACAATCGAACCGACGCGCGCGGCGACGCGCCGCGCGGTGCGGCTCAGCAACGCGGCACCCAGGCTCAGGGTCAGCCGCGCCGCGACGCCAATCGCGATGACAAGCGCGAAGGCAACCGCGGACCACAACGCGAGCCGCGTGGAGCCGCGGGAGCCGCGCGAATCGCGTGAGCCGCAGCGTCCGCGCGAACCTCGCAACGAAGCGGCATTGACCGCAGATGCTGGTGATCAAGTATCCGTCACCTCCGAGGTTCCGGCGCGCGACGGACCGGGCGCCGACGCCAAGGAAGGCGGCAACCGCCGCAGGCGCGGCCGGCGGGGCCGCGGCGGCGAACGCGGCGAACTGCCGCAAAACGGCGATGCCAGCGGCACTCCAGACACGCTGGACATGCAGGACGCGAGCGGCCCCAATGTCGCCGACGTGGTCGAGATGGTCGCCAGTGCCACACCGGTCGGCGAGGTCCCGCCGGTCCGCGAGCCGCGTCCGCCCCGTCCTCCACGCGAAGCTCGTGAACCACGCGAGCCAAAGGAACCGCGCGAACAGCGTGAGCCCAGGGAACCACGCGAGCCGCGTGAACCGCGCGAACGCATCGACGCGGATTCTGGTTCGACCACGCAAGTCGTGGCCGCAATACAGGAAACCCTGTCTGCGGCGGCACCCGTCGAACTCGCACCGCCGGTGACACCGCCGGTGGCCCATCCCGCCGCTCCCCCCGCGCCCGTGGTACGTGCTGCGGTCGTCGACGTGCCGACCATCGCGCTGACTTTGCCGGCGGATTCGAGCCTGGTCCTGGTCGAAACGAGCCAGCGGGCGCTGTTGCCGCCGGTCGATGACGAACCATTGCTGCGGCCAAAGCGGGCGCGACCCCCGCGCGTCGAGATCCCGAACGAACCACTCGAGATCGTCGAGACGCGCAAGGAGCCGCCGACACCCTCGGCCTGACCGCCGGGGCCAATTGCAGTTCAAGGGGTGGACCTTCGCGTCCGCCCCTTTTTCATTGGACGAACATTCCGGCGCGATGGTCCAGGCCGACCGCATCGCCTCCGGCCTGCGGCTGCGCAGGCGGCCCCTCCGGCGTCGTCCACGCGAGCGGAGCGACCGCACAGCAGCAGATCGTCCCGCCGCACGTGCTGGCGCAATGCCGGGACCTGCGCGAGATGCCGGCCGCCGGATTGTCGGTCGGCGTCAACCGACTATCGACGAATATCGGGTGCCTGCCCGGCGGAGCGCGGACGCCTAACCGCCAAGTTCGCGTGACAACCGCTGCACCAGTGCTTCGCTCGCTGCCTCGGCAAGGTCCATCACGCGCTCGAAACCCTCGATCCCGCCATAGTACGGATCCGGCACCTCGCGCATCCCAATTCCGGGCACGAGGTCAAGATAGAGCCCGAGCGTTCCGGAGAACTCGGGTGGGCGAAGCTCGGACAGAATTCGCAGGTTCTCGCGATCCATCGCGAAAATCCATGCGAACCGCTCGAAATCTCGCGGCTCGACCTGGCGGGCTCGTAAGCGCGAAATCGGATATCCACGCGCCGATGCGACCTTCGTCGCACGCGGATCGGGCGGCTCTCCGGCGTGCAAGCCATGCGTCCCAGCGGAGTCGACGTGCAGACGATCGATCAAACGGGCGCGTTCCGCGACCGTGCGAAACACGCCTTCGGCGACCGGCGACCGGCAAATATTTGCCGTGCATACGAAAAGGACTCCGACCGAGGGTTCGATGCCGGATCGATCTTCGAATAGCTTGTGAATATCAATCATGCCCAATGAACATCAATGCGACGAGGGAACGCTTCGGTCTCGTGTGCCCAAAGCGCCCCGTAACGCTCAAAGGTTGACCTGGCGGCGCGCGCAAGAACCCGATGAGATTGTTCCATACAGGTCAAGCGCGCTCGAGATGAGCGGCGCCAAACGGGATGCGGGCGGAGCAACTTCGCGACCGCAGGCCCTTTCATGGGCGGAATGTCGGCCCGATTTACATTCGCGAGAGGAGACAAAGTTCGATTGCTGCAAAATCAATGGACTACCAGGGCCGGGACGCGATCTCGAAGATCGTGTCGACTGCCGATAATCCGCACCCCACGGTGTTCTCGATAATCGTCAGGCATTGTCCTGGGCCGTTCAGGTCTCGACCGGCAGCGCAACACCGAACATCTGCTGGCGCAACTGGAAGAGCCGGTCGCGCATCTCGGCCGCCTTCTCGAACTCGAGATTCTTCGCCGCATCCATCATCGCGCGCTCGATCTGCTTCAGTTCGCGCTCCATGTCCTTCTCGGGCATCGCCTCGTACTTGGCCTTCGCCTGCGCGGCGCGCTGCTCCTTCTTCGCCTCGTCCGGGTCGTACACGCCCTCGATGAGGTCCTTGATGCGCTTCTGCACACCCACCGGGGTGATTCCCATCTTCTCGTTCCACGCCACCTGCCGCGCGCGGCGCCGCTCGGTCTCCTCGATCGCGGCCGTCATCGACCGGGTCATGTTGTCGGCGTAGAGGATCGCCATGCCGTTGATGTGGCGCGCTGCGCGGCCGATCGTCTGGATCAGCGAGCGTTCCGCGCGCAGGAAGCCTTCCTTGTCGGCATCGAGGATCGCGACCAGCGATACCTCCGGAATATCGAGGCCTTCGCGCAATAGATTGATGCCCACGAGCACGTCGAACTCGCCCAGCCGAAGGTCGCGGATGATCTCGACCCGCTCGACCGTGTCGATATCCGAGTGCAGGTAGCGAACCCTGACGCCGTTCTCCGCGAGATAGTCGGTCAGGTCCTCCGCCATCCGCTTGGTGAGCGTCGTGACCAGCACCCGCTCGCGCTTTTCGACCCGCAGGCGTATCTCGCCCAGCAGGTCATCGACCTGCGTCCGCGCGGGCCGCACCGACAGCGTCGGATCCACGAGGCCGGTCGGCCGCACCAGCTGCTCGACCACCTGCCCCGCGTGCGTGCTCTCGTACACCGCCGGCGTCGCCGAGACGAAGATCGTCTGCGGCAGCATGCGCTCGAATTCGTCGAAGCGAAGCGGCCGGTTGTCGAGCGCCGACGGCAGCCGGAAGCCGTAGTTGACGAGGTTCTCCTTGCGCGCGCGGTCGCCCTTGTACATGCCGCCGACCTGCGGGATCGTCACGTGCGATTCGTCGACGAACATCAGCGCCTTCGACGGCAGGTAGTCGATCAACGTGGGCGGCGGCTCGCCGGCGCTGCGGCCGGACAGGTAGCGCGAGTAGTTCTCGATGCCCTTGCAGTAGCCGATCTCGGACATCATCTCGAGGTCGAAGCGGGTGCGCTGCTCGATGCGCTGCGCTTCGATCAACT
This sequence comes from uncultured beta proteobacterium, assembly GCA_963739745.1. Classification (GTDB taxonomy): domain Bacteria; phylum Pseudomonadota; class Gammaproteobacteria; order Burkholderiales; family Casimicrobiaceae; genus VBCG01. Next base: position 145,101 of record CAVUCJ010000012.1, read on the forward strand.
TCATCTGGCCGACGAAGAATTCCTTCTGCTGGTGCAGCTCGCCCTTGATCTGGTCGATCGCGGAGAGCACCTTCTGGCGCCCGGTCACGTAGTGCGACGACGGAAACACCGTGTAGCGCGCCAGCTTCTGCTTCAAGTGCCCGGTCAGTGGATCGAAGAGCTGCAGCGACTCGACCTCATCGTCGAACAGCGAGACCCGGATTGCGTTCTCGGCATTCTCCGCCGGAAAAATGTCAAGCACCTCCCCGCGCACGCGAAACACGCCGCGCTTGAACTCGACGTCGTTGCGCGTGTACTGCATCTCGGTCAGCCGTTTGATCGCGTCGCGCTGCGACATGCGATCACCCTGCTTCAGGTGCAGGATCATGCTGTGGTATTCGGATGGGTCGCCGATACCGTAGATCGCCGACACCGTCGCCACGATGATGCAGTCGGGCCGCTCGAGGATCGCCTTGGTCGCGGACAGGCGCATCTGTTCGATGTGCTCGTTGATCGAGCTGTCCTTCTCGATGTAGAGGTCGCGCGACGGGACGTATGCTTCCGGCTGGTAGTAGTCGTAGTACGAGACGAAGTATTCGACGGCGTTGTTCGGAAAGAACTCTCTGAACTCCGAATACAGCTGCGCGGCCAGCGTCTTGTTCGGCGCGATCACGATCGCCGGCCGCCCGGTCTGGGCAATGACGTTGGCCATCGTGAACGTTTTCCCGGACCCGGTGACGCCGAGCAGCGTCTGGAACGACAGCCCGTCGCGCAGCCCCTCGACCAGCTTGGCGATGGCCTCCGGCTGGTCGCCGGCGGGGAGAAACGGCTGATGGAGTTCGTAGGGACTGTCGGGATAGGTGACGGGCATGAGTTCTTCGGGATCCGGTGGCGGATGGCTGGTGGGTGGTCGCCCCCGCGAATTCGGTCGCGGGAGTGGCGTTGCGCGGCTTGTTCGGGGACTCCGGGTTCACGCGCAGGCCGGAGCACGGTATCGGTCAGGCGGCTCGACATTGGCGGTTTCGAAGGACAACCAATCATTGTACTGCCGTCAGCCAGCCTGGCGCGAGTTGCCGATGGCTCGCGATTCAGACAGACGCGACGGCCGCTGCACCGCAGGGTCCCGCAACTCCGCCGTCCCGATCCGCGCCGAGCTGCGGCGCGTCCGGTCCGGCATGGGGTGCGTCAGCTCGTCGTGTTTTCCGATCGTGACGATCCGGCCGGGTTCGATCACAGCTTGGCGATCCGCGTGTCCGATCGTTGCCGGCCAATGCACGATGATGATCACCGTGCGCCCGCCGTGAGCCGATCGAGGACCAGGATTACCTGTCGCATGGCGCCATCCCGACCGTCAGGATCGGGACGAAGGAACGCGTCCGCGAGAATCCTGCCCCAGGACGTCCAGACTCGACAGCGGACGCGCCACATCCTCCAGCGGCTTGCGCTCCGCGGCGATGCCCAACCACAACGCGACCCCGGCGGCGACAAGCATCAGCGCCGCACCCAGCGCGTAGCCCAGGGCGACGGCCACCAGTTCGCCGGTACCGATGAGCACGCCGAACAACAATGGGGCGCCGATGCCGCCGATTGCCGTCCCCAGCGCGTAGAAGAACGCTATCGACAAGGCGCGTACTTCCACGGGAAAGCTTTCGCTCACCGTCAGGTAGGCCGAACTCGCCGCCGCGGAAGCGAAGAAGAACACCACCGTCCACGCCAGCGTCTGCGTGGCGGCATTGAGCAGTCCCGCGACGAACAGGATCGCCGTCATGCCGAGCAGCAGCCCCGAAAGCGCGTAGGTGATGCTGATCATTTGCCGGCGTCCCCAGGTGTCGAAGTAGCGTCCCAGGAGGAGCGGACCCATCAGGTTGCTCACCGCAAACGGCAGAAGGTAGAGACCGACGTCTTCCGCCGGGACCGCGTAGAAGCGCCCGAGCACCAGCGCGTAGGTGAAGAAAATCGCGTTGTAGCAAAAGGCCTGCGCAGTCATCAGCACAAGTCCGAGGACCGCCCGGCGCGGATAATCGCGGAAAAGCGCCCGGCCGAGGTCGATGAAGCTCACGGCGTGCGCGCGGACGCGCAGCCGCAGCCGTGGCAGCGCCTCTTCGGCTGACGTGTAGCCGCGCACGCTGCGCTCCACGCCGGCGGCGATGCGTTCAGCTTCATCGGTGCGCCCGTGCAGCAGCAGCCAGCGCGGACTTTCCGGCAGCAAGCGCCGCAGGAACAGAATGCCGAGCCCCAGCACGGCGCCGGAACCGAAGGCGACCCGCCAGCCCATGTCGATGGGCAGCAATCCGGGCTGCAACAGGATGCTCGAGCTCACCGCGCCGAGTGCGGCGCCGAGCCAGAAGCTGCCGTTGACCGCAAGGTCCGTACGGCCGCGATAACGCGCCGGGATCAGTTCCTGAATCGCGGAATTGATCGCCGCATATTCACCCCCGATCCCCGCGCCGGTCACGAAGCGAAACAGCGCGAAGGCGGCGAAATCCGGCGAAAACGCGGTGGCGCCGGTGCCCAGGATGTACACGCCGAGCGTGACAAAGAACAGCCGCTTGCGGCCGAAATGGTCGGTGAGCCACCCAAACACCAGCGCGCCCAGAACCGCGCCCGCGAGGTAGGCGCTGGCGGACAACCCGACCTGCGCCTCGCTCAAGCGCAGTGCGGGGCTGTCGCGTAGCGCGCCCGAGACGGCGCCCGCAAGGGTCACTTCGAGGCCATCGAGGATCCAGGTGATACCGAGCGCGACGATCACCAGTGTGTGAAAGCGCGACCACGGCAGGCCGTCCAGTCGCGCGGGGATGGAACTCTCGACGATTTTCCCAACCGGGCGTGCCGTCCGTTTCATCGATTGAGCGTACTACAGGGATGCGTTAAGTACTGTCAACCCGGGTCCGATGGCCAGGGAACCCACGCCGGGCGCTGGTCCATTCGCGCCGCGCCTGGCGATAGAATGACCTTCCGCGCCGGCGGCCGGTCGGCCGAACCGGCCCTCAAGCGTTGGATTGAGCGAGCACGTTGCCGCACCGATATCGAGGAGTCAGGCGATGGACAGTTATCTTGGAATTCCGATTGCCATGCTCATGCTTGGCGCAGGCATCCTGATTTTGATCCTGGCGTTGCTATGGATTGCCCTGCCATTCGCGTTGTTCGGAACCAAGCCGTTGCTGCGCCAGATCCTCGCAGAGGCCAAGCGGACCAACGATTTGCTCGAATCGCGGCTCCTGGTACTTCGATCGCCCACGCCGGCGGAAGAGGCAAAGCTGCCGCCGATTTTCGCGCGCCGGGACTAGGGGTATGTCGAGCGCGTGCCGCATGCCAACTTCGTTGGCGAGGCGTTCGGGCGCCGCCGCCCGCGGCCATCGCCATCCTGCACTTCGTGATCCCGGGAACCCCGGATGGCTTCCGCGCTGCTCGATGCTCGCACCGGAGCAACCGGGTAATCCGGATCGCCTCGGGCGCCCGAGGCCGAGGTCCTGGCTCCGAATTCAGCCGGCCGAGATGTCGTCCGCGACCGTCGCGGCACCCGCGGTCTCCGCCATTCCCTCGCTCCGATCCACGCCGAACTGCAGTGCCGCCAGCCTGGCGTAGAGCGCGTTGGAGCGCGTAAGCTCGTCGTGGGTTCCGGCCGCGATGATCCGGCCGCGCTCGATCACTGCGATGCGGTCCGCATGCCTGATCGTCGCCAGCCGATGCGCGATGATGATCACGGTGCGCCCCGCCATCAGCCGCTCGAGGGCCAGCTGCACCATGCGCTCGCTCTCGGCGTCGAGTGCGCTGGTCGCCTCGTCGAGGAGCAGGATCGGCCGGTCGGCGAGGATCGCGCGTGCGATCGCCAGCCGCTGCCGCTGGCCTCCCGACAGGCGCACGCCGCGCTCGCCCAGGTAGCTGCGCAAAACGCTCGGGCAGCCGGTCGATGAATTCCGTCGCAAAGGCGGCATCGCATGCGGCGCGAACCTCGCTGTCGGTCGCGTCCGGGCGCCCATAGCGAACGTTGTCGAGCACGCTGGCGGCAAAAATCACCGGCTCCTGCGGGACGACGGCGAGGCGCGAACGCACCGCCCCCGGATCGGCCGACCTCAGGTCCACGTCGTCGACGGCCACGACGCCGCTGTCGGGATCGTAGAAACGCAGCAGCAGTTGAAACACCGTCGTCTTGCCGGCGCCCGAAGGCCCGACCAACGCGACCTTTTCGCCGGCCCGGACATCAAGCGTGAACGCGTCGAGTGCCGCCGCATCGGGTCGCGACGGATAGCGGAAGGTCACGGCGTCGAACGTCACCGTGCCGCGCGCGGGCACCGGCAGCAGCACGGGATGCTCGGGTGGGCGAATGACCGGCTCGATCGAAAGCAACTCGAACAGTCGCTCGGTCGCGCCCGCCGCCCGCTGAAGATCACCGACCACCTCGCTTATCGTGCCCGCGGCGCCGGCCACGATCACTGCATAGAAGACGAACGCCGAAAGCTGGCCGGCGGTGATGCGACCGGCAACGACATCGTGACCGCCGATCCAAAGGATCACCCCGACGGCGCCGAATACCAACACGATGACGGTTGCCACCAGCAGCGCACGCTGTCGGATGCGCAGCAGCGCGGTGCCGAACGCTTCCTCGACGCGGGCGCCGAATTGCCGCCGGTCCTCGGCCTCGTGGCCATAGGCCTGCACGGTGCGGATCTCGTGCAGCGCCTCGTCCACGTAGGCGCCGACGTCGCCCACGCGGTCCTGGCTCGCGCGCGCCAGTTTGCGCACGCGGCGGCCGAAGAACAGAATCGGGACCAGAACCAGCGGAACGCCGACGAGTACCAGCAGCGTCAGCTTGCCGCTGGTCAGAGCGAGCATCACCAGGCCGCCGGTCATCAGCAGCAGATTGCGGATCGCCATCGACGCGCTCGACCCGATCACGGTTTCGAGCATCGTAGTGTCGTTGGTCAACCGAGAGATCACCTCGCCGGTGCGCATCATCTCGAAATAGCCGGGCGGCAGCGACAGCAGGTGATCAAAGACCGCACGCCTCAGGTCCGCGGTCACCCGCTCGCCCAGCCACGAAACATAGTAGAAGCGCGCGTAGGTCGCGAGCGCCATCACGATCACCACGCCCAGCATGAACGCGAGCGCGCGGTCGAGATCGACGCCACTGCCGGCAGCAAAGCCACGGTCGATGACGAATTTCAATCCTTGCCCGATCATGAGCACCGCAGCAGCCGCGAACAGCAGCGCAACGGCGGCGAAGATCACCTGCCGTCGGTAGGGACGCAGGAAGCGACCGACGCGCGCGAGCGTCTTCACCGCCGTCAGCGGCGGAAGCTTGGGTGCATCAAGCGAAATCGTGGAGTAGGCTCGGGCCATGGTCAAATGCGGGCGGCGCGGCTCTGGCGGACGCAGGCGAAGCTTACGTCAGCCTGGCGTCGGACCCAAGCCGAGCCGCCGATGCCCTATGAGAAGGATGGAATGCCGCTTTCGCTGCCCGCGCTGATGACGCTGCTTGCGGTGCTTTGGAACATGATCACCGGGTTGCAGGTGGGGCGCGCCCGCGCCAAATACAAGGTCGTTGCACCCGCGCCCACCGGTGACCCCGGATTTGAGCGCGCGTTTCGCGTGCAGGCGAACGAACTGGAGCAACTGGTCGCGTTCCTGCCTCCGATGTGGATCTTCGCGTGGTTCGGCAGTCCTCGGCTGGCCGCCCTTGCCTGCGCGGTGTTCATTGCCGGCCGCGTCGTCTACGCGGTCGGCAACAGGCGCGAGGCGCGCAGGCGCAGCCCCGGCTTCAACATCGCCATGTTCGCCTCGTCGGTCACGTGGATGGCGGCATTCGTGAGTGTGGTCCGATGGCTGGACTTTGCCTGACGGCGGACCGCGGATCGCAGGGTCGCGACGTAGCGTAAAATGTGTGTTTTGCCCGCCCCGACGCGACCCCCATGAATGCACCCCTGCCCGCCTCCGTCCTGTCCGTGGTCGAACTCGCGCCGCGTGATCCGATTCTCGGCGTCACCGAGGCGTTCGTTGCCGATACCAACTCGAACAAGGTCAACCTGGGCGTGGGCGTCTACAACGACGATTCCGGCAAGCTGCCCGTCCTCGATTGCGTCAGGCGCGCCGAGCAGGCGATGGCCGACAAGAGCGCGCCACGCGGCTATCTGCCGATCGATGGCCTCCAGACCTACGACCGAGCCGTTCAGAAGCTCCTGTTCGGCGCCGACAGCGAGATCGTCACCTCGGGCCGGGCCATCACCGTGCAGGCGTTGGGAGGTACCGGCGGCCTGAAGGTCGGCGCCGATTTCCTCCGCCGCTTCGCACCCGGCGCGCAGGTCTGGATCAGCGACCCGAGCTGGGAAAATCATCGCGCCCTGTTCGAGGGTGCCGGATTCACCGTCAACAACTACGCCTACTACGACGCCGCCACGCACGGGCTCGATTTCCCGGCCATGATCGCCGCGCTCGAGCGCGTGCCGCAGGGCGGGATCGTCGTGCTGCACGCGTGCTGCCACAACCCGACCGGCGTCGACCCGGACGCCGCGCAGTGGGGCCGCATCATCGAGGTCGTGCGCGCGCGCAACCTGGTGCCGTTCCTCGACATCGCGTATCAGGGCTTCGCCGACGGCGTCGAGCCCGATGGCGAGGTCATTCGCCGTTTTGCCGCCACGCCCGGACCGATGTTCGTGTCGAGCTCGTTTTCGAAGTCGTTCTCGTTGTACGGCGAGCGCGTCGGCGCGCTGTCGATCGTCGCCAGCGACAAGGACGAGGCCTCGCGCGTGCTTTCGCAGGTGAAGCGCCTGGTGCGCACCAATTATTCGAACCCGCCAACCCACGGCGGCCAGATCGTCGCAATGGTGCTGGGTACGCCGGAGTTGCACGCATTGTGGGAAGCCGAACTCGCGATGATGCGCAACCGGATCAAGCTGATGCGTGCCGAACTGGTCGAGCGTCTGCACGAGCGCCTGCCCGGCAAGGACTTCCGCTATGTGCTTGTTCAGCGCGGCATGTTCTCGTACTCCGGGCTCAACAAGGAGCAGGTCCGGCAGCTCCGCGACGAGTATGCGATCTACGCGGTCGACACTGGGCGCATCTGTGTCGCCGCGCTCAACTCCGGCAACGTTGACTATGTCGCAAACGCGATCGTCGCGGTCATGTCCTAGCCGGTCGGGCCGCGTCGCCGCAGCTTCATTTTGACGATGGCGAAATTTCCGTTATAATCAGCGGCTATCCAATGCGGGAATAGCTCAGTTGGTAGAGCGCAACCTTGCCAAGGTTGAGGTCGGGAGTTCGAGACTCCTTTCCCGCTCCAGATTCTTTTGAGGGAGAGCTTCCGACCAAGCTCTCCCTTTTGGTTTGAAACTGGTTTGAAACGCGCGCCGCAACGGCGAGCGCAGGGCCCCAAGGCGGGGTGGCAGAGTGGTCATGCAGCGGCCTGCAAAGCCGTCTACGCCGGTTCGATTCCGACCTCCGCCTCCAAAATCCGCAACATTGGCAATCCGGCGCGGTCAGGGCAACCACAATTTCACAATGCGTCGCTGCCCGCGGTTTTTCGCCCTTGATCGCATCAAGGCGCCGATCCAGGTGGCACGATGACGCCCCGCGTCGCCGGCCTACGCCCCCTACAGCGGCACGCACCCCGCCATTCCGTAGTCCCCCTCCTGCTGCCAGCCGATGGCTACCATGAATTGCAGCACGGACAGCTCGGTGGTCAGGCGGTGATTGGGCACGCCACCCATGCTGTTGTTGTAGGCGCGAAAGAGCGGCTGCGTGCCTGCCGGGCACAGCAAAGCGGGTGGCAGGAGGCCGAACACATTGTCCTCGAACACCCAGTTCGGATTGGACTTGAGTCCCTCGCACTCGGGTACGTTTGCCGTGTAGAAGTGCGTGCTGATGAGCGCGCCTGGAATCACACTGAAGAGACGGCATACCTGGAGTGTTCCGGCCGTTCCGAGCACGAACACATTGAACGCCTTGCCGGTGCGCGCCCAGCCTATGAATGTGCCGTTGTCGAGCTTCGTGATCTCGTCCGCGATCGTCGTCACGAAGTAGTGATCGAATCCGGCATGGTAGTACTCGATGGCCTTGATGACATTGCTGCTCGTCACCGCGCCGCTGCCAGGGGACCGAACGCCGCCAGCCGCCAGGAAAACTGCGGCGTCATAGATCGGATCGGCCGTGTCGGCGATCGCGATCGTCACGCGATTTGGCGCGTTGGGCGTCACCGCCGCGACGCAGTCGAGCGGCACCGTCAGGCCATCCATCTCCGTGTTGCGGGCACCGGCTTCGTTGTCGATGTACAGCGCCGGGTTGACGTCGTTGTTGATCGAGTTCACGCTGACCGGGCGACCGTCGTAGTTCGCGCAGTTGACGCCGTTCACGAAGATCGCGATCACGTCGTTGTACGGCGATCCGACGAATTCGTTGTACTCCTCCGACGCGAACACGAAGCGGATGGCGATCGTATTGGCGGTCGGCGTCACGTCGAATTCCAGGATTGCCGCATCGAAGGTCTGTTCGGGCGCGACCAGCGCGTCGAGCCGCGCATCTCCCGGCGTGTCGTTGATGTCGCTCCACGAATCGCTCTCGTTCGGGCCTTGGACGTTGACGGCGCGCCCGGTCGACAGCACGACGCCGGAGTCGATGCCGACGCTGTTCGCGCCGCCAGCGAAGGTCCCAGCCGCTTCTGCGGCGCCCGTGAACTTGGCGTTGGTAATAGCGACCCCGGGACCGACAAGCTGGGCCGCCAGCACCGCCGCGTCGCTCGTCTGCGTGACGGAACTGATCTTTGGCAGGGACTTCGGCGGATTGGGCGGCGCGGTGCGCGCGGCGACGGCAATGGCGGGGAGCACGACGGCAAGCGCGAACGCGAGTAGCAAACGAGCGGGGACAGCCATGGCGTTTCCTCGGATAGGGTCCGGTCCGGACGCGACCGCATTGTCGCGCGCTGGGTGTGCAGTGGCAATAGCATCGGCCCCGGCGAGCGAGCGAATATTCACGAGCCGCCGGCCGGCGCGCAGCCACGTTTCTCCGCGCCCGGAAAAGCGGCAGCCCTTATCCGCCCCGTCGTCAATGGATGCGACTGCGAGCCATAGGCTCTCGAAGCAAGAAATGTCCCTAGCAAGCCAATCGGGCGATAAATTCCAGATGTCGGGTCGCCACCGCCGAATTGGACACGTGGGGTTGAGCGGCAAGAACCCGAAGACGGCCTGCGTCAAGGTCCAATTCATCGAGCGCTGCGGAGAGCTCCGCAGGCGACCCACAGGAGTACGCCATTCCCAAGCCGTACTCCCTCACCAGATCGCTCGCCGAAGACCGGTCCGACACGATCACCGGGCAGCCGTAGGAAATGGCATCCATCAGGGTGCCGGAGTTGCGTCTGTTGTTCGGTTGAAACGAGAGAACCACCACATCGGCAGCCGCGTAAACGCAGTCGCGGACGGAAGCCTCGATGAATCCAGCGATGACCAGCGGGCGGATGCGCCAATTTTCGATGTCGTGCCGCTTCAAGTATTCGCCAACCCTTCCGGCGACGATCAACTGCCAATCCGATCGATCTCGAAAGGCATCAAAAACGGTCATGGGATCCTGATCGACATGACCGCTGCCGAATAGAAGGGCGACCGGCCGATTCGCCCCGATGCCGAGAGACCGGCGGGCATCCTCCTTGGGAAGGTTGCGCACGACGGGCCGGATGCCAGCAAGGGGCAGATGTTCTATCGTGAGCCATGGGAGGGATGTCCTCAATCCTTCAGTCCAGGTCGCATCATGCATGGCCAACCCCAAAGCCGGTTTCGACCGACCCAAAGTCGATCGGACGCGCAGCACTGCCCGTACGATCAACGGCGGGGACGCATGGGGAGTGAACTGGTGAACGAGGAAGGGCCGACTCCCCGCTATGAGCGACATCATCGCAACTGAAACCTTGTAGCTCACGACGACGACAGCGGCCGGCTGAACGGGACAAGCCCGTGCAATCCGGCTTGCCTGGTGCACAAGAACCCAGGCCCTCAGAGCGCGCGACAGCTTGGACAGGTATCCATTCTCCAGCACCAACCTCTCCGACATACGGAACAGAAGCGAAGCTATCGGCCCGTATCGTGACAGCTTCCAGGCAGGCGAGGCGTCATCGGCCAATGCCCATCCCAATGAGGTGAGAACCTCCACGTACGCTCCCGCCGCAACGAATCCGTCGGCAAGTTCGGCGAACCGGTTGGGGAAGTGTCCATCAAGTGTGTGTGCCCGGTCCTCAACCACCAGCACCGCGCCTTTCCATGATGGCTGCTGCATGAGTTTTCGCCGATTGGCAGTGTGTTGAATTGCATGCAGTCCGCCTGCGAAGACGGCGGAGTGTCATGGTGCGGGGTTGATGGCTGAGTCAGTTTCTCTCGCCGGTGCAATATTCACAACTGCACACCATGACCACGCGACAGCTTAAGGCAGTTCCGCGACGAGGTCACGATCAGTGGTGAAGGCTGCAACGAGTGGCGCGCGGTCGGGCTGGGCGCAGCGCTCCGGGTTGCCCTTACGGAGCGTCGAGGCAGCGTCATTGTCATCACTCGCGACGCACCGCGCTCCGGTAGCCGTGTCGCCGACAACGATGTGTACGCGCCCCATCATGACTGCAGATGGTCGCACGCGCCATCGCCCGCGGCGGCCTGTACGGCCGACGCGGCGTGAGCGAAGCTCGACCCGGTGCTGCCGCCAACCCGACACCAGCGGCATTCGCTGGTGGATCCAGTCGCAGGACGTCGCGTGGATTTCCCGACGCTCCCTCGCTCGCTCAGGTCACCGGCGCAGGATTGAAAAGAACCAATGCGTTGTGCAGCTTCCAGCGCTCGGCCCACGTCTTCTGGCGGCCACTGGCCACGTCGAGCATGAGCCGGAACAATTCCCAGCCCACCTCTTCGATGCTCTTTTCACCGGTGGCAATCGTGCCGGCATTCACGTCCATCAGGTCGTGCCACCTCCTTGCAAGGTCGCTGCGGGTCGCAACCTTGATTACCGGCACCTGCGCCAGACCATAAGGAGTGCCTCGGCCCGTAGTGAAGACATGCAGGTTCATCCCGGCCGCGAGTTGCAACGTACCGCAGATGAAGTCGCTGGCAGGCGTGGCCGCGTAGATCAGGCCCTTCTGCCGGACTTTCTCGCCGGGTGCCAGAACCCCGGCAATCGGCGAACTGCCCGATTTCACGATGGAACCCATCGCCTTCTCGACGATATTCGACAACCCGCCCTTCTTGTTTCCAGGCGTCGTGTTGGCGCTCCGATCGACCCGACCCTTGTCGAGATAGTCGTCGTACCAGGCCATCTCCCTGATCATCGCCGCGGCGACTTCCGGGCTCGCCGCGCGCGACGTGAGCTGATCGATGCCGTCGCGTACCTCGGTGACCTCCGAAAACATCACTGTGGCACCGGCGCGCACCAGGAGATCGGTGCAGAAGCCGACGGCCGGATTGGCGGTCACGCCGGAAAACGCGTCGCTGCCACCGCATTGAACGCCCACCACCAGCTCGCTGGCGGGCACGGTCTCGCGGCGGCGCATGTTCAGCCGCTCGAGGTGCTGTTCGGCCTGAATCATGATCGAATCGATCATCGACATGAAGCCCACATGCTTGTCATCCTGCAGGCAGACCACGTCCAGCGCAGCCCCGGCGCTGCCGCCGACATCGGCCACGTTGCGCCCGTCGGGCAATGGGATGGTGCCCGGGGGCAGCAGGCGCTCCGGCTGCAGCTTCTCGCAGCCGAGGCTGATCACCATCACCTCGCCGCCGAAATTCGGGTTGAGACTGATGTTGCGCAGCGTACGGATGGGAACGATCGCATCGGGCGCATCGATCGCAACGCCGCATCCGTACGTATGTTCCAGCGCCACCACGCCGTCTACGCCGGGATACCTCGGCAGCAGTTCGCTCCTGATTCGTTGCACAGCGTAATCAGTGACGCCGGCCACGCACTGCACGGTCTGCGTGATCGCCAGGATGTTGCGCGTACCGACGGAGCCGTCGTTGTTCCGGTAGCCCTCGAAAGTAAAGCCGTCGAGTGGCGCCTGCGGCGCCGTCCTGACGGTGGCGATCGGCAGGTTGTCGAGCGAACGCGCCGCCGGCATCTTCATGAGGCGCTCGTGCACCCAACGGCCTGCGGGAACGTCATGCAACGCATGACCGATGGCGACGCCATAGCGGAAGACCGGCGCGCCGGCGGCGATGTCCACCAACGAAACCTTGTGACCCTGCGGCACTCGATCCACGAGGACCAGGCCGGAAGCCAGGGCTGTGCCTGCAGGAAGCCCGCCATCATTCGCCACGATCGCGACGTTGTCCTGCTCGTTCATCTTTATCAGCCGCGGGGATTCGGGCATCGAGATTTCCTGTTCGGGTGCGCGGGGACCAGCGCTAGTGAGAATGCGACATCGTCAACACGCCGCCCCGGAGCCGGTCGCGGTGTCAATGCGGGCGAACGCATCGCAGCCCGCGGCGTCTGCTCCCGCATGGATGCGACCAGGGATCGGCTGGTGCGTGCGACGTCTCAAGTCGAATTTTGCGGTTTGTCGCGCACGCTCCATTCTGGAATCAGCCGGCAGGTGACTTCGCGGCCGCGCGCCTGGCCTTGCGATTGTTGTAGATCGAATATCCGATGGACAGCGCGATGAGCACCCAGAGAACCATGGCGATCGGACTCTTGGTGAAGAAGATGCTTAGGGTGCCGAAGGATTCGAGGCTCTTCACGAAGTAGACCTCGGCCGACTGTCCCAGTATGAAGCCGATGATGAACGGCGCCACTTCGAGCCCGAGCTTCGAACCGACGAAGCCAAACAGGCCGAACAGAAACAAGGTCCAGACATCGAACATGATGCCGCTGTTGATCGCGTAGGCGCCGACCACGCACATCATCATGATGCCCGGGTACAGCAGGTATTTGGGGATCAAGATGACTTTGGCAATGTGGCGAATCGCGAAATACATGATCACGAACATCAGCAGGTTTGCGATCACCAGGCCGAGCATCATGACGTTCCACACGTCCTGATGCTCTCCGATGAACAGCGGCCCGACCTGAATGCCTTGCAGCGTAAAGGCGCCGATCAGGACAGCAGTGGTGCTGTCGCCTGGTATGCCCAGCGAGAGCAGCGGAATCAGTGCACCGCCGGTCAACCCGTTGTTGGAAGACTCCGACGCAATGACACCAGGGGGGTAACCGGTACCGAATTTTTCTGGCTCGTCGGAGAAGTTCTTGGCCTGGGTGTAGGCCAGCACCGATGCGGCACTGCCACCGACTCCGGGCAGGAGACCGATGAAGGTGCCCAGGGTCGACGAGCGAAGCAGATTGACGTACTGGCCCTTGAACACCGACCACGAAAATTTCTTGCGCGGATCGAGCTTGACGCCGCCCGTCGCTTCGTCGTGACAGCCTTGCTCCGCCTCCTTGAATATGACGCTCAGACCGAACAGGCCGATCAGGACCGGCAGCAGCGAGAAACCGTTTTCCAGGTAGGGGGACAGATACTCCGGCACGATGCGCAGATTGCCGTTCCCGCCGGTGCTCACGTCATAGACACCGATAAGGCTTACCCACACGCCCAGAACGCCGGAGAAGATGCCGACCAGCAGGCGGTTGCACAGGGAGGCGATTACGGTCAGGGCAAACAGAATGATCAGGAACTTCTCGACGTAGGAGAACTTGATAGCCCAGTCGGCCAGGCTGGGGGCAAAGTAGTACAGCACGGCCGCGCTGAAGAGGCCACCGACCAGCGACGAAACGATGCCGATCTTGAGGGCCTTTTCCGGCTCTCCATTCCGCGTCATCGGATAACCGTCGAAGCAGGTGGTGATGGACGATGGCGTGCCGGGAATGTTGATCAGGATCGCCGGCACCAGACCGCCGGAGATTCCCCCGACATACAGGCCGAGCAGCAATGCCAGCCCATGATTGAGGTCCAGTGCGTAGGTCATCGGCAGGCATACGGCGACCGCCATGGTCGCCGTCATGCCCGGGATGGCGCCGAAGACGATCCCGATCACAACGCCCAGGGCGACGAGGAGATAGTAGGACGCGTTAAGGGAAACCAGTGCTTCCATCATGATCGAGTCTCCCGGCTCTCTACGGCAACGTGATCTTGAAAACCGTGGAGAACACGAACCAGACGACGAGCGGCGTGAGCACCGAACTCGAGCCGATCAGGATCCACTTGCGCCTGTCGAGATCGCGGCCGAACAGCCACGACAGGGCGAAGCCATACACGATGGAGGTCAGCAGGAAGCCGACGCCGCCGTTGGGGTAGATGAGCCCGACGGGCTCCATGGCGGCGAAATACACCAGGGTCATGGCCAGGCAGCCGAACAGTCGTCTCTTGTCCACCTCCCAGTTCGCCAGGCGGCTTCGAAACGCCCCGCTGCGCCACTGCGCAATCAGCTCGGGGCCGTGAACGATCGCGATGGCCAGCAGCAGGAAACCCAGCAGCCACTCCACGATCGTGGGGAAGAACAGGTGCGACTTGTCGAAAGTCAGGTGGATCTTGAGCAGGTCCGAAATCTGTTCCATTGCGTCGTCTCCGCGCGGTGACGTGCTGCGCCGTGGTCGCCACGCTACCCGTCAGGACTCGACGGGTAGTGGCATGCGTTGCGCCCTGGTCATTTGATGCTGTCGATCACCTTCTTTGTTTCGTCGACCTTCTGTTTCAGGTAGGCCTGAGCGTCCTTGGACGGCATGAAGTTCGGAATGAAGAAGGACTTTTTCTGCGACGCCTGGATCTTGCCCTCGGCGTAGATCTCAGTCAGCGCCTTGTCCAGGGCAGCCACGACTTCCGGCTTCATGTTCTTGTTGTAGATGAAGAAAAACTCCTTGTCGAAGGCCCAGTTCTTCTTGCCGTCCTGCGTCACCGTGGCCTTCGGCGCCGCGAACTGCATCAGCTGTTCGCGGGTGGTTTGGCCCAATCCCTCCGGATTGGCTTGCTCGAGCGTCTGCGTGCGCGCCGGAATCCAGATGAAACGCATGGCCTTCTGGTCATCGGCGGGCAGTCGCGTGTACTGTTCATTGGCCTGAACCGAACCGTTGATCACGTCGGCCTGACCGTCGAACAACAGCTGGTTCTTGTCCGCCTGCGAACCCGTGTTGACCCGCACCAGATTGCCTTCCATGCCCGGAAAACGCACCTTGACGGCGTTCTTCATCGCACTGTAGCCAATTTCGGAAACACCGCCGGGTTGGACGGCGACACGGACACGGGTGCCCTTGCCTGCCGCCTGAATGACATCGTCGACGGTCCGGTAGGGTGACTTTGCCGGCACCAGAAAGGCATCACCGGGGTTGATCGCCACCGTCGGTCCGACCATGTAGTCGGTGAAGATGTCCGAAAAGCCTCGCACGCCGTACAGGTACCCCAGGTACGACTGGTCGTGAAACAGCATGATGGTGCTGCCGTCTGCGCTGCGGGAGATCGCCTGGAACGCTGCAGTCGGACCCACCGGGTCCACCTTGACATTGACGTTTAGCTTCTTGGCCAGCGCCTCAGCCACGATCTCCGCATTCTGGTACGTGTCACCACCGGTTGAGGTGGAACCAATCACGATGCGCAGGTTGCCCGAGATTGCCTTTTGGGCAAGAGCCTGTGTCGAAGTGATGCTCATCGCCGCGACGGCTGCGATGCAAAGCCCGAGTGCAATTCGTTTCATTTGGACTTTCCTTTCCAGGTTGGTAATTGATGCCGTTGGGCACGTTCGGCCCACCATTGACGCTCGGCGCGCCGGTTTGCAGATCCATGAATTCCGCACGTCGACGTCGTTGCTGGCATGCGTTTTCTACGGTCGCGCAGGCCGGAACCGGGGTGGCGAAGATCCTGGCGTTTCGGTGCCTGCGCATTTCGGTGACGCATCCCGGTACCCGCTGTGACCAGCATGGCGCGGAAATCGTTGACGTTGGTGAGCGTCGGTCCAGTCACGCGTGGCGGGACGCAATGCATGGGTTGCGCCGATTCAACGGCCGCCGCAAACAACGGTTCGAGCAAGTCCCGCGGGTTCATGCGGATACTCGTGTAGGGAGGTGGCCAACGGTGCATGCCTGGGTGCGCGGCACAGCCTGCCTCACGCCTTCTGGCCAACTTCGAAATTGCTCATCATTTCCAGCGCCCGTACCATCGCGGAATGGTCCCAGGCGCTGCCGCCATGCGCCGCACACGCATTGAAAAGCTCTTGCGCCGTCGCGGTATTGGGAAGCGCAATCCCGGCGGACCGTGCGCTCGATAGCGCGAGGTTCAGGTCCTTCTGGTGCAGCTCGATGCGAAAGCCCGGGTCGAACGTGCGCTTGATCATGCGCTCGCCATGGACTTCGAGGATGCGCGACGAAGCGAACCCGCCCATCAGCGCCTGCCGCACCTTCGCCGGATCGGCGCCCATCTTGGAGGCGAAGAGCAGCGCTTCTCCCACCGCTTCGATGTTGAGCGCGACGATGATCTGATTGGCCACCTTGCACGTCTGACCGTCTCCGTTGCCGCCGACCAGCGTGACGTTCTTGCCCATCAGTGCGAAAAGCGCCTTTACCTTCTCGAACGCGGGGTCCGGGCCGCCCACCATGATTGTCAAGCTCGCCGCCTTCGCACCCACCTCGCCGCCGGAGACCGGCGCGTCAAGATAGTCGCATCCGAGCGCATTGACCTTCCGCGCGAATACCTTGGTCTCGACAGGAGAAATCGAGCTCATGTCGACGACGATTTTTCCAGGCGACAGCCCTTCCGCAATACCGTTGGCATCGAAAAGCGCCGCCGCAACATGCGGCGTGTCGGGCACCATGATGAAGACGGTGTCCGCGTTCTGCGCCACCTCCTTGCCGGACGCGCAAGGCTTGCCGCCAGCCTGGATCAGCGAAGGCGGAATGCTGGGGATGCTGTACAGGTACAACTCGTGCCCATCCTTGATGAGGTGTCCGGCCATGGGCGTGCCCATGATGCCAAGGCCGACAAAGCCGATCTTGCTCATTGCTTTCTCCTGTGACGTAAACGAACGGGCGGGGAATCACGCCGCTGCGTACCGATCGCGCAGCCCCTGCGTCGCCCCGCGGAAAAGCCCAAGATCGCTGCCCACCGCGACGAACGTCGCGCCCCAATCGAGATAGCGGCGGGCATCGGTCTCGACCGGCGCCAGGATTCCACTGGGCTTTCCCGCCGCTGCGGCGCGCGCGAAGATGTGGCGGATCGCCTCCTGGACCTGCGGGTGGCCGGCGTTGCCGAGGTGGCCGAGCGCCGCGGCGAGATCGGAGGGTCCGACGAAGATGCCGTCGATGCCGTCTACGCCCGCAATCGCGTCGATCGCATCCACACCGTTTCGGCTCTCGATCTGTACGAGAACGCAAATGTTGTCGTTGACCGTGGCGAGGTAGTCGGGCACCGTGCCGTAGCGATTGTTGCGCTGGGACACCGAGACGCCGCGCACACCGGCCGGTGGGTAACGCGTCGCAGCGACGGCCTGCCTCGCCTCGTCCTCCGACTCCACGAAGGGAATCAGGAAATTGTGGAATCCGCCATCCAGCAATCGCTTGATAGCGACGGTGTCGTTCCACGTCGGCCGCACGACGGGGGCGCTGGCGCTGTCCTTCAACGCCATGAGCTGCGGAATGAACGTCCCCAGATCGTTCGGCGCGTGCTCGCCATCAAGGAGGATCCAGTCGAAACCGGCCAGCCCGAGGACCTCGGTGGTGATCGGGTTCGCGAGCGACGACCAGCAGCCGATCAGCCGTTTGTGCGCGACGATATCGCGCCGGAACTGGTTCGGAAACGGGCAATACGGTTGCACGGTCATTGTTTGTCCTTGATTCATTCGGCGTATTGGTTCACGGTGCCAGTCGGCATTGACGGGGCTGTCGCTTCCTCGACGAGACTATCGGACCAGGCAAGGGCGCTTGTTGTCGAACGTCCAGCCCGGGATCAGGTACTGCATGGCCATCGCGTCGTCGCGCGCACCCAGGCCCATGTTCCTGTAGGCCTGGTGCGCCTTCTCCACTTCGGCCATGTCGATGTCGATCCCGAGGCCCGGTTTCGCAGGAACGCGGATCTGGCCACCTTCGATCCTGAGCGGCGCCTTGGTGAGCCGCTGTCCGTCCTGCCAGATCCAGTGAGTGTCGATCGCCGTGACCTTTCCCGGAGCCGCAGCGCCGACATGCGTGAACATCGCCAGTGAAATATCGAAATGGTTGTTGGAGTGCGAGCCCCACGTGAGGCCGAACATGTGGCACAACTGCGCCACCCGCACCGAGCCCTGCATGGTCCAGAAGTGCGGATCGGCGAGCGGGATGTCGACCGACTGCAACTGGATCGAATGCGCCAGCTGCCGCCAGTCGGTGGCGATCATGTTGGTCGCCGTGGGCAGGCCGGTCGCACGCCGGAATTCAGCCAGCGTTTCGCGCCCGGAGTAGCCGTCCTCAGCGCCGCACGGGTCCTCGGCGTAGGCGAGTACACCGTGTTTGTCGCGACACAGACGGACCGCCTCGTCGAGCGACCATGCGCCGTTCGGATCGAGCGTGATGCGCGCTCCCGGAAAGCGCTCGGCCAACGCGATGACGGCGTCCATCTCCGCCGCGCCCTCCAGCACGCCGCCTTTCAGCTTGAAGTCGTTGAAGCCGTAGCGCTCTTGCGTCGCTTCCGCAAGTCGCACGACCGATTCCGCCGTCAGCGCTTCCTCGTTGCGCAACCGGAACCAGTCGTTGCCGGCTCGCGGCTCGCTGCGATAGTCGAGCCGGGTCCTGGTGCGGTCACCCACGTAGAAGAGATAGCCGAGGATGTCGACGGCTTCGCGCTGCATGCCTTCGCCCAGCAGCGAGGCGACCGGCACGTCCATGAACCGGCCCATCAGGTCGAGCAGCGCCGATTCCACACCGGTAACCGCGTGGATGGTGGTGCGCAGATCGAACGTCTGCATTCCGCGGCCGCCGGCATCGCGGTCGGCGAACGTCCGCGCGCATCGCGTTCAGGATGTCGTTGTGCTCGCCAAGATGCTTGCCCACGATCAGCCGGCGCGCATCCTCGATGGTCTGGCGAATCTTCTCGCCGCCGGGTACTTCGCCCAATCCGGTCCCGCCCGCGCTGTCCTTCAGGATCACGATGTTGCGCGTGAAGAAGGGACCATGGGCGCCGCTCAGGTTCAGCAGCATGCTGTCGCGTCCAGCAACCGGGATCACCTGCATTTCGGTGACCACGGGCGCTCCGGAAATTCGCGTGTTCATTTCGGCACCCTGGCTGCCGGCACGCTGCAAACCGGGATGACGCCCATCATCGCGCCGATGAACCTGCGCAGGGTCACCCGGTTGATTTCGCCGACGATCCCATGGACGACAAGGATGGCCCGCCGAGCCTTCGTATGGGCCAGCGACGAGGTCGTGCCAAGGTGCAGTGCATGATCCATGCCTCCTCCTGTCAATCGCGTGCGGCCGTCTTGTTCGTCCCGCGGCCATGAATATTTGCGATCGAGGTGATTGTCACGCCCGATTGATTCATAATCAAGTCAAATAATGACTTGATTGATTCAGGAGTTGAATCGTGTTCGAAATCAGCCAGCTTCGTTGCTTCATCGCGGTCGGTGAGGAGCTTCATTTCGGGCGTGCCGCGGAACGGTTGAACATGACGCAGCCACCGCTCAGCCGGCAGATCCGCTTGCTCGAACATCAGGTCGGTACGCCGCTGTTGGAACGAACGAACCGGGTGGTGCGCTTTACCGCCGCCGGCAAGGCGTTCTATCCCGAGGCCTCGCGCATCCTGCGAATCGCGGAAGAAGCCGCCACGACGGCCCGGCGCATCGCGAAGGGCGAGACAGGGTCGATTGCGATCGGCTTTACCGCTGCGTTCGGCTACGGTCTGCTCCCCGGCCTGGTGCGGCGGATCCATCAGCTGGTGCCCGGCATCTCGCTGATGCTGAAGGAGTTGGTGACCAGCGAGCAGCTCGAAGCGCTGGATGCCGGCCAGCTGGATGTCGGGCTGATGCGTCCCCATCCTCCGCACGGCGGCCTGGAAACGGTGCTGCTGGGGCGCGAGGCATTGATGCTCGCGATTCCCGACCGGCAGGCGAAGAGCTGGCCGAAGGAGCCGACGCTATCGTGCCTTCACGGGAGGTCGTTCATAAACTACTCGCCATACGAAGCGCACTATTTCTATCAGCTCGTGCAATCGTGCCTTGATCGCGAAGGCGTGAGGCCGGACACCGTCGACTACGTCCCGCAGATCCACACGATGCTGGCGCTCGTAGGCTCCGGCATCGGGGCGGCGCTCATTCCCGAGACCGCCGCGCGCCTGCACTTCGACGGTGTGCTGCTGCGCCGCATGGTCATGAAGCCTCTGCGCCCGGTCGAGACGGTGTTCTCCTATCGCAAAGACAACGACAACCCCATCCTGAAGATTTTTCGGCGCGAAGTGCTGGAGACGCGTACGACGCCGTAGCAATGGACAATGCGTTGAAGTCGCCATTCCGCGCTCGGCCACTTCCCCGAGGTTAATAGTTGGAGCGCGGCGTCCACCGGGTCGCCATGCCGGCCCCCTGAAGTGACTCGAACCTATCCGGGTTTGCCGTCGAGCCGCGGCCGCGACAAGACCGGCCAGTAGCGCACCGCGTAGAGCGCGAATGCGGCGGACCAGCAAACGCCCGACGCGACAACCGTCGCCAGGTAGGCATTCGGCAAGCCCATGCCACCGAAGACGCGTATCACTGCGGCGAGCACGACGAGAACGTAGGAGGCGACCTCGAAGCGGTCCGCCACCAGCTTGCGTCCGGTGTGGCCGCGGGCTGTGCGCGTCATCATGCCGATGGTCATGCCTCCGATAGCCCCCACCGTCAGTGCATGGACCGCGAACAGCTCGCCCACGAATCCAAGCGCGGCCAGTCCGCGCAGCACCAGGTAGACGACGATCCAGCCGTAGGCCAGGTGCAGAATCCAAACGATCGGCGTCCCGAGCGTCCGCCACGATTGCCAGAGGTAGAGTCGGGCGGCGTGGGCCGCGGCCACGAGCAGCGCGACCGTGGCGATGACGGCCGCAGGCGCCTGCAGCAGGTCGACCGCAATCAGGACGAGCACGCCGCCCAGCGCGAGCCTTTCCACCAAGGGTTCACGCGTGGCATTCGCCCCCGGAACACCGTTGTTGGTGAACATCGGGATCACCCGCCCGCCCATCACGGCCATGATGAACAGGACGACATCGAGGCCCACCTGCAGGCTCGCCCGCTCCGGCCAAGGCAGCAAGCCCAGGGGCGCGAAATGGAACGCCAGCACGGCCGCGCCAAGCAGCATCAGCAGCAAAATGAAGAAGTAGTTGCGCCGGTTCCGGCTGCGCACAATCGGGATGCCGATTCCGACGGCGACCGCCACCGGAAAAGCCGCATTGGCGATTGCCGCGGCGGTGGCAAACGGCGTCAGGACCAGCACGCGTCCGGCCAGCCAAAGTGCGGCCAGTGCGACGAGCGGCGCGCCGGACGGCGTCGGCTTTCCGGTCCAGTTGCGCACGGCGGTGAGGAGAAACCCCGCCACCACCGCCAGCGTGTAGCCGTACAGCATTTCGTGGCCGTGCCACGACGGGCTTCGCACGTACGCGGCGGGCAGCTGGCCCGAGTACTGGCCGATCCATAGCAGGATCGAAAGCGCGGCAAAGCTGCTGGCGAGCAGATAGAACGGCCGAAAACCCAGGTCCCAAAGCGCAAACCCTTCGGATGCGGCCTTCTGCTGCGGTTGGAGGTCGTCGATCTTGAGCATCCGCGATACTTGCTATGGCGTAACGGGCCAGGCGAGGACCAGGCGACACGGACTGGCCAGCGCGTGGGTCAGGGCGCACTCCACCGTCACGATTGCAACGGCTGATGCGGCGGAAGCGCTCAGGTCGCGCGACCGATTGCCGGCATTCGCCGCAAAGCAGTACTATCAATACTGCTTTATCCTACGCTGACCCGACCGTAAAAGCAATATCGTCCATACATCTTCAATACGCCATGCGCCTCACCGTCTTTTCCGACTACACGCTGCGGGTGTTGATGTACCTGGCGCTCGACCGGCCGC
This sequence comes from uncultured beta proteobacterium, assembly GCA_963739745.1. GTDB lineage: Bacteria > Pseudomonadota > Gammaproteobacteria > Burkholderiales > Casimicrobiaceae > VBCG01. The sequence goes on from CAVUCJ010000012.1 coordinate 167,064, forward strand.
GACTCGCGACCATTCCGGACATCGCGAACGCCTACGGAATTTCCGAAAACCACCTGATGAAGGTCGTCCACCGGCTGGCACGCGCCGGCATCGTCGAGACCGTTCGGGGCAAGGGCGGCGGAATTCGCCTCGCCCGCCCTCCAGCGCAGATCCGGCTCGGCGAGATCGTTCGAGCCAGTGAAGGCGACGCGCCCATCGTCGAATGTCTGTCGGGCGACCCGGGCGCCTGCCGTATCACGCACGCCTGCAAGTTGAAGGGCATCCTTATCGATGCCTTCGATGCACTCTACGAGTCACTGGACGAGCACACGCTGGCCGACCTGGTCGAACGGCCGCGCGCCCTCAAGGCGGTGCTGATCCGCGGTTGATCGAAACGGGGCGGCGGCCACGTGGCGAGTTCACATTGACTCACCCCGGGAAAGGTGCCCTAGACTCGCGTACCTGCAAAGATCTCAGGCGTTCCTCAAAAAAAGGTGGTCCCCATGCACCGAATCCTCGCCCCGGCGCTCGCCGCGCTGTTCCTTTCAATACCTGCTGCCGCCGGCGCACAGGATCGCATCGTGTTTGCCACCGACTGGCTCGCGCAGGCCGAGCATGGCGGCTTCTATCAGGCGGTGGCGGAAGGCACTTACAAGAAATACGGGCTCGACGTCGAGATCAGGATGGGTGGCCCGCAGGTGAACGGGCTGCAGTTGCTGGCCGCGGGACAGCTCGATGTCGCGCTGGCCGACGGCCTGCAGGTTCTGTCCGCGGTTGAGCACGACGTGCCGCTGACGGCGATCGCTGCGACGTTCCAGAAGAATCCGACGGTGATCATCGCGCATCCGGGCGTGGCGAAGCTCGAGGACCTGAAGGGCAAGCCGATCGCGATCGCGGCGGCAAGCAACACCACGTTCTGGCCCTGGCTCAAGCAAGAATACGGTTTCACCGACAGCCAGAAGCGCCCCTACGCGTTCTCGGTCCAGCCGTTCCTCGTCGACAAGACGCTGTCGCAGCAGGGCTTTGCGACCTCCGAGCCGTTCTCCATCGAGAAGGCGGGGATCACGCCGGTGGTGTTCCTGCTCGCCGACCGGGGATATCCGCCCTACGCCGAAGTTCTCGCGGTGAAGCGCAATACGCTCGCGCGGCGAGGGGACGCGCTGCAACGCTTCGTGCGCGCATCGGCCGAGGGCTGGAAGAGCTACCTCGCCCATCCGGCGCCGGGTAACGCGCTCATCCGCAAGGCCAATCCGCAGATGAGCGAGGATTTGCTTGCCTACGGGGTGCGCAAGATGCGCGAATACGCGATCGTCGACGGCGGCGACGCACGCATGGGCGGCCTGCTGACGATGACCGATGCCCACTGGAAGGCAACGGTGGATTTCCTGCGCAGTGCGAATCTCGCCAAGGCCGGCACCGACTACTCGTCGGCCTGGACGCTCGACTTCGTCACCCACGACCCCGTGCTGCCTTGACCGGTGCCGACAGGACGCGCGTGAGCGGCTCCGAGCCGGTCGTCGCGGTCGAAGGCGCGGCCAAGACCTACTCGACCGGGCCGCGCGCGCTCTCGCCCGTCGACCTCGCGGTTTCCGCCGGCGAGTTTGTCACTCTGTTGGGACCCTCCGGCTGCGGCAAGACAACGCTGCTGCGTATGGTGGCCGGGTTGCTGGCCCCGACCGACGGCCGCATTCGATGGTGGGGAGGCGACCAGGTACCGCAGGGCGATCACGCGCAACGCCTCGCGATGGTCTTCCAGGCGCCCACGCTGATGCCGTGGGCCCGGGTAACCGCCAACGTGCGTTTGCCGCTCGACCTTGCAGCCATCGGCCGCGCCGATGCCGATAAGGCGGTGCGCGCCGCACTTGCCGGTGTCGGGCTCGCCAACGCCGGCGATCATTACCCGCGCGAGCTGTCGGGCGGCATGCAGATGCGCGTGTCGATCGCGCGTGCGCTCGCGACGGAGCCGACGCTGCTTCTCATGGACGAGCCCTTCGCCGCCCTCGACGAATTCACGCGCCACCGACTCGACGCCGATCTGGCGCTGCTCTGGCGCACGCGGGGACTGACGGTGCTGTTCGTCACCCACAGCATCCAGGAAGCCGTATTCCTGTCCACGCGGGTGGTCGTGATGGCAGCGCACCCCGGACGGGTGATCGCGGATCTGCCGATTGCCGCCGCGCATCCGCGCGGGCCCGCGTTCCGCGGCAGCGCGCAGTTCGCCGCACTCTGCGCGGAACTCTCGGCGATTGTCGCGCGCGCATCCACGGAGGCGGCCGCGTGACTTCGGGAACGTCCGATTCACGCATGCTGCGCATCGTCGCGCCCATGGTGCTCGCCTGTGTTCTACTCGCACTGTGGCAGGCGACCGTCGCGTGGTACGAGGTGCCGGCCTATCTGGTGCCATCGCCGCTGCGCATCGCGCAGACGCTGTGGACGGACCGGGCCCTGCTCGCCGATTCACTGGGCGTGACCGTCGGCATCGCACTGACGGCGCTGCTTATCGCCGTGGTGGCGGGCGTGGGGATCGCGCTGGTATTCGCGCAAAGCCGGCTGGTCGAGGCGAGCCTGCTTCCCTACGCGATCCTGATGCAGGTAACCCCGATCGTCGCGATCGCGCCGCTCATCATCATCTGGGTCAAGGACACGCGGGTCGCGTTGGTGCTGTGCGCGGTGGTCGTCGCGATATTTCCGATCATCTCCAACACGACGCTCGGTCTGCGCAGTGTCGATCCGGGACTTGCCGACCTGTTCCGGATGAGCCGCGCGTCGCGGTGGCAGACCCTCGTGCGCCTGCGCATCCCGAGCGCGGCGCCCTATTTCTTCGCGGGGTTGCGCGTCGCGAGCGGCCTGGCGCTCATCGGCGCGGTGGTCGCGGAGTTCGTCGCCGGCACCGGTGGCCAGGGTGCCGGGCTTGCCTACCAGATCCTGATGGCCGGCATCCAGCTGAACGTGCCGCGTCTTTTCGCCGCGCTGGTGCTGATCACGCTTGCGGGCGTGGCGCTCTACCTGGCGGTGGGCGGCCTGTCACGGCTGGCGCTCGCCCGCTGGCACGAGAGCGAACTGTCGACGACTCAGTGACTTGGTCCAACGATTCCACCGACGCCGCCGCGGCGGCACACGATGGCGCGGCGGCTAACTTTTTCCCAAACGCGCAATGGCGTCGGACTCGATGACATGCCGCCCCTCCGTCGAAGACCGTGTGCACGCGAGCATCGCACGCGCGACGACCGCCGCATCGATGGGCCGATAGCGAGCGGGAATCAACGGCGACAACGCGCGAAGGGTGACGAGCGCCGCGCGCTCGCCGGCGCGAAATTCCTCCCGCGCTCCGGCCAGAAGCGAAGGGCGCAGCGCGACGACGGTCCGGAAATCCAGCCGCGCCATCTCGGACTCGAGTTCGCCCTTGGTCCGGTTGTAGAACACGCGCGACGCGGGGTTGGCGCCCATTGCCGACAGGAAGAAACAGCGCGTCGCACCCGCCGCCATCGCCATTCGCGCGATCGCCAGCGGATAGCCCAACTCAACATCGCGAAATGCCTGCTGCGAGCCCGCCTGACGCATGGTCGTGCCGAGGCAGCAGAAAAAATCATCGACCGGCGGCGACGCGAACGCCTCCAGGTGGTTGAAATCGACCAGCGCCTCGAACAGTTTCGGATGAGGCAGCGCCAGCGGACGCCGCGCCAGCACCACGATCTCGCCGACGTCCGGGTCGTCGAGGAGCAGCTGCAGGACGTGGCGGCCGACGAGCCCCGTCGGTCCGGCGAGCAAGACGCGGTGATCCATTGCGTCATTATCGCGCGGCGGGTACCGTCGGGTGCCCGCCGCCTGCCCGACGCCTTGCGTTGCCCCCGCTCATGACGCCCTCCCCTCACGACGATCCTCATTTTGGCCCCTGGAATCCTGGAATCCAGTCGCAGATTCCCACCGAACTCCTGCCGCTCGCCACCCTGTTCCGCCAGGACCACGTGCTGACCGCACTGCGAAATGTCCGGGAGCTGCACGACCTGACCGGGCTGTCGTTGACGGAGATCGTCGCGTTCCGACCCGAGCGCCTGGCGCTACAGGAACTCCTGATCAGGGTGACCGCAAATCTGTCGGTGCCGGACGGGACGCGGATCGAGGATCTCGGAATCGGTTTCCGGAAAATCACGCAGACGATCCTCGAACGGCACATCGCGCCTGCGATGGCGGGGATCACTTCGGCCTACGACGCGTCCCGGGACGCGCTGGCCGAAACGATCCGGAGCGAACTCGCGCGCCTGCGCCCCGTGCCCGTCGCCGAGGCGCCGAAACAAGCCGGATGGTTCGCGCGCTTCGCCCGTGCGCGTTCCATCGCCGCGCCCGTGCCGGAACCCACGCCCACCGAAATGGAACTGGTCACCGAATGGGAGGCACGCTCTCGCGCACAAGGGGACGCCACGCAGCGCGCTGCGGCCCGGGCGCTGGCAAGGGTCGTCTCGGCGCTGCTGGTCAAGCACGGCGCGCTGTGGGGCGCCTCCGACGTCATCGCCCGCCTCGCCACGGACATCGCTGCCAACGAGCTCGGAAGCGATGTCATCGGCGCGCTGATCGAGCCCATCGTCGTCGCCGCCGCGGAGAAGGAAGGGTACCGGTTGTTGCCCCGCCAGGAGCATCCGCTGGTGATGAACACCAAGGGGCCGTCGGCCGCCGGCAAGAGCACGATGCGCCCGCTGCAGAAGGCGCTCGCCGGGCGCATCGGCGTCGACTGGAGCGCGTTCGCACTGATCAGCCCGGACATCTGGCGCAAGCAACTGCTCGACTACGCAAGCCTGGGCCCGAACTACAAATACGCCGGGGCGTTCACCGGCGAGGAACTGTCCATTATTGACCAGAAGCTCGACCGCTACATGGCGCGCAAGGCGGAGCGCGGAGAAATGTCGCACTTGCTGATCGATCGCTTCCGTTTCGACAGCTTCGCCCCGTATTCCGACGAAGCGGGGAGCAACCTGCTTACGCGGTTCGGCCAGATCGTCTATCTCTTCTTCCTGATCACGCCCCCGGCGGCGCTGGTCGAGCGCGCGTGGAACCGCGGGCTCGACGTCGGGCGCTACAAGGCCGTCGACGACACGCTCGCGCATGCGGTCGACGCCTACTCGGGAATGCCGGAATTGTTCTTCACCTGGGCAAGCCGGGCCGACAAGCGCGTGCATTTCGAGTTTCTCGACAACACCGTGGCTCGCGGCGATCCGCCGCGCACGGCGGCGTTCGGCTGGAACGACGTCCTCAATGTTCTGGACGTGCGCTGCCTCGTGGACATCGAGCGCTATCGCAGGATCGACATCAACGCACGCGCGCCGGACGCCCTTTACGGCGATCGCCCGGACCTGGCGCCCGAGCGCAACGCGGGATTTCTGACCCGATGCGTCGCGACGTTCCGCGAGGTCAACTTCGCGGATCAGGACAGCGGTCGCGTGTACCTTCGGGTCGTGGGCGGATCGCCGGCGTTCGCCGATCCCGTGAACCTTGCACGCGCGATCGCGGACCCCGACATATCGGCCGCGCTCGCGGCGGCCGTGCCGGCCGCCTTCGACGCCGGCACGGCTGCGCCCGCCGAGCCGCAGTACCTCGCGCGCGACGAATGCACGCATACGGTGGGCACCTGGGGCGCGCGCGATCCCCGCCCGTAACCGACGCAGCCGCCGGGTCGGGCCGCGGCCGATCGCGTAAGATCCGAACTGCCCGCCCGGGTGGTGAAACGGGTAGACACAAGGGACTTAAAATCCCTCGCCGGTTGATTCCGGCATGCCGGTTCGATTCCGGCCCCGGGCACCAGAAGGGCGCGTACCCCCCGTCGACCCGACCGTATTCGCGGACCTTCGGTTCCTGGATGGGGCCGATTGGGCTGGACCCGTCGGCCAACGACACGCATGCACTGCGGAGCACTCAAGCGGGAGCCGATATTCGCCTCGAACGCCGACCCGGCTCATGACATCCTGGTTATCGGCAGAATCCTGGGCATCAATTCGCCCCCTCAGGAAAGTCCGCGCCTGTGGTTGTGGATTCCCAGGTATCGAAATCGTTGCGCATGAAATCGAGCTTGGTGCGCGCCAAATTGAGCGCAGCACTGCCGAGCAGCAGCCGTAGCGGCGGTCTGTCGGACAGCGCCGCATCGATTATTGCCTGTGCAGCTCGCACCGGATCGCCGGGCTGCTTGCCGCTGCGAGCGCCGACCTGCCTGCGTCGCTCGCCGGCCGTCGCGGCATAGGCGTCGATGCGCGTCGCCGATTGCTTGATCGACGGGCCCGCCCAATTGGTGCGGAAAGCTCCCGGCTCGACGATCAGCACGTCGATACCCAGCGGCTTCACCTCCAGCGCCAGCGATTCGGAGATACCTTCCACTGCGTATTTCGTACCGTGATAGTAGCCGGTCGCCGCAAAGCTCGTGAGCCCACCTATCGACGATACGTTGACGATCAATCCGCTATGTTGCTCGCGCATGACCGGGAGCACGGCTTTCGTCATGTTGATCAGCCCAAATACATTGGTCTCGAACATCGCGCGCACCGCCTCGTCCTCACCCTCCTCGATTGCGGCGAGATAGCCGTACCCGGCATTGTTGACGAGCACATCGATGCGACCAAAACGGCGCTTCGTCGCGTCGACGACATCGTCAATCTGATCCTCTCGGGTGACGTCGAGCGGCAGGGCGAGTGCACGGTCACCGTGACCTTCGACGATGTCCGTCACTTGCGATGGGTCTCGAGCGGTTGCGACGGTTCGCCAGCCGCGTCCGAGCACGAGCTTGGCCAATTCACGACCAAAACCCGTGGAACAGCCGGTTATCAGCCAGACGGGATTTTCTCGATTCATCATTTCGGATGCTCCTGTTCACAATGCCAACGGGTCGCGTCTCAACCTCCGCCGAGATCCTCGCGTTTCAGTTCAATCGGACGACCGTGCGCCGTGCGTCGCGCAGCACGATCCCAGGCGTCGGCGTAGTGGGCAAGTTCGGATGCTGTCGTTGCGCCTTTGCGGGTGATCAGCGTCTCGAGCGTGGTCAGCCAGTGATGATAGTAGGTGTCGCCGAGGTCGGCATCGCCTGCGGCCTGTGCCTGGCGGATCTGTTGCGACAACGCATCCGCCCATTCATTCCAGGTGAACAGTCCGCGCTCGTGCAATTGGACAGCCAACGCGAAGGCGTGCGCCTCCCAGGGTGCGCGAAAGACCGGCTCATCCGCCATGCCGCTCGGCAGCTCCGGCGGGTTGGCCGGGTCGATCAACTCGCTTCCAGGTAGGGTTCCCATGCGTCCACGGAAACCGAAATCCCCGACGCGGCCTTCTCGCCCCACAGCTCGTGGCCGACAAAGACCACGGTGTAGAGCCATTGTGGATCATCGCCCGCGCCCTGGGCGTTCGCATCGGCGAATACATGCATGCCGTGCAGGTGCTCGATGCGCCCGACTCGGCCGGCCGCATAGCCGGGCAGCCGGGTATGGTGCGCTACAGACCCGGCGCGCGTGCGGACTGAGTCGCCGATGGCAAAACGCGCGGGCCGGGTGGCTGGCCTCTCGGTCGGCGATCCTTTCGCCAGAGCGCCTGACACGTCGGCCGCGGCGAGCCGGCGGGGGACGGGCAACGGTGGCGTCAATGCGTGGCCGCGGGACAACTCTTCGCGCGAGACCAGTTCGCGCTCATGCAGCAACGATTCCAGCGCGCCCATCCAGACCTGGTAGTAGCTAAGGGCTGCGTAGTGGGACAACGTCTCGCGCGCTGCGCGGCTCATATCGAGATTCCAGCTGCCGGTCGCCCCCATCGCCAGCGTCACCGCGAACGCGCGGGCTTCCCATTCAGCGTGAAACCGCACATCGTCCGGTTCGTTGACGATGGGTGCCGCGCACGGCATGCCGCCAAGGTCAGCGTGGGTCGTATAGGTCATGCCGGCGCTCTCGGCAAGCCGGTTCCGATCATCGAATCACGTGTCACAAGTGCTGCAAGCTGCTCTTCCGTGAATCCCCGAGTCGCAGGTGGGCGCCGTGGCAGCACGAGATAACGAACCTCGGCAGTCGAATCCCATACCCGGATTTCCACCTCCGGGGGCAGCATGACCCCGAACTCGTTCAGCACGCCGCGCGGATCCCTGACCACGCGTGACCGGTACGGTGCACTCTTGTACCAGACGGGCGGCAGGCCCAGCACCGGCCACGGGTAGCAGCTGCACAGCGTGCAGACAACGAGATTGTGTCGCTCCGACGTATTTTCGACAGCCACCATGCGTTCACCCTGGCGACCCCCGTAGCCGAGCGAAGCAACGGCCGCCGTGGCATCGCGCAGCAGCCATTCGCGGTATCCCGGGTCGACCCAGGCCTTGGCCACCACCTGCGCGCCATTGCGGGGGCCGATCTTTGTCTGGTACGTATCGATAAGGACGTCAAGAGCCGCCTGATCGATGTATCCCTTCTCGGTGAGGACGGTCTCGAGCGCGCGCACCCGCAGGTCCATTTCTTCGAGATGGCTGTGGTCGTGATCGTGGTCCGCGCTGGCCATCGGACCATGCTACGCCAAAGTCCGAGCATGGCGTTAGCGCGCCTTGCGCGGATCCGCCGGCATCCCGGGGGCCACACACGTTCAGGATAGGCGCGGGACCGGCAGGGTCGCGTCGCGGTGCGGTCATGGGCGATTTCTTGTTCTGAACGTTCTCACAAGGGTTCAGCGTCGCGCAAAGAAGCCGATGCTGCGAATCTGCGTCTATCGCAGGTGAACCGTCCTTGCGTCGATTGTTCTCGCCGCATGCGGGAGACGCGGCCCACCACCAAAGTTCGCGCGACGATTTTCCGGTCCGGCGGGAAAACTGACGCCTACGATCTACCCCTTTCGGAATAGCACTCCGGCTCGAGGCCAGGTCGTCGCCTATGCCATCTGCTGAATGTTCGATTTCGTCCTGCTGCGGACAATGGTCTCTGCGTCCACCAATGACGCCATTGGTCCTCAGGAGACACTCATGAACCGAATCGAAATCGACCGCAAAGATGCGAAGAGCCCCAACTCGCGACGCGCAGTCGTCGCGACGCTGTATGTGTTGGGCCTCGCGAGTCTCATGTGGCTCTACACCGGCAAGACCGTCGACCTCGGTGGCGGACCCGCTGTCGCTACGGCGCCGGACCAGCCTGTACCGGTCGTGGCCGGCAACGATTACCTCCACGCGCCGACCAGCGACCCGTCGCTGCCGAGCCTGGAAGCTTCGCTTTCCCGCAGCGACACCGAGCCGGCCGACAAGCCGCAGGCGCCGACGTTCTAAGCGGGGAGCCAGGACTTCCAGGTCTGGGTGGCATCGGATCCTCGTCGGCGCGTCTTTCTCGCTTGCCTGCGCGGCGGCGATTGGTTCGCCGCAGGTCGTCGGCGACGAGGCGTGCGAGCGCTACGAGGTCGACATTTTGCATCGTTTGCGTCGTGCGCCGAAGGCAAGGTCGTGCGTCCCGAGATCATCCGCCGACGTGCCCGCCGCATTGGCGACTGACCACGCGAGCCACTTCGGTCACTTCGCGCTGGACGCGAATCAACGCTCGGCCATTCTTCTGGCGGCGTTGCTGCTCGGAGGCGACGCGGTGGGCGGCACCGCCGCGGCTGTTCACCGCGATGCAGGCTGCGATACGGCGCCGCACGGGGGAGTGCAGTCCCTCAGCCAGTCTCGGTAGTTCTCCGCGCGGCGACCACGGCCGCCGTGCGGTTGCGCACATTCAACGCGCGAAAGACGGCGAGCAAATGGACCTTGACCGTGCCCTCGGTGATGCCGAGTTCGCGCGCGATGTGCTTGTTCGACAGGCCCCGGCCCAGCAGTTGCAGCACGGCGTACTGGCGCGTGGTCAGGCCGAGCCGCTGCGCCGCGGACCCACCGTCCGCGGCGCGCTCGTCGCAGTATCCGGTGTGGACGAGCCGAGGCGGCACGTAGGTTCCGCCGGCCAGGATCAGGCGCACGGCACTCACGATCACGTTGGCGGAGTCCGATTTCGGAATGAACCCGCTTACACCGATTCGCAGTAATTCGGCGACCATCGCCGGATCCTCGTCCGCCGACACGACGGCCAGCGGAAGCTCTGGCACGCGTCCGCGGATTGCCCGGACCGTCGCGGTACCCTCGGCGCCCGGCATGTGGAGGTCCATCAGCAGCAGATCGATGCCCGGTGCTCCTTCGATCATCGACATCACCGACGCCGCGTCGCTGGCCTCGAGGAAGCGCGTATGCGGCCCCAGCGCGGACAAAGCCGACTTCAACGCGGCGCGCACGATCGGATGATCGTCGGCGAGCGCGATCACCGGTCCCTCCTGCGCGCGGTCGTCCACGTCCGCTTGTCTCCGGGTCGCTGAGTGCAGTCGTTGAGTGCCTGGACAATTATAGGCAGAATGTCCCGGGTGGCCGCGACGGGAATATTCGCATTGCGAATAGCGTAGCCACCGCGGCGCCGCCCTCCCCCGCCACCATGGACCTGCTGCCCGTCCTCCGTCACGCCGCCCTGCCTCTTTGGGTCGCGGCTTGGGCGGGTCTCGCCGTGCCCGGCCTCGGAGCCGCGGAGGCAAGCCTCGATCCGCCGGTGCAGACACTCGCGCGTGGAACGTTCGTGCTGTCGGATGCGATGGCTCCGCCGCCCACCACGGCCGGATCGCCGGTCACGCTCCCGGACGACTGGGAGGTGCGGCGCCCGCACACCGTCGGTTCCGGGTGGTATCTGCTGGAATGGCCCGCGCCGCAACGCGCGTCCGGAATCGACGCCGTCTACCTCACCGCGACCACGATGCCGACCGAGGTCTTCGTCAATGGGCAGCTGATCGGCGCCACCGGCGCGCTGCTCGGCCCGCGCCCGCGCAGCTGGCAGCAGGCGCGACTGTTCGTGGTTCCGGAGGAAATCGTGAAGCCGGGGAACAACGTGATCGCGCTCCATGTGCACGAACGCGTGCCCGGCGCCGGCGGACTCGGTCCCGTCCTCGCCGGGCCGGAGCCGATGCTGCGGGAGCGCGCGTTTCGGGATCTATTTCTCTACACGCTGGGCCCGACCATCGTCAGCGTGACCATCATCGTGCTCGGGATCTTCATCATCGTGCTCTGGTTGCGCCGGCGCGACCCGACCTACGGGCTCTTCGGCTCGGCAGCGATACTGTGGGGCATCCACACTGGCCTGTCGCAGCTGACGACTCCATTGCTGCCGCCTCCCCACTGGGGTATCTGGTGGACGTCGATGTACATGCTGTTCGTGGGTCTGTTGTGCCTGTTCTGCCTTCGCTTCGCGGAAACCGACTGGAGGCCGTATCGCCGGGCCATCGTCGGCTTCGTCGTCGCCGTGCCGCTGGTGCTCTACGTTTCGGTCGGACTGGGCATCGTCTCCCACGCCGCCGTGGCAGTGCGCCTGTTCGGCATCGTGCTCGTGTTGATCGCGCTGACCGCCGTGGCCCGCTATGCACTGCGCAAGCGGAATGTCGAGAGCCTGCTCCTGCTGCTGGCGGGCGCCGTTTCCACCGCGTTTGCCATTCATGACTGGCTCGCCGCGCAAAACGGGGCCGATATCCGGCCGCTGATGCTCGTGCCCTATGCAGGGCTCGCATTCCTGCTGCTGGTCGGCTGGATTCTCACCGACCGCTTCGTGCGCGCGTTGAACGAATTCGAGCTGCTCAATGCCAATCTCGAACGTCGCGTGGCCGAAAAAAGCGAAGCGCTGGAGGAACAGCTCAAGCAGACACGTGCAGCGCGCGATGCCGCGGAAACCGCCAACCACGCCAAGACGCGCTTTCTCGCCGCAGCGAGCCACGATCTTCGCCAGCCACTGCATGCGCTCGGCCTCTTCGCCGCCCGGCTCGGCGATCGCACGCGCGATCCCGACGACGCTGCGCTCGCCCATCGAATTTCAACGTCCGTGTCGTCGCTCGACTCGCTGTTTTCGGCCTTGCTCGATGTATCGAAGCTCGAAGCCGGCGTGGTCGAAACCAGGTCGTGTGCGATGGCGCTCAACACGCTGTTCGACCGGCTCGCCAACGACTTCGCGCCGGAGGCACTTGAAAAAAATCTCAAGTTTGCCGTGGTGCCGACGGCCCGGGCCGTGTACTCGGACCCGGTGCTGCTCGAACGGATCCTGCGCAACCTGCTTGCCAACGCGCTGCGCTACACCAGCGAGGGCGGTGTCGTCGTCGGCGCGCGCCGGCGGGGCAGTCGCATCGCCGTCGAGGTCTGGGACAGCGGTCCCGGCATTGCCGCCGAAAATCTCGAACACGTGTTCGAGGAGTTCTACCAGATCGGCAACCCGGAGCGCGCCCAGGCTCGTGGGCTGGGGCTGGGGCTGGCGATCGTGCGCCGGCTCGCGCGGTTGCTCGGCCACGAGGTGCAGGTGACATCGCGCCTTGGCCGGGGATCGGTTTTCCGAGTGCTGATCTCGGCGGTGCCCGCCGGGACGGCGGTGCCGCCTCCTTCGCTGCCACCGATCGAACTCGATCCGCTGAACGGCCGCCGCGTGCTGGTGATCGAAGACGACGAACCGATACGCGAAGGCATGCGGCAGACGCTGGCGACCTGGAACTGTGCACCGATGCTGGCCGCCCATGCAGACGAAGCGATCGCGCAGTACGGGAGCGAACCACCGCCGGATGCCCTGCTGGTCGACTTTCGCCTGCCGCTGGGCCGCGATGGCCTGGACGCAATCAGGCGATTGCGCGCGATCTACGGCCGGGACGTGCCGGCGATCGTCGTCTCCGGCGAAAGCTCGTCCGAGGAACTCGCCCGGATCACCGCAGCCGGCTTCATGTTGCTGCACAAGCCGGTGGCGCCGGCGAAACTCAGGGCCGCCTTGTCCTACCTGCTGCGAACGTGACCGGAAGGCGCCGTCGGAGGCGTGCAGCGATTTGGTCCCGTCAGCGCTTCATTCCCGGCATGTACTTGGAAAAATCGCCCATCACGCGCTGCATCGACTCGAACGCATTGCCGCCGGAGGACATCACGCCCTGCATCGCCTGGATGACGTTTTGCGCCTGCCGCAGGTCCGGCATCATCGCCATCGCCGCCTTGGCTTCCTTGACGCCGGGAACGCCTGCCATCTGGTCTTCCATCATCACGAACAGGCGCTTCTGCATCTCGACGATCATCTCGAACATCTGGCCCCAGTAGCGCATCGCATGCTCCATCGCCTCCTGCGACGCGCTCTGTCCGGCCGCCATCATCTCGTTGGGACTGCCGGCCTCGACCGCGCGCCGGGCGACCTTGTGGCCCATCGCACGCGCCTGCTCCTCCCCCTCGAACTGCAGCCTGCGCAGACGCGTGGTGTTCTCGATCGCTGCATTGATGACGTCGAGCGCCATTTTCGCGTTGGCCTTGTACATGTCCATCGCCTGCTGGGGCGTCATCATCTTGGCCATCTTCGACATGTCCCCCATCCCCGCCATCATCGCCGGGTCGAACTGCGGGAACGCGGCGGCCTTGGGCGCGGATTTCGGGGCGGTCTTCCTGGCCGCGACCTTTTTCGCGGGCTTCCTAGCGGTCCGTTTCGCGGCTGGTGCAGGGGCTTTCTTCGCCATGACTCGCTCCTTTTTCACAAAAGCGGTAGATCATGGCATGAGACTCCCAATTGTGGGCCGGCGTCAAGCACGGGCGGCGCAGCTGCGGCCATGGGTGTCGCTGGCGTCGCATGCTAGGATTTCCGCTTTTTCCCGGCGCAACCGCGGGCAGGGCAAACATGGAGCGTTTCGCGTTGTGGGTCGAACTCGACATCAAGCCCGGATTGCTCCCCGCGTTCCTGGCCGCGGCGCGGCGCAATGCTGAAGGCTCCGTCCGCGACGAACCCGGATGCCATCGCTTCGACATCCTGCGCGATCCGGCACTCGCGGATCGCGTTTGCCTCTACGAGGTCTACACCGACGAATCCGCCTTCGATGCGCATCAGAGAACGCCGCACTTCAGGACATATTTCGCAACGACCCCGCCGATGATCGCCACCAGGAAATCGACGCGGCTGATCGTCGCCCAGCACGACAAATCACAGCTCGGACAAGGCGAAAGAGGACAAACATGACCGGAATCAAGGAACGCTTCGGACGGCCGCTGCGGCTGGGCATCATCGGCGGCGGTCCGGACGCCTGGATCGGGCGCATGCATCGTGGCGCCGCGGAAATGGACGGCTGGTGGCGCTGCACAGCCGGCGTCTTTTCCGGCGACCCGGTGCGTTCGCGCGCCGCCGGCGTCGCGATGGGCTTTGCCGCAGAGCGCAGCTACGGCACCGTGGCGGAAATGCTGACGCAGGAGAAAGCTCGGTCCGATGGCATCGATGCCGTCGCGATCATGACGCCGAACGACACGCACTATCCATTCGCGGCGGCGGCGCTCGACGCCGGGCTCGACGTCGTCGGCGACAAGCCGGTCACCCACGACTACGCGCAGGCCTGCGACCTGGTCGCGCGCACCCGGACCAACCAGCGCCTGTTTGCGATCGCGCACGGCTACACCGCCTACCCGATGACGCGCTACGCGAGGCAACTCGCGCTGGATGGCGCGCTGGGGCCGGTGCGACTCGTCCAGGTCGAGTACATCCAGAGCGGAATGGCCACACGCGTCGAGGACGGCCCGCAGAGCAACCGCTTCCGCTGGATCCTCGACCCGCAGCGCAGCGGCCTCGCACTGGTCATGAGCGCGATCGGCTGCCACGCGCAGCACCTGGCGTCGTTCGCAACGGGAATGGCCGTGGCCCGCGTGGCCGCGGATGTCGGAACGCTGCTGCCTGGCCGCAAGGTCGTCGACCATGTGTCCGCGCTGATCGAGTTCGACGGCGGGGCGCGCGGCACGTTCACCGTGACGCAGGCCGCGGCCGGCGGGGAGAATGACATCCGGCTGCGCATCTACGGCGAACGCGGAATGCTCGACTGGTCGCATCGCGAGCCTTCGTATCTGCGCCTCGCGCTGCAGGGGGAGCCGGTGCGAATCATCGGCCGCGGCGACCCGTTCCTGCCGCCGGAGATCATCGCGCTCGGGCGCTCGCCGCGCGGGCATCCTGAGGGACTGCGTGAGGCGTTCGCCAACATCTACGCCGAGGTCGCGCAGGAGCGCATGGCGCGCGATCTCGGCGATGCCGTTCCCGCCTTCCTCTATCCGCGGATCGAGGAAGGCGCGCACACGATGGCATTCATCGAGGCATGCGTGCGTTCGCAGGCGAGCGGACGATGGGAGGCCGTTGCGCGCTCGGCAGGTCCGCCGCCAGCCTGACGACGCGTTGTAACGCCGGCGGTGGCAATACCGGAGCGCGGTGCGCTGCAACTCAATGCGGCGCTTCGAACCCTGCCGGTTGATCCAAGTCAAGACCGCGGCAATGAGCGCGTGTCAGCATTGCCGCGACTCATCGTCGCCACCTCGCCGCCTCATTGCCGCAATGATCCCCGCCCGCTGGGCAGCCGGCATCGGCGAATGCCCAACCATGCGCATCGTTCCCCCCCGATGACCATTCTAAGAACGCTTGCGACAGTCGTCGCGCTCCTGGCAGCACTCGGCGCACCCGGCGCTCACGCCGCCACGGCGTCCGAACCGGCGCCCGGCGTCAACGACACCTGCCTCATGTGCCATGCCGACAAGGACGCCAAGAGCGCCGGCGGCCAGTCGATCGCAGTCGATCCCGCCCGCTTCAAGTCATCGGTTCACGGCGAGATGTCGCTGACCTGCACCGATTGTCACAGCGATGTCTCAGCCAAGAAGTTGCCGCACGCGGAGAAGCTGAAGCCGGTCAACTGCGGCACCTGCCACGAGAAAGCGGTCGCCGAATATGCGGGAACCGTGCATGGCCTGGCGCGCACGGGCGGCAACACCGTTGCCGCCAACTGCATCGATTGCCACGGCACGCATGACATCAGGCGGGCGAAAGACCCCGAGTCGCGCACCAACCACGCGAACATCGAGGCGACGTGCTCGAAGTGTCACGGCAGCGATACGGTGGTCGCACAGGCCAAGCTGCCCGGAGGCAACGTCGCCAGCAAGTTCCACGACAGCATCCACGGCAAGGCGCTCAAGGGCGCAGCGCAGGCATCGGCGCCGACCTGCACCAACTGCCACGGTGCGCACAACATCCGCGCCAAGGGCGAGGAGCTGAGCCGGACCAGCCGGGCCAACATTCCCGACACCTGCGGGACCTGCCACAAGCCGGAGCGGACCGCCTTCCTGGCCGGGCAGCATGGCAAGCTCCGGCAGGACGGGAATCTGGCGGCGCCCGGATGCACCGACTGCCACTCCGCGCACGAGATCACGCAGCACGAATCGGAGAAATTCCAGATCGGGGTGATCGAGCAATGCGGTATCTGCCATCAGGAATATCTGTCCTCGTACCGCGACACGTTCCACGGACAGGTGACGGCATTGGGCTACGCACGAATCGCGACCTGCGCCGCCTGCCACGGCGCTCACGACGTGCTGCCGGCGTCGAACCCCTTGTCGAAGGTGTCCGCGCAGAACCGGGTCAAGACGTGCCAGACCTGCCACGTGGGCGCGTCGGCCAATTTCGCGAGCTTCGATCCGCACGCGAATCGGCATGACAAGGCGCGCAACCCGATGTACTACTACGCCGCCATGTTCATGGAGTTTCTGCTCTTCGGCGTATTCGCGTTCTTCGGCATCCATACACTGTTCTGGTTCTACCGCGAGCTGCGAGAGAAGGTCGGGGGCCGACGTAAAGGCGGGGAGAAACACTGATGGCGATCGCGTTGAACGGGGCGGCACCCGTGGCGGGTGTGGCGCAGCGCTACTACCGGCGATTCACGCCGGTCGAACGCGTCATGCACGCACTGCTGATGCTGAGCTTTGTCGGATGCGCCCTCACGGGGTTGCCGCTGATCTTCGCCGGGAAGCCCTGGGCCGCCACGCTGGCCCGAATGCTCGGCGGTTTCCAGGGCGCGGGCATGCTGCACCGGACCTTCGCGATTGTCATGATCTTCCTGTTCGTCACGCACGTAGCGCTCGTGCTCGGACGGGCGATCTCGGGGGGGCGGCTCATGAGCGTGCTCTGGGGACCCGACTCGCTGGTGCCCCAGCCGCAGGACATCGTCGACATCTATCGCAACTTCCGGTGGTTCGTCGGCGCCGGACCCCGGCCGCAATTCGATCGCTGGACCTACTGGGAGAAGTTCGACTACTGGGCGGTGTTCTGGGGGATGTTCATCATCGGCGGCTCGGGGCTCCTGCTCTGGTTTCCGATGTTCTTCGCAAAGCTCCTGCCCGGATGGATGTTCAACATCGCCTCGCTGGTGCACGGCGAGGAAGCCCTGCTCGCCGTGGGCTTCATCTTCACCTTCCACTTTTTCAACGGCCACCTGCGGCCCGCGAAATTCCCCATGGATACGGTGGTATTCACCGGCCGCATCCCGGAACACGAGCTGAAGAGCGAACGTCGCGTCCAGTACGATCGCCTCACCCGCGAAGGCGCACTGGCATCCGCGGAAACCACGCCGCCGTCGGCGGAGGCCAGGTGGTTCGGCTGGGTCGTCGGGGGGACGGCGCTGGTGCTCGGCATCATCACGATCGTGCTGATCGTTTACAGCGTGATCTGGATATAATCCACAGGCGCAGAGCCCGGCATCCGGTGCCACGGCAAACAAGCGCAGGCGTGCCCAAAGCGGGTCAGAGGTACGCCCTGAACAGCGTACGCAGGGGAAGCTCAAGATGAATTGCATGCGGTGTCGCCGATGAAGATCACTTTGGGGAAACGCACGCTTGATGCTCGGAGGCGCAACGACGATCATCGTCGCCGGCATCGCCCTCGCGCTGCTCGGGGCTGGCGGCATCGTCGCCTGGGAATACAGCAACAGCAATGCGTTCTGCACCAACAACTGCCATGCGGTCCATCCCGAGGAACCGCGTGCCTACGCCGTGTATTCACACGCGCGCGTCCAGTGTGTCGAGTGCCACATGGGACGGCTGCCTACGCTGCAGCTGATGACGCTCAAGGCCGCGCACTATCACGAACTCCTCGGCATGATCACCGGCTACAAGCGCCCGCTTACCGCGACCACGCTGCGTCCTGCCCGCGATTCCTGCGAGGGCTGCCATTGGCCGGCGGTCAACCACGACGACAAGGTGCGCACCAAGGTCCATTACGACGCCGATGCCAAGAACACCGAGGTGCGCACCAAGCTAATCGTGCACACCGGGGGCGGCGAGGCACGCGAGAAGGCGACGCGCGGCATCCACTGGCACGTCGAGCAGAACGTCGAGTACGTGAGCGACGACGTGCAGAAACGGACCATCCCCTGGGTGCGGATCACCGGCAAGGACGGCAAGCAGACCACGTATTTCGATGCGTCGAGCAAGGTCAGCCGCGCCGAGATGGACGAGAAGACCAAGCGCAGGATGGATTGCACAGACTGCCACAACGCGGCGGGACATCCTTTCAAGAATCCGGCCGACCGCGTGGATCAGGCAATGTCAGAGGGCAAGATCGACACCGGCATACCTTCGATCAAGGCGCGCGCATTGGCGATCATCGAAACTGCGTCGACGCTGCACGGGCCGATGGAAGAGCAGGTCCCGACGTTCAAGAAAATCATCGCCGACGCGGCGCCCAAGGGCGAGCTGAAGCCCGAGCAGAAGGCAGCCGAGGCGCAATTCGCAACGGCGATGCTCGAGATCCTCGAGCTGTCCGAATTCGAGGCCAAGGACCTGTCGTGGAAGTCCTTCCCGAATCACGTCGGGCACAAGGACTCCCCGGGCTGCTTCCGTTGCCACGACGGCAAGCACTTCAACGAGAAGGGCGAGGCGATCCGGCTGCAGTGCACGCTGTGCCACGATATTCCGCAGGTGACGATCGACGGCAGCAAGAAGACCGTGGCCTCCACGGTGGACCCAAGCCTGACGCCGCCGGACAGCCACAACGAGCCGAACTGGATGCACGACCACCGGACCAAGCTCGACTCGACGTGCACGCTGTGCCACGGCCCGATCAAGTGGGGGACGGACGGCGGCAGCTTCTGCTCCAATCCCGCATGTCATGGCCGCCAGTGGCCGGAGATGAACCTCGACGCGAAGCGCGGCTAGAGCCAGCGACGTACAGCGGCACGGTTCGACGCTCGCATGCGCGCTGCTGCACGGGCGCTCAAGGCGCTGCGTCAGGAACGCACGGCGTGCTTGGCAAGCTTGCGCTGCAGCGTGCGACGATGCAGCGACAGCGCGCGCGCCGTCGCTGAAATGTTCCCCTTGTGCTCGAGCAGGATGCGATTGATGTGTTCCCACTCGAGCCGGCTGGGGGACATCGGCTTGTCGTTCAACGGAATGTCGTCGTCGCCGGCAGTGCGATTGAACGCAGCCAGTACGGCGTCGGTGTCGACGGGCTTGGTCAGGTAATGCGCGGCCCCGAGTCTGATCGCCGCGATCGCCGTGGGAATGCTGCCGTGCCCGGTCAGGATCACCACCTTCATTGGCGGATGGATGTCGAGCAGCTGCGCGAGCACCTTGAGTCCAGACTGACCGGGCAGCCGAAGATCGACCACCGCGTGGTCGGGCCGTTCGTCGCGGGCGGCCCGGATCGCGGCGTCGGCGTCGTGCGCCACCGTCGTCCGGAAGCCGCGGCGCTCAAACGCTCGCGAGAACGCTGCGCACAATGGCTCGTCGTCGTCGACGATCAGGATGGACGGCGAGGTGTTACCGCTTCCGTTGCCGCTCATGTTGCACTCACGACGGAGACCCTGCGGGAGCGTCGAGCGGAACCTGCAGCTCGACCGTGGTTCCACCGTCCTCCCGGTCCGCCCAGCGCAGGTCGCCGCCCAGGCGCCGCGCCGCATCCGCCACAAGCACCAAGCCCATCCCGGTGCCTTCGCCCCTGGGCTTGGTGGTGAAGAATTCGCGGCCCAGTCGTTCACGTACCTCGGCGGGCAATCCCGGCCCCCGGTCGCGGACGGTCACCTTCAACGTTCGACGGTCCCAGTATCCAATCATCTCGACATCATGCAGGGAAGTGTCCGCCGCATTGTTGAGCAGGATCAGGATCGCCTGCGCCAGCGCTGCATCCGCGACGATCTCCGGCACCGGGAGATCGCCGTTCCAGCGGCAGCGTCAATCCGGCATCGGGGCGCAGAGCGCCGAAACGATGCGCCACGGATTCCAGCAGGCGGTCGACTGCGATGCGCTCCTCCGCCTGCGCCCGGGCATGGGCGGCGGTGGCCATCAGGTTGTCGAGCGTGTGCCTGCAGGCGGCGATCTGCGTCGCCAGGACCGCGGCGTCCCGCTTGAGTGCGGCGACGTCGTTCTCGTGCTGCATTTCTCCGGCAACCACCGTCATCGTGGTCATCGGGGTCGCGAGCTCGTGCGCAGCTCCCGCGGCGAGCACGCCGACGCGCATCACCATCTCGTCGCGGCTCATGTGGCGCTCGGCTTCTGCGAGCTGGCGCTGCTGGTCACGCAGTGATGCAGCGATGCGCGCAACGATCCACGCAGCCACCAGAACCGTCAACGCTATGCTCGTCCAGTCGCCCAGCGAGCGCAGGAACGCGGGCAGCGGCGACCCGTCGTGCATGAGGAGCGGCGACCGCCAGGCAGCCGCGCCGGTGACCGCGGCAACGACCAGCGCGACACCGGCAATCGCCAGCATCCACGGCAGCAGAAGTGCGAACAGCACAGCGTGCAGGACATAGAGCAGCACGAACGGATTGGCTGCGCCGCCGGCGGAAAGCAGCAACACGGTGAAGGCGCCAAGGTCGAATACGAGGTGGACACCAATTTCGCGGTAGGTGGCCGGCCCACCGCGCCGCAGGCGGACCCAGACCGCCAGGTTCGCCAGCACCAGCATACCGACGACCGAGGCCATCAACGGCCAGCGCAACACCACCCCCAGCTGGACGGCCGTCGCAATGGCCGCCGCCTGACCGCAGAGGGCCACCATCCGCAGTTCCGCCAGCAGCCGCAGGCTCGCCAGCAGCGGCGGCGGGCGATCGCGGTGCGAGCGTCCGGCGTCCCCTGCTCCGACGCCGGCCGGCGACCCCAGCGCCCTCTCCAGCGAGGCGGGCGCGATTGACCTGCCGAGTCGTTCCTGGCCTCCCACCCGCCTTCCGTTCTTGCGTCCACCGCGATCCTCGTCTGCTGCCCGTTTGCGCGCTGGCTGCCACTCGATGGCGGACAAGCGCAAATTAGATCACGCGGCTGCGACAAAATGTCGCAGGAGCCGTCGGCGATTGAGGCGCATCAAATGGCCAGGAAGGACTCGCTGAGCAATGTCAACGGTGAATGTGAAAAGGCCGGCATCCGCCGGCCCGTTCACGAGGTCATTGGGCTGGATTACAGCGAAAGCACCCACTTGACGATGGCGTTCAGGTCATCGCCCTTCGCCTTCACCGCCGTGTGACCCTTCGCCTCCGACAGCTTGGTTACGAGCATTGCCTGGGCGTCGGCCTTGCCCTTGTACTTGGCTGCGACATCCTTGAACGCCGGGCCGATCTTCTTGGTATTCACGTCGTGGCAGTTCAGGCACCCGCTGCTCTTGGCGAGCGCCTCCTGCGCATTCGCCGCGCCGGCTGCGCCGATGGCGGCGGCGGCGATGATCGCGATCACGATCGACTTCATCCTGTGGTCTCCTCTGGTCGTTGACGGTACCGGTCCACACCCGTGGCACTGCGTTGCGCCAACCCGGTGTTCCGGCATTCCGGAGTGCATCCTATCCCAGTCGCGACCCTGCCGTCGACGCCAAGCAAACACTGGCGTGCATGCCGCCGACAGCAGGCGTACATCCGTCTACATCGCCAAGATCCATTTCACGAGCGTCGCGGTATCGGCCTCGGAGGACTTCACCGCCGGATGACCCTTGCCCGACTTCAACTCGGCGACCAGCGTCGCCTGGGCATCGGCCTTGCCCTTGTACTTGGCGGCGATGTCCTTGAACGCAGGACCCATCTTCTTGGTTGCCACCGCATGGCAGGTCAGGCAGCCGCTGCTCTTCGCCAGGTCCTCGGAAGCGCTCGCCGCGCCGGTCGCCGCCAAACCAGCGGCAAGTACTGCGGTCAACATGATTGCCCTCATCTCTTGCTCCTTGCTCAAGTTGTGCCCGTCATGCGGGCGGTTGGAATCCATGGGACAGGTCCAGCATGGTACGCCGAAGTGTCTAACGGTCGAGCGCCGACGGCGTTGACACCCGTGCGGCGAAATCCGCTGCGTGCGACAAGGTGTCGCGCGCCGTTCGCGGCTCGTCGCTGCGCGGGCTGTTCGCTTCGACGGTCGCTCGCCGCGCACGATGGCGCGCAAGATACAGCGGCGTGCGCGAGCGCGGCACTTTCTCGACGAAGTGATACCGGGCCACGTGATAACTCGGATCGAAACCGAAGAAATTCTGCTGCATCCGCTCGATTTCGTCGGCGCGATGGTCGGCGAGCGGCCGGATCGCCTCGTCGGCGGCCCGGCGCGCAGCCTTGCCCGCCAGGAGCCCCGCGAATCCCGGGTCGGCGGCAAGCGCATGCGCGCGGGCCGCGACTTCGGCGGTGAACGCGGCGACGTCGGTCGCGAAATGGCCGTCGATGAGGCCACGGCGGCCGCCTGCGGTGCCGACATCGGCAGCCGGCCCTGCGTGAGCGCCCACGCCGCTTCCGCACCAATACGCAGTGGCAGCAGGTACGTCCAGTATTCCGAGCCGTAGAGGTTGCCCATCCCCTTGTAGTGCGGATTCAGGATCACGCCGTCACGCGCGAAGACCCGATCGGCGGCAAGCGCCAGAAACACGCCGCCTGCGCCCGCGTTGCCCCGCAGCGCGGCGATCGTGTACTGCCGCGGCGTGTCGATGATCTCGCGCACCAGATCGTTCATCGCGTTGATGTTGCGCAACGACTCCTCGGCCGGATGATCGGCGGCTTCGATCAGGTTGAGATGGATGCCGTTCGACCAGAAATCGGGGCCGCCCGTCAGCACGATCACGCGCGTGGGACGCGCCTTCGCCGCGACATAGGCGGCGCGCAACGCCTCGCACTGGGCCGTGCCCATCGCGCCGTTGTGGAACGGGAAATGGAGAAAACCGACAGCGCCATCCTCGACGTATTCGATCGGCCGCCACGTCGCAGCGTCGACGACCGCGTTCGGCGCGAGCGACCTCTCGGGTACGCCTGCGAGCCGTTCGCCCAGCACCATGGCCGCAGGCAGCTTGAAGGCGGGCGGCTCGCCGTCTCGGCGCTTCAGATGCGTGATCCAGACGGCGCCGTCGATGGTCGCGCGCAGGATGGCGCCGGCGCGCTGCGCGATGACCGCTCCGGGCTCGGCGCGCGCGAATTCGCCACGCAGTCGACCTTCGCCGTGTGCGTCGTACAGGTACACAGGCGCGCCGAGGACCTCGTCGGCAACGCCGGGGGCGCCATCCGCGGCGCGGATCTTGCGCAGAATCGTCGCCGTGTCGTCCGCGTGCCAGTCGATCCTGCGCTCGGCCTGAGGCATCAGCGGTCGCAGCCGGCCGCGCGCGCCGCGCAGCTCGGCCAGCGGCGTCGGGCGTTCGCCGTTTCCGATGCGCTTCAGCGCCGTCATGAGTGCCGTCATCGCAGCTTCCGTCACCTCATTGCGGTAGAGGCTGCCCTTGGTTGCGGCGCGCATCGGAAACTCGATGCTGGCCCAGACCGCGCCCGCGTCCATTTCGCCGTCGGCTTCGAGCACGGTGACACCCCAACGCTCTTCACCGCCGACAATGGCCCAGTCGAGCGCCGAGGGCCCACGGTCCCCGACCACGCCCGGATGCACGACGAGGCAGCGAAACCGGCGCCAGACCGAATCCGGAATCCTGCGTCTCAGGTACGGCGCGACGACGACATCCGGACGCCAGAGCGCCACCGCCTCCTCGGTTACGCTGTCGGCAATGTCGAACTCGACCGAGACCTCGTGACCCGCGGCGACGAGCTCGCAATGGACGCGCTGCGTCAGGCTGTTGAACGCGTGCGCGAGGATCAGGATGCGCATCAGCAGATCCTCGGCAGCTGCTCGCCGGTCAACCAGTCGACGACTCGGCGACCGCCGAAGCTGGTGTCCATCTGCACGAAGTGATGCGGATCGGCGATGACCTCGCCGATCGACGCTGCGTCGCGACCCAGCGGATGCGCGTGCATCGCGGCCAGAAGACGGTCGGCATCGGCGCCGGCGCAGATCGCGACGAGCTTGCCTTCGTTCGCAACGTACAGCGGGTCGAGACCCAGGAACTCGCAGGCCGCGCGCACCTGCGCGGCGACCGGAATGCGTTCCTCGGCGATCACCATGCCGCACCCGGATTGGCGCGCGAGCTCGTTCAGTGTCGTCGCGAGGCCACCGCGCGTCGGGTCGCGCAGGCAGTGGATGTCGGGGACCGCGGCCACCATGTCCGAAACCAGGGCGTGCAATGCGGCGGAATCCGAGAGGATCGTCGTCTCGAACGTCAGGTTCTCGCGCAGCGACATGATCGCCACCCCATGGTCACCCAGCGAGCCGCTGACGAGGATCCGGTCGCCGGGCTGCGCGCGATCGCCCCGGATATCGACGCCGGCGGGCACCACGCCGACGCCGGTTGTCGTGATGAAGACGCCGTCGCCCTTGCCCTGCTCGACGACCTTGGTGTCGCCGGTCACGACCGGGACGCCGGCCTCCCGGGCGGCGGCCGCCATCGACTCGACAATCCGCTTCAGGTCCGCCAGCGGATACCCCTCCTCGAGGATGAAGCCAGCGGCCAGATAGAGCGGCACCGCGCCGGCCATCGCGACGTCGTTGATCGTACCGTGCACCGACAGGGATCCGATGTCGCCGCCGGGAAAGAAAAGTGGCGAAACGACGTGGCTGTCGGTCGCCATCACCATCCGTCCGGCGCCGACGCGAAACGCCGCCTGGTCGTTGGCCTGGCGCAGCCACTCGTTGTCGAAGGCACGCATGAAGAGTTCGTCGATCAGCTGCGCCATCGCGCGCCCGCCTCCGCCGTGCGTCAGGTCGACGCGGCCGTTGCGAAAATCGATCGGTCGAACGTAGCCGTCACGCATGGGTGGTCAATCTGCGGAGGCGGTGGCCACGGCGGGAGCCAGGGCGGTGGCGGCGACAGCGATCGCCGGCGCCGCCGCGACGACGGTCGCGTCCTTGAATCGGCCGTACGAATAGTGCGCGGCGCAGGCGCCCTCCGCCGACACCATGCACGAGCCGAGCGGATGGTCCGGGGTGCACGCGGTGCCGAACACCCTGCACTGCGCGGGAGTCTTCACGCCGCGCAGGATCGCACCGCACTCGCAGGCCTTGTGATCGGGGACCGACCGGTAGACGATGCCGTAGCGGGCTTCCGCGTCGAACTCGCGATAGCGATCGCGGATGCGTAAGCGCGCTGTACGGAACCTCGCCCAGGCCGCGCCATTCGAACGTGCGGCGCAGCTCGAAGACGTCGGCGACCAGTGCCTTCGCCTTCGCGTTGCCGTCGCGCGTGACGGCACGCGTGAACTCGTTCTCCACCTCGGCGCGACCCTCGTTCAGTTGGCGCACCAGCATCAGGATCGCTTGCATCACGTCGAGCGGTTCGAACCCGGCGATGACGACTGGCCGCTGGTACTCCTCGGCAAAATACTCGTAGGGCTGGCTGCCGATGACCGTCGACACGTGCGCGGGGCCGATGAATCCGTCGAGAGGCACGGTGCCCAGCTCGCGCACGTCCTTCGACTCGAGGATGTTGCTGATGGCCGCCGGTGTGAGCACGTGGTTGCAGAACACGCTGAAGTTGGACAGCTGCAGCGCCTGCGCCTGGCGGATCGCCACTGCGGTCGGCGGCGTGGTCGTCTCGAATCCGATCGCGAAGAACACGACGTCGCGATCGGGATGATCGCGGGCAATGCGAACGGCGTCGGTGCTCGAATAGACCATGCGGATGTCGCCGCCACGCGCCTTCGCCTGCAGCAGCGACAGGCCCTGCGAGGCGGGAACGCGCATCGTGTCGGCGTAGGTGCAAAGGATGAGTCCCGGACGCCGTGCCAGCTCGATCGCGTTGTCGATGCGACCGACGGGCAGCACGCACACCGGACAGCCCGGACCGTGAATCATCCTGATCGAGGGTGGCATCAGGTCGGCAAGTCCGTAGCGCGAGATTGCGTGCGTGTGGCCGCCGCAGAACTCCATCAGATGGTAACGACGGTCGCCACGGACCTCGCGTGCGATGGCGCCGGCCAGGTCGCGCGCGCGCTTCCCGTCGCGGAACTCGTCGATGTACTTCACGGGCTGCCCGCCTCCGCCAGTCCCGCCTCGGCAAACACGGCCAGCGTGCGCTCGGCCTCGGCCGGGTCGAGCCGGGTCAGTGCATAGCCGACATGGACGATCACGTAGTCGCCGGGCTTCACGCCGTCCACCAGTGCGAGCGACACCGGCATCCGCACGCCGCCGACGTCGACCAGCGCGCAATCGTTGTCCACGAGGTCGACGACGCGTGCGGGAATGGCGAGGCACATGGTCAGGTGTTCCTTCTCAGAAGCTGCATGCCTATCCAAGCCTGCCCGAGCGCCAGGCCACCGTCATTGGGCGGCACCGCCTGCGCTTCGAGCAATGCGAGCCCCTTGCGGGTCAATGCAGCGCGCATGCCGTCGGCAAGGATCGCGTTGAGGAAGCAGCCACCTCCGGCCGCGATGGTCGTCAGGCCCCGCGCGGCGGCCGCTCGTCCCACCCACTCCGCGAGCGCCGCGACCAGCGTCGCATGGAACAGCGCGGCACCGTAGCCTGCGTCGCGTTCGTCGGCCAGACGATGAACAAGCGGCGTGAGATCGAGCTCGTTGTCGTCGTTCACCACGTACAGCGCCCGGTCGCCTGGGACCGGCCCATAGCGCTGCGCCAGACCTTCGAGCTGCATCGCCGCCTGCCCTTCGAACGCCATGCGTCGCCGGACTCCCAGCAACCCTGCAGCCGCGTCGAACCAGCGACCCATGCTCGAGGTTTCCGGTGCCCGCACGCCGCGCGCAAGCATGTCGGCGACCGCGTGCGCGCCCGGCTCGTCGGCGAAACGGGTTTCGATCTCGTCGCCGCGTCCGGCCCGCGCCAGCGCCGCTGCGGCCATGCGCCACGGCTCGCGTGCGGCGCGATCTCCTCCCGGCAGCCGCAACGGCGCCAGGCGTCCGACGCGATCGCAACGGATGCCATCGACCGCCAGCAGTTCGCCGCCCCATGCGGCGCCGTCCGTGCCCAGACCGACGCCGTCGAGCGCCAGGCCGATGACCGGATTCTCGTACCGATGCTCGGCCAGCACCGCGGCGACATGCGCGTGGTGATGCGCGGCACCGTGCAGCGGGACGCCGAGCCTGCCCGCCAGCGCCGCGCCGTAGCGCGTGCTGTGGAAGTCCGGATGCAGGTCGTGCACGATCGAGCGAGGCCTCGACGTCGAGAATCGCCAGCAGGTGGGCGACCGCACTTTCGTGTGCGCGACAGGTCGGCGCGTTGTCGAGGTCGCCGACGTGCTGCGAGACGAATGCCTCGTCACCGCGCGTCACGCAGACCGTGTTCTTGAAGTAGCCGCCGACCGCCAGCACCGGGGGCCCCGCCGTGGAGAGCCTGATTGCGCGCGGCGTGTAGCCACGCGCGCGCCGGACGAACTGCAGGCCACGGTCGATATCGCCATGGAGCGCGCGCACCACGCTGTCGTCGCAACCGATGACGATGTCGCGGTCGTGCACCAGGAAGGCGTCGGCGATACCCGCCAGCCGCGCACGGGCCTCATCGTTGCCCGTCACCAGCGGCTCGCCGCCAGGATTCGCGCTGGTCATCACCAGTACCAGCGGCTGCGCTCCACGCTGCCAGCGCGAATTCGCCGGCCGTCCGGCGGCCTCGAAGAACAACAGGTTGTGCAATGGCGTGTACGGCAGCATGACGCCGAGCCAGGCCAGGCCCGGCGCGACTCCGGACAACATCGAGTCCACACCGGCCTGCTTGCGCAGAAGGACGATCGGCCGCTCGGCCGAGGCCAGCATCGCCCGTTCGGCGGCCGAGGAATGCACGAACCGCTCGGCCGAAGCCGCGTTGGCCACCATCACCGCCAGCGGCTTTTCCTCGCGCGACTTGCGCTCACGCAGCCGCGCGACCGCCGCCGCATCGCGCGCGTCGCAGGCCAGGTGGAAACCGCCCAGCCCCTTGATGGCGACGATCTCGCCCCGAACAAGCCGCGCGAGCGTCTCGGTCACCGGGTCGACATCCGCGATCGGGGTCGCGTCGGCATCGAGCATTGCAAGGCTCGGACCGCAGGCCGGGCACGCGTTGGGTTCGGCGTGGAAACGGCGGTCGAGCGGATTCCGGTATTCAGCGAGGCAGCGCGGGCACTGGTCGAACGCCGCCATGCTGGTGGTTGCGCGATCGTACGGTAGACGCTCTGCGATCGTGTAGCGCGGGCCGCAGTGCGTGCAGTTGATGAACGCATAGCGATACCGGCGATCGGCCGGATCGAGGAGTTCGCGCAGGCAGTCGGCGCAGATCGCGCTGTCCGGACCGATCGCCGTGGTCATCGGGCCACGGCCGCTTTCCAGGATCACGAATCCTGCGCCGGCGTTCACGGGCACGCACTCGCGCGCGGTGACCTCGTCGACGCGGGAGCGCGGCGGCGCCTCGTCGCGGACCCGCCGCGCCAGCCGCGCCACCCGCGAAGGGTCGCCCTGCACCTCGATGGTCACGCCGGCGCCGTCGTTGCGCACCCAGCCGGCGAGCGCGAGATCCTGCGCGAGCCGATAGACGAACGGCCGAAACCCGACACCCTGCACGATCCCGCGCACCTCCAGGCGACGGCGGACGACATCGGGCGCGGAAGCGACGGCGGACATGGCGTTTGGATGACTCAGCGCGCGCCGGTCGTCGACGCGAGCTTCGCCTCGAGCTCGGTCACTCGCCGGCGCAGCCCGGCGACGTTTCGGTCGCGCATTGCCTGCGCGTCGGCACAGCCCTGCTCGACCCATGCGAGCCACGCGGCAAAGCCTTCGCCCGTGGTGCAGGACAGGCAGAGCACCGGAAGGCCCGGCCGGATCCGCCGGGCGGACGCGATGGCGGCGTCCACGTCGAACTCGACATAGGGCGCCAGGTCGATCTTGTTGACGAGCATCAGATTGGCGGCGTGGAACATGTCCGGATACTTCTGAGGCTTGTCGTCACCCTCGGTCACCGACAGGATCACGACTTTTTGCGCCTCACCGAGGTCGAACGCGGCCGGACACACCAGGTTGCCGACGTTCTCGATCAGCACCAGACTGTCCTCCGATGGATCGAGCGTCGCCAACGCCTCGCCGACCATGCGGGCGTCGAGGTGGCAACCCCGGCCGGTGTTGATCTGCACGGCGGACGCGCCGGTGGCGCGCACGCGATCGGCGTCGAGCGACGTCTGCTGGTCACCCTCGATCACGCTCACCGTGTGGCTTGCCTTGAGCGCCTCGATGGTGCGTACCAGCAGCGTCGTCTTGCCCGATCCGGGACTGGACATCAGATTCAGCGCGAAGATGCCCCGGTCGCCCAGGAAATCGCGATTCCGCCGCGCCAGTGCGTCGTTGCGCGCGAGGATGTCCTGCTCGATGGCGACGACCCGGCTGGCCGGCAGCTCCGCCTCGTGTACGGCGCCAAGCGGTCCCGTGCCCTCGATCCCGTGCTGGTGGTCATGCCAGCTGCCATCGGCATGCCGATGCAGCGAAAGCGCGCCGCGTTCCGCGTGCCGATAGCCCGGCGTCCCGTCGCGTGCGGGCACCGCGACGCCGTCGATGCGCGTGTCGCCGTGACTACAACCGCAGGTCGTGCACATTGGTATCTCCTTTCTTCATGCGCCGCCGCAAGCGGCGCGTGTCATGCAATCGTGATTTCCTTCACCCGCATCTCGTCGCCGGCGACGACCTGCAGCTGGTAGCTGCCGCAGGTCGGGCACGGATCGCCCAGCTGCAACATGGGAACCTGTTCGCCGCAGGGCATGCACCAGGCGACGCCCGGCGGCGTCGCGATGTCCAGCACCGCATCCTGGGCGATGCTCCCGCGCGCGACCGAATCGAAGCAGAAGCGCAGCGCGTCGGGCTCCACGTGCGACAGTGCGCCGATCTCGAGCATGATCGCCTGGATGCGGACGGCGCAGTTGTGCGCCGCCGAGTCCAGCGCGATGCGCAGTACGCCTTCGGCCAGCGCGACTTCATGCATGGGTTACCTCGACCCGACAAGCGACGCAGGGATCGAGCGTATGGACGGTGAGCCGCGCCGCGCGGACCAGCGCCGCTTCGTCGTCGGCGGCGGCGCCATCGAGGCTGTGTACCAGCGCGCCTTCGGGATGAAAATTCCATTCGGTCGGCGCGATGATCTGGTAGTCGATCACGCATTCGTCGTGCACGCGTGCGCGATGCAGCAACAGGCCGCGCGCCGTTTCCACCGTGCCCAGGCCATCGCCGTCGCCCAGCATGACGCTTTGCGCGCGGGGCGCGTGCGCGGCTGAATCGTTTACCCCGGCCAGTTCGTCGAGCAGCTGCGCCATCTCGACGACGCGCGCGACGATGCGGGTGAGGACCGTGCGCCCGAAGCTTCTTTCGCAGTCGGCCACCAGTGGATGCTCGTGCATCCGCGCGAGTGCGCCCGTCTCGACCGGCACGCCGGCCCACGTCGGCGCGCGTGTGAATCCGGGATCGTCGCGCAGCGCGGGCGCGACCACGTGCAACAGAAGTTCGCGTCGCGGTGCCGGCATCAGACGAATGTCGCTGCGGCGTTTCGCCGAGGGTTCGTTCAGCACGTGACGCAGCAGGCGCGCCGGCACGGTCTGGTTTACAGCCGCCCACGCCTCCAACCCTGCGACATCGGTGAGCGCGAGAAACTCTGCAGGTGGCACAGCGAACAGCGATCGACTGGCGATCGCGCTCAAACCGGTGGCGAGCACGCGCATGGCGGCTGCATCGCCCAGCAGATCGGCGCCGTCGGATGCGCGCGTCGACGTCGCGATAAGGTAGCGCGCCGCCGTTACCGGGGTGACCTGTGGCGCGCTGCCCATCGCGTTTGGCCACCCTATCAGCAGGTGCCAGAAACCTTCCTGCAGCGATTCGACGACGATGCCGACGGCTCGGGATTCAGATTGCCCGGCGAACCCGGCGGCCCCTGCGGCCGCGAGCGCAGCGGCCGCCGCGGCACCCTGCGCACCGCCGCAGACGCTGTACAGCAATGGAATCGTCGCCGCCGCGTCGACGGCCGTCTTTCCGGTAAGGATGCGAGATGCGACCAGCGGTCGCGTCGACTTCACCGTGACGTGACCCACGCGCCGGCCATCCCAGGCGAGCGTTACGACCAGTTCACCCTCGAGAGTCATGATCCATGCCCGGCAGGCGCCCGCGCAGGAGCTCTCGGCGCGAAATCGGTGCGGCGAGCGCTCTCTCGAAGGTGGCGAGCGGGCCCGGCGCTGATTCGGCGTCGGGCGGGTTCGCGTGCGGCGCGAGGCCGGTGGACGGCTCGGCGTGCGTCGCATCGAGCAGCGCGTCGCGCGCAAGTGCCGCGACCAGCCGCGCGGTCGGCAGGTCGGCGAACTCCTGCATCGGCGAGAACAGTGAGCACACCTGGTAGTCGCCGATCGCGTCATCGGACGCGCCGATGAATTCGTATTCGCCGGCCGGAAACCGGTAGCGGCGCTTGCCGCCCACGGGAAGCGCTGTCCAGCGCGCCGGATCGCGCGGCGCCAGGACCAGGTTCATGCACCACGGCGTCACCAGCACCCCGAGCCAGTGTCCGGCCCAGGGCGCGAAGCCGACCGCCTCGACTTCCAGCGCGGGATTGACGAACGCCAGTCCCTGCATGCGCGCGGCCGCGGCGCGAAATGACACGACCAGTTGGGACGACGGGTCCGCCCGCAGCGCACCTGCGACGGTGCTCGCGCAGTCGTTGGCGATTGCCGTCGCAACGTGGGAACTAGCGCTCATCGGGCAGTTCCAGGAACCGGTCGCGCGTCGCCGCACAGTTCGGGCAGGTCCAATGTTCAGGCAATTCTGCGAATGACGTGCCCGGCGGAACCTGCCAGACCGGATCGCCTTCCGCGGGGTCGTAGACCTGCCAGCAGACTCCGCATTCGTGGCGCGCGGAGGTCTCGGTGCCGGATGATGAACGGGTTGGCATCGCTAGTGCTGCGCCGGTTCGCCGCAGGATTCGCCCATCCACTCGACGAGTTCGGCCAGGCGCTCGCGCGTGTCGGCGAGATCCTCGGCGGCGGCAAGCGCCACCGCGGGCACGTCGACGACCTCTATCGTGTTGAGGATCAGCGTTTTCATGCTGTTGAAGTACTGCACGCGCCATACGTCGCGCAGTCGGGTGGAGGTAATGTGGCAGTTGCCGAATCCGCGCGAGATCATCGCGACAGGGCCGACCGGAAGCGCCTGTTCCATGACCCGATGATCGTCGGCAGTCAAAGGGAACAGCGTGAGATTGATCACGTGCGCCGGTGCGCCGGGCGCCCGCGCAGCCATCTGGCCGCCAATCTCGGCCAGCAGCGCCGGCGAATTCATGGCATCGGCGGGCAGCTCGACGAGCGGTGGCGCCGTCAAGGTCGCCGACCTGGCGAGTTCGATCACCAGCGCCGGCAGCGCGCTGGCCTCCAGCCAGTCGGCGATCACCTTCTCGTCCCGGTCGAGCAGGAAGACGCGCCACAGGCCGGTGAATACGCTTTCCTGGATCCGGAACCTGCGCTCACCGTCGACGCGGATCGCAACCTCGCCCTCCCCCAGCACTTCATTGACCACCGCGAGCACCGGCGGCGGCGCGCCGGTCAGCTCGATCCGCGGCCCGTCCGTGGCGAGTTCCGGGTTCCAGGCTTCGAGCTGCGCGGCGAACGCGGCGACCACGTCGCGCGCCTCGCGCAGCACCGCCGCGTCGGTACGCTCCGGCACCGGCGGCATCCGGAACGTGTTCATGTCGCGCGGCATCGCGAGATACTGCAGCTCCTCGTCGTCGTCGGGCTGCGAACCGGCGCCGATGACGCGTACCGGAAGCGGGAAATCCTTCATGGCGTCTCCACGGGATTGCGTTCAGTCATGGCAGGCGTCCGCGCCGGAACTGCCGGCAACCGGGACACCCACGCCGGGCGGGCGGGTCGGCGCGGCTTCGAGCAGCGCGCTCGTCTGCGAAAGGTATTCGTCCCAGTTGCGCAGCCCGTCGACCGCGCCGACGTACTTGCCTTCGGCCAGCATGACGAGCGCCGGCCAGCGGCGAAACCCGTAGCGGGCGGCAAATTCACGGGCTGCCGTGGGCAGCAGCACGCCGACCGCGAAACGCTGTGGGAACGCGCGCACCAGTTCGGGGACGATCACGGCGAGGTCCAGCGTCTCGCGCAGGCGGATCGGGTCGTCGATGAACATCAGCAGCGTGCGGCCCGGTCGTCCGGTGAACGCCGCGAAGTTCGCGGGCGTCACGTCGGTGAAACCATGCTTGTCGAACAGCCGCGCAATCAGCGGGTAGCCCAGCGGATCCGCATTCGCGGCGATTGGCATCGGAATGGGAACGGCAACGTGATCGGGCACGGGCACGGGAAGAGATTCGCTGCGGTTCAATTCGGTGCTCCTCGCAGATGCAGTGGCAATACCGGCTCGCGGTCGATCAGGTCGGCGAAATGGCGCTCGACGTCCTCGCCTGCCAGGACCGCTGCCAGCGCGTCGAGCGCGGCGTTGGTCTGCCCGGCCTCCTCCTCGCTCAATACACGAATGGCCGCGCCGCGAAACGCAAGCACCCAGCTGCCTGCGGGCAGGTCACCCACGAGCATGCAATCGAGCTGCTGCCGCTCGCCCCGGCCCTCGCACAGCGCGCCGGCCCGCGTCGCCGAAATTACCTGCATGGGAATTCCGATGCACATGTCAGCGGCGTGGCTCGCCGACCTGCGCGAGAATCCGCGCATCGCCGCTGCGGCAGGCGTCGACCGCCGTCGGACGGTCGTATTCGTAGCGTTCCAGCGCGAGTGCCGACGCGTTCAGCGGCGCGTAGACGGCGCCTGGCGCACGCGGCTCGCCCGGGAACCCCCAGATGGCCAATTCGTCCACCGCAAGCGCCACCGCCTCGGGAAGGCGGTTCCTGACAGGTTCGCGCAGGCTTCCGCCGAAATCATTGAGCTCGACCGGCTGCACGCCGATGGCGACGACGATGTCCGGGGCGCGACCATTCAACTGCGCCAGCGCCAGCACGTCGTTGAATCCGACCTGGTGCGGCGACAGCTTGGTGCGCCCCCAGGCTGGCACCTCCGCGCCGCGCAGCACACGCAGCGTCCCGGGCGGCAGGGCGAAGTCGATCGCGTCGAACACCAGTACGCGCCGCGCGGTGGCGACGTCTTCGTAGAGGTTGAGGCCCAGGGTCCCGCCGTCCTTCAGCGCGACCTGCGGCGGGAACGCATAGCCGGCATGCAGCGCCTCGACGGCGCGCACGCCAAATCCCTCATCGGCCCAGAGAAGATTGCCGATGCCGATCACGAGAACTTCGCCGCGTGCTTCCACCGCCTCTCCTGTTACCTCGTGCGTTACAGGAGAAGATTAGCGTCCCGGCGCCGGGGCGTATTGTGCTAGGTCAAGGCTGTTGCTGACTTGTCATCCACGCCGCGCAGCGCGCAGCGCGCGCAGCGCGTGGTGCATGTCCCACGCGACCTGCAGGTGCATCCAGAACATCGCGTCGTTGCCGAAAAAGAGCGCCAGTCGCGCCGCGGTGTCCGGCGTGATCGACCTGCGGCCGTTGATCAGCTCGTTGACGCGGCGGCGCGAGATGCCGAGCGCGCTCGCGAGCTCGGTCTGGTTGATCGCCAGCGGCTTGAGATAGCGCGATTCGAGAAACTCGCCGGGTCGCGGCGGCCTGCGGGAGGGCAGTGCAAACCCGGTGCCGGCACGCCGCGGCGAGAGGGCCCGGGCCTCCTTGCCCGTGCCCATCGGGACAGCGCGCGGCGTCATGGCCTCGGCGCGCGTTTCCACATCCGGACGCCATTGATCATGGTGCCGATCACCGATTCGCCGCTCATGATGTCCTCGCGGAACACCATGTAGACGTGGATGACGGCGAACAGCAGCAGATACCACATCGCGAGGTGGTGCAGCGTGCGGACCATCTGCGGGTCGCCGAACAGCACGAACACCCAGCCCATCAGGTTCATCGGCAGCGTCCCCCAGCCCCATTGCTCGGCGTACAGCGCAAGGCCGGTCACGATGATGAAGATGGCGCCCAGCGTGTACATGAGAAACATCGCAAGCTGCGCCAGAGGGTTGTGGCCGACCCACAGTTCCGATTCCTTCCTCAGGAACAGGTAGTACCCCAACTGGCTGAACAGGCCGCGCCACCAGCGCAGGTTCCAAACCGGCGGCACGAAGATCGCCCGCGACGAATGGTTGCCGACGAACGCCCAGTACAACCGCACGACGAACGCCACGGCGAACACCATGCCGGCGATGAAGTGGATCATCCGGATCCATGCAAAGAAATAGCTGTGCACCGGCTCACCGCCGATCGCCGGCGGTGGGCTGCCGATCAGATACCCGGTGGCCGCGAGGAAGAGCATCGCGATCATCATCACCCAGTGCCAGAGACGCACCGGCGCCTCGTACACGTAGATCGGCTCGAGCGGTCCGGTCAGGACCTGGCCGGAGACGGGATCGAATCTCATCGCACTCTCCCTCGTCGAATCAACGCACGCTCACCGCGACCAGTTCCTCGCCTTCCGGCGACATCACGTGCGTCGCACAGGCAAGACAGGGGTCGAAGCTGTGGATCGTGCGCAGGATCTCGAGCGGCTGCGCCGGGTTGACCATCGGCGTGTTGAGCAGCGCCGCCTCATAGGCGCCGATCTGCCCCTTGGCGTCGCGCGGACCCGCGTTCCACGTCGTCGGCACCACGCACTGGTAGCTGTCGATCCTCGTGTCCTTGATCTTGACCCAGTGCGCCAATGCGCCGCGCGGCGCCTCGACCGGTGCCACGCCCCTGGCCTCCTTCGGCCAGGTCGACGGCTCCCACTTCTCGACGTTGGCCGTCGCGAGATCGCCAGCCTTGATGTTGGCGATCAGCTGGTCGTAGAAATAGCGCATCTTGTGCGCCGCCCACTGGCATTCGAGGCCGCGCGCGGCCGTGCGTCCCAGCGTCGAGAAGAGCGCGGTGATCGGGACGTCGAGCGCCTTCAGCGCGCCGTTGACCTGCTCCTGGATTTCCTTGTTGCCGCGAGCGTAGGCGACGAGGTAGCGCGCGAGCGGGCCCACCTCGACGGCGTGGCCCTTCCAGCGCGGCGACTTGACCCACGAATACTTCGCGTTCTCGTCGATGTTCTCGATGTTGGTGCGCGTGCCCTTGGTGGCCGGCCCGAGCACGAAGTCCGGGTCGGTGACGCCATCGAACGGATGCAGCCCCTTGTCGGCGTCGGCGTACTTGTACCAGGAGTGCGTCACCCATTCCTGCACCTGGTCGGGCGCCTTAAGGTCGACGTCGAGCACGTTCTTGAGGTCGCCGCCCAGGATCACGCCCGAAGGGAGCAAAACGCTGCTGTTCGAATAATCGTTCGGGATATCCGGAAACTCTCCGTACGACATCACATTCTGGTTGGACAGCCCGCCGCCGTACTTCGCCCATTCCTTGTAGAACCCCGCGATCGCGAGCAGGTCGGGGATGTACACCTGATCGATGAACTCGATGGTGCGGTCGCAGATGTCCTTGACCATGTTGAGGTAGACCATGTTCACCGCGCCCACTGCACCGGTGCCGTCGACGTTGATCGGGCTCGGCACGCCGCCGACCAGCCAGTTCGGATGCGGATTTTTGCCGCCGAAGATGGTCTGGATCCGCACGATGTCCTTCTGGAAATCGAGCGCCTCGAGGTAGTGCGTCGTCGCCAGCAGGTTGACTTCCGGCGGCAGCTTGTACGCTGCGCTGCCCCAATACCCTTTCGAGAAGATGCCGAGCTGTCCACTTTCGACGAATTTCTTCAGGCGGCTCTGCACGTCGCGAAAATACGCGGGCGACGACATCGGCCACGGCGAGATGCTTCGCTGGATTTCCGAGGTCTTGGTCGGATCCGCCTTGAGTGCCGACACGACGTCGACCCAGTCGAGCGCGTGCAGGTGGTAGAAGTGGACGAGGTGGTCCTGCGCGTAGAGCGTCGAGTGCATCAGGTTGCGGATGATGTTCGCGTTCTTCGGGATCTTGATCGCGAGCGCGTCCTCGACCGAGCGGACCGATGCCAGCGCGTGCACGCCGGTGCACACGCCGCAGATGCGCTCGACGAATGCCCACGCGTCGCGCGGGTCGCGCCCTTTGAGAATGACCTCGAGGCCGCGCCACATCGTGCCGGTGGACACGGCGTTGCGGATGACGTTGTCCTTGTCGACGTTCACCTCGATCCGCAGGTGGCCTTCGATGCGCGTGATCGGGTCGACGACGATGCGCTGGCCCGAGTTGTCGAGCGTGAAACCCTGGGTTTGGATGGTCGTCATGTCACTTCTCCGCCTCGCTCACTGTGTCGTTGCGCGTCTTGCTCCGCGCCTGCTTGATTGCGCTTACCGCCGCATGCGCGGCAATGGCAGCGCCGGCCGCCGCGACCACCGTGAGACCGATGCGGTCCGCCGTGCCCTCGATGCCCAGTCCGCCCGGCGGCCTGATCGTCGTCAGGTGGTCGTAGAAGGAGCCCTTGTCCCAGAACGCGTCCTCGGAACAGCCGATGCACCCGTGGCCCGACTGGATCGGGAACGACAGGCCGTCGTTCCAGCGGATCGCCGAGCACGCGTTGTACGTGACCGGGCCCTTGCAGCCCAGCTTGTACAGGCAGTAACCCATGCGCGCGCCGGCATCGTCGAAATTCTCGGCGAACTGCCCGGCGTCGAAATGCGGCCGGCGGTAGCATTTGTCGTGAACGCGCTGGCTGTAGAACATCTTCGGGCGTCCCTGCGCATCGAGGTCCGGCAGCCGGTCGAAGGTCAGGATGTAGGTGATCACGCCGGTCATCACTTCGGCGATCGGCGGGCAGCCCGGAACCTTGATGACCGGCTTGTCGGTGATCACCTTGTGCACCGGCGTGGCGCGGGTCGGATTCGGCTTCGCCGCCTGCACGCAGCCCCACGACGCGCACGAACCCCACGACACGATCGCCTTTGCGTCCTTCGCCACGTGGCGAAGCTTTTCGACGAATGGACGGCCGCCAGGGATGCAGTAGATGCCGTCGTCGGCGAGCGGCGGGTTGCCCTCGCAGGCGAGAATGTAGTTTCCCTTGTGCTTCGCGATCGTTTCCTCGAGCGCCTCCTCCGCCTGGTGGCCCGCGGCCGCCATCAGCGTGTCGTCGTAGTCGAGCGAGAGCATCGACAGCACGACATCCTTGGCGAGCGGATGCGCCGAGCGGATGAACGACTCGGTGCAGCATGTGCATTCGAGTCCGTGCAGCCAGATCACCGGCGTGCGCTGCTTGGTCTGCATCGCGTGCGCGATCTGCTGTGCGCCGGCGTCGCCGAGTCCGAGCGATGCTGCGGTGAGGCTGCAGAACTTGAGAAAGCTCCGCCGCGAAATTCCCTGCCGGCGCATCAGGTCGTAATAGGTCTCGGTCATCGTTTTCTCCGGCGAACCCGGTCGTCGCACAGGACGGCCAGGCATTCGAAGTGTGATCAGCGTGGGTGGTGCAACGCCTCCATTTAGAGCGCTTTCGACAAGGGACCGATTGATGGAAATCAAAGGAAGTCATCGATGATCGCGGCGCTTTTCATCGGTGTGCGCGAAAGCGTGCGCGGGCGCCGGAATCAGCGAAAATGGTGTAACGGGAGCGGTGGCAAGCCCGCTGGCCGCCGTCATTGCGCGCGATCCGTTTCGCGGCGAAGATGGCGCTCGCGACAATCCACCCGGGCGCGACGAAAGGTCGCCCCGCCGACCAGGCCGCGCGTACGCGTCGAACGTAGATTCGGAACCGAAACCGGAGAACAGCCATCGCCGAATCCATCACCGCCGTGCGCGGCCCGCTGGCCTACTTCATCGACGACCCGTTCCTGACCGAACCGCGCACGGCCTTCGTGCACGAGCCTGACGGGCTGGTGCTATGCCGCGACGGCCTGATCGAAGCGGTCGGTACGGCGAACGACATGATGCGCGCGTTGCCGCCCGGCGTGGTGCCGACGCACTACCCGGAGTGCCTGATCTGCCCCGGGTTCATCGACACCCACGTCCACTACGTGCAGACCGGCATCATCGGGGCCTTCGGCGGGAACCTGCTCGAATGGCTTTCCAACCACACCTACGTCGCCGAGCAGGCGTTTGCCGACGAAGCGCATTCCCGGACCGTTGCCCGCGTGTTCTGCGATCAGTTGCTGCGCAACGGCACGACGTCGGCCATGGTGTTCTGCGCGGTGTTTCCGCAATCGGTCGACGCGCTGTTCGAGGAAGCCTCGGCCCGCAACCTGCGCATCATCGCCGGCAAGGTCCTGATGGATCGCAACGCGCCGGCCGCGCTGCTGGACACCGCGAAGAGCGGCTACGACGACTCCAAGGCGCTGATCGCCCGCTGGCACGGCCGAGGACGCAACCTGTACGCGATCACGCCGAGGTTCGCCCCCTCCAGCACGCGGGCGCAGCTCGAGCTCGCCGGGGCGCTCTGGCGAGAG
This sequence comes from uncultured beta proteobacterium, assembly GCA_963739745.1. Classification (GTDB taxonomy): domain Bacteria; phylum Pseudomonadota; class Gammaproteobacteria; order Burkholderiales; family Casimicrobiaceae; genus VBCG01. The sequence goes on from CAVUCJ010000012.1 coordinate 206,496, forward strand.
CATCCGGACGTCTTCGTGCAGAGCCACATCGCGGAAAGCCCAGCGGAGGTCGCCTGGGCCAGGCAATTGTTTCCGGAGCGCGACGGATACCTCGATGTCTACGGTCACTATGGATTGACCGGTCGCCGAGCGATGCTGGCGCACGGCATCCACCTTTCCGAGAGGGAACTCGCCACCTGCCACGACACCGGCACCGCGATTTCGCACTGTCCGACCTCGAACCTGTTTCTCGGCAGCGGCCTGTTCCGGGTGAACGTGGCCAAGGACCCACGGCGCCCCGTGCACGTGGGGATGGGCACCGACATCGGTGCCGGCACCAGCTTTTCGATGCTCGCGACGATGGGCGAGGCGTACAAGGTCGCGCAATTGAACGGCTATACGCTGGACGCCCTCAGGAACTTCTACCTGGCCACGCTGGGCGGTGCGCGCGCGCTCGCCCTCGACCACCAGATCGGTACGCTGCAGCCGGGGCGCGAGGCCGATCTGGTCGTGCTCGACCCGAAGGCCACCGAGTTGCTGGCCATGCGCTGCGAACGGTCGAAGTCGATCGAGGAAACGCTTTTCGTGCTGATGACGATCGGCGACGACCGCGCGGTCAAGGCGACCTACGTGGCAGGCGATCTGCGCTACGCGCGCGACGACCGTCGCGGGTGACGGAAACTCCGGGATTCGCGCGGCCTCGAGCGGGACCCTTCGCTGCTCGGTTGGCTGCCGGAGCGCGAACGCGCCGTTCCGACGCGTTCGGCGTTCTCGGCAACGCGGAAGCGCTACCGCGTGGTGACCGTGGCCGTGGACGCAGACGCTGCGCCTTCGTCCTTGCCCCCCCTGCCGGTGATCGCCAGGATGACAGGCGCAAGCACGGCAGCCACGATTCCCGCGGCGAATCCGTTGTTGTAAAGATTGAGCCCCGCATGCAGCACCCCCACGCTCAACGCCGCCGACGAGTGCACGACGCCGGCGACGATGCCCCAGTGCCAGCCGAAGCGTCCGGCGATCGGAGCGAGCGTCGTGCCGAAGAGCGCGGCGAGCACGATCGACGGGTCGGCCGCGTCCCAGGGCTTGAACAGCGATCCCAGAAATACGCCGAGCATGATCGGCACGATGTTGCGTGGATGCTTGCCGAAGGCCGCGAACCCCACGATCGTCAAGATGGCGCCGATGACGGGCCCGTTGAGGTCGCCGCCGACCAGCAGCACGTACAGCACGCCGATCGCGCCGGTGATGCCCATGTTGGCCAGCGTTGCGCCGAAGCCTCCCAGCGCGATGAAATCGGTGGGGGCCTGGCCGGTGGCGGCGATGATCGTGCGCAATCCCGCGCCGAGCGTGCGCTGGAACCAGAAGCCGGTCGCGACCATCGAAGCGAGCAGAATGGCCATGAAACCGCCGAGCAGCAGGTTGTTGCCGGTCGTCCAGATCATGACCGGATCCGGGACGAAGCCGTAGGACTTGTACATGGCGACGACGAGCGTGCCGACGATGCCCGCCGTGAACCCCATGTTGTAGAGGCTCATCCCCATGTGCGCCTTGAAGAGCTGCGCGGCGGCGGGCGCCAGGATGAAGCCGATCCCCAGGCTGGTGGCGAGCGCCAGCGGGACTCGCACCGGGAGCGACAGCGAAGTGCTGAACACGATTTCGGAGAAGATCGGCGCCAGCGCCGCGCCGAAGAACGCGGTGTTCACGTGGTTCGCGAACGGCTCGCCGCGAAAGCGCGCATAGAGCCAGACGCCGCCGATGGTCGGCCAGATGTTGAAGAGGTTCTTGCCGAACAGGCCGAAACCCAGCACCAGGAACAGGCAGGCGACCGCCGCGCCGGTGAGCCTGGCGCGCGTGCGATGGTAGACGACGCAGGCGCCGAGCGTCAGCAGGCCGGCGTTCACGCATCCGGCGCCGATCCCGCCCACGCCGAAGTAGTCGGTGAGCAGCGCGTCGCGTGTGGTAAGGATCGCGGCCAGGCCTTGCAGCACCTGCGCCGGGCCGTCGAGAACCAGACCGAACACGACGAAGGCGGCGGCATACGCGCCGATCACGGCGAGAATCACGTGGTCGGGCGGCGCTACAGCGGAAGACTCGTGAGTGTCGATTGCCGTCATCAAAGGGCCTCGTAGGGTTGCGGTACCCGCACCCGCGTTGCCGGCGACGCGCCGGCCGGCAGCCGGAGCGGACGAACGCGCGTCAGCTTGCGCCTTGCGCAGGCCGCTGGAATCCCGGCGTGCCCCAGCCAAGCCAGTTGTCGCGGCTGGAATACCACGCGCGGGTCCGGTAATGCGCGTCCCAGTATTCGGCCACCGAGAACGTCACCGTGGGCGCATGAGTCACGCGCGACGACTGCGACAGGTCGCTCCTCCGAACCCATCCGCGCGTGCGCCCCGAGAGGATGTCGCACCACAGGCGGTTGGCCGTACAGCCGAACACGCGCAGGTTGGCATTCGCCGGCAGGCGCGCGACCCGCGGAAAAATGGTGTCCGGTCCGGCACGCACGTCGACGGCGCGGCGCGTGTAATCCATTTGCGCCAGCGCGGGCAACGAAGCTGCCAGCAACAGCAGAACGGACAGGAGGCGCAAGAATTGGGTAAGCATGGCAATCTCCTTCAAAGGTCGCACCGTGCGGTCACGCATTGGTGCAGAAGCGGCGCGCGCTCTTCAGGAGGCCGACCGGCCGGCCGGCGCGTCATCGAGGCATTGCCGCGGCAGCAGGAACAGCCACGATACCAGTACGAACGGCGCCGTGAGTGCGGGAATGGCAAACGGCGTCAGCGCGACGTTGAGCGCCGCCTGCGCCACGACGGTGAACACGGTTCCCACCGCCGCGTAGACGGCGACCCGGAATCCCGGCTTGTGGAACACCGTGGCCAGCGCAATCGCGGTCAGCACCGGGGAAAAGCCCAGCAGGCCGCCCACGATGAGGTCGCTCTCCGCGCCGAGGAGATGCGCGGTCAGCACGGCCAGCAGCGCGCCACCCAGCGCGGCGACGGCCGCCGCGATGGAGTTCACCGCCAGTCCCGCGAGAAACAGTACCGCGACGACGCCGCTGCCCTTGAGGAACACCTGGGAGATGCTGTGCAGCATCCCCTGCAGGAAATCGCCGAGTCCGAGCCGGGTCGACGCCACCGATTCGAAGGGAATCACGACGCTTCCCGTCGGCAGTGCCGCTCCGGACAGCCCCGCAAAGCCGTAGGTGGCGAGCAGAAGCAGCCAGGTGGTCAGCACGAAGGGAAAGGTGAGCGCCGCCACACCCCAGGGCTTGACCGCGTTGGCGGTGCCGAGCGTGGCGACCACCGACACCGCGGCCCCCAGCACGACGTAGGCCCACAGCAGCGGCCCCGGCGCGAGAAAGGTCGTCAGCGCCATCCCCACGAGGACGCCGTTGTAGCCGTACAGGCCGGCGTGCAAAGCGGCGGAGTCGACGCGCAGCAATTGCGCGGTGAGGGTCGCGACGATGACGGCCACGACGCCGCCGGCGAACACCTGCGGCATGCCCGCGACGAACGATCCCCAGGCGATTGCTGCGAGAAACAGCGCGCCCGTGAGCGGATTGTCCTGGAACATCACCTGACCGATACCACGCAGGTTCACGTCGACGAAACGCAGCGCGCCGGAGGACGCGCACGCCGAATCCCACCGCGTCAGCATTCTGTTCATGGTCACTCCGCGCAAATTGATGGTGTTGATCCGGCCGGCTAGCGCCACAGGAACGGCGGCGGTATGGCCGCGCCGGTGATCTCTTCCCGCGCGACCGCCCAGAAGGCGCGCACCAGCGCGCGTACCTGAGCCGTCTCGCGCCCCAGCGCCTTGTAGACGAGGCCCGCATCGTTGGGCAGCCGGCAGGCACCGTGCGCGATGCCGCTGTCGAGGTCGACCTCGGCGTCGATGCGCGCGTGCACGCGTTCCGCGACGTCGGGCGGCGTGCACAGGATCACGTTGCCGAATACGTCGAAGCCGTCCATCACGCCGGTTTGCCGCACGCGGTAGCGCTCGGGTTCGACGACGAGTTTTTCGGTGAAAAGCAGTGCGCCGCCGGGACGCGAAGCCGTAGTGGTGAGTGACAGGAGGGTCGCGCCGAAACATTCGTCCGGGTGGTGGTACTTGCGGCCGGACTGGACGATTTCCGAGCACAGCAGCGACGCCGACGGATCGAGCGAGATCCGCGTTTCGCTCGCGAACCGCGCCCGACGGTGCGGGATGAGCGGGTCGGGCAGGTATTCGAGATACGCGTGCTCGCCGAGCGTGAAGGTCTGCGTCTGCCGCGCATGATTGGCGTCCATCGCGTGGACCTTGGTCGCGGACTGCGTCGTGACGTGGGCGCGGGCGCGCGGCCCAAGCGTGACTTCGAGCGCCATCCGGTCGCCCTGAACAATGCAACCGCCGGTGGTGATCGTGAACAGCCACGGCATGTCGGGCAGCGCCTCGTCGCAGTGCAAAGCGCGCTGCGCCAGGTACGGGGTCCGCGACTCGAGATCGGCGAGCAACGTGCGCTCGCCGCGGCGCTCGAAGCCCAGCCGCAGCAGGCCGTTCTTGCCGACTGCAGCACTGCGCATCTGCGGCGGCTCGTCGCCGTACGCGGCGAACTCCGCAGGGTCGGGCGCGCGCGGCTCTGATGCGGCCCCGAGCGCCGGATCCGCAATGCTTTCGACCGCGCGCATCAACTGGTCGGCCGCGCCGCCTCAAGATCGAACAGAAGGTCGCTGCGGATGAGGTCGACGAGCGCGGGGATGCCCTCGCCGGAGCGGCAGTTGGTGAACAGGAACGGCTTGTCGCCGCGCATCAGCTTCGAGTCGCGCGCCATCACATCGAGACTTGCGCCGACATAGGGTGCCAGGTCCGTCTTGTTGATGACGAGAATGTCCGACTGCGTGATGCCGGGGCCGTTCTTGCGAGGGATCTTGTCGCCGGCCGCGACGTCGATCACGTAGATGAAGAAATCGACGAGCGCCGGCGAGAACGTCAGCGTCAGGTTGTCACCACCGCTTTCGATCAGCACCACGTCCCCGTCGGGAAAGCGCGCCTCCATGTCCTCGACCGCCGCGAGGTTCATGCTGGGGTCCTCGCGGACGGCCGTGTGCGGGCAAGCGCCGGTCTCGACGCCGAGGATGCGCTCCTCGAGCAGGATGCCCTTGAGCGTGCGCTGCACATGCCTGGCGTCCTCGGTCGTCACCACGTCGTTGGTGATGATGAGCACCTTGATGCCCATTTCGAGGAGCCGGGGCGTGATCGCTTCCACGATCGCAGTCTTGCCCGATCCGACCGGGCCGCCGACCCCGATGCGCGTGACCTTCTTCTTCATCCCCTGGTTACTCCCGATGCTTTAGGTTTCAGTTCATGAACAGGCGCACGTGCGCCTTGACGTGCACGGCGGCAAGCATCTCCGCCAGCGGCGCAAAGCCCGCCATGTCGTCGAGGCCGGCGCTCGCCGCCACGGCGAAGGCTTCGTCGGCACCGGCATTGACCGCATAGAGCATCTGCTGCGTCTCCACGTGCCCGATCCGCATCACCCGCAGCGCAGCACTCAGGATCATCGAGGCGACGCCGTATTGGTGCACGGCAAACGCATCGCGCGCCGAGAGCCCCTGCGCTGCAAAGTTGACGGCGACCACCACCGGATAGCAACCGGGCGTGGACGCGCGGTCGATCCGGTCGCGCCAGTCTGCGAGCGACGGTGCGCCGGTCACCTGCGCCGCAAGCTCGGCCAGCTTCTTGCCCATGCGCACGCTCATCAAACGTGCCTCGCCCGAAAGCTTCCGCGCGTAGACCCGGGCATCGATCGCCATCAGCGTGTCGACGTCCCCGGCCATCGCCGCGCGATGTGCGCCGACGAGCGCGACGCCGTCGCCGCGATTGGCCTGCTCCACCGCCGTGCGCACGAACGCCAGCAGCGTGGGGCCGTCGGTCACCACCCGCTTCTGCACCGCGGATTCGAGCCCCCCGAGAACGCGAAGCCCCCGACGGGGAACATCGAATCGCCGAACTGCAGGAGACGCGTGATCTGCGCCGCCGTGCAGGCCGGCGCCGCGGCAACCGGTGCCCTGCGGGTGTCGCCTTCCGTCATGAGGCCGGATCGACGCCCGCGTGCGGGTGGGCGCGTGCGCTCACCGGCGCGCGACCGTGCACCCGGCCTGTGTCGGGGTCGACCGCGACGTAGCGATCGTGCGTGTGCGTGTGCACCGGGCCCTCGGCGCCGCCGAACAGTCGGCGCGATTCGTGCGGCGCGAGGTAGGGGACGATGTCGTCGCCTGGGACGAACTCGTAGCGGATGTCCTCGAAGCGATGCGTGTTCATCACCGACGCCATCACCTTGCGGTCGACGGTGAGCGGCACGAACACGCGCGAGTCCTTGACCAGCGCCGGCCAGTGCTGGTTGCCGAGTGCATGGCCGAGCTCCAGGCAGGTGCGCATCGCGATGTCCTGCGGTTGCGAACCCAGTCCGTCGAGGTGGATCACCATCACGTCGCGCAGACTGATTCGCGCGACGACGCCCTTTGCGGTGGCGGCATCCCACATGAGCACGTCGCCATCGCGCAGGAACGCACCGCGGTCGAGCGATACGGCGACCTCGACGCCGCTCGCGGTCTTCTTGCGGAAGCGGTTCTTCTGCGCCTCCCAGTGGTCGAGCGCGAGCGGCTCGACGGTGCCCGCCGCCAGCCGCTCGGCCCACGCCGGCTCGCTGACGTTGCCGAGCACCTTCTCGATCAGGATCAAGGTGCGCCGCCTCAGCTGAAGAAGTACTTCTGGTTGAGCGATACCGTCGCCAGCGGCGGCACCGTCGCATGCACGCCGTCGACGGTGACGGCGAAGGTCTCCGCCGACACCTCGATCTTCGGCGTGCCGGAATTGCGCACCATGTCGCGCTTGCCGATCTTGCGCGTGTTCTTGACGGGCATCACCTGCCGGCGCAGGTCGAGGCGTTCACCGATGCCCGCCGCGTGCGCCGCCTGCGACACGAACGTCACGCAGGAGTCGGCCAGCAGATGGCCGAACGCGCCGAACATCGGCCGGTAGTACACGGGCTGCGGCGTCGGCAGCGACGCGTTGGGGTCGCCCATCAGCGCCCAGTTGATCACGCCGTTCTTCATTACGATCTTGGGCTTCGCGCCGAAGAACGCAGGCTCCCATAGCACGAGGTCGGCGATCTTGCCCACTTCGACCGATCCCAGCACATGCCCGATGCCGTGCGCGATCGCGGGATTGATCGTGATCTTCGCGACGTATCGGAGCACCCGGAAATTGTCGTTGCCCGGTGCGTCCTCCGGCAGCTTGCCCCGCCCGGTCTTCATCGCATCCGCCGTCTGGATGCAGCGCAGCCAGCACTCGCCGATCCGGCCCATCGCCTGCGAGTCGCTCGAAAAGATCGAGATCACCCCCATGTCCTGGAGCACGTTCTCGGCCGCGATCGTCTCGGCGCGGATGCGGCTTTCGGTGAACGCCACGTCCGACGGAATGTCCGGGCTCAGGTGGTGGCACACCATGATCATGTCGTAGAGCTCTGCCTGCGAGTTGATGCCGTAGGGGAGCGTGGGGTTGGTCGACGCGGGCAGCACGTTCGGCAGCGCCGAGACCTTGATGATGTCCGGCGCGTGGCCACCGCCGGAGCCTTCGGTGTGGAACGAGTGGATCGTGCGGCCCTCGATCGCTTCGATCGTGTCCTCGACGAAACCGGACTCGTTAAGCGTGTCGGTGTGCATGCACACCTGCACGTCCATTTCGTCAGCCACCGTCAGCGCCGAGCGCAGCACGGCAGGCGTCGTGCCCCAGTCCTCGTGGCACTTGAAGCCGACGGCGCCAGCCTCGATCTGTTCGACCAGCGCCGCCTTGCCGTGGCCATGGCCCTTGGCAAGGATGCCGACGTTGACCGGCCAGCCGTCGAAGGCGCGGAGCATGTTGCGGATGTTGCCCGGTCCCGGCGTGACCGTCGTCGCGTTCGAGCCGTCCGATGGGCCGGTGCCGCCACCGATGAGCGTGGTCGTGCCGTTGGACAGCGCGGCGTACGCTTGCTGCGGCGAGATGAAGTGGATGTGGCTGTCGACGCCGGCGGCGGTCAGGATCAGATGATTGCCCGAGATCGCGTCCGTGGCGAGCCCCAGTTCCAGCCCCGGTGTCACGCCGTCCATCGTCTGCGGATTGCCGGACTTGCCGATCGCACAGATGCGCCCGCCGCGAATGCCGACGTCGGCCTTCACCACGCCCAGGACGGCGTCGATGATCGTCACGTTGGTGATCACGAGGTCCGGCGATCCCTCGGCGTAGGTCCGCCGATTGTCCATCCCCATGCCTTCGCGCAGGCTCTTGCCGCCGCCGAATACGATCTCGTCTCCCGACGCGCCGCGCAGATCGCGCTCGATCTCGACGAAGAGCCCGGTGTCGCCGAGCCGGATCCGGTCGCCGACGGTGGGTCCGAACAGCCCTACGTATTCATTGCGCGACAGCGTGGCCATGGTGGATTTCCCTGAGGTTGCGGAACGCGGCGGCGCGCGCCGCGCGGCGTCATGCCTTGGAGCGAAAGCCGCGCTTCGCGGCGAGGGCCACGGCCGCGGCCTTGCGCGCGTCGCTCCCCTTGCCGGCGGTGGGACCGTCGACGAGATTGTTGAATCCGTACACCGCCCGCTTGCCGCCGTACGGGACCAGCCTGACCTCCCGTTCGTCACCGGGCTCGAAGCGCAGCGCCGTCGACGCCGGTACGAGCAGGTGCTGGCCGAACGCCGCGGCACGATCGAACTCGAGCGCGCGATTGGCTTCGAAGAAATGGAAATGCGAACCGACCTGCACGGGGCGATCGCCGGTGTTGCGGACGCGCAGCGTGGTCACCGGCAGTGCCTTGTGGAACGGGACCGGTTCTTCACGGCAAACGTAGCCGCCGATCGGGACGCCGCCCGCCTTCGCCGGATCGACCTTCGCGCCGATCACGGGCCCCGCCTTGATTTCGGCCATCGCGAATTCCTTCCCTGTCCGGCTACTGGATCGGTGTGTGGACGGTCACGAGACGGCTGCCGTCGGTGAACACCGCCTCGACCTGCACCATCGGGACCAGGTCGGCCACGCCGTCCATCACGTCGGCCTTGGTCAGCGCCGTGCGCGCCTCCTTCGTGACTTCCTCGATGGTCTTGCCCGCGCGCGCGCCATCCAGGGCGCTGGCCGAGATGATCGCGACCGCCTCGGGGTGGTTGAGCTTGATGCCCTTGGCTTTCCGCTTCAGCGCCACCTCGGCCATCATGTAGATGACGAGCTTGTCGAACTCGCGTGGTGTCAGATGCATTGCGCCCTCTTGGCCCGTAGCCCGTGTCGGCCGCTAGCCTATTACAGCTCGACTACCGGCGCAATACACGGTGCGTTATCGCGCAATTACCGCGGGCACGGGGCACGGCCGAGCGAGGCGGGCGCCGGTCGGCGCCAACGGCAAGATGGTCGGCGGCGCCGGATGTGGTTCAATTGCGGCGGAAGATCTGCCATGGAAATCCACAAGTCCGCACTGGTCGGCCATCCGGCCGAACACATGTTCGACCTCATCGAGGCCGCCGAGCACTATCCGGAGTTTCTGCCGTGGTGCGGCGGCGCCACGATCATCGAGCGCAACGACGAGGTGGTCGTCGCGCGCATCGCGATCAACTACCATGGCGTGAAGTTCGACTTCGTGACGCGCAACCCCAAGCGCCGTCCCGAGTGGATGGCCATTGATCTCGCACAAGGTCCCTTCCGGCGATTCGCCGGAGACTGGCATCTGAGACCGTTGCTGGACGTCGGCTGCAAGGTGGAGTTCAATCTGCGCTACGAGTTCGCCAGCCCGGTGATGGCCAAGGTGGCCGGTCCGGTGTTCGAGCGCATCGCCAACACCTTGGTCGATGCGTTCGTCGCCCGGGCAGCCCAGATCCAGCGACCGGATACCGGCCCTGCCGCCTGAAGCACCGCACCTCCTGCGCATGGATACACCGCCCACATGACCGACCTCGACAAGATCGATGCAGTGCGCACCTCCAAGATTGGCGCCGAGCTTACACCGGAGCAATGCCGGCTGTTGGCCGACGCCGTCCGCTATCGCGACCTCGGCGATGGCGAGGTCCTGGTGAGCGAAGGCACCTGCGACAATCACCTGTACGTGCTCGTGACCGGCAACCTGCGCGTCGTTCGCAACGCCGGAAGTCCCGAGGAGGTGACGCTGTTCGTGCTCTCCGCCGGCGACCTGGTGGGCGAGCTCTCTTTCATCGACGGGACCGAGCATTACGCGTCACTGGTGTCGCGCGGCGACACTCATGTGTTCGGGTTGGAGCGCGAGCAGCTCGAGGGACTGCTCAAGACCGATGCCGATGCCGTGTATCGCGTAATGCGCGGGATCATCCGGACCGCGCACCAGATCCAGCGGCGGTTGTCGATGCAGCAGGTCGAGCTGACCAACTACATCTACAAGCAGCACGGCCGGTACTGATCCCCCTGCCACAGGCCCCTCGTTCGCCGCTGCGCTTGATCCGCGTCATTGCCTGGGCACTGCCGGATGCGCCATGCTGACGGGCATGGAGCGTCAGCGCCGGATCGCGATGAATGGCCCGCTACTCACGAAGGAATCGCCGGGGCGCGCTCCGCGGCTCGCCCGCGAGCTGGCCACGGTCCGCGCAATGGTGGCCATGTATTGTCGTGACGTCCACGGCCGTGGGCAGGCGCCCTGCGCCGAATGCGCGGAGCTGATCGCCTATGCGACGCGCCGGGTCGATCGCTGCGTGTTCGGCCGCGACAAGCCCACCTGCGCGAACTGCAACGTCCATTGCTACAACGACGCGATGCGCGAGCGCGTGCGCGGGGTGATGCGTCATGCGGGACCGCGCATGCTGACACGCCATCCGTTGCTTGCGATACACCATGTCATCGACGGGCGCCGTCCCTCGCCCGAACTGCCGCAGCCGCACCGGGAGCGGCCCGTGCGGTTCGCCCCGCAGCCATCACAGCCCACCGCGTCGGCGCAAGCATCCCGGCGCTGACCGTCCCAGCCGTCACGGCGTGCGGCCGTGCCGGCGTTGGGCCCGCGATGGACCTGCCGCCGGGCAACCGCAACCACGGCGCATCACGCGACAGGATTGGCGGACGGGCATCGCACGCCGCGGCGCGTGTTCTTGCCCGGAAAGAAGGTCACCCGCCGGTCAGCGCCCGCTGAGGAAATGTTCGCGCCGCTTCGCCTCGCTGACGAAATCCTCGAGCGCGGGATCCATCGCGCTGCGCGCAGAAACGATTCCGATCGGCTTGTCGTCCTCGACCACCGGCAGATGGCGAAACCCCTTCTCGTGCATGAGCGTCATCGCGTAGCCGAACGGCCGGTCCGGCGCAACCGTGCAAAGGTCGGTGGTCATCACCTGCGAGAGCTTCGTCGCCTCCACGTCGAGCCCCAGCGCAACCACGCGGAAGGCGAGGTCGCGCTCGGTGAAGATGCCGACGAGCCGGCCGCAGTCCACCACCATCACCGCGCCGACAGCCTTGGATGCCATAAGCCTCGTGGCCTTGGCCACCGAGATCGTCGGCGCGGCTTTCAGCGTCTTGCGCCGCTCCATCACTTGCCTGACCGGCAGATCGAACATGGTCGTCGATTCTAAGATTCGTTGATGGGTTGATTCTTTCCGGACCGGCGGGGCGACCACCCGCACGGCGGATACGATGTGCGGCCAGCGTCGACTGCGCAATCCGGAACTCCTGCTGCGGCAACCCTACCCGCGACCGGCACGGATCCGATTGACGTTCGTCAACCTGTGCGCATGATGCGGTGCGGAAAGCATGGAGCCCAACGATCACTTCGCGCACCCGTGCCGTTCTCGCGGCACCGCATCCGCGTCGCTGCGACCGGCCCGCTGGAAAGAAAAAGCCCCGCGCCAGGCGGGGCTTTCAGGACCTGCTGCAAATCGCCTACTTCGTCGACTCGCCCTTGGCCTGCACTTCGACGCGACGGTTGGGCTGCAGGCACGCGATCAGCGCCTTCATGTCCTTCTGATCGCACTCCACGACCGGCTGCTTCTCGCCCAGTCCGACGGTCTCGACCTTCGCCTTGTCCACGCCCTTGCTCACCAGGTAGTCGCGCACCGTGTCCGCGCGACGCTCCGACAGCTTCTGGTTGTACGCCTCGCTGCCGAGGCGGTCGGTGTGGCCGGTCACCAGGACGACTTCAAGCTTCTGCATCTTGGCCAGGTTGCCGACGACCTGGCTGTCGATCGCCGCCTTGCCTTCGGGCTTCAGAACCGCCTTGTCGAAGTCGAACAGCACCTTCGAGTCGAGCGTGATCTTCTGCACCTGCGGCGCAGGTGCGGGCATCGGCGCGGGCGGAGGCGGAGGCGGCGCCTGCGCGGCCATCGGTGCGGGCCTCGGCGCTTCGGCCATCTTCATCTGCGCGATCGGCAACGGCGGCGCATCGAACTTGTAGGTCACCAGCAGGTAGAAGATGTTCTGGTGGCCGTCGGTGAACGCGTCGTAGCCGTTGAGGTAGCTGAGGCAGGTGCTCGTCGCATTGCCCGGATACGGCAGCACGTACTGGTAGCCGTTGGTGGCGATGTCGTCGTGGCTGTACTTCTGGTACGCGTAGCCGCCGGTGAACGACCAGTGCTTGTTGTACGACCAGATTCCCTTCAGGTTGAAGGACTGCTGCTTGCTGTTGTCGAAGTTGCCGATGTTGAGCGGGTTGCCGATGTTGTCCTGCGACGAGAAATCCGCCGTGCCGTCGTTGTGCACGTACAGGTACGACGCCGACAGCTTCAGCGCCTCCATCGCCTGCCAGTCGGCACCGACGCCGATCAGGTACGTCTTGTCCTTCGTCTCCGAGTTCCAGTTGTAGGAGCCGGAGTTGGGCGCGGAGTTCGGGTCGTAGCAGTTCGGATTGGCCGTCGTGCACCATCCCGACGGGCGGCGTTCGGCCCGCGCCGCGACACCGTCCCGATGTACCGGTGGTTCGACGGATATTTCGTCTTCCTCCCAGCTGCCGAAGGCGTTCAGCTTCCACTTGTCGGACGGCGGTCCAGTTGCCGGACAGGAAGTAACCCTGGCGGTCGTTGCTGGCGCGTCCGAAGGTGACGTTCGTCGTAGTCGATCTTGGACCAGACGCCCTCGAACGAGACGCCCACGTTCTGCATCGGCGTCCAGTCGAGAGTCAGCTTGACCAGGTTGGTCGTGTTGCTCTGCATGTCGAACGCCGACGTGTAGTAGAGCAGGTAGTTCGGGTCATTGGGGTTGACGCCCTCGTTGCTGAAGTTGGACGTCGAATCGCGCTTCAGGTACTGGTATTTCAGCTTGCCGGTGATCGTGTCGAGCATCGTGTTCTTGTACTCGACGAAGAACTTGTTCCAGTGCGACTTGTCGTAGTCGACCCGCGTCTGGTCGATGTTGTTGTAGTCCTAGCCGAAGCCCAGCCGGTTGCCGCGCGCGAACTTCCACCACACGTCGAAGCCGACATTGTTCTTCGTGTAGTCGTAGAGCTCGTTCTCGCAGTTCCCGACGATCTGCGTCTGTACCCCGCCCGGGGTCGTGTAGTTGCCGCAGCCCAGCCCGCTCGCAAGCGGATTGTCCGGCGCCTCGCCGTATTCGATGACGTCCGACTTGTTCTGCAGCTTCGTCCAGTAGTAGTAGACGCGCGACTCGACGGACGCCACCGGATTGGCGGTCCACGCCAGCGCCAGGGACTGGTTGACGTTTTCGCCGTTGTAGTGGTTTTCGTCAGGAAGCGTCGGCTGATAGATGCCGCCCGTGTTCAGCGCTGACTGACCCAGCCCGAAATCGCTGGTGGTCTTCGCCCACGTGTAGCGTCCCGAAACCACCGACCGCCACGGCAGGTCGCGGTAGTTGCCGGTCAGCGTGAACTTGTTGAACGTGTTGCCGGGCGGCAGGTACGTACGTGTCGAGATTGTTGCCGCCGAAGTACGGGTTGCGTCCACTGCAGCGTGTCGTTGCTGTTTTCGAACTTGCTGTAGTCCCAGCGCACGGCGTAGGTCGCCTTGCTCGACTGGTAGCCGCCCTCCACGCCCCAGTTGCTCGTCGTGTACTCCGTCGGAAAGCCGAGGTCGGAGTAGCCGTTGCCCGGGCTTGTCCCGTTCGCCGCGGAACCAACCTTGGTCCCGCTGAACGTCACCTGGTTGCCGTCGGCCCGGAAGTACCACGGGCTGTTCTTCTGCCATTCGGCGTAGCCGCCCGCATCGCGGCGGTCGTAGCCCAGCGTGAAGTTGTTCCAGTTGCCTGGCGGCTGCGGCTCCGGAAGGGCCGCGAGCGGGAACGTCGTGGTCAGCAGGGTGCCACCGACGCCGTTGAACGGCGAGTAGGCGTTCGACGAGAACGTGTGCGGGAGGTCGTTCAGGTACGCGCCCGCCTTGAACACGTCGTACATGCCGCCGCGCAGGAACATGTACTGGTCGCTGCGGCCGAAGTTCTCGCCGTAGCCCTGGAACCAGGTCGTGCTGCTGCGGCCGCGGACGCCGACGTTCGACAGCGCGCCGTTGCCCAGGTCCTGGTACAGGTTGAGCTGGGCGTTGTCGAAGGCGCTGGTGTTGTTGTAGATGCCGCCGATGGTGGCCGTGCCCTGGACGCGCATCGGATCGTCGTCGCTCTGGCCGAAGGCCGGCGCGGTCGCGAACAGGCCGGCGATGAGGGTGGAAAGCAGCTTCTTGCTCATGATTGTCTCCGGACCTTATCGCGTGAAGAATTTGCCGCGGTTACCCGGCGCATTCGAACCGTGGACGGCGTTGTGGCAGTTCAGGCACGCACGCGTGACCAGGCGGTTGTTCACACTCGGGTTGGGCTGCCCCGTGTTGCCGAGGCAATTCGCCGACGTGTCGCCAGGCGCGCAGAGCCAGCCGCCCGCCGCGCCGTAGACCGTGCCCGGATGCCGCGACCAGTCGTGGCAGTCCTGGCAGAGGTTCGGTGCGGACTCGTTCAGCAGCTTGGCGTGGACCGAGCCGTGCGGGTTGTGGCAGGTCACGCAGTTCTCTTCGACCGGCGGGTGGTTGTACACGTACGGACCGCGCTTGTCGGCGTGGCACGAGTAGCACTGGTCGTTGATCGTCGGCTGCTTGACCATCGACGGCGTCAGCGCGCCGTGCGGGTTGTGGCAGTCGCTGCACTTGATCTTGCCTTCGATGATCGGGTGGTGCGACGGCTTGAAGAGCGCCGCGCGAATATGCTGGTGGCAGTTGCCGCAGCCTTCCCACTGGCCCGGCAGGAACGTGGTGACGAACTTGTTGATCGTCGGCGCCAGTGACTTGCCGTGGATGCTATGGCAGTTGCTGCAGGTCACTTCGTTGATCGCGTGCTTGCCGGACGTCCAGAACGCGAGGTTCCGGTTGCCCGAGTGGCAGGTCAGGCAGACGGCGGTCCGCTTTTCGACCGTCCCGGTCTTGCCGAACGGATTCGCGGGCTTGGCCTTCGACGGATCCTTGAGGTGCTCGGACGCGTCGCCGTGGCAGGCCTGGCACATGCCGCCGTCGGCGTCGTTCTTCGCGCCGTGGGGCGAGAGGTCGATCGATTTCCACTGGGCTTCGTGGCAGTTCGCGCACACCGGCGCCATCTGGCCTTGGGTCGGTTTCGGCTGCGCCTGTGCCTGCGCGGGCAGGGCCAGGAATGCCGCAACGGCCGCTACGACGCCCGTCGCCGCGAGGAGGTGTTTGAGTCGCATGAATGCCCCTTTCAGCTTTCTAACGTGTCTGCCCGATTTTTACCGCCAGCGCACCTCGGCGGTCAATCGATCGTCCCAAAACGCCGTGCGGCAAATTGACGCAGTGATGCAAAAAACGCCATGACCACTTCAAGGGTTCTTTTAGGTGACCGACCGTCGCGCGCTTTTGATCTCGATCAAGTCATAACGAATATCTGGTCATGCGATGGGGAACTGTTGCAGGCGCGCCAATGTCCGTGGGAGCGCCTTCGCTCCTTTCGCGGTACGCGAACTGCCCGACTGGCAACGGAAGGTGTCGCACAGACAAATCAGCTGCCATCGCATTTTTGCGGTGCGGCGGGCAAATTCCCCACGTTTTCCGGAGGCGCCAGAGCGACACTTGCCGGGTCGGGCTGCGAGTTATCGAAGGGTCAAGCCAACGCGCCCGACGCCTGCATGACCCACGCGGGCGTCGGCGATGCGGATGATCGACCGCTGGGGAATTGCTGCCTCTTCAGGCAGTTCGACGGGCCGGCCCGGCAGGCTGGATGGTTGGGCCTGTCATCCGGCCGCAGGCGAGTGCCGCATAGAGACGCTCCGCTCGTCACTGGAGCAACGTTCCCACGGATTCAAGGCCACCTACCGGACCGCGGCGGCCACCCGATCTATGGCGGTCGTCCGGAAGACGGTGGTCTTCCCGACGACGGCGGTTGCCCTCCGGACGGCGGTCGTCCCCCGGACGGCGGTCGTCCCCCGGACGGCGGTCGTCCCCCGGACGGCGGTCGTCCCCCGGACGGCGGTCGTCCCCCGGATGGCGGTCGTCCCCCGGATGGCGGTCGTCCCCCGGATGGCGGTCGTCCCCCGGATGGCGGTCGTCCCCCGGACGGCGGTCGCCCGGACGGTGGACGTGCACCCGGCGGTGTGCGCGGCGGCGGCCGCCATACCGGCGGCGGCGGCCGTCGATTCCACCGATTGTTCCAATAGACTTGATTCGAAAACCATGGGCGCCCGCGATAGTGGAGCCCCCAGTAGGTTCCGACCGAGAAGGTGACGATCGGCAGCCCCAACATCGGCCCCCCGACGAGAATAGGCGTCGGGCTGCCCTGGAAAGGGAACGACAGATAGCGCGCGTAAACCCACCCGCGCTGCGGCCCGATGATCACGTCGCACCAACTCCAGTTATTGAGGCAGCCGACCACGTTGACCGCGACCCCCGGATTGAGCCAGGTGACGAGCGGGAAAGCACGGTCCGGCCCAGCGCGAACGTTGACCGCACTGGTCGTGAAGGCTGTTTGTGCGCTCGCCGAAAGCGGCCATGCAAACCCGGCGACGGCAATCAGCAGCCACATACGTTTACGCATCAAAGCTTCTCCCCCACCGCGCAGGCAGCGTCGTCAACAGTTCAACATATCAACATTGTTCTCGGAGGTCGAGGTCCGGGATGCCGCTCCGCCTTGAACACGTCGCGGACCCTGACTGGAGGCAGTCCTCTCACCTCCGAGCAAGGAATGAGACGACCCGGCCGGGCAGGACCGTCGCAGATCGAGGAATTCACAGATCGCCATTGCGCGAAAGCAGAACGGCGATCGGGCGGGTGCCGGGGAATTCCGAAAAGACGATGGCCATGACCGCGGTGATCGGAACCGCCAGAAATGCGCCAGGAAGGCCCCAGAGCCCCGCCCAGACGGTGAGGCTCGCCAGAATGACGAGCGGGCTCAGGTTGAGTGAGTTGCCGAGAAGGTAGGGGTCGAGGAAGTTGCCAATCACGAACTGCACGGCCGTCAGCGACAGCGTGAGCATCAGCACCGCTTCGACGTCTCCCAGCTGCACGATCGCGAGCGCCACCGGGATTAGCACGCCGAGGAACGAACCGAGGTAGGGCACATAGTTCAGCAGGCCGATCAGCATCGCCAGGAACACCGCGAAGTCAAGACCGAACAGCGCCATGACGGCCCAACTTGCGAAGCCCAGCAGGACACCGATGAAGGTCTTCAACGCCAGGTAGGAACCGATGCGGGTGTTGGTGCTGGCGATGATCTGCCTGATCAGCGCCGCATTGCGCGGATCCGTCGCGATGCGGTCGATCTTGTTGGCGAAGGCGCGCTGCTCCAGCAACATGAACGCGACATAGAGAAACAGCACGATCACGCTGGCGACGATGGACGTGGCCGAGACCACCGTCGACCCGATCAGCGACTGGACGCTGAACTGCTCGAGAAACACCTGGCGCAGCGTGCCCCACGTCGGCTCGTTCTCGATGCCGAAGCGGACGGCTAGATTTTGAATCGCGGCCAGCAGCGACGCCTGGTATTGCGGCCCGCGAACCATGACCCGGTCGAGATTGGCCAGCGTGACGAGCGCGATCGCGGCCAGTGCGAGCGTGCTGATCAGCGCCGAGAGCGCGTACCGAACTTGCAGCGGCAGGTGCCGCCCCACGCGAGGAATTCGGTGGAGCAGGCGGGTCAGCCCGACGATCACATACACGACCAGAGCGCTCAACACGATTGGCACGAAGACCGCACGGCCGATATGGAGCACCCAGCCGATGGCGAGTGCCAAGGCACAGCCGTAGACGAGAGATTGCAGTCGAAAGTTGGTCGTCATCGTCGGGGTGTGCGAACGCACCAGGGGTACCGCGGCCCGCAACGGCGCCCTCCGCCTGCGGCGCCCATTCTACGGGTTCGCTGGGGCCACGGGGATCGGCACCGGGGGACTCCTGGCAGCCAGCGTAGAATACGCGCGGTCGTCGCAGGCACCGGGTCATGGGCATGCGACCACGTTGCGGTCGTCGAGGTCATCCGCATTCGATCGCGATCATGACGGACGGGGGCGCGCAGCCGCGGACGCCATTGCGGTTCGGAGCCTCGACGCGCAGCGAACGACCGCGAATTCTCCCACGAGCGACAGCGCGCACTCGGTCACGACCATGAAATCGAAAGCAATCAAGTTGTTGAAGTGGGCAGCCGCACTGGTCGGGGTCAGCCTCCTGACCGTGCTGGCGGTGCGCGCATGGGAATCGCAGCGCGGACCTCCGCTGGAACTCTGGCACACCTACGTCCCGCACGAACTGTCTGCCGGCGAGATCGCAAAGGCGCAATGGCCGCAATACCTGGCGGCCGAGCAGCAGATTTTCGATGACGTGCGCCGGGAGGTCACCGACAAGCTGGGCCCGGAGGCCCGGGACCCCGCCAACCGATACTTCGCCGACAGTCCGATCTATCCTGGGCATTTCGTCCAGGACTGGAACCGGTCGTACATCATGATCCCCGCCGGAGCGCCGGCGGGCGCTGTGGTGCTCCTGCATGGCTTGACCGATTCGCCCTACAGCCTCCGCCACATTGCGCTACGCTATCGCGACGACGGGTTCGTCGCGGTCGCGATCAGGCTGCCCGGGCACGGCACCGTGCCGGGCGGCTTGTCTGCGGTCGAGTGGGAGCAATGGACCGCGGCAACGCGGCTGGCCGTGCGGGAGGCGCGGCGGCTCGCCGGGCCGGCGACGCCGCTGCACCTCGTCGGGTTTTCGAATGGCGGCGCGCTGGCGATGAAGTATGCGCTCGACGCGCTCGGCGACAAGTCGCTCGCCCGGCCCGATCGCATCGTGCTGATATCGCCGATGATCGGGGTCACGAGCCTTGCCCGGTTCGCCGGCGTCTTTGGATGGCCCGCCGTGTTTCCCGCTTTCGCAAAGGCGGCTTGGCTGGGCATCGTTCCGGAGTTCAATCCCTTCAAGTACAACTCGTTCCCGGTCAACGGCGCGCGCCAGTCGTCGCTGGTGGCGAGGACGCTGCAGGACCAGATCGCGCGCA
Source organism: uncultured beta proteobacterium (assembly GCA_963739745.1). GTDB lineage: Bacteria > Pseudomonadota > Gammaproteobacteria > Burkholderiales > Casimicrobiaceae > VBCG01. The sequence goes on from CAVUCJ010000012.1 coordinate 225,891, forward strand.
ACGCCCGCGAAGGCCGACTGTCGGAACTCGCGCCCGTCATCACGTTTCAGTCGGTGGTCGACTTTACCGTCAGTACGCGGGCGATCGTCAATGCGCTGTACGACAATCTTCCCGCGAACGGCAGCGAACTCGTGCTGTTCGATCTGAACCGAAGCGCGAAATTCGGGCCGCTGCTTCGGCGCAGTACCGATACCGTGCTGGCCCGCCTTCTGCCCGCCCCTCCCCGCACGTATCGGGTTACCGTCATCACCAACGCCGCTCCGGGCAATCCAGAGGTCATCGAGCGGGTCACGCCGGCAGGCGCCACCACCGAGCAGACGCGCGCGCTGGGATTGGTCTATCCGCGCGACGTATTCTCGCTGTCGCACCTGGCGCTGCCGTTTCCGATGAATGATTCGCTCTACGGATTGCAGCCCGACAACGTATGACTACGGAGTGAACCTGGGCGCGATGGCGACGCGAGGCGAGCGCGGCACGCTCATCGTCAGCATGGATTCGCTGATCCGCATGTCCGCCAATCCGTTCTTTTCGTACATGATGGGACGCATCGACGAAGGCACCGGGAATCCCGCCGTGGCGCGTACCAGTCACGCGCCCAATTGACGGGCATGGCGCAACGGAGTGAGGGCATCGAATAGGGGATCGTCCTTCCCGCGTACTCGGGAATCCGGCGTCTTCGGGCGACAGGCACCCGTCCTTCGCCTACGCGGGACGGCCATTGAGAGATGCGGCGTGCCACAGTGCAATTGCCCGAGACCGGAGGGTCCCGAGCCCTGCACTCCGCTGAGGGCCCCGCGGTGATCAGGCCAGTGCCTTGGCCTTGAGCTTCGCGTATTCTTCCTGATTGATCGTGCCTGCATCGAGCAGCGCCTTCGCTTCGGCGATCTGCGCGGCCGGCGTCTTGCCCGCAACATTGCGAATGTAGGCTTCCGCGTCCGACTGCGCCTGCTGGGTCGCCGCACGCTGCCGCTCCGACATGCCGCGGCCGCGGGTGATCACATAGAGCAGCGCAGTCAGGAAGGGAATCACGATCAGGCCGACGATCCACAGCACCCGCGAACCGCCACCCATCGAGGAGTCGCGAAACAGGTCGACGACCACCTGGAACATGACGATGAGGTACGCAAACAGCACGAAACCCGACACGATCAGCATCATGACGTCCCAGAAATTACTCATTGCGGTTCTCCTGTTGTTAGGGCAAAGGCACGCGCGCGCGGCGCGCGCGCAATGTTTGTGAACGGTGGCGACGGCGGGTCACGCGCTTCAGGGCGGCGGATCGACCTGGAAGCCGGGTGGACGCGTTTCCCAGACCGGCCCGGCCAGCGCGGTGCGGTAGCCAATTTCGTACAGCGCGCGCATCTGGACCGGATCGAAGGTTTCCTCGCCGACGATCTCGGTTCCGTCGGGAATCGTCACCCAATGAAAGCCGGCATGCCGATATTGCGCGACGGCATAGATGCGCCACAGGTCCCCGTGCACCGCGGATTGGCTCGACGCATCCAGGACCCGCATCGCGATGCCCAGCACGGTCCTGCGCGTCGGTCGCGGCGGCGAAAGGAGCTGACCATTGTGGATGACGAAGATGTCCTCCCGTCGCCTCGAAGCTGCCCAGGCCGCCGCGTTGCTGGAAAATCGAATGACGGAACAGTCCGCCGGCAATGAAGACCCGCGCGCCGACGCCGCCGTCGACGTGCATCTCGTCGTAGCTTCGGCCATCGGCCTCGACGTCGAAGTACACCGGCGGAAAGGCGATCGGAATGGATGCCGAAGCGAGCATCACCTTGCGGAACAGCGCGAGTGCGTCCGGGTCTCCGCTCGACGCAATGACGCCCATGTTCCAAACGACGAAGCGCTGCGCATCGAGGTCGACGGTGCCGATGTACAGCCGGCGCCCGCGCGCATGCGCCGCCGCTACCCGCTGCAGGAGTTCGGCGTCCACATGCTGCTCGATCAGCGTCACCAGCGGGCCGGTATCGGCAAGCGCTTCGCCGGTCAGCAAGCGTGCCGCCAGCGTGAACAGCGAGCCGACGATGAAGATGTCGCGCGATGCGGTCGTCGTGTAGAACTCGCGCAGCGCGTCATCGTACGAGTGTCCGAGAAACGCGAACGGCGCCATCAGCGCGCCGGTGGATACGCCGGTGACGAACTTGAATACCGGTCGCTTTCCCGTGGTGGTCCAGCCGTTCAGGAAGCCTGCGCCGAACGCGCCATTCGCGCCGCCGCCCGACAGCGCGAGTTGCGGGTAATGGACGACACCGTTGGAATCGGGAGGAAATTCGTCGCGGGATTCCTGCCGGAATGAATCGGCGAGGTCGCGCTCCATTGCGGCGCTGGGTCGTCCGGCCCAAAAGCGGACGTCGGGCATGTTCGGAATCACCGCCACCGACGTCAGCGACGGCGGCACCGGGTTGCGCAGCAGCGTGCCGCAGCCCGAGAGCAGGACAGCGGTTGCCATCAGCGCGATGCGTACCCACATGGCGGCGCGAATCGCCGCCGAGCGGGCGCCGACACGTCGGTAGTTCGCGTTCAGCCGAGGGACCGCGCCCATGGCACGCGCCGGCAACGCGGCTTGCGCAGGGCTCACCGCAACGATCCGGCCGCCATCCCTTGCGGCTGGGGCGCGATCGACGCCGCGATGTCCACCCAGCCGCCGCCCATCGCCTGGTACACGCTGACCAGCTGCGTGTAGCGGTCGGCGAGAATGCGCGCCGACGCCAGCTCGGCCGCGAAGAGTTCGTTTTCCGCGATCAGGACGTCCAGATAGCCCGTGACGCCCTTGTCGAACCTGAGGCGCGACAGACGCGCGAACTCGCGCAACGCGACGACCCGTTCCACCTGCATCGCGGACTCGCGGATCTTCTTCTGCGAGCCCGTCAACGCATCGTTCGTCTCCCGGAATGCGTTGAGGATCGTCTGCTGGTAGACACCGAGCGCCTGCTTCTCCTGCGCTTCAGCCGAGCTCACCTGGCCTTCGATACCGCCGAACGTGAAGATCGGGCCGGTGATGCCGGCCGCCAGCAGCCAGGCGGTCGCGGGGCCGGTGAGGAAGCTGCCGAAGGCGGTGCTGGCGGAGCCCAGCGCACCGGTGAGCGAGATCGTCGGGTAGTAGAGCGCGCGCGCGGCGCCGATGTTCGCGTTGGCGGCGACGAGATTCTGCTCGGCCTGCAGGATGTCGGGGCGCCGCTGCAGCAGCGTCGACGGAAGGTCGGCGGGAATCAGGGGCGCGATGAGCTGATCGATGGACTTGCCGCGCGGGATCGGCCCCGGGTTGCTCCCGAGCAGGATGGAGATCAGGTTCTCCAGCGCGGCAATCTGCTGCTCGAAGGCGGGGATCGCGGCCTGCGCCTGCTGATATTGCGAACGGATCTGCGAGACTTCCGTCTGCGACACGATGCCCGCCTTGAAGCGCAGGTCGAAGATGCGCGCGGTCTCGCCGAAGTTGGCCGCCGTCGCCTGCGCGATCTCGAGCTGCCGATCGAGCGCGCGCAGCGTGATGTAGGTGGTCGCGACGTTCGCGACCAGCGTGAGCACGACGCCGCGCTGCGCCTGTTCGCTCGCGTAGACCTGCGCCTGCGCGGCCTCAGTCTGGCGGCGGACGCGCCCGAAGAGGTCGAGCTGCCAGGACGCGCCAAGCGAAGCCTGGTACAGCGAAAAATAGGGATCGGCGGGCTCCGGGATCGGCGGGACCCCGAGGCGGCTCGACCGGAACCGCGATGCATCGGCACCGTAGCCGATCTGCGGAAACAACTGGGAACGCGTCGCGACCAGCGCGCCGGCGAACTGCTCGACGCGCGCGGCGGCAATTCGCACGTCGCGATTCTCGCGCAGCGCCGTCTCGATCAGCTGGTTCAACGCCGGATCGCCGAACTGCTCCCACCACTTCGTGTTGGCGACCTCGGCCGCCTTCGGGTAGTCGATGCGCCATGTCGTCGGCGTGTCGACGACCGGTCGCACGTAGTCGGGGCCGACGGTACAACCGGCGACGGTGATCGCGGCAATTGCCGAAACGATCCGGTTACGCACTTCTCTCATCTAGGTTCTCCATGCAACGCCTTCGCGCCCGCGCAAATCTGCGCGACCGGCGCGGGTCCGCGCTGGTGGGCGCCAGCGGCAACGGGGGGTGTTCGGAGGGCTCTGAGATTCGACGCATTTTCGCATTTTTGCAGCTCGGCCGTGTTCCTGATATGCCACTGTGCAGTTGCCTGTCCATGGGGAAAAGTGGCATGATGCACTGCAGCATTGCGTGTGTCCAACGGCCAGAACCTCACAGCCTGACAAGGCGAATTAGGGAGCGGCGCAAATGCGTTTTGTGTACATCGGTTTGATCGTCGTTCTCACTGCTGCGGTCCTGTTGTTCAAGATCCAGAATTTCGAGACCGCGACTGTTTCCCTCCTTTCGATGAGTGTCACGCTGCCCGTGTGGCTGCTGATCGTCGGCGTCTACGTGCTGGGCATGTTCACCGGTGGATTCTTCGTGTCGCTGGTCCGCACGTGGGTGGCCGGGGCCAGGCGTGGCAGATAGGCAGCACCGCATTCACCCGCGTGAGGAGCAGCACATGTCCAGGATCAAGGCAGCCGGTAGCAAGCGATCTTCTTCCATTCGCGGTACCGCGGCCTCCGCCGGACGGTCCGGCAAAGGCGGTTCCGAGAAACGCAGGGTGGTGCCCGTCGATCTCGGCCTGCAAGGCGGAGGCGCACACGGCGCGTTCACCTGGGGCGTCCTTGACCGCCTGCTCGAAGAGCCGTGGATCACCTTCGACGGCATCTCGGGAACGTCGGCCGGCGCGATGAACGCGGTCGTGATGGCCAGCGGACTGACCGCCGGCGGTCCCGAGGGAGCGCGCGCGGCGCTGGAGGCATTCTGGAAGCGCGTGTCGGATGCGGCGCGCCTGAGTCCGCTGCGCCGCGGCCCACTCGAGATCCTGACCGGAACCTGGACACTCGATTACTCCCCGGTGTTCGCGGCGATGGACGTCGCCTCGCGCATGCTGTCCCCCTACGACGTTCCGTTCTCATCGAACCCGTTGAGCGCGATCCTCGCGGAAAGCGTCGATTTCGAAAGCCTCGCGACCGCGCGGGTCAAGCTGTTCGTCACCGCGACCAACGTGCGCACCGGCCGCGGCCGCATCTTCCGCAACGCGGAACTCACGCCCGACGTGCTGCTGGCGTCCGCCTGCCTGCCCACGATGTTCCAGGCGGTGGAGATCGACGGCGAGGCCTACTGGGACGGCGGCTACGCGGGCAATCCCTCGATGGCGCCGCTGATCCGCGAGTGCTCATCGTCGGACACGATCCTCGTGCAGATCAACCCGATCGAGCGCCCGGGGACGCCGCGCTCGGCGCGCGAGATCCACAACCGGCTGAACGAGATCGCGTTCAACTCGGTCCTGCTGAAGGAACTGCACGCGGGCGCGCTGTTGAAGCATGTGACCGATCCCGGCACGGGCGAGGGCGCGATCTGGGCGCGGATGCGCGTGCACCGCATCGCGAGCGATGTGATGCTCGAGCTGGGCTATTCGTCCAAGCTCATCGCCGAATGGCCGTTTTTCTGCATGCTGCGCGACGAGGGCCGCAAGTCGGCGTCGGCGTTTCTCGACGCGCACGGCAAGGACCTGGGTGTGCGTTCCACGCTCGATCTCGACGAATTGACCGAAGGAGTCTAGGGCGATGGGCATCGGACTGCTCGGGATCCTGCTTGGTCTCGCGGGTCTCGTCTGGCTGTCGTTCCGCGGATGGAGCGTCCTCGTGCTCGCGCCGGCCGCGGCGCTTGTCGCCGCTGCGGCGGCGCGCGAGCCGCTGCTCGCGAACTGGACGATCACGTTCATGGGCGCGGCGGCCGGCTTCATCCTCCAGTTCTTTCCGCTGTTCCTGCTCGGTGCGGTGTTCGGCAAGCTCATGGAGGACAGCGGTTCCGTCGCGGCGATCGCGAAGTGGATGACCGAACGGCTCGGCCCGAAGCGCGCGGTCCTTGCGGTCGTGCTCGCGGGCGCGGCCGTAACCTACGGCGGCGTGAGCCTGTTCGTCGCGTTCTTCGTGCTGGTGCCGATGGGGCAGGCGCTGTTCCGTGCGGCGGACATCCCCAACCGGCTGATGCCGGCGGCGATCGCGCTGGGCACGATGACGTTCACGATGTCCGCGGTGCCGGGTACGCCGGCGATCCAGAACGCGATCCCGATGCCGTTCTTCGGAACCACGCCATTCGCCGCGCCGGGTCTCGGCCTGATCGCCACGGGCATCATTCTGGGCTTCGGCCTGTGGTGGCTCGCGCGCGCTGAAGCTGCGGCGCGGCGCGCAGGCGAGGGTTTCGGCGGCGCCTTGGCAGCCCCGGAGACCGCAAGCAACGATCCGCTGTTTCGCGAACGCGCGACGACGGCGAGCGCCTTCGATCCGGCGGAAATCCAGCGCGGGCATCAAAGCGCCGAAACGCCTGGCGCACTCGTTGCCGCGCTGCCATTGATCGTCGTGGTCGCCGTGAACCTGACCGCGTCGCTGTTCGTCCTGCCGCGCCTCGATTTCTCCTTCCTGTCCGACGAGCGCTGGGGCGCGGCGGGAGGCGCGTCGGTCACCGGCGTGTGGTCGGTGCTGCTCGCGCTGGCGGTCGCGATCGTCACGCTGGTGGCGCTCAATCGCCGCCGCCTGCCTGCGTTGCGCACCACCGTCGATGCGGGTGCCACGGCGTCGGTGCTGCCCGTGTTGAGCGTGGCGAGCCTCGTCGGGTTCGGTGCCGTCGTGGCGGCGATGCCGGCATTCGCCGCGGTCCGCGATTGGGTGCTTTCGATCGGCGGCGGGCCGCTGGTGTCGCTCGCGATGGCCACGAACATCCTTGCCGCACTGACCGGATCGGCGTCGGGTGGACTGACCATCGCGCTGGAGGCGCTCGGCGGCCCGTTCATGCAGATGGCGGCGGACCTCCACATCGATCCTGCGCTGATGCACCGGGTCGCGGTCATCGGCGCTGGTACGCTCGACAGCCTGCCGCACAACGGCGCGGTGGTCACGCTGCTCGCTGTCTGCGGCTCGACGCACAAGGATAGCTACCTCGACATCGTGATGGTCGCCATCGTCAGCGCGGTGCTGGCCCTCGTCGCGGTCATCGTGCTGGGCACGCTGTTCGGATCGTTCTAGATCGCACCGGACGCGCCCTCAGCGACCGAGGGGCGCCCACTTCGGGCGACTCGGCGGGACGCGATCCTGCATCGTGCAGTCGAGACCTGCGAACGCGACCGATGCCTCAAAGCTTTATCCCGTTCAACTCGGCCCAGCCGTTCCACATGATCTGGATGCCGATGCAAAGCAGGATGAACGCCATCAGCCGCATCATCACCAGGATCCCGACCTCGCCCAGCCAGGCGAGGACGCGCGCCGAGTTTCGGAAGATCAGGTAGAGCGCGAGCGCCACGAGCGCCGCGCCCGCGGCGGCCACGATGACGCCTGCCAGGAAGAGGATCGGTGTGGACGGGATCTGGGCGCCGAGCGCGATCGATGCCGCGATCGTGCCGGGTCCCGTGGTGAGCGGGAAGGTGATCGGAAAGAAGCTTCGGCGGACCACCTCGGCATCTGACATCTCGGAGGTTTCGGCGGCCGCCGCGGCGCGCACATCGTCGTTTTCGCTGCGATAGAGCATCCGCCACCCGGTCGCCGCGACCAGCAGCCCCCCACCCAGGCCAACGACGGGCAGCGAGATGCCGAAAAGTGCGAGGACGTACGTCCCGGTCAGCATCGAAGCCACGACGACGATCCAGCTGTTGATGGCGACCTGACGCGCGAGACGCTGGGCCAACTGTCGATTGTCGCCCGCGGTCGCGGCGAACACGGGCGCCGAAGCCAGCGGATTGATGATCGGCAGCAAGGTTACCGGCACGAGCACCAGCGCCTTCAACATCGATATGAGCACCAATTCCACGAAATGTCCCGATCCGCCTCGTTCGCGGCGGGCGTCCTATCCAAACGCCCGCATCGCCGCTGCAAACAACAGCGCCGACAGCAGCAGCGACACACTGGCGGCCGGCCACTGCCGCAGCATGGCATCGATGCGCTCGAAGATGCCGCCGATCGATATCATCATCCTGCGTGCGGGATGCAACAGCCTGAGCACCGCGGCCGATGAGATCGGCGGTTGGCGCGCCAGCGTGAACGCCAGCACGCTGCCGCCCGCGATGGTGATGAATAACCAGCCCAGTTCCTTGGGTGCGAAGGGGTTGCCGAGCAATTCGGCCGGCAACGGCCCCACGACTGCCGCGAGTGCCAGCGCCAGCGAACACAGGGCCAGTGACAGCGCGGCGACTTCCTGACTGCGTGGGACGCTCGTGCGCGGCACGGCCGGTGCGTCCGCGGTCCGCAGCGCGCCGACGATCACCAGCACGACGTAGCTCGCCGTGAGAAAGCCGCCCGCCTGCAGCACCCATGTCCACCACCACTGTCCACTGGCTTCCGCAGCGCCGAGCAGCAGTTTCTTGGCGAGATAGGCGCCGCTGGGCAGTACGCCCATCAGCGCGACGCCACCCACCGCGAACGCCAGAACGGTCAATGGCAGCGCCCGTGCGGCGCCCGCAAGATCGGCAATGCGATCGTGGCCATAGGACTTGTAGATCAGCCCGGCCGCCATGAACATCGCCGCCTTGGCCGTCGCATGCGATATCGCCTGCAGGAACCCCGCCGTCAACGCAGCACCGTGCACCAGCGCGTTGCCGCCGACATCGAATGCCAGCGGGAACATGAGGAACAGGTAGCCGATCTGCGCGATCGTCGAATACGCGACGAGAAGCTTCAACCTTTGCTGCCGCAGCGCGACGATACTGCCGACGACGATCGCGGCCGCACCCATGCCCGCCAGCCATTGCGCCGCGGACAGCGTGACCACCCCCGGCAGAACATCGAACCAGAGTCGGACGACGAGAAACCAGGAGCCCTTGACCACCAGCGCGGAGAGTACGGCGCTGGCGGCCGCGGGCGCGCCGGCGTGCGCGGGCGGCAGCCACATGTGCAGCGGAAACAGCGCGGTCTTTGCGAGCAGCCCGGTGGTCATCAGCGCCGCCGCGGCCAGCGTTGCCGGGTCGGGTCGGATCTGCGCTGCCAGCAACGGGATGTCCAGCGTTCCGTACGCGCCGTATAGCAGCACCGCGCCCAACAGGTAGAGCATCGATCCCAGCAGCGCGAACAGCAGATAGCGCAGCGCCGCGCGCAGCGTCTCGCCGCGACCGTCGAGGCAGACCATCGGAACGCCGGCGAAGGTCAGCAGCTCAAGCGCGACATACAGCGTGAACAGGTCGCCGCTGACGAATACCAGGTTGAGCGAGCCCCAGACCGCCAGCAGCAGCAGCCAGTAGGTGAACGGCTTGCGAGCTTCGCCTTCTCCGGCAGGCGTGGCGAAATCCGCGCACGCGTAGGCAGCGATACCCGCGATCACCACGGCGACCGCCAGCAGCATCACCACCGAGAGCCCGTCGGCGCGCAGCGCCACGCCGAGCGGCGGCGGCCACCCGCCCAGCAGATACACGACCGCATCACCCGAGCGCAGGAAATGCTCGGCGATCGCGGCCGCGATCCCGAGGCCCACGACGATCGTCACCCACGCGACGCGCTGCGGATTGCGACCTCCGAGTGCCAGCCCGGCGAGCACACCGATGAACGGAACGAGCACCGCCAGCGCGAGCAGCAGTCCGCCGGGCGTGGTCGGATCAGGCGTGGGCATCGCCGGGGGCTTCGGCTTTCGCTTCGGTCTTCGCTTCGGGTTGCGCACCCGCCGGCGCGTCGGCGGCGAGCGTCACCGTCCCCGCCACGTCGAACAGGCGCAGCAGCACGGCGACCGCCAGTGCGGTGGCGGAGAACGCGACGACGATGCCGGTGATCAACAGTGCCTGCGGCACCGGGTCGCCGCCCAACCCCGCGCCCGCGCCCCGGCGCGCGATGGCGCCCATCAGCAGGAACACGCCGCTGCCGACCACGTTGAACGCCACGATCTTGCGCAGCGGATGCGCATTGACGATCATCCCGTAGAGTCCGATGCCGACCAGCAGCGCGGCGCCCACGCCGAACAGCGTAGCGCCGCTCATCGCGGCACCGCCCGTTGCGGCGCGCCGACCAGCAGCAGCGCGAGGATCAGCGCAAGCGTGGGCATCAGCGCCAACTCGATGACGATGATCAGCGGCTTCGCATACCCTTGCGGGTAGCCGAGGAACGCGCCGGCCGTCGCGGCGCCTGCGAATCCTATCGCGATGAATACCAGCGGCCCCGCGACGATCCCGACGCGCAGCCAGGTCCTGCTGATCGGCGGTGTATCCGCGAGACCCGCCATGATGACCAGCAGCCACATCGCGGCGACGATCGTCGCGCCCTGAAACTTCCCGCCGGGGTGGTCGGCGCCCACCCAGAAGATGTACATGCCGACCATGATGCCGATCGGCGGCAGCACGCGCGCCAGATAAGCGAGGATGCCGTTGGGATCGGCGCGGTGGCGCGGCCCCGGACGTCCGCCCCACGCGCCATCGGGCCCGAGCGACCACACGCCGACGAGCGCAAAAACCAGCACGATCGCCTCGAGCAGCGTGTCCATCGCACGAAACGCGAGCAGCACGGCGGTGATCGGATTGCCGACGCCGGTCACCGCGATGCTGGCGATCGTCTGCGGCGCAAGCGTGGGCGCGGGCTCAGGCAACGTCAGCACGCCGACGACGAGCGCACCCGCGACGACGGCGGCCACGACCGCCGCGAGCAGGCGCACGAACGCACGCGGGCGCTCGGCGCGCGCGGCGGCCTCGGTCGCGCGCAGTCGGGACACGGCGCCGATGAGCAGCGCGCCGGTCAGGCCTCCACCGATGGCCGCCTCGGTCAGCGCGACGTCGACACCGAAGAGCTGCACCCAGACCAGCGTGAGCAGCAAGCCATAGGCAATGAATCCGGCTACCGCGGCAAAGGCGTCGCGCGCGACCACCGTCCAGATCGCCAGCGCCACGATCAGCAACGCGAGGCCCGCGTTGAGTACGTCGGTCATGCGTCCGGACCCTGCCGTCGCAGCGTACGCGCGATGAGCTGCCCGGCGCAGGCGCCCGCCAACAGCACCAGCAGCCAGACAACCACGAGTTTCAAACCCGCAATCACGCCCGCCACCTGCGGCAGCAGGCCGAGCACGACCAGTCCCAGGCCGAGGTTGTCCGCCTTGGTCAGCGCGTGCAGCCGCGTGAACGCATCGGGAAAGCGCAGAAGGCCGACGGTCCCCGCAAGAAAGAAGACCGCGCCCGCCGTGATCGCGACGATCGAGAAAAGATCGAGCGCGACGGTCATGAGTCGCCCTCCGCGCCCGTCGCGCCGGTCACGTCCGTCGCGTCGCGTGCCCCGCCCGCCTTCACGAACGCGACCGTGGCGAACGCCGCCAGCAGCGCCAGCGTCAGCGCCACGTCGACCACCGCGTCCACGCCGGACGCCGCGCCCAGCAACAGCAGCGCCGCGATGCCGCCGGTGCCGAGGAGCTGCGCCGCCATCATGCGGTCGGCATCGCCCGGCCCGCGCAGGATCCGCAGCAGTCCCAGCGCAACCATGACCAGCACGAACACCGACGCACCCAGCAGGAAGTCAGTCATGGCGCCGTCCGGCCACGAGCGCGCGGGCCAGCAGGCGCTCTTCCGCCCAGAGCTGCTCGACCACCGGTTGTTCGACGTCGAGCGCATGGTAGACGAGCACGCCCTCCTCTTCGCCCACCGGCACCGTTCCCGGCATCAGGCTGGTGATCGTGGCAAAGGTGTTCCGCGCGAGCCCCGGCGGGAAATCGAGCGGACACTTGACAAAGCCCGCGTGCAGCGGCGGGCGGGAGAAAAATGCGCGCCGCGCAACATCGACGCCGGCCACGAGTGATTCCCAGACGAAGTGCGGCATCAGCGCGAGCAGCGCACCCAGATGCATGCCGCCCGCCGCCGGTGGGAGCAGGCGCAGGCTCGCCCAGGTCGCGCAGGCCGTGGCGAAGGCTCCGATCGCGAGGTCACCCGGCTTGAGGCTGGGCATGAGCACCAGCCAGAGCACGAAGAAACCGCCGGCCCGAGCGAACCCGGCGCGCCGCGGCGAAGGCGCACTCACCGCCGGCAAGGGCTCGGCGCGCTCGCTCATGTCGCGCCCGCGATGCGGGACCCCGCGGCCGGACTCAGGAGAATGCGCACATCCATGGTGCCGAGACGCTCGAACAGCCGCGCCTGTGCGCGGATCGGCCACCAGTCGTAGAGAAAGATCTCGAGCGGCCGCCACAGCGCGACCCAGCCGCCGATCACGAGACTTTCCTTGACGATCGATCCGTAGCTTTCCTTGGGCAGGAAACCCGCGAGGGCCTGGCCCAGCGCGAGCGCGGCGGCGAGGAACGCAACGCCGATCAAGAGGCTGATGCGGCCGACACGAAAGAGCTGGCGCAACTCGCGCCATGTCGACAGCGCCCGCTGGCGGAAATAGCCGTCGACTGCCTCGCGCAGCATGGCCTCACCCTCGTTCCCCCGTGCTTCGCGGCCAAGGTGGACTACCATCCGTAACGGCTGGCCGGGGCGGGTCTCGCGCGCCCATTCGACAATGTAGGTCTCGGCGTTGGGGTCGAGATCACGCTCGCGGAACGGCGCCGGGTCCATCGCGTTGAACAGCTGCCTCAGTTCCGCGACGCGTACGTCGAGCACGGCGGTCGCGCCGCCCGCCGTTTCATCGGCGTTCCGGGGCGGTGCCGTCACGCAGGCTCCGGCGAAGCGGGGGCCGGCGGCGCCTTGTCGTTGCCGAACACCGCAACGTAGATCACCGGCAGCAGGATCAGCGTAAGGAGCGTCGCCACGAGCAACCCGCCCATGATGGCGAAAGCCATCGGTCCCCAGAAAACGGTGGGCGCGATCGGGATCAGCCCGAGCACGGTCGAAATCGCCGTCAGCATCATCGGTCGCAGCCTTCCTGTCGCCGACGCCAGGACCGCGTCGAGAACGCCGCGTCCCTCCGCCCGGTCGGATTCGATCTGCACGACCAGGATCACGGCATTTTTCGCGATCATGCCGATCAGCGCCAGGATGCCGAGGATCGCGACAAAGCCCAGTGGCCGGTTGAATACCAGCAGGGTGAGTACGACGCCGATGAGTCCGAGCGGAAGCAGCGCGACGACCATCGCAAGGCGCCGGAAGCTCACCAGCATCACCATCATCGCGGCAAGCATCAGCAGAATCATGAGCGGCACGACGGCGAATACCGACGCGCTGGATGCCGCACTCTCCTCGTAGAGTCCACCCGTTTCGATCCTGTAGGACTTCGGGAGGCTCTTTGCGAACACGTCGACCTTCGGCGCCAGCGCACCGACGACGGTATCCGGGAGTACTCCATGTTCGACATCGGCGCGCACGGTCAGCGTCGGCACCCGATCACGTCGCCAGACCAGGGGAAATTCCTGCTCTTCCGCAAACGTCGCGAACTGCCGCAGCGGCACCATGCGTCCGGTCGGTGTCGGCACCTGGATGGCGCTTAGCGACTCGAACGAGACCCGCTGGTCTTCGGAGGCGCGCGCGACGACGTTGACCAGATAGATGTCATCTCGCAGCTGGGTGACGGTCGTGCCCGTGACCGAGGCATTGAGGACCGCCGCCAGCGCGCGCGAACTCACTCCGAGGCGTCGGGCCTCGTCCTGGTCGACGCGCACGCGAACCTGCCGCGCGGGTTCCATCCAGTCGAAGTGCACATGTCGCGTGCGCGGGTCGGACCCGAGCACATCGGCAAACTGCAACGCGAGCCGACGCACCTCGTCCTTGTCGGGCCCGATGATCCGATACTGCAGCGGCCAGCCCACCGGCGGACCGAGTTCCAGCGGCGAAACGCGCGCGACAACATCCGGAAACTCCTCCGCCAGCGCGTGCTCGAGCTTGCCCTGCAGCCGCTCGCGTGCGGCAAGGTCCTTTGCAACGATCACGAACTGCGCGAAGAACGGATTGGCCAGCTGGACGTTGAGCGTCAGAATGAACCGTATCGCGCCGCGTCCGACGTAGGCGCTGAAGTGATCGACGTCGGGGTCGCCGAGCAGCAGGGTCTCGAATCGCTTTGCCTGAACCTCCGTGGCATGGATCGATGCGTTCTGCCGAAGTGTCAAGTCAACCGTCAACTCGGGACGATCGGACGCCGGAAAGAACTGCTGCGGAACGTATCGGGACAGGAACATCGCGCCGGCGAAAGCAGCGAGTGTCAGGCCGATGGTCAGCCACTTTGCCCGTATCGCACCGCGCAGGAAGGCGCTGTAGCCGTTGAGCAGACGCCCGGGCTTCGACTCCGCGTCGGCCTTGGGCGCCCTGAGGAGCGCCTTGCCAATCAGCGGCGCGAAGATCACCGCGACCAGCCACGACACGATGAGCGAGATGCCGACGACCGAGAAGATCGAAAACGTGTACTCTCCCGCGGAGCTCTGCGCGAAGCCTATGGGCACGAAGCTCGAGATCGTGACCAGCGTGCCGATCAGCATCGGCGCAGCGAGCGTGCGATAGGCGAATGTCGCCGCATCGTCCATCGAGTCGCCGGCGCCCAATCGGCGGATCATCGCGTCGACCGTCGTCATCGCGTCGTCGACGAGGAGCGTCAGCGCGATGATGAGCGCGCCCAGCGAGATTCGATGCAGGTCGATGTGGGCGATATCCATGATCGCGAAAACGATCGCCAGCGTCAAGGGTATCGCCAACGCAACCACGGCGCCTGGTCGCACTCCCAGGCTCACGAAGCTGCAGGCAAGGATGATCAGGATCGCCTGCCAGAGCGAAGTCATGAAGTCGTTGATGGCGACATCGACCGAGACCGCCTGGTCGGCAACCAGGACCGGCTCGATGCCGATCGGCAGATTCGACTTGATGTCGTCCATTTCGGCGCGAATATTCTTTCCGAGCGCCAGGATGTCTCCGGCGTCACGCATCGCGATCGCGAGGCCGATCGCCGGCTTGCCGTTGACGCGGAACATCGGCTGCGGCGGATCGACAGACCCGCGCCTGACCGTCGCGATGTCGCCCAGCCGGAAAATGCGGCCGCCCGAGACGAAGTTGATCGCTTCGATATCGCGTTCGGACTCGAACGCGCCCGTCACGCGCAGGAACACGCGCTCCTGCGGGGTCTGGATGACGCCGGCGGGCCGGATGAGATTCTGAGCCTGCAGCGTCGCGACGACGCTGGGAAAGTCCAGCCGCAGTCCCGCCAGCTTCTGAATGTCGAATTCGATGTAGATCTGCTCGTCCTGCGCGCCCAGCACCTCGATCTTCGAGACGTCCTTCACGTGCAGCAGCCGCGACCGCGCGTCCTCGACGTAATTCCGCAGCTCATGGAACGTGAAGCCGTCCGCGACGAACGCGTAGATGATGCCGAACGTATCGCCGAAGTCGTCGTTGAAGAACGGGCCGATCACGCCCTGCGGAAGCGTCCCGCGCATGTCGCCGACATTCTTGCGCACCTGGTACCAGACGTCCGCGATCTCCGCGGGCGGCGCGGACTGCTTCAGATCGACGAAGATCGTAGTCTGTCCGGCGGTCGTGTAGCTGCGCACGGTGTCGAGGTGGCGGGTCTCCTGCAGTGTGCGTTCCAGCCGCTCGGTGACCTGATTTAGTGTTTCCTCGACCGTCGCGCCGGGCCAGGCGGCGGCCACGATCATCGTTCGGATGGTGATCGCCGGATCCTCGCCACGTCCGAGGCGAAGAAACGAGAGCGCGCCGGCGGCCACCGCCACGATCATCATGAAGACGATCAGCGAAGGGCGCTTGAGCCCCCACTCCGACAGATTCGGCCCGATCACGGCCTGGTCTCGAGCAGACGAACTTTCTGTCCGGGTCGCAGCGCCTGGACGCCCGCGGTGACGACGAGATCACCCGGGTTCAAGCCTGACGCGACGTCAATCCGTACCGGGTCGGATGACCGGATCTCGATGTTGCGTGTGGCAACCGTGCCCGTCTTGGGATCGACGACCCAGACCGCCGTCTGTCGGTCCGAACGGATTACCGCGGAGGGCGGGATATCGATTGTCGCTGCCGATGCGAGCTGCAAGCGGCCCGTTACCGTGGCGCCGAGTCGCATCGCCGGCGGCGGATCGTTGAGCCGGACCTTGACCCGGAAGGTTCCGGTGACCGGATCGGCGCGCGGAGCAACTTCACGGACCGCGCCGGTCGCGACGACCTTCGGATCGGACGTCAGCACGACCGTGATCACCGCATTGGGCGGCGCAGCGTCCTTGATGCGCGCGGGTACGTCGAACGCGGCATCGCGGCTGCCCCCGCGCGCGACCTGGACGACCATGCGCCCGGCACCGACGACCTCACCGGGCTCCGCGCCAAGTGCCGTGACCACGCCGCTCACATCAGAGACAAGACGCGTGTAGCTCAGGCGATTTTCGGCGAGCGTGACCTGCGTTTGCGCGGTCTCCACCTGCGAGTCGGCGCCTTTCACCATCGATTCGGCCTGCTCGAACGAAGCGCGCGACACCGCGTTCTCGGCAACCAGGTCGCGGAACCGTTCGAAGTTGTTTTGCGCTTCTGAGAGCCGCGCACGGGCCGCGGTGAGCTGCGACCGAGCCGCCTGCAGGCTGCTTTCCTCGTTCTGCGAGTCGAGACGCGCAATTGACAGTCCGGGCCGCACGTCATCGCCGATGTTCACGTTGCGTTCGATCATCCTGCCATCGATTCGAAACGACAGATTGATCTCGGTCTGCGCCTGGATGGATCCGGTGAGCAAGATCGTTTCGCCTGCCGCGTGCCTTTCGATCTTGATCACGCGGACCGGTCGTATTTCCGGCGCCGGCGGCTCCGCAGCGCGGTTGCAGGCCGAAAGGAACACAAGCGAAACCAGCGCGAGCAGTGCCGTCACGTATTTCGCAGAGGCAATCGGCCTGGCGGTCGGATTTCCGGACACTGTGTTACTCCCTGTTCAAGTCGCGGATGAACTGCATGACGATATTGCTCCGGTCAGGAAGCGCCCGTAGGCCCGGCCGGGTCGCCAGCGGACGCCGGCGCAATCGGCACGCGCGTCATGCGGATGCCGGCGTATGCAATGGCGATGGTCAGTAGCGGGCTCACGATGCTGAAAATGGCGTATGGGGCGTAGTTCCATGTTGCCACGCCCAGCGTCGCCGCCATGTACGCGCCGCAGCTGTTCCACGGGATCAGCGCGGACGTGGGGGTGGCCGTATCGCCGACTGTGCGCGACAGCACCACGGGCGCCAACCCGCGTCGGGCAAAGGCATTCTTGAACATGCGCCCGGGCAGCACGATCGCAATGTACTGGTCGGCGGTGATGATATTGGTCGCGAAGATCGACGATACCAGCGAGGCCACCAGCGCGCCATCGGACCTGGCCTTTTCGATGATCGGAGTGATCAACCGGTCGAGCACGCCGGCCTTTTCGACCACGCCACCGAAGGCGAGCGCGGTCACGACCAGCCAGATCGTGTTCAGCATGCTGTCCATTCCGCCACGCGTGGCCAGCATGTCCATCGGCGCGAAGCCCGTCGTCGACTTGTAGCCGCTGGCCAGCGCCAGCCACACGCCTTTGAGCAGCGCCAGGAATGCCGGCCGGTCGCCCGCATCGGCAAATGCGATCACGCGCTCAGGCGCGACGAACACGGCAAGTACCCCACCCGCGACCGCACCGAGAAAAATGGCGGTGAACGCCGGCACCTTGAACAGCGCCAGCGCGATCACCACCACCAGCGGAAAAAACAATGCCGGCGTAATGTGAAAGGCGTTGGCGATCGCCGCCATCTTGTCCGTCGCGTCGAAGTCGCCGGGCCGACCCAGGACGAAGAACACCGCCAGCGCGATCACCAGCGCGACGATCGAGGTCAGAAAGGTCTCGCGGATGTGCTGGTACAGGTTGACTCCGGCGGCAGCCGCGGCCAGGTTGGCCGAATCGGAGAGCGGCGACGACTTGTCGCCGAAGTACGCGCCCGAGATCACCGCGCCGGCGGCGATCGCCAGGTTGAGATCCATGCTGGCGGCGATGCCCATGAAACCCACGCCGATGGTGCCGACCACTGTCCACGAACTTCCGATGCTGGCCGCCACGATGGCGGTGATCACGCAGGCGGTGACGTAGAAATAGTTCGGGTTGAGCAGTTGCAGCCCGTAGTAGACCATCGCGACCAGCGTGCCGCTGAGTGCCCATGTCCCGATCAGCCCGCCCACCGCGAACAGGATGAAAATGGCGCCGATGCCGGTGGCCACGCTGTCCGACGCGGCCTTGCCGAGCGATTCAAGCGTGTGTCCGCGACGCCAGCCAATGAACACCGCAATCATCGTCGCAAAGACCAGCGCAACCTGGTTCGGCCCGAGCGCGCCCGCGTCGCCGAACATGAAATACGACAGCGCGACCAGCGCGATTAGGCTGGCGACCGGAATGGCCGCTTCGGTCAGCGACAGGGGCTGGGGTCGATCGGGCCGTTTCACGCGCGCAACCTTTTCCAGCCGGGCTTTTGCTCAGACATTTCTGACCTTGGGCTTGGCCCGTCCAGTGCGGAATACAAGTTATGCGAAGGCGAGCTGCGGAACCTCGACTGGCCCGCTCGTTCGCGCATCGGCAACACCGCCGCCGGCGCGTCCTGCGCCGGCGGCGGCAAGGAGGCATTCTACTGGAACTAGAAGTCGACCGGATCACGAATGATCGGGCAGGTCATGCAGTGACCACCGCCACGCCCACGTCCCAGCTCGGCGCCAACGATGGTGATCACCTCGATGCCTTCCTTGCGCAGCAGCGTATTGGTGTACGTGTTGCGGTCATACGCGTAAACGACGCCCGGCGCCGCGCAGACCAGGTTGGCACCGCTGTCCCACTGCGTGCGCTCGCGTTGGTAGTCGCTGCCGCCGGCTTCGACAACGCGCAACTTCTTCAAGCCCAGCGCCTCGCGCACCACTTCGACAAATGGCTTTTTCTCGTTGTGCAACTCGACGCCGCTCGGATGTTTGCTCGGGCGGTACGAGAACGTTGTCGTCTTGGCCAGGAAGTCCGGCGCGAGCAGCACGCAGTCGCGGTCCGCGAACGTGAACACGGTGTCGAGGTGCATCGCGGCGCGGATCTTCGGCATCGCGGCGACGATGACGCGCTCGGCCGCGCCCTTCTTGAACAGCGTGGCCGCGAGTTGGCTGATCGCCTGCCGCGACGTACGCTCGCTCATGCCGATCAGCACGTTGCCCTTGCCGATCGGCATCACGTCGCCGCCTTCGAGCGTCGCCAAGCCGTGGTCCTTCGTGGGATCGCCCCACCAGACGTTGACCTTGCCCGCGAAATCGGGATGGAACTTGTAGATCGCCGTGGTGAGGATCGTCTCCTCGTGCCGCGCCGGCCAGTACAGCGGGTTGAGCGTGACGCCGCCGTAGATCCAGCACGTGGTGTCCCGCGTGTACAGCGTGTTCGGCAGCGGCGGCAGCAGGTATTCGGTGGCGCCCGCCGCCTCCTTGACGACCTTGAGCGCCTTGCCGCCGTGTGCTTCCGGGAAGTCGTGCGTCGACAGGCCGCCGATCAGTGTTTCAGCGAGCTTGCGGTCGTCGAGGCCCTCGAGGTAGCTGCGCAGCTCGTCGATGAAACCCAGCCCCACCTGGTCGGGCACGACCTGGTTGTCGAGGATCCACTTCTTGCCCTGGGGCACCGCGACCGTCTCGGCCAGCAGGTTGTGCATCTCGACCACCTCGATACCGCGGTCGCGCATTTTCATGATGAAGTCGAAGTGGTCGCGCTTGGCGTTCTCGACCCACAGCACGTCGTCGAAAAGCAGCTGGTCACAGTTCGACGGCGTCAGCCGCGAGTGCGCGAGGCCGGGCGCGCACACCATCACCTTGCGCAGCTGGCCGACTTCCGAGTGCACGCCGAACTTGACCTCCTTCTTGCTTGACTTGACCTCTTTCGTGCCCGACTTGACCGCTTTCTTGCCCGCCATTGTGGCCTCCATTGCCCGTGATCAGATGTTGATGGAACCGGTCGCGATGCCGTAGATGCCGTAGACCGCGGCAGCCGCGATGACGCCGAAAGTGATCCAGTCCGATGTCTTGTCGAACACGACCTTGCCCTGCTCGCGCCGCGCCCAGACGTAGAGCACCGTTCCCGGCCCGAACAGGACGGCAGACAGCAGTATGAACTTGAGTCCGCCGGCGTAGATCATGAACAGCGTGTACAGGACGGCAAGCGAGGCGAGGATCAGATCGCGCTGGCGCTCTTGCGGCCGCACGTCGTAGGTTTCGCCGCGCTGGGCGATCATCAGTCCGTAGGCGGCCACGAACAGGTACGGAATCAGCGTCGTCGCGCTGGTCAGGTTCAGCATCAGCGAGAACGCGTCGCGCGACCAGTAGGTGGTGATCACGATGAGCTGGATGATGCTGCTGGTCACCCAGAGGGCCACCACCGGCACGTTGTTCTTGTTGACCTTGGCGAACACCGCTGGCATGTCCTTGGACTTGCCCGCCGCGAACATCACTTCGGCGCAGATCAGCGCCCACGCCAGGTAGGCCCCGAGCACCGAGACGATCAGCCCCGCGCTGACGAAGATCGCGCCCCACGGGCCGACGACCGACTCCAGCACCCCGGCCATCGACGGTTGGCGCAGGCCCGCGATGTCGGCCCGCTGCAGCACCGAGTAGGGCAGCAGCGTCACGAGCACCATCAGGCTTGTGACGATGATGAACCCGGTGATGGTCGCCAGGCCCACGTCCGACCGCTCCTTCGCGAAACGCGAATAGACGCTCGCGCCTTCGATGCCGATGAACACGAACACGGTCACAAGCATCGTCGCCTTGACCTGCTCGAACAGGCCGACCTTGAGGTCGCCTCCGTAGAGGTTGAAGCGAAACAGGTCCATCTTGAAGGCGACGAACACGAGCACCAGGAAGACCAGGATCGGGATGACCTTGGCCACCGTGACGATGCTGTTGATAAACGCCGCCTGTTGCACGCCGCGCAGGATCAGGAAGTGGAACAGCCAGATGCCGACCGATGCGAAGGCGATCGCGACCGCCGTGTTGCCGTCGCCGAACACCGGAAAGAACGCGCCCAGCGTGGACTTGATCAGCACCCAGTACGACACGTTGCCGATGCAGCTGCCGATCCAGTAGCCGAACGCCGAGAGAAACCCCGGGTAGTCGCCGAATCCCTCGCGCGCGTAGGCGTAGACGCCGGCGTCGATGTCGGGCTTGCGCTCGGCCAGTGCCTGGAACACGCGTGCCAGCATGTACATGCCCGTACCTGCGATGACCCACGCGATGATCGCGCCCAGAGGGCCGGTGGCGTTCGCGAAGGTCCGCGGAAGCGAGAAAATTCCCGCGCCGACCATTCCGCCCACCACCATTGCGGTGAGCTGCATCCGTGACATTTTTTGTTCAGGCGCAGCCATCCCTCACCTCCTTTTTTTTTTGCGGATTCCAGGCGGCTCCCTGGGTCCAGACAGGGATATCAGGGGTCAAAGCCGGGGTCGCGGTGCCCGCGCGGTCGGTGCCGAATCTTAAACCAGGGTCGTCCCGGTGTCTTTGCGCGGCGACTTTGTCCAACCGGGCGACTGCCCGTAGCGTCGGCTCGCGATCGCTGTGGTCGGGGGCACGGCGGACCCTGCTGCAAATCTGACGGCGGCGGAAGATGAAGGCAGCTCGCGCAATCGCCACGAACCGGAAGGAGTGATTTCAATATTTCATATGGCGATAACCCGTCGGAATGTCGCGCGAACCGGCCCGTCAAACTCCGGGGGCCAGCGCGCGGATTCCCTCGATGAGTTGCAGCGCAAGCGGGCTTGGCTGGCGAGCGGCAAGTGTGACCGCGCCGACCCTTCCGGCGATGGGAGGCAGTTCTACCGGCAGCCGGGCCAGGAAGTCCTTGTGCGGAGAGAATGCAATCTGCGAACGCAGGCCGAACGAGAGCATCGAACCGTGCAGCACCATGGCGTACTGGAAGCCGATTGAAATCGATTCGACGACGTGTGGCGGCAACTCTATCCCAAGCTGGGCCAGCGTACGGCGGACGTGATGAAGGAAGAACGAGTCGGCAGGCGGCATCACCCAGGAATGTTTCAGAAGGTCAGGCCACGTGACGCGTTTCCTGCGTACGAGAGGATGATCCTTGCTGGCCAGCACGCACAGTCGCTCTTCGTACAGCGTCTCGACGTGCAGATCGTCGGCCGGATTGAACAGTGCCAGCCGGAAGATCGCGACCTCGATCTCCCGTTTGCGAAGCCGGTCCGCGAGATCGAGTTCGCGCGCTTCGACCACCGACACGAAGATTCCCGGGCGGGCATCGACGAGGTTCTTGATCGCCATCGGCAGGACGGCCACCGCGGGCATGGGCACCGTGCCCACGTGCAGCGTGCCCTTGGCGCCGCTCGAAACGATGGCCAGTTCCTGCGCGGCGCGTCGCAACTCGCCGAAGATCGCTTCCGCGTGCGGCGCGAAGCTCAGCCCGTGCACCGTGGGCTCGACGCCGTCGGCCTTGCGGTCGAACAGCCGTACCTCGAGCATCTCCTCCATCCCGGCAATCGCCTTGGTGACGGCCGGCTGGGTGAGGTGCAGCGTGGCGGCGGCCTTACGGAAGCTCCGGTGCTTCATCACCGCGACGAACACCCGAAGCTCCGCCATCTTGAGGTGCCTGGGCAGCCGCTCGATCAGGTTGCCAGTCACCATGGGGGCGGCCTCGGTGGGCGGCCTTAGTTGGCGACGAAATGCAGCAACGTTCGCGGGTTGGTCGTCCTGAACTGCAACTCGATGCGCAACCGCTCGATGGGCGCGTCGCGAACGCCGGGCTTGCGCTTGACGACGAATCCATCGGCCGTTTCGCGCAGCGCCGAGCCGCCCGCATCGGCAACGGTAATCCATCCGCCCCGTGCATCGCGCCGTGCCTGGACCCTCACGCGCAGCAGGCCCGTGCCCTTCACGCCGACGACGAATTCACGGGCATCGCGCACGCCCTCCGGAAGCCCGGGCGGCGACAGCAGGACAACGCGGCGGCTGGTGTCCGGCTGCATCCTCATTCCCCCGTCGGACGTGGTCACCGTGCCGCGTTCGGCAGTCCAGCCTTCGATGCCGACGGCTTCGCTCGCGGCAAAATTCCACGACAACAGCGCGCCGGATTGCTGTTCCGGCTGCGCCGCGGCCGCCTTCTGAGGCACTGCTTCCGCTGCGGCATTCTGCGCGACGATCGCCTCGCCCTCTCGCGATTGCCCGGCCGCTGCCGCCACATTGACCTGCCAGGAATCGGACAGGACGACGATGGCGAGCAGCGAGAAAATTGCGCGGAACTTCGATCGAGGCCGGGCGACATCATTGCGGGCAAGGAGCGTGTCCATGGTCGGCATTGTAGCGCAGCGGCATGAAGGGTTTCCGGCCCTCTCCCATCGCGACGCATGCGTTTGCGAAGGCGAGGGATGCGACCCGTTGACCAAGTCTCGACGACAACAAACCACGCTAGAATTGCGTTCGTCCGGGACTCCGTTGGTTGCGGTGGGCCGGCGCATTTCATTGATTCGATTTACCAGGAGAGAATGATGGAAATGCAGCGGAAGTTGCGTGCGGTACTGCTTGCAGCCTGCACAGGATTGGCGTTGATGTGGAGCAGTGCGCAGGCGCAGGAAATTCCGGTGGTCACCGGAGACCTGTGGAGCAAGTCGTCGGTGGAGGTCAAGAAGGCCTATCTGGTCGGCATCGCCAATGCCATCCAGGTCGAGGCCGCGTTCGAGAGCGCAAATCCGCCATCCGACGCGCAAAGCCTGGTCCCACGCCTGGCCAAGGGTCTGCGGGGCCAGACGCTCGACGGCGTGCGCCTGGCGCTCGATGGCTGGTACGCGAAGAACCCGGACAAGCTGCAGCGTCCGGTGATCGAGACGATCTGGTTCGAGATCGTCGTTCCCGGATTGAAGATGGCCAAATAGCGGAGGCGGAAAATGAAACGAGTCCAATGGATGGCGATCAGTGCAGCGGCGGCGGTCGTGATCGGCTGTACCAACATGACGCCGCAGCAGCAGGGAACGATGAGTGGCGCAGCGATCGGCGCCGGCGCGGGCGCGGGCATCGCGGCGATTTCCGGAGGCAATGCGTGGACAGGCGCGGCGATCGGCGGCGTCGCCGGCGGTATTGTCGGCAACATCAGGGGCAACAGGGCGCAATAAAGTCGAGGCGGTGCGCGGTTCGAACCTCGCGCCGCCCGAAACGAGGCGCTCGCCGCCGGGCCTCTACTTGCGTTCGATAATTCCGCGGTCAGCGAGCTGGCCGATCACGAGGTCGGCAAATCCGGGGGTTTCCCTTGCCACCGATCCCGGATTGAGCGTGCTGGTCGTGGCCGCCCACACGAGTTGCCTCGTGCGGACGTCGTAGAACTTGGTTTCCACTGCCGCGAGGCTGTATTGGGTGACCTGTTGTACGGGGACTCTTGCCCGATTGGATCCGCCCCATGGACCACGGCCCCATCCCATGCCGCCGGCCACCATCGTCGTTGTCACGTTGGTGCGGGTGTCCACGCCAAGCAAACTCGCGAGCAGCATGCCCTGCGCACCGCTGTTGGTCACTCCGGAAACCCACGCCGCCTCCGGCATGCCCGGATCGTCGAGCCGCAACGTGTGACCCGCGATGGCATCGACCCCCACCGCCTTGAGCTTCGCCACGAACGCGTCCTCGAACACGCGGCTCTCCGCGGTCGTTCCGACGTCGCCAACAACCAGGATCTTGCGAACCGGCGGCCCGGCGAAATCGGTGTCGAACCAGGCCGATCGGATCGAAGTGCTCTGGCAACCGGTGACAAGTGCAGTCAGCGCGAGAAAGCCCAACAGCGAACGCAATTTCATGCTGGATGCTCCTTGGATTGATCGAGGCGGCCCGGGCGATTTCCGACGGTCTTGCAAACGCGGCGCCACGGCGACTGAGGCCATCGTAGTGCATCGCCCTCGCGCCCGTAAAGACCGGATCGGCATTCGCCGGCGAGGCCGGGACGGAAACGGACGACCCGGTGCCAGGGAATTGCGGGTTCGCCGCCGCATTCACGGCGATATCCGCCGTCGGGGGCCCTCGTTCCTGTCGCAGCCGATCTATTCCGCGAGCCCGACGTGACTCCGACGCATGCCGGGTCGCACCGCGCATCCTGGCTCCCGATGATCGTCATCGCGATGGGCCAGGCGCAAATGTCGCTCAACATCAACGCGTTGCCAGTGTCGATCGGGGGCATCGTTGCTGAGTTCGACACGGCTGCGACCACCGTCGGCACGGTCATCGTCGTACACTCGGTTGCCGTTGCGGGTTTCACCATGCTCGGCGCGCGGCTCGGTCAGAAGTTCGGTTCGCTGCAGGTGTTCCGGGCTGCCACCCTCGTTCTGCTTGCGGCGATGGTGCTGATGACCGCAAGTCCCAGCATCGGGGTGATGATCGCGGCGCAAGTCGTCGCCGGGCTGGCCGCCGCGGCGATCGTGCCCACGCTGGTCGTGCTGATCGCCCACCACTACTCGGGTGCGCAACAGGCACGCGCACTCGGCATTCTCGGCGCTGTGGGGGCGATGGCGGCCGTCACCGCGTTCTTCGTCGCCGGCGTCGTCGGCAACTATCTGGGATGGCGCTACGCGTTCGGCCTCGTCGTGCCGTTCTCCGCGCTGACGCTGTTCTTGAGTCTTCGCCTCACCCGGGTGCCGAAGACGCCGGGCGTGACGATCGACTACGTCGGCGCGATTCTGGCCGCCACTGCAGCGCTCCTCATCAGCCTGGGCGTGAACAGCTGGAGCGATTGGGGGATCGTGCTGGCCAGCGCGACGGCGCCGATGAGCGTGTTGGGCTTGTCGCCCGCGCTTGTCATGACCGTTGCGGGCGTCCTCGGTGTCCAGCTCTTCATCGGCTGGGCGCACCGGCGGCAGGCTCGAGGGAAGTCGCCGCTGCTTGCGCTGAAGGTCATCGATTCGCCGCGCGAGCGCGCCGCCGCGCTCTCCATGATGGCGATCTTCATGCTGGGGAGTGCGCTGACCTTTCTGGTCCCGCTCTACATCCAGATGGTTCAGGGCCGGTCGAGCCTAGAAACCGCGGTAGCGATGATTCCCTACCAGTTGTCGGTGTTCGCGGCCGCGATCTTCGTGCTCTCGCTCTACGACCGGCTGACGCCGCGGCAGATTGCGCGCTTTTCGTTCATGCTGGCGTCGGTCGCCCTCGTGCTGCTGGCCGCCGTGACCAATTACGAATGGAGCAATGCGCTCGTAGTTCTCGGTCTCGTCATGTTCGGTCTCGCACAGGGCGCGCTCGCCACGCTGCTGTTCAACGTGCTGGTCGCGCATGCACCGAGACAGTTTGCGGGCGACGTGGGCTCGTTGCGCGGAACGATCAAGAACCTCGCTTCCGGCGTGGGCACCGCGCTGGCCGGCGCACTCGCCGTAGGCATCCTGAGCGTCAATATCGAGCGCAGCCTGGCCGACAATCCCGCCATTCCGCCCGCGTTGATCAAGCAGGTCGATCTCGATCGGGCAAACTTCGTCGACAATGCCCACTTGAAGGACGTGATGACGGGCACGTCGGCCACGCCTGCGCAGATCGTCGAGGCCGTGCGAATCAACGCCGAAGCGCGCGTACGAGCGCTGAAGCTTTCCTTCCTGCTGCTGGCAGGCATCGCGCTACTGATGATCGGCCCCGCTGGCCGGCTTCCCAACCATCTCCGCAGCGCGAAGGAGGACGGGCCGGAGAGCGGCGCGTGACGGCGCAGGCGGGCGACTGACCGCCGCGCCGAACACGCTCGGCACAGCGGTCCGCGAATCTCGGGCGCGTTCGCGGGCGCCCCGGCGGCCGCATCAACCCGGAGCTGACCTGCGGCGGCGGTTGGGGCAGGTCGCGCAGTCGAGGCGTTGGCCGCTTGCGTCGGTGGCCGCCGGACCCCCGCAGGACCCGCGCAGGCAGGGTCGGCGGAAGATGACGCCAATGGCCATCGCGAGAACCGCGAGGCCGATCAGCGCCACCGCGAGCGCGAACACGGTCAGCAGCGTCACGCGACGCCCCGCTTGCCCGCGACCGGGTGACCGCCGAGTGCAGCGAACGCCGGCGTCGTGAATTCCCGCAGGCGACCGTCGGCGTCCCGGGCGATGAAATGCGCGGCCAGGCCCTGCTCCACGGCGAACGCGAGGCCGGCCGTCGGCCCCATGACCATCAGTGCAGTCGCCATGGCATCAGCAAACGCGCACGCCGGCGCCACCACCGTCACCGACGCGAGACCGTTGCGGATCGGGCAGCCCGATGCCGGATCGATCTCGTGGCAGTAGCGCTCGCCGTCGCGCTCGAAGTAGATGCGATAGTCGCCCGAGGTGGCCATCGACAGATCGGTCAGCGGCACTATCCGGTAGGCGCGCTGCGGCACGGCATCCGGCCGCTCGATCGCGATCTGCCAGGGTCGGCCGTCGGCATTGCGGCCGCGGGTGCGGATCTCGCCGCCCGCCTCGACCAGGTAACGCGCGTGTCCGAGTGCGTCCAGTGCGCGAGAGGCGACGTCGACCGCATGGCCCTTGGCAATGCCCGAGAAATCGACGCTGATCTCCGGGGAATGCTTGGCCACCGTCAGCGCGGCCGGGTCGAGACCGAGCCCGCGCCAGCCCACGGTCTCGCGCGCCGCGCGCAGCAATTCGGGGGCGGGAATCCCGGGGCGTGCCGCCGGACCGAATCCCCACGCGGCAACGGCCGGAGCAATGGTGGCGTCGAACGCCCCGGCCGAGCGCGCGCTCGCCTGCCGAGCCTGTTCGAACACGGCGAAGGTCTCGGCCGAAACGGCGAACGGCGCGGTCAAGGCGTGGCGATTGAACCGCGACAATTCCGACCCGGCGTCGTGGAGCGACATTCGTTCCACGATGTCCGCGAAGGCGCCCGCGACCGCCGCATGCGCGGCTTCGGCGGCGGTCGACCCGAGCCCGGGTGCATAGAGTTTCAGCGAATAGCTCGTACCCATCGTCGGACCGCGAAATTCATGCGCGCGCGCCACCTGCGACGAACGACCACAACCGGCAAGCAGCGTGGCGGCGCCGAACGCCTGCAGCACCGCGCGGCGACGGGGAGAGATCAATGCGTCCATGGCGTTCCTTTGCTTGCCTCGTTGATTGCGTCAGGATGGTGACGGTGGGGACTGGCGCACCGCGGCTTCGAAGCGCCCTTCGCCGTGCTCGATCATCTCCCTGACCAGGTCACCGATCGAGATCAGCCCGTACACACGCGGCCCGTCGATCACCAGCAGATGACGGCTTCGGTTGACGGTCATCAGGCTCAACGCCGCCTCGACCGTGGTACCTGGCGAGACGAACCGGACGTCGCGCGTCATCACCATCGAAATGGGCGTTTTCGCCGGATCGCGACCCTCATACACGACGCGCGTCAGGAGGTCGCGCTCGGTGAAAATGCCTCCGACGAGACCGTCCTCGGTTCGGATGAGGATCGCGCCGATCCGGCGCTCGACCATGACGGCGACGGCCTCGGCGACGGTCGCGCCCGCCTCGACCGAGATCAATTCGTCGATGTCCTTGCTGGCTACCAACGCTTCAACCGTCTGCTTCATCGCCTTCGCTCCTCGCGGCGCGGCGCCGCGCTCGATTTCGTTTCGTTTCGCCTCACAGGCCAAAGTCGTCCAGCATGATGTTCTCGCGGTCGACGCCCAGGTCGAGCAGCATCGCGATCACCGCCTTGTTCATGACGTCGGGACCGCACAGGTAGTATTCGATCTCCTCCGGCGCCGGGTGATTCTTCAGGTACAGGTCGCGCAGCACGTTGTGGCGCACCAGGCCGATCGGGCCCGTCCAGTTGTCCTCGGGCCGCGGTTCGGACAGCACCAGGTGCCACTCGAAATTCGGGGTCTCGCGCTGGAGTCGGTCGAACTCCTCGACGTAGAACGCCTCCGCCAGCGTTCGCGCCGAATACCAGAACGTCATCTTGCGCTTGCTGTGGAGTCGGTGGATCTGGTCGAAGATATGCGAGCGCATCGGCGCCATCCCGGCTCCCGCAGCGACGAAGCACATTTCATTGTCCGTGTCGCGCGCGAAGAATTCGCCGTAGGGGCCGGATACCGTTACCGGGTCGCCGGGCTTCAGGTTAAACAGCCACGAGCTCATCTTGCCGGGCGGAATGTCCTCGCGATAATCGGGCGCGAACACGACGCGGATCGTGAACAGCAGGATGCCCTTCTCCAGCGGGTAGTTCGCCAGCGAGTAGGCGCGCTCGACCGGCTCGTCGACCACCGAGCGGAAACGCCACAGGTCGAACCGGTCCCATTCCTCCCGGAACGGCGGATCGATATCGAAATCGCGGAACTCGAGACTGTGCGCAGGACATTCGACCTGCACGTATCCCCCGGCGCGGAACGGCACGACCTCGCCTTCGGGCAACGCCAGCTTCAGCTCCTTGATGAAGGAGGAAACGTTGCGATTCGAGATCACTTGGCATTGCCATTTGCGCACGCTGAAGATCTCGGGTGACAGCGCGATCTTCATGTCGCTCCTGACCTTGACCTGGCACGCGAGACGGTACCCACGCCTGGCGTGGCCCGGCGAGATGAAGCCGGTTTCGGTGGGCAGGAGGTCGCCGCCACCTTCCTTGACCGCGACCTTGCACGCACCGCAGGTGCCCTTGCCGCCGCAGCCCGATGGAATGTAGATCTTGCGGCTCGCGAGCGCGCCGAGCAGCGTGCCGCCGGCGGCGACCCGCAGCACCTTGTCCCGATCCTCGTTGACGACCAGGGAGACTTCGCCCGAGGGGACCAGCCGGCGGCGCGCGCCAAGCAGGACGCCGACCAGCGCCAGCACCACGGCCGTGAATATCGCGACTCCGACGGTGATGTCGAGCATGGCTAGATCTGTATCCCGGAAAACATCATGAAGGCGAGCGACATCAGCCCGGTGGCGATGAAGGTGATTCCAAGCCCGCGGAGTCCGGCGGGGACGTTCGAATAGGTCAAGCGCTCGCGAATGGCGGCGAGCGCGACCAGCGCGATGGCGAAGCCGAAGCCGGAGCCGAATCCGAACACGACGCTTTCGGTAAACGTGTAGTCACGTTCCTGCATGAACAGCGACCCGCCGAGAATCACGCAGTTCACGGCGATCAGCGGCAGGAACACGCCGAGCGTCGAGTACAGGCCCGGCGCAAACCGGTCGACCACCATCTCCACGATCTGCACGGCGGCCGCGATCGTCGCGATGAACAGGATGAACGCCAGAAAGGTCAGGTTCACGTCCGCCAGCGCGGGACTGATCCAGCCGAGCGCGCCTTCGCTCAAGAGGTAGCGCAACAGCAGGTTGTTGAGCGGCACGGTGAGCGTCTGCACGAACACGACCGCGACGCCGAGCCCCAGCGCCGTCTCCACCTTCTTCGAGCAGGCGAGGTACGAGCACATGCCCAGAAAATAGGCGAGCGCCATGTTCTCGAGGAACACCGAGCGCACGAGGAGGTTGACGTACTGTTCCATGGTGGTGGTCGCCTAGTCCTTTTCCTGCAGTTCGGGCTTCCACGTGCGCAGCGCCCAGATCAGCAGTCCGACGATGAACAATGCCGACGGCGCGAGCAGCATCAGCCCGTTGCCTTCGTACCACCCTCCTTCACCGGCAAGCGGCAACACCGTGAAGCCCAGGACCTTTCCGGCACCGGTCAGCTCGCGCACGAATGCCACAAGCAGCAGGACCAGCGCATAGCCCAATCCGTTGCCGACGCCGTCGAGAAATGATGGCCACGGCGGGTTCTGCATGGCGAAACCCTCGGCGCGGCCCATCACGATGCAGTTGGTGATGATCAGGCCGACGAACACCGACAGCTCGAGCGAGAGTTCGAACAGGTAGGCCTTCAGTAACTGGTCGACCATGATCACCAGCGACGCGATGATGGCGAGCTGGACGATGATGCGGATGCTGCCGGGCGTGTAGTTGCGCACCAGGCTCACCGCGAAATTGGCCAGCGCCGCCACCAGGATGACCGCGGCGCTCATCACCAGCGCCTTGTCGACGCGCGTCGTGACCGCCAGCGCCGAGCAGATGCCGAGCACCTGCACGGCGATCGGGTTGTTGACGAAGATCGGGGCAAGAAGAATGCTGCGCGTTCGCGGCGGCAGCAGCGCGTTGACAAGGTTCAAGGCCTGTTCCCCTCACGAAATCGCGCGAGATAGCGGCGAAAGCCAAGGTCGGACAGCCAGAATCCGACCAAACGCGACACGCCGTTACTGGTAATCGTCGCGCCAGATAGGGCGTCGACGCGGTGCGGGTCTTGCGCGGGCGGGCCTCCGGTTCCCTTGATGACCGC
The DNA here is from genome assembly GCA_963739745.1 of uncultured beta proteobacterium. GTDB lineage: Bacteria > Pseudomonadota > Gammaproteobacteria > Burkholderiales > Casimicrobiaceae > VBCG01. Next base: position 257,084 of record CAVUCJ010000012.1, read on the forward strand.
GATTTTCGGTTCCCACTGATCGTCAAACGCCTGGCGCCCGACCCACAGCGCCTGCCAGCGCGGATTGGCGATTTCGCCGCCGAGGCCGGGCGTTTCCTTCTGGTCGTAGAACGTGATGCCGCGGATCGTCTTGCCGTCACGGTCGATTGCGAGGAAGCCATAGATCATTCCCCACATTCCGATGCCCTCGATCGGCAGCACCACCTGCTCGACGGGGCCCTCCCTGTCCCCTGGGCCGACAAGATAGACAGCGGCGAAGTTCGGCAGCCTGGAGACTTTCGCGGGGTTGGGAGGGGCCGCGTGGCTCAGCCCGGGGTCGTTGCGCGCCCGGCGCTGATCGTAGGTGTCGGGATCGAGCTTGCCACCGGCCATGTACTCGCCGGTGGCAAGGTCGACCAGGCGAACGCGAATGCTGCGCTTGAAGATCTGCCGCACCTCGACGTCGGTCAGCGGCTCGTCCGGTTTCACGAGCCCGGCCGCCAGCAGCACGTTCTTCTGCCGGAACACGAGCTGGTTGGCCTCCTGCAGCGGGCGCAGCCCCACCGCGGACACCGCGACCACGAGCGCGCACACCACGCAGACCACGGCCGCGAACAGTATCGTGTAACGGGTCGATTCAGTGTTCGGCACGGCGGCGCAGCCTGCGCTTGATATTGGCGCGAATCATCGGATAGTCGATGAGCGGCGCCATCACGTTCATGAACAGGATCACCATCATCATCGCTTCGGGATATGCCGGATTGACGACGCGGATCAGCACGACCAGCACGCCGATCAGGATGCCGAAGATCCATTTTCCGCGCTCGGTGAAAGGCGAGGTCACCGGGTCGGTAGCCATGAAGACGGTGCCGAACGCCCAGCCGCCCAGCACCATGTGCCACCAGAACGGGACGGCGAAATACGGGTTGGTGGCCGAGCCGATCAGGTTGAACGTCGTGGCCATGACGATGGTGCCCAATGTCACGCCCGCCATCGTCCGCCACGAACCGATGCCGGTGACGACGAGCAGCGCCGCGCCCAGCAGACAGGCCAGCGCCGACGTTTCCCCCATCGATCCCGGTTCCAGCCCGACGAACGCGTTCCACCACGACAGACCGAGATCGGCGAACGGCGCGGTCGTCTGCCGCAGCTGGGCGAGCAGCGTGGCGCCGGAGAAGCCATCGATCGCATGCGCGCGGTCGATCGCCGTCCATACGGCGTCACCGGAAATCTGCGCCGGATAACCGAAGAACAGGAACGCCCTCGCCGCGAGCGCCGGATTGATGAAGTTCATCCCCGTCCCGCCGAATACCTCCTTCGCCAGTACGACGCCAAAGCTGATGCCGAGCGCCGCCTGCCACAACGGCGTGGTCGGCGGCAGGATCAGCGGAAACAGCAGGCCGGTGACGAAAAAGCCCTCGTTCACCTCGACGCGACGGACGATCGCGAACAGCACCTCCCACGACAGGCCGACCACCATGGTGACGACGTAGAGCGGCAGGAAGTACAACGCGCCGTGGAGCGTCGAGGCAACGATGCTGTGCGGCGAGTAGCCCACACCCAGCAGGCGCAGCACGTCGTGGCGCCAACCCGGGAGATCGGCCGCCTTGGCAGGATCGAGCGCGAGGTTGGCCTGCAGCCCGGTGTTGTACATCGCCATGAATACACAGGGCATCGCGGCGATGACCACCAGCGTCATCATGCGCTTTAAGTCCAGCGCGTCGCGGACGTGCGCGCCACCCGCAGTCACCGACGCCGGCGTGTAGAAGAAGGTGTCGGCCGCCTCCCAGAGCGGGAAGAAGCGCTCGTACCGTCCGCCCTTCTCGAAATGGCGGCCGATACGGTCGAGCGCCGCGCGGAAGGCGCGCATCAGCGGGGGCCCCCCATGGTCATGCGCTGTCCTTTTCGATGCGCTGCAGCGCCCGTCGCAGCAGCGGACCGTATTCGACCTTGCCGGGACAGACGAACGTGCACAGTGCCAGGTCCTCCTCGTCGAGCTCGAGCGCGCCCAGCGCCTCGGCGCGCTCGACGTCGCCGGTGATCAGCGCGCGCAGCAGGAACGTCGGCATGATGTCGAGCGGGACGACGCGCTCGTACGCGCCGATCGGGACCATCGCGCGCGGGCCGCCGTTGGTGGTCGTGGTCAGCGGCAGTGCCCGCCGGCGCCCCCACGCGCCGAGAACGACGCCGAGCAGCGAAAATTTGTTGCGCCCCGGAGCGATCCAGCCGAACAGCTCGCGCTCGTCGCCTTCCGGCACCACCGAGACCTGCAGGTGATAGCGGCCGAGAAAGCCGAGGGCGTCGCCCTCGGCGCGGCGACCGTCGAGGACCGAGCCGGAAATGATGCGCTGGCGGCCCGGACGCAGCTCGCCGTCGGCGATCGCCGCGAGCGACGCGCCCAGCCGCGTACGAAGGTGGCGCGGCCGAACGGCGCCGGGGCCGGCCAGCGTGATCACGCGCTCGACGTCGAGCTCGCCGGTCGCGACCAGCCGGCCGACGGCGACGACGTCCTGATAGCCGACATGCCACGCGGTCCTGCCTTCGCCGATGGGCGCCAGCGTCTCGATGTGAAGACCGACGGTACCGGCCGGGTGCGGCCCCGTGAATTCCTCGACGACGATGCGTCCGGATGCCGGAACCGCAACGCGTGTTCCGGCGCTCGCGCATACGTAGGTGGTGCCCGCGCAGAGCCTCGACACGGCGAGAAGTCCGGCGTGGAAATCGCCGGCTCGCGTAGCCAGCACCGCCTCGACATCGGGCGCATGCGGACGCGTGTCGATGGCGGTGACGAAGAGCGCATGCGGCGCCGTGTCCGGTGCGGGGATCTTCGAGAATGGGCGCGTCCGAAACGCCGTCCACAGTCCCGACTCGACGAGCAGTGCGCGGATGGCATCGGCGTCATAGGACGCCAGGTCGGCGCCACGCCAGCATGCGAACGACGCCTGTTCTTCCGGTCCGCCGTCGGCGTCGACGGCGATCACGATCGACTGCAGCGCGCGTCGCTCACCCCGGTGAATCGCCTCGACGCGACCGGCCGCCGGGGAGACATGACGCACGCCCGTGACTTTGTCCTCGACCAGTGGCGTTGCGCGCAGCACGCGGTCGCCGACGGCGACCTTGAGCGCCGGCTTCAGTCCGACATCGTCGGCGCCCACCCACGCGACACGGGTCGGCGCGCGCGCCGCGTCGACCGCGCCGGACGGTGCGCCGGCCAGCGGAATGTCGAGCCCCTTGACGATGCGATGTACCGACACTGCACGTGCTCCCTCCTACCGCGACGCAAGGCCTGCCGCGACTGAAAACCCCGGAAACCTGATCCCCAAACGAGCTTAACGGCCACGCCGGACGCGCTCCTTGATCGAGGGCAAACCTAGGAGCCCCCATCGCGCTCCATGGCCAGCGCCACCAGTTCGGCGATGTCCCGCGTCTCGACCCCGTCGACCTTCCCCAGCGCCGAAATGCCATCGGCAATCATGACTGCGCAGTAGGGACAGGCAGTGGCAATCATACTGGGCGCCAGCGGCAGCGCCTGCTCGACCCGCGTCACGTTGATCCGCCGGCCGATGGATTCCTCGAGCCACATCCGCCCGCCTCCCGCGCCGCAGCACATCGCCTTCTTGCGGTTCAGCGGGAACTCGAGCGGTGCATCGAGGGTGAGCGCGCGCAGCAACGCCCGTGGCGCCTCGAACTCGCCGTTGTGCCGGCCGAGATAGCACGGCTCGTGATAGATGACGCGCGCAAAGCGCGGCGTGAGCCGGATCCGGCCCTGCGCGACCAGCCGCGCGACAAGCTGCGTGTGGTGGAGTACCTCGAAGCGGCCGCCGAACTCCGGATATTCGTTCTTCAGCGAATTGAACGCGTGCGGATCGCAGGTGACGATGCGGGTGATGCCGAGCCCGTTCAGCGTGTCGACGAGCACTCGGGCCAGCTCCTGGAACAGCAGCTCGTTGCCGGCACGGCGCACGCATTCCCCGGTCGAGGATTCGCGCTCGCCCAGGATGCCGAAGCGCACACCCGCCTGCTTCAGGATCGCGACCAGCGCGCGCGCAATCCGCTGGCCGCGCGGATCGAACGACGATGCCGAGCCGACGTAGAACAGGTAGTCGAGGCCGGCCGCGTCCGCGGCGTTCACCACACGGAGAACACCGAGATCGCTCGCCCAGTCCCCGCGGGTATCGGCGGCAAAGCCCCACGGGTTGCTTTGCGCCTCATAGGCGGCAAAGACCGCCTTCAGTTCGTGCGGAAATTCCCCGTCCATCAGCACGCGATGCTGTCGCATCCGGTAGAACCTCGGCAGGTGCTCGAGCTCGATCGGGCAGGCCGCCTCGCAGTATCCGCAGGTCGTGCACGCCCACAGCGTGTCCTCGCCGATCACGTCCGGCACCAGCGCCGGCATCGGGTCGTCGCCGTCCTTCGGCGCGCCCCGCAGGATCGCGTCGCGCTGTGCGAGCAGGTGATGCTTCACGCTGTCATGCACGCCCTTCTGCGACAGCGGCTTGCCCGTCAGGAAGGTCGGGCAGGCGTCTTTGCAGCGGCCGCATTCGGTGCAGGTGAACGCGTCCAGTCCCTCCTTCCACGTCAGGTCGCGCGCGGTGCGTGCGCCGATGCGCATCGCTTCGGCGTCGCCGTCGTCCGCGTACACGGCGGCGAGGTCAACGCTCGGTACGACATTTGCGGGCCGGCCGCGATGAAAATACAGCGCCGGCAATGCGGTGACGATGTGAAAGTGCTCGCCGACCGGCAGCAGCACGAGGAACACCAGAACGACGACCATCTGCGTCCAGTAGCTCACCTGGTAGCCGGCGTGCAGCGCCGCCGGCGACAGCCCTGCGAGGGCCGCTCCAATCGCGCGCCCGGCGAACGCGTGGTCGCGCTCGTGGGCGATGCCGGCGTCGCTGCCGGCGAAGAGTGCGAAGCGAAAGCCGTCGAACGCGAGATCGGTGATCATGATCGCGAGGATCAGCGACAGGATCAGCAGCGCCTCCCGGTTGGGCTCGAGCCGCGCCGGCCGCACGACGTAGCGTCGCCAGAACGCATACGCCAGCGCGGCCAGCACCGCGATCTCGATGGCATCCTTGCCCGCCGCGAACCAGCCCCCCGGCAGGCCGGGATAGGTGAATGGTTCGTAGTAGCCGATGGCGATCAGCTGCAGCTTGCGGACGAGCAGACCCAGGAAGCCCAGGAAGATCGTCGCGTGCATGAGTCCCGGCTTCCAGTCACGGGCGATCATCCTGCGCTGCAGGAAGCCGTTGGTCAGCACCGCGCGCAGGCGCTCGCCCGGCCGGTCGTAGCGGTTCTCGGGACCCAGGCGGGCGACGATCGACAGCTTGCGCGCGGCGAGCCAGGCGAAGCCGCCGAAAGCCGCCAGCAGCAGCAGCGTGATGGCCGCGGGATTCACGATCGGCACGCCCCCGCAACCGCAAAGTTTGCGCTAGCGCATGAATCCGGCGGGCCCGCGCAGTAGACTTTGACGATCGGCGCGGATTCGACAGCGCGACAAGGAGATCGGTCATGCCCAAGGAAGCATTGCTGGCGGCACTGCGCAAGCATCCGTTCGTCGAAGAATTCCAGCCGGAACACCTGGACCGGCTGACGCAGCTCGCCAAGGAGGTTCATTTCACGCGCGACCAGGTTTTGTTCCATGAGGGCGACGACGCCTCGGACTTCTACCTGATCGTCGAGGGCCGGATGGCGCTCGAGATCGAGGCGCCGGGCCACACGCTGCGCGTGCAGACGCTCTCGGCTGGCGATGAGCTCGGCTGGTCGGCCCTCCTTGCGGGTCGCGGCAAATACTTCCAGGCACGTGCACTCGAACCCGTGGACGCGCTGGCATTCGACGGCCCCGCGGTGCTGGCGGCGTGCCGCGAGGACAAGTCATTTGGATTCGCGTTCATGTACCGCATGCTTGGCGTGGTGTCCGAGCGCCTTCAGGCAACGCGGCTGCAGGTGCTGGACATGTACTCTCCCGTCGCCAAGCGGGCCGGAAACTGAACCGTTGACCGTAGGCGCGGCGAGTTGGGCGCGTCAGACGCGCCCGATCAACAAGCCGGGAAAGACGGCGAGCAGGATCGCCGGAATCAGGCACAGCAGGCAGGTTCCCCAGGCCACGCGGCGCGAGACCTGCTGCTCGTTCGCCCCGACCCCTGCGGGCGGCGTCATGAACATGAACTGAATAACGCGGAGGTAGAAGTAGATGCCGAGGTAGCTGCCGACCAGCCCCAGCACCGCATAGGCCGTGTATCCGGCCGCCATCACGTTCTTGAATATCAGGAACTTGGCGATGAAGCCGGGCAGCGGCGGTATGCCGGCCAGCGATAGCATCGCGACGGCGATCATCGACGCGGCAAAGGGATCGCGCGACCACAGCCCCTTCAGGTGGTCGAGTCGGTCACGTGACGTGTCGTCTTCGTCCCGCGGCAGCGCGGCGAACGCCAGGAGGTTCATCAGTCCATACGCGAACACGTAAAAGACGACCGCCTGGTAACGTCCAGGGCCGAAGCCCAGGAACGCGTAGAACAGGTAACCCGCATGCGCGATCGACGAGTAGGCGATCATCCGCCGGAAACTCGCCTGCCTCATCGCCGCCAGGTTGCCCCACACGATCGACACGAGCGGCAGGATCGCCAGGACGTCGACCAGCGGACGCGACAGCGGCGCCTCGCCGAAGAGCCGCAATACGGCCAGCAGCACGCCGGCCTTCACGATGACCGCCATGTAGGCGGTGACCGGCACGCTGGCGCCCTCGTAGGCGTCCGGCGCCCACGCATGGAACGGCACGATCGCGGCCTTCAGGAAGAACGCGATCAGCACCAGCAGCACGGCGGCGATCGCCATCTTGTTGGGCACGAACAGCGCCATCGTGAACCCGGACAGCGACAACGTGGCCGTGCCGCCATAGAGCAGCGAAACGCCGAGCAGGAACATGGCGGTCGCGACACCGCCCAGTATCAGGTACTTGAGCGCGGCCTCGAGACTGGCCGATCCGCGCTGCGCCATCAGGACCAGCACGTAGACCGGCAGCGACAGGAGTTCGAGGCCAAGGAACAGCGTGAGGAAGCTGTCCGCCGACAGCATCAGGCAGACGCCGTACAGCGACGACAGCACGAGTATGTGGAACGGCCCGCTGGTGGCGAAGTCATCGCGTGCCATCAGCAGCACCGGCAGCGCCAGCACCAGCACGGTGAGCTTGGCCAGCGAACTGCCAACGTCGGTCGAGAATTCGCCCGGAAATGGTTCGGCGACATGGCTCGTCGCGTACAGGGTCGCTGCGGCGAATGCCGCAGCGGCGACGGCGATGACCGCGACTGCGGTCGCACCCCGGGGGCGCCGCAGGACGATCTCGATGCCGAGCAGCGCGATGATGCCCAGCAGCAGCATGTTCTCGGGCGCCAGGGCGACGGCGACGTTCAGCCAGTTCATGGGGCGTTCCCCGGAAGACGCGACGTGAGGACGAGGGCGCGGAAGTCCTTCGCGGCGAGTTCTGTCTTGCGCATCGGCTCATCCGGAAACAGGCCAAGCGCGAAGATGGCGGCCACGATTGAGATCAGGATGAGTTTTTCGCGCCAGACCAGATCGGGGACCGGTTCCTGCGGCTCATGCAGCGCATGCGACGCATGGGGTGCGTGCAAGGTGTGCGGTACCTTGGCCGCGCCGAACAGGAACCCCTGCGCAAAGCGCAGCATGTACAGCGCGCCCAGCACCACACCGGTGACGGCAAGCCCGCTCATCACCAGCGCGAACGCGTCGCCCTGCTGGTAGTTCGCCCAGCCGGTCAGGCCGGCGCCCAGCAAGACGAGGAACTCACCGGTGAAGCCGCTGGTCGTGGGCAGTCCGATCGAGGCCAGCGTGAGCAGCATGAAGAACAACGAATACACGGGCAGCAGCTTGGCCAGTCCGCCGTAGGCCGACAGTTCGCGCGTGTGGCAGCGCTCGTAGATCATGCCCACGAGCAGGAACAGTCCGGCTGCCGTCAGGCCGTGGCTCACCATCTGGATCACCGCCCCCTGGATCCCGATGAGCTCGACGCTCACGAGCCCCAGCATCACGTAGCCCAGGTGGCTGATCGACGAGTAGGCGATGATTTTCTTGATGTCGTTCTGGACCAGCGCCAGGCATGCGCCGTAGACGATGCTGACTACTGCCAGCACCATGAACATCGGCGTCAGGTAGCGTGTCGCATCGGGGAAGAGCGGGAAGCCCAGCTTCATGAAGCCGTACGTCCCCATCTTGAGCAGGACCCCGGCGAGGATCACCGAGCCGGCGGTGGGCGCCTCGACATGGGCGTCGGGCAGCCACGTGTGCAACGGAACGATCGGGACCTTGATCGCGAACGACAGCGCGAACGCAGACAGCAGCGTGATCTGCACGGAAAGCGGCAGCCGCGACTGGTACAGGTCGGAGAAGGCGAACGACATCTGTCCGTCGGGTGTCGCCAGCGAGTAGACGAGATAGATGACCGCCGCCAGCATCAGGATGCTGCCGAACGCCGTGTACAGCACGAACTTGAGCGTCGCGTAGATGCGCCGCTCGCCACCCCAGATGCCGATGATGAGGAACATCGGGATCATCATCGCTTCCCAGAACAGGTAGAACACGAACAGATCCTGCGCGACGAACGCCCCCATCATCGCAAACTGGATCAGCAGCAACATGACGTAGAAGAGCTTCACGTTTTCGCGGATCGCCGAGAACGCGCCGGCGACGACCAGCGGGCCCAGGAACGCGGTCAGCAGCACCAGCAGGACGTTGTAGCCGTCGAGTCCGATCGAGTAGTTCACACCCCATGCCGGTATCCACGCGATGCGGGTGACGAACTGCAATCCCGGCGTCGCGGCGTCGAAACGCGAATAGAGGAAGCCGGCGATGACGAACTGCACCAGCGTCAGCACCAGCGTGAATGCGCGGATCGCGTCTCCCTTGGCCGACGGGATGAAAAGGAGCAGCGCGACGCCGGCCACCGGCAGGAACAGCACGACATTGAGCCAGGCGGCATCAGCCATGGCCGTAACTCCAAAGCAGGCAGGCCACGCTGCCCGCCAGAACCAGGAACACGTAGCGATGGAGGTTCCCGGTCTGGATGCGCGAGAGCATGCCGGCCGCGCCGTGCGCCAGCGCCGCCATGCCGTTCAGCGAACCATCGAGCAGGAGCCTGTCGGAAAGGCGCAGAAACACCTGCTCCGAGACCCAGGTGAGCGGCCGCCCCAGCAACCGCTCGTACGCCTCGTCGACGAAGTATTTGCCGGCAAGGATGCGTCCCAGCATGGAAAAGTGCGCGCCAGCACGCTGCGCCCGCTCACCGCCATTGCTGAAGAAGTATGCGGCGAACGCCAGCCCCAGCAGCGCGATCGCCACCGACACGTACACCAGCGTGGACTCGAAGTGATGGAACTCCTCGCGGATCGCGGGCAGCGGCAACAGCGGTTCCAGGTAGTGCGGCAAGGCGAGGAAACCGCCAATCGCCGAGAGCACGGCCAGCACGGCAAGCACGCCCGTCATCGACAGCGGCGATTCGTGCACGTGATGTTCGACTTCGCGGGTCATCCTCGACTTCCCGAGGAAAGTGAGCCAGAGCAGCCGGAACATGTAGAACGCGGTCAGGAACGCCGTGACTGCCATGACCGCCCACAGCAACGGCGACCCACCGCGGCTGCTCGCGAACGCAAACCAGAGTATCTCGTCCTTGGAGAAGAACCCGGCCAACGGGGGAATGCCGGCGATCGCCGCCGTCGCCACCGCGAAGGTCACGAATGTGACGGGAATGCGCCGGGCGAGCCCCCCATCCTGCGCACGTCCTGCTCGCCTCCAAGCGCATGGATCACGCTGCCTGCGCCCAGGAACAGGCAAGCCTTGAAGAACGCGTGCGTGTAGACGTGAAAGATCGCGACACCGTAGGCGCCGACACCCAGCGCCACGAACATGAAGCCGAGCTGCGAGATCGTCGAGTACGCCAGCACCTTCTTGATGTCGTTCTGTGCGATGGCGATCGTCGCCGCGAAGAACGCCGTCGCTGCGCCGATGACCGTGACGATTTGCGACGCGGCCTCCGCGTGCATGTAGATGCCCGACATGCGCGCGACGAGGTACACGCCGGCGGTCACCATGGTAGCCGCGTGGATCAGCGCCGACACCGGCGTGGGGCCGGCCATCGCGTCCGGCAGCCAGACATGCAACGGAATCTGCGCCGACTTGCCGGTTGCCCCGATGAACAGCAGGATGCCGATCACGCTCGCGGAGACACCCGGCGTCGGTCCGGCCATGAACGCCGCGTTGATGCGGTCCATGTCGAGCGTATCAACGGCAAAGAACAGCGCGAACATTCCAAGCAGGAAGCCCGCGTCACCGATGCGATTGGTGATGAATGCCTTCTTCCCGGCGCGCGCCTTGTCCGGATCCTCGAACCAGAAGCCGATCAGCAGGTACGACGCGAGCCCCACCCCTTCCCAGCCGACGAACAGCACCAGCAGAGAGCGTCCGAGCACCAGCAGCAGCATGAAGAACAGGAACAGGTTGAGGTACGCGAAGTAGCGGGCGTAGCTCTTGTCCTCCTTCATGTAACCCGTCGAATAGATGTGGATCAGCGAGCCGACGCCGGTCACGATCAGCGTCATGACGGCGCTCAGACGGTCGAAGTAGAACGCGACGGGCAATGCACGACCGCCTATGTCGGCCCAGGTGAAGACGGTCGTCACCAGCGGAGCACCGCCGTTGGTCGACAGGTCGAGGAAGCATTCGACCGCGAGTGCAAAGGCCGCGATCGGCAGCCCGCATCCGACGACGCTGACAAAACGATGCCCGAGCCGGTTGCCGGCGAGGCCATTGACCACGAAACCGACCAGCGGGAGGACGGCAATCCAGGGAAGCAGGTGCGCCACAGCGTCAGCCTTTCAGTTCCGCGTACGCATCGGCGTCCAGCGTGTGTCGCCGCCGGACCAGGAGCAGCACGATGGGAATCGCGATGGCAATCTCAGCCGCGGCGACGACGAACACCAGGAATACCAGCACCGCGCCAGCGGTGGTGTCGGTCTGCCGCGCCAGCGTGACGAGGCTCAGGTTCGCGGCGTTGAGCATCAGCTCCATGCACATCAGCATGACCAGCACGTTGCGCCGGATGATGACGCCGGTAAGCCCCAGCGCGAAGAGCGCCATGGCCAATATCAGCAACAGCGAGAGCTTATCCATGGTCCTTCCGGTCAACCCTGACCACCACAATCGCGGCGACCACCGCGGCCACCAGCAGCACCGAGGTGACTTCGAACTGCAGCCAGTACTTGGCGAGAAAGTCGACCGCGAACTGCCCGATCCCGAACAGTGCGGTGCTCGGACGGGGCGCACGCACGTCGCTCCAGATCGCAAAGCCGAGCAAGGCGAACAGGAGCAGCGCCAGCGCCGCCGCCGGCACGGCGATCGGCGCGAATCGGTGCGTGAACGCCAGGTCGCGCACGTCGAGCAGCATGATCACGTAGACGATGAACACCATCACGGCGCTGACGTAGATCAGCACCTGGAACGCGGCAATGAAGTGCACGCCGAGCAGCCCGTAGATGCCGCCCAGCGAGATCATCGTGCCGATCAGCGCCATTGCGACGCGCATCGGATGCTGGAGCACGAGCATCGCCACCGCGCCGACCAGCGCAAAGACGCCGAAAATGAACAGCAGCGCCGTGTCCAGGTTCTGCAGCAGGGTATCGACCATCGCGATCATCTCGATCCTCCCCGCGCGTCACCCGCCGGGTGTGGCGGGTACGGCTTGGCGACGTCGCTCGCCGGCCTCCAGGTCAGGAGTTCGGGCATCGTGATCCACATGTGGTCGCGATCGGTGCCGGGGAAGTCGGGCACGTCACGGACCATGCGGATGGCGTCCTCGGGACAGGCCTCGACGCAGAGCCCGCAGAAAATGCAGCGTGAATAGTCGATTTCGAAGCGCGACGGATACTTCGGATGCGCAGGATCGCCGGGATCGAACGCGGCGTCGATCTCGATGACCTGCGCCGGGCAGACGGTCGCGCACATGTTGCATGCGACGCACTGCGGCCGACCATCGGGCCGCTGCGTCAGGATGTGCTTGCCGCGGTTGTTGGACGCGTAGTCGAAGCGCGTCTCTTCCGGGTAGTAGGTGGTCAGCGCGCCCTTGCGCAGCGTCATCCATCGCCACATGTTCCTGACGAACACGCGGCCGGTGATCGAGAGGCCGCGCAGAATCTCGAACAGGTACGCGCGCTCCCACCACGACATCGTGGGCTCGTTCCAGTACCGCTTGCGCACGTGGGGACGCGCGTTCATCGCTGGAGCAGCCAGACGACGACCGCGGTGACGGTCAGATTGATGATGCAAAGCGGCAGCATGAACTTCCACGCGAACATCAACACCTGGTCGAAGCGGAAGCGCGGCAGCGACCACCGGATCAGGATCTGGAAGCTCGACATCGCGAGGACCTTGACCAGGAACACGACCAGCTGGATCACCACGACCACGCCGTGGTGCAGCGGCACTTCGTGTCCGCCCGGAAACGTGAAGCCGGCGTCGGTCATGTAGGGCAGGTTGTAGCCGCCCAGGAACAACGTCGCGAACAGCGCCGAGATGATTGCGATCTCGATGAACTCCGCGAACATGAACAGCCCCATCTTCATCGCGCTGTATTCGGTGTAGAAGCCCGCGATCAGCTCCGATTCGGCCTCCGGCAGGTCGAATGGAATGCGCTTGTTCTCGGCGATCGCCGCGGCAAGGAACAGCGTGGCGGCGAAGGGCTGGAGAACGATACCCCACGCCGGCAGGAAGCCCAGCACGATGCCCGACTGCTGCCGCACCATCAAGGTCATGTCGAGCGTGCCGTAGATGAGGATCAGCCCCAGCACGGTGAGCCCCATCACCAGTTCGTAGGAGATCATCTGTGCGCCGGCGCGCAGCGCCCCCAGCATCGAGAACTTGTTCGACGACGACCAGCCTGCCAGCATGGAGCCGATGACCGAGAGGCCACCGAAGGCGAACACGATCAGCAGGCCGGCATCGAGCCGCGCGATCTGCATGGGGTAGCTTCGGTCGCCGAACCAGGCGGCGGCAGCCGGAAATGCCGACAACAGCTTGCCTGGCTCCAGTGTGCCGCCGAAGGGAATCACGCCGAAAACCAGCAACACGGGCGTGAACACCACCCAGGGCGCGATCGCATAGGCGACCCGGTCGTACGCGGCCGGCTTCCAGTCTTCCTTCAGCAGCATCTTGAGACCGTCCGCCATTCCATGGAACAGCCCCCACCAGATCATCTTGATCTGGGTGAACGGGATGCGGATGTAGGCGCGGTTCGCGCCGATACGGTCGGACATCACGGCCGCCTGCTTGCGCTCGACCCAGGTCAGGACCGTGCCGAACAGCAGCAGCACCGTCAGCGCGTAGCCGATGTAGGCAACCGCGATGACGAGATCCTGGATCACGACACGGCCTCCAGGTTCGGGACCAGCGCGGTGAACAGCGTCTCCGCGTCGGCCACCGTCGGCGGCTTCGCGAAGCAGCGCTCGAATGCGTTGCGCTTGCCGTCGCAGTTCGTGTAGTGCCCCGCACGCTCGGTCTGGATGCTCAAGGGAAGGAACACGTCGGCGTGACCGTTCTCCGGTTGCAGGTACGCGTTGAGGAAGACGATCTTCGCGCGTCTCGGCAGTCGGGCGAAGTTCGCGCCTTCGCCCCAGACCAGCACGAGATCGGCATCGTCCGGGTACACGGGGTCGCGCTCGCAGTCCGGACCGAACGCCGCGCGCGCACCGGCGGTGTTCGGATTCTTGTCGGCGCGGATCAGGAAGTCGTCCTCCACCACCTCACCCGCTGCGGGCTCGTGGTCGCGCTTGACGAAAACCGTGAAGCGGGGAGAAAGCGCTGCGCGGAACGCCTCCATTTCCTCGTTGGAGCCCCAGCTCGACACCAGAGCCACCGGTCGCTTTGCCTCGCCGATGAGCTTGCGCGCCTCGGCGATGGCCGCGTCGAGATCGACCGGCTGTCCCTTGCGCATCGCCTGCAGCGCGCGCGGTCGCTCGAAGACCTGCGCCAAGTCCCGCCCCTTGTTGCAGATCCATGGTCCGTCCGGGCCGGGCAGGCCATGTGGCGTGACCCGAGCGATGGAGGTGTTCTGCTTCGGGTCGAGCGACCTCAGGCGCCATTCGGGCTTGCGATGCCAGATATCGACCTGGCAGCCACGCGCGCACCCGGGACATACGGACGGCGTGGCCTTCAGGTACCAAACTCGCGCCTTGTAAAGGAACGAGCGGGACAGGAGCGCCCCCACCGGGCAGATGTCGATGATGTTGTCCGAATAGGCATCCGCGTCGAGCGGGTGGTCCTCGGACGCGCGCAGCAGCGACTCGTCACCACGCTTCTTCACACCGAGCGCGTTCGATTTCGAAATCTCGCGCGTGAAGCGCACGCAGCGCGTGCACAGAATGCAGCGCTCGTTGTCGAGCACGATCCGCTCCGACAGCGGGTGGAACTTGGTCGACGTTACCTTCGGATCGACCGAGATCGACGGCGATCCGTTGTAGGCATAGTGGTAGTCCTGCAGCGTGCACTCGCCAGCCTTGTCGCAGATCCCGCAGTCGACCGGATGGTTGAGCGTGATGAACTGCATCGTCGCCTTGCGCTGCGCACGGACGACCTCGGAGTCGGTCAGAATCCGCATGCCCTCGGTAACCGGCAGGTTGCACGAGATTTCCGCCCAGCTGCGACCCTCGACCTGCACGGAGCAGATCCGGCAGTTGCCGGCGACCGACAGCGCCGGATGCCAGCAGAAGTACGGGATGTAGAACCCATTGGCGAGCGCCACGTCCAGGACCATCTTGCCAGGTTCGGCCTGCACCGAATGCCCGTCGATGAAGATTTCAGGCATGGACGAGCCCCGTGAGGTTGCCTTCGAGCCGCGAGCGCTTGTGCTCGACCCAGTAGTCGAACTCGTCACGGAACTTGGCGAGGATGCCGACCGTCGCGTAGCCGGCGGCGTCGCCCATCCCGCAGATCGTCGTGCCGTCGTTGCGCTGCGAGATTTCGATCAGCCGGTCGATGTCCTCGGGGCGCCCCTGACCCGCGACGATGCGATCGATGATCCTGTGCATCCAGCCAGTGCCCTCGCGGCAGGGCGTGCACTGGCCGCAGGATTCGTGATGGTAGAAGCGCAGCATCACCTGCAGCAACCGCACCATGCAGGTGCCTTCGGCGATCGCGATCATGCCGCCCGATCCCACCGATGAGCCTGCGGCATTCAGCGACTGGTGGTCGAAGGTCACGCCCTCGCATTCGGCGCCCGTCAACACCTTCGTCGAGATGCCGCCCGGGATCAGCGCCTTCAGTCCCTGCCCGCCGGCCATGCCGCCGCAGTCATCGAAGAGGAACCGGGTGAGCGGATAGCCATACTCGACTTCGTAGACACCCGGCCGCGCGATGTGGCCGGAGATCGAGACCAGCTGCGTGCCAGGGCATTTCGCGGTGCCGAACGACCGGTACCAGTCGGCGCCGTTGGCGACGATGCCGGCGACATTGGCCAAGGTCTCCACGTTGTTGACGACCGTCGGCCACTGGAAGAGGCCCTTCACCGTGAGCCGCGGCGGCCGGTTGCGCGGATAGCCGCGCTTGCCCTCGATCGACGACAGGAGCCCCGAGGCCTCGCCGCAAACGTAGGAGCCGGCACCGCGATAGGCGACGATATCGCAGGCGAATTCGGTGCCCAGGATATGCTCGCCCAGGAAGCCCGCGGCGTACGCTTCCTCGATCGCCGCGGCCAGCCGACGGTACGGCAGGTCGAATTCGCCGCGAATGTAGACGAAGGCGTGGCGCACCTGCAGCGCGTAGGAGGCGAGCAACATCGACTCGACGAGCAGGTGCGGCGCGTTTTCGAGGATCCAGCGGTCCTTGAACGTTCCCGGCTCGCCCTCGTCCGCGTTGGCACACAGGAAATGCGGCTGGCCGTCGTTCAGATGAACGACCGACCACTTGCGCCCGGCCGAGAAGGCCGCGCCTCCGTGGCCGAGCAGACCCGCCGTGCGTGACCTCCTTCGTGATGTCCTCGGGCGTCATCCCATGCAGCGCGCGGTCGAGCGTCGCGTAACCGCCGCGCGCGCGATAGTCGGCCATCGTGTGCGACGTGGCCGTCACGGGAAACGTCATCAGGAGCTGTTTGCCCGGCATGTCAGTACCCGCCCGGCCGTCCGAAGGGTACTGACTGCACCCCTTGGGGGGCAGCAAGCGAAGCGAGCGTGGGGGTCGTTTCATCCTAGTGGCGCCTTCGCGCAAGTCTCATCAGGGCAGTTCGCGAAGAAGTGCGTCGATCTTCTCGACGCTCATCGATTCGTGGTACGCATCGTTGACCATCACGACGGGCGCGGTTCCGCACGATCCCAGGCACTCGCACGTCGACAGCGTGAAGCGCCCGTCCGGCGTGGTCTCGCCCGGCGCCACGCCGAGCTTGCTGCGACAGGTGTTCCATCAGCCGCTCCGCCCCGTTCATCGAGCAGCTCACGTTGCGGCAGGTCTGGAGGTGCCAGCGCCCGATCGGCTGCCGCCGGAACTGCGTGTAGTAGGACAGCACCTCCTCGATCTGGATGCGTGGCACGCCCAGGTATTCGACCAGAGCATCGATGTCGCTGTCGGCGACGTATCCGCGGTCCTCCTGGATGCGCCTCACGCAGGGCAGCACCAGCGAGGACTCGAATCCCGGCGGGATAGCGCGACTTCCATTTTTCGAATTCCGGAATCAGATGCTTCATCGGTCGCACTCGCCGCCGATCATGTTGACCGAGCCGAACGTAGGAACGACGTCGGCAAGCTGGTAGCCTTCGAGCATCTTGTGCACGCCGCCCATGTGCACAAAGCTCGGCGCGCGCGCATGGACCTTGTGAGGAACGCCGCCTCCGGTGCTGACCAGGTAGAAGCCCAGCTCGCCGTTGGGTGACTCGTGCGCGACGTAGATTTCGCCGGCCGGTACCGCCGGACCGTCCATCACCAGCTTGAAGTGGTTGATCAGCGATTCGATTTCCGTGTAGACAAGGTGCTTTTCCGGGAACGTGCAGCGGTGATCGTCGACGTTGATCGGCCCCTCGGGCAGCATGTCGACCAACTGCCGCATCATGTGCACCGACTCGTCCATCTCGCACATGCGAACGTAGTACCGGTCGTAGTTGTCCCCCTTGATGCCGACCGGCACCTCGAAGTCCAGCTCGGCGTAGGCGAGGTAGGGGGTGTCGCGCCGCAGGTCGATCGCCGCCCCCGTCGAGCGCAGGATCGGGCCGGTGTAGCCCCAGTTGATGGCGTCCGCGGTCGAGATCACGCCCACGTCGCGCATCCGGTCGATGAAGATGCGGTTGCGATCCATGAGCCCGTGGACGCGGCCGACGAATTCCTCGTACTGGACGAGAATCTCGAGGAGCCGCGCCACCCAGCCGTCGGGCAGGTCGCGGGCGAGACCTCCGATGCGCCCATACGAATAGGTGACACGCGCGCCGGTCAGGTTCGCGAGGTGCTCGTACATGTAGTCGCGGATCATCACCAGGTAGAGAAACGCCGTCATCGCACCCAGCTCCATCAGGCCGGCGGCGAGGCAGGTCAGGTGATCGACGAGACGCGAATACTCGGACAGAAGCGTGCGCAGGTAGCGGCAGCGCGGCGTGATCGTGATCCCCATCAGCTGCTCGACGCCGTCGCAGTAGGCGAAGTCGTTGATCAGCGCCGAGACATAATTCAGGCGGTCGACGTACGGAATCAAGTTGTGCCACGTATGGGATTCGCACTCCTTCTCGAAGCCCCGGTGCAGATAGCCGACATGCACATCGGTGCGCACGACTCGCTCGCCGTCGAGCGCAGCGATGATCTGCACCGTTCCGTGCGTCGCCGGATGCGACGGGCCGATGTTGACAATGACCGGCCCGCCCTCGGGGTCGGGGCCGAAGGCCGGACGGACCGGATTGGGCAGCGTGGTGAGCGGCGGCAGTTTCATGGCGTGCGATAGGGCACGAGCGGCTGCTCCTGGTCCTTCGGATAGTCCTTGCGCAGCGGGTGACCGACGAATCCCTCGTAGAGCAGGAGTCGGACGCAGGTCGTCGTTACCCACGAAGACGATTCCGTACATCTCGTGGCATTCGCGTTCCATGAATGCCGCCGATCCGTAGAGCGAGGTCAGCGACGCGACCGCGGGATCGCCTTCCGGCACGGACGTCTTCACCCGCACACGGACCTTGCGCCGTGTCGAATAGAAGTGGTAGACGACGTCGAAGCGCGGCTCGCGCCCCGGCCAGTCGACCGCGGTCACATCGAGCAGCAGGTCGAAGCCAAGTTCGTCGTGCATTCGGCGCACGATTCCCGGCAGCGCGTCGGCCGCCACGATGACCGCCACGAGCCCATGCGCGATCTGCGCTGCTGTGCCGCCGATTTCGAGTTCCTGGGCGAGCGTGTCGAGCGTCGTGGTCATCTCGGTCAGAAGCGGTCGTTGATGATCGGGTGGCGCGCGTTCGCGATGAGATCCTGCAACCTCATGATCCCGTCGATCACCATCTCCGGCCGCGGCGGGCAGCCGGGCACATAGATGTCGACCGGGATGATCCGGTCGATGCCCTGCACCGCCGCGTAGTTCTGGTAGAAGCCGCCGGATGTCGCGCACACACCGAACGCCATCACCCACTTGGGCTCGCACATCTGTTCGTACACGCGGCGCAGAACCGGCGCCTGCTTGTGGGTGACGGTGCCGACGACCATCAGCAGGTCCGCCTGGCGCGGAGAGAAACGCGGGAGCGCGGCCCCGAAGCGATCGGTGTCGTACGGGGAGGAGCTGACCGCCATGAATTCCATCGCGCAGCAGGCGGTCACGAACGGATAGGGGAATAGCGAGAACTTGCGCGCCCAGCCGACCAGCTCGTCCTTCTTGGTGGTCAGGTACTCGAATGCGGCGCTCCGTCCACCTCCACTCGCAATCGGAATGGTCTTCGCCATCCCGGTCATAGCGTCACGGCCTCGAGCAGCCGGGCCTTGTAGACGTAGAGCAGGATCAGCACCAGCAGGAACATGAAGATCCCGAACGTCGCCAGCATGAACCCGGTCACCGGCTGTGCGGCCAGCGCCCAGATGAAGAGGAATACGGTCTCAAGATCAAACAGGATGAACACGATCGCGACCGCGTAGTACTTGATCGGGATCGCCTTGACATTGCGCGGATCGACCGGCGTGGCGCCGCATTCGAACGCTTCGATCTTGAGTGCGGTCGCAGCCGGCTTGGGGCCAAGCATGCGATTCATGAGCAGCGTGACGAATACGAAACCCAGTATCGCCAACGCGTAAAGGAGGAAGATTGCGTAGGGGCTCATCGAGTTCAGTGCCGGTCGTCACGCAGCGGCTTGCCGCGTAGTGAATCCGGCCTATCCGGAGACTAGAAGTACGCGGCCTCCGCCGGTTTGACACAGGTCAACACCGCGCGACATGGCGGTCGCGGATCGCGATACATCAGATTACGTATTCGGCGTAGCGCGGCACGTACATCACGTCGCGCATATGCCCCAGAAGGTCCGCGGGTCGGTCGGTTGCCGCCAAACCTCGGCGGTAGGCGACTTCGGCCACCCCGGCCGCGATGTGCGCGGACACCTCGCGGACGGCGGCCAGCGGGGGGTAGAGGCTGCCCTGTGCGAGGTCCTCGGCCGTGACCTGCTCGGCAAGCTTGTGTGCGGCCACGAGGAACATTTCGTCGGTGATCCGGCGCGCGCGACTGATGATCGCACCCAGCCCCACGCCCGGGAAAACATACGAATTGTTGCCCTGGCGCGGCACGAATCTCGCCTCTCCGAGCATCACCGGCGCGAACGGGCTGCCGGAGGCGAACAACGCGCGCCCGTCGCTCCACTCGTAGGCCTGGGCCGCCGTGCACTCCGATTTCGATGTCGGATTCGACAGCGCGAACACGATCGGCCGTTCGTTGATCGCCGCCATCGCGCGGACGATTTCAGCCGTGAAGGCGCCGCCCACGGCCGCGACGCCGATGATCGCGGTCGGCCGCAACTGTTCAATCGCGGTGCGCAGATCTCCGACCGGTGCATGATCGTGCGCGTAGCGGCGCTTGTGCTCCGCCAATTCCGCGCGATCCGCAACGACGAGACCGTGCGAATCGACGAACCAGCAATGCCTGCGCGCTTCTCCCTCGGGAACGCCCTTCCCCACCATCGCGGCGACGACCAGATCAGCGATCCCGGTGGCGGCTTCGCCGGCGCCCTGGAACAGGATTCGCTGTTCGGCGAGCCTGCCGCCCGTGATCCGCAGTGCGCTCAGCACGCCGGCGAGCGCGACCGCGGCGGTGCCCTGGACATCGTCATTGAATGACGGCACGCGGTTGCGATAGCTCTCCATCAGCCGGAACGCGTTGTGGTTGGCAAAGTCCTCGAACTGGACGACCACGCCTGGAAACACCTCCTGCGCGGCGTCAATGAATTCCTCGACGAAGCTGTCGAACTCGGCGCCGGACAGCCGCGGCTGGTCGAGACCCAGGTACAGCGGGTCGCGGCGCAGCGCCTCGTTGTTGGTACCGGCATCGAGCAGCAGCGGAAGGCACTGCGTCGGATGCACGCCGGCACAGGCTGTATAAAGCGACAGCTTGCCGACCGGAATGCCCATGCCGTTGGCGCCCAGGTCGCCCAGACCCAGGATGCGCTCGCCGTCAGTCACCACGATGATCGCGACGTTGCGATGCGGCCAGTTGCGAAGGACGCCGGCGATTCGTCCGCGGTCCCGGGCGCTCACGAACAATCCGCGCGGACGCTGGAAAATATGGCCGAACTGCTGGCAAGCGAGCCCGACGGTCGGCGTGTAGATGATCGGCATCATCTCGTCGGGATAGTCGATGACGAGGCGGTAGAAGAGCGTCTCGTTGCGGTCGTGCAGCGCAGCCAGGCTGATGTAGCGTTCGAGGTCGTTCGGCTGGCGCCGGAAATTCTCCAGCACGCGCGCGACCTGTCCTTCCTGCGTGTTCACGTGAGGCGGCAACAACCCGCGCAGGCCCAGCGCATCGCGCTCGGCGTCGGTGAATGCCGTTCCCTTGTTGAGCGTCGGGTCCTGCAGCAGCGTCATTCCCCGTGGAAACGACATCGGCTGCAGGTCCGGCGTTGCGTGCGCGCTGGTCATGGGGCACTCCACAATACGTTGGTTCATATCGTCTCCGGCACCATCTTGATCGCGCCGCACGGGCACTCCGACACGCAGATGCCACAGCCCTTGCAATAGTCGAAGTTGAACTCGAAGCGCCTGCCCGGACCCAGCTTGATCACCGCGTTGTCGGGACACACGCCATAGCAGTTGTCGCATTCGAAGCAGTTGCCGCACGACAGACACCGGCGCGCCTCGAACTGTGCGTTGGTCTCGTTCAGCCCGCTCACCACCTCGTCGAACGTCGACGTGCGGCGCGCGAGGTCGAGCATCGGGCGCACGGTCTTGGGCGCATCCGTGTAGTACCAGGGATTCAGGTATTCGAAAGCCGCGATCTCGTGCTTCGGCGGGGCGGCGTAGGTTGTTCCGCGCAGCCACGCGTCGATATGCCGCGCGGCTTTCTTGCCATGGCCGACGGCCACCGTCACCGTGCGCTCGGACGGCACGATGTCCCCACCGGCGAAGAGGCCGGGGAAGCCGGTCATCATGTTCGGACCAACCTGCACGACGCCGTCCTTGATGGCGAGGTCGGGCACGTTCTCGAGCAGCGACAGGTCGACGTCCTGGCCAATTGCCAGCACCAGCGTGTCGGCTTCGAGCGTCTCGAACTCGCCGGTGGGCTGCGGAAATCCCTTGTCGTCGAGCGCCATCTTCTCGACGGTGAGCGTGCCTTCGTTGGCCACGTTCCTGATCGTCGCCAGCCACTTGATGAGCACGCCCTCCTGCAGCGCCTCTTCGACCTCGAAGTCGTGCGCAGGCATCTTCTCGCGGGTGCGGCGGTAGACGATGATGGCTTCGCTGGCACCCAGGCGCCTGGCGGTGCGTGCCGCGTCAAGCGCCGTGTTTCCGCCACCGTAGACCACGACGCGCCGCCCGAGGATCGGCTTGTCGTCGCCCTCCATCCCGCGCAGCATCGATACCGCATCGAGCATGCGCGCGGCCCCGCCGGCGGGGATGTAGGCACGCTTGGCGATATGCGCCCCCACCGCCAGGAACGAGGCGGCGAAGCCCTCCGCCTCCATCGTGGCCCGGACGTCCGTCACCTTTCGATTGAGCTCGAGCTCGACGCCCAGGTCGAGGATGCGCCTGACCTCGCCGTCGAGCACTTCGCGCGGCAGCCGGTACTTCGGGATTCCGAAGCGCAACATGCCCCCCGCGAGCGGGCCGGCCTCGATGATTTTCACGCCGTGCCCGAGTCGACGCAGGTGGTAGGCGGCGGACAGTCCAGAGGGCCCTGCACCGACGACCAGCACGCGCTTGCCGGTCGGTGGCGCCGGCGGGCCGAACCGCCAGCCACGGCGCAATGCCTCGTCACCCAGGAAGCGCTCGACCGAATTGATGCCGACGGTCTCGTCGATCTTGCCGCGGTTGCATGCGCCTTCGCAGGGGTAATAGCAAACCCGGCCCATGACCGCCGGCAGCGGATTGTCGATGACGAGCGCGCGCCACGCCGCCTCGTAGTCGCCGGATTCGGCATGGTAGAGCCAGCCCTGGATGTTTTCGCCCGCGGGGCAGGCGTGGTTGCAGGGCGGAAGCCGGTCGACGTACAGCGGCCGCCTGGTGCGCCACGAACCCGTCTTGTTGGCGAGGCTCGACCCGACATCGAGGGTGATGGCGAACGGCTTATCCAAGCATCGCCTCGTCGGGAAGCAATCCGAACTCCGCGATGTTACGGTCGGCGGCCGCCTGGATGAGCGCGATGCGCTCGCGGCCGGCGGCATTGGCAAACAGATGCGCGAAGCGCTTCTGGAGTTTGAGGTACTCGTCGACGGGAATCTTGTGCCGGATCGGCGTGCGCGCGGTGACCTGGCCGTCGTGCGCTTCGAACAACGGGAAGAGACCCGACTCGACCGCGAGCCGCGCGATCCTGATCGTGTCGGCGGGCTCCGACCCCCAGCCCAGCGGACAGGGAACGTGGATGTGGATGTAACGGGCGCCGTGGAACTCCATCGCCGTCGTGACCTTCGCCTCGAGGTCGCGCAGGTTGGCCACACTCGCCGTCGCGACATAGGGTATGCGGTGCGCCATCGCGATCAGCGGCACGTTCTTGCCGGTCCCGGATTCATTGCCGGGCTGGCGGCCGAGCGCCGGCGTCGTCGCGGTCCGCGCGCCGGGTGGCGTGGCGCTCGAGCGCTGCACGCCGGTGTTCATGTACGCCTCGTTGTCGTAGCAGATGTAGAGCACGTCGTCGTTGCGCTCGAACATACCCGACAGGCAGCCGAAACCGATGTCGGCGGTCCCGCCGTCGCCCCCCTGCGCGACGACTCGCACGCCGCGGCGGCCCTTGATCCGCTGTGCGGCGGCGACACCCGAGGCGACCGCTGCGGCGTTGCCGAACAGCGAATGGATCCAGGGAACCTGCCAGGACGTTTCCGGGTACGGTGTCGAGAACACCTCGAGGCACCCGGTGGCATTGACCGCCACCAGCTGGTTATTGGTCGCACGCATCGCCGCGTCGATTGCGTAGCGGGCGCCGAGCGCTTCGCCGCAGCCCTGGCAGGCGCGGTGGCCCGAGTTGAGCGAGTTGGTTCGCTGCATGTCCGACTGCACCGAACGCACGTTCTCGGGCAGCAGGCGATTGCCGATGGTGAAGGTTCCGGTTTGGTAAAACTTGACCGGCCGCCGCTGCGTCGGTCGCTCGGTCGTCTGGTCGGTTTTGCTCATGTTCGCGCGCACCTGTAGTTGGTGGGGCCGCGAGCGGCGGCCCTGTTTCGATCAGCGAAGTACCGGGACATCTAGCCGATCCCCGAGGCCACGGTACCCAGCCGCCGCAGGATCGCTTCCGCGGTCGGACCCGAACGCCGCAACTGCGTCTCGCGCTCCAGCTCGCCAGCCACGATGTCCGCGTTGAGGTCGAGAAACGTCACCTGCTCCAGCTCGTCGGCACCGGCGTCGTCGAAGAGCTGCCGCAGCGAGCTCTTCGTGATGGCGCGCCCGCCGAGCCCGGCGATCACCGTGTAGCCCTTGAGGTTGATGCCGGAAAGCGACTTGCGTACGCCATCCGACACGATGCCGCCCAGGCCCACGGCGAGGCACTTCTCCAGCACGACCACGCGCTTCGCCCGCTCCAGCGCCTCGCGCAGCGCGATCAGCGGAAACGGCCGGAACGAGCAGATCGACACGCAGCCGATCCGCACGCCGTCGGCGCGCATGTCGTCGGTCACCTCCTTGATCGTCCCGATCACCGAGCCCAGCGCCACGACGATCGTCTCCGCGTCATCTGTGCGATAGGCGCGGATGAGTCCGCCCGATTCGCGGCCGAAGTGCGTGGCGAATTCCCTGGACAGGTGCGGGATCAGCGCCAGCGCGCGCAGCTGCTTGTGATGGGCGAGATAGCGCACCTCGGTGAACGCCTCCGGACCCACCATTGCCCCGATGGTCACCGGTTCGGCCGGATCGAGCACCTGCCGCGGCTCGAATGGCGGCAGGTAGCCGTCGACCTGCGCCTGCGTCGGCACGTCCACGCGGTCATAGGCGTGCGTGAGGATGAAGCCGTCCATGCACACCATCACCGGGCAGGAGAGCTCCTCGGCCAGCCGAAATGCCTGGATGTGGAGGTCGAGTGCTTCCTGGTTCGTTTCCGCGTAGAGCTGGATCCAGCCGGCGTCGCGCATCGACATGCTGTCGGAGTGGTCATTCCAGATGTTGATCGGCGCGCCGATCGCGCGATTGCCGATGGTCATGACGATCGGCAATCCGAGCCCCGAGGCGTTGTAGACCGCCTCGGCCATGAACAGCAGGCCCTGGCTCGATGTCGCCGTGTAGGTACGAACCCCCGCGGCCGATGCCCCGATTGCCACCGACAGCGCCGCGAACTCGGATTCGACGTTGATGAACTCGCAATCGGTCAGGTCACCCGACTTCACCATCTCGCCGAGGCCCTCGACGATGTGGGTCTGCGGGGTGATCGGGTACGCGCAGATCACCTCGGGTCGGCACAGGGCCACGGACTCGGCGACCGCGCGGGACCCTTCCGTCTGCTTAAGCATTGGCGGCCTCCTTGATGCCCGCCACGAGCGCGAACGCCTCCTCGGCAGCCGCGATGTTCGGCTCGGCCACGGCGCGCGGAAATTTCTCGCGGATCGCGGCGGCCACGGACTTCATCTGCACCTGCCCGCTGATCGCGGCGAAGCCGCCCAGCAGCGCGGCATTGGGCAGCGGACGACCGACGTGCTTCATCGCGATCTCGGTAGCCGGCACCGTGCACATCCCGCGGCGATTGCTCTCGCGGACGAGCTCGCCGATTCCCAGCTCGGTGAAGTTGCGCGTCGAGTTGATCAGGACGTACCCGCCCGGAGCCAACCCATTGAAAAGGTCGACCTGATGAAGAAGCGTGGGGTCCTGGATGATCAGCGCGTCAGGTGCCAACACCGGCTCGCGCAGACGGATCTCGCGATCGTCGATGCGGCAGAACGCCATGACCGGCGTACCCATCCGCTCCGAGCCGAAACTCGGAAACGCCTGCGCGAAACGGCCCTCGATGAACGCGGCAACCGAGAGCATCTCGGCGCCGGTGACAACGCCCTGCCCTCCTCTGCCATGAATGCGGATCTGGAACATGCCTTGCCAACAACGTGGTTGCGGGTACATGCATTTGCGCGCGCCGACGCGGAAATACCGCATCCGCACGTGGGGCTGGCGACCATCGTGCACTGGCTGTCGAAATCTCCGTTGACCTAGGTCAAGGGGCGGACGCGTCCTCCGCATTAGCTTTGGCGCCTTGGACGCGAACGAATCGATCACCCTGCCCGCGGCCCGCTCCGGCGTACCGCGCAAGAGCCGGCTGCCCGCGCGCCTCGACTTCCTGCAGAGTGCTACCGGCCTGGCACTCGCGCTGTTCATGTGGGGCCACATGTTCTTCGTGTCGTCGATCCTGCTCGGCAACGATGCGATGTGGACGGTGGCACGCTTCTTCGAGGGCTATTTTTTCTTCGGCCGGCCGTACCCGTGGCTGGTGTCGATCGTGGTCGCGTGCGTGATCGCGCTGTTCGTCACGCACGCGCTGCTCGCCGTGCGCAAGTTCCCGATCAACTATGCCCAGTTCCGCACCTACCGCAGCCATATGACGAGCCTGCGCCACGAGGACACCACGCTCTGGTTCTGGCAGGTGGTCACCGGCTTCGCGATGTTCTTCCTGGCCTCGGTGCACCTGTACATCATGCTGACGCGACCGGAGCGCATCGGCCCGTTCGGGTCCGCCGATCGCGTGTGGTCCGACCTCATGTGGCCGCTCTACCTCGTCCTCCTGTTCACGGTCGAGATCCACGGCGGTGTCGGACTCTACCGTCTCGCGGTGAAATGGAACTGGCTGGGAAGCGCCACCGCAGCCGCGACGCGCCGTCGACTGAAAGTGTTGAAATGGGCGCTGACGGTGTTCTTCCTTGCGCTGGGACTTGCCACGCTCGCCGCCTACATCAAGATCGGCATTGCCCACGCGCCGAGCTACGGACAGCCCTACGTGCCGGCCTCCGTTCATCCGCCAGCCAGGGCGCCATGAGCGTGCACCGATGAAAGTCATCTACACCGACGTGCTCGTGATCGGCGGCGGCCTGGCCGGATTGCGGCTCGCGATCGGCGCCAAGCGACGCGGGCACGACGCGCTCATTCTTTCGCTGGTGCCGCCCAAGCGCTCGCATTCGGCTGCCGCCCAGGGCGGGATGCAGGCGTCGCTCGCCAACATGACCAAGAGCCAGGGCGACAACGAGGATGTCCATTTCGAGGACACGGTGCGTGGCAGCGACTGGGGTGCCGACCAGCGCGTGGTCAGGATGTTCGTCAACACGGCGCCCAAGGCGGTCCGCGAGCTCGCGGCGTGGGGCGTGCCGTGGAGCCGTGTCAAGCGCGGCGATCACGACGTCATCATCAACGGCCAGAAGCAGACGCTGACCGAGCGTGACGAAGCGCATGGGCTGGTCGCGCAGCGCGACTTCGGCGGCACCAAACGGTGGCGCGCGTGCTACGTGTCGGACGGCACCGGCCACGCGATGTTGTACGCGGTCAGTGACCGGGTCATCGCGGAGTCGATCCCCGTCCACGAACGGATGGAGGCGCTCGCGCTGATCCACGAAGGCGGCCGCTGCTACGGCGCGGTCGTACGCAACCTGATGACCGGTGAGCTGGTCGCGTACGTCGCCAAGGCGACGGCGATCGCGACCGGAGGCGCCGGCCGCCTCTATCGCGTCACAACCAACGCGGTTATTTGCGAGGGCATCGGAACGGCGATCGCGCTGGAGACCGGCGCCGTCGCGCTCGGCAACATGGAGGCCGTGCAGTTCCACCCGACCGGCATCTTCCCGGCGGGAATCCTGGTCACCGAGGGCTGCCGCGGCGACGGAGGCCTGCTGAAGGACGTCGATGGCCACCGCTTCATGCCCGACTACGAGCCGGAGAAGAAGGAGCTGGCGTCGCGCGATGTCGTCTCGCGGCGAATG
Organism: uncultured beta proteobacterium; assembly: GCA_963739745.1. Taxonomy (GTDB): domain Bacteria; phylum Pseudomonadota; class Gammaproteobacteria; order Burkholderiales; family Casimicrobiaceae; genus VBCG01. The sequence goes on from CAVUCJ010000012.1 coordinate 284,635, forward strand.
GAAACGCACATCCGCAAGGGCAAGGGCGTCAAGTCGCGCTTCGGCGACCACCTGTGGCTCGACATCACGTTGCTGGGTCGAGCGCACATCGAACGCAACCTGCGCGAGGTCAAGGAAATTTGCGAGTCGTTCCTCGGCATCGATCCGGTCGAGAAGATGATCGCCGTACGCCCGGCGCAGCACTACACGATGGGCGGCATTCGCACCGATCACACCGGCGAGAGCCCGACGTTGAAGGGGCTCTTCGCGGCCGGCGAGGCTGCGTGCTGGGACCTGCACGGCTTCAACCGGCTGGGCGGCAACTCGGTGGCGGAGACGGTGGTCGCCGGCATGATCGTGGGCGAGTTCATCGCCGATTTCTGCGATCGCCCCGACAACGAGGTCCGCATCCCCACCGGACTGGTGCGCGAGTTCATCGCCACCGAGCAGGCGAAGCTCGATGGTTTGCTGGCGGGCGGCGGGATCGAGGATGCCTCGGCGCTGCGTGTCGCGATGCAGGAGATCATGACCGACAAGGTCGGCATCTTCCGCACCGGCGACGACCTGGCCGCCGCCGTGTCCGGGCTGCAGTCGTTGCTCGAGCGCAGCCGCAACATCGGCGTGAAAAGCCGCGCGCCCGGCGCCAATCCGGAACTGGTCACCGCCTATCGCGTGCAGCGGATGCTGAAGCTGGCGCTGTGCGTGGCCCATGGCGCCGCGCGGCGAACCGAAAGCCGCGGCGCGCATTTCCGCGAAGACCATCCGCGCCGCGACGATGCGCAGTGGCTCCGTCGCACGCTTGCGACGTGGCCCGATGCCTCCGACCTGCTGCCCACGCTCAACTACGAGCCGCTCGACGTTGCGACGATGGAGCTGCCGCCGGGCTGGCGCGGTTACGGCGCCAAGGACTATGTCGATCATCCCGCGACCGCGGCGCGAGCCGCCCAGGTCGCTGCGCTGCACGAGAAGATGAACAACGCCAGCCGCTTCGAGATCCAGCAGGCGTTGATGCCCTTCGCGAGCCTTCTGCCCACGAGCCTGTCCGGGCGCAACGAACGCATCGACGAGCCCCTGCCGGCATCCCGGCCGCCGCCGAGCGCGAATGTCCGCCCGGCTGCAGGCGTGGGAGACCCATGAGTGCCGACGGGCCGCCCCGAGGCGCTCGCCCCCCTGGGGGGGAGTGGCGCGCAGCGCCAGTCGGGGGGGAGCCTGGCCGTGCCGACGGGCCGCCCCGAGGCGCTCGCCCCCCTGGGGGGAGTGGCGCGCAGCGCCAGTCGGGGGGGAGCCTGGCCGTGCCGACGGGCCGCCCCGAGGCGCTCGCCCCCCTGGGGGGGAGTGGCGCGCAGCGCCAGTCGGGGGGGAGCCTGGCCGTGCCGACGGGCCGCCCCGAGGCGCTCGCCCCCGTGGGGGAAGCGGCGCGCCGTGCCGATCGGGGGGAAACCCATGAGCGCAATCGAGAACGTCGTCCCGATCGAGGCGGAGGCGGCGCGCCGCCTCCGGATTCGAATCCTTCGCTGCAACCCGTTGCAGCCGGAAGTCGCGCCGTACATGCAGACCTACGAGCTCGCCGATGCCGCCGGGATGACGCTGTTCATCGCGCTCACCGAGATTCGCGAGAAGCAGGATCCTTCGCTGCAGTTCGACTTCGTGTGCCGCGCCGGCATCTGCGGCAGCTGCGCGATGCTCGTCGATGGCCGTCCGGGGCTCGCGTGCAAGACCCTGACCAAGAACCTCGGCACCGAAATCACGCTGGCCCCGCTGCCGGTGTTCGAGCTGATCGGCGACCTTTCGGTCAATACCGGCAAGTGGATGCGCGGGATGAGCGAACGGCTGCAGACCTGGGTTCACACGCAGGAGTCCAACCCCGACCTGACGCGGCTCGAAGCGCGCATGGAGCCCGAGCTGGCCGAGGAAATCTACGAGCTCGACCGCTGCATCGAATGCGGCTGCTGCGTCGCCGGCTGCGGCACCGCCCGCATGCGCGAGGCATTCGTCGGCGCCGTCGGATTGAACAAGCTCGCCCGCTTCCGCCTGGACCCGCGCGACACGCGCAGCGACGAGGATTTCTACGAGCTCGTCGGCGACGACGACGGCGTGTTCGGCTGCATGTCGCTGCTGGGCTGCCACGACGTGTGCCCGAAGCAGCTGCCGCTCGCGACCCAGATCGCGTTCCTGCGGCGCAAGATGGTCGCGATCGGATTCAAGTAGTCGGGATGCGATCCTTGTTCTTCGCAAGCCATGCGGCAAAGGACTGCAGTGCGGGATTGAGCGCGCGCGCCTCGTCGATGTTGCGCGCCGCGCGGAACTCGCGCTCGAAATCGTGGTTGAACTGGAACATGTTGCCGAGATCCTCCGCCCCGGGAAAGCCGAAGCTGCGATAAGCGGCGGGCGTAACGTCGTTGTGGCGCACGTCCTTGCCGAGCGCATGCGACAGCGCAGCGGCCATTTCCGCGCCGCTCAAGTGCTCGCCGGCGATGCCTACGGTCCGGCCGACATAGCTTCGCCCCTTCTTGAAGATGCCGTAGGCGCAACGGCCGATGTCCTCGGCGGCCATGCCAGGCAGCTTCGCTTCGCCCATCGGCAGCGTGAACACGAGCCCGCCGTCCGGGCCAGGCTTCGGTCCCATGCCGAAATGAATCAGGTTGTCCCAGAAGAACGACGTCAGCAGGAACGTCGTGGGCACGCCTTCGTCGCGGAACGCCTGGTCCGATTCGCCCTTCGCATCGAAGTGCGGGACCTTGTACCGGCCCAGCAGCGTGGGCATCCGGTCATCCGTCAGCGGGACAAAGCGGCGCGTGTCCTCGAGCGTCGACCAGACCACGTGCTCGACCCCGGCGGCCTTGGCGGCCCTCGCCATGTTGCGCGCCTGTGATATTTCTTTCTCCGGCGAGAGATGATCCCAGAAAAAGGTGACGAAGAAGGCGCCCCAGGCGCCGCGCAATGCTCGCTCGAGGCTTGCCTCGTCGTCGACGTCGCCCTCCACGACCTGCGCACCCTGTTGCGCCAGCGCACGGGCCTTTTCGGCACTCGAGTCGCGCGTGATCGCCCGCGCGGCGAATCCGCCCGCGGGGTCCGCCAGAATCGCCCGGACCAGACCGCCGCCCTGGGCGCCGGTCGCTCCGACCACCGCGATGACCTTCCTGTCCGCCATGATCCGCCTCCATTTCTGGCGCGCGCCGGCACCGGCACGCTGCGCCATGATAATAATCGAACCGGCGCCGTACATAGACGACCGTCACGGTGACCGCAACGTCGACCGGCCTACCGCGGTTGTCGCGGAACCGAACACGCCGCCGGCATAATGGGGGTTCCGCAACGGGCAAAGGGTTAGAGGGTCCTGCATGAAATACAAGGATTACTACGCGATACTCGGCGTCAAGCGCGACGCCTCGGCGGACGACATCAAGGCCGCCTACCGCCGCCTTGCCCGCAAGTTTCACCCCGACGTCTCCAAGGAAAAGGACGCCGAAGACAAGTTCAAGGAGATGGCCGAAGCCTACGAAACGCTCAAGGACCCGGAGAAGCGCGCCGCCTACGATCAGCTCGGCAGCCACACGCCCGGACAGGACTTCCGGCCGCCGCCGGACTGGGGCGGGCACTTCGCGCAGGGTCAGGGCGGCTTCGACGACATCGACCTGTCGGATCTCTTCGCGGGGCTCGCCGGGCGGCAAGGTCGCGGCGGCGCGCGCCGTGCGGACCGGGCGATGGCGGGCAGCGACTACGAAGCCGTCGTGCGCATTTCGTTCGACCAGGCTTTCCACGGTACCGAGGTCGACCTCGAACTGTCGGCGCTCGAATGGGATCCCGACGGCGGCATGCGGCGCGTTCCCCACCGCGTGAAGACGCGCATACCGCGCGGCGTCACCGACGGAGAAAAGCTGCGGGTTCGCGGCAAGGGGGGTCGCGGGGCCAACGGCGGCCCCGACGGCGATCTCTACCTCGACATCGAGGTGGCGACGCATTCGCTCTACCGCATGGCGGGCAGGGATCTGTATGTCGATCTTCCGCTCGCGCCGTGGGAGGCGGTGCTCGGCACCAGCGTGGACCTGCCCACACCCGGCGGCACCGTCACGCTCCGGGTTCCGGCCGGCACCCGCGCCGGTGCCCAGCTGAGGCTCGCCGGCCGCGGCATGACACGCGGCAGCGGCGCCGCCGGTCACCTGTACGCGCAGGTCCGTGTCGAAGTGCCCACGGTGGTCGATGAACGCCAGCAGGCGCTCTACCGGCAACTGGCGGAATCTTCGAATTTCAACCCGCGCCCCCAACTCGACAAGGAGGCTGCGAAATGAGCATCCCGACCGACGACGCCGTGCCACTGGACACGTCGAGCGAAATCACCTGGACGCAGCTCGTGAATGCCTCCGGCCTGCCCGAGGGCGAGTTGCGCGAGCTGGTGCGCTATGGCGCGCTGGTGCCGCGCGATCCCGCCGCGCCGACATGGACGTTCGAGGCCCGCTGGCTGGTGGTGGCGAGGACCGCCTCGCGCATCCGCCATGACTTCGAACTCGATCCGCATGGCGTGTCCATCGTGCTGAGCTACGTCGAGCGCATCGAAACGCTCAAGGCCGAAGTGCGAACTCTGCGCGCGCGGCTGGGCTGAACGGGACGCCGGTCAATGCGCATGGGCGAACTTCGCCTACGCGGCCAGTCCACCTGCAGCGACCTGGGGCTTTCGGCGCGCGACTACGCGACGCTGAATCGATTGTCGTCTCCGCCGCGAATTCAGGCGTTTCTGAATGCCATCCCGGCCAACCACGAACCGCGCGGAGAAACCGTGCATTCGGTGCGCACGGTCCTGCGCCTGCGCGAAGCCCACTGCATCGAAGGCGCGCTGCTTGCCGCCTGCGCACTCTGGATCCACGGAGAGGCACCGCGCGTCATGCACCTCGACTGCGACGCTTCCGACCATCCGCACGTCGTCGCGCTGTTCCGCCGCGGCCGCTGCTGGGGCGCCGTCTCGAAGAGCAATGGCGCATGGCTGCGCTATCGCGAGCCGGTCTACCGGTCGCTGCGCGAACTTGCGATGTCGTACTTCCACGAGTACTTCGACCGGCACGGCCGCAAGACGCTTCGCAGCCATTCGGGGGCGTTCGATCTGCGCCGCCTGGACCCCGCGCTTTGGGTCAGCGGCGCCGATGACTGCTGGGTCGTGCACGACCGTCTGGCTGCGCTGCACCACCATCGGTTGGTGACCCCGGCGCAGGTGCGCGCGCTGGCGCGTCGCGATGCTTTCGAGCGCCTCAGCGCGCAACTCGTGGAGTATCCGCGCCCGTCGCCGATCGGCCGTCGATAGGCGCGTTCGCGCCTTGTGCGCACTGCCATCGAGTCCCGACGCATTGCCACCGTTCGCATCCGATGCGCATGCCGCGTCTACCGGGGAGCGAACGATGAGGCTAGATCCCGGTGAGCAGATAGACGCCGGCCAGGATCAACGCCGCGCTTGTCGTCCGGGTCACCACAACCGCCGCAGGAAACAGCTTCTCGACGAATACCAGCGCTGCGATCAGCGCCACCCAGACAAGGTTCATGACGCCGGCCACGAAGAGCAGCAGCATCAGCGCCCAGCAGCAGCCCACGCAATAGGCGCCGTGCTCGAGACCCATCCTGAACGTCCCACCCGTCCCTCCGCGCCAACGGGTAACGAAGAACTCGAGCGGGTTCCTGCACTTTCCGAGGCAGGCCCGCTTGAGCGGGGTCAGCTGATATATGCCGGCGCCGATCAGCGCGAGTGCACTCAGCGACGTGCTCGCCGAGGCCAAGGCGGGCGTCAGCAGCGACGCACGCTCGAGCAGCGCCTGGAGCAGCGTCGCGACTGCGCTGAATCCGGTCCAGACCAGCAGGTAGGCGCCGGCGAAAATCCAGACTCCCGGCACCACGACGCCACGGGCGCCGTTCCTGCGCACCAACGCACCGTACAGGAGGATGGCAGGGGCGGCGCTCGGCAGCATCATGCCGGCCATCATGACCGTCCACATCACGAAGGTAAGGGCAAGCGAACCGGCATCGACGGCGCGTGGCATGGCCACCATCGCCATCGAGCCGTGATCCATGTCCATACCCATGTTCGCCGCGTCGCGCCACAGGTACAGCCATGCGAGCGCGACAACAACGGCGAGGCTGCCGAGCACAACCCGGCGATCGCGGCGCAGGACCGACTCCAGGCCGCGACCCCGCGCCGCCGGTGTCTCTATCCCGCCCACGAGAACGGCGCGAAGTGGCCGTTGCGCGTGCCACTGGTGTCCTTCCACGTGATGCCGAAAGCGTTGAAGACGCTGCGCGTCGCCTTGGCGAGTCCCAGACGCGTGTTCACCGGGTGCGCGGTGTTGTCCACATAGAGCGGCTCGCCAGGGCGCGCCGCTCCGGCGATACCTTCGCAAGCCTGGTCGATGAGTTCACCGGCCTTGACCGCAAATTTCAAGCCGTCTGCCTCGAAACTGATCGGACGTTTTTCGACGCCTGCGATACGTCCCACCAGCGGCCCCAGCGCGGCCATCGGACCGCCCGCCGCGCCGGTGGCAATGGCGCTGATCGCCTCGACCTGCTTGTCCGACGCGCGCTCATCGACGATCAGGCCCACGGTCATGTCGCCCTCCGCCATCGCCTTGGGCGAATGCATGACCACGATGAACGAGAGGCCGTCGAGCTTCACGCCGTCCTTCTCGCCCTTGTCGATGTGCAGGGCCACGGCGGCCTTGCAATCGCCTTCGGTGGGCTGCGCCGTCAGATTCGACGTGATGCACGGGCACAGGAAATTGCAATTGCAGGTCTCCATGTACCGGCCTTCGATTCGCCAAGCTGCCATGTTCGTCCTCCTCGTCGGGTTCCACCTGCATGAGACGCCGCGACCAGCCGCGGGAAGACCGGGAGGCCCGGGGGCGCTATCGGATACGACCCGCGCTCGCGGGCTCCTGCGGTTTCCCGAATCGCGCCAAAATCAACTTCAATTCAGTCGCGAACTCGGGCGCGGCGTGCCTGTTCCTCATCGAGTCCGGCCGCCTGTCGCAAAAAATACAGACAGCGCGAAAACCGCGCTGTCGTCGTGCACCTGCGTTTCAGCCTACTCCCCCTGTCCGGCGACGTCAACGCGCCGCGTCGCGGCAACAGGACCGGAATGTCGGCCGTATCGTCCGGTCAGGCGCCCGAGGATTCGGCAACGCGCATCGCATCCGGTTCGGTGAGCGTCAGCAGGATGCTTGCGTGCCACGCGCAGTTCAATCCCAGCGATTCGTCCAGCAGCTGGTCGCGAGTTTGCATGTCGAGGCTCGCCGAGTGCACGCCGAGAAGCTTCCAGGGCAAATCGCTCGCGCCGGTGCCGGAATCCGGCGCGCGCATCACCACCGCCGCGCCGCTGGTCCCGCGATGCGTACGCGCATCGGTGAGAAACAGGCCCTGGCCCTGAAATCGCATCGCGAAGGACGAAGCGATCACGGCATGCCGTACCACCGGCAGGTGGTGCAGCGTGTCGTGGAATCCCAGCGGAAACCCGACGATCAACAGCGGCGAACCGATCCGTACGTCCTGCAGCGACGCCTGAAGATTCTCCGGCGTGAAGGCGCGAAGGACCACGGAATCCGGAAGCGCATGGCGTTCAATTTCGATCACGGCCACGTCGATCTCGCCACCGGAGTCCCTGCCCTGCCGCCAGATCCCCTTGCCCTGCCTGTACAGCAGGATCGAGAAGCCGGTGGACCGGGCGAGATTGGCCACATCGACATGAAGCTCGATCTCGATGCGATCGGGATGGTGCTTGCTCGGTTCGTCGAAGACGACGTGGCGGCTCGTGACCAGAAACAGGCGGTCGTCCCGCGCAAAGAAGAAACCGGTCGCCTTGGTGAGCAACCGCGGGCCGTCGAAGGTGGAGATCTGGGTCGCGGCGAGCAACAACGGTTCGATCATCACGACTCCCTGCAATCGTGGTGTTCCTGCAGGATTCGAAAGGCGCCTCGTGGGTTCGGCGGCAACGAATCGAAGCCCGGCATCCGGATTGGACTCAGCGGCAAGTATTGCACGTCGACCGGGAGATCGCGAAGCCAAGACAACCCCTGCTCAATCGACGACTACAATGTCATCCTTGCCGTCGAAACGGATTGCGCTGCCGGGCAACGCCCTTCCTGCCGAGATCAGGCTCATCTTCAACGTCCGAGGATACCAATTCGATGGCGCTGCCGATCGAAGACTATGCACTGATAGGCGATTGTCACACGGCGGCGCTGGTCGGCCGCGACGGCTCGATCGACTGGCTCTGCCTTCCCCGATTCGATTCGCCTGCCTGTTTCGCGGCGCTGCTGGGAGACTCCGGGCATGGACGCTGGCAGATCTCCCCGGTCGCGGAGGTGCTCGGCGTGCAGCGCAGATACCGCGCCGGCACGCTGATCCTCGAGACCGAGTTCGAGACCGGCGAAGGCGCGGTGCGAATCATCGACTTCATGCCGCTTTCCAATGAGCGCTGGGACGTCGTGCGCATCATCGAGGGTTTGCGTGGACAGGTCGCGATGCGCATGGAGCTGGCCATCCGCTTCGACTACGGGTCGATCGTCCCCTGGGTGCGAAGAGACGGCGACGGCGTTGGCGACACCCTGCTGGCGACCGCCGGGCCGGACACGCTGGAACTGCACACCGGCGCCGAAGTTCACGGCGAGAACATGAAAACGGTGGCCGCGTTTCACGTGAGCAAGGGGGAGCGAGTTCCGTTTACCCTCAACTACCGGCCCTCCCACCACCGGACTCACGAAGCAATCGACCCTGAGGCAGCGCTGACGGCCACCGAATCCGAATGGCGCCAATGGTCCGACCGCTGCACCTACCAGGGACGCTGGCGCGACGCCGTCGTACGTTCTCTGCTCACTCTGAAGGCGCTGACCTATGCGCCCACCGGCGGAATCGTCGCAGCGCCCACCACGTCGCTGCCGGAGCAGCAGGGCGGCGTGCGCAACTGGGACTACCGGTACTGCTGGCTGCGCGACGCCACCTTCACGCTCAATGCGCTGCTCCTCGCCGGCTATGAGGACGAGGCGCTCGCGTGGCGCGAGTGGCTGCTGCGCGCGGTCGCAGGCGCTCCCGAGGATCTGCAGATTCTCTACAGCGTCACCGGCGCGCGACGGCTCGACGAATACGAGTTGGATTGGCTCCCCGGCTATGCCGGCGCGGTGCCGGTACGCGTCGGCAATGCGGCGTCGAAGCAATTCCAGCTCGATGTCTACGGTGAGGTCATGGACACGCTGCATTTGGCGCGCGCCGCAGGCCTGCGGCCGGAGGCCGCAGCGTGGCGGATCCAGGTCGCGCTGCTCGGGTTCCTGGAGTCACACTGGCAGCACCCGGACGAGGGGATCTGGGAAGTGCGCGGCCCTCGCCGCCATTTCACGCACTCGAAGGTCATGGCCTGGGTCGCGTTCGATCGGGCGGTCAAGGATGCGCAGGCGTACGGCCTCGAAGGCCCGATCGAGCGCTGGCAGCAGGCGCGCGATGCGATTCACGCGGAGGTCTGCACTTCGGGCTACGACGCGCAGCGCAACACCTTCGTGCAGGCGTACGACTCACCGCATCTGGACGCGAGCCTGCTGCTGATGACCCAGGTCGGCTTCCTGCCCCCCGATGATCCGAGACTGCGCGGAACCGTTGATGCGATCATGCGCGAGCTCGTCGTCGACGGCCTCGTGCTGCGCTATTCCACCGAGACCGACGTTGATGCGCTGCCGCCGGGAGAAGGCACGTTCCTGCCCTGTTCGTTCTGGCTGGCCGACAGCCTGGTGCTGACCGGACGCCGCGCGGAAGGCGAGGCGCTGTTCGAACGCCTGCTGGCATTGAGCAACGACGTCGGGCTTGCTGGCGGAGGAATACGACACGCACGACCGTTGCATGCTGGGCAATTTCCCGCAGGCGCTCACGCACATGGCGCTGATCAATACCGCCCGGCTGCTGTCGATGCCCGAATACCAGGCCAAGCGTGCGAGCGAGAAGGGCGAGCGCCCGACCGCCGCGGTCGAAACCCCCTGACCGAAGGGATTCGACGGAGGCGATAAGCGTCCGCGCGGTCCCGGAAGTCGCTGCCGCGTTCAGTGCTTAGCAGCGCGCCGGCCGGAACCACCGTCCGCTTCGCGAACGGCGCGTCGCGTCACGAGGCCGATGGACAGCCCCTGCGCGAGAATGGAGAAGACGACGACGCCGTAGGTCAGCGCAAGCACCGTGCCCCGCTCCTGCCCGGCCGGCAGCGACAGCGCAAGTGCCACCGAAATGCCGCCGCGCAGTCCGCCCCACGTCAGCACCTTCCATGAGCCGAGCGGCAGGCGGGAAACCGAACGAAGCAGCCTCACCGGCAGGCCGACGGTGACCAGGCGGGCGAACAGCGTCACGGCGATTGCGACACCGGCCGCCACGAGTTCGTTGCGGGTGTACGAGATGAGCAGCACCTCCATGCCGATCAGCACGAAAAGCAGCGTGTTGAGTATTTCGTCGATCAGTTCCCAGAACATGTCGAGGTAGCGGCGCGTCGTGTCCGACATGGCACGCGCCCGTCCATCGTTGCCGATGATGAGCCCGGCCACCACCATCGCCAGCGGCCCCGACACGTGAAGGCGATTCGCGAGCGCGTACCCTCCGGTCACCGCGGCCAGGGTGAGCAACACCTCGACCTGGTAGTTGTCGACGCTCTTGAGCAGGTGGAACGTAACGAAGCCAAGGAGCAATCCGTAAATCAGGCCGCCACCTGCTTCATGCAGCAGCAGATTCATGCCCTGCGCCAACGTCGGCGTCGTTCCGCTGGCCAGCATGCCCAGCAGCAGCGAGAAAACGACCACCCCCACGCCGTCGTTGAACAGCGATTCGCCGGCAATCACCAGCTCCAGTTCCTTGGGCGCGCCGGCGGACTTCAGAATGCCCATCACCGCGATCGGATCGGTGGGCGAGATGAGCGCACCGAAGAGCAGGCAGAACATCAGCGGCAACGGCAGGCCCACCAGCGGCAGCACGAGCCACATGCCGATTCCCACGACCAGCGTGGAAGCCACCGTGCCGAACACCGCCAGCGCGGCCACCGGCCAGCGATAGGCCTTCAACGCGGCGAGATCCACGTGCAGGGCACCGGCAAAGAGCAGCAGCGAAAGCATGCCCTGCATGAGGACGCTCGAGAAGTCGATCGCGCGCAGCAGCGATTCCTCGCGCTGGCGCAGCCCGAAGTCGAGTCCGACCGCGTCGAGCCCGATCAGCGCAAGAGTGAACGCGAGTGCGGTGGCCATCACGCCGATCGTCGTCGGCATGCCAACGAAGCGATGGTTGACGTAGGCCAGGAGGGCCGTGATGACCAGGCAGACGGCGGCGATGTCGAGCATGGTTCGGGGAGATCGGTTCTTGCGCGCTCGCGACGGCAACGGATGGCGACATTATCCCTTGCCGGGGTCGTTTGGGCGTTGGTCAGGGCACGCAGTCCATCCAATCGGCCCCGACCCCTCGAGACTTCAGTCGGTGCGTACGCTTGCCGGCGCCCTCGCCCGTGCGAGCCACTGCGCCGAGAGCACGACAGCGAGCATCGACAGCCCCGCCAGGTCGGTGACCCAGCCCGGGAAGATCAGAAGCAGCGCCGCCCCCACCAGCAGCACCCGCTGCCAGTGTGCGCAGCGATCGAGAAGATAGCCGAACAATCCTGCCGCAAGCGCGATCACACCGACGATCGCCGTGACGACCGCGACGACGATGGTCGACCAGTCGCCGATAAGCAGCAGCGCCGGCTCGTAGATGAACATGAATGGAACGATGTACACGGGCGCGGCCACTCGGATCGCGGCAAAACCCGTCTCCCACAGGTTCGCCCGGGCCAACCCGGCGGCGGCGAACACCGCCAGCGCCACCGGCGGCGTGATCGCCGACAGGATCGCAAAATAGAACGCGAACATGTGCGCGGCGGGCACGATGGCACCCAGCTTGACGATCGCCGGTACCAGCAACGAGACCATCACGATGTACGCCGGCGTCGTCGGCATGCCCATGCCGAGGACAATCCCCGCCAGTGCGGTCAGGATGAGCGCAGGGATCAGCGCATCCTGCGCGATGTTGATCACCACCTGTGTAAAGACGATGCCGAGCCCGGTGATGGTGACACTGCCGATGACGATTCCGGCGCAGGCGCAGGCCATCGCGACGGCCAGCGTGTTGCGCGCGCCTTCCTCGAGCGCCTGCACGACCGTACGCCAATGGATGTCGCGGCGCGTGGTCGCCCGCAGCAGCGCCACCGGCAGACACGACAGCGCGCCGGCCAGCGCGCACAGTGGCGCCGAATAGCCGAGCATCAGTCCGAAAAGGACGACAAAGATCGGAATGAACAGGTGGCCACGCTCGCGCATCACCTGCGACAGCCGCGGCAGATCCGCCTTGGGAAGTCCATGGAGTCCGCTGCGCTTGGCCTCGAAATGCACGGCGAAGAACACGGCGACGTAATAGAGGATCGCGGGGACCAGCGCCCAGATGGTGACCTGCAGGTAGGACACCGCCAGGAACTCCGCCATCACGAAGGCGGCAGCACCCATCACCGGCGGCATGATCTGGCCGCCCGTCGAGGCCACCGCCTCGATCGCGGCGGCGAACGGCGGACGAAAGCCAGTCCGTTTCATCAGCGGAATCGTGATCGGGCCGTCGACCATCACGTTGGCCACCGCGCTGCCCGACACCGTGCCGAACAGTGTCGAACTCACCACCGCGACTTTTCCGGGACCGCCGGCGCTGGCCCCGGTCAGCGACAACGCGAAATCCATGAACAGCTGGCCGGTGCCGCTTTTCTCCATGAAGGCGCCGAAAAGCACGAACAGCATCACGTAGGACGCCGACACTCCGAGCGTCGAGCCGAAGATGCCCTCGGTCGACAGGTAGAGCTGCTCCAGGAGCACCTGCGGGGTCACATGGGTGAAGAATCCCGCGTAGACCAGGAAGCACAGCGCGGTCAGCGGCAGCGCCCAGCCGATCACCCGGCGCGTGCCATCGAGCACGACGACGATCATCGCCACCGCAAAGACCTTGTCCCAGAGGGTCAAGTCGTCGATGTAGATGATGCGATTCTCGAACGTCGTGAAATCGAGCAGGATGTGCAGCACCGCCGCCCAACCTGCGAACAACAGAAATGCATCGAAGATCCGCCAGGGCCCACCCCGCCGAAAGGGAAACAACAGGTAGACGAGGGTCAGCGCGAACATCAGATGCACGCCGCGGAAAATCATCGCCTGCGGCGGACCGAAGGCGGCAACGTACATGTGATACAGCGACATCGCGACCGCGACGCCGAGCGCGGTCCACCGCAACCATGCAAGCGCGGGCGCGACGGCGGGCTGTTCGTCCACGGGAGGTTCGCTTGTCGCGAAAAGCCGGCCGGGAAGGATGCGCCTCCCCGGCCGGTCAGACGGCGGCCTCTCGCCAGCGCTAGATCGCGCCGATTTCCTTGTAGTAGCGGGCAGCGCCCTTGTGCAGCGGAACGCCGATATCGACCGCCATGTCCTTCGGCGTTACGCCGTTGATCGCCTTGACCACCGACGCCAGCGTCGGCAGGTTGGCGGCCAGCGACTTCGTCATCAGATAGACGGTTTCCTCGGGCAGGCCGCAGTCGACGATCAAGTGCGTCGAATAGCCGATCACGGGCACGTCGGCGGTCTGCTTGGGATAGGTGCCGGCCTTGATGATCAGCCGGTTGTAGCCGGGATTTTCCGACTTCATTGCGGCCATCGTCTTGTCGTCCACCGGCACCAGCACGATGTCACGCGCGCTGGCCAGGTCCATGACGGCTGACGCCGGTGCCGTCGTGCCCAGCGTGAACACCTGCGCATGGCCATCCTTCATCAACGCCACGGCGTCGTTGTAGCTCGCCTGGAAGTTGACCTTGGCCAGCGAGTCGTAGGTCATGCCGTTGAGCTTGAGGATATCGGCGGTGAGCAGTTCCGCCGTATTGCCTTTCGGCTGTACCGCAACCGTCTTGCCCTTGAGATCCGCGTAGGTATGGACCTTGGCGTCGGCCAGCGCGACGACCTGGAAATACTGTGGATACAGGTTTGCCACCTGGCACACCTTCGTGATTTTCTGCGGATACGGCGCGCGGCCGGCGAGTCCGTCGACGGTGCTCGCCGAATTGGCAAAGCCGATCTGCGCCTTCCCGGCATCGATGCCGCGTACGTTGGAAACGCCGGCGCCCGGTTGCTGCTGGATCTCCAGGCCCGGAACCGCCTTTTCCCAGATACTCTTCAGCGCGCCGCCCAGCGGAACCCACGAACCGCCCTGCGGGCCTGTCATGAACGTGACCTGCTCGGCGACTGCAGGTGCGGCGGACACGACGGCGGCAGCGGCAACGGCGGCGGCGAGCGCCGCGAAACGCAATCTTGCATTCATCGAATGACCTCCTTGGGTGGACTGTTCGCCAAGTCTGGTGCCTGACTTCGGGCGATGTTACCCGACACCGGGAATGGCGGCTACCGGCGCGGGGCGAGTGTCGCCTCCCGGCACGCGCTCAACGCGCCTCGGGTACCGCCCCACCGGCGAGGCCTGGCAGTCTCGCGATAACCACGCCGAAACGGCAGGCCGCCGCGCGAATGCCGCGGTGGCTGGCCCGTCACATGATCCGGCCGAACCAGAACATCGAAAGCGCCGCGGCCAGCACCGCCAGCACCGCCGCCGCCGGCCGCGAACAGCGCGGTGATCTCCGTCTTGCCGCTGCTCGAATACCAGCTTCGACGACAGCGACTCGTACACCTTCTTCAGGTCGGTCGCGGTACCGGCGTAGAAGTACTCGCCCTGCGTGACGTCTGGCGATCTGCTTCAACGCCGCTTCGTCGAGGCGCACGCGCATCGACCAGCCTTCGGCGCCGATCATCTCGCCCTTCTGCGTGCCGACGCCGACGGTGAACACGCGCACGCCGCGCTCCGCCGCCATGCGTGCCGACTCGATCGGGTCGGGACCGGTCGTCGTCTGGCCGTCGGTCAGCAGGATGATCGCCGCCGACGTGTAGGACCCGGGCGGCACCGGCTTCACCTCCGGCTTGTCGCCGTCGCGAGGCCCTGTCCAGCGGGCCCGATTTCTGCCTGTCGCCGCGCGGGTTCCACGAGCGAAGGTCGAACTCGGCGTCGGGGAACATCGTCTTCAGCGACACCAGAATGCCGCTGCCCACCGCGGTGCCGCGCTGCAGCTGGAAGCGGTCGATCGCCGCGATGATGTCCTCGCGATTCTTGGTCGGCGGCTGCACGACCGCCGCGGTGCCGGCGAACGAAACGATGCCGACGCGCGTGCGCTGCGGCTGGTCGTTGACGAACGCGCGCGCCGCGTTCTGCGCGGCGACGAGCCGGTTGGGCTCCACGTCGGCGGCGCGCATGCTGCCCGACACATCCATCGCAAGGATGATCGTCTCGTGCTGCGACGGCAGCGTGACGACGGCCTGCGGCCGCGCGATCGCGACGATCATCAGCGTCAGCGACGCCAGGAACAGCGACCGGCGGCACATGCCGGCGAAGCGCTGGCCCGCCCCCATCGCGTCCTTGACCATTGCGAGGCTCGCGTAGCGCACCGCGACCTGCTTCTTCCGGCGCAGCAGCAGCCAGTACGCGAGCACCAGCAGCGGCACCACTGCCAGCAGCCAGAGCAGGTCGGGCCACAGGAAGGTCACGTCAGTACCCGCCCGGCCGTCCGAAGGGTACTGACCGCCCCCACGGGGGGCAGCGAGCGAAGCGCGCGTGGGGGTCGTTTCATCGCAGTACCCGCCCGGCCGTCCGAAGGGCACTGCCCGCCCCCTCGGGGGGCAGCGAGCGTGCGGAGAAGTTTCATCTCAGGCGGCGCCCAGGTGCTGCGGCATGCCGCCGCCGGTCGCGAGCTGGCTGCGGCGCTTGCGCAGGTCGGCGAAGCGCATGATCGCGTCGACCAGATCGTCGTCGGTCGCGAGCTCGAGCGCGTCCACGCCGGCCTGCCGGAACGCCGTGCGCAGCTCCGTCCTCGCGCGTTCGCCGCGAGCTCGGCGAAGCGCTTGCGGAACCCGCGGTCGTGGGTGTCGACGAAGACCTGCTCGCCCGATCTCGGCATCCTGGATCACGAGCAGTCCCAGGTCGGGCAGCTCCCGCTCGAGCGGATCGTACAGGCGCACGGCGATCACCTCGTGCCGCTGCGCGAGGTTCGCGAGCGTCTCCGCCCAGCCCGGGCGGCTGATGAAGTCGGACACGACGAACACGAGCGAGCGCTTGCGCATGACGTCGTACCCGGTGCGCAACAGCACGTCGAGGTCGGTGGCGGTGGCTTCGCGCCAGCGCCGGCCGCGACAGCATCCCGTGCAGGATGTGCAGCACGTGCCGGCGGCCGCTGCGCGTGGGAATCACCGTGTCCACGTCGCCGCCGTAGAACATCGCGCCGACGCGGTTGCCGTGCCGCGTGAGCAGGCGCGCCAGCACCGTGACGAACTCGGCTCGACACCATGCGCTTGCGCACGTTCTCGCGAGCCGAAATCGACCGACGGCGAAAGGTCGAGCAGGAACCACGCGGCGACCTCGCGCTCCTCGTTGAACTCGCGCACGTACGGCGTCTGCAGGCGCGCGGTGACGTTCCAGTCGATGTGCCGGACGTCGTCGTTGTACTGGTATTCGCGCAGGTCGGCGAGGTCGAGCCCGTAGCCGCGGAACAGCGTGCGGTAGTCGCCGTGCAGCAGCCCGTCGAGCCGGCGGATCACCGTCCACTCGAGCCGGCGCAGGACGCCCTCAGGCGTTGGCGACGCGGACATGCGTTTCGAGCGGCTTGTCGGGCGCGCGCACGTGCTGCATGACCTTGGCGGATCAGCATGTCGGCCGTCTGGCCTTCGGCCAGCGCCTCGTACGACAGCACCAGCCGGTGGCGCATCACGTCGGGCACGATGTCGGATGACGTCCTCGGGCAGCACGTACGTGCGCCCGCGCAGCAACGCGAGCGCCTTCGCGCCCTCGATCATGTGGATCGTCGCGCGCGGGCTCGCGCCGAACGTCAGGTAGCGCGCGAAGTCCTTGATGCCGAAGCGCTCCGGATCGCGCGTGGCCGCGACCAGCCTCACCGCGTAGGTGATGAGGTTGGGATCGACGTAGACGTCGCGGCATTCGTGCTGCAGGCCGGCCAGCTGGTCGGTGGTGGCGACCGGCACGACGTCGACGCGGCTCGCCGGTCACGCGCTGGACGATGACGAACTCCTCCTCCTCGGTCGGATAGCCGACCAGCACCTTCATCATGAAGCGGTCGACCTGCGCCTCGGGCAGCGGATACGTGCCCTCGGTCTCGATCGGGTTCTGCGTGGCCATCACCAGGAACGGCTGCGGCACGAAGTGCGTCTCGCCGGCGATGGTGACCTGGTACTCCTGCATCACCTCGAGCAGCGCGCTCTGCACCTTGGCCGGCGCGCGGTTGATCTCGTCGGCGAGCAGCAGGTGCGTGAACACCGGCCCGAGCGAGGTCGCGAAGTCGCCGGTCTTCTGGTTGTAGATGCGGGTGCCGACGAGGTCGGCCGGCACCAGGTCCGGCGTGAACTGGATGCGCTTGAACGTGCCGCGCACCGTTCGCGCGAGCGTCTTGACCGTCAGCGTCTTGGCGAGTCCCGGCACGCCCTCGACCAGCAGGTGCCCCTGCGCGAGGATGGCGACCAGCACGCGCTCGAGGAAGTGGTCCTGGCCGACGACGACCTTCTTCACCTCGTAGAGGATGCGCTCCATCAGCGTGGCGATTTCGCCGCTGCTCGTTTCCTCGTTGTCCATGCGGTCTCTCGCCTCGGGTGATTGTGCGTCAGAACGGCGACATGCCGACGGCCGCCGCGGCGTTCTCGATCGGCACCGCGAAGCCGATGCCGATGAACACGCGCTGGCTGGTGGGGTTGAGGATGCCGGTGACGATGCCCACCACCTCGCCGTCGGCGGTGACGAGCGGCCCGCCGGAGTTGCCCGGGTTGGCGGCCGCGTCGAACTGGATGAGGTTGGTCAGGATCGCGCTTGCCCTCGGGCGACTGATATTCGCGCCTCAGGCCGGAGACCACGCCCGACGGTGGCGGAGGGACCGATGCCGAACGGAAAGCCGACCGCCACCACCTCGTCGCCGATCTGGAGGTCGGCGGTGGAGCGCAGCGTTGCCGCCTGACGAGGTCGTCGGGCACCGCCTTCGCCTGCAGCACCGCGAGATCGTGCTCCGGCCGCATGCCGATCACCGTCGCTTCCGCCTCCATGCCGTCGAAGAAGCGCACCTTGATCCGCTGCGCGCCCGACCACGACGTGCAGGTTGGTGAGGATGATGCCCTTGTCGACGATCACCACGCCGGTGCCGACGCCGGTGGCGCCGTGGTGTCCCGGCTTGCCGTCGTTGCCGTGGTCCGGCGAGCGGTCCTTTCCCCTTGCCGTCCTTGCCGTCCTTGCCGTCGGCGCCGGACTTGCCGGTTTTTTCCTCCGCACCGGCCCCCGCGCCACCCTTGCCACTGTCATTCCGGGCGAGACGATCCTTGGCGACACTTCTCGCCTTGTCCCGGGCGGCGTCCCGGCTCCCGCTCGTTCCATCCTTGCCAGCCTTGCTTTTCTCGCTGTCCTTGCCCTTGCGCTTTTCCTTGTCGATTCCTTCGTCCTCGTCGTCGGTGGCGTCGGGACCGTAGCCCATCACGCGCACCACCGACGGCTCGATCGCGGCAAACGCCTTCGCAGCGAACGAAGGCAGCCGGGCATTTTCAAGCGTATGCAGCACCGCCGCGTCGATGTCCTTCTGGGTGAACTCCTGCGCGGCCGGCCGCGACTTTGCATAGGTCATGATCAGCGCGATCGCGAACAGCGCGCCGCCCACGAGCAGGATCGGGCGTTCGAACCGTGCGTAGAACCGGCGCCAGCGGCCGGATGTGGTCGGGCCCGCGGGAGGAACCGGAGGGCCGGAGGCCGCGGATGCGTCCTCGGGCGCGCCGATCGCGGCGGGCCTCCGCGTCCGGCTGGAGCTGCTGTACAGCGCTACCTTCTTCATCGCATGCACCACCCGGACCGAAGCACCGCGAGACAGCCTTCGCTCAACGTTATCACGCCGCGGCTGCGCCGTATATTGCGCGGCGAAGCCGCCCACCCACCGCCTCGCGGTAGGCATCGGAACGCCGCTCCGAGTTCCCGGCCGGCGCTGGTCACAACCGCACGCCCGGACCGAGAACGCCGATGAACACGATCGCCATCGCGACGCCGGCCACGATCCAGCCGTGGTGGCGAGACAGCACGATCGGCGGCCGCACCGAAGGCGCGAACGCCGGCTTGCGCAGCAGCGACATGCACCACAGCAGCCCGGAGGTGCCGCCGAACGACGCGGCGGCGGCCGATATGAGGAGCAGCAGCGGCCCCAGCGGGTTGAAGGCCCCGGAGACGCAGTACAGCGCTCCGCCGGTGAAGTAGGCGGTCCACGCGAGGCGCCTTGCCCGCGACTGGCGTTCCGGATTCGCGGCGCCGACCAGCGCAGCCGCACCGCGCGCGCATTCGCGCGCCACCCAGTAGTAGCTGGCCGCGCCGACGGCGGTCAGCGCGACCCGCCAGGCCCACGCCGGTTGCCACCCGCGCACCACCACCGCCCAGTCGCCGACGTTGGCGACCCCGGAGAACAGCAGGTAGCCCGTCGCCTGGAACAGGTTGACGAACGCCAGCAGCCACAGGAAGAGCCGCCAGTGCGGCGCCCGTGCACGCGCAAGAAGAATCAGCGCGGGCACCGCCAGCAGCAGGTTCGCAACAGAGCCGGCGGCGGCGATCCAGCGTATCGCCACATCCGAGATCGCCCCTTCGTCGCCGTCAAAGTACACAGAACTCATCGCCTGGGGCGTGCAGCCGGCCAGCAGGCAGGCGCCGCCATGGCCGACGCCTTCATGCATGAGGTTGGCGATGGCGTAGGCAACGATGGCGATCGCGATGACCGTCGGCCAGTCCGGGTGCCAGTCGACCCCGGGCCGTGGAGTCGGTATCACGCGGACGCCGCGCAGCCGCCGGGTTTGCGGACGCGCGTCGTGCTCGCGGGATGGTCCGCCAGCTTGGTCGCCGGCCGCCGCGGGCGCACTACCAGTTCGCCCCGGCAATTGGGGCAGATCCCGTGCAGGACGCGATCGGCGCAGTCCGCGCAGAACGTGCATTCGAACGAGCAGATGCGCGCCGCTGTCGAGTCCGGCGGCAGGTCGCGGTCGCAGCATTCGCAACCGGGTCGCAATGTGAGCATGGGGTTCGATCCTCGGATGGGCCACGCAAACGGCCACGGACGAGTCGACGATCGGCCCGCCCGCGCGAAGGCCCGCGCGGGCCCACGGCCTATGGTCGTCGAATGGATGCGGTATCGCAAGTCGAGCAAGGTCCCGCGGCCCGGTGCGCTGCGGCACGGCCTGCGCCGCGACGTGTGGGCACCGATGGCGATGGCCGTTCGAATAATTGACGAGGCCCTTGACGCATGTTCGGTGCCGTTTATAATAACGGTACGGTATATTTATACGGTATCCGCATGCCGCCCCCCATCCGCCGTCCCTTCCGCCACGAACCCGCCGCCGACACCCCGATGCCGCCGCGCCTCACCGCGCGCCAGCAGCAGATCCTCGACTGGATCCGCGGGCATATCGAAGCCACCGGCATGCCGCCCACGCGCGCGGAGATCGCCACCGGCCTGGGCTTCTCCACCGCCAGTTCGGCCGAGGACCACCTGCAGGCACTGGCGAAGAAAGGCGTGCTGGAACTCTCGCCCGGCACCGCGCGCGGCCTGCGGCTGCGCGAGATCCCGGGCGTGCCGATCCAGGGCCTGCTGCCGCTGGTCGGCCGCGTGGCGGCGGGCAGCCCGATCCTCGCCGCCGAGCACATCGAGGCGCAGTACCGGATCGACGCCGCGCTGTTCACGCCGCACGCCGACTACCTGCTGCGGGTGAAGGGTGCGAGCATGCAGGATGCCGGCATCCTCGACGGCGACCTGCTGGTCGTGCACAAGGCCAGCGAAGCCCGCAGCGGGCAGATCGTCGTCGCCCGGCTGGGCGAGGAAGTGACGGTCAAGCGACTGCAGCGCCGCGGCCGTGAAATCACGCTGGTGGCCGAGAACGCCGCGTTCGCGCCGATCGTCGTCGATCCGAAGAAGACGTCGTTCGCGATCGAGGGCGTGGCCGTCGGCGTCATCCGTCCGAGCCGCTCGCTGTAATCCTCATCCAGACAGCGGGAACGCGCGTCACCGCAAGTGGAGACAACGATGCCCAAGATCTTTCGCCGCGACAGCGCCGCGCTCGAGGACCTGCCGAACGTCGGCACGTCGGTCGCCGCGGATTTGCGCCGCATCGGCGTGCGCACGCCGCGCGAACTGCGCGGCCGCGATCCCTACGCGCTCTACGATGCGCTCAATCGCGCCACCGGCACCCGTCACGATCCGTGCGTGCTCGACACCTTCATCGCCGCCGTCCACTACGTCGAAGGCGGCCCCGCGCGTCCGTGGTGGAAGTACACGGCGCAGCGCAAGCGCGCGCTGGCGGCGCGCATTTCCAAAAAGGAGAAAGCTCATGGCTGAAACCCGGCCCCTGCCCGCGTCGGCGGTGCCCGCGCACGATGGAAGCAGCTACCCGGAGCCTTTGAAAGCGCCGGCCGGGCAACGCGAGCGGCGGCGCCTGGGCGATGCCTTCGGACTCACGCAGATCGGCGTCAACCTGGAAACGCTGCTGCCCGGAGGCCGGTCCGCGCTGCGGCACTGGCATACGCTGGAGGACGAATTCGTCCACGTGCTCGACGGCGAGCTCATCCTGCGCACCAATGCGGGCGAAACGCGGCTCGCGGCCGGCATGTGCATCGGCTTTCCGGCCGGCGTGCGCGACGGCCATCACCTGGTGAACCGCTCGTCCCATCCCGCGACCTATCTGGTCATGAGCAACCGGGCGCCCGGCGACAATGCGTTCTATCCCGACGACGACCTCATGTGGTGCGAGAACGAGGACGGCGTCTACCCGGCGCACAAGGACGGCACGCCGTACCGGTTGCCGCAGAAGAAGTTGTGAACTCCCCGCCCGCCGCAAGACGATCGTGACGTCCTGCGTCCCCGCTTTCCCGAACTCTGCCTGAGTCTTTTCCGGACACCCGCGACCGTTCGCGGTGGCGCGTGTCCGGCCCCTTTTTCCTCAGCCAGAGCCCGCTGTTCCATCCCCCCAGAAGGAGATCGCGATGGCCGTTGCACCGATTCCCGCCGGTTACCACTCGGTGACACCCTACCTCATCGTCGATGGCGCCGCCCGCGCCATCGAGTTCTACAAGCAGGCGTTCGGTGCGGAGGAATTGTTCCGCCTCGATGCGCCGGGCGGCAAGATCGGCCATGCCGAAATCAAGATCGGCGATTCGCCGGTGATGCTCGCCGACGAAACGAAAGATTATCGCGGTCCGCATGCGCTGGGCGGCGCCGCGGTCAGCCTCCTGGTCTACGTGACCGACGTCGACAGGATCTTCGCGCAGGCGCTTGCCGCCGGTGCCAGGGAGCAGCGGGCCATTGCCGACCAGTTCTACGGCGATCGCATGGGCACGCTCGTCGATCCGTTCGGCCACGTATGGTCGATCGCCACGCATGTCGAGGACGTGTCTCCCGAAGAGATGGATCGCCGCCTGGCGAAGATGAAGCAGGCAGGCTGAAGCGCGGTTTCTGTGCTGTTCGCGCCCGGCTTCCGAACGCACGCCCTGCTCGCCGATGTCCGTCGTTTCCTCCACCGCTACCTCCGCCCTCGCCACGCTGCTCGCGCATCCGGCGATCTGGCGCGGCGACGATTGCGCGCCGGAACCCGCGGCGGTGCCGTCGGGCTTTGCGGCGCTGGACGCCGCGCTGCCCGGACGCGGCTGGCCGCAGGGCGCGCTGACGGAGCTGCTGGTCGAACGCGAAGGGATCGGCGAGATCCGGCTGACGCTCCCTGCGCTCGCGCACCTGCAGGCGCAGCGGCGCGACGTCGTGTGGATCGCCCCGCCGTACCGGCCATACGCACCCGCGCTGGTGGCGGCCGGCATCGATCTCGCGCGGCTGGTCATCGTCCATTGCAAGACGCCGCAGGATGCGCTGTGGGCGTTCGAGCAGTCGCTGCGCGCGCCCGA
Source organism: uncultured beta proteobacterium (assembly GCA_963739745.1). GTDB lineage: Bacteria > Pseudomonadota > Gammaproteobacteria > Burkholderiales > Casimicrobiaceae > VBCG01. The sequence goes on from CAVUCJ010000012.1 coordinate 307,648, forward strand.
ATGCGGCGCCGCGTTCGCGTGGCTCGCCACGCACGACGAACGCGTGCTGCGCCGGCTGCAGGTCGCCGCACGCGAGCGCCGCACGTGGGGTGTGCTGTGGCGGCGCCCCGGCCAGCGCGGCAGCGCCACCGCGGCGCCGTTGCGCCTGGCATTGGCACCGCAGGACGGGCGGCTCGCCGTGCGCGTGCTGAAGCGCCGCGGGGCGGAGCTGCCGCAACCGGTGCTGATCGACGTCGAGCGTCCGGCTGCCGACGGTCCCGCGACCCTCGCCGGGCCCGCTGCGCCACGCATCCACGCCGGCCCCGGCACACGATAAACGCCGTCTGCCCGTGGGTCGCGCTGCCGCACCAGCATGCCGCCAGCGTTACCAGCCGTCACTGCGCCATTGGACCTAGCCGATACGTGCAGAAAGCCTCGCCACACCATGCTCTGGACCTGCCTTCTCTTTCCCACGCTGCCGCTCGACGTCTTCGCTCGCGCGCAATCACCGGACGACGCGGCGCGTCCCTTCGTCGTCGGCAGCGGCGGCCATTACCCGCGCGTGGTCGCAGCCAACGCGTCGGCGCGTGCGACCGGCATCCGCGCCGGCCAGCTCGTCTCCGGCGCACTGGCATTAGCACCCGACCTCGTGCTGCGCGACCGCGACCATGACGCCGAAGGCCGCGCGCTCGCGCAGCTCGCCACATGGGCGCTGACCTTCACGCCGATGGCATGCCTGGCGCCGCCCGATGCGATCGTCGCCGACATCGGCGGCAGCCTGCGCCTCTTCGATGGCCTGCCGCGGCTCGTCGCGCGCCTGGTCGGCGGCACGCACGCGCTGGGCTATGCGACGCGCCTGGGCATCGCACCCACGCCCGGTGCCGCATTGCTGCTCGCGCGCGCCGGCCACACGCAGCCCGTCACCGACCCCGCGCAGTTGGCGGACGTTCTGGCCGCCATCCCGCTCGCGCGCGTCGACATGGACGATGCCACGCGCGCGACGCTGCGCGAGGCCGGCATCACGACGTTCGGGCAGGCCGCGGCATTGCCGCGCGACGGACTCGCCCGCCGCTTCGGCGCCGCGCTCGTCGCCACCCTCGACCGTGCGCTCGCAGTCGTACCCGATCCCCGCGCGTCGTTCGTGCCACCGCCGCATTTCTCGAGTCGGCTGGAACTGCCGTCACCGGTGCACGATGTCCAGGCGCTCGGCTTCGGCGTGCAGCGGCTCGTGCGCGACCTTGGCGACTGGCTCGCCATGCGCGGCCTGGGCGTCGTGCGGCTCACGCTCACGCTGATGCACGAACGCCACCTGCGGCAGCGCGGAATGCCCGCCACCGTCGTGTCGTTCGCGCTGTCCTCCCCCGCGCGGAGGCCGGCGCACCTGCTTCCCGTATTGCGTGAACGGCTGGCGCGGGTCGCGCTGCCCGCCTGCGTCGAGGCGGTCACGCTCGAAAGCGACGAGACGGCGCCGCTGCCGGGTCGCAACCTGGGGCTCCTGCCCGGCGACGATGCCGATGCGGTCGAAGTCCCGCTGCTCGACCGGCTGCGCGCGCGGCTGGGCGAGGATGCGCTGGTCCGCCTCGTGCCCCATGCCGAGCATCGGCCCGAGTTCGCGCTGCGTAATGCGACGGTCGGCCAGGCAGCCACCCGGCCCCGCGGAACGCCCCGCGCCCATCCTGCCGCTGCACCGCCATTGCCGGACGCCGCGCGTCCGGTGTGGCTGCTGGCCGAACCGCAGCCGCTCGCGCACCTCATCGAAACGCAGCCTTGGGTCCTGCGCGACGGTCCCGAGCGCATCGAATCCGGCTGGTGGGACGGCAACGACGTGCGCCGCGACTACTTCGTTGCCGATTCTCCGGCGGGCGCGACGGCATGGATCTACCGTGACCACCGCTACGGCATCGACGACGGCGAGTGGTTCCTGCACGGGCTGTTCGCGTGAATGGCCACCGGCTGCGTACCCGATGCGGAGGTCCGGCGCATGAGGGAGCGGCCGCAACGCGACTGGTCCGTTGCGTCGTTCGCCACGCTAGAATCCGGACACGACCATGAATTCGCATGCACAACGTACGACGGCGGCGCGAGCCGACTCGGCGGAGCTTTGCTGGACCCTCGTATTCGCCTGTTGGCTCATTGCGGCATCGTCCACGCTTGGCGCGCTCTTCTTCAGCGAGGTGATGGGCCTGCCGCCCTGCGTGCTGTGCTGGTACCAGCGCATTTTCATGTTCCCGCTCGCACTGTTGCTGCCGGTCGGACTGTTTCCGTTCGACCCTCGGGTCGTGCGCTACGCGCTGCCGTTGACGGCCGTCGGCGGGTCCATCGCCCTGTTTCATGTGCTGCTCACCTTCGGGCTGATTCCGGAGGGCATCAAGCCGTGCGTGCAGGGCGTGCCGTGCGGGCAGAACCCGGTCGAGTGGTTCGGATTCGTGAGCATTCCGCTGCTGTCGCTCGCCGCCTTTTCCGCCATCAACGCGATGCTTGTCCTCGCGCATTACAGGGCCCCGAAATGAAACGAAAATCTCTCTTCATCACCGCGGCCGTCGTGCTGGTGGCGGCGTTCGTCGTCGGCGCATTCGTCTACCAGGGCCGGAAGGCCGACTCGGCGCAGGCGAGCTCGCGCGAGGCGCTGCTCATGCGCAACCATGCGCCGACCGAGGGTCCGCCAGAGGCGAAGGTCAACGTCGTGGAGTTCCTCGATCCGGCGTGCGACACCTGCCGCAGCTTCCGTCCGTTCGTGAAGCGGATGATGGCCGCCAACCCGGGAAAGATCCGCGTGACGATTCGCTACGCTCCGTTCCACCCCAACTCGGACTACGTCGTGAAGGTGATCGAGGCAGCGCGCAAGCAGGGCAAGTGGGAGGAAACGCTCGACGCGGTATTCGCCTCACAGCCCAAATGGGCGCCGAACCACTCGCCGCGGCCCGATCTGGTGTGGGAGAGCCTTGCCGGCGTCGGGCTCGATCTCGATCGCGTCCGGCACGACATGTATGCGCCCGACATCGCGCTGAACCTCGCGCAGGACATCGCGGACGCGAAGGCGCTCAACGTCACCCAGACACCGGAGTTCTTCGTGAACGGCAAGCCGATGCCGAGCTTCGGCTACGAGCAGCTGGAGACGCTCGTCAACGACGCGCTCGCGACGTCGTACCCCTAGCCGCCGGCCAGTGCCGGCGAGGTTGCCGTTCGCCGCGCCGCCCCGGGCGCGGGCGCGGGCGGCTGCTTCACCGGGTTGACACAGTAGGGCGCGGCGTTCGCCGCCGGAACGTTGTGCGGGTAATTGACCATCCGCAGGACGTTGCTCGGGACTGCCACGTTCTTCGCGACCTGGCCATCGCTGATGCCCGGGGGGGTTGCTCCGGCAGGCACGACGTAGGCGAGGCGATCGGTGCCTTGCGGATAGGCCTGCGTATAGCCGCCGGTGCCATCGTCCCTGCCGGTTCCGTCATACGGCTTGCAGTCCGTCGGACCGACGGGCTGGTAGGCGGCTGAATTCACCGTGACCGTATAGAGGATGCATCCCCCCGCGGGACAGGAGTAGAAGGTCTCGCCCTCGGTGTCGACCTGCGGGCACGGTTCCGGATCGCCGGCCTTGCAGCTGCCAAGCGGCGATGGCCCGGACGCATTGGGCACGTCCTGGCCGACCTGGACGAACAGCAGGCCTCGCGCCGCGTCGTAGTAGTAGTGCGTGGCATCGACCCCGCCGATACTGGCCGCCTCGGTCAGCGTCACGATCGGAAGAACCTCTCCGGGTCGCCCGCCCACCTTGTACCCGGTGCTCGGGCAGCCGGCAATGGGCACCGTCGGATCCGGAACATTCGACTTGTACCAGTTGGCGCCATCCTTCGTGAACGTCTGGTTGTCGAGATTGCTGCACTGTGGGAGGAAGTTCCAGTACTGGGTGAGCGTAGGCGCGTTGTTGTTCGGGCCGCCATACGACTTGTATCCGCGCTGCACGGTGAAATTGGGCGTGCAACTCCCCGGGCTGGCTGCACAGGTATCGGCCGGGGGGATCGTTCCGCTCTGGGTCTTGAGGCAGACGCCGACGCGCACGTTGAACGGATTGGTCGCGAGGTTCTCGGTATTGGCGTCCACCAATCCGAACGAGAAGAACTTCGGAAATCCCTTGGGCGCCTTGTGCAGTGTGTACCCCCACCCGTCGGCGACCTTGGGTTCGTACACGCCGTTGCCGTTGCGGCCACTCAGCATCATCGACTGGTGCGTCCCGTAGTCGACCAGATCCTTCACGAACGTGATCGTATCGCCGTTCGCGCAGCGCGCATCGTCCGGGGACGGCCCCGACGAATTCACACCCGGGAAGTCCGTGCAGGTGAGGACCGAAGCTTCCAGGGTCGCGTAGTCGTACGGGCTGATCAGCGACGTGGCGCGGTTCTCCGCCAGCGGGTCCTGCGCGCCCGTGGCGAGACACTCGTCCGTGGTGCTCGGATTGTTCGGATACGCCGTCGAAGCACGATCGTCCGATCCCAGGAACGCAAGGTTGTTCAGCGAGACCGGGAACTTGTGCAGGCGCTTCTGGCCCTGCGCGCCCACCACCTTGTAACCGGTCAGCGTCCCGTCCTTGTCGAGAATGACCGTGTTCTTGTCGCCGTCCTGGAACGCCCCGAGGTTCACCTCCCCCGTATAGACCTGGTGGCGCAGGTCGGTGTTCTCGAAGGTCAGGTCCTGCGTGTATTGCGTCGGGGGCACGCTCTGCAGGTTGCTCTGTATCCAGCCGAATGCGGCGTCGCCTTCATAGACGAAGTTCTTGGTCGTGTCGAAAGGGAGCTTGTTCCGGCTCGAATAATTCGCCAGGAAGCTCTTGTCCGCGTTGGACAGCACCGGCGTGATGTCCGCGTTGAAATTGACGAAACGGTCGCTGATGATGCGCGCGGGACCGTCGTAGAACATGTACCCCTGGAAGTTGCGCGACGGTACCGGGTAGCCCTGCCCGGAAAAGATGCCGGGGTTCTCGCACAGGCACCCCTGACCGTTGTCGGACGCGCAGGGTCCGAAACGTTCGGGATTGTTCGTGCTCATCCCGGAGAGCACCGAGTGGCTCAGCATCGACCACACGCCCGGCGCGCTGCCCTCGGTTCCCCCGCTCGAGACCAGCGAGATGCCCTCGTAATTGGTCGCCAGCCGTGCGCCGATCACGAGATTCCAGTTGGGGCGCACCCAGACACCCTTGAAACGATTGCGTGCCGCGGTGATGCTCTCGAAGACCGCCACCAGGTCCTGCTGCGACGCGTTCTGGGGCGCCAGGTTCTGCGAGATGATGCCGGCGTCGGCCGCGGTGTCGAGGCCGTTGTAGCAGGCATGGACGTAATTGTTCTGGAACGCTCCCAGAGGCTGGTTGAAGTTCTTGTCGGTCGGCAGGTACCAGATGCCGCGTCCTGCGCCCTGGCACCCGCCGATGGCGTTGCCGGTGAGCACGGTCGTCGGATTGGGCAGCCAGAATCCCGAAGGCGGCTCGAAATAGAGGGCCGCTTCGGGATCGCACGGACTTGCCGTGCCTCCCCCGTCAGGCTTGTAGCACTCCCCATGCACGTAATTCGTCTGCGTGTCGAAGTTGGGAATGTTGTATCCGTCGAACGCGATCGGCGGCGCGCTGCCGGGATAGAGGGCCGGATTCGCCAGGTAGTCGCCGTTCCAGAAGTACGCATCCAGCTTCGAAGTCGCAGGTGGCGCGTTGTTGCCGTTCGGCAGGCACGCCTTCGCCTGGGTGTCGTAGGTGCCGGTCAGGTACTGCGGAAAGTAGTTCTGCATCGCGCCCAGGCCGAGGTTGTTCCGGAAGACGTTGTTCGCCTCGGTGCCGTCCTCGAGGTAGAAGATGTGGCCCACGATGCGCGCGCACACGTTGTTCGAGATCGTGATGCCGCTGCTCGCGTGCAGGACGATGCACTTGTTGTAGCTGTGATGGATGCTGTTGCCGTCGACGACGGGCAGGTTCGCCGGCGTCCCCACCATGTGGAAATGGATCGGGTAGCTGCCGAGTTGGTCCTTGCCGAATTTCTCCAGTTCGACGCCCTGGATTTCCACCCGACTGAATCCATTCAAGATGCGGATCTCGCCGCCCCAGTGCAGGCTGCTGCCCGTCGGGTCCTCCGCGGCCGTCGGGATTGCGGAGGTGAGCTTGATGTTGCGAGTGACCAAACCCACCTCCGCGCGCTCATCGATTCCGTGGTTCTTGTCCGCCCCATCGGTGTAGCTGGTGGCGCCGGCGCTGGGCGCCGGTCCGCCGAAGTGGTAGTTGACGAGCGGTCCCGGTGCGAGATTGAGCAGGGTCTTGCCCGTCCGGGGCGGAATGTCGCCGATCTGCACGAACTCGGAGTTGTAGCTGGCGAAATCGGTGGTCCCGACGACAATCCAGTCAGTCGATTGCCAATCCTTTGTGATGTCGTCAGCCAGTTCGATCTGGCTCGCCGAGGCAGACGGACGGGTCACGCCGGTGCCCGGTCCGTAGCCGGCCACGGGACCCGCAGGCTGGCTCAATCGGGTCCAACTCACGCCGCCAGCACCCGCGCCTGCCTTCCCGTACATCAGCAGCGTGCCGCCGCTCTCGACCTGGATTCCCTTGCTGTGGCACGCCTTGTTGTGCGGATCGGCGTTGTGCGCGCAGTTCACCGGCTTGGGGCCGAGGAAGGTGATCGTCACCTTGCTGCTGCGCTGGATCGGGCAGGCCGCCGTGCCGATCTGCAATGTGCCGTAGACATCGATGCCGGTCGTGTCGAGCCGGGTCGTCGCATCCCCCATCACCAGCTGCGCGCCGTTCTGGATGGTGATGCTATCGAGCGCATTGGCGCCCGTGAGTTCGGTCCCGGAAAGGAAAGCATTGGGACAGGTCGCCGTGCCCACCGTGGCCTTGCGACCCGCGTCGAGGCATTGCGCGAGCGGCGTCAAATTGGCGGGCAGCGAGCAGGGGGGTGGCGGCGGCGGCGTACCCCGCAATTTCGGGGCGACGATCGTGCCGGCGCTCTCTGCCGCGCCCGCAAAGACGATGCCCAAGCCCGCCACACCCACGAAGACGATCGCCAGCGCGACCCTGGCGCGACCGCGACCTCGGCGCCAAGTGCGGTATGTTGCGTTGAGGGCAGATGCTGTGCGCTGCGCTTGCATGGTTTCGTCTCCTGCGGAAGTACCGCGGAAAGTGAAACCGCAGCGCCACCAATTTGTCCCGTCCGCGCAAGCCGACGCGCGCTGAACGGCTCTGGCCCCCGAAGGGACCGCATTGAGATCGACCTGGTCTGCGAACGCATCGCAGCGAGGACGCTCTCGATAGAGGATTGTGGGTCCTCTCGAATGCGGTGGAGTATTTAGGGTTTCCTCGTTCGGGTCAAGTTGGGATCGAGCGCCGAACTCGCGCTTTCAACGTGTATTGCACAGTCATCGACGCGACACCCGCCGGCTTCGACGAAACGAACGAGCATCGAGCGATGGCGCGCAGTTGGCGCAGTCGAGTGCGATCGCGAGCAACGGGAACTGGCCGTTCCGAGGCCACCGAAAGCAATGCACCGGAGGATGCACGCGCCAGGCTCGGCAACTACAATCGAAGAATGTCCAAAGCCAAGCCTCGTCCGCCACGACATCCTCGCGACCCGATCGCCCGCCCGGCGCTGCCGCCGACACCGTCACGACCACCGCTGCCGCCGCCGGTCACCGGAAAGCGCGGCCGCCGTGGTCCTGCGGGCGCATAGGCACACGCCGGCAAACACCGATTCGCCCAGGCGTCGATCGAAGCGCGGGGCCCAGCCCACCGCCGGGCCGCCCCAAGGCGGGCGCCCCCTGGGGGGAGGACGCCGAAGGCGTCGTCGGGGGGACCTAGCTCTCTCGCCCGCCTGTTCCCTGACGATCCTGGCCATCACCTGCCCGCGTTCGGTTTCCAGCAACGTCTTCGCGTCGATGCGCCCGAACAAGTCCAATAGCGGCGCGACCAGGCCGGTCCAGCCCGTCTGGTGGCTGGCTCCGATCCCGGCGCCGTTGTCGCCGTGGAAGTACTCGTAGAACAGGATCAGGTCGCGCCAATGCGGATCGTCCTGGAACTTCGCCGTCCCGCCGTAGACCGGCCGCTTCCCATCGGCATCGCGCAGGAACGTTCCGGTCAATCGGCGCACGATCTCCTGCGCCACCTCGAACAGCGTCATCGACTGCCCCGAACCGGTCGGGCATTCGACCTTGAACTCATCGCCGTAGAACGTGTACAGGTTCATCAGCGCCCGGACAATCAGCAGGTTGACCGGCATCCACACCGGGCCGCGCCAGTTGGAATTGCCGCCGAACATGCCGCTGTCCGACTCCCCCGGCAGGTATTGCACCCTGTATTCCTGGCCGCCGACGAAAAACACGAACGGATGCTCGAGGTGATAGCGAGAGAGTGAACGGATGCCGTGCGGTCCCAGGAATTCGTTCTCGTCCAGCAGGTAGCCGAGCACGCGTTCGAGCTTGCGCTTGTTGAGGATCGACAGCAGCCTCCGGCCCCTGTGACCGATGAAACCTGCGTCGGTGGGCGCCAGATGCGAAACCAGCTCCGGGTGGCGCTCTCGAAACTGCGCGATCAGCTCCATCAGCTTCGGATGACGCGTGACCGAGTCCGCCTCGAGCACCGTCGACGCGCACAGCGGCAGCAACCCCACCATCGACCGGATCTTCAAGCGCATCGCCCGGCCGTCGGGGAGCCGCAACAGGTCGTAGAAGAATCCGTCCTCCTCGTCCCACATCTCGTCGTGATTTTCGCCACGGCGGTCCATCGCATACGCAATCCACAGGAAATGCTGGACAAACTTGAACGCAAACTCCTCGTAGATCGGATCGTACTCGGTGAGGATGAGGGCCATCTCCAGCATGTTCTGGCAGTACAGCGCCATCCATGCCGTCCCGTCCGCCTGCTCCAGCGACCCGCCGGTCGGCAGCGGCGCGCTGCGGTCGAAGACCCCGATGTTGTCCAGCCCCAGGAAACCGCCGGCGAAAACGTTGCGCCCCGTCGGGTCCTTGCGGTTGACCCACCAGTTGAAATTCAGCATCAGGCTCTGGAACGAGCGCTCGAGGAATCGCAGGTCCGCGCGGCCCAGCTGTTTCTCGTACTTGTACAGCCAGAGCGTCGCGGCCGCGTGCACCGGCGGATTCACGTCGCCGAAGTTCCATTCGTAGGCGGGAATCTGGCCGCTCGGGTGGACGTAGAGCGTGCGCAACATCAGCAGCAGCTGGTCCTTGGCGAAATCGAAATCCACCAGCGCCAGGGAGACCGTGTGGAACGCAAGGTCCCAGGCGGCATACCACGGGTACTCCCACTTGTCCGGCATCGAGATCACGTCGGCGTTCAGCATGTGCGCCCACTCGGAGTTGCGCACGTTGGGGCGCGAAGACTCCAGCAACGGATGACTCCCATGGTCGCGCAGCCAGCGCTCCAGATCGAAGTAGTAGTACTGCTTGGTCCACAGCATTCCCGCGAGCGCCTGGCGGTACACCCGGCGCTGATCTTCGCTCGAGCTTTTTGGGCGCGACGCGCTCGTAGAATTCATCGGCGTCGGCGATTCGGCTCTTGAAGGTCTTGTCGAAGCCGCGGAACGGATCCTTGGTCCTGGCGCTCGCCAGTCGCAACCGGACGGTCTTGCTGCCGCCGCCGGGAACGTCGAGGACATACTGCGCAGCGACCTTGGTCCCCGTCTTGGCGGGATTCACCGCATCGCCCCATCCGGCGACGAGGTAGGTGTGGAACGCGTCCTTGACGTAGGGAGACGGGTTCGGCTGGCCCCACAGGCGCTGCGCGTTGCTCTCGTTCTCGGTGAAGAGCAGCTCCGGGCCGCCATCGCACTGCAGCCAGTACTCGCCCAGGTCGTCGTGGGTTGCCTGGATTGCGCCCGGCCGCCGCTTCCCGCAGCGACGGCTTGCGATCGTACTCGCCCCATGACCAGGTATTGCGAAACCACAGTGTCGGCAGGACTTCCAGCCGCGCCGCGTCCGCGCCGCGGTTGTGTACGGAGATGCGGACGAGAATGTCCTCCGGCCCCGCCTTCGCGTATTCGACGAACACGTCAAAGTAGCGGTCGTCCGCAAAGACCCCGGTATCGAGCAGCTCGTACTCGGGGTCTCGCGCGACTGCGTCCCTTGTTGGTATCCAACAGATCACCGTACGGGATACTCACGCTGCGGATACTTGTACAGATACTTCATGTACGAGTGCGTCGGCGTGCTGTCGAGGTAGAAGTAGTACTCCTTGACATCCTCTCCGTGATTTCCCTCGCCGTTGGTGAGGCCGAACAGCCGCTCCTTGACGATCGGGTCGTTGCTCGTTCCAAAGCGCCAGCGCAAAGCAAAGGCGCTGCTGTGTCGTCCGAGATGCCGGCGAGCCCGTCCTCGCCCCAGCGGTACGCCCGCGACCGCGCCTGGTCGTGGGTGAAGTAGTCCCAGGCGTTTCCGTCCTCGCTGTAGTCCTCGCGAACCGTGCCCCATTGTCTCTCGCTCAGATACGGTCCCCATTTCTTCCATGGGATTCGCGCCTCGCGCGCATCGTTCAATCGCTTTTGTTCGGCGACATTCGCTATTACGGGGTCCACAGTCCACCTCCAAGGTCCAAGCACAGGTCGCAGCGTCCCGGCGTTGCGTTCCGTCCGTCGTCGGAACGATCCATGCCGTACCGCGTCCGGCTCACACGCAGGTTCATGCGGCGTATCGGAGCACCGCGAAGAAGTGAAACCCGGTGCCGGCCACGACGAAGCCATGCCACACCGCGTGCGCGTAGCGCAGCCGCGAATCCAGCAGGAAGAACACCACGCCCGCCGTGTACGCGGCCCCACCCGCCACCAGCAATGCGACACCGGGCGTGGGTACGCGTTCGACCAGCGGCACCACCGCGATCAGCACGAGCCAGCCCATGACGAGATAGAGCCCCGTCGACCACCACGGATGCGACAGGCGGTCGAACGCCTTGAGCGTGGCGCCGACGGCCGCCAGCGACCACACTGCCCCGAACAGCGTCCAACCCCACGGGCCCCCGAGCACGCCCAATGCGAACGGCGTGTAGCTGCCGGCAATGAAGATGTAAATGGCGCCGTGGTCGAGCTTCAGGAACACCCGCTTGGCGCGCCCTGCCGGCAGCGCGTGATAGAGCGTCGACGTCAGGTACAGAAGCACCATGGTCGCCGCGAACACGCTGGCGCCGACGACGCTTGCCGCGCCGAAGCGGATCGCCGCGGCGATCAGGAATGGCACCGCCACGATGGCCGCCAACAGCGCCAGGCCGTGGCTCACGCTGTTCGCGATTTCCTCGCCCAGAGTCTGCGCACGCTCGATCATGGCGAGAATTGTCGCACGACCATCAATGCGCGCCGCCGGTGCCGGTCCTGCACGTCCGGCCCTGGGGCGGTTTTGCCGGTCGGCCTTCTTTCCCGCCCGGTGCCTCGGGTATATTGATAACCGCTGCATCTTTGCCGCGCCTCGCGTCCGCGACCGCGGATTTCCCGCCCAGCGCCAGACTGACCTCCTCCAAACCCATGCACCAGCCTCATCAGGACGAGCTTCTCGACCGCCACCTGCGAACCTACCTGGGCGACATCGAACCCGCCGCAATGGGCCTGCTTCGCGAGCGCCTGGAATGGGTCGAGGTGGCAGGCGGCCAGACGCTGATGACGCAGGGCGAGCCGGGCGACGCGATGTACCTGGTGCTGAGCGGCCGGCTGCGCGCCTACGTGAACGATGACGAAGGAACACCGCGCGTGGCTCGGGAGATGGGTCGTGGCCAGATCATCGGCGAAATGAGCCTGATCACCGGCGAGCCACGCGCCGCCACCGTGGTGACCATCCGCGATTCGGTGCTCGTGCGGCTTGCCAAGTCGGAGTTCAACCAACTCTTCTCGGCGAGTCCGCAGCTGTCGATCGTGCTGACGCGTCAGATCATCGAGCATCTGCAGGCGGGTCAGGCGCACTACGCGCGTTCCCGCCCGGTCACCATGGGGCTGATCCCGATTTCGGCGGGCGTTCCGGCGCGGGCGCTTGCGCAACGGCTGGCCGCACAGCTTGCCACAATCGGCCCGGTGCACGTCGTCGACGCGGCCGAAGTCGATCGCGTGCTGCGCGATCCCGGTATCGCCAGCCGCGAGGAGCGCGACGTCGATGCAAGCCGACGCATCGCACTGCATCTCAACGAGATCGAAGCGACGCACGACTTCGTGCTGCTGGTGGGCGACGACGGGCCCACGCCATGGACGCTGCGCTGCTGCCGCGGTTCCGACGAGATCCTGCTGCTGGCCGATGCCTCCATGCCACCGGCGCTGCATGTCACCGAGACGCAGTACCTCATGCAACGTCCGGGCCGCAGCGAGGCCGCGGAGGTGCTGGTCCTGATGCACCCGAAGGACCTGCGGTGTCCCCGCGGTACGCAGCGGTGGCTGGCGCGACGTCCGGTGACCGACCATTTGCACATTCGACCCGATCTGGATGCCGACATCGGTCGGCTCGCGCGCATCCAGAGCCACACGGCGGTAGGGCTGGTTCTGGCCGGCGGCGGCGCGCGGGGACTCGCGCACCTGGGTGTTTATCAAGCGCTGCGCGAACGCGGAATCGAGATCGACTATGTCGGCGGCACCAGCATCGGCGCGATCATGGCGACGCTGGTGGCGTCGGACGGGCCGGTTTCCGACATCATCACTCTGGCCCGCAGGTCGTTCAGCGTGAATCCGACCGGCGACTACAACATCCTGCCGCTGCTGTCATTGATCAAGGGCCATCGGCTGCGCCGCACCATCGAGCGTGCGCTTGCGAGATCTGCTGGGATTCGACGCAGACGTCGAGGACCTGTGGAAGAATTTCTTCTGCATCGCCAGCAACTACTCGCAAGCGAGCGAGCATCAGGTGCGCAGCGGCAATCTCGGCCGCGCGCTGCGGGCGAGCATCGCCATACCGGGCGCGCTGCCGCCGGTGGTGCACGAGGGCGACCTCCTGTGCGACGGCGGCACCTTCAACAACTTTCCGGTGGACACGATGCGCCACATGCGTGGCGTGGGATCCGTCATCGGCGTGGACCTCAACACCCGGAAGCCGCGTCGCATCGACGCAGACGAGATCCCTGGTCAATGGACACTGCTGCGCGACCGGCTGCGCCCCTATCCGAAGCGGCGCTACCGCGTCCCGTCGCTGTTGGCATACCTGATGAACGTCCAGATCCTCTACAGCACGTCGCGGCAGAACGAGGCGCGCAAGCTCACGGACCTCTATTTCAACCCTCCGCTCGAGCGCGTCGGCATGCTGCAGTGGGACAAGTTCGACGACATCGTGCGCCAGGGACACGCGCACGCAGTCGCCGTGCTGGAGTCCTTGCCTCCCGCCGAAGGCCAGCGCTTCGGCCTGCAGGCCAGGTGAACGGCGGCGTCGCAACGGCGCGCAGTGGTCGCACGCCGGCGTACAGTAAGTGCTTTCAGGGGGACCGCCATGGCTGACGACGCAAGACCTTCGCTCCCGGGCGGCGCCGGACCCGGCCTTTTGACACGCATTGCACGCGGTTGGCTCGACCGAATGGGTCCGGGCGGCGGCACCCCACCCGTCGCCGCCCCGACGCTGGACCCGCGCCTTCGGGCGCATGCCGACAAGGTAATGACGGCGGAGGAGGCCGTCGAACGCATTCCCAAGGGCAGCCATGTCTTCGTTGGCACCGCCTGCGCGACGCCGCGCATGCTTGTGGGAACGCTCGAGACGATGGCGGCGCCGCCCGCCGACATCGAACTCGTGCACTTCATCACCAACGGCGCGGTGCCGCACGACGAGCGGGGACGTGCGACCACGCGCTTTCGCCACCGCACGTTTTTCGTAGGCTCGGACATGCGCGCCGCGGTCCGGCAGGGCCTCGCCGAGTACGTGCCGATGTCGATCGCGCGGCTGCCACAGCTGATCGAAAACGGACGGGTTCGCGTCGACGTCGCGCTGATCCAGGTGTCGATGCCCGACGAGTTCGGCTACGTGAGCCTCGGCGTCTCGGTCGACGTGCAGCCGGCAGCCATTGCCAAGGCGCGCCTCGTGATCGCCGAGGTCAACGAGTACATGCCCCGGACGATGGGCGACTCGATGGTCCACGTAAGCCAGATCCACTGCCTCGTGCCCGATTCCACGCCCATCGCCGAGTACGTGCATCCGGCGACCGGCGAGCAGGCGGTCGAGCAGATCGCCCGCTACATCGGCGGCATCATCGAGGACGGCTCGACGCTGCAGATCGGCCTGGGCCGGGTCACCAATGCAGCGCTCAGCTATCTCGCAGACCGCAGGGACATCGGCGTGCACTCGGACGTGATCACCGATGCGATCATCCCGCTGCTGGAAAAAGGAATCCTGACCGGCCAGCGCAAGTCGACGCAGCGCGGCAAGATCGTCACCAGCTTCGCGCTGGGCACGAGGCGCCTGTACGACCTCGTCGACCGCAATCCGCTGTTCAGTTTCCAGCCGATCGACGTCGTCTGCAATCCGGCGACGATCGCCGCTCAACACCGCATGGTGTCGGTGACCCAGGCCTTCGCGGTGGACCTGACCGGGCAGGTCTGCGTCGACCAGCTCGCCGGCGAGTTCTACAGCGGCATCGCCGCACAGGGCGAGTTCCTGCGCGGGGCGTCGCGCTCCGAAGGCGGCAAGGCGATCATCTGCCTCGCATCCACGACCGACGACGGCGGCGAGTCGCGCGTGCGCGCGGCGCTCGCACCCAACGAGGGCGTGACCATCGCCCGGACCGACGTGCACTACGTGATCACCGAGTTCGGCATCGCGTACCTGTTCGGCAAGTCGATCCGCGAGCGCGCCATCGCGTTGATCGAGGTCTCGCACCCGAAGTACCGGGCCGAGCTCCTCGCGCAGGCGCAGGCCATGGGTTACGTGCCGGAATCGCAGACGCTGAAGAACATGCGCGCCTATCCGGTGGAAGAGGAAGTCTCGGTCTCGCTCAAGGACAATCGTACGGTGCTCCTGCGCCCGGCCGCATCGGCCGATGGCAACGACGTCCGCGATCTTTTCCACAGCATGTCCGAGGCCGACGTCTACACGCGGTTCTTCCGCAAGGTGCGCGAGCTGTCCGGCCAGGACGTGCAGCGGCTGTGCAACGTCGATTTCGAGAAGGAAGTCGCGTTCGTGGCAGTCACCGGGACGCGGGAGAACCCGCGGATCGTCGCGCACGCCTGCTATTTCATCGATCCGTCGACGAACCTCGGCGAGACCGCGTTCATGGTCGATCCGGCGTGGCAGGGTTGCGGGCTCGGAGCGGCGCTCCAGCGCCGGATGGTCGAGCACGCCAGGGCACGCGGCATCCGCGGCTTCGTCGCCGACATGCTGTCGACCAACGTGAACATGGTCCGGCTCGCGCACACCGGATCCTCCAGCGTCAGCGTCGAGCCCAATGGGACCACGCTGCGCGTCACCGCGCTGTTCTGACGGCGTACTTGCCGCCGCCGCCCGCGCTACAGCTCGGCGGCCTGGATCGTGGCCGTCGCGAACCGCAGACGCGCCGAGAGCTGTCGCGCGAGATTGAGCAGCACCTGCGTCGCCAACGCCGGATCGGTGCGCCGGATCTCGTCCAGATCGCTGCGGGCCAGCACGTAGACGACCGATGCTTCGTCGGCGACACCGGCGGCCGTGCGACCGCCGCCATCGAGCATCGCGGTTTCGCCGAAGATCACGCCAGGTGTGAAGCTTGCAAGCCGCTGCGCCGTCGCCACGTCGCGCGTATGCGAGAGGACGCTGATCGATCCCTTGGCCAGCACGAACAGCCGGTCCCCGGGGTCGCCCTTGTTGAACAGCACTTCTCCGGCCGCGTATTCAACTCGCGAAAGCTTCTGCCGCAACGTGACCTGTTGGCCGGCCGAGAGTTCATCGACCAGCGACAGCTTCTCGAACGGCATTTCCACGTCGGACGGGACGACGCCCGCCTCGTCGAGCAATCCGCGCTCGGCGTATTCGAGCGCGTGGTCGGCATCGACGAACCAGAGCCGGCCCTCCTGGCGCGGGAACGCCCCGAACGCGTGAAACGCCCGCGCATGCCGATCGCCGGAGACAATCCCTGACAGCAGCAGCGTGGCGGCCCGTGCGCGAAGCTGATGCGCCATCCGCTCGAGCGCCATCGCCCCGGAGGCATCGACCATCGTTACGCGGCGGACGTCGATGACGAGGTAGCGTGCGTCGGCGGCCAGATCATCGACCTGCCCACCGAGCTTCTCGGTGGTTCCGAAGTACAGGGCGCCTTCGAGCTCGACCAACTTGATCCGCGCACCCTGCTCCCGAAGAAGCCTTGCCTGATCGGGAAAATAGATGCGCCGCGATGCACGCGTCGCGCCGGTGGCGACGCTGCGGATCAGCGAGCGATTCATGGTCACGATAAACAGCACGACCGACAGC
This sequence comes from uncultured beta proteobacterium, assembly GCA_963739745.1. Classification (GTDB taxonomy): domain Bacteria; phylum Pseudomonadota; class Gammaproteobacteria; order Burkholderiales; family Casimicrobiaceae; genus VBCG01. The sequence goes on from CAVUCJ010000012.1 coordinate 323,980, forward strand.
AGCACGCCCACGGCGATCGCGACGACGAAGCCGAAGGTGATCGTGGCCACGCCGACGAGAAGGACGACAGCCAGGCTCCACTGCGCTTCCTGGTTCCCGCGGTCGGCTCGCCACTGCCGCAGGACCCGGCCGGTCCACTGGTCGAACATGCCGAGCGCAACGATCATCATGATGCCGGCGCACACCGTCACCGGTACCAGCCCCAGCAACTCGCGACCAAACACGACGATCGGCAGCAGCGTCGCGATCATCACGACGCCGGCCAGGCGACCGCGGCCGCCCGCGCGGTGGATCGACGATGGCACCGCCGTTGAATACGCCACCGGAATTCCGCCAAAGACACCGACCGTGATATTCGCAATCCCCTGGCCCACAAGCAACCGGTTGGCGTCGTGGCGCGTGTGCAGACTCGTGTCCATTCCGGCGGCGGACAGCAGCGCATCCATCGCGCCGATGATCGCGATGACCATTCCCGTCGTAATCAGATGCGGCAATTGCGCGATCAGCACGGAACGTGACTCGGGCGCGACGAGCATGAGGAAAGTGGCCAGGTCCAGCAGCCCTGCCGCCGGCGCGCCCAAGAGCGAGCCCATGTCCATTGCAGGATCGAGCAGGCGAATCAGCGCATACGCGCCGGTGCCGAACCCGAATGCGGCGAGCGACCACGGCACCCGCGGCAGGCGCCGCACGACGATCCACGCGAACGCTGCCGTGGCGACGCCGAGCGCCAAGGCGGGTACGGCCATCTGCCGCAAGCTGTCGCCGATGTCGAAGCCCCAATGCAGCCCCGGCAGGCCGAGCAGTGCGCCGACCTGCGAAATGACGATCAGGATCGCGACGCCGTTCATGAAGCCGGCGATCACCGGAAGTGGAACGTACCGGATCAGCGACCCGAGCCTGGCCGCACCGAACACGATCTGCAAGGCACCGGAGAAGACGACGCAGGCGGCGGCAAGCGCGAGAATCGCCGGCAGGTTCGGGCCCGCCGCCATTCGCAACGCCGGGTCGGCGGCAAGGCTGGCGACATAGCTCGCGAAGATCAGCGTGGTCGCCGTCCTGGGTATGCTGCCAGGGATTGCGGCGCCGCCGACCAGCGCGGCGACAAGTCCGCCGACGATGGCGGCTGTCAACGCCGCGCGCACGCCGATGCCCACGGCGTCCGGGCCCAGCGCACCGAACGACAGCAGACCGAGCGGGAGCACGATGCCGAGTACGACCATCGCACCCGCAATCCCCCCACGGATTTCACCGAACAAGCCGGCGCGACCGGCCAGGCGATTCTGCATTTTCCTTTGCGATCCCAGGCCGCCCGCGTTGCGTCGCGGCGTTATCGTCGTGGCTGGCTGCGCCTGCGCATCACGAAGGATCGTCGCTCGCAACCGTTGACATTGCGCCGCCCGTGGCGAAACGATGATCGATGCACGGCGTCAGATCCCGACCTCGGAGGCGATGCGCTGGTGCAGCAACGACTTCGCATACGCGTGGCGCGCACGAAGTCGCGGGTCCTGGACGATGCCTCCGATGGTCCCCACGACTGCGCTCACCACCCCGGCCAGCGGCAGCGCCAGCACCAGTCCCGGCACGCCGGCAACCGCGCCGCCGATGAAAACCATCAGCACCGTGGGCAACGGATGCATGCGGATGCTGCGGCCGACCGTGAGCGGAATGAAGAAGAAATTGTCGAGCAGCCGCGCAAGCCCGAAGACGCCCACGGTCGCGTAGACCATCCACGGATCGGTCGGGAATTCAGTGGCAGCCACCAGCACCACCAGCACACAGCCTACGATCGAACCGACGACGGGAATCCACAGGAATATCGCCGCGACCAGGCCAAGGACGAACGCATTCGGTAAACCGACCAGCGCCAAGCCAATTCCGAGAAACACCGTGTCCACCACCGTGAGTTGCATCAAGCCCTGGAAGTAGCTGCGCGCGGTCGCGTCGACGCGGTCGAACATGTAGATCGTGCGCTCGAAGAATGCGTTGGGCACTTCGCTCGCGAGCAGTTTCGCGAAGAGACCCCCGTCGCGCAGCAGGAAGAACGCGAAAAACGGCGCAAGCAGGAGAAACGGTAACCACCCCGCCGCGGCGAGCAGCGTTTCGCCGAGTTTCTTCTGCAGCGTCGTCTCGCCGAACTCGGTCGCCATCGCGCCCACTTCCGCGTGGAAATTCATTCGCCGCAGGAAGCCGAACTGATGCTCCAGCGTCGCCAGCGTGCGGTCGACGAGCACCCGCCCGCCTTCGAGGTAGCGGTTCAGCGTCACCTCCCCGGAGACCGCCTGCGCGGCAAGCCACGGCAGCAACGGAATCATGATGCCGACCGTCACCAGGGTGACGCCGGCCGCCACCAGCGCCGCGGCCGCTTCGCGGCTGACGCCCGCCAGCACCAGGCGACGCACCACCGGATACAGCATGTAGTACAGGATGATCGCCAGCAGGAAGGGGACCACGAGCCAGAGCGCCTTGGTCGCCGCCACCAGCAGCAGAGTCGTGATGCCGATGGTGGCAAGCCAGACCAGCGGTCCGGACGCGCTGTAGCGCAGGTTCACAGCGGCCGCGTCTCGATCGTCACGTGGCGGGCGCCGAGCTTCTGCCCGAGGTCACGCGCCAACTGGAGCGCGATCTTCGTGGCGATCGCCGCATGCGTCTCGATCAGGGTTTCGAAGTCGGAGCGCGAGAGCGCCGCCAGCACGCAGTCTTCGGCCGCGCGCGCCTGCGCGGTACGCGGCGCGCCCCAAAGCAGCGCGAGCTCGCCGAACAGCGAGCCCGCGGGGATTTCCGCGAACGGCTCGATTCCCGCATCGGTCTGCCGGCAAATGAGCACCCGGCCGCTCAACACGACGTAGAGCGCCTGGCCTACCTCGCCCTGGTCGAAGACGATCTCGTCCTTGAGATAGCTGCGCTCGTACAGCAGGCCGTCGATGACCCGCAGTTCCTTCGGCCGCAGCGTGGCGAACAGGCCGATCTTCCGGATCTGCGTCATCCGGGGATGTTCTGGCCGCCGCTGAAGAAATCCGAGCATCGACGCTGCGCTCGCTTGCGGAACGGAAAGTCCGCGACGAATGAATGGTTTCGCGGTCCGGTGGCACCTGCAACAGGCCTGCCGGCGCCTCAGTTGTCACCCAGTTATCAGAATCCGAATCGGTGACCGCATTACGACAGCCGAACTGCCGGGCGGAATGCGACACGCGGCGCAGTTTGCCATAGAATCGCCGGACGGGTCGAGCGACCGACGGACGTGCCGCGGTGGCCGCGCCTCCATGCATCACGCCCAAATCCGGAGGCATCCACTTGGACGTCGTTTCGCCCGCACATGCTTCCGGCGACATGTCCGGTCAACCGCAGAGCCATCGCCGGGTGCCTGTCCATCGTCGATGGTCAGGCGCGACCCGCCGATGAACGCGCGCCTCGACGGTGAACGGTTCGACGCGCTGTGGCGTCGCCATTTTGCGTCTCCGCCCTCGGTCGCGCCCGCCGTGGTCCACGCGGACCTGTGCCGCCGGCTGGGCGGAGCCGATCGGCGCTTTCACAATCTGGATCACATCCGCGATTGCCTGTACCGGTTCGACGAGGTCGCGTCGCTGCTCGCGGACCCGGATGCCGTGGAGATCGCGATCTGGTTCCACGACGCCATCTACGTTCCGAGCGACCCGGAGAACGAGCGGCTCAGTACGGAGCTGTTCCTCGCGCAGTCCAATGGCGCCGCGCCTGCGTTCCGCCGGCGCGTGTGCGGCCTCATCCTCGCCACGCGCCACCAGCGGCAGGCGCGCAGCAACGACCGGCGCTTCATCGAGGACATCGATCTCGCCGGGTTCGGAGCGTCGTGGGAGGAGTTCATGCGCCACGGCGCGCTGCTGCGCGAGGAATTCTCCGCGCAGTCCGATGAGCAGTACCACGCCGGACAAGTTGCGTTCCTCCGGCGGCTCAGGCAGCGGCGATGGTTCTTCTCGACCGACTACTACCGCGAGCGGTACGAGGCGCAGGCGAAGGAAAATCTGGATCGGTTGCTGGCAACGCTGATGCCATAGCGACGCAGACCGAGGGCGCGGGCAAGGGAAAGTGCTCTTCGCCTAATTTGTGGTGCACAAGCATACGAATTCCTGGGACTCGCTGGGCCACGCCTTTGGCTTCGCCTACAACCATTGGCGCCATGGCGGATTGCCGGAGGCGATCTTCGGCCGCGGCACCAGCGGCAACCTTTCCCTGAACCCCACCGGCTCGCGCGAGAGCAGGACGCCTGGCCCCTTGGCGGCACCCAAGCAGCGGCTCGGCAGCTGCGCCGCCGTCTCCGGGCTGATCAGGATCTCCCCGGCCGCAGCCTCGTGCTCCATCGTCACCGCCCGGCTCCAGGCAGGGCCGGTCGGCAGCAGCTCGAGGTGCGACGTGCCGACCGCAAAGAAGTTGAAGCGGCCCGAATGCACGCCCTGCGACATCCGCAGCGTGACCTTGGCGCCGGGAACCTCGATGCGCCCGACGTCGCGCAGCACCCGGCGCATCAGGATCGCCGCGCGGCAAGCGCGCGCTGCGTGGCCTGCGTCCTGGAACCACAGCAGAAGCGCGTCGCCGCCGAACTTGAGAAGGCTTGCCCCATTTTCGTAGGCCACCGCGAGGATCGCCTCGAAGCTGCTCCCGATCACGTCGGTGATCTGCTCGGATCCCTCGCGGCCTTTGCGGGCGAGCCGCTCGGACAGCTTGGTGAACCCCGAAATGTCCACGAACGCCACCGTGCCGTCGGCGATCCACCACCGTTCGGAAGGCGCGTCGGCCAGGTGCTGCTGCAGTATTCGCGGAAGGTATAAGCCGATGCGATTGGCTTGTTGGTCCGACTCGGGCACGCCTTGCTCTCCGTAGTGGCCGTCTTGCGATGCCCGGCAGTGTACGCGCGCGACCGTTGGCGCGCATTGCCAGCCGTCGCTCGCGTCGGTCGGGGTGCGGCGTATGACCACGTCGAGGCGATCTGCGCGTGCAGAATCGCTCGCCGCCGAGAGACGCCGCTCGCGCAACTCGCGCTAGGCGAGCCTGCGCCCGGCGGGATCCAGCACCTCCGACGAGATCTCCCGCCTGGCGAGCTCGGTCCCGAGCTTGTGCCGCAGGAATGCGCCGCTGGTATAGCGCTTGACGCTCAAGTAATACGTCTGCTCGACGCGTTTCACGAGTTCGATGTAGGCGTCGAACACCTCGTCGTCGCACGAGAAGCGCTCGTAGTTCACGATCGAATGCACACGCTTCCCGAGCGGACCGAGCAGCCTGTCGACCGCTTCGCCGATCGCCTCGAGATCGGCCAGGTCGCGCACGCGCAGCCCTGCGTAATTCATGTAGACGGTGTTGGTTTCGCTGTCGTAGCTCAGGCGGTCTTCCATCCGGGTGTCGAGCATCCGCTCCCGCAGCCGCATCGGCGCGCTGCGGAACACGCTGGCGTCCATCTCGCGCGGACCCGCGACGATCGGGCGGAACGGCAGGCGCGCGAGAATGTCGCGGTCGACGTCGATCCCGGGTGCCACCTCGACGAGCGCGAGGCCGCCCTCTTCGAGCCGGAACACGCAGCGCTCGGTCACGTACAGCACCTCCTGCCGGCGATGCCGCGCATAGTCGGCGCTGAACGTCGTCTGGCCGATGCGTTCGACGAACTTCGGGATCCGCCCTTCGTTGACGATCCTGACGCGACCCTCCTCGACCACGACCTCAAGCCCGCCGGAGCTGAAAGTGCTCATGAACACGACCTTCTTCGCGTTCTGGCTGATGTCGATGAAGCCACCGCATCCGGGAACGCGCTTGCCGAACTTGCTGGCGTTCACGTTGCCCTGCGCGTCGCATTCGCCGAAGCCCAGGAACGCCGCGTCGAGGCCGCCGCCGTCGATGAAATCGAACGCACAGGCGTGGTCGATCACCGCCTGGTAGTTGACGGCCGCGCCGAAGTCGAGGCCGCCCATCGGTACGCCGCCGATCACGCCCGAGTCCACGACCAGCGACAGCAGGTCGGAGACCCGCTCTTCGCCCGCCACCAGCGGGACCTGGTCCGGAACCGACCCCACGCCGACGTTGATGACGCTGTTCGGTGCCAGCTCCAGCACCGCGCGCCGGGCAATGACCTTCCGGTCGCTCAGCTCGACCGCGCGTACGCGCGCGGGCGGGACACGCAGCTCGCCCGAGAATGCCGGGTTGAACTGGGTCCCGTACGTCTGCATATGGTGCTCCGGCTCGGTGAGCACGACGCAATCGACCAGGATGCCGGGGATCTTGACGTTGCGTGCATCGAGCGTGCCTTCGGCCGCGACGCGTTCCACCTGCGCGATGACGATGCCGCCGGAATTGCGCGCGGCGACCGCGAGCGCCAGGTTTTCCAGCGCCAGCGCCTCGCGCTCGGTCGTGATGTTGCCGTCGGGATCGGCGGTCGTGCCGCGGATGAGCGCGACGTTGATCGGAAACGACTTGTAGAAGAGCACGTCCTCATCGCCAATCTGCATCAGCCGGACGATGTCGTCGGTGGTCCGGTCGTTCATTCGTCCGCCACCATGCCGCGGGTCGATGTAGGTGCCAAGTCCCACGCGCGAGAGCGTGCCGGGCTTGCGCGCGCCGATGTCGCGGTAGAGTTGCGTCAGCACACCTTCGGGCAGGTTGTACGCCTCGATGCGGTTGTCGACGATCAGCTTCTCGATCTTCGGCGACAAGCCGAAGTAGCCGCCGATCACGCGCTTGATCAACCCCTCGTGCGCCAAGCGGTTGAGCCCCTTGTCCTTCATGTCGCCCTGGCCGGTGGAGAACACCAGCGTAAGCTCGCGCGGCGTGCCGGATTCAAGGAAGCGCTGCTCGATGGAGACGAACAGCTGGTCGGGCGTGCCGTTGCCGCCATAGCCGGCGGAGGCCACCGTGTCGCCCGCGTGGATGACGGCGACGGCGTCGGCGGGCTCGACGATCTTCTTCAGTCTCATTCGCTCCCCTTCGCGCGCGCAGCAAAAGGCGCAGTCGTGCCGGGGACCAATAGCACGAGGCCTGCCACGCGGCAAGGCCGGCACCGAATCAGTTGGGCGTCAGATCCCCGCGAACCACTGGTAGCCCTGGTCCTCCCAGTAGCCGCCCCTGCCGCCGGCGATGTTCGCGAAAGTCGCCACGAATTCGATCGACGTGATGTACTTGGCGTGCTTGTAGCCCAACTGCCGCTCGACGCGCAATCGGATCGGCGCGCCGTTGGGCACGGGCAGCGCAGCGTCATTCAGCTCGTAGGCGAGAATCGTCTGTTCGTGCCGCGCGTCGTCGAAGTCGATGCTCTCGTAATAGAGGTCGCCGCCGTCGCGCCCCATGGGATCGGCGCAATAGAACACGACGTAGCGCGCCTCGGGCCTGGGCTTCACCACATCGAGCAGCGCCGCGAGCCGCGCGCCCTTCCACTTGGCGATGGCGCTCCACCCCTCGACGCAATCATGGCGGGTGATCTGCGTGCGGCTGGGAAGCGCGCGCAGGTCGGCGAGCGAAAAGCTGCGCGGCGCGTCACACAGACCGCCCACCACGAGCGCGTAATCGGCGAAATCGCTGCGCACCCACGCGTTGTACTGGTCGGTGCCGGGATCGTCGGAGCCGTTGCTGCGAAACGACGGCGAACGGTCGGCCTCGGCAAATTCCTGCGCCAGCGCGTTGCGCGCCACGAGCTTCGCCACCGCTTCGTTCAGCGGCTCCGCCGAATCGAGCACCTTCGGAAACCATTCGGTGCGCGAAAGATTGTCGCAGCCAGCCAACGCCAGCACCGATGTCGCCGCCGCAGCGCGCGCCAGGAACTGCCGGCGCGGCAGCCGCCGGCGCAGGCGGATGGGTCTATTCATGGGACGGCTCCGGAGTGACGCGGTAGCGACCGGTGATCATCGATCGCAGGTTGTTCCATACGCCGCTGATGAGCACCTCGAACACGTGGATGGCGACGAACGCCACGAGCAGCCAGGCGACGATGAAATGGATCGAGCGCGCCGACTGCCGTCCGCCGACGATGTCGACCCAGCCCGCCAGCACCGAGTCGAGCCACGGCGACATCGCGAACCCCATCAGGATCGCGAGCGGCAGCAATCCGAAGATCACGACGAGATAGGCAAGCTTCTGCAGCACGTTGTAGCGCTTTGCCGCCTCGCCCTGCGGATGCCGGAAGCGCAGGTGATCGCGCACCGACGCGCCGATACCCTTCAATTCGTCGCGGGTCGGCGCGAGGTCGCGGGAAAGATGGCGGCTCGATACCGCATACAGCACATACAGGAGCCCGTTGAGCACGAACACCCACGCGAAGAAGAAGTGCCACGACCTCGCCATCGACAGCCATTGCACACCGGGCAACGTCATCCAGTGCGGAAACGTCGACGGCACCAGCCGCCCATCCTGCGCCCGCGTGACGCCGAGGTAGCCGGTGGTGTCGAACTCCGCGCCGAACACGCGCGTGACGCCGGTCAGCGCTCCATCGCCCGCCCGCCGCGCGCCGATTTCGAGCACCGGCGGGATGCCGTTGTACGACGACTTGCCGAAGTAGAGCGCAGGATGCGCATTGAAGATCTGCATGCCGCTCATGAACAGCACGGCGAGCGCGACGACGTTGATCCAGTGCATGACGCGCACCGCCAGCGCATGGCGGTGGTAGAGGTAGCCGCCTCTCGTATCGGCGGGTATCGCGGCAGCGGTCATCGATGCGGTCTCCGCGCAGGTGGGGCATGGGATGGCCATGCCCCACCTCGATGGTCAAGGGTACACAAGGATATTCGACATCGCGCAGTTATGGTCGTTCCAGGCCCGGATTTCCTTACCCAACTCGAAGTGCCGCCCATCCCGGCCCGTACAATGGCCCGGATGTCCTCCAGCGCCCCCTACGCCACGCTGACCCCCGACCGGATCCTCGATGCGCTCGACAGCGTCGGGGTTCGCGGCGACGGACGGTTGCTGACATTGAACAGCTACGAGAACCGCGTCTACCTCGTCTATCGCGACGACGCGGCACCCGTGGTCGTCAAGTTCTACCGCCCCGGCCGCTGGACCGACGCGCAGATCCACGAGGAGCACGCCTTCGTCGCGGAATTGGATGAGCGCGAGATTCCCGCCGTCCCACCACTCGCGCTCGCCGGCGCCACGCTGCATCACTTCGCCGACAGCCGCTTCGCCGTCTATCCGAAGCTCGCCGGTCGCACACCGGAACTCGACGACCCCGCCACGCTGGAATGGCTGGGTCGCTTCATCGGCCGCATCCACGCCCTCGGCGCGCTGCGCCCCTTCGAGCGGCGCCCGACGCTCGACATCGAATCGTTCGGCGACGAACCGCGCGCATTCCTGCTCGCGCACGACTTCATCCCGCCCGACCTCGCCGAAGCGTACCGAACCGTGTCCGAGATGGCGCTCTCCGGCGTCCGGCATTGCTTCACGCGCGCCGGCTCCGCGGCATCGCTGCGCCTGCACGGCGACTGCCACGCGAGCAATGTCCTGTGGACGCCGGAGGGCCCGCATTTCGTCGACTTCGACGACGCGCGCAATGGCCCCGCGGTGCAGGACCTGTGGATGCTGCTGTCGGGCGACCGCGCCGCGATGACCCGCCAGCTGAGCGACGTGCTCGCCGGCTACGAGGACTTTGCGGAGTTCGACCGGCGTGAATTGCATCTGATCGAGGCGCTGCGCACGCTGCGCCTCGTCCACTATGCGGCCTGGATCGCCCGGCGCTGGAACGATCCGGCCTTTCCCGCGGCCTTTCCATGGTTCAACACGCAACGCTACTGGCAGGACCGGGTCCTCGAACTGCGCGAGCAGATCGCGGCGATGGAGGAGCCACCGTTGGCGTAGGCGCACCGAGGTCTCGTCGAAACTCACCAGGCACGACAGGGTCCCACATCACCCCGGATGCCACGGTAAAGCGGTACGCTACCGGTGCGCTCTCCATTGCGCGCAACGGGCGGACGGGGCAGCGTAAACTGATCGGTCCGGCAGGAACGAAATCCGCGCCGGGTCGCCACGGAAGCACGCGGTTCGCGTGCAACGGACAGGAATTCGAGCGGGGGAAACGATGGGCAACGCTACGACCGGGGACACCGTCAACATCCTCTATGGCAAGTCGGGACTGCAGATTCGGCTGCCGCAGGAGGCGCGCGCCACCGTCATTGGCAAGCTGCAGATGCCGAAACTGCCCGACCCGCAGGCGGCGGTGCGCGACGCGCTGGCGCATCCAATCGGCGCGGCGCCGTACGGCTCGCTGGTGCAGGGCCGCAGCAGCGCCTGCATCCTGATCTGCGACATCACGCGACCGGTCCCCAATCACCTGTTTCTGCGTCCATTGATCGAAGGCATGCTCGCGGCCGGCATGGCGCGCGAACGCATCACCGTGCTGGTGGCGACCGGCCTGCACCGGCCCAACGAGGGCGCGGAACTGGCCGAAGTCGTCGGCGACCCCTGGGTGCTCGACGCGGTGCGCGTCGAGAACCATTTCGCGCGCGACGACGCGGCGCACATCGACCTGGGCGTGACGTCGCGGCGACGCACGCCGGTGAAGCTCGACCGCCGCTTCGTCGAAGCGGAGCTGCGCATCGCCACCGGGCTGGTGGAGCCGCATTTCATGGCCGGCTACTCGGGCGGGAGGAAGGTCATCGCGCCGGGCGTCGCCCACGCCGACACCATCCGCACGTTCCACAGCGCGCGCTTCATGGAGGACCCGGCGGCGATCCAGTGCAACCTCATGGGCAATCCGCTGCACGAGGAACAGCTCGAGATCGTGCGGATGCTGGGTGAAGTCCACGCCGTCAACACGGTGATCGATGAGGACCGCGACCTGGTCCACGTCAATTTCGGCGAGGTGATCGAAAGCCATCTCGCTGCGGTCGCCTTCGTCGCCGAAAGCACGCGCGTGACGGTCGGCCGGCGCTTTCCGACGATCGTGACTTCGGCCGCCGGGCATCCGCTCGACAAGACCTACTATCAGACGGTCAAGGGCATGGTCACGCCGCTCGACATCCTGGAGCCTGGCGGGACGCTGATCATCGCGTCGGCGTGCTCCGAAGGCTTCGGCTCGCCGGAGTTCCGTGACGCGCAGGGGCGCCTGTGCTCGCTCGGTCCCGACGCCTTCCTGCAGACGCTGCTCGCGAAACGCCTGGCCGACGTCGACGAATGGCAGACCGAAATGCAGCTGAAGTCGCTGCGCGCCGGGCACGTACAGCTCTATACGACCGGGCTGGACGACGAGGAGCGCGGCCTGACGGGAGTCGAGTCGGTCGCCTCCGTCGATGTCGCGATCAAGTCTGCATTCGCCCGTGCCGGCGACCCGGCGGTCGCGATCGTGCCCGAAGGACCGTATGTCGTCCCCGTCGTCGGCTGAAGCATCGGCATTGCCTCGGCCGTCGTCGCTCGCGATTCACCTCGATCTCGTGGGTGGCTTCTCCGGCGACATGTTCGTCGCCGCGATGGTCGACGCCCTGCCCGCGCTGGCCGCACCGGTGCTGGCCGAACTGGCGGCGGCGCGACCCGCCGGCATGCCCGGCCCCGACTTTCGCGAAGTGTCGAACGGCGGCCTGCGCGCGCGAAATTTCGGACTCGCCCCCGAGCCGAAACAGCCAGGCCGGCGTTTCGCTTCGATTGGGCAATCGAGCGCGCATTCGGCGGAGGTGGGGTCGGGGGCGGATGCGCACGAGCACGCGGGCACCGCCTACACGACACTGCGCCGCCGGATCATCGACGCGCCCCTGACCGCACCGACGCGCGAACACGCGTTGGCGTTGCTGGCACTCCTGGCCGAGGCCGAAGCGCGCGTGCACGGTGTTGCGGTCGACACCGTGCATTTCCACGAATTGGCGGACTGGGACTCGCTGCTGGACGTCGTCGCGGCCGGATGCATCGCGGCCACGCTCGCCGGCGCGCGCTGGACCGCATCGGCGCCACCGTTTGGCGGCGGAACCGTGCATACGGCGCATGGGCAGTTGCCGGTGCCCGCCCCCGCGACAGGCCTGCTGTTGATCGGCTACCCGTGGCGCGACGACGGGATCGCCGGCGAGCGCGTCACGCCAACCGGTGCCGCGATCCTGCGCCATCTGGTGCCCGCGACGCATTGCGGCGCGCGACGCGACGCGGGGCGCCTGCTGAGCATCGGGTGCGGCGCCGGCACACGCACGCTGCCTGGGCTGCCCAACATCGTGCGCGCGATGGTGCTCGAACTCGCACAGGATTCGCAGGCCGATGTCGTCGTGGTGCTCGAATTCGATGTCGACGACATGACCGGCGAGGAAATCGCGGTCGCGGCCGAACGTCTGCGCAACGAGCCGGGCGTGGCCGACGTGTCGGTCGGCACGCGGTACGGCAAGAAGGGGCGTCCGCTCGCCGATTTCCGGCTGCTGGTCGCTCCCCGCGCCGCCGACGCGGTCGTGCAGGCCTGCTTCACCGAAACATCGACACTGGGGCTGCGCGCGCGCGAAGAGCGCCGGCGCATACTGCCACGAAACGAAGTTGCGGCGGCGGTGGGCAGCGATGCGATGAACGTCAAGCTCGCCGCGCGCCCCGGTGGCGAGCGCACGGCGAAAGCCGCGCAGGACGATGTCGTCTCGACGCGCGGGCTCGGTGAGCGCCGGCGAATGGGCGCGCTCGCCGCGCAGCGCGCACTGGAGGATGGCGAAGAATGAGTGCCGCAGGGCCGCCCCAAGGCGCGTGCTCCCCTCGGAGCGAGCATGCGACCGCCGCGCTGCCGGTCGACGAAATTCTGGTCCGCCTCGTCGCGGCCATCGACCGCCACGAACGGCTGGCGGTCGCCGTCAGCGGCGGCGTGGACTCGATGACGCTCGCGCATGTCGCGTGGCGCCACTCGCATGCGCGGACCACGATGTATCACGCGACCGGGCCCGCGGTGCCCGCAGCGGCGCGCGCGCGCGTGGAGGCTCACGCGGCGCGATTCGATTGGCCGCTGGTGCTGCTCGACGCCGGCGAACAGGCCGACGCCCGCTACCGTGCGAATCCCGTCGATCGTTGCTACTACTGCAAGTCGAACCTGTACGCGCGCATCCGCGAGGCGACATCCGACCCGATCGCCTCCGGCACCAACCGCGACGATCTCGACGACTTCCGCCCCGGGCTGCGCGCCGCCGCCGAACGCGAGGTCGTACATCCCTATGTCGAAGCGGACATCGACAAGGCGGGCGTGTACGCGCTGGCCGCGAGTCTCGGCCTCGATGACCTCGAGCGGCTGCCGGCGCAGCCGTGCCTCGCGAGTCGCGTGGAAACCGGGATCGCCATCGCGCCGGACGATCTCGCGTTCATTGACGCCGTGGAGACCCGTCTCGCCGCGAAGCTCGGGCGCGAACGCGTGCTTCGCTGCCGGGTGACCCACACGGGCGTCGTGATCGAGATCGCGGGGACCGACCACGCGGCGGACGCAACGGAGACCACCAATATTGCCCGCGACATCGGCAGCGACGCGTGCCATCGGGAAGGCCGCGTGTTTGCCGGAGTCAGGCCGTACAAGCGCGGGGCGGCGTTCCTGCACGACTCAGCCGATGAGTGAATTTCGCCTCGACTGGCGCCGTACCGAACGGACCGGGGCCAGCGAGGCCGTGCTGTGCGAATCCAAGTCTGCGGCGCAGATCGACGCAATCGTCGCGCACGCCACCGAAATCGGGCAGCGTCTGCTGTTCACGCGTCTCGGGCCGCGCAAGTTCGGCCGTCTGGCGCCACAGGCGCGCAAAGCGCTCGACTATGACGCCGGCACCGGCACGGCGATCCTCGGTTCGCTGGCGGCGGAACAAGGCACCGGCCGTGTCGCAATAGTGTGCGGCGGCACGTCGGACCTGCCGGTCGCACGCGAAGCCGCCCGCACGCTTGCGTTCGAGGGCGAGACGGCGACACTGCTCGCCGATGTGGGTGTGGCCGGATTGTGGCGGCTGATGGACCACATCGACGAAATCCGCCGCCATCGCGTGGTCATCGCCGTGGCGGGCATGGAGGGTGCGCTGTTCAGCGTGCTCGGTGGCCTGGTGCCATGCGCGGTGATCGCGGTGCCGACCTCGGTTGGCTACGGCGTCGCCAAGGGGGGCCGTGTGGCGCTGCACGCCGCGCTGGCGAGTTGCGCGTCCGGTCTCGCGGTCGTCAACATCGACAATGGCTTCGGCGCGGCGCACGCAGCGCTGCGGATCCTTGGCGATGCGCGGCCCGCGGTCGCCGCTAGGGAGTGAGAAGCCGTCCGCGTCGGGGCGGACGACGAGGGCGCCCCGACATCCGCTCGCTATTCCGGCTCGGGCGCGCCCTGCCAGAGCATCTCGTAGCCGAGCTCCTGGCTGTCGGTGCACATGGTGGCCAGCGCGGAAAACTTGTCCTTGAACGTCTTGTCGGCGTGCGAGCGCTCGTGTTCCTCGAACGAACGCCAGTAGGTGACGATCGCGACGTGGGCGTCGGCCGGCCGGATTTCTCCCAGCGAGCCCTCCTCCGACGCGAAGCCCGAGAACTTGAACACCTGCCCGCCGCAGAAGCCACCCTTGTCGCCGCCGTAGGTGTCCTTGACCACGTTGCACATTTCACCGATGGCGAGTTCGACGTCGTCCATGGTGACGCCGGGTTTCAACCTGACGGTATTGAACAGCATCTTGGCGCCGAAGGGGATCGAGAGCGCGTCGAACATGGGCTTCCTCCAAGATTTCGAAACACCTGGGGAAATCGGCAGGCCACATTCTGCACGATGCCGATCCGGTGCGCATCATGTGGTACTTCGAGCGGGCATCGGCCGGCAACGGCGCGACGCCAATGATCGGTGGCGTGCCTTCCGGCAGGACGCCGCTGCTGCAGATGGACGCCGGCCAGGGGACCGCAGCGGCGATTCGAAGGGGCAATGCACCACGACGACGACGCGTCCTTTCCGAAGCAACGCCGCTGCGACGGACGGCCTCCCTTAAGAAGCGTAGCTCATTCGCGAACTGAACTTGGTACACTGCTGGGTTCAGAGACAATCGAAGCTCGAACCATCAAGCTGAGGGAATGATGACTTGCGTGCACCGCCAAACATTGCTGCTGTTGGCGTCGATAGTGTTGCTCGGCGGCTGTGCCACGGCCACCCGCCCGGTCAATCCGCCGATCGCCCAGGCTGACCCGAGCACCGGCTACCGTTTCGAGACGCGCCAGGCGCGGCACGGACCCAAGGAAAATCTTGTGGTCCTCGCGTTCTCCGGTGGGGGCACGCGCGCCGCAGCCTTTTCCTACGGCGTCCTCGAATTCCTTCGCCGTACCGAGGTGACCGGACCGAACGGCAACACGTTCCGCCTGCTCGATGCCGTGGACGTCATCACCGGGGTGTCCGGCGGGAGCTTCACGGCGCTCGCCTACGGCCTCTATGGTGACAAGCTGTTCGACGATTACGAGCAGCGCTTCCTGAAGCGCGACGTGCAGGGCGAGATCGTCTCGCGCAGTTTCAGTCCGGCAAACTGGGGCAAGCTTTCGGCAACGGGCTGGGGCCGCTCCGAATTGGCGGCGGAGTTGTACGATGAAATTCTGTTCAACGGCGCCACGTTCGGGGATCTCGACCGCGGCAATGGCCCGCTGATCATGGCCTCGGCGACCGACATCTCCACCGGTTCCCGTTTCGTTTTCAATCAGCGCATATTCGATGTCATCTGCTCGGACCTGAATGCCGTCAGGCTGTCCCGCGCCGCCTCGGCATCGTCGGCGGTGCCCGTGGTTCTCTCGCCGGTCACGTTCAACAATTACGGCGGCACCTGCAAGTCGACCACGCCCGATTGGGTGAAGCCGTTCCTCGATTCCGACAATCCGCCACGGCCCGCCGCACGCGCGATACGCTCGTTAAAGGCCGAACAGACCTTTCGCGACAGCGTCAATAGGCCCTACATTCACCTCGTCGACGGCGGCGTGTCGGACAACGTCGGCATGCGCGCGGTGCTCGATTCTCTGGAAATTCTCGAGGGGCTGCACGATGCCGGCCTTCCTTCGCCACTCGACAACGTGCGCAGAATCATCGTGTTCGTCGTCAATTCGCTTTCGTCGCCCCCGACCCGGTGGGACGAGTCGGAGAGCCCGCCCGGCACCGTGGATGTCCTGCTCAAGGCGGCCGGCACGCCGATCGACGCCTTTTCCTACGAAGCCGTCGAGCTCCTGCGCGACACCGCGGCACGATGGAAAAACCTGCGCCTGATCCGCAACTCGCCCGCCTACGCGACCAACAAGGACCCCGCGGTCGCCGCAGCGTTGCGCGTTCCGGATGCCGAGATCTACGCCATCGATGTGTCGTTCCCCATGTTGAAGGACAAGGCAGAACTGGACTATCTGAATCAACAGCCGACATCGTTCGTGCTGACCCCCGAGGCCGTCGATCGCCTGCGCGCCGCGGCGGGAGCGATCATCATGGACTCGCCTGAATTCAAGCGATTGCTAAGGGATGTGGACATCAAGATACTCGCGGCGCCTGCGACGGCCGGGAATCCGTCGACGGTGCGCTAGCCGTTGATCTCCGCGGGGGGCCTTCAATTGAGGCTGGATCCCGGAAGCCGAATTTCGTCCGCCGATCAGCAACAAAGCTGACATCCCGGATCAACAGTTGCGAGATGGCGTGAACCGCGCCACAAGGTCGAGCCTTGCTGGTGCACCGCGTACTGCAGGAACACGGGCGGTTGAGCGCAGCGGCTCGCCGCGATTGAGTTGGGCGGCGCCACGGCTGACCATCTCCCACGTCCGCGGCCACGCCTCAGGGGATGTCGCCGACCGCCAGTCGAAATGCATGCTCTTCGCTCAAGGCCGCACCGTCGGCGAGCAGGCGGGCGTACTCTTTGGCTCCAAGCCCTTCTTCGAGCAACGGCCGCAATCGGTCGCGGACGGTCGCCCTGCCCGCTTCAACCAACGCGCCCGTGCGCAGCAGCTCGGCATCGACGAAACCGTACACGCGCGCGGCATCGGCGAGGCGACCTTGCAGCGCGGCAC
This sequence comes from uncultured beta proteobacterium, assembly GCA_963739745.1. Classification (GTDB taxonomy): domain Bacteria; phylum Pseudomonadota; class Gammaproteobacteria; order Burkholderiales; family Casimicrobiaceae; genus VBCG01. Next base: position 340,879 of record CAVUCJ010000012.1, read on the forward strand.
AAAGCGCGAGCGGCAGCATGACGCGGATCTCGTCGCCCTCGCGCAGCAGCAGCGCGTGCGCGATCCGACCCGCGGCCAGGGCCTCGTCGATCCGGTCGAGTTCGGTCAACGCGACCAGAACGTTTGTGTAGAGGTGGCCGGCGCCGGCGCTCGCACCAAGGCGATCGAGTTCCGCGATGGACGCCATCGCGTGTTCCAGCGCGAGTTCGGTCCGTCCGAGTTCGAGTTCGGACGCGGTCACGTTGGACATCCCGAAATGCGCACCGATCAAGTTGCCCGCTTCGCGAGAGAGTTCCACCTGCCGTTGCGCGCAGGCCAGCGCTTCGTCATACTGGCCGAGTCGATGGAACCACCGAAAGCGGGCGAATTGGAGTCGCTGTCGGCCCGGCCAGTCGGGCTTTTCCAGGCGGGTGGCCTCGGCAATCGCCGCCTCCATCTGCGCCTTCGTGGCGAAGCGATACCCCTGGACCGCCGAACAGACCAGCGCATCGTAGAGCTTCCACTCGTCGTTCAGCTGGCGATAGAGGTCGGCGGCCTTCACCGCCGCATCGAAACTCTCGCGGCGGGTCGTGTACAGCCCGAGCCGGGCGATGGTCAGCCAGAACCGGGCCTGTTCTTCCTTGGGCAAGGTTTCGCGAATTCGATGCTGTATCGACAGGCAGCGCTGCATGCCCTCGGCGGTCTGCGCCGAGGCCATCCAGACACGGTAGGACGCGCGGGCCAGTGCAATGGCAAGATCCTCGCCGTCCTCCGCGGCACCGGCCCAGGCCAGCGCGGCGCGCAGGTTGTCGAGCTCGGCGGCGGAAGCGATCCAGTCGCCCAGACTGAACCTCCAAAGTTGATCGTCGTCGCCCAAGGAAATGCAAACCGCGACGACTGCTTCGGCGTGCCGGCGTAGCAGCGTCCGCGTTTCATCCGCTTCCGCCAGACGCTCGAGCGCGTAGGCGCGCGTGGTTTCGAGAAGGCGATAGCGCGGAACCGGATCACCCTCGGCGAGCACCAGCGACTTGTCGACCAGCGCGCCGAGATGGTCGAGTGCGGACCATGCGTCGATACGGTCGTCGTGAGCGACGTGCTGCGCGGCCTCGAGCGTGAAGCTGCCGGCAAAAATTCCCAGCCGCCGGAACACAGTCTGCTCCTCGGACGTCAGCAGCCCGTGGCTCCATTCCAGCGTTGCACGCAACGTCTGGTGGCGCCGCAGCACCATGCGCGTGCCCGCGGTCAGCAGGTTGAATCGCTCACCCAGGCGCGCGCGCAGCCCCTCAACGCCGAGCAGCGGCAGGCGCGCCGCGGCCAGTTCGATCGCCAGCGGAATCCCGTCCAGCCGCCGGCAGATTTCGGCAACGGCTGTCCGGTTTTCGGCGCCCAGTTCGAAGCGGGGGTCGGCGGCCTGCGCGCGCGCCACGAACAACTCGACCGCGCCGGAACTCAACGCATCGGCGGCGGCCTCTCCGGCCGGTACCGAAAGCGCGCCAACACGATAGACATGCTCATCGGTCGTCTTCAGCGTCTCCTGGCTGGTGACGAGCAGGCGCACACCCGCCGCGGCCTCGCGTATCGCGTCGACCAGTTCGGCGACCGCATCCGACAGGTGCTCGCAATTGTCGAGCACCAGCAACGCGCTCTGTGGTGCGAGGACCCCTGCCAGCGAAGCAACCGGCGGGTGACCGGCGGGAAGCTGGGTGTTCAGCGCACGCGCGACCGCGGAAGGCACGAGCGCCGCGTCGGAAAGCGGCGCCAGCTCCACCCACCACACGCCGTCCGGAAAATCGGCGGCGCGCTCGACCGCGAGTTCCGCGGCCACCGTCTGCGCCAGCCGCGTCTTGCCGATGCCGCCGGCGCCGGCAATGGTGACAACGGCATGCCGGGCCAGTAGCGCCTTGACCTTGTCGACATCCTGCGCACGCCCGTACAGCGTTGGCAGGCGTGACGCCAGGTTGGTACGCGTGCGGACGGTGCCCGGCGCGGCCGTGGATGCCGCAGCCGCCTCGGCCACGGCTGCTGCCGCGGCATCAGGCCGTGTACCGGCATCCGTATCGGCGTCGCCCGACTTCGCTCCGGTTTTCGCGTCGAAGTCACCCTTCCCGCCGTCGCTGCGCTCGACCGGCAGCGCGAACCGGTAGCCCCGCCCCGGAATCGTCGCCAGGGCGCTCGGTCCGAGAAGCTTGCGCAGGCTCGAGACCTGCACCTGCAGGTTGTTCTCCTCCACCACCAGGCCGGGCCAGACCAGCGTCAGCAGGTCGTTCTTGGACACCAGCTGGCCGGCCCGCGCCACCAACGCCACCAGGAGGTCGAAGGCGCGCGCACCCAGCGTGACGGGCTTGCCGTCGGCGAGCAGGCGGCGATCGTCAGGCCAAAGCTCGAAGCGGGCGAACCGGCAGGGTGGACAGGACAGCGCAGCAGGCGCAGGGGAATTCATGCGTGGCTCGGTTGGGAACGCCGCAAGTCTATCCCGCGCCCGCGAGCCGGCAAAACCCCCGGCGACGCAGCATTCAGAACGATTCAGGCAGGTTTAAGGCCCACCTAAGGACTGAAGACCGGCTTCAGGCGGACATTGGCATCGTCGTCAACAGCCACCCCACCAGGAGAACCGCCATGCAATCGTCCAATAGCCGCCGCACCCGGATCGCCGTCCTGTCCAGCCTCGCGTTCGCCGCCGCCCTGAGCGCCGTGGTCGTCGTGATCCCCGCGCAAGCCCCGGCCGCGCTTTCCGGCAACGTCGCCCCGACGCCGATGACCGCCTTGGCCACCGGCGAAACGCAGAACGGCCTGGCCGTCTACCGTCTGCCCGCCGTCGCCGTCACCGCGAGCCGCAGCGTGGAACTGGCCAGGATGGAAGAGGAAGACCGGCAGGCGCTGGCCAGGGCCAATGCCGCCCCGGCAGCGAAGATCGGCGTGGCCACCGGCGAAACCGAAAACGGCGCGCCTGTCTACCGCCTGCCCAAGGTCGCCGTGACTGTCAGCCGCAGCGAAGAACTCGCCCGGATGATCCAGGAAGACAAGCTGGCGCTCGGCAAATAGCAGCGAGAAGGTCCTGCGAGGTTCTTCGCGGCCGATGCGTCAACGCATTGGCCGCCGGCGTATGCGCCGGTCGGTCACTCGCGGCATTCCCGCAAGCGCGTGACCACGTCACCGAGCATCAACCGGGCGGCGGCGTTCCGGCAGCCGGCGAAAGCCACGGCTGAAGCCCTTCCGCGGAGCGCAGATGCAGGTCGCGCTGCGGGAACGGGATCTCGATTCCGTTCTCGGCGAACGCCTTCGCGATGGCAATGTTGAGATCGTTCGTCGAGGCCAGGCGCTTGCCGATCCCGTCCACGTACGCGCGGATTTCGAAATCGAGCGAGCTGTCGCCGAAGGCCATGAAGAAGACGGAAGGCGACGGTTCGGCCAGCACATTCGGCTGCGAGCGAACCACGTCGAGTAGAATTTGCCGCACGCGTTCCGGATCGGTCCCGTAGGCGACGCCGACCTTGATCAGCACCCGGGTGACGCCCGAGGAGAGCGTCCAGTTGGTCACGCGCTCGGTGATGAACGCCTTGTTCGGGATCATCACCTCCTTGTTGTCCCAGTCGGTGACGACCGTGGCGCGTGCCCGGATCCGGGTGACCGTGCCGCTCACCTCACCCACCGTAACGATGTCGCCGATCCGGATGGGACGCTCGCCGAGAACGATCAGCCCGGAGACGAAATTGGCCACGATCTCCTGCAGGCCGAAGCCGAGGCCGACGCCGAGCGCGGCCACAAGCCATTGCGCCCGCCCCCAGTTCACGCCGATCAATTGCGTCGCGACGGCGATCCCGATGCCGGCGATGACGTAGCGGGTGACGGTCTTGATCGCGTAGTTCGCATCGGCCTGCAGCTGCAGCCGCCGCAGCAGGATGATATCCAGCATGCCCCCGATGTTCTTGGTGGCGAAGTAGGCGACGACGACGACGAGCGTGGCGAGGAACACCCCACCGAGGGTGACGCTGCGCTCGACCGTCTTTCCGTCGACCGTCTCTCCATAGGTCCACAGCGCCCAGTTGCCCATCGTTTCGAAGGCTGGAATCGCTCCCCGCCAGAGCATCCACAGCGCGATGCCGAGTCCCAGCGCGACCACCATGTTGAGCAGCTCGCGGGTCTGGGCGTCGATCGCCTCCGCATCGATCGTGTCGACGCGCACTGCCGCGCCCTCGGCCGAGGTCTCGTCCCTTCGCTCGGCGATGGTCTCGGCCCGCGCCTCGACCTCGGCGAGCTGTGCGCGCTGCAGCGCGAGCCATAGGAGGAGCAGCGCATAGACGACCGCGGCCCCGAAGCAGATGAGTATCGTCATCAGCACGAGCTGATACAGGCTGGCGGCGGCGAAGTAGAAGCCGGCCGCGGCCAGCACGGCGATTCCCAGTGGGAACAAACGCACCCCCCGGCGCAACAGAGCGCGCGCGAAATCCCGCGGCCCCGGCTCCGGTGCCCGGCGAACGAACGACAGGTGCGGACGGAACGCGCGCGTCCAGAACAGCGAAAACACGATCATCGCGGCGATGAAGCTCAGGCGCCCGACACTTTGCCGCACGCTTTCGGGCACGTACGCGCTGGCCAGGACAGCGATGAAGGTGAGCGGGATGTACATCACCAGCAGCCACCGCGTGCCGCGGCGCGCCACCCGCGCCGCTTCGGTGCTCCAGTTGAAGTGATCGATTGCGACCCCGCCGGGAATCAGCAACCACACGAAACAGAGCGCGGCCAGCAGGTTCATGCCGCAAAAACCAAGTGCCGCCGAAAGGCTTTCGCCAAGCGGCGTGATGCCGGGCGCGCCGAGAATCCATCGCCCCGCCCCGAACAGCAGCAGCGGGATCGGCAACGCGAGAAGAAGGCTTACGCCGAGCGCCGCGAGCGTATGCCTCGCGCGGAAGCGGGAAAATCCGATCGCTCGCGGGGAGAGTGCCGCGAGCCGCCTCCGCAGCCGGCGGCGAAGGACCAGCAGGCCGGCAACCACCAGCGCAACAGCAATGGCCAGTGCCTGGCGTCGCTCGGTCTTCGTCGTCAACGATCTCGCGACAATGCGCCATTGCGAGGGTTCCGCCAGCCACGCGATCGCGTGCGGCAGGTCGGCGAAGGTCTGGGCCGAAATGGGTGAGATGGAAACCCAGTAGAGCAGACGCACGATCTCGAGTCGCGCGGCGCGCGCGCGCTCGAGCAGGTCCGTCTCGACATCATCGATCTCCTGCAGCGTGCCATTTAGTGTCGTCTGTTGCGTGTTGAGGCGCTCGAGCAGGCCACGCTGAGCCTCCAGTTCCCGCCGTACCTCGCGCTCGATCGCCGTTTTTGATTCCGGCGGACGGTTCGCCACGGAGGAGGCGACCATGACGCGCGAAACTGCCGCATCCAGGTTCTCGAGCTGCGCCAGGTCGCGCTGCACGTTCGAAAGCGCAGCGACCTCCCGCGCCTGCGCTTCGCCGCGCTTGGTCCGCTGCTCGGCAAACTCGTCTGCGCGCGGCAACGACCGCATGTCGGCAATGAGTTTGTCGGCAAAGTCCGTACCGGGAGATTCTTCGGCGCGCCTGTCGGCGACCTCGCGCAGGATCAGATCGACCCGGGCAGCGGATTGCCGCCGGGCGGACAACGTCCCATCCGACTGATTGAGCGAAAGCCTCACCTCCGCCAGTCTGGCGCGCAATTCGCCGTTCTGGGCGGCGACGGCGGCAACCGGATCGGACTTTTCGACGGCGGCTTCGCGCGCCTGCGCCGCTTCTTCGCGTTCCCGCTTGACCTCCTCGCGGAGGCGCTCCTGCACCGCCGATTCGAGTACCAGGGCTTCGGCACGTCGCGTGCGCGCCTCGGCGCGCGCGATATCGCGCCGCAGCTGCAGAATTCTGAGCAACGCGGGCTGATAGACGAGTTCCTGCTCGAACCGGTCGAGCCGGGCCTGCCACGCCGCGGCGCGCGCCTGCGCGAGGATCTGCTCCGACTCCGCGACTGCGGCCGCCCCGGCCTCGAGGCTTGCCTGCGGATCGCGGAGGGCCGGCGCCTGGGCGAGTTCGCGCCGCAGCGGAGCCTGCAAGCGGCGCAATTCGAGTGGGCGGACTATTGCATCCTGGAATGCGCGCTCGAGGGCTTCCCGCTGCGCGACTGCCTGCCGGTCATCCGCGCGCGCCTTCGCTTCCATCTGCTCGATCGCGACCAACGGGAGTTTGGCACCGAGCGCGGGGAGTGTCGTCGGCGTTGTATTTTCCAGCGATCGCAATTGCGACTCCAGCTGCTGTATTTCGACGGGCGCTTCCTCCAGGCGCCGCTTGAGGTCGGCGGTCTCCGCGCGCAGCGCCGCCGCGATCTGCATCTGCGCGATCGCGGCATTGTAGTTTTCGACCACCTTTGCCTGGGCAGACGCCTCCAGGCCGACGCGTCGATCGACAGATTCGAGCCGGCGTTTGAGCGCGTCCACCGTCAGCGAGTCCGCGGGCGCCGCCGCCTGTGCGAACGCCGACGTCCCCAGCGCAAGCGCAACCACGGCGAGCGCCAGCCTGGCCGCAGCATTCCGGAGCCGGCGGCGCGGCGACGTCTCAAGCGCCCACGAAGCGCCCGCCACGTACCGGCCTGGGCCGCCCGGTTTGCGACCGCGCCTGCACCAACGACATGTCGACCATCGGAGCGAAGCCATGGCCAAGCATAGCGGATTTGAATCGGTGAGGCTCCAATGCCGCTTGCCACGCAATATCGAGCAGGATCGATGTGCGGCCGCGACGTTGCCGCGCAAGGTCAAAGCCGGTATGGTGACGCCCGCGCAACACCACACCAATGAAGGAATCCCTGATGTATCGCATCCTGCTGCTCGCCCTCGTAACGTCTCTGGCAGTGTTCGGCGCCAATGCGCAGACGCTGGAAGGCCGCCTGAAGAAAATCGCCGACACCAAGACCATCACGATTGCCCACCGGACCGACGCCGCGCCGTTCAGTTTCGTCGACAACAACAAGCAGATCACCGGCTACACGGTGGACCTGTGCAGGAAAATCGTGGCCTCCATCGAGCGCCAGATCGGTGTCGCCGGCCTCAACGTGAAATATCTGCCCGTCACCACCCAGAACCGCTTCGACGTCATCGTCAAGGGCCAGGCCGACATGGAGTGCGGCGCCAGCACCGTGACGCTGTCGCGGATGAAGAGCGTCGATTTTTCGAGCTTCACCTTCTTCGAGACCACGGGCCTGCTCGCGAAGACCGCGTCCGGCTTCAAGTCGCTGGCCGACCTCAAGGACAAGCGCATCGCCGTGATCGTGGGCACCACCAACGAGCGAGCGGTCAACACGCAGCTCAAGCGCCAGCAGGTGGCGGCCACGGTGGTGCCGGTAACGACCAGTCAGGAAGGGGTGCGGGCACTCGACGCCGGCACGGCGGACGCTTTCGCCAGCGACGCGCTGCTGCTGGTCGGGGCGCTCACTCAAGCCAAGGATCCCAAGGCGCTGCAGCTCCTGAATGTGCAGCTGTCCTTCGAGCCCTACGGCATTGCACTGCCGCGCGGCGACTATGCGATGAGGCTCGCAGTCAACACCGCGCTGGCGCAGATCTACAGTGGCGATGCCATCAACGACATCTACAATCGCTGGTTCGGTTCCTTCGGCAAGCCGACGGCGCTCACCGAGGCAATCTATATCTTCGGCTCGATTCCCGAGTAAGCCTGGCTCGGCCGGCGTCCGTCACGCCTGTCGGCCAAGCGCGGCGACGTCCTTTCGGCGCAGCACGAGGCCAAGCCCCGCGAGCGCGGTGAACGACGCGCCGACGTAGAACGTCAACGCGGGTCCGAACGCATCCCACAGCCAGCCCGCCAGCACGCTCGCGATCAGCAGCGCGATGCCGCAGGCGAGATTGAAGACGCCGAAAGCCGTGCCGCGCAGGTCGGCAGGCGCGGCACCTGCGACCAGCGCGGCGAGTATGCCCTGCGTGAGTCCCATGTGCAGACCCCATAGCGCGGCACCGCCGAGCACGGACACCGGTCCTGTCGCGCGAGCCAGCACCAGATCGGCGGCGAACAGCGTAACGAGCCCGGCAGCAAGCAAATGCGGTCCGCGACCGCGATCCGCAACCGCACCCGCCGGATAGGCCGCGATCGCATACACCACCGACATCACCACCATCACCAGCGGCGCGCTCGCGACGGAGAAGCCCAGGTTCTGGGCACGCAACACGAGAAACGCCTCAGAGAAGCGCGCGAGCGTCAGTACGGCGGCGATCGCAACGGTGAACCAGAACGCCGCGGGCATTCTCGCGCTGTCGCGTAGTCGCCAGTGAGGCTTGGCCGAGGCGCCCGCGGTCGCGCGTTTCGGCTCGTCGACGCCGACCACGATGAGCACGACGCACAGCATCGCTGGCACCACCGCGACCCAGAATGCGGCCCGGAAGTCGCTCGCAAAGTAGGCCATTGCGGCCAACGCGAGCAACGGGCCACCGATGCCGCCGACGGTGTCGAGCGCCTGCCGCAGTCCGAAGCTGCGCCCGCGTACCTCGGGCGGCGAGATGTCGGCAATCAGCGCGTCACGCGGTGCGCCGCGTATCCCCTTTCCGAAGCGATCGGCGAAGCGCGCCGTGACGATCCAGCCGAGCGTGGGCGCCAGTGGAAACACGAACTTGGAAAGCGCTCCCAGCCCGTAGCCCAACAGCACCAGAGGCTTGCGGCGGCGCGTCCAGTCGGACACGACACCCGAGAACAACTTGACGATGAGCGCCGTCGATTCGGCGATGCCCTCGATCATACCCACGACGAGCACGCTCGCGCCCATCACGGTCACCATGTACAGCGGAAGCAGCGCATGGACAAGCTCCGACGACAGGTCCATGCACAGGCTGACAAGCCCCAACACCCAGACGCCGCGGGGGATCAAGGCACGGCGCGGATCCGCGGTCATCCGGTGACGGGCGACAAGCCTTGATGGGACGGCGAACCGGGCGCCGAACCCGGAGCGACTATGCGTTGTCGCCGACGGCCTGCCCTCGTCGGCCCGGTCACCGCAGCGTCACCTCGACGCGCACGGTGCCGGCACGCTCGTGCCTCGCGGTCAGATGCACGATGTCGCCAGGCCGGCCGTGGACCACCCATTCGATTTTCATCCGGTCGTCGGTCACGTGGTAGTCGGGCCAGAACGAGATCCCGGTGTGCTTGTACGCACGCCCTTCGAGCTGGCCCAGCTCCATCCGCCGCTTGCCCTGCACAAGCGTGGCGCCCTCCGGAAGCGCGATCTCGGCGATCAGCCCGCGCACGACCTTGCGCTCCAGCGCGCGCTTGGACACATACGACGGCAGCCAGCCGGTGTTCTGCACGACCAGCAGCACCGCGTAGTTGCCGCCGCCCGCGGACTTGGCCGCCGCGTGTACCAGTTCGAGCTTCGGCGAAATCAGTGCCTGCCAGACCAGCCACTTCGGGAAGCGCTCGAGTTCACGCTGCAGAAACTGCGGCGGCGGGTTGGAGAATGCATGAAACCGGTTCCAGCCGCCGATCTCCACTTTGCCCAGTTGCGGATGTTCGAACGGCTGCCAGGCGATGTGCGCGAGCCCGGACAGCGCCAAATCGCTCCAGCGCAGCATCTTGAGGTCGTCGTCCGGCGTATGGTCGCGAAACCAGTCGATGAATTTGTAGTCGGTGATTCCCGCCTCGCGCATCGGCGACCAGATCTCGACAACCCAGCAATAGATGCCCAGGTGCTCGTAGACCCAGTCGAACGTGCCGCCGATGACCGTCTTGGGGTGATAGCGGAATTCCTCGTACACCGAGATGTTGGGGTAGCCGGTGAGCTCGGTGCCGCGGCGCCCCGTCTCCTTGTAGACCCAGAGATCCTCGGCATGCATCTCCTCGTCCGGCTGATGCTCGAACGGCCGCAGCAGCACGCCGCTCCACGTGTGGAAGGAGGTGCCGCCGGTAATGTTGGGGTGGCGCACCACGAAGTCGACGACCGCGCGCACCTCGGGTTCGGATACCGGATATGGCCCTGCGCCCATCTGCTCGAATTCCTGGCGCCACGACGCCGGAAAGTTGCGGTTGAGGTCCAACCCCTGCACCGGTTTTTTCACGCGCAGCGTGAATCCGTCGTAGCCTTCGAGGTGTCCCTCCGGGATGATCCGGTAGTACGCTCCGCCCGTCTCTGTCGGGTCGCGCCGGATCATGAGCCTCGGCTCGTCCGGGTGTGCCTTCCACACGCCGTTGGCGTCCGGGATGCGCATCTGCAGGATGCGCCCGTCACCGTCGATGTCCTCGACGGTGAGCCCCTCGATGTCCTCCTCGTCGTGCGGATACGGCCGCGTACTCGAGCGAACCCACTTCGGCCGGTCGGCCAGCGCCCATTCGGCGCCGTCCGGATTGATGCGCGGGCACAGGTAGAAGGCGCGGGTGTCGAGCGCCCGCGTGATGTCCGGATCCCGGCCGTACTGCGTGACCAGCGTATGCAGCAGGTGGAGGTTGGCGGCCGAGCCCGCGACCTCGGTGGCGTGGATGTTGCCGTCGACCCAGAATGCCGGCTTCTCCGCCGCTGGTCCCGTGGCGGTGCAGGTCACGGTGACGACCCAGATGTCGCGGCCCTCATGACTCTTGCCGATGGCTTCGAGGGTGACGAGCTGCGGGTATTCACGCGCGAACGCGGCGAGCAGCTCGGTGAGTTCGGCGTAGCGGTAGAAGCGGTCGAAGGCGATGGTGGGCATGCGTGGCGTGGTGATGGATCGAGGTGCGCGGGTACGAGCCGGAGTCCCGGGGTCGCAGGTTCGCGTGGATGCCCAGCATCTTAGCGGCTTTGACCATTCCCCGGTCGAACCTCCGCATCGTCTTGGCCGGACAATGAACGCTAGACGCCGTATGGGAGCTTGGAGGCCATCATCTTCCTCCGGTCAATCCTGCGCCCGTCGACAATGAACGTTCCGTCGCCAACAGCGTGAACCGTGCGTTTCTCCCTGCGTGCGGTATCGATGCATGCGGCAACCGCCTCCAGCACGACAATGTTGTGCTTCTTGACGATGTCGGTGACCTCGCACTCCATGTTCGCGAGGCACTCCTTGATCAAGGGCGCCCTGACCACCTTGCCCTGCACCGGTGTGAGCCTGAACTTGGCAAACTTGTCTGTGTCTGCTCCGGTGCACATCCCGATGCCGACCACCTTGTCGAGCATGTCCACCGTGGGAATGGCGATGACGCACTCCCTATGTTTTCGCAACGCCGCGAAAGAGTGATTCCACGCACCCGTGGTGATGGCAAATACCGGAGTGAAATCCATCACCATGGTCCAGGAGATGGTCATGATGTTGCCTTTCTGCCCATCATGGGTCGTGACGAGGATGACGGGCCCCGATTCCATCAGAGTAAACGCCTTGCTCAGATTCAACTCACGCATGAGAGCACCTCGTGATATTTCTTGCCAATTTTGCGATCCGCCTGCTTTATGGCATCGCAACTGAATGCCACGCAACCTCGCGCCGCCGCCTATCGGCTGCGTTTTCACATAGCCTCGACCCGAAGCTGCCGTTCATTGTCGCGAAGCCGAACTTCGCGAGCGGCGCCGGTCCATCCAGGGGCCGCTCGCATGATCCCGCGATCGCGGCCGCATGGCCCACTTTGACCGGAAGGTCGGCACGGTGATATTGTGTGCCGCACCGGGACAGGCGTTTGAATTCCCAAGAGATTGCACTCACTCGCGCGTGCTCATTCTAGCCGGGGGCCCTATGCCAACAAGACTCGATTATTCCAAGCTTTCGTTGATGGACGCTCTCGATCTCGCGACTTTGATTGAGGTCGAAGCATCAAAGCGGTACACGCAGTTCGCCGAGCAACTCGGAATCCGTTCTGACGATGACGCCGCGTCGATTTTCCAATCGATGGCCGTCAACGAGAACAAGCACGGTGAACAGATCGCCGAGCGCCGGCTCGCCCTGTTTGGCGACGCACCACCAAAGGTCAGGATTGAGGACATCTTTGATGTGGAAGCCCCGGACTTCGGCGCGCCCCATCAGAACATGTCTGCGTTCGACGCGTACCTGGTGGCCTTGGCCTCCGAAAAGAAGGCTTTTGCGTTCTACGACCTGGCGCTGCGCTACGTCGAGCAGCCGGACGTCAAGGCATTATTTGAGGAGCTGCGGTCAGAAGAGGCCGAGCACGTTCAAATGATCGAAGAGATCATCAAGAAGCTTCCTCCGGAAGCCAAGGTCGATGTGGAAGACCTGGACGACACATCGATGCGGATGGGCTACTAGGAAACCCGCTCGAACCCCGTTCATCGGTTGGCTGAATTCCGCTGCGATTGATCGCAGTCGCAAAACTGAAACGCCCGCTGCTGCTTCGCACGCAGACGGGCACGGACGCGGCGATGCGCGTTGATGTTCACCGCTTTCCCAGCGGCCGCGGGTCGTGCCCAGGTGCAAAATCGCGCAACTGCTACCCGGCGCGCTACAACGCAAGCTGCATGTCGCGTATCTGCCCTATCACGAGACCGTCGATGTAGCCGATCCCATTGTTCGTGACCTGGCTTCGCCAAACGCCATCGCGCGCGCTGTCAGTTCGCAACCCGATGTTGCGTGGCAATAGCGCCAAACCGGGCGCCAATTGTCAGCACGCCCTGCACTCACTCCCAAGAATTCGGGCCCGCCAATTTGTCATCACATTTGATAAGGATCCGGAGGAGATATTTCTCGGATTTCTCGCCATCAAGAAGCACCCTCTCGGTGCGAGCAATCGTCACGCAAGTAGCCACTGACAACGCCCGCGAAAATGTCCCGGTACCACACCGATATATCGGCCATGAGTGAGGGGATTTCCGAGGGCGGCGTTTCGGCCCACCTCGAGAGCCGCCATTCAATGGCGAAAAAGCGGCCGCTGAACTGCTCAGCATCTGCGTGTTGATTTGAATCTCGCACCGCGATCCTGATGAGCGGCACGGCGCACCATTGTCGGTGTGGCTCGATCCAATCACATGCTCTGCTCTATCTTGTTCTGCGTCATAGATGCAGTCCGACGTTTGGCGCCACAATTGAACAATGGCCATGCGTCCATTGGAGCAAGTGATGAAAACCAGCATTCGATCCCTGCATGCGCGTGAAATCCTCGACTCTCGCGGCAACCCGACCGTAGAAGTTGGTGTAGTACTCGACGGCGGCGCAACGGGTCGCGCCGCAGTGCCATCGGGCGCTTCGACAGGAGCGCATGAAGCGGTCGAATTGCGCGACGGCGACGCCGCGCGGTACGGAGGCAAGGGTGTCCGTGGCGCTGTCAGAAACGTGAATGTCGACATCGCGCAGGCAGTCAAAGGCATGGACGTTCTGGACCAGGGCGGCGTGGACCGTGCGATGCTGGCGCTCGACGGCACACCCAACAAAGGCAAGCTTGGCGCCAACGCGATCCTCGGTGTCAGCCTTGCCGTTGCACGGGCAGCGGCGAATTCCTGTGACCTTCCGCTTTACCGCTACCTCGGGGGCTCCACCGCGAACCGCGTGCCCGTCCCAATGTTCAACATCCTCAACGGCGGCGTGCATGCCAACTGGCAGGGTACCGACCTACAGGAGTTCATGATCGCGCCTGTTGGCGCGCCCAATTTCGCCGAGGCCCTGCGGTGGGCCGCCGAAACCTACCAGCGACTGAAAATGGTACTCAAGGATGATGGCTACTCCACCGGCGTGGGCGACGAAGGAGGGTTCGCGCCGACACTGAAACGCAATGCCGATGCCATGGAGCTGATCCTAAAAGCCATCGAAGGCGCTGGTTATCGGCCGGGGGAAGACATTGTGCTGGCATTGGACCCGGCTTCAAGCGGGTTCTTCGAGGATGGTCTTTATAACCTGCGTACCGAGGGTCGCAAGGTTGGTGCCGACGAGATGGTGGCGCTCTACGCTGAGTGGGTGAAAAAGTACCCCATTTCCGTTCTTGAAGATGGCTTGGCGGAAGACGATTGGGACGGCTGGAAACTGCTCCATCGTGAGTTGGGCGACAAAATCGAACTCGTGGGCGACGACCTGTTTGTCACCAATGTCGAGCGCATCGCGCGCGGCATCAAGGAGAACGTCGCCAACGCGGTGCTCATCAAGCTCAATCAGATCGGCACCCTGACCGAAACCAACGCCGCGGTGAAGCTTGCGTATGAGGCGAACTGGGGGGCCATGGTGTCCCACCGCAGCGGTGAGACAGTTGATAGTTTCATCGCCGACCTGACCGTCGCCCTCGGTACCGGCCATCTAAAGACAGGAGCGCCTTGTCGCGGCGAGCGCGTCGAGAAGTACAACCAACTGCTCCGCATCGAGGAAAGCCTGGGTGCGTCGGCCGTCTATGCGGGACGCAAGGCATTCGTGCGCGGCTGAGTCGGCGCCTTGCCCTGCCGTGCGCAAGTCGTCGCGCGCGCGGCTTGTGGGCCCCGATCAAGCCGTCCTAGTCGCGCAGGGAAGTGTCCAGTTGGCGGGGAAACACCCGAGATTCCGCAGTTCCATTCCATGGCACGTCGGGCGGGCTTCGCTTGGTCTGCGCATCCCCATAGACGCGCCGAAGCGAACGGCAGCTTCCTGGATAATTGGAAGACAAGGCCGACCGGCCGAAAGTGGCCGGTCAGAGACGACCACCGTGCCGAACTAAGCGGCCGCTGAACGATGCACAGCCGTCATCGAAGCGTGAAAGGCTGCTTCGCATCGTCGAGCCGTCGTTTAGTGCCGGGGATTGGTCAGCCGTAGTCGACCCCGAACCGCCCCTCGATATTCCTTAAAGCCGCCTGTCAACCTGAGGGAAGCTGACGTTTGCGCCGTCATTTCTCAGGCCTATCGCACCCCACTCTGCTCCGTGTACCGAGGTCATCACCCTCAGACTGACCGCCGCGACGTCACTGCCGGCACCACCGCCAGAGCTACCCACCGCCGAACTGGCTCACCGTCGTACCGGCCGCTAAACCTAGGCGCTAGGGCACTTCCGCATCTACGAGGTTTTCCAGCGCGGGTGGCTTCGGCCCGCGTGTCCAGCCGGCAACGTGGTAAGCGTTCGATCAGCGCATCGCTTGGTAACTCCGACCGTCGACCGCCTGCCGCGCCCGACGACGGGCCGGCGCAACCCGGCCGCCGCCAGGCAGGTGGCGTGAAGTCGTTGACGCTCCCAAGACACCTGCACCCGGTCCAACCGTGGCCCCGCCGCGACGCCTCAGCTTCCCGTCGGCACGGGCAAGACATGGAGCGCAACGCTGCTCCCGGCGGCGCGTCAGGGCATGGGCTTACTATCCCTTGCGCGATCTTTCCGGCGCGCTCGCGCAGCGTGGCGTGAGCATCGAGGAGCTGCAAGCGGAGATCGTGAGCGGCGCGACGACCGCCGAGCACCTGTTCAAACTGAAGGCGGTGCTGCTCGTACCGAAATCGGTGAGCAACGACGACGTGCGCCAAGCGCTAGAGCCGCTGGCAAACGTGATGATGGTCGATATCTCGCTCGACGACCAGGCGACTTAGACCCTCATGCACGCACGGCGCGATGGGCACGGACCGGCCGCGCAGAGTTTGGCGCCGATTCTCCTTTCATTCCAGCATCATTTGTACTAACGTCCCGAAACCAGCGTGGCACTCGCTGGCCGACGTTCTCCAATGCCCCGGAGGGACGATGAAAACCAGCGTATGTGCATTGCTCGCGGCAGTCGCGTTCGCGGTGCTGCTATACGACGTCGCGGACGTGGAGGCGAAGACTACGACACTCTCTGACCAAGGTACTGCGGCGCTGTCGACGCCGCTCGACAGCGTCATCGACATGGCAGTGGCGCAGCGAGTGGCGAGCGGCAGGCTCACCGCTGCGCAGGCGCTCGTGGCGCGCGAGCAAGCGCAGATGCAGTTCCTGTCGCTGACCGCGAGTGAGCAGCAGGCCCTGCTCGCGTCGGCCAGACAAGCCACTGACGCGGAACTCGCGGAGCGTGCGCTCAAGATACTGAACCAGGCATCGGTCACGGCGGTGCGTGAGGCGCTTGCGAAGACACAGGCGAAGTCGAATCGCGAACAGCAGGCCGCGATCCAGCCCAAGCTCGGCGCCGGCGGCGATCTCGTGTTCGTCACGACCGACGGACCGTGCCGCGTGGCGGACTCGCGCAACGGCCCGGGACAGCTGCAACCGTTCACCGGGCGGCAGCTCTACGTAATGGACAGCGGCAGTGGCCTTTCCTGGGTCTCGCAGGGTGGTACTGGCACGTCGTCGACCGGCAACTGTGTTGGGTCAGCCTTCAACGGCGGGATGCTTCCAGACTCGGTGGTGGCGATCGTCACCGCGGTGAACACGGTTTCGACGGGTGCCATGCAGGCGTGGAACGGGGGAACGACGCTGAGCGGCGGCGCGGTAGTGGTCTGGAATCCGGGAGATCGCGCGACTAACACGACGGTGATTCCGGCTAATCGGTCCATTACGCCCTTCGCCGGCAGCGGGAGCAAGCGCGACATCGCGCTGTACAATAACTCCGGCGCCCCGATGGATTACGTAGTCGACGTCGTTGGGTATTTCATCGTGAACGAAGCGACCGAGCTCGACTGCACGACGGTGTTCCAGGCCAACGCCACGTCGGTCCCGGCCAACGGCACGTTCCTTATCATGCCGCCGGCCTGTCCGGCTGGGTATACGACAATGACGTCACGTCCGTATGCCGATGCTACTCCTGGGCTATACGTGATGAGAGTCGAGCCCGGCGCATGCCGCTACGGCAACTTAACGGGCTCTCCGCTAAGTGCGTTCTGCGACGCCTTCTGCTGCCGGGTGCCCGGACGATGATTTTACGACCGACGATCGTTGAACAAACGCCCGGGCGAGGTACCGCCCGTTACCTGAGCTCGCTTTGTACGGCCAATCATGTTTGCCGCGCACAATCGACTGGACACTTTGTCGTGTAGTAGCGTAACGCGGAGATGGCCGGGTCAAGTCCGTCGGCCTTGATCTTTCAAAGTCCGGTAAGGAAACCGGAGCTGCAGTTGGGCTCGTCCAGTCCTACGCCGGGACCCGACCCATTGCTGACGGTCGAGCAACGAGAGACCGTTCATTCGCGGAATCACGGTTTGCGACCACAAGCGGCAGTTGACCGTCTCTATTCGATTACTTTGTTCACGACAGCCACAGGGCCGAGGGAACAGTCAGCCCTAACGCTCGGGCATCCGAAGTGCCAACGAAATGAGCTATCACATTGCACGCGTTTTCATGCAATTTCTAACGCATCGGAACACTCATCCAATTTTTTTGATGGTAGCGATAACTGCGAACAATCGGAGAGTTAGAAGGTAGCAAGCGTTTTCCGACAAAAAAAGATCGAGTGCAGCTCAGCGCGAATACACGCCGATGGCGCACCGTTTTTTGCGAGAAGGCGGGATTGCTGCTCGCGCTGACGCGTAACGGGAAATTGCTGATCCGCTTCACGTTAGACCACGGCAGACCACTCGGCGCGCGCGGCCGCGCGGAAGTGTCACAAGATTACCATCCTACCCGGGGCTGTTTCGGTCGCTGTACAATCTTCATGCCCGGCGCCGGCGCCGGCGCCGCCGCTTCCGCGCGCCCGGTTGCTTTATTGTATTGTCGCGCGCGGAGGGAATCGAATATGGACACGAGGTCGAGGCTTCATCGCGCGATACGCGTCGCCGCCGCGTTGTTGCTGCTGGGCGTGACGCCTCTCGCATCCGCGCAGTTCAATCTCCTCGACGATCCTTGGGTCAGCTACGATGCGAACCGTCACGCCATCCGAGTCGGAGACCTCTTCGACGCGGGGACCATCTGCTATCGCTACGACAAGCTTCCGCAGGGCAAGACGGTCAAGACGCACAGAATCGTCTTCAGACTGGACCTCGACAATACTGTCCGCGCGTACGTCCTAGTCACGTTCTCAGACAGCACGTTCATAGAGATTTCCGAAGGCTTGTTCGACAAGGTTCCCTGCGTTACTGCCGCCGCTGCTCTGGCTGTTAAGAGCGACGTTGCCACGATCGCAATCGGCAACGATGCCGATGCGTTCGACGCGAGCTGCAACGGACGCTGGGCGGTCGTCGTCGGCGCCAACAGCGCGACTCCGGTTGCGCTGGTCGATCTCGCCGCGGCAACGCAGGTGGCGACGGTGCCCTATGCCGGCAAGCTCGCTCGCGCGGCAGCTGTCGGCGACGACAACAGCTCGGTCGTCGTCGTGCTCGACAATCCGACAAACACCAATGCAAGCGCGATCCGGCGGCTGACAATCGGAGCTGCAGGCACGCTCGTTGACGCCGGCGAGGAGTTGTTCCTAGGATCCGAGTACGTGATCAAGGTCCGCGTCGCACCCGGCTCGAGGATCGGCGTGGCGCTCACCGCCGCCGTCCCGTCGCGCCTGGTTTCGTTCACGATACCGGGTTTGCGAGTGGTTGGGTCGGTGACGCTCGGTGGAAGTATCGGGAGCGGTCTGGACATCAGCCCCGCGGGTGACAGGGTTTATGCCCGCAGCGGACGTCGCGGGGTAGTCCCCGATGTTGTCGAAGGCTTCGGGTTCGATTCTGCTACCGGCGCGATTGGCCAGGTGCCATTGACGGTCGTGAGCAACGTGGCAGCGTTTTCTGGCGTTGCCTACCAGGATCCGCTGGCGATCTCGGCCGACGGCACGGTGCTCGTCATGACGGAGGAGGAGGTCGGCCAGCCACCTGAAGGTCGCGTCGGCGTCTACAGCGCGACCACCGGCGCGTTCGTGCGAGCGCTCCCGCAGGACGCCGGTGCGCGACCGCTTGTCGTAAGCACGACCAGCAAATGCCCGAACAAGGCCGCTGTCCAGTTGATCGAGTACTACCACGCGGCGTTCGACCACTACTTCGTAACCGGCATAGCGAACGAGATCACGCTGCTCGACAACGGCACGTTGGCCGGATGGGCGAGAACCGGGGAGCGCCTGAGCGTCCACGCGCCGGGGACGGCGGGCACCGCGGCGACATGCCGGTTCTTCAGCGCTTTGTTCGCGCCGAAGAGCTCGCATTTCTATGCGACAACCGCGTCGGAATGCGCGACTGTCAAAGCTAATCCGAACTGGCAGTTCGAAGGCGAGGTTTTCAACACCGTGCCGACCATCGACGGCACGTGTCCGCCACCGACGCTGCCTCTCTATCGGCTGTACAACAACGGTCAGGGTGGCGCGCCGAACCATCGCTACACAACGCGGCAAGACGTACGCGCCGCAATGCTTGCGTCCGGCTGGATTCCAGAAGGGCTGGGCATAGGTGTCGTCGCTTGTGTTCCGCCATAGGTCGGTAAACGCTTTGCCGAGTCAGATCTGCTCCTAGCCCCGGGGCCGCAGCGTGAACTTCCCCGCTGGGGCCTTGTGTGCGGCCCCTTTGGCCCCTAGTTCAAGGGTCCGCTTCT
>CAVUCJ010000013.1:0-104378 GCA_963739745.1 uncultured beta proteobacterium
AGCTCGGTCACTGCGCCGTCGGGATAATCCTCCAGCCTGGCGGCCGCCGCCTGATAGGCGGCGACAGCCTTCGGGCTCGGCCCCAACGGACTTTCGTTGGAGGAGAGCTTGAAGACCTTGGCGACGCCGGGCGCCTTGCTCTTGCCCGGAACGTAAGGGGCAATATCGAGCACGCCGGGTCGCGGTTGCGGAGGGGTCGCGGTCATTTGGCAGTTCCAGACAGTCAGGCCTTGTCGGCGGCAATCGTATAGCGGGTCGCGTGGCTGCCGACGAGGGCCGCCGAACGCACCGTGGCGCCAGCCTTAACGAGCGCCTCGTTGACGATTTCGAGGCCGACGCCGATCGGCAACGTGACCAGCAGCGCGGCGCCGTCGAAGGCGCGGTCGGGCACGGCGATGAAATCGGCGACGGTCGTGAGCGCCTGCGCGGGCTTTGCGCCCCAGCCGGCGACGCGCACGCTCCAGACACCGGCTTCGGTTGCCATCGCCTCGGCGGCGATCTTCGAGACCACGAAGACCGGCAAGGCGGCCGGATGATCGGCGCGCTCGACGAAGGGCAGGCGCGCGATGATCTTCGGCGCGGCATCGAATTCGAGCGCGCTCCACCAGGCGCCGGCCGAGGCCAGCGCGAGCGCGGGTACCAGACCGAGATCGCCTTTCGATGACGACACCGCCGCGACCACACCGGCCGCGCCCATATGCGGAACGAACGGCACGGTGAAGCCGAAATGGAATCGCGCGGAATCGCGCATCAGGGCGTCGCCTGCAGACAAATCGGCGTGCACCGAAAACGGCGCCTGCACGTAAGTGAAGGTCGCGATGATGACGCGCCAGATGCTTTCTGCGGTATCGAGCGGCAGGATTCCTTTGTGCCGCTTGACCAGACGGCGCATCATCTCCGCTTCGCGCGCCGGGCGGAACGCGGAACCGGATTCTTGAGACTTCTTGACCGCGATCAGGCGGTCGATGATCTCGCCGCGCTCCATCAGGAGCCGGTGCATCGCCTCGTCGATACGGTCGATCTCCTGGCGCAGGTCGGCCAGCGAGGGCTTTTCGGGTGACTTCGCCATGGCGGCATTGATAGGAGGGCCAAGCCTTGAAATCAAAGAAAACATTGCCATCCCGTTTCGGGTATCTGAACGGTTCGCGGGCTAGCTTTAACCATCGCGACGGTGACTTGACGAAAGGACCGGCGGGGACTAATTCTGCTGAACATTCCGTGGTCATTTGAGCCGGCCGGCTTGCAGCCACGTTAAACAACTCGCTAAACAGGCCGGGGACAGTTTCTGATCCCGGCCGAACACCAGTTCAGGCCGGTTTTTTTGTGGCCCGAGTCCGGTGTTGGTTTTTTGGAAACCCTCCGGGGCGTGGGATCGCGATGGTCAATGTCGAACCGCTGACAACTGAGACGGTGCGAACCGAAGAACGTGGGCGTGAGGCCGATCATCCGCGCGCCTCGGCCCTGGCGCAATTCGGGCCCGACAAGCCGCTCAAGCTCGATGCCGGCGTCGAACTCGCGCCGTTTCAGATCGCCTACAAGACCTACGGCACGCTCAACGCAACGCGCACCAACGCAGTGCTGGTGTGCCACGCGCTCACGGGCGACCAGCACGCCGCCAGCCCGCATCCGGTCACCGGTAAGCCGGGCTGGTGGGAAACCATGGTCGGGCCGGGGCGACCGATCGACACCGAGCGCTATTTCGTGATCTGCCCCAACGTGGTCGGTGCCTGTATGGGCACGACCGGACCGGCCTCGATGAATCCGGATACCGGCAAGCCGTGGGGCCTCGATTTTCCCGTCGTCACCATTCGCGACATGGTGCGCGCGCAAGCAATGCTGCTCGATCATCTCGGCATCGAAAATTTGTTCTCGGTTGCCGGCGGCTCGATGGGCGGCATGCAGGTGCTGCAGTGGGCAGCGAGCTATCCGGATCGCGTGTTCTCGGCGCTGCCGATTGCTTGCTCGACCCGTCACTCGGCGCAGAACATCGCCTTCCACGAAGTCGGTCGCCAGGCGATCATGGCGGATCCGGAATGGCGCGGCGGCCGCTATCTATTGGAAGGCACCGATCCGCGGCGCGGGCTCGCAGTGGCGCGCATGGGCGCGCATATCACGTATTTGTCCGATGCCGCGCTGCACCGGAAATTCGGCCGCAAGTTCCAGGACCGCGAAAATCCGACCTTCTCGTTCGACGCGGATTTCGAAGTCGAATCCTATCTGCGCCATCAGGGCATCAGCTTCGTCGAGCGCTTCGACGCCAACTCGTATCTGTATCTCACGCGGGCGATGGACTACTTCGATCTCGCCGCCGACTATGACGGCTTGGTCGCCAATGCCTTTAAGAACTCGCCGACGCGGTTCTGCCCGATCTCTTTCACGTCCGACTGGCTTTTCCCGACTGTGGAATCGCGTGCCATCGTGCACGCGCTCAACGCCGCCGGCGCGCGCGTCTCGTTCGCCGAGATCGTCACCGACAAGGGCCACGACGCCTTCCTGCTCGACGAGCCGGAATTGTTCGGCATCGTGCGCGGCTTCCTCGACGGCGCGGGCAAGGCCCGCGGCCTTGCCGCCAAAGGCTGAGGAATGAACATGCTCACGCGCGCCAATGCCAATCTCACCGTTGCCAATATCGCGCGCAACGCGGGCGGCGCCCGCGTCGACTTGGTGCTGGTCGCCGAGATGGTGGAGCGCGGCGCCAAGGTGCTCGACGTCGGCTGCGGCGACGGCGAATTGCTGCGCCTGCTCGGCGAAAGCCGCGGCGTCGACGGCCGCGGCATCGAATTGTCGCGCGAGGGCGTAAACGAGTGCGTCGCCAAGGGCCTCGCCGTGATTCAGGGCGACGCCGACACCGACCTTGCCGACTATCCCGACGATGCATTCGATTACGTGATCCTGTCACAGACGCTGCAGGCGACGCGCCATCCGCGCCTGGTGCTCGAGCACATGCTGCGCATTGGCCGCTGCGCCGTGGTGTCGTTTCCGAATTTCGGCCACTGGCAGGTGCGTATGCAGCTGCTGTTCGCCGGCCACATGCCGCACACCGATATTCTGCCGTATAGCTGGTACGACACGCCCAATATCCACCACTGCACCATCAAGGACTTCCGCCAGCTCTGTAGCGAGATCGGCGTGAAGATGGAGAGGGCGGTGGCGCTCAACGCCTGGGGCAAGCCGCTACGGCTCACCGCGCCCTGGTGGTTCTGGAATCTGTTCGGCGAGCAGGCGGTGTTTTTGCTCAGCCGCAAGGGCTGAGCCGCATTGTGGCGGCGGAATCTCCCAGCGAGTGCGTCAGAAACTCGCTAGAGCGGAAACAGATACGCCGTAAGTCGTCGAAGCCTGATAATCGCCGACCTGGATCGACGTGATGCCATTGAGCGGTACCGCACCCGGAGCGGCGAGATTATAGATTGGGAACACCGCGCCCGGCACCTTGCTGATATACTCGGCGATTCCAAGGATCGACACGCTCCAAATCGGGTTCGGGACGATAACGAAGCCGGCCTGGAGCGTTGTGTGATTTGAAATGAAAGAATCCGAGGCCGAAGCAGTGGCCGAGTCGGGCGCACCCACAGAAAAGGTAAAGGCTGAACTTCCATCCAAGTTCGCGTGCGCGAGGTCAAAGGAGGTGCGGCCGCTGCCGACCAAGTACAGTTGCGGGGCAATCGGCATGATCAGCGCCAGCGAGGCCGCAAGCTGGTAGTGGTACGTGTTCATTGTGAGGCTTGAGGCATACGGGCCGTTGATCGATTGCAAGCTTGCGTCGTCTTGGGCCTTAAGCCGCTGATAGGCGAACTCAACGCCTGGAACCAAGACCGCGGCGCCCAAGGCGAACTGCGCGCGCAGGCCGATGCCGCCCTCGATCGACGTCACCCGCCGACTTTGCAGGACATTGATCGGTGTGCCAATCCCGAGCAAATATGCACCCTCGCCGGTGGTCGGGCTGGGCGCAACCATAGCAACGATTCCGTTTTGGCCGGCGGCCACCGGAAATACGCTGTTATCACTGCGGTCTTTGCACGCTATCCAATGGGATTGCCGACCGCGATAGAACCAAAACCAAAGCATGTAACTTCCCATAAACATCGCAGTTGGCGGGGTGTCAGTGTCGTCGCTCGCCGATCATCGGCGCGTCGCGACGGCGGTCAGTTGCGCGGCCTTTTTTGGCAAGCCCGATCAGCTCTGGGCGATACTCGAAATGCATGGTGTCGTAGTGATACCACTTGCCGCCCCAGATGAAGCCGTGACGCTCGAACACCTCGACGATCGCGAGCGGCATGCGGTTCTTCCAAGGGATTGTGCCCTTTGATGCCGTCGGCCACCGCCAGTAGTCACCGTATCGGGAATTGAGATCGATCGCCGCGCCATAGGCATGAACCGACAGGCGATGGGTCTTGGCAATCGCGCGGCAATTATAGGTGCCGGCGCTCGGCACCATGAAACGGGTCAGATCGGCGGGCAGTTGCTCCAATTCGCGCGCGACCGCCGCGAGCTTGTCGGCGACGCCGTTGACGGTCGTTGCCATCACAATGCCGCCTCCGCGGTTTGGCAGCCAGCGAACGGCCTTCAGACGCCGGGCGGCCTTGCGGCAGTCGCCGTACATCTTGAGGAAAAAGGGTTGAAAGCGGATCCGTCCCGGATCCTCATTGACCGCCGGATGCTTGAGTTTGATACCGAGCGGGTAGGGGATGGCGAATTGGTCCTTGATGTCCGGGTGGTCGAGCAATTGCTCGAACGATTTTCCCGTACGCCCATCCGAGATCGGCATGCGCGTGCCGTCTTTCCAGATCAGGACGTTGCCTTCGCTGCCAGCGAGAAAATCCGGATAGGCCGCGACCAGGGCATCGATCGCCGGGTCGGCCACGGCCGGGCCGGCCGCCAGCAGGACGGCCGCAATAATATTCTTTGCGAGTTTAGCCAATTGCATCGCCGACCGCGATTTCCCCGCCCGCCGCCACCTCGGCATAGACGCCGCAATCGGTGTGGTCGAAGTTTTCCAGCAGCGTTTTTGGAATTGTCAGATCGCGGATGCCGGTATCCGGGTCGACGTCGGTCGCCGCGCAGCGCTGGATACGCTTGACCACCTTGAGCCGCGCGCTGGCGCCGATGGCGATCTCTTGCCCGAGCAATCCGAATTCGTACCAGGCCGGCCAGCCGGCAACATAAATATTGCCGCGAAAGCGAAGGGGATTGACAGGCGAGCCCGCCGCGCTTTCGACCTCGGCCACCGAGGCAAGGTTGATGATGGATACGACTTTCTTGGCGACGTCCGAGAAGCTATGACCCGCGCCGAACAACACCTTGGGCGGGCCGCGCAACTCGTTTGGTATGAAACGCCGAAAAAATGCTTCGATTGCCAACCGGCCTTCTTTGGTTCGCAGATCGCCGCGCACGGCCTCGCGGCCTTCCCATTGGATCGACAGCGTATGGCTCGCCTCGTCGTAGTCGGTGCGTAGCGCCGCGAGGCGCTCGTTGCGCATCAGCATCAAAAATAGCTGCTTGGGGAAATAAGCGGGCGCGGCGGGGTCGAAGCCGCAGGGGCCATTCTCGATGGCATAGAGCCGGTCCGCCGGCAGGATGGCCCCGGCCGACAGGCGGGTGCGGGCAAGCGGCTGCGGGGAAAGGCCCTTAACCGGATATCGATAAATGGCGTCGATCCGAGCGGGCTGACTTGTCATTGAATTTCGGCACTTTCTCGCTGTCCAAAGTCTGACCTATATCAACCCGGCCGGGTCTTCAAACTGGCAGGAATTGCACCCACATAAGGCCGGAGAGGGGTCGCCTGATGGGACCCCGCTTTGACCGGTGCCTTTATGGGCCGAGGGAGTTGAGACATGAATTTCGAGAAATACACCGACCGCGCCCGCGGCTTTGTGCAATCCGTTGCGCTTCGATCCGGCATATCGACCGAAGACGTTGGGGACCCTGCAGTAGCCGTCGGCGGCGGTGGCGGCGTGGCGAAGGATCCGGTGGCGATAGCCTTGTTCAGTTCATCGGCCACCCGCGCGACAACCGGCGCCCACTCACCCGCGTTCTCCTGCCGGAATAGCCTCATCGTCGGGTACCACGGCGAGTCGTCGCGATTCCGCAGCCAGCGAAAGTCGCATGGATCGGTAATCAGCAACCAGACTGGCTTCCCCAGCGCTCCGGCCAGGTGGGCAATCGCCGTATCCACGCAAATCACCAGATCGAGCTGGTCGATGACCGCCGCGGTGTCGACGAAATTGCCGAAGCCGGTACCAAGATCCGTGATGCTGGAGAACGCGGCCAAATGCTCGCGGTCTCCGGGACGCAGGTCTTTCTGCAACGACACGACGCGAATGCCGTCGATACCCAATAGTGGCGCCAGCCGCTCCAGCGGAATCGAACGTTCCAGGTCGCGCAGGTGCTTGGGATTTCCCGCCCACGCAATCCCGACCCTGGCGCCGGAAGCCACCGGCAGGCGGGAGCGCCAGAGTTCCCGCTGTCGCGGATCGACGTCCAGGTAGGGCACGTGCGCAGGGATGGTCTCCAGTTCTGTCCCGAAGGCGGCCGGCAGGCTCATCATGTTGCAGTAGAAGTCGAAGGCCGTGAATTCCTCGCCTTCCGCAAACACGCGATCCACGTCGGCAAAAGACGCGGCGAGACCTTCGAAACCCCGGTGTACTTGCATCAGAACGTGTGCGCCCAGCCCCTTGAGCGGAGTGGCAAAGCGGGCAAACTGGATGATGTCTCCGAAGCCCTGCTCGGCCCGCAACAAAATGGTTTTCCCCTGAAGCGATTGGCCGCTCCAGATCGGTTGCGAGTACTTTGCCCGGACCGCGTGCATGGGCTCCTGAAACCAGCGAAATTCATATTGCTGCCAGCCCGCCTTGTAGTCGCCCGAGGTGAGCAGCGCCAGCGCGAACGTCGAGGAACACGCGACGTCCGGACGCTGCGGAAGGGTGTGGCTGAATAGATCGATGGCGTCGGCGATTCGCCCCTGTGAATAATGGAGGGCTCCCAGTTGGGCCGTGGCGCCCGTTTCCAATCCGGTTTCGCGTTCCAGCGCCGCTGCCCGTTTGCAGGCTTGCAGCCCCGCAGCTTTGCGACCCTGGCCGGTAAGGGCCATGGCGAGGTTGAGCCACGCACGACCGCTATTGGCATCGAGGTCGATCGCGCGCCGCGCACAGGTCTCGGCGCCGACGGCATTGCCGAGCGCCAGCTTGCAACTCCCCAGCCACAACCAACCATCCAGGAATTCCGGATCGAGCGCAGTCGCTTGTTCGAAGTGTTCTTCCGCGTCCGCAAGGCGGGTTTGCGCTTGCAGCATGGTCGCAAGAGCAAAGTGCGCGGCCGCGGAGCGCGGATCGTGGCGCACCGCCTCGCTCGCATTGACCTGGGCCTCGTCGATTTGCCCCAGCTGATAACGGGCCCAGGCGGTGTTCAGGCTGAGCCTATGGTCGCGTCGCCCACACGCCGCAGAGTGCTCGAGCGCCGAAAGGGCTTCGCGATTGCGGTTCCAGCCAAGAAGCTCGATTCCGCGCTGGCAGAGGATTTCGGCAGAATCGGCGTTGGCTGGCTGTGCCTCAGCCGATGGCCTCCTGCGCAAGCGATCCAGCAATCCCAAGGCGTCTACCCCCGTTCGAACCGGCGCACGCCGATGCCGCGACACCGAAGAAGCGTGCCGGCCGTTCGGATCAAACCCGAGCCAGCCAATAGCCGCCCTCTCCACGCCCAACTGCGCAAATCGATGCTACAAGCAAAAAAAAACCGGCGGAAGTCTCCGCCGGCTTTTGCATCCGAGAGTTTTAGCGGAAATTCGACGGCACGTACTTGGACGAGCAAGTGGTCGAGCCGATCCACGTCGGGATTTCGTTGCCGACAGCCGGTCCCGTGAGCGTCAGTGTGCAGCCAACCGGAGCAGCGCCGGTGTTCTGCGTTGTGGCCACGATTGTCTCAGCGCCAATTGCTAGCGAAGCGAGGAACTGCGTTGGGGTCGTCTGGCAGCCGGCTTCAGCGACGGTGGTCGGCCAAGAAGTCTTGGTCGAGAGGTATTCCGCGACCGACGTCTTGCACGCGGCGAGCGCCGCAATCGGCTCGGCCATCTTCGACCGAACAATATAATCCTGATACGCCGGCAACGCGATGGCCGCCAGGATACCGACAATGGCAACGACGATCATCAGTTCGATGAGCGTGAAGCCTTTTTGCAGCTGTTTCATGGTGAGTCTCCTTGATTGGTAAGCGATTTCAAAAACTCCGGCACCCAGCGATGCTGGTGTTCATGTAGCAAGCGATATGCCAAGTGCATTGACGCTCGTCGGCGTCCCGCGGTGCACATTTAATGTATTGATAAATAATGGTATTTCTGCGACAAACGGACAGACGGTCGATGTTCGCCGATCCTGTGACGCACGCAGAAAACGGGCACTCGGCAGCGATTCGGCCGTAGTGCGGAAATCGGGGTGACGCGTAGCGGCACTTCGGTTGGAATCGGCGCATTTCTGTGCGCAACAAACACCGGGAAGTCCCCGCACAGTTTGGCAACGGAGCGGGAACGGCAAAGGGGGAAAGTTTCCGCTTTTCGGGTGACGCCGAAGAAATCAGGAATCGACCGCCAACTCCAGCCTCACCCCCGCCACCTCGAACGTGTCGCCCGGATGCAGCGGTGACCCGTCTTCCTCGACTACTGCCCCATTGACGCGCGGAGGCAGCGCCCCCTCCACCGGCACCAGCCGGAACCCGTCGGCAACCTTGCGCACGACGGCGACCTGGACGCCGGCCCGGCCGACGGTCAGCTGCTCGCCGGCAAAGGCAACGACGCGGCCGATGCTCGGGCCCGACAGCACGCGCACCGTGGGTCCCCGAGGCGGCTCGCGGTTCGACGCAGGATCCTCCGTCGGCGGCGATGCTGTGGCGCCTCGCGGCAACATCGAGGTTTCCGGCTTGGCCCCGGTCTTGTTTTCGCGCTCGAAAGTCGTTGCCCCCGAAGACTGCTTCGCGAGCGGGCCACTTCGGGCAGCGTCCGGCGCCGGAATCGAAGGAATATCGGGGCGCGGCGCGTTCGGCGAGGGCGTTGAGCGAGGATCGATGCGTCCCGCTTCCGTGGACGGCCGCGAACGGAATTTTGCGCGCTCGATCTCAACTTCGGACGTCGGAATCGCGGCCGATTCCGCAATCGACGCGCCCGCGTCCCCGGATGCCACGAACGAATCGCGCGCGCGCGCCACCGAAGGCGCCTCCGCTGCTGCAGGCCCCGGCCTTTCCATATCCCGTTCGATCTCCGCCAACAGCGGTGTTCCGAGCGCTCCGACCGGCGGCCGGCGGTCCCCTTGCGGCGGCACCGCGACCGGCGGCAATGGGCGCGCGGGCTCGACCATTTCGGAAAGCCCGCGCAGAAGCTTGCGCGCAATGTCGGGCGGCAGCGGATCGACCTTCGCATCGTCGTCCAACAGGTAGGTGAAGCGCTGGCGGCCGATGTCGATCAGGTCGCGGTCGGCGAGAAAATGCTTGGTCACCGGACGGCCGTTGACCAGCGTGCCGTTGGTGCTGCCCAGGTCCTCGAGGAACGAATCGGCGAGGATCGTGACGACCGCGGCGTGTTCGCCGGACACCGCCGGATACGGCAGGCACACGTCGTTGTCGGCGCGGCGGCCGATGGTGATGCGTTCGCGGTCGAGCGGCACGTCCGTGGTCGTCCCGTCCGCGAGGAACAGCACGAGCTTGCCCACCGCCGCTACGCCTTCTTCTTCGCCAGCCAGCGCTGCGCCCAGCTGGTCACCGGCAGGAATTCCGGAGGCACGCGAATGAGGATCACGGAGATGTTGTCGCGGCCGCCATTCTGATTGGCGAGTTCGATGAGATCGGCCGCGGCAACGGCAAGGTCGCTGCGTTTCTCGTCGACGATCGAGTGGATGACCTCGGCGTCCACCATGTCGGTGAGGCCGTCGGAGCACAGAACGTAGATGTCGTTGGCCTCGATCCGATACTCGGAAATATCGGCCGGCACGATGGCCTCGATGCCCAGCGCGCGCGTGACAAGGTTCTTGTTGAGCGAGTAGCGCGCCTGCTCCGGCGTCAGCACGCCGCTGTCGATCTGCTCCTGCAAGAGCGAGTGGTCGCGGGTCAGCTGCTCGAATTTTTCGCCACGCAGGCGGTAGCAGCGCGAATCGCCGATGTGGCCGATCGACACGCGGTTGCCGCAGAACACGGCGGCGACGATGGTCGTGCCCATGCCTGCGCACTCGGGCCGCGCCTGCGCCGCCTCGTAGATGCCCTTGTTGGCCGAGGCGATCTGCTGCTGCAGCAGCAGCGCACCGTGCGTCAACCCGCTCTGGATGTCGATCTTGGACAGCTCGCGGCCGGACTTGAGTTCGGGCATCAAGCCGTTCGATACGACATTGACGGCGATTCCGCTCGCCACCTCGCCCGCGTTGTAGCCACCCATCCCGTCGGCGAGCACGGCAATGCCGGCCTCGGCATCGACGAACACGGAATCCTCGTTGTGCGAGCGCACCATCCCCGGATGCGAGAGGCTGGCAACGTCGAGGGTGGCGGTTTCACTCATGGGTTGGCGGATGAGGCGATGTTATTGCGAGTTGATCGAGCGGAGCCAAATATCGCATTGCTGCACGTTTCCCGATCTTGTCAGCCCCGGAGTGTAACGACATGGCGGCCGACGCGCGAGTGTGGATCCTGTCCATCGATAGCGTCCTTGAATGCGACGTCCCGCGAACGCCAGGCAATGTTCGCGGCGCTCGCCGACATCAGGCAACAGGTCGAAGGCTTCACTCAGCCGATACCCCGGCCGCGTCGCGCGACATCGAGGTCGGGAGTCAGAACGACGAAGTGCTGCCCGGGAAGGCAGCGCATTGAAGACCATCTGCTTGAAGATCCGATGACACGTGCACCTCCTCGCAGGTTGCCGAGGGACGCAGGGAGAATCACGCGTCGCCTCCGGCTTGCCCGTTGGCGTTGCGGCCGCGATTGTTGCCGAGGGCTGGAGATACGAGGCATGCAACTGAACCAGAGCAGGCACCGACGACGAAAGATAGGATGCATTGGCGCAGATGCTTAGGAAGGCGACCGGCAGCCCCGGCGCCTGCACGAAATGTCGGAACGGAAACGCCGATACGCTGCGCGAACAAACTCGAACTCGGCATCTTCTCTACGCAATACCGGGACAGGACGCTGCAGTCTGGAACCCAGTCGCGATTGTCACCGTTTGCGTCATTGACTTGCGTTCTATAATGGTAAGCCACAGTTGCCATCTATCTAATCTTGAATGGCAGTTATTGGAAATTATGGTTATCCGTTAATTAACTGCGGAGAACTACGCGGGGCGCAAGCCCAGCCCATGCTGGGATCGCGATTTCGTCGGTTTGATCAGCGAATCCGGCTCGCGCACAGATCGAGAATCAGAACGACTGGCGCTTTGTCGTACTTGCCGCAGAAACCAGACGGCTTTCCTTCGGGCAACGGCAAATAAACGATCCCTGGTCGGTACACAAGATTCGCCGATGATACCAAAGTATTGACACAGACGAATTATATAGTACAATATATGCATTATGCGACCCAAGGATCTCGAGCTTATGAGCAGACAAATATGCTTATTGAAATTCCGCATCAAGAGCACGCCATACGGCGTAAACCGCTTTGCTTCTTGAAGAACTTGGACTCCCAGGCGACTCGCTGGGCAGAGGACTGGATTACAAATCTGAGACCAGATTGTTTGCTTCTGATTCTGAGACCCTTGCCATCTCTCAGAATTGCCGGAAGGCATACCGTCCTATAGGGCCCTGGCGCAAAGCAGACGACGGGCCGCTTTTGTGCGAGCGCCGCCGTATTTTGCGTGGCCGAAAGAGACCGCGAAGACCCGGATGACCAAGGGCAAGATCATTAGTAAGGAATCGCTGGTTTAGGCAGCGAACACCATGTGGCCGGCCCCCGAACCCGGCGATATTGTTTGGTGTCGATTTCCGGAGCGGCCGCGACGACAAACCCGGTCAAGCGTCGAGTGGCTCGACCACGCACTTGTCCTCAAGGTGCACACAACGGTCAAGGAAGGCAATCGAAGTCCGGAAGTGGCCTCCACAAGCAATGAACATCTCAAAAATTGGGGCGGTTACACGCTGGTGAATTTCATGCGATTCAAGCGAAGCTGGACACACGGCAGCGGCCTATGCGCTTAGAAGACGGCGACTCTACTTACGACACCAAGTATCGAAATTCTACGGCTCCGGCGAACACGTCCTGTTAACCTTGAGATGGCGCCGTTTTTTTCGATGTTCCGCCCAGTTCGAGACAGGCTTCCAAAGCGGACTCTTCGCGGAATGATGGTACACGAGGTCAAGTCCGCGGCGGCATTGCGACGCAACCCGAAACCGAGGATGAATCAACCAGTTTCACCTCCCGCGACGGAAGTTCACCTGAGCTTTCACTTCCTGCTGGGCTACGCCCCCCAACCTGAATACCGAACGAGATGGGTTGCCGCGTACGTAGGCCAACGGGAGCCGTACCAGATTTGTCTCGCTTTACTGGCAGGGTGCGATAGGACTTGCGCGAGATTGAGGAACACTCAGATGACTGCAGCAAATGCCTCCGTAATCACCGCATGATTTTCCTGCGCCTTTGCCGCCAAATTGCCGCCGGAGAGTGATCGCGCCGGCATGACCCATGCGCTTTCCGGGCGGCGCGGTCACGACGTGGGAAATCTTGGCAGGCGCCCGATGGTGGTCGTCGGACTGGCACATCGACAGCGCACAAAAAACGGCGTCACAACACCGTCTTCAGCAGCTTCCCCATCTCCGCAGGATTGCGCGTGACCTTGATGCCGGAGGCCTCCATCACCGCGAGCTTTTCCTGCGCGGTGCCCTTGCCGCCGGAGATGATCGCGCCGGCATGGCCCATGCGCTTGCCCGGCGGCGCGGTCACGCCGGCGATGAAGCCGACGACGGCTTCTTCATGTGGTCCTTCGCCCACAGCGCGGCCGCTTCCTCGTCGCCGCCGCCGATCTCGCCGATCATCACCACGGCGTCGGTGTCGGGGTCGTCGTTGAACAGCTTCAGGATGTCGATGTGCTTCAGGCCGTTCACCGGGTCGCCGCCGATGCCGACCGCCGTCGACTGGCCCAGCCCCAGCTCGGTCAGCTGGCCGACCGCCTCGTAGGTCAGCGTGCCGGAGCGCGACATCACGCCGATCCGGCCCTTCATGTGGATGTGGCCGGGCATGATGCCGATCTTGATCTCGTCGGGCGTGATCACGCCGGGGCAGTTGGGACCGAGCAGCAGCGTCTTCTTCCCCTGCATCCGATGCCGGGTGGCGATCATGTCGCGCACCGGGATGCCCTCGGTGATGCACACGACGAGGTCGAGGCCCGCCGTCACCGCCTCGTCGATCGCGGCCGCCGCGAACGGCGGCGGCACATAGATCACCGACACGGTCGCGCCGGTGGCCGCCTTCGCTTCCGCCACCGTCGCGAAGATCGGGATGCCCTCGAATTCCTCGCCGGGCTTCTTGGGGTTCACGCCCGCGACGAAGCAGTTGCGGCCGTTCGCGTAGTCGCGGCACATCCGCGTGTGGAATTGGCCGGTCTTGCCGGTGATGCCCTGCGTGATGACCTTGGTGTTCTTGTTGATCAGGATCGACATCGCTATTGCCCCTTCGCCGCGGCCACCACATTCTCCGCCGCTTCCGCCATGTTGTCCGCCGTGATGATCGGCAGCCCGGACTCGGCCAGGATCTTCCTGCCGAGTTCCTCGTTGGTCCCCTTCATGCGCACGACCAGCGGCACCTTGAGCGACACCGCCTTCGACGCCGCCACGACGCCCTCGGCGATGGTGTCGCATTTCATGATGCCGCCGAAGATGTTGACCAGGATCGCCTTCAGGTTCGGGTTGAGCAGCATGATCTTGAACGCTTCGGTGACCTTCTCGGCGGTCGCGCCGCCGCCGACATCGAGGAAATTCGCCGGCTCGCCGCCGTAGAGCTTGATCGTGTCCATCGTCGCCATCGCCAGGCCGGCGCCGTTGACGAGGCAGCCGATGTCGCCGTCGAGCGAGATGTACGACAGGTCGAACTTCGACGCCTCGATCTCCGCCGGATCCTCCTCGTCGAGGTCGCGCATCTCGACGATGTCGGGATGCCGGAACAGCGCGTTGGAGTCGAAGTTGAGCTTGGCGTCGAGCGCCACCACCTTGCCGTCGCCGGTCACGACCATCGGGTTGATCTCGGCCAGCGATGCGTCGGTCTCGACGAAGGCGCGATACAGTCCCTGCAGCATCGTCCGCGCCTGCGCGACGCTGCCGTCCGGCACGCCGATCTTGCGGCTGACGTCGTCGGCCTCGGCGTCGGTCAGTCCCTTGACCGGGTCGATGAACACCTTGTGGATCTTCTCCGGCGTGGTGGCGGCGACATGCTCGATGTCCATGCCGCCCTCGGAGCTGGCCATCAGCACCACGCGCTGCGTGCCGCGGTCGACGACCATGCCGACATAGAGCTCCTTGCGGATGTCGGCGCCCTCCTCGATCAGCAGCCGCCTGACCTTCTGTCCACCGGGACCGGTCTGGTGCGTGACGAGCTGCATGCCGAGAATTTCGCTCGCGCGCTGCTTCACCTCGTCGAGCGATTTCGCGACCTTGACCCCGCCGCCCTTCCCGCGTCCGCCCGCATGGATCTGCGCCTTCACCACCCACACCGGCCCGCCCAGCGACTGCGCGGCGGCCACCGCCTGGTCGACGCTGAACGCCGGGATGCTGCGCGGCACCGGCATGCCGAACTTCCGGAAGATTTCCTTGCCCTGGTATTCGTGGATTTTCACTGTGCCCCTCGTTGTTTGCTCAGTGTTGACGTGCTTTGCATAACCTTAGACACTGCCTCTTCGCGCGCCGTGGATTAAGAGCACAGAATGATAAGTTTTATCATCAGCTACTTCGATCGACCGCTTTCCCTGATCACCTGCGTCGCCTCGCTGCTCCAACAAGACGGCGGCAACGAAATCATTATCTGTGACAACAGCACGCGCGTCGAGAACCAGCTTGTCGGTGCCTCGATTGAAAACTGGGTCCATGACAACACGCTCGGCTTGGCGGGGACCGCCCACAAGGTCAGGTATCTACCCACCTACGTTGACTGTCCGCCTGACTTCAATTCAGGATACAAGGCACAGAACATCGGGGCTACCCACGCCACCGGCGACTGGTATTGCTTTCCGTCGGAAGATTGTTATTACGTCCCTGGCTTCAGTCGAATCATGCTTCAGGCGGCGCTCGAACATCGATGCCCCGACGAGCCTGATTTCGTGTACTGCGACATGCTTTACGATCCTCGCTACAACCAGCTTATCAGCGAGGGAATTTATTCCGTCGTGACGAGTTATCCTCGACCGCGCTTCATGGATAAGTCGAATTTTATCGTCAAATCGCACCTATTCCGCGGATTTGATGAGCAACATCCACACGGCTATGGCGACTGGCTGTTCATAGATCGTCTGCTTAAGGAAGGCCGCAGGCTGACTAAGGCGCCAGGAGTACTCATGGCGCACAACTGAATCGGCCGGCTCGAATCATACAATGGCGAATCTTCTAGAGCTGTATGCCGCCCACCACGGCAAGGTGAGCGACAAATGGGAACTCTACCTGCACGTCTACGATGACATCTTGAATGGTCGCCGGGCAGACCCCTGCCGGCTGCTCGAAATCGGCGTTCAGAACGGAGGCTCTCTCGAGCTCTGGGCCAAGTACTTTGCGAACGCGAAGGTCATTGTCGGGTGCGACATCGACACCGAATGCTCCCGGCTTTTTTTCGACGATCCGCGAATCCACTTGATCGTAGCTGACATCAATTCCAAAGAGGCGAGAGCCCACGTTACAGATATCAGTGATTCTTACGACATTATCATCGACGACGGATCGCACGTTCCCAGCGACATCATCGAGGCTTTTCTCAATTTTTTTCCGTTGCTTAGCCCGGGCGGCATCTACGTGGTCGAGGATATGCATTGCGACTACCTCGAGAGCTACTCTGGCGGGATCCAGGAACAACGTACTGCAAGCAGGTTTTTCTTTTGCCTCGTTCAACTGATGCACCAGTCGTACTGGAGCACCAAGCTGGAACCCGAAGTGCTCGCGAGTCCGTTCGTTGCCGATGGCAACCTTCCGGATTTTCTGAAGGAGCAGTGGATCCAATCGATCACGTTCCTTGACTCCCTTGTGGTGGTTCGGCGGTCCACCGCCGCCGGTGCGGCTACATTAGGTAACCGAATCATCGTCGGCGAAGACGCGGCGGTGGATCCCCGACCGCTTCTGATGCGACAGCCGATCGAGAAGTCGCTCTCCTGAGGGATTCGGCCGGCTCCGCCGCGATACCACTTGGGATAGTAGCGGCGAACGGTTTCGGTCGTCGTCTCGAGCGCATGGCAGCGGTCGAGCTGGAACGGTTTGTCTTCGCCCTCGTCCTCGCGCCTCAATCCTGCGAAGGTCTGGATGGCGGCCGAAGGCAGGTAGGCAAGCATTTCGGTGATGTGCGTGCAGCCGCGCACGCCGCCCATGACTTCGTGCAGATGCTTGCGAAATCCCCGGACGAGGTTGGCGCCGACGAGCTTCGCGTAGGCCGGCCCGATGCGCTCGCAGGCGCCCGGATACGGCATGCTGTCGGTGACCGCCTCGATCGCCCGGATGAAGTATTGATCGTCGATCGTGACCCGCACCCACATGTCGTGGACCGGAATGCCCGCGGGGCGCACGCCGGTCAGGAGTTCGAAATCGTGATCCTTGACGTCGGTGATGTGGGCTTCGATGTCGAAGAGGCCATCGGCGCGCCGGAAGCCGTCGTAGGTCACTGCCCGGCAATGCAGCCGTTCGCGCGGCACCTGCGGTGGGGAAAGGGGTCGGGTCAAGGCGGGAACCTGGCGAAAGTTTCGGGGAATCTGGGCAAGGACGGGCGCCGCAGGAGGCCGCCGGTCTGTGAATGGCTAGAATGGGCGAAAGCGCTCGATTTTACGCCGCGCCGCAACGCGGGGGCAACCGGAGGAAGACATGTCGTTCGTGATGGCTCTGGACCAGGGCACGACCAGTTCGCGCGCGATCCTTTTCGGCCGCGACGGGACCGTGCACGCAGCGGCGCAGCGGGAATTCCCGCAGATCTTTCCGCAATCCGGCTGGGTCGAGCACGACGCGACGGCGATCTGGGCCACCCAGTCGGGCGTCCTGCACGAGGTGATGGCCAACGCGCGGGTTGGCGCCCGCGACATTGCAGCGATCGGCATCACCAACCAGCGGGAGACCACCGTGGTGTGGGAACGCGCTACCGGCCGCCCGATCGCCAACGCGATCGTCTGGCAGGACCGGCGCACGGCACCGCTGTGCGACGAGCTGCGTGCGGCCGGGCACGCGGCGCTGTTCGCACGCAAGACCGGGCTGGTGATCGATGCGTACTTCGCCGGCACCAAGATCCGCTGGCTCCTCGATCACGTGCCCGGCGCGCGCGCGCGGGCCGAGCGCGGCGAACTCGCGTTCGGCACCATCGATGCGTGGCTCATCTGGAACCTCACCGGCGGCGGCGTCCACTGCACCGACGCGAGCAACGCCAGCCGCACGCTGCTGTTCGACATTCACACGGGCGAATGGGACGACGAGCTGTTGGCGCTGCTGCGGGTCCCGCGGGCGATGCTGCCGGCGGTTGTCGCCTCGTCCGGCGTTTGCGCGCGACGCGAGCATCGACGGCGTCCCGATCCCGATCGCAGGAATCGCCGGTGACCAGCAGGCGGCGCTGTTCGGTCAGGCCTGCCTCACGCCCGGGCTCGCGAAGAACACCTACGGCACCGGCTGCTTCATGCTGCTCAACACCGGCGGCGAAGCGGTCGCCTCGCACAACAACCTGGTGACGACCGTCGCCTGGAAGCGT
The DNA here is from genome assembly GCA_963739745.1 of uncultured beta proteobacterium. Taxonomy (GTDB): domain Bacteria; phylum Pseudomonadota; class Gammaproteobacteria; order Burkholderiales; family Casimicrobiaceae; genus VBCG01. The sequence goes on from CAVUCJ010000013.1 coordinate 17,863, forward strand.
GACGACCGGCTCGACTATGCGCTCGAAGGCAGCGTGTTCATCGCCGGCGCGGTCGTCCAGTGGCTGCGCGACGGCCTGCAGATCGTGCGCAATGCATCCGAAATCGAAGCGCTGGCGGCCAGCGTCCCCGACAACGGCGGCGTCTACCTGGTCCCGGCGTTCGCGGGGCTGGGCGCTCCGCACTGGGACGCGTACGCGCGCGGCGCCATGTTCGGGCTCACCCGCGGCGCGACGCGCGCCCACATCGCGCGCGCGGCGCTGGAGGCGATTGCCTTCCAGTGCGCCGACGTGCTGGTCGCGATGCAGAAGGACGCCGGCATCGAGCTGACCGAACTGCGCGTCGATGGCGGCGCCGCCGCCAACAACCTGCTGATGCAGTTCCAGGCCGACCTGCTCGGCGTGCCGGTGGTGCGCCCGCAGGTGCTGGAAACGACGGCGCTGGGTGCGGCCTATCTCGCAGGCCTCGCCGTCGGCTACTGGACGAGCACCGACGATATCGGCCGCAACTGGCGGGTCGACCGCCGCTTCGAGCCGGCGATGGCGGCGGAGAAAGTCGCCGAACTGCGCGGGCACTGGGATCGGGCGGTCGAGCGGGCCAAGGGGTGGATGTAGCCGGCGGGCATCGCCGCGATCCGGCGATCCGGCGGCCTGCCGTTTGCGCTCGTCCAAATAGGTGCATATACTCCCAATCTGCGTGCATATGCGCCTTTCTTCTCGACCCCGAGCCCCACGATTCCGCGTCCCTCGACCCCGGTTCTTTCGCTCCACGTCTTCCCATTCCGACCTTTCCAATGACCGCACCCGAGCCTGCCCCACCCGCTGCCTGCGTCTGCGGCCGCCTGCGCCGCGCGACGCGTGCGCTGACGCAGCTCTACGACGACGCGATGGCGCCGGCCGGACTGCGCATCACGCAATTCTCGCTGCTGCGAACGCTCGAGCGGCAGGGTCCGCTGCGGATCACCGAGCTGGCCGCGCACACGCTGCTCGACCGGACGGCGCTGTCGCGCAACCTCGAGCCGCTGGCCAGGCAGGGCTCGTTCGCATCGCCACCGGCCGCGACGCGCGCACGCGCGAGGTCTCGCTGACCCGGGCCGGGAGCGCGGTGCTGGCACGCGCGATGCCGCACTGGCGAAAGGCGCAGGCGCGGGTCGCAAGCCGCCTCGGCGAACGCAAGGTCGGCGCGCTGGTGGGGCTGCTCGCGACCGTCGAGGAACTGCATCCGACGCCCGACCCGCGCGACGAATGACCTGACACGAACAGGAAACGCAATGCCCACGCGCTCCGCCGCCGACTGGCGTACCCCGACCCTCGTCCTCGTCTGCGGCGGCCTGATCCTGACGCTCGCGCTGGGGATCCGCCACGGGTTCGGCCTGTTCCTGCAGCCGATCTCGTCGGACCTGGGCTGGGGACGCGAAACCTTCGCGCTGGCGCTGGCGGTGCAGAACCTGGTCTGGGGCGCGACGCAGCCGTTCGCGGGCATGGTCGCCGACCGCTTCGGCTCGGCGAAGGTGATGGTGGGGGGCGGCCTGCTGTACGTACTCGGGTTGGTGACGATGGCCACCGTCACCGCGCCGTGGCTGTTCGTGCTCACGGGCGGCGTGCTGATCGGCACGGGCCTGTCCGGCGTCACGTTCAGCGTCGTGTCGGGCGTGCTGGGCCGACGCTTTCCGCCGGAGAAGCGCAGCATGGCGCTCGGCATCTCGGCCGCGGCCGGTTCGTTCGGCCAGTTCGCCGTGCTCCCGCTCACGCAATGGCTGCTGACGAGCATCGGCTGGCAGGGCGCGCTGATCGCGCTTGCCGGCGTCGCGCTGCTGATCGTGCCGCTGGCCGCCGCAATGGTCGAGCGGCGGGAAACGCACGCGCACGCGTTTTCGCAGTCGGCGGGCGAGGCGATGCGCGAGGCGCTGGGCCACCGCGGTTACACGCTGCTGACGCTGGGCTTCTTCGTCTGCGGCTTCCAGGTCGTCTTCGTCGGCGTGCACCTGCCCGCGTATCTCGCCGACCGCGGCCTGCCGCCGCACGTCGCGGTGATGGCGCTGGCGCTGATCGGCCTGTTCAACATCATCGGCACCTACGTCGCGGGCTGGCTGGGCGGCCGCATGACCAAGAAATACCTCCTGTCGTTCATCTATTTCGGCCGCGCGATGGCATTCGCGCTGTTCTTCTGGCTGCCGCTGACGATCTTCAGCGTCTATGTGTTCGCCGCTGCAGCTGGGCCTGCTATGGTTGTCGACCGTTCCGTTGACCAACGGCATGGTCGCGCAGATCTTCGGCGTCCGGTATCTCGCGATGCTGTCGGGCTTCACGTTCTTCTCGCACCAGATCGGCAGCTTCCTGGGCGCGTGGCTGGGCGGGAAGCTCTATGACACGACCGGCAGCTACGACGTCGTCTGGTACCTCGCGATGGCGCTCGGGATCGTCGCGGGATTGCTCAACCTGCCGATCGATGAACGCACGATCCGGCGTCCCGCAACGCAGGCGGCGTAACCCGCGCACGACCCGCGGACAGCGTGGCGTCCGTTCCTTCGCGGAGACGACGCATGCACCTCGCGCGGCCAGATCGCGCACCGGCGCGCATCGGACAGTGTCGCGCGGACCGCAAGCTGCGTTAACATGGCCGACTCGGCCATCATGGTCTGCGCGACCGCTGCGTGGGTAGCACGTCGCAGGTAGCGCAGACCAACTCGATGACGGGACCTGGCGTTGCAAGTAACCCGTGGAGGACGGGCGACGACAATCCCGCATTTCGATGGCGCAGCAACGCGGCGCATGCCGCACCACAACAATCACCTGGAGGATCGACACTATGGCAATGGACAAGCATCGGGTCGCGCTGGTGACCGGCGGGATGGGAGGCTTGGGCGAGGCGATCTGCGTCAAGCTCGCGGCGCTGGGTTACACCGTCGTCACCACGTATTCGCCCGGCAACACCAAGTCCGCGGAATGGCTGTCGGCCATGAAGGCGCAAGGTCTGATTTTTCACGCATATCCGTGCGACGTCGCGGACTGGGAGTCCGCCGCCGCCTGCGTCAAGAAGATCACCGCGGATGTCGGTCCGGTCGAAGTGCTGGTCAACAATGCCGGCATCACGCGCGACATGACGTTCAAGAAGATGGACAAGGCCAACTGGGACGCGGTGCTCAAGACCAACCTCGATTCGTGCTTCAACATGACGAAGCAGGTGTGCGACGCGATGGCGGATTCGGGCTGGGGCCGCATCATCAACATTTCGTCGGTGAACGGCCAGAAGGGCGCGTTCGGGCAGACCAACTACTCGGCGGCCAAGGCGGGCATGCACGGGTTCACCAAGGCGCTCGCGCTCGAATACGCGCGCAAGGGCGTCACCGTGAACACGATCTCCCCCGGATACATCGGCACCAAGATGGTCATGGCCATTCCGAAGGAAGTGCTGGATTCGAAGATCGTTCCGCAGATTCCGATGGGACGGCTCGGCAAGCCCGAGGAAGTCGCCGGTCTGGTCGCCTACCTGTCGAGCGAGGAGGCGGCGTTCGTGACCGGCGCCAACATCGCGATCAACGGCGGCCAGCACATGTTCTGATCGGTCCGTCGCGAAGTGACGTCGGCGCGTTCGACGTCAGCGCATCTTGTGCGCGGCGGCCGGGCGAACCCGCTGGCGCGACGATCTTGGCGGGCAAAGCGCGTCGAATCACTGCAACGAAGGAGCATCAATGAACGACGCGACAACCCGCAGGTTGCGCCTGGAGCTGGCCTGCGCGAGCGTCGTGCTCGCGTTGGCGGGTGCGGGCGCCACAGCCGACGCGCAGCAGCCCACGTCCGCGCAGGCCGGCGCGATCCGCCAGGCCTGCCGCTCCGACTACGCGGCGAATTGCGCCGGCGTGCCGACGGGCGGCCAGGCGGCGCTCGCCTGTCTGCAGAAGAATGCCGCGAAGACGTCGCGCGGCATGCCAGCAGGCGTTGCGCGCCGTGGGCGGCGCGGCGGCCCCGGCCGCAACTGCGGCAGCGGGATCGCCGGCGGCCGCCTCCGCGTCGGGCATGGCGCAAGCGTCGTCGAGTGGGCCCGACACGCCGGGTGCCGCCGGTCGCTGGCCGCACACGATCACCGGCGAGAAGGGCAGCGCGACGATCTACCAGCCGCAGGTCGTTTCGTGGCCCGAGCAGCGCACGCTCAACGCGCGCGTCGCGATCGCCGTCACGCCCGCGGGCGCCAAGGCCCCGACATTCGGCGTGGTCGACGTGGCGTTCACCACGCAGACCGAACTCGCCGAACGCACGGTCGTGCTGACCGAACCGCGACTCGTGTCCGTGCACTTCCCGTCGCTCGACCCGGCGAAGGCCGCGGAAGTGGAAGGCAGGGTCCGCGCGGCGCTCGCGAACATGGGCGTCAAGCGCGTGCCGCTGGCGACGCTGGTGATGAGCCTTCGAGCAGGCGCAGAAGCCGCCGGAGGTCGCGCTCGACAACACGCCGCCGCGGATCTTCGTCAGCGCGCGCCCGGCAAGCCTCGTCGTATTCGACGGCGAGCCGGTGCTGGCGCCGATCGCCGGCACCCCGCTGTCGTTCGCGGTGAACACCAACTGGGACGTCTTCACCGATACGGCCACCGGGACCTGGTACCTGCTCAACAACGGCGGCTGGCTTGCCGCGCCGGACGCCAAGGGCCCCTGGGCGCCGGCGGGACCGCTGCCGCCGGCGTTCGCCGCCCTGCCCGACGACCGCAATTTCGCCGACGTGAAAAAGCAGATTCCCGGCCGCGCGTTCGGCGCCGGCGACGCGCCGACGGTCTTCGTGTCGACCGCGCCGGCGGCGATCATCGTGACCAGCGGGCCGCCGCAGTACGTGGCCATCGCCGGCACGTCGCTGCAATACGTGGCGAACACCGACGCGGCGCTGTTTCGCGACGCCGGCGGCCGCTTCTACTACCTCGTGTCCGGACGCTGGTTCGCGAGTCCGAGTCTCGATGGCCCCTGGACCTTCGCCACGCCCACGCTGCCCGCCGACTTCGCGCGCATACCCGCCGCCGGACCGCGCGGATTCGTGCTGGTCTCCGTGCCGGGCACGCCGCAGGCGCAGGAGGCGCTGATCGAAGCGCAGATTCCGCAGCAGGCCACGCTCGATCGCGCGACGGCGAAGCTCGACGTGGTCTACGCCGGCGAGCCGAAATTCGCGGCGATCCCCGGCACGCCGATGACCTATGCGGTCAACACGTCGTTCAACGTGATCCGGACCGGCGACGGCTACTTCTCGTGCTACCAGGGCGCCTGGTTCGCGGCGCCCGCGCCCGTCGGACCCGTGGTCGCTCGCGGCAAGCGTCCCGGCGGCTGATCTACACGATTCCGCCGTCGAACCCGATGTATCCCGTGCACGTACGTGCGCGTCTATGCAGCGACACCCGCGGCCGTCACCTACGGCTATACGGCGGGCTACACGATGGGCTACGTGAGCGCCGGCGTGGTCGTCTACGGCACCGGCTACTACTACCCGCCCTACATCTACCCGGCGCCGATATCCGATCTACTATCCGTACCCGTATTCGTACGCGGGCGCGACGTACTACAACGCGACCACCGGCGCGTGGGCGCATGGCGGCGCGATCTACGGTCCCTACGGCGGCGTGGCGAAGGGCGGCACCGCGTACAACCCCAACACCGGCGCCTGGGCGCACGGCGGCGCGATCTACGGACCCAACGGCGGCGCGGGCGCTTTCTCCGCGTACAACCCCAGCACCGGCAGCTATGCTCACGGCAGCGCGGCGTGGGGACCCGACGGCGCGGCCGGCAACGCGAGCTGGTACAACGCGAACACGGGGCGCTCCGGATCCACGCAGCAGAACAGCAACGCCTACGGCCGCTGGGGCTCGAGCACGATTTCGGGACCCAACCAGACCGTGCAATACGCAAAGCCGGAGCAACGCGCAAGGCAGCGCGGGCTCGTTCACCTCGTCGAGCGGCGCCAAGGGCGCCGGGGTCTCCGGCGCGGGCGGCAACAGCGCGGGCGCGGTCAAGACCGCCGGCGGCGACGTCTACGCGGGCGCCGACGGCAACGTCTACAAGAAGACCGACAGCGGCTGGCAGAAATACGACAACGGATCGTGGAACTCCGTCGACAAGCCGGCGACGCAGAGAAGCGCCTCCGGTCAAGCCGCCGCCAGCGGCGCCACGCAAGGCGCAGCGGCGCAGAGAAGCGCCTCCGGCCGAGCGGCGACCGGCGGCACTTCGCAAAACGCGGCGGCACAGCGCAGCACGACTGCCCGCGCGGGTGCAGCAGCAGGTGGGGCAGGCGCCATGGGCGGGCAAGGCATGGCCGGCGCCGCGCAACGCGGTTCGGCCTTCGAATCGAGGGCAGGCGGCGGACGCTTCGAAGGGATGGGGCAACTCGAGCAGGATCGCAGCGCAAGGATGGAGGGCGGTGCCCGCCAGCAGCAATTCGAATCGATGCGGGGCGCAGGCGGAGCCGCCGGACGCGGCGGCGGTGGCTTTGCCGGTCGCAGCGGCGGTTTCCGGCGATAGGCAGCGCCAGTCCGGAACGCCTTCAATGCGGTGTTGCGGTAGCGCGTTGGCCCTCTCGCACTCAACCGCAGTCGTGGCGCCAACTCCGGTATTCCAATCTCCAAAAAAAGAGCCCCGCGATTCGCATCGCGGGGCTCGAGGCTGTATCAATCAGGAGGAGGACCGATACAGAAGGAGACATCACCGGCTACTGGGACCACCGGGATCTTTTCAAGTTCCCGTTCCAGGTCCCCGCGGTTCGCGCACCGGCGAGAGTGCCTCGGGCGCGATCCGCGTTCGGCGGCAACTACGCAGCCTTGCGGCCCTTCGTGGCCTTGGTCGCGGTCGCTGCGGCAGCGCGAACGTTCGCGTCGGTCATGCTCACGACCTGCTTCGACGCCTTCTGGAACTGGTCGAATGCGGCGGTCGTCGCGGCCATCGTCGAACGGAACGCGTTGACCGCGACGTCCGAGCCGGCAGGCGCCGACTTGCTCGCCTGGTCGACCCACGCGGCCATGCCCTTGGTGTACATGCCGAACGCTTCCTCGGCGAGCGCCGAATAGCCGGCCTGCGCTTCGGCGGTCAGTTCATACAGATGACGCGAGTAACCGACGGCGGTCTGAATCTGGGTTTCGGCGAGCTTCGTGCGCAGCGCGAGCAGGTCCTGCACGTCCTTCACGCCGGCGACGGCTTGCGCGCCTTCGACGGACTGCGCAAACACAGCCTTGGCGGCGCCCAGGTTGAACTTCATCATCTTCTCGGCGTTCTCGAGCGAGAGCGCTGCAAACTTGGTGGCTTGCGCGACGTTGGTCTTGTTGAATTCGGTGATCTGTTCGGTCGGGTTGTACATGGTGGCTTCCTTGTCAGTAAGTGTCCATCGGACGGGTCATTGCCATTCGATCCTGTTGGCCCTGCCGCACCTTGCAGGGGCGAATCGCCCCGAACATCGGGTGCTCGAGCGGTCCGGATCACATTGCTTCGAAGACCGCCCCGCGGGCAGTTTGGACGCTGATTCCGCGTCGTTTGCTGCACCGCACAATTCACATTGTAGGTACGCCTTTGCCCCAAGTCAAGAAGTTTTTGATGCATTGCACAATGCGTCCGGATCGCCTGTGCAGGGGCTCCAAACTAAAGTTAAACGTCCGATAAATCAGTGGGTTATAATCTGGCATCCCCCGCAGGAGTGCGTTTGATGAGCGATTCGGTCCGCAAGATCAAGAAATACCCCAACCGGCGCCTGTACGACACCGCGAATAGCGGCTACATCACGCTGGCCGACGTCAAGCTGATGGTGCTGGACAACATCGACTTCCAGGTCGTGGATGCGAAGAGCGGCGAGGACCTGACGCGCGCGATCCTGCTGCAGATCATCCTCGACGAGGAAGGTGGCGGCGTCCCGATGTTCAGCTCGGAAATGCTGTCGCAGATGATCCGCTTCTACGGAACCGCGCAGCAGACGATCATGGGCCAGTACATGGAGCAGAACGTCAAGGCGTTCCTCGCGATCCAGAAGAAACTGCAGGATCAGGCGAAGCAGGTGTACGGCGACAAGATGATGATCACGCCCGACCTGTGGAAGCAGTTCATGCAGATGCAGGCGCCCGCGATGCAGGGAATGCTCGGCAACTATCTCGAGCAGAGCGCCAAGCTGTTCATGGACATGCAGCAGCGCATGCAGGATCAGACCCGCGGCATTTTCACCGCGTTTCCGTTTCCCAACTTCGTTGCGCCACCGCAGCCGGAACCCGAAGACGACAAAAAATAACGCTGACCGCACAAACGCGGCGCAGCATCGAATATTGTTGCGCCGCATTGATGCAACGCGTTAATGCAGTCCGGGTTTGGATCGGAATTTCCGCCCGGAAATTGCGTCCATGAGAAAAGACCACCGCGCCACCCCGAATCCGGCTCCTTCGCGCCGCGGGAAAGCGCCCTCGCGTGCGCCCGCCCCCCGCGTCGGATTCGTCTCCCTCGGGTGCCCGAAGGCGCTGGTCGACTCCGAGCAGATCCTGACCCGGCTGCGCGCGGAGGGCTACGCGATCGCGCCCTCCTACGAGGGCGCGGACCTGGTCGTCGTCAACACCTGCGGCTTCATCGATGCGGCAGTCGCCGAATCGCTCGACGCGATCGGCGAGGCGCTCGCCGAAAACGGCAAGGTGATCGTTACCGGCTGCCTCGGCGCCAAGGGTGACGGCGCATTCGTGCGCGACGCGCACCCGAGGGTGCTCGCCGTCACCGGACCGCACGCGACGCAGGAAGTGATGAGCGCCGTGCACGCGCACCTGCCTCGTCCACACGATCCGTTCGTCGACCTGGTCCCCCCCCAGGGGATCAAGCTCACGCCGTCGCACTACGCGTACCTCAAGATCAGCGAAGGTTGCAACCATCGCTGCACCTTCTGCATCATTCCGTCGATGCGTGGCGACCTCGTCAGCCGGCCGCTGGGCGAGGTGATGGCGGAAGCCGAGAACCTGGTGAACGCCGGCGTGAAGGAACTGCTGGTCGTCTCCCAGGATACGAGCGCCTACGGCGTCGACGTCAGGTACCGGACCGGCTTCTGGCGCGGCCGGCCGGTGAAGACGAAGATGGCCGAGCTCGCGAAGGCGCTGGGCGAATTGGGCGCGTGGGTGCGTCTGCATTATGTCTATCCGTATCCGCATGTCGACGACGTGATCCCGCTGATGGCGGAAGGCAGGCTGCTGCCCTACCTCGACGTGCCGTTCCAGCACGCGAGCCCGCGCATCCTGAAACTGATGAAGCGCCCGGCCAACGCCGAGAACACGCTCTCGCGCATCCGGGCATGGCGTGCGATGTGCCCGGACCTCACGATTCGTTCGACCTTCATCGCCGGCTTTCCCGGCGAAACCGAGGCCGAGTTCGAGGCATTGCTCGCGTTCCTCGAGGAAGCGCAACTCGACCGGGTCGGCTGCTTCGCGTATTCGCCGGTCGACGGCGCGACCGCGAACGCGCTGCCCGATCCGGTCCCGTCGGAAGTTCGGCAATTGCGGCAGAGACGTTTCATGGAAACGCAGGCGAAGATCAGCGCCACGCGCCTCGCGCGCAAGATCGGCACCACGATCGACGTGCTGATCGACGCGGTCGACGGCGACATCGCGATCGCTCGCTCGGCGGCGGATGCGCCGGAGATCGACGGTGTCGTTCGCATCGCGGGGGGCGGCAGGCTGACGCCGGGCGCGTTCGCGCGCGTGCAGGTGACCGGCGCAGACGCGCACGATCTCGCGGCGCGATGCATCGCCCCGGACACCGGGCAGGCGACGGGTCGCCCGGCCCTTCGGTTGTCTCAACGGAGACCGGATCGATGAGTTGGATCTACCTGGTTGCTGCCGGAATGTTCGAGATTGGTTGGCCCATCGGACTCAAGTTCGCGCAAGGGTCCGAGTACCGGCTCCCGGGAATTCTGCTCGCGATCGTGTCGATGGCCGTAAGCGGCTTCCTCCTGTGGCTGGCGCAGAGAGAAATCCCGATCGGCACGTCCTACGCGGTCTGGACCGGCATCGGCGCCGCGGGAACGTTTCTGGTCGGCGTCTGGTTCTTCGGAGACGCGTCGAGCCTGGCGCGCTACGTGGGAATCACGATGATCGTCGGCGGCGTGGTCGTATTGAAGCTTGCCCACTGAACCGACAACGGCAACGCCAATCCTCCGTTCGGTCGCCGGGTCCTGCGCATTACTCGATGCGCGAATGCGCAATGGCCGGTGTTTCGGTTTCGGTCGGGGGCGCCATTCCGGACTGCAGCAACGAAAACGCGGTCTCCGGGTCGTCGACGAAGTGAAACAGTGCCAGGTCGTCGCGGCTGATCATCCCATGGCGTGCGAGCGCCTCGAAGTCCAGGATCTCCTTCCAGTACTCCGATCCGTACAGCAGGATGGGGATGCGGCGGACGATCTTCCCGGTTTGCATCAGGGTCAGGAATTCGCAGAGTTCGTCGAGTGTGCCAAACCCGCCGGGAAACACGACGAGCGCGCGGGCGAGGTGCGCAAACCACAGCTTGCGCATGAAGAAGTAGTGGAATTCGAAGGCCAACCCAGGCGAGAGGTAGGCATTCGGCGCCTGCTCGCGGGGCAGGCCGATGTTGAGTCCGATCGACTTGCCGCCGGCGTCGGCGGCGCCGCGATTGGCGGCCTCCATGATGCCACCGCCTCCACCCGTGCACACGACGCAATGGCACAGGTCGGGCGAGAGCGTCATCGACCAAACGGTCACCCGTCGGGCCAACTCGCGGGCGGCGTCGTAGTAGGTTCCGTTTGGTCCGTCGCGCGTCAGGCGCGCGGAGCCGAAGAAGACGACCGTACCGCAGATCTTCTCGCGCTGGAATGCGTACAGCGGCTGCAGATATTCCGCCAGGAGCCGCAGCGGCCTCGCGTCGTCGCTGTCCAGGAATCCCTCGTTCTTGTAGGCGAGCGGGACATGCGTGGCAACGTCGGGCTTCATGCGGGCCTCCGCGCGGCGAAGTCGATGTAGCCGCGATCAACATCGGTACGCAGAAGTTGCACCGTCACCCGGTCGCCGACGTCGAGCCCCTGATAGCCCTGAACGACCCGGCCCTCCGTCGTCGGCCGCGAGATGCGCACCCATGTTCCCTTGTCCGACGCGCCGGTCACGATACCGCTGAACGTCGCCCCGGTGCGCGACGACAGGAGCTGCGCGGCGGCGGACTTGGCGATCTGGCGCTCGACCTTGGCGGCGTTCTGCTGCTGCTCGGTGCAGTGGCCGGCGAGCGCGGCAAGCTCCCCGTTGCTGTACGGCGCCTCGCGCCCGTCGAGCGCGGCCTTGAGTATTCGCTGGGTGACGAGGTCGGGATACCGGCGGTTGGGCGCGGTCGCGTGCATGTAGTCCTGCACCGCCAGCGCAAAGTGTCCCGGATTGGCGGCGCCTGGAACGACGAGCGCGTATTCGCCGCGGCCCAGGAGCTTCACGATCGACAGCGAAAGGTCGCCGTAGCTGTCGGGGTCCACGTGGCGTTGCTTGATCAGGAACGCGTCGAGGGCAACGGCATCGGGCATCGTGGGCAAATTCTCGCCGAACCGACCCGCCAGCGCGCGGATGCGGTCCCATCGCTCCGGCGTTTTCAATACGCGGCGCATGGACGGCATCTGCTTTTCCGCCAGGAAGCGCGCGACCACACCGTTGGCCGCGATCATGAAGTCCTCGATCAGCTCTTTGGCGCGGTTCGATTCGTCGGGCGCCAGGTCGGCCAGCGTACCATCCGAGAACAGCGGCCGGGTCTCGCGCGTGTCGAGCTGCAGTGAACCGCGCAGCACCCGGAGGCCCTTGAGTGCCTGGGCAACCCGGCTTTGGCGGCGCAGTTGCGCCTCCAGCTCGGGAATCGCCGTCAGTGGCGCGGGCGTGGCGCCATGGCCTTCCAGCCACGCCGCCACGCCGTCGTACGCAAGCTTGGCGTGATTTCGCACCATTGCGCGGTAGACGGCGGAATGGGCCAGCGTGCCATCGGCCGCGATGGTCATTTCGACGACGACCGCAAGTCGATCTTCGTCGGGATTGAGCGACGTGAGGTCGGTCGAAAGCCTCTCCGGCAGCATCGGGAAGATTCCCGCCGCCGTGTACACCGAAGTCGTGTTGACGGCCGCATGGGCGTCGATTTCGGACCCCTTCTTCACCAACGCGTCGACGTCGGCGATGGCGACGAAGATCGTGTCGCCTGGGGTGGCCGCATCCGCGGCGACAGAAAGTTGATCGAGGTCACGGGAGTCGTCGTTGTCGATCGAGGCCCAAAGGAGGTCGCGAAGATCACGCACCGCCACGTCGGCGGCCGGGTGACGCAACGCATCGGCCTCGGCAACCACCGACGGCGGAAACTCGGGAAGGAGTCCGCGTTCGCGCATGGCCTTGTAGGCGATCCGCTGGAGGCGCGAGTTGACACGGGAGCGGGAGCGGGTCATCGAGGCGCAGGGTCGGGAGTCGAAGCGGCGATTGTAAGGGCAAGCACGCGGCGGCCGGCCTGTCCGCTCCACCGTTCACCGCAGTTGCCGAGTCGACACATCCTCCGCCTCCGTGTCACACTTTGCCTTTTGTCGACTGCTCGCCCCTCGAATGACGCAGGGGTCCCCTGCCGCCTGCGTTTCCCTTCACAGCCGCAACGAGGTACTCCATGCAGCCTTCCAAAGTCACGCGCATCTGCCCATGGCGCGCCGCCGCCGCGGCCGCCGCGCTGACCGCGGCTGCCGCCCTCGCCGGCTGCGGCAAGGAGGCGCCACCTCCGCCGAGGCCGGCGCCGCAGGTGAGCGTCATCACGATCGAACCCGCGACCATCCCGTACACACCGGTGTTCGTCGCGCAGACGGAGAGCTCGCGGCAGGTCAACATCGTCGCGCGGGTGTCCGGCTTTCTCGATCGCATCGCCTACAAGGAGGGCCAGCTGATCAAGCAGGGACAATTGATGTTCCTGCTCGATCCGAGGCCCTTCGCAGCGCAGCTCAACTCCGCCCGCGGCGAGCTCGAATCGCAGCAGGCCCGCTACGCGACGGCGCAGGCGACCTATGGACGCGTGAAGCCGCTGGCCGACCAGGACGCGCTGCCGCTGTCGGACCTCGACCGCGCGAAGGGCGAGCTCGACGCCGCCAAGGCGGCGGTGTTCTCCGCGCAGGCCAAGGTCGACGAAGCGCAGCTGAACCTGGGCTACGCGACGATCACGTCACCGGTGACCGGTGTGGCCAGCCGTTCGCTGCAGCGCCAGGGCGCGTTCGTCAACGCGATGGCCGATAGCGCGAACCTGACCTACGTCGCCGCGCTGGATCCGATCTGGGTGAATTTCAACATTTCGCAGAATCAGATGGCGCGGTACAACGAGCTGTCGGACAAGGGACAGGTCATTCCTCCCAAGGGCGACAGTTTCGAAATCGAGGTCGAGCTGCCGGGCGGCAAGATCTACCCCCACCACGGCAGGATCGACTTCACCGATCCGTCGTTCAGCCAGGACACTGGTTCGTTCCTCGTGCGTGCGGTGCTTCCCAATCCGAAATTCGACCTGCAACCCGGCATGTTCGTCACCGCCCATGTCAAGGGCGCGTACCGGCCGAATGCGATCGTCGTGCCGCAGCTCGCCGTGCAGCAGGGCAGCAACGGCCATCTGGTCTACGTGGTGAACGCGAACAACATCGCGGAGATCCGCCCGGTGATCGTCGGCGAATACTACGGCGACAAGGACATCGTGATCGTCCAGGGCCTCGCGAAGGACGACCGCGTGGTCGTCGACGGTGTGCTGAAGGTGGTGCCTGGGCAACCGGTGACGGTGGTACCTGCGGAAGCCCCGCCCGCCGCCGCGCCTGGAGCGAAGCAGCCGCCGGCCGCGCCCGCGGCAAAGCAGCCCGACGCCGCGAAGAAGTAGCGCCCCCGTGTTCACGCATTTCTTCATCGACCGGCCGATCCTGTCGGCGGTCATCTCGATCCTGATCGTGCTCGCCGGCGCCGTGGCGATGTCGGTCTCGCCGATCGAGCAGTATCCGGAACTGGCGCCGCCGCAGGTCGGCGTGTCGGCGAGCTATCCGGGCGCCACCGCCGAAGTGGTCGCCAACCAGGTGGCCGCGCCGCTCGAGGCGCAGATCAACGGTATCGACAACCTCCTGTATTTCCAATCGACCAGCTCGTCTTCCGGCAACGTGTCGATCAATGTCGTGTTCAAACCCGGCAGCGATCCCGACATCAACCAGGTCAATGTCCAGAACCGCGTGAGCCAGGCAATGTCGCTGCTGCCCCAGTCGGTGGTGCAGCAGGGCGTCGCCGTCGACAAGTCGTCGGGCGGAATCATGATGGTGCTGTCGATTTTCTCGCCGGACAACCGGTATACCGGCACCTACATCGACAACTACACGAACCTGTACGTGTTGGACGAGTTGAAGCGCGTGCCGGGTGCCAATCGCGCGTCGGTGCTCGGCCTGCCGGACATCGCGATGCGCGTCTGGCTGCAGCCAGACCGGATGGCGCAGCTCGGCATCTCTGCGCAGGAGGTGGCGGCCGCCATCCAAAGCCAGAACCAGACCTTCGGCATCGGGCAGATCGGAGGCCAGCCTTCGGTGCCCGGCACGCAGCAGACCTTCGTCATCACCGCGCAGGGCCTGCTGACCAAGCCGGAGGAGTTCGAGGAGATCATCGTCCGCGCCGCCAAGGAGGGCACGGCGATGGTCCGGCTGCGCGACATCGGACGCGTCGAGCTCGACAAGCGTGACTACTCGATCGTGAGCCGCATGAACGGCAAGCTGTCGACGACCATCATGATCAACCAGCAGCCGGGCGCCAACGCCGTGGCCACCGCCAACGCGGTACGCAAGCGCCTGGCTGAACTGAAGCAGCAGTTCCCCACCGGCCTCGACTACCGGATCGCACTCGACACCAGCATTTTCACGCTGAACTCGATCGAAAAGGTCGTCCACACGTTCTTCGAGGCGGTCGTGCTGGTCGTGCTGGTGGTGTTCGTGTTCCTGCAGTCGCTGCGGGCGACGATCATCCCGATCCTGGCGGTGCCGGTGTCGATCATCGGCACGTTCATCGGCATGCACCTGCTGGGCTTCTCGGTCAACATGTTGACGATGTTCGGACTGATCCTCGCCATCGGTCTCGTCGTCGACGACGCGATCGTCGTGGTCGAGGGCGTGGAGAGCAACATGGCCGGCAAGGGATTGTCGGCGCTGGAAGCCGCCAAGGTCACGATGACGCAGATCGCCGGTGCGCTGATCTCGATCGTGCTGGTGCTGGTCGCGGTCTTCCTGCCGGTCGCATTCCTGGGCGGAGTCACCGGCAAGCTCTACCAGCAGTTCGCCGTGACCATCGCCATTTCCATGGTGATTTCCGGGGTCGTGGCGCTCACGCTGTCGCCGGCGCTCGCCGCGATCATCATTCGCGCCCACCACGGCGAGAAGAAGGGCTTCTTCCGCTGGTTCGAGAACGGCTTCGAGCGCCTGCGCAAAGGCTATGTGGGTGTCGTCGCGCGCGCGATCCAGGGGTGGCCGATCGCGTTGATCGTGTTCGCCGGCTTCATCGTCGGCATCGTGATGATGTTCCGCATCCTGCCGTCGAGTTTCGTGCCGGACGAGGACCAGGGCTATTTCTTCGCCGCGATCGTCGCGCCGGACACCGCGAACCTCGAGGTCGTGGCCAAGATCACCGAACGTGCCCAACAGATCGTCTCGGCCGATCCGGCCGTCCAGGACGTCGCGTCGGTGGCCGGCTACAGCCTGATCGATGGCCAGATCCAGAACAACGGCGCGGTCCTCTTCGCGTCGTTGAAGCCGTTCGATGAGCGCAAGGATGCGTCGCTGCTGTCATTCGCGACGCTCAAGCGGCTCAATGCGCAGTTCGCCTCGATCAAGGACGCCTTCGTCTTCGGGTTGAACCCGCCTTCGATTCAGGGGATGGGGACCACCGGCGGTTTCGAGTTCTATCTTCAGAACCGCGGAGCCGGCGACGCACGCGCCACCGGTGCGGCCGTTGAAACCTTCCTCGCCAAGGCCAAGCAGCGGCCGGAACTGCAGGGCATTTCGACCACGTACCGTGCGGCGACCCAGCAGCTTTTCGTCGACCTCGACCGCAACAAGGCCGAGGCGCTCGGCGTGACCGTCGCCGACGCATTCGGCACCATGCAGGCGTTCTTCGGATCGCAGATCGTCGGCCAGTTCTCGCAGTTCTCCCGGGTCTGGTGGGTGATCGTGCAGGCGGATGCCAATTACCGGATGAATCCGTCGGATTTCGACAAGGTGTACGTTCGCTCGAAGAGCGGCGCCAACGTCCCGCTGTCCGCGCTCATCACGACCCGCTACGTCGCCTCTCCCAAGCTCGTCAGCCGGTTCAACGGCTTCCCTGCAGTCAAGATCACCGGCAGCCAGGCACCCGGCTACAGCTCGGGGCAGGCGCTCAGCGCGATGGAGGAAGTCGCCCGCGAGCTGCCCGGCAACTTCTCGTACGCGTGGGCCGGCCAGGCGCTGCAGGAGAAAAGCTCGGGCAGCACGTCGAGCTCCGCGTTCGTGTTCGGCCTGATTCTCGTCTTCCTTCTTCTGGCCGCGCAATTCGAGAAATGGACGCTGCCGATCGCGGTGGTGCTCACCGTGCCGATCGCCATTCTCGGCGCGCTGGCAATGACCTGGGCCGTCGGGCTCGAAAACGACGTGTACTTCCAGGTCGGCATGGTCACGCTGGTCGGACTTTCGGCGAAGAACGCGATCCTGATCTGCGAGGTCGCGATCGAGCACGTCCGCGACGGCATGTCGGCGCGCGACGCCGCGCTCGCTGCGGCGGGGGCGCGCCTGCGCGCGATCGTCATGACGTCGCTGGCCTTCGGCTTCGGCTGCATCCCACTCGCCATCGCCACCGGTGCCGGCGCCAACAGCCTGCGCGCGATCGGCACCGGCGTCATCGGCGGCATCCTGGCGTCGATGGTCGTCGCCGTGGTGTTCGCGCCGGTGTTCTTCTTCCTGCTGGAGTCGATGAGCCAGCGGATGGCAGGGCGCAAGCAGGCGCCGCCTCCGGCTTCGGCACCTGTACCGGCCGACAGGGGCCACTGACGTGCGCCGCCTTCGCCACACACTCCTTGCGGTGGTCGTGACCGTGCTTGCCGGCGCATGCACGGTCGGGCCCGACTACGTGAAGCCGACGGTGGAGTCGCCACCCGGCTGGCGTATCGACTACAAGGAAGCCGCGAACGTCGCCAACACGCGTTGGTGGGAACAATTCGACGATCCGGCGCTGACCGGCCTCATCGAGTCCGCGCTGAAGGAAAATCGGGACCTCGTGATCGCCGCGTCGCGCGTCGACGCATTCCTCGGCCAGCTGCAGACGACGCGCGCCCAGTTCTATCCGCAGGCGAGTTACGACCTCAACGCCAGCCGCAACCGGGGCAGCGAGGTTGCCAACTCCTCCGAGCCGATACCCGGAAACGATCCGTACTATTCATCCTACAAGGGCGCGCTCGGCGCCGCCTGGCAGATCGACCTCTTCGGGCGCGTGCGGCGGCAGACACAGGCGGCGCAGGCGCAGGTCTACGCGACGGAGCAGGGGCGTCGCGGCGTCGTGCTGTCGGTAGTCACCAGCATGGCGGTGAGCTACATCGGGCTGCGCGCGCTCGACCGCCAGCTCGAGATATCGCAGCAAACGGCGCGCAACTACGCCAACACGCTGCGCATCTTCGATTTGCGCCACAAGGGCGGCGTCGTGTCCAAGCTGGAGCTGGCACAGGTCCAGTCGCAGTACCAGCAGGCGCTGGCCGCGATTCCCTCGCTGCAGCAGCAGATCGCCGCGCAGGAGAACCTGATCGCGCTGCTGCAGGGTCGCAATCCCTACCGGATTCCGCGCGGAAAGGCCATCGACGAGTTGGCCGCGCCGGGCGTCCCTGCCGGCCTCCCGTCTTCGTTGCTCGAGCGCCGGCCCGACATCCTGCAGGCGGAGCAGAACCTGATCGCCGCCAACGCCAACATCGGCGCGGCGAAGGCGCTCTACTATCCGCAGATCAACCTGACGGGCTCGCTCGGATCGGTCAGCGCGGATTTCTCCAATTTTCTCTCCGGGCCGGCGCTCGCCTGGTCGCTCGCTGCCGGCATCGCGGGTCCGATCTTCACTGCCGGGTCCATCGCCGGCCAGGTCAGCTCGGCGGAGGCAAACAGCTCCGCGGCGCTCGCGTTCTACCAGCAGACGATCATCAACGCGTTCCGCGAGACCGACGACGCGCTGACCGGCACCGTCAGGAAGCGCGAGGAGTCCGATGCGCAGACGCTGCGCGTCGCGTCGCTGCGCGAATACGCGCGGCTGTCGGGCGTGCGATTCAACAACGGCTACGCCGGATACCTGGAGGTGCTCTACGCGGAGAACGAGCTCTTCACCGCCGAGCTGGCGGCGGTGCGCTCGTTCGCCGACGCGTTCGTGCAGATCGTCAACGTCTACAAGGCCATGGGCGGCGGTTGGGTCGACCTTGCCGACCAGGGAACGGCCGCGGGCCGCGATCCATCCGTCACCGAGCGCGCCGGCAAACAGCCGTTATTCTGATCGGCCGCAGCGAGCGAGCTCAACGCCCTTTGCACTTCCAGAGCGGCGGGTCGACAAATCCGCACTTGTGAGTTAAAAAGCGGGCTCGGTGCCGGCGCCGTTGGCACGACCATTGACGCGGGTATCGTGGCGCGCATGAACGGGCGCATCGTTCCTTGTTCCACGCGATGTCCCGCATGATCCTCCGAGCCTCGATGCATCACCTTCGAATTCCTCCACGATGAAACGAATGCAGGCGATCCGCCGTCACTCACGCGTCGCCCTGGTCGGCGGCGCGATCGCACTCTGCGTCGTGGTTGCGACCGGCTGCAGCCGGGAGGCGCCCAAGGCGGCAGAGAAAGGGCCCATCGACGTCCGCGTCCAGACGGTCGAGCGCAAGGACATCCCCATCACTGCGATCTACGTCGCGCAAACGCAGAGTTCGCAGGCGGTGAATGTCCAGGCGCGGGTGTCGGGCTTTCTCGACAAGCGCGTCTACGTCGAGGGTTCGGTGGTCAAGGCGGGCCAGGTGCTGTTCCAGATGGACCAGAAGCCATTCCAGGCGCAGGTGGACGCGCAGGCCGCCGCGTTGCAGCGCAACCAGGCGGCATTGCTCGTGGCCGAGCAGAACCTCGCTCGCACCAAGCCGCTCGCGCAGCTGAACGCGCTGTCGCAGAAGGACCTCGACAACGCACAGGGCCAGTACGAGCAGTCGGCGGCGGCCGTCGAGCAGGCGAAGGCGCAGCTGGAGGTGGCGAAGCTCAACCTGTCCTACACGACGATCCGCTCGCCGGTGGATGGCGTGAGCAGTTTCGCGGTGGTCGCCGACGGTACGTACCTCAACCCTCAGAACGCGCAGCTCACGACGGTGTCGGTGTTGACGCCCATGTGGATCAATTTCAGCGTGTCCGAGAACAGGATGGAGCAGGTCCGCAACGACGTGAAGAACGGGCAGCTGAGGATGCCGGCCGGCGGCGAGTTCGCCGTCGAGATCGAGATGGTCGACGGCAGCCTGTTCCCGTACACCGGCAAGATCACGTTCGCGGATCCCTCCTACAATTCGACCACCGGCACGTTCCTTCTGCGGGCGACCGTCGACAACCCCGCCGGTGTCCTGCGCCCCAACCAGTACGTACGCGCGCGACTGACCGGCGCGATCCGGCCTAACGCCATCCTCGTCCCGCAGCGCGCGGTCCAGCAGGGCGCCAAGGGCCATTTTCTGTGGGTGGTCAACAAGCAGAACCAGGCGGAGCTGCGTCCCGTGACCGTCGGCGAGTGGCACGGCGAAGGCTGGCTGATCACCGAAGGGTTGGAATCGGGTGAGCGCATCGTGGTCGACGGCGGCGTCCGCCTGACCCCGGGCGCCGCGGTCAAGGCAACACCGTACGTCCCGACCAAGGCGTCCGCGCCGACCGCCACCGCGCCGGCCTCCGCGACGAGCGCGTCCGGAACCAGCGCGACCGGCACGCATGAGGCCGGCGTGGCCGTGTATTTCGCGCGCGGCCAGTCCACGCTGGACGACCGCGCAAAGGAGGCCGTGCAACAGGCCGCGGCGTCCTACATGGGCATCGGCACGGCCATCGTGGTCACCGGCTACACGGACCGTACCGGCGACGCCGCCGCCAACGCCGAACTCGCGAAGCGGCGCGCGCTTGCCGTACGCGACGCGCTGGTCGACGACGGGATCGAGACGCGTCGCATCAGGCTCGCGCCGCCGGCCAGCGTCACCGGCAGCGGCAGCGACGACCAGGCGCGGCGCGTCGACATCGCGATCGCCCGGTAACCGCAACCCCTTCGCTCGATGTTTTCGCGCTTCTTCATCGAACGGCCGATCTTCGCGGCCGTCGTCGCCATCATCATCGCGCTGGCCGGGCTGGTCGCGATGACGCAGCTCCCGGTCCAGCAGTATCCGAACATCACCCCGGTCCAGGTGACGGTGCAGGCGACCTATCCGGGTGCGGATTCGCAGACGCTCGCGAGCTCGGTGGCCGCGCCGATCGAACAGCAGATCAACGGCGTCGACAACATGCTGTACATGTCGTCGACCAGCTCGTCGACCGGCCAGCTGACGATGACCGTGTACTTCTCCCTCGACACCGATCCCGACATCGCGCAGGTGCAGGTGCAGAACCGGGTCAACCTCGCGATGCCGCAGCTGCCGTCCGCCGTCGTCCAGCAGGGCGTCAACGTGCAGAAGAAGTCGTCGTCGATCATGATGCTGGTGGCGGTCTACGCGAAGGAAGGCCGCTACAGCGCCAACTACGTCGCCAACTACGCCAACGTCTACGTCCTCGATGCGTTGAAGCGCGTCAACGGCGCGGGCCAGGCGCAGGTCATGGGCGTGCCCGACCAGGCGATGCGGATCTGGATGAATCCGGACCGCATGGCGTCGCTGGGCATCACCACATCGGACCTCGCGAACGCGATCAACCAGCAGAACCAGCTGTTCGGCGCCGGGCAGATCGGCCAGCAGCCCAATGCGGGACCTGTCGAACTGACCTTTCCCGTCGTCACCCAGCCGCAGTTCACGGAACCCGGTCAGTACGAGAACATCATCCTGCGCGCGAACCAGGATGGCAGCGCGATCGTGCGCGTGGGCGACGTCGCCCGCGCCGAGATCGGGCTGAAGCAATACATCGTCGACAGCAGGCTCAACGCGGTTCCGGCGACCTTCATCGCCGTCTACCAGCAGCCCGGCGCCAACGGCCTCGTCGTCTCCAAGGCCGTCCGCGAGACGCTGGAGCAGATGAAGACCCGCTTTCCGGACGGCATGGAATACCTGATTTCGCTCGACACCAACGACTTCGTCCGGCTGTCGATCAAGGAAGTGATCAAGACGCTGTTCGAGGCCATCGTCCTGGTGGTGCTGGTCGTCTACCTGTTCCTGCAGAGTTTCCGCACCACGATCATCTGCAGCGTGGCGATCGTCGTCGCGCTGATCGCAACGTTCACCGGCATGCTGGCGCTGGGATTCTCGATCAACCTGCTGACGCTGTTCGGCCTGGTGCTCGCCATCGGGATGGTCGTCGACGACGCGATCGTCGTGGTCGAGAACGTCGAGCGCAACATGGCGCAGCACCACCTCGCGCCGAAGGAGGCGACGATCCGGTCGATGGAAGAGATCGCGAGCTCGCTGGTCGCCGTCGTGCTGGTGATGGCGTCGGTGTTCATCCCTGCTGCGTTCCTGCCCGGTACCACCGGCCAGCTCTACAAGCAGTTCGCGATCACCATCGTGATCTCGGTGTCGGTGTCCGGCTTCATCGCGCTCACGCTGACACCGGCGATGTGCGCGGTGCTGCTGCGCCACAATCCGGCGCCGCAGCGCGGCTTCTTCGCATGGTTCAACCGGAAGGTCGACCAGGTCACGCAGGCGTTCGGCCTTGCCGTCAACTACACGATCAAGCGGATGGTCGTGGCGCTGGTGCTGCTCGCCGGATTTCTCTACGCGGTCTGGCACCTGTTCCAAATCATCCCGACCAGCTTCGTGCCGCAGGAGGACCAGGGTTACGCGATGGCGGCCATCATCATGCCGCAGGCCGCGAGCCTCGATCGCACGCAGGCGATCGCCGAGCGCGTCGACGCCATCTTCAAGAAGCTTCCCGGTGTCGCGACCCGGTCGATGGTGACGGGCTACAGTTTGCTCGACAGCGGCTTCAAAACCAACGCCGGGACGTTCTTCGTCACCTTCACGGATTTCGATTCACGCTACAAGGACATCGCGACGGCCAAGGAGCAGAACGCGCGCGCGATCCTCCAGGGCTTCTTCAAGGAAGCGCGGCAGATCGAAGGTGCCATCGTCATCCCCATCGCGCCGCCGCCGATCCCCGGCATCGGCACCACCGGCGGCTTCGAGTTCTGGATCCAGGACACCGGCTCCGGCGACCCCGTGGCGCTCGAAGGCGTCATGCAGGATTTCCTGAAAAAGGCGCGCGAACGGCCCGAGCTGACGGGGCTCGCCACCACCTATTCGGCGAATACGCAGCAGCTGCGCGCCGAAGTCGACCGCGACAAGACGCAGCTGCTCGGCATCCCGGTCCAGGATGTCTACAGCGCGATCCAGGCGCAGTTCGGCTCGCTGACGGTCAGCCAGTACAACCTCTTCAGCCACGTGTGGTGGGTGATCGTCCAGTCGGATGCGCCGTACAGGCAGAACCCCGAGGACCTCACGCGCCTTTACACGCGCAACAACCAGAACCAGATGGTGCCGCTGTCGTCGGTCGTGCGCACGTCGTGGACGACCGGACCGGACTTGCTGCCGCACTTCAACGGCTTCACCGCGGCCAAGATCATCGGCAGCGCGGCGCCGGGCTACAGCTCGGGCGATGCGATCGCGACGATGGAGGCGCTGGCCAAGGCCGATCTGCCGCCGGGCTACACGTACGCATGGTCGGGCCTCGCCTACGCAGAGAAGCAGGCGGGCGGCACGTCGTCGCTGGCGTTCGTGTTCGGCTTGATCATCGTGTTCCTGGTGCTGGCCGCGCAGTACGAGTCGTGGACGCTTCCGGGCGCCGTCATGACGGCGGTTCCCTTCGGCATACTGGGCGCACTGCTGACCAACCACCTGCGCGGCCTCGACAACGACGTCTACTTCCAGATCGGCCTGCTCGTGCTGATCGGCCTGGGCGCCAAGAACGCCGTGCTGCGCGTGTCGGCCGCCGTGGAGTTCCGCCGCGAGGGCAAGTCGATCATGGAGGCGACGATCCTGGCCGGCGAGCAGCGGCTGCGGCCGATCATCATGACCTCGCTCGCGTTCGCGATCGGATGCCTGCCGCTGGCGCTCGCTGTCGGCGCAGGCGCCAACGCCCGCCATTCGATCGGCACCGGCATCATCGGCGGCATGCTCGGCGAAACGACGCTCGCGATGCTCTACGTGCCTCTGTTCTTCTACATCTTCGACCGGTTGAAGGAGCGCGGCGAGGAACGCCATGCGCCGCCACCGGCGCCCGCCGGGGACGCCCCTGCGGCGGGCGGCGAGGCGGCTGAGCCGCGTGCCGAGGGTGACCCGAATGGGTGACGCGCGCGCCGTCCCACGTCGTTCGCGCCACGGCATCGCGCGCTGGGCGATGGCGACGATCGCCACTGTGACGGTCGCCGGCTGCATGGTCGGCCCCGACTACACGCGCCCGGCCATCGATGTGCCCAACGCATTCATCTACGAGCCGAAGGCCGCCGCCGACACCGCCAATACGCAGTGGTGGAAGCAATTCAACGATCCGGTGCTCGACGCGCTGATCGAGGAGGCGCTCGCGCACAACCTGAACGTCAAGGTGGCCGCCGCCAACGTCGACCAGGCGGCGGGCGTGCTCACGCAGACGCGCTCGGGACTCTTTCCCCAGGCGGGATACGACGGCAGCGCGGGCCGCGCACGCACGACCGAGTCTGGCTCGACCCCGGAACTCGCGCGCCTGATACCCAATCCGCAGACCGCGTACCAGGCGGTGCTGAGCGCGAGTTGGGAGATCGACCTGTGGGGCCGCATCCGACGCCTGTCCGAATCGGCGCGGGCGAACCTGCTCGCCACCGACGAAGCCCGTCGCGGCGTCATCCTGTCCCTGGTCGCTTCGGTCGCCGGCAACTACCTGACGCTGCGGGGACTCGACGAACAGCTGGCCATCTCGCGCTCGACGCTGACGGCGTACGGCGAGTCGGTGCGGCTCACCAAGCTGCAGTTCCAGTACGGGCAGGTCTCCCAGATGCAGGTTTCCCAGGTCGAGTCCCAATACGAGACCGCCGCCGCGCAGATCCCGCAGATCGAGGCGCAGATCGCACAGACGCAGAATGCGCTGTCGGTGCTGCTCGGCCGCAATCCGGGATCGATCCCGCGCGGCAAGTCGATCTACGAGCTGGCACTGCCCTCCGTGCCCGCCGGCGTGCCCTCCGAACTGCTCGAGCGCCGGCCGGATCTGCTGCAGGCCGAGGACACGCTGATCGCCGCCAACGCGCAAATCGGGGCCGCGCGCGCGCTGTACTTCCCGACGATCTCGCTGACAGGCGCCGGCGGAAGCGCGAGCGCATCGCTGTCGAACCTCTTCAGCGGCCCGGCCCGAGTGTGGAGCTACGCCGGGACGCTCACCGGTCCGATCTTCACCTTCGGCGCGGTCAGCGGTCAGGTCGCGCAGGCCGAAGCGGCGCAACAGGCGGCGCTGTTCAGCTACCAGCTGGCGATCCAGAACGCATTCGCCGACGTCGAGAACGCGCTGGTCGCGAACGAAAAGCTCAAGGAACAACAGGTCGCGCAGGAGCGCCTGGTCGCCGCACTGCGCAGCTACGCCAGGCTCGCGAAGCTGCAGTTCGACGGCGGCTATACGTCGTACACGACGGTCCTGCAGGCGGAGCAGTCGCTGTTCCCGGCCGAGCTCACGCTGGCGTCGGTGCGCGCATCGGTGTTCTCGTCGAGCGTCAACATCTACAAGGCGATGGGCGGCGGCTGGCTCGTCGCGGCCGACGGAATGACGGGCGACCAGGCGCCCCCGCCTGCGCAGCGATCGACCGGGATGCCGCCACTGTTCTGAATGGCGTCGCGCGGGTGGTCGATTTATTGCGACGCGCAGCTGCTCACTTCGCCGACAGCGAAACTTCCGACAGATCGCGCGCCAGTTCGGCGAGGACGTCGCCCAACGCCTGGTTGACTGCGCCCACATAGGCGCCGGCGTCCCCGGCGGCGAACGGCACCCGGCGTTCGTACTTGCGCGACCACAGCGGAACGCCGCCGTCGCTGTCGCCACGGCGCAGGAAAAACGTGATCGCCACGACCGCCGCGGGCTTGGCAGGATCGCGTGCATCGCCGTAGAGCGAATCGACGAAGGATTCGAGCACCCAGTCCGGATCCGCGATCACGCCGGTCGGCACCACCGATGCGAACACGTGGGCGGCGGCCAGCGCGCGCGCGATCGCATCGCCGATGTTGGCCGCCGGCGCCACCAGGAACTCGTGGTAATAGTCGGTCTCGTATTTGAGGTCCGACTCGCGGAACACGAAGCTGCGCCCGCGAAACGGTGCACCGACGGTGACGGTGCCCACGCGCAGCAGCCCCGGCTGCGTTTTCGACACCGGCGCCGGAAGCGCCGGCTCGAGCACGAAGGTTCCCTTGACCGGCGCCGTGCGCGTGAAGCTGCAGCCGCCGGCGACGACGAGCGATGCCGTGGCTGCGGCCCGGAGAAGTAAGGCGCGTCGCGATGCGATCATGGTTTGCGCTCCAACGGGGCGGGCGGCGAGCCGAAGATGAATCCGGCGGGATAGCGCTTGGTTTCCTCGGTGAGGTCGCGCAGGTTGTCGGTGATCTGGCGCAGGTTCTCGATCGTGGTCGCGAGATCGGTATCGGTCGACCCGAACAGCCGGTCGAAGCGGCCCGTGATCCGCTCGAGGCTCGCGATCGTCTTGGCGAGCTTCGGATCCGACACCAGCTCCTTCACGCGCGCCATCGCGGCCGCGGTGTCCTCGGGAATCTTCTGCCACGCAGGATTGGCGAGCGTCTTCTTCAGGTCGGCGTTGGACTGCCGCAGCTCGGCCATCAGCGCGGTGGCCTCGTCCGAGACTTTCTTCGTCTGCAGTCCGTCGAGCGTCGTGTCGAGCTTGCCGAGCGTGCGCTCCACCCGGTCGGTGAGCGCCTTCGGATCGATCGCCGCGACGCGGTCGTTGGTGGTGACCAGCAGCCGATTGATATGGTTGATGGTCGCTTCGAAGTCCACGCGGTGCAGGCGCTCCATGATGTCCTGCGCGGCGTTGACGATGGCCGTCACCGTCGACGGCGCGCTCGGAATGTAGAAATTGCGCGGCGTCCAGCTGATCGGGAGCACCGGCGGGGGCGGCTCGATGTAATCCATCTCGAGGAAATTGAGGCCGGTGATGCCCTGCGGGGCCAGGCGCACGCGCAGGCCCTTCTCGACTTCCGCCTGCGCGTTCTCGGCGCTGGTGATGTCGCCGGCGGCCGCGCGGCCGCCGACGAGCCGGGGTTCCAGTTGCGCCTCGACCAGCACGAAGCGTTCGCGCTGCGAGATCGGCAGGTCGAGCTGGTAATAGACGTAGGTGAAGCTGATCTTGGTCACCTCGCCGATCACCACCCCGCGATATTTGAACTTGGACCCGACATCGAGCCCCTGCACCGATTCCTTGAAATAGGTCTCGATGATGACCTTGCGCTCCAGCAACCGGCCGGTGCCGATGATCACGAGCACGAGGATCCCCGCGGCCAGCGCGCCGATCACGAACAGGCCGAGCTTGAAGTAGTTGGCTTTCTGGCTCATCAGGGGCTTTCAAGCCGCGGCAAGTTGGCGCTTCGACGGTGGAAGAACTGGCGCACGTAGGGGTCGGTGGATTCGTCGCGCAGCCGGCGCGGGTCGCCGTCGGCGATGACGCCCTTGACGCGCTTGTCCAGCATGATAATACGGTCGGCGATCGCGTAGATGCTGGCCAGCTCGTGCGTGACGATCACGAACGTGACGCCCAGGTTCTCGGCGAGCCGGCGGATCAGCGCGTCGAGCTCGGCGGACGTGATCGGATCGAGCCCCGCCGAGGGCTCGTCGAGGAACAGGATCTGCGGATCGAGCGCCATCGCCCGCGCGATCGCGGCACGCTTTTGCATGCCCCCGGATATCTCGGCCGGCAGGTGGCCGGTGAACTGCACGAGCCCGACCAGGTCGAGCTTCATCCTGCGCGAGCAGGTCCATCTGCGCCATGTCGAGCTGCGTGAACGCCTCGAGCGGCAGGCGGACGTTCTCGAGCAGCGTCATCGAGCCGAACAGCGCGCCCGACTGGTACATCACGCCGAACCTGCGCAGGATCGCGTCGCGCGCGTCGCCTTCGGCGGACACGATGTCGGCGCCGTCGATCAGCACACGGCCCGGCCATCGGCGGGTAGAGGCCGATCATGTGCTTCAAGCAGCGTGCTCTTGCCGCAGCCCGACCCGCCCAGGATGACGAACACCTCGCCGCGCCGGACGTCGAAGGAGACGTTCTCGAGGATCGTGTTGCCGTCGTAGCCTGCGGTCAGGTTCTCGACGCGGATGATGGGCTCGCCGGGTTGTCGCGCGCCTCGGGATCAGCGAACGTGGGTCGCAGCGATCAGAAGTAGAAAGCACGGCGAACACGCCGTCGACGATGACGATCAGCACGATGCCCGACACCACCGCGCGCGTGGCGGCGTCGCCGACCGCCGACGCGCCGGCGCTGGTCTGCAGTCCGCGCAGGCAGCCGATGCCCGCGATCAGCAGCGCGAATACGAACGACTTCACCCAGCCGGCCATGAAGTCCTGGAAACGTGACGCGCGGCTTCGACCTCCTGCACGAACGTCACGAACGGGATGGCGAACGACAGCATCGTGAAGGCGCCGCCCAGCAGCCCGACGAGCATCGGCGAACAGCGTGAGCAGCGGCGTCATCAGCACCGCGGCGATCACGCGCGTCGTCACCAGGAAGCGGACCGGGTCGAGGCCCATCGTGGTCAGTGCGTCGATCTCCTGGTTCACGCGCATCGTGCCGATCTCCGCGGCGAACGCGGCGCCCGAGCGGCCGGCCAGCAGGATCGCCGTCATCAGCGCCGCCAGCTCGCGCAGCATCGACAGGCCGATCAGGTCGGCGACGAAGATCTCCGCGCCGTACTTCTTCATCGGGATCGCCGACTGGAACGCGAGGATCAGGCCGAGCAGGAACGAGATCAGCGCGACGATCGGCAGCGCGTCGGCGCCCGACGCGCTCGCAGACGACGCCGACGTCGCGCCAGCGAATCGTCGACGGATGCCGGATCGCGCTCGCCAGCGCCGGCCGTCGCCTGTCCCAGGAATTCGACCTGCACCCGCATGTCGCGCAGCATGCCGGCGGTGGTCCGGCCGATTTCCTCGATCGCCGGACGCCGCGGCGGCTCCGGATCCAGGTCGTGTTCGAGCGTATGCGGATCGAACTGTTGCAGCAGCGCGCTGTACGCCGGCTTGAGGTTCTCGACGGCGACCGGGGCCTCGCGCGGCTGGCGCAGCAGGTCGACCAGCAGCGCGATCCCCGCGCCGTCGCAGTAATCCACGCCGGCGGCGTCGACGACGACCGGCTGCGCGCCGGCGTCGCGCAACGCGGACAGCGCGTCACGCCAGACGTCGGGAATCGTGTCGGCGACCAGCCGTCCCGAAAGCGCGAGCACACGGCGGCCGTCGGGGGCTTCGGAGATCGCCAGGGCCGCGGAGCTCATGGTGCCGGAGTGGCGTGTGCGCTATCGGGACCTGCCCCAACGCATGACGCCTCTGGCGCCGCGCATCAGGGGCTCACCAACTCGATGCTGTTTCCGGACACCCGGACATAGTCGCCTTCCTGAACCAGCAACGGCTCCGTCTGCAACGACAACACGCGTGGCGGGCCGTCGTCCATCTTGACGGTCACCTCCCACCGCTGGCGCCGGTAGTCGTTGGGCCGGTGGGCGTACGAGGCGCCGCCGGCGGCCCCCAGCACGACGAGTCCCTGGTTCGAGAAACCCGGCCCGATTTTCATCTGCGTGGACGTGCCCGACATTCCGGAGAGTCCCGCGACACCGAGCGACCCCGGCGCAACCGCGCCGAGCGGCGTCCATTCCTTGCGTTCGGTGACCGGCACGATCGACTGGATCACGCCGCAGGCGCCGTCGCAGTGCGGTCGCGCCGGAGGCAACGCACCCTGCGAATTCGCATCCGCTGCGGCAAGCGCCAGCGCTACGAACGCAGCGGTGGAGAGCGCGCGCATTGTCATTCCGGCAACGAGTTCAGGTAGAACATCGCGTTCAGCAGCGGGCCGGGCGTTCCATACGGCGCGAGCCACCGAATGAAGATCGGGTCGATCTCGCCCGACTTGTACAGGCCGGTGAGCGTGCGGTTCACCAGCAGCCGGAACTCCGGATCGCCGCGCGGAAGTACGATTCCGTAGGGCTCGAACGAAAAATCGGTCGGCAGGAATTCGAGCTCGGCGGCCCGGGGGTCGGACAGCTTCAACTCCGCGAGCAGCATCCGGTCGGACGCATAGGCATCTGCGCGGCCGGCCAGCACGGCCGCCACACCCTCGTGGCCGTCCTTCACCGGGACGACGGTGGCGGTGGCGCCGAACACGGCAAGCGCTTTCTTCAGCGCGGCCTCGGTGGTCGTGGACGGCATGATCGCGACGCGCTTGCCGGCGAGGTCCGCCAGCTTCTCCAACGCATCCTTCGACCGCACGAGCGCGCTGGCGCCGTCGACGAAGATCGGCACGCTGAAGTCGACGCTCTCCATGCGCGACAGCGTGATCGTCGTGGTCCCGCATTCGGCGTCGATCTTGTGCTGCACGACGTCGGTGATCCGCGTCTCGCTGTCGACGGGCTCGCCACTCGACCTTGAGCGCAGGCAGGTCGAGCGACCGGCCGAGTGCGGCCGCGACCTTTTCACATAGCTCCACCGAGTAGCCGCGAACCTGGCCGTTGCGCTGCTTGACCGAAAATGGTGCGGCGGCCGTGCGGTAGCCAAAGGTCACGATGCCGCTGGACTTGATGCGGTCGAGCGTGGGCGACGCCGCGGCCGCCACACCCGCGAACAGGCAGGCGGCAATGACAAGAGGCAAGCGTCGCGAAGACATCATCCGGAGGACCTGCACGCGGTGGTTGGCGGCGGCGCGGAGTTTAA
The DNA here is from genome assembly GCA_963739745.1 of uncultured beta proteobacterium. Classification (GTDB taxonomy): domain Bacteria; phylum Pseudomonadota; class Gammaproteobacteria; order Burkholderiales; family Casimicrobiaceae; genus VBCG01. The sequence goes on from CAVUCJ010000013.1 coordinate 47,915, forward strand.
CATGGGGGGTCGCCCGACGCTGCGGCACGCGCCCGTCCAGCACCGTTGTCTCGCCGGCACCGCGGCATAGTGTAAAATCGGAAGGCTTAAGGGCAGGATCCTCAGCAGTCTTCGGGGCCAAGCCCGGGCTACGGCGGCCTGCCTCGCCGGGCCAGCCGCTTTGAGCGCTGCGCACCCTTTCCTTCCAAAATCCTGGGGTCGACATTGTGAAAAGTCTCATTCTCGGCATTTTCGTTGCCGCCAGCCTCGTCGCCGGCGGTGCGTCGGCGCAGAGCGCCCCCAACACGCTCGCGAAGATCAAGGCGGCCAAGGCGATCAACGTCGGGTTTTCCGGCGACTCGCTGCCATTCTCGTTCGTCGGCCCCAACAACGAGCCGGCCGGCTACTCGATCGACATCTGCAAGCGCGTGATCGCGCAGATCGGCCGCACGGTCGGCGAGCCCAACCTCAAGGTGAACTGGATGGTCGGCTCGGTCGCCGACCGTCTGCAGATGGTCGCCACCGGCAAGGCCGACATCGAGTGCGCGAATACGACCCAGACGCTGTCGCGCCTCGCGAACGTCGATTTCTCGAACCTCATCTTCGTCGACGGCGGAGGCTTCCTCGTCAAGTCGGATTCGCCGGTCGACCGCGTGACCGACCTGGGCGGCAGGAAGATCGCCGTGCTGCGCGGCACCACCACCGAGACGCGCCTCAACGACACGCTGAAGCGCCGCCTCGTCAACGCGACCGTGATCCCCATCGCCTCGGCCAATGAAGGCGTGGCGATGCTCGAGTCGGGCAGCGTCGATGCGTATGCCGGTGACAAGATCAAGCTGGTCGGACTCGCCGCGCAGGCGAAGGATCCGGCCAAGCTCGCGCTGCTGGCCGAGGATCTGTCGATCGAACCCTATGCGTTCGCGCTCCCGCGCAACGACTCCGCTTTTCGGCTCGAGGTCAACCGCGCGCTGACGCAGGTCTACATGGGCGGCGACATCGAGGCCATCTTCGCGCAGTGGCTGGGCAAGCTCGGCCGTCCGTCCGGGCTGCTCGCCGCCATGTACCTGCTCTACTCGATTCCGGACTGAACATCCCGGCGCCCCGCATTGACGAAACCTTGAGGCGCAGGCCGCTGTCACACGCTTGGCCGATTACATTGCACGCAGGAGAACGAGAATGATGATTTTTAACACGTGGAGGCGTCCCGCCGCCGCTATTGCCGCCTGCGCGGCGTTGCTGCTGGCCGGCTGCAATACGCCGCCCGCCTATTCGGTCAGCGAATCACCGGTCGCTCGGGTCGGCACCGTCGAATCGATCCAGACCCACACGGTGCAGAATGTGCCGAACGCGGTCGGCGCGATCGGTGGCGCGTTGATCGGCGGTGGCCTGGGCAGCCTGATCGGCGGCGGCACGGGCAAGACGGTTGCCACGGTGGTCGGCGCCGTCGGCGGCGGATTCGTCGGCAACGAACTCGCGAGCAAGGACCAGACGCTGGTATGGAACATCGGCGTCCGCTACGACGACGGGAGCTACGCGACCATCCAGCAAACATCGGCGCCCGGACTCAGGATCGGCGACCGGGTACGCGTGACATCAACGGGCATCGAACTGCTGCGCGGCTGAGCATTTCCAGTCAGGCAGAGGTCATTCACAACGCGGCTTCAAGCGCCGCATCGAAGAAGGAGCAGGAAATGAAAACCATCATGCAACGATTGGCAGCGTCGACGATGATCGCCGCCGCCGCGCTCGGCTTCACCGTTACGTCCGCGCAGGCACAGGGCGACCAGCAGGTACTGGTCAATCAGGCCGACGCGACGCTGTCGAACTTCATGCGCGATCCGGAAATGAAATGGCTGCAGCAGAACTTCGACCGCGCCAAGGCCGTGATCATCGCGCCGGAAATCGTCAAGGCCGGCTTCATCTTCGGCGGCTCCGGCGGGCGCGCCCTCGTGGTCGCGAAGGAGGGCAGCAAGTGGGTCGGCCCGTCGTTCTACACGATGGCCACCGCCAGCGTCGGCTTCCAGGCCGGCGTCGCCGTGTCCGAGATGGTCACGCTGGTGATGACCGAGAAGGGCTTCAACTCGCTGCTATCGGCCAATTTCAAGATGGGCGGCGACGCGAGCGTCGCGGCCGGTCCGGTCGGCGCGGGCGCCAAGTCGGACGTCACCGCTGACCTGATCAGCTTCACCCGGGCCAAGGGCGTTTATGGCGGCATCAATCTGGACGGCACGCTGGTGAACCTCAGCGACGAATGGAACAAGGCCTACTTCGGCAAGTCGGTGCAGCCGATCGACATCCTAGTCAAGGGTGCGGTCAGCAACAAGGGCGCCGACAAGCTGCTGGCCAACGTATCGAAGGCGGCCGGCGGCAAGTAACGCGACGGTTGCATCGTGCCTCAAACGAAGGGCCCCGCGAGGGGCCCTTCGCGTTTCCGGCTGTGCCATGGCGAGCCGCAGAATCATCGCGCCGCGCGCATCCGGCGATCGCCACCGAATGGTCGCCTGGCAGCCGCTGCGGATTCACATGGGCGGCGGCAAGACGGCGGGCGGCTCGACGACGTCCTCACCCGCGGTCGGCCGCGGTGCCGGCGCCAGCGCCGACAGTGCGTCCAGCCGCTCGTTGAGCAGGCGGAACTCCGTGGCAATCAGTTGATGCAGGTTCTCGGTGCGCGACGCTTCCGCTGTGTCCGCGAGGCTCTGCACGCGCTGCACCTCCTTTAGCAGCCGGCGAGTCTCGAGCAACGATCCGATGAGATTCTGCAGGTAGGCAAAGGCGAACAGCGCCACCAATACCACCGCGATGCCCAGCATGACGACACCCAGCGGCGCCTGAATTTTCGCGACCACCAGGTCGATCGGCGCCGGAACCGTCAGCGTCGACCAGTTGAGCACGATCAAAGCGGCCACCACCGCCACGGCACCCCAAGCCAGCAGATTGCTCACCCGTCTCATATCAGCCCCCCTTTGTGACGGGCTCCTGCCCAAGCGTGGTCGCCAAGTGCTTTCCCGCCAGCCAAGTCTAGACACTGGAGAGGGCAATGTAAAACCGGAGTCTGTGGCGGGCACGCACGCGGCGGGAAGGCGACGCAGCGTCGGACGCCTGCTATCGTATTGGCAATGCGTGATCTCAGGCACGACTTCTGGCACAACCTGCGCGGCGAACTTGTCGCCGGTCGGCAGTGGCGCGACCGCGCGGCCATGCTCAGCTTTGCCGTGATCACGGGGCTGGTCGTGGTCGGATTCACGCTGTTGGCCGAGGCCGCCAGCGACGGCTTCGCCCGCGTGCAAGCCGGCACCGCGATCGGTCCGTGGATTGCACTTGTGTGGACGCCCGCAGTGACCGTCGCTCTGGTCTGGTGGACGGGGCGTTTCGCCTCCGGCGCGGAGGGCTCGGGCATTCCGCAGGTCATCGCTGCCCTCGACGATCGACGGACTCCGCGCGAGCGATCGCGGCTGGTCAGCCTGCCGCTGTCGCTTCAGAAAATTGCACTGGTCTCCGGCGGCCTGCTCGCCGGGCTGTCGATCGGGCGGGAGGGGCCCACCGTCCAGGTAGGCGCCGGAGTGATGCAGCACGCGCGGCGCTGGGTGTCCCCGCAATCCGGCATCGATACGCACGACCTCATCGTCGCCGGGGCCGCGGCAGGTATCGCGGCCGCATTCAACACGCCGCTGGGCGGCGTGATCTTCGCGCTCGAGCAGCTGTCGCGCCGGCGCAGCTTTTCCCACAGCGGGCTGGTGATCATCAGCATCGTGCTCGCCGGGTTGGTCGCGGTGTCCGCGTTCGGCAATCTTAGCTACTTCGGCGAATTGCCGGCGCAGCGGCTTTCCTGGTCGCTGTTCGCCCCGGCGCTCCTGGTCGCGCTGATCACCGGACTCTCGGGCGGCCTGTTCTCGCGACTGATCGTGGTCTCGGCCAAGGGGCTGCCGGACCGCTACTCCCGCTGGCGCGCGCAATATCCGCTGCGCTTTGCCGCCGGTTGCGCACTGGCGGTGGCGGTAATCGGCATCGTCACCGGCGGGACGACCGTGGGTGCCGGCTATGCGCCGACGCAGGCGCTGCTCGAGGGGCACGGCGAGCTGCCCGCGATCTACACCGTACTCAAATTCTGCGCGACGTGGCTTTCGGCGTGGTCGGGCGTACCCGCCGGGGTGTTCGCGCCGTCATTGGCGATCGGCGCCGCCATCGGCCACGACGTGGCGCTGTTCACCCACGTAGGCCCGGAGGCGGCGATCCCGCTCATCGCGCTCGGCATGGTGGGGTTTCTCGCGGCGACCACACAGGGTCCGCTGACCGCGTTCATCATCGTGATGGAAATGGTGGCGGGCCATGCGCTGGTCCTGAGCCTGATGGCGACGGCGCTGGTGGCGAGTGCCGTGGCGCGCTGGGTGACGCCGTCGATGTACCTTGAACTGGCGGCACTGCTGACGCCGCCCTCCGCGCCAACTTCGGCGTCGCCCTCCGCGCAACCCGGGCCACCCGAGCCAGAAGGACGGGACGCGCAATGAGTGCGGACAACGCGCCGCCGAACCCGGCGCCCACGAGGTCGCGACGGGTGATCGTGCGCCAAACGCGTCCGGAAGACGTGCGGTCGCTGATCGAACTGCAGAAACGCACGTACACGACGATTGCACCCTGGAGCGAGGGGAAATTCAACCACCAGCTCGAGGTCTTTCCCCAGGGACAGGTCGTGGCCGAGCTGAACGGGCGGCTGGTGGGTGCCGCCAGCTCGCTGATCGTGCTGTGGGACGCGTGGCCGGTCGAGCACTCCTGGACCGAGATCACCGGCGCGGGGACCTTCGATACGCACGACCCGCAGGGCCGGACGCTGTACGGCGCAGAGGTGTTCGTCGACAGTCGGCTGCGTGGGATGGGCGTCGGACGCGAGCTGTATCGCGCGCGGCGGCGCATCTGCCGCGCGCTCAACCTCAAGCGGATCATTGCCTGCGGCCGTCTGCCCGGCTACGCGAAGTACGCCGAGGTCATGGACATTAATCTGTATTGCAAGAAAGTGCTGTGGGGCGATCTCACCGACACCGTCCTGAGCTTTCAGTTGCACGAGGGCTTTCGCTTCTGCGGAGTCGTCCCCGGATACCTTCCCGAAGACAAGGAGAGCCACGGCTACGCGTCACTGATCGTCTGGCTCAACCCGAAACACGATCCGGGCCAGCCCACGCTCATCCCGGAAGGAGACATCCTGTGAAAGTCCGCATCGCCGCAGTCCAATACCAGATGGAGTCGATCGCAGGCTGGAAGGATTTCGAGGAGCAGGTTCGCTACATCCTCGAGGCGGCCGCCGAATACAAGCCCGAGTTCGTGATGCTGCCGGAAATCTTCACCGCGCAGCTTCTGTCCTTCATCGGGCGGAGGGATGTTTACGACGCCGTGCGGCGCCTCGACCGGTACACGCCGCGTTACATCGAGCTGATGCGCTCGGTCGTGCGCGAACACGGCTTCTACCTGATCGCAGGCAGCCACCCGACGCTGCGCGGCGACGCGCTCTACAACACGTCATACCTGTTCACGCCGGACGGCGAGCACTATACACAGGACAAGATCCACCGCACGCGCTGGGAAAAGGAAAAGTGGGACACGACGGCGGGCGACACGCTGGCGGTGTTCGACACCGCCTACGGCAAGATTTCTATTCTCATCTGCTACGACATCGAGTTTCCGGAGCTTGCCCGCGTGGTCTGCGAGGCCGGTGCGGAAATCCTGTTTGTTCCGTCCTGCACCGACGACCGCCAGGGTTTCTGGCGTGTGCGCTACTGCTGCCACGCCCGCGCCATCGAGAATCAGGTCTACGTCGCACTGACCGGAACCGTCGGGCACCTGCCGGTCAGCGGACTGGGGCTCAACTACGGCCAGGCGGCAATCCTGACGCCCTCCGACTTCCCGTTCTCGCGCGACTGCGTGGCCGCCGAGGGCGTTCCGAACACCGAGCAGATCGTGATTGCCGACGTGGATCTCGCCGACCTGGCCGAGAGCCGCCTCAATGGCACGACGATCCCGGTGCTCGACAAGCGGCGCGACGTGTACGAGCGCGCGGTGGTCGAGGTCGACACGCGGGTGGCCGCCGGCAAGGCCGAGTGAGCGTTGTGGAAACACGTGACAAATTGCTCGGCGATCGCGCACCGATTCGCTTCCTGCTCAACGGCGAGTCCGTCGCGGTGAGAGGACTCGCGCCACAGACGACGCTGCTCGAGTACCTGCGGGACGATCGACGGCTCACCGGTACCAAGGAGGGCTGTGCCGAAGGCGACTGCGGCGCCTGCACGGTGATCCTCTGTGAACGCGCGGCCGCCGGCGCTCACCTCGAGTGGCGACCCGTGAACGCCTGTATCCGGCTGCTGCCCTCCGTGCACGGAAAGGCGGTTTTCACCGTCGAGGCGCTCAAGTCTTCGGACGGCACGCTGCATCCGGCGCAACGCGCGCTGGCCGACGCCCACGGCTCGCAGTGCGGGTTCTGCACGCCGGGTTTCGTCATGAGCCTCTTCGGTCTGTACAAGAACGCCTACCGGCCCTCTCGCAGCGTCGTGGAGGATGCGCTGTCGGGCAACCTGTGCCGCTGCACGGGGTACCGACCCATCGTCGCAGCGGCGCAGGCGATGTACGAAACCGGCGCCATGCCGGCTGCCGCCGGATGGCGCGCATGCGGGATCGCCGCCGACGGAAGCCGCGTAGTAACGGCGGAGGAGCAACGGCTGCACGCGGAGCTCGCCGCGCTTGGCGCGACGGACACCTTCACCTATGAAGCAGACGGGCGCCGCTGGTGGACGCCGCGCTCCAGTGAAGCACTGGCCACCGTACTGACCGCAAATCCGGAAGCGCGCATCGTCGCCGGCGCGACCGACGTCGGGCTGTGGGTCACCAAGCAGCATCGCGAGCTCCCCGACATCGTCTACACCGGCGACGTCGACGACCTGAAAGAAATAGAAAGGTCTGACACGCACCTCGCCATCGGCGCCGCGGCGACGCTCACCGATGCCTTCGCCGCGCTGGGCGAGCTGTGGCCGGAGCTGCGCGAGGCCTGGGCGCGCTTTGCATCGGTGCCGATCCGCAACAGCGCGACGCTGGGAGGCAATGTCGCCAACGGGTCTCCGATCGGCGATTCGATGCCGGTGCTGTTGGCGCTTGGCGCCGAGGTCGTCCTCCGGTGCGGCGATCGCATCCGCGCAATGCCGCTGCAGGACTTCTACATCGCGTACCAGAAGACCGCGTTGCAGCCGGGCGAGTTCGTCGCGCAGCTGCGCATCCCGCTGCGCGCGCCGCATACGCTGTTACGCGCCTACAAGATCAGCAAGCGCTACGACCAGGACATTTCGGCGGTGTTCGCCTGCTTCGCGCTGACGCTCAACGGAACGCGCGTCGCAATCGGCGCGCATCGGCTGCGGCGGCGTCGCGGCCACGCCGCGACGCGCGACCGCGACCGAGGCGGTTCTCGCCGGACGATCGTGGGACGATGCGACCGCCGACGCCGCGGTGCGCGCGCTCGCGGAGGAATTCACACCCATCGGCGACATGCGCGCGTCATCCACCTACCGGCGCGCGGTCCTCGCCAACCTGTTCCGGCGATTCCGTTTGGAAACGGCCGGGACCGCACCGTTGACACGCGTCGAACAGGTGACCTCCGGTGCGCACTGAGATGCTCTGTCCTTCGCGCCCGCCGCATGCGCCGTCCTCGAAGGCCGCGGCTCGAACGATGAACGACCCCCATTCCCCGGACTTCGGCGCCGGTTCCGGCATCGCCTACGGCGCCGCCGGAGCGTCAGCGCCGCACGACTCCGCCGCACTGCACGTCGCCGGCGAGGCGCTCTACACCGACGACCTGCCGGAGCCTTCGGGCCTGCTGCACGTCGCGGTCGGCGTGAGCCCCATCCCGCATGGCCGGTTGCGGGGCCTCGACCTTGACGCCGTGCAGGCGACGCCCGGCGTCGTCGCGGTCATCACCGCCGCCGACATTCCCGGTGTCAACGACGTCGGGCCGATCCAGCACGACGATCCCATCTTCGCGCACGACGTCGTCCTGTTCGCCGGGCAACCGGTGTTCGCGGTGGCCGCGACCGATGTCAACACCGCGCGCCGTGCGGCGCGCCTGGCGCGGTTCGATCTCGAGCCGCTGCCGGCGATCCTGACCATCGACGACGCCATGTCGGCGCAGTCGTACGTGCTGCCACCGGTACACGTGTCGCGCGGCGATGCCGGCGCGGCGCTGGCCCGCGCGCCGCATCGGCTGCGCGGCAAGGTACGCGCCGGCGGGCAGGACCATTTCTACCTGGAGGGACAGATCGCGCTCGCGATTCCGCGCGAGCACGGCGGCATCCACATTCACGCGTCCACCCAGCATCCCGGCGAAGTCCAGCACATGGTCGCGCACGCACTCGGTATCCGCGCGCACGACGTCGTCGTCGAATGCCGACGGATGGGCGGTGGTTTCGGCGGCAAGGAAACGCAGATGTCGCTGTACGCATGCGTAGCGGCGATCATCGCGCGCAGGACCGGGCGCGCGGCCAAGCTGCGCCTCGATCGCGACGACGACATGCGTTCGACCGGCAAGCGCCATGCCTTCTCATACGCATACGACGTGGGCTTCGACGACGACGGCCGCATCCTCGGGCTCGATCTCACGCTGGCATCGCGCTGCGGGTTTTCCGCGGACCTCTCCGGCCCGGTCAACGATCGCGCGGTCTTCCATGTCGACAACGTGTACTGGCTGCCCGACGTCGCGCTGCACAGCTACCGCTGCAGGACGAACACGGTGTCCGACACCGCATTCCGCGGGTTCGGCGGGCCGCAGGGGATGTTTCCGATCGAGCATGTGATCGACGAGATCGCCCTGTCGCTCGGCCGCGATCCGCTCGACGTGCGCATCGCGAACCTGTACGGCACGACCACGCGCAACGTCACGCCGTATGGCATGACGGTCGAGGACAACATCGCGCCGGAGATCATCGATCGGCTTGCGGCGTCGGCGCGCTACCGCGAACGGCGCGCGCAGATCGCGCAGTGGAACCGGGGCAGCCCGGTGATCAAGCGCGGCATCGCGCTGACCGCGGTCAAGTTCGGCATCTCGTTCACCGCCACGCACTACAACCAGGCCGGCGCGCTTCTTCACCTGTACAACGACGGCACGCTGCTCCTCAACCACGGCGGCACCGAGATGGGCCAGGGATTGTTCACCAAGGTCGCGCAGGTCGTCGCGCAGGAACTCGGCGTGCCGCTGTGCGACGGTACGCGTGTCGGCGTCCGATACCAGCAAGGTGCCCAACGCGTCGCCGACGGCGGCTTCCTCCGGCAGCGACTTGAACGGCATGGCGGCGCGCAATGCGGCTCGTACACTGCGCGAACGGCTGGCAGCCTTCGCCGCCGACCGGTTCGATTGCGATCCGCAAAGTGTCGAATTCGCCGGGGGCAACGTGACGGCGGGCGCGAAGAGCCTGCCCTTCGCCGAGCTCGCGCGCATGGCGTACATGGCGCGCGTGCAATTGTCGGCGACCGGCTTCTACGCGACGCCGCGGATCCACTACGACCGCAAGACGCTGTCGGGGCGGCCGTTCTTCTATTTCGCCTACGGCGCCGCCGTGTCCGAGGTGGCCATCGATATCCTGACCGGAGAGCACCGGCTGCTGGCGGTCGATATCCTGCACGACGTGGGAAACTCGCTCAACCCGGCACTCGACCTGGGACAGATCGAGGGCGGGTTCATGCAGGGATGGGGCTGGCTCGCGATGGAGGAGCTTTGGTGGAACGAACAGGGTGAGCTGAAGACGCACGCGCCGTCGACGTACAAGATCCCGACAGCGCACGACGTTCCCGAGCATTTTCGCGTCGAGTTCTTCGGCGAGCCGAACCGCGAAGATACGATCTATCCGGTCGAAGGCCGTCGGCGAGCCGCCCTTCATGCTCGCGCTGTCGGCCTTTCATGCGCTGCGCGACGCCGTGGCGGGCGTGGCCGACCGCAAGGTCGCGCCGCGCCTCGACGCCCCTGCCACCGACGAGCGCATCCTGGCCGCCGTCGAGGACATCCGCGAACGCGCGAGGGCGCATGGCTGACTGGCCCGCCGAACTGGCGGCGCGCGTCGCGCGCGACGGAGGCGCCATGCTGGTCGTCGTCGCGCGCGCCAACGGGCTCCACCCCGCGCGAGGCCGGCACTTCGATGATCGTCGGTGCGCACGACACCTGCGGCACCATCGGCGGCGGTCATCTCGAGTTCGAGGCGATCCGCATGGCGCGCGACGCGCTGGCCAACGTCCGCACGCCCGCCGCGTGGCTCGTGCGCTTTCCGCTGGCCGCGCGGCTCGGCCAGTGCTGCGGCGGCGTGGCGACCCTCGCGTTCATCGCCGTATCGCCGATCCCGAGGCACAGCGCTGGCTCGACGCGGCCGGGACGTGCCTGCGAACCGCGGACGCCCATGGCGCTGGTCACGCGGATCGGGGGAACGGGCGAGCGGCGGGTGCCCATGCTGGTGGCGGCGGACCACGTCACGGGGTCGCTTGGGGATCGCGAGCTCGACGCGGCGGGAATCGCGCTCGCGAGGCCGCTCGTCCGGTCGCGCAGCGCCGCGGCCGTGCTGATCGACTCGCCGGCGGGCGGTGGCACCACGCTGCTCATCCACGTGGCGATGCCGGGAGACTTCACCGTTGCGCTGTTCGGCAACGGCCACGTCGGCCGCGCGCTGGTGCAGGTGCTGGGGGCACTGCCGGCGAACGTGCGCTGGATCGATGGCCGCGACGCCGACTTTCCGCCGACCGTGCCGGCAAATGTCGAAGTCGTCGCCACCGATGCGCCGGAAGCGGAACTTGCGGGCCTGCGCGCCCGGCGCGTTCGTGATCGTGACGACGCACAGCCACGCGCTCGACTTCGAGATCGTCGCCGCCGCGCTCGCCCGCGACGATTGGGCGCTACGTGGGCCTCATCGGCTCGCGGGCCAAGCGCAACCAGTTCGAGAAGCGACTTGCGGCGCGCGGCTTCACGCCCGAGCAGCTCGCCCGCGTGACCTGTCCCATCGGCGCGACAGGCGGATTCGCCATCCGCAGCAAGGATCCGGGTGCGATCGCGGTGGCGGTCGCCGCGGAACTCCTGATGCTGCGAGAGAAGGCGGATTCGGCATCGACCCGAGTCGGCAGGGACGACGAACCCGGCGCAGGCATGCCAAACTATCGCGCCTGACCCGCCGCCATGCCTGCCCGCCTTCAACTCACCGGCATCACCAAGATCTATCCGAGCGTGGTCGCCAACGACGGCATCGACCTCACGGTGCTGCCCGGCGAGATCCACGCGGTGCTGGGCGAGAACGGCGCCGGCAAGTCGACGCTGATGAAGATCATCTACGGCGCGGTGAAGCCCGACGCCGGCACCATCGCGTGGGAAGGCAAGCCGGTGACGCATCGCCAACCCGTCGCGCGCGCGCCGGCTCGGCATCGGCATGGTGTTCCAGCATTTTTCGCTGTTCGAGACGCTGACGGTCGCCGACAACATCGCGCTGGCGCTCGAAGGCGACCGCGCAGGCGCCGGCCTGCCCGAGCGGATCCGCGAAGTGTCGGCAAAATACGGACTGCCGCTCGACCCGGATCGCCACATCCACACGATGTCCGTGGGCGAGCGCCAGCGTGTCGAGATCGTCCGCTGCCTGCTGCAGGACCCGCGGCTGCTGATCATGGACGAGCCCACGTCGGTGCTGACGCCGCAGGCGGTCGAGAAGCTGTTCGAGACGCTGCGGCGACTGGCCGAGGAAGGCTGCAGCATCCTCTACATCAGCCACAAGCTCGACGAGATCCGCGCGCTGTGCCACAAGGCGACGGTGCTGCGCGCGGGCAAGGTGACCGGCGATTGCGATCCGCGGCGCGAATCGTCGTCGTCGCTCGCGCGGATGATGATCGGCGGCGACCTGCCGCATCCCGCAGCACCGCGAAGTCGCGACCGGCGCCGATGCGCTGGTGGTGCGCGGCCTCACGCTGCCGGCCGACGATCCGTTCGGCACGACGCTCGCCGACATCGACCTCACCGTGCGCGCCGGCGAGATCATGGGCATCGCCGGCGTATCCGGCAACGGCCAGAAGGAGCTGATGGCGGCGCTGTCCGGCGAGCGCCGACTGGCGGGCGCGGACACCGTCACGCTCCTCGGCACGCCTGTCGGACGGATGGACGCCGCGCAGCGCCGTTCGCTCGGGTTGGCATTCGTACCCGAGGAGCGCCTCGGGCGCGGCGCCGTGCCGGAGATGACGCTCGCGGAGAACGCGCTGCTGACCGCCTACCGCGAGGGCATGGTGGGCCACGGCTTCGTGCGCTCGCAGGTCGTGCGCGACTACGCGGCCGAGACGATTCGCGCGTACGGCGTCAAGGCCGGCGGGCCGGATGCCGTCGCGCGCAGCCTGTCCGGCGGCAATCTGCAGAAATACATCGTCGGCCGCGAGATCCGCCAGCAGCCGAAGGTGATGATCGCCGCGCAGCCGACGTGGGGCGTGGACGTCGGCGCCGCCGCGCAGATCCGCCAGGCGCTGCTCGACCTGCGCGACCAGGGCGTCGCGGTGATCGTGGTCTCCGAGGAGCTGGACGAGCTCTTCGAGATCTGCGACCGCTTGGCGGTGATCGCGCAGGGCCGGCTGTCGGACCCGAAGCGGGTCACGCGAGACCAATGCCGAGGAGATCGGCCTGCTGATGGCCGGCTCGTTCATTCACGCGGGCACCGAGGCGCACCGCCCATTCTCGCCCGCCGGCGTGATCAAGTGAGGATCGCCCAGGTGGAGCAATGCTTCCGCAGTGCACGGGTCGCGCTCGACGAAACTGCGGACGAAGACACTTCACGATTCCGCGATCCCGGAGCAGAGGCAGCGTTCACCCGATGATCCACCTGCGTCTCGAAGCCCGGGCCGAGCCGTCGCGGCTCGCCGGCTGGCTCTCCCCGCTCGTCGCCACCTTCGCGGTGCTGGTCATCGGCTTCGTACTGTTTCGCGCGATGGGCAAGGACCCGTGGCAGGCGCTGTACGTCTTCTTCATCGAGCCGGTCGACACGCTCTACGACGTGGGCGAGCTGCTGCTGAAGGCGAGCCCGATCATGCTGTGCGCCGTGGGGCTTGCGGTCGGCTACCGCGCCAACGTTTGGAACATCGGCGCCGAGGGCCAGCTCGATCATGGGCGCGATCTTCGGCGGCGGCGTCGCGCTCGCGTCCCAGGGATCGGACTCGCCGATGGTGCTGCCGGCGATGCTCGTCGCCGGCATGACCGGCGGCATGGTGTGGGCGGCGATCCCCGCGTTCCTGCGCACGCGCTTCAACGCGAACGAGATCCTGGTGTCGCTGATGCTCGTGTACGTCGCCTCGCTCATCCTTTCGCTGCTGGTGCACGGCGCGTGGCGCGATCCGGAAGGATTCAATTTTCCGCAGTCGAGGATGTTCACCGACAATGAGCTGCTGCCGAACCTCGTCGCCGAGACACGGTTGAATTTCGGGCTGCTGATCGCGCTCGCCGCCGTGGCGGCCGGCTGGCTCTTCATGCGCAAGAGCCTCGCCGGCTACCAGATGCGCGTGGCGGGCCTGGCGCCGGCCGCCGCCAACTACGCGGGCATCTCGTCGTCGCGCACCGTGTGGATGGGCATGCTGATCGGCGGCGCGTGCGCGGGCCTGGCGGGCGTGGGCGAAGTGGCGGGGCCGATCGGCCAGCTGCTGCCGGTCATCTCGCCCGGCTACGGTTTCGCCGCGATCATCGTCGCGTTCGTCGGCCGGCTGCATCCGGTGGGCATCTTCTTCGCGAGCCTGCTGATGTCGCTGCTGTACCTGGGCGGCGAGGCCGCGCAGATGCAGTTGGCGCTGCCGTCATCGGTGACCGGCCTGTTCCAGGGCACGCTGCTCCTGTTCCTGCTCGCCGCCGACGTCTTCATCCGATTCCGGCTGCGCGTCGTGCGCACCTGCGCCGGCCGCCAAGGCGGCATGATGGACACGGTCGCCCAGTTGCTGCTGCTGACACTGGCCGCGGGCACGCCGCTGGTCTATGCGGCGCTGGGCGAGCTCGTCACCGAGAAATCCGGCGTGCTCAATCTCGGCGTCGAAGGAATGATGCTGGTGGGCGCCGTCGTTTCGTTCATCGTGGCGGCGAGCACCGGCTCGCCCTGGCTCGGCGTAGCGGCCGGGATGGTGGCCGGCGCGGCGCTTTCGTTGGTCTTCGCCGTCGTCACGCTGACGCTGCAGGCCAACCAGGTGGCGTCGGGACTCGCGCTGTCGCTGTTCGGCGTCGGGCTGTCGGCGTTCGTCGGGCTCGACTACGTGAGCGTGGTCATCGAGCCGATCCGGCCGCTGGCGTTCACCGGCGTCACCGACCTGCCGGTCGTCGGCAAGCTGCTCTTCGGCCACAATCCGCTGGTCTACCTGTCGCTCGTGCTGTTCGTCGCGATCCAGTGGTTCCTGTTCCGGACCCGCGCCGGCTTGATCCTGCGCGCGGTCGGCGAGTCGCCGCAGTCGGCGCACGCGATCGGCTATCCGGTCATTCGCATCCGCTATTTCGCAGTGCTTTTCGGCGGCGCTTGCGCGGGCGTAGGCGGCGCCTACCTGTCGCTCGTCTACAACCCGTCGTGGACCGAAGGCATGACGGCCGGCCGCGGCTGGATCGCGCTGGCGCTGGTCGTGTTCGCCACGTGGAAGCCGTGGCGCGTGCTCGCCGGCGCCTACCTCTTCGGCGGCGTGACGCTCGCGCAGTTCCAGGCGCAGGGGCTCGGCGTGGAAATTCCCTCGCAGTACCTTTCGATGCTGCCCTACGTCGCCACCATCGTCGTGCTCGCGCTGATTTCGCGCGATGCGGCCGCGATCCGGCGCAATGCGCCGGCATCGCTGGGCAGGCCTTTCCATCCCGACGGCTGAACTCCTCGTCGGCCCGGCGTAAAATGCGCACTTTGCCCGTTGCCGGCAGTTTGCCGCGATCCGCACTTCCCCGTCCCAAGGAGAACCGCAATGCACCGCACCCCCCGCAGAATGACGCTGGCGGCCATGACTGCCTGCGCAATCGCGCTGGCGCTCCCCGCCGCCGCGCAGCCCAAGGCCGGCGAACCGCTCAAGATCGGCTTCGTCTACGTGAGCCCGATCGGCGATGCCGGCTGGACGTTCCAGCACGACACCGGCCGCAAGGAGATGGAGAAGGCGCTCGCCGGCAAGGTCACGACCAAGTACATCGAAAGCGTGCCCGAGGGCGCGGACGCCGAGCGCGTGATCCGCGAGCTCGCGGCGACCGGCCACAACCTGATCTTCACGACGTCGTTCGGCTACATGAACCCGACGATCAAGGTCGCCCAGGCGTTTCCCAAGGTCAACTTCGAGCACGCAACCGGGTACAAGACGTCGAAGAACGTCGGCATCTACAACGCGCGCTTCTACGAGGGCCGCTATCTCGCGGGCATCGTCGCCGGCAAGATGTCGAAGACGGGGGTCGCCGGTTACGTCGCCGCGTTCCCGATCCCCGAGGTCGTGATGGGCATCAACGCGTTCGCGCGCGGCATGCGCAGCGTGAACCCCAAGGCCGAGGTGAAGGTGATCTGGGTCAACTCGTGGTTCGATCCGGGCAAGGAGTCCGAAGCGGCCAACACGCTCATCTCGCAGAACGCCGACGTGCTGACGCACCACACCGACTCGACAGCCGCCGTGCAGGCCGCCGAGGCGAAGAAGGTGTACGCGATCGGCTACCACTCGGACATGTCGAAGTACGGTCCCGAACGCGCAGCTGACCGCCGTCACGCACCACTGGGGAAATTACTACACCAAGGTCGCGCAATCGGTCATCGACGGCAAGTGGCAGCAGGACAACGTGTGGGGTGGCATCAAGGACGGCATGATCAAGCTCGCGCCGTTCAACAAGGTCGTGCCGGCGGATGTGCAGGCGCTTGTCAAGAAGGCCGAGGATGAGATCGCGGCAGGCAAGCTCAATCCGTTCACGGGCCCGATGAAGGACAACACCGGCAAGGAACGGCTGGCCGCAGGGAAGACGATCACCGATGCCGAGTTGTCCAAGATGGACTATTACGTCGAGGGCGTGGTCGGGAAGCTGCCTTCGTCCAAATGATCGCGGCCCTGCCCTTTGTCTACCGTGACGCCCCAACGCGCGGCACCGGCGTCCGCAAATCCGCGGACGCCGGTGAACTCCGATAGGGCGTCGCGCGGTTCGACGTAGAAGCGAGCGTCATCCGGACAACCGGGCGAAGTGCCAGCGCGTCATTCAGGTCGACACGGAAACGGGCGCGCCGACGCCCGGGCCGGCGGGTGACGCATCACCGAGAAGATTTTAAAAAAGCGAGCGAAATGACCGCAGCCAAGACCAGCAGAACCAGCAAGCGCACTCGACGCAAGGCTCCCGCGCCCGCGGCTTCGCGTACAAAACCGCGCCGCGTGACCGCGGGGGACATCGGTCCGACCTCCACGGCCGCGGCGGTCGAGCGAGGCGCGGTCGGCGAGAGCATCGCCTCGGCGACGGAAGCCGAGACCAGCGCATTGCAGGATATCCTCGCGGGGCGCTCGCCCGCCGACGCGCAGGCGTTGACGCGCGGTCTCCTGAAGCTGCAGCGAAGCGCCGCCGAAGGCGCGCAGGATGCCGACGACGACGAACTCGCCGACGACTGGCGCAACGGCGGCTACCCGTACAAGTACCTGCTGCCGCGCAAGAGCTACGAGCACCAGAAGTACCGGCTGCAGGTCGAGTTGCTCAAGCTCCAGTCCTGGGTCAAGGAATCAGGCCAGAAAATCGTCGTGCTGTTCGAGGGCCGCGACGCCGCCGGCAAGGGCGGCACGATCAAGCGCTTCATGGAGCATCTGAATCCGCGCGGCGCGCGCGTCGTCGCGCTGGAGAAGCCCACCGAGGGGGAGCGCGGGCAGTGGTATTTCCAGCGCTACGTCCAGCACCTGCCCACCGCGGGAGAAATCGTCCTGTTCGACCGCTCGTGGTACAACCGGGCCGGTGTCGAGCGAGTGATGGGCTTTTGCAGCGACCACGAATACACCGAGTTCATGCGGCAGGCGCCCGAGTTCGAGCGCAACCTCGTCCACAGCGGCATTCACCTCGTGAAATACTGGTTCTCGGTCAGCCGGGACGAGCAGCGGCGGCGTTTCCGCGAGCGCCGCGCGCATCCGCTGAAGCAGTGGAAGCTATCGCCGATCGACCTTTCGTCGCTCGACAAGTGGGAAGACTACACGAAGGCCAAGGAGGCCATGTTCTTCCACACCGACACCGCCGACTCGCCGTGGACGGTGATCAAGTCCGATTGCAAGAAGCGCGCGCGTCTGAACGCTCTGCGCTACCTGCTGCATTCCTTCCCATACACGGCGAAGGATACGGAGCGCATCGGGATGGTCGACCCGCTGCTGGTCGGCCGCGCGCACATCGTGTACGAGCGCGGAGAGAAGGTCGGCGTCGCCTCAGCCTAGCTGCGGCTGGCGTTCACACCGGCCTGGCGGCGGCGAACCTTCAGCAAGGCCGGGGGCAGAGCTAGCCGTTCAGCCTGCCGAGCATGCCCAGCACGCGCTCGAACAGCTTGCCGTACGGCGGATAGAGAAGCTTCGAGGCCGCCAGCCGCGACTGCACGAACACGGGCTTGCGGTGCGTGAAGGTGAGAAAGCTAGCCTCGCCGTGATAGGCACCGACCCCCGACGCGCCGACGCCGCCGAACGGCAGATTCTTGTGCGCGAAGTGCCAAAGCGTGTCGTTGACGGTGACGCCGCCGGCAAGGGTCTGCTGCAGCACCTTGCCGCAGCGCGCGCCCTCGCGCCCGAAATAATAGAAGGCAAGCGGATGCGGGCGGGCGTTGATCTTTGCGACCGCGTCATCGAGCGTCGTGTAGGTCTCGACCGGTAGCAGGGGGCCGAAGATCTCCTCTCGCATGATGGCCATCGTATCGTTCACATCGAGCAGCAGCGCGGGCAGTAGCTTGCGTGTTGCGGGGTCCGGCGACTCATCGGCGGGGTTGAGCAAGACGATCGTCGCGCCCTTCGCCCGTGCGTCGTCGACGAGCGCCGTCAGCCGCCGGTAGTGGCGCTCGTTGACAATCGCCGTGTAGTCCGGGTTCGTCGCGTACGACGGATACATCGCTGGCGGCCGCGGTCCGGACCGCGGCTACGAACGCGTCGACGCGGCCCTCGGGCACCAGCGCATAGTCGGGCGCGATGCACGTCTGGCCCGCATTGAGCAGCTTGCCAGCAATGAGGCGCGATGCGGCACGCGCCAGATTCGGCGTCGGGCGCGAACAGTGCAGGCGACTTGCCGCCCAGTTCGAGCGTGACGGGCGTAAGATTCTCCGCCGCCGCGCGGGCGACGTTCCGG
Source organism: uncultured beta proteobacterium (assembly GCA_963739745.1). Taxonomy (GTDB): domain Bacteria; phylum Pseudomonadota; class Gammaproteobacteria; order Burkholderiales; family Casimicrobiaceae; genus VBCG01. The sequence continues at coordinate 66,180 of CAVUCJ010000013.1, forward strand.
CCGACCGGGGTCGACCCGGTGAAGAACAGATGATCGAACGGCAGGCGCGTGAACGCCTGCCCGACGGCCGCATCCCCCAACACCACGGCGAATTCGTCCTCGGCGAAGCTCGCCGCAACCAATTCACGCAGCAACTCCGACGTGGCGGGCGTCAATTCCGAGGGTTTCAACAGGACCCGGTTGCCGGCCGCAAGCGCGCCGAGCGCGGGTGCCAGCGCCAGCTGCACCGGATAGTTCCAGGGGCTGATGATGCCGGCCACGCCGAGCGGCTGCCTTTCGATGCGCGCGCGTCCGGGCAGCAGGTGCAGCGGAGTGGACACCGCGCTCGCGCCGCATCCAGCGCTTCAGCTGCGCCTGGGCGTCTGCGATTTCGGCGGTGACGACGTAGAGCTCCGCAAGCCGGGTCTCGTGCTCCGAGCGGTCGCCGAAATCGAAGTCGACCGCAGCCGCGAACCGTGCTTCGTTGGCGGTGACCAGCGCCTTCAGGCGGGCAAGGCGATCCTGGCGCGTTGCGTAATCTGGATAGCGCTCGCGTGAAAACGCCGCGCGCTGCTGCGCGAAGAGCCGGTCGAGCTGTGCGGCCGGAACACCGATGCTTTCATGAGGTCGATTCATGGTCGAGGACCGTTTCGGGGTCACGGCGATGCTACTTCGCCGCGCTCGACGCCGGCAGCGATCCGGACTTTTCCGGCGGCCCGGGAAGCACCTTCGCACCCGTGTCGCGCAGGAGCCGCCCGAACTCCGGCGACTGCTCGATGATCGCGCCGGCCGCTGAGCGCAGCCGGTCGACCGCCTCGTCGGACAGGACGAACGAGGTCGGCAGGTCGTTGAGGTAATCGGCTTCCTTCTTGTCCTGCAACGCATCGAAGGATACCTCGATTGGATAGATCTCGATATCCGGCACGCTCGGCAGATCGCGCAGGTTGCCCGTTGCGCCGACCTGCAACGTCCTCGATTCGCGAAGCTTTCGCACGGTATTCCAGCGCGCGATGATGTCCTTCAGCAGCTCGACCGCCTCGTACGAGTAGCGGTCGATGGGCACGCCGGTGGCCTTCAGCAGGATCACGAAGTCGTTGGGGGGTCGCTCCGATTTGTCCCATTCGGTCTTGGGCACCGACAGCGAATTGACGACGAACACGACGATCCGCCTGACCTCATCCAGCCTCGTCTTCCTTCGCAGCGAACTGGCGGCCTCAAGCTCCTCGAGCGCCTCGAGCACGCTGCGCATGCCGAGGTTGTCGGCGAGACCGCCATCGACCATGTGCAGGTACGGCCGGTTCTTGCCGTCCTGAAAGGCTTCAATTTCCTTCAGACGCTGCAGTGCCCGGCCCGCCGGGCGCGCAGCCGTCTCCTTGTTGCGCATCGCCTGCGCCCAGCCGGGCAGCTTCCAGCCGCAGCCGCCGCCGTAATTGTTGAGCGTGACGGGCGACAGCACCAGCGGCACCGCCGACGACGCCGCGGCCGCGCGCGACAGCGGGACCGATTCGACGTCGGAGCAGATGAGGTCGAAGTCCGTCTGCGTGAACGCGAGGCGCGAGCCGGTCGAAATGTCGGTCGCCGTCGCGACGATCAGCGGGCCGTCGCGGCGATCAAGATCGTGGAAGGTCGCGCCGTTGAACAGGATTTCGTCGTACATTTCGGCCGCCATCTCCGAGCGCCCCCAACCTTCCGACCAAAGCGCCGCCCAGTTCTTCGGAGAGAGAAAACGCGACAGGAGCTCGCCCTGAACATCGTGCTTCAGGAAGCGCCGCTCATAGCTGTCGAAGAGTGTTTCACCGTACAGTCCATAGGCGAGCGCGGTGAAGCTGCCGCCGGACACGCCGGTGATCACATCGACCTCGTCCAGCAGGCGGATCTTCTTGCCGCCGGCCCCCACGATCTCGGTGCGCCGCAGCTGCTCGAGCACACCATACGAAAACGCCGCGGCCCGCGTGCCGCCGCCGGAGAACGCGAGGATCACGAGGTTCTGCTTGTCCTGGTCGTGGAGCTGCCGGGTCTGGAAACGGTATCCGGCGTTCCGGTTGACTTCGGTGATCGGCGCGTTGACCGGACGCGTGGCGCAGCCGGCCAGCAACAACGCGGAAATTGCGAGCGCGAAAAAACTGGTTCGATGGAACGGCATTGGATCAGTCCCCACGGGACGTCAGCGGCGATGGCGGTGCACATTATGGCATTCGGAGACCGGTCGCCACATCTCCATCGACGAGACTGCAGACCCGCACGGGCAGCGGACAAACTCCAGCGCGGAATCCGGTAGAGTGCGGTTCATGTCCGAACCTCGCACGCTGCTGTTGACGAACGCCACCGTCGTCGCGGCGATGGACGACGCGCGTCGTGAGATCGCCGGCGGCGGCGTTTTCGTGCGCGGACACGTGATCGAAGCCGTGGGTACGACGGCCGAACTGCCCGCAGACGCTGACGAGGTCATCGATTGCCGCGGCATGGCCGTGCTGCCGGGGCTCGTCAACACGCATCACCATTTCTTCCAGACGCTGACGCGCGCAGTGCCTGCCGCGCAGGATGTGGAGCTCTTCGACTGGCTGCGCACGCTGTACCCGATCTGGATGCGACTCACCCCAGATATGCTCAACGTTTCGGCGCAGGTGGCGATGGCCGAGCTCATGCTGTCCGGCTGCACGACGGCGAGCGATCACCTCTATCTCTATCCCAACGGCGGGCGCCTGGACGACACCGTCGACGCCGCGCACGCGCTGGGATTGCGCTTCCACGCCTGCCGCGGATCCATGAGCGTCGGGGAGTCGGCCGGCGGCTTGCCGCCCGATGCGCTGGTCGAGCGCGAGGACGCGATCCTGCGAGATACGCGCCGCGTGATCGAAACCTTCCACGATGCCGGCCGGAATTCGATGCTGCGCGTAGCCGCCGCGCCCTGTTCACCGTTTTCAGTGTCGCAGGATCTCATGCGCGAGACGGCGGCGCTGGCGGCGGCCTATGGCGTCGGGCTGCACACGCACCTCGCGGAGTCCGACAACGACGTTGCCTACTCTCGCGAGCAGTTCGGCTGCACGCCCGCCGAATACGCGCAGCGCGCCGGCTTCACAGGCGCGCACGTGTGGCACGCGCACTGCGTGAAGCTCGACGCACACGGCATCGACCTGTTCGCCAGGACCGGCACCGGTGTCGCGCATTGCCCATCGTCGAACATGCGCCTTGCATCGGGTATTGCTCCGGTGCGCGCGATGCTGGACGCCGGCGTGTCGGTGGGGCTCGGCGTCGACGGCTCAGCGTCGAACGACTCGTCGCACCTGCTGGCCGAGGCCCGCCAGGCGCTGCTGCTGCAGCGAGTCGGCTTCGGGCCCGCGGCGCTGACCGCGCGCGAGGCGCTGGCGCTGGCTACCCGCGGCGGCGCGCGGGTCCTCGGCCGCGACGACATCGGGCAGCTGTCCCCGGGCATGGCGGCCGACATCGTCGCGTTCGACCTGGCCGACGTGGGATTCGCAGGCGCCGGACACGACCCCGTCGCCGCGCTCGTGTTCTGCTCGCCCGTGCGCGCCGCGCTGTCGGTGATCAATGGTCGCGTGGTCGTCCGCGACGGACGATTGACGACCGTCGAACTACCGCGACTCGTCGAACGACATCGGGCGCTCGCACGGCAGATTCTGGTTCCGGACCACGGTGATTGAAGCCGGGATATCGGCCCCCGGGGCGCAAGTCTTAACGCGTATCGTGCAGACCGCACCTCGCGCAACTCCGACCGCCGGCCCGCCTTGCGGAGCGCGCTAGAATTCGCGCATGGGACCGTTGAGCGGCGTACGCGTTCTGGAGTTCGAGGCAATCGGACCCGCACCGTTTTGCGGAATGCTGCTCGCCGACATGGGCGCGGATGTGCTGCTGGTCGACCGGCCCCAGGATCCGCAGCTCGGCCTGGCGCTTCCGCGGCGGCATGATCTGATGCTGCGCGGGCGCCGTTCGGTCACCATCGACCTGAAGTCCGCGCAGGGCGTAACCGCCGCGCTCGATCTCGCGGACAGGGCCGATGCCGTGATCGAAGGCTTTCGGCCGGGCGTGATGGAACGGCTGGGCCTCGGCCCTGAAGTCATGCTCGCGGCCAACACCAGGCTTGTCTACGGACGCATGACCGGCTGGGGCCAGGACGGTCCCTTGAGCGCGCGTGCGGGACACGACATCGACTACATCGCGCTGTCCGGCGCGTTGCACGCGATCGGCCGCCGGAATGACGCGCCGGTTCCGCCGCTGAATCTCGTCGGCGACTTCGGCGGTGGCGGCATGATGCTCGGATTCGGCATCGCCTGTGCGCTGTTCGAGGCACAGCGCTCGGGCCGGGGCCAGGTCGTCGACGCAGCGATGGTCGAAGGCGCATCACTTCTGGCGACGATGTTCTGGGGCATGCAGGATGCCAATACCTGGAGCGACGTACGCGGCGACAACGTGCTTGACTCCGGCGCCCCCTGGTATGACTGCTACGCAACGCGCGACGACCGGTACGTCGCGATCGGCGCGATCGAGCCCAGGTTCTACGCAGAACTGCTCGAGCGCCTGGGGCTCGCCTGCGAGCCCCTTCCCGCCCAGGACGACCGCGCCGGCTGGCCCGAGTTGCGAAAGCGCTTCACCGCCGTGTTCGCCACGAAGACACGCGACGAGTGGGCGAGCATATTCGCGCAGTCCGATGCATGCGCGGCGCCGGTGCTCACGTTCGCCGAAGCTGCGCAGCATCCCCACTCCAGGGCGCGGCGCGCGCACGTCGAGGTCGGCGGCGTGCTGCAGCCCGCGCCCGCGCCGCGTTTTTCCCGGACGCCCGGCGCGGTGCGGCGGCCACCGCCCGAGCGTGGTGCGCAGGGACTCGCCGCGCTGACCGACTGGGGATTCGATGCGGCCGGGATCGCCCGGCTGTGCGCGCTGGGCTTGGGACTTCGCGACTAGCCTCACCGTTCGGCGCAATGGCGTCCGATTCTTTGCCGGCGCGAACGTCCACGGTGCGAGGAACCGCGCGAGGGAGAATGACCACGCGGGCGCAGGCGCGCGCGCCGATGTCGCCAGCGCGCACGGTGCAGTATCATGGTCATCCACAACCAGAGTCGCCGACCACGGCGGCAATCGAATGCGCCTGTCGCTTCGCTTCCTCATTCCCCTGGTACTGGCGCTCGCGCTTTTCGCGTACGCAGCCGTGCCGCTGGTCGACGCGCTGACCACCCGCTGGTTCGTGCGCGACATCGACATCCGCTCGAATATCATCGCCAACGCCGCGCAGGACCCGCTCGAAGAAATGCTCAAGGCAGGTTCGCCGGCGCGGATCCTGAGCTATTTCCATCGCCTGACCAGCGACGAGCGAATCTATGCGGTCGGACTGTGCATGTCCGACAGCGAGCCGCCGATCGCCACCGCCGCGTACCCGTCGGAGCTGCGCTGCTCGTCGCTCGCGCCCTACATCAGCGCCAATGAGCACCTTCTGCGCACCGCCAACGGCGTACTGCACGTCTCGGTTCGCGGCATCGAGCGCCCAGGCGCCAGCCCCGCGCAGCTGGTACTCGTCCACGACATGAGTTTCATGGAGCGCCGCAGCGAGGAGACCCGTCGCTACCTCTTCTATTTCTTTGCCGCGCTGACGTTCAGCGTGGCGCTGATCACCGTCGTCATCGCGCAGCTGTCGTGGCGCGGATGGGTCGTCGGCCTGCGCGCGCTGCTGCGCGGCGAGGGGATCCTGCGGCCCTCGGCGGGTACCGCGCCGGAGTTGCGCCCGATCGCGCGCGATGTCCAGGCGCTGCTGCGCGAGCTCGAGCATCAGTTTCGGCCGACCGACGAATTCCAGCAGAAATGGACCCAGGAAACGCTGCGCGCGGTGCTGCGCGGGGAAATGCGCGGCGACGACATCATTATCGTGTCGAATCGCGAGCCCTACATCCACGTGAAGGGAGCGCAGGGCATTCGTGTTCAGCGCCCCGCAAGCGGCCTCGTGACCGCGCTGGAACCGGTGATGCGCGCATGCTCGGGGACGTGGATCGCGCACGGCAGCGGCAGCGCCGATCGGGAAACGGTCGACCGGAACGACCGCGTCGAGGTGCCGCCCGAGAATCCGGCCTACCGGATCCGCCGACTGTGGCTGTCGGAGCAGGAGGTCGCCGGCTATTACGAAGGCTTCGCCAACGAAGGACTCTGGCCGCTGTGCCACATCGCCCACGTCCGGCCCACGTTCCGCAGCGCCGACTGGGAGCAGTACCGTGCGGTGAACGCGAAATTCGCCGACGCGGTCGTCGCCGAAGCGCACAGCGACGACCCGGTGGTCCTGGTCCAGGACTATCACTTCGCGCTGCTGCCGCGGATGATCCGCGAGCGACTGCCCAAGGCGACCATCATCACCTTCTGGCACATCCCGTGGCCGAATCCGGAGGCGTTCGCGATCTGCCCATGGCGTGTCGAGTTGCTCGACGGGCTGCTCGGCAGCGACATCATGGGGTTTCACACGCAGTTCCATTGCAACAACTTCATGGAATCGGTGGACCGGTTCGTCGAGGCGCGCATCGACCGCGAGAGCTTCAGCGTCGTGTGCCGCGGCGAGCGCACCGCCGTGCACCGGTATCCGATATCGATCGAATGGCCGCCAGCACCGTTGGCCAAGGCGGCCCCGATCGACGAAGCGCGCGAGCGCGTGCGTACGCAGCTCAACCTTCCGCGTGACCACAAGCTCGGCGTCGGCATCGACAGGCTCGACTACACGAAGGGCATCATCGAGCGCTTCAACGCCGTCGCGCGGCTGCTCGAGCGGGAGCCGGAATGGATCGGCCGCTTCACCTTCGTGCAGATCGCGGCGCCGTCACGCGGCACCCTCGACGACTATCAGGATTACGCGCAGCGGGTGCACAAGCTGGTGACCAGGATCAACGATCGCTTTCCCGGCGCCGCCCATCCACCAATCATCCTGCTGGCCGAGCATCAGGAACCCGAGACCGTCTACGAATATCACCGCGCCGCCGACCTGTGCTTCGTCAGCAGCCTTCATGACGGCATGAACCTCGTCGCCAAGGAATTCATCGCCTCGCACGATGACGACCGCGGCGTGCTGATCCTGTCGCAGTTCGCCGGCGCGTCCCGCGAACTGCCCGAAGCACTGATCGTCAATCCTTACGACGCCGAGCAATGCGCAGCCGCGCTCGGCATCGCGCTGGCGATGCCGATCGAGGAACAGCGCGACCGCATGCGCCTACTGCGCAATATCGTTCGTGAGTTCAATGTCTATCGCTGGGCGGGCCGGATGCTGCTCGACGCCGCGAAGATGCGGCAGCGCAAGCGCTTTCTCGATCGCATCGAAGCCCAGGCAAAGTGAGCCGGCTGCCGAATCGCGTGATCGAAGGGAATTGACGGCGCGCCAGGCGTCGGAGGTCAGCCCGTGCGCGCCTGTGCGATCGCCTCGAGCAGCGCGTCCGCCTCGTGCGCCCCGGATACCGCTGTCTTGCCGCCGAAGATGAAGAACGGAACGCCGGAAATCCCCATCTCGCGTGCGCGCTGATCGGCGCCCGCGACGACGTCGCGCATTTCGTCCGACGCCAGGAACGCGCGCGCGTCGTCGGCGTCGTAGCCGGCCGTCGCTGCCAGCGACACGAGCTCGTCCGGATCTCCCACATAGCGGCCCTCCAGGAAATACGCGCGGAAGAGCGCCTCGACGAGCGCATCGGGATCGCCCTCTCGGCGCGACTGCGCCCAGGCGACCAGCCGGTGCGCGTCGATGGTGTTGGGTTGTCGCGCAATCGCCTCGAAAGCGAAGGGGATGCCGACGGTCTCGCCCGCCGCGCTCACCCGTGCGTAGACCTGCGCCGCGCGTTCGCGGCCGCCGAATTTCGCCTCGAGGTACTGCCGGCGGTCGATGCCTTCCCGCGGCAGGTCGGGATTGAGCTGGAACGGATGCCAGCGCACCTCGACCGGCAGATCCGGTTCCGCCTCGCGCAGGCGGGAAAGCGCCTCCTCGAGCCTGCGCTTGCCGATGAAGCACCATGGGCACACGACATCGGATACCACATCGACGGTCAAGGCTTCAGACACGGCACATCCTTTCGCGACGCCAGCGCACCATCACGCCAGACCTTGCGATAATGGGGCACAACGCCGCGAATCCCAACCCCCATGGCTCCGTCGCTTCGCTGGGACATCTTCTGCCGCGTGGTCGACAACTTCGGCGATGCCGGCGTGTGCTGGCGGCTCGCGCGCCAGCTCGCGCACGAGCACGGCCTGGCCGTCACGCTGTGGATCGACGACCTGCGCAACCTTGCCCGCTTCGTGCCGGGATTGCAGACGGACCTTCCCGACCAGGCGGCCGGTGGCGTGCGCGTGCTCCGGTTGACCGACCGTGTCCCCGCCGATCTGGTGCTGCCCGATGTCGTCGTCGAGGGTTTCGGCTGCGGATTGCCCGAAGCCTACGTCGTGGCAATGGCCAATGCGCCGCGGCCGCCCGTCTGGGTAGTGCTCGAATACCTGTCGGCCGAACCGTGGATCGATGCGTCGCACGGCCTGCCTTCGCCGCACCCGAGACTGCCGCTCACCCGCTGGTTCTGGTTTCCGGGTTTCACTCCGACGACCGGCGGCTTGCTGCGCGAAGCCGGGCTGCTGGCGGCGCGCGACGCGTTTCGCGGCGATCCGGCGGGACCGACGAGCGTTTGGCGGACCACCGGTAGCCTGCCCGACCCCGAGGCGTTGTACGTCTGCCTCTTCTGCTACGCGAATCCCGCGCTGCCGGCGCTCCTCGACGTGTGGGCCGAGGGCGACGAACCGGTCGCCTGCATGGTCCCGGAAGGTGTCGCGCAATCCGAACTCGATCGCTGGACCGGCGGCGCGTTGCCCCATCCGGGCCTCGCCTATACCCGCGGCCGCCTGAAGCTGGCGGTCGCGCCCTTTGTCGACCAGCAGGCGTTCGATCGCAGGCTGTGGACGGCCGATATCAATTTCGTCCGCGGCGAGGATTCGTTCGTGCGGGCGCAGTGGGCGGGGCAGCCCTTTGTCTGGCACATCTATCCGCAGGACGACGACGCCCACCTGGCAAAGATGGACGCCTTCCTGACGCGTTTCGAAGGCGGCTTGCCGGAAGGCGCTCGGGGCGATCAGCGCACGTTCTGGTACGCATGGAACGCCGGCGATCCGGTCACGACCGCGGACGCATGGGCCGCATTCCGGACGGCGTTGCCCGAGGTGAAGGTGGCGACCCGTGCCTGGGCCCTGGCGCTCGCGCGTCAGAGCGATCTGGCCACGGGGCTAGTCAAATTCTGCGAAAGTCGTTTATAATTATGGGTTTCCCAAATCGCAATTGCTGTCCCACCGCATCGCCGCTTGCCGGCCGTCGCCGGGATCGCCCTTAAGGCCCAACAGGCAGGAGAGTCATGAAAATCGCTCAGGAAGTGCGCGCCGGCAACGTCATCATGGTCGGCAAGGACCCGATGGTCGTGCAGAAGGCCGAATTCACCAAGTCCGGCCGCAACGCGTCGGTCGTCAAGATGAAGCTCAAGAACCTCCTGTCCGGCAGCGGCACGGAAACCGTGTATCGGGCCGACGAGAAGTTCGACACCATCCAGCTCGAGAAGAAGGAAGTCACCTACTCGTACTTCGCGGACCCGATGTACGTGTTCATGGACAACGAGTTCAACCAGTTCGACGTGGAAAGAGACAACCTCGGCGAGGCCATCAACTACCTCGAGGAAGGCCTGTCCTGCGAGCTGACGTTCTACGACGGGCGCGCCATCTCCGTGGAGCTGCCGAACTCGGTCGATCGCGAGGTCACCTACACCGAGCCCGCGGTCAAGGGCGACACCTCCGGCAAGGTGATGAAGCCCGCGAAACTCGCCAACGGATTCGAGGTGGCGGTTCCGCTGTTCGTCACCACGGGCGACAAGATCGAGATCGACACGCGCACCGGCGAATACAAGCGCCGCGTCTAGCCGGCGGACCGCACACAGCTGGACGGGCGCCCTGCGGGGTGCCCGTTTCGTTTCCGGGGCCTCTGCGTCCTGGGTGGGTACGGCGACTTCGAACCCGGTTCGGGTCGCAAGTCGGAACCACTTCACGATCGTTCTAGAATGCGGGCTGGCGCTGCCCCGATGCGGTGGAGTCCGGACAACGCTCACAAGCCATGGCGAACCTCGACGCACTGCTGCTGGCCCGAATCCAGTTCGGGTTCACCGTCTCCTTCCATATCGTCTTTCCCGCGATCACCATCGGCCTCGCCAGCTACCTCGCGGTTCTGGAGGCATGTTGGCTGCGCACGCAGCGGACGGTCTTCCGCGACCTGTACCAGTTCTGGCTCAGGATCTTCGCCGTCACCTTCGGCATGGGCGTCGTGTCGGGCCTGGTGATGGCGTACCAGTTCGGCACCAACTGGAGCTACTTTTCGGACTTTGCAGGCAGCGTGACCGGCCCCCTGCTTGCGTACGAGGTACTGACCGCGTTCTTCCTGGAAGCCGGCTTCCTCGGCGTCATGCTGTTCGGCTGGACACGGGTGGGGCCGGGTCTGCATTTCTTCGCAACGCTGATGGTTGCGATCGGGACGCTCATCTCGGCGACATGGATCCTCGCGTCCAACAGCTGGATGCACACGCCCGCAGGCTACGCGATCGCCGACGGCCGCATTATTCCCACCGACTGGATCGCCGTCATTTTCAATCCGTCGTTTCCGTACCGCCTCGCGCACATGGGGATCGCAGCGTATCTTGCCACCGCGCTGATGGTCGGTGCGTCGGGCGCGTGGCATCTGCTGCGCGGCCGCGACGACCCCGCGATCCGCACGATGACGTCGATGGCGATGTGGATGCTGCTGCTGGTGGCCCCGCTGCAGGCATTCATTGGCGACGCGCACGGCCTCAACACGCTCGAATATCAGCCCGCGAAGATCGCGGCGATCGAGGGCCATTGGGAAAACGTGCCGGGCGAGGCGGTGCCGCTCACGCTGTTCGGCTGGCCCGACATGGCGCGCGAAAAGACCCTGTACGCCGTCGATGTTCCGCACCTCGGCAGCCTCATCCTAACGCACCGGTGGGACGGTCAGTTCCCGGGCCTCAAGGAATTCCCGCCGGGTGATCGTCCGAACTCGACGATTGTCTTCTGGACGTTCCGCATGATGGTCGGGTTGGGCCTGCTGATGATCCTGCTTGGCCTATGGGCCGGCTGGGCGCGCTGGCGCGCAACGATGTACCAGTCGCGGCCATTGCTGTGGTGCACGCTCGCGATGGGGCCGGCGGGCCTGATCGCCATCCTGGCCGGCTGGTTCACCACCGAGATCGGCCGGCAACCCTGGGTGGTCTACGGCGTCATGCGGACCGCCGACGCGGTGTCGAGCCACGGCGCCGCGGAACTCTCGCTTACGCTCGCGCTGTTCGTCATCGTCTATTTCGCGGTGTTCGGCGCCGGCCTCGGGTTCGTCCTGCGCCTGATCGCAAAGGGTCCGGCGGTGCAGGACGGCGAGGCACCGGCGGCCGGCGGACCCGGCCAACCGCGGCAGCCGATGCGACCGATTTCCGCCGCTTCCGAGTCCACCGTGCCCGTCGGTGGCGCGGCTTCGCCGGGCTGATCCGCCATGGGCATCGACCTTCCATTCGTCTGGGCCGTCATCATCGTGTTCGGCGTGATGATGTACGTGGTGATGGATGGCTTCGATCTCGGCATCGGCCTACTCTATCCGTTCTTCCCCGACAAGACCGAACGGGACGTGATGATGAACACCGTCGCGCCGGTGTGGGACGGCAACGAGACCTGGCTGGTGCTGGGCGGCGCGGGGCTGCTGGCCGCGTTCCCGCTCGCGTATTCGGTCGTGCTCTCGGCGTTCTACCTGCCGCTGATCTTCATGCTGCTCGGGTTGATCTTTCGCGGCGTCGCTTTCGAGTTCCGGTTCAAGGCGAGCGATGCCAGCCGTCATTGGTGGGACAAGGCGTTCATCGGCGGCTCGCTTGCCGCGACGTTCTTCCAGGGCGTCACGCTGGGTGGTTTCATCGACGGCATCAAGGTCGTCGATCGCGCGTACGCGGGCGGCGCGTTCGACTGGCTGACGCCGTTTTCGCTGTTCACCGGCGTCGGGCTGCTGGCCGCCTATGCGCTGCTGGGCTGCACGTGGCTGATCTTCAAGACCGGCGGCGACCTGCAGCGGCGAATGGTCGCGATCGGGCGGCCATTGACGCTGCTGCTGCTGGCAGTGATCGGTGTCATCAGTTTCTGGACACCGCTCACGCATCCCGAGATCGCGCAGCGCTGGTTCACGTGGCCCAACATTGCGTGGTTCGCGCCGGTGCCGGTACTCGTGCTGCTCTGCACATGGCAGCTTCTTGCGCGCCTGCGTGGCGAGCCGCACGCGGGACCTTTCGTGCTCACGCTGTTCCTCATCTTCCTCTGCTACAGCGGTCTCGGCATCAGCCTCTGGCCCAACATCATTCCGCCGTCGGTGTCGATCTGGGACGCGTCGTCGCCGCCACAGAGCCAGGGCTTCGCGCTGGTCGGCGCGCTGCTGATCATCCCGCTGATCCTCGGATACACCGCGTGGGCGTACTACGTGTTTCGCGGCAAGGTGGACGCAGCGCAGCACTATCACTGATGGCGCTCGAAACGCGCGAAGCGATGCCCGCCGCCCGGGGCCCGATGTGGTTGCGACGCGCGGGATGGCTGGTCGTCTACTGGCTGCTGGGCGTGGCGACCGTGGGAGCGCTCGCCTACGGACTGCGCTTCGTGATGGGTTGGGCCGGCCTCGTCCGCTAGGCGTTGCCCCCTGGCCGACATGACTCCCGGCAATCCCCCTGTGTGGAACGACGAGCGGCACGGGCCACTGCCCGCGGTGCTGCTGGTACTCACCATGGTGACCGGGCTCGTGGACGCGGTCAGCTTCCTCGCGCTCGGCCACGTGTTCGTCGCGAACATGACCGGGAACGTGGTGTTTCTCGGCTTCGCCGCGGCAGGCGCGCGCGATCTGTCGCTCACCGCATCGTTGGCGGCAATCGTGGCCTTCATGATCGGCGCGCTTGCGGGCGGCCGCCTTGGAGCGCGATTCGGAAGTCATCGCGGCCGATTTCTGGCCATCGTCACCTACCTCAAGATAGCGCTCGTCGCCTCTGCGCTGGGCGTGTCGCTGGCGGGGCTCGATCCCGTTGGCGCAGCGGCGCGCTACGTCCTGATCGTCCCGCTCGCGCTGGCGATGGGGCTGCAGAATGCGGCAGCCCGCAGGCTGCGAGTGCCCGACCTCACAACGACGGTGTTGACGCTCACCCTGACCGGATTGGCCGCCGATTCGGCGATGGCCGGCGGCAGCGCCCCGAATCCCCGGCGCCGCCTGCTGGCCACCGTCATCATGTTCGTCGGCGCCGTGGTCGGCGCGCTGCTCGTCCTGAAAATCAGTGTCGCGGCCGCGCTGGGGGTGGTGCTGGCGTTGCTGGCCGCGAATGGGATCGTCATGCACCGTTTCTCGACATCGCTCGCGAAATGGACGGCGGAAACCTGACCTGGGTCCGGGCGCGCTTCGCCGCGACGCCACCCCCCATATTGGGCGCGGTTCGTCATCCGCATGGAGGCAACGCCATGTTCCGTGTCGCATTCGCCGTCATCGCCTTCGTCGTCGGCCTCTCCGCTGCGGTACCGACAGCAGCCCAAGGCAGTCCTTCCGCCATGTACGACCGCGCGAAACGTGCGATCGCCGCCGGCAACGTGGTCCCCGAGCGCGACCTGGCCCCGCTGATCGGCGTACTGCGCGCGCCGGCGTCCACCGACGACCTGCGCTACGCGATCGACAAGATCGAGACGCTGGGCGACGCCCACGGTTCGAGCCCGGCCGCGGTCAAGCACTACCTGCTCGAATTGGCCACGCCACTGCTGCTCAAGATCGGCGCCGACGGTCCCACCGCATTCGCGCGCGGCGACGCATTGATGGCGTTGCGTGACATGGGCGCGTCGCGCGCGGTGCTCGCCCAGGCGGCCACGATCGCCGAGCGCGACCGCGACGATTACGTGCGCAGCCGCGGCGAGATCCTGCGCAATTTCATGAAATCGATGCCCGCCGGCGGCGCGGCGGCCGAAGTAGGACCCACCGGTGGCCAGGGCGAGAAGGCGGCGGTCGCGGCGCTCAAGAAGCGCGGCCTCGGCGTTTCGGCCGACCAGTTGCGACGCTCTTCGCTGCAGGGCAACGCGGCCGAGGTGCAGACCTTGCTCTCGGCCGGTGTCAACGTGAACAGCGGCGACCAGCTTGCCGACACCCCACTCTACTTCGCGGTGTTTTCCGGCTGTGGCGCAAAGAAGGGCGAGACCGAGGGCCTCGTCGAGACCGTCACCATTCTCGTCGCCGCCGGTGCGGACTTGAAGCGCCTGGACGACAATGGCAACACGATCCTGAGCAAGGCGGCGCAGATGTGCGGCCCGAAGATCGTCGGCAAGCTGATTGAGGCGGGCGCCGACGCGAACCACGCCGACCGCAGCGGCATGACGGCGTTGTCCATGGCGTTGCTGATGCACCGGCCGGATTCGGCAGATGTCCTGGTCAATGCGGGCGCGCGCCTGAACCCGACGCAGGTGCAGGTGCTGAGCGCGGCGGTCACCGACCCGCGGGAGAAGGCGATCCTGCGGCGCGCGGCGGGCGCTCATTGAGCATCGAGTCCGACAGCCAGTCGCGAACCTGCGCGTACACCTGCGTATTGGAAAGCAGGCCGAAGTGACTCGTGCCATAGCTGACATGGCAGTGATCCTCCGGCAAACCCAGGTCACGCGCGATGTCGCGATGCCGGCCCAGCGCGCTCGCCACGGGCACCAGACCGTCACCGCGAACGTGTGAACGGGTACTGGCCGATCGTTCCTGCTTGCTGGCCGCGACTGCGTAGCAGGCGACACCTTGCGGCAACGGCAGCCCGGTGCGATGCGCTCGCGCGCCTGCCTGCCAGTCCTCGTCGCGCAGGTTACCGTGCCGCAGATCCTTGATTCCGGCGCTGCGGACCTTTCCCAGACGGGCGAACGGTGCGCTGTAGGGGCTGATGCCCATCAGGAAATCGGCGTACGCCCCCGCACGCTCCAGCGGCGCACCCAGATGCGGCGTGCCCAGAAAGACGAGGTGGTCGAGCCGCCGCGGCCATGCATGACCGGCCAGCGCCGAGTAATGGCACGCACTGCGCGCAACCAGCCCGCCCATGCTGTGACCGACGATGGACAGCCGCGCGACGGGCTCCGGCCACGCGCGCACCAGCGCTTCCAGCATTTCGCCGAATTCGCGGCCGTTTTCCGAAACGCGCAGGCCCGAGTTGTAGTGCAGGTAGACCGGCGTGAAGCCGCGATCGCGGGCGAGCGCCGCGCCGTGATCATGGCCGTCGCGCAGCCACTGGCCGTCGTTCATGCACAGCCCATGCACGAACACGACGATCCTGCGGCCGGCCGTCGGCATCGCCGCGTCCAGCATCGGTCGCGTCAGTGTCAGCGGTGCTCCACCAGCGCGCAACTGCATGCGGATGGCAAGCGGATTGGCCGATGCGGCGAGATAATCGCCCAGCACGCCGTTCAGCGCGGCGAGCACGGCTTCGCGTTCCCGCGAAGAACGCCGCTGCGCGATCAACGGCCCCAGCGTGCCGAGCAGCGCATCCACACCGGTGCCGACCAGTCGCGTCACGCCGCGCACCGAGCGGTAGACAAATCCCGTGATTCCACTCGTTCGTCCGGCGGGCGCATCGCCGAGCACCCCGGGCACATTGACGATCGTGTGATGCATCGCCTCGACCAGGTCGGTCAGTCCAACGGTGGCATCGTTGGCCAGCCGATGGAAGCCGCGCAGATCGGACAGCGTGACGTGGGTCGGAGCGCTCATGCGTTTATTCTTTCCGCCGCCGCGTGGTCGTTCCAAAACCGGACAGCGCGGGTCGTGGCGTCGACATTCATGCGAACGCCTGGCCTGCCCTGCGTCGTTCCGGCGGAAACGGGAACGACGGGACGTCGGAGGCGCCACCACTCAGGCATGACCTCATCACTTGGCCGCCGCGGGCACCAGGATATAGAGACGCCCGTCGCTCTCGCCCACGAAAACCTCGCTGCTTCCGGAAGACGAGCCATTGCCATCCTTCGTCTGCGTCTTGACGACCAGCTTCCGGGTCGCGGGCATGACGAGCTTCATCGGCCGGCCATCCGGGGACTTGCCCGTTTCCGAGCGCACCTTGTCGTCCGATGTCAGCGCGAGCAATTGAATCGACGCCATCCTGCCGCCCATCTCGGCCGTCAGCATCATTTTGTAGAAGCCGAGCGCCATCGGATCGGCGCCCTTGGTGTAGAGCAATGACTCCAGCGCCTTCCCGTCCTTCGCCTCGTACGCCTTGCGGTAGGTGTCGACGAACTGTTTCTCCTGCGCCGGCGTCGCCGCGTGCAGAGAGGTCGCGAGGGTCAGGACAGCAAGGACGACGGCCAGGTTGGATCGCATGCACTTCTCCTGTATTCGGCGGGGCCGATCGATCGCATTCTGGCAGGTCGGGCGCGCGCCGGCCAATGAGGCGTCGATCCCGGTCCGGACTGCACATACGAACGCAGCGAGAATCCCCCTGACTTGGCGCGCCGCGCGAAGCACGCGTTCCCGAAACCCGCGGCCCGCGTCGAAGCCGGCGCTGATCAGACCCGTGCCCTGGGGTCCCTGCGCGCGAGCCGCGCGAGCAGATAGTCGACCTCGGCCCGTGCGGTCGCGGTCAGCGCGGCGCCGGGCTTGCGCAGCACGTCGCAGGCGATGATGCCGCGGCGCATCAGCACGTACTTGCGCACGGCCAGTCCCGGCCCTGGTTGCTGTTCGTAGCGGATCAAGGGCAGATGGGCATCGAAGAGGTCGTGCGCTTCATCGCGACGGCCCGCATGCGACAGCCGGACGACGTCGACCAGCATGTCGGGAAAGCAGTAGCCGGTATTCGCGCCATCGGCGCCGCGCTCCATCTCGAAGTCGAGAAACAGCGCATTGTTGCCGGTGAGGATCGCGATGTGCCGCAGCGACCCCTCCTTCTCCAACGCGCGCAGCTGCGAGATTTTCTCCAGTCCCGGCCAGTCCTCGTGCTTCAGCATCACGCAGGCCGGATTGTCGGCGACGATGCGGCGGATCACCGCCGGAGTCATCTGCACCGAGAACGTCAGCGGATAGTCCTGGATCACGAACGGGATATCGGTACCGATCGCCTGCGATGCCTGCCCGTAATACTGGACGATCGAATCGTCGGTGCGCAGCGTGGAGGGCGGCGCGATCATCACGCCCGCGGCACCGGCCACCATCGCGTCCTGCGCCAAGGCGCGCATCGGCGCGAAGCCGGGCGCGGAAACGCCCACGACGATCGGCACCTGTGCGCGCGCGACGACACGCCCGACGATCGCGACCGACTCGGCATGCGTCATTTTCGGTGCTTCTCCGAGCTGGCCCAGCAGCGTGATGCCGTCCACGCCGGACTGCAGGAAGAAGTCCGTCATCCGGTCGATCGACGCGTCGTCGATCCGGCCGTCGGAATGAAAAGGCGTGGGTGCGATCACGTAGACGCCGCGCGCGTTGGCCGCCAGTTTCATTTCTTCGTCTTCTCGTAACGCGCCTTGTTCTCCGCGTTGGGCGGATACAGTCCCGGCAGCGCCGCGCCGTGATTCACCTCGGACATGATCCAGGTCTCCAGCATTTCCTGCTCGGGCGCCTCGGCGACCACCTGCTCGACCAGCGCAGCGGGGATCAACACCGCGCCATCGTCGTCGACCACGACGATGTCGTCGGGAAACACGGCGACCCCGCCGCAGGCGATTGGCTCGCCCCACGCGACGAACGTCAGTCCGGCCACCGACGGTGGCGCGGCCGCGCCCTGGCACCACACGGGCAACCCGGTGGCGCGCACGCCCGCGACGTCGCGCACGACGCCGTCGGTGACGAGCGCCGCCACGCCGCGCTTGCGCATGCGCGCGCACAGGATGTCGCCGAAAATGCCGGCATCGGTGACACCCATCGCGTCGACCACCGCGATGCAGCCCTCGGGCATCGCCTCGATCGCCGCGCGCGTGGAGATCGGATTCGACCACGACGCGGGAGTGGCCAGATCCTCACGCGCCGGAACGAAGCGCAGCGTGAACGCCGGACCGACGAGGCGCGGCTGCCCGGCGGACAGCGGCCGCGTGCCGCGCAGCCAGACGTTGCGCAGGCCCTTCTTGAGCAGGATCGTCGTCAGCGTGGCCGTCGTCACCTGCGAAAGGACGCCAGCGATGGTCGGTTCGATGGGCATCAGCGATCCTCGCTCGCCAGGGTTGTCACCTTGGATTGCTCGTACATTGGTTCGTCTCCTCGCTGGGCGCGGCCATCCCGCGGTGTGCGCCGGAAGATTACCGCAGAATATCCGTGGCTCGCCGTTGCAGTTCAGCGCGGCACCGCGAACGCTGCCCGCGCCTGCCCGACCGCCGCTCGTGTGGCACAGTCGTGAAGGTGGTCGTTGACGAGACCCATCGCCTGCATGAACGCGTAGACCGTCGTCGGGCCGACAAACGTCCAGCCGCGGCGCTTCAAGTCCTTCGCCAGCGCGATCGATTCCGGTGAAGTCGCCAGGTTTCGCACGACGTCGCGGGTGAGTTTCTTCGGGCGCGCCGTCGGCTGCGGTTCCCAGCGCCAGAAGTACGCGGCAAGGGAGCCATGCTCGCCCGCGAGCGCACAGGCCAGCCGTGCGTTGTTGATCGCCGACTCGATCTTGCCGCGGTGACGGACGATGCCGGCGTTGCCGAGCAGTCGTTGCACGTCGCGTCCATCCATCCGCGCCATGCGCTCGAAATCGAAGCCCAGGAACGACTCGCGGAATGCTTCACGCTTGCGAAGGATGGTCAACCACGACAGACCCGACTGGAAGCCTTCCAGGCAGATCTTCTCGAACAGCCGCCGGTCGTCGGCCACCGGAAATCCCCATTCGTGGTCGTGATAGGCGACGTAGAACGGGTCGTCGCCGCACCAGGGGCAGCGCCGGGGTTTGCTCGCGGATTCGGGCATGGGGGCGATTAAAGCACGCGCCGGGGCGCCATCGAAAGCTGCGTCCAACGGTTGGCGGTTCCACGACCCCCGGCGCCTGGCGTATCGTATGCAATCGCGCGTTCATCCTTCGGGTGTACCCATGCCGTTCGTCCCTGCAGCCTTCGCCGCTGCTCTTGCGTTCGCGTCCGTCCCGCTCGCAGCAGCCGAACTGCCGATCTTCGACGCGCACGTCCACTACAGCCACGATGCGTGGGACAACCTGCCGCCGAAGGAGGCCGTCGCCCTACTTCGCCGCGCGGGGCTCAAGCGCGCGCTGGTATCGAGTTCCGGTGACGAGGGCACGCAGCGGCTGGTCGCCGAGGCGCCGGAACTGGTCATCCCGTCGCTGCGCCCCTACCGCACACGCGGCGAAATCGGCACGTGGGTGCGTGACGACTCGGTCGTCGCCTTCCTCGAGGACCGCCTGTTGCATCAACGCTACGCCGCGATGGGCGAGTTTCACCTCTACGGCGCCGACGCGGACCTGCCGGTACCGAAGCGGATGGTGGCGCTCGCGCAGCAACACAAGCTCGTACTGCATGCGCACTCGGACGTCGATGCGATCGAACGGCTGTTCCGCCAGTATCCCGACGCGCGGATCCTGTGGGCGCACTCCGGGTTCGAACGTCCGGACGCTATCCGCGATTTGCTGCGCAAGCATGCGAACCTGTGGTCCGACCTCGCATTCCGCAACGAGCACGGAGGCAGCGGCAAGGTGCCGGTGGAATGGCGCGCGTTGTTCTCCGAGTTTCCCGATCGGTTCGTCGTGGGCACTGATACGTACACGCCCGAGCGTTGGCATTACATCGTCGAGCACGCGAACTGGTCGCGGGCGTGGCTCGCCGACCTGCCGCCCGCGCTCGCCGAACGCATCGCCTGGCGCAACGGCGAGGCGCTGTTCGCATCCTGGAAGCCCGCCGCCACGCAATGAGCCCGCGCTTCATCGCGGTTTCGCTGCTGTTCTTTGCCGGCGCCGGTGCGCACGCCTGCGGCGACACGCTGGCCGGCGCGCGCGCGACGGTCGAGAACAGCAACTACACGGTCGTGTACACGACCGCGCCGAGCCCGGTCGAGGTCGGCAGGCATTTCACCATCGACTTCGCGGTTTGCGTGCGCGGCAAGGCGGCTGCGCCGCAGGAGGTGCGTCTGGACGCCAGCATGCCCGTGCATCGGCACGGCATGAATTACCGCCCGACGGTCACGACACTCCGACCCGGCGTCTACCGTGGCGAAGGCCTGCTCTTCCACATGCCGGGCCGCTGGGACCTCGCGTTCGACGTCGTCGCTGGAAACCAGACGCAGCGGCTGACGTCGACGCTGCATGTAGAGTGAACGATTGAGCGCGTCGGCCTACCGCACGGGCGCACGCTTCCTGCTGTTGGCGGTCCGGGGGGCGCGATCGGGCCGCGTCCGCACGACATGCGCTCTGCTCCTCGTTGTCGCGTGGATGAGCGTCGACGCGACCGCGCAGATGCCGGCACCCGCGCCGGCGCCCGCACCCTTGCGCGCGCCGGTCACGTTTTCCGACGAGGAGGTACGGCGCATCGTCGCGCTGGGGCCCTGGCCGCCACCGCGCGCAGTCGATCCTTCCAATCGCGTGTCGGGCAACCCGCAGGCGATCGCGTTCGGCGAGCGCCTGTTCGGCGATCCGCGACTGTCGCGCAACGGGGCGATCGCATGCGCGACCTGCCACCGCGCGGACCGTGCGCTGACCGACGGGCTGCCGCGTGCGCAGGGTCTCGCGCAGGTCGACCGCAACACGCCAGGCCTCGCCAACGTCGGCGGCCAGCGCTGGTTCGGATGGGACGGAGCGAACGACAACCTTTGGGCGCAGAGCCTTCGCCCGCTGCTCGACGCGCGGGAAATGGGCAGCGATCCCGCACGGATTGCGACGGCGATCCGCGCGCAGCCCGACCTGCTTGCCGGGTACATGGATGTGTTCGGTCGTACACCGCCCGCCGACGACGAAGCGGTGGCCGTCGATGTCGGCAAGGCGCTCGCCGCGTTCCAGGAAACGCTCGTGAGCCCGCGCACGGCATTCGACGATTTTCGCGATGCGCTCGCGCGCGGGGACCGGGAGGCGATTGCCCGTTATCCGGCGGCCGCACAGCGCGGATTGAAGATCTTCGTCGGCGCCGGCAACTGCACGTTCTGCCACGTCGGGCCGCGCCTGTCGAATGGCGAGTTCCACGACATCGGCATCGCGTTCTTCGTGGAACCCGGACGGGTCGATCCCGGCCGCTACGACGGGATCCGCAAGCTCAAGGCAAGTCGCTACAACCTCCTCGGCCCGTTCAACGACGATCCGGCGCGCGCAACGGCGACGAGCACGCGGCACGTTGCGCGGGAGCACCGCAACTTCGGTGAGTTCCGCGTACCCAGCCTGCGCAATGTCGCGCGGACAGCGCCGTATATGCACAACGGCAGCCTGTCGACGCTGCGCGACGTCGTCCGCCACTATTCGAACCTCGACGAGGATCGCCTGCATGCGGACGGCGAGCGGATCCTGAAGCCGCTCGACCTCGACAAGTACGACGTCGATTCGCTGGTCGCGTTCCTGGAGACTCTGAGCGACCCCGCGCCGCCCGCCGGACGTGCGCGCTAGGCACGTGGCAACGAACGCTCGAACGGCTGGAATATCCTTGCAAAGAACGTGGAAACGACCGGTGGCAGCCTGCAAACTGCTGCGATAGACTTCGACCGACCGAGACCCCCGCCGGAAGGTCGACCCAACAAAGGAGAAGATCCATGTCACTGCGCATCAATGACGAAGCTCCGAATTTCATTGCCGAAACGACGCAAGGCACCATCGATTTTCACAAGTGGATCGGTGATGGCTGGGCGATCCTGTTTTCCCATCCGAAGGATTTCACACCCGTATGCACGACCGAACTCGGCTACATGGCCGGATTGCAGCCCGAGTTTGCGAAGCGCAATTGCAAGGTCATTGGATTGAGCGTCGATCCCGCCAGCAGCCATGACAAGTGGGCGGCGGACATCGAGGAAACGCAGGGGCACAAGGTGACCTATCCGATGATCGGCGATCCGGAACTGAAGGTGGCCAAACTCTACGACATGCTTCCGGCCGAGGCCGGTACCACGTCCGACGGGCGGACCGCCGCCAACAACGCGACGGTTCGAACGGTCTTCGTGATCGGTCCGGACAAGAAGATCAAGCTGATGCTCATCTACCCGATGAGCACGGGCCGCAATTTCGACGAAGTGCTGCGGGTGCTCGATTCGATCCAGCTCACCGCCAAGCACCAGGTCGCCACCCCGGTGAATTGGAAGCCGGGTCAGGACGTGATCATCGCACCGTCGGTATCCAACGAGGACGCGCAGAAGAAGTACCCGAATGGCTGGAAGACGATCAAGCCCTATCTGCGCATCATTCCGCAGCCGAAGTAGCGCGACGTTCGAAGAGAAAATGAGGCATATGCCGCGTTTTCTCGATGCCGGTCGATCGTTGCCGACATCTGCGCGCTCTGCCGGCACCGGGAATTCGCGGCCACGTTCGGCGAATCGGAACGTGAATTGCCGGTTTGTCGCCGGATCGGACGTCGGCACTCTTCGCTAAAGGATTCGGGCGATCATGAAAACCCGCATTGGCGTATTGGGTGCCGGTTTCGGCGGCCTGGAGTTGAGCACCCTGCTGGCGGAGGGGATGGGTGACCAGGTCGACGTGACGCTGATCGACAAGAGCGACGCCTTCGTCTTCGGCTACTCGAAACTGGACGTGCTGTTCGGGCAGGCCACGCTCGACGCGGTTCGTATGCCCTACCGCAACTTCGTCAAGCCGGGCGTCCGGTTCCTGCGGCAGACGATTACGGCGATCGATCCGCAGGAAAAGCGTGTCACGACCGATGCGGGGACTTTCGATTGCGACTACCTCGTGGTCGCGCTTGGCGCCGACTACGACACCGGCACCACACCGGGGATGGTCGAGGGAATCAACGAGTTCTACACCGTCACCGGGGCCACGTACCTGCGCGGCGTCCTCGCCGATTTCTCGCAAGGCCACGCCGTCATCGGCGTCGCCGCCGCGCCCTACAAGTGCCCGCCAGCCCCCAGCGAGTGTGCACTTCTACTCCACGACTACCTGACCGCGAAGGGCATTCGCAGCCGGTGTGAAATCACGCTGGTCCTGCCGCTGGCGAGCCCGGTGCCCCCGTCGCCCGACACATCGAGAGCGCTGGTCGCCGAGTTTGCGAAACGGAACATCAGGTTCATTCCCAGCCGTCACGTGGCCTCGCTCGATCCGGGTCGCCGTGTCGTGGCGCTGGATGACGGCAGCGAGCTTTCCTGCGAGCTCTTTCTCGGCGTGCCCAAGCACCGCGTTCCGAGTGTCGTCGAGGCCGGCGGCTTGGCCGAGCATGGCTGGGTGCCCGTCAATCCGAGGACGCTGGAGACGCGTTTCCCAGGCGTGTATGCGGTCGGCGATATCGCCAACACCGGTACGCCCAAGGCCGGCGTGTTCGCCGAAGGGGCGGCGCGCGCCGTGGCGACCTCGCTGATCGCGCGCATGCGTGGCGGCGACCAGCGCGGCGCCTATGCCGGGGCCGGTTCGTGCTACATCGAGTATGGAGCGGGAAGGGTTGGCCGGGTCGACGTCGACTTCTTCTCGGGGCCCTCCCCGACCGGCATCTACCACGAACCGTCGGTCGAGCTGCGCGCCGACAAGGAGCACTTTGGCGAGAGTCGTCGCGCCCGCTGGTTTGGGCTCTAACCGCTGCAGACGTGGCTCAGGTTTTCGCGTACCAGGACTTCACGCCGGGATGATCGCGCACCGCGTCGTGCACACCCATGAGCTTGGGAAAGCCTGAGAAGATCGTGGCCGGAATGTGGTCGACCTTGCCGCCGATGAACCATCGCACCGCCATGTGGAGCTTGAGGTCGACGACGCTGAGTTTCGTGCCGCCGAAGAACGGCGCCCCGAGGATGTTCCTGTCTGCGGCCCTCGCCCATGCCGGCAGGTAGTCCGCGACGAGCGCCTCGCGCGCGGCCTTCTTCTCGGCGTCTCCCATGCGAATGGTCGGCGTGACGACCATGCGCAGCGCCTCCACGTGCTGCATCATCCCTTCGTGCTGCGCCGCCTCGAAATCGTCGGCAGGATGGAGGCCATGACGGCGACCGATCAGCACCAGAATGGCGTTGGAATGCGCGAGCGGCGGGTGCCCCGGCAGTTCGAGAATCGGCATGCCGCCGTAGGGCGTTAGAGCCTTCATCGCCGGCCAGTCGGCGGACTTGATGCGCACGTCGTCGAAGTCGATGCCGGCGAGCGACAGCGCGAGACGGCATTCCTCCCCGCGACTCACGGGAGCGTCGAAATAGGTCAGTTTGGGCTTGGGCATGGCGAGAAAGCCTACCACGCACAAGATTTGCATTCAAATGGACGGGCACGACTGCGCGCGCATCGATTTCCCAATCGGCGGCAGCGTCTGGGCGGTGCGCTGTGGCAAACTTGAAGATGGTTACGATGCTTCGACCGATGACTCCAACCGCCGCGTTCCAATTCGACAATTCCTTCGCACGCGAGCTTCCCGGATTCTACTTGCCGGGGCGACCTGCCTCCGTGCCGGAGCCGAGGCTGCTGTTCCTCAACCATTCGTTGGCGGAGGAGTTGGGCCTCGAAGTCGCGTCGCTCGACGGTCCCGAAGGCGCAGCAATATTCGCCGGCAACACGTTGCCCGACGGCGCTCAACCGCTTGCCCAGGCCTATGCAGGCCATCAGTTCGGCGGGTTCTCTCCTCGACTCGGCGATGGCCGAGCGCTGCTGCTTGGCGAAGTGATCGACGGCAAGGGACGTCGTCGCGACATCGCGTTCAAGGGCTCGGGCCGCACGCCTTTCGCCCGCGGGGGCGACGGAAAAGCCGCGGTCGGACCCATGCTGCGCGAAGTGCTTCTCGGCGAGGCGATGCACGCGCTGGGCATCCCCACCACCCGCGCCCTCGCGGTCGCCGCGACCGGCGAGCCGGTTCAGCGCGAACACGCGTTGCCCGGTGCGGTGCTGACCCGCGTGGCGGCGAGCCACCTCCGCGTCGGCACCTTCGAGTTCTATGCATCGCGTGGCGACCTGGAGAGCCTGCGGAAACTGGCGGAGTACACGATCGCGCGCCACGACCCCGCGCTCGCCACCTCGCCGCGGCCCGTCCTGGCGCTGCTGCAGGCCGCGGCCGAGCGTCAGGCGGCCCTGATCGCGCAGTGGATGAACGTGGGCTTCATCCATGGCGTGATGAACACCGACAACATGGCGATATCGGGCGAGACGATAGACTATGGGCCGTGCGCCTTTGTCGAGGCCTACGACCCGGCGACGGTATTCAGCTCCATCGACAGCCGCGGGCGCTACGCCTTCGGAAATCAGCCCGACATCGCGTGCTGGAACCTGGCACGCTTTGCCGAGGCACTGCTGCCGCTGCTTTCCGACGATTCCGAGCAGGCCGTCGCGCTGGCCACCGAAGTCATCGTTGCCTTCCCGGCGCAGTACCGCGCACATCTGCTTCGAGGACAGCGCGCCAAGCTCGGGCTGCGTCGAGGCGAGCCGGACGACGACCGCGTCGATGCGGCGCTGGCCGCCGACTGGCTGACACTGCTCCATGCGCAGCGCATCGATTTCACCCTCGGCTGGCGGCGGCTGGCCGACGCCGCGGCCGGTGACGAGTCGCTGTTGCGCGCGCTGTTCGCCGACCCCTGCGCACCCGACGACTGGCTCGTGCGCTGGCGCGCGCGCTGCGCCAGCGAGGACGACGGCGCGGTGCAGGACTCGGCGGCCGCCGGCATCGAGCGCGCCGGGGCGATGCGCCGCGTCAATCCCTACGTAATCGCCCGCAACCACCGCGTGGAAGAAGCACTGGCCGCTGCGTCGGATGGAGGTGATCTCGCGCCCTTCGAAAGGCTGCTCGATGCGCTCAAGCGGCCCTACGACGAGGCCGACGAACTTGCTCCCTACGCCGAACCGGCGTCCGCCGCCGTGACGGCGTGCTACCGCACGTTCTGCGGGACTTGAACGTCGGGAATTTCCCGCCGCGGACACCGAAATATCGGTCGAGGTCCGGGACCCCGTGGCCGCGTCATCACGGCAACTTCGTCGATGCCGGTGTCAGCCCGCGCGAGACGATACGATGTCCAGTACGCGTGTTCAGGAATCGCGGACAGCCGACCCTGCCGGAATTCCATTCGGCTGACGATCATGGCTATTTCGCATCCACTGCAATGCCCTTGAGCGCGCTGAGCAGGTCCATCGGCAATGGAAACACGATGGTCGTGCTCTTGTCCCCTGCGATGTTGCCGAGCGTCTGCAGATAGCGCAGCTGCATCGCCTGCGGCGCCTGTGCGAGCATCTGCGCAGCCTGCAGCAGCTTCTCCGATGCCTGCAGTTCGCCCTCGGCATGGATGACCTTGGCGCGGCGCTCGCGTTCGGCCTCGGCCTGGCGCGCGATGGCGCGGACCATGGTTTCATTGAGGTCGACGTGCTTGATCTCGACGTTGGACACCTTGATGCCCCACGCGTCGGTCTGCACGTCGAGCACCCGCTGGATGTCCAGGTTCAGCCTCTCGCGCTCGGCGAGCAGCTCGTCGAGTTCATGCTTGCCGAGCACCGCGCGCAACGTCGTCTGCGCGAGCTGGCTGGTCGCATCCAGGTAGTGGACGACCTGGATGATCGCCTTTTCCGGATCGACCACTCGCAGATAGACGACTGCGTTCACCTTCACCGACACGTTGTCGCGGGTGATGACGTCCTGCGTGGGTACGTCGAGGACCACCGTGCGCAGATCGACGCGCACCATCTGCTGGACCACTGGGATGAGCAGGACCAGCCCGGGCCCCTTCACCTTCCAGAAGCGGCCGAGCATGAACACCACGCCGCGGTCGTATTCGCGCAGCACGCGAATCGACGATGCCAGCAGGGCGACCAGGATGAGAACGACGACGCCGATTTCCACGAGCAGGGTCATGGCGAGTCTCCTTTCGGGATCACGAAGGTGCCGACGACGGCCGGTGACTGGGTACCACCGTCAGTACGAGGTCGTCCTCGGCCGTCACGCGTACGGATTGGCCCCGCTTCAGCGGTTCCTTGCAACGCACGCGCCACAGTTCGCTGTGCACGCGTGCCCATCCTTCGGATTCGGCGTCGTCGATCACGATGCCGACGCTGCCGATCATCTGCTCGCGGCCCGTAGCCACCGGCCTCCTGCGTGCCTTCATCGCCGCAGTGGCGATGCCGAACAGACAGGAGTGCGCTTACGATCGCCAGCACCGCGATCAGCGAACCCGGGACGCCGAATCCTGGGACGTCGGTGTCGATCAGCATCATGGCCCCCACGACGAATGCAATGACCCCGCCGATGCCCAGCGATCCGAACGCGGGCACGAACGCCTCGGCCACGATGAATCCCAATCCCAGCAGGATCAGCCCGAGCCCGGCATAGTTGGTCGGCAGCAATTGCAATGCGTACATTCCGATCAGTATCGCAATGGCCCCGACCACGCCCGGCAGGACCATGCCGGGATTCATGAATTCGTACACCAGGCCGTAGAAGCCCACCGTCAGCAGGATCAGCGCGATCGACGGATGCGTGATGATCGCCAGAAAGCGCGTCCGCCAATCGGGTGCGACCACCGTCACGGCGGCGCCCGCCGTATGCAACACCCGCTCGCCGGCGGCAGTCTTCACGGTGCGGCCGTCGACCTTCCTGGCGAGGTCGGCTGCGTCCGTGGCGATGAGGTCGATCACGTGCTGCGCCAGCGCTTCCTCGGCGGAGAGGCTCACCGCCTCGCGTACCGCGCGTTCCGCCCACTGCGCGTTGCGGCCGTGCAATTGCGCCAGTCCGCGGATGTACGCCGCCGCGTCGTGTACCTGCTTGCGGGTCAGGGTGTCGGCGATATTCGGCGCCGGGTTTTCCTGCGCGCCTTCATCGGCGGACGTGGCATCGGGAGCCGCCTTGCCCGTGTCCCGGTCCTTGCCCCGGTCCTTGCCCCGGTCCTTCCCTTTTTCTCCGGCGGTCGGCACGGGCGATGAAGGGGGCCCGGACGGCGACCCCGGACCGCCGATGGCCACCGGCGTTGCGGCACCCAGGTTGGTACCCGGCGCCATGGCCGCGATCGGCGACGCGTACAGGATGTAGGTGCCCGCGCTGGCGGCACGGGCACCGCTGGGCGCGACGAACGCCGCGATCGGGATCCGGGCCGCGAGGATGGCCTTGATGATGTCGCGCATCGACGTGTCGAGCCCGCCCGGCGTGTCCATCTGAATGATGGCGAGTTCCATGCCGGCGCGTTCGGCACGTTCGAGATTGCGCTGGACGAAATCGGCGCTCGCCGGCCCGATAGGCCCGGTGATCTCGATCACCTCGACGACCGGTGCGGCGGTCGCCATGCCGATGTTGGTCAGCCACAGGACCGGCGCCAACACGAGCCATCGCAACCATGGGACGAGCGTCATCGCAGAGCCTCCCGGATTCATTATAAACGCTTCGAACCGGCCACCGCCGCTGCCCGTCCCCCATCGCACGCGGTCATCGTGCAGCCGGGAGCGCAAAGGACGTGGAGGCGATCTGGAAATCTGTCCGGAACGCAGTCTTCGCCGGCGAAGTGACATTGCGGGCGGCGTTAACTGATTCGCTCGCGCGACCTTCGGCTCATTCGCTGCCGGTCAAGCTGCGCGGCCGGCTTCGCTCAAGAATTGAAGCGGCGGATTTTCGCCGCGCGCGACAACTATTGTGTCGATTCTTACCATTTCTTAAGTCGTTGGGCGTGCCTGTCACCGAAAATGGCCATCAGGTGACCGGCCGGCATGAGTGGCTGGCCGTTTGGCGTGGGCGGCACGATGACCGCCGGTTGCGATTCGCGCCGCCCACCCGACGCGTCGAGCGAAAGCACGGAGCGGTGGGTGTGGTGTTGACCGTTGTCGCAACAATCCGGGGATCGCACCATCGGCCTTTTCCCATGCCCGGCAACTGTCGCCGACCCGGCGGCCAGCAACGTTCGCTTCGCTTTCGGATGCCATTTGCCGACACCGCGTATCGCGCTCGAAACGACCACGACCTTCCTCCCTAGCAGGAAATTCGATCATGCCCATCACTGAACAAGGCAAGCGCCTCTCGGTCCTCACGATGAACACGTTGGCCTTCACGGTCAACTTCGCCATCTGGACCATGTTCTCCATCATCGGCATCCGCATCAAGGGAGAACTTGGCTTGAACGAGACCGAGTTCGGCCTGCTGGTCGCGACACCGATCCTCACCGGGTCGCTGGTCCGCCTGCCGCTGGGCGTGCTCACCGATCGCTACGGCGGCCGCATCGTGTTCTTCATCCAGATGCTGCTGGTCGCCATCCCGACCTACGGCCTGGCGTTCGCGCACGCGTACTGGCAGTACCTCGTCATCGGCCTGTTCGTCGGCCTGGCCGGCGGTTCGTTTGCCGTCGGCATCGCCTACACGTCGGCGTGGTTCCCGAAGAAGCTGCAGGGGACGGCGATGGGGATCTTCGGCGCCGGCAACGCGGGCGCCGCCGTCACCAACCTCGCGGCGCCGCTGATCGTCGTGGCGTTCGGCTGGCGGGCCGTGCCCCAGGTCTACTCGATCGCCATGCTGGTGATGGCCGTCGTGTTCTGGTTCTTCACCTATCCCGGACCCCAAGCACGAGGAACGCAAGCTGAAGAACGAGTACCTGTCACTCGCACAGCAATTGGCGCCGCTGGCCGAGGCCCGGGTCTGGCGTTTCGGGCTGGCCTATTACTTCGTTTTCGGCGGGTTCGTCGCGCTGGCGCTGTGGCTGCCGAAGTACTACATGCAGCAATACGGGCTCAGCCTCAAGTCGGCCGCCTTCATCACCATGCTCTTCACGCTGCCCTCGGGGCTGATCCGCGCGCTGGGTGGCTGGGTCTCCGATCGCTGGGGCGGCGCGACGGTGACCTGGTGGGTCTTCTGGGTCTGCATCGTCTGCCTGTTCTTTCTTTCCTATCCGCCGACGACGCTGATCGTCCACGGCATCAAGGGGAATGTCAGCTTCGAGATCGCCGTGGGTGTCACGTTCTTCACCCTCCTGGTGTTCATCGTCGGGATGGCGCAGGGCATCGGCAAGGCGAGCGTCTATCGCAGCCTCGCCGATCATTACCCGGACAACATGGGCTCGGTCGGCGGCATGGTCGGCGTGATCGGCGGGCTCGGCGGATTCTCCATGCCGATCATGTTCGGGATCGCCGCCGACGCCACCAATGTCCGCAGCAGCACCTTCATGCTGATGTACGTGATCCTCGCGGGCATCATGATCTGGACGTGGGCGGCGGCACGGAACGAGCGCCAGGCCATCCTCGAGAAGGACACCCGGCTGCGCGCACAGCTCGTCGAAGAACACCTGCTCGACGCGAAGTTCGCGGCCGGACGCTGGCTGGTCGGCTGGCGCCCCGACGACGAGGCGTTCTGGCAGGCCACCGGCAAGCGCATCGCACTGCGCAACCTTGTGTTCTCGATGCCCGCGTTGTTCCTCGCCTTCGCCGTGTGGATGGTCTGGAGCGTGGTCGTCATCGAGCTGCCGAAGATCGGCTTCAAGTTCACCACCAGCGAGCTGTTCTGGCTGGCCGCGTTGCCGGGTCTGTCGGGCGCGGCGCTCAGGCTGGCGTATTCGTTCGTGGTGCCGATATTCGGCGGAAGAAACTTCACCGTCTTCAGCACGCTGTCGCTGATCCTGCCCGCGCTGTGGATGGCGCTGGCGGTACAGGACCCGAGCACGAACTATGCGGTGTTCGTCGTCATCGCGCTGCTCTGCGGCCTGGGTGGCGGCAACTTCTCCGCGAGCATGGCCAACATCAGCTTCTTCTTCCCGAAACGAATGCAGGGTACCGCGCTCGGCTGGAATGCCGGCGCCGGCAACCTGGGCGTGGGCGTCATGCAGGCACTCGTGCCGCTCTCCATCTACGGCGGCGCGCTGGCGGTCATGGGCGGCGGTCCGCAAGCCTACGACGACCCCGCGCTCCGTGAGGTGTGGCTGCAGAACGCAGGCTACGTCTGGGTGCCGTTCATCCTGCTGGCGGCCATCGTCGCCTGGTTCGGCATGGACAACATCCGTGGCGTCCGGGCGACCTTCCGAGAACAGGCGGTGATCTTTCGGCGTCGGCATGCGTGGCAGCTCGGCTGGCTGTACGGCGGAACCTTCGGCTCATTCATCGGTTTCGCGGCGGCCTTCCCGACTCTGCTGGCGACGCAGTTTCCTGACTCGGGCCTGCTCAAGTACGCCTTCGTCGGCCCGTTGCTCGGCGCGCTGATCCGGCCACTCGGCGGCTGGCTCGCCGATCGCGTCGGCGGCGCCCACGTCACGTTCTGGAACTTCGTGATCATGCTCGCCGCGTCGTTGGCGGTCTTCGTCTTCCTGCCGTTCGGGGGAAGCCCAGGCGATGCGGGTTCGTTCTACTGGGCGTTCATCGTGCTTTTCCTGGCGACCGGAATCGGCAACGGCTCGGTGTTCCGGATGGTGCCGAGCGTGTTCCTTGCGCTGCACACGCTTTCGGCCAAAGGCAAGGGTGACGAGGCAATGGCCAGCGCGAAACGTGACGGGGAGATCGAGGCCTCGGTGGCCCTGGGCTTCACGGCCGCCATTGCCGCCCTCGGGTTGTTCTTCATTCCGATGGCCGTCGGCGTCTCGCTGGAGGCCACCGGCAGCCCGCGCGCGGCGTGGTACCTGTTCATTGTCTTCTACCTGAGCTGCGCCGTCGGAACCTGGTGGTGGTACCGCCGTAAGGACGCGGAGATCCGCTGCGACTGAGCCTGAAACTTCGAAGGCGGTACGCTCCCCTGCCGTCGGACCAGCGGGCGCAGGAAGAACCGTCGGGCGCCGGCACGCGGTTTCTTGGTCATCTGCGTGGGCGATGCGCGCACTAGGCTGGACAATCGTTCTTCGCGCCAAATGCGGCTTCCCCGGGGACAGGTCAAAGGCGGTTGGGGTCGTGGAACTTGTCAATGTTATTGCGAGCCATTATCATTCGCATTAACTGCACTGCCCCCGGAGATTGCCATGCCGTCCTTTGCCCGCCTTGCCGCCGGCGTTGTCTTCGCCGCCGGCCTGTCCGTCTGCGTGCCCGCGTCGGCGGCCAACGATGAATACCGGATCGTCATCCAGGACCACAAGTTTCAACCGGCCGAGGTCGTCGTGCCGAGCGGAAAGAAAGTCAAGCTGGTGATCGAGAATCGCGATCCGACCCCCGAGGAATTCGAAAGCCACACGCTCAACCGCGAAAAAGTGATTGCCGGCAAGTCCACGGCATCGATCTTCATCGGGCCTCTGAAACCGGGACGTTACGCCTTCGTCGGCGAATACCATGAGAAGACCGCGCAGGGCGTGATCGTCGTAGAGTAACTATCGAGCCAATCGCCGTGTTCGCCACCGCCGTCATCGTCTTCCGCGAAATCCTCGAGGCCGCGCTCATCGTCGGGATCGTTGCCGCGGCGACGCGCGACATTCCAGGTCGCAGCCGCTGGCTCGCGGCCGGTGTCGCCGCCGGGCTGATCGGCGCCGGCATCGTCGCGCTCGGCACCGGACGCATCGCCGAATTGGCGAGCGGCGTGGGCCAGGAACTCTTCAACGCGGCGGTGCTCGGCCTCGCGGTCGTCATGCTCGCCTGGCACAACCTCTGGATGTCGTCGCACGGCGCGGCGCTTGCCGCGGACGCGCGCGCCGTCGGCAGCGAGGTGCGTGACGGGCGGCGCGAATGCTCGGTTCTGCTGCTCGTCGTCGGGCTCGCGGTGCTGCGCGAGGGCTCCGAGACGGTGCTCTTCCTGTATGGAATCGCCGCCTCCGAAGGCGGTGCGTCGTGGCCGATGCTGATCGGCGGTCTCGCCGGCATTGGCGCCGGAGTCGCGGTGGGGTACGCGGTCTACGCGGGACTGCTGCGCATCCCGTTGCGCTGGTTTTTCACCGTCACGGGGCTGCTGGTGTTGTTCCTCGCTGCCGGCATGGCGTCGCAGGCCGCGCACTACCTGATCCAGGCCGACGTCCTGCCGAGCCTCGCGAATCCCATTTGGGATACCTCCGCGCTGCTTCCGCAGAATTCGCTTGTCGGCACGCTGTTGCGCAGCCTCCTTGGCTACGAAGACCGACCTGCCGGAATGCAGATCGTCTTTTATTTTCTCGTCCTGATCGCCATCGGTGCCGGAATGAAATGGTTCAACGCCGCCGGGCCCCGAGCTGCGGACAAACGCGCATCGTCCTGAAACCCCGCATCCCCGCCGCAATCGCGTAACTATTCAGCGTTTAGCAGGCGCGTCGCAGCGATTTCTTCATGAGCTCCACGATGAAGGCCATGTCAGCCACGCGCGCTGTCGTGTATTCTTTCGACGTGCTGCGCGCGGCGATAACCTCCTGCTCGATGCGGTTTGCGCTGGGACTTGGCGCCCTGCTTTCTGCCGGCGTCTCCGCTGCCGCTCCGACCGGCGAAAGCCCCCAGCCGACGACGCCGATCAGGCACCTGGTGATCATTTTCCAGGAGAACCACTCGTTCGACGGCTACTTCGGAACCTATCCGCGGGCGCTCAACCCGCCCGGCCAGCCCGCATTTCATGCGCGGCCGCGCACGCCCTCGATCAACGGACTCAACCGGCCGCTGATCGAGCGAAACCCGAACGCGTCAGGTCCCTTCCGGATCGACCGAAGCGAGTCGTTCGCCTGCGACCAGGACCACGATTACACGGCCGAGCAGAAGGCGCGCAATGGCGGCCTGATGGACCAGTTCGTCCGCTTCGACGCGCAGGCACCGTTCAACGCGCGTCAGTTCTGCCACAAGTCGGCGGCTGGACAGTGGGACACGGTGATGGGCTACTTCGATGGCAACACCGTGACCGCGCTCTGGAACTACGCGCAGCACTTCGTCCTGAGCGACAACAGCTTCGCGACCATGAGCGGCCAATCAACGCGCGGTGCCCTGAACCTGACCACGGGCGACAATTTCGGCGTGCTGTGCGGGCCCAAGACGTCGGTGTACGGCGGCGTGCCGGAATGCGGCGGGCCGGCATCGTCGACCTCAACGCCCGCGCCGTCCAACGAAGTGCTCGGCACGTTCGTCGACGACACCGACCCCTACTGGGATGTCTGCTCGCAGGGCGCGCCCGCAGCGCTGGCTGGGCGCACCATCGGAGACCTGCTCACGGCGGCTGGCGTTACGTGGGGATGGTTTCAGGGCGGCTTCGCTCTGGACGGCGACGGCAAGTGCTCGTCGAGCCACGCGCTCGAGGCCTTCGATCGCGCCGTCGGCGTCGATCCCCGGACCGACCCCCTGGTGTTCCAGGACTACGTCCCGCACCACAACCCGTTCCAGTACTACGCGTCGACCGCGAACCCCAAACACCTTCCGCCGACGTCGATTGCGATGGTCGGCAAGACGGACCAGGCGAAGCATCTGTACGACATCACCTGGTTCTGGGACGCAGCGCGCGCCGGACACCTGCCCGCCGTCTCGTTCCTCAAGGCGCCTGCCTATCAGGACGGGCACCCGGGCAACTCGAACCCGCTCGACGAGCAGGATTTCCTGGTGCGCGCGCTGAATCGGCTGCAGCAGATGCCCGAGTGGCGGAACATGGCGGTGATCATCGCGGTCGACGACTCCGACGGCTGGTACGACCACGTGATGCCGCCCATCGTGAATCGCTCGAACACGCCGCTCGATTTCCAGTGTGGCGACAAGAGCGATGGGCCCGGAGCGCGGTGCGGCTACGGACCGCGGCTTCCGCTGCTGGTGATCTCTCCGTACGCGCGGGAGAACTACGTCAGCCACGCGCTGACCGACCAGACGTCGATCCTGCGCTTCATCGAGGACAACTGGTTGCACGGAGAACGAATCAGCGAGCTCTCGTTCGACCGGATCGCCGGCTCGCTCGTCGATATGTTCGACTTCTCCGCGCCCGCGATGCGCCGGCTGCTGCTCGATCCGGCGACCGGACGTTGACGGACGATTCCAAGCGTCACCTGCTCGATCACGCGCTCCCGCGACGCCGCGCTACTGGACGAGCGGTGTGTCGGCACGGTCGAGTTCGACGGCTTCGACGACGGCCGCGCCGGCGAGGAGCTGCAGATACTGGCGCATCGCGGTGACGAAGCCCTGCTGCCGCAGCGAGTTCGCCACAGCGCTGCGCACGGCTTCGAACGATGGCGTCACGCCCGGCGCCCGCGCCCTCACTTCGACGACATGCAATCCGAAGCGGCTGTGGACGAGCCGGGGCAGGACGCCGATCTCGGCCCTGCCGAAGATCTCGCTGGCGAATTCGGGGGCGCAGTCGTCGATGGTCAACAAGCCCAGCTCCCCGCCTTCGGCGCCACTCGGACAGTTCGACAGGGCACGCGCCGCGTTCGCAAAGCCGTC
Organism: uncultured beta proteobacterium; assembly: GCA_963739745.1. GTDB lineage: Bacteria > Pseudomonadota > Gammaproteobacteria > Burkholderiales > Casimicrobiaceae > VBCG01. The sequence continues at coordinate 101,471 of CAVUCJ010000013.1, forward strand.
GTTGGCGGTGCCGTCGTGACATCGGACGTCGAGCAGCGCAGCCTCTGCGCGCTTGCGCAGCGCGACGACATCGACACCCGGCGTCACGGCGAACAGGATGTGCCGGACCTCGACGCGCTCGCCAGACGCGAACTTGCTCGCGTTCGCCGCATGGTGCCGTCGGCAGGCATCCTCCGACGGTTCGGGAACCAGAAGCGTGCGCTCGAGCAACGCATCGATCGCCGCGGTGGCCGCCTCGCTGATCGCGCCGTCGGTGCCGGGCGCATCGGCGGAAGCCAGCAGTCCTTCCCGCTGCGCCGCCTGGCGAAGCAGCTCGATGCAGGCACGCTGACGCAGCGCATCCGGCGCGAGCGTTTCGCCCGGCGCGTGCAGCGCAACACCGTTGATGCGCGCGACGTCGACGGCAATGCCGGCGTTGGCGGATAGGGTCGGGGCCTCCATCAGTCGCCCGCGCCGGTCTGCCCCGGCAAGTTGCGGCCAGCGGGCACGTTGAGGCGCCGGCTGCGCACCAGCTGGTACGGGCGAACGAGATACCCGAGCGACGCGAACCCGCTCCACACGTGCACCAGGCGGCTGAACGGGAACAGCAGGAAGATCGTCATGCCGAGCAGCATGTGCACCTTGAAGGGCCAGGCAACGCCTGCCAGCGCGCCGGCGTCGGGCTGCAGCGTGGCGATGCCCTGCAGGTAGCTCGCCAGGACCAGCATCGTGCCCGCGTCCTGCCGATGTTCCCACGACAGCGGAAGCGTGATGAGGCCCAGGCTCAGCTGGACCCACAGGATCACGAGGATTGCGAGATCCGTGCGATGGCTGGTCAGCCGGATGCGCGGGTCGAAGATCCGCCGGTGCAGGAGCAACGTCAGGCCGACGAAACAGATGAGGCCGGCCACGCCGCCGGCGACGATCGCCATCACCTGCTTCTGTGGAGCGCTCATGAACGGCTCGTACATCCAGTGCGGCGTGAGCTGTCCGAACAGGTGCCCGAAGAACAGGAACAGGATGCCCGCGTGGAAGAGGTTGCTGCCCCAGCGCAGCGTGCCGGCGCGAAGCAGCTGTGACGAGTCGCTCTTCCACGTGTACTGGTCGCGGTCGAACCGGGCGAGGCTGCCCATCAGGAACACGGCGAGGCACACGTATGGATAGACGACGAATGCCAGATTGTTGAGATAGGCGTTCATGGAGCAACTCCCGGTTGCGGATTCCTGCGGATCAACTGGATCGGGTGCGGGGTATCGGGCCGTGCCTGCCCCTTCGAAGAACAGCCGCCGAATACGGGAGGTTCGGCCCAGGTCTCGTCCAACGGTTCCTCGGCCGGAGGCGAGACGGCCTGCGCCTTCTCGCCCGCGAGTTCGAGCAAGGCGCCCAGCACACTCGCATACGCGCTCCCGCGCTTTTGCAGCGCGCCGAAAATGACATTCATGATGTGTGCCATCTCGCCCAGGAACGCCTTTGCCTCGCGCGCCGGCTGCGTCGAGACGAATTCGAGCACCGCCGGCAGGTAGTCGGGCAGCTCGCCCGGGGCCAGCAGCAGCCCGGCCTGCTCGTAGGTCTGCGCGAGATCGATCATCGCCGGACCGCGATCACGTGAATCACCGTGCACGTGCTCGAACAGGTGCAACGAGGTTCCGCGACCACGGTCGAACAGCTGCACGTACTCCGCTTCGACGTCGAACGGGTCGGCGCGGCGCAGCTGGTCGATCAGACCGTCGAGTTCGGCCTGCCGCCCGGCCCGCAGCGCGTGTTCCGCGTGCAGGACGTCCGCCATTTCCGGGAGCCACGCGCGCCGCTGCGCATCGGGGTAGGACAACAACGCGCCGAGGACGCGGAGCGTCCCTGCCGCGATGGCGGGTCTCGAAAGACGGGGCGCCTTCATACCATCGCCTTGATCGGAATCGTGCGTTTCTTCTCGCTGCCGAACAGACTGGTCTCGGAAATTCCCTCGGAGCAGCCGTTGCCGAACGAGAAACCACAGCCGCCGCGCACGTTGAACGCGTTCTCCGCGTATTCGCGATGCGTGCTTGGAATGACGAAGCGGTCCTCGTAGTTGGCGATCGCCATCACGTGGTACATGTCCTCCACCTCGGCCTGTGTGAGGCTGACCTGCTCCAGCGCGGCATGATTCGCCTGCCCGTCCACGTGCTTCGCGCGCTGGTAGGCGCGCATCGCGAGCATGCGCTCCAGCGCGCGCACGACCGGCGCCGTGTCGCCGGCGGTCAGCAGGTTGGCCAGGTATTTGACCGGAATGCGCAGCTGATTGACGTCCGGGATCTCGCCATTGGTGCCCATCTGCCCCGCATTGGCGGCGGCGGTGATCGGCGACAACGGCGGCACGTACCACACCATAGGCAGCGTGCGGTACTCCGGATGCAGCGGCAACGCGACCTTCCAGTCGACCGCCATCTTGTAGACAGGACTCTTGCGCGCCGCCGCGAGCCAGTTGTCGGGAATGCCGTCGGCGCGCGCCTGCTCGATGATCTTGGGATCGTTGGGATCGAGAAAGATCGACAGCTGTGCAGCGTAGAGGTCGCGATCCTTTTCCACACTCGCCGCTTCCGCGATGCGGTCGGCGTCGTACAACAGCACGCCCAGATAGCGGATGCGGCCCACGCAGGTTTCCGAGCACACCGTCGGCTGCCCGGCCTCGATGCGCGGGTAGCAGAAGATGCATTTCTCGGCCTTGCCGCTCTTCCAGTTGTAGTAGATTTTCTTGTACGGGCAGCCGGACACGCACATCCGCCAGCCGCGGCACTTGTCCTGGTCGATCAACACGATGCCGTCTTCCTCGCGCTTGTAGATCGAGCCCGACGGGCAGCTCGCGACGCACGCCGGATTCAGGCAGTGCTCGCATAGCCGCGGCAGGTACATCATGAACGTGTTCTCGAACTCGCCGAAGATGTCCTTCTGGATG
>CAVUCJ010000014.1:0-10312 GCA_963739745.1 uncultured beta proteobacterium
GTACACGCGCGAGCACGCGGAACATTTCTGTCCGGAGAGGCCGAACGCGGAACGCATGATCCCCGTGGCCGCATCCTCGATATTGGCGTGGCGCGACACGATCGCGGCATTCTTCCCGCCCATCTCCGCAATGGACGGCCGCGGCCAGCGTCCGGCGGCAAAGGTCCGGACCAGGTGCATGCCGACCTCGAAGCTCCCGGTGAATGTCGCGCCGGCGACCGCCGGATGCCGGATCAGCGCTTCGCCCAGGGCGCCGCCGGGGCCCGTGACGAAGTTGAAGACGCCGTCCGGAATGCCGGCATCGCGCAGGGCATCGGCCAGCAGCCGGCCGCTCCACGGGGTCGCGGATGCGGCCTTGCAGACCACCGTGTTCCCGGCCACGAGCGCAGCGCCGGTGGGACCGCCGGCAAGCGCGAAGGGAAAGTTGAACGGCGCGATGACGAGCCAGACGCCGTATGGCTTCAGCACGCTCGCATTGTCACTGACGAAGCCACGCAGGGGATCGCGCGCCATCGGTCGCACGTAGCCGTCATTGGCTTCCATCTGGTCACAGTAGTAGGCGATGAGGTCGGCCGTCTCCTGCGCTTCGCCGAGCGCCTCCATCCGGTTCTTGCCTACCTCGAGCGCCAGTACCGCGCCAAGGTAGTACACGCGCGCCTCGACCAGCGCCACGGCCCGCCGCAGAAGCTGCACCCGCTCCTGCCAGGGCCGCGTCGACCATGCGGGATACGCGCGCTGCGCGGCGGTGATCGCGGCATCCGCGTGCACGTCTTCGCCGGCCTGGAAGCGGCCCAGCACGACCCTCGTGTCGATCGGGCATTTCACGGCGAACTGGCGAGGCGCACGCACGTCGCGGCCGCCGATCAGCATCGGATGCTCGCTGCCGAGGTGCGCGCGCACCTGCGCCAGCGCCGCCTCGAACCGCCCATGCAACTCGGGCGGCGGATCGAACATCGTGGAATAGGTGAGCTTGAACGCGCCGGCCGTCATGAACGCGAGACCTGTGTTCCGTCTCCGGGTTCCGCTCGTGCCGCGAAAATGCCGTGCATGGCGACGGCGGTGGGCCGCCGGGTCAGACCAGGTCTGAAGCCGGACCGAGAATCTGCTCGCGCAGCTCGCGATAGCGCGGTAGCTGCGGCGGGTAGACACACAGATACTTGACCTGCGCCGCCTGCAGGCAGCGCTGCTTGATAACTTCGAGCTTCTGGTCGCGTGGATTGATCACCTGGTCCGGTTCCTTGGCGTCCACGATCGCGATGATCGTCATGTCGCGATCGCAGATCACGAAGCCGACGTGCTGGTTGGCGATCTTGCGAAAGGCCCGCAGCCGCTCCATGCCCTGCGGCCCGATCTTCACTTGCAACACGTCCGCCAGGCGCACTCGCGCGAAGATCTCGTTGCGCGGAAAGGCGGCCTTCAGCAGCAGGTAGACGACGCTTTCCGCCTTGGTGAGGAAGCGCGCGCGCAGCAGGTAGAGGCCCGGCAATTCCGCCGACGACAACAATCGCGTCGTTTCACCCTCGGTCCATTGCGCGACGGTGTTCGGCGAATCGCTGCTGCTGCGCGACGCGCCGCCGGCGGCGCGATTGCGCCGCACGAAGCCGATGATCACCGTCACGACCAGTGCGGCGATGACCAGCGCGAAGAGGACTCCCTGTGACATCGACTGCAATCCCTCGTACCTCTCCTTGGACCCGCGCTTCGACTTGTGCGCGACAAGGCAGGGTTATATCCGTTGTTGTGCTGCAGCTTTACCCAATAATCCTTTGTAGTCTAAAGCATTTCGGTAATCCAACGCCATCCGGCCGGCGGCTCGTCAGCGAGACCTCCGGTACCGCACACTAGCTCGGGACGGCCTTGTGCAGGACAGTGGCAAGACAGTGGGCGGGCGCACTGCCCGGCCCGTGACGAAGTGGCCGGCGGCCGCCGGGCTCTTGTAGCCGGCAATCGAGGACGGCGCCTGTCGCGGCTGTGCAACAGGCGACTGGCCCCAATCGGGCGGGCGATTTAGGCGGCGCCGGTCGGCACCCGATGGCGTCCGCGGTCATTTGCTGCGGGCCTGGATCGGCACGCGCACCGACAGATTGTCGATGCCAGCGTCGATGCGTCCCTGCATGTAGGCAAAAAATGGATTGGACGACATGCGCGCAAGCGCATCGAGGCCAACGATCAGGGTCCCGCGCTCGCCGTGCATCGCGACATTGCCGAGGTGCACGCCGAAATCGTCTGCGGGATCGGGCTCCATGCCGTAAAGCGCGTCGTTCATCGGAAACGGCAACGCGACGTGGGAAAGCGAATATACGTCGGCCGGAAAGAAGAGCCCGAGCTTGCGCGTCTGCTCGGTCGCCTCGCCGGCTTCCGTTGCGCGCTCGACCACTTCGAGGCTGTCGGGCGACGCATTGGTGATGATCACCGTGCGAAAATGGCGCGGCGGCGCGGCCAGCAACCGCGCCAGCGCCGTCACCGCGTTCGACCGCAGCAGCGGCCCGAACTTGGCGTTGCGGTTTAGATCGAACAGCACCAGCTCGCTACCATTAGCGGGCAGGTGCGCATACAGGCCTTCGAGCACCGCCTGCGTGCTGACGGTCGCGTCGACCACCGATTGAAACGTCAGGATCGGCGGCAGCGCTGCGAGCCGCCCTTCGGCGGCGTGCGCGGCGATGTCCTGCTGCAGCGCCTTCGTGAGAAGCGAGGATTGGCGCGCGGCATTGACCGGGAACGAGTTGTACTTGTAAGGATTGAATTCCGGCACGATCCCCAGCCACGCCGCCTTGGCGAAAGCGGGCAGCACCGCCGGCCAGCCGAGCATGCCGGCGAAGCGCGCGAGTTCGGTCACGCCGATCATTGGGGAGATGAGCACGACGCGGCTCACCCGCGGCAGCGCCGGATCGGCCAGGCTGTCGAGGACGTATTTCATCGCCAGCGCGCCCCCGTTCGAGTAGCCGACCAGGTGCAAAGGCAATGCGGGGGCCCGCCGATGCGCCTCGCGTATCGCCAGGTGCGTGGCGGCGTACCAATCTTCCCAGTCGACTTCGGTCAGGCCCGCCGGGACCGTCCCGTGACCAGGCAGGCGGATCGCCAGGGCCAGGAAGCCGTCGTCGCGATAGCGGCGCGCCAGATGGCGCACGCTGTAAGGCGAGTCGGTCAATCCATGCAGCAGCACCACGACGCCGACCGGCAATCCGCGCGGTTCCAGCACGAACGATCGGTTCCAGTCCTGCGCGAAGCGTGGCGGGTGGATCGGGCTACCACTGAAATAGCGATTGCCCGCCGTACGCGCCGAAGGCGGCAGCTTGTCCGTCACCTCCCGGTGGACGTCGTTGAACGCCGCGTTCTCGGCCTGGATGTACCGTGACCAGTCGGCCCGGCGCAATTCGTCCGCAGACAGTTCGGGCGGTGTGTGCGTGTGCCACAGTTCGAGTGGCGGCCCGCGCTGCGATTGCCACGCACGCAATCCCAGCAGCGCTGCGATTACCAGCGCCAGCACGATGGCGCCAGTCTTCACGAACGTACCAATACGTCCGGCGCGTCGCGTTGCTCCGGCGGGATCGGGCGCCATCAAGCCCGCCGCGACGCGCTACCAGTGGAAGCTGACGCCGACGATCGGTCCGCCTGCATTCAGTTCCTCGATCGGCTGGCCCGATTTCATGTTGTAGTCGAGGTAGCGGTAACCCGCGACGATGCCGCCCCATTTGAACGCGTAGCCCAGTCCGCCGAAGGCCTGCCAGGTGAGGTCGCTCTGTCCGGTACCGACATCGAGGTAGTACGGGACGTACCACTGGTGGTTCGCGCCGAAGGCAACGCGGCCCTTGACGCCGATGACTCCATCCCAGAGGTTCTGGTCGGCCTCGCGACTCCCCGAGCGCCCGGGAACGGAGATCTGCCCGACATTGCCGTACAGGCTATAGCCCAGCTTTTCCTTGACATCCAGCAGCCGCGCACCGGCGAGCACGTCAAAAGTGGCGCCCGGTTCGGCAACCACGCGGTAGGTTCCGGCCAGCGTCCACACCAGCATCTTGAGATCGAAATTCGTGTCGGCGGTGGCACCCGCCGGAAGGGGCATGCCGTTGTAGCTCAGGTCCCGGGTCGATGTCTTGGAGTCACCAAGGTCCATGTAAACGACGTCGGTGAACATGCCCCAGCGGCCACGCTGCGCCTCGAACGTTCCCATGAAGACGAACTTGAGATTATCGAGGATCGTGTCGGCGGATACGCTGATGCTTTCGCCGCCGGAGCGGGGCGGAAACGTCGTCTGGCCCCCGATTTCGGGAAACCAGCCATAGATCGACGCGTTGAACTTCCATTCATCCGACAGCGATTGTGCGGTGGCGACAGTGCCGTGCACCGTGCAAAGGCCCAGCGCTAGAACGGCGAGCAAACGTTTCATGATGAAATTTCCGTGTTGATCGGGGATTGGTGGTCGCCAGTCTGGCTGAAACGCCAGGACAGGCGTGGTAACGGCTCCGTGGCGCTCGCCGGGAATCGATTCCCGGATTGGCGAACGGAACTGATTCGTCCTGCGCGTTGGGTCGAATGCGCACCGCCATGGAAGCGTAGCCCGACTCAAGGCGCGAGGCAAGCCAATTGCGTTGGATGTCTGGGTGCACGCGCGCGCGGGCCGCCCGGCCTCGTTGAAAGGACCAACAAAAAGCCCGGCGATTGCCGGGCTTTTTGCATTTCTGTGCAGGCCCGAGGCACCCGTCATGCGCGCCCCCGCCTGCCGACGCGGACCTTACATGTCCATATCGCCCATGCCGCCCATGCCACCCATGCCGCCACCGCCGCCCATCGGCTTGTCGTCCTTGGGCAGTTCGGCGACCATGGCGTCGGTCGTCAGCATCAAACCCGCCACCGATGCGGCGTTCTGAAGTGCGAAGCGCGTCACCTTGGTCGGATCGAGCACGCCCATCTCGACCATGTCACCGTACTCGCCCGTCGCGGCATTGAAGCCGTAGTTGCCCTTGCCTTCGACGACCTTGTTGACGACGACCGACGGCTCGTCACCGGCGTTCTGCACGATCTGGCGCAGCGGCTCCTCGATCGCGCGCAGCACGATCTTGATGCCGGCATCCTGCTCGGCGTTGTCGCCTTTGAGGCCCTTCAGATTGGCGCGTGCACGCAGGTAAGCGACGCCACCACCGGCCACGATTCCTTCCTCGACGGCCGCTCGCGTGGCGTGCAGCGCATCTTCGACGCGGGCCTTCTTTTCCTTCATTTCCATCTCGGTCGCCGCGCCGACCTTGACCACCGCCACGCCGCCCGCGAGCTTGGCGACGCGTTCCTGCAGCTTTTCCTTGTCGTAGTCCGACGTCGCGTCCTCGACCTGCTTGCGGATGTTCTTCACGCGGGCTTCGATCGCGGCCTTTTCGCCGCCGCCGTCGATGATCGTCGTGTCTTCCTTGCCCACTTCGATCTTTTTCGCGCGGCCCAGGTCATTGAGCGTCGCGTTCTCGAGCTTCAACCCGAGCTCTTCCGCGATGACGGTACCGCCGGTCAGGATCGCGATGTCTTCGAGCATCGCCTTGCGGCGATCGCCGAAGCCCGGCGCCTTGACAGCGGTGGTCTTGAGGATGCCGCGGATATTGTTGACGACCAGCGTCGCCAGCGCCTCGCCGTCGACGTCCTCGGCGATGATCAGCAGCGGCTTGCCGGCCTTGGCTACCTGCTCGAGCAGCGGCAGCAGGTCACGGATGTTGCTGATTTTCTTGTCGTGCAGCAGGATGTACGGGTCTTCGAGCAGCGCGACCTGCTTGTCCGGATTGTTGATGAAGTACGGCGAAATGTAGCCGCGGTCGAACTGCATGCCCTCGACGAGATCAAGCTCGTTCTCGAGGCCCTTGCCATCTTCGACGGTGATCACGCCTTCCTTGCCGACCTTGTCCATCGCCTCGGCGATGGTCTTGCCGATCGACTCGTCGGCGTTCGCGGAGATCGACCCGACCTGCGCGATTTCCTTGCTGGTGCTGCACGGCTTGCTGATCTTCTTCAGCTCTTCGACGATGGCGAGGACCGCCTTGTCGATGCCGCGCTTCAGGTCCATCGGGTTCATGCCGGCGGCAACGTACTTCATGCCTTCAGCGGTGATCGACTGCGCCAGCACCGTGGCGGTGGTGGTGCCGTCACCGGCGACGTCGGAGGTCTTGGACGCGACTTCCTTCACCATCTGCGCGCCCATGTTCTCGAACTTGTCCTTCAGTTCGATTTCCTTGGCGACGGACACGCCGTCCTTGGTGATCGTCGGCGCGCCGAAGCTGCGCTCGAGCACGACGTTGCGGCCCTTGGGGCCGAGGGTGATCTTGACGGCGTCGGCGAGGATGTTCACGCCCTTCACCATCTTGTTGCGTACGTTCTCGCCGAAGCGGACGTCTTTGGCTGCCATGGTTCGTATCTCCTGATGCTTGTTCGGTTGGGCGCGGTCGGGCGAATGTCAGCCGACGATGCCGATGATGTCGTCTTCGCGCATGTGCAGGTAGTCGGCACCTTCTAGCTTGAATTCCTGGCCCGAGTACTTGCCGAAGAGGATCTTGTCGCCCGGCTTGACGCCGATGGCGAGCAGTTTGCCGTTGTCGTCCGTCTTGCCGGGACCGACGGCGATGACTTCACCCATCGAGGGCTTTTCCGCGGCGGTGTCGGGGATGACAATGCCGCCAGCCGATTTACGCTCTTCTTCGAGCCGCTTGACGATCACGCGATCGTGCAGAGGACGCAGTTTCATGGTTAGCACTCACTCCTAGGGATAATCATTGAAATAACAGCATGTTACGAGGCCGATGGTTCCGCTTCACGAGGCGAGGCAGACGTCTGCAGCGGTCGAGAGCACGCGCAGCCCGGGGCTTGCTAGCACTCATCGGCAACGAGTGCTAATAATATGGCATATGGCGCCGGAATTCAAGGGCGCCTGCCGGGCCCGGTGAAGGCGAGCCAGCGCACCTCCCGCTTGAGCGTTGCCCACTCGATCTTTGCATCCGCGTCGCAACCCTTCCGTCGGTGCCGTTCACGGACCGTCCGCGTCCGTCTGTAAGCCGGGCCACCGTTCCCGGTAGCCACGCGCTAGCGTCTCACTGCCGGACCCAACAGGGACCTAGCAATGCTGCAACCCGCCCACATCGGTCACCTCGCCATGCTGCGTTCGCTCATCCGCCAGGGTGCTGCGGACGGCAGCTTCGATCGGGAGCTGGGCGAAAGCTCGCCCGAGGCGGAGGCCTTCTTCGCCAAACTCAAGCAGGCACTCGTGGCGGGCTATTTCGTGGAGGAAAGTAGGACCGGCAAGATCGACACGGTTGCGGTACCAGGCTACGTGTTCTGGCCGGACGACCGGAACAGCGGTACGGCACCGGCCGGATTCGGCCTCTTTCGGGCGTTGGCGAGCGGCTATGAACTGTGGCTCGCGGGCCTCGATCTCGGTCGCCGCGGCGGCGGTCACGGGCGCGCCCTGCTGGCCGCGCTGTTCGCCACACCGCCGGGGCAGACGACCTACGTGGTCCGGGTACAACGCGCGTCTCGCTATGTCAGCGCACTGCAGCACCTGCTTGCCGACTTCGGGTTCGTCACCGTTGGGGACACCGCCCGCCTGCGCTGGTTCCTGCGCACAGATGCGCCTGCCGAACTCGCCTCGCGCGTACGCGATGCCGTCGACGCACACATCGCGCTAAACTGAGCGCTTCAATGCACTTCGTCGTCGCGGGAGCGTGTGCTGCCGTGACGCTCCCGTTATTGTGGCCAGCTCACGCGACAATGCGCTGAACGTTCTCGGCAGTCCGCTTGCCGCGTGCGGCGAAATGCCGCGCACCGGTTTCTTCCGTAACGGCTGCTGCGACACCGGCCCGGAGGACACCGGGATGCACATGGTGTGCGCCGTCATGACCGAGGCGTTTCTCGTGTACTCGAAGCTTGCCGGCAACGACCTGTCCACGCCCCACCTCGAGTGGGGGTTTCCCGGCCTGCAGGCCGGCGACCGCTGGTGCCTTTGCGTCGGCCGGTGGCGGGAGGCCCTCGCGGACGGGGTCGCCCCACCCGTGGTCCTGGCTGCCACGCATGAAGAGGCGCTGGCCGTGGTCACGCTCGAAGACCTCGAACGCCACGCACAGCTCTGAGGCAACAATGACAAGAAGGGAGAGCACATGGCCAACGTGATCGGAACCCTCCGCGTGGTCGATGCGGGACGCGGATTCAACTGGTGGGGCGATGGGTGGCGGATTCTCCGGTCCGGCTTCTGGACATGGATCGGCATCACCGTCATCTACATCCTGCTAAGCCTCGTGATCGCGGTCATTCCGTTCGTCGGCGGCCTCGGCCATTCGCTGCTGACCCCGGTCTTCGTCGGTGGACTCATGCTCGGATGCCGGGCGCTCGACCGCGACGCGCCGTTGCGCGTTTCGCATCTGTTCGAAGGTTTCCAGGGCACGCATTTCGTCCCGTTGCTGCTCATCGGCGTCGTCAACATCGCCGTCACCTTCGGACTTGTCGCAATCCTGGCCGGCGGCATGCTCGGCGGCATGCATCTGTCGGAACTGGCAAACCTCGGCAGCGGGGCGGACCCGCTGGCCGGCATGGATCGCGCGATCGGCAGCGTGGGCGCCGGCGGCCTGTTGGTCGGGCTGCTCAGCCTGGTGATCGCCGCCTTGCTGGCGATGCTCAACTGGTTCGCGCCCGCATTGGTCGTTCTGCAGGGCGTGACCGCCATCGACGCCATGAAGCGCAGCTTTGTCGCCTGCTGGCGCAATTTCCTGCCCTTTCTGCTCTATGGCCTCGTCGCGATCGGCATGTGGATTGCGCTGATCCTGCTCCTCGGTGCCATCGCCGTGATGGTGGGCGTCGGGGCGATCGCCGGAAGCAACAGCGGGCACGGCGGCATGCTCGGCGCCCTCGTCGGCTTCGGGGTGCTGTTCGTCGGCGTCCTGTTGCTGCTGGCGCTGGTCGTCGGGCCGATCGTCATCGGCTCGCTCTACGCCGGGTACAAGGATATCTTCGAGGACACCGACGTTACGTTACCGAATCCGCTGCCTTGACGGTCGCGGCGGAAGGCGCGTGCGGAATCGCAGTGCCGAACCGCTGAATTCAGGTGCACGACCGCGGCCCCCGGCTGGATCAACTCACGTCGCTGCGCTTCGTCGCGGCGATGATGATCGTCGTTCATCATGCCGTCGGTCATTTCGGGATCGAAAGCCCGGGCGTCAATCTCGCACAGGGCGTGTCGTTCTTCTTCGTCCTGTCCGGCTTCATCCTGACGCATGTTTATCCGGAACTCGCATCGCGCCGCGCCGTCGGCCGGTTCTGGCGCGCGCGGGCGGCGCGCGTGTGGCCGGCGCATGCTGCGTGCTTCGTCATCGGGTTCGTGCTCGTCCCCTACAGCTGGGACACCCCGACGGCGATCGCCAATCTGCTGCTAGTGCAGGCATGGATCCCCGTGTCGGCGTTATATTTCTCTTACAACGCGGTCTCGTGGACGATTTCGACCGAGGCATTCTTCTACCTGGTATTTCCGCTGCTGATCCTGCGTTTTGACCGGACCTGGCAGGTCAAGCTCGCCGGGGCGGCGCTGCTGGTCGCCCTCCTCGTCATCCTTACCGCCACGCTACCGCGCTACGGGCACCCGGCTCATGCCAGCGACGGCTGGCTCGTCACGCAGCACGGCCTCCTATACGCGAATCCGCTTGCGCGGTTGTTCGAGTTTGTTTTCGGCATGTGCATCGCACTGGCATGGCGCCGGTGGCGTGGTGATCCGAGCGGACCATGGCGTGCGACCGCATTGGAGTGCGCCGCCGTGCTGCTTTGCGTGCTCTCGCTCACGCACCTGACCTTCGTCGGCACCTGGGGCCTCGGCGCGCTCAAGGGGACTTCGTTCTCGCTGTGGCTCGCCCAGAGCGGGTCCGTCTTCGCCTTCGGCGCCCTCATCTACGTGCTGGCGCGGGGAGAAGGTGCGGTGACGAAGCTGCTCGCCTCACCGACGCTCGTGCTGCTCGGCGAAATCAGCTACTCGTGCTACCTGCTGCACCAGATCCTGCTCAGTGTGTATGCAACGCATGCGCGGACATTCGCGCAGGTGCCGCATACGGTGGCATTCGGCCTGTATCTCGCCGTGCTGCTGCTCGCGTCGTACCTGTTGTGGGCCTGGGTCGAGATGCCTTGCCGTCGCCTCATCCTCGGGCAGTCCCCGATCCACGGCTCCGAAGGCATGCGCCAATCGTGGCGCACGTTCGGCACGCCTCGACGCACGCTACTGGCCGCCCTGGTGCTCGCCATCGTGCTCATCGGCGTCGGCGGCGCAGCCCGGGCGGCGTTCTAGTGTGCCTCGTCCCAGTTCTTCCCGGTG
>CAVUCJ010000015.1:0-626225 GCA_963739745.1 uncultured beta proteobacterium
GCCACGATGAGATACGCACACGATCCCGTGTGCGAAGAGCTGTGTAGATGCCTGTTAACCGCGCCGGTGGCGCGTTTCAACCCGCGCCCAAGGGTACTTCGGCGCGTAAAGTACCTCAATTAGTCCGCCGACACTGATTCTGGCCGACGAAGTTGCCCAGTTAGCTATCAAAGCCTTCGGGCAGGGAGGGCGCGCGCGGCCATTTCACTGAGGCAGGGCCAAGGGTCCTGTAAGCTTCCCCGTCAAGCGGACACTTCAGAACTGGGAGCTGCTAACCCGCCAGGCCAGTCCTGTTCGGCGAGACTTGCCTCGCAGTCGTTGCCTGCGCCACAACGCGCGGCATCTCGTCTCCACAACCCGATGCAGTGGACCCGCTTACATGGCGCGAGTGCTGCCATATGACATCAGGCACTTCGCGCATGCTCGTGGAATATCGCCCTCAGGTGCGTAAATCGCTTGCTCCGCCGGTGAGATTGGCGTTGTTGCGACCACGCAGCGTCAAATGCCAAATGTTGAGCATCGATGTATTAGGCCCGCGGGAGTTTTGCGTGCATCGGTGAAGCATGGTGCTGCTGGGTTCTGCGGAGCCTTGCAACGGGCGCCCGCAAATAAATTAGTAAATGAATGACTTAGCGCGCGAGCTTCGAACTACGAACCAGGGGGTCGTGGGTTCGAATCCTGCCGGGCGCGCCATCAAATCAAAGGGTTGACCTCGGTCAGCCCTTTTTCATTGGTGGCCTGTGCCGTAAACGTGCCGTCGGCCGACCCTTCCACTTCCCGCAAAGTACTCAGGCGGTCTGCATAGGGGGCCAAGTGGTCCGCCGACAGGTGCGCATAGCGCCGCACCATCTCCGGACTCTCCCAACCCCCCAACTCCTGCAACGCGAACAGGGGCGTCCCGTTCTGGACGTGCCAGCTGGCCCAGGTGTGCCGCAAGTCATGCCAGCGGAAGTTCTCGATCCCGGCCCGTTCGAGCGCCTGGTACCAAGCCTTCGTACTGACCTGCCGAATCGGCCTCCCGCGAAAGCTGAACACATGCGTTGCATGCTGCCCGGACCGCTTTTGGATGATCGCTACGGCTTCCGCATTGAGCGGCACCGCAATCGCCTTCCGCGCCTTCGCTTGGTCCGGATGAATCCACGCCAACCGTCGATTCAAGTCCAATTGCGACCACTGCAAACCCGTGACATTGGCCCGCCTAAGCCCCGTCGCAAGACTGAAGGCCGCCATATCCGCAAAATGGCTTGGCAACGCGTCCAGAAGCTTGAGCGCCTCGACGGTCGCCCGAGCGCCCCCTCTTCCCTTGCGAACGCCGTGTGCCGTACCTTTCAGTCCGCGGAAAATCCGACAGCCTTGATGATCGGCGCCCACCGCGCCGCATCCGCGGCAGCGATGGCCTTCAGTTCGTCGGCGGTGGTCGGCATCGGCTCGTAGCCGAGATGGATCAGTTGTTCACGGACCTGCGGCGCGCGCAGGGCGTCATTGATCGCGGCAGAGATCTCGTCTATCGCTGCTTTCGGCGTCCCGGCCGGCGCGTACATGGCGATCCATCCGGTGCCTTCGATCTTGGCGAGTCCTTGTTCACGAAACGTCGGCACTTCGGGCAGCAGGGTGGAACGCCGCGCTCCCGACGTGGCGATGATTCGGATCTTTCCTGCACGATGAAACTCGATCAGATTGGACAGCGCATCGATCCCGGCCGCGATCTGCCCTCCCAGAAGGTCAGCCGCCAGCGGCGCATTTCCACGATAGGGCACGGCGACCCATTGCATTCCGGTTGCCTGACCCACGATCACACCGAAGAGATGTGGAAGGCTGCCGAGGGCCGACACGCCATAGTTCGCTTGACCGGGAAACGCCTTTGCCCATGCCACGAATTCCGACAAATTTCGCGCTGGATTGTCGACGTTCACGGCGAGCGCCATCGCATAGTTGGCAACATGCGCCACCGGCGCGAAGTCGCGGCCGGGATCGTAGTCGAGGTGCGACCACACCAGCGGTGCCAGCACCGTCACGACCATCGGCGCGAGCATGATCGTCGTCGCGTCGGGCGCGGCGTTCTTCAAGGCCAGTGCGGCAATGCGGCCGCTTGCGCCCGGCTTGTTTTCCACGATGACCGTCCGACCGAGAGAATCCTTCAGTTGATTGGCCAGCAGTCGCGCTGCCTGGTCGGTCGTTCCACCGGCCGTGAAGCCGACAAGAATCCGTAACGGCGGCTTTCCCAGATCTTGCGCGGTACCCGTCGCGGAGCCGAGCGAAATCAGGCCGAAAGCCAGGGCAACGGTGCTCAAATTACGAAGAAGTCCGGCTGGGTGCACGAGGGAACGGAAATCGATGCGGCACGAAGACGCGATTATACTTGCCGGTCGTCGCGATTCCATCGAAGGGACCGGGCGTCCCACAATCGTCAAGCTCGCATCGCTTACGCCATGATCGAATCCAACCGCTCCTTCGCCGCAGCCGAGACGGCACCAGCTGTCGACACGATGTTGCGATTCGAGCGCCTGCTGACCGACGTGTCGTCCCGGTTCATCGATTGGCCCGTCGAGCCGCATTGACGAAGCCATCGATCTCGGGCTGCAACAGATCGTCGAGACGCTGGACATCGACCGCTCGACTTTGTCGAGCGTCGATCCGAATACCGGGCAGTTCCATCCCACGCACTCGTGGGCGACGGCAGGGTTCACGCCGGTCCCCAGGACCGTATCGTCGCGGACCTATCCGTGGGCATTGTCCCGATACCGGGCAGGGAAGCCAATCGTGTTTTCCTGTCTGGACGAACTGCCGCCGGACGCGTCGCTGGACCGCCAATCCTACGCAAGTATCGGCCTTGGCTCGCATGTCGGCATGCCGGTCATGGTTGCGGGCGAGTTCGTCGCCGTATTGGGCATCGGCTCGCTGCGCACGGAACGCCGTTGGGGAGAAGAAGTGGTTGCACGGATGCGGCTGCTCGCCGACATCTTTGGTAGTGCGTTGGCGCGCAAGCGTGCGCAGGACAGAATCGACCAGTTGCTGCAGTTCGAGAGATTGCTTGCCGACCTGTCGGCCACCGTGTTGGGGTCAACGGCGGACGATCTTGGGTCTGCGGTGCAGGAAGCGCTGTGTGCTGTCGCCGCGTTGCTTGGTGTGGAGCATGCCGCGCTCTGGGAGCTTGCGCCCGAGCCGGTGCGGCTTGTCGCCACGGAGCAATCGGAGGTAGATGGTGCGCTGCCGCTGCTGCGTCAACTCCGCGCGGCCGATGTTCCATGGGTTCTGCAGCAGGTTGTCGCCGGCGTGGTCGTCAACAGTGCCACGGACGACGGCCTCTCTCTGGCCGCCGACGCCGACATCGCGGCGTTACGTGCGGCGGGAGTGAATTCCTTTCGGGTGTTGCCGTTGCGCAGCAAGGACGCCGTAATCGGTGCGCTATGGTTGTCTTCCGGCGACGAGGAACGTGTATGGCAGGACGATACGGCCGCGCGGCTCATGTTTTTCGGAACCATGCTCCTCAACGCGCTTGCTCATCGCAACGCCGAAAGGAACGCGCAGCGGGCGACGGCGGAGACCGCACAGACACGCGAGCATCTGGCGCACCTGGCACGCGTCGACACCGTTGGCGCGATGACAGCGGCCGTGGCCCACGAGGTCAATCAACCGCTGATGGCGATCACGAACTACACGTTGGCGGGGCAACGGCGCCTTGACGGCGACGGCCAAGTCGACCGTGCCAAGATCCGGGAGTTGCTGGAAAAGATTGCGGGCCAAACGGCGCTTGCGAGCCAGGTTCTGGACCACCTGCGGACGATGGTGAAGCGGCGTGAGGTGCACGAGGCAGAGATCAACCTGTCGCATTTGCTCGACAAGTCCCTGAGGCTCATCGAAATGGAAGCGAGAATGAAGGACGTCCGGGTCGAGGCCGACATCGCCGCGGATCTTCCGCACACGCTTGGCGACGAGATTCAAGTTCAGCAGGTGATCCTGAACCTCGCCTCGAACGCCATGGACGCCATGGCGGCGGCCCCCGCCTGTGACAGGGAATTGCGTATTGTCGTCACACCCTCCGACGACAACGCCATCTTGATTTGCGTAGTCGATCACGGACAAGGCATCGTTGCTGATGACGGAGAGCGCGTTTTCGAGCCGTTCTACACGACCAAGGGAATGGGGCTGGGCATCGGCTTGTCCATCTGTCGGCAGATTGTCGAAGCGCACGGTGGGAAGCTTTGGCATGAGCCGAATGCCGGCGGGGGCACCGTGTTTCGGTTCACTTTGCCGGCAGCGAAGGATGGAGACTGACGAATGACCGAACCCACGGTATTCATCGTCGATGACCACGACGGGGTACGCGATTCGATAGCCGAGCTGGTCGAATCGGTGGGTCTGCGCCATTCGACCTTCGTGTCGGCACAGCAGTTTCTCGACGGTTTTGACCCCGAGGCCCGCGGCTGCCTGGTGCTCGATGTCCGAATGGCGCACATGAGCGGGCCGGCGTTGCAGGAACGGCTTAACGCGATTGGCGCCGCGATCCCGATCGTGTTCATCAGCGGTCACGCCGACATCGAGGTGGCCGTCAGGACGATCAAGGCCGGCGCGGTGAATTTCGTCACGAAGCCCTACAAGGAGCAGCAGTTGCTCGACAGCATCAACGAGGCGTTGGCCCGTGACGCTGCCAATCATGATGCGCCCGCCGTCAAGCGCGAATTCGCGGCGCGACTTGCGGCGCTGTCGGAGCGGGAAGGGCAGGTGTTGGACTTGGTCGTGGCTGGTCAATCGAGCAAATCGATTGCGCGCACGTTGGGAATCAGCTTCCGTACCGTGGAGCTGCATCGCAATCACATTTTCGAGAAGCTCTCTGTAGCGTCGGTTGCGGAACTGGTGCGTCTCGTCGTCGAGCACCGCGCACCTTAGACGCGCAATCGCCTTACTTTGCTCGGCGTCGGTCCATGGCGCCTAGGTGTTTCCCTCTATTGTCGGTGGCAGGCGCGCGTCGCAAGCTGCACGGGTTTGCGGGCCACCAATGGAGGCGGCAACCTATCTCATCGGGTTGCATGACAGGCCCACCCGCAGCGCAGGGGAAGAGTGCCCAACACCATTTACGTCATCGGCTTGCCGGGCGATGAGTCCAGGCGCGTAGCCGGCGTGGTCGCGCCGGAGACCGACTGCGTTTGCCTGTGCGAATCGTCGGCCGAATTCTTTCGGATGGTCACGCCGGAATCACGCGGCTGCGTTCTGGCGTCCTCCGCTCTGATGGGAGGCGGCATGTGCGCGCTGATACAGGGCATAGGAGCGCGCGGACTTCGGCTCCCCGTTGTGGTGCTGGCGTGTGACGCCGATCTAGCCACGGCGGTGGAATTCATGCGTGCGGGGGCGGCTGAATACGTCGAACTGCCGGTTCTGGATCGGCACTTGCGCAAGGTGGTCAGGCAGGCATTGGCCCTGGGTGAATCTGACCAGTACCCACTTTGGCGCCCCTCGGCAATACGTGGTTACACCTAGTTTGACAGGTGCGCGCATGGATTGTGTTGCATGACCAAAACACCTAGGGTGCATGGTTGCGGGAGTTGCATGGCAATCGGGCTTCGGTTCGCCCATCCGGCGGAATAGTCGAGCTGAAGTGTTGTGCGTCGTTAGGGCGACTGCAAGCACATCGGGAAAACGAATTTGAATGTTCCGCCAGCTTGCTGATTGGCGCGGCTGGTTGATTTCATGGTGGCTGGAAAGGAGAACAAAATGAGAGTTGGTATCAAGGTTTGGTGCGCCATTTTGGTGGCTTCGCTCGGGTTTGCTGCCGGGTCGGCGCTGGCGCAGACCCAGAAGAAGCCCAACATCCTGTTCATCATGGGCGACGACATCGGCATCATGAACGTGGGTGCCTACCACCGCGGGCTCATGGTCGGGGAAACGCCCAACATCGACCGCATTGCGCACGAGGGTGCGCTGTTCATGACTGCCTACGCGCAGCAGAGCTGCACCGCCGGGCGCACGTCGTTCATGACCGGCATGAATCCGCTGCGCGCGGGCATGGTCATGCCGCAGCTACCGGGCTCGACCTCTTCGCTGTTGCCCGGCACGCCGAGTGTCGCCAAGTTTCTGCTACGATCTCGGGTACAACACCGGAGAGTTCGGCAAGAACCACCTCGGCGACAAGACGAACTCGCTTCCGACCGCCCATGGCTTCCAGGAGTTCTGGGGCTACCTGTATCACCTCGACGCGATGCAGGGCGTGAGCTTCCCCGACATCAACAAGACGCCAACGGATCAGGCCGTGGTGCCGCCGTGCAAGAACACGCCGGTCCCGGGACTCTCCGACCCGCCAGGCGCCGTTGACCCGCGAACCACGCTGTGCATGACCCCACCACGGCCCGTTATCGCCTGCAAATCTTCGGATGGCACGGAGAAGAATCAGAGCTGCAAGGATGAAGGTCCGCTGACGTTGGAGCGCTCGAAGACCGTGGACGAGGAAATCTCAGCCAAGGTCATCGACTACCTCGACCGCAACGATCCCAAGAAGACCGGCAAGCCCTTCTTCGTCTGGTACAACCCGGCGCGAATGCACATCACGACCATGCTCTCGCCCAAGTACGAGGCCATGCTGGGCGTAAAGGGCGGCAAGGACTGGGGCATCAACGAAGTCGGCATGAAGCAGCTGGACGACAACGTTGGCGAGGTGCTCAAGAAGCTGGAAGCCATGGGCGAGCTCGACAACACGATCGTGGTCTTCACCACCGACAACGGGGCCGAGGTCATCACCTATCCGGATGGCGGCGTCACGCCGTTCCGGGGCGGGAAGCTGACGACCTGGGAAGGCGGCATGAGAGTCCCGATGATGGCGCGCTGGCCCGGACACATCAAGCCGGGCATCGTCAAGGATCAGATCTTCTCGATGCTGGACTGGTTGCCCACGCTCGTTAACATCGGCGGCGGCGCCAAGGGCGACGAACTGAAGAAGAAGATCGAAGCTGGCACGTATCCGGGAATTCTCAAGACGACGCTCGATGGCGTCGACCAGCGCGCCTACCTCGAAGGTCAGGGGGAATCCGCGCGCGACACCCTCTTCTACTACAGCGGAACACATCCCTCGGCGGTGCGCTACAAGAACTGGAAGTTCTATTACTCGATGGCGCCCTCGAACGCCACAGGCGGCCTGCTGGGGGTCCAGTCCTATCACTGGACGCAGGTGGACAACATCAAGCGTGATCCGTTCGAGACGGCCGTAGGTGCAGATCAGTTGACTCTCTTGGGCATGGGCGGCGCGCTGGCGGCGCCGAGCACGGCGTACATCTACGACTGGAACCTGCTACCCATCGGGCAGATGTTGTGGATGAAGGAGCTGATGACCTACAAGCAGTTCCCGGCGCTTCAGGCCCCATCGAGCTACAACCTCGATCAGATCATCCAGGAAATGCAGGAGTCCAAGACGACCAGCCACGCGGGCGAATAGCCGTGTGAACAACCGAGAGGTAGCGAAGGCGGGCGCCCCTGCGTGGGGCGCCCGCCGTTCCTCGGAGTGCAATGCTACCCGCGACTCGGCGGGCGCAGTTCCCGACCGAGGCTAACCAAGGCCGCCCGCGCGAGGGGCGCCTGTGGCTCCACTCTTGAGTCTGGAAAGGCAGAATCGCGTGAAATCTGTTGTGTCTTCCCTGTTTTTCCGTGTGCTCGCCCTCGCTGTCGCGCTAGCCTGCGCCACGCAGGTTAGCGCGCAGACCGACCCGCTGCCCTCATGGAACGACGGCGCGGCGAAGAATGCGATCGTCGAGTTCGTGCAGACGACCACGACGCAAGGCGGTCCCAACTTCGTGGCACCCGCCGAGCGTATTGCCACCTTCGACCAGGACGGCACGCTATGGGTCGAGCACCCGATGTACACGCAGGTGATGTTCGTCCTGGAGAGCGTGCCTGCGCTGGTGAAAGCGAAGCCCGAGCTGGCCAAGGTCGCGCCATTCTCGACGGTGCTGGAGTTGCTGAAGGGCGACCGCACGGCGATGGAAAAGCTGACGGAAGGCGATTTGTTCAAGCTGCTTGCCGCAACCTCGACCGGAATGTCAGTGGAGACCTTTAGCGCCGGAGTGAAGGAGTGGATCGCCGAGGCGAAACACCCGCGCTGGAAGAAGCGCTACACCGACCTGACCTACCTGCCGATGCAGGACGTGCTGAAGTACCTGCGCGCCAACGGCTACAAGACGTACATCGTCACCGGCGGCGGGCAGGACTTCGTGCGCCTGTACTCGGAGGCGACCTACGGCATTCCACCTGAGCAGGTAGTGGGCACGGCCGGCGGCACGAAATACGGCTACGCCAAGGACGGCAAGCCGTTCCTCACCAAGGAGCCGAAACTGTTGCTCAACGACAATAACGCGGGCAAGCCCGAGGGTATTCACCTGATGATCGGTCGAAGGCCCCACGCAGCGTTCGGCAACTCGACTGGCGACAGGCAGATGCTGGAGTACACCAAAACCGGTGACGGTGCGCGTCTCGCCATGCTGGTGTTGCACGACGACGCCGAGCGCGAGTATGCCTACGGTCCCGCGCAGGGCCTCGCCGCGACCAAGGTAGGTACCTTCACGCAGGCGCTTTACGACGAGGCTAAGAAGAATGGCTGGATCGTCATCAGCATGAAGGACGACTGGAAGAGGATCTTCGCGTTCGATTAAGGCAGAGCGGCATCGACGAATTTTGAGCAACAACCCTTCGGGGCTGCTTTGGTTTCCTCCCCGAAAGCATTCGGTTGCGCCCAACGGCTGCACATGGAAGGCTCGAGCGGCAGCTGCGGAGGACGCTCGATGTCGGCGCAGGGTCGACTCCGGCCTTTCGACGGCGTAGGCGCGGGTAGAACTGAAGGGCAACGTTGGGCGCCCCCGCTGGGACTCGTGACCGCCGCGCCCGAGCTGCGCGGCCAGCAGCGCGCCTATCTGGAGCAGCAGCTGCAGGCGTTCAAGGTAGCGGCGAAGACATAGGAAGATGGGTCGCTCGCCAGTTGACGAGCGAGGAGATCGCAACGCTTGCGGCATACTACGCGAGCTTCGCCGGACCGGCCTCACGATAGGAGCAAAGCAATGCTCGGCTTCGAACTCGATTTCTGGGACTACGCGACTTTGTCACGGCCGCTCTGGCCGGCGGCGCCGGCGTGCTCATCTACATCTGGATCGCAGGGTTGCCCGGGCGCATCGCGCTCGCGCGCAACCATCCGGAAGCCGAGGCCGTCAAGATCATGGGGTGGGCCGGGTTGCTGCCGACCATTCTGCCGTGGGTCCAGGCCTTCATCTGGGCGTTCAAGCCTACCGATATCGTAGACATCCGGCGCTTTCCGAAGGAAGAGGCCAGGGCGCTCGACGAGGAGGCAGGTCGTCTGAAGGGCCGACCGGCGGCGGCCGTCGAACACGACCCCGCCGCGGATGATGCAGTTCCGCCTCGCGACGCATTGGCGCCGCCGAGGCCCCCGCACGGCGGGACGAAAGGCTAGGCAGGACAACCATGCTGCTCGGATTCGTCCTGCTGTTCGCCTATGGCTTCGTCGTTTGGCTGGTGTTCTTCAAGTTCAGGTGGCTGAAGTTCACCATTCCCTGGGGCTTCTTCTCGACCTTTTTCATACTGCATCTCGGGATCATCTTTCTTATCGGCCTGCGCTTTGTCGCGCCAACATCGACCGAGGCGCGCATCATCCAGCGCACCATCCAGCTCACACCGCGGCTGTCGGAGCCGACGCTCGTCACCGCGGTGCTGGTCGAGCCGAATGTCCACGTCAAGCGCGGCACGCCGTTGTTCCAGTTCGATCGACGCATCTACGAATCCAAGGTGAAGCAACTGCAGGCGCAACTGGCGCAGGCCAAGCAGAACGTGCTGGTCATGAAGGCCGACATCCAGGTTACCAGCGAAAAAATCGTCAAGCTCAAAAGCCAGCTCGAGTACGCGCGCTACCAGCAAAAGCTCTCCGGCGACTTGGCCAAGGCAGGCGCAGGCCCGGAAGAGGACGCGCAAAAATGGAGCGCGCAGGTCGCGGCCGAAAACGCGGCAATCAAGGAAGCGCAGGCCGAGGAACTGCGCGCGCGGCTCAAGTATCAATCGGAGATCGACGGCGTGAACACCGCCGTGGCCTCGACCCAGGCCGAGCTCGACCAGGCGCTGTTCTATCTCGACAACACGCTGATGGTCGCGCCCGAGGATGGCTACATCATGAACCTGCAGGTCCGTCCGGGCATGGTCGCCGGCGACATTCGCTTCGGCGCCATCGCATCGTTCATCTGCGATGACGACCGCTACCTGCTGGCCAACTACTTCCAGGAAAACCTGAAGTACATGAAGCCGGGACAACCGGTGGAGGTAGCCCTGGACCTGTACCCCGGCCAGATCTGGCGCGGCAAGGTCCAGGCGATCTGGCAGGGAAGTGGGGCCGGGCAGATGCTGCCGAGCGGAACGCTGCCGAACTTCAGCTACGTGCCCAGCGAAGTTCCGCAGGGACAGTTCGCGGTGGCGATCACGCTGGACGATCCCGACCAGATCAAGTTCCCGATCGGCACGCAGGGTCGCGCGGCAATCTACACCAATCCAGACAGTGCCTTCGTCGTTCTGCGCAAGATCGCGATCCGCAGTTATACCTGGTACAACTGGCTGTATCCATTCTCCGGATGAGGCGCGCTTTCGTTCTTGTCGCGATGGTGACGATCGCCGGCTGCGCTCTCAAGGCGCCGCCGACACACACGGACGTCGTCGACCAGGCATTGCCGAAAGCGGCGCGCATTCCTCCCGAGTGGCGCGCCGACCCGCGCGGCGGCGAATTGACGAACGACTGGTTGAAGTCGTTCAACGATACGACCCTCGAAGGCCTCGTCGCCGAGGCGATCGCGAACAACCCGGACTTGCGGGCGGCGGCGGCCAAGGTCGCCGTCGCCCAGCAAACGGTGATCGTCGTCGGGTCGAGGCTCATGCCGTGGGTCGGCGTGCAGATCGGCGGCTCGGCCACCGACGACCGCGACAGTGGTACGTTTACCAGCAATTCCGCCTTCCTCGGTGTTGCGTGGGAGCTCGACGTGTGGGGACGGCTGCGCGCGCAGCGCGCCGCCTCCGAGGCGAATGCGGAAGCGGCGGCGCTCGACTACGCGTACGCGCGCCAGTCGCTGGCCGCGACGACCGCGAAGCTCTGGTACATTGCCGTCGAGACGCGCCAGCTCCTGGCACTCGGCGAGCAGGCGGTCGGGATCTACAGCGACCTCCTTGCACTCGTGCGGTTGCGGCGAAGTGCCGGAAAGGACTCCGACCTCGACGTGGTCGACGTCCGCGCGAAGCTCGAGGCGGCAC
The DNA here is from genome assembly GCA_963739745.1 of uncultured beta proteobacterium. Taxonomy (GTDB): domain Bacteria; phylum Pseudomonadota; class Gammaproteobacteria; order Burkholderiales; family Casimicrobiaceae; genus VBCG01. Next base: position 11,272 of record CAVUCJ010000015.1, read on the forward strand.
AGAGCGCAGTCGAGCGCGCGCGCGAATCATTCGGCGAGGCGCGCCGCGCGCTCGAGGCGTTGATCGGGCGCTATCCCGCCGCCGAGATCGAAGTAGCCGCGATCTATCCTGCCCTGCCTCCGCTCGGCGCGACCGGCGTACCGTCGGCGCTGCTTGAACGCAGGCCCGACATCCTGGCGGCCGAGCGGGAGGTGCTCGCGACGTTTCGCAAGGAGGAAGCTGCTCAGCTTGCGCTGCTCCCCGACTTCTCAATTTCGCTCGCTGGCGGCCGGCTGGGCGACCAGGTACTTTCGCTCCTGCGCCTCAATCCGTGGCTCGCCACGGCGGGCATCGGCGTGTCGATACCGATCTACGAAGGCGGCGCACTGAAGGCGAAGGTCGAGATCGCGACCGCGCAGCAGTCACAGGCAATTGCGAGCTACGGGTCCGTGGCGCTCGCGGCGTTTCGAGAGGTCGAGAACAGCCTCGCGAACGAGCGGCTGCTGGCGCTGCAAATGCCACTGGACCAGAAGGCGCTCGAGGATCGAACGGAAGCCGTGCGGATCGCGACCATTCAGTACAAGGCAGGCCGCAGGGATCTTCTTTGGGTGGCGCAACTGCAATCCGCGCAGCTCGCGAGCGAGTCGAACGTGATAATGCTGCGCGGTGCGCAACGGACCAATCGTGTAAGGCTGTATCAGGCGCTGGGCGGCAGTTTCGACGCGGCGCCGCCGACGGTGACATCAGCGCGTTGAACGCTATCGGGCCATTTTCTAATTCGCACCTCAACAGGAGACAACAGGAGACAACAGTGAAGACAGGACGTATATCGATAGCCGTGGCCACCTTGGCGGTCGCAACCGTCGGCTGGACGCGGGCACCGGAAAGCCCGGTGATGCTCGCGCAAGCGACTTCGCACGACCAGAAGGCCCAGCAGGACCTGAAAGGCATGGAGAAGGCGGGCCAGCGCGACGACATGCAGGTGATGACCGCGGCGCAGCAGGCGCAATACAAAGCCGAGTACGAGGCGGCAAAGGCGAAGTGGGCCTCGCTGACGCCGGAGCAGAAATCGGCGACGATCGCCGCGGCGCGCAAGAAGAAATTGAGCGAGCTGTCCGCGATAGAGCTCGTGGGTCAGCGCGACGACATGCAGCGCGAAACGGCGGCACAGACCGCGCAATACAAGGCGGAAGCCGAGGCCGCGAAGGCCAAGTGGGACAAGCTCACACCTGCAGAAAAGAGAGCGGTCCGTCGATCGGCCTGGCAAAAGAAGCGCGCCGAGCTCAACGCAATGGAAGCCGTCGGCCAGCGCGACGATTCCTACATCCTGCCCTACTAGTGGGTAATTCGGAGAGGCGAGTGAACACAAAACGATTCGTTGCTGGAATTTTCGTCGGCATGGCTCTCGCGCTCGGTGTCGCGATGCCGTCGCTGGCGCAGGCGCCGGCAAGAAGCCCAACATTCTCATCCTCTGGGGCGACGACATCGGCTACTGGAACTTGAGCGCCTACAACCAGGGCATGATGGGCTACAAGACACCGAACATCGATCGCATCGCCAGGGAAGGCGCGTTGTTCACGGACTGGTATGGCCAGCAGAGCTGCACCGCCGGCCGGGCCGCGTTCATCACCGGCCAGTCGCCATTCCGCACCGGACTACTGAAGGTGGGGCTGCCCGGCGCCAAGGAGGGGCTGCAGGCGCGTGACGTCACCATTGCCGAATTGCTGAAGGCGCAGGGTTACATGACCGGGCAGTTCGGCAAGAATCACCTGGGCGACCTGGACGAGCACTTGCCGACCGCGCACGGGTTCCAGGAATTCAAGGGCTCGCTCTACCACCTGAACGCTGAGGACGAACCCGAGCACGAGGACTACTTCAAGGATCCGGCGCTGCGCAAGCGCTTCGGCACCCGTGGCGTGATCCATGCCTGGGCCAACGCGGATGGCACGCAGCGCATCGAGAGCACCGGCGCCCTCGACAAGAAGCGGATGGAAACGATCGACGATGAGGTGACCAAGGAAACGATCCGCTTCATGGCCGACGCCAAGAAGGCCGACAAGCCGTTCTTCCTGTGGTGGAACTCCACCCGCATGCACATCTGGACGCGGCTGAAGGAGTCCTCGCGCGGCAAGACGGGTCTGGGCATCTACCCCGACGGCATGCTGGAGCACGATGCGCACGTGGGTGAACTCCTGAATGCATTGAAGGAGCTCGGCCTCGACGACAACACCATCGTGATGTACTCAACCGACAATGGCGCCGAGAAATTCACCTGGCCCGATGGCGGCACCTCACCATTTCGCGGTGAGAAGAACACCAACTGGGAAGGCGGCTACCGGGTGCCGACCTTCATCCGCTGGCCGGGCGTCATCAAGCCCGGCACCGTGCTGAATGACATCTTTGCGCACGAGGACATGCTGCCCACGCTGCTGGCGGCTGCGGGTGTCCCGGATGCCAAGGAGCAGCTCAGGAAGGGCATGCAGGTCGGGAACAAGACCTTCAAGGTTCACCTCGATGGCTACGACCTCACCAAGGCACTCGCCGGCGAGGCGCCGAGTCCGCGCCACGAGTTTTTCTACTTCAACGACGACGGCCAGCTGGTCGGCTTGCGCTACGACCAGTGGAAGATCGTCTTCGCCGAGCAACAGGCGCACGGCGCGGCGGTCTGGCGTCAGCCGTTCACGACGCTGCGTGCGCCGAAGATCTTCAACGTCCGGACGGACCCGTTCGAGATCGGCGATGTCGAGGGCATGGACTGGAATCGCTGGTGGGTCGAGCACATTTTCCTGCTCGTTCCTGCACAGCAGTACGTGGGCCAATTCATAGGCACGTTCCGGGAGTTCCCGCCCAGCCAGAAGGGCGGAACTTTCGCACTGGATGCAGCCTTGCAGGCATTGCAGACGCCTGGGAAGAACGACTGATTCGGCAGGTTCTGGCGTCTTGGTTGACCGCTTTTTCCATTTGATCTGGTTGTGTCTGTCAAGGTGTGCAAATTGGTGGTCGGGTTTGAGATCTACGCGGCTTTCCTGAGTTGCTCCTTGCGCTGCTCGCGCAGCAGGTCCATGTTGATGTAGCGATTGTCTTCGAGCCAAGCCTCGTGGGTTTCGGCGCATAGCGCCCGCGTCAACCGGAGGCAACTCGCCGCATTGGGGAAGATCCGCACCACGCGCGTCCGCCGGCGCAACTCCTCGTTCAGCCGCTCGAGCATGTTGGTGCTCTTCAAGTGGCGATGGCACCACCGGCACGTTCGTCGCAGAGTGTCCGGATACGGAGATCGGACTCAAGTACGCCGCCGATCTCAATTCTGGCGTAACGAAGGCGGCCGAAGCCTGGGTAAACGGCTATCTCGATTCGTTCACGCAATGGGACTACGCGAAGGAGGCCTTTGACAAGTGGGCGGCTGACTTCGCCCGGCGCTTCGCGGCGCTGCGCAACGGCTGAACGATTGCCGCGATGAGCGTCGTGGAGTACCTGCGTGCCGGGGTGGAACTGCTGCCGGTGCTGGCCAAGTTTACGATCGCGATGGCACTCATCATCGTCATTCCCCGACTGGCGCGTCGGGTTCGCTTGCCCGAGGCGGTCGAGGACAGGCCTGCGAAGTCAAAGCTGGAATTCATGAGCAGTGCGTTGTTCGTTCCCTGCTTCTTCGTGGTCACGGGTTTTTTGATCGACCCGATGGCGTTGGCTCGCAGCGTGACAAGCGATTTCCTGCTCGCGGGTGGGCTCATCGGCGCGCTTGTGGTCGGCAAATGGATGGCTGCGGAAGCAGCGGGCCGCGCGTTCGGTTATGCGCCCGCGGCACGAACGACGATGTGGTCGTTGACGTTGCCGCAGCTCGCCGCGACGCTGGCGGCGACGCTGGTTGCAACCAAGACTTTCAATGCCGCTGGCCAGCCGCTCATTGACGGGAGGATTCTGAACACCGTGCTTCTGATTGTTCTGGTCACTGCGATTGTCGGGCCCATTCTTACGCAGCACTTTGCGCCGCGCATGCGGAAATCTGAGCCGGGAGCCTCCGCTGCAATTGATGCTCCCACCTGACGCGCGCTACGGTTCGCGGCGCGGATGTGTCCTCGCTGTCCGCCCGGAATAGCTGAACGACCGCTTCGTTGGATTTTGACGGCGGCTTTTGAGCACATTGACCTCTGCTCAGCTTCGACAGGCGCCCGTCGGCCATGATTACCCTGTGGCTCCTTTCCTCAAACAGAGGAACCAATCATGGATACCACGACGACGACCACAAGGTGTGCAACACGGGGGAACAAAGGTAGGCTGCTCGGCCAGAAGCCTCCGCTAAAGCCGAAATGGATCTGGGCTATCCGGATTCGACTGCAATTGGATCGCCGAGCCCGGAAACTGTCGTTGTTCAACCTCGCGACCGACAGCAGGTTGCATGGCTGCAATCTTGTCGGCCGTCGCGTCCACACCGAGCGCGCGTGATAAACTGCTTTTGCTCGCTCCAAGACGAGGTTTGGTTTCGGCTGGCGATTGAGCACGATCAACCCTCGCGCGCGGCGCACTCCGCGCACCCTTCCGTGCAATTCCTATAAGAGACACCCGTGATGTGGCTACGCCGAATGCTCGCGCTTGGTCTGATTCTGAGCGCACCTGGCCTGTTTGCTGCGCCGCTGCCGCCCATTGAGCCGATGCCGACGCTTGACGCGGCGACGCTGGCCCCCGCGGAGCTGCTCAACGGCGCTGGTTACACCATCGACACGACGGTGCCTGTGGTGGGTTACATGGGTCAGTTCATCTTGCGAGCGCCAGCAGGCACATTCAACGCGGACGGTACCGAGATGCTGGCCATTCGCGTGGGCGAATTGGCCGCGATAACTCAGCTGAGCCAGTTGAGTCAGACGGGCGTATTCGCCGACGCGCTTGCCGCGTCGGCCATGAAGACCGGCGCGGCCATCGGACAGGCGGTAATGAATCCGGTCGCGACACTTTCGGGCATCCCTGCCGGTGTGGGGCGTTTCTTTCAATCCGCGGCCACCACGATCTCGCGCGCCACGGAGTCCGGCTCAGCCCTAGGCTCCGGTGACACGGCAATGAATGTTCTTGGCGTCAACAAGGCGAAGCGGCGTATCGCCAAGCAGGTGGGCGCAGATCCCTATACGACGAACCCCGTGCTCGCCAAGCAACTCGATGACCTCGCACGGGCTGCGGTCGCCGGCGGTGTCTCCTTGGACGTAGCCATGGCGGTGTCGACGGCAGGAGTGGCCACTGCGATTTCCGCGACGGCAACGGTCAGCAATCTGGTGTGGGACCGCTCTCCCGAGGACATTCGCACAATCCACGAGCAGAAGCTGGCCACGATGGGCATCGATGCGAATACGATTCGCGCTTTCGTCACGAATCGCTGGTTGACGCCAACGCTCTCCGTTCCATTCGTCGATCACCTCGCACAAATGCCGACGGCGAAGGGTCGCGCGGCTGCGGTTGCACTGGCCAGCACTGTGGTCAGTGAGGGTGAGGCGCGCTTCATGCTCAATGCGGTCAGCATGGCACGCCGGATCAGCACTGGACCGGACCCCGTCGTCGCCCTCGACCTGGTTGGTCGGATCCTGGTGGCGCACACGCGTAGCGGTCGTTTGGAAGTGCTCGTGCCCGTTGACTATGTCGTCTGGACCGAACAGGTGAAGAAATTCGCGGTGCGGAAGGACTTGAAGGACACCCGCCGCAACATACTCGTCACGGGGCTTGCGTCTGCGCGAGCCAAAGAGGGTCTGCGAGCAACCAGTTGGACCGTGCAGGAGCACAGCAAGCGATGATCGCAGACGCCATTCAGCGACTTCGCTGAAAAGGTGCACGCCCGCGATTCGACAAGTCTTGGTGGCTGGGGCGGCAGAGGGGTACGGGGAGGCAACCGGACAGCGCCTGCTGACAGATCGGTACAGCGGACGCGATTGATGCGCCTCGATCTAGGGCAGTGGATGGCCGTTTCTCCGCCGTCGAGTGTCGGCCTTCTGGAAAATCGACGGACGGCTCAGGGTCCGATCCGTCCTCTCGCCGCACTGAGCGACAGTTCGACGGACCACACCGGCCGTTCGCATTCGGACGGCCGCTGTGTGTCAGGCGGCAGTCGGTGGCAGTGGCACGGTGAGGGTCTCTGACCGGCCACTTCCGGACAGAAGCGGAATTTCCGCTTGTTTGCCGCGACAGAGGCCCCTAGGGAAAAGCCCGTCCGGCGCAGTCACCCGCCCCGGTCAATGTGGGACTGCCTGCTTTCTGCAGTAGGAGTCAACTGCATGGAAGACAAACGCTGGTTGCGCACGATGGATGCGGCTAGTAACGTGCCACAAGGCGGTTTGGGGAGGGTTTGCCGCGGCAAACCGCGCGCGGAAATACAGCAATGGTTCCGCGTCGAACGCGGTCCGTACTCACCGCGATGCAAAGATGAATGCGCGTCTGAATCTGGTCGCGAGTAGGCGGCCGACGGCGAAGATCAAGTCGCACGCGAGAGCGGGATGTGCTTCCGCGAATCGGCAATAATCTTCGTATTCCAGCGCGTAGAGACTGCTGTCGACGACCGCCCATACCTTTGCGGAACGTGGCCTGCCGTCAAGGAAGGCAAGCTCTCCGACAACCGAGCCAGGCTTGATCTTGGCTATCCGCGCGATACTGTGACTGCTTAGCACCGTGGTCACCTCCAGCAGGCCGCTCGCGACGAAGAAGAGGGTCCGCTGAGGCGCATCCTTTTGGATGACTACGCTCCCGGCGGCAACGGGCGTTGCCTTTGTGCGCCTGAAAAGAACCTCCCAGTCGGCCGGTTGCCATTGCGGCACGACAAATCCATCGTCATCCGCCGCCACGCGGGCGCGCTCATCGGCAAACAAGGAAACGGCGTCGATGTGATGTGGCATGCTACCGCCTTGGCACAGCATAGTCTGATGCCTTGGTAAGTTTACATCGTACCGCAAAATCAGGCGAGGGCAGCCGTGAGCAATTTCATACTTCTCATCGCATGTTTCGTTCTTGGCATGTTGCTAAGGCGTAGCGGACGCCTTCCAGCAAATGCACATTCGGCATTGAACGGTGTGCTCATTAACGTCTCTCTGCCTGCCGCAACACTACTATACGTACACGAGCTTCGGATTGAAACGGTGCTGCTGTTTCCAGTTGCGATGGCCTGGATCATGTTCACCATTGGATTCGTTTTCTTCCGCTTCATAGGCAAGGTGGCAGGATGGTCGCCCGGGACTGTCGGCGCACTGACGCTGACTGGAGGTTTGGCCAACACGGCATTTCTCGGGCTGCCGATGATCGAGACGTTCTACGGCTCGCAGGGCATCGTCCTGGGCATCTTGATCGATCAGATGGGCACCTATCTCGTTTTGTCGACGCTTGGCATCATGGTGGCTGCGCTCTATGGCCAAGGGGCGCGCCTATCCGTCGCCGCTGTAGCAAAAAAGGTTGGCACCTTCGCGCCATTCATTGCGCTCATGATCGCCCTGTTGTTACTCCCTTTCGAGTATCCCGAGTGGCTAACCGTTTTGCTTCGCGCCCTCAGTGCCATGTTGGTGCCGCTTGCGCTGTTGTCGGTGGGCTTTCAGATCCAATGGAGCGCGGTCCGCGGCAAGATGAGTGAGCTCGCCATCGGTCTAGGATTTAAGCTGATCGTCGCGCCCGCGTTGATCGCACTTCTGTTTGGAGGAGTCTTCGGCGCACGCGGCGAGGCAATCCAGATAGCAATCTTCGAGGCTGCGATGGCGCCGCAGATAGGGGCTTCAATTGTTGCTCTGGAGCATGACCTCGACCCGCCGCTCGTGACTCTGATGGTCGGTGTAGGCATCCCACTTTCGTTGATCTCGCTGCCGGTATGGTGGTACGTGCTGCAGCCATTGGCGGCTTAGTCGCGCCTGCAACTTGTGCGGCGTGAATTTCTTGTCGCGGTTGTTGAGCGGTTTGAAATTGCTGCAGTCGATCGCCATTAAGGCGTCGCCACACAGCCCGCTACAAGAGCAGGACTTAACGCTCGGTCGCCTCTCTCCCGTCTTTCTCTGCTGAGAGTTGGAGCCCTGAAAAGGTCGACCCGTGTCAGCCAGGCCGCATCATGCCACACCGACGATGGGTGGGATGATGGGTTGGTGCGCGAAATGCCCCGAAATTCGATGCGGGGCAAGGGAAGTTGGCAGAGAGCGAGACCTCTCTAAGCTAATGTGCGAGGACGTCGCTCGCCGCGCCAAACGCATCTTGGGAAACAAAGCACGTGCGATTCCTGCGTGTCACGGCCGTGCGCATGGCGCCACCAAGTCGCGGCCAAGAAGATGGGTGGGACGATGGGTAGGATGCAAGCCAGCGTGTCAAATGTCCTAGCCGGACGCCTAGATCGAACCGTTGCTGCCGATGAGCTTCACGCTGCCAACGGCAGCAACGCCGCGGAAGCAGTCATTGCGCTGGGGATCGTCAACTGGTGCCTTCGGCCATGAGCGGCCCGACAGTGTCGCCGCCCGACACTCCGGTAAGCCGACGTTGCGGCCCGCCCAGATCTAGACGCCAAGTCGTTGTCAAGGTCATTCCGCCGAACCGGAGAAAGTGCATTCGCAGGCCATCGCTGCAATGACGATCAGCGGCGCGGCGATGATTGCAAGATGGGTAGGGCGAGGCGAGGTTGGCGGCGAACTGAAAGACAGTCCGTGCCTGCAGGCATTGGCGCGAGCTTGGCGCGCGCCAATTGAGCGGTGCTCCCGCTACTCGACAGGACCGATCTTGCCCGTCTTGAGACGCTGCTTGTAGATTTCTTCGAGCTTGTAAAGATCCTGTTGCAGTTCGAAAAAGCCGTGCCAGTGGGCATAGTCAGGTCCCGCCATCATCGCGCCCTGCCGCGCGCGCCGGCCTTCGTGGTGCCAGAGCTTGTAATAGGTGATCTGGAATTCGTCGATCCACGGATTCTCGGTCAGCAACCCTTTTTCCTTGAGCTCGGTGTGCATCTTGAGCGCCGGTTTCCAGTACGCCTCGTTGTAGAGCCTGACCGCCTTATCACCCTGTTCGAAGAAGTTGTCGGTGTGTACCTTTCCGTGACACGCGACGCACACCTGCTTCATCTTCTCGCGCCCGGCGACGCCATCTCCGAGCAGCGGACTCAGCACGTCCTTTGAATTACGCACGCCGGAAACCGGAGCCCACAGGTTCCAGTACAGACGCTCGGAGACGTTGTGGGTCGTTTTCAGAGTCCCGATGCCACCACTCATATGACAGGCGGCGCAGGTTGGCCCGCGATAGTCACCTGGCTTCCAATTGTCGGCGGGCTTGTCGAAGTTCCATGTCTGCCCTTCTGCCTGATACAGCTGCCCGTGCTTGCTGTTCTCGTAGATTTCGATATCCGGGTGGTCGGGTCCGAGGTGACACGACGCGCAGGCGGCGGGCTTGCGCGCTTCGGCCTTTGCAAACAGGTGCCGAGTGTGGCACGCCGTGCAGTTGCCGGTGGCGCCGTCGGGGTAGATATTCCCCATGCCGCTGTTGGGCCAGGTCGTCTGAAGCGGGCGTCCGTTGTCGTCAACCTTGAGCGTCGTGCCATGGCATTGCATGCAACCGACTTCGTCAGGCGCGTTCGAAAGCATCGGCAAATTACGGCCCTCGTGGCGCTGCACCAGCGCGTGCAAGTCGTCCTTCGGAATGATCTGGCGATGGGCGCGAAAGTGACCGCTTTCGTTGAATTGCTTCTGCTGTTCCGCATGACACGTGCCGCACACGTTGGGCGATACCAGCAACGATACGCTGACGCCTTTGACGAACGTATGCTGCCTGAGGGCGGTCGGCGAATCTGCTTTCACTTCGTGACAGTTGACGCACGAAATACCGGCCTGTGCGTGGCGGCTGTTGCGCCAATCGCTGATGATTCCAGGGTTCGACGCGGAATGACAGCCGATGCAGTCGACGGGACCCGAAGCCGCGCTCGATTGAGCGCAAGCCGGCAGCGAGAACGCCGCGAGCAGCGACAACTCAAAGAGCAGTGCGATCACAGATGCTGTCCTCATCGTATCGTCTCCCAGTCGAGAGTCCCAGAAGCGCGTTTCGAGCAAACTACCCCAATTTACGCAATGCCATGGTGTCCGCCGAACCGTACGGGTGCTTTGATCCAGATCATCCCGCGAGTCCGGCTGGTGAGCCGCAGCCGGCGCGCGAAGGCTCACCAGGCGTTCAACGCGCCACGAAAATGAAACGGGCTGCGCTGGAAAACCTCCTTATCCTCGGCCGACGAAACCCACCCGCACGAGTTAATCGCAGCGGCCAATGGTCGCGTCGTCCACGACGCGGGCAACCGCCACTCGCAAAACACCCGCGCCCGGGCAACATGGCCCTGCGGCAGCGCCCAATCACCCCAGCTTCCGTCGGTCCGGGGCTGCTCCCGACGGCGCGTCGGGAGCGTTGGACTTACCGTCTCTCGCATTCGAACCAGGCTCCACGTCGTGACGAACCAGTCCAAATTGAGCGCTTGAGCGTACTCAGCCGCGGCAAAGCGGATTACATTCCACTTCGTTATCGGCCAAACAAACTGGCGTTCATGCAACCTGCTTTTCCGCACGCTTCCGCTCGAACGTCGCCACCGTGGTTTGCCTGCGACGTCGCGTTACTCATCTACATCGCGCTGGCCACCCTCGTCATTCACTTGATACTCGGCGATCGTTACGGCTTCCATCGTGACGAACTGGCGACACTTGAAGACGCCCGCCATCTTGCCTGGGGCTATCCAGCGTATCCGCCGGTGACGCCTTTCTTCGGGCGCCTGTCGCTCGAACTCTTCGGCACCTCGATCCGCGGCTTCCGCTTCTTCGCCAACGTGGCGCTGGCAATCACCGTCGTGAGCACCGGGCTGATGGCACGCAGCATGGGCGCACGGCGTGGCGCTCAACTCCTCGCCGCCGTCGCCGCTGTTCCGTTCTGCCTCGGCGGCGGATACCAGATGATGTATGTCGCCTTCGACGCGCTGGCGTGGGTACTGGCCGCTTTTTTCGTTGTAAAACTGCTGCAATCCGAAGATCCGCGCTGGTGGGTGGCGATTGGCGCTGCCATCGGCTTCGGAATGCAATGCAAGTACACAATTGGGTTCTTCGCGCTGTCGATGGTAGCCGGCGTCATGCTGACCGACGCGCATCGCCACCTTCGCAGCAAGTGGCTCTGGACCGGCGTCGCTGTCTCGATCCTGGTCTGGCTACCCAACCTGCTCTGGCAGCTGCAGCACGATCTTGTCTCGCTCGACTTCCTGAATTACATCCACGCGCGCGACGTTCGCCAGGGACGCACGGCCGATTTCCTTCCGAAGCAGTTGAGCCTGACCGGCCTGCGCTTTCCGCTGGTACTCGCTGGCCTGCATTTCTGTTTTGTTGCCGTTTCGGGAAGGCGCTTTCGCATGATTGGCTGGATGTACGTCGGTACTCTTGTGCTTTTCTTTGCCTTCAAGGGCCGCTGGTATTACATGGCGCCCGCCTACCCCATGCTCTTCGCCGCCGGGGCAGTCTGGGGCGAGCAATGGCTCACCACGATGAATAGTGGACGCGCCATGGCGATTCGCAGGGTTATGTGGGCCGCAATGGCATTCGAAATCGCCTTCGCTGTTGCATTTTGGCTTCCTTCAGCGCCATTGAATTCGCGTTGGTGGACGATCAGCAATTCGTTGACGGGCGACTTCCGCGAGCAACTTGGCTGGCCCGAACTGGTGCAGGAAGTCGCCAGAATTCGCGACTCGCTTGCGCCGGAAGAACGTGCGCAACTGGGCATCATCGGCACCAATTACGGCGAGGCCGGAGCGATCAACCTCTACGGCCCCAGGTACGGATTGCCCCATGCCATCAGTGGCGTGAACTCGTACTGGTATCGCGGCTACGGCGATCCTCCGCCGCAAACGGTGATCGTGCTCGGCCTCAGCCGCAGGTACATGGATGAAAGTTTCTCATCCTGCCGTCTTGCCGGGCACACCCCGAACCCCTATGCCGTAAAAATGAGGAAACTGACGAGCACCCTGAAATCTATGTCTGCGGGCTCGCCCAAATCGGGCTGGCCCGAGTTCTGGAAAAATTTCAAGTATTACGGGTGAGCTCACTTATGACTTTTCTCGGAGAAAAATAACGGTTGGCGCCCACCCTTACGACGGACGCCGAAAGTGACTGCTGCACTTGTTTGGCAGGACCCGCAGCCATCGCGATGGATGCGGCCGGCAGCTTTCGAAAAATGAAGTTGGTTCGACATCTACGGACGTCTGCTTTGCAAACGCACGAGGAGCTGCTTGGGGTCGAACCCCGCCCAGGAACACAGCGCGCCTGGAGGCAGCGCGTCCCGATGGGTTCCGCAGCTTCGGCCTGGGACAGGAACGGATTGCGGCGGAACAGGGCTGTGTTTACGCAGAGGGCGGCACGTAGCCGGTGGGCATTTCCGCGCCGCCGCCGAAGAAATGCTTCTCCATCTGCTCGGCGAGCCACTTGCGGGCGCGCGCGTCGGCGAGGCTCAGCCGGTTCTCGTTGACCAGCATCGTCTGGTGGCGCAGCCACTGCGCCCACGCCTCCTTCGACACGTTCTCGTAGATGCGCTTGCCGAGTTCGCCCGGATAGGGCGGGAAGTCGAGTCCCTCGGCCTCGCGGCCGAGCTTGACGCAGTGGACCATGCGGGCCATGGATGTGTTCCTTACAGCGGTTTGCGGTAGACCAGCGACTTGCGCTGGTAATTGTAGAGCGCCTGCTTCTGCTGCGGCAGGTCGGCGATCGTGGCGGTGCGAAAGCCGCGCTCGAGGAACCAGTGCGCGGTCCGGGTCGTGAGCACGAACAGCTCGGCGAGCTTCAGCTTGCGCGCGCGCGTCTCGATCTCGCGCATCAGCGCCTCGCCGTAGCCTTCGCGGCGGAAGTCGGGCTGGACCGCGAGCGCGGCGAGCTCGCCCAGCTTGTCGTCGGGAAACGCGTAGAGCGCGGCGCAGCCGATGATGTGGCCGTCGTACTCGGCGACGACGAAGCGCTCGATCTCGCTTTCCAGGCGCTCGCGCGACCGGCGCACCAGCACGCCCTGCTCCTCGAGCGGCTCGATGATCGCGAGGATGCCGCCGACGTCGTCGATCGTCGCGTTGCGGATGTGCGCGAGCGCGGTGGAGGCGATCATCGTGCCCACGCCGTCGCGCGTGAAGAGCTCGAGCAGCAGCGCGCCGTCGAGCCGCCGGCTGATGAGGTGCGCGCGCTTGACGCCGTTGTCGCAGGCGCGGATCGCGGCGGGCAGGTACAGCTGTGACGTCCGGCGCGAGCTTTTCGCCCTTGGCGAGCAGCGCCTCGGCGTCGGTCGTCGACAGGTCGGTCAGCAGCTGGCGCCGGCCGTTGCGCACGCCGTCGGCGTCCATGAGGAAGATGAGCTTGGCCGCCTCCAGCCGCACCGCGACCTGCGTTGCCACTTCCTCGACGGTCAGGTTGAAGATCTCGCCGGTGGGCGAATAGCCGATCGGCGAGATCAGCACGATGTCGCCGTCGTCCAGGCGCTGCTGGATCGCCTCGGAGTCGATGCGCCGGACCTCGCCGGTCAGCTGCATGTCGACGCCGTCGACCACGCCCATCGGCTTGGCGGTGAGGTAGTTGCCGCTCGACACGCGGTTGCGCGCGCCGGCCATCGGCGAGTTGGCGAGGCCGAGCGAGAGCAGCGCCTCGATGCGCGCGCGCACCTGGCCCGCAGCCTCGAGCACGCAGTCCATCGCGTCGGCGTCGGTGACCCGCACGCCGTGCGCGTAGCGGCTCGGGTATGCCCTGCGCCTCGAGGATCGCCTCGACCTGCGGCCGGCAGCCGTGGACGACCACGAGCCGGATGCCGAGGCTGTGCAGCAGGTTGAGGTCGTGGATGACGCCCAGGAACTCATCGTCGGCGACCACTTCTCCGCCGAACGCGATCACGAAGGTGCGGCCGCGGAACGCGTGGACGTACGGCGCCGCGGAGCGGATCAGGTGGACGAACGCGCGCATCGTCGCGGAGTTCGCGGCGGGCGGATCGGGCGGGAGCGCGGGGCATGGCGGGCGGCCGTGGCGTGGAGTGCGCGCGATTATAGCCGGGTGACGCGCGGACCGTCGCGCCGGTATCATCGGCGTTTCGCCGATCGCCCTCGCATGTGCGTCCAAGCTTCTCGAAAACCTGAATCCCGAGCAACTCGCGGCGGTGACGCTGCCGCATGCGTCGGCACTGATCCTGGCCGGCGCGGGCAGCGGCAAGACGCGCGTGCTGACCACGCGCATCGCGTGGCTGCTCGCCACCGGCCAGGCGGGACCGCTGTCGGTCCTCGCCGTCACCTTCACCAACAAGGCGGCGACGCGAGATGCTGCTGCGCCTGTCGGCGTTCACACCCGTCAACACGCGCGGCATGTGGGTCGGCACCTTCCACGGCCTGTGCAACCGGATGCTGCGCGCGCATCACCGCGACGCGAACCTGCCGCAACTCTTCCAGATCCTGGACACGCAGGACCAGCTGTCGCTGATCAAGCGCATGTACCGGGCGCACAACCTCGACGACGACCGCTACCCGCCGAGGCAGCTGCAGTGGTTCATCGCCGACGCCAAGGAGGAGGGGCTGCGGCCGAACATGGTCGAGGCCGGCGACGAAATCTCGCGCCGCCAGGTCGAGCACTACGCGCTCTACGATGCGATGTGCCAGCGCGAGGGCGTGGTCGATTTCGCGGAACTGCTGCTGCGCAGCTACGAGCTTCTCGCCGGGCAACGAGGCGCTGCGCAAGCACTACCAGCGCGGTTCTCGCACCTGCTGGTCGACGAATTCCAGGACACCAACACGCTGCAGTACCAGTGGCTGCGCATGCTGGCGGGGCCGCACACGGCGGTGTTCGCCGTCGGTGACGACGACCAGTCGATCTACGCGTTTCGCGGCGCGAAGGTCGCCAACATGCAGCACTTCGAGCAGCGACTTCGCGACCCCCGAGCAGCCGGTCAAGCTGATCAAGCTCGAGCAGAACTACCGTTCGCACGGCCACATCCTCGATGCCGCCAACGCGCTGATCCGCCACAACCAGGCACGGCTCGGCAAGAACCTGTGGACGAGCGAAGGCAAGGGCGAGCCGATGCGCGCCTTCGCGGCGCCCAGCGATCACGACGAGGCTGCGTTCATCGTCGACGTGGTGACGGGGATCTCGGCGGACGGCGTCGCGCTCGACGAAGTTGCGCTGCTGTACCGGTCCAACGCGCAGTCGCGCGTGCTCGAGCACGCGCTGTTCGGCGCCGGCATTGCCCTATCGCGTCTACGGCGGAATGCGTTTTTTCGAGCGCGCCGAGGTCAAGCACGCGCTCGCCTACCTGCGCCTCATCGCGGCGCCCGGTGACGACGGCGCGTTCCTGCGCGTCGTGAATTTTCCGCCGCGCGGCATCGGCGCGCGCACGCTCGAGCAGGTGCAGGATCGCGGCGCGCGCGCAGGGCACGACGCTGTGGCAGGTCGCGGCCTCCGGCGCGTTGACGCGGCAAGGCGGGCTCGGTGCTGGCGGGCTTCGTCAGGCTGATCGACGCGCTGCGCGAACAGACGACGCGCGCTGCCGCTGCCGGAGGCCGTTTCGCACGTGATCGAGCGATCGGGCCTCATCGCGCACTACCGCGCCGAGAAGGACGGGCAGGACCGCGTGGAGAATCTCGAGGAGCTCGTCACCGCCGCCGACAGCTTCGTGCGCGAGGCGCAGCTGGCGACCGATGCGCCGATGCTCTCGGACCGCGTCGCGCCCGACGCGCCGTCGCCGGACGGCGGCGCCGACGAGGGCGCGACCGATCCGCTGACGGCGTTCCTCGCGCATGCGGCGCTCGAGGCCGGGGACACGCAGGCCGAGGAAGGCCGGCCGGCGCTGCAGCTGATGACGGTGCATTCGGCCAAGGGACTCGAATTCCACACGGTGTTCGTCACCGGGCTCGAGGAAGGGCTGTTCCCGCACGAGAACAGCCTGTCGGAGGCAGACGGGCTGGAGGAAGAGCGCCGGCTCATGTACGTCGCGATCACGCGCGCGCGCCGGCGGCTTTACCTGACGCACGCGCAAGCCGAATGCTGCACGGCCAGATGCGCTACAACATCCCGTCGCGCTTCGTCGAACGGAACTGCCGCCGGAGCTCGTGCATGGCTGTCGCCGTTCCGGCGCCGCGCCATCGACGTCGACGACGCCGAGTGGGGGCGCGTCAGCGGTGCGCCGCAGGCCACGCCGCCGGCATCGCCATGGCGCATCGGGCAGAGCGTGAGGCACGCCAAGTTCGGCACTCGGCGTGATCATCGACGCCCGTGGCCGCGGGTCCGATACGCAGGTGCAGGTGAACTTCCGCGATACGGGCGTGAAGTGGCTGGCGCTGGAATACGCGAAGCTCGAGGCCGCGTAACGGCTGATCGCCTGCCGAAAGGATCAACCGCGCAATTTTTCCGTCGATCCCGCGAAAGCGGGAGCCCGGCGTCGATTGCCGAACGCAGCCCGGCATCTGCCGCTTTCGCGGCGGATGACGGAGCAGCGTCATGCGATCTCCGCAAAGCTTATTTGGCCGAGCGGCGCGCCGGATGCGCAGCCAGGAAATCGTCGACGGCGGCCGACGCAGACGGAAAGAAGCGCTCGGTGCCGGCACGATCGTCGCGCAGCCAGCGTGCGAGCTGCTCGCGCAGCGGCCGGTTGGCCCGCGCGAAGCGAACGTCGATGCCGTTGCCCTCGAATTCCTCGTAGAGTTCGCGCAGTCGTCGTCAACGCGGTCACATCGACATGCGACACCGCCTGCAGGTCGAGCACCACGCAGCGCAAAGGAGGCTTGGCCACCGCTGCCAGTCGCGCGCAGCCGATCGGCGACGTGGCGTGCGTTGGCGAAGATCAGCGGCGCGTACAGCCGGTAGACGAGCACCGACGGCGTGACGGCGCCGCCTTCGTCGTCGGCCAGGTCGTGGAACCGGCGGTCGGTCGGGAGCCGCCGCAGCAGCGCATCGCGCGGACGCGCCACCTCGATCATCACGCGCGCGACCGACAGCACGACACCCAGCAGCACACCGGGCAGCACGCCCAGGATCAGCACGCCGATCGTGACGGCGAGCGCCAGTCCGTAGGCTCTCCGATCGAGATCGCGCAGCGATTTCAGCGCGCGCGCGTCGAACAGGCGCACGCCGGCGGCGACCAGGATCGCGGCCAGTGCGACGCGCGGCAACGCGTCGAGCGCAGGAGCCAGGAACAGCACGAACGCGGCCAGTAGCGCGGCGGCGATCCACTGCGCGAGCTGCGTCTGCGCGCCGGCGGCGTCGGCCGTGACCGAGCGCGATGTGCTGGCGCCGACGGGAAAGCCGCCCACCAGCCCGGCGGCCACGTTGCCGACACCCAGCGCCGTGAGTTCCTGGTCGGGCGCCACCGCCTCGCGATGGCGTGCGGCCAGCGTCCGCGCGAGCAGCACGCCCTCGGCAAAGATCAGCAGGGCCAGCGCGATCGCGCCCGGTGCCAGCGCCTGCATGTCGCGTAGCGTGAAGTCCGGCAGCGCAGGCGCGGGGATCGTCGCCGCCACCGACTTGAGGTGCGCCACGCCGTGCGCGGGGAGATCGAAGGCAAGCGAGGCGGCGATGGCGAGCGCGCAGGCTACGAGTGCGGCCGGGGCGCGCGGAGCCAGCTTGCGCCAACGCGATCATCAGCGCGATCAGCGCGGCCCCGAGCAGCACCGTCTGCGGCTGCGCCTGCGGCAACGCGTGCAGCGCGTCGTAAACGCGAATGAAGAACGCGTCGCGAGGCAGCGACACGCCGAGCAAGCGCCGGCAGCTGCGTCCCGATCAGAATCAACGCGGCGCCGTTGGCGTAACCGACCAGCACCGGCGTCGAAAGCAGGTCGGCGACGTTGCCGAGGCGGATGCGGCCGGCGATCAGCAGAAATGTGCCGGCCATGAGCGCGAGCATTGCTGCGAGCGCGGCCGCCCGAGCCGGATCGCCAAGCGCAAGCGGAGCGATCACCGAACCCGCAAGCAGCGCGATGGTCGTGTCCGGGCCGACGATGACGCGGCGTCCTGGCGCGAACAGCGCGTACGCGGCCATGGCGCCGAGTGCGGCGTAGAGTCCCGCCTCCGGCCGCAGACCGGCGAGTTCCGCGTACGCCAGCACCGACGGGACCATCACCACGCAGACCGAAATCCCGCCGCCGATGTCGCCGCGCAGCGCGCCGCTCGGATAGGCGACCAATTGCGCCAGGCCCGGCAGCCAGCGCGCCAGGCGATCGTCGCGCGAAGGTCCTCTCGACGCGGGCATGGAGCCGCGGGCGTCAGGAACCGCGTGACAGCGGTGCCAGCGTTTCGCCTGAGTGGAATACGTCGCGATAGCTCACGTAGTCCGACACGTGCAGCGTGGCGGCGAAGAACAAGGAGTACGGCAGCAGCAAGGCAATCGCGAGCGCCTGCCCTGTGGGTGGCGGGACCACCAGTGCGATGACGCCGACGACCAGGCCGGGAACGACGCCGCCGTAGAAGAACACGCCGATGCCGTAGACGGCCAGCGCCTTCCAGTTGGCGAGCGCCGCGCGCAGGCTTGCCGCCAAAGCGGCGAAACTCCGCGCATCCTGGAACACGACGAGCGCCGGCGCCCACCACGTCGCGATCACGATCGGGATTGACAGCAGCGCCGAGAACACCATGCCGAGCTGCACGCTCCGATCGGCGAAGCTCGCGGTGAGCTGTTCCTCCGACATCGTGCCGGCGTTCGCCATCACATCCAGCAGCTTTCCGCCGTCGACCAGCGACGACGCGAACACCGCGAACGTGACGCCGACGGCGAAGAACACGCCGATCACGACCAGCGCCATGAGGTTGGTGCGAAATCCCGAGAAAAGCTGGCCCAATGCCGGTGTGCCACCACGTTCCTGCGTCCACGCGGCGGCCAGGAGGCCGACCGCGAACACCGGCTTCATTACCGTCATCGCGTACGGACCTATGTAGGGGAGCGAGCGCAGCATCAGCAGAAACAGGAAATAGCCGAGGACGAGCAGGACCCAGGGGAGCCGCTGCGCCTTGAACATCGAATACGCGGCCGCCAGCCAGACCAGTCCCTGGCGTGCGGGATAGCGGGTAAAAACGAATTCACGCGGGATGTCGCTCATGCTGCGGGTCTTCCGGACAGCGGGATCGGCGCGGGCCGGTTCACGCGGTCACGCAGGATCCGCTCGAAATGCGCGGGATCGTGCGCATGAATGAGTTCACCCGGGCGCGGCAGGTGCAGATCGTACAGGCGCGACAACCAGAAGCGCAGCGCGGCGGCGCGCAACAGCGACGGCCAGGTCTCGCGCTCTTCCGGCGTGAGCGGACGCACGGCGTCATAGGCCGACGCCATGGCAGCGGCGAGCGCCGGATCGAGCGCGCCTTCGGATCCGTCGACGCACCAATCGTTGACGGTCACCGCGAGGTCGTAGGCGAAGAAATCGGTCGCCGCAAAGCCGAAGTCGATGATTCCGGCCACGCGACCTTCCGAAAAAAGCACGTTGTCGCAGAAGAGGTCGCCATGGATCGCGCCCTTGGGCAGCTTGCCGCGTCCGAAGCCTGTCTGGAAACGGATCTCGGCGTCGAGCAGCGTGACCTGCTCCGGATCGAGATGTGGCTTGACCGCACGCGCCGCCTGCCGCCACCACGCGGGCCCACGCCGGTTGGTGAGGCGCGCGCCGTAGTCCTGCGAAGCGATGTGCAAGCGTGCCAGGACGGCGCCGACCTGTGCACAGTGCGCGGGTTGCGGATGCGCCACCGGCGAGCCGTCGACGCGCATCACCAGCCCCGCCGGTTTGCCGTTGAGCAGCGAAAACAGCGCACCCGTGCGATCCGGAATCGGCGCGGGAACCTCGATGCCGGCGCGCGCGAGATGCGCCATCAGGTTGAGATAGAAAGGCAGCTCGTTGGCCGGCAGCCGTTCGTAGAGCGTGAGGACGAACCGGCCGCGATCGGTCGTCACGAAGTAGTTGGTATTCTCAATCCCCGAGGCGATCGGTGTCAGGTCCGCAAGCGCGCCCACCGCGTAGCGATTGAGCCAGGCTTCGAGTTCTGAATTTGTGACCGGCGTGTAGACGGACATGCGTGAACGGTGCGTGCGTAACGCGCGCAGCCGGGTTCGATGTTGACAGTCGGGGTCAGTTCACCACGAAAACAGGAGCCACATCGGAGTGCTCAACCCGGTTTCAAGCGAATCGCGGCGGATGAACGTCTGTCCATTGCCGCTTGGCACCAGGAAGTAGGGCAGCCCGATTCGGGGCGTGACCTTGACGTAGCGCAACTGTCCGCCGACCCGCACTTCCTCGACGGTTTCCGTCTCGCGTTGAATGATCGTGATCTGTGGCTCCAGTTCGGGATCGCTGGTGGAATAGGGCAGGGATGGTGGAGCCGGGGGTATGGGCGGGGGGGGCAGCGCCACCGCCGGCGGCGGCGCGGGCGGCGGTGGTAGCGGCGACGGCTGGGCGTGCACGCCTGACGCGAGCGCAAGTGTGCACAGCAGGCAAAGGCCGGTACGGAACATGCGGCATTGTACCGTGCGGCAATCGCGACCGAAAAGCGCGCCCGCATTGGCCGCGGACGCCGCGCGCCGCGGCTCGTTCGCGCTACAAATTCAGCATCTTTTCGCGCTCCTCGCGCGTGGGAACGAAGCCGCGGTTTTCGTAGAATCGGAAGATCGCCTCGACGATGGCCTCGGGCTCCTCAATCACCTCCATCAGCTTCATGTCGTCGGCGCCGATCATGCCTTCGCCGACGAGCTTGTCCTCCATCCACGCGACGAGCCCGCGCCAGAATTCACCACCGACCAGGATCACCGGTATCCTTCGGCTCTTTCCCGTCTGTACCAGCGTCAGTACCTCGCCAAGCTCATCAAGCGTGCCGAAGCCTCCGGGGAGAATGACGTACGCTGACGCGAAGCGCACGAACATCATTTTTCGCGTGAAGAAATATCTGAAGTCGTACGAGATGTCCTGATATTCGTTGCCGCCCGTCTCGAAAGGTAATGTGATATTGAGTCCTATCGACGGAGCTGCGCCGCCATGGGCGCCTTCGTTGGCCGCCCGCATGAGCCCGGGACCGCCGCCGGAAATCACAGAAAAGCCGGCGTCCGACAGCAGGCGGGCGATGCGTTTCGTTTTTTCGTAATACGGGTGGTCGGGCTTGATGCGCGCACTGCCGAACATGCTGACCGCGGGCCGGATGCCGCGCAGGCGTTCGGTGGCGATCGCGAACTCTGCCATAATCCCGAGCACCCGCCACGCTTCCTGGCCATTGCTTGTGTTAAGTGCGTGCGGATCGATGAGCTCCGGAATCTTGTGGGTCTGACGCATGCCTACGCTCGTGCTGGTGGACGGGTCTTCATACCTGTACCGCGCGTTTCACGCGCTTCCTGATCTGCGCACCCGAAACGGCGAGCCGACCGGCGCGCTGCGCGGTGTGCTGGCGATGTTGCGCCGAATGGTCGAGGACGGCAAGCCCGACTATTTCGCCGTTGTGTTCGACGCCCCGGGCAAGACGTTCCGCGACGATTGGTATCCGGCGTACAAGGCCAATCGACCGCCGATGCCCGAGGATCTGGTCAAGCAGATCGCGCCGCTGCATGAACTCGTGCGTGCGAACGGTTGGCCGCTGCTGATGGTCGAGGGCGTCGAGGCCGATGACGTCATCGGTACACTGGCAACGCAGGCGGCCGCGGCGGGAATCGACACGGTGATCTCGTCGTCGGACAAGGACCTGACGCAGCTGGTCCGGCCGCGGATCATGATGGTCAACACGATGAGCAACGAGCGCTTCGACGAGGCGGGCGTGCGCGCGAAGTTCGGCGTGCGTCCCGATCAGGTGCTCGACCTGCTGACCTTGACGGGCGACGCCGTCGACAATGTCCCGGGTGTCGCCAAGGTGGGGCCGAAGACCGCGGCGAAGTGGCTGGCGCAGTACGGTACGCTCGACAACATAGTCGCGCACGCCGGCGAGATCGGCGGCGTCGTCGGCGCCAACCTGCGCGAGGCGTTGCCATGGTTGCCACAGGGCAGGCGGTTGCTGACGGTAAAGACCGACTGCGAGCTTCCGGTGCGCGCGACCGATCTCGTGATCGCGCCCGCGGATCCGGCGACGGTGAAGTCGCTGTACGAACGCTTCGACTTCAAGAGCTGGCTGCGCGACATCGGCGATGGCGGAGAAGCGGACGCGGACACGGCGGGCTCGATCGCCAAGCGCGCAGCTACCGACGATGCCGGACGGCGCTGGGACGCGACGGCCGAATCCGCGCCCGCGAACTTTCCGGAGGCGCCGGCCAAGAAGCACTACGAGACCGTCCTCGACGAGGCGGCATTGGCGCGCTGGCTCGCAACAATCGACCACGCGGAACTGACCTCCTTCGACACCGAGACGACGAGCCTCGATCCGATGCAGGCGCGAATCGTCGGAATCTCGCTGGCAGTTGAACCGGGGCGCGCGTGCTACATCCCGCTTTCACATCGCTACGCGGGGGCGCCTGATCAGCTAGACCGTGCGACCACGCTTGCGCGACTGGCGCCCTGGCTTGCCGATCCGGCGAAGAAGAAGCTGGGGCAGAACCTGAAGTACGACCAGCACGTGCTTGCCAATGAGAGTCTCCCCCTGCGCGGCGTCGCGCACGACACGCTGCTCGAGTCCTACGTGCTCGAGTCGACCAAGCCGCACGATATGGACAGCCTCGCGTGGCGGCACTTGAACGTCAAGACGATCACCTACGATGAAGTGACCGGCAAGGGCGTCAATCGCATCGGCTTCGAGCAGGTGGCGCTCGACCGCGCGACCGAGTACGCCGCCGAGGACGCCGACATCACGCTGCGCCTGCATCGCGCGCTGCATCCGCCGATCGCGGCCGATCCCAAGCTCGACTACGTGTACATGCAGCTCGAGATGCCGGTGCGCGAGGTGCTCTTCCGAATGGAGCGCAACGGCATCCTCGTCGATGCAGCGCTTCTCGCCAGGCAGAGCAGGGAACTTGGCGAGCGGGTCGTGGCGCTGGAACAACAGGCGCATCAACTCGCGGGACAGCCGTTCAACCTGGGCTCACCGAAGCAGCTGGGCGAGATCCTGTTCCAGCGGATGGGCCTGCCCGTCGTGAAGAAGACCGCCACCGGTCAGCCGTCGACCGACGAGGAGGTGCTGCAGGAACTGGCGGCCGACTATCCGTTGCCCAAGGTCCTGTTGGAGCATCGATCGGTGTCGAAGCTCAAGTCGACCTATACCGACAAGTTGCCGCAGATGGTCAACTCGACGACCGGCCGCGTGCACACCACATTTGCACAGGCCACCGCGGTCACCGGTCGGCTTGCGTCGGCCGACCCCAATCTGCAGAACATACCTGTGCGCACCGCAGAAGGCCGGCGCATTCGCGAGGCGTTCATCGCGCCTCCCGGCCACGTGCTGGTCTCCGCCGACTATTCCCAGATCGAGCTGCGGATCATGGCGCACCTGTCCGGCGATCCGGCGCTGGTGGAGGCGTTTCACGCGGGTCAGGACATCCATCGCGCCACGGCGGGGGAAATTTTCGGTGTCAAGCCCGACGAGGTGACCGCCGACCAGCGCCGCTACATCAAGGCGGTGAATTTCGGCCTCATCTACGGCATGGGGGCTTTCGGACTTGCGCAGCAGCTCGGCATCGAGCGCGGCGCCGCGCAGCAGTTCATCGACAAGTACTTCGCGCGCTACCCCGGCGTGGCGGAGTACATGCAGCGCACGCGTGAAGCCGCTCGCGAACAGGGCTATGTCGAGACG
Organism: uncultured beta proteobacterium; assembly: GCA_963739745.1. GTDB lineage: Bacteria > Pseudomonadota > Gammaproteobacteria > Burkholderiales > Casimicrobiaceae > VBCG01. The sequence continues at coordinate 34,923 of CAVUCJ010000015.1, forward strand.
GTGTTCGGCCGCCGGTTGTGGTTGCCCGACATCAAGGCCGCCGGCGGCCCGCGACGTGCGGCTGCCGAGCGGGCGGCGATCAACGCGCCGATGCAGGGAACCGCCGCCGACTTGATCAAGCTCGCGATGATTGCCGTGCAGGGCTGGCTCGACGCCGAAGGCCTGTTAACGAAGCTCCTGCTGCAGGTTCACGACGAGCTGGTGCTCGAAGTACCGTTGGCAGAACAGGCATGCGTCGAGCGCGAGTTGCCGGGGCTCATGACCAACGTCGCCAGGCTCGGTGTCCCGCTGGTGGTCGACGTCGGCACAGGCGCCAACTGGGATCAGGCGCATTGACGTCGTCACTGACTGCTAGCGATACGCGGGATTGCCGAGTTCGGTGTCCTCGGTGGCAAACGTATCCTGGTAGCTCGCATAGATCGAGCCGAACACGACCGGCCCAACGAACAGCCCGAGCAACGCGGCGACCAGCGCCGCAACGGCGAAGAAGATCATTGCGGTCGCGAGCATGGTAAACGGATCTCCGGTCAGCAGCGCGCTGCCGCCGAACATGGCGGCGGCGAAGAAAAGCACGATGGCGCAGGCGATGAACACCGCCATCCCAATGAGGCCGTATACCAGGAACGGCACCCAGTTGCGGAGGCTCCCGAGGAACGAAAGCTTCATGGCCTCGATCGCCGTGGTGCCACGCAGCGCCACCAGCGCCGGCGCAAACCAGTTCAGCATTGCCAAGGCTGCGGCGATCACTATCGCGATCGCGCCCATCAGCATGCCGGTTCCGGTCATTGCATGCGCGGTGCCCACGAGCGTTTCGAACGGATCGCCCCCTTCACCGATCCTGGCCATGTCGGCGATCTTGATGCTGCCGAGCACGCCCAATGTCGTGATCAACGCAATCCCCACGGTGATCCCGATGTTGACGGCGCCGATGATCATCAGCGGAACAAAATGCGCGCCCTGAAAGCCCTCGATCACGTGCGCGACACGCAGCGGCTGTCCGCGCTCGATCGCGTCACAGCCCAGCATGAAGCCGCCCATGAACACCGGTGTCAGCAGAACCGAACCGAGGCCGCCGACAAAGGGCACCACGTTGATCAGCGCCATGGCCAGCAGATAGATGATCATGATGCCGATCCAGGTCCAGACGCTCGACCGGAAGATGCGCCAGCCCCAGCTCCACCACGCCGCGCCACGGCCCGCGTCGACCACGCGCGGCTCTCCGATCATGTCATTCATTGCTGTTGTCCTTCGATAGAGGCGGGCGGTTCGCGCGGACCGTCAGGTCAGCGCGTGACGCTCGAGGTCATCCAGCGGCACCACCGCGAGCGTTTCCTCGTGGGTGGCCTCGAGGATCACCGGCGGCGCCACGCCTGCGGCGTGCGCCTCGCGCCACCGTCCGACGCACAGGCACCAGCGATCGCCATCGCGCAATCCCGGGAAGCCCAGCTCCGGCCGGGGTGTCGTCAGGTCGTTGCCCTGCAGGCGCGAAAAGACCAGGAAGGCGTCGGTCATCACAGCACAAACCGTGTGCAGGCCCATGTCCTCGGGTCCGGTGTCGCAACACCCGTTGCGGAAGAATCCGGTGCGCGAGGTCGCCCCGCAAGGAGCGAGAGCGCCGCCCAGTACGTTCAATGCATTGTCGCGCGAACCGGCCATGGCGCTGTCCACGCTGCGGGCGGATGACCGCCGGGTGGTTGCGGAGTAGCAGACGGCGCTAGTTTAGCGCGCTGCGGGCGTCGACGGCGTCGCGCACGCGAGAGGCGAGCAGCGTCGGAGCGTCGCTGCGCAGGAACCAGCGCAATCGCGCAGTGTCTCCCACCGGCACAAAGCCGAATTCGGCGAGCAGATGCGCAAGCTGGTCGGCGTATCGCGAGCTGCGTTGCATGCGCACGATCCAGGTCTTCTGGCCCTGACTGGTGGCGAAAAGCGCCGCGAGCAGCACCCGTCCATGGCCGCCGCCGCGCGAACCGAGATCGAGGCCGGCGAGCCAAAGCTCGTAGCCCGATTCGACGGCGCGGAAGAGGCCGAAGCCGACCGGCGGCGATCCCCTGTCGCGATCGTCGGGCCAGAATACGTAGCCTGGAACGGACACCGTGTCGATCCGGCCGGCGCGGCTTTCCTCCACGAAGTAGCCGGTGACGAGCGCGCGCTTGAGCTTGGCGAAGAATTCCTCGGATTCCGGCGAGGACGCGCCGAGTTCACGATCGAAGCTGCCATCCTGCGCACCCTGCCGGATCAGCGATCGCAGCATGGCGAGGTGTCCGACGTGTGCAGGCTGGAGCATGTCCGGGTGTCCGGTTGCGCGATGTTCGACATTACTGCCGCCACCCGCGCCGTAGGTGCCGGGCTTACGAGCGGCGGGTACGAGGGCGTGAGCGGCGAGGCCCGAAGGGCGCGAGCCAATGGCGAATCGACCTCGGAGGCCGACGCGCGGTCGTTGCGGTCAAGGCGTGTCCCAAGAGGCCGAGGCGTGAGCGGCGAGGCCCGAAGGGCGCGAGCCAGGCGAATCGACCTCGGATGGCCGGGAGCGGCTGACATGGGGCGGTTGTGATTCTCGTGCATGTGGCCTTATTATTAGCACTCGTAGCGATCGAGTGCTAACAAGAGCGCTCAGCTGCGGGTTCCGACCAGCGAAAGAGTACGCCGAGCGCGCCCTGCGCCATGAACCATCGGCAGCCGGTCAGGTAACACGCTGTTTTTCAACTATATTCACCTGGAGTGAGTGCCTACTATGAAACTACGTCCTCTGCACGATCGTGTGATCGTCAAGCGGCTCGAAGAAGAGCGTAAATCGGCCGGCGGCATCGTCATCCCGGACACTGCGGCGGAAAAGCCCTCGATGGGTGAAGTAATCGCCGTCGGCCCCGGCAAGACTGACGACAACGGGAAGCTCGTCCCCTGCGGCGTCAAGCCAGGCGACAAGATCCTGTTCGGCAAGTATTCGGGCCAGGAATTCAAGCTCGAAGGCGCCGACTATCTGCATATGCGCGAAGACGACATCATCGGCATCGTCGGCTGACGCTCACCCCCGGAAACGCATCAGGAGAAACAAACCATGGCAGCTAAAGACGTCCGCTTCGGCGAAGGCGTGCGCAACAAGATGATGGTCGGCGTGAACGTTCTCGCCAACGCCGTCAAGGTCACCCTCGGCCCCAAGGGTCGCAATGTCGTACTCGAGCGCAGCTTCGGCGCGCCGACGATCACCAAGGACGGCGTGTCGGTCGCGAAGGAAATCGAACTGAAGGATCGCTTCGAGAATATGGGCGCGCAGATGGTCAAGGAGGTCGCGTCCAAGACCTCCGATGTCGCCGGCGACGGAACCACCACCGCAACCGTGCTCGCGCAGTCGATCTGCAACGAAGGCTTCAAATTCGTCGCAGCCGGCATGAACCCGATGGACCTGAAGCGCGGCATCGACCGTGCGGTCATCGCCGTTGTCGCGGAGCTGAAGAAGATCAGCAAGCCGTGCGGCACCAGCAAGGAAATCGCGCAGGTCGGCTCGATCTCGGCGAATGCCGACGAATCGATCGGCAAGACGATTGCCGAAGCGATGGACAAGGTCGGCAAGGAAGGCGTGATCACCGTCGAGGACGGCAAGGGCCTCGAGAACGAGCTCGACCTGGTCGAGGGCATGCAGTTCGACCGTGGCTACATCTCGCCGTATTTCATCAACAACCCGGACAAGCAGGCCGCTCTGCTCGAGGACCCGTACATCCTCCTGCACGACAAGAAGATCAGCAACATCCGCGATCTGCTGCCGCTGCTCGAGCAGGTGGCCAAGGCCGGCAAGCCGCTCCTCATCATCGCCGAAGACGTCGACGGTGAAGCGCTCGCCACGCTGGTCGTCAACAACATCCGTGGCATCCTGAAGACCACCGCCGTCAAGGCGCCGGGCTTCGGCGACCGTCGCAAGGCGATGCTCGAAGACATCGCGATCCTGACCGGTGGCACGGTCATCGCCGAGGAACTGGGCCTGAAGCTCGAGAACGCCACGCTGAAGGACCTGGGTCACGCGAAGAAGATCGAAGTGGGCAAGGAAGACACGACGATCATCGACGGTGGCGGTGAAAAGGCTGCGATCGAAGCGCGGGTGAAGAACATCCGCAAGCAGGTCGAGGACGCGACGTCCGACTACGACAAGGAAAAGCTGCAGGAACGCGTGGCCAAGCTCGCCGGTGGTGTCGCGGTGATCAAGGTCGGTGCGGCGACCGAAGTCGAGATGAAGGAGAAGAAGGCGCGTGTGGAAGACGCATTGCACGCGACGCGTGCGGCGGTCGAGGAAGGCATCGTCGCCGGTGGCGGCGTGGCCTATCTGCGCGCCCGCAGCAACCTCAAGGGGCTCAAGGGCGACAACCACGATCAGGACGCCGGCATCAAGATCGTGCTGCGCGCGCTGGAGGAACCGCTGCGTCAGATCGTGAACAACGCCGGCGACGAGCCGTCGGTGGTCGTCAACAAGGTCGTCGAGGGCAAGGGCAACTACGGCTTCAACGCCCAGACCGGCGAATACGGCGACCTGGTCGAAATGGGCGTGGTCGATCCGACCAAGGTGACGCGCTTCGCGCTGCAGAACGCGGCGTCCGTGGCGTCGCTGTTGCTGACCACCGAAGCCATGGTGGCCGAACTGCCGAAGGACGAAAAGGGCGGTGGCGGCGGCATGGGCGGTGGCGGTGGCATGGGCGGCATGGGCGGCATGGGTGACATGGACATGTAAGGATTCGCCCGTCGCTTAGGACAAGGCCCGGCCAACCAAGCCGGGCCTTGTTTTTTGTTGCGTGTCCGCCACAGGGGCATTCGCCGGTTGCCCGCACCAATCCTGTCACCTTCCGGGGCGCGGCTGCGTTGGCCCCGGCTACGCGGGCAGGCGCATGGGGCCGCGCCGGGCCCGCAGCGGCACGGGACGCTGTCCTGAACAGCCCGGGTACCGGGCGCCGTGCAGGTCCCCGAGGGCACCCCTCCAAATTGGGACGTCCCCCGGCGTTGGCGTTGTCTTGGTGAAATGCTTTAGACTACAAGACATTATTGTGCATACCTGCAGAACCACAACGCCTAGCGCCGGATCATTGTGATGCACAAGATCGATGGCGCGGCAGGGGAACGCGGTCGATGACCCAGGGAGTCCTGTTTGCGCTGATGATGGCCGTGCTGGTCGTGGTCGTCATCATTGGATTCGTGCGCCGCAATCGAGCGACGCGAGGTAGCATTCGCGGCGGATCCGATTCGCCGAACACCGTCGCCCAATGGACCGAGGGTGAGACCACGCGCTTGTTGTCCTCGGCGGAACTGCCCGGCCTCTACCTGTTGCGGCCGCGCTTTCTCACCAAGGCGGAAAGCATCGTTTACCTCCTGCTCAAGGCGGCGTTCCCGCGCAACGAGATCTTCGCGCGGGTCCGGCTCGCCGACGTACTGCAGGTCAAGATCGGGCCGCAGGGCATGGAGCGTCTGCGTGCCTTCCGGAAGATCGCCAACCAGCATGTCGGTTTCGTGGTCTGCGACCGCGACATGACAATCCTCGCGATCGTCGATTCGAAGGAGCCGGATCAGGTCATCAATCCGCGCGACCAGAAGCTCGAAGTGATCAAGCAACGCTGCCTGCAGGCGGCTCAGGTCAAGTACCTGTGCGTCTATCCGCCCCAGTTGCCGCGATACCGCGAGCTGCGCGAGCAGATCCTGGGTCCCGCCTCCGATCTGGTCTGAGCGCGCGGATCGTTGTCCCCGCTTGGCCGCGAATTCGCGCGGCGAACCGGCGCCTCGTTGCACCAGATCCATGATGGACGCCTTCAAGCTCACCTATTCGACGATGTTCGATCCGCCTGCGGAGTTGCACGCGCGCTTCGATGCTGCGGTCTCCGCGATCCGCGCGAACCTGGGCGGTGAACATCCGATGGTGATCGGCGGCCGAGACGAACGCGCGCCGCGGCAATTCACCATCAAATCGCCGATCGACACACGCGACGTCCTCGGGCGCTTTCAGGCAGGCGAAGACAGGCACGCGCGCGCGGCGGTTGCCGCGGCGAACGCCGCGTACCCGGCATGGGCAGCAACCCCGTGGCAGGAGCGCGTGCGCATTCTGCGCCGGGCCGCCGCGTTGATCGAGGAGCGCGTGTATTTCATCGGTGCGGCACTCGCCCTGGAGGTCGGCAAAAACCGTATGGAGGCGCTGGGTGAGGCCCAGGAGACCGCCGACCTCATCGCGTACTACTGCGCGCAGATGGAGGCGAACGACGGCTTTGTGAGACCGATGGCAAGCGATCCGCTCACCGGTTTCGTCAGCGAAAATACCAGCGTGATGAAGCCGTACGGCGTGTGGCTGGTCATAGCGCCGTTCAACTTTCCGCTGGCGCTCGCGGGCGGTCCTGCCGGGGCAGCGCTGGCGGCCGGCAACACGGTCGTGTTCAAGGCCGCCTCGGCCACACCGTGGAGCGGTCGGCTGCTGGCCGACGTGATGCGCGATGCTGGGGTTCCGCCCGGCGTGTTCAACTACGTGACGGGGCCCGGGGGTTCGCTCGGCGAGGCGCTGGTCCGGGATCCGGGTGTGGCCGGCGTCACCTTCACCGGCAGCTTCGAAGTCGGCATGCATCTGTACCGGACGTTCGCCGGCGGCCGCTGGCCACGGCCGTGCATCGCGGAAATGGGCGGCAAGAACGCGGCGATCGTATCGCGGCACGCCAACCTGCCTGATGCGGCAATGGGCATCTCGCGTTCGGCGTTCGGGTTGTCGGGACAGAAATGCTCGGCATGTTCGCGCGTGTACGTCGAACACACTGTATTCGCCGATTTCATGGCGGCGCTGCACGCGGTCACGGCCAAGATCGGTGTCGGTGACCCGACGCGCCGCCAACACTGGATGGGACCGGTGATCGATGCGCCTGCCGTGGCGCGATTCGAGGATGCGGTCGCGCAGATCCACGCGCTCGACGCTGATGGCGGCATCGTGCATGGGGGCGAGCGTCTCGACCACGGCGACCTCGCGCACGGCCACTATTGTGCTCCGACCATCGCGCGTGCGCCCGTATCCCATCCGCTGTGGCAAACCGAGCTCTTCGCGCCGTTCGTTCTGGTGGCGCCGGTCGCGACGATCGAAGAAGCGCTCGCCGATTCGAACGCGGGCGACTACGGCCTCACCGCGGGGTTCTACGGGTCGCCGGAGGAGTCGGAACGTTTTTTCTCCGGGATCGAGGCCGGCGTGTGCTATGCGAACCGACCGCAGGGGGCGACCACCGGCGCATGGCCGGGGTATCAGCCCTTCGGCGGCTGGAAGGGCTCGGGCTCTACCGGCAAGGCGGGTGGGTCGCGCTACTACCTGCCGCAGTACCTGCGAGAGCAGGGGCAGACGCGGGTGCGGCGCGCCTAGGGACCCGCGTCATTTGCGCATCGAAAGGGCCGTTCCCGCGACGATCAGCGCGCCGCCGGTCAGCATGCCGAGGGTCAATGCCTCGTCGAGGAACAGCGAGCCCCATAGCACGCCAAACAGCGGAATCAGGAAGGTTACCGTCAGCGCGCGAGACGGGCCGACGTCGGCGATCAGCTTGAAGTAGATAAGGTACGCGACGGCGGTGGAACCGATCGCCAATGCCACGACGTTGAGAATCACCGTCAACGAAACGGGTCCGGGAACGGACGCGAATGGAAGGACCGGCGCGAGGGCGATCGCCGCGGCGATCTGACTTGCGCTGGCGACGGCGAAGCTCGGCACGCCCTGCAGGCGGCGCTTCGCGTACACACTTCCCAGGCCATAGCAAAGTGCTGCCGCCAGGCACGCGCCGATGGCGAGCGTCGTGTCGCGGGTCAATTCACCCGGGTGCCAGCCGACCAGCACCACGACGCCGGCTATCCCCAACAGCAGTCCGCCGAGCTTGGGCAGCGTGAGCGCCTCGCCGAGCCAGATCGCGGCCGCAATCGCGCCGAAGAAGGGGCTCGTCGCGTTGAGAATCGCCGCGGCCGAAGCGGTGATGTACAGCTCGGCGTAGCAGTAGAGCGCGAACGGCAGTGCCGAATTGACGACACCGACGACAGCGAATTCCCGCCAGCGTGAGCGCAAGTCGGGCAGCCTGCCCTGTGCGTACCCAAGTACCAGCAACGCCACCGCTGCCAGCGCGACGCGCGCAAAGGTCAATGGCAGCGGACCCAGCGCCGGCACCGCCACCCGCACGAAGACGAACGAGCCTCCCCACAAGGCGGCAAGTATGACCAGCAGCGCCGCCGATTGCATCGGCATCGCCCACGCCTAGGCGCGGTGGCTGGCGGCGCGCTCGAGATCCAGCAGTTTCTGTTTTCGCGCGAGACCGCCGCCGTAGCCGGTCAGCGCACCGTCGGCGCCGATGACGCGGTGGCAGGGCACGATGATCGAAAGGCGATTGTCGCCGTTGGCGCGCCCGACAGCGCGCACCGCCTTGGGCTGGTCGATCTTTCGGGCAAGCTCGGCGTACGAGCAGGTCACGCCGACGGGAATTGCCTGCAGCGCCTCCCATACCCGCGTCTGGAATGGCGAGCCGGTGAGGACGACCGGGGTGTCGAACGTCCGCCGCGTCCCCGCGAAATATTCGGCAAGCTCGCGTCGGATCTGTTCGAGGTAGCGATGGCCGCCAGGAAGCACGCGTGCGCGGAGCCGCTGCTGCAGCAGCGCGAGCGCGCGTTCGAGTCCGCGTCGGTCGACGAAATCGAGCAGATGCAACCCGCGATCGTCGGCGAGCGCGAGCATCGGTCCGAGCGGCGTTTCCAGCCATTGCGCATGCAGCACGCCGACGTTGCGCGCGCGCGAAGGCGCGGTGCCCACCAGCCGCGCGAATGCCTCGCGAAAGCCGCTGCCCGAATCGAAGCCCTGGTCCAGTTGCGAGTCGATCACGGTTTTCCCTTTCCGGATGTCGAGCAAGGCGAGTCCCATCCGCCGCGCACGGTGATAGGCTTGAAAGGTCATGCCGCAGTAACGCTTGAACTGCCTGCGCGCGGTAGACGGCTCGATGCCCATCGCCAGCAACTCCGAATCGCGATAGCGGCGGCCCGGCTCGCGTTCCACGGCAACGAGCAGTCGCTCGACGAGCGGCGGCGGTTTGCGGCCGTGGTCGAGCGGCCGGCATTTCAGGCAGGGTCGGTACCCGGCGTGCAACGCGTCCGCCGGCGCGGCGAAGAATTCGACGTTCTCACGGTTGGGCGCGCGGGCGTGGCAGGTCGGCCGGCAGAAGATGCCGGTCGTACGCACGCCCAGCCAGAACACCCCCTCGTAGGCCGGGTCGTGGCGGAGAAACGCGCGATACATGGTGGCTGGGGCAGGAAGCTGCGACATGAGGCGGATTCTAGCCTCGAGCGAATTCGCGTGCCGCCGAAAATCGGGCGCGCAATTCGCCTCCTCGGAGCGGGTGTCGCGCGGCGCAACGAAGCGTCTGCGTCCGTGGCGCGCCTGCGGCGAAACGGGCTATACCCGTCCCGGCTCCGGCGCGATGTCCGCCAGAATGCGCGAGTACACATCGCGATCGACATTGCCGCCACACAGGATCACACCCATCCGTTTGCCCTGGCGCTGCGGCGCCTTGAGCAGTGCGGCGAGCGGGGCTGCGCCGGCACCTTCGGCGACCTGGTGCGTGTCGTCGAAGTAGACGCGCATCGCCGATTCGACCTCGGGATCGCCGACCTCGACCACATCGTGCGCGCCACGCCAGATGATGTCGAGCGCCGCCGCGACCGGCACCCGCACCGCCATGCCGTCGGCCAGGGTGACGGCACTGGCGGTCTCGACCGGTTCGCGCCTCCGAAACGACTGCGCGTAGGCGTTGGCATGCGCCGAGACCACGCCGACGATGTGGGTCTTGATGCCGAGCGCATCCCGCGCGGCGATCAGCCCGCAGATGCCGGACCCGCAGCCGATCGGCACGAACACCGTGTGCAGGTCCGACACCGCGCGAAAGAATTCGAGCGCATAGGTGGCCACCCCGGCCACGAGTTCGGGCTCGAAAGGCCCGACGAAGTGCAGACCTTCGGCGTGGGCGAGCGTGCCCGCATGCTCGCGCGATTCGTCGAAGTCGCGGCCGTGGACGATGAGCTCGGCACCGAACGCGCGCATCGCGGCATTCTTGTCGCGCGAGTTTCCCTGCGGCACCACGATCATGCAGCGCAGGCCGTGGCGACGCGCGGCGTAGGCGAGGCTCTGCCCATGGTTGCCGCGCGTGGCACTGATCACGCCGGGGAACCGCGGGTCGCGAGTGATGCGCTCGGCGAACAGGTTCAACCCGCCGCGCACCTTGAACGCGCCGGTCGGCGTGTGATTCTCGTGCTTGACCCAGACCTCGCAGCCTGCACGCGTGGCGAGCAGCGGCCACGCGTACTGCGGAGTCGGTTTCATCGCCGCGTAGACGTTGCGCGCGGCGGCTTCGATATCGGACAGCGAGAGCATGGCGGGTCGGCGCGTGGGTGAAGCCGCATTGTAGTGCGGCAGGCGGGAATCGGGCGATCGGCAAGGCGGGCAGCTCAGCCTTCGCCGGCCCGTCTACGGGCTGCCGACGGGTCTGGCGGCCTCCTGCCGGACGCGGCCGTTAGTGTCATCATCGGTGCCGGCGCACGCGGGCGAGGGCAGCGCCGGAGACACCGATCACGTCGAATTGGCGTTGACGGTGGATGCGCGAAGGGATCGAATCCGGGCGTCCCGCGATCGGGCTCGACGTGCTACGCTCTTCTGACGGACGCGTCGTGGCGTTGGAGTACGATTCCACTGCAGGGTCGCGCTTTGTCGGTATCGCATAGTCCAGGGCCTGCACATCCGGCAGCACTTGCCTGCAGCAGTTGCCTGCGTTTCTCGCCCGCGCAGACGGCCGGCCTCCTGCGCGCGCCGAATTCCACATTTCTGTGCAACGCCCGTCCGCAACCAGAAAGGAGATCTGCCCCATGAAACGAATGCTGCTCGCATCCGCCGCCATCCTTGTCGCTTCGCTGGCGCATGCCGCCGACAACGCGCAAATGGCGAAGGCCAAAGCCGAGGGCGAGGTCGCCTTCTACGCCAACATCACCGCGGTCGAGCCGATCATGAAGGCGTTCACGGCCGACACCGGCATCAAGGCGCAGTACACGCGCATTTCGAGCAACAAATTCGTCGCCACCGCGATCACCGAATTCGAAGCGGGCAAACTTGCCGCCGACGTGGTTCAGGCGCCTTTGCCGGTGCTCGAGGAGCTCAAGCAAAAGGGCATTCTCGCCGCCTACCACTCACCGGCCGCCAAGGGTTATCCCGCATGGGCGCACAAGGACGACAGCATCCAGCTATTCGGCATCGAATATGTCGGGCTGATCTACAACAAGGACCGGGTGAAGAAGGCCGACGTGCCGAAGCATTACATGGACCTGACCGATCCGAAGTGGAAAGACAAGATCGTGATGGCCAATCCTGCGAATCATCCATCGACGATTTCCTGGCTGATCGGCCTCAAGGAAAATGTCTTCAAGTCGGAGGCGGATTGGATGAAGTTCGTCAAGGGACTGGCGGCCAATCAGCCGATGCTGGTGGCGTCGTTTGGCCCGACCCCCGCCCCGATCGAAAGCGGGGAGAAACTTATTGGGATCTCCATGCCGAAATACATCGTCACCAAGGCCCCGGCGCCCCTCGAATGGGCGCGGCTCGACGAACCGCTGATGGGAACGCCGCGTGCCATCGCGATTACCTCGAAGGCGCCCCACCCCGAGGCCGCGCGCGCCTTTGTCGACTACTGGCTCTCGGACAAGTCGATGGGGATGCTGGCCAAGGATGTCGGCGAATTCGTGCTCGCCCCCGGCGTATACCCGCCGATCGACGGGATCAAGGATGCCAAGGTGATCCCGATCCGTGAGCTCAGCGACGCGGAACTGCGCAAGTGGGGCGCCGAGTTCAAGAAGATATTCAGCGCCAGCTGACGACTTCGGAACGAGCGAATCGGCTTGCCCATGCTGATCAGCATCGAGGGTCTGCGCAAGCACTACAGTTTCGAAGGCCGCACCATCAAGGCGCTGGATGATGTCGATCTGACCATACCCGCAAACCAGATCTTTACGCTGCTCGGTCCGAGCGGTTGTGGCAAGACCACGCTGCTTCGCTGCATCGTCGGGCTGGAGACGCCGGACGATGGCGAAATCCGCATCGGCGACGACATTGTCTGGTCGAAGGCCAAGGGGATCGCGATTCCGCCGGAAAAGCGCGGGTTGGGCATGGTATTCCAGACCTACGCGATATGGCCGCATCTGTCGGTATTCGACAATGTCGCCTACCCGTTGCAGATCCGGGGAATGGCGAAAGGGCTGATCCGCGAAAAAGTCGCCGACGCGCTTCGATTCGTGCAACTCGAAGGCGTTGAACGCAGGTCGGCGACGCGGCTGTCCGGCGGCCAGCAACAACGCGTGGCGCTGGCGCGCGCGCTGGTCGCCGAACCCAAGGTCATCCTGTTCGACGAGCCCCTCAGCAATCTCGATGCAAAGCTGCGCGAAGAAACGCGCAAGGAGCTCAAGGCGTTTCTCGGCAAGCTATCCATCACCGCGGTGTACGTGACGCATGATCGTGTCGAGGCGCTGGCGCTTTCCGACTCGATCGCGGTGATGCGCAACGGCAGCATCGTCGAGACCGGTACGCCACAGAAGATCTATTTCGACTCCGACCATCGATTCGTCGCCGATTTCATTGGGCGCGCCAACCTGGTCAAGGCTACGGTCCAGGAGCAGGAGGCCGATTGCACGGTAATCGACTGTGCGCTCGGGAGGTTGCGCTGCCGACGGCATGACGGAGCGATCGGTTCGCAACTGACATTGTGCCTGCGTCCGGAATTCATCCACATCGTCCGCGACGGCGTCCACGGAAGTGAAAACATGCTGCGCGGCGTGGTCGAGTCTATGACCTTCGTCGGCGAGGTCTACGAGGCGGAGTTGCAAATCGGCGGCGAGCGGCTGCTCGCCCGAATCGACCCGGATGTCGCGATCGCGGAGGGCGACAGCGTCGACTTCGCTCTCGACCCCGCGCATTGCCTGCTGGTATCGGCCTGAAGCACTTCGGGCGATGGACCAAACGCGCTCGCAGCTCACCTACGCGCTGATCCTGATCGTCGGTCTGTTGACGGTGTGCCCGGTGGTCATGCTGGTCCTCGGCAGCTTTTCGCAGGGCTTGACGGCTTTCGGCAGTTTCACTCTGGCCAAGTACATCGAGGCGTACACCGATCCGGCGCTCGCCGGCGTCATGGTCAATACCGTGCTGTTCGTGGTCGGCTCGTCGACGCTGGCGACGGGCCTCGCGCTGTTTCTCGCCTATCTCAATACCCGTACCGACATTCCGTTCAAAGGCGTATTCCGGGTCATATCGCTGGTGCCGATGATGATTCCGCACCTGTTGTTTGCGGTCAGCTGGGCGCTGCTGCTCAATCCGTCGAATGGCATGCTGAACCTGCTGATCAGGGATGCGCTGTCACTCGACCATCCGCCGTTCAACATCTACTCGCTGCCGGGAATGATCCTGGTCGAAGGCCTGCTCGACATGCCGATCGCCTACCTGATCGTCGCGCCGGCACTGGCGTCGTTCGATGTGTCACTCGAGGAGTCGTCGCGCGTGTTCGGCGCATCGACATGGCGCACGCTGGTGCGGATCACGCTGCCAGTGCTTCGTCCTGCGATTCTGGCGGCGTTCATTCTCGGCGTGGTGCGCAGCCTGGCATCGTTTGCCGTGCCTTCGGTGATCGGCATGCCGGGACGCGTGGAAGTGCTGGCAACCTACCTGTACCAGATGATCGCCACCGGTTTCGCCACCGACTACGGCAAGGCCGCCGCGCTCGGCATGAGCGTGCTGGCGGCGTCGATCACGTTGATCGTCGTCTATCGCGCGCTGACGGCTGAAAGCGAGAAATACGTCACCGTTTCCAGCCGTGGATACCGACCGACGGTCATCGAGCTTGGGCGCGCGCGCACGCCGCTGTTCGTCGTCGTCGCGCTGCTTTCACTGGTGATGATCGTGCTGCCCGTGGCGGTCCTGCTGTACACGTCGTTCATTCCGTACTCGATGTTGCCGAGCGCGCATGCGTTTTCGCTGATGAGCCTGCGCAACTGGATCGGCGTGCTTGACGATCCACTGTCCATCCTGGCGCTGCGCAACAGTCTTTTCCTCGGCGTCGTCGGTGCGACGATTGGTGTGCTGCTGTCGATTTTCGTCGCCTATGCAATTGTCAAAGTCAGGACTCGTGCCGCCGGCGTGCTGGAGTCGCTGTCGTTCCTGTCGTTCTCGTTTCCGGGCATCGTTATCGGTGTCGGATTCATGTGGTTCTTCGTGCAGACGCCGCTTTACGCGACGCTGACCGCGCTGCTCATCGGCTACATCGCGACCTATCTGCCCTACGGCATCCGACCGCTGGCGAGCGCATTCGTGCAGATCCATGCGCACCTCGAGGAATCATCGCTGGTGTGCGGCGCCAGCCCTACCACGACCATGCGCCGCATCATCGTTCCTTTGCTGATTCCCGGCATCGTTTCGGCATGGATCCTGCTCGCGTCGATGTTCCTGCGGGAATTGACGCTGTCGGTGGTGCTGTCGCGACCGGGAACCGAAGTACTTGCGGTGCAGATCCTGCGCTATGCCGATGACGGACTGTGGGGAAAGCTTTCGGCGCTTGGCATCATCATGATCGTCATCTCCACGCTGCTGGTCATTCTGGCGACTCGTCTTGGGGCGCGATTCAGGACGGCGTGAGCCTTGACCCGTCCCTGGTACTGCCCGTCCCCGGCCCGTTGCCATGAGGTTCGCCTTCTCCCGCCCGCGGTTAGCGTGTTGACCGACTCCAAACGCGCGGCTTCGAGCGATGCTGGCGCATGGATCGTGACCGAGCGGGCGCCCGGCCACGTCTGAGTATGCCGTGACCGCTGGCGTGGAACTGGACGGGGGTCAGACGCGCTCGATGACGAGCGCGATGCCCTGGCCCACGCCGATGCACATCGTGCAAAGCGCGTAGCGGCCGCCGGTGCGCTGCAGCTGGTAGAGCGCGGTGGCCACGAGCCTGGCGCCGGAGGCGCCCAGCGGGTGACCGAGCGCGATGGCGCCGCCGTTCGGATTCACATGCGCCGCGTCGTCGGGCAGGCCCAGGTCGCGGGTGACGGCAAGCGCCTGCGCGGCGAACGCTTCGTTCAATTCGATCACGTCCATGTCCGAGATCGTGAGTCCGGCCCTGGCGAGCACCTTGCGCGATGCCGGCGCGGGGCCGAAGCCCATGATCCGCGGGGCGACACCCGCCACGGCCGAGGCGACCACGCGCGCGCGGGGCGTGAGGCCATGGCGTTTCGCGACGTCGGCCGAGGCGAGCAGCACGGCGGCCGCGCCGTCGTTGACTCCGGATGCGTTACCGGCGGTGACCGAGCCGTCCGGGCGCACGATGCCCTTGAGCCTGGCGAGCGCCTCGAGCGAAGTGACGCGCGGATGCTCGTCCTGATTGAAGACGACCGGATCGCCTTTCCTCGACGGGATCGTGACGGGCACGATCTCGTCGGCGAGGCGCCCGGCGGCGATGGCCGCCGCCGCCCGCTCCTGGCTGCGCAGCGCGAATGCGTCCTGGTCGGCCCGTGCGACGTGGAATTCGACGGCGACATTCTCGGCGGTCTCCGGCATCGAGTCGATTCCGTATTTCGCCTTCATCAATGGATTGACGAATCGCCAGCCGATGGTCGTGTCTTCGATCTTCGCGGCACGCGAGAACGGCGAATCGGCCTTGGCCAGCACGAAGGGCGCACGGGTCATGCTCTCCACGCCGCCGGCAATCATCAGCGCTGTCTCGCCGCTCTTGATGGCACGCGCGGCAATGCCGATCGCGTCGAGACTCGAGCCGCACAGCCGATTGATGGTCGCGCCCGGAACCTCCGGCGGCAGCCCCGCGAGCAGCAATGACATGCGCGCGACGTTGCGGTTGTCCTCGCCCGCCTGGTTGGCGCAGCCAAAAATGACGTCGTCGACCGCCGTCCAGTCGACGCCCGCGTTGCGCTCCATCAGCGCCTTCAGCGGAATCGCGCCCAGATCGTCCGTGCGCACCGTGGCCAGCGCGCCTGCGTAACGGCCGAACGCTGTGCGCACCGCGTCGCAGATATAGGCCTCGGTCATGGATTGGCTATCCTGTTCAATCGGCATTCCTGGCCGCGATGCCGTTGCGAAGCGGCACGCCGGTCAGACGCTCGAGTTCGTGGAATGGCAGTCCGGCTGCGATGTCGATGACGACCAGTCCCGTCGGCGTCACGTCGATCACCGCGAGATCCGTATAAATCCGGTTGACGCAGGCGAGTCCGGTCAGCGGATAGGTGCATTGGGGCACGATCTTGCTCTCGCCATTCCTGGTCTGGTGCTCCATCATCACATAGACGCTTTTCGCGCCGATGGCCAGGTCCATCGCGCCGCCGACTGCCGGTATCGCGTCCCTGCCGCCGGTATGCCAATTCGCGAGGTCACCGGCGACCGACACCTGGAATGCGCCCAGCACGCAGCAGTCGAGATGCCCGCCGCGCATCATCGCGAAGGAATCGGCATGGTGGAAATAGGACGCGCCGGCCAGCGCGGTCACCGGTTGCTTGCTCGCATTGATGAGGTCACCGTCCTCGGCGCCCGGCGCCGGCGCCGGACCCATCCCGAGCAATCCGTTCTCGGTATGCAGGATGATCTCGCGATCTTTGGGCAGGTGGTTGGCGACTGTCGTCGGCAGGCCGATGCCGAGGTTCACATAGGCGCCGTCCGGAATATCGCGCGCGACGCGTGCGGCCATCTGATCGCGGGAGAAACGGATCATCGCAGGCTCCGGCGAGTGCGGGCGCAGCGCATCATGCGGCGGCGACCGGCTTGTCTGTCGGCCTCGCCGCCGCGGGAATCTCGACGACACGCCTGACAAAGATGCCGGGCGTGACCACGGTCTCGGGATCGAGGTCCCCCAGGTTGACTACTTCATTCACCTGCGCGATCGTGCACGCGGCCGCCGACGCCATGATCGGACCGAAATTGCGCGCGGTCTTCCGGTAGACCAGGTTACCCCAGCGGTCGCCTCGCAGCGCCCTGATCAGCGCGAAGTCCGCATGGATCGGGTACTCGAGCACGTACCCACGCCCGTCGATCATCCGCGTCTCCTTGCCTTCGGCCAGCAGCGTGCCGAAGCCGGTCGGCGTGAAGAATGCGCCGATGCCGGCGCCCGCCGCGCGGATGCGCTCGGCGAGGTTGCCTTGCGGCACCAGCTCGAGTTCGATCTCGCCCGAGCGGAACAGCGCGTCGAACACGTGCGAATCGGTTTGCCGCGGAAACGAGCAGATGATCCTGCGTACGCGCCGGGTCGCCAGCAGCGCGGCCACGCCGATGTCGCCATTTCCGGCATTGTTGTTGACGATCGTGAGGTCGCGTGCCGCATGGTCGATGAGGGCGTCGATCAGTTCCGACGGCATGCCGGCGGTGCCGAAGCCGCCGATCATGATAGTCGCTCCGTCGCGGATATCGGCGACGGCCGCCGCGGCGGAAGGAACGATCTTGTCGATCACCGGAGGCGCTCGCCCTAGCCGTCTTCGAATGGCAGGCCGACGTAGTTCTCGGCAAGGCTCGCGGCCGCCGTCTTCGATCCGACCACGTAGTCGAGCTGCGAACGCTGCAATCGCTGGCCAAAGCCATCGTCACTTGGAAAGCGGTGCAGCATCGAGGTCATCCACCAGGAAAAATGCTCGGCGCGCCAGACCCGCTTCAGGCAGGTCTGCGTGTAGGCGGCGAGCTGTTCGTCGTGTCCGCCGGCGAAGTGCGCAGCGAACGCGCGCGCCAGCGCGCGGACATCGGCCACCGCGAGGTTCATGCCCTTGGCGCCGGTGGGCGGGACGATGTGCGCGGCGTCGCCGGCAAGGAACAGGCGGCCGTACTGCATCGGCTCGGTAACGAAACTGCGCATGCCGGTGATGCCTTTTTCCAGCACCGGCCCCTCGATCAGCTTCCAGCCATCGTTGGTCTCCAGCCGCGTGTGCAACTCCTGCCAGATCTTGGCGTCCGGCCAGTAGGCGATGTCTTCCTCGGGTGCGACCTGAATGTACAGACGGGTGATCTCGGGCGAACGCATGCTGTACAGCGCGAATCCGCGGTCGTGGTACGCGTAGATCAGCTCCTCGTGGGTCGGCGGCGCCTTGGCGAGGATTCCGAGCCACGCGAACGGATAGACGCGCTCGAACACCGACAGCACGCCCGCCGGAATCGACTGCCTTGTCACGCCGTGGAAGCCGTCGCAGCCGGCGATGTAGTCGCAGGCGAGATCGACCTGCGCGCCGTCGTGCGTGAAGCGGATTCCGGGCGTGGCCGAATCGACGCCGCTCAAGACGACGTTGTCCACGTTGAACAGGATCGTGCCGTTGGCAGCCAGCCGCGCGCGAATGAGATCCTTGACCACCTCCTGCTGACCGTAGACGACGATCGATCGACCGGTGAGTGCGTCGAAGTCGATCCGGTGACCGCGCCCGCCGAAGCGCAGCTCGATCCCGTGATGCACGAGGCCTTCCCGATGCAGGCGATCGGCAACGCCCGCTTCGGTGAGCACGTCCACCGCGCCGTGTTCCAGCACGCCGGCGCGGACTCGGTGCTCGACATACTCGCGGTCACGGTTCTCGAGGACGACCGATTCGATGCCCTCCCTGTGCAGCAGGTGCGACAGGAGCAGGCCGGCGGGGCCGGCGCCGACGATTCCGACCTGGGTGCGCATACGCATCGCCGTCACCTTTCTTTCTCCGTGTCCAGAACGAGTGCGCCGATGGCGAGGGGGTACCCGCGAGCGCCCGGGCCCACCAGCGCGCTGCGCGCCGACGGCGACAGCCAGGAGCGGTGCCGGAATTCCTCGCGCGCATGGACACTCGAGACGTGAAACTCGATCAGCGGCACGCCAGCGCTCTTGCCGGCGTCGTGCAGCGCCAGCGATGTTTGCGCCAGCGCGCCGGCGTCGAGTACGACGCCTGGCAGCGAACCGTACGCCACGGCCCGGCCCGCCTCGCTGCGGCAGTTCGTCGAAGTCATCGCTTGGCGTCCATTCTCACGAAGTAACGAGGCACATGGTCGAGCGAAGCTGCGTCATTGCGCCCTCGGTCAGGTTTCAATGGTGACGATCTTACCCGTGCGCGCCGCCTCGGCAATAGACTCGGTGATGCGCAGGTTCATGAGGCCGTCGCGTGCCGTGACCCGCGGCGCCGCATTGCCGCGGATGACGGCGCAGAAATAGGCAAGCTGGAGTTCGAGGGGATCGCAGCGTTCGACCAGCGCGACGGCCGTGCGATACGGTTTCCACCACGAGCGGTCCTCGGGCAGGTCATAGACGTATGCCCTCGGCGACGGTATGGGCGACCGGCTTTTCCACCAGCGCGGCGACGCCGGCCGCGATGCAGTCCAGGGCATTGTCGACATGGAGCCGATTCGGCGTGGCAATGATCACGCCGTCCGGACGCAGTCGCGTGAACAGGTCCGTGAGCATCGCGACGAGCGGCACCTCCGCCCTGCGGGCGATTTCCACGGCGCCGGGCGCGGGATCGACGATTGCGCAGAGGGCGCACTCCGGACTTTCGGCGAGTAGTTCGATGTGCCGGCGGCCGATCGCCCCGGCGCCGACCACTGCAATCCTCAACCTGCTCATGCCGCCGCCGAGGGGCGCGATCGTCGGCGAGGGCCTCGACCCATTCCCGCCCGAGGCTAGCGAAGCAGGTTGAGGTAGGCCCAGATCAGGATCATCGCGCCCAGTATCGACAGGATCCAGCCCGCAGGCCGAAACCTGCCGTCAGCCGAATTCGAGAACATGCTGCCGAGGACCCCGCCTACCAGTGAACCGCCGATGCCCAGTCCCGTGGTCATCCAGAAGCCCAGGTCCACGGCGCCCGGGTAGAAGAGGCGGGCGAGCCAGCCGACGAGGAATCCGACGATGATCATTCCAATCAAGCCCAGAATACCCATGGTGGTCCCTCCATTATTGCCGCTTGCCGCGCCCCGGAGGTTTGCGTGTCCTGCGGGGTCGACGCGGAAAAATCATGCTAGCACGCGCCGCCCTGTAACCCGCGGGGCGGCGGCGCCGAATAACAAGCCATGGACGCCTTCGATCGCCTGTTTCGCGCCGTGCTCCTGGCTTTGGGTCCCGCCGCGGCGGTCATCCTGACCGTTGCCGGCCCGGCGCATGCATCGCCGTCCTGCAGTGCGACCAGTGGCCGCGAAACGTTGCCGCTGGTGGAACTCTTCACCTCCGAGGGCTGCAGCAGTTGTCCGCCTGCGGATCGCTGGCTGTCCTCGACGTTTCCGGCGGCCACGGTCCCGGCGGTCGCCACTGTGCTCGCTTTTCATGTCGACTACTGGGATCGCCTGGGGTGGAAGGACCGCTTTGCGACGGCCGCGTACACCGATCGCCAGTACGCGGCGATGCGGGCGAACGGGGCAACATTCGTCTACACGCCACAGCTGCTGGTCCAGGGACGCGACGCGGAGTTGGGACGAGGAGAGCACACGGCCGAACTCATCGCCTCGGCCCGGCGCCGGCCGGCCCGCGCGACGATCACGCTCGACGCCGATGTCGCCGACGACGGCCGGATCACGGCGCGCGTCGCGGCGACGGTGACGGACGCGGCGCTGCGCAGGAATGCGGTCGTCTGGCTTGCCTACACCGACAGCGGACACGTCTCCGACGTCAAGGCGGGCGAGAATGATGGTGTCCGACTGCGCCACGATCATGTCGTCCGCGCGCTATCCGGCCCCTTCGCGGTGAACGCCAACGGCGAGGCAAAGGCCACGGCGACGTGGCGGCGTGTTGCCGAGCGCGGCCGTGCGGCGGCGCTGGTGGCCCTCGTCCAGGATGCGAAGAACGGCGATGTCCTGCAAACCCTCACACTGCCAGCCTGCGTCGGGGGATAGGCGCGGCCGTTTTCGAGCCGCAATGCGCGACGGTCTTGGACTCGCCGGACCAGGAGGTTTCAGGCGAACTGGACGTGCCGCGCCTTGCAGGTCGCGAGCACGTCGTCGGGATCGCGCAGCCACCAGTTGTTGGCGGAGAAAATCTCGACTTCGTGCATGCCGCGATAGCCGCTTTCTTCCATCCATGAGCGCAGACGCGGAAGGTCGATCACGCCGTCGCCCATCATGCCGCGATCGTTGAGCAGTTCCGTGGTCGGCACCAGCCAGTCGCAGATGTGATAGGCCAGGAGCCGCGTCCCGTCGCGGCCGGCCGAGGCATGCCCTGCGCGCTCGATCTCCCGCCGCAAGTGCGGGTCCCACCACACGTGATAGGCGTCCACCGCGATGCCCAGCCCGGCGCCCAGTTCGTCGCACAGGTCGTTGGCGTGCTCCATGGTGTTCACGCATGCGCGGTCGGCAGCGTACATGGGGTGCAGCGGTTCGATGGCGAGCGGCATGCCCGACGGCCTCGCGTACTCGAGCAGTTCGCCCAAGCCGTCGCGCACCATCTCGCGCGCGCCGATGAGATCCTTCGACTGGATCCTTCCTTCACGATCCTTCGGCAGGCCACCGACCACCAGGACCAGGCAGCGCGCGCCGAGGGTCAGCGCCTCGTCGACGGCGCGCTTGTTATCGTCCAGCGTTGCGCGGCGACCCTCGCGGTCGACGGCGGGAAACATGCCGCCGCGGCAATAGCCGCTGACGGTGAGTCCCGCATCGCGTATGCGGACCGCCGTGTCCTTCAGTCCCGCGGCGGCAACCTGGTCGCGCCAGGGCGAAATGCCGCGGATGCCGTGTCGTGCGCAGCCGGCGATGATGTCGGGCAGTTTCCATTGCTGCCTGACGGTCGCGGTGTTGAGCGAGAGGAGACTGGCGTCGGGTTCGGTGGTCATGGGGTCCCGGGAGGTCGAATTCTTGAACCGCGGAGGGTATGGAAAAAACGGAGGACGTCAATGTGCCGGCGCCGGGTGCGCTCGTGAATGATCATGGGGTCCGCCCGCAGCATGCGTGTCGTTCTGTGCGCTCCGCGCGTCTTCCTGGCCAACGATCGTGCGGGCCTAGGCTTCGATTCCATTCACCGCCAGGAATGTGCGCATGCGCGCCGCCGCGAGATCGGGATCGCGCAACAACCCTGCCGCATCGGCCAGCCGGAACAGTTGCGCAAGGTGGACGACGCTGCGTGCGCTCTGCTGGCCGCCGATCATGGTGAAGTGCGACTGGTGGCCGTTGAGCCACGCCATGAACACCACGCCGGTCTTGTAGAAGCGCGTCGGTGCGGCAAAGATGTGGCGCGACAGCGCAACGGTTGGCGCGAGCAATGCATCGAATCGCGCGCGGTCGCCGGCGGCAAGCGCGTCGAGCGCCGCCGACGCCGCGGGCGCGATGGCGTCGAAGATGCCAAGCAGCGCATCCGAATGCCCGGACTCGTCACCACCGATCAATTCTGCGAAATTGAAATCGTCGCCGGTGTACATGCGTACACCCGGGGGCAACAGCCGGCGCAGGGCGATTTCCTTGCCGGCGTCGAGCAGCGATACCTTGACGCCGTCAACCTTCGCGGCGTTGGCGCGAATGACTTCGGCACAAATCTGCGTCGCACGCACATGATCGGGGTCGCTCTCGAGGCCCCCGGCACCGACCCAGTACCCGGCCAGTGCGGGATCGAACATTTCGCCCAGCCAATGCAGGACGACGGGCGCGCGGACCTGTGCGAGTACACGGCCGTAAACGGTCGCATAGTCGTCGGGCGAGCGCGCGCAGGCGGCGAGTGCCCGGCTTGCCATCAGGATGATCCGGCCCCCGGCAGCTTCCACCGCGGCGCATTGTTCCTCGTACGCAGCGATCACCCGCTCGATGGTGGCGCCCGTATCCGGCGCAAGATGGTCGGTGCCCGCCCCGGAGAACACCACGGCGCCGGGGGTCGCGCGTGCCTCTGCGACGCTGCGGCGGATCAGTTCGAGCGACGTCGGCCAGTCGAGGCCCATGCCGCGCTGCGCCGTGTCCATCGCTTCCGCCACGCCGAACCCCAACGACCACAGGTGGCGTCGAAATGCGATGGTGGCGTCCCAGTCGATCGCGGACGAGAGCCAGGGGTCGACGTCCGCGCGCGGATCGGCAACGACATGCGCGGCTGCGAAGGCGACTCGATTCCACGCCGGCGCGCCCGTCGATCGCGACCAGACGACCGGCGCGCGCAATGTGTACGGGGTAATCGTGCCGCTGGCGCTCGGAAGGCGGAGCATGTTCATGGCGGCGTCCTTCAGCGGTGTCCCGCCTTGCCTTTCCCCGGGGGCGGGGAGGGGATCGAAGCGAGGGGCGGCACGTCGATCCAACGGCGTTCCTTCCAGCTCTGCTCGCCCAGCTCGGCGAGCTGGACGCCTTTCGCTCCTTCGAGCAGATTCCAGCGAAATGGCCCGCCGGCGACGACGTGTCTCAGGAAGAGCTCCCATTCGACCTTGAACGCGTTGTCATAGACGCGGTTCTCCGGCACCGGCTGCCACGTCGCGAAGAAATCGATCGTCTTCGGAACGTCGGGATTCCAGACCGGTTTCGGCGTTGCCGCGCGCGGCTGGATCACGCAATCGGTGAGCCCGGCCACGGCCGAGCCAAGCGTGCCGTCGACGTGGAACGTCACGAGGTCGTCGCGGCGCACGCGAGTGCACCACGAACTGTTGATCTGGGCGATGACGCGCGAATCGTCGCTGCCGGCGAGCTCGAACGTCGCATAGGCGGCATCGTCGGCGGTGGCGGGATACGGCTTTCCATTCTCGTCCCAGCGCCGGGGAATGTGGGTGGCGCCGATGCAGCTCACGGCCTGCACGCTGCCGAACAGATTATCGAGCACATAGCGCCAGTGGCACAGCATGTCGACAATGATGCCGCCGTCCTCCTCCTTCCGGTAGTTCCATGAAGGCCGCTGCGCCGGCTGCCAGTCACCCTCGAACACCCAATAGCCGAACTCGCCACGTACCGACAGGATGCGCCCGAAGAATCCGGAGTCGATCAGCATCCGGAGTTTGAGGAGTCCGGGCAACCACAGCTTGTCCTGCACGACACCGTGCTTCACCCCCGCGGCCTCGGCCAGCTGGTGCAGTTCGAGCGCCTCGACCGTCGTCGGCGCGACCGGCTTCTCGGTGTAGATGTGCTTGCCGGAGGCGATCGCCTTGCGGATCAGCTCGGGCCGCAACCCCGTCGAGGCGGAATCGAAGTAGACGGCGTCGTCCTTGTTCGCGAGCGCTGCGTCGAGGTCGGTCGTCCAGCGCGCGACGTCGTGCGCTTTCGCGAGCGCTTCGATCTTGGCCGCGTTGCGGCCGACGAGGATCGGGTCGGGCATGATCCGCGTGCCCGCGTCGAGCGCCACGCCGCCTTGCGCGCGGATCGCATTGATCGAGCGGATCAGGTGCTGATTGGTGCCCATCCGGCCGGTGACGCCGTTCATGATGACGCCCACTCGATGAACCTTCATTGCGTAGCTCCTGCAAAAGGTCGATCCTCGCTCGGCGGCAACGTCCGGCGGCACTCCCGCGCTGCGCGGCCGCGCAGTCGGGTCCATTCGCCATTCATGACGATTTCAAGACGTTCGAACTTCATTTCGTTGTGCCTTCCCCGGGCGCCGCCGGTTGCTGCCAGTGGCGGATGGTTTCGATGATTGCCGCGTTGTCGAGATCACCCGCCCCCTCGCCAATCGCGGCGTCGAGGATCTGCGCGTGCAACGCGGTCAGCGGCAGCGACCGTCCCGCGGTTTGCGCCGCCTCGAGTATCAGTCCCACGTCCTTCCGGTGCTGGCGTACTCGCGACTGTGGCGGCGCGAATTCGCCGTCGATCATCCGCGCGCCCTTTGCGTCGACCGCGCGCGAGTGCGCCGGTGTGGCGCGGACGAGATCGAGGAACACCGGCAGGTCGAGCCGCAACGACTCGGCGAAGACCAGGGCTTCGGCCAGCGCCGCGCGGTTCAAGCCGAGCAGCAGGTTGATGGCGAGTTTCGCGCGCGCGCCGCTCCCTGGCGGCCCGAGCAGGAACCTGCGCGACGTGATGGCCGCGAGGACCGGTTCGAGCGCGTCGCAGTCGTCACGATTGCCGCCGATCATCATCACCGCGGTGCCGTCGCGGATTTGCTGGCTGGAGCCCGACAGCGGCGCATCGATTGCGCGCACGCCGCGCGCCGCGAGCCGCACCGCCAGCGCCACCGCCTGCTCGGGATCCCCGGTGCCGCAGTCGACGATGAACGTGCCGGGAGACATGACGGATATCGCTTCGCGCACGACGCTTGCGGTCTGTCCGCCGTCCGACAGCGCGAGCAGCACGTTGTCGCAGGACCCGAAGACGTCGTTGGCGACGGCCGCGACGACACCGTTCGCCGCGCGCAGCGCCTCGCGCCGCGCGGGGTCGGTGTCGTACCCCAGCACCTTGATTCGTGCCGCGCGCAGCCGTTCGACCAGCGCAAGCCCGATCAGGCCGATGCCGACGACGCCGACCGGATGCGTGGCCCCGCTCATTGGGCCGCACCGCCCGTTCGACCGCGCCGGAACAGGCGTCGGACCGCAGGAAACTTGAGCGCCACGACCAGTACGATCGTGATCCATACCGCTGCGGAAATCGGCCGCATGAAGAACGGGGTCAGATCACCGTCCGACAGCACCAGTCCGCGGCGCAGGCCCTTCTCCATGAGGTCGCCCAGCACCATGCCCAGCACCAGCGGCGCGACCGGGTAGTTGAACCGACGCAGCAGGAACCCGACGACGCCGAAGCCGAGCATCACCCAGACGTCGAACAGCCTGGAGGCGATCGCGAACGAGCCGACGACGCACAGCACGAAGATGATCGGAATGATCACTGGCTTCGGCACCATCAGCACCTTGATCAGCAACTTGGTGAGCGTGAGGCCGTAGATGAGGATGCCGATGGCGGAGAACATCATCATCGCGACGACGTCGTAGACGAAACCCGGCGCCTCGATCATGATCATCGGTCCGGGCCGGACGCCGTGGATCAGCATCGCCGCCATCAGCACGGCGGCTGGCGCCGAGCCCGGAATTCCGAGCGTCAGCACGGGGATGACGGCACCGGGCACGCAGGCGTTGTCGCCGGTTTCCGCGGCCATCAGTCCGTCGATGGACCCCTTGCCGAAGGTCTCGGGTTCCTTGCTCGCGCGTTTTGCCGCTGCGTACGATGACCATGCGGCCACGTCTTCGCCGACCCCCGGCAGAATGCCCATGAACGTGCCGATGATTCCCGACCGGATGATCGTCTTCCAGTACTTGGCCACGTCGACGAACTTCGGAATCACGGAGTCGAACGGATCGACCTTGACCGGGACGGACTTCTCGCGGACCGTCGTGAGCAGTTCCGAGAAGCCGAAGGCGCCGACCAGTGCGGGGACGAGGTTGAAGCCTCCGGCCAGGTCCCGGCTGCCGAACGAAAGGCGGTCGTATGCATAGATGCTTTCCTGCCCGACCGAGGCCAGGAAAATCCCGATCAGGCCGGCGATCCAACCCTTCAGCGGATCGTCGCCGGTCAGCGTGCCGGCGATCACCACGCCGAACACCGCAAGCCAGAAGAATTCGTAGGCGCCGAACTTGAGCGCCAGTCCGCCCAGCACCGGCGTGAACAGCGCGAGAAAGAAGATGCCGATCAGTGTGCCGAGCACGGAGCCCGAGGTCGCGATGCCCATCGCACGTCCGGCCATCCCCTGTTTGGCGAGCGCGTGACCATCGAGGCACGAGGCCGCCGACGCCGGCGTGCCCGGAATGTTGAGCAGGATCGCCGAGCGGGAACCGCCGTAGATCGCTCCGACGTAGGTACAGATCAGAACCAGGAGCGCCTGGTTGGACGGCATCTTGATCGTCAGCGTGGTCATCAGCGCGACACCCATTGTCGCCGTGAGACCGGGCAACGCTCCGATGATGACGCCGACCAGCGACGAGAGCAGGATGAGGCCGATCGACAACGGATCGAGGAACGACGCGAGCGAATGCCCGAAGGCGATCAGGCCGTCGAACATCAGGGCAGCCGGACGAAGAAGAGCTGTTCAAAAACCAGCGTAACGATGATTGCGGTGGCGGCGCCGCAGATGACCGCCAGCAGCGCGTCAGCGCGGTTCGATCCGGTCGCGGCGCCGCTCAACCGGTCGGCACGGCGGAAAACGAACACGAATGCTGTGACGAACAGCGCGGTGCCGAGCCAGAACGGCAGCCCGCGCCCCACCAGCAGCAGCGCGTAGACGAAGAACATCCCGGCGGCCAGCGCGAAGCGCGATCCCGGGACCAGGGTCGCGGCATGCGGGACGCCCGCATCCCAGGCGGCTGCGCGCGCGCGAGCTACCGATCGCCACGCCAGCACGCCGCCCAGCGATGCGATCAGGAGTCCGATGATGCCCGGCCACAGACCGGGCGCCGTGTACAACTGCGCCCCCTGGTCTTCGAGCCGGTCCATCCGCCAGGACGCGAACACGATGACGGCACCGAGCGCGATCCAGAAACAGGCCGTGCGCAGGTCGGTGCGCGGCGCGATCGGGAAGGACGTGTCGGACATGCAGGCGGACGACGAGGCGCAGGCGGCACAGGTCTCGAGGAGCCGGTGCCGTCCTCACCTCGTCATGAAGCGCACTGATGCTACGGCTTGGCGATGCCCAGCGTATCGGGCGATACCTTGGCCTTGCCTGCGTCGAACGCCTGCCACGCGTTGACCTGCACGGCCGGCATGACCGCTTGCATCGCATCGGCACCCGACGCAGGCGCGAATTGCGCGCCGCGGCTGGCCGCGTAATCCTTCAGTGCCTTCGAGTTGCTGATGTTCTCCTTCCAGATCTTCTCGACCGTCGCGATGACTTCCGGCGGCGCGCTCTTCGGAATGAAGATGCCGAAGTAGTTGGGCGGGTCCTTGAAGTTCGGGATCGTCTTGGTCAGCGGCTCGATGACGCCGTAGCCGTCGATCTCGACCGGCTTGTCGCCGATCACCGCCAGCGGGCGCAATTTCTTGCCGCGGATCATCTCTGCCTGCTCGGTGGTGAGCTGGGTCGTGGCGTCGGTTTCGCCGGCGACGGTCGCCACGACGGCCGGATTGCCGCCGTCGTACGTGACGTGCTTGTACTTGACGTTGGCCGCCTTGGCGATGGCCTCCATCGCGCTGTGTCCGCTCGAATTGACACCGGCGGTGGCCACGCTGATCTGCCCCGGCTTCGCCTTCATCGCGGCGATCAGTTCGGCCGCGCTCTTGTAGGGCGTGTTGGGATTGACCGACAGCGTCGACACGTTGGCGACGTTGAGGAAAAGCGCCCAGTCGCCTATCTTGGTGTCCAGCATGCCGAGCACCGCATAAGTGCCCAGGTCTTTCGCGGCCCCGGCCGTCCACGTGTAGCCGTCCTTGCCGGATTCGAGCGCGTTCTTGGTGCCGATCGATCCGGACGCTCCCGGCTGGTTGACGATCACCACCTTCTGTCCCAGCGCCTTCTCGATCTCGGCGGCGGTCACGCGCGTGACCTGGTCGGTCGATCCTCCGGCGGCCCAGGGCACGATGATGGTGATCGGCTTTTCGGGCTTCCACGTGGCCTGCCCGTACGACGGTGCGGCCATGACGATTGCGATGGCGGCGGCTGCGCCTGCGGCGAGCCGGGTCAATTTGCTGCGATCCATGACGTTCCTCCTTGCTTCGGGTTGCGGGGTGTGGGATGCAACGTTTGCGGATGCGGTCCGCCGTCGTTCTGGTCCGCTCCGGGGTTAACCGGCTGGTTAATTAGGATAGCGCCAACGGCCGCATGGCTGCAAGTCCCGGCCGAGCCCGCATGCGTTCATGCCTCGAGGAAGCCGACCACCAGCGACTTGATGTGCGCCAGCCGGGCCGCCTTGGCCCTGGGGGCCATCAGGTCGCGGCCGAAGATCGTCGACAGCGTGTGGTTGTTCGACAGGTAGAAATAGCCAAGTGCGGCGATCGAGACGTACAGCTGCACCGGGTCGACGCCCGCGCGGAATACGCCGTCGCGCGCGCCGCGCTTCAGCACCTCGGTCAGTGTGGCGATGAGAGGCGAATGCATCTCCCGTATTTTTCGCGAGCGCTTCAGATGCTGCGCGCGATGAAGGTTCTCGCAGTTCAGCAGGGTCATGAACTCCGGATGCGCCAGAAAATAATCCCAGGTGAACGCCACCAGCCGCGTGACGCCTTCGGCCGGCGGCAAGTCCGTCAGGCGCAGTTTCTGCTCCTCGCCGCGGATGTGCTCGTACGCGCGCTCCAGCACCGCGAGGAACAGGTCCTCCTTGCCGCCGAAATAGTAGTAGAGCATGCGCTTGTTGGTCTTCGCCCCCGCGGCGATCCGGTCGACACGCGCGCCGCTCAGGCCGAACTGTGCGAACTCCCGCGTCGCCGCTTCGAGGATCGCCGCCTGCGTGCGCAACGCGTCGCGCGTGGGGCGGGGCGTCCCCGCCTTTGGCCTGACCGCGGCAGAGGTCCGGGTTTGCGTGGCGACCGTCATCCGACGATGGTAACCAACCGGTTAATTCGGTGCAACCGCGGGCTGCGGCGTCAACGCGCGGCGCGCGGCGCGTACATAAGGTCGATCGCCGGCCGCGCCTCGCGCGCGATCAGCAGCGCGCGCCCGTCGGGGCGCACTGCAAGCGAGAGGCCCAGCGCCGTCGGCGCGAACGTGCTGCGCCAGGTCACTGCGCGGCGCGCGATGTCGTAGCGGACGATCTGATCGGGGGTATCCCCCGTCCGGTACCAGACGGCATCCCGGGTGAGCAGCCAGTCGAAGCGGTTCCATTCGCCGATCGGCACGGCGATGGGCTCGCATGTCAGCGTGGACAGTTTGCATAGTGTGAGGCCGGTCAGTTGCGGCTGCGCGTAGGCGATCCGGTCGCCCGCGACCTGATACTCGGCCACCAGCGGCAGCGGCAGTCGCTCGCCGGAAGTCCCGGCCACTGTCGTGCGCAAAACGCGCGCCGCATTGCCGGCCTGCTCGCCGACGATGAGCTGCCGGCCACCAGCAGTCTCGCGCACGTCGAACACCGCGTTGCCCAGCGCGTCCAGCACTTCGATCCTGCCATCGTCGACCGTGATGCGAATCGCCTGCTGCACACCGGTTGCCTCGTCGCGACGGCTCGCGCGGATCGCATAGATCGACCGGCCATCCTGCGACCAGTGCGGTCGCATGTAGATATAGTCGTCGGTCAAGGCCAGCTTGACCGGCGAGGTGTCGGGCGCGGCAACGTAGATCGCGGGCGCGCCGTCGCGGTTCGAGATGAACAGTACCCGCGAACCGTCCGGGGAATACTCGGGTTGGTTGCTATACCGCGTCGAGGACCACAGTTCGCGCGGCGGAATACCGGAGGCGTCCGGGTCCACGACGAACAGGTTGGCCGAATATTGCGCATGCTCGAATACGACATTGCCGCGCGCGTCGATATCCGGGAAGCGCGCGCCGCGCGCGCCCAGCAGCGCCGCCGTCCCCGCCTGTGGGTCGAAGAGATTGATCGCGCGGTGGCCGAACCAGTCCGCCGCGACGAGCAGAGGCCCACGCGGGCCGAGCCACGCGGCGCCGTAAACCAGGCCGCGCGGCGATCCCGCATTGTGCGCGCCGGCGCCGTCCCCGAGTTCAAGTATCCATAGCTGGCGGTGCGATTCGTTGCCGCGAAAGAACGCAATGCGCGCACCGTCGGGCGCGAAACGCGGGTAGACGTCGCCTCCGGAGTCCGGCTCCGGCGCAGTGAGGTTGGTCGCCTTTCCCGTGGTCAGCTGGTGGAGGATCAGCCCGGGCGGAAACTGAGCGCGGATCACGCCGGCATAGACGAGTTGATCCCCGTCGGGCGCAATGTCGAAGCGCGGCTGCGGGCTGCGGGCGCAATCTACGAGCGTCGACTCGACGCCGGTCGACAATTCGTGCTCGACAATTCCGCAATCGCCGGTCGGCGTCCGGCGGTAATACGCAATCCGCCTTCCGTCGGGAAAGAAAACCGGCGACAGATTCAGGTTGTCCGGATCGCCCAGCGTAGTACGTTTGGCCGCGAGAACCGAGCTGACGACGATTCGCGAATGCTGCCCCTCGCCGACGGCGAAGGCGACCTGCCGCCCGTCGCGCGAGAAGCGCGGCGCAGTCTCGAGAGCGACCTCCGACGAGAACGGCTCCGCCTGCGCGAGTTGCCGCTCGAGCCGCGCGCGGTCGACCGGCGACGGCGCCGATGCTCGCAGGACCAGCGCCGCCGTGAATGCGATGGCCGCTGCGAACGATCCGGCGACGAGCCAGCGGGACCGGCGCGACGTGCCCGGGGCACGGGCAGGCGGAGCGGCGTCGGCTGGCGGGGGGTCGGCCGGGGCGGGCACTGCCGCGGGGATCCCGGCCGGCGCGGAAAGGGGTGAAAGGCGGGCGATCAGTCGATAGCCGACCTTTGGAATGGTTTCGATGAACCGCGGCTCGCGCGCGTCGTCG
Organism: uncultured beta proteobacterium; assembly: GCA_963739745.1. GTDB lineage: Bacteria > Pseudomonadota > Gammaproteobacteria > Burkholderiales > Casimicrobiaceae > VBCG01. The sequence goes on from CAVUCJ010000015.1 coordinate 66,227, forward strand.
TCGAGCGCAATGCGCAGATCGGCGATGACTCTCGACAGCACGTCGTCGTTGACCATCCGGCGTGGCCACAATTCGGCGAGCAGTGTTTCGCGGGCAACCACCTCGCCCGGCGTGGACGCCAGGCGCATCAGCACATCCATGAGCCGCGGCTTGACTCGCATGCGTTCGGCCGCCCGGACAATCTCGTTGGACGCCGGCCGGATTTCGACGTCATTGATCCGAAACGGCGGCCGGGTACGCCAGGCACTCGGATTGGATCCCATCAGCACGAGGGTTCAGGAATCAACGCGTTGCCCCGGCGGAAACGAAAAGGGAGAAAAAACGGAGGCGCAATTCAGGACCAAGGCCGCTTGCGACGTGCACGATCGCCCGGTCCCAACCCTTCGATTCCGAGGTTCCCCCTGTGTCCAGAATCATCTTTGCGCTCCTCATGTTCGCGGGCGCGGCCGCCATGCCGGCCGCGCAGGCTTCGTCGTGCCCGGCGCGCCTGTTCATCAGCGGCTACTTCACCACCGTCCACGTGTTCGATGCCTGCACCGGCGCGTACCTGCGGGACCTGGACTCCAACACCCGCATCCGGGGCCCCCAGGCGGTGAAGCTCGGTCCGGACGGGCTCATCTATGTGACCAGCGAGTCCTCGCAGCAGATTCTAAGGTACCGCAATGACACGCTCGAATTCGTCGACGTGTTCGCGACCTTCTCGGGCCTCGATCCGACCGGCTTCGCGTTCGCGCCCAATGGCGATGTCTATGTTGCCGCTTACCGTACCAGCCAGGTCCTGCGTCTGTCGTCCTCGGGCGCCTTTGTCGACGTACCGGTGGCGTCGGGGGCCGCGGGCCTGAAAGGGCCGGACAACGGGATCACCTTCGGTCCCGACGGCAATCTGTACGTTCCGGGATACGACTCGAGCAATGTCGTTCGCTACGACCCGCGTACCGGGAATTCCAGCGTGGCGGTGGCCAGGAGTGCGCAGGGGCTCGGCCATACCCGTGGACTCCTGGCCGAGTCCGACGGCCGCACAATGCTCATCACCGGCGAGGGCTCGAATCAGCTGCTGCGCTTCGATCTGCCGACGGGCGCGGTCAGCGTCCTCAACGACAAGCTCAGGGCGCCGACCGGCATTGCCTACGGGACAGGCGGCACGCTGCTGGTCCTCGAGCGCGACACGGTGCGCACGCTCGACCCGGCCACCGGCGCCGCGACCGGCGTCCTGGTCCAGCCGGGCGCAGGCAATGTGGACTTCGGAACCTACCTTGCCGTGATCGCGGTCCCGGCGCCGCCGAAGGCGACCGTCGTCGAGTACTACAACGTGGCGCTCGATCACTATTTCATCAGCGCGCTGTCGGCGGACATCGCCGCGCTGGATTCGGGAGCGCTCGCGGGCTGGGCCAGGACCGGGCTCGAATTCAATGCGTATCTCGAGCCCGCTCCGGGAACGAGTCCGGTGTGCCGGTTCTATTTGCCGCCGGGGAGCGGTGACTCGCACTTCTATTCGGCGTCACCCGTGGAATGCGACGAAACACGTGCAAAGTTCCCGTCCTTCGTCCTCGAGGCGGCCGCCGTGATGTACATCGCGCTTCCCGACCCGGGCACCGGCGAATGTCCCGCCGGTCTTGCCGGGGTCTACAGGCTATGGAACGGACGTGCCGATTCGAACCATCGCTACACCACCGACGCCGGCGTCAAGGCCGCAATGCTCGCCAAGGGCTATGTCGCGGAAGGATATGGACCGGACGCGACAATCATGTGCGCAGCGGGGGAACGGTCGGCATCGCGTCGCTGATTCAGGTCCCCGCCGGCGAATCCGCAACCGCGGCACCCGTCAGGGGCGATGGTCGCCGACCTTGACGATCTTCATCGTGTTGGTGCCGCCGGCCTTGCCCATGGGCTCGCCGATGGTCAGCACGATCAGGTCCCCTTTCCTGACCTGGCCTTTGGCAACCAGCAGTTCCTCGGCCGCGATCAGCACGCTGTCGCGGTCGCCGGACTGCTCGAGGAAGAGCGGCCGCACGTTGCGATAGAGCGCCATCTTGCGCTGAGTCGCGATCTTCGGCGTCACCGCGAAGATCGGGCAGCCGCAGTTGTGCCGTGACATCCACAGTGCCGTCGATCCGGAATCGGTCAGCGAGGCGATCGCCTTGACCTGCAGGTGGAATGCGGTGAACAGCGTGGCCATCGCGATCGACTGATCGACGCGCGTGAACGTGCGGTTGAGGAAATCGCGGTCGAGCTCGACCGTGGCGGATTTTTCCGCCTCTACGCAGATCTGCGCCATGGTTTCGACCGTTTCGACCGGATACATGCCGGCCGCTGTTTCGGCAGACAGCATCACGGCGTCGGTGCCGTCGAGCACGGCGTTGGCGACGTCCGAAACCTCGGCGCGCGTGGGCACCGGGGCGTTGATCATCGACTCCATCATCTGCGTCGCGGTGATCGTCAATTTGTTGCGTTCACGCGCGAGCTTGATCATCCGTTTCTGCAATCCCGGAACCGCGGCATTGCCCACCTCGACGGCAAGATCTCCGCGCGCCACCATGATCCCGTCGGAGGCCTCGATGATCTCGTCGAGAAACGTGATCGCCTCCGCCCGCTCGATCTTGGCGATGACCATCGCGTGGCCGCCGGCGGCGCGCAGCAACTGCCGCGCCATGTACATGTCTTCCTTGGTCTTCGGAAACGATACAGCGAGGAAATCCGCCTCGAAAAGAGCCGCCGTCTTGACGTCGTCCATGTCCTTCGCGGTCAGCGCCGGAGCGGTGAGGCCCCCGCCCATCCGATTGATGCCCTTGTTGTTGGACAGCGCGCCGCCCACCATGACCCGGGTGGTGATGCGCGGACCATCGACCGATTCCACCTGGAGACGGATGAGGCCGTCATTGAGCAGCAGAACCGCGCCGGGCGCGACGTCGCGCGGCAGTTCCTTGTAGTCGAGGCCGACCCGCTGGTCGTCGCCGAGTTCGCACTCCGCGTCGAGGATGAATGGCTGCCCTGCCTTGAGCTCGACCTTGCCGGCGGCGAACTTGCCCACGCGGATCTTCGGCCCCTGCAGGTCGGCCATGATCGCAACCTCCCGGCCCAGGCGCTGCGCCTGTTCGCGCACCATGCGCGCGCGCTCGACATGGTCAGCGGCGGTACCGTGCGAGAAATTGAGGCGAACGACATCGACGCCTGCGGCGAGCATGCGCTGGAGTACGTCGGGGTCGCTGCACGCCGGACCCAGCGTGGCGACGATCTTGGTATTGCGCTGCACGATGTTCCTCTTGCTCTTCGAATTCGATGGTCGGGCAGGCATGTTACGGCAATTCGACGGCCGCAGAAACGGCGGGGCGCGAACTTTCCCGCTGGACAGGAGCCCATTGATCCATCATAAATACGGAGGGAGGGCAGGCCATGTCCGAGGTCCGCAGGGTCATCATCACGTGCGCCGTTACCGGTGCGATTCATACACCTTCGATGTCGCCGCACCTGCCGGTCACGCCGGCCGAGATCGCCGACGCGGCGGTGGGCGCGGCGGAGGCGGGTGCTGCAATCGTGCATCTGCACGCGCGCGATCCCGTCGACGGCCGTCCCACGCAGGACCCGAAGTACTTCCGCGAGTTTGCCGCGGAGATCCGGCGCCGTTCGAACGTCGTCATCAATTTCACCACCGGTGGCGCCGCGACGATGACGATCGACGAGCGTCTGCAGCCCGCGCTTCAGCTGAAGCCCGAAATCGCCTCGCTCAACATGGGGTCGATGAATTTCGGGCTCTACCCGATGCTGAGGCGCTTCAAGGAGTTCAGGCACGACTGGGAACGCGAGTACCTCGCAAGTTCCGACTCGCGGATCTTCCGCAACACGTTTCGCGACATCGAGCACATCCTGACTTCCTGCGCCGACAACGGCACGCGCTTCGAGATCGAGTGCTACGACATCGGGCACCTGTACACGGCTGCGCATTTCTACGAGCGCGGTGTGGTCAAGGCGCCGCTTTTCATCCAGAGTGTTTTCGGAATCCTGGGCGGCATCGGCGCGCACCCCGACGACGTCATGCACATGAAGCGCACGGCGGACCGCCTGTTCGGCGATCGGTATCGATGGAGCGTGCTTGGCGCCGGCCGAAATCAGCTGCCCGTCGCCGCGATGTCGGCGGCGATGGGGGGCAATGTCCGGGTCGGTCTCGAAGACAGCCTGTGGCTCGGTCCAGGCAAACTCGCCGAATCGAATGCGGCGCAGGTGCGTGCCGTGCGCGGCATCATCGAGGGATTGGGCCTCGCTGTCGCGACGCCCGACGACGCACGACAGATCCTGGCGCTCAAGGGTGCGGCCAACGTCTCGTTCTGACCGTCCCGCGCGGCGCCCGCTGCGCGCGGACCCGCGCGAAGTGATGACGGGTCACGCGGCCTGTTCGAGTGCCGCGACCGCCGGCAATGTCTTGCCTTCCAGGAATTCGAGGAACGCGCCGCCACCGGTAGAGATGTAGCTTATCCTGTCCGCCAGACCAAACTTCGCGATCGCGGCCAGCGTATCGCCGCCCCCTGCGATAGAAAAGGCGTGCGATGCGGCGATCGCCTCGGCCACCGCCCGGGTGCCGCCCGCGAACGCATCGATCTCGAACACACCGACGGGTCCGTTCCAGACGATGGTGCCGGCCGTTGCGATGATCATCTTCAGTGCGGAGACCGAAGTCGGGCCGATGTCGAGGATCATGTCATCCGGCTGCATGTTCTCGATCGCCTTCAGTTCCGGCGTTGCGGTTGCGGACAGCTCCTTGGCGACCACCGCGTCGACGGGAATCGGAATCTTGCCGGGGAACGCTTCGAGAATCGCGCGGGCCTCGTCGACCAGCGCAGGCTCGGCGAGCGATTTTCCGATATGGCCGCCTGCGGCGAGGATGAACGTGTTGGCGATGCCGCCGCCGACGACGAGCGCGTCGACGCGCTCGGCCAGCGCACGCAGAATGGTCAGCTTGGTCGACACCTTGGATCCGGCGACGATAGCGACCAGCGGCCGTTCGGGATTGGCGAGCGCCCGGCCGAGCGCGTCGAGTTCGGCGGCGAGCAGCGGGCCCGCGCACGCGACCGGCGCGTACTTTGCGATCCCGTGCGTGGTCGCCTGCGCCCGATGCGACGTGCCGAAGGCGTCGTTGACGTAAACGTCGGCCAGGCGCGCCATCTTGCGCGCCAAGTCGTCGTTGTCCTTCTTCTCGCCCTTGTTGAACCGGCAGTTCTCCAGCAGCACGACCTGGCCGGGTGCAAGCGCCGCATGCCACGCGCCGCCGTCCACCCAGTCCTTGACCAGCGGCACGTCCAACCCCAGCAATTCGGACAGCCGCTGCGCGATGGGCGCCAGCGAGTCCGCGGCGCTCCACTCGCCCTCCGTGGGCCGGCCCAGGTGCGACGTCACCATCACTGCCGCGCCGCGGGCCAGCGCATCCTTGATCGCCGGGATCGACGCGCGGATCCGCGTGTCGTCGGTGATATGGCCCGCGTCGTCCTGCGGGACGTTCAGGTCGGCGCGGATGAACACCCGCTTGCCGGAAACATCGATCTCGGAGAGGCGTTTGAAGGTCATGGCGGATCTCGTGTCAGTTGGAGGTGCCGGCAGGCGTTCGGGTCCGAACGCACCGGCGGCTATTTCGCCATCACGCGAATCAACTCCAGCACCTTGCACGAATAGCCCCACTCGTTGTCGTACCACGCGACGACCTTGACGAACGTGTCGTCGAGCGCGATGCCGGCACCTGCGTCGAACACCGACGTGCAGCTCTCGCCGCGGAAGTCTGTGGCGACGACCTTGTCCTCGGTGTATGCCAGCACGCCCTTCATCGCGCCCTGCGAGGCGGCCTTCATCGCCGCGCAGATCTCCTTGTAGGTCGCGGGCTTGGCGAGCTCCACCGTGAGGTCGACGACGGACACGTCGGACGTCGGCACGCGAAACGCCATCCCGGTCAGCTTCTTGTTGAGTTCGGGGATCACCTTGCCAACGGCCTTCGCCGCGCCCGTCGACGACGGGATGATGTTCTCGAGGATGCCGCGGCCGCCGCGCCAGTCCTTGTTCGAGGGGCCGTCCACGGTCTTCTGCGTCGCCGTCGCCGCGTGCACGGTCGTCATCAGGCCGCGCTTGATGCCCCAGGTGTCGTTGAGCACCTTGGCGACGGGCGCGAGGCAATTCGTCGTGCACGATGCGCCGGAGATTATCGCCTCACCGGCGTAGGCGCTGTCGTTGACGCCAAAGACGAACATCGGCGTCTCGTCCTTCGATGGCGCCGACATGATCACCTTTTTCGCGCCGGCAGCCAGGTGCTTCTCGGCGGTCTCCTTGGTCAGGAACAGGCCGGTCGACTCGACGACCAGATCGGCGCCGATCTCGCTCCACTTGAGTTCGGCGGGATCCTTGACGGCGGTGAGGCGGATCTTGCGACCATTGACGACGAGCGTATTGCCTTCGACGGCGATCGTGCCCTTGAAGCGGCCGTGCACCGAGTCGTACTGCAGCATGTAGGCCAGGTAATCAGGCTCGAGCAGGTCGTTGATTCCGACCACCTCGATGTCCGGGAAGTCCCGCGCCGCTGCCCGCAGGACCATGCGGCCGATTCGGCCGAATCCGTTGATGCCAACTTTGATCGTCATGCTCTTCTCCTGCCCGGTGATGGGAATGTCATTACGTTGCGGTGTTCGCTGCGGCGCAGGCGACAGCCAGCGCATCCAGATCGCGCCAGCCGTATCCGGCCTCGACGAGATCCATGCCGTCCCATTGGAACGGCTGCTCGATGAGAAGCTCGGCGCCGAGTCCCTCATAGAATGCCCTGGCCCCCCGGTTTCCCGCGATGACCCAGGTCAACAACCCGGTTGCGCCATGTCGGCGCTGCCCTTCGGCAACGGCCGACAGCAGCCGCGTGCCCAACCCCTCACGCTGGCGATCCTGACGCAGGTAGATCGCGGAGAGCTCCGCGTCAAGTCCATGCTTCGGCTCGACGAGCATCAGGCCCGACGCGAAACCGACGACAGCGCCATCGATCTCCGCGACGAAGGTGTTTGTCGTATTCGGCGCCGCGGTCAACACGCGCTCCCAGAGTGCGGCGCTCTCTTCCACTTTCATCGCCGCGAGGTACGCGGCGGGAATCATCCCGCGGTAGGTGCTGCGCCAGGTGTCCACACGCACTTGCGCGATGGCGGGCGCGTCGGCGGGGACGGCAAGGCGGAGGATCGCTTCGTTCGAAGTCGTCATTTTTGCAAAACCTGGACCACGGAGTACGCGGAAAACGTCAAGAGCAGATGCGATTCGGAAAGTTCATGCCCCGATCCGCGTTCCTCCGAGCGCTCCGCGCGCGCCGTCCGGAAAATCGTCGCTTCACAGGACGCCGCGAACCGCCGCGACGACACGTTCGATCGTGAACCCGAAATGCCGGAACAGCACCGGCGCCGGCGCCGATTCACCGAACGAATCGATGCCGATGACGGCCGCGCGAGGATCGTCGACGGCGCCGACGTACTTGCGCCAGAAATCGCTTACCCCGGCCTCGACGGCGACCCGCGGGACGGCGGGCGGGAGCACCGAAGCACGGTAGCCGGCATCCTCCCGGTCGAATGCGCTGGTGCAGGGCATGGAGACCACGCGCACGTTGATGCCTTCCTTTGCCAGCGCGTCGCGGGCGCCCAACGCCAGCGCGACCTCCGAACCGGTGGCGAGGACGATGGCCTGCGCGCCAGGGATCGCAGGATCGAAATCGGCCAGCACATAGCCGCCGCGCCTGATCGCAGCGATCTGGTTCTCGGTCCTCGGCACGAACGGGACATTCTGGCGCGTGCCCAGCAGGCACGACGGACCGTGCCGGCGCGTGAGCGCCGCGGCCCAGGCGACGGCGGTCTCGACGGCGTCGCAGGGCCGCCACAGGTCCATGCCCGGAACGAGCCTCAGACTGGCCGCGTGCTCGACCGACTGATGCGTCGGGCCATCCTCGCCGAGGCCGATCGAGTCGTGCGTGTACACGAAGATCGACCGCAGCTTCATCAGCGCCGCCATGCGCAATGCGTTGCGAGCGTAGTCGGAAAAAGTCAGGAACGTGCCGACGTACGGGATGAATCCCCCATGAAGCGCGAGCCCATTGGCGATCGCGCTCATCGCGAACTCCCGCACGCCGTAGTTCACGTAATTGCCGGCGAGCGCGCCGTTGGTGTCGCGGGCGACGGTAACGCTGCCGGACCAGTTCGTGAATACTGAACCGGTGAGGTCGGCGGAGCCGCCGATCATTTCCGGCAGCAGCTTCGCGTAGGCCTCGATCGCCTGTTGCGACGCACGGCGCGTGGCGACGGTTTCGCCCTTCGCCGCCTGCGCCACGATGAACGCCTGCGCCCGGGCGGGAAAATCCGCAGGCAACTCGCCCTCCATCCGACGCGTGAACTCGGCCGCGCGCTCCGGATGCGCGGTCCGATACGCGGCGAATTTGGTGTTCCAGCCCGTTTCCAGGGACGCCCCGCGTTCGCGCGCGTCCCATGCTTCGTAGATCGGCGCGGGGATCTCGAACGGCGGATACGGCCAGTCGAGCGCAGCGCGCGTGGCGGCCACTTCGCGCTCGCCGAGCGCGGCGCCGTGCGCGGCCTCGGTCCCTGCCTTGGTGGGCGAACCCTTGCCAATGATCGTCCTGCAGCACAGCAGCGACGGCCGGTCGGTCACCGCCTGTGCCTCCTTGATCGCCGCGTCCACGGCCTCGACGTCATGGCCGTCGATTTCCGCGATCACGTGCCAGCCATACGCGGCAAAGCGCTGCGGCGTGTCGTCGGTGAACCAGCCTTCGACATGCCCATCGATCGAAATGCCGTTGTCATCGTAGAACGCAATCAGCTTACCGAGCTTCCAGGTTCCGGCGAGCGAGCAGGCTTCGTGCGAAATGCCCTCCATCAGGCAGCCATCGCCCACGAACACGTAAGTGTGGTGGTCGACGATCGCATGCCCCGGCACGTTGAACTCGTGCGCAAGCAGCGCTTCGGCGAGCGCCATGCCGACCGCGTTGGCAAGTCCCTGGCCGAGCGGTCCGGTGGTCGTTTCGACGCCGGGTGTCACCCCGATTTCCGGATGACCCGGCGTCTTGGAATGAAGCTGGCGGAAGTTGCGCAGCTCCGACATCGGAAGTTCGTATCCGGTGAGGTGAAGCAGCGCGTATTGCAACATCGAGCCATGACCGTTGGAAAGCACGAAACGATCGCGGTTGGCCCAGTGCGGATTGGCAGGGTTGTGACGCAGGTGCCGGTTCCACAGCGCCACCGCGATGTCCGCCATGCCCATCGGCATGCCGGGGTGTCCGGACCTGGCTGCTTCGACGGCGTCCATCGCCAACGCACGAATGGCGTTCGCAAGTTCGATATCGGTGGGCCGCGCGGCCGAGGGAGCGATCATTGGAGTAGCCAAACGAAGTTCGTTGGATTGCGCGATTGCCGCAGACGGGCAACGCGCATTGCGCATTGCGAAACGAGGGCAAATTATCGCTTCGCCACGATCATTGTGCAATAATTGTACGTTTACGTTGCTTTGCGAAAGCGTTCTGCGTGCTATACGGGCGCCGGGGCACGCGAAGAGCGCTCATCGAAATGGATAACGACGTGGACAGAGGCGGCTGATGGACGGAATCCACCTCTTGGGGGAATGGTACGGCTGTCCGGCCGATACGCCGGAATTCACGCAGGCGGCGCCGCTGCGCGACCTGTGCGTGAACGCCGCGCGTGACGCCGGCCTCACCGTCGTCGGCGAACGCTTCTTTCAATTCGAGCCGCAAGGCGTGACGGGAGCGGTCTTGCTGGCCGAGTCGCACATTGCCATTCATACCTGGCCCGAGGCGGGTTTCGTCACGGTCGATGTCTACGTGTGCAACCTCACCACCGACAACACCGACAAGGCGGAACAGGTGTTCCGGGTGCTAAAGGCCGCGCTGCTCCCGCAGCGCGTACAGTTCCAGGCGATCCACCGGGGAACGCGGGGTGGCTGATCGTCGCGATGATGGCGCAGCTGTACACGCGGGCTATCTCGCCCCCGGCGTGATGGCCGAGTACCTGACCGACGACTGGGGGTTTTTCGTTCGGTCGGCGCGCCAGTTCGAAAAATTCCGCTCGCCGTTCCAGACGGTGGAGGTTCACGATACCGTTCCGTTCGGCAAACTGTTCCGGCTCGACGGTTGCTTCATGACTTCCGAGCACGACGAGTTCTACTATCACGAGAACCTCGTTCATGTTGCTGCCGTCACTCATTTGCAGCCGGAACACGCACTGATCATCGGTGGCGGGGATGGCGGCTCGGCGGAGGAACTTCTGAAGCATCCGTCGATCAAGTCGGTGACACTGGTCGAAATCGACCTCGCCGTCGTTGATATCGCCCGGAAGTACCTGCAGCACGTCCATCGTGGCGCGCTGGACGACCCGCGTCTTGCGCTGAAGATCGAGGATGGCTTCGCATTCGTGCGCAATTCGACGGAGAAATACGACCTCATCGTGCTCGACCTGACCGATCCGGGTGGTCCGTCCAGCCCGCTCTATACGCCGGAGTTCTACCGTGCCTGCGCCGCACGCCTGGCGCCGATGGGCGCGTTGACGCTGCACATCGCGAGCCCCGTCGCGCAACCGGAGCGCATCCGCGCGACCGTTGCGAGCCTTCGCGGCGCGTTCTCCAACGTTGCGCCGTACCTCGTTCCGATTCCGCTCTACGGCGGCTTGTGGATGATGGCCTGCTGCTCGGCGTTGCTCGATCCACGCTCGATGACGCCATTGCAGGTCGACCGCCGTATCGCCCAGCGCGGCATCGGCGGTCTGCAGTACTACAACGGCGACACGCATCGCGCGGCGTTCGCGCTGCCGAATTTCGTTCGCGCGTTGATTGCCTAGTTCCGGCGCCCCGGATCCTTCGGCTGCGCTTTCCGGCGCGAACGGGCATAGTACCCGCGCATTTCGCCGCGAGGTCGCGGCGCGTCGAATCCGCCGTTCGTCCGCCTTGATGCTCCGCCGGGCGGCGCGCGTCGTCGGCCGGCCACGCTCCGCGTTCTCTTTGATGCGGACTCCGGCGGCCGCGTCCTTGAAGGTGCACCGGACCGTCCCCATTTTCTGTCATGGAAGGCGCTCTGCGAGGGGTGCCGCCAGGTATTGAACGAGGACTCCAGGCATGCTCGAACTGTTCGACACAATGAAGGGCGCGGATTTCGTGATGATCGACGGGATCGTTTTCGAAACCGGTTATTTGCGCGTACCTGACGAATTCACCGTTGCGGACGACGTCGTGCTCGAGGCTCGTCGCGGCGACACCGAGATCGACATGACCCGCGCGGATTTCGAAGGCGCACAAGATCTGGGCGAAGGCATGTTCCGTCTGAAAAACGGCTCGATCGTTCGATTCCTGGCGAGTGCGGTGATTCATTAGGCATTTCAAGCCCGGTCCTCAGCCGCGCGGGCGGAGCACCGACGGTGCACCCTTCGCCCGGGACCTTCGGGCAATGACCCGATGCGGTTTTCGTTGCCTGGATCCCGGGCTGCCGCTGCGCGGATTTCCTTGACGGTGGTCAAGATGTGCGCATATGATCATTGACACATGAAGCTGGCGACCAAGAAGACAGCGCAGAAATCGATTCCGGCCGCAGTCGGACCTGTGGACGACAGAGCGCAGGTGTTCACGGTGGTCGCGCGCTTCTTCAGTATGCTGTCCGAGCCGATGCGGCTTCGGATTCTGCATGCGATCTGCCAGGACGAGCAGTCGGTGTCGGCGATCGTCGGGGCCACCGGCGCGACGCAGACCAACGTGTCCCGGCACCTCGCGCTGATGTTGCAGGCCGGACTGGTAGGCCGCCGGCGCGAAGGCAACAATGTCTACTACCGCGTGGCCGATGTCGAGTCCGTGCAGGTCTGCCGCAGCGTGTGCGTGCAGATCGCAAGTCGCATCGATGGACAGAATCCCCTGAAGAGGGAGCTGCTTCAGTTCGCAGCCCAGCACTGACGCCGCAGAGCGTCAGGCGGGCGTTTTGGAGGAAATTGGATGGCTCGTCGCAGCGGCTCGCCAGAGTGCATACGCCTGGCGAAGGAGGATCTTCGCGCATCGCCGCCGGGCCCACGCCGGCGCGGCTTTCTGCGCCGAGCGGCCGCGGCCGGTGGCAGCGCCAAGAACCTGGCGCCCAACGTTCCCGAATGGACGCGCAAGCTCGGCGCGCCGGCGCTTGCGTTCCCCTACGGTGGGCCGTCGAAGCGCGTGGTCAGCGTCGGTCGCCGAGTCAGCCCCGGGACCACGCGCGCCTTTCGGTCGCCGGTAACGTTCACGCCGCGGCAGGATCGGATCGGCATCATCACGCCATCCGGCTTGCATTTCGAGCGGCATCACGGGTCAGGTCGGAGATCGATCGGCGAGCGCACCGGCTGATGATTTCCGGACTCGTCGCCTTCCCGCGGATCTGCACGACCGACGACATCGCGCGCGTTCCGTCGGTGTCGCGCGTTCACTTCATCGGCTGCCCCGCGAACACGGCGGCGGAGGGGCGCGGCAATTCGCTGCCGACCGCCCAGTATGCGCATGGATTGCTCTCGTGCAGCGAGTTGACGGTCGTCGTCGTCCTGGGGACCGCGCGTAGGAATCCAGACGGGAGGACATGAGGGCGAAAAGAAGGGCGGCAGTCGGTGCGATAAAATCCAAATCCGATTGACGGTAGCAGTTATCGTTGTCAGACAAAGGAGGGGGCACAATGAACACGCAGCGCAGGGAAATCCTGAAGACAGGCGGTGGTGTCACGCTGTTGACGCTCGTCGCCGCAGCAGGCTGGCTCAAGCCGGGCGACGCGCTGGCCGCGGACGCATGGAACAAGGCGGCCTTTGAAACCAAGTCGCTTGCCGACACCGTGAAGGCGCTGGGTGGCAGTGCGCCCGAGCAAAGCAAGGATGTCACGTTCTTCCAGACACCCGACATCGCCGAGAACGGCGCGGTGGTGCCGATTGGCGTCACCAGCGCCATTCCGAAGACGGAATCGATCGCAATCCTGATCGAGAAGAATCCGAACATGCTGGCCGCGGTCTTCGACATTCCGCCCGGTACCGAGCCATCGCTGTCCACGCGCGTGAAGATGGGGCAGAGCTCGAACGTCTACGCGCTGGTGAAGGCCGACGGCAAGTACTATGTCGCGTCCAAGGAAATCAAGATCACCATCGGCGGTTGCGGCGGCTGACGGAAAACCTAGGGAGACAGTCATGGCAGATCCGATGAGAATTCGCGCCACCGCGGTAGGCGCCGAAACCGAAGTCAAGGTATTGATGAGTCACGAGATGGAAACGGGCCAGCGGAAGGATTCGCAGGGAAAGGTCATTCCTGCCTGGTTCATCCAGACCGTCACCGCCACATGGAACGGCAAGCCCGTCCTGTCTGCGCAATGGGGACCGGCGATCTCCAAGAACCCGTTCCTGTCGTTCAAGTTCAAGGGTGGGGCCAAGGGCGACAAGATCCAGATCGCCTGGGTCGACAACCGCGGCGAAAAACGCTCGGACGAAGCGACGATCGCCTGAACAACCGCGACATATTCTGACGAAGGTACGCGATCGGCCGCCTCGAACGGCGCGCCGACGACGTTGCCCGCAACACACCGGACGCGGTTCGCCTTCGGTGAAACAACCTTGGAGGTCGAGATGAGCAACTTCCGCCGGCGGGCACCCGCCCGCATTGCCGTTCTTTCGTCCGCGGTCGCGCTCGCCATCGGCGCCGCGTTCGCCCAGACTTCTGCAGTCGATGAGATCGCCAAGTACCGTGCCGCGCTGCAGGATGGCAATCCCGCCGAACTGTGGGAGGCGCGTGGCGAAGAACTCTGGAAAACCCCACGCGGGCCGAACAAGGTCTCGTTCGAGAAGTGTGATATCGGTCAGGGTCCAGGCGTGGTCAAGGGCGCGTATGCGCATCTGCCCCGCTATTTCGCGGACGCCGATCGCGTGATGGACCTCGAGACGCGCCTGCTCTGGTGCATGGTCAAGCAGCAGGGGTTCAGCGAAGCGGACGCCACCAAGAACCATTTCGGAGGGCCCGGCAGGAGATCCGACAACGAGGCGCTGGTCGCCTACGTGACCTCCGAGTCGCGCGGCGTCAAGATGGCGGTCCCCGACTCGCACCCGAAGGAAAAGGAGGCGTACCTGCTCGGGGAGAAGATGTTCTTCTTCCGTGGCGGCCCGCACGACTTTGCCTGCGCGACCTGCCACGGCGCCGACGACACGCGCATCCGCCTGCAGGACCTGCCCAATCTCACCTCGAAGGAGGGCGCGCAGAAGGCCTATACGACGTGGCCGGCGTATCGCGTCTCGCAGGGCGAACTGCGCACCTTCCAGTGGCGGTTGAACGATTGCTTCCGCCAGCAGCGCTTTCCCGAGCTTCAGTTCACGTCGGACGCGTCGGTCGCGCTGACGATGTTCCTCGCCACCAACGCCAACGGCGCCGTGTACAACGCGCCGGCGATCAAGCGCTGAAAGGACCCACATGAACAAGCGAACCATTGCGTGGACCGCCGTTGGCTCGGCGGTGGCGGTGCTGATCGGTTGTGCCACTGCACCGTCGGATTCCCAGCTGAGCGCCAAGGCGACGCAGGTGATGAAGGCGTCGTTCAAGGCCCGCGGCCAGGCGAAGCTCGACCGTCTGGATCAGGACGAAACGCAGAAGCTGTGCAGCGAATACTCGGGCAAGGACCTGCCCAAGGACGTCGCGGCCAGGATCGAGAAGGAGAACCTGGCGTCAATCAAGTGGCCGCCCGGCGATCAGTTGATGGGTGACTGGAAGGCCGGCGAGAAGATCGCCCAGCTGGGTCGGGGCATGCAGTATTCGGACGACCCGACGAAGCCGTCCGGAGCCAACTGCTACGCCTGCCATCAGCTCGCGCCGCAGGAAGTTTCGTACGGGACCATCGGGCCGTCGCTCTACCAGTTCGGCAAGACCCGCGGTTATACCGAAGCGATGCGCAAGTACACGTACGGGAAGATCTGGAACGCCGAGGCGTACAACGCCTGCACGAACATGCCGCGCTTCGGCCATAGCCACATCCTTACAGAAGAGCAGGTCAAGGACGTGGTGGCGCTGTTGATGGATCCGAACTCGCCGGTCAACAAGTAACGCAACGCAGGAGGAGGGGCCCGCCGCATGGCGGGCCCTTCCGGTTCCGAACATTGCTCCTGCGCCCGCAGGGACCCTTCTGCGACAGGTCGAGATGAACCGCCGCGAATTCCTCGAAGCCATCGCCGTGGCTGCCGCTGCCGGCCTGCCCGTTGCCGGCGCGTCCGCGCAGGGCGTCGATGCCGGCGCCGCATTCTACGAGCAGGGCGTCAAGCCGTTCGGCAATGTCAGCCTGCTGCACTTCACCGACTGCCATGCGCAGCTGAAGCCAATCTACTTCCGCGAGCCCAACGTCAACCTCGGCGTCGGCGCAGCCATGGGAAAGCCGCCGCATCTGGTCGGCGAATTCCTGCTCAGGCACTTCGGGATCGCGCCGGGCACGCGCGACGCACATGCCTTCACCTATCTCGACTTCACGCGCGCGGCGCAGGCGTTCGGGCAGGTGGGCGGCTTTGCGCACCTTTCCACCCTGGTGAAGATGCTGAAGGCCACTCGGCCGGGCGCGCTGCTGCTCGACGGCGGCGATACCTGGCAGGGCTCGGCGACGGCGCTTTGGACCAAGGGCCAGGACATGGTCGACGCGCAGAAGCTGCTGGGCGTGGACGTGATGACCGGGCACTGGGAATTCACCTACGGCGCCGCGCGCGTCAAGGAGATCGTCGAAAGGGATTTCGCGGGCAAGGTCGACTTCGTCGCGCAGAACGTGAAGACCGCCGACTTCGGCGATCCGGTGTTCAAACCGTACGTGATCCGGCCGATCAACGGCGTGCCGGTGGCCATCGTCGGCCAGGCCTTTCCCTACACGCCGATCGCCAATCCGCGCTACTTCGTCTCCGAATGGACGTTCGGAATTCAGGAAGACGGAATGCAGAAGGTCGTCGACGACGCGCGGGCGAAGGGGGCGCAGGTGGTCGTCCTGTTGTCGCACAACGGGATGGACGTCGATCTCAAGATGGCGTCGCGGGTGACCGGCATCGACGCCATCCTGGGCGGTCACACGCACGACGGCGTACCGCAGCCGACCATCGTGGCCAACCGCAGCGGCAAGACGATCGTCGGCAACGCCGGCAGCAACGGCAAGTTCCTCGCCGTCCTCGATTTCGATGTCAAGTCCGGCAAGGTCGCCGACTTCCGGTATCGGCTGCTGCCGGTCTTCAGCGCGCTGCTGCCGCCCGATCCGGCGATGGATGCCTTGATCCGCAATGTGCGCGCGCCGTTCGCGGCCAAGCTGGACGAGAAGCTCGCCACGACCGAAGGCCTCCTGTACCGGCGAGGGAATTTCAACGGCACGTCCGACCAGCTGATCCTGGACGCGCTGCTCGCCGAGAAGGATGCGCAGATCGCGTTTTCGCCGGGTTTCCGATGGGGCACGTCGCTGCTGCCGGGCCAGGCGATCCGCATGGAGCACCTGATGGACCAGACCGCCATCACCTATCCCTACGTCACGGTCAACGAGCTCACCGGCGAAACGATCAAGACGATCCTCGAGGACGTTGCCGACAATCTGTTCAATCCCGACCCGTACTACCAGCAGGGCGGTGACATGGTTCGCGTCGGCGGCCTCGGATACACGATCGATCCGCGGGCGGCGATGGGTGCACGAATCACGAGGATGGAACTCGACGGCAAGCTCCTCGACGCCCAGAAGAAATACAAGGTGGCCGGCTGGGCGCCGGTTTCGGAAGAGGCGAAGGTCGCGGGCGGTGAGGCGATCTGGGACCTGTGCGCACGTTATCTGCGTGCGCAGAAATCGATTCCACCACGGGCGCTCAACCTTCCGGTGATCGTCGGCATGCAGGGCAATCCGGGCATCGCCTGAGCCGGGGGTTGGTTTCCGAATCCCCGGTAGGCCCTGGAGATTCGCGACTGTTAGCCAGTCTGTCCTGAGGCCAGCTACGTCAGCGTAACGCGCGCGAACTTGCGTTTGCCCGCCTGGACGACGACCGTCCTGCCGGCAGCAATCGCCAGCGACTTGTCCGCCACGACGTCGCCGTCGACCTTCAACCCCCGCTGCGCGATGAGCCGCAGCGCCTCCGACGTCGATTCGACGAGCCCGGCCTGCTTCGCGACCTGCGCGATCGGCATGCCGGCACCGCCGCGTCGGCAGCGTCACCTCTGCCATGTCCTCGGGCATCGCGCCATCCCGGAACCGCGCCTCGAACTCCGCGAGCGCCGCGTCGGCGGCGCTCGCGGAATGGAAGCGCCCGACGATCTCCTTGGCGAGCAGCACCTTGGCGTCGCGCGGATTGCGCCCGCCGTCGCATTCGCGCCTCAGTGTCGCGATTTCGTCGAGTGACCGGAACGACAGCAGCTCGTAGTATTTCCACATCAGTGTGTCCGACACCGACATCAGCTTGCCGAACATCTCGCCGGGGGGCTCGGTGATGCCGATGTAATTGCCCTTGGACTTCGACATCTTCTCGACGCCGTCGAGACCCACGAGCAGCGGCATCGTCAGGATGCACTGCGGTTCCTGCCCGTAGTGCCGCTGCAGCTCGCGGCCGACCAGCAGGTTGAATTTCTGGTCGGTGCCGCCCAGTTCGATGTCTGCTTTCAGCGCAACGGAGTCGTAGCCCTGCATCAGTGGGTACAGCAGTTCGTGGACGGCGATCGGTCTCTGTTCTTCGAAGCGCTTGGCGAAGTCCTCGCGCTCGAGGATCCGCGCAACCGTGTATTTCGCCGCGAGCTTGATCATGCCCGCCGCGCCGAGCGGTTCGCTCCACTCCGAGTTGTAGCGGATCTCGGTGCGCGCCGGATCGAGAACCTTCGACGCCTGCGCGTGGTAGGTCTTCGCATTGGACTCGATTTGCTCGCGCGTGAGCGGCGGACGCATGTCGTTGCGCCCGGACGGGTCACCGATCATCGAAGTGAAATCGCCGATCAGAAAGATGACCTGATGACCCAGATCCTGCATCTGGCGCATCTTGTTCAGGACGACCGTATGTCCGAGATGGATGTCGGGCGCCGTCGGGTCGAGGCCGAGCTTGATCCGCAGCGGCTGGTTCGTCGATTGAGCTCGTGCGAGCTTCTGCGCGACCTCCGCTTCGACCAGGAGTTCGTCGGCGCCGCGTTTGAACACGGCGAGCTGCTGGGCGACATCCACGGTCATGACATTCAGGTCCGTAAGGCCATGCGCGGGGGCAAGACCGATTGATTTGGGGGGCGATGCCGAAAAACGAGGACACCAAGGCCGCGGCTTTGCTAGAATCGCCGGAGTTGTCCGGACCCTTCGAACCGTTGGCCGCCATCGAACCGCAGATATTAGCGCAACCGTCGACCGCCGCTTCCGGGCGGGTGCCTGTCCGCCCGCGGAGGCTGCCGTCGCCGGGACAATGGCTGGCGCTTGCCGTCCTGAGTCTTTCGGGCGTGGCCGCGTTCGGCCTCGCACCCGATACCGTCCTGGAGTCGGTCCCGACGCACTTCGTGGAACGCGCGCTGCCGCTTCCGACCTTCGCCGACCAGGACGCGCAAGGCGAGACCTACTGGCGCGAGGAGCGTGTCCAGCGCGGCGACACGATCGGCAGCCTGCTCGCGCGCGCCGGCGTCGAAGACGCGGATGCGATGCAATTCGTGCGCACCGACGGGGCTGCGCGCCCGCTCTATCAGCTGCGACCGGGTCGCCCGGTGCGCGTGGCCGTCGACGATGCAGGCGAGCTGATCGCTCTGAAGTTCCACACCAATGCCGGCGAGATGCTCTCGATCGAGCGGGTCGACGGCGGCTTCAGCGCGGAACGCAGCGCGGCGACGGAGGAAGTGCGCACCGTCCTGCGCTCGGGCGAGATCCGGACATCGCTGTTCGCCGCGGCCGACGAAGCCGGCATCCCCGACGCGGTCACCATCGCGCTCGCCGAGGTCTTCGCGGGCGACATCGATTTCTATCACGACATCCAGCGCGGCGATCGCTTCACCGTCGTCTTCGAGGCGCGCTTCGTCGCGGGCGAGCCGGTCGGCACGGGCCGGATTCTCGCCGCGGAATTCAGCAATCGCGGCAAGACGCTGCGCGTGTTTCACTGGCGCGACGCCGACGGCAACGATGGCTATTACTCCGGCGACGGGCGCAGCGCGCGCGGTGCTTTCCTGCGTTCGCCGATGGAGTTCTCGCGGATCACGTCAGGGTTCACGCTTGCGCGCTTTCATCCGATCCTGAAGCAATGGCGCGCGCACCAGGGCGTCGACTATGCGGCGCCGATGGGGACGCCGATCCGCGCGACCGCCGATGGCGTCGTCACGTTCGCCGGCGTGCAGGGCGGTTACGGCAACGTCATCTTCATCCGCCACCAGGGCAGCTATTCGACGGTCTATGGCCACCTTTCGCGCTTCGCGCCGAAGCTGAAGGCCGGCGTACGCGTGGGCCAGGGCGAAACGATCGGCTACGTCGGCATGACGGGCTGGGCAACCGGGCCGCATCTGCACTATGAGTTCCGCATCGCCGACCGCGCGCGGGATCCGCTGACCGTCGCGCTGCCAGTCGCAGAGCCGATCGGAGCGGACCGGTTGGCGGCGTTCAAGGCGGCGACCGTACCGCTGTCCGAATCGCTGGCGCTCGCCCGCTCTTTGCCCGGCGCCGCGCTGGTCGCGAGCGAATAAGCCGGCGCGCCGTTCGCGCATGACGCCGCGCCGAGAAATCTTTGCCGGCGTGATGTCGGGCACCAGTCTCGACGGCGTCGATGCGGTGCTTGCCGATTACTCCCCCGGCGATGCCACCTGCGTGCTGCTCGCAGCCACGCATGTCGCCTTTCCCTCGGTATTGCGCGAAGAACTCCTGGCGCTGCAGTCCTCGGGACCCGACGAGATCGTCCGCTCCGCGCGCGCCGCCAATTCGCTTGCCGACCTCTACGGCTACGCGCTGCGCAGCGTGTGCACCGCTGCAGGGCTGGAGCCGCACGACGTCGTGGCTGCTGGCGTGCACGGCCAGACCGTGCGCCACAGGCCCGGGGAAGGATGGACTCTCCAGATCAACAATCCGGCCCGGGTCGCGGAGCGCGCCTACATGACCGTCGTTGCCGATTTCCGGATGCGCGACATTGCCGCGGGTGGGCAGGGCGCGCCGCTGGTGCCCGCCTTCCACGCGGCGATGTTCGCCGCGCCGGACCGGCATCGGGTAATCGCCAATATCGGCGGTATCGCCAACATCACCGACCTGCCGCCGGGCGGCGCGGTGCGCGGATTCGATACCGGCCCCGGCAACGTGCTGCTCGACCTGTGGTGCTCGCGGCATCGGCACGCGCGCTTCGACGAGGGCGGCAGGTGGGCGGCGACGGGCGAGGCGGATCCGCGGCTGCTGGCCACCCTGTTGACCGAACCCTATTTTTCGGAACTCCCGCCGAAGAGTACCGGGCGCGACCTGTTCAACGCGCAGTGGCTGGATCGGCAACTCGCCGACGTCCATTGGAAGGGCCCCCCGCAGGACGTGCAGGCGACGCTGCTGGCGCTGACCGCGCGTACGCTGGCCGACGCCATCCGCGGGCAGTGCAACGGTGCCGTCGAATTGCTCCTATGCGGAGGCGGCGCGAAAAATGCGCAGCTCACGCGGGCGCTGGCTGAGCAATTGCCCGGCGTGACGGTGACGACCACCGATGATGCCGGCGTGGCGAGTGAGCACGTCGAGGCGCTGGCCTTTGCGTGGCTCGCGCGCGAAGCGCTGGCCGGACGTCCGGGCAACCTGCCGGCGGTGACCGGTGCGTCGGGCTTGCGGGTGCTGGGGGCCATCTACCCGCGTTGAACCAGCGGGTGCCGGTCCCAATGCAAAACGGGCCCGGCGGGCCCGTTTTTCGATCGAGTCCCGGCGCGTCGCATCCGCACCGGGCGTGGCACGAATGGTCAGGCCGAAAAGCTCGATCCGCAGCCGCAGGTCGTCGTCGCGTTCGGGTTCTTGATCACGAACTGCGCGCCTTCGAGTCCTTCGGAGTAGTCGATTTCCGCACCCACGAGGTACTGGTAGCTCATCGGATCGATGAGCAGCGTCACGCCGTCCTTCACCATCGCAGTGTCGTCCTCGTTCGCGACTTCGTCGAACGTGAATCCGTATTGGAAGCCCGAGCATCCGCCGCCCGAAACGAACACGCGCAGCTTCAACTCGGGATTGCCTTCCTCTTCGATCAGCAGCTTCACTTTCGCCGCCGCGGAATCGGTGAAGATCAGCGGTGCGGGCATTTCGGTCATCGCATTCATACTTGGCTCCATCGTGCGGGTTCGAGTTCCCGCTCATCATCCGTCGTCAGGGGCGTCAAGTAAAGTACCGTCCCCCATCTGTCTTGTCCTGGCTCAAGGACCTCAAGCAGCGGTCACTCGGCCCCGACCCGTTTCAGTTCGACCACGCTGGCCGTCCCGGGTTCGGCGCAGTTGAGCCGCCCCTGAACTACGGCGCCCAGGGTCATTTCAAGGGTCCGGTATTCGATGTCCCCGATGACCTTGGCCTTCGCTTGCAGTTCCAGAAAGTCATTGGCAACGATAGGGCCATTGACGGTTCCGTTGACCACGACATGCGAGACCTTGATCTCGCCGTCGACGTGCGCCAGCTCGCTCACGACCAGCGTTCCCGGTTCGCCGTTGGACGTTGTCGACGTTTCCTCGGACCGTGCCATCGATGCGCAGCCCTCCGGTAAACGTCACGTCGCCCTGGACCGTCGTACCGGCGCCGATCAGGCAGTCGATGCGCTTCTGCGACGGCGCGTGCTTCTTCCGTTCGAACATGGTGTCCTCCTGGCCCTAACTCAAGGTCAAGGTCCGCGTCGCCCGTGGGCTCGCCTGTCCGGTCTCGTAGGCGCGCGCGGCCACCGAGGTGACGTGCATGCCCGGCGGGACGCGAAACCGTCCTTCAACCCGCTGATAATACTTGAATTTGAGCGCCAGCGCGGCGTTGGTCTCGGGCTCGTCCTGCGGCAACTGGAGGACCTTGGCTGGCCCGGCGCCGCCCGGCGGCCCCGCCAGCGTCGCGTGCAGAACGATATTTCCGACGAATTCGTCCTTGGGGCTGCCGCCCCGGACGACGAGCAGGCTGTAGCGCCACATGTCCTCGCCGTCGGGTTCCACGGCGAAACGCTGGATCTGCAGTCCGACGGTCTTGTTCGAATCGGAAACCAGCTTCTGCAGGAATGCGAGCTCTTCCTTGAGCTGCGCGTTCTCGCCCGACAGGTCCGTGGCCTGGCGCGAGAGCGCTTCCTGGGCGCCGCGGGTCATCCCAAGCTCGGTTTCCAGCGCGGCATTGCGCGAGCGCAGTTCCGCCGCTTCGGCTCGAAATCTGGTGACGTCATTCTCGAGCGTGACCAATCGGACCTCGGCTTCCTTCCGGTTGAAGCCGCCAAAGATCTGCCCGAAGTCAAAGCCCCACCACCACATCCCGCCGATCACCGCGAGCAGCGCCGCGATCAGCGCGCCGCGGCCCCACCACGGCAGGCGCATGCGTACCGCCATGCGCGGAGCCGAGATGCCGAAGTGCCGGCGCACCCGGCGCCACCATGCGGGCATCAGGCCGGTCCTAGGGCAGCACCGGCGGCGCCGTGAGCCCTGAGGTTTCCGGCAGCCCGAACATCAGGTTCATGTTCTGTACGGCCTGCCCGGCTGCGCCCTTGACCAGGTTGTCCTCGACGACGATCACGGTAACCATGTCGCCGTCCCCCGGACGATGCACGGCGATGCGCGCGACGTTCGACGCGCGCACGCTGCGCGTGTCAGGCGTCGATCCGGGCGGCATGACGTCGACGAACGGCTCGCCGGCGTAGCGCTTCTCGAAGAGCGCCTGCACATCGGTGCCGGTTCGGGTGAGTCGCGCGTACAAGGTCGCGTGAATGCCGCGGATCATCGGCAGCAGGTGCGGCGTGAAGACGAGCCTGACCGGCGTGAGGCACCGCGCCTGGAGTTCCTGCACGGTCTCGGGGTGATGGCGATGACCGGTGACGCCGTACGCCTTGAAGTTGTCGGACGCCTCGGCGAGCAGCAGCGGGACCTCCGCCTTGCGCCCGGCGCCCGAGGCCCCGGACTTGCAATCGGCGATCAGATGCTCGCTGTCGACGACGCCGGCTTCGAGCAATGGAATGAGGCCGAGCTGCATCGCTGTCGGATAACAGCCGGGATTGCCAACGATGCGCGCGTTTCTTATCTCGTCGCGGTGGAACTCGGGCAGGCCGTACACCGCCTCGGCAAGGAGGTCGGGGCAGGCGTGCGGCAATTTGTACCACTGCTCGAAGAGCGCGACGTCGCGGATACGGAAGTCCGCGGCGAGGTCGATGATCTTCACGCCGGAGTCAACCAACTCGCGCGCCTGCGCCATCGCGACCCCGTGCGGGGTGGCGAAGAACACCACGTCGCAGGACGCGAGATCGGTCGCGTCGGGCGCGGTGAAGGCGAGCGTGTCGTAGTGGCCGCGCAGGCTCGCGAACATATCCACGACCCGCGTGCCCGCGTCACCGCGCGACGTGATCGCGCGTACTTCGGCATCGGGATGCGACGCGAGGATCCGCAGCAGCTCGACGCCGGTGTAGCCGGTGCCGCCGACGATGCCGATCTTGATCATGGAGAGATCTCGTAGCGGTGGACTTCGATTCTAACGCATGCCACACGATGGCCCGCCGCCCGCCGGGGCGGCCGCGCCAGTGGGGGTTGTCAACGAAATGAACTTCGCCAACGAAAAGGCCGCCTGTCGGCGGCCTCTCGCACTGTTCCCAAGCCCCTCTAGCGCTTCGAGAACTGCTTGCGCTTGCGCGCCTTGTGCAGGCCGACCTTCTTGCGCTCGACTTCGCGCGCGTCGCGCGTCACCAAGCCGGCCTTCGACAGCACTGGCTTCAGTTGCGAATCGTATTCCATCAGCGCGCGAGTGATCCCGTGGCGTACTGCGCCAGCCTGCCCCGACTCGCCGCCACCGATGACGTTGACCATGATGTCGAAGGTCGTCGCGTGGTTGGTGAGCACCAGCGGCTGGCGCACGACCATGCGTCCGGTTTCGCGCGTGAAGAATTCGTCCACCGGCTTCTCGTTGACGACGAACTTGCCGGTGCCCTGCTTGATGAACACGCGCGCCACTGAAGTCTTGCGGCGGCCCGTGCCGTAATAATAGTTGCCGATCATGGGGTCGGGGTTCTTTGTGCGGGTTCGTGACGCTGATTATTTGACCGGGTCGAGCGGCTTCGGCTGTTGCGCCGAATGCGGATGCGCGGACCCACTGTAATACTTGAGTTTCTTCAACATCGCGTAGCCGAGCGGACCTTTGGGGAGCATCCCACGCACGGCCTTCTCGAGCGCACGGCCCGGGAAACGCTGCTGCATTTTCGCGAAAGTCGTGGTCGACACGCCACCCGGGTAACCCGAGTGCCGGTGATAGAGCTTGTCGTCGGCCTTGTTGCCGGTGACGCGAAGTTTCTCGACGTTGGTGACGACGATGAAGTCGCCGGTGTCGATGTGCGGCGTGTAGATCGCCTTGTGCTTGCCGCGAAGGCGAAGGGCGATCTGACTGGCCAGCCGGCCAAGCACCTGGTCGGTGGCGTCGACGACGAACCAGTCCCGCGTGATGTCGGCTGGTTTGGCGGAAAAGGTCTTCATGATGCGTTGTCTCGTGTGGATGCGACGGCGAAGCCGCCCGCTTTGGAAGCATGCAGCAAAGTCGACCATTCTACTATGGCGAAGCGCCGCCGGTCAAGGTTGGGCGGGACCGCCGCTCGGCGCGTGATCGCCGCGCCCGGCGAACCGGCCTGCGCGACGCCCAGTCGCGCCTGGACGCGTTCTCCGGCGGGCCGTGCCCTCGGAAAGCGGGTCGGCCTGTCGGCAGGGTTCCGCGCACCTGCGGATGAAAAAAAGGCGCGGTCTTTGCGGACCGCGCCTTGAAGATTCCACCATAGGAGGAGAATGGAGGAATGCGTCTGCGGTGCCGAAGGAGGAGTACGGCGAGGCCGCAGACGGTTATGATCGTCGCATATTGCGGCGCACAACGCAACGAAAAATGCGGCGATGCAGCATGGACAAGTTGGACGGGCGTGGCATTGTTGCAAAGAGTGAGCGGTTACTTTCTATGAATGTCGCCATTGGCAAGCGAGACTTCGAATGATGAGGACAAGGATCCGGTGGGTGGACGGGGCGAGTTTTGTCGGTGAGTCCGGCAGCGGCCATGCGGTGGTGATCGATGGTGCGCCCGAACATGGGGGGCGCAATGTCGGCATGCGCCCGATGGAGATGCTGTTGACCGGAGCGGCCGCGTGCACGGCATTCGACGTGGTTTCGATCCTCCGGAAGGGGCGTCATGCGGTCGCCGATGTCGCGGTCACCGTCGAAGCCGAGCGGGCGCCTTTGACGCCGCGGGTCTTCACGGCGCTCCACTATGTGTACACGGTCGCGGGAAGGGCGCTCGATCCGAAGCAGGTCGAACGGGCGGTCAAGCTGTCGAAGGAGAAGTACTGCTCGGCGACGATCATGCTGGCCAAGACGGCCACCATCACCTACGAGATCGTTATCGTCGACGCCGACCGGCTTCCGGACCCCGCCTGACGGCTCCCGGGCTAGACCTTCGGCATTGCAGGCGAGTCCGGGACAGCCGGGGGCCCGGGCGGGGGTGTTGCCGAGTCACGGGAGGCCTCGGGCATTTGTCGCGGCAACAGAAGGCCGCGGACCACGACGTTGGTGGTGGCCCGTACCTCTCTGCCGTCCGCGGCCTTGAAGACCAGCGTCAGCGGTACGGGGTCGCCGTTGGCCAGGTCACGCAGGATGCCTTTGAAACGAAGGTGATCGCCGCGATACGCGAGGCGGGTGGTCTTGCCTGCGGATACCGCGAACGCCTTCACGACTTCCTCGCTCGCCGGGTCGCCGATCCGCCGGACCCGCACGATCTCGACGTTGTCGGCGACCGGGGTCGATGCGCCGACGAGTTCCAGCGTGGCGCCCGAATCGATGTCGACGTAGACGCGAGCCGTTTCCGCCTGCGCGGGCGCGGGACGCATCCAGGCATTGCGCAGCGTCACCTCGGCCGCCTGCGCGGCCACTGCGAAGGCGAATCCGGCGAGGACGAACAACAGGTTGCGCGGCCATGACTTCATCGCGTCATTTCGCCGCCGACCCGGGGTGCCGGCCGCGCTGGTGGCCATGGATGACAAACCCTGCATCGCCGACGATGCGCAGGGCGCGTATCAGGTCGGCTCGTTGAGCAGCCGTATCAGGCTCGACGTATCGGAGCGCCCGCCGCCGCGCGCCTGCAGCTGCGCATAGAACTGGTCGACGATCGCCGTCACCGGCAGCACCGCGCCGTTCCGGCGCGCTTCGGCGATGCAGATCGCGAGGTCCTTGCGCATCCAGTCAACGGCGAAGCCGAAATCGAACTTGCCGGCGATCATGGTCTTGCCGCGATTTTCCATCTGCCAGGACTGCGCGGCACCTTTGGATATCACGTCGAGCACGCGCTCCGGATCAAGTCCCGCGCGCATCGCGAAATGGATGCCCTCCGACAATCCCTCGACCAGCCCGGCGATGCAGATCTGGTTCACCATCTTCGTCAGTTGTCCGCTGCCCGCAGGACCCATGAGCGTGACGGCGCGCGCGTAGTTCGCGAGCACGCTTTCGGCGCGGGCGAACGCTTCCGCGTCGCCGCCCACCATGACGGTCAGCTTGCCGTTTTCGGCGCCGGCCTGTCCGCCCGACACCGGTGCATCCAGAAACCCGATGCCCTTGGCCTGCGCGGCGGCGAACACTTCGCGCGCGACTTCCGCCGATGCTGTCGTGTGGTCGACGAGAATCGTTCCCGCCGCCATGCCGGCCAGCGCGCCGTCAGCGCCCAATGCCACGGCGCGCACGTCATCGTCGTTGCCCACGCACATCATCACGATGTCGGCACCACGCGCCGCCGCGGCGGGGGTGGGCGCGCTGCTGCCTCCGTAGGCCGCGACCCACTTTGCGGCCTTGGGCGCTCCCCGGTTGTACACGGTCACTTCGTGTCCCGCGCGCGCCAGGTGCCCTGCCATCGGAAAGCCCATCACGCCAAGTCCCAAGAACGAAAGTTTCATTGCTGCTCCTCCAGGTTGTTCGTGGCGCGGCGCGCAGGGCGCGGCCGTACCTTCATCCGGGTTATCCGGCCGGCAGCGATTTCCGCGCCGCCATCGCCGCGGCGCGCACCTGCGCCGGTGCGGTGCCGCCGGGGTGGTCACGGCTCGCGACCGACCCTTCCAGCGTCAGAACTTCGTGGACGTCATCGCCCACCAGCGGCGAAAACTGCCGTAGCTCGGCCACCTGAAGCTCGGCGAGATCCACGCCCCTGGATTCGGCATGGCGGACGGCGCGCGCCACCGCCTCGTGGGCGTCGCGAAACGCCGCGCCGCGGCGCACCAGGTAGTCTGCCAGGTCGGTCGCGGTCGCGAATCCTTCGCTCGCCGCCGCGCGCATGCGCGCTGCATCGGCGACGATGCCCGTCGCCACCAGGTCCGTCATGATCGCCAGCGAGTCGGCCAGTGTGTCCACGGTGTCGAACAGCGGCTCCTTGTCTTCCTGATTGTCCTTGTTGTACGTGAGCGGCTGCGCCTTCATCAGCACGAGCAGCGCCATCAGGTGCCCGATCACGCGGCCGCTCTTGCCGCGGACGAGCTCCGGAACATCCGGATTCTTCTTCTGCGGCATGATCGAGCTGCCGGTGCAGAAACGGTCGGCGAGCCTGACGAAGCCGAAACGCGGGTTCGACCAAAGCACCAGCTCCTCCGAAAAACGCGACAGGTGGACCATGATCAACGCGGCCGCCGCCTCGAATTCGATTGCGAAGTCGCGGTCGCCGACCGCGTCGAGCGAATTCGGGCACAGCCCGTCGAAGCCCAGCTCGCGCGCCACCTGTGCACGGTCGATCGGGTACGACGTGCCGGCCAGTGCCGCCGCACCGAGCGGAAGCCGGTTGACGCGCTTGCGACAATCGGCGAGGCGCTCGGCGTCGCGCTCGAACATCGCGTCGTACGCCAGCAGGTGATGGCCGAAGGTGACCGGCTGCGCGACCTGCAGGTGCGTGAAGCCGGGCATGATCGTGTCGGCGTGCCGTTCGGCGAGGCCGATGAAAGCGCGGCGCAACAAGGTGAGCTGGCCGGCAAGCGTGTCGATCGCCTCGCGCAGCCAGAGCCGGATGTCGGTGGCCACCTGGTCATTGCGCGAGCGGCCGGTGTGCAGGCGCTTGCCGGCGTCGCCGACCAGGTCAGTCAGGCGCCGCTCGATGTTGAGATGGACGTCCTCGAGTTCGAGCGACCAGGCGAAGGTCCCGGCCGCGATTTCGGCCTTGATCGTGGACAATCCGCGCTCGATGTCGGCGAGATCCTGGGCAGCGATGATGCCCGTGGCGGCGAGCATGCGGGCATGCGCGAGGGACGCCGCGATGTCGGCGTCGGCCAGGCGCCGGTCGAACGAGACGGATGCCGTGTAGCGCTTGACGCGCTCGGCGACGGGTTCGGAAAAGCGCCCTGACCATCCTCCGATGGCGTCGGTAGAGGCAGGCGGCTTGGGGTCGGACATCGCGTTTTTCTTGCGCCGGCCTCAGCGCTTGCCGACAATGGTCACCGGGGGAGCTTCGCGTCCACGTCACCCGCGGGGTGACGCCCCGCCGCGGTGCGCGAAGCCATGTCGTTCAATCGCACATCCAGCCAGAACGGTAAACGGGCATGATGCTTGCATGCCGCCTCCGATCATGCGGTCGATTATAAGACAAAACACGCAGTTGCCCGCTTTGCCCGACTTTCGCAACCTGGGGACGGTCCTGCGCGTTCTGGTGGCCGTAAACGCCGGGGCGATGCTGTACTCGTTCGCGCGCGAGCCGCTTCCGCCCGCGCTCTTCGACGAATGGTCGCTTGCGGCTTCGGTCGTCGAGCCCTACCTGCTGACGGTGCTCGCCGCGCTCTGGCTGGCGTCGCCGCGGCTTGCCCGGATGCCGTTCGCCACCGGCGCGGCCATCGTCGCCCTGATGACGGTGCTCGCCGGCGTCGCCTGGTTCAACATCTACCGGACGTTCCAGCCGCAGGCACCGGCGGCGCTTCTGCGGTGGCTGGCGTGGGGCCTGCTCGCAGCCGCCGCGCTCGTCTATTACTTCCAGCTTCGTTCGCGGGCGCTGTCACCGGCCATCGTCGAGGCGCGCCTGCAGGCGCTGCAAGCGCGCATTCGCCCGCACTTCCTGTTCAACAGCATCAACGCGGTACTTTCGCTGGTGCGCAGCGAGCCCCGACGCGCCGAAACCGCGCTGCAGGACATGGCGGATCTCTTCCGCGTGCTGATGCGCGACAACCGGGGGCTGGCGCCGCTGGCCGACGAGGTCGAGCTCTGCCGCCAGTATCTCGAGCTCGAGCAGCTGCGCCTGGGCGAGCGGCTGCAGGTGGAATGGAACGTGAAAAGCATGCCCGGCGACGCGCTGGTGCCGCCGCTGATGTTGCAGCCCCTGCTCGAGAATGCCGTCTATCACGGCATCGAGCCGTCGAGCCGGCCCGGCATGGTCTCGATCAACCTGTTCCTCACCCGCGGCGAGGTCCACGCGATCCTCAAGAACCCGTACTCGGCCAACGGCGGCAAGCATCATTCGGGCAACAAGATGGCACTCGCCAACGTGCGCGAGCGGCTGTCGCTGCACTTCGATGCAGAGGCGAGTCTCGATTCGCGGGTCACCAAGGAAGGCTACGAAGTGCACATTCGCATCCCCTATCGCACTGCGGACCCGGACGCCGCGCCCGATCGTCAGGCCTCCGGCGGTAGCCGTCACCGCCCGGCGCCGCGCGACGTGAAAGGCGAAACGCGGCGTGCAATGTCGTCGGGCGGCCGGTTGACCAGGAGCGTGGCGCATGGCTGAGCCGCCGCTTCGCATCCTGCTGGTCGACGACGAGGCGCCGGCGCGTCGTCGGCTGCGCGAGTTGCTCGATGACTGCAGCGCGGCGCTCCCGATCACGGTCGTCGGAGAGGCGCAGCACGGGCGCGAAGCGCTGGATCTGCTGCAAAGCGCGCCTGCCGACCTGGTTCTGACCGACATACACATGCCGGACATGGACGGCATCGAGCTCGCGCGTCACCTGCTGAAACTCCCGCACCCGCCGGTCGTGATTTTCACCACGGCATTCCACGAGCACGCGGTGCAGGCGTTCGAGGTCAGCGCCGTCGACTACCTGATGAAGCCGGTGCGCGTGCAGCGACTTCTTTCCGCGCTGCAGAAGGTGCCGCGGTTGAAACCCGTCTCGGCGGAGAAGCTCGCGCAGCTGCCGGCGTCGGCGCGGCGGTTCCTGTCGGTGACCGAGCGCTCCAGAGTCGTTCTGGTGCCGCTGGATGAAATCGTCTATCTGAAAGCCGAGCTCAAGTACATCACGATCCGCACGACGCAGCGCGAGTACCTGCTGGAGGAATCGCTGACCAAGCTCGAATTCGAGTTCGGCAACCGGTTCGTGCGCGTTCACCGCAACTGCCTCGTCTCGCGCGATTTCATCCGCGGATTCGAGCGGCGGGTGAACAACGATGGTGACTCGCATTGGGAAGTGCTGCTGACCGGCGTCGCCGAAACGCTGCCGGTGTCGCGCCGCCAGCAGTTCGTCGTGCGGGATGTCGGGCGGGAGACGGCGGCTTGAAGTAGATAGGCTAGAAGGGTGTGCAGGCCTGACGGCGCACACCCTTGGAAAAATCGACGACGCTGAGCGCCTGATGAGAAGCTGGTCAGCGGCAAATCGCGGGCGGAGCCCGTCGATTTGCTCCGGCAGACGTGCAGGTTCGGCACGCGGGGCCGAAAGCCTCCGCGGGACCTCCTGTAGGGTGTGCAGGCCTGACGGCGCACACCCTTGGAAAAATCGACGACGCTGACCGCCGATGAAAGCGGATCAGCGGCACTCGCGGGCGGAGCCCGTCGATTTGCTCCGGCAGATGCAGGATCGGCACGCGGGGCCGAAAGCCTCCGCGGGACTTCCTGTAGGGTGTGCAGGCCTGACGGCGCACACCCTGGAAAAATCGACGACGCTGACCGCCGAGAAGCGGATCAGCGGCACCCGCGGGCAGAGCCCGTCGATTTGCTCGCGAACGCGGCAGCGAAGCGGCTCTACGCGCAGGGCGGATGCGAAGCCGCTCCGCTTCGGTAAACTTCCCCTTTCTCCGTCGGTTGTTCCCCCATGCGCACACTCATCTGCGGCTCGCTCGCCTACGACACCATCATGGTGTTCCCCGACCGGTTCGCCCGGCACATCCTGCCCGAGCAGGCGCACGTGCTCTCCGTGTCGTTCCAGATCGGCGAGATGCGGCGCGAGTGGGGCGGCTGCGCGGGCAACATCGCCTACAACCTGAAGCACATCGGCGGGGAACCCGTGGTGATGGCGACGATCGGTGACGACGGCCTCGACTATCGCGAGCGCCTCGACGCCTTCGGCATAGGCGTCGACGGCGTGCGCCACGTACCGGGCGCCTACACGGGGCAGGCGTTCATCATCAACGACCTGGACGACAACCAGATCACCGCGTTTCATCCGGGCGCGATGAATTTTTCCCACCAGAGCGTGGTTGGCGATGTCGACGAGATCGGCCTCGGGATCATCGCGCCCGGACGGCAGGGACGGAATGCGTGCGCATGCCGAGCAGTTCGCGCAGGCGGGCATTCCGTTCGTTTTCGACCCGGGGCAGGCAATGCCGCTCTTCGACGGCCCCGAACTCCTCGCGATGATCGAGCAGGCGCGCTTCGTGGCGGTCAACGACTACGAAGGACGGATGCTGTCTGAACGCACGGGCCTGCCGCTTGCTGCGATTGCCGAGATGGTCGACGCGCTGGTGGTCACGCTGGGTGGCGACGGCTCGGTGATTCATGCCGACGGCGAGACATTCGCCATCCCCGCGGCCAAGGCGGGCGCCGTCGTGGATCCGACGGGTTGCGGCGACGCCTATCGCGCAGGCCTGCTGTACGGCATTGCGCAGGACTGGGACTGGGAGCGCGCCGGCGGCCTGGCGTCGGTGCTGGGCGCGATCAAGATCGCGTCACGCGGTGCGCAGAACCACGCGGTGAATCGGGAGACGGTGGACGCGCTCTACCACGCGACGTTCGGCACGCATCTGTGGTGAACCTGTCGGGCGAAGCGGTGACGACGACGTTCCCGCGCAACGAGGGCAATCCGCTGCCGGTGCGCTGCTACCGATGGACGCGTACCTGCGTGCACGTGCTGGAGGGCGTGGCGACGACGATGCTGGTCTTTCCGCTGGTCGCTGATGCGCGGCGGCGGGCGCTGGTCAAGCGCTGGAGCGCAAGGCTGCTGCGGAT
The DNA here is from genome assembly GCA_963739745.1 of uncultured beta proteobacterium. Lineage (GTDB taxonomy): Bacteria > Pseudomonadota > Gammaproteobacteria > Burkholderiales > Casimicrobiaceae > VBCG01. The sequence goes on from CAVUCJ010000015.1 coordinate 98,505, forward strand.
ACTCAACGTCGAGGTGCGGATCGAAGGTGTGCTGGGCGGAACCGGCGGCAACGTGATGGTGGTCGCGAATCACATTTCGTGGCTCGACATCTTCGTGCTCAATGCCCATCACCCGGTGCGCTTCGTCGCGAAGTCCGAGCTCGCGAAATGGCCGGTGGTGTCGCAGATGATCCGCGGTGCCGGCACCGTGTTCATCGAGCGCGAACGCCGGCGCGACACGCGGCGAGTCAATCACCAGATGGCGCGCGTGCTGGCCGGCGGCGACGTGGTCGCGATCTTTCCCGAAGGCACGACCACCGACGGCACCGACCTCCTGCCGTTCAAGAGCTCGCTGCTGCAGCCCATCGTCGAGGCGGAAGGCCACGTGCAGCCGGTGGCGATCCGCTATCGCACGCCGGAAGGCGAACCTGCGATGGCCGCGGCTTACGTCGGCGAAACGACGTTCGCACAATCCTTCTGGGCGGTGTGCGGCGCGCGCGCGCTTACCGTCCATCTGTCGGCGCTGCCGGTGCTGCCGGCGCGCAACGGGCATCGGCGCGAACTCGCGCGCGCCGCCCGCGAATCTATCCGAACGGCTTTGGCTGCACCGGCGAGCGGGACGGCACCTGGTAGATCCGCCGATCCGGCAGGCGGACGCCGGTAAGGGTTCCTCCCCACAGGCAGCCCGAGTCGAGCATCAGGACGTTTGGCGCGAGCTTCAAGTCCAGCGTCGACCAGTGCCCGCACACGATCGTCGCGGCGGCCGAACGGCGCGACGGATGCGCGAACCACGGCAGGTAGCCTTCGGGCACGTGCGCCGGTCCGCGCTTCTCGCGCAACTCCATCGAGTCGTCGGCCCTGCAGAAGCGCAGCCGCGTGCAGGCATTGACGATGACGCGCAGGCGGTCGAACCCGGCAAGGTCGTCGGACCATCGGCGCGGCTCGTCACCGTAGAGCACGCCCAGGAATTCGTGCGCGCGAGCACTTGCGAGCATCGCCTGCACTTCGCCGGAAAGCGCCAGCGCCTGCTGCACCGTCCACGACGGCAGCAGGCCCGCGTGTACCAGCACGTGGTTGCCCTCCGCGACCACCAGCGGGCGCGAAGCGAGCCAGGTGAGCAGCGCGTCGCGGTCGGGTGCTGCGAGTACGTCGTCGAGCGTGTCGCTGCGATGCGGCTTGCGGTGACCCGCGGCCACGGTCAGCAGGTGGAAATCGTGATTGCCGAGCACCGTGACGGCGGCGTCACCGAGCGCCATCACCTCGCGCAGGACCGCGAGCGAGCCGGGCCCCCGATTGACGAGGTCACCGACCAGCCACAGCCGATCATCGCGTGGCGAGAAACCGATGACGTCGAGCAGCTGGCAGAACTCGGCGTGGCAGCCTTGGATGTCGCCGATGGCGTAGAGAGGCATGACTTTGGGCGGGCTTCGTCAGATGAATCCCCGCCTTCATACCATGGGCGGCAAGCGAAACCATCGCCGCTCTTTATTCCCTTCGAGGAACAAGGCGCCTGCGGGACCAGGATCCGCGCCCGCCATCGATTCGCGCTGTGGCGCTGCGAAGGGCGGCGGACGCCCCAGTGGCGGACTCACACCGGATCTTCTGACCGGGGACCCGCTTTCGGCCCCTCGGCGACCCCAGCGGGGCGATTCATCCCGTGCGCGATGATTGCCGCGCCGCGGCAGGCAAGGGGGCTGAACGCGTCAACCTGTCGGCGACAACAATGCAGTTGCCAACGATTTTTGGCGATGCACCCCGGAATTGCCCGATATCTGTCGAATTTCGTTGGGTGGGGAGGGTGCGCGGACGCCCCAAATGCTGCAAACTATCAATCCGTCCGAAGTTCCGCTCGTCGCGCCCATCCCGCCGAAGATCGGATGGCGGCAGCCGCGGTGCGATGCTGGTGGGCCGAAGCCGTAGTCATGGCATTACAATGTCATCAATATGTCATGGATTGCCGCAGGGACCGCCGATGTTACGATGAAGGTCGTTTGCGATTAAACAGGGAGGCATCATGAACTCGAAGTGGAAATGCTTCGCCACGGGGCCGGGCTCCGGCCGACGCCTCGTAACCTGGCTGTTCGGCGTGCTTGGCGTGCTCATGATCGCGGCCTGCGCGACGCCCTACCCGCCGGCGCCTCGGGACGCGGGCAACGCAGAATACGCCTATGTCATCGGGCCGCTGGACACGCTGAGCATCATCGTCTGGCGCAACCCCGAGCTTTCGCTTTCGGTGCCGGTGCGTCCTGACGGCAAGGTGACTACGCCGCTGGTCGACGACCTCCAGGCGCTCGGAAAAACGCCCACGCAACTCGCGCGCGACCTTGAAAAGGAGCTGGCCAAATACATCCGGGATCCGGTGGTCACCGTCGTGGTGACGACGTTCGTGGGTCCGGAGACGGAACAGATCCGGGTCATCGGCGAGGCGACGAAGCCGCAGGTCATCGCATTCCGCAAGGACATGTCGCTGCTCGACGTGATGATCCAGGTCGGGGGGCTCACGGACTTTGCCGACGGCAATGCAGCGAGCATCTATCGCGTTGCCGACGGCGGGAAGTCGTACAGCGTGCGCCTTCGCGATCTCGTCAAGCGCGGGGATATTTCGGCCAATGTCAACATGCGGCCGGGCGACATCGTGATCATTCCACAGAGCTGGTTCTGATTGCGCAAGCGTCCGGAGTGGCGCCGCGCTGGCTTCCGGCGATGAAGGTTTCCCATGGATGAAATTCTTCACCAGCTGTTGACCATCCTCCGCGGCATATGGCATCGCCGCTGGATCGGGCTCGCCGCGGCATGGCTCGCGGCGATCATCGGAGTGACGGTCGCGCTGCGCATACCCGACCGCTACGAGGCGTCGGCGCGCGTGTTCGTCGACACGCAGACCCTGTTGCGGCCCTTGATGGAAGGACTGTCGATCCAGCCCAACCTCGAGCAGCAGGTCGTGCTGATGAGCCGGACGCTCATCAGCCGCCCCAACGTGGAGAAGCTGATCCGCATGGCCGACCTCGACCTCGGCGCGCGGTCGAATGCGCAACGCGACGACCTGATCGACGCCGTGTCGAAGAACCTGCAGCTTTCAGGCGGCTCGCGCTCGGTCGCAGAACGCCAACATCTACACGATCACCTACCGCGACTCCAATCAGGAGCAGGCGCGCAAGGTCGTGCAATCGCTGCTGACGATCTTCGTCGAGTCGAGCCTCGGCGACAAGCGGCAGGACACGCGGGCGGCGGTGCGCTTCGTCGACGATCAGATCAAGCAGTACGAGGAAAGCCTGAAGGCGGCGGAAAATCGCCTGAAGGAATTTCGCCTCAAGTATCTTGGCGTTGCAGGGCAGCAGGGCGGGACCGACTACTTCGGGCGGCTCGCCAAGCTGTCGGACGAAATCGACGACGCCCGGGTCCAGCTGCGCGCGGCCGAGCAGTCGCGGGATGCCTACAGGAAGGAGTTGGCCGGCGAGACCGCCGTCTACCTTCCCGACCCGTCGGATTCGCGCGCTTCAGCGGCTTCGACGCTGGCGGTTCCCGCGGTCGACGCGCGCCTCGCCGCATTGCGAACGGAACTCGACAACCTGACGCGGCGCTTCACCGATCAGCACCCCGACGTGGTTTCCACCCGGCGGAACATCGAATTGCTGGAGCAACAGCGGCGGCAGGAGCTGGATGCCATGCGCAAGGCGGCCGCCGAGCGTCCGGCCGATTCGGCGGGCAGCGAGCGCAATCCGGTTTTCCAGCAGCTGCGGGTTTCGCTTGCGGAGGCGGAGGCGAATGTGGCCTCGTTGCGCGCAAAGCTGTCGTCGTACGAGGCACAGTACGCCCAATTGCGGAGCGCCGCGCGCATGGTTCCACAGGTCGAGGCAGAGTATGCGCAGCTCAATCGCGACTACGATATCCAGAAGCGGACCTACGAAACCCTGCTCGCGCGCAAGCAATCGGCGACGATCGGCGAAGGCGTGCAGGATTTCGGCGGCACGCAGTTCCGAGTGGTCGACCCGCCGCGTGTTTCGCCGCAGCCGATCCCGCCGACCCGCATCGTGCTGCTCGCCATGGCGCTGGGCGTAGCGCTGGTGGCCGGTTTGCTGGCGGCGTTCATCGCGAGCCAGCTCATGCCTACATTTCACGACGCACGGTCGCTGCGCGACGTGACCAAGCGGCCGATCCTGGGAATGGTCACGATGCTGCCCACCGAAGCGCTCAGCCGGCTGCGTCGCCGCAATGCCGTCCTGTTTGCGGGCGGCCTGGGCGGTCTTCTGGTTTCGTTCGCTGCGGTGTTCGCGGCGTTGGGTTTTCTGTCACGGCTGGTCGATTGAGAGTCAAATGAGGGTCGAGCGATGAGTTTGATCGAGCAGGCGGCCAAGCGACTGGAGGAACTGCGTCGCGCAGGCGCCGAAATCAAGGACGGGCCTGACGCCACCCCCGACGCATCGGCGGTTGCGCCGGAATCCGACGCCTTGCCTACGCCGGAGGCCGCGATGCGCGGTCTTGCCCCCGGCGCCGCCGGCCTCGTCGCGCGCGGGACGCAACGCACCGAGCACCGCGAGACGACCCCGACACCGGAGTCCGCGCCCGGTGCGACGCGGGCGCCGGCTCCGGCGATGGCCGAAACGACGGCGAAGGCGCCGATTCGTCCGGCTCAGCTGAATGTCAATCTCGAGCGCCTGAAGAACCGCGGCATGGTCACGCCGGACGCCCCGCGTTCGCAGATCGCGGACGAGTTCCGCGTGATCAAGCGCCCGATCCTCCGCAACGCGCTCGGACGTTCCGGTGCCAAGGTCAAGAATGGCAACCTCGTCATGGTCACCAGCGCGCTTCCCGGCGAGGGCAAGACGTTCACGTCGGTGAACCTTGCAATTTCCCTCGCGATGGAGCTCGATACCACGATACTTCTCGTAGACGGGGACGTCGCCCACCCGGACCTGCCAAACCTGCTCGGCGTGGCGAACTCGCCTGGATTGCTGGAGTTGCTCACCCGGGACGATCTCGATGTCGCGGACGCGCTGGTCCGGACCAACATCGAGAACCTGACGATCCTGCCTGCCGGCGCGCATCACCGGCGCGCCACCGAGCTTCTGGCAAGCGAACAGATGGCGATCCTGTTGCGCGAACTTTCTTCCCGCTATCCGGATCGGATCATCGTGTTCGATTCGCCGCCGCTGCTCGCTACCACGGAGGCGCGTGTGCTGGCCACCCACATGGGCCAGATCGTGGTGGTCGTGGCCGCGGACAGCACGCGGCAACAGGCCGTGAACCTGGCGATGTCGACCATCGAAAACTGCGATGTCGTGATGATGGTGCTCAACAAGGCGGACAAGACGGACGTCGGCACCTACTATGGGTACTACGGGGATGACCCGAAGCAAAGCTGACCGCGTGCCTGGATTTCCGGCCCGCGGCATGACGAACGTCCACATCGTCCATCGGCTCGCTCGGACGACGGCGTCGAAATGCCGGTGGCCGGCGCGCTTGATGGTGATGGCGCTGGGGGCGGCCTCGGCCACCGGACCCGCCGTCGCGCAGAAATGGACCACGGAGCCTTCGATCTCCCTGGAAGGATTGGTCACCAACAATGTCAACCTGGCTCCCAGCGACGCCCGGGAATCGGACTTCGTAACGACGATCACGCCGGCGCTGCGCTTCTCCGGGACGGGTGAACGCACGCGGGTCGAGGGTTCGCTCGCGGTCCCGGTCGTTCTCTACGCGCGAAACGCCGACGGAAACAACAACACCGCCTACCCTTCGCTCAACCTGCTGGGCGACGTCGACCTGTACGAAAAGGTCCTGCACGTGGAAGGTGCCGTCAACATCGCCCAGCAGTTCTTCTCGCCGTTCGGCGCGCAACCGGTGGATTTCACCAGCGCGACGGACAACCGCTATCAGACGGTAACCTATCGGGTATCCCCGTACGTCAAGGGCGTCGCTCCCAACGGCATGTCGTACGAATTGCGCAACAACAATGTCTGGACCAACCTGTCAGGCGCGCCGGTCTCCACCAGCAACTCCCGCTACACCGAGGTTCTCGCGAACGTGTCGTCTCCCGAGGAGCGCCGGTTCGGCCTGGCCGCCAACTACGATTTCACCGACACCAAGTTCGTTGACCAGACCGGCTCGCTGCAAATGCAGATCGGACGGCTCGCACCGTTCTTCAACGTGAGCCCGCAGTTCCGGCTCGACGCGACGGTAGGTTACGAGGACAATCAGGGGACGCTGACCGACTACAACGGCGCCGTTTACGGGGTCGGGTTCCGGTGGCGCCCCACCGAGCGGACCAATGTCGGTCGGCAACTGGGAGCATCGTTTCTTCGGTTCGTCGTACCTGTTCACACTCGATCACCGGACACCGCTCACCGTCTGGAACGTGCGGGTCTCGCGCAATGTCACCACCTATCCGCAGGAGATCGCCAGCCTCACGGCGGGGACCGACGTCGGCAGTTTCCTGAACAACCTGTACCTGTCCAGCATTCCCGATCCCGTCGCGCGCCAGCAGGCGATCACGCAATTCATGTCCGAACGCGGCCTTCCGAGCACATTGGCGGGGCCGGTCACGCTCTATGGGCAGCAAATCACGCTGCAGGAGGAACAATCCGCAACATTTGGCATCGTCGGCGTGCGGAATTCGATCCTTTTCTCCGTATTCAACCTCAAGAGCGAAGCCATTACCGCGTCGGGAAGCGCGCTGCCGCCACTCCTCGCGCTGGGCAACGACAATACGCAAACCGGAGGCAGCATCGTCTGGACCAACCGGCTGACGCAGGCGGTCAATCTCATTACGTCGATCACTGGCAGCCGCACGGTCGCGGCGGAACCGAGCAACGTGGAGACGCGGCAGGGCGTCGCCACGGTTACTCTGTCGGCGCCGCTGTCGGGACACATGACGGGATACGTTGGCGCACGCTACCAGCAGGCGAATTCGGACCTGGCAAACGACTACAACGAGGCGGCAGCATTCGTCGGCATAAGCTACAGGCTGAGATAGGCCCCGGATGTATGAAAACTATTACGGGCTGACCGGAAAGCCGTTCCAGCTCAATCCCGATCCCACGTTCTACTACGGCAGCCGCGGGCACAAGCGCGCCTACGCCTACCTCGAGTACGGGCTGTACCAGAGCGAGGGATTCATCGTGATCACCGGCGAAATCGGCGCCGGCAAGACCACGATCGTGCGCAGTCTGCTGGAGCAGCTCGATCCGGCGAAAGTCGTGGCGGCGCAGCTCGTCAGCACCCAGCTCGACGCCGAGGACATGCTGCGTGCCGTCGCCATGGCGTTCGGCGTGCCGGTGGTATCGAACGACAAGGCCATGATGCTCGCTTCCCTCGAGGCGTTCCTGTGCCAGTGCGTCACGGAGAAGAAGCGCGCGCTGCTCGTGGTCGACGAAGCGCAGAACCTCACGGCACGCGCGGTCGAGGAGCTGCGCATGCTATCCAACTACCAGCTCGGCGACCAGGCGCTTCTGCAAAGTTTCCTGATCGGCCAGCCCGAGCTGCGCGAGATGATGCGCAGCCCGCTGATGCAGCAGCTGCGCCAACGGGTGATCGCCTCCTATCACCTCGGCCCGCTCGACAAGGCCGAGGCGCGCGAATACGTCGAGCATCGGTTGAAGCATGTTGGCTGGAAGGACGATCCGAAATTCGAGCCGGAGAGCTTCGACCTCATCCATGCCGTGACCGGCGGCATTCCGCGCCGGATCAACACGCTGTGCAATCGCCTGCTTCTCGCCGCCTTCCTCGCGGAGCGGCACATGCTGACATCGAGGGACGTGCAGGCGATCGCGCGCGAGATGCGTGATGAACTCGGCCCGGATGCGGGCGTCGCGCACGTCGCCGTCGTCGGAGGAACCGGCGGGACCGAAGGTCAATTGACGACACGGATGGACGGCGTCGCGATGCACAAGCATTTCGACCATCTCGAGGAGCGGATCGACCGTCTCGAGCGGACTGTGTCGGCGGCCGTCGACCTGCTGCACCGGCTCCTGCATCCGGATCGGGCGTCGAAGCCCGATTCGCCGGCGGAGCACGGATGAACGGACCGCCACACGCGTCCGGTCCGATCGCGTGCGTCGTCGGCGCGCGACCGAACTACATGAAGATGGCGCCGCTGGTGCGCGCGTTCGCGGCGCGGGTGGAGCTGCCGCGCGCGATCCTCGTCCATACCGGCCAGCACTACGACGTGGCGATGAACGATCGGCTGTTCGCGGATCTCGAACTGCCGGCGCCCGACCGGAACCTCGAGGTCGGCTCGGGGACGCACGCGGTCCAGACGGCGGAGATCATGCGGCGGTTCGAGCCGGTCGTGGACGAGTTGCGTCCCTGCTGCGTCGTCGTCGTGGGCGATGTCAACTCGACGCTCGCCTGCAGCCTGGTCGCCGTGAAGAAGGGCGTTCCTGTCGTCCACGTCGAGGCGGGGCTGCGCAGTTTCGACCGCGAGATGCCGGAGGAAATCAATCGGATCCTGACCGACCAGATCGCCGAGCGCCTGTACACGACCGAGCGCGCGGCTGCCGACAACCTGTTGCGCGAAGGCATTCCCGGCGCGCGCATCCGCTTCGTCGGCAATGTGATGATCGACTCGCTGCTGCGGTACCGGCAGCGCGCGGTCGCGCCCGCCGAAACGCTGGCGCGGGCGGGCCTGCCACGCGAGTTGATCGACGGTCCGGGAGGCTATGGCGTCGTCACGCTCCATCGTCCTTCGAACGTCGACGATGTGGCGGCGTTGCGGGAGTCGCTGGCGGTCCTGCGCGAAGTTGCGCGCCGGTTGCCGCTCGTCTGGCCCGTCCATCCGCGCGCTCGAGCGAACATCGAACGCTTCGGATTGTCGCAGGCGCTGTCGGGCAGCGCGCTCACGTTGATGCCGCCACAGGGTTACCTCGAGATGCTCGGGCTCATGGCGAACGCGCGGCTCGTCCTCACCGATTCCGGCGGCATCCAGGAAGAAACGACGGCGCTGGCGGTTCCGTGTCTGACGATGCGTGAAAATACCGAGCGCCCGATCACGGTGGACCAGGGTACGAACACGCTGGTCGGTCGCGATCCGGGCGGTACGATGGCGTGCGTCGACGCGATCATCGCGGGGGGCGGCAAGCGTGGCCGCACGCCCGAACTTTGGGACGGCCGTGCCGCCGAGCGGATCAGCGCCGATCTCGCCGCGTGGCTCGGATACGCCGGCGTGCAGCGCGAGGCCATCGACGCATGAACGCGCACAATGCCATGGACGGTGCGATCATCAATGCGCTGACGATCGACGTCGAAGACTATTTCCAGGTATCGGCGTTCGCGCATCACGTTCCGCGCGCGTCGTGGGATTCGATTCCGTGCCGCGTCGAGGGCAATGTCGACCGCATTCTCGGCATGCTCGCCGACGCCGGGGCCCGCGCCACATTCTTCACGCTGGGGTGGGTCGCCGAGCGTTATCCGGTGCTGATCCGCCGTATCGTGGACGAGGGGCACGAACTCGCGAGCCACGGCTACGAGCACGTGCGTGCGAGCGAGCAGGGCTACGGCGAGTTTCTCGCCGACATCCGGCTCGCCAAGGCGGTGCTCGAGGACCAGGCCGGGGCGCCGGTCCGGGGGTATCGTGCGCCGAGTTTCTCCGTGGGCCCGGCGAACGAATGGGCGTTCGATTGCATTGCCGAGGCGGGGTACTGCTACAGCTCGAGCGTCTATCCGATTCGGCACGATCACTACGGCGCGCCCGACGCGCCGCGCTTTGCGCACGAGGTGCGCCCCGGCCTCATCGAGGTTCCGGTCACCACGGTGCGGATGATGCGTGCGAACTGGCCGGCGGGAGGCGGCGGATATTTCCGGTTGCTGCCCTACGGCGTTTCGCGCTGGTCGCTGCGCCGCGTGAACGATGTCGACGGGCAGCCGGCGATGTTCTATTTCCACCCGTGGGAACTCGACCCCGAACAGCCGCGCATGGACGGCGCCGATGCCAGGACGCGCTTCCGCCACTACGTGAATCTGAAACACATGGACGGGCGGCTGCGTCGCCTGCTCGTCGATTTTCGCTGGGATCGGGTTGACCGCATCTTCCTCAATGGTGACGCATGACGGCCGCGAGTACCGTCATGAAGGGCTCACACGACGTGCGGCCGGCGGAACGCGTTACCGTCCGCGCGGTGTCGGACTCCGATGCGCCGCGCTGGAGCGCGTTCGTCGAGCGCTGCGCCGAGGCCACGTTCTTCCACTCGATCGGCTGGCGCGAAATCATCGAGGAGGTGTTCCGCCACCGCACGCACTACCTGCTCGCCGAGCGGCGTGGTGAAATCGAAGGGGTTCTGCCGCTGGTCGAAGTGAAGAGCAGGCTGTTCGGCCATTCGCTGGTTTCGCTTCCCTTCGGCGTCTACGGCGGCCCCGCGACCGACGGCGCGGAGGCTTCGCGCGCGCTGGTCGATCGCGCGGTGGGAATCGCCGATGACCTCGACGCCGATTTTCTGGAACTCCGCAACCGGCGCGCGCTGTGCCCGACCTGGCCGCAGCAGGATCTCTACGTGACGTTCCGCAAGGAAATCGCCGCCGACGTCGAAGCCAACATGCTTGCGATTCCGCGCAAGCAGCGCGCGATGGTGCGCAAGGGCATCGGAAACGGACTCCGCAGCGGGATCGACGACGACATCGAGCGCTTCTTCGCGCTGTACGCCGACAATATGCATCGCCACGGCACGCCGCCGTACGGCAAATCGTATTTCGCCAGGCTGTGCCGCGTGTTCGGACCGCAGTGTGAGCCAATGATCGTCACTGATGCGGGCGGCCGGCCGGTCAGCGGAGTGCTGAGCTTCTATTTCCGCGACGAGGTGCTCCCGTACTACGCGGGCGACACGGTCGCGGCACGCGATCTGGCCGCCAACGACTTCAAGTACTGGGAACTGATGCGCCGCGCGTGCGAACGCGGCCTGCGCGTGTTCGACTACGGGCGCAGCAAGCGCGGCACAGGCAGCTTCGACTTCAAGAAGAACTGGGGATTCGAGCCGGCGCCGCTCCATTACGAATATCGGCTGCGCAAGCGCGACTCGGTGCCGCAGAACAATCCCCTCAACCCCAGGTACCGCGCGCTGGTGGCGTTGTGGCGCCGGCTTCCGCTGCCGGTGGTCAACGCGCTCGGTCCGCACATCGTCCGCAATCTCGGATAGCGTGCGTCCTTCCGCAGACATGGACTCACTGCCGCACGTCGGGGCCCCGGATCGTCTGGCCGCCGCGGGGCGCGTTCCGGCAGGCGCGCACTGGTTCACGGCGCCGGTGCTCGCGGCAGCCGTAGCCGTCATCGGCATCGTGGCCGTGCACGCGTCGACGGCGGCATCGATCGTATCGATCTGGGAGCGCTCCGAGACGTTTGCGCACGGATTCGTCATCGTGCCCATCTGCCTGTGGCTGATCTGGCGCAAGCGCGAAGCGCTGGCGGAAATCTCCGCGGCGCCGTGGTGGCCCGGCGTGCTGGCCGTGCTCGCTGCGGGCGCCATGTGGTTCGTGATGTCGGTTGCGGACGTGCTCGGCCTCAAGCAGTTCTCGCTTGCCTTCATGGTCCAGGCGGCGTTCGTGACGGTGGTCGGGCTGTCCGTGGCCCGCGCGCTGGCCTTTCCCCTGGCCTTCCTGCTGTTCGCGATTCCCGTTGGCGAGATTTTCGTCCCCACGCTGATCGAATGGACGGCCAACTTCACCGTCTGGGCGCTGCGCTTTTCGGGCGTGCCCGTCTACCGCGAAGCGAACCACTTCGTCATTCCCTCGGGCACCTGGTCGGTGGTCGAAGCCTGCAGCGGCATCCGGTACATCATCGCGTCGGTGATGGTCGGCACCATCTACGCTGCCGTCGCCTACCGGAGCACGCGTCGGCGCGCCTTGTTCATGGCTGCAGCGATCGTGACGCCGATCGTGGCCAACTGGCTGCGAGCCTACGGGATCGTCATGCTCGGTCACCTGTCCGGCAATCGGATCGCGATCGGATTCGACCACATCATCTATGGCTGGCTGTTCTTCGGTCTCGTGATGCTGCTGGTGTTCTGGATCGGTTCGTATTGGCAGGAGGAACCGGCGGCCTCTCCCGAGGCGCCGGCCGCCGAGCGCACGGGTGTCACACCCGACCGGGCTGCCACGGCTTCGACCGCGTCATTCTTTGCCGCCGCGTTCGCTTGCATCGCCGTGGCGGGCATCTGGATTCCGCTGGAAGCGCGCGTTGCGTCGGCCACCGAGGCGAACGCACCCGAGGTCGCGGTGCTGCCGGCCCGGGACGGATGGGTGGCTTCGCCGGACGCCATTGCGGACTGGAAGCCCGACTACCGCGGGTTCGCCTGGGACCTGCGGCAGGCGTATCGCAAGGGCGACCGGGAGGTCGGCGTCTACATCGCGTACTACCGCAACCAGACGAAGGGCCGGGAGCTCGTCACGTCCGGCAATCAATTGACCAACATAGGGGACATACGCTGGAAGCCGATCGCACGCGCCGCGGACGCGATCGATTGGAACGGCGAGAGCGTGTCCGTCGAACGCACGCGGCTCTCGGGACCCGGGGACAAGCTCGACGTGGTGCGCCTGTTCTGGGTCGATGGACAGGTGACGGCAAGCGAGTACGTCGCCAAGGCGCGTCTTGCCTGGTCGAGGCTCCGCGGTCGCGGCGACGATTCGGCGCTGATCGTCGTCTATGCTCCGCGACCAGCCGGCAGCCCGGACGCGGCGGAATCGTTGCGCGAATTCACGCGCAGCATGTCGGCCGGGATCGCGCGCGCGCTCGCTGCCGTGCGCGGGGAGCCGGGATGAGCGCGCAGGCTGCACCGCTGATCGTGCACATCGTCTACCGATTCGCGGTCGGCGGGCTCGAGAACGGGGTCGTCAATCTCGTCAACCGCCTGCCGCGGCAGGCGTGGCGCCACAAGATCGTCTCGCTGACGGACATCGACGCCGGTTTCGCGTCGCGCGTCGAGCGCGACGACGTCGAACTGGTTGCGCTGCACAAGGGCCCGGGCCACGCCTTGCGGCTCTATCCGCGGCTCTACTCGCTGCTGCGCGGCTGGCGGCCGGCCATCGTCCACACGCGCAACCTGGCCGCGCTGGAGGTCGTCGTGCCGGCGTGGGCGGCGGGCGTGCCGGCGCGCGTGCACGGCGAGCACGGCCGCGACGTCGGTGACCTCGACGGCTCGCGGGTTCGCTACCAGCGCGTGCGCCGCCTCTACCGGCCGTTCGTGACCCGGTACGTCGCGCTGTCGCCGGACCTCGCCGGCTACCTGCGCGAGCGTGTGCATGTCCCGGCCGCGCGCATCGACCAGATCTACAACGGCGTCGACATCGCGCGCTTCCGCCCCGCGCCGGATGGACGCCGGCCGATCGACGGCTGCCCTTTCCGCGGCGACGAACTGTGGCTCGTGGGGACCGTGGGCCGCATGGAAGCGGTCAAGGACCAGACCAATCTCGCGCGCGCGTTCGCGGCCGCGATAGCCGCGCAACCGGAAGCCCGCGCCCGCATGCGGCTCGTGCTGGTCGGCGACGGCCAGTTGCGCGGCGAAGCGGAGGCGATCCTGACCACCGCCGGCGTGCGCGATCTTGCCTGGTTTGCGGGAGAGCGGGCCAACGTACCGGACATACTGCAGGGCCTCGACTGTTTCGTGCTGCCGTCGCTCGCCGAAGGGGTGTCGAACACGATCCTGGAGGCGATGGCCTGCGGCCTTCCGGTCGTGGCGACCGATGTCGGCGCCAACGGTCAGCTGGTCGAGGCGGGGGCCACCGGCGACATCGTCCCCGCGGCCGACAGTCCGGCACTGGCGCGCGCGCTGCTTTGCTACTACGGCGACCCGTCCCGCGCGGCCGCCCACGGCCGCGCGGGACGCGCGCGCGCAGAGCGCAGCTTCAGCCTCGAGCGCATGGTCGAACGCTACCACCGTCTGTATGCGAGCCTGGCGGCGCCGCGCGCTGCCGGAACGCCCGCGCCCGCCGCCGCCAGCGGCCGCGGCCCGCACGGCTGAATCGCGAGCGTCCCTGAAATGTGCGGCATCGTTGGCATCGTCGACACACGCGGACAGCGCGAAGTACCGCGCGAGCCTCCTTCTGCGCATGAACGAATCGCAGCACCACCGCGGTCCCGACGAGTGCGGTTTGCACGTCGAGCCCGGCGTTGGCCTTGGCCACAAGCGGCTGTCGATCATCGACCTGTCGACGGGCCAGCAGCCGCTCTGGAACGAGGACCGCAGCGTCGTAGTGGTTTACAACGGCGAGATCTACAACTATCAGTCGCTGATCCCGGAGCTGCACGGCGCTCGGGCACACGGTTCCGCACCAAGAGCGACACCGAAGTGATCGTGCACGCGTGGGAGGCGTGGGGCGCGGCCTGCGTCGAGCGCTTCCGCGGCATGTTCGCGTTCGCGTTGTGGGACCGCAACCGGCAAACACTCTTTCTTGCCCGCGACCGCCTGGGCGTGAAGCCGCTGCACTACGCGCTGCTGCCCGACGGCACGCTGGCTGTTCGGGTCCGAGCTGAAGGCGCTCCTCGCGCATCCGGGGCTTGCCGCGCGACGATCGACCGACTGCGCGGTCGAGGAATATTTCGCGCTGGGCTACGTCCCGGAGCCGCGCACGATCTTCGCTGGTGCGCGCAAGCTTCCTCCGGCGCACACGCTGACCATTCGCGTCGGCGCGCCCGTGCCTGAACCGGTTTCGATACTGGGACCCACGCTTCACGCTCGACCGCGTGCTGTCCGAGGGCGACGCCATGCGCCGAGCTGACCGCGCGCCTCGACGAGTCGGTGCGCCTGCGGATGATCTCCGAGGTCCCGCTGGGGGCATTCCTTTCCGGCGGCGTGGATTCGAGCGCCGTGGTGGCCGCGATGGCTGGCAATCTCGGCGGAACCCGTCAACACCTGCTCGATCGCCTTCGCCGATCCGGCGTACGACGAATCGCGGTTCGCGCGCCAGGTGGCGCAGCGCTACCGCACGCGGCACTTCGTCGACCGCGTCGAAAGCGACGACTTCGACCTCATCGACGAACTCGCGCGCGTCTACGACGAGCCGTACGCGGACAGCTCGGCGATCCCGACCTACCGCGTGTGCCAGCTCGCGCGCAAGCACGTGACCGTGGCGCTGTCGGGCGACGGGGGCGACGAGAATTTCGCGCGGTTACCGCCGGTATCGTCTGCACCTTGCCGAGGAGCGACTGCGGCCGGCGCTCCCGTTGTCGTTGCGCCGCCCGATGTTCGGCTTGCTTGGGCGCGCCTACCCCAAGGCCGACTGGGCGCCACGGATCTTCCGGGCGAAGTCGACCTTCGAGGCGCTCGGCCGCGATTCCGTCGACGCCTACTTCCAGGGGGTGTCGATCCTGCGCGACGGGATGCGCGCGCCAACTGTTCACCGAGGCGCTTCCGGGCGAAGCTGGCCGGCTACAGCGCTGCCGAGGTGTTCCGCCGGCACGCGCGCCTCGCTGACACCGATGATCCGCTGGCGCTCGTCCAGTACCTCGACCTCAAGACGTATCTGATCGGCGACATCAACACCAAGGTCGACCGCGCGAGCATGGCGCATTCGCTCGAGGTGCGCGAGCCGCTGATGGACCATCCGCTGGTGGAGTGGCTGGCGTCGCTGCCGTCGTCGCTGAAGATCCGCGGCGGTGAAGGCAAGTGGCTGCTCAAGAAGGCGATGGAGCCGCGATCTGCCGCGCGACGTGCTGTACCGGCCGAAGATGGGTTTCGCGGTGCCGCTCGCGCAGTGGTTCCGCGGCCCGCTGCGCACGCGGGTGCGCGACGCGCTGCTCGGCGAGCGCCTCGGCGACACCGGGATCTTCGACCGGCGCTACCTGCAGCAGCTGGTCGACCAGCATCAGTCGGGACGGCGCGATTTCAGCGCGCCGCTGTGGACGCTGCTGATGTTCGACGCGTTCCTGCGCAATGTCGCCGATCGCCCGGCGGACGCCGGGCTGCGCGCAGAGGCCCCCTGAACCGCCATGCGCATTCTCCACGTCCTCGACCATTCATTGCCGCTGCATAGCGGCTACGCGTTCCGGACCGCGGCGATCCTGCGTGAGCAACGCGCGCTGGGTTGGACCACGCTGCAGGTCACGACGCCACGGCACCCGGGCACCGACGCCGAATTCGAGGATGCCGGCGGCTTCCGGTTTCATCGCACGCGCCTCGAACGCAACGCGCTGTCCGGCGTCCCTGGCGCGATCTACGCCCAGGAGATGCGCGCCACGGCGCGTCGCCTCTCGACGCTGGTGGAGGAGTTCAGCCCGGACGTCCTGCACGCGCACTCGCCGGTGCTCAACGCACTGCCGGCGCTTTGGGTGGGGCGGCGCCGCCGGATTCCCGTGGTCTACGAGGTTCGCGCGCTCTGGGAGGATGCGGCCGTCGATCACGGCACGACGCGTGAGGGCAGCGTCCGCTACGGCATTTCGCGCCGGCTCGAGTCGTTCGCGATGCGCCGGGCGGACCACGTCACCACGATCTGCGAAGGATTGCGCTCGGATATCGTGTCGCGCGGCATCGCCGCCGATCGCGTCACCGTTATTCCCAACGCGGTCGACACCTCGGAATTCGTATTCGGCGCGGAGCCCGACGCCGCGCTCAAGGCACGGCTCGGCCTTGGTGGCAAGACGGTGATCGGGTTTGCGGGCTCCTTCTACGCGTACGAGGGGCTCGACCTGCTGATCGAGGCGCTGGCCGCGCTGGTATCCACGCGGCCCGACCTGCGCGTTCTGCTGGTCGGCGGCGGACCGCAGGAACAGGCGCTCATGAGCCATGCCGCGGCGCGCGGACTGCGCGAGCACATCGTCTATACGGGACGCGTTCCGCATGATCAGGTGCAGCGATACTACGGACTCATCGATGTACTCGCGTATCCGCGGTACCGGATGCGGCTTACCGAACTCGTCACGCCGCTGAAGCCGCTGGAAGCGATGGCGCAGGGTCGCATGTTCGTCGCGTCCGACGTCGGCGGTCATCGCGAACTTGTCCGCGACGGCGAAACAGGGTACCTGTTCCCGGCGGGCGACGCGAAAGCGCTCGCGCGGACGATCGAGCGCGTCCTCGACCATGCGGATGACTGGCCGCGGATCCGCGCGCAGGCTCGGCAGTTCGTCGAGAGCGAGCGCACGTGGACACGCAGCGTGGCGCGCTATGCCGACGTCTATCGGTCGCTGCTGACGACGGGCACCGAGGGCGCGAGCCTTCACCAGGGCGGACGCTGAGCCTGTGTGCGGCATCTACGGCATCCTGCAACTCGATGGCGCGACGGCGCAACCCGAACCGCTGCGTGCGATGGGGCGGCTCACCCTCCATCGCGGACCGGACGACGAGGGCTCGTATGTCGACGGCCCGCTGGCCATGGGGATGCGCCGCCTGTCGGTCATCGATGTCGGCGGCGGCCATCAGCCGCTCTCGAACGAGGATGGCACGCTGTGGCTCATCGCCAACGGGGAAATCTACAACTATCGGGCGCTGCGTGAAGCACTGATCGCGGAGGGTCACCGGTTCAAGACCGACTCCGACTGCGAGACCATTCTGCATCTCTACGAGGCCTACGGCGACGACGGCATCACGCGGCTGAATGGGATGTTCGCCTTTGCACTGTGGGATGCGCGGCGCTCCCGCCTGCTCATCGGCCGGGACCGGCTCGGCGTGAAGCCGCTCTATGTCTGCAACGACGGCCGGCGCCTGCTTTTCGCGAGCGAGGCCAAGGCGATCCTGGCGGCGCCCGGCGTGGCGGCGGCGCTCGATCCGGCGGCGCTTTCGGCCTATCTGGCGCTCGGCTACGTGCCGGCGCCGCGATCGATGTTCCGCGGCATCGCCAAGCTTCCGCCGGCCACGCTCCTGGTCGCCGAAGGCGGCCGCGTCGTCGAGCGCCGCTACTGGCGCATCCCGGCGGCGGTCGACGCATCGCGCACCGAGGAAGAGTGGATCGGACAGACGCGAATCCGGCTCGAGGAATCGACGCGGATGCAGATGGTCAGCGACGTTCCGATCGGCGCGTTCCTGTCGGGTGGCGTCGACTCGAGCGCGGTCGTCGCATTCATGGCCGCCCACAGCGATCGGCCGGTGAAGACCTATGCGATCGGCTTTGGCGGCGGCGACGCGGAGGCGTACTACAACGAATTGCCGCATGCGCGCCGGGTTGCGGAGCTATTCCGCACCGACCACCACGAGATCATCGTACGGCCGGATGTCGTGTCGCTGCTGCCGCGGCTGCTCTGGCACATGGATGAGCCGATCGCGGACACCGCGTTCATCACGACCTATCTCGTGTCGCAGTTCGCGCGCCGCGACGTGACGGTGATCCTCTCGGGCGTGGGCGGTGACGAATTGTTCGGAGGCTATCGCCGCTACCTCGGCGGCCACTACCAGGCATACTTCGACCGATTGCCCGCGCCGTTGCGCCGCGCGGCGACGGCGCTGGGGCAGCGGTTACCCAGCGACCGGCATTCGCCGCTGCTCAACGTTGCGCGGCTCGCGAAGGGCTTCCTGTCCGCCGCCGGCCTGCCGATCGACGAGCGCTACCGGTCGTATGTCGAGGTGTTTTCCGAGGATCTGGCCGCGCAGTTGTTGCGCGATCGCCGCACCGACGGGCACGAGGCGCTGACGGCGGCGTTCGCGTGTGCCGACGGGACCGACGATCTCAACCGGATGCTGGCCGTCGACGCGGAAACGCAGCTGCCGGACGACTTGCTGCTGCTGACCGACAGAATGAGCATGGCGGTGTCGCTCGAGTGTCGCGTGCCGCTGCTCGATCACGAACTGGTCGAGTTCGCGGCGAGGATGCCGCAGGAGATCAAGATCCGCGGCGGCCGGCTGAAGCACGTGATGAAGGCCGCGCTCCGGGACGTTTTGCCAGCGGATATCCTGGAACGCAAGGAAGCGCGGCTTCGGTGCGCCGATGGGTGCGTGGCTCAAGCGCGACCTCGCGCCGCTGCTGCGCAACCTGTTGTCGGAAGAATCGATCAACGCGCGCGGGCTGTTTCGCCCGGCCGCGATCGAATCGCTCGTCGCTTCGCACGCGGCCAACCTCGTCGACGGCACCGACCGGCTGATGGCGCTCATCAATCTCGAGATCTGGGCGCGCATCTACCTGGACCGGCGTTCCGCGGACGACGTCACCGAAGAACTGAAAGAGCACACCGTGTGAAGATCCTCTACGTGTGCCACCGCTTTCCGTTTCCTCCGAAGCGCGGCGGCAAGATCCGCCCGTTCAACATGATCCGGCACCTTTCGGCCTCGCACGAGGTCACTGTCGCGTCGCTGGCCCGCTCCGACACGGAAGCGCGCGAGGGTGAGGGCCTCGACGCGTACTGCACGGACTACGAGATGGGCCGCGTGCGCGATACGGTCCAGGCATGGCGGATGGTCGTCCGGCTGCCGACGCCCACGCCGTCCTCGATGGGCTACTTCTATTCGCCCGATCTCGCGCGCGCGATTCGCGGCCGGCTCGCGCGCGAGCGGTACGAACTCGTATTCGTCCATTGCTCGTCGGTCGCCCAATATGTCGAGGACGTTCGCGGCATTCCCAAGATTCTCGACTTCGGCGACATGGACTCGCAGAAATGGCTCGAGTACGCACGGTGCAAGTCGTTCCCGCTTTCGCTGGGCTACGGACTGGAAGGGCGCAAGATGCAACGGGAGGAGAAAAGGCTGGCCACCCGGTTCGAAATGTGCACGGCGACCA
Organism: uncultured beta proteobacterium; assembly: GCA_963739745.1. GTDB lineage: Bacteria > Pseudomonadota > Gammaproteobacteria > Burkholderiales > Casimicrobiaceae > VBCG01. The sequence continues at coordinate 118,098 of CAVUCJ010000015.1, forward strand.
CCCGCGCGGAGTGGGAAACGCTCGAGGGTTACGGGACCGGCGTCGCGTCCGACTGGTTTCCGAACGGCGTCGACAGCGCCTATTTCGCGCCGACCGACGAAGCGTACGACGCGGACACGATCGCGTTCGTCGGGCGCATGGACTACTTCCCGAACCAGGAGTGCATGTTCGACTTCTGTGCAAAGACGCTGCCGCTCCTGCGCGCGCGGCGGCCCGCCGTCAGGCTCCTTGTCGTGGGCGCCGATCCGTCGCCGGCCGTCCGCCGGCTGGGCGAGTTGCCCGGTGTCACGGTCACCGGATCCGTCCCGGACGTGCGGCCCTTCCTGCGCAGGTCAGCGCTCATGGTCGCGCCACTGAACATCGCGCGCGGGACGCAGAACAAGATCCTCGAGTCCATGGCGCTCGGCGTACCGGTCGTGACGAGCCGCGTCGCGGCCGGCGGCGTCGATGCGGCGGGCCCCGATGATTTTCTCGTGGCCGACACGCCCGCGGCGTACGCTGAGGCCATCCTGCGCGTGCTCGACGACCCGACCGAGCGCAGGCGGCTGGCCCATGCCGGCCGCGCGCGCATGCTGTCGCATCACGCGTGGGACCGTTCGATGCAGCGGCTCGATGGCATCATCGAGCGATGCCTTTCCAGTTTTTCTTCTCGTGGCGCATAGCGCTGCCCGCATCGCAAGGATTCGAACGTGGACATAAGCATCTTCGGACTCGGTTACGTGGGCGCGGTCTCCCTCGCCTGTCTCGCGCGCGACGGCCACCGGGTTGTCGGCGTGGATGTCGACCAGGCCAAGCTGGACCTCATCGCCGCGGGACGGACACCGGTGGTCGAGGAAGGCATGGTCGACCTGATGGCGGACATCGTCCGCAACGGGCGCGTGAGCGTGACGCGCGACGTGCACGCCGCGGTGCTGGAAACCGAGGTCTCGCTCGTCTGCGTCGGCACGCCGTCCGCGCCCAATGGCAGCCAGGACCAGTCGGCGATGGTGCGCATCGCGAAGGACCTGGGTGCCGCGATGCGCGCGAAATCCACCCCGCACGTCTTCGTATTCCGGTCGACGCTGGTGCCGGGGACGGTCGACGAGATCCTGCGCCCGCTGATCGAGTCCGAATCCGGCAAGCGCGACGGCGTGGACTTCCATGTCTGCTACCAGCCGGAATTCCTCCGCGAGGGCTCGTCGATCCGCGACTACGACAAGCCGCCGTTCACGATCGTGGGCGGCACCGGCGAAGGCGGAACGGCGAAGATGCGGGAGCTCTTCGGCCACCTGCCGTGCGAGTTCCACGCGACGTCGATCCGCTCCGCGGAGATGGTCAAGTACTGCTGCAACAATTTCCACGCGCTGAAGATCACGTTCGCCAACGAGACGGCGCGCGTGTGCGAGGCGATGGGCGTCGACGCGTTCGAGGTGATGAATCTCGTCTGCCAGGACCGGCAGCTCAACATCTCGCCGGCCTACCTCAAGCCAGGGTTCGCGTTCGGCGGCTCCTGCCTGCCCAAGGATCTGCGCGCGACGCTGCACTTCGCGAAGACCCGCGACGTCGAACTGCCGGTGCACGCCGCCATTGCCCTGTCCAATCGCGTGCACATCGATCACGCGATCGCCAAGGTGATGGCGTCGGGCCGCCGGCGCATCGGCATGATCGGGCTCTCGTTCAAGACCGGCACCGACGACCTGCGCGAGAGTCCGCTGGTCGCGCTGGCCGAGCATTTCATAGGCAAGGGCATGCAACTCCTGGTCTACGATCCGGAGGTGTACCCTGTCGAATCTCCTCGGCGCCAACCGCCGATTCATCGAGCAGCACGTGCCGCACATCGGGACGCTGTTGCGACCGGACATCGCCGAGGTGGTCGGCGCGTCGGACCTCCTGGTGGTGGGCCTGGGCGACAAAACGGTCGCCGCCGCGCTCGCCACGCACCTGCGCGAGGATCAGCTCGTACTCGACCTCGTAGGCATGCCGGGAGGGGAATCGCTGCGCGCACGCTACGAGGGGCTGTGCTGGGAATGAGTTCGGCGCTGCTTGTTGCCAACGCGGTGGCGCTCGTCGCCGCGGCTCTCTGGCTGGCGTGGCTGCTGTTGCCGCTCGTCCAGGCCGTGCGCGTGCGCAACGCGTTCCTGCTGCGCAGGGGGCGCCGCGAGGATTTTCTGTGGACGCCGGCGGCGGTGCCCGTCGATTTTCATGCGGAGCGCGCCGATGCTCCGGCAAGCATCGGGGACGGCGTCGCCTCCGCCGGGATCCTCGGTGTCGCCGGTGACTGGCCGAGGGCGCGCGCCCTCGTCGGCATGCTCGTCCGCCATGCGCGTCATGAGGGAGGGATCCAGGCCGACCTCGCCACGACCTACCGGCGTATCGTGGCGGGTCATGGTTACTGCGCCGATTATGTCCGGGTGTACATGGCGGCCGCCCGCCGCGCCGACCTGTTCTGCCGGCAGTGGGCGTTCTCGTTCGACGGATTCGGCGGGCACGGCCACACCTTCGTCGAGGTCTACGATCGGCAGCGTAGCGCCTGGGTTTTCATCGACGTCCACAACAACGTCTATGCGATCGTCGGCGCGAGTGGTGTCCCGGCCGATGCGTTGAGCCTGCACGCGGCGTTGCGTGACACGCCGGCGTCGGTGGAATTTGTCCAGGCGGGCGAGGGCAGGCTGGGGTTCCCGGTGCCCGGTAAACTGCTGGCCTATTACCGGCGCGGCGTGGCGCACTGGTACCTCTGGTGGGGGAACGACGTCGTCAGCCGGGAACTTCGTGGCGCGGCGGGAGTGATCGGAAGGGTTTCCGGGCGCGTTGCGCATCGCGTCGGAAGTGCGATCGGCGCGCTTCCGGCCCTGGTCGTGTTGGCGACCGCCGAGAACGAGGCGGCAATTGTCCGCATGGAACGCCTGCGGCGAACGGTGATCGCCGCTGCGGCGCTGTTCGCTGGACTCGCCGTCACGCTGGTCATCCAGATCGGCAGGCATTGGATCGAGGGCCGGCCCGCATGAGCGTGCCATGTCCATGAATGCGCTCCGGGACGAGACTTTCGATAGTTCTCCGCTGTGGCGCACGCTGTTCGGCGCGCTGTCGCCGGCCGGCGCGCGCGGGCGCCTCACGATTCTCATCCTGCACCGTGTGCATGCCGTTCGCGACGAAATTTTTCCCAACGAGATGCATGCCAGCGTGTTCCGCGAGCGAATGCAATGGCTGCGCAGCTGGTTCAACGTTCTGCCGCTGGAGGATGCCGCGGCGGCGCTGGCGCGCGGCGCCTTGCCCGCGCGCGCGCTGGCGGTCACGTTCGACGACGGTTATGCCGACAACGTCACGGTGGCCCTCCCCATCCTTCGCGAATTCGGCATCCACGCGACATTCTTCGTCGCGACCGGATTTCTCGACGGCGGTACGATGTGGAACGACGCGGTGATCGAGGCTGTCCGATATGCGCCCGGGCCATCGCTCGACCTGACCGACTTCGGGCTCGGCGTCTGCCCGCTCGCGACGCCGGTGCAGCGCAAGGACACGATCGGCCGCCTGCTGTCGGGGTTCAAGTATCTGCCGCTGCCCGAACGGCAGGCGCGCGCGGACGCGCTCGTCTCGCTGACCGGCGCACCGCGACGAACCGATCTCATGATGACCAGCGAGCAGGTTCGCGAACTCGTCGCGCGCGGGCATGGGCATAGGCGGGCACACGATGACGCATCCGATCCTCGCCAGGCTGGAGCCCGGGGCCGCGAAGCATGAGATCGCCGGTGGCCGCGAGTTCCTGGAAGGATTGCTGCGACAACCGGTCCGGCTCTTCGCGTATCCCAACGGCAAGCCGGATACAGACTACGGTCGCCCGCACGTCGGGATGGTGAAGGCGCTTGGATTCAGCGCGGCGGTTTCGACCTCGTCCGGCGCTTCGCGAACGGGCGACTCGCCGTTCGAGCTGCCCCGGTTCACGCCTTGGGGCGGAACCCGGCTGCGTTGGGGCATGCGTCTGGCACAAAACCTTCGCGTCGGCGCGATGCGGGCGGCATCGTGAGCGGGGGCGCGTCAATGCCGCGCGCGGCTGTCGCGTCCGCGGAGGATCCGCCGCGCTCGATCGTGGTCGTGGGGCCGCTTCCGCCGCCTTCGGGCGGCATGGCCAACCAGACGCGCCAGCTCGTCCGGTTGCTGTCCGAGGAAGGTGTGCTGGTCACATTGGTCCAGACCAATGTCCCCTATCGGCCCGCATTCGTCGAGCGTCTGCGTGGGATCCGGGCGCTGTTTCGATTGCTGCCCTACCTCGTTGCGCTGTGGCGAGCGGCCGGGCAGGCAGAACTCATCCATGTCATGGCCAATTCGGGCTGGGCATGGCATCTGTCGGCGGCGCCGGCGGTCTGGATCGGTCGCTGGCGTGGGGTGCCGGTGATCGTGAATTACCGGGGCGGGGAGGCCGCCGCCTTTTTCGCCCGCCAGATCCGTTGGGTGCGGCCCACGCTGCGCATGGCGGCGGCCGTCGTGGTCCCGTCGGCATTCCTCGAGCGCGTGTTCACCCGCTGGAACATCGCCACCGAAATCGTCCCCAACATCGTGGACCTTGCCCGCTTTCGGCCCGCGTCCTCGCCCACGGCACGGCTCGACCTGCTCGTCGCGCGCAACCTCGAAGACATCTACGATGTGGGCACGGCGCTGCGTGCGTTCGCCATCGTCCACCGGCGGCATCCGGGCGCGCGCCTTGTCGTTGCCGGCTCCGGACCGCGCAAGCCAGACCTCGAGCGCCTGAGCGCCGAGCTCGGCATCGGCGATGCGGTGACGTTCACCGGGCGCCTCGACAACGACCACATGGCGGAGCAGTACCGCGGCGCGACGATCGCGCTCAACCCCTCGCTCGCGGACAACATGCCGATCTCGTTGCTCGAGGCCATGGCGAGCGGCACGCCGATCGTCACAACAAACGTGGGCGGCATTCCGGACCTCGTCGAGCACGAGAGGACGGCACTGCTGGTGCCGCCCCGCGATCCGGAGGCGATGGCCGCCGCGACGCTTCGGCTCATCGACGACTCCGCGCTGACCGATCGGTTGCGCACGGCGGGGGTCGAGGAGGCGCGCCGCTACACGTGGCCGAGCGTGCGCCCGCGGCTGTTCGCGGCATACGCCCGGGCGGCGCGCTCGCCGGCCGCGGCAGGCGAGGCTGCACGATGAACGTCACGCCTGTCGAAATCGAGCTCGTCTCGCCCGAATGGCGCACCTGCGGGGGGACCTCGGTTCGCGGGCAGGCGCATGTCGATGACCGTTTCCATTCGGCGGAGGATCTCGCGCGGCTCTTCGATACGTGCACCGGAGAAAAGCAATGGCAACGTGCACTGCTCCTCTGCAACGGTTCCTTCGCGGTCGTGAGCCGACGCCCCGATGCGGTGCTTGCCGCGGTTGATCGCGTCCGCAGCATCCCGCTTTTCTATCGCGTCGCCGATGAGCGCGCCCGGATCAGCGACAGCGCGGAATCCGCGCTCGAGGGGGTACAGGAGATCGATGCGAATGCGCTGTCCGACCTCGAGTTCCAGCTGACGGGCTACGTGACCGGCGACGAAACGCTCATCAGCGGAATCCATCAGGTTCAGGCCGGCGAAATGCTGCGCTGGGACGCCGAAACTCCGGAGGAGCCGTCGCGCCGGCAGTACTACAGCTTCGAGCACGGCGACTATTTCACGACGGACACGACGGACCTCGTCGCGCGACTGGAAATCGTGCACGAGCGGGTGTTCCGTCGCCTGGTTGACGGCGTGGCCGGCCGGCCGATTGTGGTCCCGCTGAGCGGCGGCCATGATTCGCGACTCATCGGGGTCTCGTTGCGCGATCTTGGTGTTCGTGACGTCGTCTGCTACAGCTACGGGCTGGCGGGCAACTGGGAGGCCAACATCTCGCGCGAACTTGCGCGATACCTCGGCTTTCGCTGGGAGTTCGTTCCGTACTCGGCGGAACGATGGCGCGCGTGGTCGTCGACCGACCGCTTCGCGCATTATTTCCGGACGGCGGGAAACCTGGCGTCGGTGCCGCACATCCAGGACTGGCCCGCCGTCTGGGAGTTGACGCGCGAAGGCAAGGTGGCGCCCGATAGCGTATTCGTGCCGGGACACTCCGGCGATTTTCTCGCGGGGAGCCACATTCCGCCGCAATTCCTCGCCTCCGCAATGGTTCGTCGCCGCGAGTTCATCGATGCGCTGCTGCGCGCGCATTACTCTCTATGGGACTGGCCGCAACAGGCGCAATTGAACCTCCGCGCAGCGTTCACGGAAAGAATCGAGGCGATCGTGGGACGCATCTGCGATACGTCGTCCGCGCGGGCGGCCGACCTGTACGAGCAATGGGACCTGCGCGAGCGGCAGGCGAAGTTCATCTGCAACTCGGTGCGCGCCTATGAGCATTTCGGTCACGAGTGGCGGTTGCCGCTCTTCGACCACGAGCTGATGGACTTCTGGGCGCGCGTGCCGGCCTCGCTGCGGGTGGGCCGCAAGCTCTATTTCGAGTTCGCGCGCGAACGGCAGTCGCTGCCGATTACCGCCGCCAATACCGACCGAAATGCGCTGCTGCGTGCAATGGTGCGTGGAATCACGGTGGCGGGCCTGAAACCGGTCGCTGGTCACCTGCGGCGAGCATACCGGACGTGGAACTGGCGCGCGCAATACGAGTCTTCCTCGCTCGGCTGGTTCGCGATAGTGGACGAGGAGCTCTTCCGGCGCACCTATACGGGCAAGCAGCTCCTGCACTCCTACCTGACGCGTGCTTACCGCAATTGGGTGCTCACTTCGCCGGAGAAAGAAAACGTAGTCTCGGGTCTCGATGCATCCTAGTGCGTTCTCGACATCTGTGGGTTGCACCTCGCGGCAGCCCCGCCGCTTGACCCGCGCAGCCTGAGCCAAGATACTTGACGATGCCTCGCTCACCAATCGTCTTCCCTGCAGGATCCAAGATGCGGGCCGGATTCGACCGCGTGTTCACCACAGGTCCCAAGAACGCATTTTGGACATTTTCCGCTGCCCTCATGGCGATCCAAACCAGCGGCAGGCGCGACCAAGAGCATGGGACGTCACGGTAACCAACGCTCGCCAATCAGCGTCAATGCCCGGAATTCAATGTCGCCTTATCTTCAATGAGAGCTGACTCACCCGGTCGCGCGAGACTCTTCCGATCGATCGATCGACTGGGGATCAATCGCCTCGCATTCGACAGAACCAGGAAATCCCTGCGCATTCTCTGTTATCACGGCGCCTGGACGGTGACGCGCCCGCATTTCGGCAACAAGATCTTCATCGGACGCGATACATTCCAGCAGCGACTCAAGGCGCTGGCGGATCATCGTTGCAACGTTCTCCCGCTGCTGGAAGCGCTTGAAAATCTTCGCTCGGGAACGCTTCCGCCTCGCGCCGTATCGATCACGATCGACGATGGCTGGGCCTCGACTTTTGATTTCATGCTGCCCGAACTCATGAAATATCAGTTTCCGGCGACAATCTATTTGCAGACACAGCGGTTGATATCGGGTGCGCCAATACACGAGGTTGCGATTTCCTTTGCCATCGCTGCGACTCCTTCCGATTCGGTTACGCTGCCCCCTGAATTGCTGCGCGATCTTCCGGCGGAGGGCGGGATGAAAGAAACGTTTCAGCTCAGGGATCCGGGTGAGCGCCGCCGATTGAGCGTGTTCCTTAACTTGCTGTTCGACAGATCTCCTCAGTCAGCTCGCAAGAATCTGCTGAATGCGCTCTTCAATACCATGCAGATTCGCGCAGATGACCTGGATCGCGCTCGCATCTTCAATCTCGGCACGCCCGCAGAGGTGCGAAGTGCCGCTGCCTCTGGGTTCGAGATTGCGTTGCACACCCATACTCATTCACTCGGCGATTTCTCGCCGGAAGTGATGGGCGACGAAATCAGGTCAAATCAAGAGGCCCTCGGGGAAATACTCGGGTGGTCTCCCGAAGGTTTCAGGCACTTCTGTTGGCCGAGCGGAGACTACACGGAACAGGCACTGAAGGATCTGGCGACCATTGGTATTGAAGTTGCCACAACCTGTGACCACGGGCTGGTCTCGGCAGGGGCCAACCCATTGCGATTGCCTCGCATTCTCGATGGCGAACTGACCAGTGCCCCCGAGTTCCTGGCGATGGTCAGTGGTGCGAAGTATTTGGTTGCGAAGATGCGACCCTTTTGAATCGTGACGCACTCTGGGAAGCCCATGGTGACAAGCGAGCGCATGTACGCTATCCCGGACCACAGGCTTGCGGCGCGGGTAAAATTTATTCCGGAACGATAGGGGCACGCGCTATCAGGGTGCGTAATAGTCATCGGCACGAACCGTTTGCCAGCGGCAAGTGGCGGCCGGAAAATGTTGACTGCGGAGACGTAGCGACGCCCTCTCGTTTGCATCCCAGAATATATTTTGGACAAATCACTCAGCGAAGATGTACGGCGGCGCCTGGAAAGCGAGTTGGCAACGCTGGATCCAGCGGTTCTGATGCGCTATCCCGTACAGGATTACATTGGCAATTTCCAGGCAACGACTTTCTACGGGCGCTACTCATGGGTGCCCCCGAACGCCAACGTCCAATGTGGCGTCATTGAAAACGAATTTGGACGTGTTGCGCTCGAAACGTATCACCGGCTTGTCCTGCTAACGCTGATCCTGCAATTCGACGGTCGGGCCGGTGCGGGAAATTATCCCCCCGAGATCGTCACCAGCTTCACGGCGTATCTGCGGAAAATCGTGTCGCAGATGGAGCACAATCCGAAGGACTTCTATCTGCACGGCAATGACCGCTTCGCCAAGGATCTTGCCGTTTGCAGACACAAGCTCATTCCTTGCGGCGCAGAATTTATAGACGTTCGTTCCGGCGTCCCGCGGAGTATCGCGGCCCGAAATGGCGTATCCGAGGGCGTGCGGTTTGTCTGGCACATGCTGGGACGTGTCGGCGGATTCAAGGTGCTCTACCAAATGCACATGGATCTGCGTCTGATTCGCGAATTCAGCGACACGGGCTGGCAGCGGTGCTATGTGCGGATCGCGCGGCTATTGGAACATCATCCTGAGGTGCTTGGCGTATACGGCACAAGCTGGTGGTTCGATCCTGAACTTCATCACGTCAGCCCGCGGCTTGATTTTCTGCGGGACACCCCGCAAAGCGGTGGAGCGAGCTTGTTCAAGGTGGGAATTGGCGACTCAACTGTCGCCAATGCTCTGGCCAACTCGAGCGAACGCAAGGCTGCCTTTGAGCGGGGGATCTATCGACCAATGGACTGGATTATGGTCTGGGCCCGCAAGGACCTGATTGCCTGGGCGGTCGGCCGGGACTGCTAACCGTTATCCAGCCGGCGACCGACTACGTAGGATGGTGCCACGTGTCCGATCCCGTTCGTCTCGGGTATCATCAACTTCATACCGTAGGCGTACTTGCCGCGGTCTGCTCGATTCCTCGTGACCGGCTCGCTCGCGCCGATGTTTGGCTTACCCACAAACCGATTCGTGCGGGATGGCGTCCTGCGCGACGCAATGGTCTTGCCAGGTATTCCGATTTTTCGCTAGAGCGCTTCGTAGAACCACATGTGGGTTTGCTGCTTGCCGAAGGCGCCGCCGGAGAAGCAGACCCGGCCGTCGGGCAGCGAGCATACGGAGTTGCCGATGAAATTGCCGTAGGCCGGTACCTGGGTGTCGACCATCCAGACGTTGGTGGCCGGGTCGTAGACCCAGATGCCCATCAGGTTGCCGTCGGGGCCGTTCATGAACGGCCACACGACCTTGCCGTGCGAGGTGGCGAGCCGGACTTCGATGTCCCGGATGAGCGTGCCGTCCACGGGCGGTATCGCCAGCTCCTGCATGGTCTGCGTGTCGAGGTTCCAGCGCAGCAGCAGCGGCGTCTGCGAGGCGACGGTGCCGTTGGTCCGGTAGCCGACGATGTACACGTTGCGCCCGATCTTCACGTGCTTGGTGCGCGTGAAGTAGGCGGCGTAGCCGCTGGGTTTCGATACGCTGAATGGAATGTCGGGCAGCCGCACCAGGTTCTTCACATCCCAGCGCCTGACCGCGAACCCGGAGGACGAATCCGCGAACTCGACGATGTGCTCGTTCACTTCGTCGAACACGCCGCCGTTGACGCTGCCGGTGCTGGTCCCGTAGGTGCCGAAGAACGCGAGCTCCTGCTGGTAGGTGTTGGTGACCGGGTCGAACCACCACATCCCCTTGGCGTACTCGAGGATCGGGCTGCCTGCCGGGTCGTAGGCGAAGTACGAGCCCGGCCACAGCAGGAACTTTCCGCGGCTCGCGACCCACTCGAACCCGGCGCCGTCCTGCAGCGCGTGCGGCGCGGGCAGCGTCGGGTAGACGGGCGCGCCGACATCCTGGCGCCAGGTGCCGTCGGCGAGGCTCATGCTCCACGTCCCGTCGGTGGCCGAGGTGACCCAGTCGCCCCCCGAGACGTAGATGCGCTTGCCGTCGGACGCCATGTTGGTGTGCTTGCTGCCCTTCAGGCTGTTGAACGGTGCGGTGCTTATGGCGGGCAGCGCGAAGCTGGTGATCTTGCCCGTGTAGGGCGGCACGTTCGTGGGCGGCGGGGCGGGCGGAGGAGGCGGCTGGTGGCGGCGGCGGCGTAACCACCGGGACGGTGGCGGTGACCGACTTGCTGACGGTCGTCGCGGATCCGCCGCTGTCGGTGACGGTCAGCGACGCCGTGTAGGTGCCCGACGCGGCATAGGTGTGCGTGACCGAGGCGCCGGCACCCGAGGTCCCGTCACCGAACGTCCACGCGTACGACGCGATCGTGAGGCCCGACGCCGCGCTGGCCGTCGCGTCGAATTTATACGTATCGGACGCAATCCCGGTGGCCGTGATGCTGGCCGTCGGTGCCGGTCCCGGTGGGGGGGTGGGCGGCGGCGGGGGTGGCGGGTGGCGTGCCGGTGGTCGGATACCGGTAGGCCCAGGTCGTGGGGTCGTAATTGGAGTTACCCGTCAGGCTGTGCAGGAGGGTCTGCTGCCGGACCGGGTCGTAGGCCATCGCGTAGCCCACGTAGACGGTGTCTGCCGGCACCGACCTGGCCTCCCGCGACGCTCGCGGCCTTGGTCCACGTCATCGTGGACATGGGCAGCAGCCAGGTTTCGCGCGTGGTGCCGGTGGGCGTGTCGCCGGCAGCGATCCGCGGCGACGCCGACCAGCCGACCAGCGCGTCGTTCGCGGCGTCGTAGACGTACTGCGTGTAGGCCGGCGGCGGCGTGCCCGTCGGGGTCAGCGTGCTGCCATCCGCTCAGGGCCAGCGGCAGGATCCAGAGCGAGCCGTCGGTGTCGACGTAGACGATCTGGTTGCGCTTGGTGTCCAGCGCGCTGCGCTGCGCCGTCATCTTGCTTGGCGTCTTTGTAATGGTGTGTCCCACTCCGGTCCGCCGGCTGATGCCGGCGGAAACCATGACCGACGCGGGCGGATCGACCGCGAACGTGTGTACGGCGAGTCGGAGCCAGCCACCGAACACGACAAACCGCTTGTTGGGCGCGTCGTAGATCATTGCCGACTGCGTACCGAAGCAGCCCCGGTCATCGGATGCGCTGACCCATGGCTTGGTCGTCGGGTCGAAGTAGTTGACGCCGGTCAGCGTGCGAGCCCGTGCCGTCTCCGAGCCAGACGCGGTCGTTGACCGGATCGTAGGCGAGTCACGCGATTGTGCACACCGCCGCCAATGTTGGGCGAGAGCTTCGTCCACTTCTGCGTCGTTGGCGTCGAACGCCGCAATGACGCCCGTCCCAATCGACACGCCATAGAACACGTCGCGCTTGGTGTCGTAGGTGAGGTTGTACCAGGACTCTCGTACTCCGCCTCGGTGCCGGCGGCGTAGCTGGTCGCGTACTTCGTCCACGCACCCGGCGCACCAACGATGGCGGCGGCGGCGTCGCCGAGTTCATGGGCGTGGAGTTCACCAGGCACGTCCAGCACTGCCCCGCGGCGGCGGCCTCGCTGATCGTGGAATAGCTATTGATGTGCGGTACGACGTCGTCCGCCGACGAATACACGTACTGGCCATTGGACAGGGCGGCCAACTGCCAGGTCCTGACCGGCGCCTGCGGGAAGGTACTGAAGTTCACCCAATTGAAATTGTTGGTGAACACCTGGATGTCGCCGCCGGCGCTGATGATGGATGGCGCCTCGAAGAACACGCCCTGCATCGCGACTCCCGCTCCGGTCCATCCGTTGTCGACGATCACCCCGGACAGGTCCAGCGTGCCGCCCGACTTGAATACGATGCCGCCCGGAAATACGAAATCGGGTGCGTCGGGCGAAAGCGTGAGGGTTCCCGTCGCCTGGATGATCATGCTGCCGCCGCCATAGGCAGGAGGAGGCCCGGCGGTGCTCGCCTCGGGGGGCACCGGCAGGTTGTTCTGCGGGAGTGGTGAACCCGCCGGCCACGCCGAGGGCATCGCGACGGTGCCGTTGCCGTTGATATTGAAATTGAACACCTGCGGCGAACTGCCGTAGTCGTTCAGCGTCAGCAGGACGTCGCTGCCTGTCCCCGGATAGACCTGCAGCCCGTTGGCGAGGTAGTGCGCGCCGTTGACCGGATTGTTGGCGTTGCCGTAGGTCGACACGTAGACCGAGTCGCCGCTGAATAGTCCGCTTCCCGTCACGTTGGCGGCGAACAGCCACAGCGCGTTGCCGCCGTTGAGCACGCCGTTGTTGACGAGCGGCTCGCCCGACGTCGCGGTACCGCCAAGAGCATCCAAGGTCAATCCTGCAGGCGAATCGATCGCACCGGTCGGCTGGACCGTGATCCCGGTCGGGCCGCTGACATACAACACCGGGGCGGCAAAGCCGGCAGCCGCCTTCGTGCGCAAGGCACCCGCTATCAGCGTGGGCGCAGCATCGATGTTTCGGATCAGGATCGACTGCCCCGGCGCTCCGGAACGAATCGTCAGCGTGCTGGCGGCGTCGATGTCGATGCCCTGGAAATCTATCTGTGCCGTGGAGCCCTCCGCGCCGGCGGTGGGGCCGAGCTGGATGACGGCATACCGTCCCAGATTCGAAATCGTGTTGTCGACGAGCGTCCCCCCCAGGATGCTCAATGTGTCATAGGGATTGGCCACGACGGTTCCCACGCCGATGCCGGCGGTCGCAGGAGCGATCACCGCACCTGCAAGGACTGCGGCCAGGATCACCGCCGGCAGGAACCGGCGCGCGTAGCGCATGCCGCCATTACCCGAACAGGAGTTTGTCACGCTGAAGTCCTGGGTTGGTCGGCGAGGGATGCAACGAGGCACGTGCGTCGATTCGTGAAGCGTGGTTTCCTGATGGGCTATATGACGCCGCTATCATGACTGTATACCACACACATTCGACGATGATGTCGCTTGACGACGCCGGCGCTGCCAATTTGCGGACCAACGGTCATCGCGCATCGACACCTTGCCTTGGACTGTGGTCCAGACGAGGCGTTCAACAACAGGTCACATCTAGAGTGCCTCGTAGAACCACATGTGGGTTTGCTGCTTGCCGAAGGCGCCGCCGGAGAAGCAGACCCGGCCGTCGGGCAGCGAGCACACGGAGTTGCCGATGAAATTGCCGTAGGCCGGTACCTGGGTGTCGACCATCCAGACGTTGGTGGCCGGGTCGTAGATCCAGATGCCCATCAGGTTGCCGTCGGGGCCGTTCATGAACGGCCACACGACCTTGCCGTGCGAGGTGGCGAGCCGGACTTCGATGTCCCGGATGAGCGTGCCGTCCACCGGCGGTATCGCCAGCTCCTGCATGGTCTGCGTGTCGAGGTTCCAGCGCAGCAGCAGCGGCGTCTGCGAGGCGACGGTGCCGTTGGTCCGGTAGCCGACGATGTACACGTTGCGCCCGATCTTCACGTGCTTGGTGCGCGTGAAGTAGGCGGCGTAGCCGCTGGGTTTCGATACGCTGAACTGGAATGTCGGGCAGCCGCACCAGGTTCTTCACGTCCCAGCGCCTGGCCGCGAACCCGGATGACGAATCCGCGAACTCGACGATGTGCTCGTTCACTTCGTCGAACACGCCGCCGTTGACGCTGCCGGTGCTGGTCCCGTAGGTGCCGAAGAACGCGAGCTCCTGCTGGTAGGTGTTGGTGACCGGGTCGAACCACCACATCCCCTTGGCGTACTCGAGGATCGGGCTGCCTGCCGGGTCGTAGGCGAAGTACGCGCCCGGCCACAGCAGGAACTTTCCGCGGCTCGCGACCCACTCGAACCCGGCGCCGTCCTGCAGCGCGTGCGGCGCGGGCAGCGTCGGGTAGACCGGGGCGCCGACATCCTGGCGCCAGGTGCCGTCGGCGAGGCTCATGCTCCACGTGCCGTCGGTGGCCGAGGTGACCCAATCGCCCCCCGAGACGTAGATGCGCTTGCCGTCGGACGCCATGTTGGTGTGCTTGCTGCCCTTCAGGCTGTTGAACGGTGCGGTGCTCTATGGCGGGCAGCGCGAAGCTGGTGATCTTGCCGGTGTAGGGCGGCACGTTCGTGGGCGGCGGGGCGGGCGGAGGCGGCGGCGGCGGTGGCGGCGGCGTGACCACCGGGACGGTGGCGGTGACCGACTTGCTGACGGTCGTCGCGGATCCGTTGCTGTCGGTGACGGTCAGGCGTCGCCGTGTACGTGCCCGAAGCGGCATAGGTGTGCGTAACCGAGGCGCCGGCACCCGAGGTCCCGTCACCGAAGGTCCACGCGTACGACGTGATCGTGAGGCCCGACGCGGCGCTCGCCGTCGCGTCGAATTTGTACGTATCGGACGCCATCCCGGTGGCCGTGATGCTGGCCGTCGGCGCCGGTCCGGTGGGGTTGGGCGGGCGGCGGCGGAGGCGGGGGCGTGCCGGGGGTCGGATATCGGTAGGCCCAGGTCGTGGGGTCGTAATTGGACGTTGCCCGTCAGGCTGTGCAGGAGGGTCTGCTGCCGGACCGGGTCGTAGGCCATCGCGTAGCCCACGTAGACGGTGTCTGCCGGCACCGTCTGGCCACCCGCGACGCTCGCGGCCTTGGTCCACGTCATCGTGGACATGGGCAGCAGCCAGGTTTCGCGCGTGGTGCCGGTGGGGGTGTCGCCGGCGGCGATCCGCGGCGACGCCGACCAGCCGACCAGCGCGTCGTTCGCGGCGTCGTAGACGTACTGCGTGTAGGCCGGCGGCGGCGTGCCCGTCGGGGTCACGTGCTGCCATCCGCTCAGGGTCCAGCGGCAGGAACCACAGCGAGCCGTCGGTGTCGACGTAGACGATCTGGTCGCGCTTGGTGTCCAGCGCGCTGCGCCACGCCGTCATCTTCGGCGTCTTTATGACGGTCGCTGTCCCACTCCGGCCCGCCGGCTGATGCCGGCGGAAACCATGAGCCGACGCGGGCGGATCGACCGCGAATGTCGTGTACGGCGAGTCGTAGCCAGCCGCCGAACACGATGAACCGCTTGCGCGCGCGTCGTAGATCATGGCCGACTGCGTAGCCGGAGTCGCGCCGGTCATCGGATGCGCTGATCCAGTATTGCTGTGTCGGGTCGAAGTAGTTGACGCCAGTCAGCGTCGAGCCGGTGCCGTTCCGAGCCAGACGCGGTCGTTGACCGGGTCGTAGGCAAGGTACGCGATTGTGCACACCGCCGCCGATGTCTGGGCGACAGCTTCGTCCATTCTGCCCGTCGTCGGGCTGAACGACGCAATCATGCCCTTCCACGACACGCCGTAGAAGACGTCGCGCTTCGTGTCGTAGGTCAGGTTGTACCAGGACTGGTACTCGGCCTCGTTGCCGGCAGCGTAGCTGATCGCGTACTTCGTCCACGCACCCGGCGCACCAACGATCGGCGGCGGCGTGACGGAGATCGTGACCGTGACCGTCTTGCTCGCGGACGTGGTCGCGCCGGCGCTGTCCTTGACTGTCAGGGCTGCGGTGTAGGTGCCCGACGCCGCATACGTATGGGTGACCGACGCGCCGGTGCCTGACGTGCCGTCGCCGAACGTCCACGCGTAGGACACGATCGTCAGGCCCGACGCCGCGCTCCGCCGTCGCCGTGAATTGATACGTATCTGCTGCGAGGCTCGTTGCCGTGATACTCGCGGTCGGCGGTGGCGCGGGGTGGTGGTGGCGCGGGCGGTGGTGGTGGCGGCGGCGTCGTGGATATCGTGACGGTGAGGATCTTGCTCGCCGTCGCGGAGCTTCCCTTGTCGTCCTTGACCGTCAGGGTCGCGAGGTACGTGCCCGACGCCGCATAGGTGTGCGTCACCGATGCGCCGGTACCGGTTTTCCCGTCGCCGAATGTCCAGGCATAGGATGCGGGCGAGCGGCCCGGCGGAGCGGAGACGACCGCGTCCAGCCGATAGGTATCGGCGGTGACCATGGTCGCGGCGACGGTGGCTGAAAGCGGCCCGACGACGGCGACCGTTGCGGTGACCGACGTGCTCGCGGTTGCGGACTTGCCCTTGTTGTCGGTGACCGTGAACGAGACCGTGTACGTGCCCGATTTGGTGTACGTATGCGATGAGGTCGGGCCGGAACCCGTCATTCCGTCACCAAAATTCCACGTGTTGGCGATGATTGCCGCGCCCGTCGACGCGGTGGCGATGCTGCTGAAATCAAACGATGCGGGACCAAGCGGGGTCACGACAATGCTCGCCGATGGCGGAACCGAAGGCGTGGTGACGGTGGCGGTGACGCTTTTGCTGGCCACGAGGATGCTGCCCTTGGTGCCCTTGACGACGAGAATCACCGCTTGCGTGCCGTTGATCGCGTACTTGTGCGAAGTGGTCGCCCCGGTCGCCGCGCTGCCGTCTCCGAAGGTCCAGGTGTACGAACCCGCGGACTCGCCATTCACGAACGTCGCCGACGCGGTGAATTTGAATGTGTCGGCGGCAAGCGCCACGGCGCTGAAAGTGGCCGAGTTGCCGGCTGCCGACCAGGGAACGGGAACGCAGAACGCAACCAGGTTTTCCCCATAGCCTTCGGCCAGATAGCCCGCCACGAGCATGTTTTCGCGCACGAGGGGATCCGTCGTGTAGCGATGGTTGGCGTCGGAGCGATTGTTGAACATTCGGTACACGGGCATGGTGCCGATGGGGCACACACCGGTTACGAGATTGGGCAATTGGGTGTAGAAAACGTTTGCCGCCTCGAGGGCCCACGCCGCGCTGAATTTCTTGGCCACTTCGTCGCATTCGGACGGCGATGCCGAGTAGAAGTGCGAGTCGAGACCCGCTTCCGGCTTACCGTAGTAGCGGCAGACAGGCGTGAGTCCTGCGACGGCCGCCGTGGCCGTGTACGCCGCGAACTCGTATCCGGTCCGGGTCCACCCACGCAGCACTCCGCTGTCCAGGGCCGCCATTTCCGCCGGATTGCCGGTGACGAAGTAGTGCCCGAGATTGGCGTTGTAGTACTCGGCGACCTGCACGGTCGTCGGGGGGGCGGCTGCCGGGAGCGATGCGGCGGCGGCGCCGAATGGTATCGAACCGCCCGCAAGCGCAAGCAGGGCGAGGAGCAGCGAAAGAAATCGTTTCAGCATTTGAGGCCTCGAATTTCCATGCGCTTTTCAGAAGGCGCATGCACTTGTTCTGACACTCCGGATCGTGCGGCGCGACATTCCGTAGAGCATCGCTTTGTAGATAACGATTTGGTGCTGCGCCGCATTGGCATTCATGACGTGAGCATTTTATATGCCAAGAGCATAGATCGCCAAAGGCCGAAACGTCAGTTCTTCCAGTGATTTGTGCAGGCAAAATGAAAATAGATGCTAAGTCATTGTCCGCGCAGGATTTCGCGGTCGGCGCCCACGGCGCCGTTCCACGCGAACCACGTCCGCGAGCGCGACCGGCCAGACGTGACCAGCCAGACGATTCCCGCATTGCGTGCGCGGACCGGTCGCCGGAATGGGGACATACCTGACGGGATGGGGAATCAGGGTCGGCCCCAAACAGGCGCCAAAATATCGCGATGCTGTAATGGACAAGTGGTGATGCACCGGCCTCGATACGACCCGGATCGAAAGCCGCGGCGCCAAACGAACGCGCGAGCCGATCACGCGCGCTTCCTGCCGCGCGACCTGGACGTGAATGGGTGGGTGGTTGCTGTGGCCGGAGGATTCCGGCCCGGTGTCGCTACGGGAGCATCGGCGTTCCGGGTGTGCGCGGAACCGCGCGGCACTGGATGACGGCGCGTGAATCGCGCCGGCGCATTGCGCTGGTCAGCAGCCGCGCAGGTCGGGGCACATCAGCGCCCGCTCGACAAACTCCTGGATCACGACGTCGGGACGCTCCTGCTCGATGATCGCCTGATCGAGCCGCGTACCCTCGACCAGGACCGTACGGCGGAAGCGCTCGACCAGGAAGGGGGCGAGGTTTTCCGCGAACGAGTCGTGATTCATCACCACGCTGGGGCCACGGCACGCATTGCACTCCCAGATTTTCGCGGGGGTATCGGCCACCTTCCGTGCGGCATGGCGCGGACGACGGTACCCAGTCGAAGCGCTTTTCCGGAAACCGGTCTTCGAGCGCCAGGATGCGGGCCAGGTCCCCTCCGGGCGCCATGTGCGCACGCAGCTGCCCCGGGAACGGTGCGACGTCGATCCCCGGGTACCATGCCTTCAGGCGCGCGAGGATCGCCCCGGCGGCAATCATGGCGCCCGCGTCGTTCCAGTGCGTGTCGGTCTTGTGGTAGACGCGCTGGCTCGCCTTCGCGGCGATCAGCGCGCCCCGGACGTCGGCGACCTCGATCGAGGAGTTTGTCCGCAGGTACTCGAGGAGCTGGTCGAGGCGGCTGTCCGCGCGGACCTTGTGCAGCTCGGGCGGCATGAACTCGCCGTAGATCGTTTCCTTGTTCGGCGCCACGACGACCAGGTAGCGAATCCCGCGTTCTGCGAGCCACTGGCGCCGGTTTTCGAGATCGTCCCTCCAACGAACGAGGTCGGGGGCCGTGAACGGCTTGACGCCGCGAAAATAGTCGACCGATTGCTCGGCGGCGTAGAAGAGGAATCCGTCCCGGCCAACGAGCGCCTTCGGCGATGGCGACACACCGAGCCACAGCTTCGCGAGGCTGTGGGCGCGGATCAGATACCAGCGGAACGCGAACGAGTCGTTCCAGTAGCGTTCGAAACGCCTCGGGAAGCTGACGATCGACCACCCCCACCCAGGGCGCCCGAGCTCGATGGTGGGGAACGGGGCCGGACGCCGATTCTCGGTCAGCGCGAAAGCCCCCTCGGCGGGAAGCAGCTTCCCCGCGAACGGCAGCAGCACGAACACGAGGAAAGCGGCGATGAGCACGATCTCGATTACGCGACGGATGCGGGATTCCTCCATCGGTCAGAAGCGGAAATAGATGAAGGGATTGTAGGTGCCCGCGGCCAGCAGCATTGCCGAGGCGAGGAGGATCGACGGCAACGCGACCAACTCGAACGCGCCTGCACCGGCGGCGATTGCCGGATTGCGCGAGCGGGCGATCCAGCCCTTGATCGCGGGCAGGATGGGCGTCGCGCCAACGATGCCGACCGCAAGTGCCAGTGCCCTCTCGGCGTCCACATACATCGCGAGCGACCCCGATTGTGCCGATGCGCTTCCGATGCCCGCCATGGCCCGCAACATCGCCGCCGCCGCCGGCAGCGTGTCTGCGCGAAAGAAGACCCAGCTCACCATCACGACGACCATCACGTACACGCGGCGCAACGGTGCGGCCCACGGGTTGCCCATCCACCGCGTCGGCGCCCATGCGCTCGACCACCAGGAATGCGCCGTGGTACAGGCCCCAGAGGACGAAATTCACGCTGGCGCCATGCCAAAGGCCGCACAGGAAGAAGGTGGTGACCAGATTGAGGTACACGCGCCGGAGCGGCACGCGGTTCCCGCCCAGCGGGATGTACAGATAGTCGCGGAACCAGTTCGACAGCGAGATATGCCACCGCGCCAGAACTCCGTGATGCTGCGCGAGATGTACGGGTAGTTGAAGTTCTCCAGGAAGCGGAAACCGAACATGAGGCCGAGTCCGATCGCCATGTCGGAGTAGCCGGAGAAATCGAAGTAGATCTGGAGCGTGTAGCAAACTACGCCGAACCAGGCGACCGGCGCGGAGAGCTGATCGGGGGGAAGGCTGAAGATCAGGTCCGCCGGGACCGCAAGCGTGTTGGCGATCAGGACTTTTTTCCCGAGCCCGACGATGAAGCGCTCCACACCGCGCGCAAACATGCTGCGCGAGACCGCGCGGTCATGGAGCTGGTGGGCGATGTCGTGATACCGGATGATCGGGCCCGCGACCAGCTGCGAGAACAGCGAGATGTAGAGACCCATGTCGAACGGGTTGCGCAGCGCCGGCGCATCGCCGCGGTACACGTCGATGACGTACGACAGCGCGTGGAACGTGAAGAACGAGATGCCGATCGGGAGCGCGATCGGCGGATTCGCGAGCGTCGGCAGGCCGAGCGGCCCCATCAGCGTGTTCACGCTGTCCACGATGAAGTTCGTGTACTTGAACACCACCAGCAGGCCGATATTGACGACGACGGCGACTCCGACCGCGAACCTCGCGCGGCGCCGGTCCTCGAGCCGCTGGATCCAGAGGGCGAGCACGAAATTGCAGGCGATCGACGCCAGCATCACCACCAGAAACTTGGGCTCCCCCCAGCCGTAGAAGACCAGGCTCACGGCCAGCAGCCACAGGTTGCGGCCGCGCGCCGGCAGCAGGTAGTACACGCCGAGCGTGATGGGCAGGAACAGGAACAGGAAGACGGGCGAGCTGAAGACCATGGCGGTCGCGGGGCGCGGTCCTACAGGGTGCGCGGACGACCGCGCATTCGGGGCGCCTGCATGTCGGCTGACGCCGGGCTCGCCGATCACGTCAGTCGACGCGAATCGCCCAGCGCAGTCCGGCGGCGCGCTTGACTGCGAGCAGTCCGCGGCGGAGGAATCCGGGGAGGAGCGTCGCCGCATATCCGAGCGCGGTCGTGAATCGCCACTGCTCGTGCAGGCTTGCGCGGAAACGGGCGCGGGCGGACTTGGTCGCGCCCGCATTGAGGTCCAGAACCCCGAGCCGATAGAGCGAAACGGGGCACTCACGCCGGAAATATTCGGCAGTCCCCGGCGGAAACAGCTCCGGCAGGCGCGCGGCCTTCTCGCCGATGCGCAGGCGTTCCAGGATCAGCTTGTCCCACTTCAGCGAGGCGTTGCCTTCCCAGACGAGGGAGAGCACCAGGCGGTTCCTCGATGACGATCCCGCGCCAATGCGTGAGCAGGCGCATCCAGCACTCGGCATCGTCGCAATAGCGGAATGCCTCGTCGAAGCCGCCGATGTCGGAGATCGCCTGACGGCGCAAGCAGCGTCGTCGACGGCGAGATGAAGTTGAAGCGCACGACCGCTTCGCCCAGGGACGGCGGGAGCATGAACGCATTGTCGCCAAGCGGTGATCGCTCGAGCGCGGCATAGGGCTCGGTGGTGCGCAGGAAGCCGTCCTCGACGATCGTCGCCGTCGGGCCGCTCGAGCCGCATGTCGGTGAACACGATTCCCGACGTCCGGATGCGCGTCGATCAGCTCGAGCTGGCGCGCGAGCTTTCCGGGCTGCCAGATGTCGTCCTGGTCCAGCAGCGCGATGTAGGGTGCCCGCGCGGCCGCGAGCGCCGGTGTTCCGTGCGCCCGACACACCGCGATTCGCCTGGGTGATCACGGTGACCTTGCGGCCCGTAGGACCGCGCGATCGCCGCCGAGTCGTCGCTGGAGCCGTCGTCCACGACGATGATGCGCAACGGCACTTGCTGCGCCAGCGCGCTGTCCAGTGCCTTGCGGATCACCCGGCTGCCGTTGTACGCGGGCAGGATGACGTCGATCAGCGGGGATCCCGGTGCTTGTGTCGCCGTGCTCATTCCGTCACTCCGTATTCCCGCCGAGACAGCGAGCGGTACCGGTCGATCGCCTCGCGGTAGGCCGCGACGGCCTGCGCGGCGATGCACCGGCGTCGCGCAAACCTGTTCGACGAGGCGCCGGCCGCGCGCGCCCATTTCGTCGCGCATCGACGCGGGCATCGCGAGGATATCCGACAGCGCCGCCGCCAGCGCGCGCGCGTCGTCGGGTGGCACGACGATCCCGCACCGGCTCTCTGTCACGAGTTCCGCCACACCCGCGGTGCTGGTGACGACGATCGGCCGGCCGCACCCCATCGCTTCCAATGCGGCATTCGGATAGACGTCGTGATGCGAGGGCAACACGAAGACCGAGCAATCCTGGTACAGCGGCGGCAGGTCCGACTGCGGCAGCGGATCGCGGAACTGTACGCGATCGAGCGCACCTTGCGCGCGCAGTGCCTGTTCGAGCGCATGCCGCAGCGACGTACGATCCGGACCGGTCCTGGTGTCGTTGCCCACGATCTGAAACCGGACCCCCGGGTGCCGGCTGGCGACCATCGGCACCGCCGCGACGAGTTCGTGCAGCCCCTTCAGCGGCTGGATGTGCCCGACGAAGAGCACGCGCTCGCCAGGCTTCGTTTCTCCCGGTTCGGCGGGGCGGAACCGGTCGAGGTTGAGCGGATTTCGCACGATCCGGAACCGCGCAGCGTCAAGCCCCCATTCCGAGGAAATCTGGTCGGCGAACGCGCGGCTTGCGCAGAGCAGGATCGGCGCGCGGAGGGCCGGCACGCGCTCCAGCCACGACTCGAAGCGCGCCCGCACCCGGTTGAGGACTCTGCCGTCCCAGCGCTGAACGACGCTTGCCGGGCCACCGAAACGCACGACGAACGGTATGCAAGGCGCAAGCGAGAAGCGGAAGCCCTCGGCATAGGCGTCCGGGAATACGATCAGGTCGAACGGTCGCTCGGCGTGAAGCTGGCGGAGCTTGCGATCGACCGCGAACGACCAGCGGAGCCAGGGCACCGGCACGAACGTCCCGAGCTTCCACTGCCGGCGCGGACCCCGTGAAATCGCGTGCACCTGAACGCGGCCATCGTGCCTGCGGACCGGTCGCGCCTGTGGCCTCGGCGACGACCGACACGTCGTGACCCAGTTCCGCGACCGCGTGCGCCAGCGTGTAGGAGTGGCCGCCGATGCCGCCGATGCCGCCGCGCGTCAGCGTCGGGTAGTCCGCCGAAACGAAGCAGATTCGAAGCGTGCCTGTGGACTCCGTTGCCGCACGGCCCCGTGTCCTCCGCGGAAGCGAGCCCTGCCTGCGACGATTCCGCTCATGGAACGATGGCTTGCTCGGTCCCTCCGGGCGCGTGCTGCCACGCGCCTCCCAGCGATGCGGAAACACGAAATGCCCGCTGATCTCGCGCGATGCGACGCTCGGTCCGTCGACCATGAAGGTGACCGCGCGAGGCCGCATGTCGAGATAGCGCTGGATGCGGTTGTCGAGGATCGCCACCGTGACGCCATAGCTGCCGCGCGTGAAGAGCAGCGGCGAAAGCACGAGCCGGACCTTGCCCTTGCCCGGCGTGCCGTCGAGACGAAGTCCGTCCAGGCGCGACGTCAGCCCGCCCAGCGGAAAGTCGCGGGCGTCGTGAAACGTCACCGACATCACCGGATCGTCGATCGGCCGGTTCACGGCGTAATCGATTTCCACGGTCGCCGGTTGGCCGTAGTCGAGGCACTCGTGCGGCTCCCCGCGGGCGTTGCGGACCATGACTCCCGTCACGTGGATCGGACTGTCGGGCGCCGCCCGCTGCTCCTGCGCGGCGGCATTGGCGCCGTGATCGTGAACGGTGCGCAGATAGCGCTCGACCGTTTCGTCCGGATCTCCGAACGCCCTGCACGGTGCCGTGATCGATCCATAAGCACACGCGACGAATGCTGCAGGATGCTCGGCATCGTGTGCGACACGAGCACGATCGTCTTCTCCTGTTCCTTCAGCTCGGCGATCTTGTTGAGGCACTTGGCCTGGAAAGCCGTGTCCCCCACGGCGAGCACCTCGTCGACGAGCAGGATGTCCGGGTTGATATGGGCGGCCACGGCGAAGCCGAGCCGCACCATCATCCCGGTCGAATAGAACTTGAGCGGCGTATCGAGGAACTTCTCCACCTCGGAGAACGCGACGATCTCGTCGAACTTGGCGTCGATCTCCCGCTTGCGCATGCCCATGATCGCGCCGTTGAGGTAGACGTTCTCCCGGCCGGTCAGGTCAAAGTGGAAGCCCGCGCCGACCTCGATCAGCGCGCCCACCTTGCCCCTGACGCGATACGATCCCTTGGTCGGGACGGTGACGCGCGCGAGAATCTTGAGAATCGTGCTCTTGCCGGCGCCGTTGGGGCCGATGAGCCCGACCGTTTCCCCGGGCTCGATCACGAAGTTCACGTCGTTGAGCGCCCAGAAGAGGTTCGGCGCGTTGGCCGAGGACCGGGCGCGCGAGTCGGGCGAGCATCTGCCGAATGCCGCGCCGCAGCTGGTAGCTCTTCGAAACGTGGTCGAACTGGATGGCGAAATCGGACATTGCTCAGATGACGTCGGCAAACGTGCGCTCGGCACGCTTGAAGTTGAAGTAGGCCCCAGCCAGCAACACGAGGATAACCGCGAAAGCCGCGCCGAGATTGGCAAGGTTCGGGGCCGTATCCTGCAGCAGCGCGTTCCGGTAGCCGTCGATGATGCCCACCATCGGATTCAGCCTATAGTACGGCAGCAGCCAGGCCGGGACCGAGCGAGAGCGGATAGGCGATCGGCGTCGCGTACATCCAGACCTGCATCAGCAGCGGCAGCGCGTGGCCGACGTCCCGGAAGTACACCTGGATGGCCGACGTGAACAGGATCACCGTGAGCACGACGAGGAGCTGCAGCGCCAGAAGGGGAATGACCCACAGCGCCGTCCAGGAAATGCCGATCCCGAAGTACACGTACATGCCGGCGAGAATGACTGCCGCGATGCCGAGATCGACCAGCGCCGAGATCATGACCGCGAGCAGCAGCGTCTCGCGGGGAAAATAGATCTTGCGCACCAGGTTCGCGTTCGCGGTCATCGCGATGGTGCCTTGCGAGATGCACGATGCGAAGCAGGTCCAGAAGATCAGAACGCTGTAGGCGAAGATCGGGTACGGCAATCCGTCGCTCGGGATGCGGGCGAACATCGAGAACACGAACGTGAACACCACCATCAGCGTCAGAGGCTGCATCACCGCCCATGCGACGCCGAAGAGCGTCTGCTTGTACTTTGCCCGGATGTCGCGTTTGGCAAAGCTCAGCATCAGATGCAGGTTTTCTGCGAGTTCCCGCAGGTGTTCCATCTAAGACTCGCTAATGGTTTGTCTTGCGTGTGGTCGGGCAAGCGCGCTTCGTATTCGGCGGAAGGGACGCAGACGTGCATGGCCTGCGACGTGCGCGAAGGACGGACGCCGCATGGCGAGGAGTCCGGCCGGGATGCATAGTCGACGGCTGCGATCCGATGCGCGCCCGCGCGACGATTCGGGCTCGCTCGGGGAATCAAAGGAAATTCGTCGTCGGCGTCCTACCGATTCGGCAACGATACGCCATCTCCTGTGCGCGGAAAAAAGCAACAACCATGCCACATACGGGAAGCGCTTGCGCGTCGAGATGGCGCCTTCCCGCCGATCCGAACCCAATGGCACACATTTGCGCGAACCGCAACCACGTCGAAGTCAACGCATGCCGAAGCGCAATCTTCTCGTTGCCGCAGCGGCTGACTGCCGGAGCCTTCAATTTTCGCACACTGACATGAACCTCACCGGTTTCCCCGCACTCGGCGCTTCAACCATCGCAGGAAAGGTAGCAGCGACAGCGCGAATTCACTCAACAGCCCCCCTGGAGCGACCAACAGGGTGACGACAGACGTGCGGTCCCGCCACACGCGATTCGCGAGGGAATGTTCCGGCCCGGCGAGCGAGTCCATCCAGCTGATGCTGGAGCTGGAGTGAAGCCGCCGGATGTGTTCCAGTTCGAGCAACGTGCCGGGCGAGTACCTGGAATAGGTTTCGTCGAAGGCGGTCTTGAACGCGTACCCACCGCTGTCTGCCAGAATATTGAGCTTCATCGCGATGGGCCGCCCGTCGAGGCGCATGGCAAGCATCATCAGTCGGCCGCGCGCTGCCGCTGCCTTGCCGACGTCGAACAACCAGGCGCGATGGCTCGGTTTGGAGCCGAATGCCGTACCATTCCGGCCCTTCCATCCGCTCATCTCGAGCGTGACGAACTCGTCGAGCCACGCAGTGGCGTCGGAACCCTCCGGGAATTCATCGTAGACAACGACGCCCAATTCGGACAATCGGCGCTCGTATCGCCGCAAGCGCATCGTGCTGATCTGCTCCAGATAGCGTTCTGCATCATGGCGCAGGCGAAAGACCGCGCGCGTGGCCACCGCGACGATCTGATGTACGGTGCCGTCCTTCCCCAGGACTTTGGACAGCTCGTGATAGAACTCGCTGTCGGCGCGCAAGTCGGGAAATTCCAGAAAGAAGGGGCGCGGCTGCTCGGCCGCCAGCCAAGCGAACAGGGTGCGAATGCAATCGCCGGCCGTTCCCGTCCGCAGCAGCGGAGCCGGGAACAGCGAATACATGTGGTTCCAGAGGCGGAGCGTACGGATGGGCATTCCATGGTAGCTGTCGAGCACCTGGAACGGAAACACTCCACAAAGCCTGCCGCGGTTTCCAACCGCGCCGGCGTCTTCGCTCGTGGATCATCAGGACCTTGACCATCGTGCCTTCGGCCAGATGGCGAAGCGAGGGAAGCAGCATCCACGACTCCGACGACGGACTGCCCTCGATCGCGTCGCCGGCGAGCGCATCCCATTCCGCCGCAATCGATTCGAGTACGCGCCAGTCTTCGACGAGCTGTGCTGAGAACCGCAGCTGTGGTGCCTGCTCCGGTTCTCCGGTCCTGGGACGTGCCGACGGATCCATTTGTGATGCGCGCTCGAAACCTGCCACTGTGGAAAAATCCTTTCGAGTGCCGGAACGCCCTGCCAGTCTCGCTCTTCACTCGGCCCGCGTTCGCGGACATGGCTGGTTCGCGGGTCGCGTCGGCGCAATACTGGCGGGCCGGCGCGACCTCCCGTAGCGGGTACCGAACGCCGCGTGGCGCGAAATCTATCCGGGCCGGGGTGCGGCCGCCGATCGCTGCAAATCGCTGGTGCGGCAGGCAGATAGTAAAATGAAATCCTGGGCGTCGTGGCGAAGCGCGGAAATCCGGCGTTACATACCTGTGCACTACGTTTAGTCGCGCGCTTCCTGTTTCGCGGTGTCCGGGTGCATCCTGACGCCTGTTTTCAAGAGAACGGATCCAACGCATGGGCTCGCTACGAGACCTGGTCCTGACGGTCTTCATCCTGGGGTTGCTTCCGGCCGTCCTCGCGCGGCCATGGTGGGGCATCCTGCTGTGGACATGGGTCGGCCTCATGAATCCGCACAAGATGACGTGGGGCTTCGCCTACAACTTTCCGTTCGCGATGATCATCGCCATCGTGACGCTCGTGGCTGTTTTCATCTCCCGGGAGCCCAAGAAACTTCCGCTCACGCCGCCCGTGGTGTTGCTCATCTTCTTCATCCTGTGGATGACCGTCACGACGATCCTCTACGCCCTGTACCCCGATCTCGCGTGGATCAAGTGGGAAAAGGTGATCAAGATCCAGGCCTTCATCTTCCTGACGCTGATGGTCATGCAGTCGGAGCA
This sequence comes from uncultured beta proteobacterium, assembly GCA_963739745.1. Taxonomy (GTDB): domain Bacteria; phylum Pseudomonadota; class Gammaproteobacteria; order Burkholderiales; family Casimicrobiaceae; genus VBCG01. The sequence continues at coordinate 145,617 of CAVUCJ010000015.1, forward strand.
GCGGATCCGCGCGCTGGTCCTGGTCGCGACGCTCTCGATTGCATTCTTCGGCATCAAGGGGGGCATCTATACGATCGCGCAAGGGAGGCGGCGGCATGGTGCTCGGCCCGGACGGCGGATTCATCTCCGGGAACACCGAGATCGCGCTGGCGCTGGTGGTCACGCTGCCCCTGATGCGCTGGCTGCAGCTGCAAACCGAGCGGCGCTGGCTGCGCATCGTCGCGACCGTCTGCATGATCCTCATCGCGGTCTCGATCCTCGGGCTCGTATTCGCGCGGCGGACTGCTCGCGTTGTTCGCCATGGCGGTCTTCTTCTGGCTGAAGAGCCGCAAGAAGGCGCTGCTCGGCATCATGCTCCTGGCGGTGGGAGCGTCGTTCCTGGCGTTCATGCCGGACCAGTGGCATGCCAAGATGGGCACGATCGAGGAACTATCAGGCCGATCGCTCGGCGCAGGGCAGGATCGGCGCCTGGAAGTTCGCGTTTGGTCTCGCGAAGCAGCGGCCCGATCGGTGGCGGCGGCTTCGACACTTTCCAGCGCGAAGCCTATGCGCAGATATGCTCCGGACGAACGGGATCTCGATCCGCACAGCATCTGGTTCCAGGTGCTCGCCGAGCACGGATTCGTCGGATTGGGATTGTACCTAATGCTTTGGCTCGCAACCTGGCGCACTGGCTCGCAGATCATCGCATTGTGCCGGGAGCGACCAGGAATTGACGTGGGCGCGGGATCTCGCGGCGATGATCCAGGCCGCGCTGATCGGATTCTGGGTCGGCGGGAGCTTCCTGGGGCTCGCGTACTGGGACTATCCGTACATCCTCATCGCCGTACTGGTGCTGACCAAGGGCGTCGTGCAAAGACGGCTCGAAGAGGCAAGCGTACCGGTCGAATCCGGCGCCGACCGTGGATCGGCTTGGTTTGCCGACGCGAGCCTGACGGACCGCGCGCGGCCCGTAACCCGGAGCATCGTCGTTGGACCCCCGGTTCGAGCACCAGTGGCGCGAGCGCTTCGAGGAATTCGCCCAATATCGTGACGACGACGCGGGGATTGCCGGTTGGACGAAGACCGGCCTCGACACGCGTTTGCGGCGGTTTCTCGGCCTCTGGCAGCCCGGCAACCGGGGGCAGCGTTGGCTGGACGCCGGCTGTGGCGCGGGCACATATACCAGGGTCCTGACCGGCCACGGCCATGAGGTCGCCGGCGTCGACTATTCGATGCCGACGGTATCGAAGGCTGTGGCCCGCAAGATCGCCGGCGCCTCGTTCGTGATTGCGGACGTGCGCAGCATGCCGTTCCGGCGCGGATCACTTCGACGGCGTTCTCTGTTTCGGCGTGACGCAGGCGCTCGACGACAGCGAGCCTGCCATCCGGGAAATCGCCCGAGTGCTCGGGGGCGGCGGGCAGATGTGGATCGACGGCTTGAACCGCTCATGCGTGATCCACCTCTACGGTGCGGCCCGTCGCCGCCTCCTCGGTCGCCGGCGGCACTTGCGCTACGAGTCCCCGCGCCGCATCCGCAAATTGTGCCGGCAACACGGCTTCGTCGACGTCGAGTTGCATTGGATGCCCGTGTTCCCGGCGGGCGCGCAGCGGCTGCAGCGGTTGGCGGAGTCACCCCCGTGCGTGTGGCTGCTCCGGCACGTTCCGCTGCTGGGCGCGCTGATCTCCCATTCGTTCATCGTCCGCGCCCGCCGGCCGCGGGCGCCGCGGAAGCACGCGGCGCGCGCTGCGCATCGCCGCAGCCCGCCGGGAGGAAGCCGATCGGTCCCGGATTGATATGCCCGGCTCCCGGATTGAACGTGCCCGCCTTCGCCGCCTTCATCCGGTACGCAGTGTCCGCTCGATCAATACCAATTCGCGCGCTACGGCCGCGATCCCTTGGCCGCCGCACACCCGCCTGCCCTCCGTTCCTTGAATTGCGCGGTGTTTTCCTACTTCGATATCTTGAACATTCCCAACCTCTAATCCGTCTATCTGACGCATGCGCTCGGCACTAAGGTACCGCTTGCAAAAAATGGCCACACAAGGAGCTGGTGAGCTGATTCGAAGCACCGACGGAAGTGGCGTGCGTCAGTCGAACGCAGCATTCTTGAATAGACACGTGACCCTGTCGCAGTAGACATCGATCAACCGGAAATTCCTGGCCAGCAGGTAATCGATCGCTGCCGCAGCGGTCGACTCTTGATCGACCCCACGCTCGGGGCCAAGATCCGCCGAAATGTATTCGATTAGCGGCAGGCGCTTCTCGACGCCTGCCAGTATCTCCGGCTCGGCGCCCTCGGCCTCGAGCTTCAGCAGCTTCACTGTCGAAAGACCTTCCGTTCTTCAATCAGGATCGATAGAGTGGTTGTCGGACATCCTCCGATCGCCGATACATAATCATTCGTCACGATTAGCGAGCTATCTCCACTTTGATTCTTCGAAATACGGGGAGGCTCTCCTTACGCGAACCTCCGAGCCTTCCGGATAGTTCATCTCTACGCCGTAGACATTGCGAGCACAGCATGCAGCTTCTGCCGTTTCACGATCAACAGAGCCAATGGTGACGTTTCTGTGGATTAGCTTCAGGCACATGCCATCCTCGCCGACGATGGCGCCGCAGCCGAAAATCCAAGCCCCATCGTGAAAATCGATCCGTCTGAGGAGATATTCATCGGTCAGTGCATGGAACTTGGCGGTTATTCCATCGCTGTCCTCTTCCGCGCGACGCCTGGGTCGAGCTATGAAAACCTGCTTGTCGCCGTCAACGACAAGCAATTTTTGATGTTGACCGCTCCAGCGCAATACGATCGGATATTTCCAATAGAATTGGTTCAGAAAGTTGAAGTAACGGCAAAATTTCTCGCCATTCTTTGCGAACAGCCAGGAATCGATCCGCCCTTTCAAGCTACGCATCATCTGACCACCCTTTCACGTTGCGTCATGTGTTTCTGCACGCGCCGGCAACCGTCGCCGAGGCCGCACCTCTCCCGCCGAGGATCTCCGGCCAGCGGCCGCCCTTCGTTACGCATATCGCGAAACCGACCGGCTGCACTTGCGCGCCGGGCTCGGCCATTGCGGCGGTCCGGAAAGGTGATCGCCTGACAGGAGGTCAACGGCGCCGGTCCACGTGTTCCCGGAACCATAGCTCGAGCATCATCAGCACCCACACCATCGTCCCATAATAACCGGCGTGTTCGCGCAGCTGGGTGTCGAGCAGCCCGTCGAGGAACCCGCGCCGGAAGATCCGCCGGCCGCCGAGGCTCGCGAGCGCGTCGCGCGACAGCGCGCGCAACGGCTCGTAGGTGGCAAGCCAGGGCCCCGCGGGCAGGCCGAAACCATGCTTCTGCTTGGCGATGATCTCGTCGGGCAGGAAGCCGCGAAGCGCCTCCTTGAAGAAGTAGCGCAACCGTGTACGGCGCAGCTTGAAGTCCGGCGGCAGCGCGGCCGAAAGTCGACGATCGCATCGTGGAGCAGCGGATAGGCCACGTCGACCCCGGCGCGGTCGCACATCCGGGTGACCTTGGGCAGGTCGTTGTCGGCAAGCGTGAACTTGAGGTCGAGCGCGAGCAGGTGGTTGACCAGGCTCGTGGCGTCCGCGGCGTCGTATACCTCGGACATCATCGCAAGCGGCCGCGTCGTGTCGACCCCTTCGAGAAAGCCGGGATCGAAGACGTTGGCGGGGCCGAACCGCTCCAGCAGGTTGTAGGTTTCATACCGCGCAGGCATCGGCAGGCGCGCCTGGTCGACATAGCTTCTCGCCTTGCGCAGCAGCGGCACGCGCGCCGCCAGGCCGGTATGCAGCAACGGCTCCAGCACGCCCGTGCGCAACAGCGACGGGACCTTCTCGTAAAGCGCGAACTGGTATTGCCGGGCGTATCGTGCGTTGCCGCCGAAGAGTTCGTCGCCGCCGTCGCCGGCGAGCAGGCGTGCGATGCCGTGCATCGTGGGCGAGCCGCGCACAGTAGTAGGCAGGAACCGCCGACGAATTGCCGAATGGCTGGTCGTATTCCGCGGCGACCATCGGCAGCGCCTTCAGCACGTCGTCGGGCGTCACGTAGTATTCGCGGTGCATCGTCGCGAACCGGCGCGCGGCGATGCGCGCGTATTCCATCTCGTCGTATCCGCTCGCGTCGAATCCGATCGAGAACGTGGGGACGGGTGCGCCGGACAATCCGGCGAGAACACCGGTCACCGTGGAGCTGTCGGTCCCTCCGCTGAGGAACGTGCCGGTATGGTCCGGTCGCGCGAATTGGCGCCACGCCGGTCCGCAGCACCGACCGGAACTCCTGCGCGAGTTCCTGCTGCTGCGGGCGGCCGCTTCCCGGAAACGCATGTGCCAGTAGGGACGGCATCGAGGTCGCGTTCCCCGGCGATCACGCAGTGCCGGCCGGGACCCGGCGCCATCCCCGATAGACGGTATCGGGCCCGGGGACCATGTGAAAGTAGACGTAGTTGTAGATCGCCTGCGGGTCGACGGCTGGCAGAGCGCCGGGAAGCTCGGTGAGCGCGTCCAGAGTCGCGGCGAAGGCCGTGAGGCCCGGCTGTTGGCGATAGACGAGATTGCGCACGCCCATCCGGTCGACCGCGAGCAGCGCCTGCCGCTTGTCGCGATCGACGATCGCCAGCGCGAAGTCGCCCCCGAGTGGCTTCCATGCGTCGCGCCCCGCGCTCGCCATAGCCTCCGGGCAAGCCGGCAGAGTTCGGGCACTGGGACGGCGCGGTCGCCGTCGGGACGCCAAAGTCCGTGGCCATGGAACACGATGGCGCGAGCCCCTGTCGTCGAGCACGCCGATGGTCTCCGGGGCACCGACGGCGGCGAGCGCAAATCCGTCGCCGACAACTGCACCGCGCCCGGCGTGCCGGCCCATGTCAGCCGCGACCGCATCGCCTCGATCGCCACTGCGGGATCGGTCCCGATCGCCCAAACCATCCGCAGATGCCTGTCATCGTGTCAGGGCGCGCGGCGTTCGCGCGCGCCGTCCGTGGTTCGTTGCAATCGTCATCGCCCTGCGACGGGCGCGTCCCGCCTGCAGGGCGGCAGATGGCGAAGTTGTGTTCGTCATCCATGTTCCCGGCCTCCGGTTTCTTGCGGGCGAAGCGGTCGCGCAAGCGGACTACTGCCGGCTTCAGCGCGATTCCCAGGCGGCAAGCGCGCGGCCGGACAACGATCGCCCATACACGGATACTTCGTGACGGCTCGACCTGTTCGGTCCAGCGATGCTTGTACGCGTTGTTCCCGGGGCCCATGTAGTAGCGGTGCAAGCCCGCGGCCGAACAGTTGCTCGAGCAGGTATCGGTTGAGACACGACCCGGGTGAAACTTCTTCGAGTGCGGAGTCGAAATCCGAGCGCAGCCGAAAACGTCACTGTCGGCAATGAGCTGAATCTCCATCGCGACCGGCCGGCCGTCGAGCGAAAGCAGCCAGATCGAAAGCCACTGGCGTTCGGTCGCAAGTCCGACAGGCGGCGGATGAACGCCTGGGGTCCCGGGTATGTCCAGCGAATTGCCCGTTTCCAGCCTTCCAGCTGGCCGCGGAAATGGCGATCACCTCCTCGACGATATGTCGACCGTTGCGGCGCCGGGCATGCCCGGCGCATGCCAGTCGATGCGAATCTCGCCAGCGCGCTGCAGGCGATTGCCGCGAGGTTGTTGGCCTTCTTCAAGCGGCGGCTGCGCGTCGCGTAGAACTCGTCCCAGGTCGTGTCGAGCGGGATGTAACAGTTGCCGGGAGCATCGACGCGGCGGACGGCGAATCGCTGCGCGCGAGCGCCGCCCGCAGCACGGAATCCGCGACCGAGCCGGGCCGAGGTACTTGAGGCGCAGCACATCCCACTCCCGTTGCCGTCGCCGCAGCTCGGACGCGAACGCGCGGCGGCCTCCTCGGCATCGGACTCGGACAGCGATGAGGTCGCACCATTGCGTGTCGGGGACCGTCAGGAACGCGAGTTCGCGTGACAGCGATCCCGCGCGATCGTCGTCACCTGCGCGACCAGCGGTAGCATCGCCGCCAGCCGCTGTGCCCTGTAGTGGCAAAGCAGGAAGAGCCGTGAAGTCGTCTGTCGCCATTGCCAGGCAGCATCGAACCACTCGTGCGCGAGGAACACCGACGGACCCTTGCACGCCGCGGCGACATCGTTCCATGGCCCGCGCAGCGCTGCGAATTCCGTCGCGGAAGTGACCAGCCGGACGTCGGCTGCGGAAGGCGTCGAGGAGACCGATGCGGCCGACATGGCGACTTCTGTCAAGGGAATCGCCTCGGCTGTGGCGCGCGCCCGACCGCAGACGCTGCGAAAAGTCTCGGGGTGCCTACCGGGATTTTCCCGTCGGCGCCGCCGGGGGTGCAGCCACACTTCCCTTGGTGGGCGTTGCACGCCGGTTTCCATTAGCCGGCCTTTTGGAGCCGATGGCGCAGGCCGGGCGGGTGGCCCCAAGCGCGTATGCTCGTTGCGCGTGCTGGTTGGCGAGTTCGAACTGTTTCGTATCGAGATACGTCAGCGCGAGATTGTAGTGCGCATTCATGTTGTCGGGATCCAGCTCGAGCGCGGTTTTGAAGCGCTGGATGGAGGACTCATATTGCTTGGACCGGTAAAGGTAGATGCCCTGAACGACATACGTGCCGGCGCCTTCGGATTGATCGCGATCGCGCGTTCGAAGATGTCGTCAAGCAGTAGGCAGGCCCCCGATTTCCATTGGTCGCATACTTGGCTGACGAGAAGCAGCGCGGAGGGATGATTCGGAAATTCGCGCAGAATGAAGTTGCATTCGCCCATTGCACGGGGCCAATCGCGGTTGCGATAGTTCCGTTGGCAAGGCCCAAGGTGATATTGCTCGACAACTGACAAACGGGCCGATCCGCGAGCGTCAAAATAATCTTTCGGCCCATTGGAATTGACCTGTCCTAGTGCATTTTCAGCGAGTACCGCGCCGAGAAGGCATGCCAATGCCGTCTGCAGGGTAACGCGCGTACGCTGCCAAGGGATCAGAAATAGGGAACGAGTCTGCTTCATGGGGTCAAGTATAGCGAGGATGGCGCAAGGCTCAAGACTTTGATGCCGCGGGAACGGGGACAGGCGAGACTGGGAACAAAGCGAGTACTTGTCATCTCAGCATGACGAAATTGGTTCACACCCCTCTCCCGCAGGTGTTTCGGTTGCGCGGCTACTGCGCCAACCCGTCATGCGGTACTCGAAACAGGCCACTGTTTTGCATCGTCCGACCTGCCATGAAGTCGCGTCTTGCCAAGGCGGATGTGCTTGCCACCGCAACGAATTTCGCCAGCGTGGGGGCGCAATTGGAAACGCAAGTGTCTTGAGACACTGCGTGTAGTACAACGCACGTGCCGCGACCGCCGAATGGGCCATGACACGGTTCGACAGCTAGCCCTTTCGGCATCCGATGGGCTTGCGGGCAACGACCACATTGTCGATGTAGAGGTGCATGTCGCGGGTCGGCCGGCGCCGTGCCACCATGAAACACGTTCATCCACACGCGCTGGATCCGGATATCGGGCACCGTACGAACGTTGATGTCGAACTTCTCGAACGCAAGCACGCCATCGACCCAAGCCTGCAGGATGCCATCCTTTGCGCCCACGCGTGTTGACCTTGAAATGCTGCTCGAGGCAGTACCAGCGGTTGCGCTCGAGCACGCCGATTCCGTCGTTGACCCAGTACCAATGGTCGCCGAACTGGTCATCCATGTCGGCATGGTAGGCGTAGGTGCCCACGGTCGTGTAGCCGTGCAGCGGATTGGCGGGCGAGGGCGCGCGGTTGAACTGCCCCCGCATCGACCAGCCGGTGTCGCCGCTTGCGCGGCGGCCGCCCCATCCCGCCTTGCCATAGGTGCCGGACAGGCCGGGAAGCTTTCCGCCGTCGACCGTCGGGATCCAGTCGTCCGCAAAGCGAAGGTAGTACCGGAAGTACACGTCTTCGGGCTCGTAGCCCAGCTTCTTGGCGAAATCGAAGCCCATGTCCAAGCCGAAATTGTCGCCTTTCGCGACCGTCACCCGCAACGCGTATCCGGAAAGGGGAGCGAAGCGAAGCGCGTCGTCGCGCGCCACGCGCTCGACATGGCTTGCCGGGGAGACGTAGCTCCACGCGGAGGGCCACGCCGTGGTCTCGAAATCGGCGGCCATCCAGACATCCGGGTGCGCGCCGATACCCTGGTCGCGCGGGAAGGCGTCGGCAAGCCCGCGATGGCTCCCGGGTCCGCTGGCGAGTTTCGGCGGATCGAGCTGGAAGGCGCCCACGGCTGCGGCGCTGCGCCGGGAACCGACGGTCGTCAGCTGCAGCGTGGCCCTTGCGACCGCACGATGGCCGAACTGCGCAACGTCGAACTGCAATGCGCTGTGGTCCGTAGCGTCGACATGCAGCGTGTGCCGCGACCCCAGCGAACGGACAGTCGAGCAATTGAGCCAGGTATCGGCGGCCGGTACGACCGTCACGGGCGGACCGCCATCCTCGAACTTGACGACGAGGCGCGGGCGCCGCGGTTCGGACGCGGACTCGCGGCTGTCGAAGTCAACCGCGGTCGCCGGCGCGACGGCGGCGAGGACGATGCCGCTCGCGGGGGCGGTCCCCGCGACCCAGTTCCGTACGAGCGATGTGACGTCCCATTCGACGACGCGACCGCCGTCGTCCGGTGCGATGGTCGCGGCGGCAAAGGGGCGCGTTCCTTGCGGCTTGGCGCCGGCGTCGAGCCAGTCCCCAAGCGGGTGCCGCCAGGGAAGCAGGGCGCCTTGGTTGAAATACTTGCAGGTGGCGCCGTCGACGCCATCGAAGAGGTCCGCGCGCGGGTCGTGGACGCCGGTCGGCGCGGCATGTGCGACGACCGACAAGCGGGACGACGCAGAGCATGCGCCGGAGGAGCATGCCGCCTCGAAAATGCCGGAGGCGGCCGACGACAGCGCGCGAAGGATGCATGGCTTGATTGCAGGGGGCGGGTCATGATACCAAGCTTGCGGGACCTGCACGCGCGCCTCGCCCGGATTCGCCGGGGGCAGTCCGCCGATGGCACGTCTGGGCAATCCGTCATGCCGTCGAGACCCGCCGAACCCACATCGATCGCAACTTGCGCGGCGTTTCGCGTCGCCTCGATCCGTTGACGCCGGAGCGCTGCGTGCAATCCCATGCTTCGAATGTGCGAGATGATCGGATCGGACTTGCCGCGATCCTGTACCTGCTGTTCGTCGTCTACGGAAGCCTGATCCCATTCGCGTTCACCGATCGCCCGTTCGATCAGGTGCTGTCCGCGTTCCTGCCACCGGCGTGGATTTCGCTGGGCGCGACAGATCGCGCCGACTGGATCGCCAACGCACTGTTGTACATGCCGCTTGCCTTCCTGGCGCTGGAGGCGAGCTGCGCCGGCGAGCGTGGCGTGCGCAAGGGCGTCCGCGCGATTGTCGTCCTGGGATCGCTCATGCTTCTTGCGATTGCCGTCGAGTTCGCCCAGAGCTTCTTCCCGCCGCGCACGGTGTCACTCAACGACCTGGTTGCCGAAGGCGCGGGAATCCTGATCGGTGCCGTCGCGTGGCTGGTCGCCGGAGGCCGCTTCCGGGCGATCCTCGCCGGCCTGACGGGCGAACGGGGCATCGCGGTGAAGGCCCTCGCGCTGACGGTCGTGCTCGCCTATGTCGTACTTGCGCTGTTCCCGTTCGACTTCGTCGTGTCGATGGGCGAGCTCGAAGCGCGGCTGCGCGGTCCGGCCACGGGCCTCGTGTTCGCATCGTCGGCCTGCGCGCGGATGGTGAGCTGCGCCGGCCGAATCGGTGTCGAGATCGTGGCTGGCGCCGCGTTCGGCGCCGCCTGGCACTGGTCGCGCGGGAAGGCGACCGCTCGCACGACGGGCAGCGTGATCTGGCAGGCGTTCGCCTGGGGTGCCGGGATCGAGTTCGCGCAGGTGTTCCTGGTGTCCGGCGTGGCGCAGGGCGCCTCGGCGCTGGCACGGACGAGCGGCATCGCGCTCGGCCTGCTCGTCGCGGACCGCGCTCCGCAAGTGTTGGATTGGGTCCGCGGGTGGCCGCGGCTTGGCACCGCGCTCCGCGTGGCGTGGGTACCGTACCTGGCAGTGCTGGTCGCCGTGACGGGGCTCCTGGGCGCCCGGTCCGTGTCGATGCGCGACGCGTGGACGCGTCTGGCGGACGTGCGAATGACGCCTTTCTACTACCACTACTACGTCTCCGAGCAGTGGGCGCTGGTGAGTGCGGCGATGAACGTGGCGATGTACGCGCCGGTCGGCATACTTGCGGCGCTGGCCCGCCTCGTACCGCCGGCGGGTGTGCCGCGCTCCGGCCGCGCTGCGGTGCTGGTCGCCGCCGCACTGGCGTTGCTGGTCGAGACCGGCAAGCTGTTCGCGGGCCGCCGGCCCGACCCCACGGACCTCCTGTTCGCGATCGCCGGCAGCTACCTCGCCTTTCGCCTGGTCACGCATTTCGTCGTCGACCCCGCCGCACCGGCACCTGCTCCGGCCGCAACCGGCGGTGGGATCGTGGTTCCCGCCTCACGGCAATACGTTGTGTTCGGCCCGCTGACAGCAATCGGCGCGATCCTGCTCCTCGGCGTGACGCTCGCCCTGCTGCGCTATCCGCTTGCCGCCGCGTGGCTCATCGCGGCCCTGGCGATCTATGGCGTCGCGTTGCTGCGCTGGCCCAACGCCTGGCTGGTGGTGCTGCCGGCATTGCTGCCGGTACTCGATCTCGCGCCCTGGACCGGCTGGCTGTTCCTGGACGAATTCGACCTCTTCGCGATGGTGACCATTGCCGCGGTGTCGCTGGCTCCGCCGCGTTCGGCGCCAGCGCGGTTTCCGGCGGGACTCAAGCTCCTCGTAGCGGTCGCCCTCGCGCTCTCGCTGCTTGCGCTGGTCCGCGGCCTGCTGCCCCCGGAAGCGATCTCGCCGGACGTGTTCTGGGGGCTTCAGCATCATACGAATGCGCTGCGGCCGGCGCGCGCCGTGCTCTGGGCACTGCTGCTCCTGGCGCTCGTTCGACGATGGAGCGATGGCCCCGAAAGCGATCTGCTGCAGTTCGCGCGCGGAATGACGATCGGATTGATCGGCGCGGGGTTGGTCGTGGTGTGGGAGCGCACGACCTTCGCCGGATTCGCGAATTTCGACTGGAGCTACCGCGCGGTCGGCGCATTTTCCGCCGCGAGCACCGCGGGCGCCCAGCTCGAGAGCTTCATCGCGGCCGCCATGCCGTTTTCGGCCGTGCTCGTCGTGCGCCGTTCCGGGATCGGCTGGCGTATGGCTGGCTTGCTCGCGATGGCGCTCGGCGCGTACGCGGTCGCGGCGACGGTCTCCAGGACCGCCGTGCTCGGCGTCCTGGTCGGCGTGGCGGTCTTTGCCGCCCTGGTCTTCACGGGAAGGCGTCGCGGTCCGACCTCGCCTCGTCCCGGTGGGCTGGTGGTGGCGGGCATGGTTCTCGCCGGGCTCGCATGCGCGGCCGCAGTCGCCATCGTAGTTTCCGGCCGGCTCGCGAACCTGGGCGGAGATCTCGAGGCACGACGCGAGCATTGGAAACTCGCTGTGGCAATGTCAGGCACCGACGCAACCGGCTCCTTGCTCGGTTTGGGCTTCGGTGCGTTTCCCGAAACGTATTTCTGGAACGGGCCCGCGGAAAAACGTCCGGCGCTGTACAGCTACCGGCGCGACAAGCTGCAGAGCTACGTCCGCGTCGCACCGGGAACCGGCACATTTCTCGATCAGGTCGTCGATGCATCCGCCGGCACGGCCTTGGCGGTTCGTGCGCGCATTCGAAGCGCCGCGCCCGGCGCCGAGGTGTCGTTCTCGCTTTGCGAGAAATGGATCCTCTACTCGAGGCAATGCCGGCAAGTCGCGATGCGCACGTCGCGCGCCAACGATTGGGAATCGCAGGGTGCAGCGATATCGACGCCCGGCCTCCCGGCGGCAAGCCGCCTGTTCCGCCCGACCGTCAGGTTTTCCGTGAACGGCGGATCCGTGAAGGTGCCGGTCGACATCACCGACCTGGCACTCGTCGACGGCAGCGGACGCAATCTTCTGGCCAACGGAACGTTCAAACAGGGCGGCACACGCTGGTTCCTTACGGCCGACGACCATTGGTCCTGGAATATCTTCAACCTGTTCGTCGAAGTGCTGTTCGAGCAGGGTTGGCTGGGCCTTCTCGCGTTCGTCACGCTGCTCGCCTATGCGCTGACGGTGCTCGCGGCGAGGGCGCTGCGCGGCGATGCCTTCGCCGCCGCGAGCGCTGCCGCGCTGCTCGGCTTCCTCGTTCCAGCATGCTTCGACAGCGTCATCGACGATCCGAGGATGAGGCTGCTGCTGTGGCTGCTCGTCACGGTCCCGCTGCTGCTGCCCGCGCAAGTCGAGGCGGTCCGTGGTGGACGCCGACCCGCTCAGTCGGCGGCGCGCTGATCGGTTCCGGCGGCGACGCTCTCCTGACCCGATTGCGCCGTTTCGTACCTGGCGCGGGCCTCAAGCAACTCGGCGTGCGCAGCCTCGGGAATCGCCAGCAGCGTCAGCACGCGATGGGCGGCCGTCGAAAATGCCTTGCGCATCACCGCAAGGCGTTCGGAGGGCATTGGCGCCAGCACGTGCTCGACGACCGCCGTGCCCGACGGCGGACGCCCGACGCCGATCTTCGCGCGGCGGAATCCGATATGGTCGAACGCGGACAGCGCCGAGCGAACGCCATTGTGACCGCCGTCGTTGCCGCCGGTTCGGGAGCGGACCACACCGGGGTCGAAATTGAGGTCGTCGTGCACGAGCACGCAATCCGCTGCGCCGAATCCCAGCCGATCGCTCAACGCCTTAAGCGCAGGACCTGTATCGTTGACGTTCGTGCGCGGCTTGATCAGAATGGAGCGTGCCGCCCGGAGAAAGGTATGGTTGCGAGCAGCGCCTCCGATGCGACGGTCCATTCGGCGCCGAAGAATCGGGCCAGCAATTCGACGACCTCCTGCCCGACGTTGTGAGGCGAATCGCGGTATCTCTCCGCCGGGTTGCCGAAGCCGACGACTGCCTGGACCCAGGGCTTGGTCGCACTGCGCGGAGGATCGGGAGGGGCGGTCGCCGACCCCGCGGCGGAAATGGATTCAGCCGCGCCCGACGTGCGCGCCGGCGTTGCATAGATCCGCTCCAGCCCGTCGTTGGGGATGCCCTTGAGCAACACGAGATCTCCGTCCCGCAGGATGCCGGCGAGATGTTCGCGGGCCGCGGCCATCGAATAGAACGCGTGCAGCGGCGTCGCGGGGACGTACTGGCGTGCAGGCAGGCTTTTCGACGCCTTCCTGCCAACGAACACGACGTGGTCGGCGCAGCGCAGCGCTTCCTTCGCGACGGTGGCGGTCGCCTTTTCGGAACTGCCGGTGTAGTCGGAGATCGTGCCCATGACGATGAAGCGCCGCGACGCAGACGCGCGCTTGATGAACGCGAAGGTTGCCGGAATCGTCCAGTACGGACTCTTGGCGTCATCGAAGAGGAAGGTCACGCCGTCGGGACGCGTGACCGGGTACATGCGGTTCCGGAACGGAGGCACGCTGCGGATCCCGAGCGCGGCCTCGGCCAGCGTCATGCCCATCGCGATTCCCACGGTGAGGGCGGCGAGCGCCGCGGATACCCAATGCTCACCACACAGTTGGGTTTCGACCGATTCGGACCTGGTCCTGGTAGAGGGCCGTGAACGTCAGGCGCCGAGGCCACGGTAGCGCTGATGTTCTCGGCACGTACGTTCGCATCCGGTGCTACGCCGTACGTCAGCACCCGCCCCCTGCATTGATCCCGCATCGCGAGGACGAGCGCATCGTCGGCATTGAGAACCGCCGTTCCGGACGCGGGCAGTGATTCGATCAGCCGGCGCTTTTCCCGCGCAATCGCGTCCTGCGAACCGAACGCACTGATGTGATCGCTGCCGATCTTGGTCACGACACCGATCTGCGGCCGGATCATGCCGACGGACACATCGATCATGCCCGCGCAATACTTGCCGATTCCTACCTCCTGCACGTTGAACCGGTCGCCGGGGCGCACGCTCAGCAACGCCGTCGCGGTGTGGTAGTGCTGGTTGAGGTCCTCTGGCGACTTGCTGCCGCGGAACTTCGAAGAGAGCACGCCGGCGATGAGTTCCTTGGCGGTCGTCTTGCCGCAACTGCCGGTCACGGCGATGAACGTGCATCGGCGCAGCAGCGGTCGGTACACACGAACGAGGGCCGCGGCGGCGACGCCGCGCGCGCGCGTGGAATACCATTCCTGGTGGCGATGGAGTCTGAGGGCCAGTCGCCTGAAGTCCAGGGCATCCACGACGCGAGCGAACGTTCGGCGCATCGGGCGGTCTCCCTGCCGATACCCAGTGACTTCCAAGCGTAGCACGGCTCGCCGGCTGTTTCGGCGTCTGCCACCCGGAACGGGCAACGCGCCGGGGACCACGATAGCCCGCGTGAGATATCATCTGCTGCGCCCGAAGTCCGCGCGACGTGCCGAGCATCGGAATGGTCCCGACGGCCTGGCCGCATTCCGTTTTGCCCGGCATCGGAACTCCCGACGTCGGCGTGCAGCGCAGGCATCGAGTGCAATCGTCACGCGCATGGTCAAAGTCTTCCTCACCGTCGATACCGAAGTGTGGCCCGATGCCCCGGGGTGGCCACATACGCCGCTAGCCCCCGATCATGACGGCTCACGCGCACTCGACCTGTACTTCCGGGGAGGGTCGGGTGCCAATGCACGAGGACTCCCGTACCAGCTTCGCGTTCTTGCAGCCCACGGCCTCAAGGCGACCTACTTCGTTGACCCGTTGTTCTCCTACGCGCTTGCCATGGAGCCTCTGCGCGACGTGGTTGCGATGATTGCGGGAAGTGGGCAGGAGATCGGGCTGCACCTGCACCCGGAGTGGCTGACGGATCCACGCTGTGTCGGTTTGCCGGCGTTCGCGGGTCCGCTGCTCCACGCATACGAGCCGGCCGCGCAGCAGGCGCTGGTTCGCGCCGGACTGAAACGGCTCGAAGATGCCGGGGCCGAAGGCGTGGTCGCGTTTCGCGCCGGTAGCTGGGGGGCGAGCCGGGCGACCATCGCGGCGCTGGCTGGCAGCGGAATCCGGTTCGACAGCAGCCTCAACGCGCGTTTCGCGGCATCGTTTCCCGATCTCGACGTCGATTCGCGCCGGGACCGCACGCAGCCGTTCCGTATGGGCGACGTGTGGGAGTTTCCGGTGACGAATTTTGTCGACCGACCCCCGTCGGGCTGGCGGCCGCTCCACGTGTGCGCGACGAGCCTGGGCGAGATGCGAATGGTGCTCGAGCATGCGCGTGACCATGGCTGGTACGCGGTGGTGCTCGTACTGCACAGTTTCGAGTTCGTGCGCGTGGAACGCCTGGCCGCGGGCAGGGATGCTGCGCCGCAGCGACTGCTCGCCGACCGCTTCGAGCGCCTATGCGGATACCTCGCCTCGCATCCGCAGGACTTCGCGACATGCCACTTCGGCGAGATCGACGAGTCACGAATTCCTGTCACACCTCCTCCTCCGGCGCCGGTGTCCTCCCACGCGCGAACGGCGATGCGCTACGTCCAGCAACTCGCGTCGCGGGTGTATTGAGTGGGCGCGTGGACGTTCCGGGCGTGAGCCCTGCGCCGCCCCGTTGGGAGCTGGCGACGTTCGTGCTGAGCTACCGTCTCGGAGAGTTCGAGTTGTGGAGGAAGAGTTTCCGGGCGCTTTCGTTGCGCGCGCACCATTTCGACCTCACCGACGACGTTTCGGTGCCGCCGCCGCCCGTCGAACAGCTTGGGCGCGACGCGGAGGTAATCGTGACGCGCTCGCATCCGTTTCGCGAACCGCTGCCGCCGCTGAGCCGCCGCGATGGCGTGCTGCGCTATGTCCGGTCGCGCTACACGCGCTTTCACACCGATCTTGGCGGTACGTTCGACGACTACCTCGCAAAGTTCAGCGCGAAGTCGCGCAGCACGCTCCGCCGCAAGGTCCGCCGGTTCATGGAACTCGGCGAGGGGTGCCGGATGCGCGAATTCCGCCGGCCCGACGAGATGGACGAATTTCTCCGTCTCGCGCGGCAGGTGTCGGCACTGACCTACCAGGAAAAGCTGCTCGATGCCGGAATTCCCGGCGATCGGGAGTACCTGCAGGGACTGGTCGACCTCGCGACCGCGGATTCGGTTCGGGCCTACATTCTGGAGATGCAAGGAACGCCAATCGCCTACCTGTGCTGTCCCGCCGCCGACGGGATTCTTTCCTACGGCTACCTCGGGTATGACCCGAAGCATGCGGATCTGTCGCCGGGAACCGTACTGCAGTATCTCGTCTTCGAGTCGCTCTATGCCGAGCGCAAGTTCCGTACCTTTGATTTCACCGAAGGGCAGGGCGAGCACAAGCGCTTCTTCGGGACCTCGGAAACGCTGTGCGCGGACATCTGCTACTTCCCGGCGACCCCGAGTGCGAGGTTCTGGGTGGGCCTGCACGTCGGGCTCGACCGCATGTCGGGTGCCGCCGTGCGGCTGCTGGATCGGATCGGCATCAAGTCCCGGGTCAAGAACTTCCTGCGGCGAATTTGAGTCGATGCGCGAGGCGAGGAAGTGACGTTCACCGGCGGGCGGAACTCGATGTCGCGCTGCTGACGGCACGGCATCCCGCCGCCCTGAAGCCGAATCTTCGGGCGCCCCCAAGGGTGAGCCCAGACCCCTGTCGGGCATGACGGTGTCCGATCGAGCGCGGCCAAGTCGCATCGGCAATTCGACTTGGCCGTTGACGCGGAGCAGGCGATGCGTACGATACAATGGTTGTGCCCCGCGTCGATTGCGGCGAGGGGCGCGCACAGGGCGTCAGGCCACTTCGCGTTCGCAACCATGCCAATTCTCACCCCGGCGGCTGTTTTAGGCCGAGGCTCGCCATGTTGAGGTCAGCGCTCGCGTGGCTGCGTCGGATCGGTTTCGACTATTCGTGCTTCGTAATCTACTCGTTGCCGCTGGCGGAGGCGGCGCCAGGGAGGCGCGCGAAGCTGCCTTCGAACTACCGGATTGCCGAAGTCTCGGCGGGCGATCTCGAGGGTTCGTCCTATCCCGAATTGCGCGATTGCCAAAGCTACCTCGGTGCCGATGCGCTCGTCTTCGGCGTCTTTTCCAGTGACGATGTCCTGGTGTGTGCCCAATGCATGTGGTATGGCGATCGTTACCGCAAGGTCCGTTTCTGGCCGCTGGCGACGGATGAAGCTGTCTCGATGCACCTGATTTCTGTCGATGCGGAACGGCGCAAGGGGCTCGCGACGTGCCTCAAGGAAGAAAGCGCCGAGCGCATGCGCAAGCGCGGTTTCTCGCGCCTGTACAGCAGGATCTGGTGGACCAACCGGGCATCGCGCCGGGTGAGCGAGAAGGCCGGGTGGACCCAGGTCGGGACTGTGCTCGAAGTCAAGCTGCCGGGCCGGCAGCGGCCGCTCCGTTTCGTTCGCCGGCAGCTGCATCGCGCCGGCATTCGCCGATACGATGACCGCCGCGACGGGGTCGGGATTGCATCGCTAACCGAAGGGGGCGTCGTTCCAAAGACTGGTCTAAGCGTAATTTCGAAACCAGAGGTACGGGCGGTTCTGTGAAGGAGAACCGCGATGAGGCAGTCCCGCTTGATGGCTAAGCACATCAGATCGGTCTTGCGCCGGGTGGAATCGAGGGTGCAGGTAGCCAAGGTCACCCGCAGGCCGGGACTCAAAGAGAAGACGAGCCTAAGATCACTCTGGGCTTCATCCGCTCCGGCAAGCCAATTGGCAACCAGATCGCCCGTGCGCGTTGCTCAAGCAAGCGACGTGAATTCAGATCGAGCTCGACGGCGGTGAATGGGAAACGCGCCAGACGGGTGCGGTTCTGCCGCTAGTGTCAAAACAGCGCCACGTCGCACCCCGGTCGGAATCGATGTTGCTCGTGCGCGCGCAGGAGCTCGCCCAAGTTCTCATATCGAAACTCAGTCTCGGAACGGTATCGCGCACCAGCCGCTCGTATGTCTCTGAGATGGTCATCAATGTTTTCGGAGGAAAGCAATACCCCGAAATCCGCAGGAACTTTGCGAGTCTCCTTCAGTTCGTTGAAGACCCGATCAATCACCAAGTCTCCGACCACTCTCCGATAATGCGAACGATCCCAGTAGTAATGCATTGCCGGCACCGACTCGGACGCGTCAGGTATGCGCTCCGTTGTGATGCTGTTGTATCCGGAGAAATCCCATAACGGAAATACGGGTCGCTTAATGCCACCATCACTGCCTTCCTCAAGTATTGCTACGAGATCGCGTTTCCAATGCTCGAAAGAGTCCCAATCTCCAAGCAAACGCAGCCCTTCCATGTCTCTCGCGTGGCTGGGTGAGATGAAAATACGCAAATCGATGTCTTGGGCCCGGGCAAATCGGACAAGCTCACGGAACGATTGCAGGGATTGTTCAGAGACTCGATACTGACGTCGGAGTGCCGGTTCGTTGCCTCGCTTCTCAAGCTCGCGTCGCAACGTCTTGGCCTCGCCAGCAAGCAGCAGCTCGCCGGGGCCGCCACACGCTGCGATCCGCTTCTGGAATGCATAATCAGTTCGACTTCCGGTCTGCATGTCTCTCTCGCGTGGCGCGTTGCGGGACAGAACCGCCTTTAGAGTCTTTCTAAATGTCGCCCAATCGAGAGACACGAGCACGCGCTTCAACGAGCGCGCCAGCCATGTGGATTTTCGGGCGTTGCCAGCAGGTTCGATTGGGTGGCTGGTTGTCGACCGAAATTGCCAAAGCTGAAGAAATCCAGTCCCAGCACTACCCGCCGAACCGGGGCAACCGAACACGCGTGCTTGAGGTAAGCAAGTATGTCGCTGATATCAGCGGCATCAAATCCCAGGTTGTACGTCGGGCTCGCATCCCCGGCTAGCCCCAGGCGCGTAACGTCAATCGCGTGATCGGTCCGGGAGGTACCCACTGCAATAGTACGGGGCGCGATCCGCTCCACGGCAAATAGCTTCGAGAACTTTGGGTCTGGATATTCAACCGGAACGATCGGCAGTCCAAGGAAGTACGCTCGTCCAGAGAGGCCGTGCGGATCAATCGCCACATTGGCCGCAACAACAAATAACCATGGGACAGCAATGAGTACGAAAAGGCTCGCAAGATAGCGAACGTACCCGGGAGCCGGCCAGCTCATGCGCGCCCTCAGAATTGGAAGTACAGGAACTCAGAAACGCGATTCATGTGCAGGAACGAGACAACCGCAATTCCGGCGGTGAACGCCGACCATTGGAGGTTTGGTTGCCACATCAAACGAATGCCGCTGGTGGGCTCTTTCGTCGGCTGCAGAACAGGATGAAATTTTGCCAGCAACTCCTGACTGTTCGGAAGAATCCAGCAGCCCGCGAGCGTCAAGGCAATCCAAACGAGCTGGTCCGCGCCGGCGAAGAGCCTTCCGATATCGCCGAAACCGACCCCAATTTGATTCAGCGCGCTGATGAAGACGCCTGGCAACAGCTCGGCCAATTGCCGCGGAAGTATCACTCCATCTAGGCCGGTCATCGCGCGCAACTGCACCAACGCGCCTTCGAGCGACGCTGCTCGGAATACGACCCACGCTGCCACAACGCTGAGGAAGGTAATCACAACTCCGACTGAACGTTCCAGGCCCGATGAAGCACGTGTCGACCCACGCCACCGGCTTCGTATTGCCTGCCATGCATGGTTGATCGCCAGGAAGCAGCCATGAAGCGCTCCCCATACGACAAACGTCCACCCTGCGCCATGCCAGAGGCCACCGATAAGCATGGTGACAATCAGGTTTGTATAGCGACGCAATTGGCCGCGTCGATTTCCGCCCAAGGGGAAGTACAGATAGTCGCGGAGAAACCTTGAGAGTGTGATGTGCCAGCGCCGCCAGAAATCGATGATGTTAATTGCTTTGTAAGGTGAATTGAAGTTCACCGGAAGCTTGATGCCGAACATGCGCGACAGCCCGATCGCCATGTCCGAGTAGCCTGAGAAGTCGAAATAGAGTTGCATGGTGTAGGCAAGGGCTCCACCCCACGCATCGATGAAGCTTAGACTTTCGCCGTTTGCGGCAGCATCAAATACGGGAGCGACGTAAACGGCAAGGTTGTCCGCAATTGCAACCTTCTTGCACAGGCCAATGAAGAACAGTGTGAGGCCAACGGCAAAGTGCTCAGCGTGCGGTTGATAGGTCGATGCCACCGTGAATTGCGGCATCATCTCCTTGTGATGGAGTATCGGACCCGCGATCAGATGCGGGAAGTAGGTCACGAACAACATGTAGTGCACGAAGTTGTACTCGCGCGCTATGCCCTTGTACGTATCAACCAGAAATGCGATTTGTGTAAACGTGAAGAACGAAATGCCGAGAGGCAGAACGATCGTCGCGATGCTCCAATGAGCTCCGGTCAGAAGGTCAGCGTTGTCTACGAAGAAATTGGCGTACTTGTAGTAGCCGAGCAAGATCAGGTCGAAGCATATTCCGAGGGTCGTTGCGGCAAAAGCGGTTCGCATGTCGCCGCGCGTGACCGCGCGACTTGTTACCGTACCGGCCGTGAAATTCGCGCCAATCGAGACCAGTAACAGCGGTACGTACCGCGGGTTCCACCACCCGTAGAAGAATATCGACGCCAATCCCAAGAACAGCGCGGATGCGAGAGGTGACCTCCGGCCCAGTACGAAATACCCCGAGAGCACAATCGGCAAGTACAGAAACTGAAATTCGTATGAATTGAATAGCAAGTTCTGCCCCGTGGACTGGGTATGTGGCGTCAGGACATTGTCCCCTCGATCAGTTTGGGGGAACCTGATGGTCCCTGGCCTGCATTTTTGCTCTGGAAGTGATTTTGGCACGTGCACCGAGAATTGGGGGTGTGATCGGCCTCCGGGGCCTCCACTGCCAAAATCGTGTTGATCAACGCGAACACGATCTGCCGCGGGCCCTTGTTGGCGTAGGCCGGGGCGCTCCTGAGGAAAGGCATCCAACGGCGCTGCCACGACGACTTTCGCGCCTTCGGCACGGCGGCCCTCAACCCTTTGCGCGCGTCCGAGATCGCCGGCTTGGCCCCGCGCAGTCCGCGCCGCGTCAGGCTGTGCAGAAACGCCGTCCAGAACGGCTCGGCCTCCGATGGTTCGCTCGCCATCCCCGGCGCCTTGACCAGCCCTTGGACCGAGCGCGTCGAGATTCCCTGCTCGTAGGCTTTGTGCCCCACAGCCGCCAGCGCCTTGTCTGTCGTGTGGCGAGGCTCCAAGAACTCCGGAAGGTTGTACCGCCGGCGCAGCTTCGGCATCCGCAGTGCGGTCATCCCGCTGCGCGTGTGCCAGTTGCGGTCACGATATCGATTGCGCCCGTTCTCGTGGCTCTCAGCCCGCTCCCCGTGGTCGGCGCCCACCAATCCCGCCACGTCCAACTCCCTCGGCCGCGGCCAGACGTAGCCAATCATCTCGCGCAGCGAATCGCCGTCGGACCCCTTCTCAAACGGCTCTGCCAGTGCCATCCTGTCGTTGGTCATCGATTTCCTTCTCGGTCGGTTGCAGCCTCGCAACTCCAACATTTGCCGAAGAATCGATGACTCCCGCAAGGGCCTCGACGCATCACACTTCAGATCACGCCGCGGGACACTACCGAAACCACGCCATGGGCGACTGGATCAAAACTTGCAACGGCCGCCGATCGCTTCAAGCGCTGGGCATAAGAACACCGACGGGAGCCTTCGCGTTAGCAGCCTGACTTGGGCAGATTTCTCTGGGTGATTCGATGAACAGCGTGAGCAAGGTCGCAGGCTTCCACTCGGATCTGAAGCGGGCATGCGCCTTCTATCGCGTTCCCTATCCGGTTGCGCTTGCCCGATCGTTGCGCATGTACGCGGTCGGGAAGTTCTCACGCAAGGAGATCATCGGTTTCGGTTTGTTCGTGCCCTCCATCACGGAGAGGATGCCGGTTCTGATCAGCAAGGAACGTTCGCTCGGGCTGCTCGGTCGGCTCAACCCGCCCGACCTCCAGCACCTAACCGAAAACAAGGACGAGTTCTATTCCGTTTGTCGCAAACTGGGCCTGCCGATTCCCGCCACGCATGGCTGGACCCGTGAAGGACGTTGTTACGATGCGGAAGAAAACCCGGTCGAAGGAGATCGCGCGTGGGGGAATATCTCGCCGCCTGCCTGCCGGAGGATTTCATCGTCAAGGACCGGGCTGGCGCATACGGGTCAGGATTCGACGCCTTTCATCGCACCGGGAATGCGTTTCGTTCGGAGGCCAGCGGCGAGGTGTATGACGTCGACGGCCTGTGCGCCGCGATGGCGCGCGCGGGAGGGCACGAGGGTGTTGTGATCCAGGAGCGACTGTTCGACGCCGCGCCGCTCTCCAGGCTATGCGGACGACCTGGGCTGCAGACGATGCGCATCAACACTCTGCTGCGTTCCGACGGCCAGGTGTCGATCCTGTTCTACATGATCAAGGTTCTGGCGGGGCACACGTTGTCCGACAACTTCTCCATGGGAACGACCGGCAATCTGATCGCCTTCGGCGACAGTGGCTGCGTGCTCCGGGGCGCGGTTACGCTTCACGAATGCGGTTCGGGAATGACGGTCGTCACGGTTCACCCCGGGACCGGAATATCGCTCGACGGATTCGCGCTGCCGGGGGCGTCCGATGCGATGGAACTGGTCACGTCCGCCCAGCGATGCTTTCCCATGCTGCCGACGCTGGGGTGGGACGTGGCGCTCACCGACGAAGGTCCGCGAATTATCGAGGCGAACGCCCGCTGGGATCCGCCGCTCTATGCGCCGTTCCTGATGTCCGATGCTGACTGGCGCGAAATTTTCGGGTAAAAGCGATTCGCTCGATGCATCCCGTGGTCCTGGCGGTAAGAACGGTCATGGACTGGATCCGATTTTCCTGGCCGGGGCCCGACCGGCGAGTCCCCTCGCCAGGCGATGGCGCGGCGGCTAAAGATCAAGATCGGGCCGAAGTTCGACTTTCACGAGCTTCAACTCGGCATCGCGGTAGCGACGCCGGAGTCGTCGCAACCCGCCACGGAACAGGGCCTGATCCAGATAGCGCAGTGCGTTGTTCCAATCCTGTTGGCGCAGTCCCTTCCTGAGCTCCCGCTCAACCTCGGCGTCGCCTTTTTCGTGCGCGGCCAACAGCATGCTCACGACGTACTCGACGTCGGAATGCGCCGCCATCCATCGAAGTCGTCGCGCGTCGCCAAGCGGCGGGAAGGGCCCGCTGGCGCCGCATAGGCGCAGAGCAGTCATCGTGCGCAGGCACTTTCCGCAGCCGCCGCAGTTTTCGTTGGGCGACTCCCAGCATACGCGGAGGTTGTCGAGAAATTCCGGGTGCTCCGCGATGGCCCAGGTCTTTGCGAGGCGCGAGACCGACACATCATCGTGAATGATCTCGGTTACTCCGTTGGAAAAGCGAGGATCAAGGACCGGGTGGGAGCCCTCCGGCAACGCGTTGGCCGCCGAATGGCTCGACGCAATGTAGCCGCGCCGCAATCCGAGCAGGAGGGCAATCGACGCCAGGGTCGCCCCGAAAATGAACATGCGGCTGACCCCGTGATCGGCCACGAAACGGCTGTGGTTCGTCTCTGTCGCCACGAGTTCCTTGCCGAGCAGCCGGGCGAAGCGTCCGTTTCTTGCGAGGTTCTCGGCCGCCTCGGTCTCGGTCATCGAATGGTCGAAACCGAAGGCAATCACCAGTGCGTCCACTTCCGCAAGATGCGCAATCAGGCTGTAGGAAGAATCCACGCCGCCGGCATAGAACAGCCCCGCGCCGCCCCCTGCGGCGGGTGCAGGTTCGTACAATTCGGCTTCCAGCGGCACCTTTCTCAGGCGCGCGTTCCAACTCATCCAGACGCGCTGGATCCCATCGAGGTTCGCCGCAAGCACGGAGGACACTGGGAAGTCGGCGGGCAGGCGTACCGGGGTCCCGGCGAGCATGGCCGGTGCCAGGACCGAAACCACGAGCGCGTCACCCACTGCCTGGGAGCATAAGCGCGATGCGGGAAGGCGGTAGTACAGCGGACGTCCGCCGCAGGTCGCGCGGACCTCGACGCGGTCAGGATCGATGGGTTCGATCCGCACATCCTCGATAAGCATACGCACTCCAGCAAGGGCTTGGTCAACGCCGCGAAGTCGCCAGGGTCTGACCACTGCGCTTGGAACCGCCACCAGGGAACCGGACCGGCGAAAGACATGCGGCGCGCGCCGGCAATCCGATCGCCGCCCTCGTCTGAATTTGCGATTTGCACGTCCAGCGCGGGCAGGAAGGAAGTGCGGCGCGCCGGCATCTTCGGTCAAAAAAACAAAGTTCCGACGTTGCAGCGCAAAATGGACGATATCAGAAATTGCGGCGTTTCTGTAACAATGGCGCAATCGATCGACCGAATTCGCGTCCGAGCGGGAGCAGCGAAAATTGCCCAAACTTAAGAACGCGATGCTTGCGTTGAAAACGATCAAGGGAAACGCCGCGCGCCACGGCGCGGGTTACGCCACGTCGGTCAGACGGTTCCTGCATCTGTATCGCAATCGGCGCTTTTCTCCACGCGAGATCTATGTCAACGATCTGTTGAATCCGAGGATCTCGAACCAGGCGCTGGAAAACTACATGTCGGGGGAAGAAGTAATCGCGTTCGAGAATAAACATGTGCTCAATGCCTACTTGTGCGCGACCGCGGACAAGTCGGTGTTCTATTCGCTTTGTTCGGCAGCTGGCGTGCGAATCCCCAGACTGCTGGCGATATTCGACACGCCGGCGGGCTGGACACCGGATGGACGCGTTTTGTCGTCCAGTCTGGATTGGTGCACGCTCATACGTTCGCTTCCAAGTGCGTTCATCGTCAAACCGGCGCTTGGCCTGCTGGGACGCGGTGTGGCCGCGTTTTCTCGCGAAGGGAATGATTTTCTGGACCATCGAGGTCACCGCCGATGCGAGGACGAACTGTACGCGTTTCTTTGTAACCAGAAGGAACAGAATCTCTTTAGTTCTTCCTTCTCCCATCACTCCCTGAAACTTCGACAAGGGAGTCACAAGGCCATTATTCAGGAACGACTCTATGCGCACCCGGAAATCGCGGAACTCACGGGCTCCGCCGCCCTGTGCACATGTCGTATCCTCACCCATACCGACCCATCCGGGACTATCGTGCTTATCGCTTCGGGACTGCGGGTAATTAATGGAAGCAATGTCGTCGACAACTTCGACTCGGGCGCGAATGGCAACCTGTGGTGCGGCGTGGATGCAGAAACGGGGCGGGTGGTGGAAGCGTTTGCCTGGTCCGCGATGTTCAATCGAACGGAACTCATCACACGGCACCCGACAACGGCCCGGGATATCGTGGGATTCAGGATTCCTCAATGGAACGAGGTGGTCGAGCTGGCGCGTCATTTGGCAATTGTTTTCCAGCCGCAGCCCTTGATCCACTGGGACATCGGGATCACTGGCGACGGCCCGGTCGTCATCGAAGGTAACGTGGGCGGGCATCTCCTGCCTGTGCCGCTCAATAGACCGGTTCGAAATTTGCTCACGGAAGGCTGAAGCGCGACCTCGCCGTCCTGAAGACTCGTCGTGCCCGCTGGAGAAACGGCCCGACACCGATAGGGCTACGCCGATGTGTCCGTGTATCTGCCGCACGGCCACCGCGTCCGTCGATTGACCGTCGGCCTTGATTTGCCGAACCAGCCGACTACCGATCCGCCAGTACGGTTCGGACCGGTTGATTCAGTGGCGAGGGCAGCAGGTTCCCGCCGACATTGCCTTCGAGGGCCACCGGACCACGATTTGATACCCCAATGTCCCAGGTGACCAGGGTCTGGGGACGGAACGTGGTCGCCAGGTGCCGTGCCAATTCAACCACCTGGCTCCAGTCCGGGATGCGGAATCCGACAACATCGCGGCCAGTAACGGGATGCCGGCTTGCGTATTCCAATCGGTCGCTCTCAGCGGACTTGGCGAACGCATCTCGAATGCGTCCAGAATCCGCGTCCACGCTGCACCACAAGTTCCCCCCGGCGCCTTGGTCGAAATTGTCGACGAGCGCGTTGCCGCCGACCAGCCTGAACGCGGAACCCAATACCTGAATGTTCCCGGCCTGGTCGGCGCGCGTAAAAAGTCGGCAGGTACAAAGTGTCTGGGACCCGGTGAGTTCCGCCACCTTGGGGTGGGCGGTTAGCTTTTCCTGGATGATGGTTTTGTGGCTGCCTTGCGGCAAATTCAGGGAATGGTGCGCGTATCCGATCGTGAAGAGATTCATCTCACGTTCGCTGCAAAGGAAATCGTAGAGTTCATCATCCGAGCGACGGCTCCCTGCGTAGTCCACGAAACCACGCGCATCCCGTCGAAACGCGTTGACGCCCTTCCCAAGCAACCCCAGCGCCGGCTTGACGACGAACTCCTGGGGAAGTGTCTGCAGGAATGCGCACCACTCGGCCCGGGATTGCAATAGTCGGCCATCCGGAATCCACCCCGCCGGCAGGTCGAAGACCGCCAGCAGCCGTGGTGTCGGAATGCCCGCAGTCATGCAAAGCGAATAGAAGATCGACTTGTCCGCCGTCACGCACAGGTAGGTGCGCAGCACCTGTGCTTCATCGAGGGCGAGCATGTCCTCCTTCGACATGTAGTAGTCCAATGCCGCGTCCGGAATTCTCGGGTTCAACAGGTCATTGAAACGCATTTCATGAATCGAGAACCGGCGTTTGCAGTACAGGTGAAGGAAACGCTTGACGAGAGATGGATATCCCGGGCCAAAGCGCGTCGACGCTTCCCTGATCGAGTTGAATGCGTGTATGGCGTTTTGCAGCTTTCTGACGCCGAGCATCACTACCCCTGTTGGAAGCAAGTCCGGGAACCAAGACCGAAAAACCTGATGGGAGTACGAGGAATACCGGCAACGCCGAAACCTCAGCGCCGTTGCTCCGTGAACATCGCTGCAACCGGACGGTTCATGGGGCTAGGCAGCAACCCGCCGCTGATGTTTCCTTCGATGGCGACCGGGCCACAACGAGACAGTCCGATATCCCAGGTGATCAGCGTCTGCGGGCGGAAAATGGTTTCCAGGCGCTGCGCCATCTCCACGGCCCGGCTCCAGTCCGGGATCCGGAAGCCAATGACGGCTCGACCGGTTACAGGGTGCTTCGATGTGGGCTCCAGGCGGTTGCTCCCGGAGGGCCGGGCGAACGCTTCTCGAATCTGTCCGGTATGCGCGTCCACGCTGCACCACATATTCCCTCCAATCCCCTGATCGAAGTTGTCGACAATGGCGCTGCCTCCGACGACCCTGAACGCCGAACCCAGAATCTCGACATTCCCGACCCGGTCGCTGCTGGTAAGAAGACGACACGTGCAGAGTGTCGGGGAGCCGGTGAGTTCGAGCAGCTCAGGGTGGGTGGCAAGACGTTCCTGAATGATTGCCTTGTGGCTGCCTTGCGACAATTTCAACGAACGATGCGAGTACCCGGAACTGAAAAGGTTCAGGTCACGGACGCGACAGAGCAGATCGTAGAGTTCGCCTTCGGTGCGACGACCGCCCTGATGATCCACGAATTCGTTGGATTCGCGGTGAAACGCATTGACCCCCTTTCCCTGGAGGCCGAGCGCCGGCTTGACAATGAAGTCCTGAGGTAGCGTTTGAAGATAGGCGCACCACTCGGATCGGGAACGCAATAATCGGCCCTCCGGGGTCCACCCTGCCGGTAGATCGAATACCGCGAGCAGTCTGGGTATCGGAACGCCGGCAGCGGCGCAAAGTGAATAGAAGACCGATTTGTCGGCTGTCACGCACAGGTACGTGTCCAGAATGTGCTGGTCATCGAAGGCCAGCATCTCCTCCTTCGACATGTAGTAGTCCAGGGCTTCGTCCGAAATTCTTGGATTGAGCAGGTCATTGAAATGAATCTCATAGGGTGAGAACCGCCGTTTGCGGTACAGATGGAAGAATCGCTTGACCACCGGCGGATATCGCAGGCCGAAGCGGGTCGACGCCTCCTGATCGCGTCGAACGCGTAGATCGCATTGTTCAATTTGCTGGCGGCCGTCATCACCTCACCCGTGGGGAGCGATCTTGCAAAGCCTTTTCGGAATTATTCACGAGATTCGATTCGATGGGGGACGGGTCGCTATCGGTTGGGCGGGTCGGTGTCTGCAAATCGTCCATCGAGTTCTGACGGCGGTCCGAATCGGCGCCACTTCCCTTGGGGGAACGCCAACGATTGCGGGTACGCCGTGGTCCGTGCCGTTGCTTACTCGGGCGAGTACGAATGTGTCGCTGCAGGCACAAAAAAACGGGCCCGAGCGAAAGCTCGGACCCGTTTGACTGCAGTTGCTACAGGGCGACGGCTGTCTTGCCCGATCTAGCCGATGGTCTTGCGCCGGATGAAGCCCGCCGCAAGCAACGCCAATCCAACCAGTGCCAGACTTCCCGGCTCGGGTACTTGGTTCTCGGTCGCCGTCACCTGCGCGCAGATATCCGCCGTATTCGTCCAGACTTTCAGTCGTCAGGAACGAACTCTTGTTCGTTGCGCAGCCGTCGGAAGAAAATCCGAGAATGGTCAGCGTGTAATGAACGGTACCGATCGTAAAATTGGTCACGTTGTTGAGCGCTGAGACCGTAACGCGATCGGCACAGCCGTTGACGTTTACGCCCACGCCATTGGTAAAGTCGGCATTGTTGGAATACGGGCACGTCCCCGTGAACGGTCCACCCGGTACGCCGCCATTGGGCGTTTCGTCGTGCGTGAAGTCAAAGAGAAACTGGAAATTCCCCAGCGGGACATCACCTGCGCCCTGATTCACGGCGATATCGGTGTACACGCGCAACTGGATGCTCTGCAGCGTTGGCGGAGTGATCGGGAAATTCTCGTGCGTGAACGTGCCGAGCACCCCAATGCCAGAGGCCCCAGGCGGGATCACATTCAGGTTGAGGCCGCTATTCGCGGCGTCGAACACATACGCACTTTGCTTCGTGTTGGGAGCGAAACGGAGTGCCCCAACTCGCCTTGGCCGGGTCGCTCGGTTGGCCCGGAGGGGTCAACGTGATAGGCGTATTGGGAGACAATACGGCATTGATCCACGCCCCCTGAATGGCGGTCAGCTTGACGACGTCAGCCAGGGCCGGAGTGCAGGTTACTGCGAGGGCGATTGCGGCAACTGCGGTACGTAGTTTCATTTGTCTTCCCCTTACAGAATGATCCATCCGCAGCATGTAAAGCAAGTGGCGCGCCACTACATAAAACATATATAAATCAATTAATTAGAAAACTGGTGATCGGTGCGCTGTAAAGATATTCGACAATTCGCCCGGGTGGAATCGGGACTTGGAGGGTCGATGCGCCTCGCGAATATTGGCCGGCCCGTTGTACGGGTGGCCCGACATCGACCGCTTGAATCTGAAGGGGGGCGTTCTCGCGGTTTCCTCGCGGACGCCCCGAGGGGAGACAGGCGACAGCCGTGGCACGAGCCTGATCCCTGATGTCGCCTTCGGATCGGCCACCCTGGGCATCCCGCGCTCCGTCCGCTCCCGATTGTCGAGTATCTACCCGCCGGGACCTTCGTCGAGCGCTTCGAATTTCGCGTACGTCCGACCGGATTTCCGGCGGGGCGTTGATCGCCCGCGCCGGCAACGTGGTGGGCGGCGTTCGACCCCTGGGCGGTGCAGTTCGCCGCTCCGAACCTGACTGGATTGCCCGCCCTTCCCCGGCAAACCGACGAAGCGTGACCTCTTCGGCGGAGTGTCGTTCGACCGCCTTCGATGGTCAAGGGCGCCCCTGTCCCGCTCCGGTGCTGCCGTCCAGCGATCAACGCGTTGCCTTTCGTCGATCAGAACGCGGCGTCTGGCGGATGCGCAAAACGGCTGTCATCTCGCAATGGCATATTCGCCTTGAGCGGTGTGAATAATGCCGGCCCCGCGAAATGGCCAGACGGAGTAGCATTGGTGCGTTGCCGTGCTCGAGGACAACGTCATAGTATTGGCGACGTGTGGCCGATGTTCCGTGGACCGTATTGGCGCACGTTGTGAGCAACAATTTGCGCGTAGCCAGCGGACTTTGTTCAGAGAAAACGGTAGCGTACAAAAGGTGGCCGTGATTCTCATATCCAGTGGATAACACGTCGAATGAGGAGTATCCTAAAGCCACGCTGGATATTTCGGCTTTTCGGCAGGCCATCGCGGCCGGGGAAGGGTATTCGGCGCTTGCGTTGCGCGGCGATAGCGGTAGGGTGCGCTGCGGCGTCACCAGGCCGACACGAATGGTGGCGCTGGCGTCGGCGGGCCACGCGGGCTAGGGGGTGAAGGTTGAGCGCGGTCGGTTGCGCCTTCGGTGCCTCGGGTCGGACCCGACATTCACACGCCCCATAACGGCGGCAATATTGACGTTCCACGCCATTCGGATTTCCCGACTCCCCAAGTAACTGTAACTTCGACCAGCCAGCAGAAAAGGGAGAAAGCATTGCCGACACGGTCCTGCCGCCGCAAGCATCGGGGTACCGCGTGCCGCCTGACAGCGCCGATCATCGTCGCTTGCCATGGCCGGAGGGGTTTCCGTGGTTGATCATCAATCTCTCGGAAACGTTTCCGGCGCCACGGTCGTCCAGTTGGTGGCCGAAATCCTTCTGGTCGTCGTTGCCGTCCTCTTCGCCTTCCAATTGCGCGGGATTCCGATCGTCCCGCTGCTTCACACGGTCACGCCCGCACTCGTATTCGCGGTGCTGATGGTCATGCTCCAGGGCGCCTTTGGCCTTTATCGCCGCGACCACCGGCTGGGCATCGGCGCGTATACGGCACGTCTGCTTCTCTGCATGCTCATCGGCGCACCGATCGCCTACCTGACCGCGGATCTCCTCCCCGGCGGGGGGCGTTTCCGCGATTCTGTCAGCGATTCGGTCATGCTTGCTTTCGCCGGGCTTGTGCTGGTCCGCTCGCTGGTCATCTGGCCGGTGCTCAAGCTGGCGCTTCCGCATCGCGTTCTGGTGCTTGGCACCGGGCCGGAGGCGCTGCTGGTCGAGGCTGCGATGGCGGCGGCCGATCCCCCGGGATTGGTGTTCGTCGGGTTCTACGCGCTCGAAAACACTCAGGACAGCGTCGTCCTGCCGACCCAAATCGTGGCACGCGGCAGCCAGCTCGACGAGACCGTTCGCCAATTGGGAATCAACGAGGTTATCGTCGCCGTCCGCCAGCAGCGCGGCGGCGTGCTGCCCCTGTCGGCGCTGCTCGAATGCCGGCTGACGGGTGTGCGCGTCACGGATCTGCCGCGTTTTTTCGAGCGGATGCACGGCCTGATACCGATCGACGCGCTCAAGACAAGCTGGCTCATCTATGGCAACGGCTTTCGGCAGAACTGGCTGCGCACGACGGTCAAGCGCGTGTTCGACATCGTGGCAGCGCTCACCCTTCTCGTCTGCGCGTTGCCGATCATGCTGGTGACGGTGCTGATCATCGCCCTGGAATCGGGATTTCCCGTCATTTACCGGCAGGAACGGGTCGGCTTGCGCGGCAAGACGTTCAGCATCCTCAAGTTTCGCAGCATGCGGCAGGACGCAGAGAAGGACGGCAAGGCGAAATGGGCGGCCGCGAACGACGACCGTGTGACAGGTTTTGGCCGCTTCCTCCGCCGCAGCCGAATCGATGAATTGCCGCAGCTCTTCAACGTGCTGCGCGGCGAGATGAGCCTGGTTGGGCCACGTCCCGAGCGGCCGGTGTTCGTGGCGAAGCTGGGCGAGCAGATCCCTTTTTACGCGGTCCGGCAGAGCGTCAAGCCGGGCATTACCGGATGGGCGCAGGTGAGATACTCTTATGGCGCCGACGTCGAGCAGTCGATGAGGAAACTCGAATTCGACCTCTACTACGTCAAGAACCACACGTTGTTCCTCGACCTGCTCATCCTGCTCGAGACCGTGCGCGTCGTGCTTCTCGGCCAGGGGGCACGGTAGCGCGCGGCGCGCGACGCGCCTCCGACCGGCGGGCGCGACGTAGCCGTGCCGGCCGGCTCGGTCATTTCGCGCGAAACGACCCGTCCAACCCCGGGACGGGAATGGGATTCCAGCGATGCCCCCTCCGGGGTGCCGCAGGCCAGGATGATCCGCGAGTCGTCCCAAACGCCCGACACGAATCAGCGCCATGAGCGAAAGCGATCTCGCGACCATCGGGGCCTGGAGCTATGGGTTCGCAGCGGTGATGTTCACTGCATTCGCAATTCGACTTGGGCTCGGATGGCGTCTGGGCCTGCGCGCGGCGCTGTTGCTGGCAGCCACTCTGGCGACGGCGGTCTGGGCGGGCGCCGGGCTTGCGGTGGCCCTGCGTTTCGGATTTGCGGCGTGGCTGGCGTCGAATGTCGCCGACGTGGTTCGCTATTCGATCTGGTTCATGTTTCTGGCCAGTCTGCTGCGCGGGGCCCGCGCCGAAACGCAGCCGCGTTTGCAACCCGCGCTGCCTTGGTGGCTGGTGGCGTTGGTGACGGTCGCAACGATCCTGAGCCTCATGATTCCGGAAGGACCGCCGTTCGCGCCGGCGGCGGGCGCAGCGGGCCGTGCTCGTGGCGTACGGTGCGCACCTCGGGCTCGCGATACTGGGTCTCGTTCTCGTCGAGCAACTGATCCGGCGAGCCGACCCGAAAGGCCGCTGGGCCATCAAGCCGCTGTGCATCGGCCTGGCCGGCGTGTTCGCCTTCGACCTGTACTACTTCGCCGATGCGATGCTGTTCGGCCGACTGGATGGCGACGTCTGGATTGCCCGCGCCGTGGCGAATGTCCTCGTCATCCCGTTCATCGCCGTGGCCACCGCGCGCAATACCGGCTGGACGATCGAAATGCACGTGTCGCGCGGTGCCGTATTTCATTCCACCGCGATATTGGTCTCGGGCGTCTTCCTGCTCGTCGTGGCGGGCGCCGGCTACATCGTGCGCTTTCTGGGAGGCGAGTGGGGACGAGCGATCCAGATCGAGCTGCTGTTTGCCGCGCTGCTTCTCGGTCTACTGGGCATCACGTCGGGGACGTTCCGTTCCAAGCTGCGCGTGTTCGTCAGCAAGCACTTCTTTTCCTATCGGTACGACTACCGCGAGGAATGGTTGCGGTTCACGCGCACCCTGTCGGCCGAGTCGTCGTTGCGTGGCGTGCAGGAGCAAAGTGTCAGGGCACTTGCGGATCTGGTCGAAAGCCCCGGTGGCGCGCTGTGGCTGACGCAGGATGACGGGGTCTTCCGGCCAGCGTCGCGCTGGAACCTGTCGGCGCCCGAGTCCGTGGAGCCTGCACAGGGATCGCTGGCGCAGTTCCTCGAGCGCACGGGCTGGGTGATCGACCTGAAGGAATACGCCGAGGATCGGACGCATTATCCGGAACTCGAGGTTCCGGGCTGGCTCGTCGCGATGCCGTCGGCCTGGTTGGTGGTTCCCCTCGTTTCCGGCGCTGACCTGGTGGGGTTTGCCGTGCTGGCGCGCTCGCGGGCGAGGATCGAAATGAACTGGGAGGTCCGCGACCTGCTCAAAACAGCCAGCCGGCAGGCCGCAAGCTACCTTGGCCAGATCCGGGCCACCGATGCGCTGCTCGAAGCGCGCAAGTTCGACGCGTTCAATCGCATGTCCGCATTTGTAGTACACGATCTAAAAAATCTGGTGGCACAGCTATCGCTTATGCTTAGGAATGCCGAGCGCCATCGCGACAATCCGGAATTCCAACACGATATGCTGACGACGGTCGAACACGCGGTTGGCCGCATGAACCACCTGATGCTGCAGCTGCGCACCGGGGCCAAGCCGCTGGAGAAGCCACGCCTCACCGACGTCGAAGCGATCGTTCGCCGCGTTTGCGCTGCCTTGGCGGGCCAGCGCCGGCCGATCGAACTCGACCTCGCCCCTGGCCTTCTCGCTCTGGGGCATGAGGACAGGCTCGACCATGTGATCGGGCATCTCGTCCAGAACGCGCTCGATGCGACGTCCAGCGGCGGAAGCGTGCGAGTCGGCCTCCACCGGGAAGGTGCGTTCGTGGTACTGGAAGTGACGGATTCCGGCATCGGGATGACCGCCGAGTTCGTCCGTGACCGCCTGTTCAAGCCGTTCGAGACGACCAAAGCGTCCGGCATGGGCATCGGAGTCTATGAAAGCGCGCAGTATCTGGCGGCGCTCGGCGGCAGGATCGAGGTGGAAAGCGCCCCTGGGACGGGCACCTGTGTCCGCGTGCGTTTGCCGGCCGGGGACAACCCCCAGCCGTCGGCCCGGGCTGAGGTCGTCGCATGAGCGAAAACCGGCGGCCGCTGCTCATCGTCGAGGACGACCCGGCGCTGCAGAAGCAGATGCGCTGGGCGTTCGACAAGTACGAAACCGTCTTCGCGGCGAATCGCGAGGCGGCGATCGTGCAGCTGCGCCGGCACGAGCCCGCGGTCGTCACGATGGACCTGGGCCTGCCGCCGTACCCGGACGATCCTTCCGAAGGACTGCAGTTGCTGGAAGAGATCCATACGCTCGCGCCGGACACCAAGGTGATCGTTCTGACCGGTCAGGCCGACCGCAGCCATGCGTTGCGGGCCATCGCACTCGGCGCGCACGATTTCTGCCCGAAGCCGTTCGAACCCGAATTCCTCACCTGGACGATCGACCGGGCATTTCGGGTACACGAACTGCAGGAGGAGAACCGGCGCCTGCAGTCATTGCAGCAGTCGCCCGCGATGTCGGGGATCATCACCCGCGACCCGGAGATGCAGCGGATCTGCCGCACCATCGAAAAAGTGGCGCCCACATCGGCCACCGTGCTGATCCTCGGCGAATCCGGGACCGGAAAGGAGTTGTTCGCCCGCGCCGTGCACGATCTGTCGCCGCGCCAGGCTCGGCGGTTCGTCGCGATCAATTGTGCTGCGATCCCCGAGACGCTGCTCGAGAGCGAGCTCTTCGGCTACGAAAAGGGCGCCTTCACCGGCGCCGCAAAGCAGACGATCGGCAAGATCGAGACGGCGAATGGCGGCACGCTCTTCCTCGACGAAATCGGCGACCTGCCGGTTTCCCTGCAGGCGAAGATCCTGCGTTTCCTGCAGGAGCGCGTGATCGAACGGGTGGGCGGCCGCCAGGAAATCCCGGTGGACGTGCGTATCGTCTGCGCGACGCACCAAACCCTCAAGGACCGGATCGTGACCGGGCAGTTTCGCGAGGATCTCTATTATCGGCTGGCAGAAATCGTCGTCGAAATCCCGCCGCTGCGGGATCGCAAGGGCGACCTCGCGCTGCTCGCGCACGCGTTTGTGCGGCGCTTCGCGACCGAGCAGCGTGGCAACGAAATGACGCTGTTGGGCGATGCGGTCGAGGCGATCGAGGCACACCGGTGGCCGGGCAACGTGCGGGAGCTCGAGAATGTCATCAAGCGCGCGGTTATCATGGCCGAGGGCGCGGTGATTACCGCCGCCGACATTGTCGGCACCACGGCGGCTGCCCAGGAGGCCGCCGTGCTCAACCTGCGGCAGGTTCGCGACGAAGCCGAAAAGGGTGCCGTGCTGCGCGTGCTGGGCCGCGTCAACGGCAACCTGAGCAAGGCGGCGGAACTGCTTGGCGTCAGCCGCCCGACGCTCTACGACCTCATGCATCGCTTCGGGTTGCGCTAGCCGCAGAGATGCCTAACCAGAACCAAGACTGAAGCAGAGACCGACATGACCGCCCGATACCTTCTGAAAACCATAGCCGCACTTTGCGCCGTCCTGGCGATCTCCGCCTGTGGGCGCAACGATCCCAGCGCGTTCATCGCCTCGGCGCAGTCGTACCTCGCCAAGTCGGAGTTTCAGGCGGCGATCATCGAGCTCAAGAACGCGCTCAACAAGTCGCCCGACAACGCGCAGGCGCGCTTCCTGCTGGCCAAGGCGCTGCTCGACAGCGGCGCGGCGGGCGCGGCGGAAACCGAGGTGCGCAAGGCGATCGAACTCAAATACCCGGCGGACGAAGTCATGCCGGTGCTCGCCTGGTCGCTCGTCGGCCAGGGCGAGTACAAGAAGGCGATCAGCGAGACGAGTGGCCTCACGCTGCAATCCCCGCAGGCGCGTGCTGAAGTGGGTGCCGCGATCGGCACTGCGCAGCTCGCGCTTGGGCAGACGAAGGAGGCGCGGACGGCGATCACCGCCGCGCTCGCCGCGCAGCCGACCAACGTCAAGGCGCGAATCGCGGAAGTGCGTTTGGCGGCCACCGACAATGATGTGCCGGGGGCACTCAAACTGGTCGACGCGGTACTTGCCACTTCGCCGGCTGCGCCGAACAACGTCGAGGCGCTGGCGCTCAAGGCGGACCTCGAGATCATGCTGTCCCGGCGCGAGGACGCGATCAAGACGCTGGAAGAGGTGGTCGCGGCGGCGCCGAATTTCCTGCCTGCCCGCTATACGCTCGTCGCGAATCTGGTTCAGGCGAAGCAGATCGATCGCGCGGCGAAAGAAACGGATGCGCTGAAGAAGATCGCGCCGAACAGTTATCGGACGCTGTACTCGGAGGCCCTCGTGGAGTTCTCCCGCGGCAAATCCGACGGCGCCCTTGACGCCGCACAGAAGTCGCTTCAGGTGGCCCCCGACTACCTTCCCGCGCGTTACCTTGCGGGGATCATCTACTATCAGCGTGGTTCGTACAACGACGCCGAGGATGCCATGAGGATGGTGGTCGCGAAGGCGCCCGAGGACGACGGCGCGCGTCGCGTGCTGGCGGCAACGTACCTGCGTCGAGGGCAGGCGACAAAGGCACTGGAGGCTCTCGAGCCGGCGCTTCGTCGTGCGCCCGCGGACCCCGAGCTTCTTCGCCTCGCCGGTGACGTGAGCCTGGCGCTCAACCAGCCCGACAAGGCGGCCGAGTATCACGAACGGGCCATCGCGCTCGGCGGCAACGATATTTCCGGACGCGTACGACTCGCCCAGGTGCGCCTGGCATCCGGCGATGCGGGACAGGGATTGCACGACCTTGAAGCGCTGATGGCATCCGAACCGACGCAGACCGAGCCGGCGTTGGCCCTGATCAGCGCGCATCTCAAGAGGGGCGAATTGAACAAGGCACTGACGGCGGCCAAAGCACTGGTGGCGAGCCAGCCAGGCAGTGCACTTGCGCACAACACGCTTGGCGTCGTGCATCTGGCGAACCGAGACACCAAGAGTGGGAGGGCGGAATTCGAGAAGGCGCTCTCGCTCGACGCGAATTTTGTCGCGGCGACCTACAACTTGGCGATGCTCGACATCGCCGAGCACGATATCCAGAGCGCCAGGAAACGCTATGAGCAGGTGCTGGCCAAGGATCCCAGTTCCGTTCAGGTATTGCTGGGGCTGGCCAAGATCCTGATGCTCAGCAATGCGCCGCAGGACGAAATCGACAAGGCTATCCGCCGCGCGGTTGCGGCGGATCCCGGATCGACCGTATCCAGATTGACGTTGATTCGCTTCTACGTGTCGAACCAGAACCTGAAAGCTGCGCTTGCCGCCGCGCGCGAGGCGGATGCGGCGATCCCGAATTCGCCGCAGATACTCGACGCGCTGGGTGCGGTCGAGGCAGCGGCCGGCGAAACCAATCAGGCAATCGAAACGTTCCGTCGACTCGCGAAGCTGCAGCCGAGCAATCCTTCACCGCTGGCGCGCGCGGCCGAGGTTCAGGTTAGAGTGAACGACTTCGCGGGCGCGATCGTTTCCCTGCGCGGTGCCTTGGCCGTCGCGCCGGACGATTCGGGTGTCTGGGTCGCACTTGCCGGACTGTATGTGAAAGCCGGACAGGCCGAGGCCGGTATCGCGGAGGCCCGGAAGATCCAGAAGGACCGTCCGACCAGTGGCGTCGGGTTTGCACTGGAAGGCGAATTGCTTGCGCGCCAGGGGAAGATGCCGGAGGCCGCAGCGGCCTTCCGAGCGTCGCTCGCGAGGCAGCAGGCGGCCGTGCCGGTCATACGCCTTTACGATGTCCTGATCGCGATGGCGAAGCCCGACGAGGCGGCGGCCCTTGCGCAGAAGTGGCTGAAGGATCACCCGAAGGATGTCCTGGTCCGGATCTTCCTCGGTCAGCAGAGACTCGCGAGCAAAGACTACAAGGGCGCTGCGCTGCAGTTTCGCGCGGCGCTCGCCAACGAGCCGGAAAATGTCGCCATCCTCAACAATCTCGCCTGGGCGATGAGCGAGGCGGGCGACGCGGGTGCGCTCGAGCTTGCGGAGCGTGCGTACCGGCTGGCGCCCAATTCTGCCGAGGTGGCCAACACCTATGGCTGGATTCTGGTGAAGCGCGGCGATACGGCGCGGGGGATCGAACTGTTGCGCAAAGCCGTGGCGCTCGCCCCCACCGACGGCGGCAAGCGAGTGTTGCTCGCACGCGGGCTCATCAAGGCCGGCGACAAGGCAGCCGCGAAGACCGAGCTCGAAGCGGTGGTCAGTGCAGGTTCCTCGACGTCGCAAGCAGAGGCGGAACAACTGCTGAAGGAACTCTGACCAGCGAAGCGATAGACTCACCGTCCTGCCTGTGCAGCCAATCTCCCAAAACAACCGCCGCGCGCCGACGCGCGGCCCTTCCCTCCATGACGAGCAACACAACAATTGCGGTAGTTGGACTTGGCTATGTCGGTCTGCCTCTGGCGGTCGAGTTCGGAAAGCGATTTGCCACGATCGGTTTCGACCTGTCGCAAACCAAGGTCGACGCCTACCGGCGGTTCGTAGACCCGACGGACGAGGTCGCCACCGAGGATCTCAAGGCCGCCACGCGGCTGTCGGTGACGACGGAGGCCGCGGCGCTCGCGCAGGCCGATTTCATCGTCGTCGCGGTGCCCACGCCGATCGACGACGCGCACCAGCCGGATTTCCGCCCGCTGCTGGGCGCGAGCGAAACGGTGGGACGGCACATGAAGCGCGGCGCAACGATCGTGTTCGAATCGACCGTCTATCCCGGCGCGACCGAGGAAGTCTGCGTGCCTGTCATCGAGAAGCATTCGGGCATGCAGTGGAAACGTGATTTCTTCGTCGGATATTCGCCCGAGCGTATCAATCCGGGCGACCGCGAGCACACGCTGACGCGGATCACGAAGGTCGTCTCGGGCGACACGCCGGAAACGCTCGAACGCGTCGCGAACGTCTATGGCAGCATCGTCACCGCGGGCGTGCATCGCGCGAGCAGCATCAAGGTGGCGGAGGCCGCGAAGGTCATCGAGAACACACAGCGCGACCTCAACATCGCGCTGATGAACGAGCTGTCCCTCATCTTCCATCGCCTCGGCATCGACACGATGGAGGTGCTCGAGACGGCGGGCACCAAGTGGAACTTCCTGCCGTTCCGTCCGGGGCTGGTTGGAGGCCACTGCATCGGCGTCGATCCGTATTACCTGACGCACAAGGCCGACATGCTCGGCTACCACCCGCAGGTGATCCTGGCGGGGCGCCGGATCAACGACGGCATGGGCAAGTACATCGCCGACGAAACGGTGAAGCATCTGATCCAGCGCCGGGTTTGCGGTCAAGGGGTCGCATGTCAACGTGCTCGGGCTGACCTTCAAGGAAAACTGCCCGGACCTGCGGAATTCGAAAGTGATCGACGTCGTGCGCGAGCTCGAATCGTTCGGGGCGATCGTGCATGTCCACGACCCGGTGGCCGATCCGGACGAGGCCCGGCACGAATACGGGGTGGAGCTCGAGCCGTGGGACGGGCTGCCGCGCGCCGACGCAATCGTCGCGGCCGTCGCACATCGCGCGTTCCGCGAGCGTCCGGTCGATGAGATTGTTGCCAAGCTGGCGTCGAACGGACTCTACGTCGACGTCAAGTGCCAGCGCGGACGCCGCCTCGCTGCGCGATCGCGGCATCGCGGTCTGGAGACTATGATGCCGAAGATCGCTCCGGCTACCGACGCAATTGCGGCGACGAGTGCATCGCTCCAGGAACGTCCGCTACGCTGGCTGGTGACCGGCAGCGCCGGTTTCATTGGATCGCATTTGCTGGAGGCGTTGCTGCGCCTGAAGCAGAACGTGGTGAGCATCGACAATTTCGCGACGGGCCATCGGCGCAATCTGGACGAGGTGTGCGCGGCGGTGGGTCCTGAACTGTGGCAGCGCCATGCCTTTCACGAGGCCGATATTGTCGATGCGCATGCCTGTGCCGAAGCCTGCCGGGACGTCGACGTGGTGCTGCACCAGGCGGCCCTGGGCTCGGTGCCCCGTTCAATCGAGGATCCTCTGCGCACCCATGCGGCCAACGCGACCGGTTTTCTGAACATGCTCGTCGCCGCGCGCGACGCCGGGGTCAAGCGCTTCGTCTATGCGGCGTCGAGTTCGACCTACGGTGACCATCCGGCGCTGCCCAAGGTGGAAGACAACATCGGGAGGCCCCTGTCGCCGTATGCGGTCACGAAGTTGCTCGACGAGCTGTACGCGGACGTGTTCTCCCGCTGCTACGGAATCGCGACGGTCGGGCTCCGCTACTTCAACGTGTTCGGATCGAGGCAGGATCCCGAGGGAGCGTATGCGGCGGTGATCCCGCGCTGGGTCGACGCGATGCTGTCAGGCACCCCCATCGTGATTCACGGCGACGGCGAGACGACGCGCGACTTCTGTCATGTCGCCAATGTCGTGCAGGCCAACCTCCTTGCGGCGGTCGCCGCCGGGCTGGACGCGCGTTCGCAGGTGTTCAATGTGGCCGTCGGGGGCCGCACGTCGCTCAATGACCTCGTGAACGTGCTTCGCGAACTGCTCGAGGAACGGCATGCCGGGATTGCGCGTGTCACCGCCCATCCACGGCGAGTTTCGCCCCGGAGACGTCCGGCATTCGCAGGCTGACATCGGGAAGGCGCGGCGCTTGCTGGGGTACGATCCCAAGTTCGACGTGCGCTCCGGACTGCGCGAGGCGTTGCCGTGGTACGAAGCGCGATCGTCGGCGAACTCTCAGGACCTGGGAGGTGTGCGCGGTGCGGCGCTGACTGCTCCGGTGCGGGCTTTGCGGGTTGGTCAATGGCGACCGTGTTTGCAATAGCGGGGGGGTGGTCGTCGGCTCCGCCTGCGCGCAGGACATGCATGTGGCGTCGTCCGATGCTTCGTCGTCCGCGTCCGGCGCAACCGCCAGGATGACGGCGAGCGTGGTTGCCGAAGCCCTGGCGTACGAACATGGGGAAGGCGTTGCCAAGGATCCGATCAAGGCGGCGTTGCTCTATTGCAAGGCAGCACGCGACGGTGATGCGGAGGCACAGTTCAGCCTCGGATGGATGTACGCGAACGGACGCGGAGTCCGGCGCGACGACACGGTCGCCTCGGCGTTGTTTGCCCTGGCCGCGGCATCGGGTCACGCCTATGCCAAACGGTCGCTGGCATTCGTGGGGCGCGAGGCTGGACCGCTGCCGGACTGCATGCGTCCTCCGGAACCTCCGCCGCGGATTCCGCCCTCCGCGGACTTCCAGATCACGATCGACGACCCGGACCCCTTCGCGAGCCTGCCACCGTGGAAGCAGAAGATCGCCGATGTCGTCATCGAAATGGCGCCCCGCTACGAGGTCGATCCGCGCCTCGCGCTGGCCGTCATCGCCGTCGAGTCGAATTTCGAGCCGACAGCGCACTCCGACAAGGATGCGCGCGGCGTGATGCAGCTCATTCCCGAGACGGCTGCCCGCTTCAATGTGCGCGATGCGTACAACGTCAAGGACAATGTGCGCGGCGGGCTCGCGTATCTGCGCTGGTTGCTCGCGTACTATCGCGGGGACGTGCAGTCTGGCCGCCGCCGCCTACAATGCCGGAGAGAAGGCCGTCGACAAGCATCGCGGTATACCCCCCTACGCCGAGACGCGTGACTACGTCCGGCGCATCCAGCGGTTGTTCCGTTCCAACCTTCATCCCTACGATGCCCGGATTGCCGATCCTTCCCCGGTCGTGGCGAGCGACCACCTGCCAGGCTCCTGAGAGCGCGGCGCGTCCCTTGCGGCGTGCGTGGCGCTGCACCCTTGCGCTGGCGCTCGCAATCGCCGGGGCCACGGCGGTCGCGTCGGCGCGCGCCGACGGCGCGCTATCCACCATCGAGCGGGTCAAGCAGTCGATCGTGGCCGTCGGCACCTACCAGCGTACGCGCTCACCGCAGTTTTCCTTTCGTGGTACCGGTTTTGTCGTCGATGACGGCACGGTGGTCGTCACCAATGCCCACGTGCTGCCGGGCAGCCTTGACGCCGGCAGGATGGAGCAGGTGGGCATTCTGATCCCACAGCCCGGATGGCGCGTCCGCGTCGTTCCGCGAAGCGAAACCGGTGGTGACGGACCTGAGCACGGACCTCGCGCTGTTGAAGGTCGATGGCACGCCGCTGCCGGCGTTGCGCATCGGCGACTCCAACGAGGTCAAGGAAGGGCAGAAGCATCCTGATGACCGGGTTTCCGATCGGCGCGATGCTCGGTCCGTTCGCTGCCACGCATCGCGGCATGATCGCCGCGATCGCACCCATCGTGATTCCGCAAGGCCGGGCGGGCCAGCTCAACCCGAAGATCGTGCGGCGGCTGAACGAGGGCGCGTTCAACATCTTCCAGCTGGACGCCACCGCGTACCCGGGCAACAGCGGCAGCCCCATATACGACCCCGATTCCGGCAGGTTCTCGGGATCGTCAACATGGTGCTGGTCAAGGGGACGAAGGAAGCCGCGCTGTCGAGCCCCAGCGGAATAACCTATGCAGTTCCTGCTCGTTATCTGCTCGAGCTTCTGCAAAAGGCCCGTTGACGGCGCGGCGATGACGGGTCTGCGCGGCCGCCCACGCTTGCCCTGGGCGCGCGGTGTGACCGGCGTGGTGGCGGCGAACGATGGGGCTGCGATGATCGACGTGATCTGGGTGAAGGCCGTCGTGAAGGCGCTCGTGCTGCCGCCGACCGGCCCGCTGCTGCTCGCCGCGTTCGGACTCCTGCTTGCCGGCCGGCACCCGCGTGCCGGGCGCCTGCTCGCCAGTGGCGGTGTCGCGCTGCTGCTCCTGATCTCGATCCCCGCCGTGGCCGACGCGTTGCTGCGCCTCGTCTCCGATGTGCCGCCGCTCGACTTCGAGCGTGCGAAATCGGCGCAGGCGCTGATCGTTCTCGGGGGCGGCACGCGCCGCAACGCCGTCGAATATGGTGGCGACACGCTGGGGCGCCTGACGCTGGAGCGCGTGCGCTATGGGGCCCGCGTCGCGCGCCTGACCGGCTTCCGGTCATGGTCGTCGGCGGCTCGGTCTATGGGGGCGAGACCGAAGCCAGCCTGATGCGCGATGCGCTCCTGAACGAATACGGCGTACCGGTGCGCTGGACGGAGACGCTGTCGCGCACGACGCACGAGAACGCGCGGAATGCGTCGCGCATGTTGCGCAGCGCCGGCGATCGACCGCGTGGTGGTGGTGGCGCACGCGGCGGACATGCGGCGAGTCAGCGCGGAATTTGCGCGCTACGGAATCGTTGTCATTCCTGCACCTACGGGCATACCGTCGCGCGACTTCGGCGGCGCGATGGATTTCCTGCCGAGCATGTCCGGATTGCAGGGAAGCTGGTACGCGATCTACGAACTTCTGGCGAACGCCGTCTTGGCGCTGGCGCCCGCTGACTGAGCGCGAGTCTCGGGACCAGCGAAAGGGCCGCGCCCGGAGGCGCGGTCCTTTCGCTATCTTGCGACCACCTCAGCCCGATGGACCGACCGGAGCGCAGCCGGAACTCGAGACGCTAGGCGCGGGTTCGGCGAGGACGCCGGCGGAGCACGA
Organism: uncultured beta proteobacterium; assembly: GCA_963739745.1. Lineage (GTDB taxonomy): Bacteria > Pseudomonadota > Gammaproteobacteria > Burkholderiales > Casimicrobiaceae > VBCG01. The sequence continues at coordinate 189,195 of CAVUCJ010000015.1, forward strand.
CGCCATGCCGAGGAGCGCCGCAAAGAGCAGGGCGAGCGACGCCGGCTCCGGCACCTGCAGCCGAAGGAACGGCGTGCCGAACGTCACGAAGTCCTGATGGGTCGGGGCTGCTCAGCAGGATCAGGTGATAGTCGTCGGTGAATTTGCCGAGGTTGTCCAGCCAACCTTGCGCGAGCGCGATCGCGGCGGTATTGCCGTGGTTGTTCTTCACGAACAGCGACCCGCCGGCGAGGTTCAGGTTGCCGGAGTCGTAAACGATCTCCCAGATCGCGAGCTGGAACGCGGCCGAGTACGTCGCGTCGGCAGCGGGCTCGCATAGGCCTCGGTGAAGAGCTGGCCCAGCAGCGTCATCACGGCGGTCGTTGGGTTCCAGGGATGCCACGTAGTCGCCGTAGTTGTTGCCGAACCCGAAGTTCTGCGTCAGCTCGATGCACCAGAAGATGATCGCCTGCGCGTCCCACGTGCCGTTGAAACCGCCCGCATTGACCGTGGTGGGGCCGATGTTCAGGCCGAACTGCTGCGAACCGGCAGCAAACCCCTGCGTGCCGAGGATGTCGGCGCGTGCCAGAGGCGCTGCGCAGAGAACCGCCGCGGCAGCGACAGAGAGAACGGCTTGTTTGAGTAGTTTCATTATCGGTAGGCTCGTGATGGGTCGAATGGTTTGGCAATCCAGAAGACGAACCGGACGCTCCCCGCAACCGGCTGTGTCTTCGGTGTAGGAGCCAGCAAGAATCAGACCAGTCTTTTTTAGACAGCTATTAATCATATTAATCAATAACTTAAAATGCAATCCGTGTCGGTACTCATTGTAGGATACGCACTCTGTAATAATCCCCGACAGCAACGGCTGGGTTGCGCGTGATCGCAGAGGCCTGAGACCAGCCTTTGTATTTTCTACGGACGTCCTGACCGGAACCGAAGCGGTCGCCGGTGCCACGCCGCGGCGCTTGGTAGAATTCCGGTTGCGCCCGCGTCGATCCCCCGGTTGTCCTTCCCCCTCAATGCGCCCCAGCGCGAGGCCGTCCGCTACACGAACGGCCCGCTGCTCGTGCTCGCCGGCGCGGGCAGCGGCAAGACGCGCGTCATCACCGCGAAGATCGCGCACCTGATCGAGCAGGGTGTCGATCCTTCGTTGATCGTCGCGATCACCTTCACCAACAAGGCGGCGCGCGAGATGCGCGAGCGCGCGCAGGCGCTGCTGAAGGCGCAGGGCAAGGGGGAGCTCGCCGGCAAGGTCACGATCGCCACGTTCCATTCGCTGGGACTGAAGATCCTGCGCAGCGAGGCGCGTGCGATGGGCATGAAGCCCGGCTTCTCGATCTTCGATCCGGCGGACCTCGAAGGCATCGTGGCCGAGTTGGTGGCCACCGCCGATCGCGGACGGGCGCGTGCGGCGCAGTGGAAGATCAGCGCGTGGAAGAACGCGCTTGTCGCGCCCTCTGCGGCGCTGGAGGCCGCCACCGGCGACGACGAGATCGCGGCGGCGCGCGCCTATTTGAACTACGACGAGACGCTCGCCGCCTATCAGGCGGTCGACTTCGATGATCTGATCGTGCGCCCGCTCGCTTGGCTGGAGCACAATGCCGATGCCGCGCAGCGCTGGCAGGCGCGCTGCGCGCATGTGCTGATCGACGAATACCAGGACACCAATCCCGCGCAGTACCGGCTGCTGCGCGCGCTGGTCGGCGAGACGCACGCCGTTCACCGCGGTCGGCGACGACGACCAGGCGATCTACGGCTGGCGCGGCGCCACGCTCGACAACCTGGCGGCGCTGCCGCGCGACCATCCCGGACTCAAGGTGGTCAAGCTCGAGCAAAACTACCGATCGACCGTACGCATCCTGCGCTGCGCCAACGCGCTGATCGGCAACAATCCGAAGCTCTTCGAAAAGCGCCTGTGGAGCGACCTGGGCACCGGCGATACCATCCGCGTCACGCCGGCCGCCGACGACGAAGCGGAGGCCGAGATGGTGCTGCACCGGATCTCGGCGCTGAAATTCGAGCGACGCGCGAAATACTCGGACTTCGCGATCCTCTACCGCGGCAATCACCAGGCCCGCGTGTTCGAGACGGCGTTGCGCGCACAGGGCATCGCCTACGACATCTCGGGCGGGACCTCGCTCTTCGACCGGACCGAGATCCGCGACATCGTCGCCTACCTGCGGCTCATCGCCAACGACGATGACGACCCGGCGTTCGTGCGCGCGATCACGACGCCGAAACGCGGCGTCGGGCAGACCACGCTCGCGCGCCTGTCCGAACTCGCCGGCGCGCGCAAGGAGAGCCTGTTCGCGGCGGCGTTCGCGCCGGAACTGGCGTCACGGGTGCCGGCGAAGCAGCGGGAAACGCTCGAGGAATTCTGCCGGCTGGTCAACAACCTGCGCGGCCGGGCCGAGCGCGAGCCGGCGGGACGGCTGCTCGACGAACTGCTGGCCGCCATCGGCTACGAAGCGTGGCTGGTCGACACGCTCGACCGGCGCGACGCGCAGGCACGCGTGAAAAGCGTGCGCGATTTCGTCGACTGGCTCGGTCGCAAGGGCGAGACCGACGGGCGCAACCTCGTCGAGCTGACGCAGATGGTCGCGCTGATCACGATGCTGGAGGGCCGCGAAGGCGAGAGTGTGGACGCCGTGCGGCTGTCGACGCTGCACGCGGCGAAGGGCCTCGAGTTTCCGCACGTGTTCCTGGTCGGGCTCGAGGAGGGCATCCTGCCGCATCGCGAGGCGATCGACGCCGGCGACGTCGACGAGGAGCGCCGCCTGATGTACGTCGGCGTGACGCGCGCGCAGCGCAGCCTGCACCTGTCGTGGTGCCGGCGGCGCAAACGCGCCGGCGCGCACACGACCTGCCTGCCGTCGCGCTTCATCGGCGAACTCGCGCAGGAGGACCTGCGCCATGCCGACGCGCCGCTGCCGGCGGATGAGGCGGCGAAGGAGAAGGTCGCCGGCAGCGAACGGCTGGCGTCGCTGAAGGCAATGCTGGGGCGGTGAAGTCCGCGGACAGCGATCCATCGGCGTCGCCGAAGGCCCTGCCGGGCCGGTGACATCCGCTAGGGTATGTCTCCCGAAGGTACGCGCCGGACGATCGCGGGCCGCCGGCGCGCGTGCGCGAACCGCCTCCGAGCGCCGCGCCGAGACCTGGATTCGCCTCGCTACTTCGCGGCAGTCACCATGTAATCGACCGCCGCCTTGACGTCGGCGTCGGACAGCGACGGGTTGCCGCCTTTCGCGGGCATGACGCCCTTGCCGTGCAGCGCCGCGTTGTAGAGCGCGTCCATGCCGGTCTTGATGCGCGGCGCCCACGCGGCCTTGTCGCCGAACTTCGGCGCGCCTGCCACACCGGCGCCGTGGCAGGCGAAACAGACGCCTTCGTAGACTTTCTTGCCGTCCGCGGCCGCGGCTGCCGGCGCGGGGCTCGCCACCGGGACTGCAGCGGCCGGTGCCGCAGCGGCGGCGACCGGCACGCCGGCGCCCGAATTCATCATGAACTCGACCGCGCGCTTGACTTCGGCGTCGGACAGGTCGGCCATGCCGCCTCGCGCGGGCATGCCGGCGTGTCCCTTGAGCGCCGACTGGTAGACATTGTTGAGGCCCAGCTTCACGCGCTTGATCCAGGCGGCGCGGTCGCCGATTTTCGGCGCGCCGCCCACACCGGTGGTGTGGCAGTTCCCGCAGGTGGCTTCGACGACCTGTTGGCCCGTGCGCTCGGTCGGCGCCGCTGAGGCGTCGGGCGCAGCGGCGACCGCGACCACGGCCGGCGCGGTCCAGTTGGCGCCGGCCTTGTTGGCCATGAACACGACCGCGCGCTTGACCTCGTCGTCGGTCAGGTCGGGGTTGCCGCCCTTCGGGGGCATCGCGCGGATACCGGCGATCGCGTGCTCGAAGGAGAGTTTTTCGCCTTGCGCGATCACCTTGGCCCACGCCGCCTTGTCGCCGAACTTGTGCGAACCCGCGAGTCCCGTCTCGTGGCAGGTCTTGCAGACCTGGCCGTAGACCTGCTCGCCGGTGAGCATGCCCTTGGGGCCGCTCGCCTCGGCCAGCACGACGTTGCCGACCGGCTGGATGCGTGCGAGCACCATGCTGTCGTCGTCGTGCGAGCCCTTCTCCCCGCTGGTCACCAGCTGCGAGATCATCGCCGCGAGGGTGATCGGAACGGCAAACGCGAGCAGCACGACGATGATGAGCTGCTTCGGGGTCTTGATCGGGGAGGAATGCTCTTCGGTCATGGTCGCGGAGGTGGAGTTCGTGTCTGCGCGGCGGCGCGCATTCGCGCGGGTGCCGCCATTCAGGGAGGGGCGCGGCAGGGCCGCAGCGTAACTGGCAATTATACCGTCCCGGCCTCCCCACGCGGAACCGCGATGGACGGCTCCGCATGCGCAAAGCTACAATTGCACGTTCCGCGCCCGTAGCTCAGTTGGATAGAGTATTGGTTTCCGAAGCCAAGGGTCACAGGTTCGAATCCTGTCGGGCGCGCCACCTGCTTTCCAACCTCGCGCCTTCCCCGCGCGCCGCCGCCTCGGTGAACGTTGCGATGCCGGCACCGATTCGGGGCGGCTTCATCCGGATCGATTGGCCAGCCCCGCGCGCTCCCCTCACGCGACCGTGATATCCGCCGACAGGTAGACGTCCTGGATGGCGTTGAGCAGCGTCACGCCGTCGGCCATCGGCTTCTGGAACGCCTTGCGTCCGGAAATGAGCCCCATGCCGCCCGCGCGCTTGTTGATGACCGCGGTGTACACGGCGTCGTGCAGGTCGTTGGCGCCCGACGCGCCACCGGAATTGATGAGACCGGCGCGGCCCATGTAGCAGTTCGCCACCTGGTAGCGCGTGAGGTCGATCGGGTGGTCGGTCGCGAGTTCGGTGTACATCCGCTTGTCGCTCTTGCCGTACGGATTCTCCTTGGAGTCGAGCGCGAGATAGCCGCCGTTGTTCTCCGGCAGCTTCTGCTTGATGATGTCCGCCTCGATCGTCACGCCCAGGTGATTCGCCTGGCCGGTGAGGTCGGCGGAGACGTGATAGTCCTTGTCCTTCTTGAAGGCGGGATTGCGCAGGTAGCACCACAGCACGGTCGCCATCCCCAGCTCGTGCGCGGTCTGGAAGGCACGGCTGACTTCGACGATCTGGCGCGCTGGACTCCGGCGAGCCGAAATAGATGGTCGCGCCCACGGCGACGGCGCCCATGTCCTGCGCCTGCTTGATGCTGGCGAAGAAGATCTGGTCGTAGCTTGTTCGGGATAGGTCAGGAACTCGTTGTGGTTGAACTTGAGCAGGAACGGGATCTTGTGCGCGTACTTGCGCGAACACGCGCCGAGCACGCCCAGCGTCGACGCCACCGCATTGCAGCCGCCCTCGATCGCCAGCTTCACGATGTTCTCGGGGTCGAAGTAGATCGGATTCTTCGCGAACGACGCGCCGGCGCTGTGCTCGATGCCCTGGTCGACGGGCAGGATGGACAGATAGCCGGTGCCGCCGAGTCGCCCGTGGTCGAACAGCTGCTGCAGGCTGCGCATCACCGCGGGCGGACGGTCGCTTCCCGCCACGATGCGATCGACGAAGTCGGGCCCCGGCAGATGCAGCGAGGCCTTGGGGATGGTCTTGCAGACGTGTCCGAGCAGGCCGGCGGCATCGGCACCCAGCAGCGAAGTAATGTCGGTCATGGTCGAGTCTCCTGATCTGGCGGTGGGGACACTGCAGAGGAATGGCGAGATTGCGATCAGTGCCCATTATCGCGCGGTTGAGCGTCGTCCGTTTGTCTGGACACAAAGTCGGCGATCACCTGCGTTCCCGTCTCGGTTTTCCACAGCGCCTCCACGTCGACGTCGAGCCTGCGGCGCCAGTTGGGGCGCTCGCGATCGGTACCGGGAAGATTGACCGCCATCGACTCGCCGGCCAGGTCGTCCGCCTGGAGGAGCACCAGCGCGGACGGCGTCGCGCACACGAAACGGTGGATGGCGGACGTGATGGCGTTGCCGTGTCCTGTGGCTTCATCGAAGCGTTCGCCACGCGTCGCGCCGGCGCGTGCGAGCGCCGCGACGAGCGCCGCCCTGGCCGTCTGCCGCTCGCGGTACGCGAGACGTGCGGCGTCGTCGGTCAGCTGCCCGAGCGCGCGCCGCTCGTCGATGTCCGCACCGCTCCACCAGCCCGCGACGGTCGGCAGGTCGTGCGTCGACACGCACGCCGCGGCCCGCACCGGATAGCGGGAGGGCGCGATGAATTCCGTGCCGTCGCGCTCGAACCAGAGAACGCGATACGAGAGGATGTCGCGGGCCGCGAGCCGCTCGCGCAGGCCTTCGGGCACGGTGCCCAGGTCCTCGCCGACGACGAGGCAGCGTGCGCGCGTGCTTTCGAGCGCGAGCCCATGGAGCAGCGCATCGAGCGGATAGTCGACGTACGCGCCGTCGGCAGCGGCGCCGCCGTCCGGAATCCAGAACAGGCGCGACAGACCCATCACGTGATCGATGCGCAGCGCACCGGCATGGCGCATGTTCGCCGCCAGCAGCGCGCGATGCGCGCTGCACGCGGTGGCGGCCATCGCCAGGGGATTCGGTGGCGGCAGGCCCCAGTTCTGCCCGGTGACCGAGAAGGGATCGGGCGGCGCGCCGATCGAAACACCCTTCGCGTACGCGTCCTGGTCCGCCCAGGGCTCGCCGCCATCCGCGGCGGTGCCCACGGCGAGATCGCGGAAAAATCCCTGCGCGAGGCCGCCGCTTCGCGCGCGCGCTGCGGCCTCGCCCAGCTGTCGGTCCGCGAGCCACTGCAGGTACATCCCGAAGCGGACGGCCCGCGCGTGCCGGCCGGCGAATTCCGCGATTCCCGCGCCGTCGGGACCGCGCAATCCATCCGGCCAGCGCTGCCAGGGTACTCGCGGATGCGCGGCGGCGATCGCCTCGAAGAGCGCGAAGCGCGCGAGCGCCATGCCGCCTTCCGCGACGAAGCGATCGAAATCGGTGACCCGGGCATCGCGGTCGGGTCGCCGTTCGAACTGCGCGAAGCAGGCGTCGAGCACTGCCCGCTTGACCTCCCATACGGCGGGGTAGTCGACGTTGGCACCCGTGCGCAGCCCGGTCAGGCGCGGGCCGTGGTGCTCGAGCAGGCGACGCGCATCGTGCGAGGCGGCCAGATCGTCCAGCCGCTCGATGTCGATGTAGATCGGATCGAGGAAGCGCCGGTCGGACGGATGATAGGGACTCGCACGCTCCCGGTCCCCGGCGAAGAGCGCGTGCAGCGGATTGATGCCGACGATGCTTCCGCCGGCCCGCGCCGTGCGCTCGGCCAGCAGTGCCAGCGTCGTGAAGTCGCCGATGCCCTGGTCGCCGCGCCGGCGCAGCGAATAGAGATGAGCGGCCAGGCCGAACCGGCGCCCGCCTGCACGGATCTCTTCGGGCAGATGGCAGCGCTCGGGCGCGACGATGACGCGGCATTCGGGGCCGTCGTCGTCGTCGAAGGTCAGCGCGTGTGACCCCATCGGCAGCGCCGGCAGCGAAACGATCCGCTGCACGACGGTGCGTCCATCGGCGGCCGTCACCCGGTTCACGGGCAGGTCGTCGAGCGCGAACGGCAGCAGTCGCTCGTTCCCGTCCTCCAACCGCAGGCGCAGCGCGGCGCTTCGGTGGCGGCATTCGTCGGGCAGCGCGATGGCCGCGCTTGCGGCGGCCCCGGCGCGCGCCAGGATGAACGCGGGAAGCGGACGGCGCTCGCGGGCGTCGGCCATCGCAGCCAGACGGTCGCGCGCTTCTGCGTTCGAGCCAACGGCGATGCCCATCGCCGCCAGCAGCGCGTGCTGCGTGTCGGGCTGTACCACATGGCGCTCGCCGCCGATGTCCCACCATTCACCTGCGATGCCGGCCGCGCCGGCCAGCCGTTCGAGCCATTCCGGGTCGACCCCGGCGCTGTCGCGGGTGCGTTCGGTGCGGATGGCCGCGGGCACTTCTTCGACCAGGACCAGCGAGCGAGCCTGGACGACGGTGGAATGGCCTGCCATTGGCGTCGAGTCGGGTTGCCCCGAGGCTCGACCCGCCGCGCCTTCCGATGGCCGGCCCGAGGGCAAGGACGTGTCGATGCAGAGGCGCCAGGCGCGGCCCGCCTGCGGATCCGGCCAACGCACGCTCACCGGATCATTGCCGGCGTTGAACGCCACGGCAACGCGGTCCTCGGAGGCGGAGTCGGTGGCGGGGGTATGGAAGCTCGCAACGAGCGCGCGGGTGTCGGGATCGGACCACGCGTGATCGTCCATCGCGCGGCCATCGGCATGGCGCCAGAGGACGTCGGCGATCGTGCCATCGTCGGCGGGCCGGCCGCTGAGCCAGCGGTCCGCGTGGAGCGCCGGGTGCCGCCGGCGAAGATCGATCAACGCCGCGACGAAATCGGCAAGATCGTTGTCGGCGCGCTGCCAGTCGATCCACGTCAGCGCGCTGTCGTGCGCGTAGGCGTTGTTGTTCCCCCGCTGCGTGCGCCCGAACTCGTCGCCCATCGCGAGCATGGGTGTCCCGCGCGAGACCAGCAGCGTCGCGAGCAGGCTGCGGACGTCGCGAGCTCGCCTGTCGCGGATTTCGTGATCGGAGGAGGGGCCTTCCACGCCGTGGTTCCACGAGTGGTTGGCATCGCTGCCATCGCGATTGGCCTCGCCGTTGTCCTCGTTGTGCTTTTGCGCGAACGACACGAGGTCAGCGAGCGTGAAGCCGTCGTGCGCAGTGACGAAATTGACCGACCGCGACGGCGCCCGCGAGCGCGCTGCGAACACGTCGGCGGAACCGGCGAGGCGGGTCGCGAGTTCGCCGGCGAGTCCGCCGTCGCCGCGCCAGAATCGCCGCACGGTGTCGCGGTAGCGGTCGTTCCATTCGCCCCAGGGCGCCGGAAATGCGCCGAGCCGGTGTCCGCCGGGCCCGGCATCCCAGGGTTCGGCGATGAGCTTCAATTCGCGCAGCACCGGATCCTGCGCGATCGCCTGCAGCAGCGGCGCGGAAGGGTCGAATGGGTGGCTGTTGCCGTCGTCGCGGCGCCCGAGAATCGTGGCCAGGTCGAAGCGAAAGCCGTCCACGCCTGTCGCGTCGGCGTAGTGGCGAAGCACGTCCATCGCCAGACGAAGCACCGGCGCCCGGTCGAGTGCCAGCGTGTTGCCGCAGCCGCTGTCGTCGACGTAGCGGGCGGGGTCGTCGGTGAGGCCGCGGTAGTAGGCGGCGTTGTCGAGGCCGCGCAGCGAAAATGTCGGGCCGCGCGCATCGCCTTCCCCGGTGTGATTGAGCACGATGTCGAGGATGACTTCGATGCCGGCCCCATGGAGCGCAGCGACACACGCGCGCATTTCGGCGATTCCGCCCGGCGCGAGCCGCGGATCGGGGACGAACAGCGCGCCCGGGTTGTAGCCCCAATAATTTGTCAGGCGCTGTTCCGCGAGATGGCGTTCGTCGATGGCGGCGGCGATCGGCATCAGCTCGACGGTCGTGACGCCAAGCCGCGCGAGATGCGCGATCGCAGCAGGGTGCGCGAGCCCTGCGAAGGTGCCGCGCAGCGCTTCGGGGATCGCGGGATGCGTCCTCGTGAATCCCCGCACGTGCAGCTCGTAGAGGATCGTCGCGTCCCACGCGACGCGGGGCCGGGTGTCGGGCGCCCGACCGCCCGGGGCCGTCACCGTTGCGATGGCCTTGGGGACGAACCGGGCGCTGTCGACGTCATCGCGCGCCGCGCCGTCCGCGCTCTCGCCGAACATCGCCGGGTGGAGCGCGAATGGCCGATCGAGCGCTTTCGCATACGGATCGACGAGGAGCTTCGCCGGATTGAAGCGGTGGCCGTTGCGCGGATCGTACGGGCCGTGTGCACGAAGACCATAGCGGTCGCCAGCCGTCATTCCCGCGACGAAACCGTGCCGGACGTCGCCGGTGCGCGCAGGCAACGCGATGCGCGCGAACTCCGTCTCGCCGGCGACGTCGTACAGGCAAACCTCGATGGCGGTGGCGTGCGTCGAATAGACGGCGATGTTCGCGCCGTCGCGCTCCGGCGTCACACCGAGCGGCTCGGGGTGACCGGGTCCGATCGTGCGCATGGTTCAGGCCTTTCGGCGCACGGCGAGCCGCCGGAAAAGGTCGGCGTATTGCCGGGCGGCCCGCGCCCAGCCGACGTCGGTCGCCATCGCGTTCGCCTGCATGCGGCGCCATACCGCGGGATTGCGCGCAAGCGCAAGCGCGCGTCCGATCGCGAATTCGAGGTTGCTGCGGGTGACCGGCGCGAACTGGATTCCCGTGCCGACGCCCGCTCTCACCGCCACCTCGTTCGCGTCGATGACCGTATCGGCGAGGCCGCCGACCCTCGCCACGACGGGGATCGCACCGTAGCGCAGCGCGCATTGCTGCGCGAGGCCGCAGGGCTCGAAGCGCGAGGGCATCAGCAGCGCGTCCACGCCTCCCTGCAGCAGGTGGGCGAGCGCCTCTTCGTAGCCGATCACCGTCGCGACACGCCCCGGATGGCGCGCGGCGGCCGCCAGAAAATCGGCCTCGAGCGTGGGTTCGCCCGAGCCCAGCACCGCGAGCTGCGCGTTGCTTCCGGTCACCGCGGGCAGTGCTTCCAGCAACAGGTCCATGCCCTTCTGGTAGGTCAACCGGCTGACGACACCGAAAAGGGGTGTTTTCGGCTCGATGGCGAGGCCGAACCGCGCCTGCAGCGCCGCCTTGTTGGTCGCGCGCCGCGAAAGCTGCCTGACGCCGAAACGCGCGGCGAGGTGCGCATCGGTCGCGGGGTTCCACAGTCCGTCGTCGATGCCATTCAGGATGCCGGTCAACACGGCGGCGCGCGTTCTCAGCAATCCGTCGAGTCCCATGCCTGCCTCGGACGAGCGGATTTCGGCGGCGTAGGTCGGCGACACCGTGGTGATGTGGTCGGCCAGCGCCAGCCCGGCCTTCAGGTAGCCGATCGAGCCGTGATACTCGACGCCGTCGATCGAATAGGCATGCGCAGGCAACCCGATCGCCGCCAGCAGGTCGCTGGGAAACTGGCCCTGGAACGAGAGGTTGTGCACGGTCATCACCGTGCGCGGTCGCGGCGTGCCGGCGTAGTGGAGGTAGGCGGGGACGAGCCCCGCCTGCCAGTCGTGGGCGTGGACGATGTCGGGTTCGTAGCCCTGCATGGCGCCGCGGGCGATCGCGGAGGCGGACTCCGCCAGCGCCGCGAAGCGCAGCCCGTTGTCGGACCAGGGTCTGCCGTCGGGACCCACGTAGGGATTGCCGGGCCGCGCGTACAGGTGCGGCGCGTCGAGCACCAGGAGGTCGAGTCCCGCCGCGTTCGCCGCCAGCAGCCGGGCGGGACCGCCGTGCAGATGGGCATGCGCATGGACAGCGTGGGCATCGCGCAGCGCGTCGATCACGCCGGGATAGCCGGGGATAAGCGTGCGCGTCGCGATGCCTTCGCGCGCGAGCGCCGGCGGAAGTGCTGCGACCACATCGGCCAGCCCGCCAGTCTTGACCAGCGGATAGACCTCGGACGCGACCGACAGCACCCGCAGGCGTTTCACTTTGGAAGCTGGTCGATCATCGGCTGGGTGATGAGGCACACGCCGAGCTCCGTTCGACGGAAGCGCGCCGCGTCGTGCGCAGGGTCCTCGCCCACGACCAGCCCCTCGGGAATGCGCACGTCGGCGTCGACGATCACGTTGGTCAGCCGCGCACCGCGCCCGATGTCGACGTTGGGCAGGATGACCGCGTTCTCGACATGCCCGTAGGAGTGCAGATGCACGCCGGTGCACAGCAGCGAGTGGCGGAGCGTGGAGCCCGAAACGATGCAGCCCCCGGCGACCAGCGATGAAATTCCCATCCCGCGCCGGCCGTCGACGTCGTGGACGAACTTCGCAGGCGGCGTGATCTCCGCATAACTCCAGATCGGCCAGCTACGATCGTACAGATCGAGCGCCGGCACGATGTCGGTCAGGTCGATGTTGGCTTCCCAGTACGCGTCGACCGTTCCGACGTCGCGCCAATAGGCTTCGGATTCGCCGCGGGACCGGACGCAGGATCGGGTGAAGCGATGGGCGACGGCCTTGCCGTGCTTGACGAGAAACGGAATCACGTCGTGCCCGAAATCCCGCGACGATTCGGGGTCGGTGGCGTCGCGGCGAAGCTGCTCGTTCAGGAAATCGCGCCGGAAGACGTAGACGCCCATGCTCGCGAGCGCCCAGCCGGGGCGGTCCGGCATTTCCGGCGGTTCGGCGGGCTTTTCGATGAACGACACGATGCGATCCGTGTCGTCGACGTGCACGATGCCGAACGCCTTCCCTTCGGAGACCGGCACCTCGATGCAGGCGACGGTGACGTCCGCCCCCTCGTTGACGTGCTGGACGAGCATGCGCTCGTAGTCCATCTTGTAGACGTGGTCGCCGGCCAGGATGACCAGGTACTCGGGCGCGTAGCCGTCGATGATGTCGATGTTCTGGAAGACCGCGTCGGCGGTGCCGGCGTACCACTGATCCTCCGCGACGCGCTGGCTCGCGGGCAGGATGTCGAAGCTCTCATTGCGCACCGGCTGCAGAAAGGTCCAGCCGCGCTGCAGGTGCCGGATCAGGCTGTGCGCCTTGTACTGGGTTGCGACCGCAAGGCGCCGGATGCCGGAGTTCAAGGCGTTGGACAACGCGAAGTCGATGATGCGCGACTTGCCGCCGAAATAGACGGCAGGCTTCGCGCGACGTTCGGTGAGTTCCAGCAGGCGGCTGCCGCGTCCACCGGCCAGCACGTAGGCCATCGACGAGCGCGCCAGCGGCGTCGAGTAGGTTACCTTTTCCATGTCGCGATCTCCGGGCGGCCCGCGCGGCGGAGCGGGGCACTCAATTGTTGGTGACTGCGTCGCGGGCCCGTGCCGTCCTGTCGGGAGGCCAGTCGAAATCGCGCGGTCATCGTCCGGTCATCTCGCAGCGGCCGGCTCGGCATCCCAGATTTCGCGCGCGTAGTCGAGGATCGCCCGATCCGCGGAGAACCAGCCCATCCGCGCCGTGTTGAGGATTGCCTTCCTGTCCCAATCGCCGCGGTCCTGCCACAACGCACCTGCCGCGCGTTGCGTCGACCAGTAGGCGTCGAAATCGGCGGCGACCATGAACGGGTCGTGATGCCGCAGGGTCTCCACCAGAGCACGATAGCGCCCGCGATCCTCGGGCGAGAACACGCCGTTCTCGACGGCATTGAGCACGTCGGCAAGCGTGGCGGACGCGGCGATCGTGGCCGTCGCGTCGAGGCCCGCCGCACGGCGCTCCGCCACCTGCTCGGCGGTCAGGCCGAAGATCAGCATGTTTTCGGCGCCCACCCGCTCGAGGATCTCGATGTTGGCCCCGTCGAGCGTCCCGATCGTCAGCGCCCCGTTCAGCGCGAGTTTCATGTTGCCGGTGCCCGAGGCCTCCATGCCCGCCGTCGAGATCTGTTCGGACAGGTCCGCGGCGGGGATGATCGACTCGGCCAGGCTTACGTTGTAGTTGGGCAGGAACACGACCTTCAGGCGGCCGCGCACCACCGGATCGCGATTGACGATGCGCGCGACGTCGTTGATGAGCTTGATGATGAGCTTCGCCTGTTGGTAGCCTGCCGCTGCCTTGCCGGCGAAGATCTTGATCCGGGGAACCCACGGGTGCGTCGGGTGCGCGCGCACCGCGTTGTAGTATGCGATGGTCTCGAGGATGTTGAGCAGCTGCCGCTTGTACTCGTGGATGCGCTTGATGTGCACGTCGAACAGCGCCTCCGGATCGACGCCGATGCCGAGCTGTTCGGCGATGAGTCGTCCCAGCGCCACCTTGTTCGCGCGCCGCACCTCCTGGAAGCGCTCGCGGAACGAAGCGTCCTCGGCCAGGGGTTCCAGCGCCGTGAGCCGGCTGACGTCGTCGAGCACCCCGGGCCCGATCGCATCGACGATAAGCGCGGTGAGTCCGGGGTTCGCCTGGAACAGCCATCGGCGAAACGTGATCCCGTTGGTCTTGTTGACGATGCGCTCCGGATAGATCGAATTGAGGTCGCGGAACACCGTCTTGCGCATGAGTTCGGTATGCAAAGCCGACACGCCGTTGACCCGGCGCGAGCCCAGGAACGCGAGGTGGCCCATGCGAATCCGGCGGCGGTGGTTCTCCTCGATCATCGAGATCGACGACAGGAAGGCGTTGTCTTCATGGCCCGCCGATCGCTGCGCGTCCAGATGCAGCCCGTTGATGAGGTAGATGATCTGCATGTGGCGTGGGAGCAGGCGCTCCATCAGCGAAACCGGCCACGTTTCCAGCGCCTCCGGCAGCAGCGTGTGGTTCGTGTAATTGAACACCGACGTCGTGATGTCCCACGCGAGCTCCCACGGCATGCCATGCATGTCGATCAGTAGCCGCATCAGCTCGGGCACCGCAATGGCGGGATGCGTGTCGTTCAGCTGGATCGACACGTGGTCGGAGAGCGACGCGAGTTCGCCGTGCTGCGCATTGTGCCGACGCAGCAGGTCCTGCAGCGACGCGGACGCGAAGAAGTATTCCTGCCGCAGGCGCAGCTCGTGCCCGGCTTCGGTCTCGTCGCTTGGATACAGGACCCGTGAGATCGCCTCCAGCCGCACACGGTCGGCGAGCGCACCGACATGGTCACCGCGATTGAAATCCCCCAACCGCAGCGGATCCGTCGCCCGGGCGGACCACAGGCGCAGCGTGTTGACGTGGCGTCCGCGCCAGCCGGTCAAGGGCGTGTCGAAGGCCACGGCGTTGACGCTCTCGGCGGGTTCCCACGCGGAGCGGATCGTCCCCTCCGCATCCTCGAACGCGTCGACCCTGCCGCCGAAACCCACTGCGTACGTGACCTCCGGTCGCTCGAACTCCCACGGATTGCCCGCGGACAGCCAGTTTTCGGGGAGCTCGACCTGCCAGCCATCCTTCAACGCCTGTCGGAAAATTCCGTGGTCGTAGCGTATTCCGTAGCCATGCGCGGGTATGCCCAGCGTCGCCATGCTCTCCATGTAGCAGGCGGCGAGGCGGCCCAAGCCACCATTGCCGAGCGCGGCGTCCGGCTCGAGTTTGCGCAACCGGTCGAGATCGACGCCGAGGCCGCGCAGCGCCTCGCGCACCATTTCGGTCATGCCGAGGTTGGAGAGCGCGTCGAACAGCAGGCGCCCGATCAGGAATTCGAGCGAGAAGTAGTAAACGCGCTTGCGACCATCCCGGTACGTCCGGCGCGTGGCGTCCATCCACCGGTTGACCACCTGGTCGCGCACGGCGAAGGCCGTCGCGACGAACCAGTCGTGTTCCTGCGCGTGGTCGGGGTCCTTGCCCACCACGTAGGTGAGCTTGGCCAGCAGCGTGGCGCGGAATGCGGCCGCGTTGACTCCGGAGGCAGGCTGGATCGAGGAAATGGACTCGACCGGGGCGATGGGGACGCCGTCGACGGATGCGTTGGTCATGGGGGTTTCGGAATGGGGTTACCTGGGAACGGCGCGGAGCTTTGCCACCATCGCCGACGTGGCGTTGGGCGGGGCCTTGTTGCCCCAGCTCGTGCGCACGTAATTGGCAATGTCGGCCACCTGCTGGTCGGTGAGCTGGATGTTGAACGCGGGCATCGCGACGAATCCGGCGCGGGCCGGAATACCGCGATCGACCACCTTCAGGATGTCGTTGGGATCGGCTGCCAGCACCACCGGGTTGCCGGCGAGCGGCGGGAACACGCCCGGAATGCCGCGCCCCAGCGCCTGGTGGCAGCCGAGGCAGTTGTCGATGTAGAGCTGCGCGCCACGCTGCTTGGTCGGATCCGGTGCGACGCGCCCGGTTCGCAGCCGCGAATCCGGCGGAATCGCTTTCAGGTACTCGGCCATCGCCAGCCGGTCGGCGTCGGTGAGGTGACTGGTGCTGTTGCGGATCACCTCGGCCATCGGGCCGAGCGTGGTCGTCTTGTCCTTCGCAATGCCGGTCTTGAGGTAGGTCGCGATTTCGCCGGCGCTCCAGGTTCCCAGGCCGGTGAGCGATGTCGGACGTCAGGTCGAGCGCGAACCAGCCATCGATGACCGCGCCGGTGAAGTCGCGGCTCTTCTCGATGCCGCCCAGCAGGTTGCGCGGCGAATGGCAGTCGCTGCAGTGGCCGAGGCCTTCGACCAGATAGCCGCCGCGGTTCCACGCCGCCGACTTCGAAGGATCGGGCCGGTAGCTGCCCTCGGTGAAGTAGAGCTCCCGCCACGCGCCCATCGTCAAGCGCTGGCTGAACGGGAAGTACAAGTGGTTGACGTCGACGGCATTGCGGACCGCCTTGACCGTGCGCAGGTACGCGTAGAGCGCGTCGACGTCCTCGCGCGTGACCTTGGTGTAGAAATCGTACGGCATCGTCGGGTACATGTCCTGGCCATGCTTGTTCACGCCGTCATGCAGCGCGCGATAGAAGTCGGCCCCCGACCAGTTCCCTATGCCCGTTTCCGGATCCGGCGTGATGTTGGGCGCCAGCATGTAGCCGAACGGCGTGTCGATGCGCAGGCCGCCTGCGAACGGCGCACCGCCGTTCGCGGTGTGGCAGGACACGCAATCGCCGGCGCGCGCAAGATATTGGCCGCGCTCGATCGCCGGTTGCTGCGCGCGCGCGATGCCGACAGCTGCCAGCGCACCGGCCAGCACCGCGAGCGATCCTGCCAGCCACCTGGGCCGCATCTGCCGGGCAGAGGAATTCATCATTGTCTGCCTGCTCATTTTCGATCGTGCAATTAGATCACAATGTGCCGGCCTGGCCGGGGGCCGTACGCCTCTGCGCGCGAATCCGGTAGCCGGCGACGGTGCCGGAAGCGAAGCCGCCGTCGCCACCCGCCTCGAGCCATTCGGCGGTCAGCGCAGGCAAGGTCACGGCCGCTTGTCCCAGGCTCCGAGGCGCAATTCGCCTTCCAGCCGCGGCTGGCCCTGCAGCGCATATTCGGCGTACTGGTGGATGAGCTTGGCGACGATTCCGGTCCATCCGGTCTGGTGGGACGCACCCAGCCCTTCGCCGGAGTCGCCATGGAAGTACTCGTGGAACAGGATGAGGTCGCGCCAGTGCGGATCGCTCTGGAATTTTTCGCGTTCGCCATGGACCGGCCGGCGACCGTTCTCATCGCGCAGGAACAACGAGATCATGCGGCGCGTCAGCTCGGTCGTCACGTCCCACAGCGTCATCTCCTGCTGCGACCCGGTCGGGCATTCGACGCGGAACGTGTCGCCCAGGCAGGCGTCGTGCTTCTGCAGCGCCTCGATCAGCAGGTAGTTGAGCGGGAACCAGACCGGTCCACGCCAATTGGAATTGCCGCCGAAGAGCCCCGACGTCGATTCCGCGGGCGCGTAGTCGAGCGTGAACTGGTGTCCGTCGAGCGCGAGAACGAACGGATGCTCGTGGTGGTACTTCGACACCGAGCGCACGCCATGCGGGCTCAGCATGCCCTCCGGATCGAGCACGCGGGCGAGGATGCGCCGCAGCTTGTCGGTGTCGACGAGCGCCAGCCGGAGGCGATCGTCGAACCCGCGACGCGTCAGGTCGCTCAACCCCCGCAGCAACTCGGGCCGATGGGCGGCGAACCAGCGCAGCCGCTCGAAGAAATCCCGAAACCCTGCGACGGCCTCGCGATCGGCGACGGCGACCGCGAAGATGGGAATCAGGCCCGCGACCGTCTGCGCCCTGATCGGGAAACAGCGGCCGTCGGGCAGTCGCAGAATGTCGTAGTAGTAGCCGTCCTCGTCGTTCCAGAGGCCATCCTTGCGGCCCCCGATCTCGTTGATCGCGGCGCCGATGTAGACGAAATGCTCGAAGAACTTGGTCGCGACGTCCTCGTAGACGGCGTCCTTCTTCGCGAGCTCGAGGGCGAGACCCAGCAGGTTGAGACAGTACATGCCCATCCAGCTCGTGCCGTCGGCCTGCTCGAGGTAGCCGCCCGATGGCAGCCCCGACGTCCGGTCGAACGCGCTCACGTTGTCGAGCCCGAGAAAGCCGCCCTCGAAGATGTTGTTTCCCTCGGTGTCCTTGCGATTCACCCACCAGGTGAAGTTGATCAGCAGCTTCTGGAACATGCGCTCGAGAAAATCGCGGTCGGCGCGCCCGTACATCTTTTCCTCAATCTGGTAGATCCGCATTGCGGCCCACGCGTGGACCGGGGGATTGACGTCGGAGAACGCCCACTCGTACGCAGGGATCTGCCCGTTGGGATGCATGTACCACTCGCGCGTGAGCAGCAGCAGCTGCGCCTTCGCGAAATCGGGGTCGATCATCGCGAACGGGATCATGTGGAATGCCATGTCCCAGGCGGCGAACCACGGGTACTCCCAGGTGTCGGGCATGGACAGCACATCGGCGGCGGCCAGGTGCCACCACGCGTGATTGCGCCCGCGCCGGCGTGATTCCGGCGGCGGCGGCTGCGCGGCATCGCCTTCGAGCCAGCGCTCGACCATGTAGCGGTAGTACTGCTTGTTCCAGAGCATGCCCGCGAATGCCTGCCGCTGGACATTGCGTGCGTCCTCGGGCAGCGCGAACGGCGTCACCCGCGCGTAGAACGCATCGGCTTCGTCGCCGCGTTTCGCGAAGGTCGCGGCGAACTCCGGTCCGAACGGCTGCGTGATGCCGGCGGTCGCGGCGAGGCGAAGGCGCACCACGACCGTCTCGCCGGCGTCCACGTCGAACGCATAGTGCGGCGCAGCCTTCGTTCCGGACTGCGCGTCGTTTACCGCCTCGCGCCGGCCGTCGACGATGTACTCGTGAAACGCATCCTTGACGTACGGCGATGCATTGGGCGCGCCGTACAGGCGCTGCAGGTTGGTCTCGTTCTCGGTGAAGAGCGCCTCGTCGGGCGGCTCGCAATGGAGCCAGTACGGCGACAGCGAACGGTGCTCCGCCGCGAGCACCAGCGCGTGCCGGTCCGCGCGATGGACGCTGATGCGGGGCTTCGCGGTCACGCCGTTCCAGCTCCAGTCGTTCTTGAACCAGAGTGTGGGCAGCAGATGCAGCGGCGCCGGATAGAGGCCGCGATTCGTTGCGCTGATCCGGATCAGCGTGTCGGTGGGCCCCGCCTTCGCGTACTCGACCTGCACGTCGAAGTAACGGTCGTCTTCGAAGATGCCGGTATCGAGCAGCTCGTACTCGGGATCGAGCCGGGTTCGCCTGCGGTTCTCGTCGATCAGGTCCGCGTACGGATACGCGCGCTGCGGGTATTTGTACAGATACTTCATGTACGCGTGGCTGGGGACGTTGTCGAGGTAGAAGTAGTACTCCTTGACGTCCTCGCCGTGGTTGCCCTCGTCGCAGGACAATCCGAACATCCGCTCCTTCAGAATCGGATCGGCGCCGTTCCACAGCGCGAGCGCGAAGCACAGCCGCTGCTGGTCGTCGCAAATGCCGGCGATGCCGTCCTCGCCCCAGCGATAGGCGCGCGAGCGCGCGTGGTCGTGCGGCAGATATTCCCAGGCGGTGCCGTCGGCGCTGTAGTCCTCGCGCACCGTGCCCCATTGCCGCTCGGCGAGGTAGGGCCCCCAAAGTCGCCACGGCGCCTTGCCTTGGCGCGCCTCGGCCAGTCGATCCTCTTCTGCGGTCAAGTCGGACCTTTCTCGAGTGTCCGGTGGCGCGCGGGCGTCACGCCGCCTTCGAACGTTGGGGCTCCCGCGCGCAGCGGGCCTGATCGGCAGGTTGCGGTGACGACCACCGCGCTCAGCCTGCGGTGAGCGTCTGCGCGCCTTGCCACTGCGCGCCGGCCCCGACGAGAACAGGCAGGCGCGCGGCTGCCGCCTCGACGCACAGCATGCGTTCCCAGCCGCCGGGCTCGAGGTCGGCGAACGCGTCTGCGCGTTCCGCTCCGGGATTCCATACCACCGTGTCGGCAAATCCTTCGGCACGTATCGCAGTCGAGCGCCCGGGCTCGACGACGGTGAGGTTCGAGGGCGCCGAGTAATAGACACGGTCGAGCGGTCGGTCGATGGCGAGCGCCGCGGCGTGCTCGACCGCATCGTCCGTACCCAGGAACTTGTCGCGGTAATGGACGCCTTGCAGCCCCCGCACCTGTGTTGCGCGAATATCGCCGACCCGCAGGTACGTATGCAACGCGCCGGTAAAGGAAAAGGACTCATTGCCGGTATTGGAAACACCTAGCGCCAGCGAAAGCGTTCTGCCATGCACGGTGACCGTGTAGTCGAGAACGAAGGCATGCGGCCACAGCGCTTTTGTCGTGGCGGACGCCTCGAGGCGCAGCACGGCCTGCGCGGCACCGTCGGTGCGCAGGCCCACATGGGCCACCTGCCACGGCACGGTGCGGGCGAAACCGTGCATCGGCAGTGGTCCCTGGTCGGCAAATTGCGGGAAGCACAGCGGCACACCGCCGCGGATGGGCGCGCCGGGCTCGAATTGCGACGTCGCGCTCAGGAACAGCCGGTCGACGCCGTCGCCGGCGGTCCGCCACGCCGCGACGTGTGCGCCGTGCAGATAGATATCGGCCGTCGCACCGTCGGCAGCGACGAGCACGAGCTTGGGCAGATTGCCCAGGCCAGGCAGGCTCTGATCGGGGGGCATCGTGTTCACCGGACCGGTTGTGCAAAGCTTCGCATTGTCGCCTCAAGTTGGTGGAACCTGTCCGGCATCGTACAATTTTGGCGTTCCGCCTACATGCTGCAGCGCGGGCAACGCGCAAACCCTGCTCCCATCGGGTCCATCACGCGTCGGTCTCGACATGTGCCGTCCGAAGCGCGGGCCCCGTCATGCCGGCATGCGAAATTCGCATCCGACCCCATCCCGAACCGCTGCACCCGATGAACGAATCCCTCCCCATCGCCTACCTAGTTCGCCACGGCGAGACCGCGTGGAGTCGGCTGGGCCAGCATACCGGACGCACCGACCTGCCGCTTACCGAACTTGGCGAACAGGACGCGCGGCGGCTCGCGGAAGAATTGGCGCCGCTGTCGTTTGGCGCGGTCTACACCAGCCCGCTGCAGCGCGCCGCGCGAACCTGCGAGCTGGCGGGCTTCGGTGCGGTTGCGCAGCGCGATGCCGATCTCCTGGAATGGGATTACGGCGACTACGAGGGCCGGACGTCCGCGCAGATTGAGGCGGCGCGACCCGGCTGGAATCTCTTTCGCGACGGATGCCCCGGCGGAGAGGCCGCGGCGGATGTGGGAGCGCGCGCCGACCGCGCGATTACGCGCATTCGCGAGGGGTCGGGCGACATCCTCGTGTTCTCCAGCGCGCACATTCTTCGGGTGCTCGCGGCTCGCTGGCTGGGACTGCCGCCGGAGGCCGGCCGCTGCTTCGTGCTCGGCACCGCGAGCCTCTCGGGACTCGGCTACGAGCACCGGGTCGGCAAACCGGTGGTACGCTTCTGGAACGAAACGCCCCACCGATGAATCCTCGTTGCGAGACGACACGATGAAGCCAACCGCCAAGCTGCACGACCTGGGGCAGAGCCTGTGGCTCGACAACATCACGCGCGATCTGCTGGAAAGCGGCACGCTCGAGCGATACATCGCGGAGTTGTCGGTGACGGGGCTCACGTCGAACCCGACGATCTTCGACCACGCGATCAAGGGCAGCTCGGACTACGACGCGGCGATCCGCAGCAAGATTCGTTCCGGCAAGTCGGGCGAGGCGCTGTTCTTCGAGCTGGCGCTCTCCGACATCACGCGTGCGGCCGACCTGTTTCGCCCGACGTTCGAGCGCACCCGCGGCGTCGACGGCTGGGTGTCGCTCGAGGTCTCGCCGCTGCTGGCGCGCGATACCAAGACGACGCTCGCCGTCGCCGTCGACCTGCATGCGCGCGCCGGTCGGCCCAACCTGTTCATCAAGATTCCCGGTACTCCGGAGGGCCTGCCGGCGATCGAGGAGGCGATCTTCGCCGGCGTCCCGGTCAACGTGACTTTGCTGTTCTCGCGCGAGCATTATCTCGCGGCGGCCGACGCCTATCTGCGAGGCATCGAGCGCCGGATCGCAGCGGGGCTTTCTCCGGACATCGGTTCCGTCGCTTCGCTATTCATCAGCCGCTGGGACGTCGCGGTGGCGGGCAAGGTCCCCCCCGCGCTGACCAACCGGCTTGGCATCGCCGTTGGGCAGCGCGCCTACCGCGCGTACTGCGACCTTATCGCGTCGCCGCGCTATCTCCGGGTCATGAACGAGGGTGGCCGTCCGCAACGATTGTTGTTCGCAAGCACGGGCACCAAGGACCCCAAGGCGTCGGACGGCCTGTACGTCGGTGCGCTTGCGGCGCCGTTCACCGTCAACACGATGCCGGAAAACACGTTGTTGGCACTCGCGGACCACGGCAGCGTCGGCGCCGCGATGCCGGCGGACGGTGCTGATTGCGAGGCGGTGCTCGGAGAATTCAGGGCAGCGGGGGTCGACATCGACGCACTGGCAGCGCGGTTGCAAGACGAAGGCGCCGCGTCGTTCGCCAAGTCGTGGAACGAACTGATATCGGTGCTCGCCAGCAAGAGCACGACGCTCGCGCAATGAAGAGCACGACGCGCGCGGTCTCGTTGCGCGGGCGACCGCCGATGGACGTGCTGGTGATCGACGTCGGCGGCTCGCACGTCAAGATCCTGGCGACCGGCCGCAGGGTCGAACGGCGGATGGATTCCGGCCCGACGCTCACGGCGGCAGAGATGGCCGCCGGGGTGCGCGAGCTGGCGCACGGATGGACCTACGATGTCGTGGCGATCGGGTATCCCGGCCCGGTCGCGCACCATCGTCCGGCCGCCGATCCGCACAATCTTGGCGCCGGCTGGGTCGATTTCGACTACGAGGCCGCGTTCGGATGCCCGGTGCGGATGATCAACGACGCGGCGATGCAGGCACTGGGCGGCTACAAGGGTGGCCTGATGCTGTTCCTGGGCTTCGGCACCGGGCTCGGTTCCGCGCTGATCGCCGACGACGTTGTCGTCCCGATGGAACTCGCGCACCTGCCCTATCGAAAGGCGACCTTCGAGGACTACGTCGGCGAGGCGGCGCTCGAGCGCGACGGTAAGCGCCGATGGCGAAAGAACGTTGCCGACGTCATCGCGCGCCTGACCGCGGCGCTGGGGCCGGAGGACATCGTGCTTGGCGGCGGCAACGCCCGCCATTTGAAAAGCTTGCCGCCGCGCTGCCGGATCGGTGCCAACGAGAACGCGTTTCCGGGCGGCTTCCGACTCTGGGCCGACGCCGCTCCGCGCAAGAAGACCACCCGCCGCGCCGCGAAGCGCGCGCGTTCGGCAAAGGCCGGGTAGATCGCGATGTCGGCTGCAAATCTTCCACTGACCGCGCGTCCCGCATGGCGCGCGCTCGCAGCGCACTACGAAGCCGTGCGCGATCTCACATTGCGCGAACTGTTCGCGGCGGACCCTGGACGCGGCGGGCGCCTCACGGCCGAGGGTCCGGGCGTGTTTCTCGACTACTCGAAAAATCGCGTCACCGACGAGACGATCGGCCTGCTCCTGCGGCTCGCCCGGGACTGCGGCCTCGTCGAACGCATCGCTGCGATGTTCCGCGGCGACCGGATCAACGTATCCGAGAACCGCTCGGTGCTGCACGTTGCGCTGCGCGCGCCGCGTACCGAGTCGATCGTCGTCGACGGCCACGACGTGGTGCCCGATGTCCACGCAGTGCTCGACCGGATGGCGGCGTTCGCCGATCGGGTCCGCGGCGGAGAATGGAAGGGGCACACCGGGAAGGCGATCCGCAACGTGGTCAACATCGGCATAGGCGGGTCCGACCTGGGACCGGTGATGGCCTACGAGGCACTGAAGTTCTACAGCGACCGGGCGTTGACGTTCCGGTTCGTCTCGAATGTCGACGGCACCGATTTCGCCGAGGCCACGCGCGACCTCGACCCCGCGGAAACGCTGTTCATCATCTCGTCGAAAACCTTCACGACGCTGGAGACGATGACCAACGCACATACGGCACGCGACTGGGCGCTGCGTGGCCTGGGCGGCGAGGGCTCGGCCGTTGCGAAGCACTTCGTCGCCGTGTCGACCAACGATGCAAAGGTCACCGAATTCGGCATCGACACCGCCAACATGTTCGGGTTCTGGGATTGGGTCGGCGGGCGCTACTCGATGGATTCGGCGATCGGCCTGTCCACGATGCTCGCGATCGGCCCTGACCACTTCCGTGCGATGCTCGGCGGCTTCCACGAGATGGACGAGCATTTCCGTACGGCGCCGTTGGAGCGGAATCTGCCGGTGCTGATTGGCCTTTTTGGCATCTGGTACAACGATTTCTTCGGTGCGCAGACGGTTGCGGTGCTTCCCTACGACCAGTACCTGAAGCGATTTCCCGCCTACCTGCAGCAGTTGACGATGGAAAGCAACGGCAAGCACGTGACGCTGGATGGCACGCGTGTCGCGGTCGACACCGGGCCCATCTACTGGGGCGAGCCCGGCACCAATGGCCAGCATTCGTTCTACCAGCTGATCCACCAGGGAACGCGCCTCATTCCCTGCGACTTCATCGCGTTCGCGAAGCCGCTCAATGCGCTTGGCCGCCATCACGACATCCTGATCGCGAACGTATTCGCGCAGGCGGAGGCGCTGGCGTTCGGCAAGACGGCGGCGCAGGTGAAGGCGGAAGGCACGCCCGATGCCCTGGTTCCGCATCGCGTCTTCGAGGGCAATCGGCCATCCAACACGTTGCTGCTCGAGCAATTGACACCTGCCGCGCTGGGCCGGCTCGTCGCGCTGTACGAGCATTGCGTTTTCACGCAGGGAGCGATCTGGCAGGTCGATTCGTTCGACCAGTGGGGTGTGGAGCTGGGCAAGGTGCTCGCGCAGCGGATCATCCCGGAACTCGAGAGCCCGGCGGAACCGGAACCTACGCACGACAGCTCGACCAGCGCGCTGATCAGCCGCTATCGGCGGCAGCGGGACACCTAGGGGAATCCGACATGCAACTTGGAATGATTGGCTTGGGGCGGATGGGCGCGAACATGGTGCGGCGTCTGATGAAGGACGGCCATCAATGCGTCGTGTTCGACAGATTCGCGGAGGCGATGCTGGCGCTGGAGGCCGAAAAGGCAATCGGCTCCGCGTCGGTGGCCGATTTCGTGAGCAAGCTGACCCAGCCGCGCTCCGTCTGGCTGATGGTGCCGGCGGCCGTCGTCGACGAAACCATCGCGCATCTCGCGCCGCTGCTCGATCCGGGCGACACCATCATCGACGGCGGCAATTCGTACTACATCGACGACATCCGTCGCAGCAAGGCGCTGGCAGCGGACAAGATCGACTACGTCGACGTCGGAACAAGCGGCGGTGTGTGGGGGCTCGAGCGCGGCTATTGCATGATGATCGGCGGACCCGCGGCCACCGTGCAGCGCCTCGATCCGGTGTTCCGGACGCTGGCCCCCGGCGTCGGCACCATCGACCGCACGCCCGGCCGGGACAAGGCGGGCGGCACCGCGGAGATGGGTTACCTGCATTGCGGGCCGAGCGGCGCCGGTCATTTCGTCAAGATGGTCCACAACGGGATCGAATACGGCCTCATGGCAGCCTATGCGGAGGGACTTTCGATCCTGCGCGCGGCCAACGTCGGGACGCAGCAGCACGCGATCGACGCCGAGACGACGCCCCTGCGCGATCCCGAGCACTACCAGTACGACCTTGACCTGCCCGAAGTCGCCGAGGTCTGGCGGCGCGGCAGCGTGATCGCCTCGTGGCTGCTCGACCTGACCGCGTCGGCGCTGGCCAAGAGTCCCGCGCTTGACAGCTTTGCCGGCCGCGTTTCCGATTCCGGGGAGGGAAGGTGGACGATCAAGGCGGCCATCGACGAGGCGGTGCCGGCGCCGGTGCTGACCACTGCGCTGTATGAGCGCTTCAGTTCGCGCGGCGAGGCGGATTTCCAGAACCGCCTGCTGTCGGCCATGCGTTTCGAGTTTGGTGGTCACCACGAGAAACCGGCGAAGTGAACGTGATGAACCCGGAAGTGCTCGACCCGTTGCACAAGCCCGCAGGAGAGCCGTCGCCAATGACCGAACCCGTGCATTCCGACGCGCTTGTCTTCTTCGGCGCCACCGGCGACCTCGCCTACAAGAAGATCTTCCCTTCGCTGCAGGCGATGATCAAACGTGGGCATCTCGATGTGCCGGTGATCGGCGTGGCCAAGGCAGGCTGGAACCTCGAGCAATTCCGGGCAAGGGTGCGCGACAGCCTGGACAAGCACGGAGGCGTCGACGAGGCGGCGTTCGCCACGCTCGTTTCGCTGCTGCGCTACATCGACGGCGACTATGCGGACGCCGCGACCTTCGCCGCGCTGCGCGCCGAGCTGAAGGACGCCCGGCATCCGGCGCACTACCTCGCGATTCCGCCGTCGCTGTTCGGCGCGGTGGTGGAACAGCTCGAGCGTGCGAACTGCACGCGCGGCGCGCGGGTGATCGTGGAGAAACCGTTCGGGCGGGATCTCGCGTCGGCGCGCAAGCTGAACACGATCCTGCACGGCACATTCGACGAGGACCACATCTTTCGCATCGATCACTACCTCGGCAAGCGGCCGGTGCACAACATGCTGTTCTTCCGGTTCGCCAACGCGTTCCTCGATCCGCTGTGGAACCGCACGCACGTGAAGAGCGTGCAGATCACGATGGCCGAGAGTTTCGGCGTCCAGGGCCGAGGCGCGTTCTACGACCAGGTCGGCACCGTGCGCGACGTCGTGCAGAACCACCTGTTCCAGGTGATGTGCAACCTTGCGATGGAGCCGCCGGTGCGCACCGACAGTGCGTCGATCCGCGACGAGAAGGTCAAGGTGCTGAAGGCGATCGCCACGCTCGATTCCTCCGACCTCATCCGAGGCCAGTTCCGCGGCTATCGCAGCGAGCCCGGTGTCGCGGCCAACTCCAGCACCGAGACCTTCGCGGCGGTGAAGCTTGCGATCGACTCGTGGCGCTGGCAGGGCGTGCCGTTCTACATCCGCGCGGGAAAGAATCTCCCGGTGACCTGCACCGAGGTCGTCGTGCGCCTGAAGCGCCCGCCGACCGTGTATCCGACCTGCACGGCGCCGCCCAATCATTTCCGGTTCCGGGTGAGCCCGGAGGTCTCGATCGCGCTCGGGACGACGGTGATGGACGAGGCCGAGCGCCAGGATCGGCGCGCAGGTGGAACTGCTCGTGAGCAACCACCCGGATGGCAGGGAGCCCGACGCCTATGAGCGCGTGCTGGGCGACGCGATGGCCGGCGACACGACGCTCTTCGCGCGCGAGGATTACGTCGAAGAGGCGTGGCGGATCGTGGACAGCGTCCTCGCCGCAGGCGTGCCGGTGGCCGAATACGATCCCGGGCAGTGGGGGCCGCCGGCGGCGCAGAAGTTCGCGCCACCCGGCGGCTGGAGCGATCCGGTCGTCACGCCGTAAGGCCGGAGGGCAACGCCATGCGTCCTGCGACGCCCTTGATGGAGATGCGTTCGCTGCCCGATCCTGACGCCGTCGCACAGCACGCGGCCGCGTTTATCGCACAAAAAGCGCGCGATGCGGTCGCTGCGCGCGGCCGCTTCAAGTTCGCCGTGAGCGGCGGCCGCACCCCGTGGCAGATGCTGCGCGCGCTCGCCGACCTGGACCTGCCGTGGGGAAACATCCACGTGTTCCAGGTCGACGAACGCGTCGCGCCGGCCGGTGACCCCGACCGCAATTTGACCCATATCCGCGCGAACCTGCTCGCGCATGCGGTGCTGCCGGCGGCGAACGTGCACGCGATGCGCGTCGAAGCGACCGACCTCGACGCTGCCGCGGCACACTATGCGATCGAGATCGCCACCGTCGCCGGCACCCCGGCGCTGCTTGATCTCGTGCATCTGGGGCTGGGCCCGGACGGTCACACCGCGTCGCTGGTCCCGGGCGATCCGGTGCTCGGTGTCGATTACGCGGACGTCGCGCTGACCGGGCCCTATCAGGGGCATCGGCGAATGACGCTGACCTATCCGATCCTCAACCGCGCCCGGTGCGTGCTGTTCGTCGTGACCGGCAAGGAGAAGGCGCCGATGGTGGCCCGGCTGCGCATGCGGGACCCGGGAATTCCTGCCGGTCGTGTCACCGGCGAACGCGCGCTGATCATCGCGGACGCCGCCGCGGCGGCCACCGCGCCGGCGGCGTCCACTTGAAACCGGAGTCCATCATGGCGTCCCAGCAGGACATCGCGACACTGTCCATCAACACGATCCGCACACTGTCGATCGACGCCGTGCAGGCAGCCCAATCGGGTCATCCCGGGACGCCGATGGCGCTGGCCCCGCTGGGTTATGTCCTCTGGAACCGCGTGATGCGGTTCGACCCCGACGATCCGCTTTGGCCCAATCGCGACCGATTCGTCCTGAGCAACGGCCATGCGTCGATGCTGCTGTGGTCGCTGCTGCACCTTGCCGGTGTCAAGGCGGTCGATGCCGACTACGAGGTACTCGGGCGCGAATCGGTAACGCTGGAAGACATCCGCCGCTTTCGCCAGATCGGCAGCCATGCGCCCGGTCATCCCGAGTATCACCTGGTCTCGGGTGTCGAGACAACGACCGGGCCGCTCGGGCAGGGCATCGCGACCAGCGTGGGGATGGCGATCGCGCAGAAGTGGCTCGCAGCGCGCTACAACCAGCCGGATTTCACGATCTTCGACTACAACATCTACGCGACCTGCGGCGACGGCTGCCTGATGGAGGGCGTCGGTGCCGAGGCCGCGTCGCTCGCCGGCCATCTCGAGCTCGACAACCTCTGCTGGATCTACGACAACAACCACATCACCATCGAAGGCAATACCAGGATCACCTTCACCGAGGACGTCGCCGCGCGTTTTCTCGGCTATCAATGGAACGTGCTGCGCGTCGGCGACGCCAACGACCTCGAGCGCATCGAGCACGCGCTCGCGGTCTTCCGGCTTACCCGGCGCCGGCCCACGCTCATCATCCTCGACACCCACATCGGCTACGGCTCGCCACACAGGCAGGACACCGCATCCGCGCACGGCGAGCCGCTCGGTGTCGAGGAGGTCAAGCTCACCAAGCGCGCATACGGCTGGCCCGAGGACGCGCAGTTCCTGGTACCCGACGGCGTGCGTGAGCATTTCGCGGCGGGTATCGGTGCACGCGGAGCCGCGGCGCGCGGCGAATGGAACGCACTATTCGCCGCCTATGGCGAGAAGCATCCGGTGCTCGCGGCTGAAATCGCGCAGATGCAGCGGCGCGATCTGCCTGCCGGATGGGACCTCAACCTGCCATCGTTCTCCGCCGACGCGAAAGGTCTTGCAGGCCGCGAGGCGTCGGCGAAGGTACTCAACGCGCTTGCGCAGGAGATACCGTGGTTTATGGGCGGGTCCGCCGACCTGGGCCCATCGAACAAGACGACGCTGACGTTCGAAGGCGCCGGCGATTTCGAGCCGGAAACGCCGTCCGGCCGCAACCTCCACTTCGGAATCCGCGAGCACGCGATGGCGGCCGTTGTCAACGGCATGGCGCTGTCCAAGCTGCGTCCGTTCGGGGCGACATTCTTCATCTTCAGCGACTATGCGCGCGGCGCGATCCGCCTGTCGGCGCTGATGGAACTGCCCACGCTCATGGTGTTCACGCACGACGCGATGGGCGACGGCGAGGACGGGCCGACGCACCAGCCGATCGAGCAGCTGCCGTCGCTGCGGGCGATGCCGGGCATGACGGTCATGCGTCCAGGCGACGCGAACGAGGTCGTCGAGGCCTATCGCGTTGCGCTGCGGATGAGGCATCGACCGACGATCATGGTGCTGTCGCGCCAGCCGCTGCCCACGCTCGACCGCAGCCGATACGCGCCGGCAGCCGGCGTGGCGCAGGGCGCCTACGTGCTCGCCGATGCGCCGGGCAGTGCGCCGGAGGTGATCCTGATCGCGTCGGGCAGCGAAGTGAGTCTGGCACTCGCCGCACACGAGTTGCTCGCCACGGCGGGTATCCGCTCGCGCGTGGTGTCGATGCCGTCATGGGACATGTTCGAGATGCAGCCGCAGGCGTACCGGGACGCGGTGCTGCCACCTTCGGTTACCGCGCGAGTGGCGATCGAGCAGGCGTCCACGTTCGGCTGGGAGCGCTACGTGGGCAGCCGTGGTCGGGTGATCGGCATGCATACGTTCGGCGCCTCGGCGCCGCTCAAGGCATTGCAGCAGGAGTTCGGCTTCGAGCCGGAGCATGTCGCGGCCGTGGCGAGGGAAACCCTGTCGCTGCCGTGACTTCGCGCGCAACGCGCCGCGCGACAAGTCGTGTCCGGCTGGCTAGAATAGATACCCCTGCCCCGCGGGGGCCCCGATATTCCAACTGCAACCAGGAGTGCATCATGAAGCAACCTGCTGTCGGCGCGTCGCGCCGCCGCTTCATCAAGATTACCGCCGCGGGTCTCGCCGCTGTTCCGATCGCGGGTACGCTGGTCGGGACCGCTGCCGCAGCCAGTATGGTGACCGAGGCGAGCCCGCAGGCCTCGGCGCTCGGCTACAAGATCGACGCGACGAAGGCCGCGAACCGCAAGGACGCCAAGGCGTTCTGCGAAAACTGCAATTTCTACCAGGGCAAGCCTGGCGGCAAGGATGGCCCGTGCACGATCTTCGCCGGAAATCTGGTGAGCGCGAAGGGGTGGTGCACCGCCTGGGTCAAGAAGGCCTGACGCGGGATGGCCGGCGCCGTCCGCGCGACGGCGCCAGGTACCGCTGAAGTCGTGGCCGCCAGCCCGACGGTGCAGGCGCGGCGCCTCGGTCAGTGATTGATTGGGCCGCGCGCGGCCGTCATTCGTACGACCTCCGATAAAAGACGCCGAAGCTGCTTACCGTCCCGGCTTCCGCACGCAACGTGACCGAGCGCGACAGCGCGTACTCGAGGCGCAGCGCGTTGGTCGCCAACGTGAGTCCCTGTTCGTAGACCAGCGTCAGGCGGTTGGTGATCCGCTTTCCGAACGCCACCACCTGGCCCGAGGTTCCGGAGCTCGACGACGACCCCGTGCCGCGCACCGAGATGTCGTCAAGTCCAACGCTGTTGGCGATCTGCTGGGTGATCGGTCGCTTACCCTGTCCCAACAGCGACGCCGACGCTGCCGACAGCGCCGCCAGGTCCGCGCTGTTCGCGCGGTCAAGACCCTGTCCGGTCAGTAGCCAAGACAGCTTCTCGCCGTCGGGCACCGGCGGATTGGACACCAGCCGTACGCGCGGCACGCGCACGGTGCCCGTCAGCTCGACACCGGCCTCGACCGCCAGGTTCTTGCGCAACGCAACGACGTCGAGCGCGGGATTGTCGGCCGGCCCGTCGAACAGCAACTGTCCACGATCGATGGTGAGGCGCTGGCCGAACACCGTGTAGGTGCCGTCCACCGCGCGGATCGTTCCGTTGGCCGCGAGCGTGCCTGCCGGCGTGGTGGCGATGCGCACGCTGCCGGCAAGTCTGGTGTCGAGTCCTTCGCCGGTGAACCGGAAATTCCGTCCGAGCGCGACCTCGACGTCGAGCACGAGCGGAAGATCCCGCGTTCCCGCATCCGCGTCGACCCGGCGCGGCTGTCCGACGATCACGACGTCCTCGGACAGCGTGCCGACGCTCGACCGGGAGTAGTCGACGCGTCCTTCGTCGATCTTGATCTTCCCGGTGAGTGACAGCTTGCGGTTTTCGATCGCAAGCGTGCCGCTGCCGTCGGCGACGAGGGACAGATCGGGACGGTTCACCACCGTGAAGTCCTGTGCCTGCCATTCGACACGTACCGTGGATGTGTCGGCCGAAACCTGCCCGCTCCCGGCCTTCGCCAGCGTTCCTTTCGCGGAGAAACGGCCGGCGCCACCGGCGAATGAGAATTCGTCGAGCAGCACGGTCTGATCGGCGAGGCGCACGCGCAGCCGGCCATCCTTCAGGTGCACGCCGTACTGCGGCAGGTCGAAGCGCAGCGCGTCGCCGGCCAGCGTGCCGCCAAAGCTCGGCTGCGCGAGCGTCCCCCGCGCCGTAACCGCCAGATGCGCGCGTCCGTCCATGACCGCGAGCGTGCCGAGCCACGGCTGCAGCGGGCGCAGCGACGCGAGATCGGCGGTGAGCGTCGCGGCCAGTGGCGCGTCGGTGGCGATGCGTCCGGGCAGGGTTCCCGCAGCCAGCGTGACGGTGGCGTCGGCCGTCCCGGCGCGCGTCGAACGGAACCGCGCCGACGAAGTAAGCGCGTCATCGGAGAAATTTGCGGAGAGTTCGAGCACCGTGATGCCGAGTGCCAGGTCGGACGGATTGAGCGTGGCGCTATCCGATACGTACCAATCGCCGCGCTCGCGTCGTACTTCGAGCGTTCCGTTGAGCCGCGGCGCTGCGTCGAGTGACCACGCGCCGCCCAGTTCCAGCGTCGACGGGAACGGAAGCGGCGTTCCGGCGATCCGCGCGAGCACCGCGGCCGGGATCGCGGTGAACGATCCTTTGGTGGTCACGCGGCCATCGTCGATCGCGAGGCTTGCGAGATCCGCGCGACCGTCGGCCACGGCGATGCGCGCCGCGCCGATCCGGATATGGCCGCGCGCGATTTCGATCGGCGCCGGGCCTTCGAGCTTCATCGCATAGGTGCCGCTATTGGACAGCACTTCGAGCGTTCCCTTCCACGCGAAATCGCGCTCGCCGTCCGGGCGCTTCCCCTGCGCGATGCCGCCGGCGAACCTGGAGACGAGCTCGAAGCCCTCGCCGGTGGCTGTCAGCGTGGCCTTGTGCTGCGCCAGCGTGCCGGTCACGGTCGCTCCCGCGGCCGACAATTCGTTCTCGGAAAGCGACAGACCCGTGGCCGCGAGCTTCAGCGTTATCGCGCGCGCGGTAAGCGCCATGGCGTCACCTGCGCCCGATCCGGGCGCGACATCCGCAGCAAGGTCCAGCGTGCGCGCGCGCAGCTGGCGCCCCCACTGCAGTGCTTCGCCCTTCGCCGTGATTGTGACCCCGGGGCTGGCCGGGTCGCCGGAGACTTTGCCGCTCGCGTGCAGCTTCCCGCCGACCGGATCGGGCAACGCGGTGTCGGCGTAGCGCGCGAGCAGTGGCTTCAATTCCGACAGCTTGGCGATTTCGACGTCGAACGCGAGCGTATCGGTGGCCGCTCCGAACGCACCGGTCAGCGCCACGCGCGATGAGCCGAGGGCGAGATCGACGGCGACGTCCTTCGCGCTCTTCGGCGTGGCGTGCGCTCTCGCCGATCCGGCCACCGCCATTCCGGCGAAGCGACTGCCCTTGGCCAGCTTGACGTCCGCCGTCACGTCCCACGCCGGCGCGAGCGTGCCGTGGGCGCTGACGGTGCCATCGAGCCGGCCCTCGGGGACGGCGACGAAGCGGGCGGGATTGAATCGTGCGGCACGCGCCGTCACCGTGAATGCGCGAGCGCCATCGAAGTCGAAACTGCCGCTGCCGGTGAGATCACCGCCGCCCGCCTGCGCGCGGAAGCGTTCGATCGTCATCCTGCGGGCAGCAACCGTGGCCGCGAACGCCACCGCCAGGTCTTCCTGCCGCAGGTCCGCGCGTACCACCTGCCGCGCCTGTCCGACCTGGGCGGTGATCGAACCCGACAGCGCGGTGGTCATCAGCGACGACTGGATGCGCTTCAAGTCGACACGGGCGATGGTGAGGTCGAGGTCGACAGGCCCACCTCCGGCGGGCACCGTCAGCGATCCGGTGGCGCGGCCGGCACCGGGAAATTCGGCGTCGATGTCCGAAAGCGCCAGTGCCTTGCCATCCCACGTGAACTTCGACGCCAGCGCGGCGACCGGCACCCGGCCCGCATCGAGCGGCCCGGCGTTCGCATTGCGCGCGGAAAGCGTCCCCGCAAAGCCCGCGCCCGAAGGTCGCGCGGCGAGATTCAACGTCAGCGCGGTCGCGGGCAGCGCAGGGGCGAACTGCGCGAGATCGACGTCGCGCGCGTCGATGTCGGCGGACACCAGCGGCGCCGGCGCGAAGGGCGCCAGTGCGGCCTTCGCCGTGATGCCCGCGTTGCGCAGCGTGCCACGGGCGTCGACGGCGAT
Source organism: uncultured beta proteobacterium (assembly GCA_963739745.1). Lineage (GTDB taxonomy): Bacteria > Pseudomonadota > Gammaproteobacteria > Burkholderiales > Casimicrobiaceae > VBCG01. The sequence continues at coordinate 223,047 of CAVUCJ010000015.1, forward strand.
TCGCTCGAGCGTGCCCGCCACCGAGAGTTGCGCGTGGCCGCCGCGGTACTCGCCATCACCTTCGAAGCCAAGCGCCCCCTTCAGCGGAAACGGTGCCGCCGCGGCGACCTGCGCCTCGCCCGACAGCGTGCCGAAGTCCGAGACGACGCGCAACGCACGCACCGAATGCGATCGCGCGCCGCCCTCATAGGCGAAGGTGACGCCGGTCACCGACCCGCTGCCGTCGCCGGTGCGCCAATCGATGCGCTCCACGCCGATGTTGCGCACGTCGACCTCGAGCGGCAGCGCGAGGTTCTCGGGCATGCCCGTCGGTGATCCCTGCCCCGGCCTGATTTCGAACGACAGGTGCTTGGCACCCAGTCCCTGCACGATGAATCGGCGCGATAGAAGATCGAGCGGCATCCAGGTCAGCGCGGTCTCGCGCGCCTCGACGTCGAATTCGTCGCCATGCCATGCGAGGCGGGCGATGCGCACCGTGGACAGCAGCGAGCCTTCGGCGCCTTCGATCGTCAGGTGCCCTTGTGCGGCGGCAACGGCGCGGCGCACCGCGTAGTCGAGCGCCGCCTGGGTGCCGAGCAGCGCGGTGCCGCCCGCCACCAGCACGCCCGACAGGGCGACCAGCCACGCGAGAACGCGCAGCCAGCGCCGCCGGCGACGCGGCGTTTCCTCAGGCGCGCTGCGGTGCTCGTCCGCGGTCAAAACGAAAGCCCCACCGAGAAATGGACCCGCACGCTGCGCACCTCCTGCCCGTAGGCCACGTCGAGCCGAAACGGCCCGATCGGCGTGCGCAGGCGCCCACCGACCCCGTAGCCCACGGCGGCATGGAAATGCGACAGCGTGTCGGTGGCATTGCCGGCATCGACGAAGGCCGCGAGCCCGAGGGATTGCGTTATCCAGTGCTCGACCTCGACGCTGCCGACCGCGTAATAGCGGCCGCCGACGACGGCATCACCCTGCGCCACGCCCAGACTGTCGAACGCATAGCCGCGCACCGTCGTGTCGCCACCGGTGCGAAACAGGAATGGCGACGGGATCCCGGTCCGCGAATCGGCGATCACGGCGCCCGCATCGGCGCGCATCGTCAGCTGGTTGGACTCAGAAAGCGGCCACCAGCCGATGACCTTTCCGATTACGCGTCCGAACTTTTCGGTCGACACGCCGGGCGGGCCGATGCCGGCCTGCACGTTGGCCATCCAGCCGCGCGTGGGTGCCAGCAGGTCATCGACATTGCGCCACGTGTACTCGGCGTCGGCATAGAGCGCGTGCGACAACTCCTTGGGGAAGCCCGACACCGTCTGCGTGTCCCAGTAATAGCCGATGCCGAACGCCGGGGTGCGCCGCTCCTCGATCGCGCGGCGCCGCGCCTTGATCGAAGCCGTGTTCGTCACGAGGTTCTCGATGTCGGTGTACTCGATGCCCGCGGCGAACGAGTCGATCCAGCCGCCGGCGGTCGGCGGCCGCACGAACCGGATGCTTGCCTCCTGTACCTTGGACTCGATGCGCGCGTCCGTGTACATCTGCAAGCCGCGGCCATCGAGATTCAGGTCGTTGTACGCGGCGCTTACCCGGTACTCGGTATCGGTCGAGTAACCGGCGCCGAATTCGAGCCGCTTCGGCGGGGCTTCGATCACCGTCATCGTGACCGTCGCGTGATCAGCGTTCTCGGGGTTGGCGTCGATCGAGGCCTGGACGCTTGCGAAGTAGCCGGACGCGAGCAACCGGCGCACGAAATCGTCGAGCGGTTTTTCAGAATAGAGGTCGCCCGCGTGAATGGTCGCGAAATTGAGAACCAATTCACTCGTGTAGCGCGACAGTCCTCGCACGTCGATGTCGCCGACGTAAAACGCCGGCCCGCTCGCGATCGCCACGGTCAGCGCGCCAGTCCTGGCATCGGGATCGATCAGCGCTTCGCTGTCTGTCAGGCGGGCAGAGGCGTAGGGACTCGCGGCAAGCGTACTGACCGCGAGGTTCTTGGCCGCGGTCCATATCTCCTGGCGGAAAGGCTGCCCTGCCGGCAACAGCCACGTGTCGCGCATCCGGGTGATCGCCGCCTCGCCTTCCGGGGCGTCGTTGGCAGGCCCGGAGACATCGATTTTCACGGTGCTGATCCGCGTCGGCTCGCCGACTTTCACGGAGAGCCGGACGCTCACTGGTTGCGTCGCGCGGTCGATGCTCACGTCGACTTCGGCGGAAAAATAGCCCTGCGTTGCCGCGGCCTCGCGCGCCTGCGGCACCGCGTCGCGGGCGAGACGGTCGAACAGGTCCTCCGTCATGTCCGCAAAGTCCTGCCAGCGGATCAAATCGACGGCACCTCTGACGGTGGCGGCGACGTTTTCGGGCGCGACGATCTCGACGCGATACTGGATCGCGTCGTCGGCGTGGAGCGACGTGGCGCCGTCGGGCGCCTGGGCGTCAGCGGGCGGCGACAGCGCGGCGGTCGCCGCGAGCGTCAGCGCCAGGAACAAGCAGCGCAATACGCGAAGGAGTGTTGCAGGAGTTACCACAGCGCGCATTATCGCCGACCCACAAAGTGGATTCGTCCAACGGCGACTGCGGCGCGAGGAACGAATACTCCGAAAGGTCCCAGAACCCGTACGGACTCGGCGTGGGCCAAAGTGGGGCCACCGGGCGCGTGGGAGGCAGGATGGGGAGGCGCGGATTCGACCGGTCGACCCCGCGGGAGGTTTCCTGGCCGAATTGCCAGACGTAGATCTGATTGCCGTCGGCATCGAAGCGGGTTGCGCATCCGGCGAGCGCGAGCACAGCCACGATCGCGAGGGAGGTGTGGGTCAGCGTGCGGCGGGCGGTTGCGGCCATGACGGCTCCTGGTGGAGACCCCGCGACTCAGAATCGGTGCCGGAAGGTCAGCGCCAGAGCCGGCGCGATCCGGTAATCGTCGGTCGCAAGGTCGTTTCCCTGTGGATTCTTCACTTTCAGCCGGCCATTGGCAAGCGCGACCATATGGAAATCGAACTGCGACCGGGGTCCGATGTTGCGCGACAGGCGAAAGAACGCCGGAATGGAACTCGTCTCGCCGATGCCGCCCGGCACCGGTCCCGCCTGGTCGAGGCGGAACGCAAACGAGCGGTAGGTACCGCCGAAACCCGCCTCCCAGCCTTCGGCGAACGCGTAGGTCAGCTCCAATCCGGCCCCGCCGGTCGGTCCGGCAGGGAAGGGGTTGGTGAGCTTCCACCGGTCGTCGATCTGCCAATCGATCGCCAGGAATGGAAAGGTCCTGGTCTCGTAGATCTGCCGGAAGACGGCGGCACCGACGCCAATTGAGAGCGTCGGAGAAAAACTTCGGGTTGCGATCGCAACCGCGCCGTAGTTGAGTGCGTCGCCCGTGCGGGCGCCTTTCTCGTACGCCCATCCGACCGACGGCGACACGACGATGGTCCAGTCTTCGGATGCCGAATAGATGAATGTCGCGCCGATCTGTGGCTGATTGATGTCGCCCCAGGGCGCCGTGCCCCCAAAGGCTGTCGAGTCGCTGAAACGGTACTGCTGAAAATCGTACTGGATCGAGAATCCCGCCGCGAACTGGTGCGTGAACTGGCGCAGCACCGAGCCGGAAGCGATGCCGCCCGCCCAGCGAAAGCTCCCGCCCGCGTCCAGGTTCGTGTCGAATTGCGCGATACCGGTGAGCGCCACGCTGCTGACGGTGGTGCCGGGAGGCAGTTCCTGTGCGTGCACCAGCAGCGGCATCGCCGCCATCGCCGCGGCGAGCAGCACTCGTCTGTTCATGGGATGCGTCGTCAAGGCAAAGGGTGATGGTAGTGGATGGGGTCTGCGCGTGCCCGCGCGACGCAGGTGTCCGGGGTTGGACAAAGAATCCGGCGCGCCACCCGGGCATGACCCCGCGACGCTGATTTCGCGCGCGGATTGCCGGTTTGTGCCACCCCCCATGCCGCCGGCATCAACGTTGCCGGCATCGGCTGCAAGCGCCGGCTTCGGCACGCGAGGGCCATTTGCAAATGCCAATGGCACTGTACTGCACATTTCTCGAACGATCGTTCTGTGGTGGGAGTTTTCGTTCCGGGCTCCTCTCAAACCACATGCGAAATCCATTCTAAGTCCCTATTTATTCGATAAAAAGAATATTGTTGCAAAAGCGACGCTAAGTCATTGTTCGGAAACCGGAAAACCGTTGACCCAGCGCGAAGTACGCGCGTATAGTTCGCCGAAGTGGTAAAAAGTGGGTCAAAGTGGGGTTTTCGTGGGGTGCGGCGACGGTCGTCGCCTCCGGGTGAACGAACCTGCGCCCGGCCCGATGACGAGGAGGCGACACAAGGTGGCAGGCGAGGCGGGCGACGCAATGGTGACCCCGGGCGGTTCCAATGGCGCAGCATCCGCGCTGCCCGTATTTCGGGGGGTCACGCAGTTGGTGCTCGATGCCAAGGGGCGGCTCGCGATCCCTGCGCGGCACCGAGACCCACTGGCCCCCTCGGGTGGCGGACGCCTGGTGCTGACTGCCGATCCGTCGCGCTGCCTGCTCCTCTACCCGCTCGCCGCGTGGGAGCCGATCCAGGCGCGGCTGATGGCGTTGTCATCGTTCAACGAGAAGATTCGCGGCCTGCAGCGGCTGCTGGTCGGCCACGCCGACGATGTCGACATCGACGCGGCCGGCCGAATTCTTGTTCCGCCCGCCCTGCGCCAATACGCAAGTCTTGAAAAGCACGTCGTGCTGGTCGGACAGGGCCACAAGTTCGAGCTGTGGGGCGAGGCGCAGTGGAAAGTTCAGACGGCGCAGGCGATTGCTTTCCCGTCCGACGGACTGCCGCCGGAACTGTCCGGCTTCTCGCTCTGATGACCGATGGCGGCCATGTCCCCGTTCTGCTCGACGAAGCCGTGGCGGCGCTGGCGATCATGCCGGATGGCGTCTACGTCGACGCCACCTTCGGCCGCGGCGGTCACGCTCGCGCGATCCTCGAACGGCTCTCGTCACGAGGCCACCTGGTCGGGCTCGACCGCGATCCGGATGCCGAGTCGTCCGCCGCCGCGCTCGTCGCCAGCGACGCCCGCTTCGCTTTCCGCCGCGCGTGGTTCTCGGATTTGCCCGACGTCCTCGCCTCCCTTGCGCTCGCGCAGGTCGACGGCGTGCTGCTCGATCTCGGAATCTCCTCGCCGCAGATCGACGACGCCACGCGCGGTTTCTCGTTCCGCCACGACGGCCCGCTCGACATGCGCATGGACCCGTCACGCGGCGAATCCGCTTCCAATTTCCTTGCCCGCGCCACGGTGCGCGAATTGACGGAGGTCATCCGCGACTATGGTGAAGAACGGTTTGCTCAATCGATTGCAGGAGCAATTGCGGCAGCGCGCGCGCGGGAACCAATCGTCCGCACGGGACAACTCCGGAAGGTCGTGGGCGAAGCCATCGGCGCGCGCACGCGGGGTGATTGGGGTCAGGATCCGGCCACGCGGACATTCCAGGCCCTTCGGATTTTCGTGAATCGCGAGCTGTCTGAACTGAGATTGGCGCTTCCCAGGATCGTGCCGCTTGCTGCGTTCCGAAGGGCGGCTCGCCGTGATCAGCTTCCATTCCCTCGAGGATCGAATCGTCAAGCGCTTCCTGGCCCGCGCGTCGCAACCCTTCGGTGGCGATCCGCGGGCGGCGCGCCTGTCGATAGCGAGTGCGGCGCTCCCGCAGGTGCCGCTGACGCTGGTCGGCCGGGCAATCAAGCCGGGGCCCGCGGAAGTCGCACGCAATCCGCGCTCCCGCAGCGCGGTCCTGCGCGTCGGAGAGCGCACCGCCCATCCGATGCCGGCCGACTGGCCGCGCGGCTGCGTCGAGGAAGCGGCATGACACGCGTGAACCTGCTGCTCCTGGTTGCTCTGGTCGCCTGTGCGCTGTCGCTCGTGACGTCGCGCCACCAGGCGCGGCGCCTTTTCGTCGAGCTCGAACGCGAGCAGGCGGCGGCCCGCGGGTTCGAGACGGAATACGGACAGCTCCAACTCGAGCAATCGACGTGGGGGATGCCCGCCCGCGTGGAAAAAATCGCACGCGAGCAGCTGCGAATGCAGCTGCCGACATCGGCGCGGACCGAGATCGTCGCGTTGCCCGAGGCCGGGGAGGCGCCACGATGAGGCCCGCCGCAACAGCCTTGCGCGGCGCCCCGCCGCGCCGGGGCGAGGCGCCAGCCCTTGTGTTGCCGCGCTTTCGCGCGCCGGTGGTCTTCGGCGCGCTGGCGCTGCTGTTCCTCGGGCTCGTTGCGCGGTCGGTTTACCTGCAGTGGATCGACAACGAGTTCCTGCAGACGCAGGGCAGTGCGCGGCACTCGCGTGAACTCGAGGTGCCCGCGCACCGTGGGCGCATCGTCGACCGCTCGGGCGAGGCGCTCGCGCTCTCGACGCCGGTCAAGTCCCTGTGGGCATTCCCCGACAAGTTCGATGCGACGCCCGAGCAGCTCGCCGAGCTTGCCAAGCTTCTCGAGACAACGCCGCAGAAGATCAACGCGCGCCTTCGCGCGAACGAGGACTTTGCATTCATCGCGAAGCAGGTCGCGCCCGAGACATCCGCGCGGGCGATGGCGGTGGGCATCCGCGGCCTCCACGACCAGAACGAGTACCGGCGCTTCTACCCGGGCGGTGAAGTGACGGCGCAGATCATCGGCTTCACCGGCGACCACGATGCCGGACAGGAAGGCATAGAACTCTCGCAGCAGGCGTGGCTGTCCGGCGTCCCTGGGAGCCGCCACGTCATCATCAACCGCCGCAGCGAGGCGGTCGAGGACGTTGGCGCGATCCGCGCGCCGCAGGCGGGACGCGACCTGGCGCTCGCACTCGACACGCGGCTGCAGTACCTGGCGTACCGAGAGCTGAAGGCGGCGGTCGAGGCGAACCGGGCCAAGGCGGGCGGGCTCGTCATCCTGGACGTGAAGACCGGCGAGATCCTGGCGCTCGCGAACTGGCCGACGTATAACCCGAACCGCCGCGACAAGGTGGCGCGCGACCGGATGCGCAACCGTGCACTGACTGATGTTTTCGAACCCGGCTCGACGTTGAAGCCGTTCACGATCGCCGCGGCGCTCGAGGTCGGCAAGGTTCGGCCGGACACGGTGATCCAGACCGCACCCGGGACGCTGACCATCGGATCGAACACCATCCACGACGCCCATGCGGAAGGCGCGCTCACCGTCGAACAGGTGATCCAGAAATCGTCGAACGTGGGCGCGGCGAAGATTGCGCTGAGCCTGCCGGCGGCCACGATGTGGGACATGTTTACCGATGCGGGCTTCGGTACGGTGCCGAAGACCGGCTTCCCGGGCGAGGTCGCCGGGCGGCTGCGTCCCGCGAAGTCGTGGAAACCCATCGAACAGGCGACGATGGCCTACGGCCACGGTATCTCGGTCAATCTCGTGCAGTTGGCACGCGCGTACACGATGTTCGCGAACGACGGCGAAGTGAAGCCCGTGACGCTGTTCAAGACCGACGGCCCTGTCGCCGGGCGCTCGGTGCTGAAGCCGGAAACGGCGCGCGCCGTGCGGCGGATGCTCGAACTCGTGACGCGGCCCGGCGGTACGGCGCCCAGGGCGCAGGTGGTCGGCTACCGCGTCGCCGGCAAGACCGGCACCGCGCACAAGCTCGAGGGCCGCGGCTACACCAACCGCTACGTGTCGTCGTTCGTCGGCTTCGCGCCGGCGTCGCAGCCGCGCCTCATCGTGGCCGTGATGATCGACGAGCCCTCCGCCGGTCAGCACTACGGCGGCCTGGTCGCGGCACCCGTGTTCTCGAACGTGATGGGCGGGGCGCTGCGCACGCTCGGCGTGCCGACGGATGCGCCGGTCAACAACGTGATCCTGCCGCCGGAAGGCAGCGAGATCCTCGAGGAGACGTAGCGTGCTGGTCGCCGCTTCGCCCGTGCATATCGACGTTCCCGCGCTGCTCGCGCGGCTTGGCGTGTTTCCGCGTCGCATCGCCGCGGACAGCCGCCGCGTGGAAGCAGGTGTGGCGTTCGCCGCGTATCCGGGGCGTTCCGCAGATGGCCGCGGGTTCGTTGTCGACGCGATCGCCCGTGGAGCGAGCGCGGTCCTGTGGGAGGCGCGCGGATTCCAGTGGAATCCACGCTGGAGTGTGCCGAACCTGGGAATCGAGGGCCTGCAGGCGGCATTGGGCCACATCGCGGATTTCATCTACGGCAGCCCGTCGCAGCGGTTGTGGATGACGGGCGTGACCGGCACCAATGGCAAAACCTCGTGCGCGCAGTGGATTGCGCAGGCCTTCGACTACTGCGGCCGGCGCGCGGGGGTGATCGGCACGCTGGGCAACGGACTCACCGGCGCACTCGCTCCCGCCGCGCAGACCACGCCCGACGTGACCATGCTGCACGAGCTGCTCGCGCAGTTCCATGCGGCGGGTGCCAGGGCCGTGGCGATGGAGGTCTCGTCGCATGGGCTGGACCAGGACCGCGTCAATGCCGTCAAGTTCGACATTGCGCTCTTCACCAACCTGACGCGCGACCATCTCGACTATCACCGGACGATGGCCGCTTACGGTGCCGCCAAGGCGAAGCTGTTCTCGTGGCCCGGCTTGCGCACCGCGGTGATCAATGCCGACGACGCGTTCGGACAGAGCCTGATCGACGCGGCGCGCTTGCGCGGGCAGCAGCTGCTCACCTACGGATTCGTCAATGCCGACATCACGGGTACCGCGGTCGCGCTGGGTCGCGACGGGATCGTGCTCGACGTCGCGACACCCTGGGGCAGTACGACGCTGATCGCGCCGGTTGTGGGCGCATTCAACGCCCAGAACCTGCTGGGGGTCCTGGGCGTGTTGCTCGCGAGCGATGTGCCGCTCGCGGAGGCCGCCGCTGCACTGGCGAGACTGACACCGCCCGCGGGACGCATGCAACGCCTCGGCGGCGGAGACATGCCACTCGTTGTCGTCGACTACGCGCATACGCCCGACGCACTCGAACAGGCAATGCTCGCGCTGAAACCCGCGGTGGCGGAAGGCGCCGAATTCGTCTGCGTGTTCGGATGCGGCGGCGACCGGGATCCGGGCAAGCGAGTGCTGATGGGCGAGGTCGCAGCGCGCCACGCCGACCGGCTTTTCGTCACCAGCGACAATCCGCGCGGCGAGGACCCGGCGGACATTGCGAACGCGATTGTCAGGGGAATCCGGGATTCGGGGCATCGGCGGTGGGTGATAGAGCATGACCGCCGCGCCGCGATCCGTGCGGCGATCGCCTCCGCCAAGGTGTGGGATCTGGTACTCATCGCCGGCAAGGGTCACGAGACCTACCAGGAGCGCGCAGGCCAGCGCATGCCGTTCTCCGATGCGGCGGAAGCGGCGGCAGCGCTCGCACAGCGGGACCGCACATGATGGATACCGCGAGCGCCGCCCGCGTGGTTGCCGGCCGTGCCGTCGGGGCCAACGTGCGCTTCCTGCGCGTCACCACCGACAGTCGCGATCTGCATGCAGGCGATCTCTTCGTCGCGTTGAAGGGTGAGCGCTTCGACGGCCACGATTTCGTTCCCGCGGCGCTGGCGCGTGGCGCTGCCGCGGCGCTGGTCGCCACCGATCGCGCCGCCGCGCTCGACGGGCCGCTGATCGCCGTCGCCGATCCGATGGCGGCGCTCGGCAGTCTCGCCGCGCACTGGCGCGCGCAATTCCACCTGCCGCTGACGGTCGTCGTAGGCAGCAACGGCAAGACGACGGTCAAGGAAATGCTGGCCGGTATCCTGCGCGCGCAGTTCGGGACCGGCGCGGTCCTGGCCACCGAGGGCAATCTCAACAACGCAATCGGCCTGCCGCTCACGCTGCTGCGCCTTTCGCCCGCACACCGCGCCGCGGTCATCGAACTCGGGATGAACCATCGCGGAGAAACGCGCGAGCTCGCGGAGATCGCGCGGCCGGGAATCGTCGTCGTCAACAATGCGCAGCGCGAACACCAGGAATTCATGGCAGGCGTGGCCGAGGTCGCGGCCGAGCATGCCGACGCGATCGCCGCACTGGCGTCTGGCGGCGTGGCCGTCATCAACGCCGAGGACCAATATGCCGACCTGTGGCGGGCGGTGGCGCGCTCGGCAGGGGCCCGTACGCTGACGTTCGGGCTCGACCCACGGGCGGACGTCCACGCGCGGGCGGCGCTGCGTCCCGACGGCTGCGACATCGATCTCACCTCGCCCAAGGGTGATGCGCGCATCGCGCTGGCGGTGCCCGGTCGGCACATGGCGTGCAACGCGCTGGCCGCGACAGCGGCGGCGCTGGCGGCGGGCGCAGCGCTGCCCGCGGTGGTCGCCGGCCTGTCGGCGTTTCGCCCCGTCAGGGGTCGGCTTGTTGCGTTGCGCACCGCGTCGGGCGCACTCGTCCTGGACGATACGTACAACGCCAATCCGGATTCGATGCGCGCGGCGATCGACGTGCTCTGCGCGGCGCCCGGCACTCGCGTGCTGGTGATGGGCGACATGGGCGAAGTGGGCACCGCCGGCCCCGCGTTCCATCGCGAGATCGGCGTGTATGCGAGGGAGCGCGGAATCGCGCGGCTGTTCGCGACGGGCGAACTCGCGCGCGAGTCGGTGGCGGCGTTCGGTCCCGGCGCGAAGCATTTCGAGGCCATCGACACGCTCGCCGAGCAACTCGCGCGCGATGCCGACGCCGGCGTGTCGATGCTGGTCAAGGGCTCGCGCTTCATGCGGATGGAGCGCGTCGTCGCCGCGCTGACCGGCGACGCGGCCGAAGGGACGCACTGATGCTGCTGCTGCTCTCCGAATTCCTGGAACAGCACGTGCGTGCGTTCAACGTATTCGGCTACATCACACTGCGCGCCGTGCTGGCGACGATGACTGCGCTGGTCATCTCGTTCATGGTCGGGCCGCGGATGATCGAATGGCTGTCGAAAATGAAGATCGGGCAGTCGGTCCGCGACGACGGCCCGCAGACGCATCTCGTCAAGGCCGGCACGCCGACGATGGGCGGCGCGCTGATCCTGGTGTCGATCGTCGTCACCACGCTGCTGTGGGGCAACCTCGCCAACCGCTTCGTGTGGGTGGTGCTGCTGGTCACGCTGGGCTTCGGGACCGTGGGCTGGGTCGACGACTGGCGCAAGATCGTCTACCGCAACCCGAGGGGCCTGTCGGCGCGGTCCAAGCTGTTCTGGCAATCGGCGATCGCGCTGGTCGCGGCGGTCTACCTCGCGTTCTCGATCTCCGCTCCGGACAACACGCAGTTCATGCATCTCATCCTCGCCTGGATCCAGAGCGGCTTCAACGTGGACCTGTCGCCGAAGGCGGACCTGATCGTGCCGTTCTTCAAGTCGGTGTCGTATCCGCTCGGTGTCTGGGGGTTCATTGCGCTCACCTATTTCGTGATCGTTGGCACCAGCAACGCGGTCAACCTGACCGACGGGCTGGACGGCCTCGCGATCATGCCAACGGTGATGGTCGGCGGCGCGCTCGGCATCTTCGCCTACGTGATCGGCAACGCGATCTTCGCCCGCTACCTGGGCTTTCCCAACATTCCCGGCGTCGGCGAACTGGCAGTGATCTGCGGGGCGATAGCCGGAGCCGGCCTGGGCTTCCTGTGGTTCAACGCGTACCCGGCCGACGTGTTCATGGGCGACGTCGGCGCCCTGGCGCTCGGCGCGGCGCTCGGCACGATCGCCGTGATCGTCCGCCAGGAGATCGTGCTGTTCATCATGGGCGGCGTGTTTGTCGTCGAGACGCTGTCGGTGATGATCCAGGTGATCTCGTTCAAGACCCGCGGCAAGCGCGTGTTCCGGATGGCGCCGATCCATCACCACTTCGAACTGAAGGGTTGGAAGGAGAACCAGGTCGTGGTCCGCTTTTGGATAATCACGATGCTGCTGGTTCTCTTCGGCCTCTCGACTTTGAAACTGCGCTGAAGATGCGATACGAAAATAGAAATGCAGTCGTGCTGGGCCTCGGACTGACCGGCCTGACGCTCGCCAGATACCTCGTGCATGAAGGTGCGCGCGTGCGCGTTGCCGACACCCGAGGCGACCCGCCGCGCGCCGCCGAACTCGCCCGGGAGCTCCCGGCCGTGCCGCTTGCCACCGGCGCGTTCACCGATGCGACCCTTGCCGGCGCGGACCTGATCGCGATCAGCCCGGGCGTGCCAATGGATCAACCGCCGATCTCCGCCGCCATCGCCCGCGGTGTCGAATGCGTCGGCGACATCGAGCTCTTCGCGCGCGCGCTGCCCGAAGGACAGAAGGTGCTGGCGATCACCGGGTCGAACGGAAAATCGACGGTCGCAGCGCTGACCGGTACGCTGTGCCGCGCGGCGGGACTCACGACCGTCGTCGCAGGCAACATCGGCGATGCGGTTCTCGATGCGTTTGCCGCCATCGTCGTCGGCCGCGACCCGCCGCTCTGGCCTGATGTCTTCGTTCTCGAACTGTCGAGCTTCCAGCTCGAAACGACATCGTCGCTGGCGCCGGTCGCGGCGGCGGTTCTCAACGTGACCGAGAATCACCTCGATCGCTACGCCGGTCTCGACGACTACACGGCGGCCAAGGCGCGAGTCTTCGCGCGGGGGGGCATCCAGGTCGTCAACCGCGATGACCCGAGGTCGTTCGCGATGCGCATCCCGGGCCGTCCGGTCGAATCGATCGGTGCCGGTGTTCCTTCCGGCGAAGGCGAATGGGGCCTCGTTCGCTTCGACGGCACCACGTGGCTGGCGTACGGCGGTGGCCTGCTGGTGCCGACCACGTCGCTGTCGCTGGTGGGCCGGCACAACGCGCTCAATGCGCTCGCCGCGCTCGCGCTGGTTTCGACGGTGGCGCGCGTCGATCGCCACGTCCTAGACGCGCTGAAGTCGTTTGCCGGCCTGCCGCACCGGATGCAGAGGATCGCCGAAGCGGGACGCGTCGTCTACATCGACGACTCGAAGGCGACAACCGTCGTCGCGACCCAGGCCGCGCTCGATGGCATCGAGCGGCCGGCCGTGCTGATTGCCGGCGGCGACGGCAAGGGCCAGGATTTCCGACCGCTCAAGTCATCGGTGGACGCCGATTGCCGCGCGGCGTTGCTGATCGGTCGCGATGCGCCGCTCATCGCCCGGGCCCTCGAAGGCACGCCGGCGCAGGTCGAGATTCTGGGCACGCTCGACGCGGCGGTCGACCGCGCGATGGAACTCGCCGAGCCCGGCGACGCGGTGCTGCTATCGCCTGCCTGCGCGAGCCTCGACCAGTTTCGCGATTACGTGCAGCGTGGAGCTCAGTTCACGGCGCGCGTGCAGGCCCGCTTGAAGGAAAGCGAGACCCATGCGTAGAGCGCTGACGCTCGCGCCGGCGTCCGGTTCGCGGGGCGCGCTGCGGCCCGACGCGAATTCCCGCAAGGCCGGAGTGTCGCCCAAGGGAGGGCGCCTCTTTGGCGGCTTGGGCCGCACCGGCCGCGATACGCGCACGCTCTCACCGTACGACGCGTCGCTCGCGTGGACCGGGTTGCTGTTGCTCTCGATCGGTCTGGTGATGGTCTACTCGTCGTCGATCGCGATGGCAGAGGCTGCGGCGCACACCGGGCATCGTGCGTGGTACTTCCTCGCGCGGCACGCAATGTTCGTCATCGTGGGGTTGGCCGCCGCTGCTGTGTCCTTCCAGGTGCCGATGCGCGCGTGGCGAAAGCTCGCTCCCTGGCTCTTCATCGCCGGCGCCGTACTGCTGGTGCTCGTGCTGGTTCCGGGGGTCGGTCGCTCCGTCAACGGCTCCCGCCGCTGGCTTTCACTGGCGGTGGTCAACGCGCAGCCTTCGGAGTTCATGAAGCTCGCCGTCGTGTTGTACGCTGCGAGCTACGCGGTGCGCCGCGCCGCTTTCCTGCATGCGGAACAGCCGCTGAGACAGACGCTGGTCCGCGGTTTCCTGCCGCTGTTCGCCGTGATGGTCGTGACCAGCGGACTCCTGCTGCTCGAGCCGGACTTCGGAGCGTTCGTCGTGATCGTCGCGATCGCTTTCGGCATCCTGTTCCTGGGCGGGCTCGATTGGCGGCTGTTCCTCGGCCTGGCACTGCTCCTTCCGGTCGCCCTCGCCGGGATTCTGGTGGCTGCGCCGTACCGGCTGCAGCGGCTGACCGCGTTTCTCGATCCCTGGTCCGATCCGCTCGGCAAGGGTTACCAGCTGTCGCATTCGCTGATCGCGTTCGGCCGAGGCGAATGGTTCGGCGTCGGTCTGGGCTCGAGTGTCGAGAAACTCCTGTTCCTGCCCGAGGCGCATACCGATTTTCTGCTGGCCGTGATCGCGGAGGAACTGGGTTTCGCCGGCGTTGCGCTCGTGATCGCATTGTTCATGTGGCTGCTCTACCGCGCCTACGCCATCGGGCGTCAGGCGGCGCGGCTCGAGCGACCCTTCGCGGCGCTCGTCGCACAGGGAGTGGGCGTGTGGATCGGTGTGCAGACATTCATCAACATCGGCGTCAACATGGGCGTGCTCCCGACAAAGGGACTGACGCTGCCGTTGCTGTCATTTGGCGGGAGCGGCATCGTCGCCAACTGCATCGCGCTCGCGATCCTGCTGCGGATCGACTACGAGAACCGGTTGTTGTTGCGCGGATATGCGGTATGACCATGAGTATCACCGGGCTATCCCAAGGTGCGAATTGCGCCCCCCCGGGGGGCAGCGCAGCTGGCGCATTGGCAAATGCGGCAGCAGGCGTGGGAATCCAATGACGATCGTGATGATCACCACCGGTGGTACGGGCGGGCATGTGTTTCCGGGACTCGCAGTTGCGGCCCGATTGGCCGCGCGCGGCGCGCGCGTCTTCTGGATGGGCACACGCGAAGGGATCGAAGCGAGGCTCGTACCGCAGCACGGCGTCGAATTTGAAGGGATCAGCTTCCGCGGGGTGCGTGGCAAGGGGCTGCGCACGCTGCTGCTGGGACCGTTGGCGCTGCTGGCGGCCTGCCTCGCCGCACGTTCGATCATTCGTCGGCGGACGCCCGATGTCGTCGTCGGCTTCGGCGGCTTCGCGTCCTTTCCGGGCGGGCTCATGGGCACCGCGGCCGGCAAGCCGCTGGTGCTGCACGATTCCAACGCCGTCGCCGGACTCGCCACGCGGGTTCTCGCCTTTGGGGCCGACCGGATCCTGCTCGGTTTTCCGCAGGCGTTGCGCGGCGGCCATCACAAGCGGGTCGAATGGGTCGGCAACCCGTTGCGCGATGCGATATGCGAATTGGCCCCGCCCGAGCAGCGTTTCGCGCAACGCTCCGGGCCGCTGCGCCTGCTCGTCGTGGGTGGCAGCCTGGGTGCGCAGGCATTGAACGAGCGGGTGCCCGCTGCCGTTGCGACGATGGCTGCAGCCGATCGGCCGGTGATCGTTCATCAGGCCGGGGAAAAGCACATCACGGCGCTGCGCGAAACGTATGCGCGGCACGGCGTGGCCGCCGAGTGCGTCGCCTTCATCGACGACATGGCGGCGCGTTATGCGTGGGCGGACTTCGCGATCTGCCGCGGCGGCGCGCTGACGATCTCCGAACTCGCGGCCGTTGGCCTCGGGGCGCTCGTCGTACCGCTGCCCGGCGCAATCGCCGACGAGCAGACCGCCAACGCGCAGTTCCTCGTCGATGCCGGCGCCGCGATCAAGTTGCCGCAGGATGCACTGACGACCGAGCGGCTGGCCCTGTTGCTGCGCGACGTGGATCGGGCGCGGGCGCTTGCGATGGCCGGTGCCGCCTACGCGCACGGCAAGCGCGATGCCGCCGCCCGCGTGGCCGACGTCTGTCTCGAACTCGGGGCGCGTCGATGAAGCACAAGGTGAAGCGCGTGCATTTTGTCGGAATCGGCGGTGCCGGGATGAGCGGAATCGCGGAGGTGCTGGTCACTCAGGGCTACGCCGTGTCCGGTTCCGACCTGGTGGAGAGCTCGGCAACGCGGCGGCTGGCCCGGCTGGGCGCGATCATCGCGATTGGACATCAGGCAACCAACATTGCGTTGGCCGATGCGGTCGTCGTGTCGACGGCGGTTGCCCCCGACAATCCGGAAGTCCTCGCGGCGCGCGAGCGCGGCATTCCCGTCGTGCCGCGCGCGCTGATGCTGGCCGAGCTGATGCGCCTGAAGCAGGGCATCGCAGTGGCCGGCACGCACGGCAAGACGACGACGACCAGTCTTGTCGCGTCGGTGCTGGCCGAAGGCGGCCTCGATCCGACGTTCGTCATCGGCGGGCGGCTTCTGTCCGCCGATGCCAACGCGCGGCTCGGCACCGGGGAGTTTCTGGTCGCCGAAGCCGACGAATCGGACGCGTCGTTCCTGTATCTGTCGCCGGCGTTGGCCGTGGTTACCAATATCGACGCCGACCATATGGAGACCTACGAGCACGACTTCGCAAAACTCAAGCGCGCGTTCGTCGACTTCCTCCAGCGCCTTCCGTTCTACGGGGTGGCGATCGTTTGCTGCGATGACGCGAACGTAATGTCGATCCTGCCCGACGTGAACAAGGTGCTGGTCACCTACGGGTTGTCAGAGGACGCGGACCTTCGCGCGACCGATGTCGCCAACATCGGTGGCCGGATGCGGTTTCGCGCGAAGGCCATGGGCGCACCGGATCTCGAGGTCGAGCTCGCGCTGCCCGGCACGCACAACGTGCGCAACGCGCTGGCCGCGATCGCGGTGGGCCGCGAGGCAGGCGTGGCCGATGCGGCGATCGCCAAGGCGCTTGCGGAATTCCGCGGCGTCGGGCGGCGCTTCCAGCGCCACGGCGAGATCGCGCTGCCGGCCGGTGCGACGTACACGCTGATCGACGACTATGGCCATCATCCGGTAGAGATGGAGGTCACGCTCGAAGCGGCGCGGGCGAGCTTTCCCGGACGCCGGCTGGTGCTCGCGTTCCAGCCGCATCGCTACACCCGAACGCGCGACCTGTTCGAGGATTTCGTGCGCGTGCTGTCGAGCGCCGACGTGCTGGTGTTGGCCGACGTCTATCCGGCGGGCGAAGCGCCGATCGTCGCGGCCGACGGCCGCGCGCTCGCGCGGGCGGTGCGGGTCGCCGGCAAGGTGGAGCCGGTGTTCGTCGAGGACGTCGCGGACCTGCCGCAGGCGATCCGCACGCTGGTCCGGGAGGGTGACGTCGTGGTGACCATGGGCGCGGGCTCCATTGGTGGCACTGCGGTGCAACTCGCCTCATGATGATGAACGAGCCGCTGCACTTCACCGGCCTGCGCGGAACGCTGGCACGCCAGGCGCCGCTTGCGAAGCGCACCAGCTGGCGCGCCGGCGGCGCGGCCGACACGCTGTTCCTGCCCGCCGATCGCGACGACCTCGCTGCGTTCCTGCGCCAGCTGCCGGCGGCCGAACCATTGACGGTGCTGGGCCTCGGGAGCAACACGCTGGTGCGCGACGGTGGAATCCGCGGCACGGTGGTCGTCATGCACAATCCCGGCGCTGCGCTTGCCGTTGCCGACGGGTTGATCTACGCGGATGCCGGTGCCGCGGCGCCCAAGCTCGCGCGCTTCGCGGCCAACCACGATTGCGGTGAGGCCGAGTTCCTGGCCGGCGTGCCCGGTACCGTGGGCGGCGCGCTCGCGATGAATGCCGGGTGCTACGGCGGCGAGACGTGGCGCTACGTGCTGCGGGTGGAGGTGCTGGGCCGCGACGGCGTCTTCCGCATGCGCACGCCCGCCGATTATTCGATCGGCTATCGCAGCGTGCGGCGCTCGGATGGCGCCACGGCCGACGGCATTTTCACGGCCGCATGGTTCGTGTTCCCGAAGGGCGACGCTTCGGCTGCGCGCGCACGCATCAAGGAATTGCTGGCGCGGCGCATCGCAGCGCAACCGCTTGCGTTGCCCAATGCGGGCAGCGTGTTCCGCAACCCGGACGGCGACCATGCGGCGCGGTTGATCGAATCCTGCGGACTGAAGGGACACGCGATCGGCGGAGCACGCGTGTCGGAACTGCATGCCAACTTCATCGTCAACCCAGGCAGCCGCGCCACGGCGGCCGACATCGAGTCGTTGATCGACTTCGTCCGCGCAACGGTGCTCGCGAAAACGGGCGTTGACCTCGAACCGGAGATACGGATCATCGGCGAGGTGGCGCGATGACTGCGGAATTCGGCAAGGTCGCCGTGCTTCTCGGCGGACCCTCGTCCGAACGCGAGATATCGCTGATGTCCGGCAACGCGGTGCTGGCGGCACTGCGCGAAAAGGGTGTGGATGCGCATGCGTTCGACCCCGCGCAGCGCGACCTCTGGGAACTCGTGCGCGACGGATTCGCGCGCGCGTTCATCGCACTGCACGGCCGCTTCGGCGAGGACGGGACCGTGCAGGGTGCGCTCGAGACGCTGAAGATTCCGTACACCGGCAGCGGCGTGATGGCGTCCGCGCTGGCGATGGACAAGTGGCGCACGAAGCTCCTCTGGCTGGCAAGCGGCATTCCCACGCCGCGCTATCGTGTCGTTGACGAGCGCACCGACTGGATGCGCGTGGTGGCCGAGCTCGGCTTGCCGCTGATCGTGAAGCCGGCGCGTGAAGGCTCGACGATCGGCATCACGAAAGTAGCCAGGGTCGACCACGACGAGCTCGCGCTGGCGTACGCGGACGCCGCAAAGCACGACCCGCTGGTCCTCGCCGAAGAGTTCGTCGCCGGGCAGGAGCTGACGGCGTCGATCGTCAATGGCCGCGCGCTGCCGCTGATTCGCATCGAGGCGCCGCACGGAAACTACGACTACCACAACAAGTATTTCTCGGACGAGACACGGTACTTCTGCCCGGCCGGACTTTCCGAGGACGCCGAGATGGAGATCCGGGCGGTGTCGCTGCGCTGCCTTCGACGTCGTCGGTTGCCAGGGCTGGGGTCGGGTCGACATGATCCTGCGTGCGGATGGCTCGTTCTCGTTGCTGGAGGTCAACACTTCGCCGGGCATGACCGGCCACAGCCTTGTGCCAATGGCCGCGCGGCAGACCGGCATGTCGTTTTCCGACCTCTGCGTCGAAATACTGCGGGGCGCGCATGTGGGATGACGCGAAACAGATGAATGCGCTCGCCCTCACGCTTGCGACGATCGCCACGATCTGCATCGCCGCCGCCGTCGTGGCCTGGACTGTGCGCCAGCCGTGGTTCGCATTCCGCGAGGTCGTGGTGACGGCGCCGCTCGCGCGAGCGAGTTCACCGCAGCTCGAGGCGCTCATTCGCGAGGAACTGACCGGGACGTTCTTCACCATGGACCTCGACCGTGCCCGCGCGGTGCTCGCCGAGGCGCCATGGATCCGCAGCGTCGCACTTCGCCGGCAATGGCCGCATCGGCTCGAGGTCACCGTCGACGAGCACGTCCCGCTTGCGCGTTTCAACGAGTCGGCACTGGTGAACACGCGCGGCGAGGTCTTCAACGCGCAGATGCACGGCGAGTTGCCGCAGTTCGAGGGGTCCGACGCTCGCGCCGCAGACATCGCCGCCCGCTACGAGGCGTGGACGGAGGTGCTGCGCCCGCTTTCGCTGAAGCTGACGCAGGTGCGGCTGTCGCCGCGGGGCGGCTGGCAGTTGAAGGCGGCGGGACCGGATGGACCACTGACGCTGGAGCTTGGTCGCGAAGAGCCGGACGCACGCCTTGCGCGCTTCGTCGCCGTGCATTCGCGGACGCTGGGTGCGCTGGCGCGCGCTGGAACGCGTGTCGAATCCGTGGACCTGCGCTACCGGAATGGATTTGCGGCGCGCATTCCCGGCTTTCGCGAGAAGAATGCGAAGCCGGCCGCATGACGAACACACAGCAGCGAGGGATGTGGGCATGGTGAAGGACAACAAGAACCTGATCGTGGGCCTCGACATCGGAACGACCAAGATCGTTGCCATCGTGGCCGAGATCGGCGCCGACGGCGCTCTCAACGTGATCGGAATGGGAACGCAGCCGTCGCGCGGGCTGAAGAAGGGCGTCGTCGTCAACATCGAAGCGACGATGGCGTCGATCCAGCGGGTGCTGGAAGAGGCGGAGTTGATGGCCGACTGCCAGATCAAGGAGGTCTACACCGGAATCGCAGGCAGCCACATCCGCTGCTATTCGTCCCACGGGATGGTGGCGATCAAGGAAAAGGAGGTGACGCAGGCCGACATCGACCGCGTCGTCGACACCGCGAAGGCGATTCCCATCCCGAACGACCAGACGATTCTGCACATCGTTCCGCAGAGCTTCACGATCGACGGCCAGGAAGACGTGCGCGAACCCCTCGGTATGAGCGGTGTGCGGCTCGAGGTCGATGTGCACATCGTCACCGGCGCCGTTTCCGCCGTCGAAAACGTCACCAAATGCATACGCCGCTGCGGGATCGAAGTGCGCGACGTGATCCTGCAGCCGCTCGCCTCGGCCACAGCCGTGCTTTCCGAGGACGAGAAAGAGCTGGGCGTATGCCTGATCGACATCGGTGGCGGGACGTCCGACATCGCCGTGTTCGCGGGCGGCTCGATCCGCCATACCGCCGTGATCCCGATCGCCGGCGACCAGGTGACCAACGACATCGCGATGACACTGCGTACACCGACCAAGGATGCCGAGGAGCTCAAGGTTCGCTACGGATGCGCGCTGCGCCAGCTCGCCGACCCCAAAGACGTCATCGAGGTCCCCGGCGTGGGCGAGCGAGCGCCACGCAAGCTGTCGCGTCCGATGCTGGCGGAAGTGATCGAGCCGCGCATCGAGGAACTGTTCCAGTTCGTGCAGTCCGAAGTCCGTCGCAGCGGTTTCGAGGAGCTGATCTCGTCGGGAATGGTGGTTACCGGCGGCTCGGCGTTGCTGCAGGGAATTACCGAACTGGGCGAAGAGGTGTTCCACATGCCGGTGCGGGTCGGCGTTCCCGTCTATGCGGGTGGCTTGGCCGAGGTCGTGAAGAATCCGCGTTACGCGACGGCCGTCGGCCTGCTTCTCGAGGGGCGCGAACAGTTCCTGCGTGGACAGGCCGCGCGCGCGCAGGTTGCAGGTCTGGGGGGCGCCGCAGAGCGCATGAAGGAATGGTTCAAGGCGAATTTCTGACCTTGCCGGGCCGGGCAGCGACGCGCTTTCGAGTGGGGAATGCTCGGCGAGTCGTCGGTCGGTTGTCAAAGCCTGCCAGGCGATTGCCAGTGGAAGGGACGGGGAAGAAAAAATTACAAACGCAAGGTGGTTCGGGGCCAAGCAGTTTCTTGATTCGTATCGACAGGAGAAGGAGCACATCATGTTTGAGATCATCGATCAGACGCAGGAAGAAGGAGCGGTCATCAAGGTCATTGGCGTCGGCGGTTGCGGCGGCAACGCCGTCGAGCACATGATCGAGCGCGGGTTGTCCGGCGTGGAGTTCGTCTGCGCGAATACCGATGCACAGGCGCTCAAGCGCTCGACCGCGCGAACGCAGCTGCAACTGGGCTCGACGCTCACGCGGGGGCTGGGCGCTGGCGCCAAGCCCGAGATCGGTCGCGACGCGGCGATGGAGGACCGCGACCGCATCGCCGAGATGATCACCGGCGCCGACATGCTGTTCATCACTGCCGGCATGGGCGGTGGCACGGGCACCGGCGCCGCTCCGGTCATTGCCGACATTGCGAAGAGCATGGGCATCCTGACGGTGGCAGTGGTGACGCGACCGTTCAGGTTCGAAGGCAAGCGGCAAAAGGTCGCGCAAAGCGGCATCGAGGAGCTCGGCAAGAAGGTCGACTCGCTGATCGTCATTCCCAACGACAAGCTGATCGAAGTGCTGGGCGACGACATCCCGCTGCTTGCCGCCTACGCCGCGGCCAACGACGTGCTGCACGGCGCCGTATCGGGAATCGCGGAGGTAATCAACAATCCCGGTCTGGTCAATGTCGACTTCGCCGACGTGCGCACGGTGATGGGCGAAGTCGGGATGGCGATGATGGGTTCGGCGACCGCCGCCGGTGTCGAGCGTGGGCGTCTGGCTGCCGAGCAGGCGGTGAAGAGCCCGCTGCTCGAGGACGTGAATCTCGCCGGCGCGCGTGGTGTGCTGGTCAACGTCACGGCGTCGCAGGGGCTCAAGATGAAGGAGTACTACGAAGTCATGAACACCATCAAGGAGTTCACCGCGGACGACGCGATGGTAATCGTCGGCACGGTGATCGACGAATCGATGGGCGACAACTTGCGGGTGACCATGATCGCCACGGGCCTGGGCGGCGGGGCTGCCGTGATCAAGCGTCCCCCGAGGCTCGAGGTCCTCGAAACGATGGTTGTCGAGCGCACCGGCACCGACGGAGTGGGCGTCCATGTCGAAACCATCGACTATGATCGCCTCGACCAACCGGCCGTGATGCGCAAGGGACGGACGGCGCCCGCATCCGGTGCCGGGCCGGCGTTCGACGCTTCCGAGATTCCCGCGTTTCTGCGCAAGCAGGCGGATTGACTCCGGTGTGCGGCAGCGAAATGGCGTGGTGCGGGGGGGCGGCACGGGCATCGCCGTGATGCCCGTGCCTGCGCGTTTCGGGACGTATCGCCGGCGCTTCCTCGGCGCGCCCCCCTGTGGTATAGTTTGCCGCTAACCCGTTGACACGACGGGGAATTACCTAAAATGCTAAAGCAACGCACGCTCAAGAAAATCACCCGGACCACCGGGGTTGGTCTGCACACCGGCGCGCGCGTTGAGTTGACGCTGCGTCCGGCGCCCGTCGACACCGGGATCGTGTTCCATCGCGTCGACCTGCCACGGTCGGCGGATATTCCCGCGATCGCCGCCAACGTCGGGGATACGCGCCTGTCGTCGACGCTGCGAGTCGACGATGCCAGCGTCTCCACCGTCGAGCACCTGATGTCGGCGCTGGCGGGGCTCGGGATCGACAACCTGTTCGTCGATGTCGCAGGTCCCGAGCTTCCGATCATGGACGGCAGCGCGGGTCCATTCGTATTTCTGCTGCAATCAGCCGGCATCGTCGAGCAGACCGCGGCCAAACGGTACCTGCGGATCACGCAGCCGGTAGAGGTGGGCGATGGTGACAAGCGCGCGCGCTTCGAGCCGTTCAACGGCTTTCGCCTGGACTTCACCATCGATTTCCCGCATCCGGTGTTCGGCTCCGAGAACCGCAGCGTGGTCGTTGATTTCGCGTTCGATTCGTACGCGAAGGAGGTCGCGCGTGCGCGAACGTTCGGCTTCATGCAGGATGTCGAGGCGATGCGCTCCGCCGGGTTGGGGCTGGGTGGCAGTCTGCAGAACGCGGTTGTCCTCGACGAGTTCCGCGTCCTGAACAGCGAAGGCCTGCGCTACGACGACGAGTTCGTCCGCCACAAGGTGCTGGACGCCATTGGCGATCTCTACCTGCTCGGACACCCGCTGATCGGCCAGTTCACCGCATACAAGTCAGGTCACGCACTGAACAATCAGCTCGCGCGCGCGCTGCTTGCCCGGGCCGACGCCTACGAAATCGTGACGTTTGCCGACGAAAAGACCGTCCCCTCCGCGTTCCACGACTGGTCGCGCAGGCCTGCGTAGCTAGGTTCGCGCGCGCCGCGTCGCCGCGCTTTCTCCACCGTGCTGATCGTCCGGCTGCTGTTGTTCCTCGCCATCGGGACGATCGTCACGGCAGCGCTTCTTTATTTGTTCAAACGTGACCGTCGCTACCTGCGCTTCATCGTGCAGGTCGCCAAGTTCACGATCTACCTGCTCGCCGGCGTCCTGCTGTTTTTGCTATTCGAGCGCCTCGTCCTGATGGTCTGATCGCGGGACGGCTAGCCGGCCCGGCGCATGAGCCGCAACACGGCATCCTGGAGCGCACCCTTCGGCAGGCGCGCCGCGAGCGTCTTCAGCGGGACGGAATTGACGCGAAGTCTTTGATTTTCAGGTTTTTTGTTGCGTGGCAGTGAATTGACGCTCACTTGCACGCGCACCCTGAGTTCGCTAAAATCGAACCCTTCCCGCCGAAGGCCGGCGAGGATGTCGGGGGATCGCTGGCGTACGACCGCAGCGAGAGCACCAGCCGCGACTGCCAGCGTCAATGCGGGCGGCGCGGCTTCCGCAACCCGCACTCGATCGGCCAGCGCCCGCGGCAGCATGCGGCGTACGGCGGTGGTCAATCGGGATTCCCGCTGCATCCGATCAAGCCAAGCCGACAACTGCGTGTCGGTGGCAAGGATTCGGGCGAGTGGCCTTCCTGGGGTAGGTTTAGCCATGGGTCTCGCCAAGGGTTTTGCCATTTGGCGGCGCGCCCCCGACTCGTATGTTGAGTTGTGCGTGAGTGGAGGGTACACGATTGAACATCATCCTGGTCGCGGGTGCGAATGCCAAGGCGCGGACCATCACGCTGGACTGGCGGCATTGGGCGACCGGCGGCGCGACGCTCCTCATCGTGTTCCTGGTTTTCACCTTCGCATTCAATTTCGTCACGCTGAAATGGGCGGCTGCGGTCCAGCACCCCTGGCTTTCCGCCATCGTCCTGGCCGACCAGCGTGAGGAAGCGGCCAGGGTCCAGGAGCGGGTGCAGGGGCACTTGAATGCGATGGCGATGCGCCTGGGTGAACTGCAGGCACAGATGCTGCGACTCGAGAACGTCGGCGACCGCCTGGCCAAGTCTGCGGGACTGAAGCCACAGGAACTGCCGTCGCTGGAACCCGGCAAGCCGCCCGGCCGCGGCGGTGCAGTGTCATCGCTGCCCGCACGCAATCTGTCGATGCGCGAATTCTCCGATCTGGTCGAAATGCTCGCGCGACAAATGGACACGCGTTCCGACCAGTTCTCGGTGCTCGAGGCGCTGCTGGTTCACGATTCGGCCAACCGCAAGTTCCTTCCGACCCTCTATCCGATCCTCGACGGCTGGTATTCGTCGAATTTCGGCTACCGTATCGATCCTTTCACCGGCCAGCAGTCGATGCACGAAGGGATCGACTTCCCCGCCGACGTTGGCACGGCGATCGTCGCCGCCGCGAGCGGCAAGGTGGTGTTCGCGGAATGGCACAGCGCCTATGGTAAAATGATCGAGATTGATCATGGCAACGGACTCGTGTCGCGCTATGCGCACACGTCGTCGATGCTTGTGAAGGAAGGGGATTTTGTCGTGCGCGGTCAGCGGATCGCCACCGTCGGGTCCACCGGACGCTCCACCGGGCCACATCTTCACTTCGAGGTCCGGTTGAACGGCGTGCCGCAGAACCCGGCACGCTTCCTCCACGCATCGAACCTGGGTTGACTTCGATCCGCTACGGCAGCGCGCGGGGGGTGAGGCGGTCCTCACCCCTTGTTTTTTTTGTTCCGCGGCCGAATGTAACCTGAACGCATTCGGCGAAGCGCATCCCGATGATTTCCAATATCCTCACCCGCATTTTCGGCAGCCGCAACGAGCGCCTGCTGAAGCAATATGGCCAGGCCGTGCGCCAGATCAACGCGCTGGAGCCGGCCGTTGCCGCCCTCTCCGACGAGGCGCTACGCGGGAAGACCGAGGAATTCAAAGGTCGGGTGGCCAACGGCGAGACGCTCGACGCCGTGCTGCCCGAGGCATTCGCCGTTGTCCGCGAGGCGGGCAAGCGCGCATTGCAGATGCGTCATTTCGACGTGCAGCTGATGGGCGGGATGGCGCTGCACTACGGCAAGATTTCCGAGATGCGCACCGGCGAGGGCAAGACGCTCGTCGCCACGCTGCCAGCGTACCTAAACGCGCTGGCGGGCAAAGGCGTGCATATCGTCACTGTCAACGACTACCTCGCGCAGCGCGATGCCGACTGGATGGGACGCGTCTATCGTTTCCTTGGGCTCACCGTCGGGGTGAACCTGTCGCAGATGAGCCACCAGGACAAGCAGGCGGCGTACGGGTCAGATATTACGTATGGCACCAACAACGAGTTCGGCTTCGACTATCTGCGCGACAACATGGTGTTCGCGCCGGGCGAGCGCGTGCAGCGCGGCCTTAACTACGCGATCGTCGACGAGGTGGACTCGATCCTGATCGACGAGGCGCGGACGCCGCTGATCATCTCCGGCCAGGCCGACGACAACGTCGAGATGTACTACCGGTTGAACGAGATCGCGCCGAAGCTGAAGCGGCAAGCGGAGGAGAAGGGTCCCGGCGATTTCTGGGTCGACGAGAAGGCGCACCAGGTGCTGCTTTCGGAAGAGGGGCATGAGCATGCCGAGGCGATCCTCGGCCAGGCGGGCCTCATTCCGCCCGGATCCGGGCTCTACGATGCGCAAAACATTTCGTTGATGCACCACCTTTACGCGGCGCTGCGCGCGCATTCGCTGTACCACCGCGACCAGCATTACGTCGTACAGAACGGCGAGGTCGTGATCGTCGACGAGTTCACCGGCCGCCTGATGTCGGGCCGCCGGTGGTCCGAGGGGCTGCACCAGGCGGTCGAGGCCAAGGAAAGCGTGCAGATCCAGCGCGAGAACCAGACTCTCGCGTCGATCACGTTCCAGAACTACTTCCGGATGTACGGAAAACTGGCGGGAATGACCGGCACCGCCGATACCGAGGCGTTCGAGTTCCAGCAGATCTATCACCTGGAGACGGTCGTCATTCCGACGCATCAGCCCATGGTGCGCAGGGACGCCAACGACCTCGTGTTCCGCACGTTTCAGGAGAAGGTCGACGCGATCATAGGCGACATCAAGGACTGTTACGGCCGCGGACAGCCGGTGCTGGTGGGCACCACGTCGATCGAGAACTCCGAGTTGCTGGCGCAGTATCTTGCCAAGGAAGACCTGCCGCACGAGGTACTGAACGCCAAGCAGCATGCGCGCGAGGCCGAGATCGTCGCGATGGCGGGCAAGTCGAAGGCGATCACGATCGCAACCAACATGGCGGGCCGCGGGACCGACATCGTCCTGGGCGGCATGCTGGAGCCGCTGATCCTCAAGCTGCGCGACGATGAATCGCTGCTGCCGACGGAGAAGGAGCGCGAGATCGGGAAGATGCGCGCCGACTGGCAGGTGCTGCACAACGAGGTCGTCGCCGCCGGCGGGCTGCACATCATCGGTACCGAACGGCACGAGTCAAGGCGCATCGACAACCAGTTGCGCGGACGCGCCGGCCGCCAGGGCGATCCCGGGTCGTCTCGCTTCTACCTGTCGCTGGAGGATCCGCTGCTGCGCATCTTCGGCGGCGAACGGCTCGGCGTCATCATGCAGAAACTGAAGATGCCCGACGGCGAGCCCATCGAGCATCCGATTGTCAACCGCTCGATCGCCAAGGCGCAGAACCGCGTCGAATCCCGCAACTTCGATATACGCAAGCAGCTGCTCGAGTATGACGACGTGGCCAACGACCAGCGACGCGTTATCTACCAGCAGCGCAACGATTTGCTCGAGGGCGACGACGTCGCCGAAACGGTACGCAACATGATCCGCGGTCAGATCGATGACACGGTCAAACTATACGTGCCACCAGAATCGGTCGAGGAGCAATGGGACGTTCCCGGCCTGGTGGCGGCGTTGGCCGCCGAATACCAGATCAGTGCGCCCGTCGCGGACTGGATGAAGGACGACGAAGACCTCACCGACGAGATGCTGCGCGAACGGGTCGTCGAACTGGGCCTCAAGGCCTGGGCCGATCGCGAGACGCTGGTCGGCACCGATCTGCTGCGTCAGTTCGAACGCAGCCTGATGCTGCAGACGCTCGACCATCACTGGCGCGATCATCTGGGCGCGCTCGATCATCTGCGGCAGGGAATCCATCTGCGTGGCTACGCACAGAAGAATCCCAAGCAGGAGTACAAGCGCGAGGCGTTCGAGCTCTTCTCCGACATGCTCGACCGGATCAAGCAGGATGTCGTGAAGGTCGTGCTGACGGTGACGGTGCGCAGCGAGGAGGATGTGCAGGCGGTCGAGGAAACGGAAAGCGTTTCCAACGTCAAGTACCAGCATGCGGGTTACGATGAGGCGCTGGCGGCCGTGCCCGATGACGGCGACGTCGCCGTCGCGCCGCCGCCGCCGTTCACGCGTGCCGGTGAAAAGGTCGGCCGCAACGATCCTTGTCCCTGCGGCTCCGGCAAGAAGTACAAGCATTGCCACGGGAAGTTCTAGGGCGGAGCAGGACGCCCCGTGCCTGTCCGTTACGCGCCTCCCGGCGCCGAATCGTTGCTTCCGGTTCCCGGCATCATGCTGGGTACTGCCGTTGCGAAGATCAAGAACTGGAATCGCCACGACGTTCTCCTGGTCCTGGGCGAACCCGGGACCATCGCGGCCGGTGTATTCACGCAAAACCGGTTCTGTGCGGCGCCGGTGACTGTCTGCCGCCGGCATCTCGCCCGGCAGCACGCGACGGGAACGGGCTTTCGAGCGCTGGTCGTCAACGCCGGCAATGCGAATGCGGGAACCGGCGAGTCCGGTCTCGCGGACGCGCACGCGGAATGCGTGGCCGTCGCGCGCCTGATCGATTGCGCGCCCGAGGACGTGTTGCCGTATTCGACCGGCGTGATCATGGAGCCGCTGCCAGTCGATCGCATCATCGGTGCGTTGCCTGCGGCGAAGTCGGCCGCCCGCGCCGACGGGTGGCTCTCCGCGGCCGGTGCGATCATGACCACCGACACGGTGCCCAAGGGCGCGTCGCGCCGCGTCGTGGTCGCCGGCGTCCCGGTGACGGTGACCGGCATCGCCAAGGGGGCCGGCATGATCCACCCGAACATGGCGACAATGCTTGCGTTCATGGCCACTGATGCGCCGATCGCCGCGCCGCTGCTGCGCGACATCGTCCGCGAGGTCGCGGACGTGTCGTTCAACGGCGCGACCGTCGACGGAGACACGTCGACCAACGACAGCTTCGTGCTGGCCGCCACCGGCAAGGCTGGAATCGCGCCGATTGCCGGCGCCGAGGACCCGCGCCTCGCTCCTGTGCGCGCTGCGATCGAGGAATGCGCGGTCGAGCTTGCGCAGGCCATCGTGCGCGACGGAGAAGGTGCAACCAAGTTCATTGCGATCCGGGTGGAGGGTGGGCGCAGCGTCGATGAATGCAGGCGCGTAGCATTCGGTATCGCGCACTCGCCGCTCGTCAAGACTGCATTCTTCGCGTCCGATCCCAACCTGGGCCGCATTGTTTGCGCGATCGGCAACACGGCGGCGTCGGATGCCGACCCGTCGCGCATCTCGTTCTGGCTCGACGACGTGCTCGTCGTCGATCGTGGCAGCCGGGCCGCCGGCTATCGCGAGGAGGACGGGCAGCGCGTGATGAAGCAGGAAGACATCGGTATCCGCGTCGATCTTGGCAGCGGCAGCGCCGCGGCCACGGTCTGGACCTGTGACTTTTCGCACGACTACGTTTCGATCAACGCCGACTACCGATCCTGAGATGCCGGACGTCCCGGCCGGACGATTGCGGCCGGGAGACGGCTTCACACTTCCGCCCCGGACCTCCCGCCCATGACCCGCGCCGACACCGAACTCCAGCAGCTCCTCCGTCGCGCCGAACGCGTGCTCGAGCGTGTCGAGGCATTGCTGCCGCCGCCTGCGCCGGATCCCGACTGGACGAAGGTCACCGCGGCGCGCTGGCGCAAGCGTGGTGGCCGCGGGTATCTGCAGGCCGTAGCGCATCCGCATTCGATCCGCGTCGAGGATCTGGTGGCCATCGACGACCAGAAGCGCGCAATCGACCTCAACACCAGGCAATTCGTGGCCGGTCTGCCGGCCAACAACGTGCTGCTGACCGGCTCGCGCGGCACGGGCAAATCGTCGCTGGTGAAGGCAATGCTCGCGAAATATGCAGGCCGCGGCCTGCGCCTCATCGAGGTAGACAAGGGTGACCTGGTCGACCTGCCCGACATCGCTGAGCGTGTCGAAAGCAGCCCGAAGCGGTTCATCGTGTTCTGTGATGACCTCACCTTCGATGCGGGCGACGCCGGCTACAAGGCGCTCAAGGTCATGCTCGACGGGTCGATCGCCGGGGGTGCGACCAACATCGTGATCTATGCGACATCCAATCGCCGCCACCTGCTGCCCGAATACTTCAGTGAGAACCTCGAGACGAAGCACGTAGGCGACGAGGTGCACCCGGGCGAATCGGTGGAGGAGAAGATCTCGCTGTCCGAGCGATTCGGCCTGTGGATTTCGTTCTATCCGTTCACGCAGGACGATTACCTGGCTGCGGTCGACGGCTGGCTTGCGCACTTCGGCGTCGAACCCGCCGATGCGCGCGTGGTCGAAGCGCGCACGCGCGAAGCGCTTCAATGGGCGCTGCAACGTGGCTCCCGCAGCGGCCGTGTCGCATGGCAATTTGCAAAGAACCTTGCCGGGACGCGGGCGCTGAAATCGCGCCGCGCCAAGTGACCGGCCGTATCGTCCGGGTGGCGGCCGCCGTATTGCTGCGGCCGGACGGGCAGGTGCTGCTGGCGCAGCGGCCGGCCGGCAAGCCCTATGCCGGCTACTGGGAGTTCCCCGGCGGAAAGCTAGAACCAGGCGAGGCGCCGCGTGAAGCGCTGGCGCGCGAGCTTCACGAGGAACTCGGGATCACCGTGCGCCGCGCGTCTCCGTGGTTTGTCCAGGAATTCGTCTATCCGCACGCGCACGTCGAGCTGCATTTCTTCCGGGTGTACGCCTGGGATGGTGAATTGCATGGTCACGACGGGCAGGCATTCGCGTGGCAGACGCCGGGCCGTTTCACTGTGGCGCCGCTGCTGCCGGCCAACACGCGCGTGCTCGCGGCGCTCGAGCTTCCTCCGGTCTACGGGATCACCAACGCCGCTGACAGCGACGAGGATGCGTTCCTCGCTCGAGCGCAACGCGCGCTCGCGGAGGGAATGAAGTTCCTGCAGCTGCGCGACAAGGAATGGCCACTTTCCCGACGGCTGGCATTTTCGACGCACCTCGTCCCGCTGGCACACCGCCATGGCGCGCGCGTGCTGTGGAACGGCGCCGAGGATGAAGCATCTGCTGCCGGCTGCGACGGCGTGCACTGGACCGCCGCGACGTTGGCGCAGGCGCGCGCGAGACCGCAGCAAATGCTGGTGGCAGCCTCATGCCATACGCGCGACGAATTGGCTCGTGCAGCCGCGCTCGATCTGGACTTTGCCGTCGTCGGTCCGGTCGCTGCGACGCCGACGCATCCGCACGCGATTCCCATCGGATGGGGCGGCTTCGACGATCGCATGGTCGACGTTCGGTTGCCCGTTTACGCGCTGGGCGGTTTGAACGCCGAAGACCTGCAATGCGCGATCGATCATGGCGCGCACGGCGTGGCGATGCGCCGCGCCGCGTGGAGCTAGTCGTCGCGCGGCCTTGCCGGGTGGCCCGCCTGATCGGCGGCTTCCTCGTCAGGCGGTGCGACGGAGGGAACCCGGTAGCGTTCGCTGGCCCAGGCGCCGAGGTCGATCAATTTGCAGCGCTGTGAGCAGAACGGCCGCCATGTCGACGCCGCGGTCCAGGCGACCGCGGCGCCGCATTGCGGACAGGCGACGATTACAGGTTTGTTCATCGGGCATCCATTTGGCTCGAGCCGACATGTTGCGTTCCGGGAGGCGATGGGGTCAGTGTTTCTCCGCCTCCGTAGTTTGGCCCCATGAGTCCGACGCAGGGTGGCCTGGTCCCCGCCCGCCGACCGTTCTGAGCCCAAAAATTGGCAGCGTTCTCCGCAAGCGAGACCTCGCCAACTGTCGAAAACATTTACGGATGCTGGTGCTTCGGGCGTTCTGGACGGGGGGGCAGTTGGCAGGGCATTGATTTGGAACGAAAAATACCTTGGGGCGATCCTGGGTGCGTTCTTTGCTTGTAAAAATGCGGACACCGCGTCTACGCGCTGGGTGATGCTGTGAATGACGACAACGAACAACCCGAACCTTTCGATCCGCAGCACGCGAGTGGGGCAACTCCGCTCGCCAATGCCGGGAGAACCTCGCGTCGCAGGCTGATGCTGGGCGTGGGTGCGGCGGCGGCGATTCCGAGCGTCAGCACGCTCGCCGGCGGTAGCCATACGGCGAACCTGAGCGTTTCGGCCTGTTGGTCGAAGGACCAGGAGCAGTGGCATTCTACGCCCGAGCGCGTGACCTCCCAGCCAGACGGTTGGCTACGCAAGCAGGTCTACGAGGGCAAGCGCCAAGGTGATCGTGCGTACTGCCTCATGTGGGATCAGGCGAACGGCATCCAGTCCGGAGAGCCGGGCAAGGCCAAGGCCGGCACGGCATGGTTGGTCAATGACACGCGCGTCCTTGCCGGAAAGCCGGACGCCATCACCGGCGTGAGTCACCATCCGCGCGCCTTCGCGCTCGTTTATGTCAGCGAGACGGGTGACCACGCGACGCTGGATCCGGAAATGGGCCAGAACGTGCAACCGGTCAGGGAGACCTGTTTTACGTCCATGCTCGGCAGCAAGGGGTCGAACCTCGGGTGACGGCCCAGGCGTTGCGCGCGAGGCGTGCGGCGCGGCGGCGGTGTGTGTTTCGGCGTGGTCGACCTTGTAGCGCATCCGTTCCATCCGTCAGACTTGGAGCGTGACGTCCGCGTCGAACCTCCGCTGGCGAATCCCAGCGGGCCAGCGCCTCCTGTTCGAAGACTTCGATGACGGCATCGTCGTCTTCGATGTCCTCGTTGGGTCGACGCATCTGCTGAACGCGAGCGCCGCCGAGACCCTAGATATCATCGAATCGTCACCGGGCATCGGAACTGGTGCGATCCATCGTGCATTGCTCGCTCGACTGCGCATCGCCGAGGACGCGCTGCCGCTGGCTGCCCTCGAGGAACTGCTCGAGCGCCTCGACAACCTGAGCCTCGTCTGCGCGTCCACTGCATGAAGGCCGCGGAGCTGGCCGTCGACGATTTCGCCCAGCGGATGGCTTTGCGCGGTATCGCCCTGCGCATTTCGCCGGTCACGGTGCGCCTGCGGTCCCCGTTGCGCCATTTTGCCGGACAGGTGCGCGACCTCTATCGCGACTACGAGCTCGCAGACGCGGAGGTGGGCGTCGACATCGACATCCGCGTGCTTCTTTGCCGGGGCACGCGGTCGCGGTGGATACGGGAAGTGCAATTCATTGTCGACGGTACGGCACCGTTCGAGCCGTTTCCCGTCTCGCATGCCTTTGCCATGTTCGAATGGGGACTCAACTGGGTGTTCGCGCAGCGGATGCACCAATATCTGCTGCTGCATGCGGCGGTCGTGGAGCGGGGCGGTCATGCGCTGGTGATGCCGGGGTGGCCCGGATCCGGCAAGAGCACGCTTGCGGCCTCGCTTGTGTGCCGCGGCTGGCGATGCCTCTCCGACGAATTCGGCGCGATCGCGGACGGCGGTGCGGAGGCCGTTCCGTTCGTGCGGCCGACGGGCCTCAAGAACGCGTCGATCGACGTTGTCCGCGCGATCGCGGGCGACGCGTGTATCGGTACCGTGTTTCCTGGCACCCACAAGGGGACCGTCGCGCATTTTCGGCCCTCTGCCGACGGCATTCACCAGGCGGACCGACGGGCGCGCGTCGCGGCGGTCGTATTTCCCGAGTTCCGGGCGGAAGCACCTGCGACCGTCGAGCCGCTTTCGCCCACGGCGGCCTTTCTGAGGCTCGCCGGCAACGCGTTCAACTACGAGATCGTCGGCGAACGCGGCTTTCGCACCGTGGCCGCGATTGTCCGGCGCTGCCCGAGCCATGTGCTTCGGTATGGCGATCTCGCAGAGGCGCACTCCGCGCTCGACGCGATCCTGCGCAGCGCGAACCGCGGATGACCACCGGCGACCTCGGCCGCAAGGGACCCGATGCGCTGATCGCGGCGATCCGCGAGCCGCAGTCGCTGGCGCACCTCGACGACCTCGGCTGGGAGCGATTGGTGTCGCGCGCACGGCGCAATGCGGTCCTCGCGTATCTGGCCGGAAGGGCAGCGTCCGCCGGCGTCGTCGACAATTTGCCGGAATCTCGACGTGCGAGCCTCATTTCGGCGCAACTTTCGGCGATGCGGGTCGCACAGCTCGCTCGGTGGGAACTCGACCGGGTGCGGCGCGCGCTGCAGCCGACGGAAATCCCGGTGATCGCGCTGAAGGGCGTGGCGTACTTGCTGCGCGGACTGCCCCACGCGTCGTCGCGCCGGATGTCGGATATCGACGTGATGGTTCCGCGGGACCAAATCGATGCCGCGGAACGCGCGCTTCTGGACGCGGGGTGGTGCGAGACTGTCCACGATCCCTACGATCAGCACTACTACCGCGAGTGGTCGCACGAGATCCCGCCGTTACTATATCCGGGACGAACTCTCGCGGTTGACGTCCATCACACGATTTGCCCGCCGGCGAGCCGCCTGCGCCCGGATCCCGCGGCGTTCTGGGCGGATGCGCAGGCGAGTGTGATGGAAGGCGTCCGTGTGCTTTCCCCAGTCGACAGTGTCCTTCACGCGGCCGTGCATCTCTTCTTCGACTCCGACTTCGAGGGACGCTTTCGCGACCTGGTGGACCTGCACGAACTGACGACCGCATTCGGCGACGACGACGGCTTCTGGCCGATGCTGGTCGCGCGCGCCCGGGAGCAGGGCCTCGGCCGTCCACTGTACTACGCGCTGCGACTGCTGCCCGCGGTGCTCGGCACGCGCGTTCCGGATGAAGCGCAGGTCGGAATCCGGCAATTCGCGCCGGTCCGCCCGGTGGCCGGCTGGATGAACCGCACGCTGGTCGCCGTATTGTCACCAATCGACCCCGAGCCTTGGCCGCCTGTCCATCGTGTCCCGCTCGGGCTGCTTTACGCCCGCTCGCACTGGACGCGCATGCCGCCGCATCGGCTGATCCCGCATCTGCTGCGCAAGGCGTGGCGGCGTGCTCGGACTGTGGGAATGTCCCGGGCGTAGCGGTCGGTTTGCATCCGATCCTGCGATGGCGAATATCGCCCTATGCGTGCCGGCATGTCGCACCGGAACTGAAGATACGGAGGCGATCACTCTTCACTCCATTGTCGGTAGTCAATATGCTGCGGCTCCGATCGACCGCGAAATTGACGCCAAAAATCTTCGGTAAGAGGTGTTTCGTGCTCGCCTCCCTCGCGAACCGAAGCTTTGGTCCCCCGCGTGCCGCTTGCGAATTGCCTGAATTCGGGGTCAGGCTTGCCTTCCATTGTCACGAACATCTGAATCAAGTTCGCCAAGCCGAGCAGGACAAGCTCTGCTTCGCGGAGTTGACCGTCAATGGAAGTACCGGGTCTCCCGCAGTCCTTCGCGCCGCCATTTTTCATGATCTTTCGGCGGGAAAAGCGGCGAACCGCCTTCGTTCGCGGAAATCGAATTCAAAGATTGCAGAACATCAGCTCGAAATCGACATCGCGATCGAACACCGCGCCGCGATCCATGCCCGACACACCAAGGAAGCGGATATTCAGCGCATACTTGTTGGCGCTGATTTCCGGCACACATGAAAGGCTCCGCGCAACAGTCAGGCGCAGTAGCTGCGCCACCTTGGTCGTCGTGAGCATCAGCTGGAACACTCCGCGATGGGCTGTGTGGCGGCTGGCGCGGCCGTTGTCCCGCAACAACTTCAGGACGATCGACGATCCTGCGCGGATCGGCGCGAACGGTTCGATCCAACCACGCAGGTCGTTGCGGCGCGCACCCGGATCCTGATGCAGCCACCAATGATAGGCGGGGAGATCGAACTCGCAGACGCCACCGGGAATGGCCGTACGCTGCTTGATCGCCATCAGCCATTCGTTGTCGCGCAGGTGCGCGCCCACCTTGCCTGCCTGCGCGAGCAAATGCGCATTGACGGTGTCGATCTGCTCCAGCAGTTCCTCCAGAGCGCCCTGGTCAATCTGCGGATTCTGCCTCAGCGGCCCCAGCATCTGCTTCTTCCGCTCGAGTTCCTGGAGCAGGTCGGTCTTGAGGTCGGCGCGCGCGGCGACGTCGGTGATTTCGAACAACGCAAGCAGCGCCGCGTGGTGATCCTGTCCAGCATCCTGTCCGGCGAAGTACCCGACGCGCGCGAACAGGTCCTCGAGCCGCATCAGCGTGCGGACCCGTTCATTCAGTGGATGTTCGTACCGAATCACTTAGGCGCCGGCGGTGCGATCATGCGCACTATTCTCCGGGGAACGGCTTTCCGGTTCAAGCGCAGCGCCTCGCGCGGCGCATTCTCGATAGTACGCGTCCAGGCGTGCGACCTGAGGCACGATGGCTTCCGGCGGTCCGCTGTTGTCGATGAGGTCGTCGGCGCGCGCAAGTCGCTCCGCTCGCGGGAGTTGCGCCGCCATGATCGCGCGCACTTCCCTGGCCGCGAGCTCGCTGCGCGCCATCACGCGTCGAACCTGCTCCTCCTCGGGGCAGTCCACGACCAGCACGCGCGCGATGCGCGGGAGGAGGGTGCCGCGCTCGAGGAGCAGCGGAACGCTCAGAAGTCCGTAGGGGCCATGCCAGCCCTCGATCTGCGCATCGAGTCGCGCGAGAATGAGCGGATGCAGCAACGCCTCCAGTCGGCGTCGCGCTGCGTCGTCGGCGAACACGGTCCGGCGCAGCCATCCGCGATCGAGCGAGCCGTCGGGCGTGCACGCCTGCGGACCGAAGGTTTCGACCACCGCACGATATCCGGGCTCGTTCTTCGCCGTCACGTCGTGAGCGGCGATATCCGCATCGGCGACTTCGACACCCAAATTCGCGAATGCGCGCGCCACCTCGGTCTTTCCGGTACCGATGCCTCCGGTCAGCCCCACGACGTACGGCATGGTCACGAGGGGAAGTAGATCCTGACGGCCAGCTGCCCCCAGAACAGCGCGATCATGCCGGCGATGGCGAGGTACGGACCGAAGGCCAGCGGAATGTTGTGATCGCGTCCCTTCAGCACGACGAGTCCGATGCCTATGAACGCGCCAACCACCGACGACCCCAGGACGATCAGCGGAAGCATCTTCCAGCCGAGCCACGCGCCCAGCGCGGCCAGCAGCTTGAAGTCGCCGTGGCCCATGCCTTCCTTGCCGCGGATGATCCTGAACAGCCAGTAGATGGTCCATAGCGTCAGATAGCCGGCGATGGCGCCGACCACCGCGTCGCGCAGTGGCACGAACAGGCCGAACAGGTTGGCGGCAAGACCGCCCCACAGGAGCGGCAGCGTGAGGTCGTCCGGCAGGAGCTGGGTGTCGAAGTCGATGAACGTGAGCGCCAGGAGCGTCCACAGGAAAACGCAGGCGGCGACACCCTGCCAGGTCGGTCCGAATTTCCAGATGGCGCCGGCGGCGACCACCCCGCCCAGCAATTCGACCAGCGGGTAGCGTGCCGAGATCGGCGTACCGCAGGCCGAGCACTTGCCTCGCAGCGCGAGCCACGACACGACGGGAATGTTCTCGATCGCCGAGATCGCGTGTCCGCACGCCGGGCACGCTGAGCGCGGCACGACCAGGTTGTAACGAGGCCGCGGCGCGGGTGTGTCGCCGCGCAGTTCCGCGCACTGGTCCTGCCAGCCGTGCTCCATCATTTGCGGCAGCCGATGAATCACGACGTTGAGGAAGCTGCCGATACACAGCCCCACGGCAGCGGCCAGCACCAAGGCCACTGCCGGATCGAGCAGGTAGAGCGGCATCGGTTGCCGTCGCGCGCCCCGCAGCGCGGGATCAGATCACCGCGCCGAGCTTGAAGATCGGCAGATACATGGCGACGACGAGGCCGCCGATCACGACCCCCAGGAACACGATGATGATCGGTTCCAGCAGGCTCGACAGCGCGGCCACGGCGTCGTCGACCTCGCGCTCGAAGTAGTCGGCGATCTTGCCCAGCATGTTGTCGAGCGAGCCCGATTCCTCGCCGATCTGCGTCATCTGCAGCACCATGGTCGGAAACAGGTTCGTATTGGACATCGAGTTGGTGAGACTGGTGCCAGTGCTGACCTCGGTCTGAATCCTCTTGGTGCCGGCCGCGTAGACGGCGTTGCCCGACGCGCCGCCGACCGCGTCCAGCGATTCGACCAGCGGCACGCCCGCGGCGAACATTGTCTGCAGCGTGCGCGTCCAGCGCGCGATCGTCGCCTTCTCCAGGATCTCGCCGATGATCGGAATCTTGAGAATCAGCCGATCGAAGCCGTAGCGGAATGCCGTGGACCGCCGCAGCATGATGCCGGTGCCGATGAAGATGCCGATGATGACCAGGAAGCAGAGCCACCACCACGCTACGACCCACTCGGAGATGGCGATGACGACGAGGGTGGGCGCCGGAAGGTCGGCGCCAAAATTCGCGAAGACCTTCTTGAACGACGGAATCACCCAGACCATGATGATCCAGACGACGACGATTGCCACGACGATGACCGAGATCGGATAGAAGAGCGCCGACTTGATCTTGGCGCGAATCGCGAGCATCTTCTCCTTGTACGTCGCCAGTCGGTCGAGGATCGCGTCGATGGTGCCGGACGCCTCGCCGGCGGCGACCAGGTTGCAGTACAGCGCGTCGAATTGCCTGGGATGCTCGCGGAATGCCTGCGCCATCGAGGAGCCGGCCTCGATCTTGTTCTTGATGTCCATCATGAGCCGCGAGAAGCGCGCGTTGCTGTGGCCGCGCGCGACGATCTCGAACGACTGCAACAGTGGCACGCCGGCCTTCAGCATCGTCGCCAGCTGGCGCGTGAAGAACGTGATGTCCTTCTCGTTGACCTTGCTGCCGCCACGGAACGTCTGCCGCTTGATTTTGACGACCCGGATGCCCTGCCGGCGCAGGTTGGTCGTGACGACGGTCTGCGACGCCGCCTTGGATTCACCTCGAACCTGGCGATTGTTGCGGTCGACGCCTTCCCAGACAAACGTGTATTCCTTGACGTCGCGGCGCTGGGCGGTGGTTGCGGTGGCCATGTCTGTCTATCCCCGTGCGGCGGATTCCGCCGTCACTCGTTGGTGATCGCTTCGATTTCCTCGAGCGACGTGATGCCCGACTTCACCTTCAGCAGGCCCGATTGCCGGAGGTCGCGCACGCCCTCCTTGGTCGCCTGCTCGGCGACGTCGATCGCGTTGCCGTTGCGCATGATGACCTGCCGCATCTCGTCGCTGATCGGCATGACCTGGTAGATCCCTACGCGGCCCTTGTATCCGGTGCCGTTGCAGTTGTCGCAGCCGACGGGGCCCATAGGCTGCCAAGAGCCATCGAGGTCCTCGTCCCTGAAGCCCGCACGCAGAAGCGCTTCGGGAGGGATGTCCTCCGGCTTCTTGCATTGCGGGCACAGCCGGCGACCCAGCCGCTGCGCGGTAATCAGGATCACCGACGAGGCGATGTTGAACGGCGCCACGCCCATGTTGAGAAGGCGTTGCAGCGTGGTGGGTGCATCGTTGGTATGCAGCGTGGACAGCACGAGGTGGCCGGTCTGCGCCGCCTTGATCGCGATGTCGGCTGTCTCGAGGTCGCGGATTTCGCCGACCATGATGATGTCCGGATCCTGCCGCAGAAAGGACTTCAGCGCGACGGCGAACGTGAGACCGGCCTTGTCGTTGACGTTGACCTGGTTGACGCCGGGCAGCTGGATTTCGCACGGATCCTCGGCGGTCGCAATGTTGACGCCGGGCTGGTTCAGGAGATTGAGGCAGGTGTACAGCGACACGGTCTTGCCGCTGCCGGTCGGGCCGGTGACGAGGATCATTCCGTACGGCCGCCCGATGGCGAACATCATCGCCTGCTGCTGGTCCGGCTCGTAGCCCAACGCCTCGATGCCGAGCTTCACGCCGGCCGCATCGAGGATCCGCATGACGATCTTCTCACCGTACAGCGTGGGCAGCGTCGACACGCGGAAATCGATGGTCTTGCTCTTCGACAGCACGAGCTTCATCCGGCCGTCCTGCGGCACCCGCTTCTCGGAAATATCGAGTTTCGAGATGACCTTGATCCGTGACGAAACCTTGTCCTTGATCGCCAGCGGCGGCTGTGCGATCTCCATCAGGATCCCGTCGACCCGATATCGGACGCGATAGAACCTCTCGTAGGGCTCGAAATGGATGTCGGACGCGCCGGCCGCGATCGCGTCGGTCAGCAGTTTCTGGATGTACTTGACGACCGGCGCGTCCTCGACATCCGATTCGTCCTCGATGGATAGGCTCGGAGATCCTTCTTCGAGACCGACCTCCATGTCCTCGAGGTTGGCCATGTCCTTCAGCGTCGCCCCGGTGGCCTCGATAATGCGCGCGATCGCATGGCCGAGCTTGTCGTCCTCGACGACGATCGGCTCGGGAACCAGGTTGGTCTTGAAGCGGACCTCGTCCAGCGCCTGTAGGTTGGCCGGGTCGGAGATCGCTACGTAGAGCTTGTTGCTGCGCTTGTACAACGGCAGCACGCGTCTAGTCTGCGCGATCCTGATGTCGACGTAGTCCTTCTGAATCTGGTCGATGTCGAAGCTCGCGAGGTCGAGGAGCGGCGTGCCGAACGCGCGAGATGCGAAGACGGCGAGCTGCAGCGCCGTCATGCGCTTGCCGACCAGCACCTGCTCGACGAAAGTTATGCCCGATGCCTGTGCCTGGGTCTGCAAGCGCTTCCGCCTCGTACTCGGACATCAGGCCGTTCTGAGCGAGCGCCCGCGCGAGACCGCTGATGTTACGGGTGGCGACATGCGTGGCCATGGTCGGTGGAGGAGCGCTCAGGGGTGGGTCGGGTTGTAGGCTTCGTGTTGACCACAAGCAAACAACGTGCCTGGCGCGACAAATTGATTGCTATTCCATCCGCATAAAACTTAGCTGGTCGATGATGCCCGCTCGACCGGGGTTTGTAAAGGCGCAGTGCCGCGGCCAACGGGAGGCTGAAGTTTGACGACTTTTATCGCGCGATCCTGTGTTTGCAGAATTTCGAGCAATTGTCCCTGGAGCCGGAAAGATAGGCCCGCATCCGGGATGGTGCCCAAATGCTCGACTATCAACCCATTGAGCGTCTTGGGGCCGTCCAATGAAAACTGGGTTCCGAGTCGACGGTTAAGCGTGCGCAAAAGCGCCATTCCGGAGACGATGACGCTGCCATCGGCCTCGCGCCGGAAGATTTCGGAGCCGCCCGGTGCCTGCGTGGTGAATTCCCCGATGATCTCCTCGACAATGTCCTCGATGGTGACGAGGCCTTGAAGCTCTCCGTATTCGTCCACCACGAGCCCCAGCCGCTGGCGATCGTTCTGGAACTGGGTCAGTTGAGTCAGCAGCGGCGTGCCGGCGGGAATGAAATACGGCGGGCGCAGCAGCGGCCGCAGCCGCTCGGCGATGATCTCTCCCGCAGACAGTTGCATATTCACCACCGCCTTCAAGGGCAACACGCCGACGATGTTGTCGAGCGTTTCTTCAAACACGGGGACGCGCGAATGGTAGGACGTCGCGAGCTGCTGGCGCAGCAGCGCGGGTCGCTCCTCCAGGTCGAGCCCGTGAATCCGATTGCGTGGAGTCATCACGTCATCGACGGTGATAGCCTCGAGGTCCATCAGATTCGCGAGCATCGTCCTGTGCTTGCCGCGGAAATACGCGCTGCCTTCGAGGACCAGCGAGCGCAGTTCCTCCGGTGTCAGCTGGGTGCCGCCGTCAGGTGCCGGCCTGATCCGCAGCACGGTCAGCAGCCCCTGCACGAAGAGATTGACGAACCAGACGACCGGCGTAAGGCCGCGCAGCAGCGGCGTCAGGACATACGCGGCGACGGGGGCGATGCGGTCCGCGTGCGTGGCGCCGATCACCTTGGGCGTGATCTCGGAAAAAATGAGGATCAGGAACGTGACGATCACGGTGCTGGCCGCCAGCGCGAGTTCGCCCTTGCCCAGCAAGCGGGCAGTGATGACGCCGGCGAGCGTTGCCGCGCCTGCATTGATCAGATTGTTGCCGAAGAGGATGACACCCAGCAGCCGGTCGGTCTGTGCGAGCAGCGCGAGCGCGAGCTTCGCCCCCTTGTTGCCGCGCTGCGCCCGGTGCTTCAGCCGATACCGGTTGGCGGCCATCATCGCCGTCTCGGCGATCGAGAAGAAGCCGGACAGGATCAGCAGCACCGCGAGCGCGATGGCAAGAGAACCGAGCGGAAATTCGTCCAAGTAGCAGCTAGGCGATTGACGATGACCGAGTATTCGGTGCTTGCCGCGCCTGTGTCAACCGAGTGTCAACTTTGTGCCAGGCGAGGGTCGGACGAGTCTCCGGCGCGGGACCGGGCGAGCCGGCCGCTCAACGGCCAAGCAGCACCTGGTTCACGAACTTGCTGCCCAGGTACCCCAGTACCAACAGCGCGGTCCCGCCAAGGATCCAGTAGAGCGACCGGCGGCCGCGCCATCCGAAACGCCAGCGGCCGACGAGCAGGATGGCAAACGTCAGCCAACCCAGCACCGAAAACACGTTCTTGTGGGTGAACGTCACTGGCCGCCCGAACAGCTCCTCGGAAAAGAGCAGGCCGCTGATCAGCGTCAGCGTCAGCAGCAC
The DNA here is from genome assembly GCA_963739745.1 of uncultured beta proteobacterium. Classification (GTDB taxonomy): domain Bacteria; phylum Pseudomonadota; class Gammaproteobacteria; order Burkholderiales; family Casimicrobiaceae; genus VBCG01. The sequence goes on from CAVUCJ010000015.1 coordinate 265,154, forward strand.
GAAGCCCGTGGCGACGAGCCGGAACAGAAAGCGTTCCAGCGTCAGCAGCGGCACCGAGCCGTCGCCCTCGGGCAGCGCCTGGCCCCGATGCAGCCGCTTTTCGAGTCCGGTCAGCAACAGCGCCTGCAGCGCCGCGACCACGAACAGCGCATATGCGACCAGCGCCACGGCGATGTGCACGGTCGCCCAGGACTCTCCCGCATACGGAAACCGGTGCGGACTCCCGCCCGCGAGGGGCGCCAGAGCGCACAGCGCTGCCACCGGCAGGATCACGTTGCCCACGGCGGGCAGCTTGGCGAGCACGCCCGAAATTCCGGCGACCAGCACAGTCAGCCAAGCGACCAGCGATAGCGCGTGCTGGAACGACAGGTCGATGCCGTCCGGCGTGAACACCGCGCTGCCGATGGTGATCGCCTGCAGCACGAGCGCCAGCGCGATCAGCCAGGTGGCGAGACCCGTACGCGCGGTGGCGGGCGCGTTTGCGCTGCGCAGCCACGCTGCGGCTGCGTACAGTGCGGCGACGGCGAGGTACAGTAAGATCACGGGAATCCGGGTGCGGCGCAGCGGCGCACATGGCGTGCGCATGACGCCCTGGGTTCGACCTTACAAGTTTAACCGATACGCGCCGTCTCCAGCGGCACGGCACGACCCCAGGCGGAAAGCCCCATGCTCGAGAACCTCACGCAACGAATGTCCCGCGTCGTCAAGGGATTGCGCGGTCAGGCGCGCCTGACCGACGACAACATCCAGGACGCCCTGCGGGAGGTGCGCCTGGCGCTGCTCGAGGCCGACGTCGCGCTGCCGGTCGTCCGCGAGTTCATCGCGAGCATCAAGGACAAGGCGATCGGAGAGGAGGTCGTGGGCTCGCTGACGCCCGGGCAGGCGCTCATCGGCGTCGTCCATCGCGAACTCGCGGCGCTGATGGGCGGCGCGGCGGCGCCGCTTTCGTTCGCCACGCAGCCGCCCGCTGTGTTGCTGCTCGCCGGCCTGCAGGGCGCCGGCAAGACGACCACCGCAGCCAAGCTCGCGCGGCTCCTGGCGGACGAGCAGAAGAAGAAAGTGCTGCTGGTTTCCGCCGACGTCTACCGCCCGGCGGCGATCGAGCAGTTGCGGTTGCTCGCCGCGCAGGTCGGCGTGGAGTTTTTCCCCTCCGATTGCGGGCCAGCAGCCCGTCGCCATCGCGACCGCGCGCCGTCGACTGGGCGCGTCGCCACTATCACGATGTCGTGATCGTCGATACCGCAGGGCGGTTGGGCGTCGACGAGGCAATGATGCGCGAGATCGAGCAGCTGCATGCGGCGGTGCATCCGATCGAAACCCTCTTCGTCGTCGATGCGATGCAGGGGCAGGATGCGGTGAACACGGCGAAGGCATTCCGCGACGCGCTGCCGCTGACCGGCGTCGTGCTGACCAAGCTCGACGGCGACGCGCGCGGCGGCGCGGCGCTGTCGGTGCGGCAGGTGACGGGTGCGCCGATCAAGTTCGCCGGCGTGTCGGAGAAGATCAACGGCCTCGAGGTCTTCCATCCGGAACGCATGGCGTCGCGCATCCTCGGCATGGGCGATGTCCTGTCGCTGATCGAAGATGCGCAGAAGAACGTCGACGTCGAGGAGGCGCAGAAGCTCGCGAGGAAGGTCAAGTCGGGCAAGGGTTTCGATCTTCGGACTTCAAGGCGCAGATCGGCCAGATGCGAAAGATGGGAGGTCTCGCCGGAATGATGGACAAGCTGCCTGCGGAGCTGGCGCGTGCCGCGCAGGGGGCGGCGGTCGACGAGCGCCGCATCGCGCGCATCGAGGGCATCATCGATTCGATGACCCCCGCGGAGCGGACCAAGCCGGAGATTCTCAAGGCGTCGCGCAAGCGGCGGATCGCCGCCGGCGCTGGTGTCTCGGTGCAGGAAATCAATCAGCTGCTGAATCAGTTCGAGCAGACGCAGAAGATGATGAAGATGGTCGCCAAGGGCGGCATGCAGAAGATGTTGCGCGGCATGAAGGGAATGCTGCCGGGAATGCGCTGAATCGGCGAGCGTCGTTGCGTCAGACCCCGGCGCCGGGCCGTTCCCGGCCGGAACCGCCGGTCCGACCGCCGGCGTCGTCCTGCAGGTCCCACGACCTCGGACGAAAGAGGCCGGCGCCGATCAGCAGCAGGTAGACGTAGGAAGCGTAGCCCACGTGTTCGGCGAATTCGATCTCGATCAGCGCGGCAATGATCCCGGCGAAAATGATCAGCGCCGCGACGATGAATCGCCGGCGCAGGGTCTGCCACAGCGCCCGGGCGTCGGTGACCGACTCGTTGTACAGGTGCCGGCGCGTCGCGTGCCGCCACATCAGCGCCTCGCACAGCAGGATCAGGATCAGATTGCCGCCGTAGACGACCGCCGCAATGGGCCGCTCCGGGACTTTGTCCGATCCACGACGTCAACGGCGGCACGAACGTCGTGAACAGCAGGAACGCGAGGTTGAGCCAGGTGAAGGTCGCGTCGACCTCGCGAACCCGGCGTATGAGGCGCATGTGCGCGAGCCAGAACACGCACAGCACGAAGAAGCTGATGACGTAGTCGTCGACGAATCGCAGCAGCGCGAGCAGGTCGGCCGCCAGTTGCGTCGATTCCGGCGGCATCCGCTCGGCGATCTTGAGATCGAGCACCAGCAGCGTCATCGTGACGGCGAAAATGCCGTCGGTCAGCGCTTCGACGCGCGATTTGGGCAGGGGTAGCGGGTTGAGCACGATCGTGTCAGGGTGTGGCGGGACGCATTTCACAACGGTCCGCTCGGTCGAAACGGTGTAAGGCCATGATAATACAAACGAACTCGTAGCGGTTTCCCCAGAGCCGGCGCTGCTGCCGCGCGGTGGGTTGCGCTTGCCTGGAGGCCCGATTTCGTCGTAGAATCAATATCTTTTTTCGTTCCACCGGACATTTCAAATCATGGTCGTTATTCGCCTGGCTCGTGGCGGCGCCAAGAAGCGCCCCTTCTACAACGTGGTCGTCACGGATTCGAGGAGTCGCCGCGACGGCCGCTTCATCGAGCGCGTCGGCTTCTACAACCCGATCGCGAATGCCAGCGAAGAGGGCCTGCGGCTTGCCGTCGACCGCATTTCGTATTGGCAGGAGCGCGGCGCGCAACTGTCGGAAACCGTGGCGGGCCTCGTGAAAAGGTCGATCGGACGGTTGCAGCCGGCTTCGCCGGAGCTATCGCCGGCGCCCGCAGCAACCGGCAGCGGCGCCGGCGGCGGCGTGAGATCGACAAAGAGTGAGTTGACCGTCCGCTGAGCGTCCACTGAGCGGCGTCCGACATCGTGGTGATGGGGCGCATCGCCGCCCCGTATGGCGTCAAGGGTTGGATCAAGGTCCTTCCGCTGACGAGCGCGCCGGAGACGCTGCTGACACACGCGCAGCTGGTGGGTCCGCAAGCGTGGCGCAGGGGCCTCCTGGCAGCCGCATGCACTCGAAGCGGGCAAGCAGCATGGGGCGACATTGCTGGCGCAGTTGTCGGATCTTGCCGACCGCGAAGCGGCGGCCATGCTCTCGGGGGGGATGTCGGTGTGCCGCGCGCGGCACTGCCCGCGGCGCGCGAAGGCGAGGTCTACTTCGCCGACCTGTGGGCATGACGGTCACGAACCGCCAAGGTTTCGCGCTGGGCAAGGTGGCCGCGGTACAGGAATTCGGCGCTCATCCGGTGCTGCGCGTGCAGGGCGATGACGGGGTGGAGACGATTGATCCCCTTCGTCGGGGCGTACGTGGATGCCGTGGATAGCGAGGCGCGCCGCATCGATGTCGACTGGCAGCCGGACTACTAGAGGCGGCGGAGGAAGACGGACAGGGACGGAAGCACGGACCGAAGTGAGGACCGAAGTGAGGATCGACGTCGTCACGCTGTTTCCGGAAATGGTCGCGCATGCGACACAGGCGGGGGTGACCGGCCGAGCACGGGAGCGCGGCCTTTGGCGGCTCGGGTTGTGGAATCCCCGCGATTTCACAACCGACAACCACAAGACGGTCGACGACCGGCCTTATGGCGGCGGGCCGGGGATGGTGATGCTGGCGGCGCCGCTCGCGCAGGCGATCGCGGCGGCAAAGGCGGCGCAAAGGCGCGATGGCGTAACGGCGACGCGAGTGATCCACCTTTCGCCGGCCGGCGCACCGCTGACGCATGCGCGGGTCATGGCCCTCGCGACGGCGGAGGCGGTCGGGTATGTACTGCTTGCGGGTCGGTACGAAGGAATCGACGAGCGGTTGATCGCGCGCGAGGTCGACGAGGAAATCGCGATCGGGGATTTCGTGGTGTCGGGCGGCGAACTGCCGGCGCTGATGGTGATCGATGCGATCGCGCGCCAGCTGCCGGGAGCACTGAACGACGAACAATCGGCGCGCGAGGACTCGTTCGCGACGGGCCTGCTCGATTGCCCGCATTTCACGCGGCCGGAGGTGTACGAGGGGGAGGCGGTGCCCGAGGTTCTGTTGTCGGGCAACCATGAGAAGGATTCGCCGCTGGCGGCTGCAGCAATCGCTGCTTCGCACGCGGGACCGGCGTCCCGACCTGCTCGCAGGAAGGACGCTGACGAAGGAAGAAGCCGGATTGCTGCGCCTGGCGGAGCAGGAATGAACCATCAAGAATACGCGCGCATCAGGGCATCGTCCCTGCGCTGTGCGAAAGTGAAAACGAAAGGAACAAGGCAATGAACATCATCGAACAGCTGGAAAAGGAAGAAATCGCCCGCCTGGGCAAGACGATTCCGGAATTCGCACCTGGCGACACCGTCGTCGTCAACGTCAGCGTCGTCGAGGGCGAGCGCAAGCGCGTTCAGGCCTATGAGGGCGTGGTCATCGGCAAGCGCAACCGAGGCCTCAATTCGTCGTTCACCGTGCGCAAGATTTCGAGCGGTGAAGGCGTGGAGCGCACCTTTCAGACGTATTCGCCGCTGCTCGCCTCCATCGAGGTCAAGCGCCGCGGCGACGTCCGTCGCGCGAAGCTCTACTATCTGCGGGCCCGGTCGGGCAAGTCGGCGCGGATTCGCGAAAAGCTCCAGCGCAAGGAAAGCGCCAAGTCCGCATAGCTGCTGCGGCGCTCGCCGGGACCGCGGCCTGCCGCGGCTTTCCTTCGGCAACTCGGAAACGGCTCCATTTGCGGGCCGTTTTTTTTGTGCTCTTGACACTCGTAAAAAGGGTCGTCAGGCAAGCCGAAACAATGGCTTCCGTCCGACGGCCCGCTTCTTGCTTGGATCGTGTTGCCTTCGGGGGGGCTGTTCGCCCGTGATTCCAACGGCATAATTGATGACCTTCTGCGGTCCGGCAGCATGAAAGCAACGTTATACGAAGCGCTCGGCATCCTGCCCACGTCCTCCGAAGAGGACGTGAGAGCCGCGTTGCGCGGACTGATTCGCAAGTATTACGCGAAGACCCGTGACGGTCAGGGCAACGTCGAGGAGGCGTTGCGCTTCATCAATCACGCCAGCCGGATACTTTCGGATCCCGACAGGCGCGGACGCTACGACCGGGAACTTGCCATTTCGTCCGGAACCACCGAACAGCGGATCGACCACGTGGTGAACAATGCCGTGGCGGAGGCGGGCGAGCAGACCGATGTCGCCGCCGTCGCCGAGCCCGCGCTCGAGAAATCGCAAGAGGCGATGGACGCGGAACTCGAGACCGGACTCGACGCCGCCGAGCCCGCGGCCGAGCGCAATCCACATCATCCAGGACTCACCGAACGCGTGGCATCGTTCGGGCGTTCACCGATCGTGACCATCGCGCTGTGCGCGTTCTTCGGAGCATTCATCGCCGCCGCCATCGTGTTCGTCACGCCAGCCGACACGGTCCTCGTCGCCAAGCAGGTGCTGGTGTGGCTGACCATCACCCTGCTGGGCCTGACGCTGGTGTACGGCGCCGTACACGGCATCGCCTACCTCCGGCATCGCCGCGGTGCACCGCAGGCCGGGCTGGTTCCGCAGACCGACCTCGCGATCCTCAACTGGCGGCGCGAAAAGAGTGTGTTCCTGGGAACCAACCAGCCGCAGGAGGACGCGAGCTGGATCTTCCAGCTCCGCATGGCGGAACTGGAGCGGGCAAAGTCGGGCCGCACCAGCGAACCGCGGCCGTGGCAGCGGCTCGCTGCGCGCGTTTTCGATTACGCGATCTGGGGCCTGGTGCTGGCGCTGCTGCTGTCGGAATTGCGCGGGCTCTCCGTCGTTTCGGCGGATTTCACGTCCTGGGTAGGACATCCGCTGCTGGCACCCATGCTGATCACGGCGTCGTGGATTCCGATCGAGGCATTGCTGATCGCGTCGATCGGCACCACGCCGGGCAAGTGGCTGTTCGGCGTTTTCCTGCAGTTTTCGATTTCGGACGCCTATGCGCGTCGCGACACCCGCGCGCAGCTCGATCGCGCGATGCGCCGATCGTTTCGCGTGTGGTGGGAAGGCATGGGCGGCGGCTTCCCCCTGCTCGCGCCGGTCCTGATCGCTGTCGCCTACGAGAAGCTCGCCCAGAACCAGGAAACGGACTGGGACTTCGCCCAGGACGTCCTCGTGACGCATGGGCCACCCGGCGTGCTCAACACCGTCACCGGCGTCTGCGGCCTCGCGGCGATGTTGTGGCTGTACGGCGTGGCATGGCACCAACCGATGGCCGCATCCATCGCCTGGGCGCGCACGACGATCGCCGAGGCAATTCCGTCGGCGAGCACGCTGACCGGAGGATTCGCCGGGGGCGCCGGACGCATCTCGGGGCTGGCACCTCCGCCCGCGAGCACGTCGCCGGCTGCACCGGCGCCGTCGGCGCGAGCGGCGTCGCCCATCACCACGTTGTCCACAGCGCCCACGTTCGAGCCGTCCGCCCGACCGGCCGATTCGGCGCCGGTCGACACCGAAGTCGCGGCGCTGTTCGCCGAGCGCAGGGCCAGGATTGCGGTCGTCAGTGCCGAAGGACCGCGGATGCTTCGCGTGGGCAACTGGCGGCGCGCCGCGGAGCTGTGCAAGGCATGGACCGAACTCGAGCTTGCCAGCGCCGATTCGTACCGATGTCTCGGAACTGCGTTGCAGGCGCAGGGCTACCACCAGGACGCCATCTCCGCTTTCCGCAAGGCGAAGCAGTACGACCCATCCGACCGCACGCTCGATGCCGCGATCGACCGCTCGCAAAAGGGCATCGTCGCCGATTTCCTGAATCGATACCGGCCGTGAATCGCGGTGCCGGCTGCCCGCCGGCGCCGCGCCCGCCGATACGCGAATCGCGCCGGACGTCAGCGGCCGCGGATGCGGGCGACGAGCGACGACGTCGATCGGTCGTGCACGAACGGGATGGCGACGAAGCGACCGCCGTTGGCCATCACCTCCGCGGCACCGGCGGTCGTCTGCGCTGTGTAGTCGCCACCCTTGACCAGCACGTCGGGCATCGTGGCGACGATGAGATCGCGCGGTGTGTCGTCATCGAAGGGTACGACGAGATCCACGGCCGCGAGCCCGGCGAGCACGGCCATCCGGTCGTCGAGAGTGTTGAGCGGACGGTCGGCGCCCTTTTCGAGCCGTTTGACCGACGCGTCCGAATTGACGGCGACGACCAGCGCCGCGCCGAGCGCGCGGGCTTCCTCCAGGTACGCGACGTGGCCCCGATGCAGGAGGTCGAAGACGCCATTGGTCATCACCAGGGGACGGGGAAGGCGCGCGATGCGCATCAGGGCGTCGTCGTGCGTGGCGATCTTGGCATCGTGTGCCGGCGCGGGGCGCGCCGACGTGTCGTGCGGCCGTGGATCCACTACCCGCGGTACTCGAACACCTTCACCACCCGGACCACGCCGTCGGTTGTCGCCGCGATCTCGCCGGCCGACGTGCCTTCTGCGCGGCTGACGATGCCCATCAGGTAAGCGACGCGGCGCTCGGTGACGACTTTTACTGCGTTGGGCGGGAACTTGTCGGCCTCGATGAAGCGCCCCTTGACCTTTGACGTGATGTACGAATCGTTGGCACGCGCGGAGAGGTCGGAAATGCCCGCGACCACCAGTTCGTTCTGCACGATTCGCACTTTTTCGGTGTTCTTCGCGACGTTTCCGATGCTTGCCCACGCGCCCTGGTCTGGCACTTCACCGGTCAGCAGCACCATGCCGTTGTAGCTCGTCACGTTGACGTTGACGCGTTCACCATAGAGCTCGTTGACGCGCGTGATGATCTTGAGTTCGATGGTTTCGTCGTCGAGTTGCGCGCCCGTCGTGCGGCGGTCGGTCGCGATCAGCATGGCATGGCCCGCGCCTACCGCGATCATCGCCGGGCCCGCGCAACCGGCAACGCTCGCAACCAGCGCGATGCCCAGCGCTACCGCCGCCAGGGATCGCGTAACGACGGGCTTCACTCTACCGGGTAGCCGCGAAGAGGCGCCGCGCCAATCCGGCTTCGCGGCAGACCGAGCCCTCATGATTCGTCCCCCAGCAGCGTGGCGTCGATGATGTCGCAAAGGCAGTGGATGGTCAGCAGGTGAACTTCCTGGATCCTGGCGGTCCGCGAATGCGGTACGCACAGATGGACGTCGGAGTCCGCCAGAAGTTCACCGATTTGGCCGCCACCCTTGCCGGTGAGCGCGACCACCCGCATTTCGCGCTGGCGCGCAGCCTCGATCGCCGCGATCACGTTCCCGGAATTGCCGGACGTCGAGATCGCGAGCAGCACGTCACCCTTCGAGCCCAGCGCGCGCACCTGCTTCGCGAATACCTGCTCGAACGAGTAGTCGTTGGCGACGGCTGTGAGCAGCGAGCTGTCCGTGGTCAGCGCGATCGCCGGCAACTCCGGCCGTTCGCGCTCGAAACGGCCTACCAGCTCCGCCGCGAAGTGCTGGGCATCGGCGGCGGAGCCGCCGTTGCCGCACACGAGAATCTTGCCGTCAGCGAGCAGGCATTCGGTCAATACGCCGGCCGCGCGCGCGATCCTCGGCGCGAGTTCATCGGCGGCGTCGAGCTTCAACCGCGCAGACTCTTCGAAGTGGTCGCTGATGCGCCTTGCGTAGTCGATCATGGTCCGCCGATTCTAGCAGGGCTCTTCATGCCACGATGATGTTGCGCTCCCAGCGGATGCGCGGCGGGTCGAGACCATCGAGCAGGATCGCGTCGAAACGGCAGGGCGGTTCCCGGCCGAGACGCGCAAGGTATCCCTGCGCGGCGGCGACGAGGCGCGCGCGCTTCGTAGGCGTGATGCTGGCCGCGGGGCCGCCGAAATCGCTGCGCGAACGGAGCCGGACCTCAACGAACACCAGGGTGTCGCCATCACGTCCGATCAGGTCGATCTCGCCGCGCCGGGTGCGGAAATTGCGCTCGACGATCGCGAGGCCGTGTTGAACAAGAAAATCGGCGGCAAGTCTTTCGGCGCGAACGCCGCGTTCGGCACGCGTCTCCGCGGCGTCACCGGGTCCCATCGAACGGCGCCAGCTGGCCGCTGCTGAAGACGGCCAGGCTGCCCTCGCGCATGAACTGGTGGTCGTCCAGCGTGATCCGGCCGGTGGCGCCCTCGAGAACAAAGCTGTCGGGAGGGCCATCGCGCAACGCGCGTGCCGCTCGATACGCGTCGAGGCCCAGCGCGTACAGTCGCAGCAGCGCCGCGCTGGTGAAGTCACGCCGCGGCAGATCCGTAAACTGGGGTGCGTCGGGTGTGACTATCCAGGGAATCTCGACCAGAACGAGGCCGTCGAGGTCACGGGCGACGGCCTCGGGCACCCGCTCGAACACCAGGCCACTCGCGTAGGCCGGAATGGTGCCGAGGTAGGGCTTCGCGAGCGTGGCGCCTTCGCTGTCCACTGCGAGCACAACAGCCGCCGGCCCGCGCCGGTTCAGCTCGCGGCGCATCACCCCCAGCGCTTCCGTGTTGCCTTCGAACCGGAAGACGTTCGGGACAACCCCGCCCAACGCAATCCATTGCGCGGCAAAGGCGCTGTCAAAGCGCTTCATAAGCGCAGTCTCCGAACTCACCAGCGCGACCTGCGGCGCGCCTTCGGCCTGCAGGCGCCGGGCGAGGAGGCGCGCATCGCTTTCGATGGCCAGCGGAAACGTGTAGAGGCGGGCAGGCGCGGCCGCGCCGTCCTCCAATTGGTTGAGCGCAATCGTGTAGGGAAGGTCGAGCGCGAACTGAGCGACCTCCTTCACGTCGCTGCGCAGGAGCGGGCCGACGATGACCCGGACGTTGCGCGAGCGCGCGTCCTCGATGGCGGCGAGCACGCCGCCCTCGCCGTGCGCGATGACGACGCAGTTCGCGGCGTCCTCCGCGGCGGTGGCCGCCCCCAGGAAGCCGTCGCGCACCGCTTCGGCTGCGCGGACAAAGGCGGGAGCTTCCAGCGGCAGGACCAACGCGATCGTGTTCGACAGCGCGGACGTCGCGGCGTGCTCCGGTGCGCTCACGCCCGGCGGCGTCGAAGCGATCGGGGCCTCGTGCTGGGGCAAGGGCGCGGTCATCGCGCCGGTCGTCGTCGTACCGGCGGGCACAGGCGTCGTGGCGGGAGACATTGAGTCGGGGTGCTCGGACGGTTGCGACTTTGCCTCGGCAGGGGTCGGGACCGCTATGATCGGGTTGGCCTGTGGCGCCGGTTGCGGACGCGACGCCGGACCAACGCCGGCGCAGCCGTACATTCCGGCGATCGCCAATGCCGCGGCGCCGCACATTGCGAGCATTCGGGCGCGATGCGCTACGGAATCCTTGACGGGCATGGGGAGCGAGGACGGATGGAAATGGATTCGGACGGAAAGGATGCCAGCACAACCGTCGGCGCGCCCGTGTTTTGCGCCGAGGCCGGGTCATTATATGTGGTGGCCACGCCGCTGGGAAACCTGCGCGATGTGACGTTGCGATCGCTGGATGTCTTCTCCACCGCCGACGTCGTGGCCGCCGAGGACACGCGCACGACCGGCAACCTCCTTCGCCACTATGGCATCGCGACGCGCACGCTGTCGTTGCATGCTCACAACGAGGAGCAGCGCGCGCGGACGATCGTCGACCTGCTGCGTGCCGGCAAGAGCGTGGCACTGGCGAGCGACGCCGGCACGCCCGCGATCAGCGATCCTGGCGCGCGGCTGGTGCGGGCAGTACACGACGCGGGCCTCCGCGTGGTGCCGATTCCAGGGCCCTCCGCCGTCGCGGCGGCCGTGTCGGCAGCTGGCCTTGCCGCCGACGCGTTCCTGTTTGCCGGTTTTCTGCCGCGGCAGGCAAAGGCGCGACGCGCACTCCTGCGTACGCTGCGGTCGCTGGATATTGCGCTGGTGTGTTACGAGGCGCCGCATCGTGTCCGCGCCACCGTCGACGATCTGCGGGCGGAACTTGGCCCCGCCCGTGTGCTGGTCGTGGCCCGCGAGCTCACGAAGGCATTCGAGACGATCGCGTCAATGCCGCTCGCCGATGCGCCTGCCTGGTTCGCGGCCGATGCCAATCGCGAACGCGGCGAACTGGTGCTGATCGTCGATGCGCCTCCGGCGGCGGATCGCGATGCCGGAACCACCCTTGACGCCGATGGGGAACGCTGGCTCGATGCGCTGCTCGATGAATTGCCCCCGGCACGCGCGGCGCGCATCGTCTCGTCGCTGACCGGGGTTGCGCGCGATGCTGTCTACGAGCGTGCGCTGGCTTTGAGGCGGAATTGAAGGCGTGCGTCGATTGCGCGCTGCCTTCGCCGCCGGCCAGGACGACTCTAGTAGGTCTCGAGGTGGTAGCGCCCCTGTTCGCGCAATGTCGGCTGGAGCGCGTCCCAGTCGAGGCCCTGGCGGCGGCACACGTCCCGGAACGCTTCGGCGACTCCCTGCTCCATCCCCTTCAAACCGCACACGTAGATGTAGCACTGGTCGTCGCGCAGATGGCGGACCACGTCTTCGCCGCGGGCGCGAATGACGTCCTGTACATACTGCCTGGGCTGTCCGGGAACGCGCGAGAACGCGAAATTGATGTCTATGAATTCGCGCGGCAGCTTCAAGAGCGGACCGAAATAGGGGAGCTCCTCCGGCGAACGGGCGCCGAAGAAGAGCATCAATTCCCCACCTTCGGCCAGTGCGATGCGTCGCCGACGGCGTTCCGTCATTGCGCGCATGGGCGCGGATCCCGTGCCGGTGCAGATCATGAGCAGGCTGGAGCCCGGGTGATTGGGCATGAGGAAGCTCGTGCCGAAAGGACCGACGACATTGACGGTGGCCCCTTTCGCGAGATCGCACAGGTAGTTCGACGCGACACCGCGAACCGGCACGCCTTCGTGGTCCTCGACGACCCGCTTCACGGTCAGGGCGATGTTGTTGTAGCGGGGCCGCTCGCCGTCGCGCGGGCTCGCTACCGAGTAGAGGCGCGCGTAATGCGGACGTTCATGCGCATCGGTGCCAGGGGGCAGGATGCCGATTGTCTGGCCCTCGAGGACGGGGAACGCCGTCGCGCCGAAGTCGAGGACGAGGTGCCGGATGTCGCTGGACGCGCCGTCACCGGTGAGCCGGAAGTTTCCGGACACGGTGGCGACTGCGGGTTTAGCGAGCGTGTGCAGATTGACGTAGGGATGCGCGGCCGACCAGGGTGGTGCGGCGGTACCGCCCTGGCCGGCGCTGGCGAGCGCGGTGATGCGTGCGATTTCCGGCGGGAGGTCCGGTGCCGGCACGGCGTTGCCTGTGACCTCCGCGTGCGCGGGCAGCGTGTCCCAGGCGAGTTGCTCATCGATCGTGTACGCGTTCGTTCGCGCGACCTGCCGCCAGTGGTCGATGGCACCGGTCGGGCAAGGCGAGATGCACGCATTGCACGCCTTGCAGACCGCAGGGTCGACGACATAGTTGCGCGAGTCGTGCGTTATCGCATCGATCGGGCAGGTTTCCTCGCAGGTGTTGCAGCGGATGCAGATTTCCGGGTCGATCAGGTGCTGGCGAAGCACCTCCGAGTGGTTCGGCTGCGCATTGCCGTCCATGATCGCGTCCGTCATCGTCGCTGCAGCCGGCCTAGTTGAACCGGACGTACTCGAAGTCCACCGGCTGCCTGTTGATGCCCGTCACCGGCGGCGCGATCCAGTTCGCGAACTTGCCCGGTGCGACGACCCGGCCCATGAGCGACGCCACGAAAGTGCGGTCCTCCGCCGTCGGAAGCCATTCGCGTTCGTGCGCCTTCCACTCGGCCTCGCTCACGACACGGCCGTCCGGTGAAACGCGGGCGTTCGCCAGCGTGCCGATCTTGCGGTTGAACGCCTTGTGCGGGACCACGAGCCGGAAGGGAATGGCGGCCTTCTCGATCACCTTGTTCCAGCGGTTGATTCCGCCGACCGAATCCCGGATGTAGTCGTCGCGCAGCACTTCGTTCAGCGCATTCAGCAATGGCGCGTCGCGCTCGACGAGCTTGTCGCCGACGATGTCGAGTACCTTGTACGTTCCGTCGTGCAGCAAATGGTCGTCGGTGCGCTTGCCTTCCTCGAAGCGGCCCTTGAGTCCCGCGCTGTAGAACGTCGCCGCGTTGGACGACTGGTCCGCTCCGAAGAGGTCGATCGTCACCGAAAAGTGAAAATTCAGGTAGCGCTGGATCGTCGGCAGGTCGATGACGCCGGCGGCGCGCAGCGCGGAGGGATCGTCGGTCTTCAACTCGTTCATTGCGGCGCAGGTCCGCTGGATGATGCGCGACACGCCGGACTCGCCGACGAACATGTGATGCGCTTCCTCGGTCAGCATGAAGCGCGTCGTACGCGCGAGCGGATCGAAGCCGGACTCCGCGAGCGCACACAGCTGGAACTTGCCGTCGCGGTCAGTGAAATACGTGAACATGAAGAACGCGAGCCAGTCCGGCGTCTTCTCGTTGAATGCCCCCAGGATGCGCGGATGGTCGGCATCGCCGGAACGGCGCTCGAGCAGCGCCTCGGCCTCCTCGCGGCCGTCTCGACCGAAATAGCGATGCAGCAGGTAGACCATCGCCCACAGGTGCCGACCTTCCTCGACGTTCACCTGGAACAGATTGCGCAGGTCGTACTGGGACGGGCAGGTGAGACCCAGGTGCCGCTGCTGCTCGACGGACGCGGGCTCGGTGTCGCCCTGTGTGACGATGATGCGCCGCAGGTTGGCGCGGTGCTCGCCCGGCACGTCCTGCCACGCGGGTTCGCCCAGGTGTTCGCCAAAATGGATCCTGCGCTCGCCGTCGGTCGGCGTCAGGAAGATGCCCCAGCGATAGTCGGGCATCTTGACGTGGTCGAAGTGCGCCCAGCCGGACGGATCCACGCTCACCGCAGTGCGCAGGTACACGTCGAAGTCCTGTGACCCGTCGGGGCCCATCTGCGACCACCATTGCAGGTAGTTGGGCTGCCACTGCTCGAGCGCGCGCTGCAGCGCGCGGTCGCTCCCGAGGTTCACGTTGTTGGGGATCTTCTCGCTGTAGTTGATCGCTTCCATGGTCGCCGTCCTTGTTCGCTCGAGGTTCAAACGCGCTGATGGTCGAATTGAGCCTTGCCGCCCTTGCCGTAGACCTTGAGCGCGCCCTTGTCGCCAACGGCGTTCGGGCGGATGAAGATCCAGTTCTGCCACGCAGACAGCCGGCCGAAGATGCGCGTTTCCATGGTCTCGCGCCCGCCGAAGCGCAGGTTGGCCTCGAGGCCGGTCAACGCGTCGGGCGACATGCTTGCGCGCTCCTCGATCGCCATGCGGATCTCGTCATCCCAGTCGAGGTCGTCTGGCGCACTGGTGACGAGGCCGAGCGCGTTCGCGTCCTCCGTGCGGAGCTGCCCGCCTTGTGCCGCTTTCAGCGCCGCGAGAACTTCAGCATCGTCACCGAAACGGCGAGCGAGCCGCGACTGCCCGTTCACCATCGGATACGCGCCGAAGTTCTGCGCCGACAATGCGATCCGCGGCTCGGCTGCCGCATCGTCGGGCAGCCGCAGCATGTAGATCCGGTCGCGCGGCGAGTGCCGCCTCCAGCAACGTGCCCACGAAGCACGAGCCGCGCTCGACCAGCGCGAACAGCGTGCGTGAGGTCACGTCAAGCCGCGCGAGCGTGCGGCGCAGGTAGCCGGTCGTCTCCCGGACCAGCCAGTGCTGCGCGTGCCGGTCGAGCGTCGCGTCGAGTGCGAGCATGGCGGCCGCGTCTCCGGTGGTCCTCACGAGCCAGGTGCCCAGGTCCAGCTCGTTGGTGCGCATCACAAGGATCGCGTCGTCCAGCTCACGCGCGAACTGCAGCGGCCACCACCGCGCGCCGGCGGCCTCGATGGCCGCGATCTCGGCGGGTGTATCCCTTGCCGGCGCGCGCAGCGTGAACGTCGCGGTGCGCGCGGCGCGGTCGACCGTCACGTCGACGTGCTCGTAGTGATATCCGTCCACGTCGTCGGTGCGGGCGAGCGGCGTCAGCGGCACGCCCTTCGCGTCGACCGGCCGGTCGCTTCCGTCCGCCAATGCCAGCGCGCGCGCGCGCACGGCGGACGCGAATTGCGCAGGCTTGACGGTCTCGTCGACCAGACGCCAGTCCTTCGCTCGTTGCCCGCGCACGCCCTCGGTGACCGTGCAGAAAAGGTCCGCGAGATCGTGGCGTACGCGGCGTTTGTCGGTCAGGCGGGTCAGGCCGCCGGTCCCAGGCAGCACCCCGAGGAGCGGGACCTCCGGCAGCGAAACGGTCGATGATCGATCGTCGATCAGGTAAATCTCGTCGCACGCGAGCGCCATCTCGTAGCCGCCGCCTGCGCACGTGCCGTTGACAGCGGCCAGGAACTTGAGTCCCGAATGCCGGCTCGCGTCCTCGATGCCGTTGCGTGTCTCGTTGGTGAACTTGCAGAAGTTCACCTTCCATGCGTGCGGCGACGTGCCGAGCATGAAGATGTTGGCGCCGGAACAGAAGATGCGGTCACGGGCGCTGGTCACGACCACGCTGCGCACTTCCGGATGCTCGAATCGAATTCGCTGGACGGCATCGTGCAGCTCGATGTCGACGCCCAGGTCGTAGGAATTGAGCTTCAACTTGTAGCCGTCGCGCAGGCCGCCATCCTCCGCGACATCCATCGTCAGCGTGGCCACCGGGCCGTCGAAGGACAACTTCCAGTGCCGGTAGCGGGACGGTTCGGTTCGATAATCCACCTTGATTTCGGAGGCCATGGAGTTCCTCTCGGCTTGCGACGGCCTGCGGAGCGTGCTGGGGCCGGATGCAAAAGATGAATGATAATGCATTTTATCGCCTGAATAAAGCAGCGGAATGCATATGAAGATGCGGGGCGAGCGCCAGGTAAGCCCGATCAAGCTGCTGCCGCCAGCCGAGGCTTCAGCGCTGCACGCAACTCGACGTAGGCTTCGGCGAGCGACCTGCCGGTGGTATCGAAGGTCAGGTCAGCGCGGGCATAGGCGGGCTCGCGCCCGGCGAGGATGCGCTTCAAGTCCGACATGGCTTCGGTGTTGCCGGCCATCGGCCGCAGGTCGCCCTGCTCGATCACGCGCTTCATATGGTCGTCGGGCGATGCGCGCAGCCATACGGTGAAGCAACGCGTCAGCAACAAGTCGAAGGTCACGGTTTCGGACACCAGTCCGCCTCCGGTCGCGATGACGGCGCGAGGATGCGCTGCGACCGCTTCCTCGACCGCGCGCAGTTCGTACCGCCGATACGCGGACGACCCGTACAGCGAATGGATTTCGTGCACATCGCATCCGGCCAGTCGCTCGATGCCACGGTTGAGCTCAACGAACGGTATCCCGAGGTCGTCGGCCAGCATGCGCCCCAGGGTGGACTTCCCCGCGCCCCGCAAGCCGATCAACGCGATGCGATTGCTGCGCGCCGGGTCCGGTACTCCGGCACCGAAGAGTTCCGCGAGAGCGCGCCTGGCCCTGCCGAGCGACGCCTCGTCTCGGCCGCGCAGCAGTTGCCGTATCTGCGACGCTTCGGTCGAAGCGACAACATCTTCGCCGACCAGCTCGGCAATCGTGCACTGAAGCGCGCTCGCCAGTTGCCGCAGCAGCATCACCGACGCATTTCCCTGACCCGTCTCAAGGTTGGCCAGGTGCCGCTCGGAGACACTGGCTGCCTGCGCAAGCGTCTTGCGAGTCATGCCGCGGCGTGCGCGAAGTGCCCGGACTCGTTCGCCCAGCACCATCAGGAACGGGTTCTTGTGACTCGCTGGGTCAAAGGTTTCGGAATTCTGATTCATGATTACAGGAGATTGTCGGAGATAGTGTGCAGTATAATGCTTGACAACCTGAATTGTGCTGCATTACGGTAACTGGCCAAAATGGCCGCGGCAATCAGAGACCGTGAGCGCGCCGCGACGCCGATGGCCACCAAGAAGGCAGCCAGACAGGAAGGAGGACCCAGGATGGGAACGCTTGCGGCGGCGCCGCCGTCCCGATTCAACTTCGCCGGCCATCTGTTCGAGCGCAACGCCGGGCGGGCCGCGAAGCCCGCCTATATCGACGACGTACAGACGCTGACCTACGGGGGGCTCGCCGACCGCGCGGTACGCATGTCCTCCGCGCTGGCGCAGCTCGACCTGCGGCGCGAGGAACGCCTGTTCGTCTGCCTGCACGACAGCGTCGACTACCCGGTGACGTTCCTGGGGGCGCTCCATGCGGGCGTGGTCCCGGTATGCGTGAACACGCTGCTCACCGTCGACGACTATGCGTACATGCTGGCGAACAGCCGCGCGCGGGCGCTCGTCGTTTCGGGCGCATTGATGCCGACACTGCAGCAGGCGCTCGAGCGCGGCGCGCACGAGATTCGGCAGGTGATCGTGTCGCGCCCGGCGTCGCCGCTGCCGTCCGCGTCCGGCGTCCATGACTTCGACGCGTTGCTCGCCGCGCAAACCGGGGCCGCAACCGCGCCCACCGAGACCGGTGCCGATGACATCGCCTTCTGGCTCTACTCGTCGGGCTCGACCGGGCGGCCGAAGGGAACCGTACATACGCATGCCAACCTCTACTGGACCGCGGAAGCGCTATGGCCGGCCCGTGCTCGGCGTTCGCGAGGACGACCTCGTATTCTCGGCGGCGAAGCTCTTCTTCGCCTACGGACTCGGCAATGCGCTGACCTTTCCGTTGTCGGTCGGCGCAACGACCCTCCTCATGGCGGAACGGCCGACGCCGCAATCGGTGTGCAAGCGCCTGGTCGAGCGCAAGCCGACGATCTTCTACGGGGTGCCCACGCTTTACGCCGCGATGCTGGCGGCGCCCGAGCTCCCGAAGCGGAGCGAGGTATCGCCTGCGCCGGTGCGCTTCGGCCGGAGAGCCGCTGCCGAAGGACGTCGGCGAGCGCTTCGCGGCGCGCTTCGGCTGCGACGTGCTGGACGGCATCGGTTCGACCGAGATGCTGCACATCTTCCTCTCGAATCTTCCCGGCGAGGTTCGTTACGGCACCACGGGCAAGCCGGTGCCCGGCTACGACATCGAACTGCGAGGCGAGGGCGGGCAACCCGGTGGCCGACGGCGAAATCGGCGACCTCTACATCCGCGGGCCCAGCGCGGCGCTCATGTACTGGGGCAACCGCGAGCAATCGCGCGCGACGTTCCAGGGCGAGTGGACGAAGAGCGGCGACAAGTACGTGCGCGGGTCCGACGGCTACTACACCTACGCGGGACGCAGCGACGACATGCTGAAGGTCGGCGGGCCAGTACGTGTCGCCTTTCGAGGTCGAGGCCGCGCTGATGCGCCATGACGCGGTGCTGGAGGCCGCGGTCGTCGGCAAGGTCGGAGGAGGGGCTCACCCGGACGCTCGCCTATCGTCGTCCTGAAGTCGGGACATGCCGGCGACGACGCTCTGGCCGGCGCGCTCAAGGCGTTCGTCAAGGACCAGCTCGCACCCTACAAGTATCCGCGCGAGATTCGCTTCCTGGCCGAGCTGCCGAAGACGGCGACCGGCAAGATCCAGCGCTTCAAGCTGCGCGAGGCGGCGGCCCGGTGACGTGCTCTGAGTGCCGCACCGGCCGGCGCACGACGCGGTGGCGGAAGGGATCGCGCCGGTTGCCGCTCGGCGACCGCATGGTTGCGCTCGAGTACGCGTGGATCGGTGCGCGCGACGCCGCGGCGCCGCTCATCGTGTTTCTGCACGAAGGCCTGGGGTCGGTCGCGATGTGGAAGGACTATCCGCGGGCATTGTGCGCGGCCGTCGGGGCGCGCGGGCTCGTGTTCTCGCGCGAGGGCTACGGCCGGTCGACGCCGCGCGCGACCGGCGAGAAGTGGCCGGTGGACTTCATGCATCGCCAGGCGCACGACCGTGCTGCCCGCGTTCTTCGCCGAGCTTGGCGTCACCGAGCCCCCGTGGCTCTTCGGACACAGCGACGGCGCGTCGATCGCGCTCCTGTACGCGGCGGAGTATCCGGAGCGCGTGGCCGGCGTCGTCGCGGTGGCGCCGCACATCATCGTCGAGGACCTGAGCATCCGCAGCATCGACGCCGCCCGCACGCAGTATCGTACGACCGACCTCCGGCGGCGGCTCGCGCGTTACCACGATGATCCCGACTCCGCGTTCTGGGGCTGGAACGACGTGTGGCTCGACCCGGCCTTTCGTGACTGGAGCATCGAGGACCGGCTGCCGCTGGTCCGCTGCCCGGTGCTGGCGATCCAGGGTGTGGACGACGAGTACGGAACCATGGCACAGATCGAGGACCTGGCGCGCCACGTGCCGCAGGCGCAGCTCGTGAAGCTCGCCGCGTGCGGCCATTCGCCGCACCGCGACCAGCCGGTCGCGCTGACCGTCGCCGTCGCCGGATTCATGCGCGAAAAGAGGTCGGTGCCGAGCGGCGCCGATGGCGCATGATGGCGCCAACTTGCTTGCGTGGCTGCGTGCGTTCTTCGCACGGTGGGCGCGTTGCGGTAAGGTTCGGGTCACGCGACCCGGAAGTCGCACCGACGTTGGAGGCCCCGGCGGGGCCGCGTCGCACAACAAGCTGGATTCCGAGGAGATCATCATGCGCAAGAATCGTTTGCTGACCGCGCTTGCCGTCGCGGCGGCGCTGGCGGTGCCCGCCACTCACGCCCTGGCGCAGTCCGCGGGCAAGCTCAAGGTCGGCTTCATGCTGCCGTACACCGGGACGTATGCGGCGCTGGGCAACGCGATCGAGAACGGGTTCCGGCTCTACGTGAACGAACAGGGTGGCAAGCTGGGCGGGCGCGAAATCGAATACGTGAAGGTCGATGACGAATCCCAGCCGGCGAAAGGCGCCGGACAACGTCAACAAGCTCATCAAGCGCGACAATGTAGACGTCGTCGTCGGCACCGTGCACTCGGGGGTCGCGATGGCGATGGCCAAGGTTGCGAAGGAGACCGGCACGCTGCTGGTGATCCCGAACGCCGGCGCCGTCGCGATCACCGGCCCGATGTGCGCGCCCAACATCTTCCGCACGTCGTTTTCCAACTGGCAGCCGGGGTACGCGATGGGTGTCGTCGCCGCGGAGCGGGGCCACAAGAAGGTCATCACGATCACGTGGAAATACGCGGCGGGCGACGAGTCGGTCGGCGGCTTCAAGGAAGGGTTTGAAAAGGGGGGCGGCAAGGTGGTCAAGGAACTGACGCTGCCGTTCCCCAACGTCGAGTTCCAGGCGCTGCTGACCGAGATCGCCGCCGAGAAGCCGGACGCCGTCTATACGTTCTTCGCAGGCGGCGGCGCGGTGAAGTTCGTCAAGGACTACGCGGCCGCCGGCCTCAATAAGACCATTCCGCTCTACGGTGCCGGCTTCCTCACCGACGGTACGCTGGAAGCGCAGGGCGACGCGGCGCAGGGCCTGCTGACCACGCTGCATTACGGCGACGGCCTCGACGTGGCCAAGGACAAGTCATTTCGCGCCGCGTACCAGGCCGCGTACAAGATGCCGCCGGACGTCTATGCGGTCGGAGGTTACGACGCCGCGCAGCTGATCGGCATCGGCCTCGCCGCGGTCAAGGGCGACTTCTCGAAGAAGGCCGAGCTCTACAAGGCGATGGGCGCGGCGAAGATCGACAGCCCGCGCGGCATGTTCACGCTCGGCAAGAACCACGACCCGGTGCAGGACATCTACCTGCGCCGCGTCGAGGGCAAGGAAAACAAGGTTATCGGTGTTGCCGTGAAGTCGTTGGCCGATCCGGGCCGCGGCTGCACGATGTAGCTCGCGTCACGTTTCACGTCGCACGGCCCGAAGTCGTGGCCGCGCGGCGGCCGAGCGCAGCGTATATCTGTCCGGGATGACGGTCCGCGGCTCCCGGCGCAGCCACGCTACCGTCGTGTTGTCCTGACCGCTCCCCGCGTGGGGAGCCGGTGGGTTCCGTGCGACACTAGGGCGGCGCCACGCCTTACCCGCCCATTCGACTTTCGCCGATGGACTTTGCGACCTTCCTCGTCCAATGCCTGAACGCGTTCCAGTACGGACTGCTGCTGTTCCTCGTCGCGAGCGGTCTGACGCTGATCTTCGGAATCATGGGCGTCATCAACCTCGCGCACGGCAGCTTCTACATGATCGGCGCGTACCTGGCTTTCTCGCTCGCGCCGCTCTTCGGCGGCAATTTCGCGGCAACTCTCGCCGCAGGCGTCGCGCTGGCGGTGGTCTTCGGCTACCTGCTCGAGTGGCTGTTCATTTCGTACCTGTATGAACGCGATCACTTGCAGCAGGTGTTGATGACCTACGGGCTCATCCTGGTGTTCGAGGAGCTGCGCAGCGTGCTCGTCGGCAACGATGTCCATGGCGTGCCGGTGCCGTCTTGGCTCGCGGGAAGCATCCCGCTGGGCGATCTTATGCAGTACCCGGTCTACCGGCTGGCAATCTCGGCGGTCTGCCTCGGCGTGGCCGCGCTGCTGTATGTGGTCATCGCCCGCACGCGCCTCGGAATGATGATCCGCGCGGGCAGTTCGAACCGCGAGATGGTGCAGTCGCTCGGCATCAACATCAGGCTGCTCTACCGCGGGGTGTTCGCCGCCGGCGTCGCGCTGGCGGTGCTTGCCGGGATGATCGCGGCGCCCGTGTCGTCGGTCTATCCGGGCATGGGCGCGCAGGTGCTGATCATCTGTTTTGTCGTCGTGGTCATCGGCGGCATCGGTTCGGTGCGCGGCGCGTTCCTGGCAGCGCTGCTCGTCGGCATCGTCGACACGTTCGGCAAGGTTCTGTTCCCGCAGGCGGCCGGCATCGCCGTCTACCTGCTGATGGCGGCCATCCTGCTCTGGAGGCCGGAAGGCCTGTTCAGGCAGGGTTGAGCGAGCGATGAGCACCGCCGGGCCGCCCCAAGGTGCGCGCCCCCCTGGGGGAGCGGCGCGCAGCGCCGGTCGGGGGGGAACCTACAAGCACCGCCGGGCCGCCCCAAGGTGCGCGCCCCCCTGGGGGGAGCGGCGCGCAGCGCCGGTCGGGGGGGGGCATCCAAGCGCCGTCCGTTCCCGCTTCGCCATGCCGATCGTCGTGATCGCGGTGCTGCTCGCGCTTCCGCTGGCGGTCACGGGGTTCTACGTCGAGTTCACGACCAAGGTGATGATTCTTTCGATCTTCGCACTGTCGCTCGAATTGCTGGTGGGCGCGACGGGGCTCGTGAGTCTTGGCCACGCGGCGTTCTTTGGCATTGCTGCGTACGCGACGGTGCTGCTGTCGCCGCAGTACGGCGCCGCCAATTTCTTCTGGCTGCTGCCGGCGGCCATCGCGTGTTCCGCAGTTTATGCGCTTGCCGTCGGCGCGCTGTCGCTGCGCACCAAGGGCGTGTACTTCATCATGGTGACGCTGGCCTTCGCGCAGATGGCCTACTACGTTTTTCACGACACCGAGCTGGGCGGAGGTACCGACGGCATCTACCTCAACGTCAAGCCCGCGGTCGCGCTGTTCGGTTGGACGCTGCTCGAGGCCGGCAAGCCGCTGGTGTTCTACTATCTCGTGCTCGGTTGCCTGATGCTTGTGTTCGGATTCCTTGCCGTGCTGCTGCGCAGCCGCTTCGGCCGCGCACTCGCCGGCATCAAAAGCAACGAGCAACGGATGCGCGCTGCGGGCTTTCCGACCTTTTCCTACAAGCTCGTCGCGTTCACGCTGGCGGGGGCGCTCGCCGGGTTGGCGGGCTTCCTGGTCGCCGTCAAGGACGGCTTCGTGAATCCGGAAATGCTTTCCTGGCACGAATCCGGCGCCGTCCTGCTGATGTTGATCCTGGGCGGCATGGGCCGTCTGTCCGGCGCCGTGCTTGGAGCATTCGTGTTCGCCTTGCTGCAGCTTTTCTTCCAGTGGGAAGTGGTGTTCGGGGATTTCGCCGATCACTGGCAGCTGCTGCTTGGCGGCACGATTATTCTGAGCGTCGCGTTCATGCCCAATGGCCTGATCGGTCTGCCTGCGCAGTGGCGTGCGTGGCGCTTGCGGCGCGGCGCAGGGGCGATCCATGACTGACCTCGCGCGAGTGCTGTTGCGCGCACGAGACGTCACTCGCCGCTTCGGAGGACTGACCGCCGTGTCCGACGTATCGCTCGATCTCGTCGCGGACGAGATTCATGCGGTGATCGGAACCAACGGGGCGGGCAAGTCGACGCTGATCAACGTGCTGTCGGGTGAATTACCGACCACGAGCGGCACGGTCGAACTGCTGGGGCGGGACGTCACACGGTGGCGGCAGCCCAGGCGCGCGCATGCGGGGCTCGGCCGCAGCTATCAGCGGACGACAATTTTCGCGCGCTTTACGGTGTTCGAAAACTGTCGGCTGGCCGCGCAGTCGCTGCGGCCGATGCCGTGGAACTGGTGGGCGCCGGCGGCCTCCTGTCCGGTCAGTACCGGCGCAGCGTCCGAGGCATTGGAGAGGGCCGGCCTCGCTGAGTTGGCGCAGCGGTTTGCCGGCGAGTTGTCGCACGGCGAGAAACGCCAGCTGGAGATCGCAATGTGCCTTGCCACCCGGCCGCGCGTGCTGCTCCTCGATGAGCCGCTGGCAGGCATGGGCCCGGAAGAGACCGAGCGCATGCTGGACTTGCTCTCCGGGCTCAAGAATGGGCACGCGATCCTGCTGGTGGAACACGACATGGATGCGGTGTTTCGCGTGTCGGACCGGATCACCGTCATGGTGAACGGCGCGGTCATCTCCAGCGATGTTCCGGCCGCCGTTCGCGCGGACCCGCAGGTCCAATCCGCGTACCTGGGCGAGGTCCATGGCGGCTAGGATGATGGGATCCCCGCTGGCGGCCCCCCGCCGGGGCGCACCAGTCCGTAGGGACGGCATGGCGGAACTGACATGACCCTCGTCGATGTGCACGACCTCCACGTACACTATGGCGAGAGCCACGTGCTGCGTGGCGTGTCGCTGTCGATCCGCACGGGCGAGGCCATTGGTTTGCTCGGTCGAAACGGGATGGGCAAGTCGACGCTGATCCGCACGGTGATGGGTCACGTGCGGTCGTCGCGCGGGCGCATCGAGATTCGCGGGGGCGACGGCACGCGTATGCCGCCCGACCGTGTCGCGCGCACGGGCATTGCCTACGTTCCGGAAGGGCGCGCGATCTTTGGCAATCTCTCGGTGCGCGAGAACCTGCAGGTCGCAGCACGGCGCGGGGTATCCGGCCGAGACGACTGGCCGCTTTCGCGGATCCTGGAAGCGTTTCCACGGCTCGCCGAACGCCTCGACCACGGCGGTCAGCAGCTGTCCGGCGGCGAGCAGCAGATGCTCGCGATCGGCCGCGCACTTTCCACCAACCCCGACCTCCTGATCCTCGACGAGGCGACGGAGGGCCTGGCGCCGATCATCGTCCGCGAGATCTGGCGGATCATCGGCGCCATCCGCGAGACCGGCATCGCGTCGCTGGTCGTCGACCGCAATTTCCGCACCGTGCTCGCCAATACCGATCGCGCGATCATCCTCGAGAAGGGGTGCGTCGTGCTCGAAGGCCGATCGGAGGCGATGGCGGCGGCACCGCAGGAACTGGCAACCCGGCTTGGCGTCTGAACGGGTCCGCTGGCGGATCGAGCCGGGGAATCGCAGCCGATGGCGATCGAATACATCCCCCTGATCCAGAAGTACGGCTATCTCGCGACGTTCGCGGGTTCGCTGGTCGAGGGTGAAACGCTGCTCATCCTGTCCGGCCTCGCCGCGCATCGAGGATACCTCTCACTTCCCACGGTGATCGGCATCGGCGCGCTGGGAGGCGCCCTGGGCGACCTCGGATTCTTCATGCTCGGGCGCCGGTATGGCGGCGAACTGCTCTCGCGATTCCCGCGCTACGAGGGTACGGCGGACCGCGTACGTGCGATGATCGAACGGCACCCCAACGCCACAATCCTCGGCGTGCGCTTCATGTACGGACTGCGCACTGCGGGCCCGGTCGTCATTGGCGCGTCGCGCGTTCCGTTGCCGAGGTTCATCGTGCTGAACGCGATCGGCGCGCTGCTGTGGAGCGGATGCTGGACCGGCGCCGGCTACGTCTTGGGCCGTGCGGCCGAGCGCCTGCTGGGCGACCTCGCGCACGTCGAGGGTGAGTTGTTCGCCGCCGTACTCCTGGCCATGGCACTGGGCGTGGTGACGCTGCGCCTCTGGAAGGCGAGAAAGCGGATCCCGAAGCGACCGGAGTGACGTGTCCGCCGCGGTGCGGGCGACATCGCAACTGCCTCGCTTTCCCGAGACATCCGACGCGCTGCCGTAGGTACGCAACCATTCCAGATTGGTGCGGAGCCTGATCATTCGCACCAAAATGAATCGATTGCAATGCGCGATCCGTGGGTGGCCGGTTTCGGCCGGCTCCGCGCGTTTCGAAATATCGATTCAAGATCATCGTGTTGTGCCTTTCGACCCCCGCTTGGCATGCGTCGTGCAATGCAGCATGGCGAAGACGGGTTGTATCGGCAAAGTACTGCCCGCACCGCCTTCGAATCGACCAGGGCGCATTGACCAACAACACCAGCGGGGACCACAAATGCAACGCAGAACTTTCATCCGGCGCACGCTTGTCGCGGCGCTCGCAGCCGGTAGCATCACGATGGGCCTGCAGGCGCAGGCGGCAGACACGATCAAGGTCGGTGTCCTGCATTCGCTCTCGGGCACGATGGCGATCAGCGAAACGGTACTCAAGGACGTGACGCTGATGGCGATTGACGAAATCAACGCCAAGGGCGGCGTGATGGGCAAGAAGCTCGAGGCCGTCGTCGTCGATCCCGCTTCGAACTGGCCGCTGTTTGCCGAGAAGGCGCGGCAGCTCATTTCTCAGGACAAGGTCGCGGTGGTGTTCGGTTGCTGGACCTCG
The DNA here is from genome assembly GCA_963739745.1 of uncultured beta proteobacterium. Taxonomy (GTDB): domain Bacteria; phylum Pseudomonadota; class Gammaproteobacteria; order Burkholderiales; family Casimicrobiaceae; genus VBCG01. The sequence goes on from CAVUCJ010000015.1 coordinate 291,223, forward strand.
GTCTCGCGCAAGTCGGTGCTTCCCGTGTTCGAGGAACTGAACGGCCTGCTTTTCTACCCGGTCCAGTATGAGGGCGAGGAGCTCTCCAAGAACGTGTTCTATACCGGTGCCGCGCCGAATCAGCAGGCGATCCCGGCAGTCGAGTACCTGATGAGCAAGGACGGCGGCGGCGCCAAGCGTTTCGTGCTCCTTGGCACCGACTACGTCTATCCGCGGACGACGAACAAGATCCTCCGCGCATTCCTCAAGTCGAAAGGGGTCGCCGATGCGGACATCGACGAGAAGTACACGCCGTTCGGGCATTCCGATTACCAGACGATCGTCGCCGACATCAAGAAGTTTGCGGCAGGCGGCAAGACGGCCGTGGTTTCCACGATCAATGGCGATTCGAACGTTCCCTTCTACAAGGAACTCGGTAACCAGGGGTTGAAGGCGACCGACGTCCCGGTGATCGCGTTCTCCGTCGGCGAGGAAGAGCTTCGTGGCGTCGACACCAATCCGCTGGTCGGCCATCTTGCGGCGTGGAACTACTTCATGACACTGAAGAACCCGGCCAACAACGCGTTCAAGAAGCAATGGGCGGATTATGCCAAGGCCAAGAAGCTGCCGAACGCCGACAAGCCGCTGACCAACGATCCGATGGAAGCCGCCTACATCGGCATCCACATGTGGAAGCAGGCGGTCGAGAAGGCCAAGTCCACCGACACGGACAAGGTCGTCGCGGCGATGGCCGGGCAGAAGTTCAACGCCCCCGACGGCTTCGACATCAAGATGGACGAGAAGAACCACCACCTGTGGAAGCCCGTGTACATCGGCGAGGTGCAGAAGGACGGCCAGTTCAATGTCGTCTGGAAGACCAAGGGCCCGATCCGCGCGCAGCCGTGGAGCCAGTACATCGCCGGCAACGAGAAGAAGAAGGACGAGCCGGAAAAGAAGTAACACAGGGTTGGACAACCCGCCGGCGCGGGTGCGGCTTGACCGGATCATGGACCGGACCAGCCGCTCGGCGCCGGTTTTTTTCGAACGTCGTCCGAATCGGGAGCAGTAGCACGTGAAAGAGAATCGCAGCCTTCCCGCGCGGTGCCTGCGCTGGATCGGCGCGCTCGCGGCGGCGCTCTCGATGTCCGGCGCCTGGTCGTTGCCTGTGGATGTCGTTAGTGAGCTGGCGTTCGGCGATAGCGATGCCAAGGTCAAGGCGATCGGCGCGCTTATCGCTGGCGGCGATCCCGCCGCGCTGCCGTTGCTGCAGGCTGCGATCGACGGTGAGCTGCAGACGGTCGGCACGCAACGGGTGCTGATCGTCAGCGGTGATCGCGCCACCGACGCCTTGACCGGACAGGTGGTGACACCGCTGCCGGAGGGCCGCGAAGACGTCGTCGTCAACAACCGGATTCGGCGAGCGCTCGCCACAGGAATCGCCGCGTTCAAGCTTGCGTCACCGGACAAGGAGGTCCGGCTGGCCGCTGCCAAGGAGATGCAGAACAGCGCCGACGAGGATGCACTTCCGGCCATTGCGGCGGCAGCGGCGAAGGAAACAGACGCAGAGATCCGTGGCCTGCTCGTGTTGACGCAGGCGTCGATCCAGCTGGCGAGCACGGACCGGGCGACCCGGCTGGCGGCCATTCGCGCGCTCGCGCAAAGTGACGCGGGCGCAACGAAGACGCTGCTGCTCGAAGTCCTGGCGATGAAGGGTGGCGCGTTCGTCGAGACCGACGACGAAGTACGGGCGGAGGCGCAGCGCTCGCTGTCGGAAGTCGAGCGGCGGCTGGCCGGCGGTGACATCGCGGCGCGGATCTTCTCCGGCGTTTCGCTCGGTACGATCCTGTTGCTCGCCGCACTGGGACTCGCGATCACCTATGGACTGATGGGCGTCATCAACATGGCGCACGGCGAACTGATCATGGTCGGCGCGTACGCGACCTACGTCGTCCAGAACCTGTTCCGTCAGTACGCACCGGGCGCGTTCGATGCCTACCTGCTGTTCGCGCTGCCGGTTGCGTTCCTCGTGAGCGCACTGGTGGGTGTTGCCCTCGAGCGCACGGTGATCCGTCACCTCTACGGACGTCCGCTGGAAACGCTGCTCGCGACGTGGGGCTTGAGCCTCATCCTGATCCAGGCTACGCGGACGATCTTCGGCGCGCAGAACGTGCAGGTCGAAAACCCGTCCTGGATGTCGGGCGGCATCGAGATCATGACCAACGTTGTGCTGCCGTGGAGCCGGATCGTGATCATCGCCTTTGCCGGCGGCGTCCTGCTGCTCGTGTGGGTGCTGCTCACGCGGACGCGGCTGGGCCTCTACGTGCGCGCGGTGACGCAGAACCGCAACATGGCGAGCGCGCTCGGCGTGCGCACACCGAAGATCGACATGATGGCGTTCGGACTGGGGTCCGGCATCGCTGGTCTCGCCGGCTGCGCGCTTTCGCAGATCGGCAACGTCGGCCCGGACCTGGGACAAAGCTACATCGTCGACTCGTTCATGGTCGTCGTGCTGGGCGGCGTCGGACAGCTCGCCGGGACGGTCTACGCGGCACTTGGCCTCGGCATCGCAAACAAGTTCCTCGAAGCGTGGCAGGGCGCGGTGCTCGCCAAGATTGCCGTGCTCGTGTTCATCATCATCTTCATCCAGAAGCGCCCGCAGGGGCTGTTCGCCCTGAAGGGCCGGACCGTCGACGCATGAAGGTTCTTTCGCACGCGTTCGTACCGCTGGGCGTGACGGCCGGCTCGGGGTCGCTGCCGAGGCTCTGGTCGGGGCGGGCATGGGCATTCATCGGCGCCGCGGCTGGGGTGCTGCTCGTCGTCATGCCACTGTGCAATCTCGCGGTTCCGGTGGACAGCGTGTTCCACGTCTCCGATTACCTGGTCACGCTGGTCGGCAAGATCATGTGTTACGCGATCGTCGCGCTGGCGATGGACCTGATCTGGGGCTATACCGGCATACTCTCCCTCGGCCACGGCGTCTTCTTCGCGTTGGGTGGATACGCGATGGGGATGTATCTGATGCGTTCGATCGGGCACGACGGTGTCTACAAGAGCGACCTGGCGGACTTCATGGTGTTCCTCGACTGGAAGGCCTACCCGTGGTACTGGAGCTTCACCGACCATTTCTGGTATTGCGCGTTGCTGGTCGTGCTGGTGCCGGGGCTGCTGGCGTTCGTGTTCGGCTTCTTCGCGTTCCGGTCGCGCATCAAGGGCGTCTATTTCTCGATTATCACGCAGGCGCTTACCTACGCGTTCATGCTGCTCTTCTTCCGAAACGACACCGGATTCGGAGGCAACAACGGGTTCACCGACTTCAAGCGGATCCTGGGCTATCCTATCGCCGCGCCGGAAACCCGGATGGCGCTCTTCATGCTGACCGCGGCGGCACTCATCGGGTTCCTGTTCCTCGGCCGCGCGATCGTCGTTTCGAAGCTCGGCCGCGTGCTTACCGCCATCAGGGACGCGGAGACGCGCGTGATGTTCTCGGGTTACAACCCCGTCTATTTCAAGTTGTTCATCTGGACGCTGTCGGCGGTGATCTGCGGCATCGCCGGCGCGCTGTACGTGCCGCAGGTGGGCATCATCAATCCCAGCGAGATGTCGCCCGCCAATTCGATCGAGATCGCAATCTGGACGGCGGTCGGCGGCCGCGGCACGCTGATCGGCCCGGTCATCGGTGCCGCGCTCGTCAATCTTTCCAAAAGCTGGTTCACGCAGGCGCTGCCGGAGTACTGGCTGTACGCGCTCGGCCTGCTGTTCATTCTGGTGACCCTCTACCTGCCCCGCGGCATCGCCGGACTCTGGACGCGGAGGTCGACATGATGAATCTCGCCGTCTACGCCGAACTGAAGGCACGAGAGGGTGCCCAGGGCGCACCGTCGAGCAAATCCACCGGCATCAGCGACGGGCACGTGGTCACGCCGGGCGTCGACGTCAGCCACGGCGGCATCCTGTATCTCGATTCGATCTCGGTCAGCTTCGACGGATTCAAGGCGCTGAATGACCTGAACCTCGTCGTCGATGCCGGCGAGCTTCGCTGCGTGATCGGACCGAACGGCGCGGGCAAGACCACGATGATGGACGTCGTGACCGGCAAGACGCGACCGGATTCGGGTAGCGCGTACTTCGGGCAGACGATCGACCTCACGCGATTGTCCGAACCCGAAATCGCAGACATCGGCATCGGCCGCAAATTCCAGAAACCGACGGTATTTACCGACCACACGGTCTTCGAGAACCTGGAACTGGCCAGGAAGGCCGACAAGCGCGTGTGGCCAACACTCACGGCGAAGCTCGACTCCACGGCCAGCGATCGCATTCTCGCCATCCTCGAGACGATCAAGCTCGCGCCGGAGGCTGCGCGGCCCGCGGGACTGCTCTCGCACGGCCAGAAGCAGTGGCTCGAGATCGGGATGCTGTTGATGCAGGAGCCGCAGCTGCTGCTGCTCGACGAGCCCGTGGCCGGCATGACCGACGACGAGACGATGCGCAGCGCCGAGCTGTTCCTTTCGCTCGCCGGAGAATACACGCTGGTCGTCGTCGAGCACGACATGGATTTCGTTGCCAAGATCGCCGACCGCGTCACCGTGCTGCACGAGGGTCATGTGCTCGCCGAGGGTTCGATGGCCCAGGTACAGGCCAACGAGCAGGTCATCGAAGTATTTCTGGGGCGCTGATGCTGACCATCGAACGCCTGAACCAGTACTACGGCGGCAGTCACATCCTGCGCGATGTGTCGTTCGCCGTGCCGGGTGGCAAGTGCACGACGCTGCTGGGGCGCAATGGCGTGGGCAAGACGACGTTGCTGCGCTGCCTTATGGGGCTGATTGCCGCGCGGTCGGGCGAGATCCGGCTGGCAGACCGGAGCATCGCGGCGCTGCCGCCCTACGCGCGGGCGAGCCTTGGCTTGGGCTACGTGCCGCAGGGGCGCGACATCTTTCCCCGACTCACAGTGCAGGAGAACCTGCAGATGGGGCTGGCCACGCAGAAACGAAACGCCGGCATTCCTCAATACATCTTCGAGATGTTCCCGGTGCTGCGTGACATGCTGGGGCGACGAGGTGGCGATCTGTCCGGCGGACAGCAGCAACAACTGGCGATCGGACGCGCACTGACGCTGCGTCCGAAACTCCTGATCCTCGACGAGCCGACCGAGGGCATCCAGCCGTCGATCATCAAGGACATCGAGCGCGCGATCCGCAAGCTGACGAGCGGCGGCGAGATGGCGATCCTGCTGGTTGAGCAGTACTACGATTTCGCGAAATCGCTCGCCGACCACTATGTCGTGATGTCGCGTGGCGAAGTGGTCGCGCAGGGCGATGGTGCAGACATGGACGCCAACGACGTGCGGTCGCTGCTGGCGGTGTAGGCGTCCTTCCGGGAATGGGCCCGGCGCGGGGACTCCGTCTCGCCGGCGCGTCTTCTACAATCGTCGGATGAACGAAGAAGTCCGATGGATGTAGGCAGCGCGCCGCTACCGACGACCTGGGTCGTGGCGAGCTTCGTGGCGGCCCTGGGCGCGTTGGCATGGGCCCTTTGGACGGCGCCATGGCGGCGTTTCGCTTCGAGCGAAGCTGCGCATGTCTGGTACGGGACGATCTTCGCGCTGGCGGTGCTCTGGAGCGTACGCGCGGTCGTTGGCGGCGTGGTCGTCATCCATCTGCTCGGAACGGCGGGATTTGCGCTCGCCGCCGGCGCGCCGCTTGCATTGATCGGAGGTGCGGTGGTCGTGGGCATCACCGCGCTGATTCAGGGCAGTCCGCTCGCGAACACGGCGGCAGTGTTCCTGCTCGGCGTCGCGCTGCCGGTGGCGGTGACGTTCGCGGTCCTGCGGGCGACGCAGCGATTCCTCCCCGCCAACTTCTTCGTCTACGTGTTCGCGGCGGCGTTTTTCGGTGCCGCACTTGCGCTGGGGACGTCAGGTCTGGGTGGCGCCGCCTTGGTGGCGGCGACCGGCGGCCCGGAGACGGCGGCGCTGGTCGGGGACCTGCTGCCCTACCTGCTCTATCTCGCGTTCGCGGAGGGCACGCTGACGGGAATGGTGATCACGCTGCTCGTCGTCTACCGGCCGAACTGGGTGGCCACGTTCGACGATGGCCGCTATCTCGACCGCCATTGACGCAGCGACTTCAGGTATCTTCGCGGGCGGCCGGCGGATGAAGGATTCGCATCTCGGTACGCAGCTCGGCCAGCTCCTGCCGCAGCTGCCGGATCTCCTTATGCAGCTCCAGCGTCAGGCGCAGCTCCTCTGCGTCGAGCAGCAGCGCGATCTCGCCGCGCAGCCCCACGATGTCCCGCTGGAGGCTCTCCCGCATCCGCGTCTCCTCACCGCCGATGAAGAAGGCAACGACGTTTGCGGTGAACAGCGTCATCATCGCGACGCCCACCAGCACGGTCAGGACGGCGATGATCCGGGTCGATACCGTCGTCGGCACCACGTCGCCGTAGCCGACGGTGGCGCCGGTGATGAACGCGAGCCACAGTCCGTCCCAGAACGACTTGATCGCGGGGTCGAGCCAGAAGAAGAGAGCGCCCAGCGCGAGTATCGTGAGGAACGAGACGCCGAGCAGCATCGGCGCGCCCTTGCTCGTGAAGAGCACGCGGAACTCCGTCGCCGTCCGGACCACGACCAGCACAGCGACCGCCGCGCGCATCGCGCGCACGGCGGCGATCCATTCGGTCGCCGCCCCCAGTGCCGCCGCGGCGGCACCAAGAATGATGACGACGTTCAGCCAGTTCTCGAACAGGTAGCGGAACGGAAAGCTCGACACCCACATCATCCACACCAGTTCGGCCACGAAGGCGGCGAGGATCACGAAGTCGAGAATCGAGGCAATCCGGTGCCAGACGGGACCTATGTCCGCGGTGGCGAGCAGGTACGCCGGCACCGACATGAGGGCGACCGTCACCATGATCCAGTGCAGCCGCTGCTGCCACTGGTGCGCAGTCTCGTTGTCGTCGGCCGCGACACCTCCCAGGCCGATCCAGATAAGCGGAGTGTGCGTCATGCGAAGGATGCCAATGGCTTCACGGGAGGGTCATCACGGGCGGTGGCTGCGATGATGCCGGGTCGGCTCCGGGCGCGTCAATCTGGCGCCGACCAGCGACATCAGCGCAGCTGCGCTTCGAGGGTGAAGAACTGCGCATGATCCGCGTCGGCTGCGCCGCCGTAGTCCCACCACTCCCTTACCGGTTCCATGCCCGCTCGCACAACGGCGGCGCGCAATGCGTCGGGTGAAACCGGGCGGAGGGTCTCGCTGACATCGACTTGCTCGATGACGGTGCCGCCGGCGCCGAGAATCTGATAGCGGCGTTCGATCCGGTTGGTATGGGCGTCGAGTGGCCGGATTCGCTTCCAGCGCGCCAGCGTGTGTGCGCCGAACGGCCTGCGGTAATCCTCACGGAACTCGTCCTGCGCGACCACGCCGCGCGGAACGAACGCATCGATGACTAACATGCCATCCGGCGCGAGCTGTCGCCGGACGCCGTCGAGCATCTGCTCGGCATCGTGGCCGGCAACCATGTAGGTGATCAATGAATACGGGCAAAGGATCACCGTGAAGCCCGGCCTGAGGGCGAGCCGTCGAATGTCCATCCGGGCGACGCGTGCGGGAATCGCCCGCGCGGCCGCCTTGCTGCGCAGCTCCGCGAGCATGCCTTCCGACGTGTCGACGCCCGTCGCATCGATGCCCCGGCGCAGCAACTCGAGCAGGATGCGGCCGTTGCCGCAGCCCAGCTCCAGCACGGGACCGCGTCGCTCCATGCACCGGTCCGCATAGAACCCGACGTCGTCGAACGGCATGTTGCGTGCCATGTCGACGTCGTAGAAGCGAGCGATGCGATCATAGGTGCCGGTCATGGAGTTTCCGCGGGGTGCGCGCCGTCGCTCAACAGCGCCGAATAGAGCGACCGCTGGCGCGCCACCGCATGGGGCCATGCGAACTGCGCGAGCGTCGCGGCATCCGGCACCTCGAGCTCCCGCCTGCGCCCACCCTGCGCGAGCAGCGCAATGATCGGTTCCGCCATGGCGGTCGCGTTCGGCACGACCACCAGGCCCGGCGGTGCCGCGGAGCCGAACCCGCGGGCACCATCGGCGGTGCTGACGCACACGCGGCCCGCCGCCAGCGACTCGACGAGCTTGACGGCAGACCCGCGGATGCCGGTGAGCGGATTGATCGTGAGCGCACAGTCGCGCAGCAGCCGAGGAACGTCGTCGCGATGACCCAGCACCTCGACGCCCGGCAGCGAGAACGCGGCCTCGGACTCGACGTCGGCACGGTGCTCGTCGCCGCCCAGGATGGTGAGCGTCGCCCCCGGCAGCGCGCGCCTGATCGACGGCCATGCTGTGCGCAGGAAGGCGAGGATGCCGTCGTGGTTCGGACGGTAGCGGAACGGCCCGACGAACAGCACGCGCTGTCCTTCGGACGCCAGGTAACCGTCGCTGCTGATGCTCGCGCCGTTGGCGATGCTCTCGATGCGCGGGTGCGTAACCAGCGCACGATCCTCGTCCGAACAGACGGTTAGCGCGTCGTAGGCGAGGAGGTCCTGCGCGAACCGCGCTGGCGTCCGCCGGATCGGCGAAGTCGGCCGCGCCGTAGGCATCATGCAGCCCGAGTACCCAGCGCGCGCCCGCCGACCGGTGCCGGACCAGCGGGGCCAATTCTGCGTACTCCACCTGAACCAGGTCGGGCACGAAATCACGCAAGGCCCCGTTCACCGCCTCGACGAGTGCGCGATGACAATGCTCGTTCATCCGGGCGGCGAGCGTTGTCGGTTCGGTGCTGCGCGCGGAATCGTCGCGCTGGACGATGCGAACCGCGCACAATCCGGCGAAATCGGCAAAGCTGCGCGCATCGTAGAGCGACGCCTCGTCGCTGACCAGCATGATGTCGTAGTGCGGCCGCAGACCCCGCAGCAGCTCGGCCACCCGGCGGGCGCCTCCGTGGCGCGGCGGGAACACCGCGAACGGCGTGACCAGCAGCAACCGCAGCCGGGGCGGCGCCGCCGGCACGGGATCCCGGAGTTGAAAGCTGTACGACGATGTCACCGCCACGCATTGGCCAGCCGCGCCCGAGAGGCGCGGTGGCGCCAACGGTTGCGGTGGCCGCACCCGCGCACGCCGATATCTGAGCACGCCGGCGGCCTGCGGCAGCGAAGCGAGTTCGCGCTGGCTCGTGTACGGTAGATCGCACACGCGCTCCATCAGCCACTCGACCCCGAAATCGGTGATGCCGTGCCGCGCGTCGAAGAGCACCCGGTTGCGTTCGACAATGCGGTCGAGTTCGTCACGAGCGTAGAAGCGTGCGGTGGTCGCGCGATGCCGATGCTGCGCTCGTGAACGCGGGCAGAACAGCACGCGGTGGCCGTCGCGCCACGCGCGGACGCTCCAATCGACGTCCTCCCAGTAGAACGGGTCGTAGCAGCGGGACGCGGCCAGGTAATCGCGCAGGAGCGCCGTTCTGAACAGGCTCGCGCCGCCGCTCGCGCAGAGGTGCGGCACCGGCTCCTGCGCCGCCGGCACCGGCGCGTGCAGAAGCCGAACGCCGCCGCCGTCGATATACCAGTCGGTGAAGCCCGTCTCCTCGCGCCTTCCGCTCGCGTCCTGCTGAAGGATCTGCGACGAAACCGCGAACACATCGGCGGCCCGCGCCGGCAGCAATTCGACGAGCGCCCGCGCATCGAGCGTCATGTCGTTGTTCATCAGGTAGGTACCGCCGTGACGCGCGTGCCGCAGCCCCCGCTCGATCGCGCCGGCAAAGCCCAGCGGCTCGTCGTCGTGCATCCACTCGAACTCGGGAAAGCGCGTCCGTACCCCCGCGTAGTCGGCAAGCGGTGTGCCGTTGACGACGATGATGACCTGCACTGGCTCCGGCATCTCGGCAATCGCCGCGTAGAGCGATGTCAGCGCCTCTTCCAGCATCGCCGGCGCGGCGCGTTCCGGAATGATCACCGAAAGGCCTGCCGGCCACGCCGTCCGCGGCGGCGGGCGCTGCGACGCGCGCTGCGATCGAGACCTCCGTGCCAGGCGATCGGCTAGGGTCATCGCCGCGAACAGCGGCACGAGGCGCAGCCGCTGGCGCCAGCTCGTTCCCCACATGTTCGATTACCGCGCGCTGCCGCGCGCGCCAGGCGTGCGTAGCAGCATGGGGGTCATACCAGCAGGGGATTGCTGCGCCACCATCCGTCCGCATCGCATGCGGACGGCGCGAATGCGAGCGCCTGGTCGGTGAACATGGCAGCCCAGACGTTCGCGCCGGTCGCATCCGCGTTCACAGCGAACGCGACGGCGCCCGTCGGCCGCACCTGCCGCACGAGCAGGTGCTGCAGACGTTCCAGCGCGACGCGATCCGGCGGTTGATCCGGGCGATGGAGCGCGAGCAGATGGCCGACGCGCAACGTCTGCGCCTGCACGTCGACCCGGAATGGCCCACCTTGCGCGTCCAGTCCGAGCGTTTCGGGGACGCATCCGCCGGCGGCCGCATGCGCGAGCAGGGCGTCGAACTGCAGCGCGACGACGCCCAGCGCATCGGAGAAGCGAGGATGCCGGGGCAGCGCCAGCACACCCTCGAACGCATAGAGCAGCGGATGCGCATCGCGATGCGGCTCGCGATCGAGCGCGTCGACGCTCGCCTCGAACGTGATGGCCGCGGCCCGTGCCACGCTTGCCGGGATGCCGGCCAGCGCGTCGGCGGCCGTTAGGATGCCGGCTGCGGCCTTGGCGAGAAAGGCGCCGCGTCGCGTCGACCACCGATCGGGGAGGCGGTCGCCGACAGCGTTCGCGACGCATGCGTCGAAGCATCCATCGCCGCCGATCGCAGGAGCGAGCTGCCGCGCGATGTTCGCGACAATTTCAGGGTCGGCGTGGATCAACTGCGCGCGCGCCGCGGCGCCCAGCCCGCGCAGGACCATCGCCAGGTCGAAGAAGAACACTGCAGCGTTGCGCCAGTCTTCGGTCTTGCCACGAAGATGCACGCGCGTCGGTGGCGGATCGCCTTCGGACAGCCAAACGCGAAGCCAGCGCTGGACGGCAGACGCGCGCTCCGACAGCGCGTTCGAACGGCCGAAACGTCTGCGCGCGCCAGGCAAGCCATTGCAGATAGTAGCCGGCGATCTCGGGGTAGACATACGACGCCCTGCCGTCGGTCGAGATGGTGCCGGCCACTGCGCCAACATGTTTTCCGGTGGGCAGTTGCGCCGGACCATCGAAAAGCCAGCACGCGACGTTCGCGCCGTCTTGCTCGGGGAGGACTGCGTGGTCGCGGGAATTCGACTGCAATGTGCTCATCGGGCCTGGCGATACGGGTGCGGGTCCATTCGCCTAGGCGGCCCCATGGAGCGGCCCGGCGGGGTCATGCGGCAATCGCATCGGCGAGCTCGACCTCGAGCACATCGATGATCCGCTCGGCGGCTGCGCCGTCGCCGAACGGCGCGTTGTGATCGAACGGAAGCGCACCCGTACGCGGCACCTCGAGCATCGCGAGCGCCTCGCGAACGATGGCCTCGCGATCAACCGAAACGAGGCGCACGAAACCCGTCGCGACACACTCCGGGCGCTCGGTACTGGAGCGCGGCACGAGCAAGGGCACGCCCAGATGCGGAACCTCTTCCTGGATGCCGCCGGAGTCGCTGATCACCAGCGCCGCGCCACCGACCGCTGCAATGAATTCGCCGTAGCCCATCGGCGCGACCAACGTGAACTGTGGCTGCCCGTGCAACCGGCTGCGCAGACGAGGCGCGATGCGTGGATTCGGATGAATGGGCATCAGCATCCGCAGCTGCGGTCGAAGTCGCGCGAGCTCGATCAAGGCGTCGCAGATGACGTCCGCCTTGCCGTCCCAGTTCTCGCGCCGGTGCAACGTCACCAGCACCTGGGTGCGCGTGCCATGCGCCGGAACCCTCGAGGTCTCCTGCGCGAGCAGGGTCCGAAGGCTGTCGATGCCCGTGTTCCCGACGTGATGGATACGCTTGGGCGGCGTGCCTTCCGCGAGCAGGTTTGAATATGCCGACGCGCATGGCGCAAAATGAAAATGCGCGTGTCCGGCGATCCGGCGCCGAAACCACTCTTCGGGAAACGGATCGGAAACCGACGGTGCCCGCAGCCCGGCCTCGACATGGACAACCCGGTAGCCCGCCTGTGCGCCCGCGCGCGCGCCGGCATAGGCGGTGAGCGTGTCGCCCTGCACGAGCACCAGCAAGGGATGGCAGCGGGCAATGACGCCAGACAATTGGCGTGCGAGCTTCCGGCTGGCCACTCCCAGGTTGGGTGAGGGCGACAGCGGCGGCAATTCCACATCGCATCGAATGCCGAATTCCCCGAACGTTCGACGCACCGCGTCGGCGTGCTGGCCGCTGTTTGCGACGAGGCTGGTCAGGGCTCGCCGACGCGCGAGTTCGCGCACGATCGGCGCGAGCTTGATGCATTCGGGGCGGGTTCCCGCGATGACAAGGACGGCGCAACGCGATGCGCGGGTCAGGCCCGGCTCGGAGTGCGCGCGAATCGCCGGCCCCGTTGTTATATCGGAATTATTGTCGGACACCACATCCCCCGGGTCGCTCGGCATCGACCGGATCATTCTCGATCTGATGGGTTGCGCGCGCTTCGAGAGGGCAGCACGACCCTTTTGAAGCAAATCTGCAGTCGATCAGAAATGCCGGCCGCCGGACTGTAACAAGATGTTACCAATGCGACAATAGCGCCGATTCAGACGTGTGACGCAGCGCTTGTTCGAGGGCAAAGTGTGGCAACGGCAATGGCACCTACGGCCGCAACTATCATGACTGTCGTGTGAATCTCATGCAGGTGGACATCCGCCTGGCGCTCACGATGCTGGCGCGGCGCGGGCCCGGCCATGCGCGCCGGAAGGCCGGCGCGGCGAAGGCCCGCTTGGACATGCGCCGCGCCGGCATCGGCCGCTTGCGGTAACGTACGCTTCCCAATCAACCCGCTCGCCGCCCTGGTGCCGACGCCGCGCGTCCACCGCCGCCGTTATTTCGGCGTGCTCGCGCCCAACTCACCGCTGCACTCGGCTGTCACCGCCCTCGAGCGGGCAGCGCGCGATCTCCGCCGCCCGCGGCCCGCCGCTGTGGGAGGCCACCGGCGCTGAGCGCGAACCATCCGCCGATCCGCTTCTCCAGTCCGCGCCAGCCTTCGAGTTCGACCAGCGCCTAAACGGGTAGCCACCACCGTCGATGCTCGTCTCTGCGCGCCGCCGGGCTGGCGGCTGCCGGTGGGCGCCACGTTCAAGACGCGGGCGCCCCCTGCGCGAGAAGCACCCGCACGCCGGCCTGCCGCTGCCCGCCGAGGCAGCCCGAGCGCCTCGGCGGACCGACGTCATGAGCGCGTGACGAAACGCTACACCGCTCCCAACGGTGCGTCAGGGCGTTGGATTTTCAATCGTCCACCCTGGCAGCTAGCACACCGGGGCAGACCCGGCATCGACTTCCTCATACAGGGACTGCGCGCGTGAACCGACGTGCTGCCCTTGGTTTGATCTGGATCAGGTGGCAGCAGTTTGCCGGTGTCATCATTTCAATTTCGACGCGCCGGCGAGGCCGGCCGCGCGCGGTAGCCCGCTCGGCAAGAGCAGAGCGCACTAAAAATCCCGACTGATGTGCTGACGCAACCGCAGAGCTGACATGTACCCAATCATCCGCCGTGAAGCGTTCTCGGACACCACCTTTCTGTGGGAAGTGCTTGCGCCCGACGTGGCGCGCTCGGCCGAGCCCGGGCACTTCGTCATGCTGCGCCTGCGCGAAGGCGGTGAACGCATTCCGCTGACCGTGGCCGACTACGATCGCGAGCGCGGCACGATCACGCTGGTGATCCAGGCGCTGGGCAAGACGACCCAGGAAATGCGCGACCACTACAAGTCCGGTGACGGAATCATCGACTTCGTGGGTCCGCTCGGCCTGCCGCAACACGTCAGCAAGGCCGGACACGTCGTGCTGGTCGGCGGCGGCCTGGGCGTGGCGCCGGTGTATCCCCAGCTGCGCGCGTTCAAGGAAGCCGGCAATCGCACCACGGGCATCATCGGATTTCGCAACCAGGACCTGGTGTTCTGGGAGGAAATGTTCGGCCGTCACTGCGACAACCTGATCGTCTGCACCGACGACGGCAGCTACGGCAAGCCGGGCTTCGTCACCGCGGCCTTGCAGGAGGTGCTGGAAAATGACCGGCCCGACCTGGTCATCGCCATCGGACCACTGCCGATGATGAATGCCTGCGTCGAGACGACCCGGCCCTTCAACGTGAAGACCATGGTGTCGCTGAACGCGATCATGGTCGACGGCACCGGCATGTGCGGATCCTGCCGCGTCACCGTCGGCAGCGAGATCAAGTTCGCTTGCGTTGATGGCCCCGATTTCGATGGCCACCAGGTCGACTTCAAGGAGCTGATGCTGCGCCAGAAGCGCTTCAAGGGTGAGGAAGAAACAGCCAATACCGACTATGCGCACGTGTGCAATGTCGAAAAACTGCTGTTCGAGCAGGGCAAGAAAAACTACAAGAAATACAAGGATCTGGCACCGCTGGCGACCAAGATGCCCGAGCGCGATCCGATCGAGCGCTCGCGCAATTTCAAGGAGGTCAATCTCGGCTACTCGATGACCGATGCGCTGGCCGAGGCGGAGCGCTGCATCATGTGCAGCAAGGCGGCCTGCATCGAAGGCTGTCCGGTGGGCATCGACATTCCGCGCTTCATCCGCCACCTGCTGGTGCGCGACATCGACGGCGCGCAGGCGGTGATCAACGAATCGAACCTGTTTCCGTCGGTTTGCGGCCGCGTTTGCCCGCAGGAGTCGCAGTGCGAGGCGCAGTGCGTCGTCGGCCGCAAATTGGAGTCGGTGGCGATCGGCCGCCTGGAGCGGTTCGTCGGCGACCACGCGAGGCCGCACAAGGTCGAGCCGGCACGCTTCGAACGCGAACTCGGCAAGGTGGCGATCGTCGGCTCGGGTCCTGCGGGACTGGCGGTGGCGGCGGACCTCACCCGCTACGGCTGTGACGTGACCGTCTACGAGGCGCTGCACGTGGTCGGTGGCGTGCTGCAGTACGGTATTCCGTCGTTCCGGTTGCCGCGGGAGATCATCAGCCGCGAGGTCGACAACCTCAAGGCGATGGGGGTGAAGTTCGAGACCAACAAGGTCATCGGCAAGACCTTCTCGGTGCTGCAGCTGATGGAGCAGATGGGCTTCGATGCGGTGTTCGTCGGCGCCGGCGCCGGCGCGCCGGCTTTCCTGGGCATTCCGGGTGAATTCGCCGGCCAGGTCTATTCGGCCAACGAATTCCTGACCCGCGTGAACCTGATGGGTGGCGACAAGTTCCCGTATCTGGACACGCCGATCACGCTGGGCAAGAGCGTGGTCGTCATTGGCGCCGGCAACACGGCGATGGACTGCCTGCGCGTGGCCAAACGGCTGGGCACGCCGACCGTTCGCTGCGTGTATCGGCGCTCAGAGGCGGAGGCGCCGGCGCGCATCGAGGAACTGCGCCATGCGAAGGAGGAGGGCATCGAATTCTTCTTCCTGCACGGCCCCGTCGAAATCCTGACGGATGCGGAAGGCGGCGTGCGCGGGATCAAGGTGCAGAAGATGATCCTCGGCGAGCCCGACGAGAAGGGCCGCCGCCAGCCGATCCCGCAGGACGAGTTCCTCGAACTCGACTGCGACACGGTGATCTATGCGCTGGGAACCAAGGCCAACCCGATCGTCACCAAGTCGACGCCGGGGCTCGCGCTCAACAAGTGGGGCTACATCGTGGCCGACGCGAAAACGCAGGCGACCAGTGTGCCGGGCGTGTTCGCCGGCGGCGACATCGTCACCGGTGGCGCGACGGTCATCCTGGCGATGGGCGCCGGCCGCCGCGCCGCGCGCGCCATCGGCACCTGGCTGGCCAGCGACAGAAAGGCTTGGCCGATCACCCAGTCCGACGTCGACGCGTTCGTTCCGCCCGTGCCGATCGGCGCTGCTGCGCCGGCGGCCTCCAGCGAGGTTCCATCATGAGCATCTGCCCACGCTGCAAACGTCCGCTCGAGGACGAGGAAGCCTACATCTGCTGCGCAGGTGTCGAACTGCGCTGGCGCTGCGCCGATTGCCACAAGGTCAGCGAAGGATTCGCCTTTCCCTACGGCATGTGCCCGCACTGCAAGGGCAAGCTGGAGTTGCTCGACCGCGGTGCGATCGAGGATGATCAGGCCATGGAAGCGGTGCGCAAGGCCTTCGAGATCGAACTGGGCGGCCACGCTTTCTACGACCGCGCCTCGCGCGACGCCAAGGAGCCGGAACTGAAGGATCTGTTCGGGCGCTTCGCCGCGATGGAGAAGGAGCATATGGATACGCTGTCCAGGCGCTACCACGCCGATTTGCCCGAGCCGTCGGACGAGTTCACGCTCGATCGCGCGGCCATCTTCGCCGGCGTCGACGGCAGGCCCGAGGACCCGGGCAACCTGTTTCGGATCGCCATCGCCTTCGAGCAGCGCGCGGTCGATTTTTTCACTCGGGAGGGCGAGCACGCGCCGGCCGGCTCGGTCGAGAGCGAACTGTACAAGGAGCTCGCCGCAGAGGAACGCGAGCATGTCGAGTTGCTGACCACCGAATTCCGCCGCTGGAAGTCCGGCAAGGCCGGCATCCTGTAGGCCGCTGCGAACGCTTGCCGGTATTGCGAGGCCACGGCCTCGGAGCGCCGATGCACTGTCCCAAACTGCTGACTGACACTGCGAAGAGACCAATATGACCGAACGATCCCATGTGCTCGACGGCAACGAAGCTGCCGCACGGATCGCCCATCTCGCCAGCGAGGTGATCGCCATCTACCCGATCACGCCGTCGTCGACCATGGGCGAACTCGCCGATGCTTGGTCGGCCGCGGGCCAGAAAAACATCTGGGGGATGGTGCCGCAGGTGATCGAAATGCAAAGCGAAGCCGGTGCAGCGGGTGCGGTGCACGGTTCGCTCCAGGCGGGCGCGATGACCACTACATTCACCGCGTCGCAGGGGCTGCTGCTCAAGCTGCCCAACATGTTCAAGATCGCCGGCGAGCTGACGCCGGCGGTGTTCCACATTGCGGCGCGCACGCTGGCCACGCACGCGCTGTCCATCTTCGGCGACCACAGCGACGTGATGACCGCGCGCACCACCGGTTTTGCGCTGCTGGCTTCGTCGAGCGTGCAGGAAGCACAGGACATGGCGATGATCGCGCACATGTCGACGCTGAAGGCGCGCGTGCCCTTCCTGCATTTCTTCGATGGCTTCCGGACCAGCCATGAGGTCAACAAGATCGATCTGCTGTTCGAAGAGGACGTGCGTTCGCTGATCGACGAGGACCTGGTCAAGGCGCACCGCGACCGCGCGCTCAATCCCGACCGTCCGGCAATTCGCGGCACGGCGCAGAACCCGGACGTGTTCTTCCAGGCGCGCGAGGCCTGCAACGCGTTCTATACGGCGGTACCGGGCATCGTGCAGGCGTCGATGGACCGTTTCAAGGAGCTCACCGGGCGGCGATATTCGCTGTTCTGGTACACCGGAGCGCCCGACGCCGAGCGCGTGCTGGTGCAGATGGGCTCCGGTGTGGGTGCCTCGCGCGAGGCGGTGGACAAGCTGGTGGCGGCCGGCGAAAAGGTCGGACTGGTTACTGTGCGCCTGTACCGGCCGTTCGACGCATCGGCCTTCGTGGCTGCGCTGCCGAAGACCGTGCGCGGGATCGCCGTGCTCGACCGCACCAAGGAACCTGGTGCCATTGGCGAGCCGCTGTACCAGGATGTGGTCACCGCGCTTGTCGAGGCGTGGCCCGAGGGCACGCCAATGCCGCGCGTCATTGGTGGCCGCTACGGGCTGTCGTCCAAGGAATACACACCGGCGATGGCCAAGGCGGTCCTGGACGAATTGAGCGCATCAAAGCCCAAGCGCCATTTTACCATCGGCATCGTCGACGACGTCACGCAGCTGTCGCTGAAATGGGATCCATCCTTCGACACCGAGTCCGAGGGCGTCACCCGCGCGGTGTTCTATGGCCTGGGCGCCGACGGCACTGTCGGCGCGACCAAGAACACGGTCAAGATCATTGGCGAGAACACGCCGCTGCATGCGCAGGGCTACTTCGTCTACGACAGCAAGAAGTCCGGCGCCATCACCGTGTCGCACCTGCGCTTCGGACCCAAGCCGATCGAGTCGACCTACCTGATCGATCGGGCCGATTTCGTCGCCTGCCACCAGTTCGAGTTCATGGAAAAGCTCGACGTTCTGGCGCTGGCGCGCCCGGGCGCGACATTCCTGCTGAACAGCCCCTATGGCGCGGACGAGGTCTGGGACAAGCTGCCGCGAGAGGCGCAGGAAACCATACTCGAGAAGAAGCTCACGTTCTATGTGGTCGATGCGCTCGCCGTGGCGCAGCAGGCCGGCCTGGCGGGGCGCATCAACACCGTCACTCAGGCATGCTTCTTCGCGATTTCCGGCATCCTGCCGCGCGACGAGGCGATCGCCAAGATCAAGGAAGCGATTCGCAAGACCTACGGCAAGCGCGGAGAGAGCGTGCTCACCCGCAACTTCGCGGCGGTCGACGCGTCGTTGGCGGCTATGAGCAAGGTCACGGTGCCCGGGCGCGCCGACTCGTCGTGGACGCGGCGCGCGGTGGTCCCGCGTGTGGCACCCGATTTCGTGCAGCGCGTGACTGCGATGATGCTCGACGGCAAGGGCGACCTGCTGCCGGTATCGGCGCTGCCGATCGACGGCACCTTCCCGACCGGCACCACGCAATGGGAGAAACGCAGCATCGCGCAGGAAATCCCGATCTGGGACGAGACGATCTGCACGCAGTGCGCCATCTGTCCGCTGGTGTGTCCGCACGCGGCGATCCGCATGAACGTCTTCTCGCCAGAGGAAATGAAACGTGCGCCGGCGGGCTTCAAGGCCGTGCCGTGGGCGCGCAAGGACGGTGGCGCCCTTGACGGCATGATGTACAGCCTGCAGGTCGCACCCGAAGACTGCACCGGCTGCGGCATTTGCGTGGATGTCTGCCCGACGCGCAGCAAGACGGAGGTCAAGCACAAGGCGATCAACATGGCGCCCAAGCTCGACCACCTCGACGTCGAGCGCGCCAACTACGAGTTCTTTCTCAGTCTGCCGGAAGTGCGACCGGCGCTGGACAGCATCGACGGCCTGCGCGGATCGCAACTGCGCATGCCGTTGTTCGAATACTCGGGTGCCTGCTCGGGCTGCGGTGAGACGCCGTATCTGAAGCTCTTGTCGCAACTCTATGGCGACCATCTGCTGGTGGCCAATGCCACCGGCTGTTCGTCGATCTACGGCGGCAACCTGCCGTCCACGCCGTGGTCGCAGAATGCCGCCGGTCAGGGCCCCGCCTGGGCCAACAGCCTGTTCGAGGACAACGCCGAGTTCGGCCTGGGCATGCGCTTGGCGCTGGATGCGCAGCGCGACCTGGCGCAGATGCTGGTGCGCGCGTTGCGTACCGAGATCGGCGAGGCGCTGGCGACCGAGCTGGTCGATTCGCCGCAGGACACCGACGAACAGATCCGCGTGCAGCGCGAGCGCGTCAAGCAGCTGAAGGCGATTCTGTCCAAGCTGCGCGACGCAAGAGCCGCGCAACTGCTGGCGGTCGCCGACAACCTGGTCGCGCGCAGCGTGTGGATCGTCGGTGGCGACGGCTGGGCCTATGACATCGGCTATGGCGGGCTCGACCACGTGCTGGCCTCGGGTCGCAACGTCAACATCCTGGTGCTCGACACCGAGGTCTACAGCAACACCGGTGGGCAGGCGTCCAAGGCCACGCCGCGTGGCGCGGTGGCCAAGTTCGCGGCTGCCGGCAAGTCGATCGGCAAGAAGGACCTCGGCATGATTGCCATGGCCTACGGCAACGTCTACGTCGCGCAGGTGGCAATGGGCGCCAACCCGGTGCAGACGGTTCGCACCTTCCAGGAGGCGGCCGCCTGGAACGGACCGTCGCTGATCGTCGCCTACAGCCACTGCATCGCCCACGGCATTGACATGGCCACCGGCATGAGTCATCAACGCGATGCGGTCAAGAGCGGCTACCTGACGCTGTACCACTACGATCCGCGCCTGGGCATGGGCGGCGCCGACCAGCCGTTGAAGCTCGACTCGCGCAAGCCGACGCAACGGCTGGAACAATTCGTGATGAAGGAGGGCCGTTACGCGATGCTGGCGCAGTCCGATCCCGCGCGCGCCAAGATGCTGATGAAGGCCGCGCAGAAGGATGCAGATGCGCGCTGGCAGTTGTACGAGCAGATCGCCGGAGTGCACCGCGTGGTGACGGAAGATGATGAAGGCATCGCGGCCGGCGACCAATCGGCCGGCGCGCCGGCGGCGACCCCGAAAGGGGACAATGAACCGGCGGCGGTGGGCAGCGAGGAGGAAAAATCATGAGTGTCGATCTTCGGACCAGGTACCTCGGCCTCGAACTGAAGCACCCGATCGTGGCGTCGGCATCCCCGCTGACGAGTTCGATCGACAGCCTGAAGCGGCTGCAGGCCGCCGGTGTGGCGGCCGTCGTGTTGCCGTCGCTGTTCGAGGAACAGATCGAGCACGAGGAGATGGCCACGCACAACCTGATGCTGGCCGGCGCCGAATTGTCGCCGGAGGCACAGGGCTTCTTTCCCGAGATGCAGCACTACCGCACCGGCCCCGACCAGTACCTGACACTGATCGCGGATGCGAAGTCGGCGCTTTCGGTGCCGGTGATCGCCAGCCTCAATGGCCATACGCCAGGCGGCTGGACCAGCATCGCGCGCAAGATCGAGGAGGCGGGCGCCGACGCGATCGAGTTGAACGTGTATTTTCTCGCGACCAGCATCGACGACAACAGCGTCGTGGTCGAACAGCGCTACGTCGAACTGGTCGAGTCGGTCACGCGGCAGGTGAAGCTGCCGGTCGCCGTCAAGGTGGCGCCGTATTTCAGCGCCATGGCCAACATGGCGTCGCGCCTGACCAAGGCCGGAGCCTCGGGACTGGTGCTCTTCAATCGCTTCCTGCAGCCCGATATCCTGCTCGAGGAACTCGAGGTCTCACCGCACCTGATGCTGTCGACGTCCGATGAATTGCGTCTGGCGCTGCGCTGGATCGCGATCCTGCGCGGGCGCGTCGATGCCAGCCTGGCCGCCACCGGCGGCGCGCACACGCCCGACGACGTGCTCAAGCTGCTGCTGGCGGGTGCGGACTGCGTGATGCTGGCCAGCAGCCTGCTGACCAAGGGTCCGAGTCATGTCGGTACGCTGGTGCGCGGCGTCGAGGCCTGGATGGCCGAGCGCGAGTACACGTCGGTGACACAGATGAAGGGTTCCCTGTCGCAGCAATCCTGTCCCGATCCTGGCGCCTTCGAGCGCGCCAACTACATGAAGGCGCTGCAGTCCTACACCAGCGAATTCGTCTAGACTTCACGGCGTGCGCCAGCTGCGCCCGATAACGACGACCCCGAGGAGACTTCAATGGCACTGATCATCAACGCCGACTGCACCGCCTGTGACGCCTGCGTGGAGCCATGTCCGAACGACGCCATCAGCGTCGGCTCGCCCATCTATATCATCGACCCGGCCAAGTGCACCGAGTGCGTCGGCGCGCACGATGAACCGCAGTGCGTCGACGTGTGCCCGGCGGACTGCATCGTGCCCGACCCGGATCATGCGGAAACGCGCGAGCAGTTGCAGGCCAAGTACGAGGCCATACACGGCTGAGCGGCCGCGGTTGAACGACCCCCGCGCTCACTACGTTCGCTGCCCCCGAGGGGGCGCACCGCGCCCTTCGGGCGGTCGAGCGGGCGCGGATCGACGACGCCTGTGCGCACTGCGCTTGCCGGCCTCAAGGGCGCTTCTTCGCCCCGAGCAGCCTTGCCGTCTTTGCCACCGACTGCGGCTTCACCCAGAAGATCGCGCCGAAGCGCCCCTTGCCGGCGCTGATGGCCACGGCCGCGATCATGTTCACCTTCGCCGCGGCGAGTGCCTCGGCGATGCCGGTCATCGCGCCGACCCGATCGTCACCCTGAACCAGGAAGCCAGTCTTGCGCGACGACAGCGCCAGGCCGAGTTTCTTTGCCGCGCGCTTGAGCTTCGTCGAATCGGCCGGCACGAGGTCCACCTGCGCCCTCCTCCCGTTCGGGAAGCCCGACAGCGCCAGCAATTCGACCCCTTCGTCCGCGAGGCCGGAAAGAATTTTCGCCGCCTGTCCCGGGGTGTTCGACGCCATCGTGTGGAAATAATCGACCTTGCGAATGGAATCTGCCATGGGGTCCTCCTTGCGTGGGCGCCACGGGTGCTCGACGGCAGCGCCGACCGTCCGCCAATACGACGCAACTCATTATCCTCCCGGCCAGAAATCGCTGCTGAAGCTTCGGGTCTAGGCGTCGATGAAGGGCCGCGATTGGTCTTGCCCACGAACGGTGGACACTCAACCAGTCGATTCCATCGCCTCGAACGGTTGCGGGGCCTCGCAGCCGATCGATGAGTGCCGTTGCTGCCGGTTGCAAGGCACGTCCATGCATTCGAACAAGCTGACCCGCGCATCGTCGCGTGTCTTGTGGTCGCAGTGCATGACCGATTCGGTCTTGGGCGTATGGAAAGAGCTCTTCATGGGCGCATCGTCCCAATAATCACGCTTGCGACTCATGCGCTGCCTGATGCTATGGCGCCTGACAATCTCCCGGCAGCTTCCGGTGGCATCCGTTGCCCCCTGATCGAAATGCAGGGGTAATCGGTGGGCCACGATGAGCGAAACGTTCAGCGCGTCCATCGCCAGCTTGGCGTCCAGCGTTGGGCGCATCGCCCAGCCTCATGTTGCTCCTCCTCGAGAACCGAAGCGGAGCGGAGGTGGGCATCAAATCCCGGTCGCAGAATTTCTGCGAATTTGCTAATGTCCATGCGTGGTCCTTCGGTGCCCGCGATCAAATCAGCCCAGCCTGGTGGCAAGCGATTGTTTTCTTGGTGGGCCCGGCTGGATTCGAACCAGCGACCAAGGGATTATGAGTCCCCTGCTCTAACCGTCTGAGCTACAGGCCCTGCGCGGGGTTGCGTGCAATCGGACTCGGGTCCCGAGGCGCGGAAAAGCGATTATACCGACCGCATGCGTGTCGCTGTCGCAGTTTTCGCGGATGCGATGCACGCATTCGGCTTGCCGCCCAACGAGCCATAGTAGACTCGATCCAAAAGCACGGAATCGATCGCGATTGCAACACTATCTTTCCCCGCTCCTGACGCCAAAATCGGTCGCCCTTGTCGGCGCCTCCGAGCGGGCGGGATCGCTCGGCCGCACCGTATTCGAGAACCTGCTTGCCGGGCAGTTTCAAGGCGCGATACACGCTGTCAATCCCAATCATCGGCTGGTATTCGGTCGCCGCTCCTATTCGACGGTCGGCGCGATCGGCAAGCCGGTGGACCTGGCGGTGATCGCGGCGCCGGCCAGCGCCATACCAGGCATCCTCGACGAGTCCCGGGCACGTGTCAGGTCCGCGGCGCTGATCACGTTTCCGGAAAGCGATCCGACGGCGAGCCGGGCCTGGCTGCGAAGCGTAGCGGCGATCGCGAAGGCCCGCGGTATCCGTCTGCTGGGCCCGGGTGCGTTCGGAGTCGTCCGCACCGACATCGGGCTCAACGCGACGTTCTGCGCACCCATGGCGCTACCCGGCCGCCTGGCGCTCGTCGCCCAATCGGGCGCGGTGTGCACGGCGATGCTGGATTTCGCGGGGCCATTGCGCATCGGCTTCTCGACGGTGACCTCGTTGGGCGGGGGCATCGACGTGGGCTTCGGCGAGCTCCTCGAAGCGCTGGTCAACGATCCGGGCACCGATGGCATCCTGCTCTACGTGGAAACCGTCGGCGACGCCCGGACGTTCGTCTCGGCGCTGCGAGCGGCGGCCCGAACCAAGCCGATTATCGTGCTGAAGGCGGGGCGCTCGCAGGAACAGGTCGCGTCGACCGACGAGGTCGGCGAGCCCGCGATCTCGTCCGACGCCGTATTCGATGCCGCGTTGACGCGTGCCGGTACCGTGCGCGTGCGCTCGTACACGCAGCTCTTTGCGGCGGCGCGTATTCTCGCGCAAGGCAAGATTCCTCGCGGCGCGCGACTAGCGATCGTGTCCAACGGCCGCGGTCCCGGCATCCTCGCCGCCGATTGCGTGGCGGGTGCAGGAGTCACGCTTGCGCAATTCGCTCCGGAGACGAAGCAGGCGCTCGACACCCTTTTGCCACCTGAAATGGCACGGGCGAACCCCGTTGATGTGCGCGGCGATGCGCCGCCGGCCCTGTTCGCGGCGGCAGTCGCGACCATTCTTTCCGACCCCAATGCCGACGCCGTGCTCGCGCTGCATGTCCCGCGCCCCATCGTCGGTGCGCTCGAGGCCGCGCATGCCGTTGCGGCGGTCGCACGCGACTCGCACAAGCCTGTCCTCGGCGCGTGGTTGGGAAACCTCAACCGGCCCGAGGTCCACAGCGCACTCGAAGCGGGCGGGATCGCCAATTTCTACACGCCCGAAAACGCCGTCGATGCGTTCGGGTTCCTTGCCGCCTATCGACGCAACCAGGAATGGCTGCTCGAAGTACCGTCGCCGCATCCCGATCCGGCGCCACTGGACATGGCTGCGACCGAAGCGTTACGCGTACGCGCGCTGGACGAAGGCAGGCATCTTCTTCCGCCGGCGGAAACGCAGGAACTCCTCGCCGCTTTCGGCATCGACACTGCGCCGCTCGCGAAGGTGGCGACGCTCGCGGAAGCGCAGGCTGCGGCGCGGCGCCTCCATTACCCGGTGACGCTGACGATCGAAGGCTCCGCTCCCGCGATCGAACGCGCAGGACTCAGTGACGGGCGTGCGCTTGCACGCGCATGGCGCGATCTTCAGGATGTCAAGGCGACTGACACGCCAGCCGGCTCCGCGGCGCCGTGGGTCCTGCAGCGCGCGATGCCGCCCGGCATCACCGGCGCCTGCGCGATCACACTGGCGACTGACCCGGTGTTCGGTCCGGTAATTGGCGCCGGGATGAGCGCGCGCGGCATCGCGGCGGCAAGGATGCGCTCGGTGATGCTGCCACCGCTCAATAGGCGGCTGGCGTCGGACCTCCTGGCGGCGGCGGGCATCGCATCTCCGGACGAGCAGCTCGTGCAACTCCTGCTGCGCGTATCGGCCCTCGCGTGCGCGCTGCCATGGGTGCGCGAGGTGGCGCTCGATCCGGTCGCGGTGATCCGGCGACGCGTCCAAATCCCGGTCGCGCGCGTCGTCGTCGACCCCAAGCGCAAGCCGGGCCTGGGCTATCGCCACATGGCGATACATCCGTATCCGCTGGAAATGGAGAAGCACGCGATCCTGCCGGATGGAACGAGGCTGTTCATGCGCCCGATCCGGCCCGAGGACGCGGAGCTCGAGCGTCGTTTCATCTCCGGGCTGTCGGAGCAGACGCGGTTCTACCGTTTCTTCTACCGGCTGCATGAACTCACTCCGGCGATGATCGGGCGTTTCACCCAGGTCGACTACGATCGCGAACTGGCTCTGCTCGCATTGACGCCGGACCCGAGCGGTCCGGGTAGCGTGGCGATCGCGGGGATCGCCAGGTATATCGCCAATCTCGACCATGAAAGCGCGGAATTTGCCGTAGTCGTGGCCGACGCCTGGCACGGCCGAGGAGTCGCGACGCTCCTGATGAAATCGCTGATCGCGAGCGCCACGAAAAGGGGCCTGCAGCGGCTGGTCGGAACCGTGCTGCGCGCCAACCACAATATGATCCGGTTCTCGCAGCACCTGGGATTCGTGTTCACCGACGATCCCGAGGACCCGGAACAGGTCAAGGCCGAACTGCAATTGCGTTGACGGATCCGAGCCTTGCCGCTGCCTTTGCCCACCGACACTTGACTTCAACACCAGGGAAGATTGCCGAATGAAAATTCTGTTTCCAACCGATGGCTCCGCGTATTCCGTCGACGCATTGCGCCACCTGCTGGAACGCCTGCCCTGGTTTTCCGGGCCGGTCACGATTGCCGTCATCAACGCGCATCCGCATTTGCCGTACGCACGCGCTGTCGCGTGGGCGGGTAAGGACGCCGCCGCGCGCTACTACGACGAGGAATGCAGCGAGGCACTCGCGCCGGCCACCGCGGTGCTCGACGACCATGGTGTTTCGTACGAGCGCGTGCACCGAATCGGTGACCCTGCGCGGGAAATCGTCGACTACGCGGCCGAGTGGGGGGCGGACATCATCACGATGGGGCGGCACGGCCAATCCGCGATCGTAGGTATGCTGATGGGGTCGGTGACCCAGAAGGTCCTGGCGACGAGTCCGGTCCCGGTGATGGTGCTCTCGTAGTCCTGCCGTCATCGACTTCGGGCGAACGCGGATCCGCGACAGCCTGAACGCGATTGGGCAGTTGGCGGGGTGCCCGGGAATAGAATGCAGCCTGGCGCTGTTCAGATAGCGCGAGCCTGCCATGTCGCCATGGGCATCGGGGGCAACACCGCGGAGGAAACAATGAGAACAATGGTAGCGGGCGCGATGATCGTCGCCCTGGTCCTGGGCGGTTGTGCGTCGATGGGCTCGCCGTCGGGCCCGAGTTTTTTCGTGACCAGCAAGGGTTCGGGCAAGGGCGCCGATTTCGGTGGACTCGACGGTGCCGACAAGCATTGCCAGGCGTTGGCGGCGGCCGCGGGCCTGCCCAACCGCACGTGGCACGCCTACCTCAGCAATTCGGCGACGGCGTCGATGCCGGCGGTCAACGCCAAGGATCGCATCGGCAGCGGGCCGTGGCAGAACGTCAGGGGAGACGTGATTGCCAAGAACGTCGCGGAACTGCACGGCACGAACAACCTGACCAAGCAGACGGCGCTCACCGAAGGCGGTGCAATGGTCAATGGTCGCGGGGATTCGCCGAATCAGCACGACATCCTCACGGGGACGCAATCGGACGGCACGGCGTTTCCCGCGAGCGCCGGTGACAAGACCTGCGGAAACTGGACGAAGAGCGGCGAGGGCTCGGCAGTCGTCGGCCACCACGATCGCATGGGATTGCCACCCCCGGTGCCACCGGCGGAGGCCATGTCCTGGAACTCGTCGCACGTGACGCGGGGTTGCAGCGACGCCGCGCTGGCCTCCACCGGCGGGGCCGGGAAGCTCTACTGCTTCGCGACGAACTGACGCCCGCGACCGCATGAAAAGCGCCTCGGGGTCCTCGGGACGCTTTTTCCTTCCGAGCCATCAATGAACGAGTTTCCCGGAGAATCTGGCGAAAAAACTACCGCACTGAATCGATGGCCGGTATGGTGGCCTGCTGGACGAGTCGTTTCCGGGAGGCAGTGCAGGCGTTCGGGTGTTCAAGTGGAGCGCGCAGCAACGAGCGAGCATTGCCTGGACGCGCCCCGCATGGCCGAGCACCTCGGGTTCGATCCCCGCAGTCGCGCAGGCTATAATTGCCGATCGCGCGCAACGGCGGTTGGATAATGAACGGTTCGGAACCCATTCGTCGCAACGCTCGAATCGCCCCGGACCTGCCTGCCGTTTTGCGGGTCGACGGTTCCACGATCAGCTACGCCGTGCTCGAACGTACGGTGGATGCACTCTCCCATCGGCTGCGAGAACTCGCGCTCGTGCCGGGGCAGAAGGCGGCGCTCCTCACTGGTGACTGGTATCGCTATCTGGCCGTCACCCTTGCGCTGGCGCGGGTCGGAGTTGCGGTAGCTCCGACCGCGCTGATGGACGTCGCATTTGTCGATTCGCCTGACGACGCCAAGGGTTACCCGCGGGTCGTCTCGCTCCACGACCTTTGGCCCGACGATCTTCTCGCCGGCGGCGTGTTGCCTCCGGCGGAGATGGTTTCGGACGACAGCGCGATACTTGCCTATTGCCCATCGTCCGGCACGACGACCGGAACGCCGAAGATCATCGCGCTCAGCCACGATCGCATGATGCGGCGAATCGCGACGCGAGCGTTGTCCCCACCATGGATCACGGCCGTGCGCCAGACCTGTCTCGTCGGTCCCGGCGTCGTGTTCGGCTTGGGCAGGATATTGCGAACCCTGTGGGCGGGTGGCGTGGTGGTGCTGCCGAACTTCCAGGCAGAGAAAATGGCATTCTGGCTGGTCTCGTCGCGGGTCGGCCACATGGCAGTCTCGCCGATCGGGTTGCGCAAGATCCTCGAGGTCCTGCCACGCGAAGGCGTCCGGTGCGCGCTGGAGAGCATCGAGGTTGGAGGGGGAACCTTGCCCGCTGCGACCTACGAATTGGCGCAGCGACGCCTGCCCGCAAACATAATCGTGACCTATGGCTCGACGGAGACCGGCCCGGTCGCGGCCGGGCCGCTGGCGGCAATGCTGGGAAGGTTTGGCGCCGTCGGTTACCCCTTTCCGGGGGTCGACGTCGAAATCGTGGATGCCGAGGACAGGCCCCTGGGCCCGGGGAAGGAGGGGATCCTACGCGTGCGCAGTGGCCACGCGGCGAACGGCTATGTCGGCAACACCGACGACGCCTCCGCCAGCGTGTTCAGGGGAGGGTGGGTTTATCCCAACGACCGCGCGATCGTCGAAGACGACGGACTTTTACGCATCCTGGGTCGCACCGACGATGTCATCAATCGAGGTGGCGCCAAGTTCAGTCCCGAAGCGATCGAAGGGGTGTTGATGTCATTGGCGGACCTTCGCGAGGTCGCGGTGTTCGGCGCACCCGATGGTAACGGCGAGGTCGCCGTGTGTGCGGCCTACGTGCCCAACGGCCCCCTTGTTGCGGCCGAATTCCACGAACGTTGCCGGGAGCGACTGGGAGCGCAAGCACCGACGTTCATCATGAAGATGCGCGAGCTGCCACGCAACGCGATGGGTAAGGTTCTGCGCAACGAGCTCGCGCGGATGGCAGTCGCCGCGAGCCGCAACGAGCGGGGTTCGCCGGGCGCGCCGCAGAGTCAACCGCAACAATAATGGCGGGCGGGACAATCCATGACAATCGCGCGGGTGATCCTGGGAATTATGGTCGCGATGGTGCCTTGGGCCTGCGCCTCCGGCCAGGACTACCCGACGCGGCCCATCAAGTTTGTCGTCGGCTTCCCGCCCGGTTCCGGCGTCGATACGGCCGCGCGCGTGCTGGCCGAGAAGCTGCGGGATGCACTCGGACAACCGGTGGTGGTCGAAAACAAGTCCGGCGCGGATGGCATCATCGCAGCGCGGCACGTCGCCTCGGCGACCCCCGACGGCTATACGCTGCTGGCTGCGTCGAACGGGCAAATGTCGATCATTCCCGTCTTGCAGCCGACGCGCCCCTACGATCCAATCCGCGACTTCGATCCCATTTCGCTGGTCGCGCGCTGGCCTGTCGCGCTCGTGGTCACGCCGGCCGTGCCGGTGGCTTCGGTGGCGGAGCTGGTTGCGTACGCCAATGCACATCCGGATATGCTGAACGCCGGCGTGGCATCGAGCAATTACATGCTGGCGACCGAGATGTTCTCGCGGCTGACCGGCATCAGCATGCATTACATTCCGTACCGGGGTGTCTCGGCGGTCGTGAACGGGTTGCTGGCGGGTGACGTTCAGGTAGCGATCGTGAACACTATTTCATCGACGCCCTACGTCAAGACCGGGGACCTCAAGGCGCTTGCCGTGAACGGCACTGTCCGGGTGCCGACGATGCCCGACGTCGCTACGATGGCCGAGGCCGGCGTCCATGGCTTCGGGTTCGATCTCTGGATGGGCTTGTTCGCACCCGCAGGTACGCCACAGACCATAATCGTTCGGCTGCAGGCGGCGATTGCGGAGAGTCTCAAGGCCGAGGACCTTCGCTCCCGATTCGCGGCGCTGGGCATCGCGGCGACCGGCAGCTCGCCGCAAGGCTTGCGCGACACCATCGACCGCGACACGAAAGCCTACAGCGGTCTGGCGAAGTCAATGCGGGCTGCCGACAAGTAGCGTGGCGGCACGCGTGCCCGGTGGCTCCCCTTGGGGCGCGCAACTACGATGATTTGCTGATGTCCCGCAGAATTTCGCGGTGCAGCGCGGGTGCCGGATCGTCAGTCCGACAGGCCCGCGCCACGCGATTGCCGAGCAGAACACCCGGACCTCGACAGCGACTCAAACCGGCGCGGTCGCCGCAGGCGGCGCGCCGGCCTCACTTCATTCGCCCTCGAGAAACGAACGCAGCTTCTCAGACCGTGACGGATGCCGCAGCTTGCGCAACGCCTTCGCCTCGATCTGACGAATACGCTCGCGCGTGACATCGAACTGCTTGCCGACCTCTTCCAGCGTGTGGTCGGTGTTCATCTCGATGCCGAAGCGCATCCGCAGCACCTTCGCCTCGCGCGGCGTGAGCGAGTCGAGGATATCCTTGCAAACGTCGCGCAACGACGAGTTCACCGCGGCGTCGGAGGGTGCGACCGTCGACTGGTCCTCGATGAAGTCACCGAGGTGCGAGTCGTCGTCGTCGCCGATCGGCGTCTCCATCGAGATCGGTTCCTTCGAGATCTTCAGGATCTTGCGGATCTTCTCCTCGGGCATCTCCATCTTCTGCGCGAGCGTGGCCGGATCGGGCTCCTGCCCCGTTTCCTGCAGGATCTGCCGCGAGATGCGGTTCATCTTGTTGATCGTCTCGATCATGTGGACCGGGATTCGGATCGTGCGTGCCTGGTCGGCGATCGAGCGCGTGATCGCCTGCCGGATCCACCAGGTGGCGTAGGTCGAGAACTTGTAGCCACGGCGGTATTCGAACTTGTCGACGGCCTTCATGAGGCCGATGTTGCCTTCCTGGATCAGGTCGAGGAACTGCAGGCCGCGGTTCGTGTACTTCTTGGCGATCGAGATCACGAGGCGCAGGTTCGCCTCGGTCATCTCGCGCTTGGCCTTGCGCGCTTTTGCCTCGCCGGTCGACATCTGCTTGTTGATCTCCTTCAGGTCCTTCAAGGGGATCATCACGCGTTCCTGGAGGTTGAGCAGTTTCTGCTGCTGCTCGACGATCGCCTGCCGATACTTGGCGAGTTGCTCGCTGTAGTTGTGATGCGCGCCGACTTCGCGATCGATCCAGCGCAGCGACGTCTCGTTGGTCGGGAACATCTTGATGAAGTCCGGGCGCGGCATGCCGCCCTTGTGCACGACGAGATCCTGGATCTTGCGCTCCGTCTGCCGGATATTGTCGACTTCGGTGCGCACCGAGTCGCATAGCCGTTCGACCTGCCGCGCCGAGAAGCGGATCTGCATCAATTCGCCGGAGATCTTCTTCTGCAGATCGAGGTATTTCGGTGCCTTGTGCCCCTCCTTCTGCAGCACCGTCAGCATCCGGGTGTGGTGCCTGCGGATCGCCGAGAACTTTTCCATTGCCGCGACCTTCAGCCGCTCGAGATTCTCGCTGGCGATGGCACCCGCATCGGCCTCGTCTTCGTCGGACTCCTCGTCGTCCCCCTCGTCTATCGCCGACAGTTCCTCGTTGAAGTCCATCAGCCCGTCGACCAGGTCATCGATCTTCTGCTCGTCCTTGTCGATCCTGTCGGCGAAGTCGAGGATCTGCGCCACCGTCATCGGGCAGGCGGAGATGGCCATGATCATGTGTTTCAGGCCTTCCTCGATGCGCTTGGCGATCTCGATCTCGCCTTCGCGGGTAAGGAGTTCGACCGAGCCCATTTCGCGCATGTACATCCGCACCGGGTCGGTCGTGCGGCCGAACTCCGAATCGAGCGTGGACGCTGCGGCCTCGGCTTCTTCCTCGACATCTTCGGCCGGTACCGTCGCCGGCGCTTCCGCCATCAGGAGCGTGTCGGCGTCAGGGGCTTCGTCGTAGACCTGGATGCCCATGTCTCCGATCATCGAGATCACACCCTCGATCTGCTCGGCGTCGAGGATGTCGTCAGGGAGATGGTCGTTGATCTCGGCGTAGGTAAGGTAGCCGCGCTCCTTTCCGAGCACGATCAAAGTCTTCAGCCGGCGCTTGCGGGCCTCGACATCGGCGGGGGTGAGCACGCGGGGGGCGACATCGGCATGCTTGCCGTTCTTGCCCTTCTTGGTGGCGGCGTCTTCGGCACGCTTTCCCGCCAGCTTGGCGGCGATTTCGCTCGCCGATGCTTTCTGGGCGAGCGCCGGTGCCGCAGCCTTGGCGGGGGGCGCCGGCTTGGCTCCGGTCTTGGCCGTTGCTGCGTGCTTGCCGTTGACGGGCTTCGCGCCCATCGGGGGCTTGATCTGTTTCGGCTGCAGCTTGGCGACGGGCTTGGCCGCTGGCTTGGCCGCTGGATTTGGCCGCGGGCCTGCCCACGGCCTTGGCAGCGGGTTTGGTTGCGGACTTGGCCGCAAGCCTGGCTGCAGATTTGGCCGCCGGCCTCGCCGTCGACTTGGCCTTCGCGGCGGACTTCGTCGTTGTCTTTACCGCCGGCTTGCTCTTGGGGACCGTCTTTCGGACCGAATTCTTCGCAGATTTCTTGGCCGTCGTCTTCTTGGCCGCCGGGCGCGGGGCTTTCTTCGCAGCGGGCTTGGCGGTCGCGGCCGATTTCTTTCCAGCCGGGGGCGAGGCCTTCGCCGTCTTGCGCCCCGCGGGCGAGGACTTTCCTGCCTTGGCCTTGGGCTGCGGCTTTGGCTTGGACTTGCGGGTAGGCTTCGCGGGCTTCTTGGCCATGGTCATCCTTGTCTGAAACGGTGGGGCGCCGGCGGTCGGGGTCGGCGCGCTCACGCCCGACGCCCGGTCATTCAGCTATGTGGGGTCGGCGAGGGAAAACCGCAAATTATATCACGGGCGGCCCCCTCGGCGGGAGCCCTTCGGGCGCATCGGCGGGACCCCGGCCCGCGCGCTGGCGCACGTAATCGAGCTGCTGCAGGCGTCGGTCTTCCTCCGTCGCGACGGGCATCATCGTGGCGGCCGGCGCCGGCATGCCGCTGCGTCGCGCCTGTTGCCACCAGCGTTCGAGGCCGTCGCGAACCTCGGCCTCGACCGCCTGTTCGTCGAGTTGCTGATCCTCGGCCAATGCTAGTACCGACGCCAGAATGGTGGCGTGAGAGGTGCCGGCGAACGCCTGCAGGACGGCGGGCGTCGTGGGCACAACCTCGGCTTGCGCACAATGGGCGACCAGCGCCGCGAGCGTCGCGGCTTCCGGAGTGCCGTCTTCCGGACGCGGGAACGGCAGCGATCGGGCCAGCGCCGGCTGCTGGAGCAGGCCCTGGATCAGCTGCCTCACCAGTGACGGGGATCGGCGAACCGGTGTTCTGGCGGCCGGGCGCCGTGGCGTGCGCGCTTCGGGAAGCGGCCATTCGTGGCGGTCCTGCGCGCCGGCATCCCGGCCGGGGCCGACCGCCAGCAGCCCACGCAGGTCGTTCTCGGGCAATCCGGAAAGCTCGGCCAGGCGTTTGCGCAGGATCGCCGAGAGCACCGGGGCGCCGATCTGCGCCAACATCGGGCGGGCCGCCGCCACCAGCGCGGCCCGGCCTTCGGACGAGTTCGGAGGGTGGTGGATCGCCAACTCGCCCAGCAGGAATTCGGATAGCGGAACGGCCTCGGCGATCGCGCGTTCGAACGCGGCGCGTCCACGCTTGCGGACGAAGTCGTCCGGGTCCTCGCCATCGGGCAGGAAAAGGAACAGCGCATTCTTGCCATCGGCCATCTCCGGCAGCGTGTTCTCCAACGCGCGCCAAGCGGCCTTGCGGCCGGCCGCATCTCCGTCGAAGCAGAACACGACGCAGTCCGTGAGCCGAAAGAGCTTCTGTACATGCACCGGCGTGGTCGCCGTGCCGAGTGTGGCCACGGCGTAGTCGATGCCGTGCTGCGCGAGCGCGACGACGTCCATGTAGCCTTCGACGACCACTACGCGGCCGGCGTCGCGTATTCCGTTGCGCGCAAGGAACAGCCCGTACAGCTCGCGGCCCTTCGAGAACACCGGAGTCTCCGGGGAATTGAGGTATTTGGGCTCGCCCGCGCCGAGCACGCGGCCACCGAAACCGATGACGCGGCCGCGGCTGTCGTGGATCGGAAACATCACGCGGTCGCGGAAACGGTCGTAGCGCTTGCCACCATCGCCGCTGATGACCAGCCCGGCGGCCTCCAGCTCCGGATCATCGTACTTGGCAAACGCGTCGCTCAAGCCCTGCCAGGCATCGGGTGCGTATCCGACACCGAAGCGCGCGGCGATTTCTCCGGTCAGCCCGCGCGCTTTCAGGTATTCGATCGCAGCCGGTGCGTCTTTCAGGCGGGTACGGTAGAACCTGGCGGCGACCAGCAGCAGCTCGTTCAGATCGGCGGCTTCCTCGCGCCGCTCACGCTCGCCAGCTCGCTCGACCCGCGGCACTTCGAGTCCGGCATCCCTGGCCAGCTCCTCGACGGCGTCCGGAAAAGTCTTGCCCGTGTGTTCGATCAGGAAACCGATGGCGGTCCCGTGCGCGCCGCAGCCGAAGCAATGATAGAACTGCTTGGTGGGACTGACCGAGAACGACGGCGTCTTCTCGCTGTGGAACGGGCAGCACGCCACGTAATTGGCGCCGGCCTTCTTCAGCGGGACATAACGGTCGATGACTTCGACGATATCCAGGCGCGAGAGCAGGGTCTGGATGAAGTCGGTGGGGATCATCGCGTCGGATTTTCGGGGTCGCGCCGCCTTGGCCGGGCGGGGCGACCTGCCGGTCTGGCACTACTGCGCTTCGGGAATTACCCAATTATAGGCAACCCCTGTGCGGGCGAAAGGGCCGCAAATGTCGGGCCAATGCACGCGGATCCGAAATGGCTATCCGATGCGCGGTTGTCGGGACGCGCGATTTCTCTGGTCCATGACTGAAACGGCGCTCAGCCGGGGTACCCGGCCGGTCAGGACGCGAGTCTCGCCTTGACCTTCGCCGAAACGATGCTCATGTCGGCGCGACCCGCGAGCTGGCCTTTCAATTCGCCCATGACCTTGCCCATCCCGGACGGGCCGGCCGCGCCGGTCGCGACGATGGAAGCAGCAACGATGGCGTCGATTTCGGCGTCGGAGAGCTGCTTTGGGAGATAGCCCTGCAGCACCTCGAGTTCGGACTGCTCGATGGCCACGAGATCCATCCGCTTGCCGGCCTCGAACTGGGCGATCGAGTCGCGGCGCTGCTTGACCATCTTGTCGATGACGGCGAGCACGTCCGCGTCAGGCAGCTCGCGCCTCTCATCGACCTCGCGCTGCTTGATGGCGGCCAGCAGGAGGCGAACCGTCGACAGGCGCGCCGTGTCCTTCGCGCGCATGGCGTCCTTCATGTCTTCGGTAATACGGGCTTTGAGGGTCATGGATTCTGCAGGGGACGCAACCCCCCGGATCGGGAACGGATTCCTTTGCCGGAGGCGGCGGTCTTTGCTTTTCGCCCCAGGAATCTCCAGGAAACGAAAAGGGGCGAATCGTTTCGCCCCTGTCCTCTTCGCGGATACAGCTGTCGGCGCGCGGCGGTCAGAACAGCTTCGGAGGCAGCTGCTGGCTGCGGATGCGCTTGTAATGGCGCTTCACGGCCGCGGCCTTCTTGCGCTTTCGTTCAGCCGTGGGCTTTTCGTAGAACTCGCGCGCACGCAACTCCGTCAGCAGGCCCGTCTTCTCGATGGTGCGCTTGAAACGGCGAAGCGCGGCCTCGAAGGGCTCGTTTTCGCGGACACGTACGCTCGGCATAACGCTCTATCCTTGGTTGTATGGCCCCCAAGAGGGGGCCGTCTGCAGTAACCCAACACTATATCGGGTCTGCGGGAATTCGGCAAGCCCCTGTATGATCGACGCTTTTGGCCTGCCTCCCCATGCGCGTACTCGGCATCGAGACCTCCTGCGACGAGACCGGGGTCGCCGTCTATGACAGGGCCGCCGGGCTCCTGTCGCACGGGCTGCATTCCCAGGTGGCGATGCACCAGGACTATGGCGGCGTGGTGCCCGAACTCGCATCCCGCGATCACGTTCGTCGCGTCGTGCCGCTGGTGCGCGAGGTCCTGTCCAGCGCGGGCATCGGACTGGCGGACCTCGACGCCATTGCCTACACCAAGGGGCCGGGTCTCGCGGGCGCGCTGCTGGTCGGCGCCGGTGTGGCAACTGCGCTGGCCTATTCTCTCGGGATTCCGGCAATCGGGGTTCATCACCTCGAGGGCCATCTTCTGTCGCCGCTGCTCGTGCATCCCGGGCCGGATTTCCCGTTCGTCGCACTGCTGGTCTCGGGCGGCCACAGCCAGTTGTTCGACGTCGCCGGCGTGGGCCGCTACCGGCTCCTCGGCGATACGCTCGACGACGCGGCAGGCGAGGCGTTCGACAAGACGTCGAAGCTGTTGGGACTGCCC
The DNA here is from genome assembly GCA_963739745.1 of uncultured beta proteobacterium. Classification (GTDB taxonomy): domain Bacteria; phylum Pseudomonadota; class Gammaproteobacteria; order Burkholderiales; family Casimicrobiaceae; genus VBCG01. The sequence goes on from CAVUCJ010000015.1 coordinate 327,405, forward strand.
TACCCCGGCGGGCCGGCGCTCGCCAAGCTCGCCGAATCCGGCCGCGCGGGCGCGGTGAAACTGCCGCGGCCGATGCTGGGATCGGGGGATCTCGACTTCAGCTTCTCCGGGCTCAAGACCGCGGTACTGACGCTGGCGCGCAGGGAGGCCGGTGGCGCTGCGCCCGACGAACTCGCCATCGAGCGCAAGGCCGACATCGCGCTCGAGTTCCAGAGCGCGATCGTGGACGTGCTGGTGGCCAAATCGCTGGCCGCGTTGGCTGCCACCGGGCACCGACGGCTGGTGGTCGCAGGCGGCGTCGGCGCGAATCGCGAACTGCGTGCGCGGCTGGTCGAGGCCGTTGGCGCCCGCGGGGGCGATGTCTTCTTTCCTGATCTTCAGTTCTGCACCGACAACGGCGCGATGATCGCGCTGGTCGGCGCGCTGCGCCTCGCGCAATCGGCACGCGGTGATTACTCGTTCGCAGTCTTCCCCCGGTGGAACCTGTCGTCTCTCGGCGGTGCGTCGGACGAAGCGTGCCGGACTCCGGAGTCGTGATGCCGCCCCGGGTCTGACGACGATCAGGCGAGAAACGCCAGCACGTGCCGGTTGAATTCCTGCGGGAACTCGGCGGGAAACGAATGTGCGGCGCCTTCTATCGCGACGAACGTTGCATGCGGGAGGGACTGCGCGAACGCCGCGTTGTCCGCGATTGGAAACAGCAGGTCATCAGTCCCGGCGAGCACCAGCGCGGGCACGCGCAGCAACGACAGCGCGCGCGTACCGTCGAAGGCGGCGATGGCCGCCACCTGATTGGCAAGTGCCCGCGCGCTTTGCTGGTAGGGATAGGCGGCGGCAAGTTGCGTCAACGCGTCGACATTCGCCCGGCTGTCGAAGAAGCGCGCAGACAGCACCCAGTAGTAGAGGTTGCGGAACCAGCTCGCGCGGTCGACTTTCTCGAACAGCGCTGCCCAGGTCGCGAACAGGTCGTTATCGCGTTTCGAGGCCTGCGGCGTGGTCCCCGCGAACACCACGCGGTTCCAAAGATCCGGATAGCGAACGGCACAGTCCTGCACGACCATTCCGCCCATCGAATGACCGACGAGGTCGACCTTGGGCAGGCGCAGGTGGCGCACCAGCGCGGCACAGTCGTCGGCCATCACGCCGATGCCGTTTGCGGCATCCATCGGCGTCGTCCGGCCCGAACCGCGGTTGTCGATCAGGATGACCCGTCGGCGAGCAGCGAGTTCGTCGAGGGCCGGCAGCCAGTACGCGCTGTCCGAGGCGAGCCCGGCCACGAGCAGCAGCGGCTTGCCGCTGCCGTGCGTTTCGTAATGGAGATTGACGCCGGCGTTCGAGAAAACGGGCATGTTGAAGATGGCTCGCGGGATCCGGTCGCTGCCCGGCAGGCTCACGCGGTGAAACAGCCCTGTTCCGATCCGTCGGGTGCTCGGCTGGAGCCGCTTCGTGCTAGTGGCCTATCTTGCGCTCGCCGCCTTTGAGAAGTTGCCGGATGTTCGCCCGATGTCGCCAGAACAGCAGCACGCAGATGGGCACCATCGCCCACGCGGTCATGGTGTTGCCGAATGTATAGAACGCGCCAAGCGGCAACAACACCGCCGCCGTCAACGCGGCGAGCGACGAGATCTTGAGCCCGAATACCATCACGGCCCAGACAACCAGCAGGAAGAGCCCGAGAGGCCAATCGAGCGCGAACACGATGCCGGCCGTCGTGGCAACGCCCTTCCCGCCCCTGAAGGCGTGATACACCGGAAACAGATGGCCCAGGAACACCGCCAACGCGGACGCCGGGACCGTCCATTCGGGCGCGCCGAATGTTGCGGCAAGAATCTGGGCCACGAATACGCCCAGCCACCCCTTGACCAGGTCTCCGGCGAGCGTCAGCACCGCGGCCGTCCGGTTGCCGGTGCGCAGGACATTCGTTGCGCCGGGGTTTCCCGATCCGTAGCCATGAGGGTCGGGTAGCCCGAACGCACGACTGACCACGACCGCGAACGAAATCGATCCGATCAGGTAGGCGCACGCGATGATGAGGATGGCGGCGAGCAAGGAGGATCTTGAAGGCGTGCGCAGGGTAGAATCGACAGAATTCTAGCTCACTCTGCCTTCGCCGCTTGTCGCGCGACGATCGCGAAGATTGCCGTTGCAGGCGAGCGCGCCGTTGTCGGTACGTACTGAGTCCCCGATCGTCGGCCACTGATCCCAGACCCCTGATTCCTGATACCCGAACGATGGACAAGATCATCATTCACGATATGCGGCTCGAGGCGCGTATCGGCGTCTATGCGTGGGAGCAGCATCTGCCGCAGACGATCAGGCTCGACCTCGAGATCGGCGCGCCGTCCGACAAGCCGTTCCACACCGGCCGGATCGCGGATGCGCTCGATTACGCAAATGTGGTCGCTCGTCTGAAGGCGTTCGCCAAGGACGCGCCGCCACCCCTTATCGAGCGCTTCGCCGAGAAAGTCGCGCAGCTCGTGCTGGCCGAATTTGACACGCATTGGGTGCGCGTTCGCGTCGTGAAGCTGGGCGCGCTGCCAGGGGTCAAGGAGCTCGGCGTCGAGATCGAGCGAACGCGCTAGGCGATCGCATCGACGGACGTCGGGGCAAGCACCCGCACGAGCTCCGCGGGCGTCATGCCGACGAGATAGCCGCGCCGGCCGCCGTTGATGTACAGGTAGGGCAGGTCGGCGATCGTGCGCTGCATGTAGACGGCCATCGCGCGCCGCGTCCCGAACGGACTGGTGCCGCCGACCTGGTAGCCGGAATGGCGGTCGGCGACCGCCGGCTCGCACGGCGCGATCGCCTTGACGCCGAGCGCTCGCGCGAGGTTCTTTGTCGACACCTCGCGGTCGCCGTGCATCAGCACGACGAGCGGACGCTTTGCATCATCCTCCATCACCAGCGTCTTGATCACGGCGTGTTCGTCGACGCCGATCTCGCGCGCCGAGACCTCGGTGCCACCGCGTTCCTCGTAGTTGTACGGATGGTGAGTGAAGGCGACGCCATGCTCGCGCAGCACGCGCACCGCATTGGTGGCCGGATATCGGTCCCTGCTCAAGACCGCGCCGTCCTATCCGGCGTAGGCGACCATCGGCAGCGACCACGGCTCGGGCCAGTGGATGCCGAACGGCAGGTAGGGCTCACCGGCGATGCGCACGCGCGCGAAGCCGGCAGCCTTGAACTCGCGCTTGAGCGCCGCGAGCGAGAACAGGCGCATCTCGAGCGTCGAGCCAGGGCCACCGTGGAACACGAGGTCGCGAAACGTCTGCTCACGTCCGTCCGATGTCCGGTTGGAGAGCGTCCAGGCTCCGTCCTGCTCGGTGAGCGACCAGTCGTGAAGGTCGGGAAAATGCTCCAGCGTGTCGCCGTCCAGCGCGAACGGAACGGTGAATATGAACTTGCCGGAGGGCTTGAGCAGGCGGCGTGCATTGGCGAACGCGAGCGCGACCGGAGGCAGCACATGCTCGAACACATCGCTTGCAATGACGAAATCGTAGCGGCCGACGCGCGCGGCGTCGATGGCGGTGATGTCGAGGCGGGGCTCCGTGTGGTAGTAGGTGTTTTCATAAGAGAATTTCAGGGCGAGCGGGTGCGCGTAGGCGTCGGCGTCGGACAATCCGATGCCGTTGATCTCGCGATGCACGGGCACGTCCGGCAACGCGACAGGCCGGCCCAGTATCTCCCGGGTGACGAGATACGCCATTGCCCGGAAGCGCACGTTCGACCCGCAGTGCGTGCAGGTGAGCGCCTCGCGCGACAGCGCGGCGAGCGTGCCGCCGTTGGCCGTGCCGCAGAGATTGCAGCGAAATGGGATGCTGGCGCCGGGCGGGATCTTCGCCGGATCGCCGCCATCCTGATCGCGCCAGCGGCGCCACGAAAGGAACCGCAGCGACTGCCGTTGCGCGAAGAGGAGGGCGTAGGCTAGGGGCGTTGGCATCGTGCGGGGGCGAAACCGGAGTGCGGCGGCCGCGATTGTACTTGATCGGAACGCGCGATCAGCCTCGTGGATGATGTTGCGCGTGCAGCCGTTTCAATCGTTCGCGCGCCACGTGCGTGTAGATCGTGGTGGTCGTGATGTCCGCGTGGCCGAGCAGCAGCTGCACGACGCGCAGATCGGCGCCGTGATTCAGGAGATGCGTGGCGAACGCATGCCGCAGCACGTGCGGCGATAGCGACGCGGCGGGAATTCCCGACCTGACCGCATAGCGCTTGATCAGCGCCCAGAACGCCTGACGCGTCATCGCCGTGCGGCGCGCGGTGAGGAAAAAATGATCGCTCTTGCCGTCGGCGGCGAGCTTGGCGCGCGCGACCTTGACGTAGCGGGTCAGCCACGTCACGGCCTCCTCGCCCATCGGCACCAGCCGCTCCCTGCTACCCTTTCCCATCACCCGCACGACGCCCACGTCGAGCGAGAGCTGCGCCAGCTTGAGCCCCACCAGTTCGGAAACCCGAAGGCCCGTCGCATAGAGCAATTCCAGCATCGCACGGTCGCGCAGTCCCAGCGTGTCATCGACCGCCGGTGCTGCGAGCAGCGCTTCAACCTGCGCCTCCGACAGCAACTTGGGCAGCCGTCGTGGTCTTTTCGGCGCCCGCACGCGCACGGTCGGATCCTCACGGACTGCGGCGTGCTCGAGTTGCAACCGGTAGAAGCGGCGCAACGTGGAAAGTCGGCGGGCCACCGACGTTGCCTTCGCCATTGCGCGGAATTGGTCGGCGAGCCAGGCCTCGACGTCGCCACGGTCGGCGGCGAGCAGCCCGCGCGTGCCGAGCCACGCCGACCAGGCGGCGAGGTCGCGGCGGTAACTCGCGAGCGATGCCGCCGCCAGGCCGTCGCGCAGCCACAACTGGTCGCAGAACGCGTCGATGAGCGCTGCGTCGACCGCGCCGACCGAAGCGGGGTCGCGCCGCGGACTCACGTCATGCACCGAACCGTCGGTCATCGGTCTTCACTCGGTCACCTGATCGCCCGAGCGCTGCGTCAACCCATTTTCATCTGCCGTGGCAGGAAGGTGATGAGATCCGGCACGAACCAGATCAGCAGCACCGCGATCATCATCAGCAGGAACATCGGCAACGTATGCCGCGCTATCCAGGTGATCTGCTTGCCGGTCATACCTTGCAGCACGAACAGGTTGAAGCCGACCGGCGGCGTGATCTGCGCCATTTCGACGACCAGCACGACGAAGATGCCGAACCACAGGAGGTCGATGCCGGCCTTTTCCACCGTGGGCAGGATGACGCTCATCGTCAGTACCACCATCGAGATGCCGTCGAGGAAGCAGCCGAGCATGATGTAGAAGCCGGTCAGCGCGACGATCAGCGCGAACGGCGAGAGTCCCAGCGAACCGATCCATTCGGCCAGATGGCGCGGTAGCCCGATGTAGCCCATCGCGAGCGTCAGGAACGCGGCGCCCGCGAGGATCAGTGCGATCATGCAGTACAGGCGCGTCGCGCCCATCAGGCTGGCCGAGAACGTCGTACGATTGAGCGAGCCCTGCGTCGCGGACAGGATCAGCGCACCGACAACGCCAAACGCCGCGGCTTCGGTGGCGGTGGCCACGCCGAAATAGATCGAACCCAGGACCAGCGCGATCAGCATGACCACCGGAATGAGGTGGCGTGACGCATGGACCTTCTGTGCGAATGTCGTGCGGATCGTGATCGCGGGAATGCTCCCCGGGTGGGCCAGCGCCCAGATGACGATGTAGCCGGAGAACAGCACCGCCAGCAGCACGCCCGGCAGGATGCCGCCGATGAAGAGCTGCGCGATGGAGACCTCGGCGGTCACGCCGTACACGATCATGATGATCGACGGCGGAATCAGGAGGCCGAGCGTCCCGGCGCCCGCCAGCGTGCCGACGATGATCCCTTCGGGATAGCCGCGGCTCGTCAATTCCGGCAGCGTCATCTTGCCGATCGTCGCGCAGGTTGCGGCGGAGGACCCGGACACGGCAGCGAAGATCGTGCAGCCGATGATGTTCGTGTGAAGGAGTCGGCCGGGCAGCCGTTCGAGCCACGGCGCCAAGCCGCGGAACATGTCCTCGGACAGTCGCGTGCGGAACAGGATCTCGCCCATCCAGCAGAACAGCGGCAGCGCGGTCAGCGTCCACGACGAGGACGAGCCCCAGATCGTCACGGCCATCGCGTCGCCGGCGGGCCGCGACGAAAAGAGCTCCATCCCGATCCACGCGACGCCTGCGAGCGCGAGTCCTATCCAGACGCCGCTGCCCAGGAGCGCGAACAGCGCGACGATCAGCAGCGTGGTGACGACGGCATCACTCATTGCGCAGCGCTTCGGTGGGGGACCTGGGCAGTCGCACACCTTTCCACTCGAGCACCAGCTCGTCGACGAAGGCGACAAAGAGGATGATGGTGCCGAGCGCCATCGTCAACTGTGGAATCCACAGCGGCGTCGCGTCGTTGCCGGTGGAGACGTCGTTGAACTGCCACGACTGGTACGCGAGGCGGACGCTGAAAGAAGCAAACAGCGCCGCGAGCAGCACTGCCACCGCGAGCGCCCACAGTTCGAGCATGCGCTGTGCGTTGCCGCCCACGTGCGCGACGAGCAGCGTGACGCGGATGTGCTCGCCCTTCTTCAGCGTGTGCGCGAGGGCAAGGAAGCCGGTCGCTGCCATGCAGTAACCGGCATAGGAGTCGGTGCCGGGTACGTAGAAGTCGAGCAGTCTGCCGACGATGCCCACCAGCACCATGGCGAGCGTGCCTACCAAGAACAACGCCGCCAGGTAGCCGGCGGCGTTGTACAGGCGGTCGAGAAAGGCGCGCACCTGGCTGGCGCCGGACCTATTGCTGCGCGCGATAGGCCTCGATCACCTTCTTGCCATCGTCGCCCGCCTTGCGCTGCCATTCGGCGAGCATGTGATTGCCGACCTTGCGCAGGTCGGCCGTCAGCTGGTCGGAGGGCTTGACGATGTTCATACCCTTGCCCTTCAGCTGTGCGACATACCAGCCATTCTTCTCCTCGGACAACTTCCAGCCGCGGGTCTCGGCTTCGGCGGCGGCCTTGAGCACCGCAGCCTGCGTAGGCTTGTCGAGCGCGTCGAACGCCTTCCTGTTGACGATGACCGCGTTCTTCGGGAGCCACGCCTGCGTGTCGTACCAGTTCTTGATGTATTCGTAGGTCTTGGAGTCGTAACCGGTGGCGCCCGACGACATGTAGGAGTCGATCACGCCGGTTGCCAGCGCCTGCGGGACCTCCGCGGCCTGCACGGTCACAGGCTGGGCGCCGACCAGCTCCGCGATCTTCGACGTCGAGGGACTGTACGCGCGCCATTTCAGCCCCTGCATGTCGCTGGCCGAGTTGAGCGTTCGCTTCGTGTAGATGCCCTGCGGCGGCCATGGTACGGTGAACAGGAGCTTCATCCCCTGCTTGGCGAGCTTGTCGTCCAATGCCTTCCTGGACGCCTTGTAGAGCTTGAGCGCTTCGCCGTAGGACGTCGCCAGGAACGGGATGCCATCGATGCCGTAGAGCGGATCCTCGTTTTCGAAATTCACCAGCAGGATCTCCCCCGCCTGCGCCTGTCCGCCCTGCACCGCACGCTTGATCTCGGGCGCCTTGTACAGCGACGCACCCGGATGCACCTGGATCTTGAGCTTGCCGCCGGACGCGCGATCGACGTCGTTCGCGAACTGCGAGATGTTCTCGGTGTGGAAATTATTCGCCGGATAGGCGGTGGGCAGGTCCCACTTGGTTTGCGCCGCTGCGGGCAATGCCAGCGCGAAGCCGATCGCGGCGGCGGTGGCGAGTAGTCGTTTCATTCGCGGTCTCCTGGCGGCGCGGGAAGGGTGGAAAGCGCTGCTGGTCGCGCCAAGCACTGGATATTTACCACAATTTGTGGCGCGAGTAACGCGACCGGCTGCCCGCGATGCCGGCGTGGAACCAGCCAAGGAGCTGCGCGGCATCGAACACCGGCAGTTCGATCGCCGCGGTCACCGCGTCACGATACGGTGGCATGTTCGCGCATTCGAGGACGATCGCGCCCAGATCGTGATGCGCAGCTACCAGCCGGCGGGCGGCGGCCACCACGTCCGCTGCCATCGAGTCCCGGTCGAGCCGAGTTGCGCCGTGCCGGATCGTGCGGCCGAAATAGCCCAGCGGGTCCACGCCCTCGATCGGCGTGAAGGGGTCCGCGCCCGCGGCCTCGAGACAGGCCGGCGAAAGCGCGGCTGCCGAGTACGTGACGACTCCCGCCCGGCGGTGCCGCGGCAGGCAACGCTGGACGAGCGGCAGCTGCAGCAGCGCCGAGGTCAGCACCGGGACCTCGACCTCGGCCGCCAGCTCGTGCTGCCAGCGCACGAGGAAGCCGCAGGTGGTCGCAATGCCGATGCAGCCCTCTTCGACCAGCTGATGGGCGGCCTGCACGAATTTCGGGAACAGTTCGTCGTCGCGGCGGTGAACGACGTCGTCGACCAGCGCGCCGATGACGGTGAGATGGCGGACGGGAAATGGAAACGTTTCCGGCGCACCCACGTCACCGGGGATGCGCGGGAACGCGGTGTCGAGGGAGAGGATGCCCAGCATCAGGAGTCAGAAGTCAGTGGGCAGAAGTCAGGGACCGGGAATCAGGCATCATGGGGTGCCAAGCAGCCCAGGCGCATGCGCAGCGCGATTCGCGTGGCAAATCCTATAATGGCTCGACGTCGGGCAATTCGCCATCGCCGCTTTTCTGCCCTCTGCCCACTGTCCTCCCCGACTTCTGACTCCCGAAATGTGGCAATTCTGGATCGACCGCGGCGGCACGTTCACCGACATTGTCGCGCGGCGGCCCGACGGCAGCTTGACGACGCACAAACTGCTGTCGGAGAACCCTGAACGGTACCCGGATGCGGCGGTCCAGGGCATCCGCGAGCTGCTGGGCCTCGCGCCGGGCGCGCCGATCCCGTCCGCGGCAATCGAAGCCGTGAAGATGGGCACCACCGTGGCCACCAATGCGCTGCTCGAGCGCAAGGGCGAGCGCACTGCGCTGGTCATCACCCGGGGGTTCGCCGATGCGCTTGCGATCGGCTACCAGAACCGGCCGCAGCTCTTCGTGCGCAGGATCGAATTGCCGAGCGTGCTCTACGAACGCGTCATCGAGGCCGACGAACGCCTGGGTGCCCACGGCGAGCTCGTGCGGCCGCTCGACCTGGCGCGCGCCGAGTCCGACCTTCGCTCGGCGTTTGCCGACGGCATGCGCGCGGTCGCGATTGTCCTGATGCATGGATACCGCTACCCGCAGCACGAGCGGGCGCTCGCCGACCTGGCGCGCTCGATCGGTTTCCCGCAGGTGTCCGTGTCGCACGAGGTGAGCCCGCTGATGAAGCTCGTTTCGCGCGGCGACACGACTGTCGTCGACGCGTACCTCTCGCCGATCCTTCGCCGCTACGTCGCCGAAGTCGAGCGCGACCTGACCGGCGGGGACACCAATGCCGGCGTCCGCCTGCAATTCATGCAGTCCAGCGGCGGCCTCACCGACGCGCACCTGTTCCAGGGCAAGGACGCGATCCTTTCCGGCCCTGCGGGCGGCATCGTCGGCGCCGTGGAGGTGTCGCGACTCGCGGGCTACGACCGGATCATCGGCTTCGACATGGGCGGTACCTCGACCGACGTCACGCACTGGGCCGGCGAATACGAGCGCGCGTTTGTCACCGAAGTCGCCGGCGTGCGCCTGCGCGCGCCGATGATGAGCATCCATACGGTGGCGGCCGGCGGCGGCTCGATCTGCACGTTCGACGGCGCGCGTTTTCGCGTCGGTCCGGATTCGGCGGGCGCCAATCCGGGGCCTGCCGCCTATCGACGCGGCGGACCGCTGACGGTCACCGACTGCAACGTGATGGTCGGCAAGCTCGATCCCGAGCTCTTTCCCAGGGTGTTCGGGCGCGGCGGCGACGAAGCGCTGGACGCGACCGTCGTGCGCGAGAAGTTTTCGCGCCTCGCCGCCGACGTGGCTGCGAAGACCGGCAGTACCCGCAACGTGGAGGAGGTCGCCGACGGATTCCTCAAGATCGCCGTCGAGAACATGGCCAATGCAATCAAGCACATTTCGGTGCAACGCGGCTACGACGTGACCGAATACACGTTGTGCTGCTTCGGCGGTGCGGGCGGCCAGCACGCGTGCCTGGTGGCCGACGCGCTGGGGATGACCCGCGTGTTCATCCACCCGCTCGCCGGTGTGCTATCCGCGTACGGGATGGGCCTGGCCGACGTGCGCGCGCTGCGCCAGCAGGCGGTGGAGTCGGCGCTGTCGCAGACGGTGCTCGATGCTGCCGCGGCCGCGTACGCAGTGCTCGAGGACAAGGCGCGCGGGGAAGTTGGGCGCCAGGGCATCCCCGGCGAGCGCATCGAATGCCGGCGCACGCTTCACCTGAAATACGACGGGACCGACACCACGCTCGAGTTGCCGCTGGCCGTCGCCGTGCCCCCGATCGTCGCCGAGTTCGAGCGCCGCTACCGGCAGCAATACGGCTTTCTCATGCCGGGCAAGGCCCTCGTCGTCGAGGCGATCGCGGTCGAGGCGATCGGTCGCAACGAATCGGCGGCGATGCTGCAGCCCTCGTTCGCGCCGCGCGATGGTGCGCTGCGCCCGCTCAGGATCAATCGCATCTACACCGGCGGCCGGTTTCACCATGCACCCGTCTTCGAGCGTGCCGACCTCGTGCCCGGCGACACGATCGCCGGGCCGGCGATCATCTGCGAGCGCAACGGGACCACGGTGATCGAGCCGGGTTGGCGGGCGAGTCTGACTGTGCTCGATCACATTGTGCTGGAGCGCGTGGAGGCCGCGCAGCGGACGCAAGCGATAGGAACCACGGCCGATCCCGTGCTGCTCGAGGTGTTCAACAACCTGTTCATGGCGATCGCAGAGCAGATGGGCGTCACGCTTGCCAACACGGCGTACTCGGTCAACATCAAGGAACGGCTCGACTTTTCATGCGCGCTGTTCGACGCGGCGGGGAGCCTGATCGCCAACGCCCCGCACATGCCGGTGCATCTGGGGTCGATGGGCGAGTCGGTAAAGACGATCATCGAACGGCGCGGCGACACCATGCGACCGGGCGACGTGTTCGTGCTCAACGCGCCGTACAACGGCGGCACGCACCTGCCCGACGTCACCGTCATCGCGCCGGTCTTTCTCGCATCGGTGCCCGGGGATCAGGAATCGGGCATCGCAATGGACACGGTGGTCGCGGGCAGCCGGGAATCGGGTCCGCCCGGCGCGCCGGAATTCTTCGTCGCGTCGCGCGGACATCACGCCGACATCGGCGGCATCACGCCGGGTTCGATGCCGCCGGATTCGACGCATGTCGACGAGGAAGGGGTGCTGCTCGACAACGTGCAGCTCGTCGCGCAAGGCCGCTTCCTGGACGCCGAGATGCATGCGATCCTGTCGTCGGGCCGCTATCCGTCCCGCAACATCGACCAGAACCTCGCCGACCTGCGCGCGCAGGTGGCCGCATGCGCGAAAGGCGCCGAGGAGCTCGCCGAGATGGTCGCGCATTACGGGTTGCCCGTCGTGCGCGCCTACATGCGGCACGTGCAGGACAACGCGGAGGAGGCGGTGCGCCGCGTGCTCGATGTTCTGACGGATGGGCGCTTCGAGTACGAGATGGACAGTGGCGCGCGCATCGCCGTCACGATCGGCATCGATCGCCCGCGGCGCGAGGCAACCATCGACTTCACTGGCACCAGCGCGCAGCAGCCGAACAACTTCAACGCGCCTTCGGCGGTGTGCAAGGCAGCGGTGCTCTACGTGTTCCGCACGCTGGTCGACGACGAGATTCCGATGAACGCCGGATGCCTGAAACCGCTGCATATCGTGATTCCCGAGGGCTCGATGCTCAACCCGCGCTTTCCGGCCGCCGTGGTTGCCGGCAACGTCGAGACGTCGCAGACGATCACCGATACGCTCTACGGGGCGCTCGGCGTGTTGGCCGCATCGCAGGGAACGATGAACAACTTCACGTTCGGGAACGAGACCCACCAGTACTACGAGACGATTGCCGGAGGCTCGGGGGCGGGACCGGGCTTCGATGGCGCCAGCGCCGTGCAGACGCACATGACCAATTCGCGGCTCACCGATCCCGAAGTCCTGGAGTGGCGCTTCCCGGTGCGCCTGGAGGAATTCGCCATTCGCCGCGGCAGCGGCGGCGCCGGCCGTCATCGAGGCGGTGACGGGACATGCCGGCGCGTGCGCTTCCTCGAGCCGATGACCGCGGTCATTCTCGCCAATCACCGGCGGGTCGCGCCGTTCGGCGTGGCCGGCGGCGAACCCGGCGCGCTCGGACGCAACTGGGTCGAGCGTTCCGACGGCAGGCGCGAGGATTTCGGCGCCACCTGCAAGATCGCCATGCAGGCCGGCGATGTGTTCGTGATCGAGACGCCGGGGGGCGGGGGGTTCGGCATTCCGTCGTGAGCGCTCGTAACTTCGAGGTTTCCAATTCCGGTCGGGACGCGAGGCCGGACTGTCGAATTGGCGCCAACTCCTCCGCCGTCGCATAATTGCGCGTCCATCAACGTCCGCGGTCCGTGCTGCAGGAGTCCATCGCCATGCCCTCGATCTACGATTTCACCGTCAACGACATCCACGGCAAACCCGTAAAGCTCGACCGTTACCGCGGCAAGGTGATGCTGGTCGTCAATACCGCGAGCAAGTGCGGATTCACGCCGCAATACAAGGGACTCGAGACGCTGTACGAGCAGATGCACGAAAAGGGCCTCGAGATCCTGGGCTTCCCATGCAACCAGTTCGGCGCGCAGGAGCCGGGCGACGAGAAGGAAATCGCGCAGTTCTGTGCGCTCAATTTCGGCGTGACATTTCCGCTCTTCGCCAAGGTCGACGTCAACGGCGAGGATGCGGCACCGGTGTACAAGTACCTGAAGGCCGAGAAGCCGGGATTGCTCGGCAGCGAGGCGATCAAGTGGAACTTCACCAAGTTTCTGGTCGACCGCAAAGGCAACGTGGTCAAGCGCTACGCGCCGAACGACACGCCGGAGGCACTGGCGGGCGACGTCGAGAAGCTCCTGTGATGCCTTGGCGTCCCTTCGCCGCGGCAGCGTTGCTGGCCGCGGTGCTCGGCGCGGCCTCCACCGGCGCGCAGGCTCAGGCCGATCCGAACAAGGTGCTGCGGGTCGCCTTCCTGATCGCGGAGACGGGCTTCGATCCGCAGGCGGCATCCGACGTTTACTCGAATTACGTGATGCGCGTGGTCTTCGACCCGCTCTACCGCTACGATTTCGTGAACCGGCCGTACCGGATCGTGCCGAACACCGCTGCGGCGCTGCCCGAGATTTCGAAGGACGGCCTCACGTGGACGATCCGGGTCAGGCCCGGCACCTACTTCGCCGACGATCCCGCGTTCAAAGGCAAGAAGCGCGAACTCACCGCCGCCGATTACCTGTATGCGTGGAAGCGCACGCTCGACCCGAGGATGCGCTCGCCGCAGCTCGAGCTCTTCGACGGCAAGCTGGTCGGCATGGACGCGCTGCTCGCCAAGGCGAAGGAGACGGGCAGGCTCGACTACGATGCGCCGGTGGAGGGCCTGCAGCTCGTCGACAAGTTCACGCTGCGCATCCGGCTCAAGTCCCCGTACTACGACCTGCTCTCGGACCTGACGACCTCGCCGTCGGCGGCGGTCGCGCGCGAGGTCGTGGACGCCTACGGCGACGCCAGCGGCTGGGTGATGGCCAACCCGGTCGGGACCGGCCCGTACAGGCTGAAGGAATGGCGGCGCGGACAGAAGATCGTCCTGGAGGCGAGCCCGACGTTTCGCGACGTGCGCTACCCGGAAAGCAGCGATCCCGGGGACCGCCCGCTGATGGCGAAATTCAAGGGCCGACGCCTTCCAATGATCGGCAGGATCGACATCTCGATCATCGAGGAGGCCAATCCCCGCCTGCTGGCGTTCGAGAACGGCGCTCTCGACTACATCGAGGTGCCGGTCGATCTCGTCGCCAACGTGCTCGAGCCGAACAACGCGCTGAAGCCGCGCTTCGCCAAGGCGAACGTTGCCCTGCATCGTGGCATCCAGCCCGGCATCACGTTCACGTGGTTCAACATGGAGGACCCGGTCGTCGGCGGCTACACCAAGGAGAAGATCGCGCTGCGCCGCGCGATCGGCATGGCGTACAACGTCGACGAGGAGGCGCGGGTGATCCGGCAGGGACAGGCCGAATGGGCGTCGCAGGTGATCCCGCCCGGGGTTTCGGGCCACGATCCGAAATTCGCGGGCAACACGAAATACGATCCGGCCGCGGCGATGGCGCTGCTCGACCGATTCGGCTACATCGATCGTGACCGCGACGGCTGGCGCGACCTGCCCGATGGCCGTCCTCTGGTGTTGAAGAAGGGTACGTCCCCGTCCGCACTGGAGCGCCAGTACGACGAGCTGTGGCAGCGGAACATGAAGGCGATCGGCGTGAAGATCGAGTTCGTCACGCAGAAGTGGCCCGATCTTCTCAAGCTGGCGCGCGGCGGCCAGCTGCAGATGTGGCAGCTCGGCAATCGCTCGACGACGACGGAAGGCTACGGCTTCCTCGGCCTGCTCTACGGCCCCAACAGCGGACTCGCGAACCTCGCACGGTTCAGGCAGGCCGACTACGACCGGCTCTACCTGGCGTCGCGGCAGCTCCCCGACGGGCCCGAGCGCGCGAAGCTGATGCGCGAGATGTCACAGATCGTCGCCGCCTACGCGCCGTGGAAGCTCAACGCCTACCGTTACGAGAACGTGATCGCGTATCCCTGGGTGGAAGGCTACAAGCTCGACGTGTTCAATATCCACCCGTGGCAATACCTCGACCTCGACGCGAAGATGCCGCGCAAGCCGGTGCAATGACGCGCGTCGCGCGTTTGTTCGTGGCGGCGCTGTGCGCCGCACTTTTCACCATCTTCGCCGCCCGGGCCGGCGCGCAGGCCGATCCTGCCAAGGTGCTGCGCGTCGCATTGCGCGCCGCCGAAACGGGCTTCGATCCGCAGGCGGTTTCGGATCTTTACTCAGGCTACGTGAACCGGGCGCTGTTCGACCCGCTCTTTCGCTACGACTACCGCGCACGCCCGCACCGGGTCGTGGCCAACACCGCGGTCGCGTTGCCCGAGGGCTCGAAGGACGGACGCGAGTGGACGATCAGGGTCAGGCCGGGGATCTATTTCTCCGACGATCCGGCGTTCAAGGGGAAGAAGCGCGAACTGACCGCCGCCGACTACGCCTACGCGTGGAAACGCACTCTCGACCCGAAGATGCGCTCGCCGGCGCTCGACCTGTTCGATGGCAAGTTCGTCGGCATGGACAAGCTGATTGCGAAGGCCAGGGAATCCGGCAAGTTCGACTACGATGCGCCGGTCGAGGGACTGCAGGTGATCGACCGGTTCACGCTGCGCCTGAGGCTCAATTATCCATGGTGGGACCTGGCGTCCGAGCTCACGGGCGTGGCGAGCGCCGCCGTCGCGCGCGAGGTGGTCGAAACGTATGGCGACGCCAGCGGCTGGGTGATGTCGAATCCGGTGGGCACCGGGCCCTACCGTCTGAAGGATTGGCGCCGCGGCCAGAAGATCGTGCTGGAGGCCAATCCGGGCTTTCGCGGAATTCCCTACGTGGAAAGCAGCGACGCCGCAGATCGTGACGCGAACGCGCGGATGCGCGGCAAGATCCTGCCATTGATCGGCCGGATCGAGCTCACCGTTATCGAGGAGAGCAATCCGAGGGTACTGGCCTTCGAAACCGGTGCGCTCGACTATCTGGACATCCCCACGGACCTCGTCGCGAACGTGATGGAGCCGGACAACCGGCTGAAGCCCCGGTTCGCCAAGGCCGGTGTCCGGCTCGAGCGTGGCATCCAGCCGTCGACCGCCTACACATTCTTCAACATGGAGGACCCGGTCGTCGGCGGCTACACCAAGGATAGGATCGCCCTTCGCCGCGCGATCGGGATGGCGTACAACGTCGACGAGGAGATCCGGGTCAACCGACAGGGGCAGGGGCAGTTCGCGACGATGATCCTTCCGCCCGGCGTGTCCGGCTACGACCCCGGGCTGCTCGCCAACACGCGCTACGACCCGATGGCGGCGAAGGCGCTGCTTGACCGGTTCGGCTACGTCGACCGTGACGGCGACGGCTGGCGCGACTTGCCGGACGGGCGGCCGCTCGTGCTGAAGCGCGGCACCTCGCCCTCGACGCTGGAGCGCCAGTACGACGAGTTGTGGCAGCGCAACATGAAGGCGGTTGGGATCAGGATCGAGATGGTCACGCGTAACTGGCCCGATCTGCTCAAGATGGCGCGCAACGGCCAGCTGCAGATGTGGCAGCTGGCGAATACCGCGACCTCGACGGACGGGTATGGTTTCCTGGGCAACCTCTACGGTCCCAACGCCGGGCTCGTCAATCTCTCGCGCTTCCGGCAGCCGGATTTCGATCGACTCTACGAAGCGTCGAAGCGGCTGCCGGATGGGCCGCAGCGCGCGAAACTCGTCCGCAAAATGTCGCAGATCGTCGCCGCCTACGGGCCATGGAAGCTCAACGCCTACCGGATCGAGAACATCGTCGTCTACCCTTGGATCGTCGGGCTCCGCTACAACCCGTTCAACCAGCATCCGTGGCTCTACCTCGACATCGATCTCAAGGTGCCGCGCAATTCGGTCGAATGACGCAGCGACCCAGGCTGCGCCGGAGTTGCGCCCGGCGGCGCGGGATCGCTGCGCAATCGCGAATCGCCTGAAGGCCGTTGCAGGGTCCGGCACGCGGGCGATCATCGGGCCGCTCGGATCCTGGCGATGGACCAATGCCTTCGGCAGGACTACGCTACTGTCGCGGCGTCGAACCCGTGGATTTCCTAGGGATCAAAAAACGACCCGCGCCTTCCAATAAGCAACAACAAGGGCGTGCCATGAGAGTGGGGATCATTTCCGTGTTCGTCGACTATCACCGGCGCGGGCGCAAGAACTCCCATTCGCTGCAACCGCAGATTGGACCCCTGCTCGCTGCGCTCCTGCCACGCGATATCGAGGTCGAGGTCATCAACGAAACGTCGCAGGATCTCGACTGGACGCGCGACTATGATCTGGTCTTTCTGTCTTCGATGCACTCGGATATGGACCGGGCGCGTCAGATCTCCCACTACTGGCGCCGCCGGGGCGCCAGGACAGTGATCGGAGGATCATTCGCGGGCAGCTATCCGGAATTGTGCGAACCATGGTTCGACGCCGTGGTCGTGGGCGATCCGGAAGGCTCGGTGCCGCAGGTGTACGCGGATTTCTGCGCCGGGGCACTGAGGAAGCGATACGTATCCCCCCCGTACGCGCCCGACATTGCGCCGACGCCGCGATTCGACCTGTTCGCGGGCAAGCGGCATCATGCGCTGTGCTTCGAAGCCACGCGGGGCTGCCCGTTCGCATGCGACTTCTGCGTCCTTACCGGCCTGGGGACGCGTCATCGCACGCGCCCGATCGAGACGGTCATCCGCGACATTCTCGCGGGGCAGCAGATGCTCGCGGGCTCGATGCCATGGCACAAGCGGCGCATCGTCGGCTTCTGCGACAACAATATCGGCGGCAACCTTCCCTACCTGCGGGCGCTTTGCGAGGCGCTCGAGCCCATGAGGCTGCAATGGTACGGCGCGGCCACGTTCAACGTCATTGCCAACGAGCAGCTGGTCCGCGCCATGGCCCGTTCTGGCTGCCGCGCACTGTTCGTCGGGCTCGAAAGCTTCAATCCCGCCGCGCTCGCGGACATGCATAAGCACCAGAACCTCATCGACAAGATGCGCACGGCGATCGATCGTTGCCGCAGGCATGGAATACTCGTCGTTTCCGGGCTGATGGTCAGTCCGCTGACCGACACGCCAAAGGACATTCGCGACATTCCTAAGAACCTCTCCCGCTCCGG
This sequence comes from uncultured beta proteobacterium, assembly GCA_963739745.1. Classification (GTDB taxonomy): domain Bacteria; phylum Pseudomonadota; class Gammaproteobacteria; order Burkholderiales; family Casimicrobiaceae; genus VBCG01. The sequence continues at coordinate 345,279 of CAVUCJ010000015.1, forward strand.
CCTGGGGGTTCCGACGTTCCTGTGCTTCGAGTCGCCGATCCCCGGCACACCTCATTTCCACAGGCTCGGGCGCGAGGCGAATCCGCCCGCGTTCATGCCCAACGTCCTGCTGCGCGACCTGGCCGGATACACGCTGGCGGTCAAGCCGCGCAAGGCGCCCGTCGACGAGTTCGTCTCGGCGTATCGCGAGGTGCTGCGTGAAGTCTTCTCGGTGCGGCGTCGGCTGGGCAAGCTAGTCGATGATGTCCCCGGCTTCCTGCTGGGCGGCCATTGGCTGCCGGCGCTGATCGACGTCATCGACATGGCGACGATGGAAACCGGGGCATCGGCGTCCCCGGAGCGAACGTTCATCGCGGGTACCGACGTGCCGCCTCCGGAATCGGTGCCGCTGACCGACGCCGACTTCGACTCCGAAGCCGAGCGTGCCGGACTGCTCGAACCGTCGCGCGTGACCGACGAGGCGGGCGCGTTGCTGCCCCAGTGGCGAACTTCCCGCGTGGTGTTCCAGGCGGGTCCCGCCGCCACCGCGGCTGCGGATATTCCGGCTGAATCGGGCGCGGCATGAAGCAGGCACAACCCGAACTGGCTGACGAGGTCGCCGGTTCCGAAGCGATGAATCAGGACGAGCGCGTCCGCGCAGAGCAGATACGCATGGTGTACCTGCATTCGCCGACCACGACCGGCGGCTCGCTGGTCGCCGCCGCGTTCCTGATCGCCGTCATGTGGAATTCGGTGTCGCACGCGATCCTGCTGTCGTGGGGCGCGATCATGGTGGTCTACCAGGCGTTTCGCATCCTCAGCTATCGGCGGTATGTTGCCGCCCGTCCGGACGCTGCGCATTCGCGGCGCTGGGGGCGCCTGTACATCCTGTCCACGACCATTGCCGGCTGTCTGTGGGGCGGCGCCGGGCTGTTGTTCTTCGTGCCGGAGTCCGCGCTGGCGCAGGTCTATCTCAGTCTCATTCTGTTCGGTGTCGCGTCGCTGACGATCCCGACGATCTCTATATTCGCCCCCGCGTTTTTCCCGCTGGTTGTGCTGGTGCTGCTGCCGTTCATTCTGCGCTCGCTGGCAGTCGGACAGTGGGATGCGATCGCACTCGCCGTACCGTTGGCCATCGCTTTGGTGATGGCGATAGCGTTCGGCCGCAAGATCAATCGCCTTATCGACGAATCGATACGTCGCCGCTTCGAGAATCAGCGGCTGACCGAGATCGCCGAGCACGCGCGCCGCGAAGCCGAGCGCAGCAGTCGTGCGAAGTCCGAATTCCTTGCGACGATGAGCCACGAGTTGCGCACTCCGCTCAACGCCATCATCGGCTATTCCGAGCTGATGACGCAGCAGCCCGCGCGCTTCGCGACGCAATCCGCGAAGGACCCGCTCGAGCGCATCCTGCGCGCGGGCCGCCACCTGCTCAGTCTCATCAACGAATTGCTCGACCTGGCGAAGATCGAGGCGGGAAAGACGAAATTCGCGTACGAAGACGTCGACGTGGCCGAGCTCGTTCGCGACGTGATGGAAACGACGCAGTCGCTTGCCGAGCAGAACGGGAACACGGTAGCTGTCGACATTCCGCCCGCTCTCCCGCCGCTGCGCACCGATCCCAAGCGGCTGATGCAGGTCGTGCTGAATCTGCTCTCCAATGCCTGCAAGTTTACCGAGCGGGGGCGGGTGGAAATATCGATCGTCCCGCTGCACGCGGAGGGGCGCAAATGGATAGAGCTGGCGGTAAGGGATACGGGCATCGGCATGTCGCGCGAGCAGACTGCGCGGCTGTTCGAGGAGTTCTTTCAGGCCGACGCGGCCACGCAGAGCAAGTTCGGCGGGACCGGCCTCGGACTTGCCATCAGCCGCCGTCTTTGCCGCGCGATGGGCGGCGACTTGACCGTAGTCAGCGAGCCGGGCAAGGGATCCACGTTCACCGCGCGCCTTCCCGAGCAGCCGCTGGCGGATATCGCAGCACTGGAACCGACAAAGGCATCGCCTGTCGCCGGCACCCGGACGTCGGCGCGCAGGACAGGCGTCGTTCTAATCATCGACGACGACCCGAAGGCGCGCGAGCTCACGGTCGATCGGCTCGCCGAGCACGGCTTCGCCACGATGACGGCGGCGGATGGCCTGGAGGGCCTCCGGCTTGCGCGCGAGCTCGATCCTTCAGCGATCACGCTCGACGTCGTGATGCCGGGATTGAATGGATGGTCGGTATTGGCGGCGCTGAAGGAAGACCCCGATCTGTGTATTGTGCCGGTCGTCATCGTCGCGGCGTTCGGCAGCGAGCTCAAGAAAGGCTACGCGCTCGGGGCGGCCGCGTGCCTGGCGAAGCCGGTCGACCACGATGTCCTGGCCGACACACTCCATCACCTTACCGGGCGTGGCGTCGCGCATACGAACCCCTGAGCCCCGTTGCTCGCGATGCGTGCGCGCGCTTCCGATGACACTGCGATGCCACCGACCCTCATCAATCGGCGCCGCAAAGCCGGAATGCGGGAACCGGATCGCGAAAGCCCTTGAGCGTCAGCGGACCCACCGGCTCCTTGGCAAACGACGCCGGCAGCATACCGGCGGCGCGGGCGCCGACGATGATCTCGCCCCCCCGTGCTTCGCCGCACAACCGCGAGGCCAGATTCGCGACCGTACCGACGACTCCGTAGTCGTAGCGATCGCTGAATCCGATCGGGCCCAGCGTCGCGTATCCAAAAGCCAGGCCGGAACCCATGTGCAATTCGAACCCTTCGATTCGCCAGCGCTCCAGCGGACCCCGGCACGCCTCGAATACCGCCAGCGCAAATCGCGCTGCCTGAGCACAGGGGTCGGGCACGGGCTCGGGGTCGTTGAAGAACACCATGGCACCATCACCGACGAAGCGTTCGATGGTGCCAGCAAATCGCTGCGACTGGGTCCCGATGGCGTCGTGAAATTCGCTCAGGACGCGCATGACGTCCTCCGGTTCGCTGCGCTCGGAAAATGCGGTGAAGCCTCGCAGGTCGAAGAAGACGACCGCAATTTCCGCCCGGTGCGACGCCAGCAGCGCCGCCAGGTCATCGCCAGAAACGCGCGCGACCACCTCGGGTGCCAGGAAGCGCTTCATCCGGGATAGATGCTCGACCTCGGCGACCTTGGCGGCGACCCGCTGCTCGAGTTCGCCGTTCAATTGCCTCAGTTGCGCAGCCTGTGCTTCGACCCGGTCGAACAGGTGCTTGACCCGGACCAGCGAGCGCACGCGGGCCAGCAACTCGGCGCCATTGATGGGTTTGGTGACGAAGTCGTCGGCCCCCGCTTCGAGGCCCTTGATGCGTTCGGAGTCGGGGTCCAGCGCCGTCACCAGGACAATGGGCAGCATCGCGCAGCGGGGGTCGGCGCGCAGCCGCCGCAGCACCTGCAATCCGGACAGCCCCGGCATCACCACGTCGAGCAGGATCAGATCCGGCACCGACCGCTCGACCGAATCGAGCGCCTCCTGTCCGCTCAGGACCGCCTCGACCTGATAATCGTGGCAACTCAGCAGATCGGCGAGCAGCTGGACGTTGTCTTCCTGGTCATCGACCACCAGGATTCTCGCGCCGGGTCCGGCGGCTTCGGCGGCATCGGGGGAATCGGGGGCGTTGTCGGGCATCTCCGGCATGACGCTTCAAGGTGTGGCCGACGGCGGAAACTGCATCCACGCACCCGGAGCCGGCAGCTTGAACGAGGCATCCTTCGGGAGGCTCTCCCGCAGGAGCGCGATGAATTTCTCGGCATTTTCGGTCGGCACGGTTCGCAGGTCCTTCGGATCGTCGGGCAACAGTGCAAAAAAGTTCTCCCAGTGGATGATTACGACGAAGCGGGGGTTCAGGCGATCGATGATTCCCTTCGGATACCCGTCGACCTGGTCGAAGCCGGGCATGCAGACAATGGCAAGGTCGACCCGCCGCCCATCCGGCGGCGGGAAACCCAGCGGCGGGGTGCTCGCAGCGTCCTGGTAGTGGATGCGGAAATCGACCGTCGTGCCATCGGCGCCCAGGAAATCGACGAGATACGCCAGCGTCTGGCCTTCGCGCCATCCCCACGCGCGCTTCGGGATTTCCATGAGCGGCGCGTCGTAGCTCCCCTCGAAGAATTTCAGGTGCGCGATAATCGGCGCATGCTCTGACTTGAGCGCCATGATGCGCATGCGCGGGCCCACGGGCCACCAGCGTCCGGGCTGTTGATCCGTGCCCATGTCGGACTCCACCGAAACGATGTCGGCGGCGTTCAACGAGCTGTCGCCCGCCAACGTATTCTTCATGGTGCGACTGCCGTAGACCGTCGCTTGCGGCAAGTAATGGGTCTTGATATACGGCACATCCATCAGGTGATCGTAGTGGGCGTGCCCCACCAGGATGGCCTTCGCACCGGCCAGGCCGTCGCCGCTCGGCCCAAGGAAGCGCTCGATCTGGTCGGGGCGTGCCTGGATTTCCCCGAAGGCGACCCGCGGTATCGACGGGTTGGAGAAGAAAGGCGCCGTGACCAGAACGTCCGCGCCCCGTTTCAGGATCACGCCGCCCGCTCCCAGGTATTTGACCTGAAGTTGGATCGGAAACGCGGGGTCGTCGGCCGGCAATTCCGTGCCGCCGACGTACACGGGCAGGGTGTTGCTCGGCCCGCTGCAGCCGGGCAGGAAGACGAATGTGACGGACGCAGCGCACACCACGATGCCCAGGCGGGCGCGACTTGCCTTATTGAACTTCGGCCCCGCGGCTTCGGCGTATTTCCCGCGACGGACCTCCGGCTTGGCTGTTGGTGTCATCGGATGCGCCCCTGGCTCGGTCACAAGTCGGGTACCCGGTCCATGCGCGATTGAGACTCGTCGCCGGCACTACCGGGCGCCGCGACCATGGTACGACTTTCCCGCCCGCAATTCACGTCGCGCAAGCAGGCTTTCCGGGCCCGTCCTGCCTTCGGGTCGATGGGCACCATGAGCGCGGCAAGGGAATTCCGACGCAGGACGCGCCCTTGCCCTCCGTGGCAGCGAGGCGTCTCGCGCGCCCTTCGCGTCAGTCCGAGCGCCCGCCGCCTTGCACGTTGCGCTGAAACGGGTACACGCTGCCCAGCCGCAGCAACTGGGTCAATTCGTCGAGCGCGCGTCGCGACTCGTCGAGCAGCGCCGGGTCGGACAGGTCCTCCGGTGCGAGGCGGTCACGGTAGTGCGTGCCAATCCAGCCGTCGAGTGCGGCGGCGAGCGCGTCGTCCAGAAACACGTTCGCCCGCACCGCGGCACGCTCGGCGGCCGTCAGGTCGATGCGCAGCCTCAGGCACGCGGGGCCGCCGCCGTTACGCATGCTCTGCTTCAAGTCGAACGTCGCCACATCCTTGATCGGCCCGCGCCCGTCGGTCAGGCGCGCCAGGTAGGCCGAGACGACGGCATGGTCAGCGCACTCGACCGGTGCGACGAGCAACACGCCGCCTTCGATTCGTGAAACGAGCTGGCTGTTGAAGAGGTAGGTCGCAACCGCGTCATTCAGGCTGACGTCCTCGTTGCGCACCACCACTGGCACGAACCCGGGCCCGAGCGTCCGCTCGAGCTCGCCCTGCACCGCAGGCGAGTCGACCCAGGCGAGTTCGTGGCAGAAGAGGACGCCACCGTGGGCGACCGCGACGACGTCGTTGTGGAAGACACCTGCGTCGATCGCCGTCGGATTCTGCTGCGCAAAGAACGTGCATGCAGCGTCGAGTCCGTGGAGGCGTGCGATTGCGGCCGAAGCCTCGCGTGTCTGTCGCGCCGGAAACCGTTGCGGCATCGGACCGGTGCCGAAGCCGCGGCGCCCGTATACGAAGAGCTCGACGCCGGCGCCATTGGCGGTCGCAAAGCGCATGTGGTTCGCCGCACCCTCGTCGCCCAGTTGCGGCGCGGCGGGCAGCGGATCGTGGACGACGAAGTGCCGCGGATCGGCAAAAATCGCGCGCAGGATCGCCGTCGTCGTCGGCGCCTCCAGCGCCCGATGGAAATGCGCGGCGAGATTGGCCGGCGTGAAGTGAACCGTCCGATCCGCAGTGTCCGCCGACGGACTGACGGTGGCCGCGTTGGCCGCCCACATCGCTGCCGCCGACGAGCACGCGGCGAGCAGTCCGGGCGCCTCGCGCGCCGCCGCCGCGATGACCGCGGCATCGGTGCCGGCGAAGCCCAGCGCCCGCAGCGCATTGACGGCGGGACGCTCGTGCGGCGGGAGCACGGCCTGCGGTACGCCTCGTCGCATCAGCGCCCGCATTTTCGCGAGTCCCTGCAACGCCGCGGCGCGCGGATCGGCGATCGCGTTTGCATGGCGCTCGGAGGCCAGGTTGCCGCGCGCGAGCCCGGAGTAATTGTGCGTCGGGCCCGGGATGCCGTCAAAGTTGTATTCGCTCATCGATCGCCCGGCATCACCGGAACCGCGCGCACGCGATCCCCTTCTGCGACCCTGAGCGCGGCGGCCGCGTGAGGAAGCAGCGGAAAGCGGTCGACTCGCGCGGGTCCCGGCACGACGGTGGCGCGAAAGTCGGCGAAGTTGCGGTTGCACACGAGCCAGTGAATGTCGTCGGTCAGGCTATCCGGCACCGGGTCGTCCTCGCCGAGTGTCACGGGCAGTATGCGCGATTGCCGGGCCGCATGGATGTCGTCACGGTGGCATTCGAGCGTGGGGCCGGCGTCGAAGATGTCGACGTAGCCCTCGTAGCGAAAGCCCTCCTGCTCGAGCATCGCGCGCGCGGGCGCCGTGTCGGCGTGAACGGCGCCGATCGCGTCGCGTGCCTCCTGTGACAGAAGGTTCACGTAGACCGGATGCCTGGGCATCAGTTCGGCGATGAACGATTTCTGGCCGATGCCGGTCAGGTAGTCGGCTGTCGAAAAATCCATCGCGAAGAAGTGCCGTCCCAGCCCCTCCCAGAACGGGCTCCTGCCGTCGGCGTCGAGCCGGCCACGCATTTCCGCGATGATCCTCGACGAGAACCGGTTGGCGAATTCGGCGATGAACAACAGCCGGCACTTCGCCAGCAGCACGCCGTTCCTGCCCTGGCGATACCCCTGATCGAGGAACAGCGAGCACAGCTCCGTATGCCCCGTGTGGTCGTTGGCAAGGAACAAGGTTGGCACCACCGTGTAGACGGAGAGCGCGCGTGACGCATGGACCAGCGTCCCCAGGTGATAGTGGTACCAGGGCTCCTGCAGGCCGACGGCTGCCTCGATCGCGCTGATCCCCACGACGTGGTCGCGGCCGGCGCCCGTGCCTGCCGCGGCGCTCTCGACGAGCACGAACATGTAGCAGGCATCGGCGCGTTTGGCGCTTCCCGCAAAGGAGGCGAGCGAGCGCTCGATGCGCGCGGCAAGCCGCTCGGCATTGGCCGGCAGCGTGGTAAGTCCGGCGCCGGTGCGCTCCGACAACGCGAGGACGGCAGGCAGGTCATCCCGTGCGATCGGGCGGATGTGGAACATCGCCGGGACCTGCAGCCCGGCGCTACGTCAGCGCTCGACCGAGTGCCGTTTCGAGCCGCGCCAGGCCTTCGAGGATTTCGTCGAGCGAGATGACGAGCGACGGCGCGATGCGCACGACATCCGGCCCGGCGACGAGCACCATGAGTCCCGCCTCGCCGGCGATGCGCACCACGTCCATCGCCTTGCCCTGCCACGGCGTGTCCAGTTCGCAGCCGATCCACACGCCTTCGCCGCGAAGGTCGCGGAAGACCCTCCGGCGGGCATTGATCGCGCGCAACCCCTCCATGAACAGCGCGTGCCTCGCCTTGACGCCGTCCAGTACCTCGGTCGTGTTGACCACGTCGAACACGGCGCCGGCGACTGCGCAGGCGAGCGGATTGCCGCCGAAAGTCGTGCCGTGGACGCCGACGCCGAACGCGCCCGCAATTTCGTCCGTGGTCAACAGCGCGCCGATCGGGAAGCCGCCACCCAGCCCCTTGGCGGTGGTCAGGATGTCCGGGACGACGCCCTTCTGCATGTAGGAAAAAAGCGCGCCGGTGCGGCCCATGCCGCTCTGGATCTCATCGAAGACCAGCAGCGCATCGTGCGCCGTGCAAAGGCGCCGCGCCGCATGGAGGAATTCGGGCGTCCCGGGTGTCATGCCGCCTTCACCCTGCATCGGCTCAAGGAGCACCGCGCAGATTTCATCGCCGCCAGCCGCGAATTCGCGCTCCAGCGCCGCGACGTCGTTGTAGGGAATGTGCGTGAAGCCGGCCGGATTCGGTCCGAACCCCGCTGCATACTTGGGCTGTCCGCCCGCGGTGACGGTGAACAGCGTGCGGCCGTGAAAGCTGTTCACGGTCGATATGACTCGCATCTTCTTGTCGCCGAACCGATCGTGCGCGTAACGGCGCGCAAGTTTCAGCGCCGCTTCGTTGGCCTCGGCGCCGGAGTTGCAGAAGAATACGCGCTCGGCGAACGTGTGGTCGACGAGCCTGCGCGCAAGCCGCAGCGCCGGTTCGTTGGTGAACCAGTTCGATACGTGCCACAGTGTGCACGCCTGGTCGGTCAGGGCACGGATCATCGCCGGATGGCAGTGGCCGAGCGAGGTCACGGCCACCCCGGCCGTGAAGTCGATGTACATGCGGCCGTCCTGGTCCCAGACCCGCGAGCCTTCACCACGTACCGGGATGAAAGACGCCGGCGCATAGCAGCGCACCATCAACTCGTCGAACATCGCACGTGACACCGGCAGCATCGACGCGGTGGACGGGGCGACGGTGGCGTCGCGCCGCGCAGTGGCGGCGACGATGGCCTGGGCGGAGAGTTTGTTCATTGTGCGCTTTCAGGCGGGCTCATGCGGGTGCGGTCGCGACCACCTGGATCTCGACCTTGTAGTCGGCGTTGGCGAGCGCCGCCGACACCGTCGCGCGTGCGGGCGCCTGGCCGGGGGCGACCCACGTTTCCCACACGGCGTTGAGCGCGTGAAAGTCGGCCATGTCCGGCAGGAAGATCGTCGCCGACAGGATCCTCGCCTTGTCGCTGCCGACCTCGGCGAGCAGGCGGTCGATCGACGCCAGCACCTGCTTCGTCTGCATCGTCATGTCCGCCTTGCTGTCGTCGGCGACCTGGCCGGCGAGGTAGACAACACGGTCGTCGCCCGGCGTGAAGACCACGGCTTCGGAGAGGCGCTTGCCTACGTGGCGACGTTCGATGGGCATGTTGGTATCCTGTGGAGATGAAGACGGGTCCAGACCGGAATTCTAAAGCGAAATCGGCCGACCAATGAGTGCGCGTCTCGCCTTGACGCTGGCTGCGGCCGCGATGTTCGTCGCCGTGGCGCTGGGTGCTTTCGGAGCACACGCGCTCAAGGGGCGCCTGACGCCTGATCTGGCCGCCGTCTGGCAGACTGCCGTTTCGTACCATGCCTGGCATGCGCTGGGGCTGCTGGCCGTGGGGGTTCTGATGCTGCAGTGGCCGTCGCGCGGCCTCCTGGGCATCGCCGCGTGGCTGTTCGTCGCCGGGATCGTGTTGTTCTCTGGCAGCCTCTATGCGCTGGCGCTTACGGGCATGCGCGGAATCGGCGCGGTCACGCCCTTCGGTGGCGTCGCGTTCCTGGCCGGGTGGGCGGTGGTGATCGCGGCATGCGTGGGACGCGAATGAACGACATGTTCATGGTTCGGGCTCCCCTGCTGCGGCGAACCCGCCCGGGCGTAACATCCTGTAACAGGTTCGCAATGAAGAAATTCCGAAGAGGTGGGAACATCGAACGTGTTCCGGCGACGGACGCCCTGCGCGGCCGCCGTGCCGACCCGCCGGCTTGGGTGCCGGGACGCGCGGCGCGCATAATGCACGGTTTGGCCGGCGGCGCGCGGTAGACGCAGGGTAGAATCGCGCGCCGCACCGCCGGTCGCAGCCCTGAGCATGATTCCAATACTCAAACGAGTGCAATGAACCGAGCCGCCGTCAGCGTCGTGGCAATCGTGGGTGTCGTGGCCGCCGCGGGCGCGGGCTACTGGCTGGGCACCCACAAGTCGACACCGTCGGGGACGGAATCTGCGTCATCGGCGCCCGGCCCGGCGGGAAAAGGATCGGGCAAGGGCGGCGCCGGTGTGCCGGGCAGCGGGCCGGCCGCGGTCGCCGTCGAGGTCGCCAAGGTGGTTACGGAGCCGATGCCGCAGACGATCACCGCCGTCGGCAGCCTGCGGTCGGACGAATCGGTCACACTGCGTCCCGAAACCGCCGGGCGCATCAGCGAAATAACGTTCCAGGAGGGCCAGCGCGTCGCCAAGGGTGCGCCGCTGGTCAAGCTCGATCCGGCTATTCCGCGGGCCGAGGTGGAGCAGGCAAAGGCGAACCTGACACTGGCGAAGGCGAAGTTCGACCGCGCCGTCGACCTCGCCAAGCGCAGCTTCATTTCCGGACAGGCGAAGGACGAGGCGGAAAACAATCTCAAGGTCGCCGAAGCCTCGCTGCACCTGGCCGAAGCCAAGCTCGCCCGCACCGACATCCGCGCTCCGTTCTCCGGGATCATCGGGCTGCGTTCGGTATCCGTCGGTGACTACGTGAAGGAGGGCGCCGACCTCGTGAACCTCGAGGCGATCGACCCGCTCAAGATCGACTTTCGCGTGCCGGAGCGGTTCCTGAGCCAGGTGCGGGTCGGCCAGTTGCTGCAGGTGACGCTCGACGCGGTACCCGACAAGGTCTACGACGGCAAAGTGCTCGCCGTGAATCCGCTGGTCGACGCCGCGGGCCGTTCGGTGGTGATCCGCGCGCAGGTGGGCAATCAGGACACGGCGCTGCGGCCCGGCATGTTCACCCGCGTACGACTCATCACCCGCGAGCAGTCCGACGCGATGGTGGTTCCGGAGCAGGCGCTGATGCCCCAGGGAAACGACCAGTACGTGTACAAGGTGGTCGACGGCAAGGTCGTGCGCGCCAGGATCGAAACGGGACAGCGTCGCGACGGCAAGGTCGAGGTGGTGTCGGGGCTCGCCGCAGGTGACACCGTGGTGACGGCCGGCCACCTGAAGGTCCGCGACGGTGTCGCCGTGCGCTTCGCCGGCGGCGAAGACGGCAAGAGTCGCGCCGCTGCCGGGCCATCGTCGCAGTCGGGTGTGCCGCCGTCCGCCGGGACGACGGGCGCCGCGAATCCGATAGCCCCGCTGGGTGCGGCACCCGTCAAGGCCGATGGTTCGTCGGCGCGCCCGCCGAAGAGCTGACCGCCGCGCCCGGAGACTTCCTCAATGACCCTGCCCGAGATATGCATCAGGCGGCCGGTGTTCGCGACGGTCCTGTCGCTCGTCGTCCTGCTGGTCGGGCTCATTTCCTACCAGAGGCTGTCGGTGCGCGAATATCCTCGCATCGACGAACCGGTGGTCAGCGTCAGCACGACTTATCGCGGTGCATCGGCCGAAGTCGTCGAGTCGCAGGTCACCAAGATCCTCGAGGATTCGCTGTCCGGGATCGAGGGCGTGCAGATCATGACGTCGCAGAGCCGCTCTGAGCGAAGCCAGATCAACGTCCTGTTCCGGCTGACGCGTGATCCGGATTCCGCCGCCGCTGACGTGCGCGACAAGGTTGCGCGCGTGCGCGGCAAGATGCCCGACGCCGTCGACGAGCCGGTGATCGCCAAGGTGGAGGCCGACTCGTTTCCTGTCATCTATATCGCGGTGGAGGCAGGCTCGCAGACGCCGCTGCAGGCGTCCGACTACGTGGCGCGCTACATCAAGCCGCGGCTTTCGGTGCTGCCCGGCGCCGCCGACGTGCGCATCTTCGGCGAGCGGCAGGTATCGATGCGAATCAACCTGGACCGCACGCGGCTTGCCGCCTACCGGCTCACCGTGCAGGACGTCGAGGACGCGATCCGCAGGCAGAACGCCGAGATCCCCGCAGGTCGCATCGAGTCCACAGCGCGCGAATTCACCGTGGTCGCGGAAACCGACCTGCAGACGCCCGAGCAATTCGGCCAGATCATCGTCGCCAATGTCGGCGGCTACCCGGTGCGCATCCGCGATATCGGCAACGTCGCCGTCGGACCGCTCGACGAGCGCGTGATCTCCCGCTACAACGGCAACCCCTCGCTCAACGTCGGCGTCATCAAGCAGGCGGTGGCCAATCCGCTGGATCTGTCCAATGCCGTGCGCGCCGAGATCGAAACGATCAATCAGAACCTGCCGCCCGGGATGAAGCTGGTCGTTGCCTACGACACGTCGGTGTTTATCGATCGCTCGATCGAATCGGTGTTCCGCACGATAGGCGAGGCGATTCTGCTGGTGGTCCTGGTCATTTTTTTCTTCCTGCGCAGCCTGCGCGCGACGATCATTCCGATCGTCACCATTCCGGTATCGCTGATCGGTGCGTTCGCGTTGATGTACTTCTTCGGATTCACCATCAACACGCTGACGCTGCTCGCGATGGTGCTGGCGATCGGCCTGGTCGTCGACGACGCGATCGTCGTGCTGGAGAACATCTTCCGGCACATCGAGGACGGGATGCCGCGCATGGAAGCCGCGCTGCAGGGGGCGCGCGAGATCGCCTTCGCCGTGATCGCGATGACGCTCACGCTGACGTCGGTTTTCGCCCCGCTGGCGTTCGCCACCGGCCGCACCGGCCGCCTTTTCATCGAGTTCGCGCTGACGCTGGCGGGGGCGGTGATGGTGTCGGGCTTCGTTGCGCTGACGCTGACGCCGATGATGTGCTCGCTGCTGCTGCGCCACGAAGCGAAGCATTCGTGGATCTACAACAGGATCGAAGCGGGTTTCGAGGCGTTCACCCACGGCTATCGCCGGCTGCTCACGGCGGCCCTGCACGCCCGCTGGATCGTTGGCGTCGGGTGGCTGATCACGCTGGTGGCAGGTGCCGCGCTGTTCATGACCCTGAAATCCGAGCTGTCGCCGATCGAGGATCGCGGCGTCATCTTCGGCCTCGTCTCCGCCCCACAGGGCTCGACGCCGCAGTACACGGCTGACCAGTTGAAACCCATCGAAGCGTTCTACGCGAAGGTACCGGAGGCCTACGCCTACACCGCGATCTCCGGATTTCCCACCGTCGTCGACGGCAACGCCATCCTGCGTCTCAAGCCCTGGGAGCAGCGAACCAAGAGTCAGGCGCAGATCGCCGACGAACTGCGGCCCAAGTTCGCTTCGATTCCCGGCGCGCTCGCGTTTCCGATCAATCCGCCGTCGCTGGGGCAGAGATTTCGCTCGACGCCCATCGAGTACGTAGTCATGTCGCAGGTGCCGTACCCCGAGCTACAGCGGGTCGTGGACCGCTTCCTCGACGAGGCGCGCAAGATTCCCGGCGTGCAGAACCTGCAGATCGACCTGCGGCTCAACACGCCCGAGGTACGCGTGAACATCAACCGCGACAAGCTGGGCGACATCGGCGTCAACGTCGATACCGTGGGCCGCACGCTCGAGACAATGCTCGGCGGGCGCCAGGTGACGCGTTTCAAGCGCGACGGCGAACAGTACGACGTGATCGTCCAGGTTGCGCCGCTCGACCGCACGACCCCGGCGGACATCAGCGAAATCTACGTACGGGCCCGCGACGGCAGCATGGTGCAGCTGGCCAACTTCGTCGACGTCCGGGAAGGGGTGGCCCCGCAGTCGCTCAATCACTTCAACCGGCTGCGGGCGGTCAAGATTACCGGAACGCTGGCGCCCGGCTACACGATCGACGACGCGCTGAAGGCGATGGACGATGCGGCCAGACGCGTCCTGCCGCCCACCGCGCAGACCGGACTCGATGGCCAATCGCGCGAATTCCGGGAATCGGGCAAGGAAATCTACTTCACTTTCGTGCTTGCGCTCTTCTTCATCTACCTCGTGCTGTCGGCGCAGTTCGAGAGTTTCGCGCACCCGTTCGTCATCATGCTTTCGGTGCCGCTGTCGATGACGGGCGCGCTGTTCGCGCTGTGGCTAGCCGGCGGTACGCTCAACATCTACAGCCAGGTGGGACTCATCACGCTGGTCGGCCTCATCACCAAGCACGGCATCCTGATCGTGGAGTTCGCCAACCAGCTGCGGGCCAAGGGCGAGGGTATGGTCGAGGCGATCGTCGATTCGGCGACGCTGCGGCTGCGACCGATCCTGATGACCACGGGCGCAATGGTGCTGGGCGCGCTGCCCCTGGCGCTGGCGCATGGCGCCGGCGCCGAGTCGCGGACGCAGATTGGCTGGGTGATCGTCGGCGGCATGTCGTTCGGCACGCTGCTGACGCTGTTCGTGGTCCCGGTTGCCTATTCGCTGGTGGCGCGCCGCGCCCACATCGAGGCGCACGGGATGGAGGCGGTGCCAGCGGCGGCCCAGGCGCACCTGCCGCACCCCGGCGCTGCGCTGCCGGGCCCCGGGCGGGCCGACTGATTCCGCCGGCTACCCACCCGCTTGCCGCCGGTCCGGCGGCAATGAATTTGGTGACAATGTTCACAATTGCAATAGAATCGCAATCACAACAAGGCAAGCTTCCCCGCTTCCCAATCAGGAGGATTCCATGAACCGATTCTTCGGTCGTCTCGTGCGTGCGGCCCTTGTCGCCGCCGTTGTCGTTGGCAGCATGTCGGCGCAGGCTCAGGTCGAGGTCCAGTGGTGGCATTCGATGGGTGGCGCGCTCGGCGAGAAGCTGAACAGCATTGTCGACCAGTTCAACGCGAGCCAGAAAGAGTACAAGATCGTACCCACCTACAAGGGCTCCTACCCCGAGTCCATGACCGCTGCGATCGCCGCGTTCCGCGCCGGCAATGCGCCGCATCTGCTGCAGGTTTTCGAGGTTGGCACCGCCACGATGATGGCCGCCAAGGGTGCCATCGTTCCGGTGGCAACGGTGATGAAGAACGCCAAGGAACCGTTCGACCCGAAGGCGTACCTGCCGGCCGTGTCGGGTTACTACACTGACATGCAGGGCAACATGCTGTCGTTCCCGTTCAACAGCTCGACGGTGATGTTCTACATCAACAAGGACGCGTTCAAGAAGGCGGGGCTCGACCCCGACAAGGCGCCGCGCACCTGGAAGGAAGTTCTGGCGGCAGCGGAAAAACTGAAGGCCTCCGGCCAGGAGTGCGTGTACACGACCAGCTGGCCGTCGTGGATGCATATCGAGAACTTCAGCGCCTGGCACAACGTGCCGATCGGCACCAAGCAGAACGGCATGGGTGGGCTGGACACGGAGTTCACCTTCAACTCGCCGCTGCACGTCCGCCATATCACGATGCTCAGTGACATGGCGAAGAAGGGTCTGTTCACCTATGCCGGCCGGACCAATCAGGGCGATGCCAAGTTTTCCAGCGGCGAATGTGCGATGTTCAGCGGCAGCGCAGGCGCCCAGGCAGGGATCAAGAAGTCAGCCAAGTTCGACTGGTCGATCAACTTCATCCCTTATCACGACGATGTTCCGGGCGCCCCTCAAAATTCCATCATCGGCGGTGCTTCGCTGTGGGTGATGGGCGGCAAGAAGCCCGAAGAATACAAGGGCGTCGCCAAGTTCCTGGCGTTCCTGTCGAAGCCGGAGGTCCAGATGGATTGGCACACGTCGACGGGCTACGTGCCGATCACGCAGGCGGCCTATGAACTGACCCGCAAGTCGGGCTTCTACGACAAGAACCCCGGCGCCGACATGCCGGTGAAGGAACTCACGAACAAGCTGCCGACCGCGAACTCAAAGGGCCTGCGCTTCGGCAACTTCGTCCAGGGGCGCACGGTGATCGAGGAGGAACTGGAGAACGCATTTTCGGGCAAGAAGGAGCCGAAGGCCGCGCTCGACGACGCCGTGCGCCGCGGCAACGAGATCCTGCGCCAGTTCGAGGCCGCGAACAAATAGACCGCTGATCGGAAAGGGCGCCGCGGCGCCCTTTTTTCAATGGAAAAGCGCGTCGTTTTCCGTTCGGCGTGGTTGCCGTACGCGCTGGTCGCGCCGCAGATCGCGATCACCGTCGTCTTTTTCTTCTGGCCCGCGGCGCAGGCTGTCTGGTATTCGTTCCTGCTGCAGGATGCATTCGGGTTGAAGTCACAGTTTGTCGGCCTGCAGAATTTCGTCCACCTGTTCAGGGACCCGGTATATCTCAACTCGTTCCGGATCACGGCGATTTTCAGCATTCTGGTTGCCTTCGGCGGCATCTCGATCGCGCTGCTGCTGGCCGTCATGGCCGATCGGGTCGTGCGCGCCGCGGTCGGCTACAAGACACTGCTGATCTGGCCGTACGCGGTGGCGCCTGCCATTGCCGGCGTGCTGTATTCGTTCCTGTTTGCGCCTTCGATCGGCATCGTCACGTACGTGCTGAAGGGCCTCGGCGTCGACTGGAACTGGATCATCAACGGCAATCAGGCGATGCTGCTGGTCGTAATGGCTGCGGTATGGAACCAGATCAGCTACAACTTCCTGTTCTTCCTCGCCGGCCTGCAATCGATCCCGAAGTCGTTGCTCGAAGCCGCGGCGATCGACGGTGCGGGGCCCGGGCGCCGCTTCTGGACGATCGTCTTTCCGCTGCTTTCCCCGACGGCATTCTTCCTGCTGGTTGTGAACGTGGTCTATGCGTTCTTCGGGACCTTCGGCATCATCGACGCGACCACGCAGGGCGGGCCGGGTACTTCCACGCTGATCCTCGTCTACAAGGTGTACCACGATGGCGTCAAGGCGGCGGACCTGGGCGGCTCGTCGGCGCAGTCGGTAATCCTGATGATAATCGTCATCGTGCTCACCGTGGTGCAGTTTCGTTTCGTCGAACGGAAGGTCAATTATTGATGGACGCGCATTGGTAGAGAACAGGCCCCTGCTGACCTTCACCTCGCACGTCGTACTGATCCTCGGCGTGCTGGCAGTCGCATTTCCGGTCTATGTCACCTTCGTCGCCTCCACGCTGACGCTCGATCAGATCATGTCGGTGCCGATGCCGCTGGTCCCGGGCGACCAGTTCATGGCGAACTACTCGCAGGTGTTGACCGCCGGCTCGAACGTCGGCTCCAAGGCCGCCGTGTCGACAATGCTGTTCAACAGTACCGTGATGGCGCTCGGGATCGCCATCGGCAAGATCGTGATCTCGATCATCGCGTCGTTCGCGATCGTCTATTTCCGCTTTCCGCTGCGCATGTTCTTCTTCTGGATGATCTTCATCACGCTCATGTTGCCGGTCGAGGTGCGCATCATCCCGACCTTCAAGGTGGTGTCCGACCTCGGCATGCTAAATTCCTACCTCGGCCTGACGCTGCCGCTGATCGCGTCGGCGACCGCCACCTTCCTTTTTCGACAGTTCTTCCTGACGGTTCCCGACGAGCTGGCTGAAGCCGCGCGCGTCGACGGCGCAGGGCCGATGCGATTCTTCTGGGACGTGCTGTTGCCGCTCTCCAAGACAAGCATCGCCGCGCTGTTCGTGATCCAGTTCATCTACGGCTGGAACCAGTATCTGTGGCCGTTGCTCATCACGGGCGACGAGTCGATGTATACGGCGGTGATCGGCATCAAGCGCATGATCGTCGGCAGCGACGCGGCAAACGAGTGGAACCTGATCATGGCGACCGCAATGCTGACGATGCTGCCGCCCGCGGTGGTGGTGCTGCTGATGCAGAAATGGTTCGTCAAGGGCCTGGTGGATACCGAGAAATAACGCAGTGACGAGCGCGCCATGAATCCAGTTACTGAGGATCCGGAGGTATCGCAGGAAGTCTCGCGCAACCGCGACGTGCTGTTGCGGCTCCTGTCGGTGACGGCGTCGCTTGCCGGCCTCTGCATCGCGGCGCTGGGCTTCATGGAGTACGGCTCGCCCGAAGCGCTCTACCGCACGATCGCCGACGAGGTGATCGCCTTCGACGCGATGCTTTTCGTCTGCTGTGTCTACCTGATCCTTTGGGCGCTGCGTACGCATTCGTTGCGGCGAGCCCGGATGCTCGGGCGCGTCGTCGATGGCGTGTTCCTGATCGCGCTGACGACGATGCTGCTGGCGGCCGCGTACATCGTCTATTGGGTGCTGTGACCATGGCAATAGTTGAATTCCGCGACGTCCGCAAGACCTACGGCAACCTCGAGGTGATCCACGGAGTGACGGCCAGCGTGACGGACGGCGAATTCGTCGTCATCGTCGGGCCGTCGGGCTGCGGCAAGTCGACGCTGCTGCGAATGGTGGCGGGACTGGAGGCCATCACGTCGGGGGAGATCGCCATCGGCGATCGGGTAGTCAACTCGCTGGAGCCCAAGGACCGCGACATCGCGATGGTGTTCCAGAACTACGCGCTCTATCCGCATATGAGCGTGTTCGAGAACATGGCCTACGGCTTGAAGATACGTCGCTTCACGAAAGCCGACATCAGGGCCCGCGTCGACCGCGCTGCGGAAATCCTGGAACTCGGTCCGCTGCTCGCACGCAAGCCGCGGGAGCTTTCGGGTGGCCAGCGTCAGCGCGTCGCGATGGGACGCGCCATCGTGCGGGAGCCGGCCGTGTTCCTGTTCGACGAGCCGCTTTCGAATCTCGATGCCAAGCTGCGGGTCCAGATGCGCTTCGAAATCCAGAAACTTCACCGTCGGCTGAAGACGACGAGCCTGTTTGTCACGCACGACCAGGTCGAGGCGATGACGCTGGCGCAGCGGATGATCGTGATGAACGCCGGTCGCGCCGAACAGGTCGGCACGCCGATGGAGGTCTACGAAGATCCCGAGACGCTGTTCGTCGCCGGCTTCATCGGCTCGCCCGCGATGAATTTCCTGCCCGCGACGGCCGCGGGCGGTTCACGCTTCACGCTGCTGGCGGGAGGAACGCTCGTCTCCGCGGTCGGCGGCGCCGCGGCGGGCAGGGCGGTGACCGTCGGAATCCGTCCCGAGCATCTGCGGGCGGTCGAGGCGAGCGCGGCCACGCTGTCGGGTCCGGTGGAAATGGTCGAGCAGCTGGGTGCGGACACGCTCATCCATGTCGGCCACGGCGCCGAAACGATCGTCGCGCGTATGCCGCACGAGATCCGGCACGCGGTGGGCGCGACCATGCATCTGACCGCGGATCCTGTCCGGCTGTTCCTGTTCGACACCGAAACCGGAGCCCGAATCCGATGACTGCCGCGCTTCCTCCGTGGCCCTATCCGCGGCTGTGCGCACATCGCGGCGCCGGCAAGCTCGCGCCGGAGAACACGCTGACCGCGATGCGCGTCGGCCACGCCTACGGTTATGCGATGGTGGAGTTCGACGTCAAGCTTGCCGCCGACAATGTCGCGTTTCTGCTGCACGATGCCACGCTGGAACGCACGACCAGTGGCCGTGGTCGCGCCGACGCGCTGCTGTGGCGCGAGCTGTCACGCCTGGACGCCGGTGGCTGGCACTCGGCGAAGTACGCCGGTGAAATGCTGCCGACGTTTGCGGCGATCGGCCGCTGGGCGCGCGCGCACGGCGTGGCATGCAACGTCGAGATCAAGCCGACGCCCGGCCGCGAGCGTGAAACCGGGGCGGCCGTCGCACTCGATGCCGCATCGCTCTGGCGCGATGCGGAGGTGCCGCCGCTGCTTTCGTCTTTCGACGAGGCTGCGCTCGAGGCGGCGCGCGATGCCGTACCCGCGTTGCCGCGCGCGCTGCTGCTCGACGAGCTGCCGCGCGGACTGGCTCGATCGTCTCGCGCGGCTCGAGTGCGTGGCGCTGGATGCCAACCATCGTGCGCTCACGCGCGAGGTCGTCGCGGGCGCGCATCGGCACGGCTACCGCGTCTGCTGCTACACGCCGAACGATCCGGCCCGCGTCGACCGAACTCGCGCAATGGGGCATGGACACGATCATCACCGATGCGGTGGACGCCATTCCGGCAGATTCGCTGAACCGGGCCGGGACCGCCGACTGACCGTCGCTCGCATGGTCGAATCCGGATTCGGCGCGGACGGATTCCCGGCCGGCGGTCCTGACGCGCGATCGGTCCGCCGCGAAAGATCGGTGCCTAATCCGTTCTCCGCCCGAGTCCCGCCTAGGCAGCCGCGCGGACATAGCTGCCCGGCGCCGGTTCCAGCGGAGGATAGTCGGGCGAGCCCGCGTGCTTCGGCGCCGCGCGGCGCGCACCGCCATGCTGCGCGAGCCACTGCGCCCAATGCGGCCACCAGCTTCCCGGCACCGCCTGCGCGCGGGCGAACCAGTCGTCCGGGTCGTCGGTGACGAGGTCGTTGGTCCAGTAGTTGCGCCGCGGCGGCTGTGGCGGATTGACCACGCCGGCGATGTGCCCGGACGCGCCCAGCACGAAGTCGACATCGCCGCCGAACAGCGCGGTGGTCCGGTACGCCGAGCGCCAGGGCACGATGTGATCGTCGCGCGATGCGTACACGTACGTCGGGCATGGCGATGCGCGACAGGTCGACCTTCACGTCCGCACATCGTCAGCGCGCCGCGCTCGCGCAACCGGTTGTCGAGGTAGAGATTGCGCAGGTAGTAGACGTACATCGGCCCGGGCAGGTTCGCGGAGTCGCCGTTCCAGTACAGGAGGTCGAACGCAGGCGGCGTCTCGCCCTTCAGATAGTTGCCGACGACGTAGTTCCAGACGAGTTCATTCGCGCGCAGGCTCGCGAACGCGCCGGCGAGCTCGCTGCCTTGGACGCGCTGGCCCGCCATGGAGCAGCGGCTCGCGTGCCGCGAGCATTTCGCGGGATACGTAGACGCCGATCTCGCCCGGGTCGGCGAAGTCGAGCATCGTGGTGAGCAGCGTGGCGCTCGCGACGGCCGCGTCGCGGCGCGCGGCAAGCACCGCCAGCGCGCACGCGAGCAGCGTGCCGCCGACGCAGAAGCCGAGCGCGTTGACCGTTCTGCTGCCGGAGATCTCGCGCGCCACGCGGAACCGGTCAGCACGCCCTGCTCGAGGTAGTCGTCCCACGTGAGTGCGCCCAATTCCGGCGGGACGTTGCGCCACGAGAGCATGAACACCGTGTGTCCCTGCGCGACGGCGTGCGCGACGAACGAGTTCTCGGGCTTCAGGTCGAGGATGTAGTACTTGTTGATGCACGGCGGCACGATCACCAGCGGCCGCTGCGCACGTGGGCGTCGTCGCTTCGTACTGGAGACCTCGACCAGTTCGTTGCGGAACACGACACTGCCAGGCGTGGTGGCGAGGTTGCGGCCCACCGCGAACGCGCGCTCGTCGGTCATCGTGATGCGGCCCTGCGCGCGTCCTCCGCGAGGTTGCGCAGGCCCTGCACCAGGCTCGCGCCTTCGGTGCTAGGCGCGCTTCAGGACCTCGGGGTTGGTCGCGGGGAAGTTGGTCGGCGCGATCGCGTCGAGGTATTGCCGCGTCGCGAACTCGAGCCGTTGCTTCTCGTCGGCGGCAGCGGCGCAAGATGCGCGAGTTCGCGCAGGTAGTCGGCGTAGAGCAGGTAGGACTGCGATCAGCAGCGAGAAGAACGGCTGGCCGTGCCAGGCGGCGCCGTGGAAGCGCCGGTCGCCGGGGCCGGCGCCATCAGTTCGGGCAGGGCGCCGCCGGCGGGCACCTGCAGCGCGGCCTGCCACAAGTCGGCCAACCGCGCCTGGAACGCGCGTGCAGCGCGGCGGCCTCGGGCGGCGCGGCGGACGCGCGGCGAGCGGCGGCGCCGCGTCTGCCGGTGCGATGCGACGTGCGCCACCAGTCCGCCCACGCCTGCTGCGCCTCCCGCCACTGGCCCGCGAGCTCGGACCAGCGAGGAAGGATCGCGCGGATGCCGAGCTGCGCGGCGATGGATCGTGAAGCCATACGCACGTGCCGCCGCTACCACCTTACGAGTCGTCATCGCCTGGCTCTTCGTGTCGGCGTGATGGCGCGGCTGTCCGATCCGCGCACGCGGCGTGTCGCGGTCCGTGGCACTTGGTGTGCTTCGCGCGCGGCGCTTAGTGCTCGAGCGCGAAGTGGAAGCCCGCGATGATGGCCACGCCGAGCCCGATCGCCAGCATCTGCCGCGCGGTCTCGGCCGGCTCCGGCCGCCGGTGCAGACTCGGAATCAGGTCCGCCACCGCGACGTAGAGCAGGCTCGCCGCGGCGACCGCGAGCACCGTCGGCAGCGCCTGCTGCATGTCGGCGAGCGCGAAGTAGCCCGCCAGCGCACCGGCCAGCGTGGCGGCCCCCGCCGCGATGTTGAACAGGAACGCGCGGCGGCGTGTGAACCCCGAATGGAGCAGCACGGCGAAATCGCCGACCTGCTGCGGCACCGCGTGCGCGACGATCGCCACGGTGGTGGCGATGCCCAGGCGCATGTCGCTCAGGAAGGCGGCGGCGATCACCACGCCATCGCAGAAGTTGTGGACGCTGTTGCCGATCAGGATCATGAGCCCCGAGCGCCCGTGGTCGTCGTGCGCGTGCCCATGGAGCGCGTGATCGTGCTCGGTCTCGTCGGCGTCGTCGCGGTGGTGGTCGTGGCCGTGCGCGTGCCGCCACAGCACCAGCTTCTCGAGCAGGAAAAAGGCCAGGAGGCCGAACAGCACGGTGGTCATCACGCGCGCGGGCGTGCCTTCCTCCAGCGCGTGCGGCAGGATCTCGATGAACACGGCGCCGAGCAGCGCGCCCACCGCGAACGAGACCAGGCGCGAGATCCATCCGGCATGCAGCGCCAGCGTCAAGGCGGCCGCGAGCGTGGCGAGGAGGCCACCCACAACGGCGGCGGCGATGATGGCGGCGAAGTGGTCAAGGAACGGGTGCGAGCGGACGCAGCGGGGCGGCGGTCATGTCTTGCAACTCGGTTGCATTATAGCAGCGGCCCGGCGGTCACGTTGGACCGCCGCGTACCCATGTCGCGGGCGCACGCGCAGCGGCGCGAGTCGCTGCCGCTCGGCGTCGGGGACGTGGTGCTGCATCGCATTGCGGGCGGTGGATGGATCGTGGGCACGAATGGCATCCAGGATTGCGCGAGGCTCGACGAGGTTGTCGCGCCGGCGCTCGATCGTGACGATCGATGCCGCGAGGCGGACATTGATCGGCTGGCGTTGCGCGTGCGAAACTGTTGGAAGAGACTGATGGTCAAATGATTGACTCCGGACCTGCAACCCGCCCAGAGACATCTCCGGATCGCCTGCGGGCCGACCCGAGGCAAGTCCGCGGCCGGTGCGCGCCGGCGTTGTCGGTCCGGAGCGCAAGGATCCAACTACGATGACACCCATTGCTTCGGCGGCGTCCAAGGCGCGACCCAACATCCTCTGGTACTGCACCGACCAGCAGCGCTGGGACACCATCCGCGCGCTTGGACAACCCGCACATCACCACGCCGGAGCTCGATGAGCTGTGCGCGGCAGGCGTCGCGTTCAGGCGCGCCTACACGCAGAGCCCGATCTGCACGCCGGCGCGGGCGTCCATCCTGACCGGCCGCTATCCCGCGCACACCACGATCCATCGCAACGGCAACGCCTATTTCCCGCCGCACGAGACGCTGGTGACGAAGCTCTTCGCCGACGCCGGCTACGACTGCGGCCTCGTCGGCAAGCTGCACCTCACCGCCGCCAAGAACCACGAGCTGCGGCCCGACGACGGCTATCGCGTGTTCCAGTGGAGCCATCATCCGACACCCGATCTCGGCGCGGGGCCACGCCTACGAGACGTGGCTGCGCCACGAGAAGAAGGTCGACCCGCGCGAGCTCTACGCGCCGATCAACTACTTCTGCGGGCCCGGCGTGCCGGCCGAGCTCCACCAGACGACCTGGTGCACGCGAGATGGCGATCCGCTTCGTCACCGAGCAGCGCGACGGGCCGTGGCTGCTCTCGCTCAATCCGTTCGACCCGCACGCGCCCTTCGACCCACCGCCGGAATATCTCGAGCGCTACGACCCGGCGTCGCCTGCCGCCTGCCGCTGTTCCGCGAGTCGGATCTCGAGCGGCAGAAGGCGTTCGCCGGCATCGACCAGCAGACCCAAGATGGCCGATCGATCCGCGCGTCCGGCCGGAGTGATCCGTGCCGGTCGCGGAGCGGCGACCACGACAGCGATCGCGTCGCGCCCGACGCGACTACGACGCACTGGAAGTCAAGGCGACCTACTACGCGATGATCGAGCTGCTCGACGACCAGCTTCGGCCGGCATCATCGACGCGCTGCGAGGCGAGCGGGCCAGCTCGACAACACGATCATCGTCTACACGAGCGACCACGGCGAGATGCTCGGCGACCACGGCCTGCTCCTCAAGGGCTGCCGCTTCTTCGAGGGCCTGGTGCGGGTGCCGCTGATCTGTCGTCCTGGCCGCGGCCGCTTTCAGGGCGGGGCTGCGTGAGCGACGCGCTGGTCGAGACGATCGACATCGCGCCGACGTTGCTGGAGGCCGCCGGGCTCACCGTGCCGGAGGCGATGCAGGGCCGCTCGCTCGATGCCGATCCTGACCGGCAGCGCGGACCCGGACGCGCACAAGCGCGCACGTCGATCTGCGAATTCAACGACGCGATGGGCGGCCACGCCGACCAGACGCCACGGCGTCAATGGTGTTCGACGGCCGCTACAAGTCGGTGGTCTATCACGGGCACGCGCTGGGCGAGCTGTTCGACCTCGAGAGCGATCCCGGACGAATTCGACAATCTGTGGGACGCGGCCGATGCTGGCGCGCTCAAGCTCGAGCGCCTCAAGTATCACGTGGACGCGATGATGGCGACGATAAGCGTCGGCCCGCCGCGCTACGTCGACTACTGATGAACGCGGGGGGGGCACGAGCCACGCGACGAGCGCCATCCGTCCGCCGTCGCGCTCGCGCCGGTAGGAAAAGAAGCGGGCACTTTCCGAATGCGTGCACCAGAATCCGCCGGCCACGTCGCCACGCCTGCGGCCGCCAGGCGTGCGCGCGCGAGCGCCGGCAGGTCGGCGAGCCACTTGCCTTCGCGCAGCGGCGCGAAATGCGCGGCCGCCGC
Organism: uncultured beta proteobacterium; assembly: GCA_963739745.1. Lineage (GTDB taxonomy): Bacteria > Pseudomonadota > Gammaproteobacteria > Burkholderiales > Casimicrobiaceae > VBCG01. The sequence goes on from CAVUCJ010000015.1 coordinate 369,962, forward strand.
CGCGTCGCGATCGGCGTAGGCGCGCGCGGACGTCGGCGCCGACTTCGAACATCCGCGTGCCGATCGCGGGACCGATCCACGCGACCACGTCGCGCGGCGCGACCGCCATCGCGCGCAATGCGTCGACTCGAGCACGCCCGCCGCGAGCCCGCGCCAACCCGCGTGCGCGACGGCGAGCACGCTGCCGGCGCGATCGGCGAGCAGCACGGGCAGGCAATCGGCGGTGCGCACGGCGAGCACGATGCCGGGCGTGCGCGTGACGGCCGCATCCGCGCCGCGGCGGCACGGCGCGCAGCGCCTCCACGTTGTCCGCCGCCGACCGTCACGACGTCGCGGCCGTGCACTTGCGACAGCCAGACCGGATCCGAGGGCAGGAACGCGCGCAGGCGCCGGCGATTCTCGCCGATCGCGCCCGCGAGCTCCTCCGCGGTCGGGCGCGCGGTCCCGACGTCCATCGTGGCGGCGGCCCCGACGCTCGCGCCCCCGTGCCGCGTGGTGAAGAGCGCTGCCACGGTGCCGGGCCCGGGCCAGTGCGGCACGATCCAGTCGAGCGCCGCGGCGTCGAGGCGGCGGCGCAGCGCGTCGCTCATGGCGCCGCCTTCGCCGCGCGCAAGGCCGCGAGCAGCGCCGCGAAGTCGGCGGGCAGGCGGCGCTCCCACGCCATCGCCGCGCGCGGTGAGCCGGATGCACGAGACCGAGCCGCTGCGCATGCAGCGCCTGCCGCGCGAAACGCGCGCGCGACGGCGGGCAGCCGCAGGTCGCCCGACGCGCGCGCCCGCGGTAGGTCGGATCGCCCACCAGCGGATGGCCGATCGCGCGTGAGGTGCACGCGGATCTGGTGCGTGCGGCCGGTTTCCAGGCGGCAGCGCAGGAGCGTCGCGTCGCCGAAGCGCTCGACGACGTCGACGTGCGTGCGCGCCGGCTTGCCCGCGGTCACACGGCCATCGACGTGCGCTGCGTCGGGTGGCGGCCGATCGGCGCGTCGATGATCGTCGCGCGCGTCGACGTCGCCGTGCACGACGCGCCACGTACTCGCGCGTGCACCGTGCGCGCCGCGAGCTGCCGCACGAGGTCGGTCTGCGCCTGCGGGCGTGCGCGCGACGACCAGCAGGCCGCTCGTGTCCTTGTCGAGCCGATGCACGATGCCGGCGCGCGGCAGCGACGGCGAGCTCGGGCGCGTGGTGCAGCAGCGCGTTCAGCAGCGTGCCGTCGCGGTTGCCGCTGCCCGGATGCACGACGAGTCCCGGCCGGCTTGTCGATGACGAGGATGCGCGTCGTCCTCGTACACGATCGTGAGCGGGATGTCCTGCGGCGCGACGTCGGTCGGCGCGGCGCCAGCGACTTCGGTGACGTCGAGCGCCTCGCCGCCGCGGAGCTTGTGCCGCGGCGAGGTCGACCACCGCGCCGTCGACGCGCACCTGGCCCGCCGTCGATCCAGTCCTGCAGGCGGCTGCGCGAATGCTGCGGGAGGAGGAGGGCCAGCGCCTGGTCCAGGCGCCGCCCGGCGCGCTCGGCCGGGACCGTGCAGCGGTGCGTGGCGCGGTGGCCGGAGGCGACGCGGCGGGACGGGCGCTATAATTCGCGGCCGAGAGCAACGTCATGATCCAAGCATGCCACGCGCGGTCGCGTCCCCTGCCCTCGGGCCACGGCGCGGCGCGCTGTCGCGGCCGTGCTGCGCTCGCGCTGGCGCTCGCGGGCTGCGGCCTGCTTCCCGACGTCAAGGACGAGACCGCCAACTGGTCTGCGGACCGCCTCTACCAGGAGGCGCACGAGGCGATGCTGCAGGGCAATTATACGCGGGCGACCAAGCTCTTCGACCAGCTCGAGGCGCGCTATCCGTACGGGCGCTACGCGCAGCAGGCGATCCTCGAATCGGCGTACGCGAACTGGCGCGCCAACGAGACCGCGGCCGCCATCGCGGCCGCCGACCGCTTCATCCGCACCTATCCCAATCATCCCAACGTCGACTACGCGTACTACCTCAAGGGACTCGTCCATTTCCGCGAGGACCAGGGCGCTGCTCGGGCTATGTCTACGAGCTCGACCTCTCCGAGCGCGACCCGAAGGAGATGCGCGCTCGTTCGCCGCGTTCAAGGAGCTCACCGCGCAAGTTCCCCGAGAGCCAGTACTACCAGGACTCGATCGCCCGCATGCGCTACCTCACCAACGCGATGGCGCACCTACGAGGTGAAGGTGGCCCACTATTACTACAACCGCGGCGCCTACGTGGCGGCCGCCAACCGCGCGCAGGGGGCGCTCGTCAAGTATCCGCAGACGCCGGCGAACGAGAAGGCGCTCGACATCCTGCGCAAGAGCTACGCGAAGCTCGGCCTGACGCAGCTGGCCGACGACTCGCAGCGATCCTGGCCAAGACGTTCCCGGAGAGCCGCTACGTCGACCGGTGGTCGCGACAAGCCGTGGTGGCAGTTCTGGCAGAAGGCGGACTTCGGCGTGCAGGCCACGGGCCAGATCGCGGCAAGCCATGGTGGCAGTTCTGGGATTAGCGGACGCGTGACGCCGAAGCGCGCGCGCCCTGGCCAACGCGACCTGGCGCCGCGATCGGGGCAATCGCGCGGCGGCAGCCCGCGATTCGCGTCAAGGGTGCGCAGCCGGCTCGCACGCAAGCGCCGCCAGGAAGCCACCGCTCCGCCTCCTCGCGCGTGCGCCGCATCGGCGGCAGGCTCTGCCAGATGCGCCGCCCGTACGGCTTGTCGACCAGGCGCGGATCGCAGATCGCCAGCACGCCGCGGTCGGTCTCGGTGCGGATCAGCCGTCCCGCGCCCTGCTTGAGGCTGATCGCCGCCTGCGGCAACTGCCACGCCATGAACGGATTGCCGCCCTCGGCGCGCAGGCGCTCGAGGCGCGCCGCGAGCAGCGGATCGTCCGGCGGCGCGAACGGCAGCTTGTCGATCACGACCAGCGACAGCGCGTCGCCGGGCACGTCCACGCCTTCCCAGAAGCTCGCGCTGCCGAGCAGCACCGCATTGCCGAGCTCGCGAAAGCGCACCAGCAGCTCGCGAGCGCGAGCCCTCGCCCTGCACCAGCAGCGGATAGTCGAGGCCCTCGCGCGCGAGCGCGTCGGCGAGCCGCTCGCGCGCGTGCGTGAGCGCGCGCAGCGTGGTGAACAGCAGGAACGCGCGGCCGCTCGCTGGCCTCGATCAGCGGCAGCGCGGCGTCGACCACGGCATCGGTGTGCTCGCGCGAATTGGGCGCCGGCAGGTCGCGCGGCACGTAGAGCAGCGCCTGCGCGGCGTAATCGAAGGGGCTGTCCCATGCGCCGGTGTGCGCGCGGCGTCGAGCCCGAGCTGCGCTGTGTAGTGCGAGAAGTCGCGGCCGACCGCCAGCGTGGCCGAGGTGAAGATCCACGCGCGCGCGCTGCCTTCGACCTGGCGCCGCGAAGAGCGGCGCGACCGACAGCGGCGACGCCTGCAGCTGGAAGCCGTGCGGCGTGACGTCGATCCAGCGGATCCATTCGCTGCCGTCCTCGGGCGCTGTCCGGCACGGCGTCGGCGCCGTCGCGCCAGCGCGCGACCTGCGCGCGCGGCTTCGTCGGCGCGCGCGCGCGACCGGCGCCAGCTCCTCGCCGCGCTCGGCGAACTGCGCGAGCTCGGTGGCCAGGCGGTCGAGCGCCGCGGCGAGTGCCGTCGAGCGCGTCGGCGAAGCCCGGCGCGCGCCGAGCGCGACGTCGCGCGCGAACTTGCCCGGCGACGTCGCCGGCCGCCAGGCGCAGCTTGCGGATCGCGGGCACGAGCTCGCCGGCGGCGTCCGGCAGGCCCGGCACGTCGCGCGCGGCGGTGCGCGCGGCGAGCTCGGCGTCGCGCGCGAGCTCGGCGAGCTGCCCGCCGCTGACCTGCTCGCCGAAGAACAGCGTCGCCGTGTCCGGCAGCTGGTGCGCCTCGTCGAGGATCACGGTGTTGCAGTTGGGCAGCAGCTCGGCCACGCCCTCGTCGCGCAGCATCACGTCGGCGAAGAACAGGTGATGGTTGACCACGACGACGTCGGCGTCGAGCGCCTCCTTGCGCGCCTTCATCACGAAGCAGTCGGCGTGGTGCGCGCAGTTCTGGCCGAGGCAGTTGTCGCGCGTGGACGTGACGAGCGGCCAGATCGTGGCGTTCTCGGGCACGTCGGCCAGCTCGGCGCGGTCGCCGCGCTCGCGACGCGCGGGCGAACGCGACGATCTTCGGCAGGTGCCGCACGTCGTCGCGCGACGGCAGGCGGTCCTCGCGCGCGGCGCGCTCGAGGTGGTGGTGGCAGACGTAGTTGGCGCGGCCCTTGAGCAGCGCGACGCGTCACCGGCGCGCGCCAGCGCGTCGCGCACGAGCGGCAGGTCGCGCTCGAACAGCTGGTCCTGCAGCGTCTTGGTGCCGGTGGAGACGATGACCTTGCCGCCGTACAGCAGCGCGGGCACCAGGTAGGCGAACGTCTTGCCGGTGCCGGTGCCGGCCTCGGCGACGAGCGCGCGCGCGTCGCGATGGCGCTGCGCGATGGCCTGCGCCATCGCGAGCTGCTGCGGGCGGAAGCGGAAGCCCGGCAGCGCGCGCGGCGAGCGTGCCGCCGTCGCCGAAGATCGCGGCGAGCGCGTCGTCGGCGTCCGGCGGCGGTGCTCGCGTCGCGCGCAGCGGTCCGCGTCGACGCGGGACGCTCAGTTGGCTTTGGCCGTCGGCGGCTGCGGCTTGGCCTTCGCCTTCGCCGCCGGCTTGGCGGCGCGGGTCGGCTTGCCGCCGGCGCTGCTTCGTCCGGCGCCGTGCGCGAAGCCGATGCGCACCGCGGTCGACCTTCGCTGAGAACTCCTCGTAGACCTTGTTGACGCGGGCCTCGTAGTCCTCGTCGCGACTCGCCGCCTGCCAGCTGAGGTCGGCCATCGACGTCGAGCCAGGAGTGCTGCAGAGTCGCGCAGGTGGTCGACGAGCCTCGTGCCACGGCGTGGCCTCGCGCAGCGCCGCCTGGTACGGCCGCGTGATGTTGATCTTCTGCTTGTCGACGCAGTATTCGCTCTTGGCGCCGTTCACGCCTTCCTGCGCCTTCGCGGAGCCGAACTCGATGATCTCGATGCTCTTCACGTGCCGGCACATCGTGTACAGGTGCACGACGGCGTCGAGGTAGCAGTCGAGGCCCGTGTCGGCGTTGTTCGGGCAGATGTAGCCGCTGCCCGGGTCGAACTTCTGCGGCGTCTGCGCGCGCGGCGGCGGGCCAGGGGCGGCGAGCAGCAAGGCGGCGACGGCGAGCGAGCGATGGCGATGGTTCTGACCGCGGCATGGACGGGGGCAGTCGGCGAATCGTACCGCCGATGCTACCCGGCCGGAAGCCTGCCTCAAGCCGACGCACTTGCGAGCTGGCGCGCGGCGTCGCAACGACAGCGCCCGCCGGCGGTCGGCGTGCTTCGCCGGCGTGCGAAGTGCGCCGTCAGATGGTGACGCCGCCCGAGACCTCGATCACCGCGCCGTTGATGTACGACGCTTCGTCGGAGGCGAGCCACGCGTAGGTGTTGGCGATTTCCTCGGGCTGGCGAGGCGGCCCATCGGCACCCGGTCCTCCATCATCTTGATGACCTTCTCGCGGCATCGACGCGAGGATGGGCGTCTCGACGAAGCCCGGGCAGATGGCGTTGGCGCGGATGCCCTTGCGGCCGAGCTCGCGCGCCCACGTCTTGACCATGCCGATCACGCCGAACTTGGTCGCGGCGTAGTTGGTCTGGCCGAAGTTGCCGTAGATGCCGACGATCGACGACGCGTTGAGGATGCAGCCGGAGTTCTGGTGCGAGCATGATGTCGACGACCGCCTTGGTGCAGTTGTAGACGCCCTTCAGGTTGACGTCGATGACGCGGTCGAACTGGTCCTCGCTCATCTTCTTGAACTGCGCGTCCTGCACGATGCCGGCGTTGTTGACCAGCGTGTCGATGCGGCCCCACTTGGCCATCACGCCTTCGACCATGGCCGCGATGCTTTCCTTGTCGGTGACGTCGACCCGGAAGCCGATCGGCCTCGCCGCCGGCCGTTCGACGAGGTCGACGGTCTCGTGCGACCGCGACTCATGTTGATGTCGCACACCGCGACCTTGGCGCCTTCCTTGGCGAACTTGAGCGCCGTGGCCGGCCGATGCCCTGGCCGGCGCCGGTGATGATCGAGACTTTGCCCGACAGACGCATGTGGTTTGCCTCCTTGAGTGGTGCCGCGTGGCGGCCCCGGGACTCCGGCAGCGGCCAAACCGTTCGAATATAGCGCGTTTGGTGCATTGCACAAGGCTAGATGCGGCGTCTGCAGCGGCGCGCAATGTCGTGTTCGCTATTATGAATAATAATTACAGCATGATCGTACTTGCCGCGCGTCGGCAGCCTCGCGCCTCGGCTGGGCGCATCGACCGCTGCGCAAGTCGCGTGCGGCCTTGCGGTGCGCAACGATCCGAGCGGGACGCGTCAGGCGCCGGCAGCCAGTGCTCGATGGTGAGCTGGAGCGAGGCGGTGCCCTGCCATTCGTTGACCTCGGGCCGGTAGGCGGCACGGATGCGCGACGGCAGGGCTCGGCGTGGCCGAACAGGATGCCTCGAAGCGCTCGCCGCCGCGCGCCAGCGCCAGCCGGGAGTGTTGCCGCCGACGAGCGCGGGTGCCGCGACCTCGAAGGTGTCGTCGAACACGGGGGCGGGAGGCCCTGGCCCCAGACGCGCTCGCGCAGCGCGCGCGCGAGGTCGAGCGTCGAGCTCGCCGCGGCGCCAGGGCGCCGTCGCGTCTCGAGCGTGCGCGCGAGCTGCGCCGGGCGAGAGCTGCTCGCGCGCGACGGCCTCGAATGCGCCGCGAAGCGCGGGCAGCGCGGCCTCGCGCAGCGTCAGCCCGGCGGCGAACGCGTGGCCGCCGAAGCGCGACGATGCATGCCGGGCGCGCGCTTGGCGACGAGGTCGAGCGCGTCGCGCAGGTGGAAGCCGGCGATCGAGCGGCCGGAGCCGCGCAGCTCGCCGTCGGCTGCCGCGCGCGAAGACGATGGCCGGCCGGTGGAAGCGGTCCTTGAGCCGCGAGGCGACGATGCCGACCACGCCCTGGTGCCATTCGGCCGGAACAGGCACAGCGTGTACGGCGTCGTCGCGGCGACGTCGGCGCGCGGCCGCGAGGTCGGCCAGCGCCTCCTCCTGCATCGTCGCCTCGATGTCGCGCCGCTCGCGGTTCAGGCGGTCGAGCTCGGCGGCGAGCGGCGCGCCTCGGCGTCGTGTCGGCCAGCAGGCAGCGGATGCCGAGCGACATGTCGGCGAGGCGTCCGGCGGCGTTGAGGCGCGGTCCGGCGACGAAGCCCAGGTCGAAGGCCGTGGCCCGCCGCGCATCGCGCCCGGCGACCGCGAACAGCGCGGCGACGCCCGGCTGCGCGCGGCCGGCGCGCAGGCGCGCGAGGCCCTGCTCGACGAAGATGCGGTTGGTCTGGTCGAGGCGCACGACGTCGGCCACCGTGCCGAGCGCCACCAGGTCGAGGAGCCGCGCGAGGTTGGGCTCGGGCGCGGCCGGCGAACGCGCCGCGCTCGCGCAGCCGCGCGCGCGTGCGCGAGCAGCACGTAGAACATCACGCCGACGCCGGCGATGTGCTTGCTCGGGAACGCGCAGCCGGGCTGGTTCGGGATTGACGATGATCGCGGGCGCCGGCAGCGTCGCGGCCGGGCAGGTGATGATCGGTGATCAGCACGTCGATGCCGCGCGCCGCGGCCGCCGCCACGCCGTCGACGCTCGCGATGCCGTTGTCGACGGTCACGATGAGGTGCGGCGTCGCGCTGCGCCGCGAGCGCCACGATCTCCGGCGTGAGGCCGTAGCCGTACTCGAAGCGGTTGGGCACGATGAAGTCGACGTCGGCGCCGAGCGCGCGCAGCCCGCGCACGCCGACCGCGCATGCGGTCGCGCCGTCGGCGTCGTAGTCGGCGACGATCGAGGATGCGCTCGTGCGCGGCGATCGCGCGGCGAGCCGCGCCGCCGCGTCGTCGATGCCGCGCAGCGCGGGGTAGGGCGGCAGCGCCGCCGAGCGAATGGTCGAGCTCGCGCGGCGCGCGATGCCGCGCGCGGCGATACAGGCGCGCGAGCACCGGCGGCAGGCCCGCGGCGGCAGCGCGCGCGCCGCGGCCGGCGCCGTAGCGGCGGACGATGTACATCAGCGGTCGCGGCGGCGCGCGCGCCGAGCGAGCAGCGCGCGAGATCGGCGTGCGCAGCCGCGCCGCAGCGCTGCCACCACGCGGGCGCGGCGCGCGTCCACGCGACGCCGTGCGCCCGTCGTCGGCCAGCACCGCGAGCGCGCCAGCGTGCCGGCGGCGAGCGCCGGCCACGCCGGCGCGAGCCAGTCGCGCGCGCGACCGGGGCGCCTGCATCGGCGGCCGGCGGCGAGCGACCACGACAGTCGCGTCGTCGCGGCGCGGCGCGGCGAAGCGCGGCGGGCGCGGCCGGCGCGCCGGCGTAGCGGCGATCCGCGCGCGACGTCGCCGTCGCGGCCGCGCCGGCGCGACGGCGCGCAGCGGTGTCGCGGAGCGCGCGCGCGCGTCGCCGGCGTCCGCCGCCCGAGAGCCAGAGGCCGGTGACCGGCGGCGCGGCCGGCGGCTTCGCGCGCGGGTTGACCGGGTGCTCGTGCAGCAGCATCTGCATCTCGCAGTCCAGCGGCGCCAGGGCCGCGCATCGGCGCCGCGCGGGAAGCGCGGCGCGACGCGGCCGTCGCCGCGCGAGCGGACGGCGTCGCGACCGGCACGGGACGCCGGCGGCGCGGACGAACCACGCATCCGGGCGCGGTGCGGGGAACGCGAGCCGTCGGCGGCGAAGTGCGCGTTGAGCGTGGCCAACAGCGCCGCGGCTTCGTCGTTCGCGAGATCGGCGACGCGGCCGGCGAGGAGCACGTCGTCGCGGCCGGCGACGAGCGTCACCGGATCGGCGTGCGCGCCGTAGCCGTCGCCCGGATCGAGGCCCGCGCCGCGCGCCGCAGCGCGGCGAGCGGCGAGTCGGCGCTGCCGGGCGACGCCGAAGCGCGGCGCCAGCGCCGCGCCGCCAGCGCCGTCGCGGCTCGCGCGCGGGCGATGCGCGCGCGGTGGCGAGGATGCGGGCCAGCGCCGGCGCCAGCGCCGGCGGCGGCCGGGCGCGCGCCAGCGGGTCCGGGAGCACGAGGACGAGTCGAAGCGGAGCGGCATCGATGGTCGCCGGCGAACTCAAGGACCGCTCGTCGCACGGCGCGACGCGCGGGCGCAGGCGCCGGGCTCGAGCCGGAGGCGCATCGAGTCTAGCCTCGTTGCGTGCATCGGCGCCACAAGCCGTCGGCGACCTCGGCTCGCCGAGTCGCGCAGCGCAGCGTCGCCCGCGTCGCTGCGCCGGCGTCAAGGACGGCCCGCGCCGCGTGCGAACCGCACCCGCCGCCACGCGTACCTGCCTTGTCGCCTTACGAACTGGCCGTCGGCCTGCGCTACACGCGCGCCCGCAAGGGCTCCGGCCGCAACACGTTCATCTCTTTCATCTCGCTCATCTCGATGGCGGGCATCGTGCTCGGCGTCGCGGCGCTGATCGTCGTGCTGTCGGTGATGAACGGGTTCCAGCAGGAGCTGCGCAACCGCATCCTCGCGGTCGCGTCGCACATCGAGATCCGCGGCGTGCCCGACCTCGCGGACTGGCGGCGGTCGCGCGCAGCGGCCTGCACGAGCCGCACGTCAAGGCCGCCGCGCCGTACGTCCTCGGGCAGGCGATGCTGACCGCCGGCGACGCCAACCGCGGCGCGATCATGCGCGGCATCGATCCGGCGCGCGAGGACGCGGTCGCCGACATCGGCAAGCACATGCGCGCGCGGCTCGCTCGCGGACCTCAAGCCCGGCGAGTTCGGCATCGTGCTCGGCGGCGAGCTCGCGCGCGCGCTCGGCGTGCGGCGCGGCGACTCGGTGGTCGTCATCACGCCGCAGGGCACGATCACGCCCGCGGGCACGCTGCCGCGCCTCAAGAGCTTCAAGGTGGTCGGCATCTTCGAGGTCGGCATGTACGAGTTCGACAGCGGCCTCGCGCTCATCAACATCGAGGATGCGCAGCGGCTCTACCGCCTCGACGGCGTGTCGGGCGTGCGCCTCAAGCTCGACGACCTGTTCGCCGCGCCCGCGGTGGCGCGCGACCTGTGGCAGAAGCTGCCGATCGAGGGCGAGGTCCGCGACTGGACGCGCAGCCACGCCAATTTCTTCCGCGCGGTGCAGATCGAGAAGCGCGTGATGTTCATCATCCTCACGCTGATCGTCGCGGTGGCGGCGTTCAACATCGTGTCGGCGCAGGTGATGGTGGTGACCGACAAGCAGGCCGACATCGCGATCCTGCGCACGCTCGGCGCGTCGCCGTCGTCGATCATGGCGATCTTCGTCGTGCAGGGCGCGCTGATCGGCATCATCGGCACCGCGATCGGCGTGCGTCGCGGCGTGCTGCTCGCGCTCAACATCGGCACCGTGCGTGCCGTTCATCGAGCGGACTGCTCACGTCCAGTTCCTCGACAAGTCGGTCTACTACATCAGCGACCTGCCGTCGGACCTGCAGCGCGGCGACGTCGTCACCATCGCGGCCATCGCGCTCGTGCTGGCGCTCATCGCCACGCTCTATCCCGGCGTGGAAGGCGGCGCGCGTCAATCCGGCGGAGGCGCTGCGCTATGAGTGACGCGCGGCAGCGCAGCGGTGCGTCGCCAGTGCCGCGGGCCTCGCCAAGACGTACACCAGCGGGCCCGCTGCGGTGCCGGTGCTGAAGGGCGTCGACCTCGCGATGCATGCCGGGCGAGCGGGTCGCGATCGTCGGCGCCTCGGGCTCGGGCAAGAGCACGCTGCTGCACCTGCTGGGCGGCCTCGACGCGCCCACCGCGGGCGAGGTGAGCGTGGACGGCGCGCGTTCGCCGACGCTGTCCGAGGCGGCAGCGCGGCCAGGTGCGCAACCGCGCGCTGGGCTTCATCTACCAGTTCCATCACCTGCTGCCGGAATTCAGCGCGGTCGAGAACGTGGCGATGCCGCTGTTGATCCGCCGCATGCCGCCGCGCGGCGGCGCGCGCCGCAGGCGCGCGCGATGCTCGAGCGCGTGGGGCTCGGGCATCGCGTTGAAGCACCGGCCCGGCGAGCTGTCCGGCGGCGAGCGCCAGCGCGTGGCGCTCGCGCGCGCGCTCGTGACGCGGCCGCGCTGCGTGCTCGCCGACGAGCCGACCGGCAACCTCGACCGCAAGACCGCGCGGCCAGGTGTTCGACCTGATGCTCGAGCTCAACGCGGTGGTTGGCACCGCGCTGGTGATCGTCACGCACGACCAGGAGCTCGCCGCGCGCGCCGACCGCACGCTGCAGCTGGTCGACGGCAGGCTGCACTAGACAGGGGCGCCTGGGGCGATGCACGGAGCGTCCCGGGAGCGACGACACGCCGCGCAATTTCTCGGCGAAGGGTCGTGCGTCCATTGCAGTCCTGGAACTCAGTCGCCGGCCGCGCGCAGCGGCACGCTCGTCGAGCAGACCGGCAATGGTGGCCAGGCGCGCGAGTTCCGCGCCGCTCGTCATCGTCGACGGGAAGCTGCGGCGGCCGGACCGTCGCGTGGGCGATCAGGCCCTGCATGCCTGAGCACCTCCTTCATGCGCGGGCGATAGTCGCGGATCGGTGCGCGCCACGCATAGCGTGCCAGCGGTCCCGAGCCGGCTCCCAGATCGCGAACGCGCGCGACGAAGTCCAGCGCCGCGACGGCGCGCTGCATATCGATCAGCTCGTGCCGTGGCGGTGCCCGCGAAGCCGATGAGCGCGCCGTCGCACCCCATGACCAGCGCTTCGCAGATGAAGGTGTCGCTGCCGGTCATGATGCCGAGCTTGCGCGGCAACGCGCGCGCGGCGGCGATCGTTTCGACGGTCTTGGTGGTGTCGAACGAGGCTTCCTTGAGGCCGATGATCTGCGGGATCGTCGCGAGTCGTGCGAGTGTTTCGGGCGGGAAGTCGGGGCCGAACGCCTTGGGAAACTGGAACGCGATCAGCGGCAGGCCCGACGCCGTCGGCAATGGCCGCGTGGTAAGCGTAGATCATCTCGCGACGGCACCGGATTGCCGAGAAAGGTCGGGAACGGCGGAAAGATCGCGAGCGCCTCGGCACCGGCGTGCCTTCAACTCGTTGCCCCAGCGCACCGCGCCGCGCCGTCGAGCCCGCGATCAATCCGGAGACGAGCGGCACGTCGCCGGCAATCACCTCGCCGTGCATACGCGAAGCACTTCGAGCTGCTCGTCGCGGTTCGAGCGCCGGGCCTTCGCTCGCGTCCATGTTCATCGCGATGGCCGTCGGCTCGCTGCGTCGGCGATCCAGCGCGATGTAGCGAGCGCAGGCCGCCCAGTCGATCGAATAGTCGGGCAGCATCGGCAGCATCGGGCGCGGCGACGATGCCGCGCAGAGGGTCAATGGAGTCACGGCGCTTGTTCCTTGACGAATTCGTGCGGCGCCGTGGCAGCACGCCGCGCGCGAGGAAGATGTCGGTGATCGTCTTCGGCCGCCTCGACGAACGCCGGCGCGCGCCGCGCCTCGAGGCCGCGCGGGCGCGGCAGGTCGATGTCGAGCATGCGCTCGATCCGGCCGGGCCGCGGCGACATCACCACCACGCGGTCGGCGAGCAGCACGGCCTCGTCGATCGAGTGGGTGATGAACAGCACCGTCTTGCGCGTCGCGAGCCAGAGCGCCTCGAGGTCGAGGCGCATCTGCTCGCGGGTGAGCGCGTCGAGCGCGCCGAACGGCTCGTCCATCAGCAGCAGCGGCGGCGTCGTGGATCAGCGCGCGCGCGATGGCGACGCGCTGGCGCATGCCGCCCGACAGCTCGTGCGGATAGCGGTCGGCGAAGTCCGTCGAGACCCACCTGCGCGAGCAGCTGCTGCGCGCGCTCGCGGTAGCTCGCGCGGATCGAGCCCGCGCAGCTCGACCTGCACCAGCACGTTGGCGAGCGCCGTGCGCCAGTCGAGCAGCACCGGGCTCTGGAACACGATGCCGAGGTCGGTCTGCGGCGCGGTCGACGCGCGCGCCGTCGACGCGCACCTCGCCCGCGGTCGGCAGGTGCAGCCCGGCGACCAGCCGCAGCAGCGTGCTCTTGCCGCAGCCCGACGGCCCGACGATCGGCCACGAACTCGCCCTCGCGGATCGAGAGGTCGATGTGCTCGAGCGCGTGCGTCTCCGCGACCGTCGCGGCGGTAGGTCTTGCCGACGCCGCGATCTCGACGATAGCCGGCGCCGGCCGAAAGCCGCAGACGGACGTTCGGCCGGCTCGACCCGGCGATGCGGCAAGCGCCGACGTGCCGGCGCATGCTACTACGGCACGAATTCGTTGGTGTGGAACGCCGTCCAGGGCTTGTCGGTGGCAGGTCGCGGTAGTTCTTGAGGATCGCGAGCGTCTGGTCCCAGTCGGCTTGCGCGCCCATAGCCGACCTGCCCTTCGAGTTCTTCGAGTCGATGAGGTCGATGTCCACCATGAGCTGGTCGAGCGTGCGACTGGCGGTTGAGGTCGGGCTTGGCCTTCATCGCCGCGTCCACCGCCGCATGCGGGTTCTTCTTTGCCTCCTCCCACGACTTACGGTCGCGCGCACGAAGCGCCTCACGAGGTCCGGGTTCTTCTTGATCGTGTCGCCCGACGTCATGATCGTCATGCCGACGATGTTGGCGCCGAAGTCGGCGTAGCGCATCGCCGCCGGGTTGCCGCCCTTGTACTTGATGAGGAAGTACTGGTCGTCCGCGCCGCCGAGCAGCGCGTCGGTCTTCTTCTCGAGCACCGTCACGACTTTCGCCGCGGGGTCGACCTGCACCATGCCGATCTTGGCGCAGTCCACGTTGTTGGCCTTGCACACCGCCTGCAGCAGCTGCGCCAGCGGGTCGCCGGCGGTGACCGCGACCTTCTTGCCTTCGAGGTCCTTCGGCGTCTTGATGCCGCCTCGGCCAGCGACACCACCGAAAAGCCCGTGGTGTTGAGCAGCGACATCACGCTCTTGACGTCGGCGCCCTTGGCCGCGGTGACGATCACCGACGAGGAGTCGGCGAGCCCGAAGGTGTCGGAGCCGGCGGCGACGACCTGCACGGTGTTGGCCGAGCCGCGGCCTTCGTTGATCGTGAGGTCGATGCCTTCGGCGGCGTAGTAGCCCTTGTCCTTGCCGTAGTAGAACGGCACGTGCAGGCCGCCTAGATACCAGTTGAGACGCAGCGACACCTTGTCCTGCTGCGTGCGCGGCCGGCGCGGCACCAGCGGCGAGGCCGCGGCACGTCAAGGCGCGGCGAGCCGTGCGATCTTCATGCGTTTCCTCCTTCGAATTGTAATGTTTCCTCGATGGCGGTCCGTCGATGATAAAAGCGTTGCGTCCTTGGCCGTCGCCTGCTGCGAGACGTGCCAGGGAATGGCGATGCGCTCGATCGATCTCGACCGCGTAGTAGACGGCGAGGCCGATGAGCGACAGGACGACGATGGTGGCGAACACCATCGGCGTGTCGAGCTGGCCGTTGTATTGCAGCAGCAGGTAGCCGAGGCCGCGGTCGGAGGCGACGAATTCGGCGACCACGGCGGCGGTGGCCGCCAGCGCCGCGCCGACCTTGAGGCCGGTGAAGATGTGCGGCAGCGCCTGCGGCAGGCGGATCTTGCGGAACATGGCCAGCGCCGCTGCGCCCGGTCGTGCGCGCGAAGTCCATCACGTCGCGGTCGGCGCTCTTGAAGCCGGCGATGCTCGACACCACGATCGGGAAGAACGACAGCAGGAACACCAGCAGCAGCTTCGGCGTGAAGCCGAAGCCGAACCAGATGATGAACAGCGGCGCGATGGCGATCTTGGGAATGATCTGCAGGAACACGATCACCGGATACACCGCCTGCTCCATGAACCGCGAGTAGGCGACCGCGAGCGCGAGCGGAATGCTGACGACCACGGCGAGCGCGTAGCCGGCGAGGATCTCCTGCGTGGTCACCCACGCGCCGCCGGCCACGACGTCGTGCGCTTCCAGAACTCGGTCCAGACCTTTGACGGCGGCGGCAGCAGGTATTCCTTGACGCCGGTCAGGCGCACGGCCGCTTCCCACAGCGACGAACAGCAGCAACGAAGATCGCCAGCGCGCCGCCGCGGCTGCGCAGCCAGCAGCGACCAGCGCGCTGCCGCGTGGTGCGCATGGCCATCATCTCCACGGCGCCGGCGGCTGCGCCAGATCCCAGGTGCCGTATTCGGCCGGCTCGTTGATCTCGAGGACCTCGAGGTCGTCGGAGCGCGCGATCACGTTGTGCGGCACGCCGGCGGGCTGCGACAGGCCGTCGCCGGCATTGAGCGTCACGTCACCTTCGACGCCGGCGAAGCGAAACGTGAGCGAGCCGCGCAGCACGAACACGTAGTGGCGCGGTCATGTCGTGCCAGTGCCAGCCGGTGGGTGCGGCCATCGGCTGCAACGCGCGGATGTGCTTGGCGCCGATGCGGCCGCCGGTGGCTGCGGCAAGGCCCAGATCGCGGTACTCGGAATCCTCGCGCAGTCCCTCGCGATTCCAGCGGCGTCGGCGGCGGCCCCGAGCGCGAACGCCGACAGCGATTGCGCCAGCGCGCGCGGGCCTTCGTAGCGTGGCAGGGTGTGATTGGGCATCGGGGGTCTCCAGCGCGTCGGGGCGCGTGACATCGGCCGCCGCGCGACGATGCCGCTTGCGGACAGGCCACGACTTCGTGAATTCGGCGGCAGCGGCCGCCGGCGATGCTGCCGACGATCGACAGTCCAAGGGCCGACATGCGGGCCAACGTTACGCGATGTGGGCGCGACGGGTCAATCTGCGCCGCATGGTGCTGGAGGGATGGGCGCGGTTCGATTTTTCGCGCCAGGCTCGAGACTGTTCGCCATTCGCGATCCGCCCCCTCAATACTCCACGGCGATGGGATCGAGCGAACGCCAGAGGTACCAGGTGGCAACGCTGCGATAGGGCGACCAGCGCGCGCCGAACGCGTGCAGGTCGGGGGGTGCCATCCGCTTGCCGGCGTGGTAATGGTGCGCGACGGCCTTTTGCAGGCCGATGTCGCCCACCGGCAGTACGTCGGGCCGCAGTTCGTGAAAAATGAGGAACATTTCGGCGGTCCAGCGACCGATGCCCTTGACGTCGGTAAGCCGCTCGATCAGCGGCTCGTCGGCCAGCGCCGGCCATTCGCGCGGGTCGAGCGTTCCGGAGACGAAGTGACGCGCGAGGTCGCGCAGATAGAGTGCCTTGCGTTCGGAAAGGCCGGCCCGGCGCAGCGTCGGCATCCGCATACGGCCCACGCGCGCGGCATCGAGCACCGCCGTCGTGGTGCTGCCTCCGGTGGCGCGGACGAAGCGGTCCCAGATCGACTGCGCGGCCTTGACGGAAATCTGCTGGCCGACAATCGCGCGTGCCAGCGTCGTGAACGGGTCGCCGCGCCGCGCAAGATGGATTCCGGGATAGGCGGCAACCAGTCGTGCCATGACCGGGTCATCGGCGCCAAGGCGACGCGTCGCCGTGTCCCAGTAGGGAGGCTTCAAGACGATTCGCCGAGCGTGCGGATCCGGGACCGCCGGCGCCATGCCCACACCGCATGAAAGCGCCACGCAAGACGCGCCAGCAGCCAGCCCAGCGCAGCGAGCGTCACCGCCAGCAGTGCGAGTCCCACGGCCAGCGGGGGACCGAGCGCTTCCATCCACTGCAACAGCGCGGGCAGCCATGCGCTCAGATCCGCAGACGTTGTCGGCGGCGTCCACGCGGCGGTCGGCGCCGCCCCCGGAAGGACCAGGCGACCATACTGGTAGGCGACGAAATAGATCGGGACGATCGTGAACGGGTTCGTGTAGAACGTAGTGACGACCGCCAGCGGGAAATTGGCCCGCACGACAAGGCACGCGACGATCGCGCCGGGAACCTGCAGCGGACCGGGAATCAGCCCGCAGAACAGCCCGACCGCCACGGCGCGCGCGACTGAGCGACGGTTCAAATGCCACAGATCGGAGTCTGCCAGCGCCGGGAACCACCGGCGGACATGAGGATTCGACGTGATCCGCTCGATGGCCGGCTGCAGGCGGCCGGTCAGGCGGGCGAGAGGGCGGCGCAGCATGGGAACACCTGAAAATGGTACATTAACAGGCTTTGCTTTTCGGGCGCGCTTCGATGTCGGCAGCAGTGGAAAAACGGGTGTGAACGGCGGAATTTCCAGGGCCGTTCGCGTCACCGCGCGCCGGGCGTCCGTGGGCGCGGGTGCCCGGACCCGTGCAACGCCTGCGCCGAACGTGCGCGTGCGTTCCCGGACCGGGTGGCTGACGAGAAGCCTGGCCGTTACGTTGAGCGCGATTTGCGCGCTGACTGCAGTCCCGGCGCCGCGCGCTCTCGCCGCCGCCGATCCCGGCAAGGTCGTGCGTTTTGCGTTCGAAACCGCGGAGTCCGGGTTCGATCCGGTGCGCGTCTCCGACGGCAATTCGTCGACCGTCATCGAGGCCATATTCGAGCGTCTTCTGACCTACGACTACCTGGCGCGACCGGCGAAGCTCGCGCCGATGACGGCGCTGGCGATGCCCGAGGTCTCCGACGGTGGCAGGACCTACACGTTCCGGTTGCGCCCCGGCATCCACTTCACGTCGGACCCGGCGTTCCAGGGTGCCGAGCGCGAGCTCGTAGCGCAGGACTATGTCTATACGTTCATGCGCTTCCTCGATCCGAAGAACCGTGCGCCTTACGCGTTCCTGCTCGAGGGGAAGATCAAGGGTCTCGACGCGCTGGCGGCCGCGGCCAGGAAGACCGGCAAGTTCGACTACGACGCGAAGCTGCCCGACCTCGAGGCGGTCGACCGCTACACGCTGCGGATCCGGCTCGCCCGCCCCGATTTCAATTTCCCCTACGTGGTTGCACACACGTCGTTCGGCGCCGTGGCCCGAGAAGTGATCGAGGCGCACGATGGCGCGACCGAAGCGCATCCGGTGGGCACCGGCGCGTACATGCTGGCGGAGTGGAGGCGCGCATCCCGGATCGTGCTGGCGGCCAACCCGGGTTACCGCGGCTTCATCTGGAATTTCGCCGGCAACCCGGGCGACGCCTGGGACGAGCGCCTCATCGGAGAGATGAAGGGCAAGTCGATGCCGCAGGTCGGGCGCGTCGAAATCTCCGTCATCGAGGAGTTTCAGACGCAGTGGCTGTCGTTTCGCAACAAGCAGGCGGACCTGCTCAACCTGCCGTCCTCGTTTCGCACCGAGGCGTTCGAGTCTGACGATACGTTGAAGCCCGCGCTGGTCGACGAGCAGGTGTCCGTCTACTCGTTCGTGGAGCCCGAGATCATCTACGCATTCTTCAACTTCCGCGATCCGGTCGTCGGCGGCTTCACGAAGGAAAAGATCGCGCTGCGCCGGGCGATGATCCTGGGCTACCGGCTTGCCGACGACATCGACGTCATCCGCCGCGGCATGGCGGTGGTCGCCGAGATGCCGGTGCCGCAGGGCGTGGTTGGGCACGATCCCGCCTACCGGTCGCTCAACCAGCGCGATCCGGTGCTGGCCAACCGGCTGCTCGACCATTTCGGATACCGGAAGGGCGACGACGGCTACCGAACGATGCCCGACGGCAAGCCGCTGGTGGTCCGCTATGCGTCGAGCGGCACCGTCGTCGACCGCGAGCACAACGAGCTGTGGAAGAAGTCGATGGACGCCATCGGCATCCACATGGAGTTCGACGTCGCCCCGTTCGGAGAGAACCTGAAGGCCGCCAAGGCGTGCAAGCTCATGATGTGGGAGTCGGCGTGGGGCGCAGACTATCCGGATGGCGACAACTTCATGCAGCTTCTCTACGGACCGAACACCGGCCAGAGCAACAATGGCTGCTACGAGTCGAAGACCTTCGATGCGTTCTACGAGAAGTCGCGCGAATTGCCCGACTCTCCCGAGCGCAACCGTCTGTTTCTGGAAATGTCGCGGCAGATGGAGGTCGACGGCGCGTGGAGCCTTCACCTGTCGCGTGAACGCCGGTGGCTGATCCGGCCGTGGGTGCGCGGATTCAAGCGCCACCCCATACTGCATGCGCAGTGGCAGTATATGGACATTCAACCATGAAGGAGCGATGCGCGCCTTCATGGCTGGCCTCACCGGCTCCGGAACGCCGGCGAAGCCCGATGATGCGCATTGCGCGGCCAATAACCATCAAGGCGTGCAAGCGTGACCGCAATCTGACGATTGGAGTCGCCATGCGACGAGTCGTTTCCTGCATCGTTTTGTGCGCGTTGACTGCGAGCGGCACCGCGCTCGCCGCGGCTGACCCGCGCAAGGTATTCCGCGACGTGTTCCCCGTCGCCGAGACGGGCTTCGACCCGGCGGCCGTGCACGACCTGTATTCGGCCGGCATCGTGCGGGCGATCTTCGAGACGCTGTACACCTACGACTATCTCGCGCGGCCTGCCACACTCGTCCCGCAGGCCGCCGATGGCATGCCGCAGATCACCGACGAGGGCAAGACCTACACCGTCAAACTGAAGAAGGGGATCTACTTCGCGTCCGACGCGGCGTTCGGCGGCAGGAAGCGCGAGCTCACCGCCGATGACGTCGTCTACTCGTTCAAGCGGATCGCCGACCCCAGGATCCGCTCGCCTTACGCATTCCTGATCGAAGGCAAGCTGGTCGGCCTCGACGACGAGGCCGCCGCGGCCAAGAAATCCGGCAGGTTCGACTACGACAAGAAGATTCCAGGTCTCGAGGTCGTCGACCGCTACACCGTGCGCTTTCGCCTGAACAACACCGACTACAACCTGCCGTATGTAATGGCGCACGAAACCGCGGCGCTGGTGGCGCGCGAAGTGGTCGAGAAGTACGGCGAATCCGACGGGCGCGTGATGAGCAATCCCGTCGGCACCGGCCCCTACAAGCTGGGGCAGTGGGTGCGCAGCTCCAAGATCGTGCTCGACGCGAATCCCGACTATCGCGGGTTCGTCTGGGACTTCAAGGCGCGCACGCCCGGCGACGACAAGCTGATCGCGCAGATGAAGGGCAAGACGATGCCCGCCGTCGGCCGCATCGAGATCAGCATCATGGAGGAGGACCAGGCGCGCTGGCTCGCCTTCCAGAGCGGCGAGCTCGACACCATGAACATGGAAGGGCCGCTGGCGCCCAATGCGATCGGCGCCGACGGCAACGTGAAGCCGGAACTTGCCGCCAGGGGGATCCGGGTCGATCGCTATGTCGACCCCGAGATTCAGTACATCTACTGGAACATGCTCGATCCGCAGATTGGCGGCTTCGCCAAAGACAAGATCGCGCTGCGCCGCGCGCTGGCCATGTCCTACGATGTCGACGAGGAGATCCGCGTGGTGCGCAACGGCCAGGCGGTCGAGGCCGCCTATCCGATCCCGCCGGGCGTGGTCGGCCATGTGGCGAACTGGAAGAGCACGATCAAGTATGATCCGGTCGCCGCGAACGCGCTGCTCGACCGCTTTGGCTACAAACGCGGGCCCGACGGCTGGCGCACCTGGCCGGACGGCAAGCCGATGGTGATCAAGTACGCGTCGCGGCCCGACACGCTCGGGCGGCAACAGGAGGAGCTGGTCAAGAAATCGTACGACGCGATCGGGGTCCGGATGCAGGGGCAGAAGGACAAGTTCCCCGAGCTCCTGAAGCTGGAAAAGCAGTGCCGGCTCTTCAGCCGGACGGCGGCGTGGATTGCCGATTATCCGGACGGCGACAATTTCATGCAGCTCTTCTACGGTCCCAATTCCTACCAGAGCAACAACGCGTGCGCGACGATTCCGGAATACGATGCGCTGTACAGGAAGTCCGTGAAGACGCCGCCGGGACCCGAGCGCGACCGGATGTACCAGGAGATGACCCGGATTCTCGAAGGGTATGCGCCGCACCGGATGACCACCAGCCGCTATCGCAATCAGCTGATTCAGCCGCGCGTCGAGGGTTACCGCAAGCACCCGATCCTGACCTCGACCTGGCAGTACATCGACGTCGCGCCGGACCCGAAATAACTGCTCGTTGAAATTCGCGATCGGCGCCCATCCCAACGCGCTGACAGCGGTTGTTTGTTCTGCTGACCCCACTTCGGCGCCGTGGCGCCGGGGAAGGATCGATCAATGTGGGCCTATGTCGTTCGCAGGTTGTGGCAGATGCTCCCGACGATGCTCGGGGTGGTGCTGCTCGTGTTCGTCCTGTTCAACCTGTTCGGCGGCGATCCGGCATACGTGCTGGCCGGCAAGATCTCCAACCCCGAGCAGATCGAGAACATCCGGCGGCAGCTGGGCGTCGACCAGCCGTACTACATCCAGCTCGGCATCTTCGCCAAGCAAATCGTCACCGCAAACTTCGGCGCGTCCTGGAGCACCAACGAACAGGTTTCGCACATTCTCGCCACGCGCCTCGGCCCGTCGCTGACGGTGCTGGTGCCGCTGCTGTTCCTCGAGACGACCATCGCGATTGCCCTCGCGCTGGCGGTTGCCTACGTGCGAGGCTCGCTGACCGATCGCCTGGTGATGATCGTCTGCACGGTGGGGCTGTCGATCTCGATCCTCGTCTATATCATCGTGTTCCAGTACGTATTCGCCTACAAGCTCGGCTGGTTTCCGGTGCAGGGCTGGGGCAACAGCTTCTGGGAAAATCTCTTCCGCTACGCGTCGCTGCCGATCCTGATCGCGCTGGTGGTCAGCATCGCCCCCAACCTGCGCCTGTATCGGACCTTCGTGCTCGACGAGATCAACCAGGACTACGTGCGCACGGCGCGCGCCAAGGGCGTCGGCGAGAACCGCATCATGTGGGTGCATGTCCTGCGCAACGCGTCGATTCCGATCATCACGCACGTCATGTCGGCGCTGCCCGGACTGCTGATCGGCGCGTTCCTGATCGAGCGTTTCTTCTCGATCCCGGGCATCGGGCGTGAGGTGATTCTCGCGGTCGAGCGTTCCGATTTTCCTGTCATCAAGGCGCTCACCGTCTACGTGGCGGTCGCGACGATGGTCGTCAACCTGCTGGCCGATTTGATGTACAAGGCGGTCGATCCGCGCGTGCAGCTGAAGTGAGGGGGCGACGGTGACCGAACTTTCGCTGAAGCCTCCCGTCCCGATGCGGCGCGAGATCCCGCACACGGTTTCGCCCGGATTGTGGACGCTCGCGTGGCGGCGGCTGCGCACCGACGGTGTCGCCATGGTTTCGCTGGCCATCGTGGCCGCGTTCGTGCTGCTGATGACGCTGTCCGCGCTGGGCCTGGTCGCCCGTGACTGGGCGAAGGAGGTCGGGGTCAACTACGCGCCGCCGTCCTTCCTCGGCACCGATGGGGTGCCCGGGACGCCGGAGGTCGCCAACGCCGTCGAGTCGCCTGCCGTGCCGTCGGGGCCGACGCCCGGCAGCGCGTTCGATTCGAAGGTTGTCGATCCGATCGGCGACGTGATCGCCGAGTTGAAGGGGCCGGGCGCAAAGGCTCCGGCGGCGCCTTCCGCAACCGGCGCACCACCGGCCGCCGAGTCGGGCTTCGTCGATCCCCTGGCCGACGTGATGAAGGAAATCGAGGCGCAGAAAGCGGCATCCGCTGCAGACGGCAAGTCCGTCGATCCGCTGGCGGACGTAATGCGCGACATCCAGGCGGGCAAGACCGCGACCGACGGCGCCGCCGCCCCGGCTGCTGCCGAGGCGCGCCGCGCGACGCTGCCGTTCGGCGCCGACAAGTGGGGCCGCGACGTGATCGCCAAGACGATCAAGGGCTCGCAGACGTCGATCTTCGTGGGGCTCGCCGCGGCGCTGGTTGCGACGTTCATCGGGACCGTCCTGGGCGCGCTGGCCGGCTACTACGGGCGCTGGGTCGACGACACGCTCAACTGGTTCTACAGCGTGTTCAGCTCCATTCCCTATCTCCTGCTCATCCTGGCGGTGGCCGCCGTGCTGCAGCACAAGGGCACGCTGACGATCGTGCTGATCCTGGGACTCACGGGCTGGACCGGAGTGTTCCGGCTGATCCGCGCCGAGTATTTGAAGCACAAGGGCCGCGAGTATGTGCAGGCCGCCGATGCGATCGGCGCGTCCAACACGCGGCGGATGTTCCGCCACATATTCCCGAATGTGTCGCATGTGGTGCTGGTGCAGCTTTCGATCCTCGTCGTCGCCTTCATCAAGTCCGAGGTCATCCTGTCGTTCCTGGGCTTCGGCGTGCCCGTCGACGTCGTGTCGTGGGGATCGATGCTCAATGAGGCGCAGAACGAACTGCTGCTGGGCAAGTGGTGGCAGCTTGCCGCCGCCGGCGGCACGATGGCGGTCCTGGTCACGGCATTCTCGCTGTTCACCGATGCGCTGCGCGACGCGCTGGATCCGAAGCTCAAGGGCACGGCGGGTCAATGATGGACGCGAACATGAACGACTTCGATCCTCTGGTTCGCGTGCGTGACCTCAGGGTCTCATTTCGACTCGACCGGCACACCACATTCGAGGCGGTCAAGGGAATTTCCTTCGACGTGCCGCGCAACGCGACGGTCGCGCTGGTCGGCGAGTCCGGCTCCGGCAAATCGGTCACGGCGCTCGCGATCCTCGGCCTGCTGCCGCCGGAGAACTCGATCGTCGACGCAAAGAGCCAGGTCATGTTCGCCGGCCGCAATCTTGCGAGCCTTTCGCCGCGTGACCTGCAGAAGGTCCGTGGCGCCGACATCTCGATGATCTTTCAGGAGCCGATGACGTCGCTCAACCCGGTGTTTTCCGTAGGCTTCCAGATCGAGGAAGTCCTGCGGATGCACATGGGACTGACCGGCGCCGCGGCGCGCAAGCGCGCGATCGCCGTGCTGGCCGAGGTCGGCATCCCGGAACCCGAGCGCCGGATCGACATGTTCCCGTCGCAGATGTCCGGCGGCCAGCAGCAGCGGGTGATGATCGCAATGGCCATTGCCTGTGAACCCAGGCTCCTCATCGCCGACGAGCCGACCACCGCGCTCGACGTCACGATCCAGAAGCAGATCCTGGAACTCATTGCGGACCTGCAGAAGAAGCGCCAGATGTCGGTGCTGTTCATCACGCATGATCTCGCTGTGGTCGGCGAGATCGCCGACCACGTGATCGTGATGCGCAACGGCGAAATTCGCGAGCAGGGACAGGCGAAGCAAGTGTTCGAGTCGCCGCGCGATTCGTACACCAAGGCGCTGCTCCTGTGCCGGCCGCAGCTCGACCGGCGTCCCGCGCGGCTCCCCGTGATCGACGACTTCATGAATGGCGACGGTCCCGGAGAGATCCCGGAGCGCGCGCGCGGCGTGTCGCCCGCGGACCCGATCGTGCTCGAGGTGCGTAACCTCGGCAAGAGTTTCTATGGCCGGGAGGGCCTCTTCGGCAGGCGCGAATTCAAAGCGGTGCAGAACGTCTCCTTCGACCTGCGCCGGGGCAAGACGCTCGGACTCGTCGGCGAATCGGGTTCGGGCAAGACGACGGTCGGGCTGACGCTGATGCGGCTGCACGAGGCGACGACCGGTGAGGCGCTGTTCGACGGTCGTGACATCCTCGGCATGTCGGTGAAGGAGTTCATGCAGTACAAGCGCCGCATCCAGATCATCTTCCAGAATCCGTACGCGTCGCTCAACCCGCGATTCATCGTCGGCCAGATCCTCACCGAACCGATGGAGATCCACGGCATCGGGTCGTCGGCGCAGGAGCGCACCGACCTCGCGTTCGAGCTGCTGCAAAAGGTCGGGCTGCCCGAGGTTTCGTTCTACAAGTACCCGCACGAATTCTCTGGCGGCCAGCGCCAGCGCATCGCGATCGCGCGCTGCCTCACGCTCAAGCCCGACATCCTCATTTGCGACGAGTCGGTGTCGGCGCTCGACGTGTCGGTGCAGGCGCAGGTGCTGAACCTCCTGCAGGACCTGCAGGCGGAATTCGACCTTTCCTACATCTTCATCTCGCACGACCTGGCGGTGGTCAAGTACATCTCCGACCAGGTGATGGTGATGAACGAGGGCGAGATCGTCGAAATTGCCAATTCCGACGAGATCTACCGGAATCCCCGCGAGCCCTACACGCAGCGGCTGCTGGCAGCGATTCCGAAGGGCTGGCGTGGCGGGTCCGATCCGGGCGCGCGGACTGTCAAAGCGTGAATGCCATCTCCGACATCAGCGCGCCGGGCAGCCGGACGCTTGCGAGCTGGCGCGACTGGTAGGTGCCGGCGTCGAGGATGAACTCGGTCTCCCGGGTGAGCGCTTCGAGATTGGACCCCAGCATCCGGTAAATGGTGTCGTCGAAACGCAGCACGTCGACCGGCGCCATCACTTTTCCGTTCTCCACCCAGAACGTCGCGAAGCGCGTCATCCCGGTGATCCGGCATGCGGGCCGGTCCGAGTAATTGAGATAGTGGAGATTGCCGATCGCGAGCCCGGTGTCGAGCGCGGCGAGCGCGTCGTCCGCGGACAGCGTACCGCCCGCCATTGCCAGCGACTCCGGCATTTCCGCGCCATTGGCGCCGTTCTGCGCGACACTGAACTCGCGCGACGTGCGCGGACTCACCAATGACCCCACCAGCGCGCCGTGCTCGATCAGCGCAACGCGGGCGGGCCGCGCGAAGCCGTCCGCCTGGAACGCCGGGGCGACGCCGCCCTCGGTGTCCTCGGTCAGCGTGACGCGGTCGTCGAGCACCTCGCCTTCCTGCATCCTGGTGAGCGCACTTTGCTTGGTCTTCAACGCCCGCTCGGAGAATCCGCCCCAGCACAGCAGCGCGGCGATTTCCTCCATCGCCGACGGCGCGAGGTAGGCGCGGTATCTGCCCGGCGCCAGCGCGCGCGGCGGCCGGCTGATCAGCGCCAGGCGTTCGCGCGCCTGCGCCATCTTGCGTTCGAACGCGGCCGCGTCCCAGGCGAATCCGGCGTGGCCGCATTTCACCGCCTTGTCGGCGCGATGATAGAGGCTCCACTGCAGGTTGAACGCGGTGGTCGCGTGCCAGTTGCGCTGGCCTTCCGAGTTGGCGAATCCGCGCCACACGGGACCGGCAGCGTAGATGCCGACGAGATCGAGCCCGCGGGCAGCGGCCAGCACTTCGTCGATCACCGCCTCGGAGGGAGGAAGCGACCCGTCGCGCAACTGGCTGCTCGAGCGCACTTCGGCGGGAAGCAGCAGCAGCGGATCGTCGGCCAGGTCCGGCAACACCGCGCGCAGGCCGGTCACCGCATCGCGCACCGCGTGTCCGTCGCTGGCGAGATCGCCCGACAGCGACAGCATGTGCTCGGCATGCCGCGTGCCGTGGATCAGCCGCACCGACAGGTAGCGCTGCGCCACGGTGCCCGGCTGGCGAACCTTGCCGCGGTTCATGCGGACGAAATCGGTCTCCTCGGCGTCGAACGTCGCCGTGTACCGCTCGCCGGCGTGGAGCGCATCCTGGATGACGTTCGCCAGCGATTCGAAATACGCGTCCATCACGCCTCTCCGCCGAACACATCGACACCGGTGAACACGCAGGCAGGCGACGCATGTCCGACGCGGATCACCTGCGAAGGCTCGCCCTTGCCGCAGTACGGCGTTCCCAGGACCTGCAGCGTGTCCGCATTGCCCACCCGCGCGAGGTTGCGCCAGAAATTGGCGGAGATTCCCCGGTAGTTCGGATTCTTGACCACGTGCCCGACCCGCCCGTTCTCGATCACGCGCGCTCGCTCGCAGCCGAACTGGAACTTGTTGCGCGAATCGTCGATCGACCACGAGCAGTTGGTTTCCATCAGGACACCGTGGTCGATGCTGGCGATGAGGTCGGCCATCGACGCGTCGCCGGGCTCGAGGTTGAGGTTGGCCATGCGGTCGATCGGTGGCCGATTCCAGTTGTCGGCGCGCGAGTTGGCCACCCCCGGCAGCCCGGCGCGCGCCTGCGAGATCGCGCCGCCCAGCGGGCGTTCGAGGATGCCGTTGCGGATCAGGTGCACGCGCTCCGCGCGCGTGCCGTCGTCGTCGAACGCATAGCTCGCCAGTTCCTCCGGCCGCGTCGGGTCGAACGTGACGTTGAGCAGGTCGGACCCGTAGCGATAGCTGCCGAACATGTCCGGCGTGACGAAGCTGGTTCCCGCGAAATTGCGCTCATCGCCCAGGATGCGGTCGAGTTCGAGCGGATGCCCGATCGATTCGTGGATCTGCAGGATCATCTGGTCCGGGGCGAGCAGCACGTCCATGACGCCGCTGGGGCAGTTGGGTGCGGCGAGCAGTTCGAGCGCCTCTTCCGCAACCCGCCGGCCGGCGGATTCGAACCCGAACCGCGCCAGGACCTCGATGCCGCCCTGCTGGCAGATGCCGCGATAACCGTTGAGCGACCGGTTCTGCGTGACGCCGTCGGCATGCGCGGTGACCGACAGGCCCGGCATCAGGAAGCGATAGCGCTGGACGACGTCGCCGCCCGCGCTGGTGACCAGCCGATGCGTGGCCGTGCGCACCTCGACGCCCACTTCCCAGTCGACGATGCGCGGATCAAAGCCGGCCGCCTCCGATTCCGCGTGCAGCAGGTCGTACCACTCGTGGCGCGAGGGCAGGCGATCGGCGAGCGCCGGCGACGCATACTCGCCGCGCGGCGCCGGCGAGGGCAGCGTGCGGGTGTCGAGCAGCGCCATCCCGGCCGTGACCCGTGCCCAATGGGCGGCGCGCTCGAGGACCGCGCGCAGGCCGGCGGCCGAGGTGTCGCCGGTCGCCGCGTAGCCGTAGCCGCCGTCCGCATAGACGGTGGCCATCGCGCCGCGGTCGGTGGAAGCGACATACGGCATCGCGACGTTCTTGCGCACGGCGAAGCTTTCGCTGCGCTCCTCCACGAAGCGCAGCGACCAGAAGTCGGCGCGCACGTCGAACGCGGGAAGGGGGCCATCGAAGGGCATGGTGTTGTACCTGGTTGCGTGGAAATTTCGCGGGGGTCGAATTGTAGCGCGGCGACGGATGCCGCCCCCGGGCCTCGTCAGGAGGGCGGGTCGACTCCGAAATTCTCGAGCGACCTTCCCGTCACCCGTGCGATCCGCCAGTCCGGCAGCAGCGTCGCCCCCATCCGCTCGTAGAAGCCGATCGCCGGGGCATTCCAGTCCAGGACCGCCCATTCGAAACGCCCGCACTGCCGATCGCGGGCGAGCGCCGCCAGGTCGGTCAGCAGCCGGCGCCCGAGCCCGCGGCCGCGGTAGCGCGGATAGACGAACAGGTCCTCGAGCCACAGGCCGCGCTGGCCGAGAAAGGTCGAGAAAGTGTGAAAAAACAGCGCAAATCCTGCCGGCGCCCGGTTATCCCCGACTTCCCGCGCAATCAGCGCCTCGGCCGCGGGCCGCTCGCCGAACAGCGCCGCGGCAATCCGCGCTTCATCCGCCACCACCAGATGGGTGAGCTTTTCGTAGTCGGCCAGCGCACGGATCATCCGCAGCAGGTCCGCGACGTCCGCCGGACCGCGACGCGGACGGACCACCTCGGATCGCTCACGCAACGCGCCTGCCGAGGATGACGAGGTCGCGCTCGACGCCGTCCATTTCGGCGACACGGGGCAGGCATCCCCACGCAGCGAAGCCGCTGCGCTCGAACAGGGCAATCGACGCCGCGTTGTGTCCGAAGACGAACGCCAGCAGCGTCCTGATGCCCAGGTCGGGCGCGCATTGCAGCGCGTGCCCGACGAGCGTCCGCGCGATGCCCTGCCGTTGGGCACCCGGCGCCACGTAAACGCCCAGTTCAACCGTCGCGTGATACGCGGGCCGCCCGTAGAAGGAGCGCAGCGACAACCATGCCAACGGGTATGGTGTTTTCCGCATTGCAATAAACCCACAAAGGGCGTGCGGTCGGCGTGAATTCGGCGAACCAGCTTTCTCGCTGCGCAACGGTCACCGGCACCGTGTCCGCTGTTGCCATCCGGCCGGGGATCGACGCGTTGTAAATGGCCACGATCGCTGGCAAATCAGCAAGTTGTGCGTGGCGTATCGGCACTATTTGGCGAAATTGCAACAAATCCGGCACGGCCATTGTAACAATCGCAACCTTTCGTTGCCCGCAAAAAGGGCGCTGTCGTAGAGTGGCGACGTGTGCCGGAGGGCGGACCGTCAGTTCGTTCGGGGGGCATCAATCATTTCTGGGGGTTTTCACATGAAATTTCAGCGGAAAAAGGTTGCGATCGCGCTGGGCATCGGCGGAGTCGCACTGGTCGCTGGCGGTACCGCAATGGCGCAGGACATCAAGGTCAACGTGACCGGTTCGAACATCAAGCGCGTCGATACTGAGACCTCCGCGCCGATCCAGACGATCACGCGCGAGGACATCCGGGCGTCCGGTTTGCAGACGATCTCGGACGTCGTCCGCCAGATCACCGCGAACAACAACGGCGGCATCGCCCCGTCGTTCACCAACGGCTTCTCGGCCTCCGGCACCGCCGTGTCGCTGCGCGGCCTGGGTCCCAACAACACCCTCGTGCTCGTCAACGGCCGCCGGCTCGCGAACTTCGGCCTGGCCGACGACGGCCACGCGTCGTATCCCGACCTCTCGCAGCTCCCGTTCGACGCGGTCGAGCGCATCGAGGTGCTGAAGGACGGCGCGTCCGCGATCTACGGCTCCGACGCCGTGGCGGGCGTGGTCAACGTGATCCTGCGCCAGCAGTTCACGGGCTTCACCGCCACCGCGACCGGCGGCACGACGTACAACGGCGAAGGCAACAACTACAAAGTCGTCGGCCACCGGCGGCATCGGCGACCTCTACCAAGGACAAGTACAACGCCTTCCTGTCGCTCGACTACCAGAAGCAGGACGCCTACGCGAGCAACAAGGCCCGCGACTACATGGGCAGCAACATCCTGTACAACCAGGGCTACGGCGACCAGCGCTACGGCAACCCGTTCCTCATCGGCTCGGCGAGCCAGCTCGGCAACACGCGGCCGGTGGACCCGGTCACCGGCGCCGCGCTGGGCGGATCCGCACGATCGTGTCGATGCCGGGCAACTGCCCGGCGGTCAACGTGAGCGAACGCCAGGGGCCGGGCGACCCGAACGACAAGTTCTGCGTCTACGAGCCCAAGGACTACACCGACATCACGCCGAAGATCGAGCGCTTCAATGCGTATGCGCGCGGCCAGTACAACTTCACCGACACGATCACCGGCTACACCGAATTGTCGTACTTCCAGGTCAAGACCGACACCCGCGGCACGCCGGGCGGCACCCGTTCCCAGTGGTACCAGGCGTCGACCAATTCGATCATCCTGTCGACCAACATCTTCCTGCCGGTCGGGCACCCGGACAACATCTACAACGCGCAGAACGAGGGTGGCGCGCCTGTATTACTCCGGTGGGCTGGGCGGCCGCGACGCGCAGCTACGAGACGGACACGCAGCGCTACCTGCTGGGCCTGAAGGGCGTGAACTACGGCTGGGACTGGGACATGGCGGGCCTGTACATCCGCAGCGACACCGACCGTCACCCAGATGAACTTCTACCAGTACGACCAGCTGCAGCAGGGCCTCGCGGGCACCGGCCCGTACGGCTATTACCGGATCGGCGCCAACGCGAACCTCAACGACCCGGCGATCTACGACTGGATCGCGCCCGACCTCCACAACAGCATCAAGTCCGAGAACACGATCTTCGACGCCAAGGCGTCGCGCGACATCTACAAGCTCGACGGCGGGCAGATGGCGATCGCCGTCGGCTACCAGTACAACAAGGAAGAGCTGAACAACCCGGGCACGCCCGGCACCTACACGGGCAACATCGTGGGTCTCGGCTACTCGGCGGCGTTCGGCTCGCGCGACATCAACGCGGTGTTCGCCGAACTCTACGCGCCGGTGCTGAAGAACCTCGAGCTCACCGCGGCGATCCGCTTCGACGATTATTCGGACGTCGGCAGCACCTGGAACCCGAAGATCGGCGCCAAGTGGACGGTGGTTCCGCAGCTCGTGCTGCGCGGCACCTGGGCGCACGGCGTTCCGTGCGCCGGGCCTGTACGAGACGTCCACCGCCAACGCGTCGGCGGGCTACACGGTCGCCAACGACCCGGTCCGCTGCCCGGTCACCGACGCCGCGGCCGACTGCCAGGCGCAGGTGGCGGGCATCAACACCGGCAACCCGTTCATCAAGCCGGAGACGTCCGACACCTGGACGGTCGGCGCGATCTGGGAACCGGTCCCGGGCCTGTCGGGGACATTGGATTACTGGAACATCAAGACCGACGACCAGATCACCATCGGCAGCGTGCAGGGCGTGCTCAACAGTCCGGGCAACTTCCCGGCGGCGACCGTCGGCCGCGACACCAACAACCTGCCCGGCATCCCGAACTCCGGCACGGTGCTGTACGTGTCGACACCCTACCAGAACGCGAACACGGTCAAGACCGACGGCATCGACCTCGACGTCATCTGGAAACAGAGCCTGAAGGACTACGGCAACCTGACCACCGAGTTCCAGTGGACGCATATCTTCAACTACAGCCAGACGCTGGGCGGACTCGAGTACAAGTACGCCGGCACCAACGGCAACTACGACGTGTCGTCGGCGCAGGGGACGCCGGAAGACCGGTGGAACCTGATCATCGGCTGGGCGCGCGGGCCGTGGACCGCGACCGGCACCGTCCGGTTCGTCAGCGGCTACGACGAAATCCCATGGTCGAACCAGCCGGGCTCCGAAATACCCGACGGCTGCCTGTGGACGCCCGTGAACGGCGACCCCATCTCGGGCTGCACGGTGAGTTCGTTCACGACCTTCGACCTGTCGGGCGCCTACAAGGGCTTCAAGAACTGGGAGATCTTCGGCTCGGTCCTCAACGTGTTCAACCAGAAGGCGCCGTTCGCGCCGGCCGCCGCGTACGGCAACGTCAACTACAACTACAACTACGCGCTGTCCGGCGCCCTGGGAACGCAGTTCAACCTGGGCGCACGCTATACGTTCAAGTAAGTCGGCAACTTCGGCAGCATCGGCATGACGTCGATCCGGAACCGGCCGCTGGGGCCGGCCGGGTCGGTCAGCCGGCCAACATCGATCCGGCGGGGCGACCCGCCGGCTTTTTTTTCCGTTGTCTGCGCGTCGCGTCCCGGGGCCGTGATCCGCGCCCCGGGATTGCAGGCGCTGCACCTGTCGCGTAAAACACTCGAGGAAAGCCCATGTACAAGACCCTGGCCGGTGCCCTGCTCGGCGCCCTGCTGATCGTCGCACCTGTCGCCGGAGCGCAGGACAACGCCGAGGGCGCCGCTGAACTGCAGGCGTTGCGCGCGTCGGCCAAGACCGACAAGCGGGCGCTGGTCGCGTCGACGCTGCAGCTCACTCCTGCCGAGGCAAAGAAATTCTGGCCCGTCTACGATACCTATCAGCGGCAGCTCGACCTCGTCACCCGGCGGCGCAACGTCGCGCTCGAAGGGCTGGTGGCGCGCGACAGGCCGTTGTCCGACCCGTACGCGAAAAACCTCACCAACGAGCTGATCGGCGTCGAGGAGCAGGAAATCAAGGCGCGGCGCAAGCTCACCAATGCCGTGATGCGCGCGCTGCCGCCGAAGAAGGCCGCACGCTACATGCAGCTCGAAGCGAAACTGCGCGCGGCGCAGGACTACGAGATCGCCATAGTCTTTCCGCTGGTCAAGTGACGCCCGGCGAGCTTCGATCAACGCAGGGCCGGGGATTGCGGTCTCCAGGCTCGGTCAAGCAGCCTGCGCATCGGGACCCTGCGTGCGTACAAAGGAGCGGTCGCGGTGCGCGGCTGCCTAGGTCTCAGGCTTGCAGTTGGGCCGGGGGCCGCCGCCTATCGCCCATGCCACGTTCGGCATCGGTGCGCTTGCGACCAGGAGGCGGACGGGCACCGCGGACACTACCTGGGATCGCACGGCGGTGACGTCGATGCGGTCGGGAACGATGGCAACTTCGATCGGTGCCGGCCGGCCCGTCGCTTGAGCCAGGATAAGCGCCTCGTCGTTGCGGGCATCCAGCCTGGCTGGTGCCACGACCAGAATGCCGATCGTGACGGCCGTCAATGCCGCCGCGACGATTCCGAGCGCTGCGCGGGGTGTGTCGGGTTCGTAGTTGTTCATGAACGCACTCCTTGCGGATACTGCTGAGGCACAGGGTTGGATGCGGTCGAGCCGTTTCCGGGATTCACCCTCAGCGATTCATCGTTGCGCCCCCGGGGCCGGACGCAACCGCCTTCTTCTCGAACGCATGTTAGGCAGCCGCGCGCCGTCTCTCAACCGGCACGCGACGAACCCACCCAATGGCGGCACGAGGGCGTCTTCCGGACGATGAAGCGCAACCGGGGATGCTCCAGGCCCACGGAACGACGTTACAACGTGACGATGACAGCCCCATGTCGATCCACCCTGCATTGGTCTGGGGCCGCTGCCTTGCGCGGGGCTTGCGTCCTGTCGGGACCGGGTACGCGCTGGCGCGAGTTTCTCCGTCCAGCAGCGTCGATGTGGGCGCCGGCACGTCGTGCCGATGTTGACCGTTCGGAGCATCGGAAGTGGAAGTTTCCCGACGCTCGCAACGACGGACTTTTCCGATCTCGTTGCGGCAAGGCAGCCCTGCCCGCGCGGACCAGAATGCGTTGCCGTCGCCCCAACAATGGGTGGACTTTTTGACGGCATTGTGTACAATCCTGCGTCTTTCGCAAGAAAGCTTGGCCCTGCCCATGGCGGGGCCAACGCGTTTTGGCGCATGTGCGCGAAGGGCCTTGCGGCGGTATCAGGCGGCCGACCTTCCCGGCGATCCGGGCGGAGTCGCGAAGAGCGGGTATCGCTGCAACCGGGTCCCCACTTTTGCTGCCAGTAACCTGTCTGATTGCGGGTGGGGAATGCCGGCGCGCCGTTGGCTGCGTCCGAACAACCAGGACCGATCGCCAATTTTCTGACTGAACAACCCTCTGTCTGGAGACCACATGTTGAACAAGATCCGTCTGGCCGCCGTGGCCGCGGCCATGCTGATTGTCGTGGCCGGTGCCGCCGTGCCGCAGTCGGTGCACGCGCAAGCCCAACCCGCGGCTCCCGCCGCGCCTGCCGAACCTGCCGCGATCCCCGCGCCGGCCCTGCCTGCCCCGCCTTCAATGGCGCCGGCCAAGGCGCCGGATGTCGTGGACAACCCCTACGGTCTCGAAGCGCTCTGGAAAGGCGGCGATCTGGTCGCCAAGATCACGCTGACCATACTGGTCATCATGTCGATGGGCAGCTGGTACATCATCATCACCAAGATCTACGAGCAGTCCAAGATGGGCGCCCAGGCGAAGGACGCGAACAAGAAGTTCTGGAAAGCCGAGTCGGTCAGGCAAGGGGCTGAGGTCCTCAAGAAGACCAGCCCGTTCCGCTTCATCGCCGAATCAGGCCTCGAGGCGACCACCAAGCACGAAGGGATGCTCGCCAGCGTCGACCTGAGCGACTGGATCGGCATGTCGATCCAGCGCGCGATCGACAACGTGCAAAGCCGCACGCAGGATGGCCTGGCATTTCTCGCCACCGTGGGCTCCACGGCGCCGTTCGTCGGCCTGTTCGGCACGGTCTGGGGCATCTACCACGCGCTGACCGCCATCGGCATCGCCGGCCAGGCGTCGATCGACAAGGTGGCCGGACCCGTGGGCGAAGCGCTGATCATGACGGCGATCGGCCTCGCGGTGGCGGTTCCGGCCGTGCTCGGCTACAACTGGCTGATCCGCAGGAACAAGTCCGCGATGGACCTGGTGCGCGGCTTCGGCGCCGACCTGCACGCCGTGCTGCTCAGCAATACCAAGTCCCCCGCCAAGGCTTAGCGCCATGGGAATGAACGTCGGTTCGGCCGGAGGCGACGAGGACCAGGTCGTCTCGGCGATCAACACCACGCCGCTGGTCGACGTGATGCTGGTGCTGCTGATCATCTTCCTGATCACCATCCCCGTGGTCACGACGTCGATCCCGGTCAAGTTGCCGAAGGAGCGTAACGAGATCCGGGAGACCAAGCCGGAGAACATCATCCTGTCGGTCGATGCGAGGGGTGGCATCTTCTGGAACGACCTGCGCATGCCGTCCACGGCGGCGCTGATCGAGCGGTTGAAGAAGATTTCCGTACTCGTCCCGCAGCCCGAGATCCAGATCCGAGGCGACGGTGCGGCGAACTACGACTCGGTGGGGCGCATTATCTACGCGGCGCAGCGGGCGGGCATCGCCAAGGTCGGCTTCATCACCGAGCCTCCGGCACGCGGCGGCAACTGATCCGCCTTGATCCGCAACGGCACAAGGAACCAGACATGGCAATGAACGTGGGCACGGGCGGCGGCGCGGGAAACATGGACGTGATGATCGACATCAACACGACGCCGTTGATCGACGTGATGCTGGTGCTGCTGGTGATGCTGATCATCACGCTGCCGATCCAGCTGCATTCGGTCAACCTGAACATGCCGATCGGCAATCCGCCGCCGCCGCTGGTGAAGCCGGAGGTGGTGAAGCTCGACATCGACGAGGCCGGCGTCATCTACTGGAACGGCGAGGTGGTGCCGGACCGGGCGTCGCTCGAAGCGAAACTCTCGGGCGCGGCCGCGCAGGCGGTCCAGCCGGAACTGCACCTGCGACCCGACAAGGGCGCGAAATACGCGATCGTCGCCGGGGTCATGGCGTCGTCGCAGCGGCTCGGCCTGACCAAGATCGGCATTGTCGGCAGCGAGCAGTTCATCAACGAGTAGGCTGCCGCCGGCGCCACAAGCGCCGTCGCGCAAGCGGAGTTGACACGACATGGATTACGCACGACAGCAGAGAGATCCGGCCCGGCACCTGATCGGGATCAGTTTTGTCGTCCTGGTGCACGCACTGGTGATCTGGGCGCTCCTGTCCGGACTCGGCAACAGCGTGATCCAGATCATCAAGAAGCCGCTCAACGCGACGATCATCGAGGAGATCAAGCTGCCGCCGCCGCCGCCGCCGCCGCCGCCGCCGCCGCCCAAGAAGATCATCGAGCCGCCGAAGGTCCAGGCGCCGGTCGAGACCTACGTGCCGCCGCCCGACATCGTCGTCGCGACGCCGCCGCCCACGGCGCCGGTGATTTCCGCCGTCACGCCGACGGCGCCGACCACGCCGCATGTGATCGCTCCGCCGGCGGTGGAGAAGGCGCCGCCGGCGCCGCCCAAGCCGGCCGTGCGCCGCGGCATCGTTCGCCTCTCCGGCGACGATCCGACCTATCCGCGCGAGGCGATCCGGGCGGGTATCGCGAAGGGTCAGGTGATTGCGCGCCTGCAGATCGACGAAAAGGGCAATGTGACTGAAGTGATCATCACGCATGCCGAGCCGCCGCGTGTTTTCGACAAGGTCGTGCGCGCCGCGCTTCAGGATTGGAAGTTCAAGGCCGAGGGCGAGCGCTACGTCGGCGAGGTCGAGATCAACTTCACGCTGAAGGACTAGTGGCCGGGTCGCGCGGCGCGGTACGCCGCACGATGAGGTTCCCGCGCGTTCCCCAGCGGGAGATTGCGGGACCGAATTTCCGGTGAGCGCGACGAGCGAACTGTGGTCGCGTGCGACGTCCTTGCACCAGCAGGGCAGGCCTGCCGATGCGCTGCCGCACTATGACGCGCTGCTGCGCGAGCAGCCGAGCCACACGGCGGCGCTCCACTACTCTGGAGTAGCCGCCTACCAGACCGGCGACCTTGCGAAGGCACTCGACCGCCTTCGGGAGGCGGTGAGGATCGAGGCCCGCAATGCCGACGCCTGGTCGAACCTGGGATTGGTCCTGCAGGCGATAGGACAGCTGCCTGCGGCGGTGGAGGCATTCGAAAAGGCCGCCCGGGTCGATCCCGAATCGCCGGAAATCATCACCAATCTTGCCAGCGGGCTCTTTGCGTCGGGCCGTTACGCGGAAGCGGCGGTCATCGCCAGACGGCTCGTCGCGCGTGATCCCACACACGCGAAGGCCTGGTACATCCTTTCCCTTGCGCTGCAGCCGGAAGGGCGGATGCTCGAGGCGCTCGACGCCGCAACGCGCGCGGCGGGCCTCGCGCCGGACCAGGCGGGCTATGCGGGGCTCAAGGCGCAGATCGAGAATGGCATCGGCGCCCCCGACAAGGCGCGGCGAACGCTCGAGGACGCCCTCGCGCGCCAGCCGATGTCCGCTCCGCTGCGCTTCGAACTCGCGAACCTGCTCGAGTACAAGCTTGACGATCCCGTGGGCGCGGCCGCGGCCTATGCGCAGGTGCTGCGCATCGAACCCGGGCATGGGGCGGCGCTGTCGCAGCTCACGTTCCTCTGCGGCGGGCTCGCCGACTGGCGCGACCATGACGACCTCGTCGAGCGCTATCGCGCCGGGGTGGCCGCCGGCGCGCGCAACCTCTCGCCGTTCGGATTCCTGTCGCTGCCCTCCACGCGCGCCGAGCAACGGCGGTGCGCGCAGACCTGGGCCGCGGATCTGGCGTCGATCGAACCGCTCCCGCGCCGGCGCGTGCTCTCCCCGGGCCGGCTGCGGATTGGCTATCTGTCCGGTGATTTTCACAGCCACGCCACGGCATTTCTGGCAGCCGGCCTCTTCGAGTCGCACGATCGCGCGAACTTCGAGGTCTTCGGCTACTCACACGGCCCGGACGACGGTTCGCAGATGCGCGCGCGTGTCATCCGCGCGTTCGACCGTTTCGCCGACCTGCGCGACCGCGATCCACTCGCGATCGCCGACGCGATCCGCAGCGACACGATCGACATTCTCGTCGACCTCAAGGGCCATACGCAGGGCGCACTGCCGGTCGTCCTCGCGCGCAGGCCCGCGCCCATCATCGCGCACTACCTGGGCTACCCGGGTACGCTCGCCGCTGGGCTTGCCGACTATCTGATCGGCGACCCGGTCGTCACGCCACCCGAACATTTCGACGACTACGACGAGGCGATCGCGGTATTGCCCGACAGCTATCAGATCAACGATCGCGCGCGGCCGATCGGCGAGACACCGCCGCGCGGTGCGCTGGGTCTTCCTCCCGACGGAGTTGTATTCGCGAGCTTCAATCAGACGTACAAGATCAATCCGGAGGTGTTCGACGCGTGGATGGCGATCCTGCGCGAGGTGCCGGGTGCGGCGCTGTGGCTGCTCGCCCGACGCATCGACCATCCGGCAATCGGCAATCTGCGGGGTGAAGCACGCTCACGCGGCGTCGATCCCGCGCGGCTGGTATTTGCGGCGCATCGCCCGAATCCCGACTACCTGGCACTCTACCGCCACGCCGATCTCTTCCTCGACACCTGGCCGTACAACGCGCACACGACCGCCAGCGACGCGCTGTGGGCCGGATGCCCGGTGCTGACCGTGCTGGGCACGACGTTCGCCGGCCGCGTCGGCGCAAGCCTCCTTCACGCGGTTGGCCTCGCCGAACTCGTGACCCCATCCGTCGACGACTATGTCCGGAAGGCGATCGCGCTGGCCGGCGACGCGGAGACGCGCCTGCGACTGCGCACGCATCTCGCGGGACCGGGAAGGTCGAGTGCCCTGTTCGACACCGTACGCACGACCCGCGCGCTCGAGGCCGCCTATCGTGGCATGGCCGCGCAATTTCGCGAGGGTGTGCGCAGGTCCTTCCGGATCCAGGCGACGCCGTTGCCGGCCCAACGCGACGGCGGCCAGCCGCGCGAGGGCGTGCGCGACGACGACGTCAGTCGGTGACGCGCAGCGACCAGGCGGCCGCCACCCAGGTCAGGCCGATCATCGCGGCCGCGGCGCCGGCCATGCCGGACAGCGACACCGGCTGCGCGGCCAGCAGCCGATAGGCTTCGCGCGCGACGTCGAGCACCGCCCCCGGCGCCGCCATCGCCAGGCCGGCGGCGGCGACGCCCCAGAGCGCGACGATCGCAGGTTTGCGCCAGGCCGGGGCCAGGACCGGTGCGGGCAGCTGCGCCATGACCCGCGCGGTGAATCCGTCGTCGGCGACGTAAGCATCACGATGCGCGACCACGTCCGCGGCCAGCAATCGGTCGAGCCAGTCTGCGCCGGCGATGTCGGTGGGGGGAGGCGTGAGATCGTTGCTCATGTTCGTCATGAACCGTAGGCCGAGAGCGCCGCGCGCAGCTTTTGCTTGCCCCGGAGCACGTGGGTCTTGACGGTGCCAACCGGGCAGCCAAGAACGTAGGCGGCTTCCTCGTGGGTCAGGTCATTATGATAGCAGGCCACGATGGCCGCCCGTTCCGCGTCGGATAGCGCGGCCATCGCCCGATCGAGGTCGACCTTGAGCGAAGTTCCTCGCGCATGGTCGGCGTGCATGTCGTCAGTGTGCGGCATCGCGTCCCCGCCGTCGTCGACGATGTCGTTCGCCCGGTCGCCCAGCAATTCTTCCTTGCGCTTGCGGGCGCTGGCGAGCCAGCAATTGGTGGCGATCCGGTAGAGCCAGGTCGAAAACCGTGCCTCCTGCCGGAACGACTTCAGATTGCGCCAGGCGAGCACGAACGTGTCCTGCGACAGGTCGTCGGCCAGCGCATGGTTGCCGGCCGTCAGCTTGCGCAGGCACGCCCGCACGCCCGACTGGTGGCGCTTCACGAGCTCGGCGAACGCGTGGCGGTCGTCGGCGACCAGCGCGCGCGCGATCAGCTGTGCATCGGTGACCGGTGGATCCGACATGGCGCAGGGTCAGGGCGGCCGCGTTCCGATTGCGGGGACGGGACCGGTGATATGTAGCGCGACGCACGGCGAGGGCTCTCGTTCGCGGGCGATCAATTGGGCGTGTCCCCCGGACCCGGAGCGGGAACCGGGCGAGCTGCGCGGGCCGCGGCGGCCGCGGCGGTCACCTGCTGGTCCTCGAAGTACCAGAGGACGGTGTAGCCGATGCCGACGAACAGCAGCACCAGTCCCAGCACGTTCGCATCGCCGTCGCTGAAAATTCCGTAGAGCACCAGCGCGAGGCCGATCGCTCCCATGAGCACGCCCTTGCGCAGGTCGGACCACGCGGCCTGCTTGCGCAAGGCGCGCGCCTGCTCGGCCAGCGGCGCATTGCTGGCGGCGACGCCCAGCGCCGCGTCCACGCGCCCGGCGCCGATCGCCTGCATCGCCTCGCCCGGGGGCACGATGCCCTTTTCCGCGAGCTTCAGCATGGTCTCGTTCTGCATCCGGTTCTTGCGCATCTTGTACCAGATGATCAGCGCGGTGAAGAGGATCGGCGTCAGGAACACGATGAACACGATGCCCAGCACGCCGCCTGCCAGTGCCGGGTCGCGATCGAGGAACTGGTCGAAGGAATCGTATTCGCGGTCGGCACCGCCCATGTTGATGGTGATGCGCCTGCGGTGTGCACCGTCGCGCTCATCGCCGACCTGCGCTTCGGCTTCGGCGGCGAGGCGGCGGGCGTCCCGCGTTGCCGAATTCGCCGCCGCCGCCGCTTCTTGGGATGACTGGCGTGCGGACTCTTCCGCCGCGCGGAGCGCATCCTTTGCAGCGGCTACGGCGTCCTTGCCGTCGTTCTGGGTGGCGGCCGGAGGACTTCCGGCGGCCGATTCCGCCGCACGCACCGCAGGCGGAGCCGGAAGGAAGGCGACCAACAGGGCCAGCAGCAGGGCTGTGCCCAGCACCAATCGGCGGTGCAACCGTAGCGGCAGTCGATTCATGAAAGCTCCAGGACGGGCGGTTGTCGGCGATTGGATGCGCCGAGCAACCGTTTCGGATTCGTGCGGCGGCAACGCATCCCCTGGGCCGGGGGCCGGGCCCGGCGTCGAACGGTTGCCCACCCCATGCTATCATCGGCGCCGCCCATTCATAGCGGCGCTCAGGTATGCCATCCGGGGTCGTGGCGCGCCATGACGCTGTTGCAAGGCTTCCGGGAAGAGCCGGACCGCGTGCCGATGGTCGACCCTCAAGCTTCCCGCGCAAGTACTTTGCCGATATCCGATTTTCTACGCCGTGGTCGACACGCGGCCATCCGCGGGCTGGCGGGGCTGCTGGCGACCCTGCTTCTCGTGCTGCCGGCGAGCGGCGCCGACGAAACGGTCACGCTCAATTTCGTCAACGCCGACATCGAGGCGGTCGTCAAGGCCGTATCGGAAATCACGGGCCGCAACTTCGTCCTCGACCCCAAGATCAAGGGCACGATCAACATCATCTCGTCGCGGCCGGTCCCGAAGAGCCTCGTCTACCCGACGCTGCTGTCGGCGCTGCGGCTGCAGGGCGTGGTGGCGGTCGAAGGCAACGGAGTCACCAAGCTGGTGCTCGAGACCGAGGCCAAGATGCATGGTTCGTCGGTCGGCGAGGGCGCGGTCGGCGGCAGCGGTGACCGCCTGCAGACGCAGGTGATCATTCTGCGCAACGAGCCGGCGCAGCAGATGGTGAACGTCCTGCGGCCGCTGATCTCACCCAACAACACGATCGCGGCATTTCCCGGTTCCAATGCGCTGGTCATCACCGACTACGCGGAGAACCTGCGTCGGATCGAGAAGATCATTGCGTCGCTCGACCAGGCGCCCGCCGGCGAGCCGCTGCTGGTCACGCTGAAGCATGCATCGGCACTCGACGTCGTCCCGCTGGTCAACCGGCTGCTTGGCGCCGAGACCGCGGTCGCCGGCGCGCCGCCGGGCGAGGCCGGGCAGCGGGTCACGCTGGTCGCCGATCCCCGCTCCAACAGCGTGATGCTGCGCTCGGAGAACGCCGCGCGCGCGGCGCGCGTGAAGGCGCTGATCGAGCAGCTCGACACGCCCGGACGCCCCGGCGGCAACATGTACATCGTCTACCTCAAGAACGCCGAGGCGGCGCGCGTCGCGCAGACGCTGCGGGCGCTGATGACCGGCGGCAGCGACCAGACGGCGCCATCGACGACCTCGGCGTCGTCGTCGATCGGCAATCAGCTGGGGAACTCCGCGCCGGCGCAGCCGACCGCGCAGTCGGTGGCGGCATCGTCGAACGCGAACCCGTTCACCGGCGGCACGAGCGGCGGCGGCGCCGCGCTGCCGGGCGGCCTCACGATCCAGGCCGACACCGGAAGCAACGCGCTGATCATCATGGGGCCGGAGCCGCTGTACAACAACCTGCGCGCCATCATCGAGCGGCTCGACGTGCGCCGCGCGCAGGTGTTCGTCGAGGCGCTGATCGTCGAGGTCGCGGCGGACAAGGTCGCCGAGTTCGGCATCCAGTGGCAGATCCTGCAGGGGATCAACAAGACCAACGTGCAGGGTTTCGGCGGAACCAATTTCGGCTCGGTCGCCTCGGGTACGGCCCAGAACAACATCATCACCGGCTCGATCAACCTGGGCGCGCTGGGGCAGGGCCTCAATGCCGGCATCATCAACGGCACCATCAACATCCCGGGCCTGGGCACGATCACGAACCTCGCGCTCCTCGCGCGTGCGCTGGAGCAGGACGCCGGCGCCAACATCCTGTCCACGCCGACGCTGCTGACTCTTGATAACGAGGAGGCGCGCATCATCGTCGGGCAGAACGTGCCGTTCGTGACCGGTCAGTACGCGACGACCGGTTCGTCGTCGACCGTGCAGCCGTTCCAGACGATCGAGCGCAAGGACATCGGCGTATTGCTGCGCGTGAGGCCGCAGATCACCGAAGGCAACACCGTGCGATTGGCGATCTACCAGGAAGTCTCGCGGATCGAGTCGTTCAACACGACGACCGGCCTGGTGCTGTCGAAGCGCGCGCTGGAATCCTCGGTGATCGTCGACGACCAGCAGGTCGCCGTGCTGGGCGGCCTGATCCAGGACACCTTCTCCGATGGCTCTGATCGCGTGCCGGTCCTGGGCGATCTTCCGCTTCTCGGGCCATTCTTCCGCTACGACGCGCGCAAGCGGCAGAAGGTCAACCTGATGATCTTCCTGAAGCCCACCGTGGTTCGCAACGACGCGCAGGGGCGCGCGCTGACGTCCGAGCGCTACGACTACATCATGGGGGAGCAATCGCGCAGCCGTCCGGAGCCACGATATTTCTGGATGGACCAGACGGTGCCCACGCTTCCGCCGGTGGGCCTGATGCCCGGCACCAAGGCGGGCGAGATCCCGAGCGACATCGCCCGGCCGCGCACGCCGTTCGACGAGGCGACCAGGGCGCCGTCGCCGCCGCCGGCGCCTCCCGAATCACCCACGGCGCCGCGCTAGCTCAAGCGCCTGCGCGCCCGCCGGCTGCGATGACTCCCCGCCCGCATCCGCCCGATTCACCCGCCGCGTTCGCGGCGCGGATTCCCTACGCGTTCGCCAGGGCGCACGGCGTGCTGGCCGCGGGGACCGAAGGTGACGCCGTGGTCGTGTTGACGCGACCGGACGCCACCGCGGACGGGATCATCGAAATCAAGCGCGTGCTGCAACGGCCGCTGGTGGCGCGCGCGATAGGCGCCGATGAGTTCGCCTTCGAGCTCGCGCGCGCCTACAACCAGGCGGCGCCGACCACGACGGCGATGCTGGTTGGCGATTTGGCGCGCGAGACCGACCTCGCGCGGCTGATGCAGGACATGCCGGTGACCGAGGACCTGCTCGACAGCACGACGCAGGCGCCGGTCATCCGGATGATCAACGCGCTGCTGCTGCAGGCGCTGCGCGAGCGCGCCTCCGACCTGCATTTCGAGCCCTACGAGGCCCGTTCGGTCGTGCGCTTCCGCATCGACGGCGTGCTTCGCGACGTGATCGAGCCGCCGCGCGCGCTGCACGC
This sequence comes from uncultured beta proteobacterium, assembly GCA_963739745.1. Classification (GTDB taxonomy): domain Bacteria; phylum Pseudomonadota; class Gammaproteobacteria; order Burkholderiales; family Casimicrobiaceae; genus VBCG01. The sequence goes on from CAVUCJ010000015.1 coordinate 413,364, forward strand.
CGCGCTGGTGTCGCGGCTGAAGATCATGGCGAGCCTCGACATCGCCGAAAAGCGGCTGCCGCAGGATGGCCGGATCTCGCTCAGGCTCGGCGACCGCCAGGTCGACGTTCGCGTATCCACGCTGCCGACCGGGCCGGGCGAGCGCGTCGTGCTGCGCCTGCTCGACAAGGAGGCTGCGCAGCTCGACCTGACCGCGCTCGGCATGAGCGAAGCCACGCGCGAGGCGGTCGACCGGCTGATCCGCGAGCCGCACGGCATCGTTCTGGTCACCGGACCGACGGGCTCCGGCAAGACCACGACGCTGTACGCTGCGCTGTCGCGGCTGCCGCGAGGCGCCGTCAACATGATGACGGTGGAGGACCCGATCGAGTACGCGCTCGACGGCGTGGCGCAGACGCAGGTCAATGCGCGCATCGAACTCGATTTCGCGCGCACGCTGCGCGCGATCCTGCGCCAGGATCCGGACGTGATCATGATCGGCGAGATCCGCGACCTCGAAACCGCGCAGATCGCCGTGCAGGCATCGCTCACGGGGCATCTGGTGCTCGCGACACTGCATACCAACGACGCGACGAGCGCGGTCACCCGGCTGGCCGACATGGGCGTGGAACCCTACCTGCTTTCGTCGAGTCTGCTGGGCGTGCTCGCGCAGCGGCTGGTGCGCACGCTTTGCCCCGCCTGCCGGACGAGCGGCGCCGCGTCGCCGGGCGAGCAGAAGCTGCTGGCCGAACTCGGCCTGCCGCTGTCGCAGCCGGTGTGGACGGCGCCGGGCTGCGACGAGTGCAACCACACCGGCTTTCGCGGCCGCACCGGCGTCTACGAGTTGCTGCAGGTCGACGAGGCGACCCGCCGTCACGTGCACGACGGCGCAGGCGAACTGGCGCTGCGCGCCGCTGCGGCGAGCGCCGGGATGACCTCGCTGCGCGGCGACGGTGCGCGCTGGATCGCCGCGGGCAGGACATCGCTGGCCGAGCTGTTGCGCGTGACGCGCACCGCGTGATTCGGCGTTCACCGTGACGCTATCCGCGTTCCGTTGGGAGGCCGTAGACGGCGAAGGCCGCGTGCGGCAAGGCGTGCTGGAGGCCGCCACGTCGCGTGCCGTGCGCGACCAGTTGCGCGCCGGCGGACTCACACCGACGGCGATCGTCGCTGCGGCTGCTGGCGGCGACGCACTCTCAGGCATACGCCTGGCCGCGCCCTTGCTGGCGATGACGACCCGCCAGCTCGCCACGCTCACGCTGTCGGGGATGCCGCTCGATCAGGCGCTGGCGGCCGTGGCAGAGCAGGCCGACGATGCGCGCGTCGCCAGGCTCGCGGCCGAGTTGCGCGGCCAGGTCGCCGCCGGCGAATCGCTGCCGGCCGCACTGGCGCGGTTCCCGCGCGCATTTTCGCCGCTGTATCGCGGGCTGGTCGCCGCCGGCGCCGAGACGGGCCGGCTGGCCGAGGTGCTCGCCCGGCTCGCCGACTACCTCGAGGCGCGTGAAGCGCTGCGGCAGAAGGTGGTGCTGGCGCTCATGTACCCGGCGATCGTGACGGTAATCGCGTTCGCGGTGATCGCCGTTCTGCTGGTCTACGTCGTGCCGCAGGTCGTTTCCGTCTATCAGCAGAGCCGGCAGGCGCTGCCATGGCTGACCCAGGCGCTGATCGCGAGCAGTGCGTTTTTCCGTGCAACCGGCTGGCTTTGGCTCGGCACCATCGCGGTCTCGTTCATGATGTTCGCGATCGCGCTCCGCCGCCTTGCGTTTCGCACGCGGTGGCATGCGTTTCTGTTGCGCCTGCCTGTCGCCGGACGCCTGCTGCGCAGCCTCGATACGGCGCGCTTCGCGTCCACGCTCGCGATCCTTACCGGCAGCGGGGCGCCGTTGCTGCGCTCGCTGGATGCCGCCGCCGATGTCGTGCAGATGCTGCCGTTGAAGAGCGCGGCAACGAGCGCCACGGCGCTGGTGCGCGAAGGCGTGGCGCTGTCGCGCGCGCTGCGCGAGCAGCGGGTATTCCCGCCCGTCCTCATCCACCTGGTCGCCAACGGCGAGCAAAGCGGACGCCTGGCCGCCATGCTCGAGCGCGCGGCGGCCGACCTCGAACGCGATGCGGAGCGCCGTCTTTCCTGGCTGGCCGCGCTCCTGCAGCCGGCGCTGATCGTCGTGATGGGCGCGATCGTGCTGGTGCTGGTGCTGGCGGTCATGCTGCCGATCGTGTCGATGAACCAGTTGATCAGGTGACCACCATGACCGTCTTTCGCCTTGCCCTTGTCGTCGTCGCTGCCGGTACTGCGTTTGCACTGTTGCCGAGCGTGGCTGCGGCGCAGGACCTTCCCACGAAATTCGATCCGACGCGCGACGCCGCCCGCGACGTGGCGAGCGCGCTGGCCGCAGCGAAGGCGCAGGACAAGCGCGTGCTGGTCGACGTCGGCGGCGAATGGTGCCCCTGGTGCCACATCCTGGACCGCTTCGTCGACGCCAATGCGGATGTACGGTCGCTGCGCGACGCCAACTATGTCTGGGTGAAGGTCAACTGGTCGAAGGAGAACAAGAACGAGGCGCTGCTGTCGCGCTGGCCTGCGATCCGCGGCTATCCGCACTTGTTCGTGCTCGACGCCGATGGCCGGTTGCTGCATTCGCAGGACACCGACGCGCTCGAGGCCGGGAAGGACTACGACAAGGCGAAGTTCGTCGAATTTCTGCGCAAGTGGGCGCCGCCGCGAAGTGCATAGCCGCCGTCCTGAACCCGAAGGCGCCGGAACACCATCAAGCGCCCGACGCCAGCTGCCGCGCCAGCGCCCACGCGACATGCTCGCGCACCAGCGGTGACGGATCGTCGGCGCGCGCCGTCTCAACGCCGCGATCGCCGCGGTCGCTGCGCGGCGCGTTGCCGAGACCCACGGCGAGATTGCGCAGCCATCGCTCGTGGCCGATCCGGCGGATCGCGCTGCCTCGCATCCGATCGTTGAATTGCGCGGCCGTCCAGGAGAACAGATCGACCAGCGTGGAGCGGTCGAGTCCGTGACGGATGGCGCGAAAGTCGTCCTCGGTCGCTGCGGGCGCCAACCGATTCCACGGGCACGCGAGTTGACAGTCGTCGCACCCGTAGACGCGGTTGCCGATCAGCGGACGCAATGGTTCAGGTATCGCGCCGCGCAATTCGATCGTCAGGTACGAGATGCAGCGCCGCGCGTCGAGTTCGTACGGTGCGACGATGGCGCCGGTTGGGCATGCGGCGATGCACGCGCTGCAGGTGCCGCAGTGCGCGCTGCTGGGCGGGGTCGGCGGCAGCGGCAGGTTGGTGTAGATCTCGCCCAGGAAAAAATAGGAGCCCGCCTCGCGGGTGAGAAGCAGCGTGTGCTTGCCGCGCCATCCGAGGCCGGACTTGGCCGCCAGCGCAACCTCGAGCACCGGCGCGCTGTCGGTGAACACGCGATAGCCGAACGCACCGACGTCCGCGGTGATCCGGTCGACCAGCTTCTGCAGTCGCCGGCGCAGTACCTTGTGATAGTCGCGGCCGAGCGCATAGCGCGCGACGTAGGCGAGCTCCGGATCGCGCAGCACGTCGTCGGCGCCCAGCGCGGCCGCGCTCAGGTAGTTGATGCGGGCGGTGATGATGCGGATCGTGCCCGGCACCAGTTCCGCCGGGCGCGCGCGGGCGCTGCCGTGGCGCGCCATGTAATGCATGTCGCCGTGCCGGCCCGGCGGCAAGCCACCGCTGCAGATGCGCTTCGGCCTCCGACAACTCGGTGTCGGCGATGCCGACCTCCTGGAAACCGAGTTCACGCCCCCAGCGCGCGATGGACGCCGCCAGTTCCGGCCAGTCACGGTCGCCGGCTGGGGCGGACGATGCAGCGCGGTCGCTCATTGGCTGTTCCAATCGTGCCGCAGGTCGTGTCGGAGTGAAACCAGCATGAAGCAGGTTCGTCGCTTCGCTTCCGAATGAGGCACAGGAAGGAGCACGCACGCATTTCGCAATGAAACATTGACCTGCCCTGCCAGCTTAGCGCAATGCGGCGGTTGGCCGGTCGCAGCGCAACACGGTTATCCTTGGTCGTCTCGCCGCGCCACTTCGCCATGTCCACGCGCTTTCATCTTTCCGACGCTGCCGCTACCGAGTTCGCGGGTACCGCGCTCGCCGGTGCGCTTGCCGGCGGCATGGTGGTGGCGCTGCACGGCGACCTGGGCACCGGAAAGACGACGCTCGTTCGCGGCGTGTTGCGTGCCTGCGGCTGGACCGGGCCGGTCAAGAGTCCGACCTACACATTGGTTGAATATTACCCATTTTCGAGCTTATACTTGTATCACTTTGATTTTTATCGGTTCGCCGATCCAAGCGAATGGGAAACGGCGGGGCTTGCCGAGCTGTTCCGAAACGACAGCGTCTGTCTGGTCGAATGGCCGGAGCGCGTGGCGGGAATGTTGCCTGCCGCCGATCTCGATATCGGGCTTGCCCACGTCGAGATTGCGGAGGGCGGACGCGAACTGACGCTGCGCTCGTCAACGGCAGCGGGTGACCGATGCCGACACGCAATCGCCCAGGCCAACCTTCCCCTCGCGCGCTGACGTCGATCAGCTGGCAGCGGCGGCGCATGTGCCAATGGATGCTTTTGCCGGCCACGCAATTCGTGGTGCCGGTGGCGTGGGGAACCGCGCGCGTCGCCTCGGCGCGCCTGTGGCCGGCGCAGGAGTACACGCGTGTCATCATCGAGTCCAGCGCGCCGCTGGGCCACCAACTGGCGGTGCTGCGCAACCCGGACCGGCTCGCGCTCGACATCGATGGCGTGGATGCGTCCTCCGAGCTGAAGGAATTGCCGTCGCGTGTGCATCCGACGGACCCGTTCGTCGCGGCGATTCGGCTGGGCCGAAAGTCGGCGACCGCGATGCGCGTGGTGCTCGACCTCAAGAGCGAAGTCAGGCCCGACCTCTTCGCGTTGCAGCCCGTCGGCGAATACGGATTTCGGCTGGTGCTCGACCTGTATCCGATGGTCCCGCTCGATCCGCTGATGGCGCTGCTGGAGAGCGAGCGCCTGAAAGCGAGACCGGCCGCCGTGCCCGATGCCACGGCACCGCGCGAATCTGCGCGTGCGGGAACCGGATCCCTGGCGCCTCCGCGCCGAATAACGATCGCCATCGATCCCGGCCATGGTGGCGAGGACCCAGGCGCGATCGGGCATCGCGGAACCTATGAAAAAAATGTCGTGCTCGCGATCGCGAAGAAGCTGAAGGCGCGGATCGATGCCGAACCGAACATGCGGGCGATGCTGACGCGCGACGACGATTACTTCGTTCCCCTCGCGCAGCGCGTGCAAAAGGCGCGCCGCGTGCAGGCCGACCTCTTCATCTCGATTCACGCCGACGCGTTTCGCGAACCGTCGGCGCGCGGGTCCTCGGTATTCGCGCTTTCGGAGCGCGGCGCGACCAGCGCGGCGGCGAAGTGGCTCGCGCAAAGGGAAAACGAAGCCGATCTCATCGGTGGCGTCGACCTCGACCGGCGCGACCCGGTGCTCGCGCAAACGCTGCTCGACCTCTCGCAGACCGCGCAGATCAGCGACAGCCTGAAGGTGGGGCAACAGGTGCTCGATGGCATCGGTACGCACAACGCGCTGCACAAAAGCAGCGTCGAGCAGGCCGGCTTTGCCGTCCTCAAGGCACCCGACATTCCGTCGATCCTGGTGGAGACCGCGTTCATCTCCAATCCAGATGAAGAACTCAAGCTGCGCAGTGACCGGCACCAGGGCAAGTTCGCGGAATCGATCCATGATGGAGTCGCGCGCTACTTCGCAAGGAACCCGCCGCTGGCCAGGGCATGAGCGCCGCCGGGCTGCCCCGAAGCGCACGCCCCCCTGAGGGCGCGCGGCGCGCAGCGACGCTCGGAGAGGAGCGTGCCCGCGTCGCTGCGCCGCTCGCGGGGGTACGTGCATGTGTGGTCCTGCGCGCATGCGTCGCAGCGCAGGTTCTTGGCCTTTGCCTTGCCGCGAGCGCTCAGACGATCTACAAGTGCAAGGGCGCTGACGGGCGTATCACGTATTCCGGTGTGCCCTGCCAGGGCGAGGGCGCACGGTTCTCGGGGATGCCGGCACCGAAGGCTGCCGGCGACGCCGCGAACCGGCGAGGCGAGGCGCCGGACGCCAGCAGCAACGCCGACGACGGACCTGCACCGCCGCCGATCCGGACAGCGTTGCCCAGGCAATGCGACAACGCGGCTCTGCTGAGGATCGTGGTCGCCCGGCTCGACAGCCCGGCGACGCCGGACGAAATCCGGCCTTTCCTTGCCGGCGAGCGTTTCCGGCTGCTGCGCTGCGAATACACGCGATTCACGCCCGGGGAGCGCCGCGAACACGACAGCCTGATGCGCGAGGTCGCGGGACGCGACCCCGCCCGATGCCTGGCTGCCGCACAGCGCATCGAGGCGCTCTACGATCGCTACCTGACCGCGGCCGAGCGCGACATACGCGCGCGCAACCGGCAGCGGTGAGTCTGCGTCGCGCAGCGTTTAGAATCGCGTGATGGCGCGCTTCTTCCTCCTGTTCATCGTCCTGCTCGCCGTGCTGTTCGGCCTGGAGCTGACGCCGTGGGGTCAGGTCGCCTTCGTCGTACCTTGGACGAACGCGTTGGCCGCGATCTCGGCGTCGATCGTCACGTTGTTCGATCCCGATGTGGTCGCGTCGGGCAAGGTGATCCGCAGCGTCGCCAACGATTTCGCGGTGTCTATCGAAGCCGGCTGCAATGGCGTCGAAGCGACGATCGTCCTGTGCGCGGCCATCCTCGCGTTTCCGGCACCCTGGCGGCACAAGGCGGTCGGCCTCGTCGTCGGCGTGCTTGCGGTCCAGCTGCTCAACATCGTCCGCGTGATCAGCCTCTTCTACATCGGCCAGTGGGACTTCGCGATGTTCGAATGGGCGCACCAGTACGTTTGGCAGGCGCTGATCATGCTCGATGTACTGGTCGTCTGGCTGATCTGGGTCCGCCGCGTGCCTCGATCCGACGCCGATCCGTTGCCGCCCGCGGTACCTCCTTCGCTGGCGGCCGGATAGCGGTTCACGGCGAACCTTGAAGAATCCGCTGGTTCGCTTCGTCATCGTCGTGCTGGCATGGCTGCCAGCGGCGTTCGCCGCCTGGTACGTGCTGGCACCGGCCATCCTTTGGCCGGTGCGGATCATCTGCGGCGCTGTTGCACACCTGGCGTTGCGCGATCTGGTGAGCGCCGTGGAAATGCACGGTGCGACGCTGTCGTTCGTGACGACCTTGAAGCCCGGGCGGGTGTTGGCCGGCGGGGTACTGAGCGTCGACGTCAACATGCTCCTCTACGCCTTCGGGTTGCCGCTCTTCGTCGCGCTCACGCTTGCCGCGCGCGAGCCGCAGTGGTGGCGCCGGCTCGTCATCGGCTATGTCGCCATGCTGCCGTTCATCGCGTGGGGCGTGCTGGCCGATTTCCTCAAGAACATCGCGGTCACGTCCTCTCCGCTCGTGGCGTCACAGACCGGGTTCGGTGCGCTCGACCGCGATATGATCGCGTTCGCCTATCAATTCGGCTCGCTGATCCTGCCCGCCGTCGTGCCCGCGGTGGCCTGGGTGCTCACGCACCGCTCGTTTCTCGAGCGGATGCGAATGCCGCGCGCCGGACGCCGCGGGTGAGAGGGCGGGCTGACCGCACCGCGGTCTCGGCGCGGCGCACCACGACGTATCACTTCGTCAACTTCAGGGGACCTTCGTGCAGCACATCATCGTCTTGGTCGTGGTCGCCGTCGCCTATGGCGTGCTGGCGCTGGTTTCCGCCGCCGTCGCCTATGCGCCGACCGACGCGTGGACGGTGTGGCTTGCCAGCGGCGCGGTGTTCGGATTCCTGCTGGCGACCGAGCGCACTCGATGGGGCGCGGTGCTGGCCGGCGGGTTCGTGGGCGCGGCCGGTTTCGCGCTCTACCTGGGTTCGCCGCCGTTGGACGCCGTGGGCTATGGCGCGAGCGAGGTGATCGCCTCCGCCGGCGCTGCGCTCGTCGTATCCCGGCTGGCCGCCTTGCCATTGCGCCTGGACAGCGCACGCGAACTCGCCGCGCTGATTTTCGGCGGCGCGCTGCCGCTGGCGCTGATCGGCGGACTGATCGCGACCGGCTGGCACGCGGTGACCGGCGGCGACATGCCGGGCACGACCTTTCGCTTGTGGGTGCTGTCGAATTTCATCGGCACACTGCTGGTGGCGCCGATCATCGTTTCGTGGGCGCAGTTCCGCGTCCGGCGCTCGGGCGGCATGACGATGCCCGCGTTCGCCGCGGGCGCCGTCGCCTGCGCGCTGTTCCTGGTTTCGTTGCAGTTGCTGTTCGACGCCCCCGCCGACTCCAATCTGGGCGGGCTGACCGGCCGGGCGCTCACCTACGTGCCGATCGTCTTCATGGCGCTGGTCGGGCTGCTGTGGGGAACCCGCGGCGCCACGCTCGCGGCGTTTGCGGGCGCGCTGATCGCGATGGTCAACACGGCGCAGGGAGAGGGCCCGTTCGCGGGCGTCGAGGGCTACCTGGGGGTGCCGGTGCTCGAGGTCGAGGGCTATGCGCTTGCCCTCGCGCTGACGGGGCTCCTCATCGCGGTGCTCGCCGCGTCGCAACGCTCCGCGATGCGCGCCGCGCGCGAATGGCAGACCCGGTTCGAGGCCGCGATCGGCGCGCACCGCCTGCTTGCCTACGAATGGGATCCGGTCAGCAACCGCATCGTGGTCACCGGCGATTCGCGGGAGCTGGTCGGCGTGCCGCCCGCACGGATTGCCAGCCTCGCCGACTGGCTGGCGCTGGTGGCCGCGGATGATCGCGACCGCGTAGCCACGCGTTTCGACGATCGAGTCCGGGGACGCGGCGAGCCCGACGCCGTGACCTACCTCGTCACCGGACCCGGCGGCGGAGCGCTCGCTGCGACCGACGAGGCGCGGGCGATCCGCGACCACGACGGCACATTGCACCGCGTCGTCGGCATCGTGCGCGTGGCAGCGACCTCCGTCGCAGGTGTCGGGCAATGACCGAGGCGGTCGCGCCTGAGCGGCCGGTATCGGCGCCAGGACCGAACGTTCCGTCGGCGGCGACACCGGATGGCGTGTTCCTCATTCACGGTCTGGGTGGCACGCAGTACGACCTGGGGTCGATGCACAAGCGCCTGAAGAATGCCGGCTTCGTCACGCATTCGCTGACGCTGCCCGGCCACGGTACATCGCCCGAGGATCTGGCCGGTGTCACCGCCGAGGACTGGATCGAAGCGGTCGTCGCCAAGTACCGCGAAGTACGCGGCCAGCACCCGCGCCTGCATCTGATGGGCATGTGCATGGGATCGCTGCTGGCCGCCGTGCTGGCGCAGAGGGAGGCACACGCGAACGGCAATCTCGTGATCCTGGCGCCGCCGGTGTACATCGACGGCTGGGCCACGCCGTGGTACCGCGGGCTGCGCCCGCTGCTGTACGCGATACCGGGCATCGGCCGCACGATGAAGATCGAGGAGGAGGACCCGTTCGGTATCAAGAACGAGCAGTTGCGGGCGATCGTGAAGGCAAAGTTCGAGCGCGGCGAGAATTTCCACTATCGGTGGGTACCGCTCGAATGCATCCGCCAGGTCGATCGGCTGCGCGCCATCCTGATGAAGAAGGCGAAGGAGATCCGCTGCCCGACGCTGGTCGTTCATGCGCGCGAGGACGAATTGACGAGCCTGCGCTCGGCGAATTTTCTGGTCGAGCAGATCGGCGGCGGCCGCGCTCGCATGGTGGTGCTGGAGGACAGCTATCACATGGTCTGCGTCGACAACGACCGCGAGATCGTCGCCCGCAACGTGCTGGAATTCTTCGGCGCGGCGATGCCGGGCGCGACGTCGGCGCTCGCCAACGAGCCGAAGATGACATCGGAAGCGCTCGTCGCTGCGGTCGGCGCGACGCTCGGGAAGTTGGCGACGGGCGATTTCTCGGGGCTGCGCGACCTCGCGATCCCGGACCTCGCATGGGTGCAGCCGGGGCCAACCGGATGTCCGGTGCGCACGCCGGCAAGACTTTCGCCTCATTCGCGAGCCGCATCAAGGAGGGGCATGCGCCGAACTTCACCGCGTTCGGCACGCCGGTGTTCAACCGCGGCATCGCGCTGGTCCCGGCCACGCTCGTTGCGCGAAGCGACGCCGACGCGCTCGATTCGAATGGCGCGCTGCTGCTCGCCTATCATGGCGGAAAACTGCTCGAGGCGCGCTGGTTCGCCGACGACGTCGGGCGCGAAGATGCGTTCTTCGGCGAGCCCGAGCCGGAAGTGCCGGGTGTCGTGTCGCTGGAGGCGCAATTCGACGCGGCGGCGGCGGCATCCAAGACGCTGCGCAAGGCGCCGGACAACGAGTCACTGCTTGCGCTGTATTCGTTATTCAAGCAGGCTTCGGTCGGTGACGCCTCCGGCGAGCGGCCGGGCGCGCTCGACATGGTCAATCGCGCGAAGTACGACGCGTGGTCGGGCCGCAAGGGGATGAGCCGCGAGGATGCGATGAAGGCATACATCGACGTCGTCGCCAAGCTGAAGGAGGCGGAGGGAAAGTTGTGAGCGATGTCAGGCATGCATCGAGGCATGAATGTTGCATCCGGGTCGCACAAAAAATTGTCCGACGTTTTCGTACCATTCACACTTCATGATCGGACCACGATGAATTTAGCGAAACAACAGGCCTACGCGGTTCATTCGGTCAGCTGTGGACGCGACCAGACGCTCGCGTTGCTTGCATCCGGCAAGGTGATCGGCTGGGGCAGCGATGGCAGCGGCCGGATACCTTCCGGCAATCCCGAGTACTGCACCTCACCCGTTCCGACGCGCGCTGTCGAAGTGCTGTTGCGCGAGCCGTTGACTGCGATTGCGGCCGGCCACGGCGTGAGCCTCGGGGTCACGGCCCGGCGCGAAGTGACGATCTGGGGCACCCGCGGTGCAGGCGTCGACGGGCGTGTCGGTGCCGTAGCGCCGGCGACCCCGATGTGCGTGCAGGGTATTGGCAGTGCGCGCACGGTGACCGCCGGAGAGTTCCAGTGCGCGGCGATCGATCAGGGTGGCGCCACCTTCACGTGGGGCATGAATCTCGACGGTGCGCTCGGCCGACCGGACGCCGCGTTCGAAGCGGCCCCGGGTCGGGTGCAGGGGTTGCCCCCGGCGCGCACCGTGGCGATCGGCAAGGGGTACATGCTCGCCCTGACGCAGGACCAGCGCGTTTTCGCATGGGGCGGCAACGCGGCGGGACAGCTTGGCCTCGGCCACCTGAAATCCGGTGCGACGCCCGTCGAGGTCCGGATGGCGCACAAGGTGACCGCGCTCGCCGCCGGCGCAAGTCATTCGCTGGCAGTGACGAGCACGGGCGAGGTCATGGCGTGGGGCAGCAACAACCATGGCCAGCTGGGGCGCGACGATCCCGCATACTCGACGACGCCGCTCGCCGTGGCCTTGCCGGAGCGCGCGCAGGCCGTGGCCGCGGGCATGTATTTCTCGCTCGCGCTCGGCAACAGCGGACAGGTCTATGCATGGGGCTGGAACCGGCAGGGACAGTTGGCACTCGGTGATCGCGAGGACAGGCGCGCACCCACGCGCGTGCCGGAACTCACGCACGTGCGGGCGATTGCCGCGGGCGAGGCGCACGCGGTGGCGCTTGCGACCTCGGCGCTCTTCGGCTGGGGCAGCAACGCCGCCGGGCAGCTCGGCGCAGCCGACAACGTGCAGATGTCGCCGCTGAAATTGCTTGCCATCACCTCAACGGAGCGAGGCCGCAATGCCTGAGATGATCCTGGAAGATCCTTCGCGCCGCAATTTGTTGCGGCTCGGTGTCACCGTTACCGCGGGCGTTGTCGTGCCGCCCATGCTCGCAAGCTGCGGCGGTGGCGGCGACAGCTCGTACAATCCGCCAGCCGAGACCTTCGTGGAGCCGCTGGACATCCAGTCGAAGAATGGCCTGCTCGACGTGACGATCATCATCGCCTACGTCACGATGCCGTTTCAGGGCACGATCGTGACGTTGCGCAACATGTACGGCACGATTCCCGCACCGACGCTGCGCCTGAAGGTTGGCGAAAAGCTGCGCATCAAGATCGTCAACAAGCTTCCTCCCAATCCCCCGGATCCGGAACCGACGAAGCATCTGCGCTACCACAACAGCACCAACCTCCACACGCACGGGCTGCACGTGTATCCGGACATCTACCCGCAGCCGGCGAAACCGCCCTACACCAATCCCGACACTACGAATCCGCCGCTGCTCTACGGAGATTTCGTCGTGGACGATCCTGAGCAGGGCATCCAGCCCGGGCAGGAGCGGCAATACGAATATACGATCCGCGAAGACCACCCGCCGGGTACCTACTGGTACCACCCGCACCTGCATGGATCGAGCGCCATGCAGGTGGGCAGCGGCATGGCGGGCGCGCTGATCATCGAAGGGGCGATCGACGAGGTGCCGGAGATCGCCGCTGCGGCGGAGAAGATCTTCGTGTTCCAGGCGCCGATCTACGATCCGGTGACGGGCAAGCTCGAGGACTTCAGCCAGGTCGGCAACGTCACGATGAACGAGCCGAATTTCGTCATCAACGGCGTGCGCGTGCCGCGCATCTTGATGAACAGCGGCGAGGTGCAGAACTGGCGCTTCATCAATGCCGGCACGTTCAAGATGCTCAACCTGAGCCTCGACGGGCATATCCTCTACAAGTACAGCCACGACGGCAACGCGCAGCACAGATTGAAGCCGGTGCCGCCGCTTCCGCTGTCGGCATACACGCCGCCGAACGATCCGCCGCCGGCCTCCTACCCCGAAGCGATTGCACTCGCGGTCGCGAACCGCACCAACGTTCTCGTAAAGGCCGGCGTGCCCGGCACCTACCAGCTCCGAACGTTCCCGATCGAGATGGCGCGCAATGCCAATGCGAAGGGCCCGAACGGGGTGACTGCGGGCGATATCGTTGCGGAGATCGTGGTCCTCGACGTCCCCGATCCGATGAACCTGCCGACCGGACCCTTGCCGGTCACGCCGTTCCTCGATCCCATCACCGAAGAGGAGCTCGCCGCCCATGGCGGACTGAAGCGCACGATCGTGATGCGCGTGATCGGCAGCAACCCGTCGGTCGATCCGACCACCGGTCTGCCGTTTACCGGGACCGCGAGCACGCCGCTCGTGCAGCCGCCGCCGGGCGAGTTGCCGGACTGGGTCTACCAGACCGGAAAGACGCAGATCGCGAGCAAGGTGTACGCGCTGGGCGCCGCGGGGACGGCGGCCTCGACCGCCCCGGGCATGCCGACGACGTTCATTCCGTTTCAGTCATCGAAGGCGCTGACCCAGCTCGTCGCGCTCGACAGCGTGGAGGAGTGGACGATCGTCAACATGAACAACATCCGGCATCCATTCCACATCCACGTGAATCCCATTTACATAGTTGCGGTGAACGGCGTGCCCATCGAGCCGTACTGGGCGGATACCGTCCCCCTGCCGTACAGCAATGACAATCCCACCGGTCCCACGTCGCCGGGTATCGCGAATTCGTCGGTCACCTTCCGCACGCGCTTCCGGCACTACACGGGCCGCTACGTGATGCATTGCCACATGCTGGTCCACGAGGACATGGGGATGATGCAGGGTGTGACCGTACAGGGGCCGACGTCGATTTAGTGCGGCGATCAGAGACGAGTTTTTCGTGCACGAAGGCAGGTTCAGCGGCGGCTTTTCGGCGCCGACGGCAGCGAATTGCCGCTTCTCCCTTGGACATGCGGTCTCGGATTCTGCTGTCTCGATTACTTTTTCGCTGATTTTCGCGCTGCTTCGCGTTCCCGCAACACCTTGCGCTGTACCTTGCCCGTCGTCGTCATCGGCAGCGCATCGATGAACTCGATTTCCTTTGGGGTCTCATAGGGCGCGAGCGAGCCGCGCACGTGCTGCCGGATATCGTCCTCGAGAGCGCTCGAGGGTTCATGGCCCGGTGCCAGCACGATGAAAGCCTTGACGACATTGCCTCGCGTTTCGTCGGGAGAGGGCACGACCGCCGCATTGGCGACGGCCGGATGCCTGACGATGCAGTTCTCGATTTCCGATGGCCCGATCCGGTAGCCTGCGACCTTGAACACGTCATCGGCGCGGCCCTGGTACCAGAGGTAGCCATCCGCATCCATCGTCGCCATGTCGCCGGTTCGACACCAGTCGCCCGAATATTTTTTCCTCGTGGCGTCGGCATTGTTGAAATATTCAAGAAAGAAGACGGGGTCGGGCGTTCCGTCCGGTGCGATCCGGTGAACGGCGACATCGCCGGGCTTGCCGCGCGCCAGCTCGTTGCCGTCGTCGTCGATCACCGCGACGCGGTGTCCCGGATAGGGACGCCCCATTGAGCCGGGCTTGGCCGGCCACAGTGCGTGCGAGTTGCCGACGATGTAGTTCATCTCGGTCTGCCCGAACATTTCGTTGACCGTCACGCCGAGCGCCTGCTGCGTCCAGGCGCCCACGGTCGTGCCCACCGCCTCGCCAGCGCTCATGATGCTGCGCAGATTGACGTCGAAGTGGTCGCGCGGCTGCGGAAACGCCTTCATCATCAGCTTGAGCGCGGTCGGAAACAGGAACGAATTGCGGATCTGGTACTTCTCGATGAGCCTGAATGCGCGCTCCGGATCGAAGCGCCCGCGGTAGCCGACGATCGGCTGCCCGAAGTAGAGGGTGGGCAACAGCGCGTCCATCAGGCCGCCGGTCCACGCCCAGTCGGCGGGCGACCAGAAAAGGTCGCCTTCCCGGGGAAAGCCATCGTGCGAATGGACGAAGCCCGGCAGATTCCCGATGAGGCCGCGGTGCGCGATCAGCGCGCCCTTGGGCGGACCGGTGGTGCCGCTGGTGTAGATGACGAATGCCGCATCGTCGGCATGGGTCGCCGATGTTGCATAGTGCGGCGATGCCGAGGCCAGGACGCCGTCGTAGTCGACGAGGTCGCCGTCGCGTATCCCGGCCGCACCGATGGCATGGGTTAGCGCGGGCAAGCGGCTGCGGATCGGCGCAAGATTTCCTGCGGACTGCGGATCGACCAGCGCAACACGCGCCTGTGAATCCAGCAACCGATATTCGAGCGCCTCGGGTCCGAACAGAAACGACAGCGGCACCGCGACGGCCCCCATCTGCAGCACCGCCAGATTCGCGACGATCGTCTCGCGACGCTGGGGCAGTATCAGCGCGACCCGGTCGCCGTGCGCCACGCCGAGTCCGGCGAGGACATTGGACAGGCGGTTGGCTTCGCGTTGCAGGTCCCAGAACGTGTGGGCGGTCGTTGTGCCCGACTCGTCTTCCCAGTACAGCGCGAAGCGGGCGCGGTCGCCGGCCCAGCGGCCGCAGCACGCGCGCGCGATATTGAAATCGGCGGGCACCTCCCACCGATAGCCGGCGTGAATTTCCGCGTATCGGTCGACGGACATGGTCCGCCAATCTACTCGTTTGCGGCCGCCGGGGGAATCTTCTCGCCCAGGATCGTGCTGATCGAGGGCAACGGTGAGGTGAGGTCGAGCGGCTCGACCATGGCCCAGACCCATTCCGGCTGCTGTTCGAGCAGATGGCCGAAGCGGACGGCATTGACGGCCTGCGAAGTCACCAGCTTCAGGCGTTTGGCCGGCTGGTAATCTACGGCCGGGACGATCAGCGACTGCACGCCGGAATCGGCGTCGCGCTTGCGCAATGCAAGGAATAGTCCGTGAAACGTGCGCCCGTTGACCGTGGTCGCCTCGCCGTCCACCGAATAGTCGCTGTCCGCGCTCCTTCGCTGCTCGACCAGGTCAACGCCGATCAACGAATTGCCGATCACCTGCAGTCCAATCTCGGCCCGGTCCGCCGTCATCCGCTTCATTCTCCGGACGATGCCGAGCGCCCACGCAGCCTGCCCGTGCGGACGGATGGCAGCCAGCGTCCCCAGCGTAACGGCGTTGGCCACGCTCATCGGCGCGAGCAGCCGGAATCCGGTCTGACTCACATCCTTGACTTCCCAGGGGCCGCCGGGGGCCGCGAAGGTCGAGAAACGCCTGCGTGCCTGCTCGAGCCGCCGATCCGGCTCGTTGCGCGCGCGGCCGAACACCGCGAGCTCCATCGTGCTCCCGAAACTCTTTCCGGCCTCGGGTTGAGGTTCCTGCGCTTGATCCTCTTCGCGCAGAAAGCCTGAGATCTTCGCGAAACCGACGATGGCGTCAACGGTTCCCACCGCCGCCGTGCGCTCGCCGCGACGCGCGAACGGCTTGAATTCCGGGTCGACCTGCGACGCGAGCTTGGACAGCAGGCCCAGCTGCTCGCTGCGCTTTGGCGTGCGGTCGGACAGCGGCTGGGCGCGGATCTTCTGCTCGAGCATCACGACGTTCTGCATCAGCACAGAATGCAGCGGACGTGTGTCGAGGAACAGGACACGGCCCTCGAGCGGCGCCGGCGTGCGGCGGCGCAATCCTTCGCGAGAGCCCAGGTCGATATAGAACGACGTGACCGAAGAGGGCTCCAGCGAAAGCCGCAATTGCGCGCACCAATCGTCGAGCTGGCTCGCGACCCACTCGAGGTGGCGTGCCGTCATGTTCCCGGCGTTCATCAGTTGCAGCAGCAGCGCGATCAGGTATTCGTGCTCGACCGTGGTCGCGCTGCCGCCTTCATCGGGCACCAGTTGCGCCCTTTCGAACTGGCGGGAACAGGCCAGCGAGAACAACTCATGAAGCTCGGCCCACTTCGCCGGGATCCATTGCTCGTAGCGATAGCATCGGATCTTGGCATCGAGCCCCATGTGGATGATCTGGTGGCACAGGAGTTCGGGCAGCAGTTGCTGCCACTTGGCGCTTTGTGCGTGGTGCGAGACCTCTCGTGCGAACGCGTAATAGCTGGCGAGGAACGCCTGCGTCAGGTCGAATAACGCGGACCATAGCTGGTTCTCGATCTTGGAGCTGCGCGTGGCGTGCTCGATGTACTGCGTGGTCAGGCTCTTGCGCAGTCCTGCGCAGTGGCTGTCGAGATGGAACACCGCTTCGAGGCTCTGCGGCGACCGTTTGGCGGAAGCTGCGGCGATGTGTCCCAGTTCGGCCAGGACCTCGCCATGGATCGCCAGCGGATCGTTGGCCGGAAACGATGCAAGCCATCGCTCGGTCGACTTGATGTCGACCAGCGGTTCGCGGTGGGTCTTGCCGAATCCGAACATCAGCAATTGTGTCCGACAGCGTTCATTGCGCTCATTAAATGCAAGAACCGGTCCCGGTCTTGCCGGAGCGGGCGACGCGGCGGGCACCGGGCCAAAAAATGCTGCCGCTGGCCACTGCAGAGGTGGACACGATGATGGCGCAAAGCGCTGCGCCGGGCAAGCGCGCGAAGCCTTTGGCACATATCGTGCATATGCGGTTCGTGCAGCACAGATGGCAATGACCCGCAACGGCGGGCGTCAATCGCGGAAAACCGCCACCAGCGCCTATACTTGTGGATTACAGCCAGAACAGTTGAACTGACCAAAATCGAACAGGAACCGACGACGATGGGCATTCTCATCAAGGCACCCGAACGCCGCCGCGAGCCGGCGCTGGCATCGGTGGATGCGCAGGGCGACCGCAGCGATGCGACGCGCGGCGCGCTGCACATTCGCGAAGTCGTGCGCATTACCGGCCTTCGCCGCGAGCAACTCTACATGTGGCAGCGCCGCTACGGATTCCCGATGCCATTGCGCGACGCATTCGGAGACCGGGTTTATCCGCCCGACCAGACTGCCCGTCTGAAGCTCATCAAGCAGCTGCTGTCGGAAGGCTGGCGTGCAGGCGCCGTGGTGCCGCTGGCCGACTCGGCACTGCAATCGATGCTGGGTATCGCGGTCGACGAGCCGGCGCCGCTGCCACCGGAGATCGAGACGGCGGTGCGGCTCCTATCGCAGCACCGCATCGGTGAAATGCAGAACCACCTGTCGAAGCTGCTGGTGGGGCAGGGCCTGCGCAAGTTCCTCGAACAGACGCTGATTCCGTTGAACGAAGCAGTCCACGAGCGCGTCGTGCGCGGGGAAATGCAGAATTTCCAGGAGCTGCGCTTCGCAGACCTCGCGCAACGCCTGTTACGGGACGTGACGCGGCTCGTCCGTCCCACCCGCGACGCGCGGCACATACTGCTGGCCACGCCACCTAACGATCCCAACCAGCTCGGCCTCGCGATCCTCGAGCTCCTGCTGTTCACCGAGGGCGTCAATTGCCTGACGCTCGGCGCCGGTGTGCCGGCACAGGAAATCGCCGGGGCTGCGACTGCGTACAAGGCGGCGCTGGTCGTACTGCTGTTCGATCGCGGCATTTCGGGAAAGATCGCCGGCCAGGAAATCCGGGGCCTGCGTGCCGCGTTGCCGCCCGAACTGCCGCTCGTTGTCAGCGGGCGCGCGGTGAACCTGCTCGCCAAGCCCATCGCCGACGTGCATACCGCCGCCGACTTCAGCTCCGTGATGACCAAAATGCGCGCGTTGGGCGTCCTGCCTGCAGTCCCGGTGTCGCTGGTAGGCATCTTGCCGGACGTGCCGCAGCGGGCGTAGCATCGGATGGATGAGCGCGCCCATCGAGCCGTCGTTGCCGGCTGCCCGCGACCGTATTGGGGGCCTGCATCGCCTTGCCTCGCGCCGCACGCTCTGGCACACCGTTGGACTGCTGGTCGCGCTGGCGCTCGCGTGGCTTATCCTGCGCGGCTACCGGCAGCCCGAATTCATTATCGATTTCATGAACATGCGGCTTTGCTGAATGCGTGCAACACCGCCATGCGATCCGTTGTGCCGGTGCGCGCGTCAGCGTAACGATTCACGGACCCGGGATATCAAGGCTCGCTGAGGAAATCCTCGAGCTTGCGCCGCTGCCGCTTGGTAGGGCGCCCGGAAAGCTGCGGGGTACCGGCGTTCGCGGCGCGCCGCTGTGCGGCAAGCGCCTCGCGCGCCTCGACGCTTTGCGTCGTCTCGCGATAGAGCTTCGCGGCGTCCACGGCGCCGCCGCGGCGATCGGACAGTGCGACGACCTCGACCTCCCAGACGAACCCCGACTTTCGTACGGTAACGATCTCGCCGGCGCGCAGCGACCCGGGCGGGCTTCACGCGTTCTGCGTTCACGCGCGCCTGGCCGGCATCGACCGCCTGTGCGGCTAGGCTGCGTGTCTTGTAGAAGCGCGCGGACCACAACCACTTGTCGAGGCGTACACGACTATCGTTCGTGTCGGTCATCGCGGGGTCAGCGCGCTTCATTGGTATCCGGTTTGACGCCGCCGGACGCGGCGGCGTAGCGCTCCATCCACTGTGCGATGGCTACTGCGTCGTCGTATCCTTCGCTGCGCAGCGCTCCGGCAACGCGCGCCCGGTCCGCTTCACTGCGGTTCTGCGAGAGCTTGAACTTGGCGCCCAGCTCTCGCAGCGGCATGCGAAAGGCGACGATGGCCGAGACCATCGCATCGCGCTCGCGTTCCGGCATCCGGAATCGCCAGGGCTCGGGCCGGCCCGCTTCGAAGCGTTGGATCAGCGCCTCGAGCACGCCCCGCGCTTCAGCCGGGTCAGTCACGATCTCGAGCGTCCCGTGCGCATGCACGGTGGCGTAATTCCACGTCGGGACCATGCGCTCCGGCTGCGAGTACCACGACGGCGACACATACGCGTGCGGGCCGTGAAATACCGCAATCGATTCCGCGCCGGCGGCCTGCCGCCAGTGCGGATTGGCGCGGGCGAAGTGCCCGATCAGCGTCCCGTGGGGCTCGCGATCCGCCACCAGCAGCAATGGCAGGTGGGAGATGAACGGCTCGGGAACGCCCGGCGTCACGAGTGTGGCGAACGGATGATCGCGCACCAGGCGCACCGCGGCTGCGGGTTCCGTGACCGCGAAGTGCGCAGGCGTGTAAAGGCTCATCGCGCGGGGCCGCCGCCGGCGGCCAAGGCCGAATCGCGGCGCACGCGCACGTCACGCGCGCCGAAGCGCACTGCGGGACGGATTGCGCCTGCCCGCGCTGCAAGTGCGGCGCAGCGATGTCACGTGGCGTTGACCTTCAACGTGTACATCGTGAGCGGCAGCGCGGAGTTCCGGTCAAACATCGCCCCTGCTTCGAGCCCGGCCTTCGCGATGGATTCCGCGGACCTCAGGCGCGAATACAGCGCATGCATTGCGCCCAGTGCGAATTCGTGACCCGAGCCCGCCGCCCAGAACTGCGTGTATTCGAAAACCTCGCGCATCGAATACACGCCGAAAATTCCGTTCGGATTGGCGATGAGCGCGGTCATCTGCGTCGACTCGTAGGGATCGTCCTCCTCTTCCTTCGGGTTCAGGAAGTGCTGCTCCTTCAGGATCGGGTGCAGCTTGCGAAACGTCTCGAAGATCGAGAACTTGTCGCTGAAGTCCAGGTCATCGTGCCGGCGCAGCAGGCTTTCGAATACCAGCTGGTGCGCGGCCGACCCGCACAGGCCGAGATAGGTGCCGCGGACATGGACGATCTTGTCGTAGGTGCGGTCATGCCGGGCCGCGAGTCGGGTGTCTCCGAAAGTAGTGAGCGAATCGGCGGCGATGGCGATTTCATCGCCCTTGCGGACGACAACGAGTGTGGTCATGGGCAGCGGCTAGAACCTTGCGGGATCCGGAAATGCCGGAAATAGACGGCCACGACGGGCCGCGTTGCGGAAGCCGTGATTATACGCATCGATGCAACCGTTACCGGCCCCCGTGCTCTCAGGGCGCATACAGGAATTCGCGCGGTGACGGCAGCATCGGCACCGGCGGAAGGCGCGAGCGCGACCACGCGCGCACGGCGAACGCCAGGAATTCGCCGGGCGAATTCGGCCTGGACTCCGGCATGCGCTGGTCGAGGAAGCGCCATGCGGCAAGCATCGCGGGCAGCGGGTCGACCGGCAAGGCCTGCGCCCGTGTCTGCTTCGACAGTTTGCGGCCATCGGCGTCGAGCGCGACCGGTACATGCAGGTACGCGGGCGTGTCCAACTTGAGGACCTGCTGCAGATAGATCTGTCGCGGGGTCGAGGCAATCAGATCGGCGCCGCGCACCACGGTCGTCACCTGCTGCAGCATGTCGTCGACGACCACCGCGAGCTGGTACGCGTAGAGTCCGTCCGCGCGCCGGACGACGAAGTCGCCGACCTCTCGCGCCAGGTCCTGGCGCTGCGCGCCCTGGAGCACATCGACGAACTCGACGACCGCAGCGTCGACGCGCAGCCGCTGCGCAAGATGCGTCCGGCCCCGGGCTTCCGGCGCGATTCCGTTGCGGCAGGTGCCGGGGTAGACACGCTCGCCGGCCACGCCGATCGGCGCCGACTCGAGTTCGCGCCGCGTGCAGGCACAGGCAAAGAGCGCGCCGGCGGCATGCAGCCTCGCGAGTGCGTCGTCGTAGTACGCATCGCGTTCCGATTGCCGCACGATCGGCCCATCCCACTCGAATCCGCAGCGCGCGAGCGTGGCAACCATCGCCTCCTCGGCGCCAGGGCGGCTGCGCGGCGTGTCGACGTCCTCGATGCGCAGCAGCCACGTCCCGCCTGCCGCACGCGCGTCGCAGTAACTTGCGAGCGCCGCGACCAGGGAACCGAAATGCAGCGGGCCCGTCGGAGACGGGGCGAAACGGCCGCAAGGGCGGGGCGCCGTCACCGCGGCCGCCGCGGCCGCCGCGCTCACCGTGGCGTGGGAACGCCGACGGCGTTGACCGCGGTGGCCACCGGCACATAACTGAAGTGCCGATCCATTGCCGCCATCACCGCGGTCGGATAGTCGGCCTGGCCGAGGCTGCCGTTGTAGCGGCCGAGCGCACGATAGTAGTCGCCGTTCTCCATGTCGAGATAATGGCGGAGGATCACCGTGCCGTAGCGCAGGTTGGTGCGCAGGTGAAACAGGTTCTGGTCGGGGGCACCGATTTCCTTCACCCAGAAAGGCATCACCTGCATGTAACCGCGAGCGCCGGCGGTCGACACCGCGTATTTCTTGAATCCGCTCTCGTGGTAAATGACACCCAGAACCAGCTGCGGATCGAGCCCGGCGCGCGTTGCTTCGTAGTGGACGGTCGAGAGCAGGTCGCGACGCTCGCGCTCGTCGGCGACCTTGTGCGCGATTCGTCGCGACATCTCGGCGAGCCACGCGGCGAGTTCAGGGCGGTTCGCATAGTTCGCGGGCACCGGCGCATCGGAAATGGCTTTGGCGAGGCCCGCGACGACCGACGGCGCGAGGCGCTCCTCCTGTTGCGCGCCGGCATGTGCCGACATGGGTGCCGCCAGCGCCAAGACCGACAGCGCCAACCCAAGCATCCAGCTCCGACGACTGTCGCGTTTCGTCATCCGGTCATCCTGTTGCAGCGGTTTCCAGCCTGCCGCGCACGAACGCTGCAATCTCGTCCAGCGGCACCACCGTCGCGACGGTATCGCGCCGGGCCTGGTATTCGACCTTGCCCTCCTTCAAGCCGCGGTCACCGACGGTGATGCGATGGGGAATGCCGATCAATTCGAGATCAGCAAACATCACGCCAGGGCGCTCGCCGCGATCGTCCAGCAGCACGTCGACCCCGGCCGCGGCGAGTTCGTCGTGCAGCCGATCCGCCTGTACGCGCACCCCTTCGTTGCGATCGTAGCCGACCGGGGCGATCGCCACGGTGAAGGGCGCCAGCGGCTCCGGCCAGACGATCCCGCGCTCATCGTGATTCTGCTCGATCGCCGCTGCCACCACACGGGTGACGCCGATGCCGTAACAGCCCATCTCAAGGACCCGGGACTGACCATCGGGCGCCAGAAAAGTTGCGCCGAGCGCCTGCGAATAGAGATTGCCCAGCGCGAACACATGGCCGACCTCGATGCCGCGGACGATTTCGAGCGTCCCCTTGCCGTCGGGCGACGGGTCGCCCTTCACCACGTTCCGGAGGTCGGC
The DNA here is from genome assembly GCA_963739745.1 of uncultured beta proteobacterium. Taxonomy (GTDB): domain Bacteria; phylum Pseudomonadota; class Gammaproteobacteria; order Burkholderiales; family Casimicrobiaceae; genus VBCG01. The sequence goes on from CAVUCJ010000015.1 coordinate 436,186, forward strand.
AACAATGTCAGGCTCCCGGCAGTCGCGTCCGAAATTGGCGCCGCGCAGGTGGAAATCCGGAACATTGGCGCCGCAGACGAAATCGCCCATCACGGCGACCGCGCGGTCGACGTAGAGCGGCATTTCGCGGGGGATGCCCACCGGGCCGAGGTAGCCCGGTTTGCACCCGGTCGCGGCGACGATTTCGGCCTCGCTCGCCCAGCGCCATCCTTCCATGCCGGGAAGCTTGCCGATCTTCACTTCGTTGCCCATGTGGTCGCCGCGCACCAGCAGCATGTGCACGCGGCCGTCCGCCCACGCCATCAGGCACTTCACCGTGCGGGACAGCGGCAGATGCAGCAGCGTAGCGACGTCCTCGCACGTGGCCTGGCCGGGGGTCGGCACCCGGGACATCGTTTCGGCGGCGGGCGCGCGTGCGTCCGCCGGGGCGAGGGCCTCGGCCTTCTCGACGTTGGCGGCGTAGTCGGACTCGGTGCTGTGCGCGATCGCGTCCTCGCCGGCATCGGCGAGCACCTGGAATTCGTGCGAGGCCTTACCGCCGATGGCGCCCGTATCGGCATCGACGGCGCGGAAACGCAGCCCCATGCGGGTGAAAATACGCGTATAGGCATCGTACATCACCTGGTACGAACGCAGCATCCCGGCTTCGTCGATGTCGAACGAATACGCGTCCTTCATGACGAATTCGCGGGCGCGCATCACACCGAAGCGCGGTCGGATCTCGTCTCGGAACTTGGTCTGGATCTGGTAGAAATTTACCGGCAGCTGCCGATAGCTGCGGATCTCGCGGCGCACGATGTCGGTGATCACCTCCTCGTGCGTAGGCCCGACGATGAAGTCGCGCTCGTGCCGGTCCTTCAGGCGCAGCATGTTGGGGCCCATCTTTTCCCAGCGACCGGTCTCCTGCCACAACTCGGCCGGCTGGATCACCGGCATCACGAGCTCCAGCGCGCCGGCCCGGTTCATCTCCTCACGGATGATGCGCTCGGCCTTGCGCAGCGTGAGGAGCCCGAGCGGCATCCACGTGTACAGGCCGCTGCCGAGCTTCCTGATGAGGCCGGCACGCAGCATCAGCTTCTGGCTGGCGACGTCGGCTTCCGCCGGGGCTTCCTTCAGCGTGGAAACGTAAAACTTGGAAACGCGCATGGTGCTGTTTTTGTTGGAAAAAACAGCATTGTACCCGAGTACGTCGCCACAAGGCGTCCCAAGGCGCTCGCCCCTTGGGGGAGCGGTGCGCCGTGCCTCGCTCTTTCGCGGAGAACCTGTGGCCGCCTTCAGCCGTTGGGTGGGCGGTCGATATCCATGTACTGGAAATACGAGGAGAACGGCGACGGGTAGTAGCCGACCAGCCATGGCTGCACGAACGCGTTCTGAATGTCGACCAGCAGCGGCATCACCGGCGCGTAGGCCTGCAGGATCTCCGACATCGTGCGCGCCGCGCGCATCCGCTCGCTTTCGTCCGGCGCGCGCAGGAACGCCTCGAACGCGCGGTCGTAGGGCGCGTACCGAAAGCGCGATTCGTTGGCTTCCGGCGGCGACGGACCATAGAACGTCGTGAAGCCCAGGCCGTTCGGCGTCAACGACCGGCCGTGGATGTTGAGCGCGAACCTGCCCTGCGCCGCTTCCTTGAACAGGTCCTGCACCGGGACTGTCCGGAACTCCATCCGCACGCCGAGCGCGTCCATGTTCTTCTTGAGCAACGTCTGAATTTCGCGCCACACGTTGCCGGTGAAGATGGTCAGCGTCACCGTCAGCGGCTTGCCGTCCGGTGCCCGCCGGAATCCCTGCGCGTCGCGCTTGTCGTAGCCGAAGCGGTCGAGCAGTGCGGCGGCCGCCACCGGATCGTACCTGCGCTTGTTCAGCGCGGGATCGAATCCGGAAATGCCCGGGGCCACGATCAGGTTCGACGGCAGCCCCTGGCCGTCGTAGACGACCTTGATCAGCGTGTCGGCGTCGATCCCGAGCGCGATCGCGCGGCGCAGCGCGACGCGGTCGTTGCCCATCCCGCCGACGACCGGGTCGACCATGTTGACGTAGAGCGAACGCACCGAATTGGTCGCGTAGGGAATCCGGCGAATGCCGCGCGCGGCGAGCGCGGGATCGAGCTCGCCGTTCCTGAGAAAGCGCCCGACCGCTTCGCCGCGCTGCTCGATGTAGTCGAGCTTGCCGCGGTCGAACTCGAGCAGGCGCACCGACTGCTCGTCGATGATCGAGATCTCGACGCGGCCGATTGCCGGCAGCTTGCGGCCCTTCATCGCGCGGAACTTCGTCGCCAGCGTCGGATCGCGGCTGTCGGGAAACGCCAGCGTCCGGTAATCGGGATTGGTCTCGAGCACTACGCGCGTGCCGCGCTTCCATTCGCGCAGCAGGTACGGCCCGGTGCCGATGGCGCGCGACTGGATGTCGCCTTGCGCCGCCTCGACGACTTCCCGCGCGACAGCCGAGGACCATCAGCAGCGCCGTGGCAATCGGGTAGTTGACCTCGCGCAGCTTGATCTGCAGCGTGTAGCGGTCGAGCGCACGCAGGCCCTCGACCGGCGCGTCGTAGTCGAAGCGCGCGCCGGGCTTGGCGGCCGCATCGACCCGCGCGCGCATACCGACGATGAGGTCGGAGGTGAGCGGGTCGCCGCCGCCGCGCAGGTTCGGGTCGAGCGAACGCTTGATCGAGTAGACGTAGTCTTCGGCGGTGAGTTCGCGCGGCTTGCCGCGAAACGCCGGGTCGGGCGTGAACCGGATGCCCGGCTTGACCTTGATGGTCCAGGTCTTGCCGTCGGGCGAAACCGCCGGCAGCGCAGCGGCAGTGCGCGGCACGGGCCCCGGCGGCCGGTTGAGGTAGTCCCACTCGCACAGCCCCTCGTAGATCGCCGCCGCGATGTCGTTCGAGAACTTGTCCTGCAACTGCTGCGGGTCGAGCGTGTCGATGTCGCTGCTCGCGATGCGCAGCACCTTCGATGGGTCGGCCGCATGCGCGACGTTCGCGACGGCGAAAAACGCCACGAGCAGCCATGGACGCAGGCGTATCATCGTACGCAATGGATTGACCTCGAAGGACCAACGCTGACCATGGTGATGGTACTCCCGTTCGCATTGGCGCTCGTCGCGGCGCTGCTGGCGATGGCCGGCCTGCGCAAGGCCGCGCTGGGTTTCGGCGCCGTCACCGTCGTCGTGCAGGTCGCCTGGCTCCTCTACCACGCGACCGACAGGCTCGCGGTTTCGCTTTAGGCGTGGCGCGCGCCCGATTCATGCAGCGAACGCTCGACACACTGGCGCTGCTCGGTATCAACGGCGTGCTGTTGGTGGCGTTCTGGTACCAGTTCGTCGGCGGTGAATTGCCGTGCCCGCTGTGCGCGCTGCAGCGCGTTGGCTTCATCGTCGCCGGCGTTGCGTTGATCCTCAACGTGCGCGCAGGTCCGGCCCCGGCGCACTACGGGCTCGTGCTATTGACCGCTGTCGCCGCCGGGAGCGCCTCGCTGCGCCAGATCGCGTTGCATGTCGTTCCGGGCAGCGGCCACTACGGCTCGGCGCTGTTCGGCCTGCACTTCTACACGTGGGCATTCGTCGGCTACGGCGCGTTGGTGGCATACGTCGGCGCGATGCTGCTGGCCTCGCCGGCCGCGCTGCGCGAACGCACGCCGCCGCCACCGGGCATGGCGACCACCTTTGCGTGCTGGCTGTTCGTTGTGCTGGCCGCGGCGAATGTCGTGGCGTTTCTGCTTGAATGCGGTGTCGGGCCCGTGTCCCGACAATCCGGTCGGCTACCAGTGGTGGCCGCAGCGTTGAATTCCTAGCTAGCGGACCACCAGCACGGGGATCTTGCTGTGCGTGAGCACCTTGGTGGTCTCACTGCCCAGCAGCAGGCTCGCGAGTCCGCGACGTCCATGCGAAGCCATCACGATCGCGTCGCACTTCGTTTTTTTCGCGGCGGCGAGTATCGCCTCCCACGGTGCGGAAGCGATCGCATGCACCGTAGTGCATTCCACGCCTGCGGACTTGGCCTTCGCGGCGGCCCGGTCGAGCACCTTCATTGCGTCTTCCTTGGCGCGCTTCATGTACTCGCGGCGCGAAACCATCTCGACGGATACGCCTTCCGCGTAGACGGGTGTCGGATAATCGGGCGACGCATGGAAAAACGTGACCTTGCCCTTGAGCGCCTGAGCGAGCGCCAGCGCCTGCGCCACGGCCTTGTCGGAAAGCTTGGATCCGTCGGTCGGTACCAGCAGATTCGAGTACATCGAACTCTCCTATTTGGCGTTGCCGTTCCTCGATAATACGCACTTGGCTTGGCCCCCTGTTGACGCACGTCAAGCGAGCGGGTACGGGCCTTCCTCGACAATGCCATCCCCTGCGCGTCGCTTGACCCGCCTATCCGCCTCCGCCTAGAGTTCATGACATGTCGGCGCCCCGCGCATTGACCTCCGTCGCCGCTGCTCGCGCTGGCGCCCGCGCGGCGCCCGTCGAGTCATCCTGCTATCACTGCGGCACCCGAAACCCGACGCGGTCGCGCTGGATCGCCGCGATCGCGGGCGCGCCGCGCGAGTTCTGCTGTGCCGGATGTCTGGCTGTGGCCGAAACGCTGCATGCTGCGGGCCTGGACGCGCTGTACGCAGGGCGCGAGCGCGTCGCCGCGCACCCCGAATCCGATGCAGCCGACGACTGGGCGCGCTGGGGTGACGCCGCCGAGGCGGGTGGCCTTGTCCGCGATCTGGCCGATGGGGGACGCGAGGTTTCGCTGCTGGTCGAAGGAATGACGTGCGGCGCGTGTGTACCGCTGGTCGAATCGTGGCTCGCGCGGCAGCATGGCGTTCGCGATGTTCAGGTGAACTATGCGAACCGCCGCGCGCTCGTGACCTGGGATCCGGCAGCAACGCGACTGTCGGGCGTCCTGCGCGCGATCGCCGCCGTGGGCTATGCCGCCTATCCCTACGATCCGGCACGGCGCGAAGCCCTGGCAAAGCGCGAACGCCGTGCGCTGCTTTCTCGCATGGCGGTGGCGCTGCTGGCGATGATGCAGGTGATGATGTTCGCGTTGCCACTTTACCTGTCGGCAGACGGCGTTGCGCCGGAACAGAAGCTGCTGCTCGACTGGGCGAGTTTCGTGCTTACGCTGCCTGCGCTGTTCTACTCGGCGGCCCCGCTGTTCGCCGGCGCGTGGCGCGATCTCGCGCACCGGCGCCTGGGCATGGACGTTCCCATCGTGCTTGGCCTCGTCGCGGCCTTCGCGGCCAGCGTGTGGTCGCTGCTGCGCGGCGGGGGAGCCGTGTACTTCGATTCGGTGACGATGTTCATCGCTTTGCTTCTGGTCGCGCGCTACCTTGAGCTGGTCGCCCGGCAGAAGGCGGGCGCGGCGATCGAGACGATCGCGCGGCAGCGGCCGGACACGGCGCTGCGACTGCTGCACTGGCCCACCACCTCCGATTCGGAAACGGTGGCGGCGGCGATTCTGGTGGCGGGCGATATCGTGCTGGTGCGTCCGGGGGCGCTCGTTCCTGCCGATGGCGAAGTCGTCGAGGGATGCTCGCAGGTGGAGGAGGCGATGCTGACCGGCGAGAGCGACGCGCAGCCGCGCGCGCCCGGCGATCCGCTGTGGGCGGGTGCCGTTAACCGCGACAACGCGCTGGTCATGCGCGTGGCGGCGGCCGGCGAGGAAACGCGGCTCGCCGCGATCCTGCGCCTGTCCGAGCGCGCCGCGAGCGCGCGCCCGGCCGTCGCGCGCAGTGCGGATCGGATCGCCGCGGTGTTCGTGGCAGCGCTGCTCGTGCTCGCGGCGGCGACGGCGGTGGTGTGGTCGCAGACGGACCCCGCGCGTGCATTGGCCGTCACTTTCGCCGTGCTCGCGGTGTCCTGCCCATGCGCGCTGGCGCTCGCCACGCCGGCGGCGCTGGCGGCGGCCGCGGGCTCGCTCGCGCGACGCGGCATCGTCCTCGCCCGCGGCGATGCATTGGAGGCGCTGGCCAAGGTGACCCACGTGGTGTTCGACAAGACCGGCACGCTGACCGAGGGCCGGGTCCGACTTGCCGGGAGCGTGGCCGCGCCTGGACATGTGGCCGGGCAGGCACTGGCGGTCGCTGCCGTGATGGAGGCGCGGTCGGAGCATCCGCTCGCTCGGGCGCTGGTCGCTGCCGCGCCGCGCGAACCGCTGCCGCGGGTCGACGATGTACGGCAGGTGGTGGGCGCCGGGGTCGTCGGGCGAATCGACCTCGCGGAGGTTCGCGTGGGTCACCCCGAGTTCGTCGCGGCCGTCGCAGGGGCGATGCCGCCGGCGCTCGTCGAGTTCGCGCGGGACCGCGCCGATACGCTGGTCGGCGTGGGCGACGCGCAGGGCTGGCATGCGCTGTTCGCGCTTGCCGATACGCTGCGGCCCGGCGCGGCCGCGATGATCGCCGATCTCAAGGCGCTGTCGGTGACGCCGGTGCTGCTGTCGGGGGACCGGCAGGCCAACGTCGACGCCTTGGCACGCGAGCTTGGCATCGTCGACGCACGGGCGCAGATGCGGCCGGAGGACAAGGCGGACGCGATCGCCGCGTTGCAACGTGGTGGAGGCGTCGTCGCGATGGTCGGCGACGGCATCAACGACGCACCGGCGCTGGCGCTGGCGCAGGTTTCCGTGAGCCTGGGCGGCGCCGTTGCGCTCGCGCAATGGACGGCCGATGCCGTGATCCTGTCAGACCGGATCGACCTCGTCGCCGCCATGCTGCGCGAGGCGCGCAGGACGTTTCGCGTCATCAGGCAGAACCTCGCGTGGGCGCTCGTCTACAATGCGGTCGCGGTGCCCGCAGCGGCGTTCGGCCATGTCACGCCGGTCATGGCGGCGATCGGAATGTCGGCGTCGTCGCTGTTGGTCGTGGGCAACGCGTTGCGCCTTGCCGGGCCGCCTCGGCAATACGGGTCCGGCGCGAGCGTCCCGGCAGTCCCGGGCGCGACCCGACTGGAGTCCGCATGGAAGTCCTGATGCTGCTCATTCCGCTCTCGGTCGTTCTCGTCCTCCTGATCGGCGCGCTGTTCTGGTGGAGCGTGCGCAGCGGGCAGTTCGACGATCTCGAGGGCCCCGCGCATCGGATCATCGCGGACGACGACTTGCCGGTGGACACCCACAAAGCGGCCGCCGGCGCCTTGACGCCGATCAACCCGGCAAAACCGCGGGACGGGTAGCATTCGCGCAGTGCAACACGTGTGCGCTGGGGGACACGCGCACAAAACGGAGCGGAGAACGATGACAAATGCGAGGGGAGCTGGGGCGCTGACGACGACGTTCAACTACAAGGTCGTGCGCTGGTTCACGATCATGGCCGTCGTGTGGGGGATCGTCGGGATGCTGGTCGGCGTGATCATCGCCGCCCAGCTCCTGTGGCCGGCGCTCAACTTCGACATTCCGTGGCTGACCTATGGGCGCCTGCGGCCGCTGCATACCAACGCGGTGATCTTTGCGTTCGGTGGCAGCGCGTTGTTCGCGACGTCGTACTACTGCGTCCAGCGCACGTGCCAGGCGCGCCTGTTCTCCGACGCGCTGGCGGCCTTCACGTTCTGGGGCTGGAACGCGGTGATCGTGCTGGCGGCGATCACGCTGCCTCTCGGCATCACGACGAGCAAGGAATACGCCGAGCTCGAGTGGCCGATCGACATCCTGATCACGCTGGTTTGGGTCGCCTACGCCGTGGTCTTCTTCGGGACCATCGCCAGGCGCAAGACGCCTCACATCTATGTTGCCAACTGGTTCTTCGGCGCATTCATCCTGACGATCGCGCTGTTGCACGTCGTCAACAGCGCGGAACTGCCGGTCTCCCTGCTGGGCTGGAAGTCGTACTCGGCGTACGCGGGCGTTCAGGACGCGATGGTGCAGTGGTGGTACGGGCACAATGCCGTGGGCTTCTTCCTCACCGCCGGCTTCCTCGGGATGATGTACTACTTCGTGCCCAAGCAGGCGGGCCGGCCGATCTACTCGTACCGGCTGTCGGTTGTCCATTTCTGGGCGCTGATCTTCACCTACATGTGGGCAGGGCCTCATCACCTGCACTACACGGCGCTTCCGGACTGGACGCAGTCACTCGGCATGGTCTTCTCGCTGATCCTGCTTGCGCCGTCGTGGGGCGGGATGATCAATGGCGTCATGACACTGTCGGGCGCGTGGCACAAGCTGCGCGAGGATCCGATCCTCAAGTTCCTGATCGTCTCGCTGTCGTTCTACGGCATGAGCACGTTCGAGGGACCGATGATGTCGATCAAGACGGTCAACGCGCTGTCGCACTACACCGACTGGACGATCGGCCACGTGCATTCCGGCGCGCTCGGCTGGGTGGCGTTCATCTCGATCGGCAGCCTCTACTACCTGCTGCCGCGGATGTTCGGCAAATCGGAGATGTGGTCGATTCGGCTCATCACCGCGCACTTCTGGATCGCGACGATCGGCGTCGTGCTCTACATCGCCGCGATGTGGATCGCGGGCGTGATGCAGGGACTGATGTGGCGCGCGACCAACGCCGACGGCACGCTGACCTACGCGTTCGTCGAGAGCGTGAAGGCGACGTATCCTTTCTATGCGATCCGGCTGGTCGGCGGACTCCTGTTCTTTTCGGGAATGCTGCTGATGGCCTACAACATGGTGCGCACGATTTCCGGCAACAAGCCGTACGACGCGCCGATACCCGCCGTTCCGGCGCACGCGTGAGGGAGGCGTCGTCATGAAAATGAGCCAGGAATACGTCGAGTCGAACCTGCCTTGGCTGATCGTGCTGGTGCTGCTCGTCGTAAGTGTCGGGGGGCTGGTCGAGATCGTGCCGCTGTTCTTCCAGAAGTCGACCACGCAGCCGGTGGCGGGGCTCAAGCCATACACGGCGCTCACGCTCACCGGCCGCGACGTCTATGTCCGCGAGGGCTGTTACAACTGCCATTCGCAGATGATCCGGCCGTTCCGGGCGGAGACCGAGCGCTACGGTCCTTATTCGGTGGCCGGTGAATTCGTCTACGACCATCCGTTCCAGTGGGGCAGCAAGCGCACCGGACCCGATCTCGCGCGTGTCGGCGGCCGGTATTCCGACGATTGGCATCGCGTGCATTTGAACAATCCTCGCGATGTCGTGCCCGAATCCAACATGCCCGGCTATCCATGGCTCGCGAAGACGCCCGCCGACGCCGAAACGATTTCGGCAAAGATGAGGACATTGCGCACGCTGGGCGTTCCGTACACCGACGACGATATCGCCAAGGCACCTGCGGCGCTCAAGGACAAGACCGAGCAGGACGCGCTGATCGCGTATCTGCAGGGAATGGGTCTCACGATGAGGAACGCGAGGTAGCCATGACCACATCCATCTTTCTGAGCAGCCTCATGACCGTGGTCTCGTTCGTCACGTTCATCGGCATCGTGATCTGGGCATACAGCAGGAGACGCAAGCGTGCCTTCGACGAGGCGGCGAACGCGCCGTTTGCGCTGCCCGACGACGTCGATTCCGTCGGGCGTGGCGGTTCGCGCGGAGGGCATGCGTGATGGCCGACTTCACCTCGAGCTTCTGGAACCTTTACGTCATCGTCCTGGTGGTGGTGTCGATCGCCGGATGCGCGTGGCTGCTGTTCGCAACCGGCCGCATCAAGATGGCCTCCAAGTCGGGCGCCAAGGACGCGAGCGGCAAGCCCGCGGTCGGCGTGACCGGGCATGTGTGGGACGGCGATCTGCAGGAATACAACAATCCGCTGCCCAAATGGTGGTCCAACCTGTTTTGGATCACCATCGTCTTCGCCGTGGTCTATCTCGTGCTGTACCCGGGCCTCGGCAACCTGCCGGGCGTGCTCGGCTGGACGTCGGGCGGCGCGTATGCGAAGGAGCGCACCGAATTCGAGGACCGGCTGAAGCCGCTGTACGAGAAGTACGCGAAGATGGACGTTGCGCAGATCGCCGCGGACTCGGCGGCCCGGCAGACCGGCGAGCGTATGTTCCTGACCTACTGCTCGCCCTGCCACGGCTCGGACGCGCGCGGCGGAAGGGGCTTCCCCAACCTTACCGACCATGACTGGCTGTACGGCGGCGAGCCGGACAACGTTGTCACGTCGATCACCGGTGGCCGCATGGGCGTGATGCCCGCCTTCGGCCCGGTGCTCGGGGAAGACGGCGTGCGCAACGCCGTCGCCTATGTGCGCTCGTTGTCGGGCCTGCCGCACGACAACCTGCGCGCGCAGCTGGGCAAGCCGATTTTCGCCGCGAACTGCGCAGCCTGCCACGGTGCCGCAGGCACTGGCAACCAGGCGATCGGCGCGCCCAATCTTACCGACGACATCTGGCTTTACGGCAGCTCGGAGAAGATCATGACTGAAGGTGTCACGGGTGGGCGCCACCTCGACATCACGGACGGGCATTTGCCCATGCCCTCGTTCGGGCCCACGCTCGGACCGGACAAGATCAAGCTGCTCGCCGCATACGTGTGGGGATTGTCCAACACTCCCGCAGCGGGCAAGTGAGGCAGGTGCGCCATGCCGCTACCCGGCACCGCGGCGGCGCAAACGAATAGATGACCGTGGACATGCAGGCGAAGCCGGTCGAGCGCGCCCCCGATGGCGACGACGACGTCGGCCTCTACGAGATACGCAGAAAAGTCTATCCGCGCGCGGTCACCGGCCGCTTCCGCAATTGGCGTGTGGCGCTGGTCATCGCGACACAGGTCGTGTTCTACGGATTGCCCTGGCTCGAGTGGAACGGCCGGCAGGCGGTGCTGTTCGAGCTCGCGGCGCGCAAGTTCTACATTTTCGGAATCGTGTTCTGGCCGCAGGACGTCATCTACCTGTCAGTCCTGCTGATCCTGTCGGCGTTCTCGCTGTTCCTGTTCACTGCGGTGGCCGGTCGCGTGTGGTGTGGCTTCGCCTGTCCGCAGACGGTGTACACGGAAATCTTCCTGTGGATCGAGCGCAAGTTCGAAGGCGACCGCGTGGCGCGGATGAACCTCGATGCAGCGCCCTGGTCCGCGCGGAAATTCGCGAGGAAGGCGGGCAAGCACGCGGCGTGGATCGCGCTCGCGCTCTGGACCGGCTACACGTTCGTCGGCTACTTCACGCCGATCCGCGACCTCGGCGTCCGGATCACCACATGGGAACTGGGCGGCTGGGAGACGTTCTGGGTGTTCTTCTACGCGTTCGCGACGTACGGCAACGCCGGCTGGATGCGCGAGCAGGTGTGCAAGTACATGTGCCCCTACGCCCGCTTCCAGTCGGTGATGTTCGACCGCGACACGCTGATCATTGCCTACGACACCAAGCGCGGCGAGCCGCGCGGCGCGCGCAGCCGGAAGGTCGACCGGAAGGAGGCGGGCCTGGGCGATTGTATCGACTGCAAGATCTGCGTGCAGGTGTGCCCGACCGGCATCGACATCCGGCAGGGGCTCCAGTACGAATGCATCGGCTGTGCTGCGTGCATCGACGGCTGCGACAAGGTGATGGACAAGATGGGTTATCCGCGTGGCCTCATCCGCTATGCGTCGTCCAATTCGCTGGCGGCGGGACTCGATCGCCGGCAGATGTGGAAGCGTGTATTGCGCCCACGAACGCTCGTCTACACGTCGATCCTGCTCGCGGTCGCGGTCGCGGCCGGCGTGTCGCTGGCGCTCAAGAATCCGCTCAAGGCCGACGTCGCACGCGACCGTGGTGCCCTCGCGCGCGAGGCGAGCCCGGGCGTGATCGAAAACGTCTATCGGGTCCAGATCATGAACACTGCCGAGAAGCCGCGCCGCTTCTCAATCACCGCCGAAGGACTGCCCGGCCTGGCGGTCGCCGGCGTCGAGCAGCCGGTCGACGTGGAGGCCGCGTCGGCGAAACTCGTTCCGCTGCGACTGCAGGCGCCGGCCGAAGCGGGCGCTCCCGGCTCGCACAAGGTCGAACTCGTGATCGAGGCGGTCGATGACCCGCGTGTCGTTCGCCGCGAGAACACGACCTTCATCTTTCCCAAGCCTTGACAACTTAAGGACCCCTTCGATGCCCGCCGCCGTCGTGCCCCGCCCCGCACCCCGCGCCGCCCCCTGGTATCGCCAGCGGTGGCCGTGGCTGCTGATGCTGGGCCCAGGAATAGTCGTGGTCGCCGGCTTCGTCACGTTGTGGCTGGCCGTGGCGAGCGACGACGGCCTGGTCGTCGACGACTATTACAAGCGCGGACTGGAGATCAATCGCACGCTGGCGCGCACCGACCGTGCGGCGGCGCTCGGGATGGCCGCGACGGTCGATGTCGACGCGACTGGGAATGCGCGCGTGAACCTCACCGCGCGGGCAAAGGAAACGGCCTCGTCGCCGACCACGTTGCGGCTGTTCGTCACGCATCCGACGCGCGCCGGCTTCGACCATCGCGGCGAGCTCGTCATCGGCCCGGACGGCACCTATGTCGGGAAGATCGATCCGGTGGCTCCGGGTCGCTGGCTCGTAACTGTGGAGACCGACGAGTGGCGGCTTCCCCCGGTCGAAGTGAACGCGCCGATCAGCGCTGTCCGGCTCAGGGCGGGCGCGCGGTGAGCCTGGAGGGCGTGCCCATGCCGAATCGGTGGCTCACCGCGCAACGCGCGATGTGGATCGTCTGGCCGGCGTTTCTGGTTGCGGCCGTGGCCGAACTCGTGTTCTTCTCGATCTTCGACCCGTTCGAACTGCACTTCTTCGGAGCGCCGCTCGACATGTCTCGCGAATCCATCTACGCGATGGGGTTCTTCGGATTCTGGGCACTGGGGATTGCGTCGTCGGCGCTCACTTTGTTCCTCGAGCGCCCGCCGAACAACGACGACGTCGCACCCTAACGCAATCCGGCCAGCTTCTTCAACGTCGGCAGGTCGACGATCTTCACAGCGCGACCCTGCACCTGCACGAGGCCCTCCTCCTGGAAACGCGAAAACAGCCGGCTCACCGTTTCGAGCTTGAGGCCGAGGAAACTGCCTATCTCCTCGCGCGTCATCCGCAGCACGAACTCGGTCGACGAGTAACCGCGGCACTTGTAGCGCTCGGACAGGTTGAGCAGAAAAGCAGCCAGCCGTTCCTCGGCCCGCATGCTGCCGAGCAGGAGCAGTTGGCGGTGGTCGTGTCCGATTTCGCGTCCGACCACCCGATGCAGGCTGTGTTGCAGCGCGGGCAGCTGGCGGGCGGCTTCCTCGAGCCGCTCGAACGGAATGACGCATGCCTCCGTATCCTCGAGTGCCACCGCCTCGCATTCGTGACGGCCGGTGCTCATCCCGTCGAGTCCCAGGATGTCGCCCGGCATGTGGTACCCGGCAATCTGCTCGCGGCCGTCGTCGGAGAGCATCGTCGTCTTGACCGACCCGACGCGGATCGCGTAGAGCGCGGAGAACGCCGCGCCGTTGCGGAAGATCGGCTCACCTTTCTTCAGCTTGACCCGGCTGCCGATGAGCGAATATAGCTGTTCGACCTCCGACGCTGCGAGTCCGAAGGGAAGGCAGAGCTCGCGCATGCTGCAGGTGCTGCAATGCGCACGCAGGTCTCCGATAGAAACGACCCTGGACGTCGCTGATGCGTTGCGTGGCTCTGGGGTGGGCATGGGAGCGTCATCCGCGCCGATTCGGCCGGCGGGCCAAGTGCGCACGAAGTCTGGCGAGATTGGCTGGATTCTACACGGTACGGCCTGGGTCGCGATGCGCCGGGTTGCCCGAGGAGGAGGACGCCGATGCCACAGTCAGCGTTGATCGGCGCGTTCCTGGCGGGTCTGTTGGGCGGGATTCATTGCTTCGCGATGTGCGGCGGGTGGCTCGCGGTCAGCGCGCGACCTGCCGCGGCGCCGCTGTCGCCCGCGCGCCGGCTCCATCGCGGGCTGCTGGCGAGCCACGCGGGGCGGCTGACCACCTACGTGGTACTCGGCGCGCTGTTCGGGGGCGCCGGCGGCGCGGCGCTTGCCGTGGCGATCGCGCCGGTACAGCGAGTGCTGTATTTCGCCGCCAACGTCCTGCTGCTGATGCTCGCGTTGTCGATTGCCGTGCGCGGCATCGAATTCGCGGGCGTCGAGCGCGCCGGCCTCGCCGTCTTCCGCCGGCTGCTGCCCGCAGTGTCACGCCTGGCGCCCGGCGACGGCCTCGGCGGGCGCTACCTGCTCGGCGTGGTGTGGGGATTCACGCCTTGTGCGCTTGTCTACTCGGTGCTGCCGGTTGCGCTGCTGGCCGGAGGGGCTGGCGAAGGTGCGCTGGTGATGCTGGCGTTCGGGATTGGCACGCTACCGAACCTGCTTGCTGCCGGCTGGACGCTCGCGCGCTCGCGGCGTCTGTTCGAGCGTCCGGCGTACCGCTACGGGGCGGCGGCGATCGTGGCGGCGTTCGCGCTGGCAGGGATCGTCCGACTCTGGCTCATGCCGGACGCGCTTGGTGCGGGACCATTCTGCCTGGTCGGGTAGACAGGTATCAGAGGACAGACGTCAGAAGACGGAAGTGTCGGCCGTCGTGCGCGTGCCTGGCCGCTATCGGGGGAATTGGCGGGGCTCGCGTGATCTGATGGGCCGTCGCGATTCTCGACCCGCGCCCTTTCTCCGCCACATTCCGAGGCGGAGCGAGGAACCGGTTTCCTGGAGACTGCTCGTCCTTCACCGACTGCAGGTTCTTTGTTTCGCTCAGAATGAGGCACAAGAACGGGCGTAGGCGCCGCATTTCGATAACGGCCAGCGCGCGAGCGACTAGAATCGGCACAGAAATTCATCGGTGACCGCGCCTGCCTGGCGCACCAAAGCCGCCACATGGCACCGGCACAACTGACTACGGGCAACAGACTGCTGATGATTGACCCCCGCAGCTATTCCGATCCTGCCGCTGCAACGCCGGAACACGCGCGATTGCACGCGCTGGCGCGGGCAAGCCTGGGAGCGGCGACTGGGCTGGAATCGGAGGCCATTGATAGGCGGTTGGCAGACGCGTTGAATGATCTCCTGCGGCCGGGCCAAGGAGAATCGCTTGCGACGCTTTTCGCCACTGCCCCTTCGAATGCAGTCTACCGACACCTTTGGCGGCTGCTCGCGTTGCGGGAGCGGGCGGGCGGGCCCGATCCTTCGCTGCTGGTAAGACTTTTTGCTCTCCCCATTGTCGTCGTCGCCGCGGCCGAAACTTCCGGGTCGGCCGGCGTGACGCTGACAGGTATCGTCAACGATACGTCGCCATTCGTCGCCATTTTGCGTGAACATCGCGTAATGTCTGGCTATGAAACGATTATCCTTGGCACTGCCCTGATTGATGCGGAAGCGCTCAGTTTGGGCCGGCTTCCTGAGATTCTGGCTTGGCGCGCGTTGGCCGAAAACCAGATCCTGGCGCATGCGCTTGTTCCAGCTCCGATGGCAGTGACCGCGGGGACCGGAGCGGCCCATCTTCGGTTCTTGATCGGCACAGCGATCGTAGCGCCCGGGGTGGACCCGATGCGCGAGGACGGCGTGGGCGGGTGGGGCATGCCCTTCGCGCAGGCGCTGGCGCGCACATTGTCGGCCCCGGGGATCACGGTGTTGGCGTTGCCGCGGCCTCCCCTGCCGCTGGTGACGGCAGTTTGGGTGGGTTGCGTTGCCCAGCGCGAGGTCGGCGCGCAGCTTTTTGCCAGCAATGCGATCCGCAAGCTGCGGGCCGAGCTTGGAGAGCCGACCGCCGTGATCAGCGTACATAGGCTGGACACGGGTGGAGGCGAAGTACGGCTCTCGCTTTCGTCCCCGTTCGATCCGCGCCGGGCGGAGGGATTGCGCTGCCCATTGTTGCCGATGGACCGGGTCGACGATGTCGTACAGATGTTGCGGACGCTGCTGTCCGATTGCCGCGTCACTGACGTTCGGGTGTGCGACGGCATCCATGGCGACCGCGATCCGGCGACCGGGCTGCTGCTGCTGTTCAAGGGTGAGGGCCCCCGCCCCGCCCCCGTTTTGAACTAACGAAGCCGTCCGCACCATGCGCACGACTGGCCCGCCCCAAGGCGTGCGCCTGCTCGGGGGGCAGGACAGGACGCCGAAGGCGTTTTCGGGGGCGGGGCCTTAGAGCGCGACCGCGACCCGTGGCGCGCCCGCGTCCGCGGAGTCGCGCCGGCGCACTGAGCCAACGCCGCTCACGCGCTCCGTGACCTGCGGGTCACCGTAGTATTCGACGCTGCCGGCACCCGAGATCGTGGCCTTCAGCGTCTTTTCGGCGTTGACGATCACCTTGCCTGCTCCTGCCACGTTGACGGTCGCATGCTGGCTCTTCAGCTTGCCGCCGAGATATTCCCCGGCGCCCGAGATCGTCACGTTCTGTTCGGTGGCGGTGCCGGACAGTTCGGCCTTGAGCGCGCCGGCGCCGGCCAGGCGCAATTGCCGCGTCTGCAGGTTCTCGATGCGCACGGAGGTCCCGCCGGCACCGGCAATTCTTAGCTCAGGCGCACTGATTCGCGCTGCGGAAAGCGCGACCGTGCCGGCCGCGGAAATGTCGTTCACCTCCCGGAAATTTACGACGATCCGCGGCGTGTCCCGGCTCCGGCCGATCAGCAGATCCCACCAGCGGGAATGGTCGGCGGATTCGATGAAGAGCGTGTCATCGCGCACGTCCGCGCTGATACGACCGCGATTGCCGGTGGAACCGCCAATGGTCACGCTTTCCGAGTCCCCCTGCACAAGAACGACGCGCGCGGTTCCGGATACATCGATCCTGTTGAAGGGCGCAAGCGTGTGCGTCACCGCGGCCCCGTTGCCGACCTCGGAGGAGCCGGCGCGCGGCGGCCGTCCGCCGATTGTCATCGTGGACAGCGCGAGCCAGGACAACAGCGCGGCGAGCACGACCGATCCTGCGATTACGAGCGGCAGCGTGAAATGGCGCATGGCGACCTTTCGCGGGCGAATAGTAGGTCCCGCCTCAACTTGGATGCCACGCGGGCCGGATCCGGATTCACCCCGGCGGTCCCCGCCAGTCAGGGCGAGGCGAGGAAGCGGATGTCTCCGTACCACGCGTCGACGGTGTCGCCGGTGTTGTCGGTGTCGGTCAGGATGCCGACTTCGGTCATGAGCCCGGGCTCCTCGCCGAACGCCTTCTTGAAGTCCTCGAGGACGTTGCGCGTGATCGTCACCCACTTTCCGACGTTCGCCGGGCCGCTTGCGGCCACGATCATCCGGACACGGCGCGTATGTGGATTCTCGATCACGGTGCCCACCGGCGCCTTGTTCTCCCAGATATAAATGAGTTGCGCATAGGGGAGGTCGCGCCCGGAGGCGCTCTTGGCCAGCAGCGATGCGGTCCTTTCCCCGAACGTGAGCTTCGACCGGTCGCCTTCGAACCCGAGCACGATGCGCACCGGCGAATCCTCCTTCGACGCCACGCGGTTGTCGGCGCCTTCAATGAGCTTCGCGATCTTCCAGCGAAACTGGACGAACGGCGCGCTCCGGATGTCGAACTTGACGGGATCGATGAGTCCACTGGCCGCCGCCTCGGCGTGCGCATGCAGTACGACCTTGCCGTCATTCTCGACGAAGACGGTAGTCGGTGGGCGTCTTGAGCGAGCCCAGAAACAGTGCGCTCCAGCCCTCCGGCAGCGCCTTGCCGGGCTTGGCCGCGGAGAATGGGGTCACGAGTTGCCCTGCCTCCATCCGCTGCGCGTTCGCGGAGGAGGTTGCAATCAGGACCAGACCGACGAGCAGCAAAGACCTAGGATGCATCGTGACCTTCACGCGATGTAGCCGCAAGCCGGCCCGAACGGACGGGCGCCCCGACCTCTGCGCCTATAATAATGCAATCTCCACCGAACAATCCTGAAGGTCCCTGACGATGAGCCTCGACCGAGTGCCTGCCGGCCGCGACGTGCCGAACGACTGCAACGTCATCATCGAGATTCCGATGCGCGCCGACCCGATAAAGTACGAGGTCGACAAGGAAACGGGGGCGGTCTTCGTCGACCGCTTCATGTCCACGGCGATGCACTACCCGTGCAACTACGGCTACATTCCGCAGACGCTGTCCGACGATGGCGATCCTTGCGATGTCCTCGTGCTGTCGCCGGTTCCGCTCATCACCGGTGTGGTCGTCCGCTGCCGTCCGATCGGGATGCTCAAGATGGACGACGAGGCCGGTGGCGACAGCAAGATCCTCGCGGTGCCCATCGACAAGCTGTCGTCGCTGTATCGGGACGTAAAATCGCCTCGCGACCTGCCGGCGATCACCACGCAGCAGATCGCGCACTTCTTCGAGCACTACAAGGATCTCGAACCCGGCAAGTGGGTGCGCGTCGCAAGCTGGGTCGAAGCCGAGGAAGCCAAGCGGGAGATCACCGACGGCGATTGCGCGCTGCCGGAAGTCCAGGCGCCGCGCGAAGCCGTGACGCAGGCTCCTCCGGTTACCTGGCGCGATGCCGGTGGCTGACCCGGCGCGAGCCGCAACGCGTGGAGCCACGTTCTTTCCCGCGATCTTCGTACTTCTTTGGAGCACGGGTTTCATCGCGGCGAAGTACGGGCTTCCCTATGCCCCGCCGCTGCGCTTCCTTTTCTACCGTTTCGTTCTGGTCGCGTCGTTGCTGACGCTGGTCGCGTTCGCTTCCCGTGCCCGCTGGCCGCGCACGGTCGCGGAATACCGCGACATCGCGGTGGTTGCGATCTGTGTGCACGGGCTGTACCTGGGAGGCGTATTCGTTTCGCTGGACCGGGGCATGGCGGCCGGGACGAGCGCGATGCTGGTAGGCTTGCAGCCCATTCTCACGGTCCTTCTGGCGTGGCTCTGGATGGGGGAGCGCGTGAGCGCGCGCCAGTGGACGGGGCTCGGCCTCGGTCTGGCCGGCGTCTGGTTCGTCGTCCGGCACAAGGTCGACTTCGGAGGCGACCTGTCGGAACTCGTTCCTTCGGCGATTGCGCTCGCGGGGATAAGCTTCGGCACGCTATACCAGAAGCGCCATTGCGCGCACGTCGACCTTCGCAGCGGCTCGGCCGTGCAGTTCATCGTCTGTGCGCTCGTTTATGCGCCGCTCGCCCTGATTTTGGAAACGCGCCCGGTGCAGTGGGTGGCGCCGTTCGCGTTCGCCCTTGGATGGTCGGTGATCGTGCTGTCGGTGGGAGCGATCAGTCTGTTGTACTGGCTGCTGCGCCATGGCGCAGCAGCCAATGTTGCGCGCCTTTTCTACCTGGTGCCTCCGGTCACGGCACTCGAGGCGTGGCTGCTGTTCGGCGAGACTCTCGACGCGCTCGCGCTGATCGGAATGGCGCTGATCTGCGCCGGCGTGATGATGGCGCGTCGTCAGGAATTGCCCCAGGGTCGAAAGATCCCGGCGTCTTGACGGATCAATGAATTGCATGAAGCAGGTTCATGGTTGGGCCCGTCCTGAGCGCGGCGTGGGGCCGAGGTAGGCGGCACTGGGGAGCGCAGGTGCGCGCCGCAACGAACGGCTAGCCCTCGACGATTCGCGTGCCCGCGATCCGATCGTGCAGGAACTGCCGCTCGGGGTCGATGAACGCCCACAGCAGTCCAAGGACAACAAGCCAGGCCGCGTGCGCGCCGAGACCGAAGCGCTGCAGCACGACGTAGGCCGCCAGCGCCAGCGCCGGGCCGATCCAGGCGGCGAGATAGCGTTGCAGCGCGGTTTTGGCGGGAACGGCGCCGCCGTCGGCGAGCACGAGCCGCAGGCGCCAGGTCTTCATCGGCAGCGTGCGCCGGCCATCGGACCAGCTCCAGACGAAATATGCGGCGACGACGGAGAACAGCAGGCAGAACAGCGCCACCCGCTGTGGTAGCGGCGGGACCGTCAGCGTATCGGACGCGCCCGCATGTCCCGGAGTGATCAGCGGCAGCAATACGAAAGTCGCCACGAACAGGATGGCGACCAGCAGCAATGACTCATACGCGAGAGCACCCAGGCGGCGGCGCAGTCCTGCGCGCGGCGGGCCCGCCTTTGGCGCGAGCGGCGTGTCAGTCAAGAGGGGACGGGCGGGAGCGGCCGGTGGCTTGAAGCTAGCGCGTGCGTAGGGCTTCGGTCGACGCGGCGGCGGGAGGTTGTCCCGTCGGAGGAGACGTTGGCGCGGGCGCCGCGATGCGTGTGTTGGCCGGCTTTGCCGCCCCCAACGGAGCAGGCGCGGAATGCGACGCAAGTTCGCGCTTCTGCTCCGGCGGCAGGCTTTGATATTCCTGCCATCGCTGCCGCACCTCGTTCTTCTTCTCGGGTGGCAGCTTGCGCAGCGACTTGTACTTCTCGCGCGCAGCCTGCCGTTGCTGCGGCGTCAGTTCTGCCCACGACTTCATCTGCTCCTGGATCCGTTGTCGCTCGTCGTTACCCATGTTCGGGTATCGCTGCGCGATGCCGCGCCATTTCTGCTTGCGCTGCGCGTCGAAATTGTCCCAGTCCGGGGCGAGCGGAGCCAGCACCTGCCGTTCCGGCGGGGTCAGCTGCGACCACGACGGCGACCCCGCCGCAATCTGGGCCTGGGCACTGGCAGGTACGACCGCCGGTACGACTGCCAGGGCGAGAGCAACCAACGCTCCCCGGATCACGGCTGGTAGCGCGTGAGCCAAGTCTGAAAGCCTCGGTCGAGGTAGGCGTCGATCGGCAGGTCCGACGACAGGATCTGTGCGTCGAGTTCCTCGATCTCACGCGTCTGCTGGTAGCCTCGCCACTGTTGCCAGCCAAGAACCGACTGCTGCGATCAGCAGGACACCAACGCCTAGCCAGGCGCCCTTGCGCGTTCCAGCGTCGCCGGTCGCGCGCCGGCCGGCGAAAGAATGGGCAAGTCGCGACCGAGCCGCGGGCTCGGCCAACCGCGTATCCAGCCGGGCAAGCGCCTGCGCCCGCGCCTGCTGCAGCCGGTAGAGGGTACCCGCCCGGAGCTGCGGGCGCCAGTGTCGAGGTAACCCGTTATTTTCTTGGCAAATTCGTCTTGGTCACGCATCATAGTTTGAGCCCCTTGGCTTCGAGCATTGCGGCCAGGGCGTGGACGGCGCGGGAACAGTGCGTTTTCACGCTGCCTTCGGAACACCCCATCGCGGCAGCGGTTTCCTCCACGTCCAGTTCTTCCCAGTAACGCAGGACGAACGCTTCGCGTTGACGCGCCGGGAGCCGGGCCAGCGCCTGTTCGACCATCCCCACAACTTGCGCTTGCTCGAACTGCCGCGCGGGATCGTCGGCCGAGTTCGAATCAGATTTCGCGTGCAAAGTCTCGAGCGGGTCGAAATCTTCGTCTTTCTCATCGCCTTTGCCGAATGCCGAGAGCAGGGTGGTCCAGGTATTTCTGACCTTTTGCCGGCGGAAATGGTCGTGGATGCAGTTCTGCAAGATGCGCGCAAACAGCATCGGCAACTCGGCGGCAGGCTTGTCGGCGTATTTTTCCGCCAGTTTCAGCATCGCGTCCTGCACCATGTCGAGCGCTGCATCCTCGTCGCGCGTCGCGAACATCGCCTGCTTGAAGGCGCGGCGCTCGACGCCCGCGAGGAATCTCGAAATTTCGGTAGGCGAGGCCAGTATGGGCGGTCCGAGGCGAAAATCCGTCGATTATAGGTGCGAATGCCGACGACCCAGCGCATACCGCCGGCGCTGCGCATTTTGCTGCATGACAGCAACGATTGGTGCAGGCGCGCGCACCAACGGGTAGCCGCGCGGTCGCCGGAGCCTTGACCAGCAAGGGGAAAGCCGCTAATCTAGCCGCATCCGGCCCGCAGCAGCCGGTTGCTGTACTGCAAAAACGGCCGTTTGCGTTCCCTCCAGCGAAGCCACAAGCGTCGCGGAGACTCCCAAGGAGCGCGGGCGGTGTTTTCCAAAGAGACGGCTGTCTACCCGATCTAGCCTTCGCTGGTCGTGCGCCACCACCGAAACGGCGCGCCAATGGCAGTTTTGCAGTGCCCGGACGCACGCACGTGCGTACGCCGGGCCGATCCTACTCAATCATAGGGTAAAGCCATGCAACTCACCGGTGCGGAAATCACCATCCGCTGCCTCCAGGAAGAAGGCGTCGAGTACGTCTTCGGCTATCCGGGCGGCGCGGTCCTCAACATCTACGACGAGCTGTTCAAGCAGGACAAGGTCAAGCACGTGCTGGTCCGGCACGAGCAGGGCGCGGTGCACGCGGCGGACGGCTATTCGCGCTCGTCGACCAAGGTCGGCGTTGCGCTGGTCACCTCCGGTCCGGGCGTCACCAACGCGGTGACCGGAATCGCGACCGCGTACATGGATTCGATTCCGATGGTGGTGATCACGGGCCAGGTCCCGACGCACGCCATCGGCCAGGACGCGTTCCAGGAATGCGACACCGTCGGCATCACGCGGCCATGCGTCAAGCACAACTTCCTGGTCAAGGACGTGGCCGACCTGGCGATCACGATCAAGAAGGCGTTCTACCTCGCGGCGACCGGCCGGCCGGGCCCGGTCCTGGTCGACATTCCCAAGGACGTGACGCAGGCGACCACCGAGTTCATCTATCCGAAGACGGTGTCGCTGCGCTCGTACAATCCGGTCACCAAGGGCCACGCCGGCCAGATCAAGAAGGCCGTGCAGCTCCTGCTGGATGCCAAGCGCCCGATGGTCTACGCGGGCGGCGGCGTGGTGCTCAACGACGCGGCGCCGCAGCTGACGCGCCTCGTGCGGCTGCTGGGCTTCCCGTGCACCAACACGCTGATGGGTCTGGGCGCGTTTCCGGGCACCGATCCGCAGTTCACCGGCATGCTCGGGATGCACGGCACCTACGAATCGAACATGGCGATGCAGCACTGCGACGTGCTGATCGCCATCGGCGCCCGCTTCGACGACCGCGTGATCGGCAGCCCCTCGCACTTCTTCCGCAGCGACCGCAAGATCATCCACATCGACATCGACCCGTCGTCGATCTCCAAGCGCGTCAAGGTCGACGTTCCCATCGTCGGCTATGTCGGCGACGTGCTGGACGAGATGCTCAAGATCATCGAGTCGTCGCCGCAGCGTCCGGATCCGGCGGCGCTCAAGGCCTGGTGGGCGGACATCAAGGAATGGCAGCGCAAGGATTGCCTGAAGTTCGACACGAATTCGAGCCTCATCAAGCCGCAGTTCGTCATCCAGAAGCTCTACGAGCTGACCCATGGCGACGCGTTCATCACGTCGGACGTCGGCCAGCATCAGATGTGGGCCGCGCAGTACTACAAATTCGACAAGCCTCGACGCTGGATCAACTCCGGCGGCCTGGGCACGATGGGCTTCGGGCTTCCGGCGGCGATGGGTGTCCAGCTCGTCAATCCGGATGCGACGGTCGCCTGCGTCACCGGCGAGGCGTCGATCCAGATGTGCATTCAGGAGCTGTCGACCTGCAAGCAATACCATCTTCCGATCAAGCTCGTGAACCTCAACAATCGTTACATGGGCATGGTGCGGCAGTGGCAGGAATTCTTCTACGGAAACCGCTACGCGGAGTCGTACATGGATGCGCTGCCCGACTTCGTGAAGCTCGCCGAGGCCTATGGCCATGTCGGCATCAAGATCGAGAAGCCCGCCGACGTCGAGGGCGCGCTGCGCGAGGCGTTCAAGCTCAAGGATCGGCTGGTGTTCATGGACTTCATCACCGACCAGAAGGAGAACGTGTTCCCGATGGTTCCGGGCGGCAAGGGGCTGACCGAGATGATCCTGGCGGAGGAGCTATGAGCGCGCTCCATGCCGCCAATGTCGGGGGCTTCAACCGTGGCGCAGCGATGCCGGGGGGGAGATTCCGATGAGACACATCCTGTCCGTCCTGCTCGAGAACGAGGCGGGTGCGCTGTCCCGGGTTTCGGGGCTGTTCTCCGCACGGGGCTACAACATCGAGTCGCTGACCGTGGCGCCCACCGAGGACCCGACGATGTCGCGAATGACCATCGTCACGACCGGCTCCGACGACGTGGTCGAGCAGATCACCAAGCAGCTGAACAAGCTCGTCGAAGTCGTGAAGGTCGTCGACCTGACCGAGGGCAACCACATCGAGCGCGAATTGATGCTGGTCAAGGTGCGGGCGTCGGGCAAGGACCGCGAGGAGATGAAGCGCCTGGCCGACATCTTCCGCGGCCGCATCCTCGACGTCACCGACAAGAGCTACACGATCGAGCTCACCGGAACCGGTCACAAGCTCGACGCATTCCTCCAGTCGATCGAGCCGGGCGTGATCCTGGAAACGGTGCGCACCGGCGCGTCGGGGATCGGCCGCGGCGAACGGGTGCTGCGGGTTTAGACATTCGAACATGCACCAAGATGCAGAGCGCGGATGGCACGGAGAACCCACCCCGGGAATTATCCGGCAATTTTCCGTTTCCTCCGTGTTCTTCCTGGTTCAAGATTTTGAATTGACGACTTCCAAGGGATGAAATCATGATGAAGGTTTTCTACGAAAAGGACGCCGACCTGTCGCTGATCAAGGGCAAGAAGGTGACGATCGTCGGCTATGGTTCGCAGGGGCACGCGCACGCGCAGAATCTGAACGATTCCGGGGTCAAGGTGACGGTCGGCCTGCGCCGTGGCGGCGCGTCGTGGGACAAGGCGAAAAAGGCCGGCTTGAAGGTCGCGGAAGTCGGCGCTGCCGTTGCCAGCGCCGACGTCGTGATGATGCTGATGCCCGACGAAGGCATCGCCGCCACCTACAAGTCCGAGGTCGAGCCCAACATCAAGAAGGGTGCGATGCTGGCGTTCGCGCATGGATTCAACATCCACTACGGCCAAGTGCAGCCGCGCGCCGACCTCGACGTGGTGATGATCGCGCCCAAGGCGCCGGGCCACACGGTGCGCTCGACGTATGCGGCGGGCGGCGGCGTGCCGATGCTGATCGCCGTGCATCAGGACTCCTCGAAGAAGGCGCGTGACGTCGCACTGTCGTACGCGGCTGCTATCGGCGGCGCGCGCGCAGGGGTCATCGAGACGAATTTTCGCGAGGAGACCGAGACCGATCTGTTCGGCGAACAGGCTGTACTGTGCGGAGGCACGGTGGAGCTCATCAAGGCGGGCTACGAAACGCTGGTCGAAGCCGGGTACGCGCCGGAGATGGCGTATTTCGAATGCCTTCACGAGCTCAAGCTGATCGTCGATCTGATTTACGAGGGCGGCATCGCCAACATGAACTACTCTATCTCGAACAATGCCGAGTATGGCGAGTACGTGAGCGGCCCGAAGGTCGTCACCGCCGAGACCAAGCGGGCGATGAAGGAAATGCTCACGCGCATCCAGACGGGCGAATACGCGAAGGACTTCATCCTTGAGAACCGCGCCGGGGCACCGACGCTGCTGTCGCGGCGGCGACTGATGGCTGAGCATTCCATCGAGGTGGTCGGCGAAAAGCTGCGCTCGATGATGCCGTGGATCCGGAAGAACAAGCTGGTCGACCAGACACGCAACTGATTTCTCGAGCACCGCTGCAAAAGCGGGAAGGAGACGGCGATGGATCGGCGAATGAGCAGGCAGGGCGGGTGGATCGGGATGATCGTTCTGCTGCTTGCGCTTGTCATTGTCGCCTGGCTTGCCAAGGATGCGCTGAAGAAGTACGGGATGATGCCGGATGCCGAGACAACGGTGATCCGGGCGGGGACCCCGGGCGAACGGACCGGATCGGCTGCCGCGGGGGATGTCGAACGTGCCGATCCGACGACCTCCACGCCGGCGCCAACGTCGGCCATCGAGCGCGCCCGCGGCGTCGAGAACACGCTGAAGCAGGAGAGCGGTCGGCGAGGCGGAGACTATTGACCACCCTACGTCGCGGCGGCGGCAATTGCCCACCGGTCGCGGCGCCGGATCTTGACCGCACCGCGAAGGCAGTCCCCCGCGGCTCCGGGGCCTCGGGCATAATTTGCCCCGATTCCCGCGCTGCACGCCAGGCCTCATGTCCGACCAAAATTATCCGCATCCGATCATCGCCCGCGAAGGCTGGACATTCGCGGCGATCGCGATCATCGTCGCCGCGCTTCTTACCGGCTGGGGCCAGGGATTCCTCGCGCTCCTGGCCTGGCTCGTCGTCGCGTTCATTCTGCAGTTCTTCCGCGACCCGGCCCGCACGATACCGCAGGAGGCCAAGGCGGTGCTCTCGCCGGCCGATGGACGCATCGTCAAGGTCGAGCAGGTCCGCGATCCCTATCTCGACCGTGATGCGCTCAAGATCAGCGTGTTCATGAACGTGTTCAATGTGCATTCGAACCGCAGTCCCGTCGACGGCACCGTGGTCAATCGGTGGTACCACGCCGGCAGCTTCCTGAACGCGGCGCTGGACAAGGCCTCGCTCGAGAACGAACGAAATGCGCTGCATCTGCGCACGGCCGCGGGGGAGGACGTCACCTGCGTTCAGATCGCGGGCCTCGTTGCGCGTCGCATTCTGTGCTACGTGGAGCCGGGCGCGGTGCTTGCGCGCGGTCAGCGTTACGGATTCATCCGTTTCGGGTCGCGCGTGGACGTCTATCTCGATCCGGCCGCGAAGCCGCGGGTGGCGGTCGGCGACAAGGTCGCCGCGACCGAGACCATCCTCGCTCAGTTCCCGTGACGGACGCATAGCGCCGACGCCATGCTCGACTACGACCAGGAGCGCGCGGTGCTCAAGAACCGCATCCGCCGCCGCGGCATCTACATCCTGCCCAACCTGTTCACGCTGGCCGCGCTGTTCGCGGGTTTCTACGCCATCGTACAGGCGATGAACCTGAACTTCGACCAGGCGGCGATCGCAATCTTCGTCGCGGCCGTTCTTGACAGCCTCGACGGCCGTGTTGCTCGGCTGACCAAGACGCAAAGCGCTTTCGGCGCCGAATTCGACAGCCTGGCCGACATGGTGTCCTTCGGTGCCGCGCCCGCGCTCGTGATGTACGAGTGGGTGCTGCGCGACATGGGCAAGCTTGGCTGGGTTGCGGCGTTTCTGTACTGCGCATGCGCGGCGCTGCGGCTCGCCCGCTTCAACACGATGCTCGACGTCGCGGACAAGCGCTGGTTCACCGGCATTCCGAGCCCCGCCGCCGCGGCGCTGGTCGCGGGCGTGGTCTGGGTCGTCGACGACTACGATATCGACCCATCGGGAATTCGCTGGTGGGCGCTGCTGGTGACGGTGTTCGCCGGCCTCACGATGGTCAGCAACCTCAAGTACTACAGCTTCAAGTCGATCAACCTGCGCAAGAGCGTTCCGTTCGTCGCGGTCCTGGGTTTCGTCGTGGTGATCGCACTGCTCGCGTATCAGCCGCCCCTCGTGCTGTTCGGGGGGTTCGTCGCCTATGCGTTATCCGGTTACGTGATCTCCGGCTGGCTGCTTCTGCGCCGCCGGCGCAGAGGAGGGAAAGGTTGACGGCCGCCACCTTCGCCGCACCGCCGCGCATCGCGGTGCTCGTGCCCTGTTTCAACGAGGCGTTGACGGTGGGAAGGGTCGTTGCCGACTTCAGCGCCGCGCTCCCCGGCTGCGTCGTCTACGTCTACGACAATCGCTCATCCGATGGCACCGGCGACATCGCGCGCGCTGCCGGCGCGATCGTCCGCCGCGAGGAACGCCCCGGGAAGGGCGGCGTGATGCGCAGGATGTTCGCGGAGATCGACGCTGACGTCTACATCGTCACCGACGGCGACGCGACCTATGACGCCACACGCGCGCCGGAGATGGTCGAGCGGCTGGCGCGTGACGACCTCGACGTGGTCACCGGCGTGCGCGACCACGAGGAACGCGACGCCGCATACCGCCGCGGGCACCAGTTCGGCAATCGCGCATTCAATTTGCTGCTGGGAATGCTTTTCGGCGAACGTCCGAGCGACATGTTCTCAGGCTACCGGGTGTTGTCACGCCGATTCGTGAAGTCGTTTCCGGCGGAGGCGCGTGGCTTCGAGATCGAGACCGAACTTACCGTGCACGCATTGGACTTGCGCGTCCCGACGGCCGAGGTCGTGACCCGCTATTTCGAACGCCCGGCGGGATCGACCAGCAAGCTGTCCACCTATCGCGACGGGCTGCGCATTCTCAACACGATGGCGCGCCTGTTCCGTGACGTTCGCCCGCTGCCATTCTTCAGCGCCTGTGCGCTGCTGCTCGCCCTGACCGGCTTGGCGCTGGGCGCCGAGGTCGTCGTCGAGTATCTTGACACCGGCCTGGTTCCACGGCTGCCCACGGCGGTGCTGGCGACGGGATTGATGCTGCTGTCGTCACTGTCTCTCGCCTGCGGAATGATTCTCGACAGCGTCGCACGCGGTCGGCGCGAGGTGAAGCGGCTCGCGTATCTCGCGGCAGGCGCTTCTCGAGGCTAGCCTGCGGGGCAGCGCGGCGAGCCGCGGCGGCCTTGAAACGTCGCGAGTTCGAACACGACTGCGCCGTTCGCCTGGCGGTATTCCACGCGCTTGGGCGCGTCCCAGTCCAGGGCGTGCTGCCACTCCGCGAAGCGCGCTTCGCGATCTCCTTCGATGAGGACTACCGCGACGTCGCCTCCCCTGCACAGCCGACTGCGCGCCGCCTCGTAGTCGGGTAGCGAATCCACGCCGACCCGCCCTCCGGTCAGAAAGGCGACGGGCATCAGCAGGCCCCAATCGGGAAGGTAGACCATTGGCCGCTTTGGCGCCGAATCGAGGTCGGCGGCGAGGCGATTGATCGCGTCCGAGTAGAGTCCGACGCCGCGGACTTCGTGCAGTTGAAGCGCTTCCCTGACCTGTCCTCCGATATTGAGCGCGGCGAGCACGGCGAACGGGAGCACGAGGATGGCGTTCCCGGACCGCCACGCCGGCGGCGCGTCGCCGAGTGCGACCAACCCGACGGCGAGCGCGGCGTAGGACATTGGCAACAGCACCATGAAGTGATGGCCGGACAGCCGCGTGCCGAACATCGACGCCACCAAAACGAACGAGATGATCATCGCAATCAGCGCGCGGAGGAGCCACGGCGAGCTTCGTTTCCATTCCGCGCGCGACCAAAGCAACAGGGGCATCCCGAGCAGCAGCGCCATCTTGAATCCCGCGCCCGGAACGGTGCCGTATTCGCCGAAGATCAGCGTATGGTGGTACCAGTTCTGGAACATCGATTCGATCGACGCCACGATGTGAGCCAGGCGACCCGGCAGATCCGGCTGCTCGCTGAATGCGTTGAGCGCCTTTTGAGTCTGCTGGAAATAGGCCCATCCCTGCCTTGGCCCACCCAGGTTCCACGCCAGCAATGCGTAACCGGCGACGTAGAAACTGCCTCCCAACGCGAGTCCGACGCTGACATGGCCCCAGGCGACGCGCGGGCGACCCGATTCCCGCCGCCATGCGTGGAACGCCAACAGCATTCGCCGGCAGCAGGAACGCGTAGATGAAATAGCCGACCACGGCGAGCCCGTAGAACGCACCACCTGCGATCAGCCACCCACGCCAGCGCGCGTCGGGCTGCGCGGCTCGCCGCAGCGAATACAGCGAAAGGAACAACCATGCGGCGGGCGCCAGCGTGATGTAGCTTTGCGTGCGGAACGCGTAGGAAAAGACCGGATCGATCGCAAGCACCGCGCACGCGAGTGCAGCCTGCCACGGTTTCGTGCCGCTGCGCATCAGCAATGCGTACAGCGCAGCGAGCACGAACAACGCGAACATCGCGTGCGTCGCGCGCAGTCCGGTAACCGAGGTGCCGAACAGCCAGAAGAAGGGCAGCCCGAGCCAGAACTGCTGGGAGCCGTGATAGAAGGAAATCAGCAGCGGGACACGGTTGAACAGGTAGTTCCCGGGCAGCAGCCACGGCGTCAGCATCTCGCCTTTCGGATTCAACAGGCGGACCACCATGTAGTCCGGGTTGACCGCATCCATGTACACGCCTGGCAGCGTGATCTGCTGGGCGGCGACGACTGCGTATGCGGCCGCGACCGCGAGGAACGGCCACCACGTCGCCCAGAACGAACGCCGGCCAATTTCGGCGCGTGGCAGGTCGGGCGCGTTCATCCGGGGGCGTGCCGGTCCGACGTGCGCACGACCCGGCACATTTCGATCGGGCTCGTCCGCAGGTTGGTGACGATGTCGACGCAGGTTTCGGTGACCTGCCAGAGGCCACGTTCCAGCAACGCGTCGATCCCCGCGCCCTTGGGGAAGGCGAGCGAATAGATCGGCCCTCGGTGCTCGCGGATCGTGCGAACGATCGTGTCCTCCATCAGCGTCTTTCGCTTCGCGTCGCTGATCGTGTTGTTGATGCCCAGGAAGCGCGCGTCAGCGGGAAAGAATGGCAATACGTAGGACATCGGCTCGTTGTTCGCCAGCAACACGAGTGCGTCCTTGTCCGGCGCCGTCATCCGCACGTCGAACCAGGCGGGGCCGAAGGGAACGCGGCCCCAGTCCTGGATCTTTGTCGTTGCCACCAGTGCGATCGCAACGACGACGATGGCGGTCGACGCGTACGGCCGCGCGCAGCATGTGGCGCAGCAATGCCGTGATGAGGGCGCCGGACAGGATCATCAGTGGAACGAGGTACCGGAGTATGGACGACTGAGCCGTCCACAGCAGGAACGAAACGACGAAGAACAGACCGATGACGCGCCAGGCCTCGCCGTTGCCCGCCGGTGGTCCGGCCGTCGTACCGGCCATGTTCCCGCGTCGGGCAAGACGCTGGACGAGGTAGGCGCATCCGGCGAGCAGCGCCAGCCCATAGAGCACGGTGAGGCGCGCATCCACGTAATGTGTTTCGGAAACATAGAACTCCGGTGGTGCGACCAGCGTGAACGGAAACGCCAGCCACTCGACGAGCGTATGCGGACCGTAGGGGCGGCCCATGGCCTCGTAGACACCCCACCACGGCGACTTGATCCAGATGTTTCCATAGGGAAAGATCGGGTTGCGAAACTGTGTCCACAGAGCGAGCATCCACGCGCCCGCCGTGGCTGCGGTCCCGGCCAGCACGGCGACGCCGTAAACGATCGCTTCCTTCCACGCGCGGCCGATGTAGGGGCGTCGGATCGGACCGCGCCAGAGAACGGCCGCGCACAGTCCGACCGCGTACACGCCGTAGGTCAGCTTGGCGCCGTTGGCCACACCCATGAGCACGCCGGCGGCAATCAGCGTCGCGATCGGGATCGGCGCGCCCGGATTGCGCACCAGCGGTCGCACGATGACATACAGCGCCGCCATCGTAAGCGCCGCGCCGGGCCATTCGTTCATCGTCGTCCCGAGAACGCCCCGTCCCATCGCCGCGGTCAGGCCAACGGCGGTCGCGCACAGGCTCGCGAGCCTACGTTCTGGAGGCACCAGGTCGCAAAAGAGCAGCCGGATCAATTTGATCGCGAAGTACGCGCCGATGCCCGCCGGAACCGCAAGCGCGAAAGCGATCGCGCGCGGATTCCAACCGTGGTCGACCATCAGGAAGAACGGCAGGTCGAGGAGCGGATTGTGGTAGGTCTGAAGCTGCGCGGCCGCGATGTCCGTCGTATAGCCACGATGATCGTTCCACCACGCCCAGCCGATGTAGTAGTGGTAGTTCTGCAGGTCCCAGTTGGCGTCCTGCCCCATCCGCACCGAGAGGAAGCCCGCGATGGCCACGCACGCGACGAGCAGGAACAGGTCCGCCGCGCGCGACCGGGTTGCGCTCGCGACGGACGGCCTGGAAACGAATCGGGAATTCAATGGGGTGATGAGTACGGGCTTCGGGCCGAGCCCGTCGAGGCGGAATTATGCCATCGCCGGTCGCCTGCATTGGGGGTCCCTGCCGTAGGCGACTGGCGCCGCACGGAAGCCGGCCGTCTGCGATGGCGAGCCCGGTGGCCGTGGGGGCCGATGCGTCGCGGTCCTTGCGTCGACCGCCGCTTGCAGCGACGCGGCATATCGGCTATTGTTGATCGATGAGCAGCATCTCCTACGCCGCCCCCAGTGCCCGGACGCCTTCGCTGTCCGCGCTTGCGCTGATCCTGCGCGGCCTGCTGCTGCGCCTCGCGCGCACATAAACCCACCCCACAATTCGAGCAGTGCATGCCATCCAGCCACGACCGGATGGTGAGGCCCCATGCCACGCGCCGCGGCAATGTCGAACGCCGCCCAAGGAATCTCCGATGAAGATCGAGCCGTCTCTCAAGTACCGCCCCTTTGCCCCGATCGCGCTTGCCGATCGCGCCTGGCCGTCCCGCGTCATCACGAAGCCGCCGGTCTGGTGCAGCGTCGACCTGCGCGACGGCAACCAGGCGCTGATCGAGCCGATGGACGCCGAGCGCAAGCTCCGCATGTTCCGGCTGCTGGTGAAGATGGGCTACAAGGAAATCGAGATCGGCTTTCCCGCCGCCTCGCAGACCGACTTCGACTTCGTGCGCAAGCTGATCGACGACGACCTCATCCCCGCCGACGTCAACGTGCAGGTGCTGACGCAGGCGCGCGCACCGCTGATCGAGCGCACGTTCGAGGCGCTGGCCGGGGCCCGACGCGCAATCGTGCACCTCTACAACTCGACGTCGACCACGCAGCGCCGCGTCGTGTTCGGGCTCGACCGTGAAGGAATCCGCCAGATCGCCGTCGACGCGGCGCGGGTGGTCCGTGAGTGCGCCGCGCGGGCGCCGGACACCGAGTGGACGTTCCAGTATTCGCCGGAGAGCTTCACCGGCACCGAACTCGACTACGCGAAGGAGGTCTGCGACGCCGTGCTCGACGTGTGGCAGCCCACGCCGCAGCGCAAGGCGATCATCAACCTGCCGGCCACGGTCGAGATGGCCACGCCCAACGTCTACGCCGACCAGATCGAGTGGATGAGCCGCCACCTCGCGCGGCGCGAATGCGTCGTGCTGTCGGTGCACCCGCACAACGACCGTGGCTGCGGCGTGGCGGCCGCGGAACTGGCCGTGATGGCCGGCGCGGAGCGCGTGGAGGGGTGCCTCTTCGGCAATGGCGAGCGCACCGGCAACGTGTGCCTCGTCACGCTGGGACTGAACCTCCATACGCAGGGCATCGATCCCGGCATCGATTTCTCGGACATCAGCGACGTGATCCGCACGGTCGAATACTGCAACCAGCTCCCCGTGCATCCGCGCCATCCGTACGGCGGCGAGCTCGTATTCACCGCGTTCTCGGGCTCGCATCAGGATGCGATCAGGAAAGGCCTCGCCGCGCGGGTCGACGACCTCGTGCACGGCAGCGAGGCCTGGGACGTGCCTTACCTGCCGATCGACCCGGCCGACCTGGGCCGCACCTACGAAGCGGTGATCCGCGTCAACAGCCAGTCGGGCAAGGGCGGCATCGCGTACCTGCTCGAGCGCGATCACGGGCTCGCGCTGCCGCGGCTCCTGCAGATCGAGTTCTCGCAGGTGATCCAGGCGATCACCGACGCCAGCGGCAAGGAGCTCACGTCGGCCGAGATTCACGCGGCGTTCGAGCGCGAATACCTGGACGCGATTTCGCCGGTCAGGTTCGTCGGTCACCGCGCGCAGCACAACGGCGCCGACGGCACGGTCGAGCACCTGACTGCGCAGTTGCATGTCGACGGCGTGGCGACCGTGCTGCACGGCGCCGGCAACGGCCCGGTGGACGCGTTCGTCGCGGCGATGCGCAGCGGCATGGGACTGCCGATACACGTCGTCAACTATCACGAGCACGCGATCGGCGCCGGCGAGGACGCGACGGCGGTCGCCTACGTGCAGCTGCGCGTGGGCACCGACCGCACCGTCTATGGCGTCGGGCGCGACGCCAATATCGTGACGGCGGCGCTGCGCGCGCTGACCAGCGCCGTCAACCGCGGCGTGCGCGGTGGGCTGCTTGCGCTGCCGGCCGCGCAATCCGCGGTCGCCTGATTCACGCCGCATTGCCAGAGGCACGAAACCGAGGATCCGACATCATGAGCGACCATCTGATCATCTTCGACACGACGTTGCGCGACGGCGAGCAAAGCCCCGGCGCCTCGATGACCAGGGAGGAGAAGATGCGCATCGCGAAGCAGCTGGAGCGACTGCGCGTCGACGTGATCGAGGCCGGCTTTCCAGCGTCGTCGAACGGTGATTGGGAGGCGGTTCACGACATTGCCCGTGCGATCCGCGACAGCGTCGTATGCGGGCTCGCGCGCGCCAACGAGAACGACGTGCGGCGCTGTGGCGAGGCGATCAAGCCGGCGGTGGCCGGGCGCGTGCACACGTTCATCGCGATCGTCGCCGATCCACATGCAGATGAAGCTGCGAGATGGCCCCGGACCAGGTGGTCGAGCAGGCAGTCAAGGCGGTCCGCTGGGCGCGCGACTACACGGCGGACGTCGAGTTCTCGCCGGAGGACGCAGGGCGCTCGGAGCCCGACTTCCTGTGCCGGCTCATCGAGGCGGTGATCGAGGCGGGCGCCACCACGATCAACATTCCAGACACCGTCGGATACACGATGCCGTGGCAATTCGGCGCGCTGATCCGGTCGCTGCGCGAGCGGATTCCGAATTCGGATCGCGCGGTATGGTCGGTCCACTGCCACAACGACCTGGGCGTTGCCGTTGCCAACTCGCTGTCGGCGGTGATGAACGGCGCGCGACAGGTCGAGTGCACGGTCAACGGTTTGGGCGAGCGCGCCGGCAACGCGTCGCTCGAGGAGATCGTGATGGCGGTGCGCACACGCCGCGATGTGTTTCCATGCACGACGCGCATCGACACGACGCAGATCGTCGCCGGCGTCCAGGATGGTGTCGGGAATCACGGGCTTCCCGGTCCAGCCGAACAAGGCGATCGTCGGCGCCAACGCATTCGCGCACGAATCCGGCATCCACCAGGACGGCGTGCTGAAGCATCGCGAGACCTACGAGATCATGCGCGCGGAGGACGTGGGCTGGGGCGCCAACAAGCTGGTGCTCGGGAAGCTTTCCGGCCGCAACGCGTTCCGGACGCGTCTCTCCGAGCTCGGCATCGACCTCGGCAGCGACGAGGCGGTCAATATCGCGTTCGCCAAGTTCAAGGAACTCGCCGACAAGAAGGGCCAGGTGTTCGACGAGGACCTGCACGCGCTGGTGTCCGACGAGGACATCACGCCGGAAGCACGAGCACTACCGCCTGGGCTGCGCTGAAGGTCGTGTCGGAGACCGGCATCGTGCCGCACGCGCGCGTCGTGATGAGCCATCGGCGAAGACGAAGTCGTGGCCGAGACGCAGGGTGACGGGCCGGTCGACGCCGTGTTCAAGGCGATCGAGCGGATGGTCGATTCGCAAGGCGAGTCTGACTGCTGTATTCGGTCAACGCGATCACGACGGGCACCGATGCGCAGGGCGAGGTGACCGTGCGCCTCGAGCGCGACGGCCGCATCGTCAATGGCAACGGCGCCGACACCGACATCATCGTCGCGTCGGCGAAGGCGTATCTGAATGCGCTGAACAAGCTGCACAGCGGCGTGCGAGCGGCTGAATCCGCAGCTCGCCGCGTAGCGAGGCGGTCGCGCGTCACGCGGCGCTCCCGGCGTCGCGCGTCCGCGCCGCGACGTTGGTCGCGGGCTTTGCTGCGCCCGCGGGAAACCGGTACAATGAGCGTTTGTGAAATCGACTTTCACATTCCGCTTTTCGCTTTCCGATTTTCACAGTTCGATTTTCCCGATCGCGGGCCCGGCCCGGCGATTCCCCATCCGTTTCGCGAGGTCCCGATGAGCACCCCCTTTGGCCCCGGTGTCGAGATCACCGGCCGCATCACGCCCGAGTACGCGCAGATCCTCACGCCCGAGGCCGTCGCCTTCGCCGCCAAGCTGCAGCGCGCCTTCGGCGGCCGCCGCAGCGAGCTGCTGGCCGGCGCGCGATGCGCCAGGCGCGAGTTCGATGCCGGCAAGCTGCCCGATTTCCTGCCCGAGACGCGCGCCGTGCGCGAGGGCGACTGGACGTGCGCGCCGGTGCCGGCCGACATCCAGGACCGCCGCGTCGAGATCACCGGGCCGGTCGATCGCAAGATGATCGATCAATGCGCTCAACTCCGGCGCGCAGCGTGTTCATGGCGGACTTCGAGGACGCCAACACGCCGAGGTGGGACAACAACATCCAGGGCCACATCAACCTGCGCGACGCGATTCGCCGCCGCATCGACTTCACCTCGCCCGAGGGCAAGGCGCTACACGCTCGGCGAGAAGACGGCCGTGCTGTTCGTGCGCCCGCGCGGCTGGCACCTGCCCGAGAAGCACGTGCATGGTCGACGGCGCAGCCGATCTCCGGCGGCATCTTCGACTTCGCGCTCTACTTCTTCCACAACGCGAAGGAGCTGGTCGCGCGCGGCAGCGGGCCGTACTTCTACCTGCCGAAGCTCGAGAGCCATCTCGAGGCGCGGCTGTGGAACGACATCTTCGTCATGGCGCAGGACGAGCTGCGGCATTCCGCGCGGCACGATCAAGGCCACGGTGCTGATCGAGACGATCGTCGCCGCCTTCGAGATGGACGAGATCCTCTACGAGCTGCGCGAGCACTCGGCGGGCCTCAACGCCGGCCGCTGGGACTACATCTTCAGCTGCATCAAGAAGTTCCGCAGCAACCGCGACTTCTGCCTCGCCGACCGCGCGCTGGTCACGATGACCACGCACTTCATGAAGAGCTACGCCGAGCTGCTGATCAAGACCTGCCACCGGCGCAACATCCACGCGATGGGCGGCATGGCCGCGCAGATTCCGGTCAAGAACGACGAGAAGGCCAACGCCGAGGCGTTCGCCAAGGTGAAGGTCGACAAGGAGCGCGAGGCGACCTACGGCCACGACGGCACGTGGGTCGCGCATCCCGGCCTGGTGCCGGTGGCGCTGGAGGCGTTCAACCGGCTGATGCCGGCGCCCAACCAGATCGCGACGAAGAAGCGCGAGGACGTGCACGTCGACGCGCCGCCGATCTCGCTGAAGTTCGAGCCCGAGACGCCGATCACCGAGCGCGGCCTGCGCCTCAACATCAACGTCGCGATCCAGTACATCGGCGCGTGGCTCGCGGGGCAGGGCGCGGTGCCGATCTTCAACCTGATGGAGGACGCCGCCACCGCGGAGATCTCGCGCTCGCAGGTGTGGCAGTGGATCCGCTCGCCGAAGGGCAAGCTCGACGACGGGCGCAAGGTGACGAAGGAGATGGTCGCCGCGATGATTCCGGAGGAGCTCGTCAAGATCCGCGAGCTGCTGGGCGCCGCGTTCGGCGACGGGCAAGTACGAGGATGCCGCCGAAGATCTTCGCCGACCTCGTCGACAACGACACCTTCGTCGAGTTCCTGACGCTGCCGGCGTACGAGCGGATCGACTGAAGGCGCGTGCTGGGGGCGCGGATCGCTACCGAAGCCCGCGCGGGCGGTACCGTGCACTCCGCGCTGTTCGTGACCGGATACGACGAAGCTGCGGTCGCGGCCCTTGCTCGCGACGAGCTGTCGCCGGAACGATTCGCCGCCCATGGTGCCGACTCTTCCGAGTATGAAGCACGCACCTACCGGCTATCGTATTCGCTGTCGAGCACCGATCTCCGCGCCGCCCCGTGACCGGAAGCGCTGATCGCGAACCGATTTCGCCCGGCGCGCCACCGGCTTGCCGCCGTCCGGACGTTGCGTCAATGCCATAACGACGTCGTTCCGTCGTAGAGCAGCTTCACCCCGATGGCGAGCAGCGCCCAGTAGCTGATCCGGTAGAAGACCTTCTCGTCCAGCCTGCCCTGGATGACGACCCCGAGCTTGACCCCGACCGGCACCAGCGGCAGCAGCACGAACGCCGTTGCGACATTGGTGAGATCGAGTTGACCCAGGAAGGCGTAAGGAACGATCTTCGCGTAGTTCGAGGCGAAGAAGAACCATACGGTGGTGCCGACGTAGACCTTTCGGTCGAGCCTCTGCGGCAGCAGATACGCCATGATCGGCGCCGCGCCCGCGTGCGCGACGAAGCTGGTAAGTCCCGAAAGCCCCGCCCAGCAAACGCCGCGCGGCCACGACGCTGCAGCGGGCGGACGGTTGCGAGCCCAGCCGACGATGTTGTTGAGTGCGAACGTGACGGCAATCGCGCCGATCATGATGCGCATGATGTCGCGCGGCACCACACTGAAGACGAGCACGCCCACCACGATGCCAATGGCGAGGCCCGTGAGAAGGATCGGCATGTTGCGCCGGTCGTAGACTCCGCGAAACGCGCGAAGCCCGAACAGATCGATGAAGCAAAGTATCGGCAGCATGAGCGCCGCGGCCTGCAACGGCGGGATGACCAGCGAGAGCAGCGGAACCGCCATTCCGCCGAAAAGGCCCGGAATGCCGGTCTTGGAGATTCCGGTCAACAGCACGACGGGAATCGCGATGGCGTAGAACAGTGGATCGGCGATGAGCATGGTGGCGCGCGCCAAGGGTCGTGGATAGTGCGGTCTCCAGCAGTAGTGTGCTGGATTGTGTGCAGAAGCACCATTGAAGCAGCCGGGGTGGTCCTGGGATGAGATTGACTGCAGAACTCGACCTTCATTCCTCGCGAACGGGCAACTCCGCGACCCTGCGGAAACTCAGGGATGTTCCCCGGCGCCGCGGCGCTGTTGGCGCAGGACCGCGATTTGCTCGCCGCCGCTCTTTGCATTGGCGCAACGTTTTCCCCATCGGGAAATGCTAGGCTGAATGGCAGGCCGCCAAGGTTGCGCTTGAGATTCGCCATTGACGGATGTTATCGCCCGCATTGGCACAATCAATTGGACCCGGCCGCCCACCGCGCGCAGAATTGGTGCATCGTCGGTTGAACTCCGGCGATCCCCTTTGGCACCAAGGCTGTAACAGACGAGGAGATCACCATGAAGAACCTGAAAGGCACCAAGACCCACGACAACCTGAAGGCCGCGTTTGCAGGTGAGTCGCAGGCCAACCGCCGCTATCTCTATTTCGCGAGCAAGGCGGACGTAGAAGGCCAGAACGACGTCGCGGCGCTGTTCCGCTCGACCGCCGAAGGCGAGACCGGCCACGCGCACGGACATCTCGACTATCTCGCGCAGGTCGGCGACCCGGCGACGGACCTGCCGATCGGCTCCAGCCGCGAGAATCTGAAGTCCGCGGTGGCGGGTGAAACGCACGAATACACCGACATGTATCCGGGCATGGCCAAGGCCGCGCGCGGCGAACAGTTCGACGAGATCGCCGACTGGTTCGAAACGCTGGCGAAGGCGGAGCGCAGCCACGCCAATCGTTTCCAGAAGGCCCTGGACGCGCTGGCCGATTGAGTTCGTCCTTGGGGATCGGGCGTCGTGCTTCCGTGCGACGCCTGATCCGGTCTTTACGTGCGTCGCGTCCTGTGCCGCACGACTCTCCATCGGACGCGTAACGTTCATCCGCCATGACCACCCGCGAAGGCAACCTCGAAGCACCGACCCGCCATCCGCTCGACTGGCGCAACCCGGACTTCTACGACCAGGGGTCCCTCGATCGCGAGCTCGAGCGTGTCTACGAGATCTGTCACGGCTGCCGCCGCTGCGTCAGCCTGTGCGGCGCGTTTCCGACGCTCTTCGATCTGATCGACGAAGGCAAGTCCGGCGAGGTCGACGGCGTGGCGAAGGCCGACTACGGCAAGGTCGTCGACCAATGCTATCTGTGCGACGTCTGCTACATGACGAAGTGCCCGTACGTACCGCCGCACCCGTGGAACGTCGACTTTCCTCACCTGATGCTGCGCGCCAAGGCGGTCAAGTTCCGCGACGGCGACGTGAAGTTCCGCGACAAATTGCTGACCAGCACCGACCGCCTGGGCAAGCTTGCGACGATTCCCGTCGTCGTGCAGATGGTGAACAAGGCCAATACGATGCCGTCGGCGCGCAAGCTGATGGAGAAGACGCTGGGTGTGGCCGCGGGGACGCGGCTGCCGCCTTACGCCGCGCATCCGTTGCGCCCGAACGCCGAGCCCTCCGTCGCCTGGCCGGTACGGGACGGCGCGCGCACGCCAGGCAAGGTCGCGGTGTTCGCCACGTGCTACGTCAACTACAACGAGCCCGGCATCGGGCATGATCTGATCAAGCTCCTCGCGCACAACGAGATTCCCTATCGTTTCGCCGAGAAGGAGGCCTGCTGCGGCATGCCCAAGCTTGAACTCGGCGATCTCGCTGCGGTCGAAAAGCTCAAGAACGTGAACATTCCGCAGCTGGCCGCGCTGGCGCGCGACGGCTACGCGATCCTGACGCCCGTGCCATCGTGCACGCTGATGTACAAGCAGGAGTTGCCGCTGCTGTTTCCGGACGACGCGGACGTCAAGGCGGTGGCCGAGGCGATGTTCGATCCATTCGAATACTTCGTGCTGCGCGACAAGGACGGACTCATGAAGCGCGAGTTCCTGCAGCCGCTCGGCAAGGTCAGCTATCACATACCCTGCCACGCGCGCGTGCAGAATGTCGGCCAGAAGACGCGCGAAGCGCTGCAATGGGTGCCCGGCACCACGATCAACACGGTCGAGCGCTGCGCGGGCCACGATGGCACCTGGGGCGTCAAGGTCGAGTTCTTCGCCGAGTCGATGCGCATCGGCAAGCCGGTTTTCGAGCGGATGGGCGACGACGCCCCCGATTTCATCAGCTCGGACTGCCCGATCGCGGGCCGCCGCATCCTGCAGGGGATCGAGGACAAGAACGGAACCTCGCGCGTCCGCAAGGAACATCCGCTGACGCTGCTTCGAATTGCCTACGGAATCAAATGATGACGACGACCATGCCCAGAATCACCCGCGAAAGCCTGATGACCCTCGAGGCCTATGCAAAGGCCCGCATCGAGTTCCGTGCCCGCGTGCTCAAGCACAAGCGCGCCCGTACTGTCCATCTTGGAGAGCACGTCACGCTCGTGTTCGAGGACGAGCTGACGATGCGCTACCAGATCCAGGAGATGCTGCGCATCGAGAAGACGTTCGAGGAAGCCGGTATTCAGGACGAACTCGATGCGTACAACCCGCTGGTGCCCGACGGCAGCAATTTCAAGGCAACGATGCTGCTCGAATACGTGGACGTCGAAGAGCGCCGTCGTGCGCTTGCCCGCCTAAAGGGCATCGAGGACCGCGTGTGGGTGCAGGCGGAGGGTTGTCCGAAGGTCTTTGCGATCGCCGACGAGGACCTCGAGCGCTCGAACGACGAAAAGACCTCGGCCGTGCACTTCCTGCGCTTCGAGCTGACCGTGGAGATGGTCGCCGCGCTGAAATACGGGGTCGCGCTCGGGATTGGCGTGGATCACCCCGACTACCAGGCGGCGATTCCCGCAGTGCGCGCCGATACGCGCGCGGCGCTGGTCGCCGACCTCGTCTAGGGACAGGATGGCCACGGCCGCGGCGATGGTCATCGTGCCACGGAGGACGGCTCCACTCCTGCACGGGATTCTGCAGGCAGCGCGTGAGCCGGCTGCCCTGCGACTGCTACCCCTTTAGCCCGTCCCACGCCCCGCGCGTGATTCCGCGCACCAGAAATGCGCGCTCGTCGCCTCGATGGATTCGCTGCTCGTTGCGCAGAACGCACATTCCGCAGCGGTCCATCACGCGCGCCGAACCGATGTTGTCGCCAAGATGCACAGCCCATACCGCGTCGAGTTCGGTGCCGGCGAAAAGCAGGGTGATCGCGGCACGCGTTGCGGCCGTCGCGTACCCGTTGCCCCAATGCGCCTTGCCCACCCAGTATCCGAAATGGCCGTGCTGGTTGGCTTCGGGCCGCAGGCCGAGCGCGCCGACCAGCATGCCGTCGTCGGCACGCGTGATCGCGTAGCTGTGCTCAGCGTTGCCTTGACGCGCCTGCGCGTGGCCTGCGATCCACGCCTCGGCCATTCCGTCGAGATAGGGATGCGGCAGCGCGGCGGTCGTCTTCGCCACGTCCCAATCGTCGGCCAGCAGCCGGACACGCGGCGCGTCGTCCGGCGCGAACGGCCGCAACGCGACCGGCGCCGACAGCACGTGCTCGGGGAAGCGCACGAGAGCCGGCGGCACGTCCGCTAATCGCGGAAGTTCTGGTACTGCAGCGGGAAGTCGCTGATCGATTTCTTCACCAGGGCGATCGCGTTCTGCAGCTCGTCGCGCTTGCCTCCGGTCACCCGGACCGCATCGCCCTGGATCGAGGCCTGCACCTTCAGCTTGCTGTCCTTGAGGATGCGCACGATCTTCTTCGACAGCTCCTGCTCGACGCCGGTGCGCACGGTGATCAGCTGCTTGACCTTGTTGCCGGAGACCTTCTCGACGTCGCCGTGCTTGAGCGAGCGGACGTCGACTCCGCGCTTGGTGAGCTTGCCGGTCAGGATGTCGGTGACCTGCGACAACTTGAATTCGTCGTCGGCAAAGAGCGTGAGAATCTTGTCCTTGTGCTCGATCCGCGCGTCGGAACCCTTGAAATCGAAGCGCGTCGACACTTCCTTGTTGGCCTGGTCGACGGCGTTGTTCACTTCGACCTGATTGACTTCCGAAACGATGTCGAACGAGGGCATGGCGGTCGTCGTGGGAGTGGAGGAGGGGGAGCTAGCTAACGAAACCGATCTTCTTGTGCGTGCCGTCGCAATACGGCTTGTTGTTCGAAGCGCCGCAGCGGCAGAGAAACGTCTGGTCCGAGAATGCCGTACGTCCATCGCCGTCGCCAAGTGTCAACGGACCCGCGCATTGCACGGGACCGTTCGGAATCGGCTTGATCGAGAGCGGCGTGGACAGGTCGGTGCCGGGCTTCGCCGGAACCTCCGCCGGCAACCGCCCCGCGTCCTTGAAGCCGACCTTGCGGTGGCTGTTGTCACAGAAGGGCTTGTTCTGCGAGGCACCGCAGCGGCACAGCGCGATGCGCGTGTCGTCGAGTACGACCTCGCCCTGCCGCATCGAAAGGACGCCACGCAGGTAATTGGGGCCATCGGCGCTTACGTGCGCCGTATTTAATGGCGGTGCGACCATCGCCGATGCGCCGTTCACGTGCGTCATCGCGAGCGCGCCGGACGGGCAGCGGTTCACCACCTCCGCCAGCGATGCGACATCTGCAGCGTCGGGCCGAATCCATGGTTTGGCCTCGGGATCGAACGCCTCCGGCAGGCCGCGCACGCATTCAGCAGAATGCACACAGCGCGCGGCGTCCCAGGTCACGACGGCTGCGGCGCTTTCGAACCGATGGAGTTTGCTCTTTTGCACGTTGCGTCTCCGGCGCGCGCCGGACAGATAGGGCGGCGACGCGTCAGCTAGAATACCCGATTTCCCGCACCGGTCCCAACTCGCCGCCATGTCGCACATCCTGCAGGATCTACCCGTCGGCCAGAGGGTCGGCATTGCGTTTTCCGGCGGTCTCGATACGAGCGCCGCGCTGCACTGGATGCGCGCGAAAGGGGCGATTCCCTATGCGTACACGGCGAACCTCGGCCAACCCGACGAGCCCGACTACGGCGATATCCCGCGCCGCGCGCTGCAATACGGCGCGGAAGCCGCCCGGCTCGTCGATTGTCGCGCGGCGTTGGTTGCCGAAGGCATCGCGGCGTTGCAGGCCGGTGCTTTCCACATTTCGACGGCGGGGCTGACCTATTTCAATACGACTCCGCTGGGTCGCGCCGTTACCGGAACGATGCTGGTCGTCGCGATGCGCGAGGACGACGTCAACATCTGGGGCGACGGCAGCACGTACAAGGGAAACGACATCGAGCGTTTCTACCGGTACGGCCTGCTTGCCAATCCGGACCTTCGTATCTACAAGCCGTGGCTCGACGCGGCGTTCATCGACGAGTTGGGTGGCCGCAAGGAGATGTCCGAGTACCTGACTCGCGCGGGCTTCGGCTACAAGATGAGCACGGAGAAGGCGTATTCGACCGACTCCAACCTGCTGGGTGCGACTCACGAGGCGAAGGACCTGGAGTTCCTCGACAAGGGGATCAGGATCGTCCAGCCGATCATGGGCGTTGCGTTCTGGCGCGACGACGTGGAAGTCAGGGCCGAGACGGTCACCATCCGCTTCAACGAGGGCCGTCCGGTCGCGCTCAACGGCGCGACGTTTGCCGACGAAGTGGCGCTGCTGCTCGAGGCGAATGCGATCGGCGGCCGCCACGGGCTGGGCATGTGCGACCAGATCGAAAACCGGATCATCGAGGCGAAGAGCCGGGGCATCTATGAGGCCCCCGGAATGGCGCTGCTGCAAATTGCGTACGAGCGCCTCGTCACCGGCATTCACAACGAGGATACGATCGAGCAGTATCGCGATAGCGGCCGGCGGCTCGGGCGGCTGCTCTACCAGGGACGGTGGTTCGATTCGCAGGCGATGATGCTGCGCGAGACCGCGCAGCGCTGGGTTGCGCGACCCATCACGGGCGAAGTGTCCCTCGAGCTTCGCCGCG
Source organism: uncultured beta proteobacterium (assembly GCA_963739745.1). Lineage (GTDB taxonomy): Bacteria > Pseudomonadota > Gammaproteobacteria > Burkholderiales > Casimicrobiaceae > VBCG01. The sequence continues at coordinate 480,156 of CAVUCJ010000015.1, forward strand.
GCAACGACTACTCGATCCTCGACACCACCAGCCCCAACCTTACCTACAAGCCAGAACGGCTGACGATGGAAAAGGGCCACGCGTTCTTCACGCCGCAGGACCGGATAGGGCAGCTCACGATGCGCAACCTCGACATCGTCGATACGCGCGAGAAATTGCTGACGTACGCAAGGACAGGACTCCTGCTTCCATCCGAGAGTTCGCCTCTGCCAAGGCTCACCGACGCGGGCAACGAGACGATCGAATAGCACGAATTCGGTGCGGTTCATCGGTGTCGGTGCGGGACACAAAATAGCAACCGTAAGAAAAACAATAACTTACGTCTATTTTGAACGTGCGCTGGTCGACGGACGACGGCAGTACCCCGCCGTTTGGGCTCGACGACGCGATCCCACCCGACCCGCGGTGGGAATCCGGGCTCGCTTATTGCTAGCGGTACGGTGATTGGAAACCCGCTCCGGCGAGTCCTAATCTTCACTGACCTCGAAAGCTCGCTGGCCCATCGATGAAGCTGAATCCTGTGGCCGCGCCGTTGCCTGCCGGCGCCTGCGCGAATCGAACTCGCCAAGCGTACAAGCTGGCGCCGCGAATCCCTTCAAGACCGTTCCATCGATGATTCCCTTTCTCGGATCGATGGACCCGGAAACCGCTCCTGCGAGCGACGCGTCGCAGCGGTGGGCTTTCCTGTTCGAGCGCCACGGTCGAAAGATGCGGTCCGCCGCGCGGGACACATTGAATGGATAACCTCGTACGCCGTTCTTTGCGATGGTTGGGCGGCGGTGCGGCTGCCGCGCCGGGGGCCGTCGGATCCGGGGACGAAACGCGTTACGCCTTTGCCGGCTCTCGGGGCACGGGATCGGTGGATCTGCCGCCCCGGGATGGGCTGCAGCAACAGAAGAGCGCGACCGAGATGAACCTTCACCGGCGGGTGGCGTCGTTGGTCGCGAGCGAAGCTCGCTTTCGCGGCCTCACGCTGCTGGGATCGGACTGGCACTGGGACCAGGATGCGCAGTTCCGGTTCACCGCGGTCAACGGCAATCTCGCCGACCCGATCGGCGCGGCAATCGAGAAAAATATCGGTCGAACACCCTGGGAACTGCCCGAGGTCGAGCCGATGGAGGGTGACTGGGATGCGCATCGGCGATGTCTCGATGCGCACGGTCCATTTCGAGACGTCGTTCTGAGACGGCCGCTGCCGGACGGCGGTGTCAGCTACGTTTCGATCAGCGGCGAGCCGTACTTCAGCGGGAGTGGCGTTTTCGCCGGCTACCGTGGTGTCGGGACCGACGTCACGAAGCAGAAGAGCATCGAAGCGCACATCGGCCGGCTCGCCCGCTTCGATCCACTGACGGACCTGTACAACCGAACCGCCTTCTTCGAGCGGCTGAATCACGCGCTCGCCATCGCTCGCCGACATGATCGCGCCATCGCGCTGCTTTTCATCGATCTTGACGGGTTCAAGGATGTCAACGACGCCGTCGGCCACATTTCCGGGGACGTCGTGCTCAGGGGAATGGCGCGGCGCCTCACGCAGGCGATCAGGAGCACCGACACGGTCGCGCGTCTGGGCGGTGACGAATTCATCGTTCTAGCCGAAGACGTCACCAACCAGGTCGATGTCAATGAGTTCGGTTTGCGCCTGCTCGAGGCGCTGTCGGAGCCGTTCGTGCTGGATGGGCAGGAGTGCCGCCTCGGCGCCAGCATCGGGGTCGCGATGTTTCCCAATGACGGTGAGGACGCGGCCATTCTGCTCAAGAACGCGGACGTTGCGATGTACCGGGCCAAGGAAGCGGGTGGAAACAGCATCGCGTTCGTCTCCGAGGTGGGCGCTCGCCCTTCGACGGAACGAATGGTCCTCGGCGCGGGCCTGCGCCGGGCACTCGACGCGAATCAGCTGCTGCTGCTATACCAGCCGAAGGTCTCGGTCCGGACGGGCACCCTGACCGGGGTCGAGGCGCTGGTCCGTTGGCAGCACCCCGAGCGTGGCCTCGTGCTGCCCGATTCGTTCATCCCGTTGGCCGAGGAATCCGGTCTCATCCGGCAGATCGCCCGCTGGGTGCTGCACCAGGCCTGCGCGCAGGCGTGTCGGTGGAATTCCGAGGGCCCGGGACCGATTCGCGTCGCGGTGAATCTCTCGGCTCGTCAATTCTTCGACGGCGGCCTCGTGATCGAGGTCGCGCATGCGCTCGCCCAGACCGGCCTTCCCCCCGATCTGCTCGAGCTGGAGATCACCGAAAGCATGATGATGGCGCAACCGGAACGCGCCGCCGAGACGCTCCTCGAGATCAGGGAAATGGGAGTCCACATATCGATCGACGATTTCGGTACCGGCTACTCATCGCTCGCGCGACTCAAGAAATTTCCAATCGGGAGCGTGAAGATCGACCGGTCGTTCATCCGGGACGTGGCGACGGACTCCGACGATGCGGCGATCGTATCTGCCGTGATTGCGATGGCGCACAACCTGCGGCTGAAGGTCGTCGCGGAGGGTGTCGAGTCTCTGGAGCAGGTACATTTCCTGCGCGAGCGTGACTGTGACGAGGTGCAGGGCTACCTGATCAGTCGTCCGATTCTGCCGGACCAGATCTGCCAATTCGCCTTGCGCCGCGAGGCCCAACCGCCCGGCGGGTCCGCCGCGCGGTGATTGGGGCCACCCCCGAAGACGCCTTCGGCGTCCTCCCCCGTGGGGGGCGCCCGCCTTGGGGCGGCCCGGCGGCGGGGTGGGTGGTTCCCCCGAAGACGCCTTCGGCGTCCTCCCCCGTGGGGGCGCCCGCCTGGGGCGGCCCGGCGGCGGGGTGGGTGGTTCCCCCGAAGACGCCTTCGGCGTCCTCCCCCGTGGGGGCGCCCTTGGGCGGCCCGGCGGCGGGGTGGTGGTCCTGGGTTAGTCGATCCTGATGTTGGCGGACTTGATGATCGGCGCCCATTTTTCGGATTCGGACTTGATCAGCGCACCGAAGTCCTCGGGCGTGCCGCCGACCAGTTCGAAGCCCAATGCGTTCATCCTCTGCACGACGTCCGGCATTCGCAGCACCGCGTTGATCTCGCTGTTGAGCCGGGCGATCACCGCCTTCGGCGTCGCCGCCGGCACCACCACGCCGTTCCACGCGAGCGACACGAACTTCGGGTAGCCGCTCTCGGCGATCGTTGGCAGTTCGGCCTTCAACGGAAATCGATTCGCCGAAGTCACGGCCAGCGCGCGCAGCTTGCCCGCCTGGATCTGCGGCAGCAGCGGTTGCATTACCGCGAAGATCATCTGCGTTTCGTCTTGTACGGTGGACATTACGGCCGGCGGCGAGCCGTTGAACGGGATGTGGACAATGTCGATGCCGGCCAACGTCTTCAGCAGCTCTCCGTTCAGATGCGACGAGCTTCCCGGTCCGACCGATGCGTAGTTGAGTTTTCCGGGGTTGGCGCGGGCGTAGGCCACCAGCTGGCTCACGTCCTTCACCGGCAGCTGGGCGTTGACCGCGAGCACGTTGGGCTGGCTCGTCGTGATGATCACCGGTGCCAGGTCCCGTTGCGGATCATAGGGCAGCTTGCGCAACAGCGGCGCGATGGACAGCGGACCGTTGAACGCAAGTACCATCGTGTAACCATCCGGCGCAGCCTTCGCGATCTCGTCGACCGCGACGGTGCCACCAGCCGCCGGCTTGTTCTCGACCACGACCGGCTGTCCGAGCCGGTCCCGCAGCTTTTCGGCGATCGCGCGGCCGAGCACGTCGATCGAGCTGCCAGGAGGGGCGGACATCACGAATCGGATCGATTTTTCCGGCCAGGCCTGCGCGGATGCGGAGCCGGGGACCAGCGTGGCGATGGCGAGAAGCGCGAGGACGGCGGACGACAGGCGGCGGTTCATCGAGAGGACTCCGGTTCGGCTGACAGGGTCGGATTCGGCGCGGGAGTTCAGGCTTCCACGCGCCCGCAGATGACGTATTCGAGCAGCGCTTTCTGCGCATGCAGTCGGTTTTCGGCTTCGTCCCACACGACACTCTGCGGCCCGTCGATCACGTCGGCCGCCACTTCCTCGCCGCGGTGCGCCGGCAGGCAATGCATGAACAGCGCGTCGGGCATCGCCTGGCGCATCATGTCGGCGTCGACCATCCAGTCGGCGAACGCGCGAATCCGCACCTCGTTCTCCTCCTCGAAGCCCATGCTCGTCCACACGTCCGTGGTCACAAGATCGGCGCCGCGACAGGCGTCCATGGGGTCGGCGAACTCGCGGAAGTGGTCGCGGTAGGGGGCACCCATCGCCTTGTCGACTGCATACCCCGGCGGCGTGGAGACGTGAACCGTGAACCCGAGGATTGCCGCCGCCTGCAGCCAGGTGTTGCAGACATTGTTGCCGTCACCGACCCACGCGACCGTGCGCCCGGCGATCGTGCCGCGATGCTCGACGTAGGTGTAGATGTCGGCGAGGATCTGGCACGGATGGTATTCATTGGTCAGCCCGTTGATCACCGGAACCCGCGAATGTGCGGCGAAGCGCTCGATGATCGCCTGCTCGAATGTGCGGATCATCACGACGTCGACCATCCGCGAGATGACGCGGGCGACGTCCTCGATCGGCTCGCCGCGTGACAGCTGCGTGTCGCCGCGATTGAGATTGATCGCAATGCCGCCCAGCTGGAACATGCCTGCCTCGAACGACACGCGAGTGCGGGTCGACGCCTTCTCGAACACCATCGCGAGCGTGCGGTCGCGCAGCGGCTGATAGAGCTCGTAGCGCTTGAAGCGATCCTTGATCCAGCGGGTGCGCTCGAACAGGTGCGCGAACTCGTCGCGGGAGAAATCGCTGAACTGGAGGAAATGCGATGGTGGCGCGGGGGACATGACGTAGAGAGGGGCCGCGGCGAACCCCGGGGGGCGGCCGATCACAGGAACAATCAGGGCAAAATACTAGCATGCGCGCGCGGTGGGACCGCGTGGCGCAGAGTCCGGGGATGCACCGCTCTCACGATGCGCCGGAGCAGCGCCGTGGCCCGCTTCCGTGCAGGGAGCCGCAATTGAAAACAGCGCCTTGCGGCGCTGCAGTCATGGCGGTCCCGCGAACGGGAATGCCAAAGGCGCGCAGCCCTAGGCGAGCGCCTTGATGGCGGACGCGAGGCGCGACTTGGTGCGAGACACCAGATTCTTGTGCACGATCCTCTTGTCGGCGATGCGGTCCATCACCGCCTGCGATTCCTGCATCGTCTTGGCAGCCGCTGCCTTGTCGCCGGTGGAGATTGCCTTGCGGACCTTTTTCACCGAAGTGCGCAGTTCCGACTTGAGGCTCGCGTTGCGCTTGCGCGTCGCTTCCGCCTGCCGGGCGCGCTTCTTTGCCTGCGCCGAATTGGCCATGGAGTGGAGTTCCCTTGGGTTGCCGCGAGGCCGCCGCCGTTGCGGTTTATGATCGCGGGTTGGATTAATCGTGGTTAGCCGGTAATAATAACCTGTTTTCATTGCCCCGACAAGAGGTTGGCACCTGCCCGTCGGGTCGCCGCCGAACTTCCCCCCGCCCCCTTGAACCTTCTCCGCGCCCTCTCCACCGTCAGCGGGTTGACGCTGCTGTCCCGCGTCACCGGCCTTGCCCGCGAGAGCCTGAAGGCGGTGGTGTTCGGCGCGGGCCTCCAGATGGACGCGTTCGAGGTGGCGTTCCGGCTTCCGAACATCCTGCGCCGGATGTTCGCGGAAGGTGCGTTCTCGCAGGCGTTCGTGCCGATCCTGTCCGAATATCACCGGCAGCGCGGCGAGGACGCCACCCGCGACCTGGTGGGCCGCGTAGGCAGCCTGCTGGCGTGTGTGCTGCTCGGCGTGACGGCGATCGGTGTGCTGGCGGCGCCATGGCTTGTGTATCTGCTGGCGAGCGGTTTCGCGGCGACGCCCGGGAAGGTCGAACTGACCGCGGACATGATCCGCATCGTGTTTCCCTACATCCTGTTCGTCTCGCTGGTTTCACTGGCCGGCGGCGTGTTCAACGTGTATCGGCGCTTCGCGATACCCGCGCTCACGCCCGTCCTGCTCAACCTGTCGATCATCGGCGCGGCGGTCTTCCTTTCGCGATACTTCGACCCGCCGATCCTCGCGCTGGCGTGGGGCGTGTTCATCGGCGGAGTCGCGCAGCTTGCGTTCCAGGTGGCGCCGCTCGCACGCATCGGCATGCTTCCGCGGTTCCGGTTCGACTGGCGTGACGAGGGCGTACGCCGCGTGCTGCTGCTGATGGGGCCGGCGGTCATCGGCGTGTCCGCCGCGCAGATCTCCGCACTCATCAACACGCAGCTCGCGTCGCTGCTCGGTAACGGGCGCATCTCGTGGATCACGTACGCAGACCGGCTCATGGAGTTCCCGAGTGCCCTGCTTGGAGTGGCGCTGGGAACGGTGCTTCTGCCGACACTCGCCAAACACCACAGCGACGACAACCATGCGGAGTACTCTGCACTTCTGGACTGGGGGCTGCGACTCGCGTTTCTGCTCGCGCTGCCGGCGGCGTTCGCGTTGTGGCTGCTCGCGGTGCCGCTGATCACGACGCTCTACCAATATGGCAGGTTCAGCGTGCTGGACGTATGGCAAACGCGGTCGGCGCTGCTCGGGTACAGCGTCGGCCTGCTGGGGCTGATCCTGGTCAAGATCCTCGCCCCCGGCTTCTACGCGCGCCAGCAGATCAGGACACCGGTCAAGATTGCGTTCGTTACCGTACTGGTCACGCAGACGCTGGCGGTGATCCTCATGTGGCCACTCGGACATGCCGGATTGACGCTGGCGACGAGTCTGGGCGCCTGCGTCAATGCGTCGCTCCTGTTCTGGTTCCTGCGCCGCAACGGGATCTATCTGCCGGCGCCAGGCTGGCTCGCGTTCGTGGCGCGGCTGGCGGTCGCGCTCGGCGTCCTTGCGGTGACGCTTTACGCGCTTTCGGGACCGGCGGAGTACTGGCTGGCGGCGGGACTGTGGGCGAAGATCGGTCGGCTCGCCGCGATTATCATTGGCGGCGCAGTCGCCTACTTCGGGGCGCTGTACCTGCTGGGCTTCAGGCTCGCCGATTTCAACCGCAAGGAGGCCGGGTGATCAACCGTTGCCGTTGCCGGATTTCCGATGCGGGCAGCGCGGTTTCGTGCAATCCGCGTACAGGTAGAGCGCGTGCTCGCTGATCTCGAAGCCGCGGTCGCGGGCAATCTTGGTCTGACGTTTCTCGATATCGGAGTCGTAGAATTCCTCGACTCGACCGCATTGCAGGCACACGAGATGGTCGTGATGGGTGCCCTGGTTCAACTCGAACACCGACTTGCCGGACTCGAAGTGATGGCGGACCAGGAGTCCTGCCTGCTCGAACTGCGTCAGCACCCGGTAGACGGTGGCCAGCCCGACGTCCAGCCCGTCGGCGAGCAGCATCTTGTAGACGTCCTCGGCGGTCAGGTGCCGGACCTTCGAGGTTTCGAAGAGGTTGATGATCTTCAGGCGCGGCAACGTGGCCTTGAGGCCGGCGCTCTTGAGATCCTGCGGAGAACTCATGGGGTTCGTGGTGAACAAGGCAAAAGCTATAATAGCGCGGAAGTCCGCCAGCCGCCCGCGGGCAACGCGCCTGCCGGCAGGTGGCTCAGGCGCCGCCGGGCGCGTGGCTCCGCCGGCAAAAGCGTATCCGTTCATGGAATTTCGAGTGTCCCGACGACTGCATCGCCCTACGGCTTTTGCGCGCACGGTTGTGACGGCCTGCGCCGCCGCGTTCGTGACCGGCTGCGCGCAGATGAGCACGCCCTTCGAGAACGTCATGCCGGTGATCTCGCAGTTCGGCGTGTACAAGATCGACATCAATCAGGGCAACTACATTTCGCAGGACATGGTCGACAAGCTGCAGGTCGGCCAGACCATGCCGCAGGTGCGCCAGTCGCTTGGCACACCGCTTATCACCAGCGCCTTTCGCGAGGGTCGCTGGGACTACGTGTACGAATTTCAGCGCTCCGGAAAGGTGCGTGAGCACCGGCAGTTCACCGTCTATTTCAACGACAATCTGCTCGCCCGCTGGGAAGGCGACGAGATGCCGCAGTCGGTTCAGGATCTGAACCGGGTCGCGGGAACGCGCGCGCTGCCAAAGGATCCCTACGGCGAGGACGCCGGATTCCTTGGCAAGGTGATCGATTTCTTCCGCAAGATCGGCGACCCGGCGGCGGGCGCCGTTCCCTGACGATGGATCGCGTGCGGGTCGCGATCGCCGGCGCGGGCGGGCGGATGGGGCAGGCGCTGCTCGATGCCGCGCTCGCCGACGGCGGGGTGACCGTGGTCGCGGCGCTCGACCTCGCCGGCAGTCCCGCGCTCGGCCGTGATGCCGGGGCGCACTGCGGTCGCGCAACCGGGATCATCGTCGCATCCGACATCGAAGCCGCGGTGTCGCATGCCGACGTTCTGATCGATTTCACGCGGCCCGAAGGCACGCTCGCCCACCTCGCTGCCTGCGCGAGGCACGGTGTGGCGGCCGTGGTCGGCACGACCGGATTCACGGACGGACAGAAGTCGTCGCTCGCAGAATTCGGGCGCGCGGTCCCGATCGTGTTCGCGGCGAACATGAGCGTCGGCGTCAACGTGCTTTTGTCGCTGGTCGAGTCGGCGGCGCGCGCGCTCGGGCCCGGCTACGACATCGAGATCCTCGAGATGCATCACCGGCAGAAGGTCGATGCGCCGTCCGGTACTGCGCTGCGCCTGGGCGAAGCCGCGGCGGCGGGCGCGGGCCGAACGCTGGCGGAAAGCGGTGTCTATGCACGTCAGGGAGTCACGGGCGAACGCAAGCCGGGCACGATCGGATTCGCGACGCTGCGCGGCGGCGATGTGGTCGGCGAGCACATGGTGATCTTCGCGGGGGCCGGCGAGCGCATCGAGATCGCGCACCGGGCCACCTCGCGGCAGCTCTTCGCCGGCGGCGCGCTGCGCGCCGCCGAATTTGTCGCGGCCAAGCGCGCGACGGGGGAAACGGGGGTGTTCGACATGCCCGATGTGCTGGGACTCGACTAAGTGGCTGCGCATCCGTTCGACCTGACCGGACGGCTGGCGCTCGTCACCGGCGGCGGTTCCGGGCTTGGGTTCGCGATCGCGGAGGGCTTGGCGGCGGCGGGCGCTCGCGTTGTCGTCAATGGCCGCAATCGCGGCAAGCTCGACGCCGCGGCAGCGAGGCTCGCGGCAAACGGCTACGCCGCAACCGTTTGCCCTTTCGACGTGACCGACGAGGTCGCGGTGGCGGCCGGCGTGGCGGACATCGAACGCCATTGGGGGCCGATCGAAATCCTCGTCAACAACGCGGCAGTCAATCAGCGCAAGTCGCTGCCGGAATTTTCGCTTGCCGAATGGCGCGCGCTGCAGGCCTCCAACCTCGATGGACCGTTTCTCGTGATCCGTGCGTTGCTTCCCGGCATGCAGGCGCGTCGGCACGGAAAGATCATCAACATCTGTTCGCTTGCATCGGACATCGGCCGGCCGAACATCGTTGCGTACGCCGCCAGCAAGGGCGCGCTCAGGATGCTCACCCGTGCATTGGCAGTCGAGGCGGCGCCGCACAACGTGCAGGTCAATGGCATTGCGCCCGGATTCTTCAAGACCGAAATGAACGCGCCGTTGATCGCAGATGCGCAGTTTTCGGACTGGGTGGGCAAGCGGACGCCCGCAGGACGCTGGGGGGAGCCGCCGGAGATCGCGGGCGCCGCGGTGTTTCTCGCTTCCGCGGCCGCCGACTACGTGACGGGCCACCTGCTGTATGTCGACGGCGGGTTCAGCGCGGCCTATTGACCCGGTGACGCCGCGCGCTTCCCGCGTTTGTCGGCCAAGGTGATTCGCGCTATAATTTGATCGGTGTAAGCGGGGAAGGCCGAAGCTAATCATCGGCCTTCCCCGTTTGTACGTCCACCGTACGTCCGCCGCACGTGGGGCACCCGTTTGGCGTACGCCGGTCGATCCCCGGTTCGCGCGCACCCGCCGACGAAAGCCGCCATGAACGCTCCTGATCCCGACGTCGCCGCAGCCACCGCACTGTTTGCCCCGGTCGAGCCCGCGCTGCTTGCGTTGGCCGATGGAACGCTGTTTCGCGGACGCGCGATCGGTGCCGGGGGCACGACCGTGGGCGAAGTCGTGTTCAACACGTCGATGAGCGGTTATCAGGAAATCCTGACCGACCCGTCCTACGCCGGCCAGATCGTGACGCTTACCTATCCGCACATCGGCAATGTCGGAGTGAATGCTGAAGACGTCGAGTCGCGACGTGTGTTCGCGGCGGGACTCGTCATCCGCGACCTGCCGCAACGGGCCGCGAATTGGCGGATGGAGACCGACCTGTCGTCGTACCTGCGAGCCGCGAACATCGTCGGCATCGCCGACATCGACACGCGCAAGCTTACCCGCCACCTGAGGGAGAAGGGCGCACAGAATGGATGCATCATCGCCGGCGCGGCGATCGACGATGCATTGGCCGCGAGCGCGCTCGCGGCGGCACTCGCGGCGCCATCGATGGCGGGACAGGATCTTGCGAGGATCGTCAGCTGCGCTGCGGCCTACGAATGGACTGCCGGGACCTGGGCGCTCGACGGCGGTTATCGGGCCGCGGGCGAGGCGCGTTTCCATGTCGTCGCCTACGACTATGGCGTCAAGCACAACATCCTGCGGATGCTCGCCGCGCGCGGGTGCCGCATGACCGTCGTGCCGGCGCAGACGCATGCGAAGGACGTGCTGGCTATGCAGCCAGACGGCGTGTTCCTGTCGAATGGTCCCGGCGATCCGGAGCCTTGCGACTACGCGATCGCCGCCATCCGCGAAGTCATCGCGGCGGGGACGCCGGTATTCGGCATCTGTCTCGGCCATCAATTGCTGGGCCTGGCTGCCGGTGGTCGCACGCTCAAGATGAAATTCGGCCACCATGGCGCCAACCATCCGGTACTCGACCGCGATACCGGCCAGGTGCTGATCACCAGCCAGAACCACGGCTTCGCCGTCGATCCCGATTCGTTGCCCGCCAACGTGCGCGTTACCCACGTGTCGCTGTTCGACGGCAGCCTGCAGGGCTTCGCGTGGACCGACAGGCCGGTGTTCTGCTTCCAGGGCCATCCGGAGGCGAGCCCAGGTCCGCACGACGTCGGGTATCTGTTCGACCGGTTCGTGTCGCTGATGGAGAAGAACAGGGCGCGAGCATGAATCGCTGAGCGCGCGCAACGAGACAAGAGCAAGGCAGCAGCATGCATAACGGGTCGCACAGCGAGCGCGGGGTAACGCAAGGGCGAGGCGCCGGCCGGTTCGTGCACCTACGGGGTTGGTCCTCATCCGGGCTCACCGTGTTCTCAGTAGTTCACGATTTTCGCAGACCAGTAGAACAGGAAATTCGCCAGTAGCGTCTACCCATGCCCAAACGCACCGACATCGAAAGCATCCTCATCATCGGCGCCGGCCCGATCATCATCGGGCAGGCGTGCGAGTTCGACTATTCGGGTGCGCAGGCATGCAAGGCGCTGCGCGAAGAAGGCTATCGCGTCATTCTCGTCAACAGCAATCCGGCGACGATCATGACCGACCCGGAGATGGCCGATGTCACCTATATCGAGCCCATCACCTGGCAGATGGTCGCGACGATCATCGAGCGCGAGCGGCCCGACGCGTTGCTACCGACGATGGGCGGGCAGACCGCGCTCAACTGCGCGCTCGACCTCGCGCGCGAGGGGGTCCTCAACAAGTTCGACGTCGAGTTGATCGGCGCATCGAAGAAGGCGATCGACAAGGCCGAGGACCGCGAGAAATTCAAGGCGGCGATGACGCGCATTGGGTTGGGCTCGGCACGCTCCGGCATCGCGCACAGCCTCGAGCAGGCGCTCGACGTACAGGCGACGATCGGCTTCCCGGCAGTGCTGCGCCCGTCGTTCACGCTGGGGGGCACCGGCGGCGGCATTGCCTACAACAAGGACGAATTCGACGACATGGTGAAGCGCGGGCTCGACCTGTCGCCGACGCATGAGATGCTGATCGAGGAGTCGCTTCTCGGGTGGAAAGAGTTCGAGATGGAGGTCGTCCGCGACAAGAAGGACAACTGCATCATCGTGTGCTCGATCGAGAACTTCGACCCGATGGGCGTGCATACGGGCGACTCGATCACGGTGGCGCCGGCGCAGACGCTGACCGACAAGGAATACCAGATCATGCGTGACGCGTCGATTGCAGTGCTGCGCGAGGTCGGCGTCGACACCGGCGGATCGAACGTCCAGTTCGCGATCAACCCCGACGATGGACGCATGGTGGTGATCGAGATGAACCCGCGGGTGTCGCGATCGTCTGCGCTGGCGTCGAAGGCCACCGGATTTCCCATCGCCAGGGTTGCCGCCAAGCTCGCCGTCGGCTACACGCTCGACGAATTGAGCAACGACATCACGGGCGGGCAGACACCGGCGTCGTTCGAGCCCACGATCGACTACGTGGTGACCAAGGTGCCGCGATTCGCGTTCGAGAAATTCAGGCAGGCCGACGACCGGCTCACGACGCAGATGAAGTCCGTGGGCGAAGTGATGGCGATCGGCCGCACCTTCCAGGAATCGCTGCAGAAGGCGCTGCGCGGTCTCGAGACCGGGGTCGACGGTTTCAATCTCAAGACCGTCGACCCGGAAACCATCGGCGACGAACTCGCCTATCCGCGTGCCGAGCGGCTGTGGTATGTCGCCGACGCGTTCGGCATCGGAATGACGCTCGAGGAAATACACGCATACACGAGGATCGACCCCTGGTTCCTGGCGCAGGTGAAGGAGATCGTCGACCTCGAGCTGAAGCTCGAGCAGCGCACGCTCGAAGCACTGACCCGCGACGAATTGCGCGAGTTGAAGCGCAAGGGTTTCTCGGATCGCAGGCTCGCGCACCTGCTCAAGGTGTCCGAGGGCGACGTGCGCGAGCGTCGGCATGCGCTCGGGCTGCGCCCGGTGTACAAGCGCGTCGACACCTGCGCCGCCGAGTTCGCGACCCGAACCGCTTACCTGTATTCGACCTACGAGGAGGAGTGCGAGGCGGAGCCTACGAACCGGCGCAAGGTCATGGTGTTGGGCGGCGGGCCCAACCGCATTGGCCAGGGCATCGAATTCGACTATTGCTGCGTGCACGCGGCGAAGGCGCTCTCCGAGGACGGATTCGAGACCATCATGGTCAACTGCAATCCCGAGACGGTCTCCACCGACTACGACACCTCGGACCGCCTCTATTTCGAGCCACTGACGCTCGAGGACGTGCTCGAGATCGTCCATGTCGAGAAGCCGTGGGGCGTGATCGTCCAGTTCGGAGGGCAGACACCGCTCAAGCTGGCGCGCGACCTCGAAGCCTGCGGCGTACCGATCATCGGCACCTCGCCGGACATGATCGACATGGCCGAGGATCGCGAGCGCTTCCAGCAGATGCTGCACCGCCTTGCGCTGAAGCAGCCGCCGAACCGCACTGCGCGCACCGAGGAGGCGGCGATCGCCGCGGCGGCCGAGATCGGCTATCCGCTGGTGGTGCGTCCGTCGTACGTGCTCGGTGGGCGGGCGATGGAGATCGTCCACGAACAGCGCGAACTCGAGCGGTACATGCGCGAGGCCGTCAAGGTCAGCAACGACTCTCCGGTGCTGCTCGACCGCTTCCTCAACGATGCGATCGAGGTCGATGTCGACGCCGTCAGCGACGGCGTCGAGGTTGTGATCGGCGGCATCATGGAGCACATCGAGCAGGCCGGCGTGCATTCAGGCGATTCGGCATGTTCGTTGCCGCCCCATTCGCTTTCGCAGGACCTGCAGCGACAGCTTCGCGAACAGACGATCGCGATGGCGAAGGGTCTGTCCGTCGTCGGGCTGATGAATGTGCAGTTCGCGATCCAGTTCGATGAGCGGGGTGTCGGAACCGTCTATGTCCTCGAAGTCAACCCTCGCGCGTCGCGCACCGTGCCTTACGTCTCGAAGGCCACGGGCCGGCCGCTCGCCAAGATCGCCGCGCGCTGCATGGTCGGACAGACGCTGTCGGCGCAGGGGGTGGCGGGCGAGATCGTACCGCCGTACTATTCCGTGAAGGAAGCGGTGTTCCCGTTCATCAAGTTCCCGGGTGTCGACACCATCCTCGGCCCGGAGATGAAGTCCACCGGCGAGGTGATGGGGGTGGGTGAGTCGTTCGGCGAGGCGTTCGTAAAGAGCCAGCTCGCCGCGGGCGTCAAGCTGCCGACCTCGGGGCGCGCGTTCATCAGCGTCAGGAACGAAGACAAGCCGCGCGCCGTGGAGACGGCGAGGATGTTGGCCGACCTGGGCCTCGAACTCGTGGCCACCCGCGGCACGGCGGCAGCACTTGCCGCTGCCGGAATCCGGGTCGCCACCGTCAACAAGGTGGCCGAAGGCCGGCCGCACATCGTCGACATGCTGAAGAACAATGAAATCGCGTTGGTCGTGAACACCGTCGAGGAAAAGCGCGCGGCCATCCATGACAGCTACCAGATTCGCCGCGCCGCGCTGGTCGACCAGGTGCCGACGTACACGACGATGGCGGGTGCCCGCGCGGCCGCGATCGGAATGCGCGAGATGCGCGAGCTGACACCCTACGCGATCCAGACGCTGCACGAACGGCTGAAGTGATCGATGGCTGCATGGCTCCATGGCCTGTACGCCGGGTTTCGAAATTGGGAAGATGAGCAGACGATGAGCAAAGTACCGATGACGGTCGAGGGCGCCCAGCGCCTCAAGTTGGAACTGCACCGGCTGAAGACTACGGAACGTCCGGCGGTCATCCAGGCGATCGCGGAGGCGCGCTCGCATGGCGATCTGTCCGAGAACGCCGACTACGACGCGGCCAAGGAGCGGCAGGGCTTTATCGAAGGCAGGATCGCCGAGGTCGAGGAAAAGCTCGCCAACGCGCAAGTCATCGACCCGGCGAATCTTGACGTCGAGCATGTCGTATTCGGGGCTCTGGTCGAGCTGGAGGACGGGGACAGCGGCGATCGTGTCGCCTACCAGATCGTCGGTGACGACGAAGCCGACATCAAGCACGGCAAGATCTCGATCAATTCTCCGATCGCGCGTGCGTTGATCGGCAAGGGTGAAGGCGATACCGCTGAAGTGCAGGCACCTGGCGGCGTGCGCAGCTACGAGATCCTCGCCATTCGCTACGGCTGAGCCGGCGTCGAGGCGTGCCCTGCCATGCCCGTGAATCTCGATGCAGCGCTGCGTCTTTTCGAGCGCACAGTAACGGAGGAAGGGGATAATGACATTGTCATGGTTCGGCGCCGCATTGCGCGTCGAATTCAGTTTGTGAACGACAAAGCGTGCCGCGGAGTAGGTGGGTGCCTACTTGCAGCCTTCGGTTGCCGCTGTTAGGTTCTGCGCAGCATCGATGTCCGCGTAAGCCAGTGCCGATTCTGGAACGAATGCTGCTTTCGTCGATTCCGACAATTCCCTGACGTTGCAAGGAGCCGTATGTCGCAGTCTTTGCACCGTGTCGTCGTCGTCAGCCCGTTCGAGCAGCCCGATCCCGATCTGGTGATCGCGGCGGGACGCGCGGGGGCGCTCGGCGTATTGGATCTTGGTCGCGACGAGGTGGCGGCGAGACGAGCGCTCGCGCGGCTCGCCGGTGAAGCCGATGGATCGCTCGGTGTCCGGGTACCGCCCGGCGTCGCCTTTCGCAGCTTCGATCTGCCGCGAAGCGTCGGGATGATCATCGTTTCGGCCGGCGCCGAATTCACTCCGTGCAACGAACTGCGCGTGTATGTACAGGTCACGGACGCGGCCGAGGCGCGGGCTGCGGTCGCGGCGGGCGCCGACGGACTGATCGCCAAGGGCAGCGAAAGCGGTGGCCGCGTCGGCGACCTGACGTCGTTCGTGCTGCTGCAGTGCCTTGCCGACACCGTCCGGTTGCCGATCTGGGCTCAGGGCGGCGTCGGGCTGCATACGGCGGCAGCGTGCGTCGCCGGCGGTGCCGCGGGCGTCGTGCTCGACGCGCAGGTCGCGCTGGCGCGTGAGTCGACGCTGCCGCCGGAGATTCGCGCGGCCATCGCCGCAATGGACGGCAGCGAGACGGCGCTCATCGACGGCCACCGCGTGTTCGTGCGGCCCGATCTGCCGATTCGGGAGCTTGCCGCGTCCGGCGACGTCGCGCAAAGGCTGGGCGGCCGTGACCTCATGCGGCAGCTGTTGCCGGCCGGGCAGGACGCCGCGTTCGCGAAGCCGCTCGCCGATCGCTTCCGCACCGTTGGCGGCATCGTGCGCGGCATCGACGCCGCGGTCGGGCACGACCTCGCGGCCGCGCGCAGGCAGCGTGCGCTTGCCGAGAACTCCCCGCTCGCGACCGACCTGTCGATTCGTTATCCGATTTTCCAGGGGCCGATGACGCGCGTGTCCGACCGCGCGCAATTCGCGGAAAGCGTCGCCGCCGCAGGCGCGCTGCCGTTCCTGGCGCTTGCGTTGATGCGCGGACCGGAAATCGAGGCGCTGCTCCGCGAAACGCGCGATCGCCTGGGCCGCAGCACTTTCGGCGTGGGCATCCTGGGCTTTGTCCCCGCCGAGTTGCGCGACGAACAGATCGAAGTCGTCAAGCGGCTGCGGCCGCCCGTTGCGTTGATCGCCGGCGGACGTCCGGCGCAGGCGAAGCCGCTCGAAGAGCTCGGCATCGCGACGTTCCTTCATACGCCGTCGCCGGGGCTGCTCGACCTGTTCCTGAAGCAGGGCGCGCGGCGCTTCGTGTTCGAAGGCGCCGAATGCGGCGGGCATGTCGGTCCTCGCACCAGCTTCGCGTTGTGGGAGCTGCAGATCGCACGCCTGCTCGCGCATCCGGAGCCGCGGGAACTCGAGGTCGTGTTCGCCGGTGGCATTCACGATGCGCGATCGGCCGCGATGGTCGCGGCAATGGCCGCGCCGCTGGTCGAGCGCGGCGTCGCGATCGGCGTGCTGATGGGGACCGCGTACCTGTTCACGCCGGAGGCCGTTGCCTGCGGCGCGATCCAGCCGGGATTCCAGCGGGCGGCGATCGAATGCAACGCGACGGTACTGCTCGAAACGGCCCCCGGCCATGCGACGCGTTGCGCCGATACCGACTACGTGCGGACCTTCCGCGCCGAGTGCGACCGGATGCAGCGCGAAGGCGTGGTCGCGAAAGACATTTGGCTGAAGCTCGAGGAACTGAACCTCGGCCGGCTGCGCATTGCGGCGAAAGGATTGAAGCGCGACGGAGATCGCATCGTCGACGTCGACCCCGACGAGCAACGGCGGGAAGGCATGGTCATGCTGGGTCAGGTTGCGGCGCTGCGCGACAAAATCATCGCACTTGCCGATCTGCACCGTGATGTTGCGAGCGGTTCGATGACACTGCTCGCCGCACTGCCTGCCCTTGACGATTCTGCGGTCGCGCGGCGAGGCGTCGACGTGGCGATTGTCGGCATGGCTGCGATTATGCCCGGCGCGCCCGACCTGGCCTCCTATTGGGCCAACATCGTCAATGGCGTCAACAGCATTCGCGAGGTGCCCGATGACCGCTGGCGCGTCGACGAGTTCTTCGATCCGAAGTCGACGAGTGGCGAGATGTCGCCCTCGAAGTGGGGGGGCTTTCTCGATCCATATCCCTTCGATCCGCTTCTGTATGGCATTCCACCCCTTTCGCTGGCTGCGATCGAGCCTGCCCAGTTGCTGGCCTTGGAAGCGAGCAGCCGCGCTCTCGAGGACGCCGGCTATCGGACACGCGAATTCGATCGCGAGAACACGTCGGTTATCTTCGGTGCCGAAGCGGGCACGGATCTGGCGAGCGCCTATTCGGTTTCCGCGCGCATTACCGCCAGTACCTCGGTCGGTTGCCGGACCGAACTCAAGGCCGTGCTTCCTTCGCTGACGGAAGATTCGTTCCCTGGCATGCTGTCCAACGTGATTGCCGGGAGGGTCTCCAACCGGCTCGACCTGGGCGGCTCCAATTTCACGGTCGACGCCGCATGCGCGTCGTCGCTCGCAGCCGTTGATATGGCGTGCAAGGAACTCGCGACCGGCAACAGCAGCATGGTGATCTGCGGCGGGGCCGACCTGCACAACGGCATCACCGACTTCCTGGTCTTCGCGAGCGTCCATGCGCTCTCGCCGACCGGCCAGTGCCGGACATTCGACGCCGCGGCCGACGGCATTGCGCTTGGCGAAGGCGTGGCCGCCGTAGTGCTGAAGCGGCTCGCAGACGCGGAGCGGGACGGCGATCGTATCTATGCGGTGATCAAGTCCGTCGGCGGCGGCAGCGACGGAAAGAGTCTCGGGCTCACGGCGCCGCGCACGCAGGGCCAGCAGCGCACGCTGGCGCGCGCCTATCGAAACGGCGGCGTCGCGCCACGCGATGTCGGGCTGATCGAGGCGCACGGTACCGGAACGGTCGTCGGCGATCGCACCGAGCTCGAGACGCTCACTGGCTTCTTCGTCGATGGCGGGGCCGCGCCGGCAAGCGTTGCGCTTGGCTCGATCAAGTCGCAGATCGGCCATACGAAGTGCACGGCGGGCATTGCCGGCCTCATCAAGGCCGCGCTCGCGCTTCATCACCGCGTGCTGCCGCCGACTTTGAACATCACTCGCCCCAATCCCGGCTGGATGCCGACGACGCCATTCACGCTGTCCGACGTCGCGCGACCCTGGCCGGGTCGCGGCCGCCATGCAGGTGTAAGCGCGTTTGGTTTTGGCGGTACCAATTTCCACGCGGTGCTGGCCGAGCACGGCGAGTCGACGGCCGAGACGGGCGTCGCCCTTTGGCCGGCGGAACTATTTCTCTTTCGCGGCTCGGACCTCTCGCAGGCACGCGGGCGCGTCGGCGCGCTCGCGCAAGTTTTCGCATCCGGCAAGCATCGGCTGACCGACCTGGCGCGCTCGGTGTCGGCGGGGGACGGTCCCGTCCAGATTGCAATCGTCGCCCGGAACGCGGATGACCTCAAGGTCAAGATGGCGATGGCGAACGCCGGCACCGCGCATTCGTCCGGCGTGTTTGTTCGCGAATCGGCGGTCGATGGTGGCGCCGGAAAGGTCGCATTCCTGTTCCCTGGGCAGGGTTCACAGCGTGTCGGAATGCTCCAGGATCTCTTCATAGCCTTTCCGTGGTTGCAGCGCCATCTGGAGCTGGGCGAACGTTGGTGGTCCACGATCATGCCGCCGACCGCCTGGACCGCGGAGGACAGGGAAGCGCAGAAGCTGGCATTGACCGACACGCGTGTCGCGCAGCCTGCGCTTGGCATTGTCGGATTGGCCATGGGGGCGCTTCTGACCCGACTGGGTGTGCGTCCCGATGCGCTGGCCGGCCACAGTTACGGAGAACTTGTCGCGCTCGCATTCGCCGGCGTGATCCCGGAATCGTCGCTGCCGGCGCTCTCCGAACTGCGGGGCCGCCGGATTCTCGACGCATGCGTCGCATCCGGCGAACCTGGAATGATGGCCGCGGTTGTCGCCGGCGCGGCAGCGGTCGCCTCGCATCTCGTCGACGGCTCGGGTGTCGTTGTCGCCAATGAGAACGCGCCGGACCAGACCGTGATCTCGGGTCCGATGGCGGGGGTGCGGGCGGCAGTCGCGCGCCTGCAGGCGGCAGGCTTGGTTGCTCGCGCAATCCCGGTCGCGTGTGCGTTTCACAGCGCGCTCGCCGAACCGGCTTGCCGTACGTTTGCCTCCGATCTTGCGGCGATCGCGCTGGCGCCGCCTGCGTTGAATGTGTACTCGAACACGACTGCCAGCCCGTATCCGGACGATCCGCATCGCATTCGATCGCTGCTCGCCGAGCACATCGGCAAGCCGGTACGCTTTGCCGCCGAAATCGAGGCAATGTACGAGGCCGGTGTACGGATTTTCATTGAGGCCGGGCCTGGGCGTGTGCTGACGGGACTGGTCACCAAAGTTCTGGGAACGCGTCCGCACACAGCCGTTGCCTGCGACCACGCGGGCGAACACGGCGTCGTTCAGTTGCTGCATGCGCTCGCCAAACTCGCCGTCCGTGGCCTGAACATCGATACCGAGACGCTGTACGCGGGCCGGAATGCCGAGTGCTTCGACCTTGCGGCCGCGCCGGCCGCCGGTCCGTCCACCAATGCGTGGTGGGTGAACGGGCAGCGGGCGTGGCCGATGCAGGGCGATCCGCCGGACCACGCATTGCGCCCGATTCTCGAGCCGCTGGTGCTCGAGAATGCGTTGCCCGCGCCCGTTGTGGGGGGCGAAGACCGGCAGGCGGCGATGCTCGAATACCTCCGCAACATGCGCGAGGTGGTGGACGCGCAGCGGCGGGCGATGCTGGGATACCTGGGCAGCGCCGACCTTTCGGCCGAGCGCGCGCCGACAGAAAGGATTGCCGCGGCGACAGTGCAGAGCGTGCCGGCCACCGCCGGCGCGGCCCCGGCGCTGGTATCGCCTGCCGCTGTCGCGAGCACGGGACCCGTGACGACATGCCACGCGAAGCCAATCGACGTTGGCGAGCTCCTGCTTTCAATCGTCGCTGCCCGTACCGGGTATCCGCCCGCTATGCTCGACCTCGACCTAGACCTCGAAGCGGACCTTTCGATCGATTCGATCAAGCGCGTCGAGGTTCTGGGTGCGTTGGCCGAGCGGCTGCGTGCCAACGGCGACGCTTTGAGCGTGGAAGAGCTTCCGGAGAATCTCGTCGCGATCAAAACGCTGCGCGGAATCATCGATGCACTGCGTTCGCCCGCCGACGGCGTGGCATCGTCGCCGCGAGCCAGGTCCTCGATGTCGGCCATCGGCAACGAGATTGCCGCGCCTCGCCAAGCGCCCGTGCGCTCGGACCTCACGAGCGCGCCGGAGCGCTACGTCATCGAAATGCAGCCGACCAAACGGGCGAATGGCGCATGGGCGCTCGTCGACCGAAGTGTCGGCATTTTCGACGCGTCGCCGCCGCTGGAAAGCCTGCTGGTGGCGCAATTGTTCTCGGCCGGCTCCAGAGGCCATCCGGATCAAGGGAGCAACGGCGACGCCAATTTCGACGCGTTCGTGGACCTTTCGCCGATGCGCGCGGACTGGTCGGCAGACGACGTGCCGGCACTGTTCGATCGCCTGCGCCGCGTGCTCGTTTCCGGCGCCAGCCATGTGCTGGTTGGCGGGCTAGCCAATGGCGCTGCGGATGAGACGGCGACGAACGGCCGTCTCGTGCCGCCGGCCGGTGGGGTACCCGGCATGATCAAGAGCCTTCGCAAGGAGTGGCCCGGCCGCCAGTTGCGCATCGCCTATTTCCTGCCACGTTCGGATCCGAAGGAACTGGCACGGCATATTCTCGACGAGCTCAACTGCGCGGACGAAGCGGGTGAGGTCGACTACTCGCGCGAAGGCGTGCGCCATACGCCGCGAGTCGTTCGTGCGAATCGTGGCGTCGGCGGGGCGGAAGGAACACGGTTCACGCTCGACCGGGAGTCGGTTGTGTTGCTGACCGGGGGCGCGCGCGGGATTACCGCGCGCATCGCCATCGAACTTGGGCGCCGTTATGCCTCCCGTCTCCAACTTGTCGGCCGGTCGCCGGCGCCTACGGACGCCGGAAGACGCCGACCTCCGCGAAGCCATCGACGCAATCGCGTTGCGGCGGGCGCTGATTGCGCGCGGCGTCGGATTGAAACCCGCTGAGATCGAGGCGACCTGCGCGCGGGTGCTGGCGGCGCGCGAGATCGGTGCGACGCTCGCCGCCTTGGAGGCGGTCGGCGCATCGCCGACGTATCACCAGATCGACATTCGCAACACGTCGGCGTTCGGCGCGCTGATCGAGCGCATCTACGCGCAGTCCGGACGCCTGGACGGCGTTGTCCATGGAGCCGGCGTGATCGAAGACAAGCTCGCGAGCGAAAAAACGTCGGAATCCTTCGCTCGCGTGTTCGAGACCAAGGTCAACGGCGCGCTCGCGATTGCGAAGCACGTGCGGAAGCGACATCGGCTTCATCGTGTTCTTCTCCAGTATCGTCCGCGACATTCGGTAACCGCGGGCAATCCGACTACGCGGCTGCCAACGACTATCATCGATCGCCTGGCGCTCATGCTCAAGAAGAAGCTGCCGGCGCGCGTGCTGTCGATCAACTGGGGCCCGTGGGGTGGCGCGGGCATGGTGTCGCCGGAGCTGGCGCGCGAATACGCGGCCCGTGGCATCGGACTCATCGAGCCGGACGCGGGTGTAGCGAGTTTCTTCGACGAACTGCTGCATCTATCCGCCGAAGATGCGCAGGTGATTCTGATGCGGGGCGACCCGTCCGCGCTGCAATGAACGGTGCGTCCGGATATCCGGTCCTCTCGACAGCGTGACCGATCGTGACATTGCCATCATCGGGATGGCATGCATGTTCCCGAAGGCGCCGGATCTTGCAACATTCTGGCGCAACATCAAGGACGGCGTCGACGCGATCACCGACGTGCCGGCTGCGCGCTGGGATCCGCTCTTCTACGACCCCGCGTCGACAGCGCCCGACCGTTTCTATGCGCGCCGCGGTGGCTTCATCGACGATCATGCCACGTTTGACCCCGCGGAGTTCGGCATCATGCCGTTGGCCGCGCAGGGCGCCGAGCCCGATCAGCTCCTCGCGCTCAAGGTCGCCGCCGCGGCAATCGAGGACGCGGGGTATGCTGAACGGTCGTTTCGCACGCGACCGAACCAGCGTCATCATCGGGCGCGGCAATTATCCCGCTGCCGGGCTCGTGCGGCTCATCAACATCACTCGCGGCGCGCAGCAATTCGCAAGCATGTTGGCTGGACTCCTTCCCGAGTTGCCCGCCGAGCGCATTGCGCAGATCAAGCGCGAGTTCCAGGCGGGTTGCGGAGTTTACGGTGCCGACACGGCGATCGGACTGGTGCCGAATCTGGTTGCATCGAGAATCGCCAACCGGCTCGACCTCGGCGGTTCCGCCTACGTAGTTGATGCCGCGTGTGCAAGCGCGCTGGTCGCCGTCGACCAAGGTTGCCGCGAACTGTCCGGGGGAGTCGCCGACGTCGTTATCGCCGGAGGCATACACCTGTGCCACGACCTGGCCTTCTGGAGCGTGTTCTCGCAGCTGGGCGCGCTGTCGCGCGCGCAGCAGATCCGCCCGTTCGATCGTCGCGCGGATGGTCTGCTGATCGGCGAGGGCGTCGGGCTCCTCGTGTTGAAACGGATCGCGGACGCGCGCAGGGACGACAATCGCATCTACGCCGTGATCCGGGGGGCCGGCGTGGCGAGCGACGGTCGCGACGCAAGTCTGATGACGCCGCGCGTCGAGGGGCAGGTACTCGCGCTGACACGAGCATGGACGGCGGCCGGCCTCGATCCCGTGACGATCGGTCTGGTCGAGGCGCACGGCACGGCCACGGTGGCCGGCGATGCAGCCGAGCTTTCCACGCTTGCGCGGATATTCGGCCCGGCGCCCGCCTCCGGGGAGCGGGTACCGCTTGGCTCGATCAAATCGATGATTGGCCACGCGATGCCTGCGGCGGGCGCTGCTGGCCTCATCAAGGCGGTGCTGGCGGTTCACCACGGCGTGCGGCCCCCAACCCTTCACTGCGAGGAGCCGAATCAAGCCATTGCGGCGACGCGTTTTCGCACGCTACCCGTGGCGGAACCTTGGGACGCCCTTGTCCGGCGCGCGGCGGTCAATGCATTCGGATTTGGCGGCATCAACGCACATGTGATTGTCGATGCCTGCGACTCGATACATGGCGCGACCCGAATTGGCATTCGCGCTGCGCTGGCAAGGGCGTCGCGGGCCGCGCGCGGGCAGCGGACCGTCGCCGGCGGCGCGGGGCCACACAATGGCGCTGTCGCGGCAGCGGCGCCACCGAATTCGGATTCGCAAGCGCCGTCGCTGGTCTGCGCAGCGCGGACCCAGGCGGCGCTCACGGCCGCGCTCCACGCGCGGCGCGGTGGAGGTGCCGGACCGTGGAGAATTGCGGTGATGGACGCCACGCCTTCGCGGCTTGAAGCGGCGAAGGCCGTCATTGCGGCCGGCCATGCTCGTGCGGGGCGCGACGGCATCTACTTCTCGCCCGCCGGCTTGGTGACGCAGGGTGGCATGGTCGCGTTTCTCTTTCCCGGTGTCGAAGCCGAATTCGCGCCGGTCGTCGATGACGTGGCACATCTGCTTGGTTTGGCGCCGCCCCATATCGATTCCGCCGATCTTGCGTTCCAAGGTGCGAGCGTCATCGCGCTGAACGCGTTCATGGCCGAGGTCGCCGCCGCGGTCGGATTGCGCGCGGACGTACTGGCCGGTCATAGCATCGGCGAATGGTCGGGAATGCTCGAGGCGGGGATGCTGGATGGTGCATCGGTCGAGCAGTTCATTACTGGTTGGACGCCACGGATGCTCGCGGTCGCGGACGTCTCCTATGTTGCTGTCGGAGCCGGCGCCCAGCGCGTACGGGAGTTGTTCGGCGGCCTGCACGACGTTGCGGTTTCGCATGACAACTGCCCGCATCAGTCGATCCTTTGCGCACCGGATGCTCGGGTCGGGGAGATCACGGGCCGGTTGCGCGCGGAGCGGATCCTGTTCGAAGTCCTGCCATTCCGATCAGGATTCCATTCGCCTGCACTGGCCGAAAACGTTGACGCCTACGTTGACTTCCTGAGCGGCCTGGAATTTGCCGAGGCACGTCTTCCGTTATGGTCGGCGACAACTTGCGCAACTTACCCGACGCATCGTGACGGCATCATGGCGCTGTACGCGCGGCACCTGGCAGAGCCAGTTCGCTTCCGCGAACTCGTGCTTGCGATGTATGAACACGGCGTTCGCGTTTTCGTGCAGGTGGGCAGCGGCAGCCTCGCAGCCTTTGTTGATGACATTCTGGCGGGACGACCGCATCACGCCGTGTCGCTTGTCGCGTCGCGCCGTGCGGGGGTCGACCAGTTGCGCCGGGCGTGCGCGGCACTCTATGTCGAAGGCGTGCCGATCCGGCTTGCGCGGGTCGGAATCCACGACGACAACGCCGCAGTGCGGACCGGGAGCGAGATGTCGCTCGAGCTGGGTGTGCCACTGGTGGACGTCGATTTTTCTACATTGTCGACCGGGTTGCCGCTTCAGTCGTGGCCGGCCGAGGACCCGGAGTCGCCGATCGCTGCGGCGTTCGACACGACCCTGCGCGAACTCCTGGCCGCCCAGACGGAAGTGCGCCGGGCACTGGGCGCTGCTCCGCGCGTCGAGCCGATCCCGGAACGCCGTGACCGGATCGTGGTCTCTGTCGATGCGTTTCCCGAGATTCTCGACCACTGCCTTATCGAACAGCCTCCGGGCTGGCCGACTCTGGCGGACAGGATGCCGGTCGTGCCGATGACGATGTCGGTGGCGCTGATGGTCGAGGCTGCAAACCGGCTTGAGCCATCGCGGTTGCCGATCGGGGTCGAAAATGTTGCTGCGCACAGTTGGCTGCTGGCGGAGCCCGCGATCGAGGTCGACGTCGTCGCACGCGGCGCCGGGCCCGGTCGCATCCATGTGTCGATCGGCACGTACATCGAGTGTGACGTGATCATGGCGGACCGCTATCCGGTACCGGCACCACCGGTGGAGCACGATCTCGGTCAGCTGCGGCCGTTTCCGATCGACTGCGGGAAGATCTACCCGGACGGGTGGATGTTCCACGGTCCGCGTTATCAGGGCATTGTCAAGGTCAATGCGTACGGGACGAAAGGGCTGCACGGAATGCTGCGCGTATTGCCCGCCCGGGGCGCGTTGCTCGACGCCGCGGGACAACTGGGCGGGATGTGGGCGACCGTAACGACCGATCAGGATCGGCTGGTGCTGCCGGTACGCCTGCGCAGGATTGAATACTACGGGCCGCCGCCAGAATCGGGCGAGGAGATTGCGTGCACGGTCGTCGTGCGCAGCCTGCGAAAACGCGAAGTGACTGTCGATCTCGACATGCGCCGCAACGGCCGTCCGTACGCTTACGTCGAAGGCTGGGTCGACTGGCGATTCCACACGTCGG
This sequence comes from uncultured beta proteobacterium, assembly GCA_963739745.1. Taxonomy (GTDB): domain Bacteria; phylum Pseudomonadota; class Gammaproteobacteria; order Burkholderiales; family Casimicrobiaceae; genus VBCG01. The sequence goes on from CAVUCJ010000015.1 coordinate 506,007, forward strand.
GGCACATCTTCGAAGTAATGCGTCAGCCCGCCCTGTACCTGCTCGCGGATCCGGACCCCGGGGGATTCGTGCTGCTCCGGACCGGCGAATGGCCGTCGTCAATCTGTGATTTCCTGGCGCGTCGTTTTCTGTCGACCGCGGAAATCGAAGCCCGGGGAGGACTGCGGCAGCTGTTGCGGCAAGTCGAGTGGCTGTGCGGCAGGATCGCGGCAAAGGATGCTGTCCGCCATTGGCTGCTGACTGCCGCGGGAAGGCGCATCTTCCCGGTGGAGATCGCCATTGACTCCGAACCCTCCGGCAAACCGCGGGTGCGCGGACCGTTCGCGCAGGATTTGCGGATTTCGATTGCGCACAAGCCGGGAATCGCGTGCGCGATCGTGGACGAAGGCCGAAATCCGGGCATCGATGTCGAGCGTGTCGAGGCACGCGGCGAAGGGTTCGCGACGCTCGCCTTCGGCGCGGAGGAGCTTGCGCTCTTGCCTTCCGGCGACCGCGACGATTGGCTGACGCGCTTCTGGGCCGCAAAGGAGGCCGCGGGGAAAGCCCTCGGGACCGGCCTTTCCGGCGACCCGAAATCGTTGTCGGTCGGCGCCGTGGAGGCAGATCGTATACTGGTCGCGGGGCGTTGGATCGCGACGCGGAGAATGGGAGAGTACGTGGTGGCATGGACAGTGCAATGACGGATAGCGACGAACGCAAGGCCGAGATTCTGGACGAGATCGCGGGTCTGATCCGCGAAGTCATCGGCGAAGAGTGGGCGCAGCAGGCGCCCGTCACGATGGCGACGACCTTCAGCCATGACCTGCAGGTCGAGAGCATCGAACTCGTGGCATTGTCGGAAAGGCTGCAGCAGCGATACGGCGCCCACGTTGATTTCCCCGGTTGGCTTTCCGGCATGGAACTGGACGACATCATCGGGCTCACGGTCGGGCAGGTCGTTGATTACATTGCATCGTGCCCGTCGAACGAATAGGCGGCGTCAATCTGCACTGGCAGACGCTGGGGACCGCAGGTCCTCATGTCGTCCTTTTGCATGGCCTGTTCCTGGGCTCGCTGACGACCTGGTATTTTTCGGCGGGGCCGGCGCTGGCCATCCGCCGGCGCGTGCACATGTACGACCTCCGCGGCCACGGACGCAGCGAGCGGACGCCATCCGGCTACGGCGTTCGCCAGCTGGCGGCGGACCTGCAAGCGCTGCTTGGACGCGTGGTGCCGGGAGAAAGGATCTCGCTGGTCGGGCACAGTTACGGTGCTGTGATTGCGCTGCGGTACGCGCTCGATCATCCGTCGGCGGTCGACCGGCTGGTGCTCGTAGAACCGCCGCTGCCTGTGGCGACCTTGCTCGAACTCGACGCCATACGCGACGACCTGTATCGCGGTTTCGTCAATACGCTGACGCCATGGCAGCGGCTGCTGGTTCGGGTCAACCGACGGCAGGCGGGTCAGACGATCATTGCACGCGCCAAGGCGAACGAGACCAGGGACAGGCTGCTGGGGATGTTGCCCGAGGTCAAACGCAAGACGCTCGAATCCGGCGGGCGTCGTGCCGAGCGATTGTTCGGGCAGATGGATGCGCTGGTTTCGAAAACGACGATCAAGCAAGATCTCCTGGATGATCCCGACATTCAGGATGCCGAGCTTGCCGGATACGACGGTCGTGTGCTGCTCGTGTGCGGCACGCGAACCCTGGATCCGCTCAGGAAAACCGGCGCACGCCTCAGGCGCACGCTGCCAAACGCGCGGCTCGAGTGGCTCGATGGAACGCATGCGCTGCCCTGGGAGTCGCCGCGCCCGCTCGCCGCGCTGATCGGGAAGTTCCTCGATGACTGATATCGTCGCCAACGGCGTGCGACTCAACGTCGTCGCGATGGGGCAGGGCACGCCGACCCTCGTCTTCGTGCACGGACTGCTCCTCGACAATCATTCGAGCTACTACATGACGATCGCGCCGGAGATCGCGAAGCATGCGCGTGTGCTGCTGTACGACCTGCGCGGTCATGGCCGGAGCGAGCAGCCGAAGTCCGGCTATGCGATCGCCGACCTGGTCGACGACCTGCGAGGCGTCGTCGACGCACTCGCGGCAGGTGTCCCGGTCGTTGTTGTCGGTCACAGCTTCGGCGGCCACGTCGCGCTCCGCTTCGCATTGCGGCATCCGGAGCGCACGGCGGCGCTGATCCTCATCGAGTCACATTCCGGAATCGAAGAGTTCGGTGCGCGGATGGCGCAGACGGTCGCGCTGACCGGCGAGGCGCGTGACGCCAAGGTCGTCGAGCTTTTCAGCGATTGGCTCGCTCGCCATGGCGCGCGCGGGCACATCCACTTGCATGATGTCTCCGCAAGCGGACTGTCGGCGGACGCCAGTGATACGCTCAAGTTCGCCGGAAGAATCGCGCGGCGCAGGCAGAGTGCGCTGGTGCGCACGGCCGAGCAGCTTCGCGACGAGACGTCATTCGTCACCGACATTTCGGTCATGTCGCCGTTGAACGAGGCCGAGTTGGCGAGCGTCACCTGCCCGATCCTGGCGTTCTACGGCGAGCGCTCCGACATCGCCGACCAGGGCGAGCGCCTCGCCCGAGTCGCCCCCGATTGCCGGCTGCACGTGCTGGCGGGAGCCGAGCACGGCGTGCTGTTCCGATCGACCGCGGTCCTGCGCGAAACAATCATTGCGTGGCTTGCGGAGCGGTTCCAATGAGCGCGCAACGTCGCATTCTGTTCGTTGTCCCGCCGTTCGCGTCGCACGTGTATCCGACGGTGGCCATTGCTGCCGAGCTCGCGGCGCGGGGCCATGCCGTCGCATGGGTGGGATATTCGGAGTTGGCGAGCGTCCTGCCGACTGGCGCGGCGTTGTATTCGTTGCCCATGCCGGTGGCGGAAGAGCAGAAGCAGGCGCTGACGCAGGCAGCCGGTGTCTCGTTCATGTCGGGAATGAAGGCATTCTTCGAGCAGATCGTCTTTCCGATGGCAGGCGACATGCTGCCTGGCGTCGAAGCCGCCATCGCCGATTTCCGGCCGGATGCTCTGGTCGCCGACCAGATGACGTTTGCCGGGCCACTCGCGGCGCGGCGGCACAACCTGCGCTGGGCAACATCGGCGACCACCGGCGCCATCGTTCACGACAGCTTCGCCCCGTTTGCGAAGGTTGAGGAATGGCTGGTCGAGCACCATGCGCGAATCCAGCGCGACGCCGGCCTCGTTCCGAGGCGCTGGCTCGACCGGTCGCCGGCCTTGGTCCTATTCTATTTTTCTCGACTGCTGTGCGGCCTTGATCGCGAATATCCGCCGCAATACCGGTTCGTCGGACCCGTTCTTTCGGCACGACAGGAACTCGACGACTTTCCGTGGTCAGCGCTGCGCGATGGCAAGCGCGTCTACGTAAGCCTCGGCACCGCGTGGGTCGAACGTGGCGAGCGCTTTTTTCGAATCGTTGCCGAGGCGCTGAGTGGGCAGCCGATCCAGGTGGTCGTGTCGGCGCCATCGCGCTTTTTCGCCGAGATGCCCGAAAATTTCATCGTGCGTCCTTGGGTTCCCGCGACCCGCCTCTACCCCCGAGTCGATGCGGTCGTGACTCATGCCGGTACCACGGTGAACGAGGCGATCGCGCACGGCCTGCCCGCGGTCGTGGCCCCGATCGTGCTTGACCAATTCATCTTCGCCGAATGGGCGGTCCGTGGGGGCGCGGCCCGGCGAATCTCCTTCAATCGCATGACGGCGAGCGACCTTCGGGACGCCCTGATGGCGGTTCTGCATGACCCGGCGTACCGGACCGCTGCCGAACGATTGCAGGCATCTTTTCGCGAGGCGGGCGGCGAACGGGCGGCGGCTGAGGCGATCGAGGCGCTCTGCGCAGCGCCAGCGGTAACATGACGCTGGAGCGCGACGCAGTGTGGTGGCGATGGTCGTGGAACAACGTCCTCAGGGTCGTCTCGTGGCTGCGCGCGCAACCTGACGTCTTGCAGGTTGACCGGTTGCTCGCGGAAGCGAGTCGCCAGAGCGCGCTCGACGATTTCGGGGAGATGGACTTCCTCGCGCCAATGCGCGTGCTCATTCGTGAATTTGACGCGGGTGCTCACTCGGACCTGTTTGGCCGGCAACTGTTCGCGCACATGCTCGTTGGAAGCCTGCGCAACCGGCTCGCACTGCGCCAGGCAGGGCGCGACAATCCGCAACTGACGCGCCAGCCCATCGAATCCCCCGTGGTCATCCTGGGACTGCCGCGCACTGGCACGACGCTGCTGCAGGGACTGCTCGCCAGCGTGGCCTCGCTGCGTACGCCATTGCGATGGGAAACGGAACTGGCCGCAGTGCCATCGTCTCCCACAGATCGATCCGGTATCGACGCACGGATCAAGCGCACGCAGAACGACGTCGATTTTGCGACGTGGCTTTCCCCGAGATTGCCGGATGCCCATCCGGCGGGCGCCCTATTGCCGGAGGAATGCAACCCGCTGATGATGACGGCGTTCAGGTCGCTGCTGTACGCGACTCTCTTTCCGTGCCCGGATTATCAGGACTTTCTTTACGAGACCCGTTTCGCGCACGCCTACGACTGGCACAAGCTGCATCTGCAGCTGCTCGCGCACGGGAATCCGCCGAGGACGTGGCTGCTGAAGTGTCCCGCGCACATGGCTTCCATCGGCGAGCTGCTGCGCGTCTACCCCGACGCGCGCGTGGTGTTCACGCACCGAAATCCAGAGGAGTCGGTACCGTCGATGTGCGCGCTCGCCGCCAGACTGCGCAAGGTCGTGGCCCCCGCGCTGGATCGCGATCAAATCGGCCGGGAATTCATGCGCAACCTCGCCGCGATGGAGAATGCGGCGCACGCCGTGCGCGACGACTGGCCGGCAAGCGCGCCGCGGTTTCTCGACGTCCGCTATCGGGATCTGCTGGCCGAACCCGCAAACATCGTACGGACGATACTCCGGCATTTCGGTCTGCCGGAGGAGGGTGACCTCGATGTGAGGATGGGTCAATACCTGCGTGCGAACCATCAGGAGCGCCGTAGAGCACACCGCTACTCGCTCTCGGAGTTCGGGCTCCGAGAATTGGAAATCCGTACGGTCTTCGAGCGCGAATCCATGCTATCTGCATAGCGAAATTTTGCTTGACGGTTGCGGTACGAAGTGCAACGCTAATCGCTGATCACCCACCCGCGACAGGGCGAACGATCACTCATGGCATCCAGCGCCTTCCGGGGTCGTGATTGGACCATGGAAAAATTGTTCGCTACAGAGCCAAAAATTTTGGTCACGATGCTGTTTACGGCGGTGCCGCAGGGGACGCACTGGCGCGGTGAGCGACGACCACGGGTGGCAAGAGTGAGTTGCCTCATGGCAAGCGCCTGACCTAATCGTTCGAAGTGCGGGCCCCGCCCGGGTTGAACATGATTTCGTAGGATCAGGAGCCCAAAGTCATGCGAGACACTCGGCCATGGAAAGCGCAAGAAATCTGGTTCTCTGTGCTGCGCGGTGGGTTGGGCATAGCGGCGCTTGTGATGTTCGCTGCGTTGATGATCCCAGCGGGCGCTGCTTCGGGGTCTGGTCTGCTCTCCAGCAACGCGGATTTCAAACTGCTCGCGTCGCTCGGCTTCGAGCAGGCGGTCGATGGCGCTCACCCCCAAGGCACCCGCAAGAACGACTATGCATGGTCGATGGCGTGGTTCAAGGGCAAGCTGTATGTGGGCACAGCGACGTTCGAAATTGATCCTGCCACCGGCCAGCCCGGGCCTGGACAAATCTGGGCCTACACGCCTGGGGGAAGCGATGGCGCGGCCGGCAATTGGGCGCTGACCTACCAGTCGCCCGGCTTCTTCTTTGGCGGAGCGCGCGAGTTCGGTTATCGCTGGATGACGTCGTGCAATTTTCGAGGCACCGAGTACCTCTTCATTTCGACGCTGGGGACCTTGCAGGGCAACATCCTGTATACGGCGGATGGCGTGAATTTCTCACCGGTTTCGCTCAGCGGAACTCCATTCCAGAGCGTGGGGTTCCGCACAATGGTGTGCTTCACCGAAGCGAGCGGCAAGCGGATGCTGATCACTTCGCCGGTCGGGAAGGCGGGGGATATTTCGACGTTCGATTCCGACGAATCGGACAATCCGATTGCGCTTGCCAACGACGATCCGACTGGCCGCGGCGTGTGGCGCAACTACAGCCCGCTGCGCATGAACGATCCCGAAAACAATTCATTTTTTTCAATGACCTCGGCAGGGGGCTGGTTATACGCCGGCGTTTACAACCTTGTAACCGGCGCGCAGCTGTGGCGGACGCAGGGATGTACCAATTCCAGATCGAATTGCCTGCCGAACTGGACGCGTCTGATCGACCGCGGCGGCGGACGACCGCGGACGGCAAGCGGTCTGGTCGGAAACCAGGGATTCTCCGACATCGTCGCCTACGGCAACGATCTCTACCTGGGCGTCAGCGCTCCGGTGCTCGACGGTGACCTCGTTCGCGCCGAGCTGTGGCGGATGCGGCCCGACGCCACGTTCGAGGTTCTCGTCGGCGAGCCGCGGCTCAACTTCGGCAGCAACCCCAATGGACCTCCGTCCAATCCCGACCTGCCCGCGGCGTTGCGCTGCGGACTTCCGCTCGAAGACATCGATGGGGTCGGCGGTGCCAACGATTGTCCGCCGTCGTCGCGGCGCGGCGCCGGTTTCGGCTTTGTCAGCGATGCGGCCGGGGGCTATCCAACCGGCAGTCAGTTTTATTTCTGGCGGCTGTTCGATTATTCCTATCACGCGACGAATGCGCCGCTGGGCGACAATCGCCTCTACGTCGGCACCTTCCAAGGGATCGGCAGCGGGCAGAACACACCGGGCTTCGATATCCTCGCGACGACGAACGGGGTGGATTTCACGACCGTGTCGGGGAACGGGCTGGGCAATCCCCACCAGCAAGGCTTGCGGAGCATCGCTGCGACGCCGTATGGACTCGCAATCGGCGGAACCCATTTCCCGATCGGTTACGCGGGCGAGGTCTTCGGATGCGATGTTTCGCTCGGCGCGCCGCAACCGGACTCGCTCGCACCCGCGTCGATGCTCGCGTCGCCACCCAGTCCGAACGAGGGTGACATGCTGCCGGTGCACAACGTCAGCTTCGCCTGGTCGGCCACGGATGAGCCGGCGCCGGGCAGTCTGCCTCTGACCTATGCCTATCGCCTCGATCCGCTCGAGCAGTCATTCTCGGCCTTCGGCGCCGCGACGACCAAGGGCTACACCAACCTTGCCAATGGCACGTACACCTTCCACGTGATCGCAATGGACAGCGCCGGCAACACCGAAGCGCCGGGCGCCGCCGCCGGCGCCGGCAACCGGCGGACCTTTACCGTCAATGCTCCCGATTTGCCACCGACCGTCTCGATCACCGTCGGCCCGATCGACCCGAACACGTCGGGAAACGCCGGATTCACGTGGTCCGGGACCGATGACGTGACGCCACCGGCGAATCTGCTATACAACCATTGGCTCGCCCCGCTGGAGTCCGATCCGGGGACGTTTGTTGCGGGTACCAGCGCGAACTACAGCGCGCTCGCCGACGGTTTGTACACGTTCCACGTCAAGGCGAAGGACGCGGCTGGCAACGTCGGCGCCGAGGCGACCATGAGTTTTACCGTCGCCGTGCCTCCCGCCCCGCCGCAGGTACCGGCGCCCGCCGTGGCGATGCTGACGGGGCCCCGGGCGGTCCGCGTGACATGGGCGAACGTGGCCGCGGAGACCCGCTATGAAGTGCAGCGCTGCGGATACATTGGAAGGACCTGCAGCTATTCCGTCGTGGCGCCGAATGTGCCGGCCGACACGACGCTATTTGACGACTCGGTCGCGCTTCCAAATCCGGTCGGAAGCTACAGCTATCGCGTGCGGGCATGCAACGGCAGCGGTTGCTCGGCATGGGCTCCGACCAACACTGTGTTCGTACAATGACGGGTTGACCGCCGGGGCTCCGGCCAAACCCTGAAAGGTAGGAAGCAACGAGGAAGCGGCGCTACCGCCCGGTGCGCCGTCGCCTGGTCTTGGCCGCCGGATCGACCGGCGCCTTCTCCCACGCCGAGCGTGGATTGGGCTTGGCGGAAAACGACTTCGGCCGGGTCCTGGGTGTGAACGAAGACTTGCGCCTCGACGAACCCGCCTCTGCAGCGGGCTCCACGGTTTCCTCAAGGCCTCGGTCTGGCGGGATGTTCCGCGCGGCGCCACGCCGCCCCTTGCCGCTCGGGGGCGCCGTGCCTTCGCCGCGTGCCACGCGGCGACGCTCGCGTACGGGGTCCACGGGCGGGCGCGGACCGGTCTTGGGCGCGGTGCCGCGCCGACTCGACGCCTTGCGCGCGGGTCGCGCGTCCACCGCGGCGGGGGCTTTCTTTTTTTTGTCCGGATTCATGCGCCACAGGACCAGCACGCGGCCCAGATGCTGGATGGGTGCGCACGCGAGATCGGCGCAGATGCGCGCGAGCGATGCTTCGCGAACCTCGCGGTCTTCGGCGACGACGCGAACCTTGATCAGTTCGTGCTTCAGCAAGGCAAGGTCGATTTCATGGAGCACGGCGGCGGTCAGTCCATGCTGGCCGACGATGACGACCGGCTCGAGATGGTGCGCCTGCGCGCGCAGCGCGCGGCGTTCGGTAGGGGTCAGGGGTTTCATGGCGTGGAGTTTACGCGACCCGGGGGGAGGGTCGGGTCGTGGCACGCTGCGGGCGCAGTCGTGGACGCGGACGGACGGCGGCCAAGCGCCGGAGTAAGCGGCCGACACCGGCTTCCACGATCAGCGCGTAGCATTGGATGGTCGCTCAATCGCCCGCTTGCAGCGCCCCCAGGCCGCCCCCATGCCGCTCAACCCTGCAAAGAAAAAGCACCGCTTCGGGCGCGCGTGGATGCACGAGCATGTCAACGACCCCTATGTGCAGGAGGCGCAGCGCCGCGGCTACCGATCGCGCGCCGCGTTCAAGCTGATCGAGCTGGCGGAGCGGGACGGCCTCCTGCGCGCGGGAATGTGCGTCGTGGACCTGGGCGCGGCACCGGGCAGCTGGTCACAGGTGCTGCGCGAGCGCCTCGGACCGGGATCGCGGATCTTCGCGATCGATCTCCTGCCCATGGATCCGATCGCGGGAGTGACCTTCGTTCAAGCCGACTTTCGCGACGGCGCGGGGCTGTCCGCGGTGGAGTCGGCGCTTGCCAATTCGCCGGTGGACCTTGTGGTCTCGGACATGGCCCCCAATCTCTCGGGTATCGACTCTGTCGACCAGGCGCGCAGCGTTCACCTGGGTGAACTTGCGCTCGAGTTTGCGATCAGTCACCTGCGAGACGGCGCCGATCTTCTCGTCAAGGTGTTCCAGGGCGCGGGCTTGCCGGAGCTGCAGCGGTCGCTGGAGGCACATTTTTCCAAGGTTTATGTCCGCAAACCCAAGTCGTCGCGTGACCGCAGCCGGGAGATTTTCCTGGTCGGCAAGGGATTTCGGGGTTGATCGAACGCTCTCCGGCGGAAAAAACGTGCTTAGTCGTGTGTTTGGCGTGAATCCTGCTTCGAATTTGATGTCGAAGCTGGTTGAGGACGTGGATCGGGGTAAAATGTCAAGTTCACGTCGTAACCTGGGTCCGGGTGTCGCTTCCGGTTCGCGGTCTGCCGGTTTTGGAAGGCCCGCAAGGAGTCCTGTTTGAACAACCTGCTCAAGAACATCGGTATCTGGCTCGTGATCGGGCTGGTGGTGCTTACCGTCGTCAAGCAATTCGATACGCGTCAGGCCGGCCGCGACTCCATTCCCTATTCCGAATTCATGGATTCGGCCAAGGCCGGCCGCGTTACGTCGGCCACGGTCGAAGGCCGCACGATCAAGTGGGTCAACAACGACAACAAGCGTTTCACCACCTACACCCCCGGTGACATCTGGATGGTGGGCGATCTCGTCAAGTACGGCGTCAAGGTGGAGGCCAAGCCCGAGGAAGAGCAGTCGTTCCTTGCGCAGATCTTCATCTCGTGGTTCCCGATGCTGCTGCTGATCGGCGTTTGGATCTTCTTCATGCGCCAGATGCAGGGTGGTGGACGTGGCGGCGCATTTTCGTTCGGCAAGAGCAAGGCGCGCATGATCGACGAGGCCAACAATTCGATCACCTTCGCCGACGTCGCGGGCTGCGACGAGGCGAAGGAAGAGGTGGGCGAACTGGTCGAATTCCTGCGTGACCCATCGAAGTTCCAGAAGCTGGGTGGGCGCATCCCGCGCGGCGTGCTGATGGTCGGCAGCCCGGGTACGGGCAAGACGCTGCTCGCCAAGGCCATCGCCGGCGAAGCGAAGGTGCCGTTCTTTTCGATTTCCGGTTCGGACTTCGTCGAAATGTTCGTCGGCGTCGGCGCGGCGCGTGTTCGCGACATGTTCGAGCAGGCGAAGAAGAACGCGCCGTGCATCGTGTTCATCGACGAAATCGACGCCGTCGGCCGCCAGCGCGGCGCCGGCCTGGGCGGCGGCAACGACGAGCGCGAGCAGACGCTGAACCAGCTGCTCGTCGAGATGGACGGCTTCGAAGGCAACGCGGGCGTCATCGTGATCGCCGCGACCAATCGGCCGGACGTTCTCGACCCGGCGCTGATGCGCCCGGGACGTTTCGACCGCCAGGTGGTGGTGCCGCTGCCGGACATCCGCGGCCGCGAGCAGATCCTGCTCGTCCACATGCGCAAGGTGCCGATGTCGCCGGACGTCAAGGCCGACATCATCGCGCGCGGCACGCCGGGAATGTCCGGCGCGGATCTCGCCAACCTGGTCAACGAGGCAGCGCTGTTCGCGGCGCGGTCCAGCAAGCGCCTGGTCGACATGCACGATTTCGAACGCGCGAAGGACAAGATCATCATGGGCGCCGAGCGGCGCTCGATCGTGATGCCGGAGGAGGAGCGCCGGAACACCGCCTATCACGAGTCGGGCCATGCGATCGTCGCGGTGCTGCTGCCGAAGACCGATCCGGTGCACAAGGTGACGATCATCCCGCGCGGCCGTGCGCTGGGGGTGACCATGCAGTTGCCCGAGGCGGACCGCTACAGCATGGACCGCAAGCACATGCTGAACATGATTGCCGTGCTGTTCGGCGGGCGTATCGCCGAGGAGCTGTTCATGAACCAGATGACGACCGGCGCATCGAACGATTTCGAGCGCGCGACCGAGATCGCGCGCAGCATGGTCACGCGCTACGGAATGTCCGACGAAATGGGTCCGATGGTCTACGGCGAAAACGAGGGAGAAGTGTTCCTCGGCCGGTCGGTGACGACGCAGAAGAACGTGTCGGAGTCCACGATGCAGAAGGTGGACGAGGAGATCCGCAAGATCATCGATTCGCAGTACGCGGTCGCGCGCAAACTGCTCGAGGACAACCGGGACAAGGTCGAGGCGATGGCCAAGGCACTGCTCGAACTGGAGACCATCGACGCCGACCAGATCGCCGACATCATGGCCGGCCGGCCCCCGCGGCCTCCGAAGCCCACGCAGACGTCGTCCGGGCCTTCGTCCGGCGGATCGTCGGCAAGCCCGGATGCCGCACCCTCCGCCAATCCGGCATAGGTCGGGCATTTTTCGGGAACCGGGGCGTGCCTTGCGGCGCGCCCTCTTGTTTCCGGCCTTGCGATGAGCGCTCCGGCGTACCTGCAATGCGGCGTCCATCGGCTCGACCTCGCGCGGCCGCGCGTGATGGGCATCCTCAACGTCACGCCGGATTCGTTTTCAGACGGCTCCATCGATATCGAAGAGGCACTCGATCGCGCGCGGCAGATGACGGCCGACGGCGCCGCGATGATCGATGTCGGCGGCGAGTCGACGCGTCCGGGCGCGAAGCCGGTGGCCGAACGTACCGAACTCGCGCGCGTGCTTCCGCTGGTCGAACGCCTGGCCGCGGAAGGTACGCTGGTCAGCGTCGACACGATGAAGCCGGCCGTCATGCGCGCGGCCATTGCCGCCGGCGCCGCGATGATCAACGACGTGCGAGCGCTGCAGGCGAAGGGCGCGATCGAGGCGGTCGCGGGCAGCCGGGCCGCGGTGTGCCTGATGCATATGCAGGGCACCCCGCGAACGATGCAGAAGTCTCCCCACTATGGCGACGTCGTGCGCGATGTGCGTGATTTCCTGGTGCAGCGCGCGCTGATGTGCGAGGCCGCCGGCATCGCACGGGAGCGCATCGCCGTCGATCCGGGGTTCGGCTTCGGGAAGACGATGGCGCATAATCTGGCACTGCTGCGCTCGCTGCGGACGTTCGCGCTTGCCGGCTATCCGGTGCTGGCAGGCTTGTCGCGCAAGTCGATGGTGGGCGAGATCACCGGGCGCGGGACCTCGGATCGGCTCGCGGGCAGCCTTGCCGCTGCGCTGGCGGCCGTGGCGCTGGGTGCCGCGATCGTGCGCGTCCACGACGTGCGCGAGACGGTGGACGCACTGAAGGTGTGGGGCGCCATCGTGCTGGACAATGGAGGGGCGCGAACGGGCAGGTAGGCAGGGACCGATAGGCAGGCGCGCGGCTTCGACGCGCTGCATCAGGTCCTCCCGTGTTCTCGCGTCCTCACCCTAGCGACCTGGAATTCGGAACAGCCCATGCAGCGCAAATACTTCGGTACCGACGGAATTCGGGGTCGTGTCGGCGAGTCGCCGATCACGCCGGATCTGATGATGAAGCTTGGCTGGGCGGCGGGGCGCACGCTGGTGTCCGTCGAGCACGCCCGACGCGGTGACCGGCCGGGCGTGCTGATCGGCAAGGACACCCGCATTTCGGGGTACCTCCTCGAGGCCGCGCTGGAGGCGGGCCTCTCGGCCGCCGGCGTCGACGTCTATCTGTGCGGCCCGCTGCCCACGCCGGGCATCGCCTACCTGACTCGTGCGCTGCGGCTGTCGGCAGGCATCGTGATCAGCGCATCGCACAATCCATTCGACGACAACGGCATCAAGTTCTTCTCCGCGGCGGGTGCCAAGCTGGGTGACGACGTCGAGGAATCGATCGAGCGCGGAATGAGCGCTCCGCTGACGTGCGTATCGTCGGCGGCGCTCGGCAAGGCGCGGCGCGTCGACGATGCCGCCGGCAGGTACGTGGAGTTCTGCAAGAGCACCTTTCCGTCCGAACTCGACCTGCATGGCTGGCGGATCGTCGTCGACTGCGCGAACGGCGCCGGCTATCACGTGGCGCCGCCGGTGTTCCACGAGCTGGGCGCCGACGTGATCGCCGTGGGCGTCGAGCCCGACGGTCTCAACATCAATGCCGGCAATGGCGCGACGCATCCGCAGTTCCTCGCCGAGCAGGTGCGCACGCACGAGGCCGACCTCGGCATTGCGCTGGACGGCGATGGCGACCGGCTCGTGATGGCCGATCGCACCGGCCGCCTCTACGACGGCGACCAGCTGCTGTACGTGATCGCCGGCCGACTACCAGCGCCGGCAGGTCGCCAACGGCGGCGTGGTTGGAACGCTGATGAGCAACCTGGGCTTCGAGCAGGCGCTGGCGCGCCGCGGCATTGCGCTGGCGCGCGCGAAGGTCGGCGATCGCTACGTGCTGGAGCAGATGCAGGCGCAGCGTTGGCTGCTGGGCGGCGAGAATTCCGGCCACATCATCTGCCTCGACAAGCACACCACCGGCGACGCCATCGTCGCCGCACTCGCGGTGCTCCGCGCGCTGATCGAGCAGAAGACCACGCTTGCGCAGGCGACCGCCGACGTCTCGATGTTTCCGCAGCGCCTCATCAACGTGCCTGTCCGCCGTGGCTGGGACTGGCATGCGAACAACGCGGTCGCGAGCGCCGAGCGCGCCGCAGCGCTGGCGCTCGGCGACGCCGGGCGCGTGCTGCTGCGGCCGTCGGGGACCGAGCCTGTGCTGCGCGTGATGGTCGAGGCGCGCGACGAGCAGCTCGCGCAGACGCATGCGCAGTCGCTGGCTGAGGCGGTCGCCAGAGCGGCGGGAACGCCACTGTAGGCATCGTCGGCGGTTTCGTGCCACGCGGCGCACGGTGATCGTCGGCGTCGATTGGCGGCACCATTGCGCAGTAATGGGTGGTGCCGGGACGCATTTTTGATTATCGTGCGGGCTGGCCTGCGATCCAGTCCGGGGCCGCGTGCGATCACCTGGATCGTATCGGAACTGCGGAGACATCCGATGATCGTTGAGACCCATTCACCCCTCATGTCGCCGGCCGACGCAAGACGGCGTCGATTGCTGCAGGGGCTTGCCGCGCTCGCTGGCTCGGGTTATCTGCCGGTGGGACTCGCGCAGGGCGCGCCTGCCGCGCAATCGACTGCAGGCTTCAAGGCGATGTCGACGACGCTGACCGGATTTGCCTATGGCGATTCCGCCGTCGCCGGCGCGCTGCTTCGCGCATTGACCGCCGCGGTCGGTGCGACAAGCCTCGCCAGGATTGCCAAGCTCTCCACCACGACAGCGCCCGAACGGCTCGACGATGCGCTCAAGTCCGCGGGTCTCGAAAAGGCGGCCCAGGCGGTGCTGGTCGCGCTGTATTCCGGTGTCGTGCAGACCAGCAAGGGGCCGGTGGTCATCACGTACGACCAGGCGCTCGCGTGGCAGGCGGTGCCCTGGACCAAACCCAATGCACAGTGCGGCGGCATGACCGATTATTGGTCGTCGAAGCCGGCCAACGCATGAGCGTGCTGACGGCAGACGTGGTCATCGTCGGCTCGGGCGTGGCCGGTGCCATGACCGGCTATTCGCTGGCGCGCAGCGGCGTCAAGGTGCTGATCCTGGAGGCGGGTCCCCGTGTCGATCGCGCAAAGGCCGTGATCCGGTTCCGCAATTCGCCGACCAAGGGTGCGAACTCTCCGTATCCGGCGCATCCAAAGGTACCGCAGCCCGACCTGGCCGATATTGGCGCGTATTACGTTCAGGCGGGTCCGGTGACGTTCAACGGTCTGCAGGCGCGGGTCGTCGGCGGCACGACCTGGCACTGGGGCGGCCTTCCGCTGCGCTACCGACCAAACGATTTCGTGCTGAAGAGCAAGTTCGGCGTGGGGGTGGATTGGCCCCTTTCCTACGACGATCTCGAGCCGTGGTATGCGCAGGCCGAGCGCGAAATCGGCGTCTGCGGCCCGGCCGACTACGACTGGGGGTCGCCGCGCTCGACGCCGTATCCGATGCCGCCGCTCTCGCCCACCTATCTCGATACCGTGGTCGCTGCCGCCGCCGCCAAGGTGGGGCTGACGATGGCGCCGTTTCCGCATGGACGCAATTCGGTGGGCTACGACGACCGGCCGCCGTGCTGCGGCAACGCGTCGTGCGTTCCGATCTGCCCGATCGGCGCCAAGTACGATGCCTCGGTGCACGTCGCGAAGGCGGAGGCCGCCGGCGTGCGCATCGAGCCGCTGGCGATC
Organism: uncultured beta proteobacterium; assembly: GCA_963739745.1. Classification (GTDB taxonomy): domain Bacteria; phylum Pseudomonadota; class Gammaproteobacteria; order Burkholderiales; family Casimicrobiaceae; genus VBCG01. The sequence goes on from CAVUCJ010000015.1 coordinate 521,322, forward strand.
GCGCACGAGATCGTCGTTGGGGCCGATCGCAAGGTCACGGCCATCCGCTTCACGCGACCGGACGGCAGCGTCCACGAGGCCCGCGGCAAGGTCTTCGTCGTCGCGGCGCACGCGATCGAGACCGCGAAACTGCTGCTGATGTCCTCGGTCCCCGGGGGCAGCCACACCGTGGCCAACAGCAGCGACCAGGTGGGCCGCAACCTGCTTACGCAGCTCGACGCCGGGATGATCGGCCTCACGAAGGAGAAGCTCTACCCCTATCGCGGCCCCGTCGAGACGAGCGGGATCCGCGAACTGCGCGACGGCGACTTCCGCGGCACGATGGCAGCGTCCGGCACGTCGCCGTCCAACGAGGGCTGGGTCCGCGCACTGGGCCCGTTCAAGCTTGCCGAGCAATTCGCCGCCAAGGGACTGCGCGGCGCGGCGCTCAATGCCGCGATCAGCGACCACATGTCGCGCGAGCTTGCGATGGGCCCGTCGGCCGAGGTCCTGCCCAATCCCGACAACCGCGTGACGCTCGCGCGCGACCGGCTCGATCCGCTCGGGATGCCGCGGCCGCGCATCCATTTCAGCTGGGGTCAGTACGAACAGGACGGCGCGAAGGTTGCCATGGAGTATGTGCTGGGCCTCATGAACGCGTTGGGCGCCACCGAATTGCGGCGCCTGGGGCCGGTCACCGATAGTGCGGTGATGGGCGGTACCTGCCGGATGGGCGATGATCCGAAAACATCGGTGGTCGACCGCAACCTGCGCGCGCACGATCATCCGAACCTGTATCTCGTCGGCTCGGCGACGTTTCCGACGATTACCGCGTCGCCGCCAACGCTGACGATCGCGGCTTTCGCACTGCGCGCGGCGCTGCAGATCCGTACCGACCTGGGCGCCTGATGCCGTAGCGGCAAGCCATCGCGGGCGCTGCGTGGTCCGCCGCCGCAATCCTGTGCGAATCGTGCCGCGTATAATTTGCGTATGGTTGCGGTACTGCACGCCGCGCCGCGGACCGATGCGCCGCAGGCGGTCGCCGCGTGGCTCGACACCCTCGTTCCCGATTATTCCGAGGACGAACGCGCGTCGTTCGCCGCGGCGTACGACTTCGCGCGCGCGCACACCGGCGATGCGGCGATGGCCGACGGCGAACCGGCGCTCGACCGCGCGCTGGGCACCGCCACGATCCTGGCGAGCCTGAAGCTCGATGCGGATTCGGTCCGCGCGGCGCTGCTGCTCGGCCTGCCGGTGGCGGGCGCGTTCGACGCCGACGAGGTTCAGGCGCGCTTCGGCGCCGACGTCGCCACGCTGGTCGCGGGCGTCGCGCGCATGGGCGGCATTCGCGCCGCGCCGGACACCGGCGACGCGGAGCAGCGCGCGGCGCAGGCGGAGAACCTGCGCAAGATGCTCCTGGCGATGGTCGAGGACATCCGCGTCGTGCTGATCAAGCTCGCCGAGCGCACGCAGGCGCTGCGATCGCTGATGACGGGCGACGCCGCGATACGCGCGCAGACCGCGCGCGAGGTGCTCGACCTCTTCGCGCCGCTGGCCAACCGGCTCGGCGTCTGGCAGCTCAAATGGGAGCTCGAGGACCTGTCGCTGCGTGCGCTGGAGCCGGCCATCTACAAGGCCATCGCGCAGATGCTCGACGAGCGCCGCGTCGACCGCGAGCGCTACATCGACGACGTGGTCGCCGCGCTGAAGCGCGAACTCGCCGGCGCGGGCATCGCAGCCGAAGTCACGGGCCGCCCGAAGCACATCTACAGCATCTGGAACAAGATGCAGCGCAAGCAGGCGGGCATCGATACGCTCTACGACATCCGGGCGGTGCGCATCTTGGTGGATTCGGTCAAGGACTGCTACACGGCGCTCGGACTCGTCCATCACCTTTGGACGCCGCTGGCGCGCGAGTTCGACGATTACATCGCGAAGCCGAAGGCCAACAATACCGCTCGCTGCACACCGCGGTCATCGGTCCCGAGGACAAGCCGCTCGAGGTGCAGATCCGTACGTGGGAGATGCACCGGCATTCCGAGTACGGCGTGGCCGCGCACTGGCGGTACAAGGAGGGCGACGGCAAGGGTGCGCGCGTCGATCCCGACGTTCGACGAGAAGATCGCGTGGCTGCGCCAGGTGCTGGACTGGAAGGACGCCGTCGCCGATTCGAGCGAGTGGCTGTCCGCATTCAAGGAAAGTCTGTTCACCGATTCGATCTACGTGCTGACGCCGCAGGGCAAGGTCATCGACCTGCCACGCGGCGCCACGCCGGTCGACTTCGCCTACGCGGTGCACACCGGGCTCGGCCATCGCTGCCGCGGCGCGAAGGTCGACGGGCAGATGGTGCCGCTGAATTTCCGGCTCTCGAACGGACAGCAGGTCGAGATCATCACCGCCAAGCAGGGCGGCCCTTCCCGCGACTGGCTCAACGCGGATCTGGGCTACGTCAACAGCAACCGCGCACGCTCGAAGGTGCGCCAGTGGTTCAAGGCGCAGCAATACGGGCAGACGGTCGCGCAAGGCAGGGCTCTGGTCGAGCGCGAGCTCGCGCGGCTCGGCCAGACGGCGTTGAAGCTCGACGCGGTGGCGGCAAAGGCCGGGTTCGACAAGACCGAGGAATTCTTCGCCGCGTTCGCGCGCGACGACATCAACAGCAAGCAGGTGCAGACGGCCATCCACGCCGTCGCGCAGCCGGATGCGCCGACGCCCGTCCGCGGCGCAGCCCGAGGTGGCGATGCGGCAGAGCAAGGCCGCCGGCTCGGGCAGCGGCATCCTGGTCGTGGGCGTCGACCGCCTGCTGACCGGGCTTGCGCGCTGCTGCAAACCGGCGCCGCCCGATCCCATCGTCGGTTTCGTCACGCGCGGCAAGGGCGTGACCATCCATCGCGTCGCGTGCGGCAACGTCGCGCGGATGCGCGCGACGCAGCCCGAGCGCCTCATCACCGCGGATTGGGGCGCACCGCGCGACGAGGTGTTCCCGGTCGACATCGTCGTCGAGGCGATGGACCGGCAGGGACTGCTGCGCGACATCTCCGAGGTGCTTTCGCGCGAGAAGATCAACGTTACCGCAGCCAACACACTCACGAAGAACCTGCCACTCGCGCATGGCGTTCACCATCGAGGTGCGCAGCCTCGACGTGCTGAAACGCGCGCTGGCGCTGGTGCGCGACGTGGGCGGCGTACTCGGTGCGGGGCGACGGTAGCCCGAACGGCTGCACCGAAGTCGAATTCCGCCGCTCCAGCGCGTCGCCGGACCAGGGTCGCCGTGGAAGGTTAGCGGTGACCCCGGCGCCGGTGGACCGACGGCCGCCGCGGCGTGGCGACGATGAATGCGAGCGTCCGCACGCGCCGTTTGCGCGCATGGCGGCCGTTCACAGGGTCTCTTGCAGGGCCGGAGGCGCAGACGTCCAGACGTGATGCAGCACGTCGAGCAGCGCGCGGATCTCCGGGTCGTTCTCGCGCTGCTTCAAGTAGAGGAACTTGAGCGTCGTTTCGAGGCGCACCTTGTCCCACAGCACGATTTCACCCTCGGCCGCGGCGTCGAGCGCGACGTCCTCGCGCATCATCGTGATGCCGCCGCCGGCGACGACCAGCGACCGGATCACCGCCTCGTTGTCGGCCTCCATGCGCGTCACCGGCGAGCTGCCGCGCTCGGCGAAGAGGCCATCGGCCAGCGTGCGCAGCGTGCTGATCGGCGGCGGCAGGATCCACGGCATCACGACGATTTCGTCCCACGATGCGTGACGGACGCGGTCGCCCCAGACGGCGGGTGCGACGATCCGATAGGCGAAGTCGATGAGCGGCACCTCCGCGACGTCCGGATCCGCAAGGCTGCCGTAGTAGAAGCTCGCGTCGAGCGATCCCTCCCTTACCTTCTCGAACGCGGCGCCGGAGACCTGGTGATGGATCTCGATCTCGAGCAACGGATGCTCCTCGATCGCCTGCGCCAGGAAGTCGCCGACGCGCGTGAAATCCGGGTCGGAGACGGTGCCTACACGGGCGCGTCCGACCACCTCGCCCTGCAGCGCGCGGGCGCGACTGCGCAACGCCTGCGCGGCGTCGATCACCTTTTCCGCCGCGGGGAGCAGCTTGCGTCCGGCCGAAGTCAGCACCATGCCGCTCGAAACGCGTTCGAAGAGCATGACGCCCAGTTCGTCTTCGAGCGCCTTGATCTGGGCGCTGACCGCGGGCTGGCTGATGTGCAGCCGCTCGGCCGCCCGGGTCAGGTGCCCCAGCTGGGCGACCGCGGCGAAACTTCTTAGCTGGTAGAGCTCCATTGCGACCCCCGGAACGTCGCCGAGAAAACGCATTCTACGCGAAATGTTGCAGTGCAACAATGACTTCGCGAGCCATCATCCAAACAAATCACCTTGATTGAAACCTACGATTTGAAAGTCTCCTACCGGGGGTCTATGTTGTGATTGTGCGTCGCACTATCAATGTGCAGACGCCGTTTGCCCACAAGGCAGGTAGGAGAGTGGCAATGGAAGCGATGAACCGTGCATTTCCCGAACATAGCGTGATTGGCGCTTGCGTCAAACTTGCACACGCGACGTTCTACGACGCGCTGCCGTCAAACGCGGCGACGATGCGCCCGACGGCGCCGACAGAGGTCGATCCACCGATGCGGCGGCCGAGCGAGTCATTGCTGAAGCGCTGGACGAATGCCTTCGACAATTGGTGCTACCGGCAGAGCTTGAATGAGCGTGAAGCCTACCTCGCGCAGGCACAGGATGTCTTCGATCTCGAGAATCGCATGCGCCGCCTCGAGCGGCATCCGTTCCCGTACTACTGATCGGCACGCTACATCTTCAGCGGCCCGGCATAGCCGGTGAGCTCGAGGTAGCCCCGCCCGACGGTCCGTCCGCCGGAACGTGCGCGTACTGCGCCTTCCCAGTAGATGGTGCCCACGCTCGCGCGCGCGTCGAGTTCCTGGTCGTCGAAGAGCGGCTCGAGATCGAGCGTGAGCCCACCGGCAGTGACTCTGAACGCGACCGGGTAGGTGACGCCGGTGCGCGCCGAGCGCCATTGCCGCAGCGGCGTGAATTCGACCTCGGCGGGCTCGAACGTTCGCACCGCGCCGGACGCTTCGCGCAGCGTCGCGCCCGCCCACAGTACGCTCCCGTCCTTCGCGCGGATGCGAAACGCCATCAGCGCACCACCGTCGTCCAGGTTGATGCCGACCCAGTCCCAGCCCTGCGCGCCGGCGGCCAGGTAGTCGCTCGACCACTCGTGATCGAGCCACGCGGTGCCGCGCACGGCGAGCGTGCGCCCGGACAGCGACAGCGTTCCGTCGACGGCGAGTTGCGGCCGGCTGTAGTAGTAGCTCGCCTGGCGCATCGCGCGGACCCTTGCGGCTCACGCCGCGCTCGCCTTGCAGCAGCGTCGGCGCTCGCGCGGTGAACGAAAGCGCGAATGCGAAATCGCGCGCGGCCACCCGTGCCACGTACGTGTCGCCCGAGAGGCGCAGCGACCAATCGCCGATGGCGACGTCGGTCGTGGCTTCGGAGGCCTCGGCGAGCCCCCATCCCGCGCGCGCCGAACGCTGGTCGTGACGCAGCCGGCCGGCGTCCGGATCGGCGATCGCCGCGTGCGCAAACAGTAGTTGCCTCGGCGCGAAGCGGCTGGCGCTGTCCTCCGCGATTCCGGGCCGCGTGCGAAAGAACGTGACCTGCACGCCGAAGTCGTGACCGTATTCGTCGCTGCACCCAGCCCGTGATGTACCACCATTCGCTGCGAAATCGCGGGTGGCTGCCATGGTCGCGCGGGAACGCTAGCGCCACGCCGCGTTCGACGTCGGGATACTCGACCGCGGCCCACACTGAGCGAGTCGCGAGAATCAGCGGTATCACGAGAAATCTGCGACGTTCCATCTGCGGGACCTTCCCGGCCGTTGACAGCGGACTACCAGTCCTCCCTGACAGCACGAATCACGTCGCCGCCCATTGCCGCCCGCGCGCTCGCCACCGTCGTTGCACAGGCGAGAACGAGCAAGGCAAGCGCGAGCATCGCCAGCAGCCCCCACGGTGCGTGCATCGTCCATTCCCCAGTGGAACGATTGCCGGTTCACCACGTGGATCAGGATGACGCTCATCAGGACGCCGAGCGCAACGCCAACCGCGAGGCCGATGCTGCTGACGGCAAGGCCCTCGGTGGCCAGCATCGCGGCGATCTGGCGTCGCGTCATCCCGAGATGTCGCAGCATGCCGAATTCGCGCCGCCTTGCGAGCACCAGCGCGCCGAACGACGACGACAGTCCCACCAGGCCGATCACGACCGCGGCCGCGAGCAGTCCGTACGTCACGGCGAACGTCCGGTCGAACACGCGCAGCGAGAGTGTGCGGATTTCGCCGGGAGTTGCGAGTGTCATCCGTGCTGCGTCGGGAATGCGCTGTTCGAGTCGCGAGCGAAACGCCGCGCTGTCGACGCCCGGCGCGAGCCAGATCGCCGCATCGGTGGCATTCGTGTCGCCGGTCAGCCGCGCGTATGTCGCGCGGTCGATCACGAGCGCGCCCTGCTGCCGCGCATAGTCGCGCCACACGCCCGCCACGACGAACGGATACGAACGTCCGGCGAGCGGCACCTGCAGCCGTGTGCCGAGGCGCGCGCCATGGAGATCGACCACCGCCTCGCTGACCCAGACCGGAGGCGGATCGCCGGCGTGCACGGGCCACGGGTCGGCGACCAGCGGAAGCATCGCGCCGGGGTCGTCGGCGGGCAGGTCACGCGCCAGCAACGCGACTCGCGGTTTGCCGGCGTCGAGCACGATGCTCTGGCTGCGCAGGAATGCGATGCCCGCGACACCCTCCACCGAGGCAAGGGCCCGCTGTTCGCCGGAGCGAAAAATACGCACTGTCGCCCGTGGAACCGGCCCGCAGGTAGACATCGGCCGGAAGGACGCGCAGCAGCCAATCGTCGAGCGACTGGCGGAACGATGCGACCATGATCGCCATCGACACCATCAGCGAGACGCTGGCGACAATTGTGGCGAGACTGACGCTCGCCTGTCCCGGCGTGCCGCGCAGCTGGTCGAGTGCGAGCGCCGCGGGGAATGCGCTGGGTGCCGGTACCCGGGCCAGCGCGTACGCTGCGAGCCGCGGCAGCAGCAGCAGCGTGCCGAGGAGCAGCAGCGCGATCGCCAGGTAGCCGAAGATCGGCAGACCCGCGACCGGCGGCAGCCACGCCGCCATCGCGCCCAACGCAAAGAGAGCGAGTCCGGGCAGCGGATGGCGCAGACGCGTGAACGCCGTTTGGTCGTCACCCGCCTTGAGCGCGGCCGCGGGCATCGCGCGCGCGGCCTCGCGTGCCGGTGCGTGGCTGCCAAGCATCGCGACCGTGATGCCCAGCAGGCCGTAGATCAGCGCGGCCTGTGGCTCGACGACGACGCGTCGGGGCGACGCCGCGAAAGAAGCCGGCGCCCAGGTCGGCGCCGAAGACTCGCAGCACGGCGTCGGCGAGCACGTAGCCGCCTGCGAGTCCCACGGTCGCGCCGGCGACGCCGACGAGCGCGCCCTCCGCGACCAGCAATCCCACCAGCCACCGGCGCGAAAGGCCCAGCGTCCGCAGCAGCGCGAAATGCGCGCGCCTCCGGACGATCGACAGCGCCTGGGTCGAAAACACCAGCAGGCCGCCGGTGAACAGCGCGACGAGCGCGAGCACATTGAGATTCACGCGGTACGATCGCGACAGGCGCATCGTCATCGCCGCGTTATCCTGCGGCGTGGCGACCGTCACGCCGGGCGGCAGCGTGCGCTCGATCCGCGTGCGAAGCGCGACCAGGTCTGCACCCGGGCGCGCCCGTACGTCGATCCGCGACAGCGAGCCGCCGCGCGCGAACGCGTCCTGCGCGGCAGCGATGTCCATCACCGCGAAGCGTTCGCCCGTGCCGGCGAGCGCCAGTCCGGCGACCGCGAGCGGCACCGCGCGCACGCCGGATTGAACGGTGATCTTGGCACCCGGCTGCGCGTCGAGCCACGCCGCCGCTGCGGGACTGATGAAAACGTCGGCCGGGGCGCAGCAAATCCAGCGGATCGTCGCACGGTGCCGACCAGCGCTGGCGTCACGGCCGCCGCACGGAACGCGTCGACTCCGTAGATGCGCAATGCGTCGTCGCGACCTTCGATGCGTGCGTCGACTTCGACGACCGGGCTGGCCACCGCGATGTCCGCGTCGCGGGCGAGTTCGGCGTAGAGCGCTTCATCGAATCCGTCGCGCGCACCGCGCACTTCCAGATCGGCCGACCCAGCGAGAGACTTCATCCCGCCTTCGAACTCGCCGATGGCGGTGGCATTGATCAGCGCGACCGCGAAGCCCAGCGCAACGCCGAACGCGATCGTCAAGTACCGACAGCAGCAGGCGGCCACGGTTGCGCCCGAGCGCGCCTCCGAGCACCGCGTACGCGACCGTGAGCGTCGTCCTTCATTGTGCCGGCATCGGGAAGAGACCCGCCGCTGTCAGCATCAGGACACGGTCGGCCCGTGCAGCAGCCGCACGCGAATGCGTGACCAGCACACCGGTCGCGCCTTCGGCGGTCAGACGCTCGCGCAGCAGGGCGATGACGCCCGCTGCGCTATCGGGGTCGAGGTTGCCGGTCGGCTCGTCGGCAAGCACGATCGCCGGCCTGTGCACCAGTGCGCGGGCGATCGCGGTCCGCTGCAGCTCGCCGCCCGACAGCTCGCGCGGCATGCTGTCGGCGCGGTCCGCGAGGCCCACGGCGGCGAGCATTGCGGCGACCCGCGCCGCGGACTCCGCGCGCTCGTGGCCCAAGCAGCGCGAGGGGCAGCGCGACATTTTGCGCAACGCTGAGGTAGGGCAGCACGTGGAACGCCTGGAACACGAAGCCCAGCCGCTCGCGGCGGAATGCGCTCGCCTGATCGTCGGTGAACCGGTCGAGCGTCACGCCGTCGACGATAACCTCGCCCCCGATCGGCGCGCTCGAGTCCGGCGATCAGGTTGAGCAGCGTGGACTTGCCGACGCCCGATTCGCCGACGATCGCCACCATCTCGCCGCGGGCGACGGTGAGCGAGATGCGGTCGAGGAGGGTGCGCGGCCGGGGACCCGCAAAGACCTTGGTGATGTCGGTCAGGCGGATCACGGCGCGGTCGAGCGAAACGTGCGCGATCGTCAGCGGCCCGCGCGCGCGACAGCGGCCAGCGCCGCCGTGTAGTTGGCGTCGAGTCTTTCGGCCGAATCCGCCTCGATGCGCAGGTCATTCACCAGGCCGTCGGAAAGTCCGTAGATCCAGCCGTGCAGCGTCAGAGGTTGTCCGCGCCGCCACGCGTCCTGGACGATCGTGGTCCGCGCGACGTGATGCACCTGTTCGATGACGTTGAGTTCGCACAGGCGATCGATGACCGTGGCTTCGTCGGGCAGCGTGCGGAGGAACGCGACGTGTCGCTCGGCCACGTCCTGCACGTGGCGCAGCCAGTTGTCGATGAGTCCGAGCGGCTTGCCCTGCCATGCGGCCCGGACGCCACCGCAACCGTAGTGGCCGACGACGATCACGTGCTCGACGCGCAGTACGTCGACGGCGAACTGCAGGACCGACAGGCAGTTCAGGTCGGTGTGGACGACGACGTTGGCCACGTTGCGGTGGACGAAGAGCTCGCCTGGCAGCAGGTTGACGATGTCGTTGGCCGGGACCCGGCTGTCGGAGCAGCCGATCCACAGGTAACGCGGGCTCTGTTGCGCTGCGAGCAGGCGAAAAAAGTCCGGCTTGGCGGCCTGGACTTCGCCGGCCCATTGGCGATTGCGTTCGATCAGGTGCGCTAGGGAAGACATCGGCGAATTTGGGGGACTCTAACGGGAAGCGCCGATGATACCGGCACCGCTGCCGCCACTGCGGCCGTCACTCGAGCATCGGCCAAGCCTCCTCGCCGGCAAATACTCAGGCGAGGTCGACGGCCGGAAGCGCCAAAAATGCCGCATTGCAACAATGAGTTGCCGCTGCATTGGCTGGGCAAATCAATATGATAACAAATAACAATTAGCCTTCGTCGGTCTCGATCCCTATCTTGCCATTGGTGCGACGCACCATCAATTCGTTGCTGGCGCCAAGCGACTGTTTCCACCAACTGGCCAAGAGACACCATGCACACCCCTGAAGTCATCAATGTCTACGAGATGGGCCTTTGTAAAAGGACCCTCAAAGCCACCGAATCCGGCGAAATCGCGCCGCAATCGGCTCCGTCACTCTGGCGACGCGTCGCCGACTTCGGTGCGGCAGTGATCGATGTCGCGCGCGAATCCCGCGAACTGGAAGCAAAGTTGCTCCTCGGCCGCTACCGCCGAATGTGCGATTCGTGATTCCGTTGCCAGCAGCCAGAAGGAGCCTCCATTGAACAATGTCATGACCGATCTCCGCCTTCGCGCGCCATACGTCAATCCGCGGGGGCGTGGCGTCATTCGTTCGCTATCGCCAGGTTCACGCTTCGACTGGAGGCGGGCTGCGGGCGTGGCGTGCATGCTGGCCGGGATGTCCGCGTTCGCCGTGGCGCTCGTTGCGTTACGGTTGGCGTTGTTTGGCAACCTTGGCATCGATGCTCGTCTCCCGTTGACGGCGATGTTTGCCGCCGCCGGCATCGGTACGCTTGCGTTCGCCGGAGCACATTGGCTGGACGATCAGGCGCTTTCTCCGGACGCCCGGAACTAGCGCATCGCCCCCACCAGCAATCGCGCACTCCCGCACGCGACCACGACCGGCATGACCCCCACCTGCGCGCGGAACAGTGCGACGACGGCGGCGATCGTCGGCACCATGGCCTTGGTGAAGAGCCAGCCTATCTGCGCCAGCGTCGATCGCCACCCGAAGGCGAGGACGAGCTCGCGGTGCATGAGCGCGATCAGCCCGGCCGGGTCGCCGAAGCTGCGGCACCCGACGCGCAGCCAGTAGCGGAACGCCTCGGCGCGTGTCGGGACTTGCGGCGTGGTCCGCGCGACCAAATCCGTGCCCGCGGAGGGGCGCTCGATCAGATCAGCCCTTCGAGGAGCTGCACGTCCACGGCGTCGCCCGCCGCGACATTCCCGGTGTCGGTGGAGAGCACGATGAAGCAGTTCGCCTGCGACATCGATGACAGGATGCCGGAGCCCTGGTCGCCGGTGGTGCGCACTTCCCAGCCTCCCGCCGCCGCGGGCGTCAGGATGCCGCGCTGGAACTCGGTGCGCCCGGGCGCCTTCCTGATCGGGGCGGCAAGCGTGGCCTTGAACATCGGCACCGGCGCGACGTCGCGGCGACCCTGCAGCACGAGCAGCGCATCGCGGACGAACTGGTAGAACGTCACCATCACCGACACCGGGTTGCCCGGCAATCCGAAGAAATGCGCGTCTCCGATCTTTCCGTACGCGAGCGGCCGGCCGGGCTTCATCGCAATCTTCCAGAACAGCACCTCGCCCAATTTGTCGAGCAGCGCCTTGACGAAATCGGCCTCGCCCACCGAGACGCCACCCGACGTAATGATGACGTCGGCGCTGGCCGCCGCGGTGGCGAACGCGCGTTCCAGCTGCTCCGGCACGTCGGGTACGACGCCCAGGTCAAGGATCTCGCAACCGAGCCGGGTCAGCATCCCGTACAGCGTGTAGCGATTGCTGTCGTAGATCTCGCCCTCGGCAAGCGGTGTGCCGATTGATTTCAATTCATCGCCGGTCGAGAAGAATGCAACGCGCAACTTCCGGTACACGCTTACTTCGTTGACGCCGAGCGACGCGATCATCCCGAGCTCGGCGGGCCGCACCGGCTGGCCGCGACGGAACACCACTTGTCCCTCTTTCAGGTCCTCGCCTGCGAAGTCGGCGGTTCTGTCCGACCTTGGTCACCGCACCCGCGGTGATGCGCACGCCTCCCGCCGTTTCGGCGGCGCGCTCCTGCATCACGACCGTGTCGGCGCCCACGGGCATCACGCCACCGGTGAAGATGCGCACGGCCTCTCCGGCGCGGACCGAGACCTTGGAAGGCTTGCCCGCGAACGAATCGCCAACGCGCTTCAGCTGGGTGTCCCGATCGGCGGCGAGATCGGCGAACCTCACCGCCCAGCCATCCATCGCGGAATTGTCGTGACCGGGCACCGGCAGGGGCGAGACGATGTCGTCGGCGAGTATCCGGTCGAGCGCGAACCGGACATGGACGCGCTCGACCGCGGTTACCGGTTCGAGGAAGCGGAGGATCAGCGCACGTGCCTGGTCAACCGGCATCGAGTTGGGATCGTAGTCATCGGCGCACGAGGCTTCGCGCAGGGTTTGCGGTTCATTCATGGTGATTTCCGGCGTTGGTTGAATCGGGATTTCAGAGCGAGCGCGGGGCGTTCCAGCGCATGCCACGAGCAGGCCGCCACCGCGAGCGACAGCGGCAGCGACAAGCGCGAACAATCCGGCCGGTTCGAGCGCCGGAAAACGCTGCATCAGTGTCTGCTGCAGCGGAAACGAATAGACATACATGCCGTACGAGTAGTCGCCGATCCGGTTGAACGCCGGCCACCGCAGGCGCGGATGATAGGCGGCCACCAGCACGACGTAGGCGAGCAACGGCGCGAACAACGCGCCACGTGGCCAGCCTCCGGGATTCCACGCAACGAGCAGCACGGCGAGGGCAGCGGCACCCAGTGAAACCGGCAACGCGTCGCGCCACGCATAGGCGAGCGAACCCAGACCGAACAGTAATGCCAGTTCGCGGACCACGCGGTCGTTCGGTGCCAGCGGAAACCACTCCGGCCGAACGGCGAAGATCACGATCAGCATCAGCAGTGCGGCGAGCCACACGAGCCGCCGTGCGAGCAGGCCCAGAACGCCGGCCGTCAGCAGCGCAACGTACAGACGCAGCTCGATCGGCAACGTCCACAGCGACCCGTTCACGTCATGCGGAAACGGATTGGCCGGAAACGCGCCGGGCAGCCGGTAGACGATTTCCCAGCCGAAAGCGACGCGCCAGGCGTAGTCCAGCGTCTGCGGATGCGCGAGATAGTCGCCCCAGGCCAGCGAGCTCGAGGCGCCGGCCAGCATGATGGTCAACAGTGTCGCGGCGATGAGCGCCGGATAGATGCGAAGCGCGCGGGCCACGGCGAATGCCAGCGGGGCCCTCCGCGCCAGCCAGCTTTGCGTAACGAGGAAGCCCGAGATCACGAAGAAGATCTTTACGCCGAGCGCGCCGAAGTTGAGTTCCGGTGCAAGCTTCCACAACGGTTCCTGCGTCCAGCGGCCGGTCAGCGCGAAGCTGTGGAACAGCACGACGAACGCAGCCGCGGAGAGCCGGATCAGCTGGAAGTTGTTGTCGCGGCCGTGCGCGAGGTCGGCCAGCCGCGGCATCATGCGCGCCCGCGCAGGCGCCGGCTCACGGACATGGGTCCCGCCGGCGTTGCCGCTGCAGCAAGCTCGTCCGCCGTATTGATGTTCCGAAATGCCGCCTCCTCGTCGTCGAACGACACCGCGGCGACGCGCAGCGTCGCATACCACGCGTCGATCTTTCGGCCGCCGCCGCGCAGGAAGCGCGGTCAGGTGCGGCAGCACACCGCGTTCGACAAGCGCAAAGACCGGATGCGGCTGCGTAAACGTGTAGGCGACCGCGATTTGTGCGCGATCCCGCACCATGCCGTCGGCCAGCCTTGCGACGAGGTCGGACGGCAGGAACGGCGAGTCGCAGGGCACCGTGACGACATGGCCGGTGCTAGCGCGCGTCATCCCCGCGTGCAGACCGGCGAGCGGGCCGGCGAAGCCGCCGACGTCGTCCGGCACCACGGGGTGTCCATACGCAGCATAGCGATCGTGGTTCTGGTTGGCGTTCACGATCAGCGGGCCGACCTGCGGTGCAAGCCGTTCGATCACGTGCGCCACCAGCGCCCGTCCGTCGAACGCGACCAGCCCCTTGTCGACGCCGCCCATCCGTCGGCCCATGCCGCCGGCGAGGACGATGCCGGTGATGTCCGCCGCGACGATGGTCACGGCGGATCCCTCAGCGCCGGGAGCCAGCTCGCATGCTCGTCGTAGAACGCATGCACTGTGGGCAAGCGGTCCACCGGCTCGTCGAACGCGGCGAGCACGACGTGCGTCTCTCCGGGCCAGCGCGCCGATTCGAAGAAGAGCTTGGTGCCGCAGTGGCGGCAGAATCGGCGCATCGTGCCTGGCGACGATTCGTGCGCCGCAAGATCCGCGGCGCCCTCGGTGATACGCACCCGGTCCGACGGGAAGCCCACCCAGGTGACGAACGCGGCGCCATGCGCGCGCCGGCAGCTTTCGCAATGACAGTGGGCGCAGAATCGCGACGGAAAGGTGGCGACGAAACTCACCCGCCCGCAGTGGCAGCGACCGCGGGCACGGGGCGCCGAGTTCATGTGCGCCGGAACCGTTGGGCGCCGGTGAACAGCAGGTAATGCTTGTTCATCGCGCGACCGATCATCGTCAATCCGACCTTTTCCGCGATCTCGTGGCCCATCTGCGTCAACCCGGAACGCGACACCAGGAACGGAATGCCCATCTGTGCCGCCTTGATCACCATTTCCGACGTCAGGCGGCCGGTCGTGTAGAAGATCTTGTCGGCGCCGTCGAGACGGTCGAGCCACATGCGGCCGGCGATTGCATCGACGGCATTGTGGCGGCCCACGTCCTCGACGAACATCAGGATCGGCGCCGCGCCGGGTTCGTTGGCGGCGAGCGCGCAGCCGTGAACGGCGCCCGCCTGCTTGTAGATGGTTTCGTGCAGCCGCACGCGGTCGAGCAGGTCGTAGAGCGTCGACTGCGCGAGCGTCGCGCCGTCGGGCAGGCGGACGCTGTCGATCTCATCCATCAGGTCGCCGAACACCGTGCCCTGGCCGCAGCCGGTGGTCTTGGTGCGCTTTGCGGTCTTCGCCTCGAGATCGGCCAACCCGTGGCGCGTCGTGATCGCGCAGGCGTTGCAATCCCAGTCAACCTGAACCGACACGATCTCGTCGATCGACGTCACCAGCCGCTGATTGCGCAGATAGCCGATCGCGAGCGCCTCGGGCGCGCCGCCCAGCGTCATCAGCGTCAACAGTTCCTGCTTGTCGACGTAGATTGTAAGTGGATGCTCCCCGGCGACCGGCACGTCGCGCCGCTGGCCGTTCTCATCGACCGCCGCGACGTTGAAAGTCGCCGGCCGCGCGGCGTCGGTCAGCAGCGGCCGGTAGGGAGTCGGTTGGCGATCGGCGGTTGGCAGTTGCATCGGCGTTTGCTCTGGCGGCGCATCAAGCATCGGAATCGGGTGTCGGGAGTCAATCGACAGCTGCACCCGCGTTCATGGCGGCAACCTGTCAGGAATCTGGAGAATCATACCGGCGCCCGAAGCGCCGCCACCGCCGGAATCGCCGTCGTCACTGACAGCCGACTCCTGACTCCTGACTCCTGATTCCCGTCACCCTCCGATGTAGCTCATCTCGACCTTCGGCGTCCGCGCCGTGCTCGCGGTGCGGATTTCCGAATAGCGGTCGGCGCGCTGACGCCAGATCGCTGATATCGCGCGGCGCAGCGCCTCGTCGCTGTCGCCACCCCGCAGGAGGTCGCGCAGGTCAAAGCCTTCATCGGCGAAGAGGCAGGTGAAGAGCTTGCCTTCGGTGGACAGCCGCGCACGGGTGCAGTCGCGGCAGAACGCCTGCGTCACCGACGCGATCACCCCGATCTCTCCGCCGCCATCCGCGTAGGACCAGCGCTCGGCGACTTCGCCGCGATAATGGGGGTCGGCGGGTACGAGCGGCATTTCGGCGCCGATCATGTCGACGATCTCACGCGCCGACACCACGTCGTCCATTCGCCAGCCGTTGGTCGCGCCGACGTCCATATATTCGATGAAACGGACAATGTGACCGCTGCCCTTGAAGTGCCGCGCCATCGGCACCACCGCGTCTTCGTTCATTCCGCGCTTCACGACCATGTTGATCTTGATAGGCGCGAGTCCCGCGGCGGCCGCGGCGTCGATACCCTCCAGCACCTTTTCCACCGGAAAATCGACGTCGTTCATCGCCCGAAAAGTTGCGTCGTCGAGCGAATCGAGGCTCACGGTCACGCGCGACAGGCCCGCCGCACGCAGGTCGGCCGCCTTGCGTGCAAGCAGTGCGCCGTTGGTCGTCAGCGTGAGGTCGAGATCGCCCACACCGCGCAGCATTTCGATCAACCGCTCGATCTTCCTGCGCAGCAGCGGCTCGCCGCCGGTCAGTCGGATCTTGCGAACACCGAGCCCCACGAACACTGCGGCGACACGCGTGATCTCCTCAAAGGTCAGCAGCGCCGCGTGCGGAAGGAACGGGTAATCGCTGCCGAAGACGTGCTTCGGCATGCAGTACACGCAACGAAAATTACAGCGATCGGTGACCGAAATGCGCAGATCGGACAGCGGCCGTCCGCGCAGATCCGCGAGCGGACCCTCGGCTGCAGGCGTGCCCGCCGCTTCGCGGACGAACGCCGCGCGCGCCTGCGCGCCATCCTTCGCGCGCGTGTCGGTGAGGGGAATGATCAAAGCAAAGCCATCGCATTGAGGAAATCCAGCGGAAATGGTAGCAGACGTAGGGAGGGAACGCGCGGGGCCGGATGCTCGCTGGTGTATGATCGGCCCCCTTGCACGGATCGCGAATACGTCGCGCGAATACCCATGATGCCTGTGTATTTTTCCGTCGACGTGATGATGGAGCGTGTCCCGCTCGATAACCGCTGGGCCAGCGAAAAGTGGCAGCCGTCCGCGGTGATCCCCAACGGCGAGGGCCGGCCCACGCCGGGCGCGCCTGAATGCGTCGCCGAGGGCCCCGCGGGGACCACGCTGGCGCTTTCCGGGGATGGCGATCGAGTTGCATCCGTCCGAAGCGGAGGGTTTTTTTCTGAACGTCACGTCGGACACGCCGGTCGTCTTCGTCATGTGGCGCCTCGGCGACGGCGTCGCGGAGCCGGTGGCACGGCCGCAGATCGTGACGCTGAGCTACAACGAGGCGGGGCGGTTCATGGATGGCGGCGAGCGTGTGGATCCGGTGCCCATGCCTGAACCGGTCCGCGCGTTTCTTGCCGCGTATGTCGCCGAACACTACAAGCCCGAGCCCAAGCGCAAGGTGAAGCGCAACGATCCATTTCGCGACGGCGCATTCGTGCGCGACCGGCCGCAACCCGGGCCGAAGCAATAGAGAGCCTGCCCATAGTCATGGTCGACGATCCACAGACGCCTGAACGTTTCTCGCTGTCGCGCTGGTCGCGCCGCAAGCACGAGGCGGCACGCGAGGCCCCGCTGCCGCCGCCGCAGGCCGATAGCGGCGCGGGTGGACCCCCGCTCGCGGCCGCTCCGGCCGCCGCCCCGATTGCGAACGCCGTGCCGGAAGCGGCGCCACCCGCGCCCGAACCGCTACCACCGGTCGAATCGCTGACGATGGAATCCGATTTCGGCGCGTTCATGCAGCCCAAGGTGGACGAAGCACTGAAGCGCGCGGCGCTCAAGAAGCTGTTCAGCGATCCCCACTTCAACGTGATGGACGGCCTGGATATCTACATTGGCGACTACACGATCGCCGATCCGATGCCGGCGGGAATGCTGGAAAAGCTCGCCAACGTGTACGGGAGGCTCACCGAAGATGCCGCCGAGGAATCCGGCGCGGATGCCCAAGTCGCATCCGCGACAACAGCGCCGCCTCTGTCCGCGCCGTTGCCGGCAGATGTGTCCGCCTCGGACGGCCCGCCCGACAGTCTGGCTCCGCTGACGGCAAGCGTCGACGATGCGGCTGCGTCGTCGCAGAGTCCGGACGAAGCCTCGGACCGGAAGCCCGGATGAGCATTTCCGGAAGGACGCTCTTCGTCTGCAACTGCAATCGCACGATGCCGCTGGACGGCCCCGCGCTCGGTCGAGCGCTTGGCCTGCCGGCGGCGCCGAAGGTGCATACGATGCTGTGCCAGCGCGAGCTCGCGCAGTTCTCGGCTGGCGCTCAGGGCGACGTCCTGGTCGCCTGCACGCAGGAACAGCGGCTGCTGGGCGACGCGGCCGAGGAGGGCGGCCGCACACGCGAAATCCGCTTCGTCAACATCCGCGAGACGGGCGGCTGGTCGGCCGAGGCGGCCGCCGCGACGCCGAAGATCGCCGCACTGCTCGCCATGGCCTCGTTGCCGGACGCCGAGCCGGTCCCGAGCGTCAGCTACAAATCCGAGGGTCAACTGCTCATCACCGGCCCTCTCGACGCGGCACTCGGCTGGGCCGACGCGCTGTGCGATCGGCTCGCAGTCACCGTGCTCGCCACCGGCCGCTCCGCCGGAACGCCGCTACCGGCCGAGCGGGCGTATCCGGTGTACACGGGGCGTCTGACTGCGCTGACCGGATGGCTCGGCGCGTTCGAGGCTGCCTGGACCCAGGAAAACCCGATCGACCTCGATCTGTGCACGCGCTGCAATGCCTGCCTGCGCGCGTGCCCGGAGCAGGCGATCGACGAGAGCTACCAGATCGATCTCGATCGCTGCAAGAGCCACCGCACCTGCGTCGCCGCCTGCGGCCCGGTCGGCGCGATCGATTTCGCCCGCACCGATACGCACGCGTACTGAACATTTCGATCTCGTCCTCGATCTCCGCCGGGACCGCGTGGTTCCGTCAACACCAGCCGCCGCAGGGATATTTCGGTCCGGGGGCCGACGTCGTCGCGCAGGCGAAGGCGGCGACCGAGCTCGCCACGCTGACCGGCGAGTTCGAGAAGCCGAAGTTCTTCCAGTTCAAGGCGTCGCTGTGCGCGCACAGCCGCTCGAAGAAGACCGGCTGCACGCGTGCATCGACGTCTGCTCGGCCGTGGCGATCCGGCCGGACGGCGATCACATCGCGGTCGAGCCGCACCTTTGCGTGGGCTGCGGCGCCTGC
This sequence comes from uncultured beta proteobacterium, assembly GCA_963739745.1. Taxonomy (GTDB): domain Bacteria; phylum Pseudomonadota; class Gammaproteobacteria; order Burkholderiales; family Casimicrobiaceae; genus VBCG01. The sequence goes on from CAVUCJ010000015.1 coordinate 540,110, forward strand.
ACGACCGTGTGCCCGTCGGGTGCGCTCACTTATGCGTATCCACGAGCGACCGATCTCGCCGCGCGCGATCAAGACGCTTCTGGGAACCTATGCGAGCGCGGGCGGCCGCGACGCCTGCCTGCTGTTCCACGCCGAAGACGGACGCGATGCCATCGCACGCCACGCCCGGCGCGGCAGCGGGCTGCCGGCGCGCGTGATCCCGCTTGAAATCCACCACATCGCCTCCGTCGGCCTCGACCTGTGGCTGGCCGCGCTGGCGTGGGGCGCGCCGCAGATCGCGGTGCTGGCCAGCGGGCTGGAAGCGCCGCAGTACCGCGAGGCGCTGGTGTTCCAGATGCGGATCGCCGACACCATCGCCAATGCGCTTCGGCTATCAGGGCGAGCATTTTCGGGTAATCGGCGCCGAGGACCTCGGCGCATTGGCGCAATGGACTCCGGCGCTCGGCCCCCGCGTGGGCGCGGTACTTCGCGGCGACGGCCGAGAAGCGCACGACGGCAGCGCTTGCGCTCGAACACCTCGCGACGCACGCGCCGGTGCCGCAGGCGGTGATTGCGCTCCCTGCGGGTTCCCCGTACGGGACCATCGAGATCAACCGTGATGCCTGCACGATGTGCCTTGCGTGCGTCGGTTCCTGTCCGGAGGCGGCGATTCTCGACAACATCGAGACGCCGCAGGTCCGGTTCATCGAGTCAAAGTGCGTGCAATGCGGAATCTGTTCGAGCCACCTGCCCGGAGCACGCGATCACGCTGACGCCGCGCCTCGATGTCACGCCGAGCCGCCAAGGCGCCACGCGTTCTCAACGAAGCGAAGATCGCCCACTGCCTGAAGTGCGGCAAGCCGCTCGGGACCCAGCAGATGGTCGATGCGATGCTGGTGAAACTTGCCGGACATTCGATGTGGTCGGCGCCCGGCGCACTCGACCGGCTGCGAGATGTGCGCCGATTGCCGGGTGGTCGACCTCATCAACAACGAGAACAGCGTCGATATCCGCGATCTCTGACCGCACGCATGGACAACGCTCCCATCACTGTGCACCCGTCGCTCGCCGACGAGGACCGGGCCCGCGCCGAGTTCTACGCGCTGCTGGGGCGCCTGTACGGCGCGGCGCCCGATGGCACGCTTCTCGCGGCGATCGGGGCGTCGGAACCTTGGCCCGACGACGGCGCAATCCGCTCGCCGCCGCGTGGAACAGTCTGGTCCTCGCGAGCCGCGCGATGGATGCCGAGGCCGCGGCGCAGGAGTACACCGAACTGTTCATCGGTGTGGGCAAGAGCGCGTGCAACCTTCACGCGTCCTACTGGTCGCCCGAGGCGAGCCTCGTGCACCCGCTGGTCGGCGTCCGCGCCGAACTGGCCAGGCTCGGATTGGCGCGGCAAGGCGGTTCGGCCGTATACGAGGATCACCTGTCCGCGCTGTGCGAAACGATGCGCATCTTGATTGCCGGCGCACCCGGCCGCGCGCCTACGCCGATTGCGACGCAGCGGGCGTTTTTCGAGCGATGGATGTCACCGTGGATCGCGCCATGCTGCGATGCAATACAAGAATGTTCAGTTGCCAACTACTACGTGCGCGTTGCACAATTCACCCATTGCTTCCTGGCGGTCGAACGTGACTCGCTCGCCATCGAATAAGACCGGCCGCGATGCAACGGCCGACCATAACGTCACGAGGCATTGATTTCGGAGGTTCGCATGAGCCATTCGTCGCAGCGCAATGCGCAGGCGTCGCGTCCCGACGCAGGTCGCCAGACTCCGCAGATCTCAAACGCCGCCGTTTCCTGCTCGCGCTGGGCGCGGGCGGGGCCGGCGCCGCTGCCGTCGCGGCGCAGCCGCTTGCCGCGCGGCTCCCGGAATCCACGGTCGCGGCCGCGTCCGAGAGCGCGCAGGGGTATCGCGAAACCGACCACGTGCGTGACTACTACGCGACCACTCGGATCTAGGAGCCTGCCATGCTGCTGACCCGCAAGACCGACAGCGCCCCCACCTCCGGCCCCGCTTGAAGCGGCTGGCCGGCAACAGGCTTTCCACGATGGATCGCCGGACGTTTCTCAAGCGCTCCGGCCTGGCCGCCGGCGCGGGCGCGTTCGCAAGCCAGCTCCCCTACGGCGCGATCGGCCCCGCGGAAGCCGCCAAGGAAGGCGATGCCGTCAAGGTCGAGACGAAGCGCACCGTGTGCACGCATTGCTCGGTGGGTTGCGCAATCGACGCGAAGGTCGAGAACGGCGTATGGACGCGGCAGGAGCCGGTTTTCGAATCGCCGCTCAACATGGGCGCGCACTGCGCGAAGGGCGCGTCGGTTCGCGAGCACGGGATCGTCGAGCACTCGCATCGGCTGAAGACGCCGATGAAGCTGGTCAACGGCAAGTGGCAGCGCCTCTCGTGGGACCAGGCGCTGAAGGAAGTCAGCGACAAATTACTCGCCATCCGCAAGGATGCGGGGCCGGATGCCGTCTACTGGGTCGGCAGCTCGAAGCACAACAACGAGCAGTCGTACCTCATGCGCAAGTTCGTGTCGTTCTGGGGCACCAACAACTGCGACCACCAGGCGCGGATCTGCCATTCGACGACGGTTGCCGGCGTAGCCAACACCTGGGGCTACGGCGCGATGACCAATTCGTACAACGACATGCAGAACACGAAGTGCGCGTTGTACATCGGCAGCAACGCGGCCGAAGCGCACCCGGTGTCGATGCTGCACATGCTGCATGCGAAGGAGAACGGCGCCAAGATGATCGTCGTCGATCCGCGCTACACGCGGACGGCGGCCAAGTCGGACGAGTTCGTCCGCATCCGCTCCGGCACCGATATTCCGTTCCTCTTCGGCGTCCTGTATCACATCTTCAAGAACGGCTGGGAGGACAAGCAGTACCTCAACGATCGCGTCTACGGCATGGAGAAGGTCAAGGAAGACATGATGGCCAAGTGGACCCCCGACAAGGTCGAGGAAGTCTGCGGCGTGCCGGAAGCGCAGGTCTTCAAGGTCGCCGAGATGATGGCGAAGAACCGGCCGTCGACCATCGTGTGGTGCATGGGCCAGACGCAGCACACGATCGGCAACGCGATGGTCCGCGCTTCGTGCATCCTGCAGCTGGCGCTGGGCAACATCGGCAAGTCCGGCGGCGGTGCCAACATCTTCCGCGGCCACGACAACGTGCAGGGCGCGACCGACGTCGGTCCGAACCCGGATTCGCTGCCCGGCTACTACGGCCTCGCCGCAGGGCTCCTGGAAGCATTGGGCGGGCGTGTGGGGCGTCGACTACGAGTGGATCAAGAAGCAGTACGCGGAAGGGATGATGGAGAAGCCCGGCACCACGGTGTCGCGCTGGATCGACATCGTCTCGTACCCGAACGACGTGATCGACCAGGGGCCGAACGTGAAGGCGATGGTCTACTGGGGCCACGCGCCGAACAGCCAGTCGCGCGGCAAGGACATGCTCGAGGCGATGAAGAAGCTCGACCTCATGGTCGTCATCGATCCGTACCCGTCGGCCACCGCGGCGATGTGCGCGATGGTCCGCAAGGAGGGCGTCTACCTGCTGCCGGCGTGCACGCAGTTCGAGACCACCGGTTCGGTCACGGCGTCCAACCGTTCGCTCCAGTGGCGCGAGAGGGTGATCGAGCCGCTGTTCGAATCGAAGCCCGACCATACGCTGATGGTGGCCTTCGCGAAGAAGTTCGGCTTCGACAAGGAACTCACCAAGAACTACGAGATGGTGAAGGACAAGGACGGCTGGGACGAGCCCACGCCGGAGTCGATCCTGAAGGAAATCAACAGGGGCACGTGGACGATCGGCTACACCGGCCAGTCGCCGGAGCGCCTGAAGCTGCACATGAAGAACATGTCGACGTTCGACGTGAAGTCGCTGCGCGCGCGCGGCGGCCCATGCGACGGCGATTATTTCGGCCTGCCCTGGCCCTGCTGGGGAACGCCGGAACTCAAGCATCCGGGATCGCCGAACCTCTACGACCCCTCCAAGGCGGTGATGGATGGCGGCGGCTGCTTCCGTGCGAACTTCGGCGTCGAGCGCGACGGCGTGTCGTTGCTGGCGGCCGACGGCTCGTATCCGAAGGGCGGCGACCTGACCACCGGCTACCCGGAATTCGACCATGTGCTGATGAAGAAGCTCGGATGGTGGGACGAACTCACCGATGCCGAAAAGAAGGCCGCCGAGGGCAAGAACTGGAAGACCGACAGCTCGGGCGGAATCATCCGCGTGGTCATGAAGAACCACGGAAGCTACCCGTTCGGCAATGCGAAGGCCCGCGCGGTCGTGTGGAATTTCCCGGATGCCATTCCGCAGCATCGCGAGCCGTTGTATTCGTCGCGTCCCGACATGGTAGCGAAATACCCGACCTCGGACGACAAGAAGACGTTCTGGCGGCTGCCGACCCAGTTCAAGAGTGTCCAGGAGAAGAATGTCGCCGACAAGATCTCCGAGAAATTCCCGCTGATTCTCACCAGCGGGCGGCTGGTGGAGTACGAGGGTGGCGGCGACGAGACTCGTTCCAATCCGTGGCTTGCCGAATTGCAGCCGGAAAACTTCATCGAGATCAACCCGAAAGACGCCAACGACCGCCAGATCATCGACGGCGAGTACGTCTGGGTGCAATCGCCCACCGGCGTGAAGATCTCGGTCAAGTCGCTCGTCACCGACCGTGTCGCCGCAGGCACGACGTTCATTCCGTTCCATTTCGCAGGCTGGTGGGAGGGCAAGGACATGCTCGAGTACTACCCGGAAGGCGCGGCGCCGATCACCCGCGGCGAGGCAGTCAACACCGCGACGACGTACGGCTATGACCAGGTGACGATGATGCAGGAAACCAAGACGACGCTGTGCCAGGTCGCCAAGAAGGCATAGGGAGAACCCACCATGGCCCGAATGAAATTCGTCTGCGACGCCGAGCGCTGCATCGAATGCAACGGCTGCGTCACCGCCTGCAAGCAGGAAAACGACATCCCGTGGGGCGTGAACCGACGCCGCGTGGTGACGATCAACGACGGAGTGCCCGGTGAGCGTTCGATCTCGGTTGCTTGCATGCACTGCTCGGATGCGCCGTGCATGGCGGTCTGCCCGGTCGACTGTTTCTACCGCAGCGAGGAAGGCGTCGTGCTGCACGACAAGGACCTGTGCATCGGCTGCGGCTACTGCTTCTACGCCTGTCCGTTCGGCGCGCCGCAGTTTCCGCAGGCCGGTGCGTTCGGCGTGCGCGGCAAGATGGACAAGTGCACGTTCTGCGCCGGCGGTCCCGAGAAGGACAACTCCGAGGCCGAGTTCAAGAAATACGGACGCAACCGCCTCGCCGAAGGGAAGCTGCCCGTATGCGCCGAGATGTGCTCGACCAAAGCGCTGCTTGCCGGCAATGGCGACACGATCGCCGAGATCTATCGGCAGCGGGTGACCATCCGCGGCAAGGGCAGCGACGTCTGGGGATGGGGTACCGCGTACGGTCGTCCCGAAACGCAGAAACAACCAGGCGCGGCGCCTGCTGCACCGGGAGCAAAATCATGATGACGCGATTGACTCATCGGGTGGTGATCGCGGCAGGCGCGGCGTTGGTGCTGTTGATCGCAGGTTGCGGCGAGCGGCCGCAGGTGATCGACTACAAGCAGGGCAAGTACCAGGGCAAGCCGGACCAGGCGCCCTACGCGGCCGCGCCGTTCAATGGCAACAAGGAGCTGTGGGATCGCGACATCCGAAACCGCACGCAGTACCAGAACGAATACAAGCGGATCGGTTCCTAGTGGAGGTCTCGCGCATGCGCATTTCCATTATCGGCGCGGCCCGGTTGCTCGGACTTGCCGCTGTATTGTCGTGCTCGGCCTTGGCCGCCGCGCAGTCTCCGGCGCTGTCGCCGCAGGAGGCGGACCAGGCGAAGCAGCAGACGGAGCAGCAGATCGCCCAGCCGCTGAACAATCAACCGGTTTGGAATGAGGTCCGCTCGGGGGAACCCCAGACCACCAACATTCGCGGCCGCGGAACCAACATTTTGATCCAGCCCGAGGGGCAAACGTGGCGTGCCGCCCGGGTGCCGCTCGCCACGACCACCGGATTCCTGTTCGTGCTGGTCTTGCTCGCAATTGCAGTGTTCTACGTGCTGCGTGGCCCGATCCGTTTGCACGGGACACCGACCGGCCGCATGATCGAACGGTTCACTCTGGTCGAGCGGGCCGTGCATTGGTCGGTGGCAATCACCTTCGTCACGCTGGGTGCCACCGGGCTGATCCTCACCTTCGGCAAGGCCGTGTTGTTGCCGTTGATCGGCTATACGCTGTTTTCCTGGCTCGCGACGCTGGCCAAGGGACTACACAACTTCGTCGGTCCGGTGCTGGTCGTGCTGCTGCCCATCATGATCCTGATGTTCCTGCGCACCAACCTGTTCCGCTCCTATGACTGGGCGTGGCTCAAGAGCGCCGGAGGCATGTTCTCGGGCAAGCATGTTCCCGCCGGCAAGGCCAACGCCGGGCAGAAGATCCTGTTCTGGGCCATGGTCGTGGTGATCGGGATCACGCTGGCCGTCACGGGGCTCATCCTCGATTTTCCAAATTTCAACCAGACGCGGCAGACGATGCAGGTGGCCAACGTCGTCCACCTGATCGCCGGCATGCTCGGCATCATTCTGGTGGTGGGGCACATCTATCTGGGGACGATCGGCATGGTGGGCGCTCTGGACGCCATGAAGACGGGATACGTCGACGAAACGTGGGCGAAGGAGCATCACGAGTACTGGTACAACGAAGTGAAGTCGGGAAAGGTCGCGGGCGAAGGGACGTCGCCGCTGCCGGCGCAGCCACGGGCCGGATAGCGCGCCGAAGCGATGGCAAGCGATCTGACAGGAAGTTCAGGAGGAGGACGAAAGGCGATGAAGACGATCCGCGCGATGTTTGGGGCTGCCCTCGTGGTGGCGACATTCGGCCTGGCGGTGGCGAAGCTGCCGCCGGCGCCGCCGATGACGGATGCGCAGAAGGCGGCCGCAGAAGAAGCGAAAGCCAAATCGGCCGCAGCGGCCGAAGTGGCGAAGCAGCAACTGGCCAAAGCACAGGATCGCGTTGCCGCGCAATATCTAGCCGAGATGAAAGCCAAGGGCAAGGCGGCTCCCATGCCGATGGCTGCAACACCTGCATCGGCCGCGCCGCTGGCGAAGACCATGGCGCCGGCACCGGCGAAGAAATAGCGCATCGCATCGCACAAGCCAAGGAGTTCCACGGAGGCCCAAGCGGCCTCCGTTTTTTTGTGCGACACGCGAATACCGGAACCCCATTTTTGCCCGACTACACGGCCCGCGATATAATCATCGGCTGACCGGAGAGCTGGCCGAGTGGTCGAAGGCGCCTGACTCGAAATCAGGTAACGGGGCAACCTGTTCGGGGGTTCGAATCCCTCGCTCTCCGCCATCTTCCCTTGCCCCGCATCGAGTTTCGGGGCATCCCAGGCAGCAACCCATCGTCCCACCCATCGTTCGCGCTGGTACGTGGTGACACGACCCGTTGCGCGCGGGGCGTTCGCGGTCCGCTCGCCGGCCGACCTTGACAGGTCCTGAAGCCAACCGATAGTTGCGCATGGATCACGTGGACCGTGCAATGATCCAGCGGTTTCTGCTCAGGGGCGGCTAAAGCGGAGGTTGCTGCCGGGGTGCGCGCTGCTCCTTTAGGGTCCGGATGACCCGTTTCACCATGCCGTTTTGCTCCGGCGTGTGCGGCGTGATGAACTCCTGGCGCGGGCCGTAGCTGCGGAGGACCAGGGTCGCGGTGTACCTGCGACTGGTGAAGTCCAGGCGGTTGTCACGACGCAGCGGGAAGGGAACTGGGAATCGGCCCAGCGTGCCGTAGCGGGCTATCAAGCCTGCTCCAAGGCCGACTCCGCCGTCTTGGCCTTGCCCGAGTGCGACAGGTGCCAGCCCAGCAGCCCCCGGGTATGTCAGTCTCCCTCCACGGCGGCAGAGACAGCGGGCTTTTCGTCGATGCAACGCAACATTTATGGACTTGCCGCAATTGGGTATGGTGGTCTTCCGATGGATTCCACTGCGCGGCTCGATGACTGGAGACGGCGGGTTCAACTGATCGACGCAACACCTTCTGATTTAATTTGTGGATGAGGAGGTGCGCACGTGGCGAAAGTTGGACGGCCGGGGTTGTCTCCGGAACAGAAGGCAGAATTGTGGGAGCGTTGGAAGGGAGGCCAGTGCGCGAGTGACATCGCCCGCGTACTGGCGAGGACCAAGGGCGCGATCCACCACGTCCTGGCGGCGACGGGAGGCATCGCCCCGGTAGCCCGCCGGCGCGGCCCCATAGCGTTGGCACTCGATGAGCGTGAGGAAATTTCGCGCGGGATAGCTGCCGGTCGATCGATTCGTCGCATCGCGGCTTGGAGCGCTCGCCCTCGACGGTCAGTCGGGAGGTGGCGCGCCATGGGGGGCGCAGCGCGTCACGCGGGGGTCGTCAAAACACTTCAAACAGCCGATCGTGATCGGGAAGCGGCTCGCGCTGCTGCACGCGCTCAGCGAACGCAAGAGTCCCAATGAGTAGGTTTCCTGACGAAGCGGCAGAACAACGGTCAGCCGTGCGTGGCGACGAAGTCCGCGTAGGTCCGCCGGATACCTTCCTCGAGTCCGACCGTCTGGCTCCAGCCCAGCGCGGTCAGCTTGCCGATATCGAGCTGCTTGCGCGGCGTGCCGTCGGGCTTGGTCGAGTCCCACTCGATCTGGGCGTCGGTGCCGACGACTCGGCGAACCAGTTCCGCCAGTTCGCGAATCGTCTGGTCCTCGCCGCAGCCGACATTGATCATTGGTGGTGCATCGGCATTGACGATTGCGGCTCGCTTCCCGGGACCGAGCTGCATCAGCAGCACGCAGGCCGCCGCCATGTCGTCGCTGTAGAGAAACTCGCGGCGCGGCGCGCCGGTGCCCCACAGCGTGACGCACCGATCGCCGCGCGTTTTCGCCTCGTGGAAGCGGCGGATCAGCGCCGGCAGTACGTGGCTCGATTCGGGGTCATAGTTGTCATTCGGGCCGTAGAGGTTGGTCGGCATAACGCAGAAGTAATGCGTGCCGTACTGGCGGTTGTGCGACCAGCACATCTCGATCCCCGCAATCTTGGCCACCGCATAAGCACGGTTGGTGGGCTCGAGCGGACCGGAAAGCAGGTAGTCCTCACGGATCGGTTGCGGGCAATCCCGCGGGTAAATGCAGGACGATCCGAGGAACAGCAGTTCCTTCACGCCGACGCGCCATGCCTCGTGGATCACGTTCATCTCGATTGCGAGGTTCTGCTGGATGAATTCGGCGGGATGGGTATCGTTGGCAAGGATGCCGCCGACGCGACCGGCTGCCAGGAAAACCACGTCCGGCCGCTCGGCGTGAAAAAAATCGGCGGTCGCGCTGGTGTCGGTCAGATCCAGTTCGCCATGTGATTTCGTGACGATCCTGGCGAAGCCCCGGGCACGTAGCGTGCGCACCAGCGCCGAGCCGGCGAGACCCGTATCGCCGGCGACGTAGATACGAGATTGAGGGTCCATCGTCACATCGTACAGCAGCTCGGCGGCCGGCGGAAACCTCGACTCCCTATGTACGCCGCGACGTTGGTCCGGGGGCCTGTTTCATGCAAGGCCGCCGGTTTCAGGCGATGATTGCTGGATTGAACGATGAAGCGCTCGCTGCGGCGGATTCGGTTCCGGCTCGTTGCCATCGGCGCATTCCAGTATCGCTCATACCAAGGCGCTGGGTTCTCGCTTTCGCGGGAACGACGGCAAGCCTTTCGCGGGAACGACGGCAAGCCTAAAGTGAATGGTGTTAAGGCTCGCCCACAGATTCTGCTGAGTACACAGGCTCTCAAACACAAACCTTTCCGCCGCAAGGAATTTCACCGGGGAGCGATAGATGATCGAAGTTCGCTACAAGGGTCGCCTGGGCAACAACCTGTTTCAGTATTGCCTTGGACGAATTCTCTCCGAGGCGCTGGGCTTCGCGCTCCAGGCCAATGCCATTCCCGGCTTTCCAGGGACCGCCGAGACCGTCGCTGGCGCCACGCACGAAGGACCCGTGCAGGTCTTGACCGGGCAGATAATCGACCTCAAAGAAATCGTCGCAGACCAAAGCCCCCGCCGAATCGTGATCGACGGCTGGCTACAACGGTACGACTACTATCGACCGCATCGTGACCGGATTCGGCAGTGGCTGGCGTTCGATCCCGCGATCCGCGTTCCCGGCGTCCCGCCAGAGGTCGTGGTCGTGAGCGTCCGGCGCACCGACTACGTGCGGATCGGGTGGGCGATGCCGTTTTCTTTCTACGAAGACGCGATCAACCGGCTGCTTCCGAACGGCGGCAGCATCTGCATCGTCACCGACGATCGGCGCGATCCTTTCTTCCGCCACTTCGCCCGCTGGCGTCCGAGCTTCTTCTCGAGGACGGCGCTGGAGGACATGCGCTTCATGGCGGGCGCTCGCCGGCTGATCATGTCGCAGAGCACGTTCAGTTGGTGGCCGACGTTTCTGGGCAACCCCCAGGAGGTCGTTTGTCCGGTCTCTGCATTCGGGGCGTGGTCTCCCCGAGGAGGTGAGGCCAGCGACGCCGACTTGATGGAGCGCGATCGCTTCGTGTGCATCGAAGCCCGCGAGCCCTACCGGGCAACGAGACGCGAGGTCTGGCATCAACGACGTCGCCGGCTCTGGCGCAGGGCCGTCCTCTTGCTCAATCGCCAGCTCGGACTTTCGATCCCCGTTCCATTGCAGTGAACCGCCTCCGAATTGCCGAAGACTCCATTATCTAGAGGGTTCCTTGCGATATCAGAGTTGCAACCCCGCATGACGCCGACGGATAGTAATTCCAACGCGCTGACGCGCCGGCGGGGCCGCATGGCGCTTTGTTGCTCGCCCGTGCCGACGGGAAGCTAGGGTGATCCGGGGTCGCCACGGGCCGCGTAGCCCCGGGTGCGGGTGTTTTTGCGAGCTTCAGCGAGATCGCGTCGCTGGCCGACGCGCCGCAGGCGAGTGCTTGGCCGGCGTCGTACGCGGACGGTGTCGACGGTCGGGCTTACCAAGCGATGCGTTGATCGAACTCGTACTCGGGTGTCGGCTGGGCGTGGGGGTCGAAGTAACCCGCCCCATCAATGGCGGCTTACCGGCAGGTTCCGCGGCGACCACCAACGGCCGTAGCTGGCCGGTAGTTCCAGTTCACGGGCGGTGACGTAATGACCGCTCCCGCGGCGAAGTGGACCGTCGGTCACTTCCGGGGTATGACCGAGAAGGGTTTAACCCGGCCTGTCGCCGTCCAGTGCGAAAGCATGTGCCACTACGCGTCGCCGCACCATCATCCAATCGCCTGATTCGCTCCTGAATCGCCCGCGGGGCGCGGGGTAGTGGAAATGCCTTGCCGCCGCCGTCTTGACCGCCAAAGCGCGCACGGGTACATCGATTACGCGGCTAATGCGAAAATTCTATTTTTTTGTGTGAATTCCCGAACTAACCAGAGCGTCGACGTGGTCGAGCACCGCCACCGGCGTAAGGCGCAGCGGGCCGTTTCCCGCTCGGACCGGAGTTGGTGCCTTCGCAGAGAAGGATGGCTCAGTCCGACTGCATCAGCCGTCGCTGCAACTGCTTCAGGCCTTAGTGCAACTGCTTCAACATCCCAAGGATCGGAAAGATCCCGATGCAGCGGTTCCGGATTCAGCGCCGGCGGGAGGGTCGATCGTCGGCAGGAGCGCCGTCCGTCGCGGCAGGCGACGGTGCGTTGCCCGTTGCACGCCGCGGCACGGCCTCGATCACGCCGCCGAACGTGGCTCCGACATCCGAAGGATGGACGATCGGGGCAGGAGCGACCAGCGCGTTCGGCAGCTCATTGCTCTCCCAGCCCTCGGTGGGGTCCGTGCTCATGTGCTCGAGCGAGATCTGCGGCGCGTGGACGAACGGGATCAGCACGTCCGTCTGCCCGAACGAGGTGTTCAGGCCGAAGACGGCGAAATAGTCCGGCACCCAGACGTCGTCGGTCCCGATGGTTAGGGTGAACCAGCCACCGTTGAGGTCGGCACGGCTGAAAGGCGCCGGGAGCTTCGTCATGTAGAAGTTCGCGCGACCCTGGCCCAGATCGCCCTGGGGGGTGTGCGGCAGTAGATAGCTCAACATGAGCTTGCCCGGTACGCCCGCCGACAGGGTCACCGGCCCCGCGGTTCCCGTGTCCTCGAACGCGACCGCTGGACCCGGACCGCCGCCAGGAAAGAAGCCGGGGTACTGCTCGGTCGCCGCTATGACGATGATCCGGAGCGCGCGGCTGCCGACCGCCCCGGGGCCCACCTGCCGCAGGACGAGCGTGGAGACGCCTTCGCCGGAGTCGGTGCTCAGCCACATGCCGTCTGAGGAACTCGTGAAGGGACTCGCGAGATCGAGAACTGCGCCGAGAGGAACCACCAGCTCGCGCGGCAGGCGCCCGGAGATTCCCCACGCGATGACGCTCTGGGGAGCCCAGGCGTCGTCCCCGGTCGCGAGCAGCCGAAGCTCGAGATGCTCCGAGTCGAGGGCGCGATTCTCCACGTTGATCCGGTGAAGGCCTGCGCGGCCGCGTGCGAAGTCGAAGTCACCGAGAGGGACCTGGAACAGGTCCTGGCCAGCCCGGCTGAACAGGAGCGCGGGAGGATCGGACGTGTTGGCGTCCTCCACGTTCCTGGTAAGAGTGGCGACGTAGACCTCCGTGAGTCTCGGCATAGAATTTCCCCCAACGCGCGAGCCGGCGCGAGCTGCCTGGCTCCAGCGGCCAACTGACAAGCGCCACTCAAAGCGCCCGGCGGCCAAGCGGCACTGTCGAACTCCCTCGAGTCCAAGTCCGACGCGAGCAAGCTTACACCCGGAATTGCGTCCGGGAACACCGCTACCACGCGCCACGGATTGGATTTCCGGTGGCAACGGATAGCTCCACGCGCTTGTCGTGGCGCTTCAGCGCGAGCGCGGACGCCACCATGGCCGCGCCCGGGGAGGCTGGCAGCCACAGGCACTGGCCAGCCGCGTGCGACGCCGGGCAGGTGCGTGCCTGCGTCCGCCGGGCCGGCGAAATGAATTCGCAGACGCATGCGAAATACACGCCCCCGGGCACCCATGGCCCCGCGGCGACCCCTGACCATCCCTGCTTCCCGTCGGTCCGGGCAACTCAGGACATGAGGCGGTGCTCCGGTCGGCGCATCGTGGCGTTGGATTTGCTATTCGTCGAATTGGGAGACGCCAGACATGCCGGCCCAATGCTTCACGATTACCCCCGCATTGGCGATTGCTCGGTCCTGGCTTCCGCCGAAGTCAAGGACTCGAGATTCCTTTCAATCGCCAAACACGATCGGTCGGACAAGAATTGCGGCGGCCGTTGCGGCGACGCACGAGGCAACAATGAAGGACCCGCGCACTTGCGCGGGAATCCGCGTCAGCAGTGCTCCGCCAATCAGGCAAAAGAGCAATGCGCCGCCGCTGGCGAGCGCCAACGGAAGCGGTAGCACTTCGACGGCCGGATAGGCGCCCGCGACGACCAGACTGGACGCTCGCACCGGAACGAAGCCCGCGATCGCGCCCATCGCGGCCCACGAGATCGCAACGAGGACCTGCATGCGTCGCGGCGTACCCGCGGCCACCCGGGCTACCCGATGGTAAACCGATGCAATTGATCGATACACCGCCGACGCAAATCGGATCACGCGCGCCCACCCTGCCTGGAGTCCCTTGGCGATGGCGCGGAACAACCGGATGCTCGCATCCGTTGGCTGCGCGACGTTGCCCAGCATCACCTGCCGATGCAGTTCGCGAAAGCCCGCGATCCCGCCGATCACGCCGCCAATGCCGTACGCCGCGGCGAACATCGCCGTAATGCCCGCGCCAAACCAGGGAGCCCCGTTCACCAACCCTGCGACGAGGCCGAGAAGCGTGAACGACCACAGGTTCAGAATCCGAAATCCGCGCAGCGCGAAAAATCCACCAAAGAACACCGTCGCGGCTGCGGGCACGGCCGAGAGCACCCCATAAACGAAGTAAGCGGAAACCGCAATCGGAAGGCTGAACAGCAAACTCTCGGCGGTCAGAGTGGGCGCTTTCGCGATGAAAAGCGGCAGCGCGGTCATGACGAGGATGCCGGCCCCGCCACCGTAGAGCATCGCCGCAACGAACCCGCGAATCGCATCCCGCCCGCGCGGTTGAATGCTCCGGAAGGAAGCGAAGCCCGCCCGAACGGACAATCCAACGGCGGGTGTCCCCATCGCCGGACTTGGCGCTGGCCTCCCGTACCGGCGGCCGACAATTGCGCCTGCGACAAGGGCGAGAAACGGCACCCAGCTCCCAGACAGCAACTGCAACAACCAGAGCGGATCGGGCACACCACCTTCCAACCCGCCCAGCGAATTCCTTTGCCAGGCGGCAACCAGGCCCACGATAGGTATCAGAACAGCGAGCCACCAGCGAAACCAGCCGATCGCGAAGAAAACGGGTCCCAGCAACAACAGCTCCAGCAGAAAGAACAACAGATAGTTGCCATCGGAATCGAATGGGTTCGCTTGCGCATTGCCCGAACACGACAGCACAGCGATGGCCGCTATCGCACTTGCGGTGCCAATCGCGGGAGTTGTTGCTTGGGCACCGCGAAAATGCGAAGTGGTGGTCATTGCGAGTACCTTGCCCGAAGCTTGCGCGCCCGAATCGAACAACCCAATTGGCATCATGCCGCGAATCCTGCACTCAATTTCCAAAGGGCGCACTAGCGCCCGTCACTGTTGATCGTCCCGGCGCGCAGCAGAGGGAAAACCCGATGTCGCGGACGACCGGGGCTACTTTCGGCTGCATTGTCCACCTTCGCCGACCAAACCCAATGCAGGAGGCCCATGCGCTCGGCTACTGGCGAGCTGGCTTTCGTGCGTTAGCGCACATACACGCTCCTGCGAAGACAGCAGACTGGAACATGGAGGAGTTCCCCGCGCTTCGCCACCGAGCCGGCTTTGCTGGGCTCTTCCCGCACACGAGGCCGCGACATTCGCTTCCAAGACCTTTTCAATATTCTGGCGGGATGCAAGTTGAGAGCGGGGCGATCGGGGTCAAACGTATGAGCGCATCCGGGGACACGATTGTTTCCGCGCGCGAGGAGTCAATTGAACGGCGGCGCAAAAACCCACTTATGAAGACATACGCTCTCCAAAGCGCGATTTTCAACGGCGTCCATTGCTCCTGCGTCGCCTCGGACGAATCAGGTGTCATTCGACTTTTGTTTTGAGGAATATCAATTGGGTGCGGCAATCCAGAAACAAGGGGACACACCCATTAGGCGGTGAAACAAGATGGTTGACTTGCCCAACATCGACGGCACAGTGGTAAGGCAGAGGCAATTTACCTACGTCGCGATGTTTGCGGCCCTTGTCGTCGGTTACCTCTACCTCCGAGGATTCAAACTGGCGCGGAGATATCGAGCTGCACACCCTGATGGAAGCGGTGGCGACGGTATTGTCGCTTGCCGTCGGCTGCATTGCGCTGGTGCGGTTCTACAGCAACAAGAACAACATGTTCCTGTTCATCGGCACGGGCTTCGTCGCCACCGCGTTTTCTGGACGGCCATCACGCCGTCTTCAGCTCCTCCCACTTTATTGAAACGTTTCCCTCGACCGCGCCCGCGCTCATCGCCTGGAGTTGGTTCGCATCGCGCATCTTCCTCGCCATGCTGTTGTGGCTGAGTTGGCTGTTCTGGCGGCGCGAAGAGCGGCTCGGCGCTGCGGGCCAGGTCAGCGAGTATTGGGTCTATGTCATCGTGAGCGTGCTTGCGCTCGCGTGCTATGCCGTCATCGGGCAGGTGTCTCTGCCGACCGCCATCCAGCCACGGCTCGCCTTTCCGCGCCCGCTGGAATTCCTGCCTGCGTTTTTCTTCCTGCTCGCCCTGATCGGTTATCTGCGCAAAGGCGGATGGAAAACCGATCCTTTCGAACACTGGCTGGTGCTGAGTCTCATTATGGGACCCATGGTCCATGCCATGTTCATGTCGCACTCCAGCCGTCCCTACGACACGATGTTCGATGCGGCCCATCTGCTGAAAGTCGGCTCCTACATCTGCGCGATGGTCGGCCTGCTGTTCAGCATGCAGCGGCTCTTGAGCGAATCGCACGTGAAGCAGGATCTCGCTTTCACCAACACCGTGCTGGCGACGCAAATGGAAATTTCGCTGGACGCAATCCTCGTGGTGGACGAGCACACAAAAATTATTTCCTACAACCGCCGTTTCGTCGACCTATGGGGACTTACGCAGGAGATGGTATCGGCGCGCGTCGATTTGCCCGTGCTGAGCGCGGTCGCCGCACAAGTGCGGGAGCCGGAGACATTTCTCGCCCGGGTCACTTATCTGTATGCAGCACATACGGAAGAAAGCCGTGAAGAAATCGCTCTCAAGGACGGCAGGATTCTTGACCGCTATTCGTCGTCGATGATCGGTGAGAACGGCAAGTACTACGGGCGGGTCTGGTTTTTTAGAGACATCACCGAACGCAGGCGGGCTGAACAGTCGATCCGGGACGAAAAGATCTTCTCCGATAAATTGATTGCAAGTCTGCCGGACATTTTTTTCGTGTTTGACTCTGCGGGACGGTATGTCCGCTGGAACAAGAAACTGAACGACGTGCTCGGTCTTTCCGATGCACAGATAGCGGCAGCCCCTGTGGTTTCCGTTATTTCCGAGTCGGACCGGCCGGCGGTCGCCCGAAAAATCCAGGAAGTGTTCGAACAGGGCGCGGCGAGCATCGATGCGCGCCTCGTCTCAAAGACGGGGGCCAGGGACTATATTCTTTCCGCAACGAGAGCGGACACCACGCACGGCGAGTATGTTGTCGGCATTGGTATCGACAACACCGAGCGCAAGCACGCGGAACAGATGCTGCGGCGAAGCGGGACGCAACTTGCCGAGGCGCAGCAAATCGCGCAATTGGGCGGCTGGGAAATGGACCACGCGACCAACGCCATTAGCTGGTCCGCCGAGACCTTCCGCATCTTCGAGGAGGATGCCTCGGCATTCAGCCCATCCTACGAGGCCTTCCAAGGCGCCGTTCATCCCACGGACCTTGCGGCGGTCGACTTGATTATGCAGCGCTCACGCCGCGAGCACACACCATTCGATGTCGAATATCGCCTGTTGATGAAGGACGGCCGCACCAAGCACGTGCACACGCGGGCCAAAACGATCATCGATGGACAAGGCCGGACGCAGCGCACGTGGGGACGGTGCAGGACATCACCGCGCGCATATTGTCCGAGCAACAGACAAGGCTCTTCCGCGTTCTGATCGACGGCGCGCCGGACGGGATAATGGTAGTGGATCCCGCAACACTACGCATCCTCGACGTCAATCAAAGCGCCTGCGTCAAGCTCGGCTACACCCACGAAGAATTTCTCGCGCGGCGCGTGCCGGACATCGACATGATCGATCCGGAATCGCTCAAGGGGGTCCTTGAACAGCTACACCGGGACGGAAAGGTGACGTTCGAGTCGCACCAACGGTGCAAGGATGGCACTACTTTTCCGGTCGAGGTCACGGTCAAGGTGCTGATGATGGACCGGCTCTATTCCATGAGCGTTGCGCGCGACATCACCGAGCGCAAGCACGCCGAGGCGGAAGTGCATAAATTGCAGGAGCAACTCCGCGAGCAAGCCGTGCGCGATCCGTTGACCGGCCTCTACAATCGCCGCTACCTCGACGAAGCGTTGGGACGTGAAATGCTCCGCGCGGCACGCTACGGTCACCCGATCGGCATTGTGATGTGCGACATTGACCATTTCAAGGCCGTCAACGACAAATATGGACATGCGGTCGGCGATGAGGTACTGCGGGTATCTGCCGAACTGTTGGGAGCAAACGCCCGCGGCAGCGATATTGTGTGTCGCTTCGGCGGTGAGGAGTTTTTGCTGCTGCTTCCGGACGCGGCGCTGGACGTCACGCATAAACGCGCCGAGCGGTTGCGTGCGGAACTCGCGGCGAAGCGAATCACATTGGGGTCGGCCGTTGTTCAGGTGACGGCTTCCTTTGGCGTAGCAGCCCTCCCGGAGCATGGCACGACGAGCGATCAATTGATCCTCGCGGCGGACAAGGCAATGTACAAGGCCAAGGAAGCGGGACGCGACCGCGTTGTGGTGGCGACGGCGAGAACGGAACTGGCGGAAGCGTAATATCGATTTCGCTAGGCTCCATAGAACAAAGTGCAATGGCATTGGCTGACTGAGCTTCCCAGCGGTTTGCACGCTCCAACAGCAGCAAGCGACAATGTACCGTTGGAGGTGTTCGACGGAATACACACCACACGGGAATTGTGCTCGGGCGTGTCGGCTTCAGGCGGTCCATCAGGTGGCGTTGAGCGAGAAGCACAAGGATCAGCCGAGTCTGGAATGTGCTGACGCGGGTGCCGGGAATCTGGATCGAGCAGACCGAAGGCGCCAAGTGCTGGCTGCGGGTGATGACCGAAATCCGCAATTGGGGTGGGCGCCACGCTGCAAGGCGACTAAGGTGCGCGCGACGCAGCCGACAAGGCCGTCATGGCCTTCCTCAACAAGGTGTTCAGGAGCCGAGTGTCGGCGGATCACCACCGAGAAAATTGCGCGCGCCTTCCTCGTCCCGGCGCCCACGATCGCGCAACGCATCGTGCGCGCCATGCGCATGCGCGGGTCCCATATCCGGCGAATGTGGTCCTGGATGCCCGTGATCGGTTCCGTTGTATCGCCGAGGCACACGTCGTCGAAACGGCCGATTGGAAACCCTACAAGGTGCCGATGGAGGGCTGCAAGTTCGTAAGGACGACGCCCGTTCCCGTCGCGTCGTTCTCTATAATCCGATCTTGGTCGCGCTGAATCGACTGATAGTAGGAACGGCGTAGCGAATCGGACAAGGAAGAACGAATGGATCGCCGAAGCTTTGCGGTACGCACAGCGGCAGCACTCGCGGGCATGGCCGCCGCGGGGCCCGCGTCGGCGAGGTACCCCATGCGCGGTCTTGATATGTGGCTGCGTTTCTTCAAATCCTTTCCGGGAGCCACGAGTTTCCGCATCGATATCGACCGACACGAACTGGTGTCCGATTCGGCGGCCACTCAGCTCTTTGTCGCCAGCGCAATCAAGACGTTCATACTTTCCCAGTACCTCCGCGACGTCGAGTCGGGCGCTCTTTCCGAGGATGAACAACTACCCGTCAACGACGGCGTTCGTACCGACGGTAGCCCGGTCCTCGTGAATTTGACCGGCATGACGGCGGCCCGCTCGATCCTGGAGGCGATGATCACGCACAGCGACAACACGGCGACCGACATCGCCCTGCTGCGTGTCGGACCGGATCGCGTTCGGTCCCTCATCGCCGCGCAGGGTCTCGCTGCAACGCTTATACCCGATTCAACACGCCGTTTCTTTTCCTACAATATGGGCGCGCCGCTTGGCGTGGACATCGGTTGGTCCGGTGTCCAGGAAGTGTTGGCGTCGGGCCGCGCCCTAGGACCACCACACCGGCCACTCAATGACCAGGAAACCTTGGCAAGTAGTGCTGATGATCTCGTGTCGTATTACAAGCGGGCCCTTGCCGGCAGGCTGTTCACCAAGCCGACAACGCTTTCGGAGTTCAAGAGAATCCATCTCACCAACACGTTCTTCCCCGAGGACACGGTGGGCTACGGCAAGGGCGGCAGTGGGAATTGGGTCGCTGACTCCATGGTCGTGGCTGACTTTCACGCCCTCTCGTACGCCGGGCAGATGGTTCTCAACGCAACGCCGGTCACATTCTGCTTTGTCGTCAACTGGACGAGCGGGGACCCGAAAAGCACCAGCGACGACCTTGTGCCTGCTTTTACTGACGTCGTCAAAGGGAGCATGGGAGCCATCAAGCAAATGCTCCTCCGTTAACACGCTTCACACGCGACGATATTGTTCGGCGAAGCCTGCTGCGCCAAGTTCCTTACTACCGTCAGTTGCCGCGATGTGCTGCGCGTACGCTTGGCCGGAGGCGGACACCGCCGCCCTGCGCGCCCAAGTGCGTGAGCGCGCCTCGACGTGGGCTCCGCAGCGGGCGCGTTGACGGCGCGCCCTCCTGACGCGCGACACCGGGCCGCTGTAATGTCCCTGGGGAGACATCGCCCGCACCGGGTGCCCCCTTGCCAACGGCCGGGTGCAATTCAACGGGCGGTTGCCGCATCACTTCGTCCGGTACACCGTCATTTCGTCCGAACGCACCTCGACACGGGCCAGGGGATCGCTTTCCTCATTCCATCGCAGCCGGACCCCGCGCCCGCCCATGAAATGCGCCTTCCGTCTCCATGTCCGCGTGGTGTTCGCCTGGACCCTCCTGCTCATCTTCACCCTCATGCTCCTGTCGGCGGTCACCGGGCAAATCCGGCCGTTAGCGGTCGCCACGGGAGTTTCCCGTGAGCGGCTATTCGCGTCACTTTGCCGAAGTGGTTTTGGCGGTGGCAAGACGTGGTCGGTCAGGGGCGCGAGCGCGCCGCTACTGGCCGCGCAAACCAATCAGCGAAGTGTTGGACTTGGCTCGCGCGGCCGCACCAAACGCCGCTGCGCTGTCGCTGTTGACCACGCACGTCTCGGAGGTCGCGCTGTGCATCACGCTCGGCCGCGAGGCCGATCACTGGACTTGCGGAACCGAAGGACGCGGTGAAGGCCGTGCGATCACTCGTCGGAGCGACTGGCGCGGCGTTGTGCGAGCGTGGTCTCTAGGTGATCCTGGACGCAGCGATAGAGCACGCTCTGGCTCGGAAGGAACGGCCGATACCTCGTCGGTGCGCTCTCCGCCGGTCCTGTGCCGACGCAAGTGGCCGGCTGGTATCCCTGCGGCATTGGCGGCACTTCGGGAAAAGGGCTATTGTGCATAAGGTTCTATTTATGGTACTTCTTGGATGCGCGAGATGGCGCGGGTCGCGCGCTGGACAATTTCGGCACGAGAGGGGGGCCCAAATTGCGATTTCTCCGTAACACCGCACTGACCATCACACCCTGGGCGCTGCTGGTCCTCATTTGGACCGGAATTCACTACAGCGGGTTCGTCAACCCGGCGCTGGTGCCCACCCCGCTGGCGGTAGCGAAACAGTTCAGGATACTCGCCGGCCAGAGGTTGCCGCTGGATGTCTGGATGTCAACGCAGCGCGTGCTCTTTGGCGTTCTGTTAGGCATCCTGGTCGCGATACCGGTGAGTTTCGTGCTTGGCTGGTACCGTGACGTGCGCCGTTTCGTCGACCCGCTGCTCAACTTTTTCCGGGCCCTGCCGCCAATTGCCCTGATCCCGCTGGTGATCGTCTACTTCGGCATCGGTGAGACCGCAAAGGTGGTAATCCTGTTCTATGCGTCGTTCTTCTCGGGTGTCATCGTGTTGTACGAGGGCATCGGGCAGATCAGCCCGATCTACGTGCGCGTGGCGCGCACACTCGGCGCTCGGGACTACGAGATCTTTCTGAAAGTTATCGTTCCTCTCACTGTCCCGCATATGCTGACCGCGTTGCGCGTGGCATTGGGCGTCGCTTGGGCGACACTGGTCGCCTCCGAACTGATTGCCGCGCAGCAAGGGCTGGGCGCCCTGATTCAGGACGCGGCGGCGTTTTTCCAGCTCGACATCATTTACGTCGGCATCATCTGCATCGGCGTAATTGCGCTTGCGATGGATTTCGCGCTGCGCGCCTTTGCGCGTCGTTTGGTAGCCTGGCAGGAGCGCATGGCATGAGCGCGGCTGCGAGGGACCGGATCTCGTTCGACGGGGTGTCGGTAGACTTCCAGACCGCGTCCGGGCCGCTCCAAGTTGTGGACGACGTGTCCTACCGCATCCGGGAGGGTGAGTTCGTTTCGGTGATCGGTCCCTCGGGTTGCGGCAAGACGACCATGATGAACATCGTCGCCGGCTTCCTGAAACCGACCGCGGGCTGCGTGTTGCTCGACGGTAAGCCGATCACGCAGCCCGGCCCCGACCGTGGCGTGATTTTCCAGGAGTACGGGGTATTTCCGTGGCTGACGGTAAAGCAGAACATTGCCTTCGGCCTCAATCTGCGCGCGAGCCGGATACCCGAAGGCGAACGGGAGGAAATCTGCCGACACTACATGCAACAAATGGGTCTGGCGGATTTTGCCGATGCCTGGCCGAAGATGCTCTCGGGTGGTATGAGGCAGCGCCTGGCGATCGCCCGCGCTTACGCGGTGAACCCCGAGTTCCTGCTGATGGACGAGCCTTTCGGGGCGCTGGATGCGCAGACGCGCAGCGCGATGCAGGACCTGCTGCTTGAAGTTCTGCAGGTAGAGAGCAAGACGGTAATGCTGATTACGCACTCGGTGGAGGAGGCAGTCTACCTGTCCGACCGCATCATCGTCATGACGGCGCGGCCGACGCGCATCCGCGAAATCGTTGATGTGCCGTTCGGCTACCCGCGCGGGGACTCGCTCCACGAGAAACACGAGTTCGGCGAGCTCCGGTCGCACGTACGCGAGCTCGTGATGAAGGAGTACGCCGCGCAGGTGCGGCAAACGACACGCATGTCTGATTGACCAACAAGGAGGGAAACATGAGCATCAATCGTAGAAAATTCATACAGCTGACCGGCGCCTCGCTCGGACTTTCAGCGATGGGTGCCCCGGCGATCGCGCAGGCCAGCAAAAAGGTGAAGGTCGGCTACCTGCATACGCTGGCGGTGGATGGTCAAATCTGGACCGGCATGCACCGCGGAAGCTTTGCCAAGGAAGGCCTCGATCTCGAGCTGGTGAAGTTCACGACCGGACTCGAAATTTTTCAGGCGATGATCGGGGGCAGTATCGATATGCTTGCCACTGGTGCGGTATTGTCCAATTTCCCAGCGCGCGGCCAGGGCAAGGCGTTCCTGATCAACGACGTCGAGTTCGCCACTGCGCAGCTTTGGGTTCGCGAGGACATGGGAGTCAAGAGCTTCGCCGACCTCAAGGGCAAGAAAATCTCCACCACGACAGGTACGACCGCGCACGTGTTCCTCGACAATGCGCTGCGCGCCAACGGGATCGATCCATCGAAGGACGTCCAGGTCGTCAACCAGCGGATGTCCGAGGCGGTAACTTCGTTCATTTCCGGTGCGGTGCCGGCGGTGGCGCTGTGGGTTCCGTTCAACATCACCGTGCGCGACAAGGTGCCGGGCGCGAAGATGCTCGTGGACGCCTCGAAATACTATCCGAATGCCGCGATCGTCGGAGGCTGGGCGACGCGCGCAGACTACTATGAGAAAAACTACGACGTACTCACGGGTATCATCCGCGGCTGGGTTGATGCTAACGACTACATCATCAAGAACCCAGACGAGGCGCTCGAGACCCTGCAGAAGAACTATTACCAGCAAGTTCCGCTCTCCGACCTGAAGGTACAGTACAAGGCGCAGAAGATGTTCACGTCGGGCGAGTGGCGCAAGATGTACGCCGACGGCACTGTCACGAAATGGCTGCAGCGCGTAACTGACTTCTATGTCGGATTCGGCGGCATCCAGAATGCGACGCCGGCGTCGAAGTACTTTGAGACCAAGCCCTACCTCGACACAGTCAAGGCTTGAACGACACCAGGGCTGGCGGGACGCGAGCGGCGACATTATCGTCTGGGCGGGTACGGCGGGCTGCGTACCTGTCCGCCAGCCCACGGCGGACCCGCGCGCGACCGGCGGCGCCGCGCGCTGCGCTGAATTGACCATGCACCGCTTGTTTCGAGACAGTCCCGTTCCGCGCTACGCGCAGCTCGCCGACCTGCTGCGCCAGCGCATATCGCGTGGAGTCTGGGCCGAGGGTACAAAATTGCCCTCGCTCGAGGAACTCGTGCGCGAATTCGATGTGGCGCGAGTCACGGTGCGCCAGGCGGTGAATCTGCTGGCGCGCGATGGTCTGCTATCGCCCCAACAGGGACGCGGCACATTCGTCACCGGATTGCCAGCGCAGGTTCGCTGGCTGCGACTGGAGACTTCGCTGCGAGATCTCGCCGAGGCATATCGCGGCGACAAACCCAAGCTCACATTGATCGAAGAGTATCCTGCGACGCCTGTCCTGCGAGCCGGGGACGGCAATCCGGCGCCGCAATACCATTTCATGCGCAGGGTGCATTCGCATAACGGAGAAGCCTACTGTGTGATCTCGATCTATCTCGACGAGCGCGTATTCCGTATGGCGCCGCGACGCTTCCGGCGCGAGACGGTGGTGCCGGTATTGCTCGATTTGCCCAAGGTGAAGATTGCGCGGGCGCGGCAGACGCTCACCATTTCCACAGCCGATGTCGAGGTCGCCGGTCACCTTGATATCGCGGTCAATGGGCCGGTGGCCGAGGTGCGCCGCGTTTGCACCGCGCCGGACGGCACTGTGCTGTACCTGGGCGAAGTCACCTATCGTGGTGACTACATTCACTTTGAAATGGATCTCAAGCCGTAATGCTCGCGACCTCCCGCATCGGGACCTGCGCCAGTTTCTCGCCGCTATGACGAGTAGCCTTATGTCTTCTGATCGTGATGCCCTGATATCGGCGCAAATTGTCGCGGTGCCGGGCTCGCGTTGCATCCGGGATGTGGATTTTTCCAGGCTGATTTGAATCTTGTCCCAATTCGACTAGTTGGAGGAAACTCAAATGCAAGAGGTTTTCCTGGATTATGGCGATTCCAAAATGCGCGTGGAGCTGCCTGATCACGCAACAGTGATTCGTTACGGCAAGACCTACAGGGATCCTGCCCCCCTCGGCGATTCCGTGGAACTGACGAAGAAAGCCCTGAAAAGCCCGCTGGATACGCCCCCTCTGAGCACGATGGCCGGGCCGGACAAGAAAGTGGTGATTGGATTCCCGGATCGCGTCAAGGGAGGCGCGCACCCAAAAGCACATCGTCGTGTCGCCATCAAGGCGGTGCTCGAGGAATTGCTGGCCGGCGGTTGCAAGCTGGAGAACATCACATTGCTATGCGGCGTCGGGCTGCATCGTCAGAACACTTTGGAAGAATTTTACTGGTATCTCGGCAAGGAAATCGTCGATCAGTTCTACCCGGGGCGTCTGATCAATCACGACGGCGATGCGGCCGATCTCAAGGATTTCGGCAAGGACGCGATGGGTAACCGCGTCCAGTGCAACCGCCTGCTGGTGGATTCCGATCTGGTGATCCTGATCGGGCACTGTTCGGGCAATCCCTATGGAGGATTCAGCGGAGGCTCCAAGATGCTGGTGACGGGCTTCTCCGGCTGGCAATCGATCGCATCCCACCACAATCCAACGACGATGCATCGTGACGACTGGCTGGGTGGCTCGCAGCATCAGCACATGCGCCATCAGTTCAAATCGATAGGCGAAGCCATGCAAAAGGGGATGGGGAAGCCGGTTTTTGCCGTTGATGCGGTGCTCGGGCAATTTGGTGAAGTGCTCGACGTGCAGGCCGGCACGATTCCCGCCGTCGAAGCGGCTACCTGGCCACTCGCCGAGCGCCGCACCACTATCCCGGTGGAAATGAGCGATCCGGCGGATATCCTGGTACTGGGTATGCCGCGCAATTTTCACTATGGTCCTGGAATGGGCACCAATCCCATTCTGGCGAGCCTTGCTATCGGCGGGCAGTATTCCCGCTGCTGGCCCTGTCTGCGCCCCGATGGCGTCGTGATCGTCGCCGGCGCCTGCGACGGCTGGTTCAACGACAGGTGGTTCCCGTCGTATCGGGAAACCTATGACGCTCTGCAGAAATACCAGAATCCGACGGATTTCCTGCACTCCACCGATGCCGAAGCGATCACCATGAACTATGAGTATCGCTTCGCCTACTCCAATTTCAACACCTATCACCCGTTCCATGCGATGTCCATGATCAGCGGCGGCGCCATTTTGGGAAAGCGCACCCAGGCGGTCATCATGGTCGGGGCGCAGAAGCCGGTATACGCCCGCGGCATGGGCTACGTTCCGGTGGCCACGTTCGACGAGGCCATGCGCCTTGCTGCGCGCTACGTGGGGTCCAAGGCGAGCATTCTTTGCACGCCTGAGTGCTATTCGGGCGGGGCCGCGGTGCATCTGAAGCGCAAGTGATGGTGCCGGCCTTCAACGCGGCAGGCATGCCGGCATTTCATTCAAGGAGAAATTAGTGAAGCGTGTTGGCATTGTCGGCACAGGAACCATGGGGCGGACCGTGGCCGCAAAGTTTCTGGAAAATGGTGTACAGGTCAACGGCTATGATGTGTCCCCCGCGTGTGTCGAGAAGGGCATTGCGGCGGGCATCAGCATGTGCGCCAGCCTTGCGGAACTCGCAGGAAAATCGGACTGGATCATCCTTTTCCTGCCTGGGCCGGCGGAAATAGCCGAGTGCATCCGCGCGAAGAATGGACTCCTTTCGGCACTCCCTGCAGGCGCAATCATCATTGATATGTGCACCAGTTCACCGGAAAACACCGGTGCGATGGAGTCCGCAGCGAACGCTGCGGGCGTGCGTTATATCGACGCCCCGGTACTTGGGCGGCCATCGACCGTGGGCAAGTGGGCGTTGCCGGTGGGCGGAGATGCGGCAGCCCTGGAAGAAGTCAGGGCATTGCTGAATTTCGTCGCGGCCCACGTGGTGCACATGGGCGGCGCGGGTTCAGGGCATAAGGTGAAGTTGCTCAATCAGCTCATGTTCGGGGCGATCAACGCCATGACCGCCGAAATGATGGCGGTCTCGGAAAAGGTCGGGATCGCGCCGGCCAAGTTGTACGAAATCATTACCGCAAGCCAGGCAGGCACGGTGAGCAACCTTTTTCGGGAGCTTGGGGGCAGGATAAGCGAGGAGCGTTATACGGATCCGACCTTCACCGTGTCCCTGCTGTGCAAGGACGTCCGTCTCGGTGTGGAAATGGCCGAGGCCGCCGGGGCTCCGCTGATCCTCGGGCGAACCATCGATTTCCTCAACAAGGCTTCCCATGCACAGGGATATGGTGCCGAAGACAGTGCGGTGATGTGGCATTGCGTGAAAAAGTTCTGGAAGGAAAAGGCGGCATGAAAGTTCTGGTTACGGGGGCGGGCGGGTTCATCGGGCGTTATCTGCTGCCAGCGCTGGTCGACAAAGGCCACTCGGTGGTAGCAACCGACCTGCTTGTGCCGAAGCATGTCGTTTCATCCGATCAGATTGTCTGGCATCCGCTGGACGTTTCGCGCGCGGACAGCGTGTACAAGATGGTGCTGGGCGAGCGACCGGACGCGGTTGTCCATCTGGTGTCCTGGCTTGCCGGTCCCTGCGAGGCCGATCCCCGGCGCGGTTGGGAGATCAATTTTCTGTCGACCCAATATCTTCTGGATGCAGGCATTGCCGCGGGCCTCAAGCGATTTGTTTTCTCCAGTTCCATCTCGGTATTCGGCAAAGGTTTGCCTGAACCGGTGCGCGACGATGCGGTCAAGGAGCCTGCTACCATTTATGGACAAACGAAGCTGGCCTGCGAACACCTGCTGCGCTGGTACAAGAGCAAGCATGGAATCGAGGTCGGGGCGGTGCGCTTCCCCTGGGTCTACGGTCCCGGGCGTGAGACCGGAATCACTGCGATGTATTCCTCGAAACTGCTCGATGCGCTGGCCCAGGACGAGCCCCTGCACATTGCATCACCCGAAGAAAAGGGCGATTGGCTGTACGTCAAGGACGCTGTCAAGGCCCTGCTTCTGGTACTCGAAATCAAGGCCATTCCGCAGGTCGGATACAACATCATGAGCGGCCTGTATTCCATCCGTGAAGCCATGGCAGTTGCCATGAAAGTGTGTCCAGAAGCCGCCATCAGCTTTGCCGACAATGCGGCTCCTTCCGATAATCCCTATCCCCTGTCTTATGACGATTCGTGCGCGCGCCGCGATCTGGGCTGGGAACCGGACTTCAGCCTGGAGGCCGGCTTTCGGGAACACATCGCCATCATGCGTGGAGCCAAATAGTCACTGCGATGGAATTGCGCAGCGGCGTCTCGCTTGCGATCAATAATAGTCCAGTTTCAGGATGTTATCGAAACTGTGAATTCACTTGTGTCCCCCTCCATTTCAATCGGTTCACCGGTTGCGGCGGTGGAATGAGCGGCAAGCACGTTCAACTTCGGCCCCTGGGTGCAATGACCCACTGATTTCCCGCTCAAGTCATAATTTCGAAAGGGAAATGACTAAGCGCAGTGATGGAAGAAGACATCAAGCGGTGGCCGGCGCGGCGGAAGGGTGCACCCGGCACCAGTTGCTGCCGAAGTCCGGGCACCCGCGCCAAGCGAGCAGCCCGACGCTTGGCGAGACTAATCGCGATTGTCGTCGATCGAGGTGGAGACTGGTTCGGACGCGTTGTCGCACCCGCCGATGGCGAAGGTGATCTGGACGAAGCCGGTGTCGCCGTTGGGATTGGGCGCTGCGGTCTGTGGCGCGGCATTGCATTGGACCGCCGAGCGGCGGGCAAAGCTTGAACCGCCGCCCCCGCCGCCCGCCACGCAGTTGGTGGTGGTATGGACGTCCTGCGCGCCAGCGCCGCCGGCGCCACCACCGTATCCGCCGCCCCCGCCACCTCCGCCGGCCAGCAGACGGGCGTCGCCCTGTCCGCCGCGGCCGCCGCCCTTCGTCAACACGGTCACGCCGTTGGCGAAGCCGATACGCGGGTTCGTGTCGCGACCGCCCGCGGCACCAAGCGGGGCGAAATCGCTGTCGCCATCGACCGCCGAGGAGTCGACACCGTTGATGCGGCCGCCGGCCCCCGAGGCCGTGCCGCCCGAGCCGCTATAGTTCCGGCCGCGGCGCTCGCCGCCCTTGGCCCCCGCCCCTGTGCCGGCCTGGTTCGTCGGCGCAATCGCCACGCCGCCTGCGCCGCCGCTGCCTCCAAGCACCTTGAACGAGCCGAACCTGAACGGAATGGTGCATACGGCCTTGCCGCGGCCGGCGCCGCCGCCCCCGCCGCCGCCAGCCAGCAGAACGTTTTTGCCCGACATCGTCGGCGTCTTGGAGAGATCGTTGATGGTGACGTAGGTAGCCGTGCCCCCGTCACCCCCACTGTCGTGCTGAAACCTGCCGGGGAGCCCGGTGTAGTAGTAGACGAGTGACGTGCCGAACGTGTCCGTGAAGGCGCTCACCGTGCTCGTCGTTTGCGCGTAGCCGCCCGCTCCCCCCGACCCGCCGTTGTCGGTGTTGCCGTGGGAACCGCCGCCCCCCCACGCTTCCAGCCAGAAGACATCGGTGTCGGTGACGCCGTACTGGGCGAGCTGGGCGAGGACCACATCGAGATCGAACGCCGTCGCGTTGGTCGCGCTGAAGGTGCAGGTCACCGTCTCGCCGGGTACGACCTTCACGGTATCGCAGCCGATCCCGCTCACGATTCGCCGCACGGTCTCCAGGGCCTGGGCCTTGATCGGCGCGCCAAGCACCGATGCTCCCTCGGCCGCCGCGCAGTCACCGGCCTTTTCGATCTGCTCGACGACACGTTCGAATTTGCGGTCGCACTTGGCGATGGTGGCGTCGATAGTGCCGTGGCCCACCCTTCTCACGGCGTTCACCAAGCACCCGAAGTAGTCGCCGGCGGCCCGCAACTTCCTGTTCTCACATGAGTTCGCGCGGTCCGGTCGGCCGCCGTGCGCAGCCGTTCCACCGGCCGCAACCAGCAGGCAGACGATGACCAAGCTACGGCTCAGAGATTCCTTGATTCGAATCGGCGACAGCATCCGTACCACCCCGCTCGTCAGAAGGAAGTAGCATCAAAGAGATCGTCGCTAGCAGTGTAGCAAAGCGACACCAGCACACCAAATAAGTTTCGGCTCGCGTGGTTGTTGCGGCCGCTTTGACGTGAAGGCAGGGAAGGAGCTCACCGAAACAGATCCGGAGATTTGGGAAGCCGCGTACGCCGGCGAATACGGGCCTCCGGCGCTACCCTTCGCTACGCCAAGGCCGCGGCAGCCGGCCGCGTCGTGCCATGGGTTTTCGCCAAGGCGCCAAGCAACGCCGCCCAATCCCCCGCGCCCGGGGCTGCCACGCATATACGCCAGCACTCGCGGCTGCTCGCGAGCCAGCCGCTCCAGGACCGCGGCGGAGTGCGGAGCGCGCGCCTAGTAGTCCATCGGGGCGTGGAACGCATCGCTCGGCCCGAGGATATCCGACTACGTGATCGGCGTCGCGCCGCTGACGAACTGCGTAAAGAGGTTGCGTCTGCGCGCGCAACCGGTCGGCTTCATGTCTTCAAGCCCGGTGAGTGGCCGCCCCTGCCGTTTCACACCGACGATGTGGCGCGAGCATACGTAGGCGACGTCTCGCAGAATGCGAGGCCATAAGGTCATATGTCCGCAATCGTGAACAAACGGTAAAGAATGCTTATGCCCGGTCGCCGGCATTGATGCGATTCGACTGGGCGGCCGCTGATTAGCGCACATCGATCACCGTTACATGAACGGCCGGGGTCGCGCGCGGTGCCGCCGTTCGGGGCGGCCGAACATTTGACCGTGCCCGACCCACTCCGGCCATTGTCTGCACTGGCGGGCTCAGCGCGAGCTATCCACTCGGCGGGACTTTCGGCCGTCGCTCACCTACCGGCGGCGCAGGACCAGTGTCACTATCAGTGTTTCCGACGCGTGCCGCCCCGGCTCAGCCTGGTAGTAGCGGGTCAGACGCCCGAAGAATTCCTCGGTGAGCCTGTCGACCTGTGGCGCACTCTTCGCCGAAGGGCCGAACAAATGCAGCCGGAGGGTGGACTCGCCAAATCCGCGGATATAGCCTGCGTAGAGTCGTGCGTAGGTTTCGGGATCGCTGAGAGAGTCTTCGTACACGTCGTTCGGGTGAACGGGAGCCGGTGTCACAGACGCTTCGATGATCTCGAATGCCTCTTTTAGATCGGGCTCTCCGTTGATCGGGGCGCACGCCTCTTCTGCCGTTGGGAACCAGAGTGGGAACACGAAACGGTCTAGGGCCAACGCCTCGAGCAAACCGTCGGCCACCATCTGGTTCGCCACGTCGAAAATGGCGCGGTATAGCTTTCTAGCCGACGCTCTGACGCCATTTGGCTCCCTGTCATCGGGAACGCTGCCGAGCGTCGACACGATGACCATTCCGCCCGGCCGCAATTCCGCGGCGCGGCAACGCAGGAACTGCGTCCAGTCGGCCCGGGCGAGCGCGGCAAATTCCATCTCGCGCCTCGCCTTCCAGATCGGCGAACCACACCGTTCCCGGCGAGTAGAGCGAGAGGGCCCGGCTCAGCCAGTGGCTCGCGGCAAAGCACGTGCCGAGCGCGACCGAGCCCGACACTGCCAGTTGCGTGTAGAACGAACCGGGAACTGCTTCGGTCCGAGTCGTAGATCCGTCGCGCTGATAGCCGTCGGGACCGAATACGAGCGCAATTAGCGAGTTCCAGTCATTGCCTACCTGATCGGAATGGCGGATGACAATAGAGCCCCGCGGGTCGATGCGCCGGTAGGCTTCAATCACCGGGGCGACGGAGTCGAGCGCGCTGTGGCCAGGACCACACCCGTAGTCCATTGCCGTGAATTCCGGTACGACTGGCCCGATGCGCGCCACCGCGGCGCGCAACCAGTCCGCCCGGCTGCGGATCATCTGATCCTGCATGTAGGAATTACGGTCGTAGTCGACCATGCGTTCGGTCGATGTGACACTTTGCTGAGTTTTGCGCATCACGATTTCGCCTCATGGAGGATTGTCTCGGAGCCTTTCCCTTCCAAGTAGTGCTCCCAGACCAACGCATCTCGCAAATCCCCGGGTTTCATGCCACCCACGACGGATGATTGCGTGCTTCTACCGAATATCCCTTGCATACGCTCTGCAAAGGTAGTCAGCCATAATCGGCCTAACGAGAAGTTGGGGGAGAATCCGCCCGGCAAAAACGGGGTGCTTCGCCGGAATGTTCCGCTCGAATCGGCTAAACAACCGATGGAAGGCGGGAGCAATCTCCCAGAAAATCATGGCTACGGTTGGCGATTCGGGGGCCGAAAGGCCCTGTTTGAAGGGGGACATTCCGCCTGTGATTTTGCGCATGTGCGTCTGCTACTTCATCCGCATTAAACGCCGCAGCCCAAGCACCGAGCAGGCTTATTTCGACTGGATTAAACGCTTCATCCATTTCCATAGCAAGCGGCACCAGCCCGAGGTAGAGGCCCACCTATGGAACGTGGGCCGAATGGTTGATTGCTCACTCGTCGTCGACAAGCACCAACCTATGTCCGCAATGGCGCGCAAAGCGCAATGGCCGCAGGTGGCCGGCAGGAGCCCCACGCGGCGCCGGCGTTCGCGCCCGTCCTACGCTTGCACTGGGATGCTTTGCGGAAAGTGAAAGACGTTGCCGGGATCGTACGTTCGCTTGACCTCGACCAAGCGTGCGAAGTTCTCGGCGTAGTAGGCCTGTTCCCAGTCTATAAGGGTAGGATCGATGAAGTTTTGGTATGCCTCGCCGTTGAAATAGGGCCGAACGGCTTCGCCGAGCGCTTCCACCCAGGCGGTGCTTTCTTCGATCTGCTGCGGTGTGGCGTCGTCGAACCAATCCGCTTCGTACTCGAAGCAGGCCTGTGCGCCGCGGTGAACGTAGGCCGTCGCCGTCCGGCTGACCGTGTTGGACACGCCGCCGACCGTGTGGAGATCGAAGATGCCCGCCCGAGACGAGGCGGGCCAGCGTTTGAACAAGTCCAGGATTGTGCTGATACCCGCTGCCGGAAACGGCACCTCGGCGTAGGCGGACTTCGCCAGGAAGCCGTTGGGCGACGATTCCTCCGCCACGAAGCTGGTGGCGTCGGCAATCGTACCCGTGGCGATCGTGACCTCGGTCGGGGGCGCGGCGTTGAGCGCAGGGGCCAATATGTCACGCGCCTCGTCCTCCGGACCGAAATAGATAAACAGCGCGCTGACCGTGTCCGTCGAGGGGGCCCCCACAGCGATGCGCGATCGCGCGATGCCATTGCGCATCCCCATCGCATCCGGAGCGGTGATCGCAATCGTTTGCAGCTCGGTCCAGACGGCCTCCACGTCATCGATGGACCACACCACCTTGCCGTAGGTCGTCGCCACGATCGGCAGCGCCCGCATGGTGAAGGAGGTATTGATACCGAAATTGCCGCCGCCGCCGCCGCGACACGCCCAGAACAGGGCGGAGTTCTGCGCCTCGTTGCAGACCAGCAGCCGACCGTCCGCGGTGACGATTTCGGTCTCCATCATAAGATCGCAAGTGACGCCGAAACGGCGCGTTTCGAAACCGAACCCGCCACCGAGAACGAACCCGGCGATGCCGACGCTGGTGCAGCGTCCGGCCGGAACGAAGAAGCCCTGACTAAACAACGTGTCGTAGAGACTACCGAGCTGTATCCCGGAGCCGATGGTGGCGATCTCGCTTTGTGGGTCGAAACGCACCGCGTTCATGGGACGAACGCTGATCAGGAGCCCTTCGGTGGTCGAATAGCCGCCATAACTGTGCCCGCCCGACTGAGCGACCAACGGCACGCCGTTGTCCTGCGCCCACACGACACAGGTCTGTACGTCTCGGACGTTGGCACAGAGAGCGATCGCGGCGGGGCGGATGGCAGCGGAGATCGTGTTCTCGGACAAACCCGTGGCGGGGTAGAGCGGGTTACTCGGGCGCAAGAGTTGTCCATCGAGTTGCGTTGCCAGGCTCCCCCAGTTGGTTCCGGAGCCGCCGCAACCGTGCAGCACCCACGCATTTGAGGCTGCGGCCATACCGAGGGCGGCGCGGCCGGTTCTTATGAGAAAAGCTCTCCGACTGATCGGGCTCATCGTGGCCGCCTTGTTTCGCAGACGCAGACCATTATGGACTTGGATCCGCAACCGCGCGCAGTGCCATCGAGGTTGTGGGGATGCGGGTGGCGTCGGCAGGGCGATCCATTTCTTCCGCTCGGCAAACCCAGGGGGCCGTTGGCTGGCAGGCCTCAGGTTGGTGGCGCGTGATGGCGTCGGCGCCGAAACGCGTATGCCTATCTTCGGGAGGCTACCTCCAGGCCGGCGCCAGCGTCAACGCGGCAGGGTCAGTTGCCGGGAAGCCGTCCTTCACCGACGACGGCACTTGGCTTATGCTGTTGAAAAACTCGTTACGCGCTCTTGGCCCAATGATTTTGGGAGTCATAAATCATCGCCCGCGCAATTTGCGTCGCACTCAGTGCGTTCTAGTGGGTCGCTTTTTGCACCAACACGCGCTCAAGTAGCCCGACGCGAGTTTTTTAACAGAATAGGGCGTCAGTTGACGTTGGCTCACGCCGACCGGGCGTCGGCTTTAGACTGATACCGGCCGGCATTGTCATACCCGATGGCTGCTGCGCCCGGCCTTCGCGTTTGGGCTTGCCTTTGGTAAATGGACGATTCCCCTTCAGCGGATCGCCGCGCAAGTATCCAGAACCAGGCTACGCATCCATCGATGCGCCGGATCGGCGTGCAGTCTTGGATGCCAGAGCAATGAAATGGTGATCTCCGGCGCAGGGACCGGAAGCGGAAAACTATACATTCCGGCACGCAGATTCCCGGTATGGCGTTCTGGAACGCTGGCAATCAGATCAGAAGCCCGGGCTAGTGCCAGCGCGGCCGGAAAGCTTCCGACAATCGTTACGATTTCCCGTTTCAGACCAAGCGAACTCAAGGCTTCATCGATCGGTCCCTTGTGGAGACCCCGCCGCGAAAAGTGGATATGCCTGCCGGCGGCATAACGGGAAGGCGTGATCTCACCGCGGCTCAGCGGGTGCCCCTTTCGCACGACGCCGATGAAATGGTCTCGGAACAACGCCTGTACACGCAGTTCCGGGGCCGTCATATTTCCCATAACACCTGTTTCTAGATCGACGATCCCGTCGCGAAGTGACGTGCTGTCTTTGTCTGGCTTCTGCACAAAGCAGAGCCGCACGCCGGGTGCGTCCTTGCCGACGCGGGCGATAAGGTCGGGTCCGAAGTTCTCCACAAACCCGTCGCTGGTCCGCAGCGTGAAAGTTCGGACGAGCTGTTTGAGGTCGAGCTTCTCAGTGGGACGCAAGACTGCCTTTCCATCCTGCACGATCTGACTGACCCGTTCGCGCAGTTCGATCGCTCGGGGCGTGGGGACGAGACCGCGTCCTGCCCTGACCAACAACGGATCACCCGTCGTCTCGCGCAATCGCGCCAGCGCACGGCTCATCGCCGACGGGCTGAGCCGCAACCGTCTGGCGGCGCGCGCAACGCTCCCTTCCGCGAGCAGCACGTCAAGGGTGAGAAGCAAGTTCAGATCAGGTTTCGACATGCATCAACCATAGCAATGTTTGATCGACACATGGCGTCAAACGCATGAATAAAGTGCAAATGCTGCGCCTTCCTCCACGTCGTGCAAAGAACTACGCTTCTGTCAGTCCCGTTTCGGGAGCCACTGGAAAGAACGAGTCCATGTTGAAATCAACCTTCGCAGTACGAGATGGTGCCGTTGCCGGAAGTACGGACGAGCCACGGTCGATTCGGTGGGTGCTCGCCAGCCTTTCGTTATCCATGCTGCTGTCCTCGCTCGGCACCAGCATCGCCAATGTCGGCTTGCCGACGTTGGCAGAGGCGTTCACTGCCTCCTTCCAGGAAGTCCAGTGGGTCGTCCTGGCCTATCTTCTCGCCATCACCACGCTGATCGTCAGCGTCGGACGGCTCGGTGACCTCATCGGCCGCCGCCGGCTGCTACTGGCCGGAATCTTCCTGTTCACCGTTGCCTCGGTCCTGTGCGGCATCGCGCCCACACTCTGGCTGTTGATTGCCGCCCGGGCGGCGCAGGGGTTGGGCGCAGCCATCATGATGGCCCTCACCATGGCGTTTGTCGGTGAAACCGTTCCAAGAGAAACGACCGGTAGTGCCATGGGGTTGCTCGGAACCATGTCCGCGATGGGCACCGCGCTCGGCCCATCGCTCGGTGGCGTCCTGATCGGCGGGTTCGGTTGGCCGGCCATCTTCCTCATTAACGTACCATTGGGCATCCTGACTTTGCTTCTCGCGCATCGCTTCCTGCCTGTCGATCGCCTGGGGGCGAAGACGGATCGAACCCGCTTCGACCATTTGGGTACGCTGCTGCTTGCCCTGACACTCGCGGCTTATGCACTCGCGATGACGGTGGGGCACGGCAGTTTTGGAGCGCTCAACCTGGCCCTGCTGTTGGCTGGTGTCTTTGGAGTCGGACTGTTCGCGCTGGCCGAGACAAGAGCTGCGTCGCCTCTGGTCCGCTTGGCTATGTTCCGCAATCCGGTACTGAGCGCCGGCTTCGCAATGAGCACCCTGGTCACGACTGTCGTTATGGCGACGCTGGTGGTTGGCCCGTTCTATCTCTCTGGCGCGCTTGCCCTCGATGCAGCCCGTGTCGGACTCGTGATGTCGTCCGGTCCGATAGTCGCCGCACTTGCGGGCGTGCCGGCCGGCCGCATCGTCGACCGGTTTGGAGCGCACTGTATGAGCATCGTCGGGCTCATCGGAATGGCGGTCGGCTCATCCATCCTGCCCTTGCTGCCGACGAGCTTCGGCGTACTGGGGTATGTCACCCCGCTCGTCTTCATCACCGCTGGCTATGCGTTGTTCCAGGCGGCCAACAACACGGCTGTAATGACGGATATTCGACCGGACCAGCGGGGCGTTGTATCCGGGATGCTCAACCTGTCGCGCAATCTCGGGCTGATAACCGGCGCCTCAGTCATGGGCACCGTGTTCGCTCTCGGATCGGCGACGAACGACATTACAACGGCACACCCCGAGGCGGTTGCGGCCGGCATGCGGCTCACGTTCGCCGTCGCCGCGGTTCTGATCCTCGTCGCCCTCGCAATCTCGGTAGAAGCTTACCGCCGCACATTGCCGAATCGGCAACCTGCTCCGTAGGTGGTGAATCCGCCCGGAGTCAATAACCACAGGCAAGGGTAAATGCCGGGAAATTTGGCAGCTTCACTCTAACACCGGCCGCCGAAATTCCAAGCTGTTGGCATTGCCAATGACGGCCGACGCTGAATTGCTGCCGTTGGTAGCGCCGGGCCGGACGGCGGCAAGGGGTCGAGGCGGTGTGAAAGCTCTTTGAACTGTCGGCGGTCAGAGTCGGCAGATCGACCGGATGCAGTTGTGGAAAGGCCGATTCATCGAGGGGGAACAGCGGACGCAGCGCGTGCTGTTTCCTGAGCAGCTTGAGGACGGGATTTCGGAAGACAATCCAGTCCGCGCGGTCGACGCCTTCGCCGACGAGCCTGATCTGACCGAGTGGGGTTTCGCGGGGCGCAACCGTCAGCCACTGCCGGCCGGACAATCACCCGGCGACGCTGCTGAAGATCTGCCTCTACGGCTACCTCAATCGCATCCAGTCGGGCCGTGTGCTGCGACGCCGCCGCCATGCCACCTCGTTCATAGGGGCGCGGCCGGTCAGGGGCAGAATCCGTCCGGTCGCCGCGGAGAAAAAGCTCAGGTCGGGAAGGTCTCGCGCAAGGCGCGGACTGCGCCAGTCGGCTAGCCCGCAGACAGTCCGCCGAACAGCCAGGAAATGGCAAGACCGGCGGCGAGCACGCCGAACGACACGAGTGTCATGACGGCAAGGGGTGGGTGAGGGCCATCCTTGTGGCCGGCACTCCCTTTCA
Source organism: uncultured beta proteobacterium (assembly GCA_963739745.1). Classification (GTDB taxonomy): domain Bacteria; phylum Pseudomonadota; class Gammaproteobacteria; order Burkholderiales; family Casimicrobiaceae; genus VBCG01. Next base: position 577,587 of record CAVUCJ010000015.1, read on the forward strand.
TGTCCATGCCGCCTTCCGTTTCCTTATCGTTGCCCATTTCCATGCCGGGCATCGGAGCCCGAGCGGCCGAGCCAACTGAAGGCCTGATCGTCATCATGCCGTGCTTCAAGTGGTTCGCGACCAGCCACCAGTTCATCGGATAGGCGATGACGAAGCCGAACATCAGGGCGAGCGACATACGGAACCAGAAAAGCGGCTGGAGAGGATCGTGGGCGGCCGCGACGCCGTTCCAGGCGAGGGTCGAGACCAGAATCATCCCGCCCATCAGGCAGTTCATCGACAGGAGTTCCGACATGAAGGTGTCGCGAAGGGCACCGCGATAGGTGCCGCCGGCCATGGCGCGCATGAAAAGGGCCTGGAAGATCGCCCAGCCGAATCCGAAGCCAAGGACATATTCGAGGGCGAGATCGGCCAGCTTGGGCAGGGCGACAGCTGCGCCGATCACGGCACCGGCAAGGATACCGACGCCATCGCCAGCGACACAATGCATGGTCGAGCCGAGAACCTGGCGCCAGCGCACGGCGACATAGCGCTCGTGTAGGCCGGGCAGGGGCTCGCGGCAACCGAGCACATAGAGGATTGCGCCAAAGGGGCCGGAGTAGAGCGTCAGGAGGACAAAGCCCCATTTCATTACTGGGCTCTCTGGCGTGTTGCGGATGTCGATCGCGACGAAGGCGACCGACAGCGCCGTCAGGCCGAACCAGAGAAACATGACGCCATCGATAAACATGAAGCTCCCCAAATGCGCTTGGTCTCTTGTTCGCTGCCACAATGGTGTGCGGTTGCTTGTAACGCGGCCCGCGCTGAAAATGGTACTGGCGTTCGCTGAGCGAAGGGAAGTGCGAATGCGTGCCCGAAGTCCAACGGGTCCTTGATCGCCGGCCTGGGCCACGATGTTGACGCCCCCGTCGCGGTCTTGAGCGGGCGTGGCGAATCTATGATGTTTTGGGAGGCGATACCCGCTCGCCGTACTCTGTGACTTCGACTGGAGACGCACATGCCACGGCCCGATCATATGATCTTCCCGGGAGTCGGACGCATCTTCTGCGATCCGCGCAGCCGCCTCGAGGTCGACTTCATATTCAAGGAAATCTTCGAACACCACGCCTATCTGCGGCACGGGATCGCCCTCGAGCCGGAGGCCGTCGTCTTCGATGTCGGCGCGAACGTCGGCCTGTTCGCGCTGTACGCGCACAAGCAGTGTCGGGGCACGGCCAGTGTGTACGCCTTCGAGCCAGCCCCGATGACCTTCGGCTTCCTCGAGCGCAACGCCGCCGAACACGGGTTCGCCGCGCGGGGTAGGTTGTTCAACCTGGGCCTGACGAGCACCGGGGCGGGCGACACCGCGATCCTGACGTTCTTCCCCGGCCTGCCGGGCAACTCGACCTTTCACCCGGAGGGAAAGAACGAACAGATCGACCTCGGTTTAGAGAACTACCTGGCGACCCTCAAGAGGGACAACCCCGGAATCTATCCGCTACTCTCCCGGCTCGCGCAGAACAAGCTCGACGAAATGGCGAAGTCCGATCAGGTGTCCTGCCGAATGTCCACCCTCTCGGCGATCTGCGGCGAGCATCGGATCGCGCGTATTGATCTACTGAAGATCGACGTCGAGGGTGCCGAGATGGAGGTCCTGGGCGGCATCGACGACGAGACCTGGTCCCTGATCCGTCAGGTCGTGATGGAGGCGCACGACCGTGACGGGCGTATCGAAGACCTACGCTCGCTCCTCGTCGAGCAAGGGTTTGTGTCCGTGGTAATCGAGCGTCCGGACTGGTGCGCGAACACCCGGCGCGACAACCATAACCTCTACGCACGCCGCGGGGCGTGAGCGCCGGCTGGGCCAGGCCATTGCCGCGGCGAGCGGCCAATCACGTCCTGGCCCGCGACTACCGGTTCGGTTCGTGCGTCAACGGCCGGTTCCGCGACCAGAGCCTCAGTGTGGAGTGGTTCCGTGACTGCAGCGACGCTCAGGTCATCCTCGAAGCGTCGCGAAAGCAATGTAGTGCAATGCGGCTGCGCGCCAGCCTCCACCAATTGACTCCGCACGAATTAAAGCAGCATCATCTGCCCTTTCACGTCCGCCAGACTCTGAGGCAAGTCTGGAATTTCCTGCCGACGTGAAGTAGAAGACCAAGTTCCAAGTTTGCCCAGGAAGTAGGGCGTGCCGTGAAGGGGAAAAAGTTCGTCGAGTGTCCGATCGCCAGGGTAAATCTGCCGTCGCGAGTTTCGTTGCGTCGCTCAAGAAGGCGCGACGTGTACGCGAAGACCTATCCGCCACGCGACGCCGCACACGCAGACATCATCGACCGCATCGAGGTGTTATGCCAATCCCGGCACCGTCCCTCGACGCCCGGGTAGGTGACCCAATGGAGCAGGAACGAACTCAGGCAGGCTTGGCGTGGTGTCCGGAGTTCCCGAGGGAAATTCCGGCGTTCGATCGCACCGGCCTATGATCGGGTAAGGTCGTGCGGCAGGCTATGCGATCAGGGCAGGCAGGTTGTTTCGCCATCGGTTGTCGTGGGGTTTGGCCTCGCGCCCATTGACTGTCGGAACGGTGTGTTGCGCATATTCCAACCAAGCTGAGGTGGATTCATGGATCGTCGCCGGGTTCTGAAAGCCGGTTCAATGACCGCGGCAATGGCCGGGCTTGGCAAGTTGATGCCGGCATTCGCGCAATCCGCGCAACCAAAAGTATCGACGCGACGCGTCCGGCCCGGTGACCCGGGCTGACCGAGCGAGGCCCAGTGGCAAGCCCTCTCGGATCAGGTCGGGGGGCGATTGCAACGGGTTGTCTCGCCGTTGGACGCGTGCAAAGCGGATCCCCGTGCCTCCGACTGCGCCACGCTGATCAAGAATCTTTCCAATACGTATTACATTCAGGAACAATCCTGGGTGACGCAAAGTGCTGGCTGGCTCGATGGCTGGCAAACGACCAGTCCCCGCTATGTGGTGATCGCCAAGGACGCGAGGGACGTCGCCGTTGCGGTTGATTTCGCCCGCGCGAACCATCTTCGTCTGGTCGTGAAGGGTGGTGCGCCGGAGCTTCGACTATCTGAGCAAGAATTTTCCAAGCCGAATCGTCCTCGATGATCGGCCGGGCGCCAAACCCGAATATTTCTGGTGGGAGGGCAACTCGGTCGAGGTGAGCATCTACCTGTCGGGCTACGATGCGCTGTGGTTGCCCGAGTCCCTGTTGGCGCCCAACAAGCAGAAGCCGTTGCGTGACGCGCTGTTCGCGGGCTCGCGTCACTACCCGGTGGTCCTGCACTTCAACAAGGGCCTTGCGGGTGCAACGCCAGCGCGGCGCGAGGAAGCTCGCCGGAGCTCGATTCACCCCGATGCAGTGGACGCCTTCGCCCTGGTGATCATCGCCAGCGGCCAGCTTCGGAAATTCCCCGGGCTGGCGGGGCACGAGCCGGACCTGCCGGCCGCACGGAAGGAGAGGCGGGCGATCAGCGCGGCGTTCGACACGGTGCGCAAGGTGGCGCCCGGTGCCGGGTCCTATTCCTCCGAAATGGGTTTTCACGCCCGCGATTGGCAACGAGCCGGCTGGGGACCCAACTATCCGCGCCTCCTGGAGATCAAGAAGAAATACGATCCGGAAGGACTGTTTACCGGACATCACCAGGTGGGAAGCGAGGCGTGGAGCGACGACGGCTTCACGCGTCGCAGCTAGTTCCGAAAACAACGATCAAGAAGAGCAATGCGCGCCATCGCACGTAGCCATAGGCAAGGCGTGGGTCCGGTGCTCCACGACCCATAGCTGTTCCTCGCGCGATTCCGGACGGGATGGGCAGCGGCAACCTCGCGACGCACGCCACAGAACGCGTCTCGCAGCTCCGCCCGATACGCTGATAGTATGCACGCCTGATGACGGCTCTCTGGCGCATCGTCGTTGTGGGGGGCGTGCTCGCGCTCGCCGCGCTCGTGTTCTTCATCGTCCAATCCAACCTGCGCTCGGCGAGCTTCCTCCACGCGGTGCGGTCGGGAGACGGCGTCGAGGTCAGGCGCCTGCTCGAAAAGGAGCCCGACCTGCTCGCCACCAAGGTGATGCCGCAGGGAAGCCGCTCGACCAACGGTCAGACCCGGTGGCGGGGCCGGACACCGATGCACTACGTGGTGTCGGGCTGGAGCGCCAATCCGGTCGCGGTCGCCGATGCGATGCTCGCAGCCGGACTCGACGTCAATGCGCGCCTGAATGGCGACTCGTACCTGCACCTGGCCGCCGACGCCGGCGATCTGACGATGATGGCCTGGCTCCTCGATCATGGGACCGACGTCAACGTGCGCAACGCCTGCGAGCACCCGGTTGAGGCGATCTGCGCCTCGGGCAAGTTCGCCGAATGGCAACCTTCCGATCGCCTCCGCGTCGCGGGGACCGGCTGCACCGGCTGCGACCACGATGGCCAGACGCCGCTGCACGCCGTGCAGCGCTCGAGCCACGCCTACGAGGGAACCCTGTTGCTGCTGGCCCGTGGCGCAGATCTCAACGCCGTGGACGCCATCGGCCGCACCGCGCTCCACGTGGCCGCGCAGGCGGGACGGCAAAGCCAGGATCAGCGCGTGCTGTGCGCCTATGGAGCCGATCCCGCCGTCCGCGATCGCAACGGCAAGCTCGCAGCGGATCTGGCACGCGAGACCGACCAGGCGAAAACCGTAGACCGGTACTCGCAGACCGGTCCCGGCGAACTCGCCGGCTGGCTTGCCCCCGGCGGCGGTTGCGCCACGGTCGCCGCCCGTGCTCGCCCGGGTGCGCCGGTGCCCGAGGCCGATGTCGACGCGGCGTGGAGGGCCTATGCCTGTTCGCGCGTCCCGAAGTACTGCGGCGGGTAGTCGCGATTCCAACCAACTTTCCCGCACACTTCGACCAGCTTCGCCATGCAGTAGTCGACCGGCGCATGACGCGCAGCGCCGGCCGCGAATATTCTCTCCGTTCGCACAAGTCTGCCCCGGACCGTCCCCGGCATTGCGTGGAACCCGCCGCCTGTAACGGACCAATTGATGGTGGCCGGCTCGATATACACACCGATTGCCCCCTTGCCGGCCCCGGGCAGGCGCCGTTGCGCAGGCCGCGCCGTACCAGGGCCGTCCGTTCCCGTGTAGGCTCGTCCCCTGGATCCTGCGGGGTGGACGGCCTTGAGCTCGATCGCGACATGGTTTGCCCCGCTGGCCAACGCCGCGATGCCGGCGTACACGACGTACCGGTACGTGATCTACGCGCACGCGCCCGGCGAGTTCGACGACGCCTATGCCGAGGCGCTGGCGACGCTGTTCATCGCGCAGCTTCCGCTGTGTATCCTCGCCGCGGTCTTCGCCGGCGTCAGCCATGTCGAAGGGCCAATTTGGCGCCGCCTGCTGGTCTACGTCATCGTGCTCGCTATCATCGCCGTCGTCGGTGGATTCTCCAGACTTGCGTTCGACTCGCAGATGGGCCCGATCATCGGCTGGGCGATTGCCATGCAGCTGATGATCATCGCCGTCGCCGGGCCGCAGCCGGATCTGGCTCGCGCCCGCATCGACGCGGCGGCGAACGACTCGGCGAACCTGTTCATCCTCGCTGCCTTTGCCGTACTGCTCGGATGCGCGGTCGCAATGGCGCTGCTTATCAATACCCGCGGGCCGGACGGCGTGTCGCGCATCGAGTTCCAATGGAGCGATCTGGCGTGGATCGTCGGAGGGTATTTCGCGCTGCGCACCTGGAGCGCGATCTACGTGTTCACACCGGCGTTCGAAGCGCGCGGCAAGGGCTACTTCCAGCGTCCTTGGATCGATTGGGTGATCCGCCTCCTCGGCAAGCCACACAAATACGGCGACGGAAACTGACACTCGCGGAATACGAGGCGCAAGAGTACCGGGTTCAGTTTCCGGATTGGTTGAACGCCAACCCGCGAAAGGCTGCTGCGGCCGGCGCGCCGTGCGTCAGGCCGATTTTCCTCCGGGGCCGGCGGAGTTTCGATGTGCGGCGAGCGCCACCGGCGCGGCACTCGAGAACGTGTGCTCGTTGGCGCTCCCGCCGGTCGCCGGGGACGGGCCGTACAGCACTTTCATGTCCACCAGGCCTGCCTTCCACGCATGCTCGAGGTCGCGTTCGGCCGCTGCGAGGGCCTCGGCATCGTCGCTGACCAGCCGCTGCAGGCCATAGGCGCGGTTTCGTCCGTTCACCTTCGCCATGTACAGCGCCATGTCGACGAGCCCGATCGCCCTGTCCCACGACAGGGGAATGCGCGACGGCGGGAGCGGCATCGCCATGTAGCCAATCGACGCTGTGGTCCGGATGACCTTGTCGTGCAGCGTGATCGGCTGCGCGGAGATCGCGTGCAGAATGCGTGCGGCGATTTCGTCGATCCGGTCGACCCGGGCCGTGGCGTACACCAGGAACTCCTCGCCACCCCAGCGTACGATCATGTCGGTATCGCGAAGCGAGTCGCGCAGGCGGGAGGCAACGGCGACGAGCACCGCATCGCCGAGCGCGTGGCCGAAGCGGTCGTTGGTCTCCTTGAAGTGATCGATGTCGATCAGCAGCAACGCCTGCGTAAGATTGTCGTCCTCGCGGCGCTCGGGTCCGGGTGCGCCTTCTCTGCAGGCGATGAAATTCTGGAAATAGCGCCGGTTGTACAGTGTGGTCAGCGGGTCGCGGCTGCTTTGTACGCTGAGTTCCTCGTTGGTCCCGGCGAGGAGCCGGTTGCCCGGCGCAGCTTGCGGTAAAGCCACGTCACGACCAGAAACGAGCCCGCGAAGAGCGCGGCGAGCAGCCACCAGATGCGCTGCAACAGGACGCGATTCCCGATCTCGACGGTCTTGAGCGCATTTTCCCGATTGAGGAGCTGAATTTCCCGGCGTCGTTTTTCGGACTCGTATTTTTCCTGGACATCGAGCAGGGCGTGCTGACGGGTCTGGATCGCGATCTCGTCGTTGAGCTTGCGCTCGCGGTGATAGAGGGCAAGCGCGCCCTTGTAATCGCCGAGCTGTTCGAGGCTTCTTCCATACTCGCCGATCAGGTCCGCAATCTCGGCAGTCGCGCCGGCAAGCTCGTATTGCGCGAGCTGCTTCGTCGGTAAGCCGCTTGCCTTCCCCGATCCGTCCGAGGCCGAGCAGTGCGAACCCCATGTTCGCCTTGCTCGTCGCCGCCAGCCGCCGGGTTGTCCAGGGCCTGTGCAAGCTGCAGAGAACGCCGCGCCAGGTCGAGCGCCTCGGCGTACTGCCTGCGACGCAGGCGGATATCGGAAAAATTGACGAGGGCCCGGGCTTCGGCGACTTCCGAGCGCGACGCGCGCGCGATGGTCAGCGCCTCCTCCATCGCCGCAATCTCCCGCGCGGGCCGGCCGAGGAGCTCCATTACTGCGGATTCCGCCATGCGGGCGTTCGCCATCGCGTAGGCGTTCTTCGCAACTTCACCGTCGCCGAATGCCGCAAGACTTGCCTCGAGCGCCGCCGGGCCGTTCTTCAGCGCGAGCTGCAGCACCGACAGCTGATAGAGGGCGCTCGATCGGCGATACCGGTCGTCCGTCGTTTCCGCGATCGACAGCGCTTCCTGCAGGTTGGTCAACGCCTCTTCAGGAAGCCCGCGCGTCCGGGCAGATGTGCCGAGCGCCAGTGCTGCCCAGTACCGCAGGTATTCGTCACCCGACTTTGCAGCAGCCTCGCGCGCCTCGCGGGCGAGCGCCACCGACCGGGCGGCGTCCCCGGTGGACGATTCGATCGAGCTGCGGATGAGGAGTGCAGTGGCCAGGCTGCCCGGGTCGTTTGTCCTCGCGGATTCGTCGGTCAGGCGATCGGCGAGGTCCGCAGCTTCTGCCGTGTTTCCGGCCAGCACGTGGGCCTGGCCATAGATCGCCTGCACGTAGTGCCGCTCCGCGGCAGGCGCCGCCTCGGTGCGGGGCAGCAAGGCGACGAGTTCCGCGAGCGTGCGCTGGGGAAAGCCGTTCAGCGTCGCCTCGAGCCGATGCGCCTGCTGCATCAGCTCGTCATCGGCGTTCGCGCCGAATGCGCTCAGCAGGGTGACGAGTCCCGCGAACACGACGAATCGCGGCACTCGTCTACCTCCGGCGGCACTGGACGAGGATCGCGATTTACGGAGGAAAGGGCCGGGAAACACTTCGCCTCTTGGGTCGAATGGCGCGGGACGCGGGGCGTTGCATCAGGAAACCTGATATGCAATTGCCGTGCCGCAGGGGATCTCTTCCTGACATCCCCCGGTCTGGCATGCCCGGCTGTGCAGCGTTTGGCGCGAAGGAGGTGCGCGGCGTGCCAACCGGGTACGATTGCGCAACGCGCAGCGCGGTAGCTTCGATGCCGCCCCAGCGACGCCATGGCCGGGTGCCGCCTGGGTGTGCCCGAGCAATTCCTGGCACCGCCCTGCAATCCCAGCGGTTGTCTACGCGTCGACGCGGCGGCGTGCACGGGAGCCGCACCGGAGTGAACTGGAAATGTTCGATAATATTCGACTGCGGAATGCCCTGACGGCAAAGGAAGCACATCGTGTGGTGGATCAGCTATCGAGGTGAAGGCAAGACAGGCGTCGAGAACATCGGCGTCTTTGAGGACGACGGCACTCCGCGCAAGCTGCATCCGCTGCTCCTCGACCCGGCGCCCGATGCGCAGCCGCTGAAGATCGCCCGCGGCTTCGCGCTTGTCGGCAAGGATCTTTTCATTGCCAACGCCTGGCACAAGGACAGCCATGTCGCCCGCTACCGTCGCCGGGGCGACACGTTCCACTTCGCCGGCATCGTGGCAGGCACGCAAAACGTTTCGGCGATGGTCCACCCCTTCGACGTGGAGCTTGGTGATGACGGCCGTCTCTATGTGTCGTGCCAGGACACCAACACCGTCGTGGCGCTCCGTCCGACGACGCGCAAGCCGGTGCCGGTGGCCGCGCACCTGCGCAGGACGTTTCCTGACGGAAAGTTCTTGCCGGGCACGCTGGTCGCGTCAAGCCGAGGCCGGCTCCCCGAGGTCGGCGACTATTCGCCACCGAACGTGCCGGCGCCGCTCGGCCTCAAGGTCGTGCTCGACGAGCGCGGCAAGCCCCGGCACTCGGTGCGCGGGATCATCGTCCACCGCAAGCGTCTTTTCGTGGCGGACGAAGCAAGCGACGCCGTAAAGATATTCGACCTGCCGTCCGGGCGGCTCGTGGCGCGCATCCGGGGAAAGAAAATGTCGCGCCCCGTGCACCTGTTCCTGCATGGCGAGACTCTCTACATCGGTGCCTCCGGCGCCGGCAGCATCCTCGCGTTCGACATCCCCGCGAAACTGCCGCCAGGCAAGCTGAAGGCCCGCGTGGTCATCGATGGCAAGCTCAAGGCGCCTTCCGGATTCGCGATCGGGCCGGACGGCGATTTCTACGTCGCCGAACGGCTGAAGAAGCGCGTGCGGCGTTTCTCCGCGGACGGGAAGAAGAAGGGAACCTTCATCGACGGGCTCCCCGACATGCCGGAATTTCTCGTACACGTGCCCAACCGCCTATGAGTGCCCGTATTGCAGGTATAGCGCTGCCTGGACCGGCTCGACCGGTTCCGGTACCACCCGAGGGCAATGTGTTGTCAAACGATTACGATCGCAGATGAATCAGGGAGAACGTGATGTCGAAGGAAAGACCCACCATCGGAGCCGACGGAACCGCGCTCCCGCTGCTGCCACCGGAACGCGACGCGCGTGTATGGGCGCGGCTGATCCGCGTCATGTTCTACACGCCGGGGTTCCTGGCGCTGCTTCTGCTCAAGGCCGGCGAGCCGACGAGCTTCGGCATCACGGTCGAGCTGCTGATGCTGTCGAGCGCAGCGGCCATCGTCGGCGGCCTGTACATCGGTTCGCAGTCGTCGGGCGAGGGCGCCGATCACTCGTCGAGAACGGGCACGTGGAGCGGCGCGCTGGTGCTCGAGTTGCTGGCCGTCGTGCCCTTTCTGTGCGCGGTGCCGGCGCTGTTCCACGAGCTGGCGCACAGCGCGCTGCTGCACTCGCTGGCGCCTGACCAGGTCGACGTTTCGCTGGGTGCATCGGAGCTGTTGCCTGCCGTGGCGATCCTGCCGTTCATGCTCTATCAGCTGGCAGGCTTCGGAACGATGCACTTCATCGTGTCGAAGCCGGTCAATTGGGCGATCAACATCGCCATCCCCTGCCTGATTCTGGCGAGCTATGTCGCCTATCGCGAGGGTGATTACACGCTGGAACGGCAGCTTGTCGGACTCCTGGTGGTCATCATGGTGGTCACGGTGTTCTATGGCGTGCTCAAGTTGAGACGGTTGCAAGCTCTCTACGATGCGAATCGTCCTACGAAGGGTTCCAAGCAGAAGGATGAAGGCTGAGTCATCACCAAATTGTGCGCACGCGATGGCCGTTCGTTTGGAACACGCGTGTCGCGCATGACCGGGCACGGTTGGGCTTGCCGTTGGGCGCGCGCGAGAATTCAGGACGCACAACGGTTGGATTGCCGGGGAAAGCGAAACGGCGAAAAACACGGCACGGGATCGCATTGCGGCCCGGTGCGCATGTCGGGCGACGCTGGGCGCATTCGTCGACAGGTTCGATTGCGTGGCTGCCGGCGGAGAGTGAGGCGGCGATCAGGCGAACGCGGGCTTTTCCCCCGGCGCCGGTGTATAGCCGAAATCGCCGCGACGCAGGATTTCCGCGAGGCCGCCATGCGCCGCGATCATCGCCGCCTGATCGGCGAACGCGTGCGCAGAGACTGCCTCGGGGTCGAGTATCGCGCGCAGCGCCGCCTCGCACTCGGCGAGGATTGGTCGGCTGGCCTCATCGCCTGCCAGATCCACGGCTTCGCCCGGATCCTGCTCGAGGTCGAAGAGCTGCGGCGCATAGCCGACGTAGTAGACGTATTTCCATCGGCCGTGGCGCAGCATGAACGTGCCGGTGACCGAACCTGCCGCGTGATACTCCGAGATGACCGAGCGCTCGCGATCGGGGCGTGCGATCGCCTCCCATAGCGATCGGCTGGGTAGGGCGTCGTCCGCCGGCGGGGTCCTGACGCCGGCGCATTCGAGGACCGTGCGGTAGCAGTCGATCAGGGACACCGGCGCATCGACGATGTGACCGGCGGGCACGTCGGGCCCCGCGACGATCATGGGCACCGCCACCGACTCCTCGTACATCACCGACTTGCCCCAGAGGCCGCGGTTGCCCAGATTGTCTCCGTGATCGGAGGTGTAGAGGATGCGGGTGTCGGCGCCCAATCCGGCCTGCTCGAGCGCCGTCAGCACGCGCCCGATCTGCTCGTCGAGAAAGCTGACCAGTGCATAGTAGGCGGCGACCGCGATGCGCACCCGCTCGGCGTCGAAGAAATCGTCGTAGTTCATGCAGTCGCGCAGCTGCTGCAGCGCCGGGTGCGTCGGGCGCGCCATCTTGTCGTAGAGGCGCGGCCACGGCATCTGTTCCGGCGGATAGAGGGCAAAGTGCTCGGGCGGAGCGATCAGCGGAAAGTGCGGGCGCACGAAGGAGACGAACAGCACCCAGGGCCGCGCTTCCCGCTTTCCGGCACGGCGCTCGAGCCACTTGCAGGCTTCGGCAGCGATGCTGCGGTCGTAGTCGGTGTAGCTCGACTGTCCCGGCCCCGCGTCGCGGGAGAGGGCGGGCATGTTGCCGCGGGGAGCGGGAGGATTGCGCATCAGTCCGAGGAGATCGCCGAGGCCGTCGAGCACGTGCAGCGGCAGGATCTCCTCAGAGAAGCCGTTCGGATCATGGGTGTCGCGGTAGTGGAGCTTGCCGATGGAGACAACCTCGTGTCCCGCGTCGATCAACCGGTGTCCCCAGCTCGGGGTCTCGCCATGGTACGGGTGGGCGTTGTCCCACGAGCGCGTCTGGAACACGTGTCGGCCAGTGGCCAGGCTGGTACGCGCAGGCACGCAGATCGGACAGGGCGTGTAGGCGTTGGTGAAGCGCGTCCCGCGCGCCGCGAGCGCGTCGAGGTGCGGCGTGCGCACGATCTGGTTGCCGTAGCAGCCGGTAATGTCGCGTTGGTGCTCGTCGGAGAGGATGAACAGCAGGTTCTTGGATTGCACGTTGATTTCCTTTGACGAAGCGCGGAGCGTGTGCCGGATCAGCCGGCGGTGGTAGCCGGCGAACGCCGGCGGATGCGGGCGAGCACCGCCGGATAGAAAAGCATGATCACGGCCACGCACAGGAAGAAGACCGCGGCCGGCCGATCGAACAGCGCCATGTAGCTGCCACCCGAGGCCATCAGTCCGGAGCGCAGCTCGTTTTCCATGATGTTGGACAGAACGAAGCCGATGATGAAGGGCCCGATGGGTACGCGCGTCCGTTCGAGCAGGTAGCCGACCACGCCGAAGCCGAGCAATGACCAGACGTCGAACAGGCGGTTCGACAGCGCGAAAGTCCCGATCACGCAGCACACCACCACGGCGGGCAGCAGCAGCGCCCGGTCGATGTAGATGATGCGGGAGAGCAACCGGGCGCAAACGAGCATGATGACGAGCATCAGGACGTTGGCGACCAGGTAGGCGGCGATGATTCCCCAGACGAGGGGGCCGTGGTTGACGAACAGCAAAGGGCCCGGTTGTACGTTGTGCAGTATCAGCGCCCCGATCAGGATGGCATCGATCGGACTGCCGGGTATGCCCATGGCCACCAGCGGTACCAGAGCGCCGCCGACATTGGCGTTGTTGGCTGTCTCTGAAGCGACGATGCCTTCCTCGCTACCGCTCCCGAAGCGCTCCGGCGCCCGGGAGATCGTCTTCTGCGTGGCATAGGCGATCATCGACGCGATGCTGGCGCCGACCCCGGGAAGGATGCCGATCCAGGTACCGATCAACGATGAGCGCAGAAGGTTGCCGACGTGCGGGCGCCACTCGCCTGGCCGCAGCAGCACCCGGTCGCTGCCAAGCACCACGCTTTGGCGCGGCTGTCCGATTTCCACTACGTCTCGAATGACCTGGCTCATCACGAATACGCCAAGCAGCACCGGTACCAGCCCGAATCCGCCATCCAGGGCGGGCGCGCCGAACGTCAGACGCAGGTTGCCGTCGGCTTCGTTGATGCCGGGCATCGCCGCAAGCATGCCGAGCACGCCCGAGGCGAGACCCTTCAGCATCGAGCCCTGCGAGAGCGAGGCGATCAGCACCAGCGCCATCATGACCATCGTGAAGTATTCCCACGGCCCGAAGCCTACCGCCCAGCGCGACAGCGGTGGCGAGAGAAGGACCAGCACCCCGCCGGCAAACGTGCCACCGATGAACGAGGCGCCGATCCCCAGTCCCAGCGCACGGCCCGGGCGACCCGACTGCGCCATCGGGTAACCGTCGAAGGTGGTCATGACGCTGGATGGCGTGCCCGGCATGCGCAGCAGCGTTGCGCTCACCAGACCGCCGGCGACCGATGCGACGTACATGCCCACGAACATGACCAGCGCGAGCGTGCTGTCCATGCCGAAGGTAAGCGGGATGCACAGTGCGATGAGCATGCCACCGGAGAGGCCGGGAATCGCGCCAAACACCAGCCCCGAAACCGTGCCGAAAACCAGCAGCACGAACGGCAGCGGCGACAGCACGTAACCCAGGGCCTGCGCCAGCTCACTCACGGCAGGTCGATGAAAAACAGGCGGGTGAACAGCGCGTATCCGCCGAATGCAATCACCAGGGCGACGACTGACGATCGGCAGAGCGAGGCTGCGTGCCCTCCCGGCGGAAAGCAGAAACCCGGACGCAACCAGGAACGCGAGCGTCGCCCAGCGGAATCCCGCCACGCCGGAACTCATTGCGCCGACATAGCCGAGCACGAGCAGCACCAGCGCCAGCGCGAGTCGGTAGCGGGGCGGTGCTGCCGGCGCCGGAGTCCGCGCCGCGACCGGCCAGGATCGCAACGCACTCACCAGCAGTTGGATCGCGATGACGGTAATGATCGCGCAGCCCGCGAGCGGCAGCGCGGCCGAGCCCAGGGGATCGTAGAGCGGTGGTGCGATGCTGCGCGCCCCCCATCCGACGACGGCGGCGACGGCGAGCAGGAAGATCGCCAGCGCGATATCGGCGCCGACTTGAGAGCGGTTCACGACCGGCCTGGAGATGCTGCTCAGTTGGCGGGCTTGTCGGTTTTCTTGATGTCGGCGGCGACACCCTTGGCCCGGACGAGCAGATCATCGAACGAGGGCTTGAGTTCGGCGCCGGTCTTGAACTGCGTGAACATCGCCGAGTCCTCGAACTTCTTGCGCACCTGCGGATCGTCGATGGCTTTGCGCAACGCGACGGCGAGGGTGTCGATCCTATCCTGCGGCGTGCCTTTGGGCGCGAGCCACACGAACACCTCGGTCCACTCGAGCGGGTAGCCCAGTTCCTTCGCGGTCGGCAGGTTCGGCAGCTTCGGGTGGCGGATATCGGAGAACAGGATTACCGGCCGCAACCCTGACGGTCCGTAGTTCAGGAACTCCTGGGTGGAGAACAGTGCGACATCGGTGTGCCCACCGAGTATCGATTGCAGGCGCTTGGATCCGCCGCCTACCTGCACGAAACGGAACTGGACACCGGCTTCCTTCTGGAAGAGCAGCGGCACGAAATGAACGGTGAGGCCGATGTTGGTTCCCATCTTGACCTCGTTGGGTCGTGCCTTGGCGTCGGCCACCAGGTCCTTGGCGGTCTTGTATTTCGACGAATCCAGCACTGCCAGTCCGAGCGGAATGCCGCCGGTCTGGGCGACGAGAGCGAAGGCAGTGTGATCGTAGTCGGTGACGCCCATCGCCGCGGAGGTGAGCAGCCCGGAGTGCCACAGGCCGACGGTGTAACCGTCAGGCGCCGATTCCTTGACCTGCCGGGTTCCGACATTGCCGCCTGCACCGGGCACGTTCACCACGACCAGAGGCTCCGGCAGCAGTCCGAGCCGCTCGATGGCCTCCTGGAAGATGCGGGCGATGACGTCGGTCGAGCCGCCCTGCTGGGTGGGAACGATGACCTTGATCGGTTTTTCCGGATAGGCTGCCGAGAGCGGCAACGCCGCGACGAGCAGGGCGGCACCGACGAATCGGGCGAAAGTGGCGGGACGCATGGCAATTCCTCCTGTCGATGGTGAGAGTCGATCGCGAACGTGATTTGCAACTCCCCTCGGAGAACGCCGGTACGGGAGGGTTTTGTGCCAGCACCCATCGCAGCCCGCCCCAGCATTTTCTCGGCGCAGGATTGCACATGAGGTATTCTCAGTCAACGCCCATTATTGCTAATATCAATTCCTGTTTGGAATGGACATGCGCCATGGAAACGCGTCACCTCGTCTACCTGGAAGCGGTTGTTGCCCATGGCAGCATCAGTGCGGCGGCGAGGGCCTGTGACCTGACCCAGTCGGCGCTGACCAAGATCGTCGCCCGCGTGGAGCTGGAACTCGGAGTCAGCCTATTCGAGCGTCGGGCTCGCGGCGTGGTCCCGACTCCGCTCGGTGAACGCTTCTTCTCCCATGTGCCAAGCCTGCAGCGAACGCTGCGCGACATTGCCTCGGAGAGCGCGGCATTTCGCGCCGGCATGCGCGGGACGATTGCCGTTGGCGCCGGTCAGTCGTGGCTGAACGGCGTGCTGCCCACGGTGCTCGCCGAATTCCACGGCCGCTGCCCCGAAGTCGAGGTATCAATCCGGACCGGTTCGCGGCAGGAACTGCTCGACCAGTTGCGGGAGGGCAGGCTCGACATCGTACTCGGCGCGATCGTTGGCGAGGAAGGCCCCGATCTGAAGGCCGAGCCGCTGCTCAAGATCGGACTCCGGCTTGCCATGCGCGAGCGTCATCCGCTGGCGCGGCGTGGTGCCACGGTTCGGTTGCAGGATCTCGCTGCCTATCACTGGGTGTTGTCGTCGCGGCAGGATCCGCATATCGTCCGCCTGTTCGAGGCGTTTCGCCATGCCGGCCTGTCGGCCCCGAAGGTGGCGATCGAAAGTGTTTCCTACGGCGTCGCCAGCCGCGTGCTGCGGGCGAGCGATCTGCTCAGCATACTTCCTGATGTCCTGTCGGACGAGGATCGTGAAGGGCTGATCTCGCTGGATGTAGAGGGTCTGACCTGGATCCGCACGGCGGGTATCGTCGTCCGACGGGAACGCGCGCTCTCGCCGAGCGCGGAAATATTTCTCGAACGTCTTCGTCATCACGCCCGCGCGCTCGGAGGCGACGAAAGCTCCGGTGACGGATAGCAACTCAAGTCTCCGATCCGCCAAGACCCGCGATTGCATCGGAATTTGCTGCGCGCGCTGTATCCGATGAAAAAGTTGATCAGTGCCGCGGGCAACAATCTGACCGAAGTACGCAATGTCGCGCTGGCCGGGCCACCGTTGTCGATCGCTTCGGCAATCTTTGGGCGTTGGTGCGCGCGGACCATCCGCGCTCGTCAGCCACGCGAAGCGCGGCTGACGACTCCGGAATTCCACCGCTCTAGCCGGGCACGCAGGCGATCACGCCGACGTCACCCGATCCCTCGGGAACCCAGCCGAACAGGAGCATTGCGCTACGCGTCGGCAGGTCGGTCGTGTAGCGGTGATTCGGCGCGCCGCCCTGCCCATTGTTGAACAGGCGATAGAGCGGCACGGTGCCGGCGCCGCACGCGCCTGCCGCCGAGGGCAGGACCACACCGAAAACCTCACCCTCGAACGACCAGGCAGGATTGCCCTTGACGGCCGTGCATTCGCTCGAGATCGGCGTGTAGAAGTGCGAGCTCTTCGGATCGAACGCCGTGCTGAAGAAGCGGCAGACCGCGGAGGTGCCGGGTGTTCCGAGCGCGAACGCGCTGAACATGCGGCCGGTACGCGTCCAGCCGCCGAAAGTACCGTCGTCGAGCTTGGCGATTTCATCTGCCAGCGCCGTGACGAAGTAGTGATCCCATGCGCGATGATAATACTCGACGAGTTCGAGCACCGCCGCCCCGCCGGTTCCCGACACCGTGAACGACTGCGGGCTTCCCACGCCGCTGCTGGCCACCCGGATGGCGGCACTGCGCGCGCCCAGCTTGGCGGGCCGGAATGAAATTCCGAACGTGCAGGACTTGCCTGCCGCCACGACACCGCAGTTGTTGCCGACAATGACGAATTCATCCGGCACGGAACTCGACACACTCGTCACCGTAACCGCGATGGCGCCGAAGTTGGCCAGCGTGACGTTGACCGGTGCGCTCGCGCTGCCCGCCAACTGACTGCCGAACGGCGTGGTGGCCGGCGTGAGGAGCTGGCCCAGCGCTGGGGGCGTCGAGGAAAGTCCCTGGCACAGGCAGGTGGCGCTGGGGGTTCCGTCCTGGCAGACGATGTGTCCATCGGCCGAGCACACGCCGGTTATGCCGCCATTGGCCGCGCAACAGTCGCTTTGTGCGCGCAGCGGTGCCGCCCACCCGAGGAGCGCGAAGATCAGCGACAGATACAGTAGCGGCATGGACATCCTCGACCGAGGTGAACGGGGCGGCGCCAGCCGATCCCAGATGGGCTGCCGGCGCAGTTACGGTGATACGACACGCAGGCCGCGCTGGCAAGTCTCGGCCGACTGCCGGCAGGCGCCGGAACCGGCACGCGTAGGATTTTTGTCTTCAAGCCGGGCCAGCGCGGCAGAGTCCGATCGCTGTTGTGGTGATCAGACCGGACAGTGCGACCTCAGGGCCCGCCCACCAGCCAGGACTGCGCGTAATCGGCACCTTCTATCCTCTCGAAGCCGGTAAGCGTGAACGCCTGGGGACTCATCGCGATCAGCATCGGATCGTAGAGCGCCGGAAGCGCATCAGGCCCGGCGGCACGCGTCGGATGCACCAGTCGGGCAACCCGCAGGTGACGCAGCAGGTCGTCGTCGTACAGTTGCTCGACACGCAGGTCGCCGACCAGGGGGGGCCGGCCCTGCCATTCGCGCCGGGGAAGGGGGCGCCCGTGGTACCGCAGGCGCTGTACGCTGAATCGCATCCGTAAAAACCGTATAAATATACGGTAATGTACCTCGGCCACGATCTCGGATCAAATCATGCATTGGTGCATTGCCGAAAGATGACCCGTCTCCATGTTCGACGATCCCTCGGTCGCGGCAAGCGAGGTCGCGGGGCTGCCCGCGACGATAGACGTGGACGGCACGCAGGTCGCGGTCTGGCCGGACGGCCTGGGCGAAGGTGTCGTCGGAGCGGCGCGGATTGCGCGGACGCACTTCGCCGACTGCAATGAATACCATCGACAGTTGACCGAAGCCGCGCTTGCCGCGCGGGAGGATCCGCGCTTTCACCCTACGCTGCCGACACTGGCGCACGCCGGATGCGGAAACAAGGTGCGCGCGATCGCCCAATGGGACGCGCCGGCGGCGTCGCTGATCCACGCGCGGGCGCTGATGTTCGCTCATCGCGTGACCGGCCGTGGCCCGGTCTACGTGGACGACGCGTGGGGAAGCATCTACGCTTCGGGCGATTATTGCCTTCCGCACTCTCACGTCAGGGCCATGGTCGCGGTTGTTTACATGCTCGACCCGGGCGACCCCGATGACGACGATTCGCTGGCCGGTCGCCTCATGTTCGTCGATCCGCGCATCGAACACTGTTGCCCGCACGAGACCGGACGGGTCACGCGTCCGTTGGTTCCCGACCTGCCGGCGGGGACGATGCTGGCGTTCGCCGGAGAATACCTGCATTGCGTGAACACCTATCGCGGAGCGCGTCCGCGGATCACGCTGTCGTGGAACATCACACGCGAGCGCCTCGCGCCGGAGGCGGGATCGCCGGGTTCGCCGGAACCGCGGGCGGCGGTGAGGCCAAACTCGATGATCGCGTCACGAAGCCATGGATAGAAGAAACATGCTCAAGGCAATGGCCGCGGGCGCGGCCACGCCGGCACAATCCGCAACTGGCGATGGCGCCGCTGCGCAGTCCACGGTCTTGGCGCAGGCACAGCATCGGCCGCCGGCCGCGCGATCGATGCGACCTTCGAGCTGTCCGACGCGACGGTCGCCGAGCTGCAGGCGGCGATGCAATCCGGCGCGCGGACTTCGGCGAGCATCGCGCTCCAGTATTTCGCGCGCATCGATGCGATCGACGTCGGGGGTCCGGCGATCAACGCCATCATCGAACGCAATCCCGACGCGCTCGAGATCGCGGAGGCGCTCGATCGCGAGCGGCGCGAGAAGGGCGCGCGCGGCCCGCTGCACGGCATTCCCGTGGTGCTCAAGGACAACATCGACACCGCCGACCGGATGCGCACGAGCGCGGGCTCGTTGGCGCTGGCCGAGGCGATCGCAGCGCGCGACGCGTTCGTCGTCGAGCGCCTGCGCGTCGCGGGTTGCGTGATCCTCGGCAAGACCAATCTGTCGGAGTGGGCGAATTTCCGCGGCGCGCGCTCGACGTCGGGATGGAGCGCGCGCGGCGGACAGACACGCAATCCATACGCGCTCGACCGCAACACCAGCGGGTCGAGCTCGGGCTCCGCCGCGGCAATGGCCGACCTCGCTTGCCGCTCTGGCCGTTGGTACAGAGACCGACGGGTCCATCGTCAGTCCGGCATCCATCTGCGGTCTCGTCGGTCTCAAGCCCACGGTGGGTCTCGTGAGCCGCGCGGGCATCATTCCGATCGCGCACAGCCAGGATACTGCAGGACCGATGGCGCGCACGGTCGCCGACGCCGCAATGCTGCTGGGCGCGATGACCGGCGTGGATCCGCGCGACGAAGCGACGGCGGGCAGCCGCGGGAAGGCGCACGCCGACTACACGAAGTTGCTCGATCCGGCGGGATTGAACGGCGCGCGCATCGGCGTCGCGCGCGAGTTCTTCGGAAGAAACGACCGCGTCGACCGCGTGATCGAGGAGGCGCTGTTCGCGATGAAGGACGCGGGGGCAGTACTCATCGATCCCGTTCAGATCCGTCACCAGGCCGAGCTCGGCGAGTCGGAATTCGAAGTCCTGCTATACGAATTCAAGGCGGACCTCGACGCGTACCTGCGCACGGCCGGGGCCGGCGCGCGCGTACGCTCGCTCGGCAGACGTCATCGAGTTCAACGAGCGCAACGCCGCTCGCGAGATGCCGTACTTCGGGCAGGAGCACTTCATCGCTGCGCAGAAGAAGGGGCCGTTGACCGACGCGGTGTACCGGAAGGCAGTCGAGCGCAACCGAAAACTTGCCCGTGTCGAGGGCATCGACGCGACGCTCGCGAAGCACCGGCTCGACGCGATCGTCGCGCCGACCGGTTCGCCCGCCTGGCTCACCGACTACGTGAACGGCGACAATCATCGCGGGTCGTGCTCCGAACCGGCTGCGGTCGCCGGCTATCCGCACATCACGGTTCCGGCGGGCTTCGCGTTCGGGCTGCCGGTCGGCGTTTCGTTCTTCGCGTCGGCCTACAGCGAACCGACGCTTCTTCGCCTCGCGTTCGCGTTCGAGCGGGCGACGAAAATGCGGCAACCACCGCGCTTCCTGGCGACGGCGCCGCAGAGTTAGGCACGCCCGTGCGTGCTAGACTCGTGCGCGCAAAATTCCAATGAAAACGCCCGATCCGTCCCGCATCGACCGGACCATCACGCTGGTGGTTCTGGCGGTCCTCATCGCCGGAGTCGTCCTCGTCCTGCGGCCGTTCCTGTCCGCGATTGCCTGGGCCGCGATACTCGCAGCGACCACATGGCCGTTGTTCCATTACATGGCGCGCCGTTTTCACCGTCCGGGACTCGCCGCGTCGGTGATGACGCTGATCATCCTGATGGTCGTCGTAGCGCCTTTCGTGATCGTCGGCGCCACGCTGGCCGAGAATGCCGACCGGCTCTCCGCCTACATTCGTGCCACCATTGCCCAAGGGCCGCCCGCGCCTCCTGCGTGGCTCAGCCAGGTGCCATTCGTCGGCGACCGCCTCGCCGAGTACTGGTCGTCGTTCGCCAACGACGGCGCCAGCGTGGTCAACGAGTTGAAGCGCTTCATCGATCCGCTGCGACAGTTCGCTTTCAAGAGCGGCGCGGTGATTGGCGAGGGACTTCTGCAGCTGACGCTGTCGGTGCTGATCGCGTTCTTCTTCTTTCGCGACGGCGAGTCGATCATGGCGCGCGTGCGTGGTGCGGTCTTCCGCATCTCGCCGGCGCGGGGCCTGCACATGCTCGAAGTCGCCGGCGCAACCACGCGCGCCGTCGTCTACGGTATCCTCGGCACCGCGCTCGCGCAGGGTGTGCTGATGGCGATCGGCCTCGTCATCGTCGGCATCAAGGCGGCGCCGCTGCTGGGGTTGGCCACGTTCTTCCTGTCCCCGGTTCCGATCGGTCCGCCGCTGGTGTGGATACCCGTCGGACTTTGGCTCATCTTTTCGCAGGGCGAGACGGCCTGGGGCATTTTCCTGCTGCTGTGGGGTGGGCTGGTCGTGTCGTCGGTGGACAATGTACTCAAGCCGATGATCATCAGCCGCGGCAGCGATCTGCCGTTCATCCTGGTGATGCTCGGTGTCTTCGGAGGCGTGTTCGCCTTCGGCTTCATCGGCGTGTTCCTGGGCCCCGTGCTGCTGGCGATCGGGTTCGTGCTGGTCAAGGAGTGGACGGCGCCGACCGACGCGCAGGATGTCGACGTGCCGTCCTGATGCTCAATTGTCCGGTGATCGCTGAAAGTGCAACGGCCGGACGACTGCATCGTCCGGCCGTTGCAACGCGAGAACGCGTCAGATTGCCGAGCAGAACGCGATGCTGTTCGGCCCGGCGCCTTCGGCCACCCAGGCACGGTTTTGCATCTCGCGCCGCACCGACAGGTCCACGGTGTAGCGATGATTGGCGTCGCGCCGGTTGTTGAAGAACCGGTAGACCGGCAACGTCTTCGCCGGGCAGTTGCCGTTGCTGTCGGGCACCTGGATATAGAACGCCGTCGGCGTTTCCAGCTCCCAGATGCCGGGCCAGTTGAGCAGCACGGAAATACATTCGTCGAAGCTGGCCGAGTAGTAATGCGAGTTGATCTGGACAGCGGCGCTCGCATAGAAGCGGCACACCGGCTGCGCGTCCGGCGGCGCCACGTCGCTATTCAGGTACGCGTAGAAATACAGCCCCGTGCGCTGGAAGATGCCGCCAAGGAAGGTATCGATGAAGTGTGCCTCGGCCGGGTCCGCGGTGATGAAATAGTGGTCGAGGTCGGCGCGGTAATACTCGACCACGCGGTACGTGTTGGGCGGTGACGGCCCGAGAGGAAGCGTGCTTCCGACAGCGGCGCCCGCATCGAGCATGCCCGCTCCGCACACACCTGCCGTCGTGCATAGCGAGCCCGGCGGGAAATTGCGCGCCGTCCCGGTGATGATGTCGAGGACGCGGCCGCTGGTGAGCAGCGGGTCGCGGGCAATGACCAGCGCCGCGGTCCCGGAGACGAGTGGCGCGGCAAAGCTGGTGCCGGAGGCGGAGACGTAGGCGGGTTCCTCTGGAACCGTCGTACCGGTGTTTGCAAGGGAGACGATAAGGTCGGTGATCGGCAGGTCGCCGCCGGGCGCGGTCAGGTCGATTCTCGATCCGAAATTCGAATAGCTGGTCGGCCCGCCCTGCGCGTTGTGCGCGCCGACGGTGATCACGCCGCTGCAGTTGGCCGGCGCAAAGGCCGAAGCGTCCTGCGTCTCGTTGCCCGCCGAGACCACGACGACCGCACCCTGCGCCAGCGCGCCGTCGACGGCTTCCTGCATCGACTGGTCGCAGGGCCCGAAGCCACCCAGGCTCATGTTGATGACCTTGGCCGGCGTGGTGTTCGCGGGCACGCCGGCAATTGGCACACCGGACGCCCACAGCATGCCCTCGAGGACGTCTTCGAACGTGCCTCCGCACGCACCCAGCGTGCGTACCGGCAGGATCCTCACGTTGCCGGCCACGCCGGCGATGCCGACGCCGTTGTTGGTGTTGGCAGCGATCTGTCCGGCGACGAACAGCCCGTGGAAAAAACTGTTGTACTTGTAGCCGCACTCACCGTCGCTCCAGTCGCCTTCGTCGCGCGGATCAGGATCGCGTGCGTTGCCGTCGCGCGCGCGGCCGATGTCGGAAATGAAGTCGTAACCGGGCAGCACGCGACCCACCAGGTCGGGGTGCGGCAGGATGCCGGTATCGATCACGGCGACGGTGATGGCGGGCGCGTTTGGCTGAAGCGTCCACGCGGTCTCGATGTTGATGCCGGCGAGCGTGCTGTTGAGCGACCACTGGTGTGGATAGAGGGGGTCGTCGGGCGCAGCCTGCGGATACGCGCGCCTGACCGGGTCGGCATACTGGACGTCGGCATCGTCCTGGATGATTCGCGCGAATTCGGCCAGCGCCGCCGGCGACTGGTCGAGCTTGACGCTCAGAACGGCGATGTTGGCGATCTGTCGCTCGAAGCTGATCTTCGTGCCCAGTTGCTGGCCAAGTCGGCCGAGCAGCACAGGCCAGTCGGGCGTCACACCATCCTTGATGCGCACCATGATCCGGCGGCCGGGGACCTCGCCCTTCGGATCGCTGGCCGCCGCCTTTTGTGCAACACGCGCCGGCATGATCGCCTCGGCCCACAACACGCTGCGGTCGATGCGCAACTGCTTGACCAACGCAGCGGCGGTGGCCTCGTCGACAGGTACCGGCAACGCGAGTTCCAGCGCGCCGGTGCGCGTGGTGCCGGTCAGCGTGAGCGCCATGCCGGTCAGTGCCTCGAGGTCGGCCCGCGCAGTGGGGGGAAGCGTGCCCGGCGCCGCCGCGTACGGGTGCAGCATGACGCGCAACGCGCCTACGGTCTGCGCAACGGCCGGGAGGGTGAAGCCCAGCAACAACGCGGCCGCGGAGGTGATCAGCGCACGGCGAATTTCCTTGGACGACATCCGAATGACTCCTTCAAGGCGACGCAGGTACCTGGCGAACTGTCGTCACGCAGCATATTGGATGCCAGCAAGCGCCGCAATTATGCCCGGAGCATACTCCGGCCATGCGTTGGATTGCCAGTGGAACCCGGGAAAAAAGCTAGGGCAGCGGCGCCGCCGCAGCCCGATTGCGCTGCATATCGGCGCGATAGGGGCTCAACGCCGTGACCATCTGGGCGAAGATCTTTGGATTGGCCGCAATTACCTGGCCACCGAAAAGGTAGTCTCCGTCGCCAGAAAGATCGCCGATGAGCCCGCCTGCCTCCAGCACGAGCAGGCTGCCGGCCGCGACATCCCAGGGGTTGAGCCCGACCTCCCAGAAGCCGTCGTAGAAGCCGGCGGCGACGTAGGCGAGGTCGAGCGCGGCTGCACCAGGTCGCCGCAGTCCCGCCGTGTGCGTGATCATCGTCTTCATCATCGCGAGGTAGGTGTCGAGGTAGCTGCCGTCGCGGAACGGGAAGCCGGTGCCGATCAGGCAGTCGCGCAGGTGCGCGCGGCGGGACACGCGCATGCGCCGGTCGTTTAGAAACGCGCCGCGGCCGCGGGTTGCGGTGAACAGGTCGTTGCGCACCGGATCGTAGATGACGCCCTGCTGGACGACATTCTTGTGCGCGAGCGCGATCGACACGCAATACTGCGGAAAGCCATGGAGGAAATTCGTCGTGCCGTCGAGCGGGTCGATGATCCAGACATGTTCGGCGTCCGGATTCTTGCCCTTGTTGGTCCCTTCTTCGGCAAGGATCGCGTGATCGGGGTACGTGGTGAGCAGCGTTTCGACGATCGCCGCCTCCGCCGCATGGTCGATCTCGCTGACGAAATCCTTCGGGCCCTTTGCGGTGACGGTCAGCAGGTCGACATCACGCGCGCCGCGGTTGATGATGTTGCCGGCGCGGCGCGCGGCCTTCACGGCCGTCGTGAGCATGGGATGCATGGAGGGCTTTCGCGGCAGACGCTTGACGCATCCACGCGTGTCAAAAGAGCGGTTTCAGGCTATTTTACCCGCTTCCGCGATCACGCTCCGATCCCTTGGAACCTTCCGTGCTTTCCGCAACGGCGCTTGCCCGCACGCGCATCGTGCTGGTGCGCACCACGCATCCGGGCAACATCGGCGCGGCCGCTCGCGCGATGCACACGATGGGCTTGTCCCAGCTGCTTCTGGTCGCGCCGTCACGCTTCCCCGATCCCGAGGCCGACGCGCGCGCTACCGGCGCGACGGCGGTACTGGCGAATGCGCGGGTGGTGGCGACACTCGCCGAGGCGCTCTCGGGATGCGTCTGGGCGGCCGGTCTGTCGGCGCGACCGCGTGCGTTCGCCGGTCGGGTGCAGTCGATCCGCGATGCGACGCGCGATGCCGTGGGCCACGCCGGGCGAGGCGATGTCGCGCTCGTCTTCGGGACCGAGATGTCGGGATTGTCCAACGACGAAATCGCGCTTTGCACGATTGCGGCGACGATCCCTTCAAACCCCGAGTTTTCGTCACTGAACGTCGCCGCGGCGGTGCAGGTCGCTGCCTACGAATTGCGCGTGGCTGCGGGCGCGCATGGCGTCTGGTCAGCGCCACGCTTTGCGAGCGCGGCGCCGGACGAGGTTGAGGCGCTGTACGCGCACGCCGCGCAAACACTTACCGCGATGCGCTTCCTCGATCCTGCGCGCCCGAAGCGGTTGCTGCCACGACT
The DNA here is from genome assembly GCA_963739745.1 of uncultured beta proteobacterium. Classification (GTDB taxonomy): domain Bacteria; phylum Pseudomonadota; class Gammaproteobacteria; order Burkholderiales; family Casimicrobiaceae; genus VBCG01. Next base: position 603,008 of record CAVUCJ010000015.1, read on the forward strand.
GCGCCGGCTCTTCGGCCGCGCGGGACTCGAGCGCGAAGAAGTCAACATCCTGCGCGGCATCCTCGCCCGCATCGATCAGTTCACCGGCCGCCGCCCATGAGCGTCACCAGGCCGCCCCAGGGCGCCCCCCCACCTGGGGGGGAAGTATTCAGGTTCCGCAGCGCCGCCCGGCGCCTGCCGCAACTGCGGCGCACATGCGACAGGGCACTTCTGCCCGAATTGCGGACAGGAAACGCGCGTGGCGCTGCCGACTTTCGGCAACTTCATGCGCGAGGCCGCGGGCCGTTACGTCGCTCTCGATGGGCGACTGTGGCGAACGCTTTGGACGCTCGTCGCGCGCCCGGGGTACCTGACGCTCGAATACTTCGGCGGCCGTCGCCGACGCTACATTCGTCCTGCGCGGCTGTTCCTGGTCCTGTACCTGGTGCTGTTCGCGGTGATTGGCCTGTTGCAAACGCCGGGCGATCTGGGCGAGGAGATCGTGTTCGTCAACTCGGACGAGTTCGCTGCGCTGGACAACGCCGGGGAGGCGACAAAGGGCGAAGCGGGCACGCGCCCGGGTACGCCGCGGACCGTGGAAAAGGGCGCGACACTCGTGGCCACCGACGATGGGGAGACGTTCTTCGGGCTCGACAGAAATCTGGACCTTACGTTGCGGCTGGGCGGTGCGGATGTGCCGGTGCCGGAGCAGATCAGGAAGCGTTACGCGAACTTCAAGAAGCTGTCGAGGGCGGACAAGGCCGAGCGGCTGTACGCGGGCGTGTTGCGCTACGGTCCTTACGCGATGGTGGCATTGCTGCCGGCGTTTGCATTGCTGTTGAAGTTCGCCTACCTCGGGCGCTCGAGTCGTTATCCGGGGCGCCCGCAACGGTATGCCGAGCATCTCGTGTACAGCGCGCACCTCCACGCGTTCGCCGCGCTGATGCTGCTGCTCTTCCTGCTGCTCCCTTTCGGGCCTGTGCGGTTCGCACTCGCGTTGTGGATCATCTACTACGCGATGCGTGCGCGACAGGTCGTGTATCGCGGCCGCTGGTGGGGCGGCGTCCTTCGCGCGTTCGTGATTGGCATTGCCTACATCGCGCTGCTGTCGATGGCGATCGTAGGACTGCTCCTGCTTGCCGTGATGATCCGCTAGCGAAGGGCAATTCCCCAAGCATTGCTGATCCGGGTCACCGCGGGCGCCGCGCGCCGGCGCCGAGGCGACGAATCGCTCCGGCTCCCGCGCTCGCCTGGGTCACTGGGGGGTCAATTCTTCTCGTACTTGGCGATAAGGTCGCGCGCGCTCTTGAGCAGCATTGCGCCGTCGTTGCCCTTGGCCGATACGTCCTTTACCCAATCCTCGGCGAGATTGGCCGTGGCCTTCTGCCATATTTCCAGTTCCGCCGCGGGAATCATGTAGAACGTGTTGCCATGGTCCACGGCGAACTTGCGCGCCGGCGGCGCCGAGGCGTCCCATTTCGCGCCCATCGCCTTCGACAGTCCCATCCCGGAGTTGGCGTCGATCACGCGCTTCAGGTCGGGGGGCAGGCCGTCATATTTCGCCTGGTTCATCGCGAGAATGAACACTGCCGTGTACAACGCGCGGAACTTGGGATCGGTCTCGCTCTCGTATTTCGTCAGTTCGTGCGCCTTGATCGACGGGATTACCTCCCACGGCAGCAAATAGCCGTCGATGACGCCCTTCGAGATCGCCTCGGACAACGCGGGCAGCGGCATCGCCACCGGCGTGGCGCCGAGCGCCGCGAGCATCTTGTTGGTCTGCCGGGTCGGCGCCCGCATCCGAAGGCCCTTGAAATCGGCCATGACCTTGACCTGACGCGGGTTGGTGTGGACGTAGCCGTTGTCGTGAACGTTCAGCGCGAGTGCCTTGATGCCAGGGAACTCCTTGTGGCCGAACTGCGTGTAGTACTCCCAGACCGCCTGGCTGGTGGCCTCCGCGCTGCTGGACATGAATGGCAATTCGAAGACTTCCATCATCGGGTAGCGACCCGCGGTGTAGCCGGGAAGCGTCCACACGATGTCGACGACGCCATCCTTCACCTGATCGATCAGGTTCGCCGGCGTGCCGCCTAGTTGCATCGCCGGATAGATCTGGCATTTCATCCGGTTGCCCGAATCCTTGGCAATCTTGTCGCACCACGGCGTGAGGATCTGCGACGGCGGCATCGCCCCGGGCGGCCAGAAGTGATGGACCTTGAGTACGACCTCCTGCGCGAGGGCGGGAATGGCGAGTGCAGCGGCGGCGATTGCAGCGAGTGCGGCGAAGATGCGCATGGGTTCCTCCGGTTGAGCTTGGCGAACGACGTCTTGGCGCGTCGTTTTGGACCTGCAGCAAAGCGGTTCAATCGAGCAAAGTGGTGCATTCTCGCAGAGTGTCGCCGCCGCGTGGAGGGCGCAAGGTCAATGCACGTCTAATAGTTGAGTAATTTCATCGGGTATGGCAAAATAAAATGATGTTCGCTCGACTCCGCGAAGACATTGCCGTCGTTTTCGATCGCGATCCGGCCGCCCGCAGCCGATGGGAGGTGCTTACCTGCTATCCGGGCCTTCACGCGCTGGTCTGGCATCGGATCGCGACGAACCCGCTCTGGCGTCGGGGCTATCGCTGGCTGGCTCGCTGGCTTGCCCATGGATCCCGCTGGCTGACCGGCATCGAGATTCATCCCGGCGCAACTATTGGTCGGCGCGTATTCATCGATCATGGGATGGGTGTGGTGATCGGCGAAACTGCCGAGATCGGAGATGACTGCACGCTCTACCACGGTGTGACGCTCGGCGGCACGTCGTGGAACAAGGGCAAGCGCCATCCGACACTGGCGCGGAGCGTCGTGATCGGCGCGGGCGCCAAGATCCTCGGCCCCATCCTGATCGGAGATGGCGCAAAGATCGGATGCAACGCGGTCGTCGTGCGCGACGTTCCGGCCGGCGCCACGGCGGTGGGCATCCCCGCACGGCTGGTGACCGAGCAGGACCAGCAAAGGCGCGAAGCGCAGGCCTCCAAGATGGGCTTCTCCGCCTACGCAATTGCCGCCGACATGAACGATCCGATGGTTCAGGCGATTCATCAATTGCTCGACCATGCGGCGGTGACCGAAGAGCGTTTCAATCGACTGGTTGCCCAGTTGCAGCGCGACGGGCTGGATTGCAATGATGCCAAGGCAACAGCCGACGGGTTTGACCCGAAGCAGATCAACAAGATGCTCGAGTGAACTCCCAGCCCATTTAGTTGACTAAATTGTTCGGGTATAGGATAATTCGTTTGTCCTGGACAACAAATGCTAGGGTGCCGGACTTTTGCACGCGAGGCGCGCCGGCTACTCGGGATAGACCTCCGAAAGGATCACATCATGCGCTTGACCACCAAGGGACGGTTCGCAGTCACGGCGATGATCGATGTTGCGATGCACGGCAACGGCGGCCCAGTGACGCTGGCCGCGGTTTCCGGCCGCCAGCGAATCTCGCTGTCCTATCTCGAGCAGCTGTTCGGCAAGCTTCGTCGCTGTGGATTGGTCGAAAGCGTCCGCGGTCCCGGAGGAGGCTACAACCTCGCCAAGGCGGCCGACGAGGTTTCGGTGGCCGATATCATCCTTGCCGTCGACGAGCCGATCGATGCCACGCAGTGTGGCGGCCGCGAGAACTGTCACGACGATCGACGCTGCATGACGCACGACCTATGGACGGCGCTGAACGAGCATATTTTTTCGTTTCTGGCCGGCGTGACGCTGGCCCAGCTTGTGCGGGCGCAACAGCCCGGCGACGTCGCGGTGATCAAGGATCACCGGTCACCGGCCGCCGGTTCGCCGCCGGCCAAGGCACCGGCGGCCGAAACCGTCTGATGCGCGCTGACGACCCGTCCCTCGCTTGCCCCAACATTCACATTTCAGCGTAGCGACAAACAGTAGATGCCCATGAAACTACCGATCTACCTAGACTACTCGGCGACGACGCCCGTGGACCCTCGCGTGGCGCAGAAGATGATCACTTTCCTGACGGACGAGTTCGGCAATCCGGCGTCACGCTCGCACGCGTTCGGCTGGACCGCCGAAGCTGCGGTCGAGCAGGCGCGTGAGCAGGTGGCGGCGCTCGTCAATTGCGATCCCAGGGAGCTCGTCTGGACGTCGGGCGCAACCGAGTCGATCAACCTTGCGTTAAAGGGTGCCGCGCACTTCTACAAGGACCGGGGCAGGCATCTCGTCTCCGTCCGGACCGAGCACAAAGCGACGCTCGACACGTTGCGCGAGCTTGAGCGTGCGGGATTCGAGGTCACCTATCTCGACGTCGAAGACAACGGTCTGATCGAACTGGAGAAATTCAAGGCCGCCCTGCGGTCAGACACGATCGTTGCGTCGGTGATGTATGTGAACAACGAGATCGGCGTAATCCAGGACATTCCCGCGATGGGCGAGATCTGCCGTTCGCGCGGCATCATTTTCCATGTCGATTCCGCGCAGGCGACCGGAAAGGTCGTGATCGATCTCGCGAACCTCAAGGTCGACCTCATGTCATTCTCGGCGCACAAGACCTACGGCCCGAAGGGCGTCGGCGCGCTGTTCGTACGCCGCAAGCCGCGCGTGCGCATCGAGGCGCAGATGCACGGCGGAGGCCACGAGCGCGGGATGCGCTCGGGCACGCTGCCCACGCACCAGATCGTCGGAATGGGTGAGGCATTTCGCATTGCGAAGGAGGAAATGGCCACCGAGAACGAGCGCATCAGGATGCTGCGTGACCGGCTGTGGAAGGGCTTGTCCGCGATCGACGAGGTGTATGTCAATGGCGACATGGAGCACCGCGTTCCCCACAACCTTAACGTGAGCTTCAATTTCGTCGAGGGCGAGTCGCTGATCATGGCGATCAAGGACATCGCAGTTTCGTCGGGGTCGGCGTGCACGTCGGCGTCGCTCGAGCCGTCGTACGTGCTGCGCGCGCTTGGTCGCAGTGACGAGCTTGCACACAGCTCGATCCGTTTCTCGATCGGACGATTTACCACTGAGGAGGATGTCGATTACGCCGTGGCGCTGCTCGTCCGAAAGGTCGGCAAGCTGCGTGAATTATCCCCGCTGTGGGAAATGCACCAGGAGGGCGTGGACATTTCCAAAATCGAATGGGCGGCACACTAGCCACGGCAGGAATCGGAAAATTCCGAGCATCTGCGTTGACAGATTGAGGAGAATTGAAATGGCATACAGCAACAAGGTCCTGGACCACTATGAAAATCCGCGCAATGTCGGTTCGATGTCCAAGGATGCCGACGATGTGGGTACCGGCATGGTCGGCGCGCCGGCCTGCGGTGACGTGATGAAACTGCAGATCAAGGTGGGCGCTGACGGCGTCATCGAGGACGCCAAGTTCAAGACCTATGGCTGCGGTTCCGCAATCGCGTCGTCGTCGCTGGTCACCGAATGGGTGAAGGGAAAGACGCTCGATCAGGCGATGACGATCCGCAACACGCAGATCGCCGAGGAGCTGGCGCTTCCGCCCGTGAAAATCCACTGCTCGATCCTGGCGGAGGATGCGATCAAGGCGGCGGTGGCGGATTACCGGAAGAAGCACGGCACCGACGCCGATACGACGCTCGCAGCGGACTGAACCTTCGGAGAAAAGCATGGCGGTCACTCTCACGGCGTCGGCGGCGCAGCATGTCACCGCGCATCTCTCGAAGCGGGGCAAGGGCCTCGGGTTGCGGCTCGGTGTGCGCACGACCGGATGTTCCGGCCTTGCCTACAAGCTCGAGTACGCGGACGAGGCGAAACCCGAGGATCTGTGCTTCGAAAGCCACGGTGTCACCGTAGTGGTCGATCCCAAGAGTCTTCCCTATCTCGACGGGATGGAACTGGACTTCGCACGGGAGGGGTTGAACGAGGGCTTCAAGTTCAATAACCCGAACGTCAAGGACGAATGCGGGTGCGGTGAGAGCTTCAACGTCTGAACCGCCGCGACCTCGACGCGGGATGGGGCAGCCCGTCCGCCGCATTTGCCGGGATGAAGCGACCCCCACGCTCGCCGCGCTCGCTGCCTCCCGGAGGGAGGCGCGTCAGTTCCCTGGGACGGACCGGCGCAACTGACATGATCGATTTCACGAGCAACTATTTCGAACTGTTCGGCCTGCCGCCACGGTTTCGCTTCGACGCGGCCGCGCTCGACGCTGCATACCGAACGCTGCAGACGCGGGTGCATCCGGATCGGCATGCGAGCGGCAGCGATGCCGACCGGCGGCTCGCGCTGCAGTCGTCGGCCCGTGTCAACGAAGCCTACCGCGCGCTCCGCGACCCGGTACAGCGCGCCCGGTACATTCTGCAGCTCAACGGCGTCGACGCGGGCGGCGAAACCGACACGCAGATGTCGATCGAGTTCCTGGAACAGCAGCTCGAGCGCCGCGAGGCCGCCGCCGACGCGCTTGCCGATGGCGACGCATCCACGTTGGCCACGTTGCTCGAGTCGGTGCGCGCGGATGCGCGCGCGATCGACGACCGGCTCGCCGTGAGGCTCGACAGCGAGCATGCGTTTGGCGACGCGTCGTCGCAGGTGCGTGAATTCGGATTCCTCGCCAAACTGGCCGACGACCTGAACGCGATGCTCGCGACGCTGGACGAATGATGGCGTTGCTCCAGATATCGGAACCGGGAGAATCGCCGGCACCGCATGCATGGAAGCGGGCGATCGGGATCGATCTCGGAACCACGAACTCGCTGGTGGCGACGGTTCGCCATGGCCTGGCGGTGGTGCTGCCGGACATGGAAGGGCGCCCGCTGGTGCCGTCGATCGTCCGCTATGCGGAGGGCGCCGTGGTAACCGGGTACGAGGCGATGGCGATGCAGGCGAACGATCCGCAGAACACGATCGTCTCGGTGAAGCGGTTGATGGGTCGCGGATTGCGGGATCTGGCCGACGATAGGCGTTTTCCCTACCGATTCGTCGAGGCACCCGGCATGGTGCGGATCGCGACGCGCTCTGGAGTGAAGTCGCCGGTGGAAATTTCGGCCGACCTGCTGCGCGCGTTGCGCGATCGCGCCGAGGCGTCGCTCGGAGGCGCGGTTGACGGTGCCGTGGTCACGGTTCCCGCCTATTTCGACGATGCGCAGCGGCAGGCGACCAAGGATGCGGCCCGGCTCGCCGGGCTGCCCGTACTGCGCCTGCTGAACGAGCCGACGGCGGCGGCGATCGCCTATGGGCTCGACAACGCGTCGGAAGGCGTCTACGCCGTCTACGATCTGGGTGGGGGAACCTTCGACATCTCGATCCTGCGCTTGTCCAAGGGCGTGTTCGAAGTGCTGGCTACCAACGGCGACTCGGCGCTCGGCGGTGATGATTTCGACCACCGCGTCTTTTGCTGGGTTATCGAGGCCGCCAAGCTGCCGCCACTGTCGCCTTCCGACGCGCGCCGCCTGCTCGTGAAATCGCGTGAGGCGAAGGAGAACCTGTCGGAGCACGACTCGGCGTCGATCGACGTCACGCTCGCGAACGGCGCCCCGGTCGACGTGACGCTGACCAAGGCGATCTTCACCGAGATCACTGCCAACCTCGTGGGCAAGACGATGTTGCCGGTGAGGCGAGCACTGCGCGACGCGCAGTTGGAGCCCGCCGACATCAAGGGTGTCGTGCTGGTCGGAGGCGCGACGCGGATGCCGCAGATTCGGCGCGCGGTCGCCGAGTACTTCGGACAGCCGCCGCTGACCAACCTCGATCCGGACGAAGTCGTCGCGCTCGGCGCCGCGATGCAGGCCAACAAGCTCGCCGGCAACCGCGAGCGCAACGACGACTGGCTGCTGCTCGATGTCATCCCGCTGTCGCTCGGCCTCGAGACCATGGGCGGGCTCACCGAGAAAATCATTCCCCGCAATTCGACGATCCCCATCACGCGTGCACAGGACTTCACGACGTACAAGGATGGGCAGAGCGCGATGGCGATCCACGTCGTGCAGGGCGAACGCGAACGCGTCGTCGATTGCCGCTCGCTCGGCCGCTTCGAGCTGCGCGGCATTCCGCCGATGGTCGCGGGCGCCGCGCGAATCCGCGTCACTTTCGAGGTCGATGCCGACGGGCTTCTGGAAGTGAACGCACGCGAGCAGACGACCGGCATCGCTGCCACGATCACGGTGAAGCCTTCCTACGGGCTCACAGACGGCGAGATTGCGCGGATGCTCAAGGATTCGTTCGCGCATGCCGCGGACGACATGCAGGCGCGTGCGCTGGCGGAAGTGCAGGTCGATGCCGACCAGATTGCCGAGGCAACACGTAACGCACTGGCGGCTGACGGCGAACTGCTCGACGCCCGCGAGCGCGCCGAGGTCGATGCCGCGCTCCGGAATTTGGCATTGGCGCGGGCGGGCAGCGACCATCTTGCGTTGCGCGCTGCTGTCGACGTGCTCAATCATGCCACCAGCGACCTCGCATCGCGACGCATGGACCGCGGCGTCTCACGCGCGCTGACCGGCAAGCGCGTCGATGCGTTGTCCGACTAGGCGAGGGCAGCCGCCATGCCGGAAATCGTCGTACTTCCCCACGCCGAAATCTGCCCGGAAGGCAAGACGTTCGAAGGCACGAGCGGCAGGTCGCTGCTCGACAACCTGCTCGACCAGGGCATCGAGGTCGAGCATGCCTGCGAAAAATCCTGCGCATGTACGACCTGCCACCTGATCGTGCGCGAGGGCTTCGATTCGCTGCCACCATCGACGGAAGACGAGGATGACCTGCTCGACCGTGCATGGGGGCTGACTCCGTTGTCGCGCCTGTCGTGCCAGGCGATAGTCGATGACAGCAAGCTGGTCGTGGAAATCCCGAAGTACACGATCAATCAGGTGAAGGAAGGGCGCTGACCATGCTCAGGTGGACAGACACGCAGGAGATCGCGTTGGCGCTCGCCGACGCCCATCCGGACGTCGATCCGGCGACAATCCGTTTCACCGATCTGCATCGATGGGTATGCGCGCTGCCCGAATTCGGGGACGACCCGGAGCGCAGCGGCGAAAAGATCCTCGAAGCGATCCAGATGGCCTGGATCGACGAGTCCTGACGCCGCGTCGCCGACATCGCGGCGTTCTTCCCGGCGCGGGCGGTACGACGGGAGGCCATCGCGACATGCCGCGGCCGTGCTCGTCAGCCGAAGAGATTGAGCGCGCCGTCAAGGCCGCAGTAGTCGAGCGCATGCGTCGCCCGTGCGCGCACCATGGGCTTCGCGCGATAGGCGATCGCGACGTCGGCCTCTGCAAACATCGGCAGGTCGTTCGCGCCGTCGCCGATCGTCACCGTCAAGCCGTCGGCACCAGCGTGCTGCAGCGCGAGCCGACGCACGGTGTCCGCCTTCACCTGCGCGTCGACGATCCGGCCATCGATGGTCCCGGTGAGGACGCCGTCGGCGACACCCAGCGTGTTCGCGACCGCAACGTCCAGCCCCAGGCGCGCTTTCAGTCGCTCGGTGAAGAACGTGAATCCGCCCGAGACCAGCGCGGTGACGGCTCCGGCCGACTTGAATCCGGCGAGCATCCTCTGCGCACCTGGCGATAGCGCCAGACGTTCGTCATGGACTCGATCGAGCACCGCGACGGGCAGTCCCGCCAGCAGTGCGACCCGGCGCCGCAGGCTCTCGGCGAAATCGATCTCTCCCCGCATGGCGCTCGCGGTGATCGCGGCGACGGCCGGCTTGATGCCCTTCAAGTCGGCGATCTCGTCGATGCACTCGATGGTGATCAGCGTGGAGTCCATGTCCATCGCGACCACACGCACCCGCGCGAGTCTACGGTCGCGGGGAACGAGAGCGCAATCGCAGGCCGCCTCGCGCGCCGCATTCGCGATGCCGCCGTCGCTCGCGAAGTCGACAAGGCGATAGGCGGGCGGCATGCCGGCCCCGATCGGCACGATCGCCCTGGCTCCCGCCTTGCGCGCGAGAGCGGCCAGCGTCGCCGGCGCGATGTCCGGCGCCTGCACGACAAGGTCGGCCGCGTCGGTCACGCGTTCATGCGCGCGGCAGCACGCGTCGCGCGCATTCCTGCGCACGTTCGCGCGCCTGCGCGACGTCGTCTCCTCGCGCGAGCGCCACACCCATCCGCCGTTTCTTGTAGGACTCGGGCTTGCCGAAGAGCCGCAGATCGGAGCCGGGCACGCGCAGCGCGTCAGCTACGCCGTCGAAGCGGATGCCGCGTGCATCGATCCCGCCGTAGATGACGGCCGAGGCGCCGGGTGAGACGAGCCGCGGGTCCACCGGCAGGCCCAGGATTGCCCGCGCGTGAATGTCGAATTCGTTTTGCAGCTGCGTGCACATCGTGACCATGCCGGTGTCGTGCGGACGGGGGCTCACTTCCGAGAACCAGACCTTGTGGCCCTTGACGAACATTTCGACGCCGAAAATTCCTCTTCCGCCCAGCTCGCTCGTGATGCGGGTCGCGATGTCGCGGGCGCTCTTCAATGCCACCCGGCTCATCGGCTGCGGCTGCCACGACTCGACGTAGTTGCCGTTGACCTGGAGGTGGCCGATCGGTTCGCAGAATTGGGTGCCGAGGGTGCCGTCCGTGCCGAACGTGCGCACGGTGAGCAGCGTGATTTCGTAGTCGAAATCGATGACACCTTCGACGATCGCGTGCGAACCGCGTGCGCGCCCGGCGCTCTCGGCGTATTGCCACGCCGCCGCGAGGTCGCCCGGATTCCGCGCCAGCGATTGGCCTTTGCCCGACGACGACATGACGGGCTTGACCAGACAGGGGTATCCGATGCCATCTGCGATCGCGGCCTTGAGGCCCGCGAGACTGTCGACGAACCGGTACGGCGAAGTCGGCAGTCCGAGCGTTTCCGCGGCCAGCCGGCGGATGCCTTCGCGGTTCGTCGTCATCTGCGCTGCGCGCGCGGTAGGAATCACTTCGGCCAGTCCGGCGCGCTCGACTTCGGCCAGTACGTCGGTTGCGATGGCCTCGATTTCGGGCACGATGATGTGCGGGCGTTCCTGCTCGATCAGCCGCTTCAGCGCTGCGCCGTCGGTCATCGAAATCACGTGCGCGCGATGCGCGACCTGGTGTCCGGGCGCGTTGGCGTAGCGGTCGACCGCGATGGTCTCCACGCCAAAGCGCTGCAGCGCAATGACGATCTCCTTGCCGAGTTCGCCGCTGCCCAGCAGCATGACTCGCGTCGCTGATGCCGAGTGGGGAGTACCGATGTGCATGAGGCGGCCCATGGTCGGCGCCGATCGCAAGGCCCTGCGCAATGCAGCGCCGCGGGCGGCAGGAGCGACCGGAAATGTTGCAATGCAATATTATAGACCCATCCTGGCTCGGGTATGGCCGGGTTGCCGCTGCGCACACGCTTCCAGTCTGCCCAGCCCGCCGCTGGAAGGGTGCCTGTGGCGCGTCAGTGCCGCATCTTGCCCGCCGGTGGCCGACTGCCCCGCGACAGTGGCTCGGCGAAAACGGGTCGCTTCGAGGGTGCGGGTGCGGGCGGATCAGCCGCATCCTGGGCCAGCGTGAAGTCAATCTTTGCCGTCTCGAGATCGACGCGTGCGACCTTGACGCGCACGCGGCCCGCCAGCTGGAACGCGATTCCGCTGCGCTCGCCGATCAGCGCATGGCGACCCGCATCGAAGTGGAAGTAGTCGCGGCCCAGCTCCGTGATGTGCACGAGCCCGTCGATGGAAAGTCCGTCGAGCGTGACGAAGAGGCCGAAGCTGGTGACCCCGCTGATCGTCCCCGCGAATTCCTCGCCGATCTTGTCCTGCATGTAGTGGCATTTCAACCAGTTGGTGACGTCGCGCGCGGCTTCGTCGGCGCGCCGCTCGGTCATCGACGTGTGGACACCCAACTGCGCCCAGGTCATCTCCGATGGTTTGTACTTCTTGCCGTCGAGCGCGGCCTTGATCGCGCGATGCACGAGCAGATCGGGATAGCGACGGATCGGTGACGTGAAATGCGTGTAGGCGTCATAGGCGAGGCCGAAGTGGCCTTCGTTGTCCGGCCGGTATTGCGCCTGCGACAGCGACCGCAGCAGAACCGTTTGCAACAGGTCGAAATCCGCGCGCTCGCGGACGCTGTCGAGCAACTTCGCGTAGTCGGCGGCCGTCGGCTGCTCGCCGCCGGGAAGGTGGAGCGCGGAGGTCGCCAGGAATTCGCGCAGGACCGCGAGCTTGTCCGGGGGAGGACGGTCGTGCACGCGATAAAGGGACGGATGGCGCTGCTGCGTCAGGAAGTCCGCCGTGCATACGTTGGCGGCCAGCATGCATTCCTCGATCAGCTTGTGCGCGTCGTTGCGGGGCGCGGGCACGATGCGCGTGATCTTTCCGTGGTCGTCGAACTCGATGGCCAGCTCGACAGTGTCGAAGTCGATGGCGCCGCGCTTGTTCCGCGCCGCAGCCAGCACCTGGTAGAGCGCGTAGAGGCTCGACAGCTGCGGCAGCAGCGTCTTCGCTTCGGGGGATTTCGCGGCGGTGGAGTCGGACAGCCACGACCACACCTGCGTGTAAGTGAGCCGCGCGCGTGAGTGCATCACCGCCCGGTAAAACCGGTATCCCTTGATTGCACCCTGCGCGTTGATCTCCATGTCGCAGGCCATGCACAGGCGGTCGACATTGCCCTTGAGCGAGCACAGTTCGTTCGAGAGCGCTTCCGGCAGCATCGGGATCACGCGACGGGGAAAATAAACCGATGTCCCGCGCTCTCTGGCGTCGCGGTCGATCGCGTCACCGTCGCGCACGTAATGCGAGACGTCGGCGATTGCGACGATCACGCGGAAGCCCTTTCCCTTGCGCTCGCAAAAGACGGCATCGTCGAAGTCCTTCGCGGTCTCGCCGTCGATGGTCACGAGCGGCAGCGCGGTCAGGTCTACTCGGCCCTTGCGGTCCGCCGGCCGAACTTCGGCCGGCAGCTGCTTCGCCTGACGTTGCGCCTCTTTCGAGAATTCGAAGGGCAGTGCATGCTTGCGCAGCGCGATCTCGATCTCGATGCCGGGATCCGTGGCGCTGCCGAGGATCTCCTTGACGCGTGCGACGGCTTCGCGATTCGCCAGCGGCTGCTCGACGATTTCGGCGACCACCACTTCGCCGACCTTGGCGCCTCCGGTGTCCCCGGGTGGCACCAGGAAGTCCTGGTTGATCCGCCGGTTCTCCGCGACGATGAAGTGGATGCCGCGCTCCTCGAAGAGCCGGCCGACCACTTCCCGGTTTGCGCGCGACAGGATTTCTACGATTTCACCTTCCGGGCGTCCCCGTCGATCGGTCCCGCTCCGGCGCACAACCGCGCGATCCCCGTGCAGCACCTTGTGCATTTCGCGTGCGCTCAGGTAGAAATCGTCGCCTCCTTCGTCGGGAACCAGGAAGCCGAATCCATCGGCGTGACCCTGGACGGTGCCGACGACGAGGTCGAGCTTTGCGACCACGCACAACTCGCCCTTGCGGTTGGTAAGGAGCTGTCCGTCGCGCTCCATGGCTGCGAGGCGGCCGGCGAATGCGTCGAGGGCGACCGGTGTCACCCGCAGCTCGCGTTCGAGGTCCACGGGCGGCATCGGTGCGCCGGCGCCCTTCAGCGCCGCGAGGATCGCGTCGCGCGAAGGCAGCAGTTCGGCGGCAATGTCGCCGCGCCGTGCCCGTCGAGGCGCGGCGTCGGACGCTGGCGCCGGAGTCGGTGCATGCGCGGCGTGGGAACCCCCGCGGGGCTTTCCCTTCGGCGGGTCAGTACGGGAGGGAGGAGGCTTTTTTGACAAGAAATCTCGGAAAAAGTAAAATTAAAGGTTGCGGTGGCCCAGGTGGCGGAATTGGTAGACGCACTAGGTTCAGGTCCTAGCGGTGGCAACACTGTGGGGGTTCGAGTCCCTTCCTGGGCACCACTTTAACATTGCCGGATTCACCGGATCAGGCAACGGAAATAGCGCCGCAATGGCACGTTGTGGGCGCCAACGTGAAGTTCGCACGACAATGTTCGCACGAATTTCGCACAACGTTCCCATGAAGCGCCCGCGCATGCGGGCGTTTTCATGTGCGGCAGCGCCGGCATGGCCGCCCGCCGATGCCGCGGATCAGTCCTTGTACGTCACCTGCACCGGGCGCCCGTTGACGCGCAGTTCGCCGGTAGCGACGTCGACCTCAAACAGCGGCTGGTCGCCGTTGTAGAGGCCCCAGCGTCCGGTTGCGGGATCGAACTTGCTCGCGATGGCGCCCGATTCCTCATATGCAATCTTGTTGCCGGCGCGCATCGCGAAGCAGGCGAATCGGCACTGTGCCCACACCATCATTCCGAAGTTTACGTCGGCCTCCTCGTCCTTGAGGCCGGTGGGCGCGATGAACACACCGTAGTCAAGCGTCGCTTTGGATCCGGTTCCGAACGCCCGCCCGAGGATGATGCCGAGACCGATCCGATCACCGTCCATGCTTCCTGGAAACGGGCTCCCCCCGGTCGTGAATGCATCGATCTCGAGGCCGTGGAAGCCTCCGTGTCCGGTCGCGTCCTGCACTTCCATGACACCCGCCCACGTGGTCCCGCGCCCGGTCTTCAGTGCCTGGCTGTAGGAGGCGACGTTAGCGCCAAAATCGGAAGGGTTGTTGAGGATCGAGAGGCTCGCCCATTCGAGCGTCTTGGACGTTGGCTGCGTTGTGACGTGCGTGTAGAGCGCCGGCATCACGTTCGGCGCGCCGTCGGCCGGGGCGAAGCGCGTGACGGTCAGGCTTGCGGGAAGCGGGTAGAGATCAGGTGGCTTCGGCGTTACCCCCTGGAAGTATCCCGTCTGCGCGGCCACCGCGTTGATCAGCAGCAGACCCAGCCATGGCATCCATCGTCGGATCATTTTTTCTCCTGAGTACAGTCGGTGCCACCTTGCGCCGCACGCGCACGCAAGACCCATGCGAACGGTAGCGTATGCGCGATGGCAACGGAAGCGTTCGACTCCACCGCGTTCCTTGGTATGCTCTGAGAAGGGCAGCGCCGTTGTTCGGCGCGCGGGTGGCAGGTCGTCGCAGCTGCTGCACGACGACCATGCGTACTTGGCCCCGACGAAGACCAGACAGGAGAGCGGACATGGTTCAGAACAAGGGACTGCTGACGAGGATCGGCGACGCAATGGAGGCGGCGAAGGACAAGGCCGAGAAGATGGGCGCGACGCTGGCAAAGAAGGCGGAAGGGGCCGCAACCGACGCCAGGCATGAGGTCGACAAGGCAGCGAACGTCGTCGCGAAGAAGGCGCGGTCCGCGAAGGCGACGGTGACGCGCAAGGCGAAAGCGGCGAAAGTCGATGCCAGGCGAGCGTATGGCAAGGCCAAGCGGACGGTCGCAAAGAAGGCCGAGACCGCGGCGGCGAGCGCGGAAAGGGCGGCAGGGAAGGTCAAGCGTGCGATGCGGCCGAAGAAGAAGGCAGTCAGGCGCAAGGCCGGCGCGACGAAGTCAGGTATCGCCAGCGCGAAAAAAGCGGCCAGGAAGGGCGCGGCCACGGTGAAGACGGCGGCGACGAAGGCCGATGCAACCGTGCGCAAGATGGCGAAGCGGGTCGCCAAAGCCGCGGCGGGGGGGGCCGTCGCGAAGAAGTCATCGGCCAGGAAGGCGGCGGTGAAGAAAGGCGGCGGTGAAGAAGGCGGCGGTGAAGAAGGCTACAGCGACGAAAACGGCGGCAAGGAAGACGGCTGCGGCGAAGGCGGCCACGAAGAAACCAGCGGCCAGGAAAGCGGCGAAGTAGACTGTGGACGTACGGCGTGAACATGACCGACGTGCCGCGGCTGCCGGCCGGCGCGCGACGCCCCTGGACCGCCAGGGACGTCGCGTCTACGACCGGTGCCGGGCGAGCCGCGCCTCGAGCGCCGTCGGCTGCATGTCGTCGTAGACCTCGAACGGCTGGTTTATCCACGGATTGTCCGGCAGGTACTCGACGTAGAAGTCGGGTTTGAAGACCGAGCAGGCCTTCCACCACAGCACGGCGGTCTTGAGTGCGCTCGTGTGCGGGAAACGCTTCGGCAATTCGCGGAACACGGCTTCCAGCGTATGCCCTGAGTCCACCATGTCGTCGACCAGCAGCACACGCTCGCCGAGCCGCGGCCTGGTCATCGTCATGTGCTCGGCGATGACGAGCTCGCCGCGGACCGTCCCGCCTTCTGCCGTGTAGGAATGGGTCGAGAGGATGGCCAGCGGCTGGTCGAAGATGCGTGACAGCACATCACCGACACGCAGGCCGCCGCGGGCGATGCAGATGATCTGGTCGAATTGAAAGCCCGATTCGTGCACGGTGAGCGCCAGCCGCTCGACCAGCAGGTTGTACTCGTCCCAGCTGACCTTCACGCTCATCGCCACCGATCCCCCACCTGGTTTTTCGACCTAGCAATGCGCAGAAATGCGCGTTCTCGCCCGCTATTCGTGTCTCATTTTTGACGAAGCAAAGAACCCGCCGTCTTGACGGATAAGAGATTTGCAGGAAGCATGTCCTTCGCCAGGCTCAGAATGGGACGGGGTTCGGTGCCATTCGAGAATTCTATCGGACTATTTGCCGCGAATCGTCCAGCTTTGCCAGCGATTCGCGGGACGGGCGCTCCACCTGCCACTGTCCTGCCATTTTCCTGGCGTCAGCTGAACGGATGATGGACGAGTATCGTCTCGTCCCGATCCGGGCCTGTCGACACCATGGAGATCGGAACGCCGGTCAGCTTCTCGATCCGTTCGAGATAGGCTCGCGCGTTGAGCGGCAGAGCGGCAAACGTGCGAGCTCCGACCGTCGACTCCTGCCATCCGGGTAGCGTTTCATAGACGGGCGTGCATCGCGCCACGGCCTCTGCGCCCGTCGGAATGAGTTCGAGCGCGTGCCCGTCCATGCGATACGACGTGGCCAACCGGATTTCCTCCATTCCGTCGAGTACGTCGAGCTTCGTGATGCACAGGCCGTCCACGCCGTTCAACTGCAGTGAACGGCGAAGCGCGGCCAGGTCGAGCCATCCACAGCGGCGCGGTCGTCCGGTGACGGAGCCGAATTCATTGCCGCGCTTGGCGAGTCCGGCGCCGACGTCATCGGTCAATTCGGTGGGAAACGGACCGGTGCCGACCCGCGTCGTGTATGCCTTCACGATGCCCAGCACGTAGTCGAGCATCTGCGGGCCGATCCCGCTGCCCGATGCCGCCGCGCCAGCAAGGCAATTTGAACTCGTGACGTAAGGGTAGGTCCCGTGGTCGATGTCGAGCAGCGCGCCCTGTGCGCCCTCGAACAACAGCGATTCGCCGCGCGCACGGGCCTGCTGCAACAGGCCTGCCACGTCGGCGACCATCGGTGCGATCTGCGCCGCATGCGCGAGAGTCTCGTCACGAGTCTGCGCGAAGGGCACAGGTTCACGCTTGTGGTAGTTGACCAGCATGAAATTGTGCAATTCGAGCAGCACCTCGAGCTTGCTGGCAAACCCCTCCGGATCGAGGAGATCCTGGACCCGCAACGCGCGCCGCGCGATCTTGTCTTCGTAGGCGGGACCGATGCCGCGGCCGGTGGTGCCGATCTTCGCCTCGCCCATCGCGGCTTCCCGTGCCTGGTCGAGGGCCACGTGGATCGGAAGCACCAGCGGGCAGGCCGGAGAGATCTTCAGTCGCGAGCGCACCTCGACGCCTGCGGCCTCGAGTTCGCCGATTTCCTGCAGCAACGCGGCTGGCGACAGCACCACGCCATTGCCGACGAAGATTGCCACGCCCGGCCGCAGCACACCCGACGGAATGAGGCGAAGCACCGTCTTCCTGCCGCCGATGACCAGCGTATGGCCCGCATTGTGGCCGCCCTGGAAGCGAACCACGCCGGCGGCGCTTTCGGTCAGCCAGTCGACGATCTTGCCCTTGCCTTCATCCCCCCATTGCGTACCGATGACGACCACGTTCTTGCCCATCACTTCTCCTCGACGCGCCATTCGCCGCGCTTGCCCACGATCCGGTGACCTCGTTCCAGCGATTCCCCGGGCAGCGCCACCGCGACGGCTTCCCCCTTGGCGCGAGCGCGGCAATGGTACTAGCCAGCTCGGGGTCCGGATCGTTGGGTGCCAGGATGACCCGCCGGCTGCCACTGTCGCCTGCGAGTGCCGCAAGGCGCCGCAGGTCCAGCGAAAAGCCAGTGGCCGGGCGCGCGCGCCCGAAGGCGCGGCCAACGCCGTCGTAGCGGCCGCCGCGTCCGCAATCCTGGATCGCGCCGCGTTCACCCTCGGCGAACACCGCGAATGTGGCTCCGGTGTAGTAGTGGTAGCCGCGCAGGTCGGCCAGGTCGACATGGATGGCGTCGACGCCAGTTGCAGCGCTCGCGAGTTCCGCGAGTGCTTCGAGCGCTGCGGTGACGTCGGTCAACGCGGGCAGCGCGCTGCGCGCCGCGGAAAGTGTTTCGGCGGCGGGGCCGTAGAGGCCGGGGAGCGCGCGCAGCGCTCCGCGCGCCGGCTCGGGCAACGCCGACGTCTGTTCGTGCACGGCGGCTGCGTCCTTGTCGCGCAACGCCGCGAACAACTCGGCATCGTTGTCCTCGCCGCTGCCATCGAGGCCGGCAGCGCGCGCGAGCGCACGGTAGATGCCGACGTGGCCGAGGTCGAGATGGAGCGGGCCCGCGTGTGCGGCGCCGAGCGCGCCCAGCAGGAGCTGCATCACTTCGCGGTCGGCGGCGATGCCGTCGTGGCCATACAACTCGGCGCCCACTTGGACGACTTGCCGCGTGTCCCCGGGGCCGGCCGTTGCAGTGCGCAGCACGCTGCCCGCGTAGCAAAGTCGGGTGACACCGGATTCGTTGAGCAGGTGGGCATCGATACGGGCAACCTGCGGGGTGGTGTCGGCGCGCAGGCCCAGCAAACGTCCCGACAGCGGATCCACGATCTTGAACGTCAGGAGATCGAGGTCGCGGCCGGTGCCGGTCAGCAGCGAATCGAGAAATTCGATCAGCGGCGGTTGCACAAGTCGATAACCGCGCGCATGAAAATAGTCGAGGAGCACGCGGCGCAGCGCCTCGACCCGTGCGGCCTCACTGGGCAGCACGTCCTCGATTGCTTCGGGCAGCAGCCACTTACGCATGTTGGAGAAGCACCAGGCCAACCACGCCGATCAGGATCGAGATCAGGCCGACGAAGCGCAGCTGTCCGTCGGTGAGCTCGATGATCCGGCGGAATGTGTCACGCCAGAACCGCGGGGCGGCGAACGGCAGAATGCCCTCGATGATCGGCAGCATCGCCAGGGCTACCCACAACGAGTCCAGCCCGTCACTTCGCGGGGACGCGCGGGACTGCGTCCCGCACCCGACTGCCGGAAGTACTGGAAGAACTCGCCGGTCGGGTCGAGCACCAGGAGGTCGCTCCGGTTGCGGAACGTCGCCTTGTAGGCATCGAGGCTGCGGTAGAAGGCGAAGAATTCCGGATTGTGTCCGTAGGCCAGCGCGTAGATCGCGGACGCCTTGCCATCGCCTTCGCCCTTGATTTTCTGCGCTTGCCGGTAGGCGTCGGCGAGTATCACCTGACGCTGCCGGTCGGCGTCCGCCCGGATCTTCTCCGACTCGGCGGCGCCCAGCGCTCGCAGTTCGTTGGCCACACGCCGGCGCTCCGATTCCATCCGCGCGTACACGGGACCCGCGACGTCCCCGGGCAGCGCCAGTCGGCGCAACCTGACGTCCACCACCTCGACACCGATAAGTTTCGCGTCCTGCGACGCCTTCTGGATCGTCTGGGTGACGAGTCGCTCGCGACCCGAGGAGATCGCCTCGCGCATCGTCATCTTGTTGAATTCTTCGGCCAGGTTCGAGCGTACGGTCTGCGACAGACGGCGGCGCGCCGCTTCCTCGTCGCCCTGCACGGCGATGTAGTACTGCTTGACGTCGAAGATCCGCCACAGCACGACGAAGTCGACCTCGAGCGGTGTCTTTTCCGACGTGACGACACGGTCGACGTCGGCATTCTCGAGGGTCAGGTTCCGCCGGTCGAAGAAGCGGACGTTCTGCATCAGCGGCACCTTGAAATAAAGGCCGGCGTTGATGTCGACCTCGATGATCTCGCCGAGCTGGAACTTGATCGCATACTTGGTCTGGTCGACCGTGTAGATCGCCTGCGACGCGACCAGCAGCAGCGCGACGACGAGCGCAAGGACGGGCATCGTGAGTTTCATGCGGGCGTCCTCCTAGCGTTCACGGCTGCGCAGCGCCTCGCGCGACCGGGATGGGTCGGCCGCAAGAGCGGGCTCGGCCGACGCCGGAACCCCCGACCGCGAGGGTGCCGTCGCTCTGGCGAGGTGGCGGCCGCGCCAATCCTCAACTGCATGAGCTTTTCGAGCGGCATGGAGCAGGTTGCTCCCCGACTTCTGGTCGATCGTCGCCTTGCCGGATTCGTGAGCACCGATTGCATCATGTCGAGGTACAGTCGGTCACGGGTCACGACGGGCACCTTGGCGTACTCGGTGAGAATCGACTTGAACCGCGACGCGTCACCCTCGGCGCGCTGCGTCACTTCGGTGTTGTATCCGTTGGCCTCCTCCAGCAGCCGCCGCCGCCGTGGCCGAGTGCGTTCGGCGCGACGCCGTTCGCATAGGCCTGGCCCTCGTTGACGAGCGGCAGGCGGTCCTGCGCCGCCTTGACCGCGTCGTCGAACGCCGCCTGCACCTTTTCCGGCGGTGCGCGTTCTGCAGCGTGACTTTCTCGACCGACACGCGGGTCTTGTCGCGGTCCATCGACTGCTGCATCAGATCGCGCGTCAGCGCGGCGATTTGCTCGCGTCCCTCGTACAGTACGAAGTCCATCTTGCTGTTGCCGCCCGCCTCGCGGATCGCCACTCCGCCACGAACTTCACGATTTCTTCCGGCCGGCGGTTGTTGAAGACGAATGCCTCGGCGCTGTCGAGGTTGTATTGGACGGCGAACTGGATGTTGATGATGTTCTCGTCCTCGGTCAGCATCGTCGCTTCCTTGACGTTCGGGTTGGCCGTGGAATTGCGATAGCCGATCTCGAGCGTCCGGACTTTCCAAAAGTCGACCAGTTCCACCGCCTCGACGGGGAACGGCAGGTGCCAGCGCGGTCCGGCTGCGTGACTCCATGAACTTGCCGAAGCGCGTGACGACGCCGCGCCGGCCGGCGTCGACGATGTAGAGGCCGCCGGCCAGCCAGACGACCAGCACGAGGGCGACCAGCAGGCCTGCACCGCCCCGGGCAAGCCCACGCCGCGGCGGCCCGCTATCGCCGCCGTTGCCGCCATCGCCGCCGTTGCCGCGGCGTCCGAGCAATTCGGCGTTGCGCCGGTTAACGTTGCGACAGATCTCGTCGAGTTCCGACGGCCGCCGCTGCCCGCGCTTGCCCCATTGGGGATCGTTCAGCGACGTCTCGCGACTTCGGAAGGTGGGTAAAAGTGCGGGATGGGGACACGGGCTCGCCAGTCCAGTTGAACACGTCATCGCGTTCTCTTCCCGAGCGTCTGCCGGTACGTCCCCCGCGATCGCTGCGGGGCTCGGCGAGGCGGGGAACCGCTGGCCAATGCCGACCGCAATTGCGCACACCCGGCGCCAGTGAAGGCGCTCAGTCGAATTGACGAAATGTTACCACAGCCATCACGCGCAACGCCGGGTGGAAGCTCGGCGAGATCGATCTTGTTGAGCACGCGAATCCGGGGAACGTCGGCAGCGCCGATTTCCGCCAGCACTGCATCCACCGCGGCGATCTGTTCGTCGCGCTCCGGCGACGAGGCGACGATCACATGGAGGATCAAGTCTGCTTCGGCAGCTTCATCGAGCGTCGAACGGAACGCCACGAAGAGGTCGTGCGGCAGGTCGCGAATGAAGCCGACCGTGTCCGACAGGACGACTGTCGCGCCGTCCGGCAGATGGACCTTGCGCAGCGTGGTGTCCAGCGTGGCGAACAGTTGATTGGCGGCAAAGGCCTCGCGCCCGTCATCCGGTTGAACAGCGTGGACTTGCCCGCGTTGGTGTAGCCGACCAGCGCAACGGTACGCACGGCCCGCGCCGTCGCGTACGGCTTTGCACGGCGCGGCTTCGAGCGACGCGCGCGATGCGCGAGCGCAACATCTTGACCCGCTCGCCGATCAGGCGCCGGTCGGTTTCGAGCTGGGTTTCGCCGGGACCGCGCAACCCGATGCCGCCCTTCTGCCGCTCCAGGTGGGTCCAGTCCCTGGCCAGCCGGGTCGCGAGGTGCGCCAGCTGTGCGAGCTCCACCTGCAGCTTGCCTTCGGCGTGCCGGCGCGCTGCGCGAAGATGTCGAGGATGAGGCTCTTCGCGGTCGACCACGCGGCAATCGAGCCGAGTCTCGAGGTTGCGCTGCTGTACGCCAGAGAGCACGTGGTCGAAGATGACGAGATCGGCGCGGGTTTCATGAAGGCGCTTGGCGATCTCGTCGACCTTCCCGCGTCCGGCGAAGAGCGCGGATCGGGCGCGCCCGGCGACCGGTAATCATGCCCACCACCGTGGCGCCGGCCGAAGCGGGCAGCGCTTCCAACTCCTGCTGCCGGTACGCTCGCCCGCCACCGCCGAAGTCGAGGGCGACCAGCAGCGCGCGGTTTCCGCCGCCGGGGCGCTCGAACATCAGGGTCGCGATCCCGCGTCGCCCGCGCGACGAACGACCTGGTCCGGGATCAGCCGTTGCATCCGGCCTCGGTGCGAGGACGCGGATCAAGCCTCCGCGTCCTGACTGGGAGCGTGATGAGGCATCGCGACAGGACGCGCGGGAACTACCGTCGAGATCGCGTGCTTGTACACCATCTGCGTGACGGTGTTCTTGAGCAGGACGACGTACTGGTCGAAAGACTCGATCTGGCCCTGGAGCTTGATGCCGTTCACGAGGTAGATCGACACCTGAACGTGTTCCTTGCGCAGTGTATTCAGGAACGGGTCTTGTAGCATTTGCCCTTTGTTGCTCATGGGTGAGCTCCGCCATTGTTGTTGCCCGCGCCGCAACGGCCCTTCGAATTGCCACGCCGCGCGGGATGCGGCGTGCTGACGGTAACCAACGAGCAACCAACGAAAAACCGACAACGAGCCGCCGAGCGCCGCACGTTCCCAACGGGGGTCCGGCCGGGTCCTAACGGCGGCGTGCGGGCGGATCCGCGTAGGGGTTCGCGCCGACCTTGAATTGTATCCTAAGGGGGGTCCCGCGCAGTTGGAACGCTTCGCTGAAGAAATGTTCCAGGTACCGGCGATAGGCGTCGGGAACATGCTGCAGCGCGGTGCCGTGGATGATGATCAGCGGCGGATTGACGCCGCCCTGATGGGCGTAGCGCATTTTCGGGCGCACCAATCCGGCGCGCGGCGGCTGCTGGCGCGCGATGGCGAGCTGCAGCGTGCGGGTCAGC
>CAVUCJ010000016.1:0-9459 GCA_963739745.1 uncultured beta proteobacterium
CGCGAGGAAGGTGACGCTGACTTCGGCGGCGCACTGAAGGACCTTGCGTACACGCTTCCGTGGTTCGTCGAGGAGGCGTTCGCCAAGGCCATGGGCCCGGTAGTCGGGCAGCAGGTGGCCGACGCCGGCCGCAAACTGCTTGCGTTCCCGGGGTACGCGGCGCAGCGCGTGGCCGACAGCGCAGCCAGCTACGCGCGCGACGAGACGGGACTGCTGATCCGCAACGGTGAACTCGCGCGCCTGAAAGACGAAATCGAGGAGGCGACCGCGCGCGTCGACGCACTTGCGCAGCGCATCGACGCCCTGGCGCCCGGCGTCCGCCCGATCCGCTGACGAACCTCCATGGGAAGGCCCGGGCGCCACGCGTCGCCAACGTCCACGCTCGCAAAGTTCAGCCGTCCACGGCTGTTCAACGTCCAGAAGCGGGAGCGGCTGTTCAGCCTGCTGGACGAGCGTCGGACGCACCCGATCGTCTGGATCGCAGGCCCTCCCGGCGCCGGGAAATCGACGCTGGTCGCAAGCTACGTCGAGGCCCGCCGACTTCCCGGCGTGTGGTTCCAGGCGGATCCCGGCGACGCCGATCCGGCGACGTTTTTCCATTACCTGCGTGCGGCCGCGACCGAGCTGCCGGCGCGCAAGCCAAGGGTTGCGGCGGCGCTTCCCGTGTTCAACACCGAATACTCGGGCGACCTGCCCGCGTTCACTCGCCGCTTCCTGCGCGAATTCTTTGCGATGTTCCCAGCAGGTGCGGTGCTCGTTGTCGACAACTTCCACGAGCCGAAGGCGGATCGCGCATGGAAGTTCGCCTTTGCCGAGGGCATGCGCGAAATTCCGCAGGGCATGAACATCGTGTTCCTGTCGCGCGAACCGCCGCCGCCCGAAATGGCCCGCCTGGTTGGTGAACAGCGGATCACGCAGATCGACTGGGAAGCGCTGCGGTTCACGCTCGAGGAGGTCGAAGCGCTGACGGCGTCGTCGCGACTGGCTCCCCCGGTGGCGCGCGCCGTGCACAAGGCCAGCGATGGCTGGGCCGCAGGCATCGTGCTGATGCGCGAGCATCTGGCGCGGGCCGACGGCGAGGCACCGGAGGCGCTGCTGCCGGAAGGCAAGGAGGCGGTTTTCCAGTATTTCACCGGCGAGATTTTCGGCCGTGCGCGCGAGGCGAACCAGCGCGTGCTGATGCTCGCTGCACTGCTGCCGTCGGTATCGCCAGCCGACGCAGTGGCGCTGTCCGACAATCCGGAGGCGCCGCGGGTGCTCGACTATGTCTATCGCAGGCATCTGTTCACCGACCGACGGCGCATCGGCAGCGAGCCCGTCTACCAGTTCCACGGACTCTTCCGCGAGTTCCTGTTGGCCGAAGGCCGGCGCCGCCTGACGCACGAGGAGCGCCGTGCGGCGCTCGATCGCGCGGCGGGGCAGCTGGTCGCCCGCGGCGATTTCGACGCCGCGGCCGCGCTCTACATCGAGGCGCAGGCCTGGACCGCGCTGGCAGGCCTGACGCTTCACGCGGGACGCTCGCTGCTCGTCGAGGGCCGGCGCCGCTCGCTCGCCCGCTGGCTCGGGGCGCTGCCCGCGGAGATGCGCGAGGCCGAACCGCGGCTGCTGCTCGCCGAGGCCTACGTGGTCATGTATGACGAACCGGCGCGCGCCAAGGGGCTCTTCGACCGCGCCTTCGAGGGTTTCGCGGCACGCAACGACATACGCCGCCAACTCATCACGGCCGCAGCGGCGATCGATTGCCATTACTATGAGTGGGCGGACTTTGCGCCGCTCGACCGCTGGATCGCAGTGCTCGAACGGCTGCTCGACCCCGGACCCGAATATCTGGCGACCGCCGATGCGCTGCGCGTCCACGGCGCGCTCCTGATCGCGCTGCTGTTCAGACAACCCGAGCATCCGCGTATCGGCAAGGTGGCGCTGGTGCTGGAATCGCTGCTGCAGGCGCCGGACATCGATACGGTTCCCGTCAACGACCGAATCCACGCCGCTTCGATCCTTCACAACTACTTCAACTGGAAGACCAAAGGCAACAGCGCCGATGCGTTGATCGCACGCGTGGAGCCCTGGCTGGCCGAGCCCGAGTTGACGGCGGTGAACCGCGTCTGGTGGCAGGTCCAGCGTGCGTTCAACGAGCAGATCCGTGGTCGCTATGCAAATTCGCGGCAGATCATGAAGGACACCGAGCAACTCGCCGCCGCGCACGGACTGAAGTGGGTGCAGGTCGAGATCTACCACGCCGAGGTGACCGCGCTGGTTTCGAGCGAAGACACCGAGGGTGCCGCTGCCGCAATGGCCAAGCTGCGGGCTGTGCTGAATCCGGCGCGGCGGATGGACGTCGCCTACTTCCGTTACCAGGAAGCCGGCGTGCTGATGCTGCAGAACCGGCCAGCGCGACGCGGCGCTAGCTGCGGCGAACGCAGTGGAAACCGGCCGCGCGAGTGGCCTGCCGGCAATGCAGATTCCGCACTTCCTCGTGCGCCACGCGATCTGCCGGGTCCACCTGGCGGAGTTTCAAAGGGCACTCGAGCTGTACGATGAGGCGATCACGCTCGCCACCGGCTCCGACCGGCGCAACTTCGAATTCCACGCCCGGCTGCTCCGCGTCTATCTGCTGCTGCGGGAAGACAGACCCGTGGAATCGCTGGCGCCGTTCTCGGAGCTCCTGGCCGAGTGCCGCGAGTCGGGCTACTACGGGTTCCTGCGGCTGCCCGACAGCCTGCTGGCGCCGGTGCTGACGCTGGCACTCACGCACGACATCGAATCGGACTACGCGCGCGCGTTGATCCGCAAGCGCAAGATCCGTCCGCCAGGCCCCGATATCCCGGGTTGGCCTTGGCCGCTCGCGCTTCGCACTTTCGGCGAATTTTCAATCGCGCGAGACGGTGTGGCGCTGGTATCGAAAGGCAAAGCGCAGAAGAAGCCACTCGAATTGCTGAAGGCGCTGATCGCACATGGGGGCCGCGGCGTCGACGCAGCGATGCTGACCGCATTGGTGTGGCCCGATGCGGAAGGTGACGACGCGAAGACCTCGTTCGACAGCAATCTGTACCGGCTGCGCAGGCTGATCGGCGTCGACGGCGTTCTGCAACTAGCCGAAGGCAAGTTGTCGCTCAATCCGGAATTCGTCTGGCTGGACCTGTGGGCATTCGAGTCCGCGCTCGAGGCCGGCGACATCGATACCGTGCTCGCGCTCTACCACGGCCACTTTCTCGCACTCGACGCGCCGGTGCCATGGACGCTCCCCGCACGAGACCGCCTGCAGGCGAAGCTGGTCCGCGCGGTGCTGACCGCCGGCGAGGCACTGGAACGCGAGCATGCGTGGGAACGCGCCCGCGCGCTCTACGAGCGGGCACTCGACGCCGACAACCTGGCCGAGGCGCTCTACCGCCGACTCATGGTGTGCCTGCGCGAGACCGGGGACCCGGCCGGTGCGCTCACGACCTATCGGCGCTGCCGGGAACTGTTGTCGATCGTGCTCGGTCGAGTCCCTTCACCTGAGACCGAGGCTGTTCGCCGGACACTCTAGGCGCGCCTGTCCGTCATCCGTAGGGGCTTCGGTCAGCCTCCCGACGAGCCAGGGGCATATCCCCGAGCTGTTTTTCTGCCCCGAGGCCGCCTGTTGCCCGGGAGCCGGGTCGGACGCAGGATCGTCTGGCTGGGTCGCTCGCCACCGTGCCGGGGGTTTCGTTGCCACGCGAAATGCGGCATTTGTCAGCGATCCGCCAGTGACCGCCTGTCAGCATGCGCTTCGTGCCGTGACCGACCACGGCCCCGAAAAGAATGAACGGAGCCACGAAATGCCGAATCTGCGCCTCGTCCTCGCCGCCGTCCGTGTGGTCACCGTGCTTGCGCTGGTAGCGGTCTTTGCCAAGATCGGGCCGATTTTGGCGTCGCACGCCACCGGCCACTCGACCACCTACTCGCCCGGCCAGGCCATCCACAGCCCCCTATCCGATGAAGGAGCCCGCAATGGCAAGTGAGCAGTTTGCAGGAACGTCCGAGGCCATGCCGCCGTCCGCTTTCGCTGCGCCCTTCTCATGGCCACGCAGCGGGCTGGAGCCGCTGCCGTGGTTCCCGTTCACCGTCGCGTCGAGCCGGGGCGAGACCGCGGTCGCGGCACGGGTCGCGCAACGCGCCGAGCGTGCGTATTGGTACCTGCGCCGGGTGCTGGGCGTAGCGCCGCGCTTCCGACTGCTGGTGCTCAATCCGGATGACTGGCGCCGGTTCGCCGAAAACCCGACGTTCGGAGTGGGCCATTTCACCGGCGACGGCAACCTCGTTGTCGGCAACGGACCGGCCACCGCGTGGCACGACGTCAGTCGCTACCTCGCGACCTGCCTGCCCGCGGGAACGTTGCGGTCGCTGATGAAGGTGCATGGACCCGACCCTGTGTATCCGGCCGGGCCGGACCTCTCCGGCGTCGCCGAAGCGTTGATCGCGCACGAGCTTGCGCACATCGTCGCCGATCAGGCGGGCGCGGAATTCGGACGCCAATGGGCGGCCGAAGCGTTCGCGAACTACGCGCTGGTCGCAGTGCTGGGCGAAACGGATTCAACCGCGCTGCATCGGTTGGGCACGCTGGCCGAAGCCACGAAGACGCTGCTCGATGCGACGCCAACGGTCAGCGAATTCGAGGCCGCTCCGCACGGCTTGCCGCCCGCGGCGGCCGTGCTGCTGCATCTGGAACTTACGCGCGCCGCTTATGCAGCCTATGCCGATGCGCAGGCAGAGCCTCTCGCGCGCTGGTTCGCGCAGGCCAGAAGCGGCGGCGCGATTGCGTACGCACCAGACGCGGATCACGAACTTGGCCGTATGCTCGCCCGCGACGTGCATCCCGCGCTCGAAGCGCCCGCCGCCCGCAGGAACGGCTGGCAAGCTCCACTGCCGCGCGCCGCCTAGTTCGCCGCGCCCCATCCATCCACATCGACCATTCGCAAGCTTCACCTGCCAAAAGGAGATTACATGTTGTCATCGCGCTATATCCTGCTCGGCGCATTGCTCGCCACCTCCGCTGTCCCAGCCTTCGCCGCGCCGTCCGAACCGGCGAAAACGACCGACGCGCAGGCGATCGCGCGGGGGCGCTACATTGCCAGGATTGGCGGTTGCAACGACTGCCACACGCCCGGCTACGCAATGGCCGGTGGCAAGGTTCCGGAAAAGGATTGGCTCACCGGCGATGCGCTTGGCTGGCGCGGCGACTGGGGCACCACCTATCCGTCCAATCTGCGGCTCAACATGCAGAAATTGTCAGAGGCGCAATGGGTCAAGGCGGCGAAGGCCCTCGAAACACGCCCGCCGATGCCCTGGTTCGCCCTGCACGACATGACCGAACAGGACCTGCGCGCGTTCTACCGGTTCGTGCGTTCGCTGGGACCCGCCGGCACGGCAGCACCCGCCTATTTGCCTCCGGGCCAGGAGTCGAAGGGTCCCTATGTACAGTTTCCGGCGGCGCCGAAATGACGACGCCAAGGCCGATGCCGACTACCATTCCGCGGCTGCGGACTTCGAGCCCGACCGCATGACTCGCGGGAGGCGCAAGGGCGCGCCCCCGGTTCCCGCAGCGTCGGAGCATCGGCTGCGAGTCGTCACCGACGAGGGCGGAACGCGACCGCACGCATCTTCGCCAGCATCGGGGGGGGCAGGAACGAACGCCACGCCCGGATCGTCGGTGACGGTCCGTCGCAAACGCCGAGCCAGGTTCGTGTTCTGACGGGAAGCTGATTCGCGTCGATCCGGTGCGGGCTGCACCGACGGTCGCCCGCGCCCGAAACCTCGCACCCGTCGCGTACTGCATCGTCGCGGCGCGTCGAGCACCCGCGCGGCGTACCGGCGCGACTCGTCTGCCGCGTCCCGTAGAATGTCGCGGTGCGCATTTTCCGCCTTGCCCGCATCACCACCGTAGCGCTGCGCTTCGGCCTCGACGACATCATCCTGTCGCACGAACGTCTGCGGGGCGTGCGCTGGATCAACCGGGCGCTGTTCTGGCGGGACCTGTCGCGACCGCGCGCAGTTCGCCTGCGGCTGGCACTGGAGGCGCTCGGTCCGATCTTCGTCAAGTTCGGGCAGATGCTCTCCACACGGCGCGACCTCCTGCCGACAGACATCGCGGACGAACTCGCCAAGCTGCAGGACCGCGTGCCGCCGTTCCCCGCCGAGCAGGTGATCGCGACGCTCGAGCGCAGCTACCGCAAGCCCGTCGATGACGTGTTCGCGGCGTTCGATCGCGCACCCACGGCAAGTGCGTCGGTCGCGCAGGTTCACTTCGCGGAACTGCCCGACGGCACGCCGGTCGCGGTCAAGGTGCTCCGGCCAGGCATCGACGCGATCATCGCTCACGACATCGCGTTGATGCAGACAGCGGCAGCGCTGCTCGAGCGCCTGTCTGCCGACGGCCGCCGCCTTCGTCCGCGCGCCGTCGTTGCGGAGTTTGAGAAGACGATCCGCGACGAGCTCGACATGACTCGCGAGGCCGCGAACTGCTCGCAGCTGCGGCGCAACTTCCGGCATTCGTCGCTGTGCCAGGTTCCAGCGGTCCACTGGGACTACACCAACGAGGAAGTGCTGGTGATGGAGCGGATGTCCGGCATCCCCATCGGCCGCGTCGATGAGCTGGTGCGCGCCGGAATCGACTTGAAGCGCCTGTCGCGCGCCGGCGTCGAACTCTTCTTCACGCAGGTGTTCCGCGATGGCTACTTCCACGCCGACATGCACCCCGGCAACATCTTCGTCGCCACCGATGCCGCCAACCACGGCAAGTACATTGCGCTCGACTTCGGGATCATGGGCACGCTGTCCGAAACCGACAAGAGCTACCTCGCGCAGAACTTCCTTGCGTTCTTCCGTCGCGACTACCACCGCGTCGCCACCGCGCACATCGAATCGGGATGGGTGCCGCCGGAAACCCGCGTCGACGAGCTGGAGGCCGAGATCCGCGTGGTTCTGGAGCCGGTCTTCGACCGGCCGCTCTCCGAAATCTCGCTCGGCAAGGTACTGGTATCGCTCTTCCGCGCGTCGCGCCGCTTCAACGTCGAAATCCAGCCGCAGCTGACGCTGCTCCAGAAAACTCTGCTGAACGTCGAGGGCCTCGGACGACAGCTCGATCCGGACCTCGATCTGTGGGTGACCGCGAAGCCGTTCCTCGAGCGCTGGATGAAGGATCAGATCGGGCTGCCCGCGCTGCAGCGGCGGCTGCTGGCCGAGGCACCCTACATCGTCGCGGCGCTGCCGGAGCTGCCGCGCCTGCTGCATCAGCGGCTGCTATCGCCGGCGCCGGCGTCCGAAGCCGTATTGCTGGCGCTGGCAGCCGCTCAACGCGGTCGCAATCGCTGGCTGGTGGTCGTCGCCGTGCTGCTGGCGGTCATCGCGGCATTGCTGCTGGCTCGCGCCTAGCGAATCGTCGTCACGCGCGCATGTAGGTTCCCCGGAATGTCTGGTGTTCGTCTCAATATTTGGAACGAAGAATCTCGGAATATATGGAATGGCGGAAATGCGCGACTGCGATCAGTAGGCTGACAGCTTCACCCACTGCAGTTCGCAGTGTCACAGCTGCGGGCGACGGGAAATCAAGGTGTTCCGTAAATGCGCCGAACCCGTTTCTTTTTGGCATCATCCCTTGGGCAAGGTCCGATCAAGTCGCCGTGAATTTGGTCTCATTATCGGAATGAAACAAGACGAGGTAATCGGTGAGCCAGGTGAGCTTCGGGGATGCGGAGTACGCCGCCAAGCGGAAGAAGACGCGCCGGGAGGTTTTTCCTCCAATGCTTGATCAGACCTTCCCTAGCGGGGCGATTGAATGAGGTAGGCCAGGTCGACCCGTCTGCAATCGATGTTCAAATCGAGACCGGGCGAAGAAGGCGCTTTCCGTCTGTTCTTCAATTGTTTGCGCTGTCTGGGCCGACAACCATTGGGACATTGCGGATGGCATATAGGCAACCATACCTATATCCATTTTGGATAGTCGCGGCGAAAATGGCCCGAGCGAGGGGCATATCCGATGGGACCGGGCTCCGTTCGCCGCACCATTGGAGTTCGAACATGAAACGCCAACGATCACGTTTCGCAGTCTTGGCATTTTCGCTGATCATTGCCATTGCTCCGGCAATCGAGCCGGCGCTCGCGTGCACGCGCACGCTCTACGTGGGAGCGAACGGTACAGTCATCACGGGCCGCAACATGGACTGGAGCGAGGACATGTCCTCGAACCTGTGGGTCTTCCCCGCGGGCATGCAACGGGATGGCGCTGCCGGGCCGCTGTCGCTGCAATGGACCTCCAAGTATGGAAGCGTGGTCGTATCGAGCTATGAAGCCGGAAGCGGTGACGGCCTGAACGAAAAGGGCTTGGCCGCGAATCTTCTGTACCTCGCGGAATCCGACTACGGGAAGCCGACCCAAGGCAAGCCGCTGCTCTCGATCGCGGCATGGGCCCAGTACGCGCTGGACAATTACGCCACCGTCGCCGAAGCCGTTTTCGCGCTCAGCGAGGAACCGTTCACTGTCCTGGCGCCAACCCTGCCGAATGGGCAGGCGGCCGCCCTTCACCTCGCCATTTCGGATGCGTCGGGTGATTCCGCGATCTTTGAATACGTCGGAGGCAAGCTTCAGATTCATCACGGCAAGCAATACAGGGTAATGACCAACTCTCCGCTCTACGATCAGCAACTTGCACTCAATGAATACTGGAAGGGAATTGGAGGACTCACGTTTCTGCCGGGGACCAATCGCGCCGCCGACCGATTCGCGCGCGCGTCGTTTCTGATCGATGCGATTCCCAAGAAACTCGATCCCAGCTACATCAAGGGAGTTCCGCAGCAATCCTTTGTCTTTCAGGCTGTGGCGAGTGTGATGAGCGTCCAGCGCGCGGTGAGCGTGCCTCTTGGAATCACGACACCGAACCAGCCGAACATCTCCTCAACGATATGGCGCACGGTGTCGGATCAGACCAACCTGGTCTATTACTTCGACTCGGCCACGCGACCCAACACGTTCTGGGTCACATTGGCGAAGCTCAATCTCAAGCCGGGCGCTCCGGTGCGAAAGCTCACCATTCAGAATGGGGAAATTTTTTCCGGGGACGTTTCCGACCAGTTCAAGGAAGCCCGGCCGTTCGGGTTCTTGCCGGCATCGCCGGTCTAGCCTCTTCCGCGTGCGGCGCGCTTGGCAAATCAGGCTTGGCTGAAGCGCGGATTTTCTTTGCGGGCGTCAGCTCCGCCGGCTTGCGCAGCTGCGCCTTCCATGGCCGACGCGAGCGGTAACCAAACGTGCCCGCGCCCAAGTTGGCCGGGGCTTGGCGGCATGCAGAAGTCGTAGCGGCGAAGGCCGACTGGCCCAATTCACGCATTTTGAGACGGCGAAGAAACGTGTCTCAAAATAAGTGGGCAAGCAATTGATTTCGAAGCGCGGGAATTCACTTTATTCTGATAACCCACAGCGCTGCAGGGCCGCCGCTGGCAGCGACCC
>CAVUCJ010000017.1:0-992776 GCA_963739745.1 uncultured beta proteobacterium
TCCACGTAAGTATGCCGGTGATGATTTCGTCCAAGGCAAAACCTCCACTCGACGGTTGCGTGACCTAACCCGGGATTTCGTACCGATCTGACGTAGAAAATCCGGCACAATTTTGACTCTGGAAGGAGGGTGTGCCGTTAAGCGGGGCAAGTTTGCCGAAGAGTAGATTGCCTTGGCCCTGAAACAGGCGGAGGTGGGTTGCTCTGGGCGGACGTGACCCCGACGCGAGCGAGCGCGAGCAGCAGGACGAGATTGCGAGTTTCTTCGGCGGCCGCGATCACCACCGCGTGTCCTGGTCGCAGTCCTAACTCGCGGCTTCAGGCCTCCAGCCGCTCGACGGCCTCGGCAAGCGCCTCCGCGCACGGCCGCTCGACCTTGAGTGCAAACAGATGGTCGGCGCGGGTTCGGCCGAGGTTGACGGCGGCGATCGGCCGACCCAGCGCCGCCGCTCTTTCGCAGAAGCGGAAGCCCGACCAGGTCATCAGCGACGTGCCGACGACCAGCATCGCCTCTGCCGCCTCCAGCGCTTGCATCGCCATGCCGACGCGCTCCCGCGGCACGTTCTCGCCGAAGAACACGACGTCCGGCTTCAACGTGCCCCCGCAATACGCGCATTGCGGTACCGCGAAGTCCGCAGCACCTTCGAGCAGGACATCGGCGTCACCGTCGGGCGCCGGCGCCGCGGGCGAGCCGAGCAGGCCGGCGTTCGCCGCCTCCAGCGCCTGCTGCACCGCTTCCCGCGAGTGGCTGGCGCCGCAGTCGAGGCAGACGACGCGGCCGAGCGTCCCGTGCAGCTCGATAACCTCGGCGCTCCCGGCCCGCTGGTGCAGGCCGTCGACGTTCTGCGTCACCAGCGGCGCAACTGCGCGTGTTGCCTCGAGCCGCGCCAGTGCCCGATGCGCGGCGTTCGGCCGCGCGCGGCTGACGATCGGCCAGCCGAGCATGCTGCGCGCCCAGTAGCGCTGCCGTGCGGACTCCGACGACGAGAACTCCTGCCAGGTGACCGGCGAGCGTCGTTGCCAGCGACCGTCGTCGTCGCGGTAGCCGGGAATGCCCGACGCGGTGCTGACTCCCGCCCCGCCCAGGACGAACAGTCGCCGGTGCCTCTGCAGGAACGCGTGGAGATCGGCCATGCGGCTGGGCGAACCGTCGGTGACATTTTGGGCATGGGAGCCCACTTCGCCGGAGCAGTCCGCGGCGCCTGGAGTAGAACGCATGGCCGCCTAGGCTGCGATCCGATGAGCGTAATGCGTGCTCATTTGCGCATAGAACGGCGAGTCGACGCCAACGATGAACGACAGCATGCGGTCGAGGTCGTAGCCATTGTCGCTGAAGTTCATGCGCAGCACATCGCAAATGAACCAGGCGAACCTTGTTCTACTGCGGGCTGCACATTCCGACGCCGATGCCCGCGCCTTCGGCGATAAAGCCGCGCGCCAGCATCTCGGTGCGAGTGGCGAGGCTCGTTGTGAACCGATGATTCGGCGCGCCGCCCTGGCCGTCGTTATACAGGCGATAGACCGGCACGTGGCCCATGGGACATGTGCCGTTCACTGCCGGCAATGGCATGTAGAACACCTCGCCTTCGTACTGCCAGTCGGGATTGGCTTGTGTGGCCTCGCAGCCAAAGCCGCGTGCCGCGTAGAAATGCGAGCTCGAAGGGGGAAAGGCGATAGTGAAAAAACGGCACACGCCGACCCGTCCGGTCCCACCCTGACGGTAAATATTGAATTGCTGTCCGGTGCGGCTCCATCCCTCGAAGAACCCGACGTCGAGCTTGATCACCTCTTCTGGCAGCGCGGTGACAAAATAGTGGCCGAACCCGGCGTTGAAATACTCGAACGCCGAGGAGACCAACGGCGCGCCGGCGACGACTTCGACCGCGCCTACGTCGCAGGCCAATCCGGACGGCCGCGGCACGCCGCGCTGGTCGGTCGCCGGGCAGCCAATGCCGGTCCCATTGTCAATGACTGGACTATCCGGAGATGGCATTTGGGTGAAGGTGAAGCCGCCGTTCAGGCCGAATGTATCGAACTGCATCGGAACCGAATCGCGGCCGGTGCCAAAGCCACAGCTGGCGTCGCTCGACAGGCTGAAGCTGGCACCGGTGATCGGCGACTTGCAGTTGGGAGTGTTCGGGTTGGCGAGCACCGTGTTCTTGACCGCCAGCGTTCCACCGGTCCGGGCCAGCGCTCCGGTACCGTCCGGCACGTTGTCCAGGATCGATACGTTGATAAGCGTCACCGCACCATCGACGACGTATAAGGCACCACCTTGCATCGCTGAATTTCCGCTTGCGGTCACGTTCGTCAGCGACATGGTGCCGAGAAAATTGGCGATTCCGCCGCCGGATCCGGCGCGGTTGCCGATGACCGCCACGTCGGTCATTACTACGTTGCCGGTCAGATCGTTGAGGATGCCACCGCCACTCACGGCGACCGTCTGATAGTTGAAAGTCTTGAAATCCAGGACGACGACGCCGTTGCCGACAATGTTCGTCTTGTCCAGTGTCAGCTTGCCGGCAGTGACCGACGCGCCGCCGCCGCCCAGCGCCGCGTTGAATGCAAAGACGCTGCGCGAGAAGGCTGCCGTGCCGCCTTGCACTGCCACCGCGCCACCGTACGCCGTCGAGCTGTTCTGCGCGAATGTGCTGTCGCCCACGCTGAGCGTTCCTGCGCTGCGAATGCCCCCGCCATAGCTATTGGGGGCGGTGTTCTTGTTCGAGCGCAGCTTGGTCGACGTCATCGTCACCGATGCACCAGGGGTGACGTAGAGACCGCCGCCGCCCTTTGCGCCCACGTTGTCGCTGATCTCGGATCCGGCGATCGACATCGTGCCACCGTCGGAAAAGATCCCGCCGCCGTATCCTGCTGCCGAATTGCCGGAGACAACAACGTTCTGCAACGCGGCATCGCCATGGTTGGTAATCGCGCCGCCGTCCACGGCGGCCACGCTGGTCGTGATGCGGCTGTCGATCACGGTGAGCTTGCCGAAGTTCTCCACTGCGCCATTGGTAGCGACGCCGCGCGTAAGCGTGATCTTGGCGAGCGTGAGCGCACCCGTGGTGAAGACTTGGAACAGCCCAGCCGCGTTGCCGCCGCTCAAGGTGACGCGGTCGCCACCGTCGATACTGGTCGCGGTCGAAACGCCTTTGTAGCCCGTAAAAATGATGGCGTGCGCCGCGGCGCCGCAATTGAACGAGATGCTGCCGCCGCCGGTCGCCTGTGCCTGGTCGAACACGGCGTTGAAGGAAGCCTCTGTGCAACTGGCTGGCGCGCCGGTCCCGACCACGCCGCCGATGGCGGCGGCAGTCGTCGTTTGCAGCAAGCCGAGCGCAAGCGCACAAGTCGCCGCGAGACCGACCTTGGTGGACATGAGAACCTCCTCGTTTCGGATACTAACGCGATTCGTCGCGGTCACCGGGAATTTTCCCGATCGGCTCGCATTAGGTGCCGGCGATTTCTGCGGCCGTGCCCTGACTCGACTGCAAGACACCTAAAGTAGCGAGGGTCGTATTGGTCCCATGGCGCTGCGCCGCAGCAGTCGCCGGGCCCAATTTCTCGAAAATACGCATGTTTCTGGAAGTTCTAGACGCGACTGACCGTAGTCCG
Organism: uncultured beta proteobacterium; assembly: GCA_963739745.1. GTDB lineage: Bacteria > Pseudomonadota > Gammaproteobacteria > Burkholderiales > Casimicrobiaceae > VBCG01. The sequence goes on from CAVUCJ010000017.1 coordinate 3,612, forward strand.
CATCGGCTACCGAGGAACGGACGGGTCGTCGATGGCAGTTGCAGGCAGCGAGTCGGCACCGACCGATCGATCCATGTTAGTGGCACCACGGTGCATGGCAGACCAGACTGCGATCCGGTGGGCGTAGAGTGTGCCCATCTGCGGATGGAACTGCGATTCGATACTAACGTTGAAGGACAGCATGCAGTCGAGGTCATGGCCGCCGTCGCTGCAGTTCATATCCAGCACAACGAAAATGGACAAGGCGCCATTGAAGTAGGATTCGAGCTCGAGGAGGGTGAGGGGGGAGCGCGATGTTTGGGTACGCTTCTCGGCTACCCATTCGCCCGCGTAGTCGTCCACCACGCGGTAGCAGATCCGCCCTTTGCCTCGACGCGCATCAACGCACGTCACGTCCTGCGTGACCGACGCGATCGTGATGCGGGCGATTTCGACTTCCTCCCGCCGTAGATCAGGGAGGCATTCTCCGCCCGTGAAGGCCGGATGGACTTGCCGGAACCTACGTCGCTCTGCCGTGCTGTGGCCGGAACGAATCGGAAAGTCTGGCAGTTCCGAAACGCGCCTATCGGCCAACAACTGCCGAGCCGCGACCTTCCGCTCGGCGGGTGCTCGCGAGCGCACGACGGACCGCGCATCCCCCGATGCGATGTTCCTTACGTGCCGGACTTGTGCGGGAATCGGTCCCGCACGGTCCAGCACTTCCCTGCAGCGGTCCCGCAACGGGTGCCCCGGAAACATCAATAAATACAGTAGTCTAGAAGCAAGATTGCGAACTCCGAACCAGGGGGTTGTGGGTTCGAATCGTGCCGGGCGCGCCATTTATTCAAGGATATACAGCGATGTAGGTCCTGCTTTGTTCGGGCCCGGGTAACGCCGCGGCAGCAGAAACTCCGATTTCGCGGCCTTGGTGCGGTAATACCGTGCCGGTGATTGCTACGCCATTCGGGCCGAATCAAACGGATAGTTTTGCCTGCAATCCTCGCTCGCGCGAAAATGGTGGCTGATCTGCATGGCCAGTTTTCGCGCGTGAGGCTCCGCTGTCATCACATCGCCGCTGACATCCGTGAGATAGACGTCCACGCCGCCGGTCGCCATCCCCTGCCAGTCGCGGCCTGGGTCGCTCGAATAACGCACGGTCGTCCTGGTGGAGAGGAAGAGGCCAACTCGACCTGCGAACGGACTCGGCTGGTACCTTCGGAACATCGTCGTATGCATTGTCGCTAGCGTTGGTGCCGTCGGAATTTCAATCTCCGCGGGACCAAGCACAATCTCGCGCCAGTGGTCTCGAAGGAATGGGGGTACCAATTGTGCGCGGCCACCCAGATAACGCATTCGCTCGCGCCATGACAGTGGGCGCAGACGCACCGCGTAGTACTTGAGCCGCGGGATCAACCGGGCCCGGGGTTCTTCGGGACTTTTGTCCCCGTGTCCCGCGATCAGCATTCGATTGGACCCAAAGGCACGCTACACCTCAACTAGACGGCCAGCGAATGGGACGGTCAACGATGGCGGAGTCAATCCGACGAAGTGCCTGCCGAGGCAGATTATCACGGGTTGAAGCGACCGGACCGATGGCATGTCGCGATGCGTTGCAACTGACCTGCATCGATCAATTGGAAATTGCGCGCATGTCGAGGGTCGGCGGAGCCGCCTCAACCACCGGTCGGGCCTCGTCGACGCGCGAGTGCCGCCGCCTGCGGGTCAACCGCCATCACTACTTCGGTATGCTGGGGAGAACGGCTGCTCGTCGACATATCCTGGCGACCGCCAACGGCCGGAGCTAGCCCTTCTGCGGCTGTTGCCATTCAGATTTGACGGCCTCAGTTCTGAGGATGCGCGACGAAGCGCGCCTGCAATCGCGTCATTCCCGAAGCTGGACGGCCAGCATTTCTCCTCGCGCGCACGTCTCGCCTTCCGCGCTTAGCGTGAGAGATACCTGCACCTTGCGCCCCTCGATGCAACGCAGGTGACCCATGATGACGAGTTCCACACCAATCGGCGTCGGACGGAGAAAATCCACTTTCAGCGAAGCCGTGACGAATCGCATGAACTGTCTTTCGTCGCCCATCTCCTGGCCTGCCGCCCGATAGGCGAAGGCCCCCGCCGATGCCGTTCCATGACAATCCAGAAGCGATGCAACCATCCCCCCGAAGACATGGTTGGGCACTCCGCCGCTGAACTCGGGGCGCACGGTGAACCGCGCGATAGTCTCCTGACCGTCCCAGTAGCTCTTCAGGTGATGACCATTCGGGTTGCTCTTTCCGCATCCGTAACAGTGGCTGAACTTGTCCGGATAGCAGTCCTGGAAGGCATTAGGCAAATTGAACTCCCGAGAGAGACGTCAGGACGTCTTGAACGATCGCGATTCTCGCGCGAACCGTTGGTGTGAGTCGGGTTGGAATCGCCTGCCTGGCGAGTTGCCGGTGGTAGTTTGCCTCGATCTCGGTCGGCTGCACGCGGCCGATGGGTTCCGACGGGCGACTGATGCTTGCAAGCGAAAATCCGTGGAGGCGTCCGCGGCCCATTCCGTCCTCCGGACCGGATGTCGACGACGCCGGGCATCGTCGGCCAATTCACCCAGTGAGGATTTCCTGCGTCGTGTTGTCGACGATGATGGGGCTCTGCATGTACACGACCTGCGGAGGGGCGCCGTATTTCTCGGTGACGAAGGCCCGCCAGGCGTCGTTGTACAGGGCCTCGGCGGCCGGCCGGGACTGCCAGAGATAGACGCCGCCGGCGGTCATGCCATCCTCCGACAGCACGTAGTACTTTCGGATCAACCCAGGCTGCGACTGGTACCGCGGCGCAGTGCTCTGGAAGATAACCTTGGCCTCATCGACCGTCAGGGGATGCGGCAGTCGGAACGTGGCGATGGCGGTAATCATTCGGTTTTCCTCCCAAGGTCCCCGAGTCCGGCGATAGCGTCATCCGGCCGTCGGCGAAAAGCAGCGCGCAACTCGTAGTAACTTCATAGTCTGCCAGAAATACCGGGCAACGATTCTGCGATAGTACGATGAGGAACCGCCCAGGCACCGGGTCGGCGGCGACATACGCGAATTGATGTTCCACAACTTATGTTGTTTGCCGTCCCCAGAGACAAAATTGCAAACCGTTTCTCGGCGGGTCGATGCGCTCCGCAGCCTCCGCACCATACGGGGATCGAGCGCACGCCTAGGCGACGCGGCCGAACGGTTGCTGCCGGGAAAGGTGCGGAATCGCCGGCGTTGGCCGGTCTGCGGTCGTCGAGTCGGACCTCGTGCGGCCCAATCGCCGACGGTCGCGGCTCGACCCGTTCCTGCCCGACGACCGCCAAGATTGCTCGCTCGAAAGCCGCCATTCACGCTTTCCCCACGACAGACGCCTTGCATGCAGTTGTTTTCTCGACCGTCAGCAGCCGTTCGTCTTGATGTCGTCGACTACAGCGAAGCAGACGGAATATTCACTCCCAGTCGATAGCCGAACCCACCGCCCTGGTCATTCATGCCCCGATCGACACCGCTGGCCGCCAGGGTCAAGCAATGGGATCCGACGAAGCGCGCCACTGGGTCGGCGTTGTTCCGGACCAGCGACGAAACGCCCGCGTGAAAACGCTGGCGTCCGCGAAATGCAGGCTATGCGCTATCGCGATGATCGGCATCGCGGTGTCGCTCAGCAGTTGACGCGCCACTTCAAAGCGGACTTCGTCGCACAGCGATCGAAAGCCGATTCCGTGCGTCTGAAGCTTGCGGTCCAGAGTCCGCCGGTGCATCTGCAGCTCAGCCGCGACGCGGTGCATCGATGTGCCGCCGCTCAGCAGCTGTCGACGGAGCACCCGCCACACTTGGGCAGGTAACTCGCCCGTGGCCTGGGCTTCGATGGCGCGTGCCTGCGCTTCAAGAACCTTCAAGCGATGCGGGTCGGCGCCGCGTAGCGCCACATCGAGCCAGCGCTTGTCGAAGACCACGGCAGACTGTTCGCAGTCGAAGCGCAGCGGTGCGCGCAGGAAACCGCGGTACGGGCGGGTGTCGGGCGGCCGGCGGCGCATGAACCGGATCTCGTGTGGCAGCCAGCGGCTTCCACACAACGCGCGCACGATGTTCCAGATCGAGGCCAGCGCGAGGTCGTATACTACTTCGGCGCGCTCGACGCCGGGTTCATACAATGCATAGCTGTAGCTCGCGAAGCGCGAATCCTCACTCAGCGTCGCCAACCCGCCGCCGTCGCTCAGTGTCAGCTAGCGAGACAGTAGCTGCAGCGCGCTGCGCACATCTGGCGACGCCTTGACCAGATCGGCGACGATGCCCAAGGCCTCCAGGGGCGTGTGCCGGCCGATCAGCAGACCCAAATGCGCACATCCGGTGAGGTCGACACAAAGCCCGAGCAAGCGGCTGCCCTGCCTGAACGGGATCAGGTTGTCGGGGTGGTCGAACAGGGCGGCGGGCAAACGCGACTGCGCCAGCACCTGCGCCAGGTCGACGCCGAACTCGCGCAGCAAAGGCTGCAGGGCCAGCGTCGATGCGACGCGGTCGTAGCCGCCGGGCACCGCACGGAGCGTATTTGCAGGGCGGGTCGCGATAGCGGGAGGGGCCGTCACTGGAATTCGAAGCGCGCCGACGAGCGCGCCGTCATTGCATGGACACTCGCCCTAGAAGCATCATTTTGTCACAAATGGCAAAGCACAACTGCGCCGGCGACCGTAAGCTTTCATCGGTTCGGATGCTGCTGGCCGGCGCGGCGAGATTGCCACGTCGTCGGTCACCGGACGCCCCGCAATCAGGACTCCGCGCATCCGCGCGCGCAAGCGCCCGTTGGCCCTGCGCCGTCGGCAGTGATTCCGCCGTGGGCCGTGGCGGAAGAGCGTGTCTACGGGACGGCCCCCTCACAACTCGCAAGCACAAGGGATTCGGATGAAACAGCCTCTTGGTTCACTGGCGGCCCTGACGGCCGTTGTCGCGTTGACATGGCCCGGTATCCAGGCGGCGCACGCACAGGTGTCGCCGGAAACCCTGAAATCGATCTCGACCCCAAACAAGGTCCAGACGCCCATCGGCAAGCTGGAGTTCTTCGACGGCGTGCCGACTGACGCCACCGTCGACACGCTCTACGACAACCTCGACCGCATGCGGGGGGTCGAAGTCTTCCTCGACAACGTCGGCGCCCTATCCGTCTACAGCGTCATTGCGGGAAATGCGGCGATTGGTTTGAGGCAGCCCAACCAGATCGCCGTGGCCGAGAAGCTACTCGACTCGCATTCGCTGTACCTCACCGGAAACACCGACACGATGTACTCCATAGGTCATCTCGACCTGCAGGCCTACGGGCCGACTGTGGTGGAGGTACCGCCCGGCATGCTCGGCTTTCTCGACGACGCCTGGCAGCGCTTCGTCGGCAAATGGGTGTCACCGGGCCGGACAAGGGCCAGGGCGGCAAGTACCTGGTGCTTCCGCCGGGCTACACCGGCGCGATTCCCGAGGGCTATTTCCTGCTCAAGCCGCCGACGAACAGAAACTTCATGTTCCTGCGCGGCTCGATCAAGGACGGCCTGAAGCCGGCGGTCGAAAACATTACCTCGAAGCTGAGGGTCTATCCGCTGAAGGACGCGGCCAAGCCGGCCCCGACCGAGTTCGTCGACATGTCCGGCAAGGCCTTCAACACCGTCTTCCCCAGCGATTCCAGTTATTTCGAGAATCTGAACGCGGTCATCCAGGATGAGCCCATCGAGGCCATCAGCCCCGAGGTGCGCGGGGCGATCGCCGCCATCGGCATCGTCAAGGGCCAGCCCGTTCAAGCCCGATGCGCGGATGAAGAAGCTGCTGGCCGAGGCCGCGATGCTCGGCAACGCCACGTCGCGGGCCATCACCTACGACCCGCGGTTTGCCGGCGTGAAGATCTATCCAGGCGATCCCAAAAGTGTCTGGTCCACGGCCTTCGCCAACAAGAACACCAGTTTCGAAGCCGATGGGACGATGGGCCTCGACGCGCGCGTGCTCTATTACTTCAACGCCGGTGGCGTGACCCCCGCCATGGCCGCCACCCGCGCCGGCGAAGGTTCGGATTACGCCTTGGCGGTTCTCGATGGCAACCACCAGGCATTCGACGGCTCGAAGACTTACAAGCTGCATTTGCCACCGAATGTCCCGGTGAAGGATTTCTGGGCCGTCACGCTCTACGACACGCAAACGCGCTCGCAACTGCAGACCAGCCAGAAGTTCCCGACGGTGGGCAGCCAGACGGAAGGCATGAAGAAGAATCCCGACGGTTCGTACGACGTCTATTTCGCGCCGAAGGCGCCGAAGGGCAAGGAAGGCAACTGGCTGCAGACCGTACCGGGGAAGAGCTGGTTCACGATCCTGCGCATGTACGGCCCGCTGGAGCCGTGGATCGACAAGACCTGGCGGCCGAGCGAGATCGAGCAGGTTCGATGAGGCGGCTTCGAACGCGAAACGTCTTTAGCCGCCCTGCACCGCGCGCAACAGTACTACCTGCGGAATCGCGATGCCAAAGGCCCTTGGGGCCTTGCGATTGTTAACAAGAACAAACTTGGTGGGCTGCTCAACTGGAAGAACCCTTGCCGCATCGCCTTTGAAGAGCATTTCCACGTACGCCGCAGCGCGACTATAAACGGCGTCGAGGCTTGGTTCGTAGGCAAAGAGTCCGCCGGACTCGACGAAGTCGCAATAGATCGACGCGACAGGCAGATTGTGCTTCCCGGCCAGGTCGAGGATTTGTCGGCGATGCTTTGTGTCGGAAGCGGCCCTCCGAATCGGCAGTTCGCATTGCCAGCAGCCGACAAGCATGGCGCTCTCAGGGAACCCCTATGACACCAGCGGCCATGGCCACTTCCCGCGGCGGAAGCCTGATTCAGGTCCTCGACTCTCGGATTCATCGCGACAATTGCGTCCAGAAGGGGCAGACTCCCCTTGATGGATATCCTGAAGTGTCTACAGAAGTACGGCCAGCGGCTCGATTCGGAGATCGCTGAAGAGACGGGCGTCGCGCTTGGAATCGTGCGCGAGCGCTTTGCTCTCCTGACCGGAACCGGGGAGGTGATCACCTGCAAATTGACGCGCTTCGAGAATGGGAGGCCTGTCGACGCCTGCCTGTACCGTGCCTCGGGCTATTTCCCGCCTGCAGCACCCGGTCGGAAACAGGGGGTAGGAAACCAAAGCCGCCGGCGTAGACAACTCTGCGAGTTCAGGTAGCGGAGATGCGGAAACGTCTTTGGCCGAATGTAATCGCTCGGACAAACGTCGGGCCTTGGTCGACCGTTGCCGACGCTCGCGGTTTACCCAATCAGTTGTCCACGTGAGGATTGGGCTGCCGTGGGTTGGTCATTGACCATGACGATTGTCCAACCCGAGGAGGCAGGTCGGACACCCAGTCCAACTCGTTGAGCATCGCCTGAGTCTGTCACCTTCTCATCAGTACAGTCGGATCGCCACATCGAAATACCAGGTTCGGCGGATCTCGATCACGTCGTACTCGCGGGCCAGGCCTGGCGGAAACGCCTGGTAGGGCGTCTGGCTTTGCACCACGCGTCGTATCGCTTCGTCGAGGGCCGCCACGCCGCTGGACTGGACGATGGTCACCGACTCCACCGAGCCGTCGCTACGAATGGCCACCGTAACGAGGGGATCGGTGTGAGGCTGCTTCGCCGCTTCGCGGACGATGTCGAACGTCATGTTCAGCTGGATCTTCCGGGCCCAGGCTTCGGCGTACAGAATGAGCTCCGCGTTGGGGTCGGTGCGACCCCATAGCCTGTATCGTCGTGCGCCACTCCACGAGGGCGGCAGCCGTGCTGCAGCCGTTGCAGCTTCGCGCCGGGCTGCCTCCTCGTTCAGCTGCCGTCCTATCGCGCGAAGGGCCGCTTCCCGTCTTGTGGCCGCCGCTTGCGAAGCTTCAACCCGTGCCGCTTCGGCTCGTGCGGCTTCGTCCCGTGCGGCATCGGCTCGTGCGGCTTCGGCTCGCGCGGCTTCGGCCCGTGCGGCTTCGGCGCGTGCGGCTTCGTCCCGTGCGGCTTCGGCGCGTGCGGCTTCGGCTCGTGCGGCTTCGGCGCGTGCGGCTTCGGCGCGTGCGGCTTCGGCGCGTGCGGCTTCGGCGCGTGCGGCTTCGGCGCGTGCGGCTTCGGCGCGTGCGGCTTCGGCGCGTGCGGCTTCGGCGCGTGCGGCTTCGGCGCGTGCGGCTTCGGCGCGTGCGGCTTCGGCGCGTGTGGCTTCGGCGCGTGCGGCTTCGGCGCGTGCGGCTTCGGCGCGTGCGGCTTCGGCTCGTGCGGCTTCGGCGCGTGCGGCTTCGGCGCGTGCGGCTTCGTCCCGTGCGGCTTCGTCCCGTGCGGCTTCGGCCCGTGCGGCTTCGGCCTGTGCGGCTTCGGCCCGTGCGGCTTCGGCCCGTGCGGCTTCGGCCCGTGCGGCTTCGGCTCGTGCGGCTTCGGCTCGTGCGGCTTCGGCCCGTGCCGCTTCGGCCCGCGCGGCTTCGTCCCGTGCCGCTTCGTCCCGTGCCGCTTCGTCCCGTGCCGCTTCGGCCCGTGCCGCTTCGGCCCGTGCCGCTTCGGCCCGTGCCACTTCGGCCCGTGCGGCCTCGACCCGTGCTGTCTCGACCCGTGCTGTCTCGACCCGTGCGGTCTCGACTCGTGCTGTCTCGACTCGTGCGGCCTCCTCGCGTTCGGCCTCGAGCCGCACGTTCTCGGCCCGCGCCGCCTCCAGCTGCGCTGCCTGCCCTTGCCCCTCACGCTTGGAAGCATTGAGCTTGGCCAATTCAACGGCTCGCTCCTGCGCCTCCTGCTCGATTCGTGTCTGCGCTTCATCGCCAGCATTTCGAAGCGACGGCATCGCAGTCTCCAGATTCGAGGTGCTTGGCGGCGCCTCGATGACAGGCGGTGAAGTCGGTGGAGGGGTGGGCACGACCCACGTAGGCTCGTCGGTTTTCGGCACGGCGATCACGGCCGGTACGGGGGTTGGCGGAGATGCCTTGTCCCCGGGCCGATCGGCGCGCAACGGCGCTTGCGCAGGGGCCGCACCGGTCGCGGTGTCGGTCCTTGGTTTAGCCTCCGGCATGATCGCTGTTGAAGTCTGCCGCGGGTTCCTCGCACGGGACACCGATGGCGTCAGCGCCGGCCCTCGGGTGACAGGCTGTTCGACCCGTGCCTGTTGCAAGGGCTTCGCGACTGGCAAGGTCGCTGGCTCTGCGGCCGTGACCTGCTCCGGAACGACTACGACGCGAAGATCGGGTGCCTCGATCCGTCGATCCTGCCAGGGAAAACCGAAGCCCGGAAGCCAATGCCCCTGGCCACCAAAGGTCAGGCTCAACAGCAACGTGTGGATCAGCAGTGAGAGCAGCAGCGCATGCGTCAGCCGCCTGCGCTCAAGGCGCATGCGTTGGCTTTCGGCGCGTTGTTGGAACCTGCGCAGCTCAAGCGCGCTCGGCCGTCGCTGCTTCGGTACGGCTGCTGGCGCGGGGCAGGGTGGCACCATGACCGATGAGCCTTTCGACCTGACAATCCTACTGATGATGAACTTGCCAAATCACCTCGGAACCACTGGCTGACCACATCCGGTTCATCGTCCTACGCACACCCATCGGACTTGGGGTTCGATTCTCACATGTCCGGACGATTCGTCGAAGTGCGGAAGGCCAATGCGCGCCAAACCTAGGCTTCGAAAAACTACTGGACCGAGTCTGATGCGCTCGACCCTGGGTTCGAGAAAGCGCAGAAGGTTCAGGTCGGGCGCATCGGGATCAAGGCAGTTTCGCTGGATTCCACGAGTTTGGGTCCCACTCTTGACGGACCGCCCCGAGCAATCGAAGACCGCCGCAACGATGGATGGCCGAGTAAGCGACCCAAGACTGGCAAGAAATCCTGACCGCTTGAGCGGGTGACAAAAGCTCATATTTGTTTGGTGGGCAGTGCCATCGACAAGCTGTGCTCAACCCGCTATTCGGTCCCGTGCCCTGATACTTCGGTACCGGCGGCTCGCGGCAAGCGCCGGTGGAAGTACAGCGATGTCGCTGATATCAGCGCAATGGCCAGGAACGCTGGCCAGAAATCGCCTGCAACAATGTGATCGTGGCCCTGCGCGCGGCTCGAAATTTCCAGGGCGTAGGCGCCGAAGGCAATGCCGAGGCTTTGCGACAGCCGCTGCACCATGCTGGACACGCTGGTAGCCTGACTCAGGTTCTCGCGAGTAATGTCGGCAAACGACAGCGCTTGCAGCGCAGTGAACTGTAGCGAGCGAAGGCAGCCGGAAGCGAGCAGCACGGCAACGATAAGCACATGCGGCGTCGATGCCGTGAACAAGCCGTAGACCGCGACGCTGATCGAGGCCAGCACGGCGTTCACGGTCAGCACGCTGCGAAACCCCCATCGCCGCAGGATGCGCACGGTCATCGTCTTCATGAACATGGCGCCAACCGCAGTTGCGCAGGTCAGGAGTCCGGATTGCAACGGATCGAGCCCGAACCCGATCTGGAACAGCAGAGGCAACAGGAACGGCGTAGCGCCCAGACCGATGCGAAACAGCGAGCCGACCAACGCACCGTTGAAAAAAGTCGCCACCCGGAACAGGCGTAGGTCGATTACCGGATGCGCAGTGCGTCGCGCGTGCCGCGCGTAGCCGGCCAGGATTGCGGCACCGCCGAACACGCAGGCAGCAGTGACCGCATCCGGCAGCAGGTGGCCGCCAAGTGCAGAAAGCCCCAGCATCAGCACCGACAGCCCGACGCTTGCGAGCACGAAGCCGAAAAAGTCGAATCGCCGCGCGTCGACTTCGCGGAAATTGGGGATATGACGCCAGCACCAGGTACAGGCCGACCAGGCTGATCGGGACATTAATGAGGAATATGAAGCGCCAGTGGAAATAGAGCGTGATGGCCCCACCGAGCGCCGGGCCGATCACCGGACCCAGCAGTGCCGGAATCGTCAGGTAGTTGAGCGCGGTGATGTAGCCGCTCTTCGGCACCGCCCGCATCAACACCAGGCGCCCGACGGGGACCATCATGGCGCCGCCAATGCCTTGCAGGAACCGATTCAGGACAAATCCCGTCAACGTATCCGACGCGGCGCACAGCAGAGATCCACCCATGAAAACGACGATCGCGCTCATGAACACCGTACGCGAGCCGAAGCGATCGGCAACCCAGCCGCTGATCGGAATGAACACCGCGAGGCTTACCAGGTACGACGTCAGCGCCAGCTTGAGCGCCAACGGCGACTCGTCGAGGTCCAGCGCGATCGAGGGCAGGGAGGTGGTGATCACCGTCGAGTCCATGTTCTCCATGAACAGCGCACAGGCGACGATGAGGGGAATGAGGGTCGCGCGCTGCAAAGGAAAGTGTTCGAGGGCGAGGGGGCGGGAGGGCTGCCGCGCAATTTTGACACGCACTGCCGACGGCGTTCAGCATGATGACACCGCTGCAATGGCGATCATGTCCCGGCATGCCTTGCACGCCGCTTTCAGGTAAGGCACAGTCGACCTTGACGCGTCATCACAACGTAGAGGGCGAGGGACCGATGGGACGACTTGGGTTGTTCTCGCTCGCGTTGACGCTGGCGGTGCTCGGCGGGATGCAGGCGACATCCGCTCAGCGGGCCGCCGCCGCGAGCAAGCCAGTCACCGTGACGATCGTGCACCTCAACGACGTCTACGAGATCGTACCGGTCGAGGGCGGCAGGTCCGGCGGTCTGGCGCGTGTGGCTACGGTCATCAAGCAGTTGAAGGCGACCCGGTCGCCCTTGCTGGTCACGCTCGGCGGTGACTACCTGTCGCCGTCGGCGCTGGGCACCGCGGTCGTCGACGGGAAACCGCTGGCGGGGCGGCAGACGGTTGACGTGCTGAACGACACCGGGATTGACTGGGCGACGTTCGGCAATCACGAATTCGACGTGTCGGAGAGCGGGTTCCTCGAGCGTCTGCAACAGGCGAAGTTCCGACTCGTCTCCAGCAACGTTGTCGACGCGAACGGCAAGTCGTTCCCCGGCGTGCCGACGTCCGCGATCGTGCCGATCACGGTTGACGGGCATACGGTGAGGATCGGAATTATCGCGGTCACGATCGACGCGACGCAAAAGGACTGGGTGCGCTACCTCGACGCGATCCCGGTCGCTCGGGCCGAGGTCAGGAAGCTTCGCGGCCGGGTCGACGCGATCGTCGCGCTGACACATCTCTCGCTCGCCCAGGATGAGGAATTCGTCACCGCGGTACCCGGCATCGACCTCGTGCTGGGCGGGCACGAGCATGAGAACTGGCTCCTGTACCGAAGCCCGCGGTTCGTCCCGATCGTCAAGGCCGACGCCAACGTCCGTTCGCTCGCCGTCGTGAGCCTGACGTTCGGCGCGCCTGGCACCCGCGCCGGAGTGTCCGCGCGACTGCTGCCGATCGACGATACGATTGCCTTCGATCCCGCCGTCGACGCGTCGGTGCGCCGGTGGGTCGAGCGCGGCTTCGAGGGCTTCCGGCGCGACGGCTTCAAGCCCGAAGCGGTGGTTGCGACCACGACCGAGTCGCTGGACGGTCGCGAGTCCACCGTGCGCAATCGCGCGGGCAAACTCACCGACCTGATCACGGCCGCGATCAGGCACGACGCGGGAACGGTCGACGTGGCACTCTTCAACGGCGGATCGGTCCGCATCGATGACGTCCTTCCGCCGGGGCCGCTCACCGAGTACGACATCATCCGCATCCTGCCGTTCGGCGGAAAGGATGCGAGGGCGGCTTTCGATGGCGAGTTGCTCGCGCGTGTGCTCGAGACCGGCATGAACAACAAGGGCCTCGGAGGCTACCTGCACGTCTGGGGCGCACGCTACGAAAACGGTGCGTGGCTCGTGCAGGGCAAGCCGATCGATCGAACTCGGCGCTACAGCGGTGGCGCTACCGGCATTCCTGCTGACGGGCCATGAGGTGAACCTTGGCTACCTCACGCGCGCGAATTCACAGGTGCACGATATCGAGGAGCTGCGAGACGTTCGGCGGGCGGTGATCGAGGAGCTCAAGCGCACGGCGCCGGCTGCGAGGTAGGGGAGACAGCGGAGACGGTCGTCGCGGCGGGTCTCAGCTGCCGATGGGTCCGGCGTTGGCACGATGATCGATCGGCGTTGAGTTCGGCCGGGATTGGTCGTCCGCCATTGAGCACAGATCGCGATGGTAGCTTCTGGCCCAACTGCAAGGGGCCATTTCCAAAGGCCAGGGTTTCGGTCCATTGCCTTACTTCTCTGACGCCAAGCGGCCGTTTCCCGCAAGTTTGTTCAATCGGTGTCCTGCCCCTTGTAGTAGTGCCGCGGCGGTAGCGCGCTAGTTGGGTGTGGGGCCAAACCCCTTTTGGCGCCGACCGGAAGCGAAACTTCCGGCGATCAGTTCGCCTGCACGCCGTGCCGCTCGATCCAGTGTCTGGCGATGTCCTCGCGCCGGCACACCCACACCCGGTCGCGGCTTTGCACGTAGTCGAGGAAGCGTGCCAGCGCCATGCCTCTGGCCGGGTGGCCGCTGATGCGCCCATGCAGCCCGACGCTCATCATCTTGGGGAAGCGCGCGCCTTCCTCCCACAGCAGGTCGAAGGCGTCCTTGAGCAGGCTGAAGAAATCGCTGCCGCTGGCGAAACCACCAGGGAACACGTAACGGCAGTCATTCGTGACCAGCGAATACGGAATCACCAGGTGCGGCGGCTGGCCTGGCAGCCAGTAGGGCAGGTCGTCGCTGTACGCGTCGGAGTCGTAGACGATTCCCCGTTCTTCACGCAACAGGCGGCGGGTATTCAGGCTGACCCTGCCGGTGTACCAGCCGACGGGGCGCCGCCCACAGACGCGCTCGATCACGTCGATGGTCCGGCGTATGTGCTGCCGCTCCGTGTCTTCGTCGATGCCGTGGTAGTCCAGCCATCGGTAACCGTGGCCGGCCACCTCGTGCCCGGCCTCGCTCAATGCGCGGCCGAGCTGTGGATTGAGTTCCAACGCCTTGCCGACGGCAAAAGCCGTCAGCGGCAGGCGACGCTCGCGGAACAGATCGAGGATGCGCCAGAAGCCCGCGCGCGACCCGTATTCGTACATGCCCTCGACACTGGGGTCGCGCTCCCGGGCGCGAGCCGGCCGTCCGGGCAACTCGTGAAGGTACGCCTCCGAACCGGCGTCGCCGTTGACGATGCTGGCCTCCGCGCCTTCCTCGACATTGAGAACGAACTGGACGGCGATTCGGGCCTCGCCGGGCCAGCGGGGGTGGGGCGGCCGCCCGGCATAGCCGACGAGGTCGCGTTCGTCCATCAGCCCAGCTCGAAGGTCGTCACGCCGAAGACGCGCTCATGCATCCCAGCCGGCGGCGACCCCAGGTACATGCGGGCGCAGCCGAACACCTCGACCATGGTGTGCCGGCGCGCCAGCTCACCGGCCGCGGGATTGTTCTCCGGCGCATCGAGGAACAGCGGACCCCCCGCCGCGTGACGTGCCAGCCGCGCATAAAGCGCCATCGCAGCCTTGGCGTCGTCGGCGAACAGGGGGCCGATCTTGCAGCCGTCGCGGCAACGGCGGACCACGCCGTAGCCGGCAAGCCGCCCATCACGCAGGAAACCTAGGGCAAGGGAATCGGGCTGGACGATCCAGCGTTTCAGAAACGAAGGCCGCTCGGCCGGGAAACAGGTACGATCGTAACGAAGCAGCTCGTCGAAAGATACCTGGTCCAGAAGCACTGTATCGCCGTCACCGCCTTGCGAGGTCGACGCATCGGCGGGGATTTCAGCGCGGAAGCGGATGTCGCGGTGGGAGAAAACAAAACCGCCGCGGGCGTAGTAGGCCTGCATCTCGAACACCCCGTCCATGCCGATCGTGGCGCCGGGACGAAGCCGATTGATAAGGCGCTCGCGGCGGGCGTGCCATAGCTTGTTGCCGAGGCCCTTGCTGCGGAATTCGGGGCGGACGATGAAAAAGCCCATGAACCCGAACTCGCTACCATAAGTAGTAATGGCTCCCGCGCCGATCATCTCGCCGTTGAGGTCCGCGGCGATGAAGGCCTCGGGATCGGTGGCCCAGAAAAGTTCGGCGTCGTTCAGCCCTGGGTTCCAACCTTCGCGCGCGGCCCATCCGACAAGTTCATCCACCTCCGGTCGCGTCATGTTGCGGATGGCGAGCTCGCTGCTCATGGCGGGTTCAGTCTACGTCAGGAGGGGAGCGCGCGTCACTCCGGGGCGGGCGTGGGCCCACGGATGAACGCGGGATTCGAGCAGAATCCGCGTAAGCGAAAATCCGGCGTGCGCCTTCCGTTCCTCACCGGTCGGCTTCCGGCGGGGACGACGCTCACAAGTCGACCTAATGGTGAGCCTACGGCCGTGCTACAGCGGTCAGAGCGTTCGCTTGTCACGGATCGGCCCAGGCGTTCCATGAATGCAGCGAGCGGGTCAATTGGAATTCACGGCGTGACTGCGTTCGCGCAATTTCTCGCGGGCCACCCGGCATGCGCCAACCTGCTGGTATTCCCCGCGCAGTCCAATTTCTCCGGCGTGAAGCATCCGCTCGCGCTCATCGACGCCGCGCACGGCCGCGGTTGGAGCGTGCTGCTCGACGCGGCCGCATTCGTGCCAACGAATCGTCTCGACCTTCGCGCGGTGGCACCCGACTTCGTGGCGATTTCGTTCTACAAGATGTTCGGCTACCCCACCGGAGTGGGATGCCTGCTGGTCCGCAATGCGATACTGAGCCGGCTTCGGCGCCCATGGTTCGCCGGCGGCACCGTGAACTTCGCCACCGTGCAGGGACGAATACATGTGCTGGCACCGCGCGAAGCGGGCTTCGAAGACGGCACGTTGAACTACCTGAGCATTCCGGCCGTGCAGATCGGCCTCCGTCTTATCGAGACCGTTGGCATGGAGACGATACAGACGCGCGTCCAATGTCTCACCGACTGGCTGCTGAAGGAGCTCCTCGCGCTTCGCCACGCCAATGGGCGGCCCATGGTGCGATTGTACGGACCGGCCACGTCGACGGGTCGCGGCGGAACCGTGACGATGAACTTCTACGATCCGAGCGGCCGTCTGCTCGACTACCGGCGGATCGAGGAGCTCGCGGGGTCGCAACGCATATCGCTCAGGACCGGGTGCTTTTGCAATCCGGGTGCGGGCGAAACGGCCGAGGGTCTCACCGAGGACGACATGCGCGGGGGGTTCGCGGAGGTCACGGACATCACGCTGCCGCGCTTCCTCGAGGTCATCCAGCATCGCGGCGGGAAGAGCGCCGGCGCCATTCGCGTCTCGTTCGGATTGGCGAGCAATTTTGACGACGCCGAACGCTTTCTGCGCTTTGCCGCAGGATTCCGCGATCAGGACACGTTGACGATCGGCCCGGCAACGTTCGATATCGCGTCGTGCCGCGTGATCCGCGACGGAAGCTGAACGCTTTCGCCGTCACCAGCACCGACGGGGCACTTGGCCCGGACCTTCGATGGTCGGTGTCAACACGCGTGCGATGATCCTGGCACCGCGAGGCGTCGTGCGGCGGCCGACGCTCTCATGACGGTGCCGCGGATGAATCGTGCGTCGGCGAGCACGTCGCCACGATTCTGCCGTTCCTGGCGGCGAGTAGCTCGCCTTCGGCGAGCGGTCGCCAACCCGGCTCCGTCGTAAGCGGCACGCTCGCCGCGAGCACCACCTCCTGGTCGGCTTCCGACGCAAGTGCAAGCCCGTCGACGTCCAAGGTGTCAGCGCCCGCCGCGCAGTGCCGCCACAGTACCTGGAGTCCGGGTGGGTGCGCCGTACAGCCGTCTCCGTGAAATCGCCGGTGCCCGTGGACAAATATCGCGTCTCCATCGGAATAGATGAAGTTCGCCGGGCCGAGGGGACGAACCGCGGAGGCAAATTCTGCGACGACGGCAAACCGCTCGTCGAGTGAAGGGACTCCGTTGCCAAGCCAGTGGCGCCGCAACTGTTCCAACAAAACGCAGAACGCGAACTCCGAATCCGTATCGCCCACCGGCCGATAGTGGGCCAGGGGGAGAAACGAACGAAGGCGCTCAAGGGCGAGGTCTCCATTATGGGCGAACAAGTGCATTCTGCCCCCGAGCTCACGCGCGAACGGCTGGCAGTTCTTCATTGCTACCGCGCCGTGGGTCGCCTTGCGTATGTGGCTCACGACGATCGAGGCCGTGAATGGATGGTCCTGGATGAAATGGAGGCATGCACTGTCGACCGCCGGAGCGGGCTCCTTCACCAGCCGCACATCCTCGTCCACGTAGTACGCGATGCCCCAGCCATCCTTGTTGGGGCCGTCGAGCCCGCCGTGCCGGGCAAAGCTCTCCAGCGACATCCGTACCGTCGTCGGAAGACGGCTCGATAGGGTGAACAGCTCGCACATGCCGGTGGCCCCGCTCGGGTTTACCGGGGCGCACGCACCCGCTCGCCAGGAAGCAATTCGCCCATTACTCCAACGGTACTCCCATATTCATTGCTTCCTCCTTGTTCATGGAAAACGCGCCCCGAGCGGCGTTTCGTCCGACCCTATTATTGCAGTTTGCCGAGCACGAGCATCCGCGATCTCTGGGAAATCTTTGCGGTCGCCGATCGTTTGCTTGACGTCCGCCGATCGCTGGCGCACGATTCCGCCATCGTCACCCGTGCGGAGGATCCATGATGAACAAACTCCTGCTTGGCTTGGCCGCCGTGGCGTTTGCCGCCTCCGGGTTTGCCGTGGCCTGCGACTACCACATGAAGGACGACCAGGCGCTGGCGCCGACGGCGACCCAGAAGCCGCTGGCGATGCAGAAGGCCCCGGCGACGACCGCGAAGGCCAAGGCCGCGCCGAAGTCCACCGTGCTGGCCTGCGGATCCGGGCCCTGCGACGACGTCAAGCCCGTCCAGTTGGTCAAAGGCGCCGGTGGCAGCGGAAGTTGAATTGGTGCGTACAGGCGCCCGAGAGGCCCGCTTCGGCGGGCTTTTTGTTGGGCGGGTGGCATTGCATCCGCAAGCCATCGTCGTCGCCGTCATACTCTGCCAATCGGGCCAGAATCAGCATCAACAATCAAATGCTCGGCCCGCTCGTCGTCCAACGGGACAACACGGTCATCGGCGCACCAACGCGGCAACGGTCGAGGTTGGTGTCGAGGTCCTTGCCCGACCGCCGGCGTGGACACCAGGCCCGCCAAATTTGCACCCTTTCCCCGGTTTGCGTGCGCGTATTGGACCGAATTGACCATCGCCGGGACGCCTACGACCCCTTCCATCAACGATCGGCCTTGAGCCGGTGGTCGTATCCGCGCGCGATATTATTGGCGGCCGCTGCTCGGTGTACAGGCGCGGAGCGCCTCCTGTCCCCGCGTCAGGGCGGCATGACCAGCCAAAGCCTGTTGTGCCCATCCTCGTACTCGTAACGAGCTCCATAAGCGAGCTTGCCGACCAGATAGAGGCCGAGGCCGTCTGTCGGCCGCGCTTCCAGGGTCGTGACGAGATGCGTTGGCATCGTGGACAGCCGCGCCAGCGGATCGTAAGGCGGCGCCGAATCCTCGTACTGCAATGTCAGGTAGCCGTCGATCATCGCGAGCGCGACGCGGATTGGCGTATCGCATTCGCCGCGATATCCGTGTTGGATCGAGTTGGAGAAGAGCTCCTCGATAACCAGGCGCAGGTGCAGCGCCTTCTGGCGACCGATTCCGTGGCGCCCACAGAACGTCAGCGCGAATGTGGCCGTATCGGCAATGGCGGCGAATCGTGCCGGCAGTTCCAGCGCGTCGCTGGAAGGGGTGGGATGAGACAAGGAAGTTCGTCCGGATTAGACTGGCGTTACCAGTACCGCGGTGAGGCATTGCCGTTCCATAATGCTCGCATATTCGGTGCGTGGTGGACAGTTGACCTGGTTCCGGGAGAACGAAGATGTCGAAAACATTGACGAAGCTCGGCCGCGCGGCACTGGCGGTCGGCGTGCTGGCGGTGGCCATGCAGGCGCATGCGACGGACATCGGCCGGATTAAGGTTGTGCGCGGGCAGGTCGCCATCGAGCGAGCGGGCGCTACGTTGGCCGGTACGGTCGGCATACGTGTTCAGACATCCGACACGATCAGGACCGGCGGTGATGGTGCGGTGGGCATCACCATGGACGACGATTCGTTGCTGTCAGCCGGGCCCAATACGGTGCTGGTGCTGGATCGCTACGCGTTCGATCCGACGACCAATGAAGGGCGCTTCGATGCCGCGCTCAACAAGGGGACGCTGGCGGTCATCTCGGGCCGCATCGCCAAGCAATCGCCGTACGCGATGACCGTGCGCACGCCGGCGGCGGTACTCGGCGTTCGTGGCACCACGTTTGTGGTTGGCGCCAATGATTGACAGGGTGCGGCCGGCCGCTCGCCGCGTCGTTCTCGCATTGACGATCGCGCTGGTCGGAGGCTGCGCGAGCAAGGGAACCGTCGTCCTGCTGCCGCAGCCCGACGGCAAGCCGACCGCTGTCACGGTCCGCCAGGCGGACACCGAGATCGTGCTCGATCGGCCGTACGCGGCGGCCAGGGTGG
Organism: uncultured beta proteobacterium; assembly: GCA_963739745.1. Classification (GTDB taxonomy): domain Bacteria; phylum Pseudomonadota; class Gammaproteobacteria; order Burkholderiales; family Casimicrobiaceae; genus VBCG01. Next base: position 23,054 of record CAVUCJ010000017.1, read on the forward strand.
CGTCGCGCGGCCTCGATGCCTACCAGTCCAATCCTCAGGAGGTGGAAGCGCAATTCGGACCGGCCTTGGCGGCCCAGCCGATCGGCGCCGAGACGTTCGTTCTCTATTTTGTGGAGGGCAAGGACGAATTCACCGATGAGTCGAAGCGGCTCGTCGACAACGTCCTGGCCGAGGTGGCTCGCCGCCCGGTGCCGGACGTTCTGGTGGTAGGGCATACGGACAGCCTCGGAAACGACCCGGCGAACGATGCGTTGGGACTGCGCCGCGCCACGACGGTACGTGCGGCATTGATCGCGCTGGGTGTTCCCGCCAGCGACGTGCAGGCGATCTCGCGCGGCAAGCGCGAACCGGCCGTGCCGACCGCCGAAGGGGTCGCCGAGCCGCGCAATCGCCGAGTCGAAATCATCGTCCGTTGACTGGCCTGGTGGCCGAGCCGGGATCCTGCGGCAATCTCAATCTTCGGCGGCACGCGGACCATTCCAGCGAAGCGCCAGGACGGTCAGGTCGTCGGCGGGTTCGGCCCGCGCAGCGAACGACCCAACGTCGGCGCAGATGGAATCGACAACACTGCGTGCCGTGACGCCGGGACGCGAGAGTCGCGTCAGCAGCGCGAGCAGACGGGGGCTGCCGTAGCGTGCGCGGCCGGAATTCTGCGCATCCGTGACGCCATCGGTGACGACGCAAATGACCTCGCCGGGCCGCAGGCGCCGCTGGCCGATTCGGTATTCAAAGTGCTCCACCGTGCACATCGGCGGCCCGGCGCCATCCAGCAGTTTTGCGCATTCTCGGCCCTCAGGGCTCACCACGACGGGATTCTCATGCCCTGCATTGCAGTAATCGAGGATGCCCGACTCGAGATGGAGCATGCCGGCGAAGGCGGTGATGAAGAACATCTCGGAGTTGTCTCGCGATATCTCTTCATTTGCTGATTGCATCAGCTCGCCGATCGTGGCCTGCCGGCTGCGCATCGTGACGCTCTTGAACAACGCCTTTCCCACCGCCATGAAAAGGCTGGCGGACAGTCCCTTGCCCGCCACGTCGCCAACGAGGAAGAACAAACGGTCGCCATCGAGCCGGAAGTAGTCGTAGAGGTCGCCGCCGACTTCGCGTGCCGGCGTCATCGACGCCGCGATTTCGAAGCGCGAATCGTTGGCGAGCGCGCCCGGGTGAGGCAGGAATCCGACCTGGATGCGCTTGGCTGCCTCGAGTTCGCCCGCGACGTAGGCTGCGCGCTCCCGCTGCTCGCGGATCGCGCGCTCGAGTGCCTTGCGCTGCCGCGAAGCATCGGCCAGGGTGAGCACCAGAATGGCTGCGAACAGGAACAGCAGGCCGACGGCAGGAACAGCGGCGTCGAAAACGAGACCGCGCCAAGCGAACGCACTGAATCCGGCGACCATTGGAACCGCGATGCAGCCCCCGGCAAGCAGCGCCGCGTTGCCTGGCTTCCATCGCGGCGTGGCGTAGACAAGGAGCAGTCCCAGCAGCATGAACACCGATACTTCCAGCCATGGCGCCCAGCGCGGCCGGAGCAGCCACGTCTGCTCGTACAGGTTCTCGAGCAGTTGCGCATGGATTTCGCTGCCGGGCATGCGCTCGCCAAGCGATGTCTGCAAGTAGTCGACCAACGCAAGCCCGGTCGTGCCCACCAGGACCAGCTTGCGTTGCAGGCGCGATGCATCGACCTTGCCATCGAGCACATCGATGGCGGAAACGTAGCGGCGCGGATCTCGTTTCGAGAAATGGAGGCGAATCTGCCCGTCTGCCTCGGTGGGCATCGTAAGCGCACCGACGGTGACTGCATCGGCATCCGCTCCATGGACGTGCAGGCGGATGTCCGGCACGCCCAGCGCGACGCGCAGCATCTCTGTCGCGAGCGATGGCACGAGGCGATCGGCGACACGGACCACCAGCGGCATGCGCCGGACGACGTCTTCCGGGGCCCCGGCCGAAATGGCACCATGTCCGACCGCGACCCGGTCGAGCTCGACAATGTTTGAAACTGCCCCGGCGAATTGCGGGACGCTCGTTGCGAGGCCCGACGGCGTCGCCTTGTCGCTTGCCCGATCGATGACGAGGAAGGGCGGCGCCGGCGGCTCGCCCCCGCCAGGCTCAGGCGTGCCCGCCAGCGCGAGCACGACAGGTCCATCGGCGATGGCGCGCGCAAGCACACTGTCGTTCGACGGCAGCGAATCGAGGCGGCTCGCCAGGACGGGGTCATCGTGCCGTGCCGATCGCAGCAAGTGCTCCGGTGATAGCCGGTCGGGCTCCGGCATCAGGATGTCGATGCCGATCGCCGCCGGATCAAATCGCTCGATGTCCCGGATGAGCTCGGCGAGCAGTGTTCTCGGCCAGGGCCACTGACCCTCGCGCGCGAGGCTTCGCTCGTCGATCTCGACGACGGTGACCGGGGTCGACGCGACGTCGCGCGGCTTCATGGCCTGGTAGGCATCGAACCATGCCGCCTGGAGCCGCAGGGTCCAGGGTGGCGCCCACCAGATCAGCGCGGCCAGCCCGGCCAGAAGCAGGAGTCCCAGCGGCGCAATCCCGCCGTGGGCGGGCGCTCCCGGCTGCAACGCAGCCGGATCCGTCACAGCACGATTTCCATCCCGTCGTAGGCAGCCGAAATGCGCAGCGCCCTGGTCTGGCCGCGACGCGCGAGCTGCTCGTAGCGCTGCGTCTCCGCCAACACGCGGGCGATCGCCTCGTCGCTGTGCACGGGTTCATGGTGGAACAGGCACAGGTGCTGCGCACCGGCCATCTGGCAGAGCTCCACGCCAACGATATTGCTCGAATGTCCCCAGTCGGCCTTGATCGAGATCGAGTCGGCCAGCGAGTACATTGCGTCGAAGACTACAAGGTCGGCGTCCCGGAAGAACTCCACGAAACGCTGCGTCTCGGCGAGGTCCGTCAATGTATGTTCGGAGTCCGTCGAGTAGATGACGGTCCTTTGCGCCGCGGTGAACCGATAGCCATAGGAGTCGCCCGCGTGGCGTTGGCGCATGAGCCGAACGTTCAATCCCGCAATCTCGTAGTCGCGCTCCGGCTCCAGGCGAACGAATTCGATGCTCGCGCCGAGTGCGGAAAAGTCGACGGGGAACGAAGGCGGTCCCTGCTGCCGCCGAAGCGCGGCTTCGAGTTCCGCGTGCGCTCCATAGATGCGGATGCGATTGCCGGGCAGATACGCCGGCGCGAAGAACGGGAATCCCATGATGTGGTCCCAGTGCAGGTGGGACATGAAAACATGGAAAGTTTGCGGCGCGGCGGCACCGTGACGGGCGATGACGTCCTGACCGAACGGACGTACGCCGGTTCCCAGGTCGCAGAGAACGAAATCCGGGCCGCCGGTGATGATCTCGACGCAGGGGCTGTGGCCGCCGAAGGTCCCCGAAACGGCAATGCCCAGGCCGTCCACGTAGGCTTCAAGTTCTTCATCCGTGGTGAACTTGCGCTCCGCCGCGCCGCGCAACGCGGCGATCACCTTCGCACGGACACTCGTCGCAGTGAGGGATACCGGAAGCGATCCGCGCGTTCCCCAGAACCGAACCTGGTTCACGTCGGGGCGGTATCGTAGGCCGCCGCCGCCGGGGCGGACAGCGCCACAAGTGCTTCGCGCACGGAAGGGAAGACGTCAACAACGAACCGGAAACGCGCGATCTCGAAGATTTCCTCGACGACCGGCTGCAGGCCGGCGACGGCAATGGGCGCATTCCTGGAACGCATCTGCTTGGCCGCCACCATCAGGACGCGCAATCCCATGCTGCTGATGTATTCCACGCCCGTAAAATCCAGCACGAGCGGGCTTTTCCCTGCGGCGGCATCGTCGACGAATGGCGTCAATGCCTGCTGGAGCTTCATCGCGTTGACGTGATCGACCTGACCCGCGGGCGCGACCACGACGGCGTCGGCAAGTTTGCGACTCGTGAACTCCACGTTTCCCTCCCGACGGTGTCACAGCGGCGCGGGCGGCCTGTTGCCGCGATTATAGTGGTTCGCAGGCGAGGCGTTCTGGCCGTCGTCAGGAGGCTCGCACCGTCGCGCCCACGATCGCGCCTCAGGCTGCGACGCCAACGATGCGCCGCACAAAGGACACGGATCTGACCACGAAGAGTTCCTCCGCTTGGTTGACGATTGGCGCAATACTTCGCGCATTCACCAACGGCGCCTGCGGGCGCCGTGCCGCGCGAAAATACCGGATCGCCGCTCCGTCGATCAATCCTCCTTCGCTTGCAACGACTGCCACAGGTCGATCAGCATCATCACGAGCCCGATCAGTATCACGGCAGTGAGCGCGAAGGACTTGATCTTGATCACCACCGGGGCCAGAAAAACGATGAGCAGAGCCGCTGCCACGAGGCCGCTGAATATCTTGAGTCCCATATCGAATCGCTCCGTTGTCCGGTCAACCGTTGGTGGTCTGGTTCACAAGCCATCGTGCCGTGCGCAGCAATCGTGCGTCGCTTCCTCGCGTCCCGACCAGTTGTACGCCGAGCGGCAACCCGTTGGCTCCGGTCATCAGCGGAAGGCTGAGCGAGGGCATGCCGCATAGCGACCACAACGTGCAGAAGGCGGGGTCGCCCGTCGACTCGAGGCCACGCGGCGCGGTTCCAGGCGCAGCGGGTGTGACGATCGCATCGCAACGCGCGAAGATCTCCTCGAACCCGTCGTTGATGAGCGCAATGCGCGCCCGCGCCCGCTGGTAATCGAGTGCAGTGACCTCGCGGCCACGCGCCAGTTGCGCCTGCAGCGATGGCGAGAGCCGGTCGCACCCTCGTTCCCACTCGCGTTCGAGGTTGGCGGCCATTTCGGCCTCCATGATGGTTCGGTGCAGGTCGAGCGCCTGCTCCACCGGCGAGGCCAGGTCGATCTCGACCACCCGGTCGCCGAGCGCGGAAACGAGCTCGGCGAAGGCGTCCCGGGTGTCTTCGCTCGCACGGTCCCAGACCGGTCCCTTGATGTACGCGAGCAGCGGCGGCAGCGGCGGATCCTCCGCCAGCGTCCCCACCAGCGTCGGGCGCGCGCGTGCCCGCGTGTCCGGGTCGCGCGGATCGACGCCGACCAATTGCTCGCCCACCAGCGCGACGTCCTCTAGGCTGCGGGCGAACACGCCCATCTGGTCGAGCGTGCGCGACAGCTTGAGCACGCCGCCGCGCGGGATCAGGCCGCAGCGTGGGCTTGAAGCCGAAGACGCCGCAGAACGAAGCGGGGCGGATCACCGAGCCGTTGGTCTGGCTGCCGAGCGCCAACGGGACCATGCCTGCGGCGACCGCCGCGGCGGAGCCGCTGGACGAGCCGCCTGGCGTATGCTCGATGTTGTGCGGGTTGCGGGTCTTACCGGGCGCGTAGGTCGCGAGCTCCGTGGTCACGGTCTTGCCGAAGATCACCGCGCCCGCCGCGCGCAGCATCGCGACCACGGTGGCATCGTCCGCCGGCGTGCGCCCGGCGTGCAGCACGCAGCCGTCCTCGGTGGGCATGTCGCAGGTGTCGATGATGTCCTTGATGGCAACAGGCACGCCATGCAGCGGGCCGATCGCCTGGCCTTCGCGGCGCGCCTCGTCGCGTGCGCGCGCCTGGCTCAGCGTGTACTCGGGGTCGAGAAAGGCCCACGCCCGCACATCGTCGTCGACTTCGCGCACCCGCGCCAGGCAAGCCTGCGTCAGCTGCACCGAGTCGATCAAGCCTTCGCGGATCGCGCGTGCCGCGTCGGTTGCGGAAAGCCAGTTGAGCTGCGTCGTGTCCATCGCGCGGTCAGCGTCCGTAGACGAGATCGGGCAGCCAGAACATGAGCTGCGGGAAGATGTAGATCAACGCCATGGTGACGAACACCATGCCCAGGAAGGGGAAGCAGCCCTTGAAGATCGTCCACAGCTCCACGTAGGGCGGCGCGATGCCCTTAAGGTAGTACGCCGACATCGCCATGGGTGGCGTGAGGAACGAGGTCTGCAGGTTGAGCGCCACCAGGATGCCGAACATCATCGGGTCGACATGGAAATGCGGCAGCAGCGGCAGGAAGATCGGCACGAAAATGATGATGATCTCGCTCCATTCCAGCGGCCAGCCGAGCAGGAAGATGATCGCCTGCGACAGGAGCAGGAACATGACGGGGGAGAGGTTCAGCGCGAGCACGAAGCTCTTGATGATGCCCTCGCCGCCGAGGTAGGAGAAGATCGACGAGAAGGTCCACGAGCCGACGAACAGGAAGCACACCATGGCCGAGGTGCGTGCCGTCAGGTAGACCGCCTCGCGCAGCCGCTGCCAGGTGAGCGCGCGATACGCGGCGGCCAGCACCAGGCTGCCCGAGGCGCCGACGGCGGCCGCCTCGGTCGGCGTCGCCAGCCCGAACAGGATCGATCCGAGCACCGATAAGATGAGCACGGCGAGCGGCAGGAACGCCTTGGCGAGCAGCAGGAACGCCTGTGCTCCAGGGCACCTCGCTCTCCTCCTTCGGCAGTCGCGGGCGCGAGCTTCGGGTTGAGCACCGCCCGCGTGATGACATACGCGATGTAGAGCCCGGCCAGCAGGAATCCTGGAATCATCGCCGCCGCATAGAGCCTCACCACCGAGACCGACGCGGTCGCGGAATAAACGATCAACATGATCGACGGCGGGATCAGGATGCCGAGCGTGCCGCCCGCGCAGATGACGCCGGCGGACAGGCGCTGGTCGTAGCCCGCCTTGAGCATGACGGGAAACGCGAGCAGTCCCATCAGCGTCACGACCGCGCCGACGATGCCGGTGGCGGTGGCGAACATCGCGCAGGTCAGCAGCGCCGCGACCGCCATCGAGCCCGGTATATGGCGCAGCGCGACCTGCAGGCTGTAGAACAGCCGGTCGAGGATGTTGGAGCGCTCGACCACGTAGCCCATGAACAGGAACAGCGGCACCGCAACGAGCACGTCGTTGCTCATGATGCTCCAGGTGTTCTGCGTCAGCAGGTAGAACACGCGGCTGTCGAAGAACTCCTGGCCGGCCTGGTAGTACGCGTAGAAACCGAAGCCGACACCCATGCCCATCAGCGTGAAGGCGATGGGAAAGCCCAGGAGGATGACGAAGATGAACAGGCCCAGCATCAGCAGGGCGATGACGGGATCGCTCACTTCGCCTCCCCGGTTCCGGCGACCGCAGCGGTCGCATGCTGCTCGATCAGCTGATCCTCCAGTTCCTCCACGTCGTGCAGCCGGCGCGGCCAGCGATTGGTCTTGATGCACACGATGCAGCGCGCGACCTCGGCGAGTCCCTGCAGCGCCAACAGACCTGCGCCGAACGGAATGAGCAGCTTCAACTGCCAGATCGGGATGCCGACAGGGCTATTTACGCTGACCTCGCGGATCCGGAACGCTTCTTCCCCGTAGCTCCAACCCGCGTACATCAAGGCGAGCACGCCAGGGAAAAAGAACACCACGTAGAGCGTCAGGTCAATGCAGGCCTGCGCCCTCGGCTGCCACATCCGGTAGATGAAATCGCCGCGCACGTGGCCGTCGCGCGACAACGTGTAGGCGCCGGCCATGAAGAACAGCCCGCCATACAGGAGGTAGCTCATGTCGAACGCCCAGCTGGTCGGATCGTTCAACGCGTAGCGGACGAATACCTCGAACGTCGTGCCGAAGCGTGAGGATGATGATGCACCACGCGAACGCGTGGCCGACCATCCGGCTGAGCAGGTCGACGCCGTAGATGATTCGCATGAACATGCGCGGGCCTCCGACAAGAAATTGGGGCGGCCCACCAGGGCGCCGCCCCAACATGATGCACTACTCTCGACGGCCTCTGCCGGACTCAGCCTGGCAGCTTGGTCTTGAACACGTGCTCGTAGCCCGAGCTTGTAGTCCGCGTCGTTCAGGAACCAGTAGAACACGACGTCCTTGGCCCACTTGCGCTGCGATTCGACCACCTTGGCGAAGAACGGATCTTCGTCGGACAGCTTCTTGGTGATGACGTCCCAGGCAACCAACTGCGCCTCGAACACCGACTTGGGCGTGCGGGTGACGTTGACCTTGTCCTTGTCGATGAGCTTGCGCAGATCCTTCGGGTAGTTCTTCATCGCCGTCCAGTAGTTGGACTGCGATGCAGCTTCCACGCCGTACTTCCAGATCGCCTGCAGGTCCGGGGACATCGCATCCCATTTCTTCTTGTTGAGGATGATCTCGAAGAACTCCATCGCCTGGTGGAACGATCCCATCTCGTAGTTCTTGATCACGTCCTGCGCGCCGAACCGGCTGTCCGAGGTCGGATTGTTGAACTCGAAGGCATCGATCACGCCGCGCTCCAGCGCGGGGACGATTTCGCCTCCCGGCAGCTGCGTCACCTTGGCGCCCATCTCCTGGAAGAGGTCCGCGGCAAGGCCCACGGTCCGGTACTTGAGCCCCTTGAGCTGGCTCGCATCGGTGATCGGCTTCTTGAACCAGCCCAGCGGCTGGGTCGGCATCGGCATCGCGAAAAAGCCGACATAGTTGAGCTGCAGTTTGCTGCAGCAGCTCCTGGTAGAGCTCCATCCCGCCGCCGCGATAGATCCAGGCCAGCGTCTGGAACGCGTCGGCGCCATTGATCGGCCCGGAGCCGAACAGCGACGCGACCTTGGACTTGCCGTACCAGTACACCGGCACCGTGTGGCCGGCGTCGAGCACGCCCTTGCTGACGGCGTCGGTGACCTCGAAAGGCTTCACCACCGCGCCTCCGACCAGGTAGTCGACCTTCAGCCGCCCGCCCGACATTTGATTTACGCGCAGGACGAACTCCTGCGCCATTTCGTTGAAGATGTCGGTGGCGCTCCACGCACCCTGCATCTTGATCACGATCGGCGATTGCGACTTCGCGATCATCGGGAAGCCGAGCGCTGTCGCGCCGGTGGCGGCGGCCGTCGCACCTTTGAGGAACTTGCGGCGTGTTGTTTCCGGCTTGGTTTCCGGCTTGACTTCTTGTTTGGTCTGCTGATTGCTCATGAGCAACTCCTCCTATGGATGCGTCGGCACGTTACGCCTGCTCACTAGGCGCTGGCTTGGTGCGCAAGGCCGGAAAACCCCGGAGGTTGTTGTCGCCGGCACCGGTGAATTGGCGCTTGAACGTTGCCGCATCGGCGCGGCCCGTGGGCATGATGTCGACCTATGCGAATTCTAATCTGTGACGCTCTCCGCGGCAAGGTGAAAAGTTGGTGTCGAATTAATAACTTACGCCTTTCTGCGAATCGTGGCAACCCGGAAGTTCCGACGTGTTCGCGCCGATGCAGGTCGTGGTCTACAGTACAATCGTCCCGTGCTCGACACGTAGGCAACATTTTCTCGGCCAACCTCAATTTCACCTCGTCTCAGGATCTCTGCCCCATGCTCATCCCCCGACAGGCGGTGCCCGCACTCAAGTTTCCGACGCTTGCTCACGGAGATTTCGATCTCCGGACCGAGAAGCCCGCGCACTTCACGATGATCGTGTTCTATCGCGGACTGCACTGCCCCATTTGCACCAAGTACCTGCTTGAACTCGGTCGCCTGCAGTCCGAGTTCGAAAAGCGCGGCGTGAACGTTGTCGCCGTGTCGAATGACGTTCGGGAGCGCGCACAAGCGATGGCCGACAAGCTCAATGCCCCGGACCTGCGCATGGGATACGGGCTGGGCCTGTCGGTCGCTCGCGAATGGGGTCTTTCGATCAGCACGTCGCGTGGCCTCACCTCGATCGGCGTCGAGGAACCGGCGCTGTTTTCCGAACCCGGACTCTTCATCGTGCGTCCCGATCAGACGCTCTACTATGCGGCCGTGCAGACGATGCCCTTCGCTCGCCCGCATTTCGACGAACTGGTTGGCGCGATTGATTTCGCGGTCGCGAAGGACTACCCGGCGCGAGGGGAGTACGTCGGCGCGGTGTGATCCCGGCGCGCAAATGGCCAAATGGCAAGCGTCGGCCGCCCGACGCGCCAACGCAAGCGTGCGTCAGCCACCCGGCGCGTAGTGCAGGAGCGCTCCGGGGAATTGGCGAAACGCGTCGGCCATCAGCAGCCGACCGCCTTGCAGGGTGACGGTCTCGCGCGTCAATACGTTGGTCAGCACGGCATGCGGAGGGAGGAAGCCGACGTCAAGCGCGGTGTCGCCCCACGCCGGCCTGCCGAGCGGCAGCGTGCCGGTCGGCAGGCCGAGCCCCGCGAACCGGCGGCCGGCGACCGCGATGGCGCAAGCGTCGCCATGCCGCCGAGCGAAGGAAATCGCATGACCGGCGCGCTCGCCGGTTGCAGACACAGGGCCGTAGTCGCCGCCCAGCAGAATATCGCGATGCGCTGCGCGATAGCGCAGCAGGCGGAATGTCAGCCATAGCTTCGCGGTCGAGCCCCCCGACGCGAACCAGGACGGGATTGCGCTGCTGACTGCGGCCGCGGGTCCGCGCGCCAGCGCCTCGAGCCGTGCGAGTTCCTTCCGGCGCTGGGCGTAATCCACCGCGGCCCGGTTGTCCGGATCGACCAGTCGCAGCTCGAGGAACTCGTGTCCCTGGTAGAGATCCGGGACACCGGGGGACGCGAACTTGACGAGCGCCATTGAGAGACTGTTGAGCATGCCGAACCACGCGAAGCCGGCGCACTGCCGACGAAGGTCGGCCAGGAAGCGGTTGTCGCCGTCGGCCAGCAGCGCGGACACGAACGAAGCGAGCGCGTCCTCGTAACCGGCGTTCACACTGAGCCAGCTGGTGCGCAGCTTCGCCTCGCGTGCCGCCTTGGTCATGTACTGCTGGATGCGCTCGCGGTAGGACGCGAGTTCCGTGCTGCCGATGGCGCCCGCCGGGAACATGCCGACGAGCGTCTGGTAGAGCAGGTACTCGTCGCTGGGGGAAGGTGCGTCCTGCTCATCGACCTGTCGCTTGTGCATGCGGTTGACGCGGCTCCAGCGGCGGACCATCCGCTGCCACGCGACGGGAATCTCCGAGATCACATCGATACGCGCGCGCACGTCCTCAGAGCGCTTGTTGTCATGCGTGGACGTCGCGAGCATCGTCGCCGGCAAATCCGTCGCACGCTCCCGCGTCGCTTCATGGAATTCCGCAACGGTGGTGCCGAACTGCTCGGGCTCGCCGCCGACGTCGTTGAGCGAAACCAGGCGGTTGAACGAATAGAAGGCGGTGTCCTCGACGCCCTTGGCAGCGACCGGCGAGGTGAATTGCGCAAACCGCATCGCGAAGTCGAGGCACTCCGCCTGGTGCGCGGCGGATGCGCCCTCCGGTGCGACACCCAGCATCAGCGCACGAAGGAAATCGAAAACGCTGCCGTCGGCGTTTCGCGATTCGCGTTGCGCGCGAACGACCGCCCATTCGATGTAGTGCAGGTCCTGCGGTGACGCGCCACGGCCCGCGATGTACGTCCGGTAGACGGGAAAGCGGGCGACGATCTCCTCGATGGCCCGGCGCAGCACGTAGTAGGTGAAGTCGCGCGTGCGCCGGGCGGACCTGGCGATGCGCAGCGCGCGCTGAGTCAGCATCGCGAGCTCCGATACGAGCGGGCCGCGCATGATCGCGAGCTTGCTGCGGCGCACGGTGGTCTCGTAGTCCTGAGCCTCCGCGCCGACGAACGCCCGCCAGGTGCGATCGAGGCGGCCCTTGGCGGTATCCACCACGAAGAGGCCATTGACGAGGTTGGCGAAGCGATAGCCGGTGTCGCCGCTGACCGGCCATTCGGCAGGCATGCGCTCGTGGATCGCGGAGATCTTCTCCAGCACGACATACAACGGCGCCGGGTCGGCGTTCGCGGGCTCCCCGGCGGACGTGACCCACTGGCGGTAGCGCACCTGCAAACGTTCGAAATATTCCGCAGGGTCGTGGAGCCCGTCGGGGTGGTCGATGCGAAGCCCGTGGATCTTTCCCTGTGCCGCGAGTTTCAGGATGAACGTATGCGTCGCATCGAATACGGCTTCGTTCTCCATCCGCAGCGCGGCCAGGTCATTGATGTCGAAGAAGCGCCGATAGTTGATTTCGTCAGCCGCGACCCGCCAGTAGGCAAGCCGATACGCCTGCGCCTCGAGCAGCGCGTGCAGCCGCTCGAAGCTCTCCGGCTCGCCGGAAATGCCGTTGAATTCAGCAACGACCGTGGCGATGGCGTCGGCCAGCGGCTGGTTGCGCGCCGCGAGTTCGGCCAGCGTGCGCTTGCCTTGCGCGCAGCCGCGCCTTCTCGCCGCCACGGAATCGGCGCTGGTGCGTGGCGGAAGCGCGGCGAGTGCGGCCACCAGTTGCGCCGCCACTGAGCTTTCTTCAGGTCCCAGCAGGGGGGCGGCCTTCTGCAGCGCCGGCGCCAGGATTGCCGGATACTTGCGCGGATCGATGGGGAAGCGGTGGCCGAAATAGGCGATGGCGAAGCTGCCCTGTTCACCCTCGAACGCGAGCCGCAGCTGACCACGCTCCAGCACCGTGCCGTACGGATCGCCCAGCACCGGCACCAGGACCTTCCCTGCGAGCTCCGCGTCGAACGGTGACCAGTCGATGTCGAAATGATCGGCGAACTCGGAGGCGGGCCCGTTCTCGAGCACGTCCATCCACCAAATGTTGTCGGCGCCCATGATGCCGACGTGATTGGGGACCACATCGCAAAGATGCCCCATGCCGTGCTCGGCAAGCACGGACACGAAGCGCTCGAAATCCTCGAAGCTGCCGATCTCGGGATTGATCGTGCTGTGGTCGACGATGTCGTAGCCGTGGAGGCTGCCGGGGCGTGCGCGCAGGTAGGGCGAGCAATACACGTGGCTCACGCCGAGCGCGGAAAGATAAGGCAGCAGCAGGGTGGCGTCTGCAAACGTGAATTCCCGGTTGAGCTGCACCCGGTAGGTCGCAAGCGGCACGTGCGCCGGCACGCGGTTGGGCACGCGGAATCGTGGCCGCGGGCGCGTGCGGGCGAGCACCGAGGCGAGTGCGCCGAAGCGCTCGTCGTCGGCCCAGCGCTCGAGCGCCAGAGGAAGCTTTCGGCGCCAGTTGGGATGGGCATCGATGGTGCCGGGAAGATTGGCCTGGTCGCGCAGGCCCAGCACGTCCTCGAGTTGCACGACGCAAATTCGCGCGGGCGAGCGCGCCAGAAAGGTCTGGATCGCGCGCATCAGCGGCGCACTCATCGCCGGATGCGCCGCCGAATCGGCGTGGGAAGTGGGCGGCGAGAGGCCCGCATGGTCGAGCGCCGAGAGCAGTTGCAGCCGGTCGTTCGCGCGCTCTCGCAGCAGGGTGCTGCGGTCCGCCGATGGCGCCAGCAAGCCATGCTGTTCCCGCAGCGCAATGTCCTCGCCGGCCCACCAACCCGAAAGCGTCGGCAGGTCGTGCGTGCTGGCCGTGGCCAGCGCCTCGACGGGGTACGCCTCCGGCGGCTTGAATTCGCCGTCCTCGTCGCGTTCGAAGATCAGCACCCGATACGACAGGATGGCATTGTCGGCCAGCGCCACGCGCACCTTGTCCGGCACGGTCCCCAGATCCTCGCCGATCACCATGCAGCGGTGGCGGTGGCTTTCGAGCGCCACCAGTCCCAGCAGGTCGTCGAACGGGTAGCGCACGTAGGCGCCGTCGGCAGGCCGACCTCCTGTGGGAACCCAGAACAGGCGCGCGAGTCCCATGACGTGATCGATGCGCAGCGCGCCCGCGTTGCGCATGTTGGCGCGCAGCGTGGCGAGGAAGGGCGCATAGGCCGCATCGCGCAGGCGGTGCGGTATCAACGGCGGCAGCCCCCAGTCCTGCCCGTCCTTGCTCAACGTATCGGGCGGCGCGCCAACGCTGGCGCCGAGCGCATAGAGGTCCTGATGGGCCCATGCCTCCGCGCCCCCGCGATCGATGGAGACCGCGAGATCGGCGTAGATGCCGACTGCAAGGCCGAGCGCCTTCGCCTGCTCGGCCGCAGCCTCGAACTGCTGTTCGGCCTGCCATTGCAGATAGGCGTGGAATTCGACGCGCTCGGCATTTTCCGCGGCGAACTGCGCGACAGCGGCCGAGGCCGGGTCGCGATAGGGCTCGGGCCAGGCGGGCCAACCGAAGGCCGCGGCGTCGTCACGGAGAAAATGCTCATGCAGCGCATCGAACAGTGCGTGCTGGCGCAAAGCCGCGCCGCCGGCGATGACGAAGGCCCGGAACGCTTCGGCGCGCGGGTCGTCGCCGGCGAGGTAGCGCTCCCGAAAGTGGCGGTAGAGCATTTCCAGCACCTGGCGCTTGGCTGCGGCCGCCCCCGCATAGTCGACGAGCTGTGCATCGCGCAGCTCCGCGAGGCGTGCCTGGAAGGATTCCGAATGCACGAGCGCACGCGCCGCCGCACAGTCGCCAAATTCCGCCACAGCCTCGACGTCGATGAACAGAATGTTGCGGAACAGCCGGCTCGACGGACTGTAGGGACTGGCATGATCGGGCCTCGCCGGGAATAGCGCGTGCAGCGGACTGACTCCGACGATGCCGGCACCGCGATCGCCCCACAGCCCGATCAGCGTCTTGACGTCGGTGAAATCACCGATGCCCCAATTGCGGTCGGAACGCAGGCCGTAGAGCTGGGCGGCGGCGCCCCAGGTTCTGCTCTCCTGCAGCGCCGCCGGTTGGTAACAGGACGCCGGCGCTATTGCGCAACAGGTGCTTGCCACCACCTCTGCGCCGACGATGAAATCCAGGCGGTGATAACCGGGCGGCAGTCCCGCGGTGAGCGCGATCTCGACGCCTGCGCATGGCGAGTCCTCGCGCGCGGGAGGACTTCGCCGCAGGACCGCGACGGCGGCGTCGGCACAGGGTGTGCCGTCCTCCGCTGTTGCGCGAACCGACAGCGGAGCATCGGCCATCGACGCCGGCAGCCGCAGATGCAGCGTCCACGGTCGCACGTTCTCGCGCAGCACCACGAGCGGCGCAACGCGCCGGGCGTCTTGCGCGTCGTCGATCGCGCGCAGCACGGCGAGGCTCGCCGCCTCGTCGCTGGCATGCACCCCCATCGCCGCGAGCAGTGCCTCGAGCGTCGCGTCGGGTACCTGGTGCCGGTCGCCCCAGACGTCCTCGTAGTCGACGTCGATGCCGTGAGCGGCGGCGAGTCTTGCGAGCGCTTCGCTCACCCTGGCTCCTCGACGCTGAGACAAACGGAGTAGCCGGCCCACGTGCCACCGGCGGCGATGCCGTCGTCGCTTTCGAAAAACGCCACGCCCGGCATCGGCACCTGGCGCCCAAAGGGCGCAGGCGCGAAGTTGGCACCCAGATGCAACGTCGCGCCGCCGCCCAGCCGCCAGCTCACGCGGAGCAGCGTCTCGTCGAGGATGGTCGAAGGTGCCGCCGGCAGCGGCACCGTGCAGACGCGGCGTCACGTGCGCGCGTCGCAGCGCCAGGCAACGACGGTAGAAGGCGAGCCACTGCGCGCCACTTTGCGTTGCCGCTTCGCCGCGATCGAGCTTGCTCGCCGAAAACGTGGACCGCGCGTTGGGATCGGGGATCGCCGCCTGCGCCTCGGCATCGCGAAAGCGTTCGAACTGGCCGAACTCCGAGCGGCGACCGCGCGTGACAGCCCCGGCCAACTCGCCTTCGAAGTCGCAGAAATACAGGAATGGCGTGGTCGCGCCGTACTCCTCGCCCATGAACAGCATCGGCGTCGCCGGCGCCAGCAGCACGCATGCCACCGCCGCGCGCAGCGCCCGTGGATCCGTCAGCGCCGTCAGCCGTTCCCCGAACGCGCGGTTGCCGACCTGGTCGTGGGTTTGCGTGAAGTTGACGAACGCGCCGGGGGGAAGTCCTGCGCTGGTCTCGCCGCGCGGCTCGTTGTCGCGAAAGGGTGACGGCTCTCCCTGAAGGCGAAATCCCTCCGCGAGACAGCGGCCGAGCTGCCACAAGGGGCGCGCAGCGTAGTCGGCGTAGTAGCCGTCGCGCTCGGCGGTCGATGAGAACGTGCAGCGCATGGTGGATGTCGTCGTTCCATTGCGCCGTCGCGATGCCGCGGCCGGCCGGCCTCGTCGCGCACGAGGCGGCGAGCCTCGTTGCGGTCGTTCTCGAGCACGAGATGAACCTGACGATCGCGCCCGGCATTCCTGCGAACGCTGTCGGCAAGTTCGGTGACGATGTCCGGGTGCGAATCGTCGGCGATGGCGTGTACGGCATCCAGGCGCAGACCGTCGAAGCGAAATTCATCGATCCAGTAGAGTGCATTGTGAATGAAGAAGTCGCGCACCGTGCGGCTGTGCTCGCCGTCGAAGTTGATCGCCGCGCCCCAGGGTGTCTGGTGCCGCGGATTGAAGAACTGCGGCGCGTAGAGGTGCAGGTAATTGCCCGTCGGGGCCGAAATGGTTGTACACGACGTCGAGCAGCATCATGAGGCCGCAGCCGTGTGCGGTGTCCACCAGCCGCTTCAGGTCGTCCGGCGTGCCATACGATGCTGCCGGCGCGATACGGCAGGACGCCGTCGTAGCCCCAGTTGCGCCGGCCGGCGAACGAGGCGACCGGCATCAGCTCGACGGCCGTGACTCCGAGATCGGCAAGCTCCTCGAGCCGGCGGCGGCCGCGGCGAACGTCCCGTCGGGAGTGAATGTGCCCACGTGCATTTCGTAGAGCACCGCTTCGTCCCAGGGGCGGCCTCGCCAGCGATCCTCCCGCCAGTCGTAGGTGCGCGGATCGACCACGGCGCTCGCGGCATGGACGCCGTCGGGGTTGGAACGAGACGCCGGGTCCGGCACCGTATGCTCGCCGTCGATCCGGTAGGCATAGCGCGCGCCCGCGGCGAGCTGCTCGATTCGCGCGCCGAACCATCCATCGTCCAGCCGGGCGAGGGGCCGCGCATCGTCGCCATCGGCCCCCAGCAACACCGCCACGTCGCGCGCACCGGGTGCCCACAGCGCGAAGCGTACGGCGTCTCCTTCGATCACCGCTCCGAAAGGCATCGCGTGCGCGTGTCTCATGCGCGACGTGCCTCCTGCTGAAGAAGCACGAGCGACCGTCCGGCCACCGCATAGGCGCTGCTCGGCTCGAAACTGCCATCGGGCAGCAGGCCTTCATTCCGGTCGGTGTCGACCACCACCCGCCATCCGGCGGCGCCATAGTCGGGCAGGCGAAACTCCAGCGAGTCGTGATGCGCATTGAACAGCAACAGGAAGTTGTCGTCGCGCACCGGGCGCCCGCGCGCATCGGTCTCGTCCAACGCGTTGCCGGCAAGATAGACGCCAAGGCCGCGCGCAAAATCGTGGTTCCATTCGTCGCTGGTCATTTCCGTCCCGTCGGGCTTGAGCCATGCGATGTCGGATTCGGCGCTTCCCTGCAGCACCTCGCCCTGGAAGAAATGCTTGCGTCGGAAGACGGGATGGTCCCGCCGCAGCCGGATCATCCGTCTGGCGAAGGCCAGCAGATTCGTGCGGGTCTCGTCCAAGGTCCAGTCGACCCAGCTCATCGCCGTATCCTGGCAGTACGCGTTGTTGCTGCCCTGCTGCGTGCGGCCGATCTCGTCGCCGGCGAGGATCATCGGCACGCCCTGAGAAAGCAGCAGCGTCGCGAGCAGATTGCGAGACTGGCGTGCGCGCAGTGCGTTGACGGCCGGGTCGTCGCTCGGACCCTCGGCGCCGCAATTCCATGAGAGATTGTTGTCGCTTCCGTCGCGGTTCTCCTCGCCGTTGGCCTCGTTGTGCTTCTGGTTGTACGAAACGAGGTCGTGCAGCGTGAAGCCGTCGTGCGCGGTGACGAAGTTGATGCTGGCATGCGGCCGCCGGCCGCTGCTTCCGTAGAGGTCCGACGAGCCCGTGAGGCGGCGCGAGAAGTCGCCAATGACGCCGCCGTCGCCCTTCCAGTACGCGCGCATCGTGTCACGGTACTTGTCGTTCCATTCGGCCCAGCCCGTCGGGAAGTTGCCGACCTGGTAGCCGCCTTCGCCGAGGTCCCAGGGCTCGGCGATCAGCTTGACACGGGCCAGCACGGGGTCCTGGCGCAGGATGTCGAAAAAGGCGCCGAGCCTGTCCACGTCGTGCAGTTCGCGCGCAAGCGCCGAGGCCAGATCGAAGCGGAAGCCGTCGACGTGCATCTCGGTGACCCAGTAGCGCAGCGAGTCCATCAGCAGCTGCAGGACGCGGGGATGCTGCATGTCGAGCGTGTTGCCGCAGCCGGTGAAGTCCATGTAGTGGCGTGGCGTCTCGCGCACGAGCCGATAGTAGGACGCGTTGTCGACGCCGCGGAAGCACAACGTCGGGCCTTTCTCGCTGCCCTCGGCAGTGTGGTTGTAGACGACGTCGAGGACGACCTCGAATCCGGCCGAGTGAAGCGTCTTCACCATCGTCTTGAATTCATTGATCTTGCCGGATGCCGAATACCGTGCGTCCGGCGCGAAAAACCCGATGGTGTTGTAGCCCCAGTAGTTGCGCATCCCCTGCTCGACAAGGCGGCGGTCGTCGACGAACGTGTGCACGGGCATCAGCTCGATCGTCGTCACGCCCAATCGCTTCAGGTAGTCGATGACAGGTGCCGTCGCGAGACCCGCGTAGGTACCGCGCAGGTGCGGCGGCACATCCGGGTGCTGCATGGTGAAGCCGCGGACGTGCAACTCGTAGATAACCGTTTCGTGCCACGGCACGTCGGGCGGTCGATCGTTGCCCCAGGTGAATGCCCGGTCGATGATCTTGCACTTGGGCATCGCGGCTGCGCTGTCACGGCGGTCGAACGAGAGGTCCTCGCGCTTGTGGCCAATCGTGTAGCCGAACAGCGCGTCGCTCCAGCGCAGAGACCCGACGATGTTCCGCGCGTAGGGATCGAGGAGCAGCTTGTGGGGGTTGAATCGGAACCCATCCTCCGGGCGGTAGGGACCGTGCACGCGGTAGCCGTAGAGCAGGCCCGGCCGCGCCTCCGGAAGGTAGCAGTGCCAGACCTGGTCGGTACGCTCGGTGATTTCGACGCGCTGCAGTTCGCGCCGACCCGTGGCGTCGAAAATGCACAGGTCGACGCGCTCGGCGTGCTCCGAGAACAGGGCGAAATTGACGCCTTCGCCGTCCCAAGTCGCGCCGCGCGGATCGGACCGGCCGGGCCAGACGGCGGTAATGGGCTTCATGTGTGAACACTCCGTGGTGCGCCCGACCGCGCGCCGGGCAAGCGGCATCGGGGCATTCGACGATGCCCCGGTCTCGTGGGGGACCTCAACACTCAGACTACCGGCGGTTGCTTGACCTGGTTCGGCGTCTCGTCAGGCGGACGCCTCGACCAGCGTTCCAGGAACTCGCCGGCTCGCTTGGCGCCGCCGATTCCGAAGGCCAGCGCCAATGCGAGGCCGATGGCCGCGATGAGGATCAGGAAGGTCTGGCGGATGATGTCGCCCAGGCCGAGTTGGTCGAGCGCGATCAGCAGGACGAACGCAAGTATTGCATAGAGCGCAAGACGGCCGAGCAGCTCGCCGTCACTGATGCCGACGCTGCTGCAGTAGGCGGCCACCGCCGCGCTTACGAAGCGCGCGAAGTAGGCGCCGAAAGCGAGGACCAGCACGGCGACCATCACCTTGGGCACGAACAGCACGATCCGGCCGATCAGGTCGGTCACGTAGGTGAGCCCCAGGCTGTTGAACGCGATCATCAGCGCCGCCAGCAGGGCCAGCCAGTAGAAGAGCAGCCCCAGGAAATGGACGGTGTCCATGTTGCCGCCGCCCTGCGTCAGGAAGTGGTCGATGCCGGCTTTTTCGGTGACGATGTTGAAGTTGACTGCTCGCAGCATCTTGACGATCGCAAACCGAATGGCTTTCGCGACCAGCCAGCCAATGACGAGAATCGCGATTGCGAGCAGCACGTGCGGCAGGAACTCGCCAACCTGGCGCAGCGAGGCCCGCAGCGGCTCGAGCAGCATTTGCATGTTTTCCATCGGCATCTCCGATCTAGGAAGTGTTCGTTCAGGCGCCCGTGTCCAGCAGCTCGATGATTCCGCGCAACGGAATGCGCACCCAGTCCGGACGGTTTGCGACTTCGTAGTTGAGCTCGTACATCGCTTTTTCCAGTAGGAACAGCTCGAGCAAGCCCTGACGCTGAGCCTTCGCCCCCGGTGCGCCGGACTCGATTGCGAACTGGTCGTACCCTTCGAGGAACGTCTCACGCGTCTCACGGAGCCACTGCGCACCCAGTTGCTCGCGCAGCGATTGCATCTGCGTGTTGCTGTCGACGATTCGCAGCAACGCCGCATTCAGCGCGTAGTCGAAGGAGCGCAGCATGCCCGCGACGTCCTTCATCGGCGATTGCTTTTCGCGTCGCTCGGCGAGCGTGCGTGCCGGTTCGCCCTCGAAATCGATGATCATGAAGTCGTTCTGCGCGACCAGCACCTGTCCCAGGTGATAGTCCCCGTGGATGCGCGTGCGCATGCCGCTGTCCCGGTCGCCCGCGTGCGCGTCGATGCGCGCAAGGATGGCGGCGCGTTGCTCCAGCACGCGGGACGCATCATCGCGTGCTGCCTCGGGGAGGGAGGACAGGCGCTTCTCCAGCCGGTCCAGCGTGGAACTGGCTTCGGCGCGCGCCTGCTTCGCCCATGCCGCGACGTCGCTCGGCGTGATGGGAACCGGTTCGAACGCAGGATCGCCCGTCGCACGCGCGAACGCGGCGTGAAGTTCGCCGGTGCGCACGCCGAGCGTGCGCACGAGGGCCAGGTACCCGCCGTGCACGCTCAATGGCGGGGTCGTCGCAGTCTGCTGCCGCTGCTGCTGCCGCCGCCGTCGCCGAGGGTGCCGGTAGCGGAGCGACGGTCGGCGGCTGCTCCAGGAATTGCTCCAGGTAGTTGAGCGTGGTCGTCCAGCCGTCGCCCTGGTGCTCGACGTAGTCCCTGCAGAAGTGCCAGGGTCGTCGCGCGCCCTTCGGTGTCGACATGCTCGAGCGTGCCGGCCACCGGCACGCTGTTCGCAAACGCGGCGACGTCGGTCAGATAACGTCCGATTTCGGCTTCCGGATTCACGCCGGACTGCAGCCGGCGATAGGCCTTGATGAACAACCGGTCTCCGAGGAACGCCACTGTGTTGCTGCTTTGCGCGCTGGGAAGCGCGACCTGCAGCGTGTCGATGGAGGAGCCCGCCAGACGCTCGAAGGCGGCGGTGGGCGTGAAGCGGAGTTTGCCCAGCGCCGTCTTGAGTTCGGTGCGCGCACCCATCGCCGCCACCAGCGCACGGCAGAACGCTTCGTCGCCGAACGCATCGGCCATCACGCCGACCTTGGCCTGTTGCCTGATCTTGGCCACGGTCAGCGGAGCCAGCGCGCGCGCCTGCTCCTCGCTGCCATCCTCCCACACCAGCGACAGCGGGAGAAAGTAGGTCTGCGGATCGCCGCTTGCGGGCTCCACCCGTACCAGCGCGACCAGCCACGACCGTCCCTTCTGTTGCCATTCGGCATGGTCGACGAGCATAACGCGCGTCACCGGTTCGCCCTTGGCCGCATACCAGCGCCGCTCGGAAATGAACTGCGGAAGCACTTCGCGCTCGAGCTGCGCGCGGCCCTTTTCGGCCAGCGTGATGCGCCACGGCACGACGCGGTCGCGGAAAAGGCTCGCCCAGCCGTCGAACAGAACGAGCACCGGCAGCTCTTCGCGCGCCATGCGCTCCTCGTGCCAGACCGGGACGTCCGCGCCGGCGGCCAGGCGGAACCAGAGAAATCCGTGCCCGGCGAGCGTCAGCAGGTACGGCAGATCGCCGATCGGCGGAAACGGGGTGCGTCCCATCAGCTCCAAGGGGACGCGGCCTTTGAAGCGCGCCAGATCGAGCTCCACCGGCTGCGCGTTGCGCGCCAGATTGGCGACGCAAAGCACGACTTCGTCGCCGAACTCGCGCACGTACGCGAGGATCTTGCGGTTTCCCGGACGCAGGAAGGTGAGCTTGCCGCGGCCGAACGAGAGAAACCCCTTGCGGACTGCGAGCATCCGCCGCGTCCAGTTGAGCAGCGACGATGGCTCGCGCAGTTGCGCCTCGACGTTGACGGACTCGTAGCCGTAGATCGCGTCCATGATGGGCGGCAGGTACAGGCGCTGCGGGTCGGCGCGGGAGAAACCCGCGTTGCGCTCCGGCCGCCACTGCATCGGCGTGCGTACGCCGTCGCGGTCGCCCAGGTAGATGTTGTCGCCCATGCCGATTTCGTCGCCGTAGTAGAGGATCGGCGAGCCGGGCATCGACAGCAGCAGGCTGTTCATCAACTTGATGCGGCTGACATCGTTCTCGAGCAGCGGCGCCAGGCGCCGGCGGATGCCGACGTTGATGCGCGCGCGCGGGTCGGCGGCGTACATCTGGTACATGTAGTCGCGCTCCTTGCTCGTCACCATCTCGAGCGTGAGCTCGTCGTGGTTGCGCAGGAAGATCGCCCACTGGCAGTTTTCCGGGATGTCCGGCGTCTGCGCCATGATTTCGGTGACGGGGTGCCGGTCCTCCTGCGCGATTGCCATGTACATGCGCGGCATCAGCGGAAAGTGATACGCCATGTGGCACTCGTCGCCCTCGCCGAAGTACTCGCGCACGTCTTCCGGCCACTGGTTCGCCTCGGCCAGCAGCAGCACGTTCGGGTAGTGCGCGTCGACCAGTGTGCGCAATTCCTTCAGCACATCGTGGGTTTCGGGCAGATTCTCGTTGTTGGTCCCCTCGCGCTCGACGAGGTAGGGGATGGCGTCGAGGCGGAAGCCGTCGACCCCCATGTCCAGCCAGAACCGCATGACCCGGAAGATTGCCTCGCGCACCTGCGGGTTGTCGAAGTTGAGATCGGGCTGGTGGCTGAAGAAGCGATGCCAGTAGTACGAATCGGCAACGTCGTCGCGCGTCCAGTTCGACTTCTCGGTGTCGGTGAAGATGATGCGCGTGCCGCTGTACTTGTTCGGATCGTCGCTCCAAACGTAGTAGTCGCGCTCCTGAGAGCCCTTGGGCGCGCGCCGCGCCGCCTGGAACCAGGGGTGCTGGTCCGACGTGTGGTTGACGATCAACTCGGTGATGACGCGCAGGTCGCGACGGTGCGCCTCGAGGACGAACTGCTGGAAATCCTCGCGTGTCCCGTACGACGGGTGGACGTCGGTGTAGTCGGCGACGTCGTAGCCGTCGTCGCGCAGCGGCGACGGATAGAACGGAAGCAGCCAGATCGTGTTGACGCCCAGGTCCTTGACGTAGTCAAGCTTCTCCGTCAACCCGCGGAAATCGCCGATTCCGTCATCGTTGGAATCGGCGAACGCCTTGATATGAAGCTGGTAGATGACCGCGTCCTTGTACCATTGGCGGTCGGCGGCTTCCTTCTCGACGGGCGGAGCGTCGTCCTGCGCCATGGGTTTTCCGGGCATGTGGACGCTCCCTTACAGAAAATAGTCGAAGTCTTGCTCGCTGCGCACGCGATGACGCACCCGGAAGAGGTGGGCGGGCACCCGGGCAGGGTCGAGCATCACGAAATTGCGCGGACCGGACCACAGGTAGCGCGCGTCGGTGAGCAGATCGTGTACCTGGAACGGGTGGCCGTCGTCGATGGCAAGGTCGGCCAGGTCGAGCGTTACCCAACCGGACTGCGTGCGGTGCGGGTCGAGGTTCACGACGACGATCACCGTGTTCTCGCCGGTGGCGTCGACCTTGGAGAAACAGACGAGCTCGTCGTTGTCGACCGGAATGAATCGCAGGCCTTCGTCGCACTGCAGCGCCGGGTTGTCGCGCCGTGCGGCGTTGACGCGGGCGATGAAGCCCGACAGGCTGTCGGCGCGCGCCAGGTCGTACCTGCGCAGCTCGTATTTTTCCGAGTTCAGGTATTCCTCGCCGCCGGGATCCCGGGGCGTGCAATCGAGCAGTTCGTAGGCTGCGCCGTAGATTCCGTAGTTCGAGGCCAGGGTCGCGGCGAGCACCAGGCGCGACATGAAGGCAGCGCGCCCGCCGAGCTGCAGGAATTCCGGAAGGATGTCCGGCGTGTTGGGCCAGCAGTTCGGCCGGAAGTAATCGCGGCCGGGCGCCTCCGACAGTTCGGTGAAATACTCGGTCAGCTCGGCCTTGGTGTTGCGCCAGGTGAAATAGGTGTACGACTGCGAAAAGCCAAGCTTTGCCAGCCGGTGCATCACGCGCGGCCGCGTGAACGCCTCGGCGAGGAACAGCACCTCCGGGTGGTCCTTCTTGATCCGGCCGATCGCCCATTCCCAGAAAGCAAAAGGCTTGGTGTGCGGGTTGTCGACCCGAAAGATGCGCACGCCTTCGCCGATCCAGAATTCGAACACGCCGGCAAGTTCGTGCCAAAGCGCATCCCAGTCTTCCGACTCGAAATTGAACGGATAAATGTCTTGATATTTTTTCGGCGGATTCTCCGCATACTGGACGCTGCCGTCGGGACGATGCCGGAACCAGGAAGCATGCTCTTCGACGTACGGATGGTCGGGCGCGCACTGGAAGGCAATGTCCAGCGCGAGTTCGAGTCCGTGTTCATGCGTGGCTGCAACCAGCGCACGAAAATCGTCGAGTGTCCCGAGTTGGGGAAGGATGTCCTTGTGTCCGCCTTCGGCGGCCCCGATCGCCCAGGGGCTGCCCACATCGTCGGTCTTCGCGTCGAGCGTGTTGTTGCGGCCCTTGCGCCGCTCGCGGCCGATCGGGTGTATCGGCGGCAGGTAGAGGACGTCAAAGCCCATCTGCGCGACGTACGGCAGGCGTGCCACGCAGTCGCGCAGCGTACCGTGAGCGCCGGGCGCCTGCGCGCAGGACCTGGGGAACAACTCGTACCACGTGCTGTAGCGCGCGCGCTCGCGGTCGACGACCAGCGGGAATTCGACCGGATAGGTCGTGGCGCGGCTGCGGTCGGGATACTTCATCGCCACCGCCGCGAATTCCTCGTCCAGACCGAGCGCACGCAGAGCCGCGGTGTCGTCGGGTGTTCGCAACTGAGCGCGCAGTTTCGCCGCCCATTGCTTGAGACGGGTGGCGTCCTTGCCCGATGCACGCTTTGCGGCCGCATCGATCAAATCCGCGCCGACCTGTGCTGCAACCTTCAAGTCGTCGGCGTCGACCCGGCGTTCGAAATCATGGCGCCAGGAGAGGAACGCATCGACCCACGCGGTCACGCCATATCGGTAGCGCCCCAGCGCTGAAACGGTGAATGCTCCGCGCCAGCGGTCGTTGCCCAGCGCCGTCATCGGCGTCTCCTGCCACTGGGCATCCTCCTCGCGCCGGAAGCGCAACACGCAGGCCAGCGTGTCGTGTCCATCGGCGAAGCAGTCGGCCTCGACGACCACGCGGTCGCCGATGATGCGCTTGACCGCGAAGCGGCCGTCGTCGACCGCCGGGGCGATCGTCTCGATCACCGCGCGCGCGCGGCCGTCGGGCGGCAGGCCGCCCTCGGATCGTGGTGTGGGTTTCCTGGTCGGCATCGTCTATCGCGGCTCCGGCTTGAAGTAAAGGGTCGCAAGCGGTGGCACCGTCAGCGCAAGCGAATGGAAGCGGCCATGGGCCGGCACGGGCGCTGCCTCCACGCCGCCGTAGTTTCCAACGCCGCTCCCGCCGTACTGAAAGGCGTCGCCGTTGAGCAGCTCGCGCCAGTAGCCACCCTCGGGCACACCGACCACGTAGTTTGCGCGCGGAACGGGCGTGAAATTGCAGACTACGAGGACGGGCGGGCCCTTGCGCGGGAGGCGCAGGAACGACAGCACGCTCGCGTCGGCGTCGTGGCAGTCCACCCACTCAAAGCCGCCGGTATCGAAATCGACCTGATGCAGCGCCGGTTCGCGCCGGTAGAGCGCGTTCAGATCCGCCACCCAGCGCTGCACGCCTGCGTGTTCGCTTTGGCCCAGCACCCACCATTCCAGCGCGCCGTCGTGCGTCCATTCGCGGCGCTGGCCGAATTCGCCCCCCATGAACAGAAGTTTTTTGCCCGGATGCGCCCACATGTAGCCGAACAGCAAGCGCAGATTCGCGAACTGCTGCCAGGAGTCGCCCGGCATCTTCCCGATCAGTGAGCCTTTGCCGTAGACCACCTCGTCGTGGGAAAGCGGAAGCACGAAATTCTCGAAGAACGCGTACCAGATCGAGAACGTCAGCTTGTCGTGATGGTACTTGCGATAGACGGGCTCCTGCCGCATGTAGTCGAGCGTGTCGTGCATCCAGCCCATATTCCATTTCATGCCGAAGCCGAGCCCGCCCAGGTAGTTCGGCCGCGACACCATCGGCCACGACGTCGATTCCTCGGCGATCACCTGCGTGTCCGGATAGTCCCGGTATACGGCCTCGTTGACTTCGCGCAGGACGCGGATGGCCCCCAGATTCTCCTTCCCTCCGTGGGCGTTGGGAATCCACTCGCCATCGCGGCGCCCGTAGTTCAGGTACAGCATCGACGCGACGCCGTCCACGCGCAATCCGTCGATGTGGTATCGGTCGAGCCAGAACAGCGCGCTCGACAGCAGGAAGGCGCGCACTTCGTTGCGGTCGTAGTTGAAGATGAAGCTTTTCCACTCCGGATGGAAGCCCTGCCGCGGGTCCGCGTGCTCGTAGAGGTGCGTGCCGTCGAAATAGGCGAGGCCGTGCGCGTCGGAAGGAAAATGCGACGGCACCCAGTCCAGGATCACGCCGATGCCGTGCTGGTGCAGCACGTCGACCAGGTGCATGAAGTCCTGCGGCGTGCCATAGCGTGCGGTCGGCGCGAAGTAGCCGGTTGTCTGGTAGCCCCACGATCCGTAGAACGGATGCTCGGTGATCGGCATCAGCTCGACGTGCGTGAACCCCAGGTCCCGCACGTATTCGGCCAGCGGCAGCGCGATGTCGCGATAGGTCGGAAGTTGGTCCCACTCTTCGCGCCGCCACGAGCCCAGGTGCAATTCATAGATCGACATCGGCGCGTCGAGCGCGTTGTGTCGCTGGCGCTCCGCCATCCACTCTTCATCGCCCCAGCTGTAGTCGAGGCTCCAGGCGCGGGACGCGGTCTGAGGAGGACATTCCGAATACAGCGCAAAGGGGTCGGCCTTCGCCATCTCGTAGCCGCCATCGGCCGAGACGACGTGATACTTGTAAGTGTCGCCGTGAGCGACGCCCGGCACCGAACCCTCCCAGATGCCGGAGCTGTCGGGTCGGGGCGAGAGCCGATGGGTGGCCGGATCCCAGCCATTGAACGAGCCGACCACGGAGACGCGCGACGCGTTCGGCGCCCAGACTGCGAACGTTGCTCCCCGCTCGCCCAATATGCAGCCCATGGCGCGGTAGAGCCCGCCGTGCGTGCCTTCGCGGAAAAGATAGACGTCCTGTTCGCCTAGCACGGTTCCTCCCTGGGTAGTTGGTGTTCGACTCTGTCGGGCGTGTCCCGACGGAGTAGGGCGCCTTGCTTCGGCTCGCAACACATGCCCAACGGCTCGAGCCCTGGCCTGGTGGCCTGCTATGCGCGGTGTTCAGTGCCCGAGGGCATGAAGACGATCACCGCAGTTTCGCATGCATTTTCAACGTGTCGAGGATGGCGGCGAACATCCGTTCGTTGTCCGAGGCGTTGCGCATCGGTTTGTCCAGACTGCGGGTTAGCGCTGCGACCCTGTTTTCGTCGGCACAGATGTACAACTGCCCCATCTTCTGTGCGACAGCGCGATAGCTGTTGTCGATGTCCTGGACGCGGCGGATCAATTCGCTCAACACCTCAACGCTCACGGCGTCCAGTTCGACATCCGTCCCGGTGTCGTCAATCAATGCGGCTCCTGTCGCAGATTTACGCTTCGCTGCGGTCCTTCAATTCGGCCCCGCCGTGCGCAACCGCTAGGTTCTCGAAAACGAATTCTAGCGTTTCACAAAAGACAAAGTAAACTCTCCATTTTGAAATGCGGATTTGCAAAAATGAAAATTGTATATGGATAGACCCGGTGTAGGTCACGGTGCCCCGGCAGGAGATCCGGAGCGGTCCATCCATCGGCCGCTGCTTGCGTGGACCGACTTCCACACGGTCCTGATGATTGCGAATTGCGGGAGCGTGGCCAAGGCGTGTGTGGCGCTCGGCGTAACGCATTCGACGTTGCTGCGCAAGCTCGAGACGATCGAGACGCGTCTGAAGGCGAGGCTCTTCGAACGCGTCCGTGGCCGCTACACGCCGACGGTAGCCGGACACGAAATCGTTCAGGCGGCGCAGGCGTTCGAGCAAATCGCACGCGACGCCGAGACTCGCGTACTGGGCCATGACCTGCACCCGAGCGGCAGCGTACGGGTCAGCGTCGCGCCGATAGTGATCGACTACGTGTTGCCGTCGGTGCTCGCTCAGTTCGCCTCCGCGTTTCCCGAGGTCCAGATCGAGCTGGCGGCCTCCCGCGAGCATGTGAGCCTTCGGCGGCGCGAGGTCGACGTGGCAATTCGTGTAGCGGATACCGTCCCCGAATGGCTGGTCGGGCGCAAGCTCGTCGATATCCAGTACAAGGTCTACGGACGCCGGCACGGGCAGGCGCGCGTTCCGCTGCGCGCGGTCGAAGAACTGGTCGTCGAGCGCCGGTGGATCGGCTTCGAGCGCGATGCGCGCGACCTCAAGTTCGATCGGTGGCTCGCGTCCGAGGTGCCGGACGAGTCCGTGGTGATGCGTGTAGACGGCTTCAGTCATGCGCTGATGATGGTGCGCGCCGGGCTGGGCATCGCCGCGCTACCCGGCTTCCTCGAGGGATGCCTGCCGGACCTGCAGCCGCTTTCGGCTCCGATCGCCGCATTGCAGACTCCACTCTGGCTGATCACCCATCCGGAATTGAAGAGCACGGCACGTGTGCAGGTCGTCATGCGGGCGCTCGGGCCAGCGCTCGCCAACTTCGTGCGGACTGCACAGGCAGAGTCGCAACCCTCTTGATGCGCCGGCGGCGTCGCGCATCGAACTGTGCCGGCGCCCGGCGCGCGGTATAGTCCGGCGATCTGCAGTTCAACGCGCCGGCGGCACGCCGTCGCGGCGATCGCCGACCGGAACAAGGGACCTCATGCCCGGCAACGAGATGGAAAACATGTTGGCCGGTCGGCCCTATCGGCCCGGCGCCCCCGAGATTCAGGCGGCTCAGGCCGCGACGAAGGCGTGGCTCGCCCGTTTCAACGCCTCGCTCGCGCTTACCGGCGATGAGCGGCGTGCACTGCTGGTGCAGCGGCTGGCCGACGTGGGAGAGGGCGCCGTCATCCGCCCGCCGTTCCATTGCGACTACGGGTTCAACATCCGCCTGGGCGCGGGCGCATTCCTGAACTACAACTGTGTGATCCTCGACGTCGTCGAGGTCGCGATCGGCGAAGGCACGCAGATCGGTCCCGCCGTTCAGATCTACGCGGCGGATCATCCGCGCGATCGGGCGCTCCGGCAGGAAGGAATCGAATTCGGACGGCCGGTGCGGATCGGCCGCAATGTCTGGATCGGCGGCGGTGCCATCATCCTGCCCGGCGTGACCGTCGGGGACGATTCGGTCATCGGCGCGGGGAGTGTGGTGACGCGCGACGTCGCGGCCGCCACCACCGTGGCCGGAAACCCGGCGCGGGCCTTTAAAGGCTGAACGCGGCGCGGAAGCGGGTCGGGCCTTCAATCGGCGATCGGCCGGCGCGCCGCGCGCACCGGACAAACTGCCATCGAACCTTCAGGCAGCGAGCCGCCAGCGTAGCGCGCGCACCGCGCTATCCACGGTGCTCAAAACCGGCAGGGCGCAGCGTGTCTCGACTGCGCCGCGCGCGCGCGCCATGCTGAATTGCGCCAGGGCGATCGCGCCGCACCCGCGTTCGGCGAGGCGCTGCGAAGCGTCGGCGATCAGCCGGTCATGGCTCGCGAGGTCGCCACGATCGAGCGCTGCCAGCGCGCCGACGGCCAGTTCGACGTCAACGTCGACCGAAGGAGGAAACTCGAGCGGCATCGAGCGCAGGGTCGGCGCGAAGGAGGCGACCAATCCGATGCGCAGGCCGCTGGCCAGCGCATCCTCGATCATCGCCTCGTTGGGCTTGAGCACCGGCCGGTCGGCGTGGCGGCGTGCCACCGCCTCGATGCAGGGGCCGAACGCCGAGCAGGTGAATAGGATGGCGTCGGCGCCGCAATTCACCGCGTAGTCGGCCAGCGCGACGAAGCGCGCGGTCATCGCCTCGTCGATGCCGGTCGGGCTGGCCGCAAGGTCGGCCGACAGCGAGTCGTCGAGGAGATTCATGCGCTGACATTGCGGCCAGTCGCGGGCGAGTGCCTCGTTGATCGGCGCCGGCGAATGGGTCAGCGCGTGGATCAGCGCTACTCGCGGCCTCACGACGTGTCAAGCGGTTGCCGGCGCAGCGGCCGCGGCGCGGCCGCGTCGTCTTTGCAGGAGGACGACCACGCCCAGCAGGGCCAGTGCCGGGACAAACATCCATTCCTTGTCAGGGCGATCCGCCGGCACTTCGATCGATACGACCTGGAAACCCTGTTCCAGTCCCAGCTTCTCGGCCGTCGAACCGAACTTCACGGCCGCGACCTGCACCTCGTCGCCGAGCGTCATCATCGTGAGGCCGATGCGCCGCAGTCGTTCGGCGGCGGGACCAGGTTCACCCAGCGGCAACAGCACGCCCTTGCGGACGTCCTTGCCTTCGAGACTGATCCCGGCCACCCAGACGCGCTTGCGCTCGTCCGGCGGCGCAGCCTCGACGAGTTTCATCAGTTGGGCCGGCGGGCGCTCGTCGTAGGGCGGATAAATCATGTCCCACCAGTAGCCCGGCCGGAACAGCGTGAAGGTGACCAGCAGCAGCGCCAGCGATTCGTACCAGCGCGAGCGCACGAGGAAATAGCGTTGCGTCGCCGCGGCGAACACCAGCATCGCCACCGTGGCGCTGACGATGGTCAGGACCAGATGCCAGACGCTGTCGATGCCGATCATCAGGAGTTGCGTATTGAAAATGAACAGGAACGGGAGGATTGCCGTGCGCATGCTGTAGAAGAATGCGGTGACGCCGGTCTTGATGGGGTCGGAGCGGGCGATTGCCGCTGCGGCGAAGGAGGCGAGCCCGACCGGAGGCGTGACGTCGGCCATCAGCCCGAAATAGAAGACAAAGAGGTGCACGGCGATCAGCGGCACCAGCAAGCCGTTCTGGGCGCCCAGTTCGACGATCACCGGCGCCATCAGCGTGGACACCACGATGTAGTTGGCCGTCGTCGGCAGTCCCATGCCCAGTATCAGGCTGATGAACGCCACCAGCACCAGCATGATCATCAGGTTGCCGCCCGACACGAGCTCGACGATCTCGGTCATCACCAGACCGATGCCGGTCAGCGACACCGTGCCGACGATGATGCCGGCCGACGCCGTCGCCACGCCGATGCCGATCATGTTGCGCGCGCCGGCCTCGAGGCCCGAAACGAGCTCGCGCGCGCCGAGGACCGTGGCGGACGCGAGGCCGGAGCGGCCACGCAGCAGCGCCATCAACGGACGCTGGGTGAGCATCACGAAGATCATGAACATCGTGGCCCAGAAAGCCGAAAGCCCGGGAGACAGCTGCTCGACCATCAGGCACCAGATCAGCACGACCACCGACAGCAGGTAATGCAGCCCGGACCGCAGGGTCGGCGCCGTCTCGGGAAGCTCGAACACCGGCGCGTTGGGATCGTCCATCGTCAGCTCGGGCACGCGCGACGCCTCCCACATCAGGCCGACGTAGGCGGCGAGCAGGCCGGCACCGATGACGTAGATGGCGGCGCTTCCGAGCACGTCCTTGATCCAGCCGATGCCGTAGTAGACGACGCCGGCGAGCACGATGAAGCCGGCGACCGTGGCGGCGAACGACAGCAGCCGCTGCATGGGTGTCGCCTTGCTGCGCCGAGGCAGGCCGGTGATGCCGGCCTTCAGCGCCTCGAGATGGACGATGTAGAACAGCGCGATGTAGGAGATCAACGCCGGCAGGAACGCGTGCTTGATCACCTGCTGGTACGGAATGCCCACGTACTCGACCATGAGGAAGGCCGCCGCGCCCATCACCGGCGGCATCAGCTGGCCGTTCACCGAACTGGACACCTCCACCGCACCGGCCTGGTCGGGCCGGTAGCCGACGCGCTTCATCAGCGGGATCGTGAAGGTGCCGGTGGTGACGACGTTGGCGATCGACGAGCCCGAGATGATGCCGGTGGCGGCGGACGATACCACCGCGGCCTTCGCGGGACCGCCGCGCATGTGACCGAGCAATGCGAACGCCGACTTGATGAAATAGTTGCCTGCGCCCGCGCGGTCGAGCAGCGAACCGAACAGGACGAACAGGAAGATGAAGCCGCTGGACACGCCCAACGCGACGCCGAACACGCCCTCGGTGGTCAGCCACATGTGCGACATCAGGCGCGAGACCGAGGCGCCTTTGTGCGCGATGAGATCGGGCATGTAGGGCCCGCCGAGCGAATAGACGAGAAAGACCAGCGCCACGATGACCATCGGCAGCCCGAGGGCACGGCGCGTCGCCTCCAGCAGCAGCACCAGGCCGGCGATGGATACGGCGAGATCGAAGTCGGTCGGCTGGCCGGGGCGGGTAGAGAGCTCGCGGTAGAAGAAAAACAGGTAGCTTGCGCAGAACGCGCCGACGAGCGCGAAGACCCAGTCCTGTAACGGCACGCGGTCGCGAGGCGAACGGCTGAATGCCGGATAGGCGAGGTAGGCCAGGAAGACCGCAAACGCGAGGTGGATCGAGCGAGACTGCGTGTCGTTGAACACGCCGATCCCCAGCGCGAACGGCAAGGGCGAGGCGATCCACAGCTGGAACAGGCTCCAGGCGAGCGCCACGCCCAGCATCAGCCGCTTGACCGGCAGCCCGGGCTGACGACCCCCGGTGTCGGAATCAGCGGCGAGCTTCTGTACGTCGACCTCGGGTGCGGCGGACTCGGTCTGTGGCGACATCGGCAGTTCTCCTGCGAGAGGGGGGGCGACTCCTGATGCGCGGTTCGGACCTGCGATTCGAATGCCTGCGCGCCGGTGCCCCAGCCTATGCCGGAGCACCATGCGCGGTCAAACCATTACATCCAGCCCTTCTCCTTGTAGTACTTGACCGCGCCCGGATGCAGCGGCGCGGAGATGCCGTTCTTGATCATGTCCTTGGGATCGAGGTGTGCGAACGCGGGATGCAGCTTCTTGAAATCCTCGAAGTTCTCGAACACCGCCTTCACCACCTCGTACACGGTGGCGTCGGGAACCCTCGACGAGGTCACGAGCGTTGCCAGCACGCCGTAGGTGGGCGTGGGATCGGGGTTGCCCGCATACAGACCGCCGGGGATGCTGACCTTGGCGTAGTACGGGGCGCCGGCAACGAGCTTGTCCACCGCCGGCCCGGTCAGAGGTACCAGCTTGGCGCCGCAGGTCGTCGTCGGATCCTGGATGTTGGCCGATGGGTGGCCGACCCCGTAGAAGAACCCGTCGATCTTGTTGTCGCACAGCGCGGCGCCGTGCTCGTCGGCCTTCAGTTCGGAAGCCAGCGAAAAATCGGACAACTTCCAGCCCATCGCGGCCAGCAGTTCCTCCATCGATGCCCGCGTGCCCGAGCCGGGGTTGCCGACGTTGAAGCGCTTGCCTTTGAAGTCCTCGAATTTGGTGATGTTGGCCTCCTTGCGCGCCAGCACCGTGAAGGGCTCGGGATGCAGCGAGAACACGGCACGCAGTTCCTTGTATGGGCCGTCCTTCTCGAACTGCTTCAAGCCCTTGACCGCGTTGTATTGCACGTCGGACTGGGCCACGCCGAAGTCGAGTTCACCGCTGCGGATGGTGTTGATGTTGAACACCGATCCGCCGGTCGATTCGACCGAGCAGCGCAGTCCGTGCCTGGCGCGATCCTTGTTGACCAGCCGGCAGATGGCGCCGCCGGCGGCGTAGTAGACGCCGGTCAGTCCGCCTGTACCGATGGTGACGAACTTCTGCTGCGCGGCGGCCGTCATCGGAAACGCCAGGGTGAATGCGAGTGCCACGCCCGCGAGGATCGCGGCGGGGCGCGTGGGTCGGGCGCGGGAAATGATTGTCTGCATATCAATTTCTCCTCTTCAGTGAAACACCTTTGGCGCTGTATCGCGGAAGTCACGCGGGACGCATTCCGGCGCGTGTGGAACTGCACGGGTCGAGCCGTCACCTGCGCAACGACCGGACCTGCTCAACGTTGTCGGTCGTGGTTCCGCCGACAAGACCTTTCGAATGATCAATCGACAATTGCTCCCGGAGCAACGGTACGTCGGTCGTCTCGCGCGCTCGCGCTCGCCCGCATCGCATGGCGGTCAGATTAAGCCCTTACGGGCTGGACGGCAACGCCTCGGCGACGATCAAGACGGCGACTCCCCTGCCTCAGGCAGCGTCGCCGCGGCGGCATCGATCGCCTCGCCCAGCCGGTGCACGATCTCGTCGATCTCGGACGGCGTACTTACGAAAGGGGGCGCGAGCAGCACGTGGTCGCCCGCGTTGCCGTCGATCGTTCCGCCCATCGGGTAAACCATCAGGCCACGCGCCATAGCCTCGGTCTTGATGCGTGCGTGCAGCTTGTGCGCCGGATCGAACGGCCGCCGGGTCGGCCGGTCAACGACCATCTCCAGCGCCATGAACAGACCGCGGCCGCGGATGTCGCCCACCCGCGGATGGTCGTCGAAGCGCGCGTGCAGACCGTCAGCCAGGCGGCTTCCGAGGCTCACGACCGCGTCGAGCAGGTGGTCGCGCTGGATCACCTGCTGCACGGCCAACGCCGCGGCGCAGGCGACCGGATGGCCGATGTAGGTGTGTCCGTGCTGGAAAGCTCCGCTGCCGCGTGTCAACGCGTCGACGATCCGCGCTATTCACCAGTACTCCGCCGATGGGTTGGTAACCACCGCCCAGCCCTTTGGCGATTGCGATCAGGTCGGGTACCACCTCCTCCTGCTCGACCGCGTAGAGCGTTCCGGTGCGGCCCATGCCGCACATCACCTCGTCGGCGATGAACAGGATGCCGTGGCGATCGCAGATTTCGCGGATGCGACGGAAATAGCCGGGCACCGGCGTCAATGCGCCGGACGTCGCGCCGCCGACGGTCTCGGCGCAGAAGCCGATCACATTCTCGGGACCCAGGCGGCCTACGGCGTCCTCGAATTCCCGCGCGAGCCGTTCTCCGTACTCGACGGCGTTCTCGTTGTCCCTGCGGTCACGGTATTCATAGCACGGCGCGACATGCGTCACGTCGATCAGCAGCGGCGCGAATTGCCGCCGGCGCCACTCGTTGCCTCCGACTGACAGCGCGCCGAGCGTGTTGCCGTGATAGCTCTGCCGCCGGGCGATGAAATGACGGCGCTGCGGTTGTCCGATCTCGACGAAATACTGACGGGCGAGCTTCAGCGCGGCTTCCATGGCCTCCGAGCCGCCGGACACGAGGTAGACGTGCGACATTCCGGGCGGCGCATGGTCGAGCAGATGGTCGGCCAGCGCCTCGGCCGCTTCGGTGGTGAAGAAACTTGTGTGCGCGTAGGCGATCCGGTCGATCTGCTCGTGCATGGCGCGCAGGACATCCGGGTGCGCGTGACCGAGGCAGGAGACCGCCGCGCCTCCCGATGCATCCAGGTATTCGCGGCCCGTCGCGTCGACGATCGTGATACCGTGACCGGCGACCGCGACCGGAGGTGTCACGCGCAATTGGCGGTGCATTACGTGGGTCATGCGCGGGCTCCGCGTCGCTCACCGGACCAGTAGGCATGCGACGCCGTGAGTCGTTGTTCCACGTCCGCGAGCCGATCGAGCACCGCGCGTCCGCCGCGCGCTGCGAGCCGCGCCAGCAGCAGCTCGACAAGGCCCAGCGCACCGATCGTCGACGGGAAAAACGACGATGATTCCGTGTGGAAATGCAGCACGTGCTCGGCACGCCGAGCCAGCGGCGAGACTGCGCTGTCGGTCAGCGCAATGATGGTCACGCCGCGCCGCGCGGCCGCGTCGAGCGCATGCACGGTCGGTGTTGCATAGGGCGACTGGCTGATCGCGACCAGCACATCGCGACGGTCGAGCACTTCCGTCTGGTCGGGCAGGATGCCACCCAGGCCGTCGAAGAGCACGCCGTTGGTGGCGATCAGGTTGTAGGCGTAGCGAAAATAGTAGGCAATGGAAAAGCTGGCGCGCACGCCCAGGAATCCGACGCGCCTGCCTCGCGCGATGACCTTCACCGTCTTTTCGATCTGCGCCGGCGTGTTGAGCGTCTGCAGGGACTGCAGCGCGGCGACCTGCGCGCCGATGATTTCGCGCGCGAAGTCGCCGATTCGAGCCGAACCTGGTGCCGATTGCAGTTCCGACGCGCGGCGGCGAAAGCCGCCAGGAGCGCCGGTGATCGCGTCCTGGAATGGACGGCGCAGCGACGCGTAGTCGGTGAACCCCAGCGCGCGTGCGAGACGAATCATCGTAGGGGCCGACACACCGGCCTGGCGAGCC
The DNA here is from genome assembly GCA_963739745.1 of uncultured beta proteobacterium. Lineage (GTDB taxonomy): Bacteria > Pseudomonadota > Gammaproteobacteria > Burkholderiales > Casimicrobiaceae > VBCG01. The sequence goes on from CAVUCJ010000017.1 coordinate 59,228, forward strand.
TGTTCGCGCATCGACAGCAGCGCGACATCGGACGCGTGATCGGACACCCAGCGCGCGGCGCGCCGGAGTTCGGGCGCCAGTGTGTCGGACGCCGCGCGGACACGATCCAGCGCCTCGTCGGAATCGCGCGGTGCAGCGGGTACCGGCGCGAGCATCACCCGGCTTCGGGGAATAGCACTCATGGTACGAACGTTACAGTAATGTAACAAACGTTACAACCCTGGAGCGATCGTCAGCGGCGGCTGCACCTGCGCCCGCCGAGCGAGAGAACGAATCATCAGCGCAGGGTCGCGCCTGCATTCGCGGTCGTTGCAGCGGGGAGGTCGGCGAATGCGCCGGTGCTGCTACCGCGCTTCCACCGGCGGGAGAAAGCGAAAGGGCGGCGCGGTGCCGTCCCTGGCGGCACCGGCATATACGGTGAGGTGGGGAAATGGAATCTCGATGCCGGAGGCGTCGAACGACTTCTTCATGCGGCGGAGAAATTCGCGTCGCACACTCCATTGTTCGAGTGGCTTCACCTTGAAGCGGCATCGCAGGATGACCGCGGAATCGTCCCAGCGCTCGACGCCGGCGATATCAAGGTCATCCAGAATTTTCGGACCATAGACGGCGTCGTCGCGCATTTCCTGGCCGACCGCCTTCATCAACCCGACCGCCACGTCGGTGTCCTCGCGGTACGCGACGCCGACGTCGATGACCGCCTGGGCGAATCCACGGCTCATGTTGGTAACGCTCGTGATCAGATTGTTGGGGATATAGTGGACGTTGCCGCCATAGTCGCGCAGCCGCACGAAGCGCAGTGTGACGTCCTCGACGAATCCGGACTTGCCTGCGACCTCCACGACATCGCCGGTCGTCAGCTGGTTTTCCAGGAGAAGGAAGAATCCGGTGAAATAGTCCTTCACGAGACTTTGCGCGCCGAAACCGATCGCGAGTCCGACGACACCGGCGGCGCCCAGGATGGGCGCGATCGAAACGCCGAGCTCGCTCAAAATCAGCACGCCCGCGATGATCGACAGCACGACCGACACGATATATCTGAACACGCGGCCAAGGGTCTCTGCGCGCTTGATTTGCTCGCGGTCGCCGAGCCGTCCCGCGATGCGCTCGCGGAACAGGCGGATCATACGATTGAGAATGGCGGCGGCGACCCAGGCGACGATCGCAATCAAAGTGATGCGCAGCGCGATGAGCGCGGGGCCACCCCAAACGCCAAGGTCCAGGTTGATGATCCGGTCGACGAATGTATTCATGGGGGCCTCGTGTAGGTTCAACCCGCGACTTTGCGCGATGCGGGGCTGTAGGGGGATTCCGCTGACCTCGGGCAGTGCGTCGGTGCAACGCAACGCCTGGGTACCGGTGCCTGCAACGGGCAGCCGTGACACAATTCACCGATACCGGGGCAGCCGATCGAAGGGCCCCGATCCGGGAGCGACCCGACCGTGATTTGGATGTATGCCGAGCGCGATTTGTTCCGCCCCCACTCGCGGGAGTGGACGATGTTCGCGCTTGCCGCCATCGTGGCCGTCGGTGCCGTCGATTACCTCACGGGTCCCGAGATTACATTTTCCGTATTCTATCTCGTCCCCGTGGCCGCCGCTGCTTGGCGGTCGGGAACGAAGTCGGCGGTGATCGCCTCGGTGCTCGCCGCAATCGTCTGGTTCAGTGCGGAGTATGCGTCCAGCCGGGTCGACGCGAACTCGTTCGTGTACGTCTGGAATTTCTGTGCGCGCCTGCTTTTCCTGCTGCTGGTCGCCCTGCTGCTGGCGCGACTGCGCAACATGCTCGATAGGGAAAGGGATCTGAGCCGAACCGATTCGTTGACCGGCCTGTACAACGCCCGCATGTGCAGGGAAATCGTCGAGGACGAACTCGCGCGAGCGCGACGCTATGGCCATCCGTTGTCGTTGGCGTTCATCGACGTCGACGATTTCAAGCGCGTCAACGACACCGGCGGGCATAGCGCGGGCGATCGGCTGCTGAAGTCCATCGCCCGCATTATCAGAAGCAACCTGCGCAGCTCCGACATCGTTGCGCGCTTCGGAGGCGACGAATTTGTGCTTGTTTTGCCGTTCGCGGACCAGACGGCGGCTCACGCCGTCGTGACCAAGCTTGCCGAAAAGGTGGCCGAGACGATGCTGCGGGAAGGCTGGCCCGTCACGCTCAGCATCGGCGTTGTAAACTGCGTAGCGGTCGGGGAGAACGTCCTGGTCGACGACATGCTCAGGGCGGCCGATCGACTGATGTACGAAGTCAAAGCCCAAGGCAAGGCCGGTGTGCGCTTCGCATCCTATGGGTCACCGTCGGCATCGTCGCCCGGCCGGTGACTTTGGTCAGCGCCCCGGCGGAAGGCCCGAGGAACGCGATTTCCTGCTGACGCGGTGAGCGTCCAATAATAGGTAACGTTTCGGTCGAACAGGTCAAACGGAAAGGGTCCCCATGAATACCGTACTCCGATTCATCATCATGTTTGCGCTCGGTGCGGCCGCCTTCGGCGCTGTTGCCCAGGACAAGGTCGTCTATCACTTCGACAGCGGGATCGCCCAGGCCACCAAGGGCCTGCGCAACATCCGCAATCACCTGGACGTCGACCCCAAGGCAAAGATCGTGGCCGTTGCCCATGCCGAAGGCGTGGATTTTCTGCTGGAGGGCGCGATGACCACCAACGGCCAGCAATTCGCCGCGCTGGTCGGCGACCTCGCCGCCCGCGGAGTTGTCTTCGAGATCTGCGAAATCACCCTCCGGAATCGCGATCTGAAGAAGGAGCAGTTCATCCTCGGTGCCGACTTCACGCCCTCGGGCGTCGTGCGCATCGCCAATCTGCAGGCCCGCGAGCACTACGCGTACATCAAGCCCTGACCGGCGCTTGACACCTTCGCGTCGACCCACCCGGAGTGCGGGCGGCACGCGATGGACACGACTCGTGCGAGCGCGCGATCTCGGCGGCGCAACGCCGGCGATCAGTGGACGACCGCGCGCAGGGCACCCCGGGCGTAGCTGTCGGCCATGGCGTCCAGCGGAATCGACTTGATCCGTGACGCCATCCCCGCGCTGCCGAACGCTTCGAAACGCAATTTGCAGATCGACGCGGCGGCCTCCCTCGCGGCGCTCAGGAACTTGCGCGGGTCGAATTCGTCGGGCCTTTCCGCCATCAGCTTGCGCATCGCGCCAGTCATCGACAGGCGGATGTCGGTGTCGATGTTCACCTTCCGGACTCCATGCCTGATCCCTTCCTGGATCTCAGTGACCGGTACGCCGTAGGTTTCCTTCATCGTTCCACCGTAGCGGCGGATGATGTCCAGCCATTCCTGCGGCACACTGGAGGATCCGTGCATCACGAGGTGCGTGTTGGGAACGCGCGCGTGGATCTCCTTGATTCGCGCGATGGCCAGGATGTCGCCGGTCGGCTGCCGGCTGAACTTGTAGGCGCCATGCGACGTGCCGATCGCGATCGCCAGCGCATCGACATCGGTGGCGCGGACGAAATCTGCCGCCTGCTCGGGATCGGTGAGCAGTTGGTCGTGGGAGAGCGTCCCGGCGGCTCCCGATCCGTCTTCTTCGCCGGCTTCGCCCGATTCGAGTGACCCCAGGCACCCCAACTCGCCCTCGACCGATACGCCGACGGCATGCGCAAGCTCGACGACCTTGCGCGTCGTCTCGACGTTGTAGTCGTAGGACGCCGGAGTCTTCATGTCCTCGCGCAGTGAACCGTCCATCATCACGCTGGTGAAGCCGGATCGGATCGAGCGCTGACACACGACGGGGCTGCCGCCATGGTCCTGGTGCATGACGACGGGAATGTTCGGGTACATCTCCACGGCCGCCTGCACCAGGTGGCGAAGGAACGGTTCGCCCGCGTACTTGCGCGCGCCCGCCGAGCCTTGCATGATCACCGGGCTGTCGCAGACATCGGCCGCCTGCATGATTGCCTGGATCTGCTCCAGGTTGTTGACGTTGAATGCGGGAAGGCCGTAGCCGTGCTCGGCCGCGTGGTCGAGCAATTGGCGCATGGAAACCAGTGCCATCGGAATTCTCCTGGTGGAGTGGGGTGCAGCTTGTTTTCGGCGATCAGCGCAGCAGGCGTCGCAGCGCGGCAACAACGGCGGGGGCGGTGATGCCCAGTTCGGCATACACGGCCTCGGCGGGTGCCGACTCGCCGAAGCGGTCGATGCCGATCACGATGCCGCCGCGTCCAGTGTACTTGTACCAGCCGTCCGGGACGCCCGCCTCGACGACGACACAGGGGAGGTGCGGCGGCAGGACCGCGGTCCGGTAGGCGTCGTCCTGGCGATCGAAGACGGACGGCGCCGGCATCGAGACGACGCGGATCGCCACGCCATCGGCGGCGAGGATCTCCTGCGCCGCGCGCGCCAGGGGCAGCTCGGATCCGGTCGCGATCACGACCGCGCGGGGCGCCGATGCCGCTTCGGCGTGGATGTAGCCGCCGCGCGCGATGTCGGTAAGTGCTGCCTTCGAATGCTGGCGCGGCGCGATGTTCTGGCGCGACAGCAGCAGCGCGGTCGGTCCCTGATCGCGCTCGATGGCCTCAGTCCACGCCACCGCAGTTTCGACCGCATCGCCCGGACGCCACACGTCGAGATTCGGAATGAGGCGCAGGCTCGCCGCATGCTCGATCGGCTGGTGCGTCGGCCCGTCTTCGCCGAGGCCGATCGAGTCGTGAGTCAGCACGAAGATCGAGCGGATGCGCATCAGTGCGGCCATGCGCAGTGCGTTGCGCGCATAGTCAGAAAAGACGAGGAAGGTACCGCCGTAGGGGATGAATCCGCCGTGCAGGGCGATGCCGTTCATCAATGCTGCCATGCCGAATTCGCGGACACCGTAGTGGATGTAGCGTCCGCCACCGGAGGCGCCGACTACCTGCATGCCCTTGACGTGCGTCAGGTTGGAGCCCGTCAGGTCGGCGGAACCGCCGAGAAGCTCGGGGACCCGCGCCACCAGGTGTGCCAGCAGACTCTGCGAAGCCTTGCGCGTGGCCACCGCCTGCGGATCGGTGTTCTGCTGGTCGATCATCGACGCGGCCGCGGCGTGGAACCCTTCGGGCAGGCGACCCGCGACCCGGCGCCGGAACTCCGCGGCCTCTGCCGGGTACGCTGTGCCATACGCGGCGAATCTCGCGTTCCACTCGCCTTCGCGCGCAGCACCGCGATTGCGCGCATCCCAGCCCGCATACACGTGGTCCGGAATCGTGAAAGGATCGTACGGCCAGCCGATCGCTTCCCGCGTAGCGGCAACTTCCGCGGCGCCCAGCGCGGCGCCATGGACGCCCTCGGTTCCGGCCTTGTTCGGCGAGCCGCGGCCGATGATGGTCTTGCAGCAGACGAGCGTCGGCCTGTCGGCGTCGGCGTTCGCATCGTGCAGGGCGGCATCGACTGCCTCGACATCGTGCCCGTCGACGTCGCGGATCACGCGCCAGCCGTACGCCTCGAAACGTTTGGGCGTGTCGTCGGTAAACCAGCCGGCGACCTCGCCGTCGATCGAAATGCCGTTGTCGTCGTAGAGCGCCACCAGCTTGGCCAGACGCAGCGTGCCGGCGAGCGAAGCGGCCTCGTGCGAGATGCCCTCCATCAGGCAGCCGTCGCCGACGAACACGTAGGTGCGGTGATCGACGATCGTGTGGCCGGGCCGATTGAATTCGGCGGCGAGCAGCCGCTCGGCGAGCGCCATTCCGACGGCGTTTGCGAAGCCCTGGCCCAGCGGCCCGGTCGTGGTCTCCACCCCCGGCGTCACGCCGAGTTCCGGATGGCCAGGGGTCTTCGAATGCAGCTGGCGGAAGCGCTTCAGCTCGGCGAGCGGGAGGTCGTACCCGGACAGATGCAGCAGCGCGTACTGCAGCATCGAGCCGTGTCCGTTCGACAGCACGAAGCGGTCGCGATCGGCCCAGTGCGGATTGGCGGGATTGTGAGCGAGGTGCCGGGTCCACAGCGCGAGCGCGATCTCGGCCATGCCCATTGGCATGCCCGGATGTCCGGAGTTGGCCGCCTGAACGGCGTCCATCGCGAGCGCGCGCAGCGCATTGGCCAGCACGTTGGTTTCAACTTCCATGTCCATGGGTGCCTTCTCCTCGGAGCCGTCAGCCCGCGCGCCGCTTGCGGTCGACGAGTTGCAGGATCATCGGGGTCAGGATCAGCTGCATCGCCAGGCTCATCTTGCCGCCGGGCACCACGATGATGTTCGGCCGCGACATGTAGGAATCGTGCAACATCGAGAGCAGGTACTGGAAATCGATACCTTGCGGCTTGGCGAAGCGGATCACGACCATGCTCTCGTCGAGCGTGGGAATGTCCTTCGCGATGAACGGGTTCGACGTGTCGACCATCGGGACCCGCTGAAAATTGATGTGCGTCTGCGAAAACTGCGGACAGATGTAGTTCACGTAATCCGGCATCCGGCGCAGGATCGTGTCGACGACCGCCCCCTGCGAGTAGCCCCGCAGGTTCTGGTCGCGGTGGAGCTTCTGGATCCACTCGAGGTTGATGATCGGGACGACGCCGACCAGCAGGTCGGCCAGCGGCGCGATGTTGACGCGGTCGGTGACGCAGGCACCGTGCAGTCCCTCGTAGAAGAGAAGGTCGGTCCCGGCGGGAACGTCGGTCCACGGCGTGAACGTGCCGGGTTCCTGCTTGTAGGGTGCGGCCTCCTGCGCGTCGTGCAGGTATTTGCGGACACGGCCGGTGCCCGTCTCGCCGTACGTGCGAAACAGCGTTTCCAGTTCCTCCAGCAGGTTTGCTTCCGGGCCGAAATGGCTGTAATGGGGGTTGGCGTTGGCGGCGGCCTCGGCCATCTTCGCCTTCATTTCCATGCGGTCGAACCGGTGAAACGAATCGCCCTCGACGATCGCCGCGTTCAATCCCTCGCGACGAAAAATGTGCTGGAAAGTGCGCGTGACCGTGGTGGTTCCTGCACCGGACGAGCCGGTGATCGCGATGACCGGATGCCTGTTCGACATGGCGCCCTCCTAGGCGGCGCGGAACAGCGAGCGCACGTTGAACAGCGGCGATGCGTACTCACGGTCGTCGCCGGCGTCGTGCGCACGGTGGTAGCGCTCGATGCGTTCGACCTCGTTGCGCGAGCCAAGGATGACCGGCACCCGTTCATGCAGTGCGCCCGGCTTGATCTCCAGGAGCCTTGTCCTTCCGGTGCTGGCGAGACCACCCGCCTGCTCGATCAGCATCGCCATCGGATTGGCCTCGTAGAGCAGGCGCAGCCGGCCGGGCTTGTCCGGATCCTTGGTGTCGTTCGGGTACATGAACAGTCCGCCGCGCACCAGGATGCGGTGCACTTCGGCGACCAGCGACGCGATCCATCGCATGTTGAAGTCGGCTTCGCGCGGCCCGCTCCTGCCTTTCACGCATTCGTCGACGTAGCGCTGCACCGGCGGCTCCCAGAAGCGCGCGTTCGACGTGTTGATCGAGAACTCGCACGAATCCTCGGGGACCCGCATGTCCGGGTGCGTGAGCGTGAACGCACCGATTTCCGGGTCGAGCGTGAATCCGTGTACACCGCGGCCCATCGTCACCACCAGCATTACCGCGGGTCCGTACAGCGCATAGCCGGCGCAGATCTGCTGTGTCCCTGGCTGCAGGAAATCCTGGACCGTGGGATCGGTGACGCCATCGGGCGCCGCGAGCACCGAGAAGATCGTCCCGACCGTCACGTCGACGTCGAGGTTCGACGAGCCGTCGAGCGGGTCGAAAAGCAGCAGGTAGCGCCCGTGCGGATACTGCGCGGGGATCGGATAGGGCGCCTCCAGTTCTTCCGATGTCATCCCGCAGAGCTGGCCGCCCCATTCGCAGCTGCGCAGCACGATGTCGTTGGCGATCAGGTCGAGCGGCTTCTGCTGCTCGCCGTGGACATTGGTCGCGGCCTCCATCTCCGGCGTGGCGCGGAGCGCGCCACGAGAGACGGCCGACGCGATGTATTTGCACGCCGTCTGTACGTCATTGAGCAGCGCCGTGAGCTGCGGGTCCGGCTCGGCCATGCGCCGCTGTTCCTCGATGATGAACTTGGAAAATGTCGTTCTGCCGTGATGCATCGTCGTCGCTCCCTGGTGCGGTCAGTTCTGAATGGGGCGGTCGTCGCCGTCCGCGGCCGTGTCGGTGAATACCCGGCTCGCGCGGAGGTCGTCGGCGGTGATCGTCTGCAGCGCGTCGCGCGTGGCCGTCGCGGGCGCGCCGGCAAACAGGCGGCTCGCCTGGCGCAGGCGTGCGCGGTCCAGCGCATTGCGGATCGAGCGCGCATTGGCAAAATTCGGACGTGCCATACGCCGCACGATGTAGTCGCGCAGCACTGGCAGCGCATCGGGCGCAAAGCGGTAATGCATGTCGGCGACCATCAGGTTGGCAATCGCGAGCAATTCGTCGGCGCTGTAGTCCGGGAAGTCGATGTGATGGGCGATGCGCGACGACATGCCCGGATTGCTGCTGAAAAAGGTATCCATCCGATCCTTGTAGCCAGCGAGGATCACGACCAGGTCGTCGCGCTGGTTTTCCATCACCTGCAGCAGAATCTCGATCGCCTCCTGGCCGTAGTCGCGCTCGTTCTCGGGCCGATACAGGTAGTACGCCTCGTCGATGAACAGCACGCCGCCCATCGCGCGCTTCAGCACTTCGCGCGTCTTGGGCGCGGTATGGCCGATGTATTGGCCGACGAGGTCGTCGCGGGTGACGGCGACGAGATGGCCGCGTCGAACATAGCCCAGCTTGTGCAGGATCGCCGCCATCCGCAGCGCGACGGTCGTCTTGCCGGTGCCGGGATTGCCGGTGAAGCACATGTGCAACGACGGCGGCCGCGCGTCGAGTCCGAGCGTGGCGCGCGCGCGGTCGACCGCCAGCAGCGCGGCGATCTCCCGGATGCGGTTCTTCACCGGCTTCAATCCGATCAACTCCCGGTCGAGGCCGTCGAGCAGGTCGAACACCCCGGCGTCCGCGCACAGCGCGTGGAGGTCGACGGCGTCGGTCTGGGCGATGGGCGCGGCGTCGGACGCGGCGGGTGGTGCGGGGTCGATCGTCATGGCGTTGTGATGGGCGGTGGCCGGCCGGAGGTCAGTAGCGGGAGCCTGCGGGGCGCTGCGTCGCGTAGCCGGTGGTCGTGTAGCGAATCCGGCGGCCCTGCGTCTCCTGCCGGACCAGCGCGAATCCTGGTTCGGCGGCGGGGCGGTTGACGATGAACGACAGTCTCACCGATTCGATGCCGCGCGTGGAGTCGAACGCGTTGATCTTGATGTAGTGACTCGGGAAGGCCTTGCGGCAGGCGTGGAGCTCCATCATCACGCCCGCGGCGTCCTTCAGCCCGAACATGGGCAGGCCGTGCATCTCCCAGTAGGTGTTGCGCGGATGGGGATCGTCGGTGTACTCGACCGAGCATGCCCAGCCCTGGTCGATTGCATACTGGATCTGCGCCTGGATCTCGACGTCGGTCAGGTCCGGCAGGAATGAAAACGTGCCTTGGGTGATGCGCATGGTTGTGCTCCTCTAGGCCGAAGCGGTTGCGGTCGGCACGAAGTCGGGCGTGTCGGTCGACGCGTAGTTGAACGAAACGTCCTTCCAGGTCTCGAGCGCCTGCGCGAGCGGCGCGCACCACCGGCCGGCGTCCGCGAGGATCTGCGGACCTTCGGCGGCGATGTCGCGTCCTTCGTTGCGCGCCTTGACCATCGTTTCCAGTGCGACGCGATTGGCGATCGCGCCGGCCTGGATGCCGGCCGGGTGGCCGATCGTGCCGCCGCCGAACTGCAGCACGACGTCGTCGCCGAACAGGGACAACAACTGGTGCATCTGGCCGGCATGAATGCCGCCGGACGCGACAGGCATCACGCGGCGCAGGTCGGCCCAGTCCTGGTCGAAGAAGAGACCGCGCTGCAGGTCGGCCCGCGTATAGGCGTCGCGGCAGACGTTGTAGTAGCCCTGCACCGTCATCGGATCGCCTTCGAGCTTGCCCACCGCGGTGCCGGCGTGCAGGTGATCGACGCCGGCCAGTCGCAGCCACTTCGCGATCACGCGAAACGACACACCGTGGCTCTTCTGTCGCGTGTACGTTCCGTGGCCGGCGCGGTGCATATGCAGGATCATGTCGTTGCGGCGCGACCAGTTCGCCATCGACTGGATGGCCGTCCAGCCGACGACGAGGTCGATCATCACGATGCAGGAGCCCAATTCCTTGGCGAATTCCGCGCGCTCGTACATGTCCTCCATCGTCGCCGCGGTGACGTTGAAGTAATGGCCCTTCTGCTCGCCGGTGCCGGCCTGTGCCCGGTTGACGGCCTCCATGCCGAACAGGAAACGGTCGCGCCAGTGCATGAACGGCTGCGAATTGATGTTCTCGTCGTCCTTGGTGAAATCAAGCCCTCCGATCAGCCCCTCGTAGACGACGCGGCCGTAGTTGCGTCCGGATAGACCGAGTTTCGGCTTCATCGTCGCGCCCAGCAGCGGCCGTCCGAACTTGTCCAGGCGCTCGCGTTCCACGACGATGCCGGTCGGTGGGCCCTTGAACGTCTTCACGTAGGCGACCGGCACGCGGATATCCTCGAGGCGCGCGGCCTTCAGCGGTTTGAAACTGAACACGTTGCCGATCAGCGATGCAGTGAGGTTGGCGATCGAGCCTTCCTCGAACAGGATCAGGTCGTAGGCGACGTAGGCGAAATACTGCTGCTCGGCATTCGTGCCGGGTCCGGTGTTCGGCACGAGATCGACGCGATACGCCTTGGCGCGGTAGGAATCGCACGCGGTGAGAAGATCGGTCCACACCACGGTCCAGGTCGCCGTCGACGATTCGCCGGCGACGGCGGCGGCGGCTTCCTCCGCGTCCACGCCCTCCTGTGGCGTGATGCGGAACAGGCAGATGACGTCGGTGTCCTTCGGTTCGTAATCGGGCTGCCAGTAACCCATCTGCCGATACTTGAGGACGCCGGGCGCGTAGCGCTTCTTGGCGTCGACGATGGCGCCGTCGTTGGGTGCATTCATGCGGGGATCTCCTGGTCAAGGTCCGAGGTGGTCACGGCCACACTGTACGAAGGCCAATCAATCAGGTAAAGTCAAATATAGTTACCTATTACATAAGTAAAACCTTATGAAGAACGTGACGATCCGTCAGCTCCAGGTATTCGTGTGCGCGGCCCGCCACTTGAGTTTCGCCCGCGCGGCCGAGGAATTGCACCTGACACAGCCCGCAATCTCGATGCAGGTGAAGGAGCTCGAAGCTGCGGTGGGATTGCCGCTTTTCGATCGCAGCGGCCGCAGGATCGCGCTCTCCACCCCGGGCGAATATTTCCTGGTGCACGCGCGGCGGATGTTGGGGGCGCTCAAGGATGCGGCGGATGCCATGGCGCGGATGAAGGGCGTCGAGAGCGGGCGCCTCACCGTGGGCATCGTCAGCACCGCAAAGTACTTCGTTCCGCGGTTGCTGGCCGAGTTCCGGCGTGCGCACCCGGCGGTCGAGCTGCGCCTCGAGGTCGGCAACCGGCAGGCACTGGTCGCGCAGCTTCTCAGCAACGAGGTTGACCTGGCGATCATGGGCACGCCGCCACGCGAGCTCGACACGCGCGCCGAGCCTTTCGCCACCAATCCGCTGGTGATGATCGCCGCGCCCGAACACCCCTTGGCGCGGCTGTCGCAGGTGCCGGTGGCGGCGCTCTCCGACCTGGTGTTCCTGGTCCGCGAGCCGGGTTCCGGCACGCGGGCGTCGATGGAAATCTTCCTCAAGGAGCGCCGCATCCAGCCGGCGACGCAGGTCGAGATGCCGAGCAACGAGACGATCAAGCAGGCGGTGATGGCCGACATGGGCGTGAGCATCCTGTCGATCCACACGATAGGGCTCGAGCTGGCAGCGGGAGTCATCCGGATGCTCGAAGTCGAGGGGCTGCCGCTGCTGCGCCGCTGGCACGTCGTCAATATGCGCGCGAAGTTGTTGTCACCGGCGGCCGAGGCCTTTCGCTATTTCATCCTGGAAAAGGCGCAGGAGGTGCTGCAGAAGCCGCCGTTCGGCGGAGCGCCGTCGGCTGCGGCGAAGCCGGCTGGCGCCCGGGCGCTGCCGTAGCGTTGACCTCGATCAAGCCGGCCGCGATTAGGGTGCCCGCCGCAGGGCCACGATCCCCACGACGGCGGCAATTTGCTATATATAACTATATGGCGATTTGGTAGCAATGGTCGGTTGAATGCGGCGGTCGGAGTCCTCGCCCGCCCTGACGATACGGAGGTCTCGCAAATGGCACACACCCTGGTCGACACCCGAGCAGCGGGTGCTGGCGCGATAGTGCGCCCGGTCGCGCGGGCGTATTGGAATCCCTATCTCACCGGTGCTTTGCTGGGCCTGGTGCTTCTTGCGACGTACATGGTCACGGGCCGCGGCCTGGGCGCGACCGGCGCGTTCGGTGCCGTCGCCGCCTGGCTTGCCGGCCTGGGTTCGCCCGAGCATGCGATGAGCAACGCCGTGCACGCCAAGTACTGGAACGATGGCGCGCCGCTCCAATCGTGGACGCTGTTCCTGCTGATCGGCGCCTTCGTTGGTGCCCTCATTTCGGGCGTCGCCGGGCATCGCGTGAAGGTCGGCGTCGAGCGCGGACCCCGCGTGACCGACGGCCAGCGGCTCGCGCTTGCCTTCGTCGGCGGCTTCATTGCGGCCTGGGGCGCGAAGATTGCCAAGGGATGCACCAGTGGGCAGGCGCTGACGGGAGGATCGATCCTCAACGTGGGCAGCCTCGTGTTCATGTTGGCGGTATTCGCTTCCGCGTACGCACTCGCGTACTTCGCGAGGAAGGAGTGGCTGTGATGTTTCCCCTGACCTCGTTCCATGAATTTTCGCTGTTCGCCGATCTGGCCATCGCGGTCGTGCTGGGCTTCGGCTTCGGCTTTTGTCTCGAGCGCGCCGGCTTCGGCAGTGCGCGCAAGTTGACGGCAGTCTTCTACCTGTACGACATGGCGGTCGTGAAGGTGATGTTCACGGCGATCGTCACCGCGATGGCCGGCATCGTCGTGCTGTCGGCCGCCGGAGTGCTCGACGTCGGCGAATTCTATGTCGAGCCGACCAACCTCGCGGCGCAGGCGCTGGGTGGCCTGGTGTTCGGCGCAGGCTTCATCATCGGCGGCTATTGCCCTGGAACGTCCATCGCCGCGATGGCCATCGGGCGCAAGGATGGCTATTCGTTTGCGCTCGGAATGCTCGCCGGAGTCTTCGCGTACGCCGAACTCGTACCCGGTGTCGACGGATGGATTGCGGACACGGCGCAGGGCGTGATGACGCTGCCGTCGATCACCGGCATCGGCGCCGGCTGGTGGGCACTTGCGTTCATCGCCTTCCTTGCGTTCGCGGCCTGGGGTATGAGCAGGCTGGAGACGCGCTTCGCCGGACTGCGGCCGCGCGTGACCTGAGCATCGCATGGCGGCACGGCTCGCAAACGCCACCTGCGGAGTTGGCGTAGAATCGTCGCCACGTATTGCCACGGCCGCCTGGTGGCCCAGGCGGGCGACACCCTTCGATACACATCGTGCTCGCGCAGGCGGACGGCTCGCCGCCCGCGCGGATCGCCGGATTGCTTTCTGCAGTCCAACTACCCGGGAGAACCCAATGAAAAAAGTGCTCGCAGTCCTCGTTGCTTCCACCTTCGCCCTCGGCAGCGCCAGCGTGATGGCCGCCGATCCGCCGAAGGACAACGCGGCGATGATGAAGCTCGAAAAGCCGGCCGGCGTGTCCGCCGATGCGTGGGCGAAGATGTCCGAAGCCGATAAGCAGAAAGCCGTCGACGATGCGAAGATGAAGTCGACCGCCGCGGCACCGAAGAAAAAGCAGAAGAAGGGCGGCTGCTGATTCGATTGTCTGCTTGCCTGCGCGCGGCTCGCGGTCGCGTCGGGAGGCGGTTGAGCAACAAAGGGGGGGCCGACGGCCCCCCTTTTTTTGGCCCCCGCGGGCGCGGCGCCCGATCGTTACGACAGCGCCGGCGGATTGTCAACGGGCGCCGGCCGACCCCGAAATTCACGGTATGGCAACAGGCCCGCGGGGGTGCTGGCGCTGATCAATTGCACATCGTCGCGTCCTGCCGGATTTCCGGCCCTTGAAATTCGACCGCCTCGCCCATACGACGGAAAACGGAGGCGCTGTGGCATGCGCCGCGGCGTTTGTTTCAACCCCAACCAAGGAGTGCGAAATGAATCGATCCTTGTTTCCCCGCGACCTATTTGCCGACCTGGATCGCCTGCAGCGTGAGATGCAGGAAGCCTTCGACCTGTCTCCCAGTATCCGGGGCATCGGCCGCGGTGGCTTTCCGGCGCTGAACGTTGGCGGCACACCACAGTCGGTGGAGATCTACGCCTTCGCTCCGGGACTCGATCCCGCGGCCCTGGAAGTCAATCTGGACCGGGGCGTGCTGACCATTGCCGGCGAGAGACCGTCGAACCTGCCCCAAGGCGACGATGACAAGGCTGCCGTGCATATCAATGAACGTTTCGGCGGCCGTTTCCGGCGGGTGGTGAGCCTGACCGACGACGTGGATCCCAGCAGCGTATCCGCCGACTATCGCGACGGCGTGCTTCACGTCAGTGTCAGGCGCCTCGAGTCGGCGCAGCCACGCCGCATCACAGTTCAATGATCACGGAGGCCATACCATGAACGATACGACCGCAGTCAGCAGGAACGAGCAGGCTTCGCGCAAGGATGCGGCGACGCGCAAGGAGGCAACGCTCCACAACGACCGCGTTCTGATGCCGCCGGTGGACGTCATCGAAGACAGCGCCGGGATCACGCTGCGTGCCGACCTGCCGGGGGTGTCCAAGGACAAACTCAATCTGACGGTGGAGGCTGAAACGCTGACGATAGAAGGCGAAGTCAGCATCGTTATGCCGGAGGACATGGAGGCGAGCTACGCCGAGGTCAACTTGCCGCGCTACCGGCGGGTATTTACTCTCTCGAAGGAGCTCGATGCCGGCAAGGTATCCGCCGAAATCAAGCAGGGCGTGCTGAGCCTGCGCATTCCGAAGGCCGAGCATGCCAAACCACGCCGGATCGAGATCAACGTCGGGTGATTGGATTCGCCGCCCCTCGAAGCGGGGGCGGATCGAGTCTCTGGAGGGGCATCGAGAATCTGGAAGGGATCAAGCACGGCGACGCGCCGCTCCGGGAATCCGTGGCGGACGGTTGACAGCGGACGCGCCATTCGGCGGCCAGCGACCTGACGCGGTTCAGGCCGGGCGAGGACGGCGACGTGCCGGCGCCGCGGGAATTCTCCCGAAGCGGGACGGCGGGCATGTCCGGACATGCCCGCCCCTGACGTCGTTTGTTGGACGCGTAGATGTGAAGCCGGTTGCAGCAGGGTGTGAGCGTAGATTTGGCAACCGTCAGCGTCAATGTCCCGGAGGCACTCAGGCGGCGCATGGACAGCGGCGGCGAGCAGGACGGGCCGGCGGTTGCGCAGCGGGCGTTTGAGTCTCATCGGCAGCGAACGGCGGTCAAGGCGAGAGCAGGTGCGCGGATGCGTACCACGGTCGAGAGATTGCAGACCAGCAAGGCGAAGTATGAGGAAGGCCAGAAGTACGCCGGTTACGAGCACGGCTATGCCTGGTCCAGGGATCGGGCTGAATCTGACGACTTGCAGACCATGATAGACACGACGGACTATCGATCCGCTGCCAAGGTGGTGCGAACGTCGCGGGGGTTCTCGCAACGCGACGAGTTCGGCGACACGTCGTTCCCATCCAAGGAGATGGGGGAAGGCTTCGTCGATGGTGCCGCCGCGCTCTGCGACGAAATCGCCGACGACCCGTGATTCCGGAGTTTGCGGGCCGCCTCCTCAAGTCGAATGCGTTCCGGGTACGCGGCGCGCGCGGGAATACCGGCACGCCGGCGGGTCGGCATGGCGGTCGCGCGCGGGATTGAATCGCGGCCTAGAGCGGCCACACTCCGCGCCCACCCGCTGTCCGGCAGGTTTCCCGGCCGGGCAGCTGTTGCCATGACGCCAATGAATTGCTCGACCGTGGGTCCCAGTAGCGCATTTCTGCATTTCGACCCTTCGCTCGCGCATTGTGTCGTGCCGGGCTGGAGCGGAGCGGCCCCGTCCCGTAGTCTTGCCCGGTGACCGGCAGGCAACCCGAGGACGACAGGATGAGCAGCGATCAGCGCAGCAACGGAAACGAAAGCGCCGCCGGGCCGGACAGGGGCGTTGCCCCCTCCGGGTCGCAGCCGTCCGCGACGAGGAAAGCCCTGCGCGAGATCCGCGACGGCATCGTCGCGATGTGGTGGGCCTTCCTCGATTGGCTGGCTACGGCGTCGTGGAAGACGGTCCTGCTCGTTTCCTTCCTGGGCTTCCTGCTGGCTGGCATGCTTGGGCACCCCGTCCCGGCCTTCCTGTTGATCCTCGCCTCCTGTCTCATCAAGGTCGTGGCAGGTGGGAAGCGCAGCGCGGAACTGACTGCGAACGAGGCCACGCAGCGGGCCGAAACCGAGCAGCTTGAGCGCACTGTCGTGGAAGCGCGCATGGAAGCGCTGCAGGCCCAGATCGAGCCGCATTTCCTGTTCAACACGCTCGCCAGCATCGACCAGCTCATCCAGACCGACCCACCACGCGCCTCGAAGATGCAACAGAGCCTGATCCGCTACTTGCGCTCGGCCATGCCGCAGATGCGCGAGGGTCGGCGACCGTCGTTGGGCCAGCAAATCAATCTTTGCAGCGCTTTCCTAGACATCATGACGATACGGATGGAAGGCCGGCTGCAACCGGTGGTAAGCGTTCCGGAAGGCCTGAAATCGGCGGTGTTTCCATCGATGATGCTTCAGACGCTGGTGGAAAACGCCATCAAGCACGGCCTGGAACCCAAGCCCGAGGGCGGCCGGATCGAGATCGGCGCCGAGGTCATCGACGGGCAGCTGGCCGTCCATGTGCTCGACACGGGCAACGGTTTCTTCCCGAAAGCCGAAGCCGGGGTGGGTCTGGCCAACGTGCGCGACCGGCTGGCCGCCATGTACGACGGCAGGGCCGAGCTGGTCATCGGCGTGCCACCGGAAGGGGGCACTTGTGCCACCATAAGGTTGCCCTACGAAATCGCCCCCGCCGGAAGCCCGATACCATGAGTGCCCCTCTGCAATCGCAGCCCGTCCCCACCGCCGTCGTTGCCGACGATGAACGCCTGATGCGCGAACAGATCATTGGCGGGCTGAAGGAGGCCTGGCCTGAACTCCTGATCGTGGGCGAGGCCAGCAATGGCCGCGAGGCGGTCGCACTCGCACGGGGCCTGGAACCCGATATTGTCTTTCTCGACATCAGCATGCCAGGAATGGATGGCATCCAGGCGGCCCAGGCGCTTGCGGGCCGCGTGCACGTGGTCTTCGTCACGGCGCACGACCAATACGCGATCAGCGCCTTCGAGCATGGCGCAGTCGACTACCTGCTGAAGCCGGCGGACCCGGAGCGACTGGCGCTGACCTGCCAGCGTCTGCGCGGGCGATTGGAGCGGGCACCGGATCCAATGAATGAACTGCTGGCGCAACTATCGCAAAGACTCGGCGCGGGCGGCGGAAAGCCGAACGAATACCTGCGCTGGGTGCAGGCCAGCGCCGGCGCCAACCTGCGGATGATTCCGACCGGTGACATCCTGTTCTTTCGTGCCGAGGACAAGTACACCCGGGTACAGACTGCACGTTTCGAGGCCTTGATCCGGAAACCGATCAAGGAGCTGATCGATGAGCTCGATCCGGAGGAATTCTGGCAGATCCATCGCGCCACCGTGGTTCGCGTCGATGCGGTCGAGCAGGTCAGCCGCAACTTCCGCGGTCATCAAGTCGTGCACGTGAAGGGCAGCGAGGAGAAGCTCGAGGTGAGCCGCAGCTTCAATCATCTTTTCAAGCAGATGTAGGCGCATCAGCAGGCGCCAGCCTTCACATGGCGCGCCGGCGGGCGCCAGCCTTCACAGGCGCGCCGGCGGGCGCCCGAGTTCACAGGGCGCGCCGGCGCCGGCAACGCTAGTTGGGCGTCACCTTGAAGTCGCCATTCTTCTTGACGTCGATTGCGGCGTAAAGGAAGGCGGCGTCGTAGCCTGCCTGCTTCAGCTTGTGGTACGCCATCTCCGCACGGATGCCGGACGAGCAGTGGGCAATGATCCGCTTGTCCTTCGGCAACTCGGCCATGCGCGCCAGCAGTTCCTCGTCAGGGATCAGGACGGCACCCCTGATCATGCCGGCGTTGGCCTCGTCGGTGTTGCGCACGTCGAGAATGAGCACGCCATCCGGTGTCGACTTCGCGAGCCTGATGAATTCGTCGTTCGCGATCGAGCCGGGACGAGGCTTCGGCGCGTACGCGACCTTCGTGGGCAGCGCGCCGGTTGCGACGGGGTTCTTCGCAGCCTTCCACGCGTCGAGCCCGCCGCCCAGCACGGTGACATTGGGCTGGCCGGAATCCTTGATCACCTGCGCGACCACCTGCGCCGACTTTCCGCCGTCGCCGTCGTAGACGACGATCGGCGCCTTGAGCTTCGCAGAGGGCAGGCCGGCGACCGCCGCACGGACTGCGGACGGTGGAATCGACACCGCGCCCGGGATCGCGCCCTCGGCGGCCACCGCTGCAGGCCTGGCGTCGATCAGCACGGCCGGAATCGCCTTGTCGACGAATGCGTCCTTGAAGTGCGGCGCGGCGATCACGCCGATGTTTCGCTCCTGCCACTCGGGATAACCCTCGCGGTAGACCTTGGCGTTGGTGTAACCCAATGCCTCGGCCTTCAACAGCGAGTTCGGGCTCATCATGCAGGTGACGCCCTGGCAGAAGAAGATGATCTTTGCCTGCTTGTCTTTTGGCAGGCGGCCGACCACCTTATCCCAGGCCGGATAGGGCAGATTGATCGCCGTCGGAATCGTGCCCTCCTGCACGCGCGGCAGTGGCCTCGAATCGATCAGCGTGTACTGGCCCTTGTCGGGACCCAGCGCCACCAGCTGCTCGACCTCTTCGTAGCTGGAGACCTTTTCCGGCGCGATCTTGATCGGTCCCTTGAACGAGATCAGCGTTGCGAGCCTGGTACCGCCGTTGTCGATGTACTCGATGCGCGCCTCGCGATTCTTGGCGATTTCACGCAGCGCCTCCGACGACTTGACCACGCCGCCGTCGACGACCTTGATGGTGCCGGGGTCGAAGCGCACGATCTCGGCCCGGTCGTCGATCTTCAGCTGAATCGCCTTCGACTTGAACGCGACATTCTCGAAGACGCCGCGCATTTCCGCGGGGCCGACGGTGTGGCAGCTACCGCAGATCTTCGGCATCTGCGGGTTTGCTGTCGGCGTCGACGGGACCTGGGCGAATGCCGCCCCGGAGATGGCCAACAGCGTCGTGGCGATGATGGTTGCCGATTTCATGTTGCTAGTTCCTTTCGTTGCAATGCGACTTCGCGGCCGCCGTCCCGGGACAGGGAGGGGATGCCGCCGGCCTGCCGGGCAGGCCGGCGAATGCGGCCTACTTCACCAGCGTGTTGCCGGCTTTCACCCAATCCTCAATCTTCATATCGACCGAGGTCAGGTTGGTGAGGCCGAGGTCCTGCAGCGACTTGGTGGCCAATGCACAGCGCCCGCCGGTCGCGCAGTACAGCGTCAGCTTGCTCGCCATGTCGGTCTTATCGGGAAAGCCGATGTGAGTCCAGATCCTGAACTCGATCAGACCGCGCGGGATGTTGATCGCGCCGGGAATGTGGCCGTCGGCGAATTCGTCGGGCTCGCGCACGTCGACCAGGATGCCCACGTCCTTGCGCTCGAGCGCCGCCTTGAACTCATCCATCTTGATCGTCTTGATCTGCTTCTTTGTATTGGCGACGAGCTGGCCAACCGAGGGCGGATAGTTCTGGGCAATCGCATAGCCCGGGAGGGCGAGAGTGATTGCGGCGAGGAAGGCAATCGCAATGGTTCTTGGTCTGTTCAGCATGATGGGCACTCCTTAAGGAAGCGACCGGCCGGGAACGGCCGGGTTGAGAGTCAAGGCAGGCAAGGCGCGCCGACCGCGCGAAATCGTCGAATTGCGTCGTCGAAGGGCCGGCCGACGTTCATTGGACGGCGGCCTGCACAATATGGCTCGCCTGCCCGGCGTTGACCATCACCCAGCGCAGCGCGAAGCCGCCGGCGAGGACGAGCAGCGCGGGCGCGACGGTGTGCGGAATCCGATGGCCGAGTTCAAGACCCTGCAACGCCAGCGGCACGAGGATGCCGAGCGCGACGACCACGCCCCAGAACGCCCAGGCATAGGGGCCGCTCACGATCAGCGCGGCCGCGGCGACATGCGATGCGGAGGAGGTCTGCAGGTTGACGATGACGAGGCCGAGCAGCACGAGCTCGATCGCGAGGAACGCGATGTCGGCGCGGATCAGCGCGTCGACCGTGCGCCGCTCGGGGGGCTCGGGGCCCAGCTGCTGAACGAGCGCGGAGAGCGCGCCGCCGATCATGCCTTTGGGCGCGGGACGGCGCGGGAGGAAGACGCTGGCGATGTGCATCGCCGCAGCGCCGGCGGAAAGTCCGGAAACCAGGAACAGCGGTCCCAGGAGGCCGGTGTTCCACAGCGGGCGCGCGACCATCGTGTTGAGCAGGATGCCGGTGTAGATTCCGAGTCCCACGCCGAGAACGATGTTCGCCCAGGCCAGCAGCGACATTCGCCCGGCGCTCGCGAGCAGCCCGTCGGACAGGCGTTGCAGAACGGGCAGGCGCCGGCCGAGCCATGGCCACGCCTGCGGCAGCCTGACCAGCGCCGAAGCGAGCAGCGCGCCGTAGACGACGATCAGCACCCACGAGCCCCAGGACATCGGCGAGCTGGGCTGGAACGTGAGGAAGACGCGCCAGACGTAGAGCTTGTGCGCCAGGTCGAGCAGCAGCGCGCCCATGCCGAGGTTGAGCAGCACGAACGCCAGGAGCGGCGTGTGCAGCGAGAAGAAGGACTTCGGGTCCTCGCCTCGCGCGATGCGCAGCATCGCGATGCCCCCGAGGATCATCATGCCGGCGACGACGCCGCCGGCGAAGAGGTAGACGGGGATCTCCCAGCTCCAGACTGCGAGCTGCGGGTCGACCAGCGGGTTGTGGCGGGTGATCGTAGTTTCGAGCATGACCGTCGCCTTACGTCAGGTAGAAGATCCGAGGCTTGGTACCCGCCTCGGGAAGCAGCGTGTGGTGCGTTCGCGTGCGCAGGAGTTCGTTGACCGTGCTCTTCGGGTCGTCGAGGTCGCCGAAGCTCATGCAGTGCGTCGGGCACACCGACACGCAGGCCGGGTCCTTGCCGTCCTTGGTGCGGTGGTAGCAGAACGTGCACTTGTCGACGTAGCCGTCCGGATGCACGAAGCGCGCGTCGTACGGGCACGCGGCGATGCACGCCTTGCAGCCGATGCACTTGTTCGCGGTGACGAGGACGACGTGGCCCGGGTCGGCGACGTGCGAGGCGCCGGTCGGGCAGCAGGAAACGCAGGGCGGGTTGTCGCAGTGATTGCAGCGCTCGGAGCGGATTTCCAGCGAAAGATGCGGATAGACACCGCGTACTTCGGTGGTGATCCAGTCGCGGCAGTAGCCGAGCGGAACGTCGTTTTCCGTCTGGCAGGCGACGACGCAGTCCATGCAGCCGACGCACTTGCGCGTATCGATGACCATTCCAAACCTGGACATGTCAGCCTCCGTGCGGCCGCCCGAAGGAGGCTGAGCGCCCTCTACGGGGGCAGCGAACGAATTGAGCGTATGGGTGCATGACTATCCCTTCACGAAGGTCACGAAGTTGCTGTGGATGCTGGTGCCACCCATCAGCGGATCCGTGACGTACTTCGTCGTCAGTTGAGCGGCGTTGGCGCCCTTCAGATACGCCCTCGTCAGCATCTTGTTGGTGTGGCCGAAGCCATAGACCATGTAGACGCAGTCGGGACGGATGCGCTGCGTGGCCTTGACCCGCACGCGGTTGCTGACCACGCCATCCTGGTTCTTGAGCTTCACGTAGTCACCGGATTTCAGCCCTGCCGTCGTGGCCGTCGCCCGGTTGACCCACACCTCGTTTTCCGGCATGAGCTCGTGCAGCAGCGGGTTGGTCTGCGTGCGGCTGAACGTATGCACGGGCGCGCGCCCCGTGATCAGCCGCAAATGTCCGTCCGGCGCCGGGGCGGGCGCCTTGTATTTCGGCACCGGATCGAAGCCCGCCTCGGCGAGCTGTTCGGACCAGAACTCGACCTTGTGCGACGGCGTGTCGAACTCGAGCTCGAGACCCTCCTCGACGGTGATCGGCTTGGCGGCGCCCAGGATCACGCCGTCGCGCTTGACGTCCGCCCATCGGTAGCCGGACTTCTCGATCCGGTACGACAGGTATTCCTCGATGTCGTCGAACGGCATGCATTCGCCGATTCCAAGCTTGTTGGCGAGCTGCTTTGCGATCCACCACCCGGGCTTCTGCTCGTTCGGCGCCGGCTACGACCGGCTGGCGCAGCGACGTCCACCCGGTGCGGCCCCAGCCGACCAGCAGCTCGTCGTAGCGCTCGAGGAACATGCTCTCCGGCAGCACGACGTCAGCATAGCCGGCGATCTCGCTCGGGATGGTGTCGATGACGACCAGCAGGTCGAGGTTGTCGATCGCCTTGAGTGTTTCGACGGTGTTCGGCAGCGCATAGAGAATGTTCGACGAGTAGACGAACCAGCCCTTGATCGGATAGGGCTTCGCGGTGAGCGTGGCGTCGCGGATGCTGGTCGTGATGCCTTCGTCGGCGAACGGGTATTGCGCGCCATCGGAGCCGTCTGCCTTGGGCTTGTCAGACTTCGGGTACTTGGGCAGCGGATACGGCGCGATCTTCATGCCGGCGGACAGGTACAGCCCGCCCTTGCGGCCCCAGTTGCCGAGCAGCGCGGACAGCAGCGCGACCGCGCGGCCGCGTTGCGTGTCGTCGCCGTTCCAATTTGCGCGCCGGCCCGGGTGGATGATCGTCGCCGGCCGGTGGCTGGCGAACTCGCGGGCCGTAGTGCGGATCAGGTGGGCGTCGATGCCGGTCTCCGCGGCCGCCCACTCGGGGGTGTAGCCCTGGATCTCGGCAGCGAACTTGTCGAAGCCGTGGCCGTATTTTTCGACGAACGTTCGGTCGTAGCGACCTTCGCTCACCAGCACCTGCATCCATGCGAGCAGCAGTGCCAGGTCGGTGCCGGCCTTGATCGGCAGCCAGTACTTGGCCTTGCTGGCGGCGACCGAGAAGCGCGGGTCGACCACGATGATCGGGATGCGACGCTCGACCGCCTGCGCGAATTCCTGCACCTGCGTGTTGTGCATGTTCTCGCCCAGGTGCGTGCCGATCAGCACCAGGCAATCGGTGTTCGCGATGTCGGTCGGCTCGGGCGAACCCACGCCGGCGCCGAAGGTCAGCTGGAATCCGACGTCGCGCGGGCCGCGGCACTGCGCATACGACGGCCCGGCGAAGTTGATCGCGCCCCAGCTCTTCAACACGTGCTGGAAAAAGCGCTGGCCCATGCCGTGCGTGATGGCGGCGACGGCTTCTGGGCCGTGCTCCGCCTTGATCTTGCCCATCTTGTCGGCGATGTGGGCGATCGCCTCGTCCCAGGTGACCGCCGTCCACTCTTCCTTGCCGCGCTCGCCGCGACGGATCAGCGGCTTGCGCAGCCGGTCGGAATCGTAATGCGAGCCGACGGCGCCGGTGCCGCGCGGGCAGAGCCGGCC
Organism: uncultured beta proteobacterium; assembly: GCA_963739745.1. Classification (GTDB taxonomy): domain Bacteria; phylum Pseudomonadota; class Gammaproteobacteria; order Burkholderiales; family Casimicrobiaceae; genus VBCG01. The sequence continues at coordinate 82,872 of CAVUCJ010000017.1, forward strand.
GCGACTTTGCGGGTCACGTGGATTGCCCTCGAATTTCCAAAGCTTTCCGTCGCGGACATAGGCAATCCCGCTGCAGCGCCAGAAGCACATTTCGCAGTAGGTCGGCACCGTCCTGACGCTGCCTGCCGGCGCATCCGCAGCGGCCGCCTGCAACAGCGGATCCCAGTGGACGGCGGCGGCGGCGGCACCGAACGTGGCGGCCGTAATCTTGAGAAAACGCCTGCGGGAGAGGTATTCCATGGGCTGTTCGGTCGTGGGTGGGATCTAGGATTCGGATCGGGACCCGGGCATCGACGGCCAGCACCTCATTTTCCGGCGCCGGTCACGGCTGCACCGATCTCCTTCGTATTGCACCGCAAAACGAATGTGCATGATTTGACGTGCGTCACATTGCATCGCCGGTATTTAACTATATGGCGATAAATGAGGCCTTCGAACGCCCGGGTACCTGGGGTTCGGGCCCGGCGCACCAGTTCGGCGCGGAATTTGTGTCGGTCTCGGAGTCAGGACCGCGGCACGGGCAGCGGCACGTCGGCGTGGCGCCACGCGCTGTCGCGCTGCGTCGTCGACGGCACGCGCTTCATCCGTCCGTCCCGACCGCCGCAGCGCTTCGGCGAGGCCGGCGAGCGACCAGCCGTTCGCCGGATAGTGGCGCAGGTCCTCGCGGTAGACGCGCTGCGCATCGTCGTACCGCCCGTCCGCGAGCAGCGCGGCGCCGAGCGCATGCCGCGTCGGGGCGAGCCACAGGTGCGGCTCGTCGTACTCGAGCCCGTCCTCGATCGCCACCGCTTGCTCGAGCAGCGCGACGGCTGCGGCGCTGTCACCCTCCGCGAGCGCAATGTCCGCCCGCAGCGTGAGTTGCGCGATCCGAACCAGCGCGGTGGCCGCATTGATGTTCTTCACCTTGAGCAGTTGCAGCGTCGGGTCGGCGGCGAGGGTGTCGAGGCGCGCGAGTTCCGCACGCGCCTCGGGCAGGCGGCCGGTCCTGGCAAATGCGGTGCCGCGCGCGTAGTGCCAGATCGCGCGCGGGTAGGGTTCGGGTGCGTCGGGCGGCAGCGTGTCCTCCAGGATTTCCTTCCATCGGCCGAAGCGCACGCGCGCGAACAGCGGCAGCACCGAGTACTGCTGCAGGATGCCGGTGCTGCGATCGCCGGGCCGGGGCCCGCAGGCCGCAGGATACGCCGCGTCTGCGGCGGCGAGCGCCACGCGGCTCCTGCCTTCCATCGCGGCGGACGCGAACAGGAAGTGATGATTGTGCGCGACGTAGCCGACGCGGTAGGCGCGCTGCGCGTCGACCTGCGCGAGGTAGGCGCGATCCGCGGCGATCGAGGCCTCGTTCGCGCGCGATGCGTCCGCGTAGCGGCCCACCCGCATGTAGATATGCGCGGGCATGTGCAGCAGGTGCCCCGACCCGGGCGCCAGCGTCTCGAGGCGGCGGGCGCTGTCGAGAGCGACTTCCGGCTGTGTGGAGTCCTCCATTACGTGGATCAGGTAGTGGTTGGCGCCGGGGTGGTCAGGCGCCAGGCGCAGCGCCTGCGACAGGAGATCGGTGGTCGCGCGGGTCCAGGGCTTCTCGGCGCCGTCCGCGTCCCACCAGTCGTAGGGATGCAGATTGATCTCGGCTTCCGCAGCGAGCGTGGCGATCTCGGCGTCGCGCGGGAATTGACGCGCCAGCGAACGCATCTTCGCCGCGTAGCCCGCTTCGTCGACAGGCAATTTCGGGCTCGGGTGCCGGACGGTAAGCGCAGCGATCAGGCCGCGATACCTCGGCGAGGCGTGGGCGGCCCGCGCCCGTGCGCGCTGCAATGCAGCATCCACGTCGCTTGCGGCGGCCGGATCCATATCGGCGTTGACATTGGGCCCTTGCGCCCAGGCGAGCGCCCAGTAGCAGGCGGCGCATTCGCGGGTCTGCGCGCGTGGCCGCGGCGAAGGAACGCGCGGCCTCGGCGGGATTGAATCCCCACGCGAGCGTCATTCCCTGCTCGAAATAGCGCTGCGCAAGCGCGGATGAGGTTCCCGCCGCTCGGATGGTAGGGGCGCATGCCCGCGAACAGCGGCGCGTCGGGGGTCGCCGCCGGCGACGGTCCGGTGGCGGCAGCCGCCATAGTAGCCAACGCGGCCACGGCGATCGCGCCGATCGTCGCCGCGAGACGCAACGACCGCGCCAGCCGCCGTGGCCATCCGACCGCCGAAATGCAATGGTCGCCGCCTCGATCGTGCCGACGCATAGTACGGTCAACGGTATCACAGGTGCCGTCGTATCGACGCCCGCCGCGGTTTGTGCTGGGTCAGCCCGCTGCCATGACGGCAGAGTGGATAATTACTGATTAAGGTCATGGCCGGTTGCGCGGGCTGTCGGGGCACACTCCTCCTTGTGGGTAGTAGAGCATTACCCATGCCGGTTATAGACGCCCAACCGTTGCAGCCAGCCTAATGCAACGGTGGCGCGGTGCTGCGGGCCACATCGGGCCGGCGCGCGTGTGCGTCGGGTATCTTGGCAACGAGTGCGACCGGTTTCGGTCGCGAGTCGGGGCGAATCACGGAGGTCACTGCAGTGAATTTCGACAAGGAACTGGATGCCCGCGGGCTGTCCTGCCCGCTGCCCATCCTGAAGACCAAGAAGGCGCTGAACGATCTCGTGTCCGGCCAGGTGCTGAAGGTGGTGGCGACCGATCCGGGATCGATCAAGGATATGCAGGCGTTCGCGAACCAGACGGGCAATCCGCTGCTCTCATCGGCAGAGGAGGACAAGGCCTACGTCTTTTTCCTGAAGAAAAAATAGGCAGGTCACGGCGCGTTCCGACCCGCCTGCCGCAAAGGAATCCCATGAATACGCAAGCCGAAGTGATGGCCGCTGGCATGGACAACACCGCGCTCGACCGTGCGATCAACGAGCGCATCGACGCGTTGCTCGAACAGAGGCTGGAGGCGAAGCTCGCCGAGATCAAGGCGGCGAAGACGTCTTCGATGACGATCATCGCGACCAAGGGCACGCTGGACTGGGCGTATCCGCCCTTCATCCTGGCGTCGACGGCGGCCGCGCTGGGCTGGGACGTGTCGATGTTCTTCACGTTCTACGGGCTCGAACTGCTCAAGAAGGACCTGCGCAAGCTGAAGGTGAGCCCGCTGGGCAACCCCGCGATGCCGATGAAGATGCCGATGGGTCCCGCGGTGGTTCAAGTCCATCACCTGGAACATTCCCAACGCCGTCCAGTCGCTGATACCGGCGTACGAGGCGTTCGCAACCAAGATGATGAAGAGGACGATCAAGAACCAGGGCGTCGCCCCGATCGGCGAGTTGCGCAGCCTCTGCATCGAGGCCGGGGTGAACCTGATCGGTTGCCAGATGACTGTCGACCTTTTCGGCTACAAGCGCGAGCAGTTCATTCCCGAGGTCGTGGACTACGTGGGCGCCGCGACGTTCCTGCCGATGGCGAAGGACGCCGACGTCAGCCTGTTCATCTGATCCCGCGTGCCGCCGATCGCAACCTGATTCGAAGTTCAGCAGCTCAATCCGAATGGAAACCAAAATGAAAAGCAGACTTGCATTTGCATTGCTGGCAGCGGTGCCGCTGGCCGCACAGGCGACCGACGGTTATTTTGCGAACGGCTACGGGATGAAATCCATAGGCATGGGCGGCGCCGCGGTGGCCGTCGCGCAGGAGCCCTTCGGCGGCGCGGTCAATCCGGCCGCCATGTCGTTCCTCGACAACCAGTGGCAACTGGGTGTCGCCTGGTTCTCGCCCGACCGCAATGCCTCGCGCTCCGGGTCCGGACCGGCCAACATCGACGGGTATGTCGACAGCGGGAGCAAGAACTTTTTCATTCCCGAGTTCGGCATCAACTGGAAGTACAGCCCGACCGTCGCGCTCGGCGTGACCGTGTACGGGAATGGCGGCATGAACACCGACTACGCAGGCGGGCAGATCCCGGCGCAGAGCGCGTGCTCCAACTTCCGCGGCGGGCAGGGCGCCCCCTACAACCTGCTGTGCGGCAGCGGCAACCTGGGTGTCGACCTCTCGCAGCTCGTCATCGCACCGTACGTGGGGTGGGAATTCTACAAAGGGCAGTCGCTCGGCGTCGCGCCACTCATCGCCTACCAGCGTTTCAAGGCCGAGGGTCTGCAGGCCTTCGACAACCCGTTCTTTTCGAGCAGCCCGGGTAACGTGACCAACAACGGGTACAGCGACGCCTGGGGATTCGGTGGGCGCTTCGGGTACATGGGACAGTTCACTCCGCAGTTCGCGGTCGGCGTTTCGTACTCCACGAAGATCAGCATGGGGAACTTCGACGACTACAAGGGACTGTTCGCGCAGGGCGGCGGGTTCGATATCCCGTCGAGCTTCACCGCCGGCGTCGCGCTGCGGCCGACGAAGCAATGGCTGATCGCGCTCGACTTCGAGCGGATCTTCTACGATGACGCGCCGTCGGTGAGCAACCCGAGCGCGTGGGTCGGCTACTGCCCGCCGCCGCCGTTGGGCGGGGGCCAGAGCCAGTACTGCCTGGGCGCCGACAGTGGCGCGGGCTTCGGCTGGCAGAACGTCGACGTCTGGAAGGTCGGCGTGCAGTACGACATCAACGAGCAGTGGACGATTCGCGGCGGCTACAACCACTCGGACAATCCGATCGGGCCGCAGGACGTCACGTTCAACATCCTCGCGCCGGGCGTCGTCCAGAACCAGTGGTCGGCGGGCGCGACGTGGCGGATCGACAACAAGTCGGAGGTTACCGGATCGTTCATGTACGCGGAGAACAACTCGGTGACCGGCCCCAGCCTGTTCATCGGCTTCGGCCTGCCGCCGACCACGACCGAGACGATCGCGATGAAGCAGTACCTGCTCGGGATCGCCTACAACCGCAAGTTCTGATCCGATTCACTCCGCGAGCCGCACCGGCCGCCGATGCATGGCGGCCCGCGGAGCGAACCGCTGGAACCCTGGGAGAAATAATTGATGCGTACAGCTTCGCTGGCCGCCACGCTGATTGCGCTTGCGCTGGCCGGCCCCACGCAGGCCGCGCCATCGCTGATGTCCGCCGAATGGGCGAAGGAAGCCTGCGGCGCGTGGAACAAGGATCCGGTCCTTACCGACAAGCTCGTCGCGAGCGAGTGGGTCAAGAACGACAAGGGACGTGGCTTCAAGGCAATGCAGGTCTATCGCTCCGATTGCGGCGACAGGCCCACCGCTGAAATGCGCATCGCGCTGAAGGATGGCAAGGCACTGTGCGTCTATGGCGGCGCCCCCGAAACCGCGAAGCTCGACGGCGACGCAGACTACGTGATGAAGGCCGAGACCGTGCATTGGGTCGAGATGGGCAAGGGTGAATACGGCCCGATGGCGGGGATGATGTTCGGCCGGCTTGGATTCGATGGGCCGATGCTCGAGGCGATGGGCAACATGGGACCCTTCGAAAATTTCCTGCTGCTCGTCGGCAAGGTGCCCTCGGATACTGCGGCTTGTCCGGCGAAGTGACGAAGTGAATTTGCCGCCGCGTTGGCGGTGTCCCGGACGCTGACAGCGGTTGTCCGCGTGTTGCGGGCCCTGCGCACCGCGCCGCCTCCATTTGGGCTCCGGCGCGTCCTGCCAGAGCATCTTCTAGGCGTATTCGCTGCGCCCCCTGCGCGATGGCAGGCTCCGCGCCATCCACGGTGACGCCGGGTTTCAGCCGGACCGCTAGGCCACGCTGCCCATGCCCGTGTCGATCGCGCCCGGCGGGGCCTTGAGTCCCGCGATTCTGCAGCCCTGCGCGACCGGTCCGGACGGAAATAGCTCGTAGAGGTGCTTGATGCCACCCTGCTGGTGAAATTTTTCGTCCAGCGCGTCGTGCAACTCGCGCAGGTTGATGGCAGTAACCTCGTGTCTGGCGTAGTACTCGTGAAGCGCGCGCAACGCCCGCCAGTGGACCTCACCGAGTTCAAGATTTTCCTTGCGCGCCGCCGTGACGGCCGACAAGGGCGTCCAGCCCTCCGGTGCGTGGGGGAAACGGGGATCCTTGTTGGCGCCGCTGTCGCCGCCGACGATTTCGTCCATCAGGCTGTTCATGTGCTTGTCCTCCGAAAGTCAGGTCCCGTCATCAGGGCTTGCGGATATGGAACAGGTATTCGCCAGGCGCGGTCTCGCGGGCATCGGCCAGCTCCAGCCCGGTCGCCTTGATCCAGCTCTTCACATCGGCGCGGATGCCGGGGCAGTCGCTGGCAAGTTGCAGCACTTCACCCTTGTGCATGCCGTTGAGCAGCTTCTTCGCCTCCACGACGGGGCCGGGGCAGATGGCACCACGCATGTCAAGGACGGCGTTCGGCGAAACGCGTTTGGCCTTTCCCTTGCGGATGAAGAAACCGACGCCTCCCTTGGCCAGGTCTTCGCTTTCCAGCACTTCGACATCGGCATACTTTGGCCACGAACGAAGGTCGTCCTTGGTTCCTGCGCAGTCCGAAATGAGCAACAGCACTTCCCCGGGAAGCAGATCATCGAGCACGCGCTTCGCACCCAGGATCGGCCCCGGGCAGGCGGAGCCTCGCATGTCGAGGGTCACGTGCGGCTTTGGAAACGTCGTCTTGGCCATGGCGTTGGAACGGAATCGGAAACGTCAACTTATTATATGCTCCCCGTGATGGTCCACGAATCTCCGCCACTCGCCCGCGCGGTGCAGCGCAACTGCGATATCTCCGACGCCCGATACGCCGGCGACTACGGCCTGTGCACCTTCCTGCTCAAGATGCGCGAGTACTACCGCTGGGAGCGGGCGCTGCCCTTTGCCCGCGCAATCCCGAAGGACGCACTGGGCGAATGGCTGGATGCGCGCGAACGGTCGTGGGACGGCCTCGAGGCCGAGGCGTTCGCGCCGCTGCCGATCGCGGACGGAATGCTCGATCCTTTCGATGCCGACGCCGCCAACCGGGAATTGCTGCCGCAGGGCTGCGTCTACGGCGCGGGCTACGGGCGCTTTCAGAAACCGATGTTCTTCCTTGGCCGGCTTCTTCGTGTCGAGGAGCGCGCCGGATTGACGGTCGTGATTTCCACCCGGGAATACGCGCGCGAGCTCGCTGCGCCGCCGGCGCTGTTGCAGGGACGGACGGTCTTCGTGCGCATGGAATCGGTGCGCCGTTACCTGTGGGAGAAGATCGAAGAGTGGCAGTTGCGCAGGCACGACAACGCCATGGCGCGCGCGTTGGCGTGCTACGACTTCGAGGTGGACGCCGAAGCCGCGCTGCAGCGCATGGCCGACCATGAAACGGAGACCATGATCCTGCACGAAGTCGGCGAGGCCATGGCCGGCGAGCTGCTCGGCGATGCCTGGCGCGACGTGGCGATGGCCGCCGCGCGCACGCGCGGCGAGCCCGCGCTGCGCGCCGTGCGCGATCTGCTTGCGGATTGCCTGTCGACACTGCCGGCGCTGCTCGAGCGAGACAACCTGGCCGCGCTGCACTTCCATTTCGCGACGTTCGATGCCCCACGACGCACGATGTTTCCACAGGCGCTCGATGCTTACGAGGCATTTCTTCGCGATGGCAGGACAGATCGACTCAGGGCGATCGTCGACGAGGGCAGGGAACGGTGGCTTGCGAGCGGCAGGGAACTGTTGTCACTCGAGCCCGCCGGACGCGAGGCCGCGCTGTGCGCCTGGCTCGACGACGTTCCGGAACCCGCCGGCCCGGCCTTCGTTCGCTAGCCGGGCGCCGCTTCGACGGTGAGCTCGACCAGCTTGGCTGATCAACCGCACCATTTCCGGCGCTTCCACATCCATCACCTGTTCGACCACCCACTTGTTTTCGCCGGCGGCCATGGCGTCGGCGACCTTGGCGGCGAGGAACCGCAGGCTGGTCAGCGGCGGAGCGCCATCGGCGAATGAGAAGCCTGCATATTCGGCGAAGCGTTCGTTGAGCAGGGCGATGAAGGGCGCCTTGTACTCGCCGGGTCCGAAGAGGTCGAATTGATTGTTCTCCATCGTCGCGGCCAGGTGGCGGGCGACTTCGCCAATGAGCGTGGCGCGGTCGGCTTCTGGAAGCCTGCCGTACACCGATCGGTCGACCAGCTGCACGAGAAAGGCGATGAACTCGGAGAGCACATCGGTGACCATTCGGTCGGAACCGAAGCGAAAGCCATCCCTTTCCATGTGCTTGAATATCTCGAGCGCAATCTTCCAGACGTTGGTGCCGATCACGCCCGCGCGGTCGGCGAGCGTTCGGGTTTGTCCGTCGCGCCAGCGGGTCTTGACGAGCGCAATCGAGGGTCGGCTGCTGATGATGGCCATGGCGGGCGTGGGGCACGGTCGATTCGGCGATAATAGCCGCACGGAGGAAACATGTCAGGACTGGATATGGAAATGGCGAGCGGGATCGCCGCGTTCGAGGCGAAGGAATTTGCGCGAGCGATGCAACTGCTGCGGCCGCTGGCCGAGCACGGCGACCCTCGAGCGCAGTATCGGGTCGCGATCATGGCGCAGGTGGGGCTGGGGATGGTCAAGAACTGCGCGGACGCGGTCATGTGGATGCGTGCCGCCGCCGAGCAGGGCGATGCCCTCGCGCAGCACGGCATGGGGTTCATGTACTTCCAGGGCGAGTGCACCCGGGCCGATCCCGCCGAGGCGGCGCGCTGGTTCAGACTGTCCGCCGATCAGGGACTTGCAGGATCGCAGGCAATGCTCGCGACGATGTATGAAAAGGGTGTTGGCGTCGCTTGCGACCCCGTCGAAGCGGCCCGATGGCAGGCGCTGGCCGAGAAGGCCGCCGAGGCTCGCTGATGCGGTTCCGCGTCGTCATCGCCGAGCAGGTCTACGCGGTCGATGTGCCGGAGGAACTGCTGCGCGACGCGGCCGACTTTCACGCCGGGCTCGACCGCGACATGGACCGCGGCTGGCAGATGAGCCGGGAGTTCGTTGAACTGCCCGATCGGTTGCAGCGTTGCCAGATCGTCGCGGACAAGCTGCTGACCAGCATCATGAACGGCAACGAGACGACGGCGATGCTGATGGCCGCATACATCGCGCTGCGCGTGCCCGGTGCGATCGGCGTGGACATCGACGCCACCGGCGAAATGCAGAACACCGAGCTGCTGTACGCGTAGGCAATGGGTTTTTCCGACCCACGCATCCGCGAGGTCAAGCCACTCAGCTTCATCTACGAATTGGCCGGGGTGCTGCCGGCCGACGTCTGCCGCGAGGCGATCCGGCGCTTCGAGGAACGCGTCGATCAGCAGGTTCGCGGGCGCATCGGACAGGCAGGCGATGAGGCGCCGGAGGTCAAGCGGTCGACGGACCTGCGCATCAGCGGCCGGGAGGATTGGCGCGACATCGATCGGGCGCTGTCGCAGCAGTTGGCGGCCGCCTTCAACGCGTTTGCGCTCGAATTCCCGTTCTTTGCCGCCAATGCGTTCAAGGACATCGGCTACAACCTGCAGCGGACGCTGCCGGGAGAGTATTACCATTGGCATGTCGACGCGGGGCCCGGCGTGTTCCGCGAGCGTCAGTTGGTCGCGATCTGGTACCTGAATGACGTACCGGGACCGGGCGGCGAGACCGAGTTCCCGCTGCAGGACGTCGTGATCCGGCCGAAACAGGGGACGCTGCTGGTGTTTCCGCCCTTCTGGACCCACGTCCATCGCGGCGTCATGCTGGAGCAGGGCGTCAAGTACATTGCCACCACGTGGATCTGTTTCGCCTGAACCTGCCGCCGCATGCTCCTGCCCCTACCCAACGTACTCAAGGCGGACGAACTCGCGCTGGTTCGCGCGTGGCTCGCGCCGGCCCGCTTCGTGGAAGGGCGACTGTCGGCGGGCACCGCGGCGCGGCGGGTCAAGAACAACCAGGAACTCGACGGCGACGAGGCGGATGTCGCGCGCCTCGATCGTGTGGTGATGGGTGCCCTGGTTCGCCATCCGCTCTATCGCGCAGGCGCGATGCCCGTGCACGTGGCAAGCCCATTGTATGCGCGCTACCGGCCCGGTATGGCCTATGGCGATCATCTCGATGATCCGATCATGGGGGCGGACGGCATCAGGTACCGTTCGGACATCGCCGTCACAGTCTTTCTCTCCGGGCCGCAAGAGTACGATGGCGGCGAATTGGTGATCCGCACGCACGCGGGCGATCAGTCGGTGAAGCTCGAGGCAGGAGACGCCGTCGTCTATCCGGCCGGGACCATCCACCGGGTCAATCCGGTCACCCGGGGCGAACGACTGGTGGCGATCACCTGGGTGCAGAGCCTGGTGCGCGACGCGGGCAGGCGCGAACTGCTCTACGGACTGAACGCGGCGCGCGAGTCGCTGCTCCAAGGCGCTCCCGATGCGCTGTCGACCGCGCAGGTGAACGCCGCGTATCTGAACCTGATCCGCATGTGGTCGGATCTTTGAGGCGGGCCCGATGAGCGATCCCGAGCAGTCGATGGAGGCGCGGATTCTGCAGGCGATGAAGCTGACGCTTGCCGCGGTGATCAGGGACACCGCCACCCCGCACGGCATGCGGCATCCGTTGTCGGACGCGACCATCGAAGATCTTCGGCAGTGCCTGGCGCTGATCAGCGCGCGCGAGCGCGAGCTTGCTCAGGCGGCGGGTGCGCTCTGCGGGCGCGCGGCCGCGCTTCGCCGACGAAGCCGCCCCGAAGGACAGCGTCGTGCGCTTTCACGACCGCAAGCCGTCGGACAAAGAGCGCTAGGACGGGCGAGAATGCCACAGGAAGGCTGCGGTGCGCTCGAGCCCTATGCGTTGCGCGTTCTTGGCGACAGCATGATGCCCGAGTTCGCCGAGGGCTGCATCGTCATCGTCGACCCGGGCCACGTTCCGCACGACGGCTCGTTCGTGATCGTCGAGTTCGCCGGGGACATCTTCTTTCGCCAACTCGTCATCGACGGCGAGCGCCGGTTCCTGAAGCCGCTGAATCCCAGATACGGGAGCTTCGAACTCGTTCCGCCGTACACCATCCGCGGCGGCGTGGTGCAGCAGGCGGGAAGAAGGCGTTCGCAGCGCAGGCACTACGATTGACCGGAGGTCAGTAGCCGCCCTTGCGCATGCTCTCCGGCAGCCCGGCGATCATGCCGGCCTGCTTGGACGGATTGCCCGGGAAGAGGTCGAACAGCGTCTTGTTGTCCACCTTGCGATCGGGCCACTTTTCCTGCATGGCCTTGAGAATCGCCCGGTTGTTCGGCTGCTCGCCGTTATTGTTGAACCAGGCGTCGCGCAGATACTCGATCACGTCCCAGTGGTCCTGCGTCAGGCTCAACCCCTCGGCGGCGGCGATCGCCTCCGCGACATCGTTGCTCCATTCGTCCTGCGCTACCAGGAATCCGGTCTCCGTGGTCTCGATCAGCTTGCCCTGTACTTCGTACGCCATGGCTTTCTCCTTTCTGCGTTTCAATCCGACCTTGGAAACAGGTCGCCGATGTCCTTGTGGGGGATGAAGACTCCGCAGCCCAGCCTGCGCTGCGCGCCAAGACCATGCCTCTGCAGCTGCAGCGATTCCGCGCGGGTGAGGCCGGCAAGCATCAGGCTGCGGGCCTGGTAGGTGCCCGCGGGGGTCGCAATCGGCGTCATGCGCCCGCATAGCGCGGTCCCCGGTTCGATGCCCAGCATGCGCAGTTCGGTCCCGACCGCGATCATGAAATCCGGTTCGTCGGCGGCGGTTGTGAACACGACGCCGCGTGCATGGAGCGTGGTGATGCGCGACAGCGGCCGCACGGCGAGCCGGTCGACACGCAGCGGCCAGCCGGCGATGTCGAGGGTGTGTCCGAGCAGGTCGGCAGCGGCTTCGATGCGATGCCGGGGGAGGCGCAGCGCCAGTCTGGCGCGATGCGAAAGCTGCAACAGCGCGTCGGCGCCTTCCGGTCGCATCCAGCCGCTGCCCGACGCCGCGCCGTGGACGGTGTGCAGTCCCGCGCCCGGCTCTCCGGAAAACCAGGGCAACGCGGCCTCGATCGCCTGCGACAGCGCCCAGGCATGATCGACGGGCAGGTTGCGGCAGGTGATCGCGAAGACGGCGTCCACGATATCGTCCGGAATCGACGGTCCGGTCGCGGCGATTGCGTCCACGGGCAACATCGACTCGACCCTCAGTCCGCCGGCAATGCTCGCTGCAGCGCGTCGCGATCGAACCACCAGTCGTCCTGGACCAGCACGTCGACGACGTTGCGCAGCCGGGGCAGGAACAACGCCGGGTCGTTCAGCTCCATGTCCGCGATCCACTTGTCGAACGAGCGTTGTCCGTCGATGCCGCTGTGGCGTCGTGCCACGGTGGCAAGTACCTGATTGACGTAGATCAGCAGGTGCTCGCGCTGCGGGTCGCGCGCGCGCAGGTCGACCAGATAGAAGGCCGTGACCGCAGCCACTGCGGCGCCGTCGGATTCGGGCGGCGTCTCTTCGACCACGCGTTGCAGCAACGCGACGCTCAATTCCGGATCAATCGGATAGGTGACGGCGAGCCAGATGCCGTGGCCGAGCGCCGCAAGCGAATCCGGCTGCTCGGCGAGGAACAGGATGTCGCATGCCTGCGCCGCGCCCTCCCACGCCTGCTCGGCAAGATAGAGATCGAAGGCGGCGCGTGCCGCGACCCAGGCGTCGGGCCGCTGCTCGAGGCGCACCAGCGCGCGGCCGAGCTGCAGCAGGATGTCGGCGCGCCGCAGCGCTGCGGCGTCGACAGAAAGCTGCGCGAGCTGGCCGCGCAGGTCGGCGACCAGGCGTTCCAGCATGCCGGTCGACTCCTTTGCGTCCTCGCTGCTGTCGGCGTTGCCAACGGCGGCGTCCTCCTTGATGTACTTGAGCGGGATGTATTTCATTCGTTGCAAGCCTTGTCTTCGGGAATCGTGCCGGGCCGGAGCGCGGCGACAGCATCGGAAATGCGATCGCGGTAGCGGGCGCGGTAAACCAGCCGACCCGTGTCGGGCGCCTCCGCGTCCGCGAATGCGCTGCGGTCATGCAGTACGTTGTTGCACACCAGTCCCTGTCCACCCGACAGGCGCAGCGCGAACACATACGGTGAGTCAGCGTCGAGGAGTTCGCGGAGCATGCCCGCCGCGGCGCGCGTCGCGGCGTCGGCGCGCCATTCGATGCTGCGCGTGCGCGCCGTGTATCGCATGTGCAGCACACCGCCCGCCGAAGAGAATACCGGACCGGACCGGGCAGGGCGCAATTCCATGCCTTCCGTGGCGTTGGCCGGCACGGTCATCGCGTCAGGGTGACCGAGCGCCCGGACATGCTCCGGGTCGGCGTCGCGCAGCAGGATGTAGGCGATTTCGTGATCCAGCAGGCGGTTCGCGCCGCCGGTGGCGGCAGGTCGGACGCAGTGCAGGATGAATGCGCGGATGCGTTGCTGCGGAGCGTTGTAGTAGCCGTCGGTATGCCAGAGCAGGCGACGGTTCGAGTAGGGAATGAAGCCCCGCGCCGATTTTTCCGGCGTGACTTCCAGCGCGCTGACGCCATCTTCGTCGGCGAGCGGGTTGGCGACCAGGCACGCGAGTCCGATGCGCGCGCCCACGCGGAGGGCGATGTCGCGATCGGTGACGCCGGCGAGCGGGCTCGAGTAAACCGCCATGTTGGCCAGTCGGCACACGCGCAGCAGCTCCGCGACCTCGCTGTCGCGCAGGTTGCACGGATCGCGCACTTCGACGACCAGATCTTCGACGCGACGCGGATAACGCGCCAGCTTGCGCTCGCGCCAGCGCAGGTAGGCCTGCGGTTGGTCGCGCGCGAACGGGTCGGCAACGGTGGTGGCAAGGGACGAATTCAAGCGACGGCAGAAGTCGGGGTCGGGGGGACAGAACGTACCGCATTGGCACGTGGCAGAGAATGCCGCCGCGATCGCGGGCGCGCGGCAGGCTGCGCATCCGGCTCTGCGCCACATTCGTGCAAGTAGCTGAAATAGCGTGGTTTCCGGAAACCGCCAGGCCTTCGACTATCCCCAATGGGGGGGGGCAGTGCGGGGCGGGTACCCCCAAAGACTTCTGCGGGTGCGCTCGCCGCCCTCGCTACACTGTCGGCACCGCGTACGCATTGCCCGGAGGAGGAATTCATGTCCAGTCCGCAGAAGCCGCCCAGCGACCCCACCCGCCACAGCAGCTACATCCCCCCTGAAAAGAAATCGACCAAGGCGTTTCATCCGACGCCCATGCTCGACCAGCTCGAAGGCGGTCCTTGGCCGAGTTTCGTCACCGGGTTGAAGCGGCTCGCGCACGACAACAACATGATGGTCGACCTGCTCGGCCAGCTCGAGCATTCGTACAAGACCCGCCTGGGCTACTGGAAGGGCGGCACGGTTTCGGTGTTCGGATACGGCGGCGGCATCATTCCTCGCTTTTCCGAGGTCGCCAGCATGTTCCCGGAGTCCAAGGAATTCCACACACTGCGGGTGCAGCCGCCGGCCGGCAATCACTACACGACCAAGGTGCTTCGCCAGCTCTCGGATTCCTGGAAAAAGTGGGGCTCGGGACTGATCGCCTTCCACGGCCAGACCGGCAACATCATGTTTATCGGGACCACCACCGAGAACACGCAGCATTTCTTCGACGAAATCAACGAATACGGCTTCGATCTCGGTGGCGCGGGTCCCTGCGTGCGCACCGCCATGTCCTGCGTCGGCGCCGCGCGCTGCGAGCAGTCGTGCACCAACGAGCACCGCATCCACCGCACGCTGGTCAACAATTTCATCGACGACATGCACCGGCCGGCGCTGCCCTACAAGTTCAAGTTCAAGGTCTCCGGCTGCCCGAACGATTGCATGAACTCCATCCAGCGCGCCGACTTCGCGGTAATCGGCACCTGGCGCGACGACATGCAGGTCGACCAGAAAGAGGTCAGGGCCTACGTCGAGGGCCACGGTCGCAAATACACGATCGACAACGTGATCGCCCGCTGCCCGACCAAGGCGCTGTCTCTCAACGACGACGACACGCTCGAAGTCGACAACAGGAGCTGCGTGCGCTGCATGCACTGCATCAACGTGATGACCAAGGCGCTGAAGCCCGGCAAGGATCGCGGCATCACGCTGCTCATCGGCGGCAAGCGCACGCTCAAGATCGGCGACACCATGGGCACGGTCATCGTGCCGTTCATGAAAATGGACACCGACGAGGACTACGACAAGCTGCGCGATCTCGCCGCCACGGTGATCGACTACTGGGCGGAGAACGGTCTGGAGCACGAGCGCTGCGGCGAGATGATCGAGCGCATCGGGCTTGCGAACTTCCTGGAAGGCATCGGCATCGACGTCGATCCGAACATGATCGCCCATCCGCGCACCAGTTCCTACGTGCGTCTGGATGATTGGGACCAGGAAGCGCAGAAATGGATCGATCGCAAGCAGACGTCGGTTGCCTGAGGAGATGGCCGTGGCACAAGCACAGGTAGCAGTGGACAAGAAAAAAATGCGCACGCCGATCGAGAGCGGCTGTCCCGACGGCGTTCAGTACATGCATCCGCTGATGCAGAAGAACTTCGGCAACTGGAAATACCACGACCGGCCCAGGCCCGGCGTGCTGCACCACGTTGCCTACTCGGGCGACGAGATATGGACGGTGCGCGTCGGCACGCAGCGCCAGCTCGGACCCTATGAGATCAACCTGTTGTGCGACATCATCGACAAGTATGGTGAAGGCCACGTGCGCTTCACCATCCGCTCGAACATGGAGGTCATGGTTTCCAGCTGGGACAAGGTCGGCCCGCTGATCAAGGCCTTCAACGACGCGGGCTATCCGGTGGGCGGCACCGGAAACTCGGTGACCATGATCTCGCACACGCAGGGCTGGCTGCACTGCGACATTCCCGCCACGGACGCCTCGGGCGTGGTCAAGTCGCTGATGGACGAGCTCTACGAGGAGTTCATCAGGGAGGAGATGCCCAATCGTGTGCACATCACCACCTCGTGCTGCCAGATCAACTGCGGCGGCCAGGGCGACATAGCGATCAACATCCAGCACACCAAGCCGCCGAAGATCAACCACGACCTCGTGGCGAACGTCTGCGAGCGCCCGTCGGTCGTCGCGCGCTGCCCGGTGGCGGCGATCCGGCCGGCAATCGTCAACGGCAAGCCTTCGCTCGAGGTGGACGAGAAGAAGTGCATCTGCTGCGGCGCCTGCTATCCGCCGTGTCCGCCGATGCAGATCAACGATCCGGACCACTCCAAGCTCGCCATCTGGGTCGGTGGGAAGAACTCGAACGCGCGCTCCAAGCCGATGTTCCAGAAGCTCGTGGCTGCCGGGCTGCCCAACAATCCGCCGCGGTGGCCCGAGGTCGCGGCGGTGGTCAAGAAGATCCTCTACACGTACAAGAACGACGCCCGCGACTGGGAGCGTGTCGGCGACTGGGTCGAGCGCATCGGCTGGCCACGGTTTTTCGAAATGACCGGGCTGCCGTTCACCAAGTTCCACATCGACAACTGGCGCGGGGCACGCAACAGCCTCAATGCCTCGGCGCACATCCGCTTCTGAACTCGAGCCCGGCATGAAACTCGGCATCCTGGTCAACGAAGGACCCTATACCCACCAGGCCTCGGACACGGCCTATCAGTTCACCAAGGCCGCGCTTGCGAAGGGACACGAAATCTATCGGGTGTTTTTCTATCACGACGGGGTGAACAACGGCACCCGACTCACCGTGCCTCCGCAGGACGACCGCAACATCGTCAAGCGCTGGAGCGAACTCGCGGCACAGCACAAGCTGGACCTGGTGCTGTGCGTCGCCGCGGCGCAGCGACGCGGTCTGCTCGATGCCAGCGAGGCCAAGCGCAATGGCAAGGATGCGGACAATATCGCACCGGGCTTCCGCATTTCGGGACTGGGCCAGCTCATCGAAACCGGTATCCAGGCCGATCGCCTGGTGGTCTTCGGCGACTGAGGAGCAGGGAATGGACGACGAAGAAGAAGGCGGCATCGCCAAGAGATTCCTGTACGTCAACCGCAAGGCGCCGTACGGGACCATCTACGCGCTCGAATCGCTCGAGGTGGTGCTGATCGGCGCGGCCTTCGACCAGGACGTGAGCGTTGCATTCCTGGGCGACGGCGTCTACCAGCTTGCGAAGGGCGAGGACACCAAGGGTGTCGAGATCAAGAATTTCTCACCCACCTACAGGGCGTTGGACGACTACGACGTCAACAAGCTCTATGTCACGCAGGACGATCTGCAGGCGCGGGGTCTGGTCGAGGACGACCTGGTGGTCCCCGTCGAGGTGGTCAGCGCGGAGCGCATGGCCGAGATCATGGAAAGCCAGGACGTGATCCTGAGCTTTTAGAGGACGACAGCGATGCTGCACACGGTCAACAAATCGCCTTTCGACAACGCTACGCTGCGCACCTGCCTCAGGTATGCCCGGCAGGGCAGCGCGGTGCTGCTGATCGAGGACGGCGTTTACGCCGCGACGAGGGACACCGCGGTCGCGAAAGAGGTGCAGGAGGCCATGGGCAGCGTATCGATTTACGCACTCCGGCCCGATATCGAGGCGCGGGGCATGCAGAACCGGGTGATGGACGGCGTTCGCCTGGTGGACTACGAGGGGTTTGTCGATCTCGTGGTGGAACACAGCGCCGTGCAATCCTGGCTTTGAAACCGAAGGGAAAAGGCGACATGACAATCGAAGTGAACGGCCAAACCATCGAAACCGACGAGGAAGGCTATCTCGCCAACCGTGCCGACTGGACCGAGGACGTGGCGAAGGAGATGGCGCGACTCGAGGACTGCGACCTTACCGAGAGCCACTGGGAGGTGATCAACTTCCTGCGCGAATACTACGATCAGTACCAGATCGCACCGGCGGTGCGGGTGCTGACCAAGGCGATCGGGAAGAAACTGGGCGCGGACAAGGGGAACAGCAAGTACCTGTACGAGCTGTACCCGTACGGTCCCGCCAAGCAGGCCTGCAAGTACGCGGGGCTGCCCAAGCCGACCGGCTGCGTCTAGCCCGCGGCAGTTCGTGGGGAGTCCGTATTGTCCGCATTGACGGCCGCTTATGCGCTGCTCTTCTATTTTGCGACGGCAATGCTGGTCGGCGGCGTCGCCCGCAAGTGCTGGATCTACGCGCGCACGCCGCAGCCGCTGAAGATCCCGATTCCGCCGGCGCCTACCACGCGCCGCGGCGTCGTACTGCGCATGCTCACCGAAGTGACGCTGTTCAGGGCCTTGTTCCGCTCGAACAAGTGGACCTGGCTGTTCGGCTGGATTTTCCACGTCGCGCTCCTGGTGGTTCTGCTGCGACATCTGCGCTATTTCACCCAGCCGGTCTGGTACTGGGTCACGCTGATCCAGCCGTTCGGCCTGTACGCGGGATTCGCCTTGCTCGCGGGCCTCGCCGGACTGTGGGGACGGCGTCTGCTGGTCGATCGCGTGCGCTATATCAGCGCCCCGTCCGATCACCTGATGCTGGCGCTGCTCGTCGCTATCGCCGCCAGCGGTCTGGCCATGAAGTACATCGCGCATACCGACATCGTCGCGCTCAAGGCGTTCTTTCTCGGCTTGATGCGCTTCGATTGGCAGCCGCTTCCCGCCGACCCGATGCTGCTCGTCCATCTGGCGCTGGTTGCCACGCTGATGATCGTCTTTCCGCTGTCCAAGCTGCTGCATGCACCGGGCGTGTTCTTCAGCCCGAGCCTCAACCAGGTGGACGACGCGCGCGAGCGGCGACATGCGGCGGGCTGGTCGGCACGGATCGTTCGCGCCGGGGCGCCCAAACATGGCTGACGTAGCAAAGTTCGAGACCCCGGCGCTGGGCAAGTATCCGGTGATACCGCTGCTGCGCGAAGGCGCCATGGCGCACAGCAAGCCGTTCGTCGCCAAGCCCGATCACCAGACGTCGCTTGGCTTTCCCGGCGAACTGGTGCCGGACTGGGAAAAAGTCGCAGTCACCCGGCTGGGAGAGCTGGTCTCGCAGTCGCGCGCGCTGCAGGTGTTTCTCGACAGCTGCGTCAAATGCGGTGCCTGCACCGACAAATGCCACTACTACCTCGGCACCGCCGACCCGAAGAACATGCCGGTGGCGCGCCAGGACCTCCTGCGCTCCGTGTACCGGCGCTACTACACGTTCGCCGGCAAGCATTTCCCGAGGCTGGTGGGTGCGCGCGACATGACGCGGGACGTGCTGGACGAGTGGTACAGCTATTTCCATCAATGCTCGCAATGCCGGCGATGCTCGGTGTTCTGCCCCTACGGCATCGACACCGCCGAGATCTCGATGGCGGCGCGCGACGTCATGGACAGCGTTGGCCTGGGGCAAAAATACTCCAACGAGATCATTGCCAAGCTCCACAAGATCGGCAACAACCTGGGCCTGCCCGAACCCGCGTTGCGTGACACGCTCGACGGACTCGAAGAGGACGTCAAGGAAGAAACGGGCGTCGACGTCAAGTTTCCGCTGGACGTCAAGGGTGCCGAGGTGCTGCTGATCACGCCGAGCGCCGATTTCTTCGCCGAACCGCACATCGACGGCCTGATCGGCTACGCCAAGGTGTTCCACGCCGCGGGCATCTCGTGGACGCTCTCCTCGCACGCCTCCGAGGCGGCGAACTTCTCGCTGTTCATCGGCAACCACGACAACCTGCAGAAGGTCGCCGAGCGCATCCGCGACGCGGCGCTCGACCTGGGCGTGAAGCGCATCATCGTGGGCGAGTGCGGCCACGCCTGGCGCGTCGCCTACAGCTTCTGGAACACGCTCATCGGGCCCTTCGACTTCCTCGATCCGCGCTATCCGGCGCCGCAGCATATCTGCGAGTTCACCTGGGACTTGATCCAGCGCGGCATGCTCACGCTCGACAGGAGTGCGAACGACGACAAGGTGGTCACGTTCCACGATTCGTGCAACGTGTCGCGGGCCTCGCGCATGGGCGATGTTCCGGGCGGACAGTTCACGATCCCGCGCGAGATCATCCGGGCCTGCGTCAGGAATTTCGTCGACATGGCACCCGAGACCATCGGCGAGACCACCTTCTGCTGCGGCGGCGGCGGCGGCCTGCTCACCGACGACCTGGTCGAGCTTCGCGTCAAGGGTGCGCTGCCGCGCATGCAGGCGCTGCAGCAGGTGGTGGAGGACCACGGGGTCAATCACATGGCCGCGATCTGCGCCATCTGCAAGAGCCAGTTCACCAAGGTGCTGCCCTATTACAAGCATCCGATGGACATGATCGGCAGCGTGCACGGCCTGGTCAGCAAGGCGATCGTTCTGGAATCGAAGCAATGAACCGTTTCAACTGGAGATAGACATGTCAGCGCCAGCGAGCAAGCCCGCGGAGAAGAGTGGACAAACCGTCCGCAGGTTCAGGGACGGCGACCAGGAATGGGACTCCATGCAGGATCGGATCTTCTCCGCCGACGCGTCCGACAAGTGTCCGACCTACGTGCACACGACGCCACCCTGCCAGGCGAGCTGTCCATCGGGCGAGGACATCCGCGGCTGGCTCAACATCGTGCGCGGGGTGGAGAAGGCACCCAAGGACACGAGCATGCAGGAGTACGCATTCCGGCGGGCGACAAACGCCAATCCGTTCCCGTCGATGATGGGCCGGGTTTGCCCGGCGCCATGCCAGGCCGGCTGCAATCGCAACGTGGTGGATGACACCGTCGGCATCAATGCGGTCGAGCAATACATCGGCGATTACGCGCTGGAAAATAATTTCGGCTTCGCGGCGGGCGCGGAAACCGGCAAGCGCGTCGCCATCGTGGGCGGCGGACCGGCAGGACTTTCAGCGGCGTACCAGCTGCGCCGGAAAGGGCACGCCGTCACGCTGTTCGATGATCACGCCGAACTGGGTGGCATGGCCAAGTACGGCGTGCCGGGCTATCGGCTGCCGCGCAAGCACCTGGACGGCGAGATCGATCGCATCACGGCCATGGGCGTCGAGGTCCGCCTCAATACCCGCATTGGCCGCGACGTCGCGCTTGGCGAACTCGAAGCCGGTTACGACGCGGTGCTGCTCACCATCGGCTGCAAGGCCGGCCGAAGCCTGCCCGTACCCGGCGCGGATGCGCCCAACGTCATCAGCGGCGTCGCGTTTCTCGAAGCCTTCAACCAGGGCCGCTTGAAGTCGGTCTCCGGCCGCGTGGTCGTGGTCGGCGGCGGCGACACGTCGGTGGACGTGGTCTCGGTGGCGCGCCGTCTGGGCTACGTCAAGGACATCAAGGAAACCGAGCGCCCGGAGTTCGTGGTGCTGGGCCACACGGCGCACGACGTTTCGACCATGGCGGCGCGAGAAGGCGCCGATGTGATCCTGATCTCGATGCAGCCGATCGAGGAAATGAACGCCGCCAAGCACGAAATCGAGGATGCGCAGCGCGAGGGTGTGAGCATCCGCGGCAGCCTGCTGCCGGTGAAGGTGCTGCTCGACGAAAAGACGGGCCGCGCCAAGGCGCTGCGCGTGATCGAGCTCGATTATTCGACCGGCAAGCCGGTCGAGAAGCCGGGCACCGAGATGGATCTCGAAGCCGACCTCGTCGTCTCGGCGATCGGCCAGGCGGGCGATCTCGAAGGCATGGCGGAGCTGGACAATGGAAGGGGCCTGATCGCGGCGGACAAGTTCTATCAGGTGCCGAATCGCCAGGGCCTGTTCGCCTGCGGCGACATCATCCGCCCGCACCTGCTCACGACGGTCATCGGCCAGGGTTCGATCGTGTCCGACAGCATCGACCGCTACCTGCAGAATGCGGAGATGGTCAAGCGGCCGAAGGTTGACGTACATCGCTTCGATCTCCTCGACAAGCTGCGCGAGGTGAATCTCGAGCCCAAGACGTTCGAGCCGTTGCCGGATCCCGACCTGCGCGAGATCGACCGCGGCCTGCGCGGCACCTCGCTTACGGGCAAGGGGGTGGGCGGTTTCGCCGTGCACAACTACGAGGATCGCAGCGCGTCGGCGGTGTGCAAGTCGGAATCGCTGTTCCTTGGACACTTCCCGCAGCTGGAGCGCATGAAGCGCACGGAGATCGGGCCGTCCGCCGAAGAGGTCCTGGGACACTTCGCCGAACGCATGGTTGGCTATACCGACAAGCAGGCGGTCGACGAGGCGAAGCGCTGCATGAGTTGCGGCATGTGCTTCGAGTGCGACAACTGCGTCATCTACTGTCCGCAGGTCGCGGTCAAGCGCACGCCGAAGTCGGAGGCGACGATGGGTCGCTACGTCTATACCGATTACTCCCTGTGCATCGGCTGCCACATCTGCGCCGACGTCTGTCCCACCGGCTACATCAAGATGGGCATGGGCGATCACTGAGATGTACGACCCCCACGCTCACTGCGTTCGCTGCCCCCCGAGGGGGCGCATAGCGCCCTTCGGGCGGCCGGGCGGGCGCTGGAACGACCCCCACGCTCACTGCGTTCGCTGCCCCCCGAGGGGGCGCATAGCGCCCTTCGGGCGGCCGGGCGGGCGCTGAGGGCGACCGGAGATGAGGCGAATCGCAACCGGAATCCTCGCCGCGGCGTTTGCGGTGGCGGGGTTCGCCGACACGGGCGCGCCGCCCGCGTCGCGCGTCCCGCTGCCGGTGATCAAGACGGAGAAGGGCGAAGCCTGCGTCGCGCCGACTGCGGAAATGCGTCGCAACCACATGAAATTCCTGCTGCATCAGCGTGACCGGACGGTGCGCAGCGGCCTGCGCGAATCCCGCTTCAGCCTCAAGAACTGCGTGGACTGCCATGCCGACCGCCATACCGGCAGCGTGCTCGGCAAGGACGGATTCTGTTCGTCCTGCCACAGCTACGCATCGGTGAGCATCGACTGCTTCGAGTGTCATACCCCGCTCAAACAAAGCCGGATCGCCGGCGTTTCCCGATGAGCCTGGATCGACGTCAGTTCATGGTCCTTGGCGCGGTCGCGGCGGCGGGCGCGGCGCTTGCACCGGGCTTCAGGCTGGTCGAGCTGGCGCTCGCGCGTTCGCCGCAGGAGGCGGCGTCGGTGCTGCAGCGCTGGGGGCTGCTGATCGACATCACCCGGTGCGCCGACTGCGACGTCTGCGTAACGGCCTGCAACGAAGAGAACGGGCTGACCGGACACGGTCGCCCGCAGACCGATGCGCAGTGGATCCGCAAGGTGAGTCTGCGCGATCGGAATACCGGCTATGCGCAGACGCTGCCGCTCATGTGCCAGCACTGCGAGCACCCGCCCTGCGTCGACGTGTGCCCGACCGGTGCGTCCTTCCGGCGCGACGACGGCATCGTGCTGGTCGACCGGCACACCTGCATCGGCTGCCGCTACTGCGTCATGGCCTGCCCGTACGGCGCGCGTTCTTTCGTTCACGAGACCATCACGGGGCAGAAGGCGGATGTGCCGCGGGGCAAGGGCACGGTCGAGTCCTGCACGATGTGCGTCCAACGCGTTGATCGCGGCGAGATCCCGGCCTGCGTCGAGGCGTGCAACCGGGACGGCGGCAAGGCGATGGTGTTCGGCGATCTCAACGATGCCTCGTCCGAAATCCACCGCCGACTGCACACCGAGCGGTCGAGCCCGATCCGCCCCGACCTCGCGCTCGGCACCGGCGTGCGCTACCAGGGGCTGTGACCGTGGCCACCGTCCAATACCGCGAACTTGCCGGCCGCACCGGCGTGTATCTGGCGCTGCTCGGCGTACTCGGCGCGCTGATTCTTGCGGGCCTCGGCGCGGCCTGGACCATGGAGCACTCGGGCCATCACGTCACCGGCATGACCAACCGGATTGTCTGGGGAATGCCGCACGTGTTCGCGGTGTTCCTGATCGTCGCGGCGTCGGGCGCGCTGAATGTTGCCTCGATCGCTTCGGTGTTCGGTCGCGACTTCTACAAGCCGTTGTCGCGCCTCTCGGGGTTGCTCGCGGTGACGCTGCTGGCTGGTGGCCTTGCAGTCCTGGTGCTCGATCTGGGCCGGCCCGACCGCCTGATCGTCGCCATGACCCACTACAACTTCAAATCGATTTTCGCGTGGAACATTTTCCTCTACATGGGATTCTTCGCCGTCGTGGCGATCTACCTGTGGACCATGTTCGAGCGGCGCATGAACGGGTACAGCAGCCGCGCCGGCATGGTCGCGTTTCTTTGGCGCCTCGTTCTGACCACCGGCACCGGGTCGATCTTCGGTTTCCTGGTTGCGCGTGTGGCCTACGACAGCGCGCTGTTTCCGCCACTGTTCATTGCCATGTCGTTTGCGTTCGGATTGGCAATCTTCATGCTGGTGCTGATGGCCGCCTGCCGATTCGGCGGTCGCGTCCTGGGCGATGCGGTGCTGCGCCGGCTGGGAAGGCTCCTCGGCGTTTTCGTCGCCGCGGTGCTGTATTTCGTCGTCGTATATCACGTCGTCAACCTCTACGTTGCCCGCCAGCACGAACTCGAGCGCTTTCTCCTCCGGGACGGTGGCGTGTATACGTTGCTGTTCTGGTTCGGCCAGGTCTTGGTCGGCGGCATCGTCCCGCTGGTGCTGCTGTTCGGCCGCGTGACGCGCGACTCGCGTCGCGCTATCGCGGCAGCGGCAATCTGCGTGATCGCCGGGGGCCTCGCGCAGATCTACGTGATCATCATCGGCGGCCAGGCGTTTCCCCAGCTCATGTTTCCGGGCAAGGAGGTCGCCAGCAGTGCCTTCGACGGCGTGATCGCCGCCTATGCGCCGAGCCTGACCGAGATCGCGCTTGGCGTGGGTGGCGCGGCACTCGCGCTCGCGCTCACCGCGGTGGCGCTGCGGGTGTTGCCGTTCCTGCCGCTCAGCCTCGCCGATGGCGATGTCGAGCCGGCCGCTGGATGAACCGCCTGCTCGTCTCCGCCGCCCACAAGTCGTCGGGCAAGACGATGGTTTCCATCGGCCTGTGCGCCGCATTGCGTGCCCGCGGCGAGGTCGTGCAACCGTTCAAGAAGGGCCCGGACTACATCGATCCGCTCTGGCTGGGCCTGGCGGCCGGGCGGCCCTGCTATACGCTCGATCCCTGGATGTCCGACGCGAACGAGATCCGCGCGGAAGTCGCCCTCCGCATGCTCGGCGCCACGCTCGGACTGGTGGAAGGCAACAAGGGCCTGTACGACGGGCTCGACCTCGACGGCAGCAACAGCAATGCTGCGCTCGCCGCGCTCATCGGCACGCCCGTGGTGCTGGTCATCGACGCACGCGGCATGACGCGCGGGATTGCGCCTCTCATCCTCGGGTACCTGGCATTCGACCCGCACATCCGCATCGCCGGCGTGATCCTGAACCAGCTCGGGGGGGCGCGGCACGAAGCCAAGCTCCGCGCGGTGATTGCGCACTACACCGGCGTGCCGGTGCTGGGCGCCGTGCAGCACGACGAGCGCATGTCCATCACCGAGCGTCACCTGGGTCTTGTGCCCTGCAACGAAGACGGATTCGCGCGAGCGCGCATCGACGGGATCGCCGCGCGGATCGCCGCGCAGGTCGACCTCGACCAGGTGCTCGCCGTGGCCCGGCACGCCGCCCCCCTGCCGGAATCCGCACCGCTGTCCGCCACCGTGGGGCCGGCCCGGAGCGAGGGGGTGCGCGTGGGAATCGCGCGGGACGCCGCCTTCGGTTTCTACTATCCCGGTGACCTGGATGCCCTGCGCAACGCGGGGGCGGAGCTGGTACCCTTCGATGCGCTGCACGACGCGCGGCTCCCCCCGCTCGACGGCCTGTTCATCGGCGGCGGCTTTCCCGAGACGCACCTGGACGCGCTCTGCGCGAACGGTAGTTTGCGCGCGGAGCTGCGCGCGGCGCTGGACGCCGGGCTGCCGGCGTATGCCGAATGCGGCGGACTCATGTACCTCGCCCGCAGCATCGAGTGGAAGGGACGCACCGTGCCGATGACCGGGGCGATTCCCGCGGACATCGTCATGCATGCGCGCCCGGTCGGCCGCGGCTATGTCGAGTTGCGCGAAACGGGGCACGGACCGTGGGGCGCGGCGCACGAGGGTGGCGAGACGCTCATCCGGGCGCATGAATTTCATTACTCGAGCGTGGAGAACCTCGCCCCCGCGACCCGGTTCGCGTACGTGGTCGAGCGCGGCCACGGCGTCGACGGCAAGCACGACGGCATCGTCCACGGAAACCTGCTGGCGTCGTACGCCCACCTGCGCGACGTCGCCGGAAATCGCTGGGCGCAACGCTTCGTCGACTTCGTCCGGCGCCGAAAGCGCGAAGCGCTGCGTGCCGCATGAGTGCCGCAGGTCCGCCGCAGGGCACTCGACCCCCGAGGGGCGCGGCGCGAAGCGCCGTTCGGGGCTAGCATGCGGGGACTGACCCGAGGGAGGCTGAGAACATGCTGCAAGCAGGCGAAAGGAAACCGGTGCCGACCGATGACGAGGGCTACCTGATCGATCCGACAGACTGGTCGCGCGAGCTCGCCGAGCGGATGGCGCGGCAGGAGAACATCGTGCTTTCGGATGCGCACTGGGCGGTGCTCGGCTTCATGCGCGAATACTACGAACAGCGGCAGATCGCGCCGGACGCGCGCCATGTCATCCGCTTCCTGGCCGAATACCGGGGCGGCGACGGCGCTGGTCGCAACGAGTTGTTCGAGCTGTTTCCCTATGGCTATGTCAAGCAGGCCTGCCGGATTGCCGGGATGCGCAGACCCCGCGCCTGGAGCACCGGCTAGCGCACCGTTGCGGAGGAGGAATCATGATAACCATCACGCCGCAGGCGGCGGAGCAGATTCAGAGGTCGGCGCAGCAGGCCGGCATCGCCGAGGCCTGCCTGCGCCTGGCAGCGCGCCTGGGCAGCGACGGGGCGATCGAGTACGGCATGGGCTTCGATGCGCAGGCCGACGGAGACACGCGGATCGTGGCCGGCGAGGTCAGCATTCTGGTTTCCGCGGGCTGCGTCGAGTTGCTGGCCGGCGCCACACTCGACTATGCCGAGATCAATCCGGGAGAGCTGCGCTTCATTTTCATCAATCCGAACGACCCATCGCACAAGGCACCGCTGCCGGTTCGCTGAGGCCGCCGCTGGACGCCGCGGATCCCAACAAGTAGTCTGGGATCTTCACAGCAATTTTGCCGTCTTCCGCGGCACAGGTTTGTTGCATGCCCGAACCCACAGTGCCGCCACCCGACGCGAGAATCGACGAGAACGCGGCGAAGGCGGCTTCAGGCGCCGGTCCGCGGAACCAGACCGTACGCCTGGCGCGCAAGACCCAGTCGCTGGACATCCTGTACGCCGTCGCGACGGGCCTGAGCGAGCCGGGGAGCCTGGAGCACCTGCTCGAGAGTTTTCTCGACACCTTCATTGAACTGGTCGATGCGCGCGCGGCAAGCGTGCGCATCGCGACCGAGGACGGGAACACGCGTCTTGTCGCCAGCCGCGGCCTCGCGGCCGAGGTCGCTGAACGGGACCGCCTGATGCCGGTGGGGGGCTGCCCTTGCGGTTGGGCCGCGACGGCCGGCGGCCTGCGCATTCAACACGGCACCGCTCCCTGCGCGGCGCTGCTCGGAGCGCCGATGCTCGAGCGTGACTGCGCGGAGTTCGTGGTCGTGCCGATTCGCTACCAGGACCGGATACTGGGCGTCTACAACCTCTTTCTGGATCGTCCGCTCGCGGCGATGGGCGAGGATGTGCAGGACCTGCTGGCCACCGTGGGCCGGCATCTTGGTCTGGCGATCGAAAAAGCGCGGCTGGAGAGCGAAGCGCGCCGGTTCGCGATCCTCGAGGAGCGCAACATCATTGGCATCGAACTGCACGACTCGCTGGCGCAGTCGCTGATCGGCATGCGGTTGCAGCTGCGGGTGCTGAGCGAGGCGCTGGCGCGCAAGGACATCGGCGGCGCCAGCTACGAGGCGAATCGCCTGGGTCGCGCGATGATGCAGGCCAACTCCGACCTGCGCGATCTCCTGACCAATTACCGCCTGAAGATCGACGCCGCCGGACTGGTGCAGACGCTTGCCAATCTGGTCGAGCGTTTCGGCAAGGAGACGGGCATTGCCGTTTACTTCCAGAACGAATGCGCGGCGCTGGCGCTCACGCCGGCCCAGGAAGTTCAGGTCTTCTACATCATTTCCGAGGCGCTCACCAACATCCGCAAGCACAGCGGCGCCTCCAACGTGCGCATCATGCTCAACAACGAGGACGATCTGTACACGGTCCTGATCGAGGACGATGGACTCGGAATGACGGCGACCGCGGACGGCACCGCGCCTGGGGAACACGCGGGGCTGGCGATCATGCGCGAGCGCACACAGCGCGTGCCGGGTCAGATCGTCATCGAGAGCGAGCCCGGGGAAGGGACGCGCATCGTGCTGATCTTTACCGCGCCGCCGGTCGCGGTGAAGGCGCAATGAACGCCCCCCGGATGCGCGTACTGCTGGTCGATGACCATGCGCTGGTGCGCAAGGGAATCGAAGAGCTCCTGCGCAGCCGCGGGGTGCAGGTGGTGGCTTCGGTGAGCACCGGTGAAGAGGGCATCGAGCGGGCAGCCGAGTTGAATCCCGACCTCATTCTGCTCGATATCAAGATGCCGGGCATGACCGGCATCGAGACGTTGGCCAGGATGCGCGCGGCCGGCATCGACATGCCGGTGGTGATGCTCACCATGAGCCGCGACGACGCCGATCTGTCGGCCGCGCTGCGCGGCGGCGCGCAGGGCTTCCTGCTGAAGGACATCGAGCCCGAAGACCTGGTGCCGGCGCTGCGAGCCGTGCTCTCCGGCGACAACGTGGTGGCGAGCGAGATGGTCGGCACGCTGGCGCGCCTCGTCGGCAGCGACGCCGACCGGGATCGGGGCCTGCCGCGCCGGTCGGCCCCGTTCTCGGAACTCACGCCGCGCGAACTCGAGATCCTGGAACGCGTCGCCGACGGACTGTCCAACAAGATGATCGCGCGCGCGCTGGACATCACCGACGGCACGGTCAAGCTCCACGTCAAGTCGATCCTGCGCAAGCTGGGGATGCGTTCGCGGGTCGAAGCCGCTGTGGCTGCGGTCGAGCAGGGGCTGGGCAAGTACGGCAGAAGGTCCCGGCCCGCTTCCGGCGCATGAAGGCGTCCGTGGCAACTACTGTCGAATTGGCGTCAGGTGACCTGCGTCGCGACGAACAGCTGCGCGCGCGGCAGCCCGTGCTGGAGCAGGAGGAATTCCGCCGCGGTCGTCAGCGCCGCGGGTCCGGCGACGTAGAAGTCGTGGTCATCAAGCCGCGGATGGCGCTTCAGCACCGATTGCAACGCACGTTGCGCAGTGATGTCGGCAGGCAAGGCCGGGTCGCTCGTCAGCGGGACGTAGTCGAAATTGTCCAGCGCATCGTTCCAGGAGCGGCACAGGTTGTCGAGATAGTGACCCCCGTCGCCGGAGGCGATCCAGTAGAGCTGAAGCTTCTCCGCCGCGTCGAGCGCCATGGCGTGCTCGACCAGGCTCTTGATCGGCGCGAAGCCTGTTTCGCCGGCGATGAAGACCAGTGGACGAGGCGAACCCTCGTCGAGCACGAATTCGCCGCGCGGACCCTCGATGTGCACGGTGTCCGAGCCCGCCAGCGTGTCGAACACCTGTCTGGAGAAGGCGTCGCCGGGCCGAAGGTGAACGTGGAAATGCAGATTGCGTTCGTCGCAGGGGCAGCTCGCCACGGGAAGCGACGCGCTCGGCCCGCCCGGGAGCGTCAGCGACACCGATTGTCCGGCCAGAAAGCGCAGGCGGTTGCCGCGCGGCGTCTGCAGGTGCAGCAGGCGCAGTTCGCCGGCCAGCGCCGTGACCGACCTGACCTTCGCATCGATGCTCTGCAGCGGCATCTCGTCCGCGCTGTGCGCCTCGTGCGCCTCGATGACGAGGTCGCCGACTGCGGTGTTGCAGCACATGAGCATGACGCCCGCGCTTTTCTCGGCTGCACTGAGCAGAAAATCGGAATGGCGGGTGCGGTGCACCTGGCCCGAGACAATCCTCGCTTTGCACTTTCCACAGCTGCCGGAACTGCAGCCGTAATCGAGCGAAAGTCCTGCGTGAAGGGCTGCCTCGAGCACGCTTTCGTTCCCGTCGACGAAAAATTCGCGGCCGCTCGGCTTGATTTCTACGTGTGCGGTCATGATCCTGAGGAAATTCTCCTGTACCCGCAGCGGCCGAGGGTCGGCATCCGCGACGTTCCACTCGAGCTGTCGGCCGAGCCAGTCGAGCAGGTCCGTCGACAGGGCCCCGGGCGACTTCGCGGCCGACCCGGGGTCGCGCAGCTTTGCCTGCAACTGCGCCACGATCGCGCGGTGACGCTCGAGCTCGACCTCGAGCTGCGCGCGCTCCCTGCCCATTTCCGCCAGGCGCGCGACCAGCACTTCGGAACTCGGCAGCAGGCGCTCGCGCATGCGCCGGACGAACGCCGCGTCCTTGATTGCCTCGAATTTCTCCGACGACGAACTGTCCTCCAGCCTGGCCTCGGGGAAGGCGCGCAGCAGGTCTTCGGTAGAAACCATCCCCTCAAAGGTGGCCAGATCGCCGCTCTTGATCCTGCTTTGCAGCACGCCCCGACGCACGCCGACCAGGCGAGCCGCGCGGGAAAGGGTGAGAAGCGCTGGCATGGGGCATCGGGCTCGAATTGATCATAACGGAGTTGTCGCGATTCGACGCGGACTAGGAACATTATGGACTTTCTTCCCGTATTTCTGGACGTCCGCGGGCAGCCGTGCCTGGTGGTGGGCGGCGGCGACGCCGCCGCGCGCAAGACGGCATTGTTGCTGCGCTCGGGTGCGCGAGTCACGGTTCAGGCGCGTGTGACGGGCGCCGCGATCGCCGCTGACATCGCTGCGGGGCGCGTCGCACGCCGCGCGACCGATTTCCGCGACGAGGACATCGTGGGTTTCGCACTGGCGATCGGCGCCAGCGACACTGCCGCGGAGAACCGCGCGGTTGCCGCGGCCGCGCGGGCCCGGCAGATCCCGGTGAATGTGGTCGACGTGCCGGAATTGTGTTCGTTCATCGTCCCCTCCATCGTCGACCGCGCGCCGTTGATCGTCGCGGTGTCGAGCGGCGGCATCTCGCCGGTGCTGGCGCGATTGCTGCGCGCGCGGCTGGAGAGCCTCATTCCAGCAGCGTATGGACGTCTCGCCGCGCTGGCCGGGGCGTTCCGCGAGCGCGTCAAAGTGCGCGTCAAGCCGCAGGAGCGGCGGCGCTTCTGGGAACGGGTGCTGCAGGGGCCGATCGCCGAGCTGGTTTTCAACGGCCGGGACGCCGAGGCCCGCAAGGCGCTCGAGGATGCGCTGGAGGATACGCCCCTGGCGGCGAGCGGCGGCGAGGTGGCGTTGGTGGGCGCCGGACCGGGCGACCCGGATCTGCTCACCTTCCGGGCGCTGCGTCTCATGCAGCAGGCCGATGTCGTGGTGTACGACCGCCTGGTATCGCAGCCGATTCTCGACCTCGTGCGCGTGGACGCCGAGCGCATCTATGCCGGCAAGGAACGCGCGAAACATGCGCTTCCGCAGGAAGACATCAACCACCTTTTGGTGCGGCTGGCGCGCGAAGGCAGGCGCGTGGTGCGCCTGAAAGGCGGCGATCCGTTCATATTCGGGCGTGGCGGCGAGGAGATCGATACGCTTGCGGCCGAGGGCATCCCGTTCCAGGTGGTGCCGGGCATCACGGCGGCTGCGGGCTGCGCGGCCTACGCGGGAATTCCGCTGACCCATCGCGACTGTGCGCAGTCGGTGGTGTTCGTCACCGGCCATCTGCGTGACGGCAGCATGGATCTGAACTGGCCGGCGCTGGCGCAGCCACGTCAGACCATCGTGTTCTACATGGGGCTGGTCGGCATCGACGTCCTGTGCCGCGAACTGGTGGTGCATGGATTGCCGGCGACCACGCCGGCGGCGCTGGTCCAGCAAGGAACCACGCCGCAGCAGCGCGTGCTGACCTCGACCCTCGATGGATTGGCGGAACTGGTGAGGCAAAGCGACGTCAAGGCGCCGACGTTGATCATCATCGGCGAGGTGGTCCGGCTGCGCGAGCGCCTGAACTGGTTCAACTGACGACGCTTCCGCGGCGCCACGGCCGGCGGAGAATCGGTCAGCCCGACGTCTGGCGGCTCGCCTCCGAGGAGGCCGCCCGCTGCTCGACCGCGAACACCGCGGCCTCGACGCGCGAGGTGAGACCCAGCTTGGACAGGATGTGCCGGACGTGCAGCTTCACGGTGTCGTGGCTGATCGCCAGCGACTGCGCGATGGCCTTGTTGGTCTTGCCGCTCGACAGGTGCTGGAGTATTTCCTGCTCGCGCTGCGTGAGCTGCTTCATGTGGCTGTCGCGCGACTTCCTGGGCTGGTCGGGGAGCAGCATGTCGACGAGTTTGGACGTCATCATCGGTGCGACGACGACCTCGCCGCGCGCGGCGCGCCGGATCGCATCGATGACCTCGTCGGGATCCATGTCCTTCAGCAGGTAGCCGCGGACCCCGGCACGGAAGGCGCGCGCCAGGTCCTCCTGCAGGTCGCTCATCGTCAGCACCACGACGGGGGTATCGATGCCTTCCGCACGAATCCGGGCGAGCAGCGCAAAACCGTCCGTGGGTACCATGCGCAGATCCATGATCGCCAGGTCCGGGCGCGTGTCGCGCAGCAGCGCTACCGCCTCGTCCGGGTTTCCAGAGGTGCCGTTGACCTTGATCCCCGCCCGCTGCTCGAGCAGTTCGGAAAGACCCCGGCGGCACAGTCCGTGGTCGTCGATGAGCACGACACTGATGGTCTCGGTCATTGGTCTGGCCCCTGCGCAGGAGGTCGCGTGGTCGCTCATCATCGGTCCTCGCTGGGTGGCTGCCCCGCGGGAAAGCGCAATCGGACGCGCGTGCCCGAACCGGCGGCGCTCTCCAGGGCGAGTTCGCCCCCGAGGCGGCGGGCGCGTTCGCTCATGATAGCGATGCCGAAGTGACCCGACTCGGCGAGGTCGCCGTCGAGCGCGCCGGCAGGAAATCCGATGCCGTCGTCCTCGACGACGATCTCGTAGCCGCCGGCGAATCGATCGAGCGTCAGGCGGACACGCATGGCGTTGGCGTGTCGGGCGACATTGGCCAGGGCTTCCTGCACGATGTGGAACACCTCGATCTCCCGCCCGACCGGCAGCTGCAGATCGGGGACGGCGCTATCGAAAGTGAGCGCGATGCCGGTGCGGTCCGGAAACGACTGAGCCGCTTCCGCGAGCGCCCAACGCAGACCTCGGGGATCCATCCGACTGCGGAAATAGGTGATGAGTTCGCGCAGGCGCCGATGCGAATGGGTCAGGGCCTCGTCGACGTCGGTGCAATACTTGACGGCGGCCGGCCCGTCGCCGCCCAGAACGGCGTCGCGCAGCAGGCTCATCCGCATTCGCATGTAGGTCAGGCCCTGCGCGAGCGAATCGTGAACCTCGTTGGCCATCGACTGGCGCTCGCTCATCAGGCTGGCGCGCAGGATTTCACGGGTGCGGCGCGCATTGGCGATGGCGACGCCGATCAATTCGCCGGATGCGGCAAGCAGGGGCATGCTGTGCGCCGGAAGGTCGCATTCTCTTTCGAACAGGAGGTCAAGTGTGCCGACGGTGGCGCCGCCAAACCGCAGCGGCACCGCCACGACGTGCCGGCAAACCGGTCCCGACAGTTCGACGGCGAGGCAGGTGGTGGCGGCGTAATGGTGAATGATCGCGCAATCAGCGTCGGGTCGACCGGTGGACGTGCAGCGCCTGCACCAGAAATCGATGGCGCCC
This sequence comes from uncultured beta proteobacterium, assembly GCA_963739745.1. Taxonomy (GTDB): domain Bacteria; phylum Pseudomonadota; class Gammaproteobacteria; order Burkholderiales; family Casimicrobiaceae; genus VBCG01. The sequence continues at coordinate 116,390 of CAVUCJ010000017.1, forward strand.
GTGCCGGTACGGGCGACGGTCGCCGGCAGACCCACCGCGATGCCCGCGTCCAGGTGAATACCGTCCGCTGCGACGATGCGGACGATGCCCGCCGCCGCGCCCCCCATGCGGACGACGGCTTCAAGCATGGGCGCGAGAGCAGCCTCCAGTTCGGGGGCAGGGGCGCCCAGCGCGCCGGCAATCTCCGCATCCTGCGGCGCGGTCCGGGCGTGCCAATTCGCCGCCCGGTCGGCGTGGGTCCGTGCCCGGCCCCCCTGCAATCGCATGGACATTCATCTCCTCGGCAGGCGCTGGACAGTGCCTGCACCCTGATCGCAGGGGGGTCACGAACCCGATTTCACCTGATCATGGAAAAGTATGGGGCCTGCATCACGATGGTGCAAGGAATGCCCCCCGGTTCGCGTTTACAGACGCCGCAGATATCAATCACCCATCGGAGGTATTCTCGTCCTGCCCGACGTGGCTATAGACACCGGGCACCCCCTTTGCCGTAATGGAGCCTGCCCTGACGCGGAAAGGGCGCGGCTTTGCCGTGCGCCGCGAAACAGCGGCTTTCCCACCGGCGCCGCCCTCATGCCCAGCCAACCCCTCCACGACCCGACCGCCAAACCGCTCCCGGACGCAAAGACCGAAACGCGCAACACGACCTGCTATATGTGCGCCTGTCGCTGCGGCATCAGAGTGCATCTGCGCGACGGCGAGATCCGCTACATCGAAGGCAACCCGGATCACCCGCTGAACAACGGCGTCCTCTGCGCCAAAGGTTCGTCGGGCATCATGAAGCAGTATTCGCCGGCGCGGCTGACCCGCCCGTTGCTGCGCAAGCCAGGCAGCGAGCGCGGCGCCGGCGAATTCGTGGAGGCAACCTGGGAGGAGGCTTTCACGCTGCTCGCGGATCGCTTGCGAAAGATCCGCGCGACCGACCCGAAGCAGTTCGCGCTGTTCACCGGCCGTGACCAGATGCAGGCATTGACGGGCCTGTTTGCCCGGCAGTTCGGTACGCCGAACTACGCCGCGCACGGGGGCTTTTGCTCCGTCAACATGGCCGCCGGCATGATCTACACGATCGGCGGATCGTTCTGGGAGTTCGGCGGGCCCGATCTCGAGCGGGCGCGGCTGTTCATCATGCTCGGCACGGCCGAGGACCACCATTCCAATCCGCTGAAGATCGCGATCTCGAAATTCAAGCGCGACGGCGGCCGCTTCATCTCCATCAACCCGATCCGCACCGGCTATTCGGCGATCGCCGACGACTGGGTGCCGATCAAGCCCGGCACCGACGGGGCATTGCTGCTGGCACTGATTCACGAGCTGATCGCCATCGGGCTCTACGATCGCGAGTTCCTGGTCCGCTATACCAATGCCGGGCAGCTGGTGAACCAGAACGAGCGCGACGACGAGTTCGGCATGTTCGTGCGCACCGAAGTGCCGCTGGAGGAAGGTTGTCCGGACCCGCAGAACAAGCTGTGGTGGGACCGGGTGTCCGGCCGGCCGGTGCTCACCCACAGCGAAGGCTCGGACCCGTTCCTGCTGGGCGAATTCACGCTTGCCGATGGTACCGGCGTCAAGCCGGCGTTTCAGTTGCTCAAGGAGCGGGTCGCGGACTACACGCCTGAATGGGCGGCAGGGATCACCGGAATTGCCGCCCACACCATCCGGCGGCTGGCGCACGAAATGGGCGTCACCGCGCGTGACCAGAAGATCGAGCTGCCGATCCCCTGGACCGATTCCTGGGGCAAGGAGCACGACACGGTCACCGGCAATCCGGTCGCCTTCCACGCCATGCGCGGGCTGGCCGCGCATTCCAACGGCTTCCACACGGTCCGCGCGCTGGCCATCCTGATGACGCTTCTGGGCACGATCGACCGCCCCGGCGGGTTTCGCCACAAGGCGCCGTTTCCGCGACCTATTCCGCCCTGCGCGAAGACGCCGAACACGCCGCTGGCGATCCGCCCGAACACGCCGCTCGACGGTTTGGCGCTCGGCTGGCCTGCCGAGCCCGACGACCTCTTCGTCAACGACGACGGCACCCCGGTGCGCATCGACAAGGCGTTCTCATGGGAGTACCCGCTGTCGGTGCACGGGATGATGCACAACGTCATCACCAACGCCTGGCGCGGCGACCCGTACCCGATCGACACGCTGATGATCTTCATGGCCAACATGGCCTGGAATTCGACGATGAACACGTCGGAGGTCCGGAAGATGCTCAACGACAAGCACGCGGATGGTGAAAATCGCGGCGAATACAAGATCCCGTTTCTCGTGGTCTGCGACGCCTTCCAGTCCGAGACCACTGCCTTCGCCGACCTGGTGCTGCCCGACACCACCTATCTCGAGCGGCACGATGTGATGTCGATGCTCGACCGTCCGATCTCCGAATTCGACGGACCGGTCGACTCGGTGCGCATACCGGTGGTGCCGCCGACCGGGGAGTGCAAGCCATTCCAGGAAGTGCTGATCGAAGTCGCGGGGCGGCTGGGACTGCCGGCATTCGTGCGTCCCGACGGCAGCCGCAAGTTCCGCGACTACCCGGATTTCATCGTCAACTACGAGACCGAACCCGGTTCGGGCATCGGTTTTCTGTCAGGCTGGCGGGGAAAGGGTGGCGAGAAATTCATGGTCGGCGAGCCCAACCCGCGGCAGTGGGAGATGTACGCGCAGAACAACTGCGTCTACCAGCACAAGCTGCCGCCGTCCTACCAGTACATGCGCAACTGGAACAAGGGGTACCTGACGTGGTCGCAGCGCACGCGCATCCAGCGTTACGACGAGCCGATCCTGATCCACCTGTATTCCGAGGTGCTGCAGAAATTCCGGCTTGCGGCGCAGGGCAGGGGTATTTCGCGCAAGCCACCGGAGCACCTGCGCGAGCGCCTGCGGACCTACTTCGATCCGCTTCCCTTCTACTACGAGCCGCTGGAAGCGCAATGCTCGGACCTCGCGCGTTACCCGCTGAATGCAGTGACGCAGCGGCCGATGGCGATGTACCACTCGTGGGACTCGCAGAATGCGTGGCTGCGGCAGATTCACGCGCACAACCACTTGTTCGTCAACCCGAAGGTGGCGCGTGCCGCGGGCATCGAGGACGGTGGCTGGATGTGGGTGGAATCGGCCTGGGGCCGCGTGCGCTGCCTGTGCAGCTATTCCGAGGCGGTCGAGCCGGGCACAGTATGGACGTGGAACGCGATCGGGAAGGCGCCCGGGGCATGGCGGCTGTCGTCGGATGCCAACGAGGCCGAACGCGGCTTCCTGCTCAATCACCTGATCGCCGATGAGCTTCCCGGCACTGCGGGCGGCGCGCGCGTGTCCAACTCGGACCCGGTGACCGGGCAGGCGGCGTGGTACGACGTGCGAGTGCGCATCACTCCGGCGGCCGCCGACGAGCCGGCCGAGACCTGGCCCAGGTTTGCTGAAGTTCCGGCGGCACCGGGTACCGGCGCAGCACCGCGCGTGCTGGCGTACTTCGCGGGACGGAGCAGGCGCCGATGACCCAACTCGCGCTGGTCATCGACCTCAATGTGTGCGTCGGCTGTCACGCCTGCGTCACCAGTTGCAAGCAGTGGAACACGTCGGGCTCCGCCGGGGCGCTCGCCGATTTCGAGCCCTACGGCAAGGATCCGACGGGCGCGTTCTTCAACCGCGTGCAGACCTTCGAGGTGGGTGAATACCCGAACACGCAGACCGTGCACTTTCCGAAATCCTGCCTGCACTGCGAGGATCCGCCGTGCGTGCCGGTATGTCCGACCGGCGCCAGCTACAAGCGCGAGGAGGACGGCATCGTTCTCGTCGACTACGACAAGTGCATCGGCTGCAAGTATTGCTCATGGGCCTGTCCGTACGGCGCGCGCGAGGTCGATCCCGAGCGCAAGGTGATGACCAAATGCACGCTCTGCGTGGACCGAATCTACGACCAGGCGCTGCCCGAAACCGAGCGCAGGCCCGCATGCGTGATGGCCTGTCCCACGTCGGCACGGCTGTTCGGCGACATCCATGATCCGGATTCGGAAGTGGCGCAGGCGATCCGCGACAGCGCCGGCTACCAGCTGATGCCCGAATGGGGCACGCACCCGGCGAACCATTACCTGCCGCGCCGCAAGACGCCGCTGCACATCCACGACGACGAGCTTGCCCGCGCGGACAACCCGCTGAAGGTCGATGGCCTTCTGCCCAAGCCTGCCAAGTCCGAGCCGTCGCTCGACGACGTGATGTCCTGGTAGGCAAGGAGCGAAGATGCGGCCCGATTTCTCCGTGCTCCTGCTCACGACGCTGATCGGCGTCGGCCAGGGGTTGTTCCTTGCGCTCTTCACCGTCCAGCTCTACGCGCTCGCCGGACTGCTGCCGCCGCCGCCCGGGCACGCGTTCTACGCGCACGGCAGCCTGGTCGCGCTGGCGTTTCTCGTCGGCGGCCTGATCGCGTCGTTTTTTCACCTCGGACGTCCGGAGCGCGCTTGGCGCTCGGCGGCACGGTGGCGCACCTCCTGGCTGTCGCGCGAGGTGATCGTGCTGCCGGCTTTCATGGGAATCGTTGCGCTCTTCGGCGCCGCGCATCTCGCCGACTGGAGGCCGGTGCTGTTGCACCTGCCATCGGGCATGGCGATCGACGGGACCGTCGTGCTCGGCGCCGTCGGTACGGTTGCTGGCGTTCGCATTGTTCGTGTGCACGGCGATGATCTATGCCTGCCTGCCGTTCCTGCGCGAATGGGCGAGCCCCCTGACGGTGATCAACTACATCCTGCTCGGAAGCGCCTCGGGCTTCACGCTGGCTGCGGCGTTCGCCGCCGGGGTCGCGCCGGATTTGACACGTTTTCTGGCCGGATGGGCGTTTGTCATCACGCTGCTGGGTGCGGTGAGCCGCATTGCATCGCTGGTCCGCAACAGCCGTCTGCGCGCCAAGTCGACGCTGCAGACAGCGATCGGCATCAGGCATCCGCGCATCGTCCAGAAGTCGATGGGATTCATGGGCGGTTCGTTCAACACGCGCGAGTTCTTTCACGGACGGTCAACCGCCGTACTGCGTTCGATCAGGTGGCTGTTCCTCCTGGCGGCGTTCGCTGTGCCGCTGGCGCTGCTTGCTCTCGGCGGGTCGGGGGCGCCCGTGCTGCTCGCGGCCTTCGTCGTTCAGTACGCCGGGCTCCTTGCCGAGCGCTGGTACTTCTTCGCGCAAGCCAATCACCCGCAAAACGTCTACTACCAGGCGATCGCCTGAGTAGTGCCATGGATCAAGACCCTTTTCGTCCGGAGGCTGCAACGTCATGAAGTCAGCTCGCATCGCCATAACGGCATCACGGCCCCGAAGCGGCGTTCGCGTTTCCAGGCCCTGCTTCAAACGAGAAAGGGAATGCCATGGCCCTCGTTGACCCGCACGGCGGTCGTGACCTGCGGCCGCTGCTCCTGACCGGCGAGGCGCTGGACGCGGAACGTCGCCGTGCCGCGACGCTTCCCCGGCTCACCGTCAGCTCGCGCGAGAAGGGCGACATCGTCATGCTCGGCATCGGCGGCTTCACGCCGCTCGAGGGCTTCATGACGCACGCCGACTGGCAGGGCGTATGCGATGGCATGAAGACGGCGGCAGGCCTGTTCTGGCCGATTCCGATCACGTTGTCGGCCGATCCGGCGTTCGTCGACTCGATTCGAACCGGTCGGGAGATCGCGCTCATCGATCCCGACGACGGGCAACCGCTGGCAACGATGCTGGTCACCGAGAAATACGCGATCAACAAGGCGCACGAGTGCGCGACGATCTTCCGTACGACCGATCCCGAGCACCCGGGCGTGCGCATGGTCCTCGGGCAGCCCGCGGTGAACCTCGCCGGGCCGATCAAGGTACTGTCGACCGGCGGCTTCGCCGAGCAGTACGGCACGCTGTTCATGACGCCGGCGCAGACGCGCGCGCTGTTCACTGAACTGGGCTGGACGACCGTCGCGGCGTTCCAGACGCGCAACCCGATGCACCGATCGCACGAGTACCTGGCCAAGATTGCGATCGAAGTCTGCGATGGCCTGCTCGTGCATTCGCTGCTGGGGGCGTTGAAGCCAGGTGACATCCCGGCCGCCGTGCGTACGCGCGCGATCGCGGTTCTCGCGGAGAGGTACTTCGTGAAGAAGACGGTCGTGCAGGCTGGCTACCCGCTCGACATGCGCTATGCGGGTCCGCGTGAAGCGCTGCTGCACGCGCTGTTTCGCCAGAACTACGGGTGCTCCCACCAGATCGTCGGCCGCGACCACGCCGGCGTCGGCAGCTACTACGGCCCATTCGACGCGCACCACATCTTCGATCAACTGCCGAAGGGCACGCTGCAGACGCGGCCGCTCAAGATCGACGTGGCATTCTGGTGCTACACCTGCGGCGGCATGGCATCCGGACGCACCTGCCCGCACGGCGACGCCGAACGGCTGCAGGTCTCAGGCACGCAGCTTCGCAAGTCGCTGTCGGAGGGTGCGCAGGTGCCGCCCGAGTTCAGCCGACCCGAGGTGGTCGCGATCCTGCGCGAGTATTACGCCAGCCTTGACGCGTCCGCGCCGGCAAAGGGGATGGCCGCCGGACATTCCGCGCGGTAAGCGCCGATGCGGCGGCCGAACGCGCATCGCGTCAGCGGAAAAGGGAGCGGCGGCCGGAGCGTGACGCGGCCGAGCGGCTCGCGCGCAAGGAGGAGGGCGGGCAGTAAAGTGAGTGCCCGGCGCAGCTGGCCGGGGATGCCGAAAGCCGCCGCTGTGGGGTCGTGCGGCCGACGTCAGCTCTCGCCCCAGACCTCGCGCGCCACCTCGACGATCAGGCGCAGCTTGGCCGCCTGCGCATCCATCGCGATCGCATTGCCGTGTACGGTGCTGGAAAAGCCGCACTGCGGCGACAGTGCGAGCTGCTCGAGGGCCACGTAGCGCGAGGCCTCGTCGATCCGGCGTTTGAGCGTGTCTTTCGACTCCATCGTGCCGACCTTGGTGGTGACCAGGCCCAGCACGACGATCTTGCCGGGAGGCACGAAGCGCAGCGGGCGGAAGTCGCCGCTGCGGTCGTCGTCGTACTCGAGGAAGTAGCCGTCCAGCTTCATCTCGGACAGCAGCGCCTCGGCCACGGGCTCGTAACCGCCCTCCGCCGCCCACGTGCTCTTGAAGTTGCCGCGGCACAGGTGCGTGCACAGGGTCATGCCGGCCGGCTTCTGCGCGACCACGCGATTGATGAACGACGCATAGCGGTGCGGCAGCTCGACCGGATCGTCCCCGCGCTGGCGCGCCGCCTCCTGCATTTTCGGGTCGCACAGGTAGGCAAGATTGGTGTCGTCCATCTGCACATACGTGCAACCGGCGGCGGCCAGCGACCGGAGCTCGGCGCCGTAGGCGTCGGCAGTGTCCTGGTAGAACGCCTCCAGGTCCGGATAGTGCTCGCGGCTGATGCCGGCGCGCCCGCCGCGGAAGTGAAGCATCGTCGGCGACGGGATGCTCACCTTCGGCGTGCGCTGCGTCTGGCCCTTCAGGTAGAGGAAGTCGTCGCGCTGGATGTCCTTCACATGCCGAACGCGGTCGACGACGCGCATCACCGGGGGTGCCAGTTCCTCGCTGCCGTCGGGCTTCCTGATGGTGACCGGAAGATCCGCCTGCACGCCACCCAGCTGCTGGAGGAAGTCGATGTGGAAGTAGGCGCGGCGGAACTCGCCGTCGGTGATCGACTGCAGTCCTGCATCCTCCTGCATCCTCACGACCTCGGTGATTGCGCGATCCTCGACGGCGCGCAGCTCTGCCGCCGTGATCTCGCCGCGCGCCTTCCTGTCGCGCGCGTCCAGCAGGTACTTCGGGCGGAGGAAACTGCCGACGTGGTCGGCGCGAAACGGCGGGGTCTTGCGCTGGCTCATGAGTTTCTCCTCGTGCCTCGGGCGAGCCGCGGTCCGGCTCGACCAGCGATTTAACCAGATCGCCGCTGCGTCGTCGCGTCCTGGTGCAACGCCGACCCGATCAGAGATTCGATCACCGCGATCGTCGCCTGTTGCAACGGCGTCGACGGGCGCTGCGCCGAGGTGACGATGGCCAGCGCGCTCATGAGCTGTGGCCGGACGATGGTCCGCGTGTGCAGCCGCGTCGCCGTCGCCGCTCCCTGCAGCGCGCGTGGCGACAGGACCGCGAAGCCATAGCCGTCGGCAACGAGTTCCAGGATGGCCGGAACCGCGTCGATCTCCATCGCGACCTGCGGCCGCAGGCCGAGGCCGGCCAGGCGCGATTCGACCAGCATGCGAATCGCGTGCGGTCGGCTTGGAATGAGCAGAGGGAAGCGGGGTAGATCGGCGAGGCGCAGCGTCCGTGATTGCCTGCCGTCGCTGCGCGCGCAGACGAGGCAGAGCGGCTCTTCGAGCAGCACCCGATGTTCGATCGCCGGCGTGGCGGTCGGGTTGTAGACCAGGCCCACGTCGACGCGGCCGACCGACAGCCATTCCTGGATGTTGGCCGAAAGCCCTTCGACGATGGAAAGCGATCCCAGCGGGAAGCGCCTGCGGAATTCGTGCACGACCGGCAGCGTCAGGAGGCGCGCGATCGTCGGCGGCAGGCCGACGACGACCTGGCCGACCGGCGCGCCTTTGGTTTCGTCGACGTCACGCCGGGCGCGATCCACCTGCTGGAGGATGCCGCGGGCGTGCTCGAGCAGGCGACGTCCGGCTTCGGTCGGCACGGCGCCCCGGCCGTTGCGAAGCAGCAGGCTCTGGCGCAGTTCGACCTCGAGGCTGCGCACCTGCCGGCTGATCGCCGGCTGCGCGACCCTGAGGAATCGCGCCGCGCGGCTGAATCCGCCCAGGTCGACGACGTTGACGAAATATTCGAGCTGCTTCAGGTCCATCGCCGCTCCGTATCATTCGATATGATCGATGCCAAAACGGCATAGCTGCTAGTATACCGATCGGGGTTTTCTCGGGGCCCGGACGGGTTCAGACTCACCCTTCGATCGCGGCCGCGGCGGCCGCTGGAGAAGGCCATTCAAACTGCCATTCCCTGTCTGTTCATGCGCGGCGGAACGTCGCGCGGCCCGTTCTTCCGCGCCGCGGACCTTCCGACCGACATCGCCCAGCGCGATCGTGTGCTGCTCGCGGTCATGGGCTCGCCGGACCGGCGCCAGATCGACGGCCTGGGCGGCGCGCACCCGCTGACCAGCAAGGTCGGCATCGTCCGCCACGGCAGCAAGCCGGGCGTCGACCTCGATTTCCTGTTCGCGCAGCTGCAGCCGGACAGCGACACCGTGGACACCACGCCCAACTGCGGCAACATGCTCGCCGCGGTGGTGCCGTTCGCGCTGGAGACGGGGATGGTGGCCGCCCGCGGCGAGACGAGCACCTTTCGCGTGCTGACGCTCAACACCGACATGCAGTGCGACATCACCGTGGCCACGCCGGGCGGCCGGGTCGAGTACCAGGGCGACGCCCGCATCGACGGCGTGCCCGGCACGGCGGCGCCGATCACCATCAACTTCCTCGACACCGCGGGTTCGGTGTGCGCGGGGTTGCTGCCGACCGGACGCGTCGCACGACACCATCGACGGTATCGACGTCACGTGCATCGACAACGGCATGCCGCTGGCGATGTTCCGCGCGGCCGACGTCGGCCGCACCGGCTACGAGGGCGTCGCGGAGATGAACGCCGACACCGAGCTGAAAACGCGCATCGAGCGCCTGCGCATCGCCTGCGGCCACGCGATGGGCCTCGGTGACGTGACGGCGAAGAATTACCCGAAGATGACGCTGATCGCAGCGCCGCGTCATGGCGGCAGCCTCTGCACGCGCAGCTTCATCCCGCACGTGTGCCACGACGCGATCGGCGTGCTGGCGGCGGTGACGGCGGCCACCGCCTGCGTGCTGCAAGGCTCGGTGTGCGAGGGCATCGCGGTGGTGCCGAAGGACCGCATCAAGAAGGTGTCGATCGAGCATCCGACGGGCGAATTCTCCGTCGAGCTCGACGTCGATCCGGCCAATCCGCAGAACGTCACCCGGGCGGCGCTGCTGCGCACCGCGCGGCTCCTCATGCGCGGCGAGGCGATGATCCCCGCGTCGATATGGAAAGGAACGCCACCGTGATCATCGACTGCCACGGCCATTACACCACCGCACCCAAGGCGCTGGAGGATTGGCGCAACCGCCAGATCGCGGGCCTCAAGGACCCAGCAGTTGCGCCGAAGGCTGCAGAGCTGGCGATCAGCGACGACGCGCTGCGCGAGAGCATCGAGAACAACCAGCTCGCCAAGATGAAGGAGCGCGGCAGCGACCTCACGATCTTCTCGCCGCGCGCGAGCTTCATGGCGCACCACATCGGCGATTTCCAGACCAGCGCGACCTGGGCTGCGATCTGCAACGAGCTGTGCCACCGCGTGAGCGCACTCATCCCCGACCATTTCATCGGCGCGGCGATGCTGCCGCAGTCGCCGGGCGTGGACCCCGCGACCTGCATCCCGGAACTGGAGAAATGCGTCAAGGAATACGGCTTCGTCGCCATCAACCTGAATCCGGATCCGTCGGGCGGGCACTGGACGTCGCCGCCGCTGTCCGACCGGCACTGGTACCCGATCTACGAGAAGATGGTCGAGTACGACATTCCGGCGATGATTCACGTCAGCACCAGCTGCAACGCCTGCTTCCACACCACCGGCGCGCATTACCTGAACGCCGACACCACGGCGTTCATGCAATGCCTGACGGCGGACCTGTTCAAGCGATTTTCCGACGCTGAAATTCGTGATCCCGCACGGCGGCGGCGCGGTGCCCTACCACTGGGGCCGTTTCCGCGGGCTCGCGCAGGAGCTGAGGAAGCCGCTGCTGCGCGACCACCTGCTCAACAACATCTACTTCGACACCTGCGTCTACCACCAGCCGGGCATCGATCTGCTGACCAAGGTGATTCCCGTCGACAACGTGCTCTTCGCCTCCGAAATGATCGGCGCGGTGCGCGGCATCGACCCGGAGACCGGGTTCCACTACGACGACACCAGGCGCTACATCGAGGCGGCCGCGCTGTCCGCGGAGGACCGCCACAAGATCTACGAGGGCAACGCGCGGCGCGTGTATCCGCGTCTGGACGCGGCGCTCAAGGCGAGGGGGAGAATGAGCGATGAACAACCTGGGCGTGGTCAGGCGCAACATCGTCCGCGCCGACCGCGCTGCCGTGGACCGGCTCGCGCACTTCGGTGTGGCCACCGTGCACGAGGCGATGGGCCGCGTCGGCCTGATGAAGACGTACATGCGGCCGATCTACACCGGTGCCCACCTGTGCGGAACCGCGGTCACCGTCCTGCTGCAGCCCGGCGACAACTGGATGCTGCACGTCGCTGCCGGCAGAATTGCAGCCGGGCGACGTAGTCGTCGCCGCGTGCACGGCCGACAACGAAGGCGGCTTTTTCGGCGACCTGCTGGCGACCAGCTTTCGCGCCCGAGGCGCGGGCGGGCTCGTCATCGACGGTGGCGTGCGCGACGTCAAGGACCTGACGGCGATGCAGTTCCCGGTGTTCTCGCGCGCGATCAGCGCGATGGGCACGGTCAAGGCGACGCTCGGCTCGGTGAACATACCCGTGGTCTGCGCGGGGGCGCTGGTGAATCCGGGCGACGTGGTGATCGCCGACGACGACGGCGTGGTCGTGGTGCCGGCAGCGGTCGCGCGGCAGGCGGCCGACGCCGCGCAGGCGCGCGAGGCGAACGAGGCGGAGAAGCGCAAGCAACTCGCCGCCGGCGTGCTGGGACTCGACATGTACAAGATGCGCGAGCCGCTGGCGAAGGCCGGACTGAAGTACATCGACTGAATGAGATGGATCTGCCGACCCCTGCCGCAACCGACCCGGGCCATGACCGAGAATTCCTCTCCTGCCGTGATGAACCCGACGGAATTCCAGATGACCCCGGGCTGGCTCCCGTTCCATCCCGCGCCCTCGAAGCCGCAGTTCCGGGTGCCGCCGGGCGCGGTGGATGCGCACTGCCACGTGTTCGGTCCCGGCGTAATGTTCCCCTACGCGCCGGAGCGCAAGTACACGCCGTGCGACGCCGGCAGAGAGCAGCTGTTCGCACTGCGCGACCGGCTGGGGTTCTCGCGCAACGTCGTGGTCCAGGCGACCTGTCATGGCGCCGACAACCGCGCGCTGGTCGATGCGCTGCGCCACTCGGACGGCAGGGCGAGGGGGGTCGCGACCGTCAGGCGCAACGTCACGGACGCCGAGCTCGCGGACCTGCATGCCGCCGGCGTGCGCGGTACGCGCTTCAACTTCGTCAGGCGCCTGGTGGACTTCACGCCGAAGGACGAGCTGCTCGAGATCGCGCAGCGCATCGCCCCGCTGGGCTGGCATGTCGTCGTCTACTTCGAGGCTGCGGACCTCCCGCAGCTGTGGGACTTCTTCACCGCGCTGCCGACCACCGTGGTCGTCGATCACATGGGGCGGCCCGATGTAACCAAGGCGGTCGAGGGTCCCGAATTCGAGCTGTTCGTGCGGATGCTGCGCGAACACCCGAACATCTGGTCGAAGGTCAGCTGCCCGGAGAGACTGACCGTGACCGGCCCGGCAGCAGTCGACGGCGAGCGCGCGCCCTACCGCGACGTCGTCCCCTTCGCGCGCCGGATCGTGGAGACGTTTCCCGATCGCGTGCTCTGGGGCACCGACTGGCCGCACCCGAACCTCAAGGACCACATGCCCGACGACGGGATGCTGGTGGACTTCGTGCCGCAGATCGCCACGACTGCAGACCTGCAGCGTCGCCTGCTGGTCGACAACCCGATGCGGCTCTACTGGCCGGAAGAGACCCGCTAAAGGGACCCGCAATGGCACTCGACAAGCCATACAAGGATGTCCCCGGCACGACGATCTTCGACGCGGAGCAGTCGCGCCGCGGCTATCACCTGAATCAGTTCTGCATGTCGCTGATGAAGGCCGAGAACCGTGCGCGCTTCAAGGCCGACGAACGCGCCTACCTCGACGAGTGGCCGATGACCGAGGACCAGAAACAGGCGGTGCTGGCGCGCGACCTCAATCGCTGCATCGAGCTCGGCGGCAACATCTACTTCCTCGCCAAGATCGGCGCCACCGACGGCAGGAGCTTCCAGCAGATGGCCGGCAGCATGACCGGCATGACCGAGCAGGAGTACCGCGACATGATGATTGGCGGTGGCCGCTCGGTCGAGGGCAACCGCGTCCTGGGCGAGGACGGCGATGCGCAGCCGCACCGGCAGCCCCAGGGCGCGGCCGGGCGCGCGGCCCAAGGGAAACATTAGGATGAAACAACCTCCATGCTCGATGCGTTCGCTGCCCCCCGAGGGTGCGCAGTCCAGTACCCTTCGGGCGGCCGGGCGGGTACAGGATGAAACGACCCCCACGCTCGCGTCGCTCGCTGCCCCCCGAGGGGGCGCGGTCAGTACCCTTCGGGCGGCCGGGCGGGTACTGACATGGCCCGCATCACCGCATCCGTCTACACCAGCCACGTGCCGGCGATCGGCGCGGCCATCGACCATGGCAGGACCGGCGAGCCTTACTGGCAGCCGCTGTTCAAGGGCTATGAGTTCTCGAAGCAGTGGATGGCCGAGCACCGGCCCGATGTGATCGTCCTCGTCTACAACGACCACGCCAGCGCGTTTTCGCTCGAGCTGATCCCGACGTTCGCGATCGGCACCGCGGCCGAGTTCAGGCCGGCCGACGAAGGCTATGGCGCGCGTCCGGTGCCGATCGTCGTCGGCCACCCCGAGCTCGCCTCGCACATCGCGCAGAGCGTGATCCAGGACGATTTCGACCTGACGATCGTCAACAGGATGGACGTCGATCACGGCCTCACGGTGCCCCTCAGCCTGATGTGCGGGCAGCCCGAGGCCTGGCCCTGCCCGGTGATCCCGTTCGCCGTCAACGTGGTGCAGTACCCCGTGCCCTCGGGCCGGCGCTGCTTCATGCTCGGGCAGGCGATCCGCAAGGCGGTGGAAAGCTGCGACGAGGACCTCAAGGTGCAGATCTGGGGCACCGGCGGCATGAGCCACCAGCTGCAGGGTGCGCGCGCGGGGCTGATCAACGCCGAGTGGGACAACCGCTTTCTCGACCGCCTGATCGACGACCCGGCAGGTCTGGCGCAGGTGCCGCACATCGAATACGTGCGCGAAGCCGGCAGCGAGGGCATCGAGCTGGTGATGTGGCTGATCGCGCGCGGCGCGATGGCCGACATCGCGGGCGGGCCGAAGCCGCAGGTCGTACATCGCTTCTACCACGTGCCGGCGAGCAATACCGCCGTGGGTCATCTCATTCTGGAGAATTGACATGATGCCTCCACGTTCGAATTCGTTCGCCGCCACCCGCCGGGATTCGACCCGCCCGGCAATGGCTCGGCGGAGCGTGCTATGAGCGACACGATCAAGGTCGCGCTGGCCGGCGCCGGCGCCTTCGGCACCAAGCACCTGGACGCAATCAGGCTGATCGAAGGCGTCGAGGTGGTGTCGGTTGTCGGCCGAGAAGAGGGAAAGACCCGGGAGGTCGCGGCGAAATACGGCATCGGCCATGTCACGACCGATCTCGCCGAAAGCCTTGCATTGAAGGACGTCGATGCGGTGATCCTGTGCACGCCGACGCAGATGCACGCGGCGCAGGCCATCGCGTCGCTGCAGGCCGGCAAGCACGTTCAGGTGGAGATCCCGCTCGCCGACAGTCTGGCCGATGCCGAGAAGGTGCTGCGCGTCCAGCAGCAATCGGGCAAGGTCGCGATGGTCGGGCACACGCGCCGCTTCAATCCGAGCCACCAGTGGGTGCATCGAAGGATCGCCGCCGGAGAACTGCGTCTTCAGCAAATGGACGTGCAGACCTACTTTTTCCGCCGGACCAACATGAACGCGCTCGGGCAGCCGCGCTCGTGGACCGACCACCTGCTGTGGCATCACGCAGCGCATACGGTCGACCTCTTTGCCTACCAGACCGGCGGCGACATCGTCGCGGCGAACGCGCTGCAGGGTCCGATCCATCCGACGCTCGGCATCGCCATGGACATGTCGATTCAGCTCAAGGCCGCGACCGGTGCGATCTGCACGCTGTCGCTGTCCTTCAACAACGACGGGCCGCTGGGCACGTTCTTCCGCTACATCGGCGACACCGGCACGTTCATCGCGCGCTACGACGACCTCTACACCGGCAAGGACGAGAAGATAGACGTGTCCAGGGTCGATGTGTCGTTGAACGGCATCGAGTTGCAGGACCGCGAGTTCTTCGCCGCGATCCGCGAAGGTCGCGAGCCGAATGCCAGCGTCGCGCAGGTGCTTCCGTGCTATCGGGCGCTCGACCGGCTGGAGCGCCAGCTCTCGGCGCAGCCCGCCTGAAACCGACCGGCGCGGACAGGACAACAGGAGGCATCGCGATGACCGGCGGTACCGGCAAGGCGGACATCCCCGGAACCACGCTGTTCGACGGGGAGATGGCACGAAAGGGCTACGCGCTCAACAAGATGTGCTATTCGTTCAACGCGGCGGACAACCGCGACGCGTTCCTGCGCGACGAGGATGCCTACTGCGCGAAATACGGGCTCACCGGGGCGCAGCGCGACGCAGTGAAGAGCCGCAATGTGCTGCAGCTGATTGCCGCGGGCGGCAACATCTACTACCTCGCCAAGCTTGCCGGGATCCTCCGTCTCGACGTGCAGGACATCGGCGCGCAGCAAACGGGGATGACCAAGGACGAGTTCAAGGCGATGCTGCTCGCCGCGGGGAGATAGGCCATGGCCAGCGTACTGGGTGCGATCACGACGTCGCACGTGCCGGCGATCGGTGGGGCGATCGCCAAGGGGCTCGAGCAGGACCCGTACTTCAAGCCGTTCTTCGACGGCTTCCCGCCGATCCACGCTTGGCTCGCGCAGGCGCAGCCCGACGTCGCGGTCGTGTTCTACAACGACCACGGACTGAATTTCTTTCTGGACAAGATGCCCACCTTTGCCGTCGGCGCCGCGCCGGAATACCGCAACGCCGACGAAGGCTGGGGCATTCCGACGCTGCGGCCGTTCAAGGGCGATCCGGCGCTTTCCTGGCACCTGATCGATTCGCTGGTCGCCGACGAATTCGACATCACGATGTGCCAGGAAATGCTGGTCGACCACGCGCTGACGCTGCCGATGGCGCTCGTGTGGCCCGGCGGAGGCGAGTGGCCGGTGCGCATCGTTCCGATCGCGATGAACCATGTCCAGCATCCGCTGCCTTCCCTGCGCCGCAGCTTCCACCTCGGGCAGGCGGTCGGCCGTGCGCTCGATGCCTGGGACGCCCGCGCGCGCGTCGTCGTGCTGGGCACCGGCGGCCTGTCGCACCAGCTAGACGGAAGGCGTGCGGGGCACATCAACAAGCCCTTCGACCTCATGTGCATGGACGCGATCGTCGGCGACCCCGAGCGGCTGACGCGCCTGTCTACGCACGACCTGGTCCGCGAGGCGGGCGCGCAGGGCACCGAGCTGATGACGTGGATCGCCGCGCGCGGCGCCCTGACCGGCCGCGTCACCCGCGTCCATTCCAGTTACCACATTCCGATTTCGAACACCGCAGCGGCATCCATGGTGCTCGAGAACCGGACCGACGCCGACGCGCAGACGCGCGCGGCGTGACACCCGGCAGCACCCATCCCGGTACTTGACCCACTCAGGAGGAACGATGACCCATTCAATCCCGACACCGCGCCGCAGGATGCTGCGGCGATTCGCCGCCACCGCCCTGCTTGGTCTGGTGCCGTTCGTGGCGCAGGCCGCCGACCCCTTCAAGGTCGGACTGATCCTGCCGCTGACCGGGCCGTTCGCGTCCACCGGCAAGCAGATCGAGGCCGCGGTGCGCCTGTACATGGCAAAGCACGGCGATACCGTCGCCGGGCGCAAGATCGAGCTCATCGTGAAGGACGATACCGGACTCGCGCCGGAAACCACCAAGCGCATCGCGCAGGAAATGGTCGTGCAGGACAAGGTGAACGTGCTGGCCGGATTCGGCCTGACGCCGCTCGCGCTCGCCGCCGCGCCGGTCGCGACGGAGGCCAAGGTGCCGATGGTCGTCATGGCAGCGGCCACCGAGATGATCCCGACGCGCTCGCCGTTCATCGTGCGCACCGGCTTCACGCTGCCGCAGGTCACCGCGCCGATCGCCGAATGGGCCGCCAAGAACAAGATCAAGCGGGTGGTCACGATGGTCACGGACTACGGTCCGGGCCTCGATGCCGAGAAGACGTTCATCGCCACGTTCAAGGCGGCCGGCGGCGAGGTCGCGGAGTCGATCCGCACCCCACTGCGCAACCCGGATTACGCACCGTTCCTGCAGCGCGCAAAGGACGCCAAGCCCGACGCGCTGTTCGTCTTCGTGCCCTCCGGCGAAGGACTGGCGGTGATGAAGCAGTTCGACGAACGGGGACTGAAACAGGCGGGCATCCGCCTGATCGGCACCGGCGACGTCACCGACGACGACCTGCTGGTGAGCATGGGCGCGCCCGCGGTCGGAGTGATCACGTCGTTCCACTATTCTGCCGCGCACGATTCGCCCGAGAACAAGGCCTACGTCGACGGCATGATGAAGGCGAACAACGGAATGCGGCCGAACTTCCACTCGGTTGGCGGCTACGACGGCATGCACCTCATCTACGCGGCGCTGGCGAAGGCCGGGCCGAATGCTACCGGCGAGCAGCTGGTCGAGGCGATGAAGGGCATGAAGTGGGTGAGCCCGCGCGGTCCGATGTCGATCGACCCGGCGACCCGCCAGGCGGTGCAGAACGTCTACCTGCGGGAAGTGAAGATGGTCAACGGCCAGCCGTGGAACATCGAGTTCGAGACCTTCGAGAACGTCAAGACGCCGGGCAATTGACCGGCACGCCGGAAGAGAGCGAGGCGCGATGCTGGGCAACCTGATCGGGGTGCTGTTCGACGGCATCGCGTACGGCAGCCTGCTGTTCATCATCAGCATCGGGCTGTCGGTGACCATGGGGTTGATGAATTTCGTCAACCTGGCGCACGGCGCGTTCGCGATGGCCGGCGGTTACACCTGCGCGCTGCTGATGACGCGCGCAGGCGTGCCGTTCCTCGCGACGCTGCCGGCGGCGTTCGTCGTTGCCGCGGCCATGGGCATCGTGCTGGAGCGAACGCTCTATCAGCGGCTGTACAAGGCGCCGCACCTCGATCAGGTGATGTTCTCCATCGGCCTGGTGTTCATGGCGGTCGCCGCGACGACCTATTTCTTCGGCCCGTCGCAGCAGCCGGTGCGGCTGCCTGATTTCCTGCGCGGCCAGGTGCAGGTGCTCGGTCGCGGTGTGGGCGCCTACCGGCTTTTCCTCATCGGCGCGGTGATCGCGATCACGGTCGCGCTGCACCTGCTGCTGGTGCGCACGCGCTTCGGCGCGCAGGTGCGGGCATCGGTGGACAACGCGGTCGCCGCCGCGGGATTGGGCATCAATGTGCATCGGGTGTTCGGCGTGACTTTCGCATTGGGTTCAGGACTCGCCGGACTGGGCGGTGCGCTGGGCATCGACGTGCTCGGCCTCGATCCGACGTTTCCGCTCAAGTACATGGTCTATTTTCTGCTGGTCGTTGCCATCGGCGGCGCCGGAACGATCAAGGGCGGCCTGGTCGCGGCGATGATCCTCGGCGTCTGCGACGTCGCGGGCAAGTACTACGTGCCGCAGGTCGGCTCGTTCATCATCTACTTCCTGATGGTCGCGCTGATGATTGCGTTCCCGGCGGGGCTCTACGGGAGGCGCGCTTGAGCGACGCGATGGTGGTGCCGCGGTTGCCCAGCGACCGCTGGCGTCCGGCCGAGATCGCGTTCTGGCTGGTGCCGGTCGCGTTCTTTTTCCTGTTTCCCGACTACCGGGTGCTCGGCAGCCAGATCCTGATCACCGCGCTGTTCGCGCTGTCGCTGGACCTGATCCTGGGCTATGCCGGCATCGTTTCGCTCGGACACGCCGCCTACTTCGGCGTCGGCGCCTACGCCGCGGGACTGCTGGCCGTCCACGGCTGGGGCGAGCCGATCAGCGGACTGGTCGTCGCCGGTGCGGCGGGTGCGCTGCTCGGCTTCGCCACCAGCTTTCTGGTCGTGCGCGGTGCGGATCTGGCGCGGTTGATGGTGACGCTGGGCATCGGGCTGATGCTCTACGAGGCGGCGAACCAGTGGCGCTCGGTCACCGGCGGCGCCGACGGGCTGACCGGTATCAGCATGTGGAAGCTCTTCGGCGTTTTCTCGTTCGGGCTGACCGGCACCACCGGCTATGTCTACAGCCTTTGCGTGCTTCTGCTGCTGTTCGTCGTCGCCCGCCGCATCGTGAACTCCCCGTTCGGATTGTCGCTGCGCGGCGTGCGCGAGAATGTTCGGCGCATGCCCGCGATCGGCGCCCCGGTGGAGCGCCGGTTGATCGCCATCTACACGGTCAGCGCGGCGACGGCCGGGGTGGCCGGCGGCCTGCTGGCGCAGACCACGCAGTTCGTCGGCCTCGACGTATTCGGCTTCCCTCGGTCGGCCGACCTGATGATCATGCTGGTGCTGGGCGGCGCCGGCCGGCTCTACGGCGGGGTCCTCGGCGCCGCCGTGTTCATGATTGCGCACCACTATCTGTCCGACCTCAATCCGGTGTACTGGCAGTTCTGGCTTGGGCTGCTGCTGGTCACTGTCGTCATGTACGGGCGCGGAGGCATCCTCGGCGCGCTGGACGGGTTGCATGCCCGGCTGCGAGGCGCTCTGCCATGAAGCCGGCGCTGTCAACCGCCGGACTGTCGAAGCAGTTCGGCGCCTTCAGGGCCAACTCGGGCATCACGCTCGAATTCGCGCAAGGTTCGCGGCATGCGCTGATCGGTCCCAATGGCGCGGGCAAGACCACGCTCATCAACCTGCTCACCGGCGCGCTGCCGCCCAGTTCCGGGGAGGTCTACCTGGAGGGCACGCGAATCACCCGGCTGCCGCAGCATCAACGCGTCAAGCGCGGTGTGACACGCACCTTCCAGATCAATACGCTGTTCGCTCAGCTCACGGTGCTGGAGTCGGTGGTGCTGGCGATCTGCGAGCGCAAGGGAATTGCCGGTGTCTGGCTGCGCACCGTGGCCTCGCGGCGCGACGAGATCGACGAGGCGCAGGCGTTGCTGCAGACGCTTCGCCTGTCCGTCGATGCGAACGCGCTCACCCGCGACCTTCCGTACGGCAAGCAGCGGCTGATCGAAATCGCGCTGGCGCTGGCGACCAAGCCGCGCATCCTGCTGCTCGATGAACCGGCAGCCGGCATCCCGGCGGGGGAGAGCAACGAACTTTTTTCCGCCATCGCCGCACTGCCGAAGGACGTGACCATCGTCTTCATCGAGCACGACATGGAACTGGTGTTCCGCTTTGCCGAGCGGATCACTGTGCTGGTAGGCGGCAGCGTGCTGACCGAGGGCACGCCGGATGAGATCGCCGCCGATCCACGCGTGCGCGAGGTGTACCTGGGCGAGGCGCAGCATGCCTGAGCTGCTCGTCATCGACGGACTCACCGCGGGCTATGGCGACGGCGTCGTGCTCGAGGAGGTGTCGCTGTCGCTGGCCGAAGGCGACACGCTCGCGCTGCTGGGCCGCAACGGCATGGGCAAGACGACGCTGCTGATCACGCTGATGGGATTGACGCGACACCACCACGGCAGCATGCGCTGGCGCGGGGCCGATCTCTCGCGCCTGCCCACGCATCGGCGCAGCCAGTCCGGGCTGGGCTGGGTGCCGCAGGAACGGATGATGTTCCCCTCGCTGACGGTCGAGGAGCATCTGACGGCGATCGCGCGACCCGGGCCATGGACCGTCGAGCGTGTCTACGGAATTTTCCCGCGGCTGCGCGAGCGCCGCGAAAATTTCGGCAACCAGCTGTCGGGCGGCGAGCAGCAGATGCTGGCAATCGGCCGCGCGCTGATGGTCAATCCGAGCCTGCTGCTGCTCGACGAGCCGATGGAAGGGCTGGCGCCGATCATCGTGCAGGAACTGATGAGCGTGATCCGCGAGTTGGTCACCGACAGCGGCATGGCCGTGATCGTGGTCGAACAGCACGCCAAGCTAGCGCTGTCGCTCACCGACAACGCGATCGTGCTCGAGCGCGGCAAGGTCGTCCATCGCGGCAGCAGCGAGTCGCTGCTCGCGGACCCGGCGACGCTGCAGCGGCTGATCGCGGTGTCATGAACGGAGGCTCAACAGGATGAAGGCGATCGCGATCATCGAGGACGAGCACCGCGCGATCACGGCGGTCGTAGAAGGGCTCAAGCACGTGGTCGACGAGGTCGCGGCCGGACGCATGGCGCCGGATCACGGGCTGCTAGGCGCGTTATTCCACTACATCGAGGCGTTTCCGGAGCGCCTGCACCATCCGAAGGAGGACGACTACCTGTTCGCGCGGCTGCGGGCTCGGCGGCCCGACGCGACCCCCTTGCTTGATGGCCTGTCGCGGGAGCACGAAATCGGCCACCAGCGCTTCCATGAGCTCAAGGCGATGTGGGAGCGCTATCGTGCCGACCCCGCCACGTTGCCGGCGTTCGCCGACGGTGTCGAACGCTATGCCCATTTCCATTGGCTGCACATGCGCCGCGAAGAGGAGGAGGTGCTGCCGCTTGCCGCCCAGGCGCTCATGCAGGAGGACTGGGATGCGATCGACGCGGCCTTCGCGTCGAACAGCGATCCCGTGGTCGGCGTTCCGGCGAGCAAGGCGTTCCGCGAGCTGTTCCGACATCTCGTGGCGATCATGCCGCCGCCACTCGGCGTCGGTCCCGAACCTGCGCCGCGAAAAAACTGATCCGGGGCAATGGCGCGCGCGGAGCGCGACGAAACCCGCAACGAGACGACCGATCGCCGGAGCCTGGTCAGTTCCTTGCCGTCGACCATCCCTGCGAGCTTGTCGACGTGGAACGGGTTCCCGAAGATTTTGCCGGCGAAGCCGAAGGGCCCGGTGATCGACGCAGCCCGGCTTTGCGTTGCGTCAAGGCCCGTTGATGCCGCTGCGGATCTCGAACCGGAGGTCGGCCAGATCGCCGAGCACCCAGGTCGCGGGGGCGCCGAGCCCCGCCACCGTGCCGGGGTTGACCAGCCACGTCATGCCCCCATCGACGGTGCGCTGCTGCGTCACGCTGGCCTCGTGCGAGTGGCCGCAGCAGACCACGTCGTAGTCGCCCGTGCAGGCGAGGCCGCGACCGTAGTGGGGGTAGTGGGTGGCGAGGATCCGCCGCCCGCCGAGCGAGAGGTCCGCGTCGCTGCCATGATAGTTGAGCAGGCCCCCCGACGATGCGCACAGCCGGAACAGCGACGGCATGTCGCCCAGATTGTTGCCGTGCACGAGGTGTACCGGCAGGCCGAGTTCGAGTAGCGGCCGCAGTGTCTGGGTGCCGATCAGGTCGCCGCAGTGGATGACCGCGAGTGCGCCGGCGTTCTTGCCCGCGGACACCGCTGCAGCGAGTGCAGGTGCGCGGTCGTGACTGTCGGAGACGATGCAGATTTTCACGGTGGCGGATTCGGTGCCGGCGCAGGGCAGGGCATGCCATGACCACCGGCACGGGAACCGCACAACGGCGCAGCATCTGTCCAAATTATGGGCCCAGGCGCGCGACTGGGCAAGGCGGCAAACGATCACAGGATGAGGATGCCCACCCCATTGGAGCTATGCGCGGCCCGCCCATGCCGGCTATTGACGCCGGCGATCGAATTTACCGTAATGTCGGATTGCCTCGGAGTGAACCGCCATCGCCGCCCCTTGTCCTGCAACAGTTTTTCCAGGTGCTGCTTCGACGGCGCGACAATCGGACGCCACCGAAGAACGGGCGCGGTGCGCGCGCGCGCGTCCGATCCTGTTGTTCGTCGCGATAGCACTTTTGGCACCGCCTGCCCTTGCGATCGACGGCGTCTCCGGCGACATGACCGCCTGGTGGATATGGCCGCTCGCTTTGTTCATCGTGTGCTTCGCGCTGGGCATTGTCGCGGTGCCGGCGGGGATCGGCGGCGGTGTGCTGTTCGTGCCGATCGTCAGCGGGTTTTTTCCGTTCCACCTCGATTTTGTTCGCGGCGCCGGGCTCCTCGTTGCGCTCGCGAGCGCGCTTGCCGCCGGACCCAACCTGCTGCGAGGCGGGCTCGCGGACCTGCGTCTGGCGCTGCCTCTCGCGCTGCTGGCGTCAGCCAGTTCCATTGCCGGCGCGATGATCGGTCTTGCCTTGCCGGCGGCGACCGTGCAGATCGCCTTGGGCGCCACGATTCTTGGCATCGTCGCGCTGATGGCGATGGCGGGGAAGTCGGAGCTGCCGGTCGTCGCGACCCCGGACCGGTTGTCTGTTGCGCTTGGAATCCACGGTGTTTTCCACGACGTCGCGAGTGGTCGCGACATCGATTGGCGCGTGCACCGGACGCCTGCCGGACTCGTACTGTTCACGGGCATCGGCATGCTGGCCGGCATGTTCGGCATGGGGGCAGGGTGGGCCAATGTGCCGGTTTTGAACCTGGTGATGGGGGCGCCCCTCAAGGTCTCTGCGGGAACATCGAGTTTCATTTTGTCGCTCGTGGACTCGGCCGCTGCGTGGGTCTACCTGAACGAGGGCGCGGTGCTGGCTGCCATCGCGGTGCCCTCGATCGTCGGGATGATGCTTGGCGCGCGGATCGGAGCACGATTGCTCACGGTGCTGAAGGCCATCGTCGTGCGCCGGCTCGTCCTCACGCTCCTGCTGTTTTCTGGACTGCGCGCGCTGTTGAAAGGGCTCGGGATATGGAACTGAATGCGAGCGGGATGAAACGCCCGGAAGTCAACGTCGAACAGCGGCAGTACGCGCGGCTGCTCGACCTGCTGGCCAAGTTCGGATTCGCGATCCTGGTCGCCGGCTTCGCGGCCTACGCGTTCGGTTGGATCCGCTCGCATGTCCCGGTCGAGCGTCTGCCGGAACTATGGAGTCTTCCCCTTGCGGAGTATCTGCACGAGACCGACACGCCGTCCGGCTGGGGGTGGCTCGCGCACCTGCACAAGGGCGAGTTCGTGAGTCTGGCCGGCATCGCCGCGCTCGCCGGCTCCTCGCTGGTCTGCCTGGCGGTGCTGATTACCGTGTACGCGCGGCGCGGCGATCGCATCTACGCTGCCATCTGCTGCGCCGAAATCGCCATCCTGCTGCTCGCGGCATCGGGCCTCCTGACCCCCGGGCACTGAGGACGCCGAAGGGAATGCAATCGCACACGACAATGTGGACGACGCGGAGGTCGCCGCATTGACCCGCATGTTCACACGCCTGCTGCTCGCCACCGAACACGGTGAGTTCGATGTCGGCGCCGAACGCGTGGCCTTCGAACTCGCACGGCAATACGCGGTCCCGCTCGCGGGAGTCCTGCCTATCGTCAGCAACGATGTGTACGAGGTCGTGGCGCCGGAGGCCGCTGCCCGTGCCGAGGCGGAGGCGTTCGACCGGATCACGCGGATGCGCGGTGATGCACAGGCCGCGGGTGTCGAACTCGATATCCGCGTCCGTCGCGGCGAGGAGCCCTACCGGGCCATCATCGCGGAGGCGCAGGATCGCGATTCCGACCTCATCATCGTGCGCCGTCGTGGCAAGCGGAGCATCCTCGCCAATCTGCTGGTCGGTGAAATGGTCGGCCACGTGGCGACGCACGCGCCCTGCAGCGTCGTGCTGGTCCCCCGTGCCGGGCGACTGTGGACCCGGCGGGTGCTGGCGGCCGTGGACGGCACGCGCGCGGCGCCGGGCGTGGCGGAAGCCGCGGCCCGGGTGGCGATCGAGGCCGGACTCCCCTTGCTGGTGATCTCGGTGGCGCTGCATGCCACAGCGGGCGCGCACGCGGCGGCCGACGTCGCCGTCGCGGGCGCGATCAGCGTGGCCCGCGGCGCCGGGGCGACGGTCGAGGGCCGCACGATTGAAGGCCGTGCTGCCGAATCCATCGTCGCGGTATCCGCGGAGTCGGGTGCCGACCTGATCGTCGCCGGCCGCGGCGGTCCGGCCAGCCATGGACGGTTCCATCTCGGCGGCAACACGCACAAGATCATCGGGCTCGCGACCTGCCCGGTCCTGGTGGTCAAGCCCTGATCACTGCGTGAGCGTTACCAGAAGACCTGCAGGTGCTGCTTTTCAACCTTGTGCGGAAATTCGGTGAGTGGTCGGTCGCCCTTGGCGATGCAGTGGCCTGTGGCGATGTCGAAAGCCCATTCGTGCTTCGGGCAGGTCAACGTCGTTCCCTCGAGCGCCAGGTGGGGGATATTCGTGACCTGGTGCGGGCAGCGGCTGTCGTAGACCTTGAGCGTCGCGCCGTTGCGATACACGAAGAGATTGCGGCCATCGCAGTCGAAGTAGGCGGTCTTGCCTTCCTTCAGCGCGCTCATCGGCGCGACGTCGTGCCACGCCGGGGCCCGCCCGGCGTGGTCAAGCCGGAATTCGGGAAGGTCCATGCCCAGGATCACGTCGATGGCCCAGACGATCCTGGCCAGTCCGAGCGCCGGAAAGGCCATCAGCAGCGCATCGAGGATTTCGTCGGCGGTCGCGCCTTCGCGCAATGCGCGCGTCAGGTACTGCCGCAGGCCGTTCTCGGTTTGCGCGTAGACCTTGGTGATTACGGAGATCAGGTTGCGTGTCTTCGGATCCAGATGCGTGCCGGCACCCTTCAAGAACTTGAAATACGCGCCCATTGCATCGGGTCGGGCCTTGACGAGGTAATTCAGAGCGTCGCTCATGGGCGTGGTGAGTGAACGTGGGTGGCCGTGCGTGGTGCGCACGAATGGTTCCAGTATACAAACTCCGGTCGGTCGCGAAGCAGGTTTCTTGCGTGGCTCGGACCGGGGTGCGTAGGGAGAAAGGACTTGCACGATTCATGCGGTTGCGCCAGTTCCCGGTCTCGTTCCGGGCGCAGCGAGGGACCTGCCTATCGGATCAACGCGTCGATGCGCTGACTGCCCGTCAGGTTTGCGTTTGCCGCGCGCAGATCCTCGTCGGACAGGTCGCCGGCTGCCTTGGCCAGCGTGAGCCGGTCGAGCAGAATCTGGTAACGGGCCTGCTGCATCTCCCGCAGCGCGCGGAATAGGTCGGCCTGCGCATTCAGAAGATCGAGCGTCGTGCGCGCGCCGACTTCATGGCCCGTTTCGGTTGCATCGAGGCGGGACCGCGCCGATTCCACCGCACGTTCATGCGCCGCCATTCGGCTCAGTCCGCCGGTCGCCCCCAGCCACGCGGCACGGGTCTGCAGCAGGATGGCCTTGCGCGTCGCTTCGACTTCGAAGCGCGCCTTGTCGGCGAGTGCCACGGCCTCGTCGCCGCGCGCGCCGCGCATGCCACCGGTGTAGAGCGGCACCGACAGCTGCAGGCTGACCGCGCTGTTATTGGAACTCACGGTCGCCGATGTGCCGTAGCCCCCGTTGCCCGACAACCGGTCGCCTCCGGCCTGCGCCACCAGCGAAAGAGTAGGTGACGCCGCGGCGTCCCACTTGCGGACCTCCTGGCGGGCGATGTCGAGCGCCAGCGACTGCATGGCGATCATCGGATTGCTTTCCCCCGCCTTGGCAAGCCACTTGTCGAGGCGCCCGGCCTCGAAGCCGCGCAGCGGCGCATCGAGGGGCAGGCGCTTCAGGTTGTCCGCGGGCAAGCCGGTCAACTCGACCAGCGCAGCGCGGCGCAACTCGAGATCGTCCAGAGCGGCGGACTCGCGTGCCACGATCGCGTCGAAGCGGGCCTGTGCCTCGTTGCGATCGGTGACCGGCAGCTTGCCTTCGTCGTAGCCTGCCTGGGCGGCATCCAACGCCCGCGCCGTGGCCGTCTTCTGCCGGCGTACTTCCTCCAGCGCGTCCTCGGACAGCAGCACCTCGAAATAGGCGCGTGCGGTGCGCAGAATGAGGTCCTGCCGCGCGGCACGCAGCTGGATCTCGGCGCGACCCGCCTGCAGCTCGAGCTGCCGTGCGTTGGCGCTGCGCTCGGCATTGTAGAGCGGTTGCTCGGCGATCACGCGCCATCCGGTCGAGGTGCCATCGTGGATATCGGTACGGAAATCGACGCCGTTCACGGTACCGAATCCGGGCGCCGTGAACTGCGCGCCGCTGCTGTTCTGCGTGGCGGCACCGTAGCCGACGGACCCGCTCACCGACACCGTGGGCAGCGACAGCGCTCGACCCTGGCGGCCGCGCGCCTGACCGGCATCGAGCTCGGCGCGCGCCGCCGCCAGCGAGGGATCCTGCTGCCGAGCCGACTCCCACGCGCTCATCAGGTCGACGTCCGCGCGCGCGCCCTGCGCCGACGCGCCAAGCACCGCGGCAAGCACCGCGGCGAGCAACGGCCGAAGGCAGCGCGCGCCGGGCATCATGACCCTGCGCGCACGCCAAGCTTGCGCACAATGATCTCGAGCGGGCACCAGTGGGTGAAGCCCGATTGCAGCAGGTTGAGACCCGACAAAAGCGGTGAACGCGAGCCACCACGGACTGACGAACAGCGGACTGCCCGAAATGCCGAGCGCGAGCGAGAGCAGGATGAAAAGGCCGGCAAAGACCCGGACGAATTGCCAACTGGTCATGGTAGTTTCTCCAAAGGAGCCGCATGCTGGCGGCGATAGGCGACGTAGTAGAGCAGCGGGATCACGACCAGCGTGAGCACGGTCGAGACCAGGATTCCGAAGATCAGTGATATAGCGAGTCCGTTGAAGATCGGGTCGTCCAGGATGAAGAAGGCGCCGAGCATCGCGGCGGCCGCCGTCAGCACGATCGGTTGCGCGCGGATCACTGCCGAGCGGACGACCGCATCCTTGAACTGAACACCGTTGGCGATCTGCAGGTTGATGAAATCGACGAGCAGAATCGAGTTGCGGACGATGATGCCGGCAAGCGCGATCATTCCGATCATCGACGTGGCCGTAAACTGCGCGCCGAGAAGCGCATGACCTGGCATCACGCCAATGATGGTCAACGGAATCGGTGCCATGATGATGAGCGGCGTCAGGTACGAGCCGAACTGCGCGACGACCAGCAGGTAGATGAGGATCAGGCCAACGGCGTAGGCCAGGCCCATGTCACGGAACGTCTCGTAGGTCACCTGCCACTCGCCGTCCCACTTGAGGCTGTAGCCGCGATAGGGATCGTCCGGCTGGCTGATGAAATGCTCGGTCAGCGTGCCGCCGCCCGGCATCGGCAGCGAGAGGATGGCCGAGCGCAGCGAGAACATCCCGTAGAGCGGGCTGTCGATGACGCCCGCGGTGTCGCCGACGACGTATTCGACCGACAGCAGGTCCTTGTGATAGCGCGGCTGCTCGCGAAGCAGGCTGTGGTCGACCGTGACCACCTCGGAAAGCGGCACCACCTTGCCGGCGGCGCCGCGCACCGTCAGCTGCAGCAGCGCCTGGAGGTCCCCCTGCGCCGAGGCGGGAAGCTGCAGGCGGACCGGGGCCGGATACTTGGACCCGTCGTGCAGATAGGTGACGTCCTCGCCGGCGAGCCCGGCGCGCAGCGTGGCGACGACGTCGTCCTGGCGCACACCAAGCAGCGCGGCCTTGGGCCGGTCGACATTCACCACCCAGCGCGGCGCATCGGCGATCGGGCTCGAGTCGGCATCGACGACGCCGGCCTCGTTGCGGAATATCGCCTCAACCTGCTTCGCGACCGCAATGCGGCCGGCGTCGTCCGGGCCGTAGATCTCGGCGACGATCGGGGCGAGAACCGGCGGCCCCGGCGGCACTTCGACCACCTTGACCCGCGCGCCATGGGCATCGCCGATTCGCGTGAGCGCCGGGCGGACGCGGGTCGCGATCGCGTGGCTCTGGTCGTGACGGTGTGCCTTGTCGACCAGGTTGACCTGCAGGTCGCCCAGATTGCTGCCGCGGCGCATGTAGTACTGGCGGACGAGGCCGTTGAAATTGATCGGTGCCGAGGTTCCCGCGAACGCCTGATAGTCGGCGACCTCCGGCACGGTCGAAATATAGCTTCCCATCTCGTGCAGGACCGCCGCGGTGCGCTCAAGCGGCGTGCCGGCCGGCATGTCAACGACGACCTGGAATTCCGACTTGTTGTCGAACGGAAGCATCTTCATGACGACGAGCTTGAATACGGGCAGCGCCAGCGAGACGGCGATCAGCGCACCGATGACGAGCCAGAGAAACATACGGTTGCGCCCGCCCTTCGCGTCGTCGAGAAATGGCGCAAAGGTGCGGGAGAAGCCCCGGCTGATGCGCGACGGCTGGCCATCGGACGCATGCGCTGAGTGTGTGCGCGGCAGCAGAACCCGCGCGAGCCATGGCGTAACTACGAAGGCGATCGCCAGCGAGATCAGCATCCCCATGCTCGCATTGATGGGGATCGGGCTCATGTAAGGCCCCATCAGGCCCGAGACGAATGCCATCGGCAGCAGCGCCGCGATCACGGTCAGCGTCGCGAGAATCGTCGGGCCGCCAACCTCGTCGACCGCCTGCGGGATGATGTCGGAGAGCGCGCGCTCCGGCTCCAACTGGCGGTGACGGTGGATATTCTCGACAACGACGATGGCGTCGTCGACGAGGATTCCGATGGAGAATATCAGCGCGAACAGCGAGACGCGATTGAGTGTGAACCCCCAGGCCCACGACGCGAACAACGTCGCGGCCAGTGTCAGGATCACCGCCGTGCCGACGATCACGGCCTCGCGCCGCCCGAGTGCAAGCAGCACCAGCACGACGACCGAGAGTGTCGCGAACGCCAATTTCTGGATCAGCTTCAGCGCCTTGTCGTTGGCGGTCGCGCCGTAGTTGCGCGTGACGTCGACCGCGACGTTCGATGCGATGACGGTGTTGCGCAGGTTGTCCAGGCGCGCAATCAGGCGGTCGGCCACCTGCACGGCGTTCTGCCCGGGCTTTTTGGTGACCGCGATGACCACTGCAGGCTGCTCGCGAGCGTCCTTACCCGGCGTGCCGTACCAGACGTATTGCTCGGGCAGCGGCGGGCCGTCTTCGAGGGTCGCGACCTGTTCGAGGAATACCGGCGCTCCCCCGCGGGTGGCGACGATCAGGCTCGCGATGTCGGCGCGTCGTGGAAGAACGGGCCCGCGTCGAGCAGCACCGCGCGATTGTCGCTGACGATCTCGCCGATCGGCGAGCCGTTGTTGGCAGACAGCAGGGCGCTTCGAATCTCCGATACCGTCACGCCGGTCGCGCTCATCCGCCCGGGATCAAGACTGATGTTGATCGCGCGCCGCGGTCCGCCGAGCGTCTCGACCTCGCGTGTGCCCGGCACGCGCTTCAAGTCCGCCTCGATCGCGTGGGCGACCCGCTCGAGATCCGCGGGACCGGCGGTCGCGTCTTTCGCGAAGAGCGCCAGCGTGAGGATCGGAACGTCGTCGATGCCCTTGGGCTTGATGATCGGCTGTAACGTGCCGAGGTTGCGAGGCAGCCAGTCCTGGTTGGACAGAATCGTGTCGTACAGGCTGACCAGCGCCGTGATCCGGGGAACGCCGACTTCGAACTGGACGGTGATCACTGCGAGTCCCGGGCGCGACACCGACGTCACGTGCTCGACGTTGACGATCCGGCTGATCACCTGTTCGGCGGGTGCTGCGACCATCTGTTCGACGTCCTTGACCGAGGCGCCCGGGAAAGGGATCAGGACATTGGCCATCGTGACGTTGATCTGCGGCTCCTCCTCGCGCGGCGTGACGAGCACCGCGAACGCACCCAGGAGCAGCGCGATCAGCGCGATCAGCGGCGTGATCTGGGCCGACTGGAAGTAACCGGCGATGCGGCCCGAAATGCCGAGCGCCGAAGGCGGCTGCACAGCCATGGTCATTGCCTCGCGGCGGCCACGGGATCCACGGCGACCCGGTCACCTGGCACGAGGCCGGCCATGACTTCCACATCGACGCCGGCCTCGCGGCCCAGCCGAACCTGCCGCAACTGCGGCCGGCCGTTGGTGTCGATCACGTAGACGGCGTTGAACTCGGGACGGCGCAGGACCGAGCGCACCGGAACGGTGATTCGGGTGGCATCCTTCAGCGTGAGAGGGAAGATCGCGCGCGCGAACATGCCCGGCGCCAGTTCTTTCGCGTCGGCGGGCAGCGCCAGTCGAACCTGCCGCGTGTGGGTCGCGGGGTCCGCGGTCGGCAGCAGCGTCGTCCGGGTGGCATCGATGTAGCGCGGCGTCGCGTTCGCGCCCGGCAGCGCGATCCGGATCGGGCGGTCGCCGGCGAGAACCTGCACATAGCTCTCGGGCAATGGCGCGACGACGCGCAATTCGGTCGGGTCGTAGATCGTCATCAGCGCCATGCCGGGTGAGGCCATGTCCCCCAGCTCGGCGCCTACTTCCGCGACCGTGCCCGAGTAGGGCGCGGTCAGCGTCGTGAACGACGACTGCGTGGACGCAACACCTGCCTGCGCCGTCGTCGCCTTGGCCTGCGCCTGGGCCGCCTTGAACTGCATTTCCGCCTGTTCCATCGCGGCCTGGCTGATGTAGCGCTTCTCGAACAGGCGTCGATTGCGCTCGTAATCGCTGCGCGCTGCATCGAGCTGTGCCTGTGCCGCCGCCACCTGCGCGCGGCTGGACGCAAGCTGGTCGGAGGCGGTCCGCGGGTCCAGGCGGACCAGCACCTGGCCGGCCTTGACCGTGTCGCCGGCGCGGACGCGCATTTCGACGATCCGGGCGGGCACCTGGGCGGCGATCGTGCTCTGGCGCACCGCTTCCACGACACCCTCGGCCACGTAGGTCCGGGCAGCAGGCGTAGCGGCGACGGTCACCGTCTCCAGCGTGGCGGCGCCGGCCGGCGCCAGCATGGCGACCAGTACCAGTAGCAGGACAGGCGCAATCGTCGTTGCAGACTTCATGGGTGGTCCTTGTCTGGAGGGCTGGACGCACCACGCGCCCCGCGACGGAGTCCCCCGCGCGTGACCGACCCTCCGGCCACCACGGGGCTTCCAAGTGCCCTCGATGTCTGTTACTATATCGCTAAAGAGTTATGCAGTCAACCACTGCCGAACCGTTGCAGCTATCATATGAACCTTACCGACACGCTTGGATGCACGCTGATGGAAAATCTGGACGATCGCGCGATCGGAGAGGTCGCGGAGTTCTTCGGAGCGTTTGCGGTGCCGATGCGGCTCAAGATCCTGAACGCGCTGCGCCGCGGCGAACGCAACGTCGGTGCGCTGACGACCGAGTTCGGTTGCAGCCAGGCCAATGTCTCGAAGCACCTGTCCGTGCTGGCGCAGAAGGGGCTGATCGCGAAGACGCTGCGTGGCACAAGCGCCTACTACCGCATCGTCGACCCGCGCATTTACCAGTTGTGCGACCTCGTGTGCGCCCAGGTCGGCGCCCGCTATGCCGAACACTCGAAGATGAAGGACATGTTCCTGAACGCGGGGAGGACCGCGAAGGCGCCTTCACCGGCGAGAAGGGGAACGGGCAGGGTCCGGTAGAGCAAAGACGGCCGGGACGCCACCGGAACCATCACGCAACATGGCCGGTTCCACGCCCGCTCCCTGAAGACTTCGTATGATGGCGGCGATGGATGCCTGGATCGCCCCGCTGCTGGCTGCGCTGGCCCTTCCGAAGTATGGGCTGTCCACCGTGTTCGTCGTGGCGTTCGTGTCGGCGACGCTGCTGCCCATGGGATCCGAACCGGCGGTGTTCGGACTCGTCAAGCTGAATCCCGACCTGTTCTGGGCGGCGGTGCTTGTCGGCACGGCAGGCAACACGCTGGGTGGAGCGTTCACCTGGTGGATGGGCTACGGCGCCGAGCGCGTCTACGAGCGCGTTACCCAGGACCACGGCGCCGCGCACCCGCGCGCGCTGCGCTGGCTCGAGCGTTTCGGCGCGCGCGCCTGCCTGCTGTCGTGGCTGCCGATCGTAGGCGACCCATTGTGCGCGGTGGCGGGATGGCTGCGGCTGCCGTTCTGGCCCTGCGTGTTCTACATGGCGGTCGGCAAGTTCGCGCGCTACGCGACGATGACCGCGCTGCTCCTGTGGGTCTTTCCGGGGACGTTTTCGCCTTGAACCACGGCGCCCGACCGTTACGGTTGCAGCCTCCGCCAGGAGCGAATCGTGCGCGCAGTGATCATCGACTGCGAGGCGGCGGCAAACGACTTGAAATGCGCGCTTGCGAGATGGGTATCGAACGCCGCGCGATCTTCGTAGAGTTCATAAAGAAACACCACCGACGGTCGCGCGTCGTCGACGCATACATCGAACTGGCGGCAGCCGGGCTCGGTGTCGCGCGAGAGGCGCGCGTTTTCCTCCATCAGCGGGAGAAAGATCTTCCATTGCGCCGGATCGATCGCGAATTCGACCGTTACCACGTACATCGAGTCCTCCTTCAGCTGGGGAAAGCCGCTTCGAGCTCCGCGATCTGACCCGGCGTCAGCGGCGCTACGGCACGATCGGCGAGCAGCAGCGAGAGCTTTGCCGTCTGCTCCAGCTCCTCGGCGCTGTCGACGGCGTCATCGAGCGATTTGCCCGATACCACGGGGCCATGGTTGGCGAGCAGCACGGCGCGGTGGTCGACCGCCGCGGTACCGACCGCGTCGGCGAGCGTGCGATCGCCCGGACGGTAGTAGGGGATCAGCGGAAGGATGCCGACGCGCATCACGTGGTAGGCGGTCAGCGGCGGCAGCACGTTGCGCGAATCGTTGTGGACGAGACACGAGACGGCGACCGCGCACGTGCAGTGCAGGTGCACGATCGCATGCGCGGCCGGACGCCGCGCGTACATGGCGAGGTGCAGGAACGCCTCCTTCGACGGTGGATCGCCGGCAATGCCTTTGCCCTCGGTCGTCACCTTGGCCAGGCGCCCGGGATCCAGGCGTCCCAGGCTGCTGCCGGTCGGCGTGATCAGGATGCCGTCGGGAAGGCGCACGGAAAGGTTGCCCGAACTGCCGTGCGCGTAGCCGCGCTCGTACAAGGAGCGGCCACGCTCGACCAGCGCATCGCGCAGCCGCGTCTCGCTCACAGCACCGCCGTCGCGCGCACGAAGAAATCTTCGCTGCCGAAATTGCCTGATTTGAGCGCCAGCCAGAGCGGGGCGTCGCCGACGGCCCGGGTCCACGGAACGCCGGGATCGATCTCGGGACCGATGGCCAGCGCGCGCACGCCGAGGGCACCGACGACCGCGCCCGCGGTCTCGCCGCCCGCTACCACGAACGCGCGGACGCCGGCGGCGACCAGAGTTTCCGCGATGACGCGAAACGCGTCCTCGATCAGCAGCGCCGCGCGTTCGGTTCCGAGCTTCGCCTGCGCCGCCGCAACCTCCGGAGGTTCCGCGGTCGCATAGACGAACACCGGTGCCGTTCCGACGCCCGCAGCGGCCTGCATGGCGATGCGCGCCCCGAGCCCGGGATCCGCCGCCAGTGCGATCGGGTCGAGGCGCAGGCCCGGCGTGTGCCGCAATGCCCTGGCGACCTGGCGCCTCGTGGCTTCCGAACAGCTGCCGGACAGCCACGCGGTGGCGACCGGTGCTTCGGGTCGCTTCCAGCCCCCGGTACCGGGCTGGGCGTTCGCCCGCAGCGCCCGCGCGAGGCCGACGGCCAGCCCGGCGCCGCCGGTGGTCAACGGCAGGTCGGCGCAGGCCGCGCCGGCGACGGTCAGATGCTCGTCGCGCGTGGCATCGACGATCGCGTGGCCGCAACCCGCGCTTTCCAGTTCCGCGAGCCGTGCACGCACGGCGCCGGCGTCAAGCGCCTCGCTGGCGACGAGTCCCACGCTGCGCTTCGCCTGCGCGCCGAGCAGGCGCACGAGATTGCTGTCGGTCATCGGCGTCAGCGGATGCGTGCGCATCCCGGTTTCGGACAACAGCAGGTCGCCAACGAACAGGTGGCCGCGATAGACGGTGCGCTGGTTGCGCGGATACGCGGGCGTGGCCGGCACGATTCGGGCGGAGAGCGCGTCGGCCAACGCCTCGGTAACAGGGCCGATATTGCCCTGCGCGGTGGAATCGAAGGTCGAGCAATACTTGAAGTAGATGCGGGTCGCGCCGTGCGCACGCAGCCAGCCGAGCGCCGCCAGCGATTGCGCAACGGCGTCGGCGGCGGGGATCGTACGCGACTTCAACGCCACGACGACGGCGTCCACCGCGGGAACGCGCAGGTCGGGCGCCGGCAGTCCGTTGACCTGGATGACCGACAGCCCCTCGCGCGCGAGGTTGACGCCGAGGTCGGTCGCGCCGGTCAGGTCGTCGGCGATGCATCCGAGCAGCATGGTCAGCGAAGCGCACGCACGAGTGACATGCTGATCGCGGGGAAATAGGTGATCACGATGAGTATGGAAATGCTGATCATCGCCTGCGGGACAAGCGCCCGGACGACGCTAACCATCCCGACGCCGGCGAGTCGCGCGCCGACCATCAGTGTCCCACCCACCGGCGGCGTGTACAAGCCGATGGCGAGGTTGCAGCACATGATGAGGCCGAGATGCACCGGATCGATCTTGAACGCGACCGACAGCGGCACCAGCAGCGGCGCGGCGAGGATCAGCGCTGGCACCGGTTCGATGAAGCAGCCCAGCGCCAGCATCGCGAAATTGACCAGCAGCAGGAACGTCCATTGCGACGTCGCATAGTGGGTGACGAGGTCGGCGATCTGCACCGGCACCTGCTCGACGGTGATGAGCCAGGCGAGGCTCGAAGTGGCACCGATCACCACCATGATCACCGCGCTGGTTGTGAAGGCCTTGAGCAGCAACGAGGGCAGGTCGCGCAGGCGCAGGTCCTTGTAGATCACCATCGCGACGAACAGGCCGTAGGCGGCGGCGACGGCAGCGGCCTCGGTGGGGGTGAAGAGCCCCGTCCAGATTCCGCCCAGGATGATGACCGGCATCATCAACGCGGGAAAGGCGGCGACAAACGCGGTCCAGACCTCGCGGCCCGGCGAGCGCTCGCCGCCGGGGTCGCAGCCGGTGCGCTTGCCTTCCCAGACGCAATCGACGGACAGCCCGATGGCGAAGAGGACCGCCGGCACCACGCCGGCGATGAAGAGGTCGCGCACCGACGCGCCCGACACGAACGCGTAGACGAGCATCGGGATCGACGGCGGCATGATGACGGCGAGCGTTCCGGCCGTCGACATCAGCGCGCCGGCGAAGGCCGGCCTGTAGCCCTTGCGGATCATCGCCGGCGCCATTACCGAGCCGATCGCCGCAGTGTCGGCGATCGCGGAGCCGGAGACGCCGCCGAAGATGAGGCAGGAGGTGGTCGTTGCGATGCCCAGCCCGCCAGGCAGGAAGCCAAGCAACTTGGTCGCGAAGGTGACGATCCGCATGCCGACGCCGCCGCGCGACAGGATTTCCCCCGCCAGCACGAACAGCGGAACGGCGATCAAAATGAACGGCTCGACGCCGCCGATGTAGCTCAGGAAGATCGAGGTCAACGGGTGGCCGAGCCCGTGCCACCAGATGACCCCCGCGGTCGACAGCAGCATTCCATAGACCAGCGGCACGCCGAGCAGCGTCGCCACCATGAACAGTCCGAATGATTCGAACAGGATCATGGATGCGCGACGCCGTAGCGCTCCTCGTGCGTGCGGCCGCATAGGATCTCGTAGAGGTCCCAGCCGACGAAGACCATCGTGATGGCGGACGCAACCGACAGCGCTGCATATTGCGTCGCCATCGGCCAGCCGAGCACGGTGAGCACGCTCATGCGGCCGGCATCGGCGATGCCGATGCCGTACCAGAACAGCAGGCCGAGCGTGATCAACACGACGATCTGGATCGCCGCATCGGCCATGCGCCTCGCGACGCCATGGAGGCGCCCGACCAGCTCGCCGACCACCATCTGGGAGCCGCGGCGCGTCGCCGCGGCGCCGCCGAGAAACGTGACCCATACCATC
This sequence comes from uncultured beta proteobacterium, assembly GCA_963739745.1. Lineage (GTDB taxonomy): Bacteria > Pseudomonadota > Gammaproteobacteria > Burkholderiales > Casimicrobiaceae > VBCG01. Next base: position 153,083 of record CAVUCJ010000017.1, read on the forward strand.
AGCAGTTCGCAGAACTCGGTGGTCCAGGCGATATCGCCCTGGAACACGTTGCGCACGACGACGTTGGCAAAGACGAGCGACGCCATCACCGCGCCGATCACGACGATGCTCCAGTCGACGCCCAGGGCGAGCCAGCGGATCGCCCGGGGTGCGGGCGGACCGGCGGGCAGCAGCGTTGCCGCCGCCGCCGCGGTCGCGCCCACATCCTGATGCGCAAGTTCGGCTGTCATCTACTTGGCCGGCATAGCCTTGCGCACGGCTTCGGCATCGGCAAGGATGGCGTCGACGTCGGCGCCGTATTTTTCCTTGGCCTTCACGAAGACCGGCTTCACCGCCTCACGCCAGGGTCCGATGTCGGGCCGCGAGACCTTGGCACCCTTGGCCGTCATCTCGGCGAGCAGACGCTCGTCGTTGCTGCTGACTTCCTTGCGGCTCCATTCGGACGCTTCCTTGGCTGCCTTCTGCACTGCTTCCCGGTCCGCCGGCGAGAGCTTCTGCCAGGTCTTTTCCGAGATCGTCATCGGAATCGGGCTGTACACGTGCTGGGTCAGCGTGACGTAGGGCGCGACCTCATAGAACTTGTTGGCGTAGATGGTATCGATCGGGTTCTCCTGCCCGCTCACCACGCCCTGCTGAATCGCGAGGTAGACCTCGGGCAGCGGCATGATCTGCACGTTGAACCCCATGGCCTCGAGCTGCCAGCGCATCATCTCGTTGGGGAAGCTGCGCAGCTTCTTGCCCTTGGCGTCGGCAGGTGTGACCAGCGGCTCCTTGGTGGTCATCGAGCGGAAGCCCGCCTCGAACGGCGACAGGAAGCGGAAGCCCTTCTCGGGACCCTTGGCGAACTGCGCCTGCATCCATTTCGATTCGTCGTAGAGTTTCCAGCCTTGCTGGTAGCTCTCGACCAGGAACGGCAGGGCGGTCAGGTTGAGCGTGGGGATGTGCGTCGCGTAGGTGCCGGTGCCGGTCACCGTGAAGTCGATGCCGCCCAGCTGCAGCTGTTCCACCGCCTTCGGATCGTTGGCGAGCTGTCCCGCCGGGTAGATCTGCACCTTGTAGCGGCCCTGCGTGTAGTCCTCGACCTTCTTGGCGAACAGTTCCGCGGCTTTCTGCCGTGCGCCGCCGGGCTGGTCGGTGTGGCTGAACTTGAGAATGGTCTGGGCGAGCGCCGGCATGGCGAGTCCGAGCGTCGCCGCGAACGCGGCTGCAAGCGTGATCTGCCGAACGAATTGTCTGCGTTGCATGGGAAATCCTCCGTGAGATGCGGTCAGTGAGACGCTGCGCCGGCGTGGACCGCTTCCGGCTGCAGGGGATCAAACGATGCGAGCTCGATGCGGCGATGCGTTGCCGCCGAGCGGTAAACAGCCTCCTGCACGCGCAGGTTGGTCAGGTACTCTCGCGCCGTGTTCTCGATCGGCGCGCCGGATTTCAGGTGCGCAACGACGTGGCGCTGCAGCCATTCGCAGGCGCCGCCGCCGAAGCTGTCTTCCGGCCCGCGGTCGTAGCGGTGCTCCGTCTCGGCGCCATGATGCGGCTTCCACCACAGGCGCGCCTCGCCGTCGAGCCGCAGCACACCGCCGGAACCTTCGAGCCACATCTCGCCCATCGTGCGGCGCGGGTTGCTCGCGACGTGGTCGTTCAGACGGTTGCCGTCGAACAGTCCGGTGCCTCCGCCCGCATACTCGAACACGATGTATCCGGCATCCTCGCCGGCGATCACCGGGTTCACCCGCCGCAGCGCAGCGTAGACGGCGTGCACGTCGCCCATCAGGAAGCGGAAGGTGTCGATCCAGTGGATCGCCGTCTCCTTGACCAGGAACAGGGGCATCTGCTGGAAGTAGGGCTGGCGGTCGAGATAGGCGCGTGCGCCCTGGCCGTCTCCCGGACGCAACCGGAACGCAACGCTGTACACCTCGCCGATCCGACCGGCGGCGATCATGCGCTTCGCCTCGCGGTACCATGGCTCCCAGCGAAAATTCTCGTGGACCACCAGCAGGATGCCGGCGGCCTCCGCCACTTTCGTGATCGCGACGGCATCCGCATAGTCGCGACCGAACGGTTTCTGGCAGATCGCGGGAATGCCGCGGGCGGCGCACTTGGCCACAAAGGCGTGGTGCGTTTCGGGCGAAGTGATGATGTCGACCAGTTCGGGACGCGTCGCGTCGAGCGCGGCGTCCAGATTGTCGAACGCGGCCGGAATGTCGAAGCGCCGCGCCAGCAACTGTGCCTTTGCCTGATCGCGATTGACGATGCCGACGCAGCGCGCGTCCTCGATGTTGCGCCAGCCCTGATACTGGAACTGGCTGAAATAGCCGGCGCCGACGCCGAGGACGCGAAGCGGGCCTTGGGAGGATAGGGTCACAGATTCGAGGCCACGGCGGTGGCGATCGCGTTGGTGCCGTCGCGACCCCCCAGTTCGAAGGGGACGAGGTGCCCGGACGCGAACACCTCGTCCACGGCGCGCTCGATGCGCCGGGCCGCCTCGGACAGCGGGCCGCTGTCGTAGCGCTCGCCCAGCCAGTCGAGCATCATCGCCGCCGACAGGATGGTGGCGATCGGGTTCGCCTTTCCCTGACCGGCGATGTCCGGTGCGGAGCCGTGGCAGGGCTGGAAGAGTCCATGTCGGTCGCCGACATCGGCCGACGGCGCCATGCCCATGCCGCCTACCAGCCCCGCGGTCTCGTCGGACAGGATGTCGCCGAACATGTTCTCGGTGACCAGCACGTCGAACTCCCAGGGCTTGCGAATCATGTCGAGCGCGGTCGCGTCGACATAGTTGTGGCGTGCCTCGATGTCGGGAAACGCGGCGGCGCGCTCGTCGAAGATCTTGCGGAAGAAGGCCATCGAAAGAAACACGTTGGCTTTGTCCACGCAGGTCACGCGCCCCGGCCGGCCACGCTTCTTGCGGCGCTGCGCCAGCCGGAACGCGAAGTCGTGCACGCGCTCGCAGCCGGGGCGGGTGATCACCATCGTATCGCGCGCCTCGCGGTCGTCCACGAGCACACCCTTTCCGCGCGACGCGAACAGCCCTTCGGTGGATTCGCGCACGACGACAAGGTCGATGTCGCGGGCGCGCGGATCGGCCAGCGGCAGGCGGATGCCGGGAAGGGCGCGGGCGGGACGCACGCCGGCATAGAGTTCCAGTTCGACGCGCAGGTCGAGCTGCGGCGCGATCTCCGTGCCATCGGGGTAGCGGATCTCCGGCCAGCCCATCGCGCCGAAGAGGATCGCGTCGGAGTTCCTGGCGGCGGCGAGCGTCGCATCGGGCAGCGCGTCGCCGGTCGCCTTGTAGTGGAGCGCGCCGCCGGAGTGCTCGCCGAAGCGGAACGCGAAGGGCGCATCGTGCGCGACGCGGTCGAGCAACGGCAGCGTGGCCGCGATGACCTCGACGCCGATGCCGTCGCCGGGGAGTACGCAGATGTCGAAGATTCTTGGGGTCGGCACGTGAGGGGTCCGTTTCTAGAGTTGCTGCAAGCGATAGCGCTCGAAGATGGTGATCAGTTCCCGGCTGGCGCGCGCTCGGTGAGCGCGATTGACGTCGACCGCGCCCGCCGCGTCGCCGGTGCGGATGCGTTCGAGCATCGCCATGTGCTCCTGCGTCGAAGTGACCGGCTTCGGCCGCAGACGCAGCGTGAACATCCGGGCGCGGTGCACGCGATCGGCGAGACGCGCGACCGCGATCGATCAGCGTGCGGTTGCCGGCGAGCTCGACCAATCCCTGGTGGAAGCGCTCGTCTGCGGCCGCCCAGGCCTCGAGATCGTCGACGCGAAGCGCACGCGTCATGTCGCGCGTCGCGTCGACCAGCGGCTTCAGTTCCGCGTCCGACGGCTTGCGCAGGGCGAGGATTTCCGCCGCCGCGGATTCCAGTGCCGTCAGCACCGTGTAGATTTCACTCATGTCGGCCGGCGATACCGGAAGCACGCGCATGCCGTGCCGCGGCACGATGGCGACCAGTCCCTCGTTGGCGAGGCGGATCAGCGCCTCGCGAACGGGCGTGCGGCTGATGCCCAGCGCGGCGGCAAGCTCGCTTTCCAGCGCCTGGTGACCCGGCGGAAACACGTTGTCGAGGATGCGCCGGCGGATGGCCTGGTAGGCATCCTGCGACCCGTGACGCTCGGGCGGGTGGCGCGAGCGCCGCAGGCAGTACCTTGGGCCGGCGCGCTGCCGCGCGCGGACGGACGCTCGTGACCGCGGCGCGGGACTTGCGAAGAGGCGACGCGGCGCTCACCGTCAGTACGCCCAGTGGAACGGTGGATGTCCGGCGACGGGCGCGCGGAAACTGGCGAGCGCGTCGCCCAGCAGGCAGCCCAGGTAGGCGGTGCGCAGGTCCGGACCGCCGAAGGCGAGACTCGAGATGTTGCGCAGCAGCGCCCCTGCTGCATGATCCAGGTGCGGCCGGCCCAGCGTGCCGGCAAGATAGGCGTCCTCGCACCATTGCACGTGCGCGGGGTCGGCGTCCTCCAGCACGATCTCTTCGGCACCGTCGCGCGCCACGCGCAGCACGCGATTGCTGATGATGCTGGTGATCCAAACGTGGCCTTCAACGTCGAATGCGAGTCCGTCGGGATAGGTGCCGTGGCCGAATGTCGCCACGGTTTCCCGGCCGGAAAGCGAGCCGTCGGTGGCAACGCGAAAACGCGTCAGCCGGCGGGCAAACGTTTCGTTGACGTACAGCCACGCGCCGTCGGGCGAGAGCATCGCCTCGTTGGTGTAGCCCAGTCCGTCGGCGACGATGCGCGGGCCGCGCCGGTCGACCAGCACGATGAACCCGTCGGCGACCTCGGCGCGGTACGCCTGCCGCCCGCGGAACGCGCCGGGTGCTGATCGTGATCCAGGTCCGGTCCGCGGCGTCCTCGAACACGAAATTCGTGGGTGGCAGGTCCACGCCATCGACGCTTTCGATGAACGGGCGGACGGTACCGTCACGGGCGAGCGTGTAGACGCCCCCCAGCGATTCGCCCAGGTCGGCCAGCAGAAAGCTGCCGTCGCGCCGCAGCGCGATGCCGTTGGGACGAAGCGGGCGGCCCGCGGGAAGGCTTCCGGTGAAGAGTTGCTGCGTGCCGTCAGGGGCGATCGTCGCCACGCCGCCGCGCCAGTCTGCGGTGAACAGCGCGCCGGCGCGGGTGGCCAGCACGCATTCCGGGCGCGTCAGTCCCCGGCCGGTAAATGCGACGGCGGTCAGCGGGATCGAGGCGGCAGTCGCAGTGGTTGCGGGAGCGAGCATGTGGTGCAGCTTTGACGCAGTGGGAACGCCCATTCAACGTATACGTTAACGCGTTCGCAAAATGTTCGCAAGTGCCTTCTGCGCAGCCGCGGATGATCGACCGGCGGGGTCGGTGCCTCCGGTCAATCCATCTCTGCGGTGCGGTTTGCCGATTGCAGCGCTGCGCGCGATACTCGCGGCATGGCGCGTCCCCCCAAGGCCCTCGGTAAAATTGTCGATGCGCTCGAGGAGGACATCCTCTTCGGCCGCCTGCGCACCCGCGAGCGCCTGATCGAGGACGAACTCATCGAACGCTTCGGTGCGACGCGACATCTGGTCAGGCAGTCGCTGGTCGAACTGGAGCGCCGGGGCATGGTCGTGCGCGAGCGGGGGCGCAGCGCGATCGTGCGTGATTTCGGCCGCGACGAAGTCGAGCAGATCTGCGCGGTGCGCGAGATGCTGCACGCGCACGCCGCGGCGCTGATTCCGCTGCCCGCACCGCCGGCGCTGGTACGCCGGCTCGAACGTCTCTACGACGAGCATTCGCGGCAGGTCGAGGCCGGCGATCCGTCAGGCATTCATCGCGTCAACAACGCATTTCACGAGACGCTCTTCGAGGCCTGCGGCAATCGGTTTCTGGCGCAGTCCATCCGCGACTACGCACAGATGTCCCTGGGCTTTCGCTGCCACGTGATGGTCAACCCCTTTCTGGCCCGGCGTGCCCGCGATGAACACCAGGCCATGATCGCGGCGCTGAAGAAGGGCGATCGCGGGCGTCTGGTCCGGCTATGCGTCGAGCACACGCGACCGTCGAAACACGTCTACATGTCGATGCAGGGGTGGGGCGAGCCCGGCACGCCGCAGCGGCGGCGTCGGCTGCCGTAGGTGCAAGCGCTACGCGCGGGTGGACGACACCCGGTAGGCGGCCTCCACCAACGAAAGCACGTGCAGGTGGATCTGGGGCGGGGTGGCGAATGGAAGGTCCCGCCGCAGCGCGTCGGCGAAGTGCGCGATCGCCGCGTCGTAGGACGCCTGGTAGCCCGCGTCGAGATCGAATGCCAGTTCTTCGGATGCTCGACCCTGTAGCACCAGGCGGCCGCCGACCAGCCGGATTTCGCCGGCCGATCCGACCAAGCGCATCGTGTCGGTGAGCGCAACGGGCGCCTCCGGGCAGGCGAGGTCTCCCGAAATGGCCGCGCGCGCAACGTTGCCGGCGAGCTCGATCCGCGCGTCGGTCTCTCCGCGCACGCCTTCCGCGGCTGTACCCCGGGTGGCGCCGACGACCCTCAGCGGCCCCAGCAGGTGACATGCCACGTCGAGGTGATGCACGAGCACTTCGCCGATCATCAGGTGTTGGACATCGGCGAGCATGGGCTGGCGTTCCAGCGCGGGACGTTTTCCGTCATGCGGCACGAATCCCGATGAGCGCACATCGAGCTCGAGCCGAATCGGCGGGCCGATGGCATTGGCTTCGATCCATCGGTGTGCCTGGACATACCAGGGACGGTAGCGCCAGTTCTCGTGCACCATCAGGCGAACCCGCGGCACGACCTCAGCCACGATGCGCGCGGCTTCCGCGAGCGAAGGTGCCAGCGGTTTCTGGCACAGGATGGCGATGCCGCGTCGGGCCGCCGCCACGCACAGTACATGGTGCGCGCCATGCCCGGCCGCGATGTCGAGCGCATCCGGTCGCACCGCGTCGAGCATCACCTCCGCGTCGTCGTAGACGGCGTCGATTCCGAATTCGGCGGCGCGTTGCCGCGCCCGCGAGAGCAGCGGGTCCGCCAGCGCGACGACCTCGGATTCCGGGACGCTGCGCCAGGCGCGTAGATGGTGGACGCTGACCATGCCGGCGCCGGCGAGTGCGATCCGCACCGTAGACGCCGCTAGTTGGTCATGACGCGGGAAAGCCGAACAGGCGACGTGGCGAATCGGCGAGGATCATGCGGCGGGCTTCCGGGTCGGGAACCCAAGCGGAGAGCAAATCCAGTACCGGTCCATAGTCGAGCCTTTCCGAGGCGCGCAGAAACGGCCAATCCGATCCCCAGCAGCAACGCGCGGGCGTGAACGTGTCGAGCAGCGCAGCGACGAACGGTCGCACATCGTCGTAGGGCGGCGCCTGCTGAGAAAAACGAAACGGCCCGGATAGCTTGACCGCATGACCGCGCCGTCCCAGTTCCAGCAGGGCGGCGAACCCCGGCTGCTGGAGGCCCAGAGGAGGTACCGGGCGGCCGCAATGATCGACACAGATGCCGACTCCAGACTCGGCAAGTACTGGAAACGCGGCAGCGAGCTGATCACCCTCGACCTGGATGACCAGCAGCTTGCCGCGTTCCTTCAGCGCCGAGAGCAGGCGCCGATTGCCCGGTTGCCGGAGCGCATCGGGTCCATCGCCGATCAGGTCGATCCGCGCGCCTGCCACCAATGCGTGGTCGAGCAGCGTTTCGTCGGACCGCAGCCGGTCCGGGTCGATGCGCGCAATCGCCCGCAGGCGTTGCGATGATCGCTCCACCGCGTCCAGCGTCACGGCGTTCGCAAAACGGTATCCGCTGGTGGGCTGGACCACGACCGCATGACTGATTCCATGGGCATCGAGCACGGCCAGGTAGCGCTCGACCGGGCCGATTTCCGCACCGGCCGGGTGATACGCTGCATCGGCCACAAAGGGAAAGCGCAGGGGATCGATGATGTGTGCGTGGGTGTCGATGGCCGTCGGCGTGGTCATGGCTGCACCTCATGCTCGAGCGGCTCTCCGCGGTGGAACCGCTCGATGTTGGCGAACGCCGCGCGCATCTTGGTGGCGAGCGCGTCGCGCGTCCCGGCCGAAATGTGCGGCGACACCACGACGTTGCGCAGCGAAAAAAGCGGATGCTTCGGGTCCGGAGGTTCCTTTGCGAACACGTCGAGCCCCGCGGCCCCCAGCCGGCCCGCCGCAAGTGCATCCGCCAGCGCATCCTCGTCGACGATGCCACCGCGTGCCGTGTTGACGACGATGGCGTCGGGCTTCATCGCCGCCAGCGCGGCGTGTCCCAGCAGGCCGCGCGTGGCAGTGGTCAAAGGAATGTGGATCGTCAGCACGTCTGCCTGGCGCAGCAGTTCGTCGAAGCCGACGCCGACGGCCGCCAGCGCCGCGTCGCGTTCGGCATCGGCGGGCAGCGCGGGATCGTGGTAGATCGCCGTGCAGCCGAACGCGCGCAGCCGGCGGGCAACGGCCTGGCCGATTCGTCCGAAACCAAGATACCCGATTTTGTGTCCCGCCAGTTCGCGGGAGAAGGGTCGCAGCGCATTGATATGGAAGCGACCTTCGCGCAATTCCCGGTCGGCGTAGGGCAGCAGCTTGCATGCCGCGAGCATCAGCAGGATTGTGTGCTCGGCCACGCCTTCGGTCGTGCCTTGCGGCGTCGTGGCGAGGCGGATGCCGCGCGCGAAGAGGGCGTCCGCATCCACGGTGTCCTGCCAGCCCACGCCCTGGTGCTGGACCAGCCGGAGCCTGGGCGCAGCGTCGATCAACGCCTTGCGCAGCGGGTAGGCGGCGACGATGGCCACGTCGGCCGACGCGAGCTTCTGGACGCGCTCGTCGTCGGAATCGGCATCGAGCGTGACCAGCTCGTAATCGTCGGGCGCGGCCGCCCGGATGATGGCGTAGACCTCGGGCGTGGCGTACGAATTGTAGAAGACCTTGGGCATCGATCGCTCACTCGACGTAGCGCACGCCCTTGGCGGCCAGCGTCGACTCGAGCCACGGCGGCACCTTCGCGCCGTCGCGCACCCAGCCGTCCATCGTCTTCTCCTTGGCGGCGACGGCCTCGACTTCCTTGGCCACCTCATCGGCGTGCGCCCGGGCCACGACGACGATGCCGTCCTGGTCGCCCATCACCAGGTCACCGGCATCGACGATGATGCCGCCGATGGCGATGGGCAGGCCGATCTCGCCCGGGCCGTCCTTGTACGGCGAATTGGGCGTGAGCCCGCGCGCGAACACCGGAATGCCCACCGCGTTCAGGCCATCGATGTCGCGCACCATGCCGTCGGTGACCAGCGCGACGACGCCGGCATTGCGCGCCATTCCCAGCAGCACATCGCCGGCGACGCTGGCCTCCTCGTAGTCGTCGGAGGCGATGATCAGGACGTCGCCGGGCTGCGCATAGGCAAGCGCGGCGTAGGGTGCCAGATTGTCGCGCGCGCGGCTGCGGACGGTGAGCGCGGAGCCGACGAACCGGGTGGCGGTGGTGAGCGGACGCAGATGCCAGTTGATGGCGCCGCGCCGGCCGTTGGCGTCGACGATCCAGCCGGACGAGGCGTCGCGGAGGCGATCGAGAGTGGCCGAGGCGGACACGCGGAAAATTGCGGCGAACGGTGAGTGCTTCGGGAGCGGATGCCATGGAGGTCCTTTGAGTGAATGACGCGATGTCTTCAGATGCTGCGGGTGGAGGTCGGATCGAAGAGGTGCGCCGCGTCGAGGTCGATCGCGATGGTCGCCATTTCGTCGGTCGCGGCCGGCGAAGCTGCGCGGCACTCGCATCAGAATCTCGGTGGCGATCCCCTCCAGGCGCAACCGGACGATGGTTTCCGCGCCCAGCGGCTCCACGTGGAGCGATGCGCGCGTGCAGCGCTGGCGGCGCCGGCACCGGGATGCAGATCCTCCGGACGGATGCCGAACAGCACGTCGCGCACGCTTGCCCGGGCCGCGGCCGCCGCCAACGTGCCCGCGAGCGGCAGCGACTGGTCGCCGACGCGCAGCGTGTCGGCGCCGGATGCCGAGCATCGCGGGCAGCAGGTTCATCGCCGGACTGCCCAGAAACGTCGCGACGAAGGTATCGGCGGGTGCTGCATAGACGTCCAGCGGCGCGCCGATCTGCGCCACCCGGCCGCCCTCCATGATGCAGATGCGGTCGCCCATCGTCATCGCCTCGACCTGATCGTGCGTGACGTAGAGCATCGTGGCCGACAGCCGCCGATGCAGCGCGGCGAGCTCGCCGCGCATGCCGACGCGCAGCGCCGCATCGAGGTTCGACAGCGGCTCGTCGAACAGGAAGACCTTGGGATTGCGGACGATCGCGCGTCCGAGCGCCACGCGCTGGCGCTGGCCGCCGGACAGCGCGTGCGGCTTGCGCTTGAGCAGCGGGTCGAGACCCAGCGTCGCGGCGGTCTCGCCGACGCGTCGGGCGATTTCGGCGGCCGGCAAACGCGCGCCGGCGCAGTCCGAACGCCAGGTTGTCGTGCACGCTCATGTGCGGGTACAGCGCATACGACTGGAACACCATCGCGATGTCGCGATCCTTGGCGGGGACGTCGTTCATCCGGGCGCCGTCGATCGACAGCGTTCCGGACGTGATCGACTCGAGTCCGGCGACCATGCGCAGCGTCGTCGACTTGCCGCAGCCGGAGGGCCCCAGCAGCACCATGAACTCGCCATCGGCGACGTCGAAGCTCACGTCCGAGACGGCGACCTCCTTCGCGCTGGCGTAGCGCTTCGACAGCCGGTCGAGGGTCAGCGTGGCCATCGGGCAGCCTCCTGTCGCCGCGGCGCGATGCCGGGCCGGCGTCGGCAGGGCATCGGGCGAACCACGACCTGCGCAGGGGCCCGCAGGCGCCGCGCAATGGCGCGCCGCAATCGTCGGTGCCTCATTTGACCGCTCCGGCCGTCATGCCCTGGATCAGCTTTTCGGAAAAGAACGCGTAGATCAGCACGATCGGAATGATCGCGATCATCAGCCCGGTCGCGATCATGCCGACGTCCTCGAGCTGGTCGCCCATGAAGCGCTGGATGCCCAGCGGCAGCGTGCGCTTGGCTTCGTCGGTGATCAGCACGACGGCATAGAGGAATTCGTTCCAGAGCAGGATCGTGTTGAGGATCATGGTCGTGGCCAGCGCGGGTAGCGCGATCGGCAGGCTGACCCGCCAGAAGATCGACCACTCCGAGTAGCCGTCGATGCGCGCCGCGTCGAAGAGATCGCCGGGTATGCGCGCGAAGAAGCTCTCCAGGATGTAGACGGTGAGCGGCAGCTGCACGGCGACGTACACGAGCGTCAGCCCCGCGAGGCTGTTGTAGAGGCCGTAGTTCACCAGCGTCTGGAACAGCGCGATGATGGTGATCTGCGGCGGAAAGATGATGGCCGAGAAGATCAGGAAATAGATGAACCGATTGCCGCGGAACCGGTAGCGGGAAAGGCAATGCGCGGCCATCGCGCCGATCAGCGTCAGGATCGCGACCGCCGATGACGACCACGTAGACGCTGTTGGTGAAGTAGACGCTGTAGTTCGAGTTGAACCAGGCCTGCGCGAACTTTTCCCAGTGCGCGGGTATCGGAAGCCCGAAGTGGCTGCGCGAGATTTCGGTGGTCGTGCGCAGCGACATCATCGCCGCCCAGACGAACGGCCCGGCGGCGAATGCCGTGTACAGCGACAGCGCCATCAGCAGACCGGCACGGCCCAGGATCGCGGCCATCGTCAGTACTCCAGCCGGTCGCGGGAACGCAGCAGGCGCGTCAGCGCCAGGACCGACGCCATCACGATGACGAACCAGACGGCGGCGATCGTCGACGGATAGCCGAGGTCGAAGGTCGACCATTCGAAGGCGCGCTTGTAGACGTAGGTCGACACCGTTTCGGTCGACCACAGCGGGCCGCCCTTGGTCGTGATCCAGACCAGGTCGAAGATCTTCATCTTGCCGATGAACGACAGCACCAGCAGGTTGAGCAGCGTCGGCTTGATCAGCGGGATGATGACGTGCCAGAGCTTCGCACCCCAGCCGCAGTTGTCGAGCTCCGCCGCCTCGATGACCTCGGAGGGCAGCGAGTGCAGCGCGGCCAGCAGCACCACCATGTTGAAGCCGGTCCACATCCAGGTGGTGACGAAGATCAGCGCCGGCAGCGCCGTCTCGGGCTTGCCGAGCCAGGCGCGGGTCCAGCCGTCGAGGCCGAGCGAAGCGCAGCAGCGCATTCACCGCGCCCCAGTCGTAGTTGTAGATCCAGACCCAGAGGATGCCGACGACGACGTACGACATCAGCACCGGCGTGAACCAGGCGACGCGGAAGAAGCGCGAGCCCGGCACCTTGGCGTACAGCGCGAGCGCGAGCAGCAGCGGCGATACCCACCTCGAGCAGCGGCGATGCGCAGGCCCAGATCAGCGTGTTGCGGACCGAGCGCCAGAAGATGTCGTCGGTGAACAGCAGCGTCGCGTAGTTCGCAAGACCCACGAACTCGTCCGGCCGATTGGGCAGCACCTTGTGCACGCTGTTCCAGAACGTGCGGATCACCGGGTAGGCCGTGAGCGCCGCGTAGACCAGCAGCGCCGGCAGCAGGAATGCCGAGATCGCCCCCCAGGGCGGGCGTTCGAACGAGCGGGTCATCGGAATCGGCGGGCCGCGGCGGTCGTCGCCGCGGCCCGGAGGGCAGCAGACTATCGGTAGGCCGCGGACATCTGCTTGACCGCGTCGTCGACGCTGATCGAGCCCGGCCGGGAAGGCGTTGTTGAAGACCTGCGTGAACACCTCCTTCGGCTTGCCCTGCATCACCTGCGACGGCAGCCCGAAGAAATACTTGGCGCCGGCATTGACCGCAGCGAGATCGCGGAAGTAGGTGGCGTAGGGCCCCGCGATCTTCGACGGATCGGTCTTGATTCCGGTCTGCACCAGCACCGTCTCCAGCCAGCGGTTGCCCATCGCCGGCGTGGCCATCGAATTCAGGAAGGCGAGCGCTTCCTTCGGATGCTTGGTCGTGGCATTGACGACGTAGCTGCCGCCGACCGCCATCGTCTTGCACTGATTGCACGCCGCACTGGCCATCGCCGGGAAACGCATGATGCCGAGCGGGAAGCCGGCGGGCTGTCCACCCTTGTCGGGCGGGTTGAATGCGCGGGAGGTGTAGAAGCTGCCGGACAGGAACGTCAGCGCGCCCGGATTGGTATGGAAATACGTGTGCGCCTCGCCGAGCTTCAGGCTGGTGAAGCTGGTGGGCAGCAGTCCCGCGTCGATCAGCGTCTTCAGGTAGCGCAGCGTGTCGGTCACCCGCGGATCCGTCCACGCCAGCTTGCCCTGGAGCAGCTTGCCGTAATCGTCGATGCCCAGCTTCTCGAGCAGCGCCTCGTGCGTCAGGTGCGCGCCTGGATACGGCCGGTCGCCGACGCCGAGCGACATCGGCGTCCAGCCCTTGGCGCGCGCCTTCTTGGTCATGTCGAGGAATTGCGCGGCGTCCAGCTGCAGGCTGGCGGGCACCGCCACCCCCAGATCGCGCATCATCTTCTGGTTGTAGTAGACCTCGACCGTCCACGCCTCGAGCGGAAAGCCGTAGGGCTTGCCCTTGAACGACCAGATCTCGCGTGCCCAGGGCTCGATGTTGTTCCAGTTGAGCCCGGAAAGGTCGAGCAGCAGGCCGTTCTCCATGTACTCGACCTGGTCCGGTTCCGCGTAGAACAGATCGGGTGCCTGGCCGGCGCGCAGTGCAGTCTTCAGCGCCGCATACAGCGCGGTCTTCTCGTACCACGACGCCTTGATCTTGACGCCCGGATTGGCCGCCTCGAACTGGCGGATCGCGTCCTCGACGAACTCGCGCTTGATCTTCTCGGCCGCCCAGTGCGTCCATAGCGTGAGTTCCTGGGCGCCGGCCGGCGCCGGAACGCTGATGAGCCCCAGCGCAACGGCGGTCGCGATGACGGCGAGCGTGACGCGTCGCACGAATGATGCGGTCAGGTGTCGCAGGCCTTTCATGGTTTCCTCCTTCGCCGTCGATGGTGGCGATTGCTTCGCAGTATCCCGGTTTTGCAGAAAGTGTCAATAACAGTATCGATAATATTGCGGCGATGAATCGACCACTGACATTGGCATACGTCGTGTTGCGCACGCCGAAGTGGCGAAGTCCGGTTCCGAACGCACCGGGTAGGGGAGCATCCGATGTCGATGGCCGTGATTCGGCAGCGGCGGGCCGGGGTATTGCGCGGGGCGACGCAACGCCGTACCGTCGCCGGCGAGTGCTGGCTGCTCGCGGTCTCCCGTTCGACGCCCGCCTGGGCGCAGCCGAGCCCCGGCGCCGTCTGCCGCTTCTTCACCACGGCAACCGGTGCGCATTTCCTGCACAGCGCCGGTCGCCGAGCGTGACAAGGTTCTCGCGTCGTCTCCGGCATCTGGAAACGAGGCGACCGCCTCCTGTGCGAACGCCGGCACCGAATACGCATGGGTCGACCCGCAGTTCGTCCTGGGCGGGGCGGTGAACCAAGGCGCGTTCTACGGCCGCTATCGCGACCTTATGATCGGCCGGGCGGACGACGCAAGCGACAACGGGACCTGGACTCCGGCGACGTCGATCGAGCAACTCGCCACGTCGGCACGTCAATCGGCGCGAATTCCCGCCTCGCGCACGACGATCGTCCATCGCTCGAGATCCGCGCGCGTCAGCTGGTCGAGCTGCTCCGGCGTGCCGCCCGTGGGCTGCAAACCCTGCCGACCGAGGGCCTCGGCGATCTCCGGTGAATTCAGCAGCGAGTTCACTTCCAGGTTCAGCTTCGTGATGATGGCCCGAGGCGTGCCTGACGGCGCATAGAGCGCATACCAGATGTCGGTGTCGATATCGCGAATGCCGGTGGCCTCGGCGAGCGAAGGCGTCTGCGGCGTGGCGTCCGCGCGCTTCATTCCGCCCGCGGCGAGCATATTGAGCCTGCCGTCCGTGACGTAGGGCAGCGCCACATGGACCGGCAGGAACATCACGACGACCTGCCCGCCCAGGAGATTGGAAACGGCCCCCGCAGTGCCCTTGTACGGGATGTGCACGATATTGATCCCGGTCTTCGATTTGAGCAGTTCCATCGCGAGGTGATGCGGAGTCCCGTTGCCCGGAGACGCATAGTTCAGTACGCCTGGCTGCGCCTTGGCGAGCGCGATGAATTCGGCGACTGACGTCGCCTTGACCGACGGATTCGTGACCAGTGCGAGCCAGCCGATGGCGAGGGGTGCGACCGGGGCGAAGTCCTTGATCGGATCGTAGGGGATGGACTTGTACAGGCTGCGGTTCTGAACGATCGTGCTGGCGGTGAGCAGCAGCGTGTACCCGTCGGCGGGCGCCTTGGCAACCAGTTCGGTACCGATGTTGCCGCTCGCTCCGGGCCGGTTCTCGACGACGACTGCGGTCTTCCAGGCCTCGCCGAGTTTCTGGCCCAGGGTGCGCGCGAGAAAGTCGGGTCCGGTTCCCGGCGTGAAGGGAACGACCAGCCTGATCGGCTTGTCCGGATAGGGCTGCTGCGCCCATGCGCCGCTGGCCATCGGCAGTGCCGGCAACAACGACATGGAGGCCAGGATGATTTTCCACTTCATGGCGAATTTCCCTTCAGGCGTCATACTGGATTCGTCGGCGCCAATCGTACCGGACTCGCGCCTGGTCGCTCAAAATGAGCGCGGCAGGCCCAGTACGTGCTCCGCAATGTACGCGAGAATCAGGTTGGTGCTGATCGGCGCGACCTGGTAGAGGCGGGTTTCCCGGAACTTGCGCTCGACGTCGTATTCGTTCGCGAAGCCGTAGCCGCCGTGGAACTGGAGGCAGGCATTGGCGGCCTCCCAAGAGGCGTCGGCCGCCAA
This sequence comes from uncultured beta proteobacterium, assembly GCA_963739745.1. Classification (GTDB taxonomy): domain Bacteria; phylum Pseudomonadota; class Gammaproteobacteria; order Burkholderiales; family Casimicrobiaceae; genus VBCG01. The sequence continues at coordinate 168,852 of CAVUCJ010000017.1, forward strand.
CAGCTTGGCCATGTTTGCCTCGGCACCACAGGGTCGACGCGCATCGAACAGCGCGCAGGCGTGGAAGCGCATCAGGCTGGCGGCCTCGACATTGACGTGGGCGCGTGCGATGGGGAACTGCACGCCCTGGTTCTGGCCGATGGGCCGGCCGAACACCACGCGCTCGCCGGCATACTTGACCACCTTGTCGATGAACCAGCGGCCGTCGCCTATGCATTCCGCGGCAATCAGCGCGCGCTCGGCGTTGAGGCCGTCGAGCAGGTAACGAAAGCCGCGGCCTTCCTCGCCGATCAGGTTTTCGGCGGGGATCTCCAGGCGATCGAAGAAGAGCTCGTTGGTCTCGTGGTTCACCATGTTCGCGATGGGCCGGACCGTCATGCCGTGGCCGATTGCAGTGCGCAAGTCGACCATGAAGATCGACATGCCGTCGGATTTTCGTGCGACGTCCGCAAGCGGCGTCGTGCGGGCGAGCAGGATCATGAAATCGGAATGCTGGATGCGCGAGATCCACACCTTCTGACCATCGACCACGTAGCGGTCACCGCGGCGGACCGCGGTGGTCCTGATCTGCGTCGTATCGGTGCCGGACGTGGGCTCCGTGACGCCCATCGACTGCAGCCTCAGCTCGCCGCGGGCAATCGGCGGCAACCAGGTGCGCTTCTGCGCCTCCGAACCATGGCGCAGCAGCGTGCCCATGTTGTACATCTGGCCGTGGCAGGCACCGGCGTTGCCGCCCGCATGGTTGATCTCCTCCATGATCACGGAGGCCTCGGTGAGGCCCAGCCCCGATCCGCCGTATTCCTGCGGAATCAGGGCGGCGAGCCAACCCGCCTGGGTCAAGGCGGTCACGAACGCGTCGGGATAGCCGCGTTCCTCGTCCACCTGCCGGAAATACTCGGCCGGGAATTGCCCGCATAGCGCGCGGATGGCGTCGCGAAGGTCGGCGTGGGGGTCGGGTGCATCGGGCATGGGCGGGAATCCTGGAGGCATCGGCGACCGACATTGTCGCAGGCCTGTCGGCGGCGCAGGCACAATTGCCACCTGGCGGACCCGCGGCGGCGCGTGGCCGGGATGGATCTCCGGAGGTAGAAATCCATGCAAATGCGCAGGCTCGGCACCACGGAAATTTCCGTCGCACCGCTGGCGTTCGGCGGCAACGTCCTGGGCTGGACGGTCGACGAGCCGACGTCCTTCGCGCTCCTCGACGCCTTTGTCGCCGGTGGCGGCAACCTGATCGACACCGCCGATTCGTACTCGCGCTGGGCTCCCGGGCACCAGGGCGGGGAGTCGGAGACGATCATCGGTCGCTGGATCGCACGACGCGGCCGCCATGACGACGTGGTGATCGCGACCAAGGTCGGCTCGGACATGGGGCTGGGCTACAAGTGCCTGCGTCGCGACTACATTCTGCGGGCGGTCGAGGATTCGCTCCGCCGGCTGCAGGTCGACGCGATCGACCTCTACCAGTCGCATTGGGACGACGAGGCGACGCCGCTCGAAGAAACGCTCGACGGCTATGCGCGGTTGCTGGAGCAGGGCAAGGTCCGGGCGATCGGCGCGTCGAACCTCAGCGCGGATCGCCTGGGCGCGGCGCTCACGGTCGGCGCGCAGCGCGACCTGCCGCGGTACGCGACGCTGCAGCCGCACTACAACCTCTACGAGCGGGAAGGCTTCGAGGGCGCACTGCAGGACCTGTGCCTGCGCGAACGCGTTGGGGTGATCACCTATTTTTCCCTCGCGTCCGGATTTCTTACCGGAAAGTACCGGTCGGATGCCGATTTCGGCAAGAGCCGGCGGGGCGGGGGCATGCACAAATTCCTGAACGAGCGCGGTCGCGCCATCCTCGCGGCGCTGGATGCCGTGGCGCAGCGCCTGAGTGCGACACCGGCGCAGGTGGCGCTCGCGTGGCTGATGTCGAGGCCGGCGGTGGTGGCGCCGATCGCCAGTGCGACGTCCCTCGATCAGCTCGACGAGCTGATGTGCGCGACGCGGCTCACTCTCGACGGCGACGCGATGGCTGCGCTCGACGCCGCAAGCGCATAGCCTGCCCGGTCAGCGCATCGTCATCCCACCGTCGGCGGCCAGGATCTGGCCGGTCACGTAGCTGGCGGCGGCGGAGGCGAAGAACACGAACACCGGCGCGATTTCCTCCGGCTCCGCCCAGCGCCCGAGCGGAATGCGGGCCAGATATTTGTCGCGGAACCGCTCGTCGGTGCGAATCATCTCGGTCATCGGCGTCGCCGCACCGGGCGCGACCGCGTTGACGGTGATCCCGTATTTCGCCAGTTCGCGCGCCGCCGACAGCGTGAGGCCGATGACCCCCGCCTTGGCGGCGCTGTAATTGATCTGGCCGATGGTGCCCTGCAGGCCGGCCGTCGACGTGACGTTGATGATGCGGCCTTCTCGGCGGTCCATCATGCCGGGCGCCACCGCCTGCAGGCAGTTGAACGCGCCGCGCAGGTGCACGTCCAGCACCTCGTCCCACTGCATCGACGTCATCTTGTGCAGCATCGCCGGTCGCGTGATCCCGGCGTTGTTGACCAGGATGTCGACGGCGCCGAAGCGGCGCATGACCGCCGCGACCAGCGCGTCGACGTGATCGCGGCGCGCGACATCGCAGCCGATGGCGAAGGCATCCGCGCCGGCGTCGCGCAGCGTGTGGGCGAGTTCCTCGGCGCGATCGCGCGTGAGATCCGCCACCGCCACACGCGCGCCTTCGCGAGCGAACGCCGACGCGACCGCGGCGCCGATGCCCTGCGCGGCGCCGGTGACGATCGCGGCCTTACCCTTCAGCTGCATGAATCCTCCGGGTCCGTCGGTCCGTTACGGCGGCGCCCCCCGTGCCCTGCCGGCGCCAATTGCGCAACGCGATACTGGAATCGTCGAAGTCTGCCGCCGCGCCAGGCTCGCGCATTTGATTTCACTCAAGGAACCGACTGCAGCGCGCGGCCGACCATGCCCGCTGCGCCGCCACCGGCGATCGACCGTACCAACAACGTGCCGCTCGACGCGCTGCCGGGACGGTGCGTGATTTCGCCCACACGGGGGCCGCGTGGACGGCTGCCTATCAGCGCTTGCGCTACGCGCGAGCATGCCGGGCAGACCGTGAGCTCGACGCTGGGCGTGTTCGAAGATGACCGCGAGGGCGGCCCCTCTCGTCCGGGCGCTCGACCAAGTTCAGCTGCGGCAGCTGCTCGGCACGTACTTGTCCATCGAGCTGCTGCACGTCCAACCCGTGATGCTTTTCTTCGACATCACGGGGGTGAGGCGGATGACCATGCCGGCTGCGTCGCCGAGCGACGGATCGTTGCCCATTGTTACCCTGATCTCACCCCGATTCACTCTGACCCGGCGGATAGTTCCCGTCCGCACCGACGAGCAGCCCGCGACTGTGAGATTCGTCGGAAGTGCGCGAAAGTTGATGGCGTATTCGGTAACCGACACCTTGCATTCCTCGGCGACGACGATGCCCTCGGACACTCGCGCCCGTATGGAGTAATCCGTATACGCGGGCAGCGCGATCGCGGCGAGAATGCCAATGATGGCCACAACCATCATGATCTCGATGAGCGTAAAGCCGTGCTGATTTCGATTCATGGTCTTTACTCCTTGCCTGGCGGTGATTGCGAGGTTTGACTGCGCGTTGCGATAGCAACCTCCTTTGTGCAAGCCATGTGCCAGTCGGTGCTCCCCGTGCGGGCCCGCAACTGCGGATCGATCTGAGTCGACTGATTCGACGGTGGTTTTGTGTTGGAAAAAATATTCGAACGACAAACGTCCGCCGTCGTGTCGATGCGCGCGACTGCCGCGTTCCGGTCTGCCGCGGCAATTGTCGGTGGCATGGGCCGGCTCCAGGCATGACGCAACGGTGAGGGGCGGGTGGCGATGTCGCGCGACGATTGCTTCCCGCTGAAGAGCGCGACGACAATCACCTGATGGCAACACTCCCAACTGCCGAATGGGATTTCTACGTAGGTAGCATTACGTAGACGCGCACGAACTCATGCACGGAATGTTCGCGTAAGAACGCCGCGCGGGCGGTGTCGAGGAAGTCTCGCAACTTCGGCGCCTCGACGGCGAGCGCCGGGCTCGTGGAATTCCGGGAGCGACCGCAGCGATGCACCATGGGCCTCGTCGCGTTGCCGTAGGGCTTCGATCATGCCGACTTCCGGGCAGCGCGGCTTGGTTTCGAATGCGGCAGAAGAATGGGCAACTCGGATGCGCAAGGTGCCGGCGGACCGGGGGGTCACCGGTTCACGCGACGGAGCCTGTGGGGAGATGGGGTCGTTGCGCGCGCAAGGGGCGGCGCCTTTCCGCGTCGCGCGGACGACGTGCGCGCGGCGGCGGGCGCGGCGGGAGCTTTCCGCTGCTGCCTTTCGATCAGGCGCAGCATCGTTTCCAGCGTGATCGAACTGAACGTGGCCTTCGCGATCTCGTCGATTTCGGACAGCACGGCGCCGAGTGCGAGCCCAACCGGCGTGCGATCCGCGGGTTCGCGCGGACCGCCCTCGGGCAGGCCCGGCTCCTCGAACATCTGGATCACGTCCATCAGCGTAAGCCTGCGCGCGTTGCCTGCGAAGCGGTAACCGCCGCCCACGCCACGCACCGATTCGAGGATGCCGGCGCGCGCGAGTTCGGAGAGCACCTTCGCCAGGTGATGGGCGGACACGTCGTATTTCTGCGCGATCTCGGCGCCGGAAATATGCCGAGTCGGCTGCGCCGCGAACTCCAGGACGCCGTACAGCGCGAGCGAGGTGTTCTTCTGCAGCTTCATGTCAGTACCCGTCCGGCCGCCCGAAGGGTACTGACTGCGCCCCCTCGGGGGGCAGCGAGCGAAGCGAGCGTGGGGGTCGTTTCATCCTGGCCTCCGGCACCAATCATCAATCGAGGTCCATTTCCAGCGGAATGAACGGGCCGGCCATCATTCCCTGGCTGCGGAAGAACGACAGGATCAGCGTGTTGTCGCGCGCCAGCATCGTCCGAACCTTGGCTACGCCCGCACGCCGGAAACCCGCGCACAGGGACTTCAGGAGGCGGGTTCCGACGCCCGCCAATCGGACGTCAGGATCGACGTTGATCCCGAACACCCACCCGCAGGGCGCCGAGCCGAACTCCCAGTCGCGGACCTCGCCGATGATGAATCCGCGCACGCGTCCCTGCTCGTCGGCGATCAGGAAGTGGCGGCCGATGGACCCGCTCGGCGCCATAGCGTCGGTACACCGACTGCCAATAGCCGCGCTTCTCGATGCCGGTCACCTTCGCGTCGAGGGCGATCACCGCGGCCAGATCGTTGCGGCGCGCCGGCCGGATTCCGACGGGATCCGGCGCCGTGGGCGTGGCTTTCGATCTGGTCCCGGCGCGGGCGGCGGGCACGACTGCTGTTCGGACGCTGCGCATCGGGGCCTCGCTCTTGAAGGGATGACGAAGATCAAATCTAAACACGCATTACAGTACCAGAATGCGCGAAAAGCGCCCATCGCAGACGTCGGACAGGACCGGGCGCCGGAAAATTCCCGCCTGACCGGAGGCCATGGCCGGCGCGGAACCTGGCCGGCGGCGCAAACGCCGGATCCCGTCGCATTTCTACCGGAGCGCGCATGAAGGCTTCCCTGATACCGGGTGTTGGATCCACCACGAAACTCACCGTCGACCGGAGCCGCACGATCGACTTCATGGGCGAGAGCGCGCGTGTGTACGCGACACCGATGCTCGTTCGAGACATCGAAATGGCCTGCCGCGACCTGCTGCTCGGCCATCTCGATCCCGGCGAGGATTCGGTCGGAACGCGGGTAGAAATCGACCATCTCGCCGCCACGCTGATGGGCCAGAGCGTCGAGCTCAAGCTCACGGTCACCGAGGTCAGGGGGCGCGCGGTGACGCTCGAGGTGGAGGGCAGCGACGAATTGGATCCCATATGCCGTGGCCGCCACCATCGCTTCGTGGTCGACGTGAAGAAGACCGAGGAGCGTCTGGCGGCCAAGGCGGCCAAAGTGGCGAACGCGGTGAAGGTGAAACGCGGATGACCGAAGCGCGTCGGGAGGTGCGAGGCGTCCCGACGTACTGCTACCAGTGCGTCGCCGGTCCGGACCTGCTCACCGTCAGGTGGTCGACGGGGTGGCCACCGAAGTCGAGCCCAATTTCTGCGCGGCCGACGTGCATTCGGGCGGCGGCAGGGTCTGCGTGAAGGCCTACGGCCTGGTCCAGAAGACCTACAACCCCCATCGCGTGCACACGCCGTCGTATTCTTCGCCAGCGACCGCGCGAGCTACATCACCGGGCAGGTCCTGAGCGTCAGCGGTGGCCTGACGATGTGCGGCTGACGAGGAAAACGCTTTTTCCGGAGGCAACGGCAATGAAAAAAATCGAGCTGGCAAACTACCAGGCCGCGCACTTCGGCTATCGTGTCGATGGCACGGTGGCGACGATCACGCTCAACCGTCCCGAGCGCAAGAATCCGCTGACGCTCGAGTCGTACGGCGAGTTGCGGGACCTGTTCCGGGAGATGGTGTACGCGACCGACATCCGTGCGATCGTCTTCACCGGCGAAGGCGGCAATTTCTGCTCGGGCGGCGACGTCCACGACATCATCGGCAAGCTGGTGGCGATGGATATGCCCGACCTTCTGCGCTTCACGCGGATGACCGGCGACCTCGTGAAGGCGATGCGCGGATGTCCGCAGCCGATCATCGCCGCCATCGACGGCGTATGCACGGGCGCCGGCGCACTGATCGCCTGCGCCTCCGACCTGCGCTACGCGACGGCGCGCAGCAAGCTCGCATTCCTGTTCGTGCGCGTGGGCCTGGCCGCGGCCGACATGGGCGCGTGCACGCTGCTGCCACGGCTGATCGGGCTGTCCCGTGCGGCCGATCTGCTCTACACGGGCCGCGTCGTCGGCGGCGAGGAGGGCGAGCGCTTCGGCTTCCACAATCGCCTGGTCGAGCCGGACAAGCTGCTGGAGGAGGCCACGGCGATGGCGAAGAGCCTCGCGGAGGGTCCGACGTTCGGGCACGCGATGACCAAGACGATGCTGTGGCAGGAATGGAGCGCGGGGCTCGGCGAATGCATCGAGGCCGAGGCACAGGCGCAGGCGATCTGCATGCAAACCAGGGATTTCGAGCGCGCGTATCACGCATTCGCCAACAGGCAGAAGCCCGTTTTCGAAGGCAACTGATGGCGGACCGCAGTTTCCTCGCGTGGCCGTTCTTCGACGATGGCCATCGCGAGCTGGCGCAGGCCTGCGAAAGGTTTGCGCAGAACGAGGTACCGCCGCTCGTCGCCGACGCCGCAGGCGGCCGGTGGCGAAGCGGGGAGCACCCCGTGAGCGAAGGGCCCCGTCACGGGAAACGACCACCGGTTGATCGGGATCAAGGGCGGACGGGGCGGCTTTCCGCTATTGTGGTATCGCGATACCGATTTAACGAAAGAGGCGATCCATGCAGCGGCAGGTCAGTCATGCGCTCGACGACGAGCACCGCGCCAACCTGGCGCTTGTTGGGTCAGGTCGAGCCGGCATTCGCTCAGGCATCGCAACCGGGCGCGTGTCGCGCGGGTCGGAGACGGCGAAGCTCGCCGCGACGCTGGCCCGCCACCTCGAACACGAGCTCGTTCGGCACTTCGAGTTCGAGGAGCGCTCGCTGTTTCCGCTGCTCGAGGCGGCAGGGGAGGGTGACATCGTCGGCCTCCTGAACGAGGAGCACGAGGCGATCCGCGCGGTGACCGGGGAGGCGTTGCCGCTCGTTCGGTCGGCCGCGGCCGGTACGCTGGACGACGCCGGATGGAGGGTGCTCAATCGCTGCGTGCAGGAATTGGGCGAGCGGCTGGGCGCGCATATCCAGAAGGAAACCATGGCGCTGCTGCCGCTGCTCGATGACTTCATCGACGAAGACGTCGACCGCGAGCTCGCCTTCAGCTACGCGGCGACCTGATCGGCCGGCGCCACCGATTTCGGAAGAGCACCATGATGGAACAGGCTGCCCTGCATCGCAACGCGATTCGGTCCCTTTCGCGCGAGGACCTGGACGCCGTCGTAGCGATCGATGCGCTGGCCGCAGGTTACACGCGGCGAAGCTACTTCGAGCGGCGCCTGCGCGCGGCGCTGCGCGAGCCGAAGGCGCACGCACAGTTTGCGGTCACCGACGAGCGCGGTCTCGCCGGCTATGTCCTCGCCCGCGTGCTCGACGGCGAGTTCGGCCGCTTCAAGCCCGGATTGCGCCTCGAAGTCATAGGCGTGCGCACCGATGCCCACGGCCACCACGTCGGCGCGATGCTGTTCGACGCACTGTGCGACTTCGGACGCCGCCATGGCTTGACCGACGTCCGCACGCAAGCGCGGTGGAACGACCACCGGATGCTGCGGTGGCTCGACGAGATGGGCTTTGCGCTGGCGCGAAACCACATCGTCGAATGCGCCGTCTCCGGTGGCGCCTACACGCCGGCGCGCGACGATCGCGACGGTCGTGCCCGAAGGCGGCGGGCCCGGATGCGAGGTCAACTACGGCGGCCGTCCGGGCAACGATTTCGAACGCCTCGCGCGCGACTGCGCTGAAGTAAGCGGCATGGAGCCTGGCGACCTTCCGGACATCGTGCGCATCGACCGCGGACTCACCGGTCGCGACCGCCACGACTATATGAAGCGCAAACTGATGGAGGCGATGGACGAGTCGGCGATCCGCGTCTCGCTGACCGCGCGGCTCGACGACACGATCGTCGGATTCCTGATGGCGCGCGTGGACATGGGGGACTTCGGGCGAACCGAGCCGGTGGCCGTCATCGACACGCTGGGGGTCGATGCCGGGTACGGCCATCGCGGTGTCGGCCATGCGCTGCTGTCGCAGCTCTTCGCCAATCTCGGCGCGCTACGGGTCGAACGGGCGGAGACCGTGGTCGCGCCGCGCGACCTGGCGCTGCTGGGATTTCTGTACGACGCCGGGTTCACGCCGTCGCAGCGGCTGCCCTTCGTCCGACGGATCGGCTAGCGGCGACAGAAGGACTCGTCGCCGGTGCCATGCGACCGGTGGCGGACCGCGCCCACGCGATCATGCCCATGATGCCCGAAGACGCTGCAGTTGTCGTTGATGAGCAATGCCATGTTGATCCGCTGATCGAGCGTTGGCCCAGGGGACCTAGGCGGCGGCGCGCTCGGCCAGTTCGGAGAGCTTGCGCTGCCGGAACGCACCCCACAAGGCGGCACCGATGGCTCCGGCGTAAATCGAGTCCGGATGGCTGACGGCGCTGACCGCGACCTTTTCGTTGACCATCTCCTCCTGAATCGCCGCCAGGAGGCCGGTGTCGAGTGCGAGCCCACCGGTGATGAGCGCGGTCCCCTGAGTGATGCCGGTAACCTTGAGCAGCTTCACGATCCGCGAAGCCATCGACAGGTGGATGCCCTTCAGGATGTCGGCGGTCGCGATGCCGCGCGACACCATGTTGATGACATCGGTCTCCGCGAGCACCGCGCAGATCGAGCTGACCTTCTCCGGGTTCTGCGAGCTCTGCGACAACGATCCGATTTCCTCGATGGCCACACCCAGGTAGCGGGCGATGTTCTCGAGGAACTGGCCCGACCCCGACGCGCACTGGCTGGTCATCTTGTACGAAAGCACCTTGCCCCGCTCGTCAACGTAGATGGCGCGGCCATTGAGTGCGCCGACGTCGACGACCGCGTTCGTGCCGGGATGCAGGAACACGCCGCCACGCGCGTGCGTGGTCATCGAATAGAAGTGGCCGGTCGCGAATTGGACGTTCTCGCCTTCGCCGGTGGTGGCTATGTAGTCGACGACCTCCGGCGCGATGCCGGCGTCGGCCAGCACGCCGTCGCGGCCCTCGCTCGCCAGTTGCATGGGGTCGCGCCGGCGGATGCGCTCGCAGCGTTTGGCGAGCCAATCCTGCTTCCCGTCTAGCGTGCGGAACAGCACGGACTTGACGGCGCCCGAGCCGATGTCGATGCCGATCGTGATGGTCATTTCCGTGCCTCCACGGATTTGCCTTCCTCGACCACCGCACGCCATGCGAAGGTGGCGCCGCCGAGCGCCCCGGTAAAGATCGAATCGGGGTCGATGTTCAGCGTGAGCTTCCCGTAGTTTTCGTTCACGAGTTCCTTCAGCGCCTTGACTGCGGCCTCGTTCTTGGCGACGCCGCCGGTGAACGTGAACTCGTCGCGGATGCCGCCGGAACGCGCGAGAATCGACATCGCGCGCAGAATGATGGCGCGGTGCAGCCCTGCCATGATGTCCTCGCGTTTGTCGCCCAGCGACAGCCGGTCGCGTAGTTCGGCGCCGGCGAACACCGTGCACGTCGAGTTGATGCGGATCGTCTTGGTCGACTTCATCGCCATCGGGCCCAGCTCGTGCAGCCCCATGTTCATTTCATCCGCGATATAGCCGAGATAGCGGCCGCAGCCGGCAGCGCAGCGGTCGTTCATCTGGAAGCTCTCGACGATGCCGTGCGGATCGACCTGGATCGCCTTGGTGTCCTGGCCGCCGATGTCGAGCACCGTCGCCGTGTGCGGATACATGACATGCGCGCCCAGGCCATGGCACAGGATCTCGGAGCGGATGTGCTCCTTCGAGAACGGCAGTCGCGCACGGCCATAGCCGGTACCGACGACATATGTCTCTTCCATCTCCATGTCGAGAATGCCCTTGATCGGCGCCTCAACGTCGAGCCGCTGGCCCGCGGTGTCCGGAAGCGCGACGAACGTGCGCTCCAGCGCCGAGAGCAGATGCCGCCTGATCGAGTCGCTGTAGACACGATTCTCCACCTCGATGATCGAGCGATCGAACACGTTGAGCAGGAAGTCGTAGCGGATACCCGACTCCTTGGCGACCGCCTCTCCCGTGGCGAGGTATTGGCTGCCGGCGATGTCGCGAAAGAAGTCGCTCTTGCGCCTGGCGCCGGGCGCGAACAGCGCGGGCGCCTCCACGGCCAGGCGCCGGAACACCTCGGTCAGTGCCTCGCCAACCGCAGCCGTGGCGTCGCCGAACTTTGCCGTTTCGAGGTTGCGCGTGCAGGTTGCTTCGAGGTCGAAAAGCTGCTCGAGATACTGCTCGGAGCGGAAGTCGCGCTCGAGCTGGCGCAGGAAACCATCGAGCGCGCCATTCAGCGCGCCGGTCCTGGACAACGCCTCGCGGAAGAGGTGGAAGCGGCCGTTGACCAGCGCTTCCTGCTTGGCGATCGCGGCTGCGGTGTCGTAGTTGGAGCGTGAGTTGGTGATCCCGCGCCCGAGGATGTTCCGGTGCTCGTCGATGACCACCGCCTTGGTGGTCGTCGAGCCCAGGTCGATGCCGATGAAGCAGCGCATGACGTTCCTCTCAGTGCGCCGAGGCCATCGCGACGCGCTTCGCCTTGACCATCTGGAAGTAGCTCTCCAGCCGGTTCTTCACATTGGCAGCAGAGAAATAACGCGGGTCGACCAGGTCGGTCTCGATGAACGCCGCAGGCTTGCCGGTGCGCTTTTCCACCTCGCGCAGGATCAATAGCTGGCCGGCCGAGAAGCTGTTGCAGCTCTTGATCGAGTTGATCAGCAGTCCATCCGCCTGGTATTCGTCGATGTACCTGCAGATCATGTCGATGCGCGAGGGCAGGTTGAGGTTCGTGTAGCAGCCCAGGCAGTACTCGGCCAGTGATTCCAGCGGATGATCGGGATCGTGGCGGAAGCCGAAATCGTAGACGCCGCCGACTTTGGCATAGGTGGACGCGACGACGACCGCACCCTCGTCGTAGAACATCTTCCAGAATTCGCGGAAGCTCGTCCAGTTGGGCGGACCCTCGACCACGAGCCGATACTTCTCTTCGGCCATCTCGCCGTCCGGCGTGATCGGGCCCTTGCCTTCGCGCACGCGCTGTTCGATTTCCTGGCGCAGCACGCGGTAGTACTCGGTGGCCTCCGGCATGCCGCGAAACGCAGTGAAGATCGGCCCGATGTAGTAGACGGCGCCGAAATAGCCGTCGATCGGCGAAGGCCGGTTCTTCGCGGACTGCAGCACGGCGACCAGATCGTCCTCAGCCTTGGCTGACTCCTTCAAGTACTGGCGCAGCCGGTCGATGTCGAACCTGACGCCGGAGATGCGCTCCAGCGTCGGGATCACCGTCTCCTTCAACTGCTTGACGACGTAGTCGCGCATGTTCGGCGCGATCCTGCCCTCGCCCTGGTAGGGCACGTGCAGCATGACGGTCTCGCAGCCGTACTTGTGGCGGATCAGCTCGAACCACTTCATGAACGTGAAGCAGCCGGTGTATGACAGGAGCAGGATGTCGGGCTTGGGCAGCGGCTCGCCCGTCGGGCCGATCTCGCCCCCCAGCATCATGCCGAGGTCGGCCTTGACGTAGGTGCAGACGTCCTCCGAGTGCCCGTCGCGCTCGGCGTCCATGATCATCCTGCCCGATTTCTTGCGCATGCCGTTCTGCAAGGCGTTGGTTTCCGGCAGGCTGCGCGCGAAATCGAAGCACATCAGGAGCTCGTTCAGGTTCCCGGGCACGAAGGTGGCCGAGACCTTGCGGTTGTCGGCGCGTGCGGTCGCGAGCTCGCGGTAATTGCGATTGATGAGCTCCTTCTGCAGCCGCATCGCATCCTCTTTCTGGACCTTGTCGGGCTTCTTCGTGCTGGTCGGGGCGGCCATTGGCGTGCTCATCGAGCGTTCTCCTGTGCTGTCATCCTGATCACGCCGCCGACCAGAGCTTGATCGAGTCGGCGAATGTCCCCGCCTGCTCGCGGATCGGCGCCATCTGGCCGGTGTTCTCGGCGTACTTGAAGGCGGTGTGGGGCACCTTGTGCTTCGCCAGCACGTCCTGCAGCATCGGCCGCTCGAGCAGCGCCGGGTCGCAGAACGACGGTGCGGCGAAGATCACGCCCTCGGCGGCGCTGGCCTTCACCTGCTTCAGGAGGAACACGCCCTTGTCCTCGCGCCTGGTGTCGTACTTTGCCGCGGTCGTCGCCGACCGGTGGAGAAACGCCTTCGAGAGCTCGACGAACGGATCGCCGTCGGCGGGCACGTCGTCCAGGAGCCAGCGCGTCACCAGCATGAAGTCGTCGTCGACGATGTAGCAGCCGGACTTCTCGATCGACTTGATGAGCCCGAGCGGCGGCTGCTCGCAGAACGCGCCGTTGATGACGACGCGCGCGTTGTCGCGCTTCGGCCTCGGTTGCGCATCGGCGGCAGCGATGTAGTCGAGGACCAGCTGCGTGTGCTCCTCGGGCGGCAGTACCATGCCGGCGCGCAGCACCAGGTAGACCTCGGAAGTCGGTGCCTGCCACGGCTTGTCGGCGCGGTACGCATACAGGTCGCGGATCGCGGCGCGGTTCGCATTGAACGTGCGGATCGACGCGTTGATCTCGGCATCCGTGATCGGCGCGCCGCGCACCACGGCGAGCCCGTCGCGCATTGCCTTGAGCTCGTGGATGTAGAACGTTCCACCGATGCCATCGTCGTAGTTCTGCGGGACGTCGAAGTAGCGGACGAACTTGTCGGGGAACAGGATCTGCCACATCCCCGACAGGTTGCGGATCACGTCGCAGATCGACGGGAACAGCATGCCGTCGAGACAGTCGAGCCGCCCGGTCAGGCCGAGCTCGATCGTCGAGCGCGGAATCCGGCAGATGTAGCTCTGGTAGTACGCGTCGCCCTGGATCACCTCGAGCTGGTCGCCGCCGCCCAGGATGCCGACCGACAGCATGCCGGCGGCGTGGATGAGCTCGCGCGGAATGTAGACCGGCATGTAGCCGATGGCCTTGCGCCCGGGTGCGGCCGCCTTCCACTGCTTGACCGCGTTGAAATCGAGGTCGTCGAACAGTGCCTGGCAGCGCTCGACGATCTGCTGCGACGGGCGTAGGAGTTGAAGTGGCCATCAACGGTGCTCCCATTGCGGTGGACGCCGGGCGAGGAAGGCGGCGAGACCTTCGTTCGCGTCACGGGTTTGCATCAGGCGATCGAGATAGAGCCGCTCGACTTCCGCAAGCCGGCTGCGGACGGCGGCGATCATCGGTGCGCGCGCGGCTGCAAGCGCGCAGGCGAGCGCGGCGCTGCTCTTGGTCGCCAGATGCGCGTCAAAATACGCGAGGGCGGCCGCTTCCGGATCGTCGGCGACAACCTGGACCAGGCCCATTGCCTTGGCTTCGTCGGCGCCGACCGAACGGCCGGAAATGAGCAGATCCTCGGCGACTGGCTGGCTGACGCGATAGGGCAGGAGGCATGACGCGGCGGGTGCAAATACGCCAAGCTTCATTTCGGGCTGGCCCAACTGCGCGTCGGGCGCCGCGAACAGCGACCCGCAGGCCAGCGCGACTTCGAGTCCTCCGCCGAGGCACCGGCCGCGCACCACGGTCAGGATGGGCACCGGGAATTCGAGGAGCTCCATCAGCAGTGCATGCAGCGACGACAACATCGCCGCACAGCGCTCCGGCAGGTGTTCTTCGACGCTGGCCCCGAAGCTGAACTGGGAACCCTCGGCGTCGAGAAGGACACCGCACAGGCCTGCCTGGCCGCGGTGGGCGGAGAGCGCCGCCGACAGCGCGCCGATCATCGCGGCGTCGATCAGGTTGGCCTTCGGTCGCGCGAGTCGCAGCCGGACCAGCGCGCCGTCGCGCTCGAGCCAGCTCCGGACCGGCAGGGCGGAGGCGGTGGCGGGCACGGCGGTTCCGGTCATCCGCGCTGTCCCGGCATCAGGCTGTCGGTGAATTCGTCGTCCCAGCGCTGGCCGCGCGCCAACGCCTGCCGCAGCGCGACGAAGTCGACCTCGCGCGATTCCTTCGTGCCCTCGTTGAACGCACGAAATCCCGCGCGGGCCTCGGTCATCATGTTGAGCGCGAGCCACGCGCGCGAGTTCTCCTTGTTGCGGTTCCAGGCATCGAGCTTGGGCTTGCGCAGCTCCTCGAGCGTCTTGGTCGTGCAGTCGGGGAAGGTCAGCAGAAGCTTCGCGCAAAGCTCGTCGACCTTGGCATCGAGCAGTGTCAGGTCGACCTTGCCGCGTGTGAGCAGCGCCTTCCCTTCCTTGGCCGCATCGCCGGTCTTCGCCTCGCCGAACACGAGGCGGCCGTAGTCGTCGACGATGCGCTGTGTTTCCACAAGCGGATTGGCGACGAAGCGGTCGTCGACCTTGAGCGCAGGGACGATGTCGGCGAGCATCCCCATGTAATACGCCTTGTGCGCAGAGAAGGGCTCGCAGAGCACGCCGGCGACCATCGACCGCTCGTTGCCGATCATCGGCGGCAGGAAATCGGTGGCGCCGCCGATGGGGGCGGAGCCGTGCTTGGGACCGGCCTGGCCGAAGCGGGCGAGGTCCTGCGCGACCGAGAAGTCGCAGGCCATGCCGATCTCCTGCCCGCCGCCGATTCGCATTCCGTTCACGCGGCAAATCACCGGCTTGTCGCACATAAGGATCGCGGAAACCATGTCGTTGAACAGCCGCATGTACTGCCGGTATTCCTGCGGATGCCCCGCGTAGTACTCGGCGTATTCCTTGGTGTTGCCGCCGGTGCAGAACGCGCGATCACCGGCGCCGGTGAACACGACGCAGTTGACGTCGCGGGCGTTCGACGCAGCGCGCAGCGCGAGGATCACGCCCTTGACCATGTCGGTCGTATAGGAGTTGAACTGCGCTGGATTGTCGAGCGTGATCCACGCATTGTGGAGTCCGGCGGCTTCGCTGCCGTCCGGCTTGCGCGCGGGCTTCAGTTCGTAGCGGAGGCCCGGCTTGCCGATGTCGTCGACCAGATTGTGATTCTTGAACTCGCGCAGCGCTGCCTGGGAATCGGGGACATTCATCGTGGTCACTCCAGCTTAGGGTACGAGCACCACGCGCTTGGTGATTTCGTGGTGGTGGACGGCCGCAAACACACGGTTGATGTCGGCGAGCGGGTGCGGCTCGACGAACGGTTTCAGCGCGACCCGGCCGTCGAGCACAAGGTCGAGCGCCGCGGCGTAGCGCTCGGGCGGGCAGCCCCAGTTGCCGAGCGCGCGCGCATCGAACGCCATCAGGTTCGACAGGCGCAACTCGACCTTGTCCATGGTGAAACCCACGACCGACAACGTGGCGCCGTGAACGAGCAGGCCATAGGCGGTGAGCTGGCCCGTGCCGGTTCCCGAGCATTCAAAGATGCACCACTCGGTAGCGGGCAGACCCTGGTCCCTGGCAAAGGCGGCAATGGCCGCCTTGATTGCCTTGCCGTCCAGCGCGCGGCTGTTCAAGGTCAGCGCGGCGCCGTACGCGCCGATGGCGACAAGCTTGCTGTCGTCGATGTCGATGGCCACGACCTGGGCGCCGAAGGCGCGGGCGATCTGGACGCAGTAGCCGCCGACCCCGCCGACCCCGACGACCACCGCCAGGCTTCCGGGCGCGACCCCCGCGCGCAGCACCGCCTGGTAGGGCGTGGTGAGCGCGTCGGCGACGATCGAGACGTCGGCGAGTGCGAGCCCGGCGTGCGCGAGACGAGCCTCGTCGACCGCGCACAGGCCGCGACCTGGGACCACGATGTGGGTCGCGAAGCCGCCGTGGATATCGTTGCCCGGCATCTTCTGCCCACGGCAGATCGTACCGAGCCCCCGCCGGCAGAGGTCGCACTCGCCGCAGGGCAGGACCGCCGGGACGATGACCGCCTTGCCCAGCATGTCGTCCCTGCCGGCGCCCGCGGCGACCACCCGACCGCTGATCTCGTGGCCCAACGTCAGCGGCAGAGGATGATGGGTGCGAACGCCGTCGTAGTAGTAGCCAAGGTCGGTATGGCAGACCCCGCAGCCGGCGATGGCGACCACGACCTCGCCCGGTCCCGGTTCGGCCGCAACCGGCACGCGCGTCTGCGGCGCGCCGACCGCGGTCATCTGCCAGCGGTGCCCTGCAATGGCCATCGAATGGTCTCCTCCCGCACCTGCGAACCGCCGCGGCGCCGTATGTCGGGCCGCGGCGGCGAATTGGCCATGCGGGGGCCATGCGGGCGACGCAGCGAGTCGATCCTGCGAATCGATCCTATTGCGGTATTACGGTACCGTAATGCCGAAATATGACCGGTAGGGTGCGGCAAAGCGTTTGCGAACGCCTTGATCTGCGTCAATCCCCTCGATCGGAACGCGCGCTTTACTTCGCCGGACGAGAGCGTCGAGGACACGACGGATGCACGCGTTGGCCGAAACAAGGGACCGTGCGACAGCGGCGGCGCATTGCCGCGGCACGGTGGCGAACGTCACCATCACGCTCGCCGGCAGTGGCGGCAGCGGCGTGATGCCGACGAGCGCGAGCATGTCGAAATCGTCCTGGCGTGGAAGAATGAAGTGCCGATGCCGGACAGCAACCGGGCCGACGATCCCGATCCCCCCTGATTTCTCGACTGACGACGCGCGCATTTCGGCGGCGCGTCGGCGAGGAGGCACGAAGGCGCAATGACCACGGCGACGATCCTGCAACCGGCCGGCTGGAAGAGCCCGCAGGGCTACGTCAACGGCATCGCCGTCGACGCGGGCCGCCTCGTGTTCATCGCCGGACAGGTCGGGTGGGACGCGCGACAGCGCTTCGCCTCCGAGGAGATCGTCACGCAATTCGAGCAGGCGCTGGTCAACGTCCTGGCGGTGTTGGCCGAGGCGGGCGGCGAGGCACGTCACATCTGCCGAATGACCGCGTACTGCTGCGACAGGCCCGCCTACCTTGCTGCGCGCCCGGCGCTCGGGCGCATCTGGCGCAAGCACATGGGCAGTCACTATCCCGCGATGAGCATGATTTTCGTGGCCGACCTCCTCGATGTCCCGGGCAAGATCGAGCTCGAGGCCACGGCGGTGGTACCGTTCGCGCCGCAAGGGTGAGGCGCCACCGGGCCGCACCGACGGCAGGAAGGGCGCACGCACCCCGCGCTCGCCGCTGTGCGACGCTTGACACGCATCAAGGCGCCCGGCGCCGCGCGTGCGAACAATCGGTCCATGAAACCGAGCCGCCTGTCATTTTTCACGGCCTCGCGACCCCTGCGGGGGGACTGACGATCATGGGGCAGTCCGTCTACCTCGACGTCCGCGGCATGGAGCCGCCCGAGCCGATCCTGAGAGTAATGGACACGCTCGGTACCATGGCGAGGGAGGATTGCCTGGTTCTTACGATCGATTGCCGTCCGGCGCCGCTCTACCGGATACTCGAACGCAACGGCTACTCGTACGACGAGCAGCCCGGCCGCGCATCGAACTACGAAATCACGATACGGCTGCGCGCCGGTTCGTGACGGGGCACCCGCGCGGGGAGCGCGATCATCACCCTCGGTAGCTGCGCAGGCGCTCCGCGTCGAGAATCCGGATGCTGCGTCCCTCGACCTCGATCAGTTTCGCCTCGGCAAGATCGTGCAGGATTCGCGAGAAGTGCTCGGGCGTCACGTTGAGCCGCGAGGCCACGATGGTCTTCGATGTGGGCAACGTGACCTCGTAGGGCCCAGTCGACGCAGCCTGCTGCTCGTCCTGCCGCAGCAGAAAGCCGATGACGCGCTCCGTGCCGGACTGCAGCGAGTACGACTCGAGGTCGGTGACCAGCGCATGAAGCCGCATCGACAGTCCTGCCAACATCTTGCGTGCCAGGGTCGGGTCGCGCGCGAGCCCGTCGAACACGACTTGCCGCGGTACGTGGAGCAGCAGCGAATCGGCGAGCGCCTGCGCCATCACGATATACGGCTTTTCCATGAACATCATCGCTTCGCCGAACGACTGGCCCGGACCGACGATCTCGATCACCTTTTCGGCGCCTTGCGGGGAAAGGAAGGAGAGCTTGACCTGACCGTACACGACGAGGTGGAAGCCGACGCAGGGATCGCCGCGATTGAAGAGAATCTCGCCGCGCGGGACGTGCAGCTCGGTCGTTTCCTGCCCAATGAGCTCGATCTCGGCCGGCGCGAGAGCCTTGAACAACGGCAGGTTGGCGAGGAACGTCTGGGTCTTGATCTTGGGTGGAGGCACGGAACGCGTCACTGCCGGGTCCTGCGGATGGCCGCAAGCGTAGCACGGGCTTGGGCGGGGTCGCGGCGGGCACGTCCGACCCTCGCTCACCACCAATGTGTGCGGCGCCGCTGCCTAGCTGTTGGGCAGCGCGCCGTTGCCGCCGCGCGCGAGAATCGCGAGAAATTCACGACGGGTCGTGGCGTCCCGTCGGAACGCGCCCACCATGCGGCTGGTCACCAGCATCGCGCCGGTCTTGTGCACGCCCCGCGTGGTCATGCACTGGTGCGCGGCCTCGACCACCACCGCGACGCCCTTGGGCTGCAGAACCTCCTGCAACGTATCGGCGATCTGTACCGTCATCTTTTCCTGGATCTGCAGCCGGTGCGCGTAGACCTCGACCAGGCGAGCGAGCTTTGAAATGCCGACCACGCGCCTGTCCGGGAGGTAGCCGATGTGCGCTCTCCCGATGATGGGAAGCATGTGGTGTTCGCAGTGGCTCTCGAAGCGGATGTCGTTCATCACGATCATCTCGTCGTAGCCGTCGACTTCGGAGAACGTCTTGGCGAGGATCTCCGCCGGATCCTGCTGATAGCCGGAAAAAAATTCGTCGTACGAGCGCACAACGCGGTCCGGTGTTTCAAGCAGCCCCTCGCGATTCGGGTCGTCGCCGGCCCAGCGGATCAGCGTCCGGACCGCGGCGATGGCTTCACTGCGCGCGGGCCGCCTGGGGGGGCGCGCAGACGACTGGAACGCCGTCGGCGGACGGGTCGAGCGCGGGCTTCGGCGCGGCGGGGGGGTGGCCATGGCAGGAATCCTTTTCGTCGTGCCGATTGCGGCGACGTGCGTGGAAAGGTCGTGATTCTGGCACGAATGCCTTGCGTTTCCGCTTTGTCAGGCCGGCTGCAAATGCCTCGCATTCCATGATCGCTTCGGTGTCTTGCCGCAGGATCGACCCTTCGCCGCACCGAGAACCAATGACAATGACATAGATGACGCCATGGACCACTTCGACGGAGGATGCGAACATCGCCTTCTACCCCTCGAGCGCATGTACGCGCAAGGAGACCGCCAGGATGCCTCGTTACCGATTCCGAACTCATGAACCGCAGATTCCGGCTTCGTCGTACGTGGCGGAGACGGCGAGCTTAATAGGCCGCGTCGTGCTGGGCGAGCGGACGAGCGTATGGCCCGGCGCCGTCATTCGCGCGGACTCGGAGCCGATCGTGATCGGCGAGGGCAGCAACGTCCAGGACAATGCGGTGCTGCACGTTGACCCGGGCGTGCCGATGGTCATCGGTGTGCGCGTGACGGTCGGCCACCAGGCGATGCTGCACGGATGCACGATTGGCGACCACACGCTGGTCGGGATCCAGGCGATTGTCCTCAATCACGCGGTGATCGGCCGCGAATGCCTGGTCGCGGCTGGCGCGATCGTGACCGAGGGCAAGACCTTTCCGGACCACAGCCTGATCATGGGTGCGCCGGCCAAGGTGGTCCGAACGCTGACCGACGACGACGTGGCGATGCTGCACGCGGCGGCCGACGCGTACATCAGGCGGCGCGAGTACTACCTGACGGAGCTGGTGCGACTCTCCTAGCGGCGGGTGCCCGGGCGGACCAATCGCCGGCCCGGCAGGCTACGACAGGCCCGTCACCGGCAGCGCCGCGCCATGCACGGCGCGAGCCTCGGGCGAGGCGAGGAACACGACCACGTTCGCCAGGTCCTCGGGCGCGACCCACTCGTGCGGATCGGCGTCCGGCATCGCGCGGCGATTCTCCGGCGTGTCGATGATCGTCGGCAACACGCAATTCACGTTGATATTGCGGGCGCGAAGCTCGTCGGCCATCGCTTCGGTCAGACGGATGACCGCGCTCTTGGCCGCGACGTAGGCCCCCTTGTCGGCGACGCCCTTTTGCGCGGCGTAGGCGCCCACGTTGACGATCTTCCCACCGCCACCGGCCAGCATTCGCGGCACGACGGCGCGGGAGGCATGCAGCAGCGTGCGGGCGTTGATATCGAACAAAAAATTCCAGTCGGCGTCGGACGTTGCGTGCACCGGCGTACCCATCCGGAAGCCGCCTGCGATGTTGCACAGCACGTCGATGCGCCCGAAGCGGTCGACGGCGGACTGGGCCGCGGCGTCGACCTGCGCCGAATCCAGGAGGTCGACGGCGACGTGCATTCGCTGCGGCGTCTCGTTCCCGTAGCTGCCATCGAGCTGCTCGCGCCGGCGATCGAGCAGCACGAGATTGGCGCCGCGCGCGGCGAAGGCGTTGGCGATGGCGCGGCCCAGGTTGCCGGCGGCACCGGTGACGATCACGGTTTCGCTTTCCATGAAGTTCTCCTAGTCGCTGGCCGCAATGATCGTTCCGCTGCAGTCGCCGAAACCGATCCGGCGAAACCCCGGCCGCGCGCAGTGCCCGCGCAGGGTCACCGTGTCGCCGTCCTCGAGGAAGGCGCGGGACTCGCCGTCGACGAGCTGGATGGGCTGTTTGCCGCCGTTCGACAGTTCGAGCAATGACCCGCCCTGGCCCGGCGCGGGTCCGCTTTGCGTGCCGGACCCGAAGAGGTCACCGGGCGCGAGGTTGCATCCGTTCACCGTGTGGTGCGCGACGAGCTGCGCCGCGGTCCAGTAGCTGTCCCGGAAATTCGATTGCATGAGGCGCTGTGGAGACGCGCCCGCCGTGCGCATCGCAGCGGTCTGCAGCCAGACTTCGAGCGCGATGTCGATGGCGCCGCGGTCGCGGTTGGCCGGCGAGTCGAGGTAGGGCAGCGGCGCGGGATCGCTCGGCGGGCGCTCGAACGGCGCGCGGAAGGGGGCCAGCGCCTCCATCGTGACGACCCACGGCGAGAGCGTCGACGCGAAGTTCTTCGACAGGAACGGCCCGAGCGGCTGATATTCCCAAGCCTGGATGTCCCGCGCGGTCCAGTCGTTGAAGAGCGCGAGGCCGAACAGATGCGCCTCCGCGTCGGCGATGGAAATCGCCTCGCCCTGGGTGCTGCCTTCGCCAATCAAGACGCCGAGCTCGAGTTCGTAGTCGAGCCGGCGCGTCGGGCCGAAACTCGGCACTTCGTCGTCGGGCGCCTTGAACTGGCCGCACGGACGGCGAATCGCCTGTCCGCTGACGATGATCGATGACGCGCGGCCGTGATATCCGATCGGCAACCATTTGTAGTTGGGTAGCAGCGGATTGTCGGGGCGGAATTGCCTGCCGACGGCCGTCGCGTGGTGGATGCTCGTGTAGAAGTCGGTGTAGTCGCCGATACGGCATGGCAGCCCCATCTCGACCGCGGACATCGGCACGAGACTCTGCTGCAGCAGCCCCTGATGCGGCGTCCCGGTCCGCAACCGGTTGGACAGCGTGTGCCGCAATGCGACCCTCGCCGGCGCGCCCGAGCGCATGAAGGCGTTCATGTCGTCGGTGGCGATGAGTTTCGCGCGCTCGAGGTCGATCACCTGGTCACCGATCGCGACGCCGATACGGAAGCGCGCCTCGCCCAACCGGCGAAAGCGCCCGAACGGCAGGTTCTGGATCGGAAAATCCGTCGCCGTGTCGTTGGCCGAATCGACCCACGAGGTCAGTGCCGGTTCATGCGTATCGTCGATGCCTGCGGTCATCACGCGCTTTCTACGTCGGCTCGATCACGCCGCGGCGAAGCTGGTCGCGCTCCATCGACTCGAACAGCGCCTTGAAGTTGCCTTCGCCGAATCCGTCGTCGCCCTTGCGCTCGATGAACTCGAAGAATACGGGACCGAGCAGCGATTGCGAGAAAATCTGCAGCAGCAGCCTGCGCTGGCCGCCTTCGGTCGTTCCGTCGAGCAGGATGCCGCGTGCCTGAAGATCGGCGACGCTCTCGCCATGTCCGGGGAGCCGCTCGGCGAGCATCTCGTAGTAGGTGGCGGGCGGCGCCGTCATCAGCGGCACCCCGGCGCCGCGCAGGCTGTCGATGCTGGCCTTGAGGTCGCTGGTGAGGAGCGCGATGTGCTGGATGCCTTCGCCGTTGTACTGCATCAGGAATTCCTCGATCTGCCCGGTCGTCTTCGATGCCTCCTCGTTCAGCGGAATGCGGATCATGCCGTCGGGCGCCGTCATCGCCTTGGAGGTGAGGCCCGTGTACTCGCCCTTGATGTCGAAATAGCGGATCTCGCGGAAATTGAAGATCCGCTCGTAGAAACCCGCCCAGTAGTCCATGCGGCCGCGATAGACGTTGTGGGTCAGGTGATCGATGATCGTGAAGCCGTGTCCCTTCGGATGGCGGTCGACGCCCTCGATGAATCGGAAGTCGATGTCGTAGATCGACGTGCCGTCGCCATAGCGGTCGATGAGATACAGCGGCGCGCCGCCGATCCCGCGGATGGCAGGCAGGCGCAGTTCCATCGGGCCGGGCGCCGTGTCCATCGGCTGCGCCCCGAGCGCCAACGCGCGCAGGTATGCCTTGTGCGAGTCCTTGACGCGGAAGGCCATCCCGCATGCCGACGGACCGTGTTCCGCCGCGAAGTACCACGCGAGGCTTCCCGGTTCGCGGTTCACGATGAAGTTGATCTCGCCCTGGCGAAAGAGCGCCACGTCCTTGGAGCGGTGCCAGGCGATCTCCTTGAAGCCCAGCATCTCGAGAACCGGCTCGATCACGCCCGGCTTGGGAGAGGCGAACTCGACGAACTCGAATCCCATCAGTCCCATCGGATTTTCGAATAGATCAGCCATTGCGTAGGTCCTGTTGCCTGCGGTCGGTCATGGTGGAATCCCCGGCGTATCGCCGAACTTGGCGCGGGACCGCCGGACGATTCCCGCAGGCGCGCCCCGTTCCCTCCCGATGTGCCCGGCGGGCATGGAGAAATGCCGGATCAAGCGGCGGCAGGCTGGCTGTGCCACCAAAGACGCAGTTCGCGGCACAGACCGTTCGCATCGAACTGCGCGGCCGCGATGCCGTCGAGCACCAGCCGCGGAAGCGGATCGCCTTCCTTGCGCGCGAGGACGTTGGTACCCGTCGACGCCACCCAGATCCGGAAAAGCTCCTCGGACGTGACCTGGTAGGTGGTCCGCCAGTGGGCGACGCCGCCGTGCTCGTCACGGTGCAGGATTTCGTAGGTCAGGTGGATGTCGCTTTGCAGTTTCGTTCGCTGCCAGTACGCCTTGATCGCATCGTGGCCGCGCTGCTCGGCAAACGGCGTGTTGCAATAGACGCCGTCCGGAG
Organism: uncultured beta proteobacterium; assembly: GCA_963739745.1. Taxonomy (GTDB): domain Bacteria; phylum Pseudomonadota; class Gammaproteobacteria; order Burkholderiales; family Casimicrobiaceae; genus VBCG01. The sequence continues at coordinate 192,942 of CAVUCJ010000017.1, forward strand.
CGAACAGCGAAGCAAGCAGATTTTCGTCGCTCGCCTCCCACGCGCTCCGGTACTGCGCCATGAAATGGTCGATGTCCATCATCTGTTCCTGTTCAGGCAGCGGAGTCGCCAACGGCGGCGGCAGGGCCGAATTTCTCCAGGAGATCCATCGCGCGCCTTTGCTTTGTTGCGCGGCCGACGCCTGCGAGTCGCGGATAATTTATCATTGAGGGCTCCGGCACCAGGCTGGCCTCGCAATGCACGATCGGAAGCGGCCAGGCCGACAGCATGTCATTGTATAGCGCGCATTCGGCGCTGCACGACATTCTGATGCGTCGAAAGACATCAGGTACCACAACCGGCAAAGGTAGAGGCATGACCGAAACGACCCACAACGAGACTGCAGCCCCGGGCGCCGCCGCTGGCGGCGCGACCCGGGAAACGCGTGGCTTTCAGGCGGAGGTCAAGCAGCTTCTGCAGCTGATGATCCATTCGCTGTACAGCCACCCGGAAATCTTCCTGCGCGAACTGATCTCCAATGCCTCGGATGCGGCAGATAAGCTGCGCTTCGAGGCGCTCGACCACCCGGACTACTATGAGGACGATCCGGACCTCAAGATCACGGTGGCCTTCGACAAGGAGGCGCGCACGATTACCGTGCGCGACAACGGCATCGGCATGTCGCGCGACGAGGTGATCGAGCAGATCGGCACTATCGCCAAGTCGGGCACGCGGGAGTTCTTCGCGGCGCTGTCGGGCGACCAGGCCAAGGACGCCCGGCTGATCGGCCAGTTCGGCGTCGGTTTCTATTCGTCGTTCATCGTCGCCGACCGCGTGACGCTCGTCACGCGGCGCGCCGGGCTGCCGGCGAGCGAAGGCGTGCGCTGGACCTCGGCAGGCGAGGGCGACTACGAGATCGAGGACGTCGAATGCCCGCAGCGGGGAACCGAGGTGACGCTGCACCTTCGCGAAGGCCAGGATGAGCTGCTGTCGCGCTGGCGGCTGGCCGCGATCATCCGCAAGTACTCCGACCACATCGCGCTGCCGATCGTGATGCGCAAGGAGGTCTGGGACGAGGAGAAGAAGGCGTTCCGGGCGACCGACGAGAACGAGACGATCAACCAGGCCTCGGCGCTGTGGGCACGGCCGAAGCAGGACATCAGCACGGAGCAGTACGAGGAGTTCTACAAGCATGTCGCGCACGACGGGCAGGCGCCGCTCGCGCACGTCCATGCGCGCATCGAGGGCCGCACCGAATACACGCTGCTGCTCTACATCCCGGCGGTCGCTCCGTTCGACCTGTGGGACCGGGAGCATCGCCACGGCGTCAAGCTGTACGTGCGGCGCGTGTTCATCATGGACGACGCCGAGCAGCTGGTGCCGCCGTTCCTGCGCTTTGTCCGCGGCGTAGTCGATTCCAATGATCTTCCGCTCAACGTGTCGCGCGAGATCCTGCAGGAATCGCGCGACGTCGAGGCGATCCGCGGCGGCTGCGTCAAGCGCGTGCTCGACCTGCTGGAGGAAATCGCGCAGGACGACAAGGACAAGTACGCGAAGTTCTGGAGTGCGTTCGGCAATGTGTTGAAGGAAGGCTTCGTGGACGATGTCGGTCAGCGCGACCGGCTCTCCAAGCTCGTGCGTTTCGCGTCGACGGCGAGCGAGAGTGACGTGCAGGACGTGGCGCTCGCCGACTACGTCGCGCGCATGAAGGAGGGCCAACAGGCCATCTACTTCGTGACCGGCGATTCGTACGCCGCGGCCGCGCACAGCCCGCACCTGGAGATCTTCCGCCAGAAGGGTATCGAGGTGCTGCTGTTGTCCGATCGCATCGACGAGTGGGTGGCGACGGCACTGACCGAATTCGACGGCAAGCCGCTGCGGTCGATTGCCAAGGGTGCGCTGGAACTTGGCGATCTGGCAGATGCTGCCGAGAAAGCTGCGCAGGACGAGGCGGCGGCGGCGCTCGCACCGCTGGTCGAGCGGCTCGCCAAGGCGCTGGGCTCGCGGGTGAAGGAGGTGCGCATCACACACCGGCTCACCGATTCCGCTGCGTGTCTCGTGGTCGGCGAGGGCGAACTGTCAGGCAATCTGGAACGACTGCTCCATGCGGCGGGTCAGAAGGCGCCGACCGCGGTGCCGATCCTCGAGATCAATCCGCGCCATGCGCTGATCCATCGTGTCGAGGCAGAACCGGAAGATCGTCTCGCCGACTGGGCGAATCTGCTGTACGACGAGGCGCTCCTGGCCGAAGGCGCGCAGTTGCCCGATCCCGCCGGTTTCGTGCGGCGGCTGAACGCATTGATGTTCGGCGCCGCGCCGCGGTCCGGCGACGCGCCACCGCCCGACGACGTGCCTGGACCGGACGTCGCAGCGTCGCCCGGCGGCGCGCCGGAGGCGGGCGGCCCGACTTGACCCCCCGCACCGTCCCGATCGCGCGCCGGGAGGGCCCGAAGTCCCGGCGCGTCGGGCCGGGTGCGGTCCTGCGCGCCGTTGCCCGCCGATGAACTTCGACGCCATTGCGCGCGAGCGCGTCGCCGCGCTGCTGTGCGCGATGCCGAAGGCGGAACTGCACATGCATGTCGAGGGTTCGCTCGAGCCGGAGCTGATCTTCGCGCTGGCCAGGCGCAACGGAATGACGGTGCCGTACCCGGATGTCGAGGCGCTTCGTGCCGCTTACGCATTTTCCGACCTGCAGAGCTTCCTCGACCTCTACTATGCGGGCGCGAGCGTGCTGGTCACCGAGGATGATTTCCACGACCTTGCGATGGCGTATTTCGAGCGCGCTGCCGCGGACCATGTCGTCCACGCGGAGATCTTCTTCGACCCGCAGACGCACACGGCGCGCGGAATCGATTTCGCGACGGTGATCGGCGGGTTGTCCCGTGCCTGCGCGGAGACCAAGGCGGCCCACGGCATCGACGCGTCGCTCATCATGTGCTTCCTGCGCCACCTGACCGAGGACGCGGCCTTCGCGACGCTGGAACAGGCGCTGCCTTTTCGCGACCGCTTTATCGGCGTCGGTCTCGACAGCGGCGAGCGAGGCAACCCGCCGGAAAAATTCGCGCGGGTGTTCGCGCGCTGTCGCGAGCTCGGGTTTCGCCTCGTGGCGCACGCCGGCGAGGAAGGACCAGCGGCCTACGTCCGCGCGGCGCTCGATGCGCTGAAGGTCGAGCGCATCGACCACGGCGTGCGCTGCCTCGACGACCCGGCGCTGGTCAGGCGCCTCGCGCAGGCGCGCGTGCCGTTGACCGTGTGCCCGCTGTCGAATGTGAGATTGCGCGTCTATCCGGATCTGGCCCGCCACCCGCTGAAAAGGCTGCTGGATGCCGGGATATGCGCGACGGTCAACTCCGACGATCCCGCCTATTTTGGCGGCTACGTCAACGCCAACCTCGCCGATAGCTTCGCGGCACTGCCGCTCACCGCGCGTGATGCGTACGCGGTCGCGCACAACAGCTTCACGGCGAGTTTCGCGGGCGCCGAGGACAAGCGGCGCTGGATCGACGAACTGGACGCCGTGTTTGCGGCGAGCTAGCTCTGACCTTCGTTCTGCGCAGCGTCGCGCCCGCTACAGCTGTTGCTCGGGGACGAACGGCGCGAACAGCATGTTCTGCAGGCGGAAGAACAACGAAGTATCCGGCTCCTCGGCCAGCACGACCTCGCCTTCGTCGTCCATCGTCAGCCATTCGATGCTCCGGCCGTCGGCGCCGAACCGCAGGCGGTAGGCGCTCTGCAGCTTGCTGATGTGGATCACGCGCAACACCTCCCGCGCGAGCTCCGGGCTCTGGATGATGATGCCGAGCTCGGTGTTCTTGCTGGCCGAGCGCGGGTCGAGATTCATCGAGCCGATGAAGACCACCGAACGGTCGATCACCGCCGTCTTCGCATGCAGCCTGCCCTTCGATGCGCCCGGAAACCCCAGCCGCTTGTTGCGCTGGATGCGGGTCGGGCTCAGCTCGTACAGGTCGACCCCCGTGCTGAGCAGCGCCTCACGGTAACGGGCATAGCCGGTGTGCACCAGCGGCTCGTCGTTGGCGGCGAGCGAGTTGGTGAGGATCGTGACCTTGACGTCGTGCCGGCGCAGGTCGCCGAAGGCTTTGACGCCCATGGGGCCTGGGACGAAGTAGGGCGACGACAGCACGACCTCGCGGTGCGCCGCCATGACCAGGTCCATCACGTTCATGGTCACGCTCATCTTGCGCGCCATTTCGTCGGTCGTGGCATTGACCTTCTCCGGTGAATCGGCAAAGGCATTCGCCGTGCCCCAGACGAGGCCGAGCCGGCCGTCGGCGAGATCGTCGCTGATCGGCCCGTAACCCAGGATGTCGATCGGCGGCAGGTCGAGCGTCATCATCTGCTCGCCTTCATCGACCAGCTGGTCGAATCGGTGGCGCAGGCGCGCCGCGTCCAGGTCGGTCTTGATGACGTCGGCAACCGGAAACACGTGCGGACTGTTCCAGTAGGTGTCGAAGATGTTGACGAGCTGCGGGACCACTGCGCCGACGATCAGCGCGTCCATGTCGACGAAGTTTTCGGTCATGCTGCGCATGAAGTATTCGTCGGCGATGTTGCGTCCTCCGGCAACGACCATGGCGCTGTCGGCGATGAACAGCTTGTTGTGCATCCGGTGGTTGAGCCGGCCGATGTCCGCGAGCGAGGACGCGTACTTGGACAGCAGGCCGTCGCGTCCGCAGCAAAACGGATTGAACAGGCGCACCTCGACATTGGGGAAGGCGGCGAGGCCGATGAACAGCTCGTCGCCGCCGGTCGTGTAGAGATCGTCCACCAACAGGCGCACCCGGACGCCGCGCAGCGCGGCGTCCCGCAGGTTGCGAAGCAGCAGGTGGCCGGTCATGTCGTTGTGGATCTGGTAGTACTGCAGGTCGAGCGAGCGCTGCGCCCGGCGCACGAGTTCGATACGGGCATCGAGCGAATAGAAACCCAGAGGCAGCAACCGGAAGCCCGACTGGCCGGGTGCCGGGATGGAGTTCTCCGCGATGCGGACCAGGGGACTCGCCGGTGCCGGTGGCAGTGCGGCTGAAGGCGGCGTTTCGCTGCGCTGCGGAAGCGCGCCGCAGCCGGCGACCAGCAGCGTCACCGCGAGCCCAGCCACCTGCATCGCGCGTAAGGCACGGCTGGGCGGCTCGACTATGGCGTCGTGGGTCCGGCGCGGGCGACGCACGAGGCTCCGCCCGGTCCATCGGGATACAATGCCCGCCATGATTCGGAAGGAGGTCGTCATGATCCGCTTGGTCGTTGTCCTGCTCGTCGCCCTTACGCCGGCGCTGCCCGTCAGGGCGGCGCTCGATATCGGTGAGCGGGCCCCCGGCTTCACGGCATCCGCGGCGCTGGGCGGCAAAGTCTACGACTATTCGCTTGCCGACGCGCTGAAGAAGGGGCCGGTCGTACTCTATTTCTTTCCAGCCGCGTATTCCCAAGGATGCTCGGTCGAAGCGCACCTTTTCGCCGAATCGATCGCTCAGTTCGAGGCGCTGGGCGCGACGGTCGTTGGGGTGTCCGGCGATGACATCGACACGCTGTCCAAATTCTCGGTCCAGGCGTGCCAGAGCCGGTTTCCGGTCGCCTCCGATCAGTCGCAGACGGTGATGAAATCCTACGATGCCGTCCTCAGAACGCGCCCCGAATACGCGAACCGAATTTCCTACGTGATCGCGCCGAATGGCTCGATCCTTTTCCACTACATGAGCCTCAACCCGACGAAGCACGTGGAAAAAATGCTGGGTGCGCTGAAGAGCTGGTCGGAAGGTCGCAAGTAGCGGAAGCCAGCAACGCTCGCGGCGAACCTGCCCGGTCTTCCCGACCGCCCGAATGCGCAAAGCCCGCCTGTCTTCGACCCTGACCCACGCCCAATGACCGGAAGGTGCCTTGCCCCCGTTGCTCCGACCCAGGCTTCGCATGCACCTTCAGCCCTACGCGGTTCATGGTCATCGGCGACGCTGGAGACCGTAGCCGAAGTTTCCGCTGCCGCGACACTCTCTTCGATGCCCCCCGTCGGCTCTGCCGTTCAGGAAGGCATCATGGTCGTTCCCGGCAGCGCCTGGAATCCGGCCAGGAAGGTGCCGGACATTCGGTCCGGACCTCCAGGTCGCGACCTCGTACATGCGACGGGTCCCCGGGCATGGTGATGGTGCCCGATTCCGGCACGCGCGGGACGGCGCCAGGGCGGATCGATCACAACGAGACCTGGCTGCGCGGCATCGTCGAGTCGGCGATGGACGCGATCGTCACCATCGATGCGACGCAGCATGTGCTGATGTTCAATGCGGCGGCCGAAGCGATGTTCCAGTACACGCGTGCCGAGATGGTCGGCGCGCCGCTGTCCATGCTGATCCCCGAACGCTTTCGCGCGGTCCACGGGGAACACGTGCAGCGTTTCGGAGCGTCCGACACGGTGTCACGGCGGATGAACGATGCGCGGATCGTGATGGGCCTGCGCCGCAATGGAGAGGAGTTTCCGCTCGACGCGTCGATTTCGCAGTTTCATGACGGAGGGGCGCGTTTCTTCACGGTCATCCTGCGCGACGTCTCGGACCGCCTGCGCGCCGAAGAGGAGCTGCGCCAGTCGCAGGAGGAACTGCAGGAGCTGGGATCAACAGCGCAGCTGGCGCGCGAGCAGGAAAAAAGCCGCATCGCTCGCGAACTGCACGACGAACTCGGCCAGGCGTTGACCTTGTTGCAGATGGATGTCGCTTGGTGCAAGGCCAGGCTCCCGGGCGGGCAAAGTGATTTCCTGGCCAGGATCGAGCGGATGGAAACGCTGCTGAAGACGACGGTCGCCGCCACCCGCCGCATTGCGGCCGACCTGCGGCCGCTGATGCTGGACGATCTGGGGCTGGTGCCGGCGGTCGAGTGGCTGGTCGAAAATTTCACGCAGCGCACCGGCGTTCCCTGCCGGCTGGCGTTCGGCCCGAGTGAACCCGAGATCGACAGCGCGCATTCCAACGCGGTGTTCCGCATCGTGCAGGAGTCGCTGACCAACATTGCCAAACATGCGCGCGCGGCTCACGCGGAAGTGGCGATCGGCGTCGAAGGCAGCCAGCTGGTCGTCCGCGTGCGCGACGACGGTGCGGGCTTTGCCCTTCAGGACCCGCGCAAGCCCAACTCGTTCGGCCTGGTCGGGTTGCGCGAACGTGTGAGCATGCTCAGGGGCGCCGCATCGATCACGACGGCCGTCGGCAAAGGCACCACGATCGAAGCGCGTCTTCCGATGCCGGCGGGCGGGGCGCGCACATGATCCGCGTGTTCATCGCCGACGATCACACCATCCTCCGCGAGGGATTGAAGCAGCTGCTGAACGCGGCCGATGACCTCGCCGTCGTCGGCGAGGCCGGCGATGGCCACGAAGTGCTGCAGCAGGTTCGCACGCAGGAGTTCGACGTGCTGCTGCTCGACATGTCGATGCCCGGGAAGAGCGGCATGGAACTCATCAGGCAGGTCAAGGCCGAGCGGCCGAAACTGCGTATCCTGGTACTTTCGATGCACGAGGAGCATCAGTACGCGGTGCGTGCGATCCGGTCCGGCGCGTCCGGCTACCTGACGAAGGAAAGCGCGTCCACGCTGCTTGGTCTCCGCCATCCGCAAGGTGGCGGGCGGAGGGGCCTTCATCAGCGCCGAGGTCGCCGAGCAGCTGGCGCTTTCCGCCATGCCGCATGCCGAAGGTCCGCCGCATGCGTCGTTGTCCGACCGCGAATACCAGGTGTTTCGACTGCTCGTCGCCGGCGAGTCGGTGACCCACATCGCCACTCGGCTGAATCTGTCGGTCAAGACCGTCAGCACCCACAAGGCGCGGCTCATGGAAAAACTCTCGGTCCAGAATCCGGCGGAGCTCATCCATTACGCAATGAAGCACCGGCTGTCCGATAACCCCTAGGACTCCCATGGTTCCGCGCGGTCCCGACACGCCTGCCTGACCATATGGCGTCGGAGTAGGACGATTCCAGCCCCGATGGGGCGCGCGCCGATACCCAGAACCAGACTCTCCCGATCGGCGCATTCGGCGTTCGCCTATGCGCACCGGCGCTCGCGGCGCGCCGATACTGGCAGTCATGGTTCCCTCCCTATCCAAGGTGTTCATCGTCGACGATTCGTCGGCGATGCGCATGCGACTGTCCGAGTTGCTCGAAGAGATCGGCGGCGTGACGGTCGTGGGCGAGGCGGGCACGCCCGCCGACGCCATCGAAGGCATCGTCCGCGCATGCCCGGAGTGCGTGCTGCTCGACTACCAGCTCGACGGCGGCACCGGCCTCGACGTTCTGCGCGCCGTGCACCCACGCGCGCCCGACATTGTCTTCATCGTGTTGACCAACCACGCCACCGGTCCCTACCGTCGCGCCTGCATCGAAGCCGGCGCCCGCTACTTTCTCGACAAGTCTTCAGACTTGGGCCAGATCAAGGACGTGATCTGCGGTCTCGATTGCGCGCCGCACTGATGTCCCGCCGACCCAGGACCCACCAGGAGAATGCGATGAACGCCCTAGCCGACCCCAGGACCTCGAAGCCCTTCGAAGATTACGTGCGTCCGGTGGCCCGTCCGGCATTGCGGGAAGTCAATTCGTTGCGATCGCGCTGCCCGGAGTGTGCCAAGCTGGAGACCTGCGTGCCGTCCGGCTTCGAGCCGGATGTTCGCCGGCAGATCGACCAGCTCGTCGCCAAGCAGATGCGCCTCAGGAAGGGCGACACGCTGTTCCGGCCCGGCGAGCCGTTCACCAGCATCTACGCGATCCGGCTGGGCTCGTGCAAGACCGTGCTGCTTGCCGAGGACGGACGCGACCAGGTCTCCGGATACCACATGGCGGGCGACATCGTCGGCATTGACGGCATTGGTCGGGAGAGGCACGAGTGCCAGGCCATCGCCCTCGAGGACATGGAAGTATGCGCGATTCCCTATTCACGGATTCAGGGACTCGCGCACGACAGCCCGCGCGTCATGCACAACGTGCACCAGATGCTGTCCCGCGAAATCGCGAGGGAGCGGCAGGTGATGCTGATGCTCGGCACGATGCGCGCCGACCAGAGGCTGGCGGCATTCCTGCTCGAGCTCGGACAGCGCTATCATTCGCGCGGCTATTCGGGATCCGAATACGTGCTGCGGATGACGCGTGACGAGATCGGCAGCTATCTGGGGCTCAAGCTCGAAACGGTAAGCCGACTCCTCTCGCGGATGCATCGCGACGGCCTGCTGCAGGTGCAGGGACGTACGATCAAGCTCATCGATCCCGTCGCGCTGAAGGAGGTCGTCGCCACCAGCCAGTAGCGCCTTGAAGCTCTTGCGGCGCGCGGCCAATGGCCGGAGGTAAGGTAGACAGATGCACGCAATGATCCTGCGCTCGCCGCGCACCGCGCTGGAGCCGCTTACGCGTCCGGACCCCCGACCGGGACCGGGCGAGGTAAGGGTCCGGGTTCACGCCTGCGGCGTATGCCGGACCGATCTGCACGTCGTCGACGGCGAATTGCCCGAGGCGCATTCCCCGATCATTCCGGGGCACGAGATCGTCGGGACGGTCGTCGAGGCCGGTGCCGATGTCGCCGAACCACGCGTGGGCGAGCGAATCGGCATCCCGTGGCTCGGACACAGCTGCGGCACCTGCCGCTATTGCCTGATGGGGCGGGAAAACCTGTGCGACAACGCGCAGTTCACCGGCTGCACCATCGACGGCGGGTACGCCGATTGCGTCGTCGCCGACGCCCGCTATTGTTTTCGCCTGCCCGAAGGATTTTCGGACGCCGAACTGGCCCCCTGGCTGTGTGCCGGACTGATCGGGTATCGGGCGCTGCGGATGGCCGGTGACGCGCGGCGCATCGGGCTATACGGCTTCGGCGCCGCCGCCCACATCGTGGTACAGCTGGCAAGGCACGCGGGCCAGGAGGTCTACGCGTTCACGCGGCCCGGCGACAGCGCGGCGCAGTCCTTCGCCCGCACCTTGGGCGCCGCCTGGGCGGGGGCAAGCGACACGCCGGCACCCGTGGAGCTCGATGCCGCGATCCTGTTCGCCCCGGTCGGCGTGCTGGTCCCGCTCGCTCTGCGCGCCGTCCGCAAGGGGGGCACTGTCGTCTGCGCAGGCATCCACATGAGCGACATCCCGTCGTTTCCCTATTCGCTGCTGTGGGGCGAGCGGCGGATCGTCTCGGTAGCGAACCTGACACGGCGCGACGGGTACGAGTTCATCCTGCTTGCGGCGCGCGTGCCGATCCGAACCCATACGGTCACGTTTCCGCTCGCCGCGGCCAACGATGCGCTGCTCGCGCTGCGCGAGGGGCGCCTGAACGGCGCGGCCGTGCTCGTTCCCGAATAGGATGAAACGACCCCCACGCTTACTTCGTTCGCTGGCCCCCAAGGGGCGCAGCCAGTACCCTTCGGACGGCTGGGCGGGTAATGACACGGCCGTTCGGGCGTTGAGGCGCGCGGCGCGCCTAGTTCTTGAAGGTGAGTATATAGTTTGCCATCACCGCGGCATCCGCCTTGGAGACTTCCGGATGGGGAGGCATGTTCCACAGGCCGCTGCCACGCGCACCCGACTGGATCTTGGCGCTCACGATGACTTCCGCCTGCCGCTGCCCCTTGTAGCGCAGGGCGATATCGACCCAGGGCGGTCCCGCGAGCACCTCGCGATCGGCATGGCAGATGGTGCAGCGGTACTGTTCGAGCAAGGCTTGCGGTTGCGTTTCCGCGGCCGAGCCTGTTCCGGCCGGCATTGCCAGCGCGAGGGTCGCCGCCAGGAGAATTCGATGAGTTTGCATGCGCGATTTTCCGAATCGGGGAGGCGACGCGACCAAACAGTCCACCCGCCAGGATTGAAGTGTACCGAATTGTGAGCCGCGGCGAACGCACGGTATTGATGCATGTCAAGTCGGTACGGCAAGCACGTGGTCGGTGCCGCAGCACGCATTTCGCGTAGGGATCCCCGAGCGCATTTTCCGGATCGCAGGCGCGCTTGAGCGCCTGATAGGCAGGTCGGTCGTGGATGCGCCAGAATTCGTCTTCGCTGAGGTACGTGTCGGAGTACAGCGACTTGATTCCGGAGAGTTCGGCCACACGACGCTCGTTCCTTCGGTTGACAAAGCCTCCCGGGCGGCGCGTGCGGCTGTACACGCCGTCCCAGAAGCCGAAGTTGGCTAGGGCGTGCGGGCGGGAAGGGCGTAGAGCGGAAAGGCGCAGGAGCCGGGGACGCGGATCGGGCAGTCCAGACCGTCGGAGGATCCCGCTCTCGAAGTGAGCGGCAGTAGATTCGTTCGTAGGTGCAGTCGCTGGCAAAGGGAGGTTCGTCCACGAAACGGCCTGGCTCTCGACGTCCAGGATTTCGAGACCGCTCCTTTCCAAGTGTACGAGCGTTCCGGAAGGCTCGGAATCCAGCCGCCGGGAAAGATGTGCTCGCAGATGTAGAAATCGGTGTCGAAATTCCCGACATGGCCGATCCGGAGTCGAATTGCGAGCCGTCCGCGAACACGAGGCGAAACGGAATCCGCGAACGACCAAGCCACCCACACGGCAGCATGGGTGCCCTCGGCCAGGCATTTCCGGGGCGTCAGCCGCGGGCAGCCCGCGCGGCTGCAAGGAAGTCGTTGAGGATGGGCGAATCGTCGAAGGTCACCGGGTCGCCCGGCACGTGGAACTCCGGGTGCCATTGGACGGCCGCGATGTAGGCGCCCTCGCGCTTTCGTATCGCCTCGATCATGCCGTCCTCCGGGCAACGCGCCTCCACGTCGAAGGAAGGTGCGAGGTCCTTGATGCCCTGGTGGTGGATGCTGTTCACCCGTGCGCCGTGACGATTCGAGTACAACGCGGCAAGCCGCGTTCCGGCGATCAGTTCCACGTCATGCGACAGCTTTTCGTAGCGGGACCTGTCGACATGTTCCCGTGCGTCCGGCCGCTGTGTGGCGATGTCCTGGTAGAGCGTTCCGCCGAACTTGACGTTCAGCAGTTGCAGGCCCCGGCAGATGCCGAAGACCGGTTTTCCGGCATCCATGAACGCCTGGATCAGCGCCATTTCGTAGCGGTCACGTACCTTGTCCCCGCCCCATGCCGGATCCAGCGGTGCCTCGCCGTAGCTCTGCGGCGCAACGTCATTGCCTCCCTGCAGGATCAAGCCGTCCAGCTTGGCGGCGTAATAGTCGAGGTCGATTTCGCTTCGACGCACGAGGCTTTCGCGATCCACCGCGGGAACCATCACGGGCATGGCGCCGCCGGCCATGATCCAGTGCGCGACCGACTGCTCGAGATAGTGCAGCGTGCGCGTCCATACGCCGCCCATGTCGAGCACCGGCCCGTCCGGATAATAGATCCGTGCGGAGACGCCGATGATCAGGGTGTTTTTCATTGTGCCGCTCTCCCGAGGCCGAATTCTACGGTGCCTGCGGGCATTTTGCCCCCCTGCATCAGCGACTCCTGGCAGTTTCCTGCCCCGGCAATGGCCACGGCGCGGGAATTGCCGGTAAGCTAGGAATGAACGCATTGCTTCTCGAGGAATACCGGACGTGAACCAGGGTGCCGCACTAGGCGACGAGATCATGCAGGTCGCAACGATAGCGATGGACCGCATCGTGGAGTACCTGCCGAGCGTATTGGGCGCGGTCCTGCTGCTGCTGGCGGGCTGGGTGCTCGGCAAATTCCTCCGCGCGTTGGCCGGACGGATCATGTCGCTGCTCGACGGACTGGTGGGCCGCGTTCTCGGCACGCCGGTGGCAGCGCGATTGCGCTTCGCGCATGCGGCCAACGTGCTGGGTGCGCTGGTGTTCTGGGCGGTGGTGCTGCTCTTCGTCACTGCCGCGACCAATGTGCTCGGTCTGCAGACGTTCACGCAATGGCTGACCGGCCTGCTCGATCGCCTGCCTTCGCTGATCGTAGGCATTCTCATTGTCGTCGCCGGCTACCTGCTCTCTCGCGTCGCCGCCGACGTGATCATGGGTGCCTCCGTCCGTTTGACGCCGGGGCAACGGCAGGTCGTCGCGCGCGCCGCCCAGGGAACCATCCTCGTCGCGGCGCTGCTGGTGGGTGCCGACCAGGTCGGCATTCGCATCACGTTTCTCGCGATCATCGTCGGCATCGCCGCGGGCGCGGTCGCCGGAGGCGTCGTGATCGCGATCAGCCTCGGCGCGCGGGTGCACGTCGCCAACCTGATTGGAGCGAACCTGTTGCGGCAGAGCTATGCGCCCGGCCAGAACATCCGCGTCGCCGGGTTCGAGGGCCGCATTCTCGAGCTGACGGCGTACTCGGTCGTGCTGGAAACCGCCGATGGCCGCGTCTCGCTGCCCGGACGCATCTTCAGCGAGCAGCCAGTGGTGCTCGTCGCAAGTCCGGGTCGCGATGGCTGAGCCCGATTTCCTGACCAACGCCTTTCTCGCGGCGCATCCCGACGGCGCGGCGCGGGTCCTCGAGCAACTGCCAGACGAGGATGCAGCGGCGCTGTTCGACAGCGCACCGGTGCGGCTGGGCGCGCCGGCGCTGACGGCGATGCTGCCGCACACCGCGGCGCGCTGCATACTGAGGCTCGAACCATCGCGAGCGGCCATGCTGCTGGCTGCGGTCAGCCTTCCGTCGGCCGCGGCGATCCTTCGAAACGTGCCGGAACCACGGCGGACGTTGGTGTTGGATGCCTTGCCCACGGCCACGGCACTGGGCTGCCGCGCGTTGCTGGGCTACCCGGAGGATTCGGTAGGCGCCTGCGTCGACTCGGAAATCATAGCCTTGCCGCCGGACCGCCGCGCGAGCGACGCACTGGAGGCACTGCGGGCCGCGCGGGTCGTGCCGACCGGCCCGGTCTTCGTCGTGGATGCGCAGCGGCGCCCGCTTGGCAAGGTCGAGTTGCCCGAACTGGTGCGCGCGGGAGCGCAGGAAAGGCTCGACATGCTGATGGTCGCAACGGGTGAATCGCTGCCCGCCATGACGCCGCTTGCCGGCGCCGACGCCCACCGGGTGTGGGAGGGCACCGATGTCGTGCCGGTCGTCGAGCGGGGCGGCGGATTGGTCGGCGTGCTCAGGCGAAATGCGCTCCGACATGCGCAGGGGCGCCGTACGCAGGCGACCGATCCGGTGTCGCAGTCGCTCACGGGGGCGCTGGTGCTGGGTTACTGGAACGCGGTTTCTGGATTGATCGAGGCTACGCTGTCGCTGCTCGCCGCCCCGCGTCGGGGACCACCATGAGCGCCGGCGCCAGTCCGGCCAGCGCCGCGCTTTCCCGCCGCTACCTTCTCGATTACCCACGCGAGGCGGCGCGGCAGCTCGAAAAAATCGTTCCGGAAACGGCGACCGCGCTGCTGGCGCCGCTGCCACCCAATGTGGTGCTGCCGGTGTGGCAGGCGCTGACGCCGGATGTCGCGGCCGCGATGCTGCGGTCCGTTGCGCCCGACATCGCGCGGCACTGGCTTGCGGAGGCCGAGCCGGCCGTCGCCGCCGCAGCGTTGGCGCAACTCGACCACGACGAACGCGGGGCGATGCTGTCGCTCTTGACTGCCCAGATCGCGAAGGAACTGCGCGATCTTCTCGCGTATCCGGAGGACGCGGCGGGTCGCTCGATGGACCCGCATGTGACGCCGCTGCGCGCGGGCCTCGATGTCGGCGAGGCGCTGGCGAAACTGCGGGCGATACGCCGCACCGGCATGCGCGAGCTTTTTGTCATCGACGACGAAGGCCGTCTCGCCGGCCGCGTGGAAATCCAGGATCTGGCAACGGCCGACCCTGGCCTGCCGCTGCGCGATATCACCCGCCCTCTGATCGCCGCGGTCAGCGCACTGGATCCGCGCGAGGAATTCGTGACCGTGTTGCAGCAGCACCCGATCACCGAGTTGCCGGTGGTGGACGTCGACGGCCGGTTCGTTGGCGTGATCCGGCAATCCGCGCTGTTTGCCGCGGTCGAGGAGGAATCGAGCGTCGACATACAGACGATGGTGGGGGCGAGTCGCGACGAGCGCGCACTGTCTTCGCCGGGTTTCGCGGTCGTCAAGCGCCTGCCGTGGCTGCAGATCAACCTGCTGACGGCATTCCTCGCAGCGGCCGTCGTGGGGCTCTTCGAGGGCACGATCGCCAAATTCACCGCACTCGCCGTGCTGCTGCCGGTGGTGGCCGGGCAATCGGGCAATGCCGGCGCGCAGGCGCTGGCGGTAACGATGCGCGGCCTGGTGCTGCGCGAGATCGGCCTGCGGCACTGGACGCGGGTGGTGGGCAAGGAGGCAGCCGTGGGACTCATCAACGGCGTGGCCGTCGCCGCCACCACCGCGCTCGGCGTTTACGTGTGGAGCCGCTCGCTCGGCCTGGTGCTGGTGTGCGTTGCGGCGATGGTGATCTCGATGGTCGCGGCCGGACTGGCGGGCGCGCTGACGCCGATGCTGTTGCGGCGCTTCGGCCAGGATCCCGCTACGTCGTCGTCGATCATCCTGACCACGGTGACCGACGTAGTCGGGTTCTCGTCGTTCCTCGGGATCGCGACGCTATTGTCGAATCTGCTCGAGGCTGCGCCGTCGAGCTGAAAGCCTGTCGCAGCACCGAAAGGGATCGCATTCGCCAGGCGCGCAGCCGGAGGGGGAGCGGGCAGGTTTGGGTTTCGGGCAAGGATGCGCCCTAGCCGCGATGCCCGACGACATCGACCAGCCAGGCGAGCGCCTCCTCCTCGGTGGGCCACACCTCGGCTCTCATCCCGAGTTCGGCTGCCACAGTGATGCCGAATTTCTTCGGATGAATGTATTCCGGGGGCACGACCAGCACGACGGCAACGACACCTTTTGCCTGAAGGGCCCATTCCTCCACCATCAGGAAGCGGTCGACCAGCGTCGGCATCGGCAGGTCAACGAGGCCGTGCGCATCGATCAGCAGCCGGTCGGCGCCGCGATCCCGGCAATCCGCGATGGCATTGGCGACGACATCCATTGCCTCTTCCAGCGAAGCGTTGCCGCTCAATCGGTGGCAGCAGATGCCATCCCGAATTTCCTGCTGGCTGACGATGGGCATGCGGCGTACTCCAAGGGCAGCGGTGCGGCCTGTCTCTGCGGGCGCGCCCGAGGCCGGGCGGCTGTTCAGTCGTGCGTGAGCGGCTTTTCCGTAAACAGGTAGTCCTTCATTTCCTTCGAAAATGTCGGATCCTTGCGCCGAATCCATTCGAGCACCATCGACGCGTGCTCCTTTTCCTCATCGCGATTGTGCTCGAGAATGGCCTTGAGCACAGGGTCCTTGCACGCGTCGGCGCGCTGGTTGTACCAGTCCACCGCCTCAAGCTCTTCCATCAGCGAGACGATGGCGCGATGCATGTCGCGCGTTTCATCAGTCAACTCCTCGATGGGCTCATGATATCCAACACTCGACATGGCATTCCTCGCTTGGGGTTACGTCCGAAACGACTTCGTCCAGCACGGACTTTATCGCAAACGCGGGTGGCCGCGGGGCGTCAGGCGGCACCAGGGGCGTTCACGGCTGCCTTGACGGCGCGGCCGATGAAGCGCGCTCCCCCCCGTATTCTCCACCCCGGCCGTCCGCGACCACCCCCGCGGCCAAGAATGCGTCAATCTGCGCATCGGTGTACTCGCACTCGCGCAGCACTTCGCGTGTGTGTTCGCCCAGCAGCGGAGCGGGGCGGTCGACGCGGGTCGGCGTGGCGGAGAAATGCACCGGGCAGCCGATCGCCTTCGTCGCACCCGCTTCCGGATGGACCAGATCGACGACCATGCCACGGGCGAGCGTGTGCGGATGCGTCAGCGCCTCGCCAAGCGCATGGACCGGGCCCGCCGGCACGCCCGCGGCGTCGAGTGCCGCGATCCATTCGTCGCGCGTGCGGGTGGCGAGCACCGCGTTCATCAGCGCCACCAGCGCATCGAGGTTCGCCATGCGCCCGGTGTTCGTCGCGAACCGGGGATCGTCGCGCCATTCGCGATGCCCGAGCACGTCGGTGATGCGTTCCCAGTTGGCCTGGTTGGCGCCGCCGATGTTGAGGTAGCCATCGCTCGCCCGGAATGCCTGGTAGGGGGCGGCGAGAATATGCGCCGAGCCCAGGGGGCCCGGTGAATGGCCGGTCGCGAAATAGCTCGAGGCGTGCCAGTACGTCTGCTGCAGCGCGGCCTCCATCAGCGACGTGTCGACGATCTGGCCACGGCCTGTCTTCAGCCGGTGGGTGTAGGCGGCCAGCACGCCGAGTGCCGCGAGGATGCCAGCGTTGATGTCGGACACCGGATTGCCGGTCTTCACCGGAGGGCGTTCCGGCTCGCCGGTGATTGCCATCAGTCCCGCGAATCCCTGCGCAACCAGGTCGAAGCCGCCCTTGTCGGCCAGCGGTCCGTCGCGGCCGAAGCCGGTGACGGCGCAGTAGATGAGCGCCGGGTTGGTCGCTGCCAGCACGTCATAGCCCAATCCCAGCTTTTCTAGAGTGTCGCGCCGATAGTTCTCGACGAGAACATCGGCGGTGCGCACCATCCGCAGCAGGATCGCGCGTCCGTCGGGCCGCTTCAGGTCGAGCGCGATGCCGCGCTTGCCGCGATTCATCATCATGAACGGTGCCGACACGCCGTTGACCCGCGGCTCGCGGTACCCGCGCGAGTCATCGCCGCCGGGCAGCTTCTCGACCTTGATCACGTCGGCGCCTAGATCGGCGAGCATGACGCCGCAGGTGGGGCCGGCCATGATCTGCGCCAGTTCGAGCACGCGCAGCCCGGCGAGCGGACCCGGATGGGCCGGGCGGCCTTCCCCATCCGCCGGGGCCGGTTTGCTATCCACTCATCGCCCCTGAAAATCGGGCTTGCGTTTGGCGAAAAACGCCTCGCAGCCGATGCGGAAGTCCTCGGTGTCGAAGCAGTCGAAGCATTCGTCGTGCTCGGCGGGGGTGAGCGGCCGGGCGTCCATCAGCCGGCGCGCGAACTTCTTGTGCCAGCGCGCGGCGAGCGGTGCGCCGTCGGCGATTCGCTGCGCGGTCGCCCACGCCTCCGCCGCGACCTCGGCGTCGGGCACGACGCGCGTGACGAGGCCCTTGTCCTTCGCTTCCGCGGCGTCGAAGATGCGCCCCTCGAGCAGGATCTCGAGCGCGACCGCAGGACCGGCGAGACGGACCAGCGGCGCCATCTCCTGATACGCCATCACCAGACCCAGGTTCTTGATTGGCGCACCGAACCGGCTGCCCACGCCGCAGATGCGCAGGTCGCACAACGCAGCGATCTCCAGGCCGCCACCGACGCACAGGCCGTGGATCTGCGCGACCAGCGGGTGCCGGCATTCGATGAACGCCTGCGCGGTGGCATGCATCACGCGGCCATACTCGTTTGCCTGTCATGCGGTCGGCGCGCTCGGTGGCGAACTCGCCGATGTCGTTGCCCGGCGAGAACGCCCGCTCGCCGGCGCCGCGAACGATGATGCAGCGCAAGCCCTCGTCGGCGGACAAAGCGTTGATGGCGTCGCCGAGCATTCGCCACATCGGCTTCGTCAGTGCATTGAGCCTGTCGGGCCGGTTGAGCATCACGGTCGCGATCGGCCCGTCGCGCGTGACAATGATCAGGTCGTTCATCGGCGACTCATGGAGGAATATTGAACAGGGGTCAGCGGTAGAAGAGGCTGACGAGCCCCAGGCCGGTCATCGGGACATAGGTCACCAGCAGCAACACCGCGACCAGCACCGCGATGAACCAGACGTTGACCCGCGAGACCGCCCATACCGATTCCCTGGCGATGGAGCTCGCGACCATAAGCACGCTGGCTACCGGCGGTGTCTGCTGGCCGATGCCGAGATTGATGGTAACGATGAGTCCGAAGTGCACCGGATCGATGCCCGCGGCCTTGACCAGGGGCATTACGACGGGCACGACCAGGATGATGGCCGCCGCCGAGTGGAGGAACATGCCCAGCAGCAGGAACAGCACGTTGAGCAGCGCCAGCACCATCCACTTGTCGTTGGTCATCGCCGAGACCGCCCGGGCGAGCGATTGCGGCGCCTGCACCTCGGTCAGGTAGGTGCCGAGCAGCGCGCTGGTGGCCACCAGCAGCATCACGACCGCCGTCTGAACGGCGCCGTCGATGACGGCCTGCCGCAGATGGCCGACGTTGAGCTCGCGGTAGATCACGAGGCCGACGAACAACGCGGCCAACACCGCCAGCGCCGCGCCCTCGGTGGCCGTTACAACGCCGCCGAAGATGCCGCCGAGAATGATGATCGGAAGCAGGAACGCCCAGAGCGCTTCGCGGGCCGCGCTGCGCACGCGTCGCCACGAGAAGGCTTCCTCGCGGGGCAGGTTGTAGCGGTGCGCGAATACGGAGGCCATCGCCATCAACCCCACGCCACCGATGATCCCCGGGACGATGCCGGCCACGAACAGCTGGACGACCGATGTCTCCGCCATGACCGCGTACAGGATCATGGGAATCGACGGCGGAATGATCACCGCCAGCGTGGCGGCCGAGGACATTACCGCGGCGGCAAACGGGGCAGGGTACCCCTTCGCCTTCATTCCCGGGATCAGGATCGACCCCAGCGCGGCGACGTCCGCCACCGCCGATCCGGAAATCTCGGCGAAGAAGAGCGATGTCCCGATCGACACGTGCGCGAGTCCGCCGCGAATCCAGCTGAACAGCGCGGACGCGAAGGCGATCAGCCGCCGCGATATTCCCGACGCGTTCATGATCGCGCCCGCCAGGATGAACAGCGGAATGGCGAGCAGCGGAAAGCTCGTCGCGCCGTTGTAGGTGACGATCGCGAGGTTGGGCAGGATGCTCGTGCCGTGCGTGGCCACCATGGCGACGAGCGCGACCACGCCCAGCGCCACGGCTATGGGCACGTTGACCAGCACGAGCGCGAGCACGGCCGCGAACAGCCCCAGCATGATGCTCATCGCTTCTGGTTCCTAGTGCTGTCCGTCGGCGACCGCGGCGCGTGCGGTTGCCCTGGGCGGCGCAGGGGCGACGACAAGTTCGAACAGGTGCGCCACCTCGGCAATCACGATCAGCGCCGACGAAACGGGGATGACGGACTGCACGAAATTCATCGGCACCCACGGCAGGCTCACCATCGAGTCCCCCGACAGGATCGGCATGTTGGTGACCCCGACGGTGCCCAATGCGACGAAGAACGCGATCACGACGAGCTGCGCCAGGATGTTTGCGACCCGGCGGGCGCCCCACGGCAGCGCGTCGACCAGTTCCGGACAGCCGATGTGGGCACGCTTGACCGACGCCAGCGCCGAGCCGTAGAAGGTGAGCCAAGCGAGCAGCGCCGATGCGACCTCGTCATACCAGAAAAGCGCATGCCCGAGCGCGCGGAACACCACCCCCGTGGTGACCTCGACGAACAGGACGATCATCAGCGCGCCCACCATCCATTCGAGAAGGCGGCCGTAGCGCGCGCGAAACCGGCGGAGCGTTACTGCCGCCGGCGCGTCGGAGGAGGCGCCGGCTGCGTTGGCCGCCACAGAGCTATTTCCCGAGCGCGACGGCGCGGTCGATCACCTCTTTGGCGCCCGGGACTTCCTTGCCGAATTCCTCGTAGATCGGCTTGCTCGCCGCGATGAACGCGTCCTTGTCGACGTCGTTGACCTGCATGCCGCCCTGTTTCAGCTTGGCCAGGAGGTCCGCCTCGTCCTTCGCGGCCTCCTCGTACACGTAGGCCTGCGTTTCCTTCGCAGTGTCCTCGAGGATCTTGCGCACGTCGGGCGGCAGCGTTTCCCACTTGGCCTTGCCGACGGTCAGGTAGGCGGGCGTGTAGACGTGACCCGTCAGCGACAGGTATTTCTGAACTTCCTGCAGCTTGGCCGAATAGATCTGCGTGAACGGATTCTCCTGGCCGTCCATCACGCCGGTCTGCAGCGCGGTGAAAAGTTCCGAGAATTTCATCGGCGTAGGATTCGCGCCGTAGGCCTGGAACATCTTCACGCGCCACTTGCCGGCCGGCACCCGCAGCTTGATGCCGGCGAGATCAGCCGGTGTCTTGATCGGGCGCTTGTTGTTCGTGACGTGCCGCACGCCGTTCTCCCAGACGGCCAGCACCTTGAGGCCCTTCTTCTCGGCCTCGGGTTCGAGCTTCGCCCAGAAAATGTCGCGCTCGATGCGGCCCATGTGCTTGCGGTCCTTGACCAGGTAGGGCATCTCGAACACGCCGAACAGGTCCACCTGCGAGCTCATCACGGTCGACGGAAGCGCCATGTCGAGCGTGCCGACCTTCAGCTTCTGGAGCATCTCGGAATCGCCACCCAGCTGGCTCGATCCGTAGGTGACGACCTTGGCCTTGTTGCCGAGCTTGGCGTTGGCGCGTTTCGCGAACTCGTCGGCGCTTTTCTGGAAGAGCGAGCCGGGTTCGCCGACGTGCCCCAGCTTGATCTCGGTCTGGGCCTGCGCGGCGATCGCCGGCAACAGCAGTGCGGCGCAGGCGGCCGCAACAGCGACGCGCAGCATCGCGCGCGCCTGCGCGACCGTGGCGGCGCAGATCTTCGCCGCGGTGCGAACAGCGGATTGGGTCCGGTCGATCATGGGTTTTCCTCCTTCAAGTTGGTCGTTGCAGCAATGGAGCATTGGGTCAGGCGGCGCGCCGTTGCGCCGTCGTCGCGGTCTTTGCGCCGCTTTCCCGGAGATAGGCCAGCGCTTCTCCGACGCCGTTCCTGGTATGCGGCACGTCGCGCAGTGCCAATCCCATTTCCACGCCGCACAGCGTTCCGCACAGCATGAGGTCGTTGAAAAATCCGAGGTGACCGATGCGGAAGACGCGACCGGCGAGCCTGCCGAGGCCGGTGCCCAGCGACATGTCGTAGCGCGCGAGCACCTCGCGCCGGAAGGCGTCGGCGTCGTGGCCCTCGGGCATCATCACGGCGGTCAGCGAGCCGCTGTACTCGGCGGGAGTCCTGCACAGCAATTCGAGCCCCCATGCGCGTATGGCGCGGCGGGTGGCTTCTGCGTGGCGCTGGTGACGGGCGAACACCGCCGGCAGGCCTTCCTCGCGCAGCATCGCAAGCGCCTCGTGCAGTCCGTAGAGCAGGTTGGTGGCCGGGGTCGACGGGAAGTAGCCCTGCCGGTTCATTGCGATCGTGTCGTCCCAGCGCCAATAGGCGCGCGGGAGCCGCGCCTGCTTGCTGGCGGCGATCGCCTTGTCGCTGATCGCGTTGAACGACAGCCCCGGCGGCAGCATCAGCCCCTTTTGCGAGCCCGCCACCGTGACGTCCACGCCCCATTCGGCGTGCCGGTAGTCAAGCGAGCCGAGGGACGAGATCGTGTCGACCATGAGCAGCGCCGGGTGAGCGACGCGGTCGATGGCCTGTCGGATCGGCGCGATGCGGGTGGTCACGCCGGTGGAGGTCTCGTTGTGGACCGCGAGGACCGCCTTGATCGTGTGCGCACGATCATCGGCTAGCTTCGCTTCGACGACGGCGGCGTCGATGCCGCTGCGCCAGTCTCCGGGGACGAAGTCGACGACGAGGCCGAGCTTTTCCGCGAGTGCGCGCCAGAGTGTCGCGAAGTGGCCGGTCTCGAACATCAGCACGCGATCGCCGGGCGACAGCGTGTTGACCAGCGCCGCCTCCCATGCGCCCGTGCCCGAGGCCGGGTAGATCACGATCGGCCCGGGCGTCTGGAACACGTCCTTCAGGCCCTCCAGGATTTCGAGCGTCAGGCGGGCGAACTCCGGGCCGCGATGGTCGATCGTCGGCTGGTCCATCGCCCGCAGCACACGGTCGGGGACGTTGGTCGGCCCGGGGATCTGCAGGAAGTGTCGTCCGGACGGGTGCGAGTCGAGCTGGAACATGGAAATTTCCGCGAAGGGTCACGATTGCCGGCGATCCACCGCCGATCCAGAATTCCGACGGTATCATAGTGGCGAACGCGCCTTCGCGCCATGGAGTGAATGCTTTGAGCGCAGCCGCGCCGCAGCCGCTGGTGTTTCGTCCGCCGCGCGATGACGGCGGGCTCGCAAGTCGCCTGCGCGGCGAGGTGTCCGGCGACGTGCTCTTCGACCGTGCGTCGAGGGGACGCTACGCGACCGACGCCTCGATCTACCAGGTCGAACCCATCGGCGTGCTGGTGCCCAAGAACGACGCCGACGTTCGCGCGGCGTTCGACGTCTGCCGCGAGCTGTCGATACCGATGCTCCCGCGCGGTGCGGGTTCCTCGCAGTGCGGTCAGACGGTGGGCGCGGCGCTGGTCATCGACCACAGCAAGCACCTTTGCAACGTGCGGGCCTTCGACCGCGACGCATTGTCCGTCACCGTCGAGCCGGGCATCGTTCTCGACGCGCTCAATGCGTGGCTGAAGCCGCATGGCCTGTGGTTTCCGGTCGACGTAAGCACCTCGGCTCAATGCACGCTGGGCGGCATGGCCGGCAACAACTCCTGCGGCTCGCGTTCGATCGCCTACGGCAACATGGTGCACAACGTGGAGGCGATCGACGCACTGCTCGCCGACGGCACTCGGGCGCGATTCGCCGCGGAGGCGCAGATGACGGGAGCGTCGGCGCGGGTGCGCGGGCTGCTGGACGGCCTGCGCACGATCGGAATCCGCGAACGCAAGGAAATCGAGAGCCGCGTCCCGTCGGTGCTGCGCCGGGTCGGCGGCTACAACATCGACGTGTTCCACCCGATGAGCGTGCGTCCGTACACGGCGGACGGCAGCGTCAACTTCGCGCACTTGTTGGTCGGCAGCGAGGGCACGCTCGCCTGGACCCGGCAGTTGACGCTCAAGGTGGCGCCGATTCCGAAGCACCGCGCGCTCGGTGTGGTCAATTTTCCGACGCTCTATCGCGCGATGGAGTGCGCGCGGCATATCGTCGCCCTGGCGCCGTCGGCGGTCGAATTGGTGGATCGCACGATGATCGACCTGGCGCGGGGCAATCCGGCGTTCCGCCCGGTCGTCGACGCCGCGCTGATCGGCGAACCCGACGCGATCCTGCTGGTGGAGTTCGTCGGCGATGCCGCCGCCGGCCCGCGGCGACGGCTCGACGATCTGGTCACGCTGATGAGTGACCTGGGCCTGCCGGGCAACGTCGTGACGCTGGTCGATGCCGGCGCACAGAAGGCGCTGTGGGACGTACGCAAGGCGGGCCTCAACATCATGATGAGCATGCGCGGCGACGGCAAGCCGGTTTCATTCATCGAGGACTGCGCGGTTCCGCTCGAGCACCTGGCCGAGTACGTCGACCGCTTGTCCGAGGTGTTCCGAAGGCATGGCACGCGCGGCACCTGGTACGCGCATGCATCGGTCGGCACGCTGCACGTTCGCCCGATCCTCGACATGCGCCGCGACGGCGCGGTCAAGATGCGCTCGATCGCCGAGGAAGCCGGTGCGATGGTGCGGGAGTACAAGGGTGCATTCTCGGGCGAACATGGCGACGGCCTGGTGCGCAGCGAATGGGTCGCGTGGCAGTTCGGCCCTCGGCTGAACCGCGCATTCGAGGAGATCAAGGCGCTTTTCGACCCGGCAGGGCTCATGAATCCAGGCAAGATCGTGCGTCCTTCGCGAATGGACGACCGGTCGCTGTTCCGCTTTCCCCCCGACCATGCGACGCTGCCGGTCGACACCGCGCTCGACTGGTCGGCATGGAACGTCGACCACGATCCGCTCGCCGATGCGACAACTGCTCCCGGCACCGGCGGCGATCCGGCGGGAGGCTTAGGCAAGGCCGTGGACATGTGCAACAACAACGGGCATTGCCGCAAGTTCGACGCAGGCACGATGTGTCCCAGCTACCGCGTCACGCGCGACGAGATTCACCTGACGCGCGGACGGGCCAACACGCTGCGCCTGGCGCTCTCCGGACAGTGGGGCACGGAACTCGCATCGGCACAGGTGCGCGCCGCGCTCGACCTGTGCGTGAGTTGCAAAGGGTGCCGCCGCGAGTGCCCGACCGGCGTCGACATGGCGAAGATGAAAATCGAGTTCCAGCATCAGTGGCAGAAAGCGCACGGACTGTCGTTCAAGGAACGCGCGATCGCCTACCTGCCGCGGTGGGCGCCGTGGGCGGCACGCCGGCCCGGGCTCGCCAACCTGCGCGACGCGCTGCCGATCTTCGCACGCCTCTCCGAACGGTGGATGGGGCTGTCCGCCAAGCGCACACTGCCTCGCTGGCGCCGCGACACGTTTCTTGGCGAGTTGTCTCCTGCGGATGCGCAGGGCGCCGCCGCCGAGGTCGTCCTTCTCGTCGACACATTCACCAACTATCACGAACCGGAGAATGCGCGTGCGGCGCTGGCGGTGCTCCGCGCCGCGGGCTACCGGGTCGCGGTCGCGCGCGCCGGTGCGGACGACGCGCAGCCTGATCGTCCGTTGTGCTGCGGCCGCACGTTCCTCGGCGCCGGCCTGGTCGACGAGGCGAGGCGCGAAGCGCGACGCATGCTCAACGCGCTGGCGCCGGCGGTGGAACGCGGCGCGATGATCGTCGGCCTCGAACCTTCATGCCTGTTGTCGTTGCGCGACGAGTTTCTGGTCATGGGCCTGGGAGATGCGGCGCAGCGCCTGTCCGGGCGCGCGTTGCTGATCGAGGAGTTCCTGGCGCGCGAGCACGCGGCAGGCCGCCTGACGCTTCCGCTGGTGGCATTGCCGCAGGCGCGCGCACTGGTGCACGGCCATTGCCACCAGAAGGCGTTCGATGCCGTTACGCCGGTGTTGACGGTCCTGCGGTTGATTCCGGGACTCGCGGTCGACCTGATCGAATCGAGCTGCTGCGGCATGGCCGGCAGCTTCGGCTTCGACGCCGACCATTACGACATCTCGCTCAAGATGGCCGAATTATCGCTGCTGCCCTCGGTTCGCACTGCCGATGCGAACACGCTCATCGTCGCCGACGGCACGAGCTGCCGCCACCAGATCGCCGACGGCACACGCGCCCAGGGCCGGCGCGAGGCGGTGCACGCGGTCCGCGTGCTGGCCAATGCGCTTACATCACCGCGCTAATCGATGGCACCGGGCTATCATCCTGTGCATGCGGCCGGCGAGGCGGGGACCTGGGCGCGTGTGCGGCGCATTCGAACATCCGGGGAAGCATGTTCAAGAGAATCCTGGTTCCAATCGATGGCTCAGATCTGTCGGACAGGGCTGCCGTGGCCGCGGTCGAGCTCGCTGCAATCGTGCATGGGACGGTGGTCGCGTTCAACGCCTTTCCGGCGATTCACGGCAGCGCCTTCGGCACCGTCGAGCTGTCAAGGCAGATTCTTGCCGACGCGCACGAGCAGCAGTGCAGGGCGGCCGCAGAGCGCCTGTTCGCGGGAATCCGGGCGCGGGCGGTGGCCGCGGGTGCCGGTTTCGAGTCGGTCGTCGTCGAATCCAACGACGTCTGGCAAGCCATCCTTGCGGCAGCCAGAAAAAAGCAATGCGACGTCATCTGCATGGCATCGCACGGCCGGCGCGGCGTCGCCGGCGTCCTGCTTGGAAGCGAGACGCAGAAAGTGCTGACGCATTCGAGCCTGCCGGTGCTCGTGCTACGCTGACGGCGCCAGGATGAGTCGACCATGAGCGCACTTCGCCTGTCGGTCCTCGACCAGTCGACGGCGGCGCATGGCCGCGGTCAGGACGAGGCGATCCGGGAGACGCTCGCGCTGGCACGCCACTGCGATGCGCTCGGCTATCACCGGTACTGGGTCTCCGAACATCACAATAGTGCGAGCATCGTCGGCACCGCGCCCGAAGTTCTGATGGCGGCGATCGCCGCGACGACATCGCGCATTCGCGTCGGCAGTGCCGGCGTAATGCTGCCCCACTATTCGGCGCTCAAAGTCGCCGAGCAGTTTCGGGTGCTCGAAGCCATTGCTCCGGGGCGCATCGACCTGGGTGTCGGCCGCGCGCCGGGCACGGATCGGCTCACCGCCGTCGCGCTGAATCCCTATGCGAACGCCGCTGAAGATTTTCCGCAGCAGGTACTCGACCTGCAGGATTGGGTCAGCGGCACCCCACTGCCGGACGACCATCCGCTGCGCGCGATCAGCGCGCACCCGACCGGATCCACAGCGCCCGAAATGTGGATTCTCGGCAGCTCCGACTATGGCGCGCGGCTGGCGGCGCAATTCGGCCTTCCCTACGCCTTCGCGTATTTCTTCAGCGACGGACGCGGTGTCGAGGAGGCGCTGAGATTGTATCGCTCCAGCTTCCGCCCGAGTGTCCGTCATCCGTCGCCCGCGGCAACGATCTGTGTGTGGGCGCTGGCTGCGGACAGCGAAGCGGAGGCCCGCGAGCTGTTGCATACGAGGGAGTACTGGCGCGTCGGCTTCGAGAAGGGCGTGCGCAATGCGCTGCTGCCTCCTGCGGCCGTCGCGACGCACATCTACTCGGAGCCGGAGCGCGCGATCGTCGAGGCGCTCCGCCGAAAGGCGATCGTCGGCACCGGCGTGCAGGTGGCGGCACGCCTGCGCGAGCTGGCCCAGCGCTTGGCACTCGAAGAGCTGGTCATCGTGACCTGGACCTATGATCCCGCGCCGCGCCATCGGTCCTTCGAGCTGCTGGCGAGGGAGTTCGGGCTTGCCGGGTCACACCGGGGCTGACGCGGCAATGGGTCCGGGCGCCGGCACACGGAGGTTTCGGGTAGATTTTCGCGTGCCATTGGCATAATCTTGGACTCCCCGGCGGGCACCGTGTCCGCCCCTCTGCCGCTCGAGTGCCCATGACTGCATTGCGCGCCCCGGCGCTTGTCGTGCTCCTGTTCCCGCTCGTCGCCGGCATGGCACTCGCGCAGGGTTTCAAGTTCTCCAATCCCGACGACTCGCAGCAGGCCGAGCAGGCGGCAAAGGAGGACCGCATCGCATTCGAACTGTCGACGCCGTGCCGCGCGGACCTCAAGGGCAAGAAGATCATGGTGGTGATCGGCGAGCAGCAGGCCAGCGGCTACATCGATGCCCGGCAACAGAACTACGGACCGCACTTCCAGGCAATCAATGCGCGGCTGCGCTCGCTGGGACTCGCCACATACACGCCGGAGGAAATCCGAAAACAGATCGCGCAGGCCGAGATCGACGCCTATTTCAAGAACAATCCGGACCTCGCGCTGTCGGCGGCGAAGCGCCTGGGCGCCAGTTTCGTCCTGCGCGGGCTCATCACGTCCGAGGCGACCATGAATCCGATCATCGCGGTCAACCAGGTCGCCGTGAGCATGGGGTTCACGCTGACCGGCGCCAATGGCCGGATCATTTCCGACGTCGGCGCCAACTCGGCGTCGTACGCCGGCGCGAATATTGCACAGATGGCGCTCACGCTCGTCAACGAGCAGGCGGACGAGGTGGTGGCCCGGCTCTATGGCGACTATTGCCGCAATGCCGGCCTGGGCATGCCGCCGCCCAAGGCCAGGAAATGATTTCTGTTCATCGATAACCCGAACTCGACTGTAGGAGACAGCAATGCGCAATTTTCGTGGTTTCCGTCCGCTTCCGATCATGTTCGGCATGGCGTTGATTGCGTTTGCGTCGCCGGGCGTGGCGCAGCCCAGGTTCGAAAGCGCGTCGCCGACGGCGGGGGGCACGACGTCGCAGCAGGCGAATCAGACCGCCGACAAGACCGTCTACCAGGCCGTCGAATACTCGAACAAGAACAAGAAGGGGCCGGCGCTGATCGTGATTCCCGGCGAGATCAAGAGCAGTAACGCGACGTTCCTGCAGAAATTCACTGCGAACAACATCGCCGACTTCGGCGAGCTCGAATTGTCGAATGCCAACTTTCAGGTGCTCGAACGCTCGAACCTGGGCCCGATCCTCAAGGAGTTCGAACTGGCGTACAACCTCGGAGATCCCCAGCAGGCACGTAAGTTCCTGGGCATGGGCAAACTGAAGAGCACCAAGTACATCGTGAAGTTCGACATCCTGAAGACCGAGCAGGTCGCGTCCGCGCAGCAGAACTTTGATGGTCGCACGCTGGGTCAGATGGCGGGACTGCTCGGCGCGTTTTCGGGTTCGCTCGGGGGTGCTCGCGCCGGCGCGGTAGGCGGTACCGCGCTGGGCTCGGTCCATAGCGGCGAGGAGACCAGCGTCTGGGTGATCGGCATGCGCTACAAGATCATCAATGCCGAGACGACCGAACAGGTGGCGCAGGGCTACACCGAGGAGAAAATGGAGGTGGGCGCGACGTCGGGCGGCGCGCTCGGGATCAACAATTCGCAGCAGGGCGGTGCAGGACTCGACACGATGGTCCAGCGTCTGGTCCAGAAGTCGGTGTGGGACATTGACGCCAAGTACAAGTAGCGTGCGCATTTGCCACCTGCGGCTAGCAATCGCCTCTGCGGTCGCCTGAATCCGTTGGAGTCTCCGCTGCAGGAGTGCGTTTGATGGTCGAATTCACGAAGCTTGGGAAGTACGGGGTTCGGCGCGAGCTTGGGCGCGGGGCGATGGGCGTGGTCTACGAGGGCTACGATCCGCTGATCGAACGCGTCGTCGCACTCAAGACCATCCGCCCGGACCAACTCGCGGGCGGGCATGCGCAGGAGATCCTCGCGCGCTTCCGTCGCGAGGCGCAGGCGGCCGGCCGGCTTACGCACCCCAACATCGTGGGAATCTACGACTTCGGCGAGGACGCCGGTGTCTGGTACATCGCGATGGAGCTGGTGAAGGGACGCGAGCTCAAGGAGTTTTTCGAGGCCAACGAGCGCTTCGCGACCGCCGACACCGTACGCATACTCACCCAGATCCTCGCGGCGCTCGGATATTCGCACAAGCTCGGCGTCGTTCATCGCGATATCAAGCCGTCGAATATCTTCCTGTTGCCCGACGGTACGGCAAAGGTCGCGGATTTCGGGATCGCGCACCTCGAATCCTCGGAGCTCACGCAGGTCGGCACGGTGCTGGGCACGCCGGCATACATGTCGCCCGAGCAGATCCTGGGACTGCCCGTGGATGGCCGCTCCGACCTGTTCTCGGTCGGCGTGATCCTCTATCAGTTCCTGACCGGCGAACGGCCGTTCGTCGGCAACGCGACGATCACGATGCGCAAGGTACTGGAGGAGGATCCATTGCCGCCGTCGCGGTTCAACGTTCAGATTCCGGGCGCGATGGACGCGGTCGTCCGCCGGGCGCTGGCAAAGAAGCCGGACGAGCGATTCCAGTCGGCGGAGGAATTTACGCAGGCACTGGCCGCAGCCGCGCAGGCCGAGCGCGCGCACTCGGGGGAAACCACGCTGATTCCGCCTCCGGCGGGCGGTACGCCGTTGGCGTCGGGAACGACCCGGCCGCCCAGCCCCGCTGCGGCGGGCCCATCGTCCGCCCCAGCGACGGCACGCAAGTCCCGGGCGCCCGCGCTGATCGTGGTTGGCGCGATGGTCGCTGTCGCCGTCGGCGCGGGTGGCTGGTTGGTGATGCAGGGCCGCAAGGACACGCCCGCGACGTCGGTGCAGGCGACATCGCCTTCGCCGGCGGGCGCTGCGGCGACGACCCCCGCGCGGATCGCCGGGCCGAGCGCCAGCACCGCTGCTGTGACGGGAAGTGCGATGGCACCGTCAGTGTCTTCCACGCCAGCGCCGCCTCCGGTCAAACCGGGCACGCTGGTCATTTCCGCTGTCGGGCTGGTTGATCCCAGCGCAGCGCGCTACCAGTCCGACCAGGCGCTGATGCAAAGCGATCTGCGCGCCGATTCGCGGAGCCAGTTGGTCGCGAAGGCGGTCGGCCTGCTGGTCGACCCCGGGTCCGTCGCGAAGAACTACGACGTGCTGCGCGACAAGCTGTTGTCGAAGAGTGGCGAGTTCGTGACGACCGTGGTCCGGGAAAGCGCGCCACATTCGGGCAAGGACGGACTCGTTTCGCTGACGACCGAAGCCGTCGTCAACGTCAAGGCCGTCCAGAAATCGCTGAACGAGATGTCGCGCAACGAGCGCATCGAACTCATACGCGCCAGCGGCGATCCGCGCATCGCCGTGCGCATCGTCACTCGCGACGCCGATGCGCCAGAGGCGCCGCCGCAGCCTTCTCCCGCCGCCGAGAACATCCTGAAGGAACGGATCAAGTCATTCGGCTTCCGGACCTGGTCGGAGGATGCCGCGCGACGTGATGATCCGAATGCGGGCCCCGACTTCATCGTCGAGGGCGAGGCGAAGATCAAGCGGCTGTCGATGAAGCTTGCGGCCTCCGGGCTGGTCGTCACCAAATACGCGTTGAACGGATGGACGATCAAGGCCGTCGACCGTGCCACCGGCGAGGAAATCTACTACAACACCAAGTTGCCGACGGGCAGCGGCAGCTGGGCGAGCGAGGAAGAGGCGTTCAAGGCCATCGGCACAAGGATCGCCAATGAGTTCTCGCGCGAATTCTTTCTCGAGCACGTGTACGTCACCGGACGCAGGGTCGTGATAAAGGTCGACGGACTTCCGCCGGCGATCACCGACGAGGCGCTGCGCCGCGAATGGATGGCGATGCCGACCGTGATCAACGCCGCACCGCCGCTGCGACCGCACGTGTTCGACCTGCAACTCGCCGGTATCGGCCCGGCGACCGACCTTGTGGCCACCGGGGTCCTGAAGCCGCTCAACGCAAAGCTGGGGCAGATATGCTTCTCGGTGGGCGCGACGGAGGGCGACGAGGTGAGCGTGCTCTTCGAGGCGCACTGCAACGACGCGACGGTGCTGGGCAGGTTCGAGTCCAATCCGCCGGCGGCGCTCTACAACGCCCCAGCCAAGCGTCAGCGCGCCGTGGTCAAGAATCCCGACACACTGAAAAAGTTGATGATCTGACCGCTGTCGACGCAGCGTATCGCGGCCGACGTGTCCGGAATGCCGGCCTCGGTTCTAGAATACGACGATCTGCCGCACCGCCTTGCCTTCGTGCAGCAGGTCGAAGCCGCGGTTGATGTCGTCGAGCTGCAGTTGCCCGGTCAGCAGCCGGTTCACGGCGAGTTTGCCCTGCCGATACAGGTCGACGTAACGCGGGATATCGCGCGCAGGAACGCAGGTGCCGATGTAGCTGCCCTTCACCGTACGTTCCTCTGCGACCAGGCTCACCGGCGACAACGCCAGTGTCGATGTTGACGGCGGAAGGCCTGCCGTCACCGTCATGCCGCCGCGGCGCGTGATTCCATACGCCAGTTCAAGCGCGCGGATCGACCCGGCCAGCTCGAACGCATACTCGACCCCGCCAGCGGTCAGTGCCCGGACCTGCGCCTGCGTGTCGGTATCGCCTGCGTTGAACGTGTGCGTGGCGCCGAGCGCGCGCGCAAGCTCGAGCTTGGCGTCGGACAGGTCGATCGCAACGATCTGCCGCGCGCCCGCTGCGCGGGCGCCCAGCACCGAGGCGAGACCGACACCGCCCAGACCGATGACCGCCGTCGACGCGCCGGCGCGAACCTGCGCCGTATTGACGACGGCGCCGACCCCGGTGAGGACCGCGCAGCCGAAGAGCGCCGCCTCGGCGAGTGGCAGGTCGGCATCGATCTTGACCAGCGAACGTCGCGACACCGTCGCGTATTCGGCGAAGGCCGAGCACCCCAGGTGGTGGTTGATTGGCTGGCCCTGGCGGGAGAGCCGGCGTGCGCCGGAGAGCAGCGTCCCCGCGCCGTTGGCCGCAGCCCCCGGCTCGCACAGCGCGGGCCGGCCTTCGGCGCAGGGCAGGCAATGTCCGCAGCTCGGCACGAACACCATGACCACGTGATCGCCTCGCGCAAGGTCGGTCACGCCGTCGCCGGTTTCCTCGACGATGCCGGCGGCTTCGTGGCCCAGCGCCATCGGCATCGGCCGCGGCCGGTCTCCGTTGATGACCGACAGGTCGGAGTGACAAGGGTCCACAGCGGCGATTTTCACCAGCACCTCGCCATGGCCGGGTGGGTCGAGATCGATGCGCTCGACGACGAGCGGCTTCGACTTCGCGAACGGCGCGTCGGCACCGATGGCGTTCAGCACTGCAGCACGAATCTTCACGCGCTTTCTCCCTGGCTTATTCCGGCGGGGGCAAGGAGCCCGAATGCGTCGATCGTGACGAGAGGCGCGCGACCGAATCCGGTCCCCGCCCGCGCCCATCCGGGTCGACGGCGCCTGCATGGGCGTTCTCCGCGGGATGCTGATTCGCGTCGGCGGTATGGGCGGCGACCGATGGAGCGCCGTCCACCTCCACGGAGCGCGACACCAGCCACCGGGCAGCGACGACCACCAGCACCGCGCCCAATGCCGGCGCCGCGTAGTGCAACCACGCCATGCGGGCGTCGATCCAGTCCTTGACCGACGGATCGCCGACGGCCATTTCACCGGCCACCCAGCCGAGCAGTGCGGCGCCGATCGTGATGATCACCGGCCAGCGGCCCATGATCTTCATCAGGAGCGTGCTGCCGAAGATGACCAGCGGAATGCTGATCAGCAGGCCCAGGACCAGCAGCGTGATATCCCCCTTGGCGGCGGCCGCCACGGCAATCACGTTGTCGAGGCTCATCACGAGGTCCGCGATCAGGATCGTCCGGATCGCTGCGATCATGCCGGCATTGGCGGTGGCGGGGCCGTCCCCGCCTTCGTTTTCCGGCAGCAGCAGCTGGACCCCGATCCACAGCAGCAGCGCGGCACCGACGAGCTTGAGGTAGGGAAGTCGCAGCAGCTCGACCGCCGCGATCGTCAAAATGATCCGCATCACCACGGCGGCACCGCTGCCCCACAGTACCGCCTGCTTCTGCTGCCGGGTAGGCAGCGAACGCGCGGCCAATGCGATTACCACGGCATTGTCGCCCGACAACACGATATTGACGCCGATGATCTGGAGCAGCGCGACCCAGAAGGCCGGATCGGAATAGGTCATGCCGTCAGGCGGCGCACGATTGCCGCCGTGAATTCCATCGTCGAGGCCCGGCCTCCCAGATCGCCGGTGTGCACGCCGTCATCGCAAAGCGTACGGTCGATCGCCGCGCGCAGCCGGATGGCGGCGTCCGTTCTGCCGACATGGTCGAGCATCATCGCGGCCGCAAGCAGCAGCGCCAGCGGATTGGCGATGCCCTTGCCCGCGATGTCGGGCGCGGATCCGTGCACCGCCTCAAAGATCGCCGCGCCTTCGCCGATGTTGGCGCCCGGGGCCATGCCGAGGCCGCCGACCAGGCCGGCAATCTCGTCAGACAGGATGTCGCCGAAGAGGTTGGTCGTCACGATCATGTCGAATTGCCATGGATCGAGGACGAGCTGCATCGCGCAGGCGTCGACGATGCGGTCGTCGACCGTCACCCGGCCTTCGTACTTCTTCGCGACATCCTTGGCCGCTTCGAGAAAAATGCCGGTCAACGCCTTCAGAACATTCGCCTTGTGGACGATCGTGACCTTCTTCCGGCCGTTCTTCACCGCGTAGTCGAAGGCGAACTCGGCGATGCGCCTCGATCCCGCGCGGGTGTTGACGCCCGACGAGATCGCTGCGGCCTGGGGGTCACCGTCGATAGGGATGTAATGCTCGAAGCCAACGTAGAGCCCTTCCAGGTTTTCGCGGATGAGCACCAGATCGATGTTGTCGTACCGGCCGCCCGGAACGAGCGTGCGCGCGGGACGCACGTTGGCATAGAGCTTGAATTCCTCGCGCAGACGCACGTTCACCGACCGAAAGCCGCCGCCGACCGGCGTGGTCAGCGGGCCCTTGAGCGCCAGGCGCGTGCGCGCGATGCTCGCGAGCAACGGTGGTGGAAGCGGATCGCCGACGGCGGCGATTCCCGCCATCCCGCCCTCCTGCCGATCCCATTCGAACGGGGCACCGAGCGCGTCGAGGATCGTAACGACGGCTTGCGTGATTTCGGGGCCGATCCCGTCGCCTGGAATGAGTGTGGCGGGAATCCGGGACGAGCTTGCTCCGGGGATCATGAGGGTTCCTTGATGAGCGCCGGCCGATAGGCGATGCGGATGGGAAGACCAAAAGTCGACATGTTCGCATACTGGGATGAACGAATCCCACGCCCGCTTTGCTCGCCGCCGCACGGGCGGCGCATCTGCCCATCGGGACGGCCCGGCGGTGCCGATATCGTACGTGCGGCGCGCGAATTCCGCAGGGCGAAGACTTCAAGTAGACTCGGCGGGGCAGGCGCGCATCGTGCACGCCCCAACTACCGCTCTCCCGCGCGAACATGTCACCGAAGATTCCGCCGGCGTCCGCCGGATCCTCGCAGCCGGCGCCAACCTCGACCGCGGGCGCCGCCACCGGCGACACGCAGGCGCGCCAGCAGGAACTGGCGCGCGCATTGCTCAGGGGTCTGGGCGTGCCGCAGCTCGACCTTCCCGGGGGACTGGACCCGCGAATGATGGAGCAGGTCGGTGCGCTGCTGCGCGAAATGACGGAGGGCACCGTTGACATGCTCAGGCTTCGCTCGCAGGCGAAGAGCAGCATCCACGCCGAAATGACGATCATCGGACCGCGCGCGGTGAATCCGCTCAAGGCCGCCTGGGACGTCGACGTGGCGCTGCGCCACCTGCTGGCGCCGGAGCGGACCGACCTCATGGGCCCGGTCCGCGCCGTGACCGATGCGTACGACGACCTGCGCGCCCATGATCGCGGACTCGCCGCGGGTATCGAGGCGGCGCTGCACAGCCTGCTGCAGCGGTTTGCGCCCGAGCAGTTCGACCAGCGGCTCGAAAGTCCCGGGGCGTTCGACCGGTTCCTGCCCGCCAACCGCAAGGCACGGCAATGGGATCTGCTGGTCGAACTCTACGAGGATATCGCCAAGGAGGCGCAGGAGGATTTCTGGTCGGTTTTCGAGCGCGAATTCAAGCGCGCCTATGCGACCGGGCAGGGCGATCCCGCGCCCGCGGACTGACCACCGCGCGTTCACGGCCCCGCCGGTCATTCCACCGATTCGCTCGTGTCGCGCAGGATGCTGCTGGTCATTCGCAGGAGACCAGACATGTGGGCCAGCATGTTGAGCACGATGCGCCGGTAGAGTTCCGGATCGCGGGCATGGATCGCCTCGATGTTGCTGCGCGACAGGCTGTAGGTGACGACCTCGCCTTCGGCGATCGCCGTGACCGAGCGGGTGCCCCCTTCGATCATCGCGGATTCGCCGAAGATCACGCCCGGTGCCAGCGTCACCACGCGCCGGTGCTTGCCCCTGGCTTCGGGATCCTCGGCGACGATGCTGACTGCGCCTCGCGCCAGCAGGTACAGCCGGTCACCCAGCTGGCCTTCGTGGTAGAGCGCCGCGCGCGCCGGGAAAAGCTGGCGGTCGAGGTAGGGCTTCATGTAGTCGAGCTCGGCCGGCGACAGCCCCTTCAACAGCGCGAACTCGCCGATTGCGAGTTCACGGTCGACATCCCAGGCCTTGGCCTGTCCGAGCAGCTGGTTCTCCGCCCATTCGAGCGCCCGATCGGCATCGTCGAACCAGTCGGTGTGGTACCGCTGGTTGAACACGCCGGCGCCCTGGACCGCGCGGCCGAGCCGACTCGTCGCGCTGATGTGCGCCAGCAGCAGTTTCACGCCTGCCTCCTGCAACAGCCGCGTCAGCTTGTGCAGCATCAGCGCGCCCGACGCGTCGATCATCGTGACCCGCCGAAGGTCGATGATCAGGAACTGCGCGCCCTCGGCGGCGCGCAGCGCCTCGAACGCAAGGCGGTCCGCGGTGCCAAAGAAAATGGCGCCGTCCAGTTCGAGCAGCTTGATCCGGTGACCCTCGACGCGAAGCAGGCTGGCCTGCTCGGGCGGGTACACACGGCGCGAACCGCGGGTCATTCCGGTGCGCACCGAGCGGATCAGCGACCGGTTCATCACGGCAAGGAACAAGCCCATCGACAGGATCAGCCCTGTCAGGACGGCGGCGACCAGCCCGAATGCGATCGTGACGCCGGCCACCAGCACCACCAGGGCGATGTTGACCATCAGTTCGCTGTCGTATTGGCCACGGCGAACGCGGTCGATGGTCGAGCCGGCCCAGCGATCGATGAGTCCGACGGCGATCACCAGCATCATCGCGGACAACGCGGCCAGCGGAATGAGCTGCAGCAGCGGCGCGCCGTACAGCAGCAGAAGCACGAGCGTCGCGGTGGTCGCGATGCTCGACGTCAGCTTGCGACCGCCTCCGGGATGGGTGCCCAGAGCATGGTGCGACGAGTAGGCAACGGGAACGCCGCCGAAGCAGGACGACACGAGGTTGCCGCAGCCCAATGCCACCAGCAGGCGATTCGGATGATGCGCGGTGTCGAGCGGGCCGTCGGCTTCCCCCACCGCCGCCAGCAGGCTGTCGAGCGAGCCCACGACGCCGATCGCAAGGGCGGTGATGGCGAGGTCGTAGCCATACCTCAATGCGAGCGCGATCCCGTCGGCGCTGACAATCGGCAGCAGCGCATCGGGCACCGGAAGCTTGCCAAGGAAGGGCACGTGAGGCCCGACATCGCCGTGGATCACCCCGGCGATCAGCACGGCCGCGGCGGTACCGGCCGCGAGTCCGATCAGTTTCGACGGCAGCGAGGGCCAGCGCTTGCGGACCACGACGAATACGACAATGGTCACAAGTCCCACCAGCAGTGACCAGCCGTTGATTCCGTGATGCGCGTTCTCGCCACCCTCGCCATGCATGCCCAGGACTTCCGGCAATTCGTAGATGACAAGCGAGAACGCGAGCCCGGTCATGAGGCCCGCGACCACCGGATAGGGTACGAAACGCGCGATGTTGCCAAGGCGCAGCAGTCCGAACAGAATTTGGACCAGGCCGGTCAGCGCGAGACACAAAGCGGCGAGGAACAGGATCTCCACCACACCATGCGTCGGCGATGCGCGCAGTTGCGCGTCGCCCGCGATGCGCAGGACGAACGCGGCGAACAGAAACACCGATGACGCCCGCGGTACCTCGTTGGGCAGCAGCGCGCCGCTCAACACGAAGGCGGTGAGATTCCCGAAGATCGCCGCGGCCAGCGCGGCGCGCAATCCCGCCTCGACGGCGTACTCGCCGAGCGGCGCGAACGCGATCAGGCCCAGCGGCAGCATCATCGCCACCAACACGAAGGCGGCGGACACGCCGGCACCTGCCTCCCGGGCGAAATCGGCCATTCCGCGCGGCGCCGCGGATGCGGACGCACCATGGTCTGTCATTGTCGTGGTTCCTCGCTCGCCCGACGGGCGATCGTCACGCATTCTGCCAGAGCGCACTTGACGAGCGTACGCAACGCACGCCATTCTCTGCCGGAGATTGCGCTTGCTCACCCGACCGCGAAGTCCGATTGACCGCTCTCGATGCTCACCATCCGTGTTTTGACCTACAAAGAAGTCGCCGTCGACCAGGCGATCAGCGCGCATTTCGACGTTGCGGGCGGCACCATCGGGCGCTCGCCGGAGAGTACGTTGCTGCTGCCCGACCCCGACCGCGTCATCTCGCGCACCCATGCCGTGATCACGCACCACGACGGCCGGTACCGGGTGCGCGATCAGGGAACGACGGTTCCGCTGCTGGTCAATGGCCGTTCGGCTGGCCGCGGCCAGGACCACGCGCTCATGACCGGCGACGAGTTGCGCATTGCGGGGTACACGCTGCGCGTCGAAATCGAAGATGACGATGGCGACGCGGACCGCACGCTGGCGAGCGAGGACACGACGACGATCCTGCGCGAAGGTACGCTACTTTCGTGGTCGGAGGATGGCAGGGCCGTTGCGCAGGATCGAATTGCAACGGTGATCGTCCCGTCGCCGGACCCCGGCACTGGGGACAGCACTGCGCGTCCCGATCCCACCGCAGCGGCGTCCTCCGCCGCGCCGGGAAAATCCGTGCCGGTGGCGACTGAGTCGGTCCAGGCCAGCATGAAAGGCCCGACGCCCTCCGCGCCGCCCGCGAACGACGACGAGCTGCTCGCGGCATTGCTGCGCGGTGCTCGCGTGCCCGGACTCGCGGTGCCGGGTGGGGTGACGCCGCAGCTGATGGAGGATGTGGGCGCCGTCATGCGCGAAACGCTGCGCGGGTTGCTCGACCTGCTCGCCGCACGCGCGCAGGCCAAGCGCGAGGTGCGCGCCGACGCCACGATCATCGTCGCCCACGACAACAACCCGCTCAAATTCGCGCCGGGTCTCGAGGCTGCGATCTCGCACCTGCTTGCGCCCAAGGGGCAGGGATTCATGCCGCCGCTGCGCAGCCTGGCCGACGCGCGCGGGAGCCTGCGCTCGCACCAGGAAGGCTTCGTAGCGGGGATGCGGGCGGCGTTGTCGGCGGTGCTCGCCCGGTTCGACCCGGGAAAGCTCGAGGAGCGCCTGCTCGCGAGTTCCGATGGCGGATCGCTGCTGCCGATGAATCACAAGGCCAAGCTCTGGAAACTCTACGAGGACCTGTACGGTGAGATTTCGGGCGAGGCGGAAACCGACTTCCATTTTCTGTTCGGCGAGGAATTCCTTCGCGCCTACCAGGCCAAGGTACGCCCGGCGCCAACGACCGACCCCGCGAACGACGTGCGGTAAGCCGCCCCATTCGCATGCAGCTCGAAGTTTCCGTGTTGTCCAATCCCGGTGGGCGTGAACGCAACGAGGACGCATGCGGTTTCTGGACGGGGGGAGGTGGATGCTTCTGCGTGGTTAGCGACGGTGCCGGTGGCCACGGCGGGGGCGATGTCGCGTCGAAACTCGCGGTACGCATGATCCTGAACGCATTCCAGGATGCGCCAATCTGCACGGGCGTGGCGATCGATGCAGCGCTGCGTTCCGCGCACGCCGCCATTGTCGGTCAGCAGGCGACCAGGGCGGAACTGTCGGGCATGCGTGCCACGGCTACGGTGCTGGCAGTGGACACCGTCGCCAATACGGCCGTCTGGGGGCACGTCGGAGACACGCGACTCTACCTGTTCCGCGATCGCCACGTGATCGCGCAGACCAAGGACCACAGCGTGGTCCAGAAGATGGTCGACGCTGGCTATCTCGCCCCCAGCGCCGTGCGCGAGTCGCTGCAGCGCAGCCGGCTCTTCGCAGCGCTCGGGCATGACGAGGATTTCGTCGCCACCGTGGAATCGGTCGCGCACCCCTTGGTCGCTGGCGACGTCTTCCTGCTGTGCACCGATGGATTCTGGGAATACATCGACGAAGGTGCGATGGCGGCGGCGCTGGCCCGTACCGCCACGGCCGCGCAGTGGCTGCGCGACATGGAACAGGACGTCGTCGCCCACGGGGGGCGTGGACAGGACAATTTCTCGGCACTCGCGATCTGGACCAGCGACGCGAAGCCCGCCTGAGGCGAACCCGGGCGAAGCCGCGTTCCCTGGCGCCGTGGCTGGCTGTGCCAGGCGGAGGTGGCGGGTCGCGCGAGAACAAGCTACCCTTCCACCGGCCGGGCGTGCAATATTCGCCTTTCCCGCGCCCGCTACCTTGGGTAGGATGCGGGTTCGAACAATCGCGACGGATGACATGAAGACTTCGGCGATGAACGGTTCGGTGCGCACCGGACTGCATTTGCTTGCAGCGCTGGTCGTCGCACTGCTGATCGCGGGTTGCGCGACACCTCCACCCCCCGAGCCCGCGCCCGCGCCGCCGCCGCCCGCGCCCGTCGTGATCGCGCCGGCACCTCCGAAGCCTGCTCCGCCACCGGAGCCGGAACTGACTCCGGCACAGGCGAAGGCGCAGGCGCAGAAGCTGGTGACCGAAGCGATCAACGAACTGCAAAACGGCGACGAGCCCGCGGCGCAGCGCATGCTCGAGCAGGCGATTGCGCTCGAACCCTCGAGCGACCTCGCCAAAAAGCTCTTAGACCAGATCAAGGCGGATCCGCAGAAGGAACTGGGGACGGTTTACTTCCGGTATACGGTCCAGAAAGACGACTCGCTGTCGAAGATCGCGCAGCAGTATCTCGGCGACCGGCTGAAGTTCCATATCCTCGCCAAGTACAACGACATCCCGAATCCGAGCCGGCTTGCTGCCGGCCAGGTGATCAAGATTCCGGGCAAGGCGCCGTCCCCGGGAAGCGTGCCGCCACGTCCGGCGGCCGAGGTGCCGGACGAGCCCGCCCACGCCGCCGTGCCGGAGACGGAGGCGCCTCGGTCGGCCTCGATGACGCTGATGCAGCAGGGGGTCGACCTGCAAAAGAGCGGAGATATCGAGGGTGCCTATGACGCGTTCCGCGAAGCGGCGCTGCGCGACCCCGCAAACAAGGATGCGGTACTCCAGCGCGAAGCCATGCGCAAGCAGCTCGTCCGGCGCTACGAGCGCGAAGCTACGCAGGCGTTCCAGCGACAGAATCTGGACGTGTCGATAGAAAAATGGGACCGCGTGCTGGCGCTGGATCCGGGCAACCAGAAGGCCAAGCTGGAACGCGAACGCGCGCTCGATCTGCGCAAGAAAATGAGCGAGAAGTTCGGAGTGAAATGACTTTCCCGAACTGAGCGGGAAGCGCGAATCGGACGCCCCCGGCGAGGCGTCGGCGCGTGTCACTTGATCTTGTTGAATTTCTCCCGCGCCGCCTTGGCCTCGTGGAGCTTGATTGCCGCTTGCGCGTTGCCGGGGTCGTATCGGACGCTGACCTCGAGATAGGTGATCGCCCGCGAGATATCGGTGCGGTAGAGGCGCGAGCCACGGTCGAAGTATTCCTTCGACAACGAGCGCTTCAGCGGCGCCATGCGCGCAACCCAGGCGCCCTTGCCGTCGCCGCGCATGCTCGACGCCTGTTCGTAGAGGACCAGGGCCTGTTCACGTGCGCCCTGGTCTTCCAGTTCTCTCGCGCGCTCGGCGACGACGGTCGCGATGCGCTGTCGCGCAGCGCGGTTTCCGGGATTGGCCTCGACGTAGGCACGCAGATCACGGATGCCACCGGCGTCGTCTCCGGCACGGAACATCTCGATTGCCTGCTCGACGTCGAAGCCTTCGCCCGCTTCGCTGGTCGCCGCAGGTGCGTGCATCTTTGCGCCATTTGCCGCGGATTCGGCCGCGCGGACCTTTGCCGCACGGTCGGACTGAATCTTCGCGATGCGCCGGCGATCGATTTCCCGCAGCACTTCAACGGCCACGGGTTGCTCCGGGTCGAGCGCCAGAACGCGCAGCATCGCCTGGCTCGCACGACCGGAATCGCCGGCGTTCATCGCAGCGCTTCCGGCGCGCAACTGTGCCGCCACTTCGGTGGCGATCGCCCTGCGGGTCGCCTCGAGTTCGCGCCGATACGCGTCGTCGTCGGGTACCAGCAGCATCAGGATCTGCCATTGGGTTGCCGCGCCGGCGAGGTCGCCCGCGGACTTCGCGGCCTGCGCCAGCTCGCGATGTCGCGCGATCGCTTCCGTCACTGCCTTGCTGGAAGCGACAGGTGGCGGCGCAACCGCCGGGGGCGCACGCTCCGCAGGCATCTGCGCGCACGCGGCGAGCAGCGCCAGCACGGCCGGGACGATCCAGCGGACAATATGCTTCATAACGGCGTCAACGCGACGCGG
The DNA here is from genome assembly GCA_963739745.1 of uncultured beta proteobacterium. Lineage (GTDB taxonomy): Bacteria > Pseudomonadota > Gammaproteobacteria > Burkholderiales > Casimicrobiaceae > VBCG01. Next base: position 235,085 of record CAVUCJ010000017.1, read on the forward strand.
TGCGCACGAACGTCACGAGCTTGCCCTTGAAGGCCTCGAGATCCTCGTTGCCGAACACCATGCTGCGCCGGAGCATGTAAGGGTACGCGTAGAACGCGTTGCCGCCGGGCGTAACCGTCACGCCTTGATGGATTTTCTGCCGGGTCAGCAACTCGACGACGTACTCGTCGACGTCGCCATACGGATAGGCGAAGGTGAAACTCGCGTCGGCCAGGCGATCGCGCAGCACGGCGACAGGGACGTCGACCTCGCGGCGGATCCGTTCGCGAAATCGGGCATCGTTCTCGCCCGGCAGCCGGACGGTAAGGTTGGCATGCGATTTCGAGTGCGGCTGGATTTCGACGAGGCCTTCGCCCGCCATCTGCTTCATCTGCGCCCAGGTCATCGCATCCGACGCGCCGACGAAATCGCTGTACAGGAAAACGGTGGCCGGGAAACCGAACTTGCGCAGAATCGGATAGGCGATCTCGAAGGTCGACCGGTAGCCGTCGTCGATCGTGATGACCACGGACTTCGCCGGAAGCGCCTCCTTGCCTTCGATGAAACGCGCGAGGCGCTGCATCGTGATCACCGTGTATCCATTGTCCGCGAGGTAGTCCATCTGCTGCTCGAAGGCGGCCGGGCTCACGGTCAGCTTGGTCGAGCGCGTACCGAAGCGGTGGTAGCACAGGATCGGAACGGTCTGGTAACCCGACGCCTCCACGCCCAGTGGATTGCGCGGGCGCAGCGGAATCGCCACCACCTGACCGGCGTGGACGCCGGTCGGGCCATTGAACTGCGATATCCACCAGGATTTCTCCGCGTCGCCGAGATAGCGCTCGGCCAACGACGAAAAAGTGTCGCCGGCGTGCGCGATAACGACGACGAAGTCCTCGTCGCGACCAATGACCGGCCCGGCATCCCTCGGCGCGGCGACCACCGGCGCTGGCATTTCCGGTGCCGGCGGCGGGGACGTCGCGCAGCCGGCAAGTGCCAGCGCGAGCGTACAAAGCGCGATGCGAACGCTTGTCCTGCTAGTGCCCATCGGTCGGATGTTGCGCCGGGCTTGCCGACGAAGCATGACGTTTCTCGAGCGCGGCGGCGGTCCGATCGAACTCGGCGTATAGCTCGCCGAATTCGTCCTTGCGCGTGTCGGCGATCCGATAGTCGAACCGGCCGCTGGCGAGTTCCTTCAGGGAGTTGCGCAGCACGCGGATCGGCACGGAGAGCCGCTGCGCGAGCAGGTAGGTGCCACCGGCCACGGCCGCCACGGTGACCGCGGTGAGGATCGCAAGCAGCACGAGAACCAGGTTGGCCACGGCGGTGAGCGGTGCCTCGTAGATGCCCAGGTGCACGGTGCCGATGGTCTTGCCCTGGAACAACACCGGTGCCGAGAAATCGAGCACCTTGCGGCCGTCGGCGATGCGGGTGCTCTGGACGGCGACGCCGGGATCGCTGGACGTCACCGGCGTTGCCTCGGGCGCGACGTATTTGGCGTTGACCTGCGCGGCGACGTTGCTCGCGCGCACCACGTCCTGGTAGTCCACCACGTTCATGTAGCTGAAGTTCTTCTGGCGGCCGAGCGCTTCCTGCACGAACACATCCATCGCCGCCCAATCCTCGGCCAGCAGCGGCACGGCGTTCTGCGTCGCCGTGAACTTGGCGAGCGATCCGCCATAGTCCTTGACCTGGTCCATCATCGCCGCGTACTGCTGCTTGTACAGGATGGTGGCTGTCACCGTCATCGTAACGGCGACCACCGCGGCCATCGTCAGCGCCCACCGCAGCGCCATCGGGATGCCGCGCCGTTCCTGTTTTTCTCCTTCGTCGGCAAGCTCGCGAGCCACGCCGATGAGCGCCTGCGCGAACTCCTCACCACTCTGGAAGCGCTTGTCCGGCTGCTTCTTCAGCGCGCGCTCGATGATCCGGCGCAGCGAAAGCGGCAGGTCGCCGCGAACCTTGTCGAGCGACGGCGGATCGGTCTTGGTAATCTTGTAGGCAACGCTGATCAGCGTATCGCCCTCGAACGGCAGGTGTCCGGTCAGCAGCTGGTAGAGCACGACGCCGGCGGAAAACAGGTCGGAGCGCGAGTCAACCTTCTCTCCGATCACCTGCTCCGGCGACATGTAGTGGGGCGTGCCCAGCACGTTGCCGATCTGTGTCTGCGTGGCATCGTTGGACTCGCTGTCGTCGATCCGGCAGATGCCGAAGTCCGCCACCTTGATCACGTTGGTGTCGGTCAGGCGCATGATGTTGCCCGGCTTCACGTCGCGATGGATGATGCCCTTCTTGTGCGCGTAGTCGAGTGCGCGGGTCAGCTGGATACCGATCTCGACGATGTCCCGGGTCGCGAGCGGCTTGGCGGCCTTCAGCGACTCGGCGAGCGTCTGGCCCTCGACCAGCTCCATCGCGATGTACGGATGGCCCTGGTCTTCGCCGACGTCGAACACCGTGACGATATTCGGATGCGACAGCACGCCGGCGCCCTTGGCCTCGCGCAGGAACCGGCCGCGGTACTCCCCATCGAGTCGCAGCTGGCCCTTCAGCAGCTTGATCGCGAGCGGCCGGTTGATCTCGGGATCGAAAGCCTTGTAGACGCACGCCATCGCGCCTTCGCCGATGATCTCGCGAATCTGGTAGCGTCCCAACCGGTCCATCGGAGTGGTGTCGTTCATGGCTAGGCGCCGCGCGGGCGCTGCTGGTTGGCGCAAAGTAGCGCCGAGTATGCCAGAACCGCATCGCCCGGAGGCAGTGCGGCCGGTAAAACGGCGGCGGCTCGCACGGCCGCGGGCACCGGATCAGCCGCTGCGGTAGAGGGTGGTCACGCAGGCGCCACCCAATCCTAGATTGTGCTGCAGTCCGATCCGGGCGCCGGCCACCTGGCGCGCCTCGGCGGTGCCGCGCAGCTGTTGCGTGAGCTCGAAGCACTGCGCGAGGCCGGTTGCGCCCAGCGGATGCCCCTTCGACAGCAGGCCACCGGACGGATTGGTGACGACCTTGCCGCCGTAGGTGTTGTCGCCCGCCTCGACGAAGCGCTCGGCGTCTCCTTCCGCGCACAGACCCAGCGCTTCGTAGGACAGGAGCTCGTTGTGGGCGAAACAGTCGTGCAGCTCGACCACGTCGACATCGTCGGGACCGATTCCAGCCGCCTCGAAAGTGGCCTGCGCAGCAGCGCGCGCCATGTCGTAGCCGACGACGCGCATCATGTCGTGCGCATCGAACGTGGAAGGCGTGTCGGTCGTCATCGCCTGCGCGGCGATCCATACGCTGGGGTCGAGTCCATGATGTGACGCGAAATCCTCGGAGACGAGGATGGCGGCGGCCGCACCGCAGGTCGGCGGACAGGCCATCAGCCGCGTCATCACGCCGGGGATCAGCACCGGCGATGCCATCACGTCTTCGGTGGACACCACCTTCCGAAAGAGCGCAAGGGGATTGTTCGCCGCATGTCGGCTCGCCTTGGCACGGATGCGGGCGAAGGTTTCCATCCGGGTGCCGTACCTGCGCATGTGCTCGAGCCCGGCACCGCCGAAGTAGCGAAGCGCCAGCGGTACGTCGGGTAGACCGACCAGCACGTCGGTCTCGTGGTCGAAGCGCTCGAACGGCGTCGGCCGGTCGTTGAAATGTGTGCCGAGCGCGCCGGGCGCCATCTGCTCGAAGCCCAGCGCGAGCGCGCAGTCGACGACGCCCGATCCGACCGCCTGGCGCGCGAGATAGAGCGCGGTGGAGCCCGTCGAGCAGTTGTTGTTGACGTTGACGATCGGGATGCCGGTCATGCCGATCTCGTAGAGTGCGCGCTGGCCCGACGTCGAATCACCGTAGACGTAGCCGACATACGCCTGTGCGACGTCGTCGTAGGCGACACCGGCATCGGCGAGCGCCGCCCGTGCCGCGTCCGCGCCCATCGTCGGGTAGGGCGCGCTGGCCCCGGGCTTGGCGAAGGGGATCATCCCCACGCCCGCGACAAATACCTTGCGTGACATCGAAGCCTCCATGATCGAAAGTTCAGTCTACCGCAGGCTAAACTTCGTACCCAAGCCACGCCTCGGCCCGACAGGAGCCCGCCTACCGTGAATGCGCTACCGATGCCGCCCGTCGCCACGCACGAAGTGGTCAACCAGGTCCCGCCGCTCGTCGGACACAATCTCTACGCGTGCGACCTCGCGTTGCGCGAAGCGGCGGCGCGCGAAGGCGCAGCGGAAGCGGAGGGCTGGCTCACGGCGCGCGGGGCGGAACTCGGCTCCGCGCAGATGCAGGCACTGGCCGGAGAGGCCAATCGCTGCGCCCCGGTGCTCGAGCGCTTCGACGCCGTTGGCCATCGCCGCGACACTGTCGAATTTCATCCGGCGTATCACGAGCTCATGGCCTACCTGAAGCGCCATGGCATGGCCGCCGGTCCCTGGGCGGCACCGGGGCCGGGCGCGCATGTGCGACGCGCGGCGCATTTCGTCATGTTCGCGCAGGTCGAGGACGGCACGCTGTGTCCGACCACGATGACCTACGCGAGCGTGCCCGCGCTGGCGCGCGACGAGGCGCTCGCCGCGCTTTGGCTGCCGCGCATCCTCGCACCGGAGTACGACCCGCGCTTCCTCCCCGCCGGCGACAAGCGCGGCGTGACGCTGGGCATGGGCATGACCGAGAAACAGGGCGGGTCCGACGTGCGCGCGAACACGACGCGCGCGGAGCCGGTCGGGCAGCGCGATTACCGGGTCGTCGGCCACAAGTGGTTCTTCTCGGCACCGATGTGCGATGCGTTCCTGATCCTTGCGCAGGCGCCGGGCGGACTGTCCTGTTTTCTGCTGCCCCGCTTCACGCCGGACGGCCACGTCAACGACATCCGGATCGAGCGACTGAAGGACAAGCTGGGTGATCGCTCCAACGCGAGTTCCGAGGTCGAATTTCGGGGCGCGTACGCAACGATCGTGGGCGAGGAGGGGCGGGGCGTACCGACGATCCTGGAGATGGGCACCTATTGCCGGCTCGATTGCGCGCTGGGCACCGCCGGACTCATTCGTGGCGCGGTCGCTCAGGCACTGCATCACGCGCGGCATCGCCGGGCATTCGGCCGATCGCTGGCGGAGCAGCCGTTGATGCGCAACGTGCTGGCCGACCTGGCCCTCGAATCCGAGGCCGCGACCGCGCTCGCGCTGCGCCTCGCGCGCGCATTCGATGCGCAGGACGAATCCGCAGCGCTGCTGCGTCGCGTGCTGACGCCGGCCGCCAAGTACTGGATCTGCAAGCGTGGCCCCGCGACGGGCGCCGAGGCCATGGAGGTGCTGGGCGGCAACGGCTACGTCGAGACGGGACCGCTGGCCCGCGTCTACCGACAGCTGCCGCTCAACTCGATCTGGGAGGGCGCCGGCAATGTGATGTGCCTCGATGTGCTGCGCGCGCTCGCGCGGCACCCGCGGTGCCTCGAGGCGCTGGATGCTGAACTGGCGCCCGCGCTGGCGCGCAATATCCAACTGGCAGCGCTGCGCGAGGAACTGCTTCGCGAGTTGCGCGCCGGGCCAATGGGCGAGGCCGATGCCCGCGTGGTGACGCAGCGGATCGCGCTCGCGGTGCAGGGCGCGCTGCTCGTCCAGCACGCTCCGGACTACGTGGCCGACGCGTTCTGCGCATCGCGGCTCGCCGCCGGCCGGTTCGGGGGCGGCGCATTCGGCGCGCTGGACGGCCGCACCGACTTCCTGGCGATCATGCGCCGTGCCTGGCCGGACGATTGAGTTCCCCCGAAATGGATGACAGCACTCGCGGGACACCCGTCGTCCCCGCTTTCGCGTCAGGACGCGTGTCCTGACATGCATTTTCGTACCGCCGCCGACGCGTCGTCGACGCCGGGCGGCGATCGAGCGCCGTTCCGGCGACGCACGGTCCTTCAGCGCCGCGGCGCCCGGAGTGGTGCGAGTTCGAGCCGCGCGATCTGGTTGCGGTGTACTTCGTCGGGACCGTCGGCAAAGCGCAACGAGCGCGCCTGCGCGTAGAAGAACGCCAGTTGGTGGTCGTCGCAAACACCAGCCGCGCCGTGCACCTGCATCGCCCAATCGATGACCTGGCAGGCCATCGTCGGCGCCGCCACCTTGATCATCGCGATTTCCTTCTTCGCCGCCTTGTTGCCAGCGGTGTCCATTTTCCAGGCCGCGTGCAGGACGAGCAGGCGCGCCTGGTCGATCATGATCCGTGCGTTGGCGATGCGTTCCTGCGTCACCGTCTGGTCGGCGACGGCGCGGCCGAAGGCGACGCGATCGGTGGCGCGCCGGCACATCAGCTCAAGCGCGCGCTCGGCCTGCCCGATGAGGCGCATGCAGTGGTGAATGCGACCGGGCCCCAGACGACCCTGCGCGATTTCAAAGCCGCGCCCTTCGCCCAGCAGGAGATTGGTGGCGGGCACCCGGACGTTGTGAAAGTCGAACTCCGCGTGACCATGCGGCGCATCGTCGTAGCCGAAGACCGGCAGCACGCGAACGAGGCGCACGCCGGGCGTGTCGACGGGCACCAGGATCATCGACTGCTGCCGGTGGCGGTCCGGATTGGCGGGATCGCTCTTGCCCATGAAGATGAGAATCCGGCAACGCGGATCGGGACCTCCCGTCGTCCACCATTTGCGGCCGTTGATCACGTACGCGTCGCCGTCGCGCACGATCGATGCCTCGATGTTGGTGGCGTCGCTCGAGGCGACGCCGGGCTCGGTCATCGCGAACGCCGAGCGAATCTCGCCGGCAAGCAGCGGCGTCAGCCAGCGCGCCTTCTGCTCGGCGGTGCCGTAGCGGACCAGCACCTCCATGTTGCCGGTGTCGGGCGCGTTGCAGTTGAAAGTCTCCGGGCCGATCCACGAGCGCCCCATGATTTCGGCCAGCGGCGCGTACTCGAGGTTGGAAAGTCCGGCGCCCAGGTCGGACTCGGGCAGAAACAGGTTCCAAAGGTCGGCCTCGCGCGCACGGCGCTTGAGCGCCTCCATGATCGTCGTTGCGATCCAGGGATTGCCGCGCGCCCGGTTTGTGGCGACCTCCGCCGCGTAGACAGGCTCGGCCGCATAGACGTGCTCGTCCATGAAGCTCGTGACTCGTGACTGCAGGTCGCGCACTTTCTGCGAATGGGCAAAGTCCACAAATTCCTCCTAGCGATGGATGGGTCGCGCCATGTCCCACGCGACATCGGCCACCAGGCGCGCACGGCTTCCGGTGGCGATGCCGTCCTGGCTTGCCGCATTGCCCTGCCGCGCGCGCGCCAGGACGCCATGCAGGATCGCCGCGATTCGGAACATGTTGAAGATCAGGTAGAACTCGAAATCGGGAATGGCGTTCCGGCCCGTGCGTCGGCAGTACGCCGCCACGTATTGCGCCTCCGTGGGTATCCCGAGGGCCGTCAGGTCGCACCCGCGCAAGCCCCGAAACTGCGTGGGCGTGAGCCGCCATGCCATCACTTGATAGGCGAAATCCGACAAAGGATGGCCGAGTGTCGACAACTCCCAGTCGAGCACAGCGAGCACGCGCGGTTCGTCCGGATGGAAGATCACGTTGTCCAGCCGGTAGTCGCCATGGACGATCCGCGTTTCATCGCTCGCGGGGACGTGGCGAGGCAACCATTCGATCAGGCGATCCATGGCAGGGACGGGCTCGATGCCCGCCGCCGCGTACTGCTTCGACCAGCGTGCCACCTGGCGCTCGACGTACCCGCCGTGGCGACCGTAGTCCGACAGCCCCACGGCGTCGTAGTCGACACTGTGCAGCGCGGCGATCACCCGGTTCAATTCGTCGTAGTGCGCGGAACGCTCTTTCGGCGACATCCCAGGCATCGTCGGGTCCCACAGCACGCGACCCTCGATGTATTCCATCACGTAGAACGACGTGCCCAGGACAGCCTCGTCTTCGCACGACGCGAGCATGCGGGGCACCGGCACCCCGGTGTCGGCCAGCGCCTTCATTACGCGGTATTCGCGATCGACGGCGTGCGCCGAGGGCAGGAGTTTCCCTGGTGGCTTTCTCCGCAGCACATACTGCCGCTCGCCGGCCGTGATCCGGTAGGTAGGATTCGACTGTCCACCTTGGTACTGGAGGACCTCGGGCGCGCCCGTGAACGGGCCGACGTGGGCGCGCAGGAATGCGCCCAGGCGCCCGCCGTCGATCGGGTGCACCGGGTCGATCAGCGTCGCGCCCGAATTCGCCGGTCGCATCATCGCGATTCCGCCGGGCCGCAACGAGCGTGATGGGGGGCAGTCACGCTAAACCGCCGTGCACCCGCCATCGACCGCCAGCGCCTGGCCGGTCACGTGGCGCGAAGCCTCGGAGGCGAAGAAGACGATGGCGCCCTTCAGGTCCTCGTCACCGCCCAGCCGGGCGAGCGGCGTGAGCGCGATGACGCTGCGGTCGATGCGCTCCAGCGCAACCTTGCTCATTCGCGACGGGAAGAAGCCCGGGCAAATCGCGTTGACGTTGATGTTGTACTTGCCCCATTCCGCAGCCAGTGCGCGTGTCATCTGGATCAGCGCCCCCTTGCTCGTGTTGTAGCCGATCGTATGCATGTCCCACGGCGGCGGGTTGCCGAAGAGGCCGGCGATCGATGCGATGTTGATGATCTTGCCGCTGCAGCGGGGAATCATCATGCGGCGGCCCACCTCGCGCGAAAGAAAGAATCCGGCGTCGACGTTGAGGGTCATCACGCGGTGCCATCCGTCGTCAGGATGCGTCTCGGCCGGCGCTGCCCAGGATGTTCCCGCGTTATTGACCAGAATGTCGATCGGACCCAACGCAGCGTCCACATCGTCGATGATGTGCGGAATCGACGCCTGTTGCGCGAGGTCGCCCGCGATCGCGTGGCAGTCGATCGAAAGGCCGCGAAGGCGCGTCAGTGCCGCATCGAGCTCGTCCCGCTTGCGGGCGGTGATCGCGACGCGCGCGCCCATCTCGCCCAGCGCCTCGGCCATCTGCAGCCCGATCCCGCGCGAACCGCCAGTCACCAGCGCCACCTTGCCGTCGAGGTCCAGCAGGTTTCGTACGCCCATCGCCGCTCCTGTCAGAACGCCGCCGGCAAGAACGCGGGCACCGACGGCAATGGAGCGATGATAGAACATTGCCTCGGTCATCGACTGCGACTAGGATTCGGCATTGACTTCAGACGACCGGGAGATGGCAATGGCAGATGCATCAGCGAGCGGAGCGCGCAAGGCGAGCGGCTGGATTACCGTGTGGGGCGTGTTGATGATCGTCGCTGGCATCATCGCCATCGTCGTGCCGGCGCCGGCCGCGTTGGCCTTCGCGCTGCTGCTCGCCTGGCTGCTCGTATTCGCCGGCGTGGTTGGCCTCGTGCATGCGTTCCAGCAGCGGGCGGAGGACGGCTTCGCCTGGAAGATCTTGTCCGGCGTCGCTCCGCTGGCGCTCGGCATCCTGATGCTGGTGAATCCGATCGCGAGCATCGCCACGCTGGCGCTGGTGATCGGCGCGTTCGTGTTCGCGAGCGGTATATCGAGCGTGATGCTCGCGTTCAGGCTGAGACCGAAGGCAGGTTGGGGGTGGGTGCTGTTCGACGGCCTGCTGTCCATCGTCATCGCAGTGCTCATCGCGATGGGCTGGCCTCAGAACTCGATCGGATTCGTCGGCATCCTGGTCGGCATCTGCATGATCTCGGGCGGGTTCTGGCGGATCGTGCTCGGGCGTGCGCTGCACAGCGGGACCGCCTAGTCGCGCACCGCCGGGCCCGGATCACCGACTACCGGCGCGCCACGCGCGCCGCCTCGCCCTGTGTCCGCAGAGCGTCGAGCGATGCCCCCATCGTCAGCGCCTGCGGATCGATCTTCACATGCAGCAATGCGGGTCGCCCGGCTTGCGCCGCCCGCTCGAACGCCGGCGCGAACTCGGCGGTCGCGACCACCGTTTCTCCGTGCGCGCCGTAGGCACGCGCCAGCGCGGCGAAATCCGGATTGATCAGGTCCGTGCCCGATACCCGCGCTGGGTAGTTGCGCTCCTGGTGCATCCGAATCGTGCCGTACATGCCATTGTCGATGACAACGAAGATGACGGCGAGGCCATATTGGACCGCGGTGGCCAACTCCTGGCCGTTCATCAGGAAACAACCGTCGCCATTCCAGGAAATCACCATCCGTTCAGGGTGCACGACCTTGGCTGCGACGGCAGCCGGAACGGCGTAGCCCATCGCGCCCGAGTAGGGGGCGAGTTGCGTTCGGAATCCGCGATAGCGGAAGAGCCGGTGCAGCCAGACGGTGTAGTTGCCCGCGCCGTTGGTGAGGATGGCATCGTCGGGAAGACGGGCGTCGAGCCACTGCACGACCTGCCAGAGGTCGACCGCGCCGGGTACGGGCCGGGGCACGCGCCACGCGTCGTATTCGGCATGCGCAGCTCGGGCCGATCCTCGCCACGCGGGTTGCGGTGTGGGTGGGAGCGCGTTCATCACCTCCAGGAATTCGCCGGGCGTGGCGGCAATTGCGATGTCGGGCTGGTAGACGCGGCCGAGCTCGTCCGGCGCCGGATGCACATGAACCAGGCGCTGTCGCGGCGCCGGCACCTCGAGCAGCGTGTACCCGCCGGTGGTCATCTCGCCCAGCCGCTCGCCGATGACCAGCAACAGGTCCGCGTCGCGCACGCGCGCGGCAAGCTTCGGGTTGATGCCGATGCCCACATCACCCGCGTAATTGAGATGCCGGTTGTCCAGGAGGTCCTGGTGCCGGAACGCGGCGGCAATCGGCAGCTCGTGGGCCTCCGCGAACGCCCCAAGTGCAACGCACGCGGCGGCGTCCCAGCGACTGCCGCCGACCACGACAAGGGGCGAGACGGCCGCGGCGAGCGCATCGCGCACCTGCGCCACCTGCACCTTGCCCGGGGCCGCCGGCACCGCGGTGACGCATGGCGCATCGGCGCAGGTTGCGCGCGCGGCCAGCATGTCTTCAGGCAGTGCCAGAACCACCGGCCCCGGTCGTCCCGACATCGCCAGCCGATAGGCATGCGCGACGTATTCGGGAATGCGTTCGGGGCGATCGATCTGCGCCGCCCACTTGGCCACGCCGCCGAACATCCTTCGATAATCGACCTCCTGGAACGCTTCGCGGTCCACCATGTCGCCGCCGACCTGGCCGACGAACACGATCATCGGCGTCGAATCCTGCATCGCCGTATGGATACCGATCGCGGCATTCGAGGCACCCGGGGCCCGCGTCACGAAGGCGAGCCCCGGCGTTCCGGTGAGCTTGCCGAATGCCTCCGCCATGTACGCGGCGCCGCCTTCCTGCCGGCAGACGATGAAACGCAGCCGTTCGCGCACGTCGTGCAAGGCATCGAGCACGGCGAGAAAACTCTCGCCGGGAACGCCGAAGGCGAGTGTCGCCCGTTGTGCGAGCAGGCTTGCGATGAGAATCTCGCCGCCGGAACGTTCGGTCATGTGGAGGTGGCCACGCCTGTCGATCGGCCGTCAGCGTCCGGCGACGATGTCTTCGCGCCTGACCAGGAACACGGCGTCCTCCGCGGCGGCGGTCGCAAGCCAGACCATCGGCAGCCGCGGGAACGCGGTTTCGGCGGCTGCACGGTTGTGGCCGATCTCGACGACCAGCGTGCCGCCCGAATTGAGGAAGCGCGGCGCCTCCTTGACCAGCGTCCGCACCGCGTCGAGGCCGTCGTCGCCGCCTGCAAGTGCCAGCTTCGGCTCGTGGCGGTATTCGGGCGGCAGTTCGTCCATCGCCAGTGTCGTCACATACGGCGGATTGGTGATGATGAGGTCGTAGCTCTTCTCGGGCAGGTTGGCGAAGAGGTCGGAACGGATGAGGTTGATGCGGTCGGCGAGCCCATAGTCGCTGACGTTGCGCTGCGCGACGGCGAGCGCCTCTGACGACAAATCGACGGCATCGATGTCCGCCTCCGGGTACGCGTGCGCAAGCAGGATCGCGAGACAGCCGGACCCGGTGCACATGTCGAGCGCGGACTTCACGTCGCCGACAGGTCCGACATAGGCTTCGAGGCTGCCCGGCAGCAGCTCGGCGATGAACGAGCGCGGGATGAGTACACGCTCGTCGACGTAGAACCGGAAGTCGCCGAGCCACGCCTCGCGCGTCAGGTACGCAGCAGGGACGCGGTCGTCGATCCGGCGCGAGAACAACTGCGCGAGCGTCTGGCGTTCGCCCTGCGTCAGCCGCGCGTCGAGGAAGGGCTCCAGGCGGTCGAGTGGGAGATGCAGCGCATGCAGCAGCAGGTAGGCGGCCTCGTCGTAGGCTTCGGAGCTGCCGTGGCCAAAAACGACCTTCATTTCGCCGAAGCGAGAGACGACGAAGCGCAGCCAGTCGCGCAGCGTTTCGAGCTCGCCGGCGGGAATGGAACTCATGAGGCGGGGGCGTCCGATCGCAGCAGGCGCTCGAGGACGCCGCGATAGATCGCCGATAACGATTCGAGGTCCGCGATCCGCACGCATTCGTCGAGCTTGTGGATCGTCGCACTGACCGGGCCCAGTTCCACGATCTCGGGACAGATGTCCGCGATGAAGCGGCCGTCGGAGGTGCCGCCAGTGCAGGAAAGCTCCGGCATGATGCCGCGCACGGCATGGATCGCGTCGATGGCGGCGCCGACCAGCGTTCCGCGCGGGGTCATGAACGGCTTGCCCCAGCCCGTCCATTCTAGGTCGTAGTCGATTTCGTGGCGACGCAGGATCGCCTCGAAGCGCTGCTCGAGCAATTCGCGCGTGCTCTCCGGCGAATATCGAAAATTGAACATGACCTCCAGCGTGCCGGGAATGACGTTGGTCGCCCCGGTACCCGCATGGATGTTCGAGCACTGCCAGCTCGTCGGGGGAAAGTATTCGTTGCCCTCATCCCATACGATCGCCGCGAGTTCGGCCACCACCTCTGCTGCCAGGTGAATCGCGTTGCGCGCCAGGTGCGGATACGCGATGTGCCCCTGCACACCCTTGATCGTCAGGGTCCCCGACAGCGTCCCGCGCCGGCCGTTCTTGATCATGTCGCCCAGCGTCTCGACCGACGACGGTTCGCCGATGATGCAATGGTCGATGCGCTCGCCCCGCGCCATCATGCGCTCGACGATCCTCACCGTGCCGTCGGTGGCCGGGCCTTCCTCGTCGGAGGTAATGAGCAACGCGATCGAGCCCGGCGCGTCCGCGCGCTCGGCGACGAAGCCCTCGACCGCCGTCACGAAGGCGGCGATCGATCCCTTCATGTCGGCCGCCCCGCGTCCGTAAAGAAAGCCGTCGCGCTCGACCGGCGTGAACGGGTCGGAGGTCCAGCCTTCCCGTGGGCCAGGCGGTACCACGTCGGTGTGCCCCGCGAAGCAGACCAGCGGGCGTGCGTCGCCGCGCCGCGCCCACAGGTTGGTCACCCCCCGGGAGACCAGCGTGTCGCAGGTGAAGCCCAGTGGGCGCAGACGTTCGATCAGCAGCGCCTGGCAGCCGGCGTCGTCGGGCGTTTGCGAGCGACGCGCGATCAGTTCGCGTGCCAGCGCCAGTGTGGGTCGGGCAGACGTATCCATCCCATGGATGGTAGCAAAGACGAAGCGTGCGGCGGCGTCGGCTACGACGGTCGCAATCGGCGCACTCGGCGTGGCGCCAGCCTAGTGCGCGCGGTCGAGCAGCTCGGTATTGATCGTCATCGACGCAAAATCGGCACCCGGCCGGCGCTCGTCCTTGTTGGCCTCCGACTCCATCGATTCGATTCGTGAGCTCGGGCTGCTCTGGTTGATCTGCCAGGCGAGGTTGGTGGGCGAATCCGACCCCAGCATCGCTTCGTCGTAGGTGATGATGCCGTCGAGGTAGAGCCGGCACAGCGCCTGTTCGAACGTCTGCGAGCCGGGATAAAGTGACTGCTCCATCGCTTCCTTGATCTGCGCGAATTCGCCATTCTTGATCAGCTCGGCGATGAGCGCGGTGTTGAGCAGGATCTCGACGGCAGGCTGCATCTCGCCATCACGGTTGCGGAAAAGCCGCTGGCAGACGATCGCGCGCAGCCCGATCGAGAGGTCGGACAGCACCGCCGAGCGCGCTTCGTACGGGAAGAGGTTGATGATCCGCGACAGCGCGTGATAGCTGTTGTTGGCGTGGATCGTCGTCAGGCACAGGTGGCCGGTCAGCGTGTGCAGCAGCGCCGACTGCATGGTCTCCTTGTCGCGCACCTCGCCGACCATGATGAGGTCCGGCGCCTCGCGCAGTGCGTTCTGCAGCGCGGCGTTGTAGCTCGTGGTGTCCACACCGATTTCGCGCTGGTTGACGATGCTCAGCTTGTGCTCGAACAGGTATTCGATCGGGTCCTCGATGGTAAGGATGTGGCCGGGCTTGGTGAGATTGCGATGATCGATCATCGCGGCCAGCGTGGTTGACTTGCCGGAACCGGTCGCGCCCGCCACCAGCACGAGTCCGCGCTTTTCGACGACGAGGTCGAGCAGCACCGAAGGGAGCTTGAGCTGCGCGAACGGCGGCACGTTGCTGCGAACGTAGCGGATGACCAGCGAGATCGTGCCCCGCTGGCGGAAGATGTTGACGCGAAAATTGCCGACGCTGCGATCGAGATGCGAAAGGTTCATCTCCATCGAGTTCTCGAATTCGCGCGCCTGCTCCTTGTCCATGAGCTCGTAGGCGATCCGACGGACGGTCTCGACATCCATCGGCTGCGTGGACACCGGCTGCACGACGCCGTTGACCTTGATGTTGATGGGTGCGCCGCAGGAAATGAACAGGTCGGAGGCCTGCTTCTCCGCCATCAGCTTGAACAGTCGATCGAGATACATGGTGTCCCCTGACGCGTTTCCGGCAGCTGCGATACGTCGCCTCGCGGGCACCGCGCGTGCCGGTACAATGAAGTACCGTGCCTAGTTCAACGTATTGTCAACGGTTTTCATGATAATGTCATGAATTGCCTGATGTTTCCACTGCGGCTTCCGCTGCGGCTCCGCTGCGGTTTCCAATTCGGCTTCCAGCGCGCTTACCGCGTGGGTTTCCACTTGAGGGTCCCTATCCGCCGTCCATTCGGCGGTCGACCACGGGCGGCCGCGGCGCACACCCTGCCGGGCAGTGCCGAGCGCGCCGCGCAATTGTCAACGAAATCAAGCAAGTTTCATGCTCGCAATCATTGGCGGTACCGGACTGACCCGACTCTCGACCCTGGCGGTCGCGCACCGTGAGGTCGTGCGTACGCCCTACGGCGATCCTTCGTCGGCGTTGTTGTTCGGGCAAATCGGGGGCAGCAACACGGTGTTCCTTGCCCGGCACGGCCACGGCCACACGATTCCTCCGCATCGCGTCAACTATCGCGCCAATCTATGGGCACTCCGGGAAAAAGGTGCGCGTGCCGTGATCGCGGTCGCGTCGGTCGGCGGCATCCGCGGTTGCCGGCCCGGCGACCTGGTGCTGCCGGATCAATTGCTCGACTACACGTCGGGTCGCGAGGCGACGTTCTTCGACGGCGGCGAAGGCAGCGTCGTTCATGTCGACTTCACGCACCCGTACTCACCGGAACTGCGCGAATGTTGCCTGGTGGCGGCCCGCACGGCGGAACTCACGCTGCACGACGGTGGCGTCTACGCGGCGGTCA
The DNA here is from genome assembly GCA_963739745.1 of uncultured beta proteobacterium. Lineage (GTDB taxonomy): Bacteria > Pseudomonadota > Gammaproteobacteria > Burkholderiales > Casimicrobiaceae > VBCG01. The sequence continues at coordinate 250,590 of CAVUCJ010000017.1, forward strand.
ACGGCCCACGCCTGGAGACCGCAGCGGAAATCGACCGGCTGGAACGCGATGGTGCGACGCTGGTCGGGATGACCGGCATGCCGGAGGCCTCGCTGGCGCGCGAGGCGGGGCTTGCCTATGTCGCAATCTGCGTCGTAGTCAACCACGCCGCCGGCCGCGCCGACAGTGCCCGCGAGGTGTCGATGGAGGGCATCTCACAAGTTCTCGAGTCCGCGATGGACAAGGTGCGTGCGCTGCTCGATCACGTGGCGCCGCACATTTCGCCACTCCCTGCGGCGCTGTGATCCGCGTGGCGACTCCGCGCACATGATCCGCGCCATCCTGCGCATGGGGGATCCTCGTCTGCTGGAGCGAGCGCGTCCGGTCGAGCGCCTCGGCGGCCCGGAGCTGCGCGAATTGCTGGCGGACATGCGCGATACGATGCGCGCCCGCGACGGCGCCGGGCTCGCCGCGCCGCAGATCGGCGTGCCGCTGCGCGTCGTGATCTTCGGAGTCGAGAGCAATCCCCGCTATCCGGACGTGGAGCCGGTGCCCTACACCGAACTCGTCAATCCGGTGCTCGCGCCCTTGGGTCACGAGGAGGAGGACGGCTGGGAAGGCTGCCTGTCGGTCCCGGGAATGCGTGGTCTCGTCCCGCGCTTCACACGGTTGCGCTACGAGGGTTTCGACCCCGACGGACGGCCGATCGTGCGCGACGTGGAGGGCTTCCATGCCCGCGTGGTCCAGCATGAATGCGACCACCTGGATGGCATCCTGTACCCGACACGAATCAGGGACCTCCGCAATTTCGGTTTCACCGAGGTGCTCTTTCCCGAACTTTCGGGTGCCGAAGCCACGGAGTGATTCGCGCCGTTACGGCATTGCCCGCGAGGGTCCGCACGCACGCGCGCGGCGCAGCCGGGATCAGGTCCGCAATTGTTCGTACAGTGCCGTCTCGAGACGCAGCAGCGCCTGCTCGTCGTGCAGCCGCGCACCGTCGACCAGGAAGACGTCTTCCGCGCGATCGCCGAGCGTATTGATCTTGGCGCTGACCACATTGATGTTCGCTTGGGCGAGCGAGTAGGCGATCCGCGCAAGCAACCCCGGACGGTCGCCGGCCACGACCTCCAGAATGTAGTGCGTGCCCTTGTCGTCGGGGAAGATCTGGACTTCCGGCGTCAGCGGGAAGTGCTTCAGCTGGCGCGGTATCCGGCCCTCGGCGGGTGGGGTCAGCGTCGGTTGTTCGACAAGCAGCTGCGCAAGCTCGTATTCGACTCCCTGCAGCGTTTCGCGATAGGACGCACCCGGCTGCGTGGGGTCGTGCAGCGCGAAAGTGTCGAGCGCGTAGCCCGATCGGGTCGTGTGGACCTTGGCCTCCAGGATCGAGAGGCCCGCGCGTCCAAAGAACCCGCACAGGCGCGCAAAAAGCGCCTTCTGGTCGGGCAGGTACACGAGCACCTGGATTCCGGCGCCATCACGCGCCAGCCGCGCCTTGACGACGGGTTCGCTGCGCTCGATGCGCCAGTACAGGTGCCGCGCATGCCAGGCGATTTCCTCGGCGGTGTGCCTCTGGAAATAGGGCGTGTCGAGGTGCTTCCACAGCGCCGCCTCGGCGCCGTCCGGAACGGCGTAGAGCCTGAGCAGGCGATGCGCTTCGGCGCGCCGCGCGTCGATGCTGTCCAAGACCGTTCGCGTCGGCGTCGTCCCGGCAAGCACCGCGCGTGCGGCGTGATACAGATCCTCGAGCAGCTTGCCCTTCCAGTTGTTCCAGACCTTGGGACTCGTGCCACGGATATCGGCCGCCGTGAGCAGGTAGAGCGCATTGAGCCGGCGTTCGCTGCCCATCTTGCCGGCGAACGCGGCGAGAACGTCCGGATCGGTGAGGTCCTGTTTTTGCGCGGTCGACGACATGACGAGATGGTTGGCGACCAGCCATGCGACAAGGTCAGCGTCCTCGACTGAAAGGCCATGTTCGCGGCAGAAGCGGCGTGCGTCGCGCGCGCCCAGCGCTGAATGGTCGCCGCCGCGGCCCTTGGCAATGTCGTGGAACAGCCCGGCCAGGTAGAGGACTTCGCGCCGCTCGAAGTCCGCGATGAGACGCGAGCACAGTGGGTATTCGTGCGCGTGCTGCGCTTCGGTGAAGCGCCGCAGGTTCCGGATCACCATCAGGATGTGCTCGTCGACCGTGTAGACGTGGAACAGGTCGTGTTGCATCTGGCCGACGATGCGCCCAAAGACAGGCAGGTAGGCGCCCAGGATTCCGTGCAGGTTCATCCGCCGCAGGCCATGCAGCAGACCGCGCTCGATACGGAACATCGCGATGAAGCGCTCCCGATTTTCCGGGTCGCGCCTGAATGCGCCGTCGATGCGCGAACGGTCGCGCCACAATGCACGCAGCGTCCGTGCAGTCATGCCCTTCAAGTCCCGGTGGCGCTGCAGCATGAGGAACGCGTCGAGTATCGCGCCCGGCCGTTCGACGAACACCCGCTCGCTGCGAATGTCGAGCAGCTCGTCCACCCGTTGGAATTCGGCGTCGATGGGCAGCGGCTCGGCAGCCGCCGGATACAGGCGTGCATGCAGGTTGTGCAGCAGGACCGTGTTGACCTGCATGACCAGCTTGGCGGCCCGGTAATACCTCTGCATCAGCTGTTCGCTCGCGCGCTTCGCGCTTCGTGTCGGCCAGCCCCAGCTGTTTCGCGAGTTCGTTCTGCGCGTCGAACACCAGTCGGTCCTCGCGGCGCCGGAGCAGGTAATGAAGGCGCACGCGAATGGCGCCGATGAAGTGCTCCTGTCGTGAGACGGCGCGTGCTTCGCCGATCGTCATCAGCCCGTTGCTGGCGAGCTCCTTCCAGGTGCGCCCAAGGCCGGCGGCGCGCGCGATCCAAAGCACCGATGCCAAGTCGCGCAAGCCCCCCGGACTTTCCTTCAGATTCGGCTCGAGGTTGTAGATTGCATCCTGGTACTTCAAGTGCCGCTGCTGCTGTTCGAGCACCTTGGCGTCATAGAACGCCTGGACATCCATACGCTCGGCGAAACGCTGCCGAAATTGCCGGAATAGCCCGCGCGCACCGGTCAAGAGCCGGTTTTCGAGCAGGCTGGTCCTGATGGTGACGTCGGCGGTCATTTCCACGTCGCATTCGTCGATGGTGCGCACCGCGTGCGACAGTTCGATCCCGATATCCCACAGCGCGGCGAAGAAGCGCTCGATGGCCTCGGCGGGCGGCGCGCCCTTCGCGGGGAGCAGCACCAGCACGTCGACATCCGAATGCGGGAACAGCTGGCCACGGCCGTAGCCCCCGACGGCGATCGCCGCGAGCGAGCCGGGCATCGCGCACTCGGTCCAGATGCCGCGAATGACGCGATCGACGAGGCGCGCATGCGCGCGCACCAGCCGCGGCGTGTCGGGGACGGCCAGGAACGCCTCGCGCAGCGCGTCGCGACGTTCCCGCAGCTCGCCGCGCCAGAAAGCGAGCCGCGGCTCGCTCTCCCGCGCGAGGTCGGGAGAGGCGACCTCGGCCGGCGGGTCGGGAAACGCCATCGTGACCGCGCCGTCAGGCGGCGACGGCGGGCGGAGGCGGGGTTCCCGCGGACACCGTCAGCACCTCGAACCCATCGATGGTGACGAGGACCGTATGCTCCCACTGCGCCGAAAGCGAGTGATCGGCGGTGACGATCGTCCATCCATCGGCCAGGCAGCGGATACCCGACCGGCCGGCGTTGATCATCGGTTCGATCGTAAAGGTCATTCCGGGCTGCAGCTTGAGACCGGTGCCGGCACGGCCATAGTGGAGCACCTGCGGTTCCTCGTGGAACTGACGGCCGATGCCGTGCCCGCAGAACTCACGGACCACGGAAAAGCCGTGTCCTTCGGCAAACCGCTGGATGGTCGCGCCGATGTCGCCCAGATGCGCGCCCGGCTTTACCGCGCGGATGCCTCGCCACATCGCTTCAAAGGTGAGCTCGGACAGCCGCCTCGCCTGGATCGACGGGCGGCCTACGGAAAACATGCGGCTGGTATCCCCGTGAAAGCCATCCTTGATCACCGTGACGTCGATGTTCAGGATGTCTCCATCCTTCAGTTTTTTTTCGCCTGGAATTCCATGGCACACAACGTGATTGACCGACGTGCACAACGACGCTGGGTAGGGCGAATGCCCGGGCGGCGCATAGTTGAGCGTTGCCGGGATCGTTTCCTGGACATTCACCATGTACTCGTGCGCGAGGTCGTTGATCGTGCCCGTGGAAACGCTGGGCTTCACGTGCGGCGTCAGGTAGTCGAGCAGTTCGGAGGCGAGCCGCCCGGCCACGCGCATGCTCTCGATTTCCTCCGGCGACTTCAGGTTGACGGACATCGATTTGGGCCGTCAGGCGCGCAGCAGCTCGTTGATGCTGGTTTTGGCGCGCGTTTTCGCGTCGACCTGCTTGACGATGACCGCGCAATAGAGCTGGCAGCCGGCATCACCCGTGGGCAGGCTGCCGGCGACGACCACCGACCCCGCCGGCACCCTGCCGTAGCTGATCGAACCGGTTGCGCGATCGTAGATCTTGGTGCTCTGGCCGATGAACACGCCCATGCCGAGCACCGCGTTTTCCTCGACGATCACGCCCTCGACGACTTCCGAGCGTGCACCGATGAAACAGTTGTCCTCGATGATCGTCGGATTGGCCTGCAGCGGCTCCAGCACACCGCCAATTCCGACGCCGCCCGACAGGTGAACGTTCCTGCCGATCTGCGCGCACGAGCCGACGGTGGCCCATGTATCGACCATCGTGCCCTCGTCGACGTACGCGCCGATATTCACGTACGAGGGCATCAGCACCACGTTGGGTGCGATATAGGCGCCGCGACGCGCGACCGCGGGCGGAACGACCCGCACGCCCGCTGCGGCGAACTGCTCATCCGAATACTGCGCGAACTTGGTCGGCACCTTGTCGTAGAACCGGAATGGCACGCCGGGCCCGGACAGTCCGATCCCCGCGTTGTCAGCGAGGCGGAACGAAAGCAGAACGGCCTTCTTGATCCATTGATGTGTGGTCCATCCGGTCGCCACCTTCTGCGCGACCCGCAGACGGCCGGCATCAAGCTCCGCAATGACCTGCGCGACCGCGTCACGGATGTCGGCCGGAGCCGCTGCGGGCGACAGCGCGGTACGCTGCTCCCACGCGGCGTCGATGGTGGCGGCAAGTTGGTTCATGGGCGTTGGCAAAAGGCGTAATTATATGCTGGGGCGGTCCACCGCCCCGATGGCGCGCTGACGACGCGGCATTCACGCAATAGGCGATCGAGTGGCCGTACAGCTGGACAGTGGCCGGCGGCTGCCAGACCGGTCGCGCGCCTTCGACCGGCCGGACCAGGCGACGTTATCCGGCTCCGGCCGTGGCGGGCGTCTCGGAGACCCGTTGCGCAAAGGCGACCAAGCGCTCGACCGCTTCCGTGCATTCCGCCTGATTGGCGACCAGCGCCAGGCGGATCCGTCCTCGACCCGGGTTCACTCCGTTCGCCTCGCGGGCAACGTAGCTGCCCGGCAGGACGGCGACGTTTTCCTCCGCATAGAGCCGTCGTGCGAAAAGAGCATCGTCGATCGGCGTGCGCGCCCACAGGTAGAACGCGGCTTCGGGCATCGCGCATGGCAGGACCTGCGCGACCCGCGGCTGCAGGCGCGCGAATTTCGCCGCATATTCGGCACGATTGGCGCGCACGTGCGCTTCGTCGTTCCACGCGGCGATGCTGGCGGCTGCGACCGGTCCCGACATCGCGCTGCCATGGTAGGTGCGGTAGCGCAGGAACGCGGCCAGCAGCCGCGCGTCGCCGGCGACATAGCCGGAGCGCAGGCCCGGCGCGTTCGACCGCTTGGACAGGCTGCCGAACACGACCAGACGTGAGAACGCATCCCGGCCGAGCGCCTGCGCCGCCGCGAGTGCGCCCAGCGGTGGCGCGCCTTCGTCGAAATAGATCTCCGAATAACATTCGTCCGAGGCGATCACGAAACCATGCCGATCCGACAGCTCGAAGAGGCTCGTCCACCCGGCCAGGTCGAGCACGCGCCCGGTCGGGTTGTCCGGCGAGCACACATAGAGCAGCTGGGTCCGCGCCCAGACTGCATCCGGCACGGATCCCCACGCGTGGGCGAAGTCGGCAGCAGGGTCCGCATTGACGCAATGGATCCGGGCACCTGCGAGCAGCGCTGCGCCCTCGTAGATCTGGTAGAACGGGTTGGGCACGACTACGGTCGCATCAGCGCGCCCGCCATCGACAACGGTTTGCCCGAACGCGAACAACGCCTCGCGGCTGCCCAGCACCGGCAACACCTGCGTGGCGGGGTCGACCGCGGGGAGGCCATGCCGGCGCTCGAGCCAGCGCGCGATCGCCTCGCGCAAGGCGGATGGACCGAGCGTCGTGGGATAATTCGCGAACGCGCCGGCGCCCTCGATCAGCGCATCGAGGATGAGCGGCGGCGTGGGATGCCTGGGCTCACCCAGCGACAGGCTGATCGCGCGCTTGCCCGGGTTCGGCGTCACGCCCGCGAACAGCGCGCGCAATTTTTCGAACGGGTAGGGCTGAAGAAGGTCGAGCCTGGGATTCACTCGGAGAGTCCGTGCGGAAGAGCGTCGATTATAAGGGTGCCCGCCGGGGCCGGCGCATGGGGTGGAGGGCCGACCCGTGCCCGATCTCCCCGTCGTTGCGGCGATGAGCGACGCGACGGCACGCGTCGCCGCCGGGCTCGCCACGCTCGTTGCGGCAGCATTGCTCGCTGCAGCGACAGCATGGTGGGGCTGGCAAGCCTTCGGTCCTTCGCCGGTGCGCATCCCGCCGGCGGCGCCCGCGGATCCGGCGGCGACCATTGTCGCGTCAGGTCTGTTGTCCGCGCCGGGCGCCGCCGCACCATCCCCAGCGCCCGCCAGGGACGACGCGACGCTGGCTGCAGGAGATACGCGCTTGCTCGGCGTGTTCGCCGAGCGCGACGGGCGCGGCTACGCATTGTTCCGCCTGCCCTCCGGCCCGAAACTCGTGGCGCCCGGACAGGAGATCGCGCAAGGCGCGCAACTCGTCGCCGTCATGCCTGACGGGATCACGGTGCGCGACGCCGGAGGCGAGCGCCGGATCGCGTTGCGCGGCGAGCCGGTTGCGAAAGCGTCGAGTGTTGCGAAGGCGCCGCCTGGCGCGGTCGCGCGTGCGGCGCGCAACCCCGCGTGCAGCGCGCCCGCCGGCTTCCGGGGCACCGTGCTGCGGCTGAACGCCGAGCTCTTCCAGGGAATCATCAGCAAGCCGGAGAGCTGGACCGCGCTGGTGGCCTCCGACCGTGGAGCGCTCACCGTCCGCGACGAAAGCGGCTTCCTGAAAATGCTTGCGATGAGCAAGGGCGATCGGCTCGAGCAGGCCAACGGCGTGGCTCTCGCCGCGCCTGAGGACGTCGTCAGTGCCGTGCTGCGGCCGCTGGCCGCGCAGCAGCCGGTTCGGATCGCGGGTTCGCGCGGCGGCGTTCCGCGCGAATGGTTGCTGCTCAACGCCGGGTCGTGCCCCTAGGATTCGGCGTCGACTCGCCCCTGCATGGCAGGCGCCGCCGAGACCGCAGGCAACCATGCCAGCAGATCGAGCGGCGCATCGATCCAGCCCGTCGCCGGCCACCGCGCAGGGTCACCGGCGGTGCCCATGTACCCGTAACCGGCGACGATGGTCGCCATCCCGGCCGCGTTGCCGGCATCGATGTCGCGCAGATCATCGCCCACGTAGACGCAAGCCGAGGGCACGACGCGCATTTCGCGCGCCGCGTGCAGCAGCGGCGCCGGGTGCGGCTTCGGATTCGGCGTCGTGTCGCCCGAGACGACCACCGCCGCGCGGCGGGCAAGCCCGAGTGCCGCCACGACCTGCACCGTGAAGCGCGCATGCTTGTTGGTCACGATGCCCCAGCGCAGCCCGCGCTCCTCGATCGCCGTCAGCAGCGCGGACACTCCCGAAAACAGCCGCGTGGTTTCCGCGAGGCCTCGCTCGTAATGGGCGAGGAACGCCTCGCGCAGCGCCGCGTAGTCCGGATGTTCCGGCATGACCCCCATGCCCGCATGCAGGAGCCCTCGCGCGCCGGACGACGCATGCGCGCGCAATCCTGCCAGCGGCACCGGCGGCAGTGCGCGAGCGGCGCGGACACGGTTAAGTGCATTCGCAAGGTCGTCCGCAGAATCGGCCAGCGTGCCGTCGAGATCGAACAGGACGGCGGAAACCGGCAGCGGCAGTGGCGGCGGTCGCGCCGTGCGGTCAACTCGCATGCGCTGCGTAGGCGGCGAGATAGTTGACGGCAGTGTCCGCATCGATGCGAAATTCGCGCGTGAACGGGTTGTAGGTCATGCCCGCCAGTGTGCGCAGATCGAGTCCGGCCCGGCGCGCAAAGGCGGTCAGTTCCGCCGGGCGGATGAACTTCCTCCAGTCGTGCGTGCCGCGCGGAAGAAGCTGCAGCACGTATTCGGCGCCGAGGATCGCGAACAGGTACGACCTGGGATTGCGGTTGAGCGTGGCGAAGATCACGACGCCGCCTCGCTTGGCGAGCGTCGCGCACGCGGTGACGATCGACGCCGGATCGGGAACATGCTCCAGCAGTTCCATGCAGGTCACGACGTCGTAGCACGCCGGAGCTTCCGCGGCCAGCGCTTCGGCGGCAATCAGGCGATAGTCGACCGCGACTCCGGACTCGAGACCGTGGAGCTTGGCCACGCCGAGCGCCTTTTCGGAAAGGTCGATCCCCGTCACGCGCGCCCCGCGAGCGGCCATCGATTCCGCGAGGATGCCGCCCCCGCATCCGACGTCGAGCACGTCCTTGCCGGCCAGGCCGCCCGCGACCTCGTCGATCCACGCGAGGCGAACCGGATTCATCTCGTGCAGCGGCCGGAATTCGCTGGTCGGGTCCCACCAGCGATGCGCGACGTCCGAGAACTTGGCGAGTTCGGCCGGATCGGCGTTCGGTGCGGCGACTGACGAGCGGGTAGGCATCGGGTTCAGTGAGGGGTCGTGGCGAGCTTGTGCTGCCATGCGCGAACGCGCACGAGCAATGCAGGCTCGTCCACGCCGGCCAGCTGGCGCCCGTCGACCATTCTAACGCCACGCACCCAGACGTCGCTGACGCAACTCCGGCCTGCCGCGTTGACCAGGTGCGATACGGGGTCGAAGACGGGCTGCGTCGACACCCGCGACAGATCCACCGCGACAAGGTCGGCATCCTTGCCGGGCAGGAGGGAGCCCGTCACCGCGTCCAGCCCCAGAGCGCGCGCGCCGTTGAGTGTGGCCATCCGCAGCGCCGTTGCCGCCGGAACCGCGGCAGCATCGCCGGTGGCGACCTTGGCCAGCAGGCTCGCCAGCCGCATCTCCGACAGGATGTCGAGCCGGTTGTTCGACGCCGCGCCATCCGTGCCGAGCGCGACGTTGACGCCCGCATCGAGCAACGCCGCCACCGGCGCAATGCCGCTGGCCAGCTTCATGTTCGATGCGGGGCAATGGACGACGTGGCATCCCTGTGCCGCAAGGACGGCGATGTCCGCGCTGTCGACGTGCACGGCATGGATGGCGATGAAGCCGGGCCCGGTTGCTCCCAGTCGATCGAGACGCGTCAGCGGCGTCATGCCGGTGCTGGCCAATGCAGTGGCGACCTCGTCCCGGGTCTCAGCCAGATGCGTCTGTATCGGCAGGTCGAGCTGGCGCGCATACATGACGATTCGTTCCCAGGCCGCGTCACCGACCGTGTAGGGCGCGTGCGGCGCGAGCGCAAAGGTGAGCAGCGGCGCGTGCTTGAATGCATCGCGCGCCGCCAGGCCGCGCGTCAGGTAGGCGTCGGCATCCGCCGCATAGGGTGTCGGGAAATCCAGCACCGGCGCGCCGATCAGCGCGCGCATGCCGGCGGCCTCGTAGGCGCGCGCGGCGGCGTCCGGATAGAAGTACATGTCGTTGCAGCAGGTGACGCCGCCGCGCAGCATCTCGGCAGCAGCGAGCAGCGTGCCGTCGAAGACGAACTCGGGTGAGACAAAGCGGCCTTCGCGCGGCCAGATGTGCTGTTCGAGCCAGGGCTTCAACGGCACGTCGTCGGCGATGCCGCGCAACAGCGTCATCGCCGAATGGGTATGCGCGTTGACCAGGCCGGGCAGGAGCACGTGCGTGGGAAACGCGCACTTCGTGCGCGGCGCGTACGTCGCATCCGCGGCGGATGCCGGCAGCAGCGCGACGATGCGGCCATCGTCGACGATCAACGCGTGCCCGGTAAGCGCACCCGCCGGCTCCACCGGCACGATCCACTGCGCGTCGATTCTCAGGTCGACGGGCTGCATAGGGCTCTGTGCTCCCAATGATTTCGATGTTATGCGAGGACTTGCGCCTTGGCCGGCGCCATGCCCGCGGACCCCGATGGTAAACGACGGCGACGTTCGCGCCCGCGACATTGCGAACGCGGAAAAACAAAGCCCCGCACAGGGCGGGGCTTTGTTCGAGGCGAACTGCTGCTTACTGGGCTTCGCCCTTGACTTCGACTTCAACGCGGCGCAGCGGTGCGTAGCAGGCGATCAGTTCCTTGAAGTTCTTCTGCTTGCACACCACACCCGGGATCGGCTGCGTCTTGCCCATGCCGAGCGTCTCGATCTTGTCCTTCGGCACGCCCTTGCTCACCAGGTAGTCGCGGACGGAGTCAGCACGGCGCTCCGACAGCTTCTGGTTGTACTGCTGCGTTCCGATCGGGTCGGTATGGCCGGTCACCAGCACCAGCTCGAGCTTCGTGACCCGCGAGAGCTTCGCGATGATCTCGGTGTCGATCGCCGCCTTGCCTTCGGGCTTCAACGCGTACTTGTCGAAGTCGAAGAGCGCCTTGGACGCCAGTGTGATCTTCTGCACCTTCGCCATGGGGGCCGGAGCCGGGGCAGGCGGCGGCGGCGGCGGCGGTGTCGGTGCGGCCATCGGCGGCGGCGGCGCAGGCTTCTTCGGCACCAGGTCCGGGTCGCACTGCTCAATGGCGTTGGCCGGCGTCCAGTACAGCTGGCGATAGCACAGGTTGCCGGACAACCCCGCCGTACTGTTGTAAACGCCGCTCTTCACGATGCCATCCGTCGGCGTTGGCGCAAACGTGCACACATACCCCGGCGAGCAGGGCGCCGTACCGGGAACGTATCCCTTGGTCTGTGCGGACGCACCGCCGGCGAAGGCCGCCGCGAGCAGGCCGGCAACGGCGCCGGTGACGAGACGTCGACTCATTGTTTCACCCCTTTAGCTTTGGTTTTGAACAAATTCACAAGAACTGGCGGTTTTCGGCGACAAGCGAAACGTGGCCGATGCCAATTGCGATATCTCCCTGTTGAATATAGCACACGGGTTTTCGCGCCGCAAAGAAAAGTCAGGTCTGTCGCAGACTCGCCATCCGACTGTCGCGGCAATACAACGGCGTGATAAAATTACGTGATTTCAAGGGCCTCCGGATGGTTTGCCGCGGCCGCGCGCGCGGCGAAACGCCGGGCGCGGCGGGACGGCGGACTGAAAAGCTGGAACTCCGAGGCACTTTTCCCGACCCGCGCTCCCCCACCCCCCCTTTCGCCCATCACTTCCGGAAAAAAAGCCGCCCATGGAGCAGTTCGCAAAAGAAACCCTACCCGTCAGCCTCGAAGCCGAGATGCGGCACAGCTACCTCGATTACGCGATGAGCGTAATCGTCGGCAGGGCCTTGCCGGACGTCCGGGACGGGCTGAAGCCCGTTCACCGCCGGGTCCTGTTTGCGATGCACGAAGCCAACATCGCCTGGAACCGGCCCTACGTGAAGTGCGCACGCGTGGTCGGCGAGGTCATGGGCAAGTATCACCCCCACGGCGATCTGGCGATCTACGACACGCTGGTCCGCATGGCGCAGGATTTCTCGCTGCGCTATCCGCTGGTCGACGGGCAGGGCAATTTCGGCTCGATCGACGGCGACAATCCGGCGGCGATGCGCTACACCGAATGCCGGCTGCAGAAGATCGCCGCCGAGATGCTGGCGGATCTGGACCGCGAGACGGTCGATTTCGTCCCCAATTACGACGGCAAGGAGCACGAACCTGCGGTCCTGCCTTCACGTCTGCCAAACCTCCTGGTCAACGGATCGTCGGGGATCGCGGTCGGCATGGCGACCAACATCCCGCCGCACAACCTGACCGAGACCATCTCGGGCTGCCTGGCACTGCTCGGCAATCCGGACATCTCGGTGGACGAGCTGATGGAGCTGATCCCGGCTCCGGATTTCCCGACCGCCGGGATCATCTACGGCCTCGCCGGCGTGCGCGAAGGCTATCGGACGGGCCGCGGCCGTGTGGTGATTCGCGCCCGCACGCATATCGAGGACCTGGATCGGGGCGGGCGGCAGGCGATCATCGTCGACGAGATCCCGTACCAGGTCAACAAGTCGAACCTGCTGTCGCGAATCGGCGAGCTGGTGCGCGAGAAGAAGCTCGAAGGCATCTCGGACCTGCGCGACGAATCCGACCGCACGGGAATGCGCGTCGTCATCGAGTTGAAGCGCGGGGAAGTCCCGGAAATCGTCCTCAACAACCTGTACAAGCTGACACAGCTGCAGGACAGCTTCGGCATGAACATGGTCGCGCTGGTCGACGGCCAGCCTCGGCTGCTCGACCTGAAGCAGTTCCTCGAATACTTCCTCATCCACCGGCGCGAAGTGATCACGCGGCGCACGGTGTTCGAGCTGCGCAAGGCACGCGAGCGCGGCCACGTCCTCGAGGGCCTGGCCGTCGCGCTGTCGAACGTCGACGAGATCATCGCGCTCATCAAGGCGTCGTCCACCCCGCCCGAGGCCAAGTCCGCGCTGATGGCGAAACTGTGGCGCTCGACCGTGGTCGAGGACATGCTGAAGCGCGCCGCCGCCGACGCCGCCCGACCCGACGGCTTGCCGCTCGAATTCGGCTGGCGGCAGGACGGAGCGACCGGCGGGTACCGGCTTTCCGAAACGCAGGCGCAGGCGATCCTCGAATTGCGGCTGCAGCGGCTCACGGGACTCGAACAGGACAAGATCACCGGTGAATACCGCGACGTGATGGCCGAAATCGTCGATCTCCTGGACATCCTTGCCCATCCGGCGCGCGTCACGGCGATGATCGGCGACGAGCTGTCCGCGATCCGCGACCAGTTCGGCGACGTGCGGCGCTCGGAGATCGTCGCGCAGGGCGTGGACCTGTCGATGGAGGACCTGATCGCGCCGCAGGACATGGTGGTCACGCTCTCCCACGGCGGATACATGAAGGCGCAGCCGGTGGACGAGTACCGCGCGCAGAAGCGCGGCGGCCGCGGCAAGCAGGCCACGGCCACCAAGGAAGACGACTTCGTCGACCGGATGTTCATCGCCAACACGCACGATTTCATCCTGTGCTTCTCCAATCGCGGCCGCGTGTACTGGCTCAAGGTCTACAACGTGCCGCAGGGCTCGCGCGCGTCGCGCGGCAAACCCATCGTCAACCTGGTGCCGCTGGTCGACAACGAGAAGATCACGGCGATCCTGCCGGTGCGCGAATTCACCGAGAACCAGTACGTGTTCATGGCCACCGCCATGGGCACCGTGAAGAAGACGCCGCTGTCGGAATTCTCGCGTCCGCGTCCGTCCGGAATCATCGCTGTCGACCTCACGGCCGGCGACTCGCTGATCGGCGTCGCGCTGACCGACGGTACGCATGACGTGATGCTGTTCAGTTCCGGCGGCAAGGCGGTGCGCTTCGACGAGAACGACGTGCGGCCAATGGGCCGCAACGCGCATGGCGTGCGCGGGATGATGCTGGAGCCGGGTCAGGAGGTGATCTCGATGCTGGTGGCCGAGGACGAGGCGCAATCGGTGCTGACGGCCACCGTGAACGGGTTCGGCAAGCGCACGCCCATCGTCGAGTACACGCGGCACGCGCGCGGCACCAAGGGCATGATCGCGATCCAGCAGTCCGGACGCAACGGACAGGTGGTCGCGGCCGCGCTCGTCCATCCGGACGACCAGGTGATGCTGATCTCGACGGGTGGCGTGCTCATTCGCACCCCGGTCAAGTCGATCCGGGAGATGAGCCGCTCGACCCAGGGCGTCACGCTCATCAACCTCTCCGAAGGCGAGCAGCTCGCTGGCCTGGAGCGCGTCGCCGAGGCCGACGACGAGAGCATCACGCCGGGCGCCGACGAACTTCCGCAGAACGGCGAAGGTCCGGGCGGTGACGAACTTCCGCAGACCGGCGATGATCCGGGCGGCGAGGCCTGATCCGCGAGCACACGATGGCCCAAGACGACGGAAAGGAAGCCGCGACCGACCTGGCGCGCCATCGCGCAGCCATCGACGAACTCGATCGCGAGATTCTCGCGCGCCTTCAGGCGCGTGCCCGCCATGCGCAGAAGATCGGCGCACTCAAGGGCGAGGGTGGCGCCTACCGTCCGGAACGCGAGGCGCAGGTGCTGCGCGCACTGCATGGTCAGAACCACGGCCCGCTGTCGGATGCCGCCATCACCGGAATATTCCGCGAGGTCATGTCGGCGTGCCGCGCGCTGGAGCAGCCGACGCGCGTCGCGTATCTCGGCCCGGCCGGGACCTTCAGCCACGCGGCGGTCGCCAGGCATTTCGGATCGCTGGTCGAGGCCGTGCCGTACCCGACCTTCGACGATGTCTTCCGCGCAGTCGACGCCGGGCAGACCGAATTCGCCGTGGTCCCCGTGGAGAACTCCACCGAAGGCGCGGTCGGACGCACGCTCGACCTCATGCATGCAACCGACCTGTCCATCTGCGGCGAGGTGAAGCTGCGCGTGCAGCAGAACCTTCTGTCGAACGCCGGAAGCCTCCCCGCGGTGACCCGCGTCTATTCGCACGGCCAGTCGCTCGCGCAATGCGTTCAATGGCTGGCCGGGCACCTGCCCGCCGTCGCACGCATCGCCGTCGCGAGCAATGCGGAAGCCGCGCGACTGGCGTCCGTCGAGCCGGGCGCCGCGGCGATCGCCGGCGAGAATGCGGGCGCGATCTACGGCCTGGCCACGCTCGCCGCGCATATCGAGGACGAGTCCAACAACACGACGCGCTTCTGGGTGCTGGGCCGCCTGCAGGTGCCACCGTCAGGCGGTGACCAGACGTCACTCGTGATGTCCTGTCCGAACCGTCCTGGCGCGGTCTACGAATTGCTCGAGCCGCTGGCGCGGCACGGCGTCTCGATGTCGCGCTTCGAATCGCGTCCGGCGCGCACCGGGCGCTGGGAGTACCTGTTCTTCGTCGACCTTGTCGGCCATCGCGAGGATCCCGCCGTGGCGCGGGCGCTGGACGAGCTGGCGGGCAAGGCGCCGTTCATGAAGCTGCTGGGGTCCTATCCGGCGGCACTCGATTGATCCCCAACGCGAACCCACCGATGACCCACGCCGCACCCGCTGCCCTCGACTACGTCGCGCAGATCGCCCCCTACGTTCCGGGCCGACCGATCGAGGACGTCGCCCGCGAGTTGAACCTCGATCCTGCGACGATCGTGAAACTCGCGTCCAACGAAAATCCACGGGGGCCCAGTCCGAAGGTCCTGGCCGCGATCGCGGCGGCAGCGGCGGACGTCACGCGCTATCCGGATGGCTATGGCTATCACCTGAAGGATGCGCTGGCGCAGCGACTCGGCGTACAGCCGGCGCAGATCGTGCTCGGCAACGGCTCCAACGATATCCTCGAACTCGCGACGATGGCCTACCTGCGCCCCGGCGACGCCGCCGTCTACTCGCAGCACGCGTTCGCCGTCTACCCGCTGGCCACGCAGGCGCGAGGCGCGCGCGGCATCGAGGTTCCGGCACGCGATCTTGGCCATGACCTTCCGGCGATGCGCGCCGCGATCACGCCCGAGACGCGCATCGTGTTCGTCGCCAATCCGAACAACCCGACCGGAACCTGGATCGCGCCGGCCACGCTCGAGGCGTTCATCGACTCGGTGCCGCGCGACGTGCTGGTGGTGCTGGACGAGGCGTACAACGAGTACCTGGAACCCGCGGATCGCGCCGACAGCGTCGCCTGGATCGCGCGCTATCCGCATCTTGCCGTGTCGCGCTCGTTCTCGAAGGCCTACGGCCTCGCCGCGCTGCGCATCGGCTACGGCGTGATGTCGTCCGAAGCCGCCGACATGTTCAACCGCGTGCGGCAGCCGTTCAATGTGAACGCGCTGGCGCAGGCCGCCGCGGTGGCGGCGCTTGGCGACGAGTCCTATGTCGACGACAGCCGCGCACTCAATCGCAAGGGCCTTGCGCAGCTGCACAAGGGACTGGCTGCGCTTGGCGTGCCTTCGGTCCCGTCGCACGGCAACTTCGTGCTGGCGAAGGTGGGCGACGCGGCGCGCATCAACCACGCATTGCTGCTGCAGGGCGTGATCGTGCGCCCGGTCGCAAGCTACGGCCTGCCGGAGTACCTGCGCATCTCGGTCGGCCTGCCGGAGGAGAACGAGCGCTTCCTCCAGGCCCTGCAATCGGCGCTGGGACGCTGACGCCGGCGCATTGCGCCTGTCGGCCGTCACGCCCACTCGTCGCAACCCGTTCATCGTTCGCCCATGCACATCCGCAAACTGGTTGTCGTCGGCGTTGGCCTCATCGGCGGCTCCTGCGCCCTCGCGTTGAAGCGTGCGGGTGCGGTGGGCGAGGTCGTGGGCGTCGGCCGCACGCGGGCGAATCTCGACACCGCGGTCGCGCGCTCGGTGGTCGACCGCGCACGCATGCAGGACGCCGACTGGGCGCAGGAGGCGGCCGACGCCGATGTCGTGCTGATCGCAACGCCGGTGGCCCAGTTTCCCGCGCTGTTCGCGGCGCTCGCCCCGCATCTGGGCGCCGCCACGGTCGTCACCGACGCCGGCAGCACCAAGCAGGACGTGATCGCCTGCGCGCGCGCGACGCTGGGCGGGCGCCTGCCGGCCTTCGTTCCGGGCCATCCCATCGCCGGTACGGAGCACACCGGCGCGGCCGCCGCCTTTGCCTCGCTGTTCGAGGATCGCAACGTCGTCCTGACCCCGTTGCCGGAGACGCAACCCTTCGCCACCGCGACGGTGACCGCCTTATGGCAGGCCTGCGGCGCGCGGGTGACGTCGCTGGCCCCGGATCGGCACGACTCGATCTTCGCCGCCGTCTCGCACCTGCCGCACGTGCTTGCATTCGCGCTGGTTGCGGAGCTGGCCGCGCGGCCGGACGCCGCCAGCTATTTCGATCACGCCGCGAGCGGCTTTCGCGACTTCACCCGCATCGCCGCAGCATCGCCGGAAATGTGGCGCGACATCGCGCTCGCCAACCGCGACGCGCTGCTGGCGGAGATCGACGGCTACGGCGACGCGCTGCGCGCCGCGCGCGCGATGATCGCCGAGTCAGACGGGGAGGCCCTGGCGGCGCTGTTTGCCGAGGCGAGCACCGCGCGCCGTGCGTGGGAGGCGCGGCGCACGCAACCGGTGGTCGAGGACAAGTGATGCGCGGGCGTGTCTTGCCGAATCGCAATTCCTGCACCACGGTGAAGTCTTCTTGCCGCCCGGCCACCCGCCGATGACCGCCGACCCGTTCCCGCCGCAGCTCACGCTCGCGCCTGCGACGCACGCGGAAGGCGTGGTACCGCTGCCGGGCTCGAAGAGCATTTCGAACCGGACGCTGCTGCTGGCGGCGCTGGCGCGCGGAACCACGACGCTGACCGGCCTGCTCGAGTCGGACGACACGCGCGTGATGCTGGACGCGCTGCGCGCGCTCGGCATCGGATGGCAGGACGCGGGGGGGCAGCGTTTCGTTATCCCCGGTGCGGGCGGCCCCTTTCCGGTCAAGGCGGCTGACCTCTTTCTCGGATTGTCGGGGCTGTCGATGCGGACACTGGTTGCGGCGCTCGCGTTCTCCGGCGGCCGCTATCGCGCCGACGGCGTGCCGCGCATGCGCGAGCGACCGATCGCCGACCTGGTCGATGCGCTCGTGCCGCTGGGCGCCGACCTTCGCTACGAACTGGCGGCGGGGTTTCCGCCCCTGCGGATCGGGCCGGGCCGTCCGGTGGCGGCGCCGGTGCGGGTTCGCGGCGACGTGTCGAGCCAGTTCCTTACCGGGATCCTGCAGGCGCTCCCGCTGCTGCGCTCGGAGGTGGTCGTCGAAGTCGAGGGCGAGCTGATCTCGCGGCCGTACATCGAGATCACGGTCAAGCTGATGCGCCGCTTCGGCGTCGCGGTCCTCTGCGACGACGCGCGCAGCTTCCGCGTGCCTGCCGGCGACGGTTACCACAGCCCGGGCACGCTCGCCGTCGAAGGCGACGCCTCCAGCGCATCGTACTTCCTGGCCGCGGGTGCGTTGGGAGGCGGTCCGGTGCGGGTCACCGGCGTCGGACGCGAGTCGATCCAGGGTGACGTCGCGTTCGCGGACGAACTCGCCCGGCGGGGCGCCGACGTGCGCTTCGGGCCGGATTGGATCGAGGCGCGCGCCGGCGCACCGCTTCGCGGCGGCACGATCGACTGTGTTGCCATCCCCGACGCGGCGATGACGCTTGCAATCGTCGCACTGTTCGCGCACGAGCCGACGACGCTGACCGGCATCGGCAGCTGGCGGGTCAAGGAGACCGACCGGCTGGCGGCGATGGCCACCGAATTGCGCAAAGTCGGCGCCGAGGTCGAGGAGGGGCCGGATTGGCTGACCGTCACCCCTCCCGCGCGTTTCGCGTCGGCGACCATCTCCACCTATGACGACCACCGCATGGCGATGTGCTTTTCGCTTGCCGCGCTCGCCGGGATGCCGGTGACCATCGACGACCCGGGTTGCGTGCGCAAGACGTTCCCCGGCTATTTCACCGCGTTGGCGGGCATTCTTGCGTGACGAAGCAACTGCCACCGGTCATTGCGATCGACGGTCCCGCCGCGTCCGGCAAGGGGACGATCGCTGCCGCCACGGCGCGTGCGCTCGGGTTCAATTACCTGGACAGCGGCTCGCTCTACCGGCTGGTGGCACTGAAGGCGCTGCGGACCGGGACGGCACTCGACGACGAGCCGGCGCTCGCGCGGCTTGCCGCCGGCCTCCAGATCGAATTCCGCGACGCGGTCGTCCTTCTGGACGGGGAGGACGCCACAGCAGCCATACGCCGGGAGGACGTTTCCGCCGGAGCATCGAGAGTGGCGGTCCACGCGGCCGTCCGGCAGGCGCTGATCGACCGCCAGAGGGCATTTCGCAAGCTCCCCGGACTGGTGGCCGAGGGTCGGGACATGGGCACCGTGGTCTTTCCGGACGCCCGGGTCAAGGTGTTCGTGACCGCCGCCGCCGAGGAGCGGGCGCAGCGGCGGCATAAGCAGTTGATCGCAAAAGGAATCTCCGTTACACTTAAAGGTCTTTTGCGCGATATCCAGGAGCGCGACGCGCGTGACGCAGGCCGGGCAGCAGCGCCGCTCATGCCCGCGGCGACGCCGTGCGCCTGGATACGACCCACCTGACCATCGAGGATGCTGTTGCATGCGTGCTCAAGCGCTACCGAGCCGCATGTGCTGGCGTAAACGCCGAAGATCCAGAGACTTGACCCACGCAAAAGGGCCGCAGGCCGCGCAACCAAAGCCGTTGCGCGACCGGCGGATTGACCAACCAGCCCGTCGCGTCGAGAAAAAGGGTTCTCGTCGAAGGCGGCTCATGTTCACAGAAGGAACCAACCCGCATGGCTACCGCAACCCCGATGTCCACCACCGCTTCCCCCCCTGCCAATCCGCCGATGGAAGATTTCGCGACACTGTTCGAGGAATCGCTGACGCGCCAGGAAATGCGTCAGGGCGAACTCATCACTGCCGAAGTCGTGCGCGTCGACTTCAATGTCGTCGTCGTCAATGCCGGACTCAAGTCAGAGTCGTTCATCCCGATCGAGGAATTCAAGAATGACAAGGGCGAGGTCGAGGTCGCGCCCGGTGATTTCGTCACCGTCGCCATCGAGTCGCTCGAAGACGGCTACGGAGAAACCAAGCTGTCGCGCGACAAGGCCAAGCGCCTCAAGGCCTGGATGGACCTCGAAGCCGCGATGGAGCAGGGCCTCGTCGTGCAGGGACTCGTCACCAGCAAGGTGAAGGGCGGCCTGACCGTCATGATCAACGGCATCCGCGCGTTCCTGCCCGGCTCGCTGGTCGACATTCGCCCGGTCAAGGACACGTCACCGTTCGAGAACAAGGCGCTCGACTTCAAGGTCATCAAGCTCGACCGCAAGCGCAACAACGTCGTCGTGTCGCGCCGCGCCGTGCTCGAGGAGAGCCAGGGCGAAGTGCGCGAGAAGCTCCTGTCGACGCTATCGGAAGGCGCGGTCGTCAAGGGCATCGTCAAGAACATCACCGATTACGGCGCGTTCGTCGACCTGGGCGGCATCGACGGACTGCTTCACATCACCGACCTCGCCTGGCGCCGCGTCAAGCATCCGTCGGAAGTGCTGGCGGTCGGCGACGAAGTCACCGCGAAGATCCTGAAGTTCGACCAGGAAAAGAACCGCGTCTCGCTGGGCATGAAGCAGTTGGGCGAGGATCCGTGGGTCGGCCTCTCGCGCCGCTATCCGCAGGGTACGCGTCTGTTCGGCAAGGTCACGAACATCACCGACTACGGCGCGTTCGTGGAAATCGAATCGGGCATCGAGGGCCTCGTCCACGTATCGGAAATGGACTGGACGAACAAGAACATCCATCCGACCAAGGTCGTGCAGCTTGGCGACGAGGTCGAGGTGATGATCCTCGAAATCGACGAGGATCGCCGCCGCATCTCGCTGGGCATGAAGCAGTGCATGGCGAACCCGTGGGACGATTTCTCGATGAACCACAAGAAGGGCGACCACGTGAACGGGATGATCAAATCGATCACCGACTTCGGCGTGTTCGTCGGCCTGCCCGGTGGCATCGACGGCCTGGTTCACCTTTCCGACCTGTCGTGGTCGGCGACCGGCGAGGCTGCGGTGCGCGACTACAAGAAGGGCCAGGAAGTCGAGGCGGTGGTGCTCGCGATCGACGTCGAGCGTGAGCGCATCTCGCTTGGCATCAAGCAACTCGACGGCGACCCGTTCACCAATTTCGTGGCGATGCACGACAAGGGCAGCATCGTGACCGGCTCGGTGAAGTCGCTGGACGGAAAGGGCGCCGTCATCACCCTGTCGGGGGACATCGAGGGCTACCTTCGGGCGTCCGAGCTGTCGCGCGACCGGGTCGAGGACATGCGCACGCATCTGAAGGAAGGCGACCAGGTCAACGCGATGATCATCAACGTCGACCGCAAGAACCGCAGCATCAATCTGTCGATCAAGGCGAAGGACAATGCCGAGGAAGGCGAGGCGATGCAGCGGATCAGCGCGGACAACCAGGGCGCGAACACGGGCACGACAAACCTGGGCGCGCTGCTCAAGGCCAAGCTGTCCGACACCAAGTCCAACAGTTGATCACCGGAAGCCTGCGCGATGACCAAATCGGAGCTGATCGACCGCCTCGCGGCGCAGTTTCCGCAACTGGTAGCCAAGGATGCCGAACTGGCGGTCAAGATGATCCTCGACGCGATGGGCGAGTCGCTCGCAAAGGGGGAGCGCATCGAGATCCGCGGGTTCGGCAGCTTTGGCTTGAACTATCGGCCGCCGCGCACGGGACGCAATCCCAAGTCCGGCGAAAAGGTGCAGGTGCCTCAGAAATTCGTCCCGCACTTCAAGGCCGGCAAGGAGTTGCGCGAACGCGTTGATTTCCCCGAAGACCCCACGACGTAGCCGGGGTAAGGCCAGACTCCAGAGTAGGGGCGGGCGAGGCAACTCGTCCGCCCCTTTTTTTGGCCCGCGGCGCGCGATGCGTGCCACGCCTGGGTGCGAACCCGGCCTGACCGCATGGGCACGAGGTGGCATAATTGCAGGATGCAGACCGTTCGCTGGATCGTCGCGGCCGCCGTGTTCCTCGCGCTGCTTTTCCTGTCGCTGCAGAACTCGGATCCGGTCACGCTTCGCCTGTTCAATCTTGCGAACTGGCAAGCGCCTCTCATCTTCGTTGTCTTCGTCGCCTTTGCCACCGGCGTTGCTGCCGGGCTGCTGGCGGGTGCACTTGCGTGCGTCCCGGTTGAAGCGGCAGCTGAGCCGGCTGCGCCGCGATCTGCGCAGAGGCAACGCTATCGGCGACGGAAAGCGCAGCGACGATTCACATGGCACCGCGCCGCCATCGGGACCCGGACTCGCGCACGGCGATCGCATTCCGGACGGCCTGTGATGCCCGGCGCAGCCTGACGGCGGGTCCCATGGATTTCGACCTGTGGTGGCTGCTGCCGATTCCGGCAGTGTTCTTCGCGCTGGGCTGGATCGCAGCGCGCATCGACATCAAGCATCTGCTGCGAGAGTCGCGCGCACTGCCGTTGTCGTATTTCCGCGGCCTGAATTTCCTGCTCAACGAGCAGCCGGACAAGGCCATCGAGTCGTTCATCGAGGTCGTCAAGGTCGACCCGCAGACCATTGACCTGCATTTCGCGCTGGGATCGCTGTTCCGCCGCCAGGGCGAGATCGACCGCGCGATCAGGATGCACCAGAACCTGCTCGACCGGTCCGACCTTCCCGCGGACAAGCGGACGATGGCCACCTACGAGCTTGCGCAGGACTTCCACCGCGCCGGCCTGCTCGACCGTGCGGAGGAGTTGTTCACCAAGCTCAACGGAAGCGCGTTCGAGCACTCCGCGCTGTCGCATCTCATCTCCATCTACGAGACCGAGAAGGACTGGACGAAGGCGATCCACGCAACGCGGCGCATGGAGGAACTCGCGAAGCAGCCGTACTTCAAGGAGATTGCGCAGTATCAGTGCGAGCTCGCGCAGGCGGCGCTGCTGCGTGGCGACTATTCGGGGGCGATCGCCGAGCTCGACGCGGCGTTCACCGCGTATCGCGGCTGTGCGCGCGCGACGCTGCTCGCCGGCGACGTCGAGGCCCAGCAGGGCCGGGCGGCGCAGGCGATCTCCGCGTGGCAGAAGATCGAATCGCAGAACCCTGCCTTCCTCGCGCTCGCTGCCGACCGCTTCGCGGACGCCTATCGCAAGCTGGGCGAGCAGGCGCAGGGCATCCGGGTGCTGCGCAGCTACCAGGCGCAGTACCCTTCGCTCGACCTCCTCAACGCATTGTTCACGCTGGTGCTCGAGCACGACGGACCCGATGCCGCCGCTTCGCTGATCAAGGAAGAACTGGCGCGCAATCCGACGCTGCTCGGACTCGACCGGCTGCTCGAGGCACAGCTGCTCGCCGCACCGGCCGAACGTCGCCACGATCTGGAACTGGTCAAGGGCCTGGTTGCGCAGCACATCAAGCGGCTCGGCATGTACAAGTGCGAGCACTGCGGTTTCCGCGCGAAGCAGTATTACTGGCGCTGCCCCGGGTGCCTCAAGTGGGAAACCTACTCGCCGCGCCGGACGGAGGCTCCGGATGGCTACGCCTGATCCGAAGTTGAATTGAGGAGCCCATGACCGCCATCAACCCCCGCGTGTTCGTCGCACTCGACTTCGCCAACCCGATGCACGCGCTTGCGCTGGCCGATCGGCTCGACCCGCACGCCTGCGGGCTCAAGGTCGGCAAGGAACTGTTCGTGCTGGCCGGCCCCGAGCCGGTGCGCTGGATGGTGGAACGAGGATTCAACGTGTTCCTGGATCTCAAGTTCCACGACATCCCGAACACGGTGGCCAGTGCGTGTGCAGCGGCCACGCGGCTCGGTGTGTTCATGCTCGACGTGCACGCGAGCGGCGGCGGCGCCATGATGCGGGCGGCGCGGGCCGCGGTGGACGCGGCCCCGACCACGAGGGCGCGCCCGCGCCCCATGGTGATCGGCGTGACGGTCCTGACCAGCCTCGCCGACGCCGATTTCGCAGAAACGGGGATGGCGGGCACCGCCGCACAGGGCGTGGTCCGGCTCGCGCAACTCACCCGGGAATGCGGACTCGACGGCGTCGTGTGTTCTGCGCAGGAGGCCGCCACGCTGCGGGCCGCGTGCGGCGCCGGCTTCAAGCTGGTGACGCCTGGAATCCGGCCCGCCGACGCGGCCAAGGACGACCAGGCACGCGTGGTGACGCCCGACGCCGCGCTGCGCAACGGCGCCGACTACCTGGTGATCGGGCGTCCCATCACGCAGGCGAAGGATCCGGTCGGCGCGCTCGCAGCGATCAACGCATCGCTCGCCGCCGCCGCGACGGAGAACTCCGCATGAAAATTACGATGATCGGCACCGGCTACGTGGGCCTGGTGACCGGCGCCTGTTTTGCCGAAGTCGGGAACGACGTGCTGTGCGTCGACGTCGACGCGCGCAAGATCGCCATTCTCGACGAAGGCGGCGTCCCGATCCACGAGCCGGGCCTCGAGCCGATGGTCCGCCGCAACGTCGCGGCCGGCCGGCTGCGCTTCACCACCGACATCGACGCGTCGGTTGCGCACGGTACGCTGCAGTTCATCGCCGTGGGCACCCCGCCCGACGAGGACGGCAGCGCCGACATGCAATACGTGATCGCCGCGGCGCGCAGCATCGGCCGTCGGATGCAGGGACCGAAGATCGTCGTGGACAAGTCGACGGTGCCGGTGGGGACCGCCGATCGTGTCCGCGCCGCGATCGCCGAGGAGTTGAGCACGCGCGGTGTCGACCTGCCGTTCGCGGTGGCTTCCAATCCCGAGTTCCTGAAGGAGGGCGCCGCCGTCGAGGACTTCATGCGGCCCGATCGCGTCGTCGTCGGCGCCGACGACGGGCGCGCCATTGCGGCGCTGCGCGCCGTCTACGCCCCGTTCATGCGCAATCACGAGCGCTTGCTGGTGATGGACGTTCGCTCGGCCGAACTCACCAAGTACGCCGCGAACGCCATGCTCGCGACGCGCATCTCGTTCATGAACGAGCTCGCCAATCTCGCGGATCGTCTGGGGGCCGACATCGAGATGGTCAGGCAGGGGATCGGCTCGGACCCGCGCATCGGCTATCAATTCCTGTATCCGGGGGTGGGCTACGGCGGCAGCTGCTTCCCGAAGGACGTTCGGGCACTGCAGCACACGGCGACGCAGCTTGGCCATCCGCTGCAGCTGCTGGCCGCCGTCGAGCGCGTCAACGACGCGCAGAAAACGGTGCTGGTCGAAAAGATCATCGGGCGGCTGGGCGCGGACCTGTCCGGCCGCCGGCTCGCGCTGTGGGGACTCGCGTTCAAGCCGAATACCGACGACATGCGCGAGGCGCCGTCGCGCGCGATCGTCTCCGCCCTGACCACGCGCGGCGCGCACGTCGTCGCATACGATCCGGTCGCGATGGACGAGGCGCGGCGCGTATTCGGCGACGACGCGAAACTGTCGTACGCGGGTTCGCCGCTCGCGGCCTGCGACGGCGCCGACGCGCTGATTGTCGCCACCGAATGGCAGGAGTTCCGCAGTCCCGACTTCGACGAATTGAAGAAGCGGCTGGCGACTCCGCTGGTGTTCGATGGCCGAAATCTGTACCCGCCGGCCGACGTGCGCGCCGCCGGACTCGAGTACTTCGGCATCGGCCGGCCATGACGATGTCGCCCGCGGCATTCTCCTCGTTTCGCGCCGCCATCGGCCGCGCCCGCCTGCTGGTGGTCGGCGACGTGATGCTCGACCGATATTGGTTCGGCGACGTCGAGCGCATTTCGCCCGAGGCACCGGTGCCGGTGGTCAGGATCGCGCGCACCGAGGAGCGGCCCGGCGGCGCCGCCAACGTCGCGCGCAACGCGGTGGCGTTGGGCGCGCAGGCGACGCTGCTGTCCGTGGTCGGCGCCGACGAGCCCGGTGCGGCGCTCGCGCGCCTGCTGGACGCCGAGCACGTAAAGACTTCGTTCCTGCGCGATCCGTCGCTGCCCACCACCGTGAAGCTGCGCGTGATTGGCCGCCAACAGCAACTGTTGCGCATCGATTTCGAGACGCTGCCGTCGCACGAAGTGCTCGCCGCCAAGCTCGCCGACTTCGAACGCCTGCTGAACGACGCCGACCTCGTGATCCTGTCCGATTACGGCAAGGGCGGCCTCGCGCATATCGCGACGATGATCGATCGCGCGCGCGCATCGGGCAAACGCGTGCTGGTCGACCCCAAGGGCGATGATTTCTCCCGCTATCGCGGCGCGACGATCCTGACGCCCAACCGCAGCGAATTCAAGCAGGTCGTGGGCGGCTGGCGTGACGAGTCTGAGCTCACGTCCAAGGCCGAAGCGCTGCGCCGCCAGCTGGCACTCGACGCGCTGCTGGTCACGCGGTCGGAGGAAGGCATGAGCCTGTATACCGCCGCGGGCGCGCTGACCTTCCCTGCACAGGCGCGCGAAGTCTTCGACGTCTCGGGTGCCGGCGACACGGTGATCGCTACGCTGGGCGTGCTGCTCGCGGCAGACGCGCCGATCAGCGATGCCGTGCGCATCGCCAACCAGGCGGCCAGCGTGGTCGTCGGCAAGCTCGGCACCGCGGTCGTCCTGCCGGACGAGCTCTCGTAGCCGATGTCGACCGCCGGTACGGGCGAGCGCAGCGATCCGGCGGCGGCAGGCTGACCATGGCGAAAGCGAAGACCATCCACAGCTGCACCGAGTGCGGCGCAACGGCGCCCAAGTGGCAGGGGCAGTGCCCCGGCTGCGGTGCATGGAACACGCTGGTCGAGACCGTTGCCGCGCCCAGTCCCGTGCGCTTCGAATCGGTCAGCGGTACTCGCGCAGCCGTCACTTCGCTCTCGGCGGTCAGGGCGCAGGAGAACAGCCGGATCGCCACCGGTATCGAGGAATTCGATCGCGTGCTGGGCGGCGGACTGGTGCCCGGCGGCGTGGTCCTCATCGGTGGCGATCCTGGGATCGGCAAGTCGACGCTGCTGCTGCAGGCCACCGCCGCACTCGGCGCGGCGCACCGGACGCTCTACGTGACGGGCGAGGAATCGGTCGAGCAGATCGCGCTGCGCGCGCACCGCCTGGGGCTGGTCAACGCGCCGGTGGAACTGCTGGCGGAGGTCCAGCTCGAAGCGATAGTGAACGCGATCGGCGCCGCCCGGCCCGAGGTCGTCATCGTCGACTCGATCCAGACTGTGTACACGGAAGCGCTGCAGTCGGCGCCGGGCAGCGTCGCGCAGGTTCGCGAATGCGCGGCGCAGTTGACGCGCCTGGCCAAGCAGCAGGGCGTGATCGTCGTGCTCGTCGGGCACGTGACGAAGGAGGGGGCGATCGCCGGTCCGCGCGTGCTCGAGCACATCGTCGACACGGTGCTCTATTTCGAGGGCGATCCGCATTCCTCCTTCCGTCTGGTGCGCGCGATCAAGAACCGGTTCGGCGCGGCCAACGAGCTGGGCGTGTTTGCGATGACCGAACGGGGCCTGCGGGGCGTTTCCAACCCGTCGGCGCTGTTCCTGGCGCAGCATGCCGTCGCGGTGCCGGGGTCGGCGGTGGTGGCGACGCTCGAGGGCTCCCGGCCGCTGCTGGTCGAAATCCAGGCGCTGGTCGACCCGGTGCAGGGCGGGATGCCGCGGCGCCTGGCGGTCGGCCTCGACGCGCAGCGGCTGGCACTGCTGCTCGCGGTGCTGCACCGGCACGGCGGGGTCGACACCGGCGGCTACGACGTGTTCGTCAATGCGGTCGGGGGTGTGCGTATCCAGGAGCCGGCCGTCGATCTGGCCGTGGTGCTTGCGATAGATTCTTCTTTGAAAAACAGACCATTACCAGCCAAATCTATTGTGTTTGGTGAAGTTGGGCTGGCGGGGGAAATCCGCCCGGTCCAGCGCGGGCAGGAGCGCCTGCGCGAAGCGGCGAAACTCGGCTTCGAGACGGTGCTGCTGCCGGCCGCGAACCGGCCGCGGCATGGTCTGGACGGCATCAGGGTGATCGCCGTCGAGCGCGTCGACCAGGCGCTCGCTGCGCTGCGCGACCTCTAGACAGGTCACGGAAATCGACGTCCGGGCAGTCGATGTCCGTTCGTGTCCATACCCAGGCGTCCTTGCCCGCGCGCTTCAAGTGAGCATCGCGGGCAACGGTATGATGCGGCCGTGGCACGCGGCGGCACTCGCAATCCGCATCGCTACTGAAACCTTCAGGATCTCCTCCGATGTTCTTGTCCACACCGAATCTGCGTCGACTGTTCGCGACCATTCTTCCCGGCATCCTCGCCGCGGTCGCGACGATGGCGACGGCCACGCAGGCGACGGTGTTGCCGTCCGCGCAGGTCCTGGCGAGCGCGACGCTTCCGTTTCTTCCGCGCGCGCCCGGCGACGATGTCCGCGTGGCGTTTACCGCTCGCATGTTCGCGGGCACGCTTTTCGTCACCGCGACTGGAGAACTCGTCTATAGGCTGCGCGGACCTGACGCATCGACCGATGGGAAGGTCGCCGACTGGGCCATCGTCGAGACATTCGCCGGCGCGGTCCTGAATCCCCGCGGCGCCGCGGCCGGCAATGCAATGGCCAGCCGCATGCTGGGCGATGATCCGGCGCGCTGGCAGCTCGACCTGCCGGCATTCGAGCGCGTCGAACTGGGCGAAGCGTGGCCCGGCATCACGATCGAACTGTCTGCCCACGCACGCAGCGTGGAAAAGCGCTTCGTCCTTGCCCCGGGGGCGGACGCGCGGCGGATCGCGGTTCGCCTGAAGGGTGCACGACGCATCACCCGCTCCGGCGACGGGACACTGCGGGTCGATACCGGACACGGACCCGTCCAATTCGGAGCGCCCGTCGCCTGGCAGGACATCGACGGCGAGCGCCGACCTGTTGCTGTTCGCTATGCGGTCGCCGGCAATCGTTATGGATTCGCACTCGGCCCGTACGACAGGTCGCAGGCAGCTCGTCATCGACCCGCTGCTGCAGACGACCTATGGCGGCGGCAACGGCGGCGACATCGCCTACGCGATGGCGATCGATGCCGCCGGCGCCGTGCTGGTGGCGGGGAGCACGCTTATCGGTCAATTTTCCCGGCACCAAGGGAGGCGCGCAGCCAGCGGCGGCCGGCGGCGGCGACGCGTTCGTGGCGAAGTTGAACCGCGAACTCACTTCGTACGAGCAGGTCACCTACCTGGGGGGCAGCGCGGTCGACAGCGCGCAGGCGCTGGCCATCGCCGCCGACGGCACGGTGCTCGTGGCGGGCAACACCAGCTCCGTGAACTTCCCGGGCACCGCGGCCGGCGCGCAGCCGAATACGGGCGGCAACGGCGATGGATTCGTCGCCGCGCTTAGCGCCGACCTCAGGAAGTTGCTCGCTGCGACCTATCTGGGGGGCAGCGCCACCGACCGGGCATGGGCGATGACGATCGGAATCGACGATCGCATCCTCGTTGCCGGCGACACCGCATCGGCGAATTTCCCCGGCACCGCCGGCGGTGCCCAGCCCGTGCGCGCCTCGGGTGGCGATGCCTTCGTCGCGAGCCTCGACGCGTCGCTTGGCACGATCACGCAGTCGACCTATCTGGGCGGCAGCAACAACGACGTCGCCTACGCGATCGCCCGGGATGCGGCGGATAACGTGTTCGTGGCCGGTACCACGGGCTCGACCAATTTTCCGGGAACCGCCGGCGGCGCGCAGTCGGTCGCCGCCGGCGGTGGCGATGCCTTCGTCGCGCGCCTGTCGCCTTCGCTCAGGACGCTGACGCAGGCGACCTACGTGGGCGGCGCCCAGCTGGACGTCGCCTACGCACTGGCGCTGCATCGCGACGGATCCGTCTACCTGGCCGGCGACACGGCATCGGCGAATTTTCCTGGGACCACCGGAGGCGCGCAGCCGGCGAGGGGAGGGGGCGTCGACGCGTTCGTCGTCAGCCTCGATGCGTCGCTGTCCAAGCTGAAGCAGGCCACCTATTTCGGTGGACTGTCCGATGAATCCGGCGCCGCGCTGGTACTCGATGGCGGCGGCGGTGTCTATCTCGCGGGGAGCACCCGCTCGACCGCACTGCCGGCCACCGCCCTCGGCGCGCAAGCGAATCCCGGCGGTGGCGGAGATGCCTTCGCTGCCCGATTCAACGACGCGCTCGACGTGCTGACGCAGGCGACCTACCTGGGGGGCAGCGGACTCGATCAGGGTTTCGCATTGGCGCTCGACGGCCGGGGCCATGTTTTCGTGGCAGGCGGAACCGCATCGTTCAACTTTCCATCAGCGACGGGCGGCGCGCAACCCGTTGCCGCCGGAGGCGGTGACATTTTCGTGGGAAAGCTGACGGCAAGCCTCGCGCTCGTCGACCTGCCGGCGATCGAGTATTTTCACGCCGAATGGGGTCACTATTTCGTGACGGCCGACTCGAACGAGATCGGAAAGCTCGACGCCGGCGTGTTCGCCGGCTGGGCGCGCACCGGACAGTCGTTCAAGGTCGCACCGCTCGACACGAGAGGCGTGGTCCCGGTCTGCCGCTTCTTCAGCGTCAGCTTTGCGCCCAGGAGTTCG
This sequence comes from uncultured beta proteobacterium, assembly GCA_963739745.1. GTDB lineage: Bacteria > Pseudomonadota > Gammaproteobacteria > Burkholderiales > Casimicrobiaceae > VBCG01. The sequence continues at coordinate 280,864 of CAVUCJ010000017.1, forward strand.
CATTTCTACACCCCGTACGCCGACGAGTGCGCGCAGGTGAAACTCAATCCCGACTGGCAGTTCGAGGGTGAGGTGTTCGCCGTGGCGCTGCCGGATACGGACGGCGCGTGCCCGGTTCGAATGCTTCCGCTGTACCGGCTCTACAACGACGGCCAGGGTGGTGCGCCCAACCATCGCTACACGACGAGCTTCGCGACGCGCTCGGATATGCTGCAGCAGGGATGGATCCCGGAAGGTGCCGGTCCGCTGGGCGTGATGGGTTGCGTGACCGAGTAGCGTGCGGCTGTGGCGTTCATGATTGCGCCGCCCGATGTTGCGTCGACCTCCAGCCGAGGACGCTGCATGCCGTCGTAAGCCGCCAGCTGTTCTTTCGTCTCGAATGTGAAGGCTCCGGCGACTGGCGCGGGCTCGTCCTTCACCTTCATTCCCGGCTCCTTCGTGTTGGCGGCAAGCATCATGCGCATCGCCATCCCGCCGGCGGCCTGCGGCGGCTCGACGATCAGCTTGAGCGTGGCCGTACGGTTCATGCTCCACGTCTCGCAAATCGAGTTCTTGCCGGGCGTGAGGCTGTCGGACTTGGCGCCCGCGAATCCGCTCAGAGTTTTCCGCAAAGCGATTCTTCCGAATGCACGGCATGACCTCATAAAGCGGATTATGAAACGATACCAAGCATCGGAAACAACAACAAAAACAACTGCAACAATGTTCGCGATTCGAGGGACAGCGTCGCTCACTTGCCGGGAAGGTTCCAACTGGGATGTTTTTCTTCGATAGTGACCATTGTCCCAGGTTGACGCCGGTTGAGGAACCCTCCCCGAGGCAATCGTTTTGTCGCATAATGTGTATTATGTAAAATAATGGATTGATGTTTCGCCGGCTTCCGTCGTCCTTGTCACTAAGACATGGCCCCTTCCCACCGACCGGACCGGCCAAACAACCAGAACCGCCGCCCGGTACCGCCAAGCACCTTCTGGGGCAGCAACTCGACAATCAGGCCCGGCGATGCCGGTAACCGCCTCGTTCTCGAACTCGTGCCGGCACGTTCGCAGCTGGCCGACGCGTACGCCCAGTGCCCGAGACAGCTGGGCCCCGCGCTCCCCGCTCAACGCCGTCCGGCGAGCCGCTTCAAGCTTGAATTCCCGAGTCGATTTTCTGCGCGATGCGCAATCCATCGAACACCTCCTCAACTCAGTATTGCTCCAATTGAGGCGTCCATCAAACATGGGTATCTTCAATCCGACCCCGGAGCCGACATACACGCCGGACGAGAACGATCATTCAAATCGTCCCCCCCGACGGGAACCTGATCAGTGCCGTCCAATCCAGCATCGCGTCCGACGAAGCGATCATTGAATGATTTTCGTCCGTGCGGAGCAGTGACTGTGGGCCAAATTCATGGTGTGCATCGCCGTGGCATTACAGAGCGCGGTCGAACCCGGGTGACTATCAGGAGGACCAAAGTGGGGTTAGGATGTGTGTCCTACCGCACCGACTGCAGTCGGGACATTTGCTTGAATGAATTGATTGCTGGCCCACGTCTGCGGGAAAGGCACTATGTGGCGAAAGATACTTCTGATTCAGGATGATCCGGCGCATGCCAAGGTTGTTCAGGAGGCTCTTGCCAACTCAACCGATTGGCCATTCCAGGTCGAATGGGTTAGAAGCTGCTCCAAGGGCCTGGAACGATTGGTCAGCGAAGGAAAGCAGGACCCGCAAGGAACGGACCGCATATCTGCGGTGCTTCTAGACCTCTTTCTGCCCGATAGCCGAGGCATCGAAACTTTCGATCGGCTCTTTGGCGCCGCGCTCCAGATTCCGATCCTGGTGCTTGCTTCAACGGAAGATGAAGATATCGCCAAGTTGGCCGTCGAGCATGGCGCACAAGAGTATCTCCTGAATGCCGGTCTCGACAGTTACCTGTTGCCGAAGGTTCTGCGCAGCATGGTCGAGCGCACGGCGATCGCCGAAGTGCTGTACGGAGAACAGGAGCGCGCACGATTCACGCTCAACTCGATTGGCGACGCAGTCATAAGCACCGACGTACGCGGTGACGTGACCTATCTCAACGTCGCTGCTGAAAGCATGACCGGGTGGGCGCGGCAAGAGGCCGCAGGGCATCCGATTGAGGAAGTGTTCCGAGTCATCGACGTCACCACTCGCGAAACCGCGCAGAATCCCGTGGCGTTGGCAATTCGGGAAAACAAGGCCGCGGGCCTCGCCCAGAACTGCGTCCTGGTCCGGCGCGACGGCGTCGAAGTCGCCATCGAGGATTCCTCCGCACCCATTCACGACCGCCGAGGACGTGTCACCGGCGCCGTCATGGTGTTTCGGGACGTGAGCGCGGCTCGGGCGATGTCCGACAAAATGTCTCATTTGGCCCAACACGACAGCCTCACCGATTTGCCCAACAGAGTACTGTTGAGCGACCGACTGACCCAAGCGATCGCCCAGGCTCGGCGTCACCGGAAAAAGTTGGCGCTGCTGTTCCTCGACGTGGACCGCTTCAAGACCATCAACGATTCCCTGGGCCACGACGTCGGTGACCGACTTGCTGCAATCCGTCGCCCGACGGTTGCTTGCCTGCGTGCGCAACACGGACACGGTCTGCCGGCAGGGCGGCGATGAGTTCGTGATTTTGCTCTCGGAAGTGTCGCACGCCCAGGATGCCGCCATCAGTGCGGACAAGATCTGCCTGGCGCTGAGCGCCCCCATCCACATCGACCAACACGAGCTGCACATCACAGTGAGCATCGGTATCGTCACCTACCCTGATGACGGGATAGATGCGGCGACACTGATGAAGAATGCGGATTTTGCGATGTACCACGCCAAGGAGAGCGGCCGCAACAACTATCAGTTCTTCAATCCGGACATGAACGTGCAGCGCAGCTCGAGCGGCAGTCCTTCGAAAACGATCTGCGCCACGCCATCGAGCGTGAGGAATTTGTGTTGCATTACCAGCCCAAAGTGAATCTGGAGACGGGCGCGATCAGTGGCGTCGAGGCGCTCATCCGCTGGCGTCATCCGCAGCACGGACTCGTGGCTCCTGCGCAATTCATACCGATTGCGGAAGACTGCGGCCTAATTGTGCCGATCGGCCGCTGGGTGCTGCGCGAAGGCTGCCGCCAGGCCCGAGCCTGGCAGGACGCAGGTCTGCCGCCCATACGCATTGCAGTCAATGTTTCCGCGGTGGAACTGCGCGCCAAGGACTTCGTTGCAGGGGTGCGCGCTATCGTGACCGAGACGGGCCTTGAGCCGCGCTATCTTGAACTTGAGCTGACCGAAACGTTCCTGATGCAGGATTCGAGCGTCCACCTCGGAAGTACTCCTGGCCCTGAAGGAAATGGGTCGTGGAGATCGCGCTCGATGACTTCGGTACCGGTTACTCGAGCTTGAGCTATCTGAAGCGCTTCCCGATCGATAACGTGAAGATAGATCGGTCCTTCGTGCGCGACCTCGCCACGGATGCTGACGATGCCAGTATTGTCAGCGCGGTGATCGACATGGGGAAAAGGCTGCACATGCTGGTCGTTGCGGAAGGCGTGGAGACAGAGGAACAGCTCGCATTCCTACAGGAGCAGAGCTGTCCTGAGGGACAAGGCTACTATTTCAGTCGGCCCGTGGTTGCGGAGGAGTTTGCAAAATTGCTGGAGCGCGGCCTACCCCACCCAGCTTCAATTGTCCGGCCACAAACGTGATCGAGTGACTGCTGGGCTTCGCCGGGTGAGCCGCGCTAGTCGGAGGCACGCCCGGGAGAAATTCGGCCTTCGCGCCGCACTTCGGCCGGTACCGCCGATTTGACGTCACAAATCACGCGCAGGGCTTGCAGCAGGCGCAATACGCCATAACTCGCGTCGATCTCGTACCACGCGAAGCCTGCACGGGCCGGTGTGGCGCAGCGGTGATGGTTGTTGTGCCAGCCCATGCCCAGCGTCAGCAGCGCCAGCAACGGTCGGTTCACCGAGGCGTCGGCGGTGTCGTATCGACGGTAACCGCCGGGGATGCGCCGCAGGTGGCACAGCGTGTTGACGGCGGCGGTTGCGTGGTTGACCAGGAACGCCGGCACGTAGAAGCCCCACAGCACCGCTCCGGCCACTCCGATCCGCGGTCCCAGCCAACCGAAATACGCGGCAAGCCCCAGTAGCACGGCTCCGCCGTAGTACGGGACCAGGAAATGGCGATCGAGCCAGCGCATTTCCGGATGACGCGCGTACTCCGTCACCGCGTCGAGGTGGGTCAACGCGTATTTGGGATCGACGTACCAGCCGATGTGTGCGTACCAGAACGAATGCGCGACGGGTGAATGCGGGTCGTCGTCGGTCTCGGTCGCGCGATGGTGCTGGCGATGGGTGTCTGCCCACCACAATGGCCCCCGCTGTCCGCATTGCGAGCCCAACAGCCCCAGCAGAAATTGCACCAACCTTCCCGCGCGGTAGCTGCGGTGCGCGAAGTAGCGGTGATAGACACCTTCTGCGCCGAACATCCGCAACGCATAGCTCGACAGGCACAGGATGGCCAATGGCAGGTTGAGCGGCACCAGCAGCACGGCCAAGATCACCCCGACGTGCCGGTCAACCACCCGCAAACGGGTAAGCCAAGCAGGCTCGCCAAGCTGGACGAGAGGCACGGTTGGCAAGGTGGCTGCGGTCATGACGCGTGTCGTCGGCTGTATTGAGAACGCGGATTGGGGAATGCGATACGGGGAGACTCTAGGTGAATATGCGGCGCCACGGACCATCCGCCGACTGCCTGGTTACGAATTCTCCACATCGACAGGCCTTTTCCGCAGCATTGAGTGCGAAAGGTATTTGTTATTGTTATAAAACAATGTATTATATTATGTATCTAAGAATTTACGTGAACCAACACAAGAGCACAACTTGGCCCTGTCGCGAGACGACCCGGCCGCACAAGCGGGCAGGACGATACCCGTGCGACTCATGGCTGGATTATACGAATGTCGGCTCATGGGTTGGCGCTGCAACGCGCGAATCCGGGCGGACACACGCAGGCGGGCGAGGATGCCGCGGACGTCGAAGCGGAGCATCACGGCCATCGTCGCCACCGCAACTGCGGCCCATGCCGCCCGAAGCCGTGCCAACCCTCGGCGCGGGCACCTCGCTCGCAAAGCCGGGAATCCACCCCGGGCGCGACCGCGAACTCAGTGCATCGGTCCGAACCAGCCACGCCGCGCCATCCACTTCCCGAACTCGATCACCGGCAGAATCGTCGCCGCCACGCCGGCGGCGACCACCCAGTCGGACCATGCGATACCGGTCGTGCCGAACGGCGGATGCAGCAATGGCAGCGACACCACCAGCGCCAGCAGCACCAGTTCCCAAAGCACCGCGCGATTGAGCCAGCGATTGGCGAACGTGCGATTGCACAGCGACCGGCGATCCGACCTGAAGTTATAGGCGTTGAAGAGCTGGATGAGCACAAGGGCGACGAACGTGATCGTCATCGCTTCGGACAGGCTGCGGCCCGCGTGCAGCGTCCAGGCGAACAGGCCGAGATTGACCGCCGCCGACCACGCACCGCCGAGCAGCATCAGCGCGACGACCGGCCGGGTGAACATGCCGCCGCGCGCGTCGCGCGGCGTGCGGTCCATGAGGTCCGGTTCCGGCGGGTCGACGGCGAGCGCCAGCGCCGGCAGTCCGTCGGTGGCGAGATTCACGTAGAGGATCTGAACCGCGGTCAGCGGCAAAGGCATCCCCATGAGCGTTGCGCCGGCCATCAGCCCGATTTCACCGATGTTGGACGACAGCAGGAACATCAGGTACTTCCTGATGTTTCCGAATATTCCGCGCCCCTCCTCCACCGCCGCGACGATCGTCGCGAAATTATCGTCCGCCAGCGTCATTGCGGCGGCTTCCTTGGCCACGTCGGTGCCGGTGATCCCCATCGCAATGCCGATGTCGGCCTTCTTGAGTGCCGGCGCATCGTTGACGCCGTCGCCGGTCATCGCGACGACGTGGCCTTGTTCCTGCAGCGCCGTCACCACCCGCAACTTGTGCGCCGGGGACACGCGCGCGTAGACGTCGATCCCGGCCACCCGCCGGCTGAATTCGGCCTCGCTCATTGCCTCGAGTTCGACTCCGGTGACCACGTCCGCCGTGCCGAGCAGCCCCAACTCGCGCGCAACTGCGCGGGCGGTCGCCGGATGGTCGCCGGTGATCATGACGACCCGGATTCCCGCGCGCGCGCAGGTGGCGAGCGCGGCCTGCGCTTCCGGTCGTGGCGAATCGATCATCCCGACCAGGCCCAGGAACGTCATCGCCTGCTGTGCATTCCCCGGCGTGGCATCGGGTCGCCGGGCAAGCGCCAGTACCCGAAACGCGTCGGCCGCAAGCTGCTGCGTCACCGCGAGGATCCGCTCGCGCGCGCTGTCGGTGAGCGCAACGACGCCTTCGTCGGTGAGTTGCGTTGTACAGGCGCCCACGATGACTTCCGGCGCGCCCTTCGCGTAGGCGACCACGCCCTCCGGAGTCTGGTGCAGCGTAGTCATCCGCCTGGCCTCGGAAGCGAACGGAATCTCATGGATGCGGGGATGGCGGGCGTCGAGTTCCGCCTTGTCGAGCCCCGCCTTGGCCGCCGCTGCGACCAGCGCGCCCTCGGTCGGGTCGCCCAGCACCTCCCAGGAACTGTCGGCGCTCTTCTGCCGGATCCGCGCGTCGGACGCCAGAACGGACGCGCGCATCAGCTCCTGCAGGCGCGGTGAGTCCGGATACGGCTCGCCTTCCTGAAGGAATTCGCCGCGCGGCTCGTAGCCGACGCCTGACACGTCGAGCAGGACGCCGGGCAGGTACACCCGGCGCACGGTCATCTCGTCCTTGGTGAGCGTGCCGGTCTTGTCCGAGCAGATGACCGACGTGCTGCCCAGCGTCTCGACCGCCGCCAGCCTGCGCATCAATGCGTGCCGCCTGACGAGCCGCTGCACACCCAGCGCAAGGGAAATCGTGACGACGGCTGGCAGTGCTTCGGGCACGACGGCAACCGCCAGCGCGATCCCGAACATCAGCATCTCGACGAACGGCTGGCCGCGCAGCAGGCCGAGCCCGACGATCACGGCGACGATCGCCAGCGCCGCACGCGCGAGGACGCGGCCCAACTGATCGAGGTTTTGCTGCAGCGGCGTCCTGCCGGTTTCGACCGACTCGAGGAGCTCTGCGATCTTCCCGAATTCGGTCCGCATGCCGGTGTCCACCACCAGCGCCCGGCCGCGACCGTTGGTCACCACGGTGCCGGCATACACCATGTTGCGGCGGTCGCCCAGCGCCAATCCGGGTTCGTCGCACACCGCCGCCGTCTTTCCGACCGACCCCGATTCGCCGGTGAGTGCCGCCTCCTGGATCTGCAGGTTTGCGGCATCGAGCAGGCGCGCGTCGGCGGCGACCCGGTCGCCGGCCCGCAACAGCACCACATCGCCCCTGACCAGGTTGCGCGACGCGACGAGCGTCTCGCCACCATCGCGCAGCGCCACCGACGTAGGCGCCGACAATTGCCGCAACGCCTCGATCGCGCGCTCCGCGCGATACTCCTGGACGAAGCCCAGTACGACGGCAAACAGGACGATCACGGTGATCGCGGCGGCCTCGACGCCGTGACCCAGGAACGCCGACAGCGCGGTCGCCGCCAGCAGGATCAGCACGAGCACATTGCGGAATTGCGCGACCAGCAGCGTATACGCGGAAATACGCCGCGCGGAGCGCAATTCGTTCGGCCCGAACTCCGCCAGGCGGCGTGCTGCTTCGGCTTCGGTCAGACCCCGCGGCGTCGATCCCAGACGGGCGATGAGATCTTCCGCGGATAACGTGTGGTACGCGGGAACTGCCGGTTCATTCGGTACGGCGGGCATGTGGTTATGCAACGTTTCAGACAATTCTACCGATCGCGCGCATCGGTTGTGGTGCGCACACGGTAAGATTTGGATCTGCCGAGAATGTAATGGACCGCACGCCACCTCACCCGCTTCGCGATGCTGTCGATCGCGGCCGCCTTGTTCACCATCTCGCTCAAGACGGCGGCCTGGTACCTCACGGGCTCGGTCGGGATGCTGTCGGATGCGCTGGAGTCGATCGTCAACCTGGTGGCCGCGGCGGCGACGCTTTGGTTGCTGTTCCTGTCGGCAAGGCCGCCCGACGAACGTTATGCCCATGGATATTCCAAGGCCGAATATTTCTCTAGTGCATTCGAAGGCGCGCTGATCCTCGTGGCCGCCGTCGCCATCGCGTGGGCGGCGGTGGAACGGCTGCGCCACCCGCAGCCGATTGAGCAGATCGGCCTGGGCGTCGCGATTTCGCTCGTCGCAACCGCCGTGAACCTGATCGTCGCCCGCCTGCTGCTGGGCGCGGCCCGCCGGCACAATTCGATCGCGCTGGAGGCCGATGCCCATCATCTGATGACCGACGTCTGGACATCGGTCGGCGTGGTCGTCGCGGTCTTCGCGGTCGGCCTGACGGGCTGGTCCTGGCTCGACCCGGTCATCGCGCTCGCCGTGGCGGCCAACATCCTGTTCACGGGGGTGTCGCTGCTGCGCCGCTCGGCATTCGGCCTCATGGACCAGTCACTTCCGCCCGACAGCGTGCGGCGCATCGAGGACGTTCTCGACCGCTATCGTGGCGGCGATATCGAGTTCCACGCAATCCGCACGCGCGCAGCGGCCGGGCGCTCGTTCGTTTCGATGCATGTGCTGGTGCCCGGCGAATGGACTGTGCAACGCGGTCACGATCTGGTCGAGCGTCTGGAGCACGAGATCGCCGTCACCGTTCCCGGAACCACGGTCTTCACGCACATCGAGCCGCGCGAGGATCCATCTTCATACAACGACGAGGCCCTCGACCACGTGGTGACGCCGGCGCCCGGTGAACCGGGACCTGCTGGCGAATCCGGGTGACATGCGGGGGGCACGGGCGGTCCGGCGAATGCGACCGGTGGAGGCGCATCGCCCGGGGCGCGGCCGTTTCGCCGCCTCCCGGCCGGGCTGGCAGCTCGCCGGGACTAGTTCCGGCTCTCGGGCGGGGTGACTTCGCCGGCGGTGGTGACTTCGCCTGCGTCAGGCGTCACGGTCTCGGCCTCGGCCTCCGGGGTGGCGGCCCCGCCGGACTCCAACTTCTTCTTGCGCTTTTCCTCTTTCTTCTGTTTCTTGGCGAGATCGCGCTGCCGCTTCTCGAAAGCATAATTTGCTCTTGCCAATTGTCCACCCTGTTCGTACTGGTTGTCGGGAGCCCATAGGGTAAGCCATTTCGCCGGATAAATCTGGATCGCGGCCGCTGGCGGCATGTTCCTGGCCCCGCTCGCAACCGCTAGGGTTGTTTGCCCGGGCGATTCTTCTCGTATTCCTCGTACGACATCGTGTTCAGGCGTGAAAGACAGCCGTCGACTTCGCCTGGGGCCTTGCGGCGACATTCGTTCTGCGCGCTGGTTTTCATTCCCTCGTACCAGGCCTTGGTGGAACAGCCAGCGACGTGGACTGCTGCCAGCGCGAGAAGAACGGCGAGCGGGATTCGTGTCCAGCGTGGGCGACGACCGAGGTTCCTCAGCACACCAATGGTCCTTTGCCGCGCGTGATTGCCGTGCGATGAACATAGCACGCGAGGTCCGGCCGCTGCGAGCGCGGAACCTGCGCCGCCGGGCGGTTTCTGCCCATCGCGGCGGTACAATTCGCCAGGACTTCGGCGCACCCGCGCCGGCCCGCTCGTCGCGATGCCGCTGCCGCTGTTCACCCTGCCCCCGCGCGACCAGAAGACCTGGATCGCTACGCGCCTCGCACGACCGGCACCCGCCGATGCGCGCGGCATGAGCGACGGCTTCCGGCTGCCCGGCCGCGAAGGTCGGGTGACGCCGGCCGCGGTGCTGGTGCCGGTGGTCAATCGACCGACGGGCCTCACGCTGCTCCTGACGTTGCGCAGCGCCGATCTTCCCGACCATCCGGGACAGATCAGCTTTCCCGGCGGCCGCGTCGAGCCGGGGGATGCGTCGCTGGCCCACGCGGCATTGCGTGAGGCCACCGAGGAGGTCGGGCTGCCGGCAGAGCGCGTGGCGATCCTGGGCGAACTCGCACCCTACGAAACCGTCACCGGCTACCGCGTGACACCCATCGTGGGCTGGGTGGAGCCGCCGTTCGTGTTGACGCCCGACCCTGTCGAGGTCGCAGACGTCTTCGAGGTGCCGCTTGCATTCCTGCTCGATCCCGAAAACCAGCAGCGCCACTTTCGCATGCTGGGTGAAATGCGGCGCGGCTTCTGGGCGATTCCCTATGGCGATCGCTATATCTGGGGCGCCACGGCGGCGATGTTGATGATCCTGGACCGCACACTGCGCGCCGAGCCTGGCTGACAAGCGTTCGTCCGTCGCCTGCGCGGGTCAACCCGGCGGGAGATTGCCGATGATGCAGTCGATCGTAGCGTCGTTGCCGCCGTCGAAAAATGCGTTGATGCTCTGCCGATACTGCGCCGTGGAAATGCGCCGGTAGTAGAGCCGTGATGTCTGATCGAGCCAGTAGTCGTATTTTTCAGGGGTGACACCGCCCATCAGTGGATGCGCGAGCTGAGACTCGCCGAGCTGGATCGGTGCACAGGCATGCTGGATTGTGTTCAGAAAACCGTCGAAGCCGGTGGCCACGCGGTTGTTCACCGCTTCCTGCGCACAGGCGGTGGCGAGCGAGGCTGCGAGGGTCGAAACGATGATGCGGACGGGACGGCTGCGGATCATGATCTGCCCGATCGGAAAGTGTGGCGCGGCAGTGTGGCACAAACGAACCGTCCCCTTCCAGTCCCCCGCGGTGGCACAATCGGCAGTGTCCCCCGCCTCCGCCTCGACCCTCCCATGCTGACTGCCTCGGCGCCGCGCTCCCGTCACTTCGACAGCCTGTCGCCGCACGGCTTCCATCGTGTCTGCTACTACGAGTGGGGCGACCCCGCCAACCTGCGGGTGGTGGTCTGTGTGCACGGCCTTTCGCGCAACGGGCGTGACTTCGACGTGCTGGGCGAGGCGCTGGCGGCGACGCATCGGGTGCTCGCGGTCGACATGCCCGGCCGCGGTACCAGCCAATGGCTCGCGGACGCCAACGACTACGTTTTCGCAACCTATCTCACCACCCTCACCGCGTTAATCGCCCGCAGCGGTGCCGAGCAGGTGGGCTGGGTCGGCACGTCGATGGGAGCGTTGCTCGGCATGGCGATGGCCGCGCAGCGCAATTCACCGGTCGCGCGGCTTGTGGTCAACGATGCCGGTCCGCAGATCGAAGCAGCGGCGCTTGCACGCATCGGCGACTATGTGGGACTCGATCCCACCTTCGCGACCTTCGCAGAAGCCGACGCCTACATTCGCTCGGTATCGGCGCCCTTCGGCGCCCTCTCGGACGAGCAATGGGAGCACCTGACCCGGACCAGCGTCGCGCAGCGCGTGGGCGGCCGCTGGGGCCTCACCTACGACGCAGGTATCGCGCTTCCCTTCCGTAATGCGGCGGCTCCACCTGATTTGTGGCCGATGTGGGACGCCATTGGTTGTCCAACGCTCGTGCTGCGCGGCGGAAAGTCCGACCTCTTGTCCGCCGCGACCGCGGCGCAGATGGCCGCACGTGGTCCGAAGCCGCGAATCATCGAGTTTCCGGACATCGGCCATGCGCCGATGCTTCTCTCGCCGGATCAGTACGAGCCGGTCGTCGCGTTTCTGCGCGACGACGGCTGAGAACCGACGGATGATCTGGCACGGATTGAGCTTCACCGAGACGAAACTGACGGCCCGATCGCTTACAATCGGCCGCACGCTGCTCGCAGCCCTCTGAAAGTCGCCGCCTCTCCATGGCCTTATCCCTCTCGCTGCCGACGGTCGAGTCTCGTCCGGCGAATCCGCCGGAAATCCGGCTGGCCAAGGTGAGTCCATGGCTGGACGATAGTCTGAAGCGGGAGCCGGTCGTCGCCGCGCGCGTGATTGGGGATGCACTGGCGGCCACCAATCGGGTGGCCATGAGCGATTCCAAACGACTCGACCTCGCCGAGCGGTACTGGGACGCCGCCGACGTCCTTTGGCTGCAACTGGAAAAGCAGTTCGTCCGAGCCTCACATCCTTTGAGTGGCGAAGCGCTTGAGGCCGCCAAGGCGGCGCTGACGCTCTCGAACGAACTCGCCGTGGCGTACAAGCATCTGTTGGCCAGCGAAGCCGACAAGCGCATATCGATGGGCGGCCAGCGGCTGATGGTGGCGCTGGTCCATCGTTGCCTGCAATGCACGACGCGCGTGCTGGTGAACAGCTACCTGTCGTACGCGCCCGTACCACCGCGCACCTGGCACGACGCGCACATCATCTACGCGTTCGCACGCGAGCGAAACATTCACCTGATTCCGGTCGCACCCGATCAGCCGGAAGCCACGCCGGACCGCCTGACGATCCAGATCCTGCTGCTGGCACTCGCCAACCCCTATGGCTTCCTGCCGGGGCAGTTGCCGATCGTCCTGCGCTATGTCCAGGAATACGCGCACTGGGCGAAACTCACCGACATCGCACCGGTGCACCGGATGGCGAAGGCCGTGGCGATCGTCCCGGTTGGCCACGATTTCCCCCCCTTTTCCGCGAACAAGGGCGGGTCGATCGAGGGCAGCAAGCTGTTCCTGCTCACGTTCGACCTTGCCTTCCAGATCCAGGAGCAGTTGCGCGCACTCGAGACCGGCGGGGATGTTCCCTCGGGAGTCGGTCGCAATTCGACCGCCAGGCTCCAGTATCTCGCGTTGCTGAAGCGCCTTTTGCGGCAGTGGGCGATTCCGCCGGCGAGGCAATTCAACCGATTGCCGTCGCGCGCACGGGTCGTCATGTGCGCAGGGCTTGCGGGTGTATGGCAATACAGCAAGGGCGTGCATGCGGGTGTCAATCGCCCGCCGACAGGATTGCCGCCGATGGCCAATTGCCAGGTCATCAACCACACGCCGGCCGGCTACGCGCTGAAGCAGACCGACAGCGTTCCGGCGGCGCTACGCATCGGCGATCTGGTTGCGCTGCGCATCGAAGGGCGCAACAGCCTGCAGATTGCGATGGTGCGGTGGTTCCGCAACACGCTCAAGGGCAGCGGACTCGAGTTCGGCTGCGAACTGCTCTCGGACAATCCGGAAGCGGCGGCCGCTGCCGGTGAGGACGCGGCGCCGGGTTCCTACAAGCCGGTCGTCGTGCTGCCTGAGGATGCGGCCGGCGGGCCGGATGCATCACCGGCGCAGATCATCGCTCCGGCGGGTGCCTTCGCGCTGGAACAAGCGGTCACGCTGCGGCGAGGCAAGGACACCGGATTTGCAGTGCTGACCAAGCTGGTCGAACAGGGGCCCGGATTCGAACTCTACGAATTCGTATCGGTGGGATGAATCTGCTCAACGCGCAGCGGTGAGTGGCGCACGAGGCGTCGCGAATCGCGGCACGGATTGCGGTCGCCGCACTCGCTGCGCTGACGGTGCTCGACCTCCTTTGGGAGCTCGTGCTGGCGCCCATGCCCGGCGCGCGCTGGGTGGCGGTGAAGGCGCTGCCGCTCGCTCTTCTGCTTCCGGGCGTGGCACAGGGACGGCGGCGGCCGAGACAGTGGCTTGCACTGGTGCTGCCGCTGTACTTCGCCGAGGCGCTGGTTCGCGCGCTCACGGAAGGTGGACGGCATGGCGCGGTCGCCGGGATGTCGGCGTTGCTTGCCTTCTCGACGTTCGTCGCGGTGCTGGCGTGGTTCCGGGCGGAGGCGCGCGGGTAGTATCCAGCGCTCTATGAATTTTCTGTACGAGGCGAGAATTCCGGCGCCTTCGCATGGCCTTCGCCCGCCAGTCCCTTGGGCATCGGAAACGTCACGTTCTCTACGACACCCGTCAGCTCGGCAACGCCGGTCGCACCCAACGTCTTCAATCGGTCGATCACCTGCCGGACCAGTATTTCGGGCGCCGACGCGCCCGCCGTCACGCCGACCCGGCGCTTGCCGGCGAGCCACTCCGGACGCAGTTCCTCGGCGCGGTCGACCATCCACGCGGGGACACCGCGATGCGCGGCGACCTCGCGCAGCCTGTTCGAGTTGGAACTGTTTGGGCTGCCGACGACGATGACCACGTCGACCGCGTGCACCAGTGCCTTCACCGCGTCCTGCCGATTCTGCGTCGCATAGCAGATGTCGTCGCGCTTCGGTCCGACGATTGCCGGAAACCGTGCCTTCAACGAATCGACGATGCCGGCCGCGTCGTCCACCGACAGCGTCGTCTGCGTCACGTAGGCGAGCATGTCCGGGTCGCGCACCGCGAGCCGCGCCACGTCCTCGACCGATTCGACCAGGTGGATGCCGCCGACCGACTGCCCCATCGTGCCCTCGACCTCCGGATGTCCGGCATGTCCGATCATCACGATGTCCCGGCCCTGCTCGCGCATCCTGGCGACCTCGACGTGCACCTTGGTGACCAACGGGCAGGTTGCGTCGAATACCCGCAGCCCGCGCGCGTCGGCCTCGGCGCGAACGGCCTTCGAAACGCCGTGCGCCGAAAAGACGACGGTTGCACCCGGCGGCACCTCGTCGAGTTCGTCAACGAATACGGCACCCTTCTCCCTGAGGTCGTCGACGACGAACTTGTTGTGGACGACTTCGTGGCGCACGTAGATCGGCGCACCGAACTGGACGAGCGCCTGCTCGACGATCGCGATCGCGCGGTCGACGCCGGCGCAGAAGCCGCGCGGGTTGGCGAGAGTGATATCCATCGGAGTCGGGTTCCCAGTCAGGCGGCCGGTCGGGACTGGCCCGGGCGCTCGCGAAAACTGTCGATGATGAGGAAGGCCGCGCCGACGGTGATCGCGCTGTCGGCGACATTGAATGCGGGCCATGACCAACCGGCGTAGTGGAACAGCAGGAAATCGGTGACGCGGCCGAGGGTGATGCGATCCCACAGGTTGCCGAGTGCGCCGCCCAGGATCAGCGCCAGGCCGCTGCTCAGGAGCCGGCTGCCGCCTCGCCGCAACATCCACACCAGAAAGGCGCTGGCGACCACGGCGATCCCGGCGAAGAACCACCGCTGCCAGCCGGCGGCGCCCGCCAGGAAGCTGAACGCCGCGCCGGTGTTGTACGCGAGCACCAGGCTGAAGAAGCCGGTCACCGGCAGTTCCTGGCCTTCGCGGAAAACCGCGGTCACCCACGCCTTGGTCGCGAGATCGAGCGCCACGACCGCAGCGGCCAGCAATAGCCAGCGCCACCATGGGCGCGGCGCACTGTGCGGCACGGCGAGCGTCAATTCAGCCACCGCGACCACAGGCAGACGATAACAGGCATCGGCGTCTACGCATGGCGGCGCGCCTCGCCACGGCCGAACAGATTGGCGACACAACGCCCGCAAAGCGTCGGATGCGCGGGGTCGGTGCCGACGTCGGCCCGCCAGTGCCAGCAGCGCTCGCACTTCGCGTGCGTGGAGGGCGTGACCTTCACCGTGAGTTCCTTGCCCGGCACGACGGTTGCGGCCGAGGTGATCGTCACGAAGCGCAGGTCGTCGCCGAGCGATGCCAGCGCTGCCTGGTCGGCCTCCGGCGCGGAGATCACAACCTCGGCCTGCAACGACGAACCAATGGTGCCCGCCTGCCGGATGGTTTCGAGTTCCTTCAGCACGACGGCGCGAACGGCGAGGATGCGTTCCCACTTGGCGATCAACTCGGGTTCGTGCGCAAACCCCGGCAAGGCGTCCTTCCACAGGTGGGCGAAGATCGTCGGGTCCGATGGGCGCAACAGCCGCCACGCCTCCTCCGCAGTGAACGACAGGATCGGCGCCATCAGCTTCAGAAGTGCATCGCGGATCAGCGCCAGCGCCGTCTGCGCCGAGCGACGCGCAGGGCTGTCGGCCGCTGCCGTGTACAGCCGGTCCTTGAGCACGTCGAGGTAGAACCCGCCGAGGTCTTCCGAGCAGTAGGTCTGCAGTCGCTGCACGACCAGGTGGAATTCGTAGCGTCCGTAGTCCGCCTCGACGGCGATGGCCATCATCTGCGCCTGCGCCAGCGCCACGCGGTCGATCTCGAAGAGCTCGGCCACCGGTACGGCGTCGCGCGCGGCGTCGAAGTCCACCGTGTTGGCGAGCAGGAAGCGCAGCGTGTTGCGGATCCGCCGATAGCTTTCCACCACGCGCTTCAGGATCTCGTCGGAGATCGACAGCTCGCCGGAATAATCGGTAGCCGCCACCCACAGCCGCAGGATCTCCGCGCCGAGCGAGTCGCATATCTTCTGCGGCGCGACGACATTGCCCTTGGACTTTGACATCTTCTTGCCCTCGCCGTCCACGGCGAAGCCATGTGTCAGCAGCGCCCTGTACGGCGGCACGCCGTTGACCATGCACGACTCGAGCAGCGACGAATGGAACCACCCGCGATGCTGGTCGGATCCTTCGAGATAGAGATCGGCGGGGAAGCCGGTGTCCTGCGAATGCGAGCCCATCCGCGTGCGGCGGCCATCCGGACCGCCCAGCACAGTCTCGAATGTCGCGCCGGAGTCGAACCACACGTCGAGCGTGTCGGTCAGCTTGCGATATTTCGTCGGGTCGACGCCAAAATCCTCATGTGTCGATTCGAACCACGACTCGATGCCGCCCTGCTCGACCTTCGACGCGGCGAGTTCGAGCAACGCCATCGTGTCCGGGTGCAGCGCTTCCGTCTCCCGGTCGACGAAGAACGGCAACGGCACGCCCCACTGCCGCTGACGCGACAGCGTCCAGTCGGGCCGGTGCTGGATCATGCCGTGCAGCCGGGCCTTGCCCCATTCCGGATAGAACGTGGTCGCCTCGATGCCGCGCAGCGCGGTCGCACGCAACGACTCTGCCGGCTTGCGCCCGTTGTAGCCGGGCACATCGTCCATGCCGGCGAACCACTGTGTCGTCGCCCGATAGATGATCGGAGACTTGTGCCGCCAGCAGTGCATGTAGCTGTGCGGGAACTTCTCGCTGTGCAGCAATGCGCCCACATCGCGCAGCTTGTCGACGATCAGCGGGTTCGCCTTCCAGATCGACAGTCCGCCGAAGAACGGCAGGCTTTCCGCGAATCGCCCGTCGCCTTGCACCGGATTGAGCATGTCGTCGTCGGCCATGCCATAGCGGCGGCACGACTGGAAGTCCTCGACGCCGTACGCCGGCGACGAGTGGACGAGGCCGGTGCCGGTGTCCAGCGTAACGTAGTCGCCCAGGTACACCGGCGACGCGCGATCGTAGAACGGATGCCGGAAACGGATGTTCTCCAGCGCGGCTCCCGGGGCGGTCGCCACCACGGTTCCCTCGAGCCCGAATCGCTTCAGGCACGACTCGACCAATTCCTGCGCGAGCACGAAGTGTCCGCGCGGTGTCGCCACCAGCGCGTAGACGAAATCCGGATGCGCGTTCAACGCCTGGTTGGCCGGGATCGTCCACGGCGTCGTCGTCCAGATCACCGCGCTCACATCGCCGTCCGGCAGCGCGGACATTCCGAACGCGAGAGCGAGCTTCGTGCGGTCCCGGGCGTCGATCGAGAACGCGACGTCGATTGCGCTGTCGACGCGATCCTCGTACTCGACTTCCGCCTCGGCCAGCGCGCTCTGGCAGTCGAAGCACCAGTTGACCGGCTTCAGACCCCGGTACAGGTAGCCCTTCTCCAGAACCTTGCCCAGCGTACGAATCTCGTCGGCTTCGTTCTTGTACGCCATCGTCGTGTACGGATGGTCCCAGTCGCCGAGCACGCCCAGGCGCTTGAACTGTTCGCGCTGATTGTCGATCTGCACCTTCGCATAGGCGCGCGCGAGCCGCTGCGTCTCGGCAGCGGTCAGGTTCTTGCCATGGGTCTTTTCGATCTGCACCTCGATCGGCATGCCGTGGCAGTCCCAGCCCGGTACATAGGGCGCGTCGAAGCCCGCGAAACCCTTGCTCTTTACGATGATGTCCTTGAGGATCTTGTTGACCGCGTGTCCGATGTGAATGTCCGCATTGGCGTAGGGCGGCCCGTCGTGAAGCACGAATCGCGGCCGGCCTTTCGCGGCTGCGCGAATCGCCTCGTATACGCCGGTACGCTGCCATTCGGAGACCCATCCGGGCTCGCGGCGCGCGAGATCGCCGCGCATCGGAAACGGCGTATCGGTGAGGTTCAGCGTCGACTTGTACTCGGTCTTCGGATCGTCAGGCATGAAGGTACTTTCTCGGGAGAGGCTCGTGTACGCGTTGCGGGGAGACAGAGCGTTTGTCGCGGACGAATCGCGGAATCGCCGGAATTGCCACGGCTGCAAGTGCGACCTTCATTCCTGCGTGACCCTCTTTTTTTCCGCCGTGGCGAAGAATTCGCGGGCATGCGCCACATCGGCGCGGATTTGTTGGGTGAGCGCGGCGACGTCCTTGTACTTTTCTTCGTCGCGCAGCTTGCGCAGGAACTCGACCCTCACCCGGCGCCCGTAGATCGTCTCGTTGAAGTCGAACAGGAAAACTTCGAGCAGCGGCACGCCGTCGTCCTTGACCGTAGGTCGCACACCCACGCTCGCGACTCCGGCGAGCGGGACGGCGCCCAGGCCATGGACGCTCACGGCGAAGATGCCGGTCAGCGCCGGCAGCTGGCGAAGCGCGATGTTCGCCGTCGGGAATCCCAGCTTCCGGCCCCGCTTGTCGCCGTGCGCGACGCGACCCGACAACGCATACGGCCGGCCGAGCAGCGCCGTCGCGTGTTCCAGGTCGCCGGCCGCCAGCGCCGCGCGGACCGCAGTCGACGACGCGCGCTCCGCTTCCACGGAGATTGTGCGCATCACCTCGACGCTGAAGGACTTCGCCTGCGCACGCAATACGCCCAGGTCACCGGTGCGTCCCTTGCCAAAGCGGAAGTCGTCGCCGACCAGCACCCAGCGTGCGTCGAGGCGCGCGACCAGAACGTCGTCGATGAACGTCTGCGGCGTGAGCGCGGCCAGCCGTGCGTCGAAGCGCGCGACGACCGTGGTGGCGATGCCGAACGCGCGGAACACCTCCAGCTTCTGGCGCAGTCGCGTGAGCCTCGGTGGCGCCGCGTGCGGTGCGAAATACTCGCGCGGATGCGGGTCGAAGGTGAGCACCGTCGGTGGCAGGCGCAGGTCTCCCGCCGCTTCGAGCAGCCGCCTGAGCATGGCCTGATGCCCGAGATGGACGCCGTCGAAATTGCCGATCGTCAAAGCGATCGGACCCTCGGCGCGGGCAGGAAGTCCGCGATGAATCCGCACGTTGTGGGGCCGCCCGGCGGGAGGTTCGCTCCGAGCCTGCGGCGGTGGAGACAAAGGCTTGAATTCTATCGCATTTCGTGGTCGCCCGCGCGATCGACCCCGGGCTCGAACGGCCACTCGCGCCAGCCACCTTCGACCAGCGGGTAATAAAGCGCCAGGCGGATCGGAATCGGGCGCGCATCGAGCGCGCGCACCACTCGGGCATAGCGCTCGAGCTGGGGCCGGTAGCGCTCGGCTTCGCGCGCCAGGAATGCGTCGGGATCGCCGCCCGCGTGCCGACCGGTCTTGAAATCGACGATCCAGCGCACACCGTCGGCGATGAACGTGCGGTCGAGCGTCACGTGGACGAGCGAACCGTCGTCCACCCCTGCCAGCGCCCACTCGCTGGCGGCGTCGCTGTGCGTCGGAGCGAACAGCCATCGACCCCGCTCGTCGTCCTCGACCCGGCGCAGCGCCCTCTCCACGTCCGCGACCGCCGCTGTCGAGTTCGGCGGCATCCACGCCTTCGCCGACCAGGTCCCTTCGAATCCGCGCTTCCAGCCGCTGTACCTCGCGACCCGCAATGGCCGCGCTGCCCTCGCGCGCCCGTTGCGCGAGAAACCGATGCGTGACCGTACCGATGGCCGCCGACGTCGCGTGCGCCCAATCGAATGCCAGCGGCGCTGGCGCTACTCCCGTTGCGGACAGCGGCGCGCGTGCCGCGACAGGAAGCAGCGGTACGGCGAAGTCCACGGATAAGCGCCGCAGCATGGGTGGGGACTGCGCCACGATGAGGTCGCTTTTCGGGTGATGGCTTTCGTTCGTCGCGCTCGCCCCCTCCCCCTTCGCTTCCTGTCCGATCCCGCCGCTTGCCGTCGCATCTTCGGCCGCCGCGCCGTCCGGCGACGCGAGTTCACCGACAACCGCGTCCCAGAGTTTTGCCAGCGCGGACCGGCCGGCGGGTTCCTTCCACGCGCGGGGCCCGCCCTCGGGCGATGCAACGGAGTCGGCGGTGGCGACCAGGTGCAGCCGTCGCCTTGCGCGTGTCGCGCCGACGTACAAGAGCCGGCCCAATTCGTGATCGGCCTCCACCGCCGCCAGGCGCGTGAGATAACCATACACCGGGTCGGCGTCGCCCCCGCGCGCCCCGATCGACGCCAGCATGATCCCCTGCGGACGCGTCCGCCAGCGCAGCAGACCCGCGTCGCCGCGATCGTGGACACGCGCCATGCCCGGCATGATCACCGTGTCGAATTCGAGTCCCTTCGCACGATGCAGCGTCATCACCTTGACGCGAGCACGATCGCCGGCAGCGGGCGTGGCACGCAGCCCCTCCAGCGCATCGACCAACGCGTTCCAGTCCCGCACGTCCCCGGCAGCCGTGTGCGCGCGCAGCAGCGCGAAGAAGTCCTCGGCCGCGTCGAGATCGATGGTTTCGTCGATCGTGGCCGGGCCGCCGAGCGCAAGCCAAGCCCCGCGCACCCGATCGGCGATCGGCACGCGGCCGTGTTCGGCGAACGACGGCACCAGCGCCCGGGCCAGGCGATCGAGCCGACGGCGGCCATCGTCACTGATCCCGGTGATTTCGGCGCGCCGGTCGAAGAGCCCCGGCAATCCCGGCTCCAGCTGCGGCGCGACCGCCACGAGGTCGGCGAGTGCCAACCCGCACCAAGGCGCACGCAGCACCGCGAGGGCCGCCAGCCGGTCGGCCGGCTGCACGAGCGCGTGCGCAAGCGACGCCAGATCCAGAATCGCTTGCCGCGCGCCCAGCGGGTCCAGGTCGAGCGCGGCGAAGTCGATGCCCGCGCGCCGCAGCGCCGGCAGGATCGCCGCCAGCGCTGCGCGGGCGCGCACGAGGATGGCGACGTCGCCGGCGTCGGCTGCCAGCGCCGTCCGGACGCGCATCACGACCTGCATCGCCTCCGCTTCCGGATTCGCGACGACGTCGATCGTGGGTGCGCCATCGGGGCCGTCCTCGCGCGCCGGCACCGCCGGCGCAAACGCCACTGCCCCGCGCCAGGGATCGTTGCCGGGTGCGAGAACGGATGGAAACACGCGGTTGACCCAGGCAACCAGGGGCCCCTGCGAACGGAAATTGCGCGCGAGGTCGATGAACTGGACCGGCACGTCGCAGATGCGCGCCTTCGCCTGCGCATCGAGAAAGAGGCGCACCTCCGCCTCGCGGAAACGATAGATCGACTGCATCGGATCACCAACGGCGAAGAGCGTTCGGCCATCGCCCTGCGTCCACCCTGCGGTCAGCCGCGCGAGCAGCGCGAATTGCGCATCCGACGTATCCTGGAATTCGTCGATCAGCAGATGCTCCACCTTGAGATCAAGCCGCAGCAGCAGATCGGAAGGCGCGTCCGGGGTGCCGAGCGCGGCCAGCGCCGCCAGCGTCTGCTGCGCAAAGTCAATGACACCCTGCGCGGCGAACGTCACCAGCAACTGCGCCGCGGCGCGCGGCAGGATGTCGAGCAGCGCGGCCACCGTCGCCCAGCTGCCTTCGTCATAGATCGCCGGCGGCAGGTTGCGCGCCGCATCCAGCGCGTCGGCGATACCCACGGCGTCCGCCAGTTCGTCGAGCAACGCCACGACCTCGTCCTTGCGTGCCACTCGATCTGCGGCACCGGCGCCGGAGCCCTTGGCGGGGATGCCCGCATTCTTGTTCATCGATTTGCGCATTCGTGGTTTGTCTGCCACGAGCAGCCATTTCGCGAGCGCCCGCCAGTGGTCGACGTACGCAGCGGTGGGCGGCGGCAGCCCATCCGTCGATGCGCACAGCTCGAGCGTGGCCGCAAGCGCGGCGTCGGCAGCCTCGTCACGCAGGTTCGACGCTGCGTAGGCGGCCGCGCGGGCGAGCGCAGCCCGCAATGGCGCGGGAAATGCCGCATGCGCAAGCCCGAGCTCGCCCTCGATCTCCAGATGGAGAACGCGCTCGAGTTCGCGACGCAGCGCCGCGGCATCCGGTTGCCCCACCCTGCGCAGCCACTGGTCGCGCCTGCCCAGCATCGACGCCAGCAGCGCGACGACGCGGTCGGCATCGTTGTCCAGATGGGCGAGAAGGACTCGCCACGACGCATCGTCGGCGGGGGCGGCTGCCAGCGCCGCCCGCGCCGCTTGCCGGTACAGCGGGGCCGCCTGCTGCTCGACGCGCGGAGTGGCGCCCAGCCCGGTGGTGATCGGCGCAGCCCGCGCGACCGTCGCGCACAATGCGTCGATGGTGAAGATCGCCAGCTGTGCCGGATGTGCGAGCAGCGCCCAACCGCGATCGCGATCGCGCCGCAACGCCGCAATGGCGAGCTCGCGCGTCTTCGCATGGTGGGCATCGGTCGGCGGTGGTGCCCCCTCGGCGTCGCGCAGCGCGGCGATCACCCGTTCGCGCATCTCGCTTGCGGCCTTGCGCGTGAAGGTCATCGCCACCACGCGCTCCGGGCGCTCGACCCTTCCGAGCAGCGCTAGATAGCGCTGGATCAGAAGTTCGGTCTTCCCAGAGCCCGCCGGCGCCTGCACGAGGAACGACCTGCCCGGATCGAGCGCCTGCGCACGATGGGCGGCGTCGCGCGCAAGTCGCGCGTTGGCATCACGCGTCGTCATCGGGCCCTCGTTCCGCTTCGCCCACCGCGGCCAGGCCCACGGCGCCGATCCGGCAAAGCGGCTGCAGGCCGCAGGAGCGGCACGGTGCGCCGCCGTCGCGTGGCGTGACCGTGGCCAGGCCTTCGCGAACTTCGCCGGCGATGTACGCCATTTGATGTTCCCACCATTGCAGGACGCCCGCCCAGCCCGTAGGTTCGTCAAGCTTGCCGGCATCGGTCAGCGCCGGCCACACAGTGTCGTCGGCCGCGATGCCCAGCGCTGCGATCGCGCCGGCCTTGACTCGCGCGTAGGCGACGGCGCGCAGCGCGGTCGTGGTCGCGTCCGCCTGCAACGCGAGTGCGTACAGGCCAAGCTGCGGGGAACGCGGCCGTGCCGCGAACCATGACTTCGGCGAGTCGGCGTGGCCCGTCTTGTAATCGATGATCACGGCGCCGCCGTCGGACGGCACGTCGACGCGGTCGAGCCGCATGCGAAGCGTCAGGCCACGGAGCGTGAGTTCCGCTGGATGCTCGACAGCCCACACCGTGAACGCCGGTCTCGCCCTGTCGATTTCGTCAAGCCAGGCGACGCAGATCTGTGCGATTCGACGAGCCTCGGCGGCGGCTACTGCAGGCGGCAGCATTTGCCAGCGGAAGGTCGGGACCGCGCTGCGCGCCGCCGCCACGGCGAGCTCTACTCGCTGCGCGAGCGTCTCCGAGTCGAGCGCACACAGCGCCGCATGCGTGCGCACGTCGCGCCAGAATTCTGCCAGGCTCGCGTGGACGAGCTGTCCGCGTTCCATGTAGTCGAGCCCCTCGGCCGCGCGCGGCCAGGGCCGCGCGTCGAGGCGATACTGCGCGACGGCGCGAAACGGACAATCGGCCTGCGCGGCAATCACGCCCGCACCGCCTTTCAACGCGCCGGGTGCCAAGGTGGGCGCGCGTGTGTCGGCGACGGCTTCGATCGCCCGAGAGGCGGCGATCGTCCGCGCGCTGTCCGGCCGCTGCGGCGGCGGCGTCAGGGCCGGTGCCGAGGGATCGATCAGAGCAGAGGGCATGCCCGGGTAATCGTCAATCGAGGCCGGCGCGCTCATCACAACCTGTGCCGCGCCGCCGGCAAGGCAGGCGGTCAGAATCTGCGTGTACTCGAGCTCGCGCGCCGCGCTCGAGCGCGGAACGCCGCGCTCGCGCTGCCAGCGCAGCGGCAACAGAGGATTGGGTCGCGGCGGCGGCGGCCAGCGCTGCGCCGACAGTCCGGCCACCCAAAGCGCGTCCAGTGGCAGCGCGGCCGCTTCCAGTATCCCCATGATCGCGATCGCCACCGGGGGCGCCTCGGGCTGGAAGATCGTGCGCGCCGTCAGGTCGCGCAGCACGCGCAACGCGCGTGCTGCCGGCATCCGGTCGTCGACGTGCCCAATGCGCGAGAACTCCTCCAGCATCCGCTCCCATGCATTCCGGCATTCGAAGTCGGCGCCCTTCGGCGCGATATCGCCTGGCCATCCGCACTGCTCGAGAAGCCCACGCCAGCGGCCGACCCATGCGCGCGGCGACGCGGTGCCGCTGCGCACCGCACGCACCGCAACGGCGCGCCAGCGTGCGGCCAGCGCCGGCGCAGTTTCCGCAAGCGTCGCGAGCACGTCGTCCCACGCGAGCTCGGCGCGGCTCTCCTCGAGCCACTTGCGTTCACATCCCGCGCGCGCGGTCCATGGACCGGGCAGGTACGGCGAACGCAACAGCAATGCTGCTGCGGGAGCTTCGATGCGATCCCGCGCTAGTGCGAGTAGCGAGAGCGCCGCCGCGACCATCGGCGTTTCGCTGAGAGACGCGCCGAGCGACAGGTCATAGGGTCGCGCGGCGTCCGCGTGGCCCGGCAGCTGCAGGGCAGGACACAGCACCTCCTCCGCCAGCGCGCGCACTTCGTCGCGCCGCGCCGCCAAATCCTCGATTGCGATGCCGATCGTGCACTCCGGCGACTCGTCAGCAAGCGCGCGCGCCCAGGTGAGCGCCATCCGTACCTCTTCGCGCGGCGTCGCCGCGGTCGCGCACTGCACATTGGCGGGCCCGGATGCGGCCGGCACGACCGTAATCGCCATGCCAGCGCCGGAAAGCCGCTCGCGCAGTCGCAATTGTTGCGGCGACAGTTCGAGGAAACCGACCCAGACGGCGTTGCCATCGCGCCAACCGGGCACTGCGTGCGCCGCCTGCGTCAGCGCATCGGGCAGGCGCGCCATGTCGACGAGCGCGTAACGATCGAGCTCGCGTCGGTACGCCTCAGCCCAACGCGCGAACGCGGCGGGGTCGGAGTCATCGGCCACCTCCGCGCCGCCGCGCCACGCGCGCCAGCTTTCGCCGCCCGCGCCCCAGCCGTGGACCAGTTCCCACGCTTCCTCAGCCAGCACCGCGGCGGCATTGGAATCCAGCAGGCTCGCGGGCACAATGCCCTCGTCAGCGATGACGCGCTCCCACAGGTACCGGGATTCGATCGGCGCGAGAAGGCGCGGAAGCGGCGCCATCGCCTCCGCGTCGCAGACATCCTGCCACAGGGTCTGAAGCCACGCGTGCCAGGGAAGCGCCCGCGCGGCGGGCCAGGCCCGGCAACCCGCTCGCGCCATGGACGCGTCGTGCCGGGCGACGAGCGCGCGCGCGAGCCGCTTGTTCGGCGTAACGACGGTAGTGCCGGCGGCGAGCGCCGCGGCCAGATCGTAGAAGCCCATCGAGAGGGAAGTTCCGTTCCGCGCTGACGATCAGCGCGAGCGGGGCACTTCCCACTGTAGCAGTTTTGCAGTTTTCACGGGCGGTATGACCGTCCGCGCTGCGCGCTGTTAGGACGCGCCCCGGCGCAAGACAGCGTCAGTCGTCACCGCGCCCAGACAACGCCGCTGCGCCAGGCGGCACGCCGTTCGCATACGACGACCCCACGCTTTGCAGCGACGTCACCGATGCGGATCGCGCCGCGAACTGCGACGTGCCGGCGATCGGCAGCAATGGACCGAGACTCGGCACCTCGGTCGGACGAGCGTCGGCACGACGCGGCGCGACTTTCCATTCGCCACACCAGTCGTCGTCGCGCACGTGCGGCCACACGCCTTCGATCATGTACGACTTCTGGTTGATCGGATGCAGCATTGGTGCGCCCCGCCGGCACTGCCCCCACTGCACGCCGCGCGAATCGGTTTGCTTGCTGAGCTGGCGATCGTAGAAGTTGCAGCCAATGCACTTGTCCATGGGGCCTTCTCCGTTTGCGATGGCGCCGTGTGGGCGCTGCGGTTCGAGTGGGGGTTGCCTACTGATATGCAAGTTCTCTGCCAGGACGCGATTTCGTGATGTCGAAGCGACGAGCGGCATCGATCGAAACATGACGCACCGGAACCGAATCGGTCACTAGGCCAAGTGGATGATCCTCCGCGTTTGGCGCCGCCGGGGCCTGCCCCGCGGACCTGGACGGACTTCTAGTGCACAACGAGTGGAGCGAAGTCGAGAATCGCAAGCGTTTCCGGACGCGCTCTGCGCTGGACATGACGAACATCATCGGAGCCGGCGCGGACCGGCGCGCGCCGTGTGCGGATACGCTCCCACGCGGCGGTCGTACGGGCGGCGCCGCGCCGTAGCGGAACACGCCGCATGCGCGGTCCGCCAAATGTGCCTGCAGGAATGCGTCGAGGCATCCGGTACCTTGAGGAGAATACGGCCGCCGACCGCATCGCTGTTTGCAGTCTGGAAAAGAGAACTTTCCCGGCGGCCGTAACCTTGGAATCGAGCCCGGGTGTTCAGGCCGCGAGCGGCGCGAACACTGCGCGCAGCGGCGCGGGCACGTCCTGCACGTAGCGTGTGCCGGCCATGTGCTGCGCATCGAGCGTCGATTTCAGTTCTTTGTCCGCCGCCTCGGCTTCGTGCGCGAGCAGTTCGTCATAGCTACGCCGGCGGTCAGGCGTGGAAAGCACGTCGTACGCGGCGTGGATCATGCGCACGAGTCCGGACAGATCCTGGCCAGCGTCGGAGGCTCCGTACTGGAAGCGCTCCAAGACGGCGGCGTACGCGGCCTCGATGCGTGCGGGGCTCGCGCCGGGCGCCAGGTCGAGGTAGTCGTAGTAGGTGTAGATCATCGGATTTCTCCTGTCTGGATTTCGCGGAATGCAAGTCCCGGTGACTCATCCAGAGCAGCAACTGTGCCAGTCGTGGCGCTATTCGTTGAACACGTTGAATTCAAATGACAATTGGAATGTTGTGGCCGACAGCCAGCGCAGCTTTTCGAAGGCGCGCGGACGGATTCGTGCGCGTGGGCAGTTGCCCGCAGATTGACAGGCGGGCAGTGGGCCAAGTCGGCGCCATGACGGCTGCGCGGCCTCGCGCAGCACTCACTGCGGGCCGCTGTCTCTCGGTGGCGGAACGACGGCCTGCCGCCGATTACGGCACGGCCATAGCGCACGGACGCCGTGGCGGCGGAGCGACTGCCTGCCGCGGCCTACAGCAAGGTCGTAGCGGCACGGACGCCGTGGCGGCGGAGCGACTGCCCGCCGCGGCCTACAGCAAGGTCGTAGCGGCACGGACGCCGTGGCGGCGGAGCGACTGCCCGCCGCGGCCTACAGCAAGGTCGTAGCGGCACGGACGCCGTGGCGGCGGAGCGACTGCCCGCCGCGGCCTACAGCATGGCCAGCGCGCGTGGACGCCGTGGCGCCGGAAAGATTGCGTCGATGGCCGCCATCGTTGCCTGCGACAGGTGAACGTCGGCCGCAGCGCGACAGTCTGCAAGATGCGCGGCATTCGCCGATTGCGGAATCGAAATTACGCCCGGCTGCGCAAGCAGCCATGCAAGCGCGAGCTGTGCCGTTGTGACGTTGAGCGGCGCGGCAAGAGTTGCCAATTTTCGGTCGACCAGCAGCGCGCCCTGATGCAACGGCGAGTACGCCATGATCGGGATGTCATGCTGCTGGCATAGCGCGCGCAGACGCCACTCGATGCCGCGCTCCGACATGTTGTAGAGCACCTGATTCGCAGCACAGTGCGCACCATCGGCGCGTGTCAACAATTCGTTCATGTCGTCGACGTCGAAGTTCGACACGCCCCAACGAACAATCTTGCCGGCGACGCGCAGATGCTCGAACGCGGCCACCGTTTCAGCGAGCGGAATCCGCCCACGCCAATGCAGCAGATAAAGGTCGAGGCGATCGGTCGCCAGCCGCTTCAGGCTGCGCTCGCACGCGGCGATCGCGCCCTTCGCACTTGCATTGTGCGGATAGACCTTGCTCACCAGGAACACCTGATCGCGCCGTCCTGCGATGGCCCGGCGCACGATCTGTTCCGCACCACCCTCGCCGTACATCTCCGCGGTATCAATCAGCGTCATGCCGAGGTCGAGTCCGGCGCGCAGCGCCGCGACCTCGCGCGCGGCACGGTCCGCGCGCTCGCCCATCGTCCACGTCCCCAGGCCGAGCGCCGGAACACCGGCTCCATCGGAAAATGTCACGGTCGGCAAGGCGGCGAGATTCCCATCGACCGGAGGATAAACGGGAGCGCGCCCTTGTGAACAGTCCAGTAGAATCTACGGTCGTCCGCCATGACTCCTTCTCCTCCCACCGCCCCCGGTCGACACGTCGTGCGTGGCGCCTGCCCGCACGACTGTCCCGACACCTGTGCGCTGCTGACCACGGTGGAAAACGGCAGAGCGATCGCCATTCGCGGCGCGCCGGATCATCCGCCCACGTCCGGGGTGCTCTGCACGAAGGTGGCCCGCTATCTCGACCGCACATATTCCGACCAGCGGGTGCTGCATCCGCAACGGCGCATCGGCCGCAAGGGCGAGGGTCGCTTCGAGCGCATATCGTGGGACGAGGCGCTCGCCACGATCGCCGAACGCTTCGGGGCAATCGCCGCGTCGGCGGACGGACCGCAGGCGATCCTGCCCTACAGCTACGCCGGCACGATGGGCCTGCTGCAGTACGGCTCGATGGACCGGCGTTTTTTCCATCGGCTGGGCGCGTCGCTGCTCGACCGCACGATCTGCGCGTCGGCCGGCAAGGCCGGCTGGACCGCGGTCATCGGCGCCACGATCGGCATGGATGTCGCGCAGTACCGAAACAGCAAGCTGATCATGATCTGGGGCAGCAATTCCATTGCGTCGAATCTGCACTTCTGGACGGGAGGCGCAGGAGGCGAAGCGGCTCGGCGCGCGGCTCGTCGCCATCGATCCCTATCGCAGCGCGACCGCGGAGAAATGTCACGAGCACGTCGCGCTGTTGCCCGGCACCGACGGCGCGCTGGCGCTCGGCCTCATGCACGTGCTCATCGCGGAAGGGTTGATCGACCGCGACTACGTCGATCGCTACACGGTGGGCTTCGCCGGCGCTGGCGCAGCGCGCAGCGACCTGGACGCCTGAGCGAACGGCTGCGACCTGCGGCATCGACGGCCGCGCAGGTGAGCGCCCTCGCCCGCGACTATGGCACGCACGAAGCCGGCAGCGATCCGCGTCAACTACGGCATGCAGCGCGTGGCCGGCGGCGGCAATGCTGTGCGCGCGATCGCCTGCCTGCCCGCGCTGGTCGGCGCATGGCGCGATCCGGCGGGCGGCGCGCTGCTCTCGTCGTCCGGCACCTATCCGGTCGACCACCCCGCGCTCGAGCGGCCCGACCTGATCCGCGGCCGCCGCGGACGATCAACATGTCGGCGATCGGCGATGCGCTGCTCGAGGCGCGCGATCCGCCGATCCGCGCGCATCTACGTCTACAACTCCAATCCCGTCGCGGTCGCGCCGGAGTCGTCGAAGGTGCGCGCGGGTTTCGCGCGCGAGGACCTGTTCTGCGTCGTGCACGAGATCTTCCAGACCGACACCGCCGACTTCGCCGACATCCTGCTGCCCGCCACGACGCAGCTCGAGCAGTTCGACATGCATAGCTCGTACGGCCACCTGTACGCGCAGGCCAACAACCCGGCCATCGCGCCGCTGGGCGAGGCGCTGCCCAACACCGAGGTGTTTCGCCGCCTCGCCGCGCGCATGGCGCTTTCCGGAGCCTGCTTTCGCGATACCGACGAGGACATCGCGCGGGCCGCCTGGCGCGCGACGACCCGCGCGCCCGCGACTTCGAACCTTGAGCACGCTGTGCCGCGACGGCTTGGCAGCGACTTGAACGTGCCGGTCGCCTATGCGCCGTTCGCGCAGGGCGGCTTCCCGACGCCGTCGGGCAAGTGCGAGTTCGCGAGCGCCGCGCTGGCCGCGCAGGGACTCGATCCGCTGCCCGACTACGTCCCGCCGCGCGAGTCGTCGGCGACCAATCCGGATCTGGCGCGGCGCTATCCGCTCGCGTTCATCTCGCCGCCTGCGCGCAATTTCCTCAACACGTCGTTCGCCAACCTGCCGGCGTTCGTCGACGAGGAGCGCGCACCGTGGCTCGACCTCAATCCGGCCGACGCGGCCGCCGCGCGGCATCGCCGGACGGCGAACGGCGTGCGCATCTTCAACGATCGCGGCAGTTTCACCGCGACCGCCCGCGTGACCGACGCGCGCGCGGCCCGGCGTGGCCGTGGCGCCGTCGATCTGGTGGCAGAAGCTCGCGCCCGACGGCCGCAACGCCAACGCCGTCACGTCGCAGGCGCTGACCGACCTCGGGCGCGGCGGCGACGTTCTACGATTGCCTGGTCGAGGTGGCGCGTGCATGACTGGTCGCCGGGCACGGCGGCGTCGGTCGACGGCTGACGCGCGAGCTGGCCGGGCCGCGAAACGCCGCCGAGCGCCTGCCGCTGCTGCTGGCGCTCGCCGACGGCGTGTCGAGCATCGACGCGCGCCGCGCGCTCGCGCTGGCGCAGGAGGCCGGCGGCGCTCGCGCTGAGCAGCTCGCAGCGACGCCTGGCACGCAAGCGGAGTCGCTCTACCTGCAGGGGCGTTGCGCCGACCTCCTGCTCGACCATGCGACCGCTCTCGAGGCATGCGACCAGCGCGCTCGCCGCGTTCGAGGCCGCGCGGCGACGAAGCGGCAGTGGCCAAGACGCTGCGCGCGATCAGCTTCGTGCACGACGCGCTCGGCGATATTCCCGAGCGCGCTCGACTGCCAGTTTCGAGCGCTCGCCATCGACGAGCGGACCGGCAACGAGCAGCGGCCGCGCCGCGACGCTGCGCACGATCGGCGTCGTGTACTCGCGCTCGGGCGACGTGCCGCCGGGCTCGACTTCTACCGGCAAGAGCCTCGCGCTGTGCAAGCTGCCCTCCGACGCCATCGAGCGCGGCAAGACGCTCAACAACATCGGCATCAATCTCAAGAACCTCGGCCAACTCGACGACGCACGGGCCGCGCTGCGACGAGGCGCACGACGTATTCGCGGCGCTCGGGCTGCCGCTGCAGCGAGTCCGCCACGCTCAACAACTTGGGCCTCGTGCTCGAGCGTCTGGGCGACATGGAGGGCTGCCGAGCGAACCCTGCGCGAGGCGCTCGAGCTGTCGGAGGCCACCGGCTATCGCTACGGCGTCGCTCACGCCAACCTCGTCCTGGGCAAGCTGTGCCTGGCGCAGGGGCGCCACGACGAGGCGCGATTGCTGGCTGCGACTCTGCGCTCGACGCATGCGAGCGGCACCAGCTGAAGCCCACGCAGTACGAGGTGCACGAGGCGCTGGCGCGATCTGTGCACGAGCAGATGCGGCGATGCATCCAGGCCGCGCTCGAACACTTCCGCCGCTTCCACGCACTCGAGCGTGAGGTGCAGTCGGAGGCGGCGCGCGACAAGATGCGCGCGCTGCAAGATCCAGTTCGAGTCTGGCCGCCGCCAGGCGCGAGGCCGAGCTCGAGCGCGAGCGGCAGGAGGTCCTGACGCGTGCCAACGCGGAGCTCGACGCGCTCAACGTCTCGCTCACCGAGGCCAACCTGCAGAAGACGATGCTGCTCGACCAGCTCGAGCGGCAGACGTACGAGGACGCGCTCACGGGCCTCGCCAACCGGCGCCGGCTCGATCAGCGGCTGGCCGACGAATTCGCGCTGGCGTTGCGCCACGGCCGGCCGCTGGCGGTGGCGATGGCCGACCTCGACAATTTCAAGACCGTCAACGACCGCTTCTCGCACGCGGTCGGCGACGCGGCGCTGCGCGCGACCGCGAAGCTGCTTTGCGCTCAGGTGCGCCACACCGACCTCGTCGCGCGCTTCGGCGGCGAGGAGTTCGTGATCGTGCTCGTGGAGACCGATGCCGAAGCCGCGTTGCGCGTGTGCGAGAAGCTGCGCGCCGCTGTGGCCAACCACGGCTGGTCGGCGATCCACCCCGGGATCGCGCTGACGATCTCGATCGGCGTGTGCGCTGACACGACGCTGCCGACGTACGACCGCATGCTGGCGCTGGCTGATCGCAACCTGTATTCGGCCAAGGCCGCCGGGCGCAACCGGGTCATCGGACATTAGACAGGAACCTGGCGGTCGAAACCAACCGCGACCGGCGTGGTACAGCCGTCGACCGCTCGCGACCGTCAGAGCTTGCGCACGAGCCCGACCATGACGCCAAAGATCTCAAGCGCGCCTTCGGGCCGGATGACCGGATAGGCCTTGTTCTCGGCCTTGAGGACGAAGCGCCCGGCTTCGAGCTCAAGGCGCTTCAGCGTGAACTGGTTGTCGACAATGGCGACCACGATGTCGCCCTTCTGCGCCGACGGGCGCTTCTCCACGACCACGAGGTCGCCGTCGAAGATGCCGGCGTCCATCATCGAATCGCCCTTCACCCGAATCAGCACCGTCGACGACGGCCGCTCGATCAGGTAGTCGTCGATGGTGAGCGCATCGGCGTCGCTGTCGTCGACAGCGTCCGGCAGGCCCGCCCGCACCGGCGATTCCGCCAGCGGCCGCGCGAAGAATCGCCGCGTCGGGGCGAGCCGCCGATCGGGCGTGGACTCGAGGAAGCCGGCGAGCTTCATCCGCGCCACGAGCGCGGCGACCGACGACTTCGAGCGCAGTCCGAGCAGGCTGCCGATGGACGCGTACGATGGCAGCGCGCGGTGGCGCGCGTAGTAGTCCTGAAGCGCCGTCAGGTAGGAACGATCGTTCGACATGCGCGTAGAATAGCGAACGAACGTTCGGTTCGTCAACCCCCAATTGACGCCATTCCGGCACGCATGGAGCTCTTCGCACCCTCCCTCGCCTTCGTCGATCTCGAAACCACCGGCATGCGCGCCGCCGACGACCGGATCACCGAAGTCGGAATCGTTCGCGTCGACGCGGACGCCGGCGGGGGCGCGCCACGCGTCCACGAATGGAGCTCGTTGGTCGACCCCGAGGTGCCGATCCCGCCGGTCATCCAGGCGCTGACCGGCATCACCGACGCCATGGTCACGGGTGCGCCGACGTTTTCAGCCATTGCCGCGGAAGTCGAGGAGCGCCTCGCCGATTGCGTGTTCGTCGCCCATAACGCGCGCTTCGACCACGGTTTCCTGAAGCATGCATTCGCACGGGTCGGCCGGCCCTTTTCCACACGTCCGCTGTGCACGGTGCGCCTGTCGCGGCGACTGTTTCCGGATGCCGACGGTCACGGGCTCGATGCAGTCGTTGCGCGGCACGGGCTCGCGGTCAACGATCGCCATCGCGCGTTGGGCGATGCGCGAGCGCTGTGGGAATTCGTTCAGGCGCTCTATCGGGAGCTGCCTGCCGAAGACATCGAAGCGGCGGTCCGGCGGATCCTGAGGATCCCGAGCCTGCCGCCGCAATTGCCGCCCGACAGTCTCGATCGACTTCCCGAAGCGACGGGCGTGTACCTGTTCTTCGGCGACAATGCGTTGCCGATCTACGTGGGCAAGAGCGTCAACCTGCGCGAACGGGTCGCGTCGCATTTTTCGAGTGACTGGCGCCACGAGACCGACCTGCGTCTGTCGCAGGAAATCCGGCGCATCGAATTCGAAGAGACGGCGGGCGAATTGGGCGCGCTGCTGCGCGAATCCGTGCTCGTGAAATCGCTGCTGCCCGCGCACAATCGAGCGCTGCGACGGAAGGACGAAGCTGGCGTGCTCGCGCTGACCGCCGATGGCCCGCCGCAGTTCATCGCCGCCGCCGCCATCGAGCCGGGCGCGCTTGCCGGTCATTTCGGTCCCTTTGCCTCCAAACGTGGAGCGCGCGAGACGCTGCGCGCACTGGCGGCGGAACATCGCCTTTGCTGGCGCCGGCTGGGGCTGGAAAAACGCCCGGACGGCCCGTGCTTTGCCCGTCAATTGAAGCGCTGCGCGGGCGCCTGCACGGGCGAGGAAGATGACGCGGATCACGATGCGCGACTGGCGGCGGCGCTCGGCGCCGTGGCCATTCCGCCGTGGCCATGCGCGGGGCCTGCGCTGATCCGCGAAATCGACGCCACCGGCGAACGCGTCGACGTGCACGTGTTCCACCACTGGTGCTGGCTCGGCACCGCGCGCGACGACGGAGAGCTTGGGCGCCTGCTCGAAGCCCCGCCGCGTCCACAGTTCGACATCGACATCGTTCGCTTGCTGCTCAAACGATGGGCCAACGGCGCGCTGGCGCTGGTCGCCGCTGCGGGCGCGACTCCCACGGGGCGAGGCTCGCTATCGCATTGAAGCGCATGGAATCCCACGTCGTCGGCGGGTCCTGCCGTCCACCCTTGGGGAGAGGCGGGTCGCTCGCGCGCATGACGTCGTCCGCTCCCGCCTTGCGAAATCGAATGGCAGCCACGGTGGCATTGGCGGCATTCGCACTCGTCGCGCATGTGGCGCAGGCCGTGCCCTTCGGTTATCGCTACGTGGGAAGCCGCCTCGTCACGGAAGGCCGCGTCGTGTACTGGTACTGGAACGTCGATCGCGTCGAGGTCGCGCCCAACGAAGCGAGTTTCGTCGCGCATATGTTCGCGCGTGCGGTCGACGTCAATCAGGAGCGACCGTTCGTGGCTATCGTCCGCTGCGATTCGCGCACGTACAAGGACATCGATTCGCGCGGTCCGTATGAGGCGATCGACGCAGGCGAGCCCATCGATGCGGTCTGGCGTGCCGGCTGCGAGAACGGGCGCGCCGTGTCGGCCGGGAAGCGATACGCGCGGCTGGGTTCGGGCACCGCGCCGACGCCCGGGCCCACGGCTGCCGCGCCGGCCGCGGGCCCCTGGCCTCCCGTCGCCATGGCGCCCGCGACCTCCCCGCCCTCGGAACCTGCGGCACCCCGCGTCGCTCCGTCCGCGGCGTCCTCCCCCGTTGTCTCCGCCGTCCCCGCAGCCTCGTCCGCCCCCAAGCGAACGGCCGAACCGGCGCCCTACCCTGGAAAGGAGGATACGGGCGATCCGCGCCGCGCCGATCGCTGTGTCCGCTTCGCGGAGGTCAAGGGCATTCCTGCCGGCGACGCGACAATTACCAACGCCTGTGCGTTCGCGATCGAGATCACGCTCTGCTACAAGGGCGGCGGCGGTGGAATCTACGATTGCCCGTCTCCAGCGAAGGGCAGGCGCGTCGACAGCCTCGGACCCAGGGTGACCCATGCACTGCCCGAATATCAGCGCGGCCGCCACAGGGGCATCGTGTCCGTCGCCTGCAAGGGAACGATGGGATCGGTGTTTCCGCGCCTCGACAACACCGGCGGCGAATGTCGGTAGGCGCGCGTCCCATCCGCGTGATCTCCGCCGGCCGCGGTCATTCGGTAGCCCGAGCGAACCGTCGCCACGGGCGATTCGGCTCCAGTCCGGCGGTACACGGTACGGCGTTTGCTAGACTGAACGCACTGACCACCACAGCTTTGCACGCAGGGCCGTTTTATGTTCTATCGCATTGTTCTTCAAGGCCATGCCGCCGGTGACCACGACCTCGCCACGGTCAAGCGCGAGTTCGCGCGCGTCACAGGGATGCCCCAAAGCGTCACCGACAGCCTGTTCGCGCGCGCGCCATGCCCACTGAAGGAGCGGGTGGCGCAGACCGATGCCGAGCGCATCGCCGCGACGCTGCGCGCCATCGGCGCCTCGGTTACGGTCGAGCGCGACCTGCTTGCTTCGCTGGAGGACGCGGATGGCCAAGTCCATGAACTGCGACCCCCGGACCATCGCGGCCCGCCCACCATTGTGCCCGGCTCGGAGCCTGCCCCGTCCGCGGCCCCACCCGGCACGGCGCAGCCGTTGCGCGGGCGCCTGCGCCGCTACCTGCCGTTCCTGGTGGGAGCGCCTCTGGCGATCGTCCTGCTGGTCGTGGTGGCGCCAGTCGCCGACGACGTCCTGAACACGCTCCGTCCGACACGATCGGCACCACCGGAGCCCGTCAAGCGGCCGCCAGCGGAAGCGCCGGCCCCGCCTGCGGGCTTCAAGGCCAGTTTCCTTGACGGCCCGTGGCGCTGCACCGACCAGCGCACCGGCTTGTCGGTGTACTGGACCTTTGGCGCCGACGGCAGACTTGCCTTTCACGGGGACACGCTCTCGGAAAGCACAGCCCGCGTCGGCGACCCCGACGTTCCGATCGGATGGAACCTTGCCGGGGATCGCCTCTCGTTCACATATCCGCATACGCCCCCGGTGAGCTACAAGGTGCGCGATCTCAACCTCTCCCAGCTGCGCTACGGTGATGGCCACGATGTCGACATCCGGTGTCGCCGGCCCTGACGAATCGTTGATGCGGGCCGACGCGTCCTCCTCCCTTGCGTCATTCCAGAACGTAGCGAGGAGCCCGCTTCCTGCGAGTCGTTGGTCCATTGCGACAACAGACTCTTCGCTTCGCTTGGAATGAGGCGTAGGTGGACGAGCAACCGACTGATTCCCACAAGCGCCAGCCGGTCCGCGGTCGCAGATGAATGCGCCGCTCGGGGTTCGCCCGCCACAGCAGGATGTCGTCCAGCTGATCGAGCAGCAACGACGCGAATTCGTGCCCATCGCAATCCTCCCCCGCGTACGAGGCTTGCTGAAAGCGGATCTCGGTGGGCCGCACCGATCGTTTTCGGTATTCGCCGACAATGACGTTATGCACGATGCTGAACATCCTGGGGCGGAACCGGTTTCGATCCTCCAGCGTGCGAAAGTCGGTTCCCCCATTGGCAACGCTCCATGCCACGAAAGCGCGCTCATGGTTGAATCCGTTCGTGACAGCCACCACCAGCATCTTCACGTCCGACATGATTGTGATCCTCGGTTGAGCAATGAACTCCAGAAACGTCGGGACCGCCACCCGCGCAGATGCCGCAATCGGGCTCACAGGCGCATCCCAGGTGTGCCGCGGCGGTCATCGGAACAGGACCCGTAACGAAAATCTCTTCACCGATTCATGGCGATGATTCGCGCCTGCGCGGAGGCCCCTGACCCACGCTTGCGTTACACTCACCCGGTAGTCCATTCACTGTATGTCCCAGCGACCCGCCGACCCGCCGCCACGGTTGACGTTCGAGGCCCTGCATCCGGGCACATTCGCCATGGTCAGTTTGGCCGGCATCGACTCCGCGGGCTCAAGCACGCTCTTATTCGACGGGCTGGTCGTTGCCCTGCACGGCTTCGCGCTCCGTGTGCGGATTGCCGATCTTGCGCGCAGTGTCACGCGGCTCGCCCCGACCGCGGAGTTTCCCGATGGCGTGCATCTCGGGGGTCATGATTCGCGTGGCACGGGCGGCCTGGCCGTTCGCAACAGCCGTCGTGGTCCGGCGCGTGACCAAGCGCGCGGTGTCGTGTATCGCGTTACGGCTGCCAATCCTGATGCTCGAGAGAGGCACCCCTGGATCAGCCTGTTTCTCCCGAACCAGTATCGTGACCCAAGGTGCCGGCGGGCTCGACCCTGCAAGGGCATTTCGTGATGGAACAAAAGCATTCCATCTCCCCAGCCGAGTTCGATGCCGTGATCTTCGACCTCGACGGTGTCGTGACGAAAACCGCGCGCGTCCACAGTGCTGCCTGGAAGCGGCTCTTCGACGAGTATCTGGGCCAGCGCGCGGACCGTGACGGGACCGAATTCCATTCCTTCGACGAGATCGAGGATTATCTTCGGTACGTCGACGGCAAGCCACGCTACGACGGCGTGCAGAGCTTCCTGGCCTCACGCGGTATCGACCTGCCTTGGGGTTCGCCCGGGGACCCCGCGACGGCGCAGACGGTCTGCGGACTCGGCAACCGTAAGAACGCTTACTTCGCCAAGGCGCTGGAAGAGCATGGCGTCGAGCCCTACGAAAGCACGCTGACGCTGATCCTCGCGCTGCGTGCACACGGCGTCAAGACGGCCATCATCTCTTCGAGCAGGAACTGCGCAGCGGTGTTGAGCGCGATTGACGCGACCGACCTGTTCGACGCGCACGTCGACGGCATCGAATCGGCGCGTATCGGCATCGCCGGCAAGCCGGCGCCCGACATTTTCATCGAGGCCGCACGTCGGCTGGGTGTCGCTCCGGCGCGGACGGTGGTGGTGGAGGACGCGATCTCCGGCGTGCAGGCGGCGAACGCCGGCGGGTTCGCCTGCGTGATCGGCGTGAATCGCCGAGGCGATCCGGAGCAACTGCGGGCGAGCGGCGCGACGATCGTCGTCACGGACCTCGCGGAGGTTGGTGTCCTAGCAATTGTCGACGCGCGCGAGTTGCCATCCGCGCTCGACCGGATCGACGACATCGCCGGTCGCAGGGATCGGCGGCTAGCCGTGTTCCTCGACTACGACGGCACGCTCACCCCGATCGTCCCTCGACCCGAGGATGCCGTGCTTGCGCCAGACGTGCGCGAGACGATAGTCCGGCTGTCTCGCGTTTGCACGGTCGGCATCATCAGTGGGCGCGATCTGGCCGACGTACGCAAGCTGGTCGGCGTGCAGGGCATCGTCTATGCCGGCAGCCATGGCTTCGACATCGCAGGGCCGCACGGCTCGTTGGCCGGCGGCAGCGAGCGTGACGACTTTCTGCCGGTACTGGCGGCGGCGGAAGCCGGACTCAGGGAGGCGCTTGCAGGCATCCCAGGCGCGCAGCTGGAGCGCAAGAAGTACTCCATTGCCGTGCACTACCGCAATGTCGCCGACGCCCGCCTGGATTCGGTCGAGGCGGTGGTGAATGAGCTGCTGCAGCGCTACCCGATGCTGCGCGACCTGCCGGGGAAGAAGGTGCACGACCTGCAGCCGCGCATCGACTGGGACAAGGGCAAGGCCCTGCTCCACGTACTGCGCACGCTCGATCTCGACCGAGAGGACGTGCTGCCGATCTACATCGGCGACGACATCACCGACGAAGACGCCTTTGCGGTACTGCGCGGGCGCGGCCTGGGCATCGTCGTCCGCGACGAGCCGCGCCCGACCGCCGCCAACCTCGCCGTCGACAGCCCACGCGACGTGCACCGGCTGCTCGCAGCATTGCTCGCGCGACTGAACGGAGGATAGCGAATGACCCCATGGAGGCTCCGGTACGACGGTTTCGATCCGGAAAGCGAAGGCCTGCGCGAGACGCTGTGCGCGCTCGGAAATGGATACTTCGTCACCCGTGGCGCCGCCGCAGAAGTCGGCGCCGACGAGATTCACTATCCGGGCACCTACCTGGCCGGCGGCTACAACCGGCTCGGCACCGAAATCGCCGGGCGCATGATCGAAAACGAGGACCTCGTGAACATGCCGAACTGGCTCGTGCTCGAGTTTCGCATCGAGTATGGCAGGTGGTTCCGGCCGATGGGTGCCGAGTTGCTCGCGTACTCCCAGGAGTTGGACCTGCGGTGCGGCTTGCTGCTGCGCAATCTGCGGTTCCGGGACGAAAATGGGCGCGAGACAGAGATGTCGAGCCGTCGCCTCGTAAGCATGCACGACCCGCACCTTGCGGCGACAGAGACCACGTTCACGGCGCGGAACTGGTCGGGGCGCCTCGAGGTTCGCAGCGCGCTCGACGGTACTGTGGTGAACGCCGGCGTGAAGCGGTATGCGAGCCTGAACGGCCGGCATCTGGAACCCATCGAGACCGGCCGCGTCACGGATGAGGCGATTTACCTTAAGGTCCGCACCAGCCAGGCGCGTCAGGAGATCGCCCAGGCCGCAAGGACGAGGGTCCACCGACATGGCGAGCCGATCATCGTCGAACGCGCCACGACCGAGTCACCGGGCACCATCGCCCAGACGCTCGCGATCGAGCTTCGTGAAGGAGACACGGCCACCGTCGAAAAGGTAGTCGCCATGTTCACCACGCGCGACCGCGCCATTTCGGAGTGCGGGCTCGAGGCCCGCGATGCGGTCGCGCGGGCAGGCAGCTTCAATGAGCTGCTGACCGCGCATGCCGCGGCGTGGGAACAGCTCTGGCAGCGCTTCGACATCGGCATCGAGCAGTCGGACGGCAATGGCCAGACGAAGACGACGCTGCACCTGCACATCTTTCACCTGCTGCAGACCACGTCCACGCACTCGATCGACAGCGACGTCGGCGTGCCGGCGCGCGGCTGGCACGGCGAGGCGTATCGCGGTCACATCTTCTGGGACGAACTGTTCATCTTTCCGCTGCTCAACTTCCACATGCCCGAGATCACCCGCGCGCTGCTCATGTATCGCTACCGACGATTGAACGAAGCTCGCATCGCCGCCCGGCGCGCCGGCTACCGGGGTGCGCTCTTTCCGTGGCAGAGCGGCAGCAACGGGCGCGAGGAAAGCCAGGTCGTGCACCTGAACCCGCGCTCGGGCCGCTGGGTCCCCGACGAGACCTACCTCCAGCGGCACGTGAACGCTGCCATCGCATACAACATCTGGCAGCACGCCGAGGCCACGCGCGACAGCGAATTTCTGCATTTCTTCGGCGCCGAAGTGTTTCTCGAGGTCGCGAAGTTCTGGTCCAGCGTCACGACCTACAACGCGGCGCTGGGGCGCTACGAGATCCTCGGCGTCGTCGGTCCCGACGAGTACCACACGCGCATGCCCGGACGCGATGCCCCGGGCCTCGACAACAACGGCTACACGAACGCCCTGGCGGCGTGGATCCTGTGGCAGGCACTGGAGTTGCTGCAGTTCCTGCCGCGGGATCGCAGTCAGGAACTCACGCTGCGACTCGGCATCGACGCCGACGAGATAGAACGCTGGCAGGCCATCAGCCGCAAGATGCGCATCGTCTTCCACGGCGACGGAATCATCAGCCAGTTCGAGGGCTACGATACGCTGAAGGAATTCGACTGGGTGGGCTACGCGGCAAAGTACGAGGATATCCAGCGACTCGATCGCATCCTCGAAGCCGAGGGTGATTCGGTCAACAATTACAAGGCCTCGAAGCAGGCTGATGTGCTGATGCTCTTCTACCTGTTCTCGGCCGAGATGCTCGGCGAGCTCTTCGAGCGGCTCGGCTATCCGCTCGATGCCGACGCGATCCCGAAGAACATCGACTATTACCTGCGGCGGACGACGCACGGCTCGACGCTCAGCAATGTGATCCACTCGTGGGTCCTGGCGCGCTCGGACCGCGAGCGCTCGTGGCAACTCTTCACCGCTGCACTGCGCAGCGACCTCGAAGACGTGCAAGGCGGCACCACGCCCGAAGGCATCCACCTCGGTGCGATGGCAGGGTCCGTTGATCTGATCGGGCGCGGCTACACAGGCATGGAACTGCGTCGCGACACGCTGCATTTCAACCCGGCGCTACCGGCGCGCCTCATGGCCTTGAAGATCGGCGTCCGATACCGCAGCCACTCGCTCGCCGTCGAAGTCCGCGACGGCACGCTCAGCGTGACCTCGGCGATGTCCGACAAAGGACCCATCCGCGTTGCCTGCGTCGACGCGGTGCGCGAACTTCACCCGGGCGGCGTCGCCCGCTTCAATCTCCACGACCGACCTGAACCGTTGTCCTCCAAGGGGCGCCAGCGCCCCCCTGCAGGTGAACTACAGCCATGAAGCGTTGGCGTGGCGTTCAACATATTGCCTCAACGTAGCCTTGAGCAAGGCAACTCGCTGGAGGTCGCCCTGGACACGCGCATGCTCAATGTCGTCCACGATTATTCGCTTGATGCGCTTCTCGCCCTCCGGCGTCTGAATCAGGTAATGGCCCATTTCCAGCGCGAGCATGTCCGGCAAATGCTCGTGCGCGCCGATGGCCTCGATTTCGTCCTCGGTCAGGTTCGACAGCGCGATACAGTCTTGCAGCGACAGCATGGCGACGCCTCGTGCTTTGTGTGAGGAAGGTATCAGCGTGCGCGGTTGCGTCGCGCCGTGTGTTGATCGGCCTCAAACCCGGGGCCTGCCGATTCCCTGAAATCCTTTTGCCCGCGAGCGCCTCCAGACGCGATCCCGAAGACGCAGGTGCTTGGCGTCCATGCCGATCGCAGCGGCCATGCCGACGATGGCAAGGAAGGCAAGCAGGAACCCGAATTCATGCCACGTGCTGTACTCCTTTGACAGCAGCAGCGACATCGCGACGACAGGGCCGACCTCGCCGACCGTACCGGCGGCCACGATCAGATTTCCGAACGCGGTATCGAGTTGGCCGCCGTCACGAAATATTGGAACGAGGATGCCGAGGCCGGTCGTGCAAAGCGCCAGCGTGACCATAAATGGCGCGTTTACGTTCGGGACGACGTGGAGCCATCCCACTGCCGCGAAGGCCAGCAGAACGGAACCGACCCAGCCAAGCGCTGCCAGGGACAACGGGCGCCCCCTGATTCGGTCGAACTCGAGTTCCATTCCCGCCACGAACAACGTCGTGGCCATGCCGTAGACGAACATGATCGCCACGAATCCGTCGAATCGGACCAATCCGAGAACATGCGGACCGATGACGATGCCCAGGATGACCTCCAGGACCACCACCGGCACCCGATAGCGGACGGGTACCTCGCCCAGGAGCGGCGCCGCGACGGCGGCGAGCAAAAGCCAAAACACCGGGTGATGGATCAATCTCGTATCCTCTCGGCGAACAAGAGCCCGCCGTGCGCCGCCGGCGTCCTGGGCCCGACGTCAAGCCACCGGGCCCCGGGCGGCTTCCGCCGAGTTCGTAGCCCGCCGACCGATGCTCATTCGAAGCGGTCCAACCTCGACCTACCGCAACGCGCGGTCTTGCTTGGCCGAGTCGTGCGCTCTTCGAACGTCGGGAGTGACCCGCGAACCGGAGGTGCCTTCCCAGGACGTTCCAGGCTGTCCTCAACCGCATCGGCCAAACGTCCGGCCGATTGAACCGACGATGACCCACGCGCATACCGGCTTCGCCATCTCGACGCAACGTCCTTTCCGCAGGTGCGGACGCCCGCGTGCGGCGTACTGCTGAGATTTTCGGGCAGTCGCGGATTCATGTCGCAGGAGTGTGGCACGCCGCATCGACAAGCAAAAGTCGCATTCGGCCTGCCTGGACGCGGCAGTACGGGCGCAACGGGCGCAAACGACGCCAGGGGCACCGAATCAGTTTGGGCGACGCCAATGCGCAACGAGGCGCGGTTCGCGGCGTCGATCCTGGACGGCCTTGCGGCCCGCGACCTCCCCGCCGCTCGCTGCATTTCGGCCGTCGAAGACGGTACGAAGCGGAACCGGCTTGATGCACGCCGGCGGCGGGGCAGACCGCAGGGCTCGCCCTATCTGATTCTGCAACCGTCAGTGCCGCGTATGGAGCAGTCCATGCCTAAACCGCCT
Source organism: uncultured beta proteobacterium (assembly GCA_963739745.1). Taxonomy (GTDB): domain Bacteria; phylum Pseudomonadota; class Gammaproteobacteria; order Burkholderiales; family Casimicrobiaceae; genus VBCG01. The sequence goes on from CAVUCJ010000017.1 coordinate 324,039, forward strand.
TGTAGAGCGAATTCAGCGACGACGCGGCGCGGTCCATGGCGCTAACCATACGGTCGCCCGCCAGGCCAAGGCTTGCGCGTTCGGGCTGGGTACCGACGCTGATGGCTGGAACGATCGTCCGTACCACGCGCCTATTTCGATGACGCCTCTTCGCACATCGCATCGCCGACTCCGCCAGAAAATGCCTAGAAAGTCGACTGAGCAACTGCCGTGCCAGACCATGCGCGCGCTGGCGCTACCCGTCGGCCAAAATGCAGACCAACCGCGGGGCCCACACGTTTTCTTGCTGCGCGAACGCTCCGTCCATGGCGCCACATCGATGAAATACGATTCCTGACGACCTGGCCGGCCGCGGGTTCGTCGTCGCCAGACCATGAATTCGGAGCGCGCGGCGTTCTTGGGACAAACCGGCACGTCCGACCGGCTTGCGTCGGCAAACACGTCGTCTTGTGGGCGCCCTCAGGGGCAAATGGCTAATTTCTATATTTTGCTATGGGTCAGTCGAAACCCTTTGACCGCCGCATTTTCCTCAGCCCTCGATTGAATTCCGGGGAAGCGCATGGAACCAGTCGCGTCCGGGTATCCAGACGAGGGAACGGGTGTGCCCAGGGTTGATGAATCCTAACGCGGTCGGAACCTTTCCGCGTCGACTCCGGCGTCCCAGTCAACGATGGGATGCAGCCTTGCGTAGTACACGCGGAGGTTGATGATGTCCTCCATCACCTCAGGGGGGAAGCCGCGTCGCCCACCGCGTTCATCGTGCAAGAGCGAGTAGATAAATGCGCTGCATTCCTTGGTGTTGCCCCAACTGGCGGCAATGAGGTTGGCCAAGCGCGGAAACTGTGTAGCCAATGCCTGCGGACGAGACTCGACCGCCAACGAGTCCAGCCAGCGTCGGGTCGACGGTAGAAGCACGTCCGCTGGCTGTGCCTTGCGCCGCGCCACCCATTCCTGTTGATCGCCGGATGTCAGGCGCTGCGGAACGTCTGCGCTGGCGCTGTCTTGCGCGCGATGTGCAACATCGGCTTCGGGCACGATGACCGAGTGTTTGGGGCGATACATCGAGGGCACAGTGTCAGTATCCTATCTTTCGCAAAACGGGGCGCCGTTTCTCTCACGCAATTGTATGTGATAAGCCCAAGTCTGGTAACGGCAGAGAACTGCCAAGCAAGGCGGCTCCGTGCCGTGTCTGGCACGGAATCATCGCGGAACTGCGGGGTGAAAAGTCGGGCCGACGGATTCAAGCCATTGAAACCCCTGCCAAAGTGAGTGTCCTCACAGGTCCCGGACGTCGCCGTGTGTAAATTATCTCGACGCAATCCGTACTCACCTGACCTTCCGGCGCGGGTGATTCGAGCGTCTTGCTCAGAGCTTGTTCACCGGAGGCTGCCCTGCGGGCCCAAGGGATATACCGTCGTGGCCGTCGAGTCGAGCGGCCACCAAGCCCGTTTCGTCGAGCAAGACCGCATCGCGGTCATCGTCGCCGCGGGACAGCAGCACGACGATCGTGTCTTCTTCATCCGGGAAGGCGAGGTAGGCGTCGTACTGGAGTGTCCGACGACTCGCAACAGCGGATCGCCACGTTGACCAGTGGCATGAGTTTTGGCGAAATGGCGATGCTCGGGCACGCCACCCGCAACGCGAGCGTTTGCGCCGACACCCCCCGTAGTCTGCTGGACGTTGAGCGCCGACACGCTCGACCGGTTGTCCGTGCAGCGTCCGGAAAACAAGATCGCGATTCTCATCAACCTTTCGCTGGATTTCGCGCAAAAGCTACGCCAGGCCAAGCAGCTGAATGGCGTGCTGGCGGCACAACCGCCGGGATCAGCCATCGAACGCGGCCTTCATGGTCTGCACGTCGCGCCTGCTGGGTGGTAGGGTTGTCGCGCGCGGTGCTGGCGACGATTGCCGCGCCCGCGTTCAGTGGCAGGGACGCGACAATTGTCTATGGCCCGTCCGCCAACCCGGTGTGCGGCTTCTTCTCCGATTCGTTTGCACCGAAGGGTTCGCGCTTCTACGCGCCGCGGGGGCTCGGTTGCGAAGCCGTGCTCAGCGATCCGAATTGGCAGCACGAAGGCGACGTGTTCTACACGCGGCCGCCGGCGATGGATGGTACCTGCCCGGCGGGCACCGTCGGGGTCTACCGCCGGTACAACAAGAGTATGGGTGGGGCACCCAATCACCGGTTCACGACCGACGACGAGACGTTTGCGATCATGAAACGCGACGGACGGATCGCGAAGGGCGGATCGCGAAGGGCGCCGCGCCGGGTGTCATCCTGCGCGCGCCGCTGTACACGCCCGGTAGTTTCCCTGGCGCAGATCGAGGAGGAATTCGAAGCGCTGCGGCAAGGAGCGCCCCCCGGCCTCGGCGAGCCGCCACAGCAGACGTTCCTTGCCCTGGGTACGGACTTGCGTCGTCTCCGGGCGCATCGGAGCGTCCGCAAAGCGCGCCGGAATTGAAAAGGCGCAACCCGTGCCCAATTCTTGCGGAAATCGCGGTTGCGGCGAACGCGAGCCAAGTGTTGCAGCGCTTGCATCAACCGGCCCCTCGACGATCAACCTGCCACGGGCGCGCGACGTAATTCCGACGGCCGCTTTGTGTTCGCCGACGATGACTTGACCCGCTGGCACCTCGCGGGGTTGAATTGCCTCTCTCCAATTTGACGGAGGAAAACATGAGCAGATTCTTCGCGACTGTGGCCGCGACGATGGCAGTAGCGTTACTGCCGGTGTCTCCTGCGGGCGCCCAGGGTGCGCAGCAGGCCTGCGCGGGTGACATCCAGACGTTCTGCGCCGGGGTTCCGCAAGGCGAGGGACGCGTCGCACGCTGTCTTCGCGCGAACCAGCAGAAGCTCTCGCCATCCTGTCAAAGCGGAATGCGTGCGATGGCCGGTCTCATGAAGGAGGTCGTGGCAGCGTGCGAGGATGACGTGCACCGTTATTGCGCCGGCGCCGCCCCTGGAACGACCAAGGAATGCCTTCGCACGAATTTCCGCCAGCTTTCCCTCGGGTGCAAACGGGAGCTGTTCGAAGCCAAGAAGGCGATGTAAGCGGCGGGCATTTGCGCTATCACGACTTTGGCGAGGCGGCCCGCGCCGACGAGGCGGGACCGTCGCGTCGCTGCCATTCGGCATCGGCCACAACCAGCCGCTGCAATTCGCGCCGGATGCCGGACATTCCCGAGCGCCTGAGACCCGTCTGCTGCCGCGAACTTTCCCAAACTCACTTGCAATGGCATTACAACCCGTGGTTGGGCACGCCCTTCAGTGCAAGTCCTCCCTGAGGACTGCGCAAATATCGCTGCATAGAGGCCGACGCGAAGTTGCGCACCGTGGAGAAGCGCGATGCTCAGTGGGTGCCCCGTTGTGACACAGTCAATCGGGCGCGTTCAGCTCAAACGCGAGGCCCGGGCGGTAGAGTAATCGCATGCAAGGTAGCCGCCTCGTGATGACGGACGCGCCTAACTCGGCCCGCCCGTCCCGCGCATTCTTGCCCAGACCTGCCGAACGCGACGTGCGCGGTCCTCAAGCGCAAATGAGGCGGCCAGCGCGAGCAAGCCCGACACCAACCCCGTCAGCAATGCCTCGCCGTACTCGAAGCCAAAGCGACCGGGGTGTGACCACGCGTCGGCAACAGCCGTCAGTCCGCCCACCATCAGCGCATTGCCGTAGCGACGCGCGAAAAGCCCCCCGACCGGCGTGAGCGTAAGCAGCAGCGCCAGTATGCCAGTGCCGACCCCAGTCTGCAGGGCAAGCTTCCAGTGCGCGGCGCTCACCAAATTCGCGAAGGTCGGGGCGGTCATGCAGGTCATGCACGCGAAGGTTGGTTGCCACAGGCGCTCCAGAAAGACTCTCGCTCGAAGCTTCCATCCCACATTTTCCATCTGCGGCCTCCTCCCGACATGGTCGCATGCGCGCGATACTTCTTACAATTTGCGTGCCGCGCGTTGGGCGTGCCAACAATGACGGCCTCGATCGTTGGCTGTCCACAGGGGTCGACCTGATTACTCGATACACAGTCTCAATACGGCAAAGAGCGGTCATCTGCGAGAGGCCGTTGAATCACATGAGTCGCGAGCCGGAAAAACGCCTCAACTCGTATGTCCGCAGGATCTTGTCCACTGAGCAATGGGAGGTAGTTGAGCTTTACAATCGTGCCACCGGCGATGTTCACGAACGCTTCGCCTGACGCACGGCGTGTTGTCATAATCTGGCATAAGGTTAGCGTCGGATCACAAGAATGCCCTGAGCGACTCGGGAGCCGCGTGGGCGTTGCTTCAGTTTGCCGCTCCTCGCGGCGGGAAAATGTTTCAACTTAGATCCGTGGAGGCGCCATGGCGACGATCGAAATTAATCCTGAGTACCGCACGTTCTTGGGCGAGCTGACGCGCCAGTTCACGGCCCGCGACGTGGTTCTTTCCGACTACGCGGAAGGGTTGCTGTTTCTCTCCGTGGAGGCCTGGTTCGAGGAGCCGCTTCGTTTCAAGGAGCCCCAGCGCTTCCAGGACGAGGAACTCAAAGGCATGGCGAGCCACATCGTGGAGCAGATGTTTAAGGACCCACACATCAACGTCCGTCGCAATAGTGCGGCCGGCCGCGTTAAGTTCTTTGATCTCCTGCCGGCGCTCGTGGACGCCGGCCGGAACGTGGTTCGCGACTACATCGATAAGGGCTTCTGATGAGCTGCGTCACTCGCTTCACGAGCGCCGCGCGCGACAAGGCTAACGATTACGCTATCGAGGCCTTGAAGCAGCTGATCACGCTCGCCGCCGGGATCCTGGCCCTCAACATCACCTTCATCAAGGATTTCGTCGGCGCCGCAAGGGCGACGGTCAAGTGGCCGGGGTTGGTGCCTTTGGGCTGGGTCTTTCTGCTCGTTGCAATCTGGATGGCGTGGGTGGCGATTGCAAACGCCGCCCGGGGCTTAGGCATGGGGGAAGTACCCGACTATGCCTTCGCCAAGAGTACCTTTAACCGCACCCTTGCCCGCAACGCCCAGATCGCCTTCCTGCTCGGGTTGATAATGATCGGTGCCTTCGCGGTGGCGAATTTCGTGTTTTGCGAAGCGGGGGCGACAAGCGGGCCATAGATCCCTGTCAGCCGCCCTGCATTATCGTGAGGGGCACGGAACAAGGACCGCTTTGGAGCAATTTGGACGACCGCTTCAGGGTCTATTCTGTTGAAAAATCCTCCTTGAATTCGATGTCGTTGGCTATCTTGAAGCCAAGTGTTGCTGTAGAGGGCAGAATGGCGGCGAACGACGGGACGAGGATAGTTGGCGGCCAGAAGAAGCTGTTTTGCTCCATTCAACCTCGACGATCACGTTCCTTCATATCATCTGCTGCGCGGGATTCGATCAGTTCCTCGACCTGGGTTATTCTTCATGCACCGGCCCCGCACTACAGCCATACCGGTCGGCCCTCGATCGATCCGGAGCTGATGATCCGGATGCTGTTGGTCGGCTATTGCTACGGCATCCGGTCGGAGCGACGGCTGTGTGAAGAAGTCGATCTGAACCTGGCCTATCGCTGGTTCTGTCGTCTTGGCCTCGGAAGATGCGGTCCCCGACCATTCGACGTTCTCGAAGAACCGGCATGGGCGCTTTCGCGAGGCGGACATTCTGCGCCATGTCTTCGAGACAACGGTGCAGACGTGCATGGACGCAGGGGCCTCGTCGGCGGAGAAGGCTTTGCCGCGGATGCGAGCATCATTCGCGCCAACGCAAACCGGCAGAACAGCGTGCCGGGCGGCGATGACCACGATTGGACCGGCGGCCCTGGCGGCGAAGGTCCGAGCCGTCCGGTTCGGGAATATCTTGCTGCCTTGGATCAGGATGCTGCGCTGCCGAAGGAAATCTCGCTCTCCGATCCGGCGTCACGGTTGACGGCCGCGTCGGCGAACCTGCTTTCTTCGGCTGGTCGACCAATTATCTGATCGATGTGAAGAAGCGCAGTCATCATGGATGTTGCAGCGACGCCTGCCATTCGAAACGCTGAAGTCGATTCCACGAAAGTCATGATCGATCGCGTGGCAGAGCGGTTCGGCGTCAGGCCGAAACGGCTGATCGGCGATACCGCTTATGCACCGCAGAGATGGTGGCGTGGATGGCAGAAAGCCATCGGCCGCAGTGCCGTTGGGAAACGGGAGAACGCTATAGCAGCGACTTCGAAGCGAACAGGAACGAATACGCGCACAGGGGCAGCCGCTACGGTGAATGGCGGATCTTCGCGCGAAGCGCTCCGACCTTTATGCAGAGCGTTTGCGGCGTGGAGAGTGCTGTCACGGACGGAGCTCGAGGCTGGTGGGCAGGGTGCCGCGATATTGCAGACGGCACAGGCAGGTGCAGAGGCGGTTTTAGGATTGGCGATTGCGCGGGTGGTTGAGTGGCGAAGCGAGCGGCGTGTGCCGGGAGGAAGGGTAGCGGTGGGGGAGCGGAGAATTTGGGGGGGTCGAACTGCCACCTTCGACGACCGGACCGCTCACGTTCAGACTTGAAGGCCGCTGACCGGCAAATTCCTACCGTTCCTGGTAGCGGCGGCAATTTTCTGTGAACGGCCGTTCGCGCCGGCACGCCGAAATTCCAGGGGCGGTGGACGTGCAGAGGCAGCGCAGCCGGACGATCGAGCAGCTTCGGCGGTGTCAGGAGCCGCGGGCCGGACCCGCCTGGGCCGGGTTGGTGCTCGCGTGAAGAGGGTGCCGCAATTGAAGTGGTCGTTGCGGGTCGAGCAGGGATGCAGTTGCTTTGCGAATGAACGTCTTCCCTGGACGGCGCTTCCCCGTACGGGCGCGAGGTGCGAGGACCTGCAACCACCGCCTGTCGGCGACGCTGCGGCGCATGCAGCATCCGGCGCCATGGCCCTGGCCGGTTGCCCTGGATGGGCTTGCTGGCCGGGGAACCGGTTCACCCAGAGGGAGTATTGGCCGATAATCCGATATGGCTATAGACGGGACGCCACGGAAACTCGCCCAATAGGGAGCCTGTACGACCGGCCGAATACGGCCGCCGGTCAGGTTGCATCTTTAATGCCTGGTGTCCACCGCGCGCAAAGGAGAATGAACATGGCACACATCGTCGTTCTTGGGCGGGCCTCGGCGGCATGCCGATGGCCTACGAGATGCGCGAGCACGCCCGTCGCGAAGACAAGGTGACGGTCATCTCGAACAATCCGCGTTTCCACTTCGTGCCGAGCAACCCGTGGGTGGCCGTGAACTGGCGCAACCGTAACGACATCGAGATCGACCTCGCGCGCTGCCTTGAAGAGCAAGGGGATCGACTTCATGCCGTCGGGGCCAAGCGCGTGCATCCGGCCGAGAACCGGATCGAGCTGGACGACGGCCAGAGCGTCGCCTACGACTACCTGGTGATCGCCACCGGCCCGAAGCTCGCATTCGACGAGATTCCAGGCCTGGGGCCTTCGGCGCGGGCGGTCACACCCAGTCGATCTGCCACGTCGATCATGCGGTCGAAGCGGAAAAGGCTTGGCAGGAGTTCGTCGCGGATCCCGGGCCCATCGTCGTCGGCGCCGTGCAAGGAGCGTCGTGCTACGGCCCCGCCTACGAGTTCGCGATGATCATGGACACCGACCTGCGCCGGCGCAAGATCCGCGACAAGGTGCCGATGACCTTCGTCACCGCGGAGCCCTACATCGGCCACCTGGGCTTGGGCGGCGTGGGCGATCCAAGGGCCTGCTCGAGTCGGCGATGCGCGAGCGTCACATCAAGTGGATCTGCAACGCCAAGACCACGCGGGTCGAGGCCGGCAAGATGTTCGTCACGGAGCACGACGAGGACGGCAAGCCGAAGAAGGAGCACGAACTGCCCTTCAGGTACTCGATGATGCTGCCGGCGTTCAAGGGCGTCGACGCGGTGTTCGGCATCGAGGGCCTCACCAATCCGCGCGGCTTCATCCTGATCGACGAGTATCAGCGCAACCCGAAGTTCACGAACATGTTCTCGGTCGGCGTGTGCGTCGCCATTCCGCCGGTCGAGGTGACGCCGGTGCCGACCGGCGCGCCCAAGACCGGCTACATGATCGAGTCGATGGTGACGGCCGCGGCGCACAACATCCGCGCGGTCATCGATGGCAGGGAGCCCGACCACGCGGGCCACCTGGAACGCCGTATGCCTCGCCGATTTCGGCGACACCGGCGTCGCCTTCGTTGCGCTGCCGCAGATTCCGCCGCGCAACGTGAACTGGTTCGCCGAGGGCAAGTGGGTGCACCTGGCCAAGGTCGGCTTCGAGAAATATTTCATGCGCAAGATGGAAATCGGAACCACCGAACCCGTGTTCGAGAAGATGGTGATGAACGCGCTGGGCATCATGAAACTCAAGAAGTGACGGCGGCGCGCGCGCCCCGCAGGGAGCAGCGAAGTACTTCCTGCCGCGCGACTAAGTCACGGCGCAGCGCATCTGCGGTGGACGAGAGCGCATACGGGGCCGCCCCGCGGCGCGGCCCCGGGCCCGTCTGTTATGCCTAAATGCGCTGATGCACGGCCGTGATCATGAATTCCGCCGGGTACGAGACGATCGAGCGTAGCTCGCGTCCGTTGTCGATGATAACGGCACGCTCCTGGATCTTCAGGCCCGGCAAGGGCTCGAAGTCGATGACGACCGAACAGTCGTCATTGACGTGGTAGGTGCCGGCTCCGAAGCGGTCGGGAAAATACCCGGAGACCGATCCCTTGATGTTGTCGACCTGCGTGACGCCGCCATTGCCGTCGTACAGGCGCACCAGGACGCCGATAACCGCTTCCGTCGGCCCACCGGGAAATGCGGGCCGGGTGCCCTGCATCTGGATCGCATAGGTACCGCGGACCAGAGAATCGCTGCAGTAACGCTTTTGCCCCGAATCGGCGAACGCCGCCGTACACGAGCACAGCCCGACGGTTGCGACCAGCAGCGCGGACAGTCGTTGTCTTCATGCCATTCTCTTAGTTGACTGCGTGAAACGACGAATAGTTCATCGGGATGCGGCCAGACCGCGAGGATCAATTCGAGGAACCGCGCCGCGCCTGTCCGAAGAGAAGGCGCCGCGGCGAGGCCGGCCGATCGGCGGGCGGAGCAGGTATGATCGAATCCAGTCCGACCGTCCGGGTAACGCCATCGGCTTCGATGTTTACACGCGCGGCGTGCCGTGGTCCGCTCTGTTTGTCCTGCCGCCCGTTCGATGCCCGGAAGCCATGCGGTGACTATCCCGGTTGTTCAGCGCCTTGTCCTTGGGGTCATCTTGGGAATTCCTTGGGATCCCCGCAGCGCGAAGTCGCCCCGGGACGCGGCGCGGCGTCCGCCTGACGCGGCATGACCGGCGACCGCCTTTCGGGCAATTTCCGATTTGGTCCGTTTCTGCTGCAGACGCGCGAACGGCGGCTCCTGCGCGAAGGCGTTCTAGTGCCGCTGGAGCCGCGCGCCTTCGACCTGCTGGCGATGCTGGTGACCAACACCGGGGGCCTCGTCACCAAGCAGGAACTCCTCGACAGGATCTGGATCGGGCGAGTCGTGGAGGAAGGCAACCTCCACGTCAATATCTCGACGCTGCGCAAGGCGTTGGGAAAGCACGCGATCGCGACCGTGGCCCGGCACGGCTACCGGTTCACGCTTCCGGTCGAGATGGTCACCGCGCCCGTTGTGATCGCCGCGGACGGGTGGCATGGGCTGCCACAGCCGCTCGCCAATTTCGTCGGCCGCGAGGATGACCTGGCGCAACTGCAGGCAAGTCTCGGCGAGACCCGGCTCGTCACCCTTACCGGCATCGGTGGCAGCGGCAAGACACGGCTCGCGATTGAGCTCGCCAAGCGCGCCGCGTCCTCGTTCCGCGACGGCGTCGTTCTCGTCGACCTCGCAACGGTGGCCGAACCCGAGCGCGTGGCACAGGCCGTGGCAAGCCGCCTTGGCGTCCGCGAGGAGCACGACGCACACTTGCCCGCGACACTTGCCCGGCATTGCTCCGCGCGCGCGATGCTCCTGGTCCTCGACAACTGCGAGCATGTCGTCGCCGCGTGCGGGCCACTGGCCTCGCAGCTGCTGGCGGCGACCACGGACCTTCGCGTACTGGCGACGAGCCGAGAACGCCTGGGGATCGCGGGGGAACGGGTCGTTGCCGTGCGTCCGTTGACGACGCCGCCGGCGGATGCCGTGCCCGATGCGCGGACCCTGTGCAGCTATGAATCGGTACGCCTGTTCGTCGATCGCGCGCGTGAGGTCGCACCCGAATTCGACATCGACGGCGGCAACGCGGCCGCGGTCGCCGAGATCTGCCGCCGGCTCGACGGCATTCCGCTCGCGGTCGAACTCGCAGCAGCGCTCGTCGAGCTGCTCTCGCCCGAGCAGATCCGTGACCGCCTGGACGATCGCTTTCGCCTCCTGACCGGCAGCGCCCGTGCCGGCACGCGCCACAGCACCCTGCTCGCCACGCTGGCGTCGAGCTACGCGTGCCTCGCCTTGGACGAGCAGCGCTGCTTCGTCCGGCTGTCGGTGTTCACGGGCGGCTGGTCGCTCGCAGCCGCCGCCGCGGTCCTCGGCGAGGACGACGAGATTGACGCGCTCAGGGCCCTGGGCCGCCTGGTCGAAAAATCGCTCGTGTACGTCGACCGCGCGGCCGCAGGCGGGTCGCGCTACAGGATGCTGGAGACCGTGCGCCAATTTGCGCAGGACGTGCCGGGAGCGTCGGCGGAACGGACCGACGCCCGCGAGCGGCACCTCGCGCACTTTCTGGCGTTCGCGAAGTCCGCGCAATCGCAGCTGTCCGGGCCGGCGATGCGGGATTGGCTGACGAGGCTCGACGCCGAACTGCCCAATCTCCTGGCCGCGGCCGCCTGGTGCGGGCATGCCGCCGACGGCGTTGCGCGCGGCCTCGAGCTGGCAACGAACCTGCGCAGCTACTGGCTCGGCCGCGGCCTCGTCGCGCTCGGCGAAAGCGTCTACGCGGACGCGCTGGCGCGGGCGAACAGCGATCAGCGGTCGATGCGGCGCGGCAGGGCGCTGTTCGCGCTCGGCCAGCACCGCTATGTCCACGGTCGCCTGAGCGACACACTACCGCCCACGCAGGAGGCACTGTCGATCGCGCGCGAACATGGCGACGACGAGCTCGTCGTCTTCTGCCTCGATCGGATCTGCCTCGCGTCGTGCTGGCTCGGCGATACTGCGCAGGCCCGCGCCTGCGCGGACGAGGAGCTGTCCGTCGCGACGCGGACGGGAGATCCGCGTCTCATCGGCTCCGCGCTGTCCGCACAGGGCAGCGTCTGCCGCGCGGAAGGCGACTTTGAAGCGGCGGCGCGAGCGTTCGAGTCGGCGCTGGCCCTGTACGAACAGGGGCAGGATCCGAACGGTCGTTACAACACGCTGATCAATGTGGCACGAGTGTCGATCGTCCGCCACGCGTTCGAACGCGTGCGCGACGCGCTCGGCAGCGCCATCGCGCTCCTCTTCGAAACGGGGGCCACCTACCGCGGCCACTTCGCGGTGGAGGTTGCAGCACGGCTGGCTTCGGCCCGCTCCGATTGGCTACGCGCGACGCGCCTGCAGGGCGCGTCAGATGGCGCCGTCGCGTCGGCGGGAGGGTCACGGATGTGGTTCGACGACCGCGTGCTGGCATCGCTCCATGCGAAGCCGGCGGAAATGCTCGGCGCGGGCGCCTACACCGCGGCGTATGACGCCGGCCGGGCGCTCCCGCTGGAAAGCGCGCTGGCCGAGGTGTCCGCGTGGCTCGCGGACCCGCAGGCATGGGGAGGCCGGCGTTAGTGTGGCCACATCATCGCAGGCGATGACCACTCGGCCCCGCAGTGACCACCGTGCAATCGTCCCGGCGACCGCATGCGGGTGCCGCGGTCGCCAAGACGGTGGCTGCGCCGCGAGTTCTAGAAACACTGGGGGCGTGAGCCAGCGTGCGGACGCCTTGCACTAGACTGATCTGGGCCACGACAAACCCGCAACCGGCCGCGAAGCGCAGCGCAAGTCGCGTGCGCCAGCCCGAAAGCCGGTCGGACAGTGTCCGGGCCGCGACCACGATCAGGCGCGAAAACAGTCCGCCGGCCCGCCGAGGCCGAGCGGAGACCAGCGCAGGTCCTTCTCCGCAACTCACCGTCTCGGGTGCATTCACCGAACGCGCCCACGGCTACGAGTCCGCCGAGGACGATGTCGATGTTCAGCCCGGGCGCGACGTCATCGCGGCGCAGAATCGGGAACACGAATTGACCGGGCCACCAGCGGCTCGGCAGGCCGGCGGCGAATCGTTCAGTCGATGGGAATCCGGACGACCCCGCGAGAAATGAGTACGCTCGCCGTGTGACATCCTGGACATTTTCCGGACACAAAATGAAAAATGGGCCGCAAGTGCGGCCCTAAATCATTGTTTTTGTTGGCGACCCCAGGGGGATTCGAACCCCCGTACTCACCGTGAAAGGGTGATGTCCTAGGCCTCTAGACGATGGGGTCGGTGCATCAAAGCTTCGGCCGCACAATACACGGCCGACCGTTTTTTCGCGTGTTTCAAGATTTCAAATGGTGGAGGTAAGCGGGATCGAACCGCTGACCTCTTGCATGCCATGCAAGCGCTCTCCCAGCTGAGCTATACCCCCACGGCGAAACCGAAATTATAGCTGGAGCGCCCAACGGTGGCAAACCTCGGACGCGTCGGGCGCCGGGGGCAAGGGATTTCCTCCGGCCCCCGACGCGATCGGCTATCATCGCGCGGCGCGTGCGCCGGCACCGCGCTTGCAGCCTCGCTGCCGCATTGCATCTTCCCACACACATGGCCACGTCGATCCCGCAGCAGCCCCTGACCGCTTCGCTGAGCGATCGTGTGATCTTCATCACCGGTGCCAGCGGCGGCCTGGGTTCGGTGCTTGCCCGCGCCTGCGCCGCGCAGGGCGCGACGGTGATCCTGCATGGCCGCGTCGTGCGCAAGCTGGAGGCACTCTTCGACGAAATTGTCGCCGCGAAACATCCGGAACCGGTGATCCTGCCGCTGGATCTGGCCAAGGCGACCGCCGACGATTTCGCGAACGTCGGCAGCGCACTGCAGGCGCAACTCGGCCGCCTCGACGGCCTCGTCCACACGGCCGCGCTGCTGGGATCGCTCGGTCCCATCGAGCACCAGTCGTTCGACAGCTGGCTCGCGCTGTTGCGCGTGAACGTGGCCGCACCGATGGGCCTGACGCGCGCGTTGATGCCACTGCTCGATGCGGCGCCCGATTCGAGCGTGGTCTTCACGCTCGACAATCGCGGCGAACAGCCTCGCGCGTACTGGGGCGGCTACGCGGTGACCAAGGCCGGCGTGGCCACTCTCGCCCGCGAACTTGCCGACGAGTGGGAGAATCGTCCTCATATGCGCATCAATGCGGTGATCCCGGGCCCGATCCGATCGCCGCTGCGCGGCCAGACGCATCCGGGGGAGGATCGCGCCGCGCTCCCTCCGCCGGACGCGCTGGTGCCGCTGTACCTGCATCTGTTGGCGGGCCAGGGCAAGGGCGACAGCGGCCAACTGATCGACGCTCAGCGGTGGCTGGGAGCCGCGCCCTGCGCCTCGGCATTGCGGGCGTAACGAAGCATCACCCGCAATCTCCGGAATTCGTCGGCCCCAAGCATGTCGGGCACGACCAGCACGGAACGCGACCGGTAGGCGCCGTCGGGCCGCCAGACAATGGCGGTCAGCCATTCGCCGACGTAGGTCGCACTGCGCACGTGGCCGGCGACCAGTCGGCCATCCCCCAGCTGGACGACCATCGTCAGGTCCGGCGCGACCCGCAGTCCGGTAACCGCGGACCTGCCACGGCGCAGCGCGACGACGCGAAAGGTCGCCAACGCCCAGCCCACGACACCCGCACAGGGTGCCGCCTGCAGCACCACCGGCAGCGGCAGCACCAGCACGATGCCAATCGTTGCAAGCGCCGCCATGCCGATTCCCGCGCCCACGATGCGGGACGGTCCGAGGACAACGTGCACTGACGGTGGCAGGCGCATGCCGCCCATTGAACGCCGGCAGCGTCGCCGGCGACATCAGCCGGTTGGCCGAACCGCAACAAACCGCGGCCGATCAGAAACGACCCACGGCCGACCCGCGGCGAACCGTGCCGCCTACTTTGCCTTTGCCGCCGCAAGGGCGAGCCAGGTCTCGACGACGGTATCGGGATTGAGCGACATGCTCTCGATCCCCTGCTCGACCAGCCATTGCGCGAGGTCGGGATGATCGGACGGCCCCTGGCCGCAGATGCCGACGTACTTGCCCTGCTTCTGGCATGCGCTGATCGCGAGCGCGAGCATCGCCTTCACCGCATCGTCGCGCTCGTCGAACGTCGCCGCGATGGGTCCGCCCGAATCGCGGTCGACGCCAAGCGTCAGCTGCGTCATATCGTTGGAACCGATCGAGAAGCCGTCGAAGTAGTCGAGGAAGCGCTCGGCGAGGATCGCATTGCTCGGCAATTCACACATCATGATCACGCGCAGTCCGTTGTCGCCGCGCTTCAAGCCGTTACGGGCCAGCAGCGCGATCACCTTGTCGGCTTCCGTGAGCGTGCGCACGAAAGGGATCATCAACTCGACGTTGGTGAAACCCATGTCGTCGCGGACGCGTTTCATCGCCGCGCATTCGAGCGCGAAGCAATCGTAGAATTCCGGCGCGATGTACCGCGACGCGCCGCGGAATCCCAGCATCGGGTTCTCCTCATGCGGCTCGTAGCGGTCCCCTCCGAGCAGGTTCGAGTACTCGTTGGACTTGAAGTCCGACAGCCGGACGATCACCTTCTTCGGGAAGAACGCGGACGCGATCGTGGCCACGCCCTCCGCGATCTTCTGCACGTAGAACTCGGTGGCGCTTCCGTAGCCGGCGATCCGGTTCTCGATCTCGCGCTTCAGTTCGGCGGGTTGCCGGTCGAGCTCGAGCAGCGCCTTGGGATGGATGCCGACGTTGCGGTTGATGATGAACTCCAGGCGCGCGAGCCCGACACCCTCGTTGGGCAGCCGCTGGAACTCGAAGGCGAGCTCGGGATTGCCGACGTTCATCATGATCTTCGTCGGCGATGGCGGCATGCGGTCGAGCTCGATGTCGACGACCTCGATCGGCAGGAGTCCCTCGTACACGTGGCCGGTGTCGCCTTCGGCGCACGACACCGTGACCTGGTCGCCGTCGGCGAGCGTGTGCGTCGCGTCGCCGCAGCCGACGACCGCCGGGACGCCCAGCTCGCGCGCGATGATCGCCGCGTGGCAGGTACGTCCCCCCCGGTTCGTAACGATCGCTCCCGCCCGCTTCATCACCGGCTCCCAGTCCGGGTCGGTCATCTCGGTGACCAGGACGTCGCCTGCCTGTACATGCGCCATCTCGGCGACGGACTTGACCAGACGCACCGTTCCCTGCCCGATCTTCTGGCCGATTGCGCGGCCGGACGCCCGGACCGCGGATTTGCCGCCCAGGCGATATCGACGCAGGCTCTTCGCGCCCTCCTCCCGCGACTTCACCGTTTCCGGACGCGCCTGAAGGATATAGAGCTGGCCGTCCTGGCCGTCGCGCCCCCATTCGATGTCCATGGCGCGGGCATAGTGGCGCTCGATCGTCACCGCGGCATGGGCGAGCGCTTCGACCTCGGCATCGGTGATCGAGAAGCGGACCCGCTCAGCCTGCGGAACCTCGATCGTCGCGGTCGACCGGCCTGCCGTGCGATCGTCGGTGAACACCATCTTCAGCGCCTTGCCGCCGACGCTCTTGCGCAGGATCGCCGGGCGACCGGCGGCGATGTTGCGCTTGTCGACATAGAACTCGTCGGGATTGACGGCGCCCTGCACGACGGTCTCGCCGAGGCCGTAGGCCGCGGTGATGAACACCACCCGGTCGAAGCCGGATTCGGTGTCGAGCGTGAACATCACGCCCGCCGCTCCGAGGTCGCTGCGCACCATGCGCTGGACCCCGGCGGATAGCGCCACGTCCGCATGCGCGTAGCCCTGGTGCACCCGGTAGGCGATCGCCCGGTCGTTGTAGAGCGAAGCGAATACCTCACGTATAGCTTGAATAATATTCTCTAGTCCATTGATATTTAAAAATGTTTCCTGTTGACCTGCAAATGAAGCATCCGGCAGGTCCTCGGCGGTGGCCGACGATCGGACCGCGAACGACGCGTCCGGCGCGTCACGCGTGAGATCCGCATATGCGGTACGAACGGCCTCCTCGAGCGCGGGCGGCAACGGCGCATCCACCAGCCACCGACGGATCTCGCGGCCCGCCTGCGCAAGCGACGTCACGTCTTCGACGTCGAGGTCCCGCATACGGCCGGCGATGCGTTCGGCCAGCCCATCGTGGGACAGGAATTCGCGAAACGCGCTGGCCGTGGTGGCGAATCCGCCGGGCACGCGAATGCCGGCGCCGGCAAGTTGGCTGATCATTTCGCCCAGCGAGGCGTTCTTGCCGCCGACTTCGTCGACGTCGGTCATGCGCAGACGATCGAAGGAGATGACGCGCGGCTTGTCGTTCGTCATGGTCGTAGGCTCGGGAAGTTTGCCTGGTGCGCCGCAAGATGCGGCGACCGTCAAAGAGTTGATTTTAACCCGCCGACCCCGCCGAATCCGAAGTGCTGCGATGCGCAAGACCTTGCTGGCGGCGGCACCCCGGAAACGCCGCGGCCGCCTTGAAGGCGGCCGCGGCGGGCGTACCGGAACAGGGCCGGATCAGGTGCGTTCGGGCACTTCGGGCAGGATGGTCGAGATATCTTCCGGATCGGGGTTGCCCTGCCCGTCACCATCGGCGGACAGGTTGATCGCGGTTTCCGGCCCGTGCCGCTGGCGGCTCTTCACCGCGCGCCGCAGCGTCCGGTAGAGGTCGGGGTGCGACTCCTTCAGGTAACTGATGATCTCGAAGTCGACCCGCTTCACCTGCGAGAGGTCGAGTTGCTCGACGTGGACCAGCCGCAGCAGTTCTTTGACGGGGCGCGGCATGTCCCGCCCGCTTTCGTAGCGCGACCCACCGCTCTGGGTGACGCCAATCTGCGTCCAGAACTGCTCCTGGTTCATGCCGAGGCGCCGCCGGATTTCGCGGGGATTGAGGACGCGGTCGAGGATCTTCACAGGTCGTGGGCCTTCCCAGGGGGCACGGCGTTCCTGCAATGCGCCGGGCCCGAAGGCCCCAGACACCGCTGCGTCACGCTATACCAATGGCATATTTTTGACCGAATTCCGTTCCAATGCAAGCGACGGCGGACGAACGGCCAAAGTAACTCGCAACACCGTGGCGGACTCACCACGGGCCGCCCGCGCGACCTGCCGATTATGCCATTGCGCGGGTGGCCAGGTAGTCCTCGTAGGGACCGTCGAAATGCACCGGCACCGCAGTCCCGACACCGAGCTCGATCACCTCCGTCGCCAGCGCCGACACGAACTGCCGGTCGTGCGAAACGAAGATCAGGGTGCCTGCGAACTTCTCCAGTGCCAGCTGCAGCGACTCGATCGATTCCATGTCCATGTGGTTGGTCGGCTCGTCCATCACCAGCACGTTGGGCTGTTGCAGGATCAGCTTGCCGAAGAGCATTCGGCCGCGCTCGCCGCCCGAGAGCACCCTCACGGGCTTCGCCGTCTCGTCGCCCGAGAACAGAAGCCGCCCCAGCGTCGCACGAACGATCTGCTCGTCGTCGGCAGGTTGCTTCCACCGTGCCATCCATTCGAAGAGCGACAGGTCGCTGTCGAAATCGGCGGTCTGGTCCTGCGGGTAGTAGCCACGCACCGCGCGTTCCGCCCATCTCACCGATCCGTGGTCCGCCGGCAATTCGCCCATCAGCGTACGCAGCAGCGTGGTCTTGCCGGCGCCGTTCGGGCCGACGATGGCCAACCGTCGTCCAGCTTCGAGCAGAAACGAAAGACCGGAAAAAAGGGGCTGCGGCAGCCCCGGCCAGCCCTTGGCAAGGCCCTCGACCTCCACCGCGTGGCGATGCAGCTTCTGTTTCGGGTCGTAGTCGAAACGAATGTACGGGTTCTGCCGCGACGACGGCTTCACGTCGTCGGGCTTCAGCTTCTCGATCTGCTTCAACCGTGAAGTCGCCTGCTTCGAGCGCGCCTTGTTCGCCGAGAAGCGACGGACGAACTCCTCCAGCTCGGCGATCCGGTCCTTCGCCTTCGAGTTCGACGCCAGCTGGCGTTCGCGCGCCTGGGTGGAGGCGATCATGTAGTCGTCGTAGTCACCCGGGTACACACGCAGCGTGCCGAAGTCCAGGTCCGCCATGTGCGTGCACACGCTGTTCAGGAAATGCCGGTCGTGCGAGATGATGATCATCGTCGAATCGCGCGAGTTGAGCACGCCCTCGAGCCAGCGGATGGTGTTGATGTCGAGATGGTTGGTCGGTTCGTCGAGCAGCAGGATTTCGGGATCGGCGAACAACGCCTGGGCGAGAAGCACTCGAAGCTTCCATCCCGGGGCGACCGCGCTCATCGGCCCTTCGTGCAGATCGCGGCCGATGCCGAGACCCTGCAGCAATTCCCCGGCTCGCGCTTCCGCCGTGTAGCCGCCCAATTCGGCGAAGTGCGCCTCGAGATTGGCAGCGCGCACGTAGTCCTCTTCGGAAGCGTCCGGATTGGCGTAGATCGCGTCGCGCTCTTCCTTGGTTTCCCACAGTTCCGCATGGCCTTTGAGCACCACGTCGAGCACACGTTCGCCCTCGTACGCGAACTGGTCCTGCGCGAGTTTGCCCAGGCGTTCGCCGGTATCGATGGCGACATTGCCCCCTGCCGGCTCCAGATCGCCGCCAAGGATCCTGATCAGCGTCGACTTTCCGCAACCGTTGGCGCCGATGAGGCCGTAGCGATTGCCGCCGCCGAACTTGGCGGAAATGTTCTCGAACAGGGGCCGCGCCCCGAACTGCACGGTGAGGTTGGATGCTACGAGCATGAGGATCGCCGGAAGGGAGGCAAATCGACCATTTTGCTAGAATGCATCGTCGATCTCAAGTTTCATGTGATCGTCGCCTCGCCCGCGCACTCCGCCAATCCGACCGGACAGGTCTCCGAAAGACTCTTGGCCCGAGAGGCGATCGATCCGACGAGCAGCCCGCTCCAAGACCCGCCCCACCTGCATGCCGATCCGAAGGCAGCCGATGCCACGCTACGACCTCCACTCGCATTCGACCTATTCCGACGGGCTGATGGCGCCCGCAGCGGTGGTGGAACGCGCGGCGGCGCGAGGCGTGGATTTCCTCGCGCTGACCGACCACGACGACACCGGCGGGCTTGCCGAGGCCACCGCCGCGGCGCGCGGCACTGCGCTGACGCTGGTGCCCGGCGTCGAGCTGTCGGTGAGCTGGGAGGCGCACACGATTCACGTGGTGGGGCTGCAAATCGATCCTGCCAACCGCATTCTCGACGAAGGCCTGGTATCCGTTCGCAGTGGCCGTGACGAGCGCGCGCGGCGCATCGCCCGGTCGCTGGCCGACGCAGGCATCGCCGGCGCCTACGAAGGCGCGCGCCGTTACGTTACCAGCGAACGCCTCATCTCCCGCGCGCACTTCGCGCGGTTCCTGGTGGAGCGAGGCTATGCCAAGAAGACCGCGGACGTGTTCAAGCGCTACCTGACGCCGGGCAAGCCTGGCTACGTTCCGCATGCATGGGCGGCGCTCCCGCAGGCAATCGAATGGATTCACGCGGCCGGAGGTCAGGCGGTGCTCGCGCACCCGGGCCGTTATCGGGTCACCGCCACCGGCATGCGCCGCCTGCTCGGCGAATTTCGCGACGCCGGTGGTGACGCCATCGAGGTTCAGTCGTCGTCGCATACCCCGGCACAATTCGTGGAGTACGCGACCTACGCGCGCGTGTTCGGCCTGCTCGCGTCCTCGGGCTCCGACTACCATGGGCCCGGCGAGAGCTGGCTGGACCTGGGCGATCTTCCTCCGCTGCCGGACAGTGTGAAGCCGGTGTGGTCGACGTGGTAATTCCGAAAAGGGGCGGCTCATGCCTGATCAGCGCACGGTGTTCTTCCTGTCCGACCGCACCGGCATCACCGCAGAGATGCTCGGCAACAGTCTGCTCACCCAATTCGAGTATTTTCGATTCCAGCGCGTGACGATCCCGTTCGTCGATTCGCCGGAAAAGATCGCCGAGGCCATCCGGCTGGTGAACGACACCGCGAGAAACGAGGGCCGGCGTCCGCTGGTGATCAGTTCGGTCGTCGATGAAGCGATGAGCGAAACGATAAGGCGCGAGGCCGATGCGCTCACGCTCGACCTGTTCCAGGTGTTCATCGCGCCGCTGGAGGCCGAACTGGGCGCCCGGAGCTCCCATACCGCCGGTCGCTCGCATGGCATCGCCAACAGCCACGAGTACTTCGCGCGGATGGACGCGATCAACTTCACCCAGGCGCACGACGACGGCGCATCGACGCGCGAACTGGCGAAGGCGCAGGTCATCCTGGTCGGCGTGTCGCGATGCGGCAAGACGCCGACATCGCTCTACCTCGCGCTGCAGTTCGGCATCCGCGCCGCCAATTTTCCGCTGACCCCGGACGACTTCGCCGACCGCAAGCTACCGGCATCCGTGCTTCCGTTTCGCGACAAGCTGTTTGGGCTGACCATCCAGCCGGAGCGCCTGCGCGAGATTCGCGAGGAGCGGCGGCCCGGCAGCAAATACGCATCGCTCGAAAATTGCCGGCTCGAAGTGCGCGATGCCGATGCGATGATGGTCCGCGAGAACATTCCGACGCTCGACACGACGACCAAGTCGATCGAGGAAATCGCGACGACGATCCTGCACCGGGCGAAACTGCAGCGGCACGTCTTCTAGACCGGCGCGCACATCGCGACGACGTCGGGGCCGTCACCCTCCGCCAGCCAGCCCGCGGCGACCATCTGGTCTCGGATAGCGCGCTCGGTCAGGTATCGGTGATTGGCATCGGGCCGGTTGCTGAACAGGCGATAGACAGGCCGGGTTCTCGCGGGACAGGCGCCTGCTATCGGCATGTACAACTGCATGTAATCCGGGTCTTCGAGGACGAATTTCGGATTCGCCTGCTGCGAAGCGCTGCACTCGGCCTGATTGCGGCCGAAGAAGTGCGAGTCCCCCTCCGATGGCGGAATGTAGAACCGGCAGATCTGGCTCGTACCGGGCTGCGGCGTTGCATGAGCCCTGAACGTCAGCCCGGTGCGAACCCAGCGCGTGGGCGTCGATCCGGCGTCGAGATTGGCAATTTCGGCGGCAGTCCAGGTGATGAAGTAGTGATCGAGCGTCGTGTTGTAATACTCGATCACCTCGATCGTGGGCGCGGCTGCAACTGGCACCCCCTGCCCTTGTGCAACGCCGATCGCCGCCAGCGACAACTCGTAGAAACCGTCGTTGGTGAACAGCGCGATCCGGGCGGAAATTTCCCCTGTCGCATCGGGTGTCACCTGCATGCCCAGCGAGCAGCTCGCACCCGGGAGTACCACGGTGCCGGAACCGCAACCGTCCACGTGCTGGAATTGCGCATCGGTGAACTCCAACCATTGAATCTCCAGCGGAGCGTTACCGCTGTTCATGAACGTCACGGACTGCGCGGAGGATGGCTCACCGACGGCCGCGTTGCCGAAATCGACTTTCGGAGGGACGGCGCACGCATAGGGCGCGCTCATCCCCGGCGGTAGTCCGTACAGGCAGCGGCAACCACGGACGTCGTCGGGCTGCGGCACGGCGAGCGCGTTGTAGTAGGTTGCCGGAGGGCCGGCCATGATCGCCGATTCCGTGTTCGAGTGGTCGAGGCCCAGCGCGTGTCCCCACTCGTGCGTCACCAGGCGGTTGAGCTCGGGTAACGAATTGATGTTGGTGGAGCTGAGGGTGATATCGGCGTCGAAGATTTCGCGCTTATTTCCCTCTTGCGCGTACCACGCGTAGGTCCATCCACCGAACGTCGCATCGAGCGGCCCCCAGCCGACGACGCTTACACCATCCGGCAGCGGTCCGTTCTCCGGGTCGTTGACGATTTTGTTGGGCGATGTCGTGGTTTCCCCGTCGTAGCTGTACGTAACCGCGCATTGCGATGTCCACTGGTCGAACGACTTCTGGAGCTGTGCGATCACCCCCGCCTTGTCGCCGGTGAGCGGCGGTGGCGCACCGGTGTGGTTGTACCTCCAGCGTAGCGGACCCATCCAGCGCGCCGTCGGCCCGAACAGGTACTGGTACTTCGGCGTGATTGACGTGAACCGTGCCCCGGTGCCCGGCAGGATTTGCACTCCGCGCAGCGTGTGATCCTGCGCTTCAAGCCCGCCGACCGGCTGCGCGTTGCCCACAAAGGATGTCGTCGCTACCCACGCCATGGCCAGGATTGACGCAGCGCGACTCAGGATCGATTGCCAATGTTTCGATATATTGCTCATGAGAATTGGTTTATCGCATGCGCGCGGCAGCGTGTCGGTGCGGTAACGCACTCGCGAATTCGGGCGGCAAAGGGCGCGAACATCGATTCAGCGCGTGCCGCGCGCAGCCGGACGACGTCCAAACCGCGTCGGGAACGAAGCGCCGGCGTGCTCAGACAACACCCCGCGCCTCCGGGATGCAGCCGACATCTGCGTCGGCTGGCGTCAGTTGGACAGCGACGTCGGCTGTCGGCGCGCTTCTACAGCCCGTAGAACCGGCGGGCCGTGCCACCCATCAACGCCGCGCGCTCCACCGCCGACCATCCGGCCGTGAGTGCCACGGTGGCCGCGTACCAGCTTTGGTAGGTTCCCGCCATGTTGACGACAGGCCAATCGCTGCCCCACATCAGCCGCTGTGGTCCGAAGGTCTCAGCGAGGAAGTCGACGTAGCGACGCAACTGGTCGATCGTCCAACCCGGACCGGCTTCCGTTACCAGGCCAGACAGCTTGCAGCGCACGCGCGGATTGCCGGCCACCGCGCGCATCAGCGTTGCCCAGGGCTCCCAGCGGTCGCGAGCAATTTCCGGCTTCGCGCCGTGATCGACGACGACGGCGAGGTCCGGTTGGCGGTCGATCATCGACAGCAGCGCCGGTAACTGCGCGGGCCTGACCAACGCGTCGAAGCGCAGTGCGAGCCGCGGCAGCGCGGCCAGCGTGCGGCCCACGTCGGCGCGCAATATCCACGCGGGGTCGGGAAGGTCCTGCAGCATCGGGCGCACTGCCTTCAAGAGCGGATTCCGCGCCAGCCGTGTCAGCGTCGGGATCGCGTCCGGCGCCGCCAGGTCGACCCAGCCAACCACGCCTTTCACCGCGCCCTGGCTGCGCTGCGCGATGTCGAGCAGGAACCGGGTTTCGGCAACCGTCGGCGCCGCCTGCACGAGCACACCGGAGTCGATGCCCGCCCGCTCGCGCAGCGGCTGCATGTCCGCCAACGAGAAGTCCCGGTACAGCGGCGCCAAGTTCGGCGTCAGCCAGCCGTAGTCGCCGCGCGCAAGCGACCAGACGTGCTGGTGGGCGTCGATGATGCCATTCATGGTGATCAGGATGCCTGCGGCAGCGGCGCATCGACCGAAACGAGTCCGCGTTCCCGCAACTCTACCCAGAGTTCATGTGGAATCGTCAGCCGCGATGCCGCAAGATTGTCGCTGAACTCCCGCAGACTTCGCGCGCCGGCGAGAACCACGGCCACCGCTGGGTGGGCCGCCGGAAACTGCAGTGCTGCCGCCGCCAGCGGAACGCCGAACCGACGGCAGACCGACTCGATTGCCGTCACCCGGGCGATGACCGCCGCTGTCGCCGGGGCATAGTCAAAGATCGGCGCCTGCCCGTCGAGCGGGCGGGACCCGGTCGCGAGAATCCCCGAATTGAATGGCCCCCCCAGGACGACCGCGACATGGCGCCGCGCGCATTGCGGCAGGAGCTCGGGCAGCGCGCTCTGATCCGCCAGCGTGTAGCGGCCCGCGAGCAGGATCACGTCGAGGTCCGCATGACGAAGGGTTTCGATGCAGATGTCCACGCCATTGACGCCGATTCCATAGCCGCCTATCGCGCCGTCCGCCTTCTCCTGCGCGAGCGCGGGAAGCCCACTGTCGAGCAGTGCTGCAAAGTGGCGATCGAAGTCCGCGCCGAGTGTCGGGCGGTCGAGGTCGTGAACGTACACGATGTCGATGCGATCGAGTCCCAGCCGTCGTCGACTGTCCGCAAGCGAGCGCAATACGCCGTCGCGCGTGTAATCGCAGGATCGCACGAAGCCGAACCCGTCGACGTAGCCATGCTGAAACGCGGGCGCGCGGGCATCGGGATGCAGCAGCCTGCCAACCTTGGTCGACAGCACGAATTCGCCGTGCGCGACATCGTTCAGTGCGGCGCCCATACGCACCTCGGACAGGCCCTGCCCGTAGTGCGGCGCGGTATCGAAATAACGCACACCCTCCTTCCAGGCGCCGCGGACCAGCTCCGCCGCTTCGACGTCGGCCACAGTCCGAAACAGGTTGCCAAGCGGAGCGCCACCGAGCGCGAGTCGCCCGCTGCGCAGGATCGAGTCGACCCTCTCGGTCAGCGGCACGTCGGCACCCCGCTCGACTTCCGAATCCGGCGCCATCGTTCGCGCTCCTGCACGGCTGGCGTCCCATGTTTCATGCCGACATGTTAGTGCTAAACTCGCGCGCATCGTTTCGTTCCTCGGCGCGCGGCCGCTACCGAACTGCATCCGGCGCCCGCACGTGCGTATTGGCGCGCTCGGAGCCTGACCGAAACCCGCCGCGGAATTGATGCCGACACGACCGACCCCCCTCGCCCGCGGCCTTTGGTGCGCGACACTCACCCCGGTCGCCGGCGACGGCCACATGGACCACGCGCGCTTCGCCGCCCATGCGCGCGGGCTGTTCGCGCAGGGTGTGGATGGCATCGCGCCGTTCGGAACCACCGGTGAAGGACAGTCGTTTTCAGTCGATGAGCGGCGCGACGGCCTCGATTCCCTGCTCGCTTCGGGCATCGCGGCAGACCGCGTCATCGCGGCTACCGGTTGTGCGGCGCTGCCCGAGGCGGTTGCGCTTTCGCGGCACGCGGTCGCGGCAGGTTGCAGGGCCTGCCTGGTGCTGCCGCCGTTCTTCTGGAAGGACGCGACCGACGAGGGCCTGTTCACCTGGTTTGCGCGCTTGATCGACGACGTGGCCGACCCGCGCCTGCGCATCCTTCTCTACCATCTTCCGCAGGTGTCGGCGGTGCCGTTGTCCGTCGACCTGGTCGCGCGTCTCGCGAAAACGTTTCCGCAGGTGATCGCGGGCGTCAAGGACAGCGGCGGCAACTGGGATCACACGTCGGCGCTGCTCTCGCGTCTGCCGGAACTCGCGATCCTGAGCGGGCACGAGCCGCACCTGCCCCGGCTCATGCGTGCGGGCGGTGCCGGTACGATCTGCGGCGTCGCCAACATCTATCCCGCAATGGTCCGAGCGCTTCTGATTCCCACGGTCACGGCAGAAGACGAAGCCCGGATCGCGGCGTTCATCCGCATCGCGTTCCAGCAGCCGTTTCTGGCCGGCTTCAAGTGGATGATGGCCGAGCGACTGCGCGACCCCGGTTGGCTCGCCATGCGCGCGCCGCTCGAGGTCCTCGACGATTCGCAAAGGCGCGCGCTGCACGACGCGCTGGAGCGGGCCGGTTTCGAGCTGGCCACGAACCGAGGACGGATCCACCCGTCATGCTGATCGGAATTCATCCGTTGCTGACCGCCGACCTCCTGCACGTGCTGGCGTCGATGGGGCACGGCGACCTGCTGGCGCTGGTCGATGCGAATTTTCCTTCGGCAACGGTCGGCCGGCGTGTCGTCGGGCTGCCGGGCGCCGATGCACCGTCGGCACTGGCTGCGATCCTGACGGTGTTTCCGCTCGATACCGCGGTGGTACCCACGGTGTACTCCGATGGAGGTCGCGGGCGATCGGCAGGCCGTGCCGGAACCCGTCGCGGCGTTCGCGGCGGTGCTGACCGGGCGCGGCCACGCCGACATCGAAATCGGCGTGCTGGAACGTCAGGCGTTCTATGAACGATGAACGCGCGCGTCAGGCATTCGTCGTCGTGCGCACCGGCGAGCTTCGTCGCTACGGCAACGTGCTGCGGGTCAAGGGCGTCGTCAACAGCTACACGCCGCGATAGGCGCACGGTTCGCGATGGTCGTCGTTTTCGGCTCCATCAACCTCGATCTCGTCGCGCGAGTGGCCCGCATCCCTGCGCCGGGCGAGACCCAGGCCGGCCATGCGTTTTCGATGGCACCCGGCGGCAAGGGCGCCAACCAGGCGCTCGCCGCCCGGAGTGCCGGCGCGGCCGTCGCGATGTTCGGCGCGGTCGGCCGCGATGCGTTCGCCTCGGTGGCGCTTGCCAACCTGGCGACGGCAGGTGTCGATCTTTCCGGCGTGGCAAGGACCGACGCACCGACGGGTGTCGCGCTGATCAACGTCGCCGATGACGGCGAAAACGCCATCACCGTCGTGGCGGGGGCCAACGCCCATGCGTGCGGTGCCCAGGTCCCCGAGGCGTTGCTCGCCGGCGGCCCGACGCTGCTGCTGCAACTCGAGGTGCCGGTGCCGGAGGTGACGCTGCTGGCCGCGAGAGCCCGACATGCGGGAGCGCGTGTCGTCCTCAACGCCGCGCCGGCGGTCTGCCTGCCGGTTGCGGTGCTGCGCAGCGTGGACGTCCTGATCGTCAACGAGCACGAAGCGTTGGTGCATGCGCGCGCCTGGTCGCTGCCCGCCGAGCCCGGCGCATTTCTGGCATCGTTAAGGGAACGATTCGGCATCGCGACCATCCTAACGCTTGGCGCGCGTGGTGTGATCGCGGTTGCCGATGACGCGCGGATCGAGATCCCGGCGCCCGAGGTCGCCGTTGTCGACACCACCGGCGCCGGCGACGCGTTTGCCGGCACACTGTCGGCGGCGCTCGATCGGGGCACTCTGCTTGCCGGTGCGCTTGAACAGGCCGTACGCGCCGGTGCCTGGGCCTGTACGCATCCGGGCGCGCAGCGTCCTTGCACCTCGGCCTGACGCGCGACCACCCCTGCGGAAGGGGTAGAATGCACCTACTTCTGAGTCAACGAGAAACCCACGACATGCACTTGCTCAAACCCCTGGTCAATCGCCTACGTTCGTTGCTTGCCGCATTGCTATTGACGCTCGCCGTCGTGCCGCACGCCGCCGCGGTCGATTTCACGGACATCTGGTGGAATTCCTTGGAAAGCGGCTGGGGTGTGAACCTGGTCCAGTCCGACAACTTCATGTTCGCCACGTTCTTCATCTACGGCGCCGACCAGCAGCCCACCTGGTACGCGGGAAACATGACACAGGATGCGCAGGGCGTCTGGTCGGGCCCGCTCTACCGGACCACGGGGTCCTACTTCGGCGTGCCGTGGAATACCGCCGAGGGCACGCTCAATGCGGTAGGCACCGTGACCTTCGTTCCTTCGGCGTCATCGGCGTATTCGTATGCTGGCACGCTCACCTACAACGTGGGCACCGTTTCCGTGACCAAGCAGATCACCCGGCAGACGCTGACGACCATTGCGCTCGGGGCCAGCTACTCCGGAGCGCAGGTTTCCATTTTCAGCGGTTGCAACGACCCGTCGCAGAACGGGCAGGTATCGTCTTTCGTCAACATGACCGTCGCGCAATCGCTCGACGGCCAGCTTCAGCTCGATTTTGCAAATCCCGAGCCAAACGGCGGTTCCTGCCGCATGGCGGGCGCCTCGATTCAGAACGGCCAGCTGTTTCGCATCCCCAACGGCGCGTATACCTGTGGTACCTCGTTTGCGACCAGCGTCGTGGTTTCGCAGATCAAGGCGACGGCGCAGGGCATCGAGGGACAGTGGGTTGCGCCAATCGGCGCCGGATGCGTCGAAAGCGGCTATTTTTCCGCCGTGTATACAGGCCCGTAGGCGAACGGATCAGCCGCCGAGGCGTGCGCCGCGCGTTCGCACAGCCTCGAACAGCGTGATTGCGGCGGCTGCAGAGGCATTCAGGGATTCCATGCCGCCCGGCATCGGGATCGTGACGCGCAGATCGGAATGCGCAATGAGCGCCGGTGACAGCCCGGCGCCTTCGTTGCCGATGGCAATTGCCAGCGGCCAGCGCATCGCGCAGGAATACAGGTCAGTTGCTCCCAGGGCGATGGTCGCCAGGACCTGCCCGCCTCCTTCGCGAAACGCGGCGCACCAGGCAGGGAGGTCGACATCCTCGACGATCGTGGTGAGGAAATGCGCGCCCTGTCCGGCGCGCAGCACCTTGGGTGACCACGCGAAGGCGCAATGGGACGACAGCAGGACCTGGTCGACGCCCGCCGCCGCCGCGGTGCGCAGGATGGTGCCGACGTTGCCGGGATCCTGGACGTCGTCGAGCAGCAGGTGGAATTGCGCCGGAGGCGGCGCCGCGGGGTTCGGTGTTGCCACGACCGCCAGCGCGCCGATCGTCGCAGGCAGCGTCGCGATTTGCGCGAACAGCCCCGCGGGAATCGCAAACACGTCGCGCGGCGGCACCCGCGCAATCAGCGCCGCAATCCGCGCATCGTCCGCCATCTCGTCGACGACGAGCAGCGTTTCCGGGGCGCCGACCCGATCAAGATAGACGCCCACCAGGTGCTCGCCTTCGAGCACGCACCTGCCCGACTTGCGCCGGTCGCGCGAGGACGCGACGAGCCGCGCTGCCTCCTTGAGTCGCGGGTTCTGCCGCGATGTCACGCGTTGCATCGGACGTGCCTCGGGCCGCGAAATTACTTTGAATGTGCCTTGCCGCCAGGCGCGACCAGCGCCGGCGCCACCAGGACTTTCGGCGCGCCGCCCCCCGGCTGCAGCTGGAAAAAGACCTCGTCCGACCGCATCATGCCCAATTCGGAGCGCGCGCGTTCCTCGACCGCTTCGGTTCCGGTCTTCAGGTCGCGCACATCGGCGTCGAGCGCCTCGTTTCGCTGCTTCAGCCTGGCGTTGGCCTCGCGCTGCAGCGCAAGCTGCCGGTCGGTCTCCCGCACCTGCAGCCAGCCACCCTTGCCCAGCCACATTGGATACTGCAGCGCAGCGATCAGCGCGACGAAGATGAGCGCGAGCCAGCGCACGCGGGGAGGACGCTAGGCGATGTTGAAGAACGCATCACGTCCCGGGTAGCTTGCGGCCTCACCCAGGTCTTCCTCGATGCGCAACAACTGATTGTATTTTGCGATCCGGTCGGAGCGCGACAACGACCCGGTCTTGATCTGGCCTGCGTTGGTCCCGACCGCCACGTCGGCAATGATGCTGTCCTCGGTCTCCCCGGAGCGATGCGAGATCACCGATGTGTAGCGGGCGCGCGTGGCCATGGTCACCGCGGCAAACGTTTCCGTGAGCGTGCCGATCTGGTTGATCTTGATCAGGATCGAGTTGGCCACGCCCTTTGCGATCCCCTGCTTCAGAATCTTCGTGTTGGTGACGAAGATGTCATCACCGACGATCTGGATGCCCTTGCCCAGGCGGTCGGTCAGGAGCTTCCAGCCGGGCCAGTCGTGCTCGGACATGCCGTCCTCGATGCTGATGATCGGATACTTGTCGCACCATGCGGCCAGCACGTCGACGAACTGCTCCGACGTGAGCGAGCGGTTCTCGGCCTCGAGCCGGTAGAGGCCATCCTTGTAGAACTCGCTGGCCGCACAATCCATGGCGAGTGCGATATCCGTGCCGGGTGTGTAGCCTGCCTTGTCGATCGCCTCGACCAGCAGCTGCAGCGCCGCCTCGTTGCTGGGGAGGTCCGGTGCGAAGCCGCCTTCATCGCCGACCGTCGTCGGCATGCCGCGGGCATCGATCAGTTTTTTCAGCGTGTGGAACACCTCGGCGCCATAGCGAAGCGCCTCGCGGAACGTCGGCGCGCCAAGCGGGACGATCATGAACTCCTGCAGGTCGATCGCATTGTTCGCGTGCGCGCCACCATTGATGACGTTCATCATGGGCACCGGCAGCTGCATCTGGCCCGCGCCGCCGAGATAGCGATACAGCGGAAGCGACGCCTCGTCGGCGCCGGCCTTGGCCACGGCGCAGGACACGGCGAGGATGGCATTGGCGCCCAGCCGGCCCTTGTTTTCCGTGCCGTCGAGTTCGATCAGCGTTTGATCGATGAAGCCCTGTTCGCTCGCATCGAGCCCCAGGATCGCCTCGCAGATCTCGGTGTTGACGTGCTCGACGGCTCGGATGACGCCCTTGCCGAAGTAGCGCGCCGGGTCACCGTCGCGCAGCTCGACCGCTTCCTTGGTGCCGGTCGACGCGCCCGAGGGCACGGCCGCGCGGCCGGACACGCCCGATTCGAGGACGACGTCCGCTTCGATGGTTGGGTTGCCGCGGGAATCGAGGATTTCGCGGGCGATCACGTCGACGATTGCGCTCATGGTCTCAGCTATCAGAGTTCAGGTATCGGGAAACAGCGGCGTCCGGGTCAGGGGCGCGCCACGGACGTGCGTGGAAGTGCCGACATTCTCGGCATTCATATTCGAGTTTCGTAGTCGCAGATCACCCAATCAGCGATCTCGCGAAGCGCGACTACCACCTCCTGATGGTCCGGATGCGGTCCGTAGGCATCGAGGTCCGCGCGGGTCGCGAACGCCATGTTGATGCCGAAGTCGTAGGCAATCGGCCGGTCCGTCGTGTTCCAGCCACGCTCGAAGCGGACGATACCCTTGCATTTGTGCTCGAGTGCGTCGAATTTGGCCTGCCATGCAGGCACGCGCGGATCGCTGCGCGTCACGCCCGGCTTCAACTTGATGAGGACTAGGTGAACGAACATGGGGTCTCCGATCCAAGGTGATTTCTAGGCCCGTGCGGCGGCCATCAATTCCGTTTCGGGAAAGCCTCGCCGCTTCGCCGCGGCATCGAGCTCGACCAGGGTTTCCAGCAAAGCGCGCATCCGTGGCAATGGCCATGCATTCGGGCCGTCCGACAGCGCCTTTTCGGGCTGCGGATGCGTTTCCATGAAAAGTCCCGCCACGCCCGCCGCCACGGCCGCACGCGCGAGCACCGGAACGAATTCGCGCTGGCCACCCGACGACGTCCCCTGCCCGCCCGGCAGCTGTACCGAATGCGTGGCATCGAACACCACCGGGCATCCGGTACTTCGCATGATCGCCAGCGCCCGCATGTCGGACACGAGATTGTGATATCCGAACGACGCACCGCGCTCGCACACCATGATGTTGTCGGTGCCGCTGGCCGCCCTGGCCTTGGCCACGACCTGCACCATGTCGTCGGGTGCCAGGAACTGGCCCTTCTTGATGTTGACCGGCCGGCCGGCCGCCGCGACGGCCCGGATGAAGTCCGTCTGCCGGCACAGGAATGCCGGGGTCTGCAGAACGTCGACGACAGACGCGACGGCCGGGATCTGCTCGATCGTGTGAACATCGGTCAGCACCGGCACTTCCACGTGTCGGCGCACGTCGGCCAGGATGCGCAGCCCCTCTTCCATGCCCGGGCCGCGGAACGATGCCTGCGAACTTCGGTTTGCCTTGTCGAACGACGATTTGAAGATGAACGGGATCGCCAGCGACGCGCAGATTGCCTTCAGCTCGCCCGCCACGTCCATCTGCAGCTGCCGCGACTCGATGACGCACGGCCCTGCGATCAGGAAGAAGGGGCGATCGAGGCCGACGTCGAATCCGCAGAGGTCCACTAGTGGGTCATATCGATGCGACCAGCTCGGCGACCACGTGGACGGCATCGCCGCGCGATCGCTGCTGCGCTTCGAGCGCTGCGTTGATGAAGCTGATGAAAAGCGGATGGCCGCGGCGCGGGTTCGACGTGAACTCCGGATGAAACTGGCAGCCGAAGAACCACGGGTGCCCCGGCAGCTCGATCATCTCGACCAAATCGCCTGCAGTGGCGCTCTTGGCGCGCGCGCCCACGCTGAGCCCGGCGGCCTCGATGCGCGGCAGGTAGTGGTTGTTGACCTCGTAGCGATGTCGGTGCCGCTCGGCGACTACGGTCGAGCCGTAGATCCGGTGCGCAAGCGACCCTTCCACGACCTCGCAGGGCTGCGCGCCAAGGCGCATCGTGCCTCCCAGGTCCGAGCTTTCGCTGCGCTTTTCGATCAAGCCGTCGCGATTCTGCCACTCGGTGATCAGCGCCACGACCGGATGCGGCGTAGCCGGATCGAACTCGGTGCTGTTGGCCTCGGCGAGGCCGGCCATGTGGCGTGCACACTCGATCACGGCGAGTTGCATGCCAAGGCAGATTCCGAGGTAGGGGATGCCATTTTCGCGAGCGACGCGCACCGCGCCGATCTTGCCCTCGACCCCGCGCTTGCCGAACCCGCCGGGCACGAGAATCGCGTCCATTCCGCGCAGGCCGTCCACGCCTTCGGTTTCCAGCACCTCGGAATCCACGTAGTGAATGTTCACCTTGGAGCGTGTGTGGATGCCGGCGTGGATGAGCGCCTCGGACAGCGACTTGTACGATTCGGTCAGGTCGACGTACTTGCCAACCATGGCGATGTTCACGGTGTGCTGCGGGTGCTCCAGCGCATCGACCAGCCGGTGCCAGGTCGTGAGGTCGGCCGGGGGCGGGTCGAGGCGCAGCTTCTTGCAGACGATGACGTCCAGGCCTTCCGCGTGCAGCATGCCGGGGATTTTGTAGATCGAATCGGCGTCGAGCGCCGGGATCACCGCCTCCTCGGGTACGTTGGTGAACAGCGCGATCTTCTTGCGGTCGTTGTCCGGCAGAGGACGGTCGGCGCGGCACAGCACGACGTCCGGCTGGATGCCGATCTCGCGCAGCTCCTTGACCGAATGCTGCGTCGGTTTGGTCTTCATCTCGCCGGCGGACGGAATGTACGGGACCAGCGTCAAGTGCACGTAACAGACGTTGTCGCGGCCGAGCGTGATTCCGAGCTGCCGTATTGCCTCGAGGAACGGAAGCGATTCGATGTCTCCCACGGTGCCGCCGACTTCGACCAGCGCGACTTCCGCCTCGGTCTCGCCTACCCGCGTGCCGGCCAGGATCCAGCTCTTGATTTCATCGGTGATGTGCGGGATCACCTGGACGGTGCCGCCGAGATAGTCGCCACGGCGCTCCTTGCGGATGACCGATTCGTAGATCTGGCCTGCGGTGAAGTTGTTGCGTTTCCCCATGCGCACGTCGGTGAAACGCTCGTAGTGCCCGAGATCGAGGTCGGTCTCGGCGCCATCGTCGGTCACAAACACCTCGCCGTGCTGGAACGGCGACATCGTGCCGGGATCGACGTTGATGTAGGGATCGAGCTTGAGATTGGTGACGCGGACGCCGCGGGAAGCGAGGATCGCGGCCAGGGAAGCGGCGGCGATGCCCTTGCCGAGGGAGGACACGACACCGCCGGTCACGAAGACGAACTTGGTCATGATTCTTTCGTCCCGGAAATTGGCATTTTAGCCGATGGTTCCGGATTGGGCAAAAATCCTGAATTTTTGACCCGCTGTGCTCCGCGCACACGAGAGTGCCGACCGCCTACCGCCCGGGTCGCGACATCAGGGTGAGGCTTCGGCGTTACTTGCCATGCGCAGGCAGCAGGGGCCACGACCACCGCAGCCTCGTGCAAAAATATGGGGTGGAACCCGCCGCGTGCCATGACGCGTCAAGACACGCGGCAGCCCGAGCATTCGCGTTCAGTCAAGGTGTTTGGTCACGATGAGCGGTGCAAAGAAATATGACCTCGGCTTTCGAGCCGAACGACGAGGGAGGGCAGCGATGTCGGTCGTTGGCGCAGGAAATCCTCCCAATCTCCTATCGCTCTTTCCCGGCGCGTCCAGGCCGCCTGGCCGCCCCGGAGAAATTCGAAGGCAAGCTCTGCCGAGGGGACGGGTATCGTGCGCGGCGGCAAGCAATCGACTGATGAGGATGGCGCTCTGCGGAGTCGTCGTGCTCGTCGCGTCGTCGCCTGCGGTCGGCGGGGCGGATGAGGAAATCCCGGCGACCCCGCTCATGACGGTCTACCAGTTCGGCGGGCCTTCCTCAGTGCCGTACTACGACCTGGACGCCTTTCTGCAGAATGGACCATCGTCGCCGGCCGGCCACCTGACGCAGGGGACGTCGGTCATCCCCTGCCTCGTCATCCGATCGGGAAAGCCGGTCACGGACCGCCACGGGACGCCGTACGTCGGTTTCGAGGTCATCGTTGATGCGGATGTTGCAACGCCGACCTCGACCGACAAATTCAAGCAGGTCTTCGAGCAACGCAAGGCAATGACGGTCAGGAATCATCACTGCCCCGCATCCTCGGGGAACGTGGTCGATGTCCGCAAGCTGTATGCGCTCGGCAAAGCGCCGAGCTTCGATCCACCTCCCTCGGTGCCGGCGTCCGCTCCGAAGGTTGCGCGGGGAGAACTCGACGAGATCGTTCGTGCTTTCCATGCGTCGAGTGCGTGCGAGACGGCGAATCGCGTACTGGTCGGCCGACGGGAGGCGTTGCAGCATGCCTGGAGCGCGTTCACCGCCGCGAGCGCTGGCAGGTGGCAGGCCGCCAGCTTGACGCGCGCCAGGCATCTCGACTTCGTCATGCGGACGGTTCTCTACGAGGGACATCTGGGCCGCGGCTGCAACGCGTACGGCGCCTGCGAGCGCAACGTAATCGCCCTGTCGGTCCGCAACCGCGCCCTCGAGCTTTGCCTGAACGGCCAAGGCTGTCGATCGCCGGGCGATTTCGAGGGCGTGTCTGCGACAGTCTCGCAGTACAACATCTGGGACGAGTTTCTGACTCAGACCACGGGGCTGACCTCGTGCTTTCTGCGTCCGGACCTGGCCGATCGCCCCCACTACGCTCGACTGCAAAGGATGTACGAGCAGAGCTCGGGCGACGTCGAGCGGATCCTATACGGCGGTGTGGACGAACTGCAGGCGGTGTTTCCGGGCAACTCGCTGGACGACCTGACCCGCGTTCGCCACTACTACCACCCGCCGGCGATGGGAAAATGCTTTCCGAACCACGAGCGACTCGAGTACGTCACCGGCGCGGTAGCCCGCCGGGGCGAGGACTTCGCGCTGATCGCGAACACCCGCATCGCCGTCGGCGAACGAAGCGGGAGCGGCTATCTTTTCCAGCAGGCGTTGGTCGAGGACGAGGGTGAGCGCGACGTCGTGACGCAACTGGACCGGTATCCGGGCTTCGTCATCGACGGCCGCAAGGTGGACGCTCCAGCGCGCTTCGCGCTGCTCGCCGTACGGGACTCCATCAAGCTGCCGATTCGAGCAGGTCGGCCGCTATCGCAGGACGCCGAGCTGGTTGAGCGCTGGCCAGCCTGTGCAGCTCAACTGCCGTGTCCGCTCGAGCGGTGAGGATTGTCTGGGGGCGATCGCCGTCGAGACGACCCAGGTGGGCGGCGCTTGCGACACGGCGATGCAGCCGTTCGCAGGCGTTCGCTAGCCAAGGCCGATCCGATATCGTCCCGGGCCCCGCTCTGCACGGGGCCAGCGCGAACACGACCACGTGGGCCCCCCTCAACGACCGTGTAGATGCCCTTGGCGCCCGCCTTCTCGTGACCGCGTCAAGTTGGTGCCCATCGCGCGCGACCTCGAACGCCGCGACACACGGATCGTCGGTGTCGGCGGCGACCACGACGGTACCGCGAGTTGGGGCTGTCCGGCACGGCGTCGTGTTATGCGTTCACGCGGATCGAGCATGTTGGTCCCGAGGGGCACATGAGGCGGTGGGACTTCTTCGCGGCGCTCGGCGCGGCAGCTGCCGCCGGCAAGTCCATCATTACGCGCGTGCGCCAAGGCACCGCCGACAATCCCTGTCTATGGTTCCAAGGGGGTTCCAACTTCAGCTTCCCCAGTGGCGAGGCATCCGTTGTCGCGGCGCTGGTCGCGCCCTAGGTGCTCGAATACGGCGATTGCGGAGCATCCCGGAAATAGCTGCGCCGCGGCGTCACGGGGCAACGGTCAGCATCGTATACATACCTTCTTGATAGTGTCCGGGCTGGTTGCAGAACAACACATAGGTGCCAAGATCGAGGTTCAGGGTCAGTTTGCCCGACTTGCCCGGCGCGAGGTCGGAAATTTCTCCAAGTCGCCGGACGCGGCTTTCGATCACGCGGGCATGCTTGGTGTCTATCGGAAGCGCCTTGGCGCCGTCGTCGCGCCCGATGATGACCTCGTGCACAAGCGTTTTCGACTGGTTCTCGGCATGGAGAGTGACACGACCCGGCTTGATCTTCTCGTGCTCCAGCACGATACGCATGTGCGCAATCGAAGGATCGGTCGAGGGGTCCTGAAGTTTGATCTCAAGCGATTGCCCTGGCGCCGTGGCGCCCGCAGCGGTGGTGATGACGAACAGAAGGGAGCACAGCACGGAACCAGTTGGTCTTACCGACATCGAAAGCTCCTGAAGTTAAAAGAGGGGGCCGGCGGGAAACGGCGGCGTTGATTAGAGCGCAACCGGCGCGAGGGGTTCCGTGAGGCCGAGCTGCCTCACAATAGTGATGTCCTTGCCGTGACTTCGCCGCGTATCGATACTGCAATTTCTATGGCCGCTTCCCAAAGTTCAGATGTCCGCCTCGGAGCACCCCATACGTCGGGTCAGGGTCGATCTCGGCCGATGGCGCACAACGCAGGTGGGACAGCGGCCGCTGGCCCTGAGGCCTGCGTCGACACCGGGCTCGACCCAACCAGGACGAGAGCCGCCTTGAGAGAACAGTATCTGGACAACACCTGCGTGGTTCAGGGCCCCAATGCGTCGGGAATCGCCAATGCGGTGGCTATTCGCAGCCGCGTCGCATTCCGACCCAATAGCGCCAGCACCGCGTCGATTGCAGGCGTGGTGGGCGTGCCCGCGGCCAGCAGTCGCATCGGCATCATGATCTGCGGGGGCTTCAGTCCGTTGCGGGCGGCGGCCGCCTTCATCGCCGCGGCGAGTGCTTCGCGCGTCCATTCCAGTGCTGCAAATTCCCGATGGAGCTCGACCAGCGCGCTGCGGATTGCGGGGGTCACCTGCTCCGCCACCTTGGCCGCGTCCACCGCAGGGGTCGAGTAGAAGTACCAGGCCGCATCGGCCATCGCGACCAGCGTCTCGGCGCGGTCGCGCAGCAGCCTGGCCACCGCACCGGGATCCGGCCCGTTCGTAGGATCGAGACCGGCGCGCTTCAGAAACGGCACCAGGCGCTGGCCGAGTTCCGCCTCGGACAGACGCTTCATGTGCTCCTGATTGACCCAGTTCAGCTTCCCTGCGTTGAAGCGCGACGGCGCAGGACTGATGCCGGCGAGCTCGAACCATTCGATGAGCTGCGCACGCGAAAAGATCTCGTCGTCGCCGTGCGCCCAGCCGATGCGGGCGAGAAAATTGATCATTGCTTCGGGAAGATAGCCCGCGGCCTCGTAGTCCATGACGCCGACGGCGCCATGCCGCTTGGACAGCTTTGCGCCGTCTTCACCGAGCACCGTCGGTACGTGCGCATAGCGCGGCGGCTCGAAGCCGAGCGCGCGGAAGATGTTGATCTGACGCGGGGTGTTGTTGACGTGGTCGTCACCGCGGATCACGTGCGTGATCTCCATGTCCCGGTCGTCGACGACCACGCAGAAATTGTAGGTCGGCGTGCCGTCGCCGCGGGCGATGACGAGGTCATCCAGTTCGCTGTTGGCGAACTCGATGCGGCCCTTTACGCCGTCTTCCCAGGCCACGATCCCGGTGTCGGGGTTGCGGAACCGGATCACCGGCCGCACGTCCGGCGGCGGCGTCCGGCCGACGGCGTTTTCCGGGCGCCAGCGCCCGTCGTAACGGGGCTTCTCGCCGCGCGCCATCTGCTCGGCGCGCAGGGCGTCCAATTCGGCGGAGGTCATGTAGTCGCGATAGGCGAGACCACGCGAGAGCATGTCCGCGATGACCTCGCGGTAGCGCTCCATCCGCTGCATCTGGTAGATCGGGCCTTCGTCGTAATCGAGCCCGAGCCAGTCCATCGCGTCGAGGATCGCCTGCACGGCGGCCGGCGACGAGCGGGCGACGTCGGTGTCCTCGATGCGCAGAATGAACGTGCCGTGGTGATGGCGCGCGAACGCCCAGGCGAACAGCCCGGTGCGGATGTTGCCCAGATGCATGTAGCCGGTCGGACTGGGGGCGAAGCGCGTGCGGACCATCTGTATCAGGCTTCAGTTGTCCGTGGCGGCATCGGCATGCGCTCGCCGGTGGCGCGTCATCGGGGGCGCGGTCGTAGTCACCTGGGCTGCCAGCGCAAATCCAGCGTCGCCGGGGTCGCCGGATTCGGCGGCTCCGGATGCACGGTCATCGGACCGGGTGTGTGGCCATGCGCCCAGAAGCGCGCGACGCGGCGGGCTTCCGCCTCGTTGGCGTTGACGGGGAACGTCGCATAACTGCGGCCGCCCGGATGCACGACGTGATAGGTGCAGCCGCCGAGCGCGCGCCGCGCCCAGGTGTCGACCAGGTCGAAGGTCAGCGGCGCCTGGACTCCGATCGTCGGATGCAGCGCCGACGGCGGGCTCCAAGCGCGAAAACGCACGCCGGCGACGAACTCGCCGGGCACACCGGTGGACGTCAGTGGCAGCGCGCGTCCGTTGCAGGTCACGCAATGGCGGCCACCGGTCATTCCGGTCACCTTGATCTGCATGCGCTCGACCGAGGAATCGACGTAGCGCGCGGTCGCCCCGAGCGTCACCTCCTCGCCCAGCACGTGCCAGGGCTCGATCGCCTGCCGCAGCTCGAGTGTCACGCCGTCGTAGGTCGCCGTGCCGTAACGCGGAAATCGAAATTCGACGAATGGCTCGAACCACGCCGGTTCGAACGGATAGCCGGCGCGCTGCAGGTCGACCGCGACGTCGCGGATGTCGGCCGCCACGAAGTGCGGCAGCAGCCAGCGGTCGTGCAGCGCCGTGCCCCAAGGCACGAGGTCCCCGGGATACGGCTCCCGCCAGAAGCGCGCTACCAGCGCTCGCAGCAGCACCATCTGCAGCGCACTCATCCTGTAGTGAGGCGGCATTTCGAACGCGCGGAATTCGACCAGCCCCAAGCGCCCGGTCGGGCCGTCGGGCGAATACAGCTTGTCGATCGAGAATTCCGAACGATGCGTATTGCCCGTGAGATCGGTCAACAGGTGGCGCAGCAGCCGGTCGACCAGCCACGGCTGCGGCGTCTCGCGACCCTTTTCATGCTTGCGTCCGAGTTGCTGGAAAGCAATCGACAGCTCGTAGAGCCGGTCGTCGCGCGCCTCGTCGACGCGCGGCGCCTGACTGGTCGGCCCGATGAACATTCCAGAGAACAGATACGACAGCGACGGATGGTTCTGCCAGTAGGTGATCAGGCTTTGCAGCAGGTCGGGACGACGCAGCAGCGGGCTGTCGACAGGCGTGGCGCCGCCGAGCGTGACGTGATTGCCGCCGCCGGTACCAGTGTGGCGGCCGTCGAGCATGAATTTTTCCGTGCCCAGGCGCGCAAGCCGCGCTTCGTCGTACAGCGTCTGCGTGGTCGCCATCAGTTCGCGCCACGTTGCTGCCGGATGGACGTTGACCTCGATCACGCCGGGATCGGGCGTCACATTGAGCACCCGGACGCGCGGGTCGCGCGGCGGCGTGTAGCCCTCGATCGCAACCGGCGTTTCCAATGCTCGCGCCGTGTCCTCGGTCGCGGCCAAAAGTGCGACGTACGTCTCGAGTTCGACGCACGGGGGCATGAACAGATACAGGTGGCCTTCGCGAACCTGCAGCGTCATCGCCGTCTTCACGACCTCGCGCGGCTCCATGTCCGCCACCTTGCCCGCAACCTCGCCCGTCCCCGCGCGCAGTTCGTCACGCTTGCGCAATTCCGCGCGCGGGGCGAACGGGTCGACGGCGAACTCGGACTCACCCTCCTCGGGCAGCACCTCGGGCAACGATGCCAGCGGAAGGCGCAGCCCCAGCGGCGAATCGCCGGGCACCGCGTAGAGATGTTCACGCTTGAGCGGCCAGGGGCTGGAACGCCAGCGAACGACGCCGTCCTCCTCGACCGAGCCCTTGAGCGGCAGCACGAAACCCGTGGGGGCGCCCAGACCTGCGGTGAGCAGGCGCGCCAGGCGCGCCCGCTCGTCGGGCCTGGAAAGGTCCGCCTTCAGCGGATCGACATTGGCCGGGAGCGCGGCCTCCTCCTGCAACAGCTTCGGCAGGTCCTCGTATGCGGGGATCAGCAGCGAGGCAGGCAGGCCAAGCGTTTTCGCCAGTCGCTCACCGAACATCCTGGCCGTCGCGAATGTCGCGTTGCCCGGTCGGGTGGTGTCCGCGATCAACTGATCGCCTCGCCATAGCGGCTCCCCATCGGTACGCCAGAATACGCCCAGCGCCCAGCGCGGCAGCGGCTCCCCCGGGTACCACTTGCCCTGCCCGTAGTGCAGGAAACCCTCGGGCGCGAAACGCGCCTTCAGCCGCTTGATGAGTGTCTCGCCGAGTTCGCGCTTCTTCGGCGAGTCCGCCGTGTAGTTCCATTCGGCGCCGTCCATGTCGTCGATGGAGACGAACGTGGGCTCGCCGCCCTGCGTCAACCGCACATCGTGCTCGGCCAGATCGCGATCTACCTGTTCGCCCAACGCGTCGATCGCCGCCCATTGCACGTCGGTGTAAGGGCGCGTGACGCGCGGATCTTCGTGCACGCGCGTGACGCTCATCGCGAAGTCGAATTCCACCTCCGCCACATCGGTGTGGCCGATCACCGGCGCGGCGTTGCCGGGATCCGCCGTGCAGGCAAGCGGGAGATGACCTTCGCCGGCCAGCAGACCCGAGGTTGGATCGAGGCCGATCCAGCCGGCGCCAGGAATGAACGCCTCGGCCCACGCATGCAGATCGGTGAAATCGTGATCGGTGCCAGAAGGCCCGTCCAGTGCCTTCACGTCGGCGACGAGCTGGATCAGGTACCCCGAGGCGAAGCGCGCGGCGATCCCGAGGTGCCGCATGATCTGCACCAGCAGCCACCCGGTGTCGCGGCACGAGCCGCTCGCGTTTTCGAGCGTGAGTTCCGGCGGTTGCACGCCCGGTTCCATCCGCACCAGGTAGCGGATCTGCTGCTGCAGCAGCTGGTTCAGCCGGACCAGCAGCAGGACCGGATTTTCATCGGGTTCGATGGTCGCGCGGAACTCCGCGAGCCATGCGGACAGCCGCGGACCCAGCGGGGCCGTCTCCAGGAACGGGATCAGCTCCTTGGCCAGCGCCGGCGCGTAGATGAACGGATATTTCTCGGCGTAGGGCTCGACGAAGAAATCGAAGGGATTGATCACCGTCAGGTCGGCGACCAAATCGACCTCGATCTCCAGCCGGTCGGCGCGCTCCGGAAAAACCAGACGTGCGACCCAGTTGCCGTAGGGATCCTGCTGCCAGTTGAGGAAATGCGGCTCGGGCGAGACGTTGAGCGAATACCCGAGCACCGGCGTGCGGCAGTGCGGCGCGGGCCGCAGCCGGATTTCGTGCGGGCCCAGGTTGACGTGCCGGTCGAAACGGTACCTGGTGCGGTGGGACAGCGCGACGCGGATGGCCATTGGGCGGGACCTAGGTCCAGTCAGGGTCGGGCAACTGGGCAAATACCCGGCGCAGCCCTTCGCCCCACTGCACGTGGACCATCTGGAAGTACGGATCCGATTCCTCGATCCGCCTCTGCATCTTGATGCGAAGCGAATCCGCCTCGTAGATGAGAAGGTCGATGGGCAGCCCCACCGAGATGTTGGATCGCATCGTCGAGTCGAACGACACGATCGTGCATTTGGTGGCGTCGAGCAGGCTCGTCGTGCGCTTGATCACTCGGTCGATGATCGGCTTGCCGTATTTCGTCTCGCCAGTCTGAAAATAGCAGGTGTCCGGCGTCGCCTCGATGAAATTGCCCTCGCCGTAGACGTTGAACAACCGCGCCGGCTCGCCGCGGATCTGGCCACCGATCAGGAAATTGGCCGACGCGTCCACGTTGTTCTGGACCAGGTAAGGGCCATCCCGGGTCTTGACCTCGCGCAGCGTGTCACCCAGCAGGCGCGCGACGTCGAACATCGACTGCACGTTCCAGAGATGCTCCTCACCATCGCCTCCGCGCGCCCTCTGCTCCAGGATGCTCAGCGCGTTCTGGGTGATCGAAAGGTTGCCCGAACACAGCGTGACGATGACACGCTGCCCTTCCTCGGCAAACACCTTCATTTTCGAGAACCGCGCGATCTGGTCGACGCCGGCATTGGTTCGCGAATCGGATGCAAAGATCATTCCGGCATCCAGCGACATGGCAACGCAATAGGTCATGGTGGGTGTTGACGGGCAGGAGAAGGCCGCGCGGTCGCGCAAACTCGTTGATTCTACCGAATCGACGGAAGCCGGTCCGATCAGTACGCCGGCACGAGGAAGCGTGCACTGATCTCGTCGCCCAGGACCGAGACACGTTTCAGGAAATCCATCAGGTACTCGTGCAGGCCGTAGCGGATGATGTCGTCGGTCCGCCCGAAGTGCAGGCGCGCGTGCAGTTCGCCCGCCTGCCTCCTCAGCTCGCCGCCGTGATCGTCGCACAGGAGCTCGAGCGTATCGTCGATGAAATTGAGGCAGCTGTGCAGCGAGCGCGGCATGTCGTCGCGCAGCACGAGCAGCTCCGCGACCCGCCGTGGGGAAATGACATCGCTGTAGATCTTGCGGTAGGACTCGAAGCCCGACAGCGACTGCAGAAGCGATGACCACTGGTAGTAGTCGACGGCGCCCCCGACGTCGGCGGCCGACGGGAGCAGGATGTGATACTTGGTGTCGAGGATGCGCGCCGTATTGTCGGCACGTTCGATGTGCGTGCCGAGCCGGATGAAATGATAGGCCTCGTCGCGCAGCATCGTGCCGAAGGTGACGCCGCGGAAGAGATGCGAGCGCAACTTTACCCAGTCCAGGAACTCCGACACGCCGATCGCCTGCAGACGCAGGTAGTCGTGGTTGCGCATTTCGATCCAGGCGCTGTTCAGATCTTCGTACATCTCCGACGTGATCGCCCCGCGGACACTGCGCGCCGATTCGCGGGCACTGCGCAGGCAGCTGTAGATCGACGACGGATTGCCGGCTTCGAGGACCATGAACTTGAGGACGTTCTCGGCGGAAAGCTCCGGGTACATCTTGTAGAACGAGGTGGCCGCGCCGGTGGAGATAAGCGGCACCGACCACGGCTCGGCCCAGGCGAGGCCCGGCTCCTGGGGCTCGTAGGGCAGGAGCGAAGTCCGGTACGTGACGTCGAGCAGCCGCGCGATGTTCTCGGCGCGCTCGATGTGTCGCGCCATCCAGAACAATTCGTTGGCGGTGCGGGAGAGCATGGCGGTCATGGGCGTCGTCTCACGCAAGAACCCAGGTGTCCTTGGTCCCCCCGCCTTGCGACGAGTTGACCACTAGCGAGCCCTCGCGCAGCGCGACCCGGGTCAGGCCGCCCGGCACGAGGTCGATGTCGGTGCCGGAAAGGACGTACGGCCGCAGGTCGATGTGGCGCGGGGCGATGCCGGCGCCGACGAAGGTCGGGCAGGTCGAAAGCGCCAGTGTGGGCTGCGCGATGTAGTTTTCCGGTGTGGCCAGGATCCGCTCGCGGAACGCAGCGCGCTCCTCGGCGGTCGACGCCGGCCCGACCAGCATCCCGTAGCCGCCCGCGCCGTGGACCTCCTTGACGACCAGTTCGCCCAGGTGCGCAAGCGCGTAATCGCGATCCTCCGGCTTGTGCAGCATGTAGGTCGGGACGTTGTTGAGGATGGCATCCTCGGCAAGGTAGTACTTGATCATCGCCGGCACGTACGGGCAGATCGACTTGTCGTCGGCCACGCCCGTACCGATCGCATTTGCCAGCGTGACGCGCCCGGCCCGGTAGGCGCCGAACAGCCCCGGAACCCCCAACGTCGAATCCTTGCGGAACGCGAGCGGGTCGAGAAAATCGTCGTCGACACGCCGGTAGATCACGTGGACCCGCCGCGGACCGCGGGTGGTGCGCATGAACACCGTGTCGTTCTGGACGAAGAGGTCCTGGCCCTCGACCAGCTCGACGCCCATCTGCTGCGCGAGGAACGCGTGCTCGAAATAGGCCGAGTTGTACGCGCCCGGTGTCATCACCGTCACCGTCGGATTTTCCTCGCCCT
The DNA here is from genome assembly GCA_963739745.1 of uncultured beta proteobacterium. Lineage (GTDB taxonomy): Bacteria > Pseudomonadota > Gammaproteobacteria > Burkholderiales > Casimicrobiaceae > VBCG01. The sequence goes on from CAVUCJ010000017.1 coordinate 367,924, forward strand.
TGGGGCCGACGGCGCGCAGATTCTCCAGCAGCAGGTCGGGATAGTGCTGAACCGGCCGGATCGACCGGTTGGCGAAGAGCTCGGGAAACAGCCGCATCATCATCTTGCGGTTCTCGAGCATGTAGGACACACCGGAAGGCACGCGAAGGTTGTCCTCGAGCACGTAGTACTCGCCCTCGCCAGCGCGCACGATGTCGACGCCGGCGATGTGCGCGTAGATGCCGCCTGGCACGTCCATGCCGGCCATTTCACTCCGGTACTGCGTGTTCCCGAGCACACGCTCTGCCGGAATGACCCCGGACTTCAGGATCTTCTGCTCGTGGTAGACGTCTTCGAGAAACAGGTTGAGCGCGCGCACGCGTTGCTTCAGGCCCCGCTCGAGCATCTGCCACTCGTCATCGGGAATGATGCGCGGGACGATGTCGAAGGGAATGAGGCGCTCGGTGCCGGAATCCTCGCCATAGACGGCAAACGTGATCCCGACGCGGTGGAACGCCCGCTCGGCCTCATCGCGCTTTTGCGCGATGCGCGTGGCGTCGGTCCGCTCGAGCCAGTCGGCGAACGCCCGGTAGTGCGGCCGGATTCCGCCCTCCCGGGCGGTCATTTCATCGTAGGGTAGGGACGACATTCCGCAGATTTTCAGGAATTTGAGTTCAAGGCTAGCAAACGGCGCGCCATCGGCCAAATTGCCCTATTGACCAAGGAGTTAGCTAACGAACCCGTGCACGGAACCGGGCCGGGCTCCCCGTTTGCGAACAGGTACGCACAATTGCGGTGCGGGGATGTCCTGGACATGGCCGTTCGCGGGCGGAAGTTCGGTTTGACCCTGCTTCCGGCCGTATGGTTAAATCGGTACTCCTGTCTGGGTTCGCGGGGCGTTTAGCTCAGCGGTAGAGCACTCCCCTCACACGGGAGGGGTCGCTGGTTCGAACCCAGCAATGCCCACCACACTGAACCAAGGGGTTACGCGCAAGTGTAACCCCTCTTTTTTTCCCCGCGGCCTACGCATCGCCGCGCGCAACGGGAGCACGCGATGCAGGACATTGCGACGAGTCCACCGGAAGCCTTCGTCTTCGATGCGTACGGCACGTTGTTCGACGTCCATTCGGTCACCGCGCTTGCCGACACGCTGGTCCCTGGGCGCGGTGTCGACCTGTCGCGGCTTTGGCGCGCAAAGCAGCTCGAATACACGTGGCTGCAGTCGCTGATGGCGACGCCGGACCATCCCCGTGAGGACTTCGACCGGGTTACCGCGCACGCGCTCGACCATGCGGTGGCGGCACTCGGGCTGCCCCTCGATGCCGCGGCCCGGCAGCTGCTCCAGCAGGCCTACCGTTCGCTGCAGATGTTTCCGGATGCACGCCCTGCCCTTGCTGCACTGGCCCCGCGCCCGCGCTGGATCCTGTCCAACGGGACGCTGGAAGGGCTCACCCCGCTCCTGCTTCACAACGCGCTGGGGCAGCTGATGGATGGCGTGTTGTCGGTCGACGCCGTCGGCATCTACAAGCCGGCTCCCCAAGTCTACGCGCTGGCTTGCGACCGGCTCGGTCTGCGCCCGGACCGGATCGGGTTCGTATCGTCCAATTGCTGGGATGCCATCGGCGCCGCGGCTTTCGGGTTCACGAGCTACTGGATCAATCGCAGCGGCGCGGCGGTCGACCGCCACGGTCCGCCGCCGCGATTCATCCTCGCTTCACTCACCGAGCTGCCTGCGCTCGTGCTGGGTTAGCGATCCGGACGCCGATCAGGGCATCAGCTGGCCGCCGTTGACCTCGATCACCTGGCCCGTCACGTAGCCGGACAACGCTTCGGATGCAAGGTAAAGGAACGTGCCCGCGCATTCGTCGGCGCTGCCCAGGCGATTCATCGGGACCGTCGCCTGCATCGCCTTAAGCTGTTCTGCGCTCGAGTAGCGGTCATGGAATGGGGTGGTGATCACGCCCGGGGACACCGCATTGACGCGGATGCCATCACCGACGACTTCCTTTGCCCAGCCGTGGGTGACGGTGGAAATGAAGCCCTTGGCGCCGGCGTAGAGAATCGCACCACCGCCACCGCCGTGGCGCGCAGCAATCGATGTGACATTGATCACGTTGCCGGACTTCTGCTTGCGCATCAGCGGAATGACCTCGCGCATGAACAGCGCGACCTGGGTGCAGTTGAGCATCAGCACGCGGTCGATGTGCTCGACCGTGTAATCCTCAATCTTCACGCGCCCGAGCATGCCGCCCGCGTTGTTGATGAGCACGTCGATCCGGCCAAAGGCCCGGATCGTGTCACTCACGATCCGCTTGACGTCCGCCTCGACCGTGACATCGCCACCGATCACCGCGGCCTGGCCACCCGCAGCCTTGATTGCGCCGGCGACCGCCTCGGCGGCGTCACGGCTGGAATTGAAGTGAACGGCGACCTTGCTTCCTTCACGCGCGAATGCCTTCGCTGCGGCGGCGCCGATGCCGGTCGACGCGCCGGTGATCAACACGACCTTGTCCTTCAGATCCGAAATCATCTATGCCCCCTTGTGGTTGAATGGGTGATTCGCAGGCGCGGCACGCCTCGGTGCCTTTGCGAGTCGACCTCGATCAGTATACGGAATGCCGCACGCGCCACTGCGCCAGGGCCAACCCGTCTTCACGCTGCAACGTGCCGGACCGCGACGTACTGCGCGGGCAGTCGCTGGCGTGCGAACCGGACCGATCCCGACCCAGTCACTTCGTGCTTCGCGCCTTCGCCGCCCGCTTGCCACCGCGACATCCGGCAACCGCGTCACGCAGCGCGGCAATGGCTGCCGGCCGCGGAAAGCTGCGGCGGCAGGCGAGCGCGATGCGACGCGCGGGCACCGGCCTTGCGAAGGGCACCGGAACCACCATGCGGCTGTGGTACCTGGGTGTCAGCGCATCGCGCGGCAGGACGGAAATGCCGAGCCCCGACGCGACCATGTTGCGAACGGTCTCCAGCGAATTCGTGCGCGGCATGTGCGCATCGGCGCTGTTCAGTTCCGGACAGGACTCGAGTACCTGGTCGCGAAAGCAATGGCCGACGTGGAGCAGGATCGTGTTCTCGCCGGCCAGCTCGGAGGGCTGCACCGACTTCCGCTTCGCCCACTTGTGCGTTGCCGGCACCACGACCTGGAAGGGCTCCTCGTACAGGAACTGCGTGACCACACCCGGCGGCGCGAAAGGAAGCGCGATGATGGCGACGTCGATGCGCCCGGATCGCAGCGCGGCCTCCAGATGCTCGGTGAGGTTTTCCTCGATGTCGAGCGGCATCTGGGGTGCCCGGTCGTGCAGCGCCGGGATGAGGTCGGGCAACAGGTACGGCGCCACCGTGTGAATCACGCCCAGCTTGAGCGTTCCGACGAGCTGGTTGCGGCCCGCCTGCGCGATCTCGCGGATCCTGAGCGTCTCCTCCAGGACGCGCTGCGCCTGCTCGACGATGCGCTCTCCAACCGGCGTCACCGTGACCTCGCTTCCTCCCCGCTCGAAGACCAGCGTCGCGAGCTCCTCTTCCAGCTTCTGGATCGCGACCGACAGTGCGGGCTGGCTGACAAAGCATTTTGACGCCGCGCGGCCGAAGTTGCGCTCCTGCGCGACGGCGACCAGGTACCGGAGCTCGTTGAGCGTCATCGAGTCACGGGGGGTCGCGTTGCGCCAGGAAGCGCGCAAAGGCTTCGCCGGTCTCCGGATGCTTGAGGCCGAAGTCCACCGTCGCCTCGAGATAACCCAGCTTGCTGCCACAGTCGTAGCGGCGTCCGTCGAATCGATAGGCGACGACGCGTTCTTCCGTCAGCAGCCGTTCGAGTCCATCGGTCAACTGGATCTCGCCGCCGGCGCCAGGCGGCATCGTGCGCAGGTGGTGGAAGATCCGCGGTGACAGCACATAGCGGCCCACCACAGCGAGTGTGGACGTCGTGGTGCCCGGCTTCGGCTTCTCGACCATCCGCGCGATCGTGGCCACCTTCGCGCTCGCCACCGCGTCAGAGGTCGTCTCCACGATGCCGAAGCTGCCGACGTCGGCGGCGGGGATTTCCATCACGCCGATCACCGAGGCCTCTTCGCGCCCGGCGACATCCACCATCTGCTTCATCACCGGCACCTCCGCGTCGATGAGATCGTCGGCCAGGAAGACAGCGAACGGCTCGTCACCGACCACCGGCGCCGCGCACAGCACCGCGTGCCCGAGGCCCAGTGCTTCCGATTGCCGGATGTAGATGCAATTGATGCCCGGCGGTGTCGCTGCCTGCACCGCTTCGAGCAGCGCCGACTTGTTGCGCAGCGCGAGCTCGGTCTCGAGTTCGTAGGCCTTGTCGAAATGGTCTTCGATCGCCCGCTTGTTGCGGCCGGTGATGAAGATCATGTCGGTGATGCCGGCGGCGGCCGCTTCCTCGACCGCGTACTGGATGAGTGGCTTGTCGACGATCGGCAGCATTTCCTTCGGGCTGGCCTTGGTGATCGGCAGGAAACGGCTGCCGAGTCCGGCAACCGGGAAAACAGCCTTGGTGATTTTCTTCATGAGTGCGGAGCGCCTCTTTGCGCGATCAGTTCCAGTAAGGCGCCTTCAGCGATGACGGCAACGCCCAGTTCCTTGGCACGGGCAAGCTTGCTGCCGGCCTCCTCGCCTGCGACCAGATAGTCGGTCTTCTTCGACACACTGCCCGCGACCTTGCCTCCCGCCTCCTCGATCAGCGCCTTTGCTTCGTCGCGCGACAGCGATGGCAGCGTGCCGGTCAGGACGAACGTGCGGCCAACGAGCGCGCCGGGAGCGCGTGCCCGGGGCACGCCTTCCGGCCAGTGTACGCCCGCGGCGCGCAGTTGCTCGACACCCTCGCGGTTGTGCGGCTCCGCAAAGAAGCGCGCGATCGAGGCCGCCAGCACCGGCCCCACGTCACGAACTTCGAGCAGCGCTGTCTCGTCGGCGTTCATCAGCGCGTCGAGTGTCCCGAAATGACCGGCGAGATCCTTCGCGGTCGCCTCGCCCACATGGCGAATGCCAAGCGCGAAGATGAAGCGGGGAAGCGTCGTGCGCCTGCTCGCCTCGATCGCGGAAAGCACGTTGGCCGCACTTTTGTCGGCCATCCGGTCCAGCGCGGCAAGCTTCGCGAGGCCGAGCTTGTAGAGGTCCGCCGGCGAATGCACGATCCCCTCGTCGACAAGCTGGTCGACCAGCTTGTCACCCAGGCCCTCGATGTCCAGCGCCCGGCGCCCGGCGAAATGAAGCAGTGCCTGCTTGCGCTGCGCCGGGCAGACCAGACCGCCGGAGCACCGCGCGATCACTTCGCCGGGGAGGCGGATGATCGCGGAACCGCATTCCGGGCACCGGGCGGGCATCGCGAACTCGTGCGCGTCGGGGGGGCGCAGCTCCGGCACCACCCGCACGACCTGCGGAATCACGTCTCCGGCGCGGCGGACGATGACCGTATCGCCGATGCGCAGGTCGCGGCGGCGGATCTCGTCCTCATTGTGCAGCGTGACGTTGGTGACGGTGGTGCCGCCGACAAACACCGGCTCGAGGCGAGCGACCGGCGTGACCGCCCCGGTGCGGCCGACCTGCACGTCGATCGCCAGCAGCCGCGTGCGCATTTCCTCGGGTGGAAACTTGTGCGCGACCGCCCAGCGCGGTTCGCGCGTCCGGTAGCCCAGCCGTTGCTGCAGTTCGAGGCTGTCGACCTTGTAGACGACGCCGTCGATCTCGAAGGGCAGATCGCCGCGGCGCGCACGCACGTCCTCGTAGTACGCGGCGAGTTCGGACGCGCCGTGCACGACCCTGCGGTCCGCGTTGACCGGCAAGCCGAACGCGTCCAGCGCATCGAGCAGCGCGCTGTGCGTCGCCGGCAGCCGCCAGCCCTCGGCCTCGCCCATCCCGTACGCGAAGAATGCGAGCGGACGCTGCGCGGTGACCGCGGGATCGAGCTGTCGTACTGCGCCTGCTGCCGTATTGCGCGGATTGACGAACAGGCGCCCCCCCACCGCCTGCTGGCGCTCGTTCAAACGCGCGAAATCGGCGCGCGTCATGTAGATTTCGCCTCGGACCTCGAGCATGGGCGGCGCCCTGCCCTTGAGCCTCGCCGGAATCGCCGCAATCGTGCGCACGTTGGCCGTCACGTCCTCGCCGGTTTCGCCGTCCCCGCGCGTCGCGGCAACCGCCAGCCCGCCCCGTTCGTAGCGCAGGCTCACCGCCAGCCCGTCGAACTTGAGCTCGGCCATGTAGGCGACCGCCGGGGCGTCGTCGGCGAGCTTCAGCTCACGGCGGATGCGCGCATCGAATTCCATGGCGCCGTTGACGGTGGTATCGGTCTCCGTCCGGATCGACAGCATCGGCACTCGATGCCGGACCGGCGCAAATTCCGCCGCTCGGGCACCGCCGACGCGCTGCGTGGGCGAGTCCGGCACGCGTAGCGTCGGAAACTGCGCCTCCAGCGCCTGCAATTCGCGGAACAGCGCGTCATATTCCGCGTCGCCGATTGTCGGCGCGTCCTGCACGTAATAGCGCTCGTTGTGGTCGGCGATCTGCTCACGCAGGATCGCCGCGCGCCTCGCGGCTGCCGGGGGCACCGCGTCCGGCGCATTCGCGGACATCAGGCGCCGAAGAGCGCGAGCGCGCGCGGACTTCCCGGCTCGATGCCGCAGTCGCGCAACGCGACCGCGGCGGCATCGACCTGCTTGCGGATCGCCGCCAGTGCGGCGTCGTCGAGCGCACGCCGATTATCGTCGACCAGTTCGGCCCCGAGTGTCTGGGCGAGCCGCTTCGCGATCAGTTTCATCTGGTCGAACGTGCGAACGGGATCCGCCACCCGCGGAACGTCGAGCACGAACACAACGCCATTGGTCGCCGACAGACGCAGCGTGTCGACGGTAAACGGCTCGTTGCGAAGGTTCTGAAGCGTGTACAGGACGGTACCCGTGTCCTCTGCCACCCATTCAAAGCGACCGCCGGAGGCCAGCCGGAATCCGGCGGCTTCCGCAATCCCTCGCAGCTTGGTCCCTGGAATGCCCGAGCCATCTCCCTTCAGCACCGTCAGTCCGATCTGCACGTCGACGTCCGCGCACAGGCGATCGAGCGCTTCGGCGCGTTCCGTTTCCGCGCCAGCGTCGGGTACCGACATCGCCGCCGGCAGCAACGGCGCCAACTCGCCCATCACGCGGACAAACGTGTCGACCTGGAGACGACTGGCGGCACCGTTGCGATCTGCCAACAGCAGGCACGCGGCAATTTCGACGAACTCGCCGCGCGTATCCGACGCGAGGAATTGCCACGGAGATTCGGGCGCCGTCCGCGCGAACCAGCGCAGGCGCTTGCCCAACCGGGCGTGCAGGCCGGCTGCCAGCGCGCCGACTCCCACCGGTTTCGCGGGCTGCAGGGTGACGATGCACTCCACCTCGGGATCGGGCTTGCGCTGCCCAACGACATCCCCTTCCGCGAACATCGGCGGCGGAGCGATCGCTGCGGCCGGAACCCGGGGGAGCGTGTCGGTTTCGGCAGCCGGGGCGTGCTCAATGACGTCCATCGGCGTGACGAAGTCCGAATCGGCGGCCGGTGCGTCGTCGGGCCGGTAGGCAGGCTCGCCTGCGGTCGGGGCGGTTGGCTCGTCCTGCGCAACCGCCTCCGTGCGCAACGTGGGCTCGACGCGCCGGCCCCGATGCCGGCCGGCCGCTGCGGATTCGTCGGGCGGAGGAAAGGCGGTCGCGATCCGACGGCGGACACGCCGTTCGACCCAGGCGTTGTAGATCAACACGCCGACGACGAGAATCACTCCGCCAACGATGAGGCCGAGCTGGAGCGGGCTCAACGACAACGGCATTCAGTGGGCCTCGGCGCGCATGATTGGCCGCGAGTATAGCGCGAAGGAATTGGATCGCGGCCGCGCAGCACTACGCGGCATTCTCCGCCAGCGACAGGGCCTCGGCGATGTCGACCGCTACCACTCTCGAGGCACCCGGCTCGGGCATCGTGATACCGACCAGCTGGTTGGCCATTTCCATCGTGATCTTGTTGTGCGAGATGAACAGGAACTGCGTGTCCGCGGCCATTTCGCGCACCATGGCGCAGAAACGGTCGGTATTGGGATCGTCGAGCGGCGCGTCGACCTCGTCCAGCAGGCAGAACGGCGCGGGATTGAGCTGGAACAGCGCGAATACCAGCGAGATTGCCGTCAGCGCTTTTTCGCCACCCGACAGCAGGTGGATCGACGTATTGCGCTTGCCCGGCGGCTGCGCGATCACCTGCACCCCTGAGTCCAGGATCTCCTCGCCGGTCAGCACCAGCTTCGCCTGGCCGCCACCGAACAACGCGGGGAACAGCTTCGCGAAGTTCACGTTGACCGCCTCGAACGTCTGTTGCAGAAGTTCGCGTGATTCGCGGTCGATCTGGCGGATGGCGGTCTCGAGCGTTGACATCGCCTCGGTGAGGTCGGCAGCCTGCCGATCGAGATAATCCTTGCGTTCGCGGGCCTCGCCGAGTTCCTGGAGCGCCGCCAGATTGACCGCACCAAGCTCGGCGATCGCCGCTGTGATCCGCTCGATCTCGGCCGGCAGCGTTCGCGGGCTTCCCCAGGCCTTCAGCGTATCGGGCAATGCCGCAATTTCGGCATGCGCTTCCTCGAGCTGCTCGGTGAACTGCTGCTCGGCCAGCGCCGCCGCCTGTTCCTTCAGCTGCATTTCCTGGATCCGCGTGCGCGCCGGTTCGAGCTTCTGGTCGGCTGCGAGCCGGGTTTCCTCAGCGGCGCGCAGGTCGGCGGCCAGCGCCTCCTGCCGGTCGCGCGCGGCCGCGAGCGCCTGTTCGGCTTCGCCGCGCACCGCCAGCTGCTGCTGCAGCGCGGCTTCGACCGGCGTCCAGTCGATCGCGGCGCGTTCGCTCGATAGCTGCGCGAGCATTCCCCGTTGTTGCTCACCTTGGACAGCAAGTCCTTCGCGGCGCCGGTCGAGTTCGGCGATGCGTTCTTTGCAGCTGCGCTCGGCAAAGCCGGCCTCCTGGGCAACACGCTCGGCGGTGCGCAGACGCTCGCGTCCACGCGCGAGCGCGACTTCGGCTTCGTTGCGCGCGTGTCGGGTGGCATCGCGTTGGGTCATTTCGTCGTGCAGGCGCGACTGCAGATCCGCAATCTCGGCGACGATTGCCTCGCGCTGCCGCTCGCCCTCGTCAAGTCGCGCGGCAACATCGGCCGCTTCCTCGACGATCTGCGCGCGACGTTTCTGCGCCGATTCGGCTGCCTGCTTCAACTGCACCAATTCGAGCTCGAGGCCATGGACGCGCCGCTGCTGCGAGCCCACGGCGAGGCCTTCCGCGTGGTACGTCTGCTGGGCGCTTTGCAGTTCGGCATCGACCGCGTCGCGTCGCGAACGCGCCTCCGCCGCCGAAAGTCGCGCCGCGGAAATCGCTCCCGAGAGCTCCTCCAGCTCGCGTTGCCGCGCCAGCACGCCGTGGAGCTCGTTGTCGGGCGCGAAAAACGTCGCGCCCTGCGCAGTCACCAGGTGGCCCGACCGCGTGACGAACGCCTCGCCGACGCCGAGTTCGCCACGTTCGGCCAGCGCAGCCGTCAGATCGGAACGGCAGCGAATGCCGTGCAATCCGTCCGCGACGATGCGCGCTATGTCCGGATGCTTGAGCCGCACCTTCGCGAGCAGCGCGTCGTGGCTCGCGTCAGGCGGGTTGCGGGCCGGCGTCGGCGTGTACGCCGCCACGCGCCGCGGCAGTTGCGCGCCGTCCGCGACCCACGCTGCGACCTCGTCGAGTCGCGGCAGCTCGATGGCAGACAGTCGTTCGCGAAGCACGGCTTCCAGCGCGTCCTCCCAGCCGTGCTCGATGTCGAGCTCCTGCCAAAGGCGGCGCGCCTGCGCAAGCCCATGGTCGGCCAGCCAGCCGTCGATGTCCGTGCCGTGGCCGATGCGAGCCTGCAGTGTCGAGAGCGCCTCTGCGCGGGCTTCCAGATCGGCGAGCCGATGACTTTCGCGATCCCAGGCGTCTCCGTTCACACGCTGGCTAGCCTGGAGCGCCTCGACGCTGCTGCGCAATGCCGACAGCGATTGCTGCTTGTCGAGAAGATCGGCGTTTTCCTGCTCGAGCTGCCCCTCGACCTCGCGCACCGGGTCGGTCGCGGGCGCAGCAATGGACGAGAGCTCATCGTCGAGCCGCGAGCGCCGCTCCTGCAGCTGGGCAAGCGCCAACGCCGAATTGTCGCGACGCGTCTCCGCGACCCGCACACCCTGCTCGAACAACGCGATTTGCTGCTGCGCTTCGGCGAGCGTCACACCGACGGCCGCCACCGCGGCGTCGAGTGCCGGCAGTACGCTCTGTGCCGCCTGCTCCTCCTCCGCGGCCGATTCGCGCGACTTGAGAGCGTCCTCGAGCGCTGCCGCTGCCGCTATGCCGTCGGCGGCGAGCGCGCTCTCCTGCCCGGCCAGCGCGCCAAGCGCTTCCGTGAGCTGGGCGACCTGCTGCGTGATCCGGGATTGCGAATCGCGGGCGAACGCGAGTTGCTGCTCGAGTCGCGTGACTTCCGCATTGGCCGCATAGAAGGCGCCCTGCCGCTCGTGCAACGCGTCGCCGGCCGCGTAATGTTCGGCACGCAGCGCCTCGAGCCGGGCTTCGGCCGCCCGGATCTCGGCCAGGATCGCTTCCAGTGCCACGGTCAGCGTCGCGATTTCGGTCTCGCACTTCTCACGGCCGCGAACGGCGTCCTGCTGCTTCGCGAACCACAGCAGGTGCTGCGAAGTCTTGAGCCGCGCCTCCAGTTCCCTGTACTGAGTGGCGACCTGCGCCTGCTGGTCGAGCCGGGTGAGCTGGTTGGAAAGCTCGGTCCGGATGTCCTCGACCCGCGCGAGATTCTCGCGGGTGTCGGACAAACGACCCTCGGTCTCGCGCCGCCGCTCCTTGTATTTGGAGATGCCGGCGGCCTCCTCCAGGAAGATCCTCAGCTCTTCCGGCTTGGCCTCAATGACGCGCGATATCATCCCCTGCTCGATGATGGCGTAGGCGCGGGGCCCGAGGCCGGTGCCAAGGAACAGGTCGTGAATGTCGCGGCGCCGGACCGGTATGTTGTTGATGTAGTACGTGGAGTCACCGTCGCGCGTCAGCACCCGCTTGATCGAGATCTCGGCGTATTGCCCCCACTGGCCTCCGATGCGGCCCAGGCTGTTGTCGAAGTTGAGTTCGACCGATGCGCGCCCGACGGGCTTGCGCTCGCCGGCGCCGTTGAAGATCACGTCCTGCATCGTTTCACCACGCAACGCCGACGCCTTCGATTCGCCGAGCACCCAGCGCACCGCGTCGATGACATTGGATTTGCCGCAGCCGTTGGGACCGACGATGCCGACCAGCTGGCCGGGCGTGGCAATGGCGGTGGGATCGACGAACGATTTGAATCCGGACAGCTTGATCTGCGTGAGGCGCAAGGCTAGGGATCGGAGAAGGATTGTGGCGGGGCCAGAGGGCCGAACGGGGCCGGGCGTCGGGTCAAGCGTGAAAGCTGTGCCGATCGTGCTCATTGCGCGCGTCGGCATCGCTGCGAAAGGGTCGGATTATAGCGGAAACACCTGCCGCGCCGCCGAGGGCGGCTTGCGGTCGGTCAGGCGGACGCCCTCGCCATGGCGCGCGGGGAAAGGCGCCCCTCCTCAACCGCGTGGCATGCAACTTCGCCCTGACCATCCGCGGCTTCGCGGCGGAGAACGGGGTTCACAGTTCGGCAACGGTCGCTGGCCTCCCGGCAGCGCGGATGGAATGCGCAGCCGGTCGGGGGAGAGAGCGGGTTCGGCACCTCGCCGGCAACCGCCGTTCGCGGCGCTCCCGTCATCTCGAGGTCGGGCACCGCGTCGAGCAGCATTCGCGTGTACGGATGCCTGGGATTGTCGAAAAGCTGGCGCTTCGGCGCGATCTCGACGATGCGCCCGAAGTACATGACACCGACACGGTCGGCAATGTGATGGACGACCGCCAGATTGTGCGAAATGAAAAGGTAGGTGAGGCCCAAGCGCCGCTGCAGGTCGCGCATCAGGTTCAACACCTGCGCCTGGACCGAGACATCGAGGGCGGAGGTCGGCTCGTCGCAGACGAGAAATGCGGGATTGGTCGAAATCGCCCTCGCGATCGAAATGCGTTGGCGCTGGCCCCCGGAGAACTGGTGCGGATACCTGGCCCCATCGGCGGCGGCCAGGCCGACCTGCTCCAGCAGCACAACGACGCGCGTGGCGAGTTCGGCGCGGGAAATCCGCGGCGCCTGGGTTCGGATCGGCTCGGCGACGATGTCGGCCACCCGCCAGCGCGGATTGAGGCTTGCATAGGGATCCTGGAAGATCATCTGCATCCCTCGGCGGGCCCGGCGCAGTTCGTCGGGGTCGGTCGTCGCGCCTTCGCCTGCGATGCGTACGCCGTCGTAGGTGACGGTGCCGCGCGTCGGCGGATACAGTCCGACGATCACCCGCGCCACCGTCGACTTGCCGCAGCCGGATTCGCCGACGAGGCCGAGCGTCTCGCCCTTGCGGATTGCAAGATCGATGCCATCCACCGCCTTCAGGATCGACCGTCCGCGCCGCTCCAGCACGCGATTGAGCCACGGCGGGGATACGTCGAAGTGGCGAGCGACGCCCTGCAACTGCATGAGCGCGTCGGTCAAGGTGGAATCCCCGCGCCCGCAGCCACATTGGCCATCGAGACCGCCGCAGCATCGACACGCAGCCAGCATGCCGCGCTCGTGTCATTGGCCGCCATGAGTTCCGGCCGTTCGCTGCGGCAGCGCCCGAAGACCTGCGGACATCGCGGGTGAAACGCGCAGCCCGCGGGGATGGCGGTCAGCCGCGGCATCGTTCCTTCAATCTGCGTCAGCCGTTCGCGCTCATCGACGATTGACGGAATCGAGCCCATGAGGCCCGCCGTATAGGGGTGCCGCGGCCGGTGGATGACATCGGCCACCGGGCCGACTTCGACGATGCGACCCGCGTACATCACCGCGACACGGTCGGCGGTTTCCGCGATGACGCCCATGTCGTGCGTGACCAGCATCACCGCGGTGCCATGCTCGCGGCACAGGCGCTTCAACAGCGCGATGATCTGCGCCTGGATCGACACATCGAGCGCCGTCGTCGGCTCGTCGGCGATGATCAGCCGCGGATTGGCGGCGAGCGCCAGTGCTATCACCACGCGCTGCCGCATCCCCCCGGAAAACTGGTGCGGGTAATGATCGATGCGCCGCTCGGCTCCCGGAATGCCGACCTCCTCCAGCAGCCCCAATGCTCGCTTGCGGGCCTCAATCTCGCCCAGCGGCAGATGCGTACGGATCGTTTCGACGAGCTGCCTGCCGATCGTGTAGAGCGGGTTGAGCGAGGTCAACGGATCCTGGAACACCGCGCCGATTTCGCGCCCACGGACCGCGCGCATCTCGTCGTAGCGCAGGTTGTCGATGCGCCGTCCGGAAAGCCGGATCTCCCCTGCCGCGATGCGTCCGGGCGGGTCGATAAGACCGATGATCGCCGACCCGGTCAGCGACTTTCCCGCGCCGGACTCGCCGACCACACCCAGCACTTCGCCGGGCGCAATGGTGAACGACACGTCGTGGACGGCGGTGAGCGTACCGTGGCGCGTCGGAAACTCGACGCGCAGCCCGTCGACGGCCAGAACCGGCATCGCCAGCGGGATCATCGAGCAGCGACTACTTGGCGGCCGCGCCGGGCACCAGGCAGTCGCCGATCGGCTCGACGTAATCGACCACCGGTTTCCACGCCTGCGTGATCGTATTCTCGAACTGCGCGTTGATGTAATACCGCTTGCAGGGCGCGACGTTGAGCAACATCACGTGCAGCGGCGGGCCGCCCGTCCAGCCCGGCGCCGGACCCTGGATGACCAGCCGGTGCTCGCCCGGCGTCACCCTGATGAGGTTCGGGTCGGTGAACGCGCCGTCGTCGTCCACCCGGTCGATGATCGCCGGGCGCCGGTTGGCGATCGTTACGTTGTAGCGTGCGCCCGTCAGCTCGCTCCACGTCGGCCCCCACGTCTGGCAGCCCGCGAGAAAGGTCGATGCCAGCAGCGCCGGCACCATCAGAATGCTGAGTTTGCGCATGTTGCGACTCCTGTTGTTTGCAAGCGGAAATCGGGATCCGCGCGTCCCTCGACAGCCCCGGGGTCACGCCCCTTGAGAACCGCCAGCTTCACGACCGCCCGCTCCAAAATGCGCGCGGCTTCGTTCTGTTCTTCAACGCAGCCGCGGATTCAGGGCGTCGCGAAGCCAATCGCCAAGCAGGTTGATCGAAAGCACCATGATCATCAGCGCCGCGCCGGGGAAGATGGTAATCCACCATTCTCCGGAGAACAAAAACTCCTGACCGATACGAATCAGCGTTCCCAGCGAAGGCTCGGTCACCGGCACGCCGACGCCAAGGAACGACAGCGTGGCTTCGGTGAGGATCGCGGTGGCGATGTTGATCGTCGCGAGCACCAGAACCGGCCCCATCACATTGGGCAGCAGATGCCGCGCCATGATACCAAATGGGTGGACGCCGATCACACGCGCGGCCTGGATGTATTCGCGATTCTTCTCCACCATCGTCGAGCCGCGCACCGTGCGCGCGTACTGGACCCAGTTCGACAGGCCGATCGCCAGGACCAGCACGTAGATCGCCACCTGGTCGTGGGCATCGCGCGGCAAGGCCACCCGCGCCACACCATCGATGAGCAGCGCGATCAGGATGGCAGGAAACGACAGCTGGACGTCGGCGACCCGCATGATGAATGCGTCGACCTTGCCGCCGCCATAGCCGGCCAGGAGGCCGAGCGTCACGCCCACTATCAGCGAGAACGCCACCGACGCCACGCCCACGAGCAGCGAAATGCGCGCGCCGAACATGATGGCCGACAGGATGTCGCGCCCCTGGTCGTCGGTGCCCAGTGCGAACACGCGGTTGCCGCCTTCGATCCAGAACGGAGGCAATCGCGAGTCCGACAGGTTCAGTGTCCGGAGGTCGAACGGGTCGTGCGGAGCGATCCAGGGCGCGAACAGCGCCGCAATCACGCACGCGGCAAATATCGCCAGCGACGCCATCGCCACCGGCGAGTGGCGAAAACTCCACGCGACGTCCCCATCCCACGCGAACGCCATCCGCGCGCGCAGCGACGGTACCGCCAGCACCGCGGATGCGGTGTCGCTCATCGGGCGGCCGCGATCCATGCCATGGGTCGGACGCCTACGCGCGAAGCGGCATCGCCGCTTCCGCAAGTGCGGCGAGATAACCCGCCCCAAGGGGAATCACCGCATCGTTGAAATCGTAGGTGCTGTTGTGCAGGAAACAGCTGCCCTCGGCGCCACCCTGCCCCAGCCGCGCGAAGGCACCCGGTCGCGCTTCCAGCATGAAGGAAAAATCCTCGGCGCCCATCGAAGGATCCAGATCGCGTACTACGTTGTCGCCCCCCACCAGCGTCGCCGCGACGTCGGCAGCGAACGCCGCTTCGCGTGGATGGTTGACCGTCGCCGGATACACGCGCTCGTAGTGGAGTCGCGCCCGCGCACCGAAGGCCGACGCGATCGAGCCCACCAGCTCGGTCAGCCGGCGTTCGATCATGTCCTGCGTGGCGGGCCGAAACGTGCGCACCGTCCCGACCAGCTTCGCATGCGCGGGAATCACGCTCATCGCGCCCGGGTGACCGGCGTGCATCGCGCACAGACTCACCACTGCGGTGTCGAGGGGATTCACGTTGCGGCTGACGATCGACTGTGCCGCCGTGATGATGTGGCCCGCGACGAGCACGGGGTCGATCGCCGCATGCGGGTGCGCGCCATGCCCGCCCTTGCCGTCGATCGTGATCTCTATCCGGTCGGCCGCCGCCATCGTGGGGCCGGGCGTGACGGCTATGCGCCCGGCGGGCAGCCCCGGCCAGTTGTGCAGCGCGTAGACCTGCTCGGCCGGGAAACGCTCGAACAGCCCGTCATCGATCATCGCCTTCGCTCCCGCGTGGCCTTCCTCACCGGGCTGAAAGATCAGGTACGCAGTCCCGTCGAAGGCGCGCGTTTCCTGCAGATATTTCGCCGCCGCCAGCAGCATCGTCGTGTGTCCGTCGTGTCCGCAGCCGTGCATGCGGCCTTCGTAGCGCGACTTGTGCGCGAATTCGTTCTCCTCCTGCATCGGCAAGGCGTCCATGTCGGCGCGCAGGCCCACGCTGCGCCCACTTTCGTTGCGCGCGCCGGCGATCACCGCGACGACGCCGGTCTTGCCGATCCCGACATGATGCTCGATGCCGAGTGTGGCCAGATGTTCCTGCACGACGCGCGCCGTCCGGTGCTCGTCGAAGGCCAGTTCAGGGTGCGCGTGCAGGTCGCGACGTATCGAAGTGAACTCGTCGTGCCAGCGCGCGATGTAGTCGGAAGGTTTCATGTCAACGCGGTCGGACCGCGACAAGAGGCTGCGACGACGCAGGAGGCAGCGAGCGCAGAGAGCGTGGAATTCGCTTCATTCTAGCCCGCCATCGAAGCGCGCTCGACGCGCAGGCGCGGGTCGACCGCGTAGTACAGCAGGTCGACCGCGAGGTTGATGAGCACGAAGACCAGTGCGATGAAGCAAAGGTACGCCGCCATCACCGGCACGTCGGCGAAGTAGACCGACTGGATGAACAGCAGACCCATGCCGGGCCACTGGAACACTGTCTCCGTAACGATCGCGAACGCGATGATGGCGCCCAGCTGGAGTCCGACGATCGTGATAACCGGCACCAGCGTGTTCTTCAGCGCATGGCCGAAGTGGATTGCTCGGTCGGTCAGGCCGCGGGCACGCGCGAACCGGATGTAGTCGGTGCGCAGCACTTCGAGCATCTCCGCGCGAACGATACGCATGATCAGCGTCAGCTGGATCAGCGACAGCGTGATGGTGGGCAGGATCAGCGCCTTCAACCCGCTGGTGGTCAGCAGCCCCGTGGTCCACCACCCGATCGCCACGGTTTCGCCGCGCCCGAACGACGGCAGCCAGGACAGCTGAACGGCGAACACAAGGATCAGCAGGATGCCGATCAGGAATGTTGGGAGGCTGACGCCGGCCAGTGATAGGGCGAGCAGGCCATGCGAGAGCCAGCTGTTCGTCCGCAGCGCCGTGTAGACCCCCAGCGGAATGCCGACGACGATCGCGAGGAGCGCCGCGGCCGCCGCCAACTCCAGCGTCGCCGGAAGCCGCTCCTTGAGCAGCACCGAGACCGGCCGCGTCTGCCGCAAGGAAAGTCCGAAATCGCCGCGGGCCGCGTTACCGAGAAAGTGGGCGAACTGCACGTAGAACGGCTGGTCGAGCCCGAGTTCGGCGCGCAGGCGCAGCTTGTCCTCGGTGGTCGCGTCCTGCCCGACCATGAACGAGACCGGATCGCCGGTGAAATTGAACAACCCGAACGCGACGAAAGCGACGACCGCCAGGACCAGCGCGGACTGCAGCAAACGGCGAAGGATGAAAGCGAGCAAGGCGGGCGAGAGACGAATTGCGCCCCCGGTTGGAGCGGGTCGAGCGCGGGCCGATCATGCCCAATCGCCACTGCCGCGTCAACGAAAGACGATTGCAGCGCGAGCGATCCTGGTGCGATCGGACGTCCCCGCGACCCTGAACGGTATCCGGCGCGCCGTCCCGGGCCGGCAGTCCCGTCAACGGCCTACAATCGCATCGAATCCGGAACCCCGCGGGCTCGGGCAGGGCCTGCGAGGTTCCGGCCTGACGGGCGCACCTACTCCTTGATGTCGACGCCGTAGAACGTATGGCGACCGAACGGCGACAGCTTGTAGTCGATCACTTCCTTGCGCACCGGCTTCAACTGCACCGCATGCGCGATCGTGAACCACGGCGCCTGCTCCTTGAAAATCACCTGCGCCTTTTCGTAGAGTGGCGTGCGGGCTGCCTGCCCCGACGTGGTCTTTGCCTTCTGGACCAGTTCCTCGAACGGCTGGTAGCAGAACTTGGCGACGTTGCTGCCGTTGGACTTCGCCGAATCGCAGCCGAGCAGCGTGTTCAGGAAGTTGTCCGGATCACCGTTATCGCCGGTCCAGCCCAGCATTCCCATCTGGTGCTCTCCGTTCTGCATGCGCTTGCGGTATTCACCCCATTCGAAGCTCTTGATCTCGGCAGTGACACCGATCTTCGCGAGGTCCGCCTGCATCAGTTCGGCGATCCGCTTCGCATTCGGGTTGTACGGTCGCTGCACCGGCATCGCCCACAGGTCCGTCGTGAACCCGTTCGGATACCCCGCCTCTGCAAGCAGCTTTTTCGCGGCCGCCGGGTCGTAAGGGTCATCCTTGATCGCGTCGTTGTACGACCATTGCGTGGGGGGAATCGGATTCTTCGCCGCCACGCCAGTCGTCAGGTAGACACCGTCGATGATGGCCTTCTTGTTGATGGCCATGTTGATCGCCTTGCGCACGCGCACGTCGTCGAACGGCTTCTTCGTCGTGTTGTACGCGAGATAGCCAATGTTGAGCCCCGGTTGCTCCAGCACGACCACGCCCGGATCCTTGCGGATCGCGTCGAGATCGGCCGGGTTGGGATAGGGCATGACGTGGCATTCGCCCTTCTGCAGCTTCGCCCAGCGCACCGACGCATCGGGCGTGATCGCGAACACCAGATCGTCGATCTTGGCCTTGCCGCCCCAGAACTGCGGGAACGCCTTGTAGCGCAACAACGCGTCCTTCTGGTATTGAACGAGGTAGAACGGACCGGTGCCGATGGGTTCCTGGTCGATTTTCTCGGGCGTGCCGGCCTTCAGCATCGCGTCGGCGTACTCCTTCGACTGCACCCCCGCGTATTCCATCGCGAGGTTGGACAGGAACGGCGCCTCCGGCTTGGTAAGCGTGATGCGCACCGTGTAGTCGTCGACCTTGTCGATGGACTTGATTAGCTTTCCCATCCCCATGTCGTTGTAGTACGAGTGGTTCGAACTCGTCACCTTGAAGTACGGATTGTCTTCCTTCCCCTGCCGCTCAAGCATGAAGATCATGTCGTCGGCGTTGAAATCGCGCGTCGGTTTCCATGCGCGGTGGTTGTGCCACTTGACGCCTTTTCGGAGCTTGAAAGTGTAAACGGTGCCGTCCGGCGAAATCTCCCAGGACTCGGCAAGGCCCGGCACCACCTTGGTGCCACCGCGTTCGAAATCGACCACGCGGCCGTAGATCTGGCTGTTCGCGTCGAACGAGGTGCCGGTGGTGTTCACGCCCGGATAGAAGTTCTCCGGGCTCCCTTCGGAACAGAACACGAGCGTCTTGGCGGACACGTCGGCGGCGGCCAGCAGCGCCGGCACCGCGAACGCGACCATGACGGCGATTGCGACCGCGCTCGGGCGGCGAACTGTCGAACTGATTTGGTTCATCAATCTCTCCTTAAAAAAAACAACTGCACTCATTGCAGCAAGGCACCGGTCTCATCGGTGGAATCGGATTCCATGAATTTCTCGGCAAGGTGGCAGGCGACCAGTCGGCCGGCGAGCGGTCGGGCGAGCGGACGTTCACCATGGCAGCGCGCGATGGCATGCGGGCAGCGCGTGGAAAACACGCACCCAGCCGGTGGGTTCAGCGGCGACGGCAGCTCCCCGGTCAATACGATACGCCGCTTGGCCACGCCGCCCAAGGCGGGCGTCGAAGCAAGCAGCGCCTGTGTGTATGGGTGCAGCGGTTGCGCGAAGATCTGCTCCTTCGCTCCCTGCTCCATCGCCAGTCCCAGGTACATGACGAGGACCTCGTGCGCGATGTAGCGCACGACGGCCAGGTCGTGCGAAATGAAAAGGAAGGCGACGCCCAGGTCGCGTTGGAGGTCCGCCAGCAGGTTCAGCACCTGCGCCTGCACCGAGACGTCGAGCGCCGAGACCGGCTCGTCGGCGACGACCAGCGCGGGCTCGAGCATCAGCGCCCGGGCGATCGCGATGCGCTGGCGCTGCCCGCCCGAGAACATGTGCGGGTAGCGGTCGTAGTGCTCGGGCCGCAAACCGACTTTGGTCAGCATCGCGCGCGCGCGTTCCGCGCGAAGGGCGGGCGCGAGCGTGGTGTTGATCGCGAGCGGCGCCTCCAGAATGGCGCCGATCTTCTTGCGTGGATTGAGCGACCCGTAGGGATTCTGGAACACCATCTGGACTGTCCTGCGCAGCGCGCGCTGCGCCGCCGCCGGCGGATTCACCGCATCGGCGCCGGCAAACAGGAGCTCGCCTGCGGATGGCTTCTCGATCAGCGAAACGACCCGCGCCAGCGAAGACTTGCCGCAGCCTGATTCGCCGACCACCGCCAACGTGCGCGCAGCGCCTATCGTGAACGTAATGCCGCCCACTGCCTGCAATCGCGCCGGTTCCCGAAACGCGCCCCTTCGCACCTCGTAGCTTCGCCGCAGGTCGCGCGCGGCGACCACCGGAGGCGTGGCGAGACCGGTT
The DNA here is from genome assembly GCA_963739745.1 of uncultured beta proteobacterium. Lineage (GTDB taxonomy): Bacteria > Pseudomonadota > Gammaproteobacteria > Burkholderiales > Casimicrobiaceae > VBCG01. The sequence goes on from CAVUCJ010000017.1 coordinate 388,273, forward strand.
CGCATTTCGTTCATGGGGACGCCAGGACCGTCGCGCCGTCTTGCGCGAGGTTGGCGCTGCGCTGCGGGTCGGAGAGCGGATAGCGGCAGCGGACGAGCCCGTCTTGCCAGGACCGCAATGCGGGCCGGTCATTGCAGGCAGCCGTGGCGTAGGTGCATCGCGGCGAGAACAGGCAGCCCCCCGGGCGATCCTGCAGACCGGGCACGACGCCGGGGATCGTCGCCAGCCGGCTGCCACCGTCATGCCGCTCGGGCATCGCCGACAGCAGTGCCGCGGTGTAGGGATGCTGGGGGAGTTCGAAAAGCGCTCCGGCGGAACGCTCTTCCATCACCTGCCCCGCATACATCACGGCCACGCGTTGCGCCATTTCGGCGACCACGCCCATGTTGTGCGTGACCAGCACCAGTGCCATACCGCGTTCGCGCTGCAGGCTGCGCAGCAGATCGAGGATCTGCGCCTGGATCGTCACGTCCAGTGCCGTCGTCGGCTCGTCGGCGATCAGGAGCCGCGGGTTGCAGGCAATCGCCATCGCGATCATCACGCGCTGGTTCATGCCTCCGGACATCTGGTGCGGATAGTCGGCCAGCCGGGACTCGGCCGCCGGAATGCCAACCATCTCGAGCAGGTCCACGCAGCGTCGGCGCGCCGCCTTGCGGTCCATACGCAAATGCAGCCGCAGCGTCTCCGCCAACTGGAAGCCGATCGTGAAGCAGGGATTCAGGCTGGTCGTAGGCTCCTGGAAGATCATCGCGACATCCCGTCCGACGACCCGCCGCCGCTCGCGCGCCGAGATTTTGAGCAGATCGTGGCCGGCGAACCGCATCCTGCGCGCGCGCACGCGGCCCGGAAACGCGACCAGACCCATCAGCGCAAGCATCGAGACACTCTTGCCCGAACCCGACTCGCCGACGATGCCGAGCACGTCGCCCTCTTCGACCGCCAGACTCACGCCCTCCACCGCGCGCAGCACACCGCCCTGCGTCGCGAAGTCGACATGGAGGTCCTCGATCTCGAGCAGTGCCATGGCGGCTATCGCTTCAGTTTCGGATCGAACGCGTCGCGCAGGCCGTCGCCCAGCAGGTTGAACGCCAGCACGGTCAGAAGGATCATCAGGCCCGGAAAGGTCACCACCCACCAGGCACGCAGCACGAATTCGCGGGCATCCGCCAGCATCGTGCCCCATTCGGACGCAGGCGGCTGGGCGCCCAGACCGAGAAAGCCAAGCGCGGCGGCGTCGAGGATCGCGGTGGACACGCCCAGCGACGCCTGGACGATCAGCGGCGCAGCGCAATTGGGCAAGACCTCGGAGAACATGAGCCGCCACCGCGTCGCGCCGCACGCGCGGGCGGCCGTCACGTAGTCCTTGGAGGTCTCGGTGATCACGGCGGCGCGCGTGATCCTCACATAATGCGGCAGCACCACCACGACCACCGCCAGCATCGCGTTCATCAGGCCCGGCCCGAGGATCGCCACGATCACGATCGCCAGCAGGAGGCTCGGCAGCGTCAGGACGATGTCCATCAGCCGCATGATCGCGATCTCCGTGATGCCGCGGAAGAAGCCGGCCGCGAGCCCCAGCGCGATGCCGACCACGATCGCAATCGCCACTACAGCGATGCCGATCAGCAGCGACAGCCTCGCCCCGAAGATCAGCCGTGAAAGGATGTCGCGGCCGATCGCGTCGGTCCCCAGCGGATACGCCCACGAGCCGCCGGCCTGCCATGCGGGCGGCTTCAGGAACACCGCGCTGTTGGTGAGATCCGGGGGATAGGGGGCCAGCACGTTGGCGAAGGCCGCCGTCAGCAGGATCGCGACGACGAAGACCAGCCCCGCCACTGCGCCGTGATTGGCGCTGAAATAGCCCCAGAACTCCCGCCACGGTTCGCGCGGAGCGGCGACGGAATCCGGATTCAGCGTTGCGGCCGTTGCGGTCGTCATGCTCGCCTCGGAGACGCAAGGATCAGGGGCCGCGCTCATGACGCCCGCCGAATGCGTGGATTGATGATGCCGTAGGTAACGTCGACCAGCAGGTTCACGGTCATCACCATCAGTCCCAGCAGCAGCACACCGCCCTGGAGCACGGGGTAGTCGCGGCGGTTGATGGCCTCGATCAGCCACTTGCCCACGCCCGGCCACGAAAAGATCGTCTCGGTCAGGATGGCACCGGTGAACAGCACGCCGACCTGCAGCCCGATTACGGTGACGACCGGGATCAGCGCATTGCGCAGCGCATGCAGCGCGACGACCCGCAGCGTCGACAATCCCTTCGCCCGTGCCGTACGGATGTAGTCCTCGCCCAGCACTTCGAGCATCGCCGAGCGCGTCATCCGCGCAATGATCGCCAGCGGCTGGGTGCCCAGCACGATGGTCGGCAGAATCAGGTGCGACACCGCCGAGCGGAACGCGCCTTTTTCGCCGGACAACAACGCATCGATGGTCAGAAAGCCCGTGACCGGCTCGATGTAGTACCTGACATCGATGCGGCCCGACACCGGCGTCCAGCCCAACTGCACGGAAAAGAGCAGGATCAGCAGCAAGCCCCACCAGAAGATCGGCATCGAATAGCCGGTCAGCGACACGCCCATCACGCCGTGGTCGAATACCGAATTGCGGTTCACCGCGGCGATGATCCCCGCCGGGAGGCCCAGCGCGAGGGCGAACAGGATCGCACCGACCGCGAGTTCGATGGTGGCTGGAAACAGCGCGGCAAACTCCTGCAGTACCGGCACCTGCGTGATCATCGACTTGCCGAGGTCGCCGTGCAGTACACGGCCGATGTAGATGCCGTACTGGACCAGTACCGGCCGATCGAGCCCGTATTCCTTGAGCAGCGCCGCATGACGCGCCTCGTCGATGCCGCGCTCGCCCGCCATGGTTTCGATGGGATCGCCCGGCACGAGCCGGATCAGGAAGAACGCCAGCAGCGTCATCCCGATGAACGTGGGGATGATCAGGCTAAAGCGAGTGAGGAGGAAGCGCAGCATGCGGTGGCTGCCTCGGGGTCCGCCTGAAAGGGCAGACCCGAAGGCCGCGGTATTTAATCACATGGCGGGCGCGCGAGTGCGCGCGGCGCGCGTGGCGTAAAGGCAGATTCCGGCCGCCACTGAAACGTTGAGGCTCTCGACGCTGCCCGACAACGGGATGCCCACGATGCGGTCGCAGGATTCGCGCGTCAGGCGGCGCAGGCCGGAGCCTTCTGCGCCCAGCACCCACGCCACCGCGCCGCCCAGTTCGGCATTGATCAGGTTTTCACCGCCGGCATCCGCGCCGAGCAGCCACACGTTGCGCGCCTTCAGGTCGCGCATCGTACGCGCAAGATTGGTCACGGCGATCACCGGCACCGTGTCCGCGGCGCCCGAAGCGGCTTTGGCGACCGTCGCGTTCACACCTGCCGCGCGATCCTTCGGCACGATGACCGCCAGCGCGCCGAACGCATCGGCGCTGCGCAGGCACGCACCGAGATTGTGAGGATCGGTGACCCCGTCGAGGATCAGCAGCAGCGGCGCCTCGGATGGCGACTCCAGCACGTCGTCGAGCGTCACGTGAGGCAGCGCATCGTCTACGATGGCGACCACGCCCTGGTGCCGGCCGCTGCCGGCCAGCGCGTCGAGCCGCGAATGGTCGACGAGGTGAATCGCGACCCGTGCCGCATCGGCTCGGTCGGTCACGTCGCGCAGGCGGGCATCCTGGCGGCCGGCAAGCACGTAGAGCGCGTGCACGGCCTCCGGCCGCTGGCGCAGGCGAGCGGTGACCGCATGGAAGCCGAACAATGGACGGGTGGCAGACACGAAGCGCTAGGGCGTTCAGGGGCAGCGGTGCACGACAGCTGTGCTAGTGTAGCGCGCCGACCTCGGCCACACGCGCACCGCGCACGAGACGCAGCCATGATCTCCGACGATCTACGCCATTTTCTGGGTGCCCTCCTGCTGGTCGTCGGTGGCCTGCTCCCAATCGTCAATCCCGTCGGAAGCGCGCCGATGTTCCTCGCGATGACCCGAGGGTCCGATGCGGCGACACGACAGATGCTGGCGCTCAAGGTCGCCATCAACTCGTTCATCCTGATCATGGGTTCGCTGATCTTCGGCGCCTATGTACTGCGCGTGTTCGGATTGTCGGTTCCGGTCGTGCAGGTCGCGGGCGGCGCCGTGCTGTGCGCGCTCGGCTGGAATCTGTTGAACAGCGAGCCCGCCTCGCCGGTCGAAGGCCAGCCGGTCACCGGGGACCAGGTCTTCATGCGCGCGTTCTATCCGCTGACGCTGCCGCTGACCGTCGACCCGGGGGCGATTTCCGTGGCGATCACGCTGGGCGCCAACCATGCACACGGCGTGGAGCGGCTGCTGATCGCTTTCGCGGCGGGTATGCTGGGAACAGCCATCATCGCCCTGTCGGTCTGGTTGGCGTACCGCTACGCCCAGCGCGTCGCCCACTGGCTCGGCCACACGCGAGTCATGGTCGTGCTCCGCCTGTCGGCGTTCATCGTGCTGTGCATCGGCGTCGAGATCACCTGGAATGGCGTTCGGGCTCTGGTCTCGGAGCTGCAATTCGCACCGCCCGGCGCGACGGCGCCTTCATCCATGCCCCCCGTGGCGCCGGCGGTCAACCCACCCCGGTCACCATGACCTACGACCCCCGCGAATTGATCCAGCGTGTGCTGCCGGTGTTCGCCGCGCAGTTTCCGATCGTCAACCCGCTGGGCAACGCACCGTACTTCCTCGCGCTGACCGGGGACCAGCCGGCCACAGCGCGTTCGGCGCTCGCGCGCAAGGTCGCGCTCAACGGCTTCATCCTGTTGCTGGCGGCGATCTTCTTCGGCAACTTTGTTCTGGAATTCTTTGGGGTTTCGATACTGGCCATGCAGATCGCCGGCGGAATGGTCGTCGCCAGTCTGGGCTGGAGGCTGCTGCGCGACACCGCGGCCACGACCGAACCTGTGTCGAACGCGGAAAAAGGCGCGAGCGCCGTCAGCGCGAAGGCCTTCTATCCGCTCACGTTGCCACTCACCGTCGGGGCCGGGCACGATTTCCGTCGCAGTCACCCTCGGCGCCAACTTCGCTTCGACCGTGCAGCCGTTCATCGCCGATGCGGTGTCCGCCGTGATCGGCGCGTTCGTCGTCTGCCTCGCGACCTTTTTCCGCTTCAGGCACGCCGAGCGCCTGACCCGGCTGCTCGGTCCGACCGGACTGACGGTGGTGTTGCGCCCGTCGGCATTCATTCTGCCGTGCATCGGCGTGCAGATCGTGTTGAACGGCGCCGATGCGCTGCTCGGAGTCTCGAAGGCACTGACCGGGGCCAGCCCCACAGCCTGGCAAATCAGCGAATTTGCGGATCAAACACGGAAACAGCTATAATTTAGGGCTTGATTTTTGCCTTCAGGCTGGAGCGATGCGGATGGGGGCGGAAGCGAAAACACCAGGCCGGTGTAGCTCAGTTGGTAGAGCAGCGCATTCGTAATGCGAAGGTCGGGAGTTCGACTCTCTTCACCGGCACCAAATTGTTCAAAGACTTACGGTGACATGGCAGGTCCTATCGGCAATCCGTAAGTGCGCTCCAGGTGCAATTTGTCCAGGCCGCCGCGATGATTCGTCTCGCGCGCGGGAGTCAGCGTCGCTCACTCATCTGCCGGCGATACGCGATCAAGCTCCCTCGCCTCCATCGCATTCGTGAAGGCATGCGCGCCAACCGCGAGGAGGCGCGCATCTGGCGCGAGGGCTGGCAACGCCGCTACCCGGAACTTTGCCCCGTGATTGCGTGCCTGCCGTTCGGGATCGCGCTGGTGATGCCTGCGGTTCGCATCATGACGAGAGATGAATTTGATCGGTTCGTCGCCAGCGAGGCACATCCCGAACATGATCCGGACCCCGAACTCTACGAAGACAAGTATGGGGAGTGGGGGTATCTGCACGGACGCCCCGTAGTCATCGATTACGCGATGCGCGTCCATATGTCGGCGGAAGACCTTGCCCTGATTGATCCAAGAGTGCAGACCATCGACGACGTCATGCGCGACGAATAGCGAATCACAATTTGCACACGCCCCTGCGCTGCGACGCCTCCGACGCATTCGCGTGGCAAGGCATTTCCCCATCGGCGTTCAAGGACGAGGCGCGCAAGCGCCTCCCTTCCATCCGCCTTCGTCCACGTATCCGGACCCGTTAGCGCTGCGGGCCTGCCCTGCGCGCCTCGAGTGCGATCCGTTCGAGTTCCTGCCGGTGCACTTTGCCACTCGAGTTGAGCGGGATCTGTTTCATGCCGATGATGAAGACCGGGCTGTCCCGGCCGAGCCGCTCCCGACAGCGCCTGGTGAACGCTTTGTAATCGAAGGGCTCGATGGGCACAATCGCGGCGCACAGAAGCGTAACCACCGCTCCATCGACCGCCCGCTCGGTCGCCCCGAACACTGCGACCTCGGTCACGCCGCCCAGCGCCATCATCGCGGCTTCGATTTCGTGAGGATTGATCCTCGCCCCGCCGCGATCGATCACTTCGGCCGCGCGACCGGTTACTCGAAGCAGTCCGTCCGGCTCGAGTATTCCCAGGTCACCTGGATATACCCAACCATCGCGAAACGCCGAAGCCGTTGCCGGCAAGTCGTCCAGGTAGCCGCTCGCGTTCTGCATGCTACGAATACGAATGCTGCCTTCCTGCCCGGCGGGAAGGGGCAGATCACCGTCGCCGACAATTTGGATTTCGACACCCGGGTACGCGTATCCGACGGCACCCAACCCCGCTCGCAGAACGTCGACCTGTCCCCAGGCGACCCGCCCGCTCTCGGTTGAGCCGTAGTTGACGGTTAGGTTTTGGCACAACCGTTCGCGTCCCAACTCGCAGACGTGCTTCGGCAGGAGCCCGCCGCCGACTTCGACCGTCTGCAGAGACCCGCCGATTTCGCGTTGCCGGAAGCACCCCGGCGATCTGCTGCAGCGTCCCGGGCGACATCACCATGTAGGTGGCGCGGGACCGGACGATCCAGGTCGCCAACTCGGCGGCTTCGAGATTGCGCTCGATAATCGTTCCGCCACCACCTAGAACCAGCATGAAACTGCTGAATCCGTAGGACGTCCCGGGACCCACATAGCAGGCCTGGCGCGCCGATGGCGTTCCGCGGCCGCCGGCACCGCCGGCCAGGCCCAGAGCGTGAATGTCCAGGCGTCGCAGCGCGAGTTCGTGGGTCACCGGAACGAACTTGGGGACTCCGGTCGTACCGGACGATGCGAAGCAGGCAAGAAGCGCGTTGCCGTCTTCGTGGATCGGTACAGGATTTGTCGCGCCTCGCGTCAAAAGATCCGCGGACCAGAGGTCCACGAGGCCAACGCTGCGCGTGCAACCGTTGCCCTCCAGCCCGGGGTCCAGGATAGCGAGATCCGTTCGCTGGGCCGGCAGATTGATCGTCGCCTGGGCGACTCCCACCCGGGCGAGCGCGAGCCCGACCATGGTGTGGCGGTAGAGGTCGTTGGTGGCAATCGCCACGATATTGCCTGGAACGAGCCCGAGATCGAGCAAACGCACCGCCAAAGCATCGATGGTCCGCTCGACGACCCCATAGGTAAACGTTTCGCCCCGCGCACTGACGTATGCCTCGGCATCGGGCGCGCGCTGCGCGTGACGGCGGATCGATTCGGTGACGTTCATCGTGTGGATGAATTTTCGTGGGGGTCAAGAATACCCGATGCCGCGTGTCGGTGCGCCGACAGCGCCCGGGCGATCCATTGCGCCGTGAGCTTTTCCTGCACGGCGTTCTGCCGCAGCCGAAGGTCCAGCGCGCCGAAGTCCACGCGGTCAAGTGGCTGGTCCTGGTTGAAGCACGAGAACACGTAGGAAATCTGGCCGGTCGCCGGATCGCGCTGCGGCTGCAGGCACTGCGCGCAGATCTCCTTCATCATGCACTGCATCGGTGAATTGATCGAGCCGATGGCTCGATGCGCCGGTTTCAGATAGGACGCGAGCACATCGTGCCGGGCGCGCGCGACGGCCGCCATCATCCGGTCCGAACCGATCGCGATGATGCGGTCGCAGTCCGCGAACGCGATCGGCTGCGCGCCGAGTTCGCCCGCCGCGTACGCGCGCATCCCCTCGACGATGTTCCCGACGAAGGCGCGATCCTGGCTGCGCCCGGGCGCGAAGCCCGGGGATTCGTCGCTGCACCAGACGACCGCGTCGGCAGCTGCCTCGATCTCGGCGATCTTGTAGCGGTCGATCATCCTCTTGTAGCCGGCGAAATACAGAACCTGCGAACCGGCGCGTCGGAACGCCTGGCCGATCGAAAACAGCACCGCATTGCCAAGGCCGCCGCCGGCGAGCACAACGGTCTCGCCCGCCTCGATCTCGGTGGGCGCACCCGTCGGGCCCATCAGCACGACCGGCTCGCCCGGCCGCAATTTCGCACAAAGATTGGACGACCCTCCCATTTCGAGCACGATCGTCGACACCAGGCCCCGCTCGCGGTCGACCCAGGCACCGGTGAGCGCCAGGCCCTCCATGACCAGCCGCGTGCCGTCGCGCGCTGGCGCGAGCGCCTCATAATTCTGCAGCCGGTAGAACTGCCCCGGCGCGAAGCGCGCCGCCGCCGCAGGCGCGTGAATCACCACCTCGACGATCGTCGGCGTCAATCGCTCTACGCGCAGGACGGTCGCACGAAGCTGCGCGTCGAGCGTGGCGAAAAATTCCGAATCGCTCGCCGCCGACGCCGGCGCGACCTTCGCAAGCATCCGCGACACGATCGGATAACCCTGCTTTGCGCTCGCCATCGCCTTCACGACGTTGCCGAAGAACGACGGATGCAGGTCGCCGAAGAAACTCGTCGCGCGCCCATCCGGCGTGATATCGGTCAGCACCGCGGGCTGCATCGGCTTGGCGAGTCCCCGCTGTACCTTTACCGGGCGCCCTTCCTCGTCCAGCACGCGGAAGTATTTGCCGTCGAGCTGAAAATGCGCGACATCCTCGCGCGCCAGCACCGTGTTGGGCTGGGTGCCGGCCGCGATCAGGATCGTGTGCGCGGGCAGTGTCGTCTGCGATACCTCGTGCCACACACCGTCGCCGTCCGTGTGCTGCAGCGAAACCTTGAGACCCTTCGCCGCTCCGCGCTCGTCGACCTCGATCGCCAGCGGCGTCAGTCCCTCCGCGAAGCGGATGCCCTCCTCCAGCGCCTTCTCGACCTCCTCGTGATTCAGCGTGTACGACGGGCTGTCGATCAGCCGCCGGCGATAGGCGACGGTGACCCCGCCCCACTGCTGAAGCAGTTCGACAATGCGCGGCAAACGCCCGGCGCGCAGCGCCGCTTCACGCTCGGCGCGTAGCTCGCGCGCATGATCGAGGAACTCGTTGGCGACGATGCTCTCCTCGAACGCCCATGCCGACTCGACGCTGTCGCGTCCATTCTCCGCCGCCAGCGTCTCGTAACGGGCCAGAAATTTTTCGACCTGCACCGGGTAGTACGCGAGCGCTTCGGTGGCGGTGTCGATCGCCGTCAGGCCACCGCCGACCACCAGCACCGGCAGGCGCACCTGCATGTTGGCGATCGAATCGCGCTTTGCCGCGCCCGTCAGCTGCAGCGCCATCAGGAAATCGGACGCCGTGCGCACGCCGTTGGCGAGTCCGTTGGGAAGGTCGAGCACCGTCGGCTTGCCGGCGCCGGTGGCGAGCGCGATGTGGTCGAACCCCAGTGCAAACGCACCGGTATCGTCGAGCGTGCCGCCGAAGCGCACGCCGCCGTAAAGGGCGAAGCGGTCGCGCCGCTCGAGCAGCAGCCGGATCATCTTGAGAAAATTCTTGTCCCAGCGGACCGTGATCCCGTACTCGGCAACGCCGCCGAAGCCCGCCATCACCCGGTCATCGAGGGGTTCCATCAGATCGTCTACGTCGGCGATCGGCTCGAACGGAACGCGCTCGCCCGCGATCGTGATGCCGGAGATCGCGGGGTCGAGCGGCTCGATCTTGAGGCCATCGACGCCTGCGACGGTATGGCCGTCATTGACGAGGTGATGCGCAAGCGTGAATCCCGCGGGTCCCATGCCGACGATCAGCACGCGGCGGCCGGTGGGCGCCTCGGGGAGCGGACGGCGCAGGTTGAGGGGATTCCAGCGCGTGAGCAGCGAATAGATCTCGAAGCCCCACGGCAGCGCCAGCACATCTTTCAGGAGCCGGGTCTCCGATTGCGGGATATCGACCGGGTCCTGCTTCTGATAGATGCACGACTTCATGCAGTCGTTGCAGATGCGGTGCCCGGTCGCCGCGACCATCGGATTGTCCACGCAGATCATCGCGAGCGCGCCCACCGGCACGCCTTCCGCGCGCAGCTTGTGAAACTCGGAAATACGCTCGTCGAGCGGGCACCCGGCCAATGTCACGTTGAACGGCGACTTCTTGTACGGAACCTCGCCCGGCAGCGGCCTTTTCTCCGGCAGGCCGCGCGCGCACGAGTCCTTGCCCTGTTCATGGCACCAGATGCAGTAGTGCGCCTGGTCGAGCGCGCCCGTCAGGTCGGTGCCGCTATCGGTGAGCGCGAAGCCGTGACGCTGTCGCGGCGGATGTTCGGCCGGGAGTTTCCAGGCTGCGACGCCGTGCATCGGTTCGGATTCGACCGGGACCAGCCTGATGAAGTCGAGCTTGCGCGGCGCGCGGAACAGCACGCCGCCGCGATGGACGGCGCGCCCGGCGGGCGTATGCGCTGCCCACGCTGCGTAGCGCATCGCATTGTCCAGCGCGTTTGCATGCGTGGTTTCGTCTTCGAGCCACGCCGTCACCGCCTGCGCGAATGCAAGTTCGGAAAACGGCGCCGCCATCGCCACTTCGAGGACGGCACGAAGTGCCGGCCCGTCGAAGCCCGCCGCCACGTCGGCCTTGTAGCCGTTCATCGCCTTGCGCTGGACGAACTGCCGCTTGACCACGAACAACGGGGCAAGCTCATGGTGGCGCGCCTCCAGCGCCCGGACCTCCGCCCCGATGTCGAAGAGCGCAGCGATGAAATCCTCGACGTGCGGCGCGAGCGCGATCAGGAGTTCGGACTCATGCATTGCCCCGAGCCCCGCCGGTGCCTCGCGCGCGGCGGCGAGGCGCCCCGCGAGCGCATCGTCGGTGACGCGAAGATGCTCGAGGAACGCGGCATCGATGCGGCGCAGACCATCGAGCGCATACAGGTCGGCGAACACGAGGCCGTGGGCAAGTGCGAGGGGACGGGACATGGAATGGAGTACGGCGTGGGCGGGCGCCGCCGCCGGGGTGGGTGCGAGAGCCAAAGCCCCCCATTTTACCTCCTTCGTCCCGCGGCGCCCGAGGGTGCCGCCCGATATCGGGACCGAAAGCGCAAAGACAATGGCGCAGCACCGGTGGTCCATAATGCAACGTCAACCCGCGTTGGCCACCACCCGCCGGGGGGCCTCGACGGAGCCATCGCCTGGAGACCACATGCAAGCACTACGCACCCTGGGGATCACCACTGTCGCTCTGTTCGTCGCGCTGTCGGCAGCTGCGCAGCCAGTCAAGCTCGGCGAACTCAACAGCTACAAGGTGTTCCCGGCCTTTCTAGAGCCCTACAGGAAGGGAATGGAACTGGCACTCGACCAGGTCAATGCAGCGGGCGGCGTACTCGGACGCAAGCTCGAAATCATCTCGCGCGACGACGGCGGTACGCCGGGCGATGCGGTAAGGGTCGCTGAGGAGCTCGTTTCACGCGAGAAGGTCGTGCTGTTGATGGGGACCTTTCCATCGAACGTAGGGCTGGCGGTCGCCGATTTCGCCAAGCAGCGCAAGATTCCGTTTCTTGCCGCCGAGCCGCTCACTGACAAGATCGTGTGGGACAACGGCAACAAGTACACGTACCGACTGCGGCCGTCGACCTTCATGCAGACGGCGATGCTGGTGCCAGAAGCAGTGAAGCTCAACAGGAAGCGCTGGGCGATCGTCTACCCGAACTACGAATACGGGCAGTCGGCAACGGCCGCGTTCAAGAAGCAGATGATCTTCAAGCAAAGCGGCGGCCTCGAGTTCATCGAGATCGCGGTTCCGCTGGGCAAGATCGACCCCGGTCCCGTCGTGCAGGCTTTGCTCGACGCTCAGCCCGACGCCATATTCTCGTCGCTGTTCGGCTCCGACCTCGCGCGCTTCGTCCGCGAGGGAGAGCTTCGCGGGTTGTTCAAGGATCGCCCGGTCTTCAACCTGCTGGGCGGCGAACCCGAGTACCTCGATCCGTTGAAGGACGAGGCGCCGGTCGGTTGGTACGTCACCGGTTATCCCTGGTACGCGCTCGATACACCCGAGCACCGCAAGTTCCGCAGCGCCTACGAGGCCCGCTTCGGCGACTATCCACGGCTGGGCTCGGTCGTCGGATACAGCACGGTGATGGCCGCCGCCGCGGCGCTGAAAAAGGCCGGTTCCACGGATCCCGAGAAGATCGTCGCGGCGCTCTCCGGGCTGACGTTCGGCTCGCCGTTCGGCAGCGTCACGTTTCGTTCCCTCGATCACCAGTCGACGATGGGTGCATTCGTGGGCCGCATCGCGATCAAGGACGGCAAGGGCATCATGGTCGACTGGCACTATGCCGACGGAAAGGACTACCAGCCGTCCGATGCCGACGTGCGCAAGCTGCGTCCGCAGTAGCGGCAAGCCGCGGCGCGCGCGCCCGCCCCCAGCGTGACGCCGACCTCGTTCGCCCTGCAGCTGCTGAATGGCCTGTCGTCGGCCTCGGCGCTGTTTCTCGTCGCCGCGGGCCTGACGCTGATTTTCGGCGTAACCCGGATTGTCAACTTCGCGCACGGCTCGCTCTACATGCTGGGCGCGTATTGTGCGTACGCTGCGGGCGATCTTCTCGCCGGCGCGCTTGGCCGTGGCGCGGTGTCGTTCTGGCTGGGCGTCGTGCTGGCGGCGCTGGCCGTCGCTGCAATCGGCGCACTGATCGAAATGCTGTTGTTGAAGCGCCTCTACGCCGCACCGGAGCTGTTGCAGCTCACCGCGACCTTTGGCGTCGTCCTGATCGTCCGAGATGCGGTGCTGGCGCTCTGGGGCGCCGAGGATCTCTTGGGGCCCCGCGCGCCGGGCCTCGCGGGAACCTTCGACCTCTTCGGACGCTCGATTCCGCAGTACGACCTGTTCCTGATCGCGGTGGGCCCGGTGGTGCTGGTCGCGCTCACGTGGCTGGTCACGCGCACGCGCTTCGGCGTCCTGATCCGCGCCGCGTCGGAAAACCGGTTGCTGACGGCGGCGCTCGGGATCGACGAGGCGAGGCTCTTCACCGCGGTGTTCGCGCTGGGGGCCTTTCTCGCCGGGCTCGCCGGTGCGCTGCAGCTGCCGCGCGAGCCCGCCAATCTCGGCATGGATCTGGCCATCATCGCCGACGCGTTCGTGGTCACCGTGGTTGGCGGGCTGGGCTCGATTCCCGGCGCGTTTCTGGCGGCGCTGCTGATCGGCGTCACCAAGGCGCTTTGCATCGCCCTCGGCAGCGTGGACATCGCGGGGACGACGATCGCGTTTCCCAAGCTCACGCTGGTCGCCGAATTCGTCGTGATGGCGATCGTGCTCGCAGTAAGGCCGCACGGGCTGCTCGGTCGACCTCCCGGCTCGCCGATCATGACCCCGCTGCCCGAGCAGCGCGAACTTGTGGCGGCACCCGGGCGCCGCGATGCGCTGGCGGCCACCGCGATCATGTTGCTGCTCCTCGCGCTGCCCTGGCTGGGCGACGACTACGCGCTGGTTCTCGCGACCGATATCCTGATCGCCGCGCTGTTCGCCGCGAGCCTTCAGTTCCTGCTCGGCACCGGCGGGATGACGTCGTTCGGCCATGCCGCATACTTCGGCGTCGGCGCCTATACGGCCGCTGTCGCCGTGAAGTCGGGCATCCCGATGCTCGCGGCGCTCGCGCTGGCGCCGGCGGGCGCCGTCGTCGCCGCGGTCGTGTTCGGCTGGTTCTGCGTGCGCCTGTCGGGCGTCTACCTCGCGATGCTGACGCTCGCGTTCGCCCAGATAACATGGTCGATCGCCTATCAATGGGACAGCGTGACGGGCGGCTCCAACGGCCTCGTCGGTATCTGGCCATCGGCCTTCCTGACCGACCGCATGCACTACTACCTGTTCACGCTGGTCGTGGTCGCCGTTGCGCTCGCGGCCCTGGTGCGAATCGGCCGCTCACCCTTCGGCTTCGCGCTGCGCGGGGTGCGCGATTCCATGCAGCGCGCGGCCGCGCTGGGCATCGATGCGCGCCGCACGCAGTGGCGAGGCTTCGCGCTGGCGGGGCTTTTCGCCGGGATCGCCGGCGGGTTGTTCGCCTTTTCCAAGGGGAGCATCTCGCCGGAGTCGCTCGCCATCCCGCGCTCGGTCGACGCGCTCGTGATAGTCCTGCTGGGTGGCCTCAACGCACTGTTCGGGCCGCTATTGGGCGCGGCAGCGTTCACGTGGCTCTCCGACGTGCTTGCGCGCACGACCGAGTACTGGCGCGCCTTGCTAGGCGCATTGATCCTGCTGCTGGTGCTGGTGTTTCCGATGGGAATCGGCGGCGCGGCCGGGCGGATGCTGCGTCGGCGGACCGCGCCATGAGCGCCGCGCGCCGCAATGTTGGCAGTCCCGTGGGCGTGCCGGTGCTGCAGGTCGAACGGCTGACCCGGACGTTCGATGGAATCCGTGCCGTCGACGAAGTGTCGTTTGTCGTCGCCGCCGGCGAACTCGTCGCGCTGATCGGGCCCAACGGCGCCGGCAAGACGACCTGCTTCAACCTCGTCAACGGGCAGCTGGTGCCCGATTCGGGTTCCGTTTCGCTTTCTGGCGCGCGCATCGACGGCCTGCCCGCGCACCGGATCGCGCGGCGGGGCGTCGGCCGCACCTTCCAGGTCGCCGCCACGTTTGCGTCGATGACGGTGCGCGAGAACGTCCGCGTCGCGCTGCTCGCACAGGCCCGGCGCGAAACGAATCTCACGGAGCTCGCATCCACCATCGCAAACGCCGAAGTCGACGCGCTGCTCGCACGTGTGGGTTGCGCCGATCTCGCCGACGCCCATTGCGCGACGCTCGCCTATGGCAACGCCAAGCGCGTCGAGCTGGCGCTGGCGCTGGCCGCCCGGCCGCGCCTGCTGCTGATGGACGAGCCCACGGCGGGAATGGCGCCGCGCTCGCGCGCACGGCTCATGCGCGTGGCCGCCGACCTTGCGAAACACGACGGGATCGCGGTGCTGTTCACCGAACACGACATGGACGTGGTGTTCGAATTCGCCGATCGCGTGGTTGTCCTCGACTACGGCAAGATCATCGCGCAGGGATCGCCAGCGTCGGTGCGTGCCGATCCTCGCGTGCAGGCCGTCTATCTGGGCGACGAGGCCACAACACCGGCGGCTCCTGCGACCGGCTGAAGGCATGTCGCGCAGGAGGGAGCGGAGCACCCGCCGCCGCGCCATGCGGCGGCGGGTGCCGTCGACCCCGGCGCCGATTTCGCCCACCGACGTAAATCCGAGCGCGTCCTGATTGGCGCCGAAGAGCGCGCGTAGCCGCCATAGAGCGCCCAGCCGACCGGGCGCTCGAAAGCGCACCATGTGGCAGGCATCGCGTATTCCGCACGTATCGAATGCACGTTGGCCGTTTCGCTGAATTGCTGGATGGAGTCGGTCTCGCCGAAGCTCCAGATCCACGACCGCGCCCTGGTAACTCGCGCGATTGTCCAGCCACGCGATGCCGACCTCGAGCGCGGGCTCCAGCGTGAGACCGTCGCCCAGGCGGACCTTCGCGAGTCACCCGCCACCGGGCCCCTGCCGCGTCGCCGGTGATCGTGATGGCCTGGTCGACGCAGCGAAACGCGACGCGTTACAGCACGTCGTCTACGTCGTCATTCCGGGCGACCCGCTACTGTTGGGTATAACCCCGGTTCGGATTGCGCCAGTTGGCATTGTCGGGCGTCTTGTCCACCATCCCGCCCGACTGGGAATTGTTCCAGTTCGGACTGCTTTGGTACGGATAATTTGCGGAAATGCGGCGCCCGGACGAAATGCTGGCTTTCTGCCCCGAGGGCAACGACGCGTAATCGCCGGGCCCGTAGGTATGACAATCGCCCTCGTAGTTGGCATCGCTGCAGAAGATCCAGTAGCCGGACTCGACGCGCAGCGACCGCGCCCGGTCGTTGAAGCCCGCGCGATCGAGATTGGTAACGCCCCCGGCGCTGACGACGTAGGCCTGGCCCGTCAGGTTGGAGCCGGAATACAGTACGGCGCGCGAACCGGAACCCCAGTTTCCGCCGTTGCCCCATCTGTTATTTCCGTTATTTCCGTTGTTGCCGCTATTGCCATTGCCGCCTTGCCATCCACCTCGCTGGTCCGGCGTCCAGCCCAGGTCACGCACCGACGACACCTGGTCATTCAATCCCATTGCACCCAGCGATGGGTACCTGCCCGGACCGAGCGTCACGCAGGTACCGCGAAAGTAAGCGTCACTGCACAGCTGCCACTGTCCGCTCCGCACGACGATCGACGATGCCCGATCGTTGAATCCGGCGCTGTTGAGATTCGACACGCTGTTGGAACTGGCATACGAGCGTCCGCCGAAGTTGTCGTCCTCGAACAGCACGACGTCGGCACTTGCGGCACTTGCCGCAACGACGGCGGCGAACGCGATGGCGAGGCGAGCAGGGTAAAGATTCATCAGAAGCCTCCGTTGTAATCCGGAAGATCCCGAACAATTCCTGGTTCGAGATCGAAGCGAAGGTCGGACTGCGCCGGTCCCGGAAACACCCGCCGCCGCTCGGTCGCGGCCGGCGCACCACGATCGCCCCGCATGAGGGCCCCGGAAAGCTGCCGCCATTGACAATCGCGTGGCGGCACCGCTGCCACCGCCGGCTCCCACAGGCCGCGTGCCTGTGGCTAACCTAACAGAAAAATACCTCAAAGTGCCCGGCAATCGTCATTTGGACGGAATGCCCGCCGCGCTGAACGCCACGGCAAACGCCGTCGCCCTGACCAACGCATCGGCGGATCCGCACGCCTAGCACGAGGCGGCCTTCAGCCGTTCAGCCGCACGAAACCGGCGGCAAGGTCCGCAATCAGGTCTTCCGGGTCCTCGAGCCCGATGGCGAGCCTCAGGCAGGGCCCGCCGGCATTCCAGGTGGTCGCCGTTCGCGCGCGCTCCGGGTGAATCGGAATGACGAGGCTCTCGTACCCTCCCCAGCTCCAGCCCATGGAGAAGAGCTCGAGCCCATCGAGCATCGCCGCGATGCGTTCCGCGCCAACCGGTTGCAGCACCACGCCGAACAGGCTCGACGCGCCGCGAAAGTCGCGTTTCCACAGTTCGTGGCCACGCGCGCCAGGCAACCCGGGATGCAGAACTTCCTTCACTTCCGGCCGCTCGCGCAGCCACTGCGCGATGCGCAGCCCGCTCGCCTGTTGGCGATCCATGCGCGCGGCGAGCGTGCGCAGGCCACGCAGACCGAGGAAGCAGTCGTCGCTCGACGCGGTGACGCCCATGTCGGTCCACAGGCGATGCAACTGGGGATAGGTCGCGGCATTGCCGACAATGAGACCCAGAAGAAGGTCCGAATGACCGCCGATGTATTTGGTCGCCGCGTGCACCGACACATCGACGCCATGGTCGAACGCACGGAAATTCAGTGGCGTTGCCCAGGTGTTGTCCATCACGACGGCCGCGCGTCGCGCATGCGCGACGCCCGCGATCGCCGGCACATCCTGCACTTCGAAGGTCAGCGAGCCCGGCGATTCAACGAACACCAGCCGCGTGTTGGCGCGGAACTCGCGCTCGATGTCCGCGCCGACCAGCGGATCGTAGTAGTTGACCTCGATACCCAACCGCTTCAGGTGCAGGTCGCAGAAGCGCCGGGTCGGGCCGTAGACCGAATCGGTCACCAGCACATGGTCGCCGGGCTTGGTCAGCGCGAGAAGGGGCAGCGTCGTCGCGGTCAGGCCGGAGGGGACGGCGAGCGCGGCATATCCGCCTTCGAGTTCCGCGATCGCCGCCTGCAGGTCGGTCACCGACGGCAGGCCGTGCAGACCGTAGCTCAGCCCCGGATATTCACCCAGCGCGGCGGCTTCGAGGTCGGCGACCGTGGGAAATAGGATGGTCGATGCGCGGAAGACTGGGGTGTTCACGGCGCCGAGCCACTTGCGCGGCGATCGTCCCAGGTGGCCGACCAGCGTGCCCGGTCCGCGCGGCGTCCTGGCCGTCATGACCGGGCCGGGGCAGGAAGCCCCAGCTGCTCGCGGATGAATGCGACCTGCGCCGGAATGCTCGGCCGAATGTCCACGACCAGCGCATCCGTCGGTTCCTCGAGTGTAGCGAACTGCGATTGCAGGAGCGAGGCGGGCATGTACTTGTGCTGGCGACTCGCGAGCCGGGGAGCGATCGTCGCCTGGTCGCCCTTGAGGTAGACGATGCGCACATCGCCGGCACGCTTGAGCCGCTCACGGTATGCGTGCTTCAGCGCGGAACAGGCCAGCACGGCATGACCTCCGCGCGCCAGCACGCGCCGCAGCTCATCGGCGATCCGGTCGAGCCAGGGCCAGCGATCGTCGTCGGTGAGCGGCTGCCCCGAAGCCATTTTCGCGACATTGGCTTCGGGATGAAAATCGTCGGCATCGTAGAACAGCCAGCCGAGATCCTCGGCGAGCGAGCGCCCGACCGTGGTCTTTCCGCATCCGCACACACCCATGGCCACCAGTATCACGTCGCATTGTCCTCAACCCGAAACCCATCGCCGGATGCCTTTGCCAGCCATGATGCTACCGCACCGGCGCCGCACTCGCTGCGGCACTCGACACCACGCTCTTCAACGCGTGGCCGTCGGTGCCTTGCCGGCACGATGCGAGGCGAACGTCGCCGCCCCGATCAGCAGCGCAGCGCCCGTCATTGTGCGCATATCCGGTACCTCGTGCAGCAGCCACAACGCAAGCACGATCCCGTAGACCGGTTCCAGCGCTGCCACCACGGCGACCGTCGACGCCGTAAGCCGCGCGAGGCTCGCGATGTAGAACGAGTGCGCCAGCGCCGTGCAGAAAACGCCCAGCAGCAAGACCAGCACCAGCGCGTCGGCCGTCACCGGTACGCCCGCGCCGCCGCGCCACAGGACGATGGGAAGCACGCACAGTGCGGCCACCGCGTTCTGCCACAGCGCGATGTTCAGCGGCCCTTGTCCCGGACTGATCTGCCGCGTGCGCACGGTCAGCAGCGCGAAGGTGAAGCCCGACAGCACGCCCCACGCGAGTCCGCGCACTGTGTGGCTCGCCCAGCTGAACTCCGGAATCAGCAGCACCAGGCCCAGCGCGACGAGCGCCGCACGGAAGAGGCCCCCACGGGTCGCGGCGACCCCGAGCATCACCCATTCGAGCAGCGGCACGAACATCGGGAAACTCGCGTAACCCAAGAGGCCGATGGCCACCGTCGAGGTCTGGATCGACGCGAAGAATGCAACCCAATGCACGGCCAGAATCAGCCCGTTCGGGACGATGACCCGACCCGACGGCCTCGGCTCGCCAGTGCGCGAATGCACGACCGCCGCGAGCACGAGCGCGGCGACGGCGGTTCGCCCCAGCACGATGGCCACCGGGTCCCACGTGATCCATTTTCCGAACAATCCGGCGAACCCGAACAGCGCGACCGCCAGGTGCAGCGCGACGAGCGATGCGCGCGGGGTCATGGACGGCGCAGGGAATGCAGGCATCACGCAATGATGCCATCGCCGGCGTGCCGGCTGAGCTAGAATCAGCGCTCACCGCGCAGGCGCGACCTACTCAGGAGAAGACGATGCCGATGCCGACCACGCCCGCGAAGATCATCGACGCGGTCCGCAAGGCGCCGGGAACCCGCGTCAAAGTCGCCGTAGCCGACATCGACGGCGTCCTGCGCGGCAAGTATCTGCACAAGGACAAGTTCGTTTCGGCCGTCGAGGGCGGCTTCGGCTTCTGCGACGTCGTATTCGGCTGGGATTCGCAGGACGTCTGCTACGACAACACGACACTCACCGGCTGGCACAAGGGATTTCCGGATGTACTGGCGCGCATCGACCTGGGCACCTTTCGGACGGTGCCATGGGACGACGGTGTTCCCTTCTTCCTGGGCGAGTTCGTCTGGCAGGAGAAAGGCAAGGAGGCGCCCTTCCCGCTGTGCCCGCGACAAGTGCTAAAACGCGTGCTCAAGCGCGCCGAGAAACTCGGCTTCACGCCGATGTGCGGCGTGGAATTCGAATGGTTCAACTTCTCGGAGACGCCGGACTCCTGGGCGCAGAAGAAGGGGGTCGACCCCGAGCCGATCACGCCGGGGATGTTCGGCTATTCATTGCTGCGCGCCAACGCAGCGCAGCCGTTCTTCGCCGCGCTGTTCAACGAGCTCGCTGCCTTCGGCATTCCGATTGAAGGCCTGCACACCGAGACCGGGCCCGGCGTCTACGAGGCCGCGATCATGTTTTCCGAGGCGCTCGAGGCTGCCGACCGCGCCGTGCTGTTCAAGACCGGTGCCAAGGAAATCGGCGCGCGCTTCGACATCATGCCAAGTTTCATGGCGAAGTGGAGCGCCCAGTATCCCGGTTGTTCCGGCCACATCCACCAGTCGCTGTCCGACGGCAAGACCAATCGCTTCTACGACCCCAAGGGCACGCACGGGATGAGCAGGCTCTTCGAGAGCTATCTCGCGGGACAGGTCGCCGCGCTGATGGAGTTCGCGCCGATGTTCTGGCCGACAATCAATAGCTACAAGCGCCTGGTCGACGGAT
Organism: uncultured beta proteobacterium; assembly: GCA_963739745.1. Lineage (GTDB taxonomy): Bacteria > Pseudomonadota > Gammaproteobacteria > Burkholderiales > Casimicrobiaceae > VBCG01. The sequence continues at coordinate 408,950 of CAVUCJ010000017.1, forward strand.
TCTGGGCTCCGGTCAAGCCGACCTGGGGTGTGGACAACCGAACGGCGAGCTTTCGCGTGATTCCCGGCTCGCCGAAATCCACACGGCTCGAAACCCGTTGCCCCGGCGCCGACATCAATCCGTACCTTGCGATGGCGGCCGTCCTCGCCGCCGGGCTCCACGGCGTGGAGAAGGGGTTGAAGCTCACCGCCAAGCCGATCACCGGCACCAATCAGGGGGCCGAGAACATTGCGCGCGCGCCGCGGACGCTGATCGAGACCACGCGCAAATTCCGCAAGTCCGACGTCGCCCGCGATTGGCTCGGCGACGATTTCGTCGACCATTTCGCCGCGACCCGCGAATGGGAATGGCGGCAGTGGCTGGATGGCGTCACCGACTGGGAGCTGAAGCGCTATTTCGAGATCATCTGACCCGGAGATCCGGCGACTCGTCCCCGACGACGCGCCGGCGTATCGCGAGTTCCGGTTGCGCGGACTGCGCGAGCATCCGGAAGCCTTCACGTCGAGCTTCGAGGAGGATTCGGCGAAGCCGGTCGCGGCGACGCGGGCCCGCCTGGCCCCCGAGGGCGACGCGTCGCTGTGGGGTGCGTTCGTCGACGGCGAGCTCGTCGGCGCACTGGGCCTGGTGCGGGAAGCCCGCCTGAAAGGCCGGCACAAGGCCGACGTCGTGGCGATGTACGTGAAGCCCGACTACGCGCGCCGCGGAATCGGTGCGAAGCTGCTTCGCCATGTCATCGCCTCGGCCCGCGATGCGGGCATCGAGCAGCTGACGCTGACCGTGACGCAGACCAATCGCGCCGCGCGGCAGCTCTACGCCGCCGCCGGCTTCGTCACGTTCGGCATCGAGCCGCGCGCCATCAGGGTCGGCAGCGTCTACTTCGCCAAGGAGCACATGCAGCTCCTGCTCGACTCCGGTTGAGCGCGGGGGCCGGGCGCTGCCGACAGGTTTATCATGACATTCCTGAGTGCGGGTCCTCCGCCCACCTACGATAGAAGTCCCCCATGATCGAACGCTTCGCCTTTCCCACGACCATTCACTTCGGACCCGGCGCGCGAAGGATGGTCGCCGACCACCTGAAGGGCCACCGCGTGGCGCGGCCGCTCGTCGTCACCGATCGCGGCATCGCCGCGCTGCCGTTGCTGCGGGACTTCCTGGGCGAACTATCCGGGCTCGACGCCGCGGTCTACTCCGACATCTCGGGCAACCCGGTACGCAGACAGGTGATGGCGGGCGCCGCCGCGTACAAGTCGCACCGCGCCGACGCGGTGATCGGGCTGGGTGGCGGCGCCGCGCTGGACGTGGCGAAGGCGATCGCGTTGATGGCCGGGCACCCGGGCGACGTCCTCGACTACGCATGGGACCATCCACAGGTGCGGCCGATCACCGAGCCGATCCCCCACTTCATCGCGCTGCCGACGACCGCGGGCACGGGATCCGAGGTCGGACGCTCGTCGGTGATCTCCGACGACGACACGCACGTCAAGAAGATCATTTTCTCGCCACTGCTGCTCGCCAAGGCCGTGTTCGCCGATCCCGAACTGACGCTGGGTTTGCCCTCGCTGATCACCGCCGCCACCGGCATGGATGCGCTGACCCACAACGTCGAGTCGTACCTGTCGCCGTCGTATCACCCGCTGTGCGACGGAATCGCGCTCGAGGGCGTGCGCATCGCCGCGCGCGCGCTGCCGGTCGCCTTCAAGGACGGCAGCGACCTCGCCGCCCGTTCGGACATGTTGATGAGCTCGTTGATGGGCGCCATTGCGTTCCAGAAGGATCTGGGCGCCGTGCATTCGTGTGCCCATGCCCTGTCGACGGTGCTCGACATGCACCACGGTCTCGCAAACGGCATCATGATCGACCACGTGATGCGCTTCAACCTGCCCGCCGTCCCCGACAAGCTCGCCGAGCTCGCTCACGTCGCGCGGGCGCATGGAGGCGATACCGGCAGCGCCGAAGCGCGCGGACGCGCGTTCATCGCCTGGCTCGCCCAGTTGAAGGCATCGCTCGACATTCCGGCGAAATTATCCGACTACTGCGCGCCGCGACCACCTTCCCGCGCCGACATTCCGCGGCTGGTCGAGATAGCGACGGCGGACATCTGTCACCAGACCAATCCGCGCAAGTGCACGGGCGCGGACTTCGAGCGCCTGTTCGCCTCCGCGTTCTGACTTTGCAGCGCATGGGCCGGCGGCCCGAAACGACACGACCCAGGCGCGACCTGCGAAAGACTCTTCAATGAAAATCATCAACCCAGCCACCGGCACGGTCCTCATCGATGTGGCCACCGACGGCACGAAATCGATTCGCGCCAAATACCAGCGCGCCCGGAACGCCCAGCCCGCCTGGGCGGCGACGCCGAGGGTGGAGCGCATTGCTGCGATCCGCAGATTTCGCGACCTTCTCGTCGATCGCCAGGACGAACTCGCGCGCACGCTGTCGCTCGAGGTCGGCAAGCCGATCCGCCAGTCGCGCAATGAGATCAGCGGCCTGACCGGCCGCATCGACTACTTCGTGGCCGAGACCCCGAAGGCGCTTCGCGACGAGCGGGTGTTGGCCGATCCGGGCGCGAAAATGGTGGAGCGCATCGGTCATGAACCGCTCGGCGTCATCGCCAACATTTCGGCATGGAACTATCCGTATTTCGTCGGCGGCAACGTTTTCGTTCCCGCGCTCGCTGCCGGCAACGCGGTCCTCTACAAGCCGTCCGAATTCGCCACGCTGACCGGCATGCACATCGCCGACCTCCTCCATGCAGCCGGCGTGCCCGACGACGTCTTCATCGGGGTGATCGGTGACGGCAAGACCGGGACCGCGCTCCTGCGCCAGCCGCTCGACGGCGTGTTCTTCACCGGATCCTACGCGACGGGCACCAAGATCGCCGCAAGCACGGGACGCCGGATGATCAAGACGCAGCTCGAGCTGGGTGGCAAGGATCCGATCTATGTCGCCGACGACGTCGACGTGAAGAGTGCCGCCGCCGCCGTGGCCGACGGCGCGTTCTACAACACCGGGCAATCGTGCTGCTCGGTCGAGCGAGTCTACGTGAACGCCAGGATCTACGATGCCTTCGTCGCCGCTTTCGTGGCCGAGGTGGCGGGCATGAAGCTCGGCGATCCGCTGGACGAGAGCACCTACATCGGCGCCATCACGCGCCGCCCTCAGCTCGCAGTGTTGCAAAGGCAGGTGGCCGATGCCAAGAAGAAGGGGGCCCGGCTGCTCGCGGGCGGTGTCGCCATCAAGGGCAGGGGCAACTGGTTTGCGCCGACGGTGTTCGCCGACGTCGACCACTCGATGCTGCTGATGCGCGACGAGTCGTTCGGGCCGATCATAGGCCTGCAGGCGGTCGCCGATGACGACGAAGCCCTCGCGCTGATGAACGACACCGAATACGGCCTGACCGCCGGCGTCTTTTCCGCCGATGAGAAGCGGGCAACGAAGATCCTGAAGAGGGTCAACGCAGGGACGGTGTACTGGAACTGCTGCGACCGCGTGAGCCCCCGTCTGCCATGGTCAGGTATCGGGCATTCGGGCATCGGCCTCACGCTGTCGACCTACGGCATTCAGACCTTCACGCGACCGAAGGCGTGGCATCTGCGCGGCACCTAGCGCGGCGGAGTCGCCGCTAGGGTCCGTGCTGCCACTGCGCAGCGCGCAAGGTGCTGGCGAGCAGCGTCGCGATGGTCATCGGGCCCACACCTCCCGGCACCGGCGTGATCCAGCCCGCGATTTCCTTCGCCGAATCGAAATCGACGTCGCCGCAGAGCCTGCCGTCGGTCATCCGGTTGATTCCAACGTCGATGACGATGGCCCCCGGTTTCAGCCACCCACCGGGAACGAACTTCGGCTTGCCAAGCCCCGCCACCACGATGTCCGCCTGCCGCACCAGGCCCGGCAGGTCGCGCGTTGCCGAATGGCAGATCGTCACCGTGCAGCGCGCCATCAAGAGCTCGAGCGCCATGGGTCGGCCCACGATGTTCGACTGGCCGATGACCACCGCGTGCATCCCGACGAGATCCTCGCCCGTCTCGCGCAGCAACCGCATGCAGCCCCAGGGCGTGCAGGGGCGAAGCACCGGCATCTTCAATACCAGCCGGCCAACGTTGTACGGGTGGAAACCGTCGACATCCTTTTTCGGGTCGATGCGCTCGATCACGCGCTCGGCATCGATCTGCTTGGGCAGCGGAAGCTGGACCAGGATCGCGTTCACCGCCGGATCCGAATTCAGGCGGTCGATGAGTGCCAGCAACGTGTCCTCATCGGTCGTCGCGGCCAGGTCGTACGCAAAGGAACGCATGCCGACGGCTTCCGTGGTCCTCCGCTTGTTGCGGACATACACCTGCGACGCGGAGTCCTCTCCGACGAGGATCACCGCGAGCCCGGGCGGCGCATGTCCGGCCGCGACGTAGGCAGCCACGTCGGCCCGCACTTCGTCGGTGACTCGCTGGGCAACGGCCTTGCCGTCGAGTATCCGGGCGCTCATCCTGGATCAGCCTAGCATGATCTGCGGCCACCCCTTGTGGCGCGCGTGCGCCGCAAGAACCGGGTCGGGGTTGACGGCGACCGGATGCGTGACGTGCGACAGCAGCGGCAGGTCGTTGCGCGAGTCGCTGTAGAACCAGCTCTCGCGGAAGTCGGACAGCTTCATGTCATGCGCTGCAAGCCATTGCAGCAGACGCTCAACCTTGCCCTCGCGCATGTTCGGCGTGCCAGCGACGCGCCCGGTGTACCGGCCGTCCCTGATTTCCGGCTCGGTGGCGATGTGGTGCTCGAAGCCCAGCTCAGTTGCGACGGGACCGCTCAGAAAGCGACTCGTCGCCGTGGTGAGGACAAGGAGGTGTCCCAATCGCCGGTGCTTGTCGATGAGGTTGCGCGCGGCAACAGAGATGGCGGGCAGCACTCGCTCGCGCATGAATTCGGCGTGCATTGCGGTCAGCTCGTCGGCCGAAAACGGGACCAGCGTAGACAGGTAGAATTCGGTGAACTCGATCCTGCCCGCCTCTCCCCGGTTGTAACGGGCGACCAATTCACGATTGCCGGCTTCGAAATTCGCCCGGTCGAGCTTGCCATGCTCGAGCAGAAACTCCGTCCACTGCTCGTCGGTGTCGTGCGGAAGCAGCGTGCGGTCGAGATCGAAAAGAGCCAGGATATCGAAGAGCATGGGTACCGTCGGGGAATCAATGCGTAGCTGCGATGGGTCGGGAAGTGCGAAGCATGAGCATTGAGGCGGAACTCGCCAGCGCCCGGCGGCGCCTGGCGCGCGAACTGGCGCCGCCGACACACGTGCATCGGCCGCTGCGCGTCGACGGCGAAAACGCAGGCTGGCTCGACGATGCGCGCGCGGGCCGGATCGCGGCGTTCACCGATGTCTTCCGCGTCGCCGGCGATGCAGTGACCTTTGTCGACTCCCTCGATACCCGCCAGGCGCGAAGCGAGGCGATGGCGAAGGTCGCCGCCGCGCTGGCCGCCGAAGGAGCGCTTTCTGCCTGGCGCGACGAGCTCTATGCCGTCGCCCCGGACTTCGGTCGGCCGCCTTGGTTCGTCCTCGAGCGGGCCGCCGCGCGTTATTTCGGCATTCACACCTGGGCGGCGCACGTGAACGGGCTGGTGCGCACGATCGACGGCATCGCAATGTGGTTCGCGCGGCGCGCCCCGCACAAGGCGATCGACCCCGATATGCTCGACAATCTCGTCGGCGGCGGCATCGCCACCGGCGCCAGCGTCACGGGGACCGTCGTCAAGGAGGCATGGGAAGAGGCTGGCATTGCTGCTCCGATCGCAGCGACGGCCCGTGCGGAAGGTACGGTCCAGATCCGCCGCGAACAGCCCGACGGACTCCACTGGGAAACGATCTTCGTCCACGACCTTTGGCTGCCCGAAGCGTTCGTGCCCGCCAACCAGGATGGCGAAGCAGTGGCGCACCGGCGGGTGACGCTGGCCAATGCCGCGCAGCTGATCGCAAACGACCGCGGAGCGGACGTCGTTACCGCCGATGCCAGCCTGGTCGTGCTCGACTGCCTTCTTCGGCATTGGCACTAATCGGCCGCGTGAGCCGCGCGGGGGGCCGCACTGGCCGGGGCGGCATATCGGATCCCCATCTCGGCCAGCGTGTCGCGCATGGCGTTGACGGCATGGCGCATTTCGCCGGGTCCGATGGCACCGATGCATCCGACGCGAAAGGTCTCGACCTGCGTGAGCTTGCCCGGGTAGAGGACGAATCCCTTGGCGCGGACCCGGTCGTAGAACTCGGCGAACGAATACTTGGGATCGGCCGGCGCATGCACGGTCACGATGATCGGCGCCTGGATCGCCGGGGGCAGAAACGGGCGCAGTCCGAGCTCGCGCAGGCCTGACATCAGCATCTCGAAGTTGGCCCGGTAGCGGGCGAGCCGCGCCGGCTGACCGCCTTCGGACATGTACTGGTCGAGCGCCGCATTCAACGCGACAACGACATGCGTGGGCGGGGTGAATCGCCATTGCGTCGTCTTCTCCATGTACGTCCATTGATCATGCAGGTCCAGCGCCAGCGACGTCGAATTGCCGCTGCAGCGTTCCAGCACGCTCTTGCGCACGAATACGAAGCCCATGCCCGGCGGCCCTTCCACGCACTTGCCCGATGCGGCGATGAGCGCATCGAAGGGCGTGGTCCGCGCATCGAGCGGCAGCGCGCCGAACGAGCTCATCGCGTCGACGATGAGGCTCTTTCCATGGCGGGCAACGACCTCCGCAATTTCGCGCAGTGGATTCTCGATGCCGGTCGACGTCTCGCAGTGGATGAGGCCCACGTGCGTGATCGTCGGGTCCTTCGCCAGCAGGACATCTACGTCGACGGCCGTGCTGGGCACGTCGTCTGCGGTCTCGAAGGTCGTGACCTTGCGCCCCATCATCGCGGTCAGGCGCGCGAAACGCTTGCCGTAGGCACCGTTGATCAGAACCAGGACATGCCCGTCCGTCGGCACCAGCGTATTGACCGCTGCCTCCACGGAAAAGGTCCCGCTGCCCTGCATCGGCACGCAGACGTGAGTCTCCTGCGAACGAACGATTGCCGTCAGCTTGGCGCGAACCTGCGCGGTGACGCCGTTAAACGAGGCGTCCCACGAACCCCAGTCGCGCAGCATCGCGGCCTTGGTGGCAAGCGACGTGGTCAGCGGGCCCGGCGTCAGAAGGATCGGGTCGCGGTCATGGTTGCTCATGGCATTTCCTCGATGTCGCAATTTCCAAATGTTTGGCCGCGGAGCACCCGGGGAACACGGACGACACCAGGATCGGCAACCGCCCGCAGCGACGTTCTCCGTGCTTCTGCGTGTGTTCTGGCGTCGTACTCACATCAGGTCCGTCCCTGCACCCGCCAGCGCTGGGTCCGCCGGATCAATAGTCCCTCGGCCGCCAGCGTGAGGACGGTGACGACCGCCGAGGTCACGACGATCAGCGTGGCCATCGCCGCCGCCGAGCCGATGGCCCCTGCTTCGTCGAGCTGCAGGATCGAGATCGAGGCCAGCGTGGTCTTCGGTGAATAGAGGAAGACGACGGCCGAGATCGTTGTCATCGCATTCACGAAGTAGTAGCGGCCGATATCGAGGATCGTCGGAAGGCAAACGGGCACCGTGACCCGCCAGAAGGTCTTGTAGAAAGGCACCTTCAACGACGCCGACACCGATTCGAATTCCCCGTCCAGCTGTTTCAGCGCCGTCACCGCCGTCAGGTGGCTCGATGAGTAGAAATGGACCACCGTGCAGACGACGAGAATCGCCATCGTGCCGTACATGAAGGTGAGCGGATTGGCCGGGCTGTTGAAATAGAGGATGTAGCCGATCCCCAGCACCATGCCGGGGACTGCCATGGGCAGCATTGCCTGGAAGCGAATGAGCGGGCGCAGGAAGCTTGCGCCGCGGGTCTTCTCGACCCAGTAGGCGCCGGCGAACGTGAGCGCCGCGCCGATCGCAGCACACCAGCCGGCCATGACCAGGCTGTTGCGATAGGCGTGCTCGACATTGGCCTCCTCGAACCCGTACGTATAGTGGACGAGCGAGAGCGACAGGTTGTACGGCCACAGCTTCACGAAGGACCCGAATACCGCCATTCCCATCACTGTGAGCATCGCAGCCGACACCGCGACGACGTAGGCGAGGAACAGCCGATCGCGCAGCTTCGACCGGCGCGGCGCATAGGGGATGCTGCGCGCGGACAGCAGCGCCCTTTGCCTCCGGCGCACCTGGTGGTCGACGACGAATGCGAGCACCGCGGGCAGCAGCAGCACCAGCCCCACCACCGCGCCCATCTGGAAATTCTGCTGGCCGATGACCTGCTTGTAGACGTCGATGGCCAGCACCGGGAAGTTTCCGCCGATCACCTTGGGGACGCCGAACTCCGACACCGCCATCGTGAACACCACCATCGCCGCCGAGACGAGCCCGTACTTGGCGCCCGGCAGCGTGATGGTCAGGAACCGCCGGACCGGCCGCGTGCCCATCGACTCCGCGGCCTCGTAGAGCCTCGCATCCGCCAGCGCCATCGCGGCGAGAAGGATCATCACGGCGTGCGGAAACGATGCGAAACTCATCGCCAGCACCATTCCCGGCAGCCCGTAGATGGTGGCGACGCCGAGCCAGCCGAGCACGAACTTCAGCGCGCCCTGGTTGCCGAAAAGGTAGATGAACGACAGCGCCGCCATCAGCGACGGCGCGAGAATCGGTATCAGCGCGATGCTGCGCCACAAGCCTTTGGCGGGAATGCAGGTGCGCTGGATTGCGTAGGCAAATGCGAATGCGAGGGGTACGGTAATCGCGGTCACCGTGCACGCGAAGACCAGCGTGTTCCACGTCGATCTGGCGAGCGCCGGCGTCTGGACATACTGTATGAAATTGGCGAGCCCGATGAATCCGCCCGCCTTGTCCTCGACGCTGCGGACGAAGAGCGTCGCGAGCGGCAGCGACAGGAATACGAGCAGCGCCAGCATCAGCAGCCACAGTCCTCCGTGCGACGCAAGGCTCTCGGCCAGGATCCGGCCGGAAATGCGCACGCGCGGGACCGCCAAAGGCGCGGCAATTCCGGTCATGCCTGTTCCGCCCGCTCGGCGTCGGCGAACACGCGAACCCGGTCGACGCGCAACGCGAACGCGAGTTCGCCGCCCTCGCGAACGGAGAGGTCATGCAACTGATTGAGCGACAGCGACACCAGCATCGACTGGCCGAGACACTCGCAGGCCACCTCCGCCAGGCAGACGGTGCCCAGGTACTCGATGTGTTCGACGCGTCCGGACAGCCGGTTGGTCAGCCCCGAGAGATCCCCGTCGACGTGCCGGTCCTCGGGGCGCAGGTAGATGCGGACCGGAGCACCCGCCACAAAGCCATCGACCGGCAATTGCAGTTCGGTGCGCCCCACGCGATAGCGCCCCGGGCCCGCGCTCACACCCGTCAGCACGCTCACCTTGCCCAGGAAATCGGCAACGAACGGCGTCGCGGGTCGTTCGTAGACATCCTGCGGCGAGCCGATCTGTTCGATCGCGCCGTGGCGCATGACCACAACGCGATCGGACATCGACAATGCCTCTTCCTGATCGTGCGTGACCATGATCGTGGTGACCTCGAGCCGGCGCTGCAGTGCGCGGATCTCGCCGCGCAGCCGCTCGCGAACCTTGGCGTCCAGCGCGGACAGCGGCTCGTCCAGCAGCAGCAGCGACGGTGACGTGGCAAGCGCGCGCGCCAGCGCGATCCGCTGCTGCTGCCCGCCCGATAACTGCCCGGGATACTTGCGCCCCGCGTCGGGCAGACCGACCAGCAACAGCAGTTCGGCGACGCGCGCCGTGATCTCGGCCCGGCCCCGACGGCGATTGACGAGTCCGTAGGCGATGTTGTCGGCAATCGTAAGATTTGGAAACAGCGCGTAGGACTGGAACACGATGCCGTAGTCGCGCGCGGCGGGCGGCGCATGCGACACGTCGCGCCCATTCTGAATGACCCGGCCGGACGTCTGCATTTCAAGACCGGCGATGATGCGCAGGAGCGTCGTCTTGCCGCAACCTGATGGCCCGACGAAGCAGACCATTTCACCGGGCGCAACGGCGAGATCGATCGACTGCAACGCGACAAAACTGCCAAACGCCTTGTGGACCGCTTCGATCCGCAGTGCGTCCGCCGCGACGGGGGGAGAATCTACAGCCATGGCATCCTAGGGGGAAACGGCCCCCTCGTTCGCAAAGCTCGCTGCCTTCGATGGCGGCGCGCCCGTCCCTTGGGGCAGCCGGGCGCTACTGCCAGGCGAGGGCAACGGCCGCCGAATGCGCCGACTCGTCGGTGACCGGCCGAGGCCACCCCGCGCGCCGTGGCGCGCGGGGAAGGCATTGCGCACCTGCTATTTGGGCGCCGCCTTCGACTCGTAGCGCTTGCTCCACTCGGCAAGGATCTTTTCGCGATTCTGGGCCGCCCAGGCGAAATCGTTCTTCGCGAGCCGATTCGCATAGTCGGACGGAACGTTCGGCAGCGGCTTGGACAGCGAGGGCACGGCGACGATCGCGAAATTCGCCGCGTAGAGCGCCATCGCCGGATCGGACACTGCCCAGTCCACGAGCTTCTTCGCCGCGTCGGCCTTGGTGGTCGTCTTCACGATGCCGATCGCCTCGAGGTCCCAGCCCAGTCCTTCTTTAGGGAACACCAGGTCGATGGGCGCTCCACGCGCCTTTTCCTTGTTCGCGCGATACTCGAACGAAATGCCGACGACGTACTCGCCCGCCGCTGCGGCGGCACACGGCTTGGATCCCGAATGCATGTACTGCGCGATGTTCTGGTGCAGTCCGTCCATGTACTTCCAGCCGCCCGCCTCGCCGAAGATCTGCAGCCACGCGGTGACGTCGAAGAACCCGGTCCCGGACGAGGCCGGATGCGGCATCACAATCTGGCCCTTGTATACGGGTTTGGTCAGGTCCTGCCAGGTCTCGGGCTTCGGAATGTTCCTCTTCGCGGCCTCGACGGTATTGAAGCAGATCGTGGCGCCCCAGACGTCCATGCCGACCCAGCGCGGCGGATTGGCCGGATCGCGGTACTGCGCGGGAATGCGCTCGAGGCCCGTCGGGGCGAACGGCATCAGCATCCCTTCATTGGCGAAGATCGCCATGCTGGTCGCGGCGACGCCCATGATCACGTCGCCCTTGGGCGCGGCTTTTTCGGCCAGGATTTTGGCGGTGATGATGCCCGTCGAGTCACGGACCCAGGTAAGTTCGATGTCGGGATGGACCTTGTTGAAGCCCTCGGTATAGGCCTTCAGCTGATCGGTTTCCAACGCGGTATAGACGGTGAGCTGCGTTTTCTGCGCGGCGGCGACGCCAGCGAAGGCAAGCGCGGCCACGGCGACGGCAGACGACAACCCACGGACACTGACGGCAACTCTCATTGTTCGGGCTCCCTGATAGGTGGACGGGACGCGGGCCGGAATTACTGTGCTACCGATTCCGCGCGGTGACTCGGATGCTACGCGTGCTGTCTACGGCAAGGCAACGTTATGTTGTCACGCGCTGCCTGCCGCCTTTCCGGCTGCCGACGAATGCGCGGGAGGCCAGGGCAATCCTTCGATTCGACCATCGAATCAGCCATGCTATCGACGCTTGATTGCAGATTGTTGACAATCTACACTTGACCACGTCTAATCGCAACATGCTCAAGACCGGACACGGCGCCGCTGGCGCCGGGGTGGCGCATTCGCGACGCGTTTCGGCGCCCGTGCGTTCGGAGCGCGACCCTGACGCGCCTGACGGCACGATCGCGGTGCTGCAGACCAACTCTCTCCCCGCGCTGGTGCAGCGCGAGCTCGAGCGGATGATCCTGACCGGAGATCTCGCGGCAGGCGCCAAGCTCAACGAAGCCACCATTGCCGACATGCTCGGCGTTTCGCGCGGCCCCGTGCGCGAGGCGTTCCGGGCGCTGGAGGAATCCGGGCTGGTGCGGCTGGAAAAAAACCGGGGAGTGTTCGTTCGCCAGATCGCCATCGAGGAAGCCGACGAGATCTACGAATTGCGCGCGGTCCTGGACGAGTTCGCGGGCCGCCGCGTGGCCCAGTCGATCTCCTCAGCCGACCTGCACGGACTGCGTTCGCTGGTGGAAGAGATGGATCGGGCGGTCGCCCACGAGGATATCGACGCCTACCATCGGGCCAACCTCGCGTTTCACGAAACACTGGTCGCCCTGGCGGGCAACGGCAAGCTGTTGCGCACCTATCGGCGTCTGGTCAACGAATTGCACCTCTACCGCCGCGCAACTTTGGCGATGGCCGGGACGCTGCCCGTCTCGGCCCGCGAACATCATGAAATACTGGATCGGATCGCGGCGGGCGAAGCGGCGGCCGCCGGCCGCGCGCTCTTCGAACATGCGATGGGCAGTCGAGAACGGATGCATCGCACACGGGAACGCAACGCCGGCGCCCCATCCGCGCTTCCGCGTTCGCGCACACGGAGAAGTGGATGAGCACCACGGACCACCGCAGCATTTTCGTCAATGGGCGCACCTACCGATGGCCCGACCGGCCGCTGGTCGTGGTGTGCATCGACGGCTGCGAGCCAGACTACATCAGCCAGACGATCGAAGCCGGCCGCGCGCCCTTTATCGCCTCGCTGGCGCAGCGCGGCACCTGCCTCACCGCCGACAGCGTCGTTCCCTCGTTCACCAATCCCAATAACCTGTCGATCGTCACCGGCGCGCCGCCGGCCGTGCATGGCATCTGCGGCAACTACTTCTGGGATCCGGATGCGCGGGCGGAAGTGATGATGAACGACGCCAAGTACCTGCGGGCCGGGACGATCCTCGCAGCGCTGGCCAACGCGGGCGCGAAGGTCGCCGTGGTCACCGCCAAGGACAAGCTGCGCTCGCTCCTCGGCCACAAGCTCGCCGGCATCTGCTTTTCATCCGAGAAGGCCGACCAGGTGACGATGGAATCCAACGGAATCGAGGACGTGCTTGCGCTGACCGGAATGCCGGTGCCGTCGGTGTACAGCGCGGCGCTCTCCGAATTCGTCTTCGCGGCGGGGTTGGCGCTGCTCAAGCGGGAGCGTCCCGACGTGATGTATCTGTCCACGACCGACTACGTGCAGCACAAGGCTGCCCCCGGCACCGCTCCCGCAAACGACTTCACCGCGATGATCGACCGCTACCTCGGACAGATGGACGCGTTGGGTGCCACCATTGTCCTGACCGCCGACCACGGGATGAACCCCAAGACCGATGCACTCGGTCGACCCAACATCGTGTTCCTGCAGGAGCAGCTCGACGCCTGGTACGACGTCGGGGCAACCCGCGTCATCCTGCCGATCACCGACCCGTATGTCGTTCACCACGGCGCGCTGGGGTCGTACGCCACCGTGTACGTCGACGACCCGGCGCAGGCCGGCGACGTGGCGCGCCGGATCGCCGCGCTGCCCGGCATCGAGGACGTGAAGTCCCGCGAACAGGCATGCGCGACCTTCGAGCTGCCGCCCGACCGCGTCGGCGATCTCGTGGTCGTCTCCGAACGGCTGACCGTCATCGGCACCCGCCGCGACCGCCACGACCTGTCGGGCCTCGACGTTCCGCTGCGCTCGCACGGCGGAACGTCCGAGCAGCGCGTGCCGCTGATCGCCAACCGGCCCGCGGGCCGGCTGCCGACCCGCCGGTGGCGCAATTTCGATGCTTTCGACCTGGCCTTGAATCACCTGCGCTGACAAGATGCATCGATGAACCTGATGACCGAACTCACAAGCGTGAAAACGGGAGCGCCGCTGAATGCCAGGATGCGCATCGCCGGCGAGCGGGTGGGAGGCGAGCGCGTCATCGAAGTACGAAATCCTTTCACGAATGCCGTGGTGGGCACGGTGCCGAAGGCGACCGTCGACGACGTGCGCCGCGCCTTTTCGATCGCCGCCGCCTATCGCGCGAAACTCACGCGCTACGAGCGCTCGGAAATAATGTACCGCACGGCCGCGCTGATCCGCGAGCGTGCCGACGCGATCTCCGACCTCATCACCGCGGAGTCGGGATTGTGCAAGAAGGACACGCTCTACGAAGTCGGTCGTGCCTGCGACGTGTTCACTTTCGCCGGTCACGCGGCGCTGCATGACGACGGCCAGGTGTTCTCATGCGACCTGACACCGCACGGCAAGCAGCGCAAGGTCTACACGCTGCGCGAGCCCCTGCAGGGTGTGATCTCGGCGATCACGCCGTTCAATCATCCGCTGAACCAGGTTGCGCACAAGGTGGCGCCCTCGATCGCGACCAACAACCGGATGGTGCTAAAGCCCACCGAGAAGACGCCGCTCACTGCGCTGCTGCTGGCCGACGTGCTCTACGAGGCCGGCCTGCCACCGCAGATGCTGTCGGTCGTGACCGGCGACCCGCGCGAGATCGCCGACGAGATGCTGATCAATCCCGATGTCGACCTTGTCACCTTCACCGGCGGCGTTTCCGTAGGCAAGTACATTGCCGCGAAGGCGGTGTACAAGCGGCAGGTACTGGAACTCGGCGGCAACGATCCCATCATCGTCATGGAAGACGCCGATCTCGACGAGGCTGCCGGGCTGGCTGCCGCCGGTTCGTACAGGAATTCGGGACAGCGCTGTACCGCAGTCAAGCGCATGCTGGTGCACGAACGGGTCGCCGATGCGTTCGTCCTCCGCCTGGTCGCCCGGACCCGCGCCTGGACCTACGGCGATCCGGCGGACGCGCGCCTCGACATGGGGACGGTCATCGACGAGGCGTCCGCACGCAACTGCGAGGACCGGGTCAACGATGCGATGGCACAGGGCGCGAAGCTGCTTGCCGGAAACGTCCGCCGCGGTGCGCTTTACTCGCCCACGGTGCTCGACCACGTGGATCCCGAGATGAACGTCGTCAAGACCGAAACCTTCGGTCCGGTGTCTCCGGTGATCCGGTTCCAGGACATCGACGATGCGATCCGCATCGCCAACGGAACCCTGTACGGCCTGTCCTCCGCCGTTTGCACAAACAGGCTGGACTACATCACCCGCTTCGTTGCCGAGTTGCACGTGGGCAGCGTCAACGTCCGCGAGGTGCCGGGATACCGGCTGGAGCTGACGCCCTTCGGCGGCATCAAGGACTCGGGACTTGGTCACAAGGAAGGCGTGCAGGAGGCGATGAAGAGCTTTACCAACACCAAGACGTATTCGCTGCCGTGGTGACGGACAGCTAGCCCATGCAGATGCTGCTCAACCTGCTGGCCGGCGTGTCCCTGCTGGTGTGGGGAACGCACATCGTTCGCACGGGCATCCTGCGCCTGTACGGAGCTGACCTCCGGCGCGTGCTGCGCCGGAGCATTGATCGCCGCTTCACCGCGCTGTTCGCCGGGCTGGGGGTCACGGGGCTCATACAGAGCAGCACCGCCACCGCACTCATCGTCGCAGCCTTCGCCGGTCAGGGATTGATCAGCACGGCGCCTGCGTTGGCGGTAATGCTGGGTGCCGACGTCGGCACGTCGCTGGTCACCGTCATCCTGTCGTTCGACCTGTCGTGGCTGGCACCGCTGCTGATCTTCGTCGGCGTGACGCTGTTCCTCGCCCGGCAGTCGACCAATCTCGGCCGTTTCGGCCGCATCCTGATCGGGCTCGGCCTCATCATCTTCGCGCTGCAGTGGATTTCGCTGGCCGCCAGGCCGTTCGTCGAAGCGGCGGGCGTGAAGGTGATCTTCGCCTCGCTCACCGGTGATGTGCTGCTCGATATGCTGGTTGCCGCGCTGTTCACCATCCTCTGCTATTCGAGCCTGGCCGTCGTACTGCTGATGGCGGCGCTTGCGTCGCTGTCGATGATTTCACTGCCGGTCGCGCTCGGGCTGGTGCTTGGGGCAAATCTCGGCAGCGGCATCCTCGGCATGCTGTCGACGCTGCGCTCGCCGCCGGAGGCCCGCCGCGTTACTCTCGGAAATTTTCTGTTCAAGCTGATCGGCTGCGTGCTCGCCATTCCCTTGCTGCCGCACGTCGACGGATGGATTGCCGGCCTAGGAATCGATCCCGCGCGCGAGGTTGTGCTGTTCCATTTCTTCTTCAATGTTGCCCTTGCGCTGCTCTTCATCTTCTGGACCGAGAAGATCGCCCGGGTCGCCGAACGACTGCTGCCCAACCGACCGCCGGCCGACGACCCCGCGAAGCCGCGCAACCTCGATCCATCCGCGCTGGACACGCCGCCGCTCGCGATTGCAAATGCCGCGCGCGAGGCGATGCGCATCGGCGACGTCATCGAGGACATGCTGACCGGCATGCTGACAGTGTTGAAGACCAACGACCGCGCGCTGGCCGAACGCCTGCGCAGGAAGGACGACGTCGTCGACGAACTCTATACGGCGGTGAAGCTCTATCTCACCCAGATCTCGCGCGAGGCGCTCGATGTGAAGGAAGGCCGGCGCTGGGCGGACATCGTTTCCTTCACGATCAACCTGGAGCAGGTCGGCGACATCATCGAGCGCGTGCTCACGGATGTCGAGGACAAGAAGATCGCCAAGCACCGGAGTTTCTCCGAGGCCGGCATGGCGGAGATCTGCGACCTCCACGCGCGGCTGGTCGCCAACCTGCGTCTCTGCATGAGCGTCTTCCTGCACGGCGAACTCAAAAGCGCGCAGGAGCTGCTGGCGCAGAAGGTCCTGTTCCGCGATCTGGAACGTGCCTACGCCGACTCGCACCTGACGCGGCTCGCGGGCAATACGCTCGAAAGCATCGAGACGTCGTCGCTGCACCTCGACCTCATCTCTGACCTGAAACGCATCAATTCGCACATCTGCTCGATCGCCTACCCCATCCTCGAGGATGCCGGCGTGCTGGCGCGGACGCGGCTCAAGGAGCCCACGCCACCGCCCGACGACGACCCGGTGCCGGCAGGTTTGCCGCAGGGACGGACCGGCTGGCAGAAGCGCAAGCCGCGCACGGCGTGACGCTCATCGAGCCCTCGGCAACCCTCATTTCAACTTCGCGTTTTTATACCCTCCCGTCCCCTGCCCGCCATGGCCCTGTCCATTTCAGACATCTGCATTCTCTTCGGCCGAAAGGGTGGCCGCGCCTACGAGGGCGAGCCCGTCACCCAGATCGAGCACGCGCTGCAGACCGCGTCACGGGCCGAGGACGCAAACGCGTCGCCGGCACTGGTGACCGCCGCCCTGCTGCACGACCTGGGCCATCTATTGAACGACCAGGGTGAAACCCCTACGCTGCGCGGTGTCGACGATCTCCACCAGTTCGCGGCGCTGCCGTTCCTGCGGCATCTGTACTCCGACGACGTGCTGGCACCGATCCGGCTGCACGTCGATGCCAAGCGTTATCTGTGCGCTACCCGAGGCGGATACTTCGAGGCGTTGTCGATCGATTCCAAGCGCAGCCTTGCCCTGCAGGGCGGCGTCTTCACGCCGGAGGAGGCGCAGGCATTCATCGCGCAGCCCTACGCCGCCGACGCCGTCGCCGTCCGCCTGTGGGACGACCTGGCCAAGATCGCAGGTGCGCCCACGCCACCGCTCGCGCATTATGTTGCCGCACTCGAGGCGGCGCAGCGTATTCCTGCCGCCCCGGCGCACTAGCGATTCGACCCCTGCGTGGAAATGACCCTGGGAGTCACGCTCGCCGTCCTCGGCGCGGGCCTGCTGCATGCATCGTGGAACGCGCTGCTCAAGTCCGCCGGCGGCGGTGACCCGTTGCTCGATACGGCGACCGTCGTCGCCGGGGCCACGCTGTGCTCATTTGTCGCGCTGCCGTTCGTCGCGCCACCGTCGACCGCCTCCTGGCCCTACGCCCTTGCCTCGGTAGCGATCCACTTCGCCTACTACCTGACGCTCGCGCAGGCCTATCGCACCGGGGACCTGTCGTTCGCCTATCCGCTGATGCGCGGGACCGCCCCGCTTCTCGTCACGCTGCTGGGCATCGCCTTTCTGCGCGAACTGCCGTCGGCGCAGGTCGCGTCGGGAATCGTGCTCATCTGCGCCGGAATCGTGGCGATCGCATTCGCGCAGCGACACTCGCATCCGCGCGCCGCCGTGTCCTGGGCATTGGCCAACGCGGCGATCATCGCCTTCTACACGCTGGTCGACGGCGCCGGTGCCCGCGCGTCGGGTAGCGCGCTCGCCTACGTGCTGTGGCTGACCTTCGCCGAGGGCGTTGTGTTTCTTGCCTGGATTCGCGCGCGGCGCGGCGCGGCATCCATCGCGTACGTCGGCGCGCAGTGGCGGCGCGGACTGATTGGAGGATTCTGCAGTGTCGCCGCGTACGGAATCGTGCTGTGGGCAATGACGCGCGCGCCAGTCGCGGCCGTGGCGGCGCTGCGTGAGACATCCGTGCTGTTCGCCGCGGTCATAGGCACCATGCTGCTCAACGAAGGATTCGGCATCGTGCGGTTCGTCGGCGCCGCCAGCGTGGTCGCCGGCGTCGCCGCACTCAAGCTCTAGCGCTCTGGAGATCTCCATGGCCACCATTCCCACCCAGGCGCGTGTCGTGATCGTCGGCGGCGGCATCGCCGGGGCGTCGACCGCCTACCATCTCGCCAAGCTGGGCGTGGCCGATGTCGTGCTGCTCGAACAGGGGAAACTGACCTGCGGCACGACCTGGCACGCAGCGGGGCTCGTCGGGCAGACACGCGCCACGCGCAACGCCACCCGCATGAGCCGGTACGGCATCGAACTGTACTCGATGCTCGAAGCCGAGACTGGTCTCGCCACCGGCTGGAAACAGTGCGGCAGCCTAAACGTCGCGAAGACGCCGGAGCGGCTCAAGCTGATCACGCGGCAGATGGCGCGGGCCAGAAGCTTCGGCATCGAATTCGAATTCATCTCGCCATCGGAGGCGGGTCGTATCGCGCCCCTCCTGCGCACCGACGACCTGGCAGGCGCCGTCTGGATTCCTGGCGACGGCAAGGCCAATCCGACCGACCTCACGCAGTCGCTGGCCAAGGGCGCACGCATGCGCGGCGTGCAGATCCGCGAAGGCGTCAAGGTGACCGGCGTGCGCCTGGTCAAAGATCGCGTGGCGGGCGTTGCGTGGACCAGCGCCGAAGGCGAGGGCGAAATCGCCTGTGAGACGCTGGTCAATTGCGGCGGACAGTGGGCGCGCGAATTCGGCCGCCGAGCGGGCGTCAACGTGCCCTTATACGCGGCCGAGCATTTCTACGTCGTGACCAAGCCGATTTCCGGGGTGACGCCGGACCTGCCGGTGATTCGCGATCCGGACGGCTACATCTACTACAAGGAGGAAGTCGGCGGTCTGGTGATGGGCGGGTTCGAGCCGGTGGCCAAGCCATGGAACGTCGCGCCCATACCGGACGGCTTCGAATTTCAGTTGCTGCCGGAGGACTGGGACCAGTTCGAAGTGCTGATGACCAACGCGATCCACCGCACACCCTGCCTCGAAACCGCGCAGATCAAGATGCTGCTGAACGGCCCGGAGAGCTTCACGCTCGACGGCAACTTCATCCTCGGCGAGGCGCCCGAGGTCGGCGGCTACTACGTGTGCGCCGGGTTCAATTCCGCCGGCATCGCCAACTCGGGCGGTGCGGGGCGCCTCGTCGCCGAGTGGATCGTCGGCGGCGAAGCACCGATCGATCTATGGGATGTCGACATCCGCCGCTTCGCGCCGTTCCACGCGAATCGCCGTCACCTGGCCGACCGCACCGTGGAATCGCTTGGCCTGCATTACGCGATGCGCTGGCCGCGCGAGGAACTGGCGACCGTGCGTCCGCTGCGCCGTTCGCCGCTCTACGACCGGCTGGCGGCCAAGGGTGCCGTGTTCGGCACCAAGCTCAACTGGGAGCGCGCCAACTACTTCCTGCCTTCGGGCGCGACTCCGGCCCCGTGCACGCTCGACACGCCTGCCTGGCTGCCGTGGGTGCTCGAGGAACAGCGCACATGCCGTGAGGACGTCGTGGTGTTCGACCAATCGTCGTTCTCCAAATTCGTGCTGAAGGGCCGCGACGCACTCGCGGTGCTGCAGCGCCTGTGCGCCAACGAAATCGACGTGCCGGTGGGCCGCATGGTCTATACGGCGATGCTCAATCCGCGTGGCGGATTCGAAAGTGACCTCACGATCACGCGCCTCGCCCGCGACACGTTCTTCATCCTCACCGGATCCGGCCAGGCCACGCGCGATGCGTCGTGGATCGGACACCATGTCAGCGACGACGAGTTCGCAGTGCTTGTCGACGTCACCGGCGCGTATTCGGTGATCTCGCTGATGGGTCCGAAGGCGGAAGCCTTGCTGCGAACGCTCTGCCCCGACGATCTTTCGCAGGCCGCGTTGCCGTTCTCGACGACGGTCGAAATCGACGTCGGCTATGCGTGCGCGCGCGCCGCGCGGATGAGCTATGTCGGCGGCCCCGGCTACGAAATCGTCGTGCCGACCGAGCAGTGCGTCACGATGTACGATGCGCTGTGGAGCGAGGGCACTGGCTTCGGATTGAAGGACGCCGGCTATTACACGATCGACGCGCTGCGCATCGAGGCGGGTCGGCGTGCATGGGGGGCGGAACTTTCACCCGACGAAACGCCGTGGGAGGCCGGGCTGGGCTACGCGGTGAAGCTCGACAAGGCGACACCCTTCATCGGGCGCGACGCGCTGTTGCGGCAGCAGGCGGCGGGATTGCGCAAGCGGCTCGTCCGGTTCATCGTCGACGACCCTGCCGCATTTCCCTGGGGTGGCGAGCCAATCCTCATGAACGGGCGCAGCGTCGGTGAGCTGACGTCGGCCGGCTACAGCCGCAAGCTCGGCCGCGCCGTGGTGATGGGCTACGCGCGCGCGCCGCAGGAAGCGCCGCCATTGTCGGACACCGCCATCCTGGCGGCGCGCTACGAGGTCGAGATCGCCGGCGAGCTGTTTGCGCTCACCCCGCAGCTGCGGGTAACCTGACGGCGCTCGCCCTTCGCAGTGCCACGCGCAAGGTTGTCCTCCACATGCCCAACCGCCTCTCCGCGCCACCACCCAAGCGCGGCCGCACGCCCGGCAAGACCGGTGGGGTGACCGTCCAGGTCCAGAGTCTCACGCGCGCGCTTTCATTGCTCGAAGCAGTTGCTCGCGCCGAGGGCGGCCTGTCGCTGACCGACGTCGCACAGCGAGTGCAGCTGGCGCCTTCCACCGCCCATCGGCTGCTAGCGACGCTGGAGAAGATGGGCTATGTGTACCAGGGTGGCGAGCTCGGTCGCTGGTACATCGGCTTGCAGGCATTTACCGTAGGCATGAGCTTTCTCGCCAATCGCGATTTCGTTGCGCAGAGCCATCCCTACATGCGCCGGCTGATGGACCAGTCGGGCGAAACCGCCAACCTGGGCATCCTCGACGGCACCGAGGCCGTGTTCATCGACCAGGTGCAGTGCCGCGAGATGATGCGCACGATCGTCAAGCTCGGCAGCCGCGTTCCACTGCACGCATCGGGCGTCGGCAAGGCGATCTTCGCGGCGCTTCCCGACGACGAGATCGACGCCATCCTCAAGGTCAAGGGTCTCCCGCGCATCACGGCCAACACCATCACGTCGCCGGAGACCATGTGGGCGAGCATCCGCGTGATTCGCCAGCGCGGCTGGTCGTTCGATGACGAGGAGCACGCGCTGGCGACCCGCTGCGTGGCCGCACCGATCTTCAACGAGCACGCCGAGGTGCTGGGCGCGATATCGCTCGCCGGGCCATCGTCGCGGCTGCCGGATGAACGCATCAAGCAATTGGGACCGCTCGTTGCGCAAACCGGAGTCGAGTTGACGCGACGGCTGGGGGGACGGTCGCCACACGTCCGATGAAACGCGGTACCGCGCCACTCAACGCCATGCGGCCGTTTCTGGCAACGTCGTCGGGCGGTCACGTGACGCGAATGGCCGCTTCCCGCTGGCGCCTCCTTGACACATGAACATGCCCGGCGCATGGTTCTCGCATTGCGCGTCTCCGTTTCCACGAAAGCGAGAATGGTCCCCTGCCAGAATTCCAGCACCAAACTAGATGGGCACATTGCGGCGATCGAACCGCGGGGCCCTGCGTCCGGAGATCTGGGCTGGCGCGCGCTGCTGATGATGCTTGGCGTGCTTGTCATGCTGGGAGTCCCGGGCCACGCCTACAGCGCGGATTCGCCGGCATCGCCTTTTTCAGGCCTGCCTCCGTTCCCGTGGCCGGACCCGGGTCCCCTCGTGACGTGCAACCAGAAATACGCGCTCTGTGCCACGGCCCAGTGCTTCACGCTGAACGGTGTCGCCTATTGCAAGTGCGACGTCCTGAACGGAAAGAGCATCAGTCTCGCCTTCAAGTTCGGTGATCCGGAACAGGATGTCTGCACATTGCTCGACGACGGCCTGAACAATGGCTATACGGTGAGCACGTTCAGCCTTCCCGAGCAGGTCACGAAAAAGTACGCGGCGAAGTATCCGGTGTTCCAGGGGCCGCCGCCGCAGGCTCTGTATACGTGCCCGGGAGGCTCGTCGACGGGACCCTACGCCCAATGCGATGGCGGTGTCTGTTTCGACAGCACGACCGGCGCGACGTTTCCGGGTGTTGGCCCAATTGCCTCAGACCAGATCGTCTGCTCGTGCCCGATCACCGAGCCCACCGCCCAGTCGACTCTGGGATATCAGATCGCGGGACCCTGGGCAATGGACGACGGCAAGGGCAGCGCCTGCGGGCCGAACGGCGATCCCGCCGAATGCTGCAGCGCCACGTGGTTCAACAAGTTCTGCTTCGCGAACTACAAGCCCACGATCCCGACCGGATCCACCATCCCGGTGGGCGCCCCGGAAGGAACGCCGCTGATCCTGTCAATACTGCTGCGCGATGTCGCCGCCATCAACAGGTGCGAATTGAATTAGTCGAACGCGAAGTCGATCCTGCGTTGCGGGCAGAACCACGAATTTCCGCGCGTGCGATCGCCTACCATCCCTGCATCCGCGCGGCCCGCCTCGCCAGCTCGGGCTGAGACGGCGGCCGCCAGCGCGAGAGCAGATCGTCGGCAGCCCCCGGCTCGTTGCAGGTGAGCACCATGTCGCAGCCTGCCACGATCGCGGCCTGCGCGCGCGCGACCATGTCGCCGGCGGTATGCGCGCCCGCCATTCCGAGATCGTCGGAGAACACGAGCCCGTCGAAGGCGAGTCGGCCGCGCAGGATTTCCTGCAGCCAGATCCGCGAGTAGCCCGCGGGCACCGAGTCCACGGCCGAATAGATCACGTGCGCCGGCATGACGGCCTCGAGGCCCTCGTCGGCCAGCGCCGCGAATGGCTGAAGGTCGTTGGCGACGATGTCGGCAAGCGAGCGAGCGTCGACCGGCACCTCGAAATGCGAATCCGCCACTACGAACCCATGTCCGGGAAAGTGCTTGCCGACCGCGGCGCAGCCGCCGGCGTTCAATCCCCGCCGCAGGCCGGAGGCAAGTTGCGCGGTGGCGATCGGATCGCCGTGGAACGCGCGATCGCCGATCACGCCGCTCGCCGCGAAATCGAGGTCGAGCACCGGCGTGAAGCTGAAATCCACGCCGTGCGCGCGCAGCTCGCGTGCGATGACCTCGCCCAACCGCTGCGCCTCGCCGGTCGCCGCCCCAGCGTCGCGGTCCCACATCTCGCCCAATGTGCGCATCGGCGGAATCGCCGTGAATTCCTCGCGAAAGCGCTGGACGCGCCCGCCCTCGTGATCGACGCAGACAAGCAGCGGCGGCGAACGCAGCGAATGAATCTGCGCGGTCAGCGCACGGAGCGTCGCGCAGTCGGCGAAGTTGCGCGAGAACAGGATCACGCCGCCCACCAGCGGATGGAGCAGCCGCTCGCGGTCGACGACATCGAGCTCGCAGCCCGCGATTCCCAGCACCACGGGGCCGCGCGGCAAGGATAGGACGTTCATCGCGTCGGTCTTTTCACGTCACTCACCCGCGCACGGCCGCTTCGCGCAGCAGCGATTTCATCTGGCGTACAGCCTCGCGCAGGCCGCAGAACATCGCACGTGACACGATCGCGTGTCCGATATGGAGTTCTCGCACGCCGGTCAGCGCCGCGACCGGCTGCACATTGAAATAGTTGAGCGCATGGCCGGCGTTGAAGCGCATCGACAGGCCGCGAATCGCCTCGCCGGCCGCGCGTATCCGCGCGAGCTCGGCGACCACCGCGGCGCTCTCCGGATCGCGGCCCCTGGCGTGGAATGCGTGCGCGTAGGGACCCGTGTGCACTTCGCAGACGCGAGCACCAATGCGCGCCGCGGCCTCCACCTGCGCCAGGTCGGCGTCGATGAATACCGAGGTCACGATGCCCGCGTCGGCTAGCCGCGCCACAACGGTACGCAGGCCCGCCTCCTGGCCGGCGACATCGAGTCCGCCCTCGGTCGTGATCTCGTGACGGCCCTCCGGCACCAGCATCGCCATCTCCGGCTTGACGCGCAGCGCAATGCCGATCATCTCCGCGGTCGCGGCCATCTCGAGATTCAACTTGATGTGAACGAGTTCACGCAGCCGGCGCACGTCGTCGTCCTGTATGTGCCGGCGATCCTCGCGCAGATGCACGGTGATGCCATCGGCGCCACCCAGGTGCGCCTCGACCGCCGCCCACACCGGATCGGGCTCATGCGTGCGCCGCGCCTCGCGAAGCGTGGCCACATGGTCGATATTGACACCAAGTTCGATCAAGATGCCGATCCCTCCTCGTCCAGCGCCATCAGATCGCGCACGACCTGTCGACTGAAGATGCGCCGTGTTTCAAGATAATGGTCGAGGACCTCGCGCATCATGCGTTTGGCTTCCATCGCCACCTCGCCGTCAGCGTACACGTGGGTCGCCAGCGCGAGCAGCGTAGCACCGCGCACCAGCGGCCCGCGCGGATCCCGCTCGCGCGCGACATTGGCGGCAACCCGGCGCGGTCCGCGGTCGAACGTGTAATGGTACCTGCCCATCGGGTCGATCGCCGCGCCCGACTCGAAATCGTGCGTCAGCGACAACGCATAGCCCATTTCGGCGAGCAGCCGCACTTCGAAGCGGCGTAGCACTACTGCCTGTTCCGCCGGCGCTGCGCGCTCGGCGAGTGAAGCAAGCGCGGTCGCGTACTGGTCGAACAACGCAGGATGTGGATCTTCCCGCGGAAGGAGCTTCAGCAACAGCTCGTTCAGGTAGAAACCGCACAGCAGGGCCGAGCCGCCCGGTGGCGGCAGGCCGCCGCGCCATTCGACCTTGAGCATCGTTTTCAATTCGCCGGCGCCGGCAAACGACAGCGTCAGCGGCTGAAAGGCCTGCAGCAGCCCGCGAGTTTCCGACCGCGGCCGCTTTGCTCCTCGCGCGACCATGGCCACGCGGCCGAATCCGGGCGTGAACGCCTCGACGATGAGACTCGACTCACGGTACGGGTAGGTGTGCAGCACAAACGCGGGTTCGTCGTCGCGCCGCTGCACCGGTTGCCGGGCCGCCACCCCACGCCCCGTCAGTATCCGAAACGCGCCAACGACGCGTCGCTGTCGGCCCAGCCACTCTTGACCTTCACCCAGACCTCCAGGAACACCTTCCCGCCGAACAAACGCTCCATGTCCCCGCGCGCCTGCGTGGCGATCGCCTTCATCCGCGAACCGCTCTCGCCCAGCAGCATTGCGCGCTGGCTCGTCTTGTCGACATACACGGTCGCTCTGATGCGCCGCAGCGTCCCGTCGACTTCGAAGCTGTCGATCCCGACGGTCGTCGAATAGGGCACCTCGTCGCCGAGCTGCCGAAAGATCTTCTCCCGGATGAATTCCGCCGCCAGAAAACGCTCATCGCGGTCGGTGAGATCGTCGACGGGATACAGCGGCGCAGATACCGGCAGCAACTTGGCAACCTCGGCCTTGAGGTCGTTGATCTGAATACCCCGCTCGGCGGAAATCGGTACGATCGCGGCGAACGAATGAAGCTGCGCGATCTGTGCGAGCAGCGGCAGCAGCGCACCCTTGTCGGCGAGCAGGTCGACCTTGTTCACGGCGGCGACCACCGGCACCGAGAGTGGCAGGAGCTCCACGACGGCACGGTCGGCCTCGGTGACGCGCGTGGCATCGAGCACCAGCACCACGGCGTCGACCTCAGCCAGGCTGTCGCGCACCGCCCGGTTCAGGCGGTCGTTGAGTCGCGAGCGATACCGCGTCTGGAATCCCGGGGTGTCGACGAACGCGAACTGGGTGTCGGCACCGGTGGCCAGACCGACGATGCGATGGCGCGTGGTCTGCGGCTTCTTCGAAGTGATGCTGAGTTTTTGGCCGATCAGCGAATTCATCAGCGTCGACTTGCCGACACTCGGACGACCGACGATCGCGACATGGCCGCAGCGAAAACCCTGCGTCGGAGCGTCAGTCGCTTCCACGCGCATCCTGCGTGGCGGCATTCACGGCCATCGCGCCCGCCGCCTCGGCCGCCTCCTGTTCCGCGGCGCGCCTGCTGGCCCCCCGGCCGATGGCGACGAGCGCCAGCGCCGGTATCCGGCATTCGACCTCGAACAGCTGCGCGTGTGCCTCGCCGGTGGTCGCCGTCACGACGTATTCCGGAACAGCCATCCGCCGCGCCTGCAGCCACTCCTGCAGACGCGTCTTCGGGTCCTTGACCAGCGTGGATGGATCGGCCTGCGCCAGCTCGTCGCCGAAACAGGCGACGATCACCGCGCGCGCCGGCCCGAACCCGCCATCGACGAGCACCGCGCCGAACACCGCCTCGAGTGCGTCGGCAAGAATCGATGGTCGCTGTGCCCCGCCACTCTTCTGCTCGCCCTCGCCGAGCCGGATTTCCGCGCCGAGATCAAGCCGGCGGGCGACGCGCGCCAGCGTGTCCTGGTTGACCAGCGCTGCGCGAACGCGCGAAAGGTCACCTTCGGGGAGCGTGGGAAAGCGCTCGTACAGCACGAGGCCAACAACGCAGTTGAGCACCGCATCGCCAACGAACTCGAGCCGCTCGTTGTTCGACGCGCCGTGGCTGCGGTGGGTCAGCGCGTGGCGAAGCAGGTCGGGCTGGGAGAACGCATAGCCCAGTCGCCCGCGAAGCTTCGCCGCCATCCGATCGCGCGGCGGTTCTAGCGTGACGCCGAGGCGTCGAATTCCAGCAGCAGGCTCACGTTCTGCACCAGCGGGAGTTTCTTCTCCCAGCTGACTGACGCGGTGATCGTGTTGCCGTTCTTGGTGAGCTCTACGTCCTTCGCGCTGATCGCGTCCGCGTAGTCGGCATTGAGCTTCCGCTCCATGGCCTTGCGGAAGCTGGCAACCGTCGGCTCGCTGACTTCGGCGATCGTGGTCTCGAGCGCTTTCTGGATCGTGTAGTACTCGATGTAGGCCGGGATCATGCGAAATGCCAGCAGCGCCACGACCATCAGGACCGCCGCGACGAACAAGAATCCGATCATCGACAGTCCATGCTGGTGCGTTCGTCTTGTTGTCGTCATCAATGCGCTCCCGCTTCCGTCCCGGTCACCGGATTCCGCTGCCGATGCGGTTGAACGCGAAGCTCGAAATGTCGTCCCAGTTGAACCAGATGAAAAACGCCTTGCCGCGGATGTGATCGTCCGGGACGAATCCCCAATAGCGGCTGTCGTCGCTGTTGTCGCGGTTGTCGCCCATCATGAAGTAATGGCCGGCCGGCACCTTGCACGTGAATCCCCGCTCATTGTAGTCGCAATTTTCGCGGCCCGGAAACGGGCGCACATTCTGCGGATAGACAGGCGCGGCCTGCGGATTGATGCCTATTGTGTACGTGTGCGTGGCGTCGCCACGGTCCGCAGTCTCGAGGAACCGCTCCAGCGTTTCGAAGCGCAGGTTCTCGAGATAGCTGTAGGTTCCGTCGCGCACCTGCGGCAGCGCCTTGCCGTTGACGGTCAGCTTCTTGTCCTCGTAGCGCACGACATCGCCACCTACACCGACGACGCGCTTGATGAAATCCTGGCTGGGATTGACTGGGTAACGGAACACCACTACGTCGCCGCGCTTGGGCTCCCCGATCGGAATGACCTTGGCCTCGACGATCGGCAGGCGCAACCCGTAGGTGAACTTGTTGACAAGGATGAAATCGCCGACCTCGAGCGTGGGGCGCATCGACGACGAGGGTATCTTGAACGGCTCGGCGACGAACGAACGCAACAGGAAGACCAGCAGGAGGACCGGGAAGAAGCTTGCCGCGTACTCGACCCACACGGGCTCCGGCGCATCCGCCTGCCGGCGCTTGGCGAAATGGACGCGATCGACGAACCACAGCACGCCGGTGGCAAGTGTCAACAGGAAGAGAATCAGGGCAAAGTTCATCAAATTGGCAGCTGGACGAGTGGAGGTGGGTTCACAGGCCGGCGGATTGTGCCACGCAAACGGGTTTCGCCGGCCGCCGTCCGGCATGAGCATTGCGCAGTTCGTCTACTTTTCCCCCACTTGGAGGATGGCCAGAAAGGCCTCCTGCGGGATTTCGACGCTGCCCACGGCCTTCATCCGCTTCTTTCCCGCCTTCTGCTTCTCGAGCAACTTCTTCTTGCGGGTGATGTCGCCACCGTAGCATTTGGCAAGTACATTCTTGCGCATCGCCTTGATCGTCTCGCGCGCGATGATGTTGGCGCCGATCGATGCCTGAACCGCGACGTCGAACATCTGCCGCGGGATGAGCGAACGCATCTTCGCCGCGACTTCGCGTCCGCGGTACATCGACACCGACCGGTGCACCATCACCGACAGGGCGTCGACACGCTCGCCGTTGATCAGGATGTCGAGCTTGACCACGTCGGCCGCGCGAAACTCGAGAAATTCGTAATCGAGCGACGCATAGCCGCGGGAGACCGACTTCAGCTTGTCGAAGAAATCCATCACGACCTCGGCCATCGGCAACTCGTAGGTCAGCATGACCTGCCGTCCGAGGTACTGCATGTTCTTCTGCGCGCCACGCTTTTCTGTACACAGCGTGATCACCGGACCCACGTATTCCTGCGGCATCAGGATCGTCGCCGTGATGATCGGTTCGCGAATCTCCTCGACTCTCGAAAGATCCGGCAGCTTCGACGGATTTTCGATCTCCAGCACCGTGCCATCGCGCATCAGTATCTGGTAGATGACCGTCGGCGCGGTGGTGATGAGATCCATCGAGTATTCGCGCTCCAGCCGCTCCTGCACGATGTCCATGTGCAGCAGGCCCAGGAAGCCGCAGCGAAAGCCGAAGCCCAGCGCCTGCGAGACTTCCGGTTCGTAGTGCAGCGACGCATCGTTCAGCTTGAGCTTGTTCAGCGCCTCGCGCAGCGCCTCGTACTGGTTGCTCTCGACCGGGTAGAGGCCGGCAAACACCTGCGGCTTGACGTCCTTGAATCCGGGCAACGCTGCGGCCGCCGGCCTCGCGGCCAGCGTCACCGTGTCGCCGACCTTCGCGGCGTCGATTTCCTTGATGCCGGCGATGATGAAACCCACGTCACCGGCAATCAGTTCGGCGCGCGCGATCGACTTGGGCGTGAACACGCCGACCTGCTCGCAGTTGTACGCGGCACCGGCCGCCATCAGCAGGATCCTGTCCTTCGGCTTCAGCCTGCCATCCATCACCCGCACCAGCATGACCACGCCCACGTAGTTGTCGAACCACGAGTCGATGATCAGCGCCGACAGCGGCGCATCCGAATCGCCCTTCGGCGGCGGCACCTTGGCGATTACCGCTTCGAGAATGTCGTCGATGCCGATACCATTCTTGGCGCTCGCCCGCACGGCCCCGGTCGCGTCGATGCCGATGATGTCCTCGATCTCGTCGCTTACGCGGTCGGGATCGGCGGAAGGCAGGTCGATCTTGTTCAACACCGGTATCACTTCGACGCCCTGTTCGATCGCCGTGTAGCAATTGGCTACCGTCTGCGCCTCGACGCCCTGCGATGCATCGACCACCAGCAGCGCGCCTTCGCA
Source organism: uncultured beta proteobacterium (assembly GCA_963739745.1). GTDB lineage: Bacteria > Pseudomonadota > Gammaproteobacteria > Burkholderiales > Casimicrobiaceae > VBCG01. Next base: position 438,738 of record CAVUCJ010000017.1, read on the forward strand.
CGCAGCCAGCGAACGCGACACTTCGTAGGCGAAGTCGACGTGCCCCGGCGTGTCGATCAGATTGAGTGAGTAGGTCTCCCCGTCGCGCGCCTTGTAGGTGAGCGCCGCCGTCTGCGCCTTGATCGTGATGCCGCGCTCGCGCTCGAGATCCATCGAGTCGAGAACCTGCTCGCTCATCTCGCGGTCGGACAGGCCACCGCAACGTTGGATGAAGCGGTCCGCGAGGGTCGACTTCCCGTGGTCGATATGGGCGATGATCGAAAAATTGCGAATGTGTCGCACGGAGGGCGTGTTGTCGGAAAAATTCAAAGGGCACCCGGAAGTGCCCTTGTTGGGTGCCGCGCATCGGGGCGCGCCACCGTGGGAGATCGTCGGAAAGTCTTGAATTTTAACCGATTCGCGCGACTCGCGCGAGCGCCGCTTCCACGTCGGCCGCCGCCAGATGGTGATGGCACAGCTCCGTACCATCGAGCGCCGCACCGAGAAGAAGCACCGGCACCCGCTCGCCAAAACGCGCTTCGAGTGCCGGATCCGCGTCGACGTCGATCTCGATGATCTCCGCGCCATGCCGCCGTGCTATCGGCGCCAACGCGACTCGCATATCGTCGCAGAGGTGGCAGTAGGCGCGGGAAAGAAGCGTCAGCAATGCCACGATCGGCGGTCTATTCTCCGTTGAGCGCACGCAGGGTGGAAAAGAACTGCTGCTCGCCGCGCTTCATCTGCAGCGTCACCGAACCGCCCTTCTCCACCTTTCCCAGCACGTCGTTCACCTGCGCGGCGCTTTTCGCCTCGGTGGTCGATCCACCTCGCACGATAGCGATAACGATGTCGCCCGGCTGCACGTTGCCACGAACGGTCGGCGCCACGTCCTCGACCACCACTCCCGACTTGACCTCGGCCTCCTTCTTCTGCTCGTCGGTCAGGTCCGACAGAACCAGCCCCATCTTGTTGGGTTTGGCCTTTTCCTTCGGTGCGGGCTCTCCGCGGCGCGGCTGAGCGGCGGCATCTTCCTTCATCTCCGCCACGGTGACCGACAGGTCCTTCTGCGCACCCTTGCGCCACACCGTGATCGTGGTCCTGCTGCCGGGCCGGATCGCCGTGATGATCCGCGGCAGCTCGTTGGACGACTTCACGTCCCTTCCATCGGCCTTCACGATGATGTCGCCGACTTCGATGCCGGCCTTCGCCGCAGGCCCGTCCTTTTCGACACCGTTGACCAGCGCGCCCCGTGGCGAACCCAGGCCGAAGGCTTCCGCCTCCTCCTTGCTGACCCCCTGGATCTGCACGCCGATGCGTCCGCGGGTCACCCGCCCCTTGTCCTTCAGCTGGGCAACCGTGTTCATGGCGACATCGATGGGGATCGCGAAAGCGAGACCCATGTAGCCGCCGGTGCGCGAATAGATGAGCGAGTTGATGCCGACGACCTCGCCCTTCATGTTGAACAAGGGGCCCCCGGAGTTGCCCGGGTTGATCGCCACGTCGGTCTGAATGAACGGCACCAGATTTTCCTGCGGCAGGTCGCGCCCTTTGGCGCTGACGATGCCCGCAGTCATCGTGTTCTCCAGGCCGAACGGCTTGCCGATCGCCACCACCCATTCGCCGACACGCAGCTTGTCGGGATCGCCGATCACGACCTTCGGCAGGTCCTTCGCTTCGATCTTTAGCAACGCGATGTCGGTACGCTTGTCCGTGCCCAGCACCCTGGCCTTGAACTCGCGCTTGTCGGACAGTCGAACCGTCACCTCGTCCGCGCCATCGACCACGTGCGCGTTGGTGATGACCTGGCCATCACTGCCGATGATGAATCCGGACCCGACGGCCTGCGCTTCGGGTTCGCGCTCGGGTCCGCGGCGCGGTGGCACCTGGCCGAAGCGGCGGAAGAACTCATAGAACGGATCGTCCTCGGACAGTTCGGGCATCCCTCGCGGACGGCGTACCTTCTGCGTGACGTCGATTGATACGACGGTCGGGCCGGCCCTCTCATATAGATCGGTGAAATCGGGCAGGCCGGCTCGCACCTGGGCGAGTGCCGCCGGAGCCAGCGTGACGGTCAGGGCAAGGGCCCCGGCGATGAAGCCCGGGCGGAGTTTGTTGCCTGTAAACATTGGAATCCTCATGCGGTTCGCGCGAAACATCGTGGGACTGAATGAAAAAATCACTTGTGGGTGACAGACTGCGCGATCTGGCGCACCGTGGCCGGCGGCGCCTCGCCCATCACCGTCACCAGAAACGCATCGCTGCGTGTCGAGTACAGATTTAGGCCCCCTGCCTGTGTCAGCCCAACGTGGGTGTGGGAGACCGTAAGTGGTTCGACAAAGACGCTGACTGCAACGAGGCCATCGGAAAACACGATGTGCGCGACCGGATTGGGCTTGCCGCGCAGCGTCCGGAATCCCTCCATGATCTTGGAGAACCCTGGCGGCAGCTTGCCGACGGACCACCCGGTGTCGCCGAGGACAACTTCGCCCGGACCTCCATGCTTGACGGTCCAGTCGGGCGGCACCGACGCCCACGACGGCTGCACCATTCCCTTGTCGATCTTGGCGTCAACGCTGACGTCGGTGAACGCGAATTCCTCGACGACGTCGCCCTTTTCGTTGACCATGCGCGCCTTGAGCAGCAGGTCGGTACCGGTGTCGGACCAGAACTTGTGGCCGTAGCGCAGCCCGTCCTTCGGCTCGAACACGACCACGTCGGCCCTGCGCCCGGCGATTCGCTCGCCACGGATGCGCTTGAAATCGTAGTACTGCGCCAGATTGCGGATCTGCTCGGCCGAAAGCGACGGGAACACGTTGCGGAATGTGCGCGGTTCGATGCGCATCACTTTGGCGTCGGGGAGGTACAGGCGCACTTCATCCGACGCGCGCACCATTTCCCGGGCCGGCCCGTCGAGACTCAGCAGTTTTTCCCATTCCTGGCCCCCCTCGTTCAGGTGCGCAAGACGAAAAGTTTCCATGCGCGGACCCTGCCGATAGGCAACGATCCCCGTGTAATTGAGGTGCCGCGCCGCCTGCGTGACGCGCGTCAGCCACTCGCCGGCATCCTGGGCGTGCGCGATCGAAGTCACAAGCATCGCCGCAATCAGCCAGCCACCCTGACCCAGGCGCCTCATGGCACCCGGCCTGCTCCAGAACACTCGTTTCATCGTTTCGGCTGGACTGTGTCAGGGACGCGGCTCGGCGGCCGTGGTCGCCACGGCGCGCAGATACGGACCGCCGCCCTGAATGACGGTCGCCGGCGAATATTCCTGGTGCGCAACCAGATAGTCCGCCGGCACGGCGGCCGGCGGCGCGACCTGCGCGGCGCGCACGGTCGCCGCTTCGCGTGCCTTGGCCACGGCATCCGGCGGAATGTCGATCATCGAAAACGCCGTCCATCCGACCACCGTCACTGCCGCGATCGTAGCCGCCACCGCCCACGCGAAGGTCGCTGGCTGCGCTGGCCGGTGAGGTCTCGCCGGAGGCGCGAGCACCGTAGGCTCGGCGTCCAGCGCCGAGGAAAAACGCGCCGCGAATTCACGCGAGTAACCTTGCGCGCCGCGCAGGTGGTCTCCGATCACGTGGTAGCAGACCCATGTTCGTATCGCGTCGTCGGAACGAAGCTCGGCGCAGCAGCTCTCCAACTCCGCGTCGTCGACCTCGCCATCCATCAGACGCGAAATATTCTCGTTCATCACCATCTCCGGTTTTCGTCGGTGCCGAGCTGCGGCCGCAACTCGGCGGCGATCGCCTCCCGTGCGCGAAAGATGCGCGAACGCACGGTACCGATCGGACAATTCATCACTGCAGCAATTTCCTCGTAACTGAGGCCCTCGATCTCGCGCAGCGTGATCGCCGTGCGCAGGTCTTCAGGCAATGCATCCACCGCTTTATTCACCGTGGCAGCGATCTGCTTGCCGATCAGCTCGTCCTCCGGTGTGGCACTGTCCCGCAACTGCTCAGCGTCCTCGAAACCCTCGGCCTCTTCGTTGTCGAACGACGTCGTCGTCGGCGCACGCCGGCCCATTGCGACCAGGTAGTTCTTCGCCGTGTTGATCGCAATGCGATACAACCACGTGTAGAACGCACTGTCGCCGCGGAAGCTCGGAAGCGCGCGGTACGCCTTGATGAAGGCCTCCTGCGCCACGTCCTCGACTTCCGCCGGGTCGCGCACCAGCCGCGACAACAGCCGTCCCAGCTTGCGCTGGTATTTCATGACCAGCAGCTCGAAAGCGCGCTTGTCGCCACGCTGTGCCCGCTCCACGAGCTGCTGATCGACTTCGCGATCACCCATCCGCGGGACTTCCCTGAATCATTCGTTGTTATCCCGCCGAACGGCAGGTGCGGCAACCGCCTGCAACAGGTTCAACCCCGCCCAAAACGCGGAGCCTGGACGGCAGCGCACGCTTGTCGTAACAGACTATTTCGGAGGGGGTTAAGTTCATTCGCGACGGACACCCTCGAGTCCGGCCAGCGATCGGTCTTTTTTGTCCAGGACAACGACCGCGCGCGCCTCTCCGGTGACCTGCCCGCGGTAGTTGCGAAGCTGGGGTCGAAACCAGGCCGCCAGCCCTTCGCGGGCAGCATCGTCGACGAGCCCCAACTGGTCGAGTATGGCCACCGTCGCTGGGTGCAGGCCGCGCGCGCTGCCGTCGGCCACCTTGACCGCGATTCCCCAACCCCGGCTCCGTATGCCCACCGCCTGGACGCCTTCGGCACCGACCTTGCATACCCAGTCGCCACGACCGGCGCGCGACAGTGCCAGGTCGCTGCGCCCGTCGCCCGAGACCATCTCCGGATGCGCGGTCATGGCGTCGGCCAGCGCACGCGGCGCCGCGCCGTAGTCAGGGTCGTCGGTCGCCGCGGCAAGGCGCGCGAAGGCGAACGCGAGATTGGCGAGAGGTATCGCATAGTTCGGGGCGGAGCAGCCATCGACGCCGGACACGAGATCGCCTTCCGCCACCCCGGAGAACGCCGACACCGCGGCGCGGATTTGCTGTTGCAGCGGATGATCCTGGGCCAGATAGTCATGTCGACCAAAGCCGCAGGCAACGCAATGGGCGAGCATGCCACTGTGCTTGCCCGAGCAGTTGTGCGCGAGCGGCGAATACGGCGGCGGCGGCGGGGGCTCGCCCCGCACCTCGAAATGCCTGGGCGCATGCGTGCCACAAAGGAGGTCCCCCGGGCCGTTGCCCGCCTTGGCCAGCATCGATGCGGCGGCTTCGACGTGACGCGGCTCGCCCGAATGGCTCGCGCACATCAACGCCACCTCGGCGGTCGTGAAGCCGAAGCGCTCGACCCCGCCCGCCGCGACAAACGGCAGCGCCTGAAGGGGTTTCAACGAACTACGGGTGAAGGTCTGCGCTTCGGGGTCGCCGGCCGCGAACAACAGGCGGCCGCATCGATCCACGACCGCCACCGATCCCAGATGCAGGCTTTCCACCGCGGCCCCGCGCGTTACGACGGTGAGCGGAACATGCGCGCGCGGCGCGGGGTTTTCGGCGGGTGGAATGGCGATCATTCAGGGGCAGGCAGGAAGCAACCCCGTATTGTCGCCTATTTGCATCGGTGCCGGACACAGGTACAGAACTCCGGACCTTCGTCAGTCTCCGCACGCCTCCGTCAGGTGGGAATCGATCACATGAATCCGAGCCTCGACACCAGCATCGCCTCCGCCAAATCGAGATTCTCCGCGGCGCGCTTTGTCAATCCATCGCCCAACTCGAACTCGTAGCCGCGAATCGCGAGCACGTGGACGGCGGGCAACGCCTCCTCGGTCACGCGGACGTAGGCGTCGAGCACCGCTGCCGGGGACAACGCATGCGTGGTCGCGCTGGCATCGCGCTCGGGCGCGACCGCCTCGAACGTGAACGGCGCGTCACCCGAGACCGTCCCATCGACGAAAACGACCTCCTCGCGGCCGACGAGGTCAAGCGCGTACTCGACCTGCAGCTGGAAATCGGTCAGGCACTCGACACCCGGCAGCGCCCGCGCCAGCATTCGCTCGATCAGCAGCGGACCCAGCGCGTCGTCACCCCGGCTTGGGTTGCCCACGCCGATCACCAGCCGTGGCGCGACCGGGCGGTGCCATGGCTAATCCCGCGCAAGCGTGTCGATCGCCGTACCCTCGGCGTCGACCAGCTCGATGGCCAGCGGCATCTTCCCGAGCGCGTGCGTCGCGCACGACAGGCAGGGGTCGAACGCGCGGATCGCGACCTCGATGTGGTTGAGCAGGCCCTCGGTGAGCTTGCGGCCGTCGAGGTAGCGCTTCGCGACCTGACGGATCGCCTCGTTCATCGCCTGGTTGTTGTGCGTCGTGGAAACGATGAGGTTGGCGCGCAGCACCTGGTCGTTGTTGTTTAGGCGGTAGTGGTGGATCAGCGTGCCGCGCGGCGCCTCGATCACGCCCACCCCGCGGCGATGGCGCTCGCCGGTAACGACGAGGTCATCGCCCAGCACGTCGTCGTCGTGCAGCAGCTCCTTGATTTCCTCGGCCGCGAACAGCATCTCGATCATGCGCGCCCAGTGGTAGGCGAGCGTGGCGTGCGATCGGCTGTCCGCCGCCGAAGTCGACGAACTCGCGGCGCTCCGCATCGGCGAACGGCGTCGGGATGTGGTCGCAATTCTGAACGCGCGCGAGCGGGCCGACCTTGTACCAGCCATCCTCCGGACCGAGCTCGCGCAGGTATGGGAACTTCATGTACGACCAGGGCTTCACCTCTTCGGTGATCCGGTCCCAGTAACGGTCGTAGTCGACGTGGTCGAACAGGATCTTGCCGGCCGCGTCCCGCGCGCGCAGCCCGCCGTGGTAGAGATCGAGCGCGCCGTCCGGCGCCACCAGCGACATCATGTTGGAGCGGAACGCGCCGAAGCTGTTGTAGAGACGCGACATTGGACAGATGAAGCTTCTTGATGAGCGTGACGGCGTCGCGGCCCACGCGATCATCTGGTAGGCGTCGGCGAGCAACGTGGTGCGCTCGTCCTCGCGTAAGCGACTTGTTGACGCCGCCCGGGATCGCACCCGTGCCGTGTACGCGCTTGCCGGCGGTGACGCGGATCACCTCCTGCCCGTACTTGCGCAGCAGCACGCCGCGTCGCGCGATGTCGGGATGTTCGGCGGCGACGCCGACGATGTTGCGCTTGCTGACGTCCGAGTCGAAGCCGAACAGCAGGTCGGGCGAGGACAGATGGAAGAAATGCAGCGCGTGGGATTGCAGGATCTGGCCGTAGTGCATGAGCCGGCGCACCTTCTCGGCGGTCGGCGTCAGCCTGGATGCACCCACGACGATGTCGAGCGCCTTGGCCGCGGCCAGGTGGTGGCTGACCGGGCAGATGCCGCACAGCCGCTGCACCATGACCGGCAATTCCCAGTAGGGCCGGCCCTGCACGAACTTCTCGAAACCGCGGAATTCGACGATGTGCAGCCGGACCTGGTGTACGCGATCGTCGGCGTCGAGCAGGATCGTGACCTTTCCGTGACCCTCCACGCGCGACACGGGGTCGATCGCCACGCGGCGAAGGCTGGCGGCATTGGGGGCGGTTTCGAGTTCGAAGGTCATATCAGTCCTGCCGGGCCGCCCCAAGGGACTGATGCGCCCCCTCGGGGGGCAGCGAGCGCAGCGAGCGTGGGGGTCGTTCCCAGTCCTGCCGGGCCGCCCCAGGGAACATCGGATGGCGCGCGAGCCTTCGGCGGGGCAGACGAGCGTAGGAGGTCGTCATCTCAGTCGTATTGGATCAGTCCATGGCCGAGGTGCGGAGTGCGGCCGGCGATCAGGTCGGTGAGGAAGGACCAGATCGCGTCCGCCGACGGCGGGCATCCGGGAATGGAGTAGTCGATCTTCACCACCTCGTGCAGCGGGTGCACCTTGTCGAGCGGCAGCGGCAGTTCGGGGTCGTTGGGCATGCAGCCGGAAGCCAGCCCCGGCTCGGTCATGTAGACCTCCTGCAGGCACGCGCCCAGGTCAAGGTGGTTGCGCTGCGCGGGCAGGCCGCCGTTCACCGCGCAGGCGCCGATGGCGACCAGGATCTTGCAGTTGCGGCGGAATTCGCGCAGCACGTGCACGTTCTCCGCATTGCAGATGCCGCCCTCGACGATGCCGATGTCGCAGGGGCCGCAGTGCTTGATGTCGGTCAGCGGCGAGCGGTCGAACTCGACGTAGCGCAGCAGCTCGAAGAGCCGCTCGTCGATGTCGAGGAACGACATGTGGCAGCCGAAGCAACCCGCCAGCGACGTGGTCGCAATGCGCAGCTTGCGGGGCGCGGCGGTGGTTGAAGCCTCCCCCCCGACCGGCGCTGCGCGCCGCTCCCCCCCGGGGGGCACGCGCCTTGGGGCGGCCCGGCGGCGCTCGAGCTCCGACCGGCACGCGCCGCTCCCCCCCCCGACCCGGCACTGGTGCGCCGCTCCCCCCGGGGGGGCACGCGCCTAGGGGCGGCCCGGCGGCGCTCACCTGGAACCCTCCGGCGGCGCCGGGCGCGGTGCGTCCTCGAGCGCCTGCGCGGAGACCGGCCGCGCGTCGTAGCGCCGCTTGCCGATCGGCACCGCGAACCCGACGCGCTTCTTCAGGATCACGCCGACCGGGCACACGTCGATCGCCTTGTCGGTGATCGCGATGTCGGTGTCGACGAGTCGACCGGACTCGGCGTTGACGATCAGGTGCTTGGCAATGCCACGGCCGGACAGCGCAAATACGTACTTGCCGTCGACCTCCGCGGACGCGCGCACGCACAGCTCGCACAGGATGCAGCGGTTGAAGTCGAGCAGGATGTCCGGGTGCGAGGCATCAAGCGGGCGGCTCGGAAAAAAATAGTCGAGGTCGGCGCTCATGATGCCCAGGTCGTAGGCCACGGCCTGCAGCAGGCAGTCGCCGCTCTTCTCGCACGACGGGCAGAAATGGTTGCCCTCGACGAACAGCATCTGCACCAGCGTGCGGCGGTTCTCGCTGAAGATCGTCGGCGTTGCACTCGACCGCCAGGCCCGCCTTCGCCGGCAGCGTGCACGAGGCGGCGGTGCCGCCGTTGACTCGCACCGTGCAGACCTTGCAGCTGCCGTGCGGCTTGAACTCGTGATGGAAGCACAGATGAGGGATGTAGTGTCCGGCGGCGAGCGCTGCCTGCATCACCGTTTGCCCGGGCTCGAACGGGACCGGCTCGCCGTCGAGCAGAAACACTTCCGGTGCGTCGCGCTCGGACATCAGACGGCTCCGCCGCCGCCGGCGTGCGTGTCGGGATCGACGTGGACAGGTGCGCGCCGGCGTCGTCGCGACCGGTCATCGCCCGCGCCCGCGCAAGCGCGCCGTCGAGGTCGAACGCAGGCTCGAAGGCGAGCGATTGCAGCCGCCGCTCGTAGGCGGGGCGGAAGCGCTTCAGCGTGTCCAGCATCGGATTGCAGGCGGTGTGCCCGAGCCCGCAATGGGACGACGCCTGCAGCAGGCGGTTGAGCCGCTCGATACGGTCGAGGTCGTGCTGCGAGCCCTTCATGCCGTGCAGCTTGTCCATGACGTTGCGCAGCAGCGTCGTGCCGACCCGGCATGGCGTGCAGAATCCGCAGCTCTCGTGCGCGAAAAAATGAGCGAAATTGCGCGCCACCTCGAACATGTCGCGGCGTGTCGTCGAACACCATGAACGCGCCGGCGGTGGGCAGGTCCTCGAAGGCGAGTTTGCGGTCGAACTCGTTCGCGTCGATGCAGGTCCCCGACGGACCGCTGATCTGCACCGCCTGGGTGCGGACGGCACCGCAGTCAGCGAGCACCTCGCGCACCGTCGTACCGAACGGGATACTCGTAGATGCCGGGCCGCGCGCAATCGCCGCAGACCGACAGGAGCTTGGTGCCCGCGGAGCTTGGCGTGCCGATGCCGCGGTACCAGTCGTCCGCCGTTCAGCGCGATCAGCGCCGCCGCGCAGAAGGTCTCGACATTGTTGACCACGGTCGGCTGCTGCAGATAGCCGTGGGTGACCGGATACGGCGGGCGGTTGCGCGGGATGCCGCGCTTGCCCTCGAGCGACTCGATCAGCGCGGATTCCTCGCCGCAGACATAGGCGCCGGCGCCGAGATGGATGGCGATGTCGAAGTCGAAGCCCGGCTGGCCCGCGATCGCCGCGCCGAGCAGGCCCGCGGCGCGGCGGCGCGCGAGGGCATCGCGCAGCGGCGCCAGCAGATGCTCGTACTCGCCGCGCAGGTAGAGGAAACCCCGCGTCGCGCCGACGCATACGCGCAGACCGTCATGCCCTCGAACACCAGGTCGGCGTGACGCGTGAGCAGCACCCGGTCCTTGAACGTTCCGGGCTCGCCCTCGTCGGCATTGCAGACCACGTAGCGCGTCTCGCCCGGCGCCGCACGGCAGGCTTCCCACTTGAGCCCGGTCGTAAAACCCGCGCCGCCGCGCCCGCGCAGGTTGGAGCGCTTGATCTCCTCCAGCGTCGCCGCCGGGCCCTGCGGAAGCGCAGGGACGCCCTCGCGCCAGGACCGCTCGTTACCCGCGTGCTCGGGTTCGCGCGCACCGCGGCAATGGCCGCGCGAACGGCATCGCCAGGCTCCATCGTCGCGTCGAGCAGGATGTCGCTGCGGTGGATATTGTCCTCGATGGCGAACAGCTCGGCGGGCCATTGCGCCAGCGGCACCTGTTCGCGGATCAGTTCGGCCATCTGGTCGACCCGCTCCGCAGTCATGCGCGGGATCGCCCGGCCGTTGACCAGGATTGCCGGGCCCTGGTCGCACATGCCGGTGCAGGAAGTGGTATCCACCGAGACCAGGCCGTCTTCGGACACCTTGCCGCGCTCCATCCAGAGATTGGTGCAGAGCCGATCCAGCAGTTCCAGATTGCCGGCCATGCGGTCGGTGATGTTGTCGGAGAACAGCACCCGGTAGCGTCCGGCCGGCTCGAGGTGCAGGAACGCGTAGAAGCCGGCCACGCCCTCCACGCGGGCGCGCGGCAGCTTCAACCGGAAGGCGAGGAACGTGATCGTCGCCGGCGGCAGCCAGCTTTCTACCGCCTGCGCGTCGCGCAGGATCTGCACGAGTTCGGTCGCGCGGCCGCCATGCGCGGCCACGATCGAATCGAGGCGCGCAGCATGCGACAAAGAAAGTGCGGTGTGGAACATCCCCGCTGATCATAGACCGAGGCGGCGTGACACGCACTGATGCATGTCAAGCGTCGATCACACATGACGCCGCGCAATCGGCTATGTCGAACTTCCGATCCGCGACGACCAGGCGCGGCCACTGCTCGCGGCGCAATTCGGCGACAGCGCCTGGCGTATCGAGCTCGGTCCGCCGCATCTGTGCCTCGCTTGCGCAATCGTCACCCTTTCGTGCTCAATGCCAGCGCCGCACGAATCTGTTCCAGCGCGCCCGGATCCTCGATGGTAGTGAGATCGCCTGGATCGCGTCCCTCGGCCAGCGCCTGGATCGAACGGCGCAGCAGCTTGCCGGAACGGGTCTTCGGAAGCAGCGTCACGAAATGCACGGCCCCGGGTCGCGCGATCGCGCCCAATTCGCGGTCGACGGTGTCCATCACTTCCTTGCGCATGACCGCCATGGCCTCCGGCGTGGCCACGCGCGCCGGATCCTTGACCACGGCGAACGCGACGGGCACCTGTCCCTTCAGCGGATCCGCGACGCCGACCACGGCAACCTCCGCGATGCCGCTGTGCGCCTGTACCGCTTCTTCGATTTCTCGGGTACCCAGCCGATGTCCGGCAACGTTGATCACGTCATCGGTGCGACCGAGCACGAAATAGTATCCGTCGGCATCCCGCGTCGCCCAGTCGAACGTCGAATACATCGAGATCGCCGGGGAATGTCTTGAAATACGTCTTCACAAAGCGCTCGTCGTCGCCCCATACCGTCGACATGCAACCCGGCGGCAACGGAGGCGCGATCGTCAGTACGCCCTTCTCGCCGGCGCCGACCGGCTCGCCGGTGCCATCCTGCAGCAGCCTTACGTCATAACCCGCCGCCGGAAACGACGGGCTGCCGAACTTGCGTGGAGTGTCCTCGACACCGGGCTGCGCCGAGAGGATCGGCCAGCCTGATTCGGTCTGCCAGTAGTTGTCGACGATCGCCACGCCGCCCAACGCGTCGGACACCCAGCGCGCGGTCGGCTCGTCGAGCGGCTCGCCGGCGAGGAACAGGTACCGCAGCGACGACAGGTCGTGCTGCTTCATGAACGCCGGGTCCTGCTTCTTCAGCACGCGGATCGCCGTAGGCGAGCTGAACATCGTCTTCACGTTGTGCTGGGCGACGATCTTCCACCAGATCGCCGGATCCGGCCGGATCGGCAGCCCCTCGTACATGATCGTCGTCGATCCATTCAGGAGGGGCCCGTAGATGATGTAGGAGTGCCCGACCACCCAGCCGATGTCGCTGGTGGTGAACATCGTCTCGCCCGGCGCAACGCAGAAGATGTCGCGCATCGACATCGCGAGCGCCACCGCATAGCCGCCGGTGTCGCGCTGCACGCCCTTCGGCTTGCCGGTCGTGCCGGACGTGTAGAGGATGTACGACGGCTCGCTCGATTCCAGCCAGGCGCAGGGAACCTGTGCCTCCAGGTGGGCGGCGCGCAGCTCTCCGTAGTCGAGGTCGCGTCCGGCCACGCGGGCCATCCCGGGAACGAGGCCGCGATCGACGATCACCACGTGCTTTGGCGGTTTCTGCGCGAGGCCGCATGCCTCGTCCACCAGGTGCTTGTACGGAACGGCCTTGCCGCCGCGCATGCCGGCATCGGCCGTCACCATGACCTTGGGCGTCGCATCGTCGATGCGGGTGGCCAGGCTCGCGGCGGCGAATCCGCCGAACACCACCGAGTGGATCGCCCCGATGCGCGCGCAGGCGAGTATTGCGAAGACCGCCTCGGCGATCATCGGCATGTAGATGAGCACGCGATCGCCGCGACCCACGCCCAGATCAACCAGGATCGCCGCGCAGCGATTCACCTCGTCATGCAACTGGCGGAAGCTGTACGTCGCCTCCTGCCCCGTCTCGGTGGACAGGTAGACGAGCGCAGCCTGCTCGGCGCGCGTCGCCAGATGGCGGTCGACGGCGTTGTGGCACAGATTCGTTTGCCCGCCGACGAACCACCGCGCGAACGGTGGCCGCGAGTAGTCGAGCACCGACGTGAACGGTGTCTGCCATTCGATCAGCGCGGCCTTGTCGCGCCAGAATCCATCGCGGTCGGCCAGCGAGCGCTGGTGGTAGTCACGGTATTTCTGCATGGCAGTCGGGCTCCGGGCGGTTGGATCACGGGGACGAAGAGGCCTCGCCGGCCTCGGGCGAACGGCGACCATCCTAGCGTCCGCGGCGAGCGCGGACCTTGCGCAGCGTCAAGCCGGCGCCGTAGAGACCTCTCGGTCAGCCGCCGTGGGGGTCCGGCGCGATGCGCACAACGGTGCGACCGCGCACCAGCCCCTTGATGTAGGGATCGAAGTGCGTCGGCAATTCGTCGAAGTCGATCGTGCGCACCGAGTCGTGCACTCGATCGGGACGCCATTCGACGGCGAGCTTGTTCCATATCCGCTGCCGCATCGACATCGGGCAGTTCGCGCTGTCCACGCCCAGGAGGTGGACGCCGCGCAGGATGAAAGGCATCACCGTCGTGTTGAGCTTGTGGCCGGCGGCAAGCCCGACCGAAGCGACCGTGCCGCCGATCTTCTGCGTCGACAACAGCCAGGACAGGATATCGCCACCCAGGTTGTCGATCGCCCCCGCGAACGTCGCGCGATCGAGCGGACGGATCTTGGCCAGATCGAGCGACTCGCGAAGCACCACCTCCTTGGCGCCGATGCCCTTCAGGTAGTCGGACTCCTCGCCCTTTCCGGTGATCGCGACCACGTGATAGCCGAGCTTGGCCAGGATCTCGACGGCGACCGAACCGACGCCGCCGGTCGCCCCGGTCACCGCGACGGGTCCGCGCTCCGGCTGCAATCCGTTGTGCTGCATATGCATGACCGCCAGCGCGGCCGTGAAGCCCGCGGTGCCCATCGTCATCGCGTCGAACGCCGTCATGCTCTCGGGTCGCCGAACGACCCAGTCGGCCGGCACCCGCACGTGCTCGGAGTACCCGCCATCGTGGGCGACACCCAAGTCGTAGCCGGTCACGATCACCTTGTCCCCGGGCTTGAAACGCGGATCCGCGGACGCCTCGACCGTGCCGGCCATGTCGATGCCCGCGTTGGTCGGATACTTGCGCATGATCTTGCCGGCCCCGTTGTGCGACAGCGCATCCTTGTAGTTGATCGTCGAGTACTTGGTCTTGATGATCACTTCGCCGTGGTCGAGCTCGTCGATCGACATGTCGACGAAGCGGCTCGACACGATTCCGTTTTCCTCGAACGTGCGGTAGGCCTTGAATTTCGACACGGGACTCTCCTTTGGTTGGGTGACGTTCGCTTCAGGCGGGGACGGCAGCCGGGACGGGCGTGCCGTCGGCAGCGTGCGGCAGCGCCATGTATTCGTGCGTGCGCATTTCGGCGAGCCTGCTCACGGTCCGCGGGAACTCCTGCGCGTTGGGTCCCGCCAAGTAGAGGGCCGGCGCCGGCGCCGCGGCGGACGCGACAAGCTTGACCTTGTGATCGTAGAGTATGTCGACCAGCCAGGTGAAACGGCGGGCGAGATCGCCCTGCACCGCGCTCATCACCGGAATCCCCGACAGGAACAGCACGGCGAAACGCTGCGCCAGTTCGAGATAGTCACGCTGCGAGCGCGGCCCGTCGCACAGGGTCGCGAAGTCGAACCACACGGCGCTGCCTGCCCGCCGCCGTGCGGTTAGCGCGCGGCCCTCGACGGCGAGCTTCGCCGTCTCGTCCGGGCCCGTTCGCATCGCTTCGAAGGCTTCTTCCATCGCCCTCTCGGACTGCGACCCGTGCGGAACCAGAAAAGCATCGACATGTTCGAGCGTGCGCAGTCGGTAGTCGATTCCCCCGTCGACCTCGATCACTTCGAGCTGGTACTTGAGCTGCCTGATCGTAGCGATGAAATTCTCGCGCTTCAATCCATTCGGATACAGGCCATCGGGCGGATAGTTCGACGTCATCACGAACACCACACCCGCGTCGAACAGGGCGGTCAGGAGCCGGCCCAGGATCATCGCGTCCGCGACGTCCGACACGTGGAACTCATCGAAACAGATGAGCCGCCAGCGTCGCGCGATGCGTGCGGCGACCGTCGCCAGCGGGTCGGCCTCGCGCTTGAGCGTCGCGAGTTCCCGATGGACGTCACGCATGAAAGCGTGAAAATGCACGCGGGTCTTCCGCTTGAGCGGCACCGTTGCATAGAAGCTGTCCATCAGGAAGCTCTTGCCGCGGCCGACGCCTCCCCAGAGGTAGAGGCCGCGCGGGACGGCCGGCGGCGATAGCAGCCGCTTCAACGTCGATTGCCGGGCGACCCGGAATGCCGCGAGTTCGTCGGACAGGCGCTGCAGCCGGTCGAGCGCCGTCGCCTGTGCGGTATCCAACACGGCGCCGCGCCTGCGCAACAGCGGATCGAGGTACTCGGAGAGCACGCCATCCCGACGTGCGATCTGGCCCGGGGCGGGAGCCCCGGTCATCGTTGGACCCCCGGTTGGGCTCTCGGCCACGCACCCGGTCGGCCGCCCACTCGGCCCCTCACGCCTGCGGCTCTATTTAGCAATGAGGCCACTGCGCCGCCCCCCACGCCCGGAACCGCCGCAATCGCGTCGTTGATGCCTGCCAAGTACAGCGTCCTCCTCACTGTGCATCGGTTACGCGCGCTTCAAAGCCCGTAGAGCGCTTTCGCGCGCCTATCCTAGAGGTTCAACGTCCGGCCGTCCACCGCCAGCGCGGCTTCCTTGGTCGCCTCGGACAGCGATGGGTGCGCATGGCAGATGCGCGCCAGATCCTCGCTCGCCGCGCCAAACTCCATCGCGACAACGCCTTCACTGATCAGCTCCGACGCCATGGGTCCGATCACGTGCATGCCAAGGATACGGTCGGTCTTCCGGTCGGCAAGGATCTTGACCAGACCGCTGGTCTCGCCCATCGCCCGGGCACGACCGTTGGCAGCGAACGGAAAGCTGCCGGCGCGGTAGTCGACACCCTCGGCTTTCAGCTGCTGCTCGGTCTTGCCGACCCAGGCGATTTCGGGCGACGTGTAGATGACCCAGGGAACGGTGTTGAAATCGACATGGCCGTGCTGGCCGGCAATCCGCTCGGCGACCGCCACGCCCTCCTCTTCGGCCTTGTGGGCGAGCATCGGCCCGCGCACCACGTCGCCGACCGCCCAGACATTGGGCAGATTGGTGCGGCACTCCGCATCGACCTCGACGAAGCCACGTCCGTCGAGCTTGAGCCCGACCGCATCGGCGCCCAGGCCGCCGGTAAACGGGATGCGGCCGATCGACACGATCAGCCGGTCGAATGTCCCGGTATGGCTGGCTCCGCCGCTGTCGTTGTACGTAACGCTGATGTCGGCCTTCCCTGCCTTCACGCCGGTGATCTGCACGCCCGTATGGATGGCGAGCCCCTGCTTCGCGAAGAGCTTCTGTGCTTCCTTGGCGATGGCCGAATCGACGACGCCCAGAAACTCGGGCAGTGCTTCCAGCACCGTGACCGTGGCCCCCAAGCGGCGCCAGACGCTGCCCATCTCGAGGCCAATGACGCCCGCGCCCACCACCCCAAGCCGCTTCGGGACCTCCGGCATTGCCAACGCCCCCTCGTTGTCGAGCACGCGCCGGTTGTCGATCGTGACACCCGGCAGCGGGCGCGGCTTTGAGCCGGTGGCGACGATTACGTGCTTCGCGACGAGATCGGTGGGCGCCATGCCAGCGATGCCGATCTTCCAGCCATCGCCGTCCTTGCCCGTGAACGAACCAACGCCATGGAAGAAAGCGACCTTGTTCTTCTTGAACAGGTAGAGGATGCCGTCGTTGTTCTGCGCAACCACACGGTCCTTGCGGGCGAGCATCTTTTTCAGGTCGAGGGTGAGACCGGACACCCCGATGCCATGTTCGGCAAATCCGTGACCCGCGTGCTCGAAGTTCTCGGACGACTGCAAAAGCGCCTTCGAGGGTATGCAGCCGACGTTGGTGCAGGTTCCACCCGGCGCCGGCTTTCCGCCGGCACGCGTCCAGTCGTCGATGCAGGCAGTCGAGAAGCCGAGCTGCGCCGCACGGATCGCGGCAATGTAGCCGCCGGGACCGGCTCCGATGACCACCACGTCGAACTGTTCAGCCATGCTCACGGCACCTCAAGTCTTGAACCACGGGGGACACGGAGAGCACGATGGGAGCGCACGGAGAAAGCCGGTGAGCCCAGTCTTGAATCCTCCTCCGTGCTCAGCGTGGCGCGAACCCCGGTTCAGTGAAAGTCAGATATCCAGAAGCAGCCGCGCCGGATCCTCCAGCGCTTCCTTGATCGCCACGAGGGACAATACCGCCTCCCGACCATCGATGATCCGGTGATCGTACGATTGGGCGAGATAGTTCATCGGGCGCACGACGACCTGCCCGTTCTCCACCACCGCGCGGTCCTTTGTCGCATGCACGCCGAGGATCGCCGACTGCGGCGGGTTGATGATCGGCGTCGACAGCATCGAGCCGAATACGCCGCCGTTGCTGATCGTATAGGTGCCTCCGGTGAGTTCCTCGACCGTCAGCTTGCCATCCTGCGCACGCTTGCCGTACTCGGCGATTTGCTTTTCGACGTCGGCAATCGACATCTGGTCGGCGTCGCGCAGGATCGGGACCACGAGTCCGCGCGGACTGCCGACGGCGATGCCGATGTCGTAATAGCCGTGATAGACAATGTCGTTGCCGTCGATCGACGCGTTCACCAGCGGGAATTTCTTCAGTGCATGCACAGCGGCCTTCACGAAGAAGCTCATGAAACCAAGCTTCACCCCGTGCTCCTTCTCGAAGCGGTCCTTGTACCTGTTGCGCAGGTCGATGACCGGTTGCATGTTCACTTCGTTGAACGTGGTGAGGATCGCCGCCGATGATTGCGACTGCACCAGGCGCTCCGCGACCCGTTGGCGCAGCCGCGACATCGGAACCCGCTGCTCGGGCCGCGAACCGCGCGTCGTCGGAACCGGCGCCGTTGGAACGGGCGGCGACTTGGCCGCAGGCGTCGGCGCGATGGCCGTCCCTGCCTTGCTCGCGACCGCCGCCAGCGCGTCGCCCTTCGTTACTCGGCCGCCGCGGCCGCTTCCCTCGACGCTTGCCGGATCCACGGCGTGTTCCGCCATGATCTTGCGTGCGGCGGGCAGCGCCGTCGGCGATGTCGATGTCGATGTCGATGTTGAAGGGGACGACAACCCGACGGGTGCCGATTCCGCCACGGCCGCCTTGGGCGCGGCGTCCGGCGTCACCGTTTCGGGCGTCGCCGGGCCGGCAGCCGCCTTCGCCTCGCTGTCGATGATGGCGATAACCTCGTTCGACGTCACCGTGGCGCCGTCGGGCCTCACCAGCTCGACCAGCACGCCGTCACCGGGCGCCGGCAGCTCGAGCACGACCTTGTCGGTCTCGACGTCAATCAGGTTCTCGTCGCGAGCGACCGCGTCGCCGGGCTTCTTGTGCCAGCTGACGAGCGTGGCCTCGGCGATCGACTCCGGCAGCTGCGGGACCTTCACTTCGATGCGCATGATCTGAACCTTGAAATCAATGGGCGACGACCATCTCGCCGGACTTGAGCTGCATCGCGAACGCATCCTCGATCAGCTGTTTCTGTTCCGCATTGTGCTTGGCCGCGTATCCGACCGCCGGCGACGCCGAGATCGCGCGTCCCGCGTAGGCCAGCACCTGCTGCGGCAGAATGTCTGCGCGCAGATAGGCGCGCAGGCGGTACCAGGCGCCCTGGTTTTGCGGTTCTTCCTGCACCCATACGACCTGCTTCGCGTGGGGGAATTTCGCGATCTCCCGTGCGAAGTCCTCGTGCGGAAACGGGTACTGCTGTTCAAGACGAACGATCGCAATGTTGTCGACCTTGAGTTCCCGGCGATGCGCGAGCAGCTCGTAGTAGATCTTGCCGGAGCAGGCGAGGACCCGCGTCACGTTCTTTGCCGATAGCTTCTCCGTCTCGCCGATCACCGAGTGGAAGCCGCCCTTCGAAAAATCCTCGAGCGGCGACACCGCCTCCTTGTGCCGCAACAGGCTCTTCGGGCTGAGCACGATCAGCGGCTTGCGGTACTTGCGCAGCATCTGCCGGCGGAGCATATGGAACACCTGCGCCGGCGTCGTCGGCACGCACACCTGCATGTTGTGCTGGGCGCACAACTGCAGGAAGCGTTCGGGCCGCGCCGAGGAGTGTTCGGGGCCCTGACCTTCGTAGCCGTGCGGCAGCAGCATCACCAGGCCGCAGATCCGGCCCCACTTCACCTCGCCTGCGCTGATGAACTGGTCGATCACGACCTGCGCGCCGTTCACGAAATCGCCGAACTGCGCCTCCCACACCACGAGACGCGTCGGATCCGACGTCGAATAGCCGTATTCGAAGCCGACTACCGCCTGCTCGGTCAGCACCGAGTCGATGATCTCGCACGACGGCTGATTTTCCGAAAGATGCTGCAACGGAACATAGGCGCCCACGTCCCAGCGTTGACGGTCCTGATCGTGAAGCACCGAATGCCGGTGCGAAAAGGTACCGCGACCGATGTCCTCACCCGACAGGCGCACGCCGTAGCCGTCATGCAGCAGTGTTGCGTAGGCGAAGGTCTCGCCCATGCCCCAGTCGACCGGGAGCTTGCCCGCGCCCATGGCGCGGCGATCGGCGAGCACCTTCTCGGCGCGCGGGTGCACACGCAACCAGTCCGGAACGACCGTCAGGCGATCAGCGAGTTGCTGTAGCGTTGCCGCGGGCACGCAGGTGTCGACGGTGTCCGCCCAGTGGCGGCCGACATAGGGCGACCAGTCGATCGTGAACGGCGGCTTGTAATTGGACAGGACCGTCTTGTTGGTGTGTTGCCCGCGGTCCATCGCGGCCCGGTAGGCGCTGACCATCGCCTCGGCGTCCTCGGGCGATATGACTCCAGCCTCGGCCAGCTGCTCGGCATACCGCCTGCGCGTACCCGGGTGCCGGGCGATGTGCTTGTACATGAGCGGCTGCGTCAGCGAGGGTTCGTCGGCCTCGTTATGGCCAAGCCGCCGGAAGCAGAAGACGTCGATGAACACGTCGCGGTGGAAGCGCTGCCGGTATTCGAGCGCGATCTCCACGGCGAGCAGCGCGACCTCCGGATCATCGCCGTTCACGTGCAGGATCGGCGCATCGACCATCTTCGCGATGTCGGTGCAATACCGCGTCCCGCGGATGTCGCGCGGGTCCGACGTCGTGAAGCCGATCTGGTTGTTGATGACGATGTGAATGGTGCCACCCGTGTAGTAGCCGCGGGTCTGCGCCATGTTCAGGCATTCCTGGTTGACGCCCTGTCCCGATATCGCCGCGTCGCCGTGAATCAGGATCGGCAGCACCTGGTTCCCCTGCGCATCACCGCGCCGGTGCTGCCGGGCACGCACCGAACCTTCGACCACGGGATTCACGATTTCGAGGTGCGAAGGATTGAACGCAAGCGTCAGGTGCACGGGTCCCCCGGGCGTGGACACGTCCGACGAGAATCCCTGGTGGTACTTGACGTCGCCGGCCGGGAGCGCCTGCGCTGCCTTCCCCTCGAATTCAGAGAAGAGATCGGCAGGCATCTTGCCGAGAATGTTGACCAGCACGTTGAGCCGACCGCGATGCGCCATGCCCAGCACGAATTCCTGGACGCCCGCCACGCCGCCCTTCTCGATCAGCCGGTCGAGCATCGGAATCAGCGTCTCCGCGCCCTCGCCCGAGAACCGCTTCTGGCCGACGTACTTGGTGTGCAGGTAGCGCTCGAGCGTCTCGGCCGCCGTCAGGCGCTCGAGAAAGTGCCGGCGCTGCTCCGGCGGATATTGCGGTCGCGAGCGGATCGGCTCCAGCCGCTCCTGGAAGAACCGCTTGGTCGCGGTGTCGGTGATGTACATGTACTCGGCACCGAGCGTGCGCGTGTAGGTCTCCTGCAGCGCGGTCACGAGGTCACGCAGGCGCATCCGCGCCGGCCCCGCCCTGTAGGAGCCCACATCGAACTCGGTGTCGAGGTCGGCGTCCGTGAATCCGTAGGTCTTGAGATCGAGGTCGGCGATATAGTCGAGCGCGTGCTGGCGCAACGGGTCGAGGTCGGCGTTGTACATACCCAGCGTCCGGTACTTGCTAATCAGGCGCAGCACCAGGACCTGCTTGTGCATCGTCGTCGAATCGACCATCGCGCCGGCCACTCGCCGGCTCTTCGCGAGCTCGACGAACGACGCGACGACCGGTGCATGCGGAACGTCGTCGACGTTCCCACGCAACTCGTCGAAGTAGCCTCGCCATTCGGTGTCGACACTCGCGGGATCCGCGAGGTAGCGCTCGTAGAGTTCCTCGATGAACGGCGCGTTGCTGCCGAACAGCGTGCTGGTTGCCGCGAATTCCTTCATGCTGCCCATGCGTCTATCTCTCCACCAGAGTGCGCTGCCCGTCGTCGATGGCGATGGGCGCATCGGGGTCGGCAACCCCGAAAATGATTCGGGCGGCCTTCGAAGATCGGCGGGGCCGCCCGTGACACGCGTCCGAGACTATTTTCGGTCGGCCAGCGGCTTCACCGTTCGGCGCGTCGCTCCCGTATACAGCTGCCGCGGACGGCCGATCTTGTATTCCGGGTCGGAGACCATCTCGTTCAACTGGGCGATCCAGCCGACGGTGCGCGCCAGCGCAAAAACGGCGGTGAAGAGCTGCACCGGGATGCCGATCGCCTTCTGCACGATGCCGGAATAATAATCGACGTTCGGGTACAGCTTACGCGAAACGAAGTAATCATCCTCGAGCGCGATCTTCTCCAGCGCCATCGCCAGCTTGAACAGCGGATCATCGTGCAGGCCGAGGACCGTCAACACCTCGTGGCAGGTCTCGCGCATCAGCTTCGCGCGCGGATCGTAGTTCTTGTACACGCGGTGGCCAAAGCCCATCAGCTTGACGTTCGAGTTCTTGTCCTTGACCTGTTTGATGAACTCGCCGATCTTTGCCACCCCGCCCTGGCGCTCGATGTCATAGAGCATGTTCAGGCAAGCCTCGTTGGCGCCGCCGTGCGCCGGCCCCCACAGGCAGGCGACACCCGCGGCAATCGCCGCGAACGGGTTGGTGCCCGACGATGCGCACAGTCGAACGGTGGACGTCGACGCATTCTGCTCGTGGTCGGCGTGCAGAATGAAGATGCGGTCCATCGCCCGCACCAGGACGTCCTCGGGCTTGTAGTCCTCGCAGGGCGTGGCGAACATCATCCGCATGAAATTGCCCGCGTACGACAGGTCGTTGCGCGGATAGATATACGGCTGTCCCATCGTGTACTTGTAGGCCATCGCCACCAGCGTCGGCATCTTGGCGATCAGGCGGATGGCGGAAATGTCGCGCTGGTGGGCGTCCTGCAGATTGATCGAGTCCGGATAGAACGCGCTCAGCGCGCCTACCAGGCCAGTCATCACCGCCATCGGGTGCGCGTCGCGCCGGAAGCCGCGCAGGAAGAACTGCATCTGCTCGTTGACCATCGTGTGCCGCGTCACGAGCGAATCGAAGGTCTGGTTCTGCGCGGTCGTCGGCAGCTCGCCGTACAGCAGCAGGTAACAGGTCTCGAGGAAGTCGCAATGCGTGGCGAGATCGTCGATCGCATAGCCACGATACAGCAGCTCGCCCTTGTCGCCGTCGATGTAGGTGATGGCCGAACCGCAGGAAGCCGTCGACAGGAAGCCGGGGTCGTAGGTGAACTTGCCCGTCTTGCCGTACAGCGTGCGGATATCGATGACGTCGGGCCCGATCGTCCCCTTCAGCACGGGGAATGTGATTGCCGGCGAGCCGTCGGAGAAGTTGAGGGTGGCAGTATGGTCGGTCATGGCGATCGCTCCCGGAATCAGGTTGACGTTCGAATTACGCGCCCGTGGATGGCGGGCGCGACAATGAATTGCTGCAGACGACGACTGAAATTGGCATCACGCGCTGCGCAGCTGCGCAAGAAGTGGAAGGACCTCGCGATCTTCCGGCTCGCTTCGACCGACGATCAGATCCCACAGGTCGTTGTCGGAGAGATCGAGAAGCCGGTCGAGGAGCCCCACTTCGTCCGCTGACAGCTGCGGCCCTCTCGCCGCCAGAAAACGGGTCAGCACCAGGTCGTTTTCCAGCATGCCGCGACGGCAGCGCCACTGGATTCTGTTCCACCGCTGCTGATCTAGCATGGCTTCCCGCGAAAACACGTACTCGACACCTTGAAAGTCAGGGGCGCGCCCCCCGATCCACGCCGGCGCTCCGGTCCAGCGGAACGCGGCAGGAATCGCTGCGCTAGACGGCGCGTTTCACCATGATTTCCTTGATCCTTCCGATGGCGAGCGACGGATTGAGGTTCTTGGGGCACACGTCGACGCAATTCATGATCGTATGGCAGCGGAACAGCCGGTACGGATCCTCGAGATTGTCGATGCGCGCCTCGGTGTCCTGGTCGCGACTGTCGGCGATGAAACGGTACGCCGCAAGGAGGCCGGCAGGGCCGACGAACTTGTCGGGATTCCACCAGAACGACGGACAGGCCGTCGAGCAGCAGGCGCACAGGATGCATTCATACAACCCGTCAAGCTCCTCACGCTCGTCCGGCGACTGCAGACGCTCCTTCTCCGGCGCCGGCGAGTCATTGACGATATAGGGCTTGATCGAGTGGTACTGCTTGAAGAACTGGCTCATGTCGACGATCAAGTCACGGATCACCGGCAGGCCAGGCAACGGCCGAAGCTCGACCGGTTCCTTCACGTCGTTGAGGTTGGTGACGCAGGCGAGACCGTTCTTCCCGTTGATGTTCATCGCGTCGGACCCGCAGACGCCCTCGCGGCAGCTGCGCCGGAACGACAGCGAATCGTCCTGCGCCTTCAGGCGCATCAGCGCATCGAGCAGCATCCGGTCGGTAGGCTGCAACGCGACGTCGTAGTCCTGGTACCAGGGCTTCGCGTCCTTCTCGGGGTCGTAACGGTAAACGCGGAATTTCATCGAGGCTCCGGCTTCAATACGTCCGCGTCTTCGGCGGAAACGATTCCACCGACAACGGCTTCAGGTTCACAGGCTTGTAGTCGAGCCGATTGCCGTCGCGGTACCACAGCGTGTGCTTCAGCCAGTTCGCGTCGTCGCGGTCCGGATAGTCGCTCCTGGCCTGCGCGCCGCGCGACTCGCGCCGGGCCTCCGCCGACACCATCGTCGCTTTCGCGGTCTCGATCAGGTTGTCGAGCTCGAGCGCCTCGACGCGTGCCGTGTTGAACACGCGGCTCTTGTCCTTGATGAACGTACGCGCGACGCGTCCCTCGAGGTCCATGATCATCCGCACGCCCTCGGACAGCAGCTCCTGATTGCGGAAGACGCCGCAATGCGCCTGCATCGACTTGCGGATCGCCTGCGCAACGTCCGGGACCGACTCACCGGAGGAGGCGCCGTCCAGACGCGCGAGCCGCGCACGGGAGAGCTCGCCGGCGTCGCGCGGCAGCGCCTGGTGCGCACGCGCGCGGTGGTTCTGTTCGACGATGTGGTTGCCCGCCGCGCGGCCGAAAACCAGGAGGTCGAGCAGCGAATTGGTGCCGAGGCGATTGGCGCCGTGGACAGAAACGCACGAACACTCGCCCACCGCGTAGAGGCCTTCCACGACGGCGTTCGGATTGCCGCTTTCAGGCGCCACCACCTGGCCGTGGATGTTGGTCGGCACACCGCCCATCTGGTAGTGGATCGTCGGCACCACCGGGATCGGCTCCTTGATCGGGTCGACGTTCGCGAACTTGAGCGCGATCTCGCGGATCGACGGCAGCCGCTTCATGATCACCTCGGGACCGAGGTGATCGAGTTTGAGCAGCACGTGATCCTTGTCGTGACCGCAGCCCCGGCCCTCCTTGATTTCCTGGTCCATCGACCGCGACACGACGTCGCGCGACGCCAGATCCTTGAGATTGGGCGCGTAGCGCTCCATGAAGCGCTCGCCACTCGAGTTGAGCAGTATGCCGCCCTCGCCGCGCACGCCTTCGGTAATCAGCACGCCGGCGCCGGCCACGCCGGTCGGGTGGAACTGCCAGAATTCCATGTCCTCGAGCGGTATGCCGGCGCGCGCCGCCATGCCCAGACCATCGCCGGTGTTGATGAACGCGTTGGTCGACGCGGCAAAGATGCGGCCGGCGCCACCGGTGGCGAGGACCGTGACCTTCGCCTGCAGGATCGCGACGTCCCCGGTTTCCATCTCGTAGGCCACGACGCCAAGCACGTCGCCTTCGGCATTCCGGATCAAATCGAGCGCCATCCATTCGACGAAGAAGTGCGTGTGCACCCGCACGTTCTGCTGGTAGAGCGTGTGCAGCATTGAATGGCCGGTACGGTCGGCGGAGGCACAGGCACGCTGTACGGATTTCTCGCCGAAGTTCGCCGAATGGCCACCGAACGGACGCTGGTAGATCGTGCCGTCCGGATTGCGGTCGAACGGCATGCCGAAGTGCTCGAGTTCATAGACGACCTGCGGCGCCATCCTGCACATGTACTCGATGGCATCCTGGTCGCCCAGCCAGTCCGACCCCTTGATGGTGTCGTACATGTGCCAGAGCCAGCTGTCCTCGGACATGTTCCCCAGCGATGCGCCGATCCCGCCCTGCGCGGCGACCGTATGCGACCGCGTCGGAAACACCTTGGACAGTACGGCGACCGACAACCCGGCCTCGGCGAGTTGCAGTGACGCCCGCATACCCGCGCCTCCGGCGCCGACGATGATCGCGTCGAACTTGCGTACGGGAAGCGCGCCGGTCGGTGTCATCTAGACACCCGCCCAGAGGATCTGGATGGTCCAGCCGGCGTAGCCGACCAGCACGCCGATCACGATCACGTCGACGGCCAATCGAACGCCGACCGGCTTCACGTAGTCCATCGCGATGTTGCGCATTCCGATCCATGCGTGCCACAGCAGCGACAGCATGAACACGAAGCTGCAAAGGCGAAAGAGCTCGCTCCCGAACGTCGCCTTCCAGGCGGCGTGGTCGAGCCCTCCATGCCACAACAGGAGGAAGAGGACGAGCAGCGTGTACGCCGCCATCACGACGGCGCTGATCCGCTGGACAAGCCAGTCGCGCCAGCCGTAGTGCGCGCCGACGACGATGCGATTCCGGGTCACCACAGTTTCACCGCCACCGCGAGAGTGAGCAACAGTGCGAGCACGAACACGACCGCAGCAGAGCGGCGCGACGCATGCAGATCCATCCCGACATGCAGATCCATGAGCAGATGGCGGATCCCCGCGAGAAAATGATGGAGGTACGCCCACGCAAGCACGACCAGGACCACCTTGGCGAACGGATGGGCAAGCGTGTCGCGCATCTGCTCCCAGGCGACCGGCGAGGCCAGCGCGTGCTGCACGGTCCACAGCAGGAGCGGAATTGCGAGCGCGAACAACAGCGCCCCGGAGGCGCGGTGCAGGAAGGAAACGAAGGCCGGCAGTGGCAACCGGATCGCGAAGAGATTGAGGTAGACCGGGCGCGGTCGGGCGACAGGGCGGTCCAGCTCGGCCATCTTTGGAGGGTCCTCGAAACTTTGAATCCGAAGGAAAATCGCGTTGCACGCACGCCAATTTGCGATCTTGTGCGCAGCGCACAATTATAGCCGTATCACCTCGTGTCGCGCCAGAACCACTTTGACATGGCGCAAGGCACGCGAGCGCACGGCGATCAACTAAGCTGGTTCAGATAGTGGTAGGCGCGCGTCAGGCACAGCCCGCGACGCACCTCCACGGGGCGGTCACCATAGGTCAGCGTCACGCGATCGACGCAGAGCAACGGTACGCCTTCCACCGTCCCCAGGATGCGCGCAGCCACGGCATCGGCCGCCACCGCTTTGATCTTCTCCTGGGCCTTCAACATGCGCACGCCGAACTGGCTTTCGAAGAAACTGTACATCGATCCCCGATAGGCGTCGTAGCGGGCCTTGGTGAGTCCGCGGAACAACGCTGCCGGCAGCGTCATCTCGTCGAGTACGACAGGCTCGTCCGCATAGTCGAGCACGCGTCGAAGCACGAGAACCGGATCGCCGGCCTTCATCGCCAACAACCGCGCCACGTCAGCGCTCGCCTTTGCCCGCCGCACGTCGAGCAGGCGGCTCACCGGCGCGACATCGCCGCCCTCGTCGCTGCGGATTCGCAGGAAGCGGAACAGCGACGAACGTTCTTCGGTATGCGTCGCGACGAACGTGCCTTTGCCCTGTCGGCGCACAACGAGGTGGTCGTCGGCCAGCGCGTCGATCGCCTTGCGCACGGTACCCTGCGAAACGCCATACCGGCGCGCGAGGTCGATCTCCGACGGAATTGCCTCGCCCGGCCGCCATTCGCGTGCCTCGAGGCTCTTCTCGAGCAGCCCCTTGATCTGCAGGTAGAGCGGCGCGAACGAAGGTGAGGTGGCGGCAGTCACGGGCGGGCGAAACGCTCCGGTATGGATGGCAGACGGAAGCCATTATCGGCGGGGTCGCGGCCGGCTGTCTATCTCATGTCTTCTATCTTATATATGTTATATGTTTTGATTGACACGACCCCCTCGGAACGCCTAGAATGCGGCATCGCGGCCGGACCGCCCTGCCTTCGGCAGGGGGTGCGAAAGGCGCGGCGTGATGTTGCGCCGCACCACTGCTCCGCGGGCCCGGCCACGACGCTCTCCCTTCCACTCATGCAGGAGCCTCGCCCATGAAAGCACCTGTCCGCGTCGCTGTCACGGGCGCTGCCGGCCAGATCGGCTACGCCCTACTTTTCCGGATCGCATCCGGCCAGATGCTCGGCCCCGAGCAACCGGTGATTCTCCAGCTTCTGGAGCTTCCCATCGACAAGGCGCAGGCGGCGCTCAATGGCGTCATGATGGAACTCGAGGACTGCGCGTTCCCGCTGCTCGCCGGCATGACCGGCACCGCCGATCCCAAGGTCGCCTTCAAGGACGCGGACTACGGATTGCTGGTGGGCGCGCGCCCCCGCGGGCCGGGCATGGAGCGCAGCGATCTGCTGCTGGAGAACGCCAAGATCTTCATCGAGCAAGGCAAGGCGCTCGACGCGGTCGCTTCGCGCAGCGTCAAGATTCTCGTCGTCGGCAATCCGGCCAATACGAACGCGTACATCGCGATGAAGTCGGCGCCGTCACTTCCAAAGAAGAACTTCACCGCGATGATGCGGCTCGACCACAATCGAGCGCTGTCGCAGCTCGCCAGCAAGTCGGGCAAGGCGGTGGGGTCCATCGAGAAACTCATCGTATGGGGCAACCATTCGCCGACGATGTACCCGGATTATCGCTTCGCGACGACGGATGGCCAGCTCCTCAAGCCGCAAATCGACGACGAGGCGTGGAATCGGAACGAATTCCTGCCCAAGGTTGGCAAGCGCGGCGCGGCGATCATCGCAGCACGCGGACTGTCCTCCGCCGCGTCGGCGGCCAACGCCGCCATCGACCACATGCACGACTGGATCCTCGGCAGCAACGGCAAGTGGGTGACGATGGGCATCGCCTCCGACGGCAGCTACGGTATCCCCGTCGACTACGTGTACGGCGTTCCCGTGACCACCGTCAATGGCGAACATACGCTGGTTCGCGACCTGCCGATTGACGAATTCTCGCGCGAGCGGATGAACGCCACGCTGAAGGAGCTCGAGGAGGAGCGCGCAGGCGTGGCGCCATTACTTGGGTGAGGATCTTTCCCGCAACCAGGCCGGAGCGTCCGGCCCGGCCTCGATCCTGACGCGATGAGCCCGCTCCCACCGCAGTCGGCGCTGTACGGCAGCGAGCGGTCGCTGCCCGCGCTGCCGCCGTGCGTTCACTACGCAGGCAGCGAAGGCCACATCCGAAAGGCGCTCGCGCTGCAGGCGCAGATGGGGCCCGTGTTCGACATCGCCTGCGACTGCGAGGATGGCGCGCCGCTGGGCGGCGAGCGGGCGCACGCCGTCACCATGGCCGGGCTGATCGGCGGCGACGACAACCGCTTTGCCCGCGTCGGCGCCCGCGTGCACGACGTCCATCATCCTGCCTGGCAGGCGGAGGTGGACGTGCTGCTCGACGGCGCCGGCGACCGCATCGCCTTCCTCACCCTTCCCAAGGCTGAATGCGTGGCCGACGTCGAGCGGTTCATGGCGCACGTGGCGGACCGGGTGGCGCAGCTCGGCCTCGGCCGCACGATCCCCGCGAGCGTGCTGGTTGAAACGCCGGGCGCCGTGCATGACGCTTGGATGATCGCGGCGCTACCCGGCGTGGTATCGCTCGATTTCGGCCTCATCGATTTCGTCAGCGCGCACCATGGCGCCGTGCCGGGCAGCGCAACGATAACGCCGGGGCAGTTCGAGCACGCGCTGGTGCGCCGCGCCAAGTGCGAGGTCGCGGCGGCGGCGCTCGGGCACGGTGTCGTTCCAGCGCACAACGTGACGCGCCAGCTCGATGACCCGGCGGTGGCGTTCGCCGACGCCCGGCGCGCCCGCGACGAATTCGGCTACCTGCGGATGTGGAGCATCCATCCGAACCAGATCGCTGCCATCGTCGCTGCGATGCGCCCGGAACTGCAGGATGTGGCTGCGGCCGCAGCCATCATCGCCGAAGCGCAGGACGCCGGCTGGGGGCCGCTTCGGATCGACGGCCAGATGCACGATCGCGCGTCGTACCGGCAGGCGTGGACGCTGCTGCAGCGCGCACATGCCGCCGGCGTCGCCCTGCCTCCCCGCGCCGCCGCGTACTTCGCCGCCGACAATGCCGCACAATGACGACCGAGGCCACGGTCGCCGTCATGGTCCCTGCCTGAACGCCCCTTCCGGAAAGCCCGCCATGCTTCTGCCCGTGTATGTTTTCGCACTTGCCGCGGCCGTGGCGTCCGCCGCCGTTGCCCAGGACTACCCGAAACTCAAGGCGGGACAGTGGGAGCTTTCCACCCGCGCGGCGAATACGGCTGCGGGCGCGCATCCCAGCCGGTCGACGATCTGCACCGACGAGGCCGTGCAGAAGGAAATGATGACCATGGGCGCCGGGATGTCCAAGGAAATGTGCACGAAAAACGAGCATCGGCGCGACGGAGCCCGCTTCGTCGGTCACGCCGAGTGCACGATCGGCGACTCGAAGATCACCACGAACACAGTGATGACGATGACCGGTGATTCCAGCTACCGGACCGAGATCAACGCAACGTATGACCCTCCGTTCATGGGGAGGAAGGAAACCGCGACGGTCCTGGAGGGAAGGTATGTCGGCCCCTGCCGCGACGGCCTCGTCCCCGGCGACTTCGTGGCTCCGAACGGAAAGAAATTCAATCTGAAGGGCATCGGTTCCGCGAAGGGAGCGATGCCGTCCGCCCAATCCGCCCGTACGCCAAAGGTGCCGCAATGAGCCACGACTTCGCCTACACGTTCCAGGATTTCAAACTCGCCTCCGGTGCCACCGGAAAGTTCTATTCGCTGCCCGCGCTCGAAGGCGCCGGCATCGGGCGTATCTCGCGGCTGCCGGTGTCGATTCGAATCGTGCTCGAGTCCGTGCTGCGCAACTGCGACGGCAGAAAGGTGACGGCGCAACACGTGAAGGAACTCGCGAACTGGGGCGCAGCCGCCGATCGCGTGGACGAAATCCCCTTCGTGGTAGCGCGCGTCGTGCTGCAGGATTTCACCGGCGTGCCGTTGCTGGCAGACCTTGCCGCGATGCGCAACGTCGCGCAGGACATGGGCAAGAACCCGAAGGCCATCGAGCCGCTGGTGCCGGTGGACCTGGTCGTCGATCACTCGGTGATGATCGACCACTACGGCACCAAGGACGCGCTCGACCTCAACATGAAACTCGAGTTCGAGCGCAACGGCGAACGCTACCAGTTCATGAAATGGGGAATGCAGGCATTCGACACGTTCGGCGTCGTGCCGCCGGGCATCGGCATCGTCCACCAGGTGAACCTTGAATACCTGGCACGCGGCGTCCACCAGAAAGACGGTACCTACTATCCGGATACGCTGGTCGGCACCGACAGCCATACGACGATGGTCAACGGCGTGGGTGTGGTCGCGTGGGGCGTGGGCGGCATCGAGGCCGAAGCCGGCATGCTGGGGCAGCCTGTGTATTTCCTGACCCCCGACGTCGTCGGCGTCGAACTGAAGGGCAAGTTGCCCGAGGGCATCACGGCAACCGACCTGGTGCTCACCGTGACCGAGATGCTGCGCCGCGAGAAGGTTGTCGGCAAGTTCGTCGAATTCTTCGGCGAAGGTGCGGCCACGCTGTCGGTGCCGGACCGCGCGACGATCGGCAACATGGCGCCCGAGTACGGCGCGACCATGGGCTTTTTCCCCGTCGACCAGGCGACGGTCGACTACCTGGAGGCCACCGGCCGCACGCCCGCGGAAATCGACGCCTTCGCGTCGTATTTCAAGGCGCAGAACATGTTCGGCATCCCCCGGTCGGGTGAAATCGATTACACGAAGGTCGTGACGCTCGACCTGGCGTCGATCAAGCCGTCGGTCGCGGGCCCGAAGCGCCCGCAGGACCGCATCGAGTTGGGCAGCCTCAAGAGCCGGTTCACGGAACTGTTCAGCGCCTCGGTCGCCGACAGCGGATTTTCCAAGCCCGCCGCCGAGCTTGCGCAGCGGGTCGTCACGCCGATGTCGGCGACGGGCGTGGGCGCGATCAGCGACGCTTCGATGCATCTTGGAGACGGTGCCGCACCGCGCGACGTCGTCGAAATGGTGAACAACCGGCCGACCCCCGACCGCATCGTCGAGCCCGATGCAAAGCACGTATCGATCGGCAACGGCGACGTGCTGATCGCCGCGATCACATCCTGCACGAACACGTCGAATCCCGGTGTGCTGCTCGCCGCCGGCCTGCTCGCGAAAAAGGCCGTAGAGCGCGGCCTTTCGGTCAAGCGCCATGTCAAGACGTCGCTCGCCCCCGGCTCACGCACCGTGACGGACTACCTGACCAAGGCCGGTCTCCTGCCTTACCTCGAACAGCTCGGCTTCACGGTGGCCGCCTATGGCTGCACGACCTGCATCGGCAATGCGGGCGATCTGGCGCCGGAGTTCAACGACGCCATTGTCGGCAATGACCTGATCTGCGCGGCGGTGCTTTCGGGCAACCGCAATTTCGAAGCCCGCATCCACCCGAACCTCAAGGCGAATTTCCTGGCATCGCCGCCGCTGGTCGTCGCCTACGCGATCGCGGGAACCGTGTTGCGCGACCTGACCACCGAGCCACTGGGCATGGGCAAAGACGGCCAGCCCGTCTTTCTCAAGGATGTCTGGCCGACGTCGCATGAAATCGCCGCCGTATCGCATTACGCACGCGACCCGGAAGTGTACCGGCGGCTCTATGGCGACCTGGCCAATGCCAACCCGATGTGGGGCAGGATTGCCGGCGCCCAGGGCCAGGTTTACGACTGGCCGACGTCGACGTACATCGCCAAGCCTCCGTTCTTCGACGGCTTCTCGATGACGCCGGACGCCACGACCGACATCAAGAACGCACGTGTACTCGGCATCTTCGGCGACTCGGTCACGACCGATCACATTTCACCGGCCGGGGCGATCAAGGAGAACTCGCCGGCCGGCAAATGGCTGATCGCACACGGCGTGCCCAAGGCGGACTACAACAGCTACGGCTCGCGCCGCGGCAACCACGAGGTCATGATGCGCGGCACGTTCGCCAATGTCCGCATCAAGAACCTCATGCTCCCGGCGGGCGCCGACGGCGCGCGCGAGGAAGGCGGCGTCACGCTGTTCCAGCCGTCGAAGGAGAAGATGTTCATCTACGACGCCGCCATGAAGTACATCGCGCAGGGCACGCCGACGATTGTGTTCGGCGGCGAGGAGTATGGCACCGGGTCGTCGCGCGACTGGGCAGCCAAGGGCACGCAGCTGCTCGGCGTCAAGGCGGTGATCGCGCGTAGCTTCGAGCGCATTCATCGCTCCAACCTGGTGGGCATGGGCGTGCTGCCGTTGCAGTTCAAGGGCGGCGATTCGGCCGCGACGCTGCACATCACCGGCGAGGAAACGTTCGATCTGGTGGTACCGAAGGACATCCGTCCGCAACAGGACCTGACGCTCGTCATCCACCGCAAGGACGGCTCGCGACAGGAGGTGCGCGTGCTCTGCCGGATCGACACGCCGATCGAGATCGACTACTACAACGGCGGCGGGATCCTCCCCTTCGTGCTGCGCGAACTGATGGCGGCCTAAAGTCCGGGATGCGGGCGTTCAGGCCGCCCGCATCCACGACCCTGCCGCTGCGGACGGGCGCAGCGATCATGCAATGACGCCGTCCCACCATGCCGCGCATCCGCTCGCGCACGCGCTGCCGATGTTCCTGGCCGCGGGGCTTCTGTTAAGCGCGCTGGACGCGACGGCCAAGTACCTCGTCCGCGACCATTCGCTGCTGCTCGTCGTGTGGGCGCGGTACGCCGGCCAGATGCTGGTCGTGACGCCGTTCGCGCTCCACCGTGCAGGACCCGGGTTCTGGCGCACGCGCAACCCGGCAGTGCAACTGCTGCGCTCCGCCTTCCTCCTGGCCGCCACCTGTTTCTTTTTTTCCGGCTTGCGCTACCTGCCGCTTGCCGAGGGCTCGGCTATCACCTTTCTGGCACCGATGTTCATCGTGATACTGTCGCTGCCGGTGCTGGGAGAGCGGCCGACCCCGGCGCGCTGGGCGGCGGTCATCGTCGGCTTCGCGGGTATCCTGGTGATGCTGCGCCCCGGGTCCGCCGTTCTGCATCCCGCCGTCGTGCTCCTGATCGGCGCCGCGGCCTGCAACGCCATGTACCAGCTCCTCACCCGCCGGCTTCCAGGCGACGGCAGCCCTACCACACTGTTCTACAGCGCGCTGGTGGGCGCCGTGGGGAGCACGCTGGCGTTGCCTTTCGCCGAAAGCGGCGCCCCCATCAACATGCTGGCCGCAGGCCTGTTGCTGACGACAGGCCTGCTGGCCGGACTTGCGCACTGGCTCCTCACCAACGCCTTCCTGATCGCGCCCGCGTCGCTGCTGACGCCGTTCTCCTACGCGCAGTTGCTTTGGGCCACGCTGTTCGGGTACCTGGTGTTCGGCCAGCACCCGGACCGCTGGTCGGCGGTCGGGATGGCAATCATCGTCGGCAGCGGCGTCATGCTGGCCGTCGTCGAGCGGCGGCGTGCGCGGATGGCGCGCAGTTTCCCCTGACCAGGACGCCGAGTGGAGCGCGTGCCGCGCACGCCGGCGTTGCGAAGCCGAGACAATCGCGCCCGGACATTCAACACGGCGGTCAGGCAGTCGCAAGGACGAGGCGAAATCGACTATAATTTCGGGTTGGCGGTCGCCCTTGTGTCCGTCAATCAAACCAACCAGATCCCGGGAGCAACATCATGAAGAAATCCGTCATCGCCGCGTTGAGCGCGATGGTGCTTGCCGTCACGCTGACCGCGTGCGGCGACAAGGCGAAAGAGGCGGCCGAGGCCGCCAAGCAGTCCGCCGAACAGGCCGCGGCCGCCTCCAAGGAAGCCGCCATGAAGGCCGCCGAAGCCGCGAAAGCCTCGGCGGACGAGGCCGCTGCCAAGACGACCGAAGCCGCGAAGGACGCTGCCGACGCGACGAAGGACGCCGCCAAGGAAGCCACCGACGCGACCAAGGAAGCCGCCGGCAAGGCGATGGACGCGACCAAGGAAGCCGCCGACAAGGCGGTCGACGCCGCCAAGGACGCCGCGAAGAAATAATCGTCCGTCACCGGTAGCGCAACGGCCGGTGCCCTCAGGGGCCACCGGCCGTTCTTCATTCGCGATCCGGTTTCGCTACGGATTGCGCACCATCGCGTGCCGCGCGAGCCAGCGCGTGAGCGGCTTCCATTGCTCCTGGTCGGCTTCGCCGCGCGAGCGCGGCAGGTCGAACACCGAATATCCGTCGCGCGCGCAGTAGACGTAGACCTGCGTGTCGCGCAGCTGCGCGACCAGCGGGAAGTCGAACTGGCGCAGGAATTCGCCAAGCTCGGCGGCCGAACGCGTGCGGGCATCGACGCGCATGGCGACCAGCGCCACTGCGAGGCCGCGTTCGCGAACGGCCTTGGTGTCGCCCACCACGCGCAGGAAATGCGCGGTGGCGACCATGTCGAACGCCGACGGCGATACCGGCACGACCATGGCGTCGGCGCGCTTCACCGCGTCGCGCAGCGGGTCGCCATGCAGGCCGGCCGGGCTGTCGACGACGAGCCATTCGGGTGCGACGTCCTTCAGTTCCTTCTTGCCGACATCGTTTTCGAATCCCGCCACCGGCGGGAACAGCCGCGGGCGCCGCGACAGCCACTGCGTCGAGGAGCCCTGCGGATCGGCATCCAGCAGCCCCACGCGTTGCCGCTTGCCGGCCAGCCATCCGGCGATGTTGGTGGCGAGCGTGGTCTTTCCACTGCCGCCCTTGGGATTCGCCACCAGTATTGTCTGCACGAGCCCTCCCGAAATATCAGCATGCGTCGGCCGCGGACGCCTCTGTCAGCCCCTGGCGGGCCGTCACAGCGACGGCAGAAGCGCCAGGAGCGCCGTCAGCGAATCCGCACCCAGCCGGCGCGACCGCGCGCCGTTCCAGCCGCGTTCCGGATCGGGCAGGTCGGCATTGTCCTTGAACGGCATTTCGAGCGTAAGCGCAAGTCCGCCGTAAGTGTGGCCCACCCATTTCGAGGCCAGGGTCAGGTTGGCCTTGGTCTCCTTGCTGGCGGAATAGCCGTGCACGGTCTGGAAGTCGGGATTGGCGGCGAGGAGCGCACCGGCGAAACCCCGTTCCAGCGCTCCCATCCGCGGCGAGTAGCTGGGCAGACGTTCGTTGCCTTCGGTAAAGACGTAGGGCAGTACTTCGTCACCGTGGATGTCGAGAAAGGCGTCGACGCCCGCAGCCTGCATCGCCGTCCGGACGTGCCAGACCTCGGGGCTGCGCTCCAGCGACGGGGTCATCCATTCGCGGTTGAGATTGGCGCCGGCGGCATTGGTGCGCAGGTTGCCGCGCACGCTGCCGTCGGGATTCATGTTCGGGACCACGTACACCACCGCGCGCTCGAGCAGCCGACGGGCCACCGGATCGGCCGGGTCGAGCAGCCGGTCCAGCAGGCCCTCGACAAACCATTCGGCCATGGTCTCGCCCGGATGCTGGCGGGCGATCACCCACAGCGCCTTGCGGCCGGGGTCGGCGGTGCCGATGGTCACCAGGTTGAGGTCGCGCCCTTCGACCGTCGCGCCCACGTCGCTCACACGAGCGAGCGGCGAGCGTTCGACGCGGCCCAGCAGCGCAAGATGCCGGTCCCACGAATAAGGCTCGAAATAGGCGTAATAGATGCTGTCCCGCAAAGGCGCATGCGCGATCACCAGTTCCCGGCCGTCGAAGCTCGTCGGCACCCGGAACCAGTCGCGCAGATCGTACGACGCGGCCGCCTGATAGCCACGCCAACCTTCGACATAGGTCGCCGCGGCAGCATTGGCGAAACGGATGCGCACCGGCTGCCCGCGCGCGCCCTGCAGGCGGAAGTGGAACCATTGGCGAATGTCGGCGTGCGAATCCGGACGCAGCCTGACCTCGATGCTGGCCGGGTCGCGATCCGCGACGACCTCGATAGCACCGGCATCGAAACTGCTCGAAATGCGTAGGGTCATCGCCTTGAATCTCGCTGTTGTCGGCTACCTGCCGCAGGTGACGCAATGAACGTCGGCCGCGCCGGAACCGGCCGACCGGTGGAATAAGTTCTGGCATGTGCCTTGCATTTGACCGGGGCGGGATTGCCGCTGCGGTTGATTTTCGCACGGCGCGTGAGGGATCGGGCCGTCCTTGCGCAAAGGTACTCCGACGGTTCAGGACTGGCGCCAGGACATCAGCATGTACTACGAACCCGAGACGATCTGGGGACGCACCGTTCAGGGGGACATCGAAGTCACCACGCCGACCTCGGGACTCTCGCTCGTCCAGCGCCGACTGCTCAAGCGCCTGGCGCGACCGAAGACCTTCGCCACACTCGTCGCGCGGGACCGCATCGAACCGCCCAAGCTCGAACATGAACTGATCAAGCTCGCCGAACTGCGACTCGTCGCCTACAAGCGCCCCGGCAC
Source organism: uncultured beta proteobacterium (assembly GCA_963739745.1). GTDB lineage: Bacteria > Pseudomonadota > Gammaproteobacteria > Burkholderiales > Casimicrobiaceae > VBCG01. Next base: position 475,789 of record CAVUCJ010000017.1, read on the forward strand.
CACGCAGCCGCGGACCGCGCCGCAGATCAACCCGTCTCTGCAGGCGGAGTCGGTTGCGTGCCGCGTCGCGGATTGGCGTCCCCCACTGGCGGTCTATCTCGCCGCGGTTGCGTTGGGAATCGCCGCGGTGCTGCTCCTCGTTTCGTGACGTAACCGTCACCGGAGACGCCTTCGGTGTCCTCCCCAAAAGGGGGGCCCGCCCGTGCTTCGGCTAGAATCGCTGGCCATGAAGCACGACCCGCCCCTGTCCGCAACAGCGCACCCCGCTCGCCCTGAGGCTGTGCCGGCTGCGCGTCGCGCGCACGATCCGCGCCGGGCGCAGTTCGAGGCCAACAAGCTCGTCAAGCGCCTGCAACGTCAGGTCGGCGAGGCGATTGCCGACTACGCGATGATCGAAGCGGGCGACCGCGTGATGGTCTGCCTGTCCGGCGGCAAGGACAGCTACGGGCTGCTCGAGATCCTCCTCGCCTTGCAGCGGCGTTCGCCGGTACCCTTCGAGATCGTCGCGGTCAACCTCGACCAGAAGCAGCCCGGCTTTCCGGCCGACGTTCTGCCGCAATACCTGACGGAGCGCGGCGTACGCTTTCACATCGCCGAGCAGGATACCTACAGTGTCGTCAAGCGGCTGATTCCCGAAGGCGCGACGATGTGTTCGCTGTGTTCGCGGCTGCGCCGCGGTGTGCTGTACCGCGTGGCCGGAGAACTGCGTGCCACCAAGATCGCGCTCGGCCATCATCAGGACGACCTGATGGCGACGTTCTTCCTTAACCTCTTCTTCGGCGGCAAGCTCAAGACGATGCCGCCCAAGCTCGTTTCCGACGACGGGAAGAACGTCGTGATCCGTCCGCTCGCCTACGTACGCGAGCGCGATCTCGCGCGGTTCGCCGATCTGCAGCAGTTCCCGCTGATCCCGTGCACACTGTGCGGATCGCAGGAAAACCTGCAGCGCAGGCAGGTGGCGCTGATGCTGCGTGAATGGGAGCGCACGCAACCCGGGCGCATCGAGTCGATCTTCACTGCGCTTGCAAACGTTCAGCCGAGCCACCTGCTCGACCGTGGGCTGCAGGACTTCGCCGCAGTGCGCGCCAGCGGGCGCCCCGAACCGCATGGCGACATCGCCTTCGACGTCGATCCGCTGCTGGACGGCGCCGCCGGCGTGGCGGGCGTGATCCCCCTCGTCCGCCGCTGACCGGTACGCTGGCGCGAGCGGGGCACCCGCGCGGGCCGATGCTCACCGGACCGTCGTCTGGTCCTGACCGAAGAGCACCCTGCGCGACAGTTCGTCGCTGACCGGCGGCGTCTGGTTGATCCGCCTGGCCAGCGCGTAGGCGCGCTCGACGGCCGGCCGTGCCTTGATCGTCGCATGCCAGCGTTGAAGATGCGGAAACTCATCGAGCCTCTGACCCTGCCGCTCCGGGCGAATCCACGGATAGCACGCCATGTCGGCGATCCCGTAGGCGCCGGCTACGAATTCACGATCGGCCAGACGCTTGTTGAGCACGGCGTAGAGCCGTCCCGTTTCCTTCACGTAGCGACCGATCGCGTACGGAATCTTTTCCGGCGCGTAATGCGCGAAGTGGTGGTTCTGGCCGGCCATGGGTCCCAGCCCGGCCATCTGCCAGAACAGCCATTGCGCGCACTCGCAGCGTCCGCGCAGGTCGGCCGGGTAGAAGCGGCCCGTCTTCCCGGCGAGATAGAGCAGGATGGCGCCCGACTCGAACAGCGACAGCGCGGGCCCGCCGTCGGGCGGGCGGTGATCCACAATCGACGGGATCCGGTTGTTGGGCGAAATCGCGACGAAATCCGGCTCGAACTGGTCGCCCTTCGAGATGTTGACCGGCTTCACCGTGTACGGAAGACCGGTCTCCTCGAGGAAGATCGTGATCTTGTGACCGTTGGGCGTGGTCCAGTAGTAGAGGTCGATCATTCAGTGATCGATCATCAGGCAGCCAGTTGGCAGAGGCATCGGCGCTTTCGGTCGCTGCGCGTCGAGCGACGGGTCGCTCGTGACGTGCGCCATCAGAACGTGCCGGGGAACGAGCCCCCATCGAGCAGGATGTTCTGGCCGACCACGTAGCCGGCGTGCGAGCTGCAAAGGAAAGCGCAGACCGCGCCGAACTCGGCCGCGGTTCCGAAGCGGCCGACCGGGACCGCCTCGGCGGCGGCGGCCCTGACCACCGCCACGTCCTTGCCCTGGGCCTTCGCGCGGCCCGCCATCGTCGTGCGCAGGCGGTCGGTGTCGAACGAGCCGGGCAAGAGGTTGTTGATCGTCACGCCATGACGCGCGACCTTGCGAGCCACGCCTGCCACGAAACCGGTCAGGCCGCTGCGTGCACCGTTGGATAGCCCGAGGACGTCGATCGGCGCCTTCACTGCCGAGGAGGTGATGTTGATGATGCGGCCGAACTTGCGCGCGATCATGCCATCGATGGTCGCGCGCAGCAGCTCGATCGGCGTCAGCATGTTGGCATCGAGCGCGCGCAGCCACGTATCACGGTCCCAGTCGCGAAAATCGCCGGGCGGAGGGCCGCCCGCGTTGTTGATCAGGATGTCGGGATCCGGGCAGGCCTTGAGCGCCGCGGTACGGCCCTCCGGCGTGGTGATGTCGCAGGCAAGCCACGCAACGGGCCGTCCGGCGAGCGCGCCAATCTCGGCGGCGGTGCGCGCGACGTCAGCTTCGGTGCGCGCGAGTATCGTGACCTCGACGCCCTCGCGTGCCAGCGCCTCGGCACAACCGCGGCCCAGACCCTTGCTTGCCGCGCACACCAGCGCGCGGCGACCGGCAATCCCGAGATCCATTGCTTTCCCCTGTCCAGAACAAACGGTTACGTCGCGACCATGGCACGCCGGACGCGAAACACGGTACCCACTGCCAGCACCAGCAACGCCGCCACCACAAAAAACATCTCGCGTCCCAACGCATGATCGAGCATGAGACCGAACCACACCGGTCCGAGCATCGCACCCAGGTCGAGCCCCGAGTAAACGAATCCGTAGACGCGTCCCGCCGCGCCCTTCGGCGTGGCATTGCGCACGATGAGATCGCGCGACGGCCCCGTGGTCCCCATCGTGAAGCCGATCAACGCGAACAGCGCGATGATCATCGGCACGGGTACCGCGCCGACCGCCACGACGGTGAGCAGCCCTGCCGCCGCCAGCAGGCCGGTCGCAGCGACTACGTCGTGGCGCGATGTCCGCGCGGCGAGGAAGCCGCCGGCGACGATGCCGCCGGTACCTCCCAGCAGATAGGCGGTGATCGCCGTTGCCGCCAGTGCCAGTGGCACCGCGAGGCCGCTGTAGAGCGCCGACGGCGCGAATGTCTGCAGTCCCACCGACGCCATCGTCTGCACGACGAAATAGAGGAAGCACAGCGCGATTGCCGGCTGCAGGAACAGGCCCATGCTGCCCTTGAATGTGTGCGTATGGGCGTCTGAGGCGCGGTCGGACGTGAGGTACGCGCGCTGCGATGCCAGCGCGCCGAGCGCAACGACGCCGGCCACGCCCATGCACGCGAGCGCGATACGCCAGTTGAACGCGGCCGCCAGCGCGTAGCTTACGATGGGAGCGAGCGCGTAGCCCAGGTTGCCGCCTACTCCGTGTGTCGAATACGCGTATCCCAGGCGCTGCGGCGCGACGTTGGCATTGAGAATCGCGAAGTCGGCGGGGTGGAAGACACCGTTGCCCACGCCCATCAGCATCACCACCGGAAAGAGCCAGAATGCACCGGGCGCCAGCGAGGCCAGCACCGTACCCCCGGCCAGCAGGCCCAGGCCCGCGAGCAGCACGGGGCGCGCACCGAAACGGTCGACGCCGAAGCCCGCCATGAACTGAGTGACGCCGGATGCGCCGTAGAAGACGCCGACCAGCAGGCCGAGCAATGTCCATGACACGTCGAACTCTGCCCGTAGCAGCGGGAACAGCGGCGGCAACGCCAGCTGGAAGAAATGCGAACAGGCGTGTGCCGACCCGACCAGGCCAATGACGCGGACGTCACGGCGCAACGAATCGATGGGGACGGCTTCTGAAGACACGCGTGAAAGGCGGGAACCGGTTGTAAGGCGGCGCGCGGAAAGGCGACACTATAGCGTACGCGCGGCCCCCGCCTGGGCGGGCGCCGATATCACATGAGCGAGGAAACGAGGGAATCATGGTCGACAAGGTGAAGAAGTCCGACGCCGAATGGAAGGCACAGCTGACGGGCGAACAGTATCGCGTCACGCGCAGGAAGGGCACTGAGCGCGCATTCTCGGGCGAGCACTGGGACAACCACCGCATTGGGCTGTACCACTGTGTGTGCTGCGGGGCGCCGCTATTTGCCTCCGAGGCCAAGTTCGAGTCGGGCACCGGCTGGCCGTCATTCGCCAGCCCGGTGGCGAAGGACCAGGTCCGCGAAGAGTCCGACGTTACGCTTTGGATGCGCCGGACCGAAGTCGTATGCGCCGCCTGCGACGCCCATCTGGGCCATGTCTTCCCCGACGGCCCGGAGCCGACGGGGCTTCGCTATTGCATGAATTCGGCGGCGCTCAAGTTCGAGCCCGACGAATGATCGAACATCAGCGCTCCCGTGCCATGAAGGCCCGCCTGACGCGGGCCTTTTTCATGGCCGAGGGGCGACCCGGCTTGCAGTCGCCTCGGCAGACCATGCCCGGCCAAGTGACTCACGACCGGACCTGGGAAATCCGGACGACCAACGGTCATTGACAACTGATGATATTGCAATGATATCATTTTGATACTTGGTGCGGACGGCCATGGCGGTGCGAGCACCCCCACTGACGGAGACGACGATGGAACGCATGACGAAATCGCAAGGTCCGGCACACGACGAGGCCCCAATCGGTACGGCCAATGGCTTTGTCGCGCTGCTGGTGGCGCTCGCGCTGCTGGTGGCAGGCGGACTCGTGGTCGCCCAGGCGATCTCATTCGCCGGACTTCGATGGGGGCAGTTCGTGTTCGGCATCGTGCTGCTCGTCGCCGGCGTGCTCGCGCTGGCCGGGCTGTACACGCTGCAACCGAACGAGGCAGCGATCATCCAGCTCTTCGGCGCCTATCGCGGCACCAGCCGCGTCCCTGGCCTGCGCGCAACCAACCCGTTCTACACGCGCAGGAAGATTTCGCTGCGTGCCCGCAACCTGAACGGCGATCGGCTGAAAGTGAACGACAAACGCGGCAACCCGATCGAGATCGCGGCGGTCGTCGTCTGGCACGTCGACGACACCGCCAAGGCGGCGTTCGACGTCGACGACTACGAGAACTTCGTGAAAGTGCAAAGCGAGGCCGCGGTCCGTCATCTGGCATCGTCGTTCGCCTACGACGCGGAGCAGGCTCAGAACGCCACGCGCGAGCCGACGCTGCTTGAAAGCGCCGACATCGTCGCCCGGGCACTCGAACGCGAGCTGCAGGCGCGGCTCGAACAGGCCGGTGTCGTGGTCGAGGAGGCGCGGCTCATGCATCTCGCCTATGCACCGGAGATCGCGCAGGTGATGCTGCGCCGTCAGCAGGCCGAGGCGATCATCGCCGCCCGCCAGAAGATCGTCCACGGTGCGGTGTCGATGGTCGAGATGGCGCTGAAGGAGTTGTCGGCGAAGGACGTCGTCAATCTCGACGACGAGCGCAAGGCCGCGATGGTATCGAACCTGATGACCGTGCTGTGCGCGGAATCCGACGTGCAGCCGGTCATCAACACCGGAACGCTGTACACCTAGCGCGCGTTCCCACCCCGCACGCGCCAAGGAGACTGCCATGACCGTGATCCCCCGCCTGATCTTCGTTCTGGCGCTCGTCCTCGCGCCGGTCATCGTGTGGTCGACGACAACGGGACTGCCCGAGCGCGTCGCCACGCATTTCGGGCCGGGGGGCACGCCCAACGGCTGGATGCCGCGCGACGGTTACCTGGCGTTCATGCTGGCAATGTCCACGCTGCTCCCGCTGTTTGTCGTGGCGACGACCGGGCTCCTGCCGCGTTGGGCGCCGTCGCTTTCGAAGATCCGCAATCGCGAGCACTGGTTCGCACCGGGAAGGCGCGAGGCCACGCTGGACTGGCTGCTGAATCACGCGTCGTGGCTGGGTGTCGTGCTCTGCGCATTCCTGGTCGCTGTCCACCTGCTGATCGTGCAGGCAAACGGGCAGATGCCCGTGCGGCTCGCGGAACCCCCGCTTTTCACCGCGGTGGTCCTGTTTCTGATCGCGCTCGCGATCTGGATCGCCATGATGGTCGCGCGCTTTCGCCGATTTCGCTGACCGAGCCGTCGCCCGATCCTGACGATGGCCGCCAAGAAGTCCTTCCTGCTGCGTGTCGACCCCACCCTCTGGGCCGAGGTCGAGCGGCTCGCGCAGTCGGAGTTGCGCAGTGCCAACGCACAGGTCGAATTCCTGCTGCGCGATGCGCTCGCCCGCCGCGGAATCCGCTCCCGCGCCGATCCCGCGTTGAAAGCGAAGGACGACGCGGGCGGCGAAGACGAGTGACGAAGTTGGCTGCGACGAGGCGGCGGTACCGCCGGCTTATCGCAGCACGTTGCGCAGGAACACGCCGGCGGCCGCGATTTCCTCCATCACCGCCGAATGTTCCATCGGGTAGGCGTGCCATTCGACCGTCCAACCGCCTTCGGTGAGCGCGGCACGGGACAACTCGGCCCACGAGAAGCGCACGACGGGGTCCTGCGTGCCGTGCGCCATGAAGATCGGTATGTCGCGATTGGCCGGCGTCGACTCGCCGACCAGGCTGGCGGCGTCGATCAGGTAGGTCGACAGCGCGACGATGCCCGCGAGTCGTTCGGGATGGCGCAACGCCGTGTACAGCGCGATCGCGCCGCCCTGCGAAAAACCGGCGAGGACGATTCGCGCGGCGGCGATGCCGCGTGCCTTCTCGCGCGCGATCAGCGCCTCGAGCTGTGCCTGCGACCGGCGCACGCCCGCCAGGTCGGCTCGCGCATGCAGGTCGGCGTCGCGGATGTCGTACCATGCGCGCATCACGTGGCCGTTGTTGATCGACACCGGCATCATCGGCGCATGCGGGAACAGGAAGCGCACGGCCGTACCGGGCGGCAGGGAGAGCGCCGACACCACCTGCGACCAGCCGTTGCCGTCATCACCCAGCCCGTGCAGCCAGATGACGGACGCGTCGGGCGCCGATGCGGTCTCAATTTCGATGGCGGGAAGCAATTCGGTCATGGCATCGATATCACGATCGGGAAGCGCGCATTCTAGCCCGCCGCGCCGGCCGGACCGGCCCGCGCCTGTGTGACAATGCGGCCCTGGACACGAAACCGCGCCGGCGACATCCAGTGTCGACCGCCATGGAGGATTGCCTTGCGCAGAACGACGCGCCTCAAGGAACTGATCGCGGCACCCGAAATCCTGGTCATGCCGGGCGTGCACGATGCGCTCGGCGTTCGACTTGCGGACGCAGCCGGGTTCGCCGCACTCACCGCGGGCGGGTACGGCGCAACGGCGACGCTGCTGGGACGACCTGACTCGTCGCAGCTGTCGCTGACCGAACTCTCCGAGATGTACTCGCGGATGTGCGACGCCACCGATCTGCCGCTGCTGGCGGATGCAGACACCGGTTTCGGCAACGTGACCAACGTTGCCCGTGCGACACGCCTGTACGAAAAGGCCGGGGTGGCGGGCCTGTTCATCGAGGACCAGGTCTTCCCGAAGCGCTGCGGACACATGGCCGGCAAGGCCGTGGTCCCCACCGTCGACTGGCTGGCCAAGATCCGCGCCGCGCTCGACGCGCGCATCGATCCGGACTTGATCATCATGGCGCGCACCGACGCGCTGGCGGTGAACGGCCTCGATGACGCGATCGACCGCGTACGGCTGGCGCGGGAAGCAGGCGCGGACCTGCTGTTCGTCGAAGCGCCCACCGACGTCGGGCAGATGCGGCGCATCTGCCGCGACGCGGGCGGACCGTGCCTGGCCAACAACGTCGAGACCGGGCTGTCTCCACTGCTGTCGGCGGCCGAACTCGCGTCGATCGGCTATGCCGCCGTCGCGTTCCCGGTCGCCGCCACCTATGCGGTCGCGCGTGCGTTGCGCGACCTCTTTGCCACGCTTCGCGACACCGGATCCACCGAGGATTTCCTGCCCCGGTTGCTCGGATTCGACGAATTCAACGAACTGGTGGGCCTTGCCGCGCAGCGCCGACGGGAAGCTTCCATGCAGGAGTTTGCCGAAACGCTGACGACGCGCCACGGGGCGCGCTGACGCTGGTCATCATTCGAAGGAGGAAACAGCCATGAAGTTCTCATTGTCCCGCACCCTGATTCTCACCGCAGCCGCGGCGTTTGCCGCCGTGACCGCGCAGGCACAACCCATCGTGATGCGAATCTCGCACCAGGTGCCCCCGGCCCATCATCTGACCAAGATGCTCGAAGGCTTTGCCGCCGACGTGAAGGAACGCACCAAAGGTCAGGTCGAGGTGCAGCTGTACGGCTCGGAGCAACTCGCCAAGGCGGGAGAGAATTTTCCGCAGGTGGCCAAGGGCAACATCGAGGCCGCGCTGAGCGTGAATTTCCAGTGGGGCACGACGATCCCCGAAATGAGCGCAACGCTGATCCCCTATGCGATGGGCGAGCTCGACCAGATCAAGAAGTTCCCGACGTCCGAGGCGAGGAAGTTCCTGGACGAAAAGCTCGCGGCGCGCGGGGTTAAGAGCATCGCGTGGCTGTACATCACGCGGGAAACGATCATCACTTCCAGCAAGGCGCCGATCGTCGCGCTCGACGACTTCAAGGGTGTCAAGATCCGCGGTCTCAACAAGCTCACCGACAACGCCCTGACCGCCGTGGGTGCCGCACCGACGGCGATGCCGGGTTCGGAGGTGTATCAGGCGCTGCAGGCGGGCGTGCTCGACGCCGGGCTCACCGATCTGTCGGCCGCGTACAGCCGCAAATACTACGAGGTGCAGAAATTCGGCACGGTCGGCCCGCTCTTCACCATCTACTTCCACCTGTACGCGAACCCGGCCTGGTGGAGCAAGCTGTCGCCCGCGAACCAGAAGGCGATCGAGGCGGCCGCGCAGAAGGCGGAACAGGACGCGATCCCCATCACCGAGGAGACCGCCGCCGCGGCGGTCAAGGACCTGAAGGCCAAGGGCATGACGCTGCACATTCAGACGCCGGCTGAGCAGAAGACGTGGAAGGACGCGATGCAACCCCCGGTCATCGCTGCGTTCCTCAAGACGGCGCCGGAAGGCGGAGCGAAGATCATCGAGTTGCTCGGCAAGCTGTAGGAATCGCGTCGTGCGTACGGGCCGTCAGGCCTGCCCGCGCAGGCCCGACGACACCGTCGTTCCCGGGAACCCGAAGTTGTCTGCGGGATGAAGTTCTTCGACCGCGCCGTCAGCGCACTTGCTCGCCTGGGCATCGCGCTCGCCGCCATCGCGCTGCTCGCCTCGATGGCAGTGATCGCCTATTCGGTGGTGATGCGCTACGTGCTCAACCAGCCCGTCCCGTGGGTCGACGAGCTGGCCGGGTACCTGCTCGTCGCATGCGTGATGCTCGCATCGGCCGACGCATTGCGTCAGGGCGAGCACATCGCCGTCGACATCGTGACCGAGCGGCTGTCGCGGCGCGGTCGCCGCTGGACGGCCCGGCTCGGACTGGCCGCGGTCGCGCTGTCCGCGCTCCTGCTCGCCATCGAAGGCTTCGACATGGTCGCCTTCTCGCGGATGGTCGGTCTGATGTCCAACGGCTACCTTGCGGTCCCCATGTGGATTCCACAGCTGTTCGTGCCGGTGGGCGCCGTGCTGCTGCTGCTGGCGGCGGTGGCCGCGTTCGGTGCACCGTCGGCGGACGAGCCGGAGTCCGGCGATGACGGCGCGCAGACGCCGCCGTCCATCGAATGACATTCGCGCTGATCCTGGCCGGGCTGGTGCTGGTGCTGCTGACCGGCGTGCCGGTATTCGCAGGCCTGCTGCTCTTTTCCACCGCGCTTCTGGTAGCGGTCGAAGGAAAGACGGGCGGCATCGGCGACCTGGTGTTCGGCAAGCTCGACACCTATCTGCTGGTGTCGATTCCGCTGTTCACGCTCATGGCGCACTTCATGATCCGCGGCAAGGTGGTCGACGACCTGTTCGGCGCGGCGAACACGTTGCTGCGACACCTGCCCGGCGGGATGGGGGTCGCGACAGTCGCCGCGTGCACGATCTTCGCGGCCATCTCGGGTTCGAGCGTCGCGACGGCGCTGACCATCGGCTCGGCGGCCATCCCGCTGATGATCCAGTATGGCTACAGCCCGCGCGTCGCCTACGGTGTCGTCGGCGCGGGAGGCACGCTGGGCATCCTCATTCCGCCATCGGGCCCGATGATCCTGTACGGCGTGGTATCGGATACGTCGATCGGCGCGCTGTTCGTGGCCGGGCTGGTCCCCGGCCTGATGCTGGCCACGATCTTCGCCATCTATGCGATGACCTCGGCGCGGCTGGCACGGCATCGGGTGCGAACCGAGCCGCGCGCGTCGGGGCGGGAAATGCTGGCCGCGCTGCGCCGATCCTTCTGGGCGCTGACGCTCCCCGTGCTGGTGCTGGGCGGCATGTATTTCGGCGTGTTCACCGCCACCGAGGCGGCCGCCGTCGGCGCTTTGGCCGCTCTGCTGATCGCGACGCTCGTGTACCGCAACTTCGGATGGAAGGATCTGTGGCGCTCGGCGATCGACGCTTCGCGCGGGTCGGCCATGCTGTTCCTGATCCTCGCGGCGGCCGCCCTCCTCGGCAATGTGCTGACCAAGCTGCGCGTTCCCAACGAAATGGTGGAGCTCGTTGCCCGCCACGATCTGTCGCAGGTCGGCTTTCTGCTCGCCATGATGCTGCTGCTGCTGGTGCTGGGCACGTTTCTCGAAACGATCTCCATCATCCTCATCACCACTCCGGTGGTGCTGCCGGTGCTGGCGGCGCTGCACATCAATCCGATCTGGTACGGCATTCTGCTGACCATCAACCTGGAGCTGGCGTTGATCACCCCGCCGGTAGGCATGAATCTTTTCGCGATCAAGGCAATCACGCGGGCGCCGATCCGCGACATCATCGTCGGCGTCGCCCCGTATGTCGTCCTGATGCTGCTGGGGCTGGCGCTGGTAATGCTGTTCCCGCAGATCGCGCTGTGGCTGCCGGGAACAATGCACTACCAGTGACGCCGGCGAAGGCGTCGCGCCTGGCATTCGTTGTTACAATGCGCGAACACGAAGATCAGGTGCCCAAGCGCGTGCACCCATCCCGAGCGGACGATGTTCGGGGATGTGCCCGCACCCGTGCCTGGACCCATCGCGCGGCCTTTCGCCTCGGAGTCCCGCATTTCCGCCACCCGCCCGCAGCGCGCATCGCCATCGCCGTCGCCGTTCGACGCGACCATTCGCCTGCCCGGCGGCATCGAGGGCGTCGCGCCCGAAAAGGTGGTCCGACCCGCGCTGGCAATCCTGTTCCGGACTGCCGTCGGCCCGTCCGCCGATCGTTACGTCCGCCGCTTTCTCTCCTTTGAACGCGCCGGCCACGGCCGGCTGGGCTGGCACTGGCCGTCGCTGCTGATCCCGGGCGCCTGGGCCTTCTATCGCAAGCTCTGGCTGCCGGGATTGGTCTTCGCGTTGCTTCCGGTGGCCGGAGCGCTTGCGTTTGCCGCCTTCGAGCCGCACTTCGAACGCGCTGACTTCGCCTGGGTCGCCTGCGCGGTGCTGATGGTATGGCTCCTGCCGGGCGTGGTGCCCGCGCTGTGCGCCGATGCGCTGCTCTACCTGCACGTGAAGCGGCTCGTTCGCAGCGCCGAGAACGGCGCCAAGGGTGCCGCGGATGCGGTCGCCCGACTGGCGCAGCGCCGACCCACGTCGACATCGGCGGGCATCTGTCTGGGCGGCGGCGCGATGCTGGCGATGACGGTCATCCTGTTTCCCCAATTGCAGGCGGCCTACTCGGATCTCGGCGTCCGCGAGCAACTCGGGCAGACGCTCGCCGCGCTGCACGTGATCGAACGGGATGTCGAGGCGGGCTGGACAAGCTCGCGCCTGCTGCCCCGGCAGACAGGCCATGCGGCGCTTTCCGCGCAGCCTGGAGCCGCGCTCATCGATGAAGTGAACGTCAATCCGGTCACCGGACGCGTGCGCGTGGCGCTCGGGTCCATCGTGCCCGAACTTGCGGGCAAGACGATCCTGCTCGCACCCAGACGCGACGACGAGGATCGCGTGCAGTGGGTGTGCGTCCCGGTCGATATCCCGCCGCAGTATCTGCCCAGGGAATGCCGCGGCTGAACCGCGGCGCCATCGAGAGCCGCAGGCATGGTCGCGTGCGACCTTGAAACGCGCACCTTGCGCGTTGCCGCCCCCGCACCGGCGGCGTAGAATGCGCGCCTTCGCGCACCGGGGACACAATCTCCGCGCTGCGTGCGTAGCGGACACCTACCAGGCGTTCGCGCGGCCCAAAAACAAAATTTTTGCGGAGTGACCCTGATGGCTGCAATGCTTCCCCTATTGCGCGACGTCAAGCTCGACGACAAGTACGAACTCGACTCCGGCCGCGTTTTCCTGACCGGCGCGCAGGCGTTCGTCCGTCTGCTGATCCTGCAGCACCAGCGCGACGAACTCGCGGGCCTTCACACCGGCGGCTTCGTGTCCGGCTATCGCGGCTCGCCGCTGGGCGCGCTCGATCAGTCGCTGTGGAAGGCGAAGAAATTCCTCGATCGCGCGAACGTCAGATTCCAGCCGGGGCTGAACGAGGACCTGGCGGCGACTTCCATCTGGGGCACGCAGCAGCTCAACCTGCACCAGGGCGCCAGCGTCGATGGCGTCTACTCGATGTGGTACGGCAAGGGGCCCGGGGTCGACCGTTGCGGTGACGTGTTCAAGCACGCCAACATGGCAGGGACGTCGAAGCACGGCGGCGTGCTGGTATTGGCCGGCGACGATCACGCGGCCAAGTCGTCGACGATCCCGCATCAATCCGATCACCAGTTCTCGGCGGCGATGATGCCGGTGCTGTATCCGTCGTCGGTGCAGGAAATCCTGGACCTGGGCCTCCATGGCTGGGCGATGTCGCGCTACTCCGGCTGCTGGGTGGGTTTCAAGTGCGTTGCCGATACCGTCGAAAGTTCGGCGTCGGTGTACGTCGATCCGACCCGTACGCAGATCATCGTGCCGGACGATTTCGCGCTGCCGCCCGATGGCGTCTCCATCCGTTGGCCCGACGGCTTCCTCGACACCGAAGCACGGATGCAGGACTACAAGATCTACGCGGCGCTGCACTACTGCCGAGTCAACCAGCTGAACCGCATCGTCATCGACTCACCGACGCCGCGATTGGGGATCGCGACGTCCGGCAAGAGCTACCAGGACGTCCGGCAGGCGCTGGAGGACCTCGGTATCACCGAAGACGACGCCGCGGAAATGGGCCTGCGCGTCTACAAGATCGCGATGCCCTGGCCACTCGAGCCCGAAGGCGTGCGCAATTTCGCGGAAGGGCTGGACGAAATCCTCGTCGTCGAGGAAAAACGGCAAATCGTCGAATATCAGCTTAAGGAACAGCTATACAACTGGCGCGACGACGTGCGCCCGCGCGTCGTGGGCAAGTTCGACGAGAAGGGCGAATGGGTGCGGCCGCACGGCGACTGGCTGCTGCCGGCTGCGGGCGAATTGACGCCGGCAATGATCGCACGCGTGATCGCGAAGCGCGTCGAGCGGTTGAACCTGCTTCCGCGCCGGACGGAGCAGCTGCGCGCGCGCGTGGACTGGATCAACGCCAAGGAAGCCGCGCTCGCCAGGCCGAAGATCGCGCTGGTCCGGCAGCCCTACTTCTGCTCCGGCTGCCCGCACAACACGTCGACCCGGCTGCCGGAGGGCAGCCGCGCCACCGCGGGCATCGGCTGCCATGTGATGGCGATCTGGATGGACCGCAACACATCGGAATTCACCCATATGGGCGGCGAGGGCGTGCCGTGGATCGGACAGGCGCCGTTCACCGACGAAAAGCATATCTTCGCGAACCTTGGAGACGGAACCTACTACCACAGCGGGATACTCGCGATCCGCGCCGCGGTCGCTGCCGGCGTCAACATCACGTACAAGATTCTCTACAACGACGCCGTGGCGATGACCGGCGGCCAGCCGATCGACGGCCCGCTGACGCCCGCCGACATCGCGAGGCAGGTGGCGGCCGAAGGCGTCAAGCGGATCATCGTCGTCAGCGACGAGCCCGACAAGTACCCATCGGGCTACTTCGCCGGCGACATCCGCATCCATCATCGCGACGAACTGGATGCGGTCCAGCGCGAGCTGCGGGACATCACCGGCGTGAGCGTTCTGCTCTACGACCAGACCTGCGCCGCCGAGAAGCGCAGGCGCAGGAAGCGCGGCACGTACCCCGATCCCGCCAGGCGCGTCATCATCAACGAGCTGGTCTGCGAGGGCTGCGGCGACTGCGGCGTGCAGTCGAACTGTGTGTCGGTCGCGCCGGTGGAAACGGAATTCGGCCGCAAGCGAACGATCGACCAGTCCTCCTGCAACAAGGACTTCTCGTGCGTGAAGGGCTTCTGCCCTTCGTTCGTCACCGTCGAGGGCGGCTCGCTGCGCAAGCCGAAGCGGGCGCAGGCCGCGGACTTCTCGGACCTGCCCGATCCGGTGCTGCCGGGCACCTCGCGACCCTACAGCATCCTGGTGACCGGCATCGGCGGCACCGGGGTGGTCACCATCGGCGCGCTGCTCGGCATGGCTGCGCACCTCGAGGACAAGGGCGGCAGCGTGCTCGACATGACCGGCCTTGCGCAGAAGAACGGCGCCGTCGTCTCGCATGTGCGCATCGGGGATACGCCGGAGGCAATCCACGCGACCCGCATCGCGGCCGGCGAGGCGTCGCTGGTGCTCGCCTGCGACATTCTCACCAGCGTCGGCTACGAGGCGCTCGCCAAGATGCAGAAGGGGGTGACCAAGGCATTGGTGAACACGGCGTTGGTGATGCCGGCGCAGTTCACGCGCGAACCGGACCTCGCGTTCCCGACGGGCTCGATGGAAAGGGAAATCAGGGATGCCGTCGGTCCCGGCGACGCGGAATTCTTGGACGCGACGAAACTCGCAACGGGGCTCATGGGCGACTCGATCGCCACCAATTTGTTCATGGTGGGCTACGCGTACCAGCGCGGTCTGATTCCGGTCTCGGCGGCCGCGATCCTGAAGGCAATCGAGCTGAACGGCACCGCGGTCGAATCGAATGCCCGCAGCTTCCATTGGGGGCGCCTGGCCGTCGTGGCGCCGGACAAGGTCGCGGCCGCCGCGGTTCCTTCCGCCGCCCGGCCCGATTCACAGCGGCTGTCGCAGTCGCTGGACGAAACGATTTCGCGCCGCGTTCGATTTCTCACCGGCTACCAGGACGCCGCCTACGCGCAACGCTACGCGGCGCTGTTGGCGAAGGTCGGCGACGCCGAAGCGCGGGTCGTGCCCGGCATCACCGACCTGACCGAGGCGGTCGCGCGCTATTACTTCAAGCTGCTCGCGATCAAGGATGAGTACGAGGTCGCGCGGCTTTTCGCCGAGTCGGACTTCGTGCAGCGCGTGGACGCGCAGTTCGAAGGCGACTACAGACTCAGTTTTCACATGGCGCCGCCGATCTTCAACAAGCCCGACCCGGTCACCGGTGTGCCGAGAAAATCGACGTACGGACCGTGGATGATGAAGGCCTTCGCGCTGCTCGCGAAGATGCGCAGGCTGCGCGGTACCGCACTCGATGTGTTCGGCCGCACGGCCGAGCGCAGGATGGAGCGCGCGCTCTTGGGCGAATACGAAACCATGGTCGCGGAAATCGTGGCCGGGCTCACGCCGGCCAACCATGCGATCGCCGTCGAGTTGGCGTCGATTCCGGAGCACATCCGCGGCTACGGGCACGTCAAGCAAGCGCAGGCCAGGACCGCGAAGACGCGCGAGGCGGTACTGCTTGCCGCGTTCCGTTCGTCAGAGCCCGCGGCCAAGCCGGCGGTGGTCAGGATGCCGGCCTGAGTCCGGTCGGTCGCAACTTCGATCCCGCCCGCGCCTGGTTCGCCGGGCAGGGATTCACGCCTTTCGCGTTCCAGGAAGAAGTCTGGTCCGCGTTCGCTGCCGGTGAGAGCGGGCTGATCCATGCGCCGACCGGTATGGGCAAGACACTTGCCGCGGCGCTCGGCCCCATCGTGCTGGGCCCGCCAGGTAGCGCCGGACATCCTCCGCTGCTCACGGTGCTGTGGCTGACGCCGCTGCGCGCGCTGGCTGCCGACACCGGCCTCGCGCTGGAGCGGGCGGCACAGGCGCTCAAGCCCCACTGGACCATCGACGTGCGCACCGGCGACACGTCGGCGGCGGCGCGCGCGAGGCAATCGCTGCGCTTGCCCAGCGTGCTGGTCACGACGCCCGAGAGCGTCACGCTGATGTTGTCGCGCGCCGACTGGCGCGAGCGGTTCGCGCAGCTGACGGCCGTCGTGGTCGACGAGTGGCACGAGCTCCTCGGCAGCAAGCGCGGCGTGCAGACCGAACTGGCGCTGGCGCGACTGCGGGGCCTGCATCCGACGCTGCGCACGTGGGGCCTGTCCGCCACGCTCGCCAACCTGGACGAAGCGCTCGCCTGTCTGGTCGGCCCGGCGCTCGCGCGAGCACCGCCCGCGCGCACGCGCATCGTGCGCGGACTCGACACCAAGACCATCGAAATCGTCAGCGCGCTGCCCGAGTCCATCGAGCGCTTTCCGTGGGCCGGACACATCGGCCTCAAGATGCTGCCCGAGGTGATCGCCGCCATCGAGCGCGCACGCTCGACGCTGGTATTCACCAACGTTCGCTCGGCGACCGAGATGTGGTATCAGGCACTGTTGGCGGCGCGTCCGCACTGGGCGGGCACGATTGCGCTCCACCATGGCTCGCTCGAGCGCGACGTCCGTGACTGGGTCGAATCCGGGCTGCGTGAAGGCCGGCTGCGCGCCGTCGTCTGCACGTCGAGCCTCGATCTCGGCGTCGACTTCGCGCCGGTCGACCAGGTGCTGCAGATTGGCAGTCCCAAGGGCGTCGGCCGCCTGCTGCAGCGCGCGGGTCGCAGCGGCCACCGCCCTGGCGAGATATCGCGGATCACCGTGGTCCCGGCGCAGGCGCTCGAGCTGGTGGAAGCGGCCGCGGCGCGCAGCGCGGCCGTCGCCCGGCGCATCGAGCCGCGCACGCCGATCGCCAACGCGCCGGATGTGCTGGTCCAGCATCTCGTCACCTGCGCGCTGGGGGGCGGTTTCCGGCCCGACGAATTGCGCGACGAAGTGCGCGGCACCAACGCGTACGCGACGCTTCCCGACGCCGACTGGCAGTGGGCGCTCGACTTCGTCGTCCACGGCGGGACGAGCCTCAACGCGTACCCCGAGTACCGGCGCGTGGTGATCGGCGACGACGGTCTGGCACAGGTGCCCGACCGACAGATTGCGCGCCGGCACCGACTGGGCATCGGCACCATCGTCAGCGAGACGTCGATCGCCGTGCAATTTCGCAACGGGGCGCGCCTTGGTCATGTCGAGGAAGGCTTCGCGGCATCGCTGTCGCCCGGCGACTGCTTCGCCTTCGCCGGCCGCATCCTCGAGCTGATCCGCGTGCGCGAGCTCACCGCGTGGGTAAAGCCGGCGTCGGCCAAGTCGGCGCGTGTACCGCGCTGGATGGGCAGCAAGATGGCGCTGACCAGTGAACTCGCCGACGCTACGCGCGCGCTGATCTCGCTCGCCAAGCGCGGCGTCTACGATTCGCCGGAATTGCGGTGCGTGCGGCCGCTGCTCGAATTGCAGGCGCGGTGGTCGGCGCTGCCCGGCGAGCGCGAATGGCTGGTCGAAACGATCGCCACCCGCGAAGGCCACGGGCTCTTCTTCTACCCGTTCGAGGGGCGCCTCGCGCATTTCGGGCTGGCGACGCTGTTCTCCTATCGCCTTGGGGCCGCGACACCCGGCACCTTCAGCATCACCGCCAACGACTACGGCTTCGGGCTGGTGTCGCCGCAGCCGGTGCCGCTGTCGCTGCGCGACCTGGGACGATTGATGGCGGCGCCCGACGTCGAGCGCGACATTCTCGCCGGATTGAACGCCACCGAGCTCGGCCGCCGCCACTTCCGAGAAATCGCGCGGGTCGCGGGCCTCATCTTCCAGGGCTACCCGGGGCAGCCGCATCCGCAGCGTCAACTGCAGGCATCCAGCGCGCTGCTCTACAACGTGTTCGCCGAGTACGACCGCGACAATCCGCTGCTCCAGCAGGCGGTTCGCGAGGTGCTCGAGCGCCGGCTCGAGGCGCCGCGGCTCACCGCCGCACTGGGCCGGCTGCGCGGCAGCAGCGCGCTGCTGACCCGCCCCGCGCGGCCGACGCCATTCGCGTTCCCGCTGCTGGTCGAAATATTCCGTGAAAGTCTGACCACCGAGGCGCTGGAGACGCGCGTGGCGCGGATGGTCGCGGAGCTGGAGGCGGCGGCGCAGCGCTAGCGAGCCAAATCAGGCCGCGCGCCTCGCCAGCATCGCACGTCCGACTCTCGAATGGGTGGGACGGCCCAGCGCCGCGCAGATGTATTCGCCGGCGTCGATCAGCCGGTCGAGATCGACGCCGGTCGCGCAGCCCACACCGTGCAGCAGATAGACGACGTCTTCGGTCGCCACGTTGCCGGTGGCGCCCTTCGCATACGGACAGCCGCCCAAGCCCGCGACCGAACTGTCGAACACCGCCACGCCGCGCCCGAGCGACGCGTAGATGTTGGCGAGCGCCTGGCCGTAGGTGTCGTGGAAGTGGCCGGCGAGCTTGTCCACGGGGATGTGCCGCGCCACCGCGTCCAGCATCGCGAGCGTCGAACCCGGCGTTCCCACGCCGATGGTGTCGCCCAGCGAAATCTCGTAACAGCCCATCCGGTAGAGCGCGTCGGCCACCCGCGCCACGGCTTCCGGCGCAACCGCGCCTTCATACGGACAGCCGAGTACGCATGAAATGTAACCGCGCACTCGGATGTTCTTCTCGCGCGCTGCGGCCACGACCGGCAGGAAGCGCTCCAGACTCTGCGCGATCGAACTGTTGATGTTCTTCTGCGAGAACGTTTCGGATGCGGCGCCGAAAACCGCGATCTCGTTCACGCCGGCCGCCGTCGCCGCCTCGAAACCCTTCATGTTGGGAACCAGGACCGGGTAGTCGACCCCCGCCCTGCGCCGGATGCGCGTCATCACCTCCGATGCATCCGCCATCTGCGGCACCCACTTCGGCGAAACGAACGCCGCCGCTTCGATCGCCGGCAGGCCGGCGTCGGCGAGAAGGTCGATCAGCGCGACCTTGACGTCGGTGGCGATCGTCTGCTTCTCGTTTTGCAGGCCGTCGCGTGGGCCCACCTCGACGATCCTCACCCGATCCGGAATATTCATCGGAAGTCCATCCTTCATGTCAGTTCCGCCGGGCCGACCCAAGGGACCGACACGCCTGCGATGGGAGCAGCAAGCGCGGGGGTCGTGTCATCCTAGGCGCGTTTTTCGAAATCGACCAGCTCGGCGCCCTCGGTCACCTGCTCGCCGACCGCGAAATGGAAGCCCTTGAGGCGGCCCGCGAAAGGCGCGGTGATCGTGTGCTCCATCTTCATCGCCTCCAGGATCAGCAGCGGCGTTCCCCGGTCTACGTCGGCGGGGGGCTGCGCGAGCCACGCGATGACCTTGCCCGGCATCGGCGCGGCGAGCCCGCCCTCCGCCCCCTGACCTTCGCCGCCCACGAACAGCGGATCGACGCGTGAAAGCTGGTAGCAGCGGCCGTCGAGGAACACGTGGCGCTTTTCGCCGGCGACGATCACGCTCGCGTCGAGACGCATGCCCGCGATCTCCACGCGCAGCGTGCCATTGCCGCCCAGCTCGCCACGCGCCGGCACCGTGATGCCGTCGAGGCGCAACTCGTAGCTGCCGGGCAGGTAGCCGACGACGACCGCACGTTCGGTTTCGCCGTGGCGGAAAAGCAGCCGGCGCTCGGATTGCGAATTGAGCCGCCAGCCATCCGCGAGCCGCCATGGCGAAAAGGGATCGCCCCCGGCATGCGCGGAGGTCTGCACCTGCGCCTGCGCGTCCTCGCGCAGCAGCGTCGCCAGCGCGGCGATGAAGTAGGCCTGGTCCGGCGCGTCACCCCGCTGCGGGAACAGGAACCCGTGCTCGCGCTCGATGAGGCCGGTGTCGAGGTCGACGTGCGCGAACGCGGGACTGGCGACCAGTCGCGACAGGAACTCGACGTTGTTCGCCACCCCGACGATCCGATACTGCGCGAGCGCCTGCAGCATCCGCTGCAGCGCAAGCTCGCGCGTGTGATCCCATACGATCAGCTTGGCGATCATCGGGTCGTAATACGGCGTGATTTCGTCGCCCTGCTCGACGCCGGTATCGACGCGCACGTGCAGCGAATCCGGCGGAGGAACCAGGTGCACGAGCCGGCCCGTCGAAGGCAGGAAGCCGCGCTCCGGATCCTCGGCATAGATGCGCGCCTCGAGCGCGTGGCCACGGATGGCGAGCTGCTCCTGCGTCAGCGGCAGCGGCTCGCCCGCCGCCACGCGCAGCTGCCACTCGACCAGGTCCTGCCCGGAGATCATCTCGGTCACCGGGTGCTCGACCTGCAGCCGGGTGTTCATCTCCATGAAGTAGAAACGGCCGTCCTGGTCGGCGATGAACTCGACGGTGCCCGCGCCTTCATAGTTCACCGCGCGCGCCGCCGCGATCGCCGCGGCGCCCATCTCCCGCCGCCGTGCGTCGGTCATGCCCGGTGCGGGCGCCTCTTCCAGCACCTTCTGGTGGCGACGCTGCACCGAGCAGTCGCGCTCGAACAGGTGCACGCAATGGCCGTGGCGATCCGCGAACACCTGGATCTCGATGTGACGCGGCCGCGTCACGTAGCGCTCGATCAGCACGCGATCATCGCCGAAGCTCGACAACGCCTCGCGCTTGCACGACGCAAGCGCCTCCGCAAACCCGCCCGCCGCCTCGACGACGCGCATGCCCTTGCCGCCGCCGCCCGCCGACGGTTTGAGCAGCACCGGGTACCCGATTTTGTCCGCCTCTTTCTTTAGAAACTGTTCAGCCTGATTATTTCCATGGTAACCGGGGACCAGCGGTACCGGCGCCTGTTCCATCAACGTCTTGGCCGCGCTCTTGCTGCCCATCGCCCGGATCGATTCGACCGGCGGCCCGATGAATACGATGCCCTGCGCGGCGCACGCGGCGGCGAACGCCTCGTTCTCGGAAAGGAATCCATAGCCCGGATGAATCGCTTCCGCGCCGGTTGCCTTCGCCGCGGCGATGATGCGCTCGCCGTTGAGGTAGCTCTCGCGCGCTTCAGGCGCCCCGATCTGCACGGCCTCGTCGGCGAGGCGCGTATGGCGCGCACTGGCATCGGCCTCGGAAAACACCGCGACCGTACGGATGCCCAGGCGCCGTGCGGTCTTGATGACGCGGCAGGCGATTTCGCCGCGATTGGCGATCAGGATTTTTCTGAACATGGTCAGTTCACGCGTGGGCCGGGACGCCGGGGGGCCGACCCTTCCACAGCGCGCGCAACGAAGTCGGGCGGTCCCATGTCACATCCGGAACACGCCGAACTGCGATTTTTCGATCGGCGCATTGAGCGAAGCCGAGAGCGCGAGGCCCAGCACGCGCCGCGTCTGCGCGGGATCGATGATGCCATCGTCCCACAACCGCGCCGTGGCGTAATACGGATGACCCTGCGTCTCGTACTGCGCGCGTATCGGCTCCTTGAACGCCTCCTCCTCCTCCGGCGTCCACGCCTTGCCGGCCAGCGTCATGCCGTCGCGCCGCACGGTGGCCAGTACCGATGCCGCCTGTTCGCCCCCCATCACCGAGATCCTCGCGTTTGGCCACATCCACAGAAAGCGCGGCGAGAACGCCCGCCCGCACATCCCGTAATTGCCGGCGCCAAAACTGCCGCCGATGATCACGGTGAACTTGGGCACCTTGGCGCAGGCAACCGCGGTGACCATCTTGGCGCCGTGTCGCGCGATGCCGTCGTGCTCGTACTTGCGGCCGACCATGAAGCCGGTGATGTTCTGCAGGAACAGCAGCGGGATCCCGCGTTGCGCGCAAAGCTCGATGAAATGCGCGCCCTTCTGCGCCGATTCGGAGAACAGGATGCCGTTGTTGGCGACGATGCCGATCGGGTAGCCGCAGATGCGCGCGAAACCGGTCACCAGCGTCGTACCGTAGCGCTGCTTGAATTCATCGAAGGCCGAACCGTCCACGATCCGCGCGAGGACTTCCCGGACGTCGTAGGGTCGGCGCGTGTCGCCGGGGATGACACCATAGAGTTCCCGGACGTCGTAGTCCGGTTCCTGCGGTGGCCGCAGGTCGAGCCCCACGGTCTTGACGGTGTTCAGGTTGGCGACCACGCGACGTGCGAGTTGCAGCGCGTGGGCGTCGTTCTCCGCCAGGTGGTCGGCCACCCCGGAAATGCGCGTGTGCACATCGCCGCCACCCAGTTCCTCGGCGGTGACGACCTCGCCAATGGCGGCCTTTACCAGGGGCGGCCCCCCGAGGAAGATCGTTCCCTGATTTCGGACGATGATGGCCTCGTCCGACATCGCCGGCACGTACGCGCCGCCCGCCGTGCACGAACCCATGACGACGGCGATCTGCGCGATGTCCTGGGCCGACATGGTGGCCTGGTTGTAGAAGATGCGCCCGAAATGCTCGCGGTCCGGGAACACGTCGTCCTGTTCAGGCAGGAACGCGCCACCCGAGTCGACGAGGTAGATGCAGGGCAGACGGTTCTGCTGCGCGATCTCCTGCGCCCGCACGTGCTTTTTCACCGTCAACGGGTAGTAGGTGCCGCCCTTGACCGTCGCATCGTTGGCCACGATCACGCATTCGCGGCCCGACACGCGGCCAATGCACGTGATGACCGAGGCGGAAGGCACATCGCCACCATACATGCTGTACGCGGCCAGCGGAGAGAGCTCAAGGATGGCCGAGCCCGGATCGACCAGCGCGTTGATGCGGTCGCGCGGCAGCAGCTTGCCGCGGGCGAGGTGCTTCTGACGCGATTCCTCGCTGCCGCCGCGGGCCACCTGCGCAGTCTTCTCGCGCAGGTCGGCGACGAGGCCGCGCATCGCGTCGGCATTGGCGCGAAACTCGTCGGAGCGCACATTCAGTCGGGTCTTGAGGGTCGCCATCTCTTCGTTGTCTCCACCGTGCGCCCGCGAACCCGCGGGGCACCTTGAGCGCCGGGCACCCTGCGCGCCTCCGCCGGGCTGCCTGCCCGCGAGCATACCAAGCGGACGCCGATGCAGTGATATTACCCATGAATGCGGGAGTCCAGTGACCGCATGCACGGCCGGTTAGAATGAACGACTGGCAACGCCCGCACCCACCACCCTTCGGAGTCCCCATGCCGACGTCCCCCTTCGACCTGACCGGCCGCGTGGCCCTCATCACTGGCGCCTATCGCGGACTCGGCTTTGCGATCGCCCGCGGCATGGCCGAGGCCGGCGCCACCGTGATCCTCAACGGCCGCAAGCCGGCCGAACTCGCCGCGTCCGCGAAATCGCTCGCCGCGGAGGGACACAATGTCGATGTCGCCGCGTTCGACGTCGTGCAACGGGGAGCGGTCGATGCGGGCGTGGCCGCGGTGGCCGCAAAGCACGGGCCGGTCGACATCCTCGTCAACAACGCCGGCATCCAGCGCCGCGGGCCGTTCGTGGAATTCTCACAGAAGGACTGGGACGACATCATCGCGACCAACCTCACCGCGCCCTTCATCGTGTCGCAGGCGGTGCTGCCGGCGATGATCGAGCGCAAGCACGGGAAGATCATCCACATCGCCTCGCTGATGAGCGAGCTCGCGCGGCCGACCGTCGTCCCCTACACCGCGGCCAAGGGAGGCGTGCGGCAGCTGACACGCGGGATGGCGGTGGAACTGGCGCCCCACGGCATCCAGGTCAATGCCATCGCGCCCGGCTATTTCGCCACCGAGATGAACCGCGCGCTCATCGACAACACCGAGTTCAATGCGTGGGTGTGCAAACGCACGCCGGCCGGGCGCTGGGGGAGCCCGCGGAACTCGCGGGACTCGCCGTGTTCCTGGCCTCCCGCGCCGCCGACTACATGACCGGGCAGATTGTCATCATGGATGGCGGAATGTCGGTGTCGCTGTGACGCGGACGGGGGCCCGCGGCGCTCCGTGCGCCCCGTTTCATTTGCGACGATCGAGCAGCTTGTAGAGCCACCCCAGACCGTCGGTCGTGGTCGCCGCAGGCCGATACTCGCAGCCGATCCAGCCCTCGTACTTCAGCTCATCCAGCAGCTTGAACAGGAACTCGTAGTTCACTTCGCCGACATTGGGCTCGCCGCGTGCCGGCACGCCGGCGATCTGCACATGGCCGATGTGCGGCAGCCAGCGGCGGATCTTGGTGGAGAGGTCGCCCTCGACGACCTGCGCATGATAGAGGTCCATCTGCACGCGCAGGTTGGCCATGCCGATCTCCTCGCGAACCCGGTGCGCCTCCGCCTGAGTATTGAGGAGGTAGCGCGGCATGTCGCGCAGGTTGATCGGTTCGATCAGCACGGTCACGTTCTGCTCGGCCGCTTCCTGGCAGGCGAAGCGCAGGTTGCGCTCGTAGGTGCGCAGACGGCGCGTGCGTTCTTCGTCATCCGCGTCCTCGGGCAGCAACCCGGCCATCACGTGCACCCGCGGACAGCGCAGCGCGCGCGCGAAGCGCAGCGCGGTCACCACGCTTGCGGCGAACTCGTGCTCGCGACCGGGCAGCGACGCCAGGCCGCGGTCACCGGCGTCCCAGTCGCCGGGCGGCGCGTTGATCAGAACGACGTCGAGCTTGTGCTCGGCAATGCGGTCGACGATTTCCCTGGCCTGGAAATCGTAGGCGAACGCGAATTCGACCGCGCGAAAGCCCGCGTGCGCGGCCTCGGCAAACCGGTCGAGAAACGCGTGTTCATTGAACAGGAAGCTCAGGTTGGCCGAAAATCGGGGCATAGGCACTCGAAGAAAGCCATGTCGTCATCCACCGTTGGACGCGTCGCCTCGCAATGGCGAACGCTTCTGCCTCGCGATTCGAGGCCGTGAAGTGTGCACCGCGAGTGCGCAATGCGCAACGGGACGCGTTACCATTGACGCGCAGATCGTTGCAGCCCACTGTCATCTTCGATGCCCCGCTCCGGGCTACTCGCCCCCGATTCCTTTGCCGCGCCCGCGACGGCGATCGCCGACGACTGCCTCCGGACGACGCTTGGCGACGAGGAGGTCGAGCTCCACGCGGCGCGGGCATTGTTCTGGCCCCGGCTCGCCACGCTGTTCGTCGCCGACATCCACCTGGGCAAGGCCGCCGCATTCCGCGCGAGCGGCATCCCCCTTCCCCGCGGCAGCACTCGGGCGGATCTCGCGCGCCTCACCGCGTTGCTGACTAGAACGCGTGCGACGCATCTGGTCGTGCTCGGCGATTTCCTGCATGCGGCGGCGGGCCGCGTCGCGGCGCTCGATGCGTCGTTCCGGCAGTGGCGCAGCATTCATGCGAGCGTGGCGATGACGCTCGTGCGCGGCAACCACGACGAGCATGCCGGAGACCCCCCGGCACATTGGGAGATCGCGGTCGTCGCCGAGCCGCATCCGCTGCCACCCTTCCTGGCCTGCCACCTGCCGTCCGTTCCGCCGACCGGTTACGCGCTTTGCGGCCATGTGCATCCGGGTGTGCGCCTGACCGGCTCCGCCGACGACGTTGCGCGCCTTCCCTGCTTCGTGCTCGGCCGGCGCCGTGCAATCCTGCCGGCGTTCGGTGGGCTCACCGGGTTGTCGATGGTGACGCCGGCTTCCGGTGATCACCTGGTGGCCATTGCGGGCCGCCGGCTGTTCGCGCTGCCCCGCTGACGACGCGGTTCCCCTCGCGCCCTACGCCCGGTGAACGTAACTCCCGGGCGCGTCTCCGATCGGACGCATAGCCGCGCGCAGCCGCACCCATCGGCGGAGGTGTCACCGGCGCGCTCGAATGCGCCGCGAGCCACCGCACCCATTCCGGCCACCACGAGCCCGTACGCTGCGCGTTGCCGGCCAGCCATACCTGCGGATCACTGTACGTTTCCTCCCTGCGCTTGGTCGCGACCCGGAAGCGCCGACCCGGATGGCCCGGCTCGGACACGATGCCGGCATTGTGGCCGCCGCTGGTAAGCACGAACGTCACCTCGGCATCCGTCAGCAGGTGGAACTTGTAGACCGACTGCCATGGCGCGACGTGGTCGCGCTCGGTGCCCACCGCGAACAGCGGGAGCTTGATGTCCTTGAGCGCGACCGGGCGCCCTCCCGCCGGGAAACGACCCTCGGCCAGATCGTTGTCGAGGAACAACCGGCGCAGGTACTCGGCGTGCATGCGATAGGGCATCCGCGTTGCATCGGTGTTCCACGCCATGAGGTCGGTCATCGGGCGCCGCTCGCCCATCAAATAATCGCGCATCACCCGCGACCACACGAGATCGTTGGAGCGCAGGAGCTGGAATGCCCCGGCCATCTGGCGACTGTCGAGAAAGCCCTGTTCCCACATCACGTCTTCGAGGAACGCGAGCTGCGCCTCGTCGATGAAGAGCATCAACTCCCCGGCCTCGGTGAAATCCGTCTGCGCCGCGAAGAACGTCGTGGTGGCGAGCCGCGCGTCGCCGTCGCGCGCCATCGCCGCCGCGGCGATCGCAAGCAGCGTTCCGCCGATGCAGTACCCGACCGCGTGCACGGGGCGTTCCGGGACGATCGCGTTGACCGCCGCGAGCGCCTCCATCACGCCCAGCGTCCGGTAGTCCTCCATCGACGTGTCGCGATCCACCGGCCCCGGGTTTGTCCAGGAGATCATGAACACCGTGTAGCCCTCCTGGGTCAGGTACCTGACCAGCGAATTGGAGGGCGAGAGGTCGAGGATGTAGTACTTCTCGATCCATGCCGGGACGATCAGCACCGGTTCCGGACGCACCCGGGCTGTGGCCGGCAGGTACTGGATCAGCTCGATCAGCCGATTGCGATGAACGACCTTGCCCGGTGTAACCGCAACGTCACGTCCGACCTCGAACGCCTCCACGCCCGCGGGCCGCTTGCCGCCCAGCGAACGGTCGAGGTCCTCGAGGAAGTTGCAGGCGCCGCGCGCCAGGTTCATGCCCCCTTCACGCAGCGTGCGGGTGAGGAGTACGGGATTGGTCGCGAGGAAGTTCGACGGCGACATCATGTCCAGGAACTGGCGAGCGCCGAACGCCACCATCCGCTCGTGTTTCGGGTTGACACCGCGCACGCCCGTGGTCGCGTTGTGCCACCACTGCTGGCAGAGCAGAAACGACTGATAGATGAAGTCGAAGGGCGGGGCGTTCCATTCGGCATCGCGAAAACGATTGTCCTGCGGCAGCGGCTCGATGCAGGCTGTCGTGCCGGCGACCCGCCATGCCTGTCGCACCGCGTAGTTCAGGAGGCGCAGCGATTTCTTCGCCGCCTTCTCCGTCAACTGCAGCCGCTTGCCGGGCGAATATGCGAGATGCGTGGCCCAGTCCCCGTAGGCGGCCATCTGCGCCATCGGCGACAGGCCCGTCGTGTAACGCGCGAGCGACGCGTGGAGCGATCGATCCATCGTCTCCGCAAACGCCGTCGACGCATAGGAATCGCGCAGGAACGACGGATCCGGCGGTGCCGATGTCGCGGTGACGTTCGCCGGAGACTTCGGTGCGCGCCGCCGCGAAACGCGCTGCCGTTGCACGACCCGGGTTTGCTCCGACTGCCGTTGTCCCGTCCCGTGCTGCCCTTTCGGACCCTTCCGGCCCCTCATGCTGCGCATCGTGTCCACGCGTCACCGTCGCGGTTGCCTGCTCATCCCGCCGTGCTCGGGTCCTGCGCCTCGCCCGTGGCCCGAAAACCGAGTCGCCGCGTGACGTCGGTCATCATCCGCATCATCCGCTGGCCTTCAGTGACGTAGTCGGCCATTGTCTCCCGTGCGTAGCACATCTCGAATTCGAATGCTTCGCCGGGATTCGCGCATTTGCTCAATGCGCCGAACGCCTCGATGTCCTTGCCGAGCCGATCGCTCCAGAACGCCGCGGCCTCGGACTGCATCCGCGTGGCACCGTCGAGCCAACCGCGAAAGGCGGTGTCGGCCCGATCCAGCGGCGTACCCGTCATCTTCCACAGCGCGCGGACGTCGAAGGGATTCGCCGTCGCCGCCACTTTTGCATGTCTCATGGATTCTCCGATGTCGATGATCGCGAGGTCCACGAGCGGGCGCCCGCCCGCCCGTGGTCATGACCGACGCGCGCCGCGCTCCCCGAGCGGACGCGCGCCCTACCGGGCGCTACGAGACGGCCAGCATCTTCGCTCGCGCACCCGCCTTTTTCGGCAGTTTGAGTTCGAGCATTCCGCCCTCGTATTTCGCCACGGCCTTGGTATCGTCGAGATCGGACATCAGCGTGAAGCTGCGCGACACGTTGCCCTGGTAGAGTTCGGCGCACAGCGACGTCTCACCTTCGCGCTTCTCCTCCTTGCGTTCGATTTGCGCGCTTATCGATACGGTGTTGCCCTCGACCAGGATGTGGATGTCTTCCTTCTTGACCCCGGGGATCTCGGCCTTGATGTGATAGGAGTCGGCATCCTCGGTCACATTCATCCTGATTTCCGGAGCGGCGGGCATCGCCGAAATCGCACGCCGCATCCGCGGCACATCGAACAGGCCCGTCATGTCGAAGAACGGATTGGCGCGGAACATTTCCGCGATGGGTTCGTAGGTCCTGAGATTGGTGGTGTTTGCCATGATTGCGCTCCTCGTGGGTTGCTGAGGAACCGGTGGCCCGCACCTGCTGCCGCCGATCGATTGTCGCGCCGTGGCTTGGTACCGCATGAAGGACCCGGCATCTAGCCGCGTCGCAAATTCATCTTACCGTTGCCCGGGCGAAGCGCATTGACGCCGGTCAAGAGAGGGGAATTCGTGCCACTATCGCGCGAGTCGGCGCATCATCCCTGCATTGTGCAGCGAGGCCACCGGCGACAACGATCGCGTGTCGACCGCGCGTCCTGATCGACGGGACGCGAGAGGCGACCGGCAACACGATGATGAATTGGCAACCCCTCCCCCTTCCCGAAGCGTTGCGCTGCGCGGTCGACCAGTGGGCGGTCGGTACGCTGGCCGCCAACCTTCTGTGGACGCGTGGTTTGGGCCGCGCTTCGGTGCTTGCCGCGCAGCGCCAGCGCCTGGCCGAGCTCGTCCGATATGCGCGCGCGCATTCGCCCTACTATCGACGCGCATGGCGGCATCAACCCGAGGCGTCGGTCGTGCTTACCGACCTGCCGGTTGTCACCAAGGGCGCATTGATGGCGGCCTTCGATGACTGGTGCACCGATCGCGCCATCGCGTGGCGCGACGTCGAGCGCTTCGTAGGCGCGCGGGCCCACATCGGCCAGCCCTTTCGCGACCGTTACCTGGTGTGGACCAGTTCCGGCACGACCGGGAGACCCGGTGTGTTCATCCAGGATCCAGCGGCGCTCGCACCCTATGACGCGCTGGTGTCGGTGCAATTCTTGGGTTCCTCGCTCGGCGGCCATGACCTGGCCAAAGCGGCCGCCCAGGGCGGCCGCGCCGCGCTGGTGACTGCCGACTGCGACCACTTCGCGAGCATTGCATCATGGCGTCGAGCGGCGCAGGGAAAACCCTGGCTCGACATGAAGAGCTTTTCGGTGACCCGGCCACTGCCGGAAATCGTCGCGGCGCTCAACGCGTACCGGCCGGCGTTCATTTCGAGCTATCCGACGGTGCTCGCGTTGCTCGCCGAGGAGTTCAACGCAGGACGACTCACCGTGCGACCGGCCGGACTGCTGGCAGGCGGCGAGGTCCTGTCTTCGGCCACGCACGCGGCGATCGAGGACGCGTTCGGGTGTCCGCTGCACAACGAGTACGGCGCCTCCGAATGCCTGACCATCGGGCACGGCTGCCGTGCCGGCGCGCTGCATGTCAACGCCGACTGGGTGATTCTGGAACCAGTCGATCGCGATCTCCGGCCGACGCGTCCCGGCGAACTGTCGCATACGGTGCTGCTGACCAACCTCGCGAACCGGATCCAGCCGATCATTCGCTATGACCTCGGCGACCGCGTGCGTGCGCTCGCCGCGCCGTGCGTATGCGGCAGCCCATTGCCGGCGATTCAGATCGAGGGACGCTGTGACGACGTCGTCACCTTGGTGACGCGCTCGGGCGAGCGAATTCGACTGCCGCCGATGGCGCTCGCCACCGTGGTGGAAGAAGCAGCGGGACTCGTTCGCTTCCAGATCGTCCAAAGCGGTGCGCAATCGCTGTCGCTGCGGGTCGGTGCCGAGACCCGCGCGCGCTTGGGCCCGAAGGCAGTTCGCGCGCTGCGTGTCTATCTGGACGCGCAGGGACTCGCGAACATCGACGTTCACCTGGACGAGCGCGATCCGCAGCCGGAGCCGCGCGACGGCAAGCTGCGGCAGGTGGTGGCGCTTCGCAGGTGACGAGGCAGCCGGCGGCCCTCGTGAAACTTCCTTCGGCGCGCGGCCCTTGCCTATCGGCCGCCCTCACTCGCGGCCTCCTGGCACCATCCAGCGATACGCAGCGCCTGCGCCTCGGCCGCCCTCATTCGACCCTGATGCTCATCTCCCGCGCGAGCTTGTCCCACAGGGCAAACTCGCTGCGCAGCAGCGCCGCAAAATCCGCGGGTGTACCCACGGCCGCCTCGGCGCCGAGTCGCGCGCGAAGCTTGTCGCGCACTTCGGGGGTCTGCATCGTCCGGCGCAGGTCGGCGTTCAACCGTTCGATGGCCGCTTTGGACGTTCCGGCGGGCACCACCACGCCGAACCAGTCCACGAGGTCGTAGTCGGGCACGCCGGCCTCCGTCATGGTCGGCACGTCGGGCGCCGCCGGCAACCGCTTCGGCCCGGTCACCGCCAGCGCGCGAACCTTGCCGGCACGGATCAGCTGCTGCACCGCTGGAAAGTCGATGAGCATCAATTGCACGCGACCCGCGACGAGATCGGCAAGCGCGGGTTCCAGTGCGTCATAGGCCGCGTGCCGCATCTGCACCGTCGTGCGCGACTTCAGGAGCTCGCCCGCCAGATGCGGCCCGCCTCCACTGCCCGTCGACGCGTACGCGATCCGGCCGGGATTCGCCTTGGCGATCGCGATTACGTCCTGCAAGGACGAAACCGGCAGGCTGGCGCTGGCGACGAGAACGCGCGGATCGATGGCGAGCAACGCGACCGGCGCGAACGCTCGGGCGGTGTCGTAGGGCAGCTTCGAGTACAGCGCCGGGTTCGCGCTGAACGCCGGCGTGACCAGCAAAAGCGTGTAGCCGTCCGGCGGCGCCTTTGCGGCCGCCTCGGTGCCCACGATTTCGTTCTTTCCCGGCCGATTCTCGACCGTCACCGGCTGTCCCAGCAATTCGCCGAGTCTGCCCGCAATGGTGCGGCCGACGTAATCGGGCGCGCTCCCGGCGGCGTGCGGCACGACGAGTCGCAGCGCCTTGTCGGGATAGGGCTGCGCATCGCCGTGGCCGCTGGCCACGGCGAGCACGACGGCGAGCGTCGCGGCCGGCAACAGTCGGAAAGCAATGATCATGGCGACACCAGGCTAGGATTCCTCGTGCCAGGCGCCGCCGTTGCGCGCGACGAGCGCGCTGGAAGCCGCCGGACCGAAGCTGCCGGCAGTATAGGGCTTGGGTCGACTGCCATCGGCTTCCCAGCCGCGCAGCACCGGCTCGATCCACGCCCAGGCGGCGTCGACCTCGTCGCGGCGAAGGAACAGCGTGAGCTGTCCGTGGACGATGTCCATCAACAGCCGTTCATAGGCATCCATCGGGGTCGTCGTGAATTGCTCGCGGAAATCCAGATCGAGGCGCACAGGGGCAAGATGCAGCCGCTCGCCCGGCGTCTTTGCCATCAGGTAGAGCTGCAGCGACTCCTCCGGCTGCAGTCCGATCACCAGCCGGTTCGTCTGCATGCCGCCCGACGCTTCGGGAAAGATGGAATGCGGTACGTCGCGGAAATTCACGACGATCTCGGCGATACGCTCCGGCATCCGCTTGCCCATGCGCAGGTAGAACGGCACGCCGGACCAGCGCCAATTGTTGATCTCGGCCTTGAGCGCCACGAAGGTCTCGGTGCGGCTGTCCGCGGCAATGCCCGGCTCCTCCAGATACCCCGGGACCGGCTGCCCACCAATGGCGCCCGCGCGATACTGACCGCGGACGGTGCGCGACGCCAGGTCCTCCGAACGGATCGGATCGAGCGCGCGCAGCACCTTGACCTTTTCGTCGCGCACGGCGTCCGGATCGATGGTCGCGGGTGGCTCCATCGCGATGATGCACAACAGCTGCAAAAGATGGCTTTGCACCATGTCGCGCAACGCCCCGATGCGGTCGTAGAAATCACCACGGCGCTCGACGCCGATGGTTTCTGCGATCGTGATCTGCACGTCGCGCACCCATGTCCGGTTCCACAGCGGCTCGAACAGCACGTTGCCGAAACGAAGCGCCATCAGGTTCTGCACGGGCTCCTTTCCGAGGTAGTGATCGATGCGGAAGATCTGCGACTCGGCAAAGGCCGAGCCGATTTCCGCGTTGATCCGGTGGGCCGAGGCGATGTCGCGGCCGATAGGCTTTTCAAGCACGACGCGCGAGTCCGGCGTGATGAGACCCGCCGCAGCCAGGTGCGCGCAGATCGGCGCGAACAGGTTGGGGGCGGTCGACAGGTAGAACACGCGCACATCGGCGCTGCCAGCATTAAACAGTCCCGAAAGCGCCCGGAACGACGCGGGGTCGCTGGCGTCGACCCGCGCGTATTCGAGGCGCCGGGCGAACGCAGCGAACTGGTCCGCCCGAAAGCGCGCGGGAGGCACGTGCTTGATGCAGTGTTCCTCGACGCGTGCGATGTACTGGTCGCGGGTCAGCGCCTCCCGGGCGACGCCGATGATCCGCCCGCGCTCGCCCAAGTCACCTTCGCGGTGGCGTTGATAGAGCGCCGGCAGCAGCTTGCGCATCGCAAGGTCGCCTGTGCCGCCGAAGAAGACGAAGTCGACGGATCGCGGTGGGGTCATCGAGAGGGCATGGGAAGCAGGAATCGCCATCATACGTGCGGGTCGAACGGGCGCCCGGCAGATCGCGCGGCCGGTGACCGGGAGCGCTGCGTAATCTCGACGTGATACCGCGCCCCGCCTCGCATTCCCACCGGACCCGTTGCCCGCCGGCCAATTGAACTTTCTTGGGTGCGCCGCAACATTATTTTAGCTATGTCGCAAATCTGCAACGCGCGGCGACCGTTCGTCGGCGCCGCATTTGTTGGACGAAACCGTGGATAAGCGGTGGATTGATGTTGGATATGCCGTGCGGCGCCCCGCACCTGTCTGTTTTGGCTGTCCTTTTTCGCCCCGATCCTGTGCATGAAAAACCACTTGCGGTGCTCGCCCCGACTCACTATAGTTGGTGCTCAACAGGCACTTGAACACAAGATATAGTAGATTTTGATTTAGAAGCAGATTCCGAGGGCGCCCAGCGGACAACCCCGAAGCCGCCGGGGAATACCGCGCCGGCGAGTACCCCACCCCTCGGAAAGCCGCGCCCGCCGGGCCTTTGCGACAAAGGGCCGTCCCGCGCGGCAATCTTCGCAAATTCGAGCACAACGACAAGATACGAACGGAGAAACGCCCATGCAGATCGCCAGCGCCAACCCCTCAGGCCCCAGTGCGGTTCCACCACGGGAGCTGATCGTCGGCGAACCTGGCAGTCCGGTCGGAAATGGCGTGGATCCGCGCTTCGAGCAGTACAAGGTCATCCGCCGCAACGGATCGGTGGTGGCGTTCGAGCCGTCGAAGATCACCATCGCGATGACCAAGGCGTTCCTCGCCATCAATGGTGGGCAAGGCGCCGCTTCGGCGCGCGTGCGCGAACAGGTCACGAAACTGACCGATGGTGTGGTTGCGGCGTTGGTCAAGCGCAAGCCCGAAGGCGGCGCCATCCACATCGAGGAAATCCAGGACCAGGTCGAGCTGCAACTGATGCGCGGCGGCGAACACGAAGTTGCCCGCGCCTACGTCCTGTATCGCGAGAAGCGCTCGCAGGAGCGTGCGCAGGCGAAGGGCAAGGAACGCGGCAAGCAGGCCGAGCCTGTCATCCACGTCACCGACAAGGGCGTGAAGAAGCTGCTCGACCTCGACCGATTGACGCACCTGGTCGCCGAGTCCTGCGCGGGGCTGCCGGATGTCGACCCCGATCGCATACTCAAGGCCACGTTGAAGGATCTCTACGACGGCGTCGCCGTCGAGGAAGTGCGCAAGGGCGTCGTGCTGTCTGCGCGCGCGCTGATCGAGAAGGATCCGGCCTATTCCTATGTCACCGCGCGCCTGTTGCTCGACGCGTTGCGGTTCGAGGCGTTGGGCGAGGAAACCGCGCAGCACGACATGGCGGCGAAGTATCCCGAGTATTTCCCGCGCTTCGTGAAGCACGGCGTCAAGATCGGACTGCTGAACGATGCCCTGCTCCAGTACGACATGAAGAAGCTGGGCAAGGCGCTCGACGCTTCGCGCGACATGCAGTTCGGCTATCTCGGCCTGCAGACGCTCTACGACCGCTACTTCCTGGTCGACCAGTACGCCGTTCACGGAAATGCGGGCCGCCGCTTCGAGCTGCCTCAATGTTTCTTCATGCGCGTGGCGATGGGCCTGGCATTGAACGAGGTCGACCGCGAAACCCGCGCGATCGAGTTCTACAACGTGCTGTCCACGTTCGACTTCATGTCAAGCACGCCCACGCTCTTCAATGCGGGCACCCAGCGATCGCAGCTTTCCTCGTGCTACCTCACGACCGTGGCCGACGACCTGGACGGCATCTACGAGGCGATCAAGGAAAATGCGCTGCTTTCCAAGTTTGCCGGGGGACTGGGCAACGACTGGACCAACGTCCGCGCGATGGGCTCGCACATCAAGGGCACCAACGGCAAGTCGCAAGGCGTCGTTCCGTTTCTCAAGGTGGTCAACGACACCGCGGTGGCGGTCAACCAGGGCGGCAAGCGCAAAGGCGCCGTGTGCACATACCTCGAGACCTGGCACCTCGACATCGAGGAGTTCCTGGAGTTGCGCAAGAACACCGGCGACGACCGCCGCCGCACGCCCGACATGAACACCGCGAACTGGATTCCCGATCTGTTCATGAAGCGCGTCGTCGAAGGAGGCGACTGGACGCTGTTCTCCCCCTCCGACGTTCCCGACCTGCACGACAAGTGGGGGCACAACTTCGAGGAGGCGTACAAGCGGCACGAGGAGCGGGTCGCCCGCGGGGAGCTGAAGCTCTTCAAGAAGGTACCGGCCGTCGCGCTGTGGCGGAAGATGCTGTCGATGCTGTTTGAGACCGGCCATCCCTGGATCACGTTCAAGGACGCCTGCAACGTGCGTTCGCCGCAGTCGCACATCGGCGCCGTGCACAGCTCGAACCTCTGCACCGAGATCACGCTGAACACCAGCGACACCGAAATCGCCGTGTGCAACCTGGGCTCGGTGAACCTGCTCGCGCACATGGTGTCGACGCAGGATGGCGGTTGGCAGCTCGATCATGAGAAGCTGAAGCGCACGATCGGGACGGCGATGCGGATGCTCGACAACGTCATCGACATCAACTACTACGCGGTCGCCAAGGCGCGCAATTCGAACCTGAAGCACCGCCCGGTGGGCCTTGGGATCATGGGCTTCCAGGACTGCCTGCACCTGACGCGCACGCCGTACGCGTCCATCGCCGCCGTCGACTTCGCCGACCGCTCGATGGAAGCGGTCTGCTACCACGCGTATTACGCATCGACCGAGCTGGCCGAGGAGCGCGGCCGCTATTCTTCCTACCCCGGCAGCCTGTGGGACCGGGGCATCCTGCCGCAGGATTCGTTGAAGCTGCTGAAGGAGGAACGCGGCGGCTACGTGGAGATCGATGATTCGTCGACGCTGGACTGGGACGTGCTGCGCGCGCGCATCAAGGAACACGGGATGCGCAATTCGAACTGCGTCGCCATCGCCCCAACCGCCACCATTTCCAACATCATCGGCGTCGCCGCGTCGATCGAGCCCGAGTACCAGAACATCTACGTCAAGTCGAACCTGTCCGGAGAATTCACCGTCGTCAACGAGCAGTTGGTGCGCGACCTGAAAAAAATCGGCCTGTGGGACGAAGTGATGGTTGCCGACCTCAAGTACTTCGACGGCTCGCTCGCCAAAATCGACCGCGTGCCCGCCGAGATGCGCGAGCTCTATGCGACGGCGTTCGAGGTCGAGACCAAGTGGATTGTCGAGGCCGGCGCGCGCCGTCAGAAGTGGATCGACCAGGCGCAGAGCCTCAACATCTATATGGCCGGCGCGTCGGGCAAGAAACTGGACGAGACGTACAAGCTCGCGTGGGTGCGCGGGCTGAAGACCACGTACTACCTGCGCACGCTGGCCGCGACCTCGGCCGAGAAGTCCACCGGCCGCGGCGGCGAGCTCAATGCCGTGTCGGCAGGTGGCGCGCAGATGAGCGGCGGCCCGGGCGCGCTTGGGCGCAGCGCCGGCGCGTCGCCTTCGTCGGAAGCGCCGGCGGCCAGGCTCGACGAGGAACCGATGCCGAAGGCCTGCCTGATCGACGATCCGACGTGCGAGGCATGCCAGTGAATCGGGCGGGGAAAACACTACAGTGAAATTGCCGAGGGGGCGAAGTGCCGGTCCGTTGAAACGTTGGAGCACGGATTGCAACACGCCGGCGAAGAAGGATCAGGATCGGCGACTCAAATCAAGGTCTTTCCTTGAGGAAGGCCTGTAGGTAGGAGTGGCGCGTATCTGAGGCAGGGGCGCCGCAGGTAGCCTGTACGTGTGATGCAGTCCACGGGACACGCGCAAATGAGTGTCAAGTACGCGAGTAGCTGGGCCCGCAGCGTCGGGGGAGGCGAAATGCGAACACTGGAGCGCGGTGCGTTCAGACGCATCGTCAGGCGCTTGGAGGAATTCGTATTCGGTCACCGGCGCAAGCATCGGCCGGTGCGATACGGCGGGCGCGAATTCAGTGCCCCGCAGATGATGACGGAAGCGATCCTGCCCAGAGAACCGGGTATCTATGCCATTCAGTTTTGCAATTTTTGGGGAGCGTTGAAGCCGGTTCATTTTGGCGCAAGTCATGACCTGAGCGAGGAACTGACCGTGGACGGCCCCGTGGGATTCGTGCACTGGCTGACGCTCGGGGGGGCGAAGCGTGGAATTTTCATCTCCTATGCCGCGGAACCCAACTCCGATCACCATGCGCGCCACCAGGAAGGAGCGCGGCTCAATCGCCATTGTTTTCCGAGTCGAACCCATTCGGCGGAAGAGCATCTTGCCCACCATCGGATACATCGCTCTTCGAGCTTTCGGCACTGAACATCGAGCAGGAGACACAACAGGAATTCGGTGACCCGTGCGGGCGACGGCAGCGGCCGCAGGCAAGGCCGCGCGGCATGCACGGTTGAGCACGACCCCGCGACACCCAGACAGGAACGCGAAGCGGCTTTCGCGATGGAAGCGAGGGAAGGCGGTACCGAAGGGCCGATCGAAATGCATCCTCGATCGACCCGGGCCGGCAGTGGAGCGATCCGCGTGGCCCGAAGCAGGACGTTGATCCGGGAGGTGCGCGAGAGCATTCGCGCACCCTCTTTTCCCGGGCCGATCTTCGGCGGGTACGGCAGCAACCTTCGTCCACACCGCGAAAGGAAGGACCCCTTGCCTCGCTACGAGAGTTCACCCCGGCACGTAATCGAAGCGCGTTATCTCGGTGACTACAAGGTATGGCTGGAATTCAACGATGGACGAAAAGGCGTGGTGGACCTGGCGGACGAGCTGCACGGCGACGAGCATTCGCCGCTGCGCAACCGCGAGCTGTTTTCCAATTTCTATCTCGACTACGGACTGGCTTCGATCGCGTGGCTCGATGGCGCCGATTTTCCGCCGGAGTTCCTGTACGAGAAGCTGAAGGCGATGAACTAGCGACACTACTCCACCTCACCCAACCGTCTCCCCGCCTCGTGGGGAGACGGTGACCGGATCCCGCGAATGCGCATCGCCCTTCCGCGCTTGCCTGCGAAGGCCGGGATGAGGATAGGCAAGGCTGAAAACGAACGTTGCACCCCTATATAAGAAGAGTTCCAGGAGACGCCCTATGCTTAGCTTCGATGACGATGCCCCTGCTTCCGCACTGCCGAGCCGCGCTCCGCGCACGCCGGAGACGATCCGCGCGCAGGTGCTGGGCGGCATCCTGTCGCGCGAGCCCGTGCACGACATTGACGTGGAAAAGGAGGCGATGCCCGAGAACCTGGGCCGCGTCCGCGTCGAGGACAAGCGCGTCATCAACGGCGCCGCGGATGTCAACCAGCTCGTTCCCTTCAAGTATCGCTGGGCATGGGAGAAGTACCTGGCCGGCTGCGCCAACCACTGGATGCCGCAGGAGGTCAACATGCAGCGCGACATCGAGCTGTGGAAGAACCCCAATGGGCTGACCGACGACGAGCGGCTCATCATCAAGCGCAACCTGGGCTTCTTCGTCACCGCCGACTCGCTCGCCGCCAACAACATCGTGCTCGGCACCTACCGCCACATCACGGCGCCCGAATGCCGCCAGTACCTGCTTCGCCAGGCGTTCGAAGAGGCGATCCACACGCACGCCTACCAGTACATCACGGAAAGCCTGGGTCTGGACGAAGGCGAGATCTTCAACGCGTACCACGAGATCAAGTCGATCAAGGACAAGGACGACTTCCTGATCCCTTTCATCAACGTGCTGACCGATCCCACGTTCAAGACCGGCACGCCGGAAGCCGACCAGGCGCTCCTCAAGAGCCTGATCGTCTTCGCCTGCATCATGGAGGGCCTCTTCTTCTACGTCGGCTTCGTGCAGATCCTGGCGATGGGCCGCCAGAACAAGATGACCGGCGCCTCCGAGCAGTATCAGTACATCCTGCGCGACGAGTCGATGCACTGCAGTTTCGGCATCGATCTGATCAACACGATCAAGCTCGAGAATCCTCACCTGTGGACCAACGAGTTCAAGGGCGAGATTGCCGACCTCATGGGACAAGGTGTGGAACTCGAATACAAGTACGCCGAGGACACGATGCCGCGCGGCGTGCTGGGCCTGAACGCGCCGATGTTCAAGGAATATCTTCGGTTCATTGCCAACCGGCGGTGCCAGCAGATCGGACTGGATCCGCTGTTCGACAAGGCCGACAACCCGTTCCCGTGGATGGCGGAGATGATCGATCTCAAGAAGGAGAAGAACTTCTTCGAGACGCGGGTGATCGAATACCAGACGGGTGGTGCGTTGAATTGGGAATAGGCGTACCTATGACGAATGCAGTGACAGTCGTGGCCAGGATTCGCGCGGCCAAGGGCAAGGGTGACGCGCTGGCGGCGCTCCTGATCGAGCAATGCCAAGTCGTGCGCAAGTCCGAACCGGGCTGTGTCGCGTATCGGCTGCATCGCGCGGCGGATGATCCCGAGCTTTTCCTGTTCTACGAAACCTACGTGGACAGCGCGGCGTTCGAGACGCATCGCAAGGCGCCGCACGTCGCGTCGTTCCGCGAGCGCAGGGAATCCGAAGGACTGGTTGCCGCCCCGGCCGAGGTCAGCGTCTTTCGCGCGCTCACTGAGTGAACGTCGTTGGACCAGCCCCGAGGCACGCGCCCCCCGGGGGAGCGGCGCGTAGCGCCGATCGGGAGCAACGTACAAAATAGCGTCGGGGCGTGACCGGTGCGGACGCCGCCGACGGTGATACACATCCTCTCCAACCCGTCAGACTTCATGCCCGACATGCCCATCGATCCCAGTGCCGGCGTGGTTTCCCATGCCATCCAGCTCGCCATCGCACCGGTCTTCCTGCTGACCGGCATCGCCGGCCTGCTCGGCGTGATGGCCAACCGACTGAGCCGGGTGATCGACCGGGCCCGATACTTCGAGCAACATTGGTCGGACCTCGACAGTGCGGCTCGCGTGGGCTACCGCTTCGAACTGCACAATCTCGAGCGTCGACGACGCGTGTGCAGCTGGTCGATCAACTTCTGTACGACCGCGGCGCTGCTCGTCTGCCTGGTCATCGTCTCGCTGTTCGTGGACGCGTACGTCGCGACCAGCCTGAGGTGGCTCGCCGGAACCCTGTTCGTCGGCGCCATGGTGGCGGTAATCTGCGGCCTCGTATGCTTCCTGCGCGAAGTGTACCTAGCTACCCATACCACGACCATCAACTTCAAGCGGTTCGAGTGACGGACCGGAAACCAATACAGCGGGGACGTCCTGGCGTACCTCGTGGGCGTGTTGCCGCTGGCGCTGCCGGCGGAACTCGGTCAAGCCCGGCTGAACATAGATCAACGGCCCCGGTGCAGCGTCCGCGTCACGTGCCTCGGCACTTGCGGTCGATCGCTCCGACCTGCTGCGCCAGCGCATAGGCACCCTTTACCGCTGGCATCTGCGCCACTTCCGTACGCAGGCACAGCGTGACCGCATCGCCCGGGTTCGCCGCAAGCACCCGGTCGAAGGCGCCTTTGGCCTCCTGCGGGTGGCCGAGTTGTGCGTTCAGCAGGCCGATCTGCCGTTGCGTCTCGGTGTCCGCTTCATCGCGAGAAGCCGCCTGTTCGAATGCGCGCAGCGCGGCGGCAGGATCGTCGAGAGCGGCCTCGGCGGCGCCCAGGCCACGCAGCATCGTGGGATCCTCAGGCGCGAGCTCAACGGCTTTTTTCGCCGCGGCCCGTGCATCGTCGTATTGCTTGAGCATCATATAGCCGGCGCGAAGCTGGTTCCACGCCACAGGATTTGCAGGCTCCAGACGCGTCCACTCGACCAGATAGAGCACCAGAACGTTCCAGTTTCCGGCATCGCGCAGCTCCTGAATTTTCTTCATGAGGTCCGAACCGGCACCAGTCTTTGCCGTGGCGACGGCGGGACGCGCAGGCGCTGCCACCGGCGAATTTTTCACCATCGCCGTCGCCGCGACCGACGTCGCGGTCGTGCTGCCGGTGTCGGTGGCGGGTGTCCCTCCGCGAACCAAAATCCACAATCCAGCGGCAACCATGACGAACGCCACCGTCCCGCCGATGATGAGGGTGCCGCGCTTCGCGGGCCGAACCCGCGGCTTTAGTCCGGCTTGCCCGTCTTGCTGAAATTCCTCGGACGACTTCGCGGCTTCGGCGCTCGCGCTCGCCGCCTGCGTCGCCGCGGCCCGCTCTTCTGTCCGGCGCTCACGATCGAGGAGGTGCAGCGCCGTCGCACGTGAGCGCAGGTAGATTTCGGTCGCTGCGTCCTTGTCCGAATTCGCCTGCGCGAACGCGCGGTCCCACAGCGGCGGGTCGAGATGGCCCTCGGCGTACTGCCGCGTCGCCTCGCGCAGGAAACGATCGACGTTTGGCGTCGGTTCGTCCGGCTTGGGTGACGCCCGGCCCAGCGGAACGATGTCGATGTTTGCCGGTGCCTCCAGTGCCAGCACCCGTTCCTGGACGTCCGCGAGGGTCGCGGTGTAGGGGGCACTCGGGGCGCTTGGGGCCGTCGACGTACTCGGGACGTCGAGCGGCAGCAGTTCCAGGGAGAATTTTGTCGATGCCATGTACCGCAGACTGCAAATTCGATACCAATCTCGTCGTAGTGGATACATCGTACACTACAGGCCGCGCCTCGTTGGCAATCGACCCCTGTGGCGGACCAGCCGAACCTGCCGACAGGGCACTTGGTCGGCCACCGATGCCACGAGAAACCGGCGTTTCGCCGTAGAGCAGCATGGGCCCCGGGGGACTCGCGCCACAGGTCGGAACGCACGGGCATCCCGACACCAACTGGCATTCGACCGTGCATTCGCGGCCGCGCCGTTCGTGCTCGGTGCCGCAGAGCGCAGGAATGCGACGCCCGCCGGCAGAGGCACGCGCGTTCGACACCCACTCGGCCATGTCCTAGACTTGGCTTGGCTTGACGCCCCCACCCACCGCCCCCTCTGACGCCCGGCAAGCCTCGCTTCCACCGCATTCAACTACGGAGTTTCGTCATGGCCATGATCGACCGCGTCAAAAACATCCTGCTCGCCCCGAAGACCGAGTGGACGGTAATCGCCGGGGAGACGCCCACCGTGCAATCGCTGTTTTCCGGATACATCCTCATCCTGGCCGCGATCGGGCCGATCGCCCTCGCGCTGCGGGGTGGCCTCTTCGGCATGGGCCTTGGCATCGCCGTCATCAGCTACGCTATCGGGCTGCTCATGGTCTACCTGATGGCGTGGATCGTCGATCTGCTGGCACCGACCTTCGGCGGCGAGAACGACTTCCTCCGGTCGCTGCAGCTTGTCGCCTATTCGTACACGGCGGCGTGGGTGGCCGCGATATTCAATCTGATTCCGGCGTTCGGCTCCATCCTTGCACTGCTGGCGGTGATCTATACGTTCTACACGTTCCATCTCGGGGTGCCGGTACTCAAGAAATGTCCGCCGAACAAGGCGACCGCGTACACGATCGTCGTCGTGCTGTGCGGCATGGCACTGGGCTTCGCCTTGTCGTACGTGCTGTTCTCGATGGTCGTCGGCGGCAGTGTCACGGGCATGATGGGCGCGGGAATGATGCGATAGCACGACCGGCGTTGCGCCGACGTCTGGCGCCGCAGTTCGCCTTGGCGAGACGACGATAACCTTGCCCGGCGGCACGGCTCTTGCTGACCCATCGGTAGATGGCCAGCCGGCGGGCAGCGGAGGGGCGCGCCGCTACCCGGCCCCATTGCCATGCGCCCGCAACGACCAGGACCAACAATGCACAAACCCTTCCTGTCCATGACCGCCCTGCTCGCCACTGCGCTGCTGCCGCTGGCCTCGTCGGTCTCGAGCGCGCAAAGTGCGCCGGAATTGTCGGCGAACTTCCACTTCGGCCCGAACCTGATCGTCGTCTGCCCTGGTGCCAAGTCGACGTATCCGATGTTCCGCGATGTCGACACCGGCAGGTCGTTCCGGATCGTCGACCCGCGGCAGCGTGCCCTCGCGGCAAAGGCCTGCGAATCGGCACCGCCCGAATTCGGCACCGCAAACGGCAACGTAAACATCGTGAACCAGCGCGCGACATCCCTGTACGTGAGCTTCACGCAACAGAACCACGCACCCGGCCTCATCACCTGGGGATCCAATTGCACGGCATCGGGCGCCGGCGTCACGATCGCGCCGGGACAGACCTGCTTCGCGACGGTGCCGAGCAGCGCCGGTATCACGCGCTTCTGCGCCGCGCTCGACGCGGCGCCGGCCGACTGTTTCGACGCGCAGGTCAACCACCAGACGATGGTGGAGACGAATTTCCAGTCGGGGAGCGCGCCCGGCTGCTTCAACCAGGGCAACTGCGTCTGGTACGACGTCAGCGTGATCCCCTCGTTCTGCACCGACGCGCTCTGGAAGCTGAACCAGTGCGCGGGCACCGGCGGTGCTTCGTACAACCTTCCCGTCGCGATGGCGTGCAACGACGTGACCACGTTCATCTGCCAGGGCCCGGCCGATGGCACCTACGGCACGGAAGACTATCCGAAGAATTGCGGTAATCCGAACGCGTCGTGCGTCGGCAATCAGGCCAGTTGCGTCAACGCCTATTTCTTCCCGATGTTCTATCCGCCGGAGAACAAGTACGGACCCAACGTGCCCTGCCTCGCCGGAAAAACGCTGGGCATCATCTTCATGGCCGGTTCGTGAACGCGCAGGTCGTCTTGAATGTCTATCGTGTCGGCCGCGGCTTGCGGCGCGCCCGCTTGTTCAGCACCGCGCGGATGAGATCCTCGCAGATCGCCGGCGACATGTAGCGCGGCACCGGGTAATTGATGTCGGCCTCCCTGCAGGCTGCGCGCGCAAGATCGGGGATGTCCGCCTCGCGCAATTCGGGCAGGTGCGTCGGGATGCCGAGGTCCCGGTTGAGCGCCACGATCGAGCCCAGGAATTTCTTTGCCAGCACCGCCGGGCGATCCTTTGGCTTGCCCACGCGCGCGCGCACCGCGAGTGCCGCCAGTCGCTTGGTGATGGCCGGACTCTCGAACTTGAGCACATGCGGCAGCATGATCGCGTTGGCGAGACCATGCGGCGTGTGGTACCGGCCGCCCAACTGATGCGCAATCGCGTGAACGTTGCCGACGTTGGCGCGCGTAAAGGCGAGCCCGGCGTACGTCGCCGCCAGAGCCATCTGCTCGCGCGCCG
The DNA here is from genome assembly GCA_963739745.1 of uncultured beta proteobacterium. Taxonomy (GTDB): domain Bacteria; phylum Pseudomonadota; class Gammaproteobacteria; order Burkholderiales; family Casimicrobiaceae; genus VBCG01. The sequence continues at coordinate 519,936 of CAVUCJ010000017.1, forward strand.
CGAGATTCCTTCCGTTGCGGTACGCCGTGCGCAGGTTGCCGTAGATCAGACCGACGGCTGCCAGCGCCATGCGATCAGTGTGCGTGGTCGCCCAGCGGCCAACGAACGCCTCGATCGCGTGGGTCAGCGCATCCATGCCGGTCGCCGCCGTAACGTGACGCGGCAGGCCCGTCATCAGCAGCGGGTCCAGCGCGGCCATCGCCGGCACCAGGCGCGTATCGGCGATCACCAGCTTGCGGTTCGTCTTCGGATCGGACACCACCGCTGCCACCGTCACTTCCGAGCCGGTGCCGGCGGTGGTCGGCACGGCATAAATTGGCAGCGGCGCGCGCAGGCCCCGGAAATAGCCGACCAGTTTGCGCGGGTGCTTCCTGTTGGTCACGGCCAACGCGATCGTCTTCGCCGCGTCCATCGGGGAACCGCCGCCGAAGGCCACGATGGCATCGCAACCGTTCTTCGTGCAGAACGCGATGCCCTTTTCGATGACCGGGATCGGCGCGTCCGGCGTCACTTCATCGAACATCACGTGCGCGGTGCCTCCCGCCGCCAGGGCGTCGATCAGCGCATCGGGCAGCCCGCGCCCGGACACGACGCTGTCCGTGACAATCAGTATCTTCCGGTGACCGAAGCCACACAACGCCTCGCCCAGCCGCCGGCTCGCACCCGGACCCACCAAGAGCGTCGGCTGCGGGATCGGCAGCATGCCGGTCACCACGCCTGCCGCGCGCATCGCAGTGGAAAGGCCCACCGAGCGCACGATGTCCCCCACCACGGTCGGCATCTCGATCATTGCTCCCCTCGCACTCGCATTGCGGAACCCCGAGCTTGCACCAAATGGACGCTGCGAGCCACGATTGCGAACGCCATCCTCGACCGAGATCAAGATGCCGGCGCGAAGGCCGGTGCCGGCGGGTAACGTTCGCCGTACAATCGGTTGCAGGTGGTGGCGAGTCCGATCGCGGACCTTGCCGAATGGCGCGTTGCGCGGGGATCGCATGAAGAAAGTGGTCGGCATCAGTCTGGGCGCGGGCGACCAGGATTACCGGTTCAATGCCCGGTTCCTCGGGCGGCCGTTCGAAATCCGGCGCCTGGGTACCAACGGCAGCACGGCCAAGGCCGTGAAACTGCTCAAGCACTGGGGACAGCATGCCGACGCGATCGGAATCGGCGTCGTGAAGGATAGCTACACGGTCGGCTCGCGGCGCTACGTCGAGAAGGACAGCGTCAGAATGTTGGATGCGGTCACCCGCATCCCGGTGACCACCGGAGGCCGGCTCAACGACATTCTTCAGGAATGGGCGCTGCGCCACGTCCAGAACAAGCTGGGCGACTATTTCAACAACGCCAACGTCCTCTTCTTCTCGGGCCGGATGCAGTACAAGCTGGCGCTGGCGATGGCCGAGTACACAACCAACCTTCAATTTGCCGACCCGCTTCTGCAACTCGGCGTGCCGAAGTTGCTGACGTCACTCGACATGCTGGAGCTCTACGCAAGCGGCGCGCACCACGTGCTCGACTGGGCGCCGACGAGGGTGATGACGTCCATGCCGGTCAAGGAATGGACCCGATTCATGCTTCGCAGGGCGTTGCGCGAGGTGACTGTCGTCGTGGCGCCGGTGCACGAACTCGACGATTTTGGTGTGGAGGAGCTGGCGGGCAAGACGATCGTTACATCCACAGTCAATGACGCGCGGATCAAAAATTTCAAGGACAAGGGCGTCCATATGGTCATCGACGGCTCGCCGATGCTGTTCGACCACGTGCTCGGTCCCAGCATCCTCGACGCCATGATCATCGCTGCCATGGAGAAGGCACCCGAAGAAATCCTCGAGGACGACTATCTCGAGATCATCGAGCGCCTGGCACTCGAGCCGCGGATCATCTATCCCAATGGCCTCAAGCGCGTCAACCGCTTCGCGTTTGTCATTCATCCGCTGTCTCAGGAGTATTTCAAGAACATCAAGCCGGTCGAGCTGCTCTCGCACGTGTCGCCGCCCGTCTTCATGGACACGCTGGAAAAGGCGATGGCGTACGCACCGCCCTTCGTCTACTCGAAGGTCACCGGCATCAAGTCACCCACCGGCGTGGAAGCCGAAGGCTGGCTCATCTCGGTCGGAGGGACGCCGAAGGAGATCATGAGGCACAGTCCCGAGTTCACCTACCGGCGACTGCTTGACGCGGCAAGGATGGCGAAGCGGCTCGGCGCGCAGATCATGGGGCTGGGCGCATTCACCAAGGTAGTCGGCGACGCGGGTTTGACGGTCGCGCGCCGCGCGCCGCTGCCGATCACCACGGGCAACAGCTACAGCGCCTCCGGCGCGTTGTGGGCGGCCCACGACGCGGTGCTGCGCCTCGGACTGGTGGCAGCACCCGCGTCCGGACAAAAGGTGCAGTTCAAGGCGATGGTCGTGGGCGCCACGGGAGCGATCGGCTCGGTGTGCGCGCGGATGCTCGCGATGGTAGCCGAGGAAGTCTATATGGTCTCGCCGGAAACGGCGAAGCTGCTGTCGCTCAAGGGATCGATATTGAAGGAGACGCCGGATGCGAAGCTGCACCTGTCGTCGCGGGCGGACCGCGACATCGCGGACATGGACATGATCGTCACCGCGACATCGGGAGCGGGCAAGAAGGTGCTCGACATCATGAAAGTCAAACCCGGGTGCGTGATCACCGACGTCGCCCGCCCGCTCGATCTTCCGCCCGCCGAGGTGGCCAAGCGCCCGGACGTGCTGGTGATCGAATCGGGCGAGATCAGGCTGCCCGGAAAGGTGGCGATGAAGAACATCGGGCTGCCCAAGAACGTCGCCTACGCATGCCTGGCCGAGACCATCGTGCTGGCGCTGGAGGGGCGTTTCGAGAACTACACGGTCGGGCGCAGCATCGAGTGGGAGAAGGTGCGCGAAATCTACCGTCTCGGCCGCCGGCACGGGATGCATCTGGCTGCCATTTCCGGGGTCAACGGGCCATTTTCCGATGCCGACATCCGACGCGTGCGCAGACTCGCGCTTGCGGCCCGGGCAAAGACAGCGTCGCCTGCAAGAAAAGCGGGCACGCGCAAGCGGACTGCCGCCACGTCCGGAAAGACCCGGCGGAGTGTCAAGGCGGCCTCCTGAAGTTGCCTCGTCGGCAGGCCAGAACCTCCGACGTACCCGGGCGATTCGCGACGCGTTCGACGCAGCGAATGCGAAATCGAAGATGACTTCTTCGCCGCCTCTCCACCCTCTTCGTCCGCGCGGGTCGCTGCGCCCAGGCAATGTGTTCCTGGGCTTCCTGCGTCGCCTGCTATATCTGGTCGTGCGCACGCAGGTCGTGCCGGAGGATGCGGCCGCACTGGATATCGACGCGCAGAAGCCGCTTTGCTACGTTCTCCAGGACCGGCACCTGTCGAGCCTGCTGGTGCTCGAGGAGGAGGCGCCGCGTCTGGGCCTGCCATCGGCGCTGGCGCCGATGCGACCGGTGTTTCCGCACGGCCAGCGCGCCGTGTTCTCCGTGATCCTCAATCCCAATCCACTGAGCGTGCGTGCTGCCGATCCGTCGGCCACTCTCGCGAAGATGACGGCCGCCGTGTTGCGTGACACCGCGTTCGACGTACAGTTGCTGCCGGTGACGATCCTGTGGGGCCGCTCTCCGAGGTCGCAGGATTCACTGGTCCGGGCGTTGCTCGCCGATGCATGGGCAAGCGTGGGGCCGTTGCGCCAGTTGCTGATCATCGCATTGCACGGCCGCCAGACGCGGGTGACCTTCGGCGAGCCGATTTCCCTGCGGCGCCTGATCGGTGAGGAGACCGACGAAACGGTCGCGGTGCGCAAGGCCAACCGCTTTCTGCGCTTCCATTTCCGCCGGATGCGCGAGTCCGCAATCGGGCCTGACTTGTCGCACCGGCGCAATTTGATCGAGACGATCGTCGCATCCGATGAACTGCAGATCGAAATCGCCAGGGAGTCCGCGCGCCTTGGCGTCAGTACGGCAGTGACCGAGGTTCGGGCACGCAAGTTCGCCTGGGAGATCGCCTCGGATTTCAGCTATCCGGTCGTGCGCGCCGGCGAGTTGATGTTGAAACGGCTTTGGCAACGGCTCTACGACAGCGTCGACGTCCACCATGGCGACGAACTCGTCAAGGCGGCGCCGGGCAAGGGACTCGTCTACCTGCCGAACCATCGCAGCCACATCGACTACCTGATGCTGTCGTACCTGGTCCATGCGGAGGGTTTGGCACCACCGCACATCGCGGCCGGCGCCAATTTGAATTTCCCGCTCGTCGGCCCGTTTCTGCGCCGGGGCGGTGCCTTCTACCTGCGCCGCAGTTTCAAGGGCGAGCCACTGTACGCGGCGGTGTTCCGCGAGTACCTGCACACGATGCTGGCGAAGGGCTTTCCGATCGCATATTTCATCGAGGGCGGGAGAAGCCGCAGTGGCAGGACGCTGGTGCCCAGGGGCGGACTGCTCGGGATGACGATCGAGAGTTTCATGCGCGAGCACCCGCGGCCACTACTGCTCGTGCCCGTGTACTTCAGCTACGAGAAACTGCTCGAGGGCCGGACGCTGATCGCCGAGCTGGAAGGCGCACCCAAGCGACGCGAGTCGCTGCCCGCACTCGCGGGCGTGGTCCGCGACCTGCGTCACGACTACGGCAGCGTGCATGTCAATTTCGGGCCACCGCTTTCGGTCGACGAATTCCTCGACCGCGAGGAGCCGGGCTGGCATGCGCTTGCAGGTGAAGCGCAGCGCGAGGCCGCGCGGCGGCTCACGGGAGCACTCGGGCGCGAAATGGCGCAGCGGATCAACGCGGCGATCGTCGTCAATCCCCTCAACCTCTTCGCCATGGCGATCGTGCCCAGCCCGCGCAACGCGCTCGACGAGCGCGCGCTCGCACAGCAGATCGACTGGCTGGCGACAATCGCGTCCCGCGTGCCCTACTCGCCCGCCGCCGTGGTGGTCGAGGAGGAATCCGCGGCGGTCATCGCGAAGGCGATCAAGCTCGGCTTCGCCGTGCGCATCGCACATCCGCTCGGCGACATCGTCACCGTGCCGGACGCGCAGGCGTCGATGCTCAACTATCTGCGCAACAACGTGCTGCACGCCTATGCGCTGCCCGCGCTGGTCGCAAGCGTGCTGCTCGGTACTCGCGAGGCCGCACCCGAGCGGATCATCGAGTATGCCCACGGCGCACTGCCCTTTCTGCGCGCGGAACTCACGCTGTACCACACACCCGAGGAAGCCGCCGCGCAGTCGCAACGAATCGTCGACCTGTTCGTCGAGATGGGGCTCGCGCGGACGGGCGCGCAGGGCGCCGTGCGGGCCCCGGACCACTTCAGCGCGGAACATGCCGGACTGGAGCTGCTCGCCCGGTCGTTGCACCACCTGCTGCGCCGCAACTACCTGACGATCGCGCTCCTCACCCGCTTCGGGTCCGGCAATCTGAACCGGAGGCGCCTGGAGTCGCTGATGCAGATGCTTACGCAGCGCCTGTCGCTGCTGTTCGAATTCGCGCCGCCGGACTTCCATGAGCGGTCGACGTTCGCATCCTACATCGACACGCTGCAGGAAACCGGTCTCATCCACGAGGATTCCGACGGCGCCCTGCGTCTTCCGGAGCACACCCGGGCGTGGGAGCGCAACGTGGAGCGCCTGCTTCCGGCCGATGCAGCGCTCGCGATCCGCCGGGTCGCCGGCGACTACGCACCCATCACTCCCATCGCCGCCCCCGCCGGAAGTCCGGACACCTAGACTGCACAACGCGTTTGCGCGGCGGCCTGCAATTCGCCTGCGGTACCGACACCTTCCTCAATCGAGGATGTCGAGTCCCGGCATGCGATCATCGCCGGTCATGCAATGCCACAGATAGACCGATACGCCCGGATCGCCCGTCCAAAGCGTATGGCGACCGCGCCCGTATTGCTGCCGCATCCGCGCCTGCTGCGCGATCGCATGCATCGCGAAGCTGCGCGCACGCTCGAGCCACAGCGCATCGCCGGTACGCCGGTACAACTTGAGAAATGCATAACCATTGCCGGCCGTCCCGTGGCACAGTCCCGGCCCCTTGACCAGTGGGCCGGCGTTCCAAACCGTCGTGCCCGCCTTGACCAGCATCGCTTCCATCTCCGGCGACCGATCGCGCGGAAAGTCGGCGAGGCCGGTGACGATGCCGGGCGCGCCATGGCACCACTGGACGAGGATGCTGGTGCGGCCGGGACGCGGAGGCCCGACACCCGCGGGCCAGTTGGCGCCGTCGCCGTCGACGAGCGCCGTGGCGCGCAGCGTCTCGATGCAACGGTCGTACAGCAGCTCGCGTCGCCCGTCGTCGAGCAGGCGTGCGCCACGGAGCAAGGGATAGACGTTGCCGGCGAAGCCGTGACCGGCGCCGAGCAGCTGGACGATGCTGCCGTACAGGTCCTGCGTCCACAGATGGCAGGCGACGTGCTCGCTCGGAAGCCATGTGCGCCAGAGGTGCTCGACGTTCGCGATGAACAGTTCGTGCCAGCGGCGCTCGCCGGTCCACTCGAGCATCTGCCACGCGCCGACCATCGTGCCGGGTGCGGCCCAAAGCGCCTCGTTGGTGGGGTTGGGAATGTTGGCCTCGATGACCGACCACAGGCGGTCCGCAACGGCGGCCGACCCCGTCAAGCGCCACTGAACCAGCAGGATGCCCACCTCGCCCAGGTAATACGACGCGACGACTTCATCGGTGTCCGGTTCCGCGCGGTAGGCGTCGGCGATGCGAGCGATCAGGTCGCGCGGCTCGAAGTGCAGCGGAACTGCACACTCTCGCGCCAGATACCGCATCGCCCACAGCGTGCCCGCCGCACCGAGGTAGAGCGACTTGTATCCGGTCGTGGGCTCCTCCTTGGCGTCCAGCGGGTGCACGGCCCAGAAACGGTCGGGACGCAGACTCGCTTCCAGATCGGCGACGATGGCGCGGATGGCAGCCCGCGCGCGGTCGGCATCCCACTTTGTTTCCAGCAGCGGTTCGTGGCGCTGCGCTTCGAACAGGTTCGAGGCATTGGCGGGCGTCATGCGGCAGGCGAGGCGTCGGTCCGGATTCAGCACACCGTCGCCGGAGGCGCGGTGAACGCAGGCAACGTGACCGCATCGCGCCGCGATCGAAAATCGAGCGCGTCGGCAAGATTTTTCGCATTGGCATCGCGCAACGTCAGCGGCTGGAGGTTCCAGCGCCACTCGATCATCCTCAGGATCGAGCAGTGCTCGTACGGCCCCGCCGTCTCGATCTTCTGCGGCGCGAACGGACCCATCGCGATCGCCGGCACGCGAAAGCCCAGTCGCCTGAGGTTGGGGTGCGGGCCTGCGCCCGGCAGCACGGTATCGTCCTGGCACTCCGGCGGCGGCACATGGTCGAAGAACCCGCCGTGCTCGTCGAAGTTGAGCACGAACACCATGCGCCCCCACTGCGGACCGTCCTTCAACGCGTTGTACACGCGCGCGACGAATTCCTCGGCGACCAGCACGCTGCCCTTGTGGTGATAGTCGTTCGACGTTCCGTCATCCTCCGCAGCATCGGTGTAGTTCGGATCGACAAAGACGACGTTGGGCAGCATGCCGCGACGCGTGTCTTCCCAGAACCGATCGATGGGAAACGTGATGTCGTCGTATTTCTTGCTCTGGAAGAGCCCCGTCATCGGCTCGCCGTGGTGGTAGTAGGCGGTCGTCTGCCCCGCGCCGCGCAGGCGGTCGAAGATCGCGGTCGGGATCGTGCATGGGCGCTGCGCGTCGGTCGCCGGGAAGCCGTCGGGCATGTCGACCTGCGTCGTCCCGGTGAGCTGATAGAGCCGGTTCTCCCACGTCGGCCCCATCATCGAGCAGAAATAGTTGTCGAAGGTCGTGTAGTTCGCGGCCAGCGTGCTCAAGATCGGCAGGTCTTCGCGCCCGTAGTAGCCGATCGGAAATTGATCGCCCGCCTTCGCCGTCTTCAGGAAGCCGTCGCAGCGCCCGTCCGCATATTGCGTCGCGATGCCCTGCCACGTGTGGTCCGGATCGTCGTACTTGCAGCCCTGGAAATCAGGCGCCAGCGCCCACGTCTCGCGAAGGTCGTCATTGATGTCGGCAAAGGTGAGGCCCGCCTGCCGGCCATTGGCGCCCGGCAGCCAGCCCAGAAGGTGATCGAACGAGCGGTTCTCCATCATCAGCACCACGAGCGTGTCGAACGGCGATTCGTTCGACGGCGGCAGCGCGCAGACTTCCGTCCCGTCGGCACCGGTGACGCATGGGCTCGTCGAGCCCAGGCAGCCGTTCAACCCGAGCGTGGCGGCGCCCGCCGACAGCGCGAGGAAGCGGCGGCGCGAAATTTCGGTGGACATCGTCGTCGTACCCTTCGTCGTTAGCGCCCGAGCGTCCGCACCTACCGGGAATCCGGCCGGGCCGCGCGGCGACGGTATTGTAGGGCAGGCCAGATACCAACGCGACGCACGCAGCGTATCATCGGCGCACCGCCATCGCCGCGCACGCTCGACCGGACGGCGGCGACACACGAACTCGCAAGGGAAAACGTCCATGACGCACGTCGACGTGGCTTCGATCACGAGCTGGCACGCGCATGTCTACTTCGATGCGGAGTGCCGCGATGCAGCGTGGACGCTGCGCGAGGCGGTGGTTGCGCACTTCGGCGACGCCATCGAGATGGGCCGCTTCCACGAACGCCCGGTCGGCCCGCATCCGCGGTGGAGCTACCAGATCGCCTTCCCGCCGGCCCGCTTCGCCGACGTCGTCGCCTGGCTCACGCTCAATCGCGGGGCGCTCGACGTGTTCGTTCATCCGAACACCGGTGACGAGTTGCGCGACCACCGCGACCGCGCGCTCTGGCTCGGCCGCTCGTACGACCTCGACCTGCGGGCGGTCGGCGGATGACCGCGCGAACGCCGGGGGCGGCGAAGCACACCGACCCTGCTCCGCACCGCGCGGCGGACGCGAGTCACCCGCGCACGGAACTTTGTGACAACCCCGCCCACAGCGCCCGGTCCCGCCTCCGAATATTCCGCTTGCCGGTTCGTTGCGGGGGGAATAGGCTTCTCCGCGGCATCGCATGGCAGACCGAAAGGAGGCGCAACTCGCCGACCCCACCGCACGAAACCGAATTGGTTGATAACAGCTTGTATCGTCCAACAGACATTAACGATAGGGGACTCTCGTGAACCGGTCGACCTCGAGTTTGCTTTTTTCTGTCGCGTGTGTGACGGCGTCCATGGCATTGCTTCTCGGAGAGGCCGCGGCTCAGGCCGCGCCGCCCCCCGGAGCATCAACGCAGGTCCAGGGCCAGAACACGCGCGAATCGATCAGCCCGGCCATCGGTTTCATCGACTCGCCGAACGCTTATTGCCACCAGCCGGATCCCTACCAGGACGTCTGCTACATCAACTGGTATTATCTCTCGGTCGACGCCGCTCCCAACTACATGGTACAGATGACCCTCGAACTCGACGGCAAGTTCGTCGCGAGGAACCAGGGGTTCTTCCAGACCTCGATGTATATCCCGCACGACATGAACGGGCTGGGTTACAAGGTCAGGTGCGGAAGCCTGGGTTCGGGTGGCGACCCGAATTGGGGCGCCACACATTCGTTCACGATACGCGCCAAGGACTCAGCGGGCCTGTCGTCCACCAACTACGGAACGGCCTACTGCCCCGCCTACATTCCCCCGACTACTCGCTGACGCGAATTCCGACGGGCCACGCCGGTTGCGCGCGCCGTGCGCGCCAACCGGCCGTGGCCCGACTGCGTCGCGGTTCGGCGGCGCCTAGGACCGCGACGACCGCGCGAGTTCCAGCGCCTGCGTGGTCGTGTAGTACTTGGCCAGCATGTTCGGCACTTCCCACGAAGGCAGCGCGCCGTCAGCTTCACGTAGCCCAGGAACGCTTCGGCGACCTGGCCGAAGTGGGCCTCGTGTCCGACGTGATACGACGCGGGCACGGTGACCTTCCATCCGGCGTCGGTACGCTCGAGGCCCACGCCCGGATACTTCGCCTGCACCCCGGGCAGCGCGTGCTGTAGCGATTCCGCGTAGGCCGAGAATTCGCACGTCGCCGCCGGCTCGATGTAGAGGACCGGCTGATAGGCCTCGGCCTTGCCCTGGCGGATGATCAGGTTCGCCCGCGCACCGCGCAGCACCGAATAGTGCGTATCGCCCGCGCCCGCGGGCGCTTCGAAATTCCAGCGCACCGACACCTTCGCATGCACGCCGCGGATCGTATAGTCGATCTCGCCATTGGCGTAGACGTGCAGCGTCCCGTCGGGCTGCACGTCCTTGCGCAGGAAGTCGGGAAAGTCGGTCAGCTGCGTCACCTGTCCGAATTGCGCCGGCGTGATCACCGTGGGCCAGCGGCGCGCGGAGAGCACGCGGATGTCCTTCCGGTAGTCGATGACCTCGTCCGGAAAGCATTCCCACTGGACCAGGTCGACCAGATGTGTCGTGATGTCGGTGAGGCCCTCGCCCTGCTGCGCGGTATCGAAGAACCATGCGGGGCGTTTGATCGGCGCGCCGGAGACGAGCTTGGAAAAATGGTGGACGCTTTCCTTGGTCACGGCGGGATCGTCGACCGAGCCTTCGACCAGGCCGCCGAACACCGGCGTGAGCGTCGAGAACTCCTTCTGCAGGATCGTCGTGATCTCGTGCCGCTCGGTCATGATGTCGTAGAGCAGCACGCCCTTTTCCTGCGCGAGCGCGAACGCCCTGGCCAGTGCCCCGAAGCCCTCCGCATCGATCGCCATGGGTTTGTCTGCGAGCGTGTGGAAACCCGCCGCGACGGCGCGGGTCAGGTACTCCGACTTTCGCAGGTTGTTGCCAGCGATGACGACCAGGTCGCCGCGTCCGTCGGCGGCGAACCGTTCGAGGAAATCCGGGCCGGCATCAACCTGTGTCAACCAGTGCGTCGGGTCCTGCGCGCGCGCGTTGTAACTTTCGATCTTGCGCAGGTAATCGTCGAGGTCCGGTCCTTCCTGCGCATAGACGTGGACGGTCGCGTCGATGTCCGAGTACATCTTCTTCTGCACCAGCGCCGCGTGGAAGTGGCCGGGGTCGAGAATGGTGAGCTTCATCGGCAGGAGGAATTCATCGGTAACTATCCGCGACAGTTGACCGGCAGCAGCGAGGCCGCGATGTCGGTCCGGTTTTCGCCCTTGATCGTCATGCCGCCGGGCACCGCGGCGAACCCGCACACCCATGCTACGGGCACGATCGGCGTGTCCTCGACGACGGCAGGACGCAGGGTGAGGACATGGCCGGTCAGCGCCCGGTTGGCGCTGTTACCGAACGTGATTTGGATGGCGCCGTTCTCGACGGCGAGCGACGTCACGTAGTTGTTGACGAACTTCGAGGGCACCGGCAATCCGGCGGCGGCGTTGTCCGTGGGCAGGGTCTGGGTGGCAGTCCATTCGGCCCCGATCGCCTTCTTCGCGACGTTGGCGAGCGGCCCGGCCTCCAGTACCTGGTCCCGGGTGATCGAGTTGAGCAGGCCCGGCACCGCCAGTGTCGCCAGGATTCCGACAATGGCGAGCGCAACCAGGATCTCGATCATCGAGAAGCCCGTTTGAAAGGCTGGGCGCGGCATGGGCATGGAAAGCACGGATTCGAAGCAATGACACGAGTATAGGCGAGCAGCGCGGACGGCGGCGGCGCGGTAAGATCGACTTTCCTTCCTGAATTCGGGCGGGAGCATGCCATGGCTGTCGACGAAGGTCTGGCCGAGCGTATCCGTGACGCGCTGCGCGATCGTCCGGGAATCACCGAGCGCCAAATGTTCGGCGGGCTGGCGTTCATGTGCCGGGGTCACATGTGCGTCGGAATTCTCGGCGATACATTGATGGTCCGCGTCGGTCCGGAAGGCCACGCCGATGCGCTGCGCCGCCGCGGCGCAAGGCCGATGGACTTCACGGGCAAGCCGATGAAGGGATTCGTTTTCGTGGCGCCGGCCGGCATCGACGCTGATTCCGATCTCGAGCGCTGGATCACCGAGGGTCTGGAGTTCGCCGGATCGTTGCCGCCCAAACAGGCGGCGTCCCGGGTCCCGCACAAAGCCGATTCCCGCCGCTGATCAGATTCATTTTGAACGGAGACCCTTGATGTTTACCTCGTTTGGTGCGTGGACGGACTCGATTGGTGCATGGGCCGAGTCCTCGACACTGTTGACGGTCTATGCGGGAATCGTCGCCTTGCTCATGCTGTCCTCGGAAATTGGACTGCAACTGGGACGCTTCAACAATCGGCACCTACCCGAGACTAACCGGAAGCCCCTGGGCGGCGGGATCACGGGCGCAGTTGCCGGACTGCTGGCCTTCATGCTCGCATTCACCTTCGGCAACGCCGCGTCCCGCTTCCAGGACCGCAAGCAGCTGGTGGTCACCGAGGCCAACGCCATTGGCACCGCCTATCTGCGCACGCAACTGGTGGAGGATCCCCAGGGTGCCGCCATCCGCCAGCTACTGCAACGATACATAGACGATCGCGCGAACGTGAACCGGCTGGAGACCGAAGGCGGCCTCAGCCAGGCCATCGCGCGATCGGAGGAGATCCATACCCGGATGTGGGCGGAGGTATCGGAACTCGCCAGGAAGTACCCCGATTCGGTGGCGGTCGGACTTCTGGTCAGCGCGGTCAACGACGTGATCGACATGCACGGGAACCGCATCGCCGTCGGCCTGCGGGCCCGAATACCGCAGAGCATCTGGGTGACCATCTTCTTCATGGCGATCATGTCCACGGCGCTGATGGGATACGACATGGGGCTCTCGTCCGGCCGGAGCGCGCTGGCCAGGCTGGCGATGGTGGCGACATTCTCCGCGGTCGTCCTGCTGATCATCGATCTCGATCGCGTCCATCAGACATTGTTCAGCGTCAGCCAGGAGGCAATGATCGACTTGCAGAGAGGGCTCGGCAAGGGCACGCCGTGAGATGGTGATCGGTTCGCGCTTGCGGCGCCCGCCAATGCAGTGTCCAATGCGCCATGGCCTTTGATCCCACACTGAGCGCCGCGTTCGTCGCCGTGGGCGCGGTCGCTCAGGGGCTCGCCCTGATGCTCGCGCGTCGTCCGCTGCGGCTGCTGCGCAGCGGGCGAACGGGCGCGCGGCCGGGTCACGGACAATGACGAGGTGGTCGTTACCGAACGTCGCGGATCGCCGCGCCATTATTTCCTGCCGGTCATCGCGTTTACCACGAATCGTGGCGAGCACGTCAGCTTCAAGTCCGCTTCGGGCGGGGGGAGCCCGCTGGCCAAGGACACCCGGGTGGAGCTGCTCTACGACCCGGCCAAGCCGCAGCAAGCGGTGCTGGCGACGTTCAGGCACCTGTGGTTGTTTCCGCTGGTCACGTCGCTGTTTGGGTTGCCGTTCCTGGCCGCCGGAATCTTCGGACTGCTCTAGGTGCGGATCCGCTCCGGACTCGCTGCGCTCGGTTTCCTCGCGGCCTGTCTGCCCGGCGCCTTCGCGCAGCCGGCGGGCGCAGGTGCGCAGACGTATCCCGACGTGGTCGCCGCCACTGTGCGGGAGCGCGGCAGCCGACGCCTTCGATTTCGACGTCACGGTATCCTCGCCCTACGACACGCCGCAGCGCTACGCGGACGCCTTCCGCGTGCTCGGCAAGGACGGCAAGGTCTACGGCGAACGCATCCTGCTCCACGACCACGCCAGCGAGCAGCCGTTCACCCGCGACCTCCAAGGTGTGCGCATTCCGCGAGGCGTGCGCGTCGTCGTCGTGCAGGCGCGCGACATGCAGCACGGATACGGCGGCAGGACCGTCGACGTCGCGCTGCCGGGACGCTAAAGCCCGCCCTGCCCGCCGGAAGATACGGGCGGCGCTGCCGCCTATCCGGCTAGCCGTCACCCGGCACGCGCCCGATTCCCGGCAGCTTGAGCGCCGGATTGCGCAGGTCGACGCCCGTCACCAGGCCCAGGACGTTCAGTTCGAGCCCCTCATCCACGCCGGCGATGACGCCGATCAGCCCGTATAGCGAGAACTGCACGCCGGTGTGACTGGGAGACGAGCCGACGATATCGCCCAGCGCAACGTAATCCTTGCCGATCGCCGTCGACGGCATCGTAAGCCGCAGCTCGCGGAATCTCGCGACCCAGGTGCGCGATGAACGTGTTGCTGTTCGGCCCCGGCCACGCGCGATACTCGGTGGCATAGGGATAAGAGGCGACCGCCCGCGGCAGCTGCGCGATGACGGCGGCGGCGTCCGCGCCGCGCAGCTCACGGATGAGGCGCGGCTGCGCGCCGTACCACTCGGCATCGGGCGCCCGCCGGTCCGAGACCGACAGCGCCGAACCGCCGCCGCGCGCGTACCAGCCGATCACCTCATAGCGAGTGTAGCGGTCCGCACCTTCCGGCTTGGCCGCCAGCCACGTGTGATCGGCGAACGCACCACGCCAGCCGAACGTGCGGCTCGCAAAGACTTCGACGATCGGCTCGCGATGCAACGCTGGGTCGGGTGAGAGCCCTGTCGCGCGATGGCTGGCGGTGCGCCAGTCGCCGCCCGCAGACGCGCGTCCGAAGGCCATCGTCAGCATGGGACCGGCGAGCAAGAGCGCGAGCACCACGAACAACCACATCGAAATGCGGGAGATTTTCAGGAATGGAACGAACTTCGTCGTCACGGGACAGCGTTCGGCAGCGGCTCGGATGCGGCTATCATAGTCGAGGTTTGTCCACGGCGGAGGCGATCGGTTCCCCGCTTGTCGTCGATTCCGACATTGAAAGGTACTCGGCCCATGGAACGGAAAAGAGCGAGCGATTTCCCGCGCGAGGTCCTCGACCTCTTCGACGGCTATGTCCACGGCCGGATCAGCCGGCGTCAGTTTCTGGACAACGCCGGCAGGTATGCGGTGGGCGGCTTCACCGCGGCAGCGATGCTGGAGAGCCTGCGGCCGAACTACGCGTGGGCCCAGCAGATCGCGAAGGACGACGGCCGCATCAGGACCGAATACCTCACCTACCCGTCGCCGCAGGGGTCGGGCACGATGCGCGGCTATTTCGCGCGGCCGGCGAACGTTTCCGGGAAAGTGCCGGGCGTCGTGGTCATCCACGAGAACCGCGGCCTCAATCCGTATATCGAGGACGTCGCTCGTCGCCTGGCGGTGGACGGCTTCATGGCCTTCGCGCCTGACGCACTCACGCCGTTGGGCGGCTATCCCGGCAACGAGGAAAAGGCCGCGCAGATGTTTTCGCAACTCGACGCCGCAAAGCGCACCGAGGACCTGATTGCCGCCGCAGACTATCTGAAATCGCGTGCAGACAGTTCAGGCAAGATCGGCGTCGTGGGTTTCTGCTTCGGCGGCGGCATGGCCAACACCTTCGCCGTGCGCTTGCCGGACCTGGCCGCGGCCGTCCCGTTCTACGGTGGCCAGCCGAGCCCGGAAAATGTCGCGAAGATCAAGGCGCCACTGCTGATTCACTACGCCGCGTTGGACGAGCGCATCAATGCCGGATGGCCCGCCTATGAGGCCGCGCTGAAGGCAAACGGGGTCAGGTACGAGATGTTCATGTATCCGGGCGTCAACCACGGATTCCACAACGACACGACGCCGCGATACGACGAGGCCGCGGCGAAGCTGGCGTGGTCGCGCACGGTGGATTTCCTGAAGGCGAATCTTTCGTCCTGACGGACGTTCCACGGTCGCGTTGCAGGACGCGGCACCGGTCACCGCGGCTGATGCGCGCTGGTGAAGAATTCCTGCATCATGAACGCCTCCAGTTCGGCGTTGTCCGCCGGTCGGGCGGAGAGCATGAGATCGCGCCCCAGCCGCTTGGATTGCCAGCGGAAGTCCGCGGTTTCGTGTTCCCGGATGATGGCGATGATCCTGCGGATGATCGCGGTATTGATGTCGGGGTTGTCGCCCTTCTTCACCTCGATCCGCTGGTAAGTCCGGCGCTTGATGTCCTGGCTCCAGCCGAAGAAAGAAAACTCCGCATCCTGGAAGTCCATCCGCTGGATCTGGAACGTGCCGCCGCCGTTCTTCGGCGCGTTGCCGAAGGTCGTCGAGGACTGCAGGCCGGCCAGGTTGGCCGCGACGATGCGGTCGCGCCGCGCGGTCTCGGCCTCCTCCGGCGTCGCGGACTCCCCGGCTTCGCCGCGTGCACGGCGGCGCGCCGCGATGTAGGACGCGAGGTCGCCTTCGAGCTGCGGCGGTGCAGGTGACGGCATCGCGACTGGCGGCGGACTGGGCGGCTGCGGTGTCGGTGTCGGTGTCGGCGGTGGCGGCGGAGGCGTCGTGACGGGCGCCGGCGTTTCAATCGCAATCACCGGCGGGCGAGGCGCGCGCCGCAGCGCGACCGTGGGCGGTCGCGCGCGGCGCACGACGGGCGCAGGCGGCGCTTCCTTTGCCGCGGGAGGGCTGGGCGCCGAAGGCACCCGCGGCGTCTCGACCAGGCGCAGCGAGAGCGGGCGCGAGGCGTCGTCGTGTTCGTCGGCACCGGCCGTCAGCAGCGGCGTGCGTGGAAACCACAGCCACATTGCTGCGATGTGCACAAGCAGCGACGCAACCAGCGTGATCCAGAACCGCGGGATTGAGACGACGTCGTCCCGGGTGTGGGGTGCGTAGCGCGAGTAACTCAACGGCATCCGACCAGGCGACGCCCGCCGCAGCGAGCCGCTCCCGTCCCTCGCCCCAACCGGAGACGGCGAGTTGGAGCGGATCGTTTCATCCTAGCCGCGCTTGCCGCCGCGCCCCGCAGCCGGCAGAAGTCGAGCCAGTTCAGGCCCGCCGACCAGCTTGATCGCATGCTTGACGGCGAACTCGCGCGCGTTGTCGCTGACTTCGCCGATGGCGACATAGATGCAATCCTGCGCCTCACGCGCTTCCTTCGCGGCGTGCAGGTCGCGTAGCGGCTCGACGCCGGTGCGCGCCACCTTCCAGCGTTTGCAGCTGACGAGCGCGGTGCGCCATTCCTTCTTGATCTCGAAGTCGGCAGCGCCTCCGCTGACGGCGCTCACCTCAAAGCCCTCGCGCCGGTAGGCCATTTCGATCGCACGCGCAAAGTCGATCCACGACATCGCACCGACCGCGGCGAGCGTCTTTTCGATTCGGCCGGACGACGGCGCCCGCAGCTGCTTCCATGCCGCGATGCAGCCGATCACCAGGAACGGCCCGCCGGTCACGATCCCGAACATTCGATACTTTTCGGGGAGCAACGTGATGGCCAGGGCTGAGAGCGCAGCGGCAATGGCAAAGCTGATCCACCACGATGAGCGCAGCAGGACCGCGAACAACGAATTTTCGTTCATCTGCCATTTCATGCTGGCTCGCCGCCCTGCCGGTAACTTTGGTGAACCTGCAATTATAGAGGAGCGGACAAACCCCACCGACTGCGCCGGTGGTCGACCGCCTGCCCGCGCGACCCCTGGCCATTCGTCCACGGGAGACGGCCGCAGGTTCCACCGGGTTCATGATCGCGCTTTCTCCATTCGCCCCCGAAGGCGCACGAAGCGCACGGGCGCGGCGCCCGCGCCGTTGGGGGTGCGCGCGCATGGGTATCCGCCCAGGGGCTCATTGGCGGAGCTACTCGGCGCCGGACCAGAATGCCGGTCTCCGGCTTCCGGTCGGCGAGCCTCGGGTGTGCCCCCGTTCCGGATATCCTGAACCTGACCTGCACGCGCCATTGAAATGCGATGGCGCCCGTTACAGGAACGGCGCGGGTGCCGTTGGTCGTGCCAAGACACAGCGCCGGGCGATCGGGCATGGTTGTTGCATGAACCGTCGCAGCTGACCTCTCGAGTATCTGGATCGTCGCGAGAGTCGCGCGCATGCAAGGAAGCAGCGTGATCAGGAGTTGGGCGTATGCGCGTGATCTACGCAGGTCGGCCAATTCGCCATTCATGGAGAACGCGATGCTGATTTCAATTTGGTGGACATTGGGTGCATTCGTTGCCGGCGGCATTTGCGGCGTCACGACGATTGCGATGTTCTCGGTGATGCCTCGCGAGGATGAAGGTATCGCGAACGTCCATACGCTCAATCCCACACGATAGTTGTCGGCGCCCGGCCGCCGGCGCGGTCACGGGCCGGCGCGTTTCGGTACGGACGGGCAGGCGGTCATTCCTGTCGCGTGGACCTGCCGCCCACCCAATCGTGCAAGCGTACGTGTTCGTCCGCGCGCATTGTTGACGAAACGCGTCAGCTCGCGCAGGCCCTGCGGAAGCGGGCATCAATTGCGGGGCTCGATCCGCGGCGCATGCCGTTCCTCGGACCAGCTGCGCATCAGCAGCGTCGTGCCGTTCAATTCTCCCTCGGCCCGGATGTGCGTGCCGACCAGCGCATCGAGCCGTTCATCCGCGAACGCATTGCCGCCGACGATACGCAGCACGAAATCGCCGTTTTCCGTTCTCAGCACGACGGCGCTGCGCTCGCTTTTCGAGCCCTCGGCCACCACCTTTCGCATCACGTTGCCACGAACCTCCACGGCGCTACCGGCTGTAGAGTCTGCGGACAATCGTGGTTCCACCGGCCTGCCGGGCGACGACGACAACCAGCCGCTTGAAGGGGGCGTCGTCAAGCGGCAGTTCGCCGACTGCGACATCGACCCGTTCGGGCATCGCCGCGGCTCGTGCGCCTTTTGCCTTCACACCGGACGGTGACGACACGCTGTACGAGCAGAGTTCGATCCTGCGCGCGCCTGCGTTCGTCAGCTCCGCCTCGAGCAGCGACCTGGCAGCACCCGTCGCGGCGCGGCGGGTGGCGGAATCGACTGCGACCATCGCTGATCCGAGCAACCGCCCTAGCGTCGCGAGGTGCCGCCGGCGTTGCAGGCGCGTCGCCACGCGCACCTTCGCCGCATCGGCTTGAGGTCTGGCGATACCCTTCTTGACCGGCGTGCTCACATTGCCGACCGCGAGCGTATCGCCTGCGCCCGCCGCCCCCTGCACAGGATGCAGCGACGGATCGCCCATCAGGTTGAACTGGGCCAGCGTCTTCAGATCGGTCGGATCCGCGAGTGAGAGCTGCTGCAGGAAATCGAGCCGCGCCTGCAGTGCAGCCTCGCCGGTGGAACTGCCGCTCAAGACGCGTTTCAGAAAGAACTGGCAGATCAGGTCCGCCTGTCCGTTGCCGCTCTCCGGACCGTAGGCGATGGTCGAACTGCCGAAGTACCCGTGCGCGCCCAAGCCGAGGTAGGAATTGCAGATGCCTGCCTGGCCATCCGCAAGCGCGGGGTCGTAGAGCTCGGCGCCGTAGCAGCATTCCACGCCGGCGACGGTCCCAGCGGCCAGTCCGGCGAGTTTCGCTGCATCGTGCGCGACCGGGTAGCTTCCCCCCTGCTGGCCGTAGAACCGCGGGTCTGCCGTCGCCCCGTGACAATTGATGAAGTGCGTCCGTCGGCCGATCCGGGGCCACGGCGGTTTGGCTGCGGGCACGACATCGAGGTCGGAGGCATTGCCGAACAGGTTTTGCAGGCTCTGCGCGGTCGACGCCTTCCACACCTTGGCGCTGATCGCCAGGTAATCCGCGTACGCCGCCGGCGCCAGGCTCTGCCCGTCGGCCGCCGTCGCCAGGAGGCCGACCAGGTACCCGTGGTCGGTGGCACCGGTCAGGTCGGGCAGCCTGCCGACGACACGTGTCGGCTGCAGGAAGCGGTCGATCCTCGTGCTGTAGCCGGCGCTGCAAGCGTAGGGAAGGTCGCTCCACGCGGTCGGATCGCCGTCGCTTGCGAGTGGATTGGCGAGATCCTGGTGCGGCACGACGTCGACCGCGCCGAGGATGCACAGGTAGGCAGGCTCGAGCGCGCTCCACACCGCGTCGATCGCCTTCTTGTGCTGGCTGGCGCTTCCCACCTTGGTGACCGGCGGGGCGGAGTATTTTCGCATCTGCGCCGCGCTGTCGAGCAGCACCAGCCGGGTGCGCAGCCCGCGGGTGCTGTCAGCGGCGATGAGCGCGGCGATCGCCGGCTTGATCGCTCCAGCGTATGCGGCGCCGTATTTCGCCTTCAGCGCACCGCGATGGGTGACGATCACCTTGTCGATCGTGCCAGCGGCCATACGGGTTTCCCCCTGCGAAAGTCGAATCCGTTGCACGTCAGCTCCGGCCATTCTGCGGCCGGCAGCGGACCGGATGCAAGTGCGAGGACGCGTTCACCGGCGCGGCCGCGGCACCTTAACCACGCGTTGGCAGGTGCGTTATGTGTTTGCGCGCGCAGTTGCGTAGAGTGCGCGGGCACAATCGCGACGAAGGCAGGAAGCCGACACGATTCGAATTCGCCTCGCCGGTGCAGTGACGGTCGCTGTCGTGCTCTTTGGCTGCAACGGCGGCAACGACGGCTACGACAGCAGCGGCAGTGGCATCGGTGCCAGCCCGCCGATGCTCACCGGGACGCTCCAAGCATTCGGCGGCACAGGGGTCAGTCCAGGCAGTTCCGCGAGCTCCGGCAACGGCATGATCTTCGCTGTCCCGCTCCCGACCTGACGGTTCCTCGGCCGGAACGATCCGCCATCGCCCTCTAACCGACGTCCGGGGAAACGCCGGTGGCAGTGTTATCTTTGCCACCGGCGCGACGCCGAGGTCATCGTGGCCGACAAAGGCGCAGTCCAAGGGAGAAGGCGTGAACAGAACATGGATGAGACGCATGCGGGCAATGGCGTTGATCGGCGCCACCGGATTCCTTGCCGGCTGCGCGCAGATGAAGGCTGGGAATTCGGGTCAGCAGATCCGGCTCGACGGGAGCCATGAAGCACCTCCCGTGACTACGTCGGCCTACGGAACCGGGACCGTCAACATCATGTCCGACCGCTCGGTCATGGTGACGGTGAGCGTCATCGGCATGATGCCGACCGCCGCGCACATCCACGAAGGCGCGGCCGGCAGCAACGGCCCCGTGATCGTGCCGCTCACCAGGATCAGCGACAACGCGTTCGTCGCCCCCGACGCCGCCAGGCTGACCGAAGCGCAGTATGCGAGTTACATGGCGGGCAAACTGTACGTCAACGTGCACAGCGCCAGGTATCCCGGCGGCGAGGTCCGCGCGCAGATTGCCGGTCGATGATCGCTTCGCCTCGCGGGCGGGCGTCCCGCTGAAATTCCGCCATGCTGGAACTCGCCGTGCTTGCGACGGTGGTAGCGATCGCCTGGTTGATTTGGGATGGCCTGAAGGCGCGCGAAGCGGCCAATGCAGCGATCAGGCCGGCCTGCCACGCGAGGGGTCTGCTGTTCCTTGACGACACCGTCGCGCTCGACCGGATTCGGCCGCAACGCGGCAGCGATGGACGGCTTCGCCTGCGCCGCGTCTACCGATTCGAGTTCAGCGATACCGGCAACAATCGCCGTCAGGGCACCGTGGCGCTCCTGGGATCGGTCATCCTGCGGGTCGACCTCGGCCTGCCGCAGGACGCACCCGGCGCGACGTTGCACTGACGCGCTACCGCGCGATGCCGGCGAGGAAGTCCAGCAGCACGCGGTTGAATGCGTCGGCGTGTTCGAGATTGGGCAGGTGCGCGGCGTCGCGCACGATCCAGGATTGCGCACGCGGCACCTGCGCTGCCAGGTACTCGCAGTTCCACGCGATACGCGGAAAATCGAGATCGCCCCGGATCACGAGCACCGGCACCGCAATCTCGTGGACGCGCAAGAACGCGGGTTCCGGCTCTACCGGCGTGCCTCGTTGTTCCGCCCGCAGGGCGATATCGTTCATGGCGAGAAAGAGTTCACGCGCCGGGCCCGCGACACGCCTCTCCTTCGCCAGCGGTCCATCGAGCCATGCATGCGCCTCCAGCATATTGATGCGATCGATGTCGGCGACCGCCTCCGCCTCTTCCATGCGGTCGATCCACGACTGAATTGCCGGCGGTACGTCGGCAGCCTCCGGCGCACCGCTGATCGCCGGCGCGACCAGCACCAGCGCGCGTACGCGATCAGGATGGGCAAGCGCGGTGTCGATAGCGATGCGCCCGCCCTGCGAGCAGCCGACGAGCACTGCCGACGCGCGCGGTGCGACCACGTCGAGTACGGCGATGAGGTCGTCGATTTGCGAATAGCGCTCCTCGACATGCAGCGAGTCACCGAAGCCCCGGCGATCGTAGGCAACCCCGCGATGGCTCGCCGGGTCGCGTGCCAGCGCGGCGAGTTGGTCGCGCCACATCCTGCGATCAGCCACGCCGGCGTGCAGGAACACGACCGGGACTCCGGCGCCGCAGCATTCGCCAGCCAATCGCGCGAGGCCGGACGCAATGGTCAGCGACTCGAAGTCGACGGCAGGTTGCGCGGTGGACATCGCGTTATTGTCACCCGATTCGAGGTCGCCTGTCTGCTGACTGTGGCCCGCGCGTCACGTTGTGTACCATGACAGACCGACCGCCTGCCGTGGCGCCGCGTACGCTCGACCAGGAGAGACCGATGGCCTTGATCGAAGGATTCACCCGCCCCCGTTGTTGCGCTGAATTTGCCGTGGCCGCCGTGTCCGTGGGGCTCGCCGTCCTTGCGGGCTGTGCCGCTCCGATTGCGCGCCCACCCGCGGCGGAACCCGCGCACTCCTCCGCGGCAGAACTGACGCGCCAGGTTGTCGAAACCGAGCGCGCTTTCGCCGAGACGATGGCCGAGCGCAATCAGGCCGCCTTCGCGGGTTTCCTGTCGGATGACGCCGTGTTCTTCATGGGCTCTCAGCCGATACGCGGGAAGACTGCAGTGACGGCGGCGTGGCGAAGCTACTACGAGGGGCCGGAGCCGCCGTTCTCGTGGGCGCCGCAAACCGTCGAGGTGCTGGATTCGGGCGAACTCGCCATCAGCACCGGCCCGGTCCGCGACCCGTCCGGCAAACAGGTCGCGACGTTCACTTCGATCTGGCGACTTGAGGCGCCGGGCGTCTGGCGGATCGTGTTCGACAAAGGCAACCAGACCTGCAACTGCGCCAAAGCGCCGTAGTGCGGCGCGATGCGACAATGCCATAGCCTGCCACGCAGGTCGGCCCTGGTTCCCGATCCTTCGCCGGGCGTATGATGGCTTCGTCGCGCGGGCGAGTCCGTCCGCGGGCCACACACTTGCACGGAGACGACATCATGGCGAAAAAATCTGCCACCGAAGGTGTATATCGCGTCACCGAGGTAATCGGCAGCAGTTCCAAGTCGTGGGAGGATGCGGCGAACAATGCGGTGAAGCTCGCGTCCAAGTCGCTTCGCGACCTACGCATCGCCGAGGTCTCAAAGCTCGACATGAAGATCGAGGATGGCAAGGTGGTCGCCTACCGCGCTCGCATCATGCTCTCGTTCAAGTACGACGGCTGATCGCGCACGGCGACGAGCCGACGCGAAGGATGTGAGGGAATTTGCCGTGGCCCGGCATTGACAGCCCGAGACATTCGAGGCGCCCTTCGTCATCGACGAAAGGGCGCTATCGCTCACGCGTGAGAACGCGGCAGCGAGGCTTCCAGGCGGCGGCGCTCATTCAACACCTTGTTGGCGTAGGTGCGGGTTTCGTCGTCCACTGCGCCGTTGTACAGCTGCAACCCCGCGGCATCACTGCCACCGCGACGGATCGAATCCTTGAGGATGCGCGCGCCGATTGCGATGTTCGGCTCCGGCAACAACATCGACGCCGCGCCAAGGGACTCGATCTTGTCCATATGAAAGCGCGGCACCACCTGCATCAATCCAACAGCGCCCTGTTCGCTCTCGGCGATTGGGTTGAAGCGCGATTCCACCGCGATCACGGCCAGGATGAGCATCGGATCCAGGCCGTGCCGCTTGCCCTCCCGGAATGCCGCGCGCACCACGCCAGAAGCCGCATCCTGCGCGACCCGATACCGGCGGGCGACGACGCCCGCGACCACCTTGGCGCGTGACGGTTCGTCGGACTTGCCGATCAGCATATTCGTCGGAATCACCGGGTGGGGCGAATTCGCCGGCCGGAGGGCGTCGACAGGTGCCGTCGCCTTGGGCGCCCACGGTGCGGGTGCCGCCGCAACCATCAGGGCTGCGGTCACTACGCCCGCCAGGGTCAGGAGTATGGCGGGGCCAGATTCGGATCGCCGTCGACATCGATGGCGCGATGCCGGCGGGTTCATAGGTCGAGACATCGTCATCGGAGCTCTCCATTTTCGGCCACCGACCGCAAGACTCGCGATCACCATCGAACCGCGATGGCGATCGACAAGCGGGTGTTGGCGCTCAAGACTCCAGCAGCTTACCTCCTTCGAACCACACAGCCGGAACCCTTCAAATTAAATAAAATCAATGATTTAAATCAATATAACGCTGGCGGTTCCCATGGAAAACCGATCGAGGAACCGAAAAATGTTGCGACGCAGCATGCGGAGTATACCCGCAGGGGAAAGGCTGTCAACCCATAGGGGGTCGAGGTGCCCCTAGCGTAGAGCCGCCTGTCTCCGGGTTTCCGACAACCCCCGATGGAGGGCAGGGCTGAATACGCAAGCTTCTGACCGCCCGGACCGGAAATGGTTTCGCGGCTACCGGCCCCAGTGCAGCGCCAGCGGGCCTGCCTCGCGCGCCAGTTCGAGTAGACCGGCGCGGGTGGTTGGGTGAAGCGCCTCGAGCGGGTGGCGGACCGCGTCGCTGCCGATCACCCCCCCTTCGGCCATGATCACCTTGGTCGCACGCAGACCGCACTGCCGGTTTTCGTAATTGATGAGCGGCAGGATTCGCGCGTACTGCGCCGCCGCCTCGGCACGGCGTCCGGCAAGGTGGTGCATCACGACCGGCCGGATCAGATCCGGCAGTAGGGCACTCGCCATGGTGCCCGTCGCGCCAGCGTCAAGGTCGGCCATCAACGTGATCGACTCCTCACCGTCGAAGGGGCCCTCGATCAGCGCTCCGCCGGCTTCGATCAAAGCCCGCAGCTTGGCGGCGGTCCCTGGCATCTCGATCTTGAAGTAGCGTACGGCGGGCACCTCGCGGGCCAACCGCACCAGGAATGGCACGGAAAGATTGACACCGGACAGCGGCGCGTCCTGCACCATCAACGGCAAACCGGACGCCTGCGCGACTTGGGCGTAGTGCTCGATGATTCCCGACTCGTCGGCCTTCAGGCCGGTGCCGTGATAGGGCGGCATCAGCATCAGCATCGCCGCGCCGGCCTTGGCGGCCGCGCGTGCCCGCTCGCCGGCGATTCGCGTGCTGAAGTGACTGCAGGTGACGATGACCGGTACACGTCCCGCAACGTGTGTCAGACAAAGATCGAGGAGCCGATCGCGCTCCTCGTCGGTCAGCAGGAACTGCTCCGAGTAGTTGGCGAGGATGCAGATGCCGTCGACCCCCTGGTCGATCATGCAGTCGAGCACCCGGCGCATGCCGGGCAGGTCGAGATCGCCACCGGCCGTGAACGGCGTGGGCGCGATCGGATGGATGCCGGTCAGCGGCGGGACCGGAAAAACGGGTGCCACAGGTTTGCCGCGCGTCAGTTCGACCAGCGCTCGCTCGAGGGCGACAACGGCGCGCGCGCGGGTGTCGTCGTCGCCGGGCCCTGCGTCATTGCCGTGGCGACTTCGGCGGACGCGGCGTCGAGGCGCTTGACGTCGCCGGTCATCTCGCCGCCTTCGGCGACGATCAGCGAGCCGTAGCGAATGGTGCCGGAAACCCGACCGGTGCCATGAACGACCAGTCGCGTGCGCGCCGTGAGTTCGCCGACGAACTCGCCGTGGATCTCCGCAACGTCGATCTGCGCGACACCGCTGAGACTGCCCGGCTTAGCTATCTCCATGGCCTTGCTGTGGACGGTAGCCTCGACCAGTCCTTCGATGACCAGCACATCACAGTCGCTGATTTCGACACCCTTCAATTTGATGTTAATGCCAACGAAAAGCTTGCTCTCCGGCCGATCTCCCACGGCCGCGGGCGCTTTGTCCGGCGTCGCACCCGGTGTAGCCAGCGGTATCGTGGCCGAGCCGATGCGCGCCGCGGTGGAGGACTCGGCCGCATGCGCCTGCGGCGCCGATGCTGCGCGGGGCGCCACGGCGGCACCCGGTGGATCGTAGATCGCGGGCTTCAACACGGACTTCGCTGCTTCCGTGGGTTCGGCCGAGCGATCGCGACGATTGAAATTGAGCATGTCGCCTCCTTTGCGCTGTGCGCGGATCATGACAACGTCATTATTGACCCAGCGGGGCCGATGCGCAATGGTTGAGGTCGCGTCGCATCGGGTGCCGGATCAATTGTCCAGCGTGACCACGCCTCCGGGCGCGGCCGCCGGGCCGATCAGGTAAACGGTCATCGTCCCGGTAGTGAGCGCAACGTTTTCAAGCGTGAGAACGACGGCGCCCGTGACGGCATCGGTAAACGTGACCGGATAGGTGCCGCCCGTGACCTGCATGTAGGCAGACGCCGTCGGGTATGCAATGGCCGTCGCCAGGGGGACGTTGTTCACGGCGACATTGACGGGATTGGAATCCCATGAAGTGTTGACGAAACGCAGCCTGACGTTGCCGGACACGGGCGGTACGTTGAGGTCTGTGAGCACATAGGCTTGCTGTGATCCCGGCAACCCGGTGATAAACGCCGAATAATCGACTGCCGGCTCCAGCGTGATCGGCGCCGAAGCGAGCGTCGCGCCTGGCGTGCTACTTGCCTCGTAGGTGACCAGAGCATAGCCTTGCGGCACCTGCGCGTACGGTGTCGTCGACGCGTAACCGATGTTGGAAGCGACGGTCAGCAAGTCGAGCAGCTGGTTGACCGGCCCCACCACCGACGCACCGTTCATGTTCTTCAGCTGGGCAAAGATGCTGTTCAGGATGACGCCGGGACCCTGGCTTTGCAGCACCTCGGCATTGACGAGGACGCCGCTGCCCTTCGAATACATGATGAGCGTCAGCGCGACGTCCGGCGTCAGCGCGCTGCCGCCCGAGTCGTAGATCACCGTCTTGGTGCCGGCGGGCGTCACCCGAATCTGGTAGGTGCCCGGCGGAAACGCGAGGTTGAGCGACACGCCGTTGTACCTGACGTAGCCGTAGTTCGGCCCGACCGTACCGATATCCACGCCGGGCGCCGTCACGTAGATGTCGATGGTCGGCTGGTTGATCGCCGCGTTGAAGACGGCAAGCTGGATGTTGCCGTTGCTGGGCGCGTTGGCCACTTCGGCGAGCAGCGTCGCGCTGGGAAAACCCGTCGTGCCCATGATCACCAGCGTATAGGGCTCTTCCCCGGCCAGCGGGATGTTGAAACTGATCAACGGCGTCGAACTGCCGGTCACGCTGACCAAGAAGGACGTGGTCTGGTTGTCGAAGCTCTGGTAGTCGGTAAAGGACTGGAACGTCACTCCCGAGAACGCAGGATTGCCGTTCACCTGCACATCGATCGACGGGGCATCGGTCATCAGGTTGATGACGCGCACGCTCGCCGGATGCGGCGGAAAATAGTTGATGGTGTCGATCTTGCAACCGCTCACGAGCAGCAACAGAGCGAGCGGAAGATAGACAAGCAGCTTGCGACGGAGGGACATCGAGATTTCCCGCGAAATGATCGGTGCATTATGCCATGCGGGAGAGTGCCGGTCGGCCACGATGCCGCCCTTGCCGATGCGGGCCGGTGCAGGCACCATCGGGGTCAATGGCTCGCACCCCCCTCATGCACCGGCTGCAGCGGATTGCTCGCGAGGCCCTCGCCCGCGATCGGGATCCACGGTCCGCCCGCGCCACGACGGCCGAGCGGCGTGCGTTCCTGCGGCGCTCGTCGGCGCTGGCGATCGCCGGCGCGGCGCCTGCATGGATGTCACCTGCGAGCGGCGCCGAAGGAAGCCGGGTCGTCATCGTCGGCGCTGGACTTGCCGGGCTTACCGCCGCCCACGAACTCGCGCGCTCAGGCGTGCGGGCGACGGTCATCGAAGGCTCGCCGCGAGTGGGTGGACGCTGCTGGACCGAACGTGGCGCATTCGCCGAAGGCCAGATTGCCGAACGCGGCGGCGAACTCATCGACACCACGCACGACGAGATACGCGCGCTGGCACGGTCATTCGGGCTTCCGCTCGACGACCTTCTGGCAGCGCAGCCCCAGGGCAGCGAAGCGCTCGCGTATTTCGACGGCACGGTCTATACCGCCGCTGACGCCGACCGCGATTTCGCACGGCTGCGGCCGCGACTCACGGCTGACGTCCAGGCGCTTGGAGAGGACCTGCCGACGTACCGCAAGCATACATCCGCGCAACGCGACCTCGATCGGATGTCTGCAGCGCAATGGATCGAATCCCGGGTCGCTGGCGGCATCAATTCACGCTTCGGGCAGCTGCTGGTCAACGCCTATGGCGAGGAACTGGGTGGCGATCCCAGCGAGATCAGCGCGGTCACCGTCGTCGTCCTGCTCGCGGGGTCTCCGACCGACCGCTTTTCACCGTACGAGGAATCCGACCAGCGCTACCACATTCGAGGTGGCAACGATCGGCTGGTGGCACGACTCGCGGAAGGCGTGGGCGCGCAGATCGAAACCAAGTCGCGGCTGATGGCGCTCGCGCGCAAACCCGATGGCCGCTATCGCCTGGTGGTTTTGCGCGATGCCGCCGAGCGCGAGTTGATCGCCGACCGCGTGATTCTCGCGCTGCCGTTCACACTGCTGCGCGGCGTCGACCTGAAGCACGCGGGCTTCGGCGTGCGCAAGATGCGCTCGATCGAGCAGCTCGGCATGGGCCGCAACACCAAGCTGCAGCTCCAGTTTTCCGACCGTTTCTGGCTGCGCGCGAACTGCAACGGCGAGTACCGTCTGCGCGGCGCGTTCCAGACGACGTGGGACGTAACGCGCGCGCAGCCCGGAACGGCCGGCATCCTCAACTTCTTCTCGGGCGGTACCGCCGCCGCTGCGGCCGGACTGGGCGACCTCGACGACCGCGCGCGCCAATCACTGCGCGAGCTTGCGCAATACGCGCCGGAGAGCCAAGCGCTGTGGAACGGTCAGGCGATTCGCAACGCATGGGACCGCAACCCGTGGTCGCTCGGCTCGTACGCGCTGATCAAGCCCGGGCAGTACACGTCTTTCTACGGTGTCGAAGGCGAGCGCGCTGGCCACGTCTATTTCGCCGGCGAGCACACGTCGATCGCCTGGCAGGGCTACCTGAACGGCGCCGTGGAGACTGGCATGCGCGCGGCAGACGAGGTGCTGGGGTCGCTCGGTGCACGCAGACTGGCCGCCGCGATGAGCGGCCGCGGGTTCGGGCCAGCGGGCTAGAACACCACTGCCCGTTGGAGACCGGCGGGCTTCGCGGCAAGGTCCGCGACAAGCAGGTCGCGATCGCGACGCCTACGCCGCGGGATTCGGGTAGTGCGTCTGGATCGCGGCAATTTCGTCGAGCGTCGACGCATCCAGTTTGATTTGCGCGGCCGCAATGTCCTGGTCAAGCTGTTCGATCGAAGTGGCGCCGATGATCATCGCGCCGAGGTGCCAGCGGCTCTTCACGTAGCCCAGCGCCAGCTGGACGAGCGTCAGGCCGCAGCGCGTCGCGAGCTTGGCATACGCATCGATCGCGTCCTGCACGATGGGTTTCCGAAAGCGCAGACCCAACTGGTCGAACAGCGTGTGCCGGGCATTCGGCGGCCGCGCGCCGCCCATGTACTTGCCGCTCAGCATCCCGGCGGCCAGCGGCGAGTACGCGAGCAGCGACATGCGCTCGCGGAAGAGCGCCTCGGCCAGGTCGTTGTCGACCCCGCGCGACACCAGGCTGTAGCTGTTCTGGATCGTGACCGGTCCGGGAACACCGAGCGTCTTCGCAATGCGCTGGAATTCGCATACGCCCCACGTGGTTTCGTTCGACAAGCCGTAGTGGCGGATCTTGCCGGCCTTGATAAGGTCAGCCATCCCCTCGACCTGTTCCTGAATCGGCGGCCCTTCGCGCTCCTTGTCCGGCTCGAATTCGGTTGCGCCGAACATCGGCACGTTGCGCTGCGGCCAGTGGATCTGGTAGAGGTCGAGGTAGTCGGTCTTCAACCGCGCCAGGCTGGTTTCGCAGGCTTCGGCGATGACATCGTGCGTGAGGTCGGTGCGCCCGCTCCGGATCCAGGCGCGGCGCCCCGGTCCGGCGACCTTGGTTGCGATCACGTAACGGTCGCGCGGCTGGCGAGCGAGCCAGCGCCCGAGGATCGCTTCCGTGTGCCCCTGCGTGCGGCCGTTGGGCGGCACCGGGTACATCTCGGCGGTGTCAATGAAATTGATGCCCTGCGCAACGGCGCGGTCGAGCTGGGCGTGGGCTTCGATTTCGCTGTTCTGCTCGCCCCAGGTCATCGTGCCGAGGCAGACGGTGGAGACGGAAAGTTCGGTGCCGGGCAGTGTGTGATGGTCCATCCGCGCATTCTACGATCGATTGCATCGATTGCGATCAATTGCACGGATCGCGATCAATGCATGGATTGCGATCGATTGCGTCGCCGAATCGGCAGCGGCTCCGAGTCCGGTCGTCTGCTCGGGCGCGCATCCAGGAATCGCACTCGATCGATCCGCGCGGCGGTGCGCGCTGCAGCAGAGATCAGTACAGCGAGTCTTCCTGTTGTTCGAGCGCCAGGCGGAGTGCGTGCAGGTCGTCGTCGAGCGCGTCGCGTGCCGAGACCATGCCGAGCGGCCGGTCAAACTCGACGACCGGCAGGTGGCGGAAATGACCCTTGTGCATCACGCGTAGCGCGTGCAGGAAGGGCTCGTCCGGGTGAATCGTCTGCGGTTGCGCCGTCATGACGTCGGCCAGCCGCGTCGCCCGAGCGTCGCGCCCCTCGGCCAGCACGCGGAACAGCGCATCGCGCTCGGTGAATATTCCGGCGAGCCTCGTGCCGTCGACGACGAGCAGCGCGCCCACATTGTGCTGCTTCATGATCGTCGACGCATGCTGCACGGTTGCGTTCTTGGGTGCCGTCACCGGTGCCTGCTTGGCAACGATGGTACGCAGTGATCGGATCGGCATCGAGGTCTCCAGGCTGGGCAGCAATGCGCGTATTGAGCGCCCGCACGGATGCGCGCGTCAAGCGAATGTATGGCGTCCGCCCGAATGTACGGCGTCCGGCCCGCACCGCCGCCGGGAAGTGCGTCTAGACGCGCAGTGCGTCACCCGCGCCGAGCGATTCCCGCAAACGGCGGATCGTGGGCACGAGGTCGAGCCCGGTGGCCGTGCGAAGATGGCGTGCTCGGCGCGTAAGCTCGCTACCGGCGAGTTCCACCGGCTCGCCCGCGGCCGCCACGATCACGACATTGCCACTCGTACACATCGGAAGTTCCAGCGCACGCCCGTCGAATGCCGCGCGCATGCGCTCGAGGCTGCCGCGAATGCCGTGGTTTCGCGTCAACAGGTTGGCGGCAACGACGCCGCGTCCGGAGAGCCGGGCCTGACAGTTGCAGTAGAACGGCAAGGTATCGAGCATGCCGGTGCGTCCTTTCGCATCATAGCCATCGACCAGGATCAGGTCGAACTCGCGGTCGGATCCTTGCACGTAGTCGCTGCCGTCCGCGATCTCGATGCGCAGGCGCGCGCTCTCGGGCGGAAGCCTGAAGTACTGCTGCGCCGCGCGAATCACCGCCGGGTCGATCTCGACGATCGTCTGCGCCGCGCGCGGCCGATGCCGGTGGAGAAAACGCGTGAGCGATGCGGCGCCGAGACCGATAAGGAGGACAGTTCGCGGCCACGCGGCGCCGGAATGCAGCAGCAACGGCGCCATCATGTCGCGCGTGTAGTCGAGTTCGAGCGCATTCGGCCGAGCGATGCGCATCGCCCCCTGGATCCAGCGCGAGCCGAAGTGCAGGTAGCGTACCCCCGCCTCCTCGCTCACCTCGATCGTTGCGGTCATCTGCGCGACGCGGTCAGCGCATCACGGGCCGGCCTTGCCGGCCTGCTTGCGATGCGCGTCGGCACACGCGAATGTTTCTTCCCAGTACGGGTGCTTGCCGAAATAACCGCGCAGTTTCGCCTCGAGCACCGGCGTGGCCCGGCCCGCGGCTCGCATTGCGACGAGCCCCGCGCAGTTCGCTTCGAGTTCGACCTCGGTGGGCAGGCGCGCATGCGCGCACTCGTGGAAGAAGAGGAAGTCGCGCACTTCCGGGGGCAGCGATTGCAGGCGCAGCGCATTCCACGTGATTCGCCATCGCCCATCGACCTTCGCCGTCAGGCCGGTGCGGCTGCGCATTTGCGGATCATCGGGAGACGAGACGGCCTCGATCACCACTTCGTTGCCTGCGATGCAGGCTCCGGTCGTGCCGTCGGCAAAGGTGAAAGCCGCCGCCGGCAACGCCGAGGCGAGGAAGACGACGCCTATCGATCCGAACGTGGCCGCGCGCAACGGCAGGTGTGATGGTCCGCGCATGATCTTGCCTGGAGACGATGCA
Source organism: uncultured beta proteobacterium (assembly GCA_963739745.1). Classification (GTDB taxonomy): domain Bacteria; phylum Pseudomonadota; class Gammaproteobacteria; order Burkholderiales; family Casimicrobiaceae; genus VBCG01. The sequence continues at coordinate 552,140 of CAVUCJ010000017.1, forward strand.
ATTGAAAGCACCTGGTCCGAACTTTCATCGAATGGCGTATTTTGCCGGATTGTCGCTCCCGCTCGCGGACTGTGTGTCCTCCGGCATCCCCGAGACGGTGTTGGCCGCCGACAACCCCTGCGTCTGTCGGGATGGCAAGTTGCTCCCGATCGCGCGTGCGGGCAATGGAAGCTTTGTCGAAGCCTTGTCGCTGCCTCGCTGGGCGAGGGGTCGGTGCGTCTTGCTCGCGTGGACGGCGCGGCCCGGGAAAAATTCGGCGACGGCCCAACGACCCGCTACCTCGATGGAGACCGTGCGCCGCTGACGTCGGACAGCTTTGTCGTCCCTGGTCCATGCGTCTCCACGGTGCCATTGCCGGTGGCCCGGTCGCGACGACCCAGCTGGGGCTCCCGGCGCCCCGGTCCCAGTCCTGACGTTTTCTCCTGCGTCGGCGACCGGAAATTGCGGCATGGCCGGGGTGCAGTTCCCGGTCCGCTTTGCGCGCGCCGGCGACTATGCTATTGTCATAGACGTCGTCAGTTTCGGGAACCGATCGAATGAAGCCGCGCACACTTATCGCCGACCGCCTCTATTTCGGACTCGATCCGCTTCGGTTGCGCGCAGCGACTGGACGCGCGCTCGCCCGTGTCGTCGGGCTGCCGCCCGAGCGGGCCCGTGTCAGCGCCACGCATCTTCGCCATGACTTTGCGCTCGATACCCGGATGGGGGCCGCGCTGGTCGACGAGTTCGTCGCCGAAGGACTGCTCGAACCGCCCGACGGACATTCCGCCGGTTATCGCATGACCCCGGAATTCGTCGAGCTTGCGGCGGCGCGCGTCGTGGAGCCGCTTCCGCGAGCGCGGGCCAGGCAGTTGCTAGCCGAAGCCTGCGCGTTGGCCAGCCGCATCAACAACGACGCGGTCCACAATCCGCTGGCGATCGTTACCGTCGCCGTCTTCGGCGGGTACATGAGTCGTGCGCAGCGGCTGGACGAACTCTCGCTGGGTGTCGTCGTCGAGTTGCGCCCAACGTCGCGCCTTACGCGCTTCCGGCGCATGCTCACGAAGGCGGAAGGCGCCGAGGCGATACGCACGATGCTCCGGCAGCTGAGTTCGTTTGTCCGCGTCCGCCTGGTCACGGACCTGCACGCGCTTCCGCGCCCGTTCAGCCCGGTGTTCAACTCGCGGCACGATCCGGACTAGAAGTCACAATTCCGTGTCCCCGAGTGCTGCCGATTCGCGCCGGGCGTCGGCGATCAGTGCCCCCCTTCCGCGAGGGAGCCACCGCCAGCACAGTAGCAGCACTGCCGCCAGAAGCGCGATTGCCACCAACAGCGCAATGCGGCTACCTTGGATGAAATCGCGTTCCGCGACCCTCACGATAACGGCGCGCGTCGCCGGGTCCAGGTGTTCGACGATGGGCGATCGCCTGCCGACTTCCGCGACCATTGCGCGCGGATTGGCAGAGGCGACGATCGCCTCGGCAATCGCGCGGCGCTCCACCGGGTCCGGCACCACGGCCGCAAGATCCTGTGAAAGCGTCGCCGACAGCCACGCGGCGAGGATGGATCCCAGCACGGCGAAGCCGACCGTGGATCCGATTGCCCGCTGCGCGCTCATGATGCCGGACGCCATGCCGGCACGATTGCGCGGAACCGCTGACATGGCAAGGGTCGTGACCGGCGTCAGGCACATCGCGGTGCCGATGCCCGACAGCGCCAGCCCGGTGAGTATGACGGCGATGCTGCTCCGTCCGTCGGCGATCAGCGTGGCGAAGCCGAGTATGAGCGTGCACAGGCCGAAGAGAATGGGTGGGCGCGCACCGAAGCGTACGACGAGGCGCCCGACCAGCGGCGCGACGATGGTCAGCGATGCACTGAAGGGCAGGAGCACGAGCCCGGTCCTCTCCGGCGAGTAATCGCGTACGTTCTGCAGCAACTGCGTAATCAGCAGGAGCATCCCGTAGACGGAAAAGAACACCGCACAGATGGCCCCGATAGCCAGCGAATAGGACCGGTCGCGAAACAGCGTCAGATCCATCATCGGGTCCGCCGATTGGCGCTCGACGCGCAGGAATAGGTAGGTGCTGCAGATGGCCACCACCAGCAGGGCAACGATCTCCCGGGAAGTCCAACCCGTTTTGGGCCCATCGATGACGGCATAGGCGAGCGCACCAACAGCCGCCATGAACAGTACCTGCCCCGGAAAGTCCAGGCTGCGCGGGCGCTCGTCACGCGACTCATCGACAAAGCGCAGCGTCAGCCAGAGCACGGCGGCTCCAACCGGCACATTGACGGCGAAGATGCTGCGCCATCCCCACTGTTCGACCAGCACCCCGCCCAGCGTGGGTCCGATCGCCGTCGCCACACTCGCAATTGCGGTCCAGATGCCAATCGCCCGCGCCTTCTGCGCCGCGTCCGGAAATGCGGCGCTGACCAGGGCAAGTGAAGTCACGCTGGCGGCCGCCGCCGCCGCACCCTGCACGCCCCGCGCCAAATTGAGCAGCGGGAGCGTCGGCGCCAGGCCGCAGGCGATGGACGCCAGCGTGAACACCGCAACGCCGGCCACGAACCACGCCCGCCTACCGTGCAGATCGGCCAAGGTGGCCGACGACATGATGAAGACCGCCATGCCGAGGCTGTAGGCTGCCACCACCCACTGCAGGCCGGCCTCGCCCACGGCGAAACTGCGCTGGATGTCCGGCAGCGCCACGTTGACGATCAACGCGTCGAGAAAGATCATGAACAGGCCGAGGCCCGTTGCGACGAGGGTGAGGCGTTGCCGGCGGTCCATGGTATTACAGTGCGGTACCCTCTTCGCGAAGTGGCGGCACGTGCGCGGCGCCCGCTGCCGGTGGGCCCGCGCGGTCGATCTCTTCAATGATACTGCGGGAGTTTGCAGCGCATGTCTTGCTCGGTTGTCACGTCTTGCGCCGCCCGGCGGGTGCGTCGCGCGCTCACCGATGCCGCTGTTTCAAGCCGTTTCCGCCGTCTCGCCGTCGGCGTACTGCTGGCGGCAATCACGTCCGGCGCGGGACCACAGGCCCAGGCACTGGGGGTGGCCACCTGGAACCTGCAGTGGCTGCTCGACGCCGATACGCACGCGCGCTGGACCGGAGCGTGCGGCGGTCTGGGCTGGCCGAATGCCGCCGACGCTTTGACCCCCGCCGCGCGCAAGGTGCTGGCGGGGCTTCCGTACTGCAACGTGCACAACGGCATGGAGTTTCCGCCCGACCGCTGCCGGACACTGCGCGACGGCTGGCCGAACGCCGCGCGCTACCCCGACGACCATCCCTGCCGGGACACTGCGGATCTCGCCGCCTGGCCACGCTACGCCGAAAAACTGGCGGCGCTGCGCTCGATGTTCCGTCGCCTGGACAACTTGGGCGTGGGCCTGGTCGCCGTGCAGGAAGTCGCCGGTACTGCCGCGGTCGAAGCAATCCTTCCGCCGGGCTGGTCGGTGATCACCACGCGCGATCTTCCCGGTACCCCGGCGATCACGCAGCACGTCGGCATCGCCTGGCGTCGCGGCGTCTCGGTGCGCAACTTCGAAGCGGTGAACGCGCTGTCCGACAGCGGCATTCCCGATCGTCCGCTGCGGCCGGGGCTCGCGTTCACCGTCGACGTTGCGGATCGGCCGGTGCGGGTGCTGGTCGTGCACCTCAAGGCAGGCTGCCGCAGCCGCGACCTCGACGTGCCGTTGACGGAGAAGGACGTTCGACTGTCTCCCGAGCGCAAGGATATCGTCACGTCGGACTGCGCGACGCTGCGCTACCAACTGCCGGCACTGGAAGACTGGATCGACGCCAACGCGACGCGCGATTTTGCGGTGATGGGCGATTTCAACCGCGCGCTGCTGCGGGAACCCCCCTCCGATTCCGCCACCTACCGGACGCGCCTCGACGGCAGCACGCCGGGCGCTCCGCAGGGCCCCTGCACGCTTTCCCGCGATGGCGGCCGCTGGGTCGCGCACTGTACGGCGCGCACGCGCGCAATGTTTCCCGAACTCAACGACGGCGTACCCGCGGGAGCCGTCTTGTGGCGGGCGCGATTCGCCGACCTCACCCGCGGCGGCACGATTCGCAAGGGATCGACCGGCGATTGCAGCATCCGCGGCCGGCGCGGCGACTTGACTCACGATGGCATCGACCACGTGCTGATCAGCGAATCGCTGAAGCTGCGGCTCGCACCTGGCGCGCTCGTCATGCGGGTCGTCAACTACACCGAGGCCGACGGGTCGCCATTGCGCGCGCGACCTGACCGCGCGCTGCCGTCCGACCATTGCCCCCATGTCGTACACTGGTCTGCCCCGCAGGAGTGACGAGCATCAACCGACGCAACATTTTGCAGGCTTTGTCCGGCGTGTCCACCCTGATCGTCGCCGGACCCGCGGCCCCGGCATTCGCGCGAGGCGCCGGCATGCTCGACGCCGCTCGTTTCGGCGCCTTGTCCGCGGTGCTGACCGGCTATCCGTCGGCTGATGCCGCCACCGCGACGAAGATGCTGCATGCCTTCGCCACGCCTGCCCGCCGCGGCTCGCTGACGGCTCTCGCCGCGCTGGTTGCGGACACGCCTCCCGCCGAACTCGATGCCGCGCTAAGCGCGCGCAAGCTCGATACGGTCGCCCACGAACTGGTTGCCGCGTGGTATTCCGGCATCGTGCCCAACGGCCGGGGCGCGCAGCAGCTGGTGCTCTACGCCGGCGCGTTGGTCTGGTCGGCGATGAAATTCACCAAGCCGATGGGCGTGTGCGGCGGCGCGACCGGCTATTGGGCAGACCCGCCGGGTTGATCCGCCTGCATCGCGGCCCGATTCAAACCCACCTCCCAACCCACCGGACACACAGATCATGGACGCCGATGTGGTCATCGTAGGCGCCGGAATCGCGGGTGCGCTGGTCGCCGAACGCCTCGCCAAGGCGGGCGTCAAGGTGCTGATGCTCGAGGCGGGACCGCGCGTCGAACGCGGGCCCGCGGTCGTCCAGTTCTACGACGCGCTCGTCAAGGTTCCGGAATGCGCGTATCCGAATACTTCCTACGCGCCGCATCCGCGCTCGGACGATCTCGACGACTACTATGTGCAGACCGGTCCGCAGAAGTTCGCGAGTACCTATCTGCGGCAGGTCGGCGGCACCACGTGGCACTGGCTCGGCACCTGCCTTCGGCTGGTGCCCGACGACTTCCGGCTGGCGGCACGCTTCGGCCGCGGCGTCGATTGGCCGATAGGCTACGACGCGATCGAATCGTGGTACGGCGAGGCGGAAGACGAGATCGGCGTGGCCGGCGATTCTTCCGAGGATCTGGGATCGAAGCGTTCGCGACCCTATCCGATGACCATGATCCCGATGTCGTATCTCGACGCGCAGGTCGCCAAGGGGTTCGCCGGTACGTCCTACCAGTTGCGCGCGACACCGCAGGGCCGCAATTCCGTCGTCCGCGACAATCGGCCTCCGTGCTGCGGCAACAACAGCTGCATTCCGATCTGCCCGATCTCGGCCAAATACGATGCGACCGTGCATGTCGCACGCGCCGAGGCCGCCGGAGCGCGGCTTTCCGCGCAGTCGGTGGTGACGTTCATCGAGGTGGGCACAGACCGTCGGATCACGGCGGTGCGCTACAAGCGTCCGGACGGTTCGAGCGGGCGAATCACGGCCAGGTTGTTCGTGCTCGCCGCGCATGCGATCGAGATTCCGAAACTGCTGCTGATGTCGCAGGGACCCGGCGCGCCGAAGGGCGTGGCCAATTCCAGCGACCAGGTCGGTCGCAACCTGATGGACCATCCGGTGCAGCTTTCCTACGCGCTGGCGGGCGCACCGGTATGGCCGTACCGCGGGCCGCTGTCGACGTCAGGCGTCGAAAACACGCGCTTGGGCGACTGGCGAGCGACGCGGCCATCCTTTCGCATCGAGGTCGGCAATGACGGCTGGTCGTGGCCGACCGGCGCGCCGACCACCGATGCGCAGCAGCTGGCGTCCCAAGGACTGCGTGGCGCCGACCTTCAGAAGGCGATCCTGGATCGGACCTCGCGCGAGATCCGCTTCGGCACGCTGACCGAACAATTGCCCGACGCCGCCAACCGGATTGTTCCCGATTTCGACAAGCGCGACCGGCTTGGCGTGCCCCGTCCGCGAATCACCTACCGATTGGACGACTACACGAAGGCCGGGCTCGCCGAAGCGCGCCGCATCCACGAGGAGGTGTTCGTGAGGTTGGAGGCGAGCCAGATCAACCACAACCCGGACAGCCGGTTCCAGGGTGCGGGCCATGTGATGGGCACCGCGCGCATGGGTGCCGATGCCAAGTCCGCGGTGGTCGACGCCGACCTGCGCGCGTTCGACCACCCGAACCTGTTCATCGAGGGCAGCGCAGTATTTCCGACCGGAGGTGCCGCCAACCCTACGCTGACCATTGCCGCGCTTGCGCTGCGGTCGGTGGACGCGATACGCAAGGCGCTCGCAGAATAGAGGCTTCCGACACCGCCCATCCGGCGTTTGCGATCACCCAGGGCGCGTTCGAGCCTCCGTGTATCGGCGCGGTGGCCTACTTTGCCGGCGGCGGCGCGCCTGCGCCCGGTCGCCCCGAATTGCCGGCTCGAACTTCGCTGCCCGAATCGTTTCCTGTCAGCGTCTCCAGCGGCAGCGCGAGCCTGCGATCCGCGATCGCCTGCTGTTCCGGCGTGAGCGTTGCGTAGAGCGCCTTGCCCGCGTCCACGATGTCCTCAACCGCCGCGAGCCTATTGCGCGCGACGTCGTTCAACCCGTCAAGGCGCTTTGGCGCGGTGGTCTCGGTTGCCATCAGGCGGTTGCCGCGGCGGGTGTCGTCCAGCATCCGGATCACGCGATCGCGATACGCATTCCAAGGGGCGAGCTGCGACGGAGTCAGGTTCAGATCCTCCTCGAGCTGACTCAAGCGAATGTTGACGAGTTCGGCCAGATTGGCGCCCGCTGCGCGAGCATCGTCGCGCGCCATCCCCGGCGGTCGGCTCATCTTGCCGGCTATCGATCGCGGATCGCCGCCGCCAGGCTGTGCCGAAGCGGCGGCCGCCACTACCAATGTGGCGACCGCCGCCCTCCGGACTGCATTGCGCAATGACTTCATTCTTCTCCCTGGGATTCAAACGGTGGGCGGGCAACGGGGGCCCAAATGTCCTGAATTGAAACCCCCGCCAAGCCGCGTACTGACTTCAACCGCGCTTGCGCCCGCCTCGCCTTTCGAATCAGCGCGCAGGCACCATCACCAGCCGGTCGACGCCCGATTCCGCGCCCCACGCCTCGCCTGCACGCCCCAGCATCTGGCGAACGTTCGCCTGGTCCCGGTTCGAAGGAAAACTGTCGAATTTCTCCGTGACCGGGTCGAACCGGATAATCGCGTTGGTACTCCAGTCGGTCAGCCACACCTTGTCGCCCGCATCCACCCAGACCGAATAGGTGTGCGCACTGCCCGGCAGCTTCCACTCGCGCCACGCGCGCGCGGCAGGATCGTACATCCCAACGTGGCCGGTGTTCCAGTAGCTGACCCAGATGCGCCCGCGCGAATCGGACCACACGCGGCGAGCCCCCTGGTCCGGCGTCGGCGGCTCGATCACCGTCGCCTCTCCCGTTTCGACGTCGATGCGCGCGATATGATTGCCGGCGAGCGACGCGTAGTAGACGTCCCCCCGCGGTGTCGTCGCGATTCCGTAGGGCCCGCGTCCGCGCGGTGCCGGCCACACTTTCATTTCTCCGGTCGCCGGATCCAGGCGGCCGTAGATTCCGGACTGGCCGGTGAACCAGACACGTCCCCGGGCATCGAAGGTGAGGGTGTTGAGGTTGGCGTACGGGCTGCCTTGCGGCAGTGGCCATTTCTTTACCGCGCGCGTCTTCGGATCGACACGGACGATGGCATTCTGCCCGCCGTCGGTGATCCAGGGTGCACCGTCGGGTCCGACGACGACGCCATGCGGCGCCGAGTTCGGCCCGAGCACGATTTCCTCGACCGTGCCGGTCGCGGGATCGAGGATGCCAAGCTTGCCGGAGCCTTGCGCCGTGTAGTAGACCGGGCCGCCGGCAACGGGGGTCGCGGCGACATCGTGCGGATGCGCACCGCGCACCACGTCGAAATAGGTCGGAGCCGCAGCGCCGGCGCAGGCCAACACCGATGCACACGCGGCGATGGCCACGCGCATCGACGACCTTTGCCAGTTCCGCGTCATTGCCCCTCCTTTCCGATCCCGTTGCACCGCCCCATGCGACGCCGAACAGTGTAATCCCCCAAAGCCTCGTCCAGCGCGCCGCAGCGGCAACGATGGGTTGTCGAACGCAACGTCCGATACGCCGCGCGTGCCGGCGGGCACAATGGAACCCCTTCCATTGCCCCACCATAGATGCCAATGACCCGCTATCTGTTTGCCTACGTCGGCACGCTGGCAACCTTTTGCGTGCTCGACTTTCTGTGGCTCGGATTCGTCGCCCGGGACTTCTACCAGGCGCAAGTCGGACCGTTGCTCCTCCCGAAGCCGAATTGGGGCGCCGCCGCCATTTTCTATGCCGTCTACGCGGCGGGCATCGCGCTGTTCGCGGTCGCGCCCGCGCTGGATTCGCAAAGCCTTGTCCGCGCCATTGTCCTGGGCTTGCTGTTTGGCTTGTTCGCCTATGCGACCTACGATCTCACCAACCTTGCGACACTGAAAGGGTGGACCTTGAGGGTCGCCGCCGTCGACATCCTGTGGGGTGGCATCGTGAGCGCGGCGGCGGCCGTCGGAGGTTTCGCGCTGACACGGCTGGCGGTCGGAGCGTCCTGATGCTAACGTAACGCATACTCCGGTCGCGGGACGGCCGGCAATCCAACTCGACCATGGAGGCAGCGATGCGAGCATACATGCTGGGTGTGGCGGCCACACTGGCTGCCGCGATCTGGGCCGGCACGGCCGCAGCCGCGCCGTGTTACGTCATATACGACCGAAACGATACCGTGATCTTCCGCGACAGCGTGCCGCCGTTCGACCTGAGCGACCCCAAATCGCCCGAGCGTGCAGCATTGCGCCAGCGCGGTCAGCTCCTGTTGATCGCCGAAGTCGAACACTGCAACGGGGTCGGCTTCATCTCGGCGACCACAGGTGGCTCCACAGCGACGGTCGAAGATATCGTCAGCCAGCTCAGGCCCTACAGGATTTCGTCGATCGGCAGTTCCAGCGTACCCTCGGCCCCCGACGGGGACACGGCACAGCGCACCAAGTGAGCGGCCGTCAGGCCCCATCCTCGTCGGTCCAGGCGAGCGCCGGAACCGTCGTAGCGATCAATGCGCCCAGCGCGCTGATCGCGGCAATGACCAGAAACGCAACCCGGTAAATCTCCTCGACGCGCGCGACCAGCAGTTCGCGCTGAGTCTCGCTCATCCGGGCGATGAACGTCGAGCCGCCTTCCATTGCCTGGTGCAGCACGGCGGCCGCGCCGCCGACCGAACGGTCGATCTGGGCGAAGAGTACCGCCCCTACGAGGGCGACGCCAACAGCGCCGCCGACCGACCGCGATAGCGCGATCGACGCGGTTGCGACACCCAGCGCGTTGCGTCCGGCGGCCATCTGCACCACGACCTGCGTGGGCGGCATCACCATGCCGAGTCCCACGCCGACGGTCGCCGTGAGCACCATGACCAGCGACGTCGACGCATTCTCCACCGACGCGGCGAGGCCGACCAAGGCAACAGACGCGAGCGCCAGCCCGATTTTCGGAAAGATGTTGACCTGGCCCGTGTAAGTGACCAACCGTCCGATGATCGCGGACGATGTCACCTGCGCAAGTGTGATCGGCAGCAGCAGGGCTCCCGAGGCGCCGATGCCCATGCCGCGGCCCAGCTGAAGATACAGCGGCAGGTAGAGAATCACCGAGAACAATGCGGCACCGAAACACATCACGACCGCATCGGACCGAGCGATTGCAGGCACCTTGAGGAAATGGACGGGGATCACCGGGTCGTGATGGTGGCGCTCCCAGGCCAACAGAAATGCGATACCCGCGACGGCCGCGACGAGCAGCGCCAGCATGGGCCAGGACAACCATGCGAAACGATGGCCGCCCGACGACAATGCGAACAGCAGCAACGCCGTGGCTGCGCCGAACAGCAGCGCACCCAGGACATCGGGCCGGAACGGGCCGTCGCGTCGGCCCATCGGCGCATGTCGAATGCGCAGCGCCAGTGCGGCGGCCAAGAGTCCGAGCGGCACGTTGATGAAGAAGATGGCCCGCCAGCTGAAATGCTCGGTTAGGTACGCGCCGAGCACCGGCCCGGTTGTGCTCGCGAGCGCAAACACCGTCGCAAAATAGCCGGCGAACCGGCCGCGCTCGCGCGGACTCACGTGCTCGCCGATCAGCGCCTGAGCGAGGGTCATGAGCCCGCCACCACCCAAGCCCTGTAGCGCGCGGAACATCACGAGCCACAGGAAGCCCGGCGCCAGCGAGCAGGCAACGGATGCGCCCGTGAAGACTGCCAGCGCCGCGAGCAGCATGCGCCGTCGACCGAAGCGATCGCCGAGATAACCGTAGAGCGGAGCTGCGACCGTCGCCGCCAGCAGGTACGCGACCACCACCCACGACAGGTCGGAGAATCCTCCCAGCGAGGCCGCGATCGCCGGCAACGCACTGGCGAGGACCGTCTGGTCGGCGGCGGCGAGGAACATCGCGACCATGACACCGGGAAACACGCGGCGAAACGCTTCACGCGAGAGCGCCGAGGCACCCGCCTGCACCGGGCGGTCGGGCTCGGAGGACATATTGGAGGCACACGCGAGGCGAAACGGCGAATCTTACGCGAGACGACGCTGCTCACAGTTCACCGGAGACACTTCGCGTGTCGAATACAATAGGCGGCGTCGCTCGACGCGACTGGCCGAGCCGCATCGCCCGAGCGAGGGGCTTGCAGGCGCCGCCGCCCGCAGCAGCGAACACCGCGCCCATCCATAGCACCGTCCACACCGACAGGAAGACTCCATGGAAGACATACAGAAAGTTGCGATCGTGACCGGCGCCGGCTCGGGCATCGGCAAGGCAGTCGCCGTCGCACTGCTGCGTAGCGGCTTTTCGGTCGCCTTCGCCGGACGCCGAAGCGAACCGCTGGCGCAGGCGATCGCGTCCGCCGGTGCCGATGGTAGCCGCGCGCTGGCCGCGCCTACCGACGTTGCCGATCCGACCTCCGTTGCGGCACTGTTCGGCGCGGTGAAGGCAAGATTCGGGCGCCTCGACCTCCTGTTCAACAATGCCGGTGTCGGCGCGCCGCCGGTGAGCATGGAGGAGCTCGCGTTCGAGCATTGGAAGAATGTGGTCGACATCAACCTGACCGGCGCGTTCCTGTGCACGCAGGCGGCGATCCGGATCATGAAGGACCAGACTCCGCGTGGCGGCCGCATCATCAACAATGGTTCAATCTCGGCGCACGCGCCGCGTCCGAACTCGGCGCCCTATACGTCGACCAAGCATGCGATCACCGGGCTCACCAAGTCGACGTCGCTCGACTGCCGCAAGTACGACATCGCCTGCGGCCAGATCGACATCGGCAATGCCGGGACCGAGATGGCCGCAAAGATGGCGTCAGGCGTGCCTCAGGCCAACGGCCAGATTGCCATCGAGCCCCTGATGGACGTCGCGCACGTGGCCAGTGCGGTCGTGTACATGGCAAGCCTCCCGCTCGACGCCAACGTACAGTTCATGACCATCATGGCGACCAAGATGCCCTACGTCGGTCGCGGTTGATCGGGCTCACTGCGTCGTGTCGGCCCCCGCAAGCACCGTCTTCATCCTCGCGGCTCTCGCTCGTCGGCCGCGTCGGGCTCGACATAGGCACGGCGCAGAGGCACCGGCCGGGCAGCGCGCTTGCGCGCCCAGAGGTTGAGCATCTCGACGCACACCGAGAACGCCATCGCGAAATAGATGTAGCCCTTCGGCACCGACTTGTCGAAACCCTCGGCGATCAGCGCGACGCCGACGACGAACAGGAACGACAGCGCGAGCATCTTGATCGTCGGATGCTCCGACACGAAGCGGCCGATGGCGCCGGCGAACATCATCATCAGGCCGACCGAAACGACGACGGCGGCCACCATCACTGCAAGCTCGCGGACCATGCCGACTGCCGTGATGATCGAGTCGAGCGAGAACACGATGTCGATGACGATGATCTGGGCGATCACCGCACCGAAGGTCGCCGCCACCGCCCGAGACTTCCCGCCCTCCTCGCCCTCCACCAGCTGGTGGATCTCCATCGTGCTCTTCCACAGCAGGAACAGCCCCCCCACGATGAGAATGAGGTCGCGCCCGGAGATCTCCTGCTGCCACACGCTGAACAGCGAGGCGGTCAGCCCGGCAATCCAGGACAACACCAGCAGCAGGCCGATGCGCATGAACATCGCGAGGAAGAGACCGATCCGCCGCGCCAGTTCGCGCTGCCCGGGCGGCAGCTTGTCGACGAGGATCGAGATGAAAATGATGTTGTCGATGCCGAGCACCAGTTCGAGCGCGGTCAACGTCGCGAAGGCGATCCAGGCTTCCGGGCTGGTCAGGAGTTCGAGCATGGTCGGATTCCGCAAACGAAGTTCAGGTTGGACGGATGCGGAAAGCCGCGAGCGGCCGGCGGGGACCGAATTCCGTTCCGCGCTCCAGCTAGCGAAGGAAAAATACCAGGTAGACGATTGCCGCCAGCACCAGCCATTTTCCCGCGTAATAGACATACTTGTTCCAGCGCTTGATGGCCTTGGCCGGCAGCCGGACGTAGTAGGCGACGCTGAAGATCCGATTGAGCAGCCCGACCTTGTCGCCAGGGACGTTCTCGGTCTGGCTCGCACGCACGAAAGTCTTCTCGATCCAGTGGTTGAGGCCCGCGACGACCCGATTGGTCAGCGGCCGCTCCACGTCGCAGAAGAGGATCAGCCGGTCGACGTCGGTCCGGTTCTCCGCCCAGTGGATGAAGGTCTCGTCGAACATCACGGCTTCGCCGTCGCGCCAGGCGTAGGGCTCGCCGTCGACGAAGATCCGACAGCCATCGCCGTTTGGCGTCTCAAGTCCCAGGTGATACCGCAGCGATCCGGCAAACGGATCTCGATGGCGGCCGAGATCGCCGCCCGCGGGCAGCAGTGCGAACATCGCGCCATTGATCGAAGGGATGGACTGCACCAGCTCGACCGTGCGCGGGCACAGAGCGCGGGCCGACTCGAGCGGCGTGTCGTACCACTTGAGATAGAAGCGCTTCCAGCCTCGGCGGAAGAATGAATTGAATCCCAGGTCGTTATAGCCTGCCGCCGCCCGGATATGGCCGTCGTCCGAGAGCCGAAGCGCTTCGTCGCGGATCGTCCGCCAGTTATCCTGCAACGGTCGCAGCTCCGGAAAGCGTCCAACGTCGATAAACGGCTGATTGGGCACCGCGGAGAAGCCGTACATGATCGCGTTGTAAGGCGCGATCACTGTCGAGTGGTCGGTCAGCTGGCGATGGAAGCGGTGGCGCTCACGGCCCCGATAATGAACGAAGAGCGCCCATGCGATGTAACCGTAGACGAACGTCGCCTTCCACGACATGAGCGCGGAGAGGACAGTGGCGGAGCTCGGCAGGTCGCTCATGCGTTTGCCGTCTTGAGATTCCGTCTGCGCCCGCCGGCCGCAACGGACTTCCAGCGCCGATGAACCCAGTACCACTGCTCGGGACGCCGCAGCACCAGCCGCTCGAGCGCCGCGTTGTAGGCGCGAGTCGTCAGCAGGATGGCCTCGTTCGTGCTGGCGTGCTCGATCGCGGGGATTGGCGCCTCGAAGCGCAGCACGTGGCGACCGCTGGCCTCGCGCCAGCTGGTTGCGGGCACCACGGGCGCGCCGGTGGCCAGCGCAATGATGGCGAGGCTCTTGAACGTCCACGCCGGCGCGCCGAAGAATTCCACGGCGATGCCGTCGGGCGGACTTGCGTGCTGGTCGAACGCAAACACGATCGCATCGCCGTTCGTAAGCCGTTCGAGCATCGCATCGAGCGATCCGCGCTTGCCCAGCACGCCGAAACCGGCGCGCTGGAATCGGCGCGTCACCAGCCGGTCGAACCACTCGGGCTTCAACGCACGGCGGACGAAGTGAAAACGTCCGCGCATCTGCGGAAATCCGCCAATCCCGGCGACGGTGGCCACCTCCCAGTTGCCAAAGTGCCCGGTAAGCAGCAGCACGCCCTTGCCCTGCCGAAAAGCGTCGGCGAACGCGTCGAGGTTCTCGATGCGCACCAGCGCCCGCTGGCGTTCCTGCGACAGCCAGCGAAAGCGCAGGAATTCGCCGGCAAGGCGCCACAGATGCGCGTAATGCGCCTGCGCAAGCTCGACGATGCCATCGTCGGTCAGCGTCGCGCCGTACACCCGGCGGAGGTTGTCGAGGATCACCCGTCGCCTGAACGGAAACAGGCGGTAGAGGATCCGGCCGGCCAACGGTGCGCGCATCGGCGCCGGCTGCACGACGGCAACCGCCGATGCGCTCTTCCGGTCGTGCGTCATCGAAAGCGCGATCGGACCGAGCCGATGGCGCCCCGCCAGCAGTTCGGCTCGTGGTCCCAGCACGACCAGCGGCGCTCCGTAGTTGTCGCGCGCCACCGAAAAATCCTGTGGCTCGATCTGAGCCAGCGCCGCCTCGGGCGGGAACAGCTTGACGCACGCTTCTTTGGCGGCAAAGCGCCCGGCCAGGCTTGCCGCGCGCCCCGGTCCATCGCCGGCATCGGCCAGCTCCTGCTCGGTGAAGAAGCGCGCGAGCCCTTCCGGCGGAATCTCGCGCAATAGCCGCTCGATGCGAGCGATCTCGACCGTGTCGATTCCGCACCGTTGCGACGGGCTCGTGTTTTCGCTCATCTCGCGCGAAGCAGCATCGCCGCATTGGTGCCGGCAAAGCCCCGGCACAGCATGAGCGCGATCGGGCTGCGCGGCGCCTGTGGTCGCGCCGAAACGGAAAGACCCTCGCACTCCGGATCGAGCACCCGCAAGGTGGCAATGCCGGGCACTACGCTGGATTTCAGCGCCGCCAGCGCCACCACCGTCTCGACGATGCCGGCGGCCGCGATCAGATGTCCGAACGACCATTTGAAACCCGTGACCGGCGGCATGGCCGGGCCGAACACGCGCCGGATCGCCACCGCTTCCGATGCGTCGGATGCCCGCGTCCCATTGCCGTGCGCGACGATCATTCCGACGTCCGCCGCGGCGATGCCCGCATCATCGAGCGCCTGCTCGATCGCGCGCGTCGGACCATCGCCGTCAGCCCGGATCGCGAGCAGGCCGCGGCCCTCGGTGGCATAGCCGACACCCAGCACCTCCCCCAGGACCGCTGCGCCGCGTCCGCTCGCCGATGCCTCGGTCTCCAGCACCAGCGCGCCCGCACCTTCGCCGAACTGACTGCCATCTCGCGCGGCGTCGAACGGCCGGAGCGTTTCTCCTGCGAGCAGCCCGAGACGGTGATAGTAGAGCACCATCTGTGGCTCGATCGGCGTCTCGTGGCCAACCGCCACCACCCGATCCGCCTCGCCGCAACGCAATGCCTCCGTCGCCTCGATCACCGCGAGCAGCCCGCCGACACTGTGACAGGTGATGCAGGCGTTGGTACCCTTTAACCCGTATTTGATGCCGATATGGCCGAGCACGTTGTTGGGCAGCGTGCGCAGCAGCCACATCGGATTGACCGTGTTCGACAGCTCGCGGCCGAACGCCGCCGGGTCGTCCTGCGCCGTCGTGAGCAGCGGGAAGTAATCGTACTGGTTCTCGAAATTGCCGCCGCCGGAACCAACGATCACTCCGCTACGGTCGCTGTACGCGGCGGCCTCGGCCTTCGTCAGGCCGTCGCGATGCGCAACGATTCCGGAAACCTCGATCGCGCGCTTCGCCGCATAGAGGCCAACGAGATCGGTGCGGCGAACGAGCTTGTGCAGCTTGCGGTCCTCGACCATGGCGCGCGGATTGAAATCGGGGATCTCGCCCGCCAGGTGCACGGGCCAGTTCGTGGTGTCCCACTGTCCGATGCGACCGATGGCGCTGCGCCCGCCCAGCACCGCCGCCAGGATGTCTTCCGGCTGGTTGCCGGCCGCGCAGACGGCGCCGCTGCCGGTGATCAGGATGCGCGGACCGGTCATCCTATTCTCGCCGCCCCGCGCGGGCGTCGACTTCTTCGGGATGACGCATCACGATGCAGCTGTTCGAGCCGCCGAATCCGAAGGAATTCGACATCGTCATCCGGACGTACCCGCGACGCGGCGCACCCACGACCAGGTTCAGGTTGCAGTCCGGATCGCGCTCCGCGAGGTTCGCATTGATGGGTATTTCACCGCGCGCTATCGCCAGCGCGCAAACGACGCCCTCCACCGCGCCCGCCGCCGCGATCAAATGCCCCATCGTGCTCTTGGTCGAGCTGACCGAAACCCGATCGGCGTCGGCGCCGAAGACCGCGCGAATCGCCGCGCTTTCGCTGCGGTCGTTCATCCCCGTCGATGTCCCGTGCGCGTTGATGTAATCGATGTCCGCCGTCGTCGCGCACGCGTCTGCGAGCGCCTGGCGCATTGCCTGGATCGGGCCGTCGCCGTCCGGAGGCGAATCGGTGATCCGGTAGCTCGACAGCGAATTGCCGTCGCCGGCAAGTTCCGCGTAGATACGTGCGCCGCGTGCGCGCGCGGCCTCCCATTCCTCGAGCACGAGAAAGCCGGCGCCCTCGCCCAGAAGGAAGCCGTTGCGCGTCGCGTCGAACGGGCGGCTCGCGCGGTGCGGGGTCGCGTTGTCGGGTGACAGCGCCGACAGAAGACAGAAACCGGCGATCCCGACGGGGCTGATCATCGAGTCGAAGCCGCCCGCCAGCACCCGGTCGACTCGCCCGCGACGGATCAGCTTCAGCGCCGTTCCCAGCGCCTGGCCACCCGACGCGCAGGCCGTGTGGACGGACGTCGCGTAACCCTGGATGCCGTGTCGGCGCGTGAGCAGCGCCAGGCCTTCGGTCGCCTGTCCGCGACAGAACACCAGCGGGTCGTTGGCCGGTCGATCCGAAAGAAGACGGTCGGCATCGAATTCTCCGCCCGCGGCGCAATGCGCGTGCGTTTCCACCAGATCGTCGAAATCGGCGGTCATCATCCCGGCGCCGACCGCGCATCCCCAGCGATGCGCGTCGTCGGGTGTGGGCCGGATGCCGGCGTCGACGAATGCCTGTTCGGCCGCCTCGAGCATGAAGCGGTGCGAGCGGTTGGTGAACTTGAAGATCTTGCGGTCCGTGACGAGGGTGTTGCGAAAGTCCTTAACCTCCGCTGCGATATGCGTCGAAAATTCGCGAGCGTCGAACAGGCTGATCTCGCCACCGCCGCTCCTGCCCTCCAGCAGCGCTTGCCACGTCGTCGCAACGTCGTTGCCAACCGGCGTGACCAGGCCGACGCCGGTGACGGCGACGCGGCGACCCGCGCGGCGTGTCTCTGGCGCGCTTGCTTGCCCTCCCTCGATAGGCGCTGCGCCCCGCCCCCCTCCGGGAGGACGCGCGCCTTGGAGCGTCCCGGCGGCGCTCATTCGGCGCTCCGTGGCGCAATGTCCACCTTCGCGGTCGCGACCGCCTTGCCGTCGGCGCGCGCCGACAACATGATCGTGGCGACGTCGCCTTCGGGTTCGCGTATTTCGGCGCTGATCGAAAGGACCGCGCCCGGCGGCGTGAACGTACGAACCTTGACGCTGGACATCCTGACCGCAGCCAGCGAGGCGGCGGCGGGCCAGTACGCCGATTCCGCGGCCAGCTGCAGCGCGAGGTCGATCTGCGCATCAAGCAGCAGCGTCGCCGGAAACACCGGTCGCCGGGGAAAGTGGTCATTGAAAAACGGCGCGGACTCGGGGACCACGAGGCGGCCGACGACGCTTCGGCCGGGCGCGCCACCCTCGCGTACCACGCGCGGAGCGGTTACGCCCCGGAATCGACCGACCGGCGCACCGCCGGAGCACAACAGTTCGAACCGTGCGGCCAATGCTTCCGGGTCGTCGAATTCCGCAACCGGCAGCATCGGACCCAGGCAGTCGATCATCTCGATCACACGAACTCCCTCGACGTCGGCTACGCCGCGATAGGCGACCGCTTCATCGTCGCAACTGTCGAGTTCCACCTCGAGGTCGAGGCGCTGGCCCGGCCGTGCTCCGCGCAGGAACCGGGTCTCACGGGCCAGTGCAGCCACCGGTCGGCCGCGGAAACCGATATGCGCCATCGCGACCCACGCGGCGAGCTGGCCCACCGCCTCGGCCAGCAGCGGCGGCTGGAACTCGCCGATATCGGCCGGTATCGAGAACGTACCGCGCGCCCGGGCGCCCGGCTCGAGCGCGGCGATACGATCGACGAAGCTGAACGCAGCGAAATGGTCCGACATGGCTGGACGCTTGCTATCCGCGCAAAGACGCACGGGACCGCGGCGACCGCTCCAAACAAGCCCGCGCGCCGCCGGACCCGGCAGTCGCCCTAGCCGCCGGCCTTGGCATCGCGCTGCGCCTGCGCCACGAGTTTGCAGAATGTCTCGGGCGTGAACAGACGCGGGATGTCGGCGACCTTCATCGGCGTCTTGAAACGCTCGGCGGGCACCTCGGACAGGTAGGCCTTGAGCTGCGCCAACCCGACGTCGGTGACGATGCCTTTCTGCTCGAACTCGGCCTCCGTCAGCGTCCCGCGCGCATTCTCGACGATCTTGCCGCGCGGGATCTTGATCTTGAATGCGCGCTCCAGCCGGAAAACCATGTCGAGGAAGTCGATCGACTCGGCGTCGAGCCCCTCGATCAGCGACACGTCGGGCTTGATGTCCTCCACGTCGCAGCCGAGCGCGTCTGCCATCGTTTCGGCAACCGTCGGGAACAGTGCATTGATTTCGTCCTGGGTGATTACTGTTGTCGTCATCGCTTCCTCTCATTCCATCTTGAATCCGCCGTCCACCGTCAGCACCTGGCCGGTCACGTAGCTTGAATAGTCGGATACCAGGAACCAGACGGCGTACGCCACTTCTGCAGGGGTTCCGAACCGGCGCAACAGAATACGTTCGCGAACCTCCTCGCCGGCAAGCTCGCGCACCGCTTCCGACATCTCGGTCTCGATCACGCCGGGCGCGACGGCATTCACACTGATCCGGCGCGGCGCCAGTTCCACCGCCAGCGCGCGGGTAAACGCATTGATCGCCCCCTTGCTGGCCGCATAGTTGGTCTGGCCGCGGCCGCCCTTCTCGCCCGAGATCGAGCTTAGGTTGACGATCCGGCCGCTGCGCTTGCTGATCATGTAGGGTGCCACGGCGCGCGTAACGTTGAAGACCCCGGTCACGTTGGTGTCGAGCACATCCTGAACGTCGGCGTCGCAAAACCCGGCAAGCGGGTTGTCGCGGATCATCCCGGCGTTGTTCACCAGTACATCGATGCGGCCGCAGCGCTCGACGATCCGTTCGACCGCCGCCGCACAGGCGGCGCTGTCGCGAACATCGACGCGCTCCGAAGCCACCCTATGTCCTGCGGCGCGCGCGGCCTCGACCACGGCCTGCGCGGCGTCGGCGTTATCACGATAGAAAAACGAAACGTCGGCGCCCTCCGCGGCCAGCAGCTCGACGATCGCGCGGCCGATGCCGCGGCTGCCGCCGGTCACGATCGCCGTCCTGCCGGCGAGACCCGATGCGATGGGGAGGCTCATGCCAAACCCGCGCTCATCCGGAAACCGCGAAGCCGCCGTCGACGATCAGCGTATGGCCATTGATCATCGCGGCCTCGGGCAGGCACAGCAGGTACACGGCTCCCGCGACATCCTCCGGCGTCAGCACCGGACCGGCTGGCGCGCGCTGCGAAAAATTGGCGAGCAGCTCCTCGCGGTTGGGAAAATAGCGCAGCGCGTCGGTGTCCACCACCCCGGCACTGACCACGTTCACGCGTATTCCACGCGGACCCAGTTCCTGCGCCAGCGAGCGCGCCAGCGCCTCCAGGGCCGCCTTCGACGCGCCTATAAAACCGTAGCCGGGCATCGCGCGCTGCGCGCCCAGGCTCGACATCGCAATCACCCGCGCACCGATAGGCATCAGCGGCAGCGCGCGCTGGGTCAGCAGGTTGAGCGCGAGCGCATTGGTCTCCAGGCACCAGCGCCAGTGCTTGAGCGTCATCTCGACCGTGGGCTTCAATACACCGCTCGCCGCATTCGAAACCAGAATGTCCAGCCGGTCGAAGTGTTTGCCGAATTCGGCGAATATCTCGTCCACGCTGTCTGGGATCCCGACGCTGCCGGCGATGGCGCAGGCACGTCGGCCGAGCGTACGAATGTCGGCGCACAGGGCTTCGGCCGCTTCCGCACTGTTGTAGTAGTTGACGGCAACGTCACAGCCCTCGGCGGCGAGCTTGACCGCCGTGGCGCGGCCGATCCCTCGCGCCGCGCCAGTGACGAGCGCCACTTTTCCTGCCAGTGTTCCTGCCATGATGGAAACCTTTGATACCGGGAATCCGGCCGGCCCGATGGGGCGACCCGCCTGCCTGCCGCCGGTCGACCGGCGGACCTGCGCCCGCGGGCCCCGAAGCAATGCGAGGGCCGGATGGGCAAGGCCTCTATTCTAACTTGCCGGCCACCGCGGGTCGCGCAGCCGTACGCCTGGCACGAATCAGGTGCTGCGCCTCAAGCACCCAGGTTTTCTTCACGCCGTACCAGACGTCGGCCGCCCAAAGGATATTGGCGTCGTCCGGGGGCGGAACCGTCGTGCCGGGACGATAGGCGTCGATCCAGGCGCGCGCGGCAGGATTGCCCGGCAGATCGGCAGTCACCGGCGCCGTCACATGGTTCGTGGCAGCGGGAAGCGTGACGTTGCGTACCCGTGCCTTGCCGCTGCTTTCGTACCAGGGAGAATCCTCGGTGCCGCGCGCCGTCCAGGCCCACAGATCAAGCGCGATCGTGTAGCCAGTGAATTCCACGACCGAGTCCGGGATGGTCTGCAACCGACCGGCCATGCTCCACTGGTTAGGGAGCAGGAAGGCGGCGCCGCCCGCCGCCACCGCCGATGCATAGTCAACGCGCAGTCCGACGACCGGTTGCTCGCGGCGGGTCAGCGGATCGACAATGCTCGTACGACTCTCGGCGTAATCGGTCAATGGATTCCATACCGGAATCGCCGCGCTGTACGCGCCGGAGAGCGCGTAGAGGATCTTGACTACCTGCATGCCACCCTGGCTGTGACCAATCAATATTGGCGGCATGCCGTCGTGCTCGTAGAACCACGCGGTCATCCCGGCGAGACGCTCCACGTCCTCGTACGGACTGTGCGACCAGGCGCCGTCATAGGGATCCCGGATCCTCGCCTCCGGATATCCCATTTCGACCAGAAACTGTCCGAACGAGGCCATCGACAGATAGACGGGAAAGATCCCCCCGTGGACGAGGATGACGCGCGGCACCGGCCCCTTGGCCAGCGTCGAGCGTACGTCTGCGTCGGTCACGTTCTCGGGGTCGAGCGCAAGGATGCGCTCGTCGACGGCGCGATCCGCAATGGCCGGAGGCGCTGGCTGCGCGATTTCGTCCGGACCGCGCATGGGCCTTATCACGCACCCGCCCACCGCCAGCATCAGCAACGATGCAAGCAGCCGTTTTCGCAGAGAAGTCATACCAACGTCCGGGCGCAGTCGATCAGGGCAGCCGTGATTCTAGCAACGTCCTCGCGACGAAACGCCGACGTCCGGTAGGACACGCCGATGTGCAGGCAGTCGCCCACCGCTGCTGGTGCCATCAGCAAGGGCGCGAATGGTCCTGTCGAGACGGCACGCAGGTAATGGAGCACCGGCGCGCTTCCCGGAGCGGCTTTCCAGAGCGCCTCGACGTTGAGGGTGCTCATGCCTGCCCACACCGGGTAGTTCTTCGCGTACATCTGCCGCCGCTGACCGGGCGTCATGAAGCGCCAGGCCAGTCCTCCCCACGCGATGAGGTGGAGCGTCTGCAGATAGAGCTTTCTGCGTTTGACGCGGCGCGTCTGGGCATGGATATCGCGCGCGAGCGCCTCGAGCGTCTCGCCGGCGGGCACGGGATGCGATACCAGGAACGAACTCAGGAACTGGCCGAACGCCTGTTCGGGACCGGGGGCCAGTTCCTGACGGATGTTGACCACCGACGCGATCGCGATTTCTCTTCGCCGCCGCGCGTGCAGGCGCCCCTCGACTTCCGGTCCCAGCGCCGTCATCAGCATCGCGAGCAGCAGGTCGTTCAGCGTGAGGCCCCAACCCTTGGCAGTGCGCACCACGGCGGCATAGAGGTCCGAAGGCAATTCGACCGACGTGAATGCGTTATGCCAGCCGTCACCATACGGATATTGCGGACGGAATGCCCGGCGCGCGCGCAGCAGCATCCCCGGAAGTGAGTACTGTCCGAAATAGAACTTGAGCGGATTGCGGAGGAAGAGTCGGCCATAGGTCGCGGGGTAGAGATCGGGCGCGGGATCCTGCGCCGTTGCACCGCCGCGATAGCGCACGGCGATACCCTTGAGCAGGACGACGATGGAATCGCCGCCGGCGATGAAATGGTCGTAGGCCACGCCCAGGTGAAACGTTTCGCCGGCGTCGACGGCGAAGAAGCGAAACGGATTCAGCGTACCCTCGCTCGCGAACGCCAGGTTGAGCTCCCGCTCCATTTCCTCCTCGATGGACCGCAATGGATCGCTTCCGGCGGCGAGCAGGCGCAGGTCGAAACTTCCCGCACCGCCCAGATATTCGAAGCGCCGGCGTTGCGCGTCGAGTCTGAGTCCGGTCAGTCCCTGCGCCGACATGTGGTCGGCGATCGCCCGGGACAAACCCTGAACGTTCAGGGGTCCGGGCAGTTCGGCGACGTGCACGGCGTTGTAGGGCGCCAGTTCACGCCAGCGCAACATCGCCGCCTGAAATAGGTTGAGTCGGCCACGCATGTCAGTTCCGCAGGGCCGTCCCAAGGAACTGACCCGCCCCCCTCGGGGGCAGCGAGCGCAGCGAACATGGGGGTCCTTCATCCCAGTTCCGCAGGGCCGTCCCAGGGAACTGACCCGCCCCCCTCGGGGGCAGCGAGCGCAGCGAACACGGGGGTCGTTCATCCCGGTTCCGCAGGGCCGCCCCAGGGAACTGACCCGCCCTCCTCGGGGGCAGCGAGCGCAGCGAACGTGCCGATCGACGCATCCTAGTCCCGCCCTTGCGCGCGCAGCCGTCGCTGACCTTCGTCGCACCAGTGGCGACGAATGCTGAACCAGAGATCGGCTGCATGCAGGATGTTACGGGTGTCAATGTCAGGATCATCTGGAATCGGCGCGTTCTCGGCATCGGGCCGCCAGTCGTCGATCCAGCCGCGTGTCGTGGTCTGGGCCGCCAGATGCTCGGTAATCGGCGCTCCAAGGTGGCTGTAGGTCGACGGGAGCAGCACGTTGCGGACCGCGGCGGTACCGGTCGCTTCGTAGGGCTGCGCAGTGGCCAGGTTGCCGGCGATCGGGTCCCACGCAATCGTGAAACCCGTGAACTCGACCGCGGTGTCCGGAATGCTGCGCAGTATCGGAATCATCGACCACTGCAGGAGCAGGACGCGCGGTAACGTTCCGGTCGCGATGGCCGCTGCGAACGCGACCTCGACGCCGACGACGGGACGCTCGGAGTGCGTCTGCGGATCCCGGATCGTCGTGCGCGGCAGATACGCGCGCGCCGTCGGGTCGTACACCCTCAGCGTCTGGTGAAAATGTCCCGCCAGCTCATGCAGCGTGCGCACAACCAGCATCCCGCCCTGGCTGTGCCCGACCAACATCGGCCGCATGCCGTCACGCTCGTAATACCAGGCGATCGCGCCCGCCAGCTCCTCGCTGTCTGCGTAGCTGCTCATGGACAGACTGCCGTCCTCAGGGTCGCGCAGCGACACCTCGGGATAGCCCATGCCGATCAAAAACCTCGCGAACGGCTCCATCGTCACCATCGGAATGCTGCCCTGCAAATTGAATATGCGCGGCGCGGGGACCCTCGCAAGCGTCTGCACGGCGTCCGCGCCAAGACGATCGCAGTCGAGCGCGAGCAATGCTGCGCCAGTGGCTCCATCGGGCGCGGGAGCAACGCCCGCCGCTGCATTGGATGCAGCAGCCAACTCGCCTGCGACGAGTGCGATCAGCGTGACGACCAAGGCGCGGAAATGCTGCGATGCCATGCGCGGGGATAGGGAGCGAGGGGCCGTCAAACCTGCAATTATCGCAGGGCCGGCGCGTTCGCCGTGTTCCGCTAGCGAAAACGAGGCAAAAAACGGCCGGTATCCGCCAGGTAACGCGCGTAGGCGTCCCCATGGCTCGCCAGCATGTGCCGCTCCTCGTTGTGGGCCTTGACCACCATCAGGACGATGTGGATCACTCCGAGCGCGAGCATGAGATTCGTCGGCACGACGATCATCGTGCAGATCATCAGCATGATCGAAAAAGAGTAGATCGGATGCCGTATCCGACGGAACATGCCGTCGGTGATCAGCGCCTGCCCGGGCTCCCCAGTCACGGCCATCCGCCAGTCATTGCCCATTCGCGCCCAGCACTTGATCGTACCCGCAAGACAGGCGAGAGCCACCAGAGCGGCAAGCCAGCGCAGGCCGGCATAGCCGTCCGCACCACGGACGAACCCGGGTAATCCGAAGGGCGGGGCCGAACGGTCAAGCGCGAGCCAGGGAAGCGCGATCCACGCAGCCACCAGCGGGACCCACAGCATCCACATGAAACGCTCGAGCCGCTGTTCCGGCACCACACCGACCATGCGCCGCGTATGCCGTCGAACCCGGACGATCATCACGCCCACACCGATCCAGTAGGCGCAGATCGTCGCCGTCAGCAGCATGCCGGGTACATCCATCGTCGCCCTTCCTCGCACATTCGCCACGCAGTCGCTCATTGTAAGCGGTGCGGCTTGGCGCCGGCGCCGAGAACTCGCAACCGTGCCTGGCAGGCCACGGTCGGGCTCGAGCAAGCGCCGTCGCGAATGTACGCGTCCTTGATGTTTGTTGCCGCCCCGCACTCGAACTCGGCGGCGGCCTGCGCGTCAGGCTTAACGGCAGTCGCACCCGACCGGCTGTGCGGTCCGACCGATCGCCACGGGCACCCTTGTAGACCTGCCGCAGTAGAATCCGTTTCATGGCCACCTACCCGACGACGGGGCACAGGGCTTCACAGCTTGGCGCGACCTCGGCAGAATTGCCAATCGGCTCGGAGGAAGGCCGGGCGTTGCTGCGTGAGTGCTTCGCACAGTATCGTCTCAAGCTGCAGGAGCTTCTGCACGCGTCACTTGAACAGAGCAACGACCTGTTCGAGTCGCACAGCCACATTCCGGACGGGGAGGTCGAGTCGTTCCGGGCCAAACGCGCCGAGTGGCTCCAACGTTTCGACACGATTCTGTGTGAGCGCTTCGAGCGGCGTGTCGTCGAAGGAATCCGCCGCCAGGGCCGGCGGCCGGATGCCGACGCATCGCTCGCGTCGTTGCGGGTGCTGACCGCCTTCGATCACGAACGGCAGGCGGCACTGAAGGACGCAACGCGCTTTCTCGACCGCTTCACCCGCCGCGAACTGGCCGCGCTCGACCTGCGTGTCGAACAGCTTCTAGGCGATGGAACGCCATACGATTTCGACAACCCGTTCTCGCTGCCGTACATCCTCGATGCGGTCGGCGCGTCGGCGCGCGCCGTCTATCCGGACCCGCGTATCTGGCGACCGTTCATGGAGCGGGTGCTGGCCGACCTCACGCCCGAGGTCAACAAGCTTTTCATCCTGCTCAACCGCATGCTCGCCGATCGCGGCGTGCTGCCCGAGATCAAGGCCGCGCTGCGTGCTCGTAGCGAACACCGGCCGGTCGACGACCGGGACCTGCTGCCGACGTTCTCGAAAATGCTCCACGAAGCACTGCCGGAGGTACCGCTCGACATCGTGGTCCCCGAGACGCTGTCGGAACCCGGCGCCCCCCCCGCACTGACATTCGGAGAGAAGACCGTCGTGGCGATGCGCGCCGGCGATATTCCTGCCCAGGAAATGTCGGCGACACGGATCCTGGCCGGTCTGGCGGCATTGGCCGCCGCCGGCGCCCAGGCCGCGTCGGAAGCGGGCGGCGTCCCGACTCCGGCGCCCGCCGGCGCGCCGCTCGCCATGGACGCCGCAGGGTTCCCGTCCCTCGACCCGCTGATGGCGCTGGGCACGTCCACGCCGCTGTTCGCCACCCTCGCCCACTGGCAGCGTCTGGACCTGCCTACCGCGATTGCCCGGATGGTGCCGCTCCCAGCCGAGGGCTCGATCGAAGGCACGCTGGTGCCGCGCAACCTCATCCCGCATATCCGGGCAGCGATCGAGGATCAGATCAGCAGCGATACCGACCGGATCACGATGGACGTGATCGCGCTGCTGTTCGACTATATCTTCCGTGACAAGTCGATCCCCGATTCGCAGCGCAATCTTTTCGGCCGGCTGCAGGTCCCGATCGTCAAGGCAGCACTCCTCGACCGGACGTTCTTTTCCGACAGGCGCCATCCGGGGCGGCAACTCCTCGACAACCTCGCCGAAGGCGCCGTCGGCGCGACGCGTGAGGGCACCTATCTCGATGAGTTCACGGCGCTGGCGACTGAGGTCGTCGAGAGCGTCTGCCGCGACTTCGAGATCGATATCGAGGTATTCCGCCGGGCCAACGCCAGGCTCGACGGCGTTCCTGGAAGGCGAGCGGCAACGAGTCGTCGAGGAGACCGCCAACGAGGTGGTCGCCGCGCTCAACGCCGAGCAGATCGCCTCCGATGCGTCGCATGGCGCGGGCATTCCTGCGCGACCGGCTTGCGGGTGTAGACGTGCCCTTCGAGATCCGCGGCTTCATCGAGACGATCTGGGCCGACTACCTCACCGCATTGCGGCGGGATCACGGCGAGGAAAGCGACGATTGGACCGGTGCCGTCCGTACGCTCGACGACCTGCTGTGGAGCATCGTCGCCAAGGAGCGCACGGCGCAGAAGGCGCGGCTCACCCGAATGATCCCCGCGCTGATCGGTTCGCTGCGCCGCGGATGCACGGCACTGGCCGTTGCCCCGGAGCGCTCACGCGCGTTTTTCGAGGCGCTCTACCAGCTTCATATCGCGGCAATCAAGCCGACTGAAGAAAACTCCGACGCAGCGAACGTTGCCGCGACCTCCACGCAGCCGCCGATGCCGGTGGTCAACGCCCACGACTACGTGAGCGAAATGGCCGTGGGCACCTGGCTCGAGTTCACCAAGGAGGGTCAGGCGGTCAACGCAAAATTGACGTGGGTGAGTCCGCTGCGCACCAAGTATCTATTCACGAGCCGGGAGAGGGCACGCGCCTTCGTCTATACCCCCGAGGAGCTGGCCTACGAGTTGAATGCGGGCCAGGTGTCGCTGGTCGTCGAGCCGGTTCCGCTGTTCGACCGGGCGGTGAGCGCCGCGCTCGAAACGCTCGCCGCCCGCAAGCCGCACGACGCAGCCGCCGCAGCCGCCGCCGCAGTTGTCGCCTAGGATGAAACGATCCCCTCGCTGGGTTCCATCGCTGCCCCCGAGGAGGCGCGTCAGCCCCCGGGGATGGCCCGGCGGCGCTGACATGGCGCGGCGGCCGCAGCCGCCACTTGCCCGCAAGCAGGGTCTAAGATCGATGGTCGATTTTCTACTGCAGGAGCTTCCATGACCAAGAACAAGAGCGGCATCACGTTCCCGACCCCAAAGGGCAAGCAGGGCCAGCCTGCGGCCACACCGGACCCGCGCCGGCGGCCGGCGGTCCAGGTGCCGCGCGTGATTCCGCGAACGAAGGCCAGCACCAAGGGGCGGTAGCGCAGGTTGGAGTCACGGGAGGCAGCCCATGCCGCGGTCCGCCGCACGGACCTCGGCAGCGGCGTCGCGCCAGCATGAACCACGAGGTCGCCCAGTCGTTCATCCGTCTGGTCGCGCTCACGGCGCCGCTGTTCTTGCTGGTGCTGGTCGGCTACGCCCTTTCCCGCTGGGGTCGCTGGCCCAAGGTCGTCTCCGACGCGTTGACGAAATTCGTATTCTCGGTAGCGATTCCCGCATTCCTGTTCCGGCTGATGAGCGATTTCTCGACCCTGCCGGCGGTCGATGCGCGGCTGCTTATCGCCTATTTCGGCGGGTGTCTCGTGACCTTCGTGCTTGCGCGCCTGGTCGCCGCCAGGGTCTTCGGGATGGATGGCGTAGGCCAGTCGATCTTCGGTGTCGGCACGATCTTCTCCAACAATGTGCTGCTTGGCATTCCGCTCGCGAAGGTCACGCTGGGTGACGCGTCGTTGCCGTCGGTATCGCTGGTGCTGATTTTCAATTCGCTGCTGCTGTGGACGCTCGTCACCGTGTCGGTCGAATGGGCGCGCAGCCGCGACCTCTCGGCTGGCGGCCTGCTGACGACGGCGCGCGAGGTCATCACCAATCCGGTGGTGGCCGGCATCCTGGCCGGTACGGGATTCGGCTTCACCGGGCTACCGCTGCCGCCAATGATCGGCGAGACGCTTTCGCTGATGAGCCAGGCGGCCGTACCGATGTCGTTGATCGTGCTCGGCATGGGCCTCGCCGAGTATGGCGTGAGGGAAGGCTGGCGGCCGAGCCTCGCGCTCTCGGCGCTCAAGCTCGCGGCGGCGCCGCTGGCCGTGTATCTGATCGCGCGGGGCCTGGCGCTTCCATCGCTGGAGACACGTTCGGTCGTGATGCTTGCTTCGCTGCCGGTCGGCGCCAACGTCTACCTGATGGCCCGCCAGTTCGGCGCGCTGGAGGGACCGGTCGCTTCGAGCCTCGTCCTTACAACCGTCGCCGCCGCCATCACCACTCCGCTGCTGTTGACCTTCGTTCACTGAGCGACGATATCGACCATGGCGCTCAAGGCGACAATTTTCAAGGTCATTCTCGAAGTCGCCGATACGGACCGCCACCACTACGCAACGCATGCGCTGACGATCGCGCGCCATCCTTCCGAAACCGACGAGCGGATGATGGTGCGGATACTGGCTTTCGCGCTGCATGCCGACACCGCGCTCGCGTTCGGCCGTGGCCTCTCGGAGGATGACGAACCCGACCTGTGGCGGCGCGACGACACCGGCGCCATCGAATCATGGATCGACGTGGGACTGCCCGACGAGCGGCTGCTTCGCCGCGCCGCCGGTCGTGCACGCGAGGTCGTCGTCTACGCATACGGCGGGCGCGCGGTCGAGTTGTGGTGGGAGCGCAGCGCGCCGGCACTGCAGCGGCTGACGAACCTGACGGTGGACGCCGTGGCCTCCGAGACCGTGCATTCGCTCGGGCGGCTCGCGCGACGCACGATGCAGCTGCAATGCACGATTCAGGACGGCCACGTCTGGTTTTCGGACGTCGAGACGACGATTGCCGTCACGTTGACTCGCGTCCATGGCGTTGACCGCTCCCGATTTCCGTGACGAACGCGTCCATGCGAAAATGAATCCCCGGCCTACCCGCACAATGTCATGCCCGCAATCGCCACAAGAAAGAACTACGTGGTCCGCCGTTCCGCAATCCACGGCCGCGGCGTGTTTGCCGCCACCGCGATCAGCAAAGGCGAGCGGATCGTCGAGTACAAGGGGAAGCGGTCCAGCTGGGACGAGGCGATGGCGCGTCCCGACAGCGACCCGGACGATCCGGCGCACACCTTCCTTTTCCAGATCGACGATGGACGCGTCATCGATGCCCGCGTTCGCGGGAACGCCTCGCGCTGGATCAATCACTCCTGCGCACCCAATTGCGTCACGCATGAGGACGACGCGGGTCGCGTTTTCATCGAGGCCAAACGCCGCATCAAGGCCGGCGAGGAGCTGACCTACGATTACCGATTGTCGATCGAGGGGCGCCTGACGAAGAAGGAGCGCATCGCCTATGCCTGTCGCTGCGGAACGAAGAAATGCCGAGGGTCGCTGTTGTACGAGTCGGGCCGTTAGGACAGCGTCCGATTGCCCGACGATACGTTCAGCACCCACTCGACCACTGCAGGATGGCCCGGTCCAGCCCGCAGCGGCGCCAAGCTCGAAAGCGACTCTGTACCGTTAAGATCAGGACCATGTCACGCTGTCCCGCCCCGGCCTTCGGCATGCTGCTTGTCTGCATGTTCGCGACCGGGTTCGCGCCAGCGCAGACCACTGCGCCCGCAGTCGTCCCGCGGCCCGCTCCCCAGGCGATACCCAGGGCACCGGCCGACACGCGGCTTCCCGGCCCCGACCCACGGCAATGCGGGTCGTCGAAGTGGTCGGCGTTGTGCGCAACGGGACGCTGGACGATGTTCTCGCGCCTGCAACTCCACGCCACGACGCCCGGCTTCAATGCTGACTATTCGTTCGAGCAGGCGGCCAACGGTGACATCCATGCGACCTACAGCGAAGATTTCGGAGCAAATCGACGTGGAGGCGAGATTGTACTTTTCGGCGTGGACGGGATCGCCTATCGGTCGCGGGAGGCGTTCCCCGATGCCGACTCCATCGTCGACTACATGCTGTCCTCGCCGATCATGATGTCGAAGCTGACCGCGCTGCTGCTCGATCTCGGAGTGCTGGATCCCCCCGCGGAAGTGACGAAGCCGCGGACGATCAGCGCCGACAGCGCAACGCAATACATTCGCACCGAGGCGCCGCGGATCGCGGCGCTGTACGGACCGCCATGGAAGATGACCGGCATCGTGCGACCCACGGCCGAAGGCCCGCTTGCCTTCACGCTTCGCCTCGACTACCGCCCCGTCGACACGAAGGGCCAACTGCTCAAGAGCAGGCACGACACGGTCGATCTCGACGGGACAGTATCGTACGCGGAGAAGCGCCCGTCGCTTCCGGACACGCTCGACCTCGTCGACTGGAAGATCATGAAGCGCAATCGGCCACTCGCCAGCGCCTCGACGCTGGGCGAAGCGCGCGCGAACCTGGGGCCCTAGCCGTTACCGAAACGCACAGCTTCGGCACCCCTTCGTTGCCTCTTCCCGCTCCCTTCGCGAGGCTCGGCACCGGTCCCGCGAAGACCCTGTTGTCGTGACGGAGCCACGACTTGCATCAAAGCGGTTCCTCGCTGCACCTCGGCATGACGCAATCACGGGAAACAGGCTGCGCACGTTTCCGGATGTTGCGCGCGGGTGGCGGCGTATGCGCACCCGAACGACACCTCGTTCGGCGCCGCGTTCAGGCGGAAGACCGCGCGAAACAGGCCGCGAGAAATCGGGCGCGATGCGCCTCCGGGGCGCCTGGCGCGTCGAAGACCTCGCGCACCGCATCGAGCAGGAATCGTTCGTCTTCCTCGTCCTTGGCGAACCATCGCAATTGCGGCGGATACGCATGGATCAGCACGAAATCTTGCTCCATCCGGTTGAGGAAATCGGCGCGCGGCATGCCGTTGTCGCGTGCCCGCGCCGCATTGGCAACGAAATCCGAGCCCTCGAAGCACTCGTCCACGGTGATTTCGCCGGCTCCGGCGCCGGTACTCGCCCAGCCCGCGACGACCATCAGTACGGCGAAGCCTCGCCAATCGCTTGCCACGGGCATTCCTCCTTCGGGTCCCCTACCCGTCACCTGCATCCTGCGGATTACCATGCTAGTCGTGGGTGGCTTCGGTTTCAATCGTGCTGCGCAGCATCCGCGCGCAGGTCGTCATTGCCGTAGCTGTGAACCCCCGGCACAATCGACGCTCCGGGCAGCCCCCATCTCGTCGACGAAAGCCACACTCATGGCCCGCAAACGCAGCGACCGCAACGCCGGTACCACCGTCATCATCGAGCACGACTCGCGCATCCTGGCCGGCAACCCGCTCGGAGACCCGCACATCCGCAAACTCGCGGTGTGGCTGCCTCCGGGTTACGACGAAGGCGTCGGCCGCGGGCGAACCGCCGCGCGCGGGCGACGTTACCCGGTGCTTTTCGATCTCGTGGGCTTCACCGGCTCTGGCCTGGCGCATCTCAATTGGCGCCCCTTCGACGAGAACGTGCCGGAGCGCGTTGCACGTCTCATGCACGAGCGCAAGATGGGCCCATGCATCTTCGTTTTTCCCGATTGCTTCACCTGCCTCGGCGGCAACCAGTACGTCAACTCGTCGGCGATCGGTCGCTATGCCGACTACCTGACGCGCGAGCTGATACCGTTGGTTGACCGCGAATTCCGCACGCTTGCATCGCGCGAGCATCGCGGCTGCTTCGGCAAGTCATCGGGCGGCTACGGCGCGATGATGCACGGCATGCGCTATCCGAAGCACTGGGGCGCGCTGGCCGATCATTCGGGCGATGCCTACTTCGAATACTGCTATCTGCCGGACTGGCCGCGCACATTGAACGAACTCGACCACTACCGCAAGCCGCCACGGCGGGCGGGCCGCCAGAACACCCGGCCGCCGGGCAAAGTCCGCCACGATGGACGCGACGACGGACGCGTGCGGCGCTTCCTCGAAGCGATCTGGGCGAAGGACAAGCTGAACGACGCCGAGGCGCACGCGCTGATGGAACTGGCGATGGCCGCGACCTACGACCCGGACCGCAAGGCGCCGCTGGGCTTTCGGCTGCCGGTCGACCTCGAGACCGGCGAACTCCTGCCGCGGCGCTGGGCGCAATGGCGCCGCCACGATCCGATCCATCTCGTGGGCCGTTATGCCCGCAACCTCAAGTCGCTGCGCGGGATCTACATCGATTGTGGCTGGCGTGACCAGTACCACCTGCACTACGGCGCGCGCATCCTTTCGCGGCAGCTCTCGGCCCACGGCATCGCGCATACCTACGAGGAATTCGACGACACCCATTCGTCGATCGACTACCGGATGGACGTGAGCCTGCCGTTTCTCTACCAGGCGCTCAAACCGTGAGGACCACTCCGATGCGGCTCCCTCGAACATCCATCCTCGCAGCCCTCGCCATGGCCATGCTGATCGCATGCCCGCCCACGTCCTTCGGCGACGCCAACGTGACCGCGCCGCCGATCGGCAACCCGGATTTCGACCTCGGTGCCGATGCGGTCAAGGCGAAGAACTGGGATCTGGCCGTCTCGCACCTGTCCAGCGCCGCCAAGGCCGAACCCGGCAACGCCGACGTGCAGAATCTTCTGGGCTACGCCTACCGCAACCAGAAGAAATTCGATCTCGCATTCAAGCACTACGACGAGGCGCTGAAACTCGACCCGAAGCACCGGGGCGCGCATGAGTACATCGGCGAAGCCTATGTGCTGACCGGAGACAAGGCCAAGGCCCAGGAGCACCTGGCGGCGCTGGAGCGCATCTGCGGCAAGGGCTGCGAGGAATACCAGGACTTGGCGCGGGCCATCGCCCGGGCCAAGTAGTCGGCGAACATCGGCAGAACAGGAGACGAAGCCATGCGCTGGGGAGACATGCGGCCGAGCGACAACATCGAGGACCGCACCGGCGACGATCCGGAGGCGGCCGTATGCCCTTTGGCGGCGGCATGCGCCTGGGCGGCGGCACACTCATCGTCATCGTCATCGTAAGCCTGCTTTTCGGCATCAACCCGCTGCAGTTCCTGGGCATGATGGAAAGCGGCGGCCCGGTGGTGGCGCCACCGCAACAACCGGCCGGCGCCCGCAGGGCCGCGCGCGCCGGCCGCCGCGCCGAATCCGCAGAAGGATTTCGTCAGCCGGACGGTCGGCGACACCGAGGACGTCTGGACGGCACTGTTCAAGGCCATGGGCACCCGCTACGAGCCCCCGACGCTGGTTCTGTTCTCGCGTTCCACCGCGTCGGCATGCGGAATCGCCAGCGCCGCGTCGGGCCCTTTCTACTGTCCCGCGCGATCAGAAGGTCTATCTGGACACGGCGTTCTTCCGCGAACTGTCGAGTCGCTTCGGCGCGCCCGGCGATTTCGCCGCGGCTTATGTGATCGCGCACGAAATCGGTCACCATGTGCAGAACCAGCTCGGCACGATGCGCAAATTCGACCAGGCTGCCGCGCGGATGGATGCGCGACAGCGCAATGCGCTGTCGGTCCGCCTCGAACTGCAGGCGGACTGCTATGCCGGCGTATGGGGCTACTTCGCGGCCAAGCGAAACCTGCTCGACGCGGGTGACGTCGAGGAAGGCCTGCGCGCCGCCGCGGCGGTCGGCGACGACGCGATCCAGCAGAACGCCAAGGGCTACGTCGTGCCCGATGCGTTCACGCACGGTCGCGCAGAACAGCGCGCGCGCTGGTTCAAGACAGGGCCTGACCACCGGCGATCCGCGCAGCTGCAACACCTTCGCCGACAAGGACGCGTAGCGTCCGCCGGAAACGACGCAGTCCCGCTGAAGGGTGACCGGCAGCGCTCGGCGCCGGAGTTCAGCGCCTGGCCGGCGCGCCGTCGGCCTGGAAGCGCACGCGGCGCACGACGCGGTCGTACTCGGCTTCCACCGCCAGCGTGACCTCCTCGCCCCTCGCCGTGAACACCCGCCCACCTTGCGCGCGGCAGGCATCGCGCTCGTACTGGCACGGCCCCATCTCCGGGTGCCGGCGGCACAGCTGATCGACCCTCGGCTCGTAGTCGATCGCCGCGCGCTCGCCCGTCGTGTCGCAGAAGTAGAGCGGCCCCGGCGGGAAGTCGAGTGAAGGCAGCACGACTCCGGGCGCAACGACCTGCGCCGGGCCTGTCGGTTGCCGACGGCGCGGTCGCCGGCGTGGCGGGCTTGGTTGTCGGCGAAGGCGGCGACGCCTGCTGGCAAGCCACGAGCAGCGTTGCGACCAATGCCACGTGGACGCGAGGCGCAAAGATCCGTGACTGGTTCGCATGTGCCAATGAAACCACGGAGCCCGACCCCATGCAACGCAGAGGTCCTGACTGCGCCGCGGGGGCGATCTCCGGCATCGCGCCCGCAAGCCTGTTGGGAGGCTAAAATGGCGCGTTTCGACACTCCTGGAGACTCCCAATCATGATCATGCGCACGATCTGTCGCGATCGCTTTCGCGACCACCGCCCCCTTGGTCGCGCTCGCGCAGTCGGCCGCACCCGCTGCGCACCGGCGCCGTCGCATCCAAGTGCGAGAAGCCCGACCCCCATCCCGGCCGCCTCGCCTCGGATCGAGAGGCGACGCGGCTGGGAGAAGGAGGTTCAGCAATGGCAGGCCTGCATGAAGAAGGAGATCGGCGTGCTGCAGGCGAAGGCCGACGTCGCCGTCAAGGGGCGAACGCGGCGGTCGCCGCGTCCAACGCCGCAATCGAGGGCTACAACGCGGCGGTCAAGGAATTCCAGGCGCAGGCTGAGGCGGCGCGATAGCCGCTTCCCGCCGCGGGCGCAGATCATTCACCGCACGATCGTGCGCTCGACGTCGGCGACCTTGCCGTCGATGCAGCTGAACGCGGTGCGCATCTGCGGATCGCCGGGCCGGGGCTCGTAGATGTGCCGCGTACCCGCAGGAGCCGCCTTCACGGCGCCATCGGCCGCGGCAGCCGGCGGGAGCGGCTCCTGGCGATCGGCGTTACCGATTTCCGCGAAGACGTGCTCGCATTCGCGACCGGCGATGACGAAACGGCGGTTCTGCGCGCGGTGCGTTGCATCGACCGCGCTCGGCTGCCGGGGCGGGTGCCGTGGCAGGCGCGGTGTCCCCGTCGCGCACCCAGCCGACGTTGGGACCGGCGAAGCCGATCAGCAAAACGCCGTTCTTCGTCGAGTAGCGCCAGATTTCCGTCGCGTCTTCGCGCTCGCGGGCCGGCCGGATCTCGGCCGGCGCGCCGCGCGAGTGGAGCACCCAGCGCTTCGGCATGCCAGGGACGACGCGGGCCTCTCGGGCGGCGGCTTCCCAGGCACCGGTATCCTCGCGCGTCTCCGCCTTCGGCAGTTCGACGCTGCGACCGGCCTGACCGCGGGCGCAGGGCGAGTCCTGGTAGGTCACGTTGCCGTCGGCGTCGATGCACTTGATGACGCTGCCCTGCGCCAGCGCAGACGTCGCCAGCACCATCAGGGCAAGCGCGCCGCATGCCGAAGCGGACCTTCGGGCGGACAGGCTTCGAGGTGCGCTCGCTCATTGCGCTATCATGCCTCATCATGGCATTCGAGCGCATCCGCCGCCCCGAGGCTGGCGCCCTTCCCGTGGTCCTGCGCCGCACGCGCGGCGTCCTGATTCCAAACCCGCTTTCCATTGGCTCATGCCGGCCCGCGCACTAGCCGTCGTTCCGACCCGGCTTACCCCGGCCGCCGATGATACGGCCCGAGCGATCGCCTTTGCGCTGCGGGAAGGGTTCGACCGCCACTACGCGCTCTTCCGCGAATGCGCCCGGGCCGCCAAACGCCATTTCGAGACCGGCAACTGGCGCGCGATCCGTCACGTCGCCCAGGACCGCATCGACTACTACGACCGCCGGGTGCTGGAAACGGTCGAGCGCATCGAGCGCGAGTTCCGGTCGGCCGGCCTCGACGACAGCGGCGCCGACGCCCTGTGGGAGCGGGTCAAGCTCCACTACATCGGGCTGCTGATCGACCACCGGCAGCCGGAATGCGCGGAGACCTTCTTCAATTCCGTGTCTTGCAAGATCCTGCACCGCACTTATTTCCACAACCGGTTCATCTTCGTGCGGCCGGCGATATCGACCGAGCATATCGAAGCCGACCCCCCGACCTACCGCAGCTACTATCCGCTCGATCAGGGCCTGCGCAACGTGCTGGTCGACATCATCCTCGATTTCCGGCTCGACACGAAATTCGCGGATTTTCGTCGGGACCTGCGCCAGCTGCTGCGCGCGTTTCGCGCACGGGCGCCGCGCCCTTACCGGCTCGGAGGCGAATCACCAGCTCCAGGTCCTTTCGTCGCTGTTCTTCCGCGACCAGACGGCGTATGCCGTCGGCCGCGTCGTCAACGGCATGAACAGCGCGCCCTTCGCGGTGGCGCTCAAGCACACGGCGGACGGCCGGCTGTACGTCGACGCGCTGCTGATGGACCCCGTGGAACTGGCGCTGCTGTTCTCGGCCAACCGCTCGTACTTCCTCGTCGACATGGAAGTGCCGTCGGCGTATGTCAATTTTCTGCGTGCGATGCTGCACGACAAGACCGCGTCGGAGCTCTATACGATGGTCGGCCTGCAGAAGGGCGGCAAGAACCTGTTCTACCGGGACTTCCTCCACCACCTCGCGCATTCTCGCGACCGCTTCATCATCGCCCCCGGCATCAAAGGGCTGGTGATGAGCGTGTTCACGCTGCCGTCGTATCCCGTACGTGTTCAAGGTGATCAAGGACCGGATCGCCGCCAGCAAGGAAACCGACTCGGCGAAGGTTCAGCAGAAGTACGCGCTGGTCAAGCACCACGACCGCGCCGGACGGATGACCGACATCCTCGAATACTCGGACGTGGTGTTTCCACGCGACCGCTTCGCGCAGGACCTGCTCGAGGAATTGCGCGACGTCGCGCCAATGCAGGTCGAGGAGGACGGCGCCCGCATCACCATTCGCCACCTCTATATCGAGCGCCGGATGACGCCGCTCAACATCCTTGTCGAGACGGCTACCGACGTCCAGCGCGATCACGCGGTGCTCGAATACGGAAACGCCATTCGCGAGCTTGCCGCCGTCAACATCTTCGCCGGCGACCTGCTGTTCAAGAACTTCGGAATGACGCGGCACGGTCGCGTCGTGTTCTACGACTACGACGAGATCGAATACCTGGTCGACTGCCGGTTCCGACGGATCCCGCAGCCGCCACCGGGATTCGACGAAATGTCGGGTGACGTGTGGTACCCGGTCGGTCCGCTCGACGTCTTTCCCGAGGAATTCGAAACCTTTCTGCTGACCGATCCGCGCGTGCGAAAAGCGTTTCTCGAATATCATCGCGATTTGCTGGATTCGGCGTGGTGGCAGAGCGTCCAGGAGTCGTTGAGCCACGGCGATATCGCCGAGGTGCTGTCCTACCCACCGGGCGTGCGGTTCGCCCCGCCCCCGCCCTTGGCCGGCTGAACGTAGCCGAAGCCCTCGGGCGCGATGCCACGCGCAGACTGCCGCGGCGGATGCCGACCGGGGCCCCTTACGAATGCCCTCGTGGCGCTCGACAACTGCAAATGCGCCGTCGACCGCCCGGCGGTTCGTGCAGACCGATCCTCGGCCGGCGTTCCGGGACGGCCCCATACTGCTCGTACTATCGTTGACAGGAACTTGCCACGCAGCTTGGAGGCTTGGATTTGTCCGACAGGCAACGTGGAACGGGCAAAGGCGCTCTGGCTGACGCATGTCTGGCGCGCGCCCGCAATGGCGCCGAAAACCCGGGGGTAACCGCGTGCATGCAAGCGCGTTCGAGTTGTATCGGATCGGACCCGGGCCGTCGTCGTCGTACACGATAGGCCCGCAACGGGCGGCGTTGCGCTTCGTTCACGATCTCGCTGCGGACGGCCTGTTGCCGACGACCGTGCAGGTTGAAGCCGAACTCTTCGGCGGCCTCGCCTTCCTCGGTCGCCAGCACGCGAGTGACCAGGCAATTGTGGCCGGCCTCGCCGGCCATCTGCCGGAACGATGCGATGGCTCGGCCCTGGCGATATGCCTGTCGCGCGCACAGACGGAACGCTCGCTGCTGCTCGGTGGCCGTCGGCGGGTGCGCTTCGATCCGGAGCGCGACCTGCGCATGGTCGTCGACCAGTCGCTTGCCCAGGATGGGAACGCCGTGCGGTTCCTGGCGCGCGACGTAGGCGGTGAGGTCGTCGCCTCGCGCCTGTATTTCTCAACCGGTGGAGGTTCGGTGCTCTCCGAGGACGCGGCCGGCGCGGGAACCATGAACGGACGTATGGGCTACACGTTCGGGACGGCAGAAGAATTGCTGGCGGCGTGCCAGGCGCACGGCAAGCGCATCTGCGATCTCGCCCGCGCCAACGAGTGCGCGCTGTTCAGTCCCGGCGAAGTACGCGCCGGCTTGAACCAGGTCGCGCAGGCGATGCGCGTCAGCGTCGAACGTGGACTGAAAGCCGAAGGAACCCTGCCCGGCGGCAGCCGGCGGACCGCCGCGGCATCGTTCGAGGCGCTGCGCGTAACGTCTGCGGCACCGGCGCAGCTGTGTGCGGCGTATGCGACCGCGGTCGCCGAGGAAAATGCAAGTGGAGGCCGTGTAGTCTGCGCGCCGACCGCGGGCGCGGCGGGGCCGGTGGCTGCGCTCATGCAGCTTTGGCGCGAGAGCGGCCCGATGCAGTACGAGGACCGCGTTATCGATTTCCTGCTGGCCGGCGCCGCCATCGGCGCATTGCTGCGCTCAGCCGGGGTCAAAAATGTCGGGTGCCAGGGCGAGGTCGGTGTTGCCGCCGCCATGGCAGCAGCCGGGTACGCGTCGGTCGGCAATGGCAGCAACGCGCAGGTGCTGTTCGCTGCAGAACGTGCGCTCGAACCTCATCTTGGGCTCGCCTGCGATCCGTCCGATGGCCGGATCGAAATGCCATGCATCGAGCGCAACGCAAGGGCCGCTGCGCATGCGTATCAGGCGGCGGTCGCGGCCGTGCGCATGCCGGCGCCTCGCATTGGCCTCGATCTGCTCACCCGCTCGATTGTCGAGTCCGGCCGCGCGCTGTCCGCCCGCTACAAGTCCACTTCCATCGGCGGGGTGGCCGTCAACGTCGCCGAGTGCTGACCTGCAAAGATCCCTGCGACTGTCCTCCGGAACGCGGCGGCGCCCTGCGCGCAATGCTATCCTGAAGGCACCTGAATGCCCCGGAGACCGAGCATGCCGCGGCCTGTGATTCGCCCCATACTCCTTTTCACGCTGGTCGCGCTGGCGGTCGGCGGCTGCGACAGCATGCAGAAGAAAAAGGAGGAGGAACTCGCCAAGAACACCTTCGCCTGCCAACTCAACGGCGAGCGGTTCGTCGTGCGCTTCGTAGAAGGCGAAGCACGGATTCTGCTGTCCGGCACCCAGCGCATCACGCTGTACCAGCTGCCGATCACATCGGGGGTTCGATACAGCAACGGCATGATGGAATTGCGCGGCAAGGGAACCGTGCTGACCTTCATCACCAACGGCGTGGCGACTCCATTGCACGATTGCGAGCCGTACGCATTGCTGCCGCCCGCGAACTAGCAGGTCTCTTTCCGCGGATCGCGCGAATGCCGGACACTCGCTCCGCTACCATCGGCGTGATCGGCGCGGGCGCGATGGGCATGGGCGTCGTCCGCAGCCTGCTCCGCGCCGGGTTCCGCACCTTCGTTCGGGATATCCGGCCGGGCGCAGAGCGTGAGGCGGCCACGTTCGGAGCGCGCCCCTGCCCGTCGCCCGCTGAACTCGCAGCGGCATGTGAAATCACCATTGTGCTGGTGGTAGACGCCGCACAGGTCGAAACGGTGCTCTTCGGGCCCGACGGCGCGGTCGCAGCGTTGCCGCCGGGTGGCATCGTGCTTCTGGCTTCCACGGTCGATCCTGATTTCGTGGCGGCCCTCGGGCCGCGCGTCGCGACGGTCGGCGGCATGCTCGTCGACGCCCCCGTATCGGGCGGCCCTGCGCGAGCTGCCGACGGCACGATGACGATGATGGTGGCAGGCGGGGACGCCGCTCTCGATCGCTGTGCAGCGCTATTCGAAGCGATTGCCGGACGCGTGTTCAGGGTCGGGACCCAGCCGGGCGACGCGGCAAAATTCAAGATCGTCAACAACCTATTGGCCGCCGTCAACCTGGCCGCAGGCGCGGAAGCGCTCGCGCTCGCCGCCAAGGCGGGACTCGACCCGCGCCTGGTCGTCGACGTAGTCAACGCGAGTTCGGGCGCCAGCTGGATCTTCGCGGACCGCATGCCCCGCGCGCTGGCTGGCGACTACGCCCCGCGGGCGGCAGCACGCATTCTGACCAAGGATGTTGGGATCGCCGTCGACCTCGCCGCGCGCCTTGGCATCGCCGCGCCGCTGGCCGGCGCCGCCCGGACGGCGTTCGCCGCGGCCGTGGCCGCTGGACTGGGCGAGGCGGACGACGCGGTCATCTACCGGTGGAACCGCCGGCAGGCATCCTTGTCCGAGGATTGATATCGCCCGTGCCGGGCCGGTAGCGCAAATCGGCCACGCGGGCGCCGAGGTGGCGCCGGCTCGCGGCGGTGTGCAACCGCGGTATCCACGGTGTGTAAGCACCGGCAGGACGGCGCGACTATCGTGCTTCAGCGCGTTATCCTGTACCCCGACCTTCTCGCCAATCTGGAACATCCATGCCAAATTCGCTACCGTCGTTTCGCGTCGCCCTGAACATGCTGGCCGGCGTCGCCGCCTTCGCCCTCGCAACTGTCGTGGCCGCACAGGCGTCCAAGCCAGCGCCGGCCGGCACGTCTGTGGCCACCTTTGCCGGCGGATGCTTCTGGTGCATGGAGCAACCCTACGACAAGCTGGAAGGCGTCATCAGCACCACGTCCGGTTACATGGGCGGCACGGTCAGAAACCCCACCTATGAAGAGGTCTCGAGCGGAAGCACCGGGCACGCGGAAGTAGTGCAGGTAGTCTACGACCCGAAGAAGGTATCGTACGAAAAGCTGCTGGAGGTCTACTGGCACAACGTCGACCCGACGGTGAAGGACCGCCAGTTTTGCGACGCGGGCAATCAATACCGTACGACGATCTTCGTGCACACCGACGAGCAGCGCAAGCAGGCAGAAAATTCCAAGGCCCTGCTGACCATGACCAAACCGTTCAAGGATCCGATCGTCACGCCGGTGGTCACGGCCACGGAGTTCTGGCCGGCCGAGGAATACCATCAGGACTATTATCTCAAGAACCCGCTGCGTTACAGCTACTACCGGACGGGTTGCGGGCGCGACGCACGGCTGAAAGCGCTGTGGGGCAGCGCCGCGGCGCACTGACCGGGGTCAAATCGGCCCAAGTGCGCTCGCGCAGGCACCGGCCAGTGTCGACGCCAGCACCAGCATAGTCATCGAGATGCCGACGAATTCCGCCAGGTGCGCCCGCTCCACGTTCAGCACCCTGCCCGCGCCCTGCCAGTAGAGCACCAGCGAATGGGCAAGTCCGGCCAGTCCGATGATGGCCATCATCGGCAGGCGCAGCGTCGCTCCCGCCCGCATGCCCGGCACGGCGCCGTAGGTGGCCACCTTGAGCGCCGTGGGAAAGTGTCGCGTGCTCCCATAGAGCGGCGCGATCAGCACAAAGATCCCGGCCAGCGCGAAAACGGACGCGATCGTCGTAAACAGTGTCGTGCCCCCGGCGGCAAAGATGTCCTGCGCCGGGACGCCGTAACCCATGTCCCGATCCCAGCTCGCGTCGAAAAATTTCATCCCGATCACGGTGGCGACCGGTGTGAGCAGTGAAAGCGGCAGGATGTACCGGCGAATCAATTCGTCGACCGACGTGTGTTCGTGCGCGATTACGTCCCATTCATCCTTCGGCCGCAGGACGATGCGCACGATCCTTCGCAGCGCACTCATCGCCGCATTGTGGGCTCGCGCCGTATTGACGGTAGCATGTGCCTCCACCGATACTGGCGGCGACAACATGGCGGCCGATATGCCCGGCGGGAGCGACGACCTTGGACATGAAGCGGCTTACCGGAGGGAGCCTGCGTGCTGCCGGATACGATGAGCGCCAGCGCCTGCTGGTGGTGGAGCTTACCGCCGGCACGTTCCAGTATGCAGGCGTCACGCCCGAAGTCTGGCGGCGGTTCTCCACGGCTTCATCACCGTGGAGCTATTTTCGCGACAACATCGAAGAGGAATACGCGGCCACGCGCGTGCGATAGTCGACCGCGCGTGGCGCGCGCCACACATCATTGCGAGTGTTTACTGAATCGTCAGCTTGCGTCCGGCGAGCTGCGGTTTCTTGGCGAGCGTCAGTTCCAGCACGCCACCCTCATACCGCGCCTGGCTGGAGGATTCGTCGAGCTCGACCGGCAGTACGAAACTGCGATACACCGAACCGTAGTAGCGTTCGCTGCGCAGCAGGTGATCGCCGTCCTTCTGCTCGGTCCCGCGCTTGACTTCCGCGGCGATGGTGACCTGGTTGCCTTCGATCGTCACCTGGATCTCGTCCTTCTTGACGCCCGGGATCTCGGCGTGGACGACGAAAGCGTCGGCCTTCTCGATGACGTCGACCTTGATCGGCGCCGCAGAGTCGCGCGGCTCGCGCAATGGTTTGAAGAAGCCGCGTACGAGGTCGTCGAACCCTGCATCCGCAAACGGACCGTATACTTGTAGAGCATTCATGGATCTGTTCTCCTGTCTTGAAGGTCGGGTTGGGCGAACACCACGGCGCCTTGATCGCACGCAAGGCGGCTGCCCGCCGGTAGTGCGAATCTAGGGGCAGGTTCGACGGTTTCAAGGCCCGCGATGACAAGGGGTCTTGTGTTTCGGCCGCGGCCGACGGACGATGGAAAGGCTTCCCCGTACCGGGGGGGCGGCCGGAGTCGATGGAGAAAACCAATGACAGTAACCCTGAACGCGGAACAGCGAGGGACGCTCGCTCGGCAACTCGAAGCCCGACGCCGGGAGCTGCGAGCCGATCTGCAGGCCAAGCTCAACGAGCAGGACAACACCGCGTTACTGGGCTTGCGCAACCGGATGGAGGAAACCGACGACTGGGCAGTCGCCGACCTCGAGACGGCACTCGACGTGGCCGAAGTGTCGCGGGACGCTGCCGAGTTGCGTGACGTCGAGATGGCGCTGATCCGGATCAAGGATGGCACCTACGGCGACTGCACCGAATGTTCGCTTGCGATCCCCTACGCGCGCTTGGCGGCGAATCCGTCCGCTGCGCGCTGCATCGCCTGCCAGGAGAAGCTCGAGGCGTCCGCGCGACGCGGGCCCGTCTCGCTGTAGCCGGTACCCAGCGCAGTCAGACTTTCCGTTTCGACCGCTGGTCGGAAGCGTGCGCGCGTTCGGTTAGAATGAACGCGTCGTCCCGACGTACGCGCGCACGGCGCCCGGTGAATGGCCTGTGCGTTCCCTGAAGGATCCTTCGTGACTGCGATGAATTACCGCC
Organism: uncultured beta proteobacterium; assembly: GCA_963739745.1. Classification (GTDB taxonomy): domain Bacteria; phylum Pseudomonadota; class Gammaproteobacteria; order Burkholderiales; family Casimicrobiaceae; genus VBCG01. The sequence goes on from CAVUCJ010000017.1 coordinate 595,900, forward strand.
GGCTCGGCCGCTCGGGACTGAGGGTGAGCGAACTCTCCTTCGGCTCGTGGGTCACCTATGGCAACCAGATGGACGCGAATCTCGCACGGGAGTGCATGGCGGCGGCGTTCGATGCGGGTGTCAATTTCTTCGACAACGCCGAGGTCTATGCGAGGGGCGAGTCCGAGCGAATCATGGGCGACGCGCTGCGGCAGTTGGGATGGCGCCGCGAGTCCTATGTCGTTTCAACAAAGTTCTTCTGGGGGCTCTTCGACGGGCCCAACGAAAAGAGTACGCTGAATCGGAAATATCTGCTCGCGGCCATCGATGCGTCGCTTGCCCGGCTGCAACTCGACTATGTCGACCTCGTGTTCTGCCACCGCGCCGACCCCGGCACGCCGCTCGAGGAGACCGTATGGGCGATGTCGGACATGATCGCCGCCGGCAAGGCGCGCTACTGGGGCACGTCGGAGTGGAGCGCAGGAGAAATTGTGGCAGCCTGGCACATCGCCGAACGGCACCACCTGCACAAGCCCGTCATGGAGCAACCGCAGTACAACCTGTTCCACCGGGACCGCGTCGAAAAGGAATACGCACGGCTGTATGATGATCTGGGCCTCGGCACGACGGTGTGGAGTCCGCTGGCGTCGGGCCTGCTGACCGGAAAGTACAACGACGGAATCCCGCCCGACTCGCGCGGGACGATCAAGGGCTACGAATGGCTCGCTGAGCGCCTGAGCGAGCCCGCGAAGATCGCCAAAGTCCGGCAGTTGGCGCCGGTCGCCCAGGGCTTGGGCTGCACGCTCGCGCAGATGTCGCTCGCGTGGTGCCTCAAGAATCCGCGCGTGTCGACCGTCATCACCGGCGCCAGCCGCCCGGCACAGGTGCGCGAGAACATGCAGGCACTTGCCGTCGTGGGCCGGCTCGACGCGGACGTCATGGCGCGCATAGACGCGGTCCTGACCGGCTGAAGAGATGCATGACCATGTCCGCTTCGGCCGTGCCCGTCCCCGCCACCATGAATGCCTTGCCTTCGGCAGCGATGCGCGGGTTGACGCTCGCCGCACTTCTATGGCCGGGTATAGCGGTGGCCGCGCTCCTTGGTAACCTGCTGGCCGGCAGCGCGCCGGACGGCCTCGGACTGCGCGACGGCCGACTCGCCCCTTGCCCCGCCAAGCCCAACTGCGTGTCCAGCCAGGCCCCCGACGGTGACCATCGGGTCGCGCCACTGGAATATCGGGGCAGCGCCGCCGATGCCATTTCCCTGCTCGCGCGTGTCGTGGCCGCGCAGCCCGGCGCGACCGTGGTGAAAAGCACCGACGTCTACCTCTACGCGACCTTTCAGTCGCCGCTGATGGGCTTCGTCGACGATGTCGAATTCGCTGTCGCTCCAGCGCGCAACGCGATCGACTTGCGTTCTGCTTCGCGGATGGGTTACAGCGACCTGGGCGCCAACCGCAAGCGCGTCGAAGTTCTGCGCGCAGCGTTCGCGGAGGCGCAGCCGTGAATCCGCTTTCCAGCTGGAACGAGGAACAGCGTTCGGTCTATCTCTACCGTGCGTGCGCGAAGGCCGAGGCCGGTTCCGCACGCGCCGAATTGTTCGAGCGGCTGGCGATCGAATCGCAGGCGCAGGCTGCGATCTGGCGCGCACAGTTGACGGCGCGCGGGCATCCTCCGCCACCGCCCTACCTGCCCGACTCGCGCACCCGGCTGGTCGCGCGGCTGGTCGACTGGCTGGGTCCGCGCCGGATGAAGCCAATCCTCGCAGCGATGAAGGTGCGCGGAATGGCCGTCTACGGCGCGCCGCAGGCGAACGATTCCGGCCACGCAACCCCCAGCGCAGGTGGCGCAATGGAATTGCGCCATCGCAATCTGGGCGGCGGCGGCAACCTTCGCGCTGCCGTGTTCGGCGTCAACGACGGGCTGGTCTCGAATACAAGCCTCATCCTCGGTGTCGCAGGCGCCAGCGCCGACACGCACTGGCTGCTCGCCTCCGGTGTCGCCGGGCTGGCCGCGGGCGCCTTTGCCATGGCCGCCGGAGAGTACATTTCGGTGCGGTCGCAAAGAGAGCTCTACGAGCACCAGATCTCGCTCGAACGCGACGAACTTGAACAGTACCCCGAGGCCGAGGCGCAGGAACTCGCGACTTGTCTACGCCGCCAAGGGTCTGCCATCCAGGGAAGCCAATCGCCTCGCCAGGAGGATCATCGCCGATCCCGACCATGCACTCGACACCTTGGCGCGCGAGGAGCTGGGGCTCAATCCCGGCGAGCTCGGGTCCCCGCTCAATGCAGCCGTGAGTTCCTTCTTTGCCTTCGCGGCCGGCGCCGCGCTGCCGCTCGTACCCTTGCTGTTCATGACCGGTACCCGCGCGCTGCTGGTCGCAATCGTCGCTTCCGGTGCGGCATTGTTCGCCGTTGGTGCCACGCTTTCGCTCTTCACCGGACGCAGCGCAATGCTCTCCGGGGTGCGCATGCTTGCACTCGGGGCGCTCGCGGGCGGCGTGACGTTCGGCATCGGCCGTCTGACAGGTGTCGCGCTCGGCTGACCGCGGCCCGCGCCGCGGCTCGCCTGACAGGGGACGCAGGCTGGCCACAGCGGCACAAGCAAGCGCGCCGCGCGGCGAGGGTCCGACGCTCGTCCTGAAGCCGGGCCGCGACAAATCGCTGCGCCAGCGTCACCCGTGGATCTTCTCCGGTGCCGTCGCCCGGATCGAGGGCGAACCGAAGTCCGGGGAAGCGATTTCCATAGTGACCGACGATGGCGCGTGGATTGCCCGCGCTGCCTGGTCCCCGGCATCACAGATCTGCGCTCGCGTTCTGAGTTTCGTGCCGGATGAGGCGATCGACGACCAATTTTTCGCTCGGCGGCTGGCCGGCGCAGCTGCGGCCAGAACGGCGATGGTCGATGCCGACAACACCGGTGCACGCCTCGTGCACGGCGAGTCCGATGGCCTTCCCGGCGTCATCGTCGATCGCTATGCGGATGTCGTCGTATTGCAGTGTCTGTCTGCCGGTGCCGAATGCTCGCGCACCGTGCTCGCCGACGCCTGTGCCGCCATGGCCGGTGTGAACTGCGTATACGAGCGCTCAGACGCCGAGGTTCGCGCGCTGGAGGGACTCCCTGCTCGCAGCGGTACGTTGATCGGTACCCTGCCGGCGCGGTTGACGATACGCGAAGGCGGGCTTGTCTTTGGCGTGGACCCGATCGCCGGGCAGAAGACCGGTTTTTACCTCGACCAGCGTGACAATCGCACGCTGGTGCGCCTGCTTGCGCGCGACCGGCGAACGCTGAATGTCTTCTGCTACAGCGGCGGCTTCACGCTTGCGGCGCTGGCCGGCGGCGCACTCGACGTGGTCTCCATCGACAGTTCGGCCGGCGCGCTGGCGCAGGGCCGCGAGAACGTCGCGCTCAACCCCGCGCTGCCGGCAGGCAGAAATGCATGGATCGAAGCGGATGCGTTCACCGACCTTCGCCGGCTTCGCAACGAAGGCGCCGCGTTCGACCTCATCGTTCTCGATCCACCCAAATTCGCGCCCACCGCCGCGCATACCGAACGCGCAGCGCGCGCCTACAAGGATATCAATATGCTTGCGCTGAAGCTCCTCGCGCGCGGGGGACTCCTGGTGACCTTTTCCTGCTCCGGCGCGATTTCTCCCGATTTCTTCCAGAAGATCGTCGCCGGCGCGGCCCTCGACGCCGTTTCCGACGCACAGATCCTGCGCCGTCTCGGTCCCAGCGCCGATCATCCGGTCGCCCTTGCGTTCCCCGAGGGCGATTACCTGAAGGGCCTGTTGATTCGGAAAGGATGACCCGCGGAGGGACTTTTTCGCAAAAACAAGGCCGCAAAGGGCGTAAACCCGATGCGGCCTTGTCAGCCTCGGCCGGATGGACAGGAGGTCACCCGGCCGTGATCAGAAACCTCGCGTCAGGACGGACTCTTCATGCACTCGCTCTGCGCCTTGGCGCGCTCTTCCTTGTTCAATCCCGCGGTCTTCCTGTTGCACATCGCCATCTTGCTTTCCGGCTTCGGCGCCGGCTTGGCCGACAGGCAGGTCTTCATGAATGCCTTGCGCTCGTCACCCTTCTTGTCGCCGGCCTGCGCATTGCAGGCCGACATCTTGTCCTGCTGTGAATTGGTGGTCTTGGTGTCCGCACCATAGGCCGGCACCGCGCCAATCAACATCCCCGCTGCGATCAAAGCCAGAAACTTGGTCATGCGCTCCCCTCTTGCAATTTGAATTCGTTTGGGTCGTAAACTGCGCCCTTCGGTGATCGTCGGCCCCAACTCGGTCCGCGCTCCCTTCGCAGGCAGTCTACGGTATCCCGGACATGCGAAGCAACGGTTTCACCGATCGGGCGCCTCCGACTGTTGCACCGGCATCATCCCGCGCCGCAACATCACGCGCCGCCCCCCAGTACCCGACTGATCGAAAACGCTGTAATATATTGTTTTTCCTAATTTTATTGTAGGATTTTCGCCGTGCCAACCTCCACGACCCATCGTCAAAAGGCCGGTTCGGGACCGTCGGCCAGTCCGTCGCATCCCGTCGACGACACCCGGATCACCGACATCACCGAATTGTCGCCGCCGGCCCATCTGCTGCGCGAGTTTCCGGCATCCGAGCGACCGGCTGCGACGACGTTCGACGCGCGCCATGCGATCCACCGGGTGCTCCACGGCGCCGACGACCGCCTGCTGGTCGTGGTCGGCCCCTGTTCGATCCACGATTACGACGCGGCGATCGACTATGCGACACGGCTCGCCGCGCTGAAGCATGAGCTTGCCGACCGTCTGATCATCGTCATGCGCGTCTACTTCGAAAAGCCGCGAACCACCGTCGGATGGAAGGGACTCATCAACGACCCCCGTCTTGACGACAGCTTCCGCATCAACGAGGGACTGCGGCTCGCCAGGCGCATTCTGCTCGAGATCAACGAACTCGATCTCCCGGCCGGGACCGAGTATCTGGACATGATCACACCGCAGTACATCGCCGACCTCATCGCATGGGGCGCGATCGGCGCGCGCACCACCGAAAGCCAGGTCCACCGGCAACTCGCCTCGGGATTGTCCTGCCCGGTAGGCTTCAAGAACGGGACCAACGGCGATGTCCGGATCGCGGTCGACGCGATCAAGGCGGCGTCCGCGCCGCATCACTTCCTCTCCGTCACCAAGGGGGGACATTCGGCCATCATCCATACCGCCGGCAACGAGGACTGCCACATCATCCTGCGCGGCGGGAAGACAACCAATTTCGACGCCGCGAGCGTGGACACCGTCTCCAAGGAACTTGCGAACGCCGGTCTCGCGGCGCGCGTGATGATCGACTGCTCGCACGCCAACAGCCAGAAGCAGCATGATCGACAGGTCGACGTTGCACGCGACGTCGCCGCACAGGTCGCTGCCGGCGACGCGCGCATATTCGGAGTCATGATCGAGAGCCACATCAATGCGGGTCGGCAGGACCTGGTACCCGGCCAGACATTGCAATACGGCGTATCGATCACCGACGCCTGCATCGGCTGGGATGCGACGGTGGAAATACTGCACGCGCTCGCTGAAGGCGTCCGTCAGCGCCGTCTGCGGCTGAGCGACGAAACGTGACCGCGAAACGCGCCCGGTCCACGCACGCGGCTGAGCACGATCCCCTCCCCACGGAAATCGAGCTCAAGCTGCGAATCACGCCGGACGCCACCGCCGCGCTGGCACGCCATCCAGCCTTACGGGCTGTGAAGCGCGGCCGCACCCGTACGACGCGGCTGGTCTCCATCTACTACGACACTGCCGACAACGATCTCGCCGCGGCGGGCATCGCTTTGCGCCTGCGCCGCGATGGACGAAAGTGGATGCAAACGGTGAAAGGACCCTCGGCCGCGGGAGCCGCCGGCGGAATGAGCGAACGATTGGAATTCGAGTGGCCGGTCACCGGACCCAGACTCGATCCACCGCGCTTTGCGACAACGCCGTTTCGACGCGTGCTCGGCAAGGCCGAGAAGCGCGGGCTCCAAGCCCGCTTCACTACCGACATTCGACGCACGACGATTCCGCTGACGTTCCCGGACAGCACGATGGCGCATCTTTGCGTGGACAAAGGCGAAGTGCGCACCGATGATGGCGCGCCTCTCGTTCGGAGGGCGCTGTCGGAGATCGAACTCGAACTGGAAGCAGGCGATGCCGTGCGGCTGTTCGAACTCGCCCATGCACTCGCCGCCGATGTGCCGCTTGCGCTCGAACGGGCCAGCAAGGCCGAGCGGGGCTACGCGCTGCGCCAACCCAGCGTGCCCGAACCGGAACGCGCGATCAACGCTGCCATGCCGAGGAGGATCACCGCAGGCGCCGCCTTCGGCACGATCATCCGGTGTTGTCTTGTGCAGATCGAAGGCAATGCCGATGGCGTGCTGGGCGAGGACGACCCCGAATGGATCCATCAAATGCGCATCGGCGTGCGTCGTCTCCGCGCCTGCCTTTCCCTTGCGCGCAGGGGCATGGCAACCGCGCGCGTCGAGCCGTTGCGGGTCGAATTGCGCTGGCTTGCCCAGGCGCTCGGCCCTGCACGCGATCTCGACGTGTTCGCCACATCGACGCTGCCCGAATTCCGGGAAGCCATCGGCCGGGGCAGCGGCGCGGCAGCACTCGCCCCGGCGCTCGCCGGGCTCGCGGCACGCGCAGGTATCCGGCGCAAGGAAGCACGGCGCAATGCGCACGACGCCGTAGCGTCTGCGCGTTTCGTTCGACTGGTATTGTCGGCGGCCGCCCTCGTCGCCGCGCCGGGTGCCGGCTCCGCTGCGGACAACGGCCACCGGTTTGAAGGAAAATTGGCCGTGCCTGCTCGCGAATTCGCGCGGCCCCTGCTCAAACGGCGACATCAGGCGCTGGTCGCACTTGGCACCGACCTCGCGCACGCCGCGCCCGAAGCGCGGCACGCCGCAAGACTCGCCGCGAAGAAGCTTCGCTACGCCGCCGAGTTCTTCGCTTCGATGTATTCGAACAAGCGAACTCGCGGCTACCGCAAGGCACTGGCCGCCTTGCAGGAGGAGTTGGGCGCCTGGAATGACGCCGCGGTCGCGGCGCGCTTGGCAGGTGAACTCGCCGGCGTAGACTCCGCGGCAGCGGCGGCATTCAGCGGTTGGGCGGCCGCGCGCGGCGTCGCGCGTGCCGAAGCGCTCACCGACGCATGGACCCGTTTCATGAAGGCCCGGCCGTTCTGGTCGCACGCCTGATGGGTCAGGACGAAACGATTGACGGGAAACGTCACCCACTGCGCGGCAGCACCCAGGCCCGACCGTTGCTCCCTTTCCGGAGTCCGGGATGGCTGCCCGGCGGGCATGCGCAGACGATTTATCCGGTGTTCCTTCCGCGCCCGGACATCGAGTATCGGCGCGAGCGAATCGCGACCTCAGATGGAGACTTCTGGGACTTCGACTGGTTGGCCGAACCGGCCGCCGCAAGATCCGTCGACTCGCCGCTCGTCGCGCTCTTTCACGGACTCGAAGGCAGCGCGAAGTCGCATTACTCACTGGAGTTGATGCGGCACCTCGGGGTGCGCGGGTGGCGCGGCGTGGTCCCGCATTTTCGCGGCTGCGGCGGCGAACCCAACCTGCGGCCGCGCGCCTATCACTCCGGTGACCACGAAGAAGTTGGCGCGATGCTCATCGAATTGCGCAAACGAATCGCGCCACGAACCCCGATGTACGCAGTCGGTGTCTCGCTCGGTGGCAGTGCGCTCCTCAACTGGATCGGGCGGGCCGGGGCCGATGCCGGGAAGACGCTTGCCGCCGCCGCCGCGGTTTCGGTCCCGCTCGACCTCAACTCCGCGGGCATCGCCATCGGCCAAGGACTGAACCGTATCTACACATGGCACTTCCTCTACACATTGAAGCCGAAGGCGTTGGCCATGGCGCGGCGTTTTCCCGGTACGCTCGATTCGCGCCGCATTGCCGCGGTCAGGACCATGTGGGATTTCGACGACGCGGTGACCGCACCCTTGCACGGCTTTGCCGGCACGGACGACTACTGGACACGTGCATCATCCAAACCATGGCTTTCTCGCATAGCGCTGCCTACGCTCGTCCTCAACGCACGCAACGACCCTTTCGTGCCGGCCACGTCGCTTCCGGGGAAAGACGAAGTATCGGCGGCGGTTGTACTCGAGCATCCGGACACCGGCGGCCACGTTGGATTCCTGTCCGGTCCGTTACCGGGGCGGCTCGACTGGTTGCCGCAGCGGGTACTTGCATTCTTCGCCGGAGGCCACTGACGCCCATCGCATTGCCACGGGGCGAATCGTGAGAAACTAACGTCTCCTCCGGACGCGTCTCGCCCATGACCACACTGCCCCACGAAATCTTCAAGGCCTACGACATCCGCGGTATCGTGGGCAAGACCCTCACCCCTGCGGTTGTGCGCGCCGTGGGCCAGGCGCTTGGTTCGCTGGCACGAGAAAGCGGCCGCGATACGTTTGCGATTGGACGTGACGGCCGGCTTTCCGGTCCGGAGCTCGCGGCTGCGCTCGCGGAGGGCCTTCGCGCCGCGGGCACCCACGTGATCGACCTCGGCATGGTGGCGACGCCGATGACGTACTTCGCCGCGCAGCACCTGCACACCGGCTGCAGTGTGATGGTGACCGGCAGTCACAATCCGCCCGACTATAACGGGCTCAAAATGGTCGTCGACAGCGCCACACTTTCAGGCGACGACATACAGCAGATCCGCACGCGCATCGAGGCCGGGAAGCTGGCGACCGGTGCCGGCGATTATTCCCAGCACGACATCGTTCCGGCCTATCTCGACCGCATCGTCGGCGACGTACGACTTGCGCGGCCAATGAAAATCGCGGTCGACTGCGGCAACGGCGTCGCCGGCGCGTTCGCGCCGAGCCTCTACCGCCGCATGGGCTGCGAGGTCGTTGAACTGTTCTGCGAAGTCGATGGCCACTTTCCGAATCACCATCCGGACCCCTCGCAACCGAAGAACCTCGCCGACTTGATGCGTCGGCTCGAGGCAGGCGATTGTGAGCTGGGACTCGCGTTCGACGGCGACGGCGACCGGCTTGGCGTGGTGACTCGCGACGGCCACGTCATCTATCCGGACCGACAGCTGATGCTTTTCGCCGCCGACCTGCTTGCACGCGTTCCCGGCGCCACCGTCATCTACGACGTGAAGTCCACGCGCAACCTCAAGCCCTGGATCACACGCCATGGCGGCGTACCGCTGCTGTGGAAGACCGGCCACTCGTTGATAAAAGCCAAGATGAAGGAAACCCGGGCATCACTCGCTGGGGAAATGAGTGGACATACGTTCTTCGGCGAACGCTGGTTCGGTTTCGACGACGGCATGTACGCCGGTGCGCGGCTGCTCGAGATACTTTCGCGCGAGAGCAATCCTTCCGCCGTCCTCGATGCCTTGCCAGACGCAGTTTCGACGCCGGAGCTCAACATTGTGTGCGCGGAAGGCGAACCTCATCCGCTGGTTGCGCGCATTGCCGAAGCCGAGTCGTTTCCCGGCGCCACTGACGTGATCCGCATCGACGGACTGCGCGTCGAGTATCCAGACGGTTTCGGACTGGCGCGCGCGTCGAATACGACGCCGGTAGTCGTACTTCGCTTCGAGGCGGAGAATTCCGACGCGCTGGCCCGCATCCAGGACGAATTCCGAAAGGTGCTTGCGCGCGCGAAGCCAGGTCTCAAGCTGCCGTTCTGACGATGCTCACGCTCGCCGACATCGTCGCGGCCAGGGAACGCATCGCCGGTGGGATCTACACCTCGCCGTGCGTCGAATCGATTCCACTCTCGCAGCTCACCGACGCGCACATCTACTGCAAGCTCGACTACCTGCAGCGCACCGGCAGCTTCAAGGAACGCGGAGCTCGCAATGCGCTGCTGTTGCTAAACGACGAGCAGCGAAGACGAGGCGTGGTTGCGGCATCCGCCGGCAACCACGCGCAGGGGCTCGCCTACCATGGCAGCCTGCTCGGCATTCCCGTGACCGTTGTCATGCCCAAGTTTGCGGCATTGATCAAAGTCACCAATTGCCGCCAGCTGGGCGCGCGCGTGATCCTGCATGGGGTCGACCTCACGGAGGCCCGCGCGCATGCCGAAGAGCTGGCGCAGCGCGAAGGGCTCACCTTCGTACATCCGTTCGACAATCTCCATGTGATGGCCGGACAGGGCACGATGGCGCTCGAGATCCTCGAGCAGGTGCCCGACCTCGAGGCGATCGTCGTGCCGGTCGGTGGTGGCGGATTGCTGGCTGGGGTCGGAACGGTGGTCAAGGCGCTGCGACCGCAGGTGCTCGTGGTTGGCGTCGAGCCTTCACATGCGGCGTGCCTTACCGCAGCGCTCGCCGCAGGCCGTCCGGTCATGGTGCCGCTGTCGCCCACGCTGGCCGATGGCCTTGCGGTTCCAACGCTAGGCGCCCATCCGTTCGAAGTGCTGCGGCAGGTCGTCGACGAAGTGGTCACAGTCGATGAAGCCAGTATCGCGCTCGCGATACTCCGCCTCATCGAACTCGAAAAGAGCGTCGTCGAGGGTGCCGGCGCAGCGCCCCTCGCGGCGCTTCTTGCCGGCAAACTCGGCGCGCTCAAAGGGAAGCGGGTCGTGCTCGCGCTTTGCGGCGGCAACATCGATCTCACGATGCTGGATCGGGTGATCGAAGTCGGGCTCGTCGCAGATGGTCGGCTGACCCGGTTCACGGTTTCCATTGTCGATCGCCCGGGCGGCCTCGCGCGCCTCGCCGAAGTGATCGCCGACGCTGGGGCGTCGATCAAGGAGATCGTGCACGACCGCGCGTTTTCCGGGCCGGACTTGTCGGCCGTGCGCGTCGTGTGCGTCGTCGAAACCACCGGCCATCAGCATGTGCGGGAATTGCACGCTGCACTCGCGGCGGCACGCGTGCAGGTCGTTGGATGACAGGCCGTCAGAAGCGAATGCCCATGCGCCGATAGAAGAGCGACAGCAACCAAGCCGGGCCGACGAGCAGGAATTTGACGTCCTCGAAGAACGAGGGCTTCCTTCCCTCGATCCTGTGGCCAACAAACTGGCCGATCCAGGCGAGCACGAACACGCCGATGGCCGTAGTCACTATCTGCGAGCCGAGCAGGGCCATTGGATACACCAGTAGCGCCGCCATGCCGAGCATCCCTACCGCGATGGCCGGCGACAGCCGGAAGTAGAAAATTAGAGCGAACGCAATGAGCGCGTACGCCGCAACCGGTGACCACGCCCAGAACAACGCAATCGCACTCCAGGTTATCAGCGGGACGCAAATCCAGTGGATGATCTTGTTCACCGGGTGCCGGTGCGACTCCGCATAACGCGCGAAGACGTGGTCGACGGTGCGCATTGTATCGACCCCTCAGCCAGCTCGAATCATGACGATGTCATAGGCGATCACCGACGGATGGGACTTGCGGCATGGCGATGCCGAGGAGTAACTTTGGCGCGTTTCCACGGAAGCTGAAGAGCGTTAAAAAACATTCCGGTAGCACGGCAACTTCCATTGTGAGGGTGCAAATGTTATCTCCTTTCCAACTTGGCAAGCCCGCAAGTCTTCCAAATTTGTCATCGGAGAGCGATAGGATCAAACACCGTTGACTGTCACATTGCAGAAATTAGATCGGCGATATTGGCGGGCTTGCCACTCAAGCCTCTCATGATATCGATCATGAATTCTCTTGGGTTCGAGCACTTCGCATACGCGATAACTACAATCAGCCACCCGACGCGGGACAGTAGATCATTCGTATGGACTACCCTCCCTTGGGAATGGATGGCCGAATACGACCAGAAGGCGTACATGGAGATTGACCCTCGAATCACGTTGACTTGGGGTCGCACCGCGCCCTTCGTTTGGGATGCGACGGATTTCATGGGCGACACCAAGATTAGGCCGTTTCTCATCGACGCCGCGAAATATGGCACCTGTAGTGGGGTCTCAATTGCATTCAGTGATCCTGCGTACGCAAGAATCGGTGTGGCCTTCAATTCTTCAGTTACACCGGTTGGTCCCACGCGCCGTCGGGAGATTGAAATGCGCCTAGGTGACCTGATGATGTTTTCTGCACGATTCCACGATCTATTCGTAGCAAATTACGTCGTACAGAATGCTCTCGGAACCATGAGCGACGTGCCGTTGTCTCCGCGAGAGCGGCAATGCCTCGCGCTTGCAGCGCGTGGCATGACAAGCGTGGAAATCGGGACTAAGCTAGGCATATCCGAAAGTACTGCGAATTTTCATTTCTCAAACATCGTCAGCAAATTGGGTGCCGTCAACCGTAAAGAAGCAATAGCAATTGCTGTTACCAACGGGTTGATCCGAGTCGATAGCTAACATGTTGCCCTGCAATTTCCGGGGTGACCGACCCCATTCATCCTTCTGTGGGGTCGACCAAATGAAAGGTAAAATCCATTGCTGTTGATACTCCATGTTTTTGCCCGGCAACCTCGCTCGCACCGCTTGCGGACGCACCTGCACCCACTCAACCCGCACCCCGCAGGTCGGGCGGAAGCGGTGGCGGCCGCTCCAGTGCTGATACGCGCAGTGGAAACTGCCCCAGCTTGCGATCGAGGAAGTAATTGCGGATTGTCCGCGTGATCGTGCGGAATGCGAGCGCCTCCCACGGGATTTCCGCCTCGTCGAACAACGCAACTTCGAGACTTTCCACGCCGGGTCCGAATTCCAGGTCGAGCAGGCGCGCGCGAAACATCATGTACACCTGATTTATCTGAGGCAGGCTGATGAGCGTGTACAGCTCGCCCAATTCAACCCTTGCGCGCGCTTCTTCCATTGTTTCCCTAAGCGCTCCTGCGGTCACGGTTTCTCCGTTCTCGAGGAAGCCGGCGGGAAGCGTCCATCGTCCGTACCGCGGCTCGATCGCGCGTCTGCAGAGAAGAACTCGATCCTCCCATACGGGCAGGCACCCGACAACCACCTTCGGATTCTGATAGTGGATCGTCCGGCAATTGGCACAGACGAAGCGGGGAAGCGTGTCGCCTTCGGGAACACGCAGCGCCACGCGGTCCGAGCCACAATGGCTGCAGAATTTCATCGAGCGATTATCCGCCGACATCCCATCGCAAGGCTACCGGGACAGGCCCAGGGTCGAGACGTAACCCGGGAAAAATTCGGCCGGGCCGATTCGTCGGGCTTTCGATTCGCGCGCGTTTCAACGCGATTCGCGCCGTGATCTCGGTCTGACGCATGTGTGGTTAGTGTGTTTGTCCGTCACATGCGGATGAAATTGTCGCGGTAGTACTTGAGCTCCATGATCGATTCGTGGACATCAGCCAGCGCCTCGTGCCGGCCTTCCTTGGGAATGCCTTTCATGAGCTCGGGCTTCCAGCGTCGGACGAGTTCCTTCAGTGTGGATACGTCGAGATTGCGGTAATGGAACCAATCTTCCAGTCGCGGCATCCAGCGTGCGAGAAAGCGCCGATCCTGGCAGATCGAGTTTCCGCACATCGGCGATGCCTTGGCCGCCACGTGTTCCTGTAGGAACGCGAGCGCCTCCTCCTCCACGGCGCGTTCGTCACAGGTCGCCGCCTTGACCCTGGCGATCAACCCACTCTTCGCGTGCGTCGCCTGGTTCCATGCATCCATGCCCGCCAGCACCGCATCGTCCTGGCGGACGACCCAGACCGGTGCTTCGGCCACGGTGACAAGATTGCCGTCGGTGACCACCAGCGCCACTTCGATGATACGGTCGCGGTCGGGGGCAAGCCCGGTCATTTCCATGTCTATCCAGATCAGGTGGTTGGCGACTTGGGGCATGGGCATTGGCGTAGAATTGACCCCCGGATTGTCGCATGCCCGCCACGCAAAGCCCCGTGACCGCCACCATTTTCGCCCTTCTCTTCGTGCTTGCCCTGGCCACGTCGCTCGTGGTGAGGCTGTGGCTCGCGAGGCGCCAAACCTCATTTGTGCGGGCCCACCGGGATACCGTTCCGGCGGCCTTCGCCGCCCATATCGGCATCTCCGCACACCAGAAGGCCGCCGACTACACAGTCGCCAAGCAGCGTCTTGCGATGGGCAACACGCTGATTGACGCGGCGCTTCTGCTGACGATGACGCTGGGCGGCGGACTGGCCGCGATCATTGCTTGGACCGAAACGTTATCGGTGGGCCCATTGTGGCGCGACGTCCTGATGTTCACGGTCGCAGGAGTCATCTATGGCCTGGTAAACCTGCCGTTTTCCTGGTGGCACACGTTCCGGATCGAGGAGCGCTTTGGCTTTAACAGGATGACGCTATCGCTGTGGCTTGCAGACCTGGCCAAGGGAATGGCCGTGGCAGTGGCGCTCGGCCTTCCGCTGCTGATCCTGATCCTGTGGCTGATGCGCGCGACCGGACCGCTTTGGTGGATATGGGCGTGGGGCGCGTGGATGGCGTTCCAGCTGCTGGTGCTGGTCCTTTATCCCACGCTGATCGCGCCGCTGTTCAACAAGTTCACGCCGCTGGAAGACAGTCCCGCCCGCGGACGCGTGGAAGCGCTGCTAGCCCGATGCGGATTCCGCAGCGCAGGTCTGTTCGTCATGGACGGGTCGAAGCGCTCCGGGCATGGCAACGCCTATTTCACCGGTTTCGGCAAGGCCAAGCGCATCGTGTTCTTCGATACCCTGCTCGTGCGCCTCGCCCCGGAGGAAATCGAGGCCGTGCTCGCCCACGAACTCGGGCATTTCAAGCTGAAACACGTACTCAAACGCATCCTGTGGTCGGCGGCGTTGTCACTCGCGATTCTTGCCCTTCTGGCCGCCTTGGCAGATGCCCCGTGGTTCTACATGGGCCTGGGCATTCCCGAGCATATGTTGCCCGTTGCGCTGGCGCGCCCCGGCGTCGCACTGGAGCTCTTTCTGCTCGCGTTGCCGGTGTTCACGTTCATGCTGGAGCCCGTTTCGGCAATGTACTCGCGCCGGCATGAATTCGAAGCTGATGCATTTGCCGCCCGGCATTCCTCGGCCGCGGCCCTCGCCCTCGCGCTAGTCAAGCTGTACGAGGATAACGCTGCGACACTGACGCCCGACCCGCTGCATTCGGCGTTCTACGATTCGCACCCACCGGCCGCGGTGCGCATTGCCCATATCGAGGCGATGGCAGAACGACAACCGCTTGCTCTCGCCGCATGATCCACGCTGACGCAGCTTGTCGAATTTCGATGGCCACGCCATGACCGAAGCGGCGCGGCCGGATTGCAACGCCCCGTTTCTGGCATTGGCGGCGATGCAATGCCGCGCCGGCGCGCCGCGCCTTGGAAAGGACGAACTCTCGACGCATGTTGGTACGCTTCCGGACTGGAAGCTTGCCGGTGACAGGATTGAAAAGGAATTTACGTTCCCGAACTATCACGAGACGATGGCGTTCGTTAATGCGCTCGCCTGGATCGCCCATCAAGAAGACCACCACCCGGACTTGCAAGTTCATTATTCCCGATGCGTCGTGAAATTTTCGACGCACGACGCGGGTGGCATTACGCTGAATGACGTGATCTGCGCCGCCAAGGTGGAGCGCCTCTTCGCTTGACGCGAACCATCGCGCCAAACCCGCCGCCGGAACGGACATCGGGCCTGGTCGTGGCGGCCCACCGACGGCATTTCGAGGTCGTATTGGCGGATGGCGAGCGCATATCCTGCGTGCTGAAAGGCCGAACGCTGCAGGTCGCCGTGGGCGACCGGGTGAAGTTGGAGCGCGCGGCCGGAGGCGCGGCGATCGCGGCGATTGCTCCGCGCGCCAATCTCGTATTTCGCTCCGATGCGTTCAGGGACAAGCTACTCGCATCCAACGTCACGCAGATCGCGGGCGTCGTCGCGCCCGGGTTGTCACTGGACGAGGAACTCATCAATCGATGGATGATCGCCGCCGAAGCCGCAGACTGCCGCTTTGTGCTTTTCGTCAACAAGGCGGATCTGTCCGACTTCGCCAATCTGCGCGCACGGGTTGCGCCTTTCGCGGCATTGGGATACCCGCTGGTCGAATTGGCAGCGAAACTTGACGTCTCTCCGGTGGCGCCGTGGCTCGCGAACCAGCACACGGTGCTGGTCGGGCAGTCCGGCATGGGCAAGTCGACGCTAATCAACACGCTGCTGCCCGAGGCAGGAGTACGGACCGCTGAAGTTTCGGAAGCGCTTCAGACGGGTCGCCACACCACGACGTCGACGACGCTTTATCCACTTCCCGCGCTAGCGGGCGATGCCTGGATCGTTGACTCGCCAGGAATGAAGGTGTTCGGGCTTGCGCACCTCGATCCCGCGCGAATCGCCGAGGCGTTCGTCGACATCCGACCGTTCCTGGGCCATTGCCGGTTTCGCGATTGCCGCCACGATCGCGAGCCGGACTGTGCCGTCACCGCCGCGGTAGCCTCAGGTCGGATCGCGCCGCACCGGCTGGGACTTCTGCACACGCTGTTGGCGGAATCGGCGAGTGGCAGCCACTAATACCGCAACCGAAAAACGTTGGTCTGTGGTCCTAGGGCGCTAGATTGGCGAGCGTCAGGAGCAGGATCAGCAGCAACCAAAGGACCACGGCGCGCCACACCAGCCCGACTGCGGAGGGCAGCACATCAGGTTCGACAGGTTCCCCCAACCCGAGGTCGGGACGCAGATCGGGATCTCCCGAGAGCGTCGGCAGCATGCCCCCCAGTTGCACACCCAGCGCGCCACCGCCCGCCGCCAGCAGGATGCCTATGGCCATGCCGCCGTCCTGCGCGGACCAACGGTCTGCCTGTGTTCGCCAACACGCGACGGCATCCTCAAAGTCGCCGACGACAGCAAATGAGAGCGCGGTGAGGCGCACGGGAATCCAGTCGAGCAGCGCCAGAAGTTTCCGAGCGGGATACCCGAATTCGCTGCGCGACTGGACGAGCGGAGACGGTTCAACGCCGGGTTCCGGGCCCTTCCATTCGTCGGCAAGTAATGCTGCCGCCCGGTAGAGCATCGCGCCCGCGGGGCCAGGCAGCACCACAAACCAGAACAGAACGGCAAACACCTGGCGGTACGCATCGACCAGTCCGCGCTCGATGGCCAGCCGCGCGACGTCGGCGCTCCCGAGGTCGGCCGTCGACCCGCCACGCCATGCAGCAAGCGCGCGCCGGGCAGCAATCAGATCGCCAGACTGCAGTCCCGCGACGATCACCGATATCGCGTGGCTAAAGCGGCGAAAACCCATCAGGAAATAGAGCGACATCACGTTCACGAGCAAGCCCGCGAGAGGATGCATCGCGTCGGCCAACCAGAACGCCACCGCGACAAACAGTACCGGAGGCACCACGGCGGCGATCGCTGCATAGACACCGTGCTGACGAGCCCCGCCATTGAACTTTCTCTCCAGCGCACGCGCATACCGCACGAAGGCACGCTCGACCACTGCGCGCCAGTTGAAGGCTTGCCATTGTTCGAGTCCAAGCGCAATGAGGATGGCAACGAAGCTCATGACGATCGATTGCACCCTCGCAGGAAATCCTTGTTCAATTCTCTGAACAGCGAAGTGCCCGCCCGTCCCAGCCATTCAAAGACGACCATTTCCCGCGTGACGATCCGCACCCCCTCTTCGCGCATCCGCGCCAAGGCCAGATCTCGATCGAACGAGTGCCGCGAGCCAATCGCATCGGCCACCACGAAGACCTCCTTGCCGTCTTCCACCAAGTCCAGTGCCGATTGCATCACGCACACGTGCGCCTCGGCCCCCACCAGCACCAGCTGCGCGCGCTCGCTTCCGGGAAGCGCGGCGAGACACTTTGCGGCCACGCAGGAAAAATGCTCCTTGGTCGTGATCGCCTCCTTCGGAAGTAGATCGCGCACCGCCGCCACCAGGGGTCCCAGCCCTTTCGGATACTGTTCGACTGCGCCGACCGGCACGCCTATCCGCTGCGCCGCTCGGATTAGCCAGATCACATTGGCGACCACTTTCTCCGAATCATCGATCGCCGGCACCATCTTCTCCTGAAGATCGACCACCAGTAGCGCGGAACGTTCGGCGTGGATCAGCATCGCAGTTCAGATCTTTCGGTCAATGCATTCTCCACCGTAGTGCACGGAGCACATGGAGAACAATTGCTTCACTCCGAAGCGGCAGGTCCGATTGCGCAATTCTCCATTTGCCCCGAGTTCGCGGTGGGCACCCATTCCGATTCTTCCGTGCCATCAGCTCTTCAGCTCGGTGCGGTCCCGATACTGCTCCAGCGCCTCGGGATTGGCCAGCGCCTCGAGATTGCGGACATCGCGCCCGTGAACGACGTCACGCACTGCCAGCTCGACAATCTTGCCGCTCTTCGTTCGTGGAATGTCGGTCACCTGCACAACCTTGGCCGGCACGTGCCGCGGTGTCGTATGCGTCCGGACATGACTCTTGATTCGATCGATGAGAACTTCGTCCAGCGTCACGCCTTCCTGCAGCTTGACGAACAGCACGACGCGTACGTCGCCAACGGTGCCGGGGGGCCAATCCTGGCCGATGACCAGGCTTTCCACAACTTCCGGCAGCTGTTCGACCTGCCGATAGATCTCGGCGGTACCAATGCGCACGCCGCCCGGATTCAGCGTCGCGTCCGACCTGCCAAAGAAGACGAGACCTTCATGCTCGGTCAGTTCCACCCAGTCGCCATGACACCAGACACCGGGAAAGCGATCGAAGTATGCGGCGTGATACTTGGCGCCATCGGGATCGTTCCAGAATCCGATCGGCATTGAGGGAAAGGGCGACTTGCACACGAGCTCGCCCTTTTCGCCCGCCAACGGTCTTCCGGCTTCGTCGTACACATCCACGTCCATGCCGAGCCCTCGGCACTGCAGCTCGCCACGCCATACGGGCAGTGTAGGCGCACCAAGCGCGAAGCAGGACACGATGTCAGTGCCGCCCGCGATCGATGACAGCAGGATGTCGTCCTTCACGCATTGGTACACGTAATCAAAACTTTCCGGCGTCAGCGGACTGCCGGTGGTGAGCATCGTGCGAACGCTCGAAAGGCTGAAATCCTTGCGGGGCACCAAAGCGATCTTCTTCTGCGCGTCGATGTACTTCGCCGAGGTGCCGAAGTGAGTCATTTTCTCGGCGTCCGCCAAAGTCCACAGGATGCGGCCGCGGTCGACGAAAGGAGACCCGTCGTAGAGCAGGAGTGTCGAGCGCGTCGCCAAGGCGGAGACCAGCCAGTTCCACATCATCCAGCCGCAGGTCGTGAAGAAGAACACGCGATCCCCAGCCTTGACGTCGGCGTGGAGCAGGTGCTCCTTCAAATGCTGAAGTAGCGTGCCGCCCGCGCCATGTACGATGCATTTCGGAACGCCCGTCGTTCCCGACGAATACAGGATATAGAGCGGGTGGTCGAACGGCAGCATTGCGTAGTCGATCGGCCCTGCGATGAAAGGAGCCAGCCATTCGTCCCAGACCAGCGCCCCGGCGATGCCCAAAGCGCGTTCGCCCTCTCTCAGATACGGCACGATCACAACGCGCTCCAACGAAGGCAGCCGCGCGGTTATTTCGCCGACCTTGTCGAGAATCGAGATCGCTTTTCCGTTGTACCAGTAACCATCAACGGTGAAGAGCACGCGCGGCTCGATCTGCCCGAAGCGATCGATGACGCCCTGGACTCCAAAATCGGGCGAACACGATGACCAGACGGCGCCCAGTGAAGTCGCACCGAGCATCGCCGCAACGGTTTCGGGCATGTTCGGCATGTACGCCGCAACGCGATCCCCGCTGGAGATACCCTGCGCGGTAAGCGCCGCGCGCACGCGCGACGCCAGCGCGTGCAGCGCGGCATGGGAGACGACCCGGCGGACCTTGTCCTCGCCCCAGAACACCAACGCGTCGCCATCGTCGTCGGCGCGCCGCCGCTCGAGGAGGTTCTGAGCAAAGTTGAGTCGGGCATCCGGAAACCAGCGTGCGCCCGGCATGCGCTCGGCATCGAGGAGTACGCGATCCCCGGGCACCCCCAGCACGCCAGCGTAGTTCCAGAGCTCCCGCCAGAAATCCCATTTGTGGTCGAGCGACCACCGCCACAGACTCTTATAGCTGTCGACGTCCACACCGTGCTTCGCCTCGATCGCCTTGGAGAAAGCCGTGATGTTCGCTTGCGCCAGGCGCTCGGGCGTCGGTTCCCAGAGTTTGTTGTTCATGCTCGTCTACCCCCCGGGGACTCGCAACGGCGCAACGACGGATTCAGGAAGCGGCGTGGGCCGACCGGTGGCAAGGTCGATCCAGACGATCTTCGCCGCGCCGTCTGCGTACTTCGTTCCGCCCGCAACGAGGTCGTAGTAGCTGCCCACGCTCGAACGCCCCGGGTTCCCCAGGTACATTCGCACCTCCAACTCGCCCGGGTAGACGAGCGGCGCCAGAAAGTTGCAGCTCGCATTGACGATCACCGGACCGTGGCCCGCGTCGTAGCCGCTGCCGGACTTCGCCTGAGCAAAGAGCCACTCGATGCGCGCCTGCTCCATGTAGCGGAAGTAGACGGTGTTGTTGACGTGGCCCAACGCATCCATGTCACCCCAGCGCACGGACTGCACGGAGCGGTGGACAAGGATGCGCGGAAGTGTCATCGGGTTCTCCGTCCTGCAGCCGGTCGTTGTAACGTCTATCGTCTGTCGCGCCCCCGCGGCATCCGCCCTGCCGACAGGAGCCCTGCCTCGACGCCCGCAGGTTTACATGCCGCCGTTCGCAAGCCCCGGCCAGCGGCAATTATAATTGCGGGCTGGCATGTGTGCTCCGCCAGCGTCCAACAGAGGCAAGGCCATGTCGCGCGAAACCATGGAATATGACGTCGTTATCGTTGGTGGCGGCCCGTCGGGCCTCGCTGCGGCGATCCGCCTCAAACAGCTTGCCGCCGATTACCAGCGGGACGTCTCCGTGTGCGTCCTTGAAAAGGGGTCGGAGGTCGGCGCGCATGTCCTGTCCGGCGCCGTCATCGACCCCAGAGGTATCACCGAGCTGCTGCCGGACTGGCGGGCAAATGGTGCGCCCATCGCGACCCCGGTGACCGAGGATCGTTTCCTCGTTCTGACCGCCGACCGTGCGTACAAGGTTCCGTCCTTTCTGCTCCCGCCACTGATGAACAATCACGGCAATTACGTGGTGAGCCTTGGCAATGTGTGCCGCTGGCTGGCGCAGCAGGCAGAGGCGCTCGGCGTGGAGATCTATCCCGGATTTCCCGCGGCCGAGATTCTTTACGACGACCAAGGCGCCGTGCGAGGCGTCGCAACCGGCGACATGGGAGTCGGGCGCGATGGCGCCCACAAACCGGACTACCAGCCGGGCATGGAACTGCACGCCAGGTACACGCTGTTCGCCGAGGGTTGCCGAGGTTCGCTTTCGCAGTTGTTGATGAAACAATTCAACCTTCGTGACGGCGTGGACACGCAAAAATACGGGATAGGCATCAAGGAGCTCTGGCAGGTCGCGCCGGAAAAACACCATCCGGGCCTCGTTATCCACAGTCAGGGCTGGCCACTCGATGCGAAGACAGGCGGCGGCTCGTTCCTCTATCATCTTGATGACGGCCTCGTTTCCGTAGGCTTTGTCATTCACCTCAACTACGAGAATCCGCACCTTTCGCCATTCGACGAGTTCCAGCGGTTCAAGACACATCCGGCGATCCGACCGACCTTCGAGGGCGGCAAGCGCCTGGCCTATGGAGCGCGGGCGATCAACGAAGGTGGGCTGCAGTCCGTGCCAAAACTTGCCTTCCCCGGCGGCGCGCTGATCGGCTGTTCGGCCGGTTTCGTGAACCTTCCCAGGATCAAGGGTAGCCACAATGCAATGAAGATCGGGATGTTGGCTGCCGAATCCGCATTCGCGGCGATCAATGCCGGTCGCGCGCACGACGAACTCGCCGACTATGATGAAGCCTGGCGGAAATCGTGGGTGTACGAAGACCTGTACAAGGTGCGCAATGTCAAGCCGGGGCTCAATTGGGGCACCTGGCTTGGATCGCTGCACGGCGGGATACATATGTGGATGAATGACCTCGGGCTGGGCGCGCTTGTCCCATGGACGTTGCGGCACGGCAGGGCCGATCACGAGTCGCTGAAACCCGCGGCGTCGAGTCCGCGCATCGACTATCCGAAGTACGATGGCGTGGTGACGTTCGACAAGCTGTCGTCGGTATATCTGTCCAACACGAATCACGAGGAGGATCAGCCGGTCCACCTGCAATTGCGCGATCCGGCCATCCCGGTCGATTTCAACTTGAGACTATTCGACGGTCCCGAGGCGCGCTATTGTCCGGCGGGAGTCTACGAATTCGTCGACGATGCAGCGCCGGCTCTCGCGGGCGAGGGCTCGGAGGCAACGGGCAAGCGCCTTCATATCAACGCGCAGAATTGCGTTCACTGCAAGACCTGCGACATCAAGGACCCGAAGCAGAACATCCGCTGGGTGACACCGGAAGGCGGAGGTGGGCCGAACTACACGTCGATGTAGCCCCTCCTATGCTGACCACAGGCGCGCGGCGCCACGTACGCCGCTTGAGTCGCCATGCACATTGCGAACCAGTTTCGTTTCGATCCGATCCGAGAAGATCCACGGCCCCCACAATGCGGGCACGTTTTCGTAGAGCCTGTCCACGTTCGACATCCCGCCGCCCAGCACGATGACGTCGGGATCGAGGATGTTGATAACGTGTGCGAGCGAACGCGCCAGGCGCTCTTCGTAGCGCCGCAGTGTCATGCAGCAGTTTGCGTCCCCATCCGCCGCTGTAGCCGCGATCCGTGCGGCTGGGGCAATCGTGCCCGTGCGTTGGGAATGATCGCGCTCGAGCCCCGGACCCGATAACCACGTTTCGATGCATCCGCAGCGCCCGCAATAGCATGGCGACCCCGGCCGTTCATCGTCGCCTGGCCAAGGCAGCGGATTGTGGCCCCACTCGCCGGCGATGGCGTTGCATCCGTCGAGCACCCGCCCATCGACGACGATTCCCGCGCCAACACCAGTACCCAGGATCGCGCCGAAAACGATGCGGCCGCCTGCGCCTGCCCCGTCGAGAGCCTCCGAGAGCGCAAAGCAATTGGCATCGTTGCTGACGCGAATCGCGCGTCCGAGACGCACCTCGAGATCGGCCTTCAATGGCCGGCCGTTGAGACATACCGAATTCGACCCGCGCAGCAACTCTGTTGCTCGGGACAGCGAGCCGGGCGTGCCCACGCCCACGGACGTCGACCCCGGCGCGACGTCGAGACCCCGCTCGGCATCCGCGACCAGGCCCGCAATTGCATCCAGTGTGCTTTCGTAGTCGCCGCTCGGGGTCGCGATACGATGACGCAAACGCTCATTGCCATCGTCGTCGAGCGCCACGACTTCGATCTTGGTGCCGCCGAGGTCGACGCCAAGCCGATAGTGTTGGGTCATCGATCGCTATCCTTGTGTCCGTCCACTCGACGCGTTGAAGTTGACCGTACCCTGTCGATGACCGAACATGACAAACATCCGCCGAACTTCCCTACCTCCTTATGCCCGCCCTGAACGCCTGCGCGATCGCCCACTGACGTGAATTGGCTTGTCCTACTGCTGCTCGCCGCGAGCCTCGCCGGCGCGTGGAATTGGTGGTCCAGCGAGCGCCACGAACGGGTACCGCCAGGCATTGTCGCGCCAAACGACCCTGTCCAGCGCGATCTCGAGCCCGCGACCGTATTCGACGCCAAGGCGCACAGCTTTCGCGCCCGCGCACGCTATGACATCACTGCGCGTGTGCTTCGCAAAGAAATCTACCGAATCGACGGCGGGGCCGATCTCGCGCCCGTCGATTTGGGTCTGGGCTGGGGCCCGATGTCCGACACCCGAATTGTCGACATGCTGGAGTTCTCGCAAATGGGACGATTTCTGTACTGGAAGCCGAAGAATTGGACGACGTTTCCACTGTCTGCCCGCGACACCATCGCACATGCCGCGCAGATTCACGCCATTCCCGCCGAAGCCGAGGTTGAAGCGCGTCTACGCAAATTGCGGCCCGGGCAGGTCGTCACACTATCCGGCTTCCTCGTAGACGTTCGCGGACCCGGTGGATTCACGTGGAACACGTCACTGCGACGCGATGATACGGGAGACGGCGCCTGTGAAATCATGTGGATCGAGCGCGTGACCGTCAACTGAGCGGCCTCGGGGCTCGATTGGAAAACTGTCCAGCCCCCCACAATGGCGTCACCTAACGGTCACGGAATCGCGCAGAACACCGTTCCTTCAAGCCGCCAACCTGCGTCCCGCATCGCACGCACCTCGCTGCGACTGGTCGAATAGCGGTGATTCGCCTGGCCGCCTATTCCATCGTTGTAGATGCGATACACCGGCAGGCGGTCAGCCGCGCAATCATCGGCTACCGGCGCGTCGGTCACGAACGCGAGACCCTCGTAGGTCCACAGTGCGTTCGCCTTGACCTTCGCGCATTCGGCGGCGTCGTTGGTGAAGAAATGCGAATTCGGTCCGACCGACGGAGTGCCGAAGAATCGACACGCCGCCGATCCTGCTGCAGATCCTGCCGGTCGCACCTTGAACTCAAATCCGGTGCGGCTCCAGCCCGGGACTAATGCGCCCGCGTCCAGCATCAGCGCCTCCTCCGGGACGGCGGTGATGAAATAATGCCCAAGTGAATCGTTATAAAACTCGATCGCGATTGCCTCCAACGGGATTGGGAGATTCGGTCCGCGCAGCGGCGAGGGTGCCATGTAGTCCATTCGCTCGATGTCTTCCATGCCTCCCGCCACCGACGTCATTCGCGCGCTCGTCGCCCGTGCGACCGCGTCGCCCGACAGCTGGCCGGCCAGGAACGCAAACATCCAGGTCGTTAGATCATCGGCATACCGGCTGTCATAGCCGTGTTTCAGGCCGGCGAGTGCGACAAGCTGCCTTGTCCCCGCGAGGCGGCGAACGCCTCTTTCGATGACGCTGAGCGGCGCGGTGGTGTCGGCGGTGCCGCCAATGGCCAGATAGGGCAGCGTCACACCGTCCAATCCCTTGAGATCGCGGCCGAACGCGGGATACAAATCAACGCCAAAGTACGGGATGTAGCCGACCGCTGCCTTAAGCCTCGGATCAAATAGCACGCGGCTGGATGATTGGCCGAGCGAGGTCGTCAGTTCCGCCCCGGCCATCAACAATGTGGATTCGCCACCGAGACTCGCGCCGAATGCGCCAACTTTTTCGGGATCGACGTGATCGCGATAGTCGGGATGGCCGAGCACCAGGTCGAGTGCCGCTGAAAGTGACAATGGACGCACCGCCTGCATGGCGACAAACGTCTTGTAGTGGAGAAGCGCATAAACTGCATCCGAGAAATTGTCGAGATCGATATCAGCGAAACGCAAATCGCCGTGGAATGGAGCGATGACCACATAACCGTAACTCGCGACTTGCTTTACCGACTCCACGTAGTCGCCGTCGATCGGGCTTCCAGACAATCCGTGCGAATAAAGGACGACCGGATACCGGGTACTCGGGTTTTCGAAAAATGGTTGCTCGCCATCCCTTTGCATGTGCGGGACCGCGTTTCCGGAGGGCAGGACATACCCGGCGCGCGCATTGGCCAGCGCCGTCGGATAGCAGACCAGCAACACGTAAGGGAAAGTCATCCCGGCATAGGGACCGTACAGGGTCGAATCGTCTGGAATCGACGGCTGCACGACCATTGAATGAACCGGATCGACCAGCAGATCGGTCAGGTATCGTGACGTGGAGCCCCGCGGCAGTCCATCCCAATAGTCTTGCGCGGATTCGCCTGCTGCTACGCGGCTGAAGTCCTGTTCGACATTGCTACAGCCAACCGCGTGACCACCGGTCGGCGGGAACGGTTCGATAGAGTAAGTCGACTGGGCAGCGACTGCCGTGACGGACAAATAGGAAACGAGTAGGAGCAACATCTGCCACGGGGAAATACGCAATGCCGGGCCTACGGCGATCATCGAAGGTACGACCCTTCGTGCCACAGGACCTTCGCTCCGAAGCTCATACGGCGAGAAGGATGTGCCAGGCATCAAATCGAGCAGTCGCCACGTCGGGTCAGAACGCCTCCGCCGCGAGCGCGAGTACGCTGTCGCCGCCGTGCATGATCGTATGCGAAAGCGCCGATCCATGTGGCAGCAGGCAATCGGCGTAAAACCGTGCGGTCGCGATCTTTGCATGCATGAAATGCGAATCGCCGTCTCCCGCCGCCAGCCGGTCGGCGGCGATCAATGCGGCGCGACCCAGCTGCCAGCCACCCGCCGCAAGTCCCCACAACTGCAGATAGGCTACCGCGACCGCGTGCGCCGAGCGGGGCTGTTGGCCGTACGCGCGAACCATCCATTCGATCGCAGAGCGCAGGTCGGCGGTAACCGCCGCCAACTGCACGCCGATGGCCTGCAGCGCAGGCTCGTTGCGAGCTGCCAGCTTGGCCGCGACCTTTTCGATCTCGCCCGCAACAGCCATGGCCACCGCGCCCCTGTCGCGGGCGGTCTTGCGCCCGATCAGGTCGTTGGCCTGAATGCCCGTCGTGCCCTCGTAGATCGTCGTAATGCGCGCATCTCGGTAATGCTGTGCGGCGCCTGTTTCCTCGATGAAGCCCATGCCCCCATGGACCTGCAGGCCGAGCGAGGCCACTTCCTGCGCCACCTCCGTCGACCAGCCCTTCACAATCGGGATCATGAAGTCCGCGAACGCCTGTGCCTTCTCACGCGCCGCGTCGTCCAGGTTGTTTGACGCATTGTCGAGTGCTGCCGCCGTCACGTAGGCGACGGCGCGCGTTGCCTCTGTATACGCACGCATCGTCATCAGCATTCGACGGATATCCGGATGCTCGATGATCGAGCCCGTCGCGGTGCCCTTCTCCTGCCCCACCGCCTTGCCCTGCACGCGATCGCGCGCGTACGCAACCGCGCGCTGGTAGGCGCGATCGGAAATGCCCACACCTTCCAGTCCCACCGAAAACCGTGCAAGGTTCATCATGATGAACATGTACTCGAGGCCGCGATTTTCCTCGCCGACGAGATAGCCTATGGCACCACCCTTGTCGCCGTAGGCGAGCACCGCCGTCGGACTCGCATGAATGCCGAGCTTGTGCTCCAGCGAGATACAGTGCACGTCGTTGCGCGCGCCGAGAGTGCCGTCATTGTTCACCAGGAACTTCGGCACAACGAACAGCGAAATGCCCTTCACGCCTTCCGGCGCATCCGGCGTGCGCGCGAGAACGAGGTGAATGATGTTCTCGGTGTAGTCGTGCTCACCGAACGTGATGAAGATCTTCTGTCCGAAAAGCCGGTAGGTCCCATCGCCTTCGGGCACAGCACGCGTGCGCACGGCCGCCAGGTCGGAACCCGCCTGCGGCTCAGTCAGGTTCATGGTTCCGGTCCAGGTGCCGGCGACCATCTTCTGCAGGTACGTGTCCTTGAGAGCCTGCGAACCACGCAGTTCAATCGCCTCTATTGCGCCTTGAGTCAACAGCGGACACAAGTCGAACGCAAGGTTCGACGCGTGCCACATCTCCTCGACCGCCGTCGCAACCAGTTGCGGCAGGCCCTGCCCGCCATACTCCGGATTCTTGGTGAGGCCGTTCCAGCCATTGGCGCAATACTGATCGTAGGCTTCCTTGAATCCCGCTGGCGTCTTGACGGCTCCGCCCTCGAGCAACTTGGCACCCTCCCGATCACCCGACACGTTGAGCGGGTCGAGAACGTTGGTGGAGAATTTTGCAGCCTCGTCGAGAATCGCAGCTACCGTATCGCGCGTGGCGTCCTCGAAACCCGGCAACTTGGAAACTTGTTCGAGGCCGGCAAGTTCATTCATTACGAACAGCATTTCGGCCAACGGGGCGCGGTAGGTGCTCATGTTGGACTCAATCAGAAGGAGTGGACGAAGAATACGAAGCGTACGATCATGCCGCTAGACGAAACCCACTAAAATCGGCGCAAGCGCCCGTGCCAAGCGCTAGCCGAGTTCCGCCGTCAACTGAGGAACCAGCTCGAACAGGTCGCCCACCAGTCCGTAGTCCGCGATCTGGAAGATCGGCGCTTCCGGGTCCTTGTTGATCGCAACGATCACCTTGCTGTCCTTCATGCCGGCCAAATGCTGGATCGCACCCGAAATGCCGATCGCGATGTACAGGTCCGGTGCCACAATCTTGCCCGTCTGACCTACCTGATAGTCGTTGGGCACGTAGCCCGCGTCGACGGCCGCACGCGATGCCCCAATCGCCGCGTTCAGCTTGTCTGCCAGCGCCTCGATCAATTTGAAGTTCTCGCCGCTGCCCAAGGCGCGGCCGCCCGAAATGACCACCCGAGCGCTGGTGAGTTCAGGCCGCTCGGACTTCGTCAGTTCCTGGCCAATTACCCTCGAAAGTCCCGTGTCCGCCGCCGCAGGGATTTCCTCGACGGTGCCGTTGCCACCGCCGCCTGCGCTATCGAAGGCCGTTGCGCGTACCGTCACCACTTTGATCGGATCCTTCGATTCCACCGTCGCAAAGGCGTTTCCCGCATAGATCGGCCGCACGAAAGTGTTCGCGGATTCGATGTTCGTCACTTCCGACACCTGCGCAACGTCGAGCTTTGCGGCAATCCGCGGCGACACGTTCTTTCCGAAACCGGTCGCAGCAGTAACCACATGCGTGTAGGCGCCCGGGAGCAAGGACAACGCGGTGGCCGCGAGATTTTCCGCGGTTGGAGACGCCAGATGCGGCGCATCCGCAAGCAGAACCTTGGTTACGCCCGCGAGTTGTGCCGCCGCCTGGGCCGCGCCCTTGGCATTGTGCCCGGCCACCAAAACGTGCACATCTGCTCCCAACTTCGTAGCGGCAGTGACCGCATGGGCCGTGGCTGACTTGAGCGATAGATGGTCGTGTTCGGCGATTACCAAAATAGTCATGATCGTATCTGCGTGTTCAGGTGATTACCTTGGCTTCGCTGCGCAATTTCGCAACGAGCTCCTTGACGTCCGCTACCTTGCCTCCACCCTTGCGTTTGGGCGGCTCCACGACACTGAGCGTGGCCAATCGCGGCGTCACGTCCACATTGAGTATGGCCGGCGATGTTGTCGCCAGCGGCTTCTTCTTCGCCTTCATGATATTCGGGAGCGTCGCGTAACGCGGCTCGTTCAGTCGAAGGTCGGTGGTCACGACCGCAGGCAATTTCATCTCGACCGTTTCCAGCCCGCCGTCCACTTCGCGCTTAACGGTGGCCACGCCCCCGGCAATCGCAACATTTGATGCAAACGCCGCCTGTGGCCAGTCGAGCAGCGCGGCCAGCATTTGCCCGGTCTGGTTCGCATCGTCGTCGATCGCCTGCTTGCCCAGGATGACCAGATCGGGCTTCTCCTCGGCGACCACCGACCTCAGCAGTTTTGCGACCGCGAGCGGTTGCAGGTCCGCATCGGACTCGATCAGGATCGCCCGGTCGGCGCCTAATGCGAGCGCAGTTCGCAGCGTCTCCTGACATGCCGCAACGCCGCAGGTGACCACAATGACCTCTGTTGCGATCCCCTTTTCCCTGAGTCGAACCGCCTCCTCCACCGCGATCTCGTCGAACGGATTCATCGACATCTTGACGTTGGCCGTTTCGACGCCGGAACCATCCGATTTCACGCGAACCTTCACGTTGTAATCGACGACACGCTTGACTGAAACCAGAACTTTCATGGTGATCACCCGGAAAACGACTGGGGAAAAGGTGGATTATAGCGTTTAGCTCCCCCCCGCCCCGATTCGCCGGGCATGCCTCTGCCCACCCCTGGCCGATTGACCGTTGCGGCGACAGGATCACTGGACGTACGATTCGACACGGATATTGGCGTTCCAGGGCAGAAGGTCGCGACCTTGCGCGTTCGGTCCGCGAATCCTCTGGCCGTGAACTACCACCACCGAGAGCCCAATTTGACGACCTCGACCACGATTCCGCCTGCAGAGATCAGCGAAATACTAAGGCATATTCCGCATCGATATCCGTTTCTTCTTATCGACCGCATGCTCGCATGTGAGCCCAACAAATGGGTGCGGGCGATCAAGAACGTCAGTGCGAACGAAAATTTCTTCGCGGGTGTAGCGACCGACCGGCGCATCATGCCGCAACTGCTGGTTGTAGAGGCGCTGGCCCAGACGGCAGGGGTCCTGTGCCACTACTCAGGGATGATGAGCCGGATAGGCAGATCGATAATCTTTTTTGCAGGGATCGAGAGTTGCAGGTTCGGGCGCGACGTTGTTCCGGGTGACCAAGTAACGTTTGAATGCGTGCTCAAGCGTTCGATGCGTGGCGTGGCGAAGTTGAGCGGATCGGCGATAGTCGACGGAGAATTGGTCTTGAGTTCCGAATTGACGGCGGTGGTACGGGAGATGGAACTGAATTTGAAGGATCAGCAACTGATCTGAGTAAGCGATGGATGCTCGCCGCGCCAGACTTGCAACCAATATCTTTTGCGCCCAAAGTACCGCGCGTGGAACTCACTTCTGTGAACAGTCCCAAAAAATTGGGAACATAGTGGAAATTGCTTCGCCGGTGGAATTCAAGGGTCTCGCGGTGACTCTTGTGGCTGCGGACGGATATTCGCTTTGCGGGAACTGGTTTCTGCCGAGCGACATATGCGAGCGATTTCCCGTAGTAGTGATTGCGTGTGGAGCGGGGATTCCGGCCCAATACTACTCACGTATGGCCCAGTTTCTCGCAAACAAGGGGATGCCGGTACTTTCATTCGATTATCGAGGAATTGGTGCATCGCGACGCGGCAGCATGAAGGATATCGACGCCGGGGTTGAAACCTGGGCAACGTTGGACCTCGACGCAGCGTTGGTGACCGCGCGAACCCGATTTCCACTGGCTCCACTTTGTGTGGTTGCGCATAGCTTCGGTGGTTTGTTAATCGGTGCTACGGCAATGTCTCCCAGTATTGAACGGGTAGTATTTCTAGGTCCACATACAGGATATTGGGGCGACTATCGGCCCCGTTGGCGCTGCTTATTGTTTGCGACTTGGCACGTCTTTATGCCCATCATGACAAAGCTCTTTGGATATTTTCCTGGTCAGGCATTGCGATTAGGAGAGGACCTTCCGAGGAAATTCGCTCTTGAGTGGGCCGGCCGGCGCCAACCTACCCTATTGAAGACCGCTGAGCAGCAGCGGCGGTTCAGTGACCTCTTGGCGCGTTATGGAGAAACACGCGCGAGCGCCTTGGCACTAACTGTGACCGACGACGCCTTTGCACCAATGGCTGCGGGCAGGCGCCTCCTATCCCTATACCCCAATCTGGTCGTCAAGCACGAATCTGTTGCACCCATTGACCTGCGTCGTCTTAGGCTAGGGCACATGGCTTTCGTGCGGCAATCAAGTGGGAAGTATTTCTGGGAACGCATTTCGGCATGGTTTTTGCTTTCAGTCGCCAATTGTAGCGCCGATGCTAAAAGGGGCGTTTCTAATGTGCCGGTTGCCCACGCGAAGGGCTATTCGTCGGCTGGCTCCGCCAACTATTTCTGATGCGCAGCATTCAATCTCAATTGGCACAAGCAGCCGAAATGTTGAAAAAGGCTCGCCTGCTAGTGCGATCGACAACGCGCGATCCCGACATAGAACAGGCGTGGTTGCGTGTACTAATATGCACACTAGGCTTCATCTATGTCTGCACGCTCATCCTAGGTGAGGGCGTAACGCCGGGCCTTTCTATGGGACTGGCTGCAAGTAGTGGTGACGCGCTGGTAGGTCTATGCACTATTTCAATACTGCGACGTAGCCGCAGGCATGCCATTCCACTGCGTTATCTCTCCATCTTTGCCGACAATACGGCTTTGACGCTTGGAATGGCAGGCGCGGGAGAAGCCGGCGTTGCCATGATCGGCGTTTACCTCTGGGTTACGATCGGTAACGGTTTCCGTTTCGGGCCACGATACCTGCTTACCTCTTATTGGTTGTCGCTGTTGGGTTTCGGTCTGCAGATGTTGTTTGTTCCGTTCTGGGAACAGCACCGCACGATCGGAATCGGGATGTTCATTTCAGGTGCGGTCGTTCCACTTTACGCACTCGTATTAATCAATCGACTGATGGCACAGAAGAACGCAGCAGAGCAACTCTCTAACGCGAAGAGCCGATTCGTCGCAAACGTGAGCCACGAATTGCGCACGCCGTTGACCGGCGTTTTCGCAGTGTACGATTTGCTGCGCGCACGAAAGATGACACCGGACGACCGAGAACTTGTAGGAATGCTTGGCAACGCAGTCAAGACACTCAAGACCTCCGTCGACGCCGTGTTGCAGATGTCGAAATTGGAGGCCGGAGCCGAGCGAGCCGAAAAGCGCCTTTTTAACCTCTGGTTCTTCGTCCAGCAGCTAGGTGTGATCGTACGGCCGCAAAGCACCGCTAAGGGTATTGCTTGGTCGATTCGGGTCGACCCAGCCGTTCCTACGTCAGTTATTGGCGATCCGACGCATCTTTCACACGTCCTAGGTAATCTGCTGAATAACGCGTTCAAATTCACTTCGACCGGTGGCGTAACCCTTCGAGTGACGCCGGCTAGCCAGGGAAGAATTCGATTTGAAGTTATCGATACCGGAATTGGAATTCCGCTCGACCAGCAGGAGCACCTATTTGAACGCTTTGTACAAGTCGATAGCTCCTCTACGCGCAAATTCGGCGGCACCGGACTGGGCACATCGATCGCCCGCGACCTTGCCGAGTTAATGGGCGGAGAAGTTGGTGTGGTCAGTTCCCCAGGACAGGGAAGCACATTTTGGGTGGAACTACCGCTTTCTTGCGCCGAGACTGTACAGCAGGCCACCGACTGGGGTACATGGCGGGCGGTCCTCGTAGTTGGTGACAAGGGCGCCAGACGCGACGAAATAGTCACATCAATCGAGTCATTAGGGCTCGCCGCAATGATCAGCGAACCGTCGCATCGAGACGCCCCACAATTCGATTGTCAACGATATCTTGCTGCCGTGCTTGCAATGACCGCTACCGACGCAGCGACTTTCGGTGAAATCGTATCTCGCGAATCGACGGGCTCGACCTGCCCGTGGCTTGTCGCGGCCGAGACATACACCACGCAGCAGAAGGCATCATTGGTCGCCGGGGGGGCTTCCGGGTTACTTCCAGCCGATCCTTCGATCAATCTCCTTTCCGGCACGCTGGCCGCATTGCTCCATCGGCTCGAACTGCCAACGACTGCTGATGCTCCCTCATTGCCCGACTCAGGAATGGTACGGTCCCTCGTAGTTGTACTCGCTGATGACAACCGGAGCAACCAGATGCTACTGTCTAGAATCTTGCAGGATGCCGGGCATACAGTTCGTACCTCGGAGCGAGGCGACCGAGCATTTGACCTCATGTCTGCGGGTGACGTCGACCTAGCGATCCTTGACCTAAACATGCCGGACATGAGTGGTCCCGATGTTGTCAAATTGTTCCGGGCTGGTTCAGTTGGCGGATCCAAGCTTCCGATCATCATCCTCTCCGCGGACGCAACGCCCAAAGCCAAGCAGGAAAGCCTTGACGCCGGAGCCGACGAATTTGTCACAAAGCCAATAACATCGGCGATGTTGCTTTCAACAATTGAGCGAGTCATTGCAGGAACATCGGCACGACTTGAACCACATTCGCCTTCAGCGCGCGCAAAGGTGCCTTCCTCTTCTTCACTCGCCGTACTGGTGGATACAGATCGCATCCAGGCACTGCGGCGAATTGCGCGCGGCGACACAAAATTTCTTGACAAATATGTTACCGCAGCATTTTCCGAATTGGAGCAGGCGATATTTGACCTGCGAAAGGCGACGGTTGACGGAAATTCAAGAGCTGCCCGAGACGCATTGCACATTATTGAAGGGACCGGAGGGTCAATTGGGGCTGTTGCCCTAGTGGCAAGTTGCAAGTCCATGCGCAGCATCTTGGGGCGAAACCCGACAAACGATTTCGCGAGTGCATTGGCGGAACTTTCGACGAAGTACGCTCTGACCAAATCCACTGTTCTGGCAAGCATCCATGGTCGGCGCGAACTCCGTCAACGCACAGATTTGTCAGGCTGATAAGATATGATGTATGGATGTCTCCAATGATCGAAACGCAATTCTCGGTCGATTGCAATCACTGGCACCCGGCCGGATTGCCGTTGACCCAATCACGTTGACGGCGGACGCAAAGCTTAGCGAAATTGGAATCGATTCTTTTGCGTTAATCGAGCTCGTCTTCCTCGCAGAAGAGGAGTTCAACATCAAGATTCCGTTCGAGGGACTTGAAGTTGAGACGGTTGCCGATGTTGTTGACGTAATTCAGCGCCAGATTGCAAGTGTGGCTATCGGCTAGACAGTCCGAACCACGAGCACGCCCGCCGTCCCGCCGACAGCAAATGAGTTTGACATTGCAGCCATAATGGGTGCTTTGCGCCCCGTATGCGGAACATGGTTCAAGTCGCATTCTGGATCGGGGTCGTCCAAATGCGCCGTGGGCGGCACCATCTGGCGGTGCAGCGCCAGCGTAATGATAATAAGCTCAAGCGCACCCGCCGCGCCGACTAGATGTCCATGCATAGATTTGGTTGAGCTGATAGGGATTCGCTGGACATGCTTGCCGAAAGTTTCCTTAATTGCCTTGGTTTCTGAAATGTCGTTTAGTGGTGTCGCCGTTCCGTGGGCATTTATGTAACCAATCAATTCCGGCCCGCATTGCGCGTCGTCTAAGGCAAGTTGCATTGCGCGCGACTGTTCCGCCGAGGATGGTTGGGTCATGTGGGTAGGGTCATTGCAAACACCGTATCCAGCCAGTTCGCAATAGATCCTCGCACCGCGCTTCTGCGCTCGATCAAGTTCCTCCAGAATTACAAACGCCGCGCCATCGCCAAGTACCGTGCCTTTTCGATCGCGATCAAATGGGCGGCAAGTTGCGCCGATTTCGCCAGATCGAGCAGGTGCCATCACCTGTAGCGCCTGCCACGCCTTGATCGAAACGTAGGAAAAAAGCGCCTCTGTTCCACCTGCGATCATTACGTCGGCATAGCCATGTCGAATGTGTCGCATCGACTCTCCAATCGAGACGGCAGAACTCGAACACGTGGTTGTATAGGTGAGCGACGGGCCCCGCAATCCATATTTTAGACATAACTGCGCGGTTGGACCGTTGTACATGACCTTTACAAGAGTAAACGGACTCAGACGTATCTTTCCTTTTCCTAGAATTTCAGCGTAGGCTGCCTCCTGGCTGATAACGCCACCAAGCGAGGTCCCGACCGCCACGCCTATTCGTGCGCGATCCTCACTTTCGAGATCTAGACGCGCGTCCCGAAGTGCTGACTCGGCGGCAACCAATGCATAAAGGCTAGCGCGGTCGCTGGTCACGCGCTCCCTTGTGGGCAACGCGCTCCAAGGATCCCCGACGACCGCGGCCCCTACTATTTCGAGATTGCCAACACTTGACTGAATTTCGACCCGGCCAACGGCGGATTGCCCCCCCATCAGCGCATCGAACATTGCACCGACGTCACAGCCGTGCGGAGCCACCACGCCTAGTCCAGTGATTACGACACGACGGCACTTCATGCAGCGATTGCGATACTTTCCTCGGCCTGCTCCCCAACCGCCAGTTCGAGCGGATGCCCAAATATCGCAATTTGCCGCTGGTAAATACGCTGCATCCACTCAACGTTGCGCGGCGAAAGGTGCATTGCACAGTCGACCCAAATTTTCACAATGTCATGCAATTCTTGCATTCCGAGCGGATGAATTATTCGACCCACGGCGTTCATTGCAACATGCGCTGAAACTTGATGTTCACGCCTTCGCATGAGATTCTGAACCGCATTCAACCCTTCGCCGGTTTCCACCACTTGATCAATTACACCAAGGTCCAGAAGTTCGAGCGCGGTGTATTGGCGCCCCGTCCGGGACATCTCCTCTGCGATGTTTCGGCCGACGCGGCGCGAAAGGAACGAAATTCCGCCCATTCCCGGAAACATGTTGAACAGCACCTCGGGAAATCCTGCTTTAACATGCTTTTCGGCGATGATGATGTCGCAGGAAAGGGCACACTCGAATCCACCGCCCAAGGCATCGCCTTCAAGCAGCGCGATAGTCGTTAAACCTCGAAGCTCATGGGCGACGAAGTTGCGATAAACAACGTTAATGGCCGCACGTGCATACTCGGTAAGACGCGCGCGATCTCCCGCCGCAATCAATCGTTGGAAATAGCCGAGATCGCCGCCCACATTGAATACGCCAGGGACACCAGAACGAATCACCATGTAGTCAAGCGGGCGGTCATTGTAGTTTCCAGAAAAATGACCTTCGATCATCTGGCTCGCGCGCTCTAGATCCTGCAGCAACTCATGATTAAACGATGGGATTCCTCTCGGCAACCAACGAGACCATAGTGCCGCCTCGCGCTTCTCGTAATGACAGGCAAGTTGGGATGAGAAAACAAACTCTGCAGATCCATCGGCGTTTTCGACAACTTCTCCAGAACTTCGCGTGGACAGAATTGAGGCAGAAACTGACGCGTTCATGATGTGCCCTTTTCTTGGGGTGAACAACCAAACCCACAACGCGTCGGGGGATCGGCGCGAAGTGCTTGTACCTTACAAGCGCACTCTATCGCAGTCGTTGATTTCTAACAATCAACCACTTGTAAAGCGTATTGAAAGTGCACTCGATAATGAGTACGACACATTGCACACGACAACGAAGCCACGTAAGCGTCGCTAGGATAAATCCGCCTCGACGGACACGCCGAAGGGGATATGTCGCAACGCAATTGGAAGCTCCGTCCAACATAAGTCTCAGAACGGGGCCAACGTCGTCACGCTTCCGTCGAAAGTATGAAGTTTCCACGGACGCGGGTCAGCTCCAGCCATCGAGGGTAACGGCGCCCCTAGGCAAACGAGAAAGGCATTTCAAGCGATCTCCCGCCACCCCCCCCCCACCAACCCTTCCACCGGCCGAAACGTCGCTTTGTACGCCATCTTGCGGCTTTCAGCGATCCAGTATCCAAGATAGAGATAGGGAAGATCGAGGGCGGAGCAGCGCTCGATTTGCCACAACACGTTATAGGTCCCGAAGCTTGCCCCCGGCATGTCGGGCTCGTAGAACGTATAGACCGATGAAAGTCCATCGACCAAACGGTCGACGAGGCTGACCATCCTCAGGACGCCCGAGTCCCTGAACTCGTAAAGGTCGGTAGCGACGTTGCTGTGGAGCAGGAAATGCTGATACTGCTCGCGGCTGTCCTGATCCATCCCGCCACCAGGATGACGGAACCTCTGATATCGCAGGTAAAGTCCATAATGTTCGGGATCGTACCCCAATTCTCGCCTAACTACTGTTAAATTGCGGTGATTTCGCAGTATCTTCCGCTGAGTTCGACTAGGTGCAAATGTTCTGACCAGGACCCTAACCGGCACGCAGGCGCGGCAATGGTCGCAGTAGGGTCGATAGGTAAAGGCGCCGCTCCGGCGAAATCCGAGCCGGACGAGTTCGCTGTAGACCCGGTTGTCGATCAGGTGGCTCGGTGTGGCGACCTGCGACCGCGCCGCGCGGTCCGGCAGGTAGCTACACGGGTAGGGCGCCGTCGCATAGAACTGGAGTGATGTCAGCGGAAGATCGTTGAGTTTGCTCACCGCGTGCCTGTCGTTTCGGATATTTCTCCGTTGGGGCGCGGGGGTTGCCACCCGTCTGGAGGGTCGTTCGAGTGTATCAATTCGGCGAGATGGGCGGCAAACCGTGCCCGAGGGATCGGACGGGCGCCGAACGCGGCTAGGTGTGCCGTTTCCTGCTGGCAGTCGACAAGCACAATCTGAGTCCGCCTGGATAGCGCAACAAGTTCGACGAGCGCTACCTTGGACGCATCGGTCTCGCGGGCGAACATCGACTCACCGAAGAACATTCGGCCCAGCGCCAGCCCGTACAGCCCCCCGACCAGCTGGCCTTCGCGCCAAGTCTCGACCGAGTGGGCAACGCCTCGCCTGTGCAATTCACAGTACGCGTCGACCATGATTGGGGTTATCCATGTACCGCCCTGCCCGGCGCGTGGAGAATCGGCACACGCCTGAATGACCGAACGGAAAGCACTGTCGACGCGAATCTCGAAGGTCCCGGCGCGTACACGCTTGGCGAGCGAGCGCGAAACACGAAACTCGTCGACGTACAGCACCATGCGCGGATCGGGGCTCCACCAGAGGATCGGCTGCCCCTGCGAAAACCACGGAAATATTCCGCCGCGGTATGCCGTCACCAGGCGATCCGCAGAAAGGTCGCCTCCGGCCGCAAGGAGCCCGTTGGGTTCGGTCAAGGCGGCGGAAAGAGGCGGAAATGGTGCCCGCGCTTCGAGCCAGGGAATCACGTGCGCCGCGTCGCTTCAATCGGACCGCAAGCGCCGCCAGCGGGACCGGAAACCGCGCCACGGCCATACCGGCACGGTTGGCCAGGCGAGGTTGGCCGCAACCCGCAACGGGAACCACACCGTTCCGGCGAACTGGGAGACCTGAGCCCGCATAGCGCGCAAGTACCGGCCACCGCCCTGCTCGCTGCGCAAAACGGGCCTGGGTGCGGGTCATCCCGGCAGGTTCGACCGCCGAACTGTCCGACACACCGCAATGGGAACAGCGATGCGGGCCGTCGAATCGGCGACGCGACCCTGTGAGTTCGCGCATAGGGGAGACGAAAACTCGGTCGAGCTGGCGTGCCGTTCACCGGGTCGACATTGGCGCGCGCACGGAAGTCCACCCGGCCCCGTCGGGTCGGCCGTCGAGTCCCGTTCGCCCAATGTGCATCAAATGATACGCGCGCTCCCATCCGCAAGTGTAGGCAGAGTCGACGGTTCCGGTAAAATCGGACCGCGGACCGGCCCCGGCGGGACGCCATGAGGCCTCCATAGGCCGCAAACCGGTCCCGCCCAGCCCACGAACCAGTTTCGCCCCGGTAGCTCAGTGGATAGAGCAGCCCCCTCCTAAGGGGCAGGTCGGACGTTCGATTCGTCTCCGGGGCGCCATCCCTTTTCTACAGCTCCGAATTGACCTCCCCTGCCGACTTGACGACGCGGTACCGGATCAGCGCGCTCGACCCGCATGCGCATCTGTACGAGGTGAGCGTCATGATCGATGCGCCGGACCCTGCAGGACAGAACTACTACCTGCCGACATGGATCCCCGGCAGCTATCTGATCCGCGAATTCGCCCGCCATTTTGTCTCGGTGCGCGCGGATAGCCGCGGCGCGCCGGTGGCAATCAGGAAGATCGCCAAGAATGTCTGGCAAACCGCGCCGTGCGCCGGTCCGTTGACTGTCACCGCACATGTGTATGCGTTCGACCTGTCGGTGCGCACCGCCTATCTGGATGCGACAAGGGGCTACTTCAACGGGCCTGCCGCGTTCCTCTGCCCAGAAGGACGCGAATTGGCGCCATGCACTGTCGACATCGTTCGGCCGAGCGGTCCCGCCTATTCCAGCTGGCAAGTTGCAACGACGCTCACCCGGGCAGGGGCCGCGCCCTACGGCTTTGGACGTTATTGCGCCGCGAGTTACGATGAACTCATCGACCACCCGGTCGAAACCAGCACCTTCCATCTGATCACGTTCGACGCAGGGGGCGTGCCGCATGACATTGCCGTCTCTGGACGCCAGCACGCCGACCTGCCTCGCCTCGCGCGCGACGTACAACGGATCTGCCAATGGCAGATAGATTTTTTCGGCGGCGCCCCGTTCGAACGATACCTGTTCCAGGTGGCCGCAGTCGGTGATGGTTATGGCGGTCTGGAGCATCGCGCCAGCACCAGCCTGTTGTGTCGGCGGGACGAACTTCCGCGTACAGGTTCCGAGGAAATCGACGATCGCTATCTAAATTTTCTCGGACTCGCAAGTCACGAGTATTTCCACGCCTGGAACGTCAAGCGCATCAAGCCGGCGGCGTTCGTACCCTATGACCTCATGCGCGAGAACTACACGCGGCTGCTATGGGCGTTCGAGGGCTTCACGTCCTACTACGACGACCTTGCGCTCGCGCGTTGCGGCCTCATCGATGCCGAGCGCTATCTGGAGCTGCTGGGGCGCACGATCACAACGGTGATGCGCAGCCCGGGTCGCCGCCTGCAAAGCATTGCAGATTCGAGCTTCGACGCCTGGATCAAGTACTACCGACAGGACGAAAACTCGCCCAACGCAGTGGTCAGCTATTACGCAAAGGGCGCGCTGGTCGGCTGCGCGCTCGACCTCATGCTGCGGCGCGAGGGGTCCGCGTCGCTTGACGATCTGATGCGCGCCTTGTGGGATCGATATGGCCGCCTGGGCATCGGAACGCCGGAGGACTGCGTCCCCATGCTGGCCAGCGAACTGGCCGGCCGCGACCTCAGCGAATTCTTCGCCCGCCATGTCGACGGGATCGACGATCTGCCGCTGTCCGGTCTGCTCGCCGATTTCGGAATCACGCTGCACATGCGCGCTGCGCTCGGCCCGAAGGACCGCGGTGGCACGCCGGGCAGCGGAAAGCCTCCGAAGTGCACGCTCGGCGTTCGACTCGGCGCCGAAGGGAAACTGGCGGCGGTGCTGCGAGATGGCCCGGCAGCGCGCGCG
Source organism: uncultured beta proteobacterium (assembly GCA_963739745.1). Taxonomy (GTDB): domain Bacteria; phylum Pseudomonadota; class Gammaproteobacteria; order Burkholderiales; family Casimicrobiaceae; genus VBCG01. The sequence goes on from CAVUCJ010000017.1 coordinate 636,337, forward strand.
GGATTATCGGCACACGACACGTTGGCGGCCATCGCAGGCCTGAGGTTTTCTTCGGACAACATCGCGGCGCAACTCGACCGGCATGCGCCAGGCGAGACGATCGAGGTCCACGCATTTCGTCGTGACGAGTTGATGGTCTTTCAGGTGGCTCTGGACGAGGCGCCCGCGGATACGTGCTATCTCACCGTCGACCGGTCGGCTCCACCCGAGGTGGCGGCGCGGCGCGGTGCCTGGCTTGGCAGCAAAGCGAGTGGCTGAGCCCGCGCAAGGAATGATCCTCGCAGCCGGCAAGCCCAGCGGACTTTGCACGGTCGCTGCAATCGGTCTTCGCGTCGCGCAGGCTACAGGCGCACTTCCGGATTGAGTGTATAGCGGCCCGTGACCGACGCCCGCGCCAGGATGTGTCCATCCATCGCCCGGCGCACGTCGGCACCCGTGAAATTCCCTGACACCGGCAGGCGCGCAACGTCGAGCGCGTAAAGCGTGAACACATATCGGTGCGGCAGAACGTCGTTCCACGGTGGGCAAGGGCCATCGTAACCGTGATAGTCCCCGGCCATGTCCGGGTCGCCAGCAAACCAGCCCGTATAGTCGTTGATGCCGTGGCGCGCTTCCCGCGGCGCATCCGGCCCCGCCTTGCCGCGGGCCGTCACGCCGTCGGAGTGTTCGCCGCGCGCGATACCCGGCGCATTCACGTCAATGTCGATCAGCACCCAGTGGAAGAAGTCCACGCGCGGCAGCGACGCCGGCACCACGCGCCCTTCCTTGTTCACGTCATCGCCGCGGGAGGGAACGTCGGGGTCGTGGCAGATCATCGCCAGCGAGCGCGTTCCGGACGGCAGTCCGCTCCACGCGAAGTCGGGGTTGCGGTTCGCGGACAACCCGACGTGAGTCGCCGGATCGATCACCGCGAAGGCGAATTCACCCGGGATTGCGCCATGATCCGCAAACGCCGTCGTCGTGAGTTTCATCGTCATTCCTTTCCAATCCGGTGCAAGTGCGCGGCGGCCTTCAGCAACGACCGGGGTGCGCGCTCGAGCGCCCGCTCCATACGCCACCTCAACGGCAGCCAGGAAACGTGGCGGCGCGAGCCGCCCAGCGCCGCGGCCATTACTCGGATTTTGCGCGCGGGGACCCGCGCATGGCCTCCAGAGAGGCCTTCTGCAGTTCCATGGTCTTGATGCTCATCTGCATCATGTTCACACTCATTGTCAGCCAGTTCTCGATGATTCTGAGCTCCGTGATTTTTCGGTCGATCTCGGCGGGATCAAGCGCGGCGAACATGGCGGCCGGATGTGGAAATGGCATGCCGGGAGGCACCGCTTCGGCAGGCACTGCCGGCGCGGCGAATCCTGGCATCGCGATGCCAAGCGGATTCCACATGCGCTGCATGAATTCGAGCGCGTCCTGCGGTGAGAACGTAAAACCGCCTGCGGCGGGTCCGGGACTTTCGGGGCGTTTCTGGTCGCTGGGCATCGATGCTCCTCCTGCGCGGGTTTGCCCGCCGTATCTCGACGGGCTGGTTTGCTACTATCCTCTCCCATGGCGAACCCCGGCGCAACCTTGCTCGAACGCCTGGCCGGCATCGTCGGCAGAGCAAACGTTCTGACCACCTCCCCGGAGCTGGAGCCGTTCCTGGTCGATTGGCGCGGCCGCTACCGCGGCAAGGCGCGTGCGGTCGTTCGGCCGGGGTCGACCGCCGAAGTCGCTGCGATTGTCCGGGCCTGCGCCGAAGCCGGTACGCCAATGGTCCCGCAAGGGGGCAATACGGGGCTTTGCGGCGGCGCGGTTCCGCATTCGTCGGGCGACGAGGTCCTCCTGTCGCTCACAAGGATGAATCGGGTCCGCGCACTGGATGCCGCCAACGCGACGATCACCGTAGAGGCCGGAATGCCGCTGGCTGCCGTGCACGCCGCCGCCGCCGCCGCCGGCCTGCTTTTCCCCCTTTCGCTGGCCTCCGAGGGCAGCTGCACGATCGGAGGAAACCTGTCGACGAATGCCGGCGGCACCGCCGTGCTGCGTTATGGCAACACGCGCGAGCTGACGCTTGGTCTGGAGGCGGTCCTTGCCGACGGCAGCGTATTCGATTCCTTGCGCGGGTTGCGCAAGGACAATACCGGCTACGACCTGAAGCAGCTGTTCATCGGCGCCGAAGGCACGCTCGGCGTCGTGACGGCGGCAGTGTTGAAGCTGTTTCCGCCACCGCGCACGCAAGTGACAGCGCTTGTCGCAGTACCGTCGGTAGCCGACGCCGTCGCGTTGCTCGGCCGCCTCAAGCTCGCGCTGTCGGATCGACTGACCGGCTTCGAGCTCATGAGCGCGTTTTCGCTTACGCTGTCCCGTCGGCACACCCTCGGCGCCCCGGATATGCTGGCCGGCCACCCGTGGTACGCGCTGGTCCAGGCGGACGACAGTGCCGGCGATGCTCCGCTGCCGGAATTGGTGGAGGCGACGCTGGCCAGCGCGGTCGAGGCCGGCATCGCGGCCGATGCGGTCGTTGCACAGTCGGGGGAGCAGGCGAAGCGCCTGTGGTCGCTGCGCGAAAACATCAGCGAAGCGCAGCGCCGCGAGGGTCCCAACATCAAGCACGACATTTCGCTGCCGGTATCCGCGATACCCTCGTTCATGAACGAATGCGGCGACGCGCTGTTGCGCGAGTTCCCCGGTGCTAGATTGGTCGTGTTCGGGCACCTGGGCGACGGCAACCTTCACTACAATCTGTCTGGTCCGGTGGGTGTCGACGCCGATCGATTCATGGACGGCGCTGCCCACGTCAACCGCATTGTCCACGATCTCGTTGCCCTATACGGCGGCAGTTTCAGCGCAGAGCATGGCGTGGGCCAGCTGAAGCGAGACGATCTCGTTCGCTACAAGAGCCCGGTCGAACTCGCCTTGATGCGCGCGGTGAAGGCGGCCTTCGACCCACGGGGCATCATGAACCCGGGCAAGGTCCTCTGATGGGAAAGATCGTCTTCTGGATCGTCATCGTCTTCGTGGTGATGTTTGCACTCCGGATGTGGAACGTGGCGAAGACACGTGGGCGTCAAGGTACACGCAGGGCCGGCGAGGCGCAGCCGATGGTCAGGTGCATTCGCTGCGGTGTGTTCCTACCGCAGCACGAAGCCCGCAGCACACCCGATGGCTACTGTTGTTCCGAACCCGGATGCATCGCGCAGCGTCCGCGCTGAACCGGCCCGCACCTTCGCGAACATTCCTCGCATGCAACCGGCCCCCGCTATCCCGCCGTTCGAGCCACCTCCCTTGCCATCGCCGATGGTGGACTCGGGTCGGCGGATACTTTGGATCGTCGGGCTGTACCGGGCGATTTGCGCCGCGATGCTGTTGGGCGCGGCGCTGCTGCTCGATCCGAAGACGCTGTCTATCACCGACCCCAACGCCTTCATCACCGGGACCAGCCTGTACTTCCTGTTCGGGCTGTCGTCGTTCTGGTGGGTGCAACAGGATCGCCTGCCACTGCCGCTGCCGACGATGCTCTTCAGCCTGCTGGCGGGCGACGTCTTCTTCCTTTCCATGGTCATGTACGCGGGCGGGACGTTCGGCGCGCCGCTGCCGATCCTGCTGTTTCCGCAACTGGCGGCGGCGGGTTGGATATTGCGAACGCAGACCGCGTTGTTCCACGCGGCGTTCGCGTCGATCTGCCTGCTCGGACTGGACGCCTACCGGGCGATTCTTGGACAAGTGAGCGGTCCTCAGGTATTCCAGACCGGCATCATCGGGTTCGGCTTCTTCGCCACCGTTGGCATCGCGGTCGCCCTTGGTCGGTACACGAAGCAGTCGGAGGACCTGGCCGCGCAGCGTGGCATCGATGTCGCCAACCTGGAGCAGGTCAACCGGCTGATCATCCAGGACATGCAGGACGGCGTGCTGGTCGTCGACCTGAATGGCGTGGTCCGCGGCCACAATGCGCAGGTTACACGGCTCCTGGGCGGATTCGGCCGCATGCGCGGCGGGATGAGACTCGCCGAATTCTCGACGACGCTGCACGACTATTGGCGACGCTGGCAGGAGGATTCCACCGAGGTGTTGCCTCCGTTCAAGGTCGAGGCCACGCAGCGACTCCTGCGTGTGCGCCTTGTTCGCATCGGCACGGGGTTGAACGGCGGCACATTGATCTACCTCGAAGACCTGGGCCGTGCGCAGACGGAGGCGCAGCAAATGAAGCTGGCGGCGATGGGCCGGCTCACCGCGTCCATTGCGCACGAGGTACGCAACCCGCTGTCGGCCATCAACCAGGCCGCGCAGCTGCTCGAGGAAGACGGAGCCGTGGCGCCGGGGGGTATCCGGCTGCTCGGCATGATCCGCAATAACGCCAAGCGCATCGACCGTATCGTCGGCGAAGTCCTGCAGTTGAACCGCCGCGACCGCCAGCAGCCGGAGACTGTGCCGTTCGGGGACTTCATCCGGGCGCTGACCGACGAGATCATCCAGGCCGAAAACATGCCGCCGCGCAGTGTGCTCCTTGAAATGCCGGACGACCTGCTGATCATCTTCGACCGCGGCCACCTGAACCAGATCGTCTGGAACCTGATCCGCAACGCGTGGCAGCATTGCCAGAAGAAGCAGGGCAGCATCCGCGTTGTCGCACGAGCCGGCTACATGGGCGATGCCGTGATCTGCGAACTGATGGACGATGGACCGGGCATCCCGGCCGAGCTGCGCCCGCAGATCTTCGAGCCATTTTTCACGACACGTCCGGGCGGCACGGGGCTCGGCCTCTACATTGCCCGGGAACTGGCCGACGCAAACGGCGCGGCACTTGAGCTGCTGCCCAAGGGGCCCGGCGCCCATTTCCGGATGACGTTGAGGCGCGCGTCGACACCGAAACGTTCCGCATGAATCCAGCATTCAACAAGGCGAAATAGGGGGAAGCATGACAAGAAAAATCCGCGGTCAACCCAAGGTCCTGGTCGTCGACGACGAACCCGATCTCCTGGAATTGCTCGAGCTCACGCTGTCGCGCATGGGCCTTGACACATCGCGCGCCGAAACGGTTGGTGAGGCCATCAGGCTGCTGGACAAGGACAGCTTCGACCTGTGCCTTACCGACATGAGGCTGCCCGATGGCGAAGGTCTGCGCGTAGTCGAACATATCAACCAGAAGGGGCTGGATGTTCCGGTGGCGGTCATCACCGCATTCGGCAGCGCCGAGAACGCCGTGGCGGCATTGAAAGCCGGGGCGTTCGACTACCTGGCGAAGCCTGTCGCGCTCGAACAGTTGCGCGCGCTAGTCAAACAGGCGCTCAAGGTGCCCGAGAAAGTGCAGCCGGCAAGTTCATACAACCTGCTCGGCGAATCGCCGGCCATGCAGCAGGTTCGTGATCTCATCGACCGGCTCGCCAAGAGCCAGGCACCGGTCTTCATCAACGGCGAGTCGGGCAGCGGCAAGGAACTCGCGGCCCGCACGATCCACCTGCATGGTCCGCGCGGCGAGCAACCCTTCGTCGCCGTCAACTGCGGCGCCATTCCGGAAAACCTGATGGAGAGCGAGTTCTTCGGCTACAGGAAGGGCGCGTTCACCGGCGCCGAGGCCGACCGCGATGGGTTCTTCCAGGCCGCAAACGGCGGGACGCTGTTCCTCGACGAAGTGGGTGATCTGCCGCTTCTGATGCAGGTCAAGCTCCTGCGAACGATCCAGGAAAAAAAGGTGCGCAAGGTCGGCGCCACACAGGAGGAACCGGTTGACGTTCGCATCATCAGTGCGACGCACAAAAAACTCGCGACGCTCGTCGAGGCCGGCAGTTTCCGGCAGGATCTTTTTTATCGACTTCACGTTATCGAGCTCGCGATGCCCAACCTGCGCGAGATGCGCGAAGACATTCCGCTGATCGCCCATGCGATCCTGACCAAGCTTACTCGTGGCGAAGTTGCGAAGCTCGAGCCCGAAGCGGTCGCCGCGCTCGAGCACTATCCCTTCCCGGGCAACGTGCGCGAGCTGGAGAACATACTGGAACGCGGACTGTCGCTCGCCGCCGACCCGCAGAACATCTCCGCCGAAGACCTGCACCTGACCCCGGTGGCCGACGAATCCGAGGACGCCATCCCGCCGGGCGAGAAATGGCCGCTTCAGGATTATCTGGACCGGGTCGAGCGCGCGGCGATCAACGAAGCGCTGGAGCGGACACGATTCAACCGTACGGCGGCGGCAAAGTTGCTCGGCATCACCTTTCGGGCCATGCGCTACCGGATGGAGCGGCTGGGAATCAAGTGATGGTTTCGCCAGTTTCCCCCTGGGAACGTCCAGAAGATTCCCGATCCCGGCCAGGTCAGCAAAAGTGGAGCGAAGAAGGTGGCAATTTCGTGTCTTGAACCGTCAAAAACCGGGGCGACTTCGAGCCGCTTTAGACCGATACGCCAACCGACCCGCGAAACCGGGGCAACTCCAATCCCATCGAGCGTAGTGACAGCGCCTCGGGCGCGCTGATAGCGCGCAACGGCGCCGTTTCATAGTACCGACGATCGCGTATGCGCGCAGCGCAGCGCGGCGCAGCGGTCAAAGGGTATGCGCGTCGTCGCCTCAAACGACAAGCCCCGTCGACGTGGACCCCCGTGTTGGCGACGTATCGGTAGCTGCCTGCGACGCAAGCATTCCTCGTGAAAATTCCGTACGCTGGCGCGACGGAATGTATGCAAGAACTCGACCCCGCAAAGGAAATTCTCCGGCCATCTTCGCTCTCGAATATCATTTGCAGTCAACGCAAACGACACGACGGAAGCCATGAATGTCCCTATCCGCGACAAGCGTCTATCCCTATTTCCTGATAAGTGCCCTGCTGCTCGGCGTCGGCTGGGCCATTTCGCGGAAGAGTCCATTCTATGGGCGTCTGCTGGAAGCGGAAGGGACTTCAAAGCGCTTCCACGCAATTGACGGACTCCGTGGATTTCTCGCCCTGGGCGTCTTCTTTCATCATGCGGTGATTAGCTACTTCTATTACCAGCACGGGCGCTGGGAAACACCGCCATCGCAGTTCTATACGTTGCTTGGACAGTTGGGCATCGCGCTTTTCTTCATGATTACGGGCTTTCTTTTCTGGACAAAGGGATTGGTAGCGCGACCCTTTCTGCGTGCTCAACCAATGTACTGGTCGCGGCTGTGTCGCCTGGTCCCAATGTACTTGTTCAGCGTAGCCTGCGTTTTCGCAATCGTGGCAGTTCTTACCAACTTTGAAATGCGCCAGACGGCAAAGACATTGGCTGTGCAGTCCCTGGCATGGCTTTCGTTCGGGTTCGTGGTGCCGGGCGAGCTAAACGGGCTGCGCGAGAGTGGGATCATCAACGCCAGCGTTCAATGGACGTTGGCTTATGAATGGATGTTCTATCTTGTTGTCCCTTTCGGGCTGATCTTCGCGAGGGGCATCGGCTTCCTTCTATTCGTTACGGCTAGCGCCGCGTACATACAGGTTTTCTCGACAAACGCGGTCGAATGGAATTTTCTCTTTGGCGCTCTCGCCGCTCTTCTGATCGCCGAATATCGTCTGATTCCGGCACGAATGTTGAATTCAAAATTCATCTCGCTGCTTGTTGTCGGCATCATTGCTTTCGCATTTGCTGTTTTTGAAAAAGGCTATGGAGTGTGGCAAGCCGCGCTGCTGTTTTGCGCCTTCGTTTGCATTGCGGGCGGAAATCGGCTATTCGGTCTCCTTACCTGCCGTGCAGCGCGGCTGCTGGGCATGATCAGCTACAGCCTGTACCTCATGCATGCAATTGTTCTTTTCGTCACGCTGAAGCTGGTCAATGGGATTGTGCCAATTGCCGGGATGGCGCCCGAGAACTATTGGGCAATTGTTGCCGGGTGCGGCATAGCGTTGGTATTCATCTGTTCCGTCACCTTTCGATTGATCGAACATCCTCTAATGAAAACTCCGATGCCCGGCTGGCTTGGCCGTCGCATTCACGGCGACGACACCGTCCAGGGCCGGTAGGCGGCGAAGCATTTGCGAGATGGATTCGCTTGCATCCGGCGGTTGCGCAAAGGATGTTGACGATGCCTCCAGCTTTCCCGCGGACCATGGGGATGCTTTTTCCGACTACTCATGATGAAGTTCACCAAAAGACCGGCTACCATGGACCGGGCGACCCGGGCGCTGGTGTTGCGGCCTGGGCCCAGGCGCCTCTCCATGGAAAAATGCTGTCCTTGGTCACACCGGAATCCAATCGAGACCGGATGCCTCGGAAACAGGTTCGTTGCGCGTGGACGCGCGCGCAGTTCAAGCAACCTTGCAACGGTTCGCCAGAAATGAAGGAAAGCGACGGATACGAGTGTTGCTTGGGCAACGAGTCCGGGGCTCCGGACCTCTCCGACCCCAATATCCCTGAACCGCACTTCCAAGGGGGCGGGCGTGGTGATTCGATGTTGGACCGCGTGTATCCACGCGTCGATGTCGTTGTTCGCTCGATGACCGGCGCCGCCATCATGCCCGCTTTACCAATGTCGCGCCCGAAAGACGGCGTCAATGCGGGCGGAAATTGCTCGTTGTCGGCATCGGCGCGGCAGGTGCGTACCACGAGTAACTTTCTGCAGGCGATGGCCTCATCCCCACACTACCCGTTGGAGCGTCTGGAGTTCATGTGAGCCGCCGTGCGCTGCAGGTCGATTCTTCGGGTGTCGTAGCCGAAGCGGTGCAGGTTGCGTCGCCAAACCATGATGCGCGTCCGCGCGGTACCGTCGTTTCGCTGGTGGTCGTCCATGGAATATCGCTGCCACCCGGGGTGTTTGGCGGCGACGATGTCGCGCGGCTGTTCACCAACACGCTCGATCCCGCAGCGCATCCGTCCTATGCGTCGATCGCGCACTTGCGCGTGTCCGCGCATTTCTACATCCGACGTGACGGTACCCTCGTCCAGTTCGTATCGTGCCGCAGGCGCGCGTGGCATGCCGGCGTATCGCAGTGGCGGGACCGCCCGGGGTGCAACGACTACTCGGTCGGCATCGAACTCGAAGGTACCGACTGCCTGCGCTACACCACGGCACAATACTCAATGCTCGCGCGCTTGTTGAGGGCTCTGGCCGCACGCTTCCCAATCGACGCGGCCGTAGGCCATAGCCACGTCGCCCCCGGTCGCAAGACCGACCCCGGCCCGGCGTTCGATTGGACCCGGCTGGGTCGTCTCATCGGCGCGCGCCGCCTGTAGGGTGCCACGCGCAGGGGATCTGGCGCCGGGCGCGAGCGGCCTCCGTCGCGGTCAGCGCCCCCCGGATCGGGCGCGTTCGGGTGCCGGTTCTGGGCTGCAGGACGAAATCGCGGTACAATTAACGGTTGCCCGTTATGGGCGCAATTCCAAGAAAGCGGTCGACCGGCCCCAGAATCCCGCAGTGCGGCTTCGGCAAGCGCACTCCGTTGGAGCGCACTTTAAGGCGCACTTAAGGCCGACCGGTGATCCTCCGGCATTCATGCAGCTCATCGCGGACTATTTTCCGCTCATCCTCTTTTTCCTCGCGTTCAAATGGCAGGGGATCATGGTCGCGACTGCCGTCGCCATCGCGGCTTCGGTCGTCCAGATCGCCTGGTTCAGATGGAAGGGGAAGGTCTCGGTGGTGCATTGGCTGTCCCTGGCGATCATCGTCGTGTTCGGTGGCGCAACACTGATCCTGCAGGACGAGGTGTTCATCAAGTGGAAGCCGTCGGTGCTCTACGGAGTTTTCGCGGTAGTGCTGGCGGCCGGCAAGCTGGTCTTTGGCCGCGACCTGATCGGTTACCTGCTGAAGGACATCACGCTGCCCTCGGCGGTTTGGTCACGTGTCACGTGGTCGTGGACCGGTTTCTTCATGGCGATGGCGGTGCTCAACTGGTATGTCGCATTCCACTTCACGACCGAGACCTGGGTCAACTTCAAGGTGTGGGGCGGCATCGGGCTGTTCCTCGTATTCGCGCTGGCGCAGGGCGTGATGCTGGCCCGCCACGTCGAAGAGCCGGGCAAGCCATGACCGCCGTGGCCCGCACCCTCGAGGGCCGACTGGCGGCGCTGGCGCCGGTCGTGTTCCAACTGGCCGACGACAGTGCCCTGCACGTCGGGCATGCCGGCGCCGCGGGCGGCGGTGGGCACTTTTCGCTGCTGATCGTGTCCGAGCAGTTCGCAGGACTGTCGCGCCTGGCCCGGCATCGCGCCGTGATGGACCGCGTCGGCGACCTGATCCCAAATCCGGTGCATGCGCTTGCCATCCGCGCGTACACCCCGGACGAATTTCCTACCTGACGAAAGACGAAAGGACGTACGCAATGACCAGAAACGGAATCACCCTCGCGGCGCTGGCCGCATTCGCCGCCATCGGCGCCGCCCAGGCGCAGCCGGCGGCGCCAAAGGCCGCAGCGCCGGCCGCCGCCGCCGCCGTCGCCGCGCCTGCGGGCAAGGTGTTGTACCCGCAGGTCCAGTTCGACTTCATGCTCAAGGAGCGCACCGCGCAAGGCCAGCCGGACAGCCCGGAGCTCCGCAACGCGATCCGCGAGGAGCTCAACACGCGCGAGCTACTTGTCCGCGAGGCGAAAAAGGCGAACCTCGAGAAGAACGCCGACGTCAAGAACCAGATGGAACTGGCTGGCCAGACGGTACTCGTCCGCGCCTACGTGTCCGACTGGATCAAGAAAAATCCGATTCCCGAGTCCGACCTCAAGAAGGAATACGAGGCCATCAAGGCGCAGATGGGTGACAAGGAATACAAGGTCAAGCACATCCTGGTCGAGAAGGAAGACGAGGCCAAGGACATCATCGCGCAGCTGCAGAAGGGTGCCAAGTTCGAAGACCTGGCGAAACAGCGCTCGAAGGACCCGGGTTCCAAGGATCGCGGTGGTGATCTCGACTGGAACGCACCCGGCGGCTTCGTGAAGCCGTTCGGCGACGCGATGGTCGCCACGCCCAAGGGCAAGTTCACCGCGCAGCCGGTGCAGACACAGTTCGGCTACCACGTGATCATGGTCGAGGACATCCGCCCAGCCAAGGTGCCTTCGTTCGACGAGGTCAAGCCGCAACTGCAGCAGCGCCTGCAGGCCGCGCACCTCGACAAGTACTTCAAGGAACTGCGCGCGAAGGCGGGTGTGTAGTAGCAACCTCAATTCCGCGTTAGCCACATGCGAAGGGCAGGCCGCTCATGGCCTGCCCTTTTTCTTTGTGTGGACGGCATCCACCGCGCGAATTTCACGCTGCCCGCCACTTTACAGAAACGCACCGAGCCAATACCCTCACGGCTCGCGAGCCGTGGCGCGCGATCGCGGGTGGCGGATGTCCCCGGGCACAAAGCGCCGAATTTCGCATGCGATCGCAGGCGGCGCTGTCTCGCGTGACCATTGAGGAAGTGCATGATCTCGATCAGGAATCCGAAGGACTTCTGGGCGGGGGCGTTGTACGCCGCCTTCGGCCTCGCTGCCATTCTCATCGCGCTCGACTACCCGATCGGCACGACCAGTCGCATGGGACCCGGCTACTTTCCCCGGGCGCTCGGCATCCTGTTGATCGTGATCGGCGCCATCCTGATGCTGCGTGGAATCCGGGAAACCGGCGCGCGGATCGAACTTGGCTCGTTCAAGCCCCTTGTCGTCGTGCTCGGGAGCATCGCGCTGTTCGGCCTGGTGGCGCCCTATTTCGGCATGGTCGTCGCGACCATCGTACTGGTGGCTGTATCCAGCTTCGCAAGCCATGAGTTTCGGTGGAAGGAAGCGCTGGTCGCTTCGATCTTCCTGGCCGTATTCACCGTAGCGGCGTTCGGCTACGGCCTCGACCTGCAGTTGCCGCTCTGGCCTGCGTTCGTGGGTTAGTCGGGAACGCTTCGTGGAATTTATCACCGCGCTGGTCGGCAACCTCGAGGTCGGCTTTGGCGTCGCGCTGACGCTGCAGAACCTCCTCTATTGTTTCTTCGGCGTGCTGCTCGGCACGCTGATCGGCGTGTTGCCCGGCATCGGACCGGTTCCGACCATCGCGATGCTGCTGCCCATCACGTATGCGCTGCCGCCAGTGTCCGCGCTGATCATGCTGTCGGGTATCTACTACGGTGCCCAGTACGGCGGCTCGACGACGGCAATCCTCGTCAATCTGCCTGGTGAATCGTCATCGGTGGTCACCTGCCTCGATGGTTACCAGATGGCGCGCCATGGGCGCGCCGGCCAGGCGCTGGCGATCGCCGCCATCGGGTCGTTCATCGCCGGCTGCTTCGCGACACTCATGATCGCCGCGTTCGCTCCGCCGCTGGCAGAGGTCGCGCTCAAGTTCGGCCCCGCCGAGTATTTCTCGCTGATGGTGCTGGGTCTCCTCGCGGCGGTGGTGCTGGCGAGCGGATCGCTGATCAAGGCGATCGGCATGATCGTGCTGGGCCTGTTGCTCGGCATCGTGGGCACCGACGTCAATTCGGGAATGCAGCGGTATTCGTTCGGCGTCCCGGAGTTGTCCGACGGGATCGGGTTCGTTACGCTGGCGATGGGCCTTTTCGCCTACGCCGAGATCATCGCCAACCTGCAGTTGACCGAGGATCGCGAGGTGTTCACCGAAAAGGTGACGGGATTGTGGCTCAAATGGAGAGAATTCAAGCAGGCGCTTCCGGCGATCCTCCGCGGCACCGGCATTGGCTCGATCCTGGGCATTCTTCCCGGTGGTGGCGCGCTGCTGAGCGCGTTCGCATCCTATACGGTGGAAAAGAAGATCGCCCGCGATCCGTCGCGCTTCGGCAAAGGCGCGATCGAAGGCGTGGCCGGACCGGAGAGCGCCAACAATGCGGGATCGCAGGCGTCGTTCATCCCGATGCTCACGCTTGGCATACCCTCCAACGCTGTGATGGCGCTGATGGTAGGTGCGATGACCATCCATTCGATCCAGCCCGGCCCTCAGGTAATGACCAGCAACCCGCAGCTGTTCTGGGGACTCATCGTCAGCATGTGGATCGGCAACGTGATGCTCGTCGTCCTGAACCTGCCGTTGATCGGAATCTGGGTCAAGCTGCTCAAGGTTCCCTATCGACTCTTGTACCCGGCGATCCTCCTGTTCTGCTGCATCGGCGTCTACAGCATCCAGAACAACGTGTTCGACGTCTACCTCACGGTGGTCTTCGGCCTCCTGGGCTGGGTATTCGTAAAGTTCGAGTGCGAGCCGGCGCCGCTGTTGCTGGGCTTCATCCTCGGTCCCATGATGGAGGAGAACCTGCGCCGCGCGCTTCTGCTTTCCCGAGGCGATTCCACGGTGTTCGTCACTCGGCCAATTTCGGCGGTCATGCTTGCGATGGCGGCGATCCTGCTGCTGGTCATCGTCGCCCCCGGCATCCGCAGGAAGCGCGAAGAAGCGTTCCAGGAGGCATGAAATGAACTTCGACTGGCACTTGCCGTACGCATCTCGGCGGCAGCCGATCTTCGCACGCAACGCCGTTGCGACGTCGCAGCCTCTCGCCGCACAGGCCGGGATCGCGATGCTCGCGATGGGCGGCAATGCCGTGGACGCGGCGCTCGCCACCGCGATCACGCTTGCGGTCGTCGAGCCGTGCAGCAACGGGCTGGGATCCGACCTGTTCGCGATCCTGTGGACTGGTGGCGAACTGGTCGGGTTGAATGCCTCGGGTCGCGCACCCGCCGCGTGGACTCCCAAGAGGTTCGCGGGCCGCGCGGCAATGCACGAACGCGGCTGGGAGACCGTCACCATTCCAGGTGCAGTATCCGGTTGGCGCGCGTTGTCGCAGCGCTTCGGCGAACTGCCGTTCGCCGATCTGTTCGAGCCGGCGATTCGCTATGCGCGCGACGGTTTTGCAGTTTCGCCGGTCGTCGCCGAGAAGTGGGCGCTGGCGGTGCCCCACATGCCGCGTGACCTCGGTTGGTTCGAACATTTCATGCCGCGCAGCCGCGCCCCACTGCCGGGCGAGGGCTTCGCGAGTCCTGCACTCGCCGCCACGCTGGAGAAAATCGCGCGCACCGACGGCGAGGCTTTCTATCGCGGTGAACTGGCCGACGCGATGGTGCGCCATGCGCGGACGGCGTCAGGCGCGCACACGCTCGATGATTTTGCCACGCACACCGCCGACTGGGTGACGCCGCTCGGCCTCGACTATCGCGGTGTCACCGTCCACCAGATTCCGCCCAATGGCCAGGGCATCGCCGCGCTGATGGCGCTCGGAATTCTCCGGCATTTCGATCTCGCGGTACTGGCGCCCGACAGCGCGGAGGCACAGCACCTCGCGATCGAGGCGATGAAGCTGGGCTTCGCCGATGCCTATCGTCATATCGGCGATCCCCGCACGATGTCGATGCCGGCGTCGGCGTTGCTCGACTCCGCGTACCTGGCCTCGCGTGCGCGGGAAATCGACCCGCATCGCGCGCGCGCGTTCGGTCCCGGCGATCCGCCGAAGGGTGGCACCGTCTACCTGTGCGCCGCCGACGCGGGCGGGATGATGGTGTCGCTGATTCAATCCAATTACATGGGTTTCGGATCGGGAGTGGTCGTCCCAGGCACGGGAATCAGCCTGCAGAACCGCGGCGCGGGGTTTTCGCTGCAGCGCGGCCACCCGAACGAAGTCGGCGGCGGCAAGCGGCCGTATCACACGATCATCCCGGGGTTCGTCACCCGCGATGGCGCGCCGCTCGCGGCGTTTGGCGTCATGGGGGGCCCGATCCAGCCGCCCGGCCACGTACAAACGCTGGTGAGACTTGCCGACTACGGGATGAATCCGCAGGCGGCGCTCGATGCGCCGCGCTGGAAGGTCGCTTCCAACGGCTCCGTCGATCTGGAGGCGAGCGCGGCGCCGGAACTGCGCGCGCGGCTGATCGCGATGGGACACGCGATCGAATCCGCGCCCGATTCGTACATGGACTTCGGGGCGGGCCAGTTCATCGTGAAGACCGATGAAGGCTACGTTGCGGCGTCGGATCCGCGGCGCGACGGCCAGGCCGTGGGTTATTGACGTCTCGCGCTCACCGGTGGCGCGCCTTCAGCACGGATAGCGGTAGCAGCTCCGCGACGTCGATGCGCCTGCGGTCGGGCTCGGGAGCGGACAATGGCGAGACCGCCGACATCGTCCCCAGGCTCCGTCGCGCAAGCTCCTGGTAGCTCTGCGTCCCCTCGACCTTCCAGGTAAGTTCCTGCTCGGTGAGCGCGCGCAACAGCTTGCCGGGAACACCGGCCACCAGCATCCGTGGCGGCACGACGAAACCTGCCTTGACGAACGCCATCGCCGCCACGATCGCGGACTCGCCGATGACGGCGTTGTCGTTGACCACCGCGTTCATGCCGACCAGCGCGTTGCGCTGAACGATGCAACCGTGAAGGATCGCGCCGTGGCCGATGTGCCCCTCCTCCTCCACGATCGTATCGGTGCCCGGAAAGCCGTGCATCACACAGTTGTCCTGAATGTTGGCGCCGGCGCGTACCTCGAGTCGTCCGAAATCACCGCGCAGGCTCGCGCAGGGACCGACATAGACGCCTGGGCCGATGATCACGTCGCCGATCAGCACCGCTGATGGATGTACGAACGCCGTGGGGTCGACGACCGGGGTGATGCCGTCGATCGTGTAAACGGTCAGCTTCATCGCCTGTCTCCCTCGTCCTTCAGCCCACCCAGAAGCGGGCGTTGCGGAACATCCGCATCCACGGCGATGCATCGCCCCACTCCCCGGGATGCCATGACATCTGCGCGCTGCGGTGCACGCGCTCCGGATGCGGCATCAGAATCGTGTACCTGCCGTCCGCGGTGGTGAGGCCCGTGATGCCCTGCGGCGAGCCGTTTGCATTGTACGGATATGTCTCGGTCGCGTTCCCGCGATTGTCGACGAAGCGCAGCGCCACCAGCGGCTGCGCTGCCGCGAGCGCTTCGGCATCGCGGAATTCCGCATAACCCTCGCCGTGCGCAGTCGCCACCGGAATCCGGCTTCCCACCATGCCCGCGAAGAACAACGACGGCGACGGCGCCACCGCGAGCGTCACATAGCGCGCTTCGAACTGCTCGGACCGGTTGCGGACGAAATGGGGCCAGGCTGCCGCGCCCGGAATGATCGAGCGCAGGTTGGCCATCATCTGGCAGCCGTTGCACACACCGAGTGCGAAGACGTCATCGCGCGCGAAGAACCCGGCGAAATCATCACGAACCTTCGAATTGAACAGGATCGACTTGGCCCAGCCTTCCCCCGCTCCCAGCACATCGCCGTAGGAGAAGCCGCCGCAGGCGACGAAGCCCTTGAATTCGCGCAGCGAATGCCGGCCGGCCGCCAGGTCGCTCATGTGGACGTCGTAGGCATCGAAGCCTGCGCGATCGAACGCGGCCGCCATTTCGACCTGACCGTTGACGCCCTGCTCACGCAGGATGGCAATGCGCGGGCGCGCGCCGGTCGCAATGTACGGCGCCGCAATGTCCTCGTCTGCATTGAACGTCAGGTGCGGCGACAGGCCGGGATCGGTCGAGTCGAGAATGCGCGCGTACTCCTGGTCCGCGGCCTCGGGATTGTCGCGCAGCGCCTGCAGCGCGTGGGTCGTCGCCGACCACGCGCGATGCAGGTCGATGCGCGCCTCGTCGAGCAGAACGGTGCCCTGGCGCAGGACACGGATGCGTTCACCCGCAAAGGGCGCACCGATGATCGCCGCCGCCAGGCCCGCTTCGCGTGCGGCCCGCAGCACCACTTCCGCATCGCCGCGACGAATCTGGAGCACGACGCCCAGTTCCTCGGCAAACAAGGCAGGAAGCGTCTGCGCCGCGAGCGCGTCCAGCGTGATTTCGAGTCCGCAGCGCGCGGCGAACGCCATTTCGAGGAGCGCGACCACGAGTCCGCCATCGGCGATGTCGTGATACGCAAGAATGCGCTTCGCGCTGCGCTGTTGCCGGACGAACGCGAACAGCGCCGCCAGACGTTCGGGGTCGTCGAGGTCGGGACCCTCGTTGCCGAGCTGTCCGTGCACCTGGGCGAGCGCGGAACCGCCCAGCCTGCGCTTGCCGCCCGCAATGTCGACCAAGACCAAACTCGAATCACCGACATCGAGATGCAACTGCGGCGTCAGCGTTGTACGCACGTCGGATACCGGCGCGAACGCGGAAACGATCAGCGACACCGGTGCAGTGACCGCCTTGGCAACGCCGTCGTCGGTCCACGTCGTCCGCATCGACATCGAGTCCTTGCCGACGGGAATCGATACGCCGAGCCGTACGCAGGTATCGAGTGCGACCGCGCGTACCGTATCGTAGAGCGCCGCATCCTCGCCCGGATGACCCGCCGGCGCCATCCAATTCGCCGAGAGCTTGATGTCGGAAATACGCTCGACGCCGGCCGCTGCGATGTTGGTGATGGCTTCGCCGACCGCCATGCGGCCCGATGCCGGCGCATCGATGAGCGCCAGCGGCGTGCGCTCGCCCATCGCCATCGCTTCGCCCGCGTATCCCACAAAGTCCATCAGCGTGACCGCCACGTCGGCAACCGGCACCTGCCACGGTCCCACCATCGGGTCGCGCGAGCAGAGCCCGCCCACCGTGCGATCGCCGATCGTGACCAGGAATGTCTTGTCAGCAACAGCCGGCAGTTGCAGGACGCGGTAGACAGCGTCGCGCAACACGATGCCGGAAAGTTCGAGCGGCGGCAGCGCACGCGGGACGCGTCGCACATTGCGCGTCATCTTCGGTACCTTGCCCAAGATCAGATCGAGCGGGACATCGACGGGCTTGTTGCCGAAATGCGGATCGGAAACAACCAGCCGTCCTTCCGCATTCGCGGCGCCGACCACGGCGAACGGACATCGCTCCCGGCGGCAGATGGCGGTGAACCGCTCGAGCGACGACGGCGCGATCGCCAGTACGTATCGTTCCTGCGCTTCGTTGCACCAGACCTCGCGCGGCGCCATGCCCGGTTCCTCCGACGGGACCGCGCGCAGGTCGAACGAACCGCCCACGCCACCGCCGTGCACGAGTTCAGGCAGCGCGTTCGACAGTCCTCCGGCACCGACATCGTGAACCGACAGGATCGGATTGCCGCTGCCCTGCTGCCAGCAACGGTCGATCACTTCCTGCGCGCGACGCTCGATTTCAGCATTGCCGCGCTGGACCGAGTCAAAGTCGAGATCCGCCTTGTTGACACCGGTGGCCATCGACGACGCCGCGCCACCGCCCATGCCGATCAGCATTCCCGGACCACCCAGCTGGATGAGCAACGTGCCCGCCGGCAATGGGTGCTTGTGCGTGTGGTCCGCGCGCAGGTTGCCCACGCCGCCCGCGATCATGATCGGCTTGTGATAGCCGCGCACCTCGCCGGCGACCGACTGCTCGAACGTGCGGAAGTAGCCCGCCAGGTTCGGCCGCCCGAACTCGTTGTTGAACGACGCGGCGCCGATGGGTCCATCGAGCATGATGGCGAGCGCCGAGGCGATGCGCTCGGGCTTGCCGTAGTCGTGCTCCCACGCGTGCGTGAGTCCGGGAATGCGCAGATTCGATACCGTGAAGCCGACCAGTCCCGCCTTCGGCTTGCCTCCGACTCCCGTGGCGCCCTCGTCGCGGATCTCGCCGCCCGCTCCCGTCGCGGCGCCCGGAAACGGAGCGATCGCCGTCGGATGATTGTGCGTCTCGACCTTCATCAACGTGTGGGTCAGCTCCGGCGCGGAGGCATATCGGTCGCCGGCGCGGGGATGGAAGCGCTGGACGACGGCGCCTTCCATCACGGCGGCGTTGTCCGAGTACGCGACGATCGTGCCTTCAGGATGCAACCGATGAGTCTCGCGGATCATCGCGAACAGACTCCGGTCCTGTGCCTCGCCATTGACGATCCAGTCGGCATTGAAGATCTTGTGCCGACAGTGCTCGGAATTGGCCTGCGCGAACATCATCAGCTCGACGTCGGTGGGATCGCGGCCAAGCCAGTGGAAGCTCTCGTCCAAATATTCGATCTCGTCCGGGGCGAGTGCCAGCCCCAGCTCGATGTCGGCGCGCTCGAGGGCACCACGGCCGCCCGAGTGCAATGGAATCGTCGTGAGCGGCTTGGGCGCAAAATGCGAGAACAGCAGCAGGGCGTCCGCCACGTCGTCGAACACTGCTTCGGTCATTCGGTCGTGCAGCAGCGGCAACAGCGCCGCGCGGTCAGCCACCGTCAACGGGCCGCCATCACGTGTGGTCACGCGGTGGACGATGCCTCTTTCTATTCTGGCGACCGCCGGGAGACCGCAGTTGCGCGCGATTTCGGTGGCCTTCGACGACCACGGCGAAATCGTGCCCGGGCGCGGCACGACGAGCAGCGGCGTCCCGCTCTCCTGCAGGTCCGTACAAGCGTCGGGCCCGTAAACCAGCAGGCGGTCGAGCGTGTCGCGTTCGCTGGCCGAGAGCGACCGGGTCACCTCGACGAAATGCCAGTACGTCGCTGCGATACCTGCGACGCGATGGGCACCTTGAGCGTGAGAGAGACTTTGCAGCAGTTTGGCAAGGCGGAACGGCGAGAGTGCCGGCCGACCAGCCAACGAGAGGATTTCTGCCATCGTGAACGGGCGCGCGGAAAGCCGGATTTTACCCGATTGCGCTTGCTTTCCCCGGGAGGCGGGGCCGACTGAAGGCATAATCGCATCATGCTGGCACACTTGGAACCCGTTCTGGACGGAGCGCAACTGCGCTCGATCGAAGCTGCGCATTCAGGCGAGCCGCTGATGGAGCGCGCCGGGCAAGCGGCCGCAGACGTTGCGCGCAGGATGACCGGTGAACGTGGCGGGCAAATCGTGGTGCTGGCTGGGCCCGGCAACAATGGGGGCGACGCCTTCGTCGTCGCGCGCATCCTGCGCCAGGACTACCATGACATCCATGTCGTTTTTCCGGGCGATGCGTCCCGGTTGCCGCCGGACGCGGCGGCAGCGTACGAGTCGTTCGTCGCCGCGGGCGGTTCCGCGACAAACATCCTGCCGACGTCGTGTCCGGCGCTGGTCATCGACGGGTTGTTCGGCATCGGACTTGCGCGTTCGCCGGAAGGTCGCTACGCGGAGCTGGTCGAATGGGCGAATGGCTGCACAGCACCGATCCTGGCGCTCGACGTTCCGACCGGACTCGACGCCAACACCGGTCAGGCACACGCGCCGGCCATTCGCGCGTCCGCGACCGCGACCTTCATCGCACTGAAGCCGGGGCTGCTCACCGGGGACGGTCCCGACTGTTGCGGCAACCTATCGGTGCACGATCTTTCGCTCGACGTGGGAGGCGAGGCGCTCGGCCATCGGCTCGATTGGGCGGTGCTCGCGGACGCGCTGCCTCCGGTGCTCGCGCGCGCCACCCACAACGTCAACAAGGGAACGTTCGGCACCCTCGGCATCCTCGGTGGAACCGAAGGCATGGGCGGTGCATTGATCCTCGCCGGCAGGGCGGCGATGCGCACCGGCGCGGGCAAAGTCTGGCTCGGATTCCTGATGGCCGACCCGCCCAAGCTTGATACCGGGATGCCGGAGCTGATGTTGCGGCACGCAGGCGTAGTATTGGACGCGCAACCCGACGCGCTGGTAGTCGGCCCGGGACTGGGCACCAGCGACGCCGCGCGTTCGCTGCTGCTGCGCGCGCTGGCGCAGCCGATTCCGGTCGCGCTCGACGCCGACGCGCTCAATCTGATCGCGCGCGACCCCGCTTTGCTGGCCGCGGCACAGGCACGCGATGCGCCGACGCTTGCGACCCCGCATCCCGGTGAAGCGGCGCGCGTTCTCGGCGTCGACACCGCAACCGTACAGAACGACCGGATGCATGCTGCGCGCGGACTCGCTCAGCGACTCGCCGCGAACGTGGTGCTCAAGGGCGTTGGCAGCGTGCTCGCGCACCCCGACGGAACCTGGGACATCAATGCGAGCGGTGGACCCGCGCTGGCCACCGCGGGCAGCGGCGACGTGCTGTCGGGCCTGCTCGGTGCGCTACTCGCGCAGAAGATCGAGGCGAAGTCGGCACTGCGCATTGCCGTCTGCCTGCACGGCGCCGCCGCTGATGAGCTGGTCGCCGGCGGCTGCGGCCCGCTCGGAATGACCGCGTCGGAGCTGCCCAACGCCGCCCGTGCGCTGCTCAACGTCGCAGCGCGCGCCGCCTGATCAGGGCATCAGCACCGTTGCGCCGGTCGTCGCGCGCGATTCCAGCGCGCGATGCGCAACCGCGGCGTCCTTCAATGCGAATTTCTGCCGCGCTTCCGACTTGATCTTCCCTGCAAGCACCAATGAGAACAGATCGTCGGTCATCGTCTTGATGTTCGTCCGATTCGTTGCGTACGAGAAGAGCGTGGGCCGTGTCGCGTACAGAGAACCCTTCTGCGCGAGGAGCCCGATATTGAAGGCGGCGATGGGACCCGTGGCGTTGCCGAAACTCACGAACAGGCCGCGCGGCGACAGGCAGTCGAGTGATTGCGGAAAGGTGTCCTTCCCGATCGAGTCGTAGACCACCGGCACGCCCTTGCCGCCGGTCAACTCCTTTGTGCGCGCGACGAAGTCCTCGCGCGTGTAGTCGATCGTATGCGTGCAGCCGTTGGCCGCCGCGAGTTGTGCCTTGGCTTCCGAGCCGACGGTGCCGATCATCGTGACTCCGAGCGCGCGCGCCCACTGGCAGGCAATGAGGCCCACGCCCCCGGCGGCCGCATGGAACAGGATGGTCTCGCCAGGCTTCAACGTGTAGGTCTGGCGGAACAGGTACTGGACGGTCAGCCCCTTGAGCATCAGCGTCGCGGCGGTGACATCATCGATGCCGTCCGGAATCTTGACCAATCGCTCGGCAGGCATGACCCGCTCGGTCGCATAGGAGCCGGGCGGGCCGCCGCAGTAGGCGACCCGGTCACCTGTCTTCACCCAGTCCACGCCGGACCCGACCGCCTCGACGACGCCCGCCGCCTCGAGACCGATTCCGGCCGGTAGCGGCAGCGGATACAGGCCGCTGCGGTGGTACGTGTCAATGTAGTTGAGACCGATCGCAGTGTGGCGGATGCGCGCCTCGCCCGCACCCGGCGCGCCTACGGCGACTTCCTCGAACACGAGAACCTCGGGTCCTCCGGTGGCATGAATGCGAATTGCATGTGGCATGGTCGTTTCCTTGTCGATTCGGCTGTTGCGTGGTCAGGAGGCAAGCGCGCGGAACGTGGCGAATCCCGCAGCCGTCAACAGCAGCGAGCCCGCCAGATGGGTCGCGGCGAGCGTGACGCCCGTCGCGTATTCACCTCGGGACAGCAGTTCCGTCACTTCGGCGGAAAACGTCGAGAACGTGGTGAGGCCGCCCAGGAACCCGGTCACCACGAACAGGCGCCATTGCGGCGGCAGGTCGTGGCGCGCGAGGAAATAGGCGACCGCGAGCCCAATGAGGTAGCCGCCGGCAAGATTCGCCGTCAGCGTGCCCAGCGGAAAATGTGCAACGCGCGGGTTGAGCCACGCCGACATTCCCCAGCGCAGCCACGCGCCCAGCGCGGCGCCCACACCCACGGCGGTGAACTCTGCGATCACTCCCGGATATTACCGGACACGCCCGGCGCGCTGGCCTAAGACCGGCAAACCAAGGCCCGGGCCGCGGTCGTCGGTGCGCGCCGCCGGCAGGATGGAGTGATCGGAGACCGGAATCCGACACTCGCAGTCAGCGTATGTACTGGTCGAGGTATTGCGAGCCCAGGCCGCAGCCCGCGTAGTGGCTGCGGCACATGTCGATCTTGGTCCATACATCCTCGTATCCCGTCTGCCGGCCGGCCTCGTCGACATAAATCATCGCGCCGCTGATATTGAAAAACGTGATCATTTCCGCGCAATCGGCGGGGACAGTCAGCGTGTGGACCTCGCCGGGAGGTTCGTAGACGAAGCTGCCCTCCTCCGCGATCCAGTCGTGCTCGAGATACCGCCAGCGACCCTTGATCACGTAGCCGACGACGATCATCGGATGCCGATGGCGCGACAGCACGCCGCTTCTTCGCACGCGAAGCAGGTTGCACCAGCCGCCGGTAACCGTGTTGAGCAGCAACGGGCGGAACCACACGGACGGCGCCTGCGGCACCCAGACGCGCTCGTCGTCCGGGAGTGCAGAGACGGCAATTTCCGGCTGGATGCCGGCCGCGATTGCGCCGAGGGGCACGCTCAACGTTCGGATTCCTTCACCGCGTCCGCCAGCGCGGCGATCTCCGCCCGCGCGTCGGCATTGCCGGGAAACGCGCGCTGCGCTCGCCGATACCAGTAGCGTGCATTGGAAAGGTCGCCCTCGAGCAGGTGCACGACGCCGTGCGCCCAGCAGCCGAGTGGCGAGGCGTCCTTCTGGACGATGGGATGCGCCTTCTCCCACGCACCCTTCCGTAGATATCGAACGGCTGTGTCGATGGACATCGATCCCCTCCCTGGCGTTCCTCCGGTTCAGGCAATGAGGTAGCCGCCGTCGACCGGCAGCACCGCACCCGTGATGAAGCGTGCCGCGGGCGAGCACAGGAACACGGCAGCGCCCGCGATGTCGTCCGGTTCCGCCCAGCGTCCGAGCGGCGTGCGCGACAGGATCGTGGCATTGCGCGCCGGATCGTCACGCAGCGGCTGCGTGAGCGGGGTCGCCACCCAGCCTGGAGCAAGCGCGTTCACGCGAATCCCATCCGACGCATAACTGATCGCCAGCGACTTCGTCAGCTGCGCGACGCCGCCCTTGCTGGACGCGTAGGCGGGCACTACGCCGCCGCCGAAAAACGAGAGCATCGACGCGGTATTGACGATCGCACCGCCGGTGGTACGGAGCTTGTCGCGCGCGAGCGTACAGGTGCGCATGGTGCCGGTAAGGTTGATCGCCAGCACCTCCTCGAACACCCGGACTTCGTGCTCCGCGCCGCGGCGGATAATCCCGGCGCAGTTCACGAGCACGTCGAGCCGCGGCAGGTCGCGCAGCAGCGGCACGATCGCTGCCTCGTCCCGGACGTCGACCGCCACCGCATCGCGGCAGCGAAAGGCCGGCGCGGAACGCGCAGTCGCGCACTCGGCAGCCGTCGCGCCCGTCACAGTGACGACGGCGCCGAGCGCGGCAAACGCATCGGCGATCGCGGCACCAATGCCGGTGGTGCCGCCGACCACGAGCGCAACCTTGCCAGCGAATAGATCCGGATGAAACGTCGTCTCGTTCATGCAATCTCCTGTTTCGTGAGTGCGCGCGCGACGTCCGCAGCACGCGGCAACGGCGCAACGGCACCGTAGCCGGTCGTGGCGAGCGCCGCCGCAGCATTCGCGTAGCGCGCGGCCCCGAACGGATCGTCGCCGGCGAGCAGGCGCGCCGCAAAGGCGCCGTCGAAACAATCGCCGGCGCCCGTGGCGTCGACGCTGACGACCTTCAGTGCAGGAACGCGCTCGCGCCGCACGCCGTCAGAAACAAGACAACCTTCGGCGCCCAGTTTCAGCACGACGCCGGGTGCGCCCGCCGCGTGGATCGCATCGACCACGGCATCGGGCGGCGCTCCTTCGAACAGCAGGTTCGCGTCGTCCTGACTGGGCAGGCACCACGTGCAGCGTGCCATCGACGCCAACACGATCGCACGGGCGCGCACGAGCGGCCACAATGCCAGCCTGATGTTCGGATCGTAGGTGACGAGCGCGCCCGCCGCCCGCGCCATGTCGAACGCCGCGAACACCGCGTCGCAGGCGCCGGAAGAAATCGCCTGGCTGATGCCCGACGCGTGCAGCAGGCGCGCCGAGCGCAGCAGGCCGGTCGGCAGCATGTCCGGACGCATCCGGCTCGCCGCCGAGCCCGCGCGCAGGTACGAAAATTCGTGGCCCCTGGCGCCATGGGTGACAAAGTAGATGCCGGTGGGCGCCTCGGGATCGATCGTCACGCCCGTGGTGTCGACGCCCTCGCCTGCCCACAGTTCGACGAACATGCGGCCGAATCGGTCGGCGCCCAGGCGCGTCACGTACGCAACCGCGGCGCCAAGCCGTGCCGCGGCGATTCCCATGTTCGACGTGTCTCCGCCGAAACCTTGCAGGTACGCGTGCGCGTCCGCGGACCGCGCCTGATTGAACTCGACGAGCGGCTCGCCGATGGAAACGATATCAGGCATTGCGCCGGAAGTAGTAGTGTTTGCCGGTTTCGACGTCGCCCAGTAGCACGCCGGGACCCTCGCGCGCCAGCCACGAGCGCTTGCCGCTGTTCCACCAGACCATGCCGTCGCGCAGATCACCCTGGTTGACGATGGCGCCCAGCTCGTCGCGCAGATAGACGCGACCGCCCCCGTCGACGACCAGTTGCACGATGTCGCCGGAATCCGGATCGTAGGCCTGGTACGACCCGACCGCCCATGGCGGAGGAAGCATCGACGGCCGTGTTGGCGGCGGTGGCTGTGGCGGGGCTACAGCCTGCGGCGCAGTCTGCGTGGAGTTGATTGCCGCTCCGAGCGCAAGCGCGCCAAGGATCCCGGCTGCGATGGCCGCGTCATTGCGTCCGCCGCTGTCGCGACCGTAACGGAATTCGCCGCGGCATCCGTGGTCGACCCAGATGCCGCCATTGTCGTAACCCCAGCCGCGGCCCTGCCGGCACAGGTTGCCGGTCGATAATTCGCGGGCCAGGCTGACACGACCCTGCGTGTCGGCATTGCAGTATTGGTACCGGTAGCCGTTGCTCGAACAGGTGAGCGTTCCCGATCGCCCCCACCCGCCACCGCCGTCGTCACGGCCATAGCTGAATTCCGCGCGGCATCCGCGGTCGACCCAGATCCCGTTGCCGTCGAATCCCCAGCCGCGACCTTGTCGACACAAGTTGCCAGTGGAGATCTCGCGCAGCATGATCACGCGTCCCTGCGTCCTCGCGTTGCAATATTCAAAGCGATAGCCTTTGCTCTCGCAGGTCAACAGGCCCGCACTTGCCTGCGCGGAGGGCGCGAACGCCGCGAGGCTTGCCAGCACCGGCAGCCAGGCCCATGTCCAAACGATTCGTTTCAAGCGGATCCCCCTTTCTGGTCTCGCACCTCGCCCACGACTTCGCGTCAGCGCCGCGGCAATTCCCGCACCGCCGCGGCATAGGCGAGCGCAACTTCACGCACCAGCGCCGCCTTGACGCCGGGCTTGTACAGATTGGAGCCGGTACCGAATCCGGAGGCGCCGGCGATCCAGTACGGCGCCAGATTGTCGGGCTTCATGCCGCCCACGGCGAACACCAGCGTGTCCGCGGGCAGCACCGCGCGCCAGGCGCGTAGCGCCGCGGGGGGAAGCGCCTCGGCCGGGAACATCTTCAGTCCATCGGCGCCCGCCGCGAGTGCTGCGAACGCCTCGGTCGGTGTCGCGACGCCGGGTACACAGAGCATATTGAGCGCCTTCGCCTGCCGGATGACTGCAGTGTCCGAGTGCGGCATGACGATCACCCGGCCACCGGCGGCGCGTACCCGAGCGACATCATCGACGGAAATCACCGTACCTGCACCGATCAAACATTGCGCACCCGCCTGTTCGGCGAGCAGCCGGATCGAATCGAAGGCGCGCGGTGAATTGAGCGGGACTTCGAGGATCCTGAAGCCGGCTCCCGTGAGCGCCGTGCCGATCGCCGGAATTTCCTCAGGCGTGATGCCCCGAAGCACCGCGACCAGTGGCAGGGGAGTTAGATAGTTCGCGAGTGGATTCATGAGTGCGTCAACTGTTGGTGATCAATGCAGCGCCGACACGATGTCGGCGGAAAGGGCGATGCGCCACAGACCATAGGCGGCCGCCTGCGCGTCGGTACGTTCGACCTTGATGTCCGCCTGCACGAGCGCCACTTCGTAGCGCGCAACCAGCGCATCTTCGCCGATAAGGCGCACGCGCGCACCATCGTAGCCATGACGTTGCGCCCAGGTGCGCGCGTTGCGCACCTCGCGGCCGATCATGACACCCGACAGCCAGTCCGCAACCTCGCCGCCCTCCATCTCGCCGGTCAGCGCGAGCGTTCGCGCGCCAAAGACGTCGTGCACGAGGTCGCCGGGACCGAGGCCGCGCGCGACGCCCCTTGCGAACCCGGAGCCTATCCCCGCGTCGGCGGGCGCCGGCGTCGCGAGTCGTCCGAGTATGCTGTGCTTCAGCAGCACGCTCCAAATTTCGCCGGTCATAAAGGTCTTGAAGTCTACGAGGCGACCGGACTCCACGCACGCCCATTTGCTGTGCGTGCCGGGCATGGCGACCAGCACCCGCGGCTCGGCTTTGTCCACACCGCCCAGGATCTGCGTTTCCTCGCCGCGCATCACGTCCGGAATGCCATACGAATCACGCGTGATGGCGCCGGGGACGACGGCCAAGCCGCCGTCCGGCGTCCTGACGATGCCTGCGGCGAGGTCAGACAGGGGCGCCGGGCACTGGACATACGGCGCCTCGACCCAGCCCTGACGGCTGCCGATCATTCCGCACGCGAGGCGTGTGACCGGCTCGTCGCGCCACGGACCGAGCAGCGCGGCAAGCGCGTCGCCGAAGCGGCCGTCCGGCACCTGCAGGATTCCCAGCGGAGCGCTGCGCGAATCCACAACCGCACCCGTGGCGTCGAGGCGGTACGCGCGTGCGGAGGTCGTACCCCAATCGATGGCAATGAGCGCGGCGGCGGTCATGACTTGGGCAATCCGCGCAAATTGAGGTCGGTGGACAGGGGAACTCGAATGGCGCGCCGCGACCGAAGCCGGCGGGTGCGCGCAACAGACTCGGGAAATAGCGGCTGCAGGCTGCGATGGTAGGCAGCGCTTCCAGATTGGTCAAGTGGTCTGACCGCCTTGGGTGGCGTCGCTTGCGGATCACCTCAGCGAAAACCTCCGGATCTCGCTCAGCGCTTGGTTGCCCAGCGCGCCGCCGCGTCGTCGTCGCTGACCCGCGCGTCGACCCAGCGCTCGCCTTGCGCGGTGACTTCCTTCTTCCAGAATGGCGCCCGCGTCTTCAGATAGTCCATGATGAAGCGGCAGGCATCGAACGCGTCGCCGCGATGCGAACTGGTGACGGCCACGAGGACGATCTGGTCGGCGGGTCGCAGCGGACCGACGCGGTGGATGACCAGCGCGTCGATGATTTCGAAACGCGACCGCGCCTCGTCGACGATCGCGGCCAGTGCCTTCTCTGTCATCCCGGGATAGTGCTCGAGCGTCATCGTCGAAACGGCAGCGGAGTCGTTGACGTCGCGCACCGTACCGATGAACGACGCCACCGCTCCGACCCGCGGATCGTTGGCGCGCAGCGCCGCGATTTCGCGTCCGGCGTCGAAGTCGGCGGCTTCGATGCGAATCGGCATGCAATGATCCTCGAGCGTCAGCCGCCGGTCACCGGCGGCAGCAGCGCCACTTCGTCTCCATCGCGCAGGAGCGCGTCGAGTGCTGCAAGTTCGTGATTGACCGCGACGCGCACCGCACGACCTGGCGCGAGTTCCTGCGTCCAGGCACCTTCGCGCGCACGCAACGCATCGAGTGCGGCACCGACCGTGGGGCGCGGTCCGGCGAGCGCCAGTGCCTCGCCGCTGCACCCGAACGCCTCGCGCAGACGCGCCAGGTACACCAAACGAACGGTGATGGCGGTCAATGGAATCGAGGCGGTGTCGGGCACTGGAATCGCGACGCAAAACGCCGGCAACACGAGCCGGCGTTTGAATTATAGGCCGAGGGCCATCGCGGCGACCGGCCAGGTCGCCGTGCTAGAAGCGAAACTGCACGCCGAGCTGAAGCTGATCGTTTTCTGGCAGTCCAACACCGGCGATTTCGCCGGGCAGGCGACCGAAGCGCGCATATTCGAGCCGGAGGCCAAGCGCCCGCGACAGGTCGTAGCGCAGACCGAGGCCGTAGTTCACGCCGTCGTGGCTACGCCGCGCATCGCCGATTGATCCCGGTCCCGGTACATAGGCCTGCTGGAATTCGGATTGCGCATAACCCAGGCGACCGTACAGCGACAGACTCTTGCGAAACTCCCAGCTGGTGTAGACATCGACGTTCCACGCCTTGCTTGCCGCGTCGCCGTCGGACACGAGCGCCAGCCCGACGCCACGGCGACTGCCAGGCAGGGCGGGTCTCAACAAGTAGCGATCGGTCGTCGCAAAGGCCGCCTCGACCGCGATATCGTTGGCCCAGCGATAGCCGCCATACGTAAGTGCCCGGCTTCCGGTGTCGTCGGTCACCGGCAACGTGAACCGGTTCCATACCGAACTGAGCGGGCCGAACGACACGCCATCGCTGCGGACTTCGCCACCGCGCATCGAGATGCCGCCGTAGAAGCCGGCCGCATCGGCGGCCGCCGACGCAGGCTCGCTTGCCCAGACCGCAGACGTCGCGGCTAAGGCGAGGCAAGACAACGATGCAAGTATTTGTTTATTGACCATTTTTGTTCACGAGGCCGACGAACCCACCCCTGGAGCAACAATATCAACCCATTGGTACTTGGTCAGGTGGCAGCGCCACGAGTTCACGCTACTCCGGCGCCTCCGGCGCGTCAATCGAGCCAGGCCAAACAACGGCACGGTCGACGACAAACGTTGCGATTTGGTCGATTTCGGCCAGCTCGAACACGGGAAGTCGACCCCCCGCCACGGCCGCCGGGCTATCGGTGGCCACAGCGAGGATTGCCGGATCCGCCGGGTGGAGTCGCGGCTTGCCCACGCTGGGCCGCCAAACCTCGAGCTTCGGAATCGGGTACGCCTTGTAGCCCTCGACCAGCGCCAATGCGCAGGGCGAGAGCCGGGCGAGCGCTGCCGGAAGCCCGAGTTCGGGTTCGCTGCGCAACTCGTGCATCACCGCATAGCGCCGCGCCGAGCTCACGAGGACCTCGGTACAGCCTGCCTGCCGGTGCCGCCAGGAATCCTTGCCCGGCTGATCGAGGTCGAATTCATGATGGGCGTGCTTGATCAGGGAAACCGATCCGACGCGTGCAATCAACAGCGGTATCAGCCGTTCGATCAAGGTTGTCTTGCCGCTGCCGGACCAGCCGGCGAATCCAAATATTTTCATGAGTGCAGGCGATGCACCGCGTGAATTCCGCGCAGTGGCAAATTCGTGGTGACGATCCTCACGCGGCTCGCGTGGATCGGGCACGGTGTCGTGCCGCGTCCGCGGCGAGGCCCGGGTGCACGATCACGCCGTCGCGCACCAGCACGCCGGCCGCGAGCCCCGCATCCGCCGCTATCGCGCCGGCGATGCCCCGCGCCGCCAGCGCCCGCACCACCGGAAGCGTGACATCGGTCAGCGCCAGCGTAGCCGTGCGCGCTACCAGGGCCGGCATGTTGGGCACGGCGTAGTGGACCACTCCGCACTCGACGTAGGTGGGATTCGACAGGCTGGTCATGCGCGAAGTCTCCGCGATTCCGCCTTGGTCGATGCCGACGTCGACGATTGCGGAGCCAGGGCGCATCGCGGCCACGATCTTGCGCGATATCAGCTTCGGTGACAGCGTGCCCGGTTCCAGCACGCCACCGATCACCAGGTCCGCCGTCCTTACCGCATTTTCGAAGCCGGCGTCGTTGGCGTTGGAAAGGGCATGCGCTTCGATTCGGTGGCCCTCGCTCGCCAGAGTCGTCGCGAGTGCCACGCGACGCGCAGCACCGCGCGAAAACACGGTGACCCGCGCACCCAGCCGCGCTGCGATTCGTGCGGCCCCGCCACCCACGTTGCCGGCGCCGATCACCACCACCTGTGCGCCCGGGATGCCGTCGACGCCCGACAGCAACACGCCGGCTCCGCCGCGGTCGGTACCGAGCGCCTGGGCGCCGACCAGCGGCGCCAGGCGCCCGGCAATCCGCGACATCGGCGCGAGCAGCGGCACACCGCCGCCGGCATCGCGCACCGTCTCGTAACCGATCACCGCTACGCGCGCGTCGAGGAACGCGGCGAGCAGCTCGGGATCACGGTTGATCTGCGCAAAGCCGAACACCGTCGTCCCCGCGACCAGCAGCGGATATTCCGCCGGCTGCAGCTCCTTGACCTTGACGACCAGATCGCATGCCCAGGGCGCTTCGGGGTCCGTGCTCACCTGCGCTCCGGCCGCAACATAGTCGGCATCGGAAAAACCCACGGCTGCACCGGCACCTGCGGCCACGATCAGCGCATGACCCTCGGCCACGAGGCGCGCGACGCCCTCCGGCGTGACTCCGACCCGGCGCTCGCCGTCCTTGATCTCGCGGGGTACGCCGATCCTCATGCGTGTCCGAGTACGGCAATCGTCAGCGTCACCAGTCCGAGCACCAGGTTGAGTGCGACCAATTGGCGCACCCGGCTCATGGCGGCGCCCGCCGCTGCCCATTCCCCCGTGGCTGCACCCGCGCGCAGCCTTTGCAATGGAGACAGCACGAGGTAACCGTAGACCAGGATCATGACGGCCCCAAGCGCAATCATCGCGTGTACCGACGCGCCGAGCACCGCCATGCCGCCCAGCATCCGAATCAGCACGATCCCGCTGACGAGGATCGCGGCGACGGCGACGCCCGCCCAGGCCACGAATCGGGTGAGTGTGGCGGCCAGCAGCGGCAGGCGCTGCGGCGGGGCCAATGACTGGACCGAAGGACGCAACGCCATGTGCGCGAAGAACATGCCGCCTACCCAGACGACGACGCCTAGGACGTGCAACCAGCGGGCGAACTGCATGATTGGACTTTCCCGACAACGATGGGACCCGATTGTAGCGTGGGGGCAACCGATGGGAATTTGCCCGGTGCCATCCGTGCAGCCTATAGTAGAAATACGGCTACTCGACCCCAATCTACAAAAACATGCCCAATCCGACTGCCGAACCACTGCCCGCCGTCCGCGCAGGCCCGCCTCGGGATGTCGAAAGCGCGATCGAGCGCGTGATCACGAACGTCCCTGCGCCCAAGACGCATCCGGTCGCCGACCCGGACCGCCAGGCGGAACTGATCGCAAGGACGGCGGCGCGCCATGCTGCGGTCCTATCGGGTTCGCTGGCCTTGCCGCCTGGACCGTTCGGCATGCTGACCGTGCTCCCGGACATCTACCTCATCTGGAAGACACAGCGGCAGATGGTCGCCGACATTTTCGCGCTGTATGGAAGGTCGGCGGAGCTGACCCGTGTCCACATGCTGTATTGCCTGTTCCGGCACGCGGCGAGCCAGGTGCTGCGCGACGTCGCGGTGCGCACCGGACAGCGTCTCGTGGTCCAGCAGTTGTCCAGCGGCGCGGTGAAGTCGATCGTGTCCAAGGTCGGGGTCACTGTGAGCAAACGGGTCGCCGGGACCGCCGCAGGTCGCTGGGTGCCGCTCGCCGGCGCGGCGGCCGTGGGAGCCTACGCGTACTGGGACACACAGCAGGTCGCCAGGACCGCGCGACGGCTGCTCGCGGATCCTTCGCTCGATTCTCCGGCGGCGCGCGAAAACGCCTGACGCACGCGATGTGCGGACGCTACGAACTGCATACGCATCCGGGCGCGCTGGCGCTGGCGTTCGGTTTGTCCATTCCGCCGTCGATCAAGCCGCGCTACAACATCGCTCCGATGCAGGACGTGCCGGTCGTGCGCCTGGGACAAACCGGCGAGCGCGAGCTCGCGCACGTGCGCTGGGGCCTGGTGCCACGCTGGGCCAAGGACCCGTCGATCGGCTCGAAGATGATCAACGCGCGGGCGGAAACACTTGCCCAGAAACCGTCGTTCCGAACGGCGTTGAAGCGCCATCGCTGCCTGATTCCCGCGGACGGCTTCTACGAATGGAAGACCATCCCCGGCGCCGGCAAGCAGCCGCTGCACATCGGCATGAAGGACGGTTCGACATTTGCGCTTGCCGGACTCACCGAGCGCTGGCTCTCGCCGGAAGGCGACGTGCTCGACACCTGCACGATAGTCACCACGCAGGCCAATGCGCTGCTGGCGACAATGCATGAGCGGATGCCGGTCATCATCGCGCCGCCGCACTACGAACGCTGGCTCGACGCGGCGGTCTCCGACGTCGAGGCGCTGTTTGCGCCCTACCCGGCCGAGGCGATGACGTACTACCCGGTATCGACGCGCGTGAACAGCGTAAGGCACGACGACCCGACGTTGATCGACCGCGTGGCCGAGGCCGGTTCCCCGTCGCCGAACGACGCCCGCGCCGCGCCTGCGGCCGCCGAGGCGCCTGAACAGCCGGATCTCTTCTAGTCGGCGCGTAACGAGACCGCTATCTGGCCGGCGCACCGGCCGCGATCCACGCGGCAAGCGTCGCGCGCTCGGCGTCGGTCATCCCGGTCAGGTTGCCGATCGGCATCACCCGGCTCACGACCGCCTGCTGGTTGATTTTCTGCGCGCCGGCGACGATGAGCTGCGGCGAGTCGAGCAGGAATCCTTTCGGCGCTTCGATGAACCCGGGCTGCGTGGGCTTCACGGCGTGGCAGGTGGCGCATCGCATCGCGATGATCTGCTGGACATCGGCGAAGCTGAACGCCACGGCCTTCGGCTTTCCGGGCGCGATGACTATCGCGAGCAGCAGCGTGCCGAGCGCAGCCGCCGCCGGAATCGCCCACACCGTCCTGCCGACGTGCCGCAGGTTGAAGAAATGACGGACGAAGGCGGCGAGCAGCAGGATCGCGACCAGCACCAGCCACGCATGCCGATGCCCGAACGTCATCGGGTAGTGATTGCTGATCATGATGAACAGCACCGGCAGCGTGAAGTAGTTGTTGTGGACCGACCGCTGCTTGCCGCGCTGGCCATGGACCGGATCCGGTGCGACGTTGCGCAGCTTCGCCTCGACCAGCCTGCGCTGCGACGGCATGATCACGAAGTAGACGTTCCACGCCATGATGGTGCCCATCATCGCGCCCACCTGGAGGTACATCGCGCGGCCGGAGAAAAGGTGCGAACATCCCCAGGCCACCGCCGCCAGGAACACGATCATCACGGCGGCGACAACCTTCTCGCGGCCAAGTCCCGCGCGCTTGCACAGCTGGTCGTAGAAGATCCAGCCGCCGACGAGCAGCGCGACAGAGATTGCGATCGCCTGCCACGGTGCGATGTCGGCGACGCTGCGGTCGATCATGTAGAGGTCGGCATGCGCGTAGTACATGACGACGAAAAGCGCGAATCCCGACATCCAGGTCCAGTATGCTTCCCATTTGAACCAGTGCAGCGGCTCGGGCAACGTCGCGGGCGCGACCTTGAACTTCTGCGCATGGTAGAAGCCGCCGCCGTGGATCGCCCACAGTTCGCCGCCCACGCCCGCTTCGGCGTCTTCCTTGCGCTTGGGCGGCAGGAGGCTAAGGTCGAGGAAGACGAAGTAGAACGACGCGCCGATCCACGCGATGCCGGTGATCAGGTGCACCCAGCGGATCAGCAGCTGCGCCCATTCGACCGCATACGCCTCCAACACGTCAGCTGCCCCGGTAGGTCGACCAGCTCCACGGCGAGACGAGCAGCGGCACGTGGTAATGGGCGGCCGCGTCGGCGACGCCGAAATCGAGCACGACCTCGTCGACAAAGGGGAGATCGGGGAGCACGGCCCCCTGCCTCGCGAAGTACTCGCCGGCGGCAAACACCAGCCGATAGCGGCCGCGCGAGAACGCCTCGCCCTCCAGCAGCGACTCGTCGCAGCGCCCGTCCGCATTGGTCACCGCATCCCTGACCAGCGCATAGCGCTCGCCCAGGTTGCGATACAGCGTGATCCGGATGCCCGCGCCCGGCCTGCCGTTCGCGGTGTCGAGCACATGGGTGGTCAGGCGTCCCATCGGTTGGTCTCCCGTCTGTCTGCGCAGCGTCTTCGTCGCCCCGTTGCGTTTGAGCGCGTGATTGTATACAGTTGTTGCAAACATTGTATTCTATTCGGACGGCAATGCAATCTTATCCGGCGACGATCCAGGGGGGCACCGAGCAGCCGGTCTACGACGCGGTGTTCGAGGCGGTGCTCGACCAGCGCCTGGCCCCGGGCACGCGTTTGATCGAGACGAGCCTGGTCGAACTGTTCGGGGTCAGCCGCACCATCGTCCGGATGGCGCTCCTGCGTCTGGCGCACGATCACATCGTCCAGCTGAAGCCCAATCGCGGCGCGAGCATCGCAAGTCCATCGCCCGAGGAAACGCGCGCGGTGTTCGAGGCGCGACGAATGCTCGAGTGCGCGGCATTGCCGGCCGCCATCGACCGCGCGACGCCGCGGCAGATCGAAAATCTGCGCGCGCTCATCGGGCAGGAAAGCGGCGCGTTCCATGCGGGCGAGGTGAGAAGCTGGATACGGTTGTCGGGTGAGTTCCACCGCCGGCTGGTGGCCCTGGCACGCAACCCGGTCATACTTCAATACGCGCACGAACTCGTCACGCGGTCGCTGCTGATGAGTGCGTTGTACATGGCGCGCGGCCAAGCCGTGTGCGCAGCCGACGAACACCTGCAGTTGATCGACGCCGTGACGGCGAAGGACGAACGGCGCGCGGTCCGGTTGCTCCGCGCGCACCTGGACGCCTGCGAGGCCCGGCTCGCACTTGATACGTCTGCGCCGCAACCCGCCGATCTTGCAACTGCGCTGCGACTGAGCCCGCGCCGCAGGAGCACCGCGCGATGACGGCGCGTACCCCATTCGAGCCCGGCTATCCGCGCGACATGGCGGGCTACGGCGCGGCGCCGCCGCACCCGCGCTGGCCGGGCGGCGCGCGCATCGCTGTGCAATTCGTCCTCAACTACGAGGAAGGCGGCGAAAACTGCGTGCTCCACGGCGATCCGGCATCCGAGACCTTCCTGTCCGAGATCGTCGCCGCGCAGCCGTTCCCGGCGCGTCACATGTCGATGGAGTCGCTGTACGAGTACGGCTCGCGCGCCGGCGTGTGGCGCGTCCTGCGCATGTTCCGAGAGCGGAAACTGCCGCTGAGCGTCTTCGGCGTCGCGATGGCGCTCGCGCGCAATCCGGACGTCGTCGACGCGTTCGTCGCCGACGGCCACGAGATCGCGAGCCACGGCTGGCGCTGGATCAGCTACCAGCAGATCGACGAGTACGTCGAGCGCGAGCACATGACGCTCGCGATCGACACGATCGCGCGGCTGACCGGGCGGCCGCCCGACGGCTGGTACACGGGCCGCGACAGCCCGAACACGCGCCGCCTCGTCGTCGAGCGTGGCGGCTTCACGTACTTCGCCGACGGCTACGCCGACGACCTGCCCTACTACGTGCCGGTTCGTACGCGGCTGGGCGTCGCGCCGCTGCTGATCGTGCCGTACACACTCGACGCGAACGACATGCGTTTCGTCACCCCGCAGGGCTTCAACGCCGGTGAGCAGTTCTTTGCCTACCTCAAGGACACGTTCGACACGCTGTACGACGAGGGCGACCCGCACGGCCTGGATGCGCCGAAGATGATGTCGGTGGGGCTCCATTGCCGGATCGTCGGGCACCCCGGGCGGGCCGCGGCACTCGCCCGTTTCCTCGATTACGTGCAGGCGCACGACGACGTCTGGGTGGCGCGCCGCATCGACATCGCGCGGCACTGGCTGGCCACCCATCCGTATCAGGAGATCGAGGCGTGACGCTGACGGACCTGAACGCCATGGACGAATCGGACTTCGTACGGGCACTGGGCGGCGTGTTCGAGCACTCGCCCTGGGTCGCACGGCAGGCGTTCGCTTCGCGACCGTTCGTCGACGTCGCATCGCTGCACGACGCCATGATCGAAGTCGTTGGCCGTGCATCCGGCGACGAGAAGCTCGCGCTGCTGCGCGCGCATCCGGAGCTGGCCGGCAAGGCGGCCGTGCGCGGCGAGCTCACGGCGGACTCCACGCAGGAGCAGTCCGGCGCCGGCCTCGCGCATTGCACGCCCGAGGAGTTCGCGACGATCACCGATCTCAACCGGCGCTACAACGAAAAGTTCGGTTTCCCGTTCATCCTCGCGGTGAAGGGTTACGACCGTGCCGGGATCCTGCGCGAGTTCGCGCGACGCGTCGAACGCGACCCGGTCGCCGAATTCGCCGAATGCCTGGCACAGATCGCGCGCATCACCCGCTTCCGCCTGGAGGCGCTGGTCACGTCATGACGGGAGAATGCAAATGAGCGAAGCAGCCGCCTGCACGCAATGCGGGAGTTCACCCCGTGGACCAGGTCCTGCCGTTCGGTCAGATGTTCGCGATCGGGCTGCAGCACGTGCTCGTGATGTATGCGGGCGCGATCGCGGTGCCGCTCATCGTCGGTGGCGCGCTCAAGCTGCCGAAGGACCAGGTCGCGTTCCTGATCAACGCCGACCTGTTCGCCTGCGGCGTGGCCACGCTGATCCAGTGCCTGGGGTTCTGGAAGTTCGGCATCCGCCTGCCGGTGATCATGGGCGTCACGTTCGCGGCCGTCGGCCCGATCGTTGCGATGGCGACGGCGGGCACGCCCATCACGACGATCTTCGGGTCGGTGATCGCGGCCGGCGTGTTCGCAATGGCCATCGCGCCCTGGTTCGGCAAGCTGGTTCGCTTCTTTCCGCCGATCGTCACCGGTACGATCATCGCGATCATCGGCATCACGCTGCTTCGGGTCGGCATCAACTGGGCAGGCGGCGGCATCGGCAACAAGAACTTCGGCGCACCGGAGTACCTGGTGACCGTGCTGATCGTGCTCGCCGTGATCCTGCTGCTCAACAAGTACGGCCGCGGCTTCCTCCCCAACATCGCGGTGCTGATCGGCCTCGCCGTGGGCTTCGTCTGGGCCTGGGCCAGCGGCATGGTGCATTTCGACGGCGTGGAACAGTCCGAGTGGTTCGCGGTCGTCTACCCGTTCCGGTTCGGCACGCCGACATTCGACGCCGCGGCGATCGTGTCGCTGTGCATCGTCATGCTGGTCGTGATGGTGGAGTCGACCGGCATGTTCCTCGCGCTGGGAGAGATCTGCGGCAAGAAAGTGGGCGCGAGCGAGCTGTCTCGCGGCCTTGCGACCGATGGGCTCGGCACGGTGATCGGCGGCCTGTTCAACACCTTCCCCTACACGTCGTTCTCGCAGAACGTCGGACTCGTGGGCATCACCGGCGTGCGCAGCCGCTACGTCGTAGCGGTGTCCGGCGTGATTCTGCTCGCGTTCGGACTGTTTCCCAAGATGGGTGCGGTCGTCGCGTCGATACCGCAGCCGGTGCTGGGCGGCGCCGGGTTGTGCATGTTCGGCATGGTCGCCGCGACAGGCATCAAGATCCTCGCGCGCGTCGACTACGCTCCTCGCCACAACCTGATCATCGTCGCCGTCAGCATTGCCGTCGGGATGATTCCGCTGGTGTCGCCGAACTTCTTCGCGCAGGCGCCGAAGTGGCTGGACGCGATCACGCACAGCGGCATCACGTTGACCGCCGTCTGCGTGATCCTGCTCAACGCGTTCTACAACGGAGGCGGCGGCGACGAGCACGCGGTCGACGACCTGGTCGCCGTGGCGAAGACGCAGGGTACGACCGAATAGAAGCGCACGGCTGCCGCGCTGCGCACAGCGATCACATCCTCAGGCAATGGCGTTGGCCACCCCGAGGGCTGCGGGCACGGCCCGCGACTTCGCTACGCCGCGCCCGCGCGGACGTGGACGATCGGTGGCTCCAGGGTGGCGGCGAGGAGAACCAGAGCGTGCGGCAGCATCAACGTCGAGGCCAGGCAGTACGCAAGTTACGGCTCATCATCGATTTCGATGCGCAATCCTGGTCCAGGTCGCGTCCCCGAACCTGTGATCGAGGTCAAATCGGCCCAGAGTTCTTGAATTGCACGACTGCTCGCGCCACACCGCGTCATTTTCCGAACAGCTTGCGCAGGGCTTTGCCAATGTCCTCGGCGCCGGGAACCGGCGGCGCGCCCGCGCCCTTCCCTTCGGGCCTGGCCGCCGCGGGCGCGGGCGCCGCCGCCGCGCCCAGCGCGATCTGGCATGGGCCGGGACCCCCGCCCTCGGACCAAGCGAAAAGCGCCTGCCCCACCGCCGACAACCCGCCGGTGCTGATCGCCGCGCCGATCGTCGCAAGCGCCTTCGCCGATCCGGCCGCATCGACCTTGACCTGCGGCGCCGTGAATGGGCCACTGACGCGCACCAGGTCGGCGAGACTGCCAAAGTCGATCGAGATGCCTTTTCGAACCTTGGGCGCGAACGTGAAATCGAGCGTCTCGTTGCGGAAATCGAGCGTGCCGCTTGCCGACACACCCAGCTTCTGTGTCTCCATCGCGATCGAGTGGTCGATTTTCGCGATTCCGTTGGACAGTGGAATGCGTACGACTGCACATTCCAGTTCTGTGGACGGGTCCCGGGCGCGAAACGGATTGATCGCCTGGCTCACGATTTCCCATGCCGAGCCGATGTTGACCTGCGTGTTGACCAGCGTACCCGGTCCGCTGACCAGGCGCACCGTTCCCGTGGCCGTGCTCGCCCAGCCATGCGGCGTTACGCCCCGCATGTCGAGATTCACCGCCACGTCGGTCTTGCCGCCGCGTACTTCGCGCTGTTGTCCCACCGCGGCGAGGATGGCGCCGAGCGAAAGTCCCTTGCCTTCGGCATGGACGTGCAGTGCGACGCTTTCCGCTTTGCTCGCGTCGAGAACGAGACCGCCGGCGATCGTCCCGCCGAACTGCGCGACGGAAAAACTCGCCACGTCGAGCCGTCCAGCGGCGAGCGTGAATTGCATGTGCAGGTTGTCGTACTGGCGGCCGTTCGGAAGAATCAGCTTGCCGAGAGCCAGCGCACCCTGCGCATCGACGATCCTCAACGGCGCCAACGCGATCGGCACGTCCGGGAAAAGGTAGTGGCTCCCGGAATTCGCCCGGGTGCCGGACGGCGCTTGCGCGGCCCTCGCGACCTGCAACGGCACAGGAACGGCGTTCAACGCCAGCACCGGCCCCGACAGGTCGAACACCAGTTTCGGCCGTGCGCCCCCGGTAATGACCGCGAAGTTCCCGGTCAGCGCGTTGGCGCCGAACGCGATTGAAAGTTCATCGAGCGTGTACCGCGTGTCGTCGGCCTTCAGCTTCGTCGAGATTGCGGCCTTCTGGCCGGCGACCTCCCCCTGCAGGCTCACTGCGTACGGCCAGCGCTTGCGGAGCAGCGACTCGATCGGACCCAGCGTCCCCTCGATGGCGACCGCGACCTCGTCGACCGTCCCGTGAAACTCCACGGCGATCGGTGATTCCGCATCACGTGCGTGCACCGACATTGCCGCGATCATCACCCGCGTGACGCCGCCGCTGGCGCCGTCGCGAAGGGTCAGCGACCCATCGGTGATCCGGATATTGCCGACCGCGAATGGGATCGGCGGGGCTGCGTCGCCGGAAGCCGCCGATGTGCCCGGTGTGCGCGACATCTCCCAGTTCTTCCCGCCCTTGGCATCGGTTTCCAGGTCGATGGCGGGACCGACGAGAACGACTTCCACCAGTTCGAACCGGCGCGACAGCAACGGCCAGAGCGCGACTTTGAGCTCGAGCCGCCGCACTGTCATCATGTCCTTGGCGCTGCCCCACGAGGCATTGCCCAGCGCGACGTCGTTCAGCACCACCTTCGGCTGCAAAGAAAGCGCAAGGCTGGCGCCACCGCGCACCGTGAGTTCTCGACCGGTGGCCGCCTTGACGCGTTCCCTGACCGGTCCGATGAGCGCATTGACATCGACGGTCGAGACCGCGACGACAATGCCGATCGCAACCACCACCAGCACAGCGGCGATCCCGGCCAGAATTTTCCAGACAGCACGCATTGTGGATATCTTACGCTCGGTACCGATGCGCATTGGCGATGCCGGCATCGGGTTCGGTCCCGAGATCGGGGGGTTGGTCGCCCCCGGAGGGCGGTTCGTCGTCTGGCCCCCCCAAGGGCCGTGAGGGGCCTAGGATGGCAGGACTCCCTCCGGGGATGAACGCGGGCTATCATCCCGCAAACTGATCGCTCGTCCCGTCACAAGCGGGCCTATTGGAGCGCGTGCGCATGACGAACCGACGTCGGCCCTCCCACCTCCGCCTGCCCCGTCGCGTTGCCAGGGCGACGCCATGACCTCCATCGTTTCGGTGGCTCTTCCCGCCCCATCGAAGCGGGGCCGGCTGGCGCGCAGCTTTTCCGGCATCACCGCCAGGCGTTTCGCCATCTTCTGCGGAATCGTCGCCGTGACGGCGATCGGCCACGCGGTGGCCAACCTGCTGATGCCGGA
Source organism: uncultured beta proteobacterium (assembly GCA_963739745.1). Classification (GTDB taxonomy): domain Bacteria; phylum Pseudomonadota; class Gammaproteobacteria; order Burkholderiales; family Casimicrobiaceae; genus VBCG01. Next base: position 677,211 of record CAVUCJ010000017.1, read on the forward strand.
CAAGACGCTTCCCAAGGTTGCAAGCACCTTCGTCTGGCAATACATCTACCTTTTCATCTTCTTCGGAACCGTCTGGGTCGCCGTCGTGGTCGCGGGCAACTGGGCGCCCGAGCGAACGGGACCCCGTGTGCTGGCGCTGGTCGGCGCCGTTGTGGCGGGCTTGCTGGTGGGCCACCTGCTCACGGCCACGCTCATGGCGACGATGTACACGGGGGGCAGGGAGGGCCCGTCGCTGCTGAAGGAGATGTCCGCGATCGTGCTCTGGAGCCACGTGATCGCGGCGGGCGTCCTGGGCTACTACTTCCTCCTACGGGAGGAGGACGCCAACGCGAAACTGCACCAGGAGGAATTGCGGCGCGAGGTGCTCGATCGCGAATTGGCCGAGGTGCGACTGCAGGTGATGCAGGCGCAGGTCGAGCCGCATTTCCTGTTCAACACACTGGCCAACGTGCGCCGGCTGTTCCGGACCGATCCCGGCGGCGCGCGCGCGATGCTGGAGCATCTTTCGCGGTACTTGGGCGCCATGCTGCCACGGATGCGCTCGGCGGAATCCACGCTGGGACACGAGCTGGCGCTCGCGCTCGCGTACCTGCAGGTACAGCAGATCCGGATGGGACCGCGTCTGCAGATCCGGACCGACGTTCCCGAGGAGCTCGAGGGCCTGCCCTTTCCGCCGATGATGCTGGTCACGCTGGTGGAGAATGCCGTCCGCCACGGCATCGGTCCGCTGCCGCAGGGAGGTGAAGTGCGGATTCTGGCCCGGACTTCCGACGACCGCCTGCGACTGCAGGTTATCGACAACGGCGCCGGTCTGGCGGAGAGCTCCGGAGCCGGCGTCGGGCTTGCCAACATTCGCGCCCGGCTGACGACGCTCTTTTCCGGCGATGCCCGCCTGCTGATGACACAGAATCCCGGCGCCGGCGTGATCGCCACCATCGACCTGCCCGTAGCGCAGCGCGTGGCGTCGATGCAGGCAGCGTAATCATGGCTCGCGATTCCGCGCTCGCAACGACGGATCCGATCAGGGCGACGCCGTTGCCGATGGTGCTCGAGGCGTGGCGAACGATCCCAGGACAGTTCTTCGCGATCGGTACCGGCTTCGGTCTCATCTGGGGCCTCGCCAACGGGCTCGGCTGGTGGCTGGGCCACGGCAGTTCGGCGCCATTGCCCATGACCGCGCATTTCGTCTACGAAGCGGTGTTGCCGATGCTGGCGCTGGTGCTCTGCATAGCGGTGGCCGATGCGGCGACACATGGCGAGCCGGGTCGCATGGCGCCGTATGCGATCGCCGCCGTGACGGCGGCGCTGGTCGGAGAAGCCGTGTTCATCGCCACCGTGCCGCTGCTGGGCCTCGAATCGTGCCATTGCACGATGGAAGATTGGCCTCGGGGCTCGCGCATCGCCAACATGCTGCCCGACAGCCTCATCATCTGCGGCTTCGTCACCGCCGGTTATCGCTATTGGCGGCGCGCGGCGCTGCGCACTGCCCGCCTGCACGCGGCGGAACTCGAGCGCACCCGGGTGACGCGGCAGACGCTGGAGTCGCGGCTGCAGGTGATGCAGGCGTGCATCGAGCCGCAGTTCCTGTTCGACACGCTTGCCCAGGTGGAACGCCTGCACTCGACCGACCCCAAAACGGCCATTCGGCTGCTCGACGAACTCATCGTCTACCTCCGCGCCGCGTTGCCGCACCTGCGCGAAACGACTTCCACCGTCGGCAAGGAAACCGGGCTCGCCGCCGCCTATCTCAACATACTGCGCCTGCGGCAAGGGGGTGGCCTGACGTTCACGATCGAGGTCGATGCCGACGCGCAGGACGCCACCATGCCGCCGATGCTCCTGCTGCCACTGATCGACCGAGCGATTGGTGATCAGTCGCAATCGCCCGAAAGCAGCCTCTTCCTGCGGATCGCAGTACGCGTCGTCGACGACAGGCTGCGGCTGGCATTGACAGCCGCAGGTTCCTCCGACCGTCACGACGCCCCGGATGGCATTACCCTCACCGACCTCGGCGAGCGCCTTGCCATGCTCTATGGCGGCAATGCGCGGCTCGACGTGCGCACCGACGACCGGCAGCAATACATGATCACGCTGGAGATCCCGCATGAGCAATCCGACCGCCATAATCGCTGAGGACGAACCGCTGCTGCGGGCGGAATTGCGCGAGATGCTCGCCGCACAGTGGCCGAGCCTCGCGATCCGCGCCGAGGTATCCGACGGCGTTGCCGCCGCGCAGGCGCTCGCCGACCACGCGCCCGACATCCTGTTCCTGGACATCGAAATGCCGGGGATGACCGGACTCGAAGTCGCACAACGGGCAAGCGGCAAGTGCCACGTCGTATTCGTGACCGCCTACGACAAGTACGCGGTCGCGGCATTCGAGCAGGGTGCCGTCGATTACGTGATGAAGCCGTTCTCGGAGGCGCGGCTGGACGCGACGATCGCGCGACTGAAATCCCGGCTCGCGGGTCCGCCCGCCGACCTGGACGGAATCCTCAAGACGCTGGCGACCACGCTGGGCAAGCGCCGCGAGTACCTGCGCTGGATCACGGCCGCGCAGGGCGACACACTGCGGCTCATCACCGTCGACGAGATCAGCTATTTTCGCGCCGACCACAAGTACACGCTGGTGGTCACCCCCGACTCCGAGGCGCTGATCCGCCGCCCGTTGAAATCCCTCGCCGAGGAGGTCGACCCGCAGGCGTTCTGGCAGATCCACCGGTCGGCGCTGGTCAGCGTCAAGGAGATCGCCGGGGTCACCCGCGACTTCCGCGGGCACCTGCAGGTGAAGCTCAAGGGGCGCAAGGAGACGCTCCCGGTCGGGGAGAATTACGTGCATCTGTTCAGGCAGATGTAGCAGCGCGGGAAGCGGGTAGCGGGTCCGCCTTGCTAGCGCAGGCTCGCATTGAGGCCCGCGAGTGCCGCATTCCCCGGTACCAAGTCGTCGTCGGCGAGCGCGTTAAGCGGCGCCGCGACTGTCTCCAGCGCGTCATGCATGTCGCCGAAGTCTTCGTTCAGGTACAGGAGCCCGGTGACGATCTCCCCGGCCGCACGCCTCGACTCGAGGAAACCCATCGCCGCCACCCGATCGGCCGGGTCGTAGCCATCGCCGACCTTGCGCAGGCGGACCGTCCCGCCGTCGTGCATGACGACCGTTCTCACCTCGCCCGGCGCGTAGCTCGTCGTGATCTCGTCACGCGGCGAGATGAAATCCATGAAATTGATCGCTTCGTTGTGCTCGCGCACGTAGTCGTAGCTCTTGGTCGACCCCGGGTGGTTGTTGAATGCCACGCAGGGGCTGATCACGTCGATGAATGCGGCGCCGCGATGCGCAACCGCCGCCTTGACGAGCGGGATCAGCTGCTCCTTGTCGCCGGAGAAGCTGCGGGCGACGAACGTCGCGCCCAGCGTCAGCGCCAGCATCGCGAGGTCGATCGGTTCGTCGCTGTTGACCGCACCCCGCTTGCTCTTGCTGCCCTTGTCGGCGGTGGCGGAGAACTGTCCCTTGGTGAGGCCATAGACGCCATTGTTCTCGACGATGTAGACCATGTTGACGCCGCGCCGCATCACGTGCGCGAACTGGCCGATGCCGATCGACGCCGAGTCGCCGTCGCCGGAGACGCCGAGATAGATCAGGTCGCGGTTGGCGAGCGCAGCCCCGGTCAGCACCGACGGCATGCGGCCGTGCACGCTGTTGAAGCCGTGCGAATTGCCGAGGAAGTAGGTCGGTGTCTTCGACGAGCAGCCGATGCCCGACAGCTTGGCCACGCGATGCGGCGCGATGTCCATCTCGAAGAACGCCTGGATGATCGCGGCGGATATCGAGTCGTGACCGCAGCCGGCGCACAGCGTCGAGATCGCGCCCTCGTAATCCCGGTGCGTGTATCCGAGCGCGTTACGAGGCAGCGATGGATGGTGGATCTTCGGCTTGGCGAGATAGGTCATTTTCAGAAGTCAGGAATCAGGAATCAGGAATCAGGAATCAGGAATCAGAGGTCAGAGGACAGGGGCGGCCGTGAGTTCGGTGGCGGCGCCTCGAGCGCCGGGTGGTGTTCTCGTCAGGCGACACCGGAACGCCGCAACGGCGTGACGTTGAAAAGCCTCGCCTTTTCGGCGATTTCCCTGGTGATGAAGCGCGCGGTGATCGGCGTGCCGTCGTAGTGAAGGACCGAGATCAGCCGCGACGGGTCGATTCCGCACTCGTTGACCAGCAGCGACTTCATCTGCGCATCGCGGTTCTGCTCGACGACGAACACGCGGTCGTACGAGGCGATGAAATCGGCGACGCTGTCGGCGAACGGAAAGCCGCGCAGCCGCATCTGGTCAAGGTGGATGCCGTCCAATTCCAGCGCCGCCAGCGACTCCGCCATCGCGGCGCCGGTGGAGCCGAACCAGACGACGCCGCTCCGGGTCGGCTTGGTTGCCTTGCGGATCACCGGCGCGGGCACCAGCGACTTGGCCGTTTCGAACTTGCGCAGCAGCCGCTGCATGTTGTCGACGTAGGCGATGCCCTCTTCCGTGTAGCGCGCGTAGCGATCCTTGGTTGTGCCGCGCGTGAAATAGCTGCCCTTGGTCGCATGTGTGCCCGGGTAGGTGCGGTACGGGATGCCGTCGCCATCGACGTCGAGGTAGCGGCCGAAATCGCGGCTGCCGTCGAGATCGGCGGCGGTCATCACCTTGCCGCGATCCATCCGCTGGGTGTCGTCCCATTGGAACGGTTCGGTGAGCCAATCCTGCATGCCGATGTCGAGGTCGAGCATCACGAAAATCGGCGTTTGCAGCCGATCGGCCAGGTCGAACGCCTGCGCGCCCATCGTGAAGGACTCGGTGGGGTCTTCGGGCAGCAGCATCACGTGCTTGGTATCACCGTGCGATGCATACGCGCAGGACAGGAGGTCGGCCTGCTGGGTGCGCGTCGGCATGCCGGTCGACGGGCTGCCGCGTTGGACGTCGAACAGCACGACCGGGATTTCCGCGAAATACGCGAGCCCCAGGAATTCCTGCATCAGCGAGACGCCGGGCCCGGAGGTCGCGGTGAACGCCCGCGCGCCGTTCCACGCGGCGCCGATCACCATGCCGATCGACGCCAGCTCGTCCTCGGCCTGCAGGATTGCATAGCGCCTTTTCTTCGTTCCCGGGTCCACGCGCAGCTTGCGGCAATACTTGGCAAACGCCTCCGCCAGCGACGACGACGGCGTGATCGGGTACCACGCGGCCACCGTCGCGCCGCCGTACACGCAGCCCAGCGCCGCCGCGCTGTTGCCATCGATGAAAATCCGGTCGCCGACACTGGTGCTGCGCTTGACGCGAATCGGCAGCGGGCAGGCAAAATTCGCCAGCGCATGTTCGCGCCCCATGCCGAAGGCCTTGCGGTTGGATTCGAGCAGCGCCTCCTTGCCCTTGTACTGCTCCCCGAAGAGCTTGTCGATCTCGGCCGGATCGAGGTCGAGCAGCGCCGACAGCGCGCCCAGGTAGATGATGTTCTTGAAGAGCTGGCGCTGACGCGCGTCGGTGTACTCGGCGTTGCAGATCGCGGTAAGCGGCATGCCGAGGGCCGTCACGTCCTCGCGGAAACGCGACGGCGGCAGCGCCTTGGTCGAGTCGTAGAACAGGTACCCGCCGGCATCGAGCTCGGCGACATCCTTGTCCCACGTCTGCGGATTCATCGCGACCATGAGATCGACACCGCCGCGGCGGCCGCGCCAGCCGTCGTCGACGACGCGCACCTCGTACCACGTCGGCAGACCCTGGATATTCGACGGGAAGATGTTGCGCGCCGCAACCGGCACGCCCATGCGAAGGATAGCGCGCGCGAAGAGGCCGTTCGCCGACGCCGAGCCGGAACCATTGACGTTGGCGAACTTGACGACGAAATCGTTGATGCGAATCGCTGGATCCATGATTTGTTCTAGTCGGCCGCAGCGAACTGCCTAGGCCGCACCGGCGCATGATGCGCACGGCAGCGATCGTCCGCCTGTGCCGGCTCGAGCAGGAACTTCTGCATGTCCCAGGCGCCGGTCGGGCAGCGCTCGGCGCACAGTCCGCAATGCAGGCAGACGTCCTCGTCCTTCGCCATCACGCGACCGGTCTTCAGTTCGCCCGATACGTAGAGATCCTGCGAACGGTTGCCTGCCGGCGCCTTCAGGCGCGTGCGCAGATCGGCCTCGTCGCCGTTGGCAGTGAAGGTGATGCAGTCCATCGGGCAGATGTCAACACAGGCGTCGCATTCGATGCACAACTTTCCGGAAAAAACCGTCTGCACGTCGCAGTTCAGGCAACGCTGCGCCTCGGCAAAGGCAAGCTTCGGGTCGAATCCCAGCTCGACCTCCACCTTGATATTCTTCAGAGCGAGCTTGGTGTCCTTCAACGGCACCCGGAAGCGGCGGTCGGAGGTGATCGCATTGTCGTAGCTCCACTCGTGGATGCCCATCTTCTGCGAAACGAGGTTGGTCAGCGGGGGCGGACGCCGGGCAAGGTCCTCGCCGCGACAGTGGAGGTCGATCGAGATCGCGGCATCATGCCCATGCGCGACGGCCCAGATGATGTTCTTGGGACCGAATGCCGCGTCGCCGCCGAAGAACACGCCCTCGCGCGTCGACGCCATCGTGACCTTGTCGACGACGGGCATCCCGTGTTCGTCGAAGTCGAGCCCGAGATCGCGCTCGATCCATGGAAACGCATTCTCCTGACCGATCGCGACCAGCACATCGTCGCAGGGAAAATGGATGTCGGGTTCGCCGGTCGGCACCAGGCGCCGCCGGCCTTTCGCGTCGTATTCGGGCACGACCTTCTCGAAAAGCACGCCCGTCAGCCTGCCCGCTTCATGCGTGATCGACTTCGGTACCAGGTAATTGTGGATCGGGATGCCTTCGTGCGCAGCGTCCTCCTTTTCCCACGGCGACGCCTTCATCTCGTCGTAGCCGGATCGCACAACAACCTGCACGTCCTCGCCGCCCAACCGCTTCGCGCTGCGGCAGCAGTCCATTGCGGTGTTCCCCCCGCCCAGCACCACGACGCGCTTCCCTATCCGCGTCGTGTGGCCGAACGACACGCTGGCGAGCCAGTCGATGCCGATGTGGATGTTGGCCGCCGCGTCGTCGCGCCCGGGCACGTCGATGTCGCGACCGCGCGGCGCACCGCTGCCGACGAACACCGCGTTCCAGTCGCCTTCGAGCAACGCGGCCAGGCTGTCGATTCGCCGACCGGGACGGAACTCGACGCCGAGATCGAGCACGTAGCCGACCTCCTCGTCGATCACGCTTTCGGGCAGGCGGAACTTGGGGATCTGCGTACGCATCATGCCGCCGGCGCGCGCGTCGCCGTCGAATACGACGAGTTCATACCCGAGCGGCGCCAGGTCACGGGCGACCGTCAGCGACGCCGGTCCGGCGCCGATTAGTGCGATGCGCTTGCCATTCTTCCGCGCGGCGCGCTGCGGAAGATACGGGCGGATGTCGTCCTTGTAGTCGGCGGCGACGCGCTTCAATCGACAGATGGCGACGGGCTCGGGCTTGCCCTTCTTTTCCCCGCCCTCTTCCACGCGACCCCGCCGGCACGCGGGCTCGCAGGGGCGGTCGCAGGTGCGCCCGAGAATTCCGGGGAACACGTTCGACTTCCAGTTGACCAGATACGCGTCGCCGTACCGGCCGGCGGCGATCAGGCGAATGTACTCGGGAACAGGAGTGTGGGCCGGGCACGCCCATTGGCAGTCGACGACTTTGTGGAAATAGTCGGGCTGGGCAATATCCGTCGGCTTCAAACAGACTCCTCCTGTGGCTTCCCGGTCCGTATGCCCGTTCCGCAGGTATCACGGGCGCCGTGTCGCGCGCCTCAAGGCGCTGGACGCGGGATTCACTGCGCCGATGCTACGCCTGCGCGCGCGGCGAGGAAAGGCACAACGGTCCGGGGCAGGAAAACCTTGATGGGTCGATGGTTTTTGCGTCGCCACCCACCCGTGCTTTGTTGCGCTGCAGAAATTCGCGGTCCATCGGCAGACAGCGTTAGTCGGCACGCACGGCGCGCGTGCTGGCGGAGAGGCACAGGTGCCATCGCGTGCATCTGCGATAATCGCTGCTTGGCTGCCACAGTCGCGGCATTTTCTTCGAATCGCCCCCTTTCCGTCGGACTCCCCTTGCTACGCACCCTGTTTTTCCTCGCGTTATCGTTGGCGACAGCGCCGGCCGTCGCGCAATCCCCACTCGCCCGTGCGCCCGATCCTGTCGCGCTCCTCGCCGCCGCGAAGTCCGCCAGCGGCGGCGCCGCCTGGGATGCCATGCGCACCCAGCACAGCGTGGTGAAACTGGCTGCCGCCAATATCGAGGGCACCGTCGAACGGTGGAGCGACATCGGCACCGGCAGGTCGATGCTTCGATACAACATTGGACCGTTGACCGGCGCCGCAGGTTTCGACGGTACGACGGCGTGGACGCAGGAGGGCGGCGATGCCGCGAAGGTGGAAACCGCCGCCCCCGCGCTCGAACTCGCGGCGAACGCCGCCTACCGCGACCGCCTCGCATTCTGGTATCCGGACCGCGGGAAGGCACGAATCACCTACAAGCAACGCGCCGACGCGGAGGGCCGCAAATTCGACGTCGTCGGCATCGTCCCCGAGGGCGGCCGCGCGTTCGAGTTCTGGATCGGTGTCGACAGCCGGCTGATCGAGCGCCTCGTGGAACGCGAAGCCGACGTCACGCGCACCGAGATCTACTCGGACCGCCACGATGTGCAGGGCGTCAAGATACCGTTCCACGTGCAGACCACGCGCGGCGATCCCAAGTTCGATGAGATCGTCAGGGTCCAGAAGATCACCTTCAACGAACCGCTGACCGCGGTGGCATTCGGCGTCCCCGCCGAGCAGCCCGAGATCGCCTTTCCGGCCGGACGGGCGGCAGTCGACGTTGAATTCGAAGTCTTGAGCGGGCACCTGTTCGTCCGCGTAATGCTCGACGGCCGCGGTCCGTTTCGCATGCTGTTCGATGCCGGAGGTGCCAACGTACTCTCGGCCGAAACCGCAGCGCTGATCGTAGGCAAGGACGTCCCGGTGCCGCAGACGATTGCGGTCGCGGCAACGCAGTTGGGTGGCGTCGAACTGGGCCGCCAGCGCTATGTCGTTGCCGACATCGACGCGTTCCTGCGCCGGGTCGAGGGACTCGACGACGTCGCCGGCGTCATCGGGCTCGAATGGTTCGTGCGCATGCCGATCAAGATCGACTATGCGCGGTCGCGCCTGACGTTGTACGACCCCGCGCTATTCAAGGCCGCCGCAGCGGGAACCCGCGTACCGGTGGCCGTACGCGGCCGCCTGCCACAGGTGCGCGGCAGCGTCGACGGCGTGGATGGCATGTTCGAGATCGACATGGGCAGCCGGGCGTCGTTGACCTTGGCGCCGGCATTCGCGGCGAAAAGCGGCCTCGAGGCGCTGCTTGGCGCCAAGAACGAAGCGATCACCGGTGCGGGAATGGCAGGCCCGATGCGCTCTCTGCTTGCACGCGGCAAGATGCTGAAACTGGGCACCGTGGAGGTCCCGTTTCCGGTGATCGCCTTTCCGCGCGCGGCCACCGGAACGCTTGCGCAAGCGGATATCGCCGGCAACGTGGGTTTCGGCGTGCTGCGCCAATTCGCGGTGACCTACGATCTGCCCGGCGACGCGCTCTACTTTGAACGCTATCTCAACTTCGGCACGCCGGATATCGCCGATCGCGGTGGACTCTGGCTCGAACGCGGTGCCGACGGATACGAGGTGATTGACGTCGTGGCCGCCGGACCGGCGGCGCAGGCCGGCCTCAAGGCCGGCGAGGTGATCGTCGAGATCAATGGCCGCCCGTGGTCGGAGGTTGCGTTGCCGGCGCTGCGCGATGCATTGCGCGCCCCGCCCGGCTCGCGCGTGCGGATGAAGACCAAGGGCGGAACCGAGGCTACGCTGGTACTGCGCGACCTGGTCTGACGGCGAAAAAATTCCGCGCTGCGCGAGAGTTTCGTCCGCGCAGCGCGGATCGCAGCCCGAACCGGTTAGAGGAACGGTTGAGCGCGCTGCAGCAATTCCTCGAGTCCGGGCTCGTTCGGATTGCGGGGCTTGCCCGGATGAATGATCGCCACCTGGCAGGCTTCCGCCGCTTCCACCAGTTGCCGGTAGGTGCCGGCGTTAATATCCTTGATGTACGCCTGTTTGTTGTCGTTGTAGGCAAACATCTTGTCGTTGATGTTCTGGCATTCGTTGCAGCTCGGGCAACGTGCGGTTTCGATCCAGGCGTCGTCGGAAGGCGGTTTTGCGTTCGCTTCATCGTCGGCAACAACGGGGGGCGCCGCTTCGGCCGTGGACTCCGCCGTCGCGGGGCCGACCACCGCAGCCTTCTGCTGCTGCTCGTCGCCTCTTTGTCGCTGGTCCGCGTCCCATGCCGCCTTCTCGCGCGCAAGCAACCGTTGCGCATGCGAATCGTTGATGCCACCGTGCTCCTGCAGCCGGTGCCAGAGCAGCAGGCAGCGACGCGCGCCCTGCATCAGGCGTGCGTCGACAATCACGCGATGCAGCCGGTCGCCTTCGTCCACGGCCCATAGGAAGGGAATGCGGTCGTTCGCCGAGCGTTCCGGCAGCTTCAGCCAATCGGCGGCGGGCATCATGGCGTTGTTCCAGCGCTCGCGCGGCACGATGGCGAAATGCGCGGCATAGCGCCTGTCGCACAGGACGAAGTCCGCGTAGGTGAATGCCACCTGCTCGGTCACGCGCTGCTGCGCTTCGTCGGCGTAGTCGAACCGGTCCACCGGCCAGTCGGCTTCCGGGTTGCGATTGTTTTCCAGAGAAAAGCGGGTCGCCCAGTTCTCGCCGATCGTCGCGTCATAGGTGAACGCCGGCAATGCGCGCGATTCCCGGGCGGCCGCGGCGGTCAGGTAGGGAGGCAGGGCGCGCATCGCGGAGGGCGAACCGGAAAATACGCTGAGCAGCGCAGGCCCGCGTGCCGACAGCCCGCGCCGCACACGCTCGCGCAGCGCGAACAGGTCGGCAGCCGTCGCCTGCAGCACGAACATGCCACCCAGTCCCATCGCCGTGGTCGCGAGCCTGGCGCTGCGCACACCGAAGGCGAAGTGCCCGGTTCCTATCGACGCCTCTTCGAGCAGATCGGTCTGTTCGACCAGGACCTTGACCGGCAAGCCGGCCGAGAGCATTTCGATCAGGCCCGCATTTTCGGGCGCGTCGTTGCGGTCCGGCGGAATGCAGACCAGATAGTCCGGGAAAAGTGCGAGGTCCTCAGCGGTCAGGGCATTCTCGTCGTAACGCTCGAAGTATGGATCGTGGTCGGCCTCGACGTAGGCGCCATCGGTTTCCAGTTCCGCGATGGCGATGGCCTTTACCACTTCGACCACCCGCGGCAGGCGCGCCCGGTAGGCGGCAATCGCCGCCGCGCAGTTGTCGAAGGCGAATTCGTAGGACTCCTGACCGGTCATGGTCCGCACCGGGTCCGCGAAGAAAGGCTGCGCGGAGAGCGTCGCCAACGCCGCTTCTATCCGCGCGCGACGCCCGGCAGGCAGTTCGTCCTTCGGCGCGCTGCGCGCGACGAGCCTGGACATCACGGCAAAGTCGAAGATGTCGGCATGTACCGAGCCGATCGCGGCAGCGAGCGCCGCCGGCTCCTGGCCGGCGGCGGACCGCGCGAACGCAGCCCGACGGATGTCCGAGAGCTTGCGCACCAGCGTGTCTACCATCGAGCGGAATTCGCGGCCCTTGCGCGCCTGCTCGTGGCGCCACGCCTGCGTGACCAGCCGCGCCGGCAGCCGTGCGTCGCAATCGACCACATCGCCATCGACCTTGAGCGCCCCGCCTGCCTGCGCCAGGAGCTTGCCCGTCATCACGTCGACGCCGGCCGCCAGCCGCGCGGCCGCGCCCGCCCACAATTCCGTCAGCGAGCCCGTTGCGCCCTCGGCGAGCATGGCGCGTATCTCACGCTCCAACCGCAGCACGTGCTTGCGCAGGCGCTCGCCTTCGATCCCTCGCGGCGCCAGTTCGGTGAGCAACCGGCTGACGAGCGCAGAAAGTGAATGCGCGTAATCCGGGTCAGGCGAAGGCTCCGGCAAAACCAGCGGATAGTCGTAGCGAAGACGGGTGAGATCGCGGTACGGGGCGAGCAGCGCCGGCCATAGCGAACCAGCCTCGATCGGCGCCAGGCCCTCCCCTGTGCGCTTGCCGGTCATATGGAAGGTCAGCTGATCCTGGAATTTCGTAGCCATGTCCATTGCCGTGAGCTTTCCTTACGCGACGCGCTGCTGCGCGGCGTCGTCCTCCGGCCAGATCGTGACCTTGTCGAACTCGGCGTCGAGCCCGGCGCGGGTACGCTCCACGGTGCGCGGTGCTCCGGCACCACGCAGATCCTCGTAGCAGGGCACCTCGGGATTTTCATAGAGGATACCGACCGGAATCGGATCCTCCGCCGACGCGATCTCGCGCGCCTGGTGGATGTCGAGCGGATCATGCTCGCGCTGGTTCTTGTAGATGCGGCTCGTCTCGGCGGAGGGGGTCAGTCCGTTGGCATGCGTCAGCAGCAGCGTCTTGGCCGGATCGTGCAGCCACGGCTCGAACATCTTGGGAAGGAACTCGGGACAGCGCTGGATAATGCGCACGAAAGAGAAGCCGCGATGCCGGTACGCCTTGGCGATGATGTCGTACAGCAGCTCCGGGATCCAGTCGACGCCCTGCGCGACGAACGAGACGTTCTGCACGCCCAGCGTGACCGTCAGCGGGTTGAGCGCCTCGAGGATCGCGCCCCGCGGCGTCGTGTTGCTCTTCATGCCGATCGGCGACGTCGGCGATGCCTGCTTCTTGGTCAGGCCGTACACGTGGTTGTCGTGCAGGATCACCGTCAGGTTCATGTTGTAGCGGATGGCGTGGATCCAGTGCGCGGCGCCGATGCTGCAGCAGTCGCCGTCACCGGTGTTGACGAACACCGAAAGATCCGGACGCGCCATCTTGATGCCCTCGGCGATCGGAAACGCGCGGCCGTGGATGCCGTGGAAACCGTAGGTCTTCATGTAGTGCGGAAAGCGGCTGGAGCAGCCGATCCCGGACACGAACACCGTGCGCTCGGGTGCCAGGTCCTCGTCGCGGCAAAGCCGCTGGACGGCGGTCAGGATGGCGTTGTCGCCGCATCCGCTGCACCAGCGCGGCACACCGCCCTGGTAATCCTCGAGGTTGTGGTGCGCCTCGTGCAGCTTGATGATGCATTGGGTGATCGGCGTGCTCATGAGGGACGTCCTTCTGCGAGTTTCGCGCGCATCGCGCGCAGTACGTCGCCGGGCTTGATCGGCTGGCCACGGGCCTCGCTCCAGCAATCGATGTCGACCAGGAAGCGCGAGCGCAGCATCAGCGCCAACGCCGAGTAGCGGCGGTTATCCTCGTCGATCAGTTCGTCCTCGATTCGATCCGACCAGTTGGACTCCACGGTCATCACTTTTCCGAACCGCTGGAGAATCTCGCGAATCCCCGACGGCATCGGCTGAATGAACCTGAGGTGCAGCGAAGCCGCCTTGATCCCCTCGGCGCGGGCACGGTCGACCGCTTCCTCGATCACGCCCTTGGTGCTGCCCCAGCCTACGACCAGCAGGTCGCCTTCGGGATCCCCGTGCACCTGCGGCGTCTTCAGCGATTTCTGCAGTGCGGCGAGCTTCAGGCTGCGCGCGCGCAGCCCTTCCTCGTTGATCGCCGGGTCGTACGCAACCTTGCTCATCCGATCATGCGCGAGTCCGGTCAGCGTATGCATGCCATGCGGCTGGCCCGGAATGAAGCGATGCGCGAGCCCGGTGACCGGATCCCAGTCGTAGGGCTTGGCACCTTCCGGGACCGGTGTCTGGTCGAGCGGCGGTGCCAACCAGTCTTCGGAGAATCGCGGCCGCGGAAACGGTTGCTGCGCGGTGGCGAGGCTCGCATCCGACAGCACGACGACGACCATGTTGAAGGTCTCGGCGATCTTTCGCGCGGTGATCATCGAATAGAAGCAGTCCTCGATGTCGCTGACCGCCAGCACGACCTTGGGCGCGTCGCCGTGGCTGCCGTAGACCGCGCACAGCAGGTCTCCCTGCTCGACCTTGGTCGGCTGACCGGTGGAAGGGCCGCCGCGCTGGACGTTGACCACGACCAGCGGAATTTCGGCCATGATGGCGAGCCCTATGCCCTCCTGCTTCAGCGAGTACCCCGGCCCCGAGGTGATCGTCACCGCGCAGCGGCCGGCGTACGACGCGCCGATCGCGAATGCGCAGGCGGCGATTTCGTCCTCTGCCTGATGCACGAGGCCGCCGACGCGTTCGAACACATCGGAAAGGTAATGCGACGCCGACGTGGCAGGCGTGATCGGGTACATCGCGCAGATGTCCATTCCCGATGCAAGCACGCCGAGCGCGATCGCTGTGTTGCCGTTGACGACGATCTGCGGCTCTTTCGCCCGTTCCGCGGGGATGGCGTACTTGAAGTCCAGATTCGATTCGCCCCAGGTGAACCCCGCGTCGAGCAGTTGCACGTTGGTGGCGATGACCTTTGCGTCCTTCTTGCCGAAAATCCGTGCGACCTGGTCGCGCGCGAGCTGCATGTCGAGGCTGTAGATGCTGCACAGCATGCCGAGCACGAACATGTTCTTGCCACGCCGCGCGTCGGTCATCAGTGAACGACATTCGCGCTCGAGCGGAATTTCGATGACGCGATACCCGGTGTCGACCAGAGACTTCACGGTATCGACATAGGACGCCACGATCTGCGCATCCTTGTGTTCCCGCCATGTGCTTTCGAGGAGGATCGTCGCGCCGGGCTTCAATTCGCCGGCACGCACGCGGCCCAGCAGCACCTGTTCGTTGAACGCGACGACGAGATCCGTCTCGTCACCACCATTGGTCACGCGTTGCGCGCCGATCCGGATGCGGATGCCGGAGGCACCGGCCACGCTGCGCGCAGGCGGCTGGATCTCGGCGGGAATGATCTCGACGGTCCAGATGCCATTGCCGCTGCGTGCGGCAATCGCACCCAGCGACTGCCCGCATCGTTGCGCACCCTCGCCCGAGTCGCTGATCACCTCGACGATGTGCTCGTTCAGGAGCTTCACCCGCTTGGTACCGCCTCCGCCGGGCGTTGCGGGACGGTCGAGAAGTGCGGCTTCGCTCATGTTCTTGCCCTTGGGGTAGCAGAAGTTGGGCCGGCGGACGGCCAAAGGTCAGGCAATGCGCACGCGCACGTAGTCGTGCTCGGCACGGGGAATGCCGAAAGGCGCGTCGGCAGCGTCAGTCTGGTACACGCTCTCGGTATCGCGCAGGCCGAGCCAGGCCTTCATGCTGCGCGCGGCCTTGCGGCCCGCACCCATGGCCTCGATCACGGTCGCAGCACCGGTGACGATGTCACCGCCGGCGAATACCCCGGCGATCGACGTGGCGAGGTTCTCGTCGGTGGCGATGTAGCCGCGCCGGTCGAGCTTGAGCTTTGCGGTCTGGCCAAGGATCGGATTCGCGTTGGTGCCGATCGCAAATACAACCATGTCGGTCTCGAATTCGAATTCGCTGCCGGGCATCGGCACCGGGCGCCGCCGACCGGACTCATCGGGTTCGCCCAACTCCATTTTCACGCAGCGCAGCGCGCGCACGGAATTGTTCTCGTCGCCCAGGATCTCGATCGGGCTCGACAGCCAGTTGAAATCGACACCTTCTTCCTCGGCATGGTGAACCTCCTCGACACGCGCAGGCGCCTCGTTCCTGGACCGCCGATAGATGCAATGGACCGACTCGGCGCCGAGTCGCAACGAGACGCGCAGGGCATCCATCGCCGTATTGCCGGCACCGATCACCGCGACGCGCTTCCCCGGCTTCAACGGCGTGTCGAAGTTGGGATAGTCGCGCGCGTGCATCAGGTTACAGCGCGTGAGCAGTTCGTTGGCCGACAGCACGCCGTTGAGCGATTCGCCCGGGATGCCCATGAAGCTCGGATAGCCAGCACCGGTGCCGATGAAGACGGCATGGAATCCCATTTCGGTCACCATCTGCTCGATGGTGAACAGACGCCCTACCAGCGTGTTGCACTCGAACCTGATGCCCAGTTTCGAGAGCTTTTCCAGTTCGGCGTCGACCACCTCGTTGGGAAGCCGGAAATCCGGAATGCCGTACTTCAGCACGCCGCCGGGCTGGTGGAAGGCCTCGTAGACGATGACCTCGCAGCCTGCCTTGGCCATGTCCGCCGCACAGGCCATGCCCGCGGGTCCCGCGCCCACGATGCCGACCTTGAACCCGGAAGGCTCGATGTACGGGATATTGGCCCAGCCTTCCTTGATCGCCATGTCGCCGACGAAGCGTTCCAGCCGGCCGATCGCCACCGGTTCCAGCGTGTCGCCGACCGTGCACACCCCCTCGCACTGATTTTCCTGCGGGCAAACGCGGCCGCAGACCGACGGCAGCAGGTTGGTGTCGGTGATGACGTCGTAGGCGCCCTGATAGTGCTTTTCCGCAATCTTCTGGATGAATCCCGGGATGTCGATGCCGACCGGACAGCCGCGCACGCACGGCTCATCGACGCACTGCAGGCAGCGATCGGCCTCGCGCAGCGCCTCCTCAACGAGATACGCGTACGAAACTTCGGAAAAGTTGCGGGCGCGCTCCTTCGGGTCCTGTTCGCGCGCCGGCGTGCGCTCCTGAGGAATCGTCCGGATCGTCTTCTTTTTCGCTGCCATGGGCTAGAACATCTCCGGATCGGTGCTGCTGGCCGGCGTCATCGCATCGGCCTGCTTCATCAGCCGGCACGTGTCGTTCCAGTGTTCGAGCGCCACGCGCTCCTCGGCGGTGAAACGCTTCAGCCGCGCCATCAGGTCGTCGAAATCGACCTTGTGCCCATCGAAATCCGGACCATCGACGCAGGCGAACTTGATCTCGTCGCCGATCTTCACCCGGCAGCCACCGCACATGCCGGTGCCGTCGACCATCAGCGGATTCAGGCTCACCATCGTTTTGATGCCATGCGGGCGTGTCGCCTCGGCGGATCCCTTCATCATGATCGGCGGGCCTATCGCCACGCATTCGTCGATGTCCGGGTGGCGTTCGATGGCCAGCCGGATGCCCTCGGCGACCGTGCCCTTGACGCCGCTCGAACCGTCGTCGGTACACACGATCACCTCGTCGCAGACCGAGCGGAACTTGTCGTCCCAGAACACCAGCGCCTTGGTGCGAAAGCCGAGCACGCCGATCACGTAGGCACCCGCTTCCTGAAACGCGCGCGCCTGCGGAAAGGCCGGCGCGACACCAAGGCCGCCGCCGACGCATAGCACCTTCTTCGCCTGACCCAGCGGGCTCGGAACGCCCATCGGACCCACCATCGCATAAAGCGCGGTACCGACCTTGCAGCTCCGCTGCATCTCGCGCGTCGTCTTGCCCACCGCCTGAATGACGAGCGTGATCGTGCCCCGCCCGCGGTCGAAGTCGGCAATGGTGAGCGGAATGCGCTCGCCATGTTCGGTGACCATTACGATGACGAACTGGCCGGGTCGGGCGGCCTTCGCCATCATCGGATGACGGACTTCCAACAGGTAGGTGACCGGCGAGAAATCCTCACGGGCAACGATTTCGAAATTGGACATGACAGACGCCCTCCGGTCGGTGTCCGGCCGGACAATGCGTTGCACGATGCGATTCGCCTGCGCGAGTACCGGATCCACCCTGCACAGATGCTACAGTACCCGTGGCAGTTTCGCGGTCGCCGGGTTTGATCTTGGTCAGGGATTGCGCGATATTCGGACCCGGCGCAGCGCGCCTTTCTTCAGCAGCCGCGCGCGCAGGTCCGGAAGCCGACGAACATGTCGTGGCGAGTCGGCAAGTAGAAATTGCGCATTCGCGCGTGGACGAGCCGCCTGCGGGTGGCAAACGATCCGCCGCGGATCACGTGATGATCGCCAAACCACGGCGCCGAGTACTCCGCGTACGGATCGGCGACGAATCCGGGATAGGGGGCGAATGCACTGGACGTCCACTCCCAGACATTGCCGATGAGATGCGCGAGTCCGGGTTCCGCTGCCCGCACGCCGACCGGACCTGCCTCGCGAAAATCCAGATTGGGCTGCGGACTCGTTCCCGCCGCGATTGCCGCACATTCCCACTCCGCCTCGGTCGGCAGCCGGCGACCCGCCCACGCGCAATAGGCTTCGGCCTCGTGCGCGGTGACGTGCATTACGGGCTCCGCACCGGCCAGCGGGAGCCAGTGCGCGAACCTGCGCTGCTCCCAGCCGGAAACAGCGCGGCGCCAATACGCCGGATGCCCGGCATCGTTGGCGAGCCGCCACTGCCATCCGGCGGCCGTCCAGTGTTCGCGACGCCGATAGCCCTGCGCATCGACGAATTGCGCGAACTCGTCGTTGCTCACGCAGCGCCGTGCCATCGCGAATGGTGCGAGCGTGACCTCGTGTCCCCACTTCTCGTTGTCGAACACGAATCGGTGCGCGATGGCGTCGCGCCTCGCGCCGAGCATGAACGGGCCGCCCGGAAACAGGAGGTCGTCAACCACGGACGACGCACCCTCCGCGGTGCCGAGCGCTCCGGAACTGCCGGGCGGGAGCGGCAACGCGAGCGTCTGCAGCGTCATCAGCAGCGCCTCGCCGTGCATGTCCTCATGGAGCAGCGCGAGTTCGAAGAAATACCGCTCGCCATCGCGCGAATCCGCCAACAAGCCGAGCGTGTCGTCGAGCGTCGCTTCAAGGTAGCTGTCGATGCCGTCCCAGTCGGGCAACGGAAGACTCCAGCGCGTTGCGTGCGGCACCTGCGCCGAATTCCACCACGAATCCGCCTTAGCGATCCGCGACGCCGTGAGTACTCCGCGCGGGTCGTCGGGGGAAAAGCGCCGGCACCAGAATTCCTGGAACCACCCGATGTGGCCGAGTTCCCAACGCGGCAGGTTGACGACTGGCAACTGCGGAAAGCGCTGCTGCGCCGGCGCGAGGTGCCGGTACATCCGCTGCGTATAATCGCGCGCATCGACCAGCGCCCGCGCCAGCGTTGCCGCGGAGCGCGCTCCACCGGCGAATTCGGATTCTTGCGCGTCCATGTTGCGTACCCCTGCGCCTTCGCTGCTCCTCGTCACACCGTATCTTGCCGACGCCAACAACGGCAACTGGCGAACGGCCGCGCGCTGGGCCCGCCTGCTCGCACCCGAATATCGGCCGATTGTACAAGCGCCGTCCGCACCGGTGACCGGCGGTCGCGCCGGCGATGCCGTCGTAATGATCGCACTGCACGCCCGCCGCGCTCACGCGGCGATCGCAGCCTGGGTTTCTGCGCATCCGGACCGGGGGCTGGTTGTCGCGCTGACCGGCACCGACCTGTACCGTGACCTGCCGGCCGCCGACACCGACGTGCAGGCGTCGCTCGAACATGCCGACCGCCTGCTGGTGCTGCAGGAAGACGCGCCGCGTCACCTGCCGCCGCCGATGCGCGCGAAGGCACGCGTGGTGTTCCAGTCGGCGCGCCGACTCGCGCCGTGGCCGCTCAAGCGCAGCGACCGCCTGCACTGTGTTCTGGTAGCGCACCTGCGCGAGGAAAAGGATCCCGCGACGGCGTTCGCCGCATGGCGCCTGCTGGACCCCGAGATCGCCGCGACGCTGTCGATCATCGGCGCCGCACTTGACCCCGCGCTCGGCCGCGCTGCGCGCGACCTTGCAGCCGGCGATCAGCGGGTACGGTGGCTCGGACCCCGTGCGCATGCGTGGACGCGACAGGCGATCAAGCGTGCGCACGTCCTGATCGTTCCCTCGCGGATGGAGGGCGGCGCGAACGTGGTCGTCGAGGCGGCGACGGCGGGCACGGCCATCCTCGCCAGCCGGGTGTCGGGCAATGTTGGTATGCTGGGCGCAGACTTTCCCGGATACTTCGAACCGGGCGATGCGGGCGGCCTGGCAAGACTCGTCACCCGTGCCGGTCACGATCGCAGTTTTCTGTCGACGCTGGAAGCGCGTTGTCGGGAACGCGCACCGCTCTTCAGCCCGTTCGCCGAAGCGCGTACGCTGCGGTCGGTGGTCGAGGAGGCCCGCTCGGCGCGCAGCGCTAGAATGGTCCCCTGAACGCGCCCGGCGGTCGTGACCGCCCCGACCGGAAGGATCGTCATGAACGCCCCCGACTCGATGCCGAAGCGGCTGACCTCGTTCTCGCATGGCGGCGGCTGCGGCTGCAAGATCGCGCCCGGCGTGCTGCAACAGATCATCGCCAAGGCCGGACCGTCGCTGCTGCCCAAGCAGCTGCTGGTCGGCATCGAGACAGCCGACGATGCCGCCGTCTATCAGATCAACGAGACGCAGGCCATCGTCGCGACTACCGATTTCTTCATGCCGATCGTCGACGATCCGTTCGACTTCGGCGCCATCGCAGCCACCAATGCGATCTCCGACGTCTACGCGATGGGCGGCACGCCGCTGTTCGCGCTCGCGCTGGTCGGCATGCCCGTCGGCCAGATGCCGATCGACACGATCCGCAGGATCCTGGAGGGCGGAGAATCCATCTGCACGAAGGCGGGAATCCCGATCGCCGGCGGGCATACGATCGACTCGGTGGAGCCGATCTACGGGCTGGTCGCCGTCGGCCTGGTCGACCCTCGCATGCTCAAGCGCAACGCGGGCGCGCGCGCCGGCGACGCGCTTGTGCTGGGCAAGCCGCTCGGCGTAGGCATCTACAGCGCAGCACTGAAGAAGGAGCTCTTGCCGGCCGAGGGTTACGCAGCGATGATTGCCAGTACCACGCAGCTCAACACGCCCGGCATCGCGCTGGGCGCGCTCGCGTCCGTCCATGCGCTGACCGACGTGACCGGTTTCGGCCTGCTGGGCCACCTGCTCGAGATCTGCCGTGGCTCCGGCGCAGGCGCGGCGATCGACTTCGCGAAGATTCCGCTGCATCCGGGCTCGCTCGAATTCGCGCGCGCAGGCGTCGTGACCGGCGCCTCGGGCCGCAATTGGGCGGGCTATGGCCGCGACGTCGATCTCGGCCGCGGAATCGGCGACGCGGAGCGTGCATTGCTGACCGATCCGCAGACATCGGGGGGACTTTTGGTCGCCTGCGCGCCGGAAGCCGTGGCCAAGGTACTTTCGATTTTCCACGATGATGGATTCATGGCGGCCGCCGAGATCGGCGAAGTCGTCGCCGGCCCGCCCCGGGTGAGTTTGCGCTGACGGCGCGAGGGAGGCGTCAACATCCTGGCAACCGCCTGCTAAGCGCAGCGCGCGCTCCGTGCGTGCTATGGTGAACCGTTTCGCCGGGTCGCCATGAAGGAGGATCCCATGCCGTCGCCCAGGTCTAACCCCGGAATCGCGTCGCCGCGCGGCCGCGCCGGCGTCGATGCGCCGCTCGCCCACCGCTATGCGGCCATCCGCCGGCAAACCGAGTCGCTCGCGGAACGATTGTCGCCCGAAGACTGCGCACTGCAGTCGATGCCCGACGCCAGTCCTGTCAAGTGGCATCTCGCGCACGTCACCTGGTTCTTCGAAACGTTCGTGCTGGCGGAGTTCGTGCCGGGATACGCGGCGTTCGATCCGGCGTTTCGCGTTCTGTTCAATTCCTACTACCACGGCATAGGCGAACGTCATCCGCGGCCCGAGCGCGGGCTCATCTCGCGCCCGGACCTGGGCACCGTCCGCGCCTATCGCGCTCACGTCGACGCCGCGCTAGGCGAGCTGCTGACCGACCTGTCGCCTGCCGCTGCCGCCCGGGTCGAGCTGGGACTCAATCACGAGCAACAGCACCAGGAGCTGATCCTGACCGACGTCAAGCATCTGCTCTCGAAGAACCCGGTTCGGCCGGTCTATCACCCGCGCTGGCCGCTCGCTCCGGTGAAGCCGCAGCCGCTGACCTGGCACGAATACGACGGCGGCGTGACGTCGATAGGCCATGCTGGAGACGGCTTCGCGTTCGACAACGAAGCGCCTGCGCATCGCGTGTTCATCGAACCCTTCGCGCTCGCGTCGCGACCGGTGACGCACGGTGAATTCGCGCGGTTCATCGCCGACGGCGGATATCGGCGGCCCGAGCTTTGGCTGTCGCTGGGCTGGGATACCGTGACGGCACGCGGCTGGGAATGCCCGCTGTACTGGGAACGCGAGGGCGTGAAGTGGCGCACGTTCACGCTGCATGGCATGGTCGACATCGATGCGAATACGCCGGTGTGCCACCTGAGTTTCTTCGAGGCCGACGCCTACGCGCGCTGGGCAGGCGCACGCCTGCCCACGGAATTCGAATGGGAAATCGCCGCGTGCTGCGCGCCGGTGGCAGGCAACTTCCTCGAAGCCGGCGCGCTGCATCCGCTGCCGCAGCACGGGCAGGCACGCGCGCAACACCCGGCGCAGTTGTTCGGCGACGTCTGGGAGTGGACACGCAGCGATTACGCACCCTATCCCGGCTATCGGCCAGCCGCGGGCGCGGTGGGTGAATACAACGGCAAGTTCATGTGCGGCCAGTATGTGCTGCGCGGCGGCAGCTGCGCCACGCCGATGCCTCACATCCGTCCGACCTATCGCAACTTTTTCCCGCCCGACGCGCGCTGGCAGTTCTCAGGGCTTCGCCTGGCGCGAAGTCAGGAAGCGTAGAAAACCGCGAAGTCGCCGTTCGCGTCCTGCCAGCAGCGCACGCTGCGGAACCCGGCATCCTGCAGCAACACCGTGAATCCGGCGGGCGCGTATTTGTAGGAATTCTCCGTGTGGATGCGTTCTCCCGCCGCGAACGTGCGCGAGCCCTCGGACATGCGTACCGTCTGCTGCGAATTCGCCTCCAGATGCATCTCGATGCATCCCGCGTCGGCGTTGTAGCAGGCGCGATGCGTGAACGCCTCCGGGTGAAAGTCGCTGCCGAGGATCCGGTTCACATGGCGGAGCACGTTCCGGTTGAACGCCGCCGTCACGCCGAGTGCATCGTCGTAGGCGGCGTCGAGCCGCGCCTTCTCCTTGATCGTGTCCACACCGATCAGCAGCCCGCTCCCGTCGCGGCCGATGCAGTGCAGGTGGATTTCGCGCAGGAAGGCCAGCGCAGCGGCCGGCGCGAAATTTCCGATCGACGAACCTGGATAGAAAAAAGTCACCGGATCGCGGCCGAGATCGTTCTGCAAGTCGAGGCCGTGCGTGAAATCGGCGACGATCCCGGTCATCTCGATTCGCGGAAAATCCGGCGCGATGGACGCTAGAGACTTCTCGATCTGGTCGCCGGCGAAGTCGACGGCGAAATAGCGAGCCGGCTCGAGCACCGGCAGCCAGTCGAGCGCCTTGCGGCAATCGCCGGCGCCCAGGTCGACAAGTTGCTTGCCGCGGCCGGCGCAATGGGCGATCGACGCGCGGTGTTCACGGAAAATCGCGCGCTCGGTGCGGGTCGGATAATACTCGTCCAGCTCGCAGATCGCACCGTACAGCGCACAGCCCAGTGCGTCGTAGAAGTATTTCGGCGCGATCACGGCGGGCGTGGCCAGGAGACCGGCAACGAGCTCGCGACGTTCGGCGGCAGCGTCCCTGACGATCCGTTCGACGATTCTGGGACTATTCATGGGAGGCAGTGTCGCCATGCCGGGCGCTCGACAGGATGAGCGGAATGATAACCGTCGCGCCGCGGCCGCGCTCCTTGAGCTCCTGCAAGCGCGCGCCGCACGGGTAGAATCGCCCATCCGCGCCGCGCGCCGATTGTGAACGGTCCGATTGTCGATATCGCCATGCCTGCATCCCGCCGCCCCGGGCATTGAGCCCGCGAACGCCGCGGGCGCGTTCGGCCTGTATCCGGCAAGCGCCTTTCGCATCACCAGCGGCGAGGACCGCGACGGTACGACGATCCGCCAGGCCCTTTGGTACTTCCGCGCCGAGACCATCGCGGTGCCCCGCCCCGGCCTGCCGGTGGCTTCGTTCACCGCCGGTGTCCAGGCGTTCGACGACGTGCGACAGTGGTCGGGCACCCGCGCGGACGACGCGCCGATCGACTATCCACCGCTGGTGTGGGTTGCGGCGCCCGAGATTGTGCGTCATTCACGGCTCACCGCCGACGGCCGTGAACTCGTCGTCGGCGAACACCGTCTCGCCTTCGAGCCCACCCCGAAGATTCCGCTCAACCGCGCCTATTACGACACGTCCTCGAGCGCGTTTTTTGCGCTGCGTGACGCAACGGTGCGCGGGACGCTCGCGGCCGGGCGCTTCGTCGCCCGCACGCTCTGGCCCGAGGACTTCCGACTGGGCGCCGCGCCGCCGCCCACGCGCACATTGCCCGAGCACGCGCCGCCGGCAACCTGCCTGCGTGCGCTGATGCGCGAGGCGCCGCAGGGCGGCGCGCAAAGCCCCTATGCGGCCTTCACGCTGTGGCGGCGCGCGGCGGCGCCGCGGGACTGGACCGGCCAGCCGGTGCTGGCGCTGATGGTCAATGGCGCACAGGGCGACGACGACGAGGCGCAGGGCGGCCATTTCGCGCTGGTGACCGGACGCATCGAAGCGGATGGCAACATCGGCGACTGGCTGGTCAACAACTTCTACTCGCTGGACATCGAAAGCGAGAAAGGCATCATCGCCGCGCCGTTGACGCTCGACAATTACCTGGGCGACCTCAACAGCGGCCAGTGTTGGTACCGGCCGTCGTGCATGCTGGTCACCGTGCTGCGCGACGAGCGTGCCGCGAACCTGGTGCAATCGGCGTTGAACCGTGTCTACAACCACTTCTACCGCCACCAGCTCGATTACTACCATCCGAGCCAGAACTGCTCGAGCATCAGCATCGACACGCTGCGCGCGCTCGGTTGGTCGATTCCCGCGCGCGGACCGTCGCATCGCGTCCTGGCATGGGCCGGTTTTCCGTTCATGGCGCTGAAGGAAGGCTCATTCGGCAAGGCGAAGCAGGCGTTCGACTACCTCGTCACCGATCAGACGCGGCTCCTGCCGGCTGCTGCGCTCGAGGAAGCGTTCGGCAGCCTGTGGGCGCTATGCCACGGCGAGCGCCGCGCCGACCACGGTCCCCTCGCGCACATGATCACCGAAGATCTCGACGCGCTCGCTTTCATCCGCCTGCCGCAGTTTCCTTCGAGCCGCGCATTCGGCGATGCGCCGGCGGTCACCACCCGGGAATACCAGTCGCGCGTGCCGACCGATCCCGCGCTCGCGCAGATCGTGCCGGTACCGGCGCGCCCCTTCCCCGCCGAGTTGCGCGACGCGGACCTGTTGCCTCGGCAGCGGCGCCCCTCCGACTACGCGCTGATCGCCTGGGGTGTATTGAGCGTCGTCGGCCTCCCCATACTGTTGTGGCGCGCCTGGCGCGGGCGGCACCGGTTCCGCCGACGCACCTGACCGAGGTGACGGCCGTCCTTGGTCGACAGCTCTCCGTTTCCCACCGCCTGCGCAAGATGAGACACTACGCAGCCGCCCATGACCTCTGCCGCGAATTGCGTCCATTCCTGCGCATCGCGGCCTTTCGATTCCATGAAGCCCAGCACGATCGTCAGGAAACTCGACCAGCACGTGGTCGCCCAGCAGGACGCCAAAAAGATCCTCGCGGTCGCCGTTTATTCGCACTACCGCAGGATCGGGCAGCTCCAGCGCGAGCGCGTCGCGATGGCCAAGAGCAATGTCCTGCTGATCGGCTCGTCGGGCACCGGCAAGACGCTGACCTGCGAGACGCTGTCCAGGCTGCTCGATGTGCCGTTCGTCACGGCCGAAGCAACGTCGCTCGCGCACACGCGCTTCGTGAACGAGGAGATCGAGGCGGTGCTCGAGCGCCTCGTCGACAAGGCTGGCGGCGATGTGGTCCGCGCGCAGTCGGGCATTGTCTTCATCGACGAAATCGACAAGCTCAAGGTGACCGACGACCAGGACCACGGCAGTTCGGGCGAGTCCGTCCAGCACTCGCTGCTCAAGATCATGGAGGGCGCGCAGGTCAAGCTTGCCGACGGCCGCTACATCAACACGACCAACATCCTCTTCATCTGCGGCGGCGCATTCGTCGGACTGGACGAGATCATCGCGTCGCAAACGCACGGCTACGGCTTCATCGCCACATCCAAGGGCGACAACCAGAGGATCCTCGACCGGCTCAACACGCGGGTGAAGCCCACCGACCTCTTCACGTACGGACTCATCCCGGAATTCACCGGGCGCCTGCCGATCATCGCGCGCTTCCACGACCTGAACCGCGACATGATGGTGCGGATCATGACCGAGCCGCAGAACTCGATCTACAACCAGTTCCGCGAGATATTCCACGACGAAGGCGTGGAGCTGACCGTCGATCCCCGCGTGTTCGAGCAGATTTCCGAGCTGGCGATCGAATACAAGACCGGCGCGCGCAGTCTGCGCGGCATCTTCGAGGAGATGATCACCCCGATCCTGTACCTGGTGCCGGACAGCCCGGACATCGAGGCGGTGCGCGTGACTTCGCTGTTCAACGAGCCCACGTACATCAGGCGTCCGGTGTCCACGGACGCGCAGGGCACGCCAGTCGCACCCTAGCGCCTGTCCACCAGGCCTGCGGACCCCGCGGCAGTCAGGGCAAGTACGCTGCCTCGACGACAAGTGGTCGCGGCCGGCAGGAAGCCGCCCTGTGACGCCGCCTCCCATATCGCGCGAATGCGGTCGTTCCCCGACCTTCGCCATCGCGCGTCCCGCGGGGTCGGCAACCCCCGTCGCCCGAAGTCGTCGATCGTCCGGCGCGACAGCTACGGAGCCGCGGGTGGAGCCCGTCAGCGACCGTCCCAAGTGCCGGGACGCTGCCCGAATGCAGCACATTGCCATCGGCGACCACGCCGGGCGTCATCAACCTGCCGCGTGACTCGACGCGTGCCTTGCGGTCGCAGCGGCAGCGCAGCCGGCCGACCCGGAGGTCAGGCGCGCAAGGTCTTTCGTTCGGCGACGCCGTCGGCTGTGTGTCCCTCGTACCAGCCCCTGCTGGCATTGACGATCTTCACTACTATCAGCATCACCGGGACCTCGATCAGCACCCCGACCACGGTGGCGAGTGCGGCGCCCGAGTCGAAGCCGAACAAGCTGATCGCGGCGGCAACTGCCAGCTCGAAGAAGTTCGAGGCGCCGATCAGCGCCGATGGACAGGCGATGTTGTGCTTTTCCCCCAGCGCGCGGTTAAGGAGGTAGGCCACCGACGAATTGAAGAAGACCTGCAGCAGGATTGGCACGGCAAGGAGCACGATAATCAGCGGCTGGCGGAGGATGGCCTCGCCCTGAAAGGCGAACAGCAGCACGAGCGTCGCGAGCAGCGCCGTGATCGACCACGGCCCGATGCGGGCCATCACCACCTCGAATGCCGCCTTTCCCCTGGCCCCGCGGTTGCCCAATAGCGACCGGCGCCAGAGCTGCGCGAGGATCACCGGGATCACGATATAGAGCACGACCGAGGTCAGCAGCGTCGCCCACGGAACCGTGATCGCGGAGAGACCCAGCAGGAAGGCCACCAGCGGCGCGAACGCGAACACCATGATCGTGTCGTTGAGCGCGACCTGCGACAGCGTGAACAGCGGGTCGCCGTTGGACAGCCGGCTCCAGACGAACACCATCGCCGTGCATGGCGCCGCCGCGAGGAGGATCAGGCCGGCAATGTAGCTGTCGAGCTGGTCGGCCGGCAGCCAGGCGGCGAACAGGTGGCGGATGAACAGCCATCCGAGGAACGCCATCGAGAACGGCTTGACCAGCCAGTTCACGAACAGCGTGACCCCGATGCCGCGCACATGCTGCCGGACTTCAGGCAAGGCGCCGAAGTCCACCTTCATCAGCATCGGGATGATCATCACCCAGATCAGCAGTCCGACCGGGAGATTGACACGCGCGACTTCCAGCCGGCCGATGGCATGAAACAGGCCTGGCAGCATCTGGCCGGCGGCAATGCCCGCCACGATGCACAGGAAGACCCACAGGCTCAGATAGCGCTCGAACCCGCTCATGGGCGCGCCCACCTGCTGCGGGCCGGCCGTTTCGTCTGCAGGCGACATCGAAGGCAAGCCTATCGGTTCGCGCGGATCACGCGGCCGCGCTTCGGCTGCTCCCGGACCCGGTCGAAGGCATGTGCGGGCCTGCGCTCCACCGGTTCAGGCCGCCGCGTCGTCGTGCGTTGCCGTCTTGCCGATCTCGGAGAGCCTATTGGTCAGCGTCAACCGGTCCAGCTTGGCGAGCGGCAGGCTCACGAACAGGCGGATACGATTGAGCAGGATGTGGCCGGTATCGGAGAATGCCCTGCGTTTCTGCTCCTCGCTGCCTTCGACCGCGGCGGGATCGGGAACGCCCCAGTGCGCGGTCATCGGTTGGCCAGGCCAGACCGGACAGACTTCGCCCGCGGCGTTGTCGCAGACCGTGAACACGAAATCGAGGGGCGGAACGTCCGGTTGGGCGAACTCGTCCCAATGCTTGCTGCGAAGTCCGCCGGTCGGCAGCCGGTTGGTTCGCAGGAATTCCAGCGCGAACGGGTTGACGGTGCCGGCAGGATGCGATCCCGCGCTGTGGGAGACGAAGCGGCCGGCGCCGACCTGCCGAAGGATGGATTCGGCGATGACGCTGCGCGCAGAGTTGCCAGTGCAAAGGAAGAGAACATTGAACGGGCGGTCTTCAGTGGCCATTCTGCGGCTCCATGAAATCGGAAGAGGGATCAGGCGTGGGGTCCGAGAACGGTGCTCAACGCCCCGGACGAGCAGCGCGAAGAACGGACCGCGCGGAAGCAACTCGACATTCATGTAGGGGGAGGACTGCGAAACGCGATCGGCGCCGCCGCAGTCGTACAGCATGCATCGGCCTTGGCCGGCGCGAGCCCGCGCTCGGTCGGGCAGCAACCCGCCGAGGTGGCCGCCTCTTCCGGCGGCGCGTCCCCGTCGAAGTGGCGAATGCTGTCGAGCGTGTGATACCCCTCCCACGCGATGCCCTGCGGATCGGTGACCCAGTGCTTGTCGGACTTCGCATAGCAGCAGTTGGTGCCTGGTTCATCCAGCATCGTCGCCGCGTCGGCTGCGGCGAAGCGCTCACGGATTTCTCCGAGTTCGGCGGCGCAGTCGACCTGCAGGCCGAGATGATTCACTCCGGATCGGCCCCCACGTTGCGAGATGGCGAAGTTGAGGCGCGGATCTTCGACCATCCACTTGGCGTAGTCGGTCTTGCGCACCGTGGGTGGGATGCCGAACAGCCCGGAGTAGAAACGGATACTTTGCTCGAGGTCCTCAACGCCGACGTGGACATGGAAACGTTTCATGACGATTTCCTTTTGTGGATGGAGGGCAGCGCATGTGCCACAGGCTGCGGGACGTCCGCGACGATGCAGGCCGGGTCGCAAACGCTGCTGGAGCCGCAGCAATTTTCCGTGAGGTAGCCGACCAGGTCATTCATCGCAGCGACATCGGCGCGATACCAGATGAACCGGCTCTGCGGATGCGCGGCAATGAGACCCGCGCGCGTCAGCTCCTTCAGGTGAAACGAGAGCGTCGCCGGCGGTACGCCGAGCCGCTCGGCAATGTCGCCGGCGGGCAGGCCCTCGGGCGCGTGCTCGACCAACAGGCGGAATACCGCAAGGCGGTTTTCCTGCGCCAGCGCGCTCAAGGCAGACAACGCAGCTTGTGTTTTCACGTTTTTAATAATATGAAAATATGGCGCTCACGTCAACCCCAAACGTGGGAGGTATTCGCCGCCCTGCCGGGTAACCGGATTGCAGGCTTGGGTCGAGTGCGCCCGATACTCTGCACGACGCGATTCGACGAAGGGGCGACAGCTGGTAGCGGCCGCCTGCAGTCATGGCTGTGCGTTCCATGTCAATCGCTGATCGATGGATGTGGGAAACTGGCGCCAGCGGAAACGGGAAGATCGGCCGCAATGAACGGCCATCCCGTTCATCGGCGACGCCCGCGGATTCATGCGCGCATCGTCTTTCCCAGTGACCTTCGCGGAGGAAATCATGGCACTTTCGGCGACACCTGGTGACTTCGGCCGGAGCGCACCCGACTTCGATCTGCCCGGCACGGACGGCCGCCGTTATACCCGCGACGCTGTTCGCGGCCCGAACGGCTTGCTGGTCATGTTCATCTGTAACCACTGCCCGTACGTCAAGGCCGTGCTGGACAGAATCATTCGCGACGCGACCGATCTCGCCGGCCACGGCGTTGGCTCGGTGGCGATTTGCAGCAACGACGCCGCAGACTATCCGGAGGACTCGTTCGACCACATGAAGGCGCTCGCCGCGCGCCTGCACTTTCCGTTTCCGTACCTATGGGACGAGAGCCAGCAGGTGGCGCGCGATTACGGTGCGGTGTGCACGCCCGATTTCTTCGGCTTCAACGCCGGGTTGAACCTGCAATATCGAGGCCGCATCGATGAATCCGGGCGCTCGCCCAAGCCCGACGCCGCGCGCGAACTCTTCGAGGCGATGGTTCAGATCGCGCGCACCGGTCAGGGGCCAGCAACGCAGGCGGCGAGTATTGGCTGCTCGATCAAGTGGAGGCATTAGGAAAGGCCCTCAGGTGCCGCCACGCCAGATTTGCCTTGCGCTGCCTCCGACATGCGTGTATGCGTTGAGTGCAGGCTCGTCAAGTGAAAGTGCTGGTCGGTCGTTACCGCCTTCGCGGTACCGCTGAGGTCGATGTCTCTCTCCCTTGAAGTTCCGGCACTCGGGCGAACGTCCGTCGTCCGCGATTCACAGGAGCAGCAGACATGGCTACAGGTACAGTGAAATGGTTCAACGACGCAAAGGGCTTCGGCTTCATCACACCCGACTCCGGCGGCAAGGATCTGTTTGCGCATTTTTCGGCGATCGAAGGTGCGGGTCACAAGAGCCTGCGGGAAAATCAAAAGGTGTCATTCGACGCGACGACCGGCCCAAAAGGGGATCAGGCGTCGAACATCAAGTCGCTGGATTGAATAAATTCGCGCGGCCAACAGCCCGGGCAACCGGGCGCTTCGTTTGCGTGATGGAGCCATGGCTTCATCGCGGCGATGATTCGTCGACCTAAGCTGGGGATCGCGCTCGGCAGCGGCTCGGCGCGTGGCTGGGCGCACATTGGCGTGCTCCGGGCACTGGCCAAACAGGGCATTGCCCCCGATTTCATCGCCGGGTGCTCGATGGGCGCAATGGTTGGCGCTGCGTGTGCTGCAGGTCGTATCGAGGACCTGGAAGCCTGGGCGCTGTCCCTCGACTGGAAAGGCGTCGTCGGGCTGCTTGACCTCGGACTTCGTGGTGGCCTGATCAAAGGTGACCGCCTGCTCAACATGTATCAAGGGAAGTTCGTCGAATGCCAGTTTTCGGAACTGGCGCTCCCGTTCGCGGCCGTTGCCACCGATCTGGCGACCGGGAAGGAACTGTGGCTGCGCGAGGGCAAGGTCTCGGACGCCGTTCGCGCATCGTGCACCGTGCCCGGATTGTTCCGGCCCGTATGGCTTGATGGTCGCTACGTGGTCGACGGCAGCGTGGTGAACCCGATACCCGTTTCCCTCTGTCGCGCAATGGGCGCGGAGGTCGTTATCGCGGTTGATCTGGGCTCCCATATGGACAGGCGCTTTCCGCTCGACCGTCGGGAACCGTCGAAAGAGGGACCTCAGCGACGTCGGTTGTTCAACGTTCTTGGTCCGTCAAAACGCCCGGATGTGCCGCCGCCTTCCATCATGGACGCACTTCTGGGTGCGATTGACGTGATGCAGGATCGGATCGCGCGGGCGCGACTGGTGAGCGAGCCGCCCGAGGTGCTGCTTACACCGAGTCTTGGGAAGCTGGGTCCGTTCGAATATCACCGCGCGGCGCATGCAATTGCGGAAGGTCGTGCAGTTGTGGCTCAAAACCTGCCGGCTATACGCGCAGCGCTATCGGCCTGACGATCGTCCTGTGGATCCAGTGGCAGGATCCACGCCGGACGGTGGACGGCGATCGTTCAACTTCTGCCGTTGGTCGTCGCCACGAAAATGGTCGGCGCATACACGAGCTGCTATCCGTCCTGGCGGTCCCGTCGGCCGGATTCCGCGTCACGGCAGGCCAGTGCCACTCCACGCGGAAGGCCGTCTGCCGGTCCAGCTGTGCCTTCCGCCGACGGGGGGCCGCCTCTGCCTGACTTGATCAATGACTCGTCAGCCCGACGGTCTGCCGGGGAGTGGAGCGGCTTCGCTCCCGCTTGCGCCGGGTTCGTCTGCGGAAGCAACCCATTGGTCGCATCGCCGTTGCGACGCGCCGCCGCGGCGCGCAGATTCGCGTCCGTGGACACGATGCGAGTGGCCACACCATCCATCGCCAAGGGAAAATGCCATGAACGAGAGACACCACAAGCTGCTTCCGACGTTTGCCTTCCTGGTGACTGCTGCCCTGGCGACATCCGCCGGTGCAAGTCAAGTCGATTGCGCAAAACCATCCGGCCACGAACAAGTCCGGGCCTGCCAGGCCGCGGCCGACGGCGTCGACTCCCTGCGCCAATTCATCCAGCGCACGCGCGGGATCTACATCCTCTACATCCAGGATTTTGGCGACGCAGTACCGGTCAGGATGGCGAGCATCGACAACCGACAGGTTCGCAAGACTTGAAATCGTCCCATGGAGGACGCCGGCTCGCGCACGCGTCGACGTCCTCCGGCAGCATTTTCCAAGACCCGCGCCGATACCGGCAATGCTGCGCCGGCACTGCTGGCCCCGCGGCTGATCGAGGCGACATCCGGCCGAGTCGCCGCCAGATGCAACCGGCAGTGCAGCGTCTTGAACACTTGCAGACGCGCTACCTGGCGGGCGATCGCAAGCGCCAAATTGACTGACGAGCGGCTGTACGCTGCGCAGGTCGCCGCGCTCGAAGCCCGCCATGAATGCATCGCATTCGTTTGCAGCGGAGTCGTGGTGATCGTGAACGTATTCTTCAAGCGGATGGAGGTCATGGGAAAGAAAGCGCGGGCGCGACGGATCGACAACTTCACGCTCTGGATCTATCCGGCCACGCTGGCGTCGATCGTGCTGATCTGCTGGTACTGGTTCATGGTCAGGCAACCCCTTGCCTGAGCCGCATGCGGGTCGGATCCGCGCTGCTAGAATGGGGCATCGTTTTTGCCGGCGATCGCTCGCCGTGATCCGACTGCATTTCTGGATCGTCGTCGCACTCGCGTCCATGGTCACGGGCTGCGCGAGCCCGCCCCTGCTGGAGGGGCGGAGAAGTCGCTCGACCTCGTCTCGCCGTACTTCGTGCCCGCCGCCGACGGCACGGACCCGCTGGCGTCGCTGGCCCGGAGTGGTGTCAGAATCCGCGTCCTCACCAGCTCCTTGGCCGCGTCCGACGAGAAATAGGTGCGCACGGGCTACGCGTAGCGTCGGCGCGCGCCTCTCCAGGGTGGCGTCATGCTCTACGACTTCAAGCCCGACGCAGGCCTGTCGTCGCGCGATTCCAGGCGCAGGTTCGGCGGCAGCGCATCGAGCGGACGAATTCGGGCGAGAAATTCTACGATGTCGACCCCGGTACCAGCTGGTCGTTGCGCATGAGGGTCGACCTGCTGTCGATCCTTCCCATCGAGTGGCTGTTGTGAACTGCGGCGCCAACTGGCATCCGGCATCGGCAACGGCGAATCCGTTGCGGAGTCTTGCGTTCCTGCTGCTGATCGGCATTGCCGCGGTGGCTCTCGCGGCGCCGCTTTCTCCAGCCGCAAAAGCGGAGATCGACGGATTATTGGCGAGGCTCGAAGCATCGGGATGCGAATTCAATCGCAACGGTTCCTGGTACCCGGCGCCCGAGGCTAAATCGCATCTGCTGCGCAAGCTCGCGTATCTCGAAGACCGAGGCGCCGTGCAAACCGCCGAGCAGTTCATCAAACTCGGCGGGTCCGGCAGCAGCATGTCGGGCAAACCCTATCTGGTCCGATGCGGCAACGCCGCCTCGGTCGAGAGCGGAACATGGCTGCGCTCGCAGTTGCAGCTCATCCGCACGGCCGGGGGCGCCGTCGGCGCCCGGTAGCGGGCCGCAGACGGTGCCGGGGATCGCCCGCACTTGCGGCGTTCATCGACGCGATTCCGGTGCCGGCCAAGACCACGAAGGGCCGCTGATCATGGATAGAGCCAGTTGACGAGCCGCGACTGAGCGACTGCTGACTCGGCCCATTTGTGCCTCAGTAAACGCACCGCGGGAATGATCGCGGTCAAGCCGAAGCAGTCATGGCTCACGGTCACAGACGCGTGCCACGAAACCTTCAAGCGGACCGTCAAGCATCCGCGACGCCAGTCAACATGCAGCGCGGCTCGAGCAGCCGATCGCCAGTGGGTCGAAGTGGAGCTATCGACCCGCTTGCTCCGGTCGCGGGTTGGAGAGACACGGGCATTTGCAGACTTTACCGGGCGGCCGCAACCCCTCTCCCGCAACGACGAACACTCCTGCCCGTCTCGCTCAAACCAGGACCAGAGTTCTGCGAAGCCGCTCGGCCTTCCCGTGCAAGTCTTCACAATTGTCACGGCACATCAGGCAGTGGAGACTGATTTGGGTTATAGGCGGAGGACCAAACATGGGGAGTCGGGCTGCATGAATAGCCCCCCTCCGCTAGTTGAGGATTCCCCACCTGATTCGGGCCGTAGTACGTAGGGCAGGTGCATTTCACGAGCGGAAGACCGGGAACTTGGTCTATCTTGCCAGTACTTTTGCAGGGGGCCGTCATGCACGCGGCATAGAGGTTTGCGTCCCCCTCGCCCGTCATCGGACAATCAGTGTTTTCGTTTGGGCCCAAGGTGCTCATCAGCGCTGGACTGTAGTCGGAGATCACATCGGCGTCCGAGAACATCGTCCTGTTCCGGATCGCATCGCATACAGGTGCCAGTGGAATATTGGGTTTGTTCGCGTGGAGATTCACGGCGTTCAGGCATTTCCTGCCGTTCCGGCCGCACGCAGTGACCGTTTCTTCGTAGACTTTTTTGTTCAGGATGCCCGTGATCAAAACGTAGGAGTAGCGCGCACCTGCGGGAACGCCCGCACTGATTTGGTAACAGTCGCATTGAGCGGCATATTTTCTTTGCGAAAAAGTGCAACTCGGGGTGGATTCGGGGCCTTTTGGCACGCCTGAATAGTAGCAAAGCGCAATCGGACCGGTGTCGACCAACGGGCAGGCGAGGAAGTTCTCTGGTTCCACGATTACGTCAGCCCATGCGCAGGAACTGGGAGTGTCATTCGTCTGAAGCATATTGATAGCCGTCTTCAGGCCCTTGTCATAGCCGTTGAGATTGAACTTGGGCTGCCAGCTGCCATTCTGCGTGCCGCCCTGGGCGCCTACCGGTCCCGCCAACATGAAGAGAATGCCAAGCACGAGGCCATACCAGCGCCACTCCATTCTGCTGCAAACATTTGCTTTCATGCCATGGCGAAACTGGTCTACATGCATAGCGCCCCCTTCCTTTCAATGTCACGCGCTCATGCACCGACCCTGGTCCATTCGAGCGCACAATTCCGGCCCCGCAATTGTCTCGTTCATCCTCCGATCTGCCGTTGCCGAAGTACGTACAACTCCTGGTTCATTTCGGAATGGTCTGATTCGAACTGCCGGGAATTTCAACCCCGGCAAGCGCCCGCGGATCGCGTTGTTACGGCTTGACGCGAACACGCCGTCGCAAAGGTGTTCTGGTCAGGCGTCGCCGTGGGGCCGGTTGTGGTGGGAATGCAAATCCACCCAAGGCGCCCCGGCGCGCCGCCCCGTTTGAAGTTCGAACGCACGATTCGAGACGTTCCAGCGTGCCGGTCGAAATCGGGCACTGCCTGCTTCTATCGCACTTTGCATTTCTCGGCGAATGCAGTGACGGGTGGCTCTCGGATGTGGATTCAACCGGCCACACGACCAGACGATCTCCATTGGCAGGTGCGGGTCGAACTGCGACTGGCGGCGATCTGACCGGCCTGCCCGATGAACGCCGCTACCCGATGCCTGTGGGATGGCCGCAGCTCGTCTTGATCGGTCGGCCATTCGGCGTCGGCCAACGAAAAATCAATGGCCAGAAGCGCCAGCTGCATAGCCCGGACCGAACGGCCGGGAGGCCGCGACACCGAGCAATCGATCCTCGCTTGCAGACGTCGTCGGCCTGCCGATCGCGATACCGGTGATGGTCACCGTCGCGGCGATCGTCAACGGTTCGCGGGCCTGGTACGGGGCGGAATTGTCCCCGCCGCGCCGGATCGCCGGATGTTCTGTTGCGCCGTCGCGACGCATCGTCGCCCCGCCATGCGAAGATGCGGTCGCCACAATGGACATCGAATCCCATTTGAAATCCGCGGCGCGTCCAGCCGTTGCGGGGCTGTTCGTGCTCGGCGCGATCGCGCTGCTGGGCAATGGGCAGAAGGCGATGATCACCAGCTCCGTCCTGGTGAGCGAGGCGCAGTTCGCCGCCTTCCTGGGCGTCGCGGTCGATAACGTTGCGGCGCTGATGGAAGCGATCATCGCCGGGATGGTCATCGCGCTGGCCGCGTATCCGCTGCTGCTGGATCGATACTCCGCGCGCGCGATCGCCATCGTCGCCTGCAGCGTCGCGACAGCCTCCTTCGCCTCATTTGCATTCGTCAGACCTGGCGCATCTCGTCGCCTGGCAGCGCGACGTCGCCGTCTACCTGTGCTTCACGCTGGGTGCCGCGGCGCTCGCCTGCCTCGCTCCGTCCGCGCAGGCACTGGTGGCCAGGTGGCCGACAGTCGCGGGTCGCAAGGTCATGACCACGGTCTGGACCGGCGCCGCGCCCGCCGGCTTTCTGGTCGCGCCGCAACTCGTCAAGTACCTGCTGCCCGTATTCGGGCTGTCCGCCTATTTTCTTGCCTTCTCCGCGCTGCCGCTGGTGTTGCTCGCTCTGCTCGTGGGCATCGGCTTCATCCTGCCGTCGACGCGCGGCATGGCGCGCGGCGAGCCTGCGCTCCCGACGCACCTGCTCGTCTCGTTCGTCGTGTTCGTGTTCGCGTTCGAGGTCTGGTCGACGCTGGGCTCGGTGGCCGGCTACGTCAAGCCGATGACGATGGCGAGCCTGATGTTGCTCGCCGCATCCGGTGTCGGGTTCGCACGTGCCACGAAGAGGTCGGCGCGGGCGACGAATATGCCCGCGGGCTCCGCCTGGCTCGCGTGCGCGCTGTTCGTCCTCGCATGGCCGACCACCGGCTTCTTCGAGGCATCGTTTCTCTTCCAGCGCGGTTTTCCGGCGGCGTTCGTCGCAGATCGGTCGACACTCGCGGCGACAGCGCAGATCGTCGGGCACCGTTCTGGCGGGTGTGCTGCTCCATCGCTGGCCGGCGCGGGAGGCCGCGCTGCAGCTGGGTTTCGCGGCGGTCACGGTCGTCGGGCTCGCCACCTTCGCAACCTACCCGTGGATCGACGACCTTGAATACTTCATGTGGACCCCGGCCATCACCGGCATCGGGTCCGGCGGGCTCACGGTGCTCATCTGCCTTGCCATGGTTCGCGATGCCCACCGCTTTCCGATACTGGCGGCATTGCCGTCAATCGCGATCATGGTCGGCACCGAATTCGGCCTCGAGCTGCTTCAGCTCCTGTACGCCGTCGCGCAAGGTCTCGGAATGAGCGACAACGGGGCATTTCGCGCGCCCTTCTCGGCACAGCTGGTGATTTCGTTCGTAGTGCTCGCGTTGCTGCTCGCAGCCATTCGCAGGGGACCGAGCAACGAAGGGCCACGCGTCGACTAGGCGGCGGCGCTGGGCCGCTCCGTGGCGCCGTCGACAATGCCGCAAGCGTCAGCGTCTCGCGCGCACCGGTCACACCAGGAAGTTGGCACCGTGGGTGTTGCCTGGCAAAGGGCTGCGGTTTCGTTCCTGCGCCGCTCGATGCCCGATCGAAGATGCGACCCGTACGAAAGGCGGCCCGGGCGCTACGGGTACCCTGCATACCCCGGTGGATCCCGCGGATCGTCCGTCGACGGCGGCATCGGCCCCGAAATGGGGCCCCCAACCGGCGCCGAAGCCAACGGCGGCACGCACATCACGACCAGGTCGGGGCCATCGCCCTCCGCCAGCCAGTGCCGATCGTTCACCATGAAATCGCGGATTGCACGATCGATCATGTAACGGTGATTCGCGTCGGCGCGATCGCTGAACACCCGATAGATCGACAGCGTGCCCACCGGGCACACGCCGCCGGCGGGAAGCACTACGTGGAAGAACTGCGATTCTTCATTTACGAACGAAGGAAATTTCTGCGCAGTGGCATCGCATTCCGCCGTTCCGCGGCCGTAGAAATGGGAGTCGCCCAGGCCGGGTGGAATATAGAAACGACACACCGGCGATGTATCGCCGCCTGCCGCAGCGAAGACGCCAAACATCTGTCCGGTGCGTATCCAGCCCTTGATCGCGACGCCGGCGTCGAGAATCGCGATCTCGCCGACGATATGGGTGATGAAATAGTGGTCGAGCGTGGCATTGTAGTACTCGACCGCGACGGCCACCGACGGCCCGGGTGACACGCTTGCGGACACGCCGGCAAAATTGGTCGCCAGATTGGGCACAACCGCGCCGGTGGCGCTCAGCGCGTTGGTCCCGTCGACCGGAAGTGGCCCGAACGTCACTTGCTGCACGCCGGCGAAATTGAGCGTGCCGCCGGCGATCGGCAGGAATCCGGCCGGTATCGTGTAATCGGGCGTCACGAGGCCGAGCGCCGCGAAGCCGGGCGTCGCGACCAGCACGCTGCGATTGGCCGTGGCCGATGACGGGAGATTGGACGGAAATTGCAGCGTCTTCTGCGCGCCCGTGTCGTCAGTGGCCCGGAGCACCTGCCCGGCCCACAGGTTTTCGCCATTGCTGCCCGTCGACTCCTGCAGCACCACGAACTGCACGCTGCCGTCGGCATTCGTGTAGAGCTGCTCGATGCGGAACAGGTGGAAAGAGGCCTGCGCCAGCGTCGTCCACAGAACCAGAGTCAATGCGAAAGTGCGCGTCAGGACGTTCATGCTGACCTCCTTGTCACCGTATCGGACGGGCCAATGCATGCGTGAACAGTGGCGACGCCCGGTCTATTCCACCTCATTCGCCGGCGCACCCGACGCGACCTCGGTGGCAGTCCTGACCGGCGACGGGTCAATGGCTCGGCAATGCGCGGGGCGACGCGCGAATGTGGCGTGGCCGACGTCGGGGTCCATTGCGGATCGCCGACCGGGGGCGCCGCATCCGAGTCGTCGCCGGGCAGCCTAGCGCCGCCGTGCCGCGCGCAACGCTGCGGCATAGGCTGCAAGCGCGAGCACGCCGAGCAGCAGCAGCGCGTACGGCGACAGGACGCGCGAAGGATCGACGACAAAGAGCAGCGTCAGCGCGAACGGTGCGATCGCCTTCAGCACGAATTGCGGCAGTGCGAGCCTCCCGAGCAGCGCGCCGTAATCGAGATGGCCGAAGAGGTCGGCCGGCACGGTGCCACGCACGATCGTCATGATGCCGTTCGCCCATCCGTAGGGAATCGCGAACGCCAGCGCCACGATCCACACGCCCCGCACCTGCGTGAACACGGCAAGGGCGGCCGCCATCAGCGCAAAGGCGAACGTGCCCATCGCCACCGCGCGTACGTGGCGGTTGAACGAAAACTCCATGATGCGCCCGGCCACCTGCATCGGACCGATCAAGGAGCCGATGAGCACCGCGTCGCGCGCAGACAGACCGGTGGCGACCAGCAGGCCGATCAGGTGCGCGGCGATTGCCGAGCTGATGAAGGCCGCGAGCGAGAGCGCGGCGGCAAGCCACACGAACACCGCCCCCGCTCGCGGATGGTGATGTGCGGCGTCGGCCTCCGCGGTGGAATGCGCGCCGATGCGACGGCCTGCGGGAACGGCAAGCGCGTGCAGCGGCAGGCACAGGACGAGGTGCAGCAGCGCATAGACGGCGAACGTCTGGCGCCAGCCGATGGTGTCCTGCAGGAACAGCGACAGCGGCCAGAACACCGTGCTCGCGAAGCCGCCGAACAGTGTGAGCGCCGTGACAGCGCGGCGATAGGAATGACCGGCGACCTGGTGGAGCGTCGCGAACGCCGGATCGTACAGGCACGCGGCCATTGCGACGCCGGCCAGCAGCCAGCCCAGCGCCACCGTCAGCGGCCCCTGCGCGGTCGCCAGCGCCACGCAGGCGAGCGCCCCCAGCAGCGAGCCGGCGGCCAGCACGCGGCGGCCGCCGCTGGCGTCGATCGCGCGGCCGACCAGCGGCGACACGATTCCGGACACGAAAAGCCCTGCGGTGAAGCTGCCGAACAGCCACAACTCGCCCACACCGGTATCGGCGCGCATCGCAGCGCCCAGCACGGCGATCGTGTAGAACAGCGTGCCCCAAGAGACGATCTGCGCGACGCCGAGCGCGCAAACCCGCCGCCACAAATGGGGCACGCGAGAGGTGGTCACCGCGGCGGATCAGTTCACCGAAAGGAGATCGGCAAGCGCCAGCGCGACGACCTCGGTGGCCTTGTGCAGGTCGTCGAGCTTCAGCTTCTCGTCGGCGCGATGTCCGTTGGCCTCGACCAGCGTGCGTGGTCCCGCGCCGTAGAGCACGGCGGGCACGCCGGCCGTGGTGTACAGCCGCGCATCGGTGTAGATCGGAACGCCGTGCGTCGTCAATTCATGGCCGACAATGGACTTGCCGTGCCGCTGCAGCGCAGCCACCAGCCTTTCCTGGCCCGCGATGGGCACGAACGGTACGGCCAGCAGGATGCGCCGGACCGTGACCTTCACCGCCGGCCACGCCTTGGCGAATTCATGGATCTGCCGCGTGAGCCTGGCTTCGACTTCCGCAGGATCCTCCTCGGGAATGATGCGGCGATCGATGCGAAACGTGACGTTGTCGGGCACCACGTTGGTGTTGATGCCACCCTTGATCAGCCCGATGACGAGCGTGGGCGATTCGATGCCGGGGATCGCCGACTTCGTCGCCGCATAGGTCTTGCGCAGCATATACAGGTCCGCGAGCAGTCCCGTCGCCGCTTCCAGCGCGTCGATGCCTTTGTCCGGCTCCGCCGCGTGCCCGGATTTGCCGACGACCTCCACCTCGAGGTGCAGGCAGCCGTTGTGCGCGGTCGTGATGCCGTGCGCGAATCCGGCGGACAAAGCGTAGTCCGGCGTGCTGAGCTTCTGTGCGAGCAACCACGCCGGTCCGATGGCGCCGCCCGCCTCCTCGTCGTAGGTGAGGTGCAGTTCGACCGTGCCGTCCAGGCGCGCGCCTTCGGCGGCGGCCGCCTGCAACGCGCGCAACGCGAACGCATAGGTGGCGAAATCCGACTTCGACACGGCCACGCCGCGCCCGTACATGTATCCGTCGCGGACCTCGGCGCCGTAG
The DNA here is from genome assembly GCA_963739745.1 of uncultured beta proteobacterium. Lineage (GTDB taxonomy): Bacteria > Pseudomonadota > Gammaproteobacteria > Burkholderiales > Casimicrobiaceae > VBCG01. Next base: position 718,391 of record CAVUCJ010000017.1, read on the forward strand.
GGATCGGCGGTCCAGCCGAGTCCCGGCGGCACCACGTCGCCGTGTGCATTGAGCGCGATGACCGGACCCGTGCCGGAGCCGAAACGCACGCGCACCACCAGATTCGTGCAGCTCACCATGCCGTTGGCGACGACCTGCGCCTGAGGCACCTCGTGGCGCTCGACGGAAAGACCCATCGCTTCCAGCAACTGCGCCGTGCGTTGCGCGTGCGGTGCGCAGTCGCCGGGTGGGTTGTCCGATGGCACGCGCACAAGTTCGGCGAGGAACCGCTCCTGCTCGGCGCGATGTTCCGACAGGTAGTCGTGGATCGTCAGCGTGGGGCGGTTCATGGCGTCTTGTGCGTGGGCGGCGCGAAGGCGAGGATGAAGCGCGCCAGTACGCGCGTCCCGGTGGCGACATCTTCAAGCGTGACTGCTTCCGCAGGGTTGTGGCTGACGCCGCCCTTGCAGCGCACGAACAACATGCCGATCGGCGCGATGTCGATGATCGCCATCCCGTCGTGCCCGGCGCCGGAGGGCAGGTGATGGACGCGCACGCCTTCGTCATGTATCGCCGCGGCGATCTGCCGCTGCAGCCCCGGCGCGCAGGGCGCCGTCCGGGCCTCCCACAGGGGCGTGATGGCGAGTCCGACATCGCGCCGACCTGCAATCGCCGCGAACTCCGCGCGAATCGCCGCGACCGCGGCGTGCCGCTGCGCATCGGTCGGCGCGCGAACGTCGAGCGAGAAATCGACCGCGCCGGGAATGACGTTCATCGCGCCCGGCCTGGCCTCGATGCGGCCGACGGTGCCGACGATGCCCGGCATCGACGCAGCGATGCGCTCGACGGCGAGCATGCACTCGGCCGCCGCGGCGAGCGCATCACGGCGCAGTCCCATCGGCACGGTGCCTGCATGCCCCGCCATCCCGGTCACCCCGATCCCGAATCGGTTGCCGCCGTTGATCGCCGTGACCACGCCGACCGGCAGGTCATCCGCTTCGAGCACCGGCCCCTGCTCGATGTGCAGCTCGACGTACGCCAGGACCCGGCCGGCCCGCCGTGCGGCCGCGGGAATTCCGGCCGGGTCGAGACCGAAGGCGACAAGCGCGTCGCGCATCGAGATGCCCGCCGCGTCGACTTTGTCGAGCAGCGCGGTGTCGAACGTGCCGGCGATCGCGCGGCTGCCAAGCAGCGTCGAGCCGAACCGCACGCCCTCCTCGTCGCCGAAGCCGATCACCTCGATGGCGAAGGGCAGCCGAGTGCCGGTCGCGTTCAGCGCCGACACGCACTCGATCGCGCTCAGCACGCCGAGCATGCCGTCGTAGTGACCGGCGTCGCGCACAGTGTCCAGGTGCGATCCCAGCATCAGGCAGGGCAATCCGGACTGCGCCCCCTCGTAGCGACCGACGCAATTCCCGATCGCGTCGACATGCGCGTCCATGCCGGCCTCGCGCATCCATGCGAGCACCCGGGCGTTGGCTTCGCGCTGCTGCGAAGACAGGAACACCCGCGTGAGTCCGCCCGCGAGCTCGGAGAGTCCGCCGAGCACGTCGCATCGATTCCAGGATTCGCTGCGCGTCGAGCGCAGCGAGGACAGCATCGGACGCGGGCATGGGTTCCATCGGTCGAGAACTTCCGGACAGGGCGAAGCGAAGCGAGGCGCCCGATTCTACTCCGGCCGCGGTCGGCCGAAAAATATGAAAGTGAGTTTCACAAATGGCCGCTGCCGTCGTCGCGGATGATAGAATCCGGTCCGCGTCACCCACGTTCGCACACGATGTCCGCCCGTATCCGCGCCAATGCCAAGCCTACGCGCGCCACGCCCTCCGCGCGGTCCCCGCGGGCCATCGCGGCTCGCGGCGCCGCCGACAAGGGTGCCGGCCATACGCAGGCACTCTCGCGCGGCCTTGCGGTGCTCGAGGCACTGGCCGGCACCGACGGAGGCGCGACACTGACCACACTTGCCGCACAGCTCGACATCCCCGCGCCGACCGCGCATCGCCTGCTCGCGACGCTGGAGGCGTCGGGCTATGTGCAGGCCGGACCGCGAGGCGAATGGCGGATGGGAATACGCGCATTTCACGTCGGCAGCGCGTTCCTCGTGCACCGCAATCTCGTCGCCCAGTCTTTCCCCCATCTCAAGGACCTGATGGCCCGCTCGGGCGAGACGGCCAACCTGGCCGTCGTCGAATCCGGGGAAGCCGTGTTCGTTGAGCAGGTCCAGTCGCTCGAACTGATGCGAATGAGCGCGAAGCTCGGCGCGCGTGCGCCGCTGCACGCGTCGGGCGTGGGCAAGGCGATGCTGGCCGCGATGGACGAGCGCGCCGCGGCGGCGATGCTTGGCCGGCGCGACCTCGCCCGCTACACGGTGCACACACTGACTTCGCGCCCGGCACTCGCACGCGAGCTGGCGGCAACTCGCGCACGCGGCTATGCGATCGACGACGAAGAACACGCGACCGGACTGCGCTGCGTTGCAGCCGTGGTCCGCGACGAGAATGGAGAGCCCTGGGCGGCCGTGTCGCTGGCCGGTCCGACAACGCGCATCACGCCGGATCGCATTCCGGTGCTGGGTGCGCTGGTCCGCGCTACGGCGCGCGAACTCACCGCGGCGCTGGGCGGGTGCATACCCGATGGCGCGGCCGCGTAGGATCACGGGACAACCCGAACGCAAGGAAACTCCGATGTCGTCCCGGCATCTCGCTTTCGTCGCCCTCGCCCTAGCCTTCACCTCCACCGCCTGCTCGATGCGGGATGCGAACCTTGCGCCGGGCTCCGGCGCGCCCGCGTATGCGCCTGTCAACGCGGCCCCTCCCACGCTGTCGGCAGCATCCAACGAACTGGTCGGTCCCGTGTGGCAATGGCAGCGCACGCTGATGTCCGACGGCAGATCGATCACCGCCGCCACACCCGAACGCTACACGCTGACGTTCGAGGGCGGTGGCCGCGTGCGGCTGCGCGCCGACTGCAACCGCGGCTCCGGCACCTACGAGATCAACGGCAACGCAATGAAGATGGGACCTGCCGCGCTGACCCGGATGGGCTGCCCGCCGGGATCGCAGGACGGCGACTTCGCGCTCTCGCTGTCGCGGGTGGCAAGCTTTGCGGTCGTCGACGGCGAACTCGCGCTCAAACTCGTCGACGGCGCGACGATGTACTTTCGCGCGGGACGCTAGAACGCCGTTACTTGGCGGGCGGAACCAGGCCGCGCGCGCGCAGCTGGGCGATGATCAGATCGACGTAGCCGGGCGCCTCCTGGGTCACCGACGTCGGGTTGAACGTCTGCGTCGTCGCCGCCCAGACCAGCGACTGCGATGGCACCGCGTAGACGTTGGTCTCGACCGACGCAACCTCGTATTGCGTCACTTCGGGCATCGCGTAGAATCCGCCGCCGTAGAAGCCCCCACCGTAGAAGCCGCCCCACGGGCCCATCATCGGTCCCGGCATCAATGTCGTCGACACCTGCGTCCTGGTGTCCACGCGCAACAGCCGGACGAGGACCGCGCCGTCGGCACCGGTGGCGGCCACCGCTGCGGCGAACGGCGATTCCGCCTTGCGCGCACTCGCCGGCACCGTTGCGTAGCCCGGAACCGCGTTGACGCCGGCCGCGTTGAGTTTCTGCACGAAGATGTCTTCAAGCACCCGGCTGTCCGCGGTCGTGCCATCGCTCGCGATCACCACCATTTTCTTGAAAGGTCCGCCCTTGTAGCTGGTGTCGAACCACGCAGACTGGATCGACGTCGACTGGCACGCTGCGACGAGCAGGAAGACGGGCAGGAGAACGAGGTAACGAAGCGCTTGCATCGGGGTTTCCTTTTCTTTCTGGATCTCAGGAGGCAGAAGCTGGCGGGTGGGCGATCATGCGGTCCTTGGCCATCGCGCCCACCAGTTTGAGTGTGAAGTCGGGCACGTTGCGCGCGAGGTCGGACGCGTCGTACGAATTCGTGTACAGCGTCCAGACCTGCTTGCCCATCGACGGCAGGTAGAGCTCGCTCGAGATGTTCGCAACCCGGTAGTCGCCGGGCTGGTAGACGTTTTCCGACTTGAGATAGTTGTACGACGCCATGGTGTCCGGCGACAACGACCTCACCGTTTGACCCACCGAGGACTCGTACGCGCCCACGGCCCGGACCTCGACCAGCAGCACGCCATCGGCGCTCGACGCCTTGATGGCCTCGGCGAGCGTGGGTCCCGGCTTTTCCGGATCGCTCGACATCACGGTGTGCGCGGCGACGCCGGCCACGCCCGCGGTCTTGAGGCGGGCCACGATCGCGTCCTCCACCGCGTCGCGCCCCCCCGGCTCGATCTTCATCAGGCTGACAACGAAGATCCTGTTCATCGGACCGGCTGCGTACTTGGGATCCTTCCACGTACTTTGAACACGGGTCGAAAGCGAGAGCCCCGAACAGCCGCCGACGAGCACCACCGCCAGCAGCGCGGTGAACAGCACGGCGAGCGGTTTGCCGGGGAACGAGACCGAGGAAGGGGTACGAAGCATGGCGGCGCAGCGAATGACCGCGCGATTCTACCGCAGACGCTGCCTAGCGGTGTTTGAAGTCCGGCTTTCGCTTCCCGACGAACGCGCGCATGCCTTCCTTCTGGTCGTCGAGCGCGAACGTCGCGTGGAACTCGCGGCGTTCGAACAGCAGTCCTTCCGCGAGCGAGGATTCCCAGGCGCGATTGACGGCCTCCTTGATCTTCATCACCACCGGCAACGAGAACGACGCGATCTTCGCCGCCAGCGTGAGCGCCTCCTCCTCGAGCCTGTCGGCGGGAACGACGCGGGCGACGAGTCCGGCGCGTTCCGCTTCGGCCGCGTCGACCATGCGCCCGGTCAGGCACCAGTCCATTGCCTTCGCCTTGCCGATTGCCCGCGGCAGCCGCTGCGTGCCCCCCATGCCGGGCATCGTGCCTAGGGTGATTTCCGGCTGACCGAACCGCGCGGTCTCGGCGGCGATGATGATGTCGCAGGCCATCGCGAGCTCGCAGCCACCGCCCAGTGCGTATCCCGCCACCGCCGCCACCAACGGCTTGCGGATGTGCCGCACTTCTTCCCAGTCGCGCGTGATGTAATCGTCGGCGAGCACCTTCGCGTAGTCCCATTCGGCCATCGCGCCGATGTCGGCACCGGCGGCGAACGCCCGGTCATTGCCCGTGAGCACGATGCAGCCGATGTCCGGGTCGTCGTCGAATTCATGCAGCGCCGCCGACAGCTCCTTCGCCAATGCGTCGTTCAGCGCGTTCATCCGCTGCGGACGGTTCAGGCGGACGATACCGACGCGGCCGCGTGTTTCGACGATGAATGTTTTCGTAATCGGCCATGGGATGGCTACCTCCGGTCGGGGTCGAACTGCTTCGGCAGTCCCTGCCAGCAGCGGAAATATTCGCTCTGCAACTGCGCGGATTCGAGTGCCGCGCGGGTGGGCCGGATGACGTTGCGCGTCTCGAACATGAACGCCATCGTGTCGGTCACGCGGGTTGGCTGCGAGAGGTCGGCAGTGCTCGCCCTGGCGAACGTCTCTGCGTCGGGCCCGTGTCCCGTCATGCAGTTGTGCAGGCTTGCTCCACCGGGCAGGAAACCTTCCGCCTTCGCATCGTACACGCCGTGGATCAGGCCCATGAACTCGCTGGCGACGTTACGGTGAAACCATGGCGGCCGGAACGTGTGCTCCATCGCGAGGATTCGCGGCGGGAAGATCACGAAGTCGATCGCGTCGACGCCGGGCGTGTCGCTCTGTGACTGCAGCACCAGGAAGATCGACGGATCGGGATGATCGAAGCTGATCGAGCCGATCGCGTTGAACTTCCTGAGATCATACTTGTACGGCGCGTAGTTGCCGTGCCAGGCAACGACGTCGAGCGGCGAATGCCGGATCGCCGCCGACCACAAATTGCCCATGAACTTGGCGACGAGTTCGAAGTGCCCTTCGCGGTCCTCGTACCAGGCGTGCGGCGTCAGGAACTCGCGCGGATTGGCGAGTCCGTTGGAGCCGATGACTCCGAGGTCGGGCAGCCGCAGGTGCGCGCCGTAGTTTTCGCAGACATAGCCGCGCGCAGCGCCGTCGGTGAGTTCGACCTGGAAGCGCAGGCCGCGCGGAATGACGACGATTTCCTGCGGTTCGACGTCGATGCGCCCCAGCTCGGTGGCGAAGCGCAGCCGGCCCTGCTGCGGCACAACGAGCATCTCGCCGTCGGCGTTGCAGAAGAAACGGTCCGTCATCGATCGGTTCGACGCGTACAGATGAATCGCGCAGCCGGACATTGCCGCCGGGTCGCCGTTGCCGGCCATCGTGACGAGTCCGTCGACGAAGTCGGTGGGTGCCGTCGGCAGCGGCAGCGGATCCCAGCGCAGCTGATTCGGCGGCGTGGGAACATCGCCGAACGCACTGACGATGCGGCCGTTGCCAAGCGGCCGGAACGGCTCGTGCATGGCTGCCGGACGAATCCGGTACGTCCACACGCGGCGGTTGGCGCTGCGCGGCGCGGTGAAGGCGCTGCCGGAAGTCTGCTCGGCGTAGAGGCCATAGGGCGCGCGCTGCGGCGAGTTCTGGCCCACTGGCAGCGCGCCGGCGAGCGCTTCGGTGGCGAACTCGTTGGCGAAGCCCGACTGGTAGGCGAGCGGCGCCTCGTGCGGGGACGTGACCGCCGATGGTGCCGTGGAACGGGGAGAGATCGTCGTCATGATTGCCTCTTGGGCTTCGAGGATAGGAACCGAGGGCGAGGGTCAGGAATGCGCGCGCTCATCCTCAACGGCCGCGAACATCGCCGCGCGGAGCACCTCCGCATCGCCGATGTGATTGGCGAGAAGCAGAATCAGCCGGGCGTTCACCTGCGCGCTCTGCGCGTCGGTGAGGCCGCGATGAAGCTCGATCAAGGCCTCGTAGAAATCGTCCGGTGCGGCCATGTTCGGTTCCGTGATGAGCAAAGCCATCGTGATCGTCCCTTCAATGGCCCGCCGTCGCGCGCTTGATCGCCGCGCGCACCGCGCGGAGGTCGAAGGCGCGCCAGCGCGCGCATACGTGCTGGTCGGGCCGGAACAGGTAACAGGTTCCGGGTCGTCCATCATAGCGGGACGCCACCATGCGCCGCGCATCGCCGACCGCGATGCGGCTGCCGCCTGCACCGCCGGTGCCACCCACCTCGACGATGGCGCAGGGGATCGCGTCGCCCGCCAGCGCACGAGCCGACGGCTCATCGACCGTGTCGCCAAACACCATCAGCACGAACCCGCCGCCAAGATAATCGAGCAGCCATGCACCCTTCGGCCCGGTCACCGGTGCGTCCGCGGCAACGATGCCCGGCACCATTGCGGCTGCGAATTCCGAGTCGTCCGGCGTGTTCAGCGATGACTCCGCGAGCACCTTGGGCACCGAAAGCCGGCCGCTGTTTACGAGCTTGCGCGCGAACGGATAGCGCCGCGCGAGCGAAAGCACCGCGTCGCGAAACGTGCGCGAAATCGCGCTCTTCGGAGTGATGAAATCCGTCGAACGCGTCGAATTGAGCAGGTTCTCGTCGGCAGCGGAGACGCGCTCCTCGTCGTAACTGTCGAGCAGCGCCGGCGAAGCCTTGCCGGCCACCACCAGATCGAGTTTCCAGACCAGGTTGTCGGCGTCCTGGATGCCGCTGTTGGCGCCACGCGCACCGAACGGGCTTACCAGGTGTGCCGCATCGCCGGCGAAAAGCAGGCGCCCGTGGCGGAATTTGTGCATGCGCCGGCATTGGAACGTGTAGACGCTTGCCCACTCGATTTCGAAGCGCGCGTCCGGTCCGAGCATCGCGCGCAGTCTCGGCAGGATGCGTTCTGGCTGTCTTTCGAGTTCGGGATCGGCATCCCAGCCCAGCTGGAAGTCCACGCGCCAGATGTCGTCGGGCTGCCGGTGCAGCAGCACCGACTGATTCGGGTGGAACGGCGGGTCGAACCAGAAGCGCCGCTCCGCGGGAAAATCCGACGTCATGTGGATGTCGGCAATCAGGAACCGGTCGTGGAACACCTGCCCTTCGAAGTCGAGACCCAGCATCCGGCGGATCGGGCTGCGCGCGCCATCGCAGACGACCAGCCAATCGCAGCTGAGCGTGTAGTCGCCGTCCGCGCTGGCGACCCGCAGCGTGACGCGGTCGGCATCCTGCGCGACACCGGTCACTTCGTGTCGCCAGCGCAACTCGAGCGGGGCCAGCGCATGCGCATGCGCGACCAGGCACTCCTCGAAATGATATTGCTGGAGGTTCACGAACGCGGGCCGTCGATGCCCCGCTTCCGGCAGCAGGTCGAACTGATAGGCGAGTTCGCTCCCCTGGTAGACCTTGCCCACGTTCCAGCCCACGCCCCTGGTCGCGACCGACTCGCCGCAACCCAGTCGATCGAGAATCTCGAGTGTGCGCTTCGCATAGCAGATCGCGCGCGAGCCCAGGCTCACGGTGTCATCGTCGTCGATCAACAGCACCGGGATGCCGCGCTGGGCCAGGTCGATCGCCGCTGCGAGCCCCACCGGGCCGGCGCCCACGACAATCACCGGGCAGTGGCGGACGCCGCCGTCCAGCTCAGGGGCTCGCCGGTATTCGTACCTGGGATAGATGTACGTGGTCATCGTCGCACGCCGCGGTGTCGAACTCGAAGGCTTCGGATCGCGCGGCGGGCGAGACGTGCTTCGACAACGACGCTAGCCTTCGAGCGCCTGCCACATCTCGCGATCGCGCTGCGCCGTCCAGATGCGCGGATGCGGGTACTGCGTCGCCTCGTCGTAGGCGCGCGTCACGTCGAACGGCAGGCAGTGATCGAAAATGACCCAGTCGCCGAAGCGCGGCTTCAGCGCGGCATAGGTCTCCCGATACACGGTGCGCAGGTCCTTCCCCGCCTGCGCGCCGCGCTTCACGCTCTCGAACATCGCGGTCACGAATGCGCGCGTTCCATCGAGCCCCGCCTTGACCGCCGCCGGATCCTGCAGCGCCGCGCCCCGTCCGGGAACCAGCTTCTGCGGGCCAAGCTGGGCGATCGCGTCGAGCGTCGCGGGCCAGTCGCCGAGATAAGCGTCACCCGTATACGGCGTGGCGTCGTACTCGACCAGATCGCCGGAGAAGAGGATTTTCTCCTGCGGCAACCAGGCGACGGTGTCGCCTTTCGTATGTCCGCGGCCGAGCTGTATCAGCTCGACCTGCAGCTTGCCGAGCCACAGCGTCATCCTGCGCTCGAACACGAGCGTCGGCCAGGTGAGGCCGGGCACCGACTCGACGGCGCGAAAGAGCCTCGGAAAGCGCTCGATTTCGCTCTTCATGTCCTGCTCGCCGCGCTCGATGATCAGCTCGTAGGTGTCGCGGCTCGCGATGATGTGGTCGGGCTTGTAACCGCTGGCACCGAGCACCCGCACCGCATGGTAATGCGAGAGTACGACGTAGCGGATGGGCTTGTCCGTGACCTCGCGGATGCGCCGGATCACGTCCTGCGCCATGACCGGCGTGGCCTGCGTGTCGATTACCATCACGGCATCGTCGCCGACGATGATCCCGGTGTTGGGGTCGCCCTCGGCCGTGTACGCGTAGGCGTGGTCGGACAGCTTGTCGAAGCTGATCCGCTTTTCCTCGAGGTCGGCCTGCGAGGCGAATTTCTTGTCCTGCATGATGGCATCCTCCAGGGTGTTTTTGATCATATCGGATATCGCCGTCCTCCGCCAAAGCCCGGGGCTCGCGCGCGGTCCGCATCCGGACGGGCCTGCGCTGCAGCACCATGGCGCGCCTTCGACCTGGATCAAGTTCGGCGCGCGCGCGATATGCGACACTCGCGGCTTGTCTGGGCGCCGGGCACCCGTCCGGCCGAGGGAACAGGTCATCAAATGAGGCATTTCATGAAATCGTTCGCAGCAATCGCCGCAATACTGGTCACCAGCGTGGCTCTGGCCGCCGCGGCCGAAGCGCCGACACTCAGCGGCGAGGTGCTCGAGGTCAAGGACGTCGAGGCCTACACCTACCTGCGCCTGAAGACCAAGGAAGGCGAGATCTGGGCGGCGGTCAACAAGTCGCCGGTGAAGAAAGGCGCGCAGGTGACCGTCGAAAATGCGGCCCTCATGATGAATTTCGAGAGCAAGACGCTGAAGCGCAAGTTCGACAAGATCGTGTTCGGCACCCTGGCCGGAGCGCCCAAGACCGCGTCTGCGGGTGCGATGGGCGCAACGGGTGCGGCGCCCACGAGCGGAAGCATGGCGGCCTTTCATTCGGGGCTGCCCAAACCCGCGGACGTTGGTGACGTCAACGTGCCGAAGGCGACCGGCCCCGACGCCCGGACCGTCGCGGAAATCGTCGGCAACCCGGCAAAACTGAAGGACAAGACCGTGGTCGTGCGTGGCAAGGTCGTCAAGTACACGCCGGAGGTCATGGGCAAGAACTGGCTGCACCTGCGCGACGGATCGGGCTCTGCGGCGGATGGCACCAACGACATCCTTGTGACATCCGCGGAACCGGCCAGCATCGGCGACGTGGTCGTGGCCAAGGGCATGGTCCGAACCGACGTCAACCTGGGATCCGGCTATTCCTACAAGGTGCTGGTCGACGGGGCAACGCTGCAGAAATAGCGCTCAAGCGGATTGCCGGCGCGCGCGCCACTGGTGCCACCAGCGAAATACGAGCCCGTGCGCCGGTTCGCTGCCGGAACATACCCAGGCGACGGTTCCGGGCTCGGTGAGGTAGCGCAACTGCAACCGGCGCGACCCATCGTCGCCCACGAAGAGCACCCGATCGCCGGGCTTCAGCAGCGTATCGTCAGCTGGCAGCAGCACGCTTTCCCGATCGCGCTCGAGCATCAGCGCGGTCACGCGCAGGCGGTCCTGCGGCATCGTCGGGTCGGCCACCACGTTGGCGATCCGGAATGGCGCGCCATCGCGCTGGAAGAAGGCGTGGAACATGCCGGGTTCCAGGACATCGCACTCGAACCTCCAGGCGCGCGGAGCGCCTTCCCCGGAATCATGCACGATCCGCTCGAGCGTCGTTGCGGCCGTCGCCTGCTCCAGGTCGCGCAGCTTCGCGATGAAGCGCCCGAGCATCGGCGTCTTCAGGACCTGCAGGCACTCGTGCACCATGATGTCGGATTGCACGAACTTCAGGTTGGCGCGCGCCGCCTCGACCAGCGCGCGGTCCTGCATCTGGTTCTGTCGGATGACGACGAAGAGGTCCGGCCGTACCCGGCGCGCGAGCGTCGTGGCGCCCAGGTTGACCGCGTCGATGTCCGCGCCCGCGACCAGCACGTCGGCGTCCTCGATCCCCGCGTCGCGCAGCAGGTGTTCGCTGTTGTCGCCGTGCAGCAGCCGCCCGTCGTCGTCGACGGATGCCCCGCGCGGATCGAACGCCTTCCACGCAATGCCTTCGCGATCGAGTACCTTCGCAATGGCGCGCCCGAACCGGCCGAAGCCCACCAGCACCCACCGTCCGCGCGGCGGCTGGGTGACGGCCGGGCATGGCGATCCCGGCGTCGAGGTGAGCCAATCCTCGATCTGCACGATCTCCGGCGCGCGCAGTGCGACGCCGATATTGAACGCGAAGGTCTCGAACGGATTGATCACCGCCACGCCGCCGAACGACTCCAGGTTCACCTGCGCCACGTCGGACCTGGCTCCGGCGATGATCGGGATCGACGGGTTCAGCACGCGCGCGCCGATGGCAATGGCCTGGTTGACGTCGTCGTCACCCGCGAGCGCGATGAGGCCGAGGCAGTACGGGCTGCGGATGCCGCTGCCCTCCAGCACGTCGGCGAGCCGCGCATCCGCGGCGAGCGCGAGCGGCGGCGTCGCGTAGTCCTGGATCGCGATGCGCGCCATGCGCTCCACGGAGGGCTCGATGATCACCAGCCTGCTCCCCATCCGGTCGAGCGCGCGCGCAAGCCGGAAACCGCTCTGGCCATAGCCGCACAGCACGTAGAATGGTTCACTGATTCCCCGCACGCGCCAGATGAAGATCCCGCGCGAAACCATCGCGCGAAACGGTGCGTCGTTGGCAAGCGCGATGACCGAGCCAAGCGTATAGGCCCAGCCGGTGACCGACAGGTAGATCGCGAACGTCACCCACAGCCGCTGCGCGTCGGTGAACGGGTACGGAACCTCGCCGAAGCCGATGGTGGTCGCCGTGTAGCTCATCACATAGAACGCGTGAAAGATGCTCATCGCGTGGCGATGGCCGTCGCCGTCGATGCCGGGAATGAGCGCGAGCCCGCCGACCGAGATCGCGTAGACCATGATCAGCGTGATCAGCGGCGCGCGCAGCCGCCGCAGGATCAGGAACAGGATGTCGCTCATCGGCGATCATCCGCCCGGGAGGACGGCTAGCGCCCTTGCCGCAGCGTTTCGCCGATCAGCAGGACGACCGAGAACACATTGGCGAGGAGAGCGCCACCGGAGAGCGAGACTACGACCGAGATGATGTCGCCGTTCATCGATGCGCCCACGACGTAGAGTTGCCAGACCCACACCACCGACGCGGCAACCAGCTGGAAGGAAGCGACCAGGCTGGTGGCCAGATGCGTGGCGCCGAGCTGCGTGCGGTCGCCGAATTTGAGCACGGTCGCGATCAGGTTCACCACCACCGCGGCCATCAGCTCCATCGGATGATGCAGCTCGGGGCGCCCGATATCGCCGATGAAGAAGCCGAAATTGAGCGTACAGGCAAAGATGATGAAGAATCCGAAGATGACCTTCTCGAGATTCATGCGGCGGCTCCGGGCACGATCGTTTCGGTAGCGAATGATAGTCCAAACTTGCGGCGCCCGGTTATGGGCATCGATCCAGGGTGATCGGTACGCCGATCGCCATCCTGCCATGGCAAGTCGAGATAGAAAACCCGGTGACTCGATCGCACGGATCCCGAACGATCGAGCAGTTTGGAAATACATGAACTTGCTCCGTCGTTCCCGCAGGAGCCTGGAACCGGGCGACTCGCCGCGGGCGACGCCGGGACCCCGTTTTCTCGGAAACGAAGGGAGTATTGCGAATGCTGGCACGCATATCGGCTACGGATAGGTAGTACACCGACACATGAAGTTTCCGAGGCCGTACCGATTCATCGTTGCTGCCTGCGCTCCTGCCCCTGCTTCTATACACTGCGATTCGCTGTTAGGTATCATTCCCGCAGTCCGCAATGGAACGACCGTTGATTCTTTCGACAATCCTCACCGTTGTCGCGCTGTTCGTGAGTCTTGCCTTGCTGGTGACCGGCAACACGATGCTCGGAACGATTGCAGCACTGCGGCTGGAAATCGATTGCTTCGATCCGGGTGTCCTCGGCGTGGTCCTCGCACTGACTTCATTGGGCTTCGTGCTTGGAAGCGCTTACGGTCTGCGCATCGTGGAACGGGTCGGCCACATTCGCGCGATTGCCGCCTTTGCCGCCCCTTTGCCGCCGTCGCCGCTGCCACCACCATGGCGCATCCGCTTCACGTTTCGGTTGCCTCGTGGCTGGTGTTCCGCTTCCTGCTGGGTTTCTGCGTCACCGGGCTGATGCTGATCACCGAAAGCTGGATCAATGGGCACGCCACAAAGCAGACGCGCGGCGCATTGCTGGCTACCTATATGGTGCTGTTCTTTCTCGCGGCTTCCAGCGGCCAGTTCCTGATCGCACTCGGCGATCCGGGTGATTTCCAGCTGTTCGTCGTCGCCGCGATCTTTAGTCCGTCCGGCCTGATTTACTTTCTGGCCGGCTCGCTCGGAGTGCTGGTGGTACTGTGCCTGCATTCGTTCGTGCGCGAGAAAGCACCGAATGTAGCCGCACAATCGCATTGCGTCGGCATCGCGCCGGTGTCGACGGCAGTCCTCATGGACCTCGACCCCCGGGAGGCGCCCTGAGAAACAGGTTGGCCGAACCCCGTTCCGGTGCCGGATGGCCCGGACCGGTTGAATAGGTGAATGGCTACTTGGAGGAAGACCGCCGTTGCTATCGACGACGGATCGCACGCTGAAGAAGGGCCGCCGCCATCTCGGCAATCGCTGGCCTGGAACGTTCGCGGCGGACAGGGGTTACAGCCCCGCGGACGCGATTACTCGTCTGGCGACGAAAAGCGCCTTACCCGCCTGCCACCGAGGCATCGAAGGAAGCCAGGATGCGATTGATATTGCGCCACGCGAAGGCCGCGATGGCGCCGCCTGCAATGGTCATCGCGAATACCGAAAGGACTTCCCTCGCGTTGCCCTGCAGCAGCAGCAATGCCCCGACGGCCAGCATACCGGCACCGACCATACCCGCACTCATCCACGCGCCAATACGCAGAGGCGTCAACCCGTCGCGTGCGCGCTGCACCTGAGTTACCACGCCCGTTGTTTGGCTCGGCAACATATCGATCGTTTTCATTTATGACTCCGTGTTTCCAATCCGGCAAATTCGTGTCGGCACTCAGGATTGTGCACCGCACAAACACAATTTAGCGGTCGACCGCCGCGGGGTCAAATCGCCGTTTTCGATTTCCGCGATCAGGCTGGCCGATGACCTGGCAGACCTTTGATTTGACAACGTTAATTGCAACGTCTCTGCTCGGCGGCAATAGGACGTTGCATGGCAATCCGGACGATTCGGATAATGTGTCTGGCGCGCTCCGAGCCGTGGCCACCGATTTCCTGCGCGATGGCGCGGCCCACCATGGCGACCCCTGCGGACCGAGGCATCGCGCGCGGCCACGAACCAAGGAGAAACGAATCATGGACCCGAAGGACTGGATCGGCCGCTCGGAAACCGTCTCCGACATCATCACAGCGACGCCCTTCGCCGCGCTTTCGGCCACGCTCGACCGCGACCCCGGGCGCCCATCCGCCGGGACGCCGCTGCCCGCGCTCTGGCACTGGCTGTATTTCCTGCCGTTGCACCGGCAGTCGGACATCGGTCCCGATGGCCATGCGAAGCGCGGCGGCTTCCTGCCGCCGATTCCGCTGCCACGGCGCATGTGGGCCGGCAGCCAGTTCGAATTTCACCGGCCGCTCGCCGTCGGCGACGCACTCACCCGCACGTCGACGATCCACGACGTGACGCAGAAGAGCGGCCGCACGGGAACCCTGGTCTTCGTCCGCGTGCGCCACGAGATCCGCCGCGACGGCGAAGCGGACATCGCGCTGACCGAGTTCCACGACATCGTCTACCGCGAGGCGCCGAAGCCGGACGATGTCCCGCCTCCGCCGAAGTCCGCACCCGCGACGTCGGCCTGGGAGCGCCAGTGGATTCCCGACGACGTATTGCTGTTCCGCTACTCCGCGTTGACGTTCAACGGCCACCGCATCCACTACGACCGCCGCTATGTCAAAGAGGTCGAAGGCTATCCGGGGCTGGTCGTCCATGGGCCGCTGGTCGCCACGCTGCTGCTCGACCTGCTTCGACACGAGTTGCCGGATGCCGTCGTGGCACGCTTCGAATTCCGCGCGGTGCGGCCGGTGTTCGACATCGACCACTTCTATCGTCTGCGGAGAGCCACAACCGGATGGCAAGACGTTCCAGCTGTGGGCGAAGGATCACGAAGGCTGGCTGACCATGGATGCCACCGCGGTGATCGAATGAGGAAGCCCTGATGCGCCCGCTCGACAACATCACCGTCGTCACGCTCGAACACGCGATCGCCGCGCCCTTTGCGACTCGCCAGCTCGCGGATCTCGGCGCGCGGGTGATCAAGATCGAGCGGCCCGGCGTGGGCGATTTCGCGCGCAGCTACGACGAGCGCGTGCGCGGCCTCGCGTCGCACTTCGTATGGACCAACCGCTCGAAGGAGAGCCTGACGCTGGACGTCAAGCATCCCGAGGCGCAGATCATCCTGAAGCGGCTGATCCGTGAGGAGGCCGACGTGGTCGTGCAGAATCTGGCTCCCGGCGCCGCCGCGCGCCTGGGTCTCTCCTATGCCGCCCTCGCGCAGGAGAAGCCGGCGCTCATCGTCTGCGACATTTCGGGCTACGGCAACGACGGTCCCTACCGCGACAAAAAAGCCTACGACCTGCTGATCCAGAGTGAAGCGGGCTTCGTGTCGACCACCGGCACCGAGGACGAGCCCGCGAAAGGCGGCGCGTCGATCGCCGACATTGCCGCCGGCATGTACGCGTACTCCAACATCCTGGCGGCGCTCATGCACCGGCAGCGGACCGGACGCGGCCAGCACATCGACGTGTCGATGCTCGAATCACTGGTCGAGTGGATGGGGTATCCGCTTTATTACTCGATCGACGGCGCACCGCCGCCGCCGCGCACCGGCGCCAGCCACGCAACCATCTACCCTTATGGGCCCTTCCCGGCCGGCGACGGCAAGATCGTCATGCTGGGCCTGCAGAACGAGCGCGAGTGGGCGGCGTTCTGCGACAAGGTGCTGCGCCAGCCGGCGCTGGCGCAGGAGGCGCGCTTTTCCACCAATTCAAGACGCAGCGCGGCACGCGTCGAGTTGCAGGCGATCATCGTCGAGGCATTTGCTGCGCTCACCGCCGAGCAGGTCGTTGCGCGCCTCGACGACGCGCAGATCGCCAACGCGCGCGTCAACACCATGCACGACGTCTGGGAACATCCGCAGCTGCGCGCGCGGCACCGCTGGCGCGAGGTCGACACACCCGCCGGTGCCGTCCCGGCGCTGCTGCCGCCCGGTTCGTGGGAAGAGGGCGCGCCGCGAATGGATGCCATCCCCGCGCTCGGTGCGCATACGGATGCCATTCTCGGTGGTCTCGGCTACTCTGCCGAGCGCATCGCCGCGCTGCGCGCGGAGAAGGCCATCTGATGCGCATGCGCCGCTGCCGGGCTTCGACGCCCAGCCCGGCGCCCTGACATCGGGTCGCGCGGTTCCTGCCAGCGACGGACCAACGGATGGCCGGCGACCCCTAACAGGTTCGCGAAACTCGTTGCGTTTCAGCCGCGTTTAAGGGTGAGACGGGGTCGATGTCGTGGGCATGTTCAGGCCCTCGGGTGACGGCGATGCGCGGTGCGGACGCGACTCAGGAAGCCGTTTCACGTCGGCAAGTTTGGATGACTTCCCGCCGGCCGACCTGGCGTTGGATTTGCCAACCTTACATTTTCGCCGGCTGCCTTTCGCGCCTCGCCGAAAGAGCGCGGCGGGATATGCGGCCAGCCCGGAGCCATCTTCCTCGAAGAGAAAGGATAGTCGGGGCAGCCAGCCCGGGAGCACGCAACGGCGCGAGGACGTGCTGCGGCGCGCTGCTCGCATATCGCGCGCCGACCGTCGTATGGGCAAACGCGTTCGCTCGGCCGGGAACGCGACTATGCGCCGGGGGTGAGCCGGGAGCCCCAGCCTGCCATCTGGCGCTGCGCGTAGCGCGCGACGCGAAAGCATTGGAAATGCGCCGCCCGCAGCCATGGCGCGCGGGGCTGCGTCGACCACCAGAGGAAGGCGAGCGACGGCATGAGCAGGTGCCGGGC
Organism: uncultured beta proteobacterium; assembly: GCA_963739745.1. Taxonomy (GTDB): domain Bacteria; phylum Pseudomonadota; class Gammaproteobacteria; order Burkholderiales; family Casimicrobiaceae; genus VBCG01. The sequence continues at coordinate 735,725 of CAVUCJ010000017.1, forward strand.
AATCGCCACGCGGCCACGAAATGTTCGCGTCTGTCGCATGAGCGTGACAAGACCTCCGGCGGCGGCCCGCGCACCGTGAAGCGCAAGCTCCGGCCCGACCGAACGATCCGCCGCGGCCGCGGCGACGAGTCCGTCGCACGCTGCCCGCGGCACGGGCGCGCGAAGCGCAACCGCAAGGTATTCGAGCGACAGCGCCAACGGCAGCGTCAGGTGGCACGTCGACGCGGCGCGGAGCAGGGCCTCCCAGTCCAGATCGCCTCTGCGGTCGAGTAGGAACCAGGCATCCACGAGCCACCGGTACGTGGCGTGGCTAGGCGAGTGCAGCGCGCAGGCGCAGACGTGCAAGAGCATGTCCGCCGGTGAAAGCGTGCGTGCCTTTACACCGCCGAGCGAGACTGATTCGGCGCGCATCCAGACGTCGTCGTCGACCCGGTTGTAGAACGGCACGCGGAACAGGCGCCGATGGAGCACGAGCGGTAACCCGGAGGAATGCTTGAACGTCACGATTGGCCAAGTGAAATCGGATGCCGTCACGTTAAGACCGAGGTCGGCAACCGCGGTAGGGAGTCGATGCCATTCGTCCGGACGGATCAGGAGCTCGACGTCGTGCGTATGGCGTAGTGATGCCCCGGGATATACACAGTCCGCGAGCGCCGCGCCCTTAAGAACGATCGGGTGGATGTCGGAATTTTCCAGCCCGCGAAGCAGGTGGCCGCGGATCGCCTGGTAGGAAGGCGTACGCAGTTCCTCGCGCAGCGTCGCCGTCCTTAGTACGGTGGCGAGCCCGCTTGGCAAAGGATTCCCGTGATGAGCAGCCGCGCGAAGCACGAGCGGCATCAGCCACTTGACCGGGGCCTTCGTCAGTGCGTCCAACGGGTCCTGCGGCAGCGCGAGCCACCGGTGTAATGCGTTTGCGCCAGGTTCGCCGCGATCGAGGCAACCCGCGAGGAGCAGGCATTGCGCTGGTCCGGGAAGGAGTGTGGCAACACACTCGCTCAACGCATGACGTGGCTGCGTTTCGGCCATCGTCACGTTTGCCGGGCCGTTCCGCGCTTGCGGTCGAGCGAGGCCTTAATGACGCGCAGGAATTCCGCGCGGCTGCTGTCCGCCTCGGCCTGGCTCAGGTTATCGCCGTGCATGCGGTGCCAAAGCAACACGTCGGGCAGGAGTTCGGACACGATGCCTTGGGCTCGCGCACGAAGGAACCACTCCATCGAATCCGCGAAGCGTACCGCGTGATCGAAGGGACCCACCATGTCGAATGCCCGGCGACGCGCAAGGAAAGTGCCGGTGATGTAGCCGGGCAGCGCATTGGCCGCACGATGGCCGCGCCATCGCTCTTCCTGGGCGCGAAGATCCGCCGTCCAGAACCGCCGCACGTGCGCCACCGAAAGGTCGAGCTCGGGTCGTGCATCGAAGCGGGACATCTGCCGCGCGAGCTTCCCCCGGTGCCACCGGTCGTCCTGGTCGAGAAACGCCACGAATGGCGCGGACGCGACCCGCAACCCCAGGTTGCGCGCGGCCGCCGGGCCCGAATTCCTCTGCGCAACGATGCGGACGCGCGGGGCGTAACGCGCGGCGACGGCAAGCGTCGCGTCCGACGAGCCGTCGTCCGCCACGATGATCTCGAAAGACTGGAACGTCTGTTCCAGGATGCTGTCGAGCGCCTCGGCGAGAAAGGCCTCGCCGTTGTAGGTGGGAACGATGCAGCTTACAAGAGGACGCGCATTCACGCTGTCGCGTCCTGTGCGAGGAGGTCGCCAACGGCCGCCGCAACGGTGGCATACGCCACTTCCCAGGAATAGCAGCGAGTCACGAGTTCGTGGCCGCGGTGCGCCAGAAGCTTCCCCGTGGCGGGATCGCTCGCCAACTGCCGGACCGCCGCGGCGAACTCGGCGCCACTGTGCGCCAGGAGGACGTGCGTACCGTCCTCTACCGCGAGTCCTTCTGCGCCAACACGCGTCGTAATGACCGGGACGCGGGCGGCCAGTGCCTCGAGGATCTTGAAGCGGGTTCCGCTGCCGGCGAAGAGCGGTACTACGACGGCAGTTGCGATATTCAGGTACGCCCGCATATCGCGAACGGCGCCGGTCACCACGATCCGTTCGTCGCGACGCGCGGCTTCGAGCATCGTCGGGGTGGGCATGCCCCCGACCAGCAGCAGGCGGACATCGGACGCCATGTTGCGCAGGCGTGGCCATACATCCTCGATGAGAAACCGCGCAGCCGTCGCGTTGGGCGCGTACGTGAACATGGCGGGGAAAACCAGCGTCAACGGCCTGTGTGAAGAGGATCGCGCCGACGGCGTGAAGGCAGCCCGGTAGCTCGGGACATCGACGCCGTTGGGCACCACGTGGATCGCGGCGTCCGGCTGATAGGCCTCGCGGATTCGCCCTCGGTCCTGCTCGCTGCACACCCATACCTGGTCCACTGAACTGACCGTCCGCCTCTCGATGGACTCGGTGCGCTCGGCGAGCTTTACGCGAAACGAGCGGGTCGGCAGGCCGGTGTCGCGCGCTTCGCCGACAAGCTGTCGGAAAAGATCGGCTTCCACATTGTGCGCGTCGAGTATGACCCGCGGCGCCTGCCTGCGCGCATGCGCAATGTAACGATGCAGCCAGAGGCGTTCGACGACGACGAGATCCGGTTCGAACTGCGCAATGGCGCGTTCGACCTCCGTTGCAGCTTTCGCGGAGTAGTACAGGTCGGCCGGATGGCCCTCGGTCTCGAAGAGCCATTTGCGCGAAGCCGCGATCCGCGCGGGCGGCGGCGGAAACGCGAGCGCGGGGTCGGACGCCGTCTGCCAAAGCGCGATGTCGGAGCTCGGGTTCGTCGTACGGCGATCGTTCGAGCATAGCCCGAACACGGCGACCTCGCCGAGACGCGCCAGCGCATTCACGTGCTGCCAGTTGCGCAGGTCCCCTCCCTTGAAGGTGGGATAGGGCAGGTTTTCGGCGAGTATGAACGTGCGCATCGACTCACCCGCACAGAGAACCGCGCAGCGGAATCGCCCCGGCGGAAACGCGGGCGATGAGCGCATCGAGACAGGGGGCGATGGAGTCCAGTCGGCTGCCCATCGTCATCACGAAGCAAGGCAGCCGCTCGACCAGTTCGGCGAGACGATCGAAGCCGGCGGCGCCCAGGTACCGGTTCGGAATCTGCAGCAACGAGCTCGGGGCGAAAGCAAGCAGCGCGGCGGCCTTGCTCATCGGAGCCATGTGGGCGCAATCGGCGTCGGCCACCCGCGGGAACACAAGGGCGTGGATGTCTGCCCGGCGCGCGAGTCGCTGCGCGTACAGCGCCGACAGGCTGACGACGGACTTCTCCTCCTGTGGCGGCCGACCGTTGATGGCGTGCGGGGCCAACGCCGGGAACCGAGCGAGGTGCGACGAGTTGAGGAACAACGAGTTGTACACGCTGTGCCCGACGAATTTCCCTCCCGGACGCGTCTCGAGTCCGAGGTAGTCCTCGCTCAGGAAGTCGAGCCCGCCATCCACGCTCGCCAGCGCGCAGGTCGACTTGCCCGATCCGCTCTTCCCGGCCAGCAGAACACCCACGCCGTCGCGCGCCACGAGCCCGGCGTGAATGAGCTGCACCTCGCGGTCGTTGTACCAGGTGAGAAGCAGGCGCGCGAACGGCTTGCTCCTCTCGTAGATGAAGATGGCGTCATGCCATGCGATGCCGGCAACGATGTGGCGGTCCCGGCGGTCAAGGCATGAGCGAGTGTGCGGCAGCTGCTGAGCGAAGTAACGGCCGTCACCGGATCGCAGGGTCGCCTCGCGCCACAGCGCGTGCCCGTTGCTTCGCTCCGGCATCGGCAGCACGCCGCGGAGGCGATCGTCCCAGATCTCGATCGTGAGGTCGGCGCCTGTGGATTCACCGTCGCGCAGATGCGCGAACGGCCTCACGATATGCCTGAAGAGCTCGCGACCGACGACGCACAATCGTACCGGCCGACCCGCGAACCGGAACCACGCGACGCACACCTGCTCGGGATGTGCCGCCGCCACGGAGGCGAACGTTCGATGCATGTTTCCCCACGCGGCCGCGCCGTCAAAGTCGCTATCGTTCCAGGTCGCGAACGTGGTGTCGGTGGCGTCCCTCACGCGACGCACCTCGGCAACACGGTCGTGAAGAGATCCCGGTAGAGCGCATCGTAGGCTTGCACGTGCGTTCGCCAACTGAACGTCGATGCGGCGTGAACCTGCGCACGCGCGCCCATCCTTCGCGCTTCGGCCGGATTGCAGAGCAGGCGTGCGACGGCGTGCGCAAAGCCCGCCGAGTCGCCGGCAGCGACCAGCAATCCCGTGCTTTCGTGGCGTACGACCTCCGGCAATCCACCCACGCGCGTGGCGACGACGGGCCGCCCGAGTTGCGCGGCCTCGAGCGCGACCAGTCCGAAACCCTCGATGCGCGATGGCACGATGACGATGGACGCATTACGCAGGAGTTCGCTTGCCCCATGCGGCGGCACAGCGCCGAGGAACCGCACTTGGCGCGACAGACCGAGGGTCGCGACCCGTGCCTCGAGCGGAGCGCGCAGGGGCCCCTCGCCCGCGACGGTCAGGCTCGCGCCGGGGAATAGGGCGAATAGCGGCGCCAGAGCGTCCAAAACCGCATCCAGACCCTTCTCCGGTACGAGCCGACCGACGTACACGATTTGTGGTGGATCGAATAACAGGACCGCCGGCGGACTTGGCGGCGCGGGCAAAGCGTTGGCGATCACGCCGACCCGCGTCCGGGCCGCCGGAAGAGCGTCATGCACCGTGTCTGCAACGGCGCGCGAGCAGCAGATGACGCGGGACGCGCTCGCGAGCAGACGACCTGCCACCGACTCGCGCATCGCGGGCGCGCCTGCGAGCGGCTGGTGGAGAGTGACGAGCGTGGGCGTGGCCTCCGCGCCGGTGGCCAGGTGGTACCAGGCGCTGCGGCCGCACGAATTGACGTGAACAAGATCCGGCGCGAAGCTGCGCTTCAGACGGCGAATCGCCTCGACTTGCGCCCACAATTTGCCGATCCCGACATGCGCCGCCCCGGCGAAGAAGGCATAGCGATGCACCGTCATGTCCTCGAAGCGCAATTCGGTGACCGTATCGTCGACCCAGGTCACGATCGCGAACTCATGTCCGAGTCCGCGCAATGCGGGAAGGAGCGCCGCAGCAAGACGCTCGACCCCGCCTACGCGTGGCCAGAACGTCTCGGACCAGAACAGCACCTTCACGGGCGCGCTTCTCCCGCGTCCTGCCACGGGCTGTCCAGACCGGGCGTGGGTGGGTCGAGTGCCAGGAGGTCACCCATGTCGCGGTAGATGTTAAGCGCAGGTGGCTCGTATGCGAGGCGCGTTGCCGGTGCCGGCGGCGCATCGCCGGCGGGAGGCGTCGCTTCGTTGACGGGCGCGACAAGTTCCTCGCTCAGCAGTTCATGCAGCAGGCGCTCGACGTCCGCGGCAGCCGTCTCGCGCGGGACGTCGTAACGCGCCGCCACGGCGTTCACCGTGTCGCCCACGGAGCGTGCAGCGATGATCTGCTCCCACACAAATCCTCCAGCCTTGTCCAGGCTGTAATACACGCCGTTGGCGAGGTTGATGATGATTGCTTCGCCGTCCATAAGCTTGGAGGCTATATCGGCGGATCGTGGTTGCAGGCGAGCGGCGGCGTCGAGCATGGCGTGTCTCCTTTTCCTATTTATCGAGTGGTGGACTTGGAGGAGCGTTCTTTCGGCGCAGGCGGCGAGGGTGCGCCGGCACGGCGATGCAGCGATCGGCGTGCATCCGAGGCATACGCGCCGAGTAGTCGGAGGGGCCGAACGACGTAATACAGCGGTGCTAGGCGTGACGGCAGTCGGACCCAGGCCGTGTCGTGCGCGTTCGGCTTGAACAGACGCGACGCCACCTGACGCGCATAGGTCGAGAAGAACTGCAGCCGGTCGCCGCCGCGGTCCTTGATCCGCAGGTGGTAAACCAGTCGCGTCAGGCTGGAAGCGGACGTCTTTGACTCGCCGAACAGGATGGCATGCTGCGCCTGCGCGTGCCCGGACAGCGAACGGTCGGACCGGAGTCCCCCGGCCACGCGGGCGGGAAGCTCGGTCCCCAGCAGATCCTGTGCAAGCACAAGGCCGAGATCGACCATGCGTCGGATGCCGAGCCGGGATGCCTTGTGGCGCAGACGCTCCCAATCGATGGCGTCGCGCTGCGCTCGCGTGAATTCCGCGATGTCACAAATCCATTTGAGCTTTTCCCACTGGTGCTTCGAGCCATGCACGCAGAGGATGAGAAGCGCATCTGTGACCGCGAACGAACGAACGGCACGTCCGGCAAGTGGTAATTCCGCGAATTGCCAGTCGTCTGCCGCGCCGTCAAGGGAGAAGGAGAAAAAGCGGTCGGCCATGCGCCACTGAAGGTCGACGCGGCATCGGCCGTCGCGACGGTAGAACGTGTAGTAGCTGGGCCCCCGATAGGCGACGTCGCCGTCCAAGGCGATGGCCCGGGCCGTCGCCTCCGCGCCGTCATGGTGCGCCGAAAGGTAGCCGTCGGCGAGCAGCAGCCGGGCAAGCGTCGCGAGATCGGACCTGCGCACGAAGATGTCGAGGTCGGTGAATTGGCGCAAAGTGATGTCGCCATAAGCCGTCTCGGCCAGCACCGGTCCCTTGAAGGGAATCGCCGGGATAGATGCGCGCTCGAATAGCGTCAGGAGACGCAGGAGCTCTGCGGTCATGTACAGCGCGTGGTGCACGTTGGCGCGCGCTTCCCGGCGCAGGTGCTCCAGCGCCGACGCTGGCAAGGCCCCGGCGGCGGCGCCTTGAATGGCAGCGTGGACGAGCGGCAGTACGCCGTGTGCGTTGGCCGCCGCGAGGACCGGCTCCCACCGGATCGGTGCGCGCAACAATGCATCGATGACGGCGCGTCCGTTCGGGTCGATCCGCGTCCTCGCGCACGCGAGGACGAGCGCCGATTCGTCTCGGGTCAACAGGTGATCGCGTGCCACCGCTGGTCCCCCCTTCTAACGATAGTGCCTGGCCTGCAGTTCGAACATCTCGGCATACCGGCCTCCGCGGTCGATGAGGTCGTCGTGCGAGCCACTCTCGACAATGCGACCGTTCTCGATGAAGTAGATGCGGTCGACCATCTTGACTGTCGACAGGCGGTGACTGACGAGCACCGCAGTTCGATCGTGGAACAACGCGACGAAGCGCTCGAAGAGCTCCGCCTCGGCTCGGGCGTCCAGTGCGCTGGTCGGTTCGTCGAGAATGACGATCTCGGCGTCCCGCAGGAACGCCCGTGCGAGGGCGATCTTCTGCCACTGGCCAATGGAGAGTTCGGTTCCAGCCTCGAACTTGCGGCCGAGCACCGTGGCGTAGGCATCGGGCAGCGCCGCAATGACATCGTGGATGCCGGCAACCTTCGCCGCGGCACGGATCCGTTCAGTATCCGCCGGATGAGCGACGTCACCGAACCAGATGTTGTCGAGTGCGGACGCGTTGTACTTCGCGTAGTCCTGGAACACGACGCCCATGGCGCGTCGCAGGTCCCGGATCGCGAGGTCGCGGAGGTCGCAGCCGTCGAGAAGGATCGCGCCCGCTGTCGGGTCGTAGAGGCGCGTGAGCAGCTTGATGAGCGTGGTCTTGCCGCATCCGTTCTCGCCGACCAGCGCGATGTGTTCGCCGGGCCGGATGTGCAGGCTGATCGAGTCGAGCGTCTCCCGCTCCGAGTGCGGATATCGAAAGCGCACGTCGCGCAGCTCGATGCCTGTGCGCAACGGGCGCGGCACCGGACGCGCCGAAGTGCGGTCGCGTATCGTCGGGCGGAGCTCGAGAAACTCCTGGACGTTGGCAAGGAACAAGTGGTTTTCATACAGTTGGCCAACGCTCTCCGCGAACTGGTTGAGATTGGACTGCGCACGTTGCATGGCCTGATAGAACATCACGAGGTCGCCGACGCTCATGAGACCCTGGAACGCCCGGTGGGCGAGGAAGCCGAACAGGGCGAAGACGGGAACCACGGCCATGGCGTGGGCGGCGAGTTCGGCGCTCGAGCGGCGCGTCAGCAGGACTGCCTTCTCGGAGCGAATGCCGTCGCGCAGGCGCGCGAACCGCTCGGCAAAGATGCCACCCAGTTCGAACAGGCGCACCTCCTTGGCGTGGCCATCGCCGGTGAGCATGGCGTGAAAGTAAAGCGCGAGACGCTCGGCGGTGGTCAGCCTGCGGTCTGCCGCGTAAAGCTTGCGCGCGTACACGAACCGGATGAACAGGCCCGGTACGCCGGCCAGCGCCAGGAACAGCGGAACGCTCCAATGGAAGGTCAGGAGCAGGCTGCCGATGGCGATCAGTGAGACCATGCTCTGGCCCAATCGGAACACCCCGTTCAGGATGCGAGACGGGCGGTAGGGTGCTTCCTGCTGCGCACGATGAAGCGCATCGTAGTATTCGGGCTGTTCGTAATAGGCGAGGTCGATTTCGACCGACTTGGCGTGCAGGATCCCGTAGACCCGGTCCGTTGCACGTTGCGCGTGCAGGGCCTTGACCAGGTCGGCGATCGTGGCGAGCACGCGCTCCAACAGGACGGCGGCGCCCGCCGCGACGACGAGAAGGGTGAGTCGCGTCATCGCCGTGCGAACGTCCCCCGACGTCACGCCCGTGGCGACCGCATCGACGATCAGCTTCATCACGTACAACGCCAGGAGCGGGGCCAGTCCCTGGGCGACGGCCAGTACGGCACTGGCGATCGTGAGCCCGGGCGCGCTTTCCCATGCGAAGCGTAGCGCCCAGCGGATCTTGGTGAGGGGACCGTCGCCCGCCATCGTTGCCCGCGCGCCTCCCAGGCCTTGTTGCGCCGCAGGTGCCGCCTGTGGCGTCATGCAGCCTCCAGCCATTTCCGCGGCACGCCGCGGATCAAGCACGCCTGCGCGACCATGGCCCAGTCGCGGGCATTGCGCTCGGCGAGCGCCGAGAGGAGCCGGATGCCAAGCGCTTCGTAGCGGCGTTGCCACGCGTGCCAGATGAACAGATACCAGTCGGACCACCGGGCGGACATGCGGGGAAGGATCGCGTCGAAAAGGAGGAGGATTTCCCGCTCGGCGAGAATCAGCGGGAAGTTGAACACGCCGTGGAACCCGAAGGTGGCAGGACGATCCCGCTGCGCCGGCGCATGCGCGATGCGCTCGAACGCGAACCGCGCGGCGACCTCACTGGGCGCGAATGTGTATCCGGCGTGCGCGAGCGCACGGCGGTGCGCGATGCAGGTCTGGATGTCTTCGGCGGTCTCGACGTCGCGGAGGCCGGTTCGCTCGCGCCAGTCGCGAATTGCCACGATCAGCCTCCGCGAGCGCAACGAGAAGCCGCCGGCCCCCACCAGTCCCTCGTGGTGCAGCCAGGGTGCGCCTACGTAATCGTGCGCCAGGAACGCGGGCTCGAAGCGCCGGCCGTCGAGCGCAAAGCCATCCCACTGGACGACGAGATAGGCATCGCAGGTGAGGTGCGCGGCGAGCCGATCGAGCATGAGGCCGTTGTAGTCCGGGATGCCGCGAAGCCGGTCAATGAGGACATGGCGCGCACCCTCGACGAAGCACTCGTCCGACAACACGAGGCATTCGGCGACGGGCAACGCGCGTAGTGTGCGCGCAACGGCAAAGCGCGCGGCGCGCTTGTCGGGCAGGGTGTCGGCGACTACCATGCCCAGTCTCACGGCGTCGGCCCTTTCCCCGGGCCACTGCGGCTCTCCATCGCGTAGCCCGTGTCATAGGCGAGGCGACACATCGACAGCGTCCATGCGGGCTGGCGGGCGTAACGAACCGCGGCGCGCACGAGGCGCGAGAGCGGAAGGCGTTTGATCTCCCCGGTTGCGATGGCGCGCGTCGCAGCGTCGGTTCGTCCCGCCCAGTATGCGCGGCGCCAGATCGATCGACGCGACAGCCGCTCGGCCGTCACCAGATGGTGGATCAGGGCATCGTGCGCGTAGTAGATCGGCACGCCGGCACGCTCCAGCCGCACGTTGAGATCGATGTCTTCAGCAACTCTCCGTCGCTGCCCGGTCGGCCCGAGGTCGGCGCGAAAGCCTCCGGCCCGCGCGAGCACGGCCTTGGCGTATACGCAATTGCCTCCGCCGAGCCACAGCGGCCACGCGATGCGGGCAACGGACTGGCCGCCGATCGCTTCCCGGTGGTCCAGACCGAAGAGGCCGCGTATGTCCCACTCGTACCACCAGGATGGGACGCTGGCGGAATCCTCGACGACCGGTTCGACAGGTCCGCCGACGACGGTAGCGCCATGACCTCGGATGACCGCGTCAAAGGCGGAAAGCCAGCTGGGCACCGCGGTCGCATCGTCGTCGAGGAACGCCACGTATTCATTGCGGGCAAGTCCGGCGCCTCGATTGCGGCATGCCGCGATGCCGGGACGCGCCTCGCGAAACCGCGTGACCTTGACCGGCGCCGCGACAAGGCAGCGTTCGAGCACGGCGGAGGTTTCGTCGGTCGAGCCGTTGTCGATGACCACGAGCTCGAATTGCGCGCGCGGATAATCCTGTTCGAACGCGGACCGGATCGCGCGCGCGACCAGACGGCTGCGATTGCGCGTGCAGATCACGACCGAGAAGGCGGTACAGGTCGTCGTCATAGCGACAGGGCCTCGTCAACGATCTCGCGCCAGGACGCCGTTGCGCGCGGAGCGTAGCGCGTGGACATGTAGTACGTCGCGGCGCGGCCGATCGCGTCGATGCGAGGCGTGTCCCGCAGCAGTCGCGCGATGGCCGCCGGCATGTGGCGGTACGGCACGCGCACATAGCATGACGTCGGGGCAACGTCGCAGAGGCGGTAGCATGGTTCGGTCACGAGGCACGCGCCGGCCGCCAGGGCATGCAGCACCCGCGGTGACTCGAGGGTGTCGCAAGCTTCGTAGTGCACGTTCGCCACGACCCGGCTGTCGCGGATCACGGCGTCGAGACAGGCGGCGGTGCTCGGGGAGACGGTGATGCCACGATGCTCGAGGAGCGCCCGCATCCGGGCGCGCCGCGGACTGTCGGTGCCAACCAGGCACACGTCGAAGCGACGGGACGACAGCGGGCGCGTCAGATTCTGGGCGACGGCAGTCGCCACGCCGGGCATGAACGACCGCACGCGCACGCCTGTGCCCTCCAGATCGCGCGCAAGCAGTCGGGCCTGCCGCGGGTGGAAGTCCAATACCAGGTCGTACTGGTCGCGCCGTGCGACCAGCGACCGGTGCTTCGCGCCGATCCAGCGTGCAGTGCTCCGCGAGACCGGCTTCCACCAGCGCATCCTGCGCACCAGCGAGAAGTTGACGAAAACGTAGCGGCAGCCGGGACTGCGCGGGTACCGGGGAAAGCCGTCGCCGATCAGGAAGACAAGGCTGCCGTCCGGCATTGCAGTCGAAGCCACGTCGGAGCACTCAGCGTAGCAGGGCGCACGTCCGAGGTGAATCGCGAGTTGCTCGAAAACGAATTCCACGACGGGCCGCACGTACGGCAGGCTCGCGTCATGGACCAGAAGTGCCACCGGGCGAGATCGTGCGCTGCGCGCCGTTGTCGTGGGCGCGCTCATGACAGCAGCAGTCCTTCCAGTCGCCGCGCATAGTCCTCGAACGTCTCGGCGAGTTCGGTTACCCGCGACTCGAGTTGCGCCCGCGCCACGGGCAAATTCTCGTACAGGTCGAGCGTGTCGCGGGCGAGAGCGGCGCCGACGACGTCACTACTCCGAACCACTCGAGACTCACATCCGACGCTCGCAGAAAAATCACGAACCTTAGGGCGATACTCGATGGCCACGAACGGTACGCCCGCAGCCGCCGCGAGCACGGCCGCATGAAGCTTGACGGTGATCACGACGTCGAATCCGTCGACGTATTCGACAAACGCATCCGGATCAAGGAGCAGCGGGTCCACGACATCGGGCGGGAGGCCGGCGCCCGCGGCCACCTCCCGGCAGACCACCTCGTCGCGATCCCAGACCGGAAACAGCCGGACCTCACAGCCGTGCGCAGCCAAGCGACGCGCCCCGTCGGTGAGCGCCGCGAGCATGCGATCCTCGCTGCCCCACATTTCGCCGTTCGACCGGCCAGCGTTGATCCCGATCCGGCATCGCGACGCGTGCCTGCGTGGCGAGCGACGACGAAAGACGAGCCCGGGATCGCCGGTCACCACCACGTTGCGCACGCCCGCTTCAACGAGAAGCTGACGTGAAACCGGCCCACGCACCCCTACTTCCGGAAGCTCCGCGAGCGCTTCCCGCCATTCGACGCGAGTGTCTTTCCATGTCGGCGTGCGCGCCCAGTAGTCCGGATGCGCTACTCCGGGGGAGAACACGGGCACCGGTTTGCGGGCGCCCCGGCGCAGGCGTCGATATTCGTGCAGCCATTCGGGTGTGCGGTTGATCAGCGTACCGCCACCCAGAAGCGCACGCTCACCACCGGGAACGCGTCCCATCCAGCCGCGCCAAGCCGTGCGCGCGCGCGCCGCCGGGCCGGCCCGTTGCGCATCGAATGGTGGACACGCCGTCCACACGAGGCGCGCCAGCGTCCGCTGGCAGGCCACAAACATCGCCTCATCACCCAGGTTGCGCCACCCGGTCCAACCCTGATAGATACCGCGCGTCATGCGTGGGCAACCCTTCGTTCCGAAGTAGGCTCCCCGACCAGCGATCGATACAGGCGGTCGTAGCGCGCAACGTGGCCTCGCCAGCTGAAGAGTGTTTCGACGCGCACGCGCGCCGCCCGGCCCATGCGGATCGCCGTCGTCGGCTGCGCGAGCAGGCTCGCAGCGGCATCCGCGAGCCCGCGGACATCCCCGGCGTCAACCATCAGGCCGGTCTTTTCGTGAACGACGACCTCCGAAAGCCCGCCGACGCAAGTCGCCACCAGCGGCCGACGAGCTGCGCCGGTTTCCAGCGCCACCAGTGGAAACGAGTCCTGGCGCGACGGCATGATTACCACCGCGTGTTCGCCGATCAGCGACGTCACGCGATCGGGGAGGACCCAGCCCCGGAAGTCGATCGCATCGCGGACGCCAAGGGTCGCCGCACGCAGTTCGAGCTGGCGGCGCATGGGACCGTCCCCGGCGATGGTGAGGCGTGCGCCCGGCACACGCGATCGCACCAGCCCGAATGCCTCGACGGCCAGGTCTGCTCCTTTTTCATGCGCGAGCCGCCCGACGTACAGGAGGCGCGGCACGTCGACGGCCGGGTAGTCAGGTACCGCCGCGTCGATCCCGTTGTAAATGACGCAGCTGCGGTCGGTAATGACGGGGGCAATCCGGCGACCGCGTTCGAGGATGGACGCCGAGCACCCCACGACCCAATCGGCGCTCCGGAGCACCTGGCCCGCGAGCGAATCGCCCTGCGTGCCCCAATCGCCGTGCAGGGTGACAAGCGCGGGAGCGCGCTGCACGTCGGCCGTGAGCAGATGAAAGAACGTCATCGCGCCGATGCCGTTGATGTGCACGAGGTCCGCGGCAAACGCGCGCTTGATCCGCGTTACCTGCGCCTTGACCTCGGCGATGTGGTCGACGGTCGGCGCGATCGCATGCTGGAACGGCAGTCGCAGGACCGGAATGCCCTCGTACCGGTCTTGGTCGGGCAGGTCCGTGTAGTTCTTGGGGGCCACGACGAGAATGTCGTGCCCGCGTGCCTTCAGGCAGGGCAGAAGCCGCGCCGCCAGTACCTCCATGCCACCGATGTTTGGCCAGAACGTGAGCGACCAGAACAGAATGCGCATCGGTCCGGCCCCGTTCACCGTGGCGCCCGGCAGCCGCGAGGCGCCGTGGGGGCGAGGCCGCGATTCGCGCGACACATGTCCCGGCGTCGTGGTCCCGTGGGGGCTTCGCGCGTTGGCCGACGGCAAGACAGCGCACCGCGGTATCGTACGCGGCGGACGCGGTCGGAAAAGATGGCGTCGACGCCGATTGCACCCTGCTTCTCGAACACGGCATCCCCCCTGCCAATATTGCGAGCGGCTGCGGCTGCAATCTACGCGGACCGGCTACCCTCTCCGCACAGCTAGAAAGTCGAAAAAGCAATTGATGTTCCAGCGTCGCCCAAGCTTCACCAATTCAAACAGTTAGCTCGGCGCTGTAAAGCCATGCATGAATATGCGTAAAGTATTCCGACGCCTGTGCGTGCCCGAGCGCGGGAACGACCTCCCAGGTTTGGCCGAACGCTTGTCGTGCGCAAAAGACCGTGACGAGACCGCCGTCAATGACGCAGCGAACGTGCGTGCAACGCCGCGGCAGTATACCGCGCCTGACGGCGCACCGGCCATCCCAGGCCAGGTGGCACGCGGCAAGGTCCGAGTGCCTCGAGGCCGGCAGCTGACGCGAACGTATTAGATTGCAGCGGCGTACTGACGCCCCTGCGGCGTCGCGACTAGTCGCCGCCCAGCCGCCCGCCCCAGCCGATCGAGATGCCCGGGCCCCACCAGCCGCCGTTGGCCGCGATGTCGAACGCCGCGTTCGTCACGTCGTCGTTGTACTGCCAGGCCTCGGCGCTGATGCCTCCGTCGCCGCCCAGCGTGCGGCTGTAGCCGCCGCTCCCCGAATCGCGGCGCGTCCAGCCGTCGTTCGGGTTACCGGTGAAACGCGACGTGTTGCTGATGCCGTACGAACCCGCCTGCTCGGCCGCCGCATCGGCGCGGCTGCGCGCCTGCGCTTCCGCGTCGACCTCCGGCGGTGGCGCGGGCGCGCTCGTCCATCCGCTCGCCGCATACTGCTGCCAGCCGCTTCCGGTGTTGCGATAGACGTGACCGGACGCGTCTGCATAATGATTGTTGCTCGCCGCGTTCGGGTTGTACGCCGGCGGCTTTTCTCCAAGGTCGGCGTAGTACTTGACTGCCGAGATGCCGCCCGGCGGGCCCGCGGACTGCATGTTGGAGGCGGCGGCCGGCTGCGAACGTGGCCCTCCGGGGCTGCCGCCGTCGGCGCCCGTGACCAGCGACATGTCGTAGCCGCGATTCGCGGCGGGCGCCAGCGCCGCCGCCGGTGGAGTCGCGGCCGGCCTGGCGTTCGGCGCCACAGGTGCCGATGGTGTTGGCGCGCCGGTCGCCACCCGAGGCGAGGCGGCAGCCGATGGCTTGCCGAAATTGGCGCCACCCGCCTTCTTCGATGCGCGCGCCCAGGCGCGGTACACGTTGGCGCTGGTCGTGGCGCAGCATGGGTACCCGCCCCACCAGCCCGGATGGAGGTGCGCGGCCGGGAGAAACCGTTGCGTCCACGCCGCGGTGCCGAGCCCCGTAGCGAATGCATACGTGTATCCGACGCGCGGGCTGAATACGGGCGCGGCCGCGACCCCGTAAGTGGGAGGCGCAGGAAACCAGAGGTCGCCGATCCACGGCGTGTATTCGTAACCGGTGCCGTAGACGACGGTCCCCGTCGGCGCGTGCATCGCGCCCAGGTATCCGGGTGTATAGCCGGTGAATACCACATCGGGCGTGGCGCCATAGATATGCACGAACGTCGCATAGAAGATCGGCGACGTCGGCGGAATCATGTAGATCGCGGCGGGAACGGATTTCGCGATCGACCACGGACCCGTTGGCTGCCCCGCCACAAACCACACGCCTGCCTTGACTGCGTAGTACGCGTTGGCAGAGGTCTGGATGACCGGCACCGAGGCATTGCGCGCATATGACAGCGCGGTGTCCGGCACCGCGACGAACTGGGGCGCGCCGTCGAACCGGGGTGAAAATTTCGGCCCGTTCTTCAGTGGCACGGTGGCGGTCTGCGGAATCTGGCTTTCGATCACCGCTTCGCGTGCCTGCGGCGTGCCGGCGACCGCCTGCAGCACGGCGCCGGCCAGCGACGTCGCCGGAATGCGCGCGAAATCCGCGGGAAGCGCATCGTTGGCGACATAGGTCCAGGGACCGGTCAACGCAGGCGCGCGGAACCAACGACCGGCGAGCAGCACGTAGTAGGCATTGTTCACCGTGTCGAGCAGTACGTCGCTGGTGGTGTTGCTGGCCCACTTGAGGCGGGTGCCGACGATCGGCACGAGGTCGGGCTGGCCGCGGAACACGATCAATTCGGTGGGAACCTGCGTCGTCTGGATGGCTGGAATGCCCTGCGCGAGCATCGGCCTCGGGTTGGCGCGAGGTCCGCCATCAAGCATGTCGACCCCGCCGGCCGCCGCGATCTTGCGCGCGACCGCCTCCATGCCGGACGGTACGATGAACGGCTGCGACCAGGGACCATCGAGCGACAACGCCATCAACCAGCCGTCGTACACATGCAGGAAGTACTGCGGCTCGGAGGGGCTCTTCAGGATCAGCGCGCGCGTGTTGATCACCCGCAGGAATCCGTTGCTGCCGGCGACCGGCTTCAACACCGGTGCTCCGGCGATCGGCACCAGGATCGTGGGCGCGTTGGCGATCACCACGCGCGGCGGCACGTTGGCCACCGTCACCGACGCCGGCTTGACGGCACTCGCCGCCAGCGAGGCCTTCAACCGATCGAGCGAGACGCTGCGCACGCCATCGATCAGCCTCGCCTGTATCTTCTCGGCGTAGGCAGCACCCCCGCCGGGCAGCGTGGGAAAGTCGCTCTTGGTGATCCGCAGATTGGCCAGCACGACGACGCGCGCCACCTTGTCGACATGTGTACGCGCGGTGGCGGTCACCACGCCGAACGCTTCCTCCTTTGACCCGGTCGGGGTGAGTGCGACTGCGCTGCGGAAATCGATCTGGTTGTCGGCCCAGCGGATGACCTGCGGCTGGTAGACGACGGCCGAAGCGTCGGCAAGCGCCAGCGTACGGGGCCAGACACCGGGCGGAATCGGCTTTGCCGCAGGCACCGTGGGCGCGGGGGCCGCAATGCCCGATGGGAGTCCGAAAATCACTGCAAGCGCGAAGAGGGAGGTGCGGAAGGTCGTCTGGAGTCGTATCAATTTGGGCTTTCGTGCATCGGCGGAATTCGGGCGGGCTACGCGCCAGCGCCAAGCGAACCGATGATTTTACGTGAATTCGGGTTGCTGCCTCCGGCGCCGCCACCGGAGTTTCCAAAACGCGACCATGCACGCGCGTGCGAATTCGCGGCAAGGTCCACGACCGCGCTGCAGTCGGGGGGTCAGATGGCACGGAGTGACCTTGCCGCCAACGGATTTCAATCCCGTGCAATGGCCGGGCGCAATGTTGACCACATCGCATTCATCGCAGGCCTCGACAAGGCGCCTGTAGTTTGCCCGGCTAGGATCCTGTTAGCGCCTCGAAACCGGCGACGACATCGAACAATTCCTCGTCAATGTCGCTCTGACGCTGGCGGTGAAACGTCCGGCTCAGGTCCTCCAGCAGTTCATCGATATTCTTCTCGGCGCGTTGCATCGCAGCCAGGCGGCTGGCATTTTCGCTGGCCAAGGATTCCGCGCACGCCCTGAAGAGCGAGACGAAGAGATATTCACGAAGGAACGCCGGCAGTGTCCGCTCCACGCTGTTCAACACCTCGGGCACATTTCCGGTCGGCCAGAGCATTGCAGCCAGATCGCGCCGCCATGCATCGTCAAGCGGCAGCAGCCGTTCGCTCGCCGGCGTATAGACTGTCCCGGATTCGTCGGGGCGGTTATGAAAAAGATAGACCTGCGTGATCTCGCTCTTTTCACGATGCGATTCCATTTCGATCAGAATCTGCCCAATCAGCGGAGTAATCGCGCCAATGGAATTAGGCAGGATGAAACGCTCCTCCAGCAGCAGGTCGGTGTCCGCGAGGCGCGACTGAATGCGCTCGCCAACCGCCCAGACGATCTTCTTGCCAGGAAGGTCTCCCAGCATATTCACGACAAACTCCACCATCACGTCATTGAATTGCCCGACCAATCCCTGATCGGAACCGAACACGACCGCGCCAATCGCTCCTTGGTCCTTCTGCTCCCCTCGCGGCCTGACACCCTGCGGTTCTCCCTGCCGAAAGCACGCGATCAAGCCCAGTTGCACCGTACGATAATAGTCATCCAATGACCGCACTGCGCCCTCGTATTGCCCAATGCTCGACGCAGCCATGGCCTTCATCGTGCGCACCACGGATTCGAGCTGTTTGGCACTGTCGATCTTTCGACGCAGGCTCGCTGTAGTGTCGCTCATGACTTCTCCTCGCGTACCGCATTGGACCTGGGGTCAGCCACGGTCTCATCAGGCGTGTTCGCAGGCTTCGACCTTGGATCGGCCTGGGATTCAGGCGGTGTAGCTTCTCCCGCTTCCTGCTCGGGCCCGGGCTTCGCTACCGGCTGGACCCGGGATTTTGGTTCAGTACTGGATTCGGATCTTGCCGCAGGGTTGGCCCGCATTTCGGTCCCTTGTTCCGGCTCCGGTCTCGAGTCCGTACCGTGCGAGAAACGTTCGAGCGCCTGACGGGCGATTTCGATAATCGTTTCGCGATCCTCATCGCCCAACTTGTCGGTGGTTTCCAATCTCGCGCACACCTCCGCCGGAACGTCCCCGGCCGCTTCCTGTACGGCCTGCTCGGCGTCACTCATCCGGTCAAGCGGAACGCCGTCAAAGAGTTTCGCGGTCAACGCCAGCAACACAGTGATTTGTGCGGAAACGGACGCGGGTGCCAGTTCCGGCTGCTTGAGGCAGGCACGGATTCGCCGTCCGTGCTCGATGATCTTCTTCGTATTTTCATCAAGCCGCGCACCAAACCGGGCAAAGGTCTCCAACTCTTCGAACTGGGCGTATGCAAGCTTGAGGTCTCCTGCCACGGCACGGTAGGCCGCGCGTTGCGCCTTGCCGCCGACGCGCGAGACCGATTTTCCGACGTCGACCGCAGGCAGAACGCCCAATTCGAACAGTGACGGCGAGAGATAGATCTGCCCGTCCGTGATGGAGATCAGATTGGTCGGAATGTAGGCGGCTATGTCCTGCGCTTCCGTTTCGATGATTGGCAGCGCAGTCAGCGATCCGCCACCGAGTTCCGGCCGCACGTGCGTTGCGCGCTCCAGCAGCCGTGCGTGGATGTAGAAAATGTCGCCGGGAAAAGCTTCCCGGCCGGGCGGGCGGCGCAGCAGCAGGGACAACTCCCGATAGGCGCGCGCGTGATGCGTGAGATCGTCGTAGACAACCAGCACGTCGTTTCCCGCTTCCATGAAATACTCCGCGATGCTGGTCGCGGCGTAAGGGGCGATGTAGGCGAGCCCCGGCGGGTCGTTGCCCTCGGTCACAACGAGGACGGTGTAATCCATCGCGCCCTTTTCCCGCAAGATTGCCACGACCTTCGCGACTGCGGACGCCCGCTGGCCGATGGCGCAATAGACGCACAGGACATCCTTGCCACGCTGATTGAGAATCGTGTCGATCGCAATCGCGGTCTTGCCCGTCTGGCGGTCGCCGAGAATCAACTCGCGCTGCCCGCGCCCGATCGGAATGAGCGCATCGATGACCTTGAGACCCGTCTGGAGAGGAATCGTGACCGGCGCGCGATCCATGATGGACGGTGCCGCGCGCTCGATGGGCAGGCGCTCGCCGGCGGCTACCGTTCCATTGCCATCGAGGGGCCGGCCAAGCGGGTCGATGACACGCCCCAGCAATCCTTGGCCCACGGCTACGTCCATGACCCGTCCCGTCCGCTCGACCTCGTCTCCCGCGTGGAGATGCCAGTATTCGCCCAGGAGAACGACGCCGACTTCGTCCGCGTCCACGTTGAACGCAATGCCGAGTACATCGCCGGGAAATCTCACCAATTCGTCAAAGCCCACGCCCGGGAGCCCCGAAACCTTGGCGATGCCCGTAGCAATGCTGGTGATCGTCCCCACCTCCCGTGGCCTGAGTTGCGGGATGAACGCTTCCCGCACTTGACCTATTGCGGCAAACGCGCTGTCGAAGACGTTCTGGAGGCCCTCCGGCTCCATGTTCATCGGCTCCTTGCTTCAGGCTCAGGTTTGTCCGCCTTGGGCGCGGCATTGACGTCGCCTCTTCCAATCGCCCGCTCGGCCTGCCTTTCGTCCTGACTTGGCGAATCGCTCTCGCCGCCTCGTTGCTCGTCCAGCGGATTGGCACCCTTGGTGATCTGCGGCGTCGAACCGGACGGTGCGTTGGCTCTCGCTTCCGGTTTCGCGGTCTCCATCAGAAGTTCGTCGACGCCTTCTTCCAGCGACGTCAGATAATCCGCGATGCTCCACGCCACCTTTTGTCCATTCGTGGTGAGTTCAATGCCTCCGATCAGGTCCGGCGCGGTCTCGAACCGGATTGGAATTGCAGCCGAGAACGTCTCGTTGAGCGCATTCTGTATGCCCGCGCGCTGCTCCGCAGGCAGGTCAAACGCGCTGCGCACGAGCACGGGATCTCGCGCCGATCTGATGGCCTTGGCAATGCAGGCCCTTCCCTTGTCATCGAGTTCTCGCAAGCGGCGGATGAAAACGTCGCCCAGGCGTTCTTCCAGACTCGTCGTAGCGAGATCCGTCAGCGCCTTTCGCGCGATGGCGAACACCTCCTGCCGGGTCCGCCGACTGATCGCCTGATTCAGGTCGCGGGCGTCGGTTCTCAGCGCTTCCCGTCGCTTGGCACTCAAGTCGTTCGCCGCCAGCCGCGCGTCGTCGAGGAGGCGATGTCGTTCGGCCTGCACCTCCTCCGTGGCCCTGGTCAAGAGCGCGGCGCGCTGCCTGTCGAACTCCCCGATTTTGCGTTGGAACTCGTCACGCTCCGTTTGGGCTTCGGCTTTTTTCGCGTCGGCGTCCGCGAGCTCCGCGGCGATCCGCTTTTCCCGCGCATCGATGGCGCGAAGGATCGGCTGGTACAGAAAGCGCTTCATCAGCCATACGAGGATGAGGAAGTTGAGCGCTTGCGCACCGACGGTGAACCAGTCGATCAGCATCGCTTACTTTCCCGCGGTCTGGGCGATGACGTGATTCCAGAATGGATTGGCGAAGATGAGAATCATCGAGACCACGAAGCAGTAGATGGCCGTGGACTCGATCATCGCCAGGCCGACGAAAAGGGTCCGGGTGATGGTTGCGGCGGCGTCGGGCTGCTGGGCCAGCGAAGTCAGCGCCGTCGCGACCGCCCTGCCTTCGCCCAGTGCCGGTCCCATGGCGCCGAAGCTGGTGGTAATGCCGGCGATGACAATTGATGCCACCGCGATAGCGGTCATGCTATCCATAGGATCTCCTCTGGCTGTCGTAGGTCATGTTTCAATGCTTTGCATCTGGTTCAGGTTTGGGTGTACGGACATGCGTGGCGGCCGCGATGTAAACCGCAGCCAGGATGCTGAAGATGTAGGCCTGCACCATGCCGGTGAGCAGACCGAGCGCCGTCATGACGATCGGAAAGATGAAGGGCGTGATCGTCAGCAGAATACCGATGATGATGCCGCCGCTCATCATGTTGCCGAACAGCCGAACGGCCAGCGCCAGCGTGCGCGAAAACTCGCTGATGATATTGAACGGAAGCATGATGAACGTCGGCTTCACATAGGCCCTCAAATAGCCGCCGACACCTTGTTCCTCGATGCCGAAGAGCGGCACAGCCACAAACACACATAGTGCGAGAGCCGCCGTGGTCGATAGCGAGGCCGTCGGCGGCTCGTAGCCCGGGATGATGGTGCAAAGGGCGGCCGTGGCAACGAAGAGGAAAAGCGTACCCAGAAAGCCAAGATACTTCTCCGGATTGCGGAGACCGACATCTTCGATTTGTTTCAAGATGGCGGTAACGACGATTTCCAGAAGATTCTGCCAGCGGGACCGCTCCAGGCCCGTGGAGAGATTGCGCGTGACGAGTCTGGACCCGACAACCAGCACGAGCATCAATCCCCAGGTGAAGGCAATGGTGGCGTTGAGCTTGAGAAACCCCTGTTGCCAGAAGACCATCTCATCGGGACTAAGACGCATGGCTGGCCTCCCGTGTCGGGCCGCCCTCGTTTTCCGCCGGCGGCGGGGCCAGCCTCGTCACGACAAGGCGTGCCACGACGAATCCGAGGAGACACACGAGCAGCCGCTCCCAACGGCCGCCGGCAACGAAGTAAAACCCCGCGAGGGCAATCGTCATCCGCAGCAGCGAGCTGCCGAAAAACCAGAGCGCCGGCCGTTGGGACGAAACGCCCTTGCGAACCGTCCACCAGAGTCCGCCGAAGAACATCGCACCAAGCAGCACCCCCGCGACCAGTGGCAGAATCAAGCGCAGAGCTTCATTCATTGCCATTCTCCTGCTCGTCCCGCATTGCCCTGTCCTCCTTGGCGACCCAATGCCAGGCATTCAAACAGCCTATCGCGAGGCCGATGACCAGCAGCATCAGCGTCCAGGAATGACTTCCCGGATAGCGATTGTCCAGCCAGATACCGAGCGCCGCGCCGAGCAACGTCGGAACCACCACCGACCAGCCGATCAGTCCCATCATGCCCAGGCCGAACCAAACGCCGGGCGCGGGGTTGCGCCGCGCGTTGAGTTTCCGGTCTGCCTTCGTGCCGACCTCCCGGCCGAACGCGGTCTGATCGTCCGCACCTTTTGTTGCTCGATCTTCACTCATGATTCAACTTCGCCAGCCGGCGGATGAATCCGCTCTCCATCCTCGCCATCACCGCGCGGACGCTCTGTTCCCGTTCGTTCAGATCCAGAAATTCGCGCTCCACTGCTTCGCGAAGCTGGTCGAGGTCCGTGCCGCCAATGGCGTTACGCACCGAGACGAGCACGTCCGGGCCGGCCTTGACCATCACCCCTTCATCGACGGCGGCGTAGACCTCGCCCTCCGCCTCGGTTTCGTAGATCAGAATCCCGGGTGCGAGCCCCGCCACGCAATCGAGCCGGTGTGGCAGAAGTCCGAAAGAGCCCTCGCGGGTCTCCGCAACGATGCGCGAAACCCCGGCTTTCTCTGCGAAGATTCGGAACGGCAGGAGGACCTTAAGATTCATGAGTGTCGGCTGCTGCACGTCACGCCTCCGCTTTGGCGTTTCGGCTGCGCTTCCGGGCTCGGCTTTGGTCGCGGAATCGCCGGCAAGCTCCGGGGCCCCTCGGACGTTGGTCTTGGACCCAGGTTCGGCCGCGGCCGCGGGCGGAGCCGGGTTTGGCTTGTCCCTTCGCCTCGCCGATCGTCCCGATCATATAAAGGGCGCTCTCCGGGTAGTCTTTGAATTCATCGCGCAGGATTCGCTCACAGCCGTCCAGCGCGTCCTTCAGGGGGACCAGCTTTCCCCTGAGACCGGTGAACTGCTCGGTCGTGAAAAACGGCTGCGTGAGAAATCGCTCCAGTCGCCGGGCACGAGCGACCACGCTGCGGTCCTCCGGCGAAAGCTGCTCGAGGCCGAGCATGGCAATGATGTCCTTCAGTTCCGAGTATTGGGCGAGCGTCCGCCGGATTTCCTGCGCCAGGCCGTAGTGTCGCTTGCCGACAATGCCGGGCGTGGCCATCCTGGAGCTGGATTGGAGCGGATCGATGGCCGGATACAGACCCTCGCTCGCCCGTTTGCGCGAAAGCACGATCGAGGCTGAGAGATGCGAAAACGTATGCACCGCCGCCGGATCGGTGAAATCGTCCGCCGGCACATACACCGCCTGGATCGAGGTGATGGCGCCGGTATCGGTGTTGGCGATACGCTCTTCCAGCCGCGCCAACTCGGTGCCCATGGTCGGCTGATATCCCAGGCGCGACGGCATTTGCCCCATCAGGCCCGATACCTCCATACCGGCCTGAATGAAGCGAAAGATGTTGTCCACGAGCAGCAGCACATCGCGGTGCTCGTCGTCCCTGAAATACTCGGCCATCGTCAGCGCACCGTGGCCCACGCGGAACCTGCTGCCCGGCGGCTCGTTCATCTGGCCGAAGACCATCACCATGTTCGGCAACACGCCGGCTGCCTTCATCTCGCGGTAGAGCTCCTCGCCTTCGCGACAGCGTTCGCCGATGCCGCAAAAAATGCTGACGCCCTCGTGGTGCCCGATCATGTTGTGAATCATTTCGGTGAGCAATACCGTCTTGCCCACGCCGGCGCCGCCGAAAAGTCCCGCCTTGCCACCGCGCTCCAGCGGCGCGAGCACATCGATGACCTTGATGCCCGTTTCGAAGATTTCAGACTTGGTGGACCGTCGCGCCAGCGGCGGTGGGGCCCGATGCACAGAACGCCATTGGACATCGGTGGGCGCCGCTTCGCGGTCGATGGTGTTGCCGAACACATCGAACATGCGTCCCAGAATCCCTTTGCCTACCGGCACCTTCAACGGCCCGCCGGTGTCCTCCACCTCCATGCCGCGAGCGAGCCCCTGGGTAGGCGTCATTGCAACACCGCGCACATGATGCGCATCTCGCTGCGCAAGCACTTCGATGATGATCTGTCTCTCCGGCCCGGTGCGCAACACCGAGTGGATGGGCGGCAAATGTTCATCGAACCATACGTCGACGACACTGCCTCGTACCGAGGCAACCACCCCGAGATTCGAATGAGTCGTCCTGGTCTGCATCTTTGCGTGGACCATTCGTCGGTGAGGTTCAGAACAATTCGTCGTCGCGGGAAGCGAATCCACTTTCCACCTTTCGCACAGTTCTCGCTCCCAGTTTCGGGGCTCCGAAAACTCCCGGCCGCGCCGGTCTCAGCGTGGGGACTCCGTGATCCACGTCCGCGCTGCCTCGGATTCGGCGTTGGGGAAGGCGCGAACCGGATGATGGAAAAGCGGTGCGAACAGTCTGACGGCATCGGCAATCCAATGGACATCGGTAACAACGGCCATCCGGCCGAAGTCGCCCCAATGCGTCAAGCCAAGCTTGGTATCCGCCCAGACGGCGCCGGGCGTCATGCCCTCGAATTGCGGTCCGAGCTCGCAATAGAGTCTTAGCGACCCGTGCTGCTTGATGCGACGGAGAGCTTCGGGGATCAGCGTGTCGCGATAGTCCTCACCACTGACTCGCCCCGTGCCACGAACTGCAAGAATATTCTCGGGAAAACCCTTCATGATCTCCAGCATGCCATTACCCTCCTGCTATCTCGCCTCGGCCGACCATTGAATGCACGAGTCGGTTCATTTCAAGCTGCGTCGTTGGCGCCTGATCCACTTGCCGATATCGGGCCAGGTTTCCTGCAACGTGCGCGAGCCCATGAAAAGTCCGATGTGTCCCCCTGGCACGAGCTTCTTCACGATCGCGTGCTCGGAAGTTCCCACCAGGTCCGCCGCGTTGAAGACCTGTTCCCTGGTCGTGATGTCGTCGGACTCGCCGGCCAGCAGGTAGAGCGGCACCTCGATGTCCTTGAGCGAAAGGACCTGGCCCAGTGCAATGAAGGTGCCCTTCGCCAGCTGGTTTTCCTTGAACAGCGCCGAGATGGCCTGAAGATACCAGCGCCCTGGCAGGTCGATCGGGTTTTCGTACCATCGCTCGAAGCGCTCGGTGCGCCTGACGTAGGACTTGTCCTCGATGTGCTGGTAGAGATCGATGTACTTCGCCAGGTATTGCTCATCCGGATGCATGTTCTTCCAGCCGGCAAGCATGAATTTCCCAAGCATGCGCCCACCGCCTGCGGCAACGATCTCCTCGAAAAAACGCAGCGGCAGCTGGTGCACCATCTTCTTGACTGCACCATTGCCTGCCGCGGTGTCGATCGGTGAGCCGGCCAGCACCAGGCTCTCCACCTTGCCCGGAAAACGTGCTGCGAACATCGCCGACATCCAGCCGCCCTGGCAAAGACCGACCAGATGTACCTGTCCACCAAGACTGTCGACCGCGGCGTTGAGTTCCGCCAGATAGGTGTCGATGTCGAAATTCTTCATCGCGTCGCTCGCGCTTTTCCAATCGGTGACGAGAACCCGCTCCAGGTCGCAATCCAGCAGGGTCTCGACCAGGCTCTGGCCCCGGTCGTAATCGGCGATCGTCGAACTGTGGCCCGCGTAGGGGGCATCGATCAGCACTGGCACGTCGTCGACGCCGGCGGGCATCCGCGAAAAATCGCGCAGGCGCATCGTGTCGAGATCGAGGCATACACGGTTCTTGGTCGCCCATTCCGGCGGTGGCGGCGCGAGGATTTGTTCGGCTTCGGCGGCGAATTTCAGATTGTCCACAAAAAGCCTCAGCCCTTCGTCCGCCAGTTCGATGCCTGCCGCCAAGGGCCAGAACCAAGGGACGCTATGTTCCTGCCGGGGCTGTTTCAACCGTGTGCTTGTCATCATCTTCGTTTTCGCTTCGCGGAAGTCCGGCGACTCTCCCCCGGGGCCCGGACCCCCTTTGCCCCACGATGCATTCAACCGCCGCACGAACATCATGCGCCTATCTTCGAGTCGCCAGTCTATCTTCGAGTCGCCAGTCTATCTTCGAGCCGCCGGTCTATCTTCGAATCGCCGGTGCGTACTCGCACGACGCCTTCCGACGCAATGACGTGTCTAAGGACGATCGAGACAGGCAATGCCCGGCCGTACGCAATGCCTTCCCCTCCGCCACAGCATTTCGAGCCGGGCTGGATGGCGAATTCGCCAATCCCAACGGATATTGGGCCAACCTTTGACTTTGCGCAGGAACCAGCGCCCGTGGAAGGACAACATAGGTATCCAGAGGGCAGCCGTGCAAAGGTGAATGCCATGTCTGAATTTCGTTCTGGAAGAGGTTCTGGCTCGGTCCCGACCGGGACCGGGAAAAGGGTTCCCTCAAAGGTGAGCTATGCTTTCGTGGGTGGCGTCGCTGGGTTCATCATCGGCCTGGTCGCGCTCTTCGTGCTGGCCGCGTCGTACGGGAGTGCCATGGGGCTTTCCGTCGGCGCCTGCGCAGCCGCCGGCTGTACGCTGACCGTACTTTTCAGCCAGCCGGCGGGAATAGCCGGAATGGCCGTGGGGGCGATTGTCGGCGCATTGATCGGCCGCGGCGTCTACCACCGTCGGCGTTAGTCTCGGGTCTGTCGCCCGAGCCACCTCTTCGCGCCTGGTTGACGGTAACGGACTTCGCGGGAATTCGGCGCGTTCCGCAGAACACCGCCGGTTCCCCACTCGCGGGGATCCGGCAGCGACAGAGAACACCTTAGTTCATTCTCGCGGATATTCGGCAGATCCGGCCTTCGCGGTCAGCCGCCGTATTTCTTGATCAGCGCCTTCGCGTCCTTGAGCAGCGCCTCGCCGTTGCCGCCCTTCGCGCCGACCTCCTTGAACCACTCGTCGTCCACACCGCTGGTGGCCTTGACCCAGCGGTCGTACTCGGCGGGAGTCAGCGTGTCGAACACGCCGCCGGCGGCGGCGGCGAGTTTCTTGCCCGGCGCGGTCGTGCCATCGAACACCTTGCCGATCTGCTTCGACCACTCGAGTCCGCTGTTGTCGTCGATGACTTTCTTGAGATCGGGCGGAAGGCTGTCGTACTTCGCCTGATTCATCGCGATCACGAAGATCGAATTCGACATCTTGGGCACGCCGGCTGCGGTATCGAGATGATACTTGGTGACTTCCTGCAGCTTGAGCGCCGGCGCGACCTCCCAGGGCACCATCGCGCCGTCGATCACGCCCTTGGACAGCGCTTCCGTCACCTGCGGCACCGGCATCTGTACCGGTACAGCCCCGATCGCCGTCAGAAACTTGGTGCCGATGCGCGTCGGTGCGCGCACTTTCAGCCCCTTCAATTCGTCCATGTTGGTCACGTGCTGCTTGGTGAAGTGCAACAGCGAGCCGTCGTGCAGGTGCAGGGCGAGCACCTTCACACCCTTGAACTCGTCGAGCGCATTCTTCTGGACGTATTCCCAGAATGCCGGGCTGCCGTTTTCCGCGTTCTTGGCCATGAACGGAAGCTCGAACACCTCCGCCTTGATGAAGCGGCCCGCCTGGTACGTCGGCAACGTCCAGACGATGTCGGCGACACCGTCCTTTGCCTGATCGAAGAGCTGCGGCGGCGTGCCCCCCAGTTGCATCGCCGGATAGATCTGGCACTTGATCCTGCCGCCCGACTCCTTGCCGATCTTTTCGCACCACGGATTGAACACCTGCGCCTGAATCGTAGCCTGCGGTGGCAGGAAGTGATGGAGCTTCAGCACGACTTCCTGCGCTCGAACCGGGCTTGCGCCGAGCGCCAGTGCGGCAGCGACGGCCAGCATGACGGGTTTGACGGTTTTCATGATTCTTCCTCCTCGGGTTGAACGATCAATGCTTGAACGTATGGACCAGGTACAGCGAAACGATCGGAAAATAGAGCAGCAGCAGGATCCGGGCGAAATCGGACAACAGGAACGGCACCACCCCCTTGAACGTCTCGGTCAGCGGCACGTCCTTGGCGAGGCGGTTGATGATGTAGACGTTCATCCCGACCGGTGGATGCACGAGCCCGATCTCGACGACCATCAGCGCCAGGATGCCGAACCAGATCGACTTGTCCTGCGGCTCCATGCCCCAGAAGTCGAGTCCCATGATCATCGGATAGAAGATCGGTATCGTCAGCAGGATCATCGCCAGCGAGTCCATCACGCATCCCAGGAAGATGTAGATGATCAGGATCATGACCATCACGAGCAGCGGGGGCAATCCGCTGCCCTTGACCCAGGTCGCGAGTTCGCCGGGCATCTGCGACAGCGCCAGCGTCGTGTTCAGCATGTCGGCGCCGAGGAGCACGAGGAAGATCATCGCCGTGGCCTGCGCGGTGCCCAGCGCGCTGGCGATCAGACCCTTGGCCCGCATCCCGCCGCTGACCACCGCGAGGATGCCGCAGGCGGCGGCGCCGATGGCCGCGGCCTCGGTGGGATTCGCCCAGCCTCCGTAGATGCCGACGATCACCACGACGAACACGATCACCACCGGGAACACTTCGACAAAACTGCGCAGTTTCCCGGCCCACGGAACTTCGGGGCCGGCCGGACCTGCGGACGGCTTCAACGTCACGATGATCCGGATCACCAGCATGTACCCCAGCATCGCGATGAGGCCCGGCAGCACCGCGGCCACGAACAGCTTGCCAATCGATTCCTGTGTCAGGATCGCGTAGATGACCAGGGGCACCGACGGCGGAATCATGATGCCGAGCGTTCCCCCCGCGGCAAGCGCCCCCGTGGCCAGCGAACCCGAGTAGCCGTAGCGACGCAGTTCGGGCAGCGCAACCTGTCCCATCGTCGCGGCCGTGGCCAGCGACGAGCCGCAAATCGCCCCGAATCCCGCGCAGGCACCGACCGCCGCCATCGCGACGCCGCCCTTGCGATGACCGAGGAAGGCGCTGACGCAGCGGAACAGCGCCTTCGACAGGCCGCCGTGCGTGGCAAACTGACCCATCAGCAGAAAGAGCGGGATGACGACGAGGTCGTAGTTCGAAAGCCGCGCGTAGGCGAGGTTCTTGAGCGAGCTGAGCAGCACGCCGACGCTGCCCGTCAGATACACGTAGCCCGCCGTGCCGACGGAGAACATCGCGATGCCGATGGGCACGCGCACGACCATCAGCGTCAGCATTGCGCCGAAGATGACGAAACCGACGCCGGTGCCCGTCAATGCAGGTCCCCCATGCCTGCGGCCGAGTCTGCCATCGAGGCCGCTGCGCGCAGATGGCGCACACAGGTATAGAAGCCGGCCGCAGCGAGCAGCGCGAATCCGGGCACCATCAGCGCTTGCGCGATCCACACGTGCCAGCCGAGGATCGCGGAGGTCTCGCCCGCGTCCATGACCGTATACGCGCCGGCGCCGGTGCGCCACGCGATCAGCGCGCCGAAGAGACCGACCAGCAGCGAGCCGAATGAATCCATCAGCTCGATCTTGCGGCGCGCCATGTTGTGGGTGAAGAAGTCGACCTTCACGTCACCGTTGATCATGTGGCAATACGCGAAAAAGCACGAAGACGCGAAGGCCGCGCACATCTGCAGGACCTCGACATCGCCGGGCACCGGCCACGCAAAGAGCTTGCGGCCGGTGATCGACACGATCGACATGATCACGAGCAAGACGAACACGAGCCCGCCCGCGATCGCGAGGTACTTGCAGGCGACGAGCAGCGTGCGCCCTCCGGGCCCGAGGTGCTGCACGGGATCTGCAGGCTTCTCGGCAACGGCATCCTGCATCGCAGCCTCCCTCGTCTCCGGCCGGACGCCGGTCACTCGCACCACTTGCGTATGCTCTCGGGCGCCGCAACCGCCTGGATCCGCGTCGGATCGTCCGAATGGCGCCGGGCGAACACCCGCACTTCACGCCCCTCCACCAACACGTCGCCGTCGCGACGAATGATATGCGACATCACGAAGCTCTTGCCGCGCCATTCGTCGATTGCCGTGTCGACGTCGATGACATCACCGTACGACGCAGGTCGCAGGAAGCGCGCCGACGCGTCGACCAGCGGCGTGCCGATGATGCCGGTCTGCGCCTCGAACTCGCGCCACGGCGGCACGCCGGCCGCCCGGAAGAAGTGCAGCGACGCCGCGTCCATCCAGCGAAAGTAGTTGGGATAGAAGACGATCTGCGCCGGATCGCAGTCGCCGAACTCGACGGTGAAGTGGGACAGATGATGGCGCATGGTCCGTTACGCGAACGCCCGCTCGAACGCGTCGACACCGACCGAGCGCGCACAGGCGGCGAGCGCGTCGCGTGTCGTGCGGGGCAACGGGACGCCGTCGCGATTGCGCTCCCGGGCGGTGGCACGCTCGGGTTCGCCCGGAAGGTGGATCGAGCTGCCGCCTGCCTGCTGCGGCGACTCCCGCAGCCAGGCCGCGAGCCGCGCGACCTGCTGCTCGAAGGCCTCCCGCGCGATGAGCTTGTCGGGCGCGAACACGATCGACAGCATGTTGTTGCACATCGGATTGGGCCGCGGATGATGGTCCTGGACCTGTCCGCCCGACAACGCCCCGCCCAGGAGTTCGCAGATGACGGCCAGCGCAAAGCCCTTGTGCTGGCCGAAGGGCAGCAACGCGCCGATCGGTTCCGCGAACATCACCGCAGGATCGGTGGTCGGCCGTCCCTGCGCGTCGATCAGCAGCCCTTCGGCCATCGGCACGCCCGCGTCGAGCGCGACCCGCGCCTTGCCCAGCGCCACCATGCTCGTCGCGTAGTCGAGGACCAGCGGATGCGGCGCGTGCGGCACGCCGACGCAGAACGGATTGGTCGCGAGCCGCGCATCGGTGCCGCCCCACGGCGCGACCAGCGGGTTGGACAGCACATTGACGAAATGCACCGACGCGAAGCCGGCCGCCGCGCACTGCTCCGCCCAGCGTCCGATGCGCGCCAGGTGATGCGAGTTGGCGATCCCCGCGATACATACGCCCGTCTGCCGGGCGCGCTCGACGGCGATCGCCATCGCCTGTTCGCCGATCACCTGGCCGAAGCCATGCTGGCCGTCGAGCCCGACGATCGCGCCATGATCCGCCGTCACGCGCACCGATTGTCCGGCACGCGCGATGCCCGCCCGCAGGTTGTCGACATAGCGCGGCACCAGCCCGACCCCATGCGAATCATGGCCGAACAGGTTTGCCTCGACCAGTGCGTCGGCGATCGTCCGCGCCTCGTCCACCGTGCAACCGGCCGCGGCAAACGTGGCCTCAACCGCACCGGCCAGCGTCGCGGGAGCGATGCGATGCACGTCACCGGCGTCGTTCACGTCGTCGCTATCCTGCTTTTGAGGCGGCGCGAGGCACGCGCAGGACGCTTGCCGACCCAGCGAATCGGCTGCGCGACCTGCGGACGCGGCGGCGCGCCGTGCTCGATCAGCGTGCGGTCGAGCGCCCCTCCGCCCTCATCGGCCAGCGCGGCCTCGCGCGCCTGCCGGATCGCGGCGGCGCGCGCGGCGGCACTGGCGAAGGTGACGCCCGACGCCAGGTGCTCGACGATATGCGCAAGATCGCGCTTCCCGCGCTCGTTGGTGGCACCGTAGCCCTTGATCAGCCGTCCGCACTGCGCGAGTTCGAAGGCGCAATCCCAGTCGCCAGCGGCGGCGCGCTCGATCGCCACGAGCCAGCGCTCGATCATTGCCTGTTCCTCCGCGAATCGCGCCCCCCGCCGCCGCCATCCCTTGAGACCCGCCAGCGCGCGCAGCGCGAGAAAGCCTGCAATCGTATCGGTGCGCAGGTGCAATGCGAACGACAACGGATTCTTTCCACGGGCCTGCCGCGCGCGGTCCCACGCGGTCAGGCGCTTCGCCAGCG
The DNA here is from genome assembly GCA_963739745.1 of uncultured beta proteobacterium. Taxonomy (GTDB): domain Bacteria; phylum Pseudomonadota; class Gammaproteobacteria; order Burkholderiales; family Casimicrobiaceae; genus VBCG01. The sequence continues at coordinate 767,680 of CAVUCJ010000017.1, forward strand.
CGGCCGGCAGGAGTCCGGCGAGTTCGGGCATGCCCGGCCTGAAATGATCGACGATGCGCACGATGTCGCCGTCGCGCGCGGCCACTTCGCGGCGAACGCGGGCGAAACGGCTGGCGCGGCACTTCTGCGCGGCGACGCGCACCACGTCATCGAATGCCATCCACAGCGCAAGGAAGCGGGCGGTTTCTCGGGTCAGCGCGAATCCGCGCGCCGCCTGCGGATCGGCGGCGCGCTCCGCCTCGAGCACGCGCTTCAAGCGCGCGACGTACGCGTCGGCGTACGCGCGGTCCTGAAACTCCGCGAGACGCTCGCAGCCGAGTGCCGCGAATTCGCGTGCAGCCTCCGGAATCGCCGCGAGGTCGGTGGCGAAGCCGCCCGGCGTGACCGGCGCGTGCGCTGCCGCCGGGCGGGCTGGCGGACGCGGTGCGCGCACCGCGTCCCATCCGAGCGCGAAGCCCCTGAGGCTTGCCTTCGCGCCCACCCCCGACGCCGCAACCACGGCTTCGTATTCCTCGCGCGCGAAGGGCAGCACGCCGGTGCCCGCGATCGCGCCGAACATCACGGCACTTACGATCGTCCCGGCCTCGCGCGCCTGCGCCACCATGTCGAATGCCACCAGCCGCGCGCTGTGCGCACGCGCGACCGCGAGGAGCAGGTCAGGGTCGAACCGGCCGTCGCCCGGCGCCATCTTTTCCACCGTGGTCAGCGTGCGGCTGGTCGACGTCACCAGCGTCGTGCGGTCCGCGCTGGTCATCCCGTTGCCGACGATGCGGCCGGCTTCGAGGAGTTCCGATGCGATCGCGAGGTCGATGCCCCCCGGCACCGGCAGCAGCGACAGCACCGGCCGACGGCCACCGAGTTCCGAGCCGAGCCGCGGGAACATCTCGAAATAGTACGTGGTTGCGCCGGTGCGCTGCGCGACGCCTGGAATCGACGTGCTCTGCGCCGGATAGCCGGCCTGCGACGCGGTCTCGACCAGCCACTGGGCGAGCACGCCGCCGCCTTCGCCGCCAAGCGCGCCGACGAGGAGCGTGATCGGTCTGTCGGTGCTGGTCATCTTCCGGCCGGTCGTGAACTCGGATGGTTGCAAGTTGCGTCACAGCGAACGGGATAAGTACGTGCGACGACGGCAACCCGGGCACGCGCTGAACCATTCGGCACCGATAATGCTTCGCGCCCTCGCCGCACTGCGTGGATCCTGGCTTTCATGCCGGTTGGAACAACCCGATCACCGCACTGCGCATGCGAGCCTTCAGGCGATCGCGCCAGTTCGGATTCTCTATCACTTCGCCGCGATAGAACGACGGGCAGAGCGACGCCGCGTGCGCATTCTCGCCGCACAACCCGCAACCCACGCATCCTTCCAGTATTGTCGCCACCGGATCGACGCGCAGCGGATCGGACGCCGGCTTCACCGACAGCGTCGGGCATCCGGACAGCCGAATGCACGAGTGGTCGCCGGAGCAGGTGTCCTCGTCGACACCGTACTTGACGCGGACCATGCGCCGGCGCTCCTGCAACTGCCGCGCGCGCCACGGCTTCACGCGCCGCTGGCGCTCGAGTTGGCATTCGCCCTCCGCGATGATGACCTTGAGGCCCGCGAAGTCGGTGGTGAGCGCCTCGTCGAGCGCAGCACGCATCTCCGCGACGTCGTAGCTGTCCACCGTCTTGCACCATTGAACGCCGATGCCGGCCAGCGTGCGCTCGATCACCTGGTTCTCGTGGACACGGGAGCGCGACTTGTCGTCCCCGCCCGCCTTGGCCCCGCTCGTCGGCGTGGATATGATCTCCTGCGTGCCGGTCGCCGACGTGTAGCCGTTCTTTAGGATCAACAGCACCGCGTCGTCGCCATTGAACAGCGCCGATTGCACGCCGGTCAGGAGGCCGTTGTGCCAGAAACCGCCATCGCCCATCACTGCGATTGTGCGCCGCTGCATCACCGGCGACACACCCGCGCGGCTCGCGAGGCTCATCCCGTAGCCCAGGATCGAGTGCCCGATCGAGAACGGCTCGAACGTCGCGAACGAGTGGCAGCCGATGTCGCCGGCCACGTGGACCGGCCCGATATCCCGCTGCGCGAGCTTCAGCGCTGCGAAAACCGGACGCTCGGGACAGCCGATGCAGAATTGAGGCGGCCGCGCGGGCAGCGGCTGCCCGAATGATCGCGCGACGTCGTCGCGGCGCGCCGAGGTGGCTGCGAGCCATGAATTGCCGTCAACGAGCGCGATCTCCGGCGCCTGCCGTGCGATGAAGGCGGCGAGCCCGCGCGCGATCACCTCCACCGTGTATTCGCCGGCCGGCGGCAGCACGTCCTTGCCGGCGACCGGCGTCGCGATATCGGCGCGACGCAAGGCGGCGAGGATCTCCTGTTCGATGAACTCGGGCTGACCTTCCTCCAGCACCAGCACCGCGCGCCTGCCGCGACAGAAGGCGGCGATCTCCTCCGGCGCCAGCGGGTACACGACATTGAGCACCAGCACCGCGAGTTGCGGTTCGCCGATCGCGTCGGCCAGGCCGAGCTGTTGCAGTGCGCGGATCAGCGAGTTGTACAGGCCTCCCTGCACGATCAGCCCCAGGCCCTCGCGGTCGCCGCCCATTTGCTCGTTGAGCGCATGTTCGACGATGTACCGGCGGGCGGCGGGAATGCGTTCCTCGTGCTTTCGTTTTTCCTGCCGGAAGGTCACGGGTGGATGCGCGAGCTTGCTGTAGTCGAACGCGGCGGGCTCGGCGAGCAGGTTCCGGGTCGACACCGCCGGAGGCAGGTTGTCGCGGCATTCGAAGCTGCCGCGGACATGACAGGCACGGATGCGCAGCTGCAGGATGGCGGGCATGTTCGATGCCTCCGACAGCGCGAACGCGTGCTCGACGGTGCGTACCATGTGGGCGAGCTCGGGCCGCGGGTCGAGCAGGATCAGCGACGACTTCATTGCGTAGGCGTAGCTGCGCTCCTGGATGACTGACGCGCCCTCGCCGTAGTCCTCGCCGACGATGATCAGCGCCCCGCCGGTGACGCCGGGCGAGGCGAGATTGGACAGCGCGTCGGCGGCGACGTTGGTGCCGACGATCGATTTCCAGGTGACCGCGCCACGCAACGGGTAGTGGATCGACGCGCCCAGCATCGCCGCGGCCGATGCCTCGTTGGAGCAGGCCTCGACGTGAACACCGAGTTCCGCGAGGTAGTCCTTCGACTGGACCAGAACGTCGAGCAGATGCGACACCGGCGCACCCTGGTAGCCGCCGACGTAGGCGACGCCGGACTGCAGCAGCGCCTTGGTGATGGCAAGGATGCCTTCGCCATGGAAGGTCTCGCCGTTGCCGCAGCGAAGCATGCGCGCTTCCTTGCTGAACGAGACTTCCATTGCTCCCCCCGACGCCGGCTCCCGGTCAGGTACCTATCCTACTGCCTGGGTCTTATTTGTCCATGGCATAATGTTTAGAAGTAATATAGAGAAGATGCATACTCGCCGCATCGACCTCAACCTGCTGCAGACCTTTCACGCCGTCCACGCCGCCGGCAACGTGAGCCGCGCGGCCGAGCGCCTGGGTGTATCGCAACCGACGGTGAGCCATGCGCTGGCCCGGCTGCGGCGGCTGCACAACGACCCGCTGTTCATCCGGACGCAGGGCGGCATGGCGCCGACCGCCAAGGCGCAGCGCCTCGCCAGGGCCGTCGACCAGGCGCTCGCCACGCTCGACGCCGCGCTCGGCGAGACGGAGTCCTACGATCCGGCCCGGTCCGACCGTACCTTCCGGCTGCACCTGACCGACATCGGCGAGACGATCTTCCTGCCGCCGCTGATCCGGCTGCTCGCGCGCGATGCGCCGGGTGTGCGGATCGCGGCGTTCCAGCTGGACGACGACGATATCCTGCCGGCACTCGAAGGCGGCCGCGTCGATCTGGCGCTGGGGTACATCCCGGCGCTCATCGGCGCGCACCGCAGGTACCTGCTGTCCGAACACTACGTCGTCGTGATGCGGGCCGGTCATCCCGTGGCCAGGCGCAAGCCCACCCGCGCCGCGCTCGGCGAGCTTCACTATGCGCTCGTCCGTTCACATCCGGCGACCGGACGCGCGCTGCAGTCGCTGGGGCTGTCCGACCGCGTGGGTCTCGAGCTGCCGCACTTCATGGTGCTGCCGCGCATCCTGGCCGAGACCAACCTTGCCGCACTGATGCCATCGCGGCTCGCCGACGTGTTCAGCGAGCTCTCCGACTTCGTAGTCTGGCGTCCGCGCGTCGGCCTTCCGCGCTTCGACGTTTCCGTCCACTGGATCCGGCGCTTCGACAACGAGCCGGGGAATCGGTGGCTGCGCGAGCGCATCGTCGAGCTGTTCGGGGAAGCTCGGGACTAGCGACAGGGAATTCCGGGGGCGCCTTCGCACCCGGCGCGAGCGCGCGCGACCTTGTCCACTGATCAACGTGCGCCCGCCGCATCAAGCAGAAAATTCCATCTGCGCTGCCGCCTGTCCCCTTCTGATCGTCCGTCGGTCTCATCCGATCGCGCGAATGCAGTGTTGATTCGATGGCGGCGTGAGGACGGACGGCATGCGCGCCGGGAACACGGCAGGCAGTCGAACCCGCCGCTCGAACAATCCCCCTGCCCGCGGCGGCGCTCGATTCCGTGGGCCTCGATCCGAGGAGGAAAGCGATGACACGTGAAGTCGTGGTATTAAGCGGTGCGAGGACGGCGATCGGAGGTTATGGCGGCTCGCTCAAGGATATTCCGCCTTCCGAACTCGGCGCCAAATGCGTGCGCGAAGCGGTCAAGCGCGCCGGGGTGAAACCGGCCGAAGTCGGCCACATCGTGTTCGGCAATGTCATCCACACCGATGTGCACGATCACTACCTCGCACGCGTCGCCGGCGTGCACGGCGGCCTGCCGGTGGAGACGCCGGCGCTCACGCTCAACCGCCTGTGCGGAAGCGGCCTGCAGGCGATCATCACGGCGTCGCAGGCGATCATGCTGGGCGATGCCGACGTGGCGATCGGGGGCGGCGCCGAGAACATGAGCCGCAGCCCCTACGCGGCCCCCGCGATGCGTTGGGGCGCGCGCATGAACGACACCCGGATGATCGATATGATGGTCGGCGCGCTCTCCGACCCGTTCGACGACTGCCACATGGGCGTCACCGCGGAGAACGTCGCCAAGAAGTACGGCGTGTCGCGCGAGGACCAGGACGCGCTCGCCGCGGAAAGCCATCGCCGTGCGAGCCTGGCGGTGGACCATGGTTACTTCCGCGCGCAGGTCGTCCCGGTCGACATCCAGGTCAAGAAGGACAAGGTGCCCTTCGAGGTCGACGAATCGCCGCGCCCCGGGGTCACGGCCGAAAAGCTCTCCAAGTTGCGGCCGGTCTTCGATCCTGCCGGCTCGGTGACCGCGGGCAACGCGTCGAGCATCAACGACGCGGCGGCGGCGGTCGTGCTCATGGACCGCGAACTGGCGGCCAAGCGCGGGCTGAAGCCCATGGGCCGCCTGGTCGCCTACAGCTATGCCGGCGTGGACCCGAAGTTCATGGGTATCGGGCCGGTCCCGGCGGTGCAGAAACTTTTCGCGAAAACCGGGCTCGGCCTCGACGACATCGATGTGTTCGAGGTCAACGAGGCCTTCGCCGCGCAGGCGCTTGCGGTCTGCCGCGAGTTGAAGTTGCCGGCGGACCGCACCAACCCCAATGGCAGCGGCATCTCGCTCGGCCACCCGATCGGCGCGACCGGCGCCATCCTCGTGATCAAGGCGCTCTACGAGCTGGCGCGTACCGGCGGCAAGCGGGCACTGGTGACGATGTGTATCGGTGGCGGACAGGGCATCGCCGCGATCTTCGAACGGGACTGACGGCGCCTGCGCCAAAGACGGCGCGCGCTGCCGCGCGCCGTTCAGACGACAAGGAGGTTTCAAGCGATGGGAAGAGTCGAAGGCAAGACCGCGCTCGTGACGGGCGCGTCAAGGGGGATCGGCCGTGCGATCGCGGTGGAACTCGCCCGGGAAGGCGCCAAGGTCGCGGTCAACTACGCGACCAACGAGGCGAAGGCCCGGGAAGTGGCGCAGGAGATCGAGAAACTTGGCGGAGCCTGCCACCTGGTCCGCGCCAACCTCGCCGTCGCCAGCGAAGCGCGCGCGATGGTCAAGGAGGTCGCCGAGCAATTCGGCCACCTCGACGTCCTGGTCAACAACGCCGGCATCACGCATGACAGCCTGCTGCCGCGGATGACCGACGAGAGCTGGGTCCAGGTGATCGAGACCAATCTGAACGGCTGCTTCTACTGTACGTCGGCGGCGATTCCGTTCATGACCGCGCAGAGCTACGGCCGCATCATCAACATCAGCTCGATGAACGGGCAGGTCGGCGCGGTGGGCCAGGCCAATTACAGCGCCAGCAAGGGCGGCATCATCGCGTTCACCCGGACTGCCGCGCTTGAGCTCGCGCGTTTCGGCATCACGGTCAACGTCGTCGCGCCGGGGTTCACCGAGACCGACATGTTCGCCGCCGTACCCGCGTCGATCCAGGCGCAGATCAAGTCGAAGATTCCGGCAGCGCGCTTCGCGCATCCGGAGGAAATCGCCAAGGCGGTCATCTACCTGGTCGCCGACGGAGACTATGTCACCGGGCAGCAGATCAACGTGAATGGCGGCGGCCACATGTGAGGCGGTCGCGCACGCACGACGGCGGCCGGTGAACGATTTCCTTCACCTGGGCCGCTTGTCGACGATCCGCTTCGCCTTGCCCACCGAGCGTTCGATGCCGCCCGGCGCAGGCACCGTCACCTTCGCGCTGTCGCCGGTCAGGTTCTCGATGTGGTGTTGCAGTGCGCTGCGGTGAGTTGGGTGCGAGCAGCGAGTGCGTCGTCGCCGTCGCGCAGCAGGCCGCCGGCGACACGGCGCATGCGCCGCGCATCCAGGTCAGCAAGGACAACTTGGCCGCTGTAACAGGATCGAGCGGTAACGTGCGACGCGACCGCCATGCGTCGCCGCCAACTTGGCCACGCCCGCTATATTCCTTGACACGACGCCGTTCGTCGATAGAGTAGCGCATTCTCTCGGGAAATTTGCCATGAAATCCGCCTCTATCGTTGCGTGTGCAGCCGGCGCGATCGTACTGTTCGGTGCCTGTGCCGTGCAGGCGCAGTCGCTGCGCTGCAACGGCGACTTGGCCGGTGTCGGCGACACGAAGGCCTCGGTAATGAACAAATGCGGCAAGCCTGCGCTCACCGACTGGAGCTGCAAGTCCGCGCTCCAGGTGTGGCAGCTTCCAGCGACGGCGGGAGGGGCGGCGATACCCGTGGCCACGCCCTGCGAGCGGATCGACGAGTGGACCTACTATCCGGGCTCGGGCCAGTTTGTCACGACGTTTCGCTTCGAGAATGGCGTCGTCACCGCCATCAAGTACGGCGATCGGATCAACTGACCGCGGACGCCCTCGCACCCGTACCGATCTGGCTGACCTGAACGCTCGTGCGAACCTTGCCGCCGAGGCCTCGGCGATCACCGTTCCGGCTGCCGATGCGGCGGAACCCGTCGAGCCCCTCGCCGTCTACGTTCCCCCGTATGTCGAATCCGCGCGCGATCGAGGCCGCGACAATCCCCTACTTCGGTCGCTTGTCGACGATCCGCTTCGCCTTGCCCACCGAACGTTCGATGCCGCCCGGCGCGAGCACCGTCACCTTCGCGCTGACGCCGATCAGACTCTTGATGTGGTGTTGCAACGCACCACCCGCCGTCGTCGCCATCGGCGCTGCCTGCGCCAGCCGCGCGCTCGACCAGCACCGTCATCTCGTCCATGATCTTCGGGCGCGTGATTTCGATCTGGTAGTGCGGCGTCAGCGCCGGGTTCTTCAGTATGAGCTCCTCGATCTGCGTCGGAAAGACGTTGACGCCTCGGATGATCATCATGTCATCGGAGCGGCCCGTAATCTTCTCGATCCGCCGCATCGCGCGCGCGGTGGGCGGCAGGAGCCTTGTGAGGTCGCGTGTCCGGTAGCGGACGATCGGCATCGCCTCCTTGGTGAGCGACGTGAACACCAGCTCGCCCCGCTCGCCCTCGGGCAGCACCGCGCCCGTTTCCGGATCGATGATCTCGGGGTAGAAGTGATCCTCCCACACGGTCAGGCCGTCCTTGGTCTCGATGCATTCCTGCGCAACGCCCGGACCGATCACCTCCGACAGCCCGTAGATGTCGATCGCATCCAGCGCGACCTTGGCTTCGATCGCCTGGCGCATCGTCGGCGTCCACGGCTCCGCGCCGAATATGCCGATCTCGAGCGAACAGGTTCTGGGATCGATCCCCTGCCGTTCCATCTCCTCGGCGATCGCCAGCATGTACGACGGCGTCACCATGATCACCGTCGGCTTGAAATCGACGATGAGCTGCACCTGTTTCTCGGTCTGGCCACCCGACATCGGAATGACCGTGCATCCCAACTTCTCCGCGCCGTAGTGCGCGCCGAGACCGCCGGTGAACAGCCCGTATCCATAGGCCACGTGCAGGATGTCGCCGGCGCGGCCGCCCGCTGCGCGGATCGAGCGCGCCATCACGCCCGCCCACATCTCGATGTCGTTGCGCGTGTAGCCGACCACCGTCGGCTTGCCGGTGGTTCCCGACGACGCGTGGATGCGCACCACCTGCTCGCGCGGCACCGCGAACATCCCGAACGGATAGTTGTCGCGCAGGTCAGCCTTGACCGTGAACGGAAACTTCGCGAGATCCTCGAGCGTGGTCAGGTCGCGCGGATGCACGCCCTTCGCATCGAATGCCCGCCGGTAGTGCGCGACGTTGTCGTAAGCGCGCGTCAGCGACGCACTCAATCGCGCGAGTTGCAGTGCGCACAATTCGTCACGACTTGCGCGCTCGATCGGCTCCAGCTCCTCGGGGCGTGGCTTTCTTGCCGGCATGTCTTCCTCCAGGCTGCGACGGCGATTCAGACCACCTCGCCCCTGATCCGCGAGCTCTTGCCGCGGAACAGGGCAATCGGATCGCCGTTCTGGTTCTTGACATCGACGTCGTAGATGCCGTTGCGGCCGACCAGCGTGTGTTCGCGCGCGGTGGCCGTCAATACGTCGCCCTCGCGCGAAGGCTGCAGGAATTCGATCGCGCAGCCAGCAGCCACCGTGTTGATGTTATGGCTGTTGCACGCGTACGCGAATGCGCTGTCGGCCAGTGTGAACAGCAGCCCGCCATGCGTGATCGCATGCCCGTTGACCATGTCGGCACGCACCGTCATCGTCAGTTCGGCGTATCCGGGGGCGATGCGAACGATGCGGATGCCGAGTCCCTTGGACGCGTTGTCGCGCGCATACATCGCTGCCGCGACATGTTCGGCCAGTGTCTGGGCCTCGGCTGGCGTCAACGGGGTCGGTTGATGATCCTGCATCCGGTCACTCCGCGATCGGCGCACGGGTCGCACAGCGGCGCGCGAGCAGCGGCGACACCCGGTACCGTTCCTCGCCATAGTGCGCAGCCATGTTGCGCAGGACCGCACAGACGTGGGTGAGACCCACCGCGTCGGACCAGGCGAACGGGCCGCGCGGATAGCTGACACCCTTCTCCATCGCCAGGTCGATGTCGCCAGCGCTGGCGATGCCCTGCGTCACTGCATCCGCGGCCTCGTTGGCAAGCATCGCCAGCGTGCGCATCACGGGCAGGCCTGCGACGTCGTCGACACGCGACACCGCGATGCCCGCTGCCTGCAACGCACCGACGGCCGACGCGGATCCGGACTCGCTGCAGACGTCGGCGCGGGCGATGGCGAGCCTTGTGCAGGTTGCGTAATCGAATGCGAGGTCGAACACGACGACGTCCTGGCGGCCAGCGGCGGCCGCGATTGCGGTCGCGGTCCTGCCATCGCAGGGGACCAGCAGCGTGTCGTCGACCACCAGGTAACCGGGCGCGACTGCGGGATCGGCCGCCTCAGGAGTGACGGTGCAGCCTGAAGCCACGAGGCGGCCGCGCAATTTGGCAGTCATCACATGCTCGCCCGCGATGCGGATTCGGTCCGGACGCGGCTGCGGGGCCTCGGTCCGCGCCGACGGCTTTGTCGCGTCGGGGCCATAGACAAAGAAGCCACGCCCCGACTTGCGGCCAAGGTATCCGGCGGCCACCAATTCCTGCTGGATGACCGACGGCCTGAACCGGGCGTCATGGAAATACGCCTCCCACACGCTGCGCGTCACCGCCAGATTGACGTCGAGCCCGATCATGTCCATCAGCTCGAACGGGCCCATCCGGAATGCACCCGCCTCGCGCATCACCGCATCGATCGTCGCCGAATCGGCCGCGCGCTCGGTGACGAGGCGCAGCGCCTCCGCATAGAACCCGCGCGCGCAGCGGTTGACGATGAAGCCCGGGGTGGACGCCGCATGCACCGGCACCTTGCCCCAGGCGCGTGCGGTTGCGTGGACCGCGGCCGCGATGGCGGGGTCGGTCTCCAGTCCGCTCACGACTTCGACCAGTGGCAGCACCGGCGCGGGATTGAAGAAATGCATGCCCACGATCCGGCCCGGATGCTTCATCCCGGATGCCAGCGCGGTGATCGACAGCGAGGACGTGTTGGACGCGAGGATCGCCTCTTTGGCCACGATCACCTCGAGGTCGCGCAGCAATTTGCGCTTGACCTCCAGGTCCTCGACGATCGCCTCCACCACCAGCGACGCACTGACCATGTCGCCCAGCGCGTGAACCACAACGATGCGCTCGGCCGCCACGCCGGCGTCGGCAGCGGTGAGCTTGCCCTTCGCGGCCAGCGTCGCAAGCGTTTCACCGATCTTCGCCTTCGCCTGGTCGGCGGCACCCATCCGGGTGTCGAAGAGGTGCACCCGATGACCGGCCTGCGCGGCGATCTGCGCGATGCCCGCGCCCATCGCGCCCGCGCCGATGACCGCGACCTCCGTCCTGCGCGGCAGCGCCTCCGTCATCATCGCCTCATTGACCGGTGAAACGAGGTGAGCGCTTGCCGATGAACGCCGCGACGCCCTCGCGATAGTCGGCACTGCGACCCAGCTCGCGCTGCAGGTCACGCTCGAGATCGAGCTGTGCGGGGAGCGTGGAGGTCGCCGACGAGTGCAGCGCGCGCTTGGTCGCCGCCAGCCCGCGCGTGGGGGCCTGTGCCAGCTGCGCAAGCAGCGCGTCGACCGTGGGCGCCAGTTGCGCGTCGTCGACGCATTGCCAGATCAGGCCCCAGTCGGCGGCCTGCTGCGCGCCGACCTTGTCGCCGAGCATGGCGAGCCCCATCGCCCGCGCCGTTCCGACGAGGCGCGGAAGAAAGTAGGTGCCGCCCGAGTCGGGAATGAGCCCGATCCTGCAAAATGCCTGGATGAAGGCCGCAGACTTCGCAGCGATCACAATATCGCAGGCCAGCGCGATGTTGGCGCCGGCGCCGGCAGCCACGCCATTGACGGCACAGACCACCGGCAGCGGAAGCGCGCGCAAGGACAGCACCAGCGGCCGGTAGTTGTTTTCAATCGACTCCCCGAGATCGACAGGCGCGGCGCCCGGCGCGACCGCGCGGTCGGACAGGTCCTGCCCCGCGCAAAAGCCGCGTCCCGCGCCCGTGAGCAGCAGCACACGCGTTGCCCTGTCGGCGGCAACCGCGGCCAGCGCATCGCGCAGCTCGGCGTGCATTGCCGAGGTGAAGCTGTTCAACCGCTCTGGCCGATTGAGCGTGATGCGGGCGATACCGTTCGCATTTTCGCAGAGGATCGATTCGTAGGCCATCAGACGTGCATCCGATGCTGGACGACACGGAAGCGATTGGCCACGTACGCCGAATCCGTCAGCGCCGCATTCGCGGCCGGGTTGGCGCCGGTGCCGTGGAAATCGGAGAACGCAGCGGACTGGTTGACGAATACCGCGCCGGTGAGATTGATCGACAGCGAGACGCCGGCATCCTCGGCAACCTCTATCGCGCCGGCGATCACGTCGTCCCGGGACGCGTACACCGACAGCGTCAACGCGCCGTGCGCGCGCACCGCGTCGCGCGCGATGGCCAGGCTCTCGGTGGTGTCGGCGGTGCCGATCACGAAGGCGATCGGCCCGAACCACTCGTTCAGGTAGGTTGCACGGTCGCCGACGTCGAGCTTGACGATCAGCGGCGTGCGGATCGTAGCGTCGGGATAGGACGGATGCGCGACGGTCTGCGTGTCGAGCACGAGGGTGCCGAGCGAACGAGCCGCTTCCAGTCGCCGCAGCACGCCGTCGTTCTGCACGGCGCCCAGCACCTCCACCGCGCGCGCCGGATCGGACAGCAGCTGGCGCACGCCGCCGGCGATCGCTTCGGCAACCTGATCCAGTGTCAAGTGGCCGTCTGCGGTGTCGATGCCGCTGCGCGGAACGTAGATGTTTTGCGGCGCCGTGCACATCTGGCCCGTGTACAGCGACAGTGAAAATGCGATGTTGCGCGCGACCGCCTTGAAGTCGGCGGCACTGTCGATGACGATCTGGTTGACGCCGGCCTTCTCCGTGTAGACCTGAGCCTGTCGGGCGTGCTCCTCCAGCCAGCGGCCGTTGGCGCTGCTGCCGGTGAAATCGATGATGCGCACCTCGGGCCGGAGCGAGAGCTCCTGCGCGACGGCGCTTCCGGCCTCGTGCACGAACAGCGTGACGACATTCGGATCCAATCCGGCATCTGAAAGCACCTCGCGCGCGATCTTCACCGTGATGGCAAGCGGCAGGATCGCGGCCGGATGCGGCTTCACGATCACCGCATTGCCGGTGGCGAGGCTCGCGAACATGCCGGGATAGCCGTTCCACGTCGGGAACGTGCAACATCCGATGACGAGTCCGATCCCGCGCGGAACGACGGAAAAGCGCTTGCGCATCCGGATCGGCTCGTTCTTCCCCTGTGGCTTTTCCCAGAGCGCCTCTGCCGGTATGCGATTCAGCTCGTCCCAGGCGTAGGCGACTGCCTCGAGGCCCCGGTCCTGCGCGTGCGGCCCCCCTGCCTGGAACGCCATCAGGAAGGCCTGCCCGGTCGTGTGCATGACGGCATTGGCAATCTCGAAGCTGGCCTTGTTGATCCGCGCGAGCATCTCGATGCACACGCCTGCCCAGACCTCGGGGCCTGCGTCCTTCCACTGCAACTGCGCGCGGCTCACGGCGGCGAACAGGCCGTCCATGTCCGAGCGCGGGTAGGTGATTCCGAGCACCGGCCCGAAGGGCGATTGCTCGCCGCCGACTTCGCCGACCGTCGCGGGCTGCGTTAGCGGAAACCGCTTGCCGAGCAGCGCGTCGTAGGCTGCCTTGCCGGCCTCGGCCGCCCCTTCGCCGTAGACCTTGGGACTGGCCGACTCCGGGTAAGCGCTCCAATAGCTGCGCTCATGGATGGCTTCGACCGCACGCTCCAGTGTCGCGCGGTGACGTTCGAAAAATGGGTGCGGCACGAGCAACTCCTCGACAGGTCCAGGAACGCGCATATTCGCAATATTACCGACAAACCGGCAGCGTGCCGGCCAACCCACCCGCGAAGGCACTCAACCGGTGCCGGTTTCGTCGAAGGTCACCGTCACGCGGTCGGTCGCCGGGTAACTCTGGCAGGCGAGGATGAACCCGCGCGCGACCTCGTAGTCCTCGAGCGCGAAGTTGACGTCCATGTCGACCTCGCCCTCGGTCACGCGGCAGCGGCAGGTCGAGCACACGCCGCCCTTGCACGAAAAGGGAATCTCGATGCCGCTGCGCAGTCCGGCCTCGAGCAGACTTTCCCTGCCTTTCTCCAGCACGAAGCTGCGCGTCACGCCGTCGAGCGTCACCGCAACCTCGCATTGCGTGTGCCCGGCGGCAGGCTCCCCGTGCGCGACATGAGCGTGTTTGGGAATGCTCGTGGCGAAGCGCTCGACCTTGATTTTCGCGTCCGGAAAGCCCCGAGCCTTGAGCGCCGCGACCACCGCGTCCATCATCCCTTCCGGCCCGCAGACGAAGGCGGTATCGATATCGGCGAGCGGCACCCAGTGCGCGAGCAGCGCATCGGCCTTGTCGCGGTCGATGCGCCCATGCAGGAGCTCGATGTCCAGCGCCTCGCGCGACAGTACGTGAACGAGGTTGAACCGGTGAAGATGGAGATCCTTCAGCGCCGCCAGCTCCTCCCTGAACATCACCGTACCCGACGCGCGATTGCCATAGACCAGCGTGAAGCGGCTGCCCGGCTCCGCAGCAAGCGTGGTCTTCACGATCGACAGGATGGGCGTGATGCCGCTGCCGGCGGCGAAGCCAAGATAGTGGCGGACGGCGGTCGCGTCGAGCGACGTGTTGAAATGACCGAGCGGCGGCATGACGTCGATCGTGTCGCCCTTCTTCAGTGACTCGTTGGCCCAGGTGGAAAAAACACCGCCGGGATTCTTCTTGACGGCGATGCGCAGCGCACCGTCCTGCACCGCCGAACAGATCGAGTATGAGCGACGCACGTCCACGCCGCCGATGTCGGCGCGAAGCGTGAGATGCTGGCCCTGTTCGTAGCAAAATCGTTCGCGCAGCTCATCGGGCACTGCGAAGGTGATGGCCACGGCATCGCGCGTCTCGCGCTCGACGGCGGCCACCGACAATCGATGGAATCTGTTCACCGGGCCTAGTGTGGCTTGAAGTAATCGAACGGTTCGAGACATTCGTCGCAGCGGTACTGCGCCTTGCAGGCGGTGGAGCCGAACTGCGAAAGCAGTGTCGTGCGCGGCGAACCGCAGCGCGGGCAGGGGACCGCCACCGCGGCACGGCGCAACGGACTGATACCGGCGACGTCGACACGGTTGCCGATCAAATGTGGCGGCGCGATGCCGAAGGCTGTGAGCTTCGCCTTCGCCTCGGGCGCCATCCAGTCGGTGGTCCACGGCGGCGACAGCCGCTGCACGAGATCGATGTCGGGCAGGCCGATCGCAGCCAGCCGCTCGCGAATCATCGAGGCGATCATCTCGGTGGCCGGACAGCCGGAGTAGGTTGGTGTCACCTCGACACGCAGTCGCCCGCCCTCCCAGACCACGGCGCGCACGATGCCCAGCTCGACGATCGAAATCGCCGGCACCTCGGGATCGGGCACGCCGCCCAAGGCGTCCCAGACAAGGTCGACGGTCGGCGCCGCGGGATCGCCCACCACGGCTGCCTCGAGCGCACGTTGTTCCTCGTTGACCATCACCACCTGGCGCCCGGATAGGTGCGTTGCAGGAACTGCATTTCGCAGAGCAGATGCCCAAGATGCTCGGTGTGGATACCCTGCTTGCCGCCGCGTCCGTTTCCGCCCTGCATCCATTCGCCGGCGGGGAGCAGCAGCGTCGCCTCGGCGACGACCGCGGAAATCGCCGCGAGCCACGGCGCATGCAGCGTACGCGGATCGACGGCGATGTGCGCTTCCGCCAGCGCCAGGTCTACTGCATCGGCGGCGAACATTTCCCCGGTGTAAGGCCACAGCCGGTCGAGCGCCGCCTGCATGCGCGCGTGCGATTCCTGCGTGCCGTCACCCAGCCGGACGACCCAGTCAGCGCTGCGCTCGGCGTGGTAGCCGACCTCCTTCACGGACTTCGCGGCGATCTCCGCGACGCGCGCGTCGACGGACTGCGCCAAGCCGCGCAGCAGTGCGAGATGCGCATGATCGAAGTAGAACTGGCGTGCCATCGTCGTTGCGAAATCGCCGTTGGGCATCTCGACGAGCTGCAGGTTGCGAAACGCACCGCCGTCGCGCAGGAATGCGAGCTCGTCCTCGCTGCGACCGGTACCCTTCACGCGTGCCTCGACCTCGCCTGCATAGGAAAGCCACATCCGGCCCTGACCCAACAGGTCGAGCCCCACATTGGTCAACGCGATGTCCTCCTCGAGCACCGGGCCGTGTCCGACCCATTCGCCGAGGCGCTGCGCAAGGACGACATCCGCGTCACCCAGGCGCAGCAGGTAATCGAACAGCGCCAGGTCGCTTGCATGTTCGCTCCCGATCGGTGCCGCGGTGTTTGGATATTTCCCCCCGAGCGGCGCTGAGCGCCGCTCCCCCGGGGGGCGCGCACCTTGGGGCGGCCCGGCGGTGTTTGGATGTGCCCCCCCGAGCGGCGCTGAGCGCCGCTCCCCCCCAGGGGGGCGCGCACCTTGGGGCGGCCCGGCGGTGCTCATATGTTCTTCACGCCTTCGGGCATCGGGAAGAACGTCGGGTGCCGGTACACCTTGCTGTTGGCGGGCTCGAACAGCGCATCGCGGTCACCGGGTGCGGACGCCGTGATGTCAACGGATCGGACCACCCAGATCGACACGCCCTCGTTGCGCCGCGTGTAGACGTCGCGGGCGTTCTTGACGGCCATCCCGGCGTCGGGCGCATGCAGGCTCCCCACGTGCTTGTGCGCGAGACCATGCTGCGAACGGATGAAGATTTCCCAAAGCGGCCATTCATGCGACATCGTCATCTCCACAATCGCGGTTCAGGAACACCCTACGGGGGGCAATGCAGTTGACGGCGCCATTCCGGATCTCCGGGTCATTCAGGCCGCCGCGCGCGCAGCATGCTTTTCCGCATGCGCCACCGCCGCTTCGCGCACCCATGCACCGTCGTCCCATGCCTTGACCCTCGCGGCAAGCCGTTCGCGATTGCACGGGCCGTTGCCCTTCAGCACCTCATGGAATTCTGCCCAGTCGATTTCGCCGAAATCGTAGTGTCCGCGCTCCGCGTTCCACTTCAGGTCGGGGTCGGGCATCGCGATGCCCAGGAAGTCAGCCTGCGGTACCGTCTGGTCGACATAGCGCTGGCGCAGTTCGTCGTTGGACAGCAGCTTGATCTTCCACTGGGCCGATTGCGCGCTGTGCACGCTCTCGCCGTCCGGCGGCCCGAACATCATCAGCGACGGCCACCACCAGCGGTCGAGCGCGTCCTGCGCCATCGCCTTCTGCTCGGCGGTGCCGCTGCACAGCGCCAGCATGATGTCGTAGCCCTGCCGCTGATGAAAGGACTCCTCCTTGCAGATGCGCACCATCGCCCGCGCATACGGGCCGTACGAGCAGCGGCACAGCGGGATCTGATTCATGATCGCCGCGCCATCGACCAGCCAGCCGATGGCACCGATGTCGGCCCAGGTAAGCGTAGGGTAGTTGAAGATCGACGAGTACTTGACGCGGCCCGCGTGCAGGTCGGCGATCAGCTGGTCGCGCGACACGCCCAGCGTCTCCGCCGCGGCGTAGAGGTAGAGTCCGTGGCCGCCCTCGTCCTGCACCTTCGCCATCAGGATCGCCTTGCGCTTGAGCGTCGGCGCGCGCGTGATCCAGTTGCCCTCGGGCAGCATGCCGACGATCTCGGAATGCGCGTGCTGCTGGATCTGCCGGACCAGCGTCCTGCGGTAGGCGTCGGGCATCCAATCCTTCGCCTCGATCTTGACGTCGGCGTCGATGCGCTGCTGGAACGCCCGTTCCTCGGGCGTCATCTCGGCGAGCTGGCGGATCTTCTGCTGCCCGGTGTCGACGAGTTGCGCATACATTGCTCTTCCTCCTGGGTGCCCGCGAACCCGCTTTCCGGGATGGCAGCAAGCCGGCAATCGTATGATACAGTTTTACGATGAGTCAACAAGGACTTGTATCACAAAAATCAACCGGCGCACGGCGCACGGTGCCTGCGCCCGACCCGGCAATCAGTCGCTGGACAGGCCGGACGCTCGCCGCCGATCCGCCGCGAGCGAAGTCGCTGATCGTTACGGTCTGGGGGGATTCGTTGGCGCCGTACGGCGGTGCCGTCTGGCTGTCCCGCCTCATCCGGCTGCTGGCGCCGTTCGGGATCAACGACCGCCTGGTGCGCACCAGCGTTTTCCGTTTGGTGCGCGACGGCTGGCTCGACGCGTCGAGCCACGGACGGGTGAGCCGCTACCGGCTGACACGGGACGGTGCTCGCCGCTTCGACGACGCGCACCGGCGCATCTACGAGCGACCGGCGGACGACTGGCATGGCAGGTGGGAACTCGTGCTGGCCGATGCGGTGCCTCCGGCACGGCGCGCGGCGTTGCGCGACGAACTGGCCTGGGCGGGATACGGCAACATCGGCCCGACGTCTTTCATCCGCCCCAGCGAACCCGGCCGTGATTTGCCATCGGTGCTCGCGACGACCGGTATCGACCGCAGTGCCGTCGTCGCGCAAGCTGAGGATTTTCCGGGTCAGCGGCCACTCTCCTCGGTCGTCGAGCGCGCGTGGGATCTGACGGGATTGGCCGCCGACTACCGGCGCTTCCTGCAACGCTTCGGTGCCGTGATCGAGCGCTTCCGCGCCGGCGGCGAACATGACCCCGCGCAGTGCTTCGTTGTGCGTACGCTGCTGATCCACGCATATCGGCGCGTCCTGTTGCGCGATCCGCTGCTGCCGGCGGCACTGCTGCCTCTCGACTGGCCCGGCGCCGCCGCCTATGCGCTGTGCCGGGACTTCTATCGACTCACCCATCGGTCGGCCGAGCGTCACCTCGTCGCCACGCTGACGGGCAATGGTGAGGCATTGCCGCCCGCCAATGCAGCGTTCTATACAGCGTTTCGGCGGGCTCGCCGCCTAGGAGCGCAGCGGGCGGGAATTCACGCATGCGATGCAAGGCCGGAAGGGGCGCACTCTACCGGCCGCGTTTGGCGCTGGCCGCGCGATCATCGACAATGGCGGGCCATGAAACGATTCGGGGCATCCCCGTCCCGTTCGCGATGCCCGTGCTGCGTCTAGGCCCCTATTCATTGCCGCTCAAGCTCGGCGCGCCGCTGATCGCGGCCTACCTCGCCGCCTACATCGCGCTCGACTGGATAAGCTACATCGATCCGCTGGGTCCGCTGGGCATCACGCCGTGGAACCCGCCGCCCGGACTCTCGCTGTTCCTGCTGCTGCGCTTCGGGACGCGGATGACGCCCTGGCTGTTCGTCGCAGCGATGGCGGCCCAGATGGTCGTGCGCGGGATACCCGCGCCACTGCCAGTCATTGTCGCGGCCTGCGCGATCCTGGCCGCCGGCTACGCCACCGTCGCCGCATTGCTCCGCGGCCCGCTGCGATTCCAGGCCGATTGTTCGACCCTGCGCGATACCACCGTGTTCACAGCCACACTGGTTGGGGCGACGTTCATCATCGCCATGCTCTACGTCGGCCTCTTCACGATCACCGGGATCATCCCCGCCAGCACGCTCGCGCCAAGCATCGCGCAGTTCTGGATCGGCGATCTCATCGGTGTCGTCGTGACGACACCGGTGCTACTGGCGGCGACCCGAGCGGGCCCGCCGGCGCACCGGGTCACGTGGTGGGAAACCGCGCTGCAAACCACGGCGATTGCCGGTGCGCTCTGGATCGCTTTCGGTTCCGGACTGGGTGAGGAATACAAGCTCTTCTACGTCCTGTTCCTGCCGCTGATCTGGATCGCGATGCGGCGAGGCTTGGCGGGCGCCACGGGGGCGACGCTGCTGGTACAGGTCGGACTCATCACTGCGCTGTTGCTGAGTGGACACCAGCCGGGGGCGGTGCTCGATTTCCAGTTCCTGATGCTGGCGCTGGCGCTCACCGGCTTGTTTCTAGGCGTGGCCGTCGACGAGCGCCGCTCCGCCGAACAGAGATTGCGCGACAAGCAGTCCGAACTCGACCGCAGCCTGCGCGCCGCCGCGGCAAGCGAGCTCGCGTCCACGCTGGCCCACGAATTGAATCAGCCGCTGTCGGCGGTCACGTCGTACACGCGGGCCTGCCAGCTCCTGCTCGAGCGCGGCGATCCGGACGGGGAGCTGACGGCCACCATGGACAAGGTGGTCAATGAGGCAAGCCGCGCCGGGACCGTCGTGCGTCGGCTGCGCGAATTCGTGCGCAGCGGCGTCGTGCGACAGGAGCGCATCGCACCGCTCGAATTGCTCGAGGGCGCGGCCGCGGCCGCGCGGCCGCGCGCGCGACGCCACGGCGTGCTCGTATCCGCCCATACGCCCGCCGGATTGCCGGACCTGCTTTGCGATCGCGTGCAGATCGAGACAGTACTGCATAACCTCACCACCAACGCGATCGATGCGCTGAAGACGGCGCCCGGAAGCCGCACCGTCCGGTTGTCGGCCGCCGCAAGCGGCGAGGGCTTCGTGCGGCTCACCGTCGCCGACGACGGTCCCGGCGTGGCCCCCGACATGGTCGCAACGCTGTTCCAGCCGCTTGCGACCAGCAAGGCACATGGACTGGGACTGGGTCTCGCGATCAGCCGCACGATCGTCGAGGCGCATGGGGGTCACCTGTGGCTCGACCCGTCCGCCACTGGCGCATCGTTTTGCCTTACTCTTCCGGTTGCGCATTGACTCCGGCCTTCGATTGCAGGAATACAAAATGTCCAGGCGCCTCACCGTTCATGTCATCGACGACGATTCTGCGGTGCGCGATTCGCTGTGCCTGTTATTGCGGCTCCACGGCTACGCACCGCTGCCGCACGACGTCGGGTGACGCGTTCCTCGCGCAACTCGACGCTTCGCCCGCAGGGGCAATCGTTCTCCTCGACCTGCGGATGCCGGGCGCGAGTGGCGCGGATGTTCAGGCCGCGCTTTCCGCACGCGACCTGCACTGGCCGCTGATCATGCTCACTGCGCACGGCGACGCCGCGTCGGCTCGCAACGCGTTCAAGGCAGGAGCCTGCGATTTCATCGAAAAACCGTTCGACGACGCGATCCTGCTCGGCGCGCTGGAGAGCGCGGCGGCCCAAGCGGATGCCGTCGCCGTCCGCGCTGCCCGCCGCGCGGAAACCGACCGCCGCCTGGCGCGGCTGACGCCCCGCGAACGGCAGGTGCTGGCGTTGGTGGTCGAGGGCCTCCACAATCGCGAGGTGGCGCAGGAACTCGGCATCAGCCCGCGCACCGTCGAAGTCTACAAGGCGCGCCTGATGGACAAGCTGGACGTCGAACGCCTGCCCGACCTTATCCGGCTTTCGTTGGAGACTTAGAAGTTTGGGGAAATGCGCGACTGCGCATCTTCAAGAACTTCAGGTACGCCGAGCTGCGAATTGACCCGGCCTGCAGTCGGGCGACTTCCCGACCGGGCCGGCGGCTTCCTCCCGAGCCGCCGGCGGGCGGCTTCCTTCCCGAGCCCGGCGGCGGGCGGCTTCCTTCCCGAGCCCGGCGGCGGGCGGCTTCCTTCCCGAGCCCGGCGGCGGGCGGCTTCCAATCACCTCCGGCTGGCGAAGTAGACCAACAGGTAAAGAGTCAGCAGCACCGCGATCCACATCACCATGGTCGCGGTAGTCGGCGCACGGGCGCGGCGCCCTCCCTCACCCAGCGCCAGGCCGGTAATGCGCACACCGGCACGCGTGGTCGCGAGCGTCGCCGAGCGGAGCGCGCGGTCGACGGGCATGACCACGCGCTCCAGCGCGAAGACCAGCGCCGGACCGAGCCGGCGGTA
Source organism: uncultured beta proteobacterium (assembly GCA_963739745.1). Lineage (GTDB taxonomy): Bacteria > Pseudomonadota > Gammaproteobacteria > Burkholderiales > Casimicrobiaceae > VBCG01. The sequence goes on from CAVUCJ010000017.1 coordinate 788,975, forward strand.
GATCCAGTCGGTGTCGAGCGTGATCGTCAGCGTACGCCTGAGCAGCGGCAGCATGACGAAGAATGCGAGCCCGGAGAACAGCAACAGCTGGAGCATGCCGACGACGTGGGCGCCCGTATAGGGCACAAAGTCGACGGGGAAAGGCAACAGCCGGTAGAGCGGCTCGTAGAAGATGCCGAGCCCGATGCAAAGCGCCGAATAGAACAGCATCGCGAGCCGTTGGCTCCAGGGCGGATCGGGCGGGCGCAGTCCCGAGTCCTTCTGAAAGAACACGAACCAGGGGAACTTGATCCCGGCGTGCAGGAACACGCCGGCCGACGCCGCCGCCAGCAACAGCCAGACCATCTCGAGATGCCCGTCGAGCGCGGCCTGCGCGACCATCGACTTGCTCACGAATCCCGACGTCAACGGAAAAGCCGAAATGGAAAGTGCGCCGATCGTGCCGCAGACCATCGTCAGGGGCATCGTGCGAAACAGCCCCCCCAGGTCGGTGCATTTTCGGCGGCCGGTTTCATACAGCACCGCGCCCGCCGACATGAGCAGCAGCGCCTTGTAGAGGATGTGGGCGAACGCGTGCGCCGCGGCGCCGTTCAGCGACATCTGGGTGCCGATGCCGATACCGACCAGCATGAAGCCCACCTGGTTCACGATGCTGTAGGCGAGGATGCGCCGCATATCGTTCTCCAGCAGCGCGTACACGATGCCGTAGAAGATCATGATGATCCCGATGTAGACGAGTAGCTCGGTACCGGGGAATCCGCGCAGCAGGACGTACACGGCGGTCTTGGTCGTGAACGCGGACAGGAAGACCGTGCCGCTCCACGACGCCTCGGGGTACGCATCCGGCAGCCACGCCGAAAACGGCGGCGCGCCGGCGTTGATGAGGAAGCCGGCGAGGATCAGCCAATGCGCGGGCGAATCGAGAGCGATGGGCACGAACGCCGTCGAGCCGGTGGTCGCCACGTGGCCGACGATGCCGGCCATCAGCAGGACGCCTCCGAGCAGGTGGATCATCGCGTAACGCATGCTGGCACGGTAGGCGGCCTTCGTTCCCGCGCTCCAGATCACCAGCGTCGAGCCCACCGCCATCAGTTCCCAGAACACGAACACCGTCAGCAGGTCGCCGGCCAGCGTGACGCCGATCGCCGAACCGGCATAGACAAAGGCGGCGGGCAACTCGGCGCGGTTCGTCTGCTTCAGCGCGAACAGGCCGCCGCCGAAGGCCATCAAAGAAAAAATGAGCGCGAAGAGGCGCGAGAGGCGGTCGACGACGAACGGCGTGACCGAATAGCCGAGGAACGTGCCTTGCCACAGGACCTGTTCGGGCATCACCAGCACGAGCGCCACGGCACCGGCGGGGGCGAGCAGCGTCAGCGCCGCCCGTGCGCGCCCGCGCAGCAGAGTGAGCACGAGGCCCGCCGCGACCAGCACCAGCCCCGGATGCAGGAGATCAGTCATCGCGGACGTCGTAATAGTTGTCGGGACGCTTGAGGAAAAAGGCGATGCCCTTGGCCACCAGAATCAGCACGGCGCACGCGCCAAAGCCGAACCACGCATTGAAGCCGAAGCTGCCGCCAATGCCTTCGTGTGCCGGGTCGTGAACGAAGAACTCGGCGCCCACGGTCGCGGCGAGGACGATGATGAACGCCGTCCACAGCAGGCGAATGGTGCGCGGCCGGACCAGCCAATGCTGTTTCATCGCCAGCCTTCCACAAGTTGGCGCGCGAGTGTCAACGGCACGTCGGCATAAAAAAACATGAGGACGGTGAGCGCGGCCGTCGCCACCAGTGCAACGACCATCGTCGCAGGTGCCTCGCCATGACGGTGGTCATCCCCGGCGGGGATGGGACGGAAGAAGGCGCGGAACACGATGGGCAGGAAATAGCCGGCTGTCAGCAGCGTGCTGACCGCGATCACCGCCACCGCCGTCCACTGCCCCGAATTGTAGGCGCCGGTGAGAATGAACCACTTGCTGACGAAACCCGCCGTTGGCGGCAGGCCGATCATCGACAGCACGCCGACCGCGAACGCGGTCATCGTCCACGGCATGCGCCGCCCGATGCCGTCGAGTTGGCTCACCTGTGTCTTGTGTGCAGCCGTATAGATGGCGCCGGCGGCGAAGAACAGCGTGATCTTCCCGAACGCGTGCGCGGCAATGTGCAGTGCGGCGCCGATCACCGATAGCGGGGTGAGCAGCGCCGCCGCCAACACCACGTACGACAGCTGGCTCACCGTCGAATAGGCGAGCCTCCGTTTCAGATTGTCCGCGCGCAGCGCGACGATCGACGCCGCGATGATCGTGAAGCCCGCGACCGTTGGCAGCCAGTCCACGCTCCCGAGCCCCGCGATGTTGCTGACGCCGAAGATGTAGACGATGACCTTCACCACGGTGAAAACGCCCGCCTTGACCACGGCCACCGCGTGCAACAACGCGCTCACCGGCGTGGGCGCCACCATCGCGGCAGGCAGCCAGCGATGAAACGGCATCAGCGCCGCCTTGCCGATGCCGAACATGTACAGCGCGAGCAGTCCTCCGGTGGCGGCATTGCCGAGCCGGCCTCGCAGAATGCCCCCATCGGTAAAATCGAGCGTGCCTGCGGCGAACCACGTGGCCACCAGCGCCACCAGGAAGAACAGCATCGACGTCGTCAGCAGCACGCCCAGGTACACGCGGCCGGCGCGTCTCGCCTCGTCGGTGCCGTGATGCGTGACCAGCGGATACGTGACCAGCGTGAGCATCTCGTAGAAAAAGAACAGTGTGAGTCCGTTGGCAGCCAGCGCGACCCCCAGTGTCGCCGCGATGGCGCCCGCGAAACAGACGTAGAAGCGCGTCTGATGATGTTCGCGATTGCCCCGCATATACCCGATCGAATACAGCGAATTCGCGATCCACAGCCCCGAGGCGATCAGCGCGAACAGGAGCCCCAGCGGCTCGACGGTGAAGCCGAACGGCACGCCCGGCAGCAAATCGAAGAATTGGATGCCTGGCCGCTCGCCGACGGCCACGCGCGGATAGAGCGTCGCCACGACGGCAAACAGCGACACTGCCGTGGCCAGCGTGAACCCCTCGCGCAGGTTGGGCGCGCGGCCGGCCAGCGCGATCAGAAGCGCGCCCGCGAGCGGCAGCACGAGGGCGACGACGATCGCGACCTGCGCGCTCATTGCACACCCGCGAACAGCGACGCCGCCGCACGCGACGCGGCGTCGACGGTCAGCGTCGGGTCGAATCCGAAATACACGACCGCGACGAGAAGGAGACCGGCCGGGGCGAGCAATCCGACCGGCGCTTTCCTCGCCCTCGCCACGTGCGCCGACGGTTCGCGGAAGTAGGCGACCTCGATGAAACGCCACACGTACGCGACGGCGAGCAGCGAGCTTGCCACCGGCATGAAAGCGATCCACCAGTCGCCTGCCTCCACCGCCGCCAGCACCAGGTACCACTTGCTGACGAAGCCGACGGTGCCCGGCACCCCGATGAGGCTCAAGCCGCCCAGCACGATTCCCGCGCAGGTCAGCGGCATGATCTTGGCGAGGCCATCCATGCGATCCAGGCGCGTGTCACCCAGCCGATAGACGACGGCACCCGCGAGCATGAACAGCGCACCCTTGGTCACGCCGTGGTTGAAAAGGTGCACGATGCCGGCGGTCAGCCCGGTCTGGGTGGCAAAGCTGATTCCCAGCGTGATGTAGCCGATCTGCGCAACGCTCGAATAGGCGAGCATGCGCCTGAAGTCATTCTGGAAGATCGCAGCGGCCGATGCGACGAACATGGCCGCAAGCGACAGGAACATCAGGGCGTTGGCCGTCGGCAGCGCGTCGAAAATGTACGTTTCGCCAAACACGGAGAAACAGAAACGCAGCAGGATGTAGAGCGAGACCTTGGTCGCGGTTGCGGCGAGGAAGGCAGAGACGGCCGACGGCGCATGGGCATACGCGGCCGGAAGCCACATGTGCAACGGGAACAGCGCAGCCTTGAGCGAAATTCCGACGACGAGGAATGCCAGCGCCGCGAGCACCGGACGCGTCTGTTCCACAGCGACGATGCGCGTCGCGATGTCGCGCAGATTGAGCGTGCCGGTCACCAGGTACAGGAGGCCAACGCCGATGACGATGAAGGTGGCGCCGATGGTTCCCAGGATCAGATATTGATACGCGGCCAGCAATGCCCGCCGGTCGCGTCCCAGCGCAATGAGCACGTAGCTCGATAGCGAGGAGATCTCCATGAACACGAACACGTTGAACGCATCTCCGGTGACGGTGATGCCGGTGAGGCCCGCCAGGCACAGGCAGTACATCGCGTAGAAAAGGTAGCGCTGCTCGACCGGCACCTCGGCGGCGACGCTCGTGCGCGCGTACAGCGCAACCACCGCAGCCACCAGACCGAGCAACACCAGAAGAAAGGCATTCGCGGCGTCGATCCTGTACTCGATGCCCCACGGCGGCGGCCAGCTGCCCATCGCATAGGAGATGACACCGACGTCCTGGACGTGGAGGAAGATCGCAATCGCCGAATAGAGCGAGAACAGGCTTGCCGCCAGGGCGATCACCCAGCCCGCTCGGGCTCGACGTATGAGGACGATGAGCGGCGCCGCGACTAGCGGCACGATCACCTGCAGAACCGGCAGATGCGTGCTGATCACGATCGCCGGACTTCCCGAGCCGCATCCTCGTCAAGAGCCAGGATCTCGTCCTCTTCGGCGCTGCCGTAGGCCTCGCGGATGCGCACCACCAGCGCCAGGCCGAGCGCCAGCGTGGCGATCCCGACGACGATCGCCGTGAGGATAAGGACGTGCGGCAGCGGATTGGAGTACAGCGTGTACTTGTCGCTCACGATCGGCGCCGTGCCGCCGATCAGCTTGCCCGGCGCGATGTACAGCAGGTACACCGACGTCTGGAAGATCGAAAGCCCGATCAGCTTCTTGACCAGGTGGCCGCGGGCGATGACGATGTAGAGCCCGGTAGCCAGCAGGAACATCGTGATCCAGTAGCTGAAATGGCCGAACAGCGTCATTCGTCGCCACCATCCCTGCGCCTGGCCGCGAACATGTAGAAGATCTTGAGCATCACGCCGGCTACCGTGACGAACACCCCGAACTCGACCCAGAAGATCCCGCGGTGTTGGCCGTGAACGGGGTCGTGGTCCAGCACGAAGTAGTCGAGGAAGTTGCCGCCCAGCGCAATGCCCGCCAAGCCCACACCGGCGTAGATCAGCACGCCGGTCGCGAGAAACGTCTCGACCAGCCAATCGGGGACCACCCTGCGCGCCGTTGGCAGCCCGAAGATGATCGCATAGAAGATGATCGACGCGGCGACGATCACGCCGGCCTGGAATCCGCCGCCGGGACCATAGTCGCCGTGGAACTGCACGTAGAGCCCGAAGAGCAGCATGTACGGGATCATGATCTTGGCGATCACGCGCAGGACGAGGTACTGCTTCATGGCCCGGGGTCGTCCTTCTTGGTCCGACGACGACGGCGCAGCAGCGCAATGACCCCCGCGCCCGCGGTGAACACCACCGTCGTTTCGCCGAGGGTGTCGTAGCCGCGATAGCTTGCGAGCACCGCTGTCACGATGTTCGGCACACCCGTCTCGCGCTCGGCGTCCTTGATGTAGCGTGGCGCCACGTGCGTGTGGATCGGCGCCGCGGGGTCGGAGAACGCCGGCAACCCGAACGTGCCATAAACCAGCGTCCCCGCCATCACGACGCTGGCGGCGAGCGGCAGCCAGGGCCGGGCCCGCGGCTTCTGTTCGTCGCCTCGGACAAGGTACAGGGCACCTAACAGCAGCACCGTCGAGATGCCGGCGCCCACCGCCGCTTCGGTCATCGCGACGTCCACCGCATCCAGCGCCACGAGCGTGGTCGCCATCAGGAAACTGTAGACGCTTCCGAGAATCACCACCGCGAACAGGTTGCCCTGGATCGCGATGGCGACCGTGACGGCCGCCATCATTGCCAGCAGCACGTTGACGATCAGCGTTTCGATGATCCGCGCTCCTGTGGTCCGAGCACCGGCTCGATGCCGCGGGTCATCCCTGCCTTGGCCAAAGCATGCGTGGCGGTCGGGCTGGAGAAGAAAAGCAGCAGCCCGATGATAATGAGCTTCACCGTCACCAGCGACAGGCCCGCCTGAACCATCATCCCGAGCAGCATCAGCCCGGCGCCGAGCGTATCGGTCAGGCTTGCCGCGTGGACACGCGTGTAGAAGTCGGGCATGCGCACCAGACCGATACCGCCGACCATGCAGAAGAAGCCGCCCGCGATGAGCAGCAGCCAGCTGACCGAATCCACGAGTGCGATCATTGTTGCTCCGGCGCTTCTTCGTCGCCCGGATCGCCGAGATCGCCGTAGCGGAAGTACTTGAGCACAGCGACGGTCCCGACCAGGTTCAACAGGCCATAGACGATCGCGAGATCGAGGAACTCCGGCCGGTCGGTGAGAAAGCCGAACACGGCAAGCAGCAACGCCGCCACGGTTCCGATCGTGTTGGCCGCCTGCGCACGATCGAACACCGTCGGCCCGAGGATCGCGCGCACGAGCGCCAGCGCGAGCGTGACCAACAGCGCCAGCGTGGCCGCGACGAACATCAGGCGCGCGACTCGAAACGGGTGACCCGCGCGTCCATCTCGCCGCTTTTCATGCCCTCCGCGCCTGCCGTGGTCAGCGCGTGAACCAGAAATTCGTGGCGCCCCGCTTCGATAGTGATCGTACCCGGCGTGAGCGTGATCGAGTTGGCGTGCGTGGTCAGGCCAACCTCCGTTCGCTGCGTCGGCCGAAAGCGCACCAGCGTCGGCTGGATCGGTAGCCTGGGGTCGAGAATGATCTTTGTCACGTCCCAGGCCGACTTCGCGATCTCCTTCAAAAGCCAGGGTACATAGACGGCCGCCGCGGGCGTGAGGTGGATCGGATGACCCTCATGATCGACCACCGCCATTCGCCGCGCGAGCCACACGACGGCGAGCGACGAACCGAGTCCGGCGGTGAGCAGAAACGGCGTGAAATATCCGGACAGCACCACCCAGAACAGGAACAGCGTGGCGACCGAACTCGCTGCACGATACATCGTGATCCCCCAGGTTGCCGCCCGCGTCCCCACGAACCATGGATGGCGCGCCTTCTTGGCACTTATGCGGCCGATTGTAATGACTGACGCCGCCTGCGACAACTAAAGCCGTGGTTCGAAGCGTTGCCAGGACGCCGGGTTGCACAGCAATACGAGGCCGCTACCCCCGTCCCGAAACCAGCGTCGCGGGTCGGGTCGCGCACCTGCGACGCCGGCCGGCGAATCACAAAACGGGCAGACTCGCATCAGCGATCCCCTTACGGTCAACACCGAATCCCCGCCCGAGGATCTTCGTCCTATGCTTTTGCCTCAGACTGCCCCTTGGCCATGCGGCCGTCTGGCGGTTCAGGATCTGCGATCCAGAATCCCGCCCGATGGCGCCTATGGAGTCACCGGCGAGGTCAGCAAGACGGTTGACGGTCCGTTTCGGTGCGCGTCGCCAGCCATTGCGGCTGCGCCCGGTCTACCCGGACGCAGTGTCACTCTCTCCCCTCCCGCGAAGTCTGCGGGATTGCCCCCCGCAGCGATGTGGGGGATTTTTTTGCGCAACCTGACTGCGGCTGCGGCAGGCAGCGAAGACCGAGCAGCGGGCAAATAATAACCTCAGGTTATCGTGTCTATCAATTTATACAAATTGCCTTATGATCGCCGCGCCCCGATCATATCGACTGTGTTCAAGATCAACTGAAGGAGCGCAAACCATGTCTCAACCCAGTCTGCCCAACCGCGAAGGCCAACTCGTTCCCGACGTCAGCTTCCGCCTGCGTCGCAATGGCGAATGGGCGACGCTGACCAGCGATGACATCTTCGCCGGCAAGAACGTCGTCGTGTTCTCGTTGCCCGGCGCGTTCACGCCGACCTGCTCGTCCACTCACCTGCCGCGTTTCAACGAACTGGCACCCGTATTCATCGACCAGGGCATCGACTCGATCGTCTGCATTGCGGTCAACGATCCCTTCGTCATGGAGGAATGGGGCCGCGACCAGGAAACCGACAACGTCTTCCTGTTGCCCGACGGCAACGGTGAATTCACCCAAAGGATGGGCCTGCTGGTCGACAAGACCGACCTGAACTTCGGCAAGCGCTCGTGGCGCTACTCGATGCTCGTTCGCGACCGAAGGATCGAGAAGCTTTTCCTCGAGCCGCAGGAGCCGGGCGATCCGTTCAAGGTCTCCGACGCCGACACGATGCTCAAGTACCTGAACCCCGGCGCGAGGAAGCCGGACCAGGTGGCGATCCTCACGCGCGAGGGCTGCGCGTTCTGCGCCAAGGCCAAGCGCCAGTTGACCGAAGCCGGGTTCAAATATGTCGAAGTGCCGCTCGCGCACTCGATCCGCACCAAGGCACTGGGCGCGATCGCGGGCGTCGGCACGGTACCGCAGGTCTTCATCAACGGTCGATTGATCGGCGATGCGGAGGCGCTGGAACGGTATCTGAAGAAAGCGGCATAGGTTGCGCTTGGGAGGAAGCGGCCCGAAGGGCGCGGACGGCTCCCGGCGACGGGCGCCGTCCGCCGCGGCCGGCCCCGGACGGAGACCGCATCGCAGCTGACGAGCGCGCCATGCGCGACGGCGACCAGCCGGCGCTATGATCCCTTCACGTCCACCTCCACCATGTTGTCACCGGCATCCCGGTCGATCAGCTTGCCGAGCGGATCGATGCCTGCCTTCGCGGGTTTCCCGGCAACCTCGACGGTGAAGCGGTTCTCGCCGGACTTGACGCGGCGCTTCTCGAGGAAAAGGAAGTCCCCCTTTGCATCCTGCACGCCGATGTCGACGATGGCATCCATCGGAGCCGCGTGCTCGTTGCCGGCGCCGTCGGCGCGTACCTTCTTCGCCAGCACGACCAGGTCGACGTCGTACCTGCCGTCCGCCCGCTTGCTTGCCTGCGCGCTCGTCGCACGGTCGTCGTAGAGCGTGATCGTCTCGAAGAAGTCCTCGATGAGCCCCTGGTGCTCGGCCGGGGTCACCCGCCGGAGTTCCGCCAGAAGATCGCGCGACGTCGCATACGGCGGGCCCTTGAAGCGCCAGCGGTCGACGAACGTGGAAAGTGCGTCGTCCATCGCGCGTTCGCCGATCGCATCCTGGAGCGCATAAAGCGCGAGCGCCCCCTTCTGGTAGTGGACGTAGGCGGCACCGTCGGCGCGCAGCAGCGGCTGCTCGCCCTTCTGCTCGAAACCGCGCCCCTGAAGGTAGCGATCGAGTTCGTACTGCAGGAACCGGCGCATCTTCGCATCGCCGTACTTGTGCCTCAGCACCATCAGCGCCGAATATTCCGCGAGGCTCTCGCTGATGAACTCGGCGCCCTGTACGTTGGCCGGCACCTCCTGGTGCGCCCACCATTGATGGGCGACCTCGTGCGCGGTCACGAAATACGGATAGTCGACGTCCTTTGGATCGTCGTCGTCCACGCGGGCGGTGAAGCCGAGTGCCTCGTTGAACGGCACGCTGTTGGGGAACGACTCGGCGAAACCGCCACGGCGCGAGAAGCGCGGAAATTCGACGATCCGCAGGATCCGGTGCTGGTACGGACCGAAGTGCTGCGTGTAGTACGCGAGCGAATCCTTGACCCCCGCGATCATCCGATCGAGGTTGTATTCGTGGCCCGGGTGATAGTCGATCTCGATGGCGACGTCGCCGCCGGGTCCCCGCCAGACGTCCCGTTTCGTCGCGTAACGCGCCGAGACAAACGGATAGATGGCCGCCATCGGCGTGTCCATCCGGTAGGCAATGCAGCGACGGCCGTTCTCGGTCCAGTCGCGCTCGACGTAGCCCGAGGTGATGGGCAGCTGGTCGGACGCCGTGCACACGGTCGCGCGATACGCGATGAAGTCCGCATCCCGCGTGAGCCCGCTTTGCCAGTGCTGCGCCCGGTCGTCGAGATCGTGCATCCGCGGCTTCGATGCGAGGCCGCGCTTCCTTCGATCGTTGTCGGAGGCAAGCTCCGCGCTCTCGTCGTAGCCGAAGCTCGGGATCAGTGAAGATTCCGGTGACAGTCCCGCGTTGAGAAACGTGCCGTTGCCCAGCACGACCGGGTCCGCTCCGTCGTTGCGGAATCCTCGTGCGCCGTATTCGAAGTCGAACCGGAAGTCCATCGTCGCGCCGGGCGCGAGCGCCGTGGCAAGCCTGTAGTGATGCCAGCGCATGGCCGGTGCCTCGTCGGCGAGCGCGGCCGGGGCGCTGAAGGCCACCGCCTGCACGCGGGCTGCCCGCGGATACAGCACGTAGACGTCGGTGATAGGCTGTTCGCTGCGGTTGACGAGCGCCAGTGTGCCCGCGACCCGCGCCCGTTGCTCGCCCGGGAAGATATCCACGTGCACGTCGGCGGCCGTGACCTTGGGCTGCGGCGTCCCGGCCAGCGCTTTGTACTTTCGCTCGTAGTCGGCGGCGAGCCGCTGTCCGTCGCTTCGGGACAGGTAGGTATTGAGCACGTGCGTGTTGTAGTAGATCCAGCCCCCGCTGGCGACGAACACCGCGCTCGCCGCGCCGGCGATTGACCACGCGGCCGGCGACATCCGCGCGGGGGCCGCGCGCAGGCGGGCGCGCCAGCCGCCGTCGCGGCCTCGTATCCACAGCGCATAGGAAAGCACCAGAAGCAGCAACGCGAACGCGCCCCAGTACACGCGGAACCAGAACACGGCCGGCAGGAAATGGCCATAGCCGTTGAGGTCCGAGTAGATGATGTCCGGCCGGCTTGCGTAGCGGTACAGCCGGTCCTCGAACCCGAAATCCGGCAACCGCGACGTCACGATGAACAGCAGCAGCACGGCGAAGTGGCCAAGATACTTGTTGTTCACGAGCGTATGCACGACGAGCGCCAGCACCGCAATCAGGAAGAAACCGGGCAGCTGCAGCACGAACAACTCGAACAGGTAGTGCGGAAGTTCGATGCGCGTGTAGCCCTTGACGAGCTGGACAGCGATGCTGCACACCAGCACCACCAGCGTCAGCACCACCTGCAGCGACAGCAGTGCGAGTAGCTTGGACAGGAACGGGAGCCAGGTCGGCGCCGGCATGCTGTCGGTGATGTCCTCCATTCGGGTGTCGCGCTCACGCCACACCAGCTCGCCGGCGTAGATCGCCGTCACGACCAGGATGAACAGGCCAAACAGGCCGCCGACGACGTCGAGTACCTTGTAGGTGAGCGGATAGGTGTTGGTGCCGTAGACGGCGCCCAGCGTCAGCGCATTGCCGAGGACCAGCAGCACGCCGCCCAGGACGATCGTGAGGAAGCGCGGACTGCGCAGGATCTCGGTGAGGTACAGGCGGATCAGGCCCGGCAGCATGCGGGCATACGCAGCGAAGCGACGGTCGAACTTGGCCACCGGCAGCGCCGGCGCGACCGCCTTCGATTCCGGCATCGGCCCGGCAGACGCACCGCGCTTGCCGGCCCGCCCAGCCGACACCGTCTGCATGCGAAACACGGCGTAGCCGAGCCCCGTCGCCAGGACCCCAATACCCAGCCACAACAACCGATTCCAGAGCAGTACGCCAGCCAGCGGAATCTCGGTGCCGTTCTTCTGCGCCACGCTCCAGTAGCGCGCGAGAACATCGAGCGCCGTCGCGCCGGAGGGATCGACCAGCGCGGCGAGCGTCTTGTTCTCCATGTCTCCCAACAGATTGATCGCGAACAGGTAGCCGACGAGCAGGATCACGCCGGTCACGTACACGGGCGCCATCTGCCGCGTGAGCGCCGCCAGCACGAAGAAGCAACCGGACAGCCACAGCATGTTGGGCAGCAGCAGGAACAGGTACGGGCGTGCAAAGCTCTGCCAGGTCGGATGCGCGACGATCCGCGCCGAGTCCACACCGGGCCAGTTCGACCCGACCACGATGCCGAGCGCAATGCCGGCGAAGATCAGAACCAGCGTCATCCACGCGCCCAGCAGGCGGCCGAAGAAATAGTCGCGCTTGGCAATCGGCGCCGAGAAGAAAAAATGATAGGTCCCGTACTCGTAGTCCTGCTGGACCGCGCGTCCTGCCACCGAGCCGATCACCGTCACGCCGGCAAAGCCCAGGAACGCGATCCCGATCGCAAGGGCATAGGTTCCGTTGATCAATACCTTGTCACCACCGAAGTTGACCGATGCGCCCGCAAAGGCACCACCCGCCGCGGCCATCCACAGCCCCGCCAGCACGGCGAACAGCGCGAAGTAGACGTAGGTCGACACCATCCGCAGCCGGCGGCTGAAATCGAACCACGCGATCGTGAGCAGCGGCATGGTCAGGCCGCCTGCGCGACGGGCGCCGCGAGATAGCCGGCGATCGTGCAGAAGTAGACGTCCTCAAGATTCGCTTCGACGGGTTCGAAGCCCGCACCCGGGCTTGCATCGCCGTAGGCGCGGACGACGGTGCGGCCTGCCTGCAACCGCGTCGAGACCACGCGGAACTGCGCCTTCAGGGCGTCGGCATCGGCTTTGGTGACGACTTTGCGCCAGATCCGCTCCTGCAGTCCCGCGACCAGTGCGCCCGGTTCGCCGGTCAGCAGCACCTTCCCCTGGTTGATGACGGCGAATTTCGCGCACAGGTCCTCGACATCGCTGACGATATGCGTCGACAGGATCACCACGACGTCGGAGGCGATGTCGGCCAGCAGGTTGTGGAAGCGCACGCGCTCCTCCGGGTCGAGTCCGGCGGTAGGCTCGTCGACGATGACCAGTTTCGGCTGGCCGATCAGCGCCTGTGCGATGCCGAAGCGCTGCCGCATCCCGCCGGAGAAGCCGCCGAGCTTCTGCTTGCGTACCGCGTACAGGTTGACCCGGTCGAGCAACGCGGCAACCGTGTCGCGCCGTGACTTCGCGTCGACCAGACCCTTCAGCCGAGCGAGATGGTCAAGCAGGTCGACTGCGGAAACCTTGGGATAGACACCGAAGTCCTGCGGCAGATAGCCGAGCAGCGCGCGCACTCGCTCGGGCTCGCGCAGGATGTCGATGTCGCCGAGCGTCGCCGTTCCCGAGTCGGCACTCTGCAACGTGGCGAGCGTGCGCATCAGCGTGGACTTGCCGGCGCCATTGGGTCCGAGCAACCCGAACATGCCCGGCGGCACGGACAGCGACACGGCGGCCAGCGCCTGCACACCATTGGCGTAGCGTTTGGACAGGTTGCGGATTTCGAGCTGCATGGGACCTCGGTGGGATGATTTCATGAAAGTCACGCTTCCGGTCAGCGCGAAGCATGATGGTGAATCTGTCGGGACGGCCACCTCCCGTGGCGGTTGGATGGCGTGAGGTCCCGCGCCGGATTCGCGATGTTCCGCCACCGCCAAGCTACCGCCAGGCCCCGTGTCCGAATCGCGACCGATGGCGCCGCGAACCCGCGTGGGCACCCGCCCGGTCGCGACCGTGCCCTGGCGCCACACGCAAGCGAACAGGTGGCATACTACGCATTGTAGATAACACTACATTGATCTTTGCTGATGACGGATCCTTATGAAGGACCTTCGACGTCGACCCTCCTGCGGTGGTCGACGCTCATCCTGATCGGCGCCAACCTCGGCTTCATCAACGTCTATGGACGGATTACCGATCCATTGATGCCCGGGGCCTTGGCGCTCGTTCTTCAGGGCAACGTCTTCGTCCCCCGCGGGATCGCGCTGGCGGCCGCCAGCGCGGTCGCCGTATCGTTCATCCTGTTCTACGCGGTGATCCTGTGGCCGCGTCGCCGGCAGCCGCCGGTCTACGATCGACTTGCCTTGCCGATCGCCGCGAGTGCCTTCGTCGTCTCCGCCTTGGACGTCGCGATTCGCAACGGTGCCGACGCCTTTTCGCTCGCGCTGATCGGGGGCCTCGCAGCGCTCGCAGCAGCCATGTTCGTTGTTGCCGCACGCGTCTCGCCGCGCCAACGGTCCGGCTGGCTGCGCGTTCCTTTCAGCCTTCATTTCGCCCTGACGACGCTCGTATTCGTGGGCGCGTTGACCGACCCATCGCTGGCCGCGCGCTGGTTGCCCCAGTTGTCATTGGCACCCGAGGACCTCACCTGTGCTGCACTCGTTTTGGTCGTCGTCGTCGGCGGAGCGGTGGCCCTGCGCTATCACGAGTTCGTCTATCCGTCGGTCATGTCCGCGATCCTCCTCACCGTACCCTTTGTGGCGTCCGGCCGCGAGGCAAACGTCGCCCTGGCGATGTACCAGGCCAGCGCGGGGCTGGCGATCGTTGCCGTGTTGGCTGCCATCGCTTCCGCGCGCGATATGCGCGAAGTCCGCCAGCGCCTTTTCAGTTACGGGCGGTCCGATACACCGACATCGGCGCCTGTCGCCACCTCGGCGCCACCGCCGCCCGGAAAACCCATGCGTCGGGAGCGCCAACCTGCGCGCAGGCCGTCTGCCGCGACGCAATGGCGCAATCCGTTCGAAGGTGATTCGTCGCTCACGCGGCCTTAGGGCGGCCGGACGGCGTGTCAAGGATGCGGATCCAAGTGCGGGACGGTCCCTGCGGAACTGATGGTCCTCCCGAGCCGCAGCCGATTGTCGAAATCTCTTACAGTGGTCGAGACGACAGCCCGCCCGCCTGACGGATTTACTAGCATCAATATTATAAATCAATTACTTGCGACGCCGCAAAAAGACTGGCGAGGTAATTGCTTGGGGATGATCGCAAGCGGATAGCTTGGGGTGTTGTGTGCCCGGCCATCACGAAAAGGGGGAGACCAAATGGTTGCCGAGAACAAGAAAACAAACAAACTGCGAGCGTTCGCCTGTGCGGCGGCCGCGAGCCTGTGCATGATGTTCAGCGCGTCGTCGCAGGCGACGGCATTCCAGGTTGCCTTCGATCCCTACACCGCCTTGTATGGGGTGGCGGTGTTCGACATCTCGGCGCCCTGCCTCGCGAACGACGGAACCTTCAAGCTTTGGGATGGGACCCTGATCGATCTCGCATTGAACGGCTGCACCGTTTCACTCGTCAGTGCGCACATCAGCACCGACGGCGCCAATGGCTCCTATCAGGACTATGTTGCTGAATTTCCCTTCGTACTGCTTTCGGTCCTGATGATTCAGGAAAATCAGCTTTTCGGACTTACAACGCTCTTCCCGATTGTGCTCGATGAAATGGGTATTCCGGAAAACGCTTTGGCGTTTGCTAGCTCGAATTTCAACTGGCATCCCGAATGCCATGCCCTTCTTGCTTTCAGCGCGCCCTCTAAAGCAATCCCGCGGGTGGCGTCACCTTTAACGGTTGCGAAAACGGCCACCAGCTGGGTCCGTTGACCGGGAATGTCACGTCGATCACGCAGGTGCCCGAGCCTGCCACGCTGGCACTCGTCCTGGGTGCCGGCTTCGCAGGGTGGCTGACCCGCCGCCGCAAGCGCAAGGCCTAAGCGGCAGCCACGATTCGCGCAGCGCCCGCCGATGGCACTACGGCGGGCGTTTTCGCTTCAGGCGACGACGGGTGCTGCCGCGAATTGCAAGAGCGCAAGTTCGACGGCCTCTTCCAACGTCGCCGTCCGGCCGGCCGCCCAGATCTTGTCGAATTCCGCCATACCCAGAAGCTCACGGACGGCCTGGATGCGCGCCTTCCAGGTTTCCTGGTTCAGCCGTGATCGCGGGAGTACAAGCGATTCCCGGACGGCCGCCACTGACGCATACATTCTCGCAGCATCTTCCAGCTGGCCCCTCCGCTGGAGAACTTCGGCATGGTCTTCAAGGCAGTCCGCCATCTCGCCATTCATCGCGAAGGACGGAACGCCCGCAGCGCCTCCTCGAACCGCAGGCATGCGGATTCGGCGTCGCCGCGCGCGGCGTCCGTCTTGCCCAGACGCCAGTTCGCAATCGCTTCGCCCCGCTTGTCCTGCGCGTCCAGACAGATCGTCTCGGACCGGGTAAAACGCGCGCGCGCCGCAGGCAGATCGCCCTCCTGGAGCGCCAAATCGCCCAGTGCGCATTCGCAATCGCTTTCCAGTTCCTGGTGCTTGGCCGACTTGGCGATCGCAAGGCCTTCCTCCAGGTAGGAGCGGGCGCTTGCATTGTCATTCAGCTGCACACAGATCTCGCCGAGGTGGTGCAACCCGATCCCTTCGCCGATCCGCTCGTTGAGCTGGCGGAAAATACCCAGTGCTTCCTCGGCCTCCTTGCGCGCCTGGGCGGCATCGCCCTCCTTCAGATCGATCCCGGCCAAGATCGCCAGTCCCGCCGCCACCTCGCGAGGATGCTCGAGGCGGCGGCGTATCTCGAGACATTCGCGCAGCATGGCCCTGGCCTCGACATAGTCGCCCTGGTTGGTCGCGAGCACGCCGCCGACGTACAGCGCGAACGCGCGAGGCACATTCGGTTCCTCGATCGCCGGAAGCGCCAGGGCAGCGCGCACGATACCGCGGCCCTCGGTCGAGTAGCCGCGCAGCGTCCAGAAACGCATCAGCGCCACGATGTACTTGACCGCGATGACCGTGTCGACGCCACCGGCCAGGGCCAGCTCGATCGCGGCCCGCATGTTGTCGAGCTCGGTTTCGAGACGCTGGGTCCACTCCGCCTGCTCGGCCCCCTGCAGCCGATCGCGCGCGGTCTTGGCCAAGTCGAAAAAATAGTCGCAGTGCCGCTTGTTCGTCGCGTCGAGATCGCCGCTTGCCTGCAGGCGCTCGTGCGAAAACTCGCGAATCGTCTCGAGCATCCCGTATCGTGTGCCTTCGTCGCTCTGTTCGATCTGCACCAGCGATTTCTCGACGAGCGACGAAACCAGATCGACGACGTCGTAGGGATCGAGCGGCTCCGCGCCTCCGACGACTTCCGCCGCTGCCAGATCGAAACCTCCGGCAAAGACGGAAAGCCGGTCGAGCAGGGTCATTTCATTGGATTGCAGCAGATCGTACGACCATGCACCAGCGCGTGGAGGGTCTGCTGACGCTCCAGCGCCACGCGGCTGCCCCCGGTGAGCAGTTTGAAACGATCCTTGAGCCGCAGATTGACGTCGTCGATCGACATCGAGCGCAGCGCGCCGCCGCAAGTTCAAGCGCCAGCGGAATGCCCTCGAGCCGTGCGACGAGTTCGGCCACGGCCGGCGCATTGCGCTCGCTCAATCGCGAAGTCAGGCCGGTGGAGGCGGGCACGTTCGACGAACAGCTGCACGGCATCGAAGCGCAGAAGACTGTCCAGGGTGCGCTCTGCATCCGGCACGGGCAGCGGCAGCACCGGGTAGGTCTGTTCGCCCGGAATGTGCAGTGCTTCGCGGGACGTCGCGATAATCCGTACGCCAGGAGCCGCCTGGAGCAGCGCATTCGAGATTGGGCGCACGCGTCCATCAGGTGCTCGCAATTGTCGATCACGAACAGCGCCTTGTGATTCTTCACATGGGCGCAGAGCGTCTGTGTCTGCGACCTTCCTGGCACTTCATGGACGTTCAATAGCTGAGCCGTCACGCCGGGAACGAGTGCCGGGTCCCGAATTGGCGCGAGATCGACGAACCACACGCCGTCGGAAAATTGTTCCAGCATGTCCGCCGCTATCTGCAGCGACAGACGCGTCTTCCCGTGACCGCCCATTCCCAGCAGCGTCAGCAGGCGCGCCTCTCCCAACAGCCGTTTCGCATCCGCGAGTTCGCGCTCGCGGCCGATGAACGACGTGACCTGCTGCGGAAGGTTGTTGGGCGTGGCCTCGAGCGAGCGCAACGCCGGGAACGCTTGCCTCAGCTGCGGATGGATGACCTGGTACAGCGACTCGGCAGCCCCAGATCTCGCAGGCGGACCGCGCCCAGGTCCCGGAGTTCGAAGTCCGGCGGCAGGCGATCGCGAACATTGTCGGTCAACGCCTGCGAGACGAGCACCTGCCCGCCATGGGCCGCGCCCTGAATGCGCGCAGCGCGGTTCACGGGTGCGCCAAACACGTCGTTATCGCGACGCTCAACCGTGCCAACGTGCATGCCGCAGCGCACGCGAAGCGTCAATCCGTGTGTGACCGCGGGATCGGCTAGCGAGGTCTGAATCGCAACCGAAGCGCGCAGCGCGCCGACTGCGTCGGGAAAGACAGCGTACATCCCGTCGCCGATCATCTTCACGACGGTGCCGCCATTTTCCAGAACGGCCGTCCGCGCCAGCGCATCGTGAACCGCAAGTGCGCGCGACATCGTCGCCCCATCCTGTTCCCACATGCGCGTGCTGCCCTCGATGTCCGTGAACATGATGGTGGTGATACCCTGCGCATCCACTCCCGATACCCTCCGCGTCTCGCGTTCCGAACGTCACTTTACGCCGGCAGCCCGGTGCCGCCAACGCGAGCATTGACGTGAGCCCGCCAGCAATAGAGGTTGCGCCGACGACGCACGGTGCAGTTCTCGCGTGTGCGGCTTCGCCGGCGCGCGACATCGCGAGAACATCCGCGAGCAACGATGAGAACGCCCGCCGCAGTTCTGCCTCAGCGCTCGGCGCAGGCTTGGGTGCCACCGGGACCCCGACAATGGGCCAAACCGCGGCGCTCCCGCGAATGGCCTTTCGTCAGCGCGGTGCCGCCCTTTCCATTCGCCGCGTCTCGCCGATCTTGAGCACGTCAAACTGCTCTGGCGTGAGTCCACGTGCCTGTCGCTCGCGGGCGAGCAGCGCCGGGGGCTCGTCCAGTGGCTCGTCGGCGAGCGATTCGAACGTGCCCCAATGCATGCCGATGGCGCGCTCGGCCCGGAGGTCCGCGCGAACCTGCACGGCCTCGGGCACATCAAGATGCATGACCTGCATGAACCAGCGCGGCGCATAGGATCCGATCGGAATGAAGGCCATGTCGAAGGGACCGAGGCGCTCGCCGATGTCGCGGAAGTCCTTCGAGTAGCCGCTGTCCCCGGTGTGAATGAGGCGTAGGCCTTCGCCCTCGACAACCCATCCGCCCCACAGCGTCTGGTTGGCGTCATCGAGCCTGCGCTTGCTCCAATGCTGCGCCGGCACGAACGTGATGCGAAGATCGCCCTCGCGTGTTTCCTGCCACCAGTCGTATTCGTCGACGCGCGTGATGCCGAGTGTCGCAAACCACACCTTCAGTCCCAGCGGCACCAGGAAGCGCGGGCTGCCTTGCTCCATCGCGGCAAGGCGCGTCACCGACTCGGCGTCCAGGTGATCATAATGATTATGCGAGATCAGCACGACATCGATGCGTGGCAGTTCCGGAATGTCGATCGGCAGCGGCACCACGCGCCTCGGCCCGGCGAATCCCACCGGAGACGCACGATCCGAGAAAATGGGATCAAACAGGATGTTCTTGCCGGCGAGCCGCACGAGCATCGTCGCGTGCCCAACCCACGTCACCGACGGGTTGGCATCGGCCGCGTTCAGCGCCGTCGGATCGTCTTGACCGCCGGCAGGTTCCAGCCGCCCGGGGGCGGTTGCGGCAAGCCGTCGCGCAGCCGTTCCCACTGCCACGCCCAGAAGCTTTCCTTGTCGGCGTGCGGGTAATTGTTGCGAAAGCCCTCCGCCCCTTTGGGCGCGGTCTGGGCCGAAGCAAGTCCGGCGATGGCCGCTAGGAGCAAGGTGACGATGGCGTGCATGGAAGGGCAATCCCGATTTCCGTGTCAGACAGATTTACGCCGAGCACTGTTCCCGAGGTGCAGCGACGGCTGCGGTGCCACATCGCGCAGCGCGGCCCCGGCCGATGGTGCCATGAGCGCAAATTGAAGGCCACGGTCGAGGACGAACGTCAGTCCACCTCGATTTTGCCCAGCACGCGCGGCGCGCCCGTACCGTTCAATTCGAATACGACGCCGCCACCCGACGCCACACCCTCACCTGTAAACGCGCTGATGGTGACCTGATGTGTCACCAGCACCACCGGCGGTCCATCGGAGGGAAGTCCGGCAACGAACATGTGCAGCGCGGCAAGCTTCTCGTCGCGGTCCTGCGCGCGTTCGAAGAACGAATTGAGTGCGGGCAGGTCGCTCACCGGCCCCAGCTTCAGCAGCCGCGCGGTCTCGAGGCAGCGGCACCATTGGCTGGAGTAGACCTTTGCGCGCGCGATGCCCGCCTTCGCCAGCCGTTCTCCGAGTTGCTGGGCCTGCGCTCGTCCTGCGGCATCCAGGATGCGTTGCGTCGAGCAGTCATCCAGCTTGAAATGCGGCGGATCGCCAATGCCGGGGGCATTGGCGTGGCGCAGCATCAGCACGCGTCCCGGTACGGCGAGCTCGGCGAGCGGCAACGGTTCCGCCGCGCGCACTTCGGACGCGAATAGGATCACCGCGGCCGCGACTGCGGTCCCGTATGCGCGCCTACGCGGCGCAAGCGACGCGAACACTGGACCAAAGGATGCGCAGTTCATGTTCTACGAGCCCGCTCCGAAAAAATGTTCGCTATCCCAGTTGCCGGGCGAGGCCCCGGCAGCACGCCGTCGTACCCGGTCGCATCGGACCCACGTGAGCGAATCGCGAGCGGAATCAGACCGAATGGCCCGTGGGCCATCGCCGTCTTCCATCCCGCGGATGGGCGCAACGGTTCCAGCATTCTCTCCTCGTCGTTCTGTGTGGAACCTCATACCGCACGCACGACTGTAGGCCAGACGGGCCCTCATAGGAGGGCCCGAGCTCCGGGTCAGTAGTTGGCGTACACGGAGGCGATGCCGACATTGAAGCCGGGGACGAATGCGTAGGTGGCAAAGGCGCCGTTGAGCGCGGTTGCCGCTTCCTGGGTCAATGTCACGCGGCTGCCTTGGATCAGGAGGGTTTCCGGGCCGGGCGGGAGGACCAGCGGAAGTTCGAGCGGCGGCAGCGCGAGATTGAACAGCGGAATGCGCCCGACCAGCGTTCCATTGGCGGTAACGATGCCGGTCAATCGGGGCGTGGCTCCTGCGGTGTCGATGATGAAATCGGACAGCACGACTTGAGCCGAGTCATGGGTCAGCGTCAATCCGCCGGAGTGCGCGACTTCGCCCTTGGCATTGGCTGCGTCCAACCGTCCCGCGGTGATCGGGAAATAGGCGACTCCCTGATAGAGGGTGCCGGGGAGGTTTTTGGACGGGGCAATGTAAAGCGAGGTCAACGCGTCGACGAATCCCGGCAGAAATTCAACCAGCGTATAGCCGCTATAGATCTGCGCCGTTGGCGCGGCACTTGCGGGGGATACGGCGACCGAGGCTGCAAGGCCGAAAGCTGCAAGGGTGGTGCGGATTGTCGATTTGATCATTGGAGTCTCCGGTGAATGGGTTGTCGAACGACTGAACGGCCGTCGAATGACCGGACAGCTCCCCATTGACCGCAGACTTTTGCGCTAAATTCATCAAATGCCCTGGACAAACCATGGACAAAACTGGCGATCCCTCAGGATTCAGTAGGCGTGTCGCACAGCGGGTGCTGACGGCACCGGGAAGGCGCTACGGGATTCCCGTATCAACGCGCAGCCAACCAAAGTGCGAAAGGCGCAGTTGGCGAGGTCCGCCACCGACCCGAAACGGTCGGTTCGAAGGCGAGCGAGCGGATCTGCGACGCTACAAGCGGCCACGTCTGGTTCTTCGCCACTTCCTGGTGGCAGGCCCGCTCTTGACCGAGGCTTGCTCAAGATCCAATGTTCGGCCGTCGATTCACCACAAGGAGAAGCGATGCTGATCGAGCCCTACCTGTTCTTCGACGGCCGCTGCGAGGAAGCCATCGAGTTCTACCGGCGCGCGCTTGGGGCCGAGGTGATTTCGATGTCGAGATTCAAGGACAGCCCCGAACCGCCGCCGCCCGGCACGGCCCCGGAGGGCACGGGCGACAAGGTGATGCACGCGAGCCTGCGCATCGGTAGCACCACGGTCATGGTGTCGGACGGGAGCTGCGCGGGCAAGCCGTCGTTCACCGGGTTCTCGCTGTCGATCTCCGTGTCGAATGTCGCCGACGCCGAGCGTCGGTTTGCCGCGCTCGCCGAAGGCGGGCAGGTCCGGATGCCATTGGCCGAAACCTTCTGGACGCCGCGCTTCGGCATGCTCACCGACCGCTTCGGCGTGGGCTGGATGGTCAACGTGACGCCGGAGTAAGCGTCGCGAAGAGAGTTCGCGACGCCGCCCGACGAGAATTCGACGTCACCTGTCGTCGCGCGTTTCGGCGTTGACCTGCTCGGCGGCGGCGGATTCGTCGACCTCGCGATGCTGCGCGTCGGCGGGCTCCTCGACCTCGTCCTCCCATGAATAGCGCTTGCGCGGCGGGATGTCGCGCCGGCGCAGGAGGAGCGCCATCGCCACGCCGATCGTCGTCGCAGCCAGATGCGTTTCCCACGACACGCCGGTCTTGATCGGAAACACGCCCCAGACCAGCGTTCCGTACATGAACGCGACAAGCAGCGACGCCGCGATAGCGCGCCGGTCGCGCCGCAACAGGCCGGCGGCAAACACGTAGCTGACGAGCCCGTAGACCAGCCCGCTCGCGCCCAGATGTACCGAGTCGCGGCCGAACAGCCAGACCGCGAGACCGGGGCCGAAATACACGGCGGGCAGCACGATGCGCGATGCGTCCGGATACAGGTGCAGCATCGCCGTGCCGACAACCAGCAACGGCAGCGCATTCGACAGCAGGTGGTTGAAGTCGCCATGCAGCAGCGGCGCGCTGACGATCCCGGGCAGGCCGGCCAACGTGCGAGGAATGATGCCGTAGCGCTGCAGCGGAAGCCCGAGCCACGCGGCCGCCGCGTGGATCAGCGCGATCACCACCACGAACGCGGCAGCGACGAACAGCGCGGCCCGGAAGTTGGCGCGCGCGTCGACGGAGCCGGTGTAGCCGGGGTCGATGATGTGAACGTGCATGTGCGATGCGTCCCTTCGCGATGGGCGGCCGACGCGGGATCGCGCCAGTATCCTACTGTCGGTGCGCAAAAGGCGAATTCAATGGCCGACCTGCGGCAACCTCGATAGGCTACCCCTATTGCCTGCGCGGCCAGACGGGGCACGCGCACGGCCTATAATATTTCTTGAACAAAAGCGCAGGCCGCGCATCGACAGTTCGCGGCTGCCACGATCCGAGGGGAGAAATCATGAAAGTCACGCTGGTCGGGTCCCGCTATTTCGGGGCCACGGTGTTCGCTGCCTTGCGCAAGGACGGCGCGGACATCGCACAAGTCGTCGCACCTGCCTCCGACGACAGGCTCGCCGCTGCCGCGCAGGCCGCCGGCATCGCAGTGCATGTTCTTGCCAATCCCAAACTGGTCCCCGGCGACGCAGTACCGGACGATACGGGACTCATCGTCGCCGCGCATACGCACGCGCGGGTCAGCAACGAGGCACTCGCCCGCTCGCGTCTCGGTGGCATCGGCTACCACCCGTCGCTGCTGCCGCGGCATCGTGGGATTGCCGCGGTCGAGTGGACAATCCTCTCGGGCGACCCGATCGCGGGCGGCTCCGTCTATCACCTGGCCGACGGCTGGGACGCCGGCGCGGTCGCCGCCCAGGATTGGTGTTTCGTCGCGAAGAGCGAGACCGCCCGCGAATTGTGGGAACGTGCGCTGGCGCCGATGGGCCTGGCGCTGTTGACCCGCGTCGTGCGTCATGCGGCCGAACACGGCACCGTGCCGGCATTCAAGCAGGATGAGCGCTTCGCGACCCGCGCGCCGATGATCCGTCGCTCTGTATCACTCACCGAGGAGCAACAAGCCATGATCACATCGTTGGTGGTCACCGTCATCGGTCCCGACCGGCCCGGCATCGTCAGCCAGATTTCCGCAAAGGCGCAGGGCTTCGGCGCGAACTGGGCCGGCAGCCGGATGGCGAGCCTCGCCGGACAGTTCGCCGGGATGGTCCATTTCGAGGTCCCGCCCGAGAACGCCGACGCGCTCGCTGCGGCGCTGCGCGCGCTCGAGTCGCCGGAGCTGCGCATCGTCATCGAAAAAAGTGACGGCACGGCCGCGCCCGCAGGACGCCGGCTGGTCAAGGTCGAGCTGGTCGGTCACGACCGCCCCGGCATCGTCCGCGACCTGTCCGGTGCGCTCGCGCAGCGCGGCGTCAGCATCGAGGAGCTTCACACCGAGATCGTCAGCGGCGCGATGACCGCCGAGCACCTGTTCAAGGTCAAGGCGGTGCTGCTGGTGCCCAAGGCCGTAAGCAACGACGACGTGCGGCATGCGCTCGAAGCGCTCGCCAACGAGATGATGGTCGACGTCGCGTTGGGTGGGGATGGCGCGGCGAACGGTTGAACTGTGGCGCGCACGATCGCGATTGCCCGCTTGCTCGTGCATCGCGGCGCCGGCCCATGGCGCCGGAGCGGAAAATTCACCAAGTTATCGCTTTGTTTCCGTCGCAAAGTGGATTAGTGTCGTGCGTACCGGCGCAATGTGGGCTGGACGTCGAAGGGCACCATTTACGAGGAGCTACGATGAAGACGAACAAACCCACTTGGCTATTGATTGCAGCCATTTCTGCGATGCTGCCGTTTGCGGCGGTTGGGGTCCAGGCAGCCACGAATACCACAAACCAGATTGCCGCCGCCGAGTCGACCCGTTTCGACACTGCCATCGATCTTTACGTTCGGCAAATGGTCGGGTTGCGCGGGTTGCCTGCAGCCGATGCACTGGTCTTGCGCGAGCAGCTGCAGATGCAGTTCAATTCGCTGTCACGTGCGCAACAGGCTAAAGTCCTGTCGGCAGCCCGAAGATATCGACAGCCCCGAAAGTGTGCAGGCGGCTGTCGGCGCCATGCAAACGGCCGCCGTCGATGATGCCATGGCAGCACTGGCCACGGTGCAGGCGGCCGGCGCCGGTGGCACCAACGCCCGCGCGCAAGGTCTCGTACCCAAACTCGGCGGCGATGGCGACACGGTGTTTCTCCGGACGATAGGACCTTGCCGAATCTACGACACCCGCAATGGCCCGGGCCAGCTTCCCGGAACAGCGGCGACGGCAGATCTATGCACTTTCCATCTCCAACGGCTACAATTTCGCGTCAGATCAAGGCGGGACCGGCATCACCGGTTCAGGCAATTGCCAGCCGATGGCATTCGCTGGAGTTCGCCCCGTCTCGGTCGTCGCGATCGTGACCGTCATCAACTCGGTATCGAGCGGCGCGCTGCAGGCCTGGAACGGCGGCACGACGCTGATCGTCGGGGGCGCGGTACTGGCGTGGAACCCCGGCGACCGCGGCTCGAACACGACGGTCATTCCGATGGACCGATCGATCACGGCGTTCCCGGGCAGCGGATCCAAGCGCGATTTTGCCGTGTACAACAACTCGGGTACCCCTGTCGACGTCATCATCGACGTCGTTGGCTACTTCATCGAAAACCAGGCAACGGCGCTGGACTGCACAACCGTTGACGGAGCTTCGACGCCCATTCCGGCCACCTCGTCGGTCGTTCATCGTTGCGCCTGCTTGTCCGGCTGGATACACCGCAATGCGGCTCAGCCGACGGCTGCGTATGAAGGCAGTACACGGGCACGATGTGGACGTCGGCGTGCCGCATCGGAAATTTCTCGGGAACCGCGCGCACCGCCACGTGCGACGCATTCTGCTGCCGCGTGCCGGGTCGTTGACCTGACGCGATTGCGCTGCACCTTTAGCGCCCGGCCGGGAAACTCCGGCCGGGCGTTTTCATCTCCAGAATGGGAAACTGCCGGATTCATTCCCTGATTTGCTGCAGCAGGTAGAGACGCTGGTAGATCCCCCCTTCAATCGCCATCAACTCGTCGTGCGTCCCCTGCTCCGCGATCCGCCCGTGATTGAGCACCACGATGCGGTCGGCGGCGCGGATCGTCGACAGCCGGTGCGCGATGGCGATCACCGTCGTCTTCGCCTGCAGCTCGGCGAGCGCCGCCTGCACCTGCTGCTCGGTCTCGCTGTCGATCCTTGACGTCGCCTCGTCGAGGAACAGCACGCGTGGCCGGCCCGCGAGCGCGCGCGCCACGGCGATCAGCTGCTTCTGCCCCGCCGACAGCCGCGCGCCGCCTTCGCCCAGCGGCGTGTCGTAGCCGCGTTCCAGCCGCTCGATGAAGCCGTGCGCGCGCGCTGCCCGTGCCGCGGCGACGATGGCCTCCTCCGCCAGGCCGCGGCCCATGTCGATGTTCTCGCGCGCACTGGCGGCAAGCAGGAACGGCTCCTGCGGGACCAGGCCGGCGTCGGCGCGGAAGTGGTCGTCGCCGATCTGATCGACCGGAATCCCGTCGATCTCGATGCGCCCGGCCTGCGGCGCGTAGAAGCGCAGCAGCAGCGAGAGCAGCGTGGACTTGCCGCTGCCGGTGTGCCCGACGATGCCGACGAAGCCGCCCGCCGGTATCGCGAGGGAGATGTCGTGCAGCACCGGCTGCTGCGGATCGTAGCCGAACGTGACGTTGGCCAGCTCGACCCGCCCGGCGGTGATGCGGCGCTCGAAGGCGACGCGTGCGGTCGCGCCCTCGTGCAGCAGCGTGTTGACGCGCGCCGCCGCGATCACCGACTGCTGCAGCAGCGAGAACTGCATCGTGATCTGGATCAGCGGGTCGACGACGCGCGCGACGTAGGCGATGAATGCGTACAGCAGCCCGACCTCGACACCCTGCAGCGGCTGCGTTCCGACGGCGGCGACGATCGCGACGATCAGCAGGATGTTCACGAAATCCAGCGCCGGCCGCAGCAGCCAGGCATTGGCGCGGATCTCGCCCATGCGTGCGTCGTAGTGCGCAGTGTTGGTGCGGGCGAAGCGCGCGGCGAAGCGCCCGACGGCGCCGGTCGCCTGCAGCACGCTCATGCCGGCGATGCCTTCGGCCATCTGCGCGTTGATGTCGCTGCGCAGTTCGCGCGACCGCGTGACCGCCGCGGCGGAAAGCCGTTGATACCCCCAGACGATGGCCGCGGTGATCGGGACCAGCAGCAGCACGATCAGCATCAGCCGCCAGTCGAGCCACAGCATCGCCACGACGACACCGAACAGCACGGTCAGGCCGAGCAGGATCTCGAACAGCACCTTCGTGTAGAGCTGCTTGACGGCCTCGGTGTCATTGGTGATGCGGCTCACGAGCTGGCCGGTGATCGCGCGGTCGAAGAAGCTCATCGGCAGCCGCAGCACGTGCCCGTAGACGGATTCGCGCAGCCGCAGCACCGACCGCGTGGCCAGCCCCGCGAGCCGGACCAGCTCGAAATAGCGGATCACGCTCGCGAGCCACCCGGTGATCAGAAAACCGGCCACGAGCAGCGACATCGTCTTCCAGTCGAACGCGCGCGGAAGCAGGTGCTCGTCGATGAATTGCTTGCCGAAGATGGGGCCCGCCGCCTCCAGCAGGCCGGCGACGGCGAGCCACGACGTCGCCCACACGATCTGCCGCTTGTCGGGCCGCGCCGCGCGCCACAGCAGCGCGAGCGCGTTCCGGCGCTCGTGCGCACCGACGCGCTTCAGGTCCGGATGATCGTCGAGTTCGTCGGCCAGCGTATTCATCGCCGCCTCGACGTGTGTCGCGGCGCGCGCCGCAGAGGGGCAGACCCTCGCCTCGCTCCAACGAAGGCGTTCTTCCTTCCGCCCGCGCTCAACCGCGGCGACCAGGAAGCGGGCGAGGTCTCGACCGCTCATCGTTCAGGCCGTTTCAAGGCTGGCTTCGAGCTGCTGGTAACGCCACTGCGCCGCATACCAGCCATCGCGCGCGACCAGCGCGTCGTGCGTGCCGCGCTCGACGATGCAGCCGTGCTGCAGCACGATGATCTCGTCGGCGTCGGCGACCGCCGACAGCCGATGGCTGACGATCATCGCGGTGCGCCCGCCGCGGACATCGCGCAGCTTGGCGAGAATGCGCGCCTCGGTCCCGGTGTCGACCGCGGACAGCGCATCGTCGAGCAGCAGCAGCGGCGCTGCGGACAGGAGCGCCCGCGCGATGGCCACGCGCTGCCGCTGCCCCCCGGACAGCGTGACGCCGCGTTCGCCGACGCGCGTTTCGTAGCCCTGCGCAAAGCGCAGGATGTCGGCGTGCAGATCGGCAAGGCGAGCGGCATTCTCGATGTCCGCCCGGGTGGCGTCGGCGCGCGCCAGGGCGATGTTGTCGGCGATCGTCGCCGAGAACAGGAACGCCTCCTGCGGCACCCACGCGATCCCGCTGCGCAGCACGTCGAGGCGATAGTCGGCGATCGCGGTCCCGTCCCAGCCGATGACGCCCGCGCAAGGCTCATAGTGGCGCAGCAGCAGGTTCAGCAGCGTCGATTTTCCGGCGCCGGTCGGCCCCACGATGCCCAGCGTGCGCCCCGGGGGCAAGTCGAAGTCGATTCCGCGGAGCGCGAACGGCTCCGGCGCGTCCGGCGCCCGCGGCGACGGCGACAGATAGGCGAATTCGACGGCATCGAACCGAATCGCCCCCTCCGGCGCAGCTGCGCGAGTGCCCCGATCGGCGACCGACGGCGCCTCGCTCAACAGGGGATCGAGCCGCGCCCACGCCGCCTTGCCGCGCTCGATCAGCGACAGCACCCAGCCCGCGGCGAACATCGGCCAGATCAGCTGGCCGAGGTACATCGTGAACGCGGTAAGCGCGCCGATCGTCATTTCCTGGTGCCAGACGAACCAGCCGCCGACGGCGAGTGTCAGCGCGGAGGCCGTGGTCAGTGTCAGGCCCACCGCAGGCTCGTACGCGGCCTCCCATTTCTGAGCCTCGAAGCCGGTGTCGGCCGCGCGCTGCGCGTGACGGGCGAACTCGCGTCCGGCCTGCGCCTCCAGTCCCAGCGCCCGCAGCGTGCGGACGGCGGACATCGACTCCTGCACCTGTTCGTTGAGATCGGAGAACCGGTCGAGCGAATGCCGCCACGCGTCGTGTACATGCCGCGAGATGTGGAAGAACGCCCAGGCCATGAACGGGAACGGAAACAGCGCAACCACGGCGAGACGCCAGTCGACGCCGAGCGTCATCATTGCCACCACCAACACCAGCGTCAGCGTGCCGTCGAAGGCGGCGAGGTAGGCCTCGCCCGCCGCCATCTCCACCGCATCGACGTCGTTGGTCGCGCGCGCCATCAGGTCGCCGGTACGTTGCCGGTGAAAGAATGTCGGTCCCTGCAGCGCGAGCCGATCGTAGAGCCGCGTTCGCAGCTCGACGCCCAGCCGGAACGCAGCGCTGAACAGTGCGAAGCGCCAGCCCACGCGCAGCAGGTAGATGGCCACCCCCATCACGACCAGGATCGCCAGTTCCAGCGCGAGCGCCGGCCCCGTCAGCCGGCCGCCGACCAGCGCATCGATGATGTC
The DNA here is from genome assembly GCA_963739745.1 of uncultured beta proteobacterium. Lineage (GTDB taxonomy): Bacteria > Pseudomonadota > Gammaproteobacteria > Burkholderiales > Casimicrobiaceae > VBCG01. The sequence goes on from CAVUCJ010000017.1 coordinate 818,069, forward strand.
CCCGACACGGCGCGGCACCCATACGGTGAGCACGGCCACGCCGAGCAGCATCGCCGACGCGCTTGCATATGCGCGCCAATGCCGGCGCGCAAAGCGGCTGACGAGTTGCAGGAGGGTCACGGGTGACGGGGCCAATGGCGGTGCATCGTCGGGGCGAGGCGTGCAGGCGCGCGATTGTAGCTTGCCGCGGCACAAGTTCAAACGCGGCCATCCGGGACTTCGGCCGGTCGAGTCCGCTCTTCGCGCGTGTCGACGGGCGTGCCAAGCGTCGGAGAGGATTCCTGAGGAGGATCTCCTCGAAGGAGCCTCGCCGGAACCCTTCGTCCTACGGACCGCGCGCCGAGGGCGCATCGCCTGGCGCGAGCACGATGCCGATGCCGGGCGTCTGCAGTTCTGCCAGCAACTCGGAGCCGGTCGCCGGCGCGGCCAGCGGACTCAATCGGCGGAGCCGCGCCGCACCGAAAAAGGTTGCGAATGGGACATCGAGTGCATCGCGCCCGGTTCCGATCCGGACGAGGTCCGAGAGCGGCACCATCTCGGTGGCGTCGAACAGATACCACTGGTCGCCCAGATACACCTCGACCACGGCGTGAAAGTCCGGCGGCGGCGTCGTGTACCGCGTGTACGCGGTAACGAAGCGCGCGGGAATGTTGAGCGCCCGGCACAACGCGATCAGCAGGTGCGCGAAATCGCGGCAGACACCCGCGCGATTGGCCAGCACATCGCGCGCGCCATAGGTGGTGGACGACGTGCCGACGATGTAGTCGACGTTGGCGCGCACCCACCGGCTGATCGCCTGCACACGCACGTAGCCGGGTGGCAATTGCTGAAACCGGCGGCAGGCGAACGCGAAAGTCGCCTCGACGTCCACGTACCGGCTCGTTTGCACATACGCGAGGATCTGGCCGGGCAGCCGCGCCAGCGGCACCTCCGGCGCGGCGACGTCGGCCACCGGCGGGTCGACGTCGACCGTCGCCAGGTAGCGGACATTCAGATGCCCGGGTGGAACATCGATGCGGAAAAAGCGATTTCGCCCGCCTTCATCGGCGAACTCGTCGTACGCGGATCCGGCCGAAAACGTGACTGCCTCGGCGAGGACACGCTGGCTGCGCGTCGTCGGCACGGCGAAATTGAAGACGAACAGCGATTGCGCGCTGACGTCGTAGTCGAACTCGCAGTCGATGTGGAAGGTCGTCAAGCGGGCCCGTCCGCGGTGGAATTACCGATCGCGCCCGTATTTTCGCTGGAAATCGCCCGGCCTGCCGCCGCGAGAGTGCGCCGGCGCGCCGCTGCGCCCACCCGCGGGCTTCCCGTAGGCGGGTCGCCGCGCTTGCGCCGCCGGCGCCAACGCGCGCGCGCGCGGCTCGAGGCCGGGGATCACGTGCGCCGGGATCGCGGCGCCGGTGAAACGTTCGATCGTGCGAATCGTGCCGCGTTCCGCGTGATTGGCGAACGAGACCGCGATGCCGGTGGCGCCGGCGCGGCCGGTGCGGCCGATTCGATGCACGTAGTCCTCGGCCTGACGCGGCAGGTCGAAGTTGATCACATGGGTGAGGCCGGGAACGTCGATGCCGCGCGCCGCGACGTCGGTGGCGACCAGCGTACGCACGCCGCCCCGCCGCATGTCGCTCAACGTGCGATTGCGCTCGTACTGGTTCATGTCGCCGTGCAGCGCCGCCGCCGCATGGCCTTCGCCCTGCAGCTTCACCGCCAGCGCCTCGGCATCGCGCTTGGTGGCGATGAAGACGATGCTCTGCCGCATTCCGACGTCGGCCAGCAGGTGGTCGAGCATCCGGTACTTGTGTGAACGGTCGTCGACGAAATGCACGCGTTGCTCGATGGCGATCGGCGCCGCCTGTTCGGTGCGGATGTCTACGCGCAACGGATCGCGCGTCAGCTTCGCAGCGAGACGCCCGATCGCGCCGGCATAGGTGGCGGAGAACAGCACCGTCTGGCGCGTCGCCGGGGTCAATGCGCAGACACGCTCGACGTCGTCGATGAACCCCATGTCGAGCATGCGGTCGGCCTCGTCCAGCACCAGCACCTCGAGGCGCGACAGATCGACCCGGCCACGCTCGATGTGATCGATCAGGCGACCGGGTGTGGCGACCAGCAGGTCGGCGCCACGCGCAAGCTGGCGGTTCTGCACTGGATAGGGCGCGCCGCCGTAGAGGCAGACCGTGCAGATGGAGAGGTTCTGGCCGTAACGAACCGACTGTTCGGCAACCTGCTGTGCGAGCTCGCGCGTCGGCGCCAGCACCAGCACGCGCGGCGCGCTGATCATCTTGTGACGCGCGGGCGCTTGCCGGCTTTGCGCGAGTCGATGCAGCGCCGGCAGCACGAAGGCCGCCGTCTTGCCGGTCCCGGTCTGCGCGGAGCCGATGACGTCGCGCCCTGCGAGCAGCGCGGGAATGGTCTGCGCCTGGATCGGCGTCGGTTGTTCGTAGCCGCAGGCGGCCAGGGCCTCGAGAATCTGCGGGGCAAGGTTCAATTCAGAAAAACGCATGGTCGACTCCGACGATGACAACGCCGGGCGCGTGCCCGGACAGATAGACGTCGCGCACACCGCGCTGCCGCAGGCGCGCAATCGCAATGATTGCGCGTTGCATGCAGCTTGGAAACGGGTGCAGGAACCCACCGTGTAGCACGGCGGCCGCGACGGACTCGAATACCATCGTCGCTAACCGGAAGCCATCGGACGCTTGCGCGTGCGGCGGAGACTCGGGCACCGCTGAAGGCGCGCCCGGAAGATTAGAAGCCGATGATGCGATGACCCGGAACAGCACGCTTGCGGCAGGGACACCGTCAGTTCATTTCAACCAGTCGCTACTTCGACAAGTCGCCGCAAGTTTTTGATTATAGCAGAAAAACACCATCCGTGCTGCAATGCAGCGGCAGGGTCCCGTCCCGCCGCCTGCAGCGGTTCCTCATCATCGTCGTCCTCGTCCTCGTCGGCGTCGTCGTCGACCCAATCGCCGTCGTCATCCGGTTCGCCGATCGGGTGGACGTCATCGTCGCCGGGGCCGCGCACGAACCGGCCCGCCAGCGCGCCGCAGTCCAGGCACGGGAGCCCTGCGGCGGGCGCGGGGTTCGCGGTCACGGCAACGGGGGAATGCGCAGCACCTGACCGGGATAGATCTTGTCCGGATGCGTGAGCATCGGGCGGTTGGCCTCGAAAATCACCATGTACTTGTTCGGGTCGCCATAGTTGGCCTTTGATATCTTCGACAGGTTGTCGCCCGACACGACCGTGTAGAAAGTACCCTCGGGCGCGCTCTGGTCGACCGACATCATGTTCTTGACCGCGACCACGCCGGCCACGTTGCCGCAGCACAGTGCGATCTTCTCCTTGGTCGCCTGGTCCGGCGCGACGCCGAAGACCGACACCGACGAGGATGCGCCGTCGAATGTGACGGTGAGCCCCGTGGCCGTCAGGTTCTGCGCCTTGATGTAGTCGAGAATCGCGTCGCCGGCGGCCGCATTCGCGGCGGCGATCTTCGCGTCGTTGGCCGGATCGGACTTCACTTCGGCCATCGCCGCCTGAGCGTGACCCCGTCCAAACAGCTTCTCGCCTGCTTCTTTGACAAAACTGATGAGTGACATTGCATTTCCTTATTTTGAGGGACCACAGAGGATGCAAAACTGCGTTTTGAGGCGCGCGGGAGTCCTGCGAAAGCATGGGGCCGCAGTGCGCCGAGGGCGGAACAAAGACCAACGCCCACGACCTGCGGCGGCCCCACCCGCGCTGATTTGGGTTACGCTAGGCAGATACGACGTCGCCCTCGCGAAGGCACCCAAAGTGAAAATTCTCGCATATCTGGCGCTGGTGTTGCTGCTTGCTGGCTGCATTCCGATCGGCGCGCGCGTTTCCAACATGTACGCGCAGGCCTCCGCCACGCCCGTCCAGATCTAGATCCCGCTCTCTACGGGAATCGCCCGCACCGACAGCACGCCCTCGATCGCCGCCAGCGCGGCCACGACCGATTCGGCGACCGGGCTGTCGACATCGACCAGTGTGTAGGCCATCTCGCCGCGCGACTTGTTGACCATGTTGTGAATGTTGAGCCCCGCGCTGGCCATGGTCGTCGAGATCTGGCCCAGCATGTTGGGGACGTTCGCGTTGGCGATCGCGACGCGGAACGGCGATTCGCGCTGCATCTCGACGTTGGGAAAGTTGACGGCGTTGGCGATCGAGCCATGCTCCAGGTATTCTCGGACCTGATCGACCACCATCACCGCGCAGTTTTCCTCAGCCTCCGCCGTCGACGCCCCCAGATGCGGCAGCGCGACCACGTGCGGCGCGCGCAGCAGCTTCGCACTTGGAAAGTCGCAGAAATAGTACTTGAGTCGCTGCGCCTGCAGCGCCCCGGCCGCTGCATCCTCGTCGACGATGCCTTCGCGCGCGAAGTTCAGCAGCACCGTCCCCGGTTTCATCGTGGCGAATCGCTTCGCGTCCAGCAGGTTCCGCGTCACCGGCAGCAGCGGCACGTGCAGCGTGACGAAGTCGGATTGCTTCAATACTTCCTCGATGCTGTGCGCGCGACGCACCGACGAGGGCAGCCGCCATGCGGCATCGACCGTGATCTCGGGATCGAAGCCCGTGACCTTCATGCCAAGCTTGATCGCGGTATCCGCGACCAGGCTGCCGATCGCGCCAAGGCCGATGATGCCGAGCGTACGGTGCGGCAGTTCCACGCCCGCGAATTTCTTCTTGCCGTCCTCGACCTTCTCCTCGAGGTCGGGCAGGGCCGGGTCAAGGCCGGCCACGTAGTCGAGCGCCGGGATGACGTTGCGCGCCGCCATCAGCAGCGCAGCCAGCACCAGCTCCTTGACGGCGTTGGCGTTGGCGCCAGGCGCGTTGAATACCGGAACGCCGCGCTGCGACATCGCCGCGACCGGGATGTTGTTGGTGCCCGCGCCGGCGCGGCCGATCGCCTTCACACTCGCCGGAATATCCATGGCGTGCATGTCGTGCGAGCGCACCAGGATCGCATCGGGCCGCTCGCTCGACTTGGCGACGGTATAGCGCGCCCCCGGAAAGCGTTGCAGGCCGTGGGCCGAGATCTGATTCAGCGTGAGAATCTGGAACAGGTTCATGCGCGGGTCATCCATGCGCGCGCTCGAAATCCTGCATGTAGGCGACGAGCGCCTGCACGCCTTCGACCGGCATCGCGTTGTAGATCGACGCACGCATGCCGCCAACCGCGCGATGGCCCTTCAACTGCACCATCCCGTGTTCCCCGGCGCCCTTCAGGAACGACTCGTCGAGCGCGGCGTCGGGCATCTTGAACGGCACGTTCATCCGAGAACGGTCCTGCCTGCGCACCGGGCTCAGGTAGAAATCGCTCGCGTCCAGACAGTCATAGAGGAGCTTCGCCTTCGCGATGTTCTTCTGCTCGATCGCCGGGACGCCTCCCTGCGCGAGCAGCCAGCGAAAAACCAGTCCCGCGACGTAGATCGCATAGGTCGGAGGCGTATTGAGCATCGAATCCGCAGCCGCCTGCTCCTGCCAGTGAAACGCCGACGGCGTGATCGGCAGCGCGCGGTCGAGCAGGTCGTCGCGGACGATCACGATGGTGAGCCCCGCGGGACCGATGTTCTTCTGCGCGCCGCCGTAGATGACGCCATATTTCGCCACGTCGACGACGCGCGACAGAATGTGCGACGACATGTCGGCCACCAGCGGGACGTCGCCGGTGTCGGGCGTCCAGTGGTATTCGACGCCGCCAATCGTCTCGTTGCTGCAGATGTGCACGTAGGCGGCGTCGGGCGTCAGCTGCCAGATCGCACGCTCGGGCACATAGGTGAACGCCTTGTCCTCCGACGTCGCGGCGATGTTGACCCTGCCGTACTTCTTCGCTTCCTTGATCGACTTCTTCGACCACTCGCCGGTGTGGACATAGTCGGCGACCGCGCGGCCGGAGAACAGGTTCATGGGCACGATCGCGTTCTCGCCGATCGCCCCACCCTGCAGGAACAGCACCTTGTAGTTCACGGGAATCGCGAGCAGCGTGCGCAGGTCAGCTTCGGCCGCCTCTGCGATGCCAATGAACTCCTTGCCACGGTGGCTCATCTCCATCACGGACATCCCGCTGCCATGCCAGTCGAGCATTTCCGCTGCCGCGATGCGCAGCACTTCTTCCGGGAGCACGGCAGGGCCGGCGCTGAAATTGAACACTCGCATGGATTGGGTTCCGGGGAGGCAAAGGGAACTGCGGCCGGACGCGACGCGCCGGATTGGAGGGACATTATCGCGTCTGGCGGCATCGGCGTGCAGCAGACGCTAAAATGGGCGGGCCAAAAGGGCCGTGCAGATATGCATCCGATGCAATCATGATCGCATTTCCGCGCTTCGTGCATGCGGTGGTTCTCGCCTGGACGGCCTGCACCTGGACCACCACCGATGCTGCCGGGACCCGAGCATCCCCGCGTGCGGAAATCCAGGTTGCGCTGTGCGGGCCGCCCGACGCGGTCGAGCGCGCGCTGGCGCTGGTCCCCCGCGGCGCCGACTACGAAACCTGGCTGTTCGACGACGCCGATTTGTCGATGCTTCAACGCGGACTGCGCATCCGGCTGCGCGTGCATGCCAAGGGATCCGAACTCACGGTCAAGGTCGCTGCGCAGGATTGCGACGCACTCGCCCATGGGCTTGTGCCGAAGCGCGAAGGCAAATGCGAGTACGACGTGCACGGCGAGCGCATCGAAGGTGTCGTGTCGCTGACCCGGAACCTCGGCACGCGCGCGACGCAAGACCTGATTGCGGGTCGTCAACCGATGCCGCAGGCGATGAGTGCCGCGCAGGTTCGCTATCTGCGCCAGCTTGCCGGTGCCTGGCCGCTGCCGACCGATCTGCGGGCGCTGGGACCGATCGCCAACCGGGTCCTCGAGACGCCGGACAAAGTCTATGACGTCGACATTTCGCGCCTGCCTGGTGGCGAACAGTACGCCGAAGCCTCGATCAAGGTCCCGCGGTCCGATGTAGATCGGGCCCGCGCGGCGCTCGCCGCGCGTCTCGCGCAATCGAACGTCGACGTATGCGCGGATCAGGCCGGCCAGGCCGCCGCCAAGCTGCGCCAGCTGCTGCAACGCCGGTAGTCCGCCGCCGGGCCGCCCCAAGGCGGGCGCCCCCTGGGGGGAGGACGCCGAAGGCGTCTTCGGGGGGACGACCTAGCCGCCGCCGGGCCGCCCCAAGGCGGGCGCCCCCTGGGGGGAGGACGCCGAAGGCGTCTTCGGGGGGACAACCTAGCCGCCGCCGGGCCGCCCCAAGGCGGGCGCCCCCTGGGGGGAGGACGCCGAAGGCGTCTTCGGGGGGACAACCTAGCCGCCGCCGGGCCGCCCCAAGGCGGGCGCCCCTCGGAAATGACGCCGAAGGCGACGTCCGGGGTCCATCCCGTCAGCGCTTCGGGACCCGGCTGTCTGACCTTTCGCCTGCGGCGCCCTCCGTCAACAGGCCATCGGGCAGGTCGACGCCGAGCAACCGCGAAACGCGAATCGGCGTTCCCGCCCGCTGGAAACTGCTGACCTCCTCCTGCAGCTGCCGGTCGGCGATGGTCATCCTCGAGCGCAGTCGCACGTACTCCGCCCAAGAACTGATGATGTAGCGCTCGACATAGAGGCCCTCCTCGCCCAGGTCGCGGAACACGCGCCAGCTGTTGGCGCCGTTGCGGCGCCGCGCGGGTCCGATCGCGCGCACGGCGCGCAGGAATGCGTCGCGGTGGCCCGGATCGACCCGGTACTCGATCTGGATCAGCACCGGCCCGTCATCCGGCTGTGGCAGGTCGGCGATCCCCATGTCGGGCAACTGCGCGCCCGGCAGCGTGTCCTTGTCGCCGCCCAGGCGCACGCGCACGCGCCGATTGACGGCGAGCAGCAGCAGCAGCGTGCCGGCCGACGTCAGCAGCGCGATGCGCGTGCCGGCCCAGGAGGCCAGCGCGCCCCATACCACGGCGCCCAGCGCCAGGCTCGCCTGCACGGTGAGCAGATTCATCGCCACCGCACGGGCGCGGACCCACGCCGGCGCCGCGCTCTGGGTGCCGGCACCCAGGCTCGCGAGCACGCCGACCCACGCAGCGCCCGCGCCAAACGCGCCCGCGACCGCCACGCCAGTGATGGTCGTCGCAGCCACCAGCGTCGTCGAGATGACCCAGAGCAGCGCCGCCACCACCACCACCTTGTTCAGCGAATGCCGCTTGAGCTGGCCGGGAATGTTCAACGCGCCGACCACCGCCCCGGTGCCGAAGCTTCCGAACAGCGCACCGAAGCCGCCGGCGCCCAGTCCAAGCTGATCGCGCGCGATCACCGGCAGCAGCGCCCATAGCGCGCTCGCGCAGATGGAGAAGCTCAGGTTGCGCGTGATGATCGCGCGCATCGGCGCCGAATGCCGCGCGTAGCGAACGCCACTGCCGACACCCGAGAGCAGCGTCTCCGGAACGCCGGGCAGCGCAGGCGCCTGCGGCCTCCATCCGCGCACGACGAAGAACATGCCGACGAAGCATGCGGCGCTGACGAGGAACGCGTTGCCGGAACCCGCCCATGCCGCCACGGCGCCGGCGAGCGCAGGGCCGACGGCGCGCGCGACGTTCATCGCGACGGCGCCCAGCGCCACCGCCTGCGGCACCTCGGGCCGCGACACGAGATCGTTGATGCTCGCCTGCTGCGCGGGCATGTAAAACGTGAAGCCGATGCCGGTGACGAACGTGAGCGCCAGCAGCGCCCACGGCACCATCAGGCCGGCCAGCGTCGCGACGCCGAGCACCACGGTGCCGAACAGGAACAGCACCTGGGTAGCGAGGATGACGTGGCGCCGCTCGACGATGTCGGCCAGGGCCCCAGCGACGAGCCCGAACAGGATCGACGGTCCGGTGCTCGCGGTCTGAACGAGCGCGACCATCAGCGCCGACGGCGTCATCGTCGCCATCAGCCACGCGGCCATCGTCGCCTGCATCGTATAGCCGAGCGCGACGCCGATCGACGCGAAGTAGAAGCCGCGAAACGACGCGTGGCGCAGCGGCGAGGACGCGAACAGCTGCGACAACAACGTGGTGGGGTGTGCCGGCACCCGGCAAGTGTAGCGCGCCGCCCGCGGCAGCGAACAAGGCCCGAGGTCGAACACAACGACAAGAAAAAGCCCCGCGTCGCGGGGCTCTGGAGGGACCCTCATCACCTGTCCCGACGACACCGTCGGAACAGGTGGGTAAGGGCTAGCCCCGCATCAAGGCACCGGGCAGCCCCGGCCCGGGATGCAGGTGATGTCCTGCGTCAACGGCGCGCTGACCGACGAGGCATTTTTCAGGTCACCGTTGTAGGTCGCCGTGATGCTGTGCGTTCCGACCGACAGGCCGGACGTCCCGCAGGTCGCCGTCGGGGTGTTGCCGCCGCCGGAGACCACGCTCGCCGAGCAACCCGTGATGGTACTCGCGCCGTCCTTGAACGTGACCGTGCCCGTCGGCGCGGCCGTTCCGGTCACTGTGGCGGTGAAGATCACCGCCTGCCCCTTCAGTTGCGGCGTCTGCGATGTGACGAGTGTCGTCGTCGTCGGCGGTGGCGGTGTGATGACCTCGTTGACGGTGTTGCTGGTGCTCGCCGGGTTGACGCGATCGCCACCGTAATCGGCAGTGATCGGGTGCGTGCCGACCGCAAGCGTGGCAATCGCGCACTGCGCTGTCTTGGTGTTGCCCACGCCCGTCAACGGCTTGCCTGTGCAGCTGGGAATGTTGACTCCGTCGTCGCGGAAGTTCACCCACCCGGACGGATTATTGCCCATGATCGTCAGCGTGAACGTCACCAGCTGTCCGGACCCCGCGGGATTCAGGTTGCTGACCAGCGCGCCTCCGACGGTGTCGACCTGCTGCACCAGCGGCGCGCTGCTCGAACCGGAGTTGCCGACGTCGCCGCCATAGGTCGCGACGATGTTGTGCGGACCCGCGCTGAGGCCGATGGTCGTGCATTGCGCGGTCGGCGAATTGCCGCCGCCGGCCAACGGCTTCGCGTTACAACTGGGAATCGAGACGCCGCCATCCTTGAAGTCCACGGTACCGGTCGGCGTGGCGCCGGTGACCGTCGCCGTGAACGTGACGGCGAGTCCCACGGTCGACGGATTGAGCGAGCTTGCGAGCGCCGTCGTCGTGCTCGCCTGCGATCACGCAGGACGGGAACTTGAACGACCCGATGCGCGTGTGCCAGTTGCCGGCATTGCCGGCCGTCTGGTCGGGGTAGTACTCGTTCGTGTACCAGAACGTGCAGTCGTCGACGGGGTCGACGCTCATCGCGCTGTAATCACCCCAGCGATCGCACGGTCCACCGCAGCTGTTGTTCTGCGAACCGCCGCCGGCGATCAGCGTCGTCTCGGTCTGCGGCAGCGTGTTCAGCGGATCCCCGGCCAGACGCCCGGCATACACGATGCTCGGGAAGTTCGGCGAAGTCCCGTTGGACGTGCTGTAACCCAGCGCGACGTTGCCGTCCTTGTCGGCGGCGATGCTGCCCATCCAGCGGTACAGCGTCGTGTCCGGCGAATGGAAGCCCTGCTGCACCGGCGTGGTGGCCACGGTGCCGCCGGTCACGTCGATCTGCGCCCATTGCATCGACCCGTTGCTATTGCCGGTGATCCGGGTGTTGTGCGCGACCCACAGCGACTCGGCGCTGCCGACCTTGCGGTACTGCACCTTCTGCATCAGGCGGTCGCCGAGGTTGTCGAGCGTCGTTGAGGTGTTGGGCTGCGGGACGTTGAGCAGGTTGAAGTCATAGGAGTTCTGCGTGACGGTGACGGGGGTGCCGATCGTGCCGCCTGCAACAGTTCGGGCCGGGCGTAACCGGCCGGACGATGAAGGCATAGACGTAGTTCGACTCCGACACGAAATAGTTGGGCGTACCCGCCGGCACGGCGTTCGCGCCCTTCCCGTTGTTGTTGCTCGGAATCAGAGTGAAGACGTCGCCCGCGGTCCCAGGGCCGTAGGGAAGAAAGCCCAGCGTATAGTTGCATCGCAGCGCCGGCGTACATCTGGGTGCGGTTGAACCACGCCACCTGGACGCCCGTGTAAGCAAAGGTGGGCGCCTGGAATCCGTTGGCGGCGTAGTACATGCAGTCGTTCCACATGCCGAGCTTGAAGTAGTCGTTCAGATTGCCCGCCGGCGGCTGGCCGACGCCGCCCGTGTCCATCTGCACCGCGTAAAGCCACCAACCGCCGGCGACCGGGTCGGCGGTTTTCGACGCCGCGATGCACTGGTAGAACGGCGCCACCGGGTTTCCGCCCGAGGTCCCGAACGCGAACCAGGTCAATACGAAGCGGTCCGCCAGCCAGTCGTAGAGGGTGATCGGATCACCGTACGAATTCCCGTTGCAGGGGGTGGATCCCACACCGCTCCACAGCGTGTCTTCGGTGAACGCGGTGAGCAGCGTCCCGGTCTTGGTGTAGATGGCGACCGAACCGTTCACCTGCTGGATGTAGTGATTCGGGCCGACGTCGCCGTTGGTATCCGGCGGGAAGCCCGTGCCGCATTGGCCGCCGGTACACATGTCGGCCAAGCTCATGCCGGCAAAGTTCTGGATCGTGCCCGGCATCGGCGCGGCCGGACCGACAGGCAGCGCGGCGGGCGCCGCGGTCGTTCCGGAGCCCGGGTCCTTCGAGACCTGCGGTCCGGCGAGGCGCGGCCGATAGATCTTCGGCGAACCCACCATCGAGGGACTGAACGGGATCTTGGAGAGGTCGCCGTTGAACTCGCCGGCGGCGACCGGGGTTTGCCCGGTGAACGCGACACTGCCATCGGCTGCGGCCTGTGCTGACGCGGGCGCCGCGACAGCCAGCAACCCGCCGGCAAAGACCGCCGCAGCGAGCGCCGCGCAGGTCAGAACGTGTCCAAGCCGATGCGACGCACCGGTTCGAATCCCGGCACGATGAATCTTGTCCATAGTTTTTTCCCCTTGCCCGCGAATGCGTTGATCGAACAATCCGATGCGCATCGAACGCACCCGATGCGCACGTCTACCCTCGTGCCGCCGCCATCGGCCCCTTGATCAGCAGGCACGCCTGTTGAGCGAATGCGTCTTGTACACCGGGCGTTTCCAATCCGCAAGCAGAATTGCAGAATTTGCGCAGAACGCGGACAGCAGAATATTCCGGTTGCACAAAATCAGCCATCGGCGTACCGAGTGGCACCGGCATGGGGCACGATGCGACGTCGACGTGGCCAGCTTCGTGGCGATCTGATGACATTGCGGTTCCGGGAAGACGTAGCGAAAGTCGGCGGCGCGCAGACCCCGACCAAGGGGATTGCCGTAGCGGCATTCGCCCCGAGATGTGAGAGGCTACGGGCCGACACCGACGTTGGTTGACCGGCGTCAATCCAGTGAGGCGTTGGTGCGATCAAGCTTTTCCTCGAGCCTGACTGTGCTGAGGATGAATCAAGGACGATTTTCTCCGCTCACCGGCAATACCCGCATGGACACCCCGATCGCCCGTAACAGCCTTTGCCTGGGCGCGCTCCCCGTACGGCACGCGCGCTACCGGCCGCAGCACACCGCCGTCGTCGTCGCCGCCCTGCAGCCTGGCGAGCGCGAAATCCGCCTCGACTGGCGCGAATTCAATGCCTATGTGAACCGCTGGGCGAACGCGCTCACCGGCCTCGGCGTCGTTCGCGGCGACCGGGTCGCCACCGTGCTTCCCAACGGACTCGAGCTCCTCGCCACCTACTGGGCCTGCGCGAAGCTCGGCGCGGCAGCGGTGCCGCTGTCGCCGCTGCTGACGACGACCGGCGTCGTGTCGCTGCTCGAGGATGCGCAGCCCGCGCGTCGTCGTGGCCACGCGCGACGACCATGTCGACTTCGGGGCCGTGGGCCGCGCGCTGGCAACGCAGCCGGTCTGGGTGCTCGTCGACGCCGCGGCCGACGACGAGGCGGCCGGATACCGCGCGTTCGGTACGCTGCACGCGTCGGCCAGCGAGGCCGAACCGGACGCAGATGTCGATGCCGGCGACCTTCTGACGCTGATGTACACGTCCGGGACCACCGGACAGCCGAAGGGCATCCAGCACCCGCACTTCATCCGCGCGATGTACGCGGCGACGATGGCGACGACCTGGCGGATGGCGCCGGAATCGGTCGTCCTTCACTCGGGCGCGCTGGTCTTCAACGGCGCGATGGTCACGATGTTTCCTGCGTTCATGTGCGGTGCCACCTACGTGCTGCACCGGGCGTTCGACGCCGAGGCCTTCATCGCCACCGTCGAGCGCGAGCGCGTCACGCACACGATGCTGGTGCCGTCGCAGATCATCGCGATTCTCAACGCGCCGGACTTCGACCCGGCCCGGCTCACGTCGCTCGAGATGGTGCTCTCGCTGGGCGCGCCGTTGCTCAGGGAGCACAAGGACCGGTTGAACCGGCTGCTGCCCGACCGCTTCTACGAACTCTACGGCCTGACCGAGGGCTTCATCACCGTGCTCGACCGCGACGACGCGCGCCGCAAGTCGGGAAGCGTGGGCGTGCCGCCGCCGTTCTATTCGATGCGTATCGTCGGCGAGGATGGGCGCGACCTGCCGGCAGGCTCGGTCGGCGAGATCCTGGGCCGCGGCCCCATCACGATGCCCGGCTACTACGACCGGCCGGAACTCACCGCGCAGACACTGGCCGACGGCTGGCTGCACACCGGCGACCTGGGCTATGTCGACGACGAAGGCTACCTTTACCTCGTCGATCGCAAGAAGGACATGATCGACAGCGGCGGCGTCAAGGTGTATCCGAAGGATATCGAGGAGGTCGCGGCGAGGCACCCCGCGGTTCGCGAGGTCGCGGTGTTCGGCATTCCGCACGACACCTGGGGCGAGACGCCGATGGCGGCCGTCGTGCTGCGCGCCAACCAGCGCGCGGATCCCGACCTGCTCAAGGACTGGATCAACGCACGCGTCGCGGCGAAGTACCAGCGCGTGGCGCGCGTGCTGATCCTGGCCGATTTTCCGCGCAACGCCGCCGGCAAGACGCTCAAGCGCGAGTTGCGGGCGCCGTACTGGAAGGACCGCGACCGCGCGATCTGAGTCTGGCGGAGAGACGCAGCATCGGACAATCGCCGGCGGACTCGCGCGCGATCACCCGCGCGCTGGCGGCGCGCTGAAATCCTGGATCAGCACCGCTACACGGCCAGCGCATTGATCTCGCCCGCGGCCCGCAAGCCCGACTCGATCGCGCCCTGGATCCACGCATGATGCAGCGACGCGTGCTCGCCCGCGAAGTGAATGCGGCCTTCGGCCGCGATGATGTGATCGTAGAGCAGCGACTGCTGGCTCGGCTCGAACAGCGCGAACGCGCCGCCTGCGAATGGGTCGTCGTGCCACATCTTCGACGCACCGACCTCGAACTCTTCCTTGATCTGCGGATGGATGACGGCGACGTTCTCCAGCGCCTGCACGATGCGCTCGTCCGGCGAGAGCGACCCCCAGCGCTGCGCGTCTTCGGACCACGTGTAGCTGGCGAGAAGGATCCCGCGACCGGTGGCACGGCCGGCATCCGGATAGAAGATGTTGCGGATCGCGAGGTCGGTGATCGAGCCGCCGCCGACGATGCCGTCGTCCTCCTCCCAGAACCGACGGCGGCACTGGAACAGGATCTTCCCCGACGCATCGTAGTGCAGCTGGCGAATCGCGCGCCGCTTGCTCTGCGAAAGCGGCTTCAGCATCTCCACGTGGCGCAGCACCGGAAACGGGACGGCAACGATCGCATGGTCGGCATGCACGTGCTTGCGTCCGGCCGCGGTCTGGTAGTGCACGCAAACGTCATCGCCAGACTGGTCGAGCGCCACCATGCGCGCGCCGAAGCGGATGCGGCTCGCGAGCTGCGGCAGGAAGGCACGTGGCAGGTTGTCCATGCCGCCGTCGATGCGGACCATGTCCGTGTAGAAGTGCCCCGTTTCCTCGCGCAACAGCTCGAGGAACGACGTGTTCATCAGCGATTCCTGGTTCATGAGGAGGCCGAAGAGTTCGATCGCCGACTCCGACCAGTGGTTCTCTTCCAGGAATTCGCGCGTCGAATAGCCGTCGAACTGCGCGACGATCGACGGCCATGCATCGTCGCCCTCCGCCGCCAGACGGTCGACGAACGGCAGCAGCGCCTGCTCCCACAACTGCGTGCAGGTCATTCCGCGCTCGTTCGGCGCGAGATGCGCGCCGATGAGCTGCGGTTTCGCGTCGATGTCGCGGAACCGGTGCTTGCGCCCGTACAGATGGCACCAGCCGGCAGGATTGTTCATCGTGAAGTCGCGCGTCGCGAGTCCGAATTTTTCGACGTACGCAAGGGTGAGCCGGTGCGAGCGCGGAATGCGCATGGCGCCGGCTTCCGCATAAAGCCCATGCGTGAACGGCTCGCGCAATGTGTACACGCGGCCGCCGACGCGTTGCTGCGCCTCGAGCAGCAGCGGGTCGTGGCCGGCACGCAGGAGTTCGGCCGCCGCGGTCAATCCCGCCATGCCCGCGCCGACGATGACGACCCGTTTTCGTGGTCCCCTTGTCGGCGGGAGGCCATGGGCGATGATGCGCAGGTATTCCGTTTCTCTGGTCATGGCGCGCCGTTTTCGAACCTGTGCCGCCGTCGACGATACCGGATGGGCAATCCAGCGGCAACGAGGGCGACCGACCGACCGCCGGGTCGTTGCATTTGCGCCCCGATTCTGACCAGGATCAAGTTTCCGGCGCCCACGCACTTCTCTCCGCAGGCGGCCTGCCGTAGCATCGTCCGCGAGGACGCTGCGCCGCAGCGTCCGTCGATCCCTGCCTGGAATCTCGCCATGCCCGACACCCTTGCCCTATGGCACGCCGAACACGCCAATTTTTCGCGCCTGCTCAACCTGTTCGACGATCAGCTGTCGCTGTTCCGCGGCGGCAGCACGCCCGACTACGAGCTGATGCTGAATATCATGTTCTACATGACGCACTACTCGGACGTCCTGCATCACCCGAAGGAGGACCTGGTCTTCGCGAAAATCAAGGAGCGCGAGCATTCGGTCGCGCGTACCGTCGACGACCTGGCCGCGCAGCACGCGTACATCGGAAAGTGCGGGCAGGACCTCGTGCGGCGGCTCGACGACATCGTCAACGGCACGATCACATCGCGCGAGAGCATCGAAACCGCAGCGCGCGACTACGTCGATACGTTGCGCCATCACATGCGCATCGAAGAGGGTGAGATCCTGCCGCTCGCCGCCAAGCTGCTGACGCCGCGCGACTGGACCGCGATCCACACGGCGATCGGGCGCGTCGACGATCCGCTCTTCGGCAAGCATCCCGAAGAACGCTACCTCGAACTGCAACAGCAGATTGCCCGCCAGGCCCCGAGCGCGGGCGCGACCGCCGCCGGTGCCGACTAGCGCGACCGTGCCGACGCGCGGCGAAAGCCGGCGCGCAGCCGGAAATCGCTGTCTTGGGTATCGCGCCGGCAGCGCATTTGCCGCAGTCCAGGATATTCGCTAGCATTCCCGTGCCGGGGTCCGCAGATTCCCGGCGGTAGCCGGGATCGAATGACCCCCACGCTCGCGGCGCTCGCCGCCCCCGAGTGGGTAGGTCAGTCTCTTAGCGGCGGCCCGGTGGTACCGACATGACGGTGTCCCGTCCAAATCTGCCGTCTCGCCCGCATCGAGGCTGCACATGGACACCGCCAGCGTCAATCGACTCTACCTCGCCCGGGGCCTGCGCGCCTTCGGCGACGGCTTTGTTTCGCTGCTGCTCCCGTTATATCTGCTCGACCTGGGCTTCGGCGCGTTCGAGATCGGGGTCATCGCGTCGGCGACGCTGCTCGGATCCGGCGCGTTGACGCTGGCCGTCGGGCTGCATGCACACCGTTATCATTATCGAACGCTGCTGCTGGCAGCCAGCGTGCTGATGGTCGGCACCGGAATCGGTTTTGCGACGGTGTCGCAGTTCTGGCCGCTGCTCATTGTCGCGGTCGTCGGGACACTCAATCCTTCGAATGGCGACGTCAGCGTGTTTCTCCCGCTCGAACACGCGGTGCTGTCGCGGGTGGTTGCCGATCGGCAACGAACGGCGGCGTTCGCCCGCTATGCAGTGGTCGGTACGCTGGCGGCCGCGCTGGGGTCGCTCGCGGCCGGATTGCCTTCGCCGCTCGCCGGGTTGACCGGGTGGACGCAGAGGGGCGCGCTGCAGGCGATGTTCGCCGGCTACGCACTGCTCGGGGTCGCGGCCGCGATTGCCTATCGCGGCCTGCCGCGCTCGCTTGAATCGAAGGCCTCGCGGACCCGGACACCGCTCACGCGATCGAA
This sequence comes from uncultured beta proteobacterium, assembly GCA_963739745.1. Taxonomy (GTDB): domain Bacteria; phylum Pseudomonadota; class Gammaproteobacteria; order Burkholderiales; family Casimicrobiaceae; genus VBCG01. Next base: position 835,321 of record CAVUCJ010000017.1, read on the forward strand.
ACGTCCCGTATACACACTCGCGGCGCTGTTCAGCCTCGATTCGTTCGGCGGCGGCTTCGTCGTGCAATCGCTGCTCGCATTGTGGCTTTATCAGCGCTTCGGCCTGTCGCTCGCCGCCACCGGTACAATATTTTTCGCGACCGGATTGCTGAGCGCGGTCTCGTACCTGGTCGCCGTGCGCATCGCCGGCAGGTTCGGCCTGGTGAACACGATGGTGTTCACGCACCTGCCCGCCAACCTGTGCCTGGTCGCAATTGCGTTCGTGCCCCATGTCGGGCTGGCCATCGCACTGCTCCTCGTGCGCAGCTTGCTCTCGCAAATGGACGTGCCGACGCGCAACTCGTACGTGATGGCCATCGTCACGCCGGAGGAGCGTCCGGCCGCCGCCAGCATCACCGCGGTGCCGCGCAGCCTCGCGTCGGCGGGGAGCCCGTTCATCGCGGGCTACCTGCTCAGCGTCTCCACGTTCGGCTGGCCGCTGCTGCTCGCGGGTGGCGCGAAGATCGTCTACGATCTCCTGCTGCTGGCCACCTTTCGTCGCCTGCCCCCACCCGAAGAACGTGCTTCGCGCCACGAATGACCGCCACCTATGACGCGCTCAAGTCCGTCCATGTCGGATGCGTGACGGCGAGCATCGCCTTCTTCATTGTTCGCGGAACCTGGATGCTGCACGCGCCGGAGCGACTGCAGCGGCCCTGGGTTCGCATCGCCCCCCACATCGTCGATACTGCCCTGCTCGCCTCCGCCATCGCGCTCGCGATCATGATCCGCAACTATCCGGGCAGCCACGACTGGCTGACGGCGAAGGTCATCGGGCTGACCGCCTACATCGTGCTCGGCAGCTTCGCGCTGAAGCGCGGGCGCACGCGGCATATCCGCATCGCCGCATTCGGAGCGGCGATCATCGTGTTCGCGTACGTCGTGTCGGTGGCGGTGACCAAGTCTCCGGCAGGTTTCCTGGCGATGTTTTGAAGCGGCCATCCGGCGCCAGCTCCGCGGGCACCGACGTCGCCGTTGCTTCCGTATGGACGTGAATGACGCGCCCGCGGCCCGCCGCACCGCCTATCTGCCGGCGAGTTCCGCCAGCGAACCACCGGTATGCAGCCGGCGGATCGCCTCGGCAATCAGCGGCACGATGGTCACCTGGCGGATTCGCGCAGCGAGGCGCTCGTCGTGAATGCGCCAGGGCACGATGCTGTCGGTGACGATGATCTCGTCGAGCGCCGCCGTGGCCAGCACCGCGTTCGATTCCGCCGCGAACACGCCGTGCGACGCACAGGCGATGACCCGCAGCGCGCCGGCGTCGCGACAGGCCCGGGCGGCACGGGCGATCGTGTTTCCGGCGCAAATCAGGTCGTCGACGATCACCGCGACCTTGCCCGCGACGTCGCCGACCAGCGCTCCACCGCGGATCTCGCCGCCGCTCCGGTATTTCTCGGCGAAGGCCATCCCGATCGGCCGCTCGAGTGCCCGCGCGAGTCGTTGCCGGAACGCGTCGGCCCGCTTGATGCCTCCGGCATCGGGCGAAACGACGACGACGTTGGTACCCGCAAGCTGCGGCAGGAGCTGCCCGACGAGCAGCGGCGCGGCCTCGAGGTGCTCGCTGCGGCACCGGAAGGCATTCTGGTACGCTGCGAGATTGTGCACGTCCATCGTCACCATGCAATGTGCGCCGGCCGCCTCGACGAACGCCGCGACATAGCGCGTGGCCACCGGGTCGCGCGCCTTGTTTTTCTGGTCCTTGCGCGAGTACGCGAGGTAGGGTGCTATCACCGTCACGCGGTCCGCCGACGCGTCAATGAGCGCGCCGACGAAGAGCAGCAGGCGCATCAGCTTCTCGGCGGCGGAAAGCCGCGCGTCACCGTAGAGCGACTCGACGACGTAGACATCGCAATCGCGCACGCTGCCCTGCGAGCGCGCCTTGTGCTCGCCGTCCTCGAATTCCCGCTCCTCGTGCGCGGCCAGTGGAAGTTCCAGCTCCCGGCAAACGGACTCCGCGAATGCGCGGCCCGAATCCAGCGCGAAGACCTTCAATTCCCCTCGATTCATCCGATTCGCTTTCTCACGCCGGCCGGGCGTCTGCACAGCGCCGCCTCGGTCGATCGCCCTCGTCCATGACCCGCTACGACGTCTTCAACGGCGACGCCGACGGCATCTGCGCGCTGCTCCAGCTGCGCCTGGCCGCGCCCGCAGACGCCGTGCTCGTCACCGGCGCCAAGCGCGAGATCGCGCTCCTCGATCGCATCGCGGGCGAACCCGGCGACTTCGCCACGGTGCTTGACATTTCGCTCGCGGTCAACCGGCATGCGTTGCTGCGCCTGCTCGAGCAGGGCGTCAGCGTCCTTTATTTCGATCATCACTACGCGGGCGAGGTGCCGGTCCATCCGCTGCTCGATGCGCACCTGGACCCCGATCCGTCGGTGTGCACCGGCATCCTGGTCGATCGCTACCTCGCCGGCCGCCAGCGCGTCTGGGCCGTCGTCGCCGCCTTCGGCGACAACCTGATTGCAGCCGCACACGACCTGGTCGCACCGCTCGCGCTGTCCGGGCAGGAGGTCGGAGCATTGCGCGACCTCGCCGATTGTCTCACCTACAACGCGTACGGCGACGGCGTCGACGACGCGGTCGTCGAGCCCGGCCAGCTGTTCAGGGCGCTGCTGCGCCACGCCGATCCGTTGCGTTTCGTCGCGACGGATGCCGCCTACACTGCGATCGACACCGCGCGGCGCCGCGATCTCGCGCTGGCACGTCGGGTCGATGCGACCCGGACGTTGCCGGGTGCCCGCGTCTACGTGCTGCCGGATGCCAGGTGGGCTCGGCGCGTGCGAGGCATCTTCGGCAACGAACTCGCCAATGCGAAGCCCGCCCTCGCGCATGCGCTCCTGACCCCGGATGGGCGCGCCGGCTACGCGGTCAGCGTTCGCGCACCGCGCGCGAATCCCACGGGGGCGGACGTGCTGTGCCGGAAGTTCCACAGCGGCGGTGGACGTGCCGCTGCGGCGGGCATCGAGCACCTTCCGCTGGCAAGACTCGACGAATTCATCGGGGCATTGAACCGGGCGTTTGGCTGACGAACGCCACCGCGGCATGACCCAGCGAATCGAACCTGCGCATTGCCGCGTGGCTTCGCAGTACGTTCACCGCACGGCAGCAGCTTCGCCTGCGGCGCTCCCTTTCCGGCTTGACAGTATCTTCGGAAGGCGGTCGAATCCGAATGTGCGACATCAATCGCTCGACATCCATCCGATGCATTCCAACGAAGAGCACTGGTCACGGAGGCAGAACGTCACATCCCCCGCCGAAGCGACCGCGAGGCGCGCCGCGCATCCGTTCGCATTGCTCCGCAGGCTCCGGTACCTGGCCCGATATCTGGGTGCTTTCGCGCAAGTGATCGTCGCACATCCCCACCTGCTCTGGCGCAATCCGGGCCGGACCCTCATCCTTGGGAAGCTTCGGCGCACGCTTATCGTTTGCGTGCCTGGCCTGGCGATGCAACTCAAGCGCAGGCACGCGCTGACCGGGGGCTGTGTTTCGTGCGGCGCGAGTTGCAATCTGCTGCTCAAGTGCCCGCATTGGGACGGCGCCTCAAGGCTTTGTAGTATCTACGCCGACCGTCCGCTCGTGTGCCGCCTGTTTCCGATCACGCCGTCGGATCTCGAGGACCGCGATCTCGCGGCAGGCGGGTCGAAGTGCGGCTATTCGTTTGTGACGAAACCCGTGCCTGCAACCACTCCGGCCAATGCCGGCGGCGAATGAACGCGGCGCTTGCCGCCCATAGTGCGCGCCAGCCGGCGTCCTCGATTCTCGGAAATGCCGGCACAGGCGGTGTCGGCGCTGTCGCAATTGGTGTAGAATGGTGCTGCGGCGCTTGTTCCAGTCCCCTTGCCGCAGTCGATTCCGACCTCTAGTCGTTTCTTCCGTTTGGCTGTGACTGGCCGCCCTTCATGGGGCGAATGGCCGAGCACCCATTCGAAAGTCTTCATGTCCTTTTCTTCACTCGGGCTGTCCGAAGCGCTGCTGCGCGCGGTCGCCGAACACGGTTACACCGTCCCCACGCCGATCCAGGCGCAGGCCATTCCCGCCGTTCTCGCCGGCGGCGACCTGCTCGCGGGTGCGCAGACCGGCACCGGCAAGACGGCAGGCTTCGTCCTGCCGATGCTGCAGCGACTGTCCACGCAGGGCTCGCCGTACGCACGCGGCGCCCGACCGCCGCTGCGCGCGCTGATCCTCACCCCCACCCGCGAGCTGGCCGCGCAGGTCGAGGCATCGATCAAGACCTATGGCAAGCACCTGAAGCTCACGTCGATGGTGCTGTTCGGTGGCGTCGGACTGGGGCCTCAGACCGCGCAGTTGAAACGCGGCGTCGATATCCTCGTCGCGACGCCGGGCCGCCTGCTCGACCACCATGGTCAGGGCAACGTGGATTTTTCCCGCATCGAGATCTTCGTGCTCGACGAGGCCGACCGCATGCTCGACATGGGCTTCATACCCGACGTCAAGCGCGTGCTCGCCCTGCTCCCCAAGCAACGCCAGAACCTCCTGTTCTCGGCGACTTTTTCCGCCGAAATCAAGGCGCTGGCCGAGAAGCTGTTGAGCCGCCCGCGCACGATCGAGGTGACGCCTCCCAATTCGACCGTCGACGCGATCGCGCAGCGCGTGCATCCGGTCAATCGCGAAGAGAAGAGCAAGCTTCTCGCATGGCTGGTCGGGCACCATCGTTGGCGGCAGGTACTGGTGTTCACGCGGACCAAGCATGGTGCCGACAAGCTGGTGCGTTCGTTGCACGCCGACGGCATCGGTGCGGTTGCGCTGCACGGCAACAAGAGCCAGAACGCGCGCACGCGGGCGCTCGCCGACTTCAAGGCGGGCACCGTCGAGGTGATGGTCGCCACCGACATTGCCGCACGCGGCATCGACATCGACCAGCTCCCGCATGTGGTGAACTACGACCTTCCCAATGTTCCCGAGGACTACATCCACCGCATCGGCCGTACCGGACGTGCAGGCGCAGACGGCGAGGCGATATCGCTGGTGTGTGTCGACGAACAGGTGTTCCTCCGCGACATCGAGCGGCTGATCAAGCGCTCGATCCCGAAGCAGGTGATCCCCGGTTTCGAGCCCGATCCCAATGCGGTGGCGCAGACAGTCTTCACGCAGCGTGGTCGCGCACAGCATCAGGGCCAGCGTCCGGGGACGACGCAGGCGCGAACGCCAGGCCATGGTTCGCCGTCGGCGCGCAAGCCTGCCCCGGCCGCCGCCCGACACCCGCGACAATCTCCAGCGGCCGCGCCGGGCCAGCAACCGGCGCAGGCCCGTGGGCAGGGCAAGGCGCAGCCCCGGGCCGCCGGACAGGCTGATGCCGCCCGGCCGGAAAACCCACGCGGTGCGTCCGGCAACGGACATCGACCCGGCAACGGACATCGACCCGGTAACGGCCAGACGCGCGGCAACGCAACGTCCGTCAATGGCGTCCCGGGCCATGCGCGCAGCCGGCCCGCCAGCACCTCGCAGGCGCCTGCGGAAAATCGCGTCAACGCTGATCGCGCCCCCGCCACGCCCGCCTTGTTCCAGCCGCGGTCCAAGACCAAGCACTGAGCGACGTCCGTGAGAACGCCGAAGCGGCTCGAACCGCTCGTTCACGAGGGCTTGATCGATGCGGTTCTCCGCCAGCTCATGAGTGGCAAGGAAGCCACCGTGTATGTGGTCCGCTGCGGCCACGAGATCCGTTGCGCCAAGGTGTACAAGGACGCGAACAAGCGCAACTTCCGGCAGGCGTCGCTGTATCAGGAAGGACGAAAGACCAAGAACTCTCGACAGGCGCGCGCGATGGCCAAGGGCACGCGCTACGGAAAACAGGCGCAGGAAGACGCGTGGCAGAGCGTGGAGGTCGACACGCTGTTCCATCTGGCCGCCGCCGGTGTCCGCGTACCCCGCCCCTACGCGTTTTCTCAGGGCGTCGTGCTGATGGAACTCGTCACCGACGCCGAGGGCAATGCGGCGCCACGGCTCAACGACCTGACATTCGCAGAAGAGCTGGCGCTCGAATATCACGCCACGCTGATCCGTCAGATCGTACGCATGCTCTGCGCCGGAATCATCCACGGCGATCTGTCGGAGTACAACGTGCTTGTCGACCGCGACGGTCCGGTGATCATCGATCTGCCGCAGGCCGTCAACGCAGCGGGCAACAACAACGCCGCCGTCATGCTGCAACGGGACGCCAACAACATCACGACCTATTTCAGCCAGTTCGCCCCGGCGCTTGCATCAACGCAGTACGGCAAGGAAATATGGTCGCATTACGAGCGCGGCACGCTGCGCGAGGACGTGGTCCTCACCGGCCACGTGGCCGAGGAAACCAGGATTGCCGACGTCGCCGGCGTCATGCGCGAAATCAGCGACGTCCGGGCCGAGCACGAAGAGAAGCTTCGGCGCAAGGCGGAATTGGCGGAAGGTTGACGTCCTGTTCACAGGGGACCCGGGCGAAGCCATCGCTGTCGACTCACCGGCGACCCGTACCTCCACCTTGCGGAAAGCCGACGTCGCGTCATCCTGCGGGCATGGAATACGCGGATGTCGCGCCGACACCGTCCGCGGCTACTTGCCCGGGTCGACCTTCTGCCAGGTGGCGTCCGGATTGTAGACGGTGATGCGCTTCACCTTGGCCGACGTGTCTGGACCCAGGTTCTTCTGGTAGACGATGCCGTCCTGATTGACAATGAACGTCATCACGCCGGTGTCATTGTACGCGGCGGGCCATGCCACCAGAGCATATCCCCCGGTCATGCGCCCGTCCTTGATGTAGCTGCGGGCACCGCCCGGCGCATCCCTGCCCTGCGCGGTCAGGATCCGATACAGATAGCCATGGTAGGGCTGACCCGCCCTCGCGTCCGCGAATTCCGCGCCGAGCGGGCTCTCGGGCTCGCCGGGCAGCGACGCCCAGTACAGGCCGTCGTGCTTGCCCGGCGTGGACAGCGGACGTCGCGCATATTGCGCAACGCCGTCGCCCGCCCAGTTGCCCGCGTGATACTCCTTCTGCGCGTCCGTGTAGGCCAGGACCACCTGGATCGCCGCAAGCTCGTTGCGGCCGATGCGACGCACGCGCATTTCCTCGGGGGCCGCCGCCGTATCGAAGCGCCAGCCGGCCGGCGACTTCATGATCGGAATCGGCAGTGTCCAGCCGTGGTTGCCGGCACTCAGGAACGCCTTGTCGGGACCGGCATGCACGATCGAATGCGCCCTCGCCCAGGCCTCGAGGAAATTGGTCACGTCCTCCGGGTCGCGGCTGCTCGCCGGGATGTACCTGGCATAGTCGGGGCCGACCGCGGCCTTGATCGCATCGCCATCGTGGCGGGCAATGCCGTCGACCAGCGCGTCGGCCGCCGCCTCCGGCGTCGGATACGCATTTTGCGCGAGCGCGCACGGTGCCGCGACGAGCGTCGCAGCCACCACGGCGATGTACAGAATCTGCTTGAAGTTCGTCATGTTCGTGCGCTCCGTCTCAACGCCTGCGCCCACCGCCACCACCGGCGCGACCGCCGCCTCCGCCACCGCGATTTCCGCCGCCCCCCGCGGACGAGCGAGCGCCTCCGCCACCGGAACGCTGCGCCGCCGCGTGACTTGAGGCGCCACGACTGGCCTGGGCACGCGCCTGCGAACTGTTCACCCCCCGCAGCGCATTGTCGCGGTTCGCCGACTGCGCATGCTGGCGGGCCGCATCGCGGTCGACGTTCTGCGCACGGTTCTGCGCGGCGCTGCGATCCACGTTCTGCGCCCGGTTCTGCGCGGCGCTGCGGTCCACGTTCTGCGCCCGGTTCTGCGCGGCACTGCGGTCGACGTTCTGCGCCCGGTTCTGCACGGCACTGCGGTCGACGTTTTGCGCGCGCTCGCGCGCAGATCCGCTTCCGGCGTCGATGCCGCGGTTCTGCATCACCTGGTTCGCGCGGTCGCGGCTCGCATCGCGGCTCGCGTCCCTGCCGCGGTACTGCTCGCGGTTGCCGGACTGGTGCCGGTTTTGCAGGTCCCGGCGCGTCGAGTCGCCGCCCCGGTACGGCGTGTTGCCGCGCCGGTCCGGATTGTGATTCCAGTTCGCGTTCCGGTTGTTGCTGTCGATGCGGCGGTTGACGTTGATGTTGTTGTATCGGTTGACGTTGATGTTGACGCTGCTGTGGCCCCAGCCTCCGCCCCAGCGCACACCGCCCCACAGCGCATTGGTGACGCCGATGCCCACGCCCCAGGCGATGCCGGTGGCGATCGGCCGCGACCACCAGTAGCCCGGTGGCGGCGGGTAGAAGATCGGCGGGTACGCCGCCCAAGGCCACGGCCCGTACACGATGGTCGGATTGAACGTCGGCACGAAGACCACCGACGGCTGCGCCGGCTCGATCACGATGACCTGTGGCGGCGGTGCCGACTGCTGCACGACGACCGTCTGCGTGGCCGACGGCGGCGCGGGCTCGGGCGCCTGCGTCGACACCTTGACCTCCTCGTTGGACTTCAGGTTGCCCGCGGCCTGCGCCTTCTGGCGGAGGCGCTGCACGGAGTTCATGACGTCGTCGGGCTGCGCCAGGAACGCGTCGCCGATGTTGCGCACCCAGTCGGGGCTCTGATTGAGCGTGATCAGCACTTCGGGGAATGCAACCAGCGACGCCACTGACGGATCCCATGGTTCGTTTTCTACCATTTTCACCGCTTCGTCGCCCTTGGCGTCCGGATGCGACTTCGACCACGCTGCGGCCGCAGCAAAATCCTCCGGATAGGTCGTGGCCATCAACAGTTGCGCCAGCAGCGAATCGGGATACAGCGCGATCTGCGCCGTCAACTGATCGAGCTGCTCGTCGGAAAACGGCTTTGCGTCCTGCGCCTGCGCGCACAGCGCAAAGAAGACGGGGCCCAGCGCCACCATCCGGATCAATTTTCCAATCGCAGATTTCCATTCCATCGAAGTACCCCCGGCCATTCGATTCGGTGTTGGATTGCCCGCCCCTCGTCGTGGGCCCAGCCACACTCTGGACCATCAGGAGTCGGCTCGCCGATCCGGACGTTTCGCGCGGACAGATCCTTTCATTCCGCGCGTTCGGGGCAGCGTCGAATTTTACACGACTCCGCTCGATCCCCTTTGCCGCAAGCTTGCCTGTCCAGCGTGCCGGCTTGCCGGCGTCACCCGCGACGAGCGCCGCGACGCTAAGGCAGGTAGATCGCGTTCACGAGGCCGGTCGAAAACCACGGCACGTAGGTGATCAGGATCAACGTCGCGATGAGCAGCGCGATGTACCCGAGATTGACGCGCGTGACCGCCCACATGTCCTCCTTGGCGATCGAGCAGGCAACCGCCAGAACGCTTGCGACAGGCGGTGTTTGCTGGCCGATGGCGACATTGAGTGTCACGATGATGCCGAATTGGACGGGATCGATCCCGAGTTGACGCACCAGCGGCATCACGATCGGTACGATCAGCACGATCGCCGCCGCCCCGTGCATGACGCAACCAAGTCCGAAGAAAAGCAGGTTCAGCATCGCCAGTACCACATACCGGTTTTCGCTGATGGCCAGCATCGCCTGCGTGAGGCGGGCCGGGACCTGCAGCTCGGTCAGGTAGCCCCCGAGCACGGCGGACGCCGTGACCAGAAGCATGACCGCTGCCGTCTGGACCACGCCGTCGACCAGCGACTTGTGCAACAGTTTCCAGTCGAGTTCGCGGTAGATGAAAACCCCGATCACCAGCGCCGCGAAGACCGCAAGTCCGGCGGCCTCCGTCGCGGTAACGAAACCGCTGAAGATGCCTCCGAGGATGATCACCGGCAGTGTCAGCGCCCAGCCCGCCTCCCTGAACGACTGCCACAGGCGCGCCAGGCTGAAGGACTGCTCACGCGGAAGGTTGAACCTGACCGCATACCAGTAGGAGAGCCCCATCATCGATACCCCGCACAGAACACCGGGGACGATGCCGGCAATGAACAGCTGCGTGATCGACGTGTCCGCAATCGCGCCGTATAGAATCATCGGCAGCGACGGCGGGATGATGACAGCGAGCGAGGCGGCGGAGGAACTCACCGCGGCGGCGAAGCGGCCCGAGTACCCGCGCCGCTTCATCTCCGGAATCAACACCGAGCCGAGCGCCGCGACGTCGGCGACCGCCGAGCCCGAGATCTCGGCGAAGATCATCGAGACCACGATGTTGACCATCGCCAGCCCGCCGCGGACAAAACCGACCAGCGCGCTCACGAAGGCGATCAGGCGGCGCGAGATCCCCGAGGTGTTCATCAGGCCACCGGCCAGCACGAACAATGGAATCGCCAGCATCGGAAAGCCCGTGGCCCCGCTGTAGAACGTCAGCATCGCGTTCACGAGCGCGATCGTCCCGTGCGCAGCGGCCATCCCGACAATGGCAACGACGGCGATCGCGACGGCGATCGGCACATTGATGAGGACGAGCACGACCATCAGCAGCAGCACCACCGCAATGGTCATCGCGCATCCCCGCGCAGTCCTTCGCGCACCTCGTCGGAGCGCGCGAGGCCATCGGCCACCGCGTCCCGGATTTCCTGTGTCTCGTCATCGACGCCTTGGCGCAGACGGGCAAGACTTTCCGGAATTTCGAGCAGCTCGGCGGCGATGATCAGCGTTGCCGCGATCGGCAGCACGCTTTGCACGAGCGGTATCGGGAGCCAGGGCAGCGTCACCAGTGAATCGCCGACCATCAGTTCGAGCGCCTTTGTGCCGGCGACGACCACGATCGTCCAGAACCCGATGACGATCACCTTGGCAACCGCGAAGCAGGACAGGCGAAGCGCCAGCGGCAGCCTGAACACCAGCCCGGGGAAGCCGAGATGGGTATGCCGCAGCACCGCGAGCGCCGCGCCCAGAAAGGTGAGCCAGGCGAGCAGCACCGACGCGAACTCGTCGTACCAGACGATCGACAGGCCCGCCTTGCGAAATGCAACGGCGGCGATCACGAGCGCGGCGAGCCCAAGCAGCAGGCCGATGGTAAGAACCTGCAGTGCCTGGTCGAGCCAGCGTCTGATGCGCGGCAGCATCGCAATCGCCCCCGGTGAACCTTCGCCGGTTCAGTTTGCCGCGCGCAGCGTCGCCTCGATCATCGCCTTGCCGTTCGGCACTTCCTTCTCGAACTCATCGTAGAGCGGCTGGCTGGCCTTGACGAACGCGGCGCGGTCGGCGGTGTTGACCTTCATGCCGGCCGCCACGAGCTTGTCCTTGAGCACGCCGTCGTCCTGGGCGCCCTTCTCGTACGCCCACGCCTCCATCTCCTTCGCCGTCTGCGCGATCACGTCGCGCACGTTCTGCGGCCAGTTCGCCCAGGTCGTCGTCCCGGTCGTCAGGTACGACGGCGTGTAGACGTGATTGGTGATCGAGAGGTATTTCTGCACTTCCTGGAACTTTGCGGCGTAGATGTTCGTGTACGGATTTTCCTGGCCATCGATCACCCCGGTCTGGAGGCCGACGAATACCTCAGAAAAGGCCATCGGAGTCGGATTGGCGCCCCACAGCTTGAACATCTTCACGCGCCAGGCGCCGCCCGGAACACGCAGCTTGATGCCCTTCAGGTCCTCGGGTTTGTCGATCGGACGCGTGTTGTTCGTGATCTGCCGAAAGCCGTTTTCCCACAGGCCGAGGATCTTGTAGCCCTTCGGCTCGGTGGAGGGCGCGATCATCTGCCAGAACACCGTCGGCGCAATCCGCGCCAGTTGCCCGCGATCCTTGATCAGGAACGGCATGTCGAAGAGGGCGAACTCGGGGCTCACCGACGACATGTTCGACGACGGCATGGACAGGTGGACCGAGCCCAGGCGCAGCTTCTGCATCAGTTCCTTGTCTCCGCCCAGCTGCGACGACGCGAAGAATTTCACGTTCGCCTTGCCGGCGAGCTTCTCGTTGACTCGGCGGGTGAATTCCTCGCCCGTGAGCGCCTGCAGCGACCCGGCTTCGGCGCTGATCCCGAAGATGATTTCGATCGGTGCCTGCGCATGCGCCAAAGGCAGCGCGCCGGCGGCGAAGATGGCCATGAGGGTGGCCAGACGAACGGCGAAGCGAAATGCGATCATGATGAGTCCTCCTGTGTTTTCCTGCGACCGCACGAGCCCTGCGCGCTAGCGCGCCCGGGCCGCCATGTCGGCCACGACGTGAAACGCACGCCGAATTGCTTCGGCGCTTGCCACTCCCTTGCCTGCGATGTCGAACGCCGTACCCTGCGCGGGCGTCGCCACCGGATAGGGCAATCCACCCATCACCGTGACCCCACGCTCGAACCCCAGCGTCTTCATCGCGATCTGGCCCTGATCGTGGTACATGGTCAGCACCGCGTCGTAGTTCTCGCGGCGCGCGACCAGGAATGCTGTATCGGACGGGAACGGGCCGCGTGCATCGATCCCCTCGCCCTGCAGGCGGGTGATTGCCGGCGAAATGACGTCGATTTCCTCGCGACCCATCGTTCCGCCGTCACCGGCGTGCGGATTCAGCGCGCAAACGGCGATCTTCGGCCGCGCGACGCCGCTCATGCGCAATGCCTTCTCGATGACGTATGCGCCCGCGCACACCGCGTCGATCGTGACCAGGTCGGCGACACGGCGAAGGGCAACATGCGAAGTCACGCGCGACGTCCACAATCCGTCCATCATGTTCAGCTCGCATACCGGATCACGAACGCCGAGGTGTTCGGCAACGTATTCGAGCTCGTCTTCCTGCGCGAGGCCCGCCATCCTCATCGCCTGCTTGTTCAGCGGCGCGAACACGACGCCCTCGATATGCCCGGCGGCCAGCGCATCGGCCACGAAGGCGAGATGACTCAGCACGACCGCCCCGGCGCCACGGGTTGCCTTGCCCACGGCAATCACGTCGGCATCGAGGCCCGGGGTGGCCAGCAGCGACGGCCGACCCGCAGCGAAATCGAGCCGCCCCATCGCGGTTGTGCGCAGTGGGTCGATCGACGCGGCGGCCGCCCGTAGTCCCGCCTCCCAGACGGCCGGTGGCGCGACGACGACGATGCGTGCCCGGTCGTAGACCTCGGGCATCGCGAGCAGCTTGACCGCGAGTTCGGGGCCGACGCCATTCGGGTCACCCATCAACAGCGCGATACGCGGCAGATCGGGAATGGGTTGCTTTGCGTTCGGACGAGCTTCAGTAGCCATGCGCCTTGACCTTTTTCCACGTGTGGCCGAGGTGCTCGCGCAGCAGCTCACGGATGGACGCCACTTCGCGTCGTTCCAGAGCATTCGCGATCGCCTCGTGCTCCTCGATCGCCGAGTGCCACCGATCGGTCTTGTTCGACATGAAGCGCACCCGGTAGAGCCGTGCGTTCAGTGTTTCGTGAAGGCGAAGCAGCGTCAGGTTCCGGCCCGCCTGCGCGATCCGGTGATGGATCTCCTGATTGAGCCTGAAGTAGCTGCGCCGATCACGGCGCTCGTACGCCTTCACCATTCGCTCGTGCGTCTGCCGCACCGCTGCGATCTCGTCGTCCGTCGCCCGCAGGCACGCCAGTTCCGCGCACAGCGCTTCGAGCGCGCCCATGGCTTCGAGCATATCCTCCACCTCCTCCGACGAGGGCTGGGCAACGAAGGCACCCCGGTTGGGGACAAGTCGGATCAACCCTTCGGCGGCCAGCATCTTGATCGCCTCGCGCAGCGGCGTGCGCGATACCTGCAGATGCACGGTGAGTTCGCGCTCGTTGAGCTTCGCACCTGACGATAATTCGTCGGTGGCGATCATGTCGCGCAATCGCTCCGCCACCTTGGCTGGCAGCGTCGCGCGCACGATATGCCCGGCGCCCTCGTCGACGGCGCCCGAGTCTCGAAGCTGAAGGGTCACGTGATGTTCCCGGCAGTACGAGCGGATGGACGGGCTGCATTATGTATACAAAATTATACGTAGTCAAGACTGACGGAGAACGCGGCGCAGGCAGGCGAATGACTTCAATGCGATACTTTCCGCCTTGTATCCGGGCCCGGCCGCCCGTGACGTCCGGGCCGAAACCGGAAGTCCGCCACGCCAACCCAACGTCGCGCCGACACTGCCGGTGATCATGCGCCGCCGATCAATTCGTCTTCAGGCGCCGTGCCGATCAAGTGAGTTCCCGTTGAAAATTCGTTCCGCATCCACGTTGATCCTGCTGCGCGACACGCCGGAAGGACCGGAACTTCTAATGCAGCGCCGCGCGCCCGGCGCGGCGTTTCTGGGGGGTGCCTACGTGTTCCCGGGGGGAGCGCTCGACGCGTCGGATTCTGATCCGCGCATCCTGGCGCGGATCGCCGGGCTGACCGACGAGGAAGCGAGCGCGCGGCTGGCGCTCCCGAACGGAGGCCTTGCCTATTGGGTTGCGGCCGCCCGTGAAAGCTTCGAGGAAGCGGGCATCCTTCTGGCGCAGGACGAGGCCGGCATGCCGGCCGCCCCCGAGCGCATCGTCGAGCTTGCCGTCGACCGCGAAGCGCTCAATCGTGGCGAGCTGACGTTCGCCGAAATGCTGGCGCGTCACTCGCTTCTTTTGCCGGCCGGAGAATTCGTCTACGTCGATCGCTGGATCACCCCGCCGAATCGCCCGCGCCGCTTCGACGCACGGTTCTTCCTGGCGCGCGCGCCGCATGGCCAGCATGGCTCGCATGACAACAACGAGACGGTCCACAGCCTTTGGCTGCGACCCGCCGAGGCGCTCGCGCGCTCGGAACGCAAGGAAATCGAAATCGCGTTCGCGACGGGTGTCGTGCTGAAGGAACTCGCGGGCTTCGCAACCGTCGACGAGGCAATGGCGCACGCCCGCGCGAAGGGGCCCGTCGAAACCAATTGGCCCGCGGTCGCACAGGGGAGCGCCGGGCCGAAGATCTTTCGGCGCGGCGATGCAGCCCTCGCCGAGATTCACTGGTCCGATCCCGAGGAGACCACGCAGACGAGCTACGATCTCACGCCTGGAATCCCGAAGCGGCTCGATCGCTTCGTGACCCGAATCATCGCACCCAACCCAGGCATGATGACCGGGCCGGGAACCAATACCTACGTTGTGGGCGACGCCGAGCTGGCCGTGATCGATCCGGGACCATCGATCGATTCGCACGTGGCGGCGATCGTCGCCTGTGGCGGCGGACGAATCCGCTGGATCCTGTGCACGCACACACATCGCGATCATTCGCCGGCCGCGCGGGCGTTGCAGGCGGCGACCGGCGCCCGCCTGATCGGCCTCCCGCCACCCGACGAGTCGCACGACCAGGACTTCGTCCCCGGACTCCTGCCCTCCCACGACGAGCGGCTGCCATTGCCGGCCTCACGCTGCGCGCGCTGCACACGCCTGGGCACGCATCCAACCACCTGTGTTTTCTGCTCGACGAAACGAAAATGCTGTTCACGGGTGATCACGTGATGCAAGGCTCCACGGTGATCATCAATCCGCCCGATGGCGACATGCGTGCCTATCTCGATTCGCTCGCCGCCCTGTTATCGCTGGACATTGCGATCATCGCGCCTGGACATGGCTACCTGATCGGCTCGCCGCATCGCGAGATTCAGCGGATCATCCAGCATCGCCTTCGGCGGGAGGAGCGGGTCATCGAAGCGCTCGAGCGGCGCGGCAATGCAACGCTGGACGAGCTGCTGCCGGACGTGTACGCGGACACGCCCCGGCGACTGCATGCCGCGGCGGCTCGCTCGCTGCTCGCCCACCTCGACAAGCTCGTCGCCGAAGGACGGGCGAGCAAATCGGAAGGCCGCTACCGCCCGGGTTCTTCGAACTGAGACGCTTCCGCGGACCCGATTCCGGCTAGCCGCGGACGCTGCATCTGTGCGGCAATCCGCATCGGGTGCGCGCCGTCGAGCGCGACTATCGCCGGCCGGCACATCCGCCGCTGACGTCCTCAGGTACCTCGTCTGCGAGTGTCCGTTCGCAATGGCATCGATCCGGATCGAGTGGGTTCCCAGCCGGAAAGTCGTGCCGCCGCTGACCGTCTGCGTCGGGACACCGAGCGCGGCCAGGCCGGCCCAGGGTACCGGCGCACTCGAGGCGGGAAGCAGCCGCTCGTATTGCCGGACGCTGGTGACGAAAATCGGGCTTGTCCATTCGACAAGTTTCGCGAGGCCGTCGGTGTGGTCGGCATGGTGATGGCTGCTCGCGACGAAGACCACTCGCCTGACGCCTCGCCCTTCAAGCCAATTCCGCAGCACACGCGCGGTGGACGCCATCCCGACGTCGAGCAACGCCGCTTGCTCGCCTGCAATGACCGCCACGATGGTCGAGTTACCGACCGGGCTGTTTGCACGCAGCATCCAGACACCGGGCTTGACTTCGATCGAGTCGATCGACGGCGCAGGAGGAACAGGCTGCGCTGCGGCGACGGCATTCAGGCACTGCCAGACAAAGATGCCGAATCCGAGAACGGTCCTGTGCACCGCATCACCTCCATTCGCCCCACGGCGCCGATCGATAAATGCGCCTTCCGGGGGCAATCCCGCGTTGCGGCGGCGACACGGCAAACGCAGGGCGGGCTTTACGCCGCGGTGACTACACGAGGGTCCAAGGCGCCTCGACCGGCGACTCAGTTTGGCGCGCGAGTGGCCTCAGGCGGCACCGCCGGCAATGGCGAGGACGTTACGCGGTACAACGTCCTCGGCTCGGGCATGCCGACGGGAGCGACTGCGCCCGCGGGCAGGTCGACGATCATCATCCCGGGCGGCGGCTTGGCTGGCGGGGCCGCCTGGGACTGGGGTGGCGCGGATGGCAGGTCGTCGGCCATCCCTGGCCGGCGCAGCATCTTCGCGCCGCCGGACTCAACGAAAACAACATCCGCCGGCATGGCCATCGATGCGGCCGGGCGCGTGAGGTCGGGTTGCGCGCCGGGGACCACACGAATCGCCTGGCCGGCCCCCCCTTGCACGACAGCCGAAGCGGGTGGGTTGCCGTTGCTGCCTGCCGCGGCTTCCGAGACGCCGTCGCGTACCCTGGTGACGCCGTTGTCCGTAACCACCGTGCGTTCAGCCACGGCCGCTGGCTTGCCCTCGCCAGGGGAATAGATCGACCGAACATTGGGCGGGTCGGGAATCATCCGCGCCGGTGCGTCACCGCCCGCCCACGCGCAGGCACTGATCGCGGCCGTCAGCAGCGCCATGCCGCTGCGGGGGCTGATCGCATTCATATCGTTCCCGGCAGCACCGAGTGACCGAACAGCGTCGCGAAGCAGTTCGCAGTCACCGTGGCATCAGTGTGAAAGATGTTGATAAACAAGGCCCCGCTGCCATCCGGCAAGGAAAGGGTTGGCATCGGTGATCAGAAGTCACGCGCGCCGTGCCCGTCCAAACATATCCGCCAAGAAAGGATGGCCCGCGCTTCTCGAGCGCGACGACAGGCGAGCCGAAAGCGGTCGTCGCGCCGGGACCCGATGACCTTCGTCACGTACAGCTGTGCCTGGGTGAACACATCGGTATTCGAGGGCGTCGTGCAGGTCACACTGGCCTGCTCGATGACATAGCGGCGGCCCGGGGGTGTCGGAAAATTGATGAAATTGTTGACGAAGGGCGGGGCGATCGACGTGTTCGCGTATTCGAAGTAGGCGGGATCCGCCGCCGGCGGCCGGACCTGAGCCGACGCGGACGTCCAGACGACACCCAACAGCGCAGAAACCATGAACAAGCCCCTAGGCCATGAGGTCATCGATGTTCTCCTTGTCAGACAAGCATTAAGCGCGGGCCGCGCCCGGTACCTGCAAGATCCCTGCGGCGTTGGCGTATCGGGCCCGGGAAGAGCGCAGCCTACTCCGGTTTGCGCGACCTGCTAAGGGGTTTTCTGGAAGAGCGCCCGGCGTGGATCGCCACGGCGGCAGGGACAGGTGGCTCGGGCGGACCACGCCAGATAGCGTGCGCGGGCAAATGAGAAAGGGGTTGTCGCGTCAACGACAACCCCTTCGTCCGTCCGCCCCCCGACGCGTGCTCGAACCCGGCTCCGCCGGGTCGTCCGTCGCCGCCGGGTCCCCCGCGGCGACACAATCCGCTACGTCGTCGCCTTGGCCTTTCGGCCCGGCGCCAAGGGCGGAACATAGCCGGACACGCGGCATTGCCAAGCGTCGATCCGCTTGCCGTCCTCGAAGCGAGTCAGGCTGCAGGTGATGATGGCGCCCGTCGCGGCGAGGCTGGCCAGCCGTTGCCGCACCTGTGCGAGCGGCAAGCCCATCTCCTTGGCAATTTCCAAGTCGAGACGTTGGCCGTACTTCTTCAGACAGTTCATGACTTCGATCACCGCACAGCTCCTCGGTAGTGGCAATGGAAAGGTCGTCGATGCAGCGGTCGATCGATTCGGCGTGCCTTCAAGTCGGGCCGGAAAAAGCGATCGACAGGGAACGCCGTTCGTTGCTATGGCAAGTGGACTACCCTTGCCTGGCAGCCCGCCCGCAGCTGACTGGCTCGCCCGTTCCAACACGTGAACCCTTGCCCGGCAGGTCGACGGAAGGGCGTTCTGGACGTCGTTTTGTCATTATATATCAGAATGTTAATCGCTGGCAACCCGACCTCCTTTCGATGCTTGTTCGCTCTCGGCAACGGCTGCGGCTACTGCGGCGGCGACAGGACGATCACCACGACGGTCCAGATTGGCGAAGGGCGCCTCGCCGGAACGCTCAAGGGCGCCGACACGGATCGCGCCTTCGACGTCACGCTCGTCGTTGCGGTCGTGCCCGACGATCACGGCGCGCCGTGCGGTCGGACGAAGTGCGCAAGATCCAGCCTTGGGGCCACCAACGACGGCAAGGCCGGCGCGTACATGAGCTGTCTGGCCAGGAAGCACCCGACCCGATTCGTCAGGATCACAAAGGGTTGGAGCAATGGCAAGGCGGCGGTCGTCCTGTTCGACTGCGGATCGGGCGTGATCAGGCTCACCGGCGAAGCCATCCTGTCGAGCCACCGTGGCACCTGGCGCATCGACGACGAGCTGACCGACAGGGTTATGAAGTCGGGCGGTGGCCGTCGCAACGGCGGGCTCCTCTTTGCACGTCGGGAACATTGGCGGGCGAGATGCGTTCAGACGTCTTCGACCCGATGCGTGCCTGGAGACACGATGCGCCTGACCCTGCCCGAAGCTGCCCGTTCGATCTCGCTGATGGTCGCTTCGGCACTCGCCGCGACCGGTGCTGCGACGACAGCGCTGGCGGACACCGTTACATTGCGCAACGGGGACCGGATCACCGGCAGCGTGGTCCGCAAGGAAGCGGAGACTTTGATCTTCAGGACCTCCTACGCCGGCGAAATCAAGATCACGTGGGCCGACGTCGCCGCGCTGCAGACCGACAAGCCCGTGGAGGTCCAGCTTGAGGACGGCAGCAACTTCGCGGCGCGACTCGCGGCCGACAAGTCGGGCGTTGCGTCGATCGCGGGGGCGCCGGTTGCGCGCGAGCAAAGCCTGCCGCTCGGGCGAATCGCGTTCATCAACCCCACGCCCGAACAATCGGGCAAGGGTGTGGCCTACCGGCGCCGTGTCAACCTGGCGGCGAATCTGGTCCGCGGCAATACCGACAGCGGCCGCCTGGTTGGCGAGGGCGAGTTCGTCGCCCGCGCCAAGATGTACCGTTATCGCCTCTGGGGCCAGGGCACCTGGGCGTCGGAGGGCGACGCAACCACCGAGTCGAACTGGCGTACCACGGGCAGTTACGACTGGTTCGTCAGGCCACACCAGTTCATCTACGGACGCATGTCGTTCGAACAGGACGAGTTCCGCGACATCAAGCTGCGGTCGCAATTTGGCGGCGGCTACGGCTACCAGTTCCTCGACACGGCGGACACGGAGCTGTCGGTTCAGGCGGGCCCGAACTTCGTGCGCGCGATCGAGTACGACGGGCCCGGCGATTCGTTCATCGCCGCGGGCTGGGGCATCCACTACGCGCAGTGGCTGTGGACGCGCAAGGCACAGGTTTACTTCGACCAGAGCGGCTACTGGAACCTGCAAACCACGTCCGATATCGTGATCAACACCGACACCGGCCTGCGCATCCCACTCACCGGCGGCCTGAACGCGACCACCTCGCTCAAGGTGGACTGGGACAACGACCCGGCCCCTGGAACGCAGAGCACCGATACGACCGTGCTGTTCGGCTTCGGTTACACATGGTGAATCCGGGCGACCGGGCAAAGCGTCGCCCCGACCGCCGCGACCGGCGGCGCGAGTCAGGTGGCCGACAACGCCGCAGCGCGAAACGCGTCGGCCGATGCCTTGATCAGGTCGCCCGCCACGACCTCGCCCGGTGGCGCGTACTCGCGTCTGCACGACGTACATCGGAATTTGGGGACCTCGAGGCTGACACCGAACGACTCGATGCCGCCGAGCTCGACCACCCGCTTCGCCTCGACGTGGCTGTGGGCGCCGCCATCCAGATTCCGGCTGCAAGCGGGGCAACAGTAGCGTTGGCGCATCAGTCCTCGCCGCGACGCCGATTCGAGTGGCACCAGGTCGGCGTCCTGCATCAGTGCGTCCATGACCTTGACCGCAAAGTCGGGGGTGACGAACCGCTTGTGTCCCTGCGGACATTCCATCGCCGGCATCCCGTCGATCTGCATGCGCAAACCATGCGCCTCCCCCTCCATCGCCTCGAGCGTGCAGAGGGACATTTCGCTGTCGCACACGTGACACCGCGTCGTATTCAGCTTCATGGCAGACCTCCATTCGAACCCGTTCCGATGTCGCGCATGGCGTCGCGTCCGTTCGGCGTTGACTGCGTTCACCGCCGTTTGTTCCCGCGTGCGCTTGTTGCGGTGCCCACAGGCGGGATGCGAGTGAACCAGAGGCGGGCCCGACAACCGGTCGCCACGATGCCGTCGCCGCCATGGCGGCCGGCGTACTGCAGCAAAATCAAGCGCCTCTTGCGACGACCTTCGATTGCGGCCGCGTACCGGAACGGGGTCGCGGCGGTCCTCACGCTCGGTTCGTCGAAAACGCTCCGTCGGCCCGCCATCTCATGCCAGCAACAGGAATACCGCGAAGATCACCGCGCCGAGGCAGAACGGCCAGAAACGCCCTTCGCGGTCGTCGGGCAGCTCGGCCCGCAAGCTCGTGATCACGACGCCGCCCGCGAGAACCGCGAACAGCCGGGCTACCACGATTTCCGAAAGTGGCGTCACCACGCCGATCAGCCAGCCGAGCGAGCACGCTGGCCGCCAGCAAGCCAGCGTCCCCGCGGCCCGATATGCGCGTCCGTGCTCCTCGGCGAGACGAATGGTCGACGATGAGAAAATGGACCGCCATCGCAAAGGTGTAGACGAAGAGCGCCAGCGCGCCGCGCTCCGCCCGCTCGATCACGAGGTAGCCGATCAGCGCGCTGTACGCGGCATAGCCGGCCAGCTGGAGCCAGAAGACAGCGTCGGCCTCGCCCGCCGCAACCGACTCGCGCCGGCGCTCGCGATTGACGAGCACCATGTGCTCGAGCCCATAGATGACGACGAACGACAGCAGCGCCAGCAGGTAGATCCGCTGCTCGGCGAAGAGCAACTCCTGGCCTTCGGCCGCCTTGACCACGACCTGCCGCTGGAACTCGAGTTCCGGCAGCACGTCGATAAATATGTAGGCGACCGAAATGCCAGCCGCCGCGGAGATGAAGCGGCGGCGCGCCCAGAACCGCTCTCCGGCCTCGGACGCGCCGAGCCCGCCGCCAGCAAGGTAGGCGCCGGCAAAAACGACCGCCGCAGCGAGTGATCCGAACGGTATTTCCATGACACCCTCACACGACGAGCGCGCCCAGAGCAAAGACGCCGAGCGCCGCGACCAGAATGGAGACGTTCAGCGCCAGGTTCCACTGTGGCACCAGGCCTTCGCGACGCAGGGCCTCGACGCGGCGCCGATGCTGGATGATCGCCACAACCAGCGCGCCGGTCCCGATGACGATCATCGCCATCCCCACCGTCGTGGGCGCCCAGGTCCGGCCAAAGTTTCCGACAATGGGGCCGCCGCGCTCGTCCTCCAGGAATTCGAAGAACTTCACCAGCGTGAAGCCGAAGCTGATCATCGACAGCGACGTACGCAGCCACGCCATCAGCGTACGCTCGAACGCGAGGAAACTGCGCTCGACCGAAAGCGACGTGCGCTTGCGCGACAGTTGCGTGCTCTCGTCTTCCACCGGAGTGTCCACCTGCTGAGAATTATTCATAGCAGCGCCTTGAACAGCGCGGCGAGGATCGCTTCGAACGGAAATCTGAGCAGCGGCAGCACAAGGAACGGGATCACCATCGGCAGCAGGATCGCCGTCAGCGTATGCCTGCCGATCGGCACCGACTGCATCTTCTGCACCGATTCGTACAGGGCGGCCGCGTCGGCCACCGGACCAATGCCTTCCGCCTCGAGCAACGACGGATCGTCGACGGGCTTGCGCTCGATCCAGCGACGTTGAACCAACCGCCCCTGCTCGCCCACAAGGGCAGCATAGGCCGGAAGGGCGCGCATTCGCGCGGAATGCAGCGCCGGCGTGAGCGCGAACAGCGGCAACATCAGCGCGAGCGACCACAGGACCACATATGCGATCACCGGCACCTGAAAGGATGTCAGCAGGGCCTCGTGATACACGATCTCGTGTGCCCAGCGCGACGCCAGCATCGCAGACAGCGCGAGCGTCACGAGCATGAATCCGCGGGGGAACTTCTTGATAAACCCGATGCCGCCGGCCCGATCCGGATGCGTCGGCACGAGCGCGAGGGGCAACCGTGCGATGCGCCACATCCACCAGGTGACCAGAAACAGCCGCCACAGCCAGCCGAGGAGCAACGCGGCGAGGAACGGGCGCACGACATATGCGAACCAGACGGCTCCGAAACCGATGGCACCGTCGACACCGATCGACCAACTGATCTCGTCACCGTGCGCACCGGGAGGATCGGCAATCGCCCACGCGATCGCCACACCGACCGCGAACACCCACGGCAACGAGGCATCGCGCAGGCGGACGATGTCACGCAGCACGGCGTCGAAGTCGGGCCGCAGCGCGGGCGGAACAGCTCCACTCGTCACGAACTGTTGCGCGATCGACCTGCCGCTTTGATGCAGCGCCTCCTCGGCCATGATGAGCAGCGGGATCGCGATCAAGCAGCGGACGTGGATTCCGTAGTGCACGAGCAAAGGCTCGCCCGCGCCGCCCAGCAGACGACCTGTGGCCAGCGCCCATGCCGCAATCGGCAACCATGCGATCAGCGCAAACAGCACCGCCCGCCGGCGCGCGCCGAGATCACCCGCGCGCACAAGGTGGAGCCGCCGCCACCAGCGCAGCGGCGCCTCGTTCTCCACCGGAGAAAAGACCGAAACTTCGTCCGACTCCGAGGGCTCCGCAGGAGCCCCAGCCATTTGCGCTTGCTGCTGCATCACCACCTCATGGCGAATGCCTACCCGGATGTTGCAGGCGTCAATCGGCGCCGCTGCCACGCGACATACGGCATGCCGACGAGAATACTCACGAGCAGGTAGAGCAGGATCGTCCCACCGAAATGCTCGTCGGGATAGTTGGCGGCGGCGAAGGCGAGCGCGATGGCCGGATGGCGGCACGCGGTCGACAGCGCGAGCACGGCGGCGTGTTCCGGATCCGGCCCCCCCAGCAGATGGCCGACCAGCATGCCTGCCACGACGAAGATGACGATCGCGACCACGGTGCCGCTGCCGATGGCCGCCCAGATCGCCTGCCAGGTGCCGGCGAGCAGCGCCAGCACCGCGAGGACGAGCAAGGCGTTCGCCACCAGGCGCACGGGCTTCGCGAGGCGCTCCGCCACCCGCGGCCAGAGCTTGTGCACGGCCATGCCGGCGAGGAAAGGCAACACCACCGCCGTCACGACAATCCGCGCGATGGCGGCGGGACCCATCGCCAACGGCCGCTCGAACACGCGTGACAGCAGTTCCGCCGCCAGGGGCATGGCCACGATCGCCACGACCGCGAGCACGAGCATCAACCCGAGCCCGTATGACGGTCGTCCGCCGGCCTTCGTCTCCCGCCTTGGCAACAACGGCGGCACCGGCGAGACCGCAAGCGCCACCAGCACGATCTCCACCGTCATGCGAAAGTCGAAGACCTTGACGAGCAGCACGGCGAGGATGGGCATGACGACCAGCACCGCGAGGAGCGATCGGAGCAGCAGGCCGGGACGCCGAACCAGATAGAGCACGTCCTCCCGCGTCGATTTCAGTCCGAAACCAAACACGGTGCCGAGGATGGCCATCTGGAGCGCCAGCAGGACGAGTTGTTTCGGATCCATCGTTCGTGCCTTCGCAATGCATGTCGTTTGTCGTGCTAGGAACGACCGGCTATTGGCTTCGCGAGCGCGATCTTTGTCCGTGCCTCGTAATCGTCGACGGGCTTGCCGCTTGCATGAGCGGTCACGCGGGGAACGATCAATAAGGTGGATTGATGACTACGTACTGCGAGCCCTGCGGCTGGTACCAGGTGCTGCCGCACTGCTGATAGATCATCCCGCCATAGTTCACCGGTACGCACCCGGCAGGCACGCTACGCACCATCGAGCCCACGACGGCGGACGTCACGGCCACCGTGGCGGTAACCGCCGCCGCAGTCGCGACCGGATGATAGTCGTTGTCCCAACCGCAGCAGCCGCCATGGTGATCGACGTTCACGTTGACGTTCCGGTCGACGTTCACGTTCCGGTTCCGGTTCACGTTCACATTGTTGACACTCGTGTTGCGAACGTTGTTGGTGCGTACGTCGGCACGGCTGTGGTTGGCCTGCACGTTGTGGCCGCCACCGCCACCGCCACCGCCATGGCCACCGCCATGACCACCGCCGCGGCCGCCGCCACCGCCACCGCGCGCCGCCTCTGCAGCCGGCGACAGTGCAACGCCGGCCAGCGTCATCGCGAGGACGGGCACCACCAACCACGTTCTGAAGGAAATATTCATGGTCAGGCTCCTTTTACTTGGCCGGGCGGGGAACCAACTCGATCGCGCGCGCCCCTTTGGGCGGTGTGAATTTGAATACCGCGTTGGTGAAGGTCGGCTTCAGGTCCCAGTCGAGCAGGCTCACCGACTGCGGGCGCGCCTCATCCGCGCGATTGGTGATCACGATCTTGCGCGGCAGCGGCTTACGGCCGGTGGTGATCCAGATCTGCCAGTCGATGGTGCCCTGGCGAAAGGCATAGTGGTCGCACAGGTCGTCGTCGATGAAATCCTGGCCGGCGTTCATCGCCGACTCGATCCTGTCGAGCGGTGCGTCCGGAGTGCCCCATACGAACAGGTCGGACAGCGGCACCTCCACGTCGTATCGGTCCTTCAGCTTCTCGACCAGGTCCCCGAGATTGCCGGTGAACGGCACCGTCGAGTAGTACTTTTGAGACGGCGTGTAGAGCGTGACGTTCTTGCCATCGTAGAAGAGCTGGCGTTCGGAGCGCGCGCTTATCATATGGATGCGTACCCGGTTCGGCCGGTCGACCTCCAGATCGGCGGTTGCTTCGTGCTGCAGCTTCTGCCCGTCTTCGAGTACGCGCTCACCCGTCATGTCGGTCGACACCCGGAAGCGCTTGAGCGTCTGCAAATGCGCGCCCATGTCTTTTAGCGCCTGGATTGGGCCGGGATCGACAGGGCTCGGCGCCGGCTGCGCGGCGCCGGTCGCCGCGGTTTGCGCATGTGCAGCGGATCCCGCAAGTAGAAGTGCCAGCGCTCCGACCGACAGTAACTTGTTTAGCACGTTGATCTCCTGGTTCGTGAAGCCTGCACCACTTTCACTGCGCTCATCTACTGGGACAATGCTACTGCCTTGCCATTGCCACTTTGGCGCTGGACTACTTTTCCTCGGCGATTGGCCCGGTCCGGCTCGTCGGCTTGGATGTCTTTCGCGCGCCGCTAGCCGTCTTCTTTGCATCCGGTGTTGATGCTGCTCGCGGCGAAGCTGCCCGCTTCTTTCTTGCCGTTTTCCTGGGCACGGATGTACCTCCAGTCGGGGTTTGAACGCAATTCCGTAAGTCCGGACCCTCGCACTCGCGCCGACCGTTCCCCGCGGACGATCGGCGCGAGTCACTCGGCTAGTTGCTGCTGCCGCCCGGGTTGTCCAGCTTCTTCATCGCGCCTTCGATCGCCTTGTGCATGCTCAGCGTGTCGGCACCCTGCGACGGCGGATACTCCCTGATGCTCTTCAGATGTGCCGCGAGAAACGGGCCGGCTGCGGTCGGCGCCCACATCTTCTGGGCGAAGAATTTGCGTCCGATATAGCCCCACTCCTCGGACTCCGGATCCATTTTCTCCAGCGGATCCATCAGCAGGTTGAATACGTACGGAACGCTTGGGTAGTACTTCTCGTTCCACCAGCTGCCCTTCGGCTTGACGCCGATGTGCATCTTCCAGGCGTCGACACGAACGGCCATCAGGTCGGTCTCGTCGTAGTAGTAATACTCACGGCGAGCGGATTTCGGCGACTTGCCGGTCCAATGGTCGATATTGTTGTAGCCGTCGATGTGCACCTTGTAGGTCATGCCGTTCGCCGCCTTGTAGCCCTTCAGCAGCTCTTCCTTGACATTGGGCATGCCGGCGGCCGCGAGCAGCGACACGAACAAATCCTCGTGGCTCTGGATTCCGTTCGAGATGCTGTGCGGGGGTATCTTCCCGGGCCAGCGCGCGAGGCATGGCACGCGAACGCCCCCTTCCCATGTCGTGCCCTTCTCGCCACGGAACGGCGCATAGCCGCCGTCCGGCCACATCATCAGCTCGTTGCCGTTGTCTGTCGTGTAAATGACGATGGTGTTATCGGCGACGCCCATGTCTTCGAGCTTCTTGAGCAGGACGCCAACCTGCTCGTCGTGCTCGAGCATCTTGGCGCGCACGACGTCGGTCTCCGCCCGGCCTTCGTCGACGGCCTTCTGGATGTATTTCTTGGGCGGATGTGACCAGATGTGGATCGCGGTGGTGTTGAACCAGCAGAACCACGGCTTGTCGGTCTTCGCGGTGCGGTCCAGCCAGTCGAGCGCCTTGTCGAGCACTTCGCCGTCGAACGTTTCCATGCGCTTGCGCGTCAGCTTCCCGGTGTCCTCGATCTTCTGCTTGCCGACCTTGCCGAACTTGGGATCTTCGGTCGAATCGTCCTCGTCGGTTGCCCAGGCGTGGAGCACGCCGCGCGGCCCGAACTTTTTCGCGTACTCGGGATTCTTCTGTCCCGGGTAGTCGAGCTCCTCGGGTTCCTCCTCGGCGTTCAGGTGGTAAAGGTTGCCGAACCACTCGTCGAATCCGTGCACCGTCGGCAGGAACTCGTTGCGATCGCCCAGGTGATTCTTGCCGAACTGGCCGGTGGCGTAGCCGCCGGCCTTGAGGATCTCGGCCAGCGTCGGGTCGCTCTTCTGAATGCCGCGCGTCGAGCCGGGGATGCCGATGGTGGTCATGCCGGTGCGCACCGGGAACTGCCCCATGATGAACGCTGCGCGCCCCGCCGTGCAGCTCGGCTGGCCGTAGTGGTCGGTGAAGACGATGCCTTCCCGGCCGATGCGATCGATGTTCGGCGTCTGACCCATCATGCCATTCGTGTACGCGCCGACATTCCACATCCCGATGTCGTCGCCGAAAATGACGAGAATGTTTGGCTTACTCTGCTTGGCCATTGCAAATCCCTTTCAGTTGAACAGCCCTGTGATGCGATGAAGGCTATTGCATCCCCATCGCGACCTTCGTCATCGTCGCCAGGTCCTGGAAATCGGCGTCGCTCTTATCGACCAGCGCGCGCCTTTCACGACGGATCGGTGTCGAAAACGTCAACCCAATCCCGTTGCATGTCGACGACGGTCCACCCATGCTTCCTGGCCGCCCCCAGCGCCGTGATGAGCGTGCCCGTGGCCGGCGGCTTGGCGTCGTACGCGTACTCCCGCGCCGCGTCGGTGTGATGGACGATCAGCCCGAAGCTCGGACGCGGATTGCCGACCGTCGTGTACTCGAGCATGGCCTGGTCGCCGTCGCTGTTGCCGAACGCGGCGATCGGGCGGCACCCGATGTGGTGGTGGATGCCGCTGGGCTTGCCCTCCTTGTCATCCACGAAGACATACTCCAGCGTCTTGACCAGCACCGGCGCACCGTCACGCGTTTCGAACTTCGTCCGGCCGGTCGATCCGACAACCTGATGCGGAGGAATGCCGTAGACCCGCTCGGCCCAGATGCGCATGAAATCCGCACCGCCGCCCGAGACGATGAACGTCTTGAAGGCGTTGGCGCGAAGATAGGCCAGGAGTTGCTGCATCGGCCGAAATGTCAGCGCGTCGTAACGCTTCCCGAAGCGCGGATGCTTTGCGCTCTCCAGCCACGCCGCGACGCGGTCCTCGAACGCGTGGGTGGTCATGCCAGCGTGCGTCAGCGCCAGGACGTGCATCAGCCCATCGTGATGCGGGCCCGCCAGGAGCGCGGCCACGTCGCCTCGAAGCGCGGCCTGGACCATGGGATCGGCCGCCAACTCCCCTTCGCTGATGCTGCGCCGTTTCAGTTCGTCGAATACGAATGCGGCCTGGAAGGGGACGGGACACTCGGGCCAGAGCGTGCCGTCGTTGTCGAAGACGGCGACGCGTTCGCTTTCCGGGACAAAGTCGGCGGTATTCGCCTTCGTCACCCGTTCCACGAACGCCAGGATGGCGGCCTTCGCCGGCGTATCCTGCCACGCGGACATCGTATCTCGGCCTGCAGTCACGACCCGTTCTCAGTGGCCGCCGCTGCTGGCCGCCTCGGTCATCTTCTCCACGACCTGGTCGAGGCTGAAGCTCGCCGACTTCTGGCGCGGCGGGAATTCCTTGAAGGTCGCCAGGAACTCCGCGACGCTGGCCTGCGCGGGCACGAGCAGGTAGATGTGCCGGAACATCCAGTCATAGAAGGTGTTCGAGGTTTGATCTGCGCGCGCTCGTACGGATCCATCCGCAGATTGAAGATGTACGGCGTGCGCAGCACGACGAAGGGCTCCTGCCAGATCTTGAGCGTGTCTCGGACGCGCTGCTCCATGAACATCATCTTCCAGTTGTCGTAGCGCAGCGCCGCGACGTCGCCATCGTCGGTGAAGTAGATGAAGCCCTTGCGCGGACTCTTGGCCTCCTTGCCCGTGAGGTGCGGGAGCAGGTTGTAGCCATCGAGGTGCACCTTGAAGGTCTTGCTTGCCGATCTTGTGGCCCTTCTTCAGCTTCTCGGCGATGTCGGGCTCGCCGGCGATCGCCAGGATGGTCGGGAACCAGTCCTGGTGGCTGATGATCTCGTTCGACACCGAGCCGGCCTTGATCTGGCCGGGAAAGCGCACCATGCACGGCACGCGATAGGCGCCCTCCCAGCTCGTGTTCTTCTCGTACCGGAACGGGGTCATGCCCGCATCCGGCCACGTGTTCATGTGCGGCCCGTTGTCGGTGCTGTACTGCACGAACGTGTTGTCGGCGATGCCGAGCTTGTCGAGGAAGTCGAGCATCTCGCCGATGCACTTGTCGTGGTCGATCATCACGTCGTGGTACTCGGATTGCCAGCGGCCGGACTGGCCCCGGCTCTCCGGCTTCACGTGCGTCCACGCGTGCATGTGCGAGGTGTTGAACCACACGAAGAACGGCTCGCCGGCGTCGTGCGCGGCCTGGATGAACTTCTTGGCCGCCGCGAGGAACTCGTCGTCGCAGGTCTCCATCCGCTTCTTGGTCAGCGGACCGGTGTTCTCGATCTTCTGGCCACCCTTGCCGTCCGCCCAGCAGTGCAGCACGCCGCGGGGGCCGTACTTCTTCTTGAACTCGGGGAAGTCCTTCGCGTTCGGATAGTCGACTTCCTCGGGCTCCTCCTCGGCATTGAGGTGGTACAGGTTGCCGAAGAACTCGTCGAAGCCGTGCATCGTCGGCAGATGCTCGTCGCGGTCGCCGAGATGGTTCTTGCCGAACTGGCCGGTGCGATAGCCGAGCGGCTTGAGCGCCTCGGCGATGGTGATGTCCTCGGCCTTGAGGCCCAGCTCCGCGCCGGGAAGGCCGACCTTGGTGAGGCCGGTGCGCAGGCCGCACTGGCCGGTGATGAACGAGGCGCGGCCGGCGGTGCAGCTCTGCTCGGCGTAGGAATCGGTGAAGATCATGCCTTCGTTGGCGATGCGGTCGATGTTGGGCGTCTTGTAGCCCATCATGCCCTTGGTGTAGCAGCTGAGGTTCGACTGACCGATGTCGTCGCCCCACATGACCAGAATGTTGGGCTTCATGTTCGGCTTCTTGGCTGCCATGTGTGCTCCTTGGTTTGAGTGTCGTCTGAGAACAGAGTCCTGCGCCGTCCGAGCTGATGC
Source organism: uncultured beta proteobacterium (assembly GCA_963739745.1). GTDB lineage: Bacteria > Pseudomonadota > Gammaproteobacteria > Burkholderiales > Casimicrobiaceae > VBCG01. Next base: position 865,518 of record CAVUCJ010000017.1, read on the forward strand.
GTCGTCCAAATGGTTCAGGCTGTTACGGTTGCCGGGCGCCTCCTCCTGCGTCTACTGACCCACGCACGACGCAGCGAAAGCCCAGGTGGCACGTCGACGTGTCGATCGCCTGCGCCATGCGGGCGGCCGGGCGATAGCGGCGGCAATAGTTCGGCGCGCAAAGGTACGAGCCGCCTTTCATCACCTTGCGCGGAATGCGGATTTCGGGCGTGCGCGGATCGAGACTCGCGGCGGGCTCGCCGCCACGCGGATTGTCGAGCGTGCAGCACGCCTTCCTGATCCTGCCGTGGTCCTGGTACCAGTCGGTGGTCCACTCCCAGACGTTGCCGGCCATATCGAAGAGTCCGTATCCGTTACCCGGGAACGAGCCCACTGGGGCGGTCCACTCGTGGCCGTCCTCCAGAAGGTTCTGCCACGGAAATTCGCCCTGCCACGTGTTGGCGAGATGACGCCCGCCCGGCGTGAATTCGTCACCCCACGCGTACTCGGCGCCGTCGAGGCCGCCGCGAGCGGCAAATTCCCATTCCGCTTCGGTGGGCAGGTCCTTGCCGGCCCACGTGGCAAAGGCCTCGGCGTCCTCGTACGCGACGTGCACGACGGGATGATTCGCCAGACCTTCCAGCGAGCTTTGTGGCCCGCGCGGGTGCCGCCAGTCGGCCCCCGCCGTGTACACCCACCAGTTGTAGTGATCGCGCAGGTCGACCCGGTGCGGCGCCTTGGCGAACATCACCGACGACGGCACCAGGAGCTTCGGGCTTGGCTCCCGGATAGTCGTCGGGATTCGCCGGACGCTCGGCCAGCGTGACGTGGCCGGTCGCATCGACGAAGCGCTGGAAGTCCGCGTTGGTGACGGTGTGACGATCGATCCAGAAGCCGTTCACGGTCACCCGATGCGCCGGCGCCTCTTCGGGATAGTGATCGTTCGACCCCATGAGAAACGCGCCACCTGGAATCCAGGCCATGTTCTCGGTCGGTGGCATCGCCGGCGCAATGCGCTCGCAGGAAAGTTGTCGCTCGCCGGCAGCTTGCCTCTGACCGTCCATGGCTGCAGGATGCGAGAGTGTCAACGCGCCGCCCGTGCGACTTCGGAAAGCAGCGCCGAGGACCTGGGGCTCGTCACGGTCCGCCTGATCAGGATGTCGGGTGGCAGCACGTTCGTCTTGCCGTAGAACGCGTCATTCCAGGGAATGTTGGTCTTGCACAACGGTGCCGTCGAGATTGACCCCGCCGTAGACGCCCTTCGCCCGCGTGAACGTGATGAGATCGGCGGTTACCGTCGACTTTGCACCCGCGCCGACGGGACCCGCGGCGACGCTCGCATCGCCGCCCATCTTGAACGAGCTCGACAGGAGGGAGTTCAATCCCTTGTCGGTCATCACGACGATGATCGCCTCGGAGACCTCGACCCCGGCCTGGAACCCGACGCTGGCGGTCCCGAGGTCGTAGAAGGCGGGTCCCGCCCATGTCCGCCCGTCCCGCGCGACCAGCACGCGCCCTTCCGCCCGACCCGCCGAAGATGAACCCCGCCTTGACGATCTGCGGGGCGATCATGACGGCCTTGGCTCGGTTGAGGTTCTCCTGGATCCAGGTCTGGTCCGGATCGCGGATGAAGTTGCTGAGCGTGGTGCGCGCATCGGCCACCAGCGCATCCGGCTCGGCCTGCGACACCGGCTGCGATGCGCAACCGGCGAGTGCGATGGCGACGAAGACGCCGATGGCAGCGAGGCGTGTGCAACGGGACTTGATCGGATGGGTGTTCATGATTGCTCCGTCTGGATCAAGGAAGGTCTGCCCTGGATTCGATGCAGCAGCGGCGGGAGCGTGCAACGTGTGTTGTACAGCCGGGCGACATGTCCTGGGAACTGGACTTTGGTTAAGTCGGGCGTTTGTCCAACCAAGGTGTGTCGGGCGCCTCGGAACCGCCGCTCCGGATTCGCCGAAATGTTGCGGTCTTGTCTTGTTACGCCAACGCCGATTGGCGCGGGAATTGGTCCTTGGTCATATCGCGGCGTGTTGTCCCCCGGACGCTTCGCGCACGGCGGCAAGGAGCGCGTCACTGGAGAATGGCTTGCGCAGGAGGCGGACCGCACCTGCCGCCTCAGCCGAGCGATCGAGCGCGGCATCGTCGCTCGCCGTAATGAAAACGACGGGAACGCGGAAATTCGCCGCGCGCATGCGCAGCTCCACGTCGAAACCGGACAGGCCGGGCATGTGCACGTCCAGGATCGCGCATGCCGGCAGACGCTCCGTCAGCGAGGCCAGGAACTCCTCGCCGCTCGCAAACGCCGCGACGTCATAATCGGCCAGACGCAATGCGCGCCGGAGCATCGTTCGCACGGGCGGCTCGTCGTCCACCACGGCGATAAGCGGGTTGGCGCTGATCACGGCAAGACGTTACAGTCTCGAGTCGACGGACGAACACTAGACTTTGGTTAAGCACGCCGCGTCGAGCGGCTATTCCTTCCGCGCAGTCTCGCTCGGATTTGCCAGCCGATGCTCCGCTGCCCCACGCGCCAAGGCGTTCGACTCGACGCCGAGCCTGGCGGCCATGTGCATCAGCTCCGCGACCGTCCGGGCATGCATCCGCTCCATGATCCGAGCGCGATGGAACTTGACGGTCTGCTCCACGACGCCCAGGTCGGCGGCGATCTGCTTGTTGAGCTTGCCATCGACGACCGCTGCGAGCACCTCGCGTTCCCTTGCGCGTAAGCGAGTCGAACCGCTGCGCCAATTCGGTGGCTTCGAGCTGCGCATGCCGGATCACCTCATCCTGATCGAGCGCGGTGCGTACAGCGACCAGCAACGCCTCCGACGCTACGGGCTTGGTCAGAAAGTCGGTCGCCCCCGACTTGATCGCCCGCACCGACATCGGTATGTCGCCGTATCCGGTCATGAAGACGATCGGCATTGGCTGCCCGGCCTCCAGCAACCGGCGCTGCAGCGCCAGGCCGTCCAGCCCCGGCATCGTCACGTCGAGCACGAGGCAGCCGCGAGTCGTCCTATCCGGCCTCGCGAGGAACGCTTCGGCGGATTCGTAGGTCTGCACGGCGAAGCCACCTTCGCGCAGCACACGGGAAAGGGACCGGAGGACCCCGGGTCGTCGTCGACCAGAAAGACCGTCTGCATGTCGGGCCTGCGCGGTCAGCCTGGCGCCCGCACCGGCAGCGTGAAGCAGAACACGGCGCCGCCGTCGGGGTTGTTGTCAGCGGTAAGGGTTCCGCCATGCGCGGTGACGATCGAGTAGCAGATTGCAAGTCCGACGCCCACCCCCGTCGCCTTCGTGCTCCAGAACGCATCGAACACGTTCTTGATGTCGTCGGGGGTGATGCCCGAACCGCGATCGACGACGCACAGCCGCACATAGTCGCCGTCGAGCGAGGTGCGTACGACGACCACGCGCTGGCTCACGTCGACGCCGCTCATCGCATCGGCTGCGTTGACGATGAGGTTCAGGAGCACCTGTTGCAACTGGATCCTTTCGCCCCGCACGAGGGGCAAGCCCGGCGCAAGCTCGATGACCGGAACAACCTGCCGGATCGTGAGCTCGGCGCGTAGCAAGTCTAGCGTCTCGCGCACGAGATCGTTCAGGTCCAGGGTGGACAACTCCATCTCGCCGCGCTTGTAGAGCGCGCCAAGACGTCGGATGACTTCCGCCGCGCGATTGTCCTCGCCGACGATGTCGTCCAGTATCTCCCGCAACTCCACGAGGTCGACCGGCTCGCGGCCAAGCATCTTGCGCGCCGTCTCGGCGTTGCCGAGAATCGCCGCCAGCGGCTGGTTGAGCTGGTGCGCGATGGCCGCGGACAGCTGCCCCATGATCGACACGCGCGACATGTGCGTCAGTGCGGCGCGGTCCTTTGCCGCCTGCATTTCCGCCGCCTTCCGCGGCGTGATGTCCATCTTCACGCCCGTGAGGCAGTCGGGTTCGCCGGCTGCCGCATGCCCCCGGGCCGCGAACCAGCGTACTTCCCCGTCAGGTTGGACGACGCGGTACTCCACGTCGAGTTCCTGATCGTTCGCCGCTGCCTGACGCACGGCGCGGTTGAATCGGTCGCGATCTTCCGGATAGACGGTCTGCAGGATCTGGTCGAAGTGCTCCGGGACCTCCCGTGCCAGGCCCGCGCGTTCGCGCAGCTTTGCCGTCGACCAGATCCTGTCGTGCGCAAGATCCCACATCCACATCGACAGGCGCGCCGCGTGTGCCGCGAGGCTGATGCGCTGCTCGCTTTCCGCCAGCGCCGCGGCGGTGCGCCGCCGCCGGCGTCGCTCGAGCAGGAGCGCACCCACGAGCACGGCCTCGAGCACCATGATCGCCACGGCGACCATCGTCAGCGTCGCGGTACGACTCCCAGAATGTAGGTTCGCGAAAATGGACGATGGCGTCTGGCGGTATGCGGCTGGTGTCGATGCCCCATCGTTGAACCTGTCGCCAGTCGACCTGCACAGGCGCTGCGATACTCGCGGGCATTGCGATCGAGGAGGCAGGTGCGCCGCGCAGGAGGCCGGCCACCAATTTCCCCGACTCGCGACCCACCTCGTCGTACCGCAGCATGCGGCCACCGACCACGCCGGTCCCCATGAACGTGCCAAAGGGGCCGTACATCGGCGCTTCCGACGCCGACGCCATCATGGCGATCGTGTCGTACGGGGAGAAAGTGCGTCCGGCGCCATCCCTGAAGTAACCGGGCGTGACGACGACGTCACCCGGTGCCATTCCTCGCAGGCGGACCAGCACATCGTCGGTGGGCAACCCCGACAAAAATTCAGCCGGAATCTCCACGCGCAGCGCCTCCACGGCGGCGCGAAGCTCGGCTTCACGGTCATGGTCCCATCTGCCGGTACCGGTGATCACGACCAGCCGCCTCGCGTTCGGGTGCAAGTGAAGCGCCAGCTTCACGGTGCCGAGCGGATCGTAGTCGACCGGAATTCCGATGACGTCCGGCGGGAGCGGCGACAACGACTGCAAGAACGGGCGCAACAGCGCGACGTGGACAATGGGGACGCCGGGAAACAACTCGGCGCGATGGCCAAGGAGGAACTGAAAGGCTGGCTGGCCCGCGACGACAATCACCTGCGGTGGTCGCGCGCTGTATTTTTGCCTGAGGTACGCTGCGGTCCCCGCCTCGTAGGCCTCTCCGCTGAAATCGGGCGCGTCGAGGAACTCGGAAAAAAAATTGACCGCGCGGCCGGCGCCATCGGCAACGCCTTGGCGCAGTCCGCGGTCCACCTCGATGTTGGCCGGGAGCAGGCGGTTGTTGCTGAACACCACGAGGACGTTCGACGGTTTCGCGTTCGCCAAAGGCGGGGCCAGGCAACAGCAGGCGAGCAGAAGCAGGACCGGCGACCACGCCTTCGTGCCGCGAATGAGCGGATTGCGTGCCTGGTCTGTCGTCCGCTTAATCAAGATTCGGGATCGCCGCGTCAAGTTGGAGATGATAGCGCCGAAACCCGGACGGGCTTGACAGCCGCCGGGGCACCTGGCCCGATCGGGGACAGGCGCGCGCCACTGTGCCCAACCCCGCTGGACCTCCTCGACCGCCTGGCCGCCCGGGTGCGGCCGCCACGCCTCCGCCGCCACCGCGATGTTGCCGTGCTGGCGCCCGGCGCCCCCTTCGGCTGTCTGGCCAGGGTTGCACGCCAGGAGGCCTGAGCGGGCCGAGGCAGAGGGCCTCCGCCGAAAGCCGAGAGAGAAAAGGAGGCTGTCGTGTCAACGGCGACCCTTTCGACCCGTGCCCTGCCCGCGCGCCATTTGCCCGCGTGGCCGTGCGCGGTGCCCTGGACGCTTTTGCAGGTTCGCGCTGCCGGGCACGGCCAAAATTGCCGTTGAAATCGCACCTGACCCGTTGACGTGATTGCCTCCGTTCTGCGAAGCGTCGTGCCCTATCAAGAATGGCGGCCGTTGCAACGCTGAGATATAGGGACGGACAGGCTCAGGGAGGAGGCGCGTTCCTTGTACGTCGGGAACATTTGTGGGCGAGAGGCGTTCAGACATCATCGACATTTGCGGCGCGACTTGCGACCGATAAGGTGGGCGTCGCAACGGTCGCCGAGGCGCCGAGTGCACGGGAGGGAAGCCTGCCACTCGAGCGAATCGCCTTCATCAACCCCACGCTCGAGCAATCGGGCAAGGGCGTCGCCTACCAGTGCCGCGTCAACCTGGCGACACGACCGTGCTGTTCGGCGTCGGTCACGCATGGTGACTCAGGGCCACGAACCGACATGCTGCCCCGACCTGCCACAACCGGCGCGACCGGCGACCTGCCTCAGGTGGCAGACAACGCTGCAGCGCGAAAGGCGTTGGCCGATGCCTTGATCAGGTTGCCCGCCACGACATCGCCCGGTGGCACATACTCGCGCCGGCACGACGAGCATCGGAACTTGGGTACTTCGAGGGTAACGCCGAACGACTCGAAGCCACTGAGTTCGACCACCCGCTTCGCTTCCACATGGCGGTGAGCGCCACGTTCCAGATTTCGGCTGCAAGCAGGACAGCAGTAGCGATCGCGCAGCGGCTCTCTCCGCGACGCAGATTCGAGTGGCACCAGGTCGGCGTCCTGCATCAACGCATCCATGATCCTGACCGCAAAGTCGGGAGTGACGAACCGCTTGTGCCCCTGTGGGCATTCCATCACCGGCATCCCGTCGATGTGCATGCGTACACCGTGTACCTGACCCTCCATCGAATCGAGTGTGCGAAGGGACATTTCGCTGTCGCACACGTGACACCGCCTCATGTTCAGCTTCATGGCAGCACTCCATTCGAACCCGTATGGGCACCTTGGTTGGCACCCGTCCGTTCCGCCTTGACTGCGTTCGCCGCCGATTGTTCCCGCGCGACCTTGCGGCGCCGTCCACAAACAGGATGCCATTGAACCGGAGGCGAGCCGATGGCCGGCCGCCGCGATACCATCGCCGCCAGCCAGTCTCCGCCTCGCTGCGAGCGCGGCCGGGGCGACTCTCCGCGCCGCAGGCTCGGGCAGACCTTCGACCGCTACGGGCCCCGATCCGTTCGCCCGGTGCGGGACGCATCGTTCGCGGCGTTGGGCTGTCCGTCGTCGTGTTCGCGGCCGGTGCTCGCGGCGTTCAATCTCGACTCGGTTCCTTTCGCGAACGTCGCTTTGGGTCGGCAGGCTGTGGACAGGTGCAGCTACGATTTTCTGCGCGGCAATCTGCTGACGCCGATGGTGGCACCGGCCGCGGTCTGGATGCCGTCATCGTTCGGAGAGGAAGTGATCTGTCGCCGTTTCCTCACGAACCTGGTTACTGACATGGGCGGCGGGGGTTGCGGCACTTGGGGTGTGGCGGTCGGGCTAAAAGCGCCCGCAACGGCTCGGTCGGGAACTGAAGAACGGGTCACCGAAATTCAGGGCAGGGACGACCTCCGCGCAATCAGCCGGGCGATCGTCCTGCCGCAACGGAATCATCCCTGATGTCATTTTCGACTTTCCGCGCCGCCGCATGGCCGCTGCCACGACAGGCTCCACGCGTGCCCGCATCCCTAATTGCAGAAGCCCTTCGAAGTTCCTCCTTCCGTGCCGTGACGGCCGCCCGGCACCACCATCTGGCCGGCGTCTCGATGTTCGGTGGGCACGTGAGCGATCGGTGTGCACGGAAAAACGCCGCCGGCAGCGATAATCACCGGTTCCGGAAGCTCGGGAAGATGTGATGCCATCGTGGTGGGCAGGACCAACAGCAAGAGCATGGTGATCCCCGCCAAGGTGAGCGCGGCAATCCTGGGCGGAACCCTGGGCACTGGAATGTCGTAGCGAAGCATGGTCTATCCAATCCATATGATCTTGCCGCGGTGCGGTTTGCGAATGCGCCGCGCTCCGGACCTAAGGTGAATTCGGCATTGCTGCATTGCGAATGCGCATGCCTCGGCATAGGACGCAGTCTAGAGAGTGGGTGTAACGCTGGCGCGTCAGTCGGCCGGCGGAATTGTTACAAATGTTTCATCCGCGTGCGCCGACGGCGCTGCACCGTCGCGCAAGCGTTCACTGACGGGTGGCGTTCATCCGGACGACGGCACTTCCCCACCGACCGCAAGGTCGACTACGACACGCCGGATATCGTCCGGCATGAAAGGCTTCTCGAGGACCAGGCACCCGCTCCGGTCGACAAACTCGCGATACGTGGACGTAAGGGTATCGCCGGTGACAAACACCACCCGTTCCGCCAATCTCGGCCATCGCTGAACGATTTGCTGATAGAGCGCGACGCCATCGACATCCGGCATCCGGATGTCCGTGATGATCACATCGAAGCGCTCCTCCGCCAGTCGCTGCAGCGCCTCGCGCCCCGAGACGGCCGTCACCACCCGATGGCGAGCACTTCGCAAAATGTCGACCAGCATCTCGCGAATATCCATCTCGTCATCGACAACGAGAATCGTCCGCCGGCCGTCGGCTACCCGCCGCGATGAGTCCGGGTCAACGGCTTGCGGCTCCGCCGCACCAACGGGAAGGACGAAGGAAAAGGCAGCACCGCCTTCGACAGGACTGTCCACGGTGAGCGTTCCACCGTGTGCTTCGATGATGCCAAGGCTCACTGCGAGTCCTGCCCCGATACCCATCCCTGTAGGCTTGGTCGTGAAATAGGGCTCGAACACGCGAGCGCGAATGTCGGCAGGGATGCCGGGTCCATTGTCCGTCACCGTAACGCGAATGCTGTTGGAAGCTGGATCAAAACGGCTCTCGATACGTATTCGCCGCATTTCTGGCTGCTCCTGAAGTGCCTGCTGGGCATTGATGATGAGGTTCAGCAGGACCTGATGGAGCTGGTCGGAATCGGCCTCGATCCGCGGAATATTATCGGCAAGATCGAGCACCACCTCCACGCTACTTGTTCGCAACGCGTATGCCGCGAGGTCGAGCGCCTCGGTCACCACGTCGTTCATTGCGACGGGCCCGCGCTCCGGTCGCTGCTGCCGGGCCATTGCGAGAAACGTGCGCACGATCCGTGCACAGCGATCCGCGGCAACTCGGATCTTCTTCGCGGCAGCCTGGGTTGCCGCGTCGCCGCGCTCCTCGAGCAGAACGGCGCGGGCCACGACCACTGACAGCGGGTTGTTGAGTTCATGGGCGACGCCCGCGAGCAGCGACCCGAGCGCAGCAAGCTTCTCCCGCTGATGCAGGGATTCGCGGTGCTGCGCGAGCTCCTTTGCCGAGCGCTTCTTGTCGGTAATGTCGCGGGCTATGGTCAGCACATGCCGCTCCCCCCGGTAATGCATTGGAATGCCATGGACCTCGAGTTCGAGAATCGATCCATCCCTTCGCGAAACTTCGAGTTCCCGATCCAGCGGCTGCCCCGACGCCGCGGCCTGCAGGAATTCGGATGGGTAGGTAGGACCAGCCCAGCCCCCTTCGCACATCGCCTCGGACTCCTGGTCGCCATAGCCATACATGCGCCAAAGCGCGGGGTTGGTATCGACAAGTTCGCCCGATGCATTCCATAGCGCCAACCCATCAATCGACGCGTTGAACATCGAGCGGTACTGCTCCTCGCTGGCAACCAGGGCCTCCTCCGCCGCCTTGCGGTCATCGATATCGCGCGACAGTGAAAGGATCCGGTCCTGCCCGCCGATGGTGACTCGCTTGGCGACCACCTCGAACCAGCGCAATCTTCCATCCTTGCTTCTGCTATGCCATTCGACCCGAAGATCCTCGCCCCGTGCGGCACGCGCGCGCAAGTCACGCGCGTTGTCCTCGGCATCGGGGCGCTTGCCCGCGCTCAGCGCCCCCATCTGGAGCTGCCTCAACTCCTCGCGCGTATAGCCAAACGCAGCGCACGCTGCGGGATTGGCGTCGACGATAGCGCCAGTATCGACGTCTCGCACCAGTATCGCGTCCTCGGCCGCATCGAAAATCGCCCGGTAGCTTGCTTCAGAGATCCGGAGCGCTTCAGCGGAACGCTTGCGCTCGGTAATATCGGTACAGATCGCACATACCGCGTAGACCAATCCGTTTTCGTCATGGAGCGGGAACTTCATCGACAGGTAGGTGTGCACGCCATCCCCAAGTGGAACGCTTTCCTCGAATTCCATGGGGGTATTTCTTTCCAGCACCGTGAGATCGTTTTCGCGAAATTCGCGTGCGATCGGTCCGGCAAGGCATTCGGCGTCGGTCTTGCCCGCCACGTCACCGCTGCGGAGGCTGAATACGCGTTCCCACTCCCGGTTGACGAAGAGGATCTTCCCGTCGGTGTCCTTGACGGTCACCATGGCGGTGGCGTTGTTCAGGATCTGCGCCAGCCTTGCCTCGCTGTTGGCAAGATCCCGCTGCACGCGCTCACGCATGGCAATGTCATTGCGCAGGCGGGTCTGCGTTTCGGCAACGTCGACCGCCATTGCATCGAAGGCCCGGCCCAGACGACCGAGCTCGTCGCTCCCATGAAGCCCGCTGCGAACATCGAGGCTGCCGGCAGCAAGCTGCTCGGCGGCACCTACCAGTCGGGCCGTACGCCGCGTCAACAGGAAGTGAAAGACGAGCCACATGGCCAGCGCCAGCGCCGTCACCCAGCCCGACCAGTACAGTGACTGCTGCAGGACGTGCGCGCGAGCCTCCGCCTTCCGCGGCTTGAGGTCGTAGGACAGGAAAAGGCTGGCGGTGCGCGAAGGGCGCAACTCCGTGCGTTCGCTGCCGCTGAGAATGCCGGTGTAGCCCAACAGCTCGTCACCGGTCGCGTCAATCGACATTCCGGCACGCCGCTGGCTAATGGCTTCCGCAGCCTCGCTCAGATCAAGCTGAGGCAGGACATCCGCAATCGGCTTTCCCAGCCACGCACGGCGTGTCGCGGCAATGACTTCCTGCTGATCGTTCGTCAGCGCAGCAAAGTTGACTTCGTGGTTGTGAGCGAGAACGGCGATCTCGTGCTGCGCAGCAGTCACATCGCCTTTGAGGACCAGATATTCAAGCGTGCTCTGCAGCCTGGAAATATCCTGTGCAAGCCGCTTGCGGCTATCCTCCACCGAGGCCTGCTCGGCCTGCGGCACGTAGTACAGAAGATTGATTGCACTCAGGATTGCGGCAAACCCGAGCAGGATCAGAGGGACGGTGAACTTCAGCGATACCGGAATGCGGAAGGTCATTTCGGCAGATTTGCCAGCGGAGCGGGTGCCAGCACGCTTTCGATCGGAATCTCGGCCCGCAGGAGCTTGGCGTCCACCATCAGCGCCATCAACTGATGCCCCGTGACGGCCAGTCCAGGCGACGGCCCACCCAGCATGGCCAGGTTTTCCTCAATCGTGGGGATATGCAGACCGCTCAGCGCGGCCAGGAACTGTTCGCCCGATGTCTGCTGGCGAATCCCCATCCGCTTTGCCGCGTCCGCGGGTTCGCGCTTCATGTAGTCGAGTGCGCCAAACCAGGCGGTCAGCAGTGTCTGGACCGCGTTCTGTTTTTGCTCGATGACGGGTGCCCTCACCGCCAGCAGATCAACGATTTCTCCGGGAATCTGGGTGCTGTCGAAGAGAACCTTGGCGCCGGCGCGCAGAAACTGAGCGCGATAGGGATCGAAGGTCACCGCACCATCGACCTGACCTTTCTCGAACGCGCCGGCCTGCTCGTTGGACTCAAGGTGCACGACGTTGACGTCACTCGCCTGCATGTCGCTTTTTGCCAGCGCCCTGCTCAACACGAACGCACCCAGCGCACCGCTCTCGACGGCTACCGACTTGCCCTTCAGGTCGCGCATCGTGCGCATACCTGCGCGACCGACGACGACGTCCGCGCCATGGGAAACATCAACGACCAGGATGATGCGAGGACTGAGCCCGTCGACCGCCAAGCCGAAGAGCTCATCCAGACTGATGACCATCCCGTCAATTGCCTCGTTGCGAAATGCGCGGAGGACTTCGCTCGCCGACGGGTATTCCACCAGCTGCACGACCGCGGGATCAAGGCGGCCAAGCTCGCGCGCGAGGTAGAGCGGCTCGCTGCCAATCCAGACGTTGGTACCAATCCGAAGCGCCGACTCAGGCTCCCGCGAGCAGCCACCCAAGGAGAACACCAGGCCGACGCAAACCACAGCCCACAAACACCGGGTCGTCCGATTTAAGCGATTCATGGGCTCACTACTTTCCGTCGGGCACGAATACGTAGCCTTCGTTGCGTATGGTGCGGATGAACCTGGGATGCAGCGGATCGGGCTCGATCTTCTTGCGCAAACGCAGGATGCGCAGGTCGACGCTGCGGTCGAATGGTTCCCACTCACGCTGATTGAGGTTCAGAATGCGCTCGCGCGAAAGCGGTCGGTTCGGATGCTCGACCATCGCCTTCAGAAGGTCGAATTCCAGTGATGACATCTGCACTTCTTGCCCGTCGTCATCAAACAGGCGGTGCGCCGCGACGTCGAGCACGCACCGGCCGACGCGTACGCGGTCGGCGCCAAGGTCCGCGCGGCGCGCAAGCGACGTTCGCCGGAGAACGCTCCTCACACGCGCAAGGAGCTCACGCGGGTCGAACGGTTTGGAGATGTAGTCGTCTGCGCCGATTTCCAGACCGACGATTCGGTCGACCACGGTGCTCGCGGACGTCAACATCACGATTGCGGTTTCGGCGTAGCGCTCACGCAGATACCGGGCAAGGCTCAATCCGTCCTCGCCCGGCATGCGAATATCCAGCAAGGCGAGATCGACATGGCGCGCCGCGCGCCACATCGCGCGCAACACTGGCATTTTCCGCCGCGATTGCGGCGTACCCGTTGCCCGAAAGATACTCCTCGAGCACATCGCGCACGTCCGGCTCGTCGTCGACGATCAGGATGGTTGCCAACGGCAGTTCGGGCACGACGGTCTCCTTCCGCGCCTGCGGCGGGACCGTCGTCGGGGTCGCGCTCGGCGCAGGACGGATCGTACCGCCGCCCGGCCTTGCTGTCACCGGGCGACCGATCCCATTCGACATGGCCAGGCTGTCTGCAAGAGATTGCATCCGGGAACCTCGTTGGCGCGAATGAACGACGGCACACAGCATAAGCGAGACAACAGGGCATTTGGCGTCCGCGGATTGCCCACGAAACAAATGAAACACAAAGATGGCGGTCCAGAAATTCTCGCGCCGCACGCGATCGATACGATACGAGCCTGTCCTGACAATCGAGGTCGACATGCTTCCCTTACTTGCACCCACCGCCCAAGCCACAGGATGCATCGTCGCCGGCGCCGGCCCCACGGTCCTCCTGCTCCATTCGTCTCTCGCCTCAAAATCGCAGTGGACAGCGCTCGTGGAGCGGCTCTCGCCGCGGTATCGCGCGATCGCCCTCGACCTGCACGGCTATGGAGACAATTCGCTACCCTCTTCCGGGCCTTCCTTTACGCTGGACGACGAGGTCCGGCTGGTCACGAACAGATTGGACGAATTGGCGGCCTCGTCGGATCGAATCCACCTTGTCGGTCACTCGTACGGCGCGCTCGTCGCGATGCGGTTTGCTCAATTGAATCCGGACCGTATCACGAGTCTTTCCCTGTACGAGCCGGTGGCCTTCCGTGTTCTAGCCGACGACGACCCGCCGTACAGAAGGTCATGCGCATGGCGGCCGAGGTCGCCGAGCTGGTCGCGGGCAGACGCAATCAGGACGCGGCACAGGCGTTCGTGGACTTCTGGAATGGCGACGGCCATTTCAGCTCGCTGCCATTTCCGGCGCGGCACGCACTTGCTCGTCGCGTCGCCAAGGTTCCGCTCGATTTCCAGGCGTCGATGCGGTGGCCGATGCGACCGTCCGATTTCACTGTCAGTGCTCCCGTGCTGCTGCTCGTCGGAACCGACAGCCCGGATGTCACTCGCCGCATTGGTGCGCGCCTCGCCGAAGGACGAGGCAGATGTCGCGTGCACTCATGCCATGCTGGACACATGGGGCCGCTGACGAAGGCTTCCATCGTCAACCCGTGCGTCGAAGCCTTTATTCGGATTCATGAGGACAAGTCGTGCTTTCCAGCAATGGCGGCGGCAGCCGCCCCTGCCCTCATGCGCGGCGAAAGGAACAGAACGCGATCGGCCGTGGTGGACACCGTTGCGCCCGCTCCTGGGCCCACGATGGTCTCTCATGCGAGCCAGGCAGTTAACGATGACTGCTGCGCTGACGAAGCCGCTCGTCCATTGGAAGGCGCACGCGTTCCAACCACGCCATTACGGAACGAAGGCACGACCACCCATCCGATCGACCGTGCAGCCATTCCTTGACCCGGTCGGCGCGCATGGCCCGCGCCCTTGCCGTGGGCGACGCCCTCGCCCGGCTGTTCCTGGGACTCCGGACCGTCGTTCACCGTGCCTTCACTCGGTACCGCGAGAATCGTGAAGGCAAGATCGCCTTTGACGCGCTGCGCCGGCTCAACGACCACACGATGCGCGACATCGGTTTGTACAGGGACTGACGCAATTCGTATGCGCCCGAAGGCCAACTGCCAGGGTCCGCCGGCGCCGATGATCACGTAACGCAGGACGATGGAGGCGAGATCGGATCGCCGCACATCTGCACGGGGAAACGATCAACCCGCGCTCTCGTGCACCAGCAGGCGCTCGATCTGGCGGTCCTGCGTGCGCGAAAGAAGCAGAAGCGCAACCACGGCGCCGATGAGAGCGAAGAACATGTCGGATTGCGTGTCCCACGGGTCGCCCTGCGTGCCGAGGAATTCGTCGGCACCCTGACCAAGCGCCAGGGCGGCCCCCCATTCGATAAATTCGTACGTGGCGCTGATGGCAAGGACGATGCAAACGACCAGGAAGTTCAGGAGCGCGGCCCCATGCACGTACCGGCCCCGAACCAGGATCTCGCGAGCAATGAGCGCTGGAACGAACCCTTGAAAAAAATGGCCGACCTTGTCGTAGGGATTGCGATGGAGTCCGAGAATTTCGGCAATTTCGTAACCCAGCGGTACCCGGGCGTAGGTGTACATGCCTCCCATGATCAGCACCAGGGCATGCAGAAAGATGCAGACGTAGAGCAGCGTGGTCAGCGGGAACCGACGATAGGTGAACCAGAGCACGGGGATGGCGACGAGAACCGGAAACACCTCCATCAGCCATGTCACGCGATCGTACGGCTTCCAACCGGAGACGAAGAGCAGCGCAAGCACGGCAACGAGCGAGGCCAGCAGCGTCGGCGTCCGGTCGGTGGAAGCGTGAGGCAGCATCGGAGGCTACGACCCGGGGAATCGTCTGTCTATTCCGCTTCGAATTCGTGGCTTGTTGTCTGCCACCGAGGCAGCCAGCAGAAAGCGCTGTCAGGATGCCGGGCCGGGGACCCGAGCCATGGAACGAACCATCGAGTTTGCATGATCTCGGTTCAGTTTGAATTCCGGCCGACGTGCGCTTTGTACATGACCAGTTCGTCGGGCTCGGCACCGATCGGCGCAAGCGCGGCCGGGCACTCCGGAACGAAGCCGAGGTGGCCCAAGAATGCCGCCGACCTCAGGTTGCGTCCCTTGAGCACCGCGACGAACGTCGTCACGCGGTAGTTTGCCCCCAGTTCGTCAAGCATGGCACCGACGGCCGCGCTCCCCACACCCTGACGCCAGAACCTGCTCGCGAGCTCGTAGGCGATGTAGGCGATGGATTCCCGTGTAACGGTGGCCTGCACGTAGCCGGCCAGGTCGCCCGACGGCATGCGGATGACCCAGTTCAGCCACTGCTCTGATTCGTCCGCCGAGTGCCGGGTTTCAAGCATTCCGAAACGCTGTTCTAGCCACGCCACCGATTCCGGCGGCGAGTTTTCGAACTCGTAGATCAACGGATCGCCAAGGACTCGAAACATCTGCGCCGCATGGCCCGCCACCTGCGGTTCGAGGACCAGGCGGCCGGCGCGGAGCACCTTCATCGCGCCCATCGCCAATTCCGGCTTTCGCTGCACCGCACTGCGAGCGCCGCATACGGGTGTTGTCTGGAACCGGACCCCATCACTACGCCACCAGCTTTTTCGTTCGCGCGAAGGGGCTAAGGCCCAGCCAGGTCTGCATGGATTTGATGATTCCCTGGGGCCCGGACAATTTCATCCGGCGATGCTCCTTTTCGACCGAGGTCAGTCCCATCCAGATCGAAGTCATAGTGCGCAGGTCGGTCGTGACGTACAGATCGATGTCGAATCCGGGGTCAGCCCAGCACAGATCG
Organism: uncultured beta proteobacterium; assembly: GCA_963739745.1. Lineage (GTDB taxonomy): Bacteria > Pseudomonadota > Gammaproteobacteria > Burkholderiales > Casimicrobiaceae > VBCG01. The sequence goes on from CAVUCJ010000017.1 coordinate 881,615, forward strand.
ACGCCTCCGCCGGGTTCGACCACCAGCCACCAGTGGCTTTTGGACGAGGGCAACTCGGGAAACAGAAACTGAATCACCGTGCGTTTGTCGGGCAACGGACTCGGATCCAGATTGCGGCGCATGTCCCACATCAACAACGACGGGTCGAGATTCTCCAGTGTTGCGGACGATCCGATCCATCGCTGCCCCCAGCCTCCGACCACTTCCACGACGCCCGCAAGGTCGCGGCCCGCCTTGGTGAGGTGATACTCGAAGGCACCCTTTTCGGATTGCAGGATTTTGCGCCTGACGACCCCCGCGTGCTCGAGTTCTTTCAGTCGTTGGGACAGAAGCGTGGGAGACATCTTCGGTACCCCGCGCCGCAGGTCGTTGAACCTCGTTGAACCGGCGATCAACTCGCGCACGAGAACCATCGTCCACCGGGTGCAGAGCACTTCGGCCGCCATGGCGAGTGGGCAAAACTGCTTGTAACTGGCCTGAGTCATCCCGCTCTCCTGTGAATACGGGTGGCCAGCGTAGTCGAACGCACCGTCGCCGGCTAGTACTGGAACTGTACCGGATGCTCCAGTTTCGTGACTGGATCGGCCCCCTGCGCCTCTTGATACTTCGCATGCGGTGGGCCGACCGGCCGCCGATTCTCTTCACAACCTACTCCCGAAGGAACAGCAATGAGTGTCTTTTTGATCGCCGATATCAAGATTACCAACGATGCATGGGTTCCAGAATATGCCGCCAACGTCCACAAATTTGTCGAGAAGCAAGGTGGCAGGTATCTGTCGCGAAGCGGGAACGTCACGACCCTCGAAGGCCCGAGAAAGGACAGCAGCCTGGTCGCCATCATGCAGTTTCCCTCCAGGAGCGCGCTGGAGGCATTTGTCAACGCCCCCGAATACCAGCCCTATGCCAAGGCGCGGCAGGCGGGAAGCGTCAGCGAGTTCTACATGATCGATGATACGGACGTCGCCGGCACCGTACCCTACCTCACGGCAGGGTAGGTCAGGGCAGTCACGCAGGGGGACGCCTTTGAGTTCGCCAAAGGTGTCCCCCGCGTAGACAGAATGACTGGCCCGATGCGCGATGCTCGCAGATTCACAGGACAGATACTCCGTTGCGCGGTCAGCGGGACACCGCGTCAGAACTCGTGCCCTGGGTCCTCGAGCAGAGCAAGTGTTCTTCCGTCGGGCACACCGCCATAGAATTTATCCAGCGCCTCGTGAAAGCTGCGGTCCGCCGGGTCGATGGCACGAAACAGGGTCAGACAAGATCGAAACTTCACAGCGTCGATCGGGCCGAGTACCTGCACGGCACTCGGTCCGTCCAATGCATACATCGCGGCGACGCATTGCTTCAATCGCGGCCCGAGAACCGGATGCGCGAGGTAGGCTTGGGCCTCCTGCGCGGAGCCGATCCCATAGAAGGTGGCCATGGAACTGGAACCGAGTCCACGCAGCTGCGGCAACACGTACCAGATCCAGTGCGTCTGCTTTTTCCCTGCCCGTAGTTCCGCCAGGGCCCGCACGTAATCCTTCGCCTGGGCCTCGACAAATCGGTTGAGATGGTACGGGTCGTCCGGTGCGGCGTTCGTTGGACCGGGCTTGTCCATATGAATGCAGCGGTGGGGCGACTTGTCGTACGGCGATTCACGTTGCGGTCTTGACGTTCACCAACACATTGGCCGCGAATACGCCGAGCGCAACGATCACGACGGATGCCGCGATTGCGACCAATGGTCCGGCGGCATCGTGGCCGGTGAGCAACATCCAGAGCGCGACCATGAAAATCGGGAGTCCAATATTGTGGAGCCAGAAATGGACGTGCGCCAGCCGCGTTTCCGACGCCACCGGATAGAGGTGATAGATGAGCCCGGCCAGGGCAAAGCTGGCCCACCCCAGAAGCAGCAGATGGGCGTGGACGGGCGCCATGGTGAATTGCTGGGTCATCCCCATGAAGCCTCCGAGCAGCGCACCGACGAAGAGGTAGACGACGGCGATCTTGAGAAAGCGTATTGCCATGGACATGCTCCTGTGATTGGCGGCGCGGCGCCGAAGGACCACCGCGACGACGAGACATCTTCGTTGTCGCGGCCGATTCGAATCTCGCGGCCTGCGCCGATGATCGCCAGCATGCTGCCGCGCAATATCCCGTTCCGTATTCGACGTAGGGAAACGTCGACATCGTACGCCGGCAATTGCCTTGGATCACACATGAGCGGACGATGCTGATGCGCCGATCTCGCTCGCCGTGAGCGTGCAGTCCGTTCGATGCAGCACAGTGACCACGTCGGACGCGCCATGTTCAGCCCGCCAGTGACTGCCGAGATCGGCTTGCTGCAATGCCAAAAGAGCGACTGGGTCGTATCCGGTGGCCAGCGTGCCGAGGTCCGCGACCTCTTGCTGGACGAAGGCCCTGGGCTGCCCCTGCAAGGTGACCCAACGGATTCCTCCGAGAAATCCCGGGCTCGACAGCCGCTCCGGAAGATGCTCTTGCGCGTGGCCATCGTCGTGTACGGCGATCGCCTCGTCAACAGCGTCGAAGGACAAGTGCATGGCGGTCTTTCCGAGCAGGGGCATCGACGTTACGTCATCGGCCCGATGCTCAGGGTCGTGGACTCGGGGTCCGAATCAGGCCGCGTAAACTGCCACGAACGGCCTCCCGCATCAAACACACCATCGACGTCCAGAACGACATTGGCGGCGGCAATTCCATCGCGGAACACCGCTAGCGTTCGGCCTGTTCCTCGAGAACCGCTACGTTGTTGCCGGGCGAAACCACCATGACCAGATACCGGCGATTATCTTGACCGACAAGTTCGTAGAGGTCGGCGCCGACCTTCACGCCCTTCGGAATATCGACGACGGCACCGACGCATAGCGTTTCACCCAGCACCATGGCTTTCGTCGCGAAGCCGAATTGGCGGCGATGGTCTGCACTGCGGATTCCCGCGTCCGTGATCTCCAGGCGGTCGCTCACGAGTTGGCCGGCAAACATCCTTGCCAGCTTTTCGACGACTCCGCTCGGCAGACCCGCCGCGACAAGGGCGGCGGAAAACGTTCCGGAATAGGGCTGCTGGCCGGATCCCCGCCAGACGCAGCCGTGCTGCGGCGCAGATGGCGCAGCCTTTGCGTCCGGTTGAGGCGGGTCGAACGTCGCCGGCAGCGAGGCGCCCGTAGGTGCCATCACATCGGATTGTATGTTCTTCCGAACCCGGATCTGATACACGGTGGCGGACAGGACCACCGCGAGCAACAGCGTGATGGCGACCACCCAGACCGCGCGCGCACGCGGTCGAGACTCGGGTCCGGGACCGGCCAGAAGCCCGTCCCAGCTGCAACCACCGGTCCGGCACCGATACCGGCGCCGCTGGCCGCCGAATACACCCAGCAATCGATCGAAAAATCGGCGATGGACTCGATAGACCGATCCTCCGCAGCGGGGACAGAGGTGCGCCCGCGCAGGATTGCGATCCGCTTCGGGGCCGACCGCGATCATGGGCGATCCTGCATTCGATCCATCTGGCGCCGGAGATCCGACCTATGCTGCCGCAATGCTATTGACCCCTGCGATGCCACTTCGGTTCCATTGCCCCTCCCCGTCATGCGGGCACGGCGCGTCGGTCGACAGGAGCCAATTCGCAAATCCGATCGCCTCCCCCGGCCGCGCGCCCTGGGAGACCAAAATGGGACGACTCAGATGGTATCGCGCCGAACACGCATCGCTTGCCTCCCCGGAAAACGGCTAGGCCCGACCGCGGAAACAATTTTATCCAGTAAGGCCGTACGCATCGCGAAGCGAATTCCAGGGACCTGAGAACACCGGAGATCATGTCGCTGGTTCTTACTGCGACCGGCAATGGGAGGCCGACATCTCTACGATGCCTGCGCGCCGGCGTGGCTTGGCGCAGCGCGCAGATCTCGTACTTTGGCAGGGTTTCACTCAAGATCGTCGGGGCTCCCTGTTGCCGCGTTCAGCGACCGCGTGTCCGTGCTCCGATCGCCCGGTGACGCGCGAGCAAAAGGCGCGCCTGATCGACGATGGGAAGGTCGACCATGCGGCCCCTGAAGGTGAATGCGGCGCGCCCGCTGTTCACCTCGCGTTCGAATTCGGCGATCAGGCCGACCGCGCATTCGACCTCGTCGGCCGTCGGCGCGAATTCCTCGTTGATGATCGGCACCTGGGTCGGGTGCACACAAAACGCGGCATCAAAGCCGAGCTTCCGCGCGCGCCGGATGCGCGCGCGGAAGACCTCCGGGTCCTTGAAGTCGGCCACCGAGCCGATGAAGCCGACCGGGATGATGCCGGCCCGGCGCGCCGCCGCCACGCCCATCACATTGGGGACGTAGAGTCCGTCGTCGTCGACCGCCATGCGCATCGATACCGCGAGGTCCTCGGCACCGACGATCAGGCCGACCATGCGCGAGTGTGCGCTGGCGATCTCATTCATGTTCGACAGGCCCTCGGCATCCTCGACCATGCCGATGATGCGCGTGTGTCCTTGCTGGAGCCCCTGCTCGCGCTCCAGTTCGGCCAGCACTTCGCCGACCGAGACCACGAACGAGGCGTCGGGAATCTTCGGCAGCGCGATGGCCAGAACCGATTTCCTCACCGTCGCCTCGAGGTCACGCACCAGCATGCGCCAGGGCCGATTGACGCGCACGCTGACATCGCGACCGGCGGCGGCAAAGCGGTCGGCGATCGTGGCAACGCGTGCGCGCGCCTCGTCCTTCTGCAGCGGACCGACGCTGTCCTCCAGGTCGATCTGCAACAGGTCGGCGGGTTGTTTGAAGGCGCTTTCGACAAAGCGGTCGGAGACCGCTGGCACGAACAGGATGGAACGCCAAAGCGGCAGGACTTGCGGCTGGGTGGAGTTGCGCATGGCGTGTCCTTCAGGGCAGTAGCCGCAGTTCGGCGAGAATCTCATCGGTATGTTCGCCCAGCGCAGGGGCCGGGCGGCGGAAGCCGCCGGGGCTGCCAGTGAGTCGCGGCACGATGTTGTGCATGGGCAGGCTGCCCATGGCGATGTCTTCGACCTCGACGACGACATCGCGTCCCTTGGTATACGGATGGTCGAGCAGGTCGGCCATCGAGCACACCGGCCCGACGGTAACGCCGGCGGCTTCGAAAAGTGCGAGGTTTTCATCGGTGCCCCGGGCGGCGATGAAGCCGCCGATGATTGCGTCGAGCAGGTCGCGATGGGCGACGCGGCCCTCGTTGGTGGCGAAGCGCGGGTCGTCCTTCAATTCCGGCCGGCCGATGGTGTCGAAAATGCGCATCGCCATCGACTGCATTGAACCGGACAGTGCGACGTAGCCGCCGTCACTGGTCGCGTACACGTTTCGCGGCGCGGTGTGGGTCGATTGGTTGCCCGAGCGCAGCGTGGCCACGCCGGTAAGGCGCGTCTTCGCGGCTTCGGAGGCAATGAAGGAAAAAATCGGCTCGAACAACGACAGGTCGATCACCTGTCCCTTGCCCTCGCGCTCGGCCACGCGTAGCGCAGTCAGGACCCCGGCGGCGCCGTAGACACCGGCGATCATGTCGGCCAATGCCAGCGGCGGCAGCACCGGCGGCCGGTCCGGAAAACCGTTCAGGTGTGCGAAGCCGGACATCGCCTCGATCAGGGTGCCGAAGCCGGGCTTGTGGCGGTAGGGTCCGGTCTGTCCCCAGCCGGAGATCCGGGCGATCACCAGTGCCGGGTTTTCGGCCAGCAACACCTCGGGTGCCAAGCCCATCTTTTCCAGTCCGCCCGGGACGAAGTTCTCAATCACGATCTGGGAATGGCGCACCAGCTTTTTCAGTTGTGCCTGGCCTTCCGCGGATTTCAAGTCCAGCACCAGCGAGCGCTTGTTGCGCCCATAGACCTTCCAGTAGATTTCGTGGCCACGCTCGCGCCAGCGGCGCAGGTCGTCGCCCTCCCTGCGCTCGACCTTGATCACGTCGGCGCCGAAATCGGCCAGGTAAAGGCTCAGCATGTTGCCTGCCACCAGGCGGGACAGGTCGAGCACGCGCACCCCGATCAGCGGACCGGGGGTGTCGGGATCGAACTTGATCATCAGCAGAGGTCTCCAATGCGCCCGCAAGGGCGACCCATGTTAGTCGATGGCGGCCGTACCTCGTCGCCCCGCACCGGCCCGGGTGTCCGCTGCGGCTAGCCTCCGCCGCGCACGAGCCGCTCGAACAGGTCCGGCGGGCCCATCTGGCCGCCCTTGAGCATCAGTTCCAGGCCATCGAGGCGAGGCGTGTCCGAATGCAGTCGGGTCAGCGAGACGCCAGGCGCGAGCGTGCCCGCGTGGCTCAACGCCCATCCGCCAAGCGCCTGCACCGCAAGGCTCGATGAATCCCCTCCTGCCACGCCGGCGCGGCGCACGCGGGGTGCCAACGCCAAGACGTTGGCCAGCAGGCGGCCGCAGGCGGCGGCGACCTCCAGCGCCGCCGGCCCGCCGTCCCGCACGGGCGTCGTATGCGCGAGCACCCCGCGACCGCGATTGAGGATTTCGGCGCAGCGCTGTGCCACGGCCTCCAGCGCCGCCGGTTGCCCGACGATCGAATCGGCATCGATGGCAACGCACTCGAACAGCGGAGACGCCCCATCGCGCGGGACACGTGCCGCGTCGATCTGCCCGGCCGTGACGGCAGACCGGCTCCCTGCGAGTACGAACACGGGTCCTTCGGCCGGCAACAACTTTGCCGTCGTATCGAGGTCGTGCAGCTCGCCGGCGGAACGCCAGTGCGCGATCAGCGCCTGCGCCACGCTGCTCGGGCCAAGTGCCAGCAGCGGCTCGCGCAGCGCGCGCCGCCACACGACGCTACCGATGCGCGCGAGGTGTGTGGCATCGGTGACGTCGAACAGCACCGCGTCCGGCTTTTCCGCGAGCGCCGCGTCGATCGCCGCATCGAGCGCCTCGCCGTCAGCCCCGGCAAGAGCGATCAAGTCGACCAGCGCGACCCCGGCGAGGCCCTGCAGGGCGAGGTGGCGGCGCAGATCGGCCTCCTGCATCGGAGTGACGGGATGCCTGCTCATCGTCGGATGGCGATCGATCCGATACGCCTCGCCTCCGCTGCCCATGCGTGCGAACAGGTTCCCGAACGCGCAGTAGCGCCCGAGGCTCGGCTGGCCACCTACCACGGGGACGAAGGCGTTGCGCACATGGCGCTTGAAGATTCGCAATGCCGCACCGAGGCTGCCCACGGTGGGTGAGCTGTCGAAGGTGGAGCAGCATTTGTAGTGAAGTACCGGCGCGCGAAGCGAAGCGAGGAATTGTCCCACCAGGTCGAGCTCTGCCTCCATCGCCACCGGGTTCATCGCCCGAGCGGCACCGGCGATGCCCAACGCGTCGAGCGGACCTGCCGCCTCGACGCGGCGCGGCGACGGCATGCCGAGAAACAGCATGGTTCGCAGCCCGGCGCCGGCAAGCGTCGCCAGGGTGTCGGACGCGCCGGTGAAATCGTCGCCGTACCAGACATGGCGGAGTCCGGTCACGATCGCCGCCTAGCGTTTCGGGCCGAAGAAATCGAGCGCGTCGCGCAGCTCGGGAGCCTCGCGCGCCGCAGCTTCGAGCGTTTGTCCGGTGCTGATGGCACGCCACGCCTGGCGCAGGCTGGCCACGCCTGCGGCGGCACCCCCGGGGTGCGCGAGGATGCCGCCGCCGCACATGAACATCAGGTCGCCGGTCGGCACCGCGGCGATCGTCGCCGGCATCGTGCCCGCCCATTGGCCCGACGAGAATGCCGGCATGACCACGTCCGTCACGTCCTGCGGATCGGCCAGCGGTGTCAGGCAGTCGCGGGCGGAACGTATGACCTCGGCATCGGCTTGCGAGAACTTTCCGGCGAGGCCGTGCACGTGCATGTGGTCCACCCCGGCGAGACGCCACAACGCCTGGTAGGGCTGGAAGTCCATCCCCAGCGCCGGGTGACGGGAGAACATGCCGAAGCCGTTGCGGTGACCGTGGACCGCGAGGCTGGTCCGACTGCGCAGCGCCTGCACCGATGAGAAGCCCACCCAGTTCATGCTCACCATCACGCACGAGCCGCCTTCATCCGCCACCAGATCGGCATGACGAAGCATGCGCTCGTGTTCATCGCTGATGTTGAATGCCACCATCACGCGCTTGCCGGTTCGGTCCTGCGCGCGGCGCACCGCTGCCATCACCGCGCGGATACGATCGGACGTTGGTGCATGTTCGGGGTTGCCACAGCATTCGTCGTCCTTGATGAAGTCGACGCCGGCCGCGCACAGCTCGCCGACGAGCGCTCCCGTCTCGGCCGCCGTCAGGCCGACGTTGGGCTTGATGATCGTGCCGATCAGCGGACCGGATTCGACACCGGTGAACGTGCGCGTGCCCGCAACGCCGTGCCGCGGTCGTTCGAATCGGGCGCGAAACTCCGGCTCGAGGTGCAAGTGCTCGAGCCGCACGCCGGTGGCTTCGCCCAGGTCGTAGAGATTGCCGGCAACCGTCGCGGCCAGGGTAGGCAGGTTGTCCCCGACGTTGGCCGTGGGGAACGACACAACGATTCGCGCGCGCCGCCACGGGCCGGCCACCTGCGTGCCCTCGAGCAGTGCGCTGGGCAGGCTCGGCGCCGGCAGGGGCACAAGTTCGGTGATCGTTTCCACGATGGCACGGCTGCGCGCCCGCAGCGCGTCGCTCTCGCCTGCCACGCGCACGAACGTGCCGCTGCTCTGCTCGCCGGCCAGCACGTCGGCGACGCGCGCGGGGTCGAGCGGCGTCTCGATCAGGTAGGTTGCGCGAAAGCGGGAACTCACAGCGTGCGCAGGTCGGGAAACGCGCGCACGGGATTCCTGCCATCCCAGCCTATCGCGGCTTCGCGGATCAATTTGAACAGGCGACCCTTGGGGCCTGCGACTTCCGACAGCTCGATCACCGTACCGGGATACGGTCCGGCCCTGGTCGCCGGCTCCTCGAAATATACGAAGCGCCCGTTGACGCCGACCTCGCCACTCATGCAAACCTTGAAGCCCCGATCTTCCGCGCTCTTCAAGTCCGCGTCGAACTGTTCGGTCCAGTAGGCGACGTGCTGCACACCCGTGTGGCCGGCGCGCAGAAAATCGCGGTACATCGAAGGCACGTCGTTGCGAGGCTGCAGGAGCTCGATCTGCAGGCCGCCGGCATTGGCCAGCGCCACCGAGTTGTGCGGCTCGTAGCGCTGGCCGCGGTAGGTGTAGTTCTCGATGGGCACTCTGGGGTTGTAATACCAGGGTCCGACGCCGAGTCCACTTGCCCAGTAATCCATCGCGGCCTCGATGTCGGGCACGAGGTAGGCAACCTGGCGGATCTCTCCGAAGAAACGACTCATAGGGGTGTTCTCACTTTACGATCAGGTTGGGGAGCCACGTCGACAGCGCGGGAAAGAAGGTGATCACCGCGAGCGCCGCGAACAGCGGCCAGAGGAAAGGAATCGCGCCGGCGACGACGCGCTGCAGTGGCATGCCGGCGACCTGCGCGACCATGTACAGACTCATGCCCACCGGCGGAGTGAGCAGACCGATCATCAGGTTGAGGACCACGACGACCGCGAGGTGCACGGGATCGACGCCGGCCGCCATGAGCGCCGGCGTAAAGATCGGTGCAAGGATCAGGATCGCCGCGATCGACTCCATGATCATGCCGACCATGAGCAGGATCACATTGACGACGATCAGCAGCACCCATGGGTTGTTCGACAGCGAGAGCAGAAATTCACTGACGTGCGTCGGCAACTGATCGATCGTGAGTACCCAGGCGAAAAGCGCGGCCGAGCCGACGATGAAGAGTACGCTCGCCGTCGAATGCACGGTTTCGCGCGCCGCCGCAACCGCGCCTTTCCACGTGAGTTCGCGGTACACGAACAGCCCGAGGATCAACGCGTAAACGACCGTGACGGCGGCCACCTCGGTCGGTCCGAAGAGCCCGCTCACCAGCCCGCCGATCAGGATGACGGGGGCGAACAGTGCCGGAACTGCTTTGACGAATGCGCGCCCCAGCGACGGGCGTCCCTCGAGGATCGTGTCCGCCGGCAGGTTCTGCCGCCGCGCCATCACCGCGATCTGCAGCATGAGAATCAGCGCGATCACGAGTGCAGGCAGTGCACCGGCGAGCAGCACCTTGACCGCACTGACCTCGGCTGCCGCGGCGAAGATGATAAGGGGGATGCTCGGTGGAAAGATCGGCCCGATGGTCGCGGCGGCCATCGTGATGCCGGAGGCGAACTCGTCCTTGTAGCCTTGCTCGCGCATCATCCGGATCTGCGTGCCGCCCAGTGCGCCGATGTCGGCCAGCGCCGCGCCGGAGATGCCGGAGAACACGAGGTTCGCCAGCACCGTCACGTGCCCGAGGCCGCCACGCACGCGGCCGACGACCAGCCGGATCAGGTCGAACAGGTACTTGGTGATGCCCGAGGCGCCGAACAGCGCGGCGGCCAGGATGAACATGGGCACTGCCAGCAGCGGCACCGAATCGAGTGCATTGATCGTGCGCTGCGCCACCACGGCCAGCGGGAGGTCGTTGAACCAGATCACCACCGCCGCGGAGAGGCCCATCGAGACGGCGATGGGCACGCCCATCAGCATGGTGAGGAGGAACAGCACGAGTACCGCCAGGCTCATCATGACGCGGCGTTTCCTTTCACCAGCCGCACAACGCGCGATGCCGCGACCAGCGTCAGCAGCACCATGCCGATCGCCGCGGGCAGGTAGTACAGCCAGTTGGGAATGCCCATCGCCGCGGTGGAGAACTGCGCCGCACGCTTCAGGAACATCCATCCTGCGGTGAGAAACAGGAGACAGAAGGCGAGCACCAACAATTCATTGACGAGTTCCAGCGCCCGTTTCGACCCGCCGGCGAGCCGCGCGGGCAACAGCTCCACCTTGATGTGTTTGTCGTGCAGCAGGAGCAGCGGCACCGTGAGATACACCACGCCCAGCCCGCAGTAGCGGGCGAGTTCCTCGGCCCAGGACAGGCCGGTATTGAACACGTTGCGGCCGACGACCTGGATCACGATCAGCGCCGTCATCGCCACCAGCAGCAGCATGGCGATACGCTCGAAAATGCGAACGGTCCGGGCCAGCCACCCAGTGTCGCGGTGCGCGTCGGTCGTCATGGCATGGGTCTCACTACGCAGCGGGCGGCCCGGACCGGGCCGCCGCCGCGCACCAGGCCTTACTTGACCGCGGCTATTTCCTTGTAAAGGTCGCCGTACTTGGCGCCGAAGCGCTCGTTCACCAGCTTGTTGACCGACGCCTTGAATGCGTCGAGCTTGAGCCCTTCGGCCGGCCCGATCACCGTCATCTTGAGCTCCTTGAGCTTGGCGAGCTCTTCGGCCTCGGATTGGCGGACCGATTCGGTGGCGCGCTTGCGCACTTCATCCGCCGCCTTGGTCACGGCTGCCTTCTGTTCCGCCGAAAGTCCCTGCCAGGTCTTCTCGTTGATGATGATGAACTGCGCGTTCATGATGTGGCCCGTCAGCATCATGTGCGACTGCGACTCGTACAGTTTGGACGAGAGCACCACGTTGACCGGATTTTCCTGGCCGCTGACCACCCCCGTGGCAAGCGCCGTCGGGACCTCCGACCAGTCCACCGGCACCGGCACCGCGCCCAGGCCTTCCACCGCCGTCATGTAGATCGGAAACGGGATCGCGCGGATCTTCACGCCCGCGAGGTCGGACGGCTGGTAAGCCGCCTTTTTTGCCGTGAGCTGGCGCGTTCCGAAGTAGTAGCCGTAGAGCACGCGCACGCCGGCCGCCTTGATCAGACCGTCGTTCAGCTTCTTCATCACCGGCGAGTTCACGTCGACGACCTTCATCAGGTGATCGACGTCGCGATAGAGGTACGCGGTGTCGAGTGCGGCGAAGGGCTCGTACAACGAGCCGATGCCACCCGCCGTGTTGTGCGACAGGGCGATCGTACCGGTGGAGACCGCTTCGGCGAGCTCCTGCAACTTGCCGAGCTGCGACGAGGGATAGACCGTCGTCTTGATCTGGCCGTTGCTGTACTTGGCGAGTGCCTCGGCGAACCAGGTGGCCTGAAGGCCGGCAGCGCTGTTCGGCGGGTTCATGTGCCCGTAGCGGAATTCGACGGTCTTCTGTGCGTATGCGGGGAGGCTTGCGCTCAGGACGAGCGCGGCACCGAGGCCGGCGACACTGCGGCGAAGCAGGGAGGAAAGGCGGTTGGACATCGTGTCTCCTTTGTGCGCCCCGAAACGACCTTGCTGGTGCCCGCAGTTGTCGTCGCGTCGGGGCGTACCGGCGACGACCTGGCCGTTTTGTTGATGTATTTTGATGTTAGATGTTGCAGGCTTTTGCCAGCCTAGGTTCTAATGGCCCTGGCCACAAGGCATCCTACTGATGTTTTTTGATGGAAAAAATGATTGGCCGCAGCCGCATTGCAGACGTTGCCTCCGCCGCCGGGGTCTCCACCGCCACGGTCGACCGCGTCCTCAACGGCCGCCCCAACGTGCGCCCGGCGACCGCGCAACGCGTACTCAAGGCAGCGGCCGGTCTCCAGTACCTGCCCGAGGCGGACCTGTGGCGATCGCTGCAGCCGCCGCCGATGGAACTTGCGTTCCTGCTGCCGGCCGGCACCAACCGCTACCTGCGCATGCTGGGGGACAGCATCGGGCATGCGACCGACTGGCTTGCGCCATTCAACGTGCGCTGCCGCGCCCACTTCATCGACAGCTTTGATCCTGCGCGTGTCGCGGCGGCCCTCCTGCGCCATGGCCGGCGTTCGCAGGGCGTGGCGTTCATGGCACTCGAGCATCCGGTCGTGCGTGAAGCCGTGGACGCGCTCGTCGAGCGCGGCGTGCACGTGATCACGCTGATATCCGACCTGTCGCACTCGCGTCGCGTGGCGTATGTGGGCATGGACAATCGCGCTGCGGGACGGACGGCGGGTACGCTGCTCGGACGCTTCCTTGGAGGGCGTGCGGGTCCGGTGGCCATGATCGCGGGATCGCTGAGCTACCGCGGCCACGAGGATCGCGAGATGGGCTTCCTGCACCTGATGCACGAAAGCTTTCCCGCGCTGAAGGTGGTGCGGGCGCGCGAGGGGCGCGACGATGCGGACAACAATTATCGGCTGGCGCGCGGGCTGCTCGAGCAGCACCCCGATCTCGTCGGGCTCTACAATATCGGTGGGGGTGCCGACGGCGTCGCGCGTGCAATCCGGGAAGGGCAGCGCGAAGCGCGCATGGTCTTCGTTGCGCACGGGCTGACCCCGGACACCCGCGCGCTGCTCATTGACGGGACGCTTGATGCGGTGATCAATCAGCATCCGCACACGATGGTGCTGAACTGCGTGCGGATTTTCGCCAATCTGCGCGAAGGACGCAGCGCCACGTCGGGAGTGGAGCCGGTGCGCATCAGCATCGTGCTGCGCGAGAATCTGCCGTGAGGGACCGCGGCGGCCGGGTCCGAAATGCGTCTTTCGATCGCCATTCGCGTCCCACGAGGAAGTGGGTCATGCCCCACTCTCCGAGGCCGGGACACGTTGCGATTTTTGCACCGCCGCGGTAGATTGCTCGGTAAGCTCCATTTGCCCCCAACCCAGAGGAACAGCCATGAAAACGCAGCTTCTGGGCGCAGTGCTTGCGCTCTCAATCACCGTCCCGGCCCTCGCCGCGATCAAGGAAACACCGGTCACCTACAACGACGGCGAGACCACGATGAAGGGTTTCGTCGTATACGACACCGACCAAAAGGGCAAGCGCCCGGGAATCGTCGTGGTGCACGAATGGTGGGGCATCACCAAGCATATGCACAACGAGGCGCGCAGGCTCGCGCGGCAGGGCTACACGGCATTCATCGCCGACATGTACGGCGACGCCAAGACGGCCGACACCCCTCAGGACGCCGGCGCGCTCTCGGGCTCGGTGATGAAGAACCCGCAGGCGATGGAATCGCGCTTCAATGCCGCGCGCGAGCAGCTCGCGAAACAGCCGACGGTCGATCCCGCACGCATCGGTGCGGTGGGCTACTGCTTCGGCGGCGCGGTCGTGCTGAACATGGCGAGGTCAGGCGCCGATCTGGCCGGCGTTGCGGGTTTCCACGCCTCGCTCGGTCTCAATACGCCGGCCCCTGCGCCCGGCACGGTCAAGGCGAAGATCCTGGTCTTGAACGGCGCCGACGACCCGTTCGTGAAGAAGGAGCAATACGCGACATTCAAGTCCGACCTGGACGCGGCGAAGGCCGACTACCTGGTGATCGAATATCCCGGCGCTGTGCATGCCTTCACGAACCCGGAAGCCACCGCGCTCGGCAAGAAATTCAATTTGCCCCTGCGCTACGACGCGAAGGTGAACAACGAAGCGGAGGCCGAGGCGTCCAAGTTCTTCGCTGACGTCTTCAAGAAATAGCCGTCCGGCGTCTCCGGCGATCTCGCGGGCCGATCCGTTCGGCATCGCAACGCGGGATCAGCGCGCCACCGCGCGATTCTTGCTTGTGACGGAAGTCGAACACTGCCGTCTGGCCCAGGGTTCGCGCTTCGACGTTGGTGCTCCCGGGTAAGCCGGGGACGCGAACGCAAAGTCGGGACCGGGGAACGAAGACGCAGCAACGTGCAGCCTGTCGCCCAGCTATCGCGGCGAATCGACCAGGAGCGAGGGATCAGACCGGACCGCGCGACGCGCGTACCACTGCGCGACATTCGTGATGCGATTGGCTCCCCGACCTGGGCTCGAACCAGGGACCTGCGGATTAACAGTCCGTCGCTCTACCAACTGAGCTATCGGGGAATTGAAGGCGACCCGGAAAGAGCCGTCTCAAGCCTTCCATTATAGCCTTTCCCGCGCGGCCCGGTCAAAGCGATTCCCCCGTCAGCAGGGGCTCGGTCCCCTGCCCCGCGGACGATTGTCGGCCCTCCGCACTGCGTGATACGGTTACCATTTCGCGTCGACAGATGCGTCCCGCGCGGGCACGATGGCGCCGCGCCCCTGCTCCATCCGTCGCCGGCGCATCCGCGCCGCCCCCGCCTCCAAGGAGTCCGCGATGCCCCCACCCGGGTCGAAATCCGTCGCTGAACTGGTCGTCGATTTCCTGATCGCGCGCGGCGTCGACCGTGTCTTCGGCCTGCAGGGCGGCCACATCCAGCCGATCTGGGACCAGCTCGGGATACGCGGCGTGCGAATCGTCGACGTGCGCGACGAAGGCGCCGCCGTGCACATGGCGCATGCGCACGCGGTACTGACGGGCGGCGTGGGTATCGCCATGGTGACGGCGGGGCCCGGCGTCACCAATTGCGTGACCGCGATGGCCAACGCGCAGCTCGAACGCGTGCCGGTGTTGCTGATCGGCGGCTGCGCGCCGCGACCGCAGGACGACCTCGGGCCGCTGCAGGGCATCGCGCACGTGGAGATCATGCGGCCGGTGACGCGGTCGTCGCGCACGCTGCGCGTCGCCGACAATGTTCTGCGCGACCTCGACAAGGCGTATGCGACGGCGGCGGGCGATGGCAATCCACCGGGGCCCGTCTATGTCGAGATACCGACCGACGTATTGCGCGAGACCGTGCCGCCGTTGATCGTGCTGCGCGAGTACGTCGACCCGAAGCCGCCGCGGCGCATTCTGCCCGACCCCGCCGATGTGCATCGCGCGGCGCGGATCATCGGCGAAGCGCGCCGGCCGCTGGTCTTGACCGGACGCGGCACGCTGCGTGCCAGCGTCGAGCTGGTGCAAATGCTCGACCGGACCGGCGCCGTGTATCTCGACACGCAGGAAAGCCGCAATCTCGTACCCGGTTCGCATGCCGCCGTGGTCGGCGCGATGCGTGGGCGCGCATTGCAGGAGGCGGACCTGGTCGTTGTGGTCGGCCGCAAGCTCGACTACCAGACGGGCTATGGTTCGCCCGCGGTCATGCCCAATGCGCGACTGGTCCGCATCGGCGACAACTGGGAGGAACTGCGCGAGAATCGCCGCGGCGAGGTCGAGCTGTTCGCCACCCCTGCGCTCGCGCTCGCGGCGCTGGCGAATGCCGTGGAGGGACCGTCGGCCCACCTCGACGCGAAGTGGACGAAGTCGCTGCGCGACGAGCACGTGCGCCGCTCGACAAAATACGTGGCGGCGCTCTCCGGCGGCGCCCGCCGGCAAGGATGGCCACATGCATCCGAACCGCATCTTCGCCGCGCTGCACTCGGCGCTTGCGCCGGACGCGATCACCATCGCGGATGGCGGCGACATCCTGAGCTTCGCGCGCATGGGACTGCCGGCGCGCACCTACCTCGATTCCGGCACCTTCGGCTGCCTGGGCGTCGGCGTGCCGTATGGCGTCGCCGCGGCGCTTGCGCATCCGGACCGGCAGGTCGTGGTCGTTACCGGCGACGGCGCTTTCGGCATCAACGCGATGGAGATCGACTCGGCCCAACGCCACGGTGCCAAGGTCGTGTTCATCGTCTCCAACAATGCGGCGTGGAACATCGAGCGCCTCGACCAGGAGATGAATTACGGCGGCCGCGTCGTCGGCACCACGCTGCAGTGGTCCGACTATGCGGGAATGGCGCGGGCATTCGGTCTGCACGCGGAACGGGTCACCGATCCCGCGCGCCTCGACGGCGCGCTCGCGGAGGCATTCGCGCATGCACCCGCGCTGCTCGACGTGGTCGTCACGCAACATGCGTTGTCGTCCGACGCCGGCAAGGGGCTGGGCTGGGTGCCCGACTATCAGGCGCTGACCGCGTGGGACGACGCCGAGCGCGCGAGGCGCGCAGGGTGAATCGCCTGCTGACCGTCGCGGAAGTCGTCGCGGCGCAGGCCCGATTGCAGCCCGGAAAAGGTCGGCGCACGCGACTCGCGGCGTTCCCTTACGTTTGCGCAGTGGAACGAGCGCGCAAGCCGACTCGCCAACGCGCTTTTCGGGCTTGGGCTCGTCCCCGGCGACCGCGTCGCGCTGCTCGCTTACAACTGCATCGAGTGGATGGAGTTCTATGTAGCGCTCGCCCGCGCCGGCCTCGTCGCCGTGCCCGTGAACTTCAGGCTGGTCGGCGCGGAGATCGAGTACATCGTCACCCATTGCGAGGCGCGCGCCTTCATCGTCCAGGACGAGCTCATCGACCGCGTCCTGCCGATGCGCGACCAACTCGCGATCGCACCTTCCGCCTTCATCCACTTCGGTGCTCAGTACGCGCCGGCAGGTTGGCAGTCGTACGAATCTCTCGTCGGACTCGCCTCGCCGGTCGCGCCGGCGGTGGCGGTGAATCCCGAGGACACGTGGGCGCTGATGTACACGTCCGGCACCACGGGCAGGCCCAAGGGGGCGATCCGCAACCACGCGGGCAGCGCGCTCATTTCCCTGGTGACTGCGCTCGACATGGGTTTCACGCGCGAGGACACCGCGCTGCTGGTGATGCCGATGTGCCACGCCAACTCGCTGTATTTCTCGTTCACGTTCACCTACCTTGGCGCATCCTGCATCATCGACGACCACCGGAGCTTTTCGCCCGAGCAGCTGCTGAAGACGCTGGCGGAGCAGAAGGTGACCTTCACGTCTCTGGTGCCGACGCATTACATCATGGTGCTCGCGCTGCCCGACGAGGTGAAGCGGAGGTACGACGTCGGCAGCGTCAGCAAGCTGATGATCTCGTCGGCCCCCGCGCGCCGCGAGACCAAGCTCGCGATCATGGACTATTTCCGCAACTCGCAGCTTTTCGAACTCTACGGGTCCACCGAAGCCGGCTGGGTGACGATCCTGCGCCCGCACGAGCAACTGACCAAGCTCGGCTCGGTCGGCCGCGAATGGTCGGGCTCGGGCGCGATCAGGCTGCTCGACCATGACGACCGCGAAGTTCCGGACGGCGAAGTCGGCGAGCTGTTCTCCCGGACGCCCTACGTCTTCGACGGGTATTGGAAGAATCCGGAGAAGACCATCGAAGCGTTCCGCGGCGACTGGTGCTCGGTCGGCGACATGGCGCGCCGCGACGAGGACGGCTACTATCACCTGGTCGACCGCAAGAGCAACATGATCATCAGCGGCGGCGAAAACATCTACCCCTCCGAGGTGGAAGCGCTGCTCGGCACCCACCCGGCGGTCAAGGACGTCGCAGTGGTCGGCATGCCCGACGACAAGTGGGGCGAGTCGGTGCAGGCGGCGGCGGTGCTGCATGCGGATGCGACGATCAGCGAGGCCGAGATGCTCGAATGGTGCAAGGACCGAATTGCCGGGTACAAAAGGCCGCGCGCCATCATCTTTCTCGATGAAGCGGAGATGCCGCGCACGGCCACCGGCAAGATCCAGCATCGCGTCCTGCGCGACCGGCTGATGGGACGGCGATGACCGCACCGCAACCCGACGCTGCCGCAATGCCCACCGCCGGACTCGCCGAAGTCGAGCTCGACGACAAGTACACGCGCGCGTCCGGACGGATCTATCTCTCCGGCGTGCAGGCGCTCGTGCGCCTGCCGCTGATGCAGCGACAGCGCGACGTCGCCGCCGGCCTCGACACCGCGGGCTTCATCTCCGGCTACCGCGGCTCGCCGCTCGGCACCTACGACAGCGCGCTGCTCGCAGCACGCCGGCATCTGGACGCGCATCACGTCGTGTTCCAGCCGGGCGTCAACGAGGACCTGGCGGCGACCGCGATCTGGGGCACGCAACAGCTCGGCCTGTACGACGACGCGACCCGCGACGGTGTGTTCGCCATCTGGTACGGCAAGGGACCGGGCGTGGACCGCTCGACCGACGCGCTGAAGCACGCGAACGCTGCGGGGACGGCGAAGCATGGCGGCGTCCTGCTGCTCGCCGGCGACGACCACGGCTGCCAGTCGTCGACCAGCGCGCACCAGAGCGAGCAGGTGCTCGTTGCCGCGATGATCCCCGTGCTCAACCCCGCGTCGGTGCAGGACTATCTCGACTTCGGTGTCCTCGGCTTCGCGATGTCGCGCTTCACCGGCTGCTGGATCGCGCTGAAGGCGATCGCCGAAACCGTCGAAAGCTCGGCGACGGTCGACGTCGATCCGCAGCGCGTGACCATCGTTGCGCCCGACGACTTCGAGCCTCCGCAGGGGGGCCTCAACCTGCGCTGGCCCGACACCCCGCTCGACCAGGAGCGACGGCTGCACGGACCCAAGATGGACGCCGTGAGCGCGTTCGCGCGCGCCAACGGCATCGATCGGACGATCCTCGATGCGCCCGATGCCCGCTTCGGCATCGCCGCCACGGGCAAGGCCTACCTCGACGTGCGGCAGGCGCTGGAGGAACTGGGCATCGACGAGGCGCACGCGCGCCGGCTCGGCATCCGACTCTACAAGGTCGGGATGAGCTGGCCGCTGGAACCGACCGGCGCCCGCGCGTTCGCGCAGGGACTCGACGAAGTGCTGGTGGTCGAAGAGAAGCGTCCACTGGTCGAGGACCAGCTGGTCAAGCTGCTCTATGCGCTGCCGCAGCGTCCGCGAATCGTCGGCAAGCGCGACGAGGACGGGCGCGCGCTGATGCCGACCGATGGCGAATTGTCGCCCTCGATCGTCGCCGCCGCCATCGCGGCACGCCTCGCGCGCGCGCATGGCGATTTGCCGGAGCTGGCCGAGCCGCTCACGCGAGCCGCGCGGCTGCAGTCGGTGGCCAACACCGAGGCGACCTATCCGCTGCGCACGCCGTATTTCTGTTCCGGCTGCCCGCACAACACGTCCACCCGCGTGCCTGAGGGCAGTCGCGCGCTGGCCGGCATCGGCTGCCACTACCTTGCGCTGCACATGCCGCGACAGACGCAGACGTTCAGCCACATGGGCGGCGAAGGCGCGGCGTGGATCGGGTTGTCGCCGTTCGTGAAGCGCAAGCACGTGTTCCAGAACCTGGGCGACGGCACGTACAACCACAGTGGTCTGCTCGCGCTCCGCGCGGCCGCGGCGGCCGGCATCGACATCACCTACAAGATCCTGTTCAACGACGCCGTCGCGATGACGGGCGGACAGGCGCACGAGGGCAACCTGACGGTGCCGCAGATTTCGCGACAGGTCGCCGCGGAAGGCGCACGGCGCATCGCGATCGTCAGCGACGAGCCGGACAAGTACGCGAGGGATGCGGACTTCGCGTCCGGTGCGACGATCCACCACCGCGACGAACTCGACGCGGTCCAGCGCGAGTTGCGCGAGGTGCGCGGGCTGTCGGTTCTCATCTACGACCAGACCTGCGCGGCGGAGAAGCGGCGACGGCGCAAGCGTGGAAAATTGCCGGACCCACCGCAGCGCGTGTTTATCAACGATGCGGTGTGCGAAGGCTGCGGCGACTGTTCCGACCAATCGAACTGCGTATCGATCAGGCCGCTGGAAACCGAATTCGGGCGCAAACGCACGATCGACCAGTCCTCGTGCAACAAGGACTATTCCTGCCTCAAGGGGTTTTGCCCGAGCTTCGTCACCGTCCGCGGCGCGCGGTTGCGCAAGAGCGCGGTGGCGCCGCCGGCCGCATCGCTGCCGCTCCCTGCGCCACCCGCCATCGACACGCCCTACGCGATCCTGGTCACCGGCATCGGCGGCACGGGCGTCATCACCATCGGGGCGTTGCTGGGGATGGCCGCGCATCTGGAAGGCCGCGGCTGCAGCGTGCTCGATTTCACCGGGATGGCGCAGAAGAACGGCGCGGTGACGAGCCACATCCGCATCGCCGCGCGTCCCGCCGACCTGCACGCGGTGCGCGTAGGCGCCGGCGCCGCGAACCTGGTGCTGGGCTGCGACATGGTGGTGGCGGCAAGCCCGTCGTCGCTGTCGCGGATGGAGCCCGGGGTGACGCGCGCGGTGATCAACGGCACGCCGACGCCTACCGCGCGCTTCGTCCTCGACCGCGACATGGACCTGCAGATCGGGCCCATGCAGCGGGCGCTGCGCCAAGCCGCCGGCCCGGACGCTGTCGATTTCGTCGCCGCCACCGACATCGCCACGGCGCTACTGGGCGACGCCATCGCGACCAACCTGTTCCTGCTGGGCTACGCCTTCCAGAAAGGGTACGTCCCGCTCGCGCTCGCGTCGCTCGAACGTGCGATCGAGTTGAACGGCACGGCGGTCGACAGCAGCAAGGCCGCCTTCGACTGGGGACGACGCGCGGCGCACGATCCGGCCACGGTCGAGCGCGCGGCAGGCGGCCACATCCACCCCCTCGAACCACCGCCACTCACGGGTGCGGCGCTCGTCGAGCGCAACGCCGCGTTCCTGGCCGAATATCAGGATCGCGCCTATGCGCAGAGATATCGCGCGACGATGGCGGTGGTGTCGAGCGCCGACGCGCGATTCCCCGCGCACTCGGGCCTTACCGAAGCGGCCGCGCGCTCGCTGCGGAGGCTGATGGCATACAAGGACGAGTACGAGGTCGCGCGACTGCATTCCAACGGCGCGCTCAAGGCGAAGCTCGAAGCGCAGTTCGACGGAGAGTACGCGCTCGAATTCCATCTCGCACCGCCGCTGTTCGCCCGGGTCGATCCTGCCACCGGGGCGCCGCGCAAGCGCGCATACGGCCGCTGGATGCTGCCGGTGTTCCGCGCGCTCGCCGCGCTGAAGGGTCTGCGCGGAACGCCGTTCGATATCTTCGGCCGCACGCGCGAGCGCCGGGCCGAGCGGCAATCGATCGCCGAGTTCGAGCGCACGCTGGTGCGCATCGTCTCCGATCTCGACGCGGGAAACTACGCGCTGGCGGTCGAAATCGCCGCGCTGCCCGAGACGATTCGCGGCTTCGGCCATGTGAAGGAACGCAATCGCGCCGTGTTCGCGCAGAAGCAGGCCACGCTGCTCGGCGAATTCCGCCCCAGCGTGCCGGCCGCGCAGGCCGCCGATTGAACGGGCGCGTCAGCGACCGACGCCGGCGAGCACGTCGGCCTTGAGGAAGCGCTCGACCACCAGCATGAACGCGATCGACGGAATCAGCAGCAGCAGCGCGGTGATCGAAGCGATCTGATAGTTTCCGCCCATGCTCGCGTTGAACATCAGCAGCGGCAGCGTCGTGACATCGGGCACGCCGACGAAGTAGGTGCCGGTGAATTCGTCGAGCGACTCGAGGAACACGAAGATGGCGCTCGCGATCAGGCCGGGCGCGGCCAGCGGCAGCGTCACGGTGCGGAAACACGTCCATGGCGACGCTCCCATGTTGCGGGCGGCCTCCTCCAGCGACGGGTCGATCGACGCGAACGCGGCCGAGGCGATCCACACGGCGAGCACCAGGCCGTGCGACGCGTGGACCAGCACGACGCCGAGGACCGTCCCGTTGAGGCCGATCTCGTAGAACACGCGCGCGATGTTCACGTAGACCGGCAGGTTGGGCACCGCCTGCGGCAGCAGGAAGGCAAGCAGGATGAGGCCGCGCCAGCGCAGTTTCAGCCGCGCGAGCGCGTAGCCGGCCGGGATGGCAACGGCAAGGCTCAGCACGACCGTGAGCACCGCGATCCAGACGCTGGTGCCGAGCGATGCCAGCGCGTTGCCGCGGGGACTGAACACACGGCTCCAGAACGTGAAGCCGAATTCCTGCGGAATCCGGTTGGGGAAATACCACTTCTCGGCGAATGCCCACAGGAACAGGTTGGCGAGCGGCCCGAAGATCACGAACGCGACCAGCCCCAGCACCAGCGCCATGCCGAGCACCTGCGGCCACGCGCGACAGCGCACGCGCGTTCACAGGCGCGCCTTCGCGTGCTGCAGATAGAACCACGCGCCTACCGCGGCGACGACCAGCGACATGAGGCACAGCGCGTTGGCCACCGCATAGTCGGACAGCGTGCTGATCCGGTAGGCGACGTCGACGGTGACCATCGTCGGCGAATTGGGATTGATCATCAGCGGAACCGACAGCACCGAGAGCATCGTTACGAACGACAGCACCAGGCCGACCAGCAGCGTGCCGCGCACCTGCGGGAGGACGATATCGACCAGAACGCGCAGCCGACGGGCGCCCAGGTTGCGCGCCGCCTCGATATGCTGCGCATCGAGCGAGGCCATCGCGCCTGCCAGCAGCAGCGTGACGAACGGCGCCTGCTTCCAGACGAAGGCGACGACGATGCCGCGCCAATCGAGCATGCTCTGCGCCGCCATCGGATCGATCAGGCCGGAGCCGACCAGCACGTGGTTGAGCATCCCGTTCTTGGCGAGGAAGGTCCGCATCACCTGCCCGGTGACGATGAAGGGAATGAACAGCGGCCATCGATACAGCCAGCGCAGGATGGCCACCGCGCGCGGATTCTCGCCCAGCGTGAGATAGCCGGCGATCGCGATCGCCACGAAACCGATCAGCACCGTGGACAGCAGCACGATGGCGACCGTGAAGAGGAGGTCGGTCTGGTAGAGGTCCCAGGCCTTGGCGAAGTGCTCCAATGTGAAACCGCCGCCCTTGGCACGGAACGCGAGCACCGCGGACAGGAGCAGCGGAAACACGAAGAACGCCGCGATCACCACGAGCGCGGGTGCGACGAGCGCGTACGACGCCCAGCCGGCGCCGGGTTCCTTCACGTCAGCCACGTCGTACGTACGTTCGCCGGCGCGTAAGCGGGAACCCGGCGCAATTCGACGAATGGCAACCGGGTCCCCGCATCCCCCGGGGCAGCGGAGCAATCACTTCAGCACGACGCGCTCGTATCCTTCGACGATGTCGGTGAAGTAGTCCGACAGCGGGAACGGCCGGCCGTTCTTTGCAAGCTGCTCCGGCGTGATGTCGACGAAGAGCTTGTTCCACTCGGCGGGCGTCAGCTTCGCCTGCACGTACTTCGGGTCGATGCCCGGATACCAGTTGAACTGCTTGACGATCCCTTCCGCCTGGATTTCCGGACTCTCGGCGAAGTCGATGAACTTCTTCGCGATCGCCGCGTTGGCGGCCTTGGCGGGAATCACGTAGTACATGGGCTGGCCGGGCAGGCCCGGCGAAGGCAACTCAAGCTTGACCTTCGGATTCAGCTTGCCCTCCGCCTGCCACGTGTAGAACATGTCGACCCATACCGGACCCATGGCGATCTCGCCGCGGTTCAGCATGTCGAGGGTGCCGGCGTTGCCCGGTGTCATGACGACGTCCTTGTTGAACTCCTTGAGACTGACGAGCGACTTGTCGATCTGCGCCTTCTTCGCCGGATCGATAGGGCCCCTTCTCCAGCTGCTCGCCGATGCCGCTGTTGGCCCCTACCCAGCCCATGACGAAGCCCACGCCGGACATGCCGCCCTTCACGCCGTTGTAGCCGAACTGCTTCGGGTTCTTCTTCACCCACTCGGCAAGTTCCGCATAGGACTTCGGCGGACTCTTCACGAGGTCGGGGTTGTACGCGAATGCGATCTGGCTGTGGAACATCGGCAGCACGTAGCCGTCGACGTTGGCACCCAGCGCATTCTTCGCGGAATCGCGGGAGACGAGCTTGCCCGCCGCGACGTCGTTGCGGTAGGGCAGCAGCAGGTTTTCCTTGACCATCGTCGCCGCGCCGCGCTGGTGGACCACCGCCACGTCGGTATCCCACGCCGGTGTACCCGCCTTCTGCTGCGCAGACAGCTTCTCGTAGATCTTCTGCGAGCCGCCGTCGCCCGGCCCCGTGCCGACAGCGCGCACCTTGACGCCGGGGTTCAACTTCTCGAACTTCGGCGCGAGGTAGTTGTTGACGTAGTCGACCATGTTCTGGTCGCCCGCGGTGACGACGTTGAGCGTGGTCTGCGCGACCGCGCTTCCGGACACGGCAAGCGCCGCGGCCAGCAAACCCATTGCGAACAACGTGCGGAATTGCATGGTGATCTCCTAGGAATTTCCACTCGGAAACAACAGTAGTGCCTCGCGCGGAACGACGACGGTCGCCGCCGTCCCCTCCGCGACCCGCTCCGGCGCCTGGACCCATACTTCGGCATCGTCGGTACGAACGCGATACCGGTAGCCATGCCCGACGTACACCGATTGCTCGACGATTCCCGCCAGCACCAGCGCATCGGTCGCGTGGCCGGTCGTGCCGGCGGCAAGCTTGCCGCATCGCTGCGAAAATGCGCGCGCAGCCGTGCCGCGGCCGGCGTGCCCGACACCGCGGCGGCCAGCGTGCCGCTGGCGGTTTGCATGAGATCGAGCGCGTTGTCCGCGCCCATGAAGCCGGCGACGAACGCGCACCGGGCGGTGGAACATGTCCTCGGGCGGGCCGAACTGCGCGATGCGTCCGGCGTCGATCACCGCGATCCGGTCCGCGAGCGTCAGCGCCTCCTCGCGATCGTGCGTGACGTAGACCGCCGTGATGCCGATGCGCCGCTGCAGCGCGCGCAGTTCGTGGCGCAGTTCGACGCGCACCTTGTAGTCGAGGTTGGACATCGGCTCGTCGAGCAGCAGCAGGTGCGGGTCGACCGCGAGCGCGCGTCCCATCGCCACGCGCTGGCGCTGGCCGCCGGAGAGCTGCGTGACCGGCCGCTCGCGTGAAGCCCTCGAGCTGCAGCAGCTCCAGCATCTCGTCGACGCGCGCGGCGATCGCCTCGCGCTTCCAGCCGCGCATGCGCGAGTCCGTAGCCGATGTTGCCCGCGACGCTCATGTGCGGCCACAACGCGTACGACTGGAACATCATCGCCGTCTCGCGCTTCTCCGGCGGCAGGTGCGTGATGTCGACGCCGTTCACCCGGATCGTGCCCTCGTCCGGAATCACGAATCCTGCGATCGACCGCAGCAGCGTCGTCTTGCCGCAGCCGGAACTGCCGAGCAGCGCGATCATCTCCCCGCGCTCGACGCCAAGGCTGACCCCGTCGAGCACCCGGACGCCGCCGTAGGATACGGACAACGCTTCGATCGACAGGTAGGGGGTCATGGACACGCTTCGGGCAGTCTCCGCATCCTGGCGACGCGAAGGTATCGGAGTGTGAACCCAATTCGTTGCGGCGGTCATGCTGCGGCGCAAAAGCCCGGGCAGGCGAAGACCGGTTTCCGCCCGATACCCGCGCTGCGTCAGTCGTCGGTTGGGCTTCCCTGGGTTTGGGGCGCCTCGGTCATCGTCGGATCCTGCCCGATATGCGGCGCCGCCAGCCGCAGGTAGTGGAACATCGACCACAGCGTCAGCACCGCGGCCACCCACAGCGCGATCGTGCCCAGCCGCGGCGTCGACACGCCCGGAATCACCGGTTC
Organism: uncultured beta proteobacterium; assembly: GCA_963739745.1. Lineage (GTDB taxonomy): Bacteria > Pseudomonadota > Gammaproteobacteria > Burkholderiales > Casimicrobiaceae > VBCG01. The sequence goes on from CAVUCJ010000017.1 coordinate 907,627, forward strand.
CCATAGCAGCAGCGCGATGATCGCCGTCATCTGCGCGGCGGTCTTCACCTTCCCGACGAGCGCGACCGCGACGTTCCCGGTCTTGCCGATCTGCGCCATCCACTCGCGCAGCGCCGAGATCGCGATCTCCCGCCCGATGATGATGATCGCGAGGTACGCCTCGGCGCGGCCCAGCTGAACCAGGAGGATCAGCGCCGCCGCAACCATCAGCTTGTCCGCCACCGGATCGAGGAACGCGCCGAATGCGCTCGTCTCGCCCCATCGGCGCGCGAGATAGCCGTCGAGCCAGTCGGTGATGGCGGCAATGGCGAAGATCGCCATCGCCGTCCAGTTCTTGGCGACCGGCGCGAGCCAGGTGTCCGGCAGGTAGTAGACGGCGACGAACAGCGGAATCATCACGATCCGCAGCCACGTCAGGGCGATTGGGATGTTGAAGGGCATCGGCAGTGCCGCAGGGGCGCTTTTGAATTCTACGCTCGCGAAGGACGGAATCTTCAGTGCAATTCCGCGAAGATACGCTCGGCCAGCGCACGCGAGACACCGGGCACCCGAGCGATGTCCTCGATGCTCGCCGCCTGCACGCCCTTGACGCCGCCGAAGTGCTGCAGCAGCGCCTTCCGCTTGGCGGCGCCGACGCCGGCAATTTCCTGCAGCGTCGACGTCGTGCGCGCCTTGGCGCGGCGCGCGCGATGGCCCTGGATCGCGAACCGGTGCGCCTCGTCGCGGACCTGCTGCAGAAGGTGCAATCCCGGATGGTCGGACCGCAGATTGAGGACCTCCTCGCGGTCGGGGAACACGATGTCCTCTTCGCCCGCCTTCCGCTCCGGGCCCTTGGCGATGCCGATGAGCGGCACACCGTGCATGCCCTGCTCCTCCAGGACGTTGGCGGCGACCGCCACCTGGCCGCGGCCGCCGTCGATGACGAGCAGGTCGGGCGCCGGATATTCGCCCGCGACGATTCGCGCGCAGCGACGCGTGAGCGCCTCGCGCATCGCCGCATAGTCATCGCCGCCCTGGTCGGGCGTGACGTTGAAGCGCCGGTACTCGGACGACTGCATCGCCAGCCGGTCGAAGATCACGCACGAGGCGACGGCCGCCTCGCCCATGGTGTGCGACACGTCGAAACATTCGATGCGCTGCGCCGAGGTGGGCAGTCCAAGGGCTTCCTGCAGCGCCGAGAGGCGATCTTCCTGCGTGGCCTTTTGCGCGAGCCTCTGGCGGATCGCCAGCGCGGCGTTCTGCTGCGCCATGGTCAGCCAGACGCGGCGCTCGCCGCCGGGATTGCCGACGAATTCAACCTTCCGGCCCGACTGCGCGGACAGGACCTCGGCCAGCGCCCCGTGATCGGCGGCATCCGGCACCACGATGGTCGGCGGCACCGGCCGCTCGACGTAGTGCTGCTCGAGGAACGCCGGCACGATGTCGTCGGCCGCCGCCGGATCCGCGGCATCCGCGTGCCGCGGGAAGAACGTGCGGTCGCCGACGTGGCGGCCACCGCGGATCATCACGACGTTGACGGCAAACATCCCGCGCTCGGTCGCCGCCGCGACGACATCGATGTCACCCGCGGTGGCACTCTCGACAAACTGCCGGGACTGCAGTTGCTGCAACCGGCCGATCTTGTCGCGGATGCGCGCGGCCCGCTCGAAGGCGAGCGCCGCCGCGGCGGACTCCATCTGCGCCTGAAGCTGCGTCAGCACCTCCCCCGCGTGACCGCGCAGGAACAGTACGGCGCCCTCGACGTCCTCGCGGTACTCGGCCTCGCCGATCAACCCGACGCACGGCCCGGTGCAGCGCTGGATCTGGTGGAGCATGCACGGCCGGGAGCGGTTGGCAAACACCGTGTTTTCGCAGGTGCGCAGCATGAACACCTTCTGCAGCGTGGCCATGCCGTCGCGGACAGCGCCCGCGCTCGGAAAGGGTCCGAAATAGCGATGACGGCGGTCAAGTGCGCCGCGGTGAAAGCGCAGCTGCGGGAACGGATCGCCGGAAATGCAGACATAGGGATAACTCTTGTCGTCGCGGAAGAGGATGTTGTAGCGCGGCTCGTGCGCCTTGATAAGGTTGTTCTCGAGCAGCAGCGCCTCGCCCTCCGAACGCGTGACCGTGGTTTCCACGCGCGCCACCTGCGTGACCATCGTCGCGATGCGAGCCTCATGCCCGGTCTTCTGGAAATAGTTGGCGACCCGCTTCTTCAGGTCACGCGCCTTGCCGACGTAGAGAACCTCTCCAGCCGCGTTCAGCATCCGGTAGACGCCCGGCCGATGCGGAAGCGAGGCCACCACTTCGCGCACATCGAATGCGCGGGTCGCCGGCGGTTCGGGATCCTGCGTCATTGCGTCCCCGGTCAGGCGACCCGGGCACTGTGCGTGCGTCCGGACCGATGTGCGGCTATCGCGTCGAACACCGCGCGGAACATCGCGGGGGTCAGCCGACCGGTATTGGTGTTGTAGCGGCTGCAGTGGTAGCTGTCGATCAGGATGCGGCCGCCGGGCAGGCCATGTATCGCACCGTGCGCGAACACCATCGCGGATCGTCGCAGGTCGAGCGCGCGCAGCGTCGCTTCGTGCGCGATGCGGCCCAACGCGAGGATGACCCCGCCCTCGGGCAGCGTGCGCAGGTCCGCGGCGAGATAGCCGTTGCAGCTGCGCACTTCCGCCGGCGTCGGTTTGTTGCCCGGCGGCAGGCACTTCACGGCGTTGGTGATCCGGCAGCCGGTCAGCCGCAGTCCATCGCCACGTGCCTTCGCGACAGGCCGGCTCGCATAACCGTAGTCGTGGAGCGTCGCGTACAGCAGGATGCCGGCGTGGTCGCCGGTGAACGGCCGCCCGCTCGCATTGGCGCCGTGCATGCCCGGGGCTAGCCCGACGATGACCAGTGCGGCTGACGAATCGCCGAAGGGCGGCACCGGCGCGCACCAGTAGGTGGGATGCGCGGCGCGCACGCCTGACAGGAAGTCCGTCAGACGCGGGCAGCGACGGCAGGCCTCGTCATAGGTCGCGGTGACGGGGAACCGGTGATCTTCGGGCATGGTCGGTATCGGGGACAGGTTAGAGGGCGGTCAGTGGCGCTGAAGCGAAATATCGGCACGCGCAATGCTTCCAGTGGTGCGCCCGCGGCTCCCGCTTGCTGGCTCGATTCTACCGGCAGGTGAACAGCGCCCCGGGTCATTCCTGTACGATGCGGCTCTTCCGAATGCGCATTCCCGCGGCGGGCGAGCGCCCCTGGCGTCTCGCGCCTGCAGACCTGCAAACCTCAATTCCCGATGCTCGAAGTACGATCCCGTGTGCCCACGCGTCCATCGCGCAAGCCGCCGCTGCTGTTCATCCACGGCGGCTATTGCGACGCGTGGTGCTGGGAACCGTACTTCCTGCCATGGTTCGCGGCGAGGGGTTGGCCCGCCCACGCACTGTCTCTGCGCGGCCACGGCACCAGCAGCGGCGCGGAGACGTTGTTCATCACCGGGCTCGATGACTACGTCGCCGATGTCGAGCACGTCGCCGGGACGCTCGACGCCCCGCCCATTCTGGTCGGTCACTCGATGGGCGCGGCGGTCGTCGAAAGGATGCTCGCCACGCGCCCGATCCGCGGCGCGGCGCTGCTCGCACCCGTGCCGCCGGCCGGGCTGCTACCGGTGGCCGCCCGCCTCGCGGCCGCGCACCCCGGCTACATTTCGCAAATGCTGGGGTTCGACCCCATGCGCATGTCAGCGGAACTCCTGACGACGCTGCGTCCGTTCTATTTCAGCGATCGCGTTGCGCCACCGATACTGAAGGAGGCGCTGATGCATCTGAATGGCGAGTCGCCGCGGGTATTGTTCGATCTGTCGTTGCGGCTGCATTGGGCGCTGCCCGACCGGCCGACGGCGCCGGTATTCGTGATGGGGGCCACCGAGGATCACATCGCCGTTCCCGATGACACGCGCGCGACCGCCGCCCACCATCACGTCGAGGCCTTGATCCTGCCGGGCGGCGCGCACATGCTGATGCTCGAGCCCGAATGGAAGCTTGCCGCGGAGGCGCTCGCGGCGTGGCTCGATGATCTGCGGTGATGCAGGCGCCGGTCGCGCACGGCATGGGACCGCGCGACAACCCCACCGCGCCTAGCGCAGCTTCTTGCGGACGAATTCGAAGAACGAATCCGCGGGCAGCGGCTTGCTCGCCCAGAATCCCTGGTAACAATCGCAGCCATGTGCGTCGAGGAACTCGAGCTGCTCGCGCGAGCCCACGCCTTCGGCGACGACCTTCAATCCCAGGCCGCGCGCGAGACCGATGATTGCCTCGGTGATCGCCGCGTCCTGCGGGTCGGTCTCGAGGTCGGCGATGAACGAGATGTCGATCTTCAGCGTGTCGATCGGGAAGTGCTTCAGGTGGGTCAGCGAGGAGTAGCCCGTGCCGAAGTCGTCGATGGCGACGGTGAAGCCTTCGTCGCGCAACTGGTGCAGCACCTTGCGAATCGCGTCCAGGTCATGCAGCAGGCTGGTTTCGGTCACTTCGAGCTCGATCCATGACGGGTCGCACGCCTCGGCCCGGACGATTTCGCAGATGCGCTGCGCCAGGTCCTCGCGGTAGAACTGCCGTGCCGAAAGGTTGACCGAGACGTCGAGCTCGAGTCCGGCGCGGCGCCAGGCGACGCATTGCTGCGCCGCCGTCCTGAGGACCCATTCGCCCAATGCGTGGATGAGGCCCGATTCCTCGGCCAACGGGATGAACACCTGCGGCGGCACATTGCCGTGATCGGGGTCGCTCCAGCGCAGCAGCGCCTCGGCGCCGACGATCGCGCGGTCGCTGATCCGTATCACCGGCTGATAATGCAGACGCACCGCACCATCCGCCAGCGCCGATCGAAGCGCCGTCTCGAGCGTGTGCTGGCGCAGCCGATGTTCGGCCAGGTTCTCGTCGATGTACTGGAAGGTGTTGCGCCCGAGATCCTTGGACCGGTACATGGCGACGTCGGCGTGCTTCAGCAGCTCCTCGGGATCATCGGAATCGTCCGGGTAGACGGCAATGCCGATCGACGAAGTGACGAAGATGTCATTGCCTTCGATCTCGAAGGGTTGCGCGATCGCATCCAGCAGCTTTTGCGCGATCCGCCCGAGCACCGCGCGATCGTCGAAATCCTCGACGATCACCATGAACTCGTCGCCGCCCAGTCGCGCGAGGAGATCGGTCTCGCGCAGTGCGCCGGAAAGCGCCGCCGTGACACGCTTGAGCAGTTCGTCGCCGATCCGGTGCCCAAGAGTGTCGTTGACGTTCTTGAACCGGTCGAGGTCGATGAACAGCACACCGACGCGGTGGCCACTGCGCTTGGCCTTGGCGATGGCCTGCGACAAACGCTCGTGCAACAGCAACCGGTTCGGCAGTCCGGTGAGCGCGTCGCGCGTGGCCAGGTACTGCAGGCGTTCTTCCGCCTGGATACGCGACGACACATCCTGCACGAAGGACAGGATCGACACGATCCGGCCCTCGTCGTCGAGCAGCGCCGAGTGATACCACTCGCACCAGATCGTCTCGCCATCGCGGCGGTGATTTCGCGTCAGGCCCGTCGCACGTGGTTCCTCGCCGTTGATCAGGCGCCCGACGAGGCCGGCGAAGCCCTCGCGGTCACCCTCGTGCAGCAGCGGGCTGTCCGCCAGCGGAATGCCGAGAATTTCATCCGAACGCCAGCCGAAGATGTTCTCGGCCTGTGGCGACCAGCGCACCAGCCGGAAGTCGCGATCCCATTCCAGCACCGCCAGCGGCGTGTTGCTGATGTGCGACGACAGCATCCAGTTGGCGCGCTTCAGTTCGTCCTCATTGCGCTTCTGATCGTGGATGTCCGCGTGCACGGCGTAGATGCCGATGATGTTGCCCTCCGCGTCTCGGTGCGGCGCGAAGTGGACGGATTCCCATCGCGCCTGGCCGTCAGGCTGCGCGAGCTGTATCTCGGTCGATACCGTCTCTCCGGTCAGAACCCGGTCGAGCAGCGGCCCCAGCTGGTTTGCGCGCTCGTTGCCCACCACCTCGGCGAACGTATGCCCGGTCAGCTCCTTGCGGCTCCTGCCCAGCCATTCCTCGTTGTGGCGGTTGAGGAAACGATATCGATAATCGCGATCGATGTACGACACGCGTGCCGGCACGTTGTCCATGATGAGGCGCATGCCGGCCTCGGAATCGCGCAGCGCCTCCTGCGCTTCCTTGAGTCCGTGGATGTCGTTCATCAGCACGAACGCGCCGTGCACCTCGCCCGACGGCGCGGCGTCCGGCACCACGCGGATGGTCATCCAGCGCCGCACGCCATTCGCGCCCGGCACCAGCCTGTCGAAGGCGGTCGATTCGCCCTCCATCGCGCGCGTGAGCATGGCCTGCGCGCTCTGGTAGATGCCGTGCCCAACCACATCGCGCAGGCGCATCACGCCCACCTGGTCGGAGAGCAGTCCGAAATATTGGAGGAACGTGCGGTTGACGTAGTGGCAGCGCTCGTCGCGGTCGATGTACGCGACGGGCGCCGGAACGCCGTCCATGATCGCGCGAAGCTGGCCCTCGCGCGCGGCGAGCGCGTCCTGCGCCCGCTTCAAGTCGGTGATGTCGTGGCCGACGACGTATTCGCCCTTCACCGTGCCGTCGAAGTGAAGGTCGGGCACGCAGCGGGCCAGGATCCATCGCTCGCGGCCGGTGGCGTCGATGACCCGCTGTTCAGACGTGATCGCCTCGTCGGCGAATTTCCGGTCGCGGCCGGGCTCCATCATTCCCGCGATGTCCGGTCCCAGCACTTCGGAAGGGGCCCTGCCGACCACCTGGTCGCGCTCCAGGCCGACGATTCGCAGGAACGCGTCATTGACAAATTCGTAGCGGCCATCGGCCGACAGGTAGACGATCGGCTCAGGAATGTTGTCGTTGAAAAGTCGCAGCTGCTCCTCGCGCTCGGCCAGCGCCTGCTCGGTGAGCTTCAGGTCGTGGATGTCGTATTCGGTGCAGTACAGGCCACGCACCGAGCCGGATGCGTCGAGATCGGGCGCGATCCGCCCGTGCAGCCAGCGCCGGTTGCCCTGCATGGTGGCGCCGATGCGCTCGTATTCGACGTGCTCGCCGGCCTGCGCCCGCTTCAGTATCGGCCGCAGGAACGCGGCGACGTCGGGCACCATGACCTCGAACGGGGTCCGGCCGTAGATCTCGTCCTGCGGACGGCAGACGGAATTCGCGAAGGCCTGGTTGACGAACGTGTATTTGAGGTTGCGGTCGAGATAGGCGATCGGACCGGGAATGTTGTCGGCGAAGAGGCGCATCTGCGCCTCCTGTGACTTCAGCGCATCGCGGATCCGGATGTCCTCCTCGATGTCCGTCATTACCGCGAACGCGCCGCCGACGCGCCCACCGAGCTCGCGGTCGGGAAACAGCGTTATCCGCGTCCAGCGGGCGTCACCATCGGTCTGACGCTCGCGCCGTTCGTAGGTGACAGTGGCACCCGCGAATGCCCGTTCGATATGGGCCTGGGTCTCGGCGAAGGCGTCGCCCGGGAGCACATCCTTCAGCGCGTGTCCGAGCAGGTCGTCTGCCTGTACGCCGATCCAGCTGCCGAACGGCTTGTTCGCGAAACGGATCTTCAACTGCCGGTCGAAGTACAGGATAGGCAGTCCCACGCTGTCGGTGACCAGGCGGAGCCGGTGCTCGCGCTGGCCCGCTTCCAGCTCCAGTCGCTTCAGATGGTCGACGTCGCTGTAGGTGACGAGGAAGCCACGGACGTGCCCCTGCGAGCTGCGATCGGGGTAGTAGTCGACACGGATCCACAGCGGCGGGCGTCCCGGCGTGACGAGTTGCCGCTCGTAGGTCGTACGCTCTCCCGACAGGGCTGCATCGATGTAGGCGCGATAGAGCTGGTAGACGTCCCGGCCGAGCACCTCGATCGCCTCGCGGCCGAGCACCTCGGCATCGCGCTTTCCGATCCAGTCGACGAACGCCTTGTTGACGAACCGGTAACGCTCGTTGCGATCGACATAGGCGACGGGGACGCCAAGCGCGTTGAGCTTGCGTTGGGATAGCGCGAGCAGCCGGTCGCGCTCGACGGCGTCCCCTACCGTGTGTATCGGCAGCTCGAGGCGATTGAGTGAACGCGAAATGGCCATGGCGCCTTGGTCTGGTGCAGACGCGTCGAGCGGCCACGCACGAAGCCAGCAGGGAACCCGGCGGGTCCCATTTGCTGGCAGAGTGCCTGGCCGACAGAGCGCCAAGTCGTGTAGTCCCCTACAGTAGCAAGGATCGCGCCCGCCACCGGAATTTGCAATGGCGTCGTTCGCGCTGCGCGTGCCGCCGGTCCGGCGGCACGCAAGAAACCCGTCTGGCAGGTCTCCGGCCCGCCAGATCCGCAGCCGTTTCCGAACGATCGTGCGGTCCGGTTACAATCCACGTCAGCAATCAACGCCCGGCGGCACCCGGTACAAAAACCCGGCTGGACCTCGCGCCGCTGGACCTCCTTGCGCAGTTGCAGGTCGCGGCCGCCGATGTAGCACGACCGGAAAGGACGCCATGCCGCTTCACCGATTCATGCTTGCCGTTGCCCTGCCGCCGATGGTCGCCGCGGGCGCGCCGATGCGCATTCACCGCCGGAACGACCGCCCGCTCGCCTCGCCTTCCCGCCATGCCGATCATCGATGACATCGCGGGACTGCGCCGCATCCTCACGCAGGCCCGGTCGATCGCGGTGGTCGGCCTGTCGGCACATTGGTACCGGCCGAGCCATTTCGTCGCGAAGTACCTGCAGGATCACGGTTACCGGGTCATCCCGGTGAATCCCGCCTATCCCGAGGTGCTCGGCGAGCGTTGCTACCCTGATCTTGCTTCGATCCCCGGAGCGATCGACATCGTCGATTGCTTCCGAAAGCCACAGGACATTCTGCCTATTGCTCGCGCGGCCGTCGCCAAGGGTGCAAAGGTGCTCTGGATGCAGCTTGGCATTCGCAACGAGGAAGCCGCGCGCATCGCGCAGGACGCCGGTCTCGACGTGGTCATGGAACGCTGCGTCAAGATCGAGCACGCGCGCATCATGGGTGGACTCAACTGGGCCGGCGTGAACACCGGTGTGATTTCGGCCAGAAGACCGGTGGTTCGATCGTGACCCTGAAAAGCCCGAGCGACGCAGAGCACGGTGAAAAATTCGAGTTGCAACCCGGTGTTGCCTTGAGTCCGGTTTGCTCCGTGCTCTGCGTGGTGACGTCCCTTCCGTTCTGACCCAGATGCCCGACCACCGATACGGATTCGACACGCTCTGCCTGCATGCCGGCCAGATTCCGGACGCGGCGACAGGCGCGCGCGCGTTGCCGATCTACCAGACCACGTCGTTCGTGTTCGACAGTGCCGACCACGCCGCCAGCCTCTTCAACCTGCAGACGTTCGGCAACGTCTATTCGCGGATCTCCAACCCTACGGTCGCGGCGCTGGAGGAACGCATCGCGGCCCTGGAGGGTGGCCGCGCGGCGCTGGCGACCGCGACCGGGATGGCCGCTCAGACCGTTGCGCTGCTCACGCTCTGTCGTGCGGGCGACCACATCGTCGCGGCGCGCACGCTCTACGGCGGCACGTATTCGCAACTCGCGGTGACTTTCGCGCAGTTCGGCATCGAGGCGACGTTCGTCGATGGCGACGACCCTGAAAGTTTCCGACCCGCGATCAAGCCGAACACCAAAGCCGTCTACGTCGAGACGATCGGCAATCCCCAACTCAATGTCGCCGATCTTTCCTCGATCGCGCGCTTTGCCCACGCCGCCGGCGTGCCGTTGGTCGTCGACAATACGCTCGCGTCACCGTTCCTGTGCCGGCCATTCGAGCACGGCGCCGACATCGTGATCCATTCGGTGACGAAATACCTGGGTGGTCACGGGACGACCATGGGCGGCATCGTCGTCGAGTCGGGTCGCTTTCCCTGGGACAACGGCAGGTTTCCGCAGATGACGGAGCCGTCGCGCGGCTACCACGGCGTGCGCTTTTTCGAGACGTTTGGCGACTTCGGCTTCACGATGAAGGCGCGCATGGAGACGATGCGCACGCTGGGGCCCACATTGGCGCCGCATTCAGCATTTCTGCTGCTGCAGGGCATCGAAACGCTGCACCTGCGGATGCCGCGCCACTGCGAGTCCGCGCTGACGGTCGCGCGCCACCTGGCCGCCCACAAGGCCGTCGAGTGGGTCAACTATCCTGCGCTGGCCGGCGATCGTTATGCCGCGCTCGCCGAGCGTTACCTGCCGCAAGGCGCCGGCGGCATCCTGACCTTCGGAATCCGCGGCGGCGCGCCGGCCGGCGTGAAGTTCATCGAGGCCGTGCAGTTCCTGTCGCACCTCGCCAACGTCGGCGACGCGAAGAGCCTCGTCATCCATCCGGCGTCAACCACGCATCGGCAACTGTCCGAGGATGAGCAGCGCGCCGCGGGCGTTTCGCCGGAGATGATCCGGCTGTCGATCGGACTCGAAGCACCGGACGATATCCTGTGGGACATCGATCAGGCGCTTGCACGAACCTGAACCTTGATCAACGCGGACCAACGACACTCATGAACCGCTACGCAACCATTCCCTGGCCCCTGGCCGGCATCTTCATTGCCGTCGCGCTGGTGGCGCAGGACCTCCTGTTCTCGGCGCTGGGTGCCAATCCTCCGCTGGCGCAGACCGCCTACCGGATGCTGGTCTGGACGATCGGCACTTCGTCGCTCGCCCTGCTGCTGCTGCCGCCGCGGCGGGCTGCCTATTTTCTGGGCGCACTCGTATGTGCAGCGTTGATGGGCTGGGCGCTCTGGCTGCAGTACGGACTCGAGCTCGATCCCTGTCCGCTGTGCGTGTTCCAGCGCATTGCCGTCATCTCGACCGGCGTCATATTCCTGATCGCGGCGATCCACAATCCCGGGCGCACCGGCGCAGCAATCTACGCGCTGCTGACCGTGCTCGCCTCCGGAACCGGCGCGGCCATCGCGGCCTGGCACGTCTGGATCCAGGCGCAGCCCAAGGGATCGGTCGCCGCGTGCGGGATGGGCCTCAACTACATGCTGGAAACGATGCCACTGACCGACGTCATCGGCCGGGTGCTCAAGGGCAGCGGCGAATGCGCGGAGCAGGGATGGCTGTTCCTGGGTCTCGCGATCCCATCGTGGACGTTCGTGTTCTTCATCGCGATGATCGCAGCGGCAATCGCGCTGGTCCGCCGCGACTGAATCCGCGCCGCTACTTCGGCGCCATCCGGATGGCGCCATCGAGCCTGATCACCTCGCCGTTCAACATCGGATTGCGGACGATCTCGGCCACCAACGACGCGAATTCCGACGCGCGGCCGAGTCTGGGCGGAAACGGCACCATCCTGCCCAGCGCCTCCTGGACTTCCGGCGCCAGGCTTTCCATCATCGGCGTGTGAAAGATGCCCGGCGCTATGGTCATCACGCGGATTCCGTGGCGCGCGAGCTCACGCGCGATCGGCAGCGTCATGCCGACGATTCCGCCCTTCGACGCCGCATAGGCAGCCTGCCCGATCTGGCCGTCGAACGCCGCGACCGACGCGGTGTTGACGATGACTCCGCGTTCGCCTTCGGCATTGGGCGTCCCCTTGCTCATCGCGTCGGCGGCCAGGCGGATCAGATTGAACATGCCGACCAGATTGACCGAGATCGTGCGCGCGAATCCCGACAGCGAATGCGCTCCGTCCTTGCCGACCACCTTCTCGCCGTGCACGATGCCCGCGCAGCCGACGAGCCCATGCAGCCCGCCGAAGGCGCTCACCGCCCCCGCGACCGCAGCCGCCGCGCTCGCCTCGTCGGCGACGTCGGTCCGCACGAACCGCGCCGTGCGGCCCAGTTCCGCGGCCAGCGCCTGGCCCTGTGCCTCCTTCAGGTCCGCGATGATCGCATTGCCGCCGCCTTCGACCACCATGCGCACGGTGCCCGCACCCAGACCCGACGCACCGCCGCTGACAATGAAGGTGCTCCCTTTCAACTCCATGTCACTTCTCCGCCTTGACCACCGTCATCGCCGTCGCGATGAGTCCCGCGATATCCGACACGTTCGACGGCACGATCAGCGTGTTGTTGGTCTTTGCGAGCAAGCCGAACGCGCTGATGTACTGCTCGGCAACCCTGAGGTTCACCGCCTGCAGCCCGCCCGGTGACTGGATGGCCTCGGCGATCTGCCGGATCGCCTTGGCATTCGCCTCGGCGTTGAGCAGCGTGGCCTGCGCGGTGCCCTGCGCGTTATTGATCTCCGCCTGCTTCTCGCCCTCGGACTTGGCGATCGCCGCCTCACGCGCGCCGTGGGCAACGTTGATCTGCTCCTGTCGTCGGCCTTCCGACGTCGCGATCACCGCCCGCTTCTCCCGCTCCGCGGTGATCTGCGCCTGCATCGAGCGCAGAATCTCGGCGGGCGGTGTCAGATCCTTGATCTCGTAGCGGAGCACCTTGACGCCCCAGCTCGCGGCCGCGGCGTCGAGCGCGGCGACGACCGCCGTGTTGATCTGGTCGCGCTCCTCGAAGGTCTTGTCGAGTTCCATCCGGCCGATGATGCTGCGCAGCGTCGTCTGCGCCAGCTGCGTGATCGCCAGCTCGTAGTCGGACGAGCCATACGACGCGAGCTTCGGATCGGTGACCTGGAAATACAGGATGCCGTCGACCTGCAGCTGCGTGTTGTCGCGCGTGATGCAGATCTGGCTCGGAATGTCGAGCGGAATTTCGCGCAGGTCGTGGCGAAACGCGACGCGGTCGACGAATGGGATGACGAAATTGAGGCCGGGCTCGAGCACCGCGTAGAACCGACCCAGCCGCTCGACGACCCACGCATGCTGCTGTGGCACGACACGGATCGTCTTGATGACGACGATGAGCGCGACGACGAAAACCGCGAACGTTACGATGGCCGAGCCGTTCCACATGGCGAGGACTCCGACGAAGGAAGGGGTTGCGTGGGGACGAGCCGGCGCGCTACTCGCGGCGGTCCGCAATCAGCAGCGTCGATCCGCGCGTACCGACGATGAACATGGTTTCCGCGCGCGCGGTCTGCGGGCGTTGCGAGCTCCGCGTCCCATTGCGTGCCGCGATAGCCGACGCGCGCACCGCCGTCGTCCTTCCAGTCGAGCACCTTCACCGACTGGCCGACGTCCAGTGACGGAGGCTGCGGCAGCGCACGCGCGACGCGCCACCGGTGCGCGGCGGCAGCCCCGGCCAGGCTCAGCACGCCGGCGATGCCCAGTTGCAAGGGAAGCGGCGCGCCGACGAACGCGGCGACTCCGCCGACGGCGAACGCCACGCCGACCGCAAGCAGATAGAACGTCCCGGTCATCAGCTCCGCACCGACCAGCAATGCCGCGAGAACCCACCAGATCCAGTACATAGCCATCGGTTCCTCTCCTGCCAACAACCATTGGCCCGCTGAAAGCATACGGCACTTTGCAATTTCCCGCGCAGACCCCATCTCCACAATGTGCCGCCCGGTCGTGCCTGCGGGCATCCCCACGGCGCGCTGGACGCGGTATAATGGAGAGTTAATTATCCTTTTCGAATCAACCGCTTTTGCGGCACCCACCGCAGGCGCACCGAACCCATGCCAATCTACGAATATCGTTGTACCGCCTGCGGTCACAAGCTCGAGGCGCTGCAGAAGTTCAGCGACGCGCCGCTCGTTGCCTGCCCGCAGTGCGCGCAGCAGACTCTGACCAAGCTCGTATCGGCTGCGGGCTTCCATCTGAAGGGCAGCGGCTGGTACCAGACCGACTTCCGTGGCAGCGGCTCCAAGGCGCCGGCGACGTCCGCGACCGGCAAGGGCGACGGCGAGAAGTCTGCCGGCGACTCGGCGGACAAGTCCGCGGACAAGTCCGAGGCTCCGGCCGCCAAGTCGGAAACCACGGTGCCGCCGGCGAGTGGCACGCCTGCCGCCTGAGCGGAACGCGGCGAACGACCCCGGCCTTCCGTGAAGCGCTATCTCGTCCTCGGGCTGCTGGTCTGGGTGCCGCTCGGCATCACGATCTGGGTGCTTCACTTCCTGGTGACGACGCTCGACCAGACGCTGCTGCTGATTCCGGAGGGCGATGAACCCCGACCGCCTGCTGGGCGTCCATGTTCCGGGCTTCGGCGTGCTGATCAGCTTCGCCATCCTGCTGACGACCGGCATCGTCGCCGCCAATTTCTTCGGCGCACGGCTGATCGGTTTCTGGGAGGGGATCCTGGGTCGGATCCCTGTCGTCAAGTCGATCTATTCGTCGGTCAAGCAGGTCAGCGACACGTTGCTGTCGAACTCGAGCAATGCGTTTCGAAAGGCACTGCTGGTGCAATTCCCGCATCAGGGCGCCTGGACGATCGCGTTCCTGACCGGGACGCCTTCGCCGACGGTCGCCGCGCATCTCGCCGAAGAGCACATCAGCGTCTACGTTCCAACCACCCCCAATCCGACGTCCGGCTATTTCATCATCGTGCCGAAATCGCAGGTACGCGAACTCGACATGACGGTCGACGAAGCGCTGAAGTACGTGATCTCGATGGGCGTGGTCGCGCCCCGCGGCGGAATATCCGGCAGGCCGGGCCCGCCGCAAGTCGCGAATCCGGCGGTGGCGGCGCTCGTCGAAACGACCTCCGATTCCCGAAACTGACCGGGTCGCAGCGTGCGCCCGCAGGCGGCTGCCCTGCCCGCCGCGACGCCCGTTGGCGGCCCGTCACCCGAACCCCCCGATCCCGAACCGAACGATCCGGAGACTTGCCGTGAAACGCACCGACTACTGCGGCCGCATCGACCGCCGCTACCTCGACCAGACCGTCACGCTGATGGGCTGGGTCCATCGCCGCCGCGACCACGGCGGCATCATCTTCATCGACCTGCGCGACCGCGAAGGCCTGGTGCAGGTCGTCTGCGACCCGGACCGCGCCGCGACGTTCGCGACCGCCGAAACGCTGCGCAACGAATTTTGCATCGCGGTCACCGGCCGCGTGCGGCCACGGCCGGAAGGCACCGTCAACCCGAATCTGGTGTCGGGCGGGATCGAAGTGCTCGCGCACGAGGTCGAGGTTCTGAACGCATCGCTGACGCCGCCGTTCCAGCTCGACGACGAGAACCTGTCGGAAACCGTGCGCCTCGAACATCGCGTGCTCGACCTTCGCCGGCCGCAGATGCAGAAGAACCTGATGCTGCGCTACCGCACGGCGATGGCCGCGCGGAAGTATCTGGACGCACACGGCTTCATCGACATCGAGACGCCGATGCTCTACAAGTCCACGCCGGAAGGCGCGCGCGAGTTCCTGGTGCCCTCGCGCGTTCACCACGGCCAGTTCTACGCGTTGCCGCAGTCACCGCAGCTCTTCAAGCAGATGCTGATGATGGCGGGCTTCGACCGCTACTACCAGATCGTCAAGTGCTTCCGCGACGAGGATCTGCGCGCCGACCGACAGCCGGAATTCACGCAGATCGACATCGAAACGTCGTTCCTTGCCGAGCTCGAGATCCGCGAATTGATGGAAGGCCTGGTGCGCGCGATGTTCAGCGAAGCACTCGGCGTCGAGCTGCCCGACGCCGTTCCCGGTGATGTCCTACGCCGAGGCGATGGACAAGTACGGCTCCGACAAGCCGGACCTGCGGGTGCCGCTCGTGCTCACCGAGCTGACCGACGTCATGAAGAAGGTCGACTTCACCGTGTTCCGCGCCGCGGCCGAGCTGCCGAATGGACAGGGCCGCGTCGCCGCGCTCCGCGTTCCCGGTGGCGCGCTGGAAAAAACCGGGCTGACGCGCAAGGAGATCGACGACTACACGGCGTTCGTGAAGATCTACGGCGCCGGCGGCCTCGCGTACATCAAGGTGAACGACGTCACCAAGGCCAATGAAGGCGGCCTGCAGTCGCCGGTGGTCAAGTTCCTGTCCGAGCCCGTGCTGCGCGAGATCCTCACGCGGACCGGCGCGGCGGACGGCGACCTGATTTTTTTCGGTGCCGACCGCGAGAAGGTCGTCAACGACGCACTCGGCGCGCTGCGCGCCAAGGTCGGCCACGCCCGTGGCCTCGCCGAAGAGGGCTGGAAGCCGCTGTGGGTCGTCGACTTCCCGATGTTCGAATACGACGACGAGAAGAAGACGCTGGGCGGCGCGTCACCATCCGTTCACCGCGCCGAAGGACGGCCACGAGGAGCTGTTCACGACCGATCCGGCACGTGCGATCGCCAAGGCCTACGATGTCGTGTTGAACGGCTGGGAGATGGGCGGCGGCTCGGTGCGAATCCATCGGCCCGACGTCCAGCAGAAGGTCTTCGCAGCACTGGGCATATCGCCCGAAGACCAGCAGAAGAAATTCGGCTTCCTGCTCAATGCGCTTCAGTACGGCGCGCCGCCGCACGGCGGCATCGCCTTCGGACTGGACCGCATCGTCACGATGATGTGCGGCGCGGAATCGATCCGTGACGTGATCGCGTTCCCGAAGACGCAGCGGGGACAGGACCTGCTGATCGATGCGCCGACCCCGGTCACCGAGCAGCAACTGCGCGATCTGCACATCAGGGTCCGCCCGTCCGATGCGATGAAGGTCGATTAGCGGGCGAATGCGCTAGACTGGTGCGCATGCAAAGCGCGCGTTTCCCTCGCGGCACCTTCGCGGGTCTCCTGCTGGCCGCGACGCTGTTCGTCTCGGCCGCGGCGCTCGCGCGATCGGCGCCGGAAACGCTGGCCGAGATCGCCGTCGCGGATCTGCCGAGAGAAGCGCGCGAGGTGCTGGTGCAGATCCGCGCGGGTGGACCATTCGCTTTCGAACGCGACGGTGTCGTTTTCGGCAATCGCGAGCGCATCCTGCCGCAGGAGCCGCGTGGTTACTATCACGAGTACACGGTGCGCACGCCCGGCGTGAAAAGTCGCGGTGCCCGTCGCATCGTCTGCGGCGGGCCGACGACGACGCCTGTCACCTGCTTCTATACCGCCGACCACTACCAGTCCTTTGCGAGGATTCGCCCATGAAGGCGCCCGACCTTGCCATTGTCGACGATGCCTGCGTCTATCCGTGGACCGGCTCGCCCGAGCCGCTGAAGACCGCGGCAGCGCACGCACATCTGAAGTACTCGGTCGTCGATTTCGCTCACGCGAAGGACCGCGCGACGCTGTTTGCGGAGCTGGACCGCGGACTGAAGCTGCCCGAGCACTTCGGCCACAACTGGGACGCGCTGGCCGACGTGCTCGAGGATCGCGACTGGCTCGGCAAGTCGGGCCGGGCGATCGTGTTCGCCGGATGCGCCGCCTATCGCCGCGACCATCCGACCGACTGGTCGACACTCGAGGATATCTTCGCCGAGGCCAGCGAGTTCTGGAAGGAGCGCCATGTCGCGTTCTGGATCTTCACCGCCTGACGCGGGAAGCCCGTCACGCCAACCCCCTTTCCGGACGGCCGACGTTGAATGGTTCATGAGCCGTCCTCGCCCTGCATGCGCTACAAGCTGCCTGTCTCGACACTCGTGGTCGTCTACACGCCGGACCTCTGCGTGCTGCTGATCGAGCGCGCGGACTTCCCGGACCACTGGCAGTCGGTCACGGGCAGCCAGGAGCCCGGCGAGTCGCTCGCGGCCACGGCCACCCGCGAGCTGTTCGAGGAGACCGGCATCGACGCGGGCGCATTCGGCGGCGTCATCGACTGGCAGATGACGAACGTATTCGACATCTACCCCAAGTGGCAATGGCGATATCCGCCGGGGACGACGCAGAACACCGAGCACGTCTTCGGCCTGCCGGTGCCGGCGCCGGTGCCGGTGGTGCTCGCGCCGCGCGAGCATCTGCGCCACGCCTGGCTGCCCTGGCGCGAAGCCGCGGCCAGGTGTTTCTCGTGGACCAACCGCGCGGCGATCGAAGCGCTGCCTGCGCGCGTTTCCGCACCGAACGAGGAGTCACGATGAAACGATGCGCCCCTTCCCTGCTCGCCATTACGGCCGCCGCCATCGGGTGCGCGGCTTTTGCGGCAGAACCGGTCATGCCCGTGTTGCCGGTCGTCACGCTCAGCGCCGCGGCCACCGCGAGTGTGGCCAACGACCGCATGCACGCCTGGCTGCGCGCCGAGGCCGACAATGTCGACCCGGCGCGCGCTGCCGCCGACGTGAACGCCCGGATGGGAAAGGCGCTCGCACGCGCCAGGGCGGCCTCCGGTGTCGAAGTCACGACGTCCGGCTATTCGTCCTACCAGATCACGGAGAAGAACCAGGCTCCGCGCTGGCGCGTCACGCAGACGCTGACGCTGCAGGGCGCGGACTTCGCGGCGATGGCCGCGCTGGTATCGCGGCTGCAGTCCGACGAAGCGCTGCTGCTTTCAGGAATGAACTTCGCCGTCGCTCCCGACACGCGCCGCAAGGCCGAGGACACGCTGACGCTGCAGGCGATCAAGGCATGGCAGGCGCGCGCGCAGAACGCCGCGCGCGGCTTTGGTTACGACGCGTGGCGTACCGGCAAGGTCACGATCCAGACTGGCGACTACATGCCACCGCGACCGATGTTCCGCGCGGCCGCGGCGCCGATGGCGGCGGGTGCTCCGCCGCCCGTCAACGTCGAGGGCGGCGACACCGAGGTCACCGTCTCGGTGGTCGGGAGAGGCCGTACTGGAGTCCGCACGGCCGGCGCTACGCTGAAAATCCACGGGGGCGGCCCGCATCGAATCTTCGCAGTCGCACAGCGCGCGCAATCGTGATGGCCCCAGCACGCTCGCCGGCCTCGGATCGATCACAGGCCGGAGTGTGGTGGATCACCCGACAAGGGGGTCGATCGGCAACGCACTGGCGACGGCGCCAACGCAGGAGTAGCCTAGGTGCGGCCCGGGATTGTCCAGCGCCCTCCGCCCTCCGATTCCGGTACCTCCTCGCAACGCACAGAGGACACCTGCATGATCACCAACTCGAATTCCGGGACCAACGTCCACGAAATCGCCGCCGGAATCTTTCGCATCAATACGCCGGTCGTCTTTCCCGGCGGAGCCGGCGAATTCAACTTCAACCAGTACCTGATCGTCGACGACGAATCGCTCGTGTTTCATACGGGTCCGAGGCGCATGTTTCCATTGGTGGGTGAAGCGGTGGCCAAGGTCCTGCCAATGCGCGAGCTGCGTTATATTGCCTTCTCGCACTTCGAGGCGGACGAATGCGGGTCGCTCAACGACTTCCTGGCGGCCGCGCCGGACGCCGTCCCGGTGTGCAGCCGCGTCGCCGCCCTGGTGTCCGTGGACGACGTTGCCGACCGGCCGGCGCGGGCGCTGGCGGATGGTGAAACGCTGAAGCTCGGACGGCACGAAGTTCGCTGGTTCGACACGCCTCACCTTCCGCACGCCTGGGAATGCGGCCTGATGATGGAGCTCCATACCCACACGTTTTTCTGCGGCGACCTGTTTACGCAGGGTGGAAAGGGACAACCGCCGCTCACGGAAACCGATATCCTCGCCCCGAGCGAGGCGTTTCGCGGCCAGATGGATTATTACGCCCATTCGCCGCAAACGACGGACATGCTCGAGCGGCTCGCCGGGGAGCGCCCCGACGTGCTTGCCTGCATGCACGGCAGCGCCTGGCGCGGCGATGGCGCGGCGTTGCTTCGAAGCCTCGCGAATTCACTGGCGGGACGGAAGCTCGCGCAATAGGGATGCGCGACGAGGCGCTTCCTCGCCGCGAAAGCCCCATGCGCCGGCGCCGCGGCGCAAGACGCCGCCTCGGAGACATACGGTAACGTCCTGACACCGCCGAGGCCGGCAAACAGGCTCGTGATATTCTGTTGCGCCCGCGTGTCATAGCGCATTGGGTACCTGAATTCCCGGCCCGTCGACGATCGCTGGCGCCATCTCCAATGTACAGAAAGGTTTCCCCAATGTCTTGTTGCGTTTGCCGCCTGATCGGCTTCGCCGCGCTTCTGTCGATCGGGGCCGGATCCACGGCCAGCGAACTGCCCTCGGTCGCGGGGTATCCGGAGGCCCTGGATCGGATGGTCGCGCAGGCGCGATCGCGCGCCGATCCTCCCGATCAGTGCACGCAAGTCGACATCGAAATCAAGACCTATACGCCGCTGTCGCAATGCATCGTCGCCGGGCCGGAACGCAACGTCGTCATCGGCTCCGGCCGCGGCTGCACCAACGTGATGATCGACAGGAATTACATCGGTGCCGACGCGCTCGGCACGATCGACATCCAGGCCGGCGGCGCGCTTTACGCCCGTGACATGACGTCGACCGTCGAGGCGGCGTCGATCATCGTCGGCGGCACGTTCCAGGCGGGCACCGAAGCCTGTCCGGTCGGCAAGCTCGCGCCGACCAACAGGTTCACCGTGCGCCTGACCGGCAACAAGCCTCCCGCGGCGGGAATCGCGACGGGCGCCGAGGGCCACGTTCATGCGCAAATGACCAGCCTCACGTGCTCCGACGTCCCGAAGGGGATCGGTGTGCTGGCCGGCGGCGCGCTGCGTCTGTACGGCGCGCGCGGACTGGCCCCGGCCAGCCGCGACAGCAGCGGCATCGGCCCCAATCCGGGAAGCTTGAGCTGGACCTACCTCGCCAAGCCGGCGGGACCATCGAAATACCAGACATCGCTGGCGAAGATCGGCGCACCCGTCGCGCTCGGCGACCAGCTTCAGATCTCGGTTCCTCTGGACGTCACGAAGGACTGGCTCAAGGGCGACTGGATCGCCGTGGGCACGACGAGCTTCAGCCC
Source organism: uncultured beta proteobacterium (assembly GCA_963739745.1). Lineage (GTDB taxonomy): Bacteria > Pseudomonadota > Gammaproteobacteria > Burkholderiales > Casimicrobiaceae > VBCG01. The sequence continues at coordinate 928,249 of CAVUCJ010000017.1, forward strand.
GTACGAAACGGAGTTCGTGAAGATCTCCGACGCCGCCGACGCGGTGACCTTCTCGAACACCACCAAGCTCAGCACGATCAAGCTCGACCCGACCACGCCCCTTCGCAACTACCACTTCGGCAGTCCCGATCCGGGACGCCCGGGTGCGGCCAACGCGGCGGCGGGCGAAGCCACCAACTACGGCGTCGACGAACGCGCCTCCGTCGCGCTCGTCAGCCGCAACATCACGCTGACGGCGAAGATGGTGCCCTGGGAATCGACCACGTCCCCGGACAAGGACAGCCTGGCCTGGGGCGGCGAGACGCGCCTGTGCATGGGCTTCAAGGAGGCGAAGTTCCAGGGTGTGGAATTGGACCGCTTCGGCAAGGACCAGCTCGGCAGCTACCCGCTCCACCTGCACATGGCCGGCGACCTGACGCCGACCCAGTTCCTGTTCAACAGCAACAGCATCCACCACAGCTACAACCACTGCGTCACGGTCCACCAAACGAACAACGCCAAGTTCAGCAACAACGTGTGCGCGCGCGTCGTCGGCCACCTGTTCTACCAGGAGAAGATGAAGGACGCGACGCCCGCAACCAACATCCAGCTCACCGGCATCTCGTATACGGACAACCTCGGGCTGGGCGCGATGGCCAACGGCTTCAAGATCGCCGCCAGCGCACCAACGGTACCGATCGACGGCAGACAGGTCCCGAAGAACTGGTGGGAAGGCGACTATTTCGCGCGCGCCGGCGAAGGCTACAACGGCCTCGACGTGCCGAACACCGACGACAGGTCGCTGGCTGTGATCGGCAGCTGCTTCCAGCTCAAGGCCAACGGCGAGCTGTCGGGCGCGGTGCTTCCTCAGGCCGACCACAGCTGCCCGCCCGGCAACCCCTACTACTTCGAGCCTCCGACCGGCTTCTGGGTCATCAATCCCGCCACCGTGATGATCGGCAATTCGATGGGCGGTTGTCAGAGCATCGGCAAGGCGTTCTGGTACCTGGCGCCGGCCGGCCAGAACGATCGCCTGCAGCTCAAATTCCAGCCGGTCGGCAAGTTCATCAACAACCGCGCGCACGCGTGCTACGACGGCGTGTTCGGTGAGACCGACACCGGCGTTGCGTCGGAGCAGCTGTTCCCGAAGGTCGACGGCAATCTCGTCAACAAGAATCTGGTCGCGCGCTTCGACGGGTTCACGGCGTTCCGCATCCGCAATCGCGGCATCTGGATGCGCCCGACATGGTTCGTGTTCGAGAACGCGCGGGTGGCTACGTCGCGCGAGGGCGTCTCACTGGTCACGTCCGGCGGCCTCGACGGCAACGCGCCTGGCGTGTGGGGCCTGCTCAAGAACTCGACGGTCGTCGGCGTTTCGAAGAACAACGTCGACCGCTGGGGACCTTGCGGTGACCAGAACAGGCAGGAAGGGCCGGGCTGCGTGGATTGGAACACCCAATCCACCACGCTGTTCGAAAAGGGCTACCCGAGCCCCGCCTGGAACTTCGCCGGCTTCTACATTTACGATGGCCCGGCGCGCATCCACGACGTGCGCTTCGTGAACTTCCGCATCGATCCGCGTGTTGACCTGCTCACCACCGAGGACGTCACGATCCAGAACGCGTTCACGCAGTATTTCAACAACCAGACGGCCTACGAGGGCGACGCGGCCCTGGGCTGGTTCCAGAACAACCAGAGCGCCTACCCCGTAGCCACCGAGGTCAAGGGCTTGAAGTGGGACGGCGTGGACCTGCGCCACCAGGTATTCACCGAAAAGGTGAACTTCGGCAACTTCGACGACGGCGACAAAAACACCGCCGTCATCGACCGCGACGGTTCGCTGACCGGGTTCAAGACGGTGACGTCGACCAATGGCGTGGCCCACGACCAGTACCCGATCTCGCTCAACAACCTGCCATTCAACGCGGCCTCGAATGCGGTCGACGAGTGCCACGCGGAAGGCGCGCAGGACAAGACGAGCGAGAACCGTCCCACGTCGCTGATCTCGCCGGCCAACTACGGCACGCTCGAATTCGAGGCGTTCACGCTGCCCGATGGCGTGGTTCCGCCGCCGCCGCCGCCGAACGTCACGGACAGTCGCAGACTCACGCAGCTCGTGACGATCACGCGCGACGTCGTCGACTACACGAAGCATCAGACGATGCAGCTGCACAGCCGCAACAATCAGGGCATCTGGGAGCCGAAGGTAGTCAGCGGACTCGGCTATACGATCACGGCCCAGAACGCCGACGATCCGATATACGACGACGTGCGCCGCCCGCCGGGCATGCCGCGGCTGGTCAGCATCGGCCTCACCGACGTGGTCAAGCCGGAGATCAAGAAGGGCAACGAGTTCTACACGCGCGTCGGCGTCTGCTACACGAACACGGACGGCACGTATCCGGCCGGCGACTTCGAGATCAGGCGCGGCTACCGCTCGTGGGGCGGCAACGGCGTGGACCCCAACGACGAGGACCTGCGCAAGCTGTTCATTTACCTCGACCTGGCCTACCAGGACCAGCGCTGCTTCAACCTCGCCGCGCAGACGCCGGCGATCCTCAACGACCCGGTCAAGGGCTGTCCGGCCACCGGTATCTACGCGGCGAGCGATCGCTCGTCGTGCCCGAACGGCGGGACGCTCACGATGGACCGCAACAACCTGCCGGTCTGTTCGTTCGCGCCAACGCATGTTGACCAAAGCCAATTCGCTCGCCGAACTCACCAAGCCGGATGGCACGCCGGCGACCTTCGACAAGTGGTATTACGACCAAAGTACCGGGATGCTGTTTTTCTATGTGGTGCAGGACCGCCCGAACGCGAAGGGCACGTCGCCGCTGGGGAGTTGCACAGGCGGCGCCAGCGATCCGTCCTGTCCCAACCCGGACGCCGCGACGCAGCCGGAGAACTACTACACCTGCCCTCCGGAAGGCTGCGTGTCGTATTCGATCAAGCTCGCCGCGAGCACGCCCTACGATCCGGGCAAATCGCAATGCGGCGCGTCGACGGATCCGACGGCGATCTATGCGGTGAAGCCCGAGTACGCGCAGCCCACGCCGACCGGCGTCAACAAGCTCGCGTTCCGGGTCCCCGCCGGGTCGCCCGCCCCGCCGCCCCCAGAAACGCTGCCCCCGGATGGCGGGACCGTGGAAGCCAAGGACGTGGTGACGGCGTTCCCGCATCGGGTACCCCAGTACGGTGGCAAGGACACGAGTCCCGTCTGCCCGGTCACGGCGCCGCCGCCCTCGTTCGGCACGCTGACCGCGCGCTAGAGACCGGAAGGCGGCGGCCAGCGGGAATTGCCGCCTGCGGCGCTCTCAGCCACTTCGGAAGCAAGAAGGGCGCCTCGAGGCGCCCTTCTTGCCAACCTGCGCAGTCGCAGGCGAACTATTCCGCCATGCCCATCGGCGGCGCCTCGGCCGTCGCGGGCTCCGCGGGCGCGGGTGGCGCCTTGCCGATCGCATCTTCCTCCGCCGCCGCCTTCATCGACAGCCGCACACGGCCCTTCTCATCCGCCTCGATGACCTTCACCCGGACGATCTGGCCTTCCTTCACGTAATCGGAGACCTGGTTGACGCGCTCCTTGGCGATCTGCGAGATGTGCAGCAGCCCGTCCTTGCCGGGCAGCAGCTGCACGATCGCGCCGAAGTCGAGCAGGCGAAGCACCGGACCCTCGTAGATGCGGCCGACCTCGACTTCCGCGGTGATGTCCTCGATGCGCTTGCGCGCGGCGTTGCAGGCGTCGGCGTTCACCGATGCGATGGTGACGTTACCGTCGTCCTTGATGTCGATCGTGCAGCCGGTTTCCTCGGTCAGCGCGCGAATCACCGCGCCGCCCTTGCCGATCACGTCGCGGATCTTCTCCGGATTGATCTTGAACGTCATCATCCGCGGCGCGTGCTGCGAAATCTCGGTGCGCGCGTGCGGCAGCGCTTGTTGCATCAGCTGCAGGATGTGCATGCGACCCTCCCGCGCCTGCGACAGCGCGACCGCCATGATCTCCTTGGTGATGCCCTGGATCTTGATGTCCATCTGCAGCGCAGTGATGCCGCGGTCGGTGCCGGCCACCTTGAAGTCCATGTCGCCCAGGTGATCCTCGTCGCCGAGGATGTCGGTCAGCACCGCGAAACGGTTGCCTTCCTTGATGAGGCCCATCGCGATGCCGGCGACGTGCGCCTTCGTCGGCACGCCCGCGTCCATCATCGCAAGGCTCGCGCCGCATACCGACGCCATCGACGAGCTGCCGTTGCTCTCGGTGATCTCGGAGACCACGCGCATCGAGTACGAAAATTCCTCGGCCGAGGGCAGCACGGCGATCAGCGCGCGCTTGGCGAGACGGCCATGGCCGATTTCACGCCGCTTGGGCGAGCCCACGCGGCCCGTTTCGCCGGTGGCATACGGGGGAAAGTTGTAGTGGAACATGAAGCGGTCGCGGTACTCGCCCATCAGCGCGTCGATGATCTGTTCGTCGCGGGCGGTGCCCAGCGTGCCCACGACCAGCGCCTGCGTCTCGCCACGCGTGAACAGCGCCGACCCGTGCGTGCGCGGGAGCACGCCGGTGCGGATGCTGATCGGGCGCACGGTGCGCGTGTCGCGGCCGTCGATGCGCGCCTCACCGGCCAGGATCTGGTGACGGACGATCTTCGCCTCGAGATCGAACAGCATGTTGCCGACGGCGCGCGCGAGGTCCGGAGCCGCATCGGACGGCACGCACTCGGCGGTGGCCTGCTTGTAGATTTCCTTCAGCCGCTGCTGGCGCGACTGCTTCTGGCGCATCTGGTAGGCGGCGCGCAGGTCGGCCTCGGCGGCGGCCGTGACCTTCGCGATCAGCGCGTCGTCCTTTGCCGGCGGCTGCCAGTCCCAAAGCGGCTTGCCGGCTTCCTCGACCAGCGCGTGGATGATCTCGATCGCCGCCTGCTGCTGCTGGTGGCCGAACACGACCGCGCCAAGCATGATTTCTTCCGGCAGCTCATGGGCCTCCGACTCGACCATCAGGACGGCGGCCTCGGTGCCGGCGACCACGAGGTCGAGCTGCGACGTCGCCAGTTCGGTCTTCGTCGGGTTGAGCACGTACTGGCCATTGACATAACCGACGCGCGCGGCACCGATCGGGCCCGCGAACGGAATGCCGGACAGCGCGACGGCGGCCGAGGCACCGATCATCGCCGGAATGTCCGGATCGACCTCGGGATCGACCGACATCACGGTCGCCACGATCTGCACGTCGTTGTAGAAACCGTCCGGAAAAAGGGGACGCAGCGGGCGATCGATCAAACGGCAGGTCAGGATTTCCTTTTCCGACGGACGCCCCTCACGCTTGAAGAAGCCCCCCGGAATCTTGCCGGCGGCATAGGTCTTTTCCTGGTAGTCGACGGTAAGCGGGAAAAAGTCCTGCCCCGGCTTCGCTGATTTGGCCGCGACGCAGGTCACGAGGACGACGGAGTCGCCGAGGCGCGCCAAGACGGCACCGCCGGCCTGGCGTGCGATCTCGCCGGTTTCGAGCGTCAGCGTTTGGTGGCCGAATTGAACGGATTTCTTGATGTGATTGAACATTGTCGGGTTCCATGAACGACAATGGCCGCGCTTTCGACAAGCGCGGCCATTGCGGGATTAGACGGCAGCGGCGACCTGCGGTGGCATCGTGACCACGCGGGGCCGGACTATTTGCGCAGGCCCAGCTTGTCGATCAGCGAACGGTAGCTGTCGACGTTGCGCGACTTGAGATAATCGAGCAGCTTGCGGCGTCGTGACACCATGCGCAGCAATCCGCGGCGCGAGTGGTGGTCCTTGACGTTGGTCTTGAAGTGGTCGGTAAGACCATTGATGCGGGCGGTGAGCAGTGCGACCTGGACTTCCGGCGAACCCGTGTCGCCCTTTCCGCGCTGATTGTCGGCGATCACCTTCGCCTTGTCCTGTACCGTGACGGCCATCTTGAATTCCTTGCTCTCTCTTGATTGCGCTTTCGCAAAGTCTTAAATTATAAGCCGAAAACCCATTTTTCGGCAAGGGGCGGCGCCTCAAGTCGGATGCGCGCCGGCGACCACCCGGCGCGGCCTGGCAACACCCGCGGTGACGGTCGCCACGCCGAGAAACCGGAGCCCCTCGAACACCGCGCAGACGCCATCGGCGTGCCCCGGTGCGGACACCGCCTGCCCCTGCGCGAACCGCAGCGCCGCGCCAGCGTCGATATCCAGCGCCTCGAGGTCCGCGACCAGCGTGGACACCGGCCGCAACGCCCCCAGCAACTGCTCGTCCGGCAGTGTCTCCAACGCTTCGAGCGAAACGGCGTCGGCAATGTCGAATCCGCCGCTCGCGGTCCGGCGCAGGCCGGCGAGATGGGCGCCGCAATGCAGCGCGCTGCCGATGTCCTCCGCCAGCACCCGGATATACGTGCCCTTGCTGCACTCGACGTCGACGACCGCGTCCGGTGCCTGCCAGTCGAGCAGGCGCATGGAATGCACGTCGACCTCGCGCGAGGCGCGCGGGATTTCCTGTCCGGCGCGTGCGTATTCGTAATAGGCGCGACCCTGGTACTTGAGCGCCGAGTACGCCGGCGGGACCTGGGAGATGCGACCGAGGAAACCGGCGAGCGCCGCCTCGAGGTCGGTGCGCTCGAAGGCCACCGGGCGGATCGCGAGGACCTCGCCTTCCGCGTCGCCGGTCGCCGTCGTCGTGCCGAATCGCAGTGTCGCCGTGTAGCGCTTTCTCGCGTCGAGCAACTGTTGCGCGAATTTGGTGGCTTCGCCGAAACACAACGGGAGGAGACCGGACGCAAGCGGGTCGAGCGTGCCGGTATGACCGGCCTTTTGTGCACGAAAGCACCGCTTCGCGCGCTGCAGCGCCGCGTTCGACGACAATCCTGTCGGCTTGTCGAGCAGCAGCACGCCGTCGACGGGGCGGCGGGGTATTCGCGGCGGTTGCGGAGCGGGCATCGTGGGAACTGCCGTGATTCGATTCGCCGGATTCACCCCGCGCAAGGCGGAGGCAGGGTCGCAATCCCGGCGATGCCGGAGCAATTGACCGCGCGGCGCGCCGATTCGAACCCGACTCTAGTGACCGAGCTTCTTGTCGGCGGCGACCGCGTCGTCGATCAGCTGCGACAGGCGCATGCCCGCCTCGATCGAATCGTCGTAGGAAAAATGAAGCTGCGGGACCGAATAGAGGCCGAGTCGGTGCGACAACTCGCTGCGCAGGAAGCCGGCGGTGCGACCGAGCGCCGCCAACGTCTCTTCGGCATGCTCGCGTCCGGCGAGGTGCGTGAAATGCACGGTGGCGTGCGACAGATCGGGCGAGACATCGACGTGCGTGACCGTCACCGCTCCGACCCGTGGGTCCTTGACTTCGTTGCGCAGGAGATCGGCCATCTCCTTCTGGATCTGGTCACCGACACGAACGGCGCGTTGCGAGTGCTTCTTCATGGTTCCCTCACGGCGGGCCCCGCCATCCCCCAGTGATCGCGACCTGCTGCAATCCACCGCGAACGCGGGCCTCGCTGCAGGCCTGGGGGTGTTACAGCGTTCGCGACACCTCGACGATCTCGTAGACCTCGATCTGGTCACCAGTCTGCAGGTCGTTGAAGTTCTTGAGCGAGAGGCCGCACTCGAATCCCGACTTCACTTCGCGCACGTCGTCCTTGAAGCGTTTCAGCGAATCGAGTTCGCCGTCGTGGATCACGACGCTGTCACGCAGCAACCGCACCTTGGCGCCACGGCGCACCACGCCGTCCAGCACGTAGCAACCGGCCACCGTGCCCACCTTCGAAATGCGGTAGACCTCGCGCACCTCGACCATGCCGAGTGTGCTTTCCTTCTGCTCAGGGGTAAGCATCCCGGACAACGCCGCCTTCACCTCGTCCACCGCGTCATAGATGATGTTGTAGTAGCGGATCTGGACACCGCCGGACTCCGCGAGCTTTCGCGCTTGCGCGTCGGCGCGAACGTTGAATCCGATGACCACCGCCTTGGACGCCAGCGCAAGGTTGATGTCCGACTCCGTGATGCCACCGACCGCAGCGTGCACGATGTTGACCTTGACCTCGTCGGTCGACAGCTTGGTCAGCGCCTGCGACAGGCCTTCGTAGCTCCCCTGGACGTCGGCCTTGATGATGAGCGTGAGCGTCTTCACCTGGTTTTCGCCGACTTCGCCGAACATGTTCTCGAGCTTGGCCGCCTGCTGCTTGGCCAGCTTCACGTCGCGGAACTTGCCCTGCCGGAACAGCGCGATCTCGCGCGCCTTGCGCTCGTCGCCCAGCACCATGACGTCCTCGCCCGCCAGCGGTACGTCGGACAGGCCCTGGATTTCGACAGGAATGGCGGGGCCGGCCTCGGTGATCGCCTTGCCGTTCTCGTCGGCCATGGCACGCACGCGCCCGAACACGGCGCCGGCCAGAACGATGTCGCCGCGCTTGAGCGTGCCGGACTGAACGAGCACTGTTGCCACGGGGCCGCGCCCCTTGTCGAGCCGCGCCTCGATCACGATCCCGCGGGCAGGCGCGTCCTTGGCGGCTTTCAATTCGAGCACTTCGGCCTGCAACAGGAGGCCGTCGAGCAGACGATCGATGCCGTCGCCGGTCTTCGCCGACACCTGGATGAACTGGACGTCGCCGCCGTACTCCTCGGGCAGCACGCTTTCGGCGACAAGCTCCTGCTTGACGCGGTCGGGATTGGCTTCGGGCTTGTCTATCTTGTTGATCGCAACGACCAGCGGAACGTTCGCGGCCTTCGCATGCGCAATGGCTTCCTTCGTCTGAGGCATGACGCCATCGTCGGCAGCCACCACCAGCACCACCATGTCGGTGACCTTCGCGCCGCGCGCGCGCATTGCGGTGAAGGCCTCGTGACCTGGCGTGTCGAGGAATGTGATCACGCCCTTAGGAGTCACGACGTGATAGGCGCCGATGTGCTGGGTGATGCCGCCGGCCTCGCCGCTCGCCACGCGCGTGCGCCGAATGGTGTCGAGCAGAGACGTCTTGCCGTGGTCGACGTGGCCCATCACCGTGACCACCGGCGGCCGCGGCAGCAATTCCGCGGCGGATTCGCCGTGCGCCTCGGCCAGCAGTGAATCCGGGTCGTCGAGCTTCGCCGCCTGCGCCTTGTGACCCATCTCCTCGACGACGATCATCCCCGTTTCCTGGTCCAGCACCTGGTTGATTGTCACCATCGTGCCCAGCTTCATCATCGCCTTGATGACTTCGGTGGCCTTGACCGACATCTTGTGAGCGAGGTCGGCGACGGTGATCGTTTCCGGCACCGCGATCTCACGGACAACCGGCCCCGCCATGCTTCCTGCCACATCGCCGCCGTCATCGTCGCGATGCTTCCCACCCACCTTCGGACCGCGCCATCCGGGCGCGGAACCGGCGCCGCCGGTGTCGCCGCGCAATTTCAGCGCCCGGCGCCGCGCAGCCTCTTCCTGGAACACCTGGCCCGGGGCTTTCTTGGTCGCACGGTCGCGCTTCTCGCCGGGCTTGGCGGCCGGCCGATGCAGCGTACCTTCGGTCTTGATCGTGGCGTCCGCGCCTGTCTTGGCCGGGGGGGCCTTTGCGGCAGCGGCCTCCGCGGCGGTCTTTGCCGCGAGTTCCTCGGCGTCGCGTTCCTTCTTGGTCTTGCGCGCAGCTTCGCGCTGCTGCTTTTCCTGGAGTTCTTCCTGCTGGCGTTGCGACAGCAGGTGCCCCTTGCGCGTCTCCTCCTCGCGAGCGGCGACTTCCTCCGGCGAGAGCAGCGACGGCGCAGGCGCCGGTGCCGCGGGCTCGGGTGCCGGCGCCTCGGCCTCGAGCACCGCCGGCTCGGGCACCGCGACCTCCTCGATCACCGGAGCCACCGGTGCGGCCGCCTCTTCCTCGCGGCGGACCAGCACGCGCTTCTTGCGCACCTCGACCTGGATCGTGCGCGCCTTGCCGGATGAATCCGCAGCCTTGATTTCCGTCGTCTGCTTGCGCGTCAGCGTGATGCGCTTTTTCGGTTCGGCGGCCGCGCCGTGCTGCTTGCGCAGATAGTCCAGCAGGCGCGACTTGTCCTGCTCGGTGAGCTTGTCGCCTTCCTTCTTGCCGTCCACGCCCGCAGCCGTGAGCTGCTCCAGCAGAACTCCCGCCGGCATCTTGAGTTCGGACGCGAATGTTTCGATGGTTGTTTGCGCCATACCTTGTCTCCCGCGCGAATGATCGCGCCCTTACTTCGCGGCTGTGCTGGCCGCGCCTGCTGCTTCCGCTTCCGCTTCCGGCTCGAACCAGTGCGCGCGCGCTTTCATGATGAGATCGACCGCGCGGTCGTCGGTGATGCCGGTCAACTCGGTCAGTTCATCGGTTGCGAGGTCGGCCAGCGCGTCACGCGTCGTGATCCCGTTGGCGGCGAGCTTGCTCGCGATTTCCGTGTCCATGCCCTCGAGCGAAAGCAGTGCTTCCTCGACGTTCTCGACCGATTCCTCGCGGACGATCGCCTCGGTCAACAGCGCGTTGCGCGCGCGGCTGCGCAGTTCGTTCACCGTGTCCTCGTCGAACGACTCGATTTCGAGCATTTCGGTGATCGGTACGTAGGCGACCTCTTCCAGCGACGTGAAGCCCTCGGCGACCAGGATGTCCGCCACCTCCTCGTCGACGTCGAGCTTGTCCATGAAGAGCTGGCGCAGGCGCCCGGTCTCCGACTCCTGCTTCTGGGCCGATTCCTCGACGCTCATCAGGTTCAACTGCCAGCCGGTAAGCTCGGAGGCAAGCCGCACGTTCTGTCCGCTGCGGCCGATCGCGATGGCGAGGTTTTCCTCGTCGACGACGACGTCCATCGCGTGCTTCTCCTCGTCGACCAGGATGCTCTGCACCTCGGCGGGCGCCAGTGCGTTGATGACGAATTTCGCCGGGTCTTCCGAGTACAGGATGATGTCGACGCGCTCGCCGGCAAGTTCGTTGGTCACCGCCGTCACGCGCGACCCGCGCATGCCGATGCAGGTGCCCTGCGGATCGAGTCGCGGGTCGTTCGATTTCACCGCGATCTTCGCGCGAATTCCGGGGTCGCGTGCGGCGGCCTTGATTTCGATGAGCCCTTCCTCGATTTCCGGCACCTCGAGCTCGAACAGACGGACCAGGAAATCGGGCGAGATGCGCGAAAGGATGAGCTGCGGGCCCTTGGCCGTGCGGTCGATCTTCATCACGTAGGCGCGCATGCGATCACCCACGCGCAGCATCTCCTTCTGGATCAGCTGGTCCCGCGGGATAACGCCTTCGATTCGCCCCGACTCGACGATGATGTTGCCGCGCTCGATCCGCTTGACGGTGCCGGTGAGCAGGTTGTCCTCGCGCTCGAGAAAGTCGTTCAGGATCTGTTCGCGCTCGGCGTCGCGAATCTTCTGCAGGATCACCTGCTTCGCCGCCTGCGCGCCGATGCGGCCGAACTCGATTGGTTCGAGCGGTTCCTCGACGACGTCTCCGAGCTGCAGGTCCGGGTCACGCTCCGCGGCATCGGTGATGGCGATCTGATGCGCCGGCTCCTCATGCTCCTCGTCGGGAACGATCGTCCACCGCCGGAACGAATCGTAGTCGCCCGTCTCGCGATCGATCGAAACCCGTGCATCGATTTCCTGGGTCGGGAAGCGTTTCTTCGTCGCCGATGCCAGCGCAGACTCGAGCGCGACGAAGACGATTTCCTTCGGCACGTTCTTTTCGCGGGCGAGAGCGTCCACCAGGAGCAGCAGTTCGCGGTTCATTTGCCTTTTCTCCACTCGATCTTCGGTACCAGGCGGCAGCGGTCGATTGCCGCAAGGGGAATTGTCCGGATCCCGGTTGCGGCTTCGAGCAGGACGTTGTCGCCATCCACGCCGCGCAGAATTCCTTTCCAACGCCGCGCACCGTCGGTGAGCTCGCGCAGGTTCACCTGCACTTCCTCGCCCGCGAAGCGCGTGTAATCGGCCGGCTTGGTGAGCGGCCGGTCGAGTCCCGGAGACGAGACCTCGAGACGGTCGTAGTCGATGTTCTCGACCGCCAGCAGCCGGGAGAGGTGATGACTGACCCTGGCGCAGTCCTCGACGCTCACCCCCTTGGGACCCTCGCCGTCCTCGGACTTGGCGTCGTCCGCGTTCCTGGCGTTTGGCTTGTCGATGAAAACGCGGACGAGCCGGCCCTTGGGAGACATCTCCCAATCGACGAGCTCGTACCCCAGCGGGGGCAGCGTCATTTCCAGCAATTCACCCAGATTCACGTTAGTCCCAGCGGCGGGCCGGCCCTGTCTCCGGCCCCTCGTTCAATCCTCGCGGCCCACCACGCAGGGCCAGGCCACGCATGCGCAACGGAAAAAAAAATGGGCTGTGTCCAGCCCATTTCTCCTGCAAATCCATTGTCCGCAGCCCTAAATTCTAGCAGAAATCGCCGCTTTTTTGTAGGGGGTGTCCCGACCGGAGCCAAAACGACCGATTGCCGGGCGGTACAGGGAGCCGATTCCGACGCGCCATCCCTGCCAACGGCGCCGGCAGGCTACACTTTCGGGCGGCCGACCGCCCTACCGACAGGAACCCGCCATGCCCGACCCCATGCTGATCGCCCGCCACGGCGAAATCGAATGCCTGCTGCTGCCGGCGCTTTGCAACAGGCACGGCCTCATCACCGGTGCCACCGGCACCGGAAAGACCGTCACGCTGCAGGTGATCGCCGAGCGGCTCTCTGCGCTGGGGGTCCCGGTCTTCATGGCCGACGTGAAAGGCGACCTGTCGGGCCTGAGCCAGCCCGGAGCCGGATCGCCCAAGCTCGTCGAGCGTTTGAAGCAGATAGGCGTCGACCTGCCCGCCTTCACCGGCTTCCCCACCACGTTCTGGGACATGTACGGCGAACAGGGCCATCCGTTGCGCGCGACGGTCAGCGACATGGGTCCGCTGCTGCTCGGGCGCATCCTCAATCTCAACGAGACGCAGGAGGGCGTGCTGACGCTCGCGTTCAAGATCGCCGACGACAACGGACTGCTGCTGCTCGACCTGAAGGACCTGCGTGCCCTTCTCCAGCATGTCGGTGACAACGCGCAGCAATTCCAGACGACCTACGGCAACGTTTCGGCGGCGTCGATCGGCGCCATCCAGCGCGGGTTGCTCACACTCGAGCAGCAGGGTGCGGACAAGTTCCTGGGCGAGCCGATGCTCAATGTCGACGACCTGCTGCAGACCGTCGACGGGAAGGGCGCGATCAACATCCTGGCCGCCGACCGCCTGATGCAGTCCCCCAAGGTGTATTCGACGCTGCTCCTGTGGCTGCTGTCCGAGCTGTATGAACGGCTGCCGGAGGTGGGCGATCGCGACCGACCGAAGCTCGTCTTCTTCTTCGACGAGGCGCACCTGCTGTTTACCGAAGCGCCGAAATCGCTGCTCGAAAAGATCGAGCAGGTCGTGCGGCTGATCCGTTCGAAGGGCGTGGGCGTGTTCTTCGTCACCCAGAATCCGCTCGACGTCCCGGAAACGGTGCTGGGGCAGCTCGGCAATCGCGTCCAGCACGCGCTGCGCGCATTCACGCCGCGGGACCAGAAGGCCGTCAAGTCCGCGGCCGAAACGATGCGCGCGAATCCGAAATTCAAGACCGAGGACGCCATCACCGAGCTGGGCGTGGGCGAAGCGCTGGTGTCGTTCCTCGACGAAAAGGGCCGGCCGGGCATCGTCGAGCGCGTGTTCGTGCTGCCCCCGGCCAGCCGCATCGGGCCCGTGCACGCCGGAGGAACGCCGGGCCGCGATCGCCGGCATCTCCGTCGCCGGCGTCTACGACAAGACCGTCGACCGCGAATCGGCGTACGAAAAGCTGCAGGCGCGCGCCGCGACCACCGCGACCGCCGCGCAGAACGCGCCGGCAGCGGCCAGCGCCGAAGGAGGCGGTGTGATGGGCGGCCTCAAGGACCTCCTCTTCGGCTCGACGGGCCCGCGCGGCGGACGGCACGAGGGGATGATCGACGCGATGGCAAAGACTGCCGGCCGCACGGCGAGTTCGGCGATCACCCGCGAGATCGTGCGCGGCGTGCTCGGTTCCCTGCTCGGGGGCAAACGCCGCTGAACCTGGCGCAGATCGCGGCGGTCCAAATCGATCGCGCCACCCGAGCGCACCCGAAGGCGCGCGGCGATTCCATCCGCCATGGGTTGGCACCCGGCCGCCGTGTTGCCGACCACCCCACCCCCCTCCACGCAGCGAGGTCCGCACCATGATCGCAACCCCGCCCGACCCGTCCCCGGACAGCCGTTTTCGTCGCGCGTTTCTGCACAGGGCGGCACTGTTGGCGCTGACGGGCGTCACCGCCACGCGCGCCGCGGCAGCCGATCAGGCGCGGGCGGCGACACCCGCCATCGCGCTGGGGCCGTTCTATCCGCCGAAGAAACCGGCCGACAGCGACGCCGACCTCACCCGGGTTGAAGGTCGCGGCGACCACGCAAAAGGGACAACGCTCTACGTCACCGGGCAGGTGCTCGACACGCGCGGAAGACCCAGATCCGGGGCCGAGCTGGAACTGTGGCAGGCCAATGCCTTCGGTCGCTATCACCATCCGTCCGACACCGATGCTTCGGGTGCGCTCGACCCGGCCTTCCAGGGCTATGGCCGGCTGGTCGCCGACGCGCAAGGCCGTTTCCGGATCAAGACCATCAAGCCGCCACCCTATTCCGGGCGCACGCCGCATATCCACTTCATCGTGGCCGACGAACGCACGCGCCTCACGACGCAGATGTTCTTCGAAGGCGAAGCGGGCAACGAGCGGGACGGGCTCTATCGCTACCTGAGCGACGACGAACGCCGCGCGTCCACCGGCCGCTTCGTCGATCGCGGCCCGGCGATGGAACCGGATGCCCTCGCGGTCGTCTGGAACATCGTCCTCAGGGCGTGAACACCCGTCGATGAGCAGCGATCGCGGAGCGCATGCCGGCGGTCTTCTTCGGGCATGGCAGTCCGATGAATGCGCTCGAGCACAATCGGCATACCGACGCGTGGCGGGAGTTCGGCGCGCGTGCGCCCCGTCCCGCGGCGATCCTCGCGGTCTCGGCGCACTGGTACGTCCGGGGCACCGCGGTCACCGCGATGCAATGGCCGCCGACGATCCACGACTTCGGCGGCTTTCCTCCTGCGCTCCATGCGTTCCAGTACCCGGCGCCCGGCGATCCCGCGCTCGCGGCGCACGTACGCGCCATGCTGTCGCCGCTGCCCGTTCGGCTCGACGAAGAATGGGGGCTCGATCACGGCACGTGGTCGGTGCTCGCGCACGTCTATCCGAAGGCCGACATTCCGGTAGTGCAACTCGCGATCGACGCGACGCAGCCGGCATCCTTTCACTACGAGCTGGGCGCGCGGATCGGCGCGTTGCGAGACGAAGGTGTGATGATCGTCGGCAGCGGCAACGTGGTGCACAACCTGGGTCTGATCGAATGGGCAAACGGCAGTGCGCCGTTTCCATGGGCCAAACAATTCAACGACCAGGTGCGAACCCTGCTCGAGCGACGCGACCATCGCCCGCTCGTGGACTACGATTCGCTGGGCGCGCCCGCACATAAGTCAGTGCCGTCGCCCGACCATTACCTGCCGATGCTCTATGTGATGGGCGCGCGGCGCGACGACGACGCGCTGTCCGATTCTCACCGACGGCATCGAGCTGCGGTTCCATCAGCATGCTGTCATTCGCCATCGAGCAAGGTCCGATACGGGCCTAGCCAGACCCGGGAAATCGGGCGGCATCCGGAGGCGTCACACGGCGCGGAGATCGCAATGGGTAATGGCACGATCAGCCATGATCGGCAATGTTGCATGGATCAGCCTGGCCGGAGTAATGGCACAGCGACCGATGCGCAGGGAGGTGACAGGGCGATAATGGTCAGTAAATCTCGCCGGATCACTCAGGAGCCTTGAACAATAGAAATGCGAGGCGTCTAAACGCGCCGACCAGCTTAGACTCTTAACGACGCCGAAGAGCAGGAAGCTGAAGCTGGAAGAACACGGAGTGAAAGAGGAACGTCCAGTCGCACCGCAAGCAAGCAACTAAGTGAACGAAGCACGGCAATTCCAGCTGGCGCGACCAATGAAAAGCCGGCCGAAGAGCGGGCAACGCTTAAATTACGATTATATGCGCGCGCGAATATTACGCGTGGCGACAGTAGCAAGCAGGATTAGACCGAGAGAGACCAACGCAGATATTTACAAGTTCGGGGACGGTGGGTGTTGGAACAGCGCCAGAGCCTTGAATGCCGACAGAAAACGATGCCAAGCTTTATAACTACTTGCCGTCACTATCACTGTATTCGTACTTGAGATGATGCGGAGTCACACAAGGTCAAAGCTTAGAAATGGAAAACTCAGCTAAGCGTGTCTCGACGATGTAAATGGGCAGCCGTAGTTAAAGCCAGAGCAAGCGCATAGCTATGTAACAGGCTTATTGACGTCCGCGCAGACGTCGCGATCGTTGTTTAACGCCGCGACAACAACGGGAAGGCGGCCATCGTTCAAAGCGCCTACGTCGACAGAGCGTTGAAGTCCACCGTGAAAGGCAAGTCGTCACTGAGCTCCCGCTTGAATACGCGGAGCGCGATCGCCGGGACGCATACCATCGCAGTGACCGCAAAAGATGCGGCCGGGAAGTCGACGACGCGGGAGATCCAAGTGACGACCACCGGAAGATAGGTCGGGATCGTGCTTATCTGTTGAACGAGAAAAGGGGCACAGAGCTGCCCCTTCTTCGACTGAGCGGCAAGACCTGAGCCGCGCACGCGACCTACCCGTTGCGTCGACGACGCGCGACCGCCATTCCAAGCAATCCCAAGCCGACGAGCGCCAGCGTTTGCGGCTCCGGAACCTCTAGGGGCGGTCCGCCTGGCTGCAACGTGATGCCCTCTGAAGTAAGGCAGCCGTTTTCGCAATTCGTCGTATTGTCGTAGTTAACCTTGACGCTCGCACCAAGCGTATCCAACAACCATTTGTTTGCACTGGCGACCGTCACATCAAATACCCATTGATATGAGGAGCCGTCGGTCACTGCAGAGGTTCCATCCTCCGCACACATAAAACCGGACCCGGACCCGGTACAGTTGCCATTGGCAAGGCCGCCCAACATGAAGGTCCACGTGCCAGGGGCGGTAGTGCTGGACAGGGACGCGGCAGCCACTTGGCTCGCGGGCTTTATCGCAACCGCGCTAATCCAATCGGTCAACGGGCCAGTATAGGAGGATGTGTCGATCGTTAAGGTAATCAGCAAGTTCGTGCTCGATACGATCGAGTAATCGAGCGTGATTTCACTTCCGAAGCAGCTCCCGCACGGACTGGAGCCGCCAATCGGGTCAGCATGCGCATTCACCATCACGAGCGCGAAGGCCCCAAAGACAAGGTTGTTGATGAGGTTTTTCATGACTTGCGAGTCCTTTGATACGTTTGATTAGCAATTGCTGCAATCGGCAGCCGTTCATATTCTTTGTACTTATGTCATTCATTCAGCAATAATTACGCCATGGTCATAATTCGTTGAATGATATGGATTTTACCGTTCACGACAACACTCCACCGCGTGTTGTGTAAATATTTTCGACAACCGAAACGGCGTGATGCCGCGTGCTCCACACAACAAAAAGCCCAAGGGAATAGGCTTTAGGGCGGGAGGGGTGCCTGAGAATGGCCTGCTTTCGCGCTGGAGACCCGTACTATCATCGGCGCGACCGCCACTGCAATCGATGCGAACAGCGTGCGCGAAAAGATGCCGCGACAGGTGGCCGACATGATTTTCATCCTACGCCTTCGCATTTTCATTTGCCTGCCGGGGGTAGGAAGGTATCGGCTCCGCCGCTGTGAATACGTTGCTCAAAGCACAACGCCCAACCGTGGCGGTTGGGCGTTGTGCTTTGAGGGTGCCTGACAATGACCTACTTTCGCACGGGAGCTCCGTACTATCATCGGCGTGCCGCCGTTTCACGGTCCTGTTCGGGATGGGAAGGGGTGGTTCCAGCGGGCTATGGTCGTCAGGCGTTGAGCGGGGATCAGAGGTCCGGGATCAGGGATCAGAACAGCCGGCGCGCAGCGCGCGCAGTTGGCGGGTCCCGAGGCCGAGGCTCCGGCTCCGATCGGAAGGTAAGAGTTGGGTTGAGTTGTAATCCTTGGCGCAGTCGCTGCGGATCAGCAGGCAGTCTATTCCTGATGCCTGATGCCTGATTCCTGAGCGACCCACAATTATGAGGTCAAGCCGCACGGATTATTAGTACCGGTTAGCTCAACGCATTACTGCGCTTCCACACCCGGCCTATCAACGTGGTGGTCTGCCACGGTCCTTCAGGGGGCGCAAGGCCCCGGGAGATCTCATCTTCAGGCACGTTTCCCGCTTAGATGCTTTCAGCGGTTATCGCTTCCGTACATAGCTACCCAGCGATGCCTCTGGCGAGACAACTGGTACACCAGCGGTACGTCCACTCCGGTCCTCTCGTACTAGGAGCAGCCCCCGTCAAATCTCCAACGCCCACGGCAGATAGGGACCAAACTGTCTCACGACGTTTTGAACCCAGCTCACGTACCACTTTAAATGGCGAACAGCCATACCCTTGGGACCGGCTACAGCCCCAGGATGTGATGAGCCGACATCGAGGTGCCAAACACCGCCGTCGATATGAACTCTTGGGCGGTATCAGCCTGTTATCCCCGGCGTACCTTTTGTCCGTTGAGCGATGGCCCTTCCATACAGAACCACCGGATCACTAGGTCCTACTTTCGTACCTGCTCGACTTGTCAGTCTCGCAGTCAAGCTCGCTTGTGCCCTTGCACGTCCAGCGCGATGTCCGACCGCGCTAAGCGAACCTTCGAGCTCCTCCGTTACGCTTTGGGAGGAGACCGCCCCAGTCAAACTGCCTACCATGCACGGTCCCCGATCCAGATCATGGACCCAGGTTAGAACCGCAATGACGTCAGGCTGGTATTTCAACGTTGGCTCCACGCGAGCTAGCGCCCACGCTTCAATGCCTCCCAGCTATCCTACACAAACTTCATCACAGTCCAATGCAAAGCTACAGTAAAGGTGCACGGGGTCTTTCCGTCTTGCCGCGGGGAGATTGCATCTTCACAAACACTTCAACTTCGCTGAGTCTCGGGTGGAGACAGCGTGGCCATCGTTACGCCATTCGTGCAGGTCGGAACTTACCCGACAAGGAATTTCGCTACCTTAGGACCGTTATAGTTACGGCCGCCGTTTACCGGGGCTTCAATCAAGAGCTTGCACCCCATCATTTAACCTTCCGGCACCGGGCAGGCGTCACACCCTATACGTCGACTTTCGTCTTAGCAGAGTGCTGTGTTTTTGTTAAACAGTCGCAGCCACCGATTTCTTGCAGCCCTCCTCGGCTCCCGCTGTACGCGTTCACCTACCGAGGGCACACCTTATCCCGAAGTTACGGTGTCAATTTGCCGAGTTCCTTCACCCGAGTTCTCTCAAGCGCCTGAGCATATTCAGCTCGCCCACCTGTGTCGGTTTGCGGTACGGTCAATCTGCAACTGAAGCTTAGAGGCTTTTCCTGGAAGCAGGGTATCTGCCACTTCAAGCTGGCAAGCCAGCTCTCGTTGTCACGCCTCGACTAAGCCCGGCGGATTTGCCTACCAGGCACGTCTACACGCTTGAACCGGGACGTCCAACACCCGGCCGGCATAACCTTCTCCGTCCCCCCATCGCATTGCAGATCGGTACGGGAATATTGACCCGTTTCCCATCGACTACGGCTCTCGCCCTCATCTTAGGGGCCGACTCACCCTGCGCCGATGAACGTGGCGCAGGAAACCTTGGGCTTTCGGCGAGGGGGCCTTTCACCCCCTTTATCGCTACTCATGTCAGCATTCGCACTTCCGATACCTCCAGCAAGGGTTACCCCTCACCTTCAACGGCCTACGGAACGCTCTCCTACCGTTCGGGGATCAGAGGTCAGGAATCAGGGTTCAGTAAAGGCTTTTCCAGCCCTTTACCCAAGCCCTGCAGCATCTTGGCGATTACTTCATATTCGTTTCGCCACTGCTCCCACCTCTGCTCTTCCAGATAATTCAAATCAAGACAGTACCGAAGCCAAACGCGCATCTCGTCTGCTGAGCCGATGCTCATCAAAACGAAACGTCTGAATTCGGTCTTGGACAGGCTTTGCTTGCCAAAGCCTTCCGCCAGATTGGCACAAATCGACTTGCTCGCACGTCGCAATTGATCAGCGAGTGCGTACTGCTCGATCTGCGGCATCGTGATTGAGAAACGGTGGATGTCCAACGACACCTTATAGGCGACGTTGAAACACCTCCAATTCCTCGAATCGATGCGCCGCTGCCACTCTGATTCCTGATCCCTGAACTCTGATCCCTGAACCCGCGATTTCGGTGCCTAGCTTGAGCCCCGTTACATCTTCCGCGCAGGACGACTCGACCAGTGAGCTATTACGCTTTCTTTAAATGATGGCTGCTTCTAAGCCAACATCCTGGCTGTCTGAGCCTTCCCACCTCGTTTCCCACTTAGCTAGATCTTGGGGACCTTAATCGGCGGTCTGGGTTGTTTCCCTCTCGACACCGGACGTTAGCACCCGATGTCTGTCTCCCCTGCTCGCACTTGCCGGTATTCGGAGTTTGCTATGGCGTAGTAGATCGCTATGACCCCCACAACCATTACAGTGCTCTACCCCCGGCAGTGATACAGGAGGCACTACCTCAATAGTTTTCGGAGAGAACCAGCTATTTCCGGATTTGTTTAGCCTTTCACCCCTAGCCACAGCTCATCCCCTAACTTTTCAACGTTAGTGGGTTCGGTCCTCCAGTAGGTGTTACCCCACCTTCAACCTGGCCATGGCTAGATCATCCGGTTTCGGGTCTACGCCCTGCAACTCAAGCGCCCTATTCGGACTCGCTTTCGCTGCGCCTCCCCTATGCGGTTAAGCTCGCTACAGAACGTAAGTCGCTGACCCATTATACAAAAGGTACGCAGTCATCCCTGCTTCAAACGCTCTGCGTTTGCAGCAGGGCAGGATCAGGGATCAGGAATCAGGAATCAGATAAAACCGACCGACGTCGCCGCCGTTTCGCCTTTACTGATCCCCGATCCCCGACTTCTGATTCCTGCCCTGCTTCGAGTGCAAAGCACTTGAAGCAGGGACTCCCACTGTTTGTATGCATGCGGTTTCAGGATCTATTTCACTCCCCTTCCGGGGTTCTTTTCGCCTTTCCCTCACGGTACTGGTGCACTATCGGTCGATTACGAGTATTTAGCCTTGGAGGATGGTCCCCCCATCTTCAGACAGGATTTCACGTGTCCCGCCCTACTTGTCGCAAGCTTAGTTCCACCATCAACCTTTCGTGTACGGGGCTGTCACCCACTACGGCGGCCCTTTCCAGAGCCTTCCACTAGGTCGATCGCTAAAACTTGCCGGCTGCTCCCATTTCGCTCGCCACTACTCTGGGAATCTCGGTTGATTTCTGTTCCTCCGGCTACTGAGATGTTTCAGTTCACCGGGTTCGCTCCCTCCGTCCTATGTATTCAGACGGCGGTGACCCTTGCGGGCCGGGTTTCCCCATTCGGACATCTGCGGATCAATGCTCGTTTGCCAGCTCCCCGCAGCTTTTCGCAGGCTGCCACGTCCTTCATCGCCTGTAATCGCCAAGGCATCCACCACATGCACTTAGTCACTTGACCCCATAACTGTGGATCCTCTTCGAACCCACCGCTACGGTGTGTTTGCGCCACCCACCATCCCCTTTTAAAGATGGCAGGCAAGATACAACTCAACCCTATTGCTCATCCAACTCTCATCAAGTCGGATGAACCCTTACCTTCCCAATTGTTAAAGAACACTACAGCTCTCAGAACCGGACCCTGCTGCCAAAGCCCGCTGCTGAGCGCTGTGCGCAACCGATAGATTTCAGAAACCCGCGTCAGGAAACAGCAGTCAGAAAACATCCTTCGCTCCACCGCCGTGTCATCTGTCTGCTGCTTCCCGACTTCTGACTGGTGGAGCTGGACGGGATCGAACCGACGACCTCCTGCTTGCAAAGCAGGCGCTCTCCCAATTGAGCTACAGCCCCGTTCTTGCTTCTGATTCCCGATTCCTGAACTCTGATTCCTGAGCCTGGTGGGTCTGGATGGATTCGAACCATCGACCCCCGCCTTATCAAGACGGTGCTCTAACCAACTGAGCTACAGGCCCGCTGTCGTGTCTCGTTGCACAGTGTCACGCGCAACCGATAGGTTGTGGGTACTCGTCGTTGGAGATGGGGATGGCAGGACAGCAATCCGGGTTTGACCCCTGATCCCTGATTCCTGATCCCTGTTTCCGAGAAAGGAGGTGATCCAGCCGCACCTTCCGATACGGCTACCTTGTTACGACTTCACCCCAGTCACGAAACGCACCGTGGTAAGCGGCCTCCTTGCGGTTAGCCTACCTACTTCTGGTACATCCCGCTCCCATGGTGTGACGGGCGGTGTGTACAAGACCCGGGAACGTATTCACCGCGACATGCTGATCCGCGATTACTAGCGATTCCGACTTCACGCAGTCGAGTTGCAGACTGCGATCCGGACTACGAACGGCTTTCTGGGATTGGCTCCCCCTCGCGGGTTGGCAACCCTCTGTACCGTCCATTGTATGACGTGTGAAGCCCTACCCATAAGGGCCATGAGGACTTGACGTCATCCCCACCTTCCTCCGGTTTGTCACCGGCAGTCTCCCTAGAGTGCCCTTGCGTAGCAACTAGGGACAAGGGTTGCGCTCGTTGCGGGACTTAACCCAACATCTCACGACACGAGCTGACGACAGCCATGCAGCACCTGTGTTCCGATTCCCTTTCAGGCACACCCACCTTTCAGCAGGCTCTCGGACATGTCAAGGGTAGGTAAGGTTGTTCGCGTTGCATCGAATTAATCCACATCATCCACCGCTTGTGCGGGTCCCCGTCAATTCCTTTGAGTTTTAACCTTGCGGCCGTACTCCCCAGGCGGCTCACTTCACGCGTTAGCTACGGTACCAAGGAATCGCTTCCCCAACACCTAGTGAGCATCGTTTAGGGCGTGGACTACCAGGGTATCTAATCCTGTTTGCTCCCCACGCTTTCGTGCCTGAGCGTCAGTATTGGCCCAGGGGGCTGCCTTCGCCATCGGTGTTCCTCCGCATCTCTACGCATTTCACTGCTACACGCGGAATTCCACCCCCCTCTGCCATACTCAAGCCCGCCAGTTTCCATTGCAGTTCCCAGGTTGAGCCCGGGGCTTTCACAACGAACTTAACGAACCGCCTGCGCACGCTTTACGCCCAGTAATTCCGATTAACGCTCGCACCCTACGTATTACCGCGGCTGCTGGCACGTAGTTAGCCGGTGCTTATTCCGCCGGTACCGTCAAGAACGCCAAGTATTAGCTGGCGCCTTTTCTTCCCGACTAAAAGCGGTTTACAACCCGAAGGCCTTCTTCCCGCACGCGGCATGGCTGGATCAGGGTTGCCCCCATTGTCCAAAATTCCCCACTGCTGCCTCCCGTAGGAGTCTGGGCCGTGTCTCAGTCCCAGTGTGGCTGATCATCCTCTCAGACCAGCTACCGATCGTCGCCTTGGTAGGCCATTACCCCACCAACAAGCTAATCGGACATCGGCCGCTCCCAGAGCGTGAGGCCTTGCGGTCCCCCACTTTCCTCCTCAGAGCATATGCGGTATTAGCGCCGCTTTCGCGGCGTTATCCCCCACTCCGGGGTACGTTCCGATGTATTCCTCACCCGTTCGCCGCTCGCCGCCAGGGTTGCCCCCGCGCTGCCGCTCGACTTGCATGTGTAAAGCATGCCGCCAGCGTTCAATCTGAGCCAGGATCAAACTCTTCAGTTCGATCTCTGCAAGTTAACTCATCTCAACGTTGGCCCCATCGCATCCCGCTTCCGGAACACGACAAGACGTTCGGCCTCCCACCCCTTCGGTTCGCACCAAAACGGCAAAAAGCCTCACTGCGTTGTGCGAGCACTTCGTTTGTCTAGGATCTCCCCAGCCCCACCCCATCCTCGCGGACACGGCAGCACCAGGGCCCCAACCTACGAGCACCCACACCTATCGGTTGCAAATTTTTAAAGAGCAGGCTGCTTCAACGACGATTCACGTCGGAACGACCGCCCCCCGTTGTCGTGCGCCTGCTGGGGAGGGATTGTTTCAAAGCAGCAAAGAGGTGAAATTATAATGGCCGGACAAGGATATTGCAACGACGACACGCACCGTAATCCAGCCGATGCGCCGAAAGATCAGCGATCCCGGAGAAATCCCGGGCAATTACAACCACATGCAACCGCAACCCGCTCTCACCACACGAACCACCCCGCGCGGACGAGACACTCGACATCACGTTCGAGACCGACGCGCTTACCACGCTGGTCGAGCTCTTCGGTCGGCACGGCGATGCCTTTCGCGCATACTCGCCGACGATGGACCGCGACCTCTGGGTGTTGTCGCATCCGGACCACGTTCGCCACGTGCTGGTCGACCACCACACGAACTTCACCAAGGGCGTCGGCATCGAGCGTGTCGCAATTCTGCTGGGCAACGGCATCATGACCAGCGAAGGCGACGACTGGCGCGCCCAGCGCAGGTTGATCCAGCCGGCGTTCCATCGCTCGATCGTCACCACGTGGATGCCGCACATCCACGTCGCCACCGAACGCCTGGCCGGGCACTGGCGGAACGCGGCCGACAACGGAACACCCGTCAACGTCACGCAGGACATGAGCGAGGCCGCGCTCGAGGTCGTGCTGCGCGCGCTGTTCGGCGACGGCCTCGCCCGTCTGGAAGCGGCGTCAGTCGGCAGTCCGTTCGCGCTGCTGACCGACCACACCGAGCGCAATCTGGCGTTCGCCTACAAGTTTCGCCAGCTCGGAAAGCTGATCATGCAGGACGTCGAGCGCCGGCGGCGGGATGGCGTGCGCAGTCACGACATCGTGTCGCAATTGATCGACGCACGCGACAGGCAGACCGGCGCGCCGATGTCCGACCGTCAGCTGCTCGACGAAATCATGACGCTGATCGTCGCCGGCCACGAAACGACCGCGAGCTCACTCAACTGGTTCTGGTACCTGCTGACCCAGTCGCCGGACGCCGCCACGCGCATCCACGCAGAAGTGGACCGCGCCGACGCCTCCGCTCCCGGCTACGAGCACCTGGGGCAGTTTCCCTACGTGCGCCGGACGCTCGACGAAACACTGAGGCTCTATCCGCCCGGCTGGCTGCTGACGCGGCGCTCCATAGAAGCTTCGGAGCTCGCCGGATTCCCGCTTCCGCCGCGCACCGATGTGCTGATCTCGCCCTACCTGATCCAGCGGCATCCGGCCTTCTGGCCCAATCCGGAGGCCTTCGATCCGGACCGTTTCCTGCCCGAGATCAACGCAACGCGCAATCGCTTCGCGTACCTTCCCTTCGGCCTGGGTCCGCGCGCCTGCATCGGCGAGCATTTCGCCTTGATCGAGATGCACGCGCACGTGATCATGCTCGCGCGACGCTTCGAGTTGTCGCTCGTACCCGGACAGGCGATCGAGATCGAGCCGCAGGTGAACCTGCGCACTCGACGCCCGGTCCACATGTACGTGCGGCGACGACGCTGACGGCTTCAGGAAAACTCACCGGACAATTGCGCCATGCCCAACTTCGCCACCTTGACCGACGCCCTGGACGCGCTGTCCACGAGCACGCGCGGCATTTGCTACATTGCGGGCGAGACGAGTGAACGACGCGTCACCTACGTGGAGTTGCGCAGCCGCTCGCTCGGCCTGCTGCACCACCTGCAGGCGGCCGGCGCCCGGCCGGGAACGCACACGGTCATCCTGGTCGACGGACTCGCCCCCTTCGTCGACACCTTCTGGGCGTGCGTGCTGGGCCGGGTGGTCGCGGTGCCACTCGCACCCGGCAACGCCGAGGAGCACAAGGCGAAGTTCTTCCGCGTGCTGGCGCGCCTGCCTTCCGCCACGCTGGCCACAGAGCGCAAGGTCTTCGACCGCCTGCGAACCTACGCCGCGGACAACGGACTCTCCGAACGACTCGCGAAACTCGAGCAGCACACGGTTTTTCTCGACGAAGTCGCCGATGTGGCCGTGCCAGGGATCGAACACCGCGCAACGCCGGATGACGTGGCATTCATCCAGTTTTCGTCGGGCTCGACCAGCGAGCCGAAGGGCGTCATTCTCACGCACCGCAATCTCACCGCGAACATCGGTGCCATTGCCGCCGGCATCGGTGCGAGTCCCGATGATGCAAGCCTTTCCTGGATGCCGCTCACGCACGACATGGGGTTGATCGGCTTTCACCTGACGCCTCTTTTCGAAGGGGTCGATCACTGGCTGATGCCGACGGCATTGTTCGTCCGTCGCCCGGGGCTCTGGCCGGCCAAGGTGAGCGAGCACCGCGTGAGCGTCACCTGCTCGCCGAATTTCGGGTACATGCACTACCTGAAGTCGCACGACGCCGCCAAGGTGGCGCAACTCGACCTGTCGCCGGTGCGAATCATCTTCAATGGCGCCGAGCCGATCGCCGCCGATCTGTGCCGCGAGTTTCTCGCCGCGCTGGCGCCAGCGGGGCTTGCGCCGAACGTGATGTTCCCGGTCTACGGACTCGCCGAGGCGAGCCTTGCCGTCACCTTTCCCGCGGTGGGGGCGCCGCTCGCGGTCGATACGCTCGCACGGGGCGCGCTCGGGCCCGGTGATGTCGTGCGCGCGGTCGACCCCAGCGCGGAGGATGCGGTGGAACTGGTCCGCCTGGGGAAGCCCGTGCGCGGATGCGAGTTGCGCATCGCCGACTCGCTGGGGCACGCCGTGGCGCCGGGGACCGTCGGCCACGTGCTGATTCGCGGCGATAACGTGAGCCCCGGCTACTACGACGATCCCGATTTGACGAGCGCGATGCGAACGGCGGACGGCTTCCTGGACACCGGCGATCTCGGCACGCTTCGCGGCGGCGAGCTGGTCATCACCGGCCGCATCAAGGATATTCTCTTCATCGCCGGTCAAAATCACTATCCGCAGGACATCGAGTTCCTGTTGGCACAGCACGCGGGAATCGAACTCGGCCGCGCGGCCGCGGCGGGCGTGCGCCCCGCCCATGCGGCGACCGACGACGTGCTGGTGTTTCTTCTGTCGAAGGGCGACGACATGGCCGCATTCGCGCAGACCGCGCGCGCCGTGCGGCGCGTGATCAACGAACGGATGGGAATCCCCGTCGCCGCCGTGCTCCCGGTGCGCCAGTTCCCGAAGACCACGAGCGGCAAGGTCCAGCGCTTCGCGCTGGCACGCGACTTCGAGTCGGGCCGCTTCGCCGAGGTCCAGGCGGAGCTCGCCCGACTCGACGAGGGCAACCGCACGCCCGCCGCGACGGCAGTCAACGATCTCGAGCAGTCGCTGCTCGCGATCTGCCAGTCCGCATTGCCCAATCGAACGTTGTCGCCCGACGACAACCTTTTCGACCTGGGCACCGGGTCGCTCACGCTCGCTCAGATCTACGAAAAGGTGGAAGCGACCTACCCCGGCTACCTCGAAGTCACGGATTTCTTCGATTACCCCACCGTGCGCACGATGGCCGTGTTCCTCGCCAGTCGCCAGCAGGAGGCTCGGGGGTGAACCCGACGCACGGCGCTTCGCACGGCGTGCCTTGATCAGGCGTAGAGCGGCTTCCTGTACTTCCACTTTCGATGCAGCCAGAGCCAGTCGGCCGGGCTGCGGCGAATTTCCTCCTCCAGCACCCGCGCGTAGCGCTCGACGATCTCCGGCCCGGACTCACGGTCGTAGGGCGGCTCGGCCAGCAGCTTCAGTTCGACACTGTAGCGGCCCGGGCCGTCGCGGCGCATCGCGACGAAGATCACCGGCGCCTTCAGGATCCTGGCGATCTTGTCCGCACCGACGAAAAACGCGGTGTCCTGGTTGAGGAAGCGCGTCCAGTATTTTTCCTCGTCGTGCCTCGGCGTATGGTCGGCGACCATCGCGTAGGCGCGCACTTCGTTGCGGCGCTTCATCACCTCGAACATGAAGCTCCGGTGCGGAATCGGATTGCCGCCGAAACGCGCACGCCGGGCGCGCAGGAACTCGTCGATGCCCGCCAGCCGCTGCGGCTTGTAGACCGCGTCAATCGGCACCTTGAACACGACCCCCGCCGTCAGCAGCAGCCACTCCCAGTTGCAGAAATGCGCGGCGAGCAGTACCACCGAATCGGCCGTCGGCGGTATAGCGCGTGAGCAGTTCGGGGTTGACGATGCGAACCCGCTCGGCCAGCGCTTCCGCACTTGCATTCCAGCCCCACAGCGCTTCGGCAAGAAATCGGCCCAGATTGCGGTACGATTGCTGCAGGATCACCGCGCGTTCCGTGGCGTCCTTTTCCGGGAACGCGTTGGCGATGTTGGTGGCCGCCAGTGCGCGCCGCCAGCGCAGTATCCGGTAGACGACGAAATACGCACAGTATCCGAACCCGTCGAGCACACGGCGTGGCCAGCGCGACATGCGACCGAGCACAAAGCCCAGTACATCCGGAAAGCGATGGCGCGCTCCCGCCAGATCGCGAGTCACGATCTATCGATCCTTTGAGCGCTGACCCGCACCCCGCTGCCGAAACGCGCCGACCCGTCGGCGAGACGGCCGCCGGCCACGCGCTGCTGCCCGCGCCGGCCCCGGGCGTCGAGGTCTGGATGTGCGGGCTGGCGCGGTCCGACGGCGAGATCCGCGCACTCGCCGCATCTCTCTCGGCGTCCGAGAACATGCGAGCCGCGCGCTTCGGTCGAAAGGACCTTCGCGACCGCTACACGGTCGGCCGGGCGACGTTGCGCATCCTGCTCGCGCGGCATCTTCGCCTCGCACCGGCAGCGGTTGAGATCGCGCGTGGCGTTCGTGGCCGGCCCCGCATCGGCAATACGCAGGCCACGGGGCTCGATTTCAACGTCTCGCACACCGACGAAATTGCGTTGATCGGCATCACCACCGGCCAGCGCATCGGCGTGGACATCGAGCACGGCGAGCGAACGCTCAACGTCGACGGCGTCGCTCGCAAGTTCATGTCGGAGCAAGAACAGTCGATGCTCGCCGCGATGGATGTCGACTCGCGCCGCCGCGCGATCCTGCGGCTGTGGACCTGCAAGGAGGCGATGAGCAAGGCGACCGGTGACGCATTGTCCGCACCCTTCCGCAGTCTGGACGTCGACACCATCACCGGGTTGCGGCTTCGCGACGGGCCGCCGCCTTACACGCCGGAGCAGTGGCGCCTCCACCCTGTAGCGGTGCCTGGCGGCTTCATCGCCACCGTTGCGATCTGGGATGGCCATTGAGGCGCTTTCAGGTCCTGGCGCGCGCGGGCACGCCTTCGTTGAAGTTCTCCTCGCCGGGCGCAGGCTTCGCGTATTTCCATTTCTTCTGCAGCCAAAGCCAGTCCGCCGGGCTCTCGATGATGGCTTGCTCGAGGCAGCGCGCATAGCGCTCGACAATGAGCGCGTCGTCGACATCGTCGTACGGGGGCTCGGCAAGCACGTCGAGCCGTACGACGTAATGGCCACGCCGAAGCCGCCGCATCGACACGAAATACACCGGCGATTCGAGAAACCGCGCGATCTTGTCGGCACCGACGAAGAACGCGGTGTCCTGGCGCAGGAACCGGGTCCAGTGCTTGGGGTCCTTCTTGCGCGGGGTCTGGTCGGCGATCAGCGCATAGGCGCGCGGCTCGCCGGCGTGACTCAACAGCTCGTAGACGAATTCCTTGCGCGGAATCAGCTTGCCGCCGAAGCGACAGCGGACGTCACGCAGGAATGCATCGAGCGCGGCCAGCCGCTGCGGCTGATACACGACGTCGATGGGAATCGGAAAGTACGCGCCGGCTGCCTGCAGCAGCCACTCCCAGTTGCCATGATGCGCCGCGAGCAGAAGTATCGTCTGCCTGCGGTCGATTGCCCGCTGAATCAGCCCGGGGTCTTCGAACGTGACGCGCGCCTTGATCGCCTCGGTGCTGGCGCCGAATCCCCAGAACGCCTCGACGATCGTGTCGGCGAGATTCCGGTAGCAGCTCCGGACGATGGCCGCACGCTCCTCCGCGCTTTTCTCGGGAAAGGCATTGGCGATGTCCGTCTCCGCCCGATCGCGGCGCCATCGCATCAGGTGGAAGGCGACGAAATAGGCGACGAAGCCGAGTCCGTACAGGATCGGCAGCGGAATATGCGTCAGGGCTTTTAGCAGGAGCCGCATGGAATGCGCGGGAAGGGCCGGAAAGTGCGCCGGACCGGCGCCGGTCAACGGCCAGCGACTATAGTTGACTGCGGCGGACCCGACAATCCGCACATTGTATGACGAAGTCGCGCTGATCCGTCGGTGTCCGCCTGCCCCAAGCGCCGGCCCCCGGCCAGCCGCTGCTCCGGTTCGCGGTGAAGTCCGTCGGCAGCGCTGGCGCGCGTCCGATCAGCGTGCGCGCAACGATCGTCGCCCGCTCACTTGAAACTCAGCACGGGCTGGTCCACCGCGAGGCTTTCGCCTTCCTTCGCCAGCAATTCGGAAACGACGGCATCGCGCTCGGCGACGAGCACGTTCTGCATTTTCATCGCCTCGATCACCACCAGGCGCTCGCCCGCCTTGACCTCCTGGCCCGCCTTGACCGCAACCTCGGCCAGCAGCCCGGGCATCGGCGAGAACAGGAAGCGCGACCGGTCGGGAAGCTTCTTTTGCGGCATCATTCGCAGCAGTTCGGCGGCACGGCGTGGCAGCACCTGCAGCTCGAGCTGCGTTCCCAGATACGTCAGCCGATAGTGCAGGCTGGGTCGCGAGACCTGCACGGCGAAGGGCTTGCCGTTGCAGGTGCCGCGCATCAGGATCTCGCCGAACCGCCAGGCATGCCTGATTTCGTAGGTTTCGCCGGCTACACGGACGTCGCAGCCGCCGCGCACGACGCGCGTCCGGACGTCGA
Organism: uncultured beta proteobacterium; assembly: GCA_963739745.1. GTDB lineage: Bacteria > Pseudomonadota > Gammaproteobacteria > Burkholderiales > Casimicrobiaceae > VBCG01. The sequence goes on from CAVUCJ010000017.1 coordinate 959,074, forward strand.
ACTCGGCGACCTCGGTGATGACGAGATAGTCGTCTCCAATGCGGATCTCGTGCCCGGGGACCTGCCCGACAATCCCCGCGGCCCGGTCCCGATACGCGCGATGCACGGTCGCCGCCAGCGCCGCCAGGAAGGCAGGGTTCTCGGGCGGCGCGTCCTCGCTACGAAAGCCATGCGGATACTCGTCGGATATGAACGCCGTCGACAGCTCGCCACGGGCGAACCGCGGATGGCGCAGCAATGCCGACTGGAACACGATGTTCGTCGCAACCCCGCGAATCACGAACACGTTGAGCGCCTCGGTCATCCTGGCGATAGCCTCGGCACGGCTGCTCGCGTGCACGACCAACTTGGCGATCATCGAGTCGTAATACATCGGGATCTCGCCACCTTCGAACACGCCTGTGTCCACGCGCACGCTGCCGTCGACCTCCTCGGGCGGTCGGTAGCGGACCAGGCGCCCGACCGAAGGCAGGAAGCCGCGCAGCGGATCCTCGGCGTTGATCCGGCATTCGATTGCCCAGCCTTCGCGCTTGATCTCGTCCTGCGTGAAGGGCAGCTTCTCGCCCGCCGCGACCCGGATCATGCATTCGACGAGGTCGAGCCCCGTGATCATCTCGGTGACCGGGTGCTCGACCTGCAGTCGCGTGTTCATCTCCAGGAAATAGAAGCTCTTGTCCTGGCCGACGACGAACTCGACGGTGCCCGCCGACTGGTAGTCGACCGCGCGCGCCAGCGCCACCGCCTGCTCGCCCATCGCGCGCCGCGTCGCATCGTCAAGCAGCGGCGACGGCGCCTCCTCGATCACCTTCTGGTGGCGGCGCTGGATCGAACATTCGCGCTCCCACAGGTACACGAGATTGCCGTGCGCATCGCCCAGCACCTGAATCTCGATATGGCGCGGCTCCTCGATGAATTTTTCGATGAAGACCCGGTCGTCACCGAAGCTCGCCTTGGCCTCCGCGCGGCAGGCGTCGAAGCCTTCGCGCGCCTCGCGGTCGTCGTGCGCGACGCGCAGCCCCTTGCCTCCTCCACCAGCGGATGCCTTGATCATCACCGGATAGCCGACGTCCCGGGCGATTCGCACGGCCTCGCCGGCGTCCGCGATCACGTCCGTGTATCCGGGAATGGTGCTGACCTTCGCCTTCGCGGCAAGCTTCTTTGATGCGATCTTGTCACCCATCGCGGCGATCGAGCGGTGCTTCGGTCCGATGAATACGATGCCGGCCGCCTCGAGCTCTCGTGCGAACGCCTCGTTCTCCGAGAGGAAACCATAGCCGGGATGCACCGCCTGCGCACCGGTGGCCTTGCAGGCCTCGATGATGCGATCGCCGCGCAGGTACGATTCGCGCGATGGAGGCGGCCCGATGCAGATCGCCTCGTCGGCCAGTTCGACATGCCGCGCATCGGTGTCGGCCTCGGAAAAGACGGCGACGGTCGCGATGCCCATCCTGCGTGCGGTGCGGATGACCCGGCACGCGATTTCGCCGCGGTTGGCGATCAGTATTTTCGTAAACATGGCAACGGATTCCCGTGATTTTCACGCCGGACAGCGCTCGACACCCGGTTCCCCTGTTCCCAAGCCGGGCGACGGAGAATGCGCAGCGTGACGGCGCGGCCGCTGAATGACATTCCAACCCCCGCATCTCGAGGAGCGGGTTGAGCCAAAGGCCGGCGCAGCGCGTTCACAGCGGGATGTTCCCGTGCTTGCGCCATGGATTTTCAAGCTTCTTGTTGCGCAGCATCGCGAGGCTGCGGCAGATCCGCTTGCGTGTCTCGTGGGGCATGATCACGTCGTCGATGAATCCGCGCCGGCCGGCGATGAACGGGTTGGCGAATTTCTCGCGGTACTCCTGCTCGCGCAGGGCAATCCTTGCCGGGTCGCCCTTCTCCTCGCGGAAGATGATCTCGACTGCACCCTTCGGTCCCATGACCGCGATCTGCGCCGATGGCCACGCGAAGTTGACGTCGCCGCGCAGGTGTTTCGAGCTCATCACGTCGTACGCCCCGCCATACGCCTTGCGCGTGATCACCGTCACCTTCGGCACCGTGCACTCTGCATACGCATAGAGCAGCTTGGCGCCGTGCTTGATGATGCCGCCGTATTCCTGCGCGGTGCCCGGCATGAATCCCGGCACGTCGACGAAAGTGATGATCGGAATGCCGAACGCGTCGCAGAAGCGGACGAAGCGCGCGGCCTTGATCGCGCTCTTGATGTCCAGGCAGCCAGCGAGCACCAGCGGCTGGTTGGCGACAATGCCGACAGGCACACCCTCCATGCGGCCGAAGCCGATCACGATGTTCCTGGCGCTGTCAGGCTGCAGCTCGAAGAACTCGGTGTCGTCAACGGTCTTGAGGATGAGCTCCTTGATGTCGTACGGCTTGTTCGGGTTGGCGGGCGCCAGCGTGTCCAGCGACATTTCGAGCCGGTCGGCCGGATCGTTGGTCGGTCGAAAGGGCGGCGCATCGCGGTTGTTGAGCGGCAGATAATTGAAGAACCGGCGCAGCATGAGCAGCGCGTCGACGTCCGTCTCGAACGCGAGATCGGCCACGCCCGAGCGCGTCGTGTGCGTGACCGCCCCGCCCAGCTCCTCGGCCGTGACCTCTTCGTGCGTGACCGTCTTCACGACCTCCGGACCGGTGACGAACATGTACGACGAGTCCTTGACCATGAAGATGAAGTCGGTCATCGCCGGCGAATACACGGCGCCTCCCGCGCATGGGCCCATGATCAGCGAGATCTGCGGAATGACGCCAGACGCAAGCACGTTGCGCTGGAACACCTCGGCGTATCCGCCGAGCGAGGCGACGCCCTCCTGGATGCGCGCGCCGCCCGAATCGTTCAACCCGATCACCGGCACACCGACCTTGATCGCATGGTCCATCACCTTGCAGATCTTCTCCGCGTGCGCCTCGGAAAGCGACCCGCCGAATACCGTGAAGTCCTGTGAGTAGACGAAGACGAGCCGGCCGTTGATCATGCCGTAGCCGGTGACCACGCCGTCGCCGGCCACGGTCTCCTGGTCCATGCCGAAATCGTGGCAGCGGTGTTCGACGAACATATCCCACTCCTCGAACGAGCCTTCGTCGAGCAGGACCTCCAGCCGTTCGCGCGCGGAGAGCTTGCCTTTCGCGTGCTGCGAAGCAATGCGCTTCTCGCCGCCACCCAGCCGCGCTTGCGCGCGCTTGGCATCGAGCTGCCGAATGATGTTGTGCACGGTCGTTATCTCCCTTGCGAAAGTGCGAGAAGCTGCGCGGCGGCCGCGGTCGGCGTCAGCGATCCGGCCTCGACCCGTTCCAGCATGCCTGGCAACGCGGCCCGAACATCGGCGTGACCTCGAAAATGCTCGCGCAGGCCGGCGTCGATGAGATGCCACATCCATGAACGCGCCTGGCGCCTGCGCTTGGTCGCGAGTTCGCCGGAAGCGACCAGCGCATCTCGACAGCGCAACACCTCGCGCCAGAACGCCGCAATGCCTTCGCTGCGGAGCGCGCTGATCCCGAGCACCTGCGGCTTCCAACTCGCCGTCGCAGGGCGCAGCAACGTCAACGCGCCCGCCATCTGCGCCATCGCACGGTCCGCAGCGGCAGGGTCGAGGTCCCGCTTGTTGTAGAGAACGATGTCGGCGAGCTCCACGATGCCCCGCTTGATCGCCTGCAATTCGTCACCGGCGTTGGGCTGTTGCATCAGCACGAACACGTCGGTGAGATTGGCAACGTCGGTCTCGCTCTGCCCGACCCCCACCGTTTCCACGATCACGACATCGAATCCCGCAGCCTCGACAAACAGGATTGCCTCGCGGGTGTGAGCCGCCACGCCCCCCAGCGCGCCACTGGATGGCGAGGGCCGGATGAACGCCTGGGGGTGCCGCGACAGTTCCTCCATCCGGGTCTTGTCGCCGAGCACCGAACCGCCGCTGACGGAGCTGGACGGGTCGACGGCAAGCACCGCCACGCGATGACCGCCTTCGGCCAGATGCAGGCCCAGCGTCTCGATCAGCGTGGACTTGCCCACGCCGGGCGAACCGGTGATGCCCATGCGCAGCGCGTGTCCGGTGGCGGGCAGCAGCTCCGACATGACGGCACGCGCGACAGCCTGATGGTCTGCGCGCGTGGATTCCGCCAGTGTGATCGCCTTGGCCAGCGTGCGCCGGTCGCCGGCACGGACGCGGGCGGCAAGCCGCGCACATTCCTGCGGATCGGGTGGCACTTCGCGCTTCGGAAGATCCAATCGCGCGCTCAGGTCTTGGCGGCTGATTTGGCACCTTCCACGCGCGCGGCGCGAATCTTTTCGAGAACGTCGGCCGCGCACGCCGGAATCGCGGTTCCGGGACCATAGATACCCGCGACGCCCGCGGCGTGCAGCATCGGATAGTCCTGATGCGGCACCACGCCGCCGACGAACACGACGATATCGTCGGCACCCGCTTTGCGCAACGCGTCGATCAATGCCGGCACCAGCGTCTTGTGGCCGGCCGCGAGCGTCGACACACCAATCGCGTGCACGTCGTTCTCGATCGCCTGGCGCGCCGCCTCTTCCGGCGTCTGGAATAGCGGACCGATGTCGACGTCGAAGCCCAGGTCGGCGAAGGCGGTGGCGACCACCTTGGCGCCCCGATCGTGTCCATCCTGCCCGACCTTGGCCACCATGATCCGTGGCCGGCGCCCTTCCTCCGCGGCGAAGGTATCGATGTCGGTCTTGATTTTCTCCCACATTGCATCCTCCGCGAACTGCGCGCCGTAGACGCCCGACACGCCCTGCGTGGTCGCGCGGTGCCGGCCCCACGCCGCTTCCAGCGCGCTCGATACCTCGCCGACGGTCGCGCGCGCACGGATCGCGCCGATCGACAGTTCGAGCAGATTGCCCTTGCCGGAGCGCGCCGCGTCGGTCAGCGCCGCGAGTGCCGCGGTCACGGCATCGCCGTCGCGCGCCGCTCGAATCTTCGCGAGCTGCCGCACCTGTGAGTCGCGCACCGCACTGTTGTCGATCTCGCGGATCGCGAATGGCTCTTCGTGCTCGAGACGGAACTTGTTGACGCCGACGATGGTGTCGTCGCCGCTGTCGATGTGCGCCTGCTTGCGCGCGGCCGCGGCCTCGATCTTGAGCTTTGCCCAGCCGTTATCGACGGCGCGGGTCATGCCACCCATCGCCTCCACTTCCTCCAGAATCGCCCACGCGCGGTCGGCCATGTCCTGCGTCAGCCGCTCCATCATGTACGAGCCGGCCCACGGATCGATCACGCTGCAGATGTGGGTCTCTTCCTGCAGCAGCACCTGCGTGTTGCGGGCGATGCGCGCGGAAAAATCGGTGGGCAGCGCCACGGCCTCGTCGAACGAATTGGTATGCAACGACTGGGTGCCACCGAAGACTGCCGCCATCGCCTCGATCGTCGTGCGGACCACGTTGTTGTAGGGGTCCTGCTCGGTGAGCGACCATCCGGATGTCTGGCAGTGCGTTCGCAGCAGCAGTGACTTCGGATTCTTCGGTTCGAACGACTTCATGATCCGCCACCAGAGCAACCGCGCTGCGCGCAGCTTTGCGATCTCCAGATAGAAGTTCATTCCGATGCCGAAAAAGAACGACAGCCGGCCCGCGAACCCGTCGACGTCCATGCCGCGGGCGAGTGCGGCGCGCACGTATTCGCGGCCGTCGGCCAGCGTGAACGCGAGCTCGAGCGCCTGGTGCGCGCCCGCCTCCTGCATGTGGTAGCCGGAAATCGAGATCGAGTTGAACTTCGGCATGTTCTTCGCCGTGTACTCGATGATGTCGGCGACAATGCGCATCGACGGCTCGGGCGGGTAGATGTACGTGTTGCGGACCATGAACTCCTTCAGGATGTCGTTCTGGATCGTTCCCGAAAGCTGATTCTGGGCAACACCCTGTTCCTCGGCCGCGACGACGTAGCCGGCCAGCACCGGCAACACCGCACCGTTCATCGTCATCGAAACCGAAACCCGATCGAGCGGTATGCCGTCGAACAGGATCTTCATGTCTTCGACCGAGTCGATCGCCACACCGGCCTTGCCGACGTCGCCGACGACCCGCGGATGGTCCGAGTCGTAGCCGCGGTGGGTGGCGAGGTCGAAGGCAACCGAGACGCCCTGTCCGCCACCCGCGAGGTTGCGCCGATAGAACGCGTTGGATTCCTCTGCGGTAGAAAAGCCCGCGTACTGACGGATCGTCCACGGGCGCACCGCATACATCGTCGGCTGCGGCCCGCGCAGGTAGGGCGCGAAACCGGGGAGCGTGTCGGCATAGGCGAGCCCATCGAGGTCCGCCGCCGTGTAGAGCGCCTTGACCGCGATGTCGTCGGGCGTGTGCCAGACAAGGTTGTCGACGGAGCCGCCGGGAGCACTCTTCGCGGCGGCGCGCCGCCAGTCGTCGAGGGTGGCGGAAGAGAAATCCTTCGGGGCGGAATCGGCCATGGCACTACCTCGGCAAGATAGGGAGCGGTACCGTCAACCTCGCATTCTAGCCTTTGCTCGAACGCGCGAACCTTGGCTTCGATCAATCGCGGCAGGGTTTGCGCTGGTCGTCGATCGGCGGGATCGCAAGCGATGGGCGCCCTACAGGCCTCTTTTTCGGCGGATCATCTCGATGCCATGATCGACGAGGCCGGTGGCGCAATTCGTTCGACCGCAGCCGCGGCGTTGCCGGTATCATTGCCGCTACCCTCGAATGGAGTCCTTGCCATGAACCCATGCCCCAATCCGATCCCCAGACTTGCCCGCGCCGCCCTGACGCTGGCATTGGCCTGCGTGGCGGGCGTCGCCGGTGCGCAATCCTGGCCCACCAAGACGATCAAGCTGATCGTGCCGCTGGCGGCCGGCAGCACCGCCGACATCGTGTCCCGCATCGTCGCCGACGGTCTTTCCAGGGCGCTCGGCCAGTCCGTGGTCGTCGAGAACAAGACCGGCGCCGGGGGCACCATCGCCATGGCGGAACTCGCACGTGCGGCGCCGGACGGGTACACGATAGCGTTTGCGTCGCAGGGCACGCTGGTGTTCAACCAGGGCATCTACGCAAAACCCGGTTACGACTCGCTCAAGGATTTCCAGCCGATCGCGTTCGTGGGCGGGGTGTCGAACGTGATGATCGTGCCGCCCACGAGCACGGCCACCAAACCCAGCGATATCGTCGCAGCCGCCAAGGCGAAGCCTGATGAACTCAATTTCAGCTCGGGCGGTGCCGGCACCAGCCATCACCTGTCGGGCGTGCTGTTCGCCAACATGACCGATACGAAGCTCGTGCACGTGCCCTACAAGGGCTCGCCGCAGGGCGTGATGGCCGTGATGGCCGGCGAGGTGCAGATGGGTTTCTTCAACACGCCCACCGTGATCGGCCAGATCAAGGAAGGCAAGGTCAAGGCCCTCGGCGTGACCAGCCTCAAGCGCTCGCCGCTCCTGCCCAACGTGCCGACGCTGGACGAACAAGGGATCAAGGGCTACGAGATCAACACCTGGTTCGGCTTCATCGCTCCGGCGGGCACGCCGCCCGACATCGTGGCGCGCCTCAACACCGCAATCAACAACATCATCGCCAGCCCGGAGGCCAAGGAGAAGTTGGGTCCGCAGGGGTTCGACCTCTCGCCGCCGATCTCTCCCGCCGCGTTTTCCAAGATCATCGCGGACGACATGGTGAAGTGGGTGCCGATCGTGAAGGCGGCGGGAGCAAAGGCGAACTGACGGGCACCTCCGCTTGGCGGCGCGGACGTTGCGCCGCCGGCGCGCACTGGCCGACATCGGACGCAACCGTACGCTTCACGACGGATACCGCTGCAGCTACAATCCGACGGCCTCGGCGACGAGGTTCTTCAGTTCGCGCCGCAACTTCTCGCGCACCGGTGCCATCGCGCGGCTGCCGTTCAGGTTCCTGATCTCGAAGGGATCGCGATCCAGATCGTAGAGCTCGTCCAGCTCGCCCGCGCGGCCTCGATTGACCCAATGGATGTACTTGTAGCGGTCGGTACGCACCGCCTTGTAGGTCATGCCCACGAGCCAGGGCATTGCCTGCTCCGCCCAGTATTCGCACAGAATCGACTTGCGCCATCCCGCGCGCAGCCGGCGGTCGCCCTGCGCAAACAGCGGCAGCAGCGAGCGGCCCTGCACCTGCGGACCCGGCCTGCCGCCGGCGAGTTCGATGAGCGTCGGCGCGATGTCCTGGCAGATGACGAGTTCGCTTCGCCGTGAGCCGGCCTTGACGCGCTTCGGGTAGCGCACGAGAAAGGGTGAACGGATGCCCTCTTCGTAGGCGAAGCGACGCTCGGGCCCCAGCGCGTGCTCGCCGAAGAAAAATCCGTTGTCGCCGAGGAACACGATGAAAGTATTGTCGAGCTCGCCCTTGCGTTCGAGAACCTCGAGGATCTGGCCAACGCCTTCGTCAACCGCCGCCATCATCCGGGCGCGAAGGCGAATCTCCTCCTGCTCCATCGAATGCAGCGCCGCCAGCACCTTTTGCGAATCTTCGCCCGAGCGCAGCGCGAAGCACTCGGCCCACGCCGGCTTGCGTTTGACGACCTCCGCCACCGACATCATGTTCGGCTTCTTCGGGAAGATCGCGCCCTTGTAGAGGTCCTTGTGGCGCTCGGCAACCACGTAGCCGCCCTGCGCCGAGATGCGCAGCTTGCCGTCGGCCGCCTGCTCCGCGTCCGGATGCACCGCCTTGTGTGCAAAAAACAGCGACCAGGGCTTGTCGTGCTTTCGCTCTAGAAAGTCGACGGCAAGTCCGTTCATGATGTCCGTGATGTAGCCACGGTGCTCGACGTACCTGCCGTCGTGGTTGAGCCTCGGGTCGTTGAGCCGCCCGTGGCCGTCGTAGCTGACCCAGTAGTCGTAGCCCGGACGCGGCTCGCCATCGTTGCCCATGTGCCACTTGCCGATGTGCGCGGTCTCGTACCCAAGCCTTTGCAGTTCGAGGTGGTAGTTCGGCAGGCGATGGCTCATCGCGTCGCGCGCGACGTTGTCGATGATCCCGTGCCGGCTCGCGTACTGCCCGGTGACAATCGATGCCCGGTTCGGCGAGCAGATCGGCGTGGTATGGAAGGCGCGCTCGAACAGCGCACCTTCCTGCGCGAGCCGGTCGACATTCGGCGTCTTCATGTACGGATGTCCGCCCGCGCCGAACTCGTCGTAGCGCAGGTCATCGATCAGGATAACGAGAAAATTGGGCTTCCTTTTCATGCGGAACCTTCGCGGAAGATGCGGTCTGGAAGACGCGGAGTTTAACCGGAACGGGCTGCGGTCGTGGCCCGGTGACGCCGGTTCGAGCCGGCGTGTCCGCGACTCGGCCCGGAGCATTTCGGGGAACAATCGCGCCGGTGGCATCGGCTACGTCAATACGAGTCCGCATCAGGCGGACTGGCGGCCATGCCGGGGGAACATCGCGCCGCCGGCTGATTCCTGGCGAGCATTCACTCCATCAGGTGACGCAGGTGGCCGCACACCGCGATCAGCTGAGCCCCGTTCATGCGCACGAGAACATTTCTGATTACGGAGGCCAGGACCCGCGATGCGCCAGCCATGGCGATGCGCGCGGACTGCTCGACGATGACGCCGACCCGGGCGAGCTTCAGCGCCCTCAGGAAGTAGTAGTCCAGGCCGCTATCGAGCAACTTGGCCGCAGAGGTCAGCCAGGGCCTCGCGGTGCTGCAGCGGGTCTCGCGCCTGCTCGATGGCGGCAAGGACCTCGAGCGTCTCCGCGCGAAGCGCATCGGAGTGATAGAAGCGCAGAAACGGTCTCGGTCTCGGTTTCGGTGTCGGGACCGAATCGACCGGCCCTCCGACCGGACGCATCGCCGGTCGCTTCAATGGCCGTTTGGTGGGCGTCGCCATGGGGAGGGATTGCGCCTCGCGCTCGCGCGCCGGTAAGGCGCGCTAGGCGGGCGACAGCGCGGTGGCGAGCGCGTCGTCCACTCGCTCGATCCAGACCAGTTCGAGCTTTATCCTGCGCGTCGGCGGGAATCTCCTCCAGATCGCGACGATTGCGTGCCGGCAGCATGACGGTCGAGATGCCGGCACGCAGCGCGGCAAGCACCTTCTCTTTCACGCCGCCGATGGGCAGCACCAGCCCGCGCAGGCTGATCTCGCCCGTCATGGCGACGTCGCTACGAACCGGGCGCCCGGTCAGCAGTGACGCCAGCGCAACAAAGATCGCGACGCCCGCGCTCGGGCCATCCTTCGGCGTGGCTCCTGCCGGCACGTGAATGTGGATGTCCGACTTTTCGAGCGCGGTCGGCTCGACGCCGAGCTCCTGCGAGCGTGCCTTGATCAGCGACAACGCGGCCTGCGCACTTTCCTTCATTATCTCGCCGAGCTGGCCCGTCAGGATCAGCTTGCCCGTGCCGGGCATGCGCGCGGCCTCGACAAACAGGATATCGCCTCCCACCGGCGTCCACGCGAGGCCGGTCGCAACGCCGGGCACGCCACTGCGCATGGCGACCTCGGCCTCGAACTTGCGCGGCCCGAGGATCGATGCAATCTCGTCGCCACCGATATTCACCTGCTGCGCGCTGCCCTCCGCGATGCGCACTGCGACGTTGCGGAACACATTGCCGATCTCGCGTTCCAGATTGCGCACACCTGCCTCGCGCGTGTAGTCGTCGATGATCATGAGCAATGCATCGTCGCTGATTTCGCACTGCTGCGCTCCGAGTCCGTTGGCGGCGAGCTGCCGCGGGACGAGGTAGCGGCGCGCGATCTGCAGCTTTTCCTGAGCGGTGTAGCCCGGCAGCTGGATGACCTCCATGCGGTCGCGCAGCGGGCCCGGTATGGTGTCCAAGACATTCGCCGTGCAGATGAACATCACGCCGGAAAGATCGAAAGGAACCGCCAGATAGTTGTCGCGGAAGGTCGAGTTCTGTTCCGGATCGAGGACCTCGAGCAGCGCCGACGCCGGGTCGCCGTGGAAGCCGCCCATGCCGAGCTTGTCGACCTCGTCGAGCATCATCACGCAATCGCGTGTTCCCGCCTTGCGCAAGTTCTGGATGACATTCCCCGGCAGCGATCCGATGTACGTGCGGCGGTGGCCGCGGATCTCCGCCTCGTCGTGTACGCCGCCCAGGCTCACCCGCACGAACTTGCGCCCGATCGCCTTGGCGATGCTCTGCCCCAGCGAGGTCTTGCCCACGCCGGGCGGACCGACGAAACACAGAATCGGGCTCTTGCCCGACGGGTTGAGCTTGCGTACGGCAAGAAATTCGAGAATGCGCCGCTTGATCTTGTCGAGTCCGTAGTGGTCCGCGTCGAGAATGCGCCGGGCCTCGGCGATGTCGATCGGCGCACCGGGGTCGTGCGCCCACGGCAACTCGATCAGCCATTCGAGGTACGTGCGAATCATCGAATACTCGCCCGCGGCCTCGGGCATGCGCTCCAGGCGCTTCAACTCCTTGCGTGCCTGCTTTTCGACCTCCTCGGGCATACCCGCTTCGGTGATCGCCTTGTCGAGCTCGGCAATCTCGGCGGCGCCCTCGTCGTCTTCGCCAAGCTGTTTCTGGATGGTGCGCATCTGCTCACGCAGCAGGTGCTTGCGGTTGGTGTCGTCAATCGATTCCCGCGTGCGCGCGTCGATTTCGCGCGACACCTTCAGCACCTCGATGCGATGCGAAAGGAGCTCGAGCAGCTTGTCGAGCCGCGGCTTCAGGTCGAAGGTCTCCAACAGCCCCTGTTTCTCCTCCGGGCTGATGTCCATCAGGCCGGCGATGAAGTCGGCGAGCCGCGCGGGCCCCTCCACGCCCTGCAGGGTGGTGACCATCTCCTCGGGCACCTGCGGCAGGAGCTGGAGGATCTCGACGGCACGTTCCTTCAGGCTGTGGGCGCGGCCCTCGATATCAGCGTCGACATGGTCGGCATCCTCGACGAACTGCACGCGCGCAGCCGAAAACGGGTAGCCGTCCAGGAACTGCAGCACACGAAAGCGCTTCACTCCCTGGCAGATCACGTGATGAGAACCATCGGGCGCGGTGATGTAGCGCAATATGTTGGCCGTCGTGCCGACCCAATGCAGGTCGTCGGGACCGGGCACTTCGATCTCGGGCTTGCTTTGCAGCAGTATCCCCAGCGGCCGCTGCTGGCGCGCCGCTTCCTGCGCCGCGGCGCGTGAGCGCTCACGGCCAACGGCCAGCGGCAACACCAGGCCCGGGAACAGCACGACGTTGCGCACGGGGAGGATGATCAGCACGTCTTCGGGCAGAGCCCGCGACGTGTCGTCCTGCTGCGGTTGCGGCGCGGCGAGCGAGCCTTCCATGCGCGTGCCAGCGTCGGCGCGGACCGGATTGCTGTCGGGTGGCGTCTGATTCATCGCGTGTCAGCCTGTCTTGCGCAGCCTCAATATCAAGCAGCCGTCGGTGAGCTCGCGCGTTCCGATTTCCAACCGCACGCCGGGCAGCGGGATGCGCCGCTCGAAATAGCCGTAGGGGATTTCGAGCTGCCGCACCGTACGACATGAGCCGGCGAACGGAAACGGGCTCTCGGCGCGCACGACCAGTACGCCTGGCTCGCCGATGACCTCCACCCGTTCCGCCGGCACCCCGGGCAGCGCCACGACGACGACGATTTCATGCTCGTCCTCGAACACGTCCGTCGGCGGCTCCCAGACGGCCCGCGACCGCTGCGACGAGGTCAACCGAAAGTACTGCCGATGCATGCGCTCGGCCTGCTCGAGCAATTCGACGGCCTGTGCCCACATCCAGTCGTTCGGGTTGCGCGCCGACATGGTGGCCGCCGTGCTTCAGGCGCTGGCCCGGATCCAACCGAGCAGCCCGGACAGATCGCTGGCGCCCGATCTGCGCGCGATTTCGCGCCCGTTCTTGAACAGGATCAGCGTCGGAATGCTGCGGATTCCGAAGCGCGCGGCGATCTCCGGTTCCGCCTCGGTATCGAGCTTGGCGAGCCGCACGCCCGGTGCTAACCGCGCGGCGGCCTCCTCGTAGACGGGGGCCATCGAGCGGCAAGGTGCGCACCACGGTGCCCAGAAATCGACCAGCAGCGGCAAGTCGTTCGCGGCGACCTGGCGGTCGAAGGTTGCGTTGGTGAGCGAGAACGCTCTGCCGCTCAGCAACGGTTGCTTGCAGCCTCCGCACTTCGCGCCATCGCCCAAGCGTGCGCGCGGCACCCGGTTGGTCGCGTTGCAGTGCGAACAGACGACCTGCACGTGGTCCGCCCCCTCGCGGGATACGCGATCGGACGGGGCACCCCTAGCCTCTCGAGAGTCCATGCTCCTATGAATGAGGGCGTATGGGACAGAATCAAGGGGTCTCGTCGGCGACGAGCGCATTGCCGTTGCCTGCGATCGTCCGTCGCGCAAGCCGGGCGAAGGTGCTGCCTGCGGGTTCAGACGCTCTGCGGGGCTGCGCTCGATGTCGCCAGGCTCAGGAACTCGTCGAAGGCGTTCATGGCTTCGGCCGCATACATCAGCGACGGACCGCCCCCCATGTAGATCGAAACGGCGAGCGCCTCGATAAGCTCTTCACGTGACGCGCCCATTCGTGCGAGTGCCTTGGCGTGAAAGCCGATGCAGGCCTCGCAGTGCCCAGCAACGCCGATGGCAAGCGCGATCAGCTCCTTGTGGGTCGCCGAAAGTGCGCCGGCCTTCATCGCTCCCTTGGCAAGCGCTCCGAAGGCAGCCAGCGGTTCGGGCGCGCCCGGGCGAATTTTCGCAATGCCGCGGTTGATGTCGGCGGTGATCTGTGCATAGGACTTGGTCATGGTTTCGCCTTCCGGTAGGTGGGAAAAAGTCTAGCGCTCCGCAAGGTAGGCCACATTGATCGTGGTCACGCCTTCGCGACCGCCTCACGAGTTCCCGGGCCCGGCCACCCCCGAGTCCGCACGCCGGGCAGGTCGATGGTTGACCGACCGCAAGGCCCGACCGCGGCAACGGTGCCACTGTTCAGTTCATGGCCCTGGTCACGGCATTCGTGCTGCTGGTCTTCCTGTACAGCCTGGTGTTCCCGGCGGCTGGAGCGGACCTTCATCACTGCACCGATGCTGTTCACGGCCGGCGGCGCCGCCGCCTTCCTCCTGCCGGCGGCGACCATGGATCTCGCGCTGGATCTCAAGGGGCTGCTCGTGGTCGCCGAATTGGGCCTCGTGATGACGCTCTTCACCGACGCGAGCCGGATCAGCCGGTCGCGCCTCAGTACCGGCCGCAGCCTGCCCATCCGCCTGCTCACCGCCGGCATGCTGCTGACCCTCGCGCTGGGCGCCTTGATCGCGATCGTTCTGTTTCGCGGCCTTTCGTGGTGGGAGGCTGGCATCCTGGCGGCCATCCTGGCGCCGACCGACGCCGGCTTGGGCCAGGTGATCGTAAACAGCGAACGGGTGCCGCAGAACATTCGTCAGTCGCTCAACGTCGAGGCCGGCCTCAACGACGGCCTTTCGGTTCCTTTCCTGTTGCTGTTCATCGCGCTCGCCGTCACCGAGGAAGGCACGCTCGGCCGCGGGCGCGGTGTTCACGCGTTATCTCGTCGAACAGCTGGGCTACGGGACGCTGATCGGACTCGGCATTGGCATGGTCGGTGGTTGGCTCCTGGGACTGGCCAAGCGCAGGCGCTGGATGGCGCCGCCGCTGCAGCAACTTGGCGTAGTGGCGCTCCCGCTGCTCTGCGTCGCTCGTGTCCGACGCGACCGGGGCAAGCATGTTCATCGCGGCGTTCGTCGCCGGGCTTGCGGTCCAATTCGGATTCGGCGAGGCCGGCCGGCACAGCGTGCGAGTTCACCGAGGACTGGGGCCAGCTTTTCGACTATTTCGTGTTCTTCTTCTTCGGCACCGTCGTGGCGGGTACCTGGTCGCAATTCACGCCGTCCGTGCTGCTCTACGCCGTGCTGAGCCTCACGCTCGTGCGCATGGTACCGGTGGCGCTGGCGCTGCGCGGAACCGGCCTGAGCCGGGCAAGTGTACTGTTCATGGGCTGGTTCGGGCCCAGGGGCCTCGCGTCGATCGTGCTCGGACTGGTTTACCTTGAGCAGGAGGCCCACCTCGACGGCGAATCGACGATCCGCGTTGCAGTGATGGCAACGGTCATGCTCAGCATCTTCGCGCATGGCCTGAGCGCGCTGCCCGGCATCAGGCTGTACGCGAAACGCATCGCATCGCTCAACGACGACGCCCCGGAACTGCAGGCATCCGAAGACGACTCGCGCGCACCACCCCATGCGCCCAAAGGCGGATCTTCATGATCTGCATGTATCCCGCGTAATCACGCGTTGCGGTGCAGGATTCGTGCCTGCCGTAATACAATTGCGGCCGCGCAAGCAGACTGCTGCGCCAATCCGGGCGAAGAATCGGCCATTCGACAAGGCTCCCATGCCAACTTTTTGCATCAATCGAGTCGTTTTCACGAAACTCGTGATTTTGTTCGCCCTTGCCCTGCCCGCCATTGTCCATGCCACGACCGTCAGATTGGCGACTTCCGTCGGTGCCATCGATATCATCCTCTACGATGCCGCCGCGCCACGGACGGTGGCCAACTTCCTGAATTATGTGAATAGCGGCGCGTATCGAGGCTCGTTCTTTCACCGCAGCATTCCGGGCTTTGTCATTCAGGGCGGCGGATTCGTCTGGGACGATGTCACGAACAATGTGCGCGCGGTGCCCGCGTTTCCTCCACTGGTAAATGAATTCAGTGCCAGCCGACCGAACCGGCGCGGCACGATTGCCATGGCCAAGCTGGGCGGCGACCCCAATAGCGCGACCTCGCAGTGGTTCATCAACCTCGCCGACAACAGCGCGAATCTGGATAACCAGAATGGCGGCTTTACCGTGTTCGGCGAAGTGAGCGCCGGCAGCATGGCGGTCGTCGACGCTATTGCCGCGCTGCCGCGCGTGAATGCCGGATCCCCGTACGATTCGCTGCCGTACTCCGGCACCCTCGTCAACAACACCATCGTCAAGTCGAATCTCGTGATCGTCAGTGTGGCAACGGCCGTGCCCACCAATTATCAGGGCCTGTGGTGGAACGAAAACGAATCCGGCTGGGGAATGAGCCTCACCCAGCACGGCAACCTCATTTTTGTCGCGATCTACACCTATGACGCCGCCGGCCTGCCGATCTGGTACGTCATTCCCAATTGTCCGGTGACGACCACCGGTTGCACCGGCGACATCTACCGGGTGAACGGCGGCACTGCGCCGACCGTGCCGTGGACCGGCGACGGCAAGGTCCTGACCAACGTGGGAACGGGGACGCTGGTGTTTGCCGGTTCGAATGCGGGCACCTTCAATTTCACCATCGACAATATTTCCGGGTCAAAAACCATCGCCCAGGAAATATTCGCAACAGGCACGACCGCTCCAAGTGTCGACTACACCGACCTCTGGTGGAACAAGAACGAATCCGGCTGGGGAGTGTCGCTTACGCAGCAATTCGGCATCATCTTCGCTGCTTGGTACACCTATGATGCGACCGGCATGCCGGTCTGGTATGTCGCGTCCAATTGTCCCGTCAGCAGTGCCGGTTGCACAGGCGTGCTGTATCGCGTTACGGGTGGCGCATCTCTCAGCTCGTCCTGGAAGGCCGTCAGTCCGCCAACTGCGGTGGGCGATGTGACATTTGAATTCACCGATGCGGCCACCGGCACGATGCGCTACAAGATCGATGGCATCGAATCCAGCCGGGTGATTACTCGTCAGGTCTATTGACCAACCCGCGTGGCGCGCGCCCGGCGACCGCTTCGCGAAGTACGAAAAGACACGTGACAGTACGAGGTCTCGGCTGCGCAGCGCGCTCGGCCGCCGGACCCTGACCGAGTTCGCCGCAACGCATCGCCGACGGAATCCTGAATCGTCATCGACAAAGGAGACCGGCGAAGTTTTCAGTTCGGATCTTGCTCACATCGCCACGGCATTGCAACGGAGGGCAGTTCGGTGCGACGGCGAACGTCCGCGATCAGGCGGCGGAGCGAAGCGCGTCACGCTGCCAATTGCGTCCGTCCCCTGAAGTGCGCCCGCCTGCATTCCTCTGGGGGCAACATTAGGGCAATATTGGGGCAATGCCTGCATCAACTCCAGTTGCAGCCTGGAATGATGAATGTCACGGCCCGGCCAGGACAGGTTTCCGGAGCGCCCCGGCAAGGCCGCGTTTTCCGCAAAATGTCGGCATCGAGGAAAGGGGACGCCGGATGACCACATCCGAATACCCGCTTCTGACGGCACTGATGGCGCCGTGCACCGGCCAGGAGTTCCTGGAGCATTACTGGCCCTCCCGGACGTTCGAGGCCCATGGCCCGCGTGCGCGGCTGCCCGTGGTGCTCCATGACCCCGCACTCGAAAGCGCTGCCGAACTGGCACAGCGTTACCAGGGATTGCTGCGCTTCACGCATGGTCGCACCGAGCGCGTGGTTACGGTGAACAACGTCGATGCGGTGAGCCTGCTGGACATGGGTCTGACCGTGCAATTCGTCGGCATCGCCAACCTGCTGCCGAATGCGCACGCATTCTTGCGTCAACTCGAGACCGAGCTCGGCCTGCACGCGGGCTCAATGACCATGTCGGCCTTCGCGGCACCCCGACAGGAAGGCCTCGTCTGTCACTTTGACAACGGCGACCTTATCTCTGTGCAGCTCGCCGGCAGCAAGAAATTTCACTACGCGCCGGATGCCGCGTTGTGCGGTCCAATGGGGGGGCAATATGTCGCCGGCACCATGCCCTTCGAAGATCTCTATGCGCAGGCGAGCGAAGGGTTTCCCGACCCGATCACCGCGCACTTCGAGACCGCGCTGATGGAGCCGGGTTCGGTTCTCTTCCTTCCGCGCGGGTCTTGGCATTACACGGAGGCAAGCGGGGATTCGCTGTCGATCAGCATCGTCTCGCTGGCTCCGGCCGCATTGACCTGCCTCCTGGAACAGCTCAGGCTTCTGCTGCTGCAGGATGCCCGTTGGCGGCGCCCTCTGATCAATGGACTCGGCGACAGCGCGCGCGACGTGAAAGCTCATGCAGGAGTCGCCGAGCTTCTCGCCACGCTCCCCGAAGTGATCGCGCGTTTGACCCCGGAAGACGTGCTGAGCGCTGCCGCCGGTCTCCCCTGGCGGCTGCAGCACATTGGGTCCTCGAGCCGATTCCTGCGAACGCCGCACTCGCGAATCGAGATCGGCACGGCGAAGTCGAACGGCATGCTGCCGCTGACCTTTGAGGTTGGAATAACGCGCAAACTCAGGCGGCCCGCCGCGCAACTGGAGATTTCTGCGAGCACCGTACCGCTCCTGCGCTGGATCAAAGGTCGAACCTCCGGGCCGTTCACCGCCGGCGAGCTTGAGGCAGCATTTCCGAACGAGGAGTTTTCCACGCTGAAACAGGTCCTGGAACTTTGTGTGAATGCCCAATTCCTGCGCCTGTTGTGGTTTCCCGTGCTCGAGCGCGCGCCTGGAACGCCTTGCCGGGACGGCGAGCAAGCACAGCGGTGACGCGCCGGCCACGAGGTGTGAGGATGTTTTCGTTGAACGGAAGATTCCGTTCGCCGGTCATTTGCTGGGCCGGCGTAGAACCGCCCGGCAAAATTGGCCTGTCGCCACCCATGCGCTGCCCAGCGCGAAAGCAAGTAAGGCCTTCAAGCGCCCCCGTTCCGATAGACCGCGAAGACAGGCCTGCTCCGACAGAATGAGCCTGGACCCGCTTTGAACCGTCTCAAAACGCGGCCACCGTGGGACCGCGATCAACATGGTGCCACGCCGCGCGGTCACTTCGGGCCATGGCCGCCTGCAATCCACCTCTACCCGTTCCGGTTCCGCGAGCGGCTATCGGGGAGAAATTCGTCCCAGTCCGGGCACCGGCCGCCATTTGCGCCGCACTCCAGGAGCGCTCCAAACCGGCCGTTCCAAGGCGATTCGATTGCTCATGTGGGTTTATCGCTCGCCACGCCATCGACGATCCGGTTCAACGCAACGTGGTCGAACAGCTTCACCGTTCGCCCTTGTACCTGAATCAGACCATCGCGCTGAAATCGCGAGAACAGCCGACTTATGGTTTCCAGTTTCAGGCCCAACAGACTTCCAATCTCCTCGCGCGTCATCCTCAGCACAAACTCGCACGACGAATAGCCGCGCGCCGCATAACGCTGCGACAGGTCGAGCAGAAACACCGCAAGGCGCTGTCCCGCGCTCATTGTGCCCAGGAGGATCATCAGAGTCCGCGCGCGTGCGTATCGGTGCATTAGCAAGCGGTGCAAATTGTGCTGGAACCGGGCATTGCGATGAGCGAGATTCTCGATCTGATCGAACGGCAGCGGACAGACTTCCGTGTCTTCCAACGCCGTCGCCTGGCACTCGTGAACGTCGGCGCCAATACCATCCAAACCAATGATCTCACCCATCATGTAGTAGCCGGCAACCTGCTCATGTCCGTCTCTCGAGAGGATCCGGGTCTTGCACGAGCCTGTTCTTATCCCAAACAGATTGCTGAACCGGTCCCCGACGCGGTAGAGCACGTCGCCCCTTTTCAGCCGGATTTGCCTGCTCAATAGTCGCTCGACACATTCGGTCGTAGCTTGGTCGAGCCCCTCGAACAGGCAATAGTCCGTCCCGCTCCAAGGCATGCACTGCGCCGCACTGTGCGAGACTTCATGCAGTTTCGTCCCCCGGGGCATTTTGGGGTTGACAACGTGCTGCGGATTCATGAACTCGCGTTCACCCTCAACTACCCGTTGCGCAAGTCGCGCATTCGTTTCCGTAAGGGCGGCGACCTTTTGCAATGCAGCGACCAAATCCTGCTGAGTCCGCGCCAGCACACCCTGGATCCCAATCGAGACTTGCAGTGCCGGAGTTACGATCCCAGCTTCGAGGCAGAGTTGCGGCGCGACATTGCGAATGTAAGGCGTGGGCGCAGACACGTGCCCATCAGCCCGCGCAATGCCGACAAGACGCTTGGTCGTCATCGTCCTCCTTTCGACGTTGCGTTGATGGTCGCGGCGAAATCGCTACGCCTTCCTTGTCCGGATGCTAGAGGGATCCGGCAAACCGTGTATGTACGGCACCGAACATTGTAGGCAGATCGTCCGCAATCCGGGTGTCTGCCGAGCTGACGCGCAGCTCGTGAACATGAGGTATGCGGATCGTTTCCGGCAACCCCTGATGTGGGCGCAATGATAGTGCTTGCAACAGGGGCTGCGCGAAGCGTACCGTGATGCTCGTGATTCAACCTACGCGAATAGCAGGAGATGAGCGTGGTCGAAATTACCTATTTCTCGGATGTATTGTGCATATGGGCATATGCCTCGCAAGCTCGCATCGATGCCGTCAGGGACAGCTTTGGCGATGCCGTCCGGATGGAGCCTCGGTTCTGTTCCGTCTTCGCCGATACGGCGGGAAAGATCGCCTCGGCCTGGAAGGACAAGGGCGGATATGCCGGGTTCAACTCGCACTTGCGGCAGGTCGCCGAGAAGTTTCCGCATATCGAGGTTCACCCCGAGATCTGGTTGAAGACGCGCCCCCTGACTTCGGCCAGCGCGCATCTTTTCATGGAGGCGGTCCAGCAGGGGGACCGCGAATCCGCGGTGCCGGGCCTTTTCGATCGAGTGATGTGGGCCTTCCGCTGTGCGTTCTTCCGAGACAACCGGGACATTGCTCGCTGGGATGTCCAATGCGAGATAGCCGAACCACTCGGCGTGGATATCGGCGCTATCGAAGATTCCATTCACAGTGGCAGCGCATTCGCCCGCTTGGCTGCGGACTACCAGGACGCTGACAAGATGCGGATCGAAGGCAGTCCGAGCTTCGTGCTGGACGAGGGGCGCCAGAAGCTCTACGGGAACATCGGGTTCCGCTTGCTGGAGGCGAACATTCAAGAACTCCTGCGGGCGCCCTGCAGCGACGAAGCCAGTTGGTGCTGATCCCCCACGAGCATTGCACGGCGTGGGATCGGACAACTTATTGGTGCGGAACACCGCATCCGCCGTCTTGCGCCGATGGTGCTGAGCCCAAGTGGCAACCCCCACCTTCATCGGGGTCCAGATCTTTGACGCGGCCTTGCCCGCCGCCAGCAGCACCGGGTCCCAGACCGGCGAGAACGGTGGGGCGTAGGAGAGGTCCATAGCGCCCACCGCCTCCACCGTCATGTCGTTCCACAGCGCCGTGGCCAGCACGTCGATACGTTTGCCCGCGCCCTCCCCGCCAACGATCTGTGCGCCGAGCAACCGACCCGTGCGACGCTCGGCCACAATCTTGATTCGCATCGGCTGCGCGCCCGGGATAGTAGTGCGCCCGGCTCGATGCCTCGGTGGTCACGCCGACGGCGTCGAACCCCGCGGCCCCGGCCTCCCGTTCGGTGAGCCCGGTGCGGCCGATCTCCACGTCTCGGAATTTGGTGATCGCCGTGCCGAGCACGCCGGCAAAGGCCGCGTCACCGCCGGCGATATTGGTGCCGGCGGCGCGGCCCTGTTTGTTGGCGTGCGTACCGAGGGCGACCACGACCGACCGGCCGGTGATGCGATGATAGGACTCGACGCAGTCGCCGGCGGCCCAGACGTGCGGCGTACCAGTGCGCAGGTGGTCATCGACGATGATGCCACCGGCCTCGCCCACGCCAATGCCCGCGGCGCGAGCCAGGTCTACGTTGGGGCGCACCCCGAGCCCGATCACCACGAGGTCGGCCGCGACGGGACCGGCCGCGGTCTCGACGGCGGTGACTCGTCCACCGGCCGTGGTGAACCCGACGACCGCGGTTCCGAGTCGCAGGTTGATTCCAGCGGCCCGCATCGCGTCTGCGACATCCGCCGCCATGTCGGCGTCCAGCACCGCGCCCATGGGCGCGTCGAGCCGTTCGACCACCGTAACATCGAGACCGCGTCCGAGCAGCCCCTCCGCGACTTCCAGTCCGATGTAGCCGGCGCCGACGACCACGGCGCGTCGGGCTCCCGCGCCGATTCGCCGTTCCACCGCGGCCGCGTCGTCGAGGGTCCGGAGCTGCAGCACCCCTTCCGCGTCGCTGCCCGGCCACGCAGGTGCGATGCCCGATGCGCCGGTACCGATGAGCAATTCGTCGAAATGCTCGAACGCGTCGCCGGCCAGTTTCGAGATCGCGCACCGTCACTGTCGACGCCACGGCATCAATGCCAGTGACCTCGTGGAGGATCCGAACGTCGATGCCATTGGCCCGGTGCTGTTCCGGGGTCCGGGCGATGAGAAGCTCCGGTGAATCGACGAGCCCCTCGACCAAGTAGGGGAGGCCGCAGGCGGCGTAGGAGGTGCGGGACCCGCGCTCGAAGGCCACGATCTCGAGTTCGCCAGTGGATGTCATCCGCCGCGCCTGCGCTGCCGCGGACATCCCCGCGGCGTCACCACCGATGATCACCAGTCGTCGTGCCATCTTTGTCTCCCGTTGCCGCGACTATTTCGTTACCGTTCGGGGACTTGTCCCATGGGATAAAAAGCGGATCGCTTCAGGCGATCAGGCTGGCTCTCCGCACCGCAACCGGGCCAGCCGAGGCGCTCCGTTTGGCGTCCCACGCGACAGGGGCATTGGATTTCTCACGTTCCGCCCAGGTTCAGTCGAATACCAACTGCCGCCCCATTCACAAGCGAGCGAACTACTGATCTTTCCAGAAGTGAATGACAGCATTCGCAAGACTCCCGTCGTCCACGCGAAGGCGGGGACCCAGCGTCGTTTGCAACAAGCCCTTCATGACGACTCTCCTTTCGTTCTTTCGGCGCGCGACGCCCATTCGACTGCATCTTTCGGGAGCCTCGCTTTCCTCTCGCCAGTCCTATGCGTTTTCTTTCGCGAGCTTGTAGAACAGCGTACCGTCGTAGAAGGACTTCATTCTGGCGACGCTCAAGGCGGGCACCGCCTTGGCGCGCTCGACGGCCTTCGTGTCCGCAGCCAGTGCGAGCAACACCTGCCACTCAACCATCGAAACCAACCAACCAAGGAGCGTCTCGCGGTTCGCGATGATCATTTTGGTGAGTTCGGTCGCGGTGAACGCCTTATCGCCGTTCTGATCGACCGTGGAGCGTGCGCCGAACACCTTTTCGAAGCGCCTGGCGTTGAACCGGCCTCGTTTGTCCAGGATGCCGGTGTCGCTGTCGTGCTTGCCCTTCTGAATGTTCTCGATGTCGATACTCAGCGCCAGCAACGAGCCTCGCGTCCTGACGCTCAAGGGCGCAACGATGGCGAGCGCGGCGACCTCTGCCACTCCAAACGGGATGCCGAGGGCCTTGAGCCCACGCGCACACTCCGCAACGTCGACGGCGCGGTCGCCGTTGTCATCGAAGAAGGACACGTGCCGCTGCAGCGCGGTGTCGCCGGGCCGGCTGCGCGCTTTCAACGTGCGAGGCAACGCGCCGGACTTCCGGCCTTCGGATCTGCGAGGGCCAGGCGGCGACTTGCGAGACTTCGGGACTGCGTTGGGAACGGTCATGGCAATTCTGATACGAGGGGAGTGAGATCCGCCGCTCGCCGGAGCGGACTCGGCCATCATCGGCACTCTTCGTATGGAGTGTTGCGGTCGGCCTCGCTCAGTCAAGTCGAGCGGCGCACATGGTCGACGCGCCAACCCATCCCGCAGCATGCGTTCGCCTAAACTTGCCGTGGTGGCGCCGTCTCCGGCCTCCGACCGTCAGACGGCCTTCACGCTCATTTTATTCTGTACTTCCCTGACGCCCTGCACGCCCTTTGCCACTTCCACGGCCTTGTCGATTTGCGCCTGGCTCTGCGACAAACCCGCTCAACTGGACCACGGCCTTGTCGGTCTCAACCTTGACGTCCAGGCCTTTCACGTCGGGGGCCTGAAGTAGCGCGGCCATGACCTTGGCCGTGATTGTCGTGTCATCGATTACTTCGCCGACCTCACGGGCGGTTGCCTCGGCCGGTCCTGGCGACCTCGCCGAACCGGGTGGCATCGTCGCCTGGGATTCAGCGGAAGGTACAGTCGAGGTAGCCGCGCTCGGCGGGCTAGGCGCAATGTTCGGGGGCGGCGCGGTTTGGTTACATCCGGAGACCGCAACAAACGTGAGCGCAAGAACTGCGCCGGCAGCAGCAAGCTTGGAGATCATCTGTCTCTTCCCTTCTTTGCGTGAACCAACAACGACCATCATCCCAACTGCACTCTCACATGCATAAATGATGGCCCGGATTCGAGGCGAGTGTCTGTTCGATTCCGCACATACGAGCACGTACCCGCCTGCCTGAACGCGGAGCACGGCCGCGACACATGTTCGATGGCGTACAGACGAAGCTTCGTTGTGCGGCAGAGATCGTTGACATCCAGGAGGGCAGCACGATTGACCTCGTTCGCCATCCCGTTCTCACCGATATTGCTGTTCGATCCCACCGTTACCTCGAGGCGGGAACCATCACGGCTGGCGATGATGTTCTTCGTCCAGTGATGGTTGATCGAGCGTGCGGGTAGGTCGATGACGTTCGCGCCGGGTGCGGAGCTCTCAGTATCGCTCGCCTCTTGGGGGAAGCGCATGATCGATTCAGTGTTGGCGACGCCCGACAGCTTGGCATCGTCGTTTGCCTGCTGTGCGTATTGGCGATCACCCACCCGGCCGGAGTGCCGCATCCGTGCGGCTGAACTTGAGGACTGATCAGATCGTCCGATAGAGTCAGGGTTTGCTTCCACCGCTCTGTGACTTTCGCTCAGTCGCGATGGCGTCAATCGTCGCCGATGCAATCGCCCCCCCATGGCGACCCAACCGCAGATCACCAGACCCTACCGCAGCAGCTCGCCCAGCCGCTGACCTTTCATCGCACTCGCGATGGGGCTACCCAGCCCGACGGCCGTGGCCAGAAACACCAGCCCAACGAGCAAACTGCTGCGCCCAATGCTGAGCAACTGGCGCAGGCGACTCCTCGTAACCTGTGCCCCGTGCATGAAGAATTCGTGGATCGTGTCGCGCAGCGCCGCGGACTCATCGGCGCGGCCCGGGGCCCTCTCCAGTTCCACCAGCAGGGCCAGCTCCGCACCGCGCGGGGCTTCGCGCGCCCAACCCACTATGAAGTCGTCCGCGTCCGGATCTAAGTCCCTTTCGCGAGCCGGGGATGCGTCAATCGCATTGAAGAGCTGCCTAAACTCGGCAACACGGTAACTCGGCAACACGGACGTCGATCAGCTCGCAGTTCGCAGGGATCGCATCGCCCGCGGATTGCTGTTCTTTACCCTTCCGTTTTCTCCGGCCGGCCGCAAACATTCGGCCTCATTCAAGCAGCGGACGGACGAGCACCGACCGTCTCAGCTCCGTATCTGGCCCCGACTTTCAGCATACACCACTGACGGCACACTTCGACATTTCGTCCTATGTACGATTTCGAACAGAGAGGCCGACGCGGAAGTGGGAAACTGACAGGAAGGAAGCTGCATGTAGCCGGAAGGCTGCGGGGATTCGGCAAATTGCAGAGATGGAATGCTTGGAACGTGACCTAGTGCGTCCCCGGATACTTCATCGGCCGGAACCGGATCACCCGAAACTGAATGAACGAGGTAAATGATGGCCGCGAATAGCGCTGTAGTAGGGATCTACAACTCCCACACCGAGGCCGAAGCGAGCATCAAAGAACTCCAGCGATCGGGGTTCGACATGAAGAAACTGTCCATCGTGGGCAAGGACTATCACACCGAGGAGCACGTCATCGGCTACTACAACGCCGGTGACCGCATGAAGGTCTGGGGCAAGCTGCGGGGCCTTTTGGGGTGGCTTTTGGGGTTTGCTGTTTGGGTCGGCCTTTTTCGTCATCCCGGGCATCGGTCCCCTCATCGTGTTCGGTCCGCTAGTCGGCTGGATTGTCGGCGGACTGGAAGGCGCCGTCGTGGTGGGTGGGCTGAGCGCATTGGGCGCCGGGCTGTACAGCATCGGCATTCCCAAAGACAGTGTCATGCAGTACGAGACGGCGCTCAAGTCAGACAAGTTCCTTGTCATCGCTCACGGAACAGCGGACGAAGTGGCCAAGGCCAAAAGCATCCTCGAGACGACCGGCGCGGCACAAACGCTGCCCATTCAGGGGTAACGGCAACTTGACACGCATGCTTCCGAACAGACTGGCAGTGCCAGAACCGCGCACCATCCGATCGTCGACTTATGGACACAAGGTTACAGAGCAACCACCATGAAACACGCAGCGTCGATGCAATTCATCAAGAGCATGCCTTCGTACCCTTCACCGGTCAACCTGGGCCAACGGGCTCCGTTACAGGATTCAGCACGAATCGCCGGAGGCAATTGGCGTATGCAGGGATTCCGGCGTTCCATGCACGTTCACGACGAGGACGAGTGTCAAATGTCCATTGCCGAGTTCATGGGCGAGCAGGCGCGCTGCGAAAGCGTCGAATGACCTATGGGACGTACTCGTGACGTGTCGCGCGTTTGTTACCAGGTGGTCGGTATACCGGGCGGAGTGTCGAAGCGTGCACTCCGCTGCCCATCTCGCGTGTCCGCACAATGTGGCGCAAGAATCGCGCGTAAACGGTAGCGGGTAGCGTCCAGCGTTTGGCCCCGCCCGTCGTTACCGGTATGTTTGGTAGCGCACAGACTGAGCGAGCAAATTCAGATATCTCTTCCCTTAACGGCATGATGAGGATGCGGCATCATCGATACCGCGGCAGAGGCGCGTTAACCGCGTGACCTTTTGGCAATCACTGCGTTGAGGAGTCGAACATGTTGAGCTGGTTAGTAGGAAACCGGATCTCGGCGACCGCCGATATCCCAACCGACGCATGCCTCCTGGGAGTGCAGAGCCTGATTGCAAATCGGGTTTACGGCAGTGATGGCGATTTTGTGGGCAGACTCGAAGAGATCGTGATCGATACGCGTACCGGTTGCGTCCGACATGCCGTGTTGTCGGTCGGCGGCATTCTGGGGATCGGACGCAAACGGCTTGCCGTCCCATGGTTCGCATTGAAGCCGGACGCCCAATACTGTCGATGCGTCATCGACTTGACGCAGATGCATCTCGTGGGCATTCCGGTTTCCGACGACGACCCGTGGCTGCAACGACGCTCCTCGACGCCGGCCAACGAATACCATTCAGGTCGGACACGCATGGTCGGCGTGAAGTCGAATCCGAGGACTTTTGCCGACCCGATGCAAGGAGCTTGACGACGTCGACCCGATTCCGCACGCAGGCCGCGCCTGGTGCTGCGTTACGTCCGCCTGGGTCGATCGAGCACAAGCAGTACATCGAGGAGTACGGCGAGGACCTGCCGGAGATTCGCAACTGGAGGTGGAGACGCCGCGAGACGCAGGAGGCAAAGCGACTTCCGTAAACGACGCGTGTGCCTTGACTACACAGACTTCCGGCAAGCCGTCGCGAACAAGCAAAAAGCTCAACCGCAACCGAACCGACGGAATCCAACGATGTCTATTGAACTAACTGAAGAAAACGACGGAAAAGTTCTCGTTGTCCACGTCCGCGGGAAGCTGGCGGCTGCGGATTACGCGGGCTTTGTGTCCGAGTTCGAGCGACTCGTCCGAGAGCACGGAAGGGTCCGCGTGCTGTTCGACATGACCGACTTCCACGGCTGGGAAGCCGGTGCGCTGTGGGAGGACACCAAGTTCGCCATCAAGCACTTCGCCGACATCGAACGGCTCGCGATGGTCGGGGAAACGAAGTGGCAGCACGGCATGGCGACTTTCTGCAAGCCGTTCACGAAGGCGTCGATCCGATATTTCGAACACGCCGACGCCTCCGAGGCCCGGCAATGGTTGATCGAAAAGTAGCGTTTGCGCTCGCCGCGTTCAATGAACGTTTATCCTTTATCAGGAAGATGAATGGATAGGGCAGTAGCAGTGCAGGAATTCCCACCGCGCAACCGTCAAAGGAGGTGACGAGTTCCACGAGTATGTACGCTGTCGTACAGACGCATCGTCAAGCAGGCACTACATTTGCCTTCAGGGATGTGTGAAGGCGGTTCCGATATGGCTACTCAACTTTCTGTTTCAAACGTCGCTTCTCAATACGAGGACTTCCTGTTTGCCCCGATATGCGATGAGCCTGGCGGAATGCGGCTCACCGTCATTTCCGCATTGGCCCGCATGAACCTCGACCCTTGGGAGGAGGCGGCCCGTCTGGCGGCACTGTCCACACCGGACGCTGAAAGCACTCTCGTATCGACACTCGATCGCTTTCCCGGCCAACGACAGAAGTCGGCTGAAACGGAGATTCTTGCCGCGCGTTTGGTTGCGCTTCTGCCAAAGGCACGCGAAGCCACTCCCGCCCAGGTGGCAAACATCGTGGGTGCGCGCGAGCGGCGAACGAATTACTGGATCGTGTGGGTGTGCTTTGCAATCGTAATGTCGTTCCTGTCGCCGCGCCACCCGACAACGACGACCAGCGCGGGGGATTCAGCTTCCGAATCGAACGCCGCTCCCGCCCAAGGAGGCAGCAGCGCAAAACCGGCGCCTTCTGACGTGCCTTCTGCCGTGAACAGTCGACCCAATTAGGGATGCACCAGCTGACAACCGTCCCCGTCCGCGGGACTCACCGGCCGGTCGCATCGGCCGTTGAACGCAACGACCGATGCGAAGCGAGCAGATTTGTGCCTGACCCATTTTTGCGGAGCAGACGCATTGACGCTCCGCTCCCGGCGCTTCCCGTCGCCCATGGAGGTCAGGGATTTCGTTGTCTTGGAAGACGAAGATGCCAGATGACTCGACAGCAAAGCCAGCGTCAGCAATGAACCCGTCCGGCCTCGACTCACCCGCGTTTCAGGGCGGCTCCACGGCATTTTCCGGCAACTACATGACGTCCTGGCCGGAATACCTGACCGATGCGCTTCAGCGCAGTGTTCTCTTCCTCGAACTGTTGCGGCAGCGTGGCAACGAGGAGGTCGAGATCACCTCCCGGCCGACGGCAACCGTGCTTCGCTTCGGCCATGAGGTGCTGATGAGCGGGCGGTCGCTGCCGCGGCCGATCAACTATTCGCTTTCGCGCATCGTGCCCCCGCCGGGGGTCGTGATCGACCCGCACAAGCGACCGGTTGTGGTGGTGGACCCGCGCGCCGGCCAAGGGCCTGGAGTTGGCGGCTTCAAGGCGGAGAGCGAGATTGGCGATGCCTTGAACGCGGGCCATCCCGTTTACTTCATCGGCTTCAGCGCGACGCCGGCGCCCGGCCAACAATTCCTCGACGTCGTCGAGGGACAGGTGAAATTCTTCGAGCGCGTTGTCGAACTCCATCCGGGCGCATCGCTCCCCTTTGCCATCGGTAACTGTCAGGCGGGCTACCAGACGCTGATGGTCGCCATGCTGCGGCCGGACCTCTTCGGACCTTGCCTGGTCGCGGGCGCGCCGATGTCCTACTGGCAGGGTGTGCACGGAAAGAACCCGATGCGCTATTCGGGTGGCCTGTCCGGCGGCAGCTGGATCACCGCACTGACGAGCGACCTCGGCAACGGCAAGTTCGACGGGACCGGGCTGATCCAGAACTTCGACAACCTGAACCCGGCCAATTCGCTATGGGGCAAGCAGTACGAGGTCTACACCAATATCGACACCGGGGCGGAGCGCTACCTCAAGTTCGAGAAGTGGTGGGGCGACTTCATCGAGCTGAACGGCGACGAATTGCAGTTCCTGGTGGACAACCTTTTCATCGGCGACAAGCTGACACGCAATGAGCTGCGGTCGAGCGACGGCACGACTTTCGATGTGCGCAACATCACCTCGCCGATCATCGTGTTCACCTCGCGGGACGACAACATCAGCCCGCCGCCGCAGTCGCTCGGCTGGATCCTCGATCTCTATCGAGATGTCGAGGACATCCGCGCCACCGGGCGGACAATCGTCTACTGCCTGGACCGAGAAGGTCGGGCATCTCGCCATCTTCGTCTCCGCCAAGGTGGGCGCGAAGCAGGACGAGGAATTCGTCCAGCTGATGGACGTCATCGACTGCCTGCCGCCCGGTCTCTACGAGATGGTCATTTCGCCGCGGCCGGCCGACGTGCCCGCGGCCGGGTTCGTCACCGGCGACTGGATCGCCCGTTTCGAGCCCCGTTCGCTCGACGATATCCGTGCGCTCGGGCGCAACAGCCCTGAGGACGACCGCGCTTTCGCCGCGGCGGCGCGGCTGTCGGAAATGAACCTCTCGATCTACCGCACGATGATGCAGCCCATGGTTCGCGCGCTCGCCAACCAGCCGGCGGCGGACCTGGCGCAAGCCCTGAACCCGCTCAGGCTCAGCTACAGGATTTTCGCCGACAGCAACCCCTGGATGACGGGCGTGCGGAAGCTCGCTGCCGGCGTAACCGCGGCTCGCAAGCCGGCGGCGGCCGACAATCCCTTCCTCGCGATGCAGACGCAGGTCTCGGACCAGATCACTGCCGGCACTGGATGCCTATCGGGTCGCGCGTGACCAATGGGCCGAGCAGACATTCTTCGGTTTCTATGGCTCGCCCTTCGTGCAGGCGCTCCTCGGCATCAATGCAGCCAGCGAAGTGCGGCCAATCCCCGGCACCTCGCCCGAAAAGCTGGCGGCACGACGGGCACAGTCGGCGGCCTATGCGGCGAAGCTGCAGACCGGCGGGTTCAACGAAGCGCTGACCCGGGCGGTGCTGTACGTCATCGCCGCGGACCGCACGCTCGACCAGCGCTGTGCGCTGGCGCTCAACGTCGCGCGCCAGCAGCTCATGCATCTATCGCTCGCCAAGTTCAAGGCGGTGGTGCGGGATCAGTTCTTCGTGCTGCAACTCGACGGTGAGCGTGCGGTAGAAGTGCTCGCATCGATGGTGCCGGAGGCGGACGCGCGGAAAGCGTTGCTGCAGCAGGTGCACGCGATCGTCGGCGCCGGTGCGGCCCCGACCGTCGCCGAGCGCGGCCGTTTGACGCGTCTGTCGCAGGTGCTGTCGATGCCGCCTGCAAAGCCGGCAGACGTCTTACTGCGTCCGGCCGGAAAGGGTCCTCCGCCAAGGCACTCGCCTAGCGTCGGGCCCGCGGCCGTGCCCCGCTTGGCGGCAACCGTTGGAGGCATCACCATGCCTTCGGTCCAGAACAAGACGTTCGACGAGATCAGGCTCGGCGACACCGCATCGGTGCAGCGCACCCTGCAGGCGCGTGACGTACGGGCCTGGGCCGCCGCCTTCGGCGATGTCGGCCTGCTCGCCGACGCCGGCGACACCCAAGGCGCGGCCGGGATCGTCACTGCTCTGCTGTCCTCGCTGGTCGGGTCGCACTGCCTGGCCCCGGATCGTCGGTCCGCTCGACCACGGTGCAGGTACTGGCTGCGCTGCCCATCGATGCCGTCCTGACGGCGCAGGTAGTGGTACGGGAGAAGCGGACAGACGAGGGCTGGTGGTTCTTGCGGCGCGTGTACCGACCCGGCGGGGCAAGCAGGTCGCCACCGGAACGCTGGAAGTCGTGGCGCCCACGACTCGGCTGCGGCGCGCCGTGCCGGAGCACCGGCTGGAGGGGCTGCTGGAGCGCTGCCGCGGGCTCAAGCCGATGCTCACCGGCGTGGTGCACCCGTGTAGCGCCGAGGCGCTCGCCGGCGCGGTGGAGGCGGCCGAGGCCGGGCTGATCGTGCCGGTGCTGTTCGGGCCGGAGGCGGAGATGCGCAGGGTCGCCGCGGCCGCGAAGCTCGACCTTTCCAGCTTGCCGCATCGTGGCGACCGGAGGCCCGGAGGACTCGGCCCTGAAAGCGGCGATGGCCGCCGGTGCCGGCGAGGTGCAGGCGCTGATGAAGGGCAGCCTGCACACCGACGTGCTGCTGCACGCCGTCATGCAGAAGGAAGCAAAACTGCGCACCGGACGCCTGCTCAGCCACTGCGCCGATGGTGTCGGTTCCGACCTACGCGCGCCGCGTCGTCATCAGCGACGTCGCCCTGAACATCGCGCCCGACACCGACCAGAAGCGCGACATCTGCCAGAACGCGATCGGCTTTGCGCGTGCGCTCGGCATCGAGCTGCCGAAGGTCGCGGTGCTGGCCGCGGTGGAGACGGTGCACACGAGGATGCCCGCCTCGCTCGACGGCGCGATCCTGGCCAAGATGGCCGATCGGCGGCAGATCGTCGGCGGCATCGTCGACGGGCCGCTCGACCTCGATGCCGCGGTGGATGCGGAGGCGGCGCGGATCAAGCACATCACCTCGCCGGTCGCGGGCGCGGCCGACGTGCTGATCGTGCCGAACATCGAAGCCGGCAACATGATCTACAAGAATCTCGCCTTCATGGCCGACGCCCAAACCGCGGGGCTGGTCGTCGGCGCGCGCGTGCCGGTGGTGCTGACCAGCCGCGCCGATACCGCCGACGCCCGCCGCTTCTCGGCCGCCGCCGCCGTGCTGTACGCCGACGCGCTGGCGCGAGATCCCGCCGGCATCCTGCCCGAGCCCACGGAGTGAGCGGCCATGACCGACGCCATCATCGTCGTCAACGCGGGCTCCACCAGCCTGAAGTTCGGCGCCTATGCGACGGACGCGGCCGGGTCGCTGCCCCTGCTTTGCCGCGGCCAGATCGACGGCATGCAGGACGATCCGCACTTCGTCGCCAAGAACCCGGCGGGCAAGCCGTTGGACGCGCACGAATGGGGCAAGGGCCACGCCATCGACCACAGGACCGCCCTGCACTTCGTCATCACCTGGCTGGAAGCCAACGTCGCCGACATGAAGGTGGTGGCGGCCGGCCACCGCATCGTGCTCGGCGGCGCCCGTTTCGAAGCGCCGGTGCTGATCGACGGCGACGTGCTGGACTACCTCGACTCGCTGGCGGTGATGGAGCCGTCGCACCAGACCTACAACGTGCGCGGCGCGCGGGCGCTCGCCGAGGCGTTCCCGGGCCTGCCGCAGGTCGCCTGCTTCGACACCTCGTTCCATCGAACGATGCCCGAAGTGGCGCAGATCTATGCGCTCCCGAAGGACGTGCACGACGCCGGAGTGCGCCATTGGGGCTACCACGGCATCTCCTACGACTACATCAGCCGGCAGGTGCCGAAGTTCGCGCCGCGGGCGCGACGGGTGATCGCCGCGCATCTCGGCGGCGGCGCCAGCATGTGCGCCATGCTGGATGGGCATAGCGTCGAGACCACGATGGGCTTCGCCGGCCTGTCCGGCCTGCCGATGGCGACGCGCTCGGGCGACGTGCCGCCGGGCGCGCTGTTCTACCTGCTGCGCCGCAAGCTGTTCGACGACGCGTCGCTGGAGAAGATGCTGTACGAGCGCGCGGGGCTGCTCGGCCTCTCCGGCATCAGCGGCGACATGCAGGTGCTGCAGGAGAGCGCGGATCCGCGGGCGGTCGCGGCGGTGGAGTACTTCGTCTACGCGATGACCAAATACGCCGGCGCCTATGCGGCGGTGCTCGGCGGGCTCGATGCCTTCGTGTTCACCGCCGGCATCGGCG
Source organism: uncultured beta proteobacterium (assembly GCA_963739745.1). Taxonomy (GTDB): domain Bacteria; phylum Pseudomonadota; class Gammaproteobacteria; order Burkholderiales; family Casimicrobiaceae; genus VBCG01. The sequence continues at coordinate 992,309 of CAVUCJ010000017.1, forward strand.
AGCACTCTGTCCCGGTGCGCGCGGCGCTGTGCCGCAAGCTGGCGCTGGCTCGGCGTGAAGCTGGACGAGCAGGCGAACGAGGCCGACGGCCCGCGCATTTCTGCACCGGACAGCAGCGTGTCGGTCTGGGTCATCCCCACCGACGAGGAACTGATGATCGCGCAGCACACTCTGGCGCTCGTTCGTACTTGACGTCACTTCGGGGATGGCATGGCGAGGAGGCCCACGCACTGGCAGTACAGCGAGATCCGAATCGTCGAGCCATGACCAAGCGGCCCGCGCGCCGTGGCCAATACAAGACCTCGACGGAAGGCACGCGAGGTTGACAGGAGATATCCCGCAGCTCACCGGGACCTGCGGCATGCCACAGACAGAAGGAACACCCATCATGAAACCCGATGCCGACTCGCCCAAGAATTCCGAATCGAAGCCGGATGCGAAACCGAGCTCGGAACCTGGATCGAAACC
>CAVUCJ010000018.1:0-31812 GCA_963739745.1 uncultured beta proteobacterium
AGCTGACGAGCCAGTGCGTCCAGGGTGTCGGCCATTTCACCTTTGAAGACCGGTGGCATGAAGCGGCCTATGGCCTTGCTGTCGATCACCGAATGCGCCACTTGACCGGGCTGCATCGCCACGAGCCGGCCCCAGATCGCGTAGCGCTTGGGCCAAAAGTCTTCGCCCTCGTCGTAGAAACGCCGGCCGTCGCGGTTGACCACGATTCCGAGCGATACGCAGTCGATGCGCGTACAGATGCCACCGTCGTAGCGCGGAGCGCGCGCATCGATGGCCACCATGTGAGCCTGCGTCGGGTCGCCGATCGCGTCCGCGCCTTGCCCTATCAGGTCCTTCAGCAGCACGCCCTGGTTGAAGCGCGTGCCGCGGATCAGAAATTCGTCGGCGGGCCATTCGCCGCGCTCGTTGCGGCCCCAGGCCTCGCGCAGCCAGTCGCGATTCGATTCGAAGCCGCCGCTCGCCACCACGCACGCGCGGGCTTCTATGCGTTCACCGTCGGTCAGCCGTGCGGCGACGAATCGTGCGCCGTCCAATTCGATGCCGGCGACCTGAGCTTCGTACCGCACCCGCACGCCAAGCGCCTCGGCGCTCCGGAAATAGGCGTTGACGAGCGCCTTTCCGCCACCCATGAAGAAAGCATTGGTGCGGGAAAGGTGCAGTGTGCCCGACAGGGAGGGCTGGAAGTGCACGCCGTGGTTGTGCATCCAGCGGCGGCATTGCGCTGACTCGCGGATCACGAGCCTTGCGAGATGCTCGGTCGTCTGCCCGCCGGTAACCGCCAGCAGGTCCTGCCAGAACTCCTCTTCAGAGTAGGTCTCGGTGAGCACGTCCTGCGGCGCCTCGTGCATGCAGCGCAGGTTACGCGTGTGCATGGAGTTGCCGCCACGCCATTCCTGCGGCGCGGCCTCCAGCAACATGACGGAGGCGCCGGCTTCGCGTGCGGTCAGCGCCGCACACAAACCGGCGTTGCCACCGCCCAGGACGAGGACATCAATCACGACACCAAGGCTGCGACGGGCCTGGACGGCACGCAGTCGATGCGTGCAAGAACACGGTCGACCATGACACCCGACTGCCCGAGATAGTTGGCCGGATCGAGCATACGCAGGAGCGCGGCACGATCAACGTGGCGGTTGATCTCGGGGTGTGCGGCCAGGAGATCGATAAGCGGTGTCTGCTTCGCCAGCGACTCGCGGCACAGGTCGTAGACCACGTCGTGCGCGTACTCGCGGCCGATGAAGGGGCCGAGGCCCATCATGACCGCTTCGCTCATCACCAGACCCTGCGTCATGTCGATGTTGCGGCGCATGGCGGTTGCGTCCACCTGCAGGCCTTCGACCACGAAGCGCGACTGCTTCAGCGCGCCCGCCAGCAGGCAAAACGCTTCGGGCAGTACGACCCACTCGATCTCCCACGGTCCCGTCGAGCGCTCATGGTCGGCCACCATCGCGTCCATCAGCGCCGCGGCGTGCTGGCGCACCACGGAGATCGCGGCATGGATGTAGCAGCTCGAGATGGGATTGCGCTTCTGCGGCATCGTGCTGCTGGAACCGCGGCCATGGTGATACGGCTCGTAGACCTCGCCGACCTCGGTCTGCATCATCAGCTTGATGTCCATGCTGAGCTTGCCCAGCGTGCCGCCGATCAGGCCGAGCACCGTGCCCACCTCGGCGATGTTGTCGCGGATCGTGTGCCAGGCAATCACCGGCTGCGCGAGACCCAGCTCCTCACACAGTCCGGCCTGCGTCTCCATCGCGCCTTTCTCTAGCGAGGCCAGCGTGCCGGCGGCGCCGGCGAATTCGCCGACCAGCACGCGCTCGCTGAGCTGCGCCAGGCGCTCGCGGTGCCGCAGCACGGCGGAAAGAATGCCGGCCATCTTGTAGCCGAAGGTCACCGGAATCGCCTGTTGCAGGTTGCTGCGGCCGATCATCGGCGTCAGCCGGTGTTCCCTGGCCAGTTTGGCAAGTGCCCGGGCGATGCCTGCCAGCTCGGCATCCACCAACGCCAGCGCCTCGCGGATCTGAAGTACCGTGGCCGTGTCGGTGATGTCCTGCGTGGTGGCGCCCCAGTGACAGTATTCGCCGAGCTTGTCTCGGCAGAGCTGGTTAACCTGCGTGACCACGCCGAGGATCGGGTAGCCGATGCGCTCGGTCTGCTGGCGCAGCCGCACCATGTCGATCTGATCGAGCTTGCAGTGGCTGACGATTTCGTCGGCCGCTTCCTGCGGGATCAGGCCCAGGCGCGCCTGCACTCTGGCCAGTGCGGCCTCGATGTCCAGATATTTCTGCGTGCGGTTCTCGTCGGACCAGACGTGTCGCATCGCGTCGGTGCTGAAGATCCCTTGAAAGATGATCGAGTCAATGATGGAAGCGGGCATGTGATTTCTCGATTGGATAGTGATGGGTTCATTCTGCGGCGCGCGCGACAAGTGAACGTGCGCGCAGCAATACGGGTTTGTCGACCATTCGGCCGTCGACCTGCACGGCCGTGCCTTGGTTCGTCCCGACCGCGGCAAGCACGCGCTGCGCCCACGCAACTTCCGCAGCGCTCGGCCGTAACGCGTCGTGGATCGGGGTCACCTGCCGAGGGTGTATGCAGAGCTTTGCGCCAAAGCCAAGCCGCCGTGCCCATGCCAGATCGACGACGAGCTTCGACTCGTCGCCGATCTCGGGCGTTACGCCGGCGACCGGCGCTGGCAGGCCGGCCGCGCGCGACGCGACGGCGATGCACGCAGCCGCGTGAGCAAGCCCTTCGGGTTCCGGAGCAATGTCGAGGTCGAGCGCGAAATCCAGCGTTCCGAAGACCAAGCGCTCCACGCCCGGCGCCGCCGCGATAGCGTCGATGCCGGACACGCCGCGCGCGCTTTCGACGAGGGCGAGAACGCCGGTGCGGGGCACCGCCCGGCGCAGCGCCTCGATCTGCGCCGCGGTCTCCGTCTTTGGCAGCATCGCCAACCCAACCCCGGCCGCGGCGAGCATCGCGGCGTCGGCCGCGAACCAGGGCATCGCGGCATCGTTCACGCGCACGGCGATACGCGGTCGCAGCTCGGCCGCGCGGCCGGCAAACCAGCCTGCAATGGCTTCGCGCGCGAGGCTCTTGCGCTCCGGGGCGACCGCGTCCTCGAGATCGAGCACCACGGCATCGGCGCCGCTCGCGAGCGCCTTGTCGAAGCGCTCCGGCCGGTCGCCAGGCACGAAAAGATAGGTGCGCGGGATCATAACGCTCCCTCGGTGCGCAACTCCGCGATTGCGGCCGCATCGAGACCGAGCTCCGCGAGGATTGCGTCGGTATGCTGCCCCAGCGCCGGTACCGGATCCATGCGTGGTCCATCGTCCCAGGTGCCGGGCGGCAGCAACGCCGGCAGCGGCCCGACCGGGGAGTCGACCGTGCGCCAACGATCACGCGCCTTCAACTGCGGGTGCGCCCAGACTTCGGCCATCGTATTGACCCGCGCGTTGGCGATCTGTGCCGCCTCAATGCGTTCGACGACCTCGGCCGCCGTCAGCGACGAGAAAGTCTCGACGATGATCGCTTTCAGCGCGACGCGCGCGGCGACGCGCCTGGAGTTGCTGGTGAAGCGCAGGTCCGTGGCCAACGCGGGTTGCAACAGCACCTTCGCGCAGAAAGCCGCCCACTCGCGTTCGTTCTGCAATCCCAGCATCACGGTGCCTCCGTCGCCGACCGGAAACGGGCCGTAGGGGTAGATCGTGGCATGGCTGGCGCCGGTGCGCGGCGGTGCGCTCGCTCCGTTGTACGCGTAGTAAAGCGGATAGCTGGTCCATTCGACGAGCGACTCCAGCATCGAGACGTCCAGATGCTGGCCGCGGCCGGTCTGCTGTCGCTGCAGCAGCGCGGCGAGGATGCCGCTGTAGGCGTACATGCCGGCGGCGATGTCGGCGATGGACGAGCCCGCCTTGCACGGCTCGTCCGGCGTGCCGGTCACCGAGACGAAGCCCGACTCGCTCTGGATCAGCAGATCGTAGGCCTTCTTGTCGCGGTAAGGCCCGTCGCCACCGTAGCCCGAGATGTCGCAGACGATGATATCCGGCTTTTCCGCAGATAGATTCTCGTAGCCCAGGCCCAGGCGCGCCGCGGCGCCGGGGGCGAGGTTCTGCACGACCACGTCCGCCCTCTCCAGCACCAGGCGCTGCAGGATCGCGTTGGCCTTGGCGTTTTTCACGTCCAGCGTGAGACTTTCCTTGCTGCGGTTGGTCCAGACGAAGTGCGACGCCATGCCGCTGACGCGCTCGTCGTAGCCGCGCGCGAAGTCGCCGACGCCGGGGCGCTCGATCTTGATTACGCGCGCACCGAGATCGGCGAGCTGGCGCGTGGCGAACGGCGCGGCGATGGCGTGCTCAAGCGAAACGACGGTGATGCCCTTCAGAGGTTGCATGGAGTGAATCCTCGTTCTAGCGCAGCGTGGCGACGGCGTCCATCGTGAGCCAAGCTTCGTGATCCTGGGCCCAGAGCCTGACGCTCTTGCCGTCGGACTGCGGCTCGCCGCTCACCTTGAACGGATTGAGGTCGAAGGTGGGCCGCACGGCCTTGAAGCGGAAGGCGGCCACATCGCCATCCGGCGCGTGGCGACGCAACAGGTCCATCAGCAGTGTCGCGATCAGCGGGCCGTGCACGATGAGACCCGGGTAGCCCTCGACTTCGGTGACGTAGCGCCGGTCGTAGTGGATACGATGTCCGTTGAAGGTCAGGGCCGAGTAACGGAACAGCAGCACGTCGTCGGGGACGATCTCGCGCTGCCAGATGGCACTGGTGGGCGCGGCCTGCGGCGGGGGTTCCAGGTCGGTCGGCTTCCTGGCCTCGCGATAGACGATGTCGTGGAATTCGACGATCGCCGGCTCGGTCGCGCCATTGCAACGTACTTCGTGTCGGACCTTCACGAACACGAGTTTGCCGGTACGGCCTTCCTTCTGCGTGACATCCGCGATCGTGGAGGTTCGTTCCAAACCATCCCCCACACGCACTGGCGAACGGAATTCGAACTGGCTGCCGGCCCACATCCGCCGCGGCAGCGGCACCGGCGGCAGGAAGCCGCCGCGCTTGGCGTGGCCGTCCGGGCCGATCTCGCTCTGGCGGTGCATTGGCAGGAAATACAGCCAGTGCCACAGCGGCGGCAGCGGGGTGCCGGCCGCCACGTCGGCGGCCGGGTGGTCGAGGGTGGCGGTCAGCGCCCGCACCGGTGCGGCGGTGACGGTGTCGCGCAGCGACTCGCTGCGGCCGATCCATGCGGTGAGGTCTTCGGTGGTCATCGTCGTCGTCTTCGTCGTTGGTTGAGGGTGCCCGGCGCCGTCACCGGCGGGCGCATGCCGGATCGCGGCACGTCGTTTGCGCCCGGCGGAGCGCTACATGGCGCCGATCGCGTGCGGAAACCACAGGGTCAGCGCCGGCCAGTAGGTGACCACGGCCAGGAATACCAGCATCGTCAGCAGCCACGGCCAGACCGCCACCGTGAGCTCGGTGATGCCCATCTTGGTGATCCCGGAGGCCACGTAAAGGTTCAGCCCGACCGGCGGATGGCACATGCCGATCTCCATGTTGACGGTCATGATGATGCCGAAGTGGATCGGATCGATGCCCAGCTTGATCGCGATCGGGAACAGGATCGGCGCCAGGATCAGGATGATCGACGACGGCTCCATGAAGTTGCCCGCCGCCAGCAGCAGGACGTTCGCCATCAGCAGGAAGGTGACGGTGCCCAGGCCCTGCGAGAGCATCCACCCGGCGAGCTGCTCCGGCACGTGCTGGTAGGACATCAGGAACGAGAACAGCGCGGCGTTGGTGATGATGTAGAGCAGCATCGCGCTCATGTTCGCCGACGACAGCAGCACCTTGCCCACGTCGCGCAGGCGCATGTCCTTGTAGACGAACACCGCGACCACGAAGGCGTAGACCGCCGCCACCGCGGCCGCTTCGGTGGGCGTGAACACGCCCGAGTAGATGCCTCCCATCACGATGATGATCAGCAGCACGCCCCAGATCGACTCGCGCAGCGCCTTGCCGCGCTCGGCCCAGGTGGCTTTCGGCTGGCGCGGGTAGTTGTTCTTGCGCGCGATTCGCCAGGTGGTGAAGCCCAGCAGCAGCGCCAGCACGATCCCGGGCACCACGCCGGCCATGAACAGCGCGCCGATCGACGAGTTGGTCGACACCGCGTAGATGATCATCGCGATCGACGGCGGGATCAGGATGCCCAGCCCCCCCGACGTGGTGACGACGCCGGCGCCGAAGCGCATCGGGTAGCCCGCCTTCACCATCGCCGGCAGCAGGATCGAGCCGATCGCGACCACCGTCGCCGGCGACGAGCCCGAGATCGCCGCGAACAGCGCGCAGGCGAGCACGCCGGAGAGCCCCAGGCCGCCGTAGAGGTGGCCGACCATCGACGTCGCGAAGCGGATCATCCGCCGCGCCACGCCGCCGTGGGTGAGGAAAGTGCCGGCCAGGATGAAGAATGGGATCGCCATGATCTCGAACTTCTCGATGCCGGTGAACAGCTTCAGCGCCACCGATTCGATCGGCACCTGCGTGAACGTGTACAGGAACGTGAGCACGGTGAGGCCGAGCGCGATCGAGATCGGCATGCCGCTGATCATCAGGGCGATCAGCAGCGAGATGATGATGATCGTGCTCATGGTTTGCGGTCCTCGTCCGTTCCGGTGGCGCCGGGCGCGTGCAGGTCGTGCGGATGGAATTCGTCCTCGCCCTCGATGCCCTCGACGTGGCCGTGGTCGTGGTGCGGCAGCTCCCCGGTGCGCGCAAACGCGACGGCGACCTGGAGGAAGCGGAAGCACATCAGCGCCGAGCCCAGCGGGATCGCCGAATAGACGATCCACGTCTGCCACTCCAGGTCCGGCGTCGTGGGGCCGGGATACATGCCGTCGGGGACCTTCCCGAGCGCGTGGAAGAAGGCGTAGTGCGCGCCGTTTTCCCAGACGAAGGTCGCCCCGAGCACGGCGACGATGCCGGTGAACGTGGCGCCGGCGAGCAGCCCGAACAGGATGAAGACCCGGCGCTTGCGCGCATCGAGCGCGTTGATCAGCACGTCGACGCCGACGTGGATGCCGGTGCGCACGCCATAGGCCGCGCCGAACTTGGCCATCCAGACGAACATGATGATGCACAGCTCCTGCGCCCAGGACATGTTGATGTTCAGCGCCATCTGCTGCACTCCGGGAATCGCCCAGGACGCAAGAAAGCGGTGCACCACAGCGGCGAAGATCACCACCGTCGCTGCCGAGATGAGGAAGGCGATCAGCACTTCCTCGAGTCGATCGAGTACTTTCATGTCGCGCTCCGGGCCAGTGGGCAGGAGGGAACGGCGCGCCGCCCGCGGCAACCGGTGCCGGTCGCCGCGGGTCGGTGTCGCCGATCAGTTCTTCGACGCAGCGCGCACGCTGTCGACGAACGCCTTGCCGCCGACGCGATCGGCCATCTCCGCGATCACCGGCTCGGTCGCCTTGGCCCACTCGTCATGCTCGGCCGCGGTGGGCACGTAGACGGTGGACTTGCCGGACGCCTTGATGGCGGCCAGTGCCGTGGCCTCGTCCTTCTCGGCCACCTCATCGTTGTACTTGGTCGCGTCCTTGATCGCCGTCTCCAGCGTCGCGCGAATGTCGGCGGGCAGTCCGTCCCAGAACTTCTTGTTGCTGACCACGACATAGTTGCTGATGGTGTGGTAGGTCAGCGTGACGTCCTTCTGCACCTCGTACTGCTTCTGCGTGTACAGGTTGGACAGCGGGCCTTCGGTGCCGTCGACCACGCCGGTCTGCAGCGCCTGGTAGACCTCGGAGAAGGCGAGGCTCTGCGGCTGCGCCCCGAGCGACTTCATGATCGCGGCGTTGACCTTGGACGAGTTGATGCGCATCTTCAGCCCGCGCATATCCTTGGGCGTGTGGATGGGCCGGTTCGCGCTCATGACGCGAAAGCCGTTGTCCCAGTACGCGAGGCCGACCACGCCGCGCGTCTCCAGCTTCTTGAGCAGCGCGGTGCCGCCGGGACCGCGCGCGAAGCGGTGCACGGCATCGATGTCCTTGAAGATGTAGGGCAGATCGAAGACCTCGAATTCCTTGACGCCGAGCGGGCCGAACTTGCCGGGCACCGGCGCCAGCATCTGCACCGAGCCCAGCTGCAGCGCCTCGAGCTCCTCCTTGTCCTTGAACAGCGTGCTGTTCGGGTAGACCTCGACCTTGACCCGGCCCTTGGTGCGCTCCTCGACCAGCTTCTTGAAGTAATCGGCCGCCTGCCCCTTGGGGGTGTCGGCGGCAGCGACGTGCGAGAACTTGATGACGATCGGCGCCTGGGCGTACGCCATACCCGACAATGTCAGGCCCAGGGCGGTGGTGATGGCAATCAAAGCTTTCATGGTTTTCTCCTTGAGGTGAACGATTCGGACCGGTTGCCGAACCACGCGCGCCAGCCGCGCGGCGCGGCGCTACGAAGTTGCGAGTGCGCAATTAATTGCATCAGGCGGCGCCAACGGAGGTGTCGGCGTCGAAGTCATGGCAGGCGCTGCCGGCGCGGGAGCGGTCGGCGGCGAGCCCCGCTTCCTCGACAACCTGCCGCCATTTCGCCAACTCCGCCCGCACCAGCTCGCGCAGGTCGTCCGGCGTGCTCGCCCTGACCTCCGCGCCATGGGCTTCGATGCGCCGGATCGTCGCCTCGCTGGCCAACACCTGGTTCAATGCCTTGTTCAGGTCGTCGATGACCGGTTGCGGTGTCCTGGCCGGCGCGAACAATGCATACCACTGCGTCACATCGAGCCCCTCGACCCCTTCTTCGGCGAGAGTCGGTAGGTCCGGAAGGGCCGGCACGCGATCGGGACCGGCCACGGCCAGTGCGCGCATTCGGCCCGCTCTGATCTGGGGCAATGCGGTGAACAAGCTTGGAAACATGAACTGGGTCAGGCCGGCGATTGTGGCGTCCACGGCCGGTGCTGCACCATTGAAGGGTAGCCCGACCATTTCGACGCCGGCATGAAGCTTGAACAGTTCGGCCGCGAAGTGCGGCGCCGTGCCGCTGCCGACCGAGGCGTAGCTGTATATGTCGGGCCTGGCCTTCAACTGTGCAACCAGATCCCGCACGCCCTGCACCGGCACGTGGACATTGGCCACCATCAGCGTCGGCGACGTGCATACGAGGCCGACGGGCGCGAAGTCGTCGATCGGGTCGTAGGGCAGCTCCTGCAGCGCAGGGCTCATCGCGTGCGTGCCGATGTAGCCGAGCATCAGCGTGTGCCCGTCCGGCGTGGCGCGCGCGACGTATGCGCTGGCGATGGCGCCATTGCTGCCTGGCCGATTGTCGACCTGCACCGAGTAACCGAGCCGAGACGCAAGCCGGGAGGCGATCGTGCGAGCGATCTCGTCGTTGCCGCCGCCGGCAGGCGTGGGCACGACGATCGTGATGGGCTTCGACGGGAAGGTTGCCGCGGCCGCCGGATCCGGCACCGGCGGTCGCGCGGCCGCCCTGACCGACGAAAACACGTAGTCGGGGAGGTGCAGGTCTCCATCGAAGATCTTGCGTGCCGTGCGCAGCAACGCGGCATGCTTGACGTGCACCTGCTCGCCATGGCCCTCGATTTCGACTTCGACATCGATGCGGCCCTGCGGGTGCAGCACGGATATGTTGCGCGTGCCGGTAAAGCCGGTTTCCCCGGTCGCCACCGTGCCGGGCAGGGCAAAGGCCGTCGCCACCCCGATTGCCCCGGTGACCGCGTGTGAAGCATGGCACCGCCGCGGCGTGAAGTAGCGCGAGGTGACGCTGTCTTTTCCGTCGCCCTCGCTGACGAGCACGGGCTTCGGTATGACACTTTGCGCGACGTCGCCCAAACCCATCATGACTCCCGCCGCGCGGCGCATGAGCTCCAGTCTTTCCAGAAGCGACGTGCGTGAGTCCAGCTCGACGGGTGATTCCCTGCCCGTCAACCCAAGGTCGCGCGCCCGCACGATCATCAGCGGCATCGCGGCGTCGATGCAACTCGCCTGCATGCCTTCGATGGTATCGATTCTCCGACCAGTCGGAAACAGGCTCCCGGTGACGGCGCCCCATGCATCGAGGAAATTCAGGCGGATCGGCGCCGCCGTTCCGGCCACTCCATCGATGCGCGTGTTGCCCTCGTAGGTGACTCGTCTTCCGGGGGTGAAGACGGTGACGTGGATTTGCGAGCCCGTGTTCACGTTGAACACGCGCACGGTCGTCGTTCCGTCTGCCGCTTCGACCAGTCCCTGCTCGATGGCAAATGGCCCCACGCCCGAAACCATGTTGCCGCAGTTGGGCCGTGTGTCGACCGACCGTTGCCCGACGCCGACTTGCGCGAAGAGGTAATCGACGTCGCAATCGGGCCGGATTGACCGCGACACAATGGCGACTTTGCTGGTCAGGGTGCTGCCGCCGCCGACTCCATCGAGCTGCAGAAGATCCGACGCACCGATGGCGCCGATCAATGCCTCGTCGCGACCGACTTCGTCCTTCGGGAGCCATTCCCTCAGGAAAAACGGCCCGCGGGAGGTACCGGCACGCATCAGGACACAGGGGACGACTCGGCTCATGGATCGCATCATCGCCGCCCGGTATCCGATTGTGAATTGCGTATATCGGAACGATTGATCCACAATGTGCATCACCGAGCCGTTCGAGGCGACCCCATGGCGATCAACTTCGATCTCAATGACCTCCTTGCCTTTCGGGCGGTGGCGGAGCGGAGCAATTTCCGCAAGGCGGCCGAGTCGGTGCACCTTTCCCAGCCCGCGTTCAGCCGGCGCATCGACAAGCTGGAGCAGGCGCTCGGCGTACGTCTCCTCGAGCGCACGACGCACCGCGTGACACTCACCGCCATCGGCCGCGACTTCGAAGGCAAAGTACGCGGACTTCTGGACGAGCTGGACTCGACCTTGCTGGGCATCCGTGGCATGGCGGAGGCACGCATGGGCGAGGTCACGGTCGCTTGTGTGCCCTCGACGGTCTATTACTACCTGTCGGGGGTGATCCAGCGCTTCCACCAGCGTTGCCCCAAGGTTCGCGTGAAGGTGTTCGACGGCAGCGCCCATGAGGTGCTCGCGACCGTAGCGCGGGGCGAGGCTGATTTTGGTCTGAACTTCATCGGATCGCAGGACGGCCAAATCGAATTCAAGGCGCTAATCGAGGAGCGCTTCGTCGCTGCGTGTCGGCGCGACCACCCGATCGCGAAGTTGCGCCGCGTAAGCTGGGCGCAGATCGCGGAGTACGACTACATCGCGGTCAGTCGAACGTCAGGTAACAGATTGCTCCTCGACCAGGCGCTGGCCGGCGTCACGATCCGGCCGCAGATTTCCTATGAAACCCAGCACGTCACCACGGCGCTGGGCCTCGTCGAAGCGGGCCTGGGGATCGCGGCTTTGCCATCGATGGCGATGCCCGGCGCGGACCATCCGCTGCTCGTCAGCGTGCCGTTGATCGAACCGATCGTCACCCGGAAGATCGGCCTCATCCGTCGCCGCGGTCGCTCGCTGTCACCCGCGGCGCAGCAACTATCCGATCTCGTCATCGAGATGAAAGGACGCCGCGGCCGCTCGACCCGCGGGTCGAGCAAGGCTACCGGCGCCTGACGGCGCGTTTGGTCGCCTCGTGGCCGCAGGGGTAAAGATTGCCCGGAAATCGCAAGAGCTCAGTGTCCAGAGCCGGTAGTTGGTCCGCACAGTGGCCTTCAGGTAGTCCGCAACTTCCCCGATCGTCATGATTCCGCTCGTACCAGGACTCGATGCCATGGAAGTTGCCGCTTGAGTAGAATAAAAGGCAGAACAGTGCAGAACGTTCAATCTTTGAACGATAAATTGAAAGATTGTCGTCAGCGGCAATTTCACTGAGTGGGCCCGCGCCGAATCGTTTTTTGGCTTGCCCACGGTCCCGCGTCGCCACCGCTGATCGTCGACGCTGTACGGCCTGGTTCCGTCGGTGCCTATGATTGCTTCGGAGTGCAATATCGAACCCCTTCAAGTCCGATACCAGACGCTCGGCTTGCGCAGTTCTACGTACTTGGCGCGACGCCCGCCGAACCCGGGACCAAGGGCGACGAACGCAGAGCAAAGAGGCCTAAATGTACTGAGGCCGGCGCGGTTCAAAACGAAGAAGCGCAACACTCCGAACGACGGGCGTGGTAAGAAATACGTCTCCGTGCCGAAACTGTCGCGTCATTTCTCTAGCGACCCATCGATAGGCCATGCAATGAGGATCGCAATCCTAGACGACTACTTCGATACGATGCGCACGCTTGCGTGCTTTCGTGATCTCGCCAGACACGATGTCACGATCTGGAACGATCACGTCCAGGACCTCGATGCGCTGGCGCAGCGGCTTGCGGATACGGAAGCGCTGGTGCTGATCCGCGAGCGCACGCAAATCCGCGCGCCGCTCGTTGCCCGCCTGCCCAAGCTGAGACTAATCAGCCAGCGCAGCGTCTTTCCACATATCGACACCGACGCCTGCACTCAACACGGCATCATCGTTTCCTCGAACCTGCACTCCGACACGCCGTCTTACGCGGCGGCCGAACTGACCTGGGGGCTCGTGCTCGCCGCAATGCGACAGATTCCCCAGCAGGTGGCGGCGCTGAAGACCGGAGTGTGGCAGACGGGCGTCTGGCACACGCTCCGCGGCAAGACGCTGGGCATTTTCGGCTACGGCAGAATCGGTGCCGTGGTTGCCGGTTACGGCAAGGCATTCGGGATGAACGTGCTGGTCTGGGCACGCGAAGAGTCGCTCGTACGTGCGCGTGCCGATGGCTATGGCACCGCATCGAACAAGGCACAGTTTTTTGCGGAGAGCGACGTCCTGTCGCTACACATGCGCCTCGTTGACGCGACGCGCGGGATCGTGAGCGCCGCGGACCTTGCCCGCATGAAGCCCTCGGCCCTGCTCGTCAACACGAGCCGCGCTCCCTTGATCGAATCCGGTGCGCTCGTCGAGGCGCTGCGCGCGGGACGCCCGGGAATGGCGGCTGTGGACGTATTCGAGAAGGAGCCGCTACGCGATCCCACCCATCCGCTGCTGACGATGTCCAGCGTTGTTTGCACACCGCACGTCGGCTACGTTACGCGTGACGAGTATGAAATCCAGTTTGCCGACATCTTCGCCCAGATCACGGCTTACGCCGCCGGTACGCCGATCAACGTGGTCAACCCCGCCGTGCTGGAGCACGCTCGCGCCCGCCCTGCGCCAGGCCGGTGAATCCGGCCCAGATGCGCGCGCGGCCGGCCGATCCCCGGCACTGAACGACGGCTTGACGATGCGAAGCGGCCTTTCACGCTTCGATGACGGCTGTGCATCGTTCAGCGGCTGTTTAGTTCGGCACGGTGGTCGTCTCTGACCGGCCATGGCCCGACGTCGCCCTTGCCGCCCAAACTTGCAGTGAGCAGCCGTTCGTGCCGGTACCGCGAAATAATTTGCACTCGGGCAGCAAGGCAGGGATGACCCCGCCCGCAGCGGCGAAGTCGAACATGCCGTCGATGACGAACCAGGAATCGGTCAGACAGGTTCTATCGGGTGGATATTCCGTCCGGGGCGTGTCTCACCTCGGCCATCTTCTTCAAGGCGATACGATCGACCTTCCCTGTCGGATTGAGCGGCATCCGATCGAGGAACTCGATCTGTTCCGGTGCCTTGTAGCCAATGCGCTGGCGCGCACACTCGATCAACTCCTGAACTTTCGGGCGCAGCGCGCCCTGTTTCAGCGTGACGTAAGCGCGCACGTCCTCTCCATGAAACGTGTCGCGAACGCCGATGACACCGGCGCTGTCAATCGCGGCGTGCTCGAGTAGAGCGCCCTCGACCTCCTGCGGCGAGATATTCGAGCCATCGTGCACGATGATCGGCTTCTTGCGTCCCCGGAACCACAGATAATCGTCGGTGTCCGCCATCATCAGGTCACCCGTGTCAAGCCATCCGTCCCGAATCGTTGCCGCGGTGGCTTCATCATCGTCCCAGTATCCCGCCATCAGGCTGCGGGACCGGGCCCACAATCGGCCATCAGCGCCAGGATGCGTTTCCTTGCCCGCATCGTCGCGCACGGAGAGAGCGAAACCTGGCACCGGCCGCCCGACCGAACCGGGCTTGATCGTTCCTGACGGCGGATTGAGCGTGGCGAGCCCGATCTCCGTGCATCCGTAGCCTTCGTCGATCGGAAGCCCGGTGAGCTCGGTGAATTCCTTTTCCAGCTCTCCCGGAACCTTGTCGCTGCCCGATCGACACAGGCGCAGGGATGCGAAATCCTGGCGCCTCGCGCCGTGGTCACGAACCACATTGAACAGAGCCGCTGGCAGCATACAGAGGACCGTCGGTCGGTCTTCGCGCAGGATGCGCAGTATTTCAAGAGGATCGTGGCTGTGAGCGACAAGTACCGTCGCACCGGCCCCGAGCGCACCGAAAGAGAATATGAATCCCCCCAGATGCGAAATCGACGACCCCGGCAGCATGACGTCGTCCGGCACCAGCTCGAAAGCACTCGCCGTGCTGGCGAACATTCATCCGAGCGACTCGAACGTGTGCGTCACACCCTTTGCCGGCCCGGTGCTTCCGGACGTGAAAAAGATGCATGCGGCGGCTGACGCGTCGACCCCGGGGCAGCGCGGCCGCCCGCGGTCGACGCGCGATGAGTTGCTCTAAGCTGCGCTGGTCGCCGTCGTCGGCTCCGCAACGAAGCACGCCGAGGCGCAACTGACCTGCACGTTGGCTGGCCAGTACGTCCTGATCACGTTCGGCGTGCGCGACTCACATCGAGCGCGTGGTCGATTTCGGGCGGCATGTAGCGATAGTTAAGCGGGACGGTCACCTGGCCCGCCTTCACGCATGCCATATAGTGGACGAGCAGCGTGCCGCGGTTCGGCATGAGCGACGCCACGCGATCGCCGGGCGCCAGCTCGAGCTCGAGCAGATTCGCCGCCAACCGACTCGTAGCTGCATCTAGCTCGCGCCAGGTCCGGCGCTTGGAGTGGGAGATCAGCGCGACTTTCTCAGGCGAGCGTTCAACTCCCGCCCGAAGCAGGTCCGGAAGCGGAAATGGTTGGCTCAGACCGTTTCCGTAAACCGGCATGTGTTTCTCTTCAAGAGAAAAGAATTCGAATTCCGCCAGGCGTCCGCCGACCAGATTGACACGGTGACGAGGCTGGGCTGACGATGAGCGGGGGAAGGTCCGGCGTCGCTCTCATCGAGCTCGTAGTCCGGTGCCGGCTGGCCCTGAGGATCGATTTCGCGCTGCCCTGCGCGCGGCAATTCCCGAAATTGCGGGCCACGGGCCGGCGCTACGGTGGGTGGCGTGATCGGCTTGCCGATGTGGGCGAGGGTGGGGCGCCGCAGCCCTGATTGACCGTCAACGCCGCGCCCGATCATCCCGCGCTGCGGTCCCAGGCGGCGCGGGTGCTGGACGGGTCTTGCCTCAGGCGCCGGTCGCGCCGAAGTCTTTGCGCTCGAGCAGGTGCGACACGGCGTAGCCGATCACCAATCCCCAGAACGGCGCCCCGACGTTGAAGATCGGCACGTCGGCCACCGTGATGAGGAACGTGACGAGTGCACCGAGCGTGAAGCGCTCGCGGAAAGACACAGTGAACGCCGTCTGGAGCACGCGCAACATGGCGAGGCCGGCGAGCGCGCCGATGAACGCGGGCGGAGTTGCGAGCATCAGCCAGGTGAACACCGGCGCGAACAGACCGAACGCCAGCGCGAACACGCCCACGGCGAGGCCCGCGGTGTAGTGCCGGTGCCGCTCGCCGGAACCCGAGATGATCGCGTTGACGGGGCCGGTGAGGCAGGTCGAGACCGTGCCGAACAGCGCAGCAACCATCGAGCCCGCACCGCAGGCCACCGTGATCGCGTTGATCGGCGGCTCGTGCTCGGCGGCGTTGAGCACCGCGATCCCTTGGCCGTTTTGCACCACGAGCACGGTGATTGCGAGCGGGATGACGAGCTCGGCCATCGCGCGCCACGAGAACACGGGCGCGTGCAGGTTGGGATGGGCGAGCGCGTGCAGCGCCCAGCCGTGCGGATGGAACTTGCCGAGGAGGGCGATCGCCGCCGCGCCGACGAAGAGCGCGCCGATCAGTGGCGGCAGCCGGCGCGACCATCCGGCCGAGGCGCCGAGCGCGAGGAAGGCGACGATCATCGGCGCGGCGATCCAGAAGTCGTCGCGCACCGAGTACACCAGGCCCAGGCCGAAGCGCAGGAATACGCCCGCAACCATCCCCATCACGATCGGCATCGGTACAGCCTGCATTGCGCGCCGTACCCAGCCCGAGAGGCCCAGCACCAGCATGAGCAGGCCGGTGGCGAGGAAGGCGCCGATGATCTCGGCCCAGCTCAGGTGGCCAAGCGCCGGACCCACCAGCACCGTCCCCGGGATCGTCCAGAAGAAGACGAGCGGCTGCCGGTACAGCGTGCAAAACAGCAGGGTGATCAGCCCGTTGAGGAAGAACGCGCCGAAGATCCACGACGACAGGTCGGACTCGCTCAGCCCACCACGCGTGCCGACGGCGAGGATGATCGCGACTGGCCCCGAGGCGGCGAAGATGAAGGCGATCACCGCGTTCGCGAGGTAGGGTTCGCCGAAATCGGCCACCATCTGGCGCAGTCTGGGGAGCGGCCTTTGGGCGGACTCCATGGGCATGGCCGGCTCCGGCGATGACGTGCGGGCAGATATTGTGCCGGAATCGCATTCGGCCCTGGGGCGCGCTGGCGCGCCGTTCGACAGAAACCCGCTCGCCGCCGGGAGCCCCCTGCTTCCAACACGCATGTCTTGGTACTGTCCGCCGACCGTGCGCCGCATCGTCACATGAGACCCGCCGCCTTCGAATTCGAACGCGCCACTTCGTTCACCGAGGCGGTCGGTGCCTGGATCGCGGCCGCCCATCTGAAGCCGGAACAGTTCCCATTTCCGAGCCGTATTTCGGCGTCGCCGCGCCTTTCGACTCGGCAGTATTCCCGGATCGTTCATGCCTGGGCGGAATCGATTGGGCTTGCTCCGGCGGCCTACGGCACCCATTCAATGCGGCGCACCAAGCCGACGCTGATCTATCGGCGGACGAGGAATCTGCGGGCGGTCCAACTCTTGCTCGGTCACGGCAACCTGAAGAGCACCGTCAGATACCTCGAAATTGAGATCGACGACGCGCTGGAGATCGCGGAGCAAACCGAGGCGTAGTCACGCCGGGCCGGTCGGCGCCCGCCGGACATGACCGTCGCCGACCGACTGCGGCCCTTCGCCTGGCGCGGAGGAGCGGCGGCCACCGAACCTCACCTGCCATTGGGCATTTTCCGGTCGACTGGCGGGTGTACCTTGGTAGCGGCCGTTCGCTGAACTCGTCGCGAAAGCCAGAGCTCGTTGACAGCGGTCATCGGCGGCCGCTTACCGGCGATGCACGCGGAATCGCACCCGACCGGCGGCTCTCAACACGCACTGTCGGTCGCCGACAACTGCGGCCAGGATCGTACCCCGACATAGTCACCATCGAGCCGCCCGCGGGGGCCGACAACGCCCCGCCACAGGTGCTGCTGATACGCGCCGGCGTCGCAATCACTAATCCACTGGGCAAGCTATCGGCAAAGCTTGTGATAGCGGCGGCACTGGCGTTCGCCACTGTCGCGGCATTCACCGCGCCAACTACATCGTCGAGCACGACTACGCACGTCGCGGCGCGAAGGCAGCCCGGGCTCCACGACATGCGACTCGTGAGAAAATATCCATTGTTTCATCGAGTCGTTTTTTTCGCGCATTCGCCGCTGGGTGCCCGACCCTGGAATTGCCATGAAACCACTTTCCGGCCTCGACGCCGCGTTCCTCCATATCGAGACACCCGAGGCGCCGATGCACGTCGGATCGTTGCACCTCTACGACGTGCCGCCCGGCGAACGCGTGGATTTTTTCGAGCGTGCGCGGCATCACCTCGAGTCCCGTCTGCATCTTACGTCCGTGTTTCGACGCCGGCTCGCGACGCTGCCCTTCGACTTGGCGGGCCCGATGTGGGTTGAGGACCGGCCCGTCGACCTCGGCTATCACCTCCGGCGCATCGTCCTGCGGAAGCCCGGCACGCTGGCCACGCTCGAGGCGGAGGTCGCGAGGTTGCACGGCGAATTGCTCGACCGGGAACATCCGCTCTGGATGTTCTATCTGATCGAGGGGCTCGCGTCCGGGCAGATCGCCTGGTACTCCAAGGTGCACCACGCGTCACTCGATGGTGCCGCGGGCGTGCACCTGGCCAATGCGCTGCTTGATCCGACGCCGAACCCGCGGCAGATGCCTCGACCGCGCCGGTGTCCACTCGAACCGACACCCGGCGCCGGCAGACTCATCGGCGCCGCATTGCGCAACGGTGCCGGCCAAGCTGCGAAAATGCTGCGTTACCTGCCTGAACTCGCCCGCGTTCTGGGTGGGGTCGTCGGGGATTCGCCGGAAATCGGCTCCGCCCACGCGCGCCGGCGTCGCACGCTCAGTCCGCGGACTATGTTCAATGTGGCCATCACGCCGGAACGCAGCTTCGCGACCGCATCGATTCCGCTCGCCGACGTGAAGGCGATCGCCGCACGCCACCGGGTGACGGTGAACGACGTGGTGCTGGCGCTCGTGAGCGGCGCTCTGCGGCGCTATCTCGCGCGCCATGGCGGTGCCCCGAAGCGGCCACTCGTCGCGGCGATGCCGATTTCCTTGCGCGCCGAGGGGGACAAGGATTACACGACGCGCGCGACAATGGTGCTCGCCAGCCTCGCGACGGATCTCGCCGACCCGGCCGCCCGGCTGGCGGCAATTCACGCGTCGGCCGGCGCCGGAAAATCCCTCGCGTCGCACGCGCGGTCGGTCATTCCGACGGACTTCCCGTCCCTCGGGGCGCCCTGGCTGCTCGGCGTGGCCGCGAGCGTGTATGCCGGGGCGCAACGCCTCGCGTCCTTTCCGCCATTCGCCAACGTCGTGATTTCGAATGTGTGGGGTCCGCAGTCCCCGCTTTACTTTGCCGGCGCGAGGATGCTCACGTTCTGGCCGGTGTCGATCGTCACGCATGGCCTCGGCTTGAACATTACCGTGCAAAGCTACTGCGGCTCGCTCGACTTCGGCCTGATCGCCGCCAGCCAGGTGGTGCCCGACATCGACAAGCTCGTTCGCGCGCTGCACGCGGCACTTGAGGAATTGAAGTCGTGCGCGCCAACTTGCACCGCAGATTTGTCGCAGTCCGGGTCCGCGCCACGGTCAGCCAGGCGCGGCGCGCACGTTCGCGCCTGAAGGGCGTCCAGTACCATGAACGAAATGCACAATGCGCAACACTGGTACGAATATGGGATGCTGCGCGCGCCGGGCCTGGTGCGGCTCGCGCTCGAATGGCGCGCGCCCTGGGAGTACGGCGCGGCGGTCGCCCTGCGACCGCTGCTCAATCTCGCGCCGAAAGGCGACGGACATCCGGTGCTGGTATTTCCGGGAATGATGGCTTCCGACATGACCACGGCGCCGCTGCGCAGCTTTCTCGAGAGCCGAGGCTATGTGACGTATGGCTGGAAACTCAGGACGAATCTGGGACCCCGCGCCGGCGTGCTCGAGGCGTGCCGCGCGCGTCTCGCCGAAATCCGCAAGCGCCACAAGCGCCGCATCTCCCTGATCGGCTGGAGTCTCGGCGGCATCTACGCACGGGAGTTCGCCAAGGAATTTCCGCGCCAGGTGCGCCTCGTGATCACACTTGGCACACCGTTCACGGGCCACCCGAAAGCCACCAACGCGTGGCGTCTCTACGAACTCGTCACGGGACACAAGATCGGCGCGCCCGACTTCCACGCGGCGCTACGGGTGCCGCCGCCGGTACCGGTGACGTCGATCTTCAGCCGCAGCGACGGCGTGGTTGCGTGGCAGTGCAGCGTGGAGAAGGAAGGGCCACTGCACGAGAACATCGAAGTCGAGGCGAGCCATCTGGGACTCGGCTTCAACCCGCTCTCGTGGTACGCCATCGCCGACCGGTTGGCGCAGCCTGAGGGCAAATGGCGGCGCTTCGACCGCAGCGGCGGGCGCGCGTGGCTGTATCGCGATCCCGGGCGTTCCGGTTGGTACTAGCCCAGTCATGCCAATTGTCGAGGCCAACGGCCTGACGCTCGCTTGCGAGATTCAAGGCGATCCCGCCGCGCCGCCCATGGTTCTGGTCATGGGGTTGGGCATGCCCCTTGTAGCTTGGCCCGACGCGTTCATCGACGGCCTGGTGGCCGCCGGTTTCCGCGTTGTGTCATTCGACAACCGCGACTGCGGCCACTCGGAGAAACTCGCACAAGGTTCGCGCACCAATTTGTCGCTCGCAATCGGCCGAGCGCTGTTGCGGATGAAGGTGCGCGCACCGTACAAGCTCGTCGACATGGCGAGGGATGTCACCGGACTCCTCGACGCGCTGGGGATCGCGCGCGCGCATGTGGTGGGCGTGTCGATGGGTGGCATGATCGCGCAGGTGATGGCCGCGCGGTTTCCGGAGCGCGTTAAGAGCATCACGTCGATCATGGCCTCGAGCGGCAACCCGCGCGTCTCGCTCGGCAAGCCTGCAGCATTGCGGGCACTCCTCCGGCGGCCGGACCCTCACGATTTCGAGGCGGTGATCGCACACCTCATTGGCCTGTTCGGCGTGATCGGCAGCCCCGGCTTCGCAGTGGATCCCGGGCTGCTGCGGGCCGTGTGCGAACGCACCGTACGACGAGGCTATTATCCGGCAGGCAATGCGCGACAACTGCTCGCGATCCTCGCCACCGGCGATCGCCGCCGGGAACTGGCGCACATCCGCGCACCGACACTGGTCATACACGGCACGCAGGATCCCCTGCTACCCGTCGCGGCCGGCCGCGACACGGCTGCGCACATTCTGGGCGCCCGGCTGCTGGAGATCGAGGGCATGGGGCATGACCTTCCGCCGGCGATGACGCCGCGAATCGTGGACGAGATCACACGACACTGCCACGCGGCTGAAGCTTGAGTGAACACGGGGATTCGCTGCCCGTCATCGGCAGCACGTTTGCGGATCAGATTGATTACGTTTCCCTGGGATGGCCAACGGCAACCATCGAGGGGCTGACCTCGCCGATCCGTTTCCACAATTTCACATCGAACTTCAACTCGGCGACGGCGCAGGTTGGCATGTGGCAGATCTTGCCGGAAAGGCGATGGGCAAGTTCGGTCAACTCGGGGTTGTGTCCAAACAGCATCACGCACTCGGCGCCATCGTCAAGCTGGCGGATTACGTCAAGCAGAACCTCCGACTCTACTGCATACAGCCGATCATCCACCACGATGTTCTTGCGCTTGTAACCGAGTTCCCTGGCGATGATTTCCGCCGTCGTGAGCGCGCGCTTTGCGGGGCTCGAAAGGATCAAATCGGGCTTTGCGCCCGCCTTTGCCAATCGCTCACCCACCTTCGGCGCATCGCGCTTGCCGCGATCGTTCAGCGGGCGATCCTTGTCGGCCAGCGCAGGGTCGTCCCAACTCGACTTGGCGTGGCGAACGAGAAATAGCGTCTTCATGAATGTGGAAGCGAAACTGGCGGGAGGGCGGAATTCGAGCCCATACTCAACTGGGCCCCTGCTTAAAAGTGGATTCGCATTCTGTACCGCTACTGGCAGACCCGCACCCCCTACGACGAGTCCGTATACCTGCTTGCCCTAAAGCGCCGCGGCTCACCGCTGATCATTGCCATGGCCACCACCACACAAGAACCTTGACCGAGCACCTCAGGGCGTGAAGCAATCGTAGCGATTTTCCGGTCGAACGACCGGTCCACTTTGGAAACGGTCGCTCGCCGACGCGTTTGGAACCGACCTGAAATACCGCGCGATGTCGGTGTCGGAGTATCGCAATGAACGATACGCGGAACTTGGCGGGTTCATGGGCAACGTGATTGCTGGAATCTATGAAGGTATCCGCAACGGAGCAGCGAACTGCGAAAGCCACTTTGCTCTTACATCCGGTCGACATCATCAGAGTTGGCAACAGTATTTCGATCAACTGAGAACTGACAAGCGACTCATCATCGCGCAACTGTCGCCGATGAGACAGCTGAAGAAGAGCCGCTCAAGCCCCTTGCGTTGAAGCAGGTGCGCTACAGGACGGCGCTGGCGCAGGGCTGAACGTCGGTCGTCGTCATTCGTGGCGCAGCGCGTCGATCGGATCGAGCCGCGCCGCTCGTCTTGCCGGGAAGTAGCCGAACAAGACGCCGATGCCGGCAGAAAAGACAAAGCTCAGCACGTTCACGCCGGGGTTGAAGATGTACGGCACGCCCATCACGGCCGACAGGCCGAGCGAGGCGGCGGTGGCCAGGACGATGCCGATGAGCCCGCCGAGCGCGGCCAGCACCACGGCCTCGATCAGGAATTGCAGCAGCACCTCGCGCTCGAGCGCTCCGATGGCCAGGCGCAGGCCGATCTCGCGGGTTCGCTCGGTCACGCTGACGAGCATGATGTTCATGATTCCGATGCCGCCCACCAGCAGGCTTACCGCGGCCACGGCGCCGAGCAGCATGGTCATCACCTTGGTCGTGCCCGAAAGCGTGTCGCCCAACTGCTTGGTGTCGAGCACGTTGAAGTTGTCTTCGTCGGTGTCGGCGAGCTTGCGGCGCTCGCGCAGCAGCTGCGTCATGCTGGCCTTGACGCGCGTGGTATCACTGCCTTCGGCCATCGATACCAGCAAGTCATTGACCTGGGTGTTGCCGGTGATGCGGCGCTGCAGCGTCTTGATCGGGATGAAGACCAGGTCGTCCTGGTCGTTGCCGAACGAACCTTGCCCCTTCGAGCCGAGCACGGCGATGACTTCGCAGCTGATCTGCTTGACGCGCAGCGATTCGCCGAGCGCCGGGCTGCTGCCGAACAGTTCGCGCCGCACGGTCTCGCCGATCATGCAGACCGCGGCGCCGGCGCGCTGCTCGTCGTCGGAGAACTCTCGCCCCTGGGCCAGCGTCCAGTTGCCGATGATCAGCCACTCGTTGGTGCTGCCGGTGATGGTGCTGCTCCAGTTGCGGCCGTTGGCGACCAGGGTGCCGCCCGAGCGCGATTGGGGGGCAGCGGCCGCGACGCCACCGATCTGGGTGGCGATGGCCTCGGCGTCGCCGTCCTTGAAGAGAGGCGCGCTGGAACTGCCGCTGCCCGGACCCATGCGCTGGCCCGGTCGGACCTGAAGGAGGTTGGTGCCCAAGCCCGCGATCTGGTTCTGCACGGCCACGGTGGCGCCGTTGCCGACCGTGACCATCGTGATCACCGCGCTGACGCCTATCACGATGCCCAGGATGGTGAGGAAGGAGCGCATCAGGTTGCGCCGAATCGAACGCAACGCGAGCAGGAGTGTGTTGAGCCACATGGTCAGCCCGCTCCCATGGCCGCGGCCACATGTCCCGCCTGGAGCCAGACCGGGTCGGGGTTGCGCTGATCGCTGGCCACGACGCCGTCGACGAAGCGCACGATGCGCCGCGCGTAGGCGGCCATCTCGGCTTCGTGCGTGACCATCAGCACGGTGATGCCCTGGTCGACGTTCAGGTGCCACAGCAGCTCCATGATTTCCTTGCTGCGCTGCGTGTCGAGGTTGCCGGTCGGTTCGTCGGCGAGCAGCACCGCCGGCTCGGTGACGATGGCGCGCGCGATCGCCACCCGCTGCTGCTGCCCGCCCGAGAGCTCGCCCGGCGTGTGGTGTCCCCAGCCTTTGAGGCCGACCTGTTCGAGCGCGCGCGCGGCCATGGCATGGCGCTGTGCGGCGGGCTCGCCGCGGTAGATCAGCGGCAGCTCCACGTTCTCCTGGGCCGAAGTGCGCGCCAGCAGGTTGAAGCCTTGGAAGACGAAGCCGAGGTAGCGGCGGCGCAGACGCGCGCGTTCGTCGCGGCTGAGCGAATCCACGCGCACTCCGTGGAACAGGTATTCGCCCGAGGTCGGGGTGTCCAGGCAGCCCAGTGTGTTCATCGCGGTGGATTTGCCCGAGCCACTGGGGCCCATGATGGCGACGAAATCGCCTTTCTGGATATCGAGGTCCACGCCCTTGAGCGCCTGCAGTGCCGCGCCGCCGCTGCCATATACCTTGGTGATGCCGCGCAGGCGGATCAGCGGCACCGGCCCGGATCGGGCTAGCTCCGACGTGTTCGCGCCGGCACCATCGGGCAACGCGGTGGCATTGGCGACGCTTTCGTTCATGACGTGGTGCCTGCGCTGCGCTGATCGGTGATGACGGCCATGCCGGGCGCCAGGCTTTCGCCGCTCACCTCGGTCATGCGGCCGTCGCTGATGCCGGTGTGCACTTGCACCGCCACGGCCTGGCCGTCGCGCAGTACCCAGATCTGATGCGTTCCCGCGGCGTTGCTTTCCGTGCCCGCCATCTTTGGGGCGTTGCGGCTGGGCGGACGCGGCATCATCTTCGACAGGATGCTGCTGCCCGAACTGCTGCTGGCTGCAGCCGCCTTCGCCGAAGGCGAAAATCGCAGTGCCGTGTTGGGCACCAGCAGCACGTCGTTGCGTTCGGTGGCGACGATGGTGGCCACCGCCGTCATGCCGGGGCGCAGGCTGAGGTCGGCGTTGTGAATGTCGAGCGTGGTCACGTAGGTCACCACATTGTTGGTGGTGGTCGAGCCGAAGGCCACGCGGCGGATGGTCGCCGGATAGCGGCGCGAGGGATAGGCGCTGACGGTGAAGCTGGCCTTCTGGCCCGCCTTCACCGCACCGACATCGGCCTCGTCGACGCTGGCTTCGAGCTGCAATTGCGTCAGTTCTTCGGCCACCGAAAACAGCGTCACGGCCTGCAGCGAAGCCGCCACCGCGTTGCCCGGGTCCACCGAGCGGCTGAGCACCACGCCGTCCAGCGGCGAGCGGATCGACGCCTTGGACAGGTTGGTCTCGTCGGTGGACAAGGTGGCGCGCGCCACGTCCACGTTGGCAGCGGCGCTGGCCTCCACGGCGATGGCACGGTCCAGCGCGGCGCGTGCGCTGTCGAGCTCGGTGGCCGAGGGTACCTTGCCGCCGGAGAGCCGGGCCACTTCCTCGAAGCGCGCAAGCGCGGCCTTGGCTTCCGTCACCGTGGCCACGCTCTGCGCCTGCGACGCCTTGGCCGCCGCCAGCGACGCACGCGAGCGCGTCACCTGGTCGATGAACTTGGAAGTATCGAGCTCGACCAGCACCTGGCCGGTCTTGACACGGTCGTTCACGTCCACCAGCACGCGCTTGACCGTTCCCGAGAGTTCGCTGCCGATGTTGACCGAGCGCGTGGGCTGCAGCGTGCCGTTTGCCGTGACGTTGAGCACGAGCTGGCCCTTGCGCAACGGCGTCGTCACGTAGCTCGGTGCAGCGTTCGACTTCTGCTGCGCCTGCCAGTAGTACAGGCCGCCCGCGACAATCAGCAGTGCCGCCAGGCCGACCCACAGCGAGGGGCGCCGCCACCAGCGGATCGGGTGGTCCTCGCCCAGCAGCGTTTGCAGGTCGGCGGGAGCGGCGGTGTTGTTTTTCATGGGAAAGTCACTTGGAATATTCGATAGTCTGGCGAGACGCAGCCTGGTGCCGGCGCCGGGATGCGTTGTCGGCCGACGCGCTCACCGCGTCCTCGGTCCGACCGGCCTTCGTTTCCCCAGCGGCTTGCGACCCGCTGACAAGCGTGGCGAGGGTGTCCGGTTGCCATCCGCCGCCGAGGGCCTTGTAGAGTTGAACGTGCGCGACGCCAAGCGCGGCCTGCACATTGGCGACACTGTCCTGCACCTGCAGCAGCGTGACCTGGGTTTGCAGCACGGATTGAAAATCGATCAGGCCGCTGTTGTAACGATACCGGGCGAGCAACGATGCATTTTGGGCAGCTTCGGCCGCACGACGAAGCGTCGCCAACCGCTCTCGTGACGTGCGCAACGAAACGAGGGCATCTTCCACTTCCTTCAGCGCGTTCAGCACGACCGACTCGTAGCCGATGCGCGCCTGGTCCAGCGCCGCTTCCTGCCCCCGGACCTGCGCGGCGAGCGCTCCGCCATCGAAGACCGGCACCGACACCGACCCCAGTAGCGCGGTCGCAAGGGCGGCGCTCCCGCCGAGGCCACTCAAGGTGAGCGCGCTCAAGCCGAGCGTGCCGGCAAGGCGGAAGGTCGGGTAACGGGCGGCATCCGCCTGCGTCACCTGCGACGCGGCCGCGCTGACGTTGTATTCGGCCTGGCGAATGTCGGGCCGCTGGCGCAAGGTCTCCGCCGGAAATGCGAACGCCAGGTCATCGCTCGCAGCCGGCACCGCCGTGGAAGGTGGCAGGGACGCCTGCAGGGCCTCGGGCGTGACGCCCACCAGTACGGCAAGACTGCTTCGCGATTGGGCGATGCTCGCTTCGAGCGCCGGAATCTGGGCGCGCGTCAGCTCGGTCGAGGTGCGCGCCTGCTCCACGTCGAGGGAGGTAGTAAGCCCCGCCTGCGCACGCCACTCCGCGATCTGCTGCGTCTGCTCCTGGCTCGCGAGATTGTCGCGTGCTATCCCAAGCCGCAGTTCGAGCGCCCGCAGTTCCATGAACGTGGCCGCGACTTCGGCGGCGATGGACACCTGAACATTCCCCAGCGACGCTGCGGTTGCACCGGTGTTGGCATTGGCGGCAGCAACACCGGCACGCACACCGCCGAAGATGTCCGGCTCCCAACCCGCGTCGAAGCCAACCTGATAGGCATTGAAGGGAGCATTGCCACCGGACTTGCCACGTTGCGCCGATGCGGCCGCATTGGCGGTCGGAAGCAAGCCGGCCGCGGTCGCGTCGCGCTGGGCCCGCGATTGCTGCAATGCTGCCATGGCTCTGCGTATATCGTTGTTGGCTTGCAATGCCTGGGTCACAAGCGCCGTGAGTTGCGGGTCGTCGAACCGCTGCCACCAATCCGCAAGCGGTGTTGCCGATGCTGTAGCGACACCATTGCTCCACACTGCGGGCACAGGGACCATCGATACGTCAGCGCTGGGGGTGATGAGCATTGACGAGCACCCCGAAAGCGCGATTGCGCCGGCAACGACGCTCGCTCGCAGCAACACACACGCCCCCCCGGTGTACGGGATGCGTGGGGCGCCGGAAAGCCTAAATGGGGATAGGGTGCCGCCCGGCATGCACGACCAAAGGGAAGAGATATCCGCGCAACTGTTCGCCATGGAATGAATATTGGCGTCGTTCGGTGTAAAGCGCGGTCAATAGCATGTAAATTTCTGCAAAGTTGGCGGCTCCGAGCGCGTGGTACTCATAGAATTGAGTGGCCCCAAACGCTTGCAAGAGTGTGCAAAGATCGACGCTTGAGGCTTTCCCGAACTGCCTGCGGTGGCTATGATTCGCCGCGCCGGATTCAATGGGCGAAAGAACGTGACTGCGCCGAAACTTCTTCTGGTAGACGACGATGTCGAGCTGCTCGACATGCTCAAGACGTATCTGGAACGGGAAGGGTTCGAGGTCACTGTAAACAACGATGCCGAAGCCGGCGTATCGTCCGCGCTTTCCGGCGATTTCGAGCTGGTCGTGCTCGATGTAATGATGCCGCGGATGAGTGGAATCGAGGCGCTGAGCCGCATTCGAATCGCCAGTCGCGTGCCTGTACTCATGCTGACCGCGAAAGGCGATGATGCCGATCGCATCGTCGGACTGGAACTCGGCGCCGACGACTACGTGCCCAAGCCGTGCACGCCGCGCGAGCTTGTGGCGCGGGTCCGCGCCATTCTTCGGCGCACGCAAGCCCCCGACGAAACCGAAGAACCGCCGGTCGTAATCGAGTCCGGACGGCTCAGACTCTTTCCCGGCCAGCGTCGCGCGGAATGGGACGGCAAGCCGCTCGATCTCACCAGCACCGAGTTCAATCTGCTCGAAGTGCTGGCCCGTGCCGCGGGCCGCCCGGTCAGCAAGGATGCGCTGTCCGAGCAGGCGCTGGGCCGTCCGCTTGCACGCTTCGACCGCAGCATAGATGTGCATGTGAGCAGCATCCGCCGCAAGCTCGGCACCTCGACGGATGGACGCTCGTGGATTCAGACCGTCGTCCGGCAAGGCTATCAGTTGGTCAAGGAATAGACCGTGGGTCGCTTGTTCTGGAAATTCTTTTCCTTCTTCATGCTCGCGCAGATTACGACGGTGGTCGGCGTTTCGGTGGCGATCTGGCTGCGCGATAGCGATGCGTTCACGCACATCGAAGTCATGCCCGAAAACACGACCGCACGGTTGCTCGATCGGGCATCCGTGACCCTGGCGCACGGTGGCGAATCGGCCTTGCGGATTCTTCTGCAAGATTGGTCGCGCGAACCCGGCCCCGCGGTCTATGCCGTAGGTCCCGACGGTCGCGAGATCCTCGGTCGTTCGGTACCCGACGTGCCTGACGCCGCTGCAGTGACCGACCGGCCTGCCAGTTCGTCGGGCACTCGGCGGGTTGCGGTTGCGGACGGGGAATCGTATCTGCTTTTCGTTGATGAGCGAGCACGAGATGGCACAGTTCCGCGCGTTGGTGTTGGCGAACCTGCGAGACCTGGCGGTTCGACACGGCGGGTTTTTCCCGTTCTGCCGATTGCGGTTGGTGCTCTGGCGAGCCTCGCCGTTGCCGCACTTCTTGCGTGGTATGTCTCGAAACCCATTCGAAGCCTGCGTCAGGCATTCGACGCGGCGGCGCAGGGCGACCTCGATGCGCGCGTCGGCGACATCATGGGTCGGCGACGCGACGAACTGGCAGACCTTGGTCGGAATTTCGACCGCACGGCAGCGCGACTCAAGCTCCTGATGGACGGACAACGTCGGCTGCTCCACGACGTTTCGCACGAACTGCGCTCGCCGCTCGCCCGCCTGCAGGCCGCAGTCGGACTGGCGCGCCAGCAACCCGGCAATATTGAGGCGTCTATGGATCGCATCGAGCGCGAATCCGTTCGCATGGACAAGCTGGTGGACGAGCTGCTGACGCTATCACGCGTGGAGGCCGGCCTGGGGCCCGCCCGCGCGGACAACATTGACCTCGTGGAACTCATGAACGAAGTGGTGCAGGACGCCACCTTCGAAGTGGACGCGGGCTCGGCGCCCGTTGCCTTCGCCACGGATGCGGACGCCCTCGATGGCGCCAACTTTAGAGGAAATGCGGAAATGTTGCATCGCGCGGTAGAAAATGTGGTGCGCAATGCGGTGCGTCATACGCCACCAGGCGGGCGCATCCATATTGCCGGCAAGCATGACGCGGTGCGGCGCGAGATGAAAATCACGATTGCCGACGAAGGTCCTGGCGTGCCGGCGACCGAACTCGAATCGATATTCGATCCCTTCTTCCGCGGGACGTCAGCCCGGGGAACCAGCGGCCATGGACTTGGCCTTGCGATTGCGCGCAAGGTCGTGGAAGCACACGGCGGCAGCATCCGTGCGTTTAATCGGGCGGCGGGTGGACTCTCGGTCGAGATCCGCCTGCCGGCCTGACCGCGCGAAGCTGGCATCTCGTTGCGCGGATTTGCTCAATCAATTTCCGACGGTGGGTCGAAGCAGTATCCAACGCCATAGATCGAGCTGACGCAATCGAAGCCAGCGTCCAGGCCGAGCAGGCGATCGACCTCGTCGACGCGTGCGGTGAGCATGATGATCGGCACGTCGCTGAACTGGCGTACGGCATGGCACACGCCGATGCCGTCCAGCCCCGGCAGCATCAGGTCCAGGATGATCAGCGACGGGCGCTCGTGCGTGACCTGCCGGAGCACCTCGGCACCGTTGGCCACCACCCGGGCCGGCAAACCCTCGGCGCGAAGGTAGTCCAGCAGCAACCGCGCAAGCTTGGGGTCGTCCTCGACGACGAGCACATGGGCGCGTGGTCACGTTGCACCTCCGGACGCGACCGCGCGCGCGGGCAGTTCCACCCGCACGCGCAGGCTACCCAGTGCCGAGGCGCTGGCGCTGACCTGCCCGCCATGGGCGGCGACGATGGCCGCGCCCATGGCCAGGCCCAGGCCGCTGCCTCCGTAGTGTCGGCTGCGCGCCGCATCGGCGCGGTACAGCGGCTTGAAGACGCGCGGCAGGTCGCGCGCCGCCACGCCGGGTGCGCTGTCGTCGATGGCCAGTTGCACGCGCCCTTGCGCGTACTGCAGCGACAGTTCGATGCGGCCCGGCGCGTCGGTGTAGCGCAGGGCATGCGGCCCTAGCCCTGGCGCCTACGTCCGTTGGGCCCCTGAGACCGGCCATTCTCGACGTGGGAAATTCTGCCGGCGAACTTCCGGAGATGGCCGGCAGCAGCCCCGCGCCGGCGTTCGCGCCCGTCCTAGGCTTCCACTGGGATGCTTTGCGGAAAGTGGAAGACGTTGCCGGGATCGTAGGTTCGCTTGACCTCGACCAAGCGGGCGAAGTTCTCGGCGTAGTAGGCCTGCTCCCAGTCTATAAGGGTCGGATCGATGAAGTTTTGGTATGCCTCGCCGTTGAAATAGGGCCGAACGGCTTCGCCGAGCGCTTCCACCCAGGCGGTGCTTTCTTCGATCTGCTGCGGTGTGGCGTCGTCGAACCGATCCGCTTCGTACTCGAAGCAGGCCTGTGCGCCGCGGTGAACGTAGGCCGTCGCCGTCCGGCTGACCGTGTTGGACACGCCGCCGACCGTGTGGAGATCGAAGATGCCCGCCCGAGACGAGGCGGGCCAGCGTTTGAACAAGTCCAGGATTGTGCTGATACCCGCTGCCGGAAACGGCACCTCGGCGTAGGCGGATTTCGCCAGGAAGCCGTTGGCGACGATTCTCCGCCACGAAGCTGGTGGCGTCGGCAATCGTACCCGTGGCGATCGTGACCTCGGTCGGGGGCGCGGCGTTGAGCGCAGGGGCCAGTAGGTCACGCGCCTGGTCCTCCGGACCGAAATAGATAAACAGCGCGCTGACCGTGTCCGTCGAGGGGGCCCCCACGGCGATGCGCGAACGCGCGATGCCATTGCGCATCCCCATCGCATCCGGACCGGTAATCGCAATCGTTTGCAGCTCGGTCCAGACAGCCTCCACGTCATCGAAGGACCACACCACCTTGCCGTAGGTCGTCGCCACGATCGGCAGCGCCCGCATGGTGAACGAGGTATTGATACCGAAATTGCCGCCGCCGCCGCCGCGGCACGCCCAGAACAGGTCGGAGTTCTGCGCCTCGTTACAGACCAGCAGCCGACCGTCCGCGGTGACGATTTCGGTCTCCGTCATGAGATCGCAAGTGACGCCGAAACGGCGCGTTTCGAAACCGAACCCGCCGCCGAGCACGAACCCGGCGATGCCGACGCTGGTGCAGCGTCCGGCCGGAACGAAGAAGCCCTGACTGAACAACGTGTCGTAGAGACTACCGAGCTGCATCCCGGAGCCGATGGTGGCGATCTCGCTTCGTGGATCGAAACGCACCGCGTGCATGGGACGAACGCTGATCGGAGCCCTTCGGTGGTCGAATAGCCGCCATAGCTGTGTCCGCCCGACTGAGCGACCAACGGCACGCCGTTGTCCTGCGCCCACACGACGCAGGTCTGTACGTCTCGGGCGTTGGCACAGAGAGCGATCGCAGCGGGGCGGATGGCAGCGGAGATGGTGTTCTCGGACAAACCCGTGGCGGGGTAGAGCGGGTCACTCGGGCGCAAGAGTTGTCCCTCGAGCTGCGCTGCCAGGCTCCCCCAGTTGGTTCCGGAGCCGCCGCCGCAACCGTGCAGCCACCCACGCATTTGAGGCTGCGGCCATACCGAGGGCGGCGCGGCCGGTTCTTGTGAGAAAAGCTCTACGACTTATCGGGCTCATCGTGGCCGCCTTGTTTCGTGGACGCAAACCATTATGAACTTGGACCCGCAACCGCGCGCAGTGCCATCGAGGTTGTTGCGATTCGGGTGGCGTCGGCAGGGCGATCCATTTCTTCCGCTCGGTAAGCCCAGGGGG
>CAVUCJ010000019.1:0-16273 GCA_963739745.1 uncultured beta proteobacterium
GCGTCGCACGTGGCGGTGCGCGCGGTTCCCGAGAAATTTCCGATGCGGCACGCCGACGTCCACATCGTGCCCGTGTACATGCCTTCATACGCAGCCGTCGGCTGAGCCGTCATTGCGGTGTATCCAGCCGGACACGCAGGCGCAACGATGAACACCGACGAGGAGGCCGGAATGGGCGTCGAAGCTCCGTCAACGGTGGTGCAGTCCAGCGCCGTTGCCTGGTTTTCGATGAAGTAGCCAACGACGTCGATGATGACGTCGACAGGGGTACCCGAGTTGTTGTACACGGCAAAATCGCGCTTGGATCCGCTGCCCGGGAACGCCGTGATCGATCGGTCCATCGGAATGACCGTCGTGTTGGAGCCGCGGTCGCCGGGGTTCCACGCCAGTACCGCGCCCCCGACGATCAGTGTCGTGCCGCCGTTCCAGGCCTGCAGCGCGCCGCTCGATATGAGTTGATGACGGTCACGATCGCGACGACCGAGACGGGGAGAACTCCAGCGAATGCCATCGGCTGGCAATTGCCTGAACCGGTGATGCCGGTCCCGCCTTGATCTGACGCGAAATTGTAGCCGTTGGAATGGAAAGTGCCCAGATCTGCCTCGCTGCTGTTCCAGGAAGCCGGCCCGGGCCATTGCGGGTGTCGTAGATTCGGCGAGGTCCTATCGTCCGGAGAAACACCGTGTCACCATCGCCGCCGAGCTTGGGTACGAGACCTTGCGCGCGGGCGTTGGTGCCAGCGGCACCGGCCGCCCGCACCGTGGCCAGTGCTTCCATGGCATCATCGACGGCGGCCGTTTGCATGGCGCCGAAGCCGCCTGCACACTTTCGGGACTGTCGAATTTGGGCTGCCGACAGGACTTCGGCCTGTTCGCACGTGACAGCGAATTGAACTGCATCTGCAGCTGCTCGCGCAAGACCAGTGCATCGGCTGCAGGCAACCCGCGCAACCCAACCATTTGCCGAACGTAAAGATCGATGGCAGTGTCGAAACGGGTCGACTCGGCGGCGGCAATCTGGTTTGTGGTATTCGTGGCTGCCTGGACCCCAACCGCCGCAAACGGCAGCATCGCGAAAATGGCTCAATCAATAGCCAAGCGGGTTTGTCGTCTTCATCGTAGCTCCTCGTAAATGGTGCCCTTCGACATCCAGCCCACATTGCGCCGGTACGCCGACACTAATCCACTTTGCGACGGAAACATAGCGATAACTTGGTGAATTTTCCGCTCCGGCGCCATGGGCCAGCACCGCGATGCTCGAGCAGGCGGGCAAGTCGCGATCGTGCGCGCTACAGTTCAACCGTTTGCCGCGCCATCCCCACCCAACGCGACGTCGACCATCATCTCGTTGGCGAGCGCTTCGAGCGCATGCCGCACATCGTCGTTGCTTACGGCCTTGGGCACCAGCAGCACCGCCTTGACCTTGAACAGGTGCTCGGCGGTCATCGCGCCGCTGACGATCTCGGTGTGGAGCTCCTCGATGCTGACGCCGCGCTGCGCGAGCGCACCGGAGAGGTCGCGGACGATGCCGGGGCGGTCGTGGCCGACCAGCTCGACCTTGACCAGCCGGCGTCCTGCGGGCGCGGCCGTGCCGTCGCTTTTTTCGATGACGATGCGCAACTCGGGCGACTCGAGCGCGCGCAGCGCCGCCGCGAGCGCGTCGGCGTTCTCGGGCGGGACCTCGAAATGGACCATCCCGGCGAACTGTCCGGCGAGGCTCGCCATCCGGCTGCCGGCCCAGTTCGCGCCGAAGCCCTGCGCCTTTGCGGAAATCTGGCTGACGATGCCGGGCCGGTCGGGACCGATGACGGTGACCACCAACGATGTGATCATGGCTTGTTGCTCCTCGGTGAGTGATACAGAGCGACGGATCATCGGCGCGCGGGTCGCGAAGCGCTCATCCTGCTTGAATGCCGGCACGGTGCCGTGTTCGGCCGCATGACGCACGACGCGGGTCAACAGCGCCAGGCCCATCGGCGCCAGCGCACGTTCCCACAGTTCGCGGGCGGTCTCGCTCTTCGCGACGAAACACCAATCCTGGGCGGCGACCGCGCCGGCGTCCCAGCCGTCGGCCAGGTGATAGACAGAGCCGCCAGCGATCGGGTCGCCCGAGAGGATTGTCCACTCGACCGCGGCAATCCCACGATGCCGCGGCAGCAGCGACGGGTGGTAGCCGATGCCACCGAGACGCGAGCGGGCGAGTGCCTCGTTGCTGACCCGCGCGTGCGTATGCGCGGCGACGATGAGTCCCGTATCGTCCGGTACTGCGTCGCCGGGGACCAGTTTGGGATTGGCAAGAACATGCACTGCGATGCCGGCGGCCTGCGCGGCAGCGGCGAGCCTGTCGTCGGAGGCAGGTGCGACGACTTGTGCGATGTCCGCGCCGTCCTTGCGCAAGGCAGCGAACACCGTGGCCCCGAAATAGCGGGACCCGACCAACGTGACTTTCATGATTTTTCCCCTCGGATCGTGGCAGCCGCGAACTGTCGATGCGCGGCCTGCGCTCTTGTTCAAGAAATATTATAGGCCGTGCGCGCGCCCCGTCTGGCCGCGCAGGCAATAGGGGTAGCCTATCGAGGTTGCCGCAGGTCGGCCATTGAATTCGCCTTTTGCGCACCGACAGTAGAATACTGGCGCGATCCCGCGTCGGCCGCCCATCGCGAAGGGACGCATCGCACATGCACGTTCACATTATCGACCCCGGCTATACCGGCTCCGTCGACGCGCGCGCCAACTTCCGGGCCGCGCTGTTCGTCGCTGCCGCGTTCGTGGTCGTGATCGTGCTGATCCACGCCGCGGCCGCCTGGCTCGGGCTTCCGCTGCAGCGCTATGGCATCATTCCGCGCACGCTGGCCGGCTTGCCCGGAATCATCAGCGCGCCGCTGCTGCATGGCGACTTCAACCATCTGTTGTCGAACGCGCTGCCGTTGCTGGTCGTCGGCACGGCGATGCTGCACCTTTATCCGGACGCGTCGCGCATTGTGCTGCCCGCCGTGTATTTCGGCCCCGGTGTCGCGGTATGGCTCCTGGGTCGCGACTCGGTTCATCTGGGCGCGAGCGGGCTGGTCTACGGGCTCGTCAGCTACGTATTTGCCGCCGGCCTGTTGCGGCGCGACCGGCGCGCCATCGCGGCGTCGCTGCTTGTCGCGTTCATGTACGGAACGCTGGTCTGGGGCGTGTTCCCGATCAAGATCGGCGTGTCGTGGGAAACGCATCTGGCTGCGACGACGATCGGCGTGGCGCTGGCGCTCCTCCTGCGCCGGCGCGACATCCCGCCGCGCAAGCGCTATTCGTGGGAGGACGAGGTCGAGGAGGCCTCCGAGGCGCAGCAACGCGATTTCGATGAAACCGCCGCCGCCGAGCAGGACGATGCCGAAACGCGCTACGACAGGTGACGTCGAATTCTCGTCGGGCGGCGTCGCGAACTCACTTCGCGACGCTTACTCCGGCGTCACGTTGACCATCCAGCCCACGCCGAAGCGGTCGGTGAGCATGCCGAAGCGCGGTGTCCAGAAGGTTTCGGCCAATGGCATCCGGACCTGCCCGCCTTCGGCGAGCGCGGCAAAGCGCCGCTCGGCGTCGGCGACGTTCGACACGGAGATCGACAGAGAGAACCCGGTGAACGACGGCTTGCCCGCGCAGCTTCCGTCCGACACCATGACCGTGGTACTGCCGATGCGCAGGCTCGCGTGCATCACACGGTCGTCGGAACCTTCCGGGACCATGCCCGGCGGCGGGGGATCGGGATTGTCCCTGAATCGCATCAGCGACACCACTTCGGCGTCGAGCGCGCGCCGGTAGAACTCGATGGCTTCGTCGCAGCGGCCGTCGAAGAACAGGTAGGGCTCGATCAGCATCGCTTCTCCTCGTGGTGAATCGACGGCCGAACATTGGAGCTTGAGCCGGCCTCGGTCAAGAGCGGGCCTGCCAACGGGAAGTGGAAATGAACTGGACGCGGCAGCTTGTGGTGTCGCTGATCCGCACGCTTGTCTTCGACCGGCCGTTTGCGGGTGGCGGCGGCCCTCGCCAACCCCGCCTCTCTCAATTCGGTTGGCTTCGCGTCGATACGGGAATCCCGTAGCTCTTTCCCGGTGCCGTCGGCGCCCTCTATGCGACATGCGGACTGAATCCTGAGCGATCGCCAGTTTTGTCCATGGTTTGTCCAGGGCATTTGATGAATTTAGCGCAAAAGTCTGCGGTCAATGGGGAGCTGTCCGGTCATTCGACGACCGTTCAGTCGATCGACAACCCATTCACCGGAGACTCCAATGATCAAATCGACAATCCACACCACCCTTGCAGCTTTCGGCCTTGCCGCCTCGGTCGCCGTATCCCCCGCAAGTGCCGCGCCCACGGCGCAGATCCATGGCGGCTATACGCTGGTCGAATTTCTGCCGGGATTCGTCGACGCGTTGACCTCGCTTTACATTGCCCCGTCCAAGAACCTCCCCGGCACGCTCTATCAGGGCGTCGCCTATTTCCCGATCACCGCGGGGCGGCTGGACGCAGCCAATGCCAAGGGCGAAGTCGCGCACTCCGGCGGATTGACGCTGACTCATGACTCGGCTCAAGTCGTGCTGTCCGATTTCATCGTCGACACCGCGGGAGCCACGCCCCGATTGACCGGCATCGTTACCGCCAATGGAACGCTGGTCGGGCGCATTCCGCTGTTCAATCTCGCGCTGCCGCCACTTGAACTTCCGCTGGCCCTCCCGCCTGGCCCGGAAACGCTCCTGATCCAAGGCAGCCGCGTGACATTGACCCAGGAAGCGGCAACCGCACTCAACGGCGCCTTTGCCACCTACGCATTCGTCCCCGGCTTCAATGTCGGCATCGCCTCCGTGTACGCCAACTACTAACCCGGAGCTCGGGCCCTCGGACGAGGGCCCGACTGGCCCACTGTCGCGCGTGCGGTATAAGGTTCCACACAGAACGGCGAGGTGAGAATCCTGGGACCGTTGCCCATCCGCGCGATGGAAGACGGCGATGGGCCGGGCCATTCGGTCTGATTCCGCTCGCGATTCGCTCACGTGGGTCCGATGCGACCGGGCTCGACGGTGTGCTGTCGGGGCTCGCCCGGCAATTGGGATCGCGAAATATTTTTTTCGGAGCGGGCTCGTAGAACATGAACTGCGCATCGTT
Source organism: uncultured beta proteobacterium (assembly GCA_963739745.1). Classification (GTDB taxonomy): domain Bacteria; phylum Pseudomonadota; class Gammaproteobacteria; order Burkholderiales; family Casimicrobiaceae; genus VBCG01. The sequence goes on from CAVUCJ010000019.1 coordinate 5,142, forward strand.
TGGACTGGTGTTCGCGTCGCTTGCGCCGCGTTGGCGCGCTTATCGGGAGAACGGTTGCGGCCGCGGTGATCCTATTCGCGTCCGCCGCGCGCGCGGCTGAACCGTTGCCGCTCGCCGAGCTCGCCCTACCGGGACGCGTGCTGATGCTGCGCCACGCCAATGCGCCGGGCATCGGCGATCCGCCGCATTTCAAGCTGGGTGACTGCTCGACGCAGCGCAATCTGGACGCCGCAGGACGGGCGCAGGCGGAAAGGCTCGGTGAACGACTGGCCAAGGCCGGCATCGTCAGTGCCAAGGTCTATTCCAGCCAGTGGTGCCGCTGCCTCGAAACCGCGCATTTGCTGATGCTGGGGCCGGTCAGCGAACTGCCTGCACTGAACTCGTTCTACGGTCGCGCGCAGGACCGCGACGCACAGCTTGCCGCGCTGCGCACGTTCGTTGCGGGGCTTCCTCCCCGTGGCCCGCTGGTCGTGCTGGTAACGCACCAGGTCGCCATCAGTGCGTTTACAGGCGAGGGCGTAACGTCGGGCGGCGGCGTGGCATTCGAATTGAACGGCACTGGCGCGCCACGCGTTCTGGGTGAAGTCCGAGCGGAATGACGTTCGTCCGCGATCGCGGCCTGCAACTTGCGCCTGTGGCACCCTCGACCCGGACCGTACTGCGCGATGCCGCACTTCAACCGACGCTGTGGCTCGGGAACAGCGCCGGGCGGAAATCAGTCTCATATGCAGATCGGGAGCGCCTTTCCATGCGTGGCGTTGTCACCTTGTTCCTAGCGGTCATCGCGGGGCTCGCTTCGGCCCAGACCGCGCCCAAAGGGCCGGAGGGCTTCCGCAACAATTATCCGCACGCCGAGAAGGAAAGCTTCTGGGCGTGGCAGTGGGAACGATTGCGCGACGGCTTGCCGCAGCCGCCCCCGGGCGGCTGGAACCTGCCGGCGGTCAAGACCGATCCGGCGGCGCTGATCGCGGCCGATGCCAATCCATCGGTGACGTGGGTTGGGCACGCGACGATGTTCGTTCGTCTGGCCGGCAAGAACATTCTGTTCGATCCCATCTTCTCGGAGCGCGCATCGCCGGTTGGCTTCGCCGGGCCGCGGCGTGTGGTGCCGCTGCCGATCGACATTCCCGAACTGCCGCGCATCGACGTCGTGTTGATCTCGCACAATCACTACGACCACCTGGACGCCGAGACGGTGACTCGCCTTGCCGCGATGGAGCAGGGCAGTCCGCGCTTCCTGGTACCGCTGGGACTGAAGCTGTGGTTCGCGACACTCGGTATCACGAACGTCGACGAATACGACTGGTGGCAGGAAACCCGCGAGGGCGATCTTCGCATCACGTTCGTTCCGGCGCAGCATTGGAGCAAGCGCAGGCTCGACGACGCCAACCAGACGCTGTGGGGCGGATGGGTTGTCGAGGGCGAAGGCCTTCGACTCATTCACACCGGAGACAGCGGCTACTCGAAGGACTTCCGTGACATCGGCGAGCGCCTCGGCCCCTTCGACATGGCCTTCATCCCGATCGGATCGTATGCGCCGCGCTGGTTCATGCAGGTCATGCATCTGAATGTTCCCGAGGCTGTGCAGGTGCGCGCGGACCTCGGGGCCGAACGCGCCATCGGCATGCACTGGGGCACGTTCGAATCGCTCGCCGACGAGCCGCTGGACGAACCCCCGGCGCTGCTCGTGCGCGAACGGCAGTCACGTGGTCTCACGCCGGAGCAGTTTGACGTGCTCAAGATCGGCGAGACGCGGCGACTGGAAAGGGCGGCACCCCGCTGACGGAAGGCGATTCGCGGGAGCGCCGCGGAGCGCCTCTTCTCCGCGTACCCAGCGGTGCCCATGCTTGCGCCGGGCGCCGAGGCGGAACTGTTGCGCGTTCGCATCGTTGCTCGAAGACGGTCTCGCGCCTTCGATTGCGATTCATGCCGAGGTGCGGCTGCCGGTGGCTCGCCACCGCAATTCAGCGACACACTCGGCAATCGCGGGGCATTCCGTGCGGCACGAGGCAACGAATGCGTGCAAGGTTCACGCCGCGGCGGTACTCGACGGAGGCGCGTTGCGGACAACCATGGCCGCATTGGTCACCGAATCCGGATTCGCCAATGCGGGCAGCGCACCGCTCGCCTACCAAGCGGCCCGCACACGAACCGCACCGGGGGCCGTGGGCGCAACCCGGATTGTTGTTGGCCTCACGTCAATGCTTGCATTGGCTGCACTGGGCGGCCGGCGTACAGTGACGTTCGGAACGAGGGACGCGGAGGGTATTGGGATTGGACGCGCAGGGTATCACCACCATCATGTTCACAGACATCGAGGGCAGCACGCGCATGTGGGAACAGGATGGGGCGACGATGTCGCGTGCGCTTGCGGTTCACGATACGCTGGCGCGCGCGGCCGTTCTGGAGAACGATGGCACGGTCGTGAAGATGATCGGTGACGGGATGTACGCTGTCTTTCCAGATGCTGTCGGCGCGCTGCGCGCCGCGGTTGCGATTCAGACCTCGCTTGCCGATCCCGCGGTCACGCACGGATTGACGCTTCGCGTCCGCTGCGGCATGCACGTTGGCATGGTCGAGCATCGCGATAACGACGTGTTCGGCGCACCCGTGAATCGCGCTGCGCGCATTCAGGGCGCGGCCCATGGCGGGCAGGTGCTCGTCTCGCAGGCGCTGTCCGACAATGTTCGCGATCGCCTGCCGCCGGACTTCGAGCTCCGGGACCTGGGCGCGGTCCGCCTGCGAGATCTGGGGGCTGCCGAGTCGCTGTATCAGGTCAATCATCCGCAGCTGAGGCAAGCGTTCCCGGCGTTGCGCTCGCTCGAGGCCACGCCCAACAACCTTCCGCAGCAGGTCACGTCGTTCATAGGCCGCGAGCGTGAACTCGCAGACGCGAAACGGCTCTTGGGAGAAGCGCGCCTGCTGACGCTGCTGGGGATGGGCGGTCACGGGAAGACGCGTCTTTCTCTGCAGATAGCGGCGGACATGCTGGAACAGTTTTCCGACGGCGTGTGGTTCGTCGACCTCGCGCCGATTCGGGACCCGGCGCTGGTTCCCGGCGTGACGGCTCAGCTATTGAACGTCCAGGAAGTGCCGGGAAAGTCGCAGACACAGACGCTCTGCGCCCATGTGAAGAATCACAAGGCGCTGTTCGTGATCGACAATTGCGAGCACCTGATGGACGCATGCGCCCAAGTCTCGAATGCGCTGCTCCAGGCGGCTCCTGGCGTAAGAATCATCGCGACCTCCCGCGAGGCGCTGCACATTCCGGGCGAGCAGACCTACCCGGTGTTGCCGCTGCCCGTACCGGGTCGCAGGGCCACCCTCGACAGTCTTCTGCGCCTGGACGCCGTGCAGCTGTTCGTCGAACGTGCCCGCCTTCACCGGCCTGACTTTGCATTGAGCGAGCGCAACGCGCCGGCCGTGGCCGAACTCGTCGCACGGCTCGAGGGTATTCCGCTGGCGCTTGAACTCGCGGCGGCGCGCCTGCGCTCGATGTCGATCGACGATGTCAATCTGCGGCTCAAGGATCGTTTCAAGCTGCTCACCGGGGGTAGCCGCGTGGCGCTGGAGCGTCAGCAGACGCTCCGTGCGCTCGTGCAATGGTCGTACGATCTGCTGCAACCCAATGAAATGGCACTTCTCGACCGGCTTTCCGCGTTTGCCGGAGGGTTCGATCTGGCGGCGGCGGAAGTCGTAGGAGGCGCGGAGCCGCTCGATCCCTACGACGTCGTCGACCTGGTTGCGTCGCTCGTCGAGAAATCTCTGGTGCAGGTCGAACAGAGCGACGATGGCACACGATACGGAATGCTCGAGACGATTCGCGAGTTTTCGCACGAACGCCTGCAGGCAAGCGGCGATCTCGACGCGACGAACAAGCGGCACTGCGACTATTTTTTCGACCTGGCCAAGACTGCGCGCGATCGGCTGCAGGGTGCCGAGCAGGCGGAGTGGACACAGCGTCTCGAAGTCGAGCTCGATAACATGCGGGCCGCGATCGCCCTTGCTCTGGCGGGTGGCGTCGACACCGTCATCGCGGTCAAGTACATCGTGGCGCTGATGCGTTTCTGGACGCTGCGCGGCTATTCGACCGAGGGCCGAAGCATCGTGCGCGCCGCCCTGGTGCTTCCGGCAATCGAGGAACCGAATGTTCCGCGTGCGTTTGCGCTCTACGTCGGTGGCGTGCTCGCGACCAACCAGGGCGACTATGTCGAGGCCAAGGCGATGCTACGCGAATGCGTCGACATACGCCGCCGCCTCGAACACCCGCGCGAGGTGGCCGCCGGCCTTGCGATATTGGCCGGGATTCACCTCAAGGAGGGCGATGCGGGGAAGGCGCGCAAGGAGGCCGAGGAAGCGCTTGGACTTTTCCGCCAGCTCAACGAGCGGATCGGCGAAGGAATAGGACTGCATCACCTCGGCGAGATTTGTACGCAGCTGAACGACCACGCAAGCGCGCGCTCATACCTGGAGCAGGGCCTGGCGATCGCCAAGTCGGTCAAACACCAGGAGCTGGAAAGCGATTGCGAACGTGCACTGGGCGACTTGGCGTTCCGCGAAGGGGACCTGCCTGCAGCGCGCGCGCGGTTTGCCCGATCCGAGACGATATGTCTGGATGCGCAGGACAAGCGGGGCGAAGCGATTGCGAACTGGCGCCTGGGAAAGACGGACGGCGCGCGTGGCGACGCGGATTCCGCGTGCCTGCGGTTCGACGAGGCGCTGCGGGCATTCCAGTCCTTCGCGATGAATGGCGAGACCGCGGACTGCCTCGAAGACTACGCAGAACTTCTTTTGCGGAGGGGGCGGCCGGAGGAGGCTGCAAGCATATGTGCGTCCGTGGCGGCCGTCCGCGAATCGCTGGTCCTTCCACGATCGCCGTTGAACCAGGAAACCTGGAGCGCGCGCATCGAGGCCGTTCGTGAAGCTCTGGGCGCCGCGGATTTCGACAAGATCTGGACGGCCGGCGCCATGGCGACGCTCAACGAGACCGTCGAACGCACGCTCTCGCAATTCGCGGCGGCGTCGGTCACCGCCTGACCGAAAAGCGCCCACCGTAATGCCATCGGCGGGCGCCGCGCGAATCGTGGTCCCGCTCAGGCCCTGCGCTTGCGGCGGCGGGTCAGCCACCCGGCGAAGCCGGCACCCAGGACGAGTGCCAGCGTGGCAGGCTCGGGCAGCTGCGTGATCGACGTGATATTCCCGGTCAACGGACCCAGCAGTTGGCCGTTTTCGCAACCGCGAAAGGTGACGCCACCCGAGGGATTGCCGCTGGAGGGCGCGGAGAACGCAAGAGTGGCATGGCATTCAGGAGGCCAGTTGAAATTCAAACTCGAAAGCGCCAATGCGTTCTCCGAAAACCCCATTTCATCAAGAAAGATCGGGAAGAGCGTGGTCAGGCCGAAAAGCTGATTGTTCTGAATCATCAGGACCGAAAGCAGAACATAGGGAAATTCGGCGACATAGTCCACAAATGAGCCATTGGCGCCGTCGGTGCTGATATGGGCGCTTACCAGCGAAACCGTGCAGCCGTCCAGCGCGAGTTCGATAAGGCTGCCGTTCCATAGCGTGTAGGTTCCGTCGCTCGCGAGGCAGGGCGCCGATAGGTCAAACACTGCTACCCCATACAGAGACTCGTAGGGATCGAACGCGACCTGAAACGCCGCCGCCTGCGACGACGCACTGAACATCATGCACAGGCTCGCGGCCGCGGCACAGGCGAACGCTCGCAGCGAACTTGTCTTCTTCTTGTCGGCAACCATGTGGTCTCCCCAATCCGGGATGGCCGGGCACACACCACCCCAAGCTAATAGCTTGCGACCAACCTTAAGCAATTACCTCGCCAATCCACTGGTGCGTTGCAAGCTATTGATTTATATAACTAAAATTGTTCAGTCGGCCGGGCGTGCGGCCCGTCGTTTCGATCATTGTAAAATTTATCGACGATCTGCTGCGGGCAGGCAGGGTCACCACTTCCGCAGGCGCCGTCTCGACCGTCGACCCGCATCCAGGTGTCGATGCGATGTTCCGGTATGGGTGGGGAAGTCCCCGATCGAAGCCCGAGTCGCGCCCGATTACGTCATCGACGGCGATCGGATGGGACCGCGTTTCGTTTACGGACGTCGTCGGCAGGCCGACCCTTCACACGGCGTTTGGGCGCGCTAAGGCCGCGTGAGCGACGAATCGCCTTCGAATGGATTGCGCCATTGCGTTGCGGCAGACGACCTGCGCGCAGGTTTGTGCACTTGACGGATGGGCTTTCCTTGCGGCGATGGCGCCGAGGTCTGCGCATCGGACCGCCCGTAGCTGAAAGCGCGCTGACGGGCTTCGCGCAGATCGCGCGCGGAAGCGATCGCGGCCAACACCGCAAGGACCGCCAGCCCCGCGCTGGCCTGGTACATCGCCAAGGCGACGTTTGACTCGCGGCCGGACGCGGCAAAGGGTACGGTGAGGAGGAGCGCGGACATGACCGATGGATAGACGAACTCGTGATAGCGCAGGGCCACCACTCCGCCGACGACGACAACCAAGGCGAGTGCGGCACAGGCGAGGTCGTCGCGCGCCAGAGACAGCTGGGGCAGCCATCGCGCGGCCAGCGAAGGGTCGGTCAATGCGCCTGTGAATACGAGCGTCGCCAAAGCGAAATGCAGGCTGAACGGAACGCGCAGCCAGCCGGATCGCTCCCGCGGCGAGACGCGTGCGGCGACAACGAACATGGCAGCTGCGAGCGCTGCGAGGACTCCGATCATCGCGAGCGAAAAGCCGACTGCACCGTGGCGAACCGCGACGTCCCAGGCGGAGACGACGAAAGCACTGGCGGCCATCGGCAAGACGAGTCGATCGTAGACCGGCGGCTGTCGGCGACGTGGCCACAGGATCACCGCGTAAAAAATGACGAACGATATGGCGACTGCGATGGCGGCCGCCAGCGGAATCCCGCGGGGGACGAGGACGTTGCCCTGAAGCACGACTTCGAGGGCCCCGGGCGTCATCGGGTCGGCGCTCCGTCCATAGACGATGACGAAGCCGAGGTTGGCACCGATCATGATGAGCGTCGTCCACCGCAGAAGGGTCGACGTCGAAGGTCCTGCTTGGTGATCCGTCATGGCTCGAGATCGATAGAATGTGGGCTACAACGCGTAGTATGCCACCGACATGCGGATGCGGGTGGGTCGCGCGCCCACGGCGAAGCGGACGCGCTGGCCGGGAGCGTCCTTCGGCATTTTCCCGCGGCGTGCCCTTCGACTACCTGGCTGCGCCCAGCTTGCGCAGGAAATCGCGGGTCTTTTTCCGAATCCCGAAGTGACCGAGCACATCCCCGAGGGTCGAAGACACTTTTTGCGTCGCGCGCATGGAATGGGCCATCAGGCTGCCCTTGAAGTCGGCAGGGAGCAGGTAGAAGTAGCCTTCGACTCTCGATCCGGTACTGAGCCGCTCCTTGTGCAGGTTGTCGCTGTTGCCGAAATCGAACTCCCGTATCGCTCCGTTCGAGGCGGCGAGGTCGGTGAGGATTTCCGTGTGCAGGAAGATCCCGACATGGTGCGCTGCCCACGCCGGATCGTAGCCGATTTCGTGCGCGTGGAACCGGCTGCCGTGGACGTATCCGACCTGGAAGGCGATCGGCTGATCGTTCCCGTAGAGCACGTAGCTCCGGAACCATCCGAGCTCGCAGGCGCGCAGGTACCAGCGCGCGAGGTCCTCGCGATCGCGCAGCCCCGCACTGAGCAACTGGTACTGATAGGTTTTTTGCGATATGGCCATCGCGTCGTCGAGAAACTCCGGAATCTCGGCTGCCAACCGAAAGCAACGCGTCCGGTAGTTATTTCCCACGTGCGCGACAAAGCGCCTCCTGTTGGTTCGGAGGTCGGCGCGCGTCTTCGACCCCAGCTGCTTCAGGTAACCGTCGAAACTCTCGGAAACGCTGGCGAGGCGATGTGGATACAGATTCCCATTCAGCATCGCGTGGAACCCCTCGACCCTGCCGGTCGACGCGGTGATCAGGTCGAACAACGCGGTTCCCTGCGCCACCGACTCGAGGAACACGACCTCGCCCTGGCCCATGTCCGCGCGCACGCAAGCAAGGAGGTCCAACAGCATGGCGGTCTCCCGTTCCCGGTCGCCTCCACCGTCGACCAGGGGCGGCCCACACGCATTGAGGCGGAGCACCGGGCGGGAAAAAAACGTCAGTTCACCCAGCGCAAGCGGCAGTGACGATGGGTGGGTGATGAACGTGGCAAGGCCCGTCAGGTCGCCATGTTCGCGAAGCGCATACATGCGCGCGCCCCGGTGGTTCTCGTCGGCGCGCGCGGCCAGCCACCGCGGATCGTGCACGAGGGTGGACTGCGCGCCCAGCGGGCTCTTGGCCAGCAATGCGGCGACTTCGTCGGAGGTCCCCGCGGTCAGATCGATTCTCTCCCAGGGAAAGCGATTGGCCATGCGTGATGGATCGGTAAAGTTCGAAGTTGCCGCGCTTCAGGCGGTCCGGTGGAGGACGTCGCGCCGTGGAAAGGTCTGCCGTTCGTCGGCAGCTGCGGTCAGCTTGCAGGATGGCGGTCGCATGCTTGAGAAGACTAGGCGATATTGGAAACTCGCGCCTAGAATGATGCCTCAATGCCGCCTGGTCCGCGAGATCGCGCGCATCGGCGGCTTGGAGTTGCCCGAGGCCGGCCGAATCGATGCGCACGCCTCGGCCTCGTGTGACGACAATCCTTTCTTGGACTGAACGGGGTATCGCGGAGCGTGATTGTGATCGCAGGCAAACCCATCCGCGCCCCAACCCTCAGCGCCGCCCACAGCACCTCTTCTGCCCCGGCGACTTCCGCGGCGGCGACGTCTACAGCAATGCCTCGAAAGGCGGCGCTCGCGAGCAGGCGACTGACCGCCGAGTTCGGCACGACGCCACCACGCGATGATGAATGGCAAGCGATCGTCGAGACGCTCCCTGCGCAGAGCAGGTTTGCGACACCCGCCTGGTTTCGCGCCTGGGGAGAGCATTTTCTGCCGTATCAGAGATGGCGGCCGCCGCTGCGCTACGTGGCGGTTCGCGCTGGAGACGGGCGGTTGCGAGCGATCTTTCCCTTTGCGGCGCAACGCAGTTCCGGCATTTCAGTGTCGTCCCTCGCCGGATTCTACTGGCCGTACCGCACGCCTGTTGTTCCGGAGAACGCCGAGCTCGAGATTTTCGAAGCGCTGGCCGAAGCGTTTACGCGCTCCAGGTCGACACCGGCGCTTCGCTACGGCCCGGTGGCCGAAGCGGACCCCGGCGTCGCCGGTCTCAACGCCGCACTGGAACGCAGGGGCTGGCGCATCCGTTGCCTCTCGCTGGGGGAATCCTACGTCGTGGAATTGCCTGAAGCGTGGGAGCAATTCGAACGTAGTCTTGGCAAAAAACTGCGCACCAACGCCGAGTACTATGAACGCAAGATGAAACGGGAAGGCGTGCTCGAAATCCGATGCACGAAGCAGCGCACCGGAGCCCAGTGGTCGAACACGCTCCGCGACCTGGCGTCGATCGAAGGCGAGTCCTGGCAGCAGAAAGCCGGGGGCAAGGCGCGCTTCTTCGGCGAACCGAACCAGACGTACTGGAGAAGCCTGCTGTCGGATTCCGGGTCCGCAGGCATGGCCCGTGCGTGGGTGATGCATTTCAACGGTCAGCCGGTGAGTTTCTGTTTTTTTCTGGACTGTGGCGAAACTCGCCACATCATCGCCAACCACTACGCCGAACAGGTTCGCGAGTATGGGACGGGATCCATCCTGTACCGGCATGTTTTCCGCGACGCGATCGAGTCCGGCGTCATCCGGCGCGTCGACATCGGGTTGGGCGATTCCGGCTACAAGAGCCGGTGGAGCGCGCAGCCGTCGCATCGACTTCTGGACTGGATGGCGTTCCGACCCGGTCCCTTCGGGCGGCTGCTGGAGTTGGCGACAAGGTTGCGGCATTAACCCCGTTCGGTTGCGCAGGTCCCGGTACAGGTTTGTATGTCCAGATTGCGTCGACCGCAGGCAGTGACCATCGAGACGGCGACCTGGACGCCGGAAGGCTGGGTCACCCCCAAGGACATCGTCACCACGGGCAAGCTGGGATTGTGTCTGCTCGCCTGCGCGCTCCCGGCCCGCCATTGGCCTGCCGTGGCACGGCTGATGGCGCGGATCCATCTGCGCATCAGGCCCGGCAGCATGCTGCGTCTGCATGGCCTGAGCGCATTCGATGGACGCGACGCTCGAGCGATCTCTCGAGGAGCAATCGCCGCCGACTATCTGTCGAACATCGAAGCGATCCGTGAAATTCTTCCCGGCGGCTGGCGGTGCGAAGTGAGGCTCGTCGGCCGCGAGGTTCTCGACCGGGCGCTGCAACGATCGCGGGGCGCCGTGGTGTGGGTCAGTCCATTTGCCGGCAGCGACCTCGTGACGAAAATGGCACTGTCCTCGGCCGGCTATTCGCTGACGCACTTGAGCGCGCCATCGCATCCGTTCTCGCCGACCCGGATCGGGAAGCTGTTCCTGAACCCCATTCGATTGCGCGCGGTGAACCGCTACACCGCGCGGCGCGTGATCGTCGTCTATGGACACGCGCGTCCCGCGCTGGCCGCGTTGAGGCAGGTGTTGTCGGACAATGGCGTGGTTTCGATCATGGCAACGGGCACCGGTGCGCGCTCGGCCACTTTTGCGTTTCTCGATGGCACGCTCGACCTTGCGACGGGTGCTCCGCTGATCGCCTATCAGAGCGGAGCCGCGCTCATTCCGGCGTTCACGTTGCCGGACGAACACGGCGGATATCGCGTGGAACTGGGGCCGGACCTGGCGCCGCCGGTTGGACTTCCCCTGGAGCAAGCGGTGGCGCAGATGGCGGCGCGCTATGTCGAACTGCTGGAGCCGGTCGTCCGAGCCCACCCTGCGCAATGGGAGGGGTGGTTTCATCCGGGTACTTGGCGGCGGTCGGTCTCCGAACTTCCGCCGGAAGTGTCCTAGACGGCATCATTCGACATTCGAGCGCGCAGGTTTCGGCGGTCAGCGACGATCTGGGCGAATCCGGCGCGGGCCTCCACGCCATCCAACCGCGACTGGAGGTCCGACGTCCCGGCGCGCCAGCAGGTTTCGCGGCTGTCGGAAGCGTGCCGTTCATGAATTCATCCTGT
>CAVUCJ010000020.1:0-13472 GCA_963739745.1 uncultured beta proteobacterium
GCATTGGCGGTCCCCGTCGTAGGCGACCTCGTGCCCGCGCTGTGCGAACACCTGCGCAACGTGGAGTGGGCACGTGACACGATCGGCGCCGGTTACCTGGTAGCGCCGGCGATGGCCGCGCGGGCCAATGCAGCCGACCGCCTCGCGTATGTTCAATCGATCGCGAATAGCTGCAGCACTCCAATGCGGATTCGCGCCGGGCAACTCGCACGAAAGCCCGTCCAGCTCCACGTCCATCCGGCGCCGGAAGGCGGCCGTCTTTGGCTGTGGGCGACCCGGTCGCTCGCGCACCACCGCGCGGCGTGGAGCACCGTACCTCCGGGCGCGCCGATGCGTCGCGGTCCTTGCCCCGACCGCCGCTTGCAGCGACGCGACATATCGGCTATTGTTGTCAGATGAGCAGCAACTCCCTCGCCGCCACCAGTGCCCGGACGCCTTCGCTGTCCGCGCTTGCGCTGATCCTGCGCGGCCTGCTGCTGCGCCTCGCGCGCACATAAACCCACCCCACAATTCGAGCAGTGCATGCCATCCAGCCACGACCGGATGGTGAGGCCCCATGCCACTCGCCGCGGCAAGTTGAACGCCGCCCAAGGAATCTCAGATGAAGATCGAGCCGTCTCTCAAGTACCGCCCCTTTGCCCCGATCACGCTTGCCGATCGCGCCTGGCCGTCACGCGTGGTCACGAAGCCACCCGTCTGGTGCAGCGTCGACCTGCGCGATGGCAATCAGGCGTTGATCGAGCCGATGGACGCCGAGCGCAAGCTCCGCATGTTCCGGCTGCTGGTGAAGATGGGTTACAAGGAAATCGAGATTGGCTTTCCCGCCGCCTCGCAGACCGACTTCGACTTCGTGCGCAAGCTGATCGACGACGACCTCGTCCCTGCCGACGTCAACGTGCAGGTATTGACGCAGGCGCGCGCTCCACTGATCGAGCGCACGTTCGAGGCGCTGGCCGGGGCCCGACGCGCAATCGTGCACCTGTACAACTCGACGTCGATCACGCAGCGCCGCGTCGTGTTCGGGCTCGGCCGGGAAGGGATCCGCCAGATTGCCGTCGACGCGGCGCGGGTGGTCCGTGAGTGCGCCGTGCGGGCGCCGGACACCGTGTGGACGTTCCAGTACTCGCCGGAAAGCTTCACCGGCACCGAACTCGACTACGCGAAGGAGGTCTGCGACGCCGTGCTCGACGTGTGGCAGCCCACGCCGCAGCGCAAGGCGATCATCAACCTGCCGGCCACTGTCGAGATGGCCACGCCCAACGTCTACGCCGACCAGATCGAATGGATGAGCCACCACCTCGCGCGGCGCGAATGCGTCGTGCTTTCGGTGCACCCGCACAACGACCGTGGCTGCGGCGTGGCGGCTGCGGAACTGGCCATGTTGGCCGGCGCGGAGCGCGTGGAGGGGTGCCTCTTCGGCAATGGCGAGCGCACCGGCAACGTGTGCCTCGTCACGCTGGGACTGAACCTTCATACGCAGGGCATCGATCCCGGCATCGATTTCTCGGACATCAGCGACGTGATCCGCACGGTCGAATACTGCAACCAGCTCCCCGTGCATCCGCGCCATCCGTATGGCGGCGAACTCGTATTCACCGCGTTCTCGGGTTCGCATCAGGATGCGATCAGGAAAGGCTTGGCCGCGCGGGTCGACGACCTCGTGCACGGCAGCGAGGCCTGGGACGTGCCTTACCTGCCGATCGATCCGGCCGACCTGGGCCGCACCTACGAAGCGGTGATCCGCGTCAACAGCCAATCGGGCAAGGGTGGCATCGCGTATCTGCTCGAGCGCGATCACGGGTTGGCGCTGCCACGGCTCCTGCAGATCGAGTTCTCGCAGGTGATCCAGGCGATCACCGACGCCAGCGGGAAGGAACTCACGTCGGCCGAGATCCACGCGGCGTTCGAGCGCGAATACCTGGACGCGATTTCGCCGGTCAAGTTCGTCGGTCACCGAGCGCAGCACAACGGCGCCGATGGCACGGTCGAGCATCTGACCGCGCAATTGCATGTCGACGGCGTGGCAACCGTGCTGCACGGCGCCGGCAACGGCCCGGTGGACGCATTCGTCGCGGCGGTGCGCAGCGGCATGGGACTGCCGATACACGTCGTCAACTATCACGAGCACGCGATCGGCGCTGGCGAGGACGCGACGGCGGTCGCCTACGTGCAGGTGCGCGTGGGCGCCGACCGCACCGTCTATGGCGTCGGGCGCGACGCAAATATCGTAACGGCGGCGCTGCGCGCACTGACCAGCGCAGTCAACCGCGGCGTGCGCGCCGGCCTGCTTGCGCTGCCGGCTGCGCAATCCGCGGTCGCCTGACGCGCCGCATTTGCCAGAGGTACGAGACGGAGGATCCGACACCATGAGCGACCATCTGATTGTCTTCGACACGACCCTGCGGGACGGCGAGCAAAGCCCTGGCGCCTCGATGACCAGGGAGGAGAAGATGCGCATCGCAAAGCAGCTGGAGCGGCTGCGCGTCGACGTGATCGAGGCCGGCTTTCCCGCTTCGTCGAACGGTGACTGGGAGGCGGTGCACGACATTGCCCGTGCGATCCGCGACAGCGTCGTATGCGGGCTCGCGCGCGCCAACGAAAATGACGTGCGGCGCTGTGGCGAGGCAATCAAGCCGGCGGTTGCCGGGCGCGTGCACACGTTCATCGCGTCGTCGCCGATTCACATGCAGATGAAGCTCAAGATGGCCCCGGACCAGGTGGTCGAGCAGGCAGTCAAGGCGGTCCGCTGGGCGCGCGACTACACGGCAGACGTCGAGTTCTCGCCGGAGGACGCAGGGCGCTCGGAACCCGACTTCCTGTGCAGGCTCATCGAGGCGGTGATCGAGGCGGGCGCCACGACGATCAACATTCCCGACACCGTCGGGTACACGATGCCGTGGCAATTCGGAGCGCTGATCCGGTCGCTGCGCGAGCGGATTCCGAATGCGGACCGCGCGGTATGGTCAGTCCACTGTCACAACGACCTTGGCGTTGCCGTTGCCAACTCGCTGTCGGCCGTGATGAACGGTGCGCGGCAGGTCGAGTGCACGGTCAACGGCCTGGGCGAGCGGGCCGGCAACGCGTCGCTCGAGGAAATCGTGATGGCGGTGCGCACGCGCCGCGATGTGTTTCCATGCACGACACGCATCGATACGACGCAGATCGTCGCGGCGTCGAGGATGGTGTCGAGCATCACGGGCTTCCCGGTCCAGCCGAACAAGGCGATCGTCGGCGCCAACGCGTTCGCGCACGAGTCCGGCATCCACCAGGACGGCGTGCTGAAGCATCGCGAGACCTACGAGATCATGCGCGCGGAGGACGTGGGCTGGGGCGCCAACAAGCTGGTGCTTGGGAAGCTGTCCGGGCGCAACGCGTTCCGGACGCGCCTCTCGGAACTCGGCATCGACCTTGGCAGCGACGAGGCGGTCAATCTTGCCTTCGCCAAGTTCAAGGAACTCGCCGACAAGAAAGGCCAGGTGTTCGACGAGGACCTGCACGCGCTGGTTTCCGACGAGGACATCACGCCGGAAACCGAGTACTACCGCCTGGGCGCAATGAAGGTGGTGTCGGAAACCGGAATCGTTCCGCACGCGCGCGTCGTGATGAGCGTCGGGGATGGGGAGGTCGTGGCCGAGACGCAGGGCGACGGTCCGGTCGACGCCGTATTCAAGGCGATCGAGCGGATGGTCGATTCCAAGGCGAGCCTCACGCTGTATTCGGTCAACGCGATCACGACGGGCACCGACGCGCAGGGCGAGGTGACCGTGCGCCTCGAGCGCGACGGCCGCATCGTCAACGGCAACGGCGCCGACACCGACATCATCGTTGCGTCGGCGAAGGCGTATTTGAATGCGCTCAACAAGCTCCACAGCGGCGTGCGGCGGCTGAATCCGCAACTCGCCGCGTAGCGAGGCGGTCGGCGTCACGACGGCGATCCCGGCGTCGGGCGCGCTCCTGCGACCTTCCGCGACGTGGGTCGCGGGCTTTGCCGTGCCCGCGGGAAAGCGGTACAATCAGCGTTTGTGAAATCGACTTTCACATTTGGCACTTCACATTTCGATTTTCGCTTTCCGATTTTCACGGTTCGAATTTCCGATTGGTCGGGCCCCGGCCCGGCAATGCCCCCCATCCGTTTCGCGAGGCCCCCGATGAACACGTCCACATTTGGCCCCGGTATCGAAATCACCGGCCGCATCACGCCCGAGTTCGCGCAGATCCTGACGCCGGAAGCCGTTGCGTTCGCCGCCAAGCTGCAACGCGCTTTCGGCGGCCGCCGCGGCGAACTGCTCGCGAAGCGGGCGGTGCGCCAGGCTGAATTCGATGCCGGCAAACTGCCCGACTTCCTGCCCGAAACGAGGTCCGTGCGCGAAGCGGACTGGACTTGCGCTTCGGTGCCGGCCGACATCCAGGACCGCCGCGTGGAAATTACCGGCCCGGTCGATCGCAAGATGATCGTCAATGCGCTGAATTCCGGCGCCAATGTATTCATGGCGGACTTCGAGGACGCGAACACGCCGAGGTGGGACAACAACATCCAGGGCCACATCAACCTGCGCGACGCGATTCGCCGACGGATCGATTTCGTGTCGCCCGAGGGGAAGGCATACAAACTTTCCGAGAACACCGCGACGCTGTTCGTGCGCCCGCGTGGCTGGCATCTGCCCGAGAAGCACGTGCTCGTCGACGGCGCGCCCATTTCCGGCGGCATCTTCGACTTCGCGCTCTATTTCTTCCACAACGCGAAGGAACTTCTCGCGCGCGGCAGCGGCCCGTACTTCTACCTGCCGAAGCTCGAAAGCCGCCTCGAGGCGCGGCTTTGGAACGACGTCTTCGTGATGGCGCAGGACGAACTCGGGGTTCCACGCGGGTCGATCAAGGCCACGGTTCTGATCGAGACGATCGTCGCTGCGTTCGAGATGGACGAGATTCTCTACGAGCTGCGCGAGCATTCAGCGGGGCTCAACGCCGGCCGCTGGGACTACATCTTCAGCTGCATCAAGAAGCTGCGCAGCAACCGCGAGTTTTGCCTCGCAGACCGGGCGCTCGTCACGATGACGACGCACTTCATGAAGAGCTATGCCGAACTCCTGATCAAGACCTGCCACCGCCGCAACATCCATGCGATGGGCGGGATGGCGGCGCAGATCCCGATCAAGAACGACGAGAAGGCCAACGCCGAGGCGTTCGCGAAGGTCAAGGTCGACAAGGAGCGCGAGGCGACGTACGGGCACGACGGCACGTGGGTCGCGCATCCGGGTCTCGTGCCCGTCGCGCTGGAGGCGTTCAACCGGCTGATGCCGGGGCCGAACCAGATCGCGACCAAGAAGCGCGACGACGTGAAGGCGGGCGCCGCCGACCTCCTGAAGTTCGAGCCCGAGCAGCCGATCACGGAAAAGGGCCTGCGCCTGAACATCAATGTTGCGATCCAGTACATTGGCGCGTGGCTGGCGGGGCAGGGCGCGGTGCCGATCTTCAACCTGATGGAAGACGCGGCCACCGCCGAGATCTCGCGCTCGCAGGTGTGGCAGTGGATCCGTTCGCCGAAGGGCAAGCTCGACGACGGCCGCAAGGTGACCAAGGAGATGGTCGCCGCGATGATCCCGGAGGAAATGCAGAAGATCCGCGAACTGCTGGGCGACGCGTACGCGCAGGGCAAGTACGACGATGCTGCCGCGATTTTTGCGGAACTTGTCGACAACGACACGTTCGTCGAGTTTCTGACGCTGCCGGCGTACGAGCGGATCGACTGACGGCGCGTGCGACCCACGCTCTCCCGCGCATAAGTACGAGCGGCGATGGCAAGTGGCCGGCAAGCACCGTTCGCGGTCGCGCCCCGCGGATTGCTGACCTCTGCACAGTTCGCGACTATCCAGGCAAGGGTGTCCCAGCGGCACAACGCGCGCAGCAGCAGCGAGCCCTGCATCGCGCGCCTCGATAGTGCCCTGCGCAGACTATTGCGGAATCACCCGCGCCCCCTCGCCGGCGCCCTCGATGTACACGCGCTGACCGGTTCTCAGCCTCGTGTCGACCGGCTGCGTCACCGCAACCAGCACGCCGCTCTTGACGCGAACGATGACCTGTTGACCCGGCACCGGCTGATCGTACTTCTTCTGGACGTTGTTGCCGAGGAGCGCGCCGCCGAGTGCGCCGGCGACCATCGCCACATCACGGCCCGTGCCGCCGCCAATCAGGCTTCCGATGCCCAGACCCCCAAGGCCGCCGACTATGGCTCCGATGCCACGATGATGGTTGCTCGGCAGTTGAACAGGCATGATCTGCTCGACCACGCCCTGTCGAATCTCCATCTCGCCAGGTTGCTGGCCGGATGCCTGCCCAAGGGTCAACACGAAAGCCAGCAGGCCGGTAATTGCGGAAAACGACAGGCGGTTCAGCATCGCGTTCTCTCCAAGTGTTTGATTCCCGTTGCCCTCCGGATGTATCCCGGAGGATGCAGATGGCTCGCGCGAATTGTAGCGCCCTGCACGAGGAACTCGTGCGTATCGCGCGCGGCTGTTTGGCGCCTCGCCCAGTCTTTTCGACCCCCCGACTGCCATCCCGTTGGCGGTGGCCGCGTTGCCAAGCGCGAACGCCCGTGCAGGTGCGGGCTTTGGCGCCGGGATCGCATTCATTCGACGGACGTTCGTGGGTAACGGCAGAGCGACCTCCGGCCGATCGACCGGAGAATGGACCCGCGCCCGAATCGATCGCCTCCGGATGGGTTCCGATACAATCTATGTATGCATCCAATGCGGCGAGCCGTTCGGCGGGACGGATCGAGCTTGCATTCAATGACGCAGCATCTGCACGAAGTCCGGGGTGTAGCCGCGACGGTAGGGGCCCGGCCTCGTCGCTGGTCCGGCCCATTGCCACGTTTCGCTCGTCGTGCGGGATCCGGTGCAGGCGGAGAGGACGTGGGTCCCAGGCGGCGGGCCGGTGCTGTTGATACCGCTGGCTGGAAGTCCTCCGAGCGGTCTGCTCCCCGCGCAGACCGCGTGCTTCGACTTCAGGAAGCAATCTGATGACTATGACTGTCATGGTTCAACGGGCGCGTGTGATGGTCATGTTCGCGCTGCTGGCGCTTGCGGCGCTCGCGCATGCCGCCGGCCCCTTGCCCTCGTGGAACGAAGGTCCGACCAAGGCGTCCATCGTCGAGTTCGTGAACAAGGTCACGAAGGAAGGCTCGCCGACATTCGTGCCGGAGAGCGAGCGCATCGCGACCTTCGACAACGACGGCACGCTATGGGCCGAGCAGCCCATGTATTTCCAGCTCTTCTTCACGCTGGACCGCGTGAGGGCGCTCGCGCCGCAGCACCCCGAATGGAAGACCACGCAGCCCTTCAAGGCGGCGCTGGAGGGGGACATGAAAACGCTCGCGGCCTCCGGGGAGAAGGGGCTGCTCGAGCTGTTGATGGCAACGCATGCCGGCATGACCACCTCGGAATTCGAGGCGATCGTCAAGCAGTGGATCGCAACGGCAAGGCATCCGACGACGGGGCGGCCGTACACGAAGATGGTGTACCAGCCGATGCTGGAGCTGCTCGCCTACCTGCGTGCCAACGGTTTCAAGACCTACATCGTTTCCGGCGGTGGCATCGAGTTCATCCGACCCTGGTCGGACGAAGTCTACGGCGTGCCGCCCGAACAGGTCATCGGGAGCAGCATCAAGACGAAGTTCGAGATGCGCGACGGCAAGCCGGTGCTGGTGCGACTGCCCGAGATCAACTTCATAAACGACAAGGAAGGCAAGCCGATCGGCATCAACCAGTACATCGGCCGTCGACCGATCGCGGCGTTCGGCAATTCCGACGGTGACTTGCAGATGCTGCAGTGGACCACCGCCGGGGATGGCCCGCGCTTTGCACTGTACGTCCACCATACCGACGCCAAGCGCGAGTGGGCCTACGACCGCGAGTCGATCGTCGGCCGGCTGGACAAGGGCCTCGACGAAGCCAGGGCCAAGAACTGGACGGTTGTCGACATGAAGAACGACTGGAAAGTGATCTTCCCGCCGGACGGCAAATAGTGGACCGCCGGAGGACTCCGGTTTCCGAAGTCGTCCTCCCGTCGCCAATCGCCGAATTCGCGCGTCCACCTCGACGCTCTGGCGCCGCCACAGCGCGTAGACCGGCACCTGTGCATCGGTGTACTCGCGCGAACGGCTGCTCAACGGAAATTTCCGCGGCGACCGAGAATGCCACGCGTCGACGGGTCAGTACGTGGCGCGGCCGCCGGAGATATCGAACACGGCGCCCGTGCAGAACGAGCACTCTGCGGACGCGAGCCAGTTGACGAGATCGGCGACCTCCTCCGCGCGTCCGAGCCGTCCCATGGGGATCTTGGAGATCACCATCGCTTTGAACTCGGGGGTCACCTGCGAGAGTATTTCCGTATCGATCGCCGCGGGTGCCACGGCGTTGACGCGGATGTCCGTCGTGGCCAGTTCCTTGCCGAGCGACTTCGTGAGGGCCATCACGCCCGCCTTGGCCGCGGCGTAGCAGGAGGCGCCCGGATTGCCCTCCTTGCCGCCGATCGAGGACATGTTGACGACCCGTCCGTAGCCGCGCGCCTGCATGACCGGAATCACCGCGCGGCAGCAGTGGAAGACGGCATCGAGGTTCAGCGCCATGTACTTCCGCCATGCGTCGAGAGGGTAGTCGACGAGTGGCGCAATCGGCCCGTTCGCGCCGGCATTGTTGACCAGGATGTCGATCCTGCCGAAGTCGCGCACAACCGCTGCGGTAGCCGCCTCCACCGCGGCATGGTCGGTGACATCGACGCGGTAGGCGCGGGCGCCAGGCAACTCGGCGGCCACCGCCGACGCCTTGGTGAGGTTGACGTCCCACAACGCGCTGACGACGCCGGAACGCGCGAGGCGCCGCGCGATCGCCGCTCCCAGCCCACCCGCACCGCCGGTGATCACCGCCACCTGCGTCGCTGTGTCGGCGGCGCGGCGCCGTGTGGATGGTGCTGTCATCGCTACCTCCGTCTGCCTGAATGTCGAGCGCTTCTATTTGCCGATCGGGCGGCGCGCCGCGGTCGCGGCGAGCAGCGAGAGCACCGCTTCCCGACCGCGGCGTGCACGCTCGACCGGGGCCAATTTCGCGGCGAGCGACTGAACCGGCGCTTCGAGGCTGAGTGGCAGGCCTTCGGGCAGCACCGCCAGCATGCCCGCGAGGTCGAGGTCGCCCTCGCGCGGGAACGCCCGTTCGTTGCGCGCCTGGAAAATCATGGTCTCGAAGTCCACGGGCCGCGGTCCCGATCCATCACAGACCTGGACATAGTCGATCAGCGCCGGCGGCACCTGCGCGAGATCGGCGGGTGTCCCGTTCGAGCGGTCGAGGTGGAGCGTGTCGATCATGACCCGAGCGCCCGCATGGCCGCAGTCCTGCACGACCCGGACTGCCGACGCGAGCGAGGGAAT
This sequence comes from uncultured beta proteobacterium, assembly GCA_963739745.1. Taxonomy (GTDB): domain Bacteria; phylum Pseudomonadota; class Gammaproteobacteria; order Burkholderiales; family Casimicrobiaceae; genus VBCG01. The sequence goes on from CAVUCJ010000020.1 coordinate 9,422, forward strand.
GCCGGTCCACGGTGTCGGCTCGAGGTTCATCACGATGCCGTAGCGGCTGCCGAGTTCGCAGAGTCGATGCAGCAGATCGGCAAGCACCGCCGGGTCGGGCTCGTCGCCGTTCACGACGGCGTGCGCCGCGCCCAGCGCCGCCGCCGACTCGAGGACCGACTCGAAGTCCGCTACGTCAACGCCGCGCTTCAGACGGAACACACCGAAGTCGAACACCGCGACGCCAAGGCTGCGCATCCGCGTCAGGGTTTCCCGGCGCATCGGCGTGTCGCCGATCATCGGATGCTGGCGCTCGCCGGGAGGCGCGGCGGGATTGAGCCGCAGGCCGACGTGCGTGAAGCCGGCGGCCGCGGCCGCCTCGACCAGATCGGGCGGGCTCAGTTCGAACAGCGTCAGGTGGTCGAGCGAAACGATGGGCATCGCAGGCGGGCGTTCTTGGCACCGGATGGCGCCAACGTCGCTCATTGGATGTTGTCCTCAACGATTGGTACTTCAGTTGACAGGATACGCCGAGCATTGTCAACGGCCGGGATGCCGAATGCGCGGCGCCTCGCTGCGCAATGCGCGAGCATTCTCTGCGTCTGTTCGCATAGCGCGAATGCGACAAGCCCGACAGCGTACTGCCCGCTCGCCATGGCGGCCGCAGGGCTTGACAACGTTGGGTCAAGCGAGTCAACTAAGGTACCAGTCGTGCAAATTGGCGAGACGCGAAGCGCGTTTCCCGACGGCGGCTGGCAATCCACGCCGCAATGGGAGTTTGGCCGGTTCCGGCACAGGTGCTGTGCGAGGCCGGTTTGGACGTCGGCTGCGGGCACGCAATACCAGGATTTCCGAGATGCGCTTTCCCCACCTGTTTCAGCCCGGCCGGATCGGCACGCTGGAGGTGAAAAACCGGATCATCGCCTCGCCGATGGAGCGGAACTACTGCACGGCCGAAGGGCGTGTCACGCAGCGCTACATCGATTACATGGCAGCGCGCGCCCGCGGCGGCGCGGGGCTCCAATACACGGAGGCGACGTATGTCGACCCGCGCGGCAGGGGCCGCGTGCTGCAGATGGGGCTCTACAAGGATGACCTGCTCACGGAGTTCGCGCGGCTGGTCGCCGCCGTGCATCGCGAAGGCGGTGTCGTCGGCCCCGAGCTTCACTACGGCGGCCGCGTCGTGCACCCCGGCGTCAGCGGCCTGGAATCGCGCGCGCCATCGGCCGTGCCCTATGCCGGCGCAGGCGGCTTCGTGCCGCACGCGCTCAGCCACGGCGAAATCGCCGAGATCGTCGAGCGTTTCGGCGATGCCGCCCGTCGGGCGGCCGAAGCCGGCTGCGACTTCATCGGCGTCCACAGCGCGCATGGCTACCTGCTGGCCCAATTCCTCTCGCCGTATTGCAACCGGCGCGACGATGAATACGGCGGCGACCTTTCCGGGCGCATGCGGTTTCCGCTCGAGGTCCTTGCGGCCGTGCGCAAGGCAACCGGGGCTTCCCTGCCTATCGTCTACCGCATCAGCGGCGACGAGCATCAGGACAACGGTCTCACGCTCGCCGACGTCTGCGCGATCGCGCCCCACCTCGTCGCCGCGGGGGTCGACCTCATCGACGTTTCGGCCGGCATGTACGAAACCAACTGGTGGATCACCCAGCCGATGGAGATGCCTCAGGGCGTGCTCGCGCCGCTCGCGCGCGAGGTACGCAAACACGTCGAGATCCCGGTCAGCGTCTCGGGCCGGATCACCGACCCGAGCGTGGCGGAGCACCTGATCGAGTCCGCGGCATGCGACTTCGTCACGATGGGCCGCGCGCTGCACGCCGATCCGGACTTCCCTGCCAAGGCGCGCGACGGCCGCACTGCGGAGATCTGTACCTGCATCGCCTGCAATCAGGGCTGCAGCGACATGCACTCGCGCGGCCTGCCGATCGTCTGCCTCGTCAACACGACCACCGGGCGCGAGCGCGAGTGCGCGATTCGTCCGACGGCCGATCCGAAACGCGTGGTGGTCGTCGGCGGCGGCCCGGCCGGCCTCGAAGCGGCCCGCATCCTCGCGCTGCGCGGCCACGCCGTGACACTGTTCGAGCGCGACGACGAGCCGGGTGGGCAGATGCTGCTTAGCCGACTCGTCCCGGGGCGCGAAGAACTCGCGGGACACCTGACGTGGCTCGCGGGCAGCGCCGAGCGCGCCGGCGTGCGCCTGATGCTGGGGGTCGAGGCCGACGCGAGCCGCGTGCTGATCGAGGAGCCTGACATCGTCGTCGTGGCCACCGGTTCGGAACTCGGTCTGCCCAACATTCCGGGCATCGTTGACAGCCCCGTCGTCGACGCCTACCAGATCCTGCGCCGGCCACTGTCGGGGATCGGCCGGGCGCTGGTCATCGGCGGCGATATCCGCGGCCTGGGTGTCGCGCGCGTGCTCGCGCAACGGAATGTCGAAGTGCTGCTGGTCGAGTCCGGCACGGAACTCGTCACCGACATCGGTACGCGCTCGCGCCGGTTCCAGGTTGGCGCGCTCGAAGAGCGGCCAAATGTCACGATTCATCTCGGCACGACGGTCGAGTTTTTCGGCGAACGCTCCGCGCAGCTGTGGAACGGCACCGAGCGTTGGGACGCAACCGACATCGACATGGTGGTTCCGACCAAGATGTTGCTTCCGATCTCGGCCGTTGCCGATACGCTGTACCAGCGCGCGCCGTCGTTGTGCGTGTACGTCGTCGGCGACTGCGCACAGCCTCGCACCGCGCTGGAGGCGATCCACGACGCCGCAGCGCTGGCGCATCGGCTCTAGTGGACACCGACTTTCGCCGCTGCGAGCTTTCGGGAAAACAATGACCAGACCATCGGCGATCAACCTGAAGAACGCGACCCCCAGGAAGCCGCCTGCCGCCCGGGTGGCAGGGTCGCTGACGACCCGGGTCACCGAGTCCATCCGCGATGCGATCATCGATGGCCGATTCGCGCTCGGCGAAGCGCTGTCGGAGCTGAAGCTCGCGGCGGCCTTCAAAGTCAGCCGCACGCCGGTGCGGGAAGCGCTGAATGCGCTGCAGCTGCAGGGACTGATCGAAATTCGGCCGCAGTCCGGCAGTTTCGTGTTCATGCTCTCCGAGGAGGATGTGGGCGAGCTCGCCGAGTTTCGGCGCGTGCTGGAGGTCGCGGCGCTGCGGTTCTGTTTTTCCCGCCGGCGCGATGAGACACTGCGCCAGATGAGGACGACCCTGGAGGACATGGAGCGCGCGCAGGACGCCGACGATCGTCTTGGCGTCGCGCGCGCGGACACGGCGTTTCATCAGGCGATCGCGGAGAACAGCGCCAACGAATACCTGGTCGGCGCCTACCGCCTGATGTCCGGCCGCGTGGCCGCGCTGCGCACGCACAATATTCTGGCCACGGACATGGTTCGCGATCAGGCGATCTCCGAACATCGCGCCCTGATCGGCGCCTTCGCGAAGGGCGACCTCGAACGTGCGGCGGACATCCTTTCGGATCACGCTCTGCGGATGCGGATCCGCTATCGAGGCCCGCGCGGGCGCAATCGTGATGGAGGGCCGCCATGACGTCCTCGCCCTACGATCGCGGCGTCATGCTGCTGCTGTTCGACATCGCGGCAGAGGACGCGGCCGAGCACGACCACTGGCACACGCACGAGCACATGCCCGAGCGGCTCGGGATCCCCGGCTTCCGGCGCGGGACCCGCTGGGTCGTGCGCGACACGGCTGCACACTATTGCGTGCTCTATGAGGTCGCAGCCCTCGCCGTGCTCGATTCCTCGGCGTACCGCGAGCGGCTCGATCACCCGACGCCGTGGACCGCGGCGACGATGCGCAAGTACGGCGGCATGCGCCGGGCGCTGTGCAGCGTCGACGCGAGCAGCGGATGCGGCATGGGCAGCACGGCGCTTGTCGTCCGTTTCGTGCCCGACGAGGGGCAGGCGGCCACGCTCGATCATTGGCTCGCGGACGAGGTGCTCCCGGCTCTGGCCCTGCGCCCGGGCTTCGCGGGATGCCATCTCTTCCACAACGCGTTGGCCGCGACGATGACACGGGAACAGGAGATTCGCGGCCGCGAC
>CAVUCJ010000021.1:0-29186 GCA_963739745.1 uncultured beta proteobacterium
CCGAAACCGACCGCGATGCCGACAACTCCAGCCCCGGCCAACAGCGGTCCGAATTGACGCCCATCGCGGATACCACGCTCATCAGCGTCATCGCCACGATCGTAACGAACAGAAACATCCGGACCAGCGGGAGCAGGGTTTCGATCCGCGACAGGCCGTGTCCTGTCCTTCACCGCTTGCCAATGCGAGCGCGTCCCGCGTCTCGTGCGGCAGATGACGGTTGATCGCGATCTTGACGACGCTCCAGGCGGAGGAAGCCAGCAACAGCGTGATGATGATCTGGAACACCGCTTCCGTCACCCGCGCGCCGAGCCCAGTCGAGCCGAAACCAGCGGATCGAACCCCCAGAGGTGGCCAAGAGCATGATCGCCACGACCGCGAGCGCGATGCGGCTGTTGCGCATGATGACGGCGCCGTAGGCTATGGCCGCCGCCTCATCCTCGTCCGGGACCAGGCGGTGGCGCCGGATTCGTCGGATGGGGTTTCCTCGTCGCCGGGCTCCCGCGAGCGGTCCGCTTCGGTTTGCGCGCCGAAATAGCTGCGCACGACCATGCGTAGCAATCCGTCGATCAGCAGCATCCCGAGGAGGATGCCGAGAGTTCGTAGATGTGCGCGGCTTGACGCTCGCCTGTTACAGGCGATCAAGAAAAGCCGCGATCGCGATCGCCAGCATGATGCAAGTGGCGAAAACCGGCCAATTGGCGGCAAGCAGTCCGCCCAAATCGTTCCGCATCGCATGATCTGCCGGGTTGACGCCGATCAGGCGGGTCAGCGACCGCCGTTCGCTCCAGATCACGGCGATGATGCCCGCGTCGCAAGAACGAGCAGTACGGTACCGGCAGCCTGATGGAGCGGCGGCGACAAACCGACGTCGTGTAGAAAGGTGGCGAAAAGCCCTGCCCCGACAACCAGCGCGGCGACCAAACCAGGGACCAGTAAAGGCGCCGCGCGGACCATTGTCGAGCGCAGGGCAGCCGCAATTCGGGCAGGCGTGGCGCCAGCAGGATGCGCAAGCCAATCGCGATCAGTCGCACCAGTAAGATGATCGAAAACAGCACCAGAACGCATAGCGGGCTGCTTGATGCCCGTCGTAGATCGCGAAGAACAGGGCAATCGCGACGATAACGAACGCCGCGAATTCGAAAATCTGACCACGGCGTTAACAATGAGAGCACCAAGTCGGCCGAATTCCGTCCGCACGTCGAGCGATGGCAGGAACCGATGCAGCGGCCGAAATAATCTCCGAGCAATGGCCTCGCCGCCAACCGCCCCGGCGAAAATCACCGCCACCTCAAGGCCGAGAATCCAAATGTACTCGGGTCATATTCTTGGTGAGCCGCCGCAACAGAAATGGGCCGATTTCCGGCAAATGCGGAATGGCGCAACCACATCCGCCAGCCGTTCTTTCAGCATCAGCATGTCGCGCTGAAGCGTGTTGAACATCCCATTGGGCGGAGATAGCGGAGATGGCTCGGCTGTCAGTTCGGGGGCGGCCCCTTCGGTGGCCGCCAGAGCCGCGGCAGCCGCGCAGAGCCAGATGGCGGTCGCCACAAGTGTAAGAACGCGGGCCGCGCTGTTCCTCATGATGCCGCCTCCCACGTTCACGCCGAGAAATTCCCGATTTATCGGCGGACGTCGATAATTTGCATCAAAAGGGTTGCCCTGTCGGCAGTCAAGGGCGGGTACGGTGCTATCGTGCGCCCTTCATCCCGCCGCGAGCTCGCGCAGCCAGAAAACGATCGGAGAGCGGTTGTAACCATAGGTGACAAGCGAATAGTGCGCGTAGCGGATCACGCCGGCGAGTTCGCTTTCGAGAATACGGTTGAACACATTCCGGGGCGCCTTGAAGAGCGCGAACCTGGAACGGTGGGAGGCCAGGAAAGCTCGCGGAACGTGCGCCGCCGACGCTAACCGAACGCGACGGTTACAATCTCGTAGGATTTGTTGCCGCGTGGCGTCGGGACCTCGACGCTGTCGCCTTTTCCCTTGCCGATCAGGGCGCGGGCTAGCGGCGAGGTGACCGACAGCCGGCCGTTTTTGATATCGGCCTCATCCTCGCCGACGATCTGATAGGTCTGCTCCTCGTCGGTTTCCTCGTCGGCCAACGTGACGGTCGCGCCGAACTTGATGACCGAGCCGGACAGTTTCGAGAGCTCGATGACCTCGGCGCGCGCCACCTTGTCCTCGAGTTCCATCAGGCGGCCCTCGAGAAAGCTCTGGCGCTCGCGCGCCGCGTGATACTCGGCGTTTTCCGAGAGGTCGCCATGCGTGCGCGCCTCGGCGATGGCGCGGATGACCGCCGGCCGATCAACCGATTTCAGGCGCTTGATTTCCTCCTGCAGGCGGTTGTATCCGTCCGTGGTCATCGGGAACTTGTTCATCAGACCGTATCAGCGCCTTCTAGCGGGACAGGCGATCAAAGGTAGGATTGCAGCGGGGCGACTTCAAGGCAACCCTGGCGCAGCGCGCCTATCGCCTGCACCGCCGCGCGCGCGCCGGCGACAGTCGTGTAATAGGGAATATTGTGGGTCAGCGCGGTGCGCCGCAGGCTGAAGCTGTCGGCGATCGCCTGCGCGCCCTCGGTCGTGTTGAACACGAGCTGTATCCGGCCGCTCCTCATCTCGTCGACGATATGCGGGACGGCCTTCCTGCACCTTGTTGACGATTCGCACCGGCACGCCCGCCTCGCCGAGCTTGCGCGCGGTGCCGCCTGTCGCGACCAGCTCGAACCCCCATGCCGCGAGCTGCTGGCATGGCTCGATCAACGCCTCCTTGTCGCCGTCGCGCACCGAAACGAAGATGCAGCCCTTGAGCGGCAGGTCGGTGCCGCTGCCGAGCTGCGCCTTGGCGAAGGCCCGGCCGAAATCGGCGTCGAGCCCCATCACCTCGCCGGTCGAGCGCATCTCCGGCCCGAGGATCAGATCGACGCCGGGGAAGCGGGCGAACGGGAACACCGCCTCCTTGACCGCGACATGGCCGCGCGCCGGCGAGCGCGAGCGGCGCTTTTCCTCGGGCAACAACTCCGCCAGCTTCTCGCCGGCCATGATCCGCGCCGCGATCTTGGCGATCGGCACGCCGGTCGCCTTGGCGACGAACGGCACCGTGCGCGAGGCGCGCGGGTTGACCTCGAGGACATAGACCTCGCCGTCCTTGATCGCGAACTGCACGTTCATCAGCCCGACGACGTCGAGCGCGCGGGCCAGCGCGATCGTCTGCCGCTCGATTTCGGCGATCATCTCCGCGGTCGAGGCTGTAGGGCGGCAGCGAACAGGCGCTGTCGCCGGAATGGATGCCGGCCTCCTCGATATGCTCCATGATGCCGGCGACATAGACCCCAGAGCCATCGGGGGCGCGGTCGGCGACGGCATCGACATCGACCTCGATCGCGTTCTGCAGATAGCGGTCGATCAGCACCGGGCTGGCGCCGGAGACCGTCGACGGCGCGGCTGATGTAGCGCTGCAGCCCGGCCGTGTCGTGAACGATCTCCATCGCCCTGCCGCCGAGCACGTAGGACGGGCGGATCACGACCGGATAGCCGATCTGCGTCGCGATCGCCTCGGCTTCCTGCGGCGAGAGTGGCCGTGCCGTTCGGCGGCTGGCGCAGGCCGAGCCGCCGCAGCAGCTGCTGAAAGCGCTGGCGGTCCTCGGCCAGATCGATCGCGTCGGGCGAGGTGCCGAGGATCGGGATCTCGGCGCGTTCCAGCGCCTTCGCGAGGTTGAGCGGGGTCTGGCCGCCGAACTGCACGATGATCCCGAGAACCCGGCCCTTCGGTTTGCTCGACACGCACGATCTCGATCACGTCCTCGGCGGTCAGCGGCTCGAAATAGAGCCGGTCGGAGGTGTCGTAATCGGTCGAGACGGTCTCCGGGTTGCAGTTGACCATGATCGTCTCGATACCGGCTTCGCGCAGGCTGTAGGCGGCATGGACGCAGCAATAGTCGAACTCGATCCCCTGGCCGATACGGTTCGGGCCGCCGCCGAGGATCACGACCTTGTCGCGGCCGCTCGGATCGGCTTCGCATTCGGGCGGCGTAGCACCCGTCGCCCTCGTAGCAGGAGTACATGTACGGGGTCAGCGACGGGAACTCGGCGGCGCAGGTGTCGATGCGCTTGTAGACCGGGCGCACGGCCAGCCGGTAACGCGACGCGGTCAGCCTGCGCCGTCTCGATGCCGGCGAGGCGGGCGAGCCTCGCGTCCGAAAACCCCATCTGCTTCAGCCGCAGCAGCGCCGTCGCGTCGTCGGGCAGGCCGTCGCGGCGCACCTGTTCCTCGGCCGCGACGATCTCGCTTATGCGCTCCAGGAACCACGTGTCGTAACGGCAGGCGGCATGGATTTCGGCGGTCGAAAGGCCGTGCCGGTAGGCCTGCGCGATGACCAGCAGCCGGTCCGGCGTCGGACTGGCGTCAGCGCCGCCCTGACCGCCGCCTTCAGATCCTCGGGCGCGGCGCCCTCGACGCCGGCGATCGTCACCTCGTCGAACCCGTCGAGCCCCGTCTCCATCGAGCGCAGCGCTTTCTGCACCGACTCGGCGAAGCTGCGCCCGATCGCCATCGCTTCGCCGACCGATTTCATCGAGGTCGACAGCAGCGGCTCCGCGCCAGGGAATTTCTCAAACGTGAAGCGCGGCATCTTGGTGACGATGTAGTCGATCGTCGGCTCGAACGAGGCCGGCGTGACGCCGGTGATCTCGTTCTCGCAATTCGTCGAGCGTGTAGCCGACCGCGAGCTTGGCCGCGATCTTGGCGATCGGGAACCCGGTCGCCTTCGAGGCCAGCGCCGACGAGCGCGACACGCGCGGGTTCATCTCGATGATGACGAGCCGCCCGTCGGCCGGGTTGACCGCGAACTGCACGTTCGACCCGCCGGTATCGACGCCGATCTCGCGCAGCACCGCGATCGCGGCGTTGCGCATGATCTGGTATTCCTTGTCGGTCAGGGTCAGCGCCGGCGCGACGGTCACCGAGTCGCCGGTATGCACGCCCATCGGGTCGACGTTCTCGATCGAGCAGATGATGATGCAGTTGTCGTTGCGGTCGCGGACGACTTCGAGCTCGTACTCCTTCCAGCCGAGCACCGATTCCTCGACCAGCACCTCGTGCGTCGGCGAGGCGCGCAGACCGCCGCGGATCAGCTCCTCGAATTCCTCGGTGTTGTAGGCGATGCCGCCGCCGGTGCCGCCCAGCGTGAAAGACGGCCGCAGGATCGCCGGCAGGCCGACATGGTCGAGCGCCTCGCGCGCCGTCGTCGACCGAGTGTGACGAGAACGCTTTTCGGCGATTCGAGGCCGATCCTGTCCATCGCCTGACGGAACAGCTGGCGGTCCTCGGCCTTGGCGATCGCCTCCTCGTTGGCGCCGATCAGCTCGCACGCCGTACCGGGCGAGGGCGCCCGAGCGCGACAGCGCCATCGCGGTGTTGAGCGCGGTCTGCCCGCCCATCGTCGGCAGCAGAGCGCGTCGGGCCGCTTCGCGGGCGATGATGCGCTCGACGATTTCCGGCGTGATCGGCTCGATATAGGTCGCATCGGCCAGCTCCGGATCGGTCATGATCGTCGCCGGGTTCGAATTGACCAGCACGATCCGGTAGCCCTCTTCGCGCAGCGCCTTGCAGGCCTGCACGCCGGAATAGTCGAACTCGCAGGCCTGCCCGATGACGATCGGCCCGGCGCCAATGATCAGGATGCTGTTTATGTCGGTGCGTTTAGGCATGATCGGAATTCATCTCGCAGCCAACCATTAAGCTGTAGCATTCCTGGCCGCGTTTCCCGCTCGACAGCCGGTGCCAGTTTGCCTGTCGATGTCCTCAATCTACGGCAACAGCCGGCCTAGCGGGGCCTCGCGTTTCGGCACACTGCAATCAGGGTATCTGCACCGGTATTCGGCTCGATCATCGGCTTGACCAATTCAACGACCAAATGCCTGTCAAGAAATGCCCGAAGCGAGCGTGCATTATATATCCTCACATGCTCGGGCTCATCTATTGGTCCGAGACGGTCATTCGGTACAAAGATGACGACTTTACCCTGTGGCTTGACGATGCGCGACAACTCCTTGCAGAACCGATCGCGGCGGATCACGTGTTCAAGGACTTCGGACGCGATCGCCACGTCAAACTGCGATCTTTCAAACGGCATGTCCAGCAGACTTCCGCGAGACATTGGAATCCCTTCAGCCGACAAGCGCTTCACGGCATATTCGGAGTGTTCAAGGCCGTGCAGTTTTGTGAAGCCTCGATCGCGCAAGTCCCGAAGAATGCTCCCATTCCCGCAGCCTACATCGACAATGGATTCCTCCGGTTCAGCAATTTTTGCAATTTCTGCTACTTTTCCCGGCCAAAAGCGAGTTGGAACGTTCCAGGTCTCGGCAAGTCGAGAGTCCCAATGCTTCTGCGAATTCCCTCCTGTGCCAAGATTCACGATGATATGGTATGCTAGTGGGAATTGCTGTGAGACAAAGTTCTTGACCCGCCACGGAATCAAGGGCATCCGCAACATCTCCAATGATAATCGAACCTTACAAAAGGAAGGTCGAGCGCCAAGGATGGCAATGACATGTTTGCCTTTCGCCAAAACCTCCGAACTCGGTCCGACGGAACGCATATCGCTTTCGCCCCATGACGGGGTCACCGGTCGATGCAACGACGCAGAACGCCAAGATCATTGCCTGGCCGAGTGGGCTGCCATCGTCTCGACAAAGCGCTGGAACAGATAAAAGCTGTCCTGCGGGCCGGGACTGGCTTCGGGGTGGTGCTGCACCGAGAAGACCGGCAGGTTTTTCAGCCGCATTCCCTCGTTGGTACCGTCGAACAGCGAGGTGTGCGTTGCCTCGACCGTGTCCGGCAGACTCGCGGGATCGACGACGAAGCCGTGATTCTGGCTGGTGATCTCGACCTTGCCGGTAATGCTGTCCCGGACCGGGTGGTTGGCACCGCGGTGGCCCTTGTCCATCTTGCGCGTCGCGCCGCCCAGCGCCAGCGACAGGAGCTGATGGCCGAAGCAGATGCCGAACATCGGCGTGCCGCTGTCGATCAGCTCGCGCAATACCGGAACCGCGTATTCGGCTGTCGCGGCCGGGTCGCCCGGACCGTTCGACAGGAAAATGCCGTCGGGACTGTGGCGCATGACTTCTTCCGGAGGCGCGTTCGCCGGGACGACGGTCACGCGGCAGCCGTGTTCGGCGAACATGCGCAGGATGTTTTGCTTCGTCCCGTAATCGACCGCGACGACGTGAAACCGCGGCGTTTCCTGGGTGCCGTAGCCGGCGCCGCGCCGCCACGCCGTCTGGCGCCATTCGTAGCTCTGCCGACAGGTGACATCGAGCGCCAGATCCATGCCGTCGAGGCCCGGCCAGGCGCCCGCCTCGTCGCGCATCGCAGCGAGATCGAGCATTCCGTTCGGATGGTAGGCGATGACCCCGTTGGGTGGCCCCCGGTCGCGAATGAGGCGCGTCAGCCGCCGCGTATCGACACCGCACAGACCGACGATGCGGTGCGCTTTGAGCCACGAATTGAGCGGCTGCTCGCTGCGGTAGTTGGCCGGCTCGGTCGGCGGGTTGCGGATGACAAGACCGCGCGCCGCCGGGGTGGTCGCCTCGAAATCCTCGTGATTGGTGCCGACATTGCCGATATGAGGAAACGTAAAGGTTATGATCTGCGCCGCGTAGGACGGATCGGTCAGAATCTCCTGATAGCCGGTGATCGACGTATTGAAGCAGACTTCGCCCACCGCCTGGCCCGTTGCACCGATACCGCGCCCCCAGAATACGCTGCCGTCGGCGAGGACCAACGCCGCGTTGCAGTCGGGCGGGCGCGGCGGAGGCCAAGCCACGGTCGAATCGGTCATTGCAAAATGTCCAGCAGACGTTAGGCGCGGGGCCGCCATCGGAGGCAGCTCAAACCCCGGCAACATAGGGATCGCAGCTCTATTGTCAACCCGACTCAAATAGAACTCATAGTAATTTCAATTGGTTATGGATAATCGCGGCAAAATTGCCGCAGCCGCGCAAAGAGGGTAGGCTGCGACGACTCCGCGAGATCGCGAGCCCGGAGAGCGGGAGGACGACATGCTGCGCGAGGCATTCACCGAACGGCTCAGGGGTGCGATGCGCGCCAAGGACGCGCGGACCCTGTCGGCCGTGCGGATGATCCTGGCGGCGCTGAAGGACCGCGACATCGCGGCGCGCGGGACCGGCAACCCGGACGGCATTGCAGAGCAGGAAATCCAGCTTCTGTTGCAGGGCATGGTCAAACAGCGCCGTGAATCGATCGCGCTGTACCGGCAGGGCAACCGGCCCGAACTGGCCGAGCAGGAAGAGCAGGAGATCGCCGTCATCGAGAGCTTCCTGCCGAAGCAGATGAGTGACGACGAGATCGCGGCGGCCGCCAGAGAAGCCATCGCCGAGACCGGTGCCGCGGGGGTCAGGGACATGGGCAGGGTCATGGGGGTATTGCGCGAGCGCCATGCCGGGGTGATCGACATGGGCCGCGCCGGCGCGACCGTGAAGCAGCTGCTCGGGTGAGCCGCTCTGAAGGGGGGCACACCACGGCCCGCGATATCGACAAGCATCTCTACCAGGCGCGCCACCTGATCGAGATTTTTTCTGTAGGCTCAAACAGTTCCGCGCCATCGCCACGCGCTACGACAAAACCGCCAGAAATCCCCTCGCCGCCACTACTATCTGGCTCAATTGACAACACGCACTAGTCGAAAAATCTTACAGCGTACTCTCCAGCGCCGGCGCCCTAAATCCTGAGCGGATCCGGGTGTTTCCGTGTTATGCCGCGAGGGAGCGTGTCGCCCGAGTTTACATATTTTGCGTGCGCGGTGTGATCTCCAAACCCTAACAGGTTGAGAAACCACGCATGGCACACGAGTTGCTTGCCCTAGCGCCATCCCAGCAAGGGATTTTTCTTTCACGATTGAAAAATGGCACGATCGCAACCTCCCCGGCGGCCGGGCCGTCCAAAAACCGAGATACCGAACCCGATCGATGTTCGGGTCGGAGCGCGGTTGCGGTTGCGCCGCAACATGCTGGGCATGAGCCAGGAAAAGCTTGGCGAAGCGATCGGGTTAACCTTCCAGCAGGTGCAGAAATACGAACGCGGCGCGAACCGCATCGGGGCGAGCCGACTCCATGAGTTGAGCCGAGTGCTGGACGTGCCGATATCGTTCTTCTTCGACGATACCGACCCGGTGCGCGCGCCCGCGACGGGCGGCTTTGCCGAGCCGCCGGCCGAAGCCTTCGAGTCCGACCCGCTGCGCAAAGAGGAGACGATTGAACTCGTCCAGGCCTATCTATCGATCGAGGACGCGGCGGTTCGCCGGCGTCTCCTCGATCTCGCTAAAGCGCTCGCCGCCGGAGCTGACGCATCTCCCGAGCGTCCTGGTCCCCCGACAAGACGACGCGGCAGACGGCAAGATCAGACTTGACGCTTCCGGGCGGCGATCCGACAACGTAGGGTCGGGTTGCGGCGTGCTGCCGTCGTTCGCCGGCTGTATCCTCGATTCGAAAGTACCGAGGTTTGAGGGAGACCGTCCGTTGCCGAAGCACGATTTTGTTTTTACCAGCGAATCGGTGTCGGAAGGGCACCCCGACAAGGTCTGCGACCGCATCTCGGACGCAATCGTCGATACATTTCTTGCTGCCGAGCCTCAGGCGCGCTGCGGCGTCGAGACCTTGGCGACCACAAATCGCATCGTTCTCGCCGGCGAGGTGCGCGGCCCCGCCTCGATCACCCGAGAGCTGATGGTCGAGGTCGCGCGCCGCGCGGTGCGCGAGATCGGTTATGAGCAGGAAGGGTTTCATTGGCAGCGCGCCCAGATCGACTGCCACATCCACGGCCAATCGACCGACATCGCCCAGGGTGTCGATGCCGCCGGCAACAAGGACGAAGGCGCCGGCGACCAGGGCATGATGTTCGGTTACGCCTGCAACGAGACGCCGGAATTGATGCCGGCGCCGATCTACTACGCTCACGCGATCCTGCGTTCGCTGGCCGACGCGCGGCATTCCGGCGCGGCGCCGCTGCTCGGGCCCGACGCGAAAAGCCAGGTGACGCTGCGATATGTCGGCGGGAAGCCGGTCGGCGCGACGGCGGTGCTGGTCTCGGCGCAGCATGCCCCGAGCATCGGCCAGGAGGAGGTGCGCGAAATCGTGCGCCCGCACGTCGTCAACGTGCTGCCGGAAGGCTGGATGTGCGACGAGAACCATTTCTACGTCAATCCGACCGGACGATTCGTGATCGGCGGTCCGGACGGCGATTGCGGGCTGACCGGCCGCAAGATCATCGTCGATACCTATGGCGGCGCGGCACCGCATGGCGGCGGCGCGTTCTCCGGCAAGGACCCGACCAAGGTCGATCGCTCGGCCGCCTATGCCGCGCGCTATCTGGCGAAGAGCGTCGTCGCGGCCGGGCTGGCCGATCGCTGCACGATCCAGGTCGCCTACGCGATCGGCATCGCCAAACCGCTCTCGGTCTATGTCGAGACCGACGGCACTGCGCTGGTCGACGAAGCTAAGCTGTCGCAAGTGCTGCAGGAATTGATGGATCTGTCGCCGCGTGGCATCCGCACGCATCTCGGTCTCAACAAACCAATCTACGCCCGCACCGCCGCCTACGGCCATTTCGGCCGTCCGCCGGAGCCTGACGGTGGGTTTTCGTGGGAGCGGCTCGACCTCGTCGACGAACTGCGGCGCGCCTTCTAAACCGGAGCCGTCATCGCTGAATTGATCTACGCCTTCCGCCTCGCGAAGCGTGAGCTGCGTGGCGGGGCGCGTGGTTTCCGCGTCTTTCTCGCATGTCTCGTGCTCGGGGTCGGGGCAATTGCCGCGATCGGCTCGCTGCGCGCCGCCGTCGAGGCCGGGTTGCGCGCCGACGCGCGGCTCTTGTTGGGCGGCGATGCCAGCGCGCGCCTGACGCTGCGTCCGGCGGACGCCGCTGAGCGCGAGTTTCTCGCCCGCCGCGGCACACTATCCGAAACTGCGAGCTTCCGTGCGATGGCGCGCTCGCTCGATGGGAAGCGCCGCAGCCTTATCGAGTTGCGGGCGGTTGATGCCGCGTATCCGCTCTATGGCGCCGTTACCCTGAGCCCGCTCGTACCGCTCGAGACGGGGCTCGCGCAACGCGACGGCGTTTTCGGCGCCGTTATGGAATCAGCCGCCGCGAGCCGGCTCGGACTGCGGCAAGGTGAAAAATTTCACATCGGCGACGCGGTGTTCCGTCTCGCGGCGCTGATAGAGCATCTGCCCGACGCCGCGATGGGCGGCTTGTCGTTTGGTCCGCGCGTTATCATCGCCCGACCGGCGCTGGCAGAGACCGGGTTGCTACGCCCCGGCGCGCTGGTCACTTACGAGTATCGGATCAGACTGCCGGCCGGCGGCGATGCCGCCGCCTGGATCGAGCAGGTCCGGGCCGCGTTTCCACAGGCCGGCTGGCGCCTGCGCGGCAGCGCCGATGCGTCCCCATCGCTCGAGCGCCTGCTCGACCGCCTCGGTTTTTTTTTGAACCTGGCGGGCATCACCGCGCTGCTGGTCGGCGGAATCGGGATCGGCAATGCCGTCGCCGGCTATATCGCGAGCAAGACCGAGGCGATTGCGACATTGAAATGTCTCGGCGCCTCGACGGGTCTCGTTTACACGGCCTACCTGGCTCAGATTCTGGCGCTTGCTCTGATCGGGATCGTGGCGGGCGTCCTGCTCGGCGCCGCGGCACCGCTGCTCGGGGGACCGCTGCTCGCGGGCTTGCTGCCCGTCTCGCTGCCATTTCGGGCTTATTGGGCACCCCTCGGGTTCGCGGCGCTGTGCGGCCTGCTTGCGACGCTGGTCTTTACACTGTGGCCGCTGGCCGCGATCGGCCGCATCCCACCCGGGGCGCTGTGGCGTGACCTCGTGTCGCCGGCGCCGCGCCGTCTGGTGCCGCTGGCCGCGTCCGCCACTGGGATCGCCACGCTGGCGCTCGCGGCGACGATTGTACTGAGCGCGCCCGAGCGCCGCTTCGCGCTGTGGTATCTCGGCGGTTCTCTCGCCGCTTTCGCGCTGTTCCGCCATGCCGCATGGCTGGTGACCGCCGCCGCGCGGCACGCGCCGAGTTCCTCGCCATCCGCTGGCCCGGCTAGCGCTTGCCAATCTGCACCGTCCCGGCGGCGCGGCGGCGCGGATCGTCGTCTCGCTCGGGATCGGTCTCAGCGTGATGATCGCGGTCGCGCTCGTGCAGGGAAATCTGGCGGTAGAGATCAGCGACCGTCTGGCGGATGGCGCCCCGACCGATTTCTATATCGATATCCAGCCCGACCAGCTCGCGGGGTTCGAGCGCATCGTCGCCGCGGTGCCCGGTGCCCGCTTCGAAGAGGTCCCGATGCTGCGCGGGCGCATCACGCGGCTGAACGGAAGGCCGGTCGAGCAGGCCGAGGTGGCGCAGGATGCGGAATGGGCGCTGCGCAACGAGCGCGGACTGACCTATGCCGACGCGCCGCCAAAAGGTTCCCGCATCGTCGCCGGCGAGTGGTGGCCACCAGATTATCGCGGTCCGCCCCTGATATCGTTCGACGCCGAACTGGCGCATGGCATGGGGCTCGCGGTCGGCGATACGCTGACCGTCAACCTGCTCGGCCGCGAGATCACCGGGCGCATCGCCAATCTTCGACGGATCGAATGGACCCGGCTCGGAATCAATTTCGCCATCGTCTTCGCGCCGGGCACGCTGGAAGAGGCGCCACGGACCCACCTCGCCGCGCTATACGCGCCGCCTGCCGACGCTGAGCGCATCGCGGCTCAGGTCACCGAGCGATTTCCGAACGTCACCGCGATCCCGGTGCGCGAGGCGCTCGCGGCGGTAGCGGGAGTCGTCGAACGGATCGGCGATGCGGTCCGCGCCATCGCATCGGTTACCTTGGCCGCCGGGGTGCTCGTGCTCGGCGGGGCGATCGCCGCCGGTCATCGTCGGCGGGTCTACGACGCGGTCCTGCTGAAAGTGCTCGGCGCAACCCCGGCATTTATCGCCGGCGTGTTTCTGGTCGAGCATCTGCTGCTGGGGCTGGTTACGGCCTCGGTTGCGGCCGGCGTCGGCACGCTCGCGGCCTGGGCTCTCGTCACTGGGCCGATGCGCGCCGGCTGGACATTCCTGCCGTGGCCGCTGCTGCTGACGGCCGCGGGCGCTGTTGGGTTGACGATCGGGCTCGGCCTGGCCGGCACTTGGCGCGCGCTCGGGGCGAAGCCGGCAGCGTACCTGCGCGGCAATTAGCTCCGCGAATCCGGCGGCCAAGCCATCGAAAAATCGCCGTTGCGCCCCCGCCGCGAACTGGTTCGCGTGGCGTCATTGAACCAGCTCAGGATTCGGCCAATATCTGGGGCTGAGGAATCGTCCTCTTTTTCTCCGTGGAGGGGGTCAATGGCTTTGGGTTCGCAGCCCCGCTGGACAGTGCGACCGGCGGTCGGCGCAGCGCAAGCCGACGTCGATGTCGGCCTGCGGGAGTACATGCTCCGCATCTACAACTACATGGCGTCCGGTCTCGCGCTGACGGGCATCGTCGCCTACGTGTTCGCGCAATCCGGGATGTACGCGCAGGTTGCGGCTACTCCGCTGATCTATCTGATCATGCTGGCGCCGCTCGGCTTCGTCATGGTGATGAGCTTCGGCATCCAGCGGATGCAGGCGAGCACCGCGCAGCTCTTGTTCTGGCTGTTTGCCGGGGTAATGGGGCTGTCGCTCGCCTCGATATTCCTGGTGTTCACCGGCGCCAGCATCGCGCGCGTGTTCTTCATCACCGCGGGCACGTTCGCGGCGATGAGCCTCTACGGCTACACGACAAAGCGCGATCTGACCCAGTTCGGCTCGTTCCTGATGATGGGGCTGATCGGCATCATCATCGCCAGCATCGTCAACATCTTTATCGCGTCGTCGGCGCTGCAGTTCGCGATCTCGGTGATCGGCGTGATCGTCTTCGTGGGCCTGACCGCTTACGACACGCAGAGCATCAAGCAGCAGTATTACGAGCTGCAATACGCGGACGGGCAGACCGCCAGCAAGACGGCGATCATGGGCGCGCTGCGGCTGTATCTGGACTTCATCAACCTGTTCATGATGCTGCTGCAACTCCTCGGCGTTCGCCGCGACTGACGCGAACCCAGTGCGGGCATACGACTCCCGGCGGCCGGGCCTCGCGCCCGGCCGTTTTTTCATGCGTGGTGCTACCCTCACCGCCTCATTGCCGTCACGGCCCGGCTTGGCCTGCGGTCATCCGCGGTGGCTCTCCCGCAGCTAGCTGCGCCTTGAAGACGGCGCGGCGAGCGACACCTAAACCAGCATGAACCCCGTTCACGTCATCGGCGGCGGGCTCGCCGGCAGCGAGGCGGCGTGGCAGCTGGCGCGCGCCGGGGTGTCTTGCGTGCTGCACGAGATGCGGCCGGTGCGGCGTACCGAGGCGCATGTCGGCGCCGGTCTCGCCGAGCTGGTGTGCTCGAACTCGTTCCGCTCCGACGACCCCGAGCGCAACGCGGTCGGCCTGTTGCACGAGGAGATGCGGCGTTGCGGCTCGCTGATCCTCGCCGCCGCCGACCGGCACAAGGTACCGGCGGGAGGCGCGCTCGCGGTCGATCGCATCGGGTTTTCGGAAGCTGTCGAGGCGGCGCTCACCGCCGACCCGCTCGTCGAAATTCGCCGCGAGGAAATCGCCGGCCTGCCACCGTCGGAATGGGACGAGGTCATCATCGCGACCGGCCCGCTGACCTCGGCGTCACTTGCCGATGCGCTGGCGGCGTTGACCGGCGAAGAAAGCCTCGCGTTTTTCGACGCGATCGCGCCGATCGTCTATCGCGAGACAATCGATTTTGACACGGCCTGGTTTCAGTCGCGCTACGATAAGGGTGAGGGGGCCGACTACATCAATTGCCCGCTCGACCGCGAGCAATACGAGGCTTTTGTCGCGCGCGCTGCTAGCCGGCGACAAGACGGATTTCCACGATTGGGAGAAATCGACGCCGTATTTCGACGGCTGTCTGCCGGTCGAGATCATGGCGGCGCGCGGCCCCGACACGCTGCGCTGGGGGCCGATGAAGCCGGTCGGCCTGCGCGACCCGCGCACCGGAAAACGGCCCCATGCCGTCGTCCAGCTGCGCCAGGACAATGCCTTGGCCACGCTCTACAACATGGTCGGTTTCCAGACGAAGCTCGGCACGGCGAGCAGACGCGCATCTTCCGCATGATCCCAGGGCTGGAGCGCGCCGAGTTCGCCCGGCTCGGCGGGCTGCACCGCAACACCTTCATCAACAGCCCGCGCCTGCTCGACGGCGCGTTGCGGCTGAAGGCGATGCCCCGGCTGCGCTTCGCCGGGCAGATCACCGGCGTCGAAGGTTACGTCGAGAGCGCCGCGATCGGCCTCTTGGCGGGCCGTTTCGCGGCGGCCGCGCGGCGCGGCCATGACATCGCTCCGCCGCCCGAGACGACCGCGCTCGGCGCACTACTGCGCCACATCACCGGCGGCGCGCAAAGCCGGCACGTTCCAGCCGATGAACGTCAATTTCGGCCTGTTCCCGCCACTTTCGCCCGATCCCGGGACGGCACGCCGATCGCAAACCGCTGGTTTCGCGCCGCGCACTCGCCGATTTGGCCGCTTGGCGCGAGCGACGTGGAGGCGGCAAGTTAGGGTCTCCCGCTCTCATTCGGAGAAGCCCGATGCTGACGCTCTATTACGCCCCCGGCGCGTGCTCGATGGCCTCGCATATCGCGCTCGAAGAGACCGGCGTACCGTATGAGGCGAAGCCGGTGTCGCTGGCGACCGGCGAGCACCTGAAGGACGAGTACCTCAGAACGTCAATCCGCGCGGCAAGGTGCCGGCGCTGCGGACCGACGAAGGCGTGCTGACCGAGAACGTCGCGATCATGACCTATCTCGCGCGCGCCTTCCCGCAGGCGAAGCTGCTGCCGGACGACCCGTTGCCGCTCGCCCGCGCGCTGTCGCACATGACCTATCTGACCAACGCGGTACATCCGGCCTTCACGCACATCATGCGCCCGGGACGCTTCGCGACCGACGAGGCGGCGCACGAAAACCTGAAGGCGACTGGGCGCGAGAATTTCTGGAAGATGCTGCAGGAGATCGACCATCTGCTCGAGGGCAAGGAGTACGTGCTCGGCTCGCAATATTCGGCCGCGGACGGCTATACGCTGGTCTTTTACGGCTGGGGCAAGCGCATCGGCCTGCCGGTTGAGCAGCTGAAGAACTACACCGCGTTGAAGGACCGCCTGCTGCAGCGCCCGGCGGTGCGCAAGGTCCTCGAACGCGAGCAGAGCCCGCTGCTGCAGAGCTGAGATACGCGGCACCTCCCCCTCGCCATCGTTGCCGGCCGATGGGGTGCGGAAGGGACACGGGGGACGACGAATGCCCATCCGCACCGGCAAGCAGTTTCTCGACGCGCTGCACGACGACCGGCAGATCTGTATCGACGGCGAGCGCATCGCGACGTGACCGCCGATCCGCGCTTCGCCGGCGCGGCCAAAGCCTCGCCGAGCTCTACGACATGCAGCACGACCCGGCGCTGCACGAGCGCATGACCTTCGCCTCGCCCTCGCAGCGGCGAGCGGTCGGGCTGTCGTTCATCGAGCCGCGCTCGGTCGACGACCTGATCCGCCGGCGCGAGATGGTCAAGATCTGGATGGACGCGACCTGCGGCATGTTCGGCCGCAGCCCGGATTTCCTGAACATCATGGTCACCGGGCTGGCCGCCGCCGCACCGGAATTCGGCCGCACCGACCAGCGCTTCGCCGACAACATCCGCGCCTATTACGTGCACGCCCGCGAGCGCGATCTGTGCATGACCCACACGCTGGTCAATCCCCAGGTCGACCGCTCGCGCCCGGTCGAACGCCAGGAGAAGGACCTCGCGGCCAAGATCGTCAAGGAGACCGACGCCGGCATCGTCATCCGCGGCGCGCGCATGGTCGCGACCCTGTGCGCCTATGCCGACGAGATCCTGGTCATGCCCTCGACCTATCTGCCGACCAACGACGAGGCCGCGCCCTATGCCTTCGGCTTCGCGATCCCGGTCGCGACGCCGGGGCTGCGCTTCATCTGCCGGCCGTCGATCGGTGCATCAGAACGCGGCGTCGCCCATGGATTATCCCGCTGTCGTCGCGGCTCGACGAGAGCGACGGGATGGTCGTGTTCGACGATGTGCTCGTGCCGTGGGAGCGCGTCTTCATCCATCGCGATCTCGAGATGTGCAACGGCCTGTTCCATCGCACCCAGGCGATGCCACAGGTCATGCACCAGTTCTCCACCAAGAACCTGGCCAAGGCCGAGTTCATGATGGGGCTCGGCTTCGCGCTGGCGCGCTCGACCAACATCGACGCGCATCTGCATGTCCAGGGCATGCTGGCCGAGCTGATCAAGCTCACCGAGATCGTGCGCGCCTGCATCCGCGCCAGCCGAAGCCGACGCGGCGCCGACGCCCGGTTCGGGGCTGATCGACGCCGGCCGACATGCCGCTCTGGACCGTGCGGATGATGTTCCCGAAGATGTTCATCCGCATGTGCGAGATCATCCAGACCATGGGCGCCGGCGGCCTCGTCGGCGGTGCCGTCCTATGCCGAGATTGCCGGCCCGAGCGCCGCCGACGTCGCGACCTACTACTCAGGCGGCCAACGCCGACGCGCCGACGCGCATCAAGCTGTTCCGCCTGGCCTTCGACGCCGCCGTGTCGTCGTTCTCCGGCCGCCAGCAGCTTTACGAGCGCTACTATTCCGGCGATCCGGTGCGCCTCGCCGGCGCGCTGTACAATCTCTACGAAAAGGACGCTCCGGTCGCCCGCATTCACGACATGCTGAACGACCTCGAAGCGAAATCCGAGATCGTAGCGTCGGATGAGCGACAGCGAAGCCTAGGATGAGGCCGGTATGCACACCGAGCACCTGCTCACCGACACCGATCCCGCTCCCGTCCGCGTCCTGCGCGCGGACGGCGCCTCCGATTTCTTCCTGGCCGCCGATCACGCCGGACGGGCGGTGCCGCGCCGTCTCGGCGATCTCGGCGTGCCCGCGAGCGAGTGGGAGCGGCACATCGCCTGGGACATCGGCATCGCCGCCGTCACCGAGCGCCTGTCGCGCGCGCTCGACGCAACCGCGGTACTGCAGACCTATTCACGGCTGGTGATCGACTGCAACCGCCGCCCGGACTGGGACAGTGCGATCCCCACCGTCAGCGAACACACCGCAATCCCCGGCAATGTCGGCCTTTCGGAGCCGAGCGCGAGGCCCGCCGCCGCGAAATCTTCGACCCGTATCACCCGCAAATCGCCGACCTGCTCGACCGGCGAAAAGCGGCCGGACGACGTACGGTCCTCGTCGCGATGCACAGCTTCACGCCGGTCTTCAAGGGCGAGACGCGCAACGTCGAAATCGGCGTGCTCTACAACCGCGATATCAGGCTCGCTTCGATCATGCTTGACCTGTTCCGCGCCGAGGGCGATCTCGCGGTCGGCGACAACGCGCCCTATGCGATCACCGGTAACAGCGACTACACCGTGCCGACGCACGGCGAGGCGCGCGGGCTCCCGCATGTCGAAATCGAAATCCGCCAGGACCTGATCGCCGATGGCTCCGGACAGGATTCCTGGGCGGCGCGTCTCACGCGCCTGCTGCCGCTCGCGGACGAGCGATTGCGCCGGCTTGCATGAACCGATGCGCCGGATCTGCCGGGGCTAGTGCGTCGCGGCCACATTGGCGGCGGCGAGCACGGGCCGCTCGATCAGGCGGTTCCCATTCCCTTGGGATCTGTTGCGCGACACCAGGCCCGCCATCCGCCGTACGCCGTAATATCTCGCGCGTCACCGACGCCATGCGCCTCGCACAAAAAGCCGAACACCGGCTCCCCCTCTTCGAAATCCACCGTTCCCAGCCCCAGCGGAGGCGTAATGCCCGCAAGAAAAGCGCCAATATTGCCCATCGGCATGTCCCAGATTTCGATCTCGATCGGCGCGCCGCCGGCGCCGCGCACCAGGCCGGGACGCTTGCCGTCGGGCAACGCGTAGAGGCGGTAGTCGCCGGACGTCCGGGCGGCCCGCTGCTTCCTGGCGCCGAGCGCCAGCAGTTCGCCGTTGAGCGGTTCCCCGGAAAGGTGGGCGCCGGCAACTGCTAGGGACAGATAGGGGAAGTTTGATCGACGCCGCGGCTCGGACCGCGGCAACAGTGCCCC
The DNA here is from genome assembly GCA_963739745.1 of uncultured beta proteobacterium. Lineage (GTDB taxonomy): Bacteria > Pseudomonadota > Gammaproteobacteria > Burkholderiales > Casimicrobiaceae > VBCG01. The sequence goes on from CAVUCJ010000021.1 coordinate 19,186, forward strand.
GGTAGCCCCGAGCGGCGGACCGGTTTCCGCCAGAAAGCGGGCACCAACCGCCGCGAGCAGCGGGTCATGAAATGCCGGCCCCACGAGGGTCGCGCCCACCGGCAGCCCATTTCGTCGAAACCCGTTGCGGAACCGCCAGGGCGGCCAGGTCGAGCGGGTTGACGAAATTGGTGTACCGCCCGAGGTTTTCGTTGATCAGGTCCATGATCACCGCCTGTGTCGTAACGTCGAGCCCGGTGGTCGGCTCGTCAGCGATCGGCAGCGCCGGCTCGCAGGCGAGCGCCATCGCGATCATGGCGCGCTGGCAATGCCGCCAGAGAGTTCGAACGGATAGGCGGCGGCGCGCCGCTCCGGATCGGGGATGCGCACCTTTGCCAGCATCTCTATCGCGCGCGCCGGCGCTTGTGCGGCCGTCACGTTGGCGTGCTGCAGCAGAATGTCGGCGACTGCCGGCCGACCGGACGGATCGGGTTGAGCGCGGTGCGCGGGTTCTGAAAGATGATTGCGAGTTCGCGACCGCGGATTTCCGACAGCGTCCGGGTGTCGGCTCCCAGCACGTCGAGCCCGCCGAACACGATCTTCCCCGATGTCACCCGCGCCGCGTCGTCGAGGATGCCCATCACCGCATAGGCGGTGACGGACTTGCCGGAGCCGCTTTCGCCGACCAGCGCCATCGTCTCGCCGCGACGCAGTTCGAAGCCGACATTTTCGAACGCCCGCACCGTACCGCTGCGGGTGCGGAACTCGACGCCAAGATCCTCGACGGCAAGCAGCGGCACGGAGTGGCGGTTGATCTGCATGTCAGGCGTAGGTCATGTTCGCCGCCGCGGGTCGACGATGTCGCGCAGCCCGTCGCCCATCAGGCTGAAGCAGAACACCGACGCCATCAGCACGAGGCCGGGGAACAGCGCCACCCACCATTCGCCCGAGACGATGAAGCTGGCGCCGTCGGCAACCATGATTCCCCATGCGGTCGGCGGCCTGACGCCGAGGCCGATGAACGAGAAGTCCGGCAGCGTTGAGAATCGCATAGCCGAGCGTCAGCGACACCTGCACCATCATCAGCGGCATGATCGTCGGCGCCAGCTGGGTCTGGATGATGAGCGGCGGGCTGTTGCCGCCTAACCGGGCCGCCTCGACAAAACCGGCGACGCGGCGGACATTCGCCTCGGTGCGCGCCAGCCGGGCGTAGATCGGCAGGTTGATGATCGCGGTGGCGTAGACGATGTTGGCGATGCTGTTGCCGAGCGCCGCGACAATCCCCATCGCCAGCACGAACAGCGAAAACGCCGTGATCGTATCGACAACGCGGCCGACGATGCGATCGAGCCAGCCGCCGTAGTAACCGGCCGCCAGTCCGAGCAGGCTGCCTATGGCGAAGGTGAGCGCAACCGACACGCCGGCGATCAGGCTGTCGATCAGATAGAAGCCGGTCCAGTGCGGCGGCGCGGAATAATAGATGTCGAGCCGGCCAGCGGCGCCGGCACCCAGCCGAAGAGATAGTAGAAGACATACACCAGTACGAGGCCGGTAAAGAAGATCGGGAGCGATACGCCGGCCATCGCGAGGATGCGGCAGGCGTGATCGATCGGCGACCCCGGCCGCAACGCCGCCGCGATCCCGAGCGGGATGGCGATCACGACCGACAGCAAGAGGCCAAGCAGGGTCAATTGGGCCGAAGCCGGCAGCCGGGTCAGAAGCTCGCGCAACACCGGTTGGCGGTACAGCGGGTGCTGAGCGACATCCAACGTCGACCCGCCCTTCAACGTCGGTACCGCATCGGACACCAAGCCAACGCCGCGCCGGCCCTCGGTCCAGTAGAAACCGGAACTAACCGGCACCGAAAGGTCCGGTCTCGGGTACGCCGCTCGCATCGTCGGCGAGGAGCACCCGCTCAGTGCAGCGTCCAGTGACGCGAGCAGGAACACCCGACGTCGACGTTGGCGACGCCGGTGAACCGGGAATCGAGGACCCGGTACGCCCGCAAGTCTTCCAACGCCGTCATCGAATCGATGATGTGCGCAATGCCGGCGCCGCGCCCGAGGCGGAGCAGGTTCGTCGGCGGGTTGCTCGATGAGAACGAATCGTGGGCGGGTCTCCGCGGTGATGCGGAACACCTCCGCGACGAGGCCCGACTGTGGGCCGAAGATCCCCTGCTGCCGTCCCGCATGCGAGAGGTCGACGCATGGGAAGCCCGCAACGAGCACGTCGTACGGTGTGTGGACATCCGGCAGCAGGACGTCGTCTGCGAGAGGAACATCAGGGAAGTGAGTCCGTAGAACGCGCTGCGCGGGTGCCCAGTTTGTCGCACAGATTGCACGACACGGTGTCCTGCACGTTCGAGCCCGAGGTCGAGGCCACCTGCACCGGAGAACAGCGACACCACCGAAGCGATGCGCGCCAGGGGCGCTCGGGGCAGATTCGGGACGCACGCCGTCACCATACTTGAGTCCGGGGACGTCCTCGAGGCTCGCAGTGCTCGGTGGGACGCAGGATCGCACGCGTTTCGTCGAGGAACGCCCGAGGACGACGGTCCACGTTGACGAGGATCTCTTCGGTTGTCTTCGCGCCGTAAAGCGATGCAGACACCGACGACGAGCATCCCAGGCGCGGAGCACACCGGAAGCGGAAACGCGGGCCGCGATTCGTTTAGGGACGGCGCGTTCATGTTCGGCCCGTACGCATCTTCCACCTCGGCCGGGTCCACGCCGGGTAGGTGGAAAGTGTGCACGCTGGGAAGCCAACCGGTGATGCGTTGAACGTGAGGGAAGGCATGGTGACCAGGCCCCGGTTCGCCGCTCGCCGGTGCTGCATCTGCCATGTCGAGACGCCACCCGTGCGCGTCGACGATGTCGTTTTTCTCATCAAAGAACGTCACGACCCGGAGGTGGATCGTGAGCGCGCCGTCGCGGAAGTGCACTCCGACGGTGAGGATTGGGATCACGCTGGGCTGCCGACGCCAATAGCGTCGCGACTCAGATAACCCGCCGAGCGTTGCTGGGTTTCGGCCGAGTCGCCCGGCGACGACATCCGCCGAGAATTGAGAACGCTGCTTTCTGGCCATCCCTGGATTGAAGACGGGAACGTACCCGTGTCTGGTATCGTCTGCGCGGTTAGCGGGCACCTGAGCGCTTCGAGGCGGCTCATAGGAATGCCAGGCCTCCAGGATTCTGACGATGAGGTCAAGGTCCTTCTGCCAGCTCTCGGCCACTAGAGCAGCCTCGTCACCGGTTCGTAGTCGACCCCCGTTACCTCCGCAATGTACCGGCGCGGATATGGTCCTCGTTCGTCCGTCTCGAAGCTCGTGGCTTCGTCTGCGTCGACGTGTTCGGAGGTGTCCTCAGCGAACACCAGGTCCGGAGCGTCGACGTCTGGTGCCTGTGGCGGGGGTGCGGTGGCGAGTTGCCGCCGTGCAGCCCGGAAGTACCCACACGGGTCGGTCCACGAACGGTTCGACCGAGTGCATGCGAGCCTCGGCGGCGAGCGGAATCGGGTCCTGGTCCCCCAGCAACCGCGTGCTGACGGCGGCCCACGCATCGCGGTCACCCAGCCTGTCTCCAAGTAAGGGCGCTAGTGGGCGATCAGGTGTGGGCCATCAGAGACGACGTTCTGCCCGACGAGGAGGGTCCGCGTGACCCAGCAACGAGAGGACGCGAGGCCGCCATCCTGCGAACGGCGTCGTCCCCGTGCCCGCGAGCGTACCGAAAGCCGAGGCTCGATCCTGCAAGATCTCTAAAGGAGCGGTCCGCATTGCCGAACAAATCCGCTTGCTGAGTGCTGAACGAGGTGCTGTCCAGGCCGAGCGTGGCCAGGACCGGTTCGTCCAGACCCGGTATCGCTGCTTCTGACTTACGGATCCGGTCCGATGCTCCCCGCAGTACGGGCCGATGCCAAGGGTGGTACTCGCCGGCTTCCGAACTGCCGCGCCACGGCGCGGACTGGACAGCTCGGCCTCGGAGATGTGGAGGTCGCTGAGTAGGATCTCCATCCCTTCATCAAGGTGAGGTCGAATACGCGATCACCGGGGTAATCGGACCAGTGCATGTTGACGACGGTGATGAACCCCGCGGTCGTGAAGCTACGGATCTGGCGAGCGATGACGTCGCCTATCGTCCCCCGAAGTGTCTTTGCGAAATCCTCTCCGTTCGCCTCAGTGTCCGCTGCGCTCGGGGTCAGATCCGAGTCGAAGACAACAAGGTCGGCCCGATCCAGCAGGTCGAAGACCCTGGGTGTTTCTCACGGACAGGCACGTAGTCAGCAGGGTTGTTCTTGGACGCCGCTTCGAGCTCGGCGAGGCCAGCAACCATATCGGCGAGCCGCGTTCCGGAAACGGGCACCACTTGCCAGTCCGGATCGTTGAGACGGTCCGTCACCGTAGGTGCCCACCCGTCCACGCGCGTCCCGTGATCGTCGCAGATCAATGCGAGTTTTGTCGTGCCGTTCCCTCCAGTCCATTCGTAGAGCCGTCGCGAATCCCTGCGGAGGGGGTACCAAACGGATGCGTAGTCCCACTTCGTCGGCGATCATTCGGATGATGGTTAGACCGAGACCCATCCCGCCGAGTCCCGCTTCCTCCCGTTCTCGAGGGAGGAAGAGCTGTCGCTCAAATGGTTCCCAGAGTTGGTCTGCACGTGACAGGTCGACCCCGGAACCGTTGTCGCGGAATTCCAACCAGCCAACATCGTCGTTGCCTCCGCCGACGACGACGAACCTCGGGTCGTCGACCTCCAGTAGGGCATTGTACGAATTCACGAGAATGTTCTGAACGATAGAGGTCCAAGCGGGGTATGTCGCTTCGAGGAGGCGGATCCGCAGGGGGACGCCAGTCACGTCGAGGGAATTCCATCTGATAGTGAGTCGGCAAGCTTACCCACCGCGCTGATCGTTTTGCGTGCGTTGTAACGCCGGCGGCCCTCTCGGGTTTCCCGAGTCACCAGTGGTTTGAAGATCTGGCGGATGTGCGTTCACCCGCTTCACCCAATCCTGCATCTCCCGCACTGCGCTGCGCAGTTCCTCGGCCGACGGGCGCCGGCGCGCTGGAAGCGGTGTGGTCAAGACGTTCGGCAAGACGTTCGATCGCGCGGACCTGCTTGCTCATCTCGTGTTCGTACGCCATCGACGTCATTCCCGCAGTGGCAAGAGCTCCCAGAATCGACGCATACGTCCGTGAGGCCTGTTCGCGCTCCTTGACCTGTTCGACGGCGACGTCAAAAGCGGTCTCGAGGACACGGAACACCGGTCGCGGGATTTCAGGCTTCGAGTCGTTGAGGACTTGGCGGAGGTCAGCAAACCGGCGAGTCGGCGGCTCGGGCGGCTCCCGGTCCGCTCGATCCGGGCTACCGCGTCTAGCTCAGCGCGGGCTTTCTCCATCGCGTACGCGTCGACGGTGGCGCGAGTCATCACTCGGAGCTGTTCATACGCGTCGTTGTCGACCAGACGATCTCTCGTCACCTGGATGCTGAGCCCGGGTATTCCGTCGGCGTCGGCACCGTCCTGAAACCGGCGCTCATGATTCGTCGACACCGCCACGCGGCCGAAGAGTTGCGCGTTCCGCGGCAATTGGAGCAGACCTCGAGGAACGGCCATGGCTTTCGGAACGAGTTCCGAGCCCGTTCGCCGGGCACCGAAGTCCCGTTCGATGAGCAGCCAATCGTTGTCGGTGCCGTAGTACGGGAGGCGGAAGGAGTCGTCGTACACCGCGATACCCCCGAACCGTCCGAGGTACTCGCGGGCGGTCCCGACCCGGATGCCTTGTGGCTGCCGATAGCGCAACTCGAACACGAGGAACGAGATGTCCGCTCGATCGATAGAACAGTTGGCAATGCGCCACCGGACCGTGCGCGTTCGACCGTCACGGAGCTCGATCTCGGCTTCGAGGACGCGGTCCGGGAACGTCGGGATACCCTGAGGGCGGATCGGCCGAGTGCGACCGTCGCCGGAGTCCAACCCGCGATCAAGGCCGTTTTCGTCCTCCCCGTCCACCTCGATGTCGGTTGGCATCTTCAGTGGAAGCAGCTTCGCGGTGTCAACGTCGCCCTCCCCAATCGGTAGGAGGTGGCCGGTCACCCGAGCTGTCCAGATGTCGAAGATCGCACGCATCTGCCGGTCGAATTCGGTCGTGACATCGTCAAACGGAGAGATAGTTCGACTCGGAACGCATCCGGCTCTGTGTCGAATGGCGACTGTAGCGCCCAGATCTCTTCGGCCAGGGAACGGAAGCTCTCCGCGTCCCATTCCTCCGTCAGGGATCCCATCATGATTTTCGTCCCGTGCTCACGTCCGAGGTACGTTCCGGTCACCTCGGGACGGACGACGTCGATGCTGACGTCGGTCAGGTCGCCCGCACGCACGGCCTTCCTCCAGTCGATGCTCGCGGTGATGGCGACTTCCGTCGGCCCGTCTTCGGTGTGGTCCGACCTGGCAGTCGACGTGATGACTATGTCTCGCGCCAGCAGCTGGGCGGCGAGACAGCCACACCTTCGAATGCAGTGAGGGGGCGGCCGAGCAGGGGCGAGACCCGTTCAGCTTGTTTCTTCGTCGTTCCGACGCGCATCCACCGGTTGACGAAATCGTCCTCGGACATCCCGTGACCGTCGTCTGTGACGGTGATGGCTTCATGATTGAAGTCAACGACGACGCGGCTCGCGTGACCGTCGTCGGAGGATTCTGATTCGACTCGGCGAGCGCGATATGCGGGGCAACCGGCAGATGCTGGCTCCCAAGTTCCACGACGGTCCGCGTGGACAAAAGCTGTGAACGGTCCACCCGGACCTCCCCTCACTCGCTACATCATCCTATGGGTGCCGCACATGAGCTTCCGACGCTCCAGGACCTACGTGCTAATCGGCAACTCACCGCAGCAATTCGCGCCTACGCGACCTCAGCTCACCGCGATAGCCGCGCCGACCATGCTTCGTCGGTGATGGCCGAGTGCCTTGGGACGCATGTGAGGGCGAGGACTTCACCCTGGCGCCGCTACATCCTGACGTCACCGAGCGTCCTCGGCCGCCCGACACCAGGTCAACACAAAGTTCGCCCCCGCGGCCCGCTACGCTTCGAGCCGATCCATCGCCACGCCAACAGCGAGGCCGGCAACACCTCCGCCACCCGCAGCGTCAGCGTCCCGCTGCCCACCGCGTGCCGCAACTGCTGGAACTTGTCGAACGACCGGTACTCCTCGAACACCATGATCTTGTCGAACCGGATCCCCCGGGCCCCGTTGCCTTCCCAGCCCCGCACGCTGAAGAAGCACTTTTCCTCCATCTTCCACAGCGGTTCAATCACCTCGGAGCGCTGCACGGAGGCATCGGCGAGCGCATCGATCCTGCCCGGCACGGTCGAACGGATGGCGGTCCGCGAACCCCGCCCCTTGAGGAACGATGTGGTCCGGCCCGAGCGACCGCACGAGCGCCTCGTCGGCAGGAGCAGCATCGGCGATCACCGTGGACTCCCGAAGCACCAGCGAGCTGCAAGACCTAGTTCCCGAGCAGCCCCGCAGCGCCGGTCACGGCGAGCGTTCGCCCGGGAGCCAGCGCCGCACGAGGCAGGATCTGCAGCGCAGTCAGCCCGTTCATCAGCACCGTCGAAGCAGCTTCAAGCGACGTCCCGCGCGCCACCCGCGTGAGCGACCCGACCGGCGCGACGAGCTCCTGCATCTACGTCCCACCGTGCGTGCTGAAGGGCAGCGAGATGGCCATCACCTCGTCGCCGACCGACCACCCGGACACGTCGGGCCCGACCTCGTCGATGACCCCGGCGGCGTCAATCCCCGGCACGTCCGGCGGCGACACCTGCAAAGAGTCACTGCCGGCTGACCACCACGCGCCGGTCGGGTTCACCGCGAACGCGTGCACCCAGATCGCACCAACCCCAAACTGACGTGCGGTTCCGAAACCTCGTGAACGGCGAAGGCCTCGGGCCTCCGAACGCTTCGATTCTAGCGACCTGCATCGTTCCGGTCTATACGCGTTGCTCCGGTCAACCTCACGAGCGGTTGCAGACGCGCCCACTGACGGTCCGGAGCACACGTCACCAGCCCGCCCCGCGCCTCCCGTCCGTCCCGTCCCACCCCCGCAACTACACCGCCGTCGCCAACGCCAACTGCGCCCGCGTCACCACCGCATCCGCCGCGGGCGGCCGCCCGTACGCCTCCCGGTAGTCCCGCGAGAAGTGCGACGCACTCCGGAACCCCACCGCGGCCGCAGCCCGCGCGGCGATTCCCCGTGCACGACCATCCGCCGCCGCGCCTCCGCCAACCGCGTCTTCTTGAGGTACTGCGCCGGCGTCATGCCCGTCGCCTCCTTGAACCGGGCGAACAGCGTTGACTCACTCACCCGCGGCGTCCGCGCGAGCCGGTCCATCGACCAGGGCTCCTCCATCCGCCCGGTCAGCAGCGCCGTCGCCCCGGCCACCACCGAGGGGACGGTCCCGTCGAGCGCCGCCATCCGCGGCGCCTGAGGTCTGCCGCGGCCGCAGCACGATCTCCCGCGAGACCAGGGGGAACAGCACCGGGATGTCCTCCGGCGAGTCGAGCAGCCCGAGCAGCCGGGCGAACACATCTGCGAGGGGCTCGGTCCGACTCCCGAGCCGCGGTACCGACGCCGCCAGGGCAACGGCGGGCGCGGACATCGATGCGACGACCTCCCCGACGAGGCCGGGTCGAGCCGCCACACCGCCGAGACGAAGCCGTCCTCCCCCGCGGTGTCGACCACCCCGGCGACGACGGGCAGGTCCACGGGCGTGATGATGAACCGCTCGCGGCCCCACTCCTGGTCGTCGTCCCCGACGATCGAGCGCTTGCGCCCGCGCAGCACGACCGACAGTGACGGCACGTACCGCCGGTCGAACAGTCCGGTCGGCTCGTGCACCCGCGACACGGTCAGCCCAGGGTCTCAGCGTGGTGCGCCGATCCGATGCGGGCGACGGCAGCGTGGTGGTCGCTGCCGACCACGGCCGCGTGCGCCGACGCGATCGCCGCCGCACGGTCCAGGTGCTGCGCGGTCCGGTCGTCCATGTCGCCAACCTACCCACCGTTGATCGTCGCGATGAGCGGCTCGATGCCCCGGCGCGGGATCCGGCAAGGTCCTCGCGGATCCGGGCAAGGTGCCCGTGGCGGATGGCCGGAACATCGAGACATGACCACTGCACCGAACACCCAGACCATCCCCCGCACCGCCCTGGTGACCGGCGCCTCGAGCGGCATCGGCGAGGCCATCGCCCGCGAACTCGCCGCCGACGGCCTGACCGTCGCCGTCCACGGCCGCGACGAGCAGCGCACCCGCGCGGTCGCCGCCGACATCGAGCGCCAGGGCGGCCGGGCGTCGCGCTACCGCCGACCTCTCCGCCAGCGCCGTAGAGGTCCAGCCTTCGCGGCCGACGCGATCGACCAACTCGGAGGCCGCGTCGACGCCCTCGTGAACAACGCCGGCCTCTACCCCGGTGGCCCGACCGAGTCGCTGTCCGACGGCACCGTCGACGCCCTGCTCGCGACGAACATCCGGGCGCCCCACGTCCTCGTCGCCGCACTCACTCCTGGCATACGGAGCGCGGAGGCGGCCACATCGTGAACATCGGCTCGTGGATGGCACGCGTCGGCGTCCCGTTCATGGCCCTCTACCCCGCGACAAGGCCGCGGTCGAGCAGCTCACCCGCGCCTGGGCAGCCGAGACCGGGCACCCGGCTCCGAGTCGTGCCCGTCGCGCCGGGCGCGACGGCGACGCCGGGCAACGGGACTCGGCCGAGGTCCTCGCGGCGATGACGCGGCACCCCGGCCGGGCGGCCGGTGCAGCAGGTCGACATCGCGCGCGTCGTCCGGTGGGTGGACTCCGGACAGGCCGCGTTCGTCACCGGCGGCACGATCGACGTCGACGGCGGGATCGCGTCGACGCGGCTCGCCTGACCGGCGCACGCAGGCCGGACTGGAGGCTCGGTGCCGGTCGTGCACGGAGCCTCCAGTCCGCCCCTGCGGAGGTCCCGCGGCTCCGCGCGTCCGGCGCCCATTG
>CAVUCJ010000022.1:0-50599 GCA_963739745.1 uncultured beta proteobacterium
CTGCAATGAGGCTGACGACCAAAGGGCGATTCGCCGTAACGGCAATGATGGATCTCGCGATGCAGAATCGCGCTGGCCCCGTGACGCTTGCGGAAATCAGCGAGCGCCAGAAGATTTCGCTGTCCTATCTCGAGCAGCTGTTCGCCAAATTGCGCCGGCGCGGGCTCGTCGACAGCGTGCGCGGTCCGGGCGGAGGCTACCGTCTCGCGCGGGACCTGGTGGGCGTATCCGTAGCGGAAATCATCCTTGCCGTCGACGAACCGATCGACGCGACGCAATGCGGCGGCAGGGAAAACTGCCGTGACGACAGGAAATGCATCACCCACGATCTGTGGGCAAAGCTCAATGAGCAGATCCTGGACTACCTGGGCGGCGTGACCTTGAGGCAACTGGTTGACGCCCAGCAAGCGAAGGCGACGGATGCGGCGCCAGTTCAGGACATGCGCGAGAGCATGCCAAGGGGCGACCGCGCCGCGGTTTCCGCATGAATTCCCTGGAGTGAATGACGATGGCCATCACACTGACCGAGAGCGCGGCAAGGCAGATCAAGGATCAACTGGCGCGCCGCGGCAACGGCCTGGGCTTGCGCGTCGGCGTCAAGAAAGTCGGCTGTTCCGGCTTTGCCTATACGTTCGACTTACGCCGACGAAATGCGGGAGGGCGATCGGTCGTTCGAGTCGCATGACGCCACGATCGTGATTGCCGCCGAAAGCGCCTCGTTCCTCGACGGCTCCCGCCTCGACTTCGTCAAGAACGGCCTAAAGCAGATGTTCGCTTTCGACAATCCCAACGTCGACAGCACCTGTGGCTGCGGCGAGAGCTTCAGCCTGAAGGAAGCGAGCAAAGCCCGGTCGCAATGACGCAACGCAGATCAGGATTCCGGAAGATGTTGGAGCGATTCCCATGAGCACGGTACTGCAAAATCTCGTCAATCGGCCCTACCCGCACGGGTTCGTCACCGCCATCGAGTCCGATGTTGCGGCCAAAGGGCTCAACGAGGACACGATCCGGCTGATTTCGATCAAGAAGAACGAGCCCCCATGGCTGCTCGAGCTCCGCCTCGAGGCTTTTCGGCAATGGCTCCAGATGGAGGAGCCGAAATGGCCGAACGTTCACTATCCGAAGATCGATTTCCAGGCGATCAGCTACTACTCGGCGCCGAAGGCGAAGCCAAGGCTTTCCAGCATGGACGAGGTCGATCCCGAACTCCTGCGCACCTTCGAGAAGCTCGGCGTGCCGATGAACGAGCGGGCGAAATTGGCCGGAGTCGCCGTCGACGTGATTTTCGACAGCGTGTCGGTGGCCACCACCTACAAGGAGACGCTGGCCGAGGTCGGCATCATTTTCTGCTCGATCTCCGAGGCTGTTCAGAAGCATCCGGATCTGGTGCGGAAGTACCTGGGCACCGTCGTCCCGCCAGGAGACAATTACTACGCTGCGCTCAACTCGGCGGTGTTCACCGACGGCTCGTTCTGCTTCATCCCCAGGGGCGTCAAATGCCCGATGGACCTGTCGACCTATTTCCGCATCAACACCCAGGACTCGGGGCAGTTCGAGCGCACGCTGATCATTGCCGAGGAAGGCGCGTCGGTGTCGTACCTCGAGGGCTGCACCGCGCCCAAGTTCGACACCAACCAGCTGCACGCGGCGGTGGTCGAGCTGGTGGCGCTCGATCGCGCCGACATCAAGTACTCGACGGTGCAGAACTGGTACGCCGGCGACGAAGACGGCGTGGGCGGGATCTACAATTTCGTCACCAAGCGCGGGCTGTGCAAAGGTGTGGGATCGCGGATCTCCTGGACGCAGGTCGAGACCGGCTCCGCCATCACCTGGAAGTATCCGAGCTGTGTGTTGCTCGGCGACAACTCGGTCGGCGAGTTCTACTCGGTTGCGCTCACCAACAATTACCAGCAAGCCGATACCGGTACCAAGATGGTCCACATCGGCAAGAACACACGCAGCACGATCGTCAGCAAGGGGATCTCGGCCGGTCGTTCGAACAACAGCTACCGCGGATTGGTCAAGATCGGCGCGAAGGCCGACGACGCGCGCAACTACTCGCAATGCGACTCGATGCTGATCGGCGATCGATGCGGCGCCAACACCTTTCCGTATATTCAGGTGAACAACAACAGCGCCACGGTCGAGCACGAAGCCTCGACGTCGAAGATCGGCGAGGACCAGCTGTTCTACTTCGCGCAGCGCGGCGTCGGCGCCGAAGAGGCGGTGTCGATGATCATCAACGGATTCTGCAAGACCGTGTTCCAGCAGCTCCCGATGGAGTTTGCGGTCGAGGCGACCAAACTGCTCGGACTCAAACTCGAAGGAAGCGTCGGATGATTCAGCAGAACGCCAAAACGCTGCTCGAGGTGCGCGGTCTCACCGCGACCGTGAACGGCATCGACATACTCAAGGGCATCGACCTCACGGTCAGAAGCGGTGAAGTGCACGCACTGATGGGGCCGAACGGCTCCGGCAAGAGCACCTTCGCCAAGGTGTTGGCGGGCCATCCCGCTTACGTCGTGACCGGCGGTACGATACTCTATGAAGGCGGTAACCTGCTCGAACTCAAGCCCGAGGAGCGGGCGCGGGCCGGTGTCTTTCTCGGCTTTCAGTACCCGGTCGAAATTCCGGGCGTCGCCAACAGCCAGTTCCTGCGGCTCGCCTACAACACGGTGCAGGCGCAGCGCGGCAACGATGAGCTCGACCCGCTCGAGTTCGACGACTTCGTCCGCGAGAAAATGAAGCTGCTCGATATGAATCCCGATTTCCTCGATCGCAGCGTCAACGAAGGCTTCTCCGGCGGCGAGAAGAAGCGCAACGAAGTACTGCAGATGGCACTTCTCGCGCCACGTCTCGCGATCCTCGACGAGACCGATTCCGGTCTCGACATCGACGCGCTAAGGGTCGTCGCCGGCGGCATCAACCAGCTTGCCGACGAAGGACAATGCGATTGTGCTGGTGACGCACTACCAGCGGCTTCTCAACTACATCGTTCCAGACTACGTGCACGTGATGGACGCGGGCCGCATCGTCAAGACCGGCGGCAAGGAACTCGCGCTCGAGCTCGAAACGCGCGGGTACGACTGGGTCGGCGCCGAGCACGCGGCGTCCGCAACGGCAATCGCATGACCGCGACCCGGAATTTCGCCGCGGGCTACCTCGATAGCCTGCTTGCCGGGCAACGACGATTGCCCGCGAGCCCGTTGCCGTGGCTCAACCAGCTGCGCGCGGAGGCCGTCGACCGCGTCGGCGTGCTGACAGTACCCACTATCCGTGACGAGGAGTGGCGGTTCACCGACCTTTCGCCTTTCACCAAGCTGTCGTTCCAACCCGCGCATATGCCCGTCGGCCTTAAGGCGGCGGACGTCGAGCGCTTCCGGATCGCGGAAGCGACGACCCGGCTCGTGTTCGTCGACGGGGTCCACGTGCCAGAGCTTTCCAGCGTCGCCTCGAACGCCGGCGTCGTGGTTGCGAACCTGTCCGTCGCGGGATCCGCGCACTCTACGGTGGTCGATCTACACCTGGGCCGTCATGTGCAATTCCGCGACAACGTGTTCGCGGCGCTCAATACCGCGTTCTTGCACGACGGCGCGGTTGTCGTCGTGCCGCGCGACGTGGCGGTGGGCGCGCCGGTGCATCTGCTGTTCATCGCGACGCAAGCGGGCGCTGCAAGCTACCCGCGTTGCCTGCTGGTGGCCGAATCCGGCAGCTCGGTGACGGTGGTCGAGGACTACGTCGCCCTGCAGCCGGAAAGCTATTTCACCAACGCCGTGACCGAGGTCACGCTCGGTGATAGTGCGCAAGTCGACCACATCCGCGTACAGCGCGACAGCGGCCAGGCGTTTCATATTGCGAACTGTGCCGTGTCACTCGCGAATGCGAGCCGCTATCGGTCGGTGAGCGTCGCGCTGGGTGCGCGGATTTCACGGTACGACCTCAATGTGCTCCATACGGCCGAAGGCGCCGAATGCACGATCGACGGGCTGGCGCTGATCGGTGGGCTCCAGCTCACCGACACCCATACCTGCATCGACCACGCGAAGCCGCGCGGCACCAGCCGCCAGCTGCACAAGTGCATCGCTGGCGGCGCCGCGCACGCGGTCTTCAACGGCAAAATCATCGTGCGCCGGGACGCCCAACGCACCAACTCGTCGCAGTCGAGCCGCAACCTGCTGCTGACCCCGAAAGCGCGCGTCGACACCAAACCGCAGCTCGAGATCTTTGCCGACGACGTCAAATGCGCGCATGGCGCAACCGTCGGCCAACTCGACAATGAGGCGGTGTTCTATCTCACGAGCCGAGGGCTTTCCGACATGGCAGCGCGCAACCTCCTCACGTATGCGTTCGGCGCCGAGATCGTCGACCGCATCCCCGTCGCCTCGCTCAAGCTCTGGCTCGAGCGCGCCCTGCTCGATCAGACCACAGGCAAGCCGTGACCGCAATCGGGAACTCAGTGCAAGTCCGACCTGCGCCCGCGTTCCCCGTCGAGCGCATCCGCGCCGACTTTCCGATCCTCGGGCTCGAAATCGGCGGCAAGCCGCTGGTGTATCTCGACAACGCGGCGTCGAGCCAGATGCCGCAGCCGGTCATCGACCGTCTCGTGCGCTACCAGACGACGCAACACGCCAACGTCAACCGCGGCGTTCATTACCTGTCGGAGACGTCGACTTCCGCCTTTGATGCGGCGCGCTGCAAAGTGCAGCGCTTCATCGGCGCGCGCGAGGACCGCGAGGTGATATTCACCAGCGGCGCCACGGAGGCGATCAATCTGGTCGCGCACGGCTACGGCCGGCAATTCATCGGCCCCGGTGACGAAATCATTCTCACCACGCTCGAACACCATTCGAACATCGTCCCGTGGCAGATGCTGACAGAAGAGAAGGGCGCCCGGATTCGCGTGGTGCCGATCGACGACGCGGGTGAGCTGCTGGTCGACGAATACGAGAAGCTGTTCAACGCTCACACCAGGTTCGTCGGCGTGACACACGTTTCGAACGCGCTGGGCACCATCAATCCGATCAAGCGCATGATCGCGTTTGCGCACGCGCGCGGCGTTCCGGTTCTGGTCGACGGCGCGCAGGCGGTACCGCACATGCAGGTCGACGTGCAGGATCTCGACTGCGACTTCTACGCGTTCTCGGGCCACAAGCTTTGCGGGCCCACCGGAATCGGCGTGCTTTACGGCAAGGCCGCGCTGCTCGAGCGGATGGCGCCCTTCAAGGGAGGCGGCGACATGATCCTGTCGGTGACGTTCGAAAAGACGACCTACGCCGCCATCCCGCACAAGTTCGAGGCGGGCACCCCACCGATCGCGGCGGCGATCGGGCTCGGTGCCGCGGTGGACTACCTGTCGGCGATAGGCATGGGCGCCATCGCCGGGCACGAACTCGATCTCCTCGAATACGCGACCGAGCAGATGAATCGCCTCCGCGGCGTGCGCATCATCGGCACCGCCGCGAAGAAGGCCGCGGTGCTGTCGTTCGCAGTCGACGGCGTGCATCCGCACGACGTCGGCACCCTGCTCAACGAGGAGGGCATCGCAGTGCGGACCGGGCATCATTGCGCGCAGCCGGTGATGCAGCGCTTTCGCGTGCCGGCCACCTCGCGCGCCTCGTTCGCGTTCTACAACAGCATGGCGGAGGTCGACGCGCTGATTGCCGGCATTCGCACCGTGCAGAAGGTGTTTGCGTAATGGCCGACCCCAGGACGCTGTATCAGGAGGTCATCCTCGACCACAACAGAAAGCCGCGCAACTACGGCGCGCTCGAGCACCCGAGCCACCATGCCGAAGGCCACAACCCGCTGTGCGGCGATCACATCAGCGTGGCACTCGATGTCGGCGGCGAGCGCATCGATGGCGTCACGTTCCAGGGCGAGTCGTGTGCGATCTGCAAGGCGTCGGCATCGATGATGACCGTCGCCGTCAAGGGCAAGACGCGCGCGGACGCTGAAACACTCATCCGGGAATTTCGCGACATGGCGACCGGGAAGCTTGACCTCGCCGGCCCGCATCATATCGGACGCCTCACCGTATTCGCCGGCGTTCGCGACCTCCCGACGCGCGTCAAATGCGCGATCCTGCCGTGGCACACGCTGCACGCAGCGCTCAACTCGGTCACCAGTGCAACAACCGAGGCGGACGACGATCCGATGCACGCCTCGATCGGCGACGCTTGAGTCCGGACCGTCAGATGCCGAAAATTGCCGAAATCGAAGTCACGCCCAATCCGAACGCACGGAAGTTCGTTCTCGTGGAACCGTTGACCTGGGGAATCAAGCGCTCGTACGACAGCGCCACGGCGGCGAAGGACGATCCGCTCGCCGCGGCGCTGTTCGCCATTGGGCATGTGACGAACGTGTTCTACGTGGACCATTGGCTCACGGTTACGCAGGACGGCGGCGCCGACTGGCAGGTGTTGGCGCGCCAGATTGCGGAGCCGCTTCGTGCCGCGCCCGCGGCGAACGCGCAGACGGCCTCCACAGTGGCGGCAGCGACCGCGGCGATCGCCGATTTGTCACCGGAAGACCAGCAGCGCCTCGACATGATCAATGCCCTGCTCGATGAGCAGATCCGCCCCTACCTGCAGGGCGACGGCGGCGACCTGTTCGTGGTCGGCCTCGAAGGCAACCGGCTGGCCGTGCATTACCAGGGGGCGTGCGGCAGCTGCCCGAGTTCGATCTCGGGAACGCTTGCCGGCATCGAGTATCTGGTGAAATCGATCGAGCCCGACATCGAAGTTTTCGCAGTCTAAGTGCCTGTCGGAGCCGAAGACAGGCGCCAATCATCCACCTTTCCGGGTTACTGAGCGCATGAGTGATTGGGTGACGGTGGCGCAGGAAGGCGAGCTCGCGCCGGGCGAGTTCCAGGTCGTGGACGTGAACGATACGCGAATCGCGGTATTCAACCTCGGCGGCCAGTTTTACGCGATCGCAGATGTCTGCACCCATGATGCCGGGCAGCTCACCGGCGGTACCGTCGACGGCGACGAGATCGTTTGCCCGCGCCACGGCGCGCGCTTCTCCATCCGCACCGGTGCGGCCTTGACCGCTCCCGCCTACGA
Organism: uncultured beta proteobacterium; assembly: GCA_963739745.1. Classification (GTDB taxonomy): domain Bacteria; phylum Pseudomonadota; class Gammaproteobacteria; order Burkholderiales; family Casimicrobiaceae; genus VBCG01. The sequence goes on from CAVUCJ010000022.1 coordinate 7,065, forward strand.
GCCGACCGACACGTTCCCAGTGCGCGTTGAAGCCGGGCAGATCCAGGTGCGCGACGACCGCTGGGATTGATCCCGGCATCGAATCCGCTTACGAGAGGAAACCCCATGGCAACCTCGAGCAAGGACGCTCCGTCCCCGACGGAACTCAAGCGGAACCAGAAATCGCATCGATTGCAAAATGCCATCGGGAATGATGACCACATCATATTTGTTCCCGCCGCTCGCCGCGCTGTTCCGCTGGCCGGGTGGAAGGGACGGCGCCTCTGGCCTTCGGGGTCATAAACCCCCGCCTGGGGGGGCGCCGGGCCTCACAGCAGTCAAACAGCGGCGAGCTTCACTATCCTGTCGCTCACCTGTCCCTATCTGCGGCTCGTTGATCCGTTACGGGGCCGATTGTGGTAATCCGCCGACTAAGAGGTTCCGCACCGGTTCTTCAAATAGATCCTCTTCCATCCGGCGACTAGGGAGCGTCGGCCGGAACGTAAGTCAACCTCACCACGTCCTCGTCAATTCGCTCGTTAGTGATGAGACGAAGCGGCGGCCTGGGCCCGGCGAAATATGGCGCACCGTGACCCAGTACGACAGGGTGCAGGTAGATTCGATGCTCATCGATCAGGCCAAGTTTGGTGAGGCTGTTCGCCAAGTTCGGGCCAGCAACTTCGATCTCCCCGTCACGCTCGGCTTTCAGTTGGCGGATCGCGATCTCAAGATCATCGCCAACTAGTGTCCTGAGTCGTAAATAAGTGAACAATGTATTCTCTCTCCTGTCTTACGGTAGTGTTGACCGGCGGGAGAGGAATGATGCGCAGCGGACCCCAGCTTGTTGAGTTGAAATTGACCATGCAAGAGAACAACCAGCTGGTCGAGTGGACGCGGCGACATAAGACCTCGCAAGCGCTGGCGTTGCGTTCGCGCATCGTGCTGGCCTGCGCGCAAGGGGCGAACAACAGCGAGGTGGCACAGCGTTGCCGCGTCACGCGCCAGACGGTTGGCAAATGGCGCCGCCGGTTCTTGGAGCAGCGGCTCGATGGGCTGCTCGATGAGCCGCGGCCTGGCGCGCCGCGCAAGCTTGATGACGCGAGAATTGAGCAGCTGATCGCGACGACCCTCAATGAGCGGCCGTGCCAAGCGAGCCATTGGAGTACGCGGCTGTTGGCCACCAAGCTCGGGGTGTCGCAGAGCACGGTGAGCCGCGCGTGGCGCGCCTTCGGGCTGCAGCCGCATCGGGTCGAGACCTTCAAGCTGTCGACCGACCCGCTGTTCATCGACAAGGTGCGCGACATCGTGGGGCTGTACCTGAATCCCCCGACCAAGGCGATGGTGCTGTGCGTGGATGAGAAGAGCCAGATTCAAGCCTTGGATCGGACCCAGCCGCTGTTGCCGTTGGCACCGGGCATGGCGGAGCGACGCACTCATGATGACAAGCGTCATGGCACGACGAGCCTGTTTGCGGCCTTGGATTTGGCTTCCGGCAAAGTCATCGGCGAATTGCATCGGCGCCATCGCAGCAAAGAGTTCCTGACGTTTCTGCGGACCATCGAGGCTAACGTTCCGGCCACGCTGGATATCCATCTGATTCTCGATAACTACGGCACCCACAAGACGCCCTCGGTCAAGGCTTGGTTTGCGCGCCACCCGCGCTTTCGCGTGCACTTCACACCAACCTCAGCATCCTGGCTCAATCTGGTCGAGCGCTTCTTCGCGCTGCTGACCACACGCCAGATCAAGCGCGGCGCTCATCGCAGCACCCGAGAACTCGAACAGGCCATCCGCTCGTACTTGAACATCTACAACGAAGATCCGAAACCGTTCGTTTGGACCAAGACCGCGGACGAGATCCTCGCCAGCGTTGCCAGATTCTGTAATCGCATTTCAGACTCAGGACACTAGTGCCCAAGTTCTGAACCGTTGCGGTCCATCGGATTCTCTCGGGAGCTCTGCTGCCCTAGCTGTTGCGCGAGGCCGATGAGAATTCCCTCGGAACCCCGGATATAGCAGAGTCGGTAGATATTCTCGTAATTGACAACTTCATCGACCACCGTCGCACCAAGCTTACTGAGCCGGGCGAGGGTGTCGTCGATGTCCTCAACGGTGAACATTACGCGCAAGTAACCCAGCGAGTTCACGGGAGCTGTTCGATGATCGGACGCGATGGCCGGGGAATCAAAACGCGAGAGTTCGATGCGGCTGTGGCCGTCAGGGGTGCGCATCATAGCGATCTCGACACGCTGTCCGCGCACTCCGGTGACGCGGCCTGCCCATTCACCATCGATGGGCATGCGGCCTTCGAGGGTAAGGCCGAGTTCAGTGAAAAACTGAATTGCAGCATCGAGGTCTTTCACCACGATACCGACGTTGTCCATACGCTTGACATTCATGATGTGTCCTTGGTGATTTGACGGCCGTCGGGGCGGACTCCATTTTGGGCTTCGGCTTGATGCACAGCCGGAAGTGAGTAGCACAAGCAGAATTACATATACGTTCTTCATGTCAGCCGCGTCTAGCCGCTTCGATCACAGCGATGTCGATCTTTCCCATTGTCATCATGGCGTCGAATGCACGCTTGGCCGCCGCTCGATCAGGGTCGGTGATCGCTGCCATTAGGGCGCGTGGCGTGATCTGCCACGACACTCCCCACTTGTCCTTGCACCAGCCGCATGCGCTTTCCTGCCCACCGTTTCCGACAATTGCGTTCCACAAGCGATCTGTTTCGGCCTGATCGTCGGTGGCGATTTGGAACGAGAACGCCTCGCTGTGATTGAACGCCGGCCCCCCGTTTATGCCGACGCAAGGGATGCCCGCCACAGTGAACTCGACCGTCAATATATCGCCCTGCTTGCCAGAGGGATTGTCGCCGGGCGCGCGAAGCAAAGCACCCACCGCGCTATCCGGGAACGTTTCGGCGTAGAACTTCGCGGCGTCCAACGCGGTGCCGTTGTACCAAAGACAAATGGTGTTCTTGCTCATAGCGGATTTCCTTTCGCAAAAAAGAGGGAACTCTGCGCAGTTGCACAATTTTGCCCCTCGTCCACTGGTCGTTCGAGATACGCCGAAATCGACAACCACGAACTATTTTTTTTTACTTCTTTCAATCAGATAAGGCGGTATCGCTCACGAAAGCCCATCACAGAGAAAAACCGATCTCAAAATGGCCAACCCGTAAGCGGACCGTCGTCACCAGCAGAAATGGGTCGATAGCGCCCGCCCATGCCGCACAAACGGGTGACCACTTTCTGGTTGCCCGCAGGTTCAACCCGAACGGACGGCGTCCGTCAGGTCTGATGCCGAGCAGGACACGTCATCACTTGGGGCTGCGACCTCGCCGACGCCGCAATGCGCAACCATGTCGATCCCGAGATAGGTTCGCGGCAACGTTGCCGGTCCCTGCGCATCCGCTGGCGAAGACGACTCCTTTTGCGCCTACAGGTGCACGTCTACATATGTTCCCGGCAGACCATCGGTGTTTATGAGTTGCGAACACCGCTTCTTGAGCTCGGTTATCACGGCCGAATCCGGGACCGGGTTCTTCGTCCCGTAAACGGCGCGCTTGGTCGACACCAGAACCTTGGCCTTGGCGGCGCGCCTCTTGGGCAGGAGCGTGTCGAGCAAGTCCATCGGCGTGCCGTTGTGGCTGCCGTGATGCGCGACTTTGAGGAAGTCGACGGGCTTTAGCTGCGCCTTGCAGTGCTCGCGCATCTTCGCCCAGCTCTCAAGCTCCGCGTCACCCGGAAGCATCAGCCGCTTGCCTGCAACCTCGACGAGAAGACAGAGTGACGTGTTGTTCTGCGCGTGATCGATGAAGCGCGCCGCCCCGACGCCCTCTTCCCGAATGGCGTTGCGCAGACGATCGAAGTCGGTTTGGGAGATACCGGGAAGATCGCCAGAGCGCGCCCGCGGGACTGACTTGTACTCCCAATCGAAATCGAAATCGCCGTCGAGAACCGGTGAGACGCCGGTCGCTGCAGCGAGAGCAGCCCCCATTGCATGCGCTGCAGCGCTCTTGCCGTAATAGACGCTCGTGTCCTCCTCTGGCGCCAGGACCTCGATGCGGATCGACTTCGACCATTTCGTCGCCGGCCGGCCATACTTGCCGCGCGCGAGATAAACGGGAGGCTTGGTCCCGAGTTTGCGCAGGTAATTAATGCGGTCCGCATTGGCGAGATTGTTCTCAAGCAACGAGCGAAACGCGGGGTGCAACGTGAGCCCGTTGCGCACCGCACTGCGCGCGAACTCGCCCACCGCCTCGCGGATCTTCTTCTCGAGGCGCGCCTTGGGATGCTTCTTGTAATAATCGGGGTGGCTCGGCAGCCCCATCCAGACCTGGTCGACCTGCATCTTGTCGAACACCGCACGCTCCCGATAGAAGCCCTCCATGTGATCGAGGTGCTCGTGCGTCACGATGACGAGGTCGAGGTGGCCTTTGCACTGCTTGGCGATGTCGGTAGCGATCGCGGGGAAGCGCTCCAGGCTCGGCGCATCGTTGGGCGCCCGGCCGAAGTCGATCAGCACGTGTCTCGTCAGATCGCCGTCCGGCATTTTTAGTAGGATGCAGTCGCCGAAGCCGACCACGTACGCGCGAATGCTGACGCCGGCGCTCATGCGTGTTCTCCCGCGGCAGCGTGACGCATCGCAGGGTTGCGCACCATCGTGACACGGCCGCCGTCGATGCTCGCAGCCAAACGCGCGCGACCAGGACCGGGCGCGCCGATACCCTTGAGACCATCGGTAACCGCGAGGCTGCCACTCTTGACGAGATACGCGGTGTAGTCCTGTAATTCCTTGCGGCGCCGTTCCGCGGGCTCTACCAACGACATGTGGAGGAAGTTGCCAATGCTGTCGAACACCAGCGTGCCGCCGCAAAGGAGCGGCATGGTCGTCCCCGACAGCGAACGGAAACGCCGGCCGGTGAGCTTCACATCCTCGCTCCATACGAATTCGATCACATGCTCTTTGGGCGGACGATAGCCACTCTTGGCATGCTTGTTCGTCCGATACACCGAAGCGATCGACAAATTGGCCTCGTAGGGAATGCCGAAGAGATTGCGGCGGCTGTCGAGGAAGCGGTAGGCATCGGCAGGCGTCGAGGCGACCTGGCCAATGTCGAAGTTGCGCAGCTTCATCTGCACGTCCCGCGCGAAGGCGGGATCGTGCTGCGTCGGCAGCAAGCCCCGCCGCTTGAACACGCCCAGCAGCATCTTGCGGATGCCGAGGTCGTCCAATGGATAAGCCACTTCGTCGGCGCGCAGCATTGCACGCGCGTATTCATCGTAGCGAAGATCGACAGGTGGACAGTAATCGAGCGCGCGGAACATCACGCCCGCCGTGACGGTAGCCGCTCGGCTGAGCGCCTGCATCGAGTATTGTTCGCGCTTTCCCCTCGTCGTCGCACGGCCGCCTTTGGCCTCCACGTCATGGCGGAATCTCGGGTAGAGCCATTCGAGCACGTCGTAGTAGACGCCGGTCAGGATCTCGGACCAGTCGTGCTCCTCGAAGGTCCCGCGAAGGTCCTTCATCTTGCGGTTGTTCCATGCACCGCGCAGGTAGTCCTTGTCAGGAATGCCGCGCAGCGCGGCGCCGAATTCGCTCGCAATAGCAGAGACAACGTTGCGCGGCTTGAGTTTGGCCGGACCGCCGCGGACCACGACGAGTGCAGTCTCGCGCGTGCTCAGGCTCGCCATCATCGCGACCGCATCGCCGAAGTATTCGTGGAATCCGGCAGTCTCCGGCGATGATACTTCGTTGTAGTACGGCTTCAAGCCGTCGAGAATCGCATGCCCGAGCTCGTGCGCCACGACATCGTGCGACAGGCACGTGTACACCGGTTTGCCGTCGGGTCCCTGGAAGTAGAAGAAATGCAGCGCGCCGGTGTCGCGGTCATAGAAGGCGTTCTCGAGATAGCCCGCATGCGGCAGCAGGATGAGACGGCCAGATCCGAATGCCCACGGGATTGGACGGCCCATCAAGTATTCGTCCTCGATCAGTGCGAGCGTGCGCTCGACGATGGACCACATGTTCACTTGATGGAAGTGAAAATTCTCGAGAAGCTTCGCACCCGATACGCGCGCCATGCCACGGAAACTGCGATTGGCCTGGAGAACGGCAGGCGCGAATCGCGTGTCGAGATCGGCGTTGTAATCGACGACCACGGCGTGCGGACCTGACGGGCCCGTCTCTGGGGTCGGGCAGTCGAGAGTGATCTCCACCGGCCACAGACCGTCCCGGCGCGCAACAAGCGGATCCTTGGGAAGGATCTTGACGCGTATCTTGCCTGCCGGAAGCGTCTTGCGTTTGTTGGTGGTCGCCATCTCGTCCTCCATGAAATGACCGATGCTAACCGTCCCTTTGAATGTTGGCCTGAATTCTCGTTTTCCTTGGCCCGGTTGCGCCTAGCGCGGCACGAAATTGCTATTAATGACCTCCGGCTTCCGCATTCACTTCGAGGGACTTGCCACAACCATCCTTCAAGAAGTTCTTGAGCAAATCTTCGTCAGAAAAGTGATGCGCTTACGCGCGAGCCAGGCGCGCTTCCAGCAGCACAAGCGGACTGGAGTTGCATTCCGTGTACCAATGCGATAACGCGTCCGTGTACGCAATGACATCGCGCTGCGCGATTCGACGTATTGCCGCCGATTCTTGGGCGTACAATTGCCGACGGTGGATTGTAGCGCACAACTGCAGGTCAATTTCACTCGGGGGGAACTCGATGGACGCCCATGCGATCCTGCAGCAAGGCAAGGACGCCTGACGCCATCCGAACCACACGTCCTATTGAATCGCTAGGTCGGCGGTCTCGACGGTATTGTCGTTGCCATGTTGCGCGTGCAGGCAAGCAAGGTGTGCGAACAGCCGCTAGAACGACCGGGAGGGACGCATGGCTCACGCTAGCGGGAGCTTCACGCCTGCCACGAACAGTCCCTTGCCGGACTCCCGCTTGAGCCGCTGAACAGCCTCCCCCAGACCCTCGCGCACGAGCTCTGCGTTCCAATCGACGCGGTCCAGGGCTCTCGACACGACGTTTTTCTTCGCTGCATCGTGATGCAGAAGAAAACCCAACGACCAGTACAGTTGAGATTACGCCGGCTACCGGGGATGCGACTAATCTCGAAGAGAGGGATCTCCCTGGGCAGCGCGCCGTTTAGGCGCGTTGCAAAGCGGATCCGCAAGCGCGTATCGTAGGGCGATCCGACTGACCGCAACGGATGCACTTTTACCCACGATCTCGGAACCAGCGACTCGCTCCCATGCGCTTTGTACTCGACGCAATGCTCGGCATCCGATGCCTCGCCTGGATCCTCGCCGGCGCGATCGTGCTGGTCGGTTGTGACGCCCAGCGTCCGGCCAATGCGCCCATCGCCACCCAGGATCTCACCAAGGGCTACCGGCTCCAGCGGGTCAAGGCCGATCCTGACAACCCAGGTGATGTACTGGTCATCCTGACCTTGTCGGGCGGAGGTACGCGCGCGGCGGCGTTGGCGTACGGAACGATGGAAGCGCTGCGCGACGTGAAGCTCAGGATGGGGGGCCGAAGCCGCAGGCTGCTCGACGAGGTCGACGTCATCAACGCGGTATCCGGCGGCAGCATCGTCGCCGGCTACTACGCGGTCCATCGGGAAGGACTCTTCCGCGATTTCGAGTCTCGATTCCTGAAGCGCGATGTGGAGCGCCAGATCCGCGCGGAGGTCTTCGCCAATCTGCCGCGGCTTCTCGCCCAGCCGCAGTTCTCGCGCGGTGAACTCCTCGCCGAATACTTCGATCGGGAACTGTTCGACGGCGCAACGTACAGCGACCTGGCGCGCGGCAACATGCGGCCGTACGTGGTGATCAACGCTTCCGCTTTGGCGACCGGTGCGCGGTTTCCCTTTACGCAGGCGCAATTCGATCTGCTCTGCTCGGACTTGGGCAGCGTGTCGGTTGGGCGTGCGGTCGCCGCGTCCGCAGCGCTGCCACCTTTCTTTGGCGCGATCACTATCGACAGCTTTGCTGGCTCCTGTGGTCCGGTGTCGCTGCCGGGGACCGCCGCGAAGATCGATGCGACCACGCCGACTCGCGCTGTCCGTCTTGAAGAAGCCCGCACCTACCTGGATCGTTCGCGACGACCGCACGTTCATTTGGTCGACGGCGGGCTGATCGACAACCTGGGGTTGCGCGTGGCGGGCGATTTCGCGGTCGAGCACGGAGGGTTCTTCGAGCTGGTGGAGGCACTCGGCTATCGTGACGTTTCCCATGTGGTTTTCATCTCGGTCAACGCCGAGACCGCCTCCAACCATGCGATCGATCAAACTGCCAATACGCCGAACTTCCTCCAGACGCTGAACGCCCTTAAGTTGCCGGGGTCGGCGCATTCCTCCGAAGTGGCCGAGCAACTCCGGGCGAGTTTCGAGGGCTGGCGCAACGAAGTGAGGAAGGCGCGCCAGGGCACGAGCGTTGCGGCGGGCAGGACGGGCGGGGAGGGCCCGCAGTTCTATTTCATCGATGTTTCGCTGCAGGGCATCGTCGACGAAAGCGAGCGCAACAGCTTTCAGACCATTCCAACTGCGCTAACACTCGACGCTGCGACCGTCGACCGCCTGCGTGCGGTCGCGCGCAAGCTGTTGCTGGGGTCGCCGGACTTCAAGAAGCTCGCCTCGGATCTGGGGAGCTGATTCGCGCGGGTCGTCGAGGCGAGGCGAATCTTCAGCCTGGTGGTTGCAGCCTTGCCAGGCGCCGACGTTCCACGACCGTCGCCAGCAGCAGCCCGGCCATCGACAGCGCAACCGCGTAGCCCTGTGCGTTGAGGACAGCGTCGCCGAAGGGTTCGTCGCTGCCGATGAAGGGGCCGAAGCCCCGCACGGTCTGCGTGATCGCGATCATTGCCGCGACCAGCGCCGCCAGCGTCGCGCCACGGGCACCCCACAGCAGCGCGACGAGGACGAAGAGCATGACCGAAAGGCAAGTGAAGCCCACCGCAAACCACCCGGGATTCCGGCCAGCGGGGGCGCCGAAGAGCGCACGGACGCAAAGCACGAACAGCGCACAGGCCACCACCCCGCCGCCGATCGAAAGCACCGTCCGGGTGTCCGGACGCTTGAGTTGGAACTGCGCCCACGCCGCGATAAAGGGCGCGAGCAGCAGGATGGCGGCGAAATTCCCTGCCAGCCAGACGCGGAACGTGCGCCAGGCGTCGGGCCGTCCCGTGAAGTAATCCCACAAGCCGACCAACACCGCACCCGTGAGCGCCAGCGCGAACGCTCCGGCAATGACCGCGGCGACGTCGCGCGGCGATTCGAAACGCAGCGGTGTCGCCGAGATCCTTGCAGCCACCAGGCCGCCGACGACGTTCACGAGGACTTCGATGAGCGCGTAGCCAAATGATTCGCCCAGCGACGAACCCACCAGCGGTTCGAAGATCAGCGCGCCGAGAAAGGCGCCGGCGAGCACGGGCATCCAGTCGGAACGGACCCGGCCCAGCACCAGGCCGAGCACCAGGCCGCTGGTGAGCCACACATTCCACGCGTTCTGGTCCGAATACGCGAAAAAGGCGGAGAACGCGCCGAGCGCAAGGTACGCCACGGCAACAACGACGATGGTCTGTACCTTGTCCAAACAGGACTCCTTTTTGCCGTCGCGACAGGGTCAAACGAACGTATCGCCCGGCAAGTCCGTTCGCCGGTGTGGCCACGAACGACGGTACCTTCGGAATTATAGGCGACGGCGTGGGCGGTCCGTTCGCGATCACCGATCCGAGCATTCGTTGCCGCGCGGAGATGATGGCCGAGGTCCGCCGCCGGTCTCGCCCGTGCCGGGTAGGTTCGGACTCACTTCGGCATTGAAAATCAACTGACGCAGCCCGCCAATTGGGTTCTGCTTGAGGTTTGCGATCTTCGTTCGACGAAGTCGTGAGCGATGCGTCGCTAGCTGTCTGCGCCACGGCGACAGGCGGCGAAGTGCAGGTCAACACGACTTAGAGCAGCAGCGCAGGAGGCGGAAACTCCAACCACGTTCAAGCGTGTGGTGAACCGAAAGGCGGCGGTCGCACTTGGCCTCGAGATTCCGCAGTCAGTACTCAAGCGCGCGGACGAGGTAATTCGGTGATGGATCGTTCCGCGTTGTTCGTGGCTTTCTCGCTCTCGGCCGCGCCGTCGACTATCCCGATTCATTCACCGTCCGCTTTGTAGAATATGGACTGGCTACTAAGGGTCGTCTACGGCCGAACGACCTGCGGCGAGGAACGGCGGCTCGATGAGCCGCAGCGGTCCTTCGCGCGTGGATGACTGCGGTACGCCAATCAGCGGTCGCTCGGTCGCATCGCTGCGATGCCCGAGTCCGGCCAGGAGCAGTCCAAATGTGCGCCAATCCGCGGCAGACGGTCGCTTAGGCATACCAGGGCTTGGCCGCGCTGCCAGGTCACACGCGACCAGCGCGATGGGGTCGAAATCGTCCCAGTTGGACGCTTTCGTTGGCCTCCTGATCCAGCACAATCGTTGTCTGTCCCGGTCCGAGGTACTCAGTGCTTGGGACCTTGCAGTTTCCCGAATATGTCCATGGCCAGCGGAATTGTCGTGAGAATGCCGATCGCAAGCAGCGTCCATCCGACCGTGCGGCGCTGCTCTGGTTTCAACCGATCGCCGAGCAGCAGCGCGAGGCCCGCGCCGCCAGCTCCCCGCGTTGCGGCGACTGCGGCGATTTCAGGAAGAGTAAGCGAAGCGCGTTTCATGGTGTCACTCCTTCGGTCCGGTACAGAAATATCATCGCACCGATCGACACCCTGAAAAAGGTAGTCCACCGGCGCCTCGCCAAAGGCAATCTGGCTGCGGTCCACGGAGGAATGTCCTCGGCGAAAGCGGTCATGCTGCCGACGCCGGTGAACTGGAACTACCGCCCAGGAGCGGACATTGGAATAAGTCTCCGAATAGCGACCGTTTGGCCGATTTAGCGTCCGGCTCCGGCTCTAGCTTAACAGGGTTCCTCGTCAACCTCGGCTTCTCAATCTGCCCGAAAGCAGATCTTCCCGCGCGCCCTCGCGGCTCCAAGCCCGACCCAGCGCTCATTTGCCGCAGGTCATCCCTGCCGCCGCATCTTTTTCGGGCAACTTCACGTCGAAATCGAAAATCCATGTCGTTTTGCCCATTCCACCCACGATCCTACCGGTCAGCATGGAACCCGGCTTGATTTCGCCCGTCATTTTTTCCACTTTGAAATCCTTGGGTGATTGCGCGACCCGCTGCAAGCCGGCAGTTGGCGATCGGGCGTGATTGGTGTTGACGTCGATTGACTTCACAGCGGTAGACGAGGCGGTGGCCGCGCCTCCGCCCGGGCAGAACATGATCTGCACCATCGTTCGCGGTTTGCCCCCCTTGTTACCGTCGGCGTAGGAGGAAAGTCGGAAACCGTCTGCCTCCGCCGGCGAGATGGCGTCTTCGTTGAACCAAATGGCGACGCTGTTCTGGTCGCCGTACAGCGCAACGACGCAATTGTTCGCCGTAAATTTCTCGCCTTCCATGAGTCCGGTGGACGAACATTTGTCCGGCCTCGACGCGGAGGCCGCCGCGGTCCGGACCGCCTGCGATTTCGCAGCGGCACGACCCCCGGGTGTAGGTTTGCCCAGTTGCCAGTCTGCTGCCAGCGTCTCGGCCTCGCGAAGTTTCGCAGGGGGAAGCTTCTTGGCCATGGCGTCGCGGAACGCTACGGAATCCGCATCGCCGCTGCGCGCGGCGATCGCATAGTTGGCGTATGCGAGTACATTGTCTTGCGCGATGCCCACCCCCTTCTCGTAGTGCAAGCCCATTTTGAACTGCGCCTCGACTTGTCCCTGGTCGGCCGCCTTGCGATACCACGCCACCGCCTGTGCGAAGTCCTGCTTCACACCGCCACCCTTGGCATACATCAGGCCCAGGTTGTATTGCGCCGTGGGGTTCCCTTGGATTGCCGCTTTTTGAAACCACGCTACCGCTTGCGCGTCGTCCTGCGGTACACCGCCGAAGCCCGACGCGTAGATCGCGCCGAGTTCAGTCTGCGCCGAGTCGTTCTCCTGCGCGGCCGAATTGCGCAGCCAGTTCATGGCTTGCGGCATGTTCACCAAGACGCCCCTGCCGAATTCGTACATCCGGCCCAAGCGATATTGGGCCTCGGAGTCGCCGCTTGCGGCCAGCGGCTCAAATTCCTTCAGTGCCGTGGCGTAGTCCGCCTTCTGCAAGGCCGCCACGCCTTCATTGACGCCAGCGAGACTCGATCCACAACTCGCTGTCCCGACGGCGAATAACAACAGCCGCGTGCAACAATGGACGAATCGCATGGCGTTGCTTCCCCCGAACGGTCAGGCAGAACAATCAAATGACTGGAAAGTTTGCGCGGCGCTCGCTTACATGTCCTTGTCCACGCTGCGCCGCGTACCGACTACTTCGATTGCCGGGAACCGGTAAATCGGCACTCCGTCGACGAATTCGCCGGTGAATTCGCCGACGTATGCCGTGGTGCCGGTCGGCGCCGAGGCGCAGCCCGCGATTCCGAGAGCAAAAGCGACGATGGCAAGACGAGTGCACATACCGGTAAGCGTAGCACCGCCCGCCATGCCGGGCGAACAGGTTACACACACGACGGGCGTAATCGCGTTCGTTCTTTCAGCCTCGGAACACACGTGCAACAGGTCCTGAAGCCAAAGTTGCGCAGGGTTCGTGGTCGCCGACCTGCCTCAAACGGCCAATGGCTGCCGCTCCCGGTCCGGGTGAAAGGTCACTTTTGAGCAGACATTCGCGTCAGCGTGCGAAAGTGGCGCGGCGGCGAACTCGGCTGGAGCCCTTCGCCTGCCAGCATCACCCCGGCCTTCACCAGCTCTTCGCTGTATTTCCGCATCTCGGCAAGGAGTTTTTCATCGGGAGGGACACCTGCTTCGGAATCCTTCGTGGCTTTGACGATAACCATGCATCTGACCATGCATGGCATCGTGATATCTCCGTTAGGATTCGGACTGCAAGCGGGCCGCGTCTATCCCTTGGGTGCGCAGTCTTTCGGATCGAACATCTGGCGAACCTCGGTCTCCCCCTCCCAACCCGGCCAATGTTTCCTGTGCAGTTCCATGAAGCGCACCGCCGATTCCACCGCCGCTTCCTTCGACTTCAACTCGAACTGCGCATAGCCACCGATGACCTCGTTGGTCTCGGTGAACGGTCCGTCAGTCACAGTCACCTTCCCGCCGGAAAGGCGGACGCGGGCCCCTTGCACCGTTGGCCCAAGCCCGCCGTTTTCGAGCATCGTGCCGGCTCTGGCTTCCTCTTCGGCGAGTTTCGCAATGGCATCCATCAGCGGCCGCGGCGGCAGACCTTGGTTCTCTGCGTGCTTGACTATCATCATGAATCGCATGTTTGGATCTCCGTTGGATTGCGGGTTGGAGACGGGCAGCCAGTCGGTTTCGGCCGGCCAAGACCCGGCTCTGCATACTAAGTTGATCGGGAAACAGCGGACTCGACATCATAGCCATCGATTGTTGCGAAGGTTGACGCAATACGGTCGCGTCTTCAAACGGACAATTGCCTGACCGGACGCACTTCGACGCTGCCCACTCGTGCCGGTGGGATCTTCGCGGCCAACTGGATGGCCTCATTCAGGTCCTTGGCATCGATAAGGTAAAACCCGGCGAGTTGCTCCTTCGTCTCGGCAAAGGGGCCGTCGGTGACGGTCATTTTCCCGTTGCGGACACGCACGGTCGTAGCCGTATGAACGGATTGAAGCGCTTCCGCCGCGATGCGGTGGCCGCTCTGCTCAAGAGCATCCCCGCAGGCCTTGCATTCGTGGTCGGCAATGGTGTCCAGTTTCCTTTCGTCGAGGTACACGAGGCACAAGTACTTCATGGCTCACTCCTAGTCGTGGTGGATTGTTGCGGTTGCCGAATCGAGCGTCACGCCCAGCCCGTAGAGGATGCCGGTCCAGCGGCCCTCGACGTAGCCGGCGTGCGGCCGCGGGATGTTTTCGTGGGTCAACTCGAGCATGCACCCCTTCGCAACGGGAGCAATCGCTACCGCCACTCGGGTGATGACCTCGGCGTGCGGCACCATGGATAGAGTGAATACCAGGCTACGGTCCGGGATCACCTCCACGTATTCCCCCATGTATCTGGCAGTCTCGCCGGCGCGCCGCGCGACGAAGCAGAACGAGCCGCCCGCCCGACCGTCGATTTCGACGTCCGCCATCGGCTGCGACGCAGTTGCGAACAACCACCGACCCGCGACCTGCGGGTCGACCCAGGCGCCGAACGCGCGCGCCGGCGAGGCACCATACAGATGCTTTACGCGTATCGTGACGCGCGGTTCCACCCCTGATCGCGCCGCTTTGTCGCGGCGCGGCGAGGTCGCGGGTCCGGGCCGGCCCGGAGGGCAGCCTCGCCAGGCCGGGCTGTCAGCGATTCGCGCTTCTACGAGGATTCCAGGCTTCATGTGGTTTCCTTCCCTGGTCGTTCGATCGGACCCGTTTTCGGCACCCGAACCGCCACCTGTGCCGGCGCGAGTACCAAAATGCTCCGCTCGAAGACGCCTGCCAGCGCATGCATCAGGACAAGGACAGCATGCTGCGCGGCCCTTCCGATATCGGGTTTCCTGCGCTGATACAGGAAAAGCAACAGCGCCAGCAGCGAGCCACCCGGCAACAGCATCTCCACCATGAGGTACGGACCCACCGTTTTGCCCGATCTTCGCAATAAGTCCATCCAACTCGCCACAGTTTGCATTGGTCGCTCCTGTTCGCCTTTGAATAGGCCCGAAAATCACCGGGCCTTCATCAAGTAGTCGAATCGGCAAGCTGGAAATCGACATGCGATCAAATCAATGCGACAAGGGACTTCGGATCCGGTGCACCCCAGCGTGGCTCAATCGGGTAACTCGGCCAGCCGCCGCTCGAGAAACCGGCGCTCCGGCCCCTGACGGGCAAGCGCGATCGCGCGCTTGTACGCTGTGCGTGCCTGTGTAGTCTTGCCCATTCGCCGGCACATGTCGGCACGAGCAGCGTGGGCCAGGTGGTAGTCCTTCAAGTCGCCGCGGGCAAGGATGGCCTCGATGAGGGCCAGACCAGCGGCGGGACCCTCGCGCATCGCGATTGCCACCGCGCGGTTGAGCTCGACCACCGGCGTCGGCTCGATGTTCAGCAGAACATCGTAGAGCCCGGCGATCTCGTCCCAGTCCGTGGCGTCGGCGCTGACTGCGTCGGCATGTACGGCTGCGATCGCGGCCTGGAGCGTGTAGGGGCCTGCGTGCCGCGACGTGAGCGATCTTGTTATCAGCGCCGCCCCCTCCGCGATTAGGTCCCCGTTCCAGAGGGAGCGGTCCTGATCTTTGAGCAGGATTAGCTCGCCCGCAGCCGAAGCGCGCGCCGCGCGCCTGGATTCCTGAAGCAACATCAGTGCGAGCAAACCGATCGCCTCGGGCTCCGGCAGCAATTCGACGAGCAGTCGTCCGAGACGTATCGCCTCGCCGGACAGATCGACCCGCGTCAGTGACTGACCCGAAGACGCGGAATAGCCTTCATTGAATACGAGATAGATCACACGCAGCACGCTGTTGAGCCGCTCCGCAAGCTCGCCGGGCCCGGGAACCTGGTAAGGGATGCGAGCATCGCGGATCTTTGCTTTGGCACGCACGATGCGCTGCGCCAGTGTGGGCGCGGCGCTGAGAAATGCCTGCGCGATTTCTTCCGTCTTGAGGCCACAGACTTCGCGCAATGTGAGCGCCACCTGCGCGTCTGGTGCAAGGCTTGGATGGCAGCAGGTGAAGACGAGCCGCAGCCGATCGTCCTCAATCGCTTCGCCGTCCCATGATGCGGTCTCATCGATGACGGCCTCGACTTGCTCGACAACATCCTCCATCGAGTCGAACCGCGAATGTCGGCGTATGGCGTCGATGGCCTTGAAGCGACCGGCCGATACCAGCCACGCGCGCGGATTCGCAGGGACGCCGTCGCGAGGCCATTGCTCGAGCGCCGCTCGGAATGCGTCGTGCAGCGCCTCCTCGGCGCGGTCGAAGTCACCGATCAGACGCACCAATGTGGCGAACACGCGGCGCGATTCGGCACGATAGATGACGTCGGTCACCCCACGCACGTGCTCGGCTGATTGCGCCCTCGGCGGCAGGTTATTGTCGTCAGCTTCCATGGTCGTTGGGAGGTCCGGGAGTTGCGGCAACGACCCGGCTTAACACACTTCAACATCGAATGCGAGTTGGCGATCAGTTTGGCGATCACCGCTATCTTCTCGGCCACGAACTTGCGATTGATCATCGACACCGGTCGCGTTTTCGAGGACACGACGCGCGGCCTCGTCTCGATCAACGGTCGAAATGGGCGGATGACAAGCTGCGGATAAATGCCGGACAACATCGGAAACGCATCGACCACACTCAACCCCACGCCCGCCTGGACCAGCGTGGAGGCAGACGGCGTGTGGTTTACCGTGAACGTGACGTGGCTCCGGGGTCCGGCCGCACAGAACGCCTCGCATAGCCCCCAGCCGGTCAACGTATCCTCGGCGAATGAGATCAGTGTTTCGGCGGCAATGTCTTTCGGCGCCAGTTGCCTGCGCGCCGCCGCCGACACCGAGCCAGTTTTCGCGACCGCGCGAAACACGGCCAGATGCCTGACATTGAGCATGAACTCTCCGGGGGAGGAGGGTACAGCGAAGGGGCATATATTTTGCTTTCGACGACCGTGCCGAAAATGTATTCGATTTCATGGACTATCGCTTCTAGACTTGCGCGAAGAACCAGCCGCGAACAGGGGTGATGCCGAACGGAATTGCCAGACTCGTGCCTGCCTCGACAGCGCGCAGACTCGCGCATCGCAGGCAGGCTCCAGATTCCCGGTCACCCCGCGGGCTCTACCTCCCCTAAGCGCCTGGAATGGGCAGCACGGGCATGATCTCGACAGAATCGCCCGGGAAAATGGAAAAATGCGGATGCTTATCGAATAGCTTGGCGGCGGCCTCGTGCGAATCCGCGCGCACAACCGTGAAAGCGCCCATGTCGTTGCTCACATCGTCGATTCCACGTCGCGTGACCTTCTTGGTTTTCCCCAATGGTCCGCCCATGCTGACAATGGCGGCGTGATGTTTCTCGACCCACGCCTCCCAGGCCGCCATGCCTTCTCGTTCCTTCGCACGGCGATCGCCTTCGGAAAGGGCGTCCCAGGCCCTTCGTTGCGGACTGGTTTTGCTGCCAAGGAACACGGCGAGATAGGTATTGTCAGGGTTCAAAACGTCACCTTTTTTGCGATTTGAGAGTTGGAGCAACAACTCGATATTGCGATGCACGTGATCGATGCCCGCGGCTGCGATCGTCTAGACCGACCCCGGCGGAGTACTGCGCTCGAGAGCCGCTGATGACCGCTATGCCATTGGCCCACCGAAACTTTTATCTTCGATATTCCCCAGGCAGACGGGTTTGATTGCACATCGTCTATTTTTTTATCTCGAAATCCGCCACCTCGAAAATCTGACGGATTTCAATCGTGTCACCGGGTTCGGCCGGGCAACGCTGCGCCCATTTAACGACTTCTTCTTTTGACGGCGCCTCCACCATCCAGTAACCGCCGAGCACTTCTTTCGATTCGATGTAAGGTCCGTCGGTTACGGTGGGTTTGCCCTGGCCAAACGAGACGCGGGCGCCGGTGGTTTGCGGGTGAAGTCCGTTCAAAGACTCAATCCGGAGGGCTTTGCCCATCTCATCATTGAACCGCCCCATCTCTTCCATCTTCTGCCGATCGGGTACGAAGTTGGGGTCCACTGTTTTGCCACCTTGATAAACAGCGGGGATCATCAGCATCATGAATTTCATGGCAATTCTCCTTGGCAATGATTGTTGTCCTACACCCCTAGTCGTTTGGCGAAGCCCGATTTCGACAACGCTCGAAAATTATTTCAAAGCTCGGCCATGCGCCGGGGGAAAAACGTCGTTCCGGTCCTTGTTGACTCATACGCAATGCTTTTCCATAAGCCATTTTGGCCTCAGGCGCTCGGTTCAGTCGCCGGCATAATTCTTCGGAATAGCAACCCCGGACAGCACAAGGGATTGCCAACGGCTGCGCGGACGAGGTAATCCGGTGAGCATGGGCGTGCTGCGTTCATTACGTGCTGTCCAGTCAGTACGCCGAACGTCGGCTATTCATAACGCTCGATGACCGCTCAGGATCGGTGGCCGCCGCTCCTCCGCGCCAGGCGAAGGGCCGCATTCGGTCGGCGACCGTCATGTCCGGCGGGCGCCGACCGGCCCGGCGTGACCACACCTCGGTTTGCTCCGTGATCTCCGATGCGTCGTCGATCTCAATTTCGAGGTATCTGGCGGTGCTCTCGAGGTTGCTGTGACCGAGCAAGAGCTGGACCGTCCGCAGATTCCTCGTCCGCCGGTAGATCAGCGTCGGCTTGGTGCGCCGCGTTGAATGGGTGCCGTAGGCCGCCGGAGCAAGCCCAATCGATCCCGCCCAGGTATGAACGATCCGGGAATACTGCCGAGTCGAAAGGCGCGGCGACGCCGAAATACGGCTCGGAAATAGGAACTTTTCCGGCTTCAGATGGGCGGCCGCGATCCAGGCACCGACCGCCTCCCGTGGTTGTTCTGTGATCTCGAATTGCGCCGGGTGCCGGGTCTTCTTCTGCATGACAACCTCGCGTGCGGCGACATGACTGCCCTGGAAGACATCGCGGACCCGAAGCCCCACCAGGTCCCACCCGCGCAATTTGCTGTCGATGGCGAGATTGAACAACGCGAGTTCCCGGGCTCGATGATCCAATTGCAGTCGAATCCGGCGGACCCGGATCTCCTTCAGCTTCAGCGGTGGCAATTGGCCGATCAGCTTCCCCATGTTCCACGGCATTACACGCCCTTCAGCCTTGGAGGCGGAGTTGGCAGCGGCATGCATGAATGGCTCCTTTTTAGCAGGAAAGGAGTTTCGTGTTGATCCTGGGTCTAGGACGCTGGTCGACCCACTCTGGCCATTGAGACGCACGATGACCGGACGTTCGACGTATCAAGCAATCCGGCGGGCCGCGCCGACTCTCGCGAGAAACCAGACGCGTACCGGCCGGACCGGTTGAGTGATGGGATGGACTCCCCCTGATCTTTCGGCATCATCGTGCCAGCTGGCCTCATGTGGTGTGGGGTGTCAGCGCCAACCCGAAGGAGTCCGACATGAATGCTACCGCTGCTTTGCCGGTTGTGGGAGTGGATCTTGCGAAGTCCGTGTTCCAGCTGGCGGTGGCCGACGGCGCCTGGCGCGTCGTCGAGCAGCAGCGGCTGACGCGACTCCAGTTCGAGCGCTGGTTCATCAACCGCGCGGTCGGTCTGGTGGTGATGGAAGCCTGCGGCTCGGCGCACCACTGGGCGCGGTGGCTGAACGGTCTGGGCATCGAGGTGCGGCTGCTGCCGGCGGCCTACGTCCGCGCCTACGTCAAGCGCAACAAGACCGATGCGGCGGATGCCTGCGCGTTGCTGGAAGCGGCACGATGCGCCGAGATCGTGCCGGTGCGCATCAAGTCGATCGAGCAACAGGCGCTGCAGGCGATGCATCGCACCCGCTCGTTGTGGATGGCCACGCGCACCTCGCGCATCAACGCGCTGCGCGGCTTCTGCCGTGAGTTCGGCATCGGCATCGCTCAAGGCAGCCGCCTCGGGGTCGAGCAGATCGGCCGCGTGCTCGCGGACCCCCATTCGGCGGTGCCCCTGCTGCTCCGCCGGACGATGTCGTTGCTGGTCGAGGAGATCCGCCTGCTCGAGGTGCGCATCGCGCAGCTGGAACGCGAGTTGACCGCGCTGGCCCGCCAATCGCCGGCCTGCACCACGCTGCTGTCGATCCCCGGCGTCGGCTTGCTGACCGCGACCGCGATGGTGGCCGCAACTTCCGGCGAGGTCGGCCACTTCCACGATGCGCGGCACTTCGCCTCCTGGTTCGGCCTGACGCCGAAGGAGCATTCCTCCGGCGGCACCCGCCATCTCGGCCGCATCTCCAAACGCGGCGACCGCTACCTGCGCATGCTGCTCACCCACGGCGCGCGCTCGGTATTGCGCGCCGCCAGCGCGGCGGTGCGCGCCGGCAAGACGGTCGATGGCCTGCGGCAATGGGCACTGGCCGTGCAGGGCCGCTCGAATCACAACAAGGCAACCTGTGCGCTCGCCAACAAGCTGGCGCGCATCTGCTACGCCACGCTGCGCGACGGCGAACCCTACGGCGCACTCGCCTGAACAAGAAAATCGCGCGCACGGCGTTCGCGCTGCCAGCCTGAACGCCCTTGCCTGTACTCACCTCACCCCGAGCCTTGCGTAGAGATTGATCGCCCATCATGGCAACCCGGGTCGTCCCCACCTCGCTTGACGCCGATAACCCTGCCGGCAGCTGCACGCTTGCCGCTTGTAGCGATTGGCGCAGCGGGGTCCGCAGATTCCATGTCGGCACGGGCCATCATGAGCCCACTTCAGATGCCGGATATACGACTGCAGGCTCACCCTACTTGCCACAACTATCGATCAACCTCTTCCTTTGCGGGGGGAGTCCATATACGCGGGTTTAGGCGGCACTCGCAAGCTATCCACTCGGCGGGACTTTAGGCTGTCGCTCAACTACCGGCGGCGCAGGACCAGAGTCACTATCAGTGTTTCCGACGCGTGCCGCCCCGGCTCGGCCTGGTAGTAGCGGGTCAGACGCCCGAAGAATTCCTCGGTGAGCCTGTCGACCTGTGGCGCACTTTTCGCCGAAGGCCCGAACAAGTGCAGCCGGAGGGTGGACTCGCCAAATCCGCGGATATAGCCTGCGTAGAGTCGTGCGTAGGCCTCTGGATCGCTGAGAGAATCTTCGTACACGTCGTGCGGGTGAACGGGAGCCGGTGTCACAGACGCTTCGATGATCTCGAATGCCTCTTTCAGATCGGGCTCTCCGTTGATCGGGGCGCACGCCTCTTCCGCCGTCGGGAACCAGAGTGGGAACACGAAACGGTCGAGGGCCAACGCCTCGAGCAAACCGTCGGCCACCATCTGGTTCGCCACGTCGAAAATGGCGCGGTATAGCTTTCTAGCCGACGCTCTGACGCCATTCATCTCCCTGTCATCGGGAACGCTGCCGAGCGTCGACACGATGACCATCCCGCCCGGCCGCAATTCCGCGGCGCGGCAACGAAGGAACCGCGTCCAGTCGGCCCGGGCGAACGCGGCAAATTCCATTCGCGCCTCGCCTGTGAGGTCGGCGAACCACACCGTTCCCGGCGAGTAGAGCGATAGGGCCCGGCTAAGCCAGTGGCTCGCGGCAAAACACGTGCCGAGCGCGACCGAGCCCGACACTGCCAGTTGCGTGTAGAACGAACCGGGAACCGCTTCGGTCCGAGTCGTCGATCCGTCGCGCTGATAGCCGTCGGGACCGAATACGAGCGCAATTAGCGAGTTCCAGTCATTGCCTGCCTGATCGGAATGGCGGATGACAATAGACCCCCCCGGGTCGATGCGCCGGTAGGCTTCAATCACCGGGGCGACGGAGTCGAGCGCGCTGTGGCCAGGACCGCACCCGTAGTCCATTGCCGTGAATTCCGGTACGACTGGCCCGATGCGCAGCACGGCGGCGCGCAACCTGTCCGCCCGGCTGCGGACCATCTGATCCTGCATGTAGGAATTGCGGTCGTAGTCGACCATGCGTTCGGTCGGTGTGGCACTTTGCTGAGTTTTGCGCATCACGATTTCGCCTCACGGAGGATTGTCTGGGAGCCTTTCCCTTCCAGGCAGTACTCCCAGACCAACGCTTCTCGCAAATCCCCGGGTTTCATGCCGCCCTCGGCGGATGATTGCGTGCTTCTACCGAGTACCCCTTGTATACGCTCTGCAAAGGTAGTCAGCCATCATCGGCCTGACGAGAAGCAGGGGGCGAATCCGCCCGGCAAAAAAAGGGGCGCCTTCGCCGGAATGTTCGGCTCGAATCGGCTAAACAACCGATGGAAGGTGGGAGCAATTTCCCGGAAAATCATAGCTACGGCTGGCGATTCGGGGGCCGAAAGGCCCTGTTTGAAGGGTGACGTTCCGATGGCACGACGGCGGTTGTTGGCGATGATGGGATAGTTGCGTCTGCAGAACAGGAAAGCGCGAAATCCGGAACCGAAACGCGCGTCGCGGGACCGGAAAAACGAAATCCGTCATGAATTTGTCGCCCCGAAAGCGAGCGACGTGAACTACCACCGGCTTTTCGAAGGCTTGATCAGACCTTTCTTATTGGTGCCCGTATCCGCGCAATGTGACTTTCGCCCTCCCGCTAGAACGACTTTCTCTGCCGTCCAGAAGCATCGGTCCCATCGTCTGCCGAGATTCGCATCGACAGGCCAGGCGTGAAAGGGCATGCGTCCGCCACGGTTTGCTTGCCCTGTTGTGGCCTTGGGAGATGCGAAAACGCGCAGGCGAGGGCGCGATGCCTTGGTCGACGCCGATGCACCTGGTGCAAGGTGAGCGTCGTCTGCTCACGCAGGAAGCAAGCGGTCGTATTCCCGTTTGACCACTTCATAGCATTCGCAAACTCGCGCCTCTAACCCGGGGCGGTCGAGTACGCCGATGTGGCCGCGTCGATATTCGATCAAGCCGGCACTCTGTAGCTTTCCGGCCGCCTCCACAACGCCCTGCCGCCGCACGCCGAGCATGTTGGCGATCAACTCTTGCGTCATCGTCAGTTCATTGGAGCGCAGTCGGTCCAGACTCAGTAACAGCCAGCGGCACAATTGCTGATCCAGCGAATGATGTCGATTGCAGACCGCGGTTTGCGCCATCTGCGAAGTCAGGGCTTGCGTGTAGAGCAGCAGCAGGTGTTGCAGCCCACCCCCCTGCTCGAATTCATGTCTGACTACGTGGGCCGGGATCCGATACGCATGCCCCCCACTTTGGACGACCGCCTGGTTTGGCGTGGTGTGCCCACCGAGAAACACCGCGATGCCAACCAAGCCTTCGAATCCGGTCACCGCGATCTCCGCCGACGCACCATTCGCCATCACATAGACAAGCGAAATGATGCAGGTGGTTGGGAAATACAGGTAGGGCAATTCGCTGCCCGACGTGTACACAATCTCCCCGAGTGTCATCGGAACAAGCTCAAGATTTGGGAGCAGTCGTTCGTAGCCTGCCTGAGGTAGCGCTGCGAGCAGAAGATTCTGGCGGGGAGTTGATGGCATGGGCATTGCTTGGCGGTGAGTAAAATTCCTGAGAATCCTCGCTTCCGGTATGGTTAGGGTGCGCGTCTCGCCCTGAACGGAAAATTATAAATTAGATGTTCCAGCGGCCGCAATCGTGCGGATGAAGCCCTAACCTGAGCATCCGAGCGATGCGGTTGCCATAAGACGCGTGGTTCCAACGGGTCCCGGGCGACCGAGTCGAAAGTTGCGTCTCGCCATCAGGCGTTACGCCGCGGGCACGGAAAACAGTCCGATTAGGTCCGGTAACGGACAGACGTAGTGGCAACGAAGGATTAGTCTCAGCCCTAAGTCTTGGATTCGTCTGCTCAGCGGGTTCCATTCGCCCGCCCTTCAACGTGCGCTATTCGAAAAGAGCGTGTGAAAGTGACAAGGGGCCCAGATGTCCATGGTTTCCGGTTGGTGGTTGTTGGTAACCTTCTTGATCGGTAGTTGCCTAAGTTTCGTGCTTGTGGCGTTGCTTTACATGGTGCGCGACGGCGACGACGTCGAGGAGAAAATTCGGGCGAAGCGCGCGGCAGTTGCCGTTTCGAGGTGACCAGGCGAGCCCGGAAGCACAAATTCATTTGCCCCCGGTGGCGGGACGGCGCGCTCGTCCCGGCTAGCCGGTGACGGCATTGCTGTGCCCGGTGGCCATTCGTTTCAGCGCCGTCCTGTCGGACTTGCCGTCCGGCGTCAGCGGCATCCGGTCGAGAACCACGACGGCTTCCGGAGCCTTGCATCCCACGCGGGCGCGCGCGAACTCGATCAGATCCTGACTGGTGGGTCGCGCGGCGCCGTCGCGCAACGTCGTGCATGCGTACAGCGTACACGTTCTCACCGTGCATCGCATCGTGCACGCCGTCGATACCCGCGCTCTCCACCGCCGGATGCCTCGAGCAGCGCTCCCTCGACCTCCCGCGGGGAGATGTTGGAGCCGTCGTGCACGATGATCTGCTTCAGGCGGCCGGCAACCCGGCGCCCGACTCGCTGCGCATCGACGCGGCACAGCCGGCCGCGAGCGGTCCGATGGAGCCGGGCTTGTTGACGCCGGTCGGCGGTGTCAACGTCGTGCATGCGGTTTCCGTCATCCCGTAGTTCTCGCGGATCGGAAAGCCGGTCAACTCCAGAAACTCGCGCTCAAGTTCCGGCGACGCCCGTCGAATTCGCGCGCCAGGCGCGGCTTTCGTCGGAGAAGATGGGTTCATCGGCGTCGGAATTTTCCACTTCCGGCCGGTATTAAAACTGGGTCCAGCCTCAGGAGACCGGTGGCGACCCCTGACCATCCCCACTTCCCGTCGCTCCGGGCGAATCAAGACGTGCTACGGTGCTCCGGTCGGTGCGCGTCCTTTACTTGACTTGCTTTCCCTCACGTCGAAGCCCGCAGGGTTCTGGCGATGCCGCACATCGGACAGCAGGCGATCGATTTCATCGGCGACAACGGCATAGCACTCGCAAGCGCTGGACTCCAGTCCGGACCGCTCGAGCACCGCGATGTGGCCGCGGCGGTAGCGGATGACCCCGGCGCGCTGCAAATTCCCGGCGGCCTCCGTAATGCCTTCCCGGCGCACGCCCAGCGCATTGGCGATCAAATCCTGGGTCATGACCAGCTCGTTCGACGGCAATCGATCGAGGGTCATCAACAGCCATCGGCACAATTGCTGCTCGATCGAATGGTGCCGATTGCAGGCGGCGGTCTGGAACATCTGCGTGATCAGCGCCTGCGTATAGCGCAGCAGCAAACGATGCATGGCCCCGGCGCGATTGAATTCCTCCACCAGCACCCGTGCCTTCAGCCGGTAACCGTGGCCCGCGGTCTGCACGACGGCCGAGCTGGGCGTCGTATCGCCTCCCATGAACAGCGACACGCCGACGACGCCTTCGTTGCCCACGCCCGCGATTTCGGCTGCAGCGCCGGACTCGACGACATAGAGCAGCGACACGATGGCGGTCGTGGGGAAGAAGGCATGATGCAGCTGGCCGCCGGGCTCGTAGAGCGTTTCGCCGAGCCGCATCGGGACCAGTTCCAGATGGGGGGCGAGGCGCTCGAACTCTGCAGAGGGCAGGGCGGCGAGCAGATGGTTGTGGTTGGGGTTGTGCGGCAAGGGCATGGTGGATTGTCGTGATGTTCTGTGCTATTTCGCTGCGGCAAGCTCCACGCCGACGCCCCGGTAGCCGGTGAAGCGGCAGGACCGGTCGAACATCGGCTCCCCGCTGACCCGAAAATGCTGCGCCGAGCCGTCGGCATTGATGCGGTTGAACAGGAAATCCAGGAACGGCTGCCGATTCGCGATCATTGCCCGAAGCTCCGCTCGCTCCGCCTCGTTCCAGCCGGTCGGCGCGTGGAAGTCGTTTTCGCCGGCAAGGGTGTCGACCTTCAATCCGAGCATTTCCAGGACCGGACCGGATACTTTGGTGAAGTTTCCGTTCTCGTCCTGCTCCCAATACCAATCGGACGCCAGTTCGCTCAGGCTGCGATAGCGCGCTTCGCTTTCGCGCAGCTCGGCGGTCCGTTCCTGGACCGTCTCCTCCAGGATCCTGTTGTGATTCTCGAGCCGCTTGTACAGCAGCCGAACCTCGAGCATGTTGTGAATGCGCGTCTTGACCTCGACCAGGTCGAATGGCTTGCTGATGAAATCCTTTGCGCCGGCCTGCAGCGCACGCAGCTTGTGGCCCGGCTGGGCGGTGAGCACGATCACCGGCAGGTAGCGGTCGGCCTCGTTGGTCTTGAGGGCTTCCATCACCTGGAAGCCATCCATGCCGGGCATCTGCAGGTCGAGCAGGATGAGGTCGTAGCGATCCGCGCGATGCCGCGCGCAGACCTCCGTGGGATTCGTCGTCGAGGTCACGTGGGTGTAGCCGGCCTCCGCCAGCAACTGCTCGAGCAGGCTGACGTTGGGTTCCTGGTCGTCGACGATCAGGATGCTGGCGTCGAGGATTTTGCGCGCATCGACGATCATGCTGGTTTCCCGGCATCTTCGCGAGGCAAACCTGTCTTCGCGACATTCAGTGCGAAATCCATCGTTTCCATGAATTCGTTGACCTTGATGGGCTTGGTGAGGTAACGCAAGAATCCGGCCTCCAGACCCTTGTCGATGTCGCGGGGCATGGCATTGGCGCTGAGCGCGACCACCGGGATGTGCGCCGTCGCCGGGTTTGTGGCCAGGAGTCGAAGCGCCGTGATGCCGCTGATGCCCGGCAGGTTGATGTCCATCAGGATGACATCCGGCTGGGAAGCGCACGCGATCTCGACGCCGCTGTTGCCGTCCCGCGCGGTCAGGAGGCGAATGTCGGTCCGGCGCGCGATGATTTCCTCGACCAGCATCAGATTGGCCGGATTGTCCTCGACGTAGAGCAGCGTACGTGTCGTCGCGTCGGCGACTGTTTGCGTCAGGGCAAAGTCCGCGGTTTCGATCGCGTCGGCGGCCAACGCCGGTTGCGCCGTCTGCATCAGCTCGAACCAGAACACGCTGCCTTTTCCGACGGTACTTTCCACGCCGATGGCCCCCCCCATCATTTCGACCAGTCGTTTGCACACCACCAGACCGATTCCCGTGCCCTCCTCTGGGTGGGCCTCCCGCCCCAGACGATTGAACGGCTGAAAGAGCTGCGTCAATTGGAACGGCGTCAATCCTTCGCCGGTATCTGCGACGCCGATGCGCACGCGTCCAGACGCGCTCGCCATGCAGTTCACGACGACCGTTCCGCCAGTCCGGTTGTACTTGATCGCGTTGGAAAGCAGGTTGATGAGCACCTGTTGCACCCGCGTGCGGTCGGCGTTGACGAACAGTGGCGCGTCCAGCTGCGGGAAAGTCACGTCGATGCCGCGCTGTTTCGCCTGTGATTCGATCAGGGCCTTGCAGTCCTGCATGGCATCGGCGAGCGAGCTCGCCTCCACCGACATCGACAGCTTCCCCGACTCGATCAGCGCGAGATCGAGAATTTCGTTGATCAGCTTCAGCAGGTACCACCCGGCGTTCAGGATCTGGTCGATGCTGCGCTTCTGCGAAACTGTCGGAGTCGGAGAGCCGGATTCCATGAGCTGGGCAAAACCGAGGATTGCACTGAGCGGCGTGCGCAGCTCATGGCTCATGCTGGAAAGAAAATCCGACTTGGCGAGGTTGGCTTTTTCCGCCAGGGCCATGGCTTTCTGCAGTTTCAGCTCGACCTGCTTGCGCACGGAATTGTCGGTGCCGATCAGCAGGTAGCCGATGATGCCGCCGAAATCGTCGCGAAGGGCGGTGATCGACACGATGGCCGGAAAGCGGCTGCCATCCTTGCAGATGTACGTCAGTTCGTAGACGTCCTCGATCCCGCGCGAGGCCTTGAACGCAAGCGCTTCGAAGCCTGGCGCAATGACCGTGGCGAGTTCCCTGCTCAGATCCGCCGCGCGCGCGATGACTTCCTGTCGATCGTGGATGTCGCTGGGACTGATCTTGTTGACGACTTCGGCGGCCCGATAGCCCAGCATGTGCTCGGCCCCGACATTGAACAGTTGAATGATGCCTTTTTCGTCCGTGGCGATGATCGAGAAAGTCGCACTGGTCAGGATGGCATTCTGCAATGCCCCCGTCTTGAGCAGTGCTTCCTGGCGCAGTCCCTCGGAGACATGGGCGGCCCGGCGGGTCTCGTCGAGAATGCCGGAGGCGGTTTCGTTCTCGGGCATGGCCTACCTCGCTTTACCATCTACGATGTTGCGGGAACGTCGCTCCGCAAGCCGCGTTTGCGCACGCACGGAATGGTAGTTCAAGTCGGCGTCGTGCGTGGATATTCGCGAACGGCGCTCGCCAGTGGGCAATGTCATGGGCGGGTCGGCGCTGGCAAAGGGCGACTACGGCTGAGCGCGGCCGTAAACAGCTTTCACGGTCTGATAGCAGGAGCAGGACGCCGCCTTGAGCCCCTTGGCATCCACGATCCGGATGTTGCCCCGGCTATAGTCGATCAGGCCGCGCTGCTTGAGTATGCTGGCGGCCGACGTGACGCCCTCGCGCCGCAGGCCCAGCATGTGCGCCAGAAATTGTTGCGTGAGGGGAAGCTCGTCGGTACCGAGGCGGTCGCGGGTCATCAGCAGCCATCGGGCCAGGCGCTCCTCCGTTTCGTGATAGCGGTTGCATGCGGCGGTCTGCGATATCTGCGCCATCAACGCATAGGTGTAGCGGTGGAGTGCCTCCTGCAGCGGTCGATTGCGGTTGAACTCGACACGAAATGGCGCTGAGGCCATGCGCAATGCCGTACCGGAACCCTGCACCAGCGCGCGGACTCCTGAGACACCCATGCCCAGGATGAACGGCATGCCTGCCATGCCTTCGTTGCCGACCATGCCGACTTCGAGCGACCGGCGTTTGTCCACCGCGGTGAGCAGGGAAATGAGGGAGTTGACCGGGAAGTAGACATACCGGATTGCACTGCCCGGCTCGTAGAGCACCTGCCCCAGAGTCAATGTCATCGGCTCGAGCTGTGCCTCCAGGCGTCGATATTGCCTTTGGGGGATGCTCGCCAGCACTCGATTGGTCTGGTCAATGCGGGTCGGGGCAATGCGTTTCGTCACTCGTCTGACCTCTGCTTGTTGAACGCAGTCCGGCGCCGATCCCGGCGTGTGCGAATGAGCGCAGTGGATCACGAAAGCCAACCTCGACCGGAGGCGGCCGGACCATGGCGCATGGCTCATTCTGGGCGCGTGCCCCGGTCCCGTATGTACGGCGCCACACATAGCGGAAAAATCGGATTGAGCCAGGTATCGGGAAATCAATCAGCCGCAGACCGGACGTGTACGTCGGCGGCACGCCGGACACATGGCGTCCGGAAAAGACGAGGGGCCGATGCGACTGCATCGGCCCCTCGTCCCTTACCCGGCCTGCGGGCCGGATCGGGCTATTTGTTGCGCTTGCGGTTTTCTTCTTCGGGCTTTGGCTCGTCGCCGTCACCTTTCTTGTCTTTCTGCGTGCCGGCGTCGGGCTTGGTCTCTTTGCCACCCGGGGCCGCCTTCGGGGTCGGTCCAGCGACGCGTTGCGATGGGGCGGTCGGGACCGGAGCCGCACCTTGCTGCTGCTGCGGTGCCGCGACCGCTTGTCCGCGCGGGTTTTCCTGCGCGCGCTTGTCGGGCCTGCCGCGTGGTTCCGGCGGCTGTGCGGCGGGTGCCGGCGCTGCGATCGCTTGCGAGGGTACCGGTGGCGGCGCGACGGCCTGTCCGCGCGGAGTGTCCTGCCCGCGCTTGTCGGGCCGGCCGCGTTGTTCCGGCGGCTGCGCGGCGGGTGCCGGCGCTGCGATCGCTTGCGAGGGTGCCGGTGGCGGCGCGACGGCCTGTCCGCGCGGAGTGTCCTGCCCGCGCATGTCGGGCCGGCCGCGTTGTTCCGGCGGCTGCGCGGCGGGTGCCGGTGCTGCGATCGCTTGCGCTGGTGCCGACGGCGGCGCGCGGCCTGTCCGCGCGGATTGTCCTGCCCGCGCTTGTCGGGCCGGCCGCGTGGCTCCGGCGGCTGTGCGGCGGGGGCCGGCGCTGCGATCGCTTGCGCTGGTGCCGACGGCGGCGCGACGGCCTGTCCGCGCGGATTGTCCTGCCCGCGCGTGTCGGGCCGGCCGCGTTGCTCCGGCGGCTGCGCGGCGGGTGCCGGTGCTGCGATCGCTTGCGCTGGTGCCGACGGCGGCGCGACGGCCTGTCCGCGCGGGTTGTCCTGCCCGCGCTTGTCGGTTCGGCCGCGTTGTTCCGCGGGTTGTGCTGCCGCTACCGGCGGCGGACGCAAAGTCGACGGTGCCGCCTGCTTCTGCGAAATCACCTTGACGTCCGGCGTCGGCGCAGTCGCCTCGCGCTTCAATTCCTTGCGGTTGGCGGCGTCAAGGGGCCGGCCCGGATTCGCGGTCAGCTGCTGCTGTTGTGCCGCGAATCCGACAGCCGCCGGCGGCGGCGCGGTGTGGGCGACCGCACTTCGCTCGAATACGCGGGAAGGCGGACTGTCGCCGTGCGCGGCAGCGCCGCGTACGCTTCTCTCGGTCGGCGCCACGGGTGCCACAAAGGCCACCGGCACGCGATCCACCATTTCCCGGGAAACCCGCACCGCCGACTTGGCCACCGGCTGCGACTGCACGAACGCGGTCGTCGGCACGGCGACCACCGCGCCCGGCACCTGCCGGTTGGCGTAGACGACGTTGGTCACGCTGGTGTTGTTGTAGTAGTTGTTGACCACGGTGGTGTTGACCACCGTGTTGCTGACATTGACCCTCTCGAAATAGCCGCGGCTCACCGGATAGGCCGGGCGATAGACCTCGCGCGGTCCGAGCGGGAACCAGGCGACGCCGCCGACGTTGCCGCTGGAGATCGACAGCTGAAAATTGCTGCCGCCGACGAACGCCACCAGTGCAGGCGCATAGTAGGCCTGGCTGCGTACCGGACCCGGCACCCAGCCCCAGGTTCCACGCAGATTCGTCCAGCGGCCGTAGTGGGATACGGCGAAGCCCCAGGGCGCGTCATCCACCCAGGTCCAGCCCCACGGATCGATCCAGGCCCAGTGACCGTCGCGGTAGGGCGCCCATCCGGCGGCCACGCGATTCGGAACCCAAACATTGCCGTAGTTTGCGTCGACTCGCCACGTGCCGTTGGCATCGAGGTCCTGATAGCCGACGACGTCCTGCGAAACATAGCGGGCGGAAACCGAGTTGTCATACCCGCGGTCGCGATCGCTCGCCCAGCGATCGAATTCGTCGAGGCGCGGCGCGTCGACATACTGGTACTCGCGCAAGCCGGTGCCGCTGAAGCGATACGGCTGCCGCGAATCGATCACGTACGCCGCGCCTTCTCCGTAGACCTCGCCCTGGCCCCTGCGCACGATGATGTCCGTCGCATTGCCATCGGGATCCACCGTGATCCGGTACTCGCCCGGTTGCCGCAGCGTGAACGCAAGGTTCGGCGTGTCGACCTCGAAAACCTGGTTGGACGCGAAGCGGCGCACGCGCACGTTCAAGGTGCCCTGCATCAACTGCAGCTGCGTGATCCGGTCATCGAGATTCAGCACCGATACGCCGGTATCGGCATTCATCCGGATCATGGCGCCGCCGACCTGTATTTCCGCCCGCGCGCCCGCTTCCGTCCACAGCCGGTCGCCGGTGGTGAGCGGCCGATTGATGACTGCCCGCACCCAGTCGTTCTCGCCGGCCGGCGAGAAACTGACCATGCCGCCCACGTAGCCGAGTCGCGCGACGCGCGACGGCGGGTCCGCGCTGGCGAAGCCGCTGAAGACCAATACGGCGATGCCCGCCGCGAAGGCGAGAACTCGAAGTCGAAACATCTGCATTTGCATGGTGATTCCTTGCTGAAGTGGTGCGCCGTCCGGACCGACCGAATGAATCGGACCGTGCAACATTGAAGCGGGACGAAGAACGCGACGCGGTGCGGGGTCGAATTTCCCGGAACTGACGGCACCCCGGCGCGGCCGGGAGTGAACAGATATTGTTGATGCCGACCATGCGACCTATCGTCGACGTGCAGCTACAACGCGCGGTGCGCCCCTTTCGATGACACGCCGGTCAATGGATCGTCGCGTGGGACGCGTTGGACAGCCTCTGCCACCCTGCCGGAGTCGATGCGCAGACCGCGGCAGGAGCATCTGTTACATCCTGTTTCAAAGATGTCGACGACGATAAGGAGCGCTGCGCTCGCCGTCTGTGCGCCAGCGCACCGAAGCTGTCGCAGGCGTCGTTGGCTTCCTGTCGTGTTGCCGAGCTTCGCATCTACACCCGCCGCCTGCGGCTCGTCCTCCGCGCAACCATCCGACCCGCTTGCAGATTGCAGTGGGTGCGCCAGCGCACCGACGACAATCGCCTATACGCCGTATGGTTCCGGCATGCCCGCGATCTCCGGATCCTTCACCTCACCGAGAAGACGACACCATGAAGAAGACAATGACCCCCCTGCTGCTGGGTAGCATCATCGCCATGGTCGCCGGTTCGGCCGCGGCCGACCGCATTACGTTGTACGAAAATGACAACTACGGCGGCCGCAACATCACGGCCGATCGGCCGGTGAGCAATTTTTCCGGCACCGACTTCAATGACCGGGCCCAATCAGCGGTCGTGCACGAAGGTCGCTGGGAGATCTGTATCGACGCCGCCTTCAGCGGAGGCTGCTCCGTCCTCACTCCGGGTGCGTATCCCAGCCTCGGCGCCTACGGGGGCCGCATCAGTTCGCTGCGCCCGATCGAGGAGCGTCAGGCAGGCAATCGCGCCGACACCCGGGACCGAAACCAGGAACGTCGCGCTACGACGTATGAAGCGCGCGCGACGCTTTACTCTCGCCGCAACCTGTCCGGGCGATCCTATGCGGTCGCCGACATGACGCCGGACCTGGACCGCACCCGGTTCAATGATCGTGCGGCGTCGCTGCGGGTCGAGAGCGGCTATTGGATCTTCTGCAGCGAGGCCGAATTCCGCGGCGAATGCCGGACCTTCGGTCCAGGTGACTATGCGTCGCTGCCGGGAATGAACGAGACCATCTCGTCGGGCCGCCTCATCTCCGCCTACTATCCGTACGCCGACAAGCCCGATTGGCTGCGCGATGCGTCCCCGCAATCGCAGAACGAGCCGTTTCGTCGCTAGCCATTCGGCCGGGTTCGGCAGCGCCGGGAAGCAATCGTGTCCCGGCGCTCGGGTCGGTCCTCGTGGATCCGGGATGTCCGGGGTCGAACCCGAAGCGATCCGGCGACAGGCGTGGCGCCGAATGATGCCGCGCAGCGAAGAAGGCTGGCGAGCTACGCGGCGACGCGTGTCAGCAACCGGTCGGACTCGTTCTTGACCACCTGGTAGCACTCGCAGGCCCGCGCTTCCAGCCCCGGACGGTCGAGCACGGTGATCCTGCCGCGGCTGTAATGGATCAACCCGGCGTCCTGCAGCTTGCCGGCGGCCTCGGTGACGCCCTCGCGGCGCACGCCCAGCATGTTGGCGATCAATTCCTGCGTCATCGAGAGTTCATTCGAGGACAAGCGGTCGAGGCTCAGCAGCAACCACCGGCACAATTGCTGATCGATCGAATGGTGCCGGTTGCACACCGCGGTCTGCGCCATCTGGGTAATCAGCGCCTGGGTATAGCGCAGCAGCAGATGCATGGTCGAACCAAAACGCCCGAACTCGTCCTTCATCAATTCGGCCTTGAGTCGGAAGCCGTGCCCCGCGCTCTGCACCACGGCGCGGCTGGGCGTCGTGTTGCCGCCCATGAACAGCGATATGCCGAGAATGCCCTCGTTGCCGACGATTGCAATTTCCGCGGATGCGCCATCTTCCATCACGTAGAGCAGCGACACGATCGACGTGGTGGGGAAATAGACGTGGCGCATCCGGGTCCCCGATTCGTAGAGGACCTTGCCGAGCGCCATCGGGATCAGTTCGAGATGCGGTGCAATCCGTTCGTAGTCGCTGGTCGGCAGGGCGTCGAGCAGGCGATTCTGACGGGGACTGGCGTTTGCCGGTGCGCCGGTGGTCAATGTGGCCGTCAATGGCATGGACGACTCCTTCCGGTCGCTGCGACTTCAGTTGCAACTGCCATCGGTACAGTTTAGCCGAATTGGGGTCCCGCATGTGCGGTACCGCACCCACGCCGGCAACGGTTCGAGATGAAATGCGCGGATTTCGCCGCCCCGGGGCCTCCAACGGGACGAAGTCACGCGACAGCTGTTGCACCCTGTGCCCAATCGGTGAGGGTCATCGACAGCAATGAGGCAGTCGAACGGCGGTGTCGCAGCTGCTCGTTGCAATGTGTGTCAGCGTACCGACGCGCGGGCCTGATCCGGCTAAATTTATCGAACTGGCCGGAGAAACCATGGATACGCAACTTCGCAACCTGATGAATCCCGCTTTGCCCGGCGTGACCATGAACGTGCTGCGAGCCGCCTTTGCCGTACTGCTGGCTGCCGGCTTGCTCTATTTGCACGATCGGGGCACCACGGCGATGCCGGCCAACGGCTCGGAAGAACTCAATTGCCGAGTCGGCGCGCCGGCACCAGCGATCGATCTCACCCCCAGCTAGTCGGTCGTGCGTGCCGGTGTCCCGGAATTCGCACGGGTCTGCGCGAGATTCCCGACGACTTCCTCGCTGACGATTCACTGCGCGCTGGCATCGGCAAGCGCGATATTCTGGAGATAGACACGATGATTACGGTATTGAAAAGCACGTTGGTGGTGGCCGGGATGGCCTTGGCCACGCATGCGGTCGCCCAGGTCACTTTTTACGAGCATGAAGGCTACGCCGGCCGTTCTTTCACCACCCAGAAGCAGATCGGCGACTTCGAGCGCTATGGCTTCAACGACCGAGCCTCGTCGGTCGTTGTGTCGCGCGACCGCTGGGAGGTTTGTGAAGACGCCCGGTTTGGCGGACGATGCGTCGTGTTGCGTGCGGGCAGGTACCCATCGCTGGCGGCGATGGGCCTGAACGATCGCGTTTCATCGGTTCGGGCGGTGAGCAACAATGCGCGCGTCGAGGACATGCGTTATGCGCCCGCGCCGGTGGCGATGTATGACGCGCATCGGCGCCACAACGAACGCCTGTACCAGGCCGACGTCACGTCGGTTCGTGCGGTGGTTGGGCCGCCCGAGCAGCGCTGCTGGGTCGAGCAGGAACAGGTCGTGCAGAACGGGAGCAGCGCCAACGTCCCGGGCGCGATCGTCGGCGCCGTCATCGGGGGCATCATTGGGCACCAGATCGGCAATGGGCGCGGGAACAGCGTCGCCACCGCCGGCGGCGCGGTCGCGGGGGCCGCGGTGGGCGCCAATGTCGCTCGCGGCGGCGGGCAGCAGGTCGTCACCCAGGACGTCCAACGCTGCGCCAGCGCACCCAGCCAGGGCCGACCCGACCACTGGGATGTGACCTATACCTTCCGCGGTCAGGACCATCGCATGCAGATGGTCGCGCCGCCCGGACCCACCGTGACGGTCAACGGGAAAGGCGAGCCTCGGGCCTGACGTCCCGACGCGGCAGACGGTATAAGGCGGCCCCGAGAGGCCGCTTTGCAGTTCCGTGCGCTGCGTGCGCCACCGCACAGACTGCTTTTGCTCGACAGCGGAGCATCAACGCTGGTGGACTTTAACAATCGGCAAGCGTTGCAACGAGGAGATCGATCATGGCAAGAAAGCTGCTGGCAATACTGATGATGTTGGGAATGCTGGGCCCGCTGGCTGCGCTGTCGGGGTGCAATACCGTGGCCGGCGCGGGACAGGACATCGAACGCGGCGGGCAGGCGATCGAAGGCACGGCCAAGGACGTACAGAAGAAGATGTAGCGCCCCATGGCGGCTGCCGGGTTGCCCGGTCCATGCCCCATCCCGCGGCGATCGTCGCTGCGGCAACCCACTTGACCGGAACCCACGATGAACCTGCACTTGAGTCTCGCCCCGCTCGTCTCGCTACTCGCCGGCATCCTGATTCTTGTGGTGCCACGGCTGCTGAACTACATCGTCGCCCTCTACCTGATCGTCATCGGGCTGCTCGGACTGTTCGGCGCTGGAAACATGCGTCTCGCGTGACTGCGCCCAACGTCCAGGAATCAGCGTTTTCCTGCCGTCGCCGCAGTCGGACCCCGGCACACCGTCCGAATAGCGGCAGCTTCGCCTCGCAATGCCTGAGTCTGCGCCTTTGACCCGGCATCCGCATGCCGATCTGGCGGCAGCGGCGCCGGTGGTTCCGTCGGTCCAGCTGCCGGTCGTGGCGCGCGGCCTGGCGCCGGGCATCCTGGCCGGCGTCGCGGTGATCTTTGCGCTGCAATGGGCGCAGGCGTTCGTCATCCCGTTGTTGCTGGGAATCGTCGCCGCGTACACGCTGAACGCCCCCGTCGTGTGGCTGGAGCGGATCAGGATTCCGCGGGCCGTCGCCTCCCTGATCGTGGTTCTCGGAGTCATTAGCGCGCTCGCGGTTGGCGCCTACTCGCTACGTGGCCAGTTCCAGCGGATCGTCGAACAATTGCCCGTGGCGGCGAGCAAGTTCTCCGCCGGGCTCGCCAGGCAGCAGACCAGCAATCCCGGCACCCTGGAGAAGATGCAAAGTGCGGTGACAGCCGTGGAGAACGCGACCACCAAGGCGGCCGGCGGAGCGTCCGTTCCGAAGCAAACCGGCACGCGCGTCGTCGTTGACCAGCCCCCGTTCAAGCTCAGTGAATTCCTGCTGTCCAACATCAAGGGTGCCCTGGGCGGCCTGGGTCAGGCGATCATGGTGCTGTTCCTGACGTTCTTTCTGCTGTTGGGCGGCGATACCTTCAAGCGCAAGCTGGTGCGCTTGTCCGGCCCGACGCTGACGAAACGAAAAATCACCGTGCAGATCCTGGACGAAATCAACGACTCCATCCAGAAGTACCTGTTCATGATGCTGGTGACCAACGTGCTGGTCGGGTTGCTGACCTGGGCGGCCCTCACCTGGATCGGCCTCGAGAACGCCGGGGCCTGGGCCGTGACGGCGGGATTACTGCATGTGATCCCCTACCTCGGTCCCGGCGTGACCGCCATCGCCATCGGGATGGTCGCGTTCATGCAGTTCGACTCGTTCCCCATGGCGTTGCTGGTCATCGGCGCATCGTTGGCGATTGCCACGGTCGTCGGCACGTTCGTTACGACGTGGATGACCGGGCGTATCGCCAGCATGAATGCCGCCGCGGTGTTCGTCTCGCTGCTGTTCTGGGGCTGGCTGTGGGGAGTCTGGGGCATGTTGCTCGCCATCCCCATCATCGTCATCGTGAAAGTCGTATCGCTGCACGTGGAGCAGCTGCGGCCGGTGGCCGAGTTGCTGGGTGAATGACACGGTGACCACGCGGTGACCGGACCAGGTGGGAAGCGCGGACTGCGCCATGGGCAGCCGCCGCCAGCCCATCGCGATGCACGATGCTTTTAGCTGCGCTTGCCGCCCAGGACCAGGAGCATGGCGCCCAGCGCAATTCCACCCACGCCGACCCAGATGGGCACGTTCATGGTCTCCTTGTCGACGACCGGCAGGGCGAGTGGCCCGATCCTGGCCTCAGGCGTCTCGTTGGTGTACGTGAAGCCGCCGTACGCCAACCCCAGAAAGCCACCGACAATCAGCGCAATGCCGATCATCTTGATCGTGTTCACGAATTCTCGTCCCAAACAG
Source organism: uncultured beta proteobacterium (assembly GCA_963739745.1). Lineage (GTDB taxonomy): Bacteria > Pseudomonadota > Gammaproteobacteria > Burkholderiales > Casimicrobiaceae > VBCG01. The sequence continues at coordinate 44,284 of CAVUCJ010000022.1, forward strand.
GATGACAGCGAAGTAAACCGCAATTCGTTCCGATGGTTCCGGAATAAGACGAAGCGCGCTAAAGCGAGCGGCGCCCGCCGATCAGGTTGACCAGAATCATGACGATGGCGATGACCAGAAGAATGTGGATGAATCCACCGATGGTGTAGGACGATACGAGTCCGAGCAGCCACAGGATGATGAGAACGACCGCGATTGTATAAAGCATGGATTGCACCCTTTCGTTGTCCGGTTTCCCGGCGGTTGGCAGAACAGGTTCGGTTATTGATCGATGGTCGGCGCAGTTTGAATTCCGGCGAGGGCCTTCGCGTCCGTCCCGGCGATCACCATGATGCGTTCGCCCACATTCAGGTGTCGCGCCGTTGCCTCGTCGAGCACCTGCTTCGAGCCATCTCCGAAACGGAGGACGATCTGATGCCGCGTGTTGACCATCAATTTTCGCCTGCCGCGTCCGGTGGCGATCACCGAGGCCACGGCATCGGCGAGCGATTCGACGCTGTCGCGTCCCGCGTGAACAAGATCGTTGCTGCCATCGCGGTATTGTGTGGGATCGCCGGCATCGCAACTCACCCTGGGCACATGAAACGTGTCGATCCGTCGCACCGACTCGACGACGGCACATCCCCGGCATCTCGCCCTGCTTCGCTTCTTGCCGATTGTGGGCGATGAATCCTCAGGAGCACCTCGCCCCGGTGGAGAGTCCCGCTTCGGGCTGACGCATCGCCAATTCGACAGGTTGATGTGAAGCCGCGCCCACTGCCATGGACCCGCCGACAATCCCGGCCAGTCCGGTGCAGCAGGCGAGCGCGATCGTCATACGCGTTCCCGTCTGCCGCTTTCCGGCCCGCTGGGTGATCTTCATGCATCGAAGATAGCGAATCGCGGGAATCCGGTCGGTACGGTGGCACACACACGGCCCGGCCAGTCGATCGGGCCCGGCGCGCATCCGAGGGGTTGCGCGCGCTGGCACGCACAGCCGCCATCAAGTTGACCTGGACTTCAGTTGCCGTCGTTGGCAAGCCGGTCGGCGCCGCGGCATGCATGGTCCTCGAAGGCGCTCGGCGCGAAGAAAACGACCAGGCTGCTCCGACCTCCTGGCCGCCCTGCCACGGACGCCGGGTCAGCGGACGGCGCAATGCTCGCGTTCGTGCAGGATCGCGCGGCAGTGATCAGAAGAATCCAGAACGCTGCGATCGAGTTCTTCCACCCATCCCAGGGGAACTGTTCAGGACAGCGCGGGCAGACCGTCGTCGACGCCATCCAGGAACGTGCGCAAGGCGCGGTTGAACGCTGCAGGCTGCTCGATATTGGACAGATGGGCGGCAGCTTCCAAAATCATCAACTGCGAGCCTTCGATCACGCGGTGCAGGACGATCGACTGTTCGACCGTGCATGCGGGATCGTAGCGGCCCGTCATGATCAGCGTCGGCTTGCTGATCCTGAGCAGCATCGTTGTCTGAGCCATGTCGCGCACCGCGCTTGCGCATGCGACATAGCCCTCGACGCCGGTCCCCAGGATCATCCTGCGCACCTTCTCGATGTCACCTTGCGCGCGTCGGATGAACGGTTCGGTGAACCAGCGCTTGATCGTGCCCTCGGCCAGGCCCGCAATGCCCTGCTTTCTCGCCGTTTCGAGGCGATCCTCCCACATGCTTCTTGGCGGCATCTCGCTTGCGGTGTCGCACAGCGCGAGCGACAGCACCTTCCCGGAATAGCGCGCGCCGAGTTGCTGGCAGACCATTCCGCCCATGGAAAGACCGACGACGTGCGCTGCGTGAATGTCAAGCACATCCAGCAGCGCCACCGCATCATCAGCAAGCATGGAGATCGAATAGGGTCCCGGCGTGGTCGAAGTGCGTCCATGGCCCCGCGTGTCGTATCGAAGCACACGGTAGCGGTCCGACAGTGCGGGCACGGTCGGGTCCCACATGTCGTAATTCGACATGAGACTGTTGCTCAGCAGCACGACGCGACCCTTGGCGGGGCCGTCGAAGCGGTAGGCGGTTTCCACGCCGTTCACGTTCACCATTGCAGCCATTCGATCTCCGTACGTTGGGTCGCCCCTGGTCCGTTCGATTCCGCGCAGAAATACGACTCCGCTTGCCCTTGGCCACCCGTTCCTTGCATCAATCGACAAACAACATCGCCGGACACTCGAGATACCCGCGCAGCGCCTGCACGAATTCGGCGGCGTGCTGTCCGTCGACGACGCGATGATCGAAGGATGACGACAGGTTCATCGCCCGCCGCGGCACGATCGCACCGCTGCGGAGGACGGGGCGCTCGACGATGCGGTTGACTCCGATGATGGCCACCTCCGGCACGTTGATGATCGGTGTGCTCGCGATGCCGCCGCGCGGTCCCAGGCTGGTGATCGTGATCGTCGATCCGGAAAGCTCGTCGCGCTGCGCCTTGCCCGCGCGCGCGGCGTCGGCGAGGCGCGCCACCTCGGCGGCACTCGACCACAGGTCGCGCGCCTCCGCATGGCGGACAACAGGGACCATGAGCCCGCCGCCGGTCTGCGTCGCGACGCCGATGTGCACGGCGGCGTATTGCGTCACAACCCCGGCCTCGTCGTCGAAGCACGCGTTGAGTTGCGGGAACGACGGGACGGCGAGCACGATCGCGCGCATCAGGAACGGCAGCACGGTCAGGTGGCCGCGTGCGGCGCCGCGTTCGGCATTCAACCGCGCGCGCAGCGACTCGAGCTCGGTGACGTCGACTTCCTCGACGTACGTGAAGTGGGGGATGCGAAGCGCGGCCTGCATGCGCAGCGCGATCTGGCGGCGCAGTCCGATCACCGGCACCTGTCGCTCGCCGTGGCGTTCGGCGTAGCGCAGCGCGCCCGCAGGCGGCGCTTCGCCGCGCGCGGCGAAGCGCGCGACGTCCTCGTGCAGGACGCGCCCACCCGGACCGCTTCCCTGAACCTGCGCGAGGTCGACCGAGAGCTCGCGTGCGTGGTGGCGCACCGACGGCGACGCGAGCGGCTTGTCCGGAGAAGCGGGCGCGGCGGTTGCGGCAGTCGCAGCGGTCGCGGCGGTTGCAGCAGGGCCGGCTGCGGCCGAAGGCGCGGGCGCCGTGCTCGGCTTCGACACCACCCTCGATCCCGATGCGGTGGTCGACTTCGCGGCTTCTCCCAGGTCGCCGACCGTGGCCCGACTGTTCGCATCGTTCTCGCCTGCACCTGCCTGGTCGACGGCGAGCCGGATCAGTTCGCTACCGACGGCGAGTGTGTCTCCGGCATTCCCGGTGCGCGCCAGTACGCGCCCGGCAACCGGCGACGGGACCTCGACAGTCGCCTTGTCGGTCATGACATCCGCGAGCGTCTGGTCGGCGGCAACGGTGTCGCCGTCGGCGACGTGCCATTCGACGAGTTCGACCTCGGCGATGCCTTCGCCGATGTCCGGCACCTTCACCACGTGGATGTTCATGTCGCATCCTCGGTGGACGGCGAACAAAGCGAGAGTGGCGTCCGTGTCATCCTAAGTCTCCGTCGCGCGCCTGAGCGCCGCGCTCACGCGGTCAGGCCCGGGAAAGTAGGCCCACTCCTGCGCGTGCGGATACGGCGTGTCCCAGCCGGTCACGCGTTCGATCGGCGCCTCCAGGGAAAAGAAGCAATGCTCCTGCACCAATGCGGCCAACTCGGCGCCGAAGCCGCTGGTGCGCGTCGCTTCGTGCACGATCACGCAGCGGCCGGTCTTCTTCACCGAGGCGACGATCGTGTCGAGGTCGAGGGGCCAGAGGCTGCGCAGATCGAGGATCTCCGCGTCGATGGCGGACTCGCGCGCAGCGGCCTCGGCGACCCACACCATCGTGCCGTAGGCGAGGACGGTGACCGCCGCACCGGGGCGCACGATTGCCGCCGACTCGAGCGGCACGGTGTAATGGCCATCGGGCACGTCGGCAAGTGGATGCGCGGACCACGGCACGATGGGCCGGTCGTGGTGGCCGTCGAAGGGACCGTTGTACAGGCGCTTGGGTTCGAGGAAGATCACCGGGTCGTCGCATTCGATCGACGCGATCAGCAGGCCCTTCGCGTCGCGCGGATTGGATGGCATCACGGTGCGTAATCCACACACGTGGGTGAACAGCGCCTCGGGACTCTGACTGTGCGTCTGGCCGCCGTAGATGCCGCCGCCGCAGGGCATGCGAATGGTGAGCGGCGCGGTGAAATCGCCCGCGGAACGGTAGCGCAGGCGCGCCGCCTCGGAGACGATCTGGTCGTACGCCGGATAGAAGTAATCGGCGAACTGAATTTCGGCGACCGGCCGCAAGCCGTACGCGCCCATGCCGATGGCGGCGCCGACGATGCCGCCTTCGGCGATCGGCGCGTCGAACACACGCGACGTGCCGTACTTGGCCTGCAGCCCGTCGGTGCAGCGAAACACGCCGCCGAAGTACCCGACGTCCTCGCCGAAGACGACGACGTCGTCGTTCGCACTCCAGCATCACGTCGAGCGCCGACCGGATCGCCTGGATCATCGTCATCGTGGCCATGTCAGTTCCGCCGCTCCGCCTGTCGCGCAGCATGTCACCTCCCGCCTGCGGCGCGCTGGCGAACGAGATGTGGGGCATGTCCTTGTAGACATCGTCGAACATCGTCGACGCGTCGTGCACGTGGCCGGCGGCGAGCGTCCCGTAGCCCTCGGCCTCCTTCTGCGCGGCCGCGACCGCATCCTCGACCTCCCTGACAAGTTCGCGTGTGTGCATCCTCGGTCCACGCGCCGATCGCGATGAGGTGCTGCTTCAGTCGCGCGACGGGGTCGCCCAGCGGAAAGCGCGCCCACTCGTCGGCGGGCCGGTATTTCGACGGATCGTCGGAGGTCGAATGCGCGCCCCCGCGGTAGGTGACCCACTCGATCAGCGTCGGTCCGAGGCCCCCCGGCGTGCGCGCTCGGCCGCCCAGCGTGACGCCGCGAACACGGCGAAAAAGTCGTTGCCGTCGACGCGCAATGACGCGATGCCGCTGCCCACACCGCGGGCCGCGAACGTGGCGACCTCACCCCCGGCGATGCCCTGGAAGGACGGGATGGCCCACTGGTTGTTGACGACGTTGAGGATGACCGGCGCGCGGTAGACGCGCCGCGAACGTGGAGCGCGTTGTGGAAGTCGGCCTCGGCGGTGGAGCCGTCGCCGATCGAACGCCGAGGCGATGCGCGTGTCGCCCTTGATCGCCGAGGCCATCGCCCAGCCGACCGCCTGGATGAACTGCGTGCCGAGGTTGCCGGAGATCGAGAAGAAGCCGTGGTCGCGGCGGGACGTGTACATGACCGGCATCTGCCGGCCGAGCACCGGGTCGCGGTCGTTGCTGACAGCAGCTGGCACGTAGTCTCGACGAGCGGGGTAACCGCGCACGATCAGGGTGCCCTGCTGCCGGTAGTTCGGGAAAGCACATGTCGGTCGGCGCAAGTGCCAGCGCCTGCGCCGACGCGCGATCGCCTCCTCGCCCAGGCGCTGGCATGTCGAAGGAGATATTTTTCTGCCGCTCGCGCGGTGAGCATCCGGGCGTCGAATGCACGCAGGGTGAGGCACGAAGGCGAAGGCCGCGCAGCAACAGGGTCAGATCGGCTCCGGATCCACGGCCCGTCGCGCAGCCCCTTCGTCCAGTACGCGCACGAGCCCGTCGGCGACGTCACCCGTTTGCGCGGCCGCGCGTCGTCGACGGGCGGCCGCACGTACGTGCCTGCAGGGGCGGGAGGCGAAGGTCGGAGAAGTAGGGTTCGCGCCCGGGTCGCCCGGACGGTTCGGGTACGTGCCGATGGAGGAGGAAGGTGGTGCGCTCATCCGTGGTCCCTCGGCTCGGCGCCGTTGGCGACCGCCGCGGCGCTGACGCCGTGGCGCGAGCGGCGCGACGGACGGCCACCCGGCGCATCGGCGCGGCCTCGTTGCAGCTGGTCTCTGGGATTGTACACCTCTGCATGCTTGGTGCCCGTGGCACCTGGATGCAGGTCAGGACCGCGCCCGCCCCGCCGGCCGCACGCCGGATCGGGGGTCTTGACCCCGGAGCGCCATCTGTCTCTAGCACGCCCATTTTGTGGCAGCATTAGCCACCTTGCAGCCACCTGGCCACTGTTCAGCGCAGCCAGTTGCCCGCTGGCCATCGTTCGAACGGGCGGAGCGGTGGATGTGCGCATGTTGCAGGTCGGACTCCGGCGAGCACGTGGGCGGTCGTTTCGGCCACGGCGCGGTTCGGTCCAGGCAGGTCAAGAGCGGTCTTGAAGAACCGCTGTGGCTGGCGATGTGCGGGTATTGCGTACCGCTTTCCATTAAACCATAAACATTTCGCAGGGAGGAGAAACATGAATCGGCGATTGAT
>CAVUCJ010000023.1:0-7396 GCA_963739745.1 uncultured beta proteobacterium
CCTCAGCAGTCGCTCGATATTGCGCATAGGCGACGTTCGCCGGCGCAAAATCCGACATCGTCGCGCGGTTCACGAGCTGAGGATTCGGAGGCGATTGTGCGCCTATAATGAAGCTCCGTTCAAAGGGAGCTGAGCATGGAACCCAAAGCTGATTCGCGCGGCGATTCGGTTCGCACGACCGTGCAGAACCTCATGTCTGAATGCGACAACCTGCTCGCAAAGCTTGGTGACGAAGGTGCGCGCCGTTACGGCGATGCGGTGACGGGCCTGCAGCGCCAGATGCGTCGGACGCGCGACGACCTCGGTGACTTGCAGTACACGGCGGTGCGCCGAGCGAGAAAGTCGATCCGCCGCGCCGATGCGTACGTACACGACAATCCTTGGCAGTCCGCGGGCGCCGCAGCCGCCGTGGGCGCAGTGATCGGCGCTGCCGTGGCGATCCTTCTGACGCGAAGATAGGGCGATTACTGCATCGCCTCGCCGAATTGGCAATCTAAGAGCCGACTCGGAGTGATCGGAACTGGCCGGCTGCAGGCGTTGATGCAATTCGCCCGAACGGCCGCTGCATAGCGTACAGCCGCCATCGTGCGGTCAAAGGCCGGTGTACAACGTAGACTCGCCCTCATCGTCAAGGATGGGATGGCGGCACCCGACTCCATCCCGACGGCCACAGTGCTCCGGACCGGCCGTTGGAAACTCGGGAAGCCGCCGTCCAGATTGCGGCAGCGCTGCGCCGCGCGGAGGCTCCCAGCCGCGCCATCCATGCTCGGGTTGAGCCAGTTTGCGTTCTGGTGGCAATGGTGGTCGGGTAAATCGCAAAGCGCTATTCTTTCCCGGCGCCGCATTGTGCGCTATCGAACATAGAATTTAATCGATATCAACGGTACGTGCATGCGGAATCGGTACGCTCGCATGACAGGTCAGTCCGATGGCCCGTTCCTTGTTCTCGGGAGGGCGCATGGTAGGACAACATTCGTTTCCGCCGTCTCCGGGGATGCGCTTCGCGGTCGGCGACAGCAGGCATTTTGTCCCCGCCCGGCCTACGCCCAGGCAAAACCACCTTCTTGCAGCGCTGCCTCAGCAGGAGTATCAGCGCCTCGTGCCCGATCTTGAACCTTGTCCCTTGCCGTTAGGTTGGAGCATTCACGATACCGGGGACCGCGAAAGGTACCTGTATTTCATCACCGCCGGCATCGTTTCCCGTTTCTACGTGACGGCGAGCGGGGCGTCGGCCGAATTCGCGGTCACGGGCAACGAAGGCGTGATCGGCATCGCCGCATTCCTTGGCGGCGGAAGCACGACTAGCCGGGCGGTGATGCTGAGCTCCGGCGACAGTTATCGATTGCGGGCCGATCGGTTGCAACACGAGTTTGAGCACGACGGCCCGCTGCCGCGTCTGCTTCTCCGCTACACCCAAGCGCTGATCGCGCAAATCGGCCTGATCTCGGCGTGCAAACGGCACCATACGCTGGAACAGCGCTTCTGCCGCTGGATATTGTCATGCCTGGACCGGTTGCCCACCAACGAGATGGCGCTGACGCAGGAGCTGATCGCCGACATGCTGGGCGTGCGCCGCGAAGGCGTGGCCGAGGCTGTCGGAAGGTTGCAGAAAGCGGGACTGATCCATTGCACCCGTGGCCGTATTGCCGTGCTCGACCGCCCCCAACTGGAAGCGCGGGTGTGCGAGTGCTATGCGGTCCTCAAGCACGAGTACAACGGTTTGCTCGCCGATTACCGGCAAGCCGAAGCCCGTTCTTGCGCCCACCCCGTCGCGCGGGTCCACGCGTTCCCGCAGCACAGCGAAGTCTGCGTGTAAACCGTGCGCCACCGGGTATGGCGCCGCACGGAGCGCATAGGCTGGCTGCGCGCAGCCGTATTGGGGGCCAATGACGGCATCGTTTCGACGGCGAGCCTGGTACTTGGTGTCGCCGCCGCGAATGGGACGCACAGCAGCGTGATGGTGGCCGGCATTGCCGGCCTGGTCGCGGGCGCCATGTCGATGGCTGCCGGGGAGTACGTGTCGGTCCGCTCACAGGCGGATTCCGAACAGGCCGCGCTCGGCATGGAACGCGCGGAGATCAAGGCAGACGACAAGGCCGAGCACCAGGAACTTGCTGCGATCTACGTGCAACGCGGTCTGGATGCCGCGCTCGCGAAACAGGTTGCCGAGCAATTGATGGCCCATGACGCGCTGGGCGCGCACGCCCGCGACGAACTCGGGATCTCGGAAACGCTCAGGGCGCGGCCGATTCAGGCTGCGTTTACCTCAGCGGCCAGCTTCGCCGTTGGGGCGGCGATGCCGCTGCTGGCAGCCGCCTTTGTCCATGCGTCGAGCCTGATCCTCGTCGTCTCCGGAATTTCGCTGGTGTTCCTTGCGATCCTGGGTGGGGTGGCCGCGCGCGTGGGCGGCGCTCCGGTGACCACCGCCGCCGTGCGCGTCACGTTTTGGGGCGCGCTTGCGATGGGGCTCACGGCAGGTGTCGGCGCGCTGTTCGGAACATTGGCGTGACGACCCATTTTCAATTCGATTGGCGTAAACAAGTGCTAGGCGAGCGGCGGTACGCGGGGGCCGATGGCTGCGCGCGGACGTGGAATGGGCGATTGAGGATGCCGCCAACCTCTCAGCGACTGATGTAGCCCCACTTATCGCCATTCCGCACCGCTGCCAGTCCTTCGGCAAATGGCTCGGCCGAGTCAAACTGCGGATTGACGACCATCTTGCCTTGCTTGTCGATGTAGCCCCACTTGCCGATGCTTTCATCACCAATCCGCACTGCCGCTACCCCATCAACAAAAGGTTGTGCTGCATCGAACTGCGGATTGATGACACCGCGCCCGGTCTGTTCGGTGACCTTTGTGACGTCTGGCGCCGCAATTTGTGAGGAAGCCTGATCGGAACTCTATTGGCAACCGAACAAGACGGACACCAGCAGCAGCACGATGAGCGCTTTCATTGATCTCTCCGTCTTCCAGCATTCCAAGCGCACGGGTCTTTGAACGCGCTCATCGTCATTCACGTCTATACCGCGGCCTGCAGGGATCTTGCCGAGAAGGCCGACGGGAACGACTTATTTCTTCGAGGTCCTTCTCGTCGCTTTCTTCGCCGCTTCTTCTTCGCCGCTTTCTTCGCCGATTTCTTCGCCGCATTCTTCGCCGGTTTCTTTGCCGGCCTCTTCACCGATTTCTTCGGCGGTGCCTTGACCGCCTTGCGCGCCGTTGCGCCGCGCACTCCCTTGACACCACGCACGGCGCCAGCCAGAACGTCCGCTACTGTTCGGGCCGTGTCGGTGCCGACCTCGCCCGCCGCCTTGATCGCGCCCCTAACCGCAGCCGTGGCAACGCGACCCACATTTCCACCCGTCTCGGCCGTAGCCTCCACGATGCCATCGACGGCGCCTCTCGCCACCGAGCTAACATCCGCACCGACCGCCGCCGCATGCCTGATGATCGTCTTGACCGTCTCGGCTGCCGCGGTGGCAATATCGCCGCCCACCTCGTGCACGCCCAGTACGACGCCCTTGGCAATGCTTCTGGCGCTCGCGATCAACCCGGTCCCGACCTGCTCGGATGCCTGTACCGCGCCGCTGACCACATCCCGCACCACGATCACCAATTCGTCGGCGACCGTTCCCGCGGCACCGAGGGTGCCTGAAACGGCGGACCTGACGAGAACGACGATCTCTCCCTCGATCCTGGTCAGCGTCGTTAGGCTGTTGAAGATGCCGTCTCGGACAGCGCTGCCCGCTCGACCCAAGGACATTGGAACGACTACGGGCACGGGTTTCGCCGACCGCATCTTGCGCGCTGCAGTTCCCGACTTGGTGGCCTTCACCGTGATCGTGCGCGGTGCGCGCGGCTTTGCACTTCTGGTTGCCATTTTGGTCCTCGCCTTCATCGATGTCTTTGCCGGTATCGAACCGCGCAACGTGCGCGGCGTCTTGGCCAATTGACCCGGGAATTCCCGGCCGCCCCGGCCTGGACGCGCAACGAGTCGTGAAGCCGGGTGCGACACCGCATTTTCTGCGGCGTCACGCCGGTTCGCCCTCCCGACCTGGGAGGGCTTCCCGTTCGCGCCGTTGAGGCTCCTATGCTTTCGTGATGGCGTCGGTGACGCCTTCTTTCAGATTGCCCACGGTCTTCTGCAGCTTGCCTTCCGCCTGCTTGCTTGAGTCCCTTGGCCTGCTGCTCCTTGCTCCCCACCAGCTTCCCGGCTTCTTCCTGGATCTTGCCGCCGAGGTCTTTCAGTTCGCCCTTAACTTGATCCTTGTTCGGGGTGATGGCCATGATCAATTCCTTAACGGTTGGTTGAAACGCCTGCTCCGCGAACCGGGATCGGTTCGCGCTCTTGACTCACAGAACGCCCCCGCCGGCGACCGGCACGGTGCACTGACTCCCGGCACGCCAGGCGGTGGCCGACCTGTCACTTGAGCCGCATATCATTCTTGACGGACGTGACACCAGCGACTGCGCGCGCAACCTGGACCGCCTTGTTGATGTCCGCCTGCGAATTGACGAAACCGCTCAGTTGCACCACGCCCTTGAAGGTCTCGACATTGATTTCCGCGGATTTCAATGTCGGTTCGTTCAACACTGCCGCCTTGACCTTCGTTGTGATGACGGTGTCATCGACATATTCCCCGGTGCCCTCATGCTTCGCCGTCGAGGCGCAGCCCAGGGCCGTTGCCACGAACAGAATGCCAACAAACGTAGCCAATTTGCGAGTGATAGTTGTCATGCTCTTTCCTTTGAATGAACCACTCCGACTCGGCCAAACCCGCCGGGGATTACAGCCGCCCCATCAAGAACAGGACGAGTACGATGACCAGGAGGACACCGACGATTCCGCTGGGGCCGTAACCCCAGCTGCGGGCGTGCGGCCAAGCAGGAATGACGCCGACAAGTATCAGGATCAGGACAATCAGCAGAATGGTGCCAAGACTCATGATGTGCTCCTTTGCTCTTCTCGCGGCGAATGAACGACTACGGTCAGGCGTTCCTCACCGAGTCCTTCACTTCTCGCTTGAGGTCGCCAACGGCTGCTTGCGCTTCGCCCCACGCTCTTTGCCGATGCCATAAGGACAGTATCCGCAACGGCCCTTCGTATGTATGTGCGGTGACGTACACATGACGCCTTGGTAGTGGAATGTCGGTGCCGACTGCTACAGAGGGCCTCCAGGGGCGCATGCGGCGTGGCGCCGCGACCCCCAGTCCTTCAGGATGCACTCCAGCCGGCCGTCGCCAGAGTCCCCTACGTCCTATGGCCGGCGGTGCTCTCAGCAGGTGCCAGCAGGATTCCGGCGCCCGGAGTTTGCAGGCTAACAAGAGTCTCGGGTCCACTTGCCGGTTCCACGAGCGGACTGAGGCGCCGCAGGCGCGCGGAGCCAAAGAAGGTGGCGAACGGTACTTCCGAAGCATCCCGACCCGTTCCGATCCGAACCAGGTCCGATACCGCAGCGAGGCCAGTCGGGTCGAACAAGTACCAGTCATCGCCCAGAAAGGCTTCCACGACCGCGTGAAAATCCTGAGGTGGCTCTTGATACTTGGTGTACGCGGTTACGAAGCGCGCCGGTATATTCAGCGCGCGGCAAAACGCGATGCTCACATGAGCAAAATCCCGACACACACCGGCGCGATTAGCCAGAACGTCCTGGGCACCGGAAGTCAACGTTGATGACCCCTCCCGGTAATCGATATGCTCCTTGACCCACTGACAGATCGCGACCACGCGTTGGTAGCCAGTTGGCAATTTCGCAAACTTGCGGCATGCGAAACTAAAGATGGCTTCGACTTCGCAATAGCGGCTCGACTGTACGTATGAGAGGATCGCGCCGGGTAGCTTTGCCAGCGGTGTCTCCGGTGGAAGCCTATCGAGTTCGGGTGTCCGGACCTCGACCGTTGCGAGGTACCGAATATTGAATTGTCCGGGCGCGACATCGAGCCGGAAGAAACGATTGCGTCCGGCTTCGTCGCGAAACTCGTCGATAGTCGCGTCGGACGAAGTCGAGACCGTCTCAGCAATGATTCGCTGCGTATGCGTCGATGCTACGGCGAGATTGAATACGAACAAGGTCTGTTGCGTGACATCGTAGTCAAGCTCGCAATCAATGTGAAATGTTTTGATCAAGTTGTAGAACCGGCTGTTCAGTTGTCATGCCTTCGATTGCCCCTGTCGCGAGCCTCGAACTACTCGTGCCAGTTCTATACGCGCGCTTTCGCGAGTTTGTAGAAGAGCGTGCCGTCGTAGAACGACTTCATTCGGGCGACGCTCAGGGCCGGCACCGACTTGCCGCGCTCGACGGCCTTCGTATCGGCTGCCAGGGCGAGCAACACCTGCCACTCAACCGTCGAAACCAACGAACCAAGAAGCGTCTCGCGGTTCGCGCTGATCATTTTGCTCAGCTCGGCCGAAGTGAATGAACCGCCCCGGGTTTTGAGGAGGCTCCAACTCTTGAGAGGATGGAGCCATGAACAAGTCGAACAAGTTTTCCCCTGAAGTCCGCGAGCGCGCGGTGCGCATGGTGCAGGAGCACCGCGGCGAGTACCCGTCGCTGTGGGCGGCCGTGGAGTCGATCGCGCCGAAGATCGGCTGCGTGCCGCAGACGCTGCTGGAATGGGTCAAGCGCCACGAGGTCGACACCGGCGTGCGCGATGGCGTGACCACGGCCGAGGCGCAGCGCATCAAGGAGCTGGAGCGCGAGGTCAAGGAGCTGCGCCGGGCCAACGAGATCCTGAAGCTGGCGAGCGCTTTTTTCGCCCAGGCGGAGCTCGACCGCCGACTCAAGTCCTGAGGGACTTCATCGACGAGCATCGGGGCACCTACGGGGTCGAGCCGATCTGCAAGGTGCTGCAGATCGCCCCGTCGGGCTATCGCCGCCACGCCGCGCAGCAGCGAGACCCGTCGCTGCGCTGTGCCCGTGCCAAGCGCGACGACGACGCTGGTGCCGCAGATCGAGCGCGTCTGGCAGGCCAACATGCAGGTCTACGGCGCCGACAAGGTCTGGCGGCAGCTGGCGCGCGAAGGGCATGCCGGTGGCGCGCTGCACGGTCGAGCGGCTGATGCGGCGGCAGGGCTTGCGCGGCGTGATGCGCGGCAAGGTGGTGCGCACGACGATCAGCGATGGCAAGGCGCCGTGTCCGCTGGACCGGGTCAATCGACAGTTCCGGGCCGAGCGGCCGAACCAGCTCTGGGTCTCGGATTTCACCTACGTCTCGACCTGGCAGGGCTGGCTGTACGTGGCCTTCGTCATCGACGTGTTCGCCCGGCGCATCGTCGGCTGGCGGGTCAGCAGCTCGATGCGACACGGACTTCGTGCTCGATGCCTTGGAGCAGGCGCTCTACGCGCGTCAGCCCGAGCGGGACAGCAGCTTGATTCATCATTCGGACAGGGGATCGCAA
>CAVUCJ010000024.1:0-15327 GCA_963739745.1 uncultured beta proteobacterium
GAGCGCAGGCGAGTAGACGTTCGAATCCACCGCGTTGTAGAGACCGGCAGGCGCTCGTCCGGGAAGTCCGAAGCGCGCCTTGATGTCGTCACGAACCATCTTCGAATTGCACAGGACGCGCGCAGCCACGGGCTGGCGAACAGCTTGCGTTCCATCGCGAGCGTGTACCGGTGCCACGGGGAGAGCGCGACCCGAAGCCGCAGCGACACCGGGGCATCGCGCAGACGTTCCTCGAGCCAGGTGGCGTGGACTCCGTCGGCGGGCCGGTAGATGTCGCAGGTAAGCACGCGCTCGTGCGACTGCACCAGATTGACCTTGGGGCCGCGACGTTGCGGGACACCGCGCGGCGAAGCCCCAGTCACGCCACAGCGCGCCTATGTACGGCGGGTTGCAGATGTGCGGCTCGATCAGCTGCAATTTCGTCTGCGGCCACTCGCGCGTGTAAAGCGTTATCGCGACATTGCGCTCGAGCAGCGCCTCCAGCGCGCCTTCGAGAAATCGCTCGGCAGCGCCTTGCGGCGTGTAGCGCTGGCGGATGATCGCCAGCCGCATCAGTCTTGCCCCTGCGCCGCGGGAGCGAGCAGGACGGTGAGCGCGTGGTGGACGCGTTCGGCGGGGAGCGTGGTCAGGCACTCGGAGACCTTGCCGCCGCCGCAGCCGTCCAGGCCGCACGGTCGGCATGGATGCTGCGCCGAAACGACGACCCGGTGGAAGACTCGCCACGGCCCCCATGCAGTTTCGCTCGACGGCCCGAACAGCGCCGCCACTGGCGTACCCATTGCAGCGGCGATATGCATCGGCGCCGAATCGACGCCGGCGAATGCCCGTGCCATCCCGGTCAGCGCCGCCAGCTCGGACATCGACAGCATGCCCGTCAGGTCAACGACACGCTGGCGCGTTGCTGGCCGTACGGCGGCGATCACGGCAGTCGTCAACGCGCGTTCGCGGTCATCCGGCGCACCGGTGATGACGACCGGAAGGCCGTCGGCGACAAGGAGGTCGGCCAGCGCCGCAGTGTGCCCGGCGGGAGCGCACTTGAAGAGCCAGCGGGAGCCCGGATGCAGCTGCACGAATTCCTTCGGTGCGAGACCGTGCGCCGCCAGCAGCTCGCCGACCTTTCGCTCGGCCTGCGCCCCGGGCACCAGTACGAGCCCGCGGTCCGCCTCGGCAGGGCGGATGCCGATGCGGCGCAGCGCGTCCAGGTTCTGTTCGACGACGTGACGCTCGGTGCGCGCAGGAAGCCGGTAGAAATGGGTGAAGTGGCGGCGCCACAACGCTGCGCGTCCCTCGCGCTCGCTCGTCACCGACCACCGTGGGCGAAGCAGCCGCGCCAGAGTGAGTCCGCGCGGATGGGGGGTGAGATGGATCAGCAGATCGTATTCGCGCGCGCGCAGCCTTCGCAGCAACGACCATTCCGCGCGAGCCTGCGTCACGATACCCCGCTTCTTCCACCCGCGATCGATCGTGTGGAGCTGCGCGATCGCCGGGTGGCCCGTCAGCATCGGTGCGGTTTCCAGGTAGACGAGCGCATCGATTTCTATTCCAGGCGCGGCACGCGCAAGCGCGGTGAACACCGGCGATGTCAGCAGCACATCGCCATGGTGACGCAGCTTGGTGACGAGCGCACGGCGGACGAGATGAAGGGGAACCGGGTCCGGCAGTGAGCTTGCCATGTCAGTACCCGCCCGGCCGTCCGAAGGGCACTGAACGTACCCTCCCGGGGGGCAGCGAGCGAAGCGAGCGTGGGGGTCTTTTCATCCTAGCCACAATACCAAAAACCATCGTCATGCGCCCGTCGTGGAAACCTCATCCGTTGGCACTCACTCCCGGCGTGCGCCGCGGAGAATCGCCTTCCGTGGTTCGGAGTACAATCCGCGCGTCCGCTTGGGCCCCGCTTGGGTCCCGCATTTCCCCGACGCACCCGCACCCCGGTTACCAATGCCCTCCGACGCCGTCAACACCGCGCTCAAGGCGCAGATCCTTGCCGAGGCACTGCCGTACATCCGGCGGTTTCACGACAAGACCATCATCGTCAAGTATGGCGGCAACGCGATGACGGAACCCGCGCTGAAGGCAGGTTTCGCGCGGGACGTCGTCATGCTGAAGCTGGTTGGAATGAACCCGGTGATCGTCCATGGTGGCGGTCCTCAGATCGGCGACCTGTTGATGAAGATGGGTATCCAGAGTGAATTTCGTCAGGGGATGCGCGTCACCGACGAGCGCGTGATGAACGTCGTCGAGATGGTCCTGGGTGAGTTGAACCAGGAGATCGTCGGCCTCATCAACCAGCATGGCGGCAAGGCGGTCGGTCTCACCGGCCAGGACGGTGCGTTCATCCACGCGCGCAAGATGCTGCTCAGGTCGGAGGCCGCGGCAGGCGAATTCGTCGACATCGGCCTCGTGGGCGAAATCGAGCGCATCGATCCGGAAATCATCCAGCTCCTGGACTCGCGAGACTTCATCCCCGTCGTCGCGCCGATCGGCGTTGGCGCCGACGGCGAGGCCTACAACATCAATGCCGACCTGGTCGCCGGCAAGCTCGCCGAGACGCTCAAGGCCGAGAAGCTGGTGTTGATGACCAACACGGTCGGCGTGCTCGACAAGAACGGCACGCTGCTGTCCGGTCTCACGTCGAGCGAGATCGACGCGCTGTTCGCCGACGGGACCATCCACGGCGGGATGCTGCCCAAAATCGGATCGGCGCTCGACGCGGTCAGGAACGGCGTTGCGAGTTCGCACATCATCGACGGCCGCGTCGAGCACGCGCTGCTGCTCGAGGTTCTGACCAATGAAGGCGTGGGAACGATGATCCGCGCCGACAACCAGCCGCCGAGGCACGCTTCGTGACCGCTGCTTTGACTGCCTCCGGGCCTTTCATGCCATGGCAATGAAACCGGGTGAGCGCAAGCTGCAGATTCTGCAGACGCTGGCGGCGATGCTGGAGAATCCGCGCAGCGAGAAGGTGACCACAGCTGCGCTGGCGGCCAGGCTTTCCGTGTCCGAGGCGGCGCTCTACCGGCACTTTGCCAGCAAGGCGCAGATGTTCGAAGGGCTGATCGAATTTATCGAGACCACGCTCTTCTCGTTCATCAACAGGATCACCACCGAGACCACCGAGGGCGTCGCGCAGGCCGAGCAGACGGTTGTGATGCTGCTGTCGTTCGCCGAGAAGAATCCGGGGATGACGCGCGTGTTGATCGGCGAAGCGCTGGTCAACGAAGACGAGCGGCTGCAGGCGCGGATCAACCAGTTGACCGACCGGCTCGAGGCCGCGTTGCGGCAGTCACTGCGCATCGCGCAGGCAGCCAACGGTTGGCACGGCGACGCGCAGGCCGACGCCGCGGTGCTGCTCGCCTATGTGCTCGGCCGCTGGCAACTCTTCGCCAAGAGCGGGTTCAAGCGCACGCCGCAGGACGGCTGGGCGCTGCAGCGCAAATTCCTGTTCGGTTGACGAGACGCCGCGAATGGCGTGATGCTTCGTTATCACGGCGGCGGCGGTGTCCGCGCGTCGCCTTCGTGGGCATTCATGATCGCGAATCGAAAAATCACCGTCGTGCTGTTCGCCTTTGCGATCGTGATCGGCGACGCGTCCGCGCCCTATGCGCAAAACGGCAGCCATATCGCGGATCCGGCGAATCCGCCGTTGTCGCGCTGGCGGCAGGAGACTGACGCGCTCGACGCAGCGCTGCGCGCGCAATCCCTGACGGCGACCGAGCCACGCAGCCTGTGGATCGCAGGGCAGCTCGATGCCGGTGACCCGATGGCTCAGGCCAGCGCCTTCGTGCAGGCGCGCGTGCGGGCGCCGGACGACAAGCTGTTCCTGTCGACGCTCGCGACCGCCTGTCTGGCGCCGGTGCGCCCGTTGCCGCCCGCATGCGATGTCACCGACCGGCTTGCCGACTGGGCGACGCGCGACGTCGAGAACGGCGTGCCGATACTGCTGCTGGCCGACCGCGCGCGCCAGCGCAACAACACTGCGGCAATGGTTGCGAATCTGGAAGAGGCGGCGCTGCGGCCGCGCTTCGACGACTACTGGAATCGTGGTGCGCTTCTCCTGTGGGAGGCGGTGCGTGCGCTGCCCGGGCCCGGCGATCCGGCCGCGCGGGCCGAACTCGCGGCCACCTATGGCACCGCCTTCGGGTCGTTCGCGGTGCGCCAGATGTACGGGTTGTGCCGGGAAGGAACCACGCTTCCCGACAACGTTCGTTCCGCGTGCCATGCGGCGGGCGAGGCCGTGGCTCAGCGCGCCGCCACGTGGAACCTGCGCATCGCCGGCGCGCGGCTGGCCCTTCGCACCGCTGCCGGCGGATCCGCGCTGGAGCAGGCGCAGCAGCAGTTGGCCGCGGTTCAGCGCCGTGCCTTCGAATGCGCGGCTTGGGCCGATTCACTTCCGGCGGCGTTTGAGTCGTCCGATCCCGCGGTGCGGTCTCGGGCCGTCTCGGAGTGGGAGTCTCATCTCGCGCGCGAGGCACGCTCCGGCGAAGTGGCCGCCTGTGCGGCGCCGGGCAACGGCTGATGCCGGCTTGGCGCCGGAGACTTCACGCCGGACGCTGCGAACAGACGGGGCACGCGGGATCGCGCGGGACGGCAAGCTCGCGCCAGGAGAGGTCGAGCGCATCGACCACCAGCAGGCGGCCGCCGAGCGATCTGCCGATGCCTGCGATCAGCTTCAGGGCTTCCGCTGCCTGCGTCGCGCCGACGATGCCGACGAGCGGCGCAAACACGCCCATCGTCGCGCAACGCGTTTCCTCGAGCTCGTCACCCTCGCCGAATAGGCAGTGATAGCAGGGTGAACGCGCGTCGCGCGGGTCGAACACCGCGATCTGCCCGTCGAAGCGGATCGCGGCGCCCGACACCAGCGGCGTGCCCGCATGCACGCATGCGGCATTCACCGCGTGCCGCGTCGCGAAGTTGTCGCAGCAATCGAGCACCACGTCGGCGGCCTCGGCCAGCGGCGCCAACTCGGCGGCGCCCACGCGCATCGCGACTCGCTCGATCCGGATTTCCGGATTGACCGCGGCGAGCCGCTTCGCCGCGGCGTCGACCTTGCGCTCGCCGATGTCGGAGGTCGCATAGAGCATCTGCCGCTGCAGGTTGGTGAGGTCGACTTCATCGGCATCGCAGATCGTGATCGTTCCCACACCCGCGGCGGCGAGAAACTGCGCCGCGGGGGTCCCCAGGCCCCCCATCCCGACTACCACCGCATGCGCGGCGGCGAACTTCTCCTGTGCATCCAGCCCGAGTTCGGGCAACAGGATGTGTCGGCTGTACCGGAGGAGTTGCGCGTCGTCCATGGATCAAGAAAAAACGCCCGGCGTCGCCGGGCGTGTGTTGTCGAACCGCCGCAGACGCTAAGGCTTGACCACCGTCGGCACCGCGCTATTGGCGGCGACCGCCTTCGTGGAAGCGATGACCGGCATGCCCTTGAGATGATTCATCGCCTGCTGCAACTGGAAATCTTCAGCGGACCCGAATTCGAACCGCGGAAGAGGCGGCATGACTTCCGGCTTGCCGGGCGCGGCCGGCGTGGTCTGCGGCAAGGCGGCCGGAGCTGCCTTGGCGTCCTTGGCCTCCTCGGCTTCCTTCGCTTTCGCCACCTTGCTGGTTTCCAGGTGGTGCTCGAGGTTCGCTTCGCGGATGCGATTGCCGGTATCGCGACCATCGTCCACCGTGATGTCGGGCTCGATCCCCTTGGCCTGGATCGAGCGTCCGGACGGCGTGTAGTAGCGCGCCGTCGTCAGCTTCAGGCCCGCGTTGTTGCCCAGCGGGAGGATCGTCTGCACCGAGCCCTTTCCAAACGTCTGGTTGCCGATCACGATCGCCCGCTTGTGGTCCTGCAGCGCGCCGGCGACAATTTCCGACGCCGATGCAGTGCCGCCATCGACTAACACGACCATCGGCACCTTTTTGACGGCGGCCGGCAGGTCGCGGAAGAAGTCATCACCGCGGCGCGAGTAGTTTTCCTTGGACGCGGACAGGCGCATCCGCGCATCCGGCGTGCGTCCATCGGTGTAGACGACAAGTGCATCCTTCGGCAGGAATGCGGCCGAAACCGCCACCGCCTGGTTGAGCAGCCCACCCGGATCGCTGCGCAGGTCGAGCACCAGTCCCTTCAAGTCACCCTTGGCATAGAAGTCCTTGAGCACCTTCGCGAGGTCCTCGCCGGTACGCTCCTGGAAATTGCGCACACGGACGTAGCCGTAGCCCGGCTCGAGCATCTTCGCGCGCACGCTCTTGACGTTGATTTCTTCGCGGATGATCGTGAACGTAAGCGGCGTCTCGGCATCCTTTCGAACGACAGTCAGCACGACCTGGGTACCGGGCTTGCCGCGCATCTTCTCGACTGCCTTCGACAGCGGCAGACCACGAGTCGCCGTGTCGTCGATCTTGACGATCAGGTCGCCGGCCTTGATGCCCGCGCGATATGCCGGGGTGTCCTCGATCGGGGACGTGACCCGGATCACACCATCTTCGACACCGACCTCGATGCCCAGGCCGCCGAATTTGCCCTGCGTCGAAACCTGAAGCTCCTTGAAGGCTTCGGCATCCAGGAAATCCGAATGCGGGTCGAGGCCCCGCACCATGCCGTTGATCGCTTCCTTGATCAGCTTGTCGTCGGGAACCGTCTCGACGTAGTCGCTCTTTATCTTGCCGAAGACCGCAGACAGGAGCTGCAGGTCCTCATACGGGATGGGCGTCTTCGGCTCGCGTTGCGCGATCGCCTGAAAGTTGAGTGAGATCAGCACACCCAGGATCGTGCCGACTCCAACGAGCCCCCACTTCTTCCAGGTTTCGCGCCTGCCAGGTTCCTGCATTGCCATCGCCACTCCCGAGTTGCGTCCGTGCCCGCTGACGGCGGACCGCGTCCGGAACTCCGGACCGCGGCGGCCGTCGCCGTCAAGCCAAGTTGAAAAGTATACGCCGCGTTGCGCGGTGTTCTGCGCCCGCCGGCCGGCCCAGCGTATCCGACCGGCGGTCCGGCGGGGCCGGTCGCTCAGTCAGCCGACGGCAGGATTCACGCCTCGGCAGCCACTTGGGCCACGGCCGGGCGCGCAAGTTCCCTGCCCTTCGCTCAGCGGGGGGCGAGCGTGACCAGAGACTTGCCGGTCATTTCCGCCGGTTCGGGCAATCCCATCAACGTCAGCATGGTCGGAGCGAGATCCTGCAGCGCACCGCCGGCGACTACGGCCGCCGGGCGGCCCACGTAGACGAACGGCACGCGGTTCAGGGTATGCGCGGTGTGCGGCTGGCCGGTGGCCGGGTCGAACATCATCTCGGCATTGCCATGGTCGGCCGTGATCAGCACCTCGCCCCCCCCAGCACGTGCAGCCGCGACCACGCGGCCGATGCACGCGTCGAGCGTCTCCACCGCCTTGATCGCCGCGTCGTAGTTGCCCGTGTGGCCGACCATGTCGCCGTTCGCATAGTTGCAGACGATCGCGTCGTACCGGTCCGACGCGATGGCCGCGACCAGGCGATCGGTGACTTCCGGTGCGCTCATCTCGGGTTGCAGGTCGTAGGTTGCGACCTTGGGCGACGGAACGAGGATACGATCCTCGCCCGGATACACCTTCTCCACGCCGCCGTTGAAAAAATAGGTCACGTGCGCGTATTTTTCCGTCTCGGCGATGCGCAGCTGGGAGAGTCCCAGCCCCGAGATGAATTCGCCGAAGCCGTTCTTGATCGTCTGCGGCGTGAAGGCGACCGGCAGGTGCGCGAAGTCGTCCCCGTACGAGGTCAGGCACACGTACGTCGCGAGCTGCGGCACGCGCGCCCGCGGAAACGAAGAAAAGGCCGGTTCGGTCAGCGCCCGCGTGATCTCGCGCGCGCGGTCGGCGCGGAAGTTCATGAATACGACGACGTCGCCGTCGCGCATCCGCGGAAGCTCGCCGCCGGCGTCGACAATTGCCGTCGGCTTCACAAACTCGTCGTTCTCGCCGCGTGCATAGGCGGCGGCCAGCGCCGCGTCCGGCGACTCCGCGCGATAGGGCGCCTTGCCGTCCACCAGCAGATCGTACGCCTGCACGACCCGGTCCCAGCGCTGGTCGCGGTCCATCGCATAGTAGCGGCCCACGATCGACGCGATGCGCGTGCCGGGGAGGCGCGCGCAGACACCGGCCATGTGCGCGAGCGATGCGCCCGCGCTGCGCGGTGGCGTGTCACGGCCGTCGAGAAACGCATGCACGAGGATCTTCGTAACCCCACCGGCCGCCGCCAGCGACACCATTGCCGCCAGCTGCCGTTCGTGGCTGTGCACGCCACCCGGCGAGAGCAGCCCCAACACGTGCAGCGCCTTCCCTCCGTCACGGGCATTCGCCACCGCTGCAGTCAACACCGGGTTGCGGTCGAATTCCCCGGTTTCGATCGCATGGTCGATGCGCGTGAAGTCCTGGTAGATGACGCGGCCGGCGCCGATGTTCAGATGTCCGACCTCCGAATTGCCCATCTGGCCTTGTGGCAGGCCGACCTGGCGCTCCGATGCATCGATTGTCGTGTGCGGCACCGTGGCGAGCAGCCCGGTCCAGTTCGGCATCGCCGCGTTGGCGATCGCGTTGTCCGGCGCCGCCTCGCGGACACCGAAGCCATCAAGAATCAGCAGCACGATGGGCCGAACGGACGGGCGGGCGACAGCTGCGTGCTCAGCGGCGGAATCGGCAATGATGTCTGGCATGTGATGGGTAGGCAAGCGGGTTCACGAAAAGGCGAGAATGCAGCGTTCGGGTATCATTTTACCGTTTACAACCCGCGGGATCCGTTGCATGTCGTTCATCGAAAAGAACTGGTGGCTCATCCTCGCGATGTTCGTGTCGGGCGCGCTGCTGCTGTGGCCGCTCGTCCAGCGGCGCCTTTCGCCGGTCAAGGACATCGGCACGCTCAACGTCACGCATCTCATCAATCATCAGAACGCGGTGCTGCTGGACCTTCGCGAAACCGCCGAATTGACTGGTGGCAAGCTGCCCAACGCCCTCCATATTCCGCTGTCGCAGCTGAAGGAGCGGAGTGGCGAACTTGCCAAGCTGACGGGAAGGCCGATTGTCGTCTATTGCGCTCGCGGGCAGCGCAGCCGCGCCGCGGGGGCCACGCTTGCGAACCTCGGATTCGCCGGCATCTACCAGCTCCAGGGCGGCATCAAGGCGTGGAAGGACGCCGGCCTGCCGCTTCAATCCGCAGGCACGTAGAACATGATTGATGGGGTGTCGGCCGCGAGCGCCGCTGTCCGGATGTACACGACGGCGGGGTGCTCGTATTGCGTTCACGCGGAGCGATTGCTGCGCGCCCGGGGCGTCCTGCAGATCGAGAAGGTGCGCGTCGACCTCGATCCCGCGCGCCGGCTCGAGATGATGAAAATGACCGGCCGGCGAACCGTGCCGCAGATCTACGTCGGCGAAACCCACGTCGGCGGTTACGATGATCTGGTGGACCTCGACCTCGAGGGGCGGCTGCTGCCGCTGCTGTCGGGGGCCTGAACCCCGTTCGGGCGGGAATCTGGCGCCCTCGGCGCCAGGACCTTCGTGGTGGGGTAAAATCAGAGGCTTTCCGACCGCAAGGACTGCACCAGCATGGCTGACCAACCCAAGGCCGCGCCCCAGGGCGACGGCAACGCGCAAGCGGCAGGCAACTCCGAAGGTGAATCCAGCACCCTGGGAGCGGGCAACGTTGCAGGCGAATCAAGCGCCCAGGGGGCAGGCACCGCGCAGGCTCCCGGTTTCGCGATCGACCGCATCTACGTGAAGGACCTGTCGGTCGAAAATCCCGGTGCGCCGCAATCGTTCCAGCTGAACGAGGCACCGGCGGTAGAGATCGGCCTGCGCACGCGCGGCGAGCAGGTTGCGCAGGACGTCTACGAGTGCGTACTGACGATCACGGTCACGGCGACCGCCGCGGGCAAGACGGTGTTCCTTGTCGAGGCGTCGCAGGCGGGACTGTTCGTCATCCGTGGCGTGCCCGCGTCAGACATGCAACCGGTGCTGGCGATCGCCTGTCCGAATGTCCTTTTCCCGTATGCACGCGAAACCATCGCAGACGCCATCGCGCGAACGGGTTTTCCGCCCGTGCATCTGGCGCCTATCAATTTCGAAACGCTGTACCAGCAGCAGTTGGCGCAATTGCAGCAACCGGTTCCCGCCGTCACCAACTGACGGTCGTTGCGCGATGCCTGCCCGCCGCCAGTCTGAAGCCGCGCTTCGGCGCGTCAGCGGGCTTCTGGCCGCGCTCGTTGCCTTCGGGGTCGGTGCCACCGAGTTCAGGACGACGGCCGAGGCACCGGCGATCCTGTACGACGCCCCATCGACCAAGGCCCGAGCGCTCTTTGTCTACGGCCGCGATGTGCCGGTCGAAGTGCTGGTTTCGGTGGAAGGCTGGACCAAGGTGCGCGATGTCGGGGGCGCCATCGGGTGGATCGCCGGCAAGGGACTTGCTGACAAGCGCGTGCTGCTGGTGCGCGTCCCGGTGGCCGATGTCCGCGAGAAACCCGATGACGCTGCGCCGGTCGTGTTTCGTGCCGAACAGAATGTGCTGCTCGAACTCGCGGAAGCCGCGACTTCGCCGGCCAACACAGCAACACCCGGCTGGGTGAAGGTGCGCCATCGCGACGGCCAATCCGGGTTTGTCCGGGTGCCGCAGGTATTCGGTCTCTGATCGCCGGGACACCGATGTCGATGGTCGTTGTCTGCGGCGCCGGCGCGTGGGGAACGGCGATCGCATGCCACCTCGCGTCGCGGGCCGCGAGCGCGCCCGACGTGACGTTGTGGACGCGCGACCCGGTGCACGCCAGGGCCCTTGCCGCAACCCGTGAAAACCGGCGGTATCTCCCTGACATGGCGTTGCCCGACCGCCTGCGCATTACGGCGGATCTCTCGGTGGCCCGCGAGGCGACACTGTTGCTGGCCGCCGTGCCCGTGGCCGCAATCACGGACCTGGTGACCCGGCTTGCCGTGACCGGCAGCCGCGCGCCGCTCATTTGGCTTTGCAAGGGGTTCGTGGCAGCGCCGACGCTGCCTTCCGGCGTCGGGCTCGTCCATCAGCTGCTCGCGACGTTATGGCCTGCGCCGGTCGGCATGGTATCGGGCCCGAGCTTTGCGGAAGAGGTCGCGCGAGGCTTGCCGACGGCGCTCGCCGTGGCCGCGACCGACGAGGCGCTGGCCACGCAGACGGCGGTGCTGCTGCGCGGCGACACGCTGCGCGCCTACGAGTCGGATGATCTCGCAGGGATCGAGGTGGGCGGCGCGATCAAGAACGTGCTGGCGATCGCCGCCGGCGCGAGCGACGGCTTGGGCTTCGGCTACAACGCGCGCGCCGCGCTTATTACGCGCGGGCTCGCGGAATCGGGGCGGCTGTCAACGGCTATGGGCGGCCAGCGCGAATCGCTGATGGGTCTTGCCGGCTTGGGCGACCTCGTGCTTACCTGCACCGGCAACCTGTCGCGCAACCGGCGCGTCGGACTGGCGCTCGCGGAAGGCGGGTCGCTTCAGGCCATCCTGGCCGATTTGGGGCATGTGGCGGAGGGAGTCACCGCCGCCCGGGCCGCGCGGCGGCTGGCCGCGCACCACGGGATCGACATGCCGATCTGCGAGGCCGTCGATCGCGTGCTGCACGAGGGCCTGAACCCGAGGGAAGCGGTACTGGGACTGCTGCGGCGCGAACCTCGCGCCGAAGGCCATTAGACCGGCTTCACGCGGTGAGTGCAAACGACTGCTGCCGCCACGCCTCGTACACGGTGACGGCCACCGCATTGGACAGGTTCAGGCTGCGCACCCCTGGGCGCATGGGAATCGCCAGCCGGTTCGGCTGAGCGAATTCGTCCATGATCGACTCGGGCAGACCAGCGGTTTCGCAGCCGAACACGAAAACATCGCCCGGAACGAACCGCGCGTCGTACAGCGACCGTGCAGCCCGCGTGGTGAGCGCGAACCATCGGCGCGTGCCCTCGTCCGCCAGCGACGCCCGGCAGGCGGGCCAATCCGCGTGCACCCTTACTCGCGCGTATTCGTGGTAGTCGAGGCCGGCACGTTTCAGGTCCCGGTCATCCATCCGGAAGCCGAGCGGTTCGACCAGGTGCAACTCGGTCGCCGTGTTGGCGGTGAGGCGGATCACGTTGCCGGTATTCGGCGGGATCTCGGGAGAGACGAGCACGACCGCAAACATCGTGGCGGTTTTCCTCGAAGCAATTGTTGGTGCCAGCGCAAACGAACACCATGGCGGCAACGACGAAGCCGGTTGGTTCGACGTTAGCGGGTCGGCGCAAGTGTACGCGCTACCACCCATGCCTCGACGTCGATGGCGCCGGCGGCGCGTGCCACGTCAGCGGCCGCGGCCAGTGTTGCCCCCGTGGTCATCACGTCGTCGACGATCGCGATCCGCCGTCCGGCGACCAGCGGGAGCGCGGCGAACGCGCCGTGGACGTTGCGATGGCGTTGTGTCCACGGCAGCGCCGCCTGCGCCTGTGTGTCGCGCGCGCGGACCAGTGCCGCGGCCAGAGGGATGTTGACGACGCGAGCCAGACGCCGTGCGATCTCATGCGCCTGGTTGAAGCCGCGCTCGCGCTGCCGCGCCGGCGCGAGGGGCAGCGGAACCAGCAGGTCGGGCACCGTGGCGACCGTGCGGGCCAGTGCGTCCGCGAAGTAGTCGGCGTAGGCGAGCGCACCGCGGTACTTCAACGCATGCAGCAACCGATCGAGCGGAAACGCGTAGACGAACACGGCGCAGGTGGCGGCGAATGGCGGCGGCCGGGCAACACATCGTCCGCAGACATCGCCACCCGGCGTCGGCAGCGAACAGCGCGGGCATGCCGGACCGAGCCGCGGCAGCGCACGGTCGCACGCGACGCACACCAGAGCGTCCGAACACGCGGCGGCGCAGAGTGCGCATTGCTGTGGCAGCAACCGCTGAGCGGCTGCGCGCCAGCGACCGCACTTGTCAAATATTGCGGCGGTTACATTTGACATCGACAATAGGCTCCTCGACACTCGGTCCCTCGACCTTTAGGTTGCTTGTCATCTCGCTTCCGTTTTCACTGCCATCCTCGCGCGCGTTCCGTCACGCCACCATCATCCAGATGCATGAACCGCAACGATGACCTCCGTCGCAACGATTGACTTCCACGCAATGCGCGCGGATGACGCGTCTCCAGGAGCCGCGCGGCGATGGCCGGCGGCCGCGGTAGAGCAACTTCTTGCTCGGCCCTTCGCCGATCTGCTGTTCGAGGCGCAGCAGGTGCATCGCTCGCATCACGCGCCCAACGCCGTGCAGCTGTCGACGCTGATCTCGGTCAAGACCGGCGGCTGCCCGGAGGATTGCGGCTATTGCCCGCAGGCGGCGCGCCACCACACCGGGGTTCCCAACGATGATCTGCTCGATACCGCTGCGGTCGTCGCCGCCGCGCGTGCGGCGAAGGAAGCCGGTGCGTCGCGCTTCTGCATGGGTGCGGCGTGGAGGGGGCCGAAGCAGCGTGATCTGGAGCCGGTGCTCGCAATGGTGCGCGAGGTGAAGGCGCTCGGTCTTGAAACCTGCGCGACGCTCGGCATGCTGAAGGACGGCCAGGCTGAACAGCTACGCGATGCCGGACTCGATTACTACAATCACAACCTCGACACCGCGCCCGATTTCTACGGTGAGATCGTCACGACCCGCGACTACCGCGATCGCCTAGACACGCTGGACCGCGTGCGCGACGCCGGACTCCACGTGTGCTGCGGCGGCATCATCGGCATGGGCGAGACGCGCGCGCAACGGGCGGGGCTGATTGCGCAGCTCGCCAACCTCGACCCGTACCCCGAATCTGTGCCGATCAATCACCTGGTGCAGGTGGAGGGGACTCCGTTGCACGAAGCGCTGCACGGCGAAGCGGCGCTCGATCCGCTGGAATTCGTGCGCACGATCGCCGTTGCGCGGATCACGATGCCCAAGGCGATGGTGCGGTTGTCCGCGGGCCGGCGCGAACTCGGCGAGCCGGTGCAGGCGCTGTGTTTCCTGGCCGGCGCGAATTCGATCTTCTACGGCGACCGACTGCTGACGACAGGCAATCCCGACGTCGATGCCGACCGCGCGCTCTTCGCCAAGCTGGGATTGGCGCCGCTGACGACGTAGGAGCCTCCGATCAGCGGCACCAGCAGCGTCACGGGCGCCGCGCACCGCATCGCCCTGCTCGAGGGCGCGGCCGCGCAGCGGCGGGCCGCGGGGTTGGTGCGTTCGCGGCGCGCGCTGGCATCCGCTCAGGGGCCCCGCGTCGTTGTCGATGGACGAGCGCTCCTTGCGTTCGCCAGTAACGATTACCTCGGGTTCGCCAACCACCCGGACATCGCCGCCGCCGCGTGTGCCGGCGCGCGGGCCTGGGGCGTGGGCGCCGGTGCGTCACACCTGGTCTGCGGGCACTTCCTGCCGCATCAGGTGCTGGAGGAAGAGCTGGCCGCGTTCGTCGCGCCGTGCCCGGATGCGCGGGCGCTGTCGTTCTCATCCGGGTATCTCGCCAATCTCGCGATCCTGACCACACTCGCCGGCCGTGGCGACGCGGTGTTCGCCGACAGACTCAATCACGCGTGCCTAAACGACGGCGCGCTGCTGTCGAGGGCGCGGCTCGTTCGCTATGCGCATGGCGACGTCGACGCGCTCGCGCGACGGCTCGCCGCCAGCACCGCACCACGAAAGCTGATTGCGACCGACGCGGTGTTCAGCATGGACGGCGACGTCGCGCCGCTGCCTCGGCTGCTCGAGCTGGCCGACGAGTATGACGCGTGGCTCGTGGTCGACGATGCGCACGGCTTCGGCGTGCTGGGTGAAGGACGCGGCAGCCTCGCGCATTGCGGCCTCGCGTCCGAGCGGATCGTGTATATGGGTACGCTCGGCAAGGCCGCCGGTGTTGCCGGCGCGTTCGTCGCCGCGCATGCGGCCGTGATCGACGCGCTGATGCAGACCGCGCGCACCTACATCTACACGACTGCCGCGCCGGCGCTGCTCGCCGAAGCTCTGCGTGCATCGCTCGCGCTGGTGCGCGACGGCGCGCAGCGCCGCGATCATCTGCACGGGTTGATCACGCGCTTCCGCACGGGCGCTCGCCACCTGCCGTGGCCGTTGCTGCCGTCGTTCACCGCCATCCAGCCGCTCGTCGTCGGCGACAGCGCGGCGGCGGTGGCGTTGTCGCAGCGGCTCGAACAGCTCGGCATGTGGGTGCCCGCGATCCGTCCGCCGACGGTGCCCGTCGGCACGGCGCGCCTGCGTGTTTCAATGACGGCCGCGCATTCCGAGTCCGACATCGACGCGCTGCTCGGCGCCCTCTCGGCCTGCGCATCATGAACGCGCTGCATGTCGAGACGACCGGCGCCGGCCCGCCGT
>CAVUCJ010000025.1:0-38768 GCA_963739745.1 uncultured beta proteobacterium
GTTTGTCGAGTTTCTGCGCGGTCGAAAACCCCTTCATCCCCTTTTCGATCAGGAACGTCGTGATGCCCTTCGGCCCCGCCTTCGCGTCGGTCTTGGCATAGACGACCAGCGTGTCGGCGTCGGGGCCGTTCGTTATCCACATCTTGCTGCCGTTCAGGACGAACCGGTCGCCACGGCGGGCGGCGGCGAGCCGCATCGACACGACGTCGGAGCCGGACCCGGTCTCGCTCATCGCGTAGCGCGCCGACATGCTCACCGCTGATGAGCCGCGGCAGGTAGTTGCGTTTCTGCGCATCGCTCCCGTTGCGGCAGATCTGGTTCACGCACAGGTTCGAGTGCGCGCCGTAGGACAGGCCGACCGACGCCGATGCGCGCGAGATTTCCTCCATCGCCACGCAATGGGCGAGATAGCCCATCGCCGTCCCCCCGTATTCGTCCGGGACGGGGATGCCCAGCAGTCCCAGGTCCCCCATCTTGCGCCAGAGGTCGGCAGGAAACAGGTTCGAGTGATCGATGTCGGCGGCACGCGGCGCGATCTCGTCGGCGGCGAACTGCCGGACCGTCGCGCGCAGCATGTCGATCGTCTCGCCGTGGTGGAAGGACAGGGAGGGGAAATCGAGCATGTTCGGTTCCTAACGCAGGTCAGATTCAAATTCCCGAATCGGGACATCGACAGCAAGCACCACGGAGTGGTTCAAGACCTTCGCTTCCCGTACGTTCACCCGTCGGACTTCCCGTGCATCACCATCAGCGTCTGCTGCATCAGCGCGACCAGCGTGCGTTTGCCGCCAAGCTCGGCGTGAACCTCGCCGCGCGTGATCACCAGCGTGCGGCCGGGCTTGACGACGAATCCTTCCGCGACCAGGCGCTCGCCCTGCGCCGGCGCCAGCAGGTTCAGCTTGAATTCCACGGTCAGCACCGAGGCGGCGACCGGGAACAGCGTGAACCCCGCATATCCGCCTGCGGAGTCGACAATCATGCTCACGACTCCGGCGTGGACGTAACCGTGCTGCTGCGATAACTCGGGGCGCGGGACGAGCGTAATCGAGCAATAGCCGGGCGTGACCTCCCCCAATTGCGCGCCAATCAGGCGCATCGCGCCCTGTCTCGTAAAGCTCGAGCGGATGCGCGACTCGAAGCCGGCGTCAGTGGGAATGAATACGGCGGTGGACACGGCGGACGATCCTTCTTCGGGACCCGGCATGGAGTGAACCGGCGCCGGCAAAAACGCGCTCCCCTCCCCGCGCCGGCGCGATTGCGCATTCTGCATTACGTTTACGTAAACGTCAATCAGTTCCTGCCGGAGGCACCCGTTCCATGGCGACGGCCCACGCTGAATCCTCGCCGCGCCGCGCCTCGTCGGCCAGCCTTCGGCGACAGTCAAGCTCGACGCCGTCGATTTCGGCCAGCACGGCGTCGATATCCTCCTTTTGCTGCTGCAGCCGCGCCCTGCGTTCACCGAGCATCTCGACGAACTTCGCAAGCTGAGCCCTCTCGTTGCGTCCCGTCTCATACAGATCGAGGAGATCGCGGACCTCGGAGAGCGAAAAACCGAGGCGCTTGCCGCGCAAAATAAGCTTCAGCCGCACGCGTTCCCGTTCCCGGTAGACTCGGGTGCGCCCGCGCCGCTCCGGCGCCAGCATCCCTTCGTCCTCGTAGTAGCGGATGGCGCGCGTGGTCAGTGCGAACTCGCGCGCAAGCTGCGAAATGGTGTAGGTCGATTCGCGGCCGGGCGACACCGTGGGCTTCGGTCTGGCGGCAGGCATGGGATCACTGCACCGAATTGTCATAACGCAATGGGGCGGCAGCTGGTCCACGATACCATATCGCTTTGCCCCGCGAACCAACCTCAATGTCCGCACCGCACCCTGCCGTGCTCGACTATCCACTGGCCGCACCGCCCGCGCCGGGGAGGGCGTCGCCGGTGGCGCCCGGCATCCTGTGGCTCAGGATGCCGCTGCCGTTCGCACTCGATCACATCAACCTGTGGCTGCTCGAGGAATCCGATGGCTGGACGCTGGTCGACACAGGTTACGGCGACCCGCCCACTCGCGCACTTTGGGAGCAGCATTTCGCAACGACGCTGGAAGGCAAACCGATCACCCGGATCGTCGCCACCCACTGTCATCCGGATCACCTCGGCAATGCCGCGTGGATCGCGCAGCGGTTCGGCTGCCGAGTCACGATGACGCACGGCGAGTTCCTCGCGGCGCACGCGCTCATCGACGAGCGCGCCGCGCACCGGCCGGTCGACACCTGCGATCTCTTTCGCCGGCACGGGCTACCGGAGGCCGATGTCGCCGCGTTTGCCGTGCGCGGCAACCAATACAGGCGGGGGGTCCCGGTCGCTCCGGTCGATTTCGACCGGCTGCTCGGCGACGACCTCCTGGCCGCGGGCGGGGACCGTTGGCGGGTCATCATCGGCCATGGGCATTCGTCGGAACACGCGTCGCTCTTCAATCCGGGGAACGATGTGCTCATCTCGGGCGACATGCTGTTGCCGAAAATCAGCACCAACGTCAGCGTCTGGCCTTCGGAGCCCGATGGCGACCCGCTGGGACGATTCCTGGCGTCGCTTGCCGAGTACGAGGCATTGCCTCCATCGTCGCTGGTCCTGCCCTCGCACGGGCTGCCGTTTCGCGGCATCACGCTGCGCGTCGGACAACTGCGGGCGCACCATGATGCACGACTTGCCGAACTCTACGAGGCGATTGCCGCCTCCAACGTCCCGGTCTCCGCCACGCAAATGATGCCGGTGCTGTTCCGTCGCGAGCTCGACCTGCAGCAACGCTTCTTCGCAATGGGTGAAACCATCGCCCACCTCAACCACCTATGGCGGCAGGACCGCGTACGCCGGCTGCACTCTGCCGACGGCACATTGCACTTCGCCGTCTGAACCTTCAACTCCACTCCCCGCCAAAAGGACCAAGATGTCCACGTCCACCACCGAAACCACGCCGCAAAAGCTCGATCCGGTTGCCCTCGCCGCGTCACTCGCCACCGCCGCGGAAAAAAGTGCCAAGGTCATCGGCGATTTCACCGCTCGCAATGCGAAGTCGGGAACGGCGATGCCTTCCGACGAACTGGGGCTGGGCAAGGCCTTCATGGAGCTCGCCGCGCAGATGCTCGCAAACCCCGCGCGTCTCGCCGAATCACAGATGAACCTGTGGTGGGAGTACATGAGCCTGTGGCAAGGCTCGATGGTGCGCCTGATGGGCGGCGAGGCGAGTCCCGTCGCCGTTCCCGCGCATGGCGACAAGCGCTTCAAGCACGACGACTGGCATGAGCATTTCCTGTTCGATTACATCAAACAAAGCTACCTGATCGCTGCCCGCTGGATGCACGACCAGGTCGCCAGCGTAGAGGGCATGGACGAGCATACGAAAAGGAAGGTCGACTTCTTCACTCGCCAGTACATCGACGCGCTGGCGCCGTCGAACTTCGCGCTCACCAACCCGGAGGTCTTCCGCGAGACGGTCGCCTCGGGAGGCCAGAACCTGGTCAGGGGCCTGCACAACCTGCTGGATGACATCGAGCGCGGCGGCGGCCAACTCAAGATCTCGATGACCGACACCAAGGCGTTCGAGCTTGGCGTCAACATCGCAACCACGCCCGGCAAGGTCGTGTTCCAGAACGAGTTGATGCAGCTGATCCAGTACGAGCCGTCGACCCAGAAAGTGTGGAAGCGGCCGCTGCTGATCGTCCCGCCCTGGATCAACAAGTACTACATCCTCGACCTGCGTGAGAAAAACTCGTTCATGCGCTGGGCGGTCGGCGAAGGCATGACGGTGTTCGTGATCTCGTGGGTCAATCCGGACGAGAAACTGGCGCACAAGAACTTCGAGGACTACCTGACAGAGGGCACGCTCACCGCGCTCGACGCGGTCGAGAAGGCGACCGGCGAGCCCGACGCCAACGTGATCGGCTATTGCCTGGGCGGGACGATCGTCGCCGCCTTGCTCGGCCATCTCGCGGCGAAGAAGGAGAAGCGGATCGCCAGCGCGACATTCATGACGTCGCTGATAGACTTCACGGCTGCGGGCGAGCTCGAGGTGTTCATCGACGAGGAGCAGGTCTCTTCGCTCGAGAAGAAAATGAATGAGCGCGGCTATCTCGAAGGCAGCGAGATGGCGACGACATTCAACATGTTGCGCGCCAACGACCTCATCTGGTCGTTCGTCATCAACAACTACCTGCTCGGCCGCGATCCGTTCCCGTTCGACCTCCTGCACTGGAACAGTGACTCCACGCGGATGCCGGCGGCAATGCACAGCTACTACCTGCGCAACCTGTACATGAAGAACCTGCTGGTCCAGCCGGATGCGCTCGAACTCGCGGGCACGAAGATCGACCTCTCGAAGTCGAACGTCCCGTCCTACTTCGCGTCGGCGATCGAGGACCACATCGCGCCCTGGAAGACGACGTACACGGGCACCCAGGTCCTGGGCGGCAAGTCCCGATTCGTGCTGTCCGGTTCGGGGCATATCGCGGGAATGGTGAATCCGCCGGCCGCGAACAAGTACGGGTTCTGGACCAACGACAAGCTGCCTGCCGATCCGGGCGCCTGGTTCGCCGCTGCCAAGCAGAACGAAGGCTCCTGGTGGACCGACTGGCGGGCTTGGATGACGCCGTATCTGGGGCGCGAGGTTCCGGCCCGAATTCCCGGCAAGGGAAAATTGAAGGTGATCGAGGCGGCACCCGGCACCTATGCTCGAATCCGCGCCGACGGGAAATGACCCGAGGTTGCGATACCGTCAAACCCAGGAGAGCGCCCATGAACCTCGTGCACCGAACACTGCTTGCCATCCTCGCCAGCGGCTTGTTCGCCTCAGCTGCGGTCGCCCAGGCGCCCTGCGCGGATTGCGGAGTCGTCCAATCGATACGGCAGGTCCAGCAACAAGGCCAGACGTCGGGCGTTGGGATGGTCGCCGGCGGCGTGCTGGGCGGCGTGCTCGGCCACCAGATCGGCAGCGGCCGCGGCAATACCGTCGCGACGATCGCCGGTGCCGGTGTCGGCGCCTACGCCGGCAACCAGGTCGAAAAAAACCGCAACACCAAAACCTCCTGGGCGGTGGCGATCCGTATGGACAACGGCACCACGCGCAATTTCACCTATACCAACCGGCCGGCCGTGAACGAAGGCGAGCGGGTGAAACTCGTCGACGGCGGGCGTCGCCTCGCGCTGGTCGCGCGCTGATCCCAAGCGCCGCTGATTCCAAGCGCATCTCCAACGAAAACGCCGGGCGTGCCCGGCGTTTTCATTCAAACCCGCGTGGCTAGCGCGGCGCCGCCGGATCGTTATTGGGGACGCCGTCCCGCCCCCGGGCATCCTTTCGCGTGACATTGCCGGTGCCCGCGGCGTCAGGCGTTGATGACGGCGCCGGTGCAACACGCGACGTCGGCGTGGCAGCCTGGGCAGGTGCGGCGGGAGCCGAGCGAACCATCGGCACCGAAGGGACGGCGGGTGCGCCGCGCGGTGCCTGAACCGACGGTGGAAGGGCGGCGGGGGCCGTTGCCGGCGCGCTGCGCGACCGCGTGGCTGGCGGCGCGGCAATCGCCGCCGGCGCAGGGGCTTGCACCTGCCGCGGCGACGAAGGCATGGCTGTCGCCGGCTGCGGCATCGAGCGCATGGTGGGCACGGTGGTCTGTACGCCCGCCGTTGCCGGCGAGGCCGCCGGCGGCGACTGGCGTGTCGTTGGCATCACGGCTGTCGGCGTACCCGGCCGGCTGTACGCCGACGCATTGCCCGGCGCGGACGGCGCCTGCCGGACGAGCGATTGCGACGACGTGCCGGGGGCCGCGGCTGGCGACGGCTGGCGTGTCGTTGGCATCACGGCTGTCGGCGTACCCGGCCGGCTGTACGCCGACGCATTGCCCGGTGCGGATGGCGCCTGCCGGACGAGTGATTGCGACGAAGTGCCGGGCACCGCGCCGGGGGCCGCGGCTGGCGGCGACTGGCGCGTCGTTGGCATCACGGCTGTCGGCGTACCCGGCCGGCTGTACGCCGACGCATTGCCCGGCGCGGACGGCGCCTGCCGGACGAGCGATTGCGACGACGTGCCAGGCGCCGCGCCAGGCCCCGTCCGGGTGCTGGGAATGGCAAGTGGACGTGCCGTCGTCGGATAGAAGGTCGAGGCCGGCGGGGGGGCCCCGTTGCCGATCTGGCGGGTCGGAATGCGACCGGGCTCGGAGCGCACCAGTGGCGCGCTGGCAAGCACCGGCGCGGCCGTCACGCTTCCACGGGGCACCACCACCAGGTTGTCATGTACCGGCCGACGGGAAATGAGCGCCGAACCGGAAACCGCGGTCATCCCTCCCGGCGCGTTCCAGTTGACGTACCGCGTCGGTGGCGGGCTGTTCGGCCGCACCACGACCACGTTGACCGCATACGGACGGTTGTAGCGGTTCCAGCATCCGTTCGAGCAATGGCCCCACCACGGACGATACGGTTCACCCCAGGCGAGCGGAACCCATCCATAGACCGGTGCGCCGACGCTGACCGACAGCCCCCAGCCCGGCCCGCCGGTCCAGCCGACCAGCGCGGGCGCCCACAGCGGCCGCGCGACATAGGCGCCCGGGCACCAGCCCCAGCGGCCGCGGATGTACGACCAGCGGCCATAGTGAAACGGCGCATAGCCCCAGGGCGCGGCATCGACCCAGGTCGGCCCCCACGCGCCCACCTCGGCCCAGTAGCCGTCGCGATAGGGCGCCCAATCGGGTGCCACATCTTGCGGATACCAGACGGCCCCGTATTCGGGGACCTGCGACCACGTCCCGTAGCGGTCCAGATCGGCGGCACCCACCATTTGCGGCGACACGTAGTTGCCCGCACGGGCACCGGCATAAAACCGGTCGCGGGTCGCGACCCATGCGTCGAAGCCATCGGTCCCGATGCCGTTGCGGACGTCGGCGTAGCGCGGATCCGGGCCGTCGACGCTCGCTGTCTGCCCGGGCAGCACCTGCTGGACCGCACCCGGGGTCACGACATTGGCCTCGCCCTCGCGGACGACGAGCTGCGTGTGTTCGCGATCGTCGCTGACGTCGATGCGATAGAGTCCGGGACGGTTCAGGACGACCTGCGCGTTCGGCGTGTCGACGCGCGCCGTTTCGCCAGGATCGAGCACCCGCACGCGAACGCTGACGCGCCCCTGCGCGACGAACAGCGCGAACTGACGGTCGTCAAGGCGCGACAGGTGAAGGCTGGTATCGCCAGCGAGCCGGAACTGCCCCGCGCCGAAGTCGATTTCCGCGCGTCCGTCGTTGCCCACCCACAGGTTGTCGCCGGTGGTGACCGGATAGTTGATGCCGACCGCCACCCACTGGTCGGGGTTTTCCTGCGGAGCCAGGAACAGCTCGCCGGCGACATCCGCCACGCGCCCGACGCGCCCCGGCAGGTCGTCGTCGGCGCGGGCCTCGCCTGCAAATGGGGCGACGAGCGCGAACACGCAGGCCGTCAAGACCAGCAAATCCGCGAGCGGCGAAAGGAGCCCCCCTCGGGTCTGCCCCCGTGCAGTGCCAAAAAAAGCATCCATCGTCACCTTCATCGGTCGTTTCCTCATGTCCCGTCAAAGAACGTCTCTCGGCGCGGATTCGTTGACGCGCCAGGACGGGCGCGATACCCCATTTTGCTTTAGAATTTTGATGAAAATCCGGGCGGCGCGCGAATCCCGCTCCAGCATCACAATCGACTGACAACAGGAGGTATTCCCATGCGGAGATTTCGTCCGACACTCGTGGCCGGCGCGCTCACGCTCGCCCTTTCCGCCGGTACCGCTTCGGCGCAATTTACAAACGCTTACACGTTTGGCGACAGCTTGAGCGACGCCGGACAGTACGGATCACGATTCACGACCAATCCGGGGCTCGTCGCTCCGATGTATGTCAGTCAGAACTGGGGCATCACCTCGACCCCGTCGTTCACCGGCGGCAACGATTTTGCGCAGGGCGGCGCGCGCGTGAATTCGCCGTCCCCGCTGGTGCCGCCAGGCGTGCCGGACTTCTCCATCGCACAGCAAGTTAGCCAGTTTATCGCCAAGGGTCCGCTCGATTCGAATGCGCTCTACCAGATCCAGGGCGGCGCCAACGACATCTTCACGCTCGCGCAACAATACCTGGGCGGCCAGATCACGCTGGAGCAAGTGCAGGCCGGGGTGACGCAGGCGGCGCTCGACCTGGCGGCGCAGGCCGGCAAGCTCAAGGCGGCCGGCGCCCAGTACGTGATCCTTCAGACACTGCCCGACATTGGCAAGACGCCCTTCGCCGCGTCGCTCGGGGCGCAGGCAACATTTTCGCAGCTGTCGTCGCTGTTCAACACGACACTCAACGCGGCGGTAGGTGCGGCGGGAATGCATGTCATCCAGTTCAACACAACGGCGCTGCTGAGCGAAATCATTGCCAACCCCGCGCAATACGGCTTTTCCAATACGACGCAGCCGGCATGCACGACCTCGAGTTCGTTGCAATGCACGCCGTCGACACTGGTGGCACCGAATGCCAACATGAACTACGTATTTGCCGACGGCGTTCATCCGACCACCGGTGCCGGCCTCGTGCTCTCGCAGGCGATGATCTCGATGATAACCGGGCCGCAGCAGATGGCGCTGCTGGGCGAGGCGCCGATGGATGTCGAACGCGCGAACTGGCGCACGCTCGACGGTCGGATGATGTCGATGATCAATTCTTCCACCGCCCCGACCAAGCTCCAGGCATGGGCGGCGTACGACTATGCCGACGCCGACACCGTCGGCAACGGGGTGTCCGGGAACGGCAACCTCAACACGATCTCCGTCGGGGGCGACATGAAGGTCACCGACAAACTGTTGGCCGGCATCCAGTTCGCGTACACCGAGGACAAGGGAAACTTCGGCAACAATTCCGGCGACTTCAAGCTGCGCGAGCCGATGATCACCTTCTACGGCGGCTACGGCGAAGGGCCCTGGTATGTGGGCGCGACGCTCGGCAGCGGGTCGCTCGACTACAGCACCACGCGCAATATCGAGCTCGGCGCGACGACGCGCACCGAGTCAGGCTCGACCCGGGGCTATCACAACGTCGGGCGACTGCTGGGCGGCTACTGGTTCCGGTACAAGGACTGGGACCACGGCCCGTTCGTGAAACTGACCTACGAGCAGATCGTCGTTCGCCAGTTCAGCGAGAACGGCAACGACAGCACGGCGCTCACCTACGACCAGCAGAAGAACGACGCGTTCTGGTCGAGCCTGGGCTGGAACCTGACCGGCGTCGTCAACGGGTTCCGGCCGTTCGCGCGCGCGACCTGGGAATACAACTTCCAGAACGACACGCGCCAGGTGACGGCGAAGTCGAACAGCACGAACGGCTGGTACACCGTGCCCGGCTTCGAGCAGGACGACAACTGGTGGCTGTTCGACCTGGGCGTGAGCCGCGACTTCGGCAAGGTCACGGGCTTCGTGGCCGGCAACGCCTCCGCCGGCAAGGGCGACGGCGACTACTGGGCGGTGACGGTGGGAATCCGCGCGCCGCTTTAGGCGCATCCGGGTTCCCATCCCAGGGCCGCCGCCACAGGCGGCCCTTTTCTTTGGCGAGGCCGGCGCAGCGCCGCCATGCCAATCGCCGCCCCACGCCGCCTTCATTCGAGCTGTCGCGGCTTCCGCTTGCGACCGGCGAACACGCGGTCGTAGAGCGGGCGCGGCGCGCAGAGGAGCACGGGGCGGAGCAGCGCCATCTGCCACGGCAGCACGTAGAAACGCCGCCGCCGCGCGATGGCCCGCGCGATTAGCCGCGCGGCCTTGTCCGGTGCCAGCAGGAACGGCATCGGATACGGATTGCGCGACGTCAGCGGCGTTTCGATGAAGCCCGGACAGATCGTCACCACGCTGACCCCGGATCCCAGGAGTTCGATGCGCAGGCTCTCCAGATACGCGATCGCGGCGGCCTTCGACCCCGAGTAGGCGCCCGAGCCGGGCAGCCCCCGGAAACCGGCCACGCTGGCCACGCCGACGAGCGCGCCGGCACGCGCGTTGCGCAGGGCCGACATGAATGGAGAGAACGTCTGGACGACACCCATCACGTTGGTGTCGAGCACGGCGCGAAAGCCCGGCAGATCACCGGGCTCGTCGGTGAGCACGCCGCGCGAGATTCCGGCGTTGGCGATGACGATGTCGGGGACTCCGAACCGGCCCATGAAATCCAGCGCGGCGCGGGACAGCGAAACGGCATCGCGAACGTCGCCGGCGTAGATCGCCACCGGCGCCGGCGCGAGTTCGGCCGCGAGGCGCGCGAGTTCCGGCTGGCGCCTTGCGAACAGGCCGAGCGTCGCCCCACCCACTGCATAGTGCCGCGCCAGCGCCTGACCCAGGCCCGAGGACGCGCCGGTGAGAAAGACGCGCATGGCAATAAGGTCAAGCGGCGCACGGTTGCGCGCCAGGACTTCGGTCGTTCGGCGCGCGCCAATGCATGCTCAGACGCGCGAAGGAAAACAGTCAGGACTTCGGACGCTCGGCGCGCGCCTTCTCGATCAGCGCATCGAGTGCCGCGGGAATTGCGGAATGCCCACCCTGCAGTCGTTCCGGCCCGGTCGTGTACTTGCCGTCGACGATCATCGTGGGCACCGACTGGATGCCGTATGTTTGCGCCAATTGTTTCGAGCGATTGACCTTGCCGACGACGGTGAACGAATTGAAAAGATCCTGGACCTTCTTGCGGTCGAGACCCTTGCTGGCCGCCCAGTCGAGGAAGTCCTTTTCATTCCACAGCGGCAGGCCCTTGCCATGGAGTGCGACGAACAGGTCCGGCGAAAGCTTGGTTTCCTCGCCCAGCGCATCGAGCGTGAAATAGGCCTTCGCAAGGTTTTCCCACTTGGGCTGGAACATCACCGGAATCCGACGAAACGTGACATCGGCCGGCTTGTTCTTGAGCCAGCCCTGCAACACGGGCTCCAGTTCGCCGCAGTGGGGACAACCGTACGAAAAGAACTCGATGACCTCGATGTTCTTGCCGGTCTCGACCGGTACCGCGTTCTTGAGCCGCGCGTAATGGGTGCCTTCGACGAGCCCCTGGGCTCCGGCAACGCTGACGAGGGCGGCAGCGCAAAACGCGGCCAGCGCACGTCCCATGCGGCCGCCGAGAATCGAAATCGGGTAAGTGCTCATGCAAGCTCCTGGTGGTTCCGCACGAACACTTCGTGCGGGGAATGGATCTTCGAATCCGGTTGGTCAGGTCCGGGCAACCGCAAGTTCCGCCGGAGGCGCTTCAATGCAGGTCAGAACTTGATGACCGCGACGTCGAAACCGTTCTTGGCCAGCTCGCTGCGCATCCGCTTGAGTTCGTCGGTGTTGTCGTAGGGACCGAGGCGAACCCGATAACGGATGCCTTTGTCCGGCAGCGTACCCTGCTGCACGCTGGCCTGCCAGCCGGCGAAGGCGAGGCGCGCCTTCAAGTTTTCAGCGTCGGACTCCGCCGCGAACGATCCTGCCTGCAGCCAGAACCGCTCGGGCAGCTTGGCGGCCGTCGTGGTTTCTGCGGTAGCAGCCCTGTCGGGCACATTGCTGGCGAATTTGTCGCCTGCCTTTTCGTTCGCTTTCGCGGTGGATTTATCCGCGGCCTTGTCACCCGCCTTGTCGGATCCGCGTTCCTTCGCCTGCTCCACGACGGCGCGATCACTGGATTTCCGCGCGTCGGCGGCGACCCTGGGCTCCTCGACCCCGGGAAGGATCTTGTAGAAATCGAAACGGGGCTTTTCGGAGGCTGCCTCGGCCTTGGCCGCCTTGGGACCTTCGCGCACCACGTCGCGGGACTCCTTGGCGCCGGACTGCGCCGGAAACGGTCCGTTGGCCTTCATCAGGTAATACGCGACACCGGCGGCCAGCCCCAGCCCAAGCACCAGTCCGATGAAGACGCCAAGCAGCGTTCCGCCCGCGTCGTTGCGACGCGTTGAGCGGCGCCGCGCGGGAGCGGGTGCGGGGCGTGGCGAGGTTGCGCGCGGCATCGGGGCGGCTGGGTCGGGTTCAGTTGGGCAGGACGTCAGGGCAATTCGGCGGCACGGGATGCAGGAGGTACACGCGACGCTTTCGCAGCGCCCGGACCCGGCCGACCGGAAAAAAACGTACGGCGATTTCCATTGACATCACATCTGCTCGGGCGCGCCGATCGACAGGACCGCCAGTCCGTTGCGTAGGACCTGCCCCGTCGCGACGGCCAGCGCCAAACGGGCGCGGCGCACCGCTTCGTCGTCGACCAGGAACCTCTCCGCATTATAGTAACTGTGGAAATCCCGGGCCAATTCCTTGAGATAAGAGGTGACCTGGTGGGGTGCCAGGTCACGCGCCGCCGCGGCCATTTCCAACGGGTAGTCGGCGAGTCTCCGCAGGAGCGCTTCTTCGAAAGGACTCGTCAGCGGCGACGTGTCCGCCTCGCGCAGCAGCTCCCGGGCATCGCCGGGCGCGATGCCCGCCTGCCGCAGCACCGAGCACATCCGCGCGTGCGCGTACTGGACGTAGTAGACCGGATTGTCGTCGGACTGCGAGCGCGCGAGGTCGAGGTCGAAGACGAACTCGCTGTCCGCCTTTCGCGATACGAGGAAATACCGAACGGCGTCGCGGCCGGCTTCGTCGACCAGGTCGCGGATCGTCACGTAGTTGCCGACGCGCTTGCTGATCTTGACCTCCTCGCCGCCGCGCATGACGGTGACCATCTTGTGAATGATGTATTCGGGATACCCTTTCGGAATTCCCATTGCCATCGCCTGCAGGCCGGCGCGCACTCGGGTGATCGTGCTGTGGTGGTCCGAACCCTGGACGTTGATCACCTTGGCGAAACCGCGTTCCCACTTGGTGACGTGATAGGCGACGTCGGGAACGAAGTACGTGTACGCGCCGTCCGACTTGCGCATCACGCGGTCCTTGTCATCTCCGAACTCCGTCGTGCGCAGCCACAGCGCGCCTTCGTGCTCGTAGGTTCTGCCCGAGGCGACAAGGCGCGCGACCGTCGCATCGACGCGGCCGTCGGCATAGAGCGAGCTTTCGAGAAAATAGCGATCGAACCTGACGCCGAACGCCAGCAGATCGCGGTCCTGCTCTTTGCGCAACTCCGAGACGGCAAAGCGGCGGATCGCCTCGATGTCGGAAAGGTCGTGCCCGACCTCGGCGAGATAGCGTTGCGCCAGCTCGCGGATGTACTCGCCGTGGTAGCCATCCTCGGGAAAGGCGGCTGACTCGCCGAGGATTTCCTTGGCCCGCGCACGCACCGAAACGGCGAGATTCTGGATCTGCTGGCCAGCGTCGTTGTAGTAGTACTCGCGGGTGACCGCGCAACCCTGTGCTTCGAGCAGGCTGCCGATCGCATCGCCGAGCGCGGCCTGGCGCCCGTGACCGACATGCAGCGGCCCCGTGGGGTTGGCCGAGACGAACTCGACCATCACCCGCTCGCCGTCGCGCGCGCGGGACTTTCCGAATCCATCGCCTTCGGCCAGCACGCGTGCCACGACGGTCTGCCGCGCAGCGGCCTTGAGCACCAGGTTGATGAAGCCGGCACCCGCGATGTCGACGCGCTCGACCAGTCCCGACGGTGGCAACGCCGCGACAATCGCTT
Organism: uncultured beta proteobacterium; assembly: GCA_963739745.1. GTDB lineage: Bacteria > Pseudomonadota > Gammaproteobacteria > Burkholderiales > Casimicrobiaceae > VBCG01. The sequence continues at coordinate 13,567 of CAVUCJ010000025.1, forward strand.
CCGCGAGTTCGCGCGGCTTGCGCTGCGCCGATCGCGAAAGTGCCAGCGCGACACTCGTCGCATAGTCGCCATGCGCGGCCTGCTTCGGACGCTCGAGCACGATTGCGGCGTCGGCGTGCGCGGGCAGGACGGCCGCGACTGCCTTGGACAATACGCGTTCGAGTTCGGTCTTGGGATCGGTCACGAAAGCCTGGGGGTGCGCGCCTAAAAACAGTCGATTATAGCCGGTCGAGCATCCCGGGTTCTCCCGGTGCACCGAGCGAGCACCACCGATGCCAAAGGCGACGCGCGCGGCTGCATCGTTGCCTGGCAGAATTCGACCGGCACGACGTCAGCCGAACCCTGCCGGATCGACATCGAGTGCGAATCGCACACGCCGCCCCGGCAGCGCAGCCAGCGCCGCACGCCATGTTCCAAGGAAGCGCTGCAGCGCCGGCCGCCGCGCAGCCTGCACGACGATCTGCCCGCGCTCGAATCCGGCGCGCCGGGACAGGAGCGCGGGCACCGGCGAATATACCGTGACCTCGGATTCATACTCGCCGGCGAGCGCGAGGGCAGTGGCATGGGCGTCGCGCAGAAAGGCGTCGACCTCGGATCGATGGTGCGCTTCGGCAGCGAGCAGCGCGACATGGGTGAACGGAGGCAGCTGCGCGTCGCGTCGCTCGGCAAGCAGCGTCTCGGCAAGGCGCGGATAGTCGTGCGCGACGAGCGCGCCGAACACCGTGTGCTCAGGGAAGTCCGTCTGCACGATCACCTCACCCGGCAATTCCGCGCGACCCGCGCGACCGGCGACTTGCATCAGCAACTGTGCCAGCCGCTCGGTCGCGCGGAAGTCGGCGCTGTAGAGCGCATTGTCGGCACCGAGTACGCCGACCAGCGTGAGCCGCGGGAAGTCGTGCCCCTTCGCGAGCATCTGCGTGCCGACGAGAATGTCGAGTTCGTTGGCGGCGACCTGGTCGCGCACCGCCGCGAATGCGTGTCTGGCGCGGGTGCTGTCGCGATCCACGCGCGCGATGCGCGCCGCGGGGAACGTCTCCGCCAGCGTCCGCTCGAGACGCTGCGTGCCATAACCCAGCGGAAGCAGGTCGACATTGCCGCAGCTCGGGCACGCACGAGGCAACGGTTCCGCGCGCCCGCAATGATGGCAACGCAGCGACGGCGGTTCGCGATGCGTGGTCAGTCGCGCACTGCAGCGCGGGCACTGCGCTTCCCAGCGGCAGGCGGCGCAGATGAGCGAAGGCGCGAAGCCACGACGATTGACGAACACCAGCGACTGCTCGCCGCGCGCAAGTCGCGCCGCGATCGCCGCGCGCAATGATTCCGCGATGCCGTCGCTCGTACGTGCCGCGCGATTCGGGGTAAGACTCACCCGTGGCAGACCCGCGCGGGGGTCGGCGCGCTGTGGCAGGTCGAGCCGCCGGTAGCGTCCGTCGCGCGCGTGCAGCCACGATTCGAGAGACGGCGTCGCGCTGCCCAGCACCACCGGGACCGAGCGCCGCCGTGCGCGCCAAATCGCCGCGTCGCGCGCGTGATAGCGGACGTTGTCCTGCTGCTTGTACGACGCGTCCTGCTCCTCGTCCACGACCACGAGCCCAAGCGCGGGCAACGGCGCGAAAACCGCAAGGCGCGTTCCGAGCACCAGCTGCGCCGCACCCGATGCCGCCGCGAGCCACTCGGCGCGGCGCTGGCTGGCGGCAAGTCCGCTGTGCATCGTCGCGACCACCAGCCCGGGACGTCCTTCGCGCACCCGCGCCACGAGTTGTGGCGTGAGGTTGATTTCCGGCACCAGCATCAGCACCTGCCGACCGCTGGCGAGCACGGGATCGGCAGCCGCGAGATAGACGTCCGTCTTGCCACTGCCGGTCACTCCGTGCAGCAGGAAGGGAACGAAGGTCCCGTCGGCGGCCGCGATGGCCCGTGCGGCGCCCGCCTGCGCCGGGTTCAGGACGATCGGCGAGCGGGCGATCAGCTGCGGGTGGGTGGCGGCTTCGACGACCCGCCCTTCGTTTCGCCACACGCGCAGTATCCGCTTCTGGTGCGGTGGCAAATCCGTCTGCGCCGACGCGGCAAGCGTGCCGCCGCCGCGCGCAAAGGCATCGAGCAATGCCCGGGCGGCAGGCGCGCGATTGAGCCGGACGGCAAGCGCGGCTAGGTTGTCGTCGGACATGCGCAGCGCCGGCGGGACCCCGGGACGCGCGGAGCCTCCGCCGGACAGCGGAGGCACGGCCAGCGCGTGGGCCAACCCTGGCGGCTCCTGGTAGTACCCGGCAACGAATTCCGCCAGTTCTAGCACGTCCTCGGGTAACGGCGGTCCGGCCACGACGTCGGCGATAGGCTGCAATTTCTCGCGTGCGACCTGCGACTCCTGCGAAACGCCGGTGACGACACCCACCAGGCGCCGCGGACCCAGCCGCACGCGGACCATGCAACCACGGGCAACTGCCAGCCCTTCCGGAACCCAGTAGTCGAACGGCGCGGGCGCCGCGACCGGGAGCGCTACACGTGCGATGGGCATGAGCGCCGTCGGGCCGTCCCAAGGCGCACGCCCCCTTGGGGGAGCGGCGCGCAGCGCCGTCCGGGGGGGACATACCAGCGCCGTCGGGCCGTCCCAAGGCGCACGCCCCCTTGGGGGGAGCGGCGCGCGGCGCCGTCCGGGGGGAACATACCAGCGCCGTCGGGCCGTCCCAAGGCGCACGCCCCCTTGGGGGGAGCGGCGCGCGGCGCCGTCCGGGGAGGATTGCTCAATTCGTGCACATCACTCCCGCAGTCAAGATGAATCGAGCAAGTTGTAGCCTTCGAAATCCTCACAGCCAACCGTAGCATTGTCATCCAAGTCCTTAATTCGTAAGGTTCATGTATTTGGACAACGTTGCTTGTGCATAACTTTGTGCGTAAGTGCCGACGCTTTCTGACCAATTTTGACGCGGGCACCAAGGCAGCCACGGTGGCGCCCAGGGCTGGCGCGCAAGAACACTTTTCCATTCAATGAATTACAAACACCGACGCGGGCACCGGCACGGGGCGCCTCATAGTGCGTCGCGATTCGCCCCCGATGTGCATAAGTGGCGTTCGCCAACCTATTTTCGCGTCTTGTCAAGACGCTGGAAATCCAGCACTGGCGCGGCTTTCCGCGGTTTTTCCCAGCGCAATTCCCGGAACTCAAGCAATGGCGCGGGTCTCCCGCGATGTCGCATGAACGGCTTCGACCAGCACCGCGACATTCTCGGGCGGCGTACCGGGAACGATTCCGTGTCCAAGATTGAAGATGTGTCCGGGCGCGGGACCGGCTGCGCGAACGATGGCCGCGGCTTCCCGTGCCACCGTCGCCGGGTCGGTCAGCAACACGAGCGGATCCATATTGCCTTGCAGCGCGACGCGATCGCCGACCGCCGTGCGCGCCGCGCCGATGTCGACCGTCCAGTCGAGGCCGACGCCTGCGGCACCGCATGCCGCGATTTCTTCGAGCCACATGCCCCCGCCCTTGGTGAAGACAATGCTGGGGATCGGGCGTCCGTCGCCGCCGCGCGCCAGGTTCGCGATGATGTTCCTTATCGGCGCAAGCGAGAAGCGCCGGTAGGCGGCCGCGGACAGCAACCCTCCCCACGTGTCGAAGATCATGACCGCGTCGACGCCGCGCGCGATCTGCTCGTTGAGATAGGCGGTTACCGCGCGCGCATTGAGCGCGACGAGCCGATCCATGAGATCGGGCCGGGCGTAGGCCATTGTCCGCACGGTCGCAAAATCCGAACTGCCACGACCTTCGATCATGTAGCAGGCCAGCGTGAACGGACTTCCGGAAAATCCGATGAGAGGCACCCGCGAACGCAACGCGCGCTTGATCTCTCCGACGGCATCGAAAACGTAGGACAGTCTGCACATGTCCGGAACCGACAACGCGTCTATCGCCGCCTCATCGCGCACCGTTCGCGCGAAACGCGGCCCCTCTCCCTCTGCGAACGAAAGGCCGAGCCCCATCGCATCCGGGACCGTGAGGATGTCGGAAAACAGGATCGCCGCGTCGAGCGGGAATCGCGCGAGCGGCTGCAGCGTCACCTCGGTGGCGAGGCTGGGATTCATGGCGAGCGCCATGAAACTGCCCGCCTTCGCGCGCGTCGCCTGGTATTCAGGCAGGTAGCGGCCCGCCTGTCGCATCAGCCAAACCGGTGTGTACGGCGTCGGCTCTCGACGCAGCGCACGAATGAGGGTGTCGTTTTCGAGCATCTGTCGTTGGATTCCCAAGTCGGAAAGGCGCAGGTTTCGGGCTTTGCGGCTACGGTCGGTGTCCGCTTAAGGCGTGCAGCACGCGAGACGTCGGTCGGCGTCGGATTGCGTTCGAGGTTACCGCGAAACCGAGCCGCAATGCCCGACAAATCCGGCTCCGGCCCTATTGAAGCGACTGACCCGTCAGGCGCTCGAGAATGGCAAGGGGTGCCCGCGCGCGCTCGTACAGAGCGGAAACCGGAAGGTTGATGGTTTGCTCGAGCATGTACTGGCCGGATACCGCCGCGTGCATCACCTGGTCGGAAAAGCACAGCCACGTGGTCCCCGGCGCGAAGGCCACGACCTGCTGCGCGCAGTTGCGCTGGTAGTTCATGTCTTCCTTCGCGCGGTCATGCAGGTTGAGCATCAGATGATCGTACCGGCTGCGCCGCCCCTTGGTGACGTACAGCGCCGCGAGCAGGCTTGCTGCACCCGGCAGCGGCGCATGGATGCGCGGCAACAGCGTCTTGGCCATCGTCTCGAACGATTCACCGACGCGCCATACGCGAGGCTCGGAAAGGTTGAGGTTCGAAAACACGCGCAGGATCCGCTCGCCGTGAGTCGGCCGAGACGGGAAGGCATCGATATGCAGCCGCGAATCGTCCTTGCGCCACGAGACATTGCGACCGACCGCAGGCTGCGGGCGATAACTCGTCCTCGCACGCCTGACGTACGGCGCATAGCGCGGGAAGAGTGTGGTGACGAGCGACGACGCGTCTACGGCAAAGCGCGCCACCATGGCAGCAAGTTCAGCAAGTTCGTCCTCATTGCCGTGCGCCCCCTTCAGCCGGGTCCCATCGAGGCTCACGTTCTTCGCCCGGCCATCCGACCACGCGGGAGACAGGAACCGGCGCTCGCGCTCCGACATGGCGAAGCGGACGTCCGGCAACACGACCACGCCGCCGCCTTCGATCGCGCGCACGGCCTTTTCCTGCACGCCGGGCGGCAATTGCGGCTGCCATTCGTGCAGGTCGAGCGTGAGGATCTCGGTCATCGCGTCACCCGCCCGTCGCGTGCCATCAGTTGGGAAGGGTCGAGGTCCCCTGCAGGAACAGATCGACGGCGCGCGCGGCCTGACGGCCCTCCCGAATCGCCCAGACGACCAGCGACTGTCCACGCCGCATGTCACCAGCGGCGAATACCTTGGCGACCGACGTGCGGAATCTTTCGGTGTCGGCCTTGACGTTGGATCGCCCGTCGCGTTCCACGCCGAGTTGCTCGAGGAGCCCGCCGGCCGCAGGACCGACGAAACCCATCGCAAGAAGCACGAGGTCGGCCTTCAACTCGAATTCGCTGCCAGGGATCTCCACCATCTTCGGCGGTCCGTTGCCTTCGCGCTGCCACTCGACGCGCGCCGCGATGAGCTTCTCGACCTTTCCTTTGCGGCCCTCGAATCGCTTGGTGGTTACCGACCAGTCGCGATCGCAGCCTTCCTCGTGCGACGACGACGTGCGCAGCTTGATGGGCCAGTTCGGCCACACGAGCGGCTTGTTCTCGGCGTCCGGCGGCTGCGGCAGCAGTTCGAATTGCGTGATCGACGCTGCGCCGTGGCGGTTCGATGTTCCCACGCAGTCGGAGCCCGTGTCGCCGCCGCCGATGACGACAACGTGCTTGCCGGTTGCCTTGATCTGCCCGGAGACGGCGTCGCCCGCGACGACTTTGTTCTGCTGCGGCAGGAACTCCATCGCGAAATGCACGCCATCGAGATTGCGGCCTGGAACGTCGAGATCGCGTGGCGCCTCAGCGCCTCCGGCAAGCACGATCGCGTCGAACTCGGCCAGCAGCCTTTGCGCCGGCACGTCGACGCCGACATTCGCATTCGTCCGGAACTGCACCCCTTCCTCGGCCATCTGCGCCATCCGGCGGTCGATAAGGTGCTTCTCCATCTTGAAGTCGGGGATGCCGTAGCGGAGCAGGCCGCCGATGCGATCCGCTTTCTCGAAGAGCACCACATTGTGCCCGGCACGCGCGAGTTGCTGCGAGCAGGCCAACCCGGCCGGGCCTGAACCGATGACCGCCACCCGGCGGCCCGTCCTGACCGCGGGCGGCTGCGGCACCACCCACCCCTCGTCCCAGCCACGGTCGATGATGAAGTGCTCGATCGACTTGATGCCAACCGGGTCGTTGTTGATGTTGAGCGTGCACGAAGCCTCACACGGCGCCGGGCATACGCGGCCCGTGAACTCCGGAAAATTGTTCGTCGTATGCAGCACTTCCAGCGCGCGCTCCCACTGGTGCCGGTAGACCAGGTCGTTCCAGTCGGGAATGACGTTGTGCACCGGGCATCCGGTCTGGCAGAACGGGATGCCGCAATCCATGCACCGAGCACCCTGCGCCGCCGCCTCGTCATCCTTCAGCGTGAGCACAAACTCGCGATAGTGGCGAACGCGCTCGGTGGCGGGCTGCGCCGCCTCCTTTATCCGCTGCAATTCTAGAAAACCGGTGATCTTGCCCATGGCTCGTCGTTTGATATTCGAGAAATCAAAATGCCCATAACATGGAGAACACGGAGAACGGCCCACTCCAGCGCCTGCCTTCTCCGGGTACCTCCCGTCCTCCGTGGCAAAGGACTTTGCCGTTCCCCAGAGCCCTACGCAGCCGCCCGCTGCTTCGCAGACTCGGCCGGGCGTCCGGCGACCTGCTTGGCGTGCATCTCGGTAAGCGCGCGCCGGTATTCGTGCGGAAAGACCTTGACGAACTTCGCACGCGCAGCTTCCCAGTCATCCAGCAATTGCAACGCCAGCGTGCTGCCTGTGAAGCGCAGGTGGCGCTCGACCAGTTCGCGCAACAGCGCCTCATCGGACCTGCCCGAATGCCGCAACCGGCCCTTGCCGGCCGCCGCGAGTTCCTTTTCCGCCGCCGTCTGCTGCGCCTCGCTCTGCAGCGGCTCAAGCGCGACCATCGACGCATTGCAGCGCTGCGCGAACGTGCCATCGGCGTCGTAGACGAACGCATATCCGCCGCTCATCCCTGCCGCAAAATTGCGTCCTGCCCCGCCAAGCACGACCACGGTTCCGCCGGTCATGTATTCGCAACCATGGTCGCCTGTGCCTTCGACGACCGCGGAAGCGCCCGAATTGCGCACGCAGAATCGCTCGCCGGCCACGCCGCGAAAATAGGCCTCGCCCTCGATCGCGCCATACATGACCGTGTTGCCGACCACGATATTCTCTTCCGGCTTCGCCGGACAGGCGGGATCCGGATAGACGACGATGCGCCCGCCCGACAGTCCCTTGCCGACATAGTCGTTGGTCGCGCCCTGCAGCTCGAACGTGATCCCGCGCGCGAGAAACGCGCCGAAACTCTGCCCCGCGATGCCTTCGAACGCGACGTGGATCGTGTCGTCGGGCAGGCCCCCGTGACCATGCCTGCGCGCAATTGCGCCCGACAACATCGCGCCTACCGAGCGGTTGGCATTGCGGATGCGCTGGTTGAGTTGCACGGGCTCGCCACCCTCGATCGCCGGCTGCGCCGCCGCGATCAGCTGGTGGTCGAGCGCCCGGTCGAGCCCATGGTCCTGCTCTTCCTTCCTGCAGCGTGCAACGTCCGCGGGCATCTTGGGCTGGTAGAACACGCGCGAGAAATCGAGGCCGCGCGCCTTCCAGTGCCCGATTCCGGCCTGCATGTCGAGCAGGTCCGAGCGGCCGATCATGTCCTCGAACGTACGAAAGCCGAGCTGCGCCATGAGTTCGCGCACTTCCTCGGCGACGAAGAACATGAAATTGACGACGTGCTCGGGCTGGCCGGAAAACTTCCGGCGCAGCACGGGATCCTGCGTCGCCACGCCAACGGGACAGGTATTGAGATGGCACTTTCGCATCATGATGCAGCCGGCGGCGACCAGCGGCGCGGTCGCGAAGCCGAACTCGTCGGCGCCAAGCATCGCTCCAATCACGACATCGCGACCGGTCTTCATCTGGCCGTCGACCTGAACGGCGATGCGCCCGCGCAGGCGATTGAGCACCAGCGTCTGCTGCGTTTCCGCAAGGCCGAGTTCCCACGGCGTGCCGGCGTGCTTGATCGACGACAGCGGCGACGCTCCCGTGCCGCCGTCGTGGCCGGCGATCGTCACATGGTCGGACTTGGCTTTTGCCACGCCCGCCGCCACCGTGCCTACGCCGACCTCGGATACGAGCTTGACCGAGATCGATGCCTTCGGATTCGCGTTCTTGAGGTCGTGAATCAGCTGCGCCAGATCCTCGATCGAATAGATGTCGTGATGCGGCGGCGGCGAGATGAGGCCGACGCCCGGCACCGAGAAGCGCAGCTTGGCGATGTACTCGGACACCTTGTGGCCGGGCAGCTGACCTCCTTCGCCGGGCTTCGCCCCCTGCGCCATCTTGATCTGAATCTGATCGGCGGACGCCAGGTACTCGGCGGTCACGCCGAAGCGCCCCGACGCGACCTGCTTGATCTTCGAGCGCAGGCTGTCGCCGGCCTTCAGCGGAATATCCACCTCGACACGATCGCGGCCGATCACCGACGCCAGCGTGTCGCCCGCAGCCACGCCGCTCCGGCCGGTACGCAATTCGTTGCGATAGCGCGCCTCGTCCTCGCCGCCTTCGCCGGTATTCGACTTGCCGCCGATCCGATTCATCGCGACCGCGAGCGTAGTGTGCGCTTCGGTGGAGATCGATCCCAGGCTCATGGCGCCCGTGGCGAAGCGGTGGACGATCGATGCGGCCGGCTCGACCTCCTCGAGCGGCACCGGCGTGCAGCCCGCAGTCCTGAATTCGAAGAGCCCGCGGAACGTCTTCAACTCACGGCTCTGGTCATTGATGAGCTTCGCGTAGTCGCGGTAGGTCGCGGAGTTGTTGGATCGCGCCGCGTGCTGCAGCTTGGCGATCGACTCCGGCGTCCACATATGCGCTTCGCCGCGGATCCGGTACTGGTATTCGCCGCCGGCGTCGAGCATGTCGCGCAGCAGCGGATCCCCGCCGAAGGCGAGCGCATGCATGCGCGCCGATTCCTCGGCGGCCTCAAACAGGCCGATGCCCTCGACGGTGCTCGCGGTGCCGGTGAAGTACCTGTCAACGAATGTCTTCTGCAGCCCGACCGCCTCGAAGATCTGCGCGCCACAATAGGACTGGTAGGTCGAGATGCCCATCTTGGACATCACCTTGTAGAGTCCCTTGCAGATCGCCTTGATGAAGCGCTTGCCCGACTCCTTCGGGTCGACTTCCGGAATCGACGCATGGAGCTGGGCGAGCGTTTCGAGCGCAAGGTACGGATGGATCGCCTCGGCGCCGTAACCCGCGAGCAACGCAAAATGGTGGACCTCGCGCGCGGTCCCGGTCTCGACCACAAGCCCGGCCGACGTGCGCAGTCCCCGCTTGACGAGGTGTTCGTGCACGGCCGCAGTCGCGAGCAACGCCGGAATCGGCAGCAGGTCGCGCGACACTTTCCGATCGGACAGGATCAGGATGTTGTATCCCTGCGCGATGGCGTCCTCGGCATGCGCGGCGAGACTCCCGAGCGCCGCTTCCATGCCGTTTGCGCCCCAGGCTGCCGGATAGCAGATGTCCAACTCGACCGACCGGAACGCGCCGCCGGAAAAGAGTTCGACATGGCGGATCTTTTGCATGCTGTCATGCGTAAGGATCGGCTGTACCGCCTCGAGCCGCAGCGGCGGGTCGCTCACGTCGATGCCGAGCAGGTTCGGCCGCGGTCCGATGAACGAGACAAGCGACATCACGAGCTCCTCCCGAATGGGATCGATCGGGGGATTCGTGACCTGGGCGAAAAGCTGCTTGAAGTAGTTGTAGAAGACCTTGGGACGATCGGACAGCACGGGCAGCGCGGCATCGTTGCCCATCGAGCCCAGCGCCTCTTCGCCGTTCTGCGCCATCGGCGCCATCAGCAGCCGCACGTCCTCCTGCGTGTAGCCGAACGCCTGCTGCCGGTCGAGCAGCGGCACCGGCGACGGCGCGAGCGGCGCAGGCTCGGGCATGTCGTCCAGGCGCAGCCGGCACTTGTTCATCCAATCACGGTAGGGCTTGGCGGTCGCCAGCGTCCGCTTCAATTCGTCGTCGTCGATGATGCGGCCCTGTTCGGTATCGACCAGCAGCATCTTGCCCGGCTGCAGCCGCCATTTCTTGATGATCTTGCTCTCCGGAATGTCGAGCACGCCGACCTCCGACGCCATGATCACGTAGTCGTCGTCGGTGACGACGAATCGCGCCGGCCGCAGGCCATTGCGGTCGAGTGTCGCGCCGATCTGGCGGCCGTCGGTAAACGCAATCGCCGCAGGGCCGTCCCAGGGCTCCATCAGCGCTGCGTTGTATTCGTAGAACGCCCGGCGGTCCTCGTCCATCAGCGGATTGCCGGCCCAGGCCTCCGGAATCATCATCATCATCGCGTGCGCCAGCGGATAACCGCCCATCACCAGCAGCTCGAGCGCGTTGTCGAAAGATGCGGAGTCCGACTGGCCGTCGTAGATGAGCGGCCAGAGCTTGGGCAAGTCGTCGCCCAACACCTCGGACGCGATTGCGCCTTCGCGCGCGCGAATCCAGTTGAAGTTGCCGCGCAACGTATTGATCTCGCCATTGTGCGAGATGAAGCGAAACGGATGCGCCAGGTCCCACGTCGGAAACGTGTTGGTGGAAAAGCGCTGGTGGACCATGGCGAGCGCCGTCACCATCGACTCGTCCGCTAGGTCGAGGTAGTACTCGCCGACCTGGTGGGCGAGCAACATCCCCTTGTAGACGATCGTGCGCGTCGACAGCGACACGATGTAGAACTCGCGACCATGCCGCAGGTCGAGCGACTGGATCGAATGACGGGCACGCTTGCGGATGACGTAGAGCTTCCGCTCGAAAGCATCCTGGTCGATGCCGCGCACACCGCGTCCGACGAAGACCTGACGGATCACCGGCTCGACTTCCTTCGTCCGCTCGGACAAGCCGACGTTGTTCGTGGGCACGTCGCGCCAGCCAAGGAGCCTGTGACCTTCCGCCACGATCGCCCGCTCGATCTCCTGCTCGCAGGCCAACCGTGACGCGGGCTCCTTCGGCAGGAAGACCATGCCCACGCCGTACTGTCCGACGGCGGGCAGCGTGATCCCGAGCTTCCCGCACGCACGTCTGAGGAAAGCATCCGGCAGCTGGATAAGAATGCCGGCGCCGTCGCCCTGCAGCGGATCGGCGCCGGTGGCGCCGCGATGGGTGAGGTTTTCGAGGATCGACAACGCGTGGCGAACAATGGCGTGAGTCTTGCGACCCTTGATGTTCGCAATGAATCCCAAGCCGCAGGCGTCGTGCTCGTTCGCCGGATCGTACAGGCCCTGCCGGGCCGGAGGCCATATCGATGAGGCTTGATCGTGTTCCAAGGTGTCCTCGATCATCGTTGATTCCGACCGCGCAGTCGGCAGACGGCGTGCGACTCCCCGCCATGCGAAAACAGCGCCGAAACCTGTCCATAGTACCCGCGATGCTGCAATGCGGCAATCCTGAAAGATCCCCGCGGGCATCGACCGCGCGGGTCCGGCGCAACAGAACCCGCCGGACGGCAGGTCTTTTCCGAGGGAAAGACTTGCGCCGGGCATGCACTTGGGCTTTAATCTGAACAAAATCGCCTAGATGCTTGTTGCAGCATTTAATTCGGCCTCCGCTAAACGGAATTTTAGGACATCATCATCAGGATCTGGACCATGGCAAAACGGCACCTCACCGCGTGGCTGCGCCCGGCGCTCGCCCTTTTCGGCTTCACCGGGATTTTGCTCCTCGCCGGTTGCGGTGGAGGGAGCGGAGCGCCGAACAATCCGTACGTGCCCCCGCCTCCGGTCATCCCGCCGCTACAGATCCTGCCCAGCAGCATCGCCATCTATCCGGGGACGCCGTCGACGCTGACAATTACCGGCGGGGTCGCGCCCTACCAGGCGTTCTCGACCGACTCCACGTTGCTTCCGGTCTCGACCAACGTTTCCAGCGACACGGTCGTCCTCGCCGCGAACAACGTGACCGTGCTGACCACCGTGCAGGTTACCGTCCGCGATTCGGCTGGAACCACATCGCTGCCGGTCAACGTCTCGATCAATCCCGCGCCGCTGCTTCCGAGCCTCATCACGGTCACCGGCAATCCGAGTCCGGCGTGCTCGAACACTGACAACAGCGTGTGTTCGGGCGGTACCGGCACCGCCACCGTCAAGGTCACGGGCGCCGGAGGCGCCGGCATCAAGGGCCGGTCGGTCAAGTTCGACGTCGTGCAGGGTTCGTTTTCTTTCGTATCGACCAACCCTGCGCAGCCGCTTGTGAGCACGCTGACGGTCGTCACCGATTCCAACGGCGATGCCGTGGTCGTGCTCTCCGTGCCGGCCAATACGCCCACCCAAACAGGCATTGTCCGCGCGACCGACGTCACGTCCGGCAACCAGATCACCGGCATCTTCCAGATTCTGCAGGTCACGATCAACGGTGCCACGCTGTCGGTGCTTCCAACGGGGAACACCACGATCACGGGCCCGTCCATCGGCGTGTGCTCGTCCGGGGTTTCGGTCACCAACTACATCTTCGGCGGCACGCCGCCCTACCAGGTGGGCGTCAACTTCCCAGGCGCGGTGACGCTCACCGGCGTCCCCGTGCTGGCGAGCGGTGGCGCGTTCACGACGATCACCAACGGCACCTGCTTCATCAACCTGACCTACGTGATCACCGACGCCACCGGCACCACCATCCCCAGTGGCAGCTATCCGACGGTGACCAACCAGGCCGGAACGACCGCGCCGCCGCCGCCGCCGCCCACGTCGATCGTGGTGACGCCCGGAGCGATCGCAAAGAACAACTGCGTGCCCTCGAACACGTTCCAGTTCATCACAACCGGGGGCACCACGCCCTACTCGGTCGTCGTGTCGTCGACGACGAGTGCGACCTCGCCGGTGACCGCGCCGCAGACGGGTGTCGCGGCCGGGCAGGCCGTCACGGTCAGCGGGCTGACTTCGCCGTCGACCACCACCATCTCGGTGTTCGACAGTTCGGACCCGAGGCAGTCCGGTTCGGTGACGATCGATTGCACAGGCGCACCGACGCCGCCGCCGGGCTCCGCGCTGGCGGTTGCGCCGATCAACTACAACTATCTGACGAGCACCTGCGTCAACAAGACGTCCAATTTCGTCGTTACCGGCGGCACGCCTCCCTACACCGCGTTCTTTGCGTCGGGCGGGACCGGTGCCACGATTGCACCGACGACCATCGCGGGCTCGGGCCAGGGCTTCTCCGTCACCGGTTTGACCGATGCGGCGCTCACCACCAACATCACCGTGGTGGATTCGGGCGCGCCGCAGTTGCAGCAGGTCGTGACGATCAGTTGCCCCACCGGGGCGAGTTCCCCGGCGATGGCCGTCGAGCCTGCAGCTGGCTACTCGTTCTCCGTCAATCCGATTATCGTCGGGGCGCCCAGCTGTGCGACGGCGACGTCCAACTTCGTCGTCACCGGCGGTACGCCTCCGTACTCCGCGACGTTCTCGGTCCCCGGTAACGTCGGCGTGATCACGCCAACGTCGATCGCGGCATCGGGCATGGGCTTTTCCGTGACGGGGCTGGCGAATACGGTTCAGGACAACCAGATCACGATTAAGGACTCGAGCACGAGCCCGCAATTGCTGGTTCGCACCATCCGCTGCACGCCGTAGCGGCAAGGCGAACCGCCCAGGCCCTGGAGCCGGTTCGTCGACGAAACAGCGACGGCGACCTTCGGGTCGCCGTCGCTGTTTTTGCCGACCGGGTCAGTGGAGCACGTCTCCCAGGATTTCGTCGGCGACATCGGCGCTGATGTACGCACGGCCGAGGGCATCCAGCAGCACGTATCGGATCGACCCGCCGACCACCTTCTTGTCGCGGCCCATCAACGATTTCCACCGCTCGAAGCCCAGCGCGGGCGCCGCCACCGGCAGACCCGCGCCTGCAACGACCGCCTCGAGCCTGTCCACCGACCCCACGTCGATGCGCGAAAGCCGCTGCGAGACGCGGCCGGCGATCACCATGCCGGCCGCTACGGCCTCGCCGTGTAGCCATTCGCCGTAGCCCATTGCATTTTCGATCACGTGGCCGAACGTATGGCCGAAATTGAGGAGCGCCCGTTCCCCCTGCTCGCGTTCGTCGGCGCCGACGATCTCGGCCTTGATCCGGCAACTCGTTTCGATCGCCTTCGCCAGCGCCTCGGGATCACGCAAACGCAGTGCATCCATCCGTTGTTCCAGCCAGGCGAAGAAGTCGATGTCCCGAATGGCGCCATACTTGATCACTTCGGCGAGGCCTGCCGCGTACTCGCGCGCGGGCAGCGTGCGCAGGCAGTCGGTATCGATCAGCACGGCCCGCGGCTGATGGAACGCACCGATCATGTTCTTGCCCAGCGGATGGTTGACGCCCGTCTTGCCGCCGACGGAAGAGTCGACCTGTGCGAGCAGTGTCGTCGGTATCTGGATGAACGGCATCCCGCGCTGGTAGATCGCAGCGGCGAATCCCGTGACATCGCCGACCACACCCCCGCCCAGCGCGATGAGCATCGTCGCGCGCTCCGCGCGCAACTCGAGCAGGCGCGTGAGGACGTCGTGCACCGTGTCCCAGTTCTTGTGAGACTCGCCGTCCGGGATCAACACCGTTTCGGCGCGCACGCCGGAGGCTGCGAGGCTCGCCTGCAACGGCGAGAGCCAGTGGGCAGCGACCGTGGCATTGGTGACCACGATCGCATCGCGGCCGCCTCCGGTTTCCGCGAGCAGCGGACCCGCGAGGCGCATCGCACCCGCGCCGACATGGATCGGATAGGAACGTGTTCCGAGCGCCACCTCGAGCGTGCGCAGGTCAGGTGCCGTCATCTTGCATCGTGCTCCGTCATGAACATGCGCGCGATGCGAATCACCTCGCCGCGCTCCGATTCGATCACGTGATCCGAGGTCTCCCGGTAGAACGCGTCGCGCTGCACATAGAGTTCCGCGAGCCTGGAGAGCGGGTCAGCCGTCTGCAGCAGAGGCCGGTTGCGGCTGTGGCGAAGTCGTGTCCACAATGTTGGCGGCTCCGCATGCAGGTAGATCACGGTCCCGTTTTCCTTGAGTCGCAGTCGGTTCGCCGGGCGCAGCACGGCCCCGCCACCGGTTGACAGCACCACGCCTTCGAGGCGGGTCAGCTCGGCGATGGTCGCTTCCTCGCGATCACGAAATCCGGCCTCGCCCTCGATTTCGAAAATGGTCGGTATGGAGACACCCAGTCGCTGCTCGAGCTCGTGGTCTGCGTCAACGAAGCGCTTGTTCATCCGTCGTGCCAGCTGGCGCCCGAGCGTGGACTTGCCTGCGCCCGGCAGGCCGACCAGAAACAAATTGCCCCGGCGAAGCGGCACCGGGGCAATCGAGTGAAGGGCGGCATCCTCGCCGCCTGGGGCATCGCTCACCGCACGGATGTTACCGTGTCTTTGACGATCCGCGGCGTGAGGAAGATCAGAAGCTCGACCTTTTCGCTGCTCTTGCCGGTCTGCTTGAACAGGTAGCCGAGCAGCGGGATGTTGCCGAGCCAGGGTACCTGCGTCACGTCGTTGCGGATCGTTTCCTCGTAGATGCCGCCGATCACCGCGGTGTCGCCATTGTTGACCGAGATCTGGGTGACGACGTTCTTGGTGTCGATCGACGGCACCCTGAAGCCGCCTCCCAGGTCGACGTACTGACCGACGGCGTCCTTGCGCACCTCGACCACCATGATGATGCGTCCATCGGCGGTGATCTGCGGCGTGACGTCAAGTCGAAGCACCGCCTTCTTGAATGACACCGTCGCCGGAGAATTCGCGCTCCCCGGCGTCACATACGGGATCTCGGTGCCTTGCTCGATCGCCGCCTTCTGGTTGTCGCCGGTGACGACACGCGGGCTCGATACGACCTTTCCGCGGGCATCGGCTTCCAGCGCGGAGAGTTCGAGGTTGATGAGATTGCCGCTGCCCAGATTGATCAGCGTTAGTGCGAGCTGGCCGGCCGCATTGGGCACCGGCAGGTTCACGTTGAGCTGCGGCGAGTCGGAATAGCCGGCTGAAGCGATCCCGGACGCGAGTTCGAACGGAGTTTGCGTCCGCGTCTCTCGGATCAGCTTGTCGCCTGAGGTGCTGACCACCGGCTGCGTGGACAGCGACCCGGAAGACCCCGCCGCGTACTTGCCGTTGACGAAGGTGAAGCCCGTCTGCTGGCCGAAGCGCACGCCCAGGCTCTGGCTGAAGCGGTCGTCGGCAATCACGATCCGGGCCTCGATCAACACCTGCCGGATGGGCGTGTCGATCTGCCGGATCATCTTGCGCACTTCCTCGAGTCTTGCCGCGGTGTCGGTGACGAACAGGATGTTCGACCGGGGATCGATGACCGCGACGCCACGCTTGGAGATGACCGAGCCCTGGCCTCCCGTCGTCGAGGTCTGCCCGGCCCCGGCGCCGAATTTCTGCTGGCTGTTGCTGGTGATCAGGTTCAGCAGGTCCTGTGCCTTGATGTAGTTCAGCTGGAACGATTCGGACACCAGCGGCTCGAGCTCACCGATCTGGATCGCGTTCTCGAGTTGCTGCTTTTCCTTGAGCGCCAGTTCTTCGCGTGGCGCGATGAGCACGACATTGCCGTTCTTGCGCATGTCGAGGCCCTTGGTCTGCAGAATGATGTCGAGCGCCTGGTCCCACGGAATGTCCTTCAGCCGCAGCGTGAGGCTGCCCTGCACCGTATCGCTGGTGATGATGTTGAGGCCGGTGAAATCGGCAATGACCTGCAGGACGGCACGAACCTCGACGTTCTGGAAGTTGAGCGACAGCTTTTCGCCCTTGTAGCCGCCGCGCGTGCCCTGGACCAGCTTGTTCGGGTCCTCGAGAATCGGCTTCACCTCCAGGATGAAGCGGTTGTCGGTCTGGTACGCAGAGTGTTCCCACAGCCCTTTGGGTTCGATGACCATGCGCGCATTGGCGCCCTGCGCAAACGTGTCCACCGTAACCACGGGCGTGCCGAAGTCGGCGACGTCGATCCGACGCTCGAGGTTGCGTGGTACCGATGTCTTCAGGAAGTCCACGACGAGCGTCTTGCCCTGCTGGCGGATGTCGATGCCGGTGGAGCTGTCGGAAAGGTCGACGACCAGGCGGCCCTCGCCGTTGCGGCCGCGACGAAAGTCGACTTCGCGCAGCGCGTGCTGGGTTTCGCCGGCCTTGGCTTCCGCGAAACGCTGTACGGCATCCATGCCGGGCTTGATGGTTTCCTGGTCGTTCAGCGTCACGATCACCGTGTTGCCCTCGACGGTCGTGTCGAACGACTGCGGCTTGTTCAGATTGAACACGACGCGCGTGCGGTTGCCCGCCTGGATGAAATTGAAGCTTCGCAGGCCCGCTTCGTCGACCGGGCGCTGCGTCATCCCGAGGCCGTTGGACGTATCGAGAAAATCGAGCGCGATCCGCGGCGGACTGGCGATCGAGAAGCTCGCGGGGGGATTGACGGGTGGCGCCTTGAGCTGGAAGCGAACGACCACGCGGCCGGAACTCGCGCGCGAGACCGTCACACCGTCGAGGCTGTTGGCGATCTGCGCGAACGCGGATGCGGCGAATGCCCACGCGAAAATCGCGACAAGGGCGGTTGCCCATCCTCGTCGCCCGGCGCCCCCCGCGCAGGAAAATCGAATGCCGACTAACGCGTTCATCGTCTGCGCTCCTGTGGTCTTGCGCCGGCCTGCTGCAGCTGCAGCGTGCTGGATCGTTCGGTCCAGTCGCCGGCCCCGTCCTGCACCAGCTCCTTCAGCTTGATCTCGCCCTCGCCGATCCCGGTCACGACACCGAAATTCTGGCCGACATAATTGCCGGGGCGAATCTGGTAGACATCGCGATCGGGCGTGCGCACCAATGCATATACCGCCTTGTTTTTCTCGAGCGTGCCCACCATTGCCAGCGACTCGAGCGGGTAGGCCTCGAGCGGTTCCTTGCGCCGCGTCAAGTCCGGCGCGAGCTTCGAGGTGCCTTTGGTCGGCTCGATCTTGCGCGGCTTGAAAGGATCCGGCAGGTCAAACGCGTTGTAGGCAAACGGGTCGTACGGTCTGATCTGGGGAAGCGGATCGAGCTTGCCGCGGGCGCCCTTGCCCTGCTCGGCCATCCAGGAGCGCAGGTCTTGGTGGCTCTCTGCGCCGCAACCGGCGAGCAACACGACGGCGATCGACAGCGCTGCGGCCCGCGACCTCATTTCCTGCCCTTCCCCTTGTCCTTTGCCTTGGCCGCCGCGCGCTGCTTCGCGATTTCCTCTTCGTCGAGATAGCGGAAGGTCTTGGCCTCGGCATCCAGCGAAAGGACGCCCTTGTTGTTGGCGATCACGAGGTCGTTGAGGGTAACGATCCGCGGCAGCTGCGCGACGTCGCTCGCGAACGCGCCCATGTCGTGGTAGGTGCCGGTGATCTTGATCTTGATCGGCAGCTCCGCGTAGAAGTCCTCCATCTTTTCCTGCTTCGCAGGGCGGAAGAGCTCGAATTGCAGTCCGCGTCCCAGCCCGGCCTGATTGATGTCGGTGAGCAGCGCGTCGATCTCGGACCGGTTGGGGAGCTGCTTGACCAGCGCGCCGAAGGACTGCTCGACTTCGTTCAACTGCTGGACGTAGAGATCGAAGTTGATCGCCTTCGCCTTCTTCTGTGTGTACTGGCCCTTGAGCTTGCCCTCCTCCGCCTTGGCACCCTCGAGCGCATCCCATTGGTCCTTCCAGTCGAGCAGGAAGCCGCCGCCGAGTATCACCAGAAAAATCGCGAGCAGGATCAGGACCTTCGGCAACAATGGCCAGTTGCCTACGTCGCGCAGGTTCAGGTGGCGGAGTTCGTCGAGGTTCATGCGAGCCGCTCCCGCACGGATACTGCCGCCTTGGCCTTCGCGGGCGGCGCTGCCTTGGGCGCCGGCGCGGGCGCGCCCTTCGCGGCTGGGCTCGGCGACAGCGTCGCCTCCACCGGCGCCGCGCGCTTGACCAGAAAGTTCAGCGTGAATTCGTTGATGCTCAAACCCCGTTTGGGATCCACGCCCGGCGCGGGCACCAGCTTGATTTCGACGAGTTCGGGATTGGACAGCCACGGCGACGCCTCGATGTTGCGCATCAGCGTGGATACCCGCGCATTCGACTGCGCATAACCCCCAATCGTCACCTTGGCGCCCTGCTGCTTGACGCTCTTTAGATAGATGCCGTCAGGCAGCTGGCGGACGAGCTGGTCCAGCAAGTGAACGGCCTCGCTGCGATTGGCCTGCAGCGTCTCGACGACCCGCTTGCGCGCCAGCACCGCCTGGATCTGATCGCGCAGCCGGTCGATTTCCTTGATCTGCTCGTCCAGTTTGGCGATCTCTTTCTTGAGCAGGGAATTTCGGTCCTTCTGGTTTTCGATCTGCGCGGCAAGGATTCCGTGAACCAGCGCCACCACCGCAAGCGACAGCACGGCGAGCGACAGCACCAGCGAGATGAACTGCCGCTGGCGCGCTTGGCGCTTCTGCTCCCGGTGGGGGAGTAGGTTGATGCGGACGGCGGCCACTACTCGAAACTCCGCAGAGCAAGCCCGGTGGCAATCAGGAGCATCGGCGCGTCCTGCGCCAGCTGCCGCGGACGGATGCGTTCTGACGCCTGCATCGACGCGAAGGGGTTGGCAACCACGGTCGCCACGCCGGCGCGCTTGGACACAAGCTCGTCGATCCCGGGCAGCGCCGCGCAGCCTCCCGCCAGCACCACATGATCGACCTGGCTGTGCGAAGTGGAGGTGAAGAAGAACTGCAGTGCGCGAGTGATCTCGAGTGCCAGCGTCTCCATGAACGGCTGGAGCACGTCGCTGTCATAGTTTTCAGGCAACCCTTGGTTTCTCTTCGCGGATTCGGCCTCTTCCGGAGACAAGTTGAACGCGCGCTGGATATCCTGGGTCAACTGATTGCCGCCGAAGGCCTGATCCCGGGAGAACAGGAATTGGCCGTTGCGCATCACGTAGAAGTGCGTTACATGTGCGCCAATGTCGACCAGCGCGATGTTCTGGTCACGCCCGTTGGCGGGCAGCGACGGGGCGATCAGGCCGAATACTTCCTGCGTCGCGTACGATTCGACGTCCATCACGCGCGGCTTCAGGCCCGCAGCTTCGGCGATGGCGACTCGGTCCTCGACCTTCTCCTTGCGCGAAGCGGCGATCAGGACCTCGACCTCGTCCGGGTTGTTCGGAGCCGGCCCCAGGATCTGGAAGTCGAGGTTGACCTCGTCCAGCGCAAAGGGTATGTACTGATTGGCCTCGGCTTCGACCGTGAGTTCGAGTTCCTCTTCCCTCTGGCCGGCGGGAACGATGATTTTCTTGGTGATCACCATGGCGGCAGGCAAGGACATGGCGATGTTACGATTGCGGCTGCCCAGGCGCTTCCAGCCCCGCTTCAGTGCGTCGCTGACCTGGTCGAGATTGGCGATATTGCCATCGGTGACCGTGTCCTTGGGAATCGGCTCGATCGCGTACCGCTCGAGCCGAAACGTCCCCTTGCCCGTCTGCGACAATTCGATCAGCTTGATCGAGGTCGATGCGATATCGACCCCGATCAGCGATGGGGACTTGGTTTTGAAGAAGTCGAGGGCGGTAGTGAACTTTTCGGCGATCATGGCGCAGCCAAGCCAGATGCTGACAAATTACATTAAACTCTGGCAGCAAGTATGAACATTGTCAATTTGTTTCCCCGTCCAGCCGGGCGCCGACCGCGTCCAGTCTGCAACAACGCAACGTTTGCGGATCCTTGCGCAAGTTTTATTCCTCCGTGCTAAAGCGCTGGGTCGTCTATCTCGTTTCGGTTTCGCTCGGCCTGGCGGTCGTAGGCGCGCTCTTGGGCGCTTTTGTCCTGGCGCTGCTGTGGCCTACGCTGCCCTCGCTCGAGGCGCTTACCGACTACCAGCCGAAGATTCCCCTTCGCGTCGTCTCGGCCGAGGGCGACCTCCTGGGCGAATTCGGCGAGGAAAGACGGGCGGTCATCTCGATCCGCGAGGTCCCGGATGTCATGAAACACGCCATTTTGGCGGCGGAAGACGAGCGTTTCTACCAACATGGCGGTGTTGACTATTTGAGCGTGGCGCGGGCGGCGCTCGCCAACCTGGCGTCTGGGACCCAGCAGGGCGCCGGTACGATCACGATGCAGGTGGCGCGCAATTTCTTCCTGACCCGCGAGAAAACGGTCACCCGCAAGCTCCGGGAGGTGCTGCTGGCCTGGAAGATCGAAGCCAACCTGTCGAAGGACGAAATCCTGGAGCTGTACATCAATCAGATCTTCCTTGGCCAGCGCGCCTACGGCTTCGCTGCTGCATCGCAGATCTATTTCGGCCGGCCGCTCAAGGAGGTCACGATCCCCGAGGCAGCGATGCTCGCCGGCCTGCCCAAGGCGCCATCGGCGTACAACCCGGTCAACAACCCCAAGCGAGCCAAGACCCGGCAACTGTATGTGCTGAGGCGTATGCACGAGCTCAAATTCATATCCGACGACCAATTCGCTGAAGCACAAAACGCGCCACTGGCGGTCAGGCAGGGAGTCCGGGATTCAGCCCCGACCCACGCGGAGGCAGTCGCGGAAATGGCGCGGCAGGTGATATTCGACGCCTACGGGGAGGAAGCCTATGTCAAGGGCATCACCGTCTGGACGACCGTGCGCAAGGCCGACCAGGAAGCGTCGTATGCTGCAGTGCGCAAAGGCGTTCTCGACCACGACCGTCGACACGGTTACCGGGGTCCGGAAGCGTACGTAAGTCTGCCCGAAGGCGGCGCCGAGCAGGAGCAGGCGCTCGACCGTGTTTTTCAGGAGACCGTGGACAGCGACAACCTCGTGCCCGCCGTCGTCCTGGAGGCGTCGGCCGCGCAGGTGACGGTCGTGCTCGCCTCGGGCGACTCTGTAACCGTTGCCGGCGAAGGGCTCAAGTTCGCGGCGCGCAACCTCACCGACAAGGTGCCGGCCGCGCAGCGCATCCGTCGAGGCGCGATTATCCGCCTGACCCGGGACGACCGCGGCCGCTGGTCGATCGCCCAGTTGCCGCAGGCCGAATCGGCGTTCGTCGCAATTTCCCCGCTCGACGGCGCGATCATCGCGTTGACCGGTGGCTTCGACCACGAGCGCAACAAGTTCAATCACGTCACCCAGGCGCTTCGCCAACCGGGATCGTCGTTCAAGCCGTTCATTTATTCCGCCGCGCTCGAGAAGGGATTTTCCCCGGCGACCGTCATCAACGACGCACCCTTCTTCGTTCCCGGCGACAAGGCTGGCGGCGAGGACTGGGAGCCCAAGAACTACGACGGGAAATTCGAAGGGCCGATGCGATTGCGCAATGCGCTCGCCAAGTCGAAGAACCTGGTCACGGTCCGCGTGCTTCAGGCGATCGGTCCGCAATACGCGCAGGACTACATTGCACGCTTCGGCTTCGATCCGAAGCTGCACCCCCCTTACCTCACGATGGGCCTGGGGGCGGGATCGGTGACTCCGCTGCAGATGGCCGCCGCCTACGCCGTGTTCGCCAACGGCGGTTATCGCGTCTCGCCCTATCTCATCAGCCGGGTGACCGACGGCAGGGGCAACGTGTTGTCCGAAGCCAAGCCCGTCGCCGCCGGCGAAGGTGCCGAACGCGCGATCGACCCGCGCAACGCGTTCGTGATGAACACGCTGCTGCGCGATGTGATCGCGTTCGGGACCGGCACCCGCGCGCAGTCGCTCGGACGCCATGACCTGGCCGGCAAGACCGGTACCACCAACGAGAATATCGACGCGTGGTTCTGCGGCTACAACGCGGCGCTGGTGGGCGTGGCGTGGATCGGCTACGACCAGCCGAAGACCCTGGGAGCGAATGAGACGGGCAGCCTGGCTGCGTTGCCCATCTGGATCAATTTCATGCAGCGGGCGTTGAAAGGGGTGCCGGAAACGGCGCTGACTCCTCCCGAGGGCGTGATCTCCGTGCACATCAATGCGGAGACCGGCCTGCGCGACGACTCCAGCGCGCTCTCGGAATACTTCTTCGCCGAGTTTCCGCCGGCCGGTCGACCCGACGCGCTGGGCCAGGCGGCAGCGCCGGGCAAGCCGGCGCCCGATGTGCGCGACCAGCTGTTCTAGGAGTCTTTGCATTGGGTCGACGGGGACCATCCATGGACCGCAGGCACCCGGCGTTCGGCGACGGACGCTCCACGCACAACCGCACGCGCATCGCACAGGTCGCAGCGCGGCTGATCGCCCTGCACGGCATCGCCGACTGGACGCTCGCCAAGCGCAAGGCCACGCGAGAACTCATGCTACCCGAGCGCGAGTCGTTGCCCGGGGATGACGAGGTCGCAGCGGCCCTGGTCGAGTATCACGCGTTGTTCGGAGGCGCCGCCCACGCACAGCAGTTGCGCACGCAGCGCGAGGAGGCGCTGCGCTGGATGCGGCGGTTGGCACAGTTCGATCCACAACTGACCGGAGGCGTGGCAGCGGGCTGGGCCACCGCCTACAGCGACATCAGGCTCGAACTCGTGTCCGCCGATGCGAAGCTCGTCGAGCTCGTGTTGCTGAACGCTGGTGTTCCGTATCGGGCGATGAACGCAGATCGCGACGGCGCGGCCGAGCTCTTCGTGGACACGGCCGCCGGCGGCATGCGCCTGTCGATACGCAAGACCGAGGACGCCCGGCAACGGCCGCGCCGCGACCGGCACGGAAACGAGGAACTGCGGCTCACCGCGAAAGCGGTAACGGACTTGCTGGAATCCGGTGCTGAAACGCGCCCCGTTCGGGGGCGTAGCCTCTGCTTTCGCGTTGCGCTGACCCGCTAGGAAACCTGCGCCCGCAACCATCGCGCCGCGTCGAGCGCAAAGTAGGTGAGGATGGCGTCCGCGCCTGCGCGCTTCATCCCCAGCAACGCCTCCTCCACGCACGCCCTCTCGTCGAGCCAGCCGGCGGCACCCGCCGCTTTCAGCATCGCGTACTCGCCGGACACCTGGTAGACGGCGGTCGGCATCCCGAACTCATCTTTCACCCGACGCACGATGTCGAGGTAGGGCAAGCCGGGCTTGATCATCACCATGTCGGCGCCTTCGAGAATGTCGAGGTAGGCCTCCCACAGCGCTTCGTCGCTGTTGGCAGGGTCCATCTGGTAGGTGTACTTGTTACCGCCCTTCAAGTTGCCGGCCGAGCCGACGGCATCACGAAAAGGGCCATAGAACGACGATGCATACTTGGCCGAATACGCGAGGATGCGCGTCATCTCCCGTCCCGCGGCGTCCAGCGCGGTTCGTACCGCGCCGATGCGCCCGTCCATCATGTCCGACGGCGCCACCCAGTCCGCTCCTGCGTCGGCGTGACACAGCGCCTGTTTGACCAGCGCCGCCACGGTCGTCTCGTTCTGGACGTAGCCGGTGTCGTCAATGATGCCGTCCTGGCCGTGGCTCGTATAGGGATCGAGCGCGACGTCCGTGATGACCCCGAGACCGGGAAAGCGCTCCTTCAGCGCGCGCACCGCACGCGGCACCAGCCCATCCGGACGCCACGCGGCGGCGGCATCCAGCGATTTCTGGTCCTGCGCAACCACGGGAAACAGCGCCAGCGCAGGCACCCCGAGCGAGAGACAGGCCTCGGCATCGCGAAAGAGCAGGTCGAGGCTTTTGCGCGAAACTCCGGGCAGTGACGCGACCGGCTCTTCGCGCCCCGCACCGTCCAGCACGAAGACCGGATAGATGAAATCGTCCGCGGACAGCCGCGTCTCGCGCATCATGCGTCGCGAGAAATCGTCGCGGCGCATTCGGCGTGGTCGCTTGACCGGGAATTTGCCTGTGAATGTGAAGCTCATGCGGTGCTCCCGAGATTGAGGACGAATGCTAGCGCGCCCCGGGCCACAATGCGCGAAATCGGTCGCGCAATGCGCCCGGCAGCGTTCATGGATAGTCGAGTTCCAGCCTCTGCTGGAGCTTTCGCACCTGGCGCAGCGCTCCCTTCAGCACGCGCCGGTCCAGTTCGGACAGGCTCGCGACCGGAACCAGATT
>CAVUCJ010000026.1:0-34832 GCA_963739745.1 uncultured beta proteobacterium
CACGTTCCAGTCCTGCGCTGCGCGAGCGCGCGCCAGCGCCAGCGCTTCGTCGGCGGTCAGTGCCTTCGTCGCAGGATCGCGAACATAGGTCTCGGCCACGCGGCGGGTGAAACCGTCCAGCGCGCCGTCTGGCCGGAAGCGGATCAGCGCTTCGTCGATGCTGCCGGCCTTGAACAAACGCACGTCCCACCAGTACGGCGCGTAGGCCTTGCCCGCCACGAGTTGCGCAAAGGCAGGCTTGCCGCCCCCCTCCAGCTCGACATAGTTCTGCGTGACCACGTCATGATTGAACGCGACGGCGGTGCGCGCGCCGTCCGGCGCCAGCGTGCGCTGCGCCGCCAGCGCCTGCGCCTTGGCGACCGCCGCCGTTCGCGTCATCGTGATGTCGAGATTGACCAGCGGAATCGCGAACGGCAGCAATCGCCAGGCAATGGCGAGCGCCACCGCCGCGACGGCGACGTAGGCAATCCAGAATACGG
Organism: uncultured beta proteobacterium; assembly: GCA_963739745.1. GTDB lineage: Bacteria > Pseudomonadota > Gammaproteobacteria > Burkholderiales > Casimicrobiaceae > VBCG01. The sequence continues at coordinate 480 of CAVUCJ010000026.1, forward strand.
GTTTTTCGTCCAGCGCCTTCATTGCGGCCTGACCTCGACGATCCCCGCCGCGGCCAGCCGCGCGATCGCTGCCTCGTCCAGATCGAGCTGCTCGCGCAGTACCTTCTCGGTGTGCTCGGCCAGCAAAGGCGGCGCGCGATCGGGCACGAGCGGCGTTGCGGACAGTTTCAGCGGAGGGCCGACCAAAGGGACCCGGCCCGACAGCGGATGCGGCAGTTCGATGCGCATTCCGCGCGCGATGAACTGGGGGTCAGCGAACACCGCATCGAGCCGGTTGATCGGCCCACATGGCACGCCGGCGCTCTCCAGCGTGGCCAGCCATTCGTGCTGCGCGCGCGTGGCGATCACGCGTTCGACCATCGGCACGAGCGTCGGGCGATGACGAACACGGTCTGCGTTCTTCGCGAAACGCGGATCCGCCGCCCATTCCGGCACGCCGGCGACCGTGCAGAATTTCGCGAACTGCGAGTCGTTGCCGACTGCGAGGATCAGGTGCCCATCCGCGCAGGCGAACACCTGGTAGGGGACAATGTTCTGTTGCGCGTTGCCCGCGCGGCCGGGCGGCGTGCCGGTGGCCAGATAATTCATGTTCATTACCGCCATCATAGCGACTGCGGAGTCGAAGAGCGCGCAGTCGATGTGCTGGCCGCGCCCGCTGTGCTCGCGCGCAACAAGCGCCGCCTGGATCGCGACCGTCGCGTACATGCCGGTCATGATGTCCGTGATCGCGATCCCCGCCTTTTGCGGTCCGCCTCCCGGGGCGCCATCGCGCTCGCCGGTCACGCTCATGAATCCGCTCATGCCCTGGACGATGAAATCGTAGCCGGCACGATCGGCGTACGGACCATCCTGGCCGAATCCGGTAATCGAAGCGTAGACGAGCCTGGGATTGACGAGCGCCACCTGCGCGAAGTCGAGGCCGTACTTCGCAAGGCCGCCGACCTTGAAGTTCTCGACCAGCACGTCACTGCGGCGCGCGAGCGCGAGCACGAGGTCGCGTCCCTCAGGCCGGGTGAAATCGACCGCAACCGACAACTTGCCGCGGTTGCAGGCGAGGTAATACGCGGACTCCGACGTATCGTGGCCGTGCGCGTCCCTGAGGTACGGAGGCGCCCAGGCGCGCGTGTCGTCACCGGTTCCGGGCTTCTCGATCTTGATCACCAGAGCGCCGAGATCGGCCAGCAGCTGCGTGCACCACGGTCCCGCGAGCACGCGGGACAGGTCGAGGACGGTGAGGTGGGCGAGCGGACCGGACATGGGGTTTCAGCTCGCCCGCCCTGCCCGGCCCCTCCCCGCGTGCGGGAAGACTTCCGGGCCATGGCGAGGGATCCGGGCGGCCGGCTATTCCAGACCCTTGACGATGTCCTCGACGACCTTCTTTGCGTCGCCGAACACCATCATCGTCTTGTCGAGATAGAAGAGCGGATTGTCGAGTCCCGCGTAGCCGGCGGCCATCGACCGCTTGTTGACGATCACCGTGCGCGCGTGGTGCGCCTCGAGGATCGGCATTCCGTAGATCGGGCTGCCCTTGACCTCGGCCATCGGATTGACGACGTCGTTGGCGCCCAGCACCAGAACGACGTCGGTCGAGCCGAAATCGCCGTTGATGTCTTCCATCTCGAACACCTGGTCGTACGGAACCTCGGCTTCCGCGAGCAGAACATTCATGTGGCCGGGCATGCGTCCCGCCACCGGGTGGATCGCGTAGCGGACGTTGACGCCCTTCTCGCGCAGCGCGTTCGCCATCTCCTTGACTGCGTGCTGCGCGCGCGCAACGGCAAGCCCGTAGCCCGGCACGATGATCACCGAGTCCGCGTTTCCCAGCATGAACGCGACATCATCCGGCGAGCCCGACTTCACCTGCTTCTGCTCGGCGCCCTCGACGACGGTGCCGCCTTCGGCACCGAAGCCGCCCAGGATCACGCTGAAAAACGAGCGGTTCATCGCCCGGCACATGATGTACGACAGGATCGCACCTGACGAGCCGACCAGCGATCCCGAAATGATCAGCATCGGATTGTTCAGCGAGAAGCCGATACCGGCGGCGGCCCAGCCCGAGTAGCTGTTGAGCATCGAAATCACCACCGGCATGTCGGCACCGCCGATCGGGATGATGATGAGGAAGCCCAGCAGGAACGCGAGCCCCGTCATCAAGACATATGGCAGCCAGTAATGTTCGCGCGGGTCCGCCATGAAGAACCAGATGCCGAAAGCGAGCATCGCGATGCCGATTACGAGATTCACGAGGTGCTGTCCGGCAAACACGACCGGCGCGCTGCGGATGCGTCCGGACAGCTTGCCGAACGCGATCACCGATCCGGAAAACGTGATCGCACCGATGAACGTGCCGATAAAGAGTTCGAGCTTGTTGCCGGCGGGGATCGGGTTGGCCAGCCCCAGCGCGGTCGGATTGTGGACGGCGGCGATCGCGATCAGCACCGCGGCGAGTCCGACGAGCGAATGCATCGCCGCGACCAGTTCGGGCATCTGCGTCATCTGCACACGCTTCGCGACGACCGCACCGACGATGCCGCCGATGGCGATGCCCACGAGGATCATCGCGACGTTCTTGGTCGTCGAGTAGACGAGCGCCAGTGTGACGACGACGGCGATCGCCATGCCGATGATGCCGAACGTATTGCCGCGACGGGCCGTCGTCGGATGCGACAGGCCCTTCAGCGCGAAGATGAAGCAGATGGACGCGACGAGATACCAGAGGGCGATCTGATTGGCGCTCATGGTCGGGTCCTAGCTTTTCGCGGGCGCCGGAGCCTTGGGCTCCTTTTTCTTGAACATTTCCAGCATCCGCTGCGTGACCAGGAATCCGCCGAAGACGTTGACCGAAGCCAGCGCGACGGCGAGCACGCCGACCCAGCCGCCCCAATCGAAAGCCGCGGGCCCGGCGGCAAGCATCGCGCCGACCAGGATGATGCCCGAGATGGCATTGGTGACCGACATGAGCGGTGTGTGCAACGCAGGCGTCACGGTCCACACGACGTGGTAGCCGACGAAAATCGCAAGCACGAAGACAATCAGGTTGACGACGATGGGATCGGGGGCAGTCATGGATAACTCCGGTGCGGCGGTTTCCTGCGGAAAGCATGCAGTCGCGCCGAACAGCCGGGGGACCCCCTCGTGGCACGCCTGCGTCTCATTGCGGATTTCATTTCTTCGTCACCACCTGACCGCCATCGCAGATCAGCGTCGCCTGCACGATTTCGTCGTCGCGCGCCAGCTTCCAGTCGCCGGTCTTCAGGTTCAGCGACAGCGCAAGGAAGTTGAGCACGTTGCGCGCGTAGAGCGCCGACGCGTCGGTCGCGACCAAAGCCGGCAGATTGGTGGTGCCTACGATCTTGACGCCGTTCTTCACGATGACCTGTCCGGCTTCCGAGCCTTCGACATTGCCGCCCTGCTCGACCGCCAGGTCGACGATCACGGAGCCGGGCCTCATCGCCGCGACCGTGTCGGCGCTAGCAGCAGCTTGGGCGCCGGCCGGCCCGGGATGAGCGCGGTGGTGATCACGATGTCCATCTGCTTGCAGCGTTCGGCGATGATGCCCGCCTGCCGCGCCATCCATTCAGCAGGCATCGGCCGCGCATAGCCTCCGACTCCTTCGGCGATCTGGCGCTCTTCGTCATTCGCGTAGGGCACGTCCACCCATTTGCCACCGAGCGACTCCACCTGGTCCTTGACCGAAGGTCGCACGTCGGTCGCCTCGATTACCGCCCCCAGTCGCTTGGCGGTCGCGATCGCCTGCAGTCCGGCGACGCCCACCCCCATGATAAGCACGCGCGCCGCCTTGACGGTACCTGCGGCCGTCATCAGCATCGGCATGAACTTCGCGTATTCGTTGGCAGCAAGCATCACTGCCTTGTAGCCGGCGATGTTCGCCTGCGACGACAGCACGTCCATCGACTGCGCGCGCGAGATGCGCGGAAGCGCCTCCAGCGCGAAGCCGGAAACTCCGGTGGCCGCCAGCGCCGCCACTCCGGCGCCGTCGAATGGATTGAGGGTGCCGACCAGCACGGCACCCGATTTGAGCAGAGGCAGTTCATCGGCCGTCGGCGCGCGCACCTTGAGCACGAGATCCGCGGCCATCGCCTCCCGGGCAGTACCGATCGTGGCGCCCACCGCCACATAGTCGGCATCGGGGACGCTCGATGCAACGCCGGCGCCGCTCTCCACGACAATGGTGTGCGCGCCGCTGGCCGCGAGCTTCTTGACCGTTTCGGGCGTGGCGGCGACGCGCGTCTCGCCCGGCCGGGTTTCGCGTGGTATGCCGATCAACATGAATGGTTCCCCAAGGACTGCCGCCGGCCGCGATCCGCACGATGGCCGCGGTCCGTGGCTTCGGTCGTTGTTTGCACAGCATCGTGCCACAAACGCGCGCCGTTGGGCAGCGTCCGCATACGTTCACCCGTTCGAAACGCACAATGACGCACGCGCCGAAGCGGCATCGCAACTACCGGACGCGCATCGCAAGTTCATTTGGCCGGCGGCCGCGCACCGGTGGACAACGCCGCCAGCGCTGCGCGGTCGAGCTTGCCCGCCGGCGTCTGTGGCAGCGTCGGCACAAAGCGAAGGTGCCGGGGCCGCTTGTGCGACGCAAGCCGCGCTTCGATCCAGCGCGCGAGCGCCGCGTCGTCCGGACGCGCTGCGCCATCCGCGACCAGGACGGCGGCGACCGTCTGTCCCCAGGTCTCGTCGGGAATTCCGAATACCGCCGCTTCCGCGATCCCGGGACAGCGCTCGAGTTCCTGTTCGACCTCGACCGGGTACACGTTCTCGCCTCCGGTCACAATGAGATCGGCGCGCCTCGCGTGCACGTGCAGGAAACCTTGCGCGTCGAACGCGCCCAGATCGCCCGTATCGAACCAGGCGTCGGGCGCGAGCGGCTGCCCCGGCCAATAGCCGGCCATCAGCATCGGGCCCTTGACCTCGATGCGGCCCGCGACGACGCGCACGGATGCCGACGACAGCGGCCGGCCGGAACCGGACCCGGCGGGCGCGAAGCGCTGCGCGTAGGGTGTCGCCACGACCTGCGAACAGGTTTCAGTCATGCCATAGGTCAGCACGATCGGCAGTCTTCGCTGCGCGGCGCGCGCGAGCAGGCGGGGCGACGCAGGCGCTCCGCCGACGACCAGCGCGCGCAGCTGCGGGGGCGCTGCCCAATCCGGGTGCGCATCGAGAATGCGCGCGAGCATCGTGGGCACCAGCGAAACGAGCGTGATGCGCTCGCGCGTGAGCAGCGCCGGGAATTCGTCGAGGGAAAGGCCATCGGTCAGCACCACGGTGCGTCGCGCTGCGAGGCTTCGGGTCAGGATCGACAGGCCGCCGACGCGGGCGACCGGCATGCATGCGAGCCAGCGTTCGTCGTCCTGCCAGCCCAGGTTGGCGGCACTGGCCGCGGCCGACGCGAGCAGCGCGCCGCGCGTCAACACCGCGCCGCGTGGCCTGCCTGTTGTCCCCGCCGTATGGATGATCGCCGCCGCGTCAGCGTAGTCGAGCCGCCCGATCCGCCCGGCCTCGGCCAGCAGCGCTGCGTTTTCGGTGGCCGTGAGCCGCGGATGCACCAGCAACGCGGGAATGCGCAACTCCAGCAACCCAAACAGCGCAACAACGGTCGCGAGCGAATTGCCCGCCACCAGCGGATAAGGGAAGCCTTCGCGGGTCACGTGCGCCAGCGCGGGCAGCGCCGCCTCGACGAGCGCCGCCAGTTCGCTGAAGCTGTAATGGCGGCCGGCGCAGACGAGCGCCGTCGCCGGACCGGCGTCGTCTGCCGCGGCGCGGCGGATCGACAGGAGGTCGCTCATGGGCCCGATCCAATCGGCGCTGCACGCTGCCCCCGCCCAAAGGGATGCGCGCCTTGGCGCGGCCCCGGGGCACTCACGGGAGTCGCCGGAACTTGCGGAAGTCCGGCGGGCGTTTCTCCAGGTAGGCATTACGGCCCTCCTGCCCTTCCTCGGACAGGTAGTAGAGCAGCGTCGCGTTGCCCGCGAGTTCCTGCAGGCCCGCCTGGCCATCGCAGTCGGCATTGAGCGCCGCCTTGAGGCAACGCAGCGCGATGGGACTGTTCGCAAGCATTTCGCGGCACCACTGCACGGTCTCCGCTTCGAGGCGTTCGTACGGAACCACGCAGTTGACGAGGCCCATCGCCAGCGCGGCTTGCGCGTCGTATTGGCGGCAAAGGAACCAGATTTCACGCGCCTTCTTCTGACCAACGATGCGCGCCATGTACGCGGCCCCATAGCCGCCGTCGAAGCTGCCCACCCGTGGTCCGGTCTGTCCGAAGCGTGCATTGTCCGCGGCGATGGTCAAATCGCACATCATGTGCAGCACGTGCCCGCCACCGATCGCGTAGCCCGCGACCATGGCTACCACCGGCTTCGGCAACGTTCGGATCTGCCGCTGCAGATCGAGCACGTTCAGGCGGGGGACACCATCCGCGCCAACGTACCCACCGTCGCCGCGCACCCGCTGGTCGCCGCCGGAGCAGAAGGCCTCCCGGCCCTGACCGCAAAGCACGACCACGCCGATTCCCTCGTCGTCGCGGGCGTCCGCGAATGCCCTCTGCAACTCCTGCACGGTCTCCGGCCGGAAGGCATTGCGCACCTCGGGCCGGTTGATCGTGATCCTGGCGATGCCCTCGTCGGCCTTCGCGTAGAGGATGTCCCGGTAGCCGGGGATGTCGTTCCACTCCGGAACGGCGGGGGGGACCTGCTGCGGCATCGAATGCTCCACGTCAAGACCGGGCGATCGCAGGGAATGGGATCGCGGCACGGCGGCGATTCTCGCCCAAATTACTCGGCCGGTTGTTGATTCAGCGCACGACCGGAGTATCGCCGAAGGGCACGGCGCCGATCAGAGGATGGCGTCCGCGATCGCGCGCCCCAGGTCGGCGGTCGTCGCGCGGCCTCCCAGGTCGGGCGTACGCGGAGCCTCCGGATCGGCAAGCACCCGTTCGATGGCCGCGACGATGGCGTTTGCCGCCGGTCGGTGCCCCAGGAAATCAAGCATCAATGCGCCCGACCAGATCTGGCCGACGGGATTGGCAATCCCCTTACCGGCGATGTCGGGTGCCGAGCCGTGGACCGGCTCGAACAGCGACGGAAAGTTGCGTTCAGGATTCAGGTTCGCCGAAGGCGCGATACCGATCGTCCCGCATACCGCCGGCCCCAGGTCCGACAGGATGTCTCCGAAGAGATTCGATCCGACGACGACGTCGAAGCGCTCGGGGCGCTGGACGAAATGCGCGCTCAGGATGTCAATGTGGAACTGGTCGGCACGGATATCCGGGTAGCCGGCGGCGATCGCCCGGAAGCGCTCGTCCCAGTACGGCATCGTGATCGAGATACCGTTCGACTTGGTCGCCGACGTCACGTGCTTCGCCGGACGCGAGCGTGCGAATTCGAAAGCGAATTTCATGATGCGGTCGACGCCCTTGCGCGAAAACACCGACTGCTGGAACACGATCTCGCGCTCGGTGCCCTCGTACATCCGCCCGCCGACCGACGAATATTCCCCTTCGGTGTTCTCGCGGACGACGACAAAATCAATGTCGCCCGCCTTCCGGTTCGCAAGCGGAGATGGAATGCCCGGCATCAGCTTGCACGGACGCAGGTTGACGTACTGGTCGAACTGACGGCGGAAAAGGATGAGCGATCCCCACAGCGAAACATGGTCCGGAACCGTCGCGGGCCAGCCGACCGCACCGTAATAGATCGCCGAGAACGGCGACAAACGCGCGAACCAGTCGTCGGGCATCATCTTCCCGTGCTTCGCGAAATAGTCGCAGCTCCAGTCGAACGAAGTGAAGTCGAGGTCAACGCCAAACCTGCGAGCCGCCGCTTCCACGACGCGCAGTCCCTCGGGCATAACCTCGCGCCCAATGCCGTCGCCCGCGATGACCGCGACCCTGTTCGTTGCCATGCCGCCCCCAATCCTGGAAAAAACCGAGTTTACGAAACCTCGTCGAAAAGTCCTATGGGCAGGTGGACCCGGCGCCGGGCGCGCGATCGCCACCGACGCCCAGTTGCCGCCGAAGCCCCGACGCAGCGGCCGACCATCCCGACAATGACCGCGGACCAGTGCAGCGCGCTCCTTTACACCCGGTGCGCGTTGCGCTAACCTGTCAATTGTAATGCGCGACTTTCGATGCCGGTGTTCGCCATGATTGGCGACGCCGGCGTTTTTGTTTTGCATGCGGTCTTGCAGGCGCCGCCCCGCTCACGCCGTCCCCAACCATGACCACCGTGTCGCCTTCCGCCGCCACGCCGACGGACGCGGCCCGCCACCGCCGCGCCGTCGTATTCATGATCGTCGCGGCCATCTGCTGGTCATCCGGCGGCCTGCTCGTGCGGCAACTGTCGATCACCAACGCGTGGGAAATCGTATTCTGGCGATCGCTGTTCATGACGCTGTTCGTCGCCGGCGTGCTGCTGGTAATGCACGGCCGCGCGATGCCGCGCGCCGTTCGGGCGGCAGGGTTCCCCGGCGTGCTGGCTGGCCTTTTCCTCTCAGGCACGTTCTTCTTCTTCATCGGCTCACTGACCCGCACGACGGTCGCCAACACGTTCGTACTGATGAGCGTGTCTCCGTTCCTGGCGGCGTTGGCCGGCTGGTTCGTATTGCGCGAACGCGTTCCGGGGCGAACTTGGATCGCGATGGCGATCGCCTTCTGCGGCATCCTCGTGATGTTCGGCGGCGCTGTCGATGCCGGGCAGCTGGTCGGCAATCTGCTGGCGCTCGGCGTATCGGTCTGCTTCGCCGCGCAGCTCATGGTGCTGCGAAAGTTCCATGCAAGCGTCGACATGTTGCCGATGGTGATGATCGCGGGTCTCTGGACGCTGATTCCTGCGTTCGCCTTCGCCGGCACATTTGCGGCGACGTCGCACGACCTCCTCGTGCTCCTGCTGATGGGCTGCGTGCAGTTGGGAACCGGCTGCCTGCTCGCCACCGCCGCATCGCGCACGCTGTCGGCCAACGAACTCGGCCTGCTGGCGCTGCTCGAGCCCATCCTGGGACCGCTCTGGGTCTGGGTGCTGATGGGCGAACATCCCGGCCGAAATGCCCTTCTGGGCGGCGCGGTGGTGCTGTGCGCGGTCGTTGCGAACGAGGTGATCGCCGCATGGCACGCCCGTGCGGGCTCTGCGGTCGCGCCGCTGCCTGGCCCTTGAAACGCGATCCTTCGCCCCGCGCAAACGCCACCGCCGATGGCCCCGCCGGAGTTTCCGCTCGCGTTCTACCCGGTCGCGGCGGTGGCGATCGCCATCACCGGCATCGCCAAGGGCGGCTTCGGCCAAGGCGCGGGCGGGCTTGCGGTGGCGCTGATGGCCATGTTCATCGCGCCGCAGGAAGCAGCCGGCATCATGCTGCCGATCCTGTGCGCGATGGACCTCTTCGGCATGCACTGCCTACCGGCGCAGCTGGTCGAAAAGGTATCTGCTGATCATGCTGCCGGGCGCGCTGGTCGGCATCACGCTGGGCACGCTGGCATTCGGCCTGCTGCCGGTCAATGCGATTCGACTGCTGCTCGGGATCATCGCCGTCACGTTCGCACTCAATGCCTGGCTGCGTCTGACCGAGCGAATCGCGCAGCGCCTCACCGTCGATCGCGCCCCTCCTGGTCCGGCCGCTGGCGCCTTCTGGGGCGCGGTGTCCGGGTTCACCAGCACGCTCGCGCACGCCGGCGGGCCGCCATTTGCCGTCTACATGCTTGCGCAGAAGGTCGACAAGACGCTGTTCGTCGGCACTTCGACGATGTTCTTCCTCATCGTCAACTACGCGAAGCTCGTGCCCTACTATTTTCTGGGACAGCTGAACTTCGGTAACCTGACCGCAGCGCTCCTTTTCTCGCCGCTGGCCCCGCTGGGTGTCTGGCTCGGCGTATGGATCCACCGCCGCATGTCGCAGGCGAGCTTCCTCAACGCGACGTACACGCTTTTGCTGGTCATCGGCGCCAAGCTCATCTACGACGCGCTCGCTCACTGACCGCGCGCCGGCGGATGCGCTATCATGTTTGCCGACGTTCCGCCTGCAGCCCCCCACGCGATGAAACAGACCTTTCTCGACTTCGAGCAGCCGATCGCCGAGCTGCAGCAGAAGATCGACGAACTGCGCTACGTGCACGAGGATTCGGCAGTCGACATCTCCGACGAGATCGCACGGCTCACCAAGAAGAGCCAGCAACTCACCAAGGAAATCTACAGCAAACTCTCGTCGTGGCAGATCGCGCAGGTTGCGCGCCACCCGCAGCGACCGTACACGCTCGACTACGTCGCGGGCATGTTCAGCGAGTTCCACGAGCTGCACGGCGATCGCAACTATGCCGACGATCCGGCCATCGTCGGCGGCTTGGCCCGCTTCAACGGCAAGCCCTGCATGGTGGTCGGGCACCAGAAGGGGCGCGACACCAAGGAGAAGATCCACCGCAACTTCGGAATGCCGCGGCCGGAAGGCTACCGCAAGGCGCTGCGGCTCATGAAGCTCGCCGAGAAATTCTCCCTGCCGCTGTTCACGTTCGTCGACACGCCGGGCGCCTATCCGGGCATCGGCGCCGAGGAACGCGGACAGTCCGAGGCGATCGGTCGCAGCCTGTATGAAATGGCCGGATTGCGCATCCCGGTGATAGTCACCGTGATCGGCGAAGGCGGCTCCGGCGGCGCGTTGGCAATCGCGATCGGCGACGCCACCTTCATGCTCCAGTACGCGACGTATTCGGTGATCTCGCCGGAAGGCTGCGCGTCGATCCTGTGGAAATCCGCCGACCATGCGCCGGAAGCCGCCGAGATCCTGGGAATCACCGCGCCGCGATTGAAACAGTTGGGCCTGGTCGACAAGGTGATCAGCGAGCCCACCGGCGGCGCGCATCGCGATCATGCGGCGATGATGGTAACGCTCAAGAAAGCGCTCACCGACGCGCTTCGGAACCTGTCCGAGATGCCCATCGATACAGCTGCTCGAGCAGCGCGAGGACCGCATCCTGGGCTACGGCAAGTTCAAGGAAATCACCGCCGGCTGATCACCCGCCGGAGGAAGGGCGGCTTGCATGCGGCGACCCGAAGAATCCGATCCTGTCGCTGCGGTCCGTTCCGTTGTCGCCGGCGCGCTCGCGGCGGGCATCCCGGCCGGCGCGCCGATCGCCGTCGCGCTGTCGGGCGGCCGCGACTCGGTAGTGCTGCTGGACGCGCTCGTCGCCGTCGCGGAAGCGCGACAGCACGCGCTGCGTGCCGCGCATGTCCATCACGGACTGTCCCCCAACGCCGATGCCTGGCAGCGGTTCTGCGCGCAATTATGCGAGAAGCGCGGCGTGCCGCTGTCGACCCGCAACGTCGCCATCGCGCGCGACCCGCCCGCCGGCGTCGAGGCCGAAGCGCGGCGGCTTCGCTATGCAGCGCTCGCACGAGGCCGCGACGGCCGAGGGCATCGGAGTCGTCGCGCTGGCGCACCACCGCGACGACCAGGCAGAGACGCTGATTCTGCAATTGTTGCGCGGTGCGGGCCCGCAGGGCATGGCCGGCATGCCGGCCATGCGCCGCGATCCGCGCGGCATCCTCTGGTGGCGCCCGCTTCTCGGCGTCGCACGTTCGACGATCGACGCCTATGCGGCCGCCGCGGGACTGCGCTGGGTCGACGACGAAAGCAACGAGCAGCACCGGCACCTGCGAAACGCGGTTCGCCACACGGTCTTGCCCGCGCTTGCCGCCATCTCCGGCAACGCCGACCGCCACGCTCGCCCGCGCGGCGGCTCACCAGGCCGAGGCCGCGCTGCTCGCCGAGGACCTCGCCCGCCTCGATGCGCAGGCGGTCGTCGAGGACGATGCACTCGTCGGCGCGGCGCTGAGCGCCCTGCCCGGACATCGCGCCCGCAACGTCCTGCGCTGGTTCCTGCGCGAGCACGGATTGCCGGCGCCGTCGACGGCGCGGCTCGCCGCGATGGTGGAGCAACTGTGCACGGCGCGCGGCGACGCCATCGTACGGCTCAGTGCATGCAGGCGTGGAACTGGGTGTCCATCGGGGACGCGTCCTGCTGCACGCGCCGCCGCCACCCTGGTTCGACGTCCCTTGGCTGGGGGAGGCGGAACTGGAACTGGCCCATGGCCGGCTGGCGTTCGGGCAGGCGTCGGGCGCCGGACTGGATGCGGCGCGACTGGCTCTTGCGCCGGTGCGGGTGCGCGCTCGCGCGGGCGGCGAGCGCTTCCAGTCGCGCTCCGGAACGGCCGCGCCGCGCACTCAAGGCCATCCTGCGCGAGTCCGGGGTTCCCGTATGGGATCGTGCGGCCCTCCCCCTCGTTTTCTGCGGCGACCGGCTCGTCGCCGTGTCCGGCGTCGGAATCGACGCGGGTTTCCGGGCAGCGGCCGGAAAACCCGGGGTCACCTTGTCCTGGCATCCGAAACAATATTGACCGTTCGCAAGTTTGCGGGGGCCGCGGTTGACAATAATGCCGGTGCAAGGGCCTAATCCGGCAACAAGAACCGGGCGTGATCCGCGCGACCGTACCTCGGTCGCGAAATCCTCAACCCAGGAGGCACCTATGAAGCTTGCAAGGACGATCTTCGTGTTCGCGGCCTGCGCCGCGTTGGCCGCCGTGACCGGCAGCGCGCTCGCGCAGCCCATCGTAATCAAATTCTCGCACGTCGTCGCCGAGAAAACCCCGAAGGGCCAGGGGGCGCTCAAGTTCAAGGAACTCGCCGAGAAGAAACTCCCCGGCAAGGTGGAGGTGCAGGTGTTCCCGAGTTCGCAGCTTTTCGGCGATGCGAAGGAACTCGAGGCGCTGCTGCTGGGCGACGTGCAGTTCATCGCCCCGTCGCTGTCCAAGTTCGATCGCTACACGAAGAAGATCCAGGTGTTCGACCTGCCATTCCTGTTCGAGGACATCGACGCGGTCGACCGCTTCCAGAAGAGCCCCGACGGGCAGGACGTTGCTTACGTCGATGAAGTCCAAGGGCCTGCTCGGCCTCGCCTATTGGCATAACGGAATGAAGCAGTTGTCCAGCGACAAGGATCAGCTGAAGGTGCCGGCAGATGTCAAGGGCCTCAAGTTCCGCATCCAGGCCTCGGACGTGCTCGAGGCGCAATTCCGTGCGCTCGGCGCGAATCCGCAGAAGATGGCCTTCTCCGAGGTGTACCAGGCGCTGCAGACCGGCGTCGTCGACGGCCAGGAGAACACCTGGTCGAACATCTACTCGCAGAAATTCTACGAAGTCCAGAAAACGATCGCGGTCACCAATCATGGCCTGATCGACTACATGGTCGTCACCAATGCCAAGTGGTGGGACGGTCTGCCCCCGGATGTGCGCAAGGGTCTGTCCGAGGCGATGGCCGAGGCTACCGCGTACTCGAACAAGCTTGCCGACGACCTGAACGAAGATGCCCGGAAGAAGATTGCCGACGCCGGCAAGGCCAGGATCCAACCACTGACCAAGGCCGAACTGGTGCCCTGGCAGAAGGCCATGGAGCCGGTCTGGAAGAAGTTCGAACCGGGCATCGGCAAGGATCTGATCGAAGCCGCGCGCAAGTCGAATCAGTAGTATTCGCGTGACTAGCGCGGACGCGGTGAAGGTCGGCTGGTTGGATCGGCTGGAGGAAGGCCTGTTGGCCTTCCTCCTTGCCGTCATGACGATGATCGTCTTCACGCAGGTCATCGCGCGCTACATCTTCAACTACAGCTTCGTCTGGGCGCTGGAAACCGTCACCTACCTGTTCGCCGGCCTGATCTTTCTGGGCATGGCCTACGGCGTGCGGGTCGGCGCGCACATCGGCATCGACCTCTTGGTCAAGTCGCTGGGACCGCGCGGCGCACGGATCGTCGGCGCCTTCGCCGCCGCGCTGTGCATCGCCTACTCGGTGATCGTGCTGGTTGGCGCCGTCCAGTACGTGGAGAAGATCCGGTCGATCGGCATCCTGGCGCAGGACCTGCCGATCGAGCAGTGGATTCCCAGACTGGTGCTGCCGATCGGCTACACACTGCTCGGCTGGCGCTTCCTGCAGTTGTTCTACCGAATCGTGACGGGCCGCGAGCGCGGACTGCAGCTTGCCGACGAGGCGGCCGAGGCGCTGAGGATGAACCTCGCCGACGACGAGCCGCCGGCCGGGGGCGACCGGCCGTGACCATCGCCTGCCTGTTCGGCCTGCTGTTCGCGTTCATGCTGCTGGGCATGCCGATCGCCATCGCGCTCGGCCTGTCGTCGCTGCTCACCATCCTGTTCTTCGGGCAGGACTCGCTCGCCTCGCTCGCGCTCAAGCTGTTCGAGACTTCCGAGCATTTCACGCTGCTGGCCATTCCGTTCTTCATCCTGTCCGGCGCCTTCATGACCACCGGCGGCGTGGCCAAGCGGATGGTCCACTTCGCCAATGCCAGCATCGGACACCTGCGAGGCGGCCTGGCGATGGCGTCGGTCCTGGCCTGCATGCTGTTCGCCGCGGTGTCGGGCTCGTCGCCGGCGACCGTCGTCGCCGTCGGCTCGATCGTCATCGCCGGCATGGTCAAGGCCGGCTACAAACAAGGAATTCGCTGCGGGCGTGATCTGCAATGCCGGCACGCTGGGCATCCTGATCCCGCCGTCGATCGTGATGGTCGTCTACGCGGCGGCGACCGAGACATCGGTCGGCAAGCTGTTCATGGCCGGCGTGATCCCCGGCATCGTGCTCGGCCTCATGCTGATGGTCGCGATCTACTTCCGGGCGCGCGCGCTCGACATCCCGCGGCAGCCGAAGGCATCGCTGCGCGAGGTGCTCAAGGCCGGGCGAGATTCGATCTGGGGATTGCTGCTGCTGGTCATCATTCTGGGCGGCATCTACGGCGGGATCTTCACGCCGACCGAGGCGGCAGGCGTCGCCGCGGTCTACGCGTTCTTCATCGCGGTCTTCATCTACCGCGACATCGGCATGAGCCGCGTCCCGCACGTCCTGGTCGACGCGGCCAAGGTAACGGTGATGCTGATGTTCATCGTCGCCAACGCGCTGCTCTTCGCCCACGTGCTGACCACCGAGCGCATCCCGCAG
Source organism: uncultured beta proteobacterium (assembly GCA_963739745.1). Lineage (GTDB taxonomy): Bacteria > Pseudomonadota > Gammaproteobacteria > Burkholderiales > Casimicrobiaceae > VBCG01. The sequence continues at coordinate 15,484 of CAVUCJ010000026.1, forward strand.
GCGATCACCGAGCAGATCGTCGCGATGGGCATGGCGCCGTGGCAGTTCCTGATCGTCGTGAATATCCTGCTGCTGATCGCCGGCAATTTCATGGAGCCCACCGGGATCATCCTGATCCTGGCGCCGATACTGTTTCCGATCGCGACGCAAATGGGCATCGACCCGGTTCACCTGGGCATCATCATGGTCGTCAACCTCGAGATCGGAATGGTGACGCCGCCGGTGGGCCTGAACCTCTTCGTCACCTCTGGCATCACCGGGATGTCGATCGTCCAGGTCGTCCGCGCGGCGCTGCCCTGGCTGACGGTACTGCTGCTGTTCCTGATCATCGTCACCTACGTGCCCCAGCTGACGCTGTTCCTGCCCAACCTTCTCTTCTAGCGTCCTCGACCGCGGGCGAAGGCGAGGGATTCGCCTGCTTCGCGTTGCCCGCGGTGCATTCCGTGCGCCTCGCAGCTGATTCGGCCGGGCGTGGCATCCGGTTGCCAGCCGGATTCAGCTTTCGACGGCCCGTGAATCAGGAAATCGCACGGATTCGCGCTGCCTGCCGCGCCGATCTCCCGCGTGTCGCCCACCGCGACCCGAACCCGCGCCGGCGAGCCTCATTGCCGCGGCCCACGCTCGCCGGCCGGCATCGTCTATCGTGATATAATTATGAATTTACTCGCTTTTATTCTGTTTTTGCCCATTTCAGCCGGAGCCTCCAATGGCGGTAGAACGCACTCTTTCCATCATCAAGCCCGACGCGGTCGCGAAGAACGTCATCGGGGAAATCTATGCCCGATTCGAAAAGGCCGGGCTCAAGATCGTCGCCGCGCGCATGGCATGGCTTTCCCGCGCCGAAGCCGAAGGTTTCTACGCGGTTCACCGGGAGCGGCCGTTCTTTCGTGACCTGGTCGAATTCATGATCTCGGGGCCCGTGATGATCCAGGTGCTCGAGGGTGAAGGTGCGATTGCGAAGAACCGGGAACTGATGGGTGCCACGGATCCGAAGAAGGCCGCGGCCGGCACGATCCGCGCCGATTTCGCCCAATCGATCGACGCCAACGCCGTCCACGGTTCGGACGCCCCGGAGACCGCGCGCGTCGAAATTGCCTATTTTTTTCCGGCGCTGGCGGTATACAGCCGTTAGCGGAACGCCGAAAATCGGCCGAAACGTAACATCGATGATCAATCTGCTCGACTTAGCACCCGATGCCCTCGCGGCCTGGTTCGCCGAACGCGGCGAAAAGCCGTTTCGCGCCAAGCAGGTGTCGCGCTGGCTGCATCAGCGGTTCGTCGCCGACATCGCGGCGATGACCGATCTCGCCAAACCGTTGCGCGAGCGCCTCGCGGCCGAGGCGCTCGTCTCCGGGCCGACGGTCATCCGGGACAGTGCCGCCGCGGACGGCACGCGCAAGTGGCTGCTCGACGCCGGCCAGGCAAACGCCATCGAAACGGTTTACATACCCGAGGACGACCGCGGCACGCTGTGTGTCTCATCGCAGGCGGGCTGCGCGCTCGACTGCGCGTTCTGCTCGACGGGCAAGCAGGGTTTCAACCGCAACCTGACGACCGCCGAGATCATCGGGCAGCTGTGGCACGCCAACCGGACGCTGCTCGCCGACGGTGCAAGTGGCCCGTGGATCGAGCACGGCAGGCCGCCAATCACCAACGTCGTGATGATGGGGATGGGCGAGCCGCTCGCGAATTTCGACAACGTCGTGCCCGCGCTGCGCCTGATGCTCGACGATTGTGCGTATGGCCTGTCGCGGCGCCGGGTAACGCTGTCGACATCGGGCCTGGTGCCGCTGATCGACCGGCTGCGCGAGGAGTGCCCGGTCGCCCTCGCTGTCTCGCTGCACGCCCCCGACGACGCGCTGCGCGACCGGCTGGTCCCGATCAACCGCAAGCATCCGCTCGCCGACCTGATGGCCGCGTGCCTGCGCTATCTTCCCGCCGCGCCACGTGATTTCGTGACCTTCGAGTACGTGATGCTCGACGGAGTGAACGACCAGCCCCGCCACGCCTCCCAGTTGATCGCGCTCACCCGCGACGTCCCCTGCAAGTTCAATCTGATTCCGTTCAATCCGTTTCCAGGCACCGAGTTCGCGTCCAGTCCGCGCGAGCGTATTGTCGCGTTCCAGCGCACACTGCAGGACGCCGGGAAGGTGGCGACGGTCCGCAAGACACGCGGCGACGACATCGACGCCGCCTGCGGCCAACTGGCGGGCCGGGTGAAGGACCGTACCAAGCGGCGGCTCGCCACGCGCATCATTCCCGTCGCCGCACACTGAAGGCCGTCCTCCGACGATGAACAATTCCCTGCCCCGTGCCGCATTGCTTCTGCTCCCGCTGCTGGTCGCAGCGGTGCTCGCCGCCGGCTGCGAGTCGACGTCTTCATCGAAACAGGCCCCACAGCAGATTCCCGCCACGCCCCCGCCACCACCGATCCAGGAGGCACCCGCGCCGTACCGCGCCCAGCTGCACACCGAGATCGCCGCCGGCTTCTACGAACGCGGACAGATGGAGGTCGCGCTGCAGGAGCTGGCGCAGGCGGAGAAGCTCGACCCCAAGAACGCGAAGATCTATAACGTCTACGGGCTGGTCTACGCAATGCTCGGCCAGGACGCGAAGGCGCAGGCCAGTTTCCAGACCGCGCTCGAGCTCGCGCCGGCCGACTCCGAGATCCGGCAGAACTGGGGCTGGTACCTGTGCTCGCACGGCCGCGCCAAGGAATCGATCCAGGAATTCGAGCTGGCGGTGCGCAATCCGCTCTACAAGACGCCCGATGTCGCGCTGGTCAACGCCGGCAAGTGCTCGGCCGAGATCGGAGATCGAACACGCGCCGAGGAATTCTTCAAGCGCGCGCTTTCGATCAATGCGCGCAACGCAACCGCCGCCTACAGCCTGGCGTTGCTCGCCTATCGCGAAGCGCGGCTGGACGATGCGCGCGCGATGATGAAACTCGTGATGCTGCAGACGAATCCGCCTCCGGACTCGCTCTACCTGGGCATGTGCATCGAAAAAAAGCTCGGTGACAAGTCTACCCAGGCGTCGTACATTTCGCAGCTGCGCAATCGCTATCCAGAATCTGCCGAAGCCAAGGCGATTCCGCCGGGAACCTGCGAGTGACCGGCGACACTCCGTCATTCGTGCAGGAAGCCGCCCCCGAGCCCGGGTTGTCGACGGGCGCGCGTCTCAAGGAAGCGCGCACTTTGGCCGGGCTTTCGATCGACGCAGTCGCGCAGCAGTTGAAGCTCGCTCCGCGCCAGGTCCAGGCGCTCGAGGACGATGACTTCGCACGGCTGCCCGGACGCACCTTTGTCCGCGGCTTCCTGCGCAACTACGCGCGGCTGGTGCGACTCGACCCCGACGCCGTGCTGGCCACGCTTCCCGAGGCGGCGGCCGCGCCGTCGCTCGACCATCCGACGCTCACGCCGACGACGCGCGTCATGGGTGAACTGCCCGACGATCCGCATGGAAAACAAACCTCGGCACGCTGGGCGATTCCGCTGGCGCTGGCGGCGATCGTCGCCATCGCGGTAGTGTACGAATTCGCGCGTCCGCTGGCGGAACGCGGCAAGGCAGCGCTGACCGGTGATGCGCTGCCTGCAGCCGGCGCGCCCGCGGCTCCCGCGCCGCCCACCACGGTCACGCCCGCGGAAACCGACGCCCCGCCCGTCGCTCCGGCGCCATCGGCGGCAGGCGAGACGGCGTCCTCGTTCGCGGAATCGGGGGCACCGGCGGCGACGGTCACGCCGGCCGCGATCACCGGCGACATGCCCCTGGTGTTCGTCTTTCGCGGAACGTCGTGGGTCGAAGTCAAGGATGCCAAGGGAGTGCTCGTGCTGTCGACGATTGGCTATCCGGGCGCGACGCATGCGGTGGGCGGCGTCCCACCGTTCGAGGTCGTGCTTGGCAACGCCGAGGCCGTTACGGTGACGTGGCACGGTGCGCCCTTCGACACGCTGCCGTTCGTCAAGCAGAACGTTGCGAAGTTCACGGTCAAGTGATGCCGATGGACACCGCCACCCCGGCGCGCCGCCGAACCCGCCAGGCCGACATCGGAGGGATCAAGGTCGGTGGCGGCGCACCGATCGTCGTCCAGTCGATGACCAACACCGACACCGCCGATGTGGCCGCAACGGTCGCGCAGGTGCGGGCGCTCGCGCAGGCAGGCTCGGAACTGGTCCGCATCACCGTGAACTCGGCCGCCGCTGCGGCCGCCGTTTCCACCATCCGCGCGCAGCTCGATGAGGAGAACTGTCACGTTCCGCTGATCGGCGATTTCCATTTCAACGGCCACAAGCTGCTGACCGAATACCCCGAGTGTGCACGTGCGCTCGCCAAGTACCGGATCAATCCCGGCAATGTGGGCCGCGGCAGCAAGCGCGACCCGCAGTTCGTCGTGATGATCGAGAAGGCCATCGAATACGGCAAGCCGGTGCGCATCGGCGTCAACTGGGGCAGCCTCGACGCCGATCTTCTCGCGCAGATGATGGACGAAAACGCGCGCGCGCGCGATCCTCGCCCAGCCGGAGCCGTGATGCGCGAGGCGCTCATCGCCTCCGCGATCGGCAGCGCACGGCGGGCCGAGGAACTCGGTCTGCCGGGCGAGCGGATCGTGTTGTCGTGCAAGGTCTCGGCGGTCCAGGAACTGATCGCCGTGTACGGCGAGCTCTCGCAACGCTGCGACTATCCGCTGCACCTCGGACTCACTGAGGCGGGCATGGGCAGCAAGGGTATCGTCGCATCGACTGCTGCAATGTCGGTGCTGCTGCAGCAGGGGATCGGCGACACGATCCGTGTGTCGCTCACGCCCGAACCCAACGGCGACCGGACCCGCGAGGTCATCGTGGCGCAGGAGATCCTGCAGACGATGGGTCTGCGCTCGTTTACACCGCAGGTCACCGCCTGTCCCGGCTGCGGCCGCACGACCAGCACCTATTTCCAGGAACTCGCCGAGCGCATCCAGTCGTACCTGCGCGCAGCGATGCCCGCGTGGCGCGACCGCTTTCCCGGCGTGGAGAACATGCACGTGGCCGTGATGGGCTGCGTGGTCAACGGTCCGGGCGAGTCGAGGCTCGCCAATGTCGGCATTTCGCTGCCCGGCACCGGCGAAACACCCGTGGCACCAGTGTTTGTCGACGGGCAGAAGACCGTGACCCTGAAGGGCGAACGCATCGCCGAGGAATTCCAGGCATTGGTCGACGACTACGTCCGCGCGACCTACGGTGGCGAGCCCCCCGCTTCCCACCTCAAGCCCGACAGGAAGACGATCGCCGTCAAGGCCGTCGCGTAGGGCATTCCCGACATGACTTCCGCATTGCAGGCCGTTCGCGGCATGAACGACGTACTGCCCGACGAGTCCCACCACTGGGAGCGCTTCGAGGACGCCGCGCGCACGGTGTTCGCCCAATACGGCTATCGCAACATCCGCCTGCCGATCGTCGAGCCGACGGCGCTCTTCGTGCGCGGCATCGGCGAGTACACCGATGTCGTCGAGAGGGAGATGTACACGTTCGAGGACAAGTTGAACGGCGAGTCGCTGACGCTGCGGCCGGAGGCGACCGCCGGTATCGTTCGCGCCACGATCCAGCACAACCTCACCTACGACCGGCCGCAGCGCGTGTGGACCAGCGGCCCGATGTTTCGCCACGAGCGTCCGCAAAAGGGCCGCTACCGGCAGTTTCACCAGGTCGACGCGGAAGCGCTGGGCTTCTCGGGACCGGACGCCGATGCCGAACAGATCGTGATGCTGGCGCGGTTATGGAAGGCGCTCGGCCTCAGCGGCATCGAGTTGCAGCTCAATTCGATCGGCAACGCCGACGAGCGACTTGCACACCGGAAGGAACTGATCGCCTACTTCGAGCGCAATGGCGAAGTGCTGGACGCCGACGCACGGCGCCGGCTGCACGCAAATCCGCTGCGTATCCTCGACAGCAAGAACGCGGCGATGCAGCCGATGATCGAGGGTGCGCCCAAGCTGATTGACTATATCGCGGACGCCTCGCGTGCGCACTTCGAGGGGCTGCAATCGTTGCTGGCCGACGCCGGCCTCGCCTTCGAGATCAACGCGCGACTCGTGCGTGGTCTCGACTACTACAACCGCACCGTGTTCGAATGGGTGGCGACGAGCGATGCGCTCGGCACGCAGGGCACAGTCGCCGGCGGCGGGCGTTACGACTTGTTGTTCGAGCTGCTTGGCGGCAAGCCCAATTTTGCCTGCGGATTCGCCATCGGCGTCGAGCGGATGATCCTGCTGCTCGCGGCGACCGGCACCGCGAATCCGAACGCGCCTCTCGCCTATGTGGTGCACGCGGGCGAAGCCGCGGCGCTGCTCGCGCGCCAACTCGCCGAGAGTCTGCGCGACAATGGCATGGCGATCGTCGTCAACGCAGGCGGCGGAAGCTTCAAATCGCAGATGAAGCGAGCGGATGCAAGCGGCGCGCACGCGGCGCTCATCATCGGCGACGACGAGGCGGCCACCGGCACGGTGGCGGTCAAGTCGCTGCGCACGGCCGGCGAACAGTTCGCCGTCCCGGCCGGCGAAGTCGGAGCGCGGCTGGCGGCGCTCGCGCAATGACCGCGCACTGAACACCGATCCAACATAACCGCACTCAAGGAAAGTCGATGGCCGTATACGATCTCGAAGAGCAGGATCAGTTAGACGATCTCAAGGCGTGGTGGCAGCGCTGGGGAAACCTGGTGACGACGATCGCGGTAGTGATCGCCATCGCGCTGGCCGGGTTCCAGGGCTGGCGCTGGTGGACGGGCAAGCAGTCGGAGGAGGCCTCCGCCCTCTTCGCCGGGCTCTCGCAGGCAGTGCGCGCCAACGACCTGCCGAAGGCCAAGGATGCGACAACCCAGATCGAGGACCGCTTCGCGCGCACCGGGTACGCACCGCGCGCAGCGCTTGTGCTGGCGAAGCTCCTGTACGACGGCGGCGACACGGCCGGCGCAAAGACGCAGCTGCAATGGGTGATCGACCGCGCCGACGAGTCCGAATTGAAGGAGATCGCACGCTACCGGCTGGCCGAGGTTCTTCTGAACGACAGCCAATACGACGATGCGCTGAAGCTGCTCGACGCGAAACATGCCGATGCCTTTACCGGGCTGTACGCGGACCTTCGCGGTGACGCGCTGGCAGCCGCCGGTCGCAGCGAGGAAGCCCGGGTCGCGTATCAGACCGCGTTGGCCAAGCTCGATGCGAAATCACCGTACCGGAACTATGTGCTGGTAAAACTCGAATCGATCGGCGGCGCACCGGTTCCGCCGCCTGCCGCAGGCAGCATCGTCATACCACCGGCAACGGCCGCTGCCGCTGCCCCTGCGCCCGCGCCGCGCCGAAGAAATGACCTCGCTCCGACATCGAGTCGCAGGCTTGGGCCGGCCGCTCGTCCTTGCTGCGCTGCCGGCGCTGCTCGCCGGTTGCGCGACGATCTACGAGTACCTTCCGATTCCGCCCGCGTTTTCGCTGCGTTGGCTCTGGGACAGCAAGAAGCCCGGTCCGCTCCCCGAGCTCAAGGCATCGGCCACCGCCAGCGTGAACTGGCAGACAGGTGTCGGCAAGGCCGTGCCGGGGTTCGCGCCCGTTGTGCTGCCCGACGCGATCTACGCCGCGTCGACCGATGGCGCCATGACCCGGATCGATCCCGCTACCGGCCGCGCGATCTGGCGCGCCAGCGCCGGCAAGAACCTTTCTGCCGGTGCCGGAGCCGACGAGAATCTGGTGGTCGTCGGCACCGACAAGGGCGAGGTGCTCGCTTTCGACGGCAATGGGACGCCCAAGTGGACGACGAAGGTCTCGACCGAAGTGATCGCGCCTCCGCAGGTTGCCGACGGTATCGTCGCCGTGTTCGCCGGCGACGGCAGCATCACCGCGCTCTCCGCTGTCGACGGGACGAAGAAATGGGTGAACCAGCGAATTGCTCCGGCCCTGACCGTGCGCAATTTCGCCGGCGGTGTGACCTCGCGCGGCGCACTGTTCGTCGGTACGGCAGGGGGCAGGCTTCTGGCGCTCGACATGCCCACCGGCATCGTCGGCTGGGACGCGACGGTCGCCAACCCGAAGGGCGCGACCGAACTCGAGCGCATCGCCGACGTGACGTCGCTGCCGCTGGTTGATGGCGAGCAGGCGTGCGCGGTCGCCTACCAGGGACGCATCGCGTGCTTTGACGTCAAGCGCGGGACGGCCAACTGGTCGCGTGACATCTCGAGCCTCTACGGACTCGCGGGTGACGGCAAGAACATCTACGTGACCGACGACAAGGGCGCGGTCCACGCGCTCGACCGTACCACCGGCGCGTCGCTGTGGAAGCAGGATCTGCTTGCCGCGCGCAAGATCGGCGGCCCGCAGATCGTCGGCGACGTTGTCGGCGTCGTCGACGTCGAGGGCTACCTGCATCTGCTGTCCCCGGTGAATGGCGCGTACGTCGGCCGCCTGGCCACCGACGGCAGCGCCGCGACGTCCCAGCCGGTGCTTTTCGGAGGCAGCGCGCTGTGGCAGTCGGCCTCGGGTACGCTGTTCGCCGTTACCGCCAAGTGACGGGTTCCGGGCCGCTCGCGGCAACGCTTCGGATGGCGCATATTCAGTTCGTCGAAATCCTCGATTGGCGCCCATTTCTGCGTCATCCTGAGCCCTTCGCTGCACTTTGGACGGGCTCCGCGAAGTACCCGCTGTCATTGCAGATCCGTGATCCGCAGGTGCCGATTCCCCGGTTCGCTCCGAAATGAGGGACGACAGCGGGCGCAGGCGCAAATTTCAACGCAATGCCGGACAGCGGCTGTAGATCGGTTTCCGAATGCTCCCCACCGTATCGCTGGTCGGTCGACCGAACGTCGGCAAGTCCACGCTCTTCAACCGACTTACGAAGACGCGAGACGCACTGGTCGCCGACTTTCCCGGTCTGACCCGCGACCGTCACTATGGCCGTGCCCGCGTCGGCGATCTTGCCTATTTCGTCGTCGACACCGGAGGCTTCGAGCCGAAGGCCACCGCCGGGATCCTCCACGCAATGGCCCGGCAGACGAAGCAGGCGATCGCGGAATCCGATGTCGTGGTGTTCCTCGTTGATGGTCGACAGGGGTTGACACCCCAGGACGCGACAATCGCCGATCTCCTCCGGAAATCCGGGCGACCCGTGGTTCTCGCCGTGAACAAGGCTGAAGGGTTGGCTCCCGAGCGGACGGTCGCCGAGTTTCATGAGCTTGGCCTGGGCGAACCCATCGCCATATCGGCGGCGCATGGCGAAAACGTGCGTCCGATGATCGAGTACGCGCTGGCGTTGCATGGCCGCGTCGATGCACACGACGAGGAGCCGCCCTTGACCGCTCCGGCCGACGCCGAGCGCCCCGACGTAATCAAGGTCGCGATCGTCGGCCGCCCCAACGTCGGCAAGTCGACGCTGGTCAACGCGATTCTGGGCGAGGAGCGCGTCATTGCCTTCGACGAGCCGGGAACGACGCGTGACGCCATCTACCTCGACTTCGACCGCGGTGGCCAGAAGTTCACGCTGATCGACACCGCGGGTATCCGGCGACGCGGCAAGGTGTTCGAGGCCGTCGAGAAATTTTCGGTGATCAAGACGCTGCAGGCGATCGAGGACGCGAACGTCGTCGTGCTCCTGCTCGACGCCGAGCAGGCGATCACCGAGCAGGATGCGCATCTTGCCGGCCACGTACTGGAAGCGGGCCGGGCCGTGGTGGTCGCCGTGAACAAGTGGGACGCCGCGGACACGGATGCGCGCGCACAGGTCAAGCGCGACCTCGATCGCAAGATGGGTTTTCTCGCGTTCGCGCAAAGTCACTATATTTCCGCGCGCGACGGCAAGGGCGTGGGCGCGGTCCTGAAGTCGGTTCGCGAAGCGTTCGCCGCAGCGATGATCAAGCTTCCGACGCCGCGGCTGACCCGCACGCTGCAGATCGCTATCGCGCGCCAGCAGCCGCCGCGCGCCGGATTGGTGCGCCCGAAAATGCGCTACGCGCACCAGGGTGGGGTCAATCCGCCGCTGATCATCATCCACGGTACTGCACTGCAACATGTTCCCGATGCCTATCGTCGGTACCTGGAACATTTCTTCAGCGACGCGTTCCAACTGCGCGGGACGCCCCTTAGGATACAATTCAAGGTCGGGGCGAATCCCTACGCGGATCCTCCGGCGCGACGCCGCTAGGACCCGGCAGGACCCCCTCGGGGTTCGTCCGGCGCTCTGCGGCCTCTCGCCGGTTCCTCGTTGGTCGTCACTCGACGGGTACTGGTTGGTCACACTCAGCACGCCGCATCCCGCGCGACGTGGCAATCCAAAGGACCGCAGCAGCGCGGGCAACAACAATGGCGGAACTCACCCATGAGCAACAAAGGGCAAATGCTACAAGACCCGTTCCTTAACACGCTGCGCAAGGAACACGTTCAGGTGTCGATCTATCTCGTGAACGGCATCAAACTCCAGGGCCAGATCGAGTCGTTCGACCAGTACGTCGTCCTGCTCAAGAATACCGTCACCCAGATGGTCTACAAGCACGCGATCTCGACGGTGGTTCCCGCGCGACCTGTCGCGATGCCTCACCACGCTCCGAATCAGGACACGGAGTCTTGATCCGCGTCCTCGCGATCGCGACCGGATGCGTGGACTGAGCGTGCGCGCGGGCGTCCGCCGAGCGGGCGACACGGGACCGCGACCCTGATGTTCGAGCGTCCCGGCGGCGGCGACCGCGCGCTGCTGGTCGCCCTCGACTTCGGAGGCGGCGGACGTGCGTATCGTCAACATGAACTGGAGGCACTGGCCGCCTCGGCCGGCGCCACGGTGGTGGGCATGATCACCGGTCGCCGCGTGCGCCCCGATCCGGCGTTCTTTGCCGGACGCGGGAAGGTCGACGAGATCGCCAACCGCCTACATGAAACGCGCGCCGATCTCGTCATCTTCGACCACGTGCTCTCTGGTGTGCAGCAGCGCAACCTCGAGACCCGGCTCGAATGCCGCGTTGTCGACCGTGAGAGCCTCATCCTCGACATCTTCGCGCTGCGCGCCCGCAGCGCCGAAGGCAAGCTGCAGGTGGAGCTCGCACAACTGGCACACCTCGCGACGCGGCTGGCCGGGGGTTGGACCCACCTGGAGCGGCAAAAGGGCGGCATCGGGTTGCGCGGACCCGGCGAAACCCAGCTCGAGACCGACCGGCGTCTGATTGGCGAACGGGTCAAGCTGTTGCGCTCGCGCATCGCGCGCGTCGCGCGAAGCCGCGCCGTGCAAAGCCGTACGCGACGGCGCGCGGCGGTGCGTACCGTCGCACTGGTCGGCTACACCAACGCCGGCAAGTCGACGCTGTTCAACCGGATGACGGGCGCGAAGGCCTTTGCCGCCAATCAATTGTTCGCTACGCTGGACACCACGCTGCGCAAGGTCCATCTGCCGGGCGGCGCGACAGTCGTGCTATCGGACACGGTCGGCTTCATTCGCGACCTGCCGCACGACCTCGTCGTGGCGTTCCGTTCGACGCTCAATGAAGCCGCCGAAGCCGACTTGATCCTCCACGTGATCGACGCCTCGTCGCCGGAGCGCGACGACCAGATCGCCGCGGTGGACGCGGTCCTGACGGAGATCGGCGCTGCCGACGTTCCCCGGATTCGCGTGCTGAACAAGGTCGATCTCGCCGACCTTCCCCCGGGCGTTTCCCGCGATGCCTGTGGTAACATTTCATCAATTCGCCTGAGCGCCTTCACCGGCGCCGGGTGTGCGCAATTGCGGTCGGCATTGGCCGAGCGGTTCCCCGCCTCGCCCCGCCCCGCTACGATCGCGGGGGACGTACCGACAGACGCCCGGGAAGAGAACGCGATGTCGCGTTCAACTTGACCGGCGAGCCGGCACCCCCACCTTGTTTTTTCACCCACCTTTCCGAAGTCGCTAGATGTCGCTCAACGATCCCCAATGGGGCAAGCGCGGGAACAGCGGCGGACCGCCGGATCTCGACGAGATCTGGCGCAACGTCAACCGCCGCATCAACGAACTGCTCGGCCGCCGCGGTGGCGATGGCGATGGCGGCGGCGATAGTGGAGGGCCGCCGCGGCGTGGGCTTGCCTTGGGCGGTGCCGGCCTGCTGGTCGCCCTCGTGCTGGTCGTCTGGCTGGCCAGCGGCTTCTACATCGTCGATGCCGGTCGGCGTGGCGTCGTCACGCGCTTTGGCAAGTTCACCGAGACCACACAGCCCGGACCGCGCTGGCACCTGCCGTTCCCGGTCGAGGCGGTGGAACTGGTCGACTTTTCGCAGGTGCGGACGCTCGAGATCGGCTATCGCAACTCCACGGCGAATCCGAACGCCAAGGAAGCGACGATGCTGACCGAGGACGAGAACATCATCAACATCCAGTTCGCGGTCCAGTACAACCTCGACAGTGCCGAAGCATTCGTCTTCAACAACCGCCGACCGGAAGAAATCGTGAAATTCGTCGCCGAGTCGGCGATCCGCGACGTGGTCGGCAACAGCAAGATGGACTTCGTGCTGTATGAGGGACGCGAACAGATCGCCGCGTTGACGCGCGATCAGATGCAGAAGTCGATGGACAGCTACAAGACCGGCGTGTCGGTTCAGAAAGTGACGCTGCAGAACGTGCAACCGCCGGACAAGGTTCAGGCAGCGTTCGACGACGCGGTCAAGGCGGCGCAGGATCGCGTGCGGCTCGTCAACGAGGGTCAGGCCTACGCAAACGGCGTCGTTCCGAGCGCGCGCGGTACGGCGGCGCGGCTGATGGAGGAGGCCAACGGCTACAACACCGAGGTTACGCAGCGCGCAGAAGGCGATGCTTCGCGCTTCAAGTCGATTCTCACCGAGTACGCCAAGGCGCCCGGCGTGACCCGTGACCGGCTGTACATCGACATGATGCAATCGGTGCTCACGAATTCAAGCAAGGTGATGATCGATCAGAAGTCGGGCAATAACCTGCTCTATATGCCGCTCGAAAAGCTGATGCAGTTGAGCAATGGCGCGCCCACCTCCCCGCCGGAGCTCCCCGGAGTCTCGCGGTCGAGCGCTCCGACGCCGGCCGAGGCCGCCGCCGCGGCCGACCCATCCAGGTCGCGCGAGGCGTTGCGCAACCGTGAACGCTAGGGGGACGCCCGCATGAAACTTACGATGCCCGTCCTTGCGCTTGTCGTGGCGCTGCTGCTTGTCGCGTCGCAGGCGATCTACACGGTCGACCAGACCAAGTATGCGATAAAGTTCCAGCTCGGCGAGATCGTCGAGGTCGACACCAATGCCGGACTCTATTTCAAGGTGCCGCTGGTGCAGAACGTCCGCTTCTTCGACCGGCGCAACCTGACCCTCGAGAATGCCGACGTCGACCGTGTCGTCACGTCGGAAAAGACTCCGCTCGAAGTCGACTTCGTCGTACTGTGGCGGATCTTCGACGTCAGGCAGTACTACATCGCCGTGCAGGGCGACGAGGAAGCGGCGCGCCGCCGTCTGTCGCAGACCGTACGCTCGAATCTCGCGGAAGAGTTCAACAAGATGACGATGCGCGACGCGATCTCTACGGGTCGGGAGCGGCTCGTCACCCAGACGATCCAGAAGGCATCGCAGGATGCAAAGCTCATCGGTGTCGAGGTGGTTGACGTCAGGCTGCGCCGACTTGCCCTGCCCGGGGACGTCACGGGTCCTGTGTATGCACGGATGGAATCGGAGCGTCGGCGCGTAGCCAACGAGCTGCGTTCACTTGGCGCCGCCGAGTCCGAGAAGATCCGCGCGGACGCCGACCGGCAGCGCCAGGTGATTCTCGCCGACGCCTACCGGCAGGCGCAGAAGATCAAGGGCGAAGGCGATGGCAAGGCATCCGCGATTTACGCGCTTGCGTACGGACAGAACCCGGAATTCTTCGCCTTCTACCGCAGCCTCGACGCCTACAAGGCGACGTTCGGCAACCGGAGCGACCTCCTGGTACTCGACCCGACCGGCGAGTTCTTCCAGTACTTCCGGCAGTCGGGTGCGGGACGCGGTACGCGCATCCCCGCGAAGTGACGGGGTGGACTCGCTGTGGGTAGCCTTGGCCATGCTGCTGATCATCGAGGGCATACTGCCGTTCGCCGCCCCCCGGTTCTGGCGTGACACGTTTCGCAGGATCATTGAACTGACCGACGGACAGTTGCGCTTCGTCGGGCTGATCTCGATCCTGATCGGCGTGGTCGGCCTGGTGCTTCTCCAAAATGCGTAAGTGGCTGCTGCCCGAAGCGATCGAGGACGTGCTGCCCAGTGAGGCCGCGCGGGTCGAGGCACTGCGCCGGGTGCTTCTCGACCATTTTCATGCACGCGGTTATCGACTTGTGCAACCGCCGCTGATCGAATTTCTCGACTCGCTGCTGACCGGCACCGGCCGCGACCTCGATCTGCTGACATTCAAGATCGTGGATCCGCTTTCGGGACGATTGTTGGGCCTGCGCGCCGACACCACCCCGCAGGTTGCCCGTATCGATGCGCATCTGCTCAACGAATCCGGTGTCACCCGACTTTGCTACGCGGGCAGCGTGCTGCGAACAGCAACGGCCGGCCCCGGGGACACGCGGCAAGTCGTCCAAGTGGGCGCCGAGTTGTATGGCCACGATGGCATCGCCGCCGACCGCGAGGTGATGCAGCTCCTGCTGAGCGCGCTCGGCGCCGCACACGCAGGCCCCCTCCACCTCGACTTAGGACACGTCGGCATCTACCGCGCGCTCGCGCGCGCTGCCGGTCTCGACGGCAGCGGCGAGGACAACGACGCCGAGCTGTTCACGGCGTTGCGCGACAAGGACGCGGCCGCCGTGCACGAACAGACGTCGGCGTTGCCCGAGCCGGCGCGCGGGGCGCTGCGCGCGCTCGCCGGCCTCTACGGCCCCGCCGCCGAAACACTTTCCGCGGCGCGCGGCGCGCTGCCCGCGTTGCCCGACGTCACTGCCGCGCTCGAAGCACTCGCAGTACTCGCAAGCGCTGCAACCGGCGTCGACGCCATCCATGTCGACCTGGCCGACCTGCGCGGCTACCACTACTACACGGGGGCCACGTTCGCGGTGTTCGCCGAGGGTGAACGCGGTGCGATCCAGGATTGCGGACGCGGCGGCCGCTACGACGGCGTTGGCCGCGCCTTCGGGCGTGCGCGCCCGGCCACCGGCTTTTCGCTGGACCTGCGGCGCCTTGCGGCACTCGCCGGCGACAGTGGCAGCCGGCGGGTCATCCTGGCACCCAACGATCCGGACCCCGAACTGGCTCGTACCATTGCCGCGCTTCGCACCAACGGAGAAGCCGTCGCGGTGGCGCTGCCCGGGGAATCGCTGGAACGAGGTCACCGGATCGTGGGCAAGCGCGGCGAATGGCGCGTCGAGGAGAAGTGATGGGCAAGAACGTGGTCGTCATCGGTACGCAATGGGGGGATGAAGGCAAGGGCAAGATCGTCGACTGGCTGACCGAAAGCGCCGCCGGCGTGGTTCGCTTCCAGGGCGGCCACAATGCGGGCCATACGCTGGTCATCGGCGGCAGGAAGACGGTGCTTCGCCTCATTCCGTCGGGTGTGCTGCGGCCGGGCGTGGCAATCTTCGTCGGCAATGGCGTGGTGCTGTCGCCAGCCGCGTTGCTGCAGGAAATCGGCGAACTCGAGGCCGCAGGCGTCGAGGTGCGCTCGCGACTGAAGATCTCTCCGGCCTGCCCGCTGGTGCTTCCGATCCACGTGGCCCTCGACCAGGCACGGGAAGCCGCGATGGGCGAGGCGAAGATCGGCACCACCGGCCGCGGCATCGGTCCCGCCTACGAAGACAAGATCGCACGGCGCGCGTTGCGGGTCCAGGATCTCCTCGATCCGGAGGGGTTTGCCAGCAAGCTCGAGGTGCTGCTCGAATTGCACAATTTCATGCTGGTCAACTACCACAAGCGTGAACCTGTGCCCTTCGCGCAGACTCGTGACGAGACTCTCGCGCATGCGGCGCAGATCGCGCCGATGGTCGCCGACGTGGCAGGCCTGTTGCAACAGGCCCGTGCGCGCGGCGAATCGCTGTTGTTCGAGGGCGCACAGGGCGCGCTGCTAGACATCGACCACGGGACCTACCCTTACGTCACGAGTTCAAATTGCCTTGCTGGCGCGGCGGCATCGGGCAGCGGAATCGGCCCGCAGATGCTCGACTACGTGCTGGGCATCGTGAAGGCATACACGACGCGGGTCGGCACCGGTCCGTTTCCCACCGAATTGACCGACGACGTCGGCGCCGGACTCGCCAAGCGCGGCAATGAATTCGGCTCCGTCACCGGACGACCGCGCCGCTGTGGATGGCTCGACCTGGCTGCGCTTCGCCGTTCACTGCAGTTGAACGGCGTGGACGGCCTGTGCATCACGAAGCTCGACGTGCTCGACGGAATGGAGGAAATCCGGTTGGCCACGTCGTATCGCATGGACGGACACGCGCTCGAACTCATTCCGACGGGCGCAGAGGCCGTGGCGCGATGCACGCCCGTCTATGAAACGCTGCCCGGATGGCGGGAGTCGACGGTCGGAGCTCGCACGTTTGCCGCTCTGCCGCTCAACGCGCGAGCCTATCTCGAGCGGATCGAGAAGCTGACCGGCGTTCCGATCTCCATGGTGTCGACAGGCCCGGATCGGGACGAGACGATACTCGTCCATCATCCGTTCCGCTGACGCCAGGAGAATGGCAGGACGGTGGCAGGTGGAGCGCCCATCCCGCGAATCGCTGGCAAAGCTGGACGATTCGCGGCAAATAGTCCGATAGAATTCTCGAATGGCACTGAACCCCGTCCCGTTCTGAGCCTGGCGAAGGACAGGCTTCCTGCAAATCTCTTATCCGTCAAGACGGCGGGTTCTTTGCTTCGTCAAAAATGAGACACGAATCGCGGGCGAGAACGCGCATTTCTGCGCATTGCTAGGTCGGAAAACCAGGTGGGGGATCGGTGGCGATGAGCGTGAAGGTCAGCTGGGACGAGTACAACCTGCTGGTCGAGCGGCTGGCGCTCACCGTGCACGAATCGGGCTTTCAATTCGACCAGATCATCTGCATCGCCCGCGGCGGCCTGCGTGTCGGTGATGTGCTGTCACGCATCTTCGACCAGCCGCTGGCCATCCTCTCGACCCATTCCTACACGGCGGAAGGCGGGACGGTCCGCGGCGAGCTCGTCATCGCCGAGCACATGACGATGACCAGGCCGCGGCTCGGCGAGCGTGTGCTGCTGGTCGACGACATGGTGGACTCAGGGCATACGCTGGAAGCCGTGTTCCGCGAATTGCCGAAGCGCTTCCCGCACACGAGCGCACTCAAGACCGCCGTGCTGTGGTGGAAGGCCTGCTCGGTCTTCAAACCCGACTTCTACGTCGAGTACCTGCCGGACAATCCGTGGATAAACCAGCCGTTCGAGGTCTACGACGACATGCAGCCGACGGCGCTCGAGGCGCGGCTCGCCCGGCACCGGTCGTAGACGCGACGTCCCTGGCGGTCCAGGGGCGTCGCGCGCCGGCCGGCAGCCGCGGCACGTCGGTCATGTTCACGCCGTACGTCCACAGTCTACTTCGCCGCTTTCCTGGCCGCTGGTTTCTTCGTGGCCGCCTTCGCCGCAGCCGTCTTCCTTGCCGCCGTTTTCGTCGCTGTAGCCTTCTTCACCGCCGCCTTCTTCACCGCGCGTTTCTTCACCGCCGCCTTCCTGGCCGAAGACTTCTTTGCGACGGCCGCCCCCGCCGCGGCTTTGGCGACCCGCTTCGCCATCTTGCGCACGGTTGCACCGGCCTTCGTCGCCGCCGTCTTCACCGTGGCCGCGCCCTTCCTCGCCGCTTTCTTCGCGCTGGCGATACCTGACTTCGTCGCGCCGGCCTTGCGCCTGACTGCCTTCTTCTTCGGCCGCATCGCACGCTTGACCTTGCCTGCCGCCCTTTCCGCGCTCGCCGCCGCGGTCTCGGCCTTCTTCGCGACCGTCCGCTTGGCCTTGCCATACGCTCGCCTGGCATCGACTTTCGCAGCTTTCGCCTTGCGCGTCACCGTCGCCTTCGCGGACCGCGCCTTCTTCGCGACGACGTTCGCTGCCTTGTCGACCTCATGCCTGGCGTCGGTTGCGGCCCCCTCCGCCTTCTTTGCCAGCGTCGCGCCCATCTTCTCGGCCTTGTCCTTCGCCGCCTCCATTGCGTCGCCGATCCTCGTCAGCAGTCCCTTGTTCTGAACCATGTCCGCTCTCCTGTCTGGTCTTCGTCGGGGCCAAGTACGCATGGTCGTCGTGCAGCAGCTGCGACGACCTGCCACCCGCGCGCCGAACAACGGCGCTGCCCTTCTCAGAGCATACCAAGGAACGCGGTGGAGTCGAACGCTTCCGTTGCCATCGCGCATACGCTACCGTTCGCATGGGTCTTGCGTGCGCGTGCGGCGCAAGGTGGCACCGACTGTACTCAGGAGAAAAAATGATCCGACGATGGATGCCATGGCTGGGTCTGCTGCTGATCAACGCGGTGGCCGCGCAGACGGGATACTTCCAGGGGGTAACGCCGAAGCCACCTGATCTCTACCCGCTTCCCGCAAGCCTGACCGTCACGCGCTTCGCCCCGGCCGACGGCGCGCCGAACGTGATGCCGGCGCTCTACACGCACGTCACAACGCAGCCAACGTCCAAGACGCTCGAATGGGCGAGCCTCTCGATCCTCAACAACCCTTCCGATTTTGGCGCTAACGTCGCCTCCTACAGCCAGGCACTGAAGACCGGGCGCGGGACCACGTGGGCGGGTGTCATGGAAGTGCAGGACGCGACCGGACACGGAGGCTTCCACGGCCTCGAGATCGATGCATTCACGACCGGGGGGAGCCCGTTTCCAGGAAGCATGGACGGTGATCGGATCGGTCTCGGCATCATCCTCGGGCGGGCGTTCGGAACCGGATCCAAAGCGACGCTTGACTACGGTGTGTTCATCGCGCCCACCGGCCTCAAGGACGAGGAGGCCGACGTAAACTTCGGAATGATGGTGTGGGCACAGTGCCGATTCGCCTGCTTCGCGATGCGCGCCGGCAACAAGATTGCATATGAGGAATCGGGCGCCATCGCGAGCAAGTTCGATCCCGCAACCGGACGCTGGGGCCTCTACAACGGCGACCAGCCGCTGTTTGAGGTCGACGTCGCTACCGGCGAACTGCGCGTCAACGGGCGCCCGGTGCAGGTGACGTACAAGGACTGATCCGCGGCATCGGCGGGCGGCCATGCCGGCGCTGCCGCACATGAAAACGCCCGCATGCGCGGGCGCTTCATGGGAACGTTGTGCGAAATTCGTGCGAACATTGTCGTGCGAACTTCACGGTGGCGCCTAGAACGTGCCATTGCGGCGCTATTTCCGTTGCCTGATCCGGTGAATCCGGCAATGTTAAAGTGGTGCCCAGGAA
>CAVUCJ010000027.1:0-330489 GCA_963739745.1 uncultured beta proteobacterium
AAACGCTCTTTAACCTAGCCGAGGAGGCGGAACTATGGTCAGGGCCGAAGAACTAACTGAACCTTAATTCGGGCTTGCAGCGCGCACTTTTCGGGATCGGCGTAGTTCACCATTGAGTTTATGCAGCGGCCTTTTTCTTCCTTGTCAGCGCCGCGGGACGATCTCGAAGTGTCATCCTGCAACGCCCTGGCCTCAGGTGCGCCGTAGCGGATGACCATGGCCGATGGCAAACCGGTCTATGCAGGATGACGCTCCGGCACCAGTAGCAGGATAGGTAGCGAGGAAGCCGGCCGCGCATTTCGCTGTGGTGCTCGTGCCGTCGACCGACCGCTGCGCGTCATCCTAGGCTTGCGAGCGGGCGATCTTTGCAAAGGAAAGAGTAAGCTGGCGACTTTAGCCCGCAAACAAAGCAGCTCTTTGTATTGAATTTTTAAATCGTTATCGCTTTGACGGAGCAATTCTACGTTGCGGCCGGACTTAGACATGACGCACCCCTCACAAAAACCAAACTAGAACCTGAAAACTGCAAACTAAAGGTTGAAAACTGCTAATCAGAAGTTGCGGAATAGATGTGCCTCCCTATCTAATTAGGAACTTATTATAGGCGATTTTGGCCGTGATTTCACCTCACAAAGCACTCAGTCTTTTACCTGAATTAAGTGGCGAGACAACAATGGTTTTATTAGTCAACGGGTGCAACAATCATAAAGGAGGTAGTCATGAAACGAACGGAACTCGATCGGATGAATACCGACGACCTATGGTCACTGCACGTTGAGGTCTCTCAACTGTTGCAGCAGCGAATCCAGATGGAGAAACTGCAGCTCGAAGAGCGGCTGAAGCAGCTGCAAGCCCCCGCGTCAGGCCGCCGGCCGTACCCGCAGGTAGCCCCGAAATATTGCAATCCTGAAGAGCCGTCAGAGACCTGGGCCGGACGTGGCAAGCAGCCGCGCTGGCTGGTCGCGCAGTTGCGCTCGGGTAGGCGGATCGACGATTTCAAAATTAAGAAGGCGGCCAATAGACATTAAGCCACGGTCGGATATGGTTCACACAACCTAAAATTTAAACACAGCGCCTTAGTCGTATCGGTGGAAACAA
Organism: uncultured beta proteobacterium; assembly: GCA_963739745.1. Classification (GTDB taxonomy): domain Bacteria; phylum Pseudomonadota; class Gammaproteobacteria; order Burkholderiales; family Casimicrobiaceae; genus VBCG01. The sequence goes on from CAVUCJ010000027.1 coordinate 1,099, forward strand.
GCTTCCGCAGCCTTCCCGGTTTGCGTCGTTGGACCCGCTGCTCCGCTTCTTCCGGGCCATCGGCCAATCCGTTTGCTCCTCAAAGACAAACGCGGCGCCCTTGCTGCTGCGAATATACCGACGTCCCGGCTGGTGGAAGTTGAGGAGGTTGGACTGGAAGGACGGCAGGGCCCGTCATGGGACACGCCGTCATGGGGCAGTTTGCTGGAACCGTACCCCAGGGCTCGAACAAACGGACTGCATCCGTCCGTTGATGCACTGGCAAACACATTTTGCCTGTCCTTTGTCGAACAGATTAGCCCATAACCAAAGACTGCCGTTTTCAAAAATGGTGTCATCCGTCGATTACAACGCGCAGTTGCGGCTTATTTGTGGATCGCCTACGCGATGAAGCAACTTGGCCCGCCGGTTCACGCCGGCGGGCTGGGCGCATCTACGACGAAGCCGGCGGCGAATTTCCACACCTCTACGACATCTCGGCCTCTCACTCCGATTTCCGTTGGAAACAGGAGGTTAAGCGCCTTGCGGTAGGAGGTCCCAGACGCCAGGTGCAATGGGCTCTCCGATGGTCCGACGGTTTAGCCATTTGCGCGCTAGTCTTCAAAAGCCGCGCCGAGGAAACTACCCTTCCGCCAAACCAGGCGGCAGCTCAGCAACGCCTGATCGTTCCAAAATTGTCGAGGGTCAAGTCAAAGGTGGTCGGGACCAGCGGCAGATCGTGGGTGCGAATTCTTGCGCCGCGTTCCGTCAGGTCGGTAACATTGCAACCGCGTGTCCCAGGCTGCCCTTGAAGAAGAGTGAAGTGGACCCCGGAAATAGGACCAAAAGTTAAGGTGTGAAGCGTCCTGCTCTGTCTCAACCGATGGAGCACGGATATGACCAAGTCACGCAAGAAGTTTGATGCCGCATTCAAAGCCAAGATTGCCCTGGAGGCCCTGCGCGAGGTCGCGACGGTGCCGGAGCTGGCGAAGCGGCACGGCTTCAACCGCAAGCGCGTGCAAAGGCTGATGCGCGTGATGGGGATCGAGGCGCTGGTTCCGCGCCCCGGCACCAGCAAAGCCGCACCCGGCCACAGGATCCATCCCTATCTGCTGCGCGGCGTGAGCATCACCGAGCCCAATCACGTCTGGGCCAGCGACATCACCTAATTCCGATGGCGCAGGGCTTTCTGTAGATGGTGGCGATCATGGACTGGGCCAGCCGGACGGTTCGGGCGTGGCGCCTGTCGAACACGATGGATACGGGCTTTGCAGCGCGGCGCTAGACGAAGCCTGGCGCGGCACGGCGCGCCGAAAATATGCAACACCGAGCAGGGCGCGCAGTTCACCGGCCAGCCTTCACCGGTAGGCTCGAGGTTGCAGGCATCGCGATTTCGATGGACGGAAGGGGCGTTGCATGGACAACGTGTTCATCGAACGGCTGTGGCGCGCGATCAAATACGAGGAAGTCGTGTGCTGTGAACGTGATCGTTCGGGTTGCGGACGAGTGCGATGCTTTACTGAAGATGAGGGTAGGCCCCTCGAAGTCGGCTTGCAGGAGCAGGTTTCAAACCGCCACGAGCTGCATTGGTCAAGAGCCATTGTGGTGAACGTCGATGGAAAAGGCGGAGCAAGACTCCGTCAGGTGAGGTTCAAGGAGACGAACGGAAGTAAACCGCTGATGACGTGTCGAAACGTATCAAACGACGTCGAAACCGGGACCCAGACTTCTGTCCCGCGAATAAGGATTGAGGGGAGCCTGTCTACTGCTCAATCGGCGTCCGGCATGGAGGCGGCGTGACCTTGATCCAGGCTTTGGTAAGGAACTCAGGAACCTGTCGTCCCGATGCCAAGGGAGAAGCTCAAGCGGATGGACTCCGCGAGGGCGAGAGTACCGATGCGGGACACAGGGGCGGAGTCGCTCGTAGTAGGGATGAAGGCTCTGTAACGGAGCTGGACCGAAGGGGTGACGTCGTCCGGCTTTATTATGTTGGCAACCCGCAAGGGGAGGACCAGCGTGGATAAAGCAAGACCGTTTAATATTTCCAAGCGCGAAGTATGGTTGGCTTATAAGCGAGTGAAGGAAAACCGCGGGGCGGCTGGCGTCGACGATCAAACGATCGCGGAGTTCGAGAAGGATTTGAGTAACAACCTTTATCGGCTCTGGAATCGAATGTCGTCGGGCAGCTACATGCCGCCACCGGTTCGTCGAGTGGACATACCGAAAGGGGACGGACGGGGAACGAGATCGTTAGGTATCCCGACCGTTTCTGACAGAATTGCCCAAATGGTAGTCAAGCGATATCTGGAGCCCGTCCTGGAACCAGTGTTCCACGATGACTCCTTTGGATATCGTCCCGGTCGGTCGGCGCATGATGCGTTGGCTGCGGCACGGCAGAGATGCTGGCGCTTTGACTGGGTGCTCGATCTCGACATCAAAGGCTTCTTCGACAACATCGATTGGGAGTTATTGATGCGAGCGGTGCGTCGTCATACCGACTGCGCATGGGTGCTGCTCTACATCGAAAGATGGCTGAAGGCACCCGTGAGCATGCCGGACGGCGCGCTGGTCAGCCGAGAGAAAGGGACCCCGCAAGGGGCTGTCGTCAGCCCAATCTTGGCAAACCTTTTCCTGCACTATGCGTTCGATCGTTGGATGAAGGAAAATAATCCAGACATTCCGTTCGAGCGCTACGCTGATGATGCCATCTGTCACTGTCGCAGTGAGGCGCAAGCGCTTTCATTGCGGCAAGCGCTGGAAGCGCGGCTTGCGGCGTGTAAGTTGGAATTGCATCCGCAAAAGACGAAGATTGTGTACTGCAAGGACTCGAACCGACCGAACGGTTATCCGGAGCAACGCTTCGATTTTCTGGGCTTTACGTTTCGACCCCGACAATCGATGAATCGCGCTGGAAAGCTGTTCGTCAGTTTCTCTCCTGCGGTCAGCGACAAAGCGGCCAAGGCGATGCGCGAAGACGTGCGTCGCTGGAAGCTGCATCATCGCAACGATCTCGACTTGGAGAAAATCGCCCAATGGGCACGGCCTATTCTTGTTGGCTGGGTCAACTATTACGGGCGTTTTCATCGTTCGGCGCTTCGCAGGGCACTGCGCACGGTAGATCCATTTATCGTGCGCTGGGCACAGCGGAAATACAAAAGATTTCGGGGACACGCAAAGCGAGCGTGGGGCTGGTTGCGCGGGGTCAAATCCCGCCAGCCGAACCTGTTCGCCCATTGGTCCACGAAATCTCCGGTTGGGGCGATAGGAGCCGGATGAGTTGAGAGGCTCACGTCCGGTTCTCGGAGGGCGTGGGGGTGGGATTCCCCCGCGCTACTCGACCATCTGAAAGCCTATGCTGACGGGCGCGAAGCGCGAGACGGCATCGGATCGTGGATGAACTTTTACAATCATCGCCGTCCACATCAGGCGATGAACAACCAGTTTCCCATGACGGCATGGCGCGCCGGCATGGACAGGGATCGAGGCGGCGAAGACTGTGGATATGCCGCTTCGCTTGGACAACGCAAACGCGTTGCCCACATACCCACAGCAGACGCAAACGCAGCAGAAGCAAGCTGCTTGATTTGAAGGACAAAGGCAGGCGCGATCACACCTTAACTTCGGCGATCCTTGGTCCCAGGTCCGGGGTCCACTTCAGAGCAGCCCACCTTTTGTGATGCGCATTCTACAGATGGATCTGCGATCGAACTCGGCCTCCCACTGATCGAGATCGCCGATATCAGGCATCGATACGATCCTGATCAGCGTCGATGAATGCTTTGTAGATCCATCGTCGACCGTCGTGTCGGCGCCACACACGCCCGCGTACGAGACGGCCCGTGATCGATCGCCTGGGGATAATGACAGCCCATACATGCCAGAGCTGTGTCCATGCAGGCTTCGAACTCTGACTCCACGACGCCGGATGATTGTTTACAGTCATGACTACCAATCTTGATTGCCAATTCAGTTGCAGAGTAATGAGGTCGCCGAGCAGAGAGGGCGAGCAACTGCCCGACAACTTCGCGATGCTGAGCCGGACGGGGAATTGCCCGGCGTCGTGCACGCTATCCGCTCCGAGGTTGAGAGCAACGGATTTAGCTGATTAAGCTTGAAATCGGCGTGGCGGGTTAATTCTGGAACCGCGAACCGCCCGAAAGGCGGTCGAATTGGTTTGTACTTTCTGATCTTCCCACCACGCGTAGTTGGGCGGGGCCGCTTCAAGAACGCGAAGCGACCCCTAATCGCGCAGTACGCTGGTCCACGTGAGGTTCACAGTTGGTCCATCAACGCGACTGCAATCACGCTAGACGTGTTCTGGTCGACCGCAACGAAAGTCGCTGATTAAGCTTTCGGGTTAAGCTTTATTTACGCAGTGTACGCCGAGCTGGTCGCACATGCCAGGCGGCCGAGACGGTCGATAAAGGGCGTGGGCTTGCGGTTCCGGGCCCTTTATTGATCAAGCCGCCTCGGAGATCGAAGGGGGCATTGGCTGAGTGATGGTGTAGAGGCGTTTCTCAAGGACGGCGACCGTGACGATCAGATTGTCGCGCCGGGACGTCAGCGTCCTTGCCAGGACCGAATAGAGCGGGTCAGCTTTGTCGAAAACCTGTACGCGCTCCTCCTCGGTGCAAACGTCGATAAGCAGGATTTGGATCGTTCGTTGAAGTTCCTTGACCATGGACCTGATCACCGCGGCTTGTCTTGAAGTGGAAATTCCTGAATGACGCAGGTTGTTCACTGGCGTTCTCCTAAAATGGCTTATTTCGACACAACGGCTCGGGTCCAAATGCCCTTGGGTCATTGATCGCAAGAAGCTTGCCAAATCTGGCTACTGCGGATTAATCGTCCGGGATCACGCTGATCGTGACCTTCTGGTGGTCAAGCCTATTGAGTTAAGGCCGTCGCTGGGAAGGAAGCGCTGCTCGCTCTGCGGGCGGCGGAGCAACTTGTGAATGGCTTCCTGGTTGAAGCCAAGTCCACACCAAAGCCTCTGGATCGGCTTGTGCCGCGTATAGGCGAGGGTTGAAGCAAGGTCCGCCAGTTCACGCCGGCGGGCTGCATTTGTTAAGCGCCGTGATATCTTCGTCGTAATCCGCGGATCGGCCCCAAGGGCTCCCGCCGGTAGTAACCACCTTCCGCCGACTCAACCGGCCGGCTTCTTTGGTTCAATGACTTTTTTGCACTTCATTGCAGCGCACGCGCACAGAATTGCCCCAAATCAGGACAACCCAGATTATGTGGATGACGTCGCGTGGGGATGATGGCGTGCAAGATTTGGGTGGTCGCGAACTCATTGTTTGCGGTGCGGTGACGACCGTTGTCCTCCCTCGTGCAAGGGACGGAGCGAACTTATGACAACTCTGGAAGCCGTGGCATTCGGCGCCATGTTGGCTTGGACGCCATCGCTTATCATTCTGGCAGCCTCGCTTTGGGGCGTTCGCGAGCTTGAGGGAATGGACTCTCAGTCTGCTGAGAAACCATGAAATGGAGATTTTTTTATTCTGGCCAGTCGTTGTTGGGGCGGCGCGGTGGAGTTGGATGTAGTTTTCTAGCTTGGCGTTGGGTGTATTCTGATTCGGGTGGCTAAGCGGCAATCAGTTTTAGAATGCGGATCGGAGTATAGGCGATTTTTTGGCGACGGCCTGATTTGCGTCACATGCAGCGTCACGCCGATGGCGCGAAGCTGGGCGACATGATCGGCGGTATCGTACGCCTTGTCCTCACCGGCCGTGATGAGCGGCCAGCAGCTTTGCGTCTCTCCTTCAGCATGATCTCCGAAGCCCGGCTTTCCGCGGTGCCATTGGCATACTTGACCCTGCCGGCCACCGCCAGCCGTTGGCACACGCTTGTCCGGCGCGATGTACGAAAAACAGGCCGCCCTGATCTGTAAACCTGCCGCGCATGATCGCCTCTGCCGAATCGAGATGATAAAATGAATAATCAAGCCCCGTCCCCGGCGAGGGGTTCTTCAACAAGCTGCTAGCCGACAATTTGCCGAATTCCGTTCCTCGGAGGTCTATGGAAATCGACGTGCTCGAGTTACAATCTTGATTCGATACAACTCATGAGCGTGGGGGCGCGTCATGGAGAACGAGTGGAAGTGTTATTGGGAATCGATGACGGTCGATGAACTTTTTGCACTGCGCGAACAGATGCAAGAGGTCCTCAGTGCAAAGCTGAACGCCAGAAAGGCCGCGCTTGAGCGTCGATTGCAGTCGCTCAATCCGCTATCAAACGATATCGAGGCTACGAAGCCTCGCCGGTCTTGATCCGCCACGTCAGACGCGCAGCTCATTATCGGCGGGCGGAGCGATGACAATCCGGTCCAGTGTGCTTCGACGGTTAAGCTTGGACGCTTCTGCAGCCTCTACCAACCGCCTGAGCCTCTGAATTTCGGCCATTCCATTAAGAAGATTAACTGAGATCTGCGAAAGACGATGTTCTGAACTTTCAAAAGATTGTTGCATCTGAATACTCCACTACGCAAAGAAACTACTGGCCGCCTAGAATGCCATTGGCTCCTAGGCAAGCAATAGTCGTGCCAGGTAATGATCGTGTAAAGCGCCCACGTTGGCGCCCCTCGTTTTTCGGGTACCACGATACGTTAGCTTAGTTTCATGAAGTTTTCCACATTTGAAAAATGAAAACTCTGCGATCCAAAACATCAGGCGACTGGGGTGGGCATTCCAATTCTGGCAGGCCTCGCCTCCGAGAATATAGAACGAACTGGTCGTGTACCGTCCCTCTACCCCGATAGGGCGGTACTAAACGGGAAAGCCCGATAACAAAGGGGGTTGCAAATGAGCCACCGCGACACGGATAATTCGCGAAAAAGAACGCACATCGCTTTGAAAGCTCAGGCATTCGAGCAGGATTCGTATCAATCGGCGATCACGCCGACCCCCGGCCTAAGGGCAATATTGCAGGCCGAATCACAGTTAAGCCGCCATGCAGAGTGGCAGCAACTCCTGATTTTGGCGCTGCAGTCAGCGGAACTAGCGCGCCGCCCGCTCTAGCTCGCCGCTCACCTATTCAATCCGATCCGTTTCGCTGTGTACCCCCGCTTCGCAATTTCCCGCCACCATGGTTGGTTGTCGACGTACCAGCGCACTGTCTTGAAAATCCCAGTTTCGAAACTCTCTTCCGCGCGCCATCCCAGCTCGCGCTCAAGCTTTGAGGCATCGATCGCATAGCGGCGATCGTGGCCAGGGCGGTCCGTGACGAAACTTATGAGATTTTTGTGGGGGCCGTCCGGATTTGGGCTGATCTCATCAAGAAGGTCGCAGATTCGTTCGACCACGTAAAGATTGGTGCGCTCGTTACGGCCACCGATGTTGTAGGTCTCGCCTGCAATCCCTCGCTCGAGGACCAGGCTCAGCGCCTTGGCGTGATCCTCGACATAGAGCCAATCACGAACGTTCTTGCCATCGCCATAGATGGGCAGAGATTCGCCCGCCAATCCCCTGATGATTATGTGTGGGATTAGCTTTTCTGGGAAGTGGTAGGGTCCGTAGTTGTTCGAGCAGTTTGTGATCAGCGTCGGAAGTTCATACGTGTGGTTCCAGGCGCGTACCAGATGGTCCGAGGATGCCTTGCTCGCGGAGTAGGGAGAACTCGGCGCATAAGCCGTTGTCTCCGTGAAGAGCCCCTCATCCCCGAGTGAGCCAAACACTTCGTCCGTGGAAATGTGCAGGAAGCGGAAACGTTTGCGCCTCTCGCCCGAAAGCGAACGCCAGTGGCGCAAGGCTTCCTGCAGGATTGTGAAAGTGCCGACTACGTTGGTCTGAATGAATTCGCCGGGCCCATCGATCGATCGATCGACATGACTCTCGGCGGCAAGATTTATCACTGCGTCTGGCTGATACTTCTCGAACAGGCGACGCAGGCCCAGCCCGTCGCAAATACACTGTTTCTCGAAGGAGTACTTCGTGTTTCCGGGGGCGCCGGGAAGCGATTCAAGATTCGCCGCGTAAGTCAGCTTGTCGATGTTGACGACGTTTGCGTAGCTGTCTTGCAGCAGATGCCGCACGACTGCGGATCCAATGAATCCGGCTCCTCCCGTAACGAAAATGGTCCCGCCTCTAAATCGCATGATCAGTTTGCCTCTGTGTCTCGTATCTACCGTCTGAAGGAAACGGCTACAGATTTCAGATATTCGCCATAGCTGCTTTTGGCGGCCCTCTGCGCCAGGGCTGCAAAAGCTTCTAGCGAGATATACCCCTGCCGCAGCGCGATTTCTTCCGGGCACGCAATGCGCAGGCCTTGGCGTTGCTCGAGGACCTGAACGAAGTTGCTGGCCTCGACGAGAGAGGAATGCGTCCCGGTATCGAGCCAAGCAAAACCACGGCCGAGCGCCTGCACATAGAGATCGCCGCGTTCCATATAGGCCTTGTTGACGTCGGTGATCTCGAGCTCGCCGCGCGCCGATGGCTTGAGCTCGGCAGCAATTTTCAGAACGTCATTGTCATAAAAATACAGTCCTGTGACAGCTACATTTGACTTTGGCTGCTTCGGCTTTTCCTCGATCGAGAGCGCGCGGCCGCTGCTGTCGAGTTCAATCACGCCATATTGCTCGGGGGTCTTGACGACATACCCGAAGACGGTGGCGCCGTTCCTGCGGGTAGTCGCGTTCACGAGCAGCTCAGCCAGGCCGTTGCCATAGAAGATGTTGTCGCCAAGCACCAGTGCAACCGGTTCATTGCCGACGAAATCGCGACCGACGATAAAGGCATCCGCTATCCCCCGCGGAGACGCCTGCGTAAGGTAGGAAAGCCGAACCCCGATCTGTGAGCCGTCACCCAAGAGGCGCTCAAATAGCGGCTTGTCCTGAGGGGTAGAGATGATCAGGATGTCCTTGATTCCGCTCAGCATGAGGGTTGAGAGCGGATAATAGATCATGGGCTTGTCGAAGACCGGAAGCAGTTGCTTTGAAACAACTGTCGTCACCGGATAGAGGCGTGATCCCGTGCCTCCGGCCAGAATAATGCCCTTCATTGGCCCTCACACATTTATTAACTGTAAGCATATTAAATATACTACATTAAATGAAGCGCATTAAATAGCTTGAATCGGATAAATTTGCTATTTGGCTAACGTGAAATAATTGCTTGGTCGGATCAGATGAACGTCATTGCGACAGCGCTTCCCGAAGTCCTGATCCTTGAGCCCAGGCTGTTTGGCGACCAGCGCGGTTTCTTTCTGGAAACCTACCAGCTGTCCCGTTATGCAGAGCACGGCATTGGCCGCCCATTTGTGCAGGACAACATGTCTCGCTCGAGCCATGGAGTGTTGCGTGGGCTACACCTGCAAAACCCCTTCACCCAAGGTAAGCTCGTTACTGCATTGCGCGGCCGGGTGCTGGATGTGGCAGTGGATGTGCGGGTGGGGAGCCCGCGTTTCGGACGCCATGTTGCCGTAGAATTGAGCGAGGAGAACCGCCGGCAGTTGTGGGTTCCTCGCGGCTTCGCGCATGGTTTTGTCGTCCTTTCCGAGACCGCAGATTTCTTCTACAAGTGTGACGATCTTTACAGCCCCAAGGATGAAGTCTCGATCCGCTGGAATGACTCCGCGATCGGAATCGATTGGGGCATTGAAGCGCCCTCGCTATCGGCCAAGGATGCCGATGCACCGCTACTGAGGGACGTTAAGAATCTGCCAATATATGGACAAGTCTGATGCGGATCTTGTTGACGGGAGCGAGCGGCCAGGTCGGCGGCGCATTGCGCTCGTTGTTAACTACCCACGGCACTATTATAGCGCCATCGTCTTCCGAATTTGACTTGTCGAAGCCGGAAACTTTAGCGGATCGGCTCAAGGACTTCAGGCCCGATCTCATCGTGAATCCTGCCGCCTATACCGCCGTCGATCGCGCCGAGGAGCAGCGCGAACTCGCGTTTCTTGTTAATGCCAAAGGGCCCGAGGCAATCGCGCAATGGGCAGCTAAACATCGCGTGCCACTGGTTCATTTCTCCTCGGACTACGTTTTTGACGGCTCCGGCGATACGCCACGTCGCGAGGATAGCCCCACTGACCCGATGTCCGTCTACGGCGCGAGCAAGCTTGCAGGGGACAAGGCGATCATGGCGGCCGGTGGACCGCATCTGATCGCGCGCACGTCCTGGGTATACGCCGCCAAGGGTACCAATTTCCTTCGTACCATCGCGCGCCTGGCCAGCGAGCGTAAGGAACTGCGCATCGTCGCCGATCAGATCGGAGCGCCAACAACGGCCAGAGCGATCGCTAACGCGGTTGCCGCCATCGTGCTGCCGAATCTTGCGAACCTGAACGATCTGTTCACTCGGAAGGGCGGCGTGGTGAATCTCGTTTGCGCTGGGGAAGCGAGCTGGCATCGAATTTGCCGGCGCCATTGTCGAGGGATTGAAATACCGCGGCGTTGAGCTCCAGGTCGAAACCGTCGTTCCAATCGCAACCGCCGATTTTCCGACCAAGGCCAAACGGCCAGGCAACTCTCGCCTCGATCTGTCTCGCCTAAGGGACGAGTTCGGTGTTGTCATGCCCAACTGGCGAGATGCATTGGCGCCGGAACTCGATGATTTCGTCGCCGCAGATGACGTTTCAATCCCTCGATGAAACGGCGCGTCGAGCCTCGACTGCCTTTTGTTGGTCGCCTGGGCAGTTCGGATACGAAGGTAAGTCCAGCGTCCGCCGCTAAACTTTCCCGATGCGGTGATTTCCAACGAGTCCGACGAGATGCCGTAGCGTATGGGCTCGTGGCAATGTCAGCGTTGCGTTCCTGCGGGTATCAGTCTGATATTCTGCTCCAAGCTCCCTCCTGTAATTTCGGTAGTCAAAAAGCGCAACCGAGAGGAGGGGCCAACGTAAAAGTGGAAAACGGGATTGCAGCAATAGCCTTCTGAACTGAAGCCGTGGAACGAATCCTTTGCGAAGGTCAGCAGGTACGTCAACTCCAAGCAATTCCGACAGAGCGACCAATTGCTTCGCGATGGCGTTTCGTGCCAAGCGATTCGGAGCAAATGAGATCATGCGGCTCCAATCTATCCCTTCCGCCGCGTTAGCTAAGTCTCTCAGCTCGACCAGATGTCGCACGTCCACTTCGCCGACCCAGTAATCATCATCTTGAAACTGGTCGTGAATGATTAACATGAAAGCCTGGAAAGTCGTTGTCGGAAGATAAGCGGTCCCGCTGCCAACCGGTATGGGCCTGCAATGTGAAAGCAGTTTGCCCGACGGGCGATAGAAATAGCCCGGACCTGGCGCTTCCTGATGCAGATCTATCATACCGACGTCGCGCGCTCGTTTGAGGTCACTGTACTGCTTTTTGCTTCCCGGCGGGGCTCGAAAATGGGACTGATAATCGAGGTCGGCAAGAACTTGCAGGGCCGTCTCAGCCTGTTCGGGATCAACCAATATGTCGAGATCAGCCATAATCCGGGTTGCTCGGCGTTCGGGAGCAGCCGTTGCGAGAATTGCCGAGCCCTTCAGCAGCACCGGTATAACATCCCGCGCATTAAGCGCAGCGACTGCCTCTTCCAATTGAGCCTTCAGGCGGTCGTTTCGAAGCGCGTTTCTCCGGTAGATATCTCGAACGAAAGCCTTAACATCTTCGGGGACCGATTGATCCGCTCGCTCAACCAGATCGATCAGGAAGGGGGTCGTCAACGTATTGTTGGCCAGTTCCAAAACAGCCATCCAATCGGAGTCGTTGGGCGCTTTGCCCCTGAGACACTGGCAGAGCCTGACCAGCGTGCTGCTAGGAAACGCCATGACAGAGACCTCGCAGCTTGCTTCCGGCGTCAGTTGCCTCCGCATAGGTCAGCTCAAACAAACCAGCCCCACCGATTATTTTCTTGAGCGCCGCAAACCCCGCGATGGATAGCTTTCCGTTGGCAGCGAAAGACCCGTCGATCACTCGTTGCATGGATTCAATTTGTCCAAGAGGCGTCAGCTCTGCGGACTTCCCGTCAATCCTCTTGAGAAAAATAATCCACTCCACTTGAAAGCTACCTTTATGAACATTTGCTACCGGTAGATACCGGACGCGTATGCCGTCCGCGCGATCATAGGCAGCGGCATGACTCAAGTCGTCGCGCGCTTTCGAAATCGCGTCCCATGTGCCGGGTTTGATGGTCGGTGCGAAGAGGAGCCCTTCTGCAAGACCGTTTGGAGAAATCATAACGACGTCGTCACCGCAGTATCGGAATTCGTCGCCGACCAAATCAAGTGCGAGGGTCGATTTTCCGGTACCCGGCTGCCCGCATAGCAGCAGCCCTTTGTCGCCACACACGAGGGAAGCCGCATGTAGAGCAAGCTCAGACTGATCCTGTAGAATAATGCGCTCAGTCAGGTCGGCCTTGATCGCGGGAGCCAGACCCTCGATCGCACATCGAGTGATGCTCTTTCTGCCGTTGCGGAAGAGGATCTCATCACCGGCTTCCATGACTTCGATTGTGATATCTGCCTGATCGCATCCCGGGTTCAACTCGCAAAAGAGCGGTTCAAGAGATTTGATCAGGCGCTCGTTGGAGGCTTTGATGCTGATTTTTCGCTGCGCTAAACGGGCTTGAAGTGCGTGGGGAAATGGAATCCACAATTCCATTTCCACAAGCTCCAAATCAAGCCACTGTTTGAGGGCCTGACGCAGAACGTTACGCGCCTCCTCTCGGCCGAGCCCGAGTTCACATAGTTCATCAGCAATCGCGTCAGGTTTGCCTTGGTCATGAAGTTTGCACCAGACGAAGGCGCTGATCCGATTCAGCTCATATATCTGCTGGCCTCTTTCGCTGAACAGAACCGGTCGATCGTCGATCAAGGCGAACGATGCATCTGCGGCTGGACGCAGCAGAATCGGGCTTTCGGTTCCGGGTTCCGTCAGTTCTGGTCCGTTTGCCACGCAGGCTCCGTACATGCGTCAAAATAATCTTCGCTAGGAAGTTGACATCATTTAATCCTAAAATTTAAGTTAGTAAATTAGAAGTGGATGGGCGACTCGATTAGGGTTCAATCAAAGTTAAGTGGAGCCTTAAGTCATGAACGACAAGAACACTGACGAATCAGTCACCAATGTGGAGATGGAACTCGATGCCGACAGGCGAAAGTTCCTAGCGGCATGCGGCAGATTTGCCGTTGTTACACCACCTGCCGTGGCCTTGCTGCTATCGACTTCACTGCATTCGGATGCGATTGCGCGCTCCGGCAGCGGCGAGGGAGGTGGAAGACCTCACCAGCGCCCCGATCGACCTAGCTGGCTTGATCGGCTTCTCGACTGGTTGTTCTAGGCAAATGATCACTAGCTTTTGAACGCAAGCTTTCTCGACAACCCGCGAGCATGCGATGGCATGACAATGATGTCCGCGGCTCGACGATCGGCTGTCAACTTCCCGCCGGAATTGGCACGAGCCGACGACATTCAGGACGTCGGCTCATCTATCGGCGTCGCTCATTGGGCTCGTGAGGAAATCAATGTCGTTGCAGTTCGACCGGAGATCGAGGCATCGTCTGCAACCGCAACTGCATTACAGAGCGCGCGATAGCGCCGGCCCGATCGAGCACTTGCCGGTTACGCCGAACCTCAAGTTCGTGTCGGTCGTTTATTTCTGACGAGTTGAATCGTTCTGTCCTAAGCTTGAGCGAGCCTCAGGCTCGCCGTAAGGATTGCACGCCGGGAGCACGAAGAATGCAACGCGCTGCGGCTCCATCGATCACAGCTTGCTACCTTTCCTCCATTTGTCGTCTTCACCTCCACCATGGCGCGATGCCGATCCCGCTCCGCCGCCAGAGCCGCCCGACGAACCGCCACCGCGAGAGTTCTTCGCCGCCGAAGTTCCACCGCCCGCGCCACTACCGTCGCCGCCGCCGCCACCTCCGCCACCGCCAACAGAGGCCTGGTTGTTGTCTCCCTTGCTTGCTTGGCTATTTGGTGAGCCCCGATCGGAGACTTGCTTATCCCTGGGCGTATCGGGATCGTTATCAAAAAACGAACGACCCGGTCCGCTGTCGTGTCCACTGAAGCCGGACCGAGCAATCGCCGTCGATGTCAGCGAGGTGGATAAAAGCAAAGTCATGGCCGGTGGAGTTACAGCGGCGAATCTCCCGCAGGCAATCAGAAACTTGCGGCGATCTTCGATCTCGTTGTCGTTTGGCATGACGCAATTCCCATTTAGTTAATTTAGAGCACATTAAATCATAATCAGAAGAGCGACAATTTAAATGTGCGACTGTGCGGAGGTATGTAGCGGGGCGCCCGCACAAGTTGTGGACGAGAGAGGTATTATTGCACCAAAATTCGAGGCGTTTGTGCCACTCTGATCCAGAAGTTTTCCTTATGCGTTTCTCGAATAGCTAAGCTGCGTCACTCAATTAACGTTCATCAGTAGGGTTAAACCCGAGATCCAATGGACGCATCGTTTGCCACTCCGGTAAGGCTCTGATTTTACCGAGGAATGTTCCGATGGCAGAAGAATTGCGTCATTCGCTGGAAAAGCTGAAATTTGCTGCTGATATCACGCGCGCTCTCGCCGCCCAGATGGCCGAATTGCTCGAGTTGCGAGAGGCGGTCCAAAAGGCCGAAGACGCGACGGTGCCCAGAAGGCCCAGCCAGCGTTATTGCCAGACCGTTTCTGTCGTGCACCGCGCGCGGTCAATCGGCATAAAAAAAGCGAAAGCTCGCCCCGGCAGATTGTTCATGCAGTCGCAGTGGCGATGAAAAGCTCGGGGCCGTTTCTGACGGCCGGGCTATCCCCAAATGATCGCAGATGTCCGCCCAAGCTTGTGGAGGCGCGTCAAAGCCACTAAAAATGAGCGCTTTTTGAGCGATTATTTTGGGGTGGGGATGCGTATTCCTGGGACAGCTCTTCTTATCCTCGGTTTAGGATCGTGTTTTGTGATCGACGACTGGGAGTTCATCGGCTTGGTTCCGATGGCTATCGGTCTTGCGCTACTGGCCATCGCAGAGAAGAAGGCGTCGGCCCTCGCGTTGGCGCAAGCCACATCGTCGGCGAAGATGGAAAAGCAGCCACCCCGTGTCTCCCAGAAGCAGTTGCCGACAGCAGACAAAATTGAGTTGAGCTCCGAGGTGCTGCAATTGCTCGAAAGGTTAAATCGAAGCTCGAAGCTTCGATGAAATGCGGCCCCCGAACGCGGGGCTTAAAGCGCAAATCGGAGGGATCGAAGAGCGTAGTGGCAGCAGGAAGCGAAATGAAGGATAAGCCGCCGCCACACCGCGAAACCACCGGTGCGATCATGATTGATACTCTCGGGCGGTACCTGTTTCAATTGCGCGATGATGTTGCCGGCATCGTCAACCCCGGCAAGATTGGTCTATTTGGTGGTCACCGCGAAGGCGACGAAACTTTCCTGGAGTGCATAGTCCGCGAGGTACACGAAGAGATCGGCTATTTTGTCCCAGCTGATCGCTTCGAGCATCTTGGAAGCTTAGATGGTGAGGACATCGATAGTAGGGGAGGAACGATCCACGGACATCTTTTTGTGGTTCGCGATATTCCAGTGGATGCGCTGGCCATCACCGAAGGATCTCTTCTTATCGTAGAGCCGGTGGAGATTGACGAGATAGAGACCAGGCTTGTACCCACAACGCGCCTTGCACTGAAAGCTTACCTTAACGCGTGACCGAACATCGATTTGTTTGGGCTGCCTCGCTGACCACAGCGACCAGACGCGGTCCAAAGCGATACTGCCTGTACGAAAGTCGGGAATTCTCACAATGAGTGAGGGGTGTGACGAGGCGACACTCCCACAACTTCTGAGACCTGCACACCCTCACGCGCAGCGAGCTGCGCTTGGCCTTGAGAACATCGTGTTTCGACACCGTGCATGCGACGCCGCCGTACCTGATCACGAAGCGTCCTTACTTCGGTTTTCGCTATTCCGGCGGGCCAACGGTGTTCTCATCGGATGCCCAAAATTTCGACATTTGTGACGGAGCTAAAGCGAGGCCTCATTGTGGCCTTGATGTACCAGTCAGGCCAAAACCTTCTCCTATGAGGGCGAATCCTTTTGACTGATCAGGAGAAGCGGCCTTCGATTAACGCTGTGTTTGATGCCGTAATTGCATTCCTTTTGGTTCTAGGGCTCGCAATTTTCGTGGCCCACGGCATCAACTCATTTCGGTCCTAGCTGCAATTCAGCGCCGCAATCAGGAGCGTGCTGATAGTTTGAGTGCGAGGCTTCGACTTTTTGTAGGAGTATTGAAATGGACACATTTTTCAAAGTTGCCGGCTGGATTACGGCCGCAATTTTGGGTGCTGCGGTCTGGACCGTATTTCCTGAATACCAACCAATTATAAGCGGCACGATAGCCGCACTTATCGTCTGCTACTTGTTCTCCGTGCTTGTCGGGGTGACGATCAAGCGGCTCATCGGGGATGAATTGCAGGAGCTTCGTCTTCAAACGAATGCAACCGCCGAACGCCTTGAAATGATAGATCGTAAGGTAACAGCAGTTTTGAGGGACGCACTTGAGCAACGCCAGGCGCGAACTCAAACACTGCCTTTCCGGCCTATTGTGTCAGCACGTAATCCCGAGACGGTCAGGTCGCTGGACTCAATCGGCACTCGCAATCAAATCGCAAAAACCATCAACCAGTAATGTATCGCGATCTGCCGGGTCAGCACTGATGACCGGTTCGACCAGGAGCTTTCTCTGCAACGAACGGCGCGCTGCTCGCAATGACTGAAGCTCTTCAGTAAAATACACCCGCGGCCCGGCGCGCTGACGGCAGTGAACGCGTGTGACCGCGCCGATGACGGTTAGCTGCTCATCATGAGTACCTCGAGCCTTTGAATCCGCGCCGCAAGGTCCGCCGCTCTTACCTCAATCAGCTTCATCTCTCGGTAGTGCTGTATGATTGAAACGGCGATACCGACGGTAACGTAAACAGCGATAGGATCTTGAAGTAGACAACGGCAAACTCGCGCTCCAGCGCTGCCAGCGAATCGTTCACCATCGTCCGATCGCTCGCAGCGGATGATCCCGCCGCACCCGCGCCTCCAGGTCAACGTAGCTGAACAGTTCGCCCGTTCGATTGTCGCCGCCGCGCATAAACCATTCCGGATCCCCTCGGAGCTAATGAATCAGCGGTCGCCGGTCGGCATGGCGAGAGCCCTTTTTCAACAGCCTGCTAGTTCCGTAATCACGGCTTCCCGCGATTGGCTTTCACCTCCGCGCGACCTTCGAGTGCCGGAACTGCGCCGCTTAACCCATCGCTCTGTTTGTTATTGACTGCCTAGTCGCCGACGATAACCTCAGGTGCGCGAGTTTCTTTTTGAACCAAATACATTGACGCATCTATGTTAATACATCAGTTGAGAGTAGCGACCTATGATTGAAGAGAGTTTTGTCCGATTACGAACGCATCGCAATAACGTGCATCGCTACCGGCAATTGCTGAAGACGATGCTGACGGAAGCTGAGCGCCAGTTTATTGAAAGACGGCTCTTGGAAGAAGAGTTGGCCATCGAGTCCTTGGCTACCCTTCAAGTGACACCGTATCGTGCGGAGCCGGGAGCCGCCTGAGCGCTGAACTGACTACCAATCAATCTTTGAGGTTGCCTTGTCGCGTTGGAACGGCTTCGCCGTTTTCGACATAAATTCCAGGAGCGTTGCGGCGATCCCGCGAGAGTTGCCGCATGGCTGCCGCATTTTAGACGTTTGTAACGAGGTGTTTTTCTGGGAAAGCTGGTTGGGAGGGGAAATGAGTTTTTTGAACCTCTGGCACGAAGCGCGAGCCAATGTCCTTCGCAGGCGATACGAAGACCTGAGGCCGCGGATTGATGCGGCAGATCCTGCTGCGAAAGCGGCATGCTTTGGTGTTGTCAAATCGAGTTTCGAGTTTCTGAGCAGGCGTTATGCAAGCGCCTCGAGCGCGGAACGAAAGGAAGTTTTGAAGCACGCTTCAAAGACTATCCATCAACTATCGGATTCAGGCGATTGGCCGCGCGCGCTGGGACTAACCATCATCATGTTCAATCTGGAAGCGCGTCACTTGCCTGGCAATAACGCGGCTGTCTTGAAAGAAGCAACCGATGCGTTGTTAGAAGAGGCTTGTGCATATCCCGAACCCCAGCCCTTAAAGAGGGTGAGCTGAAAATCAGGTCGAACTGCAGACGGTATGACTGCTGCGGGTAGGCCACGACATGCACGCATCCGAGGGTGCTTCTTCGAGACGAATTTCGGTTTGGCAGGCGGGGGAGTGGGCTGAATATGGCATAGCTCGGCGCGGGTCCGCGTGCATGCTGCACGCCCTCGACATCGCCCTCAGTTTTGTCAATCTAGCTTATGCCCGGATCCTCTGCCTATGGAGGCGGGCGCGTCACGGCTTGACGTAGGTCCAGCCCTGCTCCTGCAGTTCCATCACACGCACCACGCCCGACTTCACGACCTTTGCTTCCGAGATCAGCGGAATCTCCTTGCCCTCGGCCCTGCCCATGTTTTCGCGGGTATTGCTGCAGGCTTCGAAGGAAATCGAAGGCTGGCTTTCCGAGAGCGCCTTGATCCTCCCTTTGACCGGCGAAGTGTCGTCGCGCAGCATATGCAGGCCGGGACCGAACGTGACAATGTCGATATTCACCTTCTCGCCGAGGTCCTGATAATACTGGGCTACGTTGGTCGCATTGTTAAGCGCGAGATTCATCATCGCCGGTTCGTTGCTGTTTACCTGCAGAATAAGACGGTGCGGCTTGGTGGTATCCTGAGTGGGCATCGTCTTGGCAACCGCCGTGAGCTTGGTCGCCTGCGCAGGCTGCTTCCTGTTCACCTGCGCTTCCGACGACGTTGCGACCAAGAACAGTGCCGCAATTGCCGCTGCGGTTCCCGCCATTTTTCCAAGTCTCGTCATGTGAGTTCCTTCCTGTCTGATGACAATTAGTTGCGTGGCCTGGCGACGGCATGTGGCCATTTGCATGCCGTCGCCAGCTTCTCGCGCACGGTCTTCAGGCCGCCAAGCAAGAAATGTCCCTCCGACGCCACACCTGTTCGCGGGGAAAGACGTACGGCGAATTCCCCCTCGTCGGGGAGCGACTGCAGCATGCGCACCACGTCGCCCCTGATCGCGGCGCCAGCACCGAATGATGGGCGAGCAGCGGGAAGCTGCACGAGGGGATCGTCATTGACGCGGTACGAGATCAGGTACTCCTCGGCGCTGCGCGAGACCGCAGGTCCCGTGACCACGAGTTCGGTACGGCCGCCGCGGCAGTGGATCGAGAGCTGCATCGTGGCGTTGTCAGAGCCGCCGCGAGACAACGTGGTCGCCACAACGACGGGCGAATAGTCCACAGGCGAGGTAGTCTCGCTGACAACCCAGTTGGCACTGCCTGCCGCGGCCGCCTGTGCGATAGCGCGAGGCATCGTTTCCAGGCATTCCTGCCGCACGGCAGGCTCCATATCGGAGCACGCGCGAAGATGCGCCATTGCATCGCTGGCACCCTGCGCGAAAGCCATGCTGTATGCTGCGTCCAGCAGCACAGCGAGCGGGAGCGTGGCTTTTATCACGGCCGCGCCTGTGCACTGCGCGCCGTGCGATCCAGCCATTCCTGCGCCGCCGAGAAGCGGTCGAGCCCGGGAACGGTCGCGGCGAGATTGATCGACTTCCATTTGGGATCGAATCCCGGGGCCTGCAGCCGGTCGATCCGCGAGAACAGATGATCCACGAAACGGGCGACGCGTGCGTAACGGTTCGATCGCGGCGACCAGTTGAATGCAACCAAGGCGGTCGGCACCGCAATCGTTGAGATGCGGTCGCCCTGCTTGATTAAATTGGGATACTCATTCGCCTCAAGCGTTGCCGGCAGGTAGTAATCCTCGAACTTGCTGTCGAAATTGACGGGCAGAAATTTATAGCCTTCGTCCCAGCGTCCGCGGACGAAAGCGTCAACCGGCTTCGAGGTGATGAACAGGACCGCCGCAATCTCCCCTTTGCGCATCTGCTCCAGAGCGATCTGGTGGGGAATGAAGGTTTTTTCGACGTTGATGCCTAGGCGGCTGAAGATCAGCGGCCCTGAATAGGCGGCAGCCGTGCCCTGGGTGTTGAAATTCACTTTTTTGCCGGCGAGGTCCTGCAAAGTTGTGATTTCGGGTCGCACAAAAATATGCAGCTCCGACGGGAACAGATTGAGGAGATAGGTTATGCGACTCCGGATCTGCGGTATCTGAATCTTGTACTCTTCGAGCGCGTCGGAATTGATGATCGCGGTGTCGACGCCACGCAGGTAGAGCAGCGAATTCACGTTTTCGGTAGCTCCCCGGGTGACGATCGGCAGGACATGCAGATTTGGACCGTCGTCGACAACTCGGGCCATTTCTGCCGCCAAGCGAATGGGCGCGCCCTCCAGCAAACCGCCGGCGAGGCCGACGGTCCAGGCGTTGATCGCTTCCCTCGGGTTTTGGGCAGAGGTGCGGTTGATGGCTGGCGCCTCGCTCTTGGCTGGCTGTGCGTACGCCGCAGCCGATTGAAGCATCAAGACAACAGGCGTCATCGCCGCGAACAGTAAGATCGACCGTCGTTTCGGCGGCGTGTTCATCTCTATCTCCATTTGCTCTTGTGAATGCGAGCCTGATGCTTTACTCACGCAGTGCGTCTAGCCGCTCCTTGGCCTCTCGAATGCCGCCGTTATGCGCCCTGGTGTAGAGTTCACGCGCTTTCGCCGATTCGCCGCGCGTTCCATAGGTGCCCCATGCGGACAAAATGATGGGATCATATGTCTCCGCGAGCATGAAACTTGCGTGGGCGTTGCCGCTCTCGACAACGCGCTCGAGTACGATCCGCGCTGCTCCGATATTGCCTTGACCGAGCAGCCCCTTGGCGCGCGCGATCAATCGTGCTGCCTCTGCCTTGTCCTGCGCGTCGGAGGCCATCGGCTGTCTCGTTGCGGTCTGCACCGCTCGGGGGATCGGACTATCCAGCGCGCGCCCGAGGGGTTCGCGCTGGTCCGCAGGGCGCCGCGCGGGGGTAAGATCGCGTGTCATTGCTCCGGTCTTATCGCGCTCCTGCTGGGCGATGCCGCCGCCCCGCGGCTCGCTCCTTTGTCGCACGGACGCATCGTCCGCCGTTTTCGATTGCGCAGATTGATTCTTCATTTCACGACGTGTTTCAGCAAGCTGGTTCGCGAGTGTTGCGGCCCGCGTCTGCGCCTCGTTGAGCGCACGGCTTTGCTGCTCGGCACTTGCCGTCATCGCCTGTCGCGCAGCGCCAACCTCCTGAATGAGGGCGGCAACCTTTCTTTGCTCCTGCTGCAGCGAGTCTCGCAACTTGGCAGTGGCCGCCTCCGCGGTCAGCTTTTGCTGCAAGGCCTCGTCAACAGCCTTTCGCGATTGCGCGGCCTGGATCTCGATCTGGCTGCGCGTTCCAGTGAGCTCACGCGAAAATGCCGCGGTACGCGCCTGTGCCTCGTCAAGCGCGCGGCGTTGCTGTCCGGCGGTTGCCGTGGCCCCCTGGCGCGCAGCGTCGACCTCCTGGGCTAGCGCGGCACTTTTCTCTTGCTCCTGCCGCAGGGATTGTCTCAGTTCTGCGATAGCGGTCTCTGCCTTCTGTCTTTGCTGCGCATCGGTACCGTCGGCCACTTGCGACTGCGCAGCCAGCGTTTGGAGATCGCGTTGCGCTCCAGCAAGTTCGCTCCAGAGAGCTACGGTACGCACCTGCGCCTCATTGAGCGCGCGGCGTTGCTGTTCGTCGGCTGTCTTCATCGCCTGGCGCGCAGCGTCGACCTCGTAGGTGCGAGCGGCAGTTTTCTCTTGTTCCTGCTGCAGGGAGCCTCGCAACTCGGCAATGGCTGCCTCCGCGGTCTGTTTCTGCTGCAATGCCTCGTCGACAGCGCTTCGCGATTGCGCGGCCTGCGTTTCGATCTTTTGGCGTGTTTCGGCAAGCTCGCTCGCGAGTGCCGCGGCGCGCCCTTCTGCCCCATCGAGCGCGCGACGTTGCTGTTCGGCGCCGGCCGTCATTGCCTGGCGCGTTGTGCCGATCTCCTGGGTGAGAGCGGTGGTTTTCTCTTGTTCCTGCTGCAGGGAGGCTCGCAACTTGGCAATGGCTGCCTCCGCGGTCTGTTTCTGCTGCAAGGCCTCGTCGACAGCGCTTCGCGATTGCGCGGCCTGCGTTTCGATCTTTTGCAGTGCTTCGGCAAGCTCACTCGCGAGTGCCGCGGCGTGCCCCTCTGCGCCATCGAGCGCGCGACGTTGCTGTTCGGCACTGGCCGTCATTGCTTGGCGCGTTGTGTCGATCTCCTGGGTGAGGGTGGTGGTCTTCTCTTGCTCCCGACGCAAGGATTCTCGCAATTCGGAAGCAACGGCGTCGGCTGTCTGCTTCTGCTGCACAGTCTCATCGACAGCTTTTTGCAATTGCATGGCTTGCGTTTCGATCTCGCGGCGGGTTCTCAAGAGCTCTTCTGAGAGTGCCGTGACACTGGCCTGTTCCTGTTGAAGGGACTGCCGCAGTGCTTCCGCCACTTGGCGCCGCCGCGCGGCCTCGTCGTGCAACTCGGCCGACAATGCTATCGCCGTCTCAAGGTCGATGCGGAATTGCGCGAGTTCGCCCGTCAAAGCGGCAGTTCTTGCGCGTTCTTTGTCCAGGGACCGCTGCAAATCCGCCGTCGCGGTTTCCGTCGACCAGTTCAGCTGCGCAACGTCGTCGGCCGACTTGCTCGACAGATCCAGCTTGATATCGAGATCGGCGATTTCTCGCAGATCAAGGTGCCGGGTCGCAAAGGCGACCAACTCCGTGCGGAAATATACGCCGTTCAACGCCAGAGTTGCAGCGATCAAGGACACGATAAACCATCGGCGCACCCGCTCGTTCTGAAGCGGATCGCTCGACTGCTTGTCTTCCTGATATTGAGGCTCCGTTATTGGAGACCAATGTGTTGGGGTTATCCTGATTGGCCGGCCGTTTTTCCAGACCCATTCCTTCGTCGCAGACGACCAATGTGCGACGTCGTAAGCCGATTGATCGTCCTCGACCCAGATTTCCTTTCCGTCTCTCGGAGCGGTTTCGATGGGGTGGCGCAAATGTGACGCCTTCTCAAAGGTGTTATGGGATCACTACAATTTCAAATTGCTACGATGTCTAAAACTCAATGCACATTTATAATATTAAATCAGAATTAAATCAAATTAATAGTGACGGGTGCATTTTCCCGGCCGCGCATAACGCTCACAGCGTGTAGTTCGTGCGAGGACCATTCGTAGGATGCGAAAGTCAATCCAAGGCAACTCCTTCGGAGGTACCTGCCGAATTTCCCCCTGCGGTAAGTCAACAACGCACGCGATGCATTTCTCTTCATGCCAGACAATTGCAAGGTGGCGGGGATCTGCGGCGGGAGTGAAGATCAGCGCGAACTCGTCAGGGACTTTGTTTCCCTACCGCGACATCAGGCGCATTGCAGTTATGAGGAGTGCAATCTGCTATCGAGCGGCCGCGACCGTTGTGCCTGGTCCTGTGACGCCTCTCAATCAATACGAGAGATCGATATCGCTAAAGGCGTCAGCCCGCAAATGGAGAACAGTTCCAGCCGGCAGAGCGGTGGGGCTATCCATGCGCGGGCGGTCGTGTTGGATACTTGACGGGAGAGCGCCGACCTACCTGCTCATGGACCGGCATCGTCGGCACGGCAGCGGTCTCACGCCGAACGCAGGTATTTCATGGTAATTTGGCTGTGACGACTTACGGTCTCGACCTACCATTCTTGGAGAAGCCGAAGATGTTTCAACGATTTCTGAAGGCGCGCAGCGTTGTCAATTTCAAGGCGCGATCGGCCAGCCGGGATACCGAAACCGATCGTGCCCGCATTACTTCTATTTTCCGGTCGATAGAGGAGGCGCTGGAGGGGGCTAGAACCGAGCAAGCTGGCTTAAAATTACGCATCGATGACGCGTTGGCTCGATCGGCAGTAACATTGGGCAATGATTCCGATGAGTATCTCACGCGCGATCCGGAGGATAGCCATTATCAGAATTTGCTCGGCAGCGAGATAATGGAGGGGCAGAGGCGGTTGAACGATCTGGAGGCGACGATCAGGCACGTCCAGTTTTTAAAGACCGCGCTCGTCACAAGGTTTCCCGACTTCCACTTTGGACACAACACTCCCCACGCGAAAGACAGTGGATCGACCTGAGAATAAATTCGACGAGAGCGAAGTCGGTAGGGGTGTTGCGCCTTTTGTCGGCTGGGTCCTTGACCTCAGAGCTATCGCCAAATCTTGGTGACGGCCGGGCCGGTCAGGCGGCGGCGGT
Organism: uncultured beta proteobacterium; assembly: GCA_963739745.1. Classification (GTDB taxonomy): domain Bacteria; phylum Pseudomonadota; class Gammaproteobacteria; order Burkholderiales; family Casimicrobiaceae; genus VBCG01. Next base: position 25,295 of record CAVUCJ010000027.1, read on the forward strand.
TGTGGGCTGACGGTCGGTCGGCTTGGCGATGACCTCGATCCCGTCATTGAATGTCACACCGAGGACGAGTTTTGGCAACTGGTTGTGACCGTCGAGACGGCGCCAGCTTTTCTGCGCGCCCTCGACCAGTTTGAAGACCATCGCGAGCGCGGTCCCGTTGGACAGGCAGCCCTTCGATCGGATGGTGCGGTGGCGCACGGTGGCGAAGGTGCTTTCGATGGGGTTGGTCGTCCGCAGGTGTTTCCAGTGCTCGGCCGGGAAGTCGTAGAAGGCGAGCAGCGTGTCTCGATCCTTGCTCAGGCAGTCGGCCGCCTTCTCGTATTTGGGCGCGTAGCTCTCGATGAAGGCGTCGAACGCCAGCTCGGCGGCGACCTTGGTTTCGGCCATCCAGATCTCCTGCAACGCGCGTTTGGCTTTCGGCTGCTGGCTCTTCGGCAGCTTGGCGAGCACGTTCGCGGTCTTGTGCACCCAGCAGCGCTGCTCGCGCGTTTTCGGCCAGACCTCGCCGGCCGCCTTCCAGAACCCGAGTGCGCCATCGGCGATGACGAGCCGCGGCGGCACGTCGAGCCCGCGCCGCTTCAGATCGAGCAGCAGATCGCGCCAGTCGTGCGCGCTCTCGCGGGCGCCATCGGTGAAGCCGACCAGTTCCTTGCGGCCTTCCGGCGTCGCGCCGATCAGCACGAGGATGCACTGCTTTTCGTCTTCGAGGCGCGCTTCGAGATGGATGCCATCAGCCCAGATGTAGACGTAGCGCTTCGCCGACAGATCGCGCTTCTGCCAGGCGGCGTGCTCGTCGAACCAGCCATCCTTCAGGCGACCGATGGCGGATGCCGACAACCCGGCAGCATCCTTGCCGAGCAGCGCCGCCAGCGCCTCGGAGAAGTCGCCGGTCGAGATACCTTTCAGGTAAAGGATCGGCAGATCGGCAGCAGCGTCTCGATCGACTTCGACCGGCGCATGTAGGGCGGCAGGGCGGACGAATGCTTCGCATTCGCCTAGAGATCGACGGCGAGAACCGGATGCGGCCGGGGGCGTCGCGGCCGCCTCGCGATCGAACACGCGGCTGGCGGACGGCGACCGGACCGATACCGGTCATCACCTCGCGCTCCGGCAGGTGACCGTGGCGCACGACGCGCTGATGGCCGTCCGCAGTCTTCAAATCGGCATGCTTGCCGAGAAAGTCCGCGACCTCGGCCTCGACCGCCTGGGCGAGCAGGGCACGCGCCCCAATGCGCAAGATTTCAGTGAGTTGATCGTCGAAGAATCCCGGCTGAATCAGCTGGATGATGTTATCTTTGGACACGGCATATCGCTCCTTCGGTGGAGAAGTGGAGGCGTCAAGCACCCCCACGATATGCCGCCTTCCCGATTCCCGCCGTCACCAACTTTCGGCGATAGCTCGGTACGTGATGCCGGAACGTCGCCGTCGCGGAACGCGTTGGACGGTTCGCCAGGTGATCAACTCAGGCAACAATTTTGGTTTAACGCAACCTGGGACAACGATTAGCAAATCGATGCGACTTGCTGATGCGGCCACTCAACGCGGAACGTACATTGGCGAGCGGTCGGCAATTATCAGTCTGCCCAGCCGCTCGCCTCCTAATACCTCACTGAGATGACCGCGCCGCTTCGATAGCGCCAGCATGGTCCGTAATGCGCCGGTCCGGGATACCAGCCGGAACCGAAGAATGGCACGGTCAGGGGGGTGGCACCCCGCACGCCCTCTACTAGCTCGCAGCCAGCATGGCGAATTCCGACTGAACGCGATGGTCTCGCATTCCGGCGGTATGTGCCAAGATCCGCTCCCGCTGTCGAAACTGACGGGATGGTTCGATCTGCAGCTTCTATGGAGCTGGTAGCAAGGATCGCAATCAACGAGACCGACCAAGCTAAAATTCGCGGTGCAGTCGACATTAAGGTCCCCTTTGTGGCTTGTCCTGAGGCTATCGTCGAATTTCAGCTTGCCCCAGCTCTATTGATAAGGGAAGCGGCTTCGCCTCCACGGAAGTTCCCAAGCCCGAGGCCTCGACTAGGCTGCCGAGACAAGGTCCGATTAATGTCTTGGGTAGAACTTTGGTCACTGCAACATCCAGCCAAACCCCGTGCGGCTTCTGTCGGCGGGCCCGTCATTGAGTGCACGAAATTCTCGAAAGCATTGAACCTGCACTCCGTCACTCTCGTCTAATCTTCACGGCAATCCTTTTTTCCTATGAACACAGGGGGGCTCTCCTGATGGGCAACGATGCGAGTAAGGTCTACAACAGAGTTCTTCTGGATTCGCTCAAAACAATAAAGAGAGCTCACAAACAGCTTCACGTTGTGACCAAGATCAGGGCTGATGCGACGCCGACTGCTCTCACGGCACGCTTGGAACTTTATGGGGTATTGCTGGGCGAAGTCGCTAGTATTCGCGGCAATCTAGTGGCCTGCCTCGAGGGCGCTCGTGCAGAGAGCCAAATTCCGATGCAAATGGAAGATGTTAGCCGCAACACGCTTCAAGATATATCGTCCTTATGACCATTCTCGTCAGCAACGTTGACGCTACTGTCTATTACGAACTCTTCCAGTTTCCGTCCGGTGCTCAATGCGGCGACTAGCCATCTCGGCTGTTTTCCGCGGCCGGACCACTTTTCCGTCGGCTGGGACGGGTTCCAGTATTTTGGCTGAACTTTTGGATATTTGCGTCGCGGACGGATGGCGGGCGCGCCATCAACGTCTCGCATCTCCTCAACACGGCTCAATTGCGCGAGGCGCCGCTCCAGTTGAAGCTTTTCCGTGGTGATCTTTTCGGAGAGCAGCTTGGTGAGTTGCTCATGCAACAGCCAAAGCTCGTCAAAATCCATGGTCTCCAGATCTGTTCTGCGCATCGCGTGCCCGTTAATGCTAATAGCTTGCGGTCTTTCCGGGAGCATTCAATCCTCGAAATCATCTCTGGCAGTGCGTGCCAAATACTGCGCAATTATTTAGCCGCAAATTTAATAATTTAATTACGTTAAAATCAAGGGTTTATTTAAGATTTAAGTAGGTCGGGCGGCTGGAAAGCGAGCGCGACGCGATATTTTGTGGAGAAGATGGACTGATTTGGGTCGTTGCAGCAGAGTTTTTTGCGTGGGTGCCCACACGAATTTTATTGGTCTCCTTGCCGCCTTCAGGATGCGGTAGAGCGCTGCACGGTATCTGATTGTTAACCACAAACTCAATGTCGAGGGGGCGCCCGTCGAATTGAGATAAACTGCCAACATTGGAACTGCGGGGCAGAGGCAAGCGGTGAACAATCGGGATTGGGCAGAAATCGAAAATGAGCTGAATGGGCTCGTGCCCGGCCTTCCAAAAGGCGATAAGAAAACTTTGCGAAATCAAGACGTCCGCAAGACGATCAGAACCGACGAGCAGGCACTTTTGGCGCACATCGCTGAAGCTCTGGTTCAAGAGAAGCAATACTGACCAGTACCTCGCCCTAATTGGCGCGTCTTTCCGGTTACCCTGCAACGTGCGGCTTCACGAGGTGCGCACTGAATAAATCAGCTTTGATCAACCTGCTCAACTGTCGGTGCACGTATTCTGGCGCCTAATAGGCGTTGCGGGCGCGAAGCACCTCAATTGGTGTCTGAAGCAGGATAACCAGATCCAACCGAGCGCTCCAGTTGTCGATATACCAGATGTCATACTCCACCCGCCGTTCAATGGAGGCGGCGGTAGGGGTGGGGCCTCGACACCCGTGTACCTGCGCCCAACCCGTGAGCCCGGGCTTCACGCGGCGCCGGAAGGCATAATTGCGCACGGCCTTGTCAAATTGACCATCATGAGAGAGGGCGTGCGGCCGCGGCCCGACGAGGGACATGCTTCCCTCGAGCACATTGAGCAACTGCGGCAACTCGTCGATGCTCGTCCGGCGCAGCCATTTCCCAACGCGAGTCACACGGCTATCGACCTGCCGAGCCTGGATAACCGACGGCCCGTCCTCCAGCACGCGCATGGTGCGGAACTTGTAGATCGAGAAACTCCGGCCGTTGAAGCCACAGCGTTGCTGCCTGAAAAGAACCGGACCCGACGAGTCCAGCTTGATCGCAATCACGACGACAGCGAGCAGCGGCGACAAAATCACCAAGGCCAGTCCAGCGCCGATCAAATCCGTAAGCCGCTTGACGGCTCGCTCAACAAACGTGAGCGGCCCTCTTTGGACTTCTACGCATACGGTGCTGCCGAGGTCCCGGGTAGGTCGCCGGAACATCTCCGAAAGCGCCCCGACGGGTACAAAGGCGACGGGGGTCGGCAGAACCCGTAGCTCGGCGACGAATGCACGCAATTCTGCCCATCAATTCGGGTCCGCCTCAACGACGATCTCCTCAACGTCCGAGCCGCGAGCATTCTCTATTACGCGGGTGCTAAGCCGCTTGCGATGATCGGCGCCTGAGCGAGGGGGAGGCAATTTGAAATGCTTGGTGACGGAGTAGCCGAGCATATTCAGCGTTGGCACAAGTCCCACATCACTGGACTGTGGCTGATCCGAAATCAGAATGATGTTGCCGCCGGCGAATTTTCTCTTGCTGAGGCCTCTCATGAGCAGGCTTTTCATGAGAGCTCGTCCGACAGCGAGTGATGCAAGGCTGGTAAGCGCAAAGGCCGCGCCGGCACCGCGAGGATATTCGTCTCCGACATTGAGCAAGCCGGCCGCGGCGGCGAGAACGACAAATGCAAACAGCAAGGCTCCGCAAACAGCGCGAATCTGACTGCGAAGAACCAGCAGTTCACTTGGCCGATACATGCCCTGCACTCGGAGCAGCGAGACGAACATCGCCGATACGACAATGGCGGAGCCGACGGCCTGTGCGAACCCGGCCCCGATCCAACCGATGCAGAGCTGATACAAGAATACCGAGGCGGTGCTTGCGAGAGCGATCGTGATGATATCGGCGCAGACCGCAACCAGCTCGATCGATCTATATCGGATTGGCCATTTTCGTTGAGTGCTCGAAGGAGCGCTGTAGTCGTCGAGCGCAATCTCGCTCGTGGAGGCCGGCTGCAATTTGTCGGTTAATAAAATTCATGCCAGGACCAGATCGTTCAACGCTTTATGCAATGCGCTTTAATCTATTATTAAATCATTATAATAAATCAAGCAAAACCAGCTTTGAATTAAATAATTTAACTATTTTTAGGCGGGAAATTAATTTTGGCGCTCGTTGGCCAAGCTGCAGTCCGATTGTGATGCCGGCCGAATCGGCGCATGCGACTGATTGGGTCATCAGCCGCGCCCTTGAAATGTTAGGTGGCGATCCGCATGGGAGATTGTCGTTTTACGGCACGCCCACGCTGCCGCGATGGCGCTTCTAAAGATAAACCTTGCGCGAGCCCCGTTGCCCTTGGTCGTCTAGAATCCCCGTACTCCAATTGTTGGGTCGGGATTCTAGCGACTATTGGGTTGCGCCCGTGATTGGTTGCGGCGTGGTGATGATCGTTGTCGATCCGGTGCCTGAAGCCGCGGCCTTGAGCGCATAGCCGTTGGTTGCATAGATGATCGGATCGTTCACGGTCGCCATGATGGTTCGCAGGAAATTAAGGAACTTGGTCGTTTCCACCGTAACCGAGTTGGACGTGTAAATGACGTCCTTGTTTCGCATGGCGAAAGACTGCGCCAGGAAATAGCCTGATGGGTCCCGAAGGTTCACGTGAAAAATGATGGGAATGATGTCGCCTTGGAACGTTGTGACGTCGACGCCGAGTCTCTTTGGCAATCGCCCGTGTTTCTCCGCGGTATAAATATACCGCTGACGGATCAGCTTGAGCGTCGTTCAGTCCACCTTGTTTTCCGATTGCCTCGGCCAACGACAGGCGCCAAGCATCAAACTTGAACAGGCCTTGGGCCCCTCCAGCGCCAAACCCGACGAAGGTCTGCGGCATGTTGTACAGGTAGATGACATCGTTGGGGAGTACATAAATGTCATTGGCGGGCTCATACATGAGCGCGCCAAACGGCACGCTTGCCGATGTCCCATCCGCTTGAGTGAGACCCACGTATCGTAGCCTTGCGCGGACGTGCCGCCTGCGCGTGCGATCGCATCCAGGACGCGTTCGCCAGCGGGGCTGGCCGGGAAGCGACCGGCGCTTCGCACGTCCCCAAGGACGGTGATCAAAGAAGTATTCTGCGTCGCGAGGCTCACCACGACTTGCGGTTCCAGGGCGCGAGCCTGGAGTTTATCCGTGATCTCCTTGCTTATCTCGAACGGAGTGCGGCCTCTGGCCCGAATAGCGCCCGCGTATGGAACCGAAATATTGCCCTGTTCGTCGACCGCCTGATTCGGAATGGTGACAAAGTTGCCGGCGCGGACGCCTGCATCCGACGTGAAAAGTCCACCGGCCGCGGCTTCAAAAATCGAAACACTGACAATGTCGCCGATCCCGAAGCGAAATGACTTTGGCGGAGTTTGAGCGGCAAACGCCGTGGATAGCCTAGGTATGTGTTGACCAAGAATGTTGACGACTTCCGGGGTCAGCTTGACCAGCGCATAGGGGAGGGCGGCCGGCTCGATGCCTTCCTTGGCCCTCTGCACGTCAGCGGAGATAAGGGGCCGCTGCCTGGCGTGATGATACATCCGGCACAGAAGCAGCGTCATCGCAATGCCGACCGCGATTCTTGCCCCGATTTGCAACGTGCGGATGCGCACCGTTCCCCCAACTATCGATTGAGACCCAATGGCGGCACGTTGGCACTGCCAGAAGAATCTAACCAGCCTGTTCGTCTATGTAGCTGAAAAGCAGCCCCCGTGTGTTGCGGGCCTGCAACAGTCGCGGACCGGCGCGAACAACTAGATTATCCCCGAGATTGGATAATAAATCCCTGCTTAGCCGGAATTGGACAGGCCATAGCGGGCGCAGTGGTCATCGTTGTAGTAATCGCGCAGATAGCAGTCGTAGCGCGCCATTGCCTTGATGTCGGTCTTGTTGAGGACCGTGCCGATCAGGCTGTCATGGATGGTCGGCGCGGTGTGGAGGGCATGCTTGACGACATCGATCTTCGTCTGTCCCCATTCGACAACCAGGATGAAGTGGTCGATGAGCTGTGTTGTGGCGCGAACGTCGACCAAGGGGGTCAGAGGCGGAAGATCGACGATGACGTAGTCGTAACTCGCCCGCAGCCGATCGAAGAGCTTGTGCATCGAATCTGTTGAAAGCAGTTCGCTGCTGTGCAGCAGGTCGCTCCGCCGAACGGCCGGCAAGAATGCGAGGTTCGTTGTCGGGTCCCGCCAGACTGTTTCTTCTATCGACTGGCTGCCATTGGTGACCTCGATTATGCCGGCGGCAGCATTTGGCGCCAGACTGGAGGACAGCGAGGGGTTCCTCAAGTCGCAGTCGACGACGATGACGCTCTTTCCGCCATGCCCAATGAGCTGCGCCAGGGAAGCTGCAATCGTCGTCTTGCCCTCATTGGGCAGGGCCGAGGTGATGCCAATGACCTGGTTCGAGGTCTTGGTCGCATTGAGGTCAATTGCCAGCTTGATCGAACGTATCGCCTCGGCAAACCTCGATAGCGGCCTGTCGATGACGGCGCGGTGGACGGCCGAATCCCTCGAAATCATTCGCTGACCCAGATCGCCATCGGTCGTACGCGATTTGACTCTGCGCATGGGCGACTGCGGCACGGCGAGCTCCGGCACCAACGCCAGGCATGGCAGTCCCAGTTCGGCTTCGATCTGGGCGGAGGTGCGAAAGACGCGATCCATCAACTCCCGGAACAGGCCCAGCATGACTCCCAAAGCCAATGCCGCCGATCAAGCCCAGCGCCATGACTATCTTGCTTTTCGGCTTGCTCTTGCTCTGCGGAGGCAATGCGGGCTGGATCACCCTCGTCTCGGAGATGGGAAACGTCTCCTGTTGCTTGGAGCCGATATAGCGTTGCTGGAACATGTCAGACAGGCTGCGCAAACCCTTCGCACGATTTTCCAGTTCCTTTATGGTCAGTTCGGCCGCATTCGTTGTGCGTGACTGGACCACCGCCTCGGCGAGCTGTTTCTCAATCTGTTGCTGTCGCTGCTTGGCAACTTCGACGTCATTTCGGGTGTTTTCGGCAAGCCTTCTGACCTCATCGAAAATCGAAGAGCGCAGGTCACGCATACGATTGCGGAGAGTGAGAACGGCCTGATGGTTAGGTCCGAATCTGGCCGAATACTCGTTTTCGCGTCTCGTCAGTTCAAGATACTGCTGTCGGAGGCCATTTATAATCGGATTGCTGCGTGACGTCGGAGCCAACTGCGTCCAGGGTACCCATCGAAGACAAATTTGCGGGGTTGGTGCGCAAGATGGCTTCATACTGATTCAACCTCGCCGATGCTTCGGTCAGCTGCGCCCGAGTGGCCATTAGTCGATTATTGAGCTCTGTGACCTGCTGCTCGTCGATCGACTTTCCTTCCGGGGAAACGATGTTGTTCTGAGACTTGTATTGATTAACTTCCCGTTCGGCATTGAGCGCCTGGTCGCCAAGATCGCGCAGCCTATCCTGAAGCCAGGTCGTTGCACTTCGATTGGCTTCGAATTTCGCGTTCAGTTGTTCCGCGATGTATGCTTTTGCATCGCGTTCGCGATTTCCGCGGCCCGTTCGGCGTTGCTCGAATTGAAGCTGATCTCCAGGATACTGCTCATGCCGACCCGGTTTGCCGAGAGCCGGTCCTGGAACGCCGCGATGACGGCATCGGACGGCCTTGTCGGAGCGCCGGTCTTGGATTGATCCGGCGGACTCGAGTTCCATGTTGGCGCTCCGCGCCATAACGAGGATAGCGAGGGTCCGGAACCGTTGAAATCGGGGTCATTGACGAGGTCGAGCTGCGTGATCACGGAGGTTGCGAGCGCGCTCGATTTGAGCAGCTGGATCTGGGTCTCGATCTGGTTGAGGTCGAAGGCTGGCTCCGAAAGTATCGACTGCTGTTGTACGAACTGTGTCCCCCTGGGATTTGCCAGGAGGACCTGCACACGGCCAGTATAGGTCGGTGGGGTGATCCGCAGGTAGATAATGCAGGATGTTAGTGCGAATACCGCGGTAAGGATGATCACGAGATATTGGCGTCGCAGCAGGCCCAGCGCGAGATCGACAAGCGCCGCCACGCCGCCAGATCCGGCATCGTCGCTGGACCCCGGACCGGTCTGGGGGCTGCGGGTTTTCTCGGCGTTTAACATGTTAGTTTGAAGCATTTTGGTGCTCGCTGCGCCGCCTGTGATCTCGCCGCCCGACGGCCGCACCAGCAATTGTTGTGGGGCCGGACGCCGGTTGAAGCCTCCGGCCGAGGATTGAAGCATTTAAATATAACAGGAAAGAAATCTGTTGTCCAAATTAAATAATAGTAGTTAATGCCGCGCTTTCGAAAACGCATGTGAGCTAAAGGCGTGGCCTAAAAGGAGGGCGAGGTGGATTGTGATCTCCGGCTGCGTGAACATCCCTCGCGGGATCTGGGCTACTATCCATGATTACCGGGCCGCGAGACTTAATCGCGCGAGCGATTGGGCGTTTTGCGGGAATTCGATTTTTTCCGAGAATGTGATTGTTTTGAGCGGGCGAGCAGCTTCTCGAGTTCTTCTCGCAGCCGGAGAATTTCCTCGTAGCGAACCGTCAGATCATCTTTCATGTGTGGCCTATCGCGCTTTGGCATGCCGCAACTTAGCGCGAGCTCGATCGACTGCAACAAAACTCCAGGATTAAGCTTGATAGACGCTTTGGATGTTAATTCTGGAACCGTGGTCGCTGCCGCACATGTTGGGGCGGAAATTGGTAAATGATCGACCGTTCAGAAATTCAACAACGCTGCCCATCGCCGCCACCATATCGAATTCGGCCTGAATCTTGTTCCCTATAAAGGATACTTACATTTAATTCTTAGAATCGAATTGACGCGACTATTAAATGGAGATTAATGTAATTTTATTTTCGGGTGTCATGCTGCCAATTCAAATGCTTGCCGATCTCCTTTCCGGTTCAGCTGCGGACACGGGCACTTTATCTGCAGCGGTTCGAGTCTGTTTCCGACCGACGCTTCAATTCGACCAGCTACGGCGCTGACCCAGTCATCAGGCCACAAACGGCAGCATAGGAGCCACGACAATGGACGCGGAACTCTTCACGGACGGCATTGGCGAAATCACCGTCGGCGGTTCGATCGTACGTGTGGACCTTTTATGTTCCAGTGGTAGCTGACGCTCACCAGTGCGTACGCGAGGTACGTCGGCCGCGCGAGCGGTACGTACACCTTCCACAGCACCTGGCGGCGTGCAGCCTTCCACCCCGCTGCCTCGTCGAGCTCCCGTGGCAACATCTTCAACGTCTGCCGCGGCAGGAAGATCCCGAAGGCGCTCGCCATGTACGGAGGCCATCGCGAGGATCGTGTCCTTCAGGCCGAGTGCAGTCATCGTCCGGTAGCTTCGACGATCAGTACATCGGGCATGATCATCAGCTGCACCAGCACCAGCGCGAAAATAATGTTGCGCCCGGAAACTCGAAGCGGGCGAACGCATACGGCCGGCGTGACCAGAACCAGCTGGGCGGCGAGCACCATCGTCACCAGGATCACCGTGTTGAGAAAATACCGGGCGAACGGTGGGCCGACCACGCCAGCGCGAAGTCGTCGAGCGTGAGCGGCGCCGTCAGGGAGAAGCGCGTCGAGAACTTCGCCGGATGGAAGGCGGTCCAGAACGCATAGAGCAGCGGCAGCATCCAGGCGTCCCAGCAGCCAGGCGGCCGATGTCTCCAGGAGTCGCGGCGTATGCGCCTTTCGTCGACCCTTGCGGTGCGCTCATTGGTAGTGCACGCGGCGCTCGAGGAAGCAGAACTGCGCGAGCGCCGCCGAGGCCGAGCATCGCGAGCAGCACCATCGTCAGCGCGGCAGCGTAGGCGGAGTCCCAGAACCGGAAGCCGATCTCGTAGATGTAGTAGAGCAGGAGCTCGGTCGCGTTGTCCGGGCCCCCCGTGTCATCACGACGACGTGATCGACCAGTCGGAACGCGTTGATCACGGCGTTGACGAGCACGAACAGCGTCGTCGGCATCAGCAGCGGAAAGGTAACGCGGCGGAAGAAATACCAGCGCGACGCGCCTTCGATCGCCGCCGCCTCCGCAAGGTTCGGCGACATCGACTGCAGCGCAGCGAGATAGAAGATCATGAAGAAGCCGGCTCCTTCCACACGGTGACGACCATCAGCGCAGGCAGCGCCGTGCTCTTGCTCCCGAGCCAGTTGTGCTCCGACGCCGAAAACGCCTGAGCAACTGCTCGAGCAGCCCGTACTCGGGCGTGAAGAAGAACAGCCAGATATTAGCCACCGCGATCATCGGGAGGATCGTCGGCGTGACGTACGCAAGGCGCAGCAACCCGCGCCCCGCCATGCGCTCGTTGATCCAGACGCCATCAGGAGCGCGAGCGCGATCGACGTGGGAATCGTCCGAGCGCGTACCAGGAGTTGTTCAACAACGACTGCCAGAAGATCGGGTCCTCGGCAACAAGCGATAATTGTCAGCCCTACGAAGCCCTAGGGACGGCTGCCACGGGGCGTCGAAACAAGCCCTTCCATGGCGTGGCGATCGCGGGATAGTGCGTAAACAGGGCGAGCAGCGCCATGGCCGGCAGCAACAACAGCCAGCCGTACACCATTTGCGTCGTGCGCGTCATCCCGAGCGTAGGGAGCGGGGCCACGGGCCACGCTCCCCGTACGCGTGGATCGTGGCCAGTCCGGCGGCGCGCAGCGCAGCCATGGTCGAAGCGGCCGCAGCCTGCCCGGACTCAGCCTGCTACTTGTATGCCCGCAGGAACCGCTCCGACTCCGCGCTGCGCATCCTTCAGCGCCTGCTCGGGCGTCTTGGTGCCGGTCAGCGCCGCCTGCAGGCCGTCGTTGAACGCCTTGGTGACGCGCTGGTTGTCGTGCGTCGACAACTCGGCCTTCGCAAAGGGAAGCTGGTCGCGGGCGACCGCGGCCGCCGCAAATCCCGCAACGTACGCCTTCATCGCCGGCGTATCCCAGGCGTCGCCGCGCACAGCGAATAGCCGGTGTCGATGCCCCATTGCGCCGCGCGCTGCGGCGTCGTCACCCAGCGGATGAGCTTGAACGCCGCGTCACGTTGGGCCGGAGTCGACTTCCGAAAATATAGAAGTTGCCCCCGCCGGTCGGACTGCCACGTCGCTTGCCGGCCGGCAACATCGCCACGCCGAAATCGAACTTGGCGTTCGTCCGGACATTGGTGAGATTGCCCGTCGTCGACCACATCATTGCGACCTTCTTCTCGAAAAAGTCCTTAGGCGTCGTTCCCCACTCGACGATGCCTTCCGGGTGCACGTGGTATTTGGTGACGAGGTCGACCCAGTAGGCGAGTGCCTCGATCACTTCGGGCCGGTCGTAGTAGGTCTGGGTGCCGGTCGCGTTCATCAGGGTCGGCCCGGCCTGGATCGCCAGCGCCTGGAACAGCCAGTAGGGGAACCCCGACGAAGGAATCTGGATACCCCATTGCGTGACCTTGCCGGACGCGTCGCGCTTGGTGAGCTTCTGCGCGAACTCGACTTGCTCCTTCCAGTCCGCCGGCGCCTTGTCGGGATCGAGCCCCGCCTCCTTGAACATCTCCTTGTTGTAATAGAGGACGATCGTCGAGCGCTGGAACGGGATACCCCACGTCTTGCCGCCCGTCTGGCTGTTCTCCATGAACGCCGGGAAGAAGGACTTGAGCCACGCCTGGTCCTCCGGCGACTTGAGCAGCGTGTCGAACGGCACGATCGCGTCCTCGTCGATAAGCGTGAACATGTCGGTCGACAGCAGGATCGACATCACCGGCGGCTCGCCGCTCTTCACCGCGGTCAAGGCCTTGGTGATCGATTCCTGGTAGCTCCCGGCGTAGATCGGCTTCAGCTTGATGCCGGGATTCTCGCGTTCGAAATCAGCGGCGTAGGCATCGATGATCTTGGTGATCGGGCCGCCGACCGCCACCGGATAGTAGAAGGAGACTTCGGTCTGCGCCTGCGCGACGGCCGGTGCCGCCAGCGCACACGCCGCGGCAAGCGCGGCCACAACAGTGCGAACGAACGATTTCCCCATGATGCGTCCTCCTCTCAGAAACGTGGATAGAATCCGCGTTGTTACGCCACCATCGTTGCGGCGTGGTGACGAGCGCCCGATTCATGGCGCTCGCCACCGGCGGTGAAGAAATGCTGGGCGCCCGGCGCCCAGGTCAGCCATGCGGGGTCTCCGCGCGTGAGGCCCACGCTGCCTTGCGTGCGCACCGACATCGCCTGCCCTCCCAGGCGGCACGTCAACAGCGAGTCGCCGCCCAGATATTCGACGCTCTCGACCACGGCGCGAACGCCGCGCTCGAAGCCAAGCTCGACGTGCTCGGGTCGCACGCCGAGCGTGCCGCCCGCGCACGCGACCGGAAATATCATCGGGCCTTCGGTTCCGGCAATCACCGCGCCGTCCGATCCGTTCTCGAGCTTCAGCAGGTTCATCGGCGGCGTTCCGATGAAGCGCGCGACGAACACGTTGGCCGGTGTCTCGTACAGTTCGACCGGCGTGCCGTTCTGCTCGATGCGCCCACCGTTCAGGAGGATCACCCGGTCGGCCATCGACATCGCCTCGACCTGGTCATGGGTCACGTACACCATCGTAATGCCGAGCTTGCGCTGCAATGCCCGGATTTCCTGGCGCATCTCGGCGCGCAGCTGCGCGTCGAGGTTGGACAGCGGCTCGTCCAGCAGGCACACCGGTGCCTCGTTGATGATCGCCCTCCCAGCGCTACGCGCTGCTGCTGTCCACCGGAGAGTTGCGAGGGCTTGCGCGCCAGAAGCGCCGTCAGCCCCAGCAGGTCGGCGACTCGCGCAAGCCGCGAATCGCAGTCTTTCGCCGAGGTGCGCCGGACCCGCAATCCGAACAGGATGTTCTCGGCTACCGACAGGTGCGGAAACAGCGCATAGCTCTGGAACACCATCGCGATGTTGCGCCCGGCAGGCGCCAGGCGGGTAACGTCGCGATCGGCGATCCTGACGATGCCCCCGTCGGCCGCCTCAAGCCCCGCGATCAGCCGAAGGGTCGTGGACTTGCCGCAGCCCGAGGGCCCGAGCAGCACGTTGAGCGTGCCCGGTTCGAGCGAAAACGAGATCGCGTCGACCGCGAACACGCGGCCGTCGGCGGTCGTCCAGTGCTTGCTGACGTTCTCGACGGCAATGGCCGACACAGGGATGTCTCGCTACAAGTCGGGTGACAGGGCGGCCGAGGCAACAGGCGCCTCTTACAAGGGGCACTGGATCATAGCACCGCGCTGGCGTCAGCCGAAGAGCGCGGTCAGTGCGGCGCCGGGGTCCGGCGCGCGCATGAACGCTTCACCGACCAGGAACGCATGGACTCCGCGCTCGCGCATCATCGCTACGTCACGCATCGTCGCGATCCCGCTTTCGGTGACGACCAGGCGCTCCGGCGGAACGCGTGGCGCCAGGTTGAACGTGGTGTCGAGCGTCACGCTGAAATTGCGCAGATTCCGGTTGTTGATGCCCAGGAGCGGCGTCTTCAGTCTGAGCGCCCGTTCGAGTTCGTCGCCATCATGGATTTCGACCAGGACGTCCATCCCGTAGTCATTCGCGCAGGCCTCGAGCGCGGCCATTTGCGCGTCCTCGAGCGCTGCCACGATCAGCAGGACCGCATCGGCGCCGAGCGCGCGCGATTCGGCGACCTGGTATTCGTCGACGATGAATTCCTTGCGCAGCGCCGGCAGCGAGCAGGCGTTGCGCGCTGCGACCAGGTACTCGCCCGCACCCTGGAAGAACGGGCCATCGGTGAGGACCGACAGGCATGCGGCGCCGGCTCGCTCGTAACTGGCGGCGATCGCCGGCGGATCGAACTGCTCGCGGAGCAATCCCTTGCTCGGGCTCGCCTTCTTGATCTCGGCAATGACCGCGGGACGACCGGCGGCGATACGTGCGCGCAGCGCAAGCTCGAAACCGCGCGGCGCCGAAGCGGCGCGCGCTTCGGCGTCGACCACGGCGAACGGACGCGTCACCTGCGCGGCGATGACCTCCTGCGCCTTGGTCGTGATGATCTTCTCGAGGATGTCGCTCTTCGCCATGGAGTCCCCGCGTCAGGCGTCAGGCCACCGGCGACGCGGCGAGTTTGCGCGTCAGGGCCACGAACTGGTCGAGCCTCGCCTTCGCCGCGCCGCTCGCGATCGCAGCGCGCGCGCGCTCGATGCCCTCGCCGATCGAGGCCGCCACGTTGGCCGCGTAGAGCGCAGTGCCCGCATTGAGCACCACGATCTCCCGCGGTGTGCCTTCGACGTTGCCAAGCGCTTCCAGCAACATTTCCTTGGACTCGCCGGCGTCCCTGACCTTGAGCCCGCGATTGGACTTCATCGACAGTCCGAAGTCCTCCGGATGGATTTCGTATTCGAGGATCTCCCCGTCCTTCAGCTCGCCGACCATCGTGGCCGCGCCGAGCGAAACTTCGTCCATGCCGTCGCGTCCGTACACGACGAGCACGTGCTCCGCACCCAATTGCTGCAGCACGCGCACGTGAATGCCGACCAGGTCCGGATGGAATACGCCGATCAGCTGGTTGGGCGCGCCGGCCGGATTGGTCAGCGGTCCCAGGATGTTGAAGATCGTCCGCACGCCGAGCTCGCGGCGCACCGGCGCCGCGTACTTCATCGCCGAATGGTGGCTGGGCGCGAACATGAAACCCACCCCGGTCTCGGTGATGCATTGCGCAACCTGCGCGGAATTGAGCATGATGTTGGCGCCGAGCGCTTCCAGCACGTCGGCGCTTCCCGATTTCGACGAGACCGAGCGGTTGCCGTGTTTGGCCACCCGCGCGCCAGCCGCCGCCGCGACGAACATCGAAGCCGTGGAAATGTTGAACGTATGCGAAGAATCACCACCGGTCCCGACGATGTCGACCAGGTGCTCGCGGTCGGCGATGTCGACCTTCGTCGACAGCTCGCGCATCACCTGCGCGGCCGCGGCGATCTCGCCGATCGTTTCCTTCTTGACCCGCAGCCCGACGGTCAGCGCGGCGATCATCACCGGCGACACCTCGCCGCCCATGATCTGTCGCATCAGCGAAAGCATCTCGTCGTGGAAGATTTCCCGATGCTCGATCGTGCGCTGTAGCGCCTCAGAAACGGTGATGGACATGGTGCGGTCTTGCTCCTTCCTGAAGACTTGGCGATGCAAGCAGTTCCGTTTCCCGGCGCGGGTCAGAAACTCTGAAGTTCGCGGGCGCGCCGGCGCGCCAGGTCGACGCGGCATCCCAACTGGCCCTGGTCGGCGCCTGCGCTGCCCGCGTACATCGAGCGGACGAAATCGCACTGCGCCTTCTGGTATTCGCTGAATGCCCGCATCGACCTGGCGAGCGCCGCAGCCGCCCCTGAGTGGCCGGTGGCGGTGTCGATGTTGCGTGCCAGTCTGCCCGCATCACCTTCCGCCTTGTTGAGCAGTGCCTGCGCCTCAGCGTCCGCCTCGATGAGGCACTTGCTCACCGCGGCATGATCGCCGCGGATCATGCATTCGTCGAGCGCGCCGGCGCCGGCGTCGGTGATAAACGCTGCAAACGTCAGCGCGACCAGCGCACCCATCTTGGCTTTCATCGTCGGCCCTCCAGGAAATTGCCAAGCAACCGCATGCCGTGTTCGGTCAGGATCGCTTCGGGATGGAACTGTACGCCTTCGACGGCCAGCCGTCGGTGGCGCACGCCCATGATCTCCCCGTCGTCGGCAGTCGAGGTGATCATGAGCTCCGGCGGCACCTGCGCCTGCTCGATTGCCAGTGAATGGTACCGCGTGACGGCGAACGGCGAAGGCAGTCCCGCGAAGACGCCCCGGCCGTCGTGCGTCACTGGCGACAACTTGCCGTGCATCACCCGTTGCGCGCGCACGATGTGCCCGCCGAACGCCTGGCCGATCGCCTGATGCCCGAGGCACACGCCCAGAATGGGGATCTGCCCGGCGAATCGACGGATCAGCGGGACCGAGATTCCTGCCTCGTTCGGCGTGCACGGGCCGGGGGACACGACAATCTGCGCGGGGGCGAGTGCCGCGACCTGGTCGAGCGTGATCGCGTCGTTGCGGTACACGCGCACGTCCGCACCGAGCTCGCCGAAATACTGTACGAGGTTATAGGTGAAGCTGTCGTAATTGTCGATCATCAGCAGCATGATCAGCGCTCCTGCGGCAGGCCGAAGTGCGCGTGTCGCGCCCCCTCCGGGGGCAGCGAACGAAGTGAGCGTGGGGGTCGTCATCTACTCCTCGTCCAATCCCTGCTGCACCATCTCGGCGGCACGCAGCACCGCGCGCAGCTTGTTCAGCGTCTCCTGCCATTCACCGTCAGGCGACGAATCGTGGACGATGCCGCCGCCCGCCTGCGCGTAGAGCACGCCACCCTTGAGCACCGCGGTACGCAGCACGATCGCCGTATCCATGTCGTCCTGGAAACTGATGTAGCCCGCGGCGCCGGAATAGATGCCGCGCTTGGTCGGCTCCAGCTCGTCGATGATCTCCATCGCGCGCACCTTCGGCGCGCCGCTCACGGTGCCCGCCGGGAATGTCGCCCGCAGCACGTCGACGCTGGTCATGCCCGGGGCCAGCGTGCCCTCGACGTTGGAGACGATGTGCATGACGTGCGAGTAGCGTTCGATAATCATCCGGTCGGCCACGCGTACCGAGCCAATGCGCGAGACGCGGCCCACGTCGTTGCGGCCGAGGTCGAGCAGCATCACATGCTCCGCGATCTCCTTCGGATCGTTCGCGAGTTCGTGCGCCAGCGCCTCGTCGGCATCGCGGGTCGCCCCGCGCGGCCGCGTGCCGGCGATGGGCCGCAGCGTGATAGTCGACCCTTCCTTGCGGACCAGAATCTCGGGCGACGCGCCGACCACGTGAAAGTCGTCGAAGTCGTAGTAGAACATGTACGGCGATGGATTGAGCGAGCGCAGCGCCCGGTACAGCGAGAGCGGCGAAGCGGCGAACGGCATCGACATCCGCTGCGAGATCACGACCTGCATGATGTCGCCGGCGGCGATGTACTCCTTCGCGCGCGCGACTGCGCCCTTGTAGCCGGCCTCGCCGAACTCGCTGTGCGCCGTCGACACTGCCGCACCGGTCTCGAAGGGAATGGCCACAGGCTCACGCAGCCGGCGCCGCAGCTGCTCCAGGCGCTCGCGCGCCCGGGCGTAGGCGTCCGGCACGCCCGGGTCGGCGTAGACGATCAGCGAGATCCTGCCCTTCAGATTGTCGACGACCGCCAGCTCCTCGGTCAGGAGCAGCAGCATGTCGGGGACGTCGGCGAGCCCGGGCGTGGGCGGCTTCTCCTTGCCCGCGAGTCTGGTCTCGATGTTGCGGACGACGTCGTAACCGAAGATTCCGGCCAGCCCGCCGCAGAATCGCGGAAGCCCGGGCAGCGGCGCAGCATGGAAGCGCGCGCGATACGTCTCGACGAACTCGAGCGGGTCGCCGTCGAATGTTTCGCGCACGCCCGCGTCATCTTCGACCTCGACATGGCGCCCGCGGGCGCGCAGCCGCACGCGGGCCGGCAGCCCGATGAACGAATAACGACCGAACCGCTCCCCGCCCACGACGGATTCGAGCAGGAACGAATAGCGGGCGTTGGCCAGCTTGAGGTAGAGCGAAAGCGGCGTATCGAGATCCGCGAACGATTCCTGGACCAGCGGAATGCGGTTGTACCCCTGGGCGACAAGCGCCCGGAATTCGGTTTCGGTGATCATCCTTCGACCTTCGTTTGCCAAACTCTTGGATCGGAGCGTCGCTGGATGGCTCGGTGCGTGCGACGCGGAACGCGGGGGATCAGTAGGGGCGCCGCCAGCGCCACTCGCCCTCGCGCCGCCACACCGCGCACGCGGTGGACAGTCCGGAGTTGGAAACGTCGAAGTTGATGTTCATGGGTCAGGCAGATTCGCTCGAGGCGCGCCGGACCGACATGGCCACGGCGGCGAGCGAATCGAATATACCATCGCTTCCCAGGTTTTGCACCGGAATGCCTTCGCTGTATCCATAGGGCACGACGACCACCGGGCAGCCGGCGGCGCGCGCGGCATCCACGTCGTTGGCAGAGTCGCCGACCATCAGGAGCCGCGGCGGCGCCACGCGCAGTCGTGCCGCAGCCAAGCGCAGCGGAGCCGCATCAGGCTTCTTCTTCGCCGCGTCATCGCCGCCGACGATTACGTCGAAATACTGCGTGATCCGGGCGTGCTCAAGATGCGGCCGCACGAACCGGGTCGCCTTGTTGGTGACAACCGCGAGCTTCAATCCGGCGGCGCGCATCCGGTCGAGCCCCGACTCCACGCCCGGATAGAGCCGCGTTTCACGGCCGAGCAACCCGCCGTAGATTTCCTGGTAGCGGATCAGGCGCGCCGCCAGCAGATCGTCGGTCGAGGGCGGCGCGCCCGCCAGTGCCAGCGCGCGGCGCAGCAGGTTCGCCATGCCACGGCCGACCAGGTCGCGGATCACGGCCTTCGGCAGCGTCGCGAAACCCGACTCGTCGAGCAGCCCGTTCACCGCTGACGCCAGGTCGTGAATCGTGTCGAGCAGCGTGCCGTCGAGGTCGAACGCGACCGCGTCGACGTCGAAAACCGCCCAGGATGCCTCTTCAGCCAACCTTCGCGAGTTCCGCCCGCAGCTTTGCGATGGTGTCTCCGTAATCCGCCGAGTCGAAGATCGCGCTGCCCGCGACGAACGTGTCGGCACCGGCGTGTGCGATCGCGCGGATGTTGTCGATCTTCACGCCGCCGTCGACTTCGAGCCGGATATCGCGACCGGTGCGCTGCATCGCTGCGTCGACCAGCTTGCGCGCGGCCCGGATCTTCTCGAGCGCATGCGGGATGAACGACTGGCCGCCGAAGCCGGGGTTGACCGACATGATGAGCACCAGGTCAAGCCTGTCGATCACGTGCATCAGCCAGTCGAGAGGCGTGGCCGGATTGAAGACGAGGCCCGCGGTGCAGCCGGACTCGTGGATCAGCCCGATCGTGCGGTCGACGTGCTCGGTCGCCTCCGGATGGAAGCTGATGTTGGCGGCGCCGGCACGCGCGAAATCCGGGACGATCCGGTCGACCGGCTTCACCATCAGGTGGACGTCGATCGGAACGCTCGAATGCGGCTTCACCGCTGCGCAGACAAGGGGCCCCAGCGTCAGGTTGGGAACGTAATGGTTGTCCATCACGTCGAAGTGCACGAGATCGGCGCCGGCCGCGATCACGGCGCGGACCTCCTCCCCCAGGCGCGCGCAGTCGGCTGCCAGGATCGACGGGGCAATCCGGAATTGTCTGTCCATCGGGCTATAATCTTCTCGGCAAATGTGGGAATGCGCGATGGCGAACGACAGGCGATACGAGATCACGGTGGTTCCCAAAGCATCCTTCCTCGCCGATCGTTCCGATCCCGCGAAGAACGAGTATGTCTTTTCCTATACGATCACCGTCACCAACACCGGCGACGTCGCGGCGCAACTGATAAGTCGCCACTGGATCATCACCGATGCCGAGCACAAGGTCCAGGAGGTCAAGGGGCTGGGCGTCGTCGGGCAGCAGCCGCTGCTCAAGCCCGGTGAAAGCTTCGAGTATACGAGCGGCACGTCGATCCCGACGCCGGTGGGCACGATGCGCGGGAACTACCAGATGCGCGCCGAGGACGGTAGGGCTTTCGATGCGCCGATCCCGCCGTTCACACTGTCGGTGCCGCGAACGCTTCACTGACCTTCGCCGCCGTCAGGCTTGCGGTCCGCTGAATCCCTAGGTTTGCGCCGCGCCCCGGTCGTCCACCACACGATGGCCACCGCGACGACCAGCGCCACGCACGCTTCGAGCAGGATCCAGCTCATGGACACGCCCTTTCAAAGTCACACGCGCGCCAGGGTATTGGCCGCGCTGGGCCTTGCTGCCGGCATCGTCATCGCCGGATGCCAGACGCTGCCGGCTCCCGCTCCGACCCCCGTCCCGGCACCTCCCGCCCCGACACCCTTGCCACGAGCACAGTTCACGGCAGTCGCGTGGGCCGATCTTCCCGGATGGAAAACCGATCCAGTCGCGGAAGCCTGGCCCGCGTTCGTTGTCGGCTGCCGCGCGCTGCTTGCCCATCCGAAGACCCGCCCGCTATGGCAACCACCATGCACGGCGGGTGAAACGGTCAACTCCGCCGACAACGATGCTGTGCGCGCGTTCTTCGTTGCTCATTTTATCCCATACCGTGTTGCCGCCGACGACGGCAACGACGTCGGCCTGGTCACCGGCTACTACGAACCGCTGCTGCACGGTTCGCGCGCCCGCACCGCCGAGTTCACGGTGCCACTGTACGCGACGCCTGACGACCTGCTGACGGTTGAGCTTGGCGATCTCTATCCGGAGCTCAAGGGTAAGCGCGTGCGCGGCCGCCTATCGGGGCGCAGGGTCGTCCCGTACCGGTCGCGCGGCGAGATCGAGCGCGACTCCGCGGTGATTCCGGCGACGCCGCTGGTCTACGTCGACAACCCCGTCGAAGCGTTCTTTCTCGAAATCCAGGGCTCGGGACGGGTCGCGCTTCCTGACGGCACGGTCGTCCGGCTCAACTACGCCGACCAAAACGGTCATCCGTACCGTTCGGTCGGGCGCGTGCTGATCGACCGCGGCGAGCTGACGCGCGAGGCCGCGTCGTTGCAGGCAATCCGCGCGTGGGCGCTTGCGCATCCGGACCAGACGCGCGCATTGCTCGACGAGAATCCAAGCTACGTGTTTTTCCGCGAAGCCGCGCCGCCCGCGCCCGGGTCGCTCGCTGCGCGCATCGACGGCCCGCAGGGCGCGCTCGGTGTGCCGTTGCTCGCGCGGCGCACGATTGCGGTCGATCCCCGCTCGATTCCGCTGGGCGCGCCGGTGTATCTCGCGACGACGATGCCGCTATCGGCCGCGCCCCTTCAGCGGCTGGTGCTGGCACAGGACACGGGCGGCGCGATCCGCGGCCCGGTACGCGCTGACTTCTTCTGGGGCTTCGGCGACGAGGCCGGCCGCGAGGCCGGCCGCATGAAGCAGGACGGCCACGTGTGGCTGCTATGGCCGAAGGGTGCGCCGCCGCCTCCCGGGCCGCAG
Source organism: uncultured beta proteobacterium (assembly GCA_963739745.1). Taxonomy (GTDB): domain Bacteria; phylum Pseudomonadota; class Gammaproteobacteria; order Burkholderiales; family Casimicrobiaceae; genus VBCG01. Next base: position 47,359 of record CAVUCJ010000027.1, read on the forward strand.
TCGTGACGCCCGTTGCGCTGCGTGACGGCTGGCGTCGAAGTCACGACGCCGGCCCCCCGTCCGGGGGTGTATCGAATTCTCCGCCACCGCGGCGTCAGCGCAGGACGTCTTCAGCCTGCCGATCGGCGTGATACGACGAGCGCACGAGGGCACCGACTGCCGCGTGCCTGAAGCCCATCGCGTACGCTTCGCGTTCGAACGCCGCGAAGGCATCCGGATGCACATAGCGCGCCACCGGCAGATGGCCGGTCGACGGCTGCAGGTACTGGCCCAACGTGAGCATTTCGATGCCATGTGCGCGCATGTCGTGCATCGTCGCAAGGATTTCGTCATCGGTCTCGCCCAACCCCACCATCAGTCCCGACTTGGTAGGCACACCCGGCACCTGCTCCCGGAACGCCTGCAGCAGGCGCAGCGAATGCGCATAGTCGGAGCCTGGGCGCACCTGCCGATACAGCCGCGGCACCGATTCAAGGTTGTGATTCATCACATCGGGGGGGGCTGCGGCGAGTATCTCCAGCGCCCGGTCGACGCGCCCGCGGAAATCGGGCACCAGCACCTCGATCTGCGTGACCGGCGAGCTTTCGCGGACCGCGCGGATGCAGTCGACGAAATGCTGCGCGCCGCCGTCGCGCAGATCGTCACGATCCACACTGGTGATCACGACGTATTTCAGCCGTAGCGCGGCGATGGTGCGCGCAAGATTGGAGGGTTCGTCGCGATCGAGCGGCAGCGGGCGCCCGTGCCCGACATCACAGAACGGGCAGCGACGCGTGCACAGGTCGCCCATGATCATGAACGTCGCCGTACCGTTGCCGAAGCATTCGCCGATGTTCGGACACGACGCTTCCTCGCACACGGTGTGCAGCCGGTGCTCACGCAGGATCTTCTTGATCTCGATGAACCGCGGCGACGACGAGGCGCGGACACGGATCCAGTCGGGCTTTTTCAGCGTTTCGCCCGCCACCACCTTGATTGCGTATTTGGCAAATACGCGCGCGGTCTTGGCGTCGCCCTTGTGCTTGACGCCGGCTGCGTTGTCGGTGCGGTTGTCGCTCATCGTCGCTGCAGATGGTCGGCGAGCAGGGGCGCGAGTTCAGCGCCAGCGGCGTCGACGGTGCGCTCGACACCGAGATCGGCGAGCTGCGTGACTGCGAGGCCGGGATAGCCGCAGGGATCGATGTCGGCGAAGGGGGAGAGATCCATCGCAATATTCACCGCGAGCCCATGATAGGTGGCGCCGTTGCGCACTTTGAGTCCGAGAGCGGCGATCTTGGCCTCGACGCTGTCGGTCCGCAAGTAGACACCCGGCGCCGATGTCTTGCCGTAGGCGGAAAGCCCAAGCGAATCAAGCCATTCTATCACCGCCCCCTCGAGGCGCCGGACCATGTCGCGCACGCCCAGGCGCGCTCGCCTGAGGTCCAAGAGCGTGTACGCGACGAGCTGCCCCGGCCCGTGATAGGTGATCTGCCCGCCGCGATCGACCTTCAGCGCCGCGATTCCGTTGTCACGCAGCAGGTGCTCGCGCCGTCCCGCCAGGCCCAGCGTGTAGATCGGCGGATGCTCAGTCAGCCAGATTTCATCGCGCGTCGCGGGGTCGCGTTGCGCGGTGAACGCCTGCATCGCGCGCCATGTCGACGCGTAATCCGTGCGCCCGAGGCTGCGGGTCACGATGCCGGCGACGGCCGCATCGACACAAGGCAGCGCGTCATTCATGGCGAAAACCGGTCGCGGGAAACTCGAACGCCTGCACACGCACGGAATCGGAGCGCTGCCACACGACGCGCTCGCGGGTCACCGACAGCATCCAGGTCTGCTGCTCCACGGGCGCCGGACGCGCAAAGGCACGCCAGGAAAGCACCGCGCAACAACCGCCGTGCAGCGGGTCGCGCACCGATTCATAACGGATGGCGCCCACCGCCGCCTCGCGCGCGGTCACGCCGAAGCGTTGGCAGCCGCCGTAGTCGGACGGGTGCGTCCACGTCGCGCGTTCACGCGCGAACGGCGGCTCGCGCAGGTCGACGGCGGCGGTGTCAATCGTGCTTCGAAACACGGTTTGCGCGCGCGTGGGCATCGCGCCGAGCGCAGGTGAGTCGAGCAGGTGCCGCCATCTCCAGTAGCCCAGTTCCGCGCACGCCGTGCGCACCTCGTCGGCGCCGTAGAACACGCCGGGGTCGTTCGGCCCGCGAAAGCGCGAGCCCCCTTGGGGCGGCGGGTAGCGAAAGGGCGTGAACAGCAGGTAGTGGAGCCGGGTCGCACCTTCGGGCAGCGGCGGCTTGGTCGACTCCAGCAGTCGCTCCAGGACGCCCTGTTCGTCGAGTGTGTCGACCAGCGCCATCGTCGCGACGACGTGCTGCGCCTCCACGGCACGCCACAGCGCAAACCGACGCGCCGCCGCCTCAGAGGCGACCGCGCGCGGCGTCCAGGTACGCAACGACACGCACCATCCCCTCGACCGTACGCAGCAATTCGCGCGGCGAACCGCCGAGCGCCAGGTTGGGACTCGTCAGCCACTGCCTCGCGGTTTCCTCGTGACCCCACAGCGCGTCGAGCGCGCGGAACGCGCGCACCAGCAGCAGCGCCAGTTCCCATTCCTTCGCATGGTCCGGCGAGAGCGCGTACCGGCCACCGAAGAGCCGCGAGGCCGTGGCCTCGGAAATCCCGAGCGCGGCGGCGACGTCGCGTTGCGTGAGGCCGAGCAGTCGAGCAGCGCGCACCACGGCCTTGGAGAGCACGGCAGCATCGGAGGCCACCTTCCGGGGAGCCGCAGGCGCGGCAGAGGACAGGATGTTCATGTAGCAATTATTGTTGCTGAATATTGCTACAGAAATTCACGTCCGTCAACCGGCCGAAAGGCCGTGCGGGACCGCACCGACTAAAGCACCATCTTCACCATCGGGTGCGCGACCAGTTCACGGTAGAGATTGTCGAGCTGCTCACGAGACTTCGCGTTCACCGACGCCGTCACGGAGAGCCAGTTGCCCTCCCTCGACGCGCGCATTTCCAGCGCCGCGGGATCGAAGTCGGGCGCGTGCCGGCGCACGACCTCCGACACCGCCTGCGCGAATCCGTCCTGCGTGCGCCCCATCACCTTGATCGGAAACACGCAGGGAAAGGTGAGCACCGACGCCTGTTCGTCGCTGTTCGGCGCTTCGATCGCGGGTACCGGCTTGTTCATGGCGCTCTCCGTGTGGCAGGGGGTCCATTCCAACGTGCGGGCGCGGTGACGCAGAAACAACAGGTCGACGGCACCGGCGAGGGTCCGCCACCGGAATGCCGGGGTGGCAGCCTTCAGTCCGGCCCACCGTACATGTACTCGCGCGTCAGCGGGTGCGGCAGCCGGCCGTCGGTCAGCGCCTTGCCGGCCAGGAGCTGCCACAGCGACATCCAGCCGCGATCGAACGCATGCGCGGAACCGGCCATGTAGATGCGCCAGATCCGGTAGCGTTCCTCGCCGACCTCCTGGCGTGCCTCGTCCTGGCGTGCCTCCAACCGGTCGACCCACGTCCACAGCGTCCTGGCGTAGTGTTCGCGCAGGCTCTCGGCGTCAACGAGTTCGAGGCCTTCCGCCGCCATGCCCTCGACGACGCGCGACACGTGCGTGAGCTCGCCGCCGGGAAAGACGTAGTCGTCGACGAATTCGCCGATACCGCTGCCCAGGCTTTCCGCCGCGAGCGTGTTGTGCGTGATCCCGTGGTTCAGCACCATGCCGCCCGGCTTCAGGATCCGATAGATTTTGCCGAAGTAACGGCCGAACCTGCGTACGCCCACATGCTCGAACATGCCCACACTGGCGATCTTGTCGTATTGCACGTCCTCGGGCAGGTCGTTGTAGTCGCGCAACTCGACGCGCACACGGCCGGCCAGGCCGCGCGCCGCGATCTCGCGCGTCACGTGGTCGAACTGGTTCTGCGAGAGCGTGATGCCGTGCGCGTCGACGCCGTAGCGCTGCGCCGCGTGGAACAGCAGCGCGCCCCAGCCGCAGCCGATGTCGAGGAACCTCTCGCCCGGCCGCAGCCGGAGCTTGCGGCAGATGTGGTCGAGTTTCGACTCCTGCGCAGCATCGAGCGTATCGGCGGCGCTTCGGAAATACGCGCACGAATACACCATGCGCGAGTCCAGCCAGATCCGGTAGAACGCATTGGAGACATCGTAGTGGTGCGAGATGTTGCGCCGGTTGCTGCGGTGCTGGTGAAGGAAGAGCTTCCATCGGGTCTGCACGCGGTCACGACCATGCGTAACCGCCCCCACCATCGACTCTGCGATCCCCAGCATGCGGCGCGAGCTGCCGGTGAAGTCGAGGTCGTCGTGGACGTAGGCGCGGGCGAGCGAGCCCAGCGCCGGCGAGGCCAGCGCCCGCAGGCCCTTCCACGATCGGGCGACGATTTCGACGGCCGGCGCCGTAGACAGCGGCACGCGCGCGCCGTCCGGCAACACCAGCGTGACCGGCAATTCGCGTCCGCCGTAGCGGTTGGTGATGATCCGTTGCAGTGCTTCTGCCATGGGTTTCCGCTCGTCCGGTGGAAAGCAGGGCCTTCTGCATCCGGCGCATTTCGCAGACTCCGGAGCGAAAAGTGTAGCAAGTCCCGCTGCCGTTGGGGAGCCGGAATTGCCGGGCGCCTTTCCGTCCCTGGGAAGCGGGCACCCCGTGCGGTGTCTGGCCTCCGATGCAGGAGTAGCCGCGCTCCCCGGTGGTCTCGCGGGAACGGCGATATCGGCAACCGCCGCCAGCGGCACCGCCCGAATCCACTTTGACAGTGCGGTCCGCCGCCCCCTACCATCGCCGCACCCCGCCATCACCCTCGCCGGCGCCCGGCCGGCGCCGCTTCCTCCATGCCCCCTCCCGGCTCCGCGCCCGCGTCGCCCAAGGCCTTCGACGCACGGCAGTTCCGCGATGCGCTGGCGCAGTTCGCGACCGGCGTCACCGTCATCTGCACCCGCGCAGGAGACGGGCGCTACGCGGGCTTCACCGCCAACTCATTCAACTCGGTGTCGCTCGAGCCGCCCCTGGTGCTGTGGAGCCTCGCGCATGACTCGCCGAGCATGGCGACGTTCGAGGCCTCCGAGCGCTATTCGGTCAACGTGCTGTCCTCAGGCCAGATCGAACTCGCGCGCCGGTTCTCACGGCCCCACGCCGACCGCTTCGCGGGCGTCGATTACCGGATGGGATGGGCCGATGCGCCGCTGATCCACGGCTGCGTGGCCTGGTTCGAGTGCCGGCATCATTCGCGCCAGCGCGCCGGCGATCATGTCGTGTTCGTCGGCGAAGTCGTGACCTGTGAGCGCACGACGGGACGGGGGCTGGTGTTTCACCACGGCCGCTACGGCACGACGGAGCCGCTGCGGGAAGCGTAGCGCTCGGCGAGAGCGTCGCTGGGCGGCCTGTCATCCGTCGTAGTCGAGTTGGTAGGTCCGATTCATCCTGCAGGTCATGCCCTGCTGTGAAACCGTGGAGCGGAGGTCCCCAGTGATGCGCTTCGGGTTCTCCACGCTCCAGCGGAACTCGATGGTCATCGGAATGCCGTCGCGAGCGCCGCCCACCGTACCCACGAAACCGCAATCCGGCTGCCTGTACATTTCGATATCGGCTTCACTGTCGGACATGCCGGAAGCCACGATGGTCTTGCAGTCGTCGCCGACCTTGAGCGTCCCGCGGCTGCTGCTTGCCGTCAACGGATGGGTCATGGACACCACGCCGGTGCATGCCATCGACCCGATATGATTGACCACGTTCCAGCGGCCTTCTTTCGGACAGGTGCAGGCCACGGAATCCAACCGGAGCACGAACGTACAGGTAACAGTTTCGCCGTTCTCCAGTTCAAAAAATGCCGCACTGCGTGACAGGTCGCCGCGACTGCGGCGACCGCTGCTGCCATCATCGCAGGTGATGGCGGTCAACGCGTAACCGGCCGAGCGCAGGGCCGGATCGATCCGCTCCAGCGTGGATTGGTGCCTGCCGCTGCCGAGGCTGGCGCGAAGAGTTGCGGAACCCTCCACCGACAGCCGCGCCTCGCCGGCCGGCGAGCCTGCAAATTGGAAGCTGCCGGGACTGATCTCGGGAATCGTGACCACCCGTACCACGGCGACCCCGCCCGGCTCGGCGGCCTCCGTCGCACCACAGAGGGACAGCAAAATTATCGCTGCAACGATGGAAATTCTGTTGGCTCGGCTCATGACCTTCCCTTCCCCAGTAGGTTCTACGGCAGGCACCCCTGTCAACCACCGGCGGCGCGCAGATCCGGTTCGTGTCGGTGCCCGATCCAGATCGCGCAATCCCGATTGCCACTCAATTCGTTCCCCGAATTGGGATGCGCGAATACGTCGAGGGGTTCCATGATCGGGCGCCTACCAGCCAATGACTTCGCAAATTTGCGTCGGCGAAAATACCCCTGAAAACCCCCACATTGGATGGGGACCGACCGGTCGATCTCAACTCTGCTGCCCAAATACGCGGGCATGACATCGCGGAACTCGGCGGCGCCAACGCGGCTCGCCCTATCGAAATGGACATGCGCACGCCAGCTACCGCCACGGGCGGCAAATCGGACGCGGTGCCGGACGTCGATCCGGAGGCCAGGCCGGGCGAAGTCCCCGGTATCCCGGCCGGTTCGCTCAGGCCGCCGCCAGCGCCTTTGGCTTCCTGGCCGGGAACAACTCCCAGATCCGGCGGAACACGGGGCCGGCTTGGCCGGCGAACGGCTTGCCGTCGACGGTGGTGATCGCCAGAACCTCCTTCGTCGAGGACGACAGCTACATCTCGTGGGACAGCGCTGGCTTGGGAAGGTGAACGGACAGCGCGATGCGGCGTCGCGCGCGAACTCCATCGGCGTGTAGGTGATGCGGGCAGGATCAGGTTGTTTGGGTGGGACCACGATCGTCCCGTCCTTGACGATCAGCACGTTCGACGCCGACGCCGGTCAGGAAGCCGTCGCGGAACATCACCGTCTCGATGGCGCCAGCCTCGACGGTCAGCTGGCACATCGGCACGTTGCCGACCAGCGAGATCGTTTTCAGGTCGCAGCGCTGCCAGCGGTTGCCGTCGGCCGTGACCACGGCCACGCCCTGCTCGACCTGCTCGCGCGCGGGCGTGGGCAGCGGATTACTCATCATGAACACCGTCGGCGGCACGCCCTTGGGGAAGGCGTGGTCGCGCTTGGCCGCGCCGCGCGTGATCTGGAAGTACACCCCCTGGTCATCGAATGGTTGCCGTGCGATCAGCTCGCGGATGAGCGACTCCCATGGGGCGTTGGTATGTGGAATTGCGAGCCCGATGCCATCGAGGCTTCGCTGCAGTTGCGGGAGATGATGCGGCAAGCGAATGGGCTCGCGCCCGTAGGATTGCCGGGCTCGTGGACAGCGGCACCCGGGTGCCGTCCCGGAGCGCGAGGGTGATCGGCAGGTCACGCCCACCGTATCGGTCGGCGACGATGCGCTGGATCGCGGGGATGGGAGTCGGGGCTCAGGCCCAAGGCGTCCGGGACGAAAAGTGTAGAAGTCCTGGGACCACGCTGGAACTCCGGCGCCCCGCCCCTACCGGAAGGCGTAGCTAGCGCGCAGGTAATAGGTGCGCCCCCGCGGGTCGGCGTAGGAGGGGTTGTATCCGGCTTGGTCGAAGCGTACCTGGTTCGAAAACGGAGGCGCGGTATCAAGGAGGTTTCGAACGCCGGCCGCGATCGACCAGTCGCGAAAGCCCGTGTAGACACCCTGGAGGTTCCACAAGCTGTAGGTGCCGACATCGCGCGGAGGCCGGTTGAAACTCTCGTCGGAGTACCCGGACTGAAAGAGTTGCGCGAGGCTCGCCCCCCACGGGCCGCGCTGCCAGGCAATCTCTGCATAATGCCGCCAGTGCGGCAGGGCGATAAACGAGCCGGTGCCCACGAGATCCACCTTTGGCCTGCCTGGTGCCGAGAATTGCCACGTGAGGACGTAGCTACCGTTGAGCGAGAATCGGAAGGTGCCGGCTGCCGGATCGACGTAACGGGCGCCTATCGAGACATCGATGCCCGACGTGCTCAAGTTGCCGACGTTCTCGTAGAGGCCGAGCACGGCCGTGATCGGCCCCGGAAGCCCGGGATACGCGGCATCGGGCGGTCCGCGAACGATGTGGTCGGACGCCAGCGTGTCGTAGAAATAGAAGACATCGTTGGGGAAGTAGTTGTTGATCACGTTCTCGACGTCGATGCGCCACCACTGGATTCCGACGGAGTTGCCCGGCACCGGCTCCCAGACGGCGCCCGCGGAATACTGGGTCGATGTCTCCGGGCGCAGGTTGGGATTGCCGCCCTGGACGAACAGAGTCATTCCCTGTCCGCAGTCATCCGGAGCATTGGTGAAGGGGCACCTTTCCGGATCTACGTACGGGACGAACGCCCCGGTCTGCGGCGTGTACAGATTGGGAAGCGTCGGCGCGCGAAATCCGGTGCCGGCCGTGCCGCGCATCAGCAGCGAGGTCACAGGCTGCCAGCGAATCGCGACCTTGGGATTGGTCGTTCCGCCGAAATCGCTGTAGTGATCGTAGCGAAGCGACGCGCCGAGCTCGAGTCCGCGCGTCAGCGGCACGTTCATCTCGGCGAAGAGCGCCTCCGCCGTGCGACTCCCTTCAGCCGGCACAAAGGGGACGACGATTCCGATGATTTCCTGACTCGCGAGTACTCCGGACGGCGCATCCGTCAGATGCTCGCGCCGCCATTCGCCGCCCAGAGCCACGCTCAATGGGCCCGCCGGCAATTGCATCACGTCGCGCGTAAAGCTGGCGTCGAATAGGTCGAGCGTTCCCTTCGCGTTGCGCACGGTGCCCGTCACCTGTGCATCGCGCATGAGCGCGAGCCCCGCGTCACCCGACGGGCCGAAAGGATTCACGAGGCCGGTCGCCATCGCGCCGACGAACGCAGGCGTCGACACGTAACCCGAGGAAAACGAGTAGTCCGCCGTGTTCACGCTACGAAGGTACGCGGCGTTGTAGTCCCAGCCACCCACGGAGCCCTGTCCGCCGAGAACGAAGCGCTCGCCATCGCTTTCGACTGTCGAGATGCGGCGGCCGAGCTCGGTCGTCCGGAAGTAGACCTGGAGCGGGCCCGATAGGCCGTTCGCGTTGGCGAAGTCGGTCGGATAGTAGGGTCCACCCGCTGGATAGATCACGGGAACCTGATTACTTTGGTAAGCCGCCGCGGGCGTCGGCGACTGTCCGATGTCGAGCTGGTTGCGCGAGTACACGAGCTCCGCGAACAGCTGCTGCCCGGCCGACCACTCCCACTGCGCGCGCGCGATCGCGTTCCATTGTTCCTGCGCGGGCAGAAGGTCGATTTGCCCGGCGGCGTCGTAGCGGCAGCCCGACAGGCCGGGAACGCGTATCGACGTCGGAGGCGCGCATCCCGTCGCGGCCGAGGGGTTAAGGTTGAGAATGCCGAGCCGGATATTGGCCGGAAACGGCACGGGGTTGAGAGTGACAAACCCCTGGTCCGGACGATAGCCCGTCGCCGCGAATTGGCGCTGCGACGCAACCAGCGCGGTGTCCTTCTGCCAATCCAGCGTGACGAACGCGTTGAACCGGTCGCGCGTGAGATTGCCCCATCCGGCGGTCAGGGTCCCCTGGTAGTGATTTCCCCCGCCCTGCTCGGTGACACCGGCCTGCCCGCCGACATTGATGCCCGAGAAGTCCTTGCGCGTGATGAAGTTGATCACGCCTGCGATCGCATCGCTGCCGTAGATCGACGACGCGCCGTCCTTCAGGATCTCGACACGGTCGACGGCCGCGAGCGGAATCTTCGAAAGATCGACGGTCGAACCCGCGAAAGCGTAGTTCGACAGGCGCCGGCCATTGAGCAGCACGAGCGTCAGGCTCTCGCCCAGCCCGCGCAGGTTGGCACCCGACAGTCCGACTGTGGGTGAGGCGCTCAGCGTGCCGGCGGAGGTCGCATTGTTGGCACCGCCGAAGTTTGCCGAAACGAACGACAGCAATTCCGCCGCCGTCGTCCAGTTCCCGCGCTCGATTTCGTCGCGGCCGATGACCTGCACCGGCAGCGCGGTCTCGCCGTCGATGCGCGCGATCCGCGATCCGGTGACCTCGACGCGCAGCGGCTCGGGCAACGCCTCGGACTGCTGTGCGCGGACGTCGGCCTGGTGGGTCGCGCCCCAGAGCGCAGCCATGGCATAGGGCAGTGCCTTTCTGCGGCGAGTTGCGAGCATGGCGGCAGATCCCCCTTTGCTGTTCGTGAAACGGCGTCGTTGCGGCTACATCCCCTTGAAAAGATGCACGTAGGACTCGCTGACCGGCAGCGTTTCCTTGCGTTGCTTCAGGCGCACGGCCAGATGGCCTCGATAGTCGCGGCTGACGCCGGCGATGGCATTGACGTTGACCACCGTGCCCCGGTGGATCTGCCAGAACGTCGGCGGGATCGAGCCGGTCGACCAGTTCCCTGACCGACAGCCGGATCGGTGTCTCGCCGCTCGCCGTGACCACCAGCGTGTATTTGTGATCGGCTCGAAAGTAGAGCACTTCGTCGACGGTGATGAGGTCGAGATCCTGGCCGTGCGTGGCGGTGATCCAGCGCAGGTGGTCGCCTGCGTTGTTGAGCCGCGCCGTCAGCAGTTTCACGAGGCCATCGAGACTCGCCGGGGTCGTGCCCATCTTCGCCTTAAGCCGTTCCACCGTCTTGGCCAGACGCGCGGCGGAGATCGGCTTCATCACGTAATCGACGGCGCCCTGCTCGAAGGCGGCGACGGCGAACTCGTCGAAGGCGGTGACGAACGCGATGTGGCACCGGCCCTGCGCCTGCCTGGCCACGTCGAGGCCGGTCATGCCCGGCATCTGGATATCCAGGAACAGGATGTCGGGCTGGTGCTGGTCGATGGCGTGCAGCGCGGCAATGCCGTCGGGCGCTTCCGCGCAGATCTCAAGCTCCGGCCACAACCGCCCGAGCGTCAGCTTGAGCTCGGCGCACAGCACCGGCTCGTCTTCGGCGATCACTGCCTTAACGTTGCTCATAAGGCAACTCCAGGGTGGCTTGCGACCCGCCGCCTTCGCGCGCGCGCAGTTCGATCCGCGCGTCGGCGTCGAACAACGTTTGCAACCGTTCCCGGACGCTGCCGACGATTTCGCTACCCGACAAATCCGCATCGACGAATGCGGCGTTGCTCGCGGTCACGCTGACGCGAAGCCTGCCGCCGTCCACCTGCGCGCGCACCTCGATCGAGTTGTCGTCCAATGGCGTCCTGCGGCTGTGTGCGGCAGCCACCTCTACCAGCGGCAGCAGAAGCATCGAAGGAAACACCACCTGCGGCGAGCCCTCGGGCAGGTCGACCTCAATGCGCAAACGCGCGTCGCCGCGTGCGGCGACGATGTCGACGTAGGTTCGTGCAAGCTCGCACTCGCGCCCGAGCGTAGAGGCAACGTCGCGCATGCGCGGCATCGCGGTACGCAAGTACGCGATCAGCGCGTCCAGCGTACGCTCGCCCTGCGCGGGGTCGCGGTCGTACAGGTTTCGAACGCGCGCCAGCGTGTCGAACAGGAACTGGGGCTCCACGCGCGCCTGCATCGACTGCAGCCGCGTCTGCAGGATGTCGCGGGCGGCACGCGTTCGTGCGAGCCCCGCGGCGTGCAGCCGGGCGGCCGATCGCCGCGCGCGCTGCCAGTCGGTGTAGACGAAGACCGCGGGCCCGCCGAGGACCAGCACCGGCCAGATGAATATCCAGATGGCGACCGACCGGCCGCCACCACCACTTGAAGCTGGCGGGAGCGCTCCGGTGTAGCAGCTCTGATCGCCCAATCGATCGTCGCAAACAGCACGTGCGATGGTCAAGATCAGCGATCGAGATAGGTCCGGATCCGCGGTGCGCCGCCGAACGACGGCGAGATCGGCGCGGCAGCACGCAGCAGCAGCGAAGATGAACGCAAAGAGTTGGGTGAGCGCGAACTGATCGCGAGAAGAACGGAGAATTTTCGCCGAGCTCGCCTCATGCAGGGCGATGAAGAATCCCTGATGCGTCGTCGTCCAGATCACGCACAGCACGAGGCCGCCGGCGACTGTCCACCCGACGGTGCCGCCAGGTGATGTCCTTCCACGCCGCCCAGGCCAGCGCGAGCGTGGCGGCGAACCAACTGGATCGAAGTTCGCGCCGCGTCGTTCATGCCGCGACCCCGGCCTGCTGCGCGGGCAGCAGGATTGTCGCGACCACGCCGCTTGGGATCGTTTCGCGACAGCCGAAGGCGCGCCCGACCTCCATACAGCACGCCCAGGCGCGCGCGGATGTTCGCCAGCCCCGAACCGTTGCCCAGATGCGTCGTGAACCCGCGACCGGTATCGGCCACGCGCAGCGACGACCTCGCCCGCGGACTCGACCGCGCGAATGGTCACGTCGCCGCCTTCGCGCAGCGGCCCGACACCATGCTTGATCGCATTCTCGACCAGTGTGAGCAGCATCATCGGCGGCAGCGGCTCGTCCGCGAGGCTGTCGGGAACGTCGATGGAATAGGACAGCCGCCCGCCCATGCGGATTTTCTGGACACCCAGGAAGGCGTCGGCCAGCGCCGCCTCGCGCGCGAACGTCGACTCCGAATCGCGCATTCGCGGCAACGCAATCGCCAGGTACTGGACGAGGTTGTCCAGCATCGCCGACGCCGTCGCCGGATCGGTCTGGTAGAGGCTCCTCACGTTGGCGAGCGTGTTGAACAGGAAGTGCGGTTCGATCTGCGCCGACAGCGCCTGCAGGTGCGCTTCGTCCATCTGCTGGCGCAGTTGCGCCTGCTCCAGCTCGGTCTGCTGCAAGGCGGCCAGACGTTGCTGCTCGCGCCGGTGCATCGTGTACGCGACGGCAAGGAGCGCCCCGATCGCCGCATAGCGGACGAAGTACCACGCAAAGAACGCGCTCGCGCTCTCGTAGTACCAGTTCTCCATGACGCGCGGCTTGATGTAGAGCAGCCGCAGCAGGTGGAGCTTCATCAGCACGCCGAGCGCGCAGGGCACGAGCACGGCGACGGCGACCGCGAGCGACTGACGCCAGTCGGGCTTGCGATAGCGATTAAGCGCGGCGTTGACGGCCAACATGATCACGATCGCCATCAGTACCGTCGGGTAAAGCAGGCGCCAGAATTCGCGCAGCCATGGGATAAACGGCGCTTCGACGAGGTAGGCCAGCATGTCGCGAAAGGCGTCGACCGCACAAAGCAGCAGCAGGAGTGCGAACGCGCCCCAGGTGACGCCGCGGAAGAGCTCGTTCAGGCGCGATCGCCAGTCAGCCTTGGAGAGGTCGCTCGTCGGTCTCACGCGGCGGAGTCTAGTCTGCGGGTTGAACTCCCGCCAGTGGCGCGACGAGTCCGCCCATTCCGGGGTCGAATCCGAGGATTCGGGGTTTGAATCCGGCCGCGGATCCGGCGGCAAATTGGACGCGGGGCCGGACGTCGCCACCCGGAGGCCGATCCGGGCGGAGGACCCGGTATCCCAGCCGGTTCGCTCAGGCCGCCGCCAGCGCCTTTGGCTTCCTGGTCTGGAACAATTCCCAGATCCGGCGGAACACGGGGCCCGGCTTGCCGCCGGCGAACGGCTTGCCGTCGACGGTGGTGATCGCCAGAACCTCCTTCGTCGAGGACGACAGCCACATCTCGTCCGCGGACAGCGCCTCGGCCTTGGGCACCGGCCGAACGGACAGCGCGATGCCGGCGTCGCGCGCGAACTCCATCGTCGCGTCGTAGGTGATGCCGGGCAGGATCAGGTTGTCCTTGGGTGGGACCACGATCGTCCCGTCCTTGACGATCAGCACGTTCGACGCCGACGCCTCGGTCAGGAAGCCGTCGCGGAACATCACCGTCTCGATGGCGCCAGCCTCGGCGGCCAGCTGTCGCATCAGCACGTTTCCGAGCAGCGAGATCGTCTTCAGGTCGCAGCGATGCCAGCGGTTGTCGTCGGCCGTGACCACGGCCACGCCCTGCTCGACCTGCTCGCGCGTGGGCGTGGGCAGCGGATTGCTCATCATGAACACGGTCGGCGGCACGCCCTTGGGGAAGGCGTGATCGCGCTTGGCCACGCCGCGCGTGATCTGGAAATAGACACCCTGGTCGGCGAAGGGCTGCCGTGCGATCAGGTCGCGGATCACCGTCGACCATTGCGCTTCGGTGTAGGGGTTGGGCAGGCCGATGCCGTCGAGGCTGCGCTGCAGTCGCGCAAGATGGTGCGGCATCCGGAACGGTTCGCGACCGTAGACGGGGACCAGCTCGTACACGCCGTCGCCGTAGATGAACCCCCGGTCGAGAACCGAAACCTGTGCGTCGGCCAGCGCGACGAACGCCCCGTTGAGAAAAACGATCTGCTCGCCGTCGGTCATGCGCGGACTCCCATGGGTTGGCGGATTCAGCTCTTGCGAAACCACAGCCGCACGGTATCCCACGCGCGACCCAGCCAGCTGGCCGCAGGCACGTCCTCCAGCGCGATCAACGGAAATTCCGCGACCGGCTGGCCTTCGAGTGCGACCTTGACCGTGCCTACCAGCTGCGCCCGCGCGATCGGCGCGATCAGCGGCTCCTGCGCCTGCATCGTAAGCGTCAGCTTGTCGGCCTTGCCCTTGGGCAGCGTCAGGTAGCGATCGGCGAGAAAGCCCGCCGGGATCTCGGTGACGGCGCCCTTCCAAACGCGCAGCGTGGTCACCTGCTTGCCCGATTGGTAGAGCTGCACGGTGTCGAAGGCCTGGAAGCCCCAGTTCAGGAGCTTCTGCGCTTCCGCCGCGCGGGCGGCGTCCGAGTTGGCGCCCAGGACCACGGCCAGCACGCGGCGGTCTCCGCGCAGCGCCGACGCGATCAGGCACCAGCCGGCCGCGTCGGTATGGCCGGTCTTGACGCCATCGACATTGGGATCGGTCCACAGGAGCCGGTTCCGGTTGGGTTGCGTGATGTTGTTGTAGCGGAATTCCTTCTGCGAATAGAGCGGGTAATACTCGGGGAAATCACGGATCAGCGCGGACGCGAGCTTCGCGAGGTCCGCCGCCGTCGAGTAGTGCTGCGCAGCCGGCAGCCCGGTCGCGTTGGCGAACCGGCTGTTGCTCATGCCCAGCCGCTGGGCTTCAACGTTCATCCGCGCAACAAAGGCCTCCTCGGTCCCGCCCACCAATTCCGCAAGCGCGATCGATGCATCGTTGCCCGACTGCACGATCATCCCGCGCAGTAGCTCGTCGACCGAGACCGCGCGGCGCGGCTCGATGAACATCCGCGAGCCCTCGGCCTTCCATGCGCGCTGCGAGACCTCGACCATCTGCGACGGCACGATCGTCTTGGCGCGCAGCGCGCCGAACACGATATAGGCGGTCATGAGCTTGGTCAGCGACGCGGGGTCGCGCCGCTCGTCGGCGTTGACGCCCGTCAGCGTCTGCCCGCTGGTGACGTCGACGAGCAGCGACGCCGCAGCGGCGACCGCCGGTGCGGGAATCCCGCTGGGGGCCGTCGGCGCAGCGGGAGACGGCTGCGCGATTCCGGGCGCTGCGGCGGCCAGCGCCACGGCGATCAGAAAGGCACGAAGAAAAGATGCAGACGTGAGATGGGGCATCGATGACGCGCAAAAGCGCATCATTATACGACCCGCCGCGAGAGGCCCTCTTTGGCGCCCAAGCGCGGCCGCGAACGCGACCTACTACCAGGGATTGATCGCGAGGTAGCCGACGACCTCGCCGGTCTTGCGGTCGACGACCGCCGTGAAGTCCTTGTTGCGCGCGCGTACCGGGACATAGCCGAGGCTGCGGCCACCCTGGCCGTGCGCCATCACGAACTCGCTGATCCGCTCGGCGCTTTCCCTGCCCCGCTGCGCCAATCCCACGAGCGGACGCGCGGCACGCGCGACGCTCCCGGCCATCTGCGCATACGGTACGTACAGGTGCGGGCGCTGCGCAACATCGGGGCCTCCGGCCGCCGTTTCAAGCGCGACGTCGAGCTGCTCCTTCGCGTTGTAGTACGCCCTCGCGGCGACCACGCGGGGGCCGGTCAGCGGCAGCGAGCGGTAGGGCGCCGCAGCCCGCGCGAGCGACCGTTGGTCGATGTCGTTCGCCGGCACGGTCTCGAAGCGATCACGGACGAAGACATCGTAGACCGGCCGGGCCTCGAACATCACCCACCCGCCGTAGCCGAGCGCCGCGAGCTGCAGCAAGGCGATCGCCGCGAGGTCGTACTTGAGCCTTGGCTTGGCCGGATCGAAGACGATCAGCGTGACGAGCGGACCGAGCACCACATCGACGCCGATCAACAGCCGCAGCAGCGTTTCGCCTCCCATCGCAGCGAAATAGGGCGCCGGGTACCAGACGGCAACCACCAGCGTGACTATCGTCGCGGCGATCAGCGCGCTGATGGCCAGATGGATTCCTGCCGCCTTCCAGCGGTTGAGCGATTGCAGCGTCAAGGCGACTCCGTTGCGTGACTGGCGCCCGGGTACGAATGCGCGGCGGCCGCAGCCGCCAGGTGGGGCCGGCACGGTTCACCCCGAATGTGCTTGGGTAAACGCAAAATCCACGCCAGGCATTCGCCCGGCGATCACGTCGGCCAGTGCCCGGCCCGAGCCGCAGGCCATCGTCCACCCCAGCGTGCCATGACCGGTATCCAGGAACAGGTTGCGGTAGCGCGTGCCGCCCACCAGCGGCACATTCGATGGCGTGGCGGGCCGCAGGCCGGACCAGAACTGCGCGCTCGACGGGTTACCGGCATCCGGGAAGAGGTCGAACGTCCGCTTGACCAGCGCCTCGCAGCGGACGGGATTCAGGTCCTTGCCGTAGCCCGACAGCTCCGCGGTGCCGGCCACGCGAAGCCGGTCGGAAAGCCGCGTGAACACGAGCTTGAACGCCAGGTCGGTCAGCGATACCGTCGGCGCACCGGCATGACCGTCGATGGCGATGGTGGCCGAGTAACCCTTGGCCGGATAGACCAGGCAGGGCACGTGCAGAGGCCGCAGCAGGAACGGGCTGTCGCTGCCCATCGCCATCACGTAGGCGTCCGCCGCCAGGGTCTCCTCGCGATGGCCGGCGTCGACGCAGCGGGCTCCGGTCACCGCGTCACCTTCCGCCTGCAGCGCTTCCGCCGTGAGGTTCCAGCGAAAGGCAACGCCGCGCCCGGCCGCGAGCCGCGCGAGTTCATCGGCGAAGCGCTGCGCGTCGCCTGACTCGTCGCTCGCGGTGAAGATGCCGCCGGCGAGTCGTTCCCGGCACGCGGCGAGCGCCGGCTCGATGGCCACGCATTCGTCGACCGACTTGACGTCGCGGTCGCAGCCGAATTCCCGCATCAGCGCCGCCGATTTCGCGCCATGCGCGAACTCGCGCGCATCGGTGTAGAACGACAGGATGCCGCGCTCGAGCTGGTCGTACTCGATCCCGGTCTCCCGGCGCAGTTCCCGAAGGCAGTCACGCGAATAGAGCGCGAGATTCAGGCACTGCAGGGTGTTGCGACGGGTGCGCGACGGCAAGCACTCGAGCAGGAACTGCAAGCCCCAACGCCACTGCCATGGATCGAGGCGCAGCCGGAACAACAGCGGCGCGTCCTCCCGTCCCAGCCACTCGACGATCTTCGCCGGCGCACCCGGGTTCGCCCAGGGCTCGGCATGCGAAGCGGAAATCTGGCCGCCGTTGGCGAACGAAGTTTCGAGCGCCGGTCCGCCGTTACGGTCGACGACCGTGACCTCGTGGCCGTCCTGCGCCAGATACCAGGCAGCCGTCACGCCCACCACGCCCGCCCCGAGGACGAGCACGCGCATCAGGGTGCTTTCGTGGCCGTCGCCGCCGCGCGGTCGCCGGTAGCGGCCGCCGCCTGGTCGTTGGCAGCGGCCGCCGCCGCGTAAACATCGACCGGGATGCAACTGCAGAAAAGATGCCGGTCGCCGTGAACGTTGTCGACCCGCGCGACCGGCGGCCAGTATTTTGCCGTCTTCTGCGCCGCGGTCGGATAGGCCGCCGACGTGCGCGTATAGCGATGCGTCCACGCGTCGTCCGACACCGCCGCGGCCGTGTGCGGCGCATGCTTCAGCGGATTGTCCGCGCGGTCGAGATCCCCCTGTTCGATTGCGCGGATCTCCGCGCGAATGGCAATCATCGCGTCGATGAAGCGGTCGAGCTCGGCCTTCGATTCCGACTCCGTCGGCTCGACCATCAATGTGCCGGCGACGGGGAAGCTCATCGTCGGTGCGTGAAAGCCGTAGTCGATGAGCCGCTTCGCGACGTCTTCGGCCTCGATCGACGACGCGGCCTTCAGCGGGCGCAGGTCGAGGATGCATTCGTGCGCGACGAGGCCGCCCGGTCCCGAGAAGAGCACCGGGTAGTGCGGCGCGAGCATGCGTGCAACGTAGTTCGCGTGCAGGATCGCGCTCTCCGTCGCAGCGCGCAGCCCTTCGCCGCCCATCATCGTCACGTACATCCACGAAATGGGCAGGATCGACGCACTGCCGTACGGCGCCGCAGCGACCGGCCCGATGGCGTCGGGCGTCGACGCGCCTGCGGACAGCGCACGGTGCCCGGGCAGGAAACGCGCGAGATGCGCCTTCACCGCCACCGGTCCGACGCCCGGTCCGCCGCCACCGTGCGGAATGCAGAACGTCTTGTGCAGGTTGAGGTGCGACACGTCCGCGCCGAAATGCCCGGGCGCCGCCAACCCGACCAGCGCGTTCAGGTTGGCGCCGTCGACGTAAACCTGTCCGCCATGCGCGTGGACGACCTCGCAGATCCGCCGGATCCCTTCCTCGAACACGCCATGCGTCGATGGATAGGTCACCATGATCGCGGCCAGCTCCGACGCATGCGAGCTCGCCTTCGCTTCGAGGTCGGCCAGGTCGACGTTGCCGGCGTCGTCGCAGGCGACGACGATCACGCGCATGCCCGCCATCTGCGCCGATGCGGGATTGGTCCCGTGCGCCGACGCGGGAATCAGGCACACGTTGCGGTGCCCCTCGCCACGACTCGCGTGATAGGCGCGGATCATCAGCAGGCCCGTGTACTCGCCCTGCGATCCGGCATTGGGCTGCAGCGACACGGCGTCGTAGCCGGTCGCCGCGCACAGCATCTGTTCGAGTTCGCCGATCATCGCGTGATAGCCGGCGGCCTGGTCGGCGGGTGCGAACGGGTGCAGGCCGCCGAATTCCGGCCAGGTCACGGGAATCATCTCCGAGGTCGCGTTGAGCTTCATCGTGCACGACCCAAGCGGGATCATCGCGCGGTCGAGCGCCAGGTCGCGATCGGCGAGCACGCGCAGATAGCGCAGCATTTCCGTTTCCGACCGGTAGCGGTGGAATACCGGGTGGGTCAGAAACGTCGACCGCCGCGTGAGCGACGCCGGCCAGCCGTCGGTGACGACCGTGTCGAGTTCTGCCACGGTGAACTGCTCGGCGCCTGGTCGGAAGACGCGCCACAGACGTTCGACATCCCCGCGCGTCGTCGTCTCGTCGAGCGCGATACCGATCGTCGTCGCGTCTATCCGACGCAGGTTGACGCCGGCGACCAGCGCGCGATCGAGGATGCGCGGCGTTTCGTCACCGCCGGCGACGGCGAGGGTGTCGAAGTGCACCGATGTCGGGACCGCGAAACCCTGTCGCTCGAGGCCCGCCTTGAGGATCGCGGTGAGCCGACGCACGCGCTTCGCGATCCGTACCAGGCCCGCCGGCCCGTGGTAGACCGCATACATGCCGGCGATCACTGCAAGCAGGACCTGCGCGGTGCAGATGTTCGACGTCGCCTTCTCGCGCCGGATGTGCTGCTCGCGAGTCTGCAGCGCGAGGCGATACGCGGGCTCGCCGCGCGCGTCGACGGTGACGCCGACCAGCCGGCCCGGCAGCGATCGCTTGTGCTCGTCGCGCGTCGCGAGGTACCCGGCGTGCGGACCGCCGTAGCCCATCGGGACCCCGAAGCGCTGCGTCGAGCCCACGACTGCGTCGGCACCCCATTCTCCGGGAGGCGTCAACAGCGTCAGCGCGAGAATGTCGGCGGCGACGACGACCAGCGTTCCCTGGGCATGAAGCCTGGAGGTCAATTCGCGATAGTCGCGCACGTCGCCGTCGGCGCCGGGGTACTGCAGGAGAACGGCGAACGCGTCGGCGCCCGGCGCCTCCATCGCCGGCCCCACCACCACGGTCACGCCAAGCGGCTGCGCCCGGGTGCGCACGACGTCGATCGTCTGCGGGAAGACGTCAGCCGCCACGAAGAAGCGGCGGCTCGCACCCTTGCCGACGCGCAGCGCGAGTGCCATCGCCTCGGCCGCCGCCGTGGCCTCGTCGAGCATCGACGCATTCGCGATCGCCATCCCGGACAGGTCGCAGACCATCGTCTGGAAATTGACCAAGGCCTCCAGACGACCCTGCGCGATCTCCGGTTGGTAGGGCGTGTAGGCGGTGTACCACGCCGGATTCTCCAGGATGTTGCGCAGGATGACGCCCGGCGTATGTGTGCCGTAATAGCCCAGGCCGAGGTGCGACTTGAGCACGCGGTTTCCCGCGGCGATCGCCTTCAGCTTCGCCAATGCGTCGGTCTCGGAGATCGCGGCCGGCAGCGGCAACGGCGCGCGCTCGCGTATTGCCGGCGGGACGATGGCATCGATCAGCGCCGCGCGCGAATCGAAGCCCAGTACCGCGAGCATCTGCGCCTGTTCGTCAGGCGTGGTGCCGATGTGCCGTGTCGCGAACGCGCCTGCGTCCTCGAGCGGCGCCAGACCGGACGCGGCCGGTACGTTCTTTTCCGTCATGTTCACTCCGCCCTTCGCTTACGCCGGCAGGCCAAGCAGGCGCGGAACGCCGCGCGCGACAACTGTCGGCGTCCCGTCCACCCGCCCTAACCGAGCAGCTTTTCGTAGTCCGCGGCGTCGAGCATCTGCGCGAGCGCGCCCGGATCGGCGGGCTTCAGTCTGAACAGCCATGCGGCATAGGCGTTCTCGTTCAGCGTCTCGGGCGCACCGGTGACCCCCTCGTTGACCGCGACCACGTCGCCGGCGATGGGCGCGTAGACATCGCTCGCTGCCTTCACCGATTCGACGATCGCGCAGGCTTCGCCCGCCTTGAGCGAGCGTCCCATCGCCGGCAGTTCGATGAACACGAGATCGCCGAGCGCCGCCTGTGCGTGGTCGGTGATGCCGATGGTGACCGTGCCGTCAGGCTCGGCGCGCATCCATTCGTGGCTGTCGGCGTACTTGAGGTCGGCGGGTACGTTCATGTCATCTGCTCCATCGGGTTCGATTCGAATCGATCGCAAAGATTGCACCAGGGAGTACACGAAGAGCGCGGAGAAGACATCTGATGTATCGGTCCGCGTCGAAATCGATCCGGACGGAATCGGATCCGGATGGTCTGCGTTTACTCCGTGGTTCAGGAATCATGTCTTTTCCATCACTCCACCAGCACCTTACCGTTGCGCACGAATGGCGGCTTCACGACGCGCGCGGCAAGCTGCTTGACGCGCACGGCCACCGTCACGATGTCGCCGACGGCAACCGCAACGGGCAGCCGCGCAAGCGCGATCGACTTGCCCAGCGTGGGGCTGAACGTGCCGCTGGTGATCTCGCCCTCGCCGTGCGGTGTCGACACCTTCTGGTGCGCACGCAGTATCCCACCTGCGTCCTGCAGCAGCAGTCCGTACTGCCTGCGCGGGGACGGATTCGCGACGAGCGCAGCCTTGCCGACAAAATCGCGCGGACTCGCGAGATCGACCGTCCATGCAAGCCCGGCGGCGAGCGGCGATACCGATTCGTCCATGTCCTGGCCGTACAGGTTCATTCCGGCTTCGAGGCGAAGCGTATCGCGCGCGCCGAGTCCGCATGGCGCGACCCCGGCCGCGGCCAGCGCCGCCCATACCGCAGCGGCGCGCGCGGCCGGAACCATGATCTCGAACCCGTCTTCGCCGGTGTACCCCGTGCGCGCGATGAAAACATCTCCCAGCGCGGTCTTCGCGTCGACTCCGAAGAACGGTGCCAACCCTGCGCTCGAGGACTCGCTGCCGGGCAGCGCCTGCCACAGCTTAGCGCGCGCATGCGGTCCCTGCACGGCAATCATCGCAAGGTCGTCGCGCGGCGTGAGCCGCAGACTCGGCGCCCGCTGCGCGAGCAATTGACCGAACCAGGCGATGTCCTTGTCCGTCGTGCCAGCGTTGACGACGAGGCGGAAGAAATCCTCGCGCAGAAAATAGACGATGAGATCGTCGAGGACGCCCCCGTCCGGACGCAGCAGGCACGAATACAGCGCCTTGCCCGGCAACTTCAGCTTGTCGACGTTGTTGGCGAGCGCGTAGCGAAGGAAGGCACGGGGGCCTTCGCCGGTTCCGTCTCCTTCAAGGTCGACGGCACGCATGTGCGACACGTCGAACATCCCGGCATCCGTACGGACGGCGTGATGCTCGTCGATCTGCGAGCCATAGTTGACCGGCATGTCCCAGCCGCCGAAATCGACCATGCGGGCGCCGGCAGCGCGATGAACGGCATGGAGCGGAGTCACTTTCGGCACGGCGGTCTCCCGTAAAAAACAAAAAGGCGAAGCGGAACACCGCTTCGCCCCATCTGTCCTTTTTACCTGAGAGATTGGGATGTCGTCCTCGTGCCGACGTCACCCGGTGCCCCTTCGGTGGATCGTCGCGACGCTCCAGCGCCGCGCGACCGCTCTCCAGATTGCGGTTGCGTCCCGTGCAGTCCTCGGTGCCTGAACGATTTCGGGATTACGCCTTCGGCGGCCACGCCAGCGTCACCGAGGCGAGGCACTCTCCTGCACGGACGATGCGGATTGTACCGGCGCGCGCGCACACCGGTCAAAGGGAGAAAGGCGGCAGGAAGCGCCGCTTCTATTTCTTGAGCGTGAGGATCCAGGTCACCAGTTCCGTGATGTCCGCCTCCGACGCCGACGCGTTGGGCGGCATCGGGACGGGACCCCAGACGCCGGCGCCGCCCTCCTTGACCTTCTTCGACAAAGTCGCCACGGCGTTCTTGTCGTTCATGTATTTCGCAGCGACGTCGACATACGCGGGGCCGACGATCTTCTTTCCGATCGCGTGGCAGGCAGCGCAACCATCCTTCTTCATCAACGCTTCGGCCTTCGCATTGTCGAGAACCGCGTGTGCGGAACCGGACGCGAAAAGCGCGGCGCCGCCAAGGGACATCAGGGCAAATTTCAAGTTCATTGCAACTCCGTTGACAAGTGTGATGGGAGGGACGAAGGGGCCGCGCAAGGAACAGCGCGCCCCGGCATCGGTTTTCTGCGTGGGGCGCTCGAGTGCGACCGCGGCGATTCTACCGGAGCCGGCCGCCGCCGGGCCGCGGACCCGAGCCGGCCGCCGCCGGGCTGACCACCGGAGCGGCCCACTGCCGGACCGACTGCTGGAGCCGTCCACCGCAGCTTTGCGCACCCTGCCAATGTTCAGCGCGCCGGCACCGCCGTGGTTGACTCGAGCGCCGCGATCAGCGCATCGAGAGTTGCGATCGGGGGCAGGCAGGTGGTTCCGCGACAGAGCCACGCCACCGCACCCGCCACCGGAACGGCGCCTTTGACCAGCGCCGGCGGCAATTCCCGGATCCCGGCCAGGTTGAACACCTGCGTCCCCGGGCGATAGGCGGCTTCAAGCGCGCGCTGCCAGTCGGCGCAGGTCGGAGAATCGCCCTGCAGCAATACCGCAGACGGCGGCGACTCCAGTGCAGTCAGCGCCTCGAGCAGCGTCGAATATCCACTCGGCGACTCGGCCAGTGCAGGCGCGAACAGCCGAACCGCACGCGTTGCGGCGTCGACGAAGCGAGGTTCCGCGGCGAGATGGCCGAACTCGATGAGTGCCAGCGCTGCCACGCCGTTGCCGGACGGAGTGGCGTTGTCGTGGCCTGGCTTGGTCCGGTGAAAGAGCTGCTCGTGGTCATGGCTCGTGAAATAAAATCCGCCGCGCTCGCGATCCTCGAATCGCGCGAGCAGCAATTCTGACAGTGCATGCGCCCATTCGTAGTCCTCGCGCCGGAATCGCGTTTGCATGAGTTCGACAAGCGCCGCAAGCATGTATGCGTGGTCGTCGAGGTAGGCGTTGAGCAGCGCGCGCCCACCCCGGCGGGTCGCCAGCAGGCGGCCGTCACGCCACGCGGTGCGCCTTACCGCGTCGGCGGCGGCGATTGCCAGATCGGCCCAGCGCGGCCTGTCGAGCGCCCGCGCGGCCCGTGCCAAGCCCGCGATGGCCAGCGCGTTCCATGACGTCAGGACCTTGTCGTCACGGTGCGGCCGCACGCGCGTCTCGCGTGCAGCGAACAGCGCCGCGCGCGCGCCCACCAGCCGCGTTTGCGCGTCGGGCAGCGATATATTCAGCCGCTGCGCGCAATGCGCGAGCGGTTCGGTCACGCGCAGGTTCCAGGCCTCGCCCTCGAAATTGGGTGGCCGATCGAGGCCGTAGTAGAGTTGCGCAACCGCCCATTCGTCGGCGGACGTCGCGGCGCGGGCGGCCTGCCTTGTCCACACGTAGAAACGCCCCTCCTCGCCTTCACTGTCGGCATCGAGGCTCGAATAGAACGCGCCGTCCGGGGCCTGCATTTCGCGCTCCAGCCAGCCGACGATGTCGCGGGCGACATCAGCGTAGCGGGTCTCACCGGTCGCGCGCGCCACGTCCGCATACAGGGCAAGCAGCGGGCCATTGTCGTAGAGCATTTTTTCGAAATGCGGGATCGTCCATTGCGCGTCGACCGAGTAGCGACAAAAGCCCCCGCCCAACTGGTCGTGGATGCCGCCATCGGCCATCCGGTCGAGCGTCGTGCGCACGATCGCGAGCGCCTGCACATCGGCGCTTGACGCCCATGCGCGCAGACAGAATTCGAGCTCGGCCGGGTGCGGAAACTTCGGCGCCACGCCGAAACCGCCATCCACCGGATCGAACGAGCGCTTCAGTCCCGCCAGCGCGATTGCAGGCGCGGCGACGGGCAGATGGTTCGAGCCGACTTGCGGCTCCATGCGGGCAAGCGCTTCTCGCAGTTCCTCATTCTGGACGGCAATGCGCTCCCCTTGCTCGCGATAGGCCTGCGCGACCCTGGGCAACAGCTCGAGGAAGCCTGGCAGCCCATGGCGCGTCTGCTTGGGGAAGTAGGTGCCTCCGAAGAACGGCGCGCCCTCCGGCGTCAGGAACATCGTGAGTGGCCATCCGCCCGAGCGCCGGGTGAGCAGTGCGTGCGCGGCCTGGTAGATCTGGTCGAGGTCGGGCCGCTCCTCGCGATCCACCTTGATGTTGACGAAGGCGTCGTTCATCGCCGCCGCGACTTCGGGGTCCTCGAAGGATTCGTGCGCCATCACATGGCACCAGTGACACGCGGAATAGCCGATCGACAGAAGGATCGGCTTGCTCTCGGCACGGGCGCGAGCGAGCGCTTCTTCGCTCCACGGATACCAATCGACGGGATTTTCGGCGTGCTGCTGCAGGTAGGGGCTCGTCGCCCCCGCAAGTCGATTGGTCATCCGTGATTCCAGACTCGCCAGCTCGCGGGGCAAGTCGACGTCGAACCTCAGGTTTCCTCGAACGCCACCCGCTCGAAATCCCCGCCACGCTGCAGCAGCTTGATCAACCGGAATTTGCGTTCCGGACCGGTTTCCATCGAACGGAGCATGCGTCCCGGGTTGAACGTGCGCGGTGGCACCACGAGCGAGGCGCCTTCCGCCTCGCTGGCCCCCAGCATCAGCGCGGGCAATGGCAGTTCCTCGGCGAACGCGATCGAAGTCGGCCGCACCGCCAACGACCTCGGCTGGCCGGGCAGCAGCGCAAGCGACATGGCGAGTTCGCCCGGCGCGCCGACCGCGACCCGCGTGACATAGCCCAACCGCGTGCGTTCGTCGTCGCGAACCACGACCAGCTGATCGAGGAACCAGCGATAGCGTGTCTCGTCACGCCGCAGCAGCTGCGCGGTGCGCCAGGAATAGTCGCCCAGCCAGCGCTCCCACGGCCAGTTGCGCTCGGCCTCTTCCTTGTAGCGGTCGTAGTCGGTCAGCGCGCCCAGCGTCTGCAGGTGCTGCGCTCCCTGGAAGCTCAGTCGGCCGAGCGGATCCTGCCGGTCGAACGTGCGGCCACCCACCCGGAAATATGCGGCCTGCACGCCGCCGGTGCTCAACTGGAGTTCCGCGTGGCTGGCATCGCTGGCGCGATGCGGCAGCTGATACCAGTTCGTGTCCAGATGCGTGAGCAGGGCCGCCGAACCCTCGACCGACGTGTCGTGGCCTAGCTGCAGTTCGGCCGGATTGGCGCCCGACGAC
Source organism: uncultured beta proteobacterium (assembly GCA_963739745.1). GTDB lineage: Bacteria > Pseudomonadota > Gammaproteobacteria > Burkholderiales > Casimicrobiaceae > VBCG01. The sequence goes on from CAVUCJ010000027.1 coordinate 73,533, forward strand.
AAACGCTTCAGGCGCCCGCGAACACTCGTGGCAAGCTTGCCCGGGTAGCCAAAGCGCATCGACTGCGAAGGATTCGCCGGGGCCGCGCTCGCGAGCCAGGCACCGACGGATGAATCGAGGTCCATCAGCATGACCGGGCCTTCGGTTTCCCGCTGCTGCGCATACGGAAAAATCTTGCGAGCCCATTGCCCGAGCCAGCGATCGGTCAGTTCGATCTGGCGCACCGACAGCGCGCATGGATCGGCGAGGCCGAGCAGCAACGCGTGGCAATACGTCGAATAGCAGGAAATGCCGACCGCGTGCGGTTGCAGGTCGTCGGAGACCGCGGTCACCGTGCAATCAAGCAGTTCCGCAAGCCGGTAATAGGCGTGCAGTTCCTGCCACAGCGTCGGCGGCGGGACTCGCCGCGCGAGGCCGTAGACGATGACCAGCTGCTTGCCGACGTACAGTCCCCGCTGCAGCAGCTTGGCCTTCACGCCCTGCAACTCGACGTCGCCCTCGAGGAGCGGCTTCAGGCAGGCGGAATACTGCTCCCACAGTCCATGCCACAGCGAGAGCGCCTGCTCTGCCGCGGCGAGTTCGCGCTCCGCGGCAGGCTGGGGCTTCCCCGCATAGCGGCGGGCAAGCTCGGTATGCAGATGCGCGACCTGTTCGCGCATCACTTCGGCAATGGTGGCTCGTTCCCGCGGCGTGAAATTGGCCGCCGACAGCGCGCGCAATTGCCCTCTCACCGCTTCATAGAGCGGCGTCACCGCGGTGATCAGCAGCGACTTGGCCCAGCGTTTGGCACCCTCGGCGTCGGCGAACGCCAGCGGCGGCGCCGGATCAGGCGACGGCACTGCCTTTTGGGGGGGTGTGGCCTTGGACACGGTTTCCTGCATCGGGTCTCCGGCGGCCCGAACCCGCGCGCCGGATTGGCGCGCCGGTTCCTGGGAGGGCACGGTACGAAGCGGCTCAGCGCGTATCCGCATTGAACGCCCGGCCCCGTGCTGTCTGCTGATGACGGCTTATAGCACAAAGCGCCCACGCCCGGCCCGGTCCAATGTGGCGCGACCGATGGGTGGTGGTCCGGGCGCCCGCGAACGGCGACAGGTTCGCGAATTTTCCGCCCCGAACGACCGGATTTCTCCGGTATCGGCCATGCCTTGCCCGCCGTAATGTAGCGCCAAGACCAAGCTCATCGCGCCCTGATATCGGGGTCGCGACCGGTTCCCTCCACCCGCGGAGGCGTTCGGGACAACAAGCGCGCGAGCAGGGGTCGCTTCGCCTTCGCGGGAATTTTTTGGGAAAACGCCACGTCCAAGAGAGAGCCGCCATGGAAACGATGACCGCCCACGACGCCAAAACGCGCTATCGTCCCGCGCCCCTTGCGCCTCCTCGCCGCGCACTCGGCGCCACGATGGTTGCCGCGCTCTACGTGCTGCTGGTGCTCGGCGCGCCGCTGATCATTCGCTACGGACCGGAACAGATGGTGCCGTCCGTAGTCGAAGCGTCCGTCCCCGCGGCCCCCCGCTGCGCCACGGCACCGGAATTCGGCCAAACCTGCCCGCCGGCTTCATCGGCGACGCCGGCCGCCCCTGTTACGCGCTGACCGACGCAAGGTATCGAAGGCCGGCGGAACCGGCGCTGGAACAGCGCAACGATGCGACCGCAGGCGTCGGCCGGCGCCCCTCGCGTGGATCACACCAGGACCCGTTCGATGCCTCCGGCATTGGCTCGGGCGACATAGTCGGCCATCCAGTCCGGTCCCAGCAGCCTTTTCGCGATTTCAACGACGACGTAGTCGGCCTGCGTGCCAGCGTCGTCCGCGAACCGCGAAAGTCCCTGGAGACACGATGGGCACGACGTCAACACCCGGACGTCACCGTCAAAGCCGTCGGCTCGCAGCCGGCTCGCCCCTTTGCGCATTTCCTCCTCCTTGCGGAATCGAACCTGCGTGGAAATGTCGGGTCGCGTGACAGCCAGCGTGCCCGATTCGCCGCAGCAGCGCTCGTTGAGCGCGACATCGGCTCCCAGGAGTTGGTTGACCACCGCAAGCGGCGCGTAGTGCTTCATCGGCGTGTGACAAGGATCGTGGTACATGTAGCGCGTCCCGGTGATGCCTTCGAGCCGCACACCCTGCTCCATCAGATATTCGTGGATATCGACCAGCCGGCAGCCGGGGAAAATCTTGTCGAATTCGTATTTCTGCAGCTGATCCATGCAGGTTCCACACGACACGATCACCGTCCGGATGTCCAGGTAGTTGAGCGTATTCGCGACGCGGTGGAACAGCACCCGGTTGGCCGTCGTGATCCGCTGCCCCTCGTCGTGATTGCCCGCGGACGTCTGTGGATAGCCACAGCACAGGTAGCCGGGCGGCAGCACCGTCTGCGCGCCGACGTGATAGAGCATCGCCTGAGTAGCGAGACCGACCTGCGAGAACAACCGCTCGGAGCCGCAGCCCGGGAAATAGAACACGGCCTCGGAATCCTCTGCCACGCGCGCGGGATCGCGGATGATCGGCACCACCGCATCGTCCTCGATATCGAGCAATGCGCGCGACGTGCGTTTCGGCAATCCCCCGGGCATCGGCTTGTTGATGAAATGAACGACCTGGGCGTTGAGCGGAGGCTTGCCGACCGTGGCCGGCGGCCGCCTGGTCTGCGTCTTCACGACGCCCGTTGACTTCGCGAGCCGGTAGGCCAGCCGCTGTGCCTTGTAGCCCCAGTCGACCATCAACTTCTTTGCCAGCTTGATCGTCGCCGGGTCGGTAGCGTTCAGGAAGAACATCGACGCCGCGGTGCCGGGATTGAATTTCTTGTGGCCCCCCCGACGCAGCAGGTTGCGCATGGCGATCGAAACGTCCCCGAAATCGATGTCGACCGGACAGGGGTTCACGCACTTGTGGCAGACGGTGCAGTGGTCGGCGATGTCGTCGAACTCGTCGAAGTGCTTGAGCGATACTCCGCGCCGCGTCTGCTCCTCGTACAGGAATGCCTCGATCAGCAGCGATGTCGCCAGGATCTTGTTGCGCGGACTGTAGAGCAGATTCGCGCGCGGTACGTGCGTCGCGCATACCGGCTTGCACTTGCCGCAGCGCAGGCAGTCCTTGATCGAATCGGCGACGCCGCCGATGTCGCTCTGCTCGAGGATAAGACTCTCGTGCCCGATCAGCGAGAAACTCGGTGTGTACGCGCCCGACAGATCCGCCGGCAGCGCCGGGTTGCGCAGCAGCTTGCCGCGGTTGAAGCGCCCTTCCGGATCGACCGCCTGCTTGTAGCGCGCGAAAGGTGCGACCTCCGCGTCGGTCAGATACTCGAACTTGGTGATGCCTATTCCGTGCTCGCCGGAAATCACCCCGCCCAGTTGCCGTGCCAGCGCCATGATGCGGGCGACCGCAGCGTTGGCTTCCTGCAGCATGGTGTAGTTATCGGAGTTGACCGGGATGTTGGTGTGAACGTTGCCGTCGCCGGCATGCATGTGCAGGGCGACGAATACCCGACTGCGCAGAATCCGAGCGTGGACGTCGTTGATGTGCTTCATCACCGGCGCGAACGCCAGCCCCGCGAAGATCTCCTCCAGCGGCGCCTTCAGCTCGCGCTTCCACGACACGACCACCGAGTGATCCTGCAACGCCGGAAATGTCGCGTCGATGCGGTCGAGCAGGTCCTGCCAAGCGCGGCGCCTGCCGGTGACGAGCTCGCGTGCGTCCTCGACCTTGGCGTCGACGGTCTCCTGTGCCGGCCGCACGTCGCTGTCAGGCGGCCAGGCATGCGCGAGCAGCGGACTCGCCAGGAATCCGTCGATTTCGTCGGCGAGCTCAAGCTTGTTGCGGATCGACAACTCGATGTTGATGCGCTCGATTCCGTCGGTGTATTCGCCAAGTCGCGGCAGCGGAATGACGACGTCCTCGTTGATCTTGAACGCATTCGTATGCTTGGCAATGGCCGCCGTGCGTGCGCGGTCGAGCCAGAATTTCCTGCGCGAGTCGGCCGAAACGGCGACGAATCCTTCCGCCCCGCGCGCGTTGGCGATGCGCACCACGTCCGAAGCCGCTCGCGCCACCGCGTCGTCATCGTCACCGACGATGTCGCACAGCAGCACCATCTTCGGCCGGCCATGTCGCTTGGCCTTCGTCGCGTAGCCGACCGCCTTCACATAGCGTTCGTCCAGATGCTCGAGACCGGCGAGCATCACCCGGGCCTTTCCCTGGCCCGGCGGCGCATCCAGGTACTCCTTGATCTCGACGATCGCGGGGGTCGCGTCACGCACCTGGCCGAAGAACTCGAGGCACACGGTGCGGATCGCCGGCGGCATTCGGTGCAGGATGAACCGGGCGCTGGTGATGAGACCGTCGCAACCCTCCTTCTGGATGCCAGGCAGTCCCGCCAGGAACTTGTCGGTGACGTCCTTGCCGAGGCCGGCCTTGCGGAATGCGGACCCCGGAATCACGAGCTTCTCGACGCGCGTGGCCGTTGCGCCATCGGAGGTGAACCAGCGGCACTCGAACGTCGCCTGCTCGGCGTCGTGGATCTTCCCGAGGTTGTGGTCGGTGCGCGTGACTTCGAGCCACCGTGCGTCCGGTGTCACCATCCGCCACGACACGAGATTGTCGAGCGCGGTGCCCCACAGCACGGCCTTCTTGCCGCCGGCATTCATTGCGACGTTGCCGCCGACGCAAGACGCGTCCGCCGAAGTCGGGTCGACGGCGAACACAAGCTTCTCGGCCTCCGCCGCCTCCATGACCCGCCGCGTGACCACGCCGGCGCCCGCGTCGATCGTCGGCACCGGCTGCGCGCGTCCGGGTAGCGCGATGACCTCGACCGCGGAGAGCCGCTCCAGCTTTTCGGTATTGATCACCGCCGAGCGCGCGTCGAGCGGGATCGCCCCGCCCGTATAGCCGGTGCCTCCGCCGCGCGGAATGATCGTGAGGCCGAGTTCGATGCAGCCCTCGACCAATCCGCGTACCTCGTCCTCGGTGTCGGGATAGAGCACGACGAACGGATACTCGACGCGCCAGTCGGTGGCGTCCGTCACATGCGACACGCGCGCCAGACCGTCGAAGGCGATGTTGCCGCGGTCAGTGTGCCGCGCCAGAACGCGCCGGGTTCGGCGGCGCAGATCGCGGGTGGCGGCGAGTGCAGCGGCGAAGCGTTCCACGGCCGCGTTGGCCGCCGCAATGAGGCGTGCGACCTTTTCGTCGCGCTGTGCGTCGGGCTCGCTATCGCCGACCTGGCGCCGTCTGTCGATTTCTCGCAGGCGATGGCGCAGCGCACCGACGAGCAGTGCCTGCCGCTTCGGGTTGTCGAGGAGATCGTCCTGCAGATAAGGATTGCGATCGACGACCCAGATGTCCCCCAGCACTTCGAACAGCATCCTGGCCGAGCGGCCCGTACGGCGCTCGGCGCGCAACTCCTGCAGCAGCCGCCACATCGACGCGCCGAGCAGGCGGATGACGATTTCCCGATCGGAGAACGACGTGTAGTTGTACGGAATCTCGCGCAGACGCGGGGCGTCCGCGTCGACGTCCAGTTCGACGACCGTTTCGGTGACCTTGTTCATCGGGGTCCGGTAGTCTACCGCAGCGCAGCATCCGGCCAATCGACCGAATCGCGGATCCACCCCGCATCGTCGAGCCGTCCTGCGCGGCGCGGCGGGCTTCTCGGAGCGAGACCCGGTGCGCCGACACGGGACCCGCGTTTTGCGGGACCCCAGTCGGGCGCGCCGCCGGCGGACGAATTCGCCCGCCGGGTTCGCGCCCGGGTAAACTTCGCGTTCCCGTCCGCCCCCGATAACTCGATGAAAATGTCCCGATTTTTACGCTGCCTGATCGCTGGCATGCTGCTGGTCGCGGCCGGCGCCCCGCTCGCCGCGAATGTCACGGATTCCGCGTACGCACAGGAATTGTCGCAATGGCGTTCGCGCGCCGACAAGAACCTGACGCGCGAGCGCGGCTGGCTATCGATCGTCACGCGCGACGAACTCACGCCAGGCACCTATCGTATCGGTGCGTCTCCCGACAACCAGATCGTGCTGCCAAAGGCGCTCGCACCCGCCCATCTGGGCACCGTCACGGCCGGCGCCGACAGGGCGCGGCTCACGCTGGCACCCGGCCACAAGATGCACACGATCGTCGGGGATGACGAAATCGAGGATTTCACCGCGCACGACCTCGTCACCGGGGACACTCGCGTCGAGTGGGTGACCTCCGGACGCCTGTCGCTGCAGTTCGTCAAGCGCGAGGATGGCAAGATCGTCGTGCGCGCGGCGGATCGCGAGTCACCGCGACGCAAGTCCTTTGCCGGCCGCGCCTGGTACGAGCCGGACGCGCGCTTCGTCGTGCCTGCGCGCTTCGTGCCGAAGGCGCAAGGCGCGACGATCCCGATTGCCAACGTGCGCGGCGAGATCAGCTATGAAAAGGTCGCCGGCACCCTCGAGTTTTCCGTCAACGGCAAGAAGATGAGTCTCGACGCACTCGACGACGACGGCGGCCTCTTCATCATTTTCCGCGACGCGACCAGCAACACGACGACGTATCCGCCCGGACGCTTCCTGGCCATCGCGAGGCCGGGGGACGGCAACTGGGTCGTCGACTTCAACAAGGCGTATAACCCGCCGTGCGCGTTCTCCGCGTACACGACCTGCCCGTTGCCGCCGCCGCAGAACTGGCTGAAGGACGAAATATCCGCCGGTGAGAAATACGCCGGACGCAAATCCTGACCCGCTGAAGGACGAAATATCCGCCGGCGAGAAATACGCCGGACGCAGATCCTCACCCGCCAAAGGACGAAATATCCGCCGGCGAGAAGTACGCCGGACGCGGGTCCCGGCTCGCCTTGGTGCCGCGGCGGCCCCCGGTTGGCGGCCTTGGCACCGCCGTCACGCCAGGCGGAACTCCAGCCTGTCGCAGCCCACCTCGATGATGTCGCCATGCGCCAGCGCCCGTGGCTCGGCACCGATCGATTGCCCATTGACGCGCGGAAAACTGCGCCCCTCGACGTGGGTCACGAAGTAGCCGTGCGGTCGCCGAGTGATCACCGCGACCTGCACGCGCGGTGTTCCGAAAGTCGCGACGACGCGGTTCAGCGGAGTCGTTTCTCCGCCGCGCGGGCCGGCCATCCAGTTGACCCGGCCCACAGGAAAGTTGACCTTGGTCGCGCGGGCCCTTGGCACGCGCACGCCGTGCGCCGCCAGCGCGGAAGCAGCGCGCGGCGGCCCGGCCGAAGTTTCGAGCCCGGCGATAAGCATCGTGCGCTCGAAGTCCAACTCCGACGACGCCTTGGCGTCGAGATAGCGCAGATGGAACGCACCCAGTTCGATCACGTCGCCATGCTGGAGAATTCGCCGCTTGACCCGTGTGCCGTTGACCGAGGTGCCGTTGACGCTGCCCAGGTCCTCGATGATGAAGTCTTTGCCCACCATGATGATCGCTGCGTGCTCGCGCCCGACAGCCGGATCGTTGACGACGACCCGGTTGCCCGCGTCACGACCGACAGTAACGCGAGTATCGTCGAGAAAGCACTGGTCCACGATGGATCCGTCCCGGCTCAGCACCAGCTTGGCCATGCGTCAGTCTCCTCGGCGGCGGACGAGAATGCGCGACAACCAGCGCGCTCCTCTGGTGACGGCGCTGCGGATGGCGATCAAGATGGCGATCGCGATGGACGGGTGCCGTGGCGGCCTTACCTTGACCACGATAACCGACACATTGTCGAATCCGCCGTTGTCCTTGGCTGTCTGGATCAGATGCTGCGCAGCAAGCGGTAGGTTCGCGTGCAGCGAACTCAGGATGAGCTCGATGTCGGCATCGTCGACCAGATCGTTCAAGCCATCGGAGCACAGGACAAATAGGTCGTCCGGCAACGCGGCCTCCTCCGCAAGATGCGCGGAGACGCGCTCCGTCATGCCGAGCGCGTTGGTCACCAGACTGCGGTTGTGCGATCGGCTCGCCTCCTCCGCAGAAATCACACCCAACTCGACCTGGTCGCGCAGCAGCGAATCATCGCGCGTCAGCAATTGCAACACGCTGTCGCGCAGGCGGTAGATTCGGGAGTCGCCCACATGCGCCAGCGCTACCCGTTCGCCCTGGAAAACCGCGAGGGCCAGGGTCGTGCCCATGCCGAAGCACTTAGAATCGGCGCGACCCGCTTCCCAAATTGCCCGATTGGCGCGAATTATGCTTCGCTCAATGACTTGCAGGGCTGCGTGTCGGCGCGTGTCGGTACGAAACCTGGGCATGGCGGCCGCGAGAGCGGGAAGCAGCATCTCCGTCGCCATGCGGCTCGCGACCTCGCCGGCCCTGTGCCCACCCATGCCATCGGCCAATGCGACAATCCCGTTCTCAACGTCGACGGCGATGCTGTCTTCGTTGTACTGGCGGACGTTGCCGACATCGGTGAGCGCCGCCACTTCTATGAATTCGCGCGTCATGTTTCAATGGGTCTGCAGCGAAGATCGATCGGGGAAGGCGCCGCGCGCCAAAGTTGGCATCGGATCTATGGAATGTATTGCATGCCGCCGCGCGAGTCCAAGCATAGTCGAATGCGCGCCAATCGCCGCAAGTTCGCCGACGGCGACTCGAACAACCTGACCCTACGCCGACATGAAGGACCCCTTCCTCAAACCGCACGAGTCGCTTGGCCGCTACGAGATCCTGGCGGAGTTGGCCCGTGGCGCGATGGGGGTCGTCTACAAGGCTCGCGACCCGCTGATCGATCGCCTGGTCGCGATCAAGACCGTGGGATTGGGTCTTTCCGACGCCGAAACTGAGGCCTTCGAGCGCCGCTTCTTCCGGGAGGCGCGTTCGGCTGGACGCCTCAACCACCCGAACATCGTCACGATCCACGATGTGGGCAAGACCGGCGACATCGCGTACATCGCGATGGAATTTCTCGATGGTCGCTCGCTGCGCGAGATCCTCGATTCGGGTGTCGTGCTCCCGCTTCCGAGGATTGCCGATATCACCGCGCAGATTGCCGACGGACTCGCCTATGCCCACCGGCATCAGGTCGTCCATCGCGACGTCAAGCCCGCCAATGTCATGGTGCTGGCCGACGGGAAGGTCAAGATCACCGATTTCGGCATCGCGCTCCTGCCCACCGGGACACGCACGCTGTCCGGAAACGTTTTCGGCTCGCCGCGCTACACGTCGCCGGAACAGGTGATGGGCCGCCCGGTCGACGGTCGCTCCGACGTCTTCTCGCTGGGTGCGGTCCTCTACGAAATGCTGACAGGCCTGCCGCCGTTCACCGGAGGTGATCTCAACAGTATCCTGACGCAGGTGCTGTCCGAGCCGACCGCCCCGCCTTCCAGCCGCAACCGGAACATCCCGCGCGCCTTCGATCACGTGGTCGGCAAGGCCTTGGCCAAGGATCCTGCGGATCGATACCAGGATGCGCTGGAGATGGCCGTCGACCTGCGCAATTTCGAAGCGCTCGAATCGGCGAGCACCGCGCCTGCGCCGTTGCCGTCGCTCGAACATCCGACGTTGGGCTCGGGCAAGTTCGTCGCCCCGCGCGTTGCCGCGGGCGCCGTCATGGCCGGCGCCGCGGCGGCGAAGCGCGGGAACCACCGAGATGCGAGCCTGCTTCGTTCACGACACATTCAGGTCACCGCAGCGGTGTCACTGGCGGTGATCGCCATGGTCGTCGTATGGAGCCTGTCATCCAGGACGCCCCCGGCCGACGAAACCTCGCCGAAGGCGGCGTCCAGCTTGCGCACGTCCGTTGCGACCGTTCAGGATGACCCCCCCGTCGCCGAGCCGGCGCCGGCGGCCGACACGGTCGCGGGGGCGTCAACCGCCGGCAGCTCGTCGGCGACCACGGCGGCCATGGCTGGCGTTGCTTCCTCGGCGCCGATGGTCGCGACACCCGTCGCGCCAATGACGCCTTCGTCCGATTCGAGCGCGGTGGGCCTGCAGTCCAATGCGGCCCCGGCTGCCAAGGTCACGCCGCGGCAGGCGAAGCCGACCGGTCGTGTTGCGTTCGCCATCGCGCCGTGGGGTGAGATTTGGGTCGACGGCCGCAGGCGGGGCCTTGCTCCGCCTCTGCAGGAGCTTCGTGTGGCCCCGGGCAAGCATGTGGTCGAGATTCGCAACTCGACGTTCCAACCCTATCGCGAAACCGTGGACGTCGCCGCCGACGGCATCGCGCGCATCAAGCACAAATTCCCGTGATCGCTCGGGCGCCTATGCGATTTCCCCCGATCCTGGTATTGCTGGTGACGCTGGCCTGCGCCGCCTGCTCGTCGCAGCCGACGACGGAGTCGGAGGCCCCCCCTGCGACTGCAGCGCCCGCGCCGGCACCGTCTGCGGAACCCCCGCCGGCACCACCGCCGCCGGTCGTGCCAATGCCCCCCACCGCCGAGCAGGAACTCGCGACCGGTATAAGGAACTACGAGGACGGCGACTACCAGGCCGCCGACCGACATTTGCAGGCAGCCTTGGACATGGGGCTCACCGCGCCCATCGACGTGGCGCGAGCGCACAAGTACCTTGCGTTCGTGGTCTGCGTGACCGGCCGCGAAAAAGCCTGTCGCGACGAATTCCGCATGGCATTGATCGCCGATCCGACGTTCGCACTGGCGCCGGCGGAGGCCAGCCATCCGGTATGGCCAAAGGTCCTGCGCAGCGTGAAGGCCGAGCTTGCCAGGGCGACCCGGAAAAAACCTGCACCCCGCTGACCGGGCGCGAACGACACGGGCGAACCCAACCTGGGGTGCTGAGTCACGACACTAACGCCCCGACGCGTCGTCGCGGCGATAGGCGACCGCTTCGGCGAGATGACGCGACTCGATGCAGGCCGCGCCCGCAAGATCGGCGATGGTGCGCGCCACCTTCAGGATTCGGTGGTAGGCCCTCGCCGTAAGCGCGAGCTTCGTCATCGCCTGCGCCAGGAGCGCTGCACCCGCGGCATCCGGCATGCAATGCCGACCAATCTCGGTCGGCGACATCCGCGCGTTGGGCTTGCCCTGTCGCACACGCTGCCGCTCACGTGCCGCATTGACACGCGAGCGCACCGTCGCCGAGGATTCGCCGGTCGCGGGTCCCGGCGTGGCCGTGCCCGCCGCTGAGTTCGCGACGGTTCTCGGGTCCGGCGCCAGCGCCAACTCGTTCGCGGCGAGCGGCGGCACGACGAGCGAGAGGTCGATGCGATCGAGCAGGGGCCCCGACACCCGCGCGCGATAGCGTGCCACGCGCTCCGGCGAACAATGACATCGTCCGCGCGGATCGCCCAGCCAGCCGCAGGGGCAGGGATTCATCGCGGCCACGAGCTGGAACTGCGCGGGAAACGTGCTCTGCCGCGCGGCGCGCGAAATGTGAATGACGCCGGACTCGAGCGGTTCGCGCAGCACTTCGAGGACGCGCCGATCCCATTCGGGCAATTCGTCAAGGAACAACACGCCGTGGTGAGCCAGCGAAATTTCGCCAGGGCGTGGATCACTGCCACCACCGACCAGCGCCACCGCGCTTGCCGTGTGATGTGGTGCCCGGAACGGTCGGGCCCCCCAACGGGCAGGCTCGAAACGCCCGGCGATCGACGCCACGGCGGCAACCTCGAGCGCCTCGTCCTCGGCGAGCGGCGGCAGCAGCGAAGGCAGCCGCTGGGCAAGCATCGACTTGCCCGTGCCTGGCGGCCCGATGAACAAGAGTGAGTGCCCACCTGCAGACGCGATTTCGAGCGCGCGCTTGGCGTGCTGCTGCCCGCGCACGTCGGCAAGATCCAGGAATTGCGATCCTGCATTCAACGGCATCCCGACGGCCGCCGTCAGCGGCGCCCGCGCGGTCAGATGTGCGCAGACGGCCAGCAGCGTCGGCGCGCCGAACACCGTTGCGCCCTGAGCGAGCGCGGCTTCGGCCGCCGACGTCTCGGGGAGAACGAACGCGCGGCCATCGCGGCGAGCGGAGAGGGCCATCGCCAGCGCGCCGCGCACCGAACGCAGTTCGCCGGTGAGCGCTAATTCACCGGCGAATTCGTAGCTTGGGAATTGGCTGCCGGGGATCTGGCCCGTCGCGGCCAGGATGCCCAGGGCGATCGGAAGGTCATACCGGCCCGACTCCTTGGGCAGGTCGGCCGGCGCCAAGTTGACGGTAATCTTGCGCGCCGGGAATTCGAACTGGGCGTTCTGAACCGCCGCCCGAACGCGGTCGCGCGCTTCGCGTACCTCGGTATCCGGCAGTCCGACGATATTGATGCCGGGAAGACCCCCGGCAATGTGCACCTCGACCGTGACACGCGGCGCGGCGACCCCGGCGAGCGCCCGGCTGTGCAGGACTGCAACCGACATCGAGCACCTCCAGACTGCGTCAGGTCGCCGTCGGTTGCCGGGGACGTCAAACGGCGGCGGCTGTCGGCGGAATCCGGGCCTCGAGCTCCGCCACACGAGCCTCGAGGCGCTCAAGCTTTTCGCGAGTCTTCAGCAGCACTGCAGCCTGCGTTTCGAATTCGCCGCGCGTCACGAGATCGAGCCGCGAGAGCCCTCCCTGGAGCATCGCTTTCACGTTCTTTTCAATGTCCTTGGCCGGGCTGGCCTCGACCGCCTTGCCGATCCGGGCCGCAAGTTCGTCAAGGGTCCTGTTGTTCAGATTCAGCATCGAAATCCTCCGGAATCGGGCGCATCTCGCCAGGCAGCGCACACCCATCGCATTACCCGGCCAAGTCTAGCAAAGCCGAACAGCCGGCGTGGATCGGCCTTATGACCGAAGCCCGCAATTGTGCTCGCTGGCCCGACTGATTCTCGTAGCCCCGCATCGGTGCGACGGGCATACCGGTCGCACCATTTCGAGGCGAAACAGTGATTGTCACCCGGCTCAGCGGATCAGTTATCATCATAACATATTGATTTATAACATTTTGCTGCAGTGGCACACGAAATGCTGTCTGATGCCCGTAACCGCCGACACTTTCGTCAATCACCGAGGATCCCGACATGAAACAGAAGTTCCGCTTGCGACCTTCGCTTCTGGCCGCTGCACTGGCAGCCACGCTTGCCGGAGGCGCGCTGGCACAAACGCCTGCGCCGGCCGCCGCGCCGGAGCCAGAGCCCGACTGGACTTTCACCGGCAACGTCGGCCTCTTCAGCCAATACGTGTTCCGCGGCATCTCGCAGACCAACGAGAAGCCCGCATTGCAGGGCGGGTTCGATCTCGCCCACAAGAGCGGCTTCTACCTTGGCACGTGGGCGTCGAACATCTCGTGGCTGTCCGACGGCAATCCGGACGTCTCGGCCAGCCTCGAATGGGATTTCTACGGCGGGTACAAGTGGGCGCTACCGGCTGATTTCACGCTCGACCTGGGCGCGCTCTATTACTGGTATCCGGGCACCTATCCGTCCGGCTACATCAAGCCCAATACCACGGAGCTATATGCGGCGCTGACGTGGAAATGGATCACCGGAAAGTACAGCTATGCGGTAAGCGACACCTTCGGCTTTCCCGATTCCAACGGCTCGGACTACTGGGAACTGAACGCCTCCTACGACGTGGTCGAGAAAGTCAATGACGTGATCGGCAAGGTCACGGTCTTCGGTCACCTCGGCAAGCAGAAGTTCAGGAACAACGGCTTCTACGACTACGGCGACTGGAAGGTCGGCGCGTCGACGGAGATCTACGGCGTCACGGTCGGCATCTACGGGACGGGTACCGACGCGGAAAGCGCCGCGTACACCAACCGTTTCGGCAAGGACATTTCCAACGGCCAATTCGTCGGCTACATCCAGAAGACTTTCTGACGTTCCATAGGCGCGGCGGTCGCAAGCCGCCGCGCACCTGGGGGGAAACCATGAAATTCGTTACTGCCATCATCAAGCCGTTCAAGCTCGACGAGGTCCGCGAGGCCCTGTCTGCCATCGGCGTGCAGGGAATCACCGTCACCGAGGTCAAGGGTTTCGGCCGGCAGAAGGGTCACACCGAGCTCTATCGCGGCGCCGAATACGTCGTCGACTTTCTGCCCAAGGTGAAGATCGAAGCCGCAGTCAAGGACGACATGCTCGAACGCGTCCTCGAGGCGATCGAAAAAGCCGCCAACACCGGCAAGATAGGTGACGGCAAGATCTTTGTCTTCGACCTGCTGCAGGTCGTGCGCATCCGCACCGGTGAAACCGGTTCGGACGCGCTGTAGAGGGAGCGAACGATGAAAAAGATTCTGGTACTTATCGCGATGCTGGGCGCTTTCGGCCTGACGGCGCCCGCCGTTGCACAGGACAAAGCGGGCGCGGCGCCTGCCGCGAGCGCACCCGCCGCGGCCGAACCTGCCGCGGCAGCAGCCGCTCCGGCCGCCGCCCCTTCGGCGGAACCCGCCGCAACGGCAGCGCCCGCGCCTACGCCCAACAAGGGCGACGTGGCATGGATGCTGGTGTGTACGGCGCTGGTGCTGATGATGAGCGTGCCCGCGCTGGCGCTGTTCTACGGCGGGATGGTGCGCTCGAAGAACGTGCTGTCGGTGCTGATGCAGGTGTTCGTGGTGTTCTCTCTGATCACCGTCCTGTGGTGCGTCTACGGCTACAGCATCGCGTTCACCGAGGGCAACGCGTACTTCGGCGGCCTGGACCGGCTCTTCCTCGCCGGCACGTTCGACTCGGCCAAGGGTGAATTTGCGATGGGCGCAACGTTCTCGAAGAACACGCCGATCCCGGAGATGCTGTTCGTGGCATTCCAGGCGACGTTCGCCGCGATCACCGTGTGCCTGATCCTCGGCGCCTTCGCCGAACGCGTGAAGTTTTCCGCGGTGCTCCTGTTCTCGGTGCTGTGGTTCACGTTCTCCTACCTGCCGATCGCGCACATGGTGTGGTTCTGGGCCGGCCCCGACGCGTACACGTCAGCCGGTGTCGCCGATGCCCTGAACGCCAAGGCGGGTCTGCTCTGGCAATGGGGTGCCCTCGACTTCGCGGGCGGCACGGTCGTGCACATCAACGCGGGCGTCGCCGGGATCGTCGGCGCGTACGTCATGGGAAAGCGCATCGGCTTCGGTAAGGAATCGATGGCGCCGGGCAACCTGCCGATGACGATGATGGGTGCTTCGCTGCTGTGGTTCGGCTGGTTCGGCTTCAATGCCGGCTCGGCGCTCGAGGCCAACAACTCCGCGGTGCTTGCGTTCATGAACACGTTCCTCGCGACCGCCTGCGCAGTGCTGTCCTGGACGTTCGGCGAATGGCTGTTCAAGGGCAAGCCGTCGATGCTCGGTGCGGCATCGGGCGCGGTTGCGGGTCTCGTCGCGATCACCCCGGCCGCCGGCAATGTCGGCATCCCCGGTGCGTTCGTCATCGGCACGCTGGCGGGCCTCGTCTGCCTGTGGGGCGTCAACGGACTGAAGCACATGCTGAAGGTCGACGATACTCTCGACGTTTTCGGGGTCCACGCGGTGGGCGGGATCCTGGGTGCGCTCCTGACCGGCATCTTCGTATCGCCGGCCCTGGGCGGGCCCGGCATCGTGACCGACTGGGTCACGGGCGCGACGGGCTACACGGGCTATGGCGAGCAGTTGTGGATCCAGGCCAAAGCCGTGCTCACGACGGTGGTGTGGTCGGGAGTCGTCGCGTACATTTCCTACAAGATCGTCGACATGACCATCGGGCTGCGCGTGCCGGAAGAAGAGGAGCGCGAGGGCCTGGACGTAACAGCGCACGGCGAATCGGCCTATCGGAGTTAGGAACCGTCGCCGGCATCGGATTGCGCGCGGGCGGGCCTCCTCCCTTGCTCGCGCGTGATGCGGGGATTCCTCCTCCTATCCCCGTAGTTTCTCCTCAGTGGCTATTCGGGGCGCGTCTGACGCGCCCCATTTTTTTGGCGCAGAGCCTGGAAGCAACGCTTCGAGCTCCTGCACCGCCCCGCGTTTGACGAGGCTGTCGAAGTGGGATGCGGACGCCGGTGACCCGGACGCGTCGCTGGCCCTATTTCCTGCGTTTGGCCCGAGGATGCGCGGCGTCGTAGACTTTTGCGAGCGCCTGGAAATCAAGATGCGTATACACCTGCGTGCTCGCGATCGAAGCGTGACCGAGCATTTCCTGCACGGCACGCAGGTCGCCCGACGACTGCAGAAGGTGTGACGCGAACGAGTGGCGCAGCATATGCGGATGCACGTGCCGATCGAGCCCGCACCGTACTGCCCATTGAGCGAGCCGCCGCTCGATCGTCCGCGCGGACATCCTCCGGCCGCCGCCGCCGATGAACAGCGCATTGCCGTCGACTACAGGCAGGCCCATGCGCTGCGCGAGCCAGGCGCCGATCGCTTCGCGCGCCGCGCCGCCCACGGGTACCACACGTTCCTTCGCGCCCTTGCCCCACACGCGTACTTCGCCTGTGGCAAGGTCGACGCGCTCGACGTCGAGGCCCGCGAGTTCGGAAAGACGCAGACCCGACGAATACGCGAGTTCGAGCAGGGCCCTGTCGCGCAGCATCCAGCGGTCGTTGCCTTCGATCGCGACGAGCCGCACGGCCTCGTCGGGCGTGAGCACCGACGGAAGCCGTTTCGGAGATTTTGGCGCCTTCAGTCCGGCGCAGGGGTCTTCGGCGAGCGTGCGGTCCTGGTCGAGCAGGAAGCGATAGAACGCCCGCCACGCGGAGAGCATCCTGGAGAGGCTGCGTCCGGACAATCCGCGCGCGTGGAGGCTGGCGAGCATTCGCGCGACCTGCGCGCGGGAAAGAGCGGCGAGCGGCGTATCGCCGGCGCCAGTGGCCAATTGACGGACGTCGCGCAGGTAGGCGTCGCGCGTGTGACGCGGGCGCGGGGCCAGATATGCGCCGAACGCATCCAGCAATGCAGCATTCGCCGACGACGAAATCGGCGCGTCGGGAACCTCCGCCGGCCGCGTGGCCACGCTGCGCTTCGTGCCTAGGACGGCGGCAGAAAACGCGCCGTCGCGACGCTCGCGAGTTCGGCGAGCCGGGTCTGGTACAGCGTGCCCATCCCCGGATGGAACCGGTCCGGGTCCGGGCTGCCGAGCGCCAGCACACCGAACGTATGCTCGGTGCGCAGCGGCAGGAAGGCGAACGAACTGAGGATGTCCCCGTCGTCGAACCACTCGCGCGACTCGAAAGCGGCGACGGGGCCGCAATACGGCTGTCCCAACTGGTCGGCGTATTGCCGGATCTCGGTCGACGTCGCAGCGAGTTCGGGCAGATACGACTGCTCGGGCACCCGTCCCCAGAGCCGCGCGGCAACCTGCGGCACGCCGAAGTCCTCCTTCAGGCTGTGATACAGGACGGCGAGCGTGGTCTCGAGGTCGGGTGAGGCGAACAGCGCGAGCGTCGAGCGGTGAACCTTTTCGCTGATCTGATCGTTCTCGGTCCCGTAGGAGACAAGCTCCTTGAACTTCCCCTCGAGTTCCTGGTTCTTCTCGCGCAGCGTCAGGATCTGGCGCTCGGCGATGGGGATCGCGTGCCCGCCATGGGGATGCGGAACGAAAATCTCCGCGATGACATCCGCGTAATCCTCGAAAAATTCCGGGTTCTGCTTCAGAAACTCGGCGACGGCCGGTGCGTCCATGCGTGGTTTCCCGCTTATCGTCTCGTTATGCCTGGCAGTTCGGGAGCGCGGCGCGCGCACGAATTCCAATCACGAAAGCCATTCTCCCTCGAACACCGTGGTGGCCGGTCCCGTCATCATCACCGGCGTTCCCACGCCGGCCCATGCGATCACGAGTTCACCGCCGCGCGTGCGGACCCGTACGGGGGAATCGAGCAGGCCGCGCCTGATGCCGACGACGACGGCCGCGCAAGCCCCGGTGCCGCAGGCGAGCGTTTCCCCGGCACCGCGCTCCCACACGCGCAGGCGAATGGTAGCGCGATCGACGACCTGCATGTAGCCGGCGTTCACCCGCTGCGGAAAGCGCGGATGGTTCTCGATCACGGGCCCCTGCACCGTGACGGGGGCATCGTCGACGTCGGTGACCCTCTGCACTGCGTGCGGATTGCCCATCGACAGCACCGAAACGCTCACCGGCGCACCCTCCACGTCGAGCGCTTCCTCGACCGCGCCCTCGCCCGCCATGAACGGGATCTCGTCCGGGCGAAAGCGCGGAACACCCATGTCGACGGTGACCTGTCCGTCGGCCTCGAGCCGCGGCACGATGACGCCCCCGGCTGTCTCCACGCGCAGTTCCCGTCGGTCCGAGAGTCCGTGGTCGCGGACAAATATGACGAAGCACCGCGCTCCATTGCCGCACTGCTCGACCTCGCCACCGTCGGCGTTGAAGATCCGGTAGCGAAAGTCTGCGTCGCCGCGCGGCCGCTCTACCACGAGCACCTGGTCGCAGCCCACGCCGAAGCGCCGATCCGCGATCGCGCGTATCCGCGCCGGCGTGAGGTCGAGTCGCTGGCGAATGCCGTCGATAACGACGAAGTCGTTGCCGAGGCCCTGCATCTTTGTGAACCGGATGCTCATTTGTGCGCAACGCCGTCGCGGGACCACGCGAATTCGCCCGCGCGGGAAAAGGGGATCGTTCGGCCGCCGTCCAGCGTGGCGACCCCGGAAACGGCATAGTGCACCATGAGCGCATCACCACGTTCCGCGTCGGCCCGAAGCACGATCCGCGACGCCGCCTTGAGCGCGGCCGGCCATTCCGCGCTTGCAGAGAGCGCCGTCGTCGCATCCCCGCGCGCCGGCAGTCGCACCGGCGCCGCCAACCGGACCGTGCCGACCACGACATCCTCAATGCGTACTTCGGCGTCGATTGCTTCGACCGCGATTTCGCGATCGTTGGGATTGGCGAGACCCACCAGCACGGTGAACTGTGCGCCCGCGCCCTTCATCCGGTCGATTTTCAGGCCTTCGACGGCCACCTTGGGCGCCTCGATGTGTGTCGTCGATGCGCACGCAACGAACAGCAGCGGCAGTGCGAGCGCCGCCCGGCGGCTCCTCATGTCAGTCCTGCCGGGCCGTCCCAAGGGTCTGCCGCGCCCCCCGTGGGCGCCAGCGAGCACGGCGAGCACGGGGATCGTTTCATCTACACGTTGAAGCGGAAGTGCATGACATCGCCATCGCGCACGACATATTCCTTGCCCTCGAGGCGCATCTTGCCCGCCTCCTTGGCGCCATGTTCGCCCTTGCAGGAAATGAAGTCGTCGTAGGCGGTGACCTCGGCACGAATAAAGCCCTTCTCGAAGTCGGTGTGGATGACGCTGGCGGCCTTCGGTGCGGTATCGCCGACATGGATCGTCCAGGCGCGCACCTCCTTCGGGCCCACGGTGAAATACGTGGACAGCCCCAGCAGCGCGTATGCGGCGTGGATCACCCGATCGAGACCGGGTTCGGTCAGGCCCATGTCGGCCAGGAACACCTGCTTGTCGTCGCCGTCGAGATCGGCGATCTCTGCCTCCATCGATGCGCAAACCGCAACCACGGGCGCGCCTTCACTTGCCGCGCGGGCGGTGACGGCGTCGAGCAGCGGGTTGTCGTGGAAGCCGTGCTCGGCGACGTTCGCGACGTACATCGTGGGTTTCATCGTGAGCAGGAAGAAGGGCCGCAGGACCTCCTTGTCTTCGTCGTACAGGTCAGCAGTGCGAGCGGGGCGCGCCTCGTTCAGAACGACCAGCACCTTCTCGAGCGCGGCGACGATGCGCTGCGCCTCCTTGTCGCCGCCCGAGCGTGCAACCTTCGTGTACTTGGCCAGCTGCTTCTCGACCGCCGCCATGTCGGCCAGCGCGAGTTCGGTGTTGATCGTGTCGATGTCGGAGATTGGATTCACCTTGCCGGTGACGTGGACGACGTTCTCGTCCTCGAAGCAGCGAACGACATGCGCGATCGCGTCGGTCTCGCGAATATTGGCAAGGAACTGGTTGCCGAGGCCCTCGCCCTTGGAGGCGCCGGCGACCAGCCCCGCGATGTCGACGAATTCGACCACCGCGGGCATAACGCGTTCCGGCTTCGCGATGGCCGCCAACGGCACGAGCCTGGGGTCCGGAACCTCGACGATGCCGACGTTGGGCTCGATCGTGCAGAACGGATAGTTCTCGGCGGCGATTCCCGCTTTGGTCAGCGCGTTGAAAAGCGTCGACTTCCCGACGTTGGGCAAGCCCACGATTCCACACTTTAGACTCATTCGAATGTCATCCCAAAGTCGGGCCGGCTATGTCGGCCCGGGTCCACCGGAAATCTTCTGCCGCGTGTGCAGCACCATCATCGCCTGCTCCATGTCGCCGGCGCAGATCTTAGGCCACGCATCCAGCGCACGGTGGACCGCCGCGTCGATCGCCGACGCCTCCTCGGCGCGCGGAGGCTTCAGTACGTAGTCGACGACTTCCTGCTGCGTGAATTCGGAATCGCGGGGGTGTCCGATGCCGATGCGAAGGCGCCAGAAATCCGTTGTCCCGAGCTGCGTCTGGATATCGCGCAGCCCGTTGTGGCCCGCGTGTCCGCCGCCGAACTTGAGCTTCGCCTCGCCCGGCCTCAGGTCGAGTTCATCGTGCACGACGAGGACTTCGACGGGCGCGATCGTGAAGAAGCGCGACAAGGACGCCACCGACTTTCCCGACAGGTTCATGTAGGTTGTCGGCTTTACGATGCGGATGTCGCCGGAACGCGCGGTATCGCCCGCGAACTTCGCCTCCGTTCCGAACGACACGCCCAGCCTGGCGGCAAGCCCGTCGGCGAACCAGAAACCCGCGTTGTGTCGCGTGTTCGCGTATTCGCGCCCGGGATTGCCAAGCCCGGCGACGAGGCGGATCGAAGTGGCCATTGTCGGAAGGTTCCCGGCGCTTCAACGGAAAAGGGCCCGCCTTTCGCCGCGGGCCCCTCTCGCGATGCCGCCGTTGCGCCAAGTCTATTTCTTCTTGTCGTCCTTCTTGTCGCTGCTGATCTTGTCGGTGGTCGCCTTGGCGTCGGCTTCGCTCGCCGCGGCCGCGGCAGTCGCCTTGGCTTCGGCCGCCGCCGCGGTTTCCTCCTCGGTCTCGACCTGCGCACGCGGCACGATCGCGGTCGCGACGACGGGATCGGCCTTGCCGCGCATAACCGCTGACACGCCCGGCGGCAACTTGAGCGCGGAAACGTGGATCGAATGGGCGACATCGAGCTCGGCCAGGTCCACCTCGACGAACTCCGGAAGATCCTTGGGCAGGCACGAAATGTCCAGGTCGGTCGTAACGTGGCTGATGATCGCGCCGTTGAGCTTCACCGCCGGCGAGATCTCGCCGTTCACAAAGTGCAGCGGGACCTTCATGTGGATCTTGCGACCCTCGTCGATGCGCTGGAAATCAACGTGCAGGATTTCGTTGCGGAACGGATGCATCTGCACGTCGCGCAACAGCACCTTCATCGCCGCGCCCTCGAGCTTCATTGTCAGGATCGACGAATGGAAAGCCTCGCTGCGCAGCGCATGGAAGAGTGCGTTGTGGTCGAGCTCGATCGGCGTCGGCTGAGTCGTACCGCCGTAAACGATGCCGGGGGTCTTTCCGGCGCGACGCATGCGTCGGGAGGCGCCGCGCCCTTCGGTCGCGCGCGCAAATGCGGTGAATTCGAAATTCATGAAAGCTCCGGTTGTCTGCGGCCTTCCGTCGGCTTGGCCGGTTCTACCGCGCCGGGCGTCGGGTCGTCCGCCTCAAGTTTGCCTCGATGGGCGACAACCGCCTCGCGACACCGTTCGACTGCGTCTGCGGGCGGGAAAGCTTTGAATTGTAACCTGAATTGGCTAACCGGCGCCAGCCCCGACCCGACAAGCGGGATGGCCGGCCTTGCGGACAGCATGGTGCCTGCACGCCGCCCAAAGTCGCGCCGGCGAGGCGCGCTGGGCAACATGTCGTTTCGTCAGTCGGTGAACAGCGAGGACACCGACTCCTCGTTGGAAATGCGCGTCATCGTCTCGGCGAGCAATTGCGCGCACGACAGCTGGCGTACGCGGGACAACGCCTGCGCCTCCGGCGTGAGCGGTATCGTGTCGGTGACGACCAGCTCGTCGAGATCGGACTCCGCGATCCGGGCAACGGCGCCGCCCGACAGGACCGGATGCGTGCAATAGGCGATGACTTTGCCCGCACCTTGCTCCTTCAGCGCCGTCGCCGCCTTGCACAGCGTGTTCGCCGTGTCGACCATGTCGTCCATGATCACGCAGGTTCGGCCCGACACATCCCCGATGATGTTCATCACCTCGGCGACGTTCGCCTTCGGCCGCCGCTTGTCGATGATCGCGAGGTCGGAATCCAGTCGCTTGGCGATCGCCCGGGCACGCACGACGCCGCCGACGTCAGGTGACACCACGATCAGTTCCTCGTAATCGCGTTTCCAGAGGTCGCCCAGCAGGATGGGCGTCGCGTAGATGTTGTCCACCGGAATGTTGAAGAAACCCTGGATCTGGTCGGCGTGCAGATCCATCGTCATCACGCGGTCGACACCGACGGTGGACAGCATGTCGGCGACCACCTTGGCGGTGATCGCCACTCGGGCCGAGCGCGGACGGCGGTCCTGCCGCGCATAGCCGAAGTAGGGTATCGCCGCGGTGATGCGCGCGGCCGACGAGCGCTTCAGCGCATCGACCATCACCATGATTTCCATCAGATTGTCGTTGGTCGGCGCGCATGTCGACTGCAGGATGAACGCGTCACGGCCGCGGACGTTCTCCATCAACTCGACCATCACTTCACCGTCGGAAAAGCGGTCGACCGTGCAACGCCCGAGACTGACATTGAGGTGCCGACAAACGGCTTGGGCGAGTCCGGGATTCGCGTTGCCCGCGAAGATGCGCATCCTCTCAAATGCCATGATCGAGCCGCCTCAAGGGTCGAGAGCCTTCGAGTCTATCCGAAATCGGCAAATGAAACGGCCGCGCCAGCGTGCGCGGCCGCAACGAACTGCTTGTTTGCTTGCGAATGGCTGGGGAGGTAGGGATCGAACCTACGAATGCCGGAATCAAAATCCGGTGCCTTACCACTTGGCGACTCCCCAGCGGAAACTGGTGCCTCTCGGCGCATTTCTCCGGATTATCGCGCGAAGTCCGCGAGCGGGTGGCGGGCGAGCGTCCGGGCCAGATGTCCGTCGACGTGCGACGGCAGGCAGGCCAACGCCCGGCGTGCATCGGACTCGGTCGTGCACGCCGCGAACACGCAGGCGCCAGAGCCGGTCATCCTGGCCTGGGGCGCCTCTCGCGCCAAGGCGCCTAGAGCCTGTGCAACCTCCGGGTATCGCGCGATGGTCACGGCCGCGAGATCATTCCTGCCATAACCCTCGGAAAAGACTTCCATTTTGGCCGACGGCGTCGACCGTGTCAATTCGGCGGCCGCGAAGATTTGCCCGGTGCGTACCTGGGCGCGCGGGACCGCGAGCGCGATCCAGAACGCGGGCAGCGTGACCGGTGTCAGGCGCTCCCCGATTCCCCGTGCGAGCGTGTGTTCGCCGCCGACGAAGAACGGTACGTCCGCACCGAGCGCCAGTCCGATTTCCGCCAGTCGCGCGCGCGGCCAAGCGAGCCGCCACAGGCGATTGAGCGCCAGCAGGACCGAGGCCGCGTCGGAGCTGCCTCCGCCTAGCCCTGCACCCAGCGGGACCCGCTTGGTCAGCGCGATCTCGACGCCGTCGCGCACGCCCGCCGCGTCGCGCAATGCCCGTGCCGCACTCAGGGAAAGATCGTCGCTCTCCGCAACGCCCGCGACATCGCGGCTGCGGATGATCGCGCCGTCTGAGCGCGGTGTGAGCGTCAGCGTGTCGGCAAGATCGATGAGGGCGAACAGCGACTCCAGCGTGTGATAGCCGTCAGCGCGCCGGCCCGTCACATGAAGGAACAGATTGACCTTCGCGGGTGCGGTGACGGTGAGCGCGGTCATCGGCCGCTCGGGTTGCCTTTTCACTGTGTCCCGACGGCCGCGAAGCTGTCGACGACGATCCGTACCTCGATGGGTTCGCTGTCGGGGTAGCGCATCACAATGCGCAGCGGCCGGGCGGAAGCAGTTTCATCGGCATACGCGTAGACGATGTACCAGCCCTGCTGGCGCAGCACCAGGGGCCGGCCCGACGCATCGTGCTCGAGATCGAAACCCGCGTTCGCGACCGGCGCGCCCTGGATCCACGCCGCCAGCCCATCGACCGGAATCGCGACCCCGAAGACATCGCGGGTCAGCGCGCTCCAGTCGGCGAATTCGCGCGTCGCCTTGCCGGGCCGTACGACGCGCACACCCGTCTCGTTGCCGGAAAGCCGCGCGACGATCTGCCCCAGCGGCGTTGCGATTTCGAAGCGGTCTTCGCCGGGCGCATGCGCCCACGTGAAATTGACAGTGACGCCATCGCTGCCGTGCCGCGCCGACATGCGCCCGGAAACATCGAACGCACCCTCGACCTGGACCGCCATCGGCACGCTCACCGGCGCCACCGTCGCACATCCGGCCATCGCAAGCAGCGCCAGCGCGCCGCCCAGCCTGTGCACGGGCGTCACTGCGCAAGTAGACCAGGGCGCCTGCGGCTCACCGCGCCAGGCGGCGAACCGTTTCGAGCAACACCGGGTTGTCAGGCGACGTCTTCAACTGCGACTGCCATATTTCCTGTGCGCGTTCGCGCTCGCCGCTCGCCCACAGCACCTCACCCAGATGCGCGGCGATCTCGGCATCCGGCCGCTCCTTGAGGGCCCGGCGGAGGTAAGTCTCGGCCTCACTGTACCGGCCGAGCCGGAAGAGCGCCCATCCCATGCTGTCGAGAATGAACGAATCATCGGGCGCCAGCTTGTGCGCTCGTTCGATCAGCGCGAAGCCCTCGGCAACCCGCGTCGTGCGGTCGACCAGCGTGTACCCGAGGCCATTGAGCGCCTGCGCGTCATTGGGTTTCAGTTCGACGACACGGCGAAGCCGTGCCTCGGCGTCGTCGATCCGGTCGAGCTTCTCGGCGGCCATCGCCGTGTCGTAGAGCAGCTCGGGCGAGTCCGGGTACTCGTCCAACGCCTGCACCAGAACGTCGTACGCGCCCTGGTTGTCGTTGGCGTCGCGCAAAAGCTGGGCCTCGGCCTGGCGTACCTGCACGTGCTGGTCGATCGTCACCGCGGGCAGGTCTGCCAAGTACCGGCGCGCGCCGGCGACGTTACCGAGCTTGCCCATCATCGCCGCGATGCGCAGCTTCGCGATCCATGCGCGCTGGCCTTCGGGCACCGCCTTGTAGCGATCGATCGCCTCCTGGTAACGAGCGTTCTCGTCTGAAATCTGCGCCAGGTACATCTCGACCGAACCGTTCTCGCCGTAGTTCGCCCGCTTGAGATCCGAAAACAGCGCCTCGGCGGTGCTCCAGTCCTTCATCTGCATCGAGATCACGGCAACGCCGAATTCGTATTCACGTGCACTCCGGTCGCCGTC
Organism: uncultured beta proteobacterium; assembly: GCA_963739745.1. Taxonomy (GTDB): domain Bacteria; phylum Pseudomonadota; class Gammaproteobacteria; order Burkholderiales; family Casimicrobiaceae; genus VBCG01. The sequence goes on from CAVUCJ010000027.1 coordinate 98,767, forward strand.
CCACAGCCGCTGGAACACCGCACGCGCCTCGCCGAAGCGATTCTGCTCGACATACATCTGCGCGAGCGCGCCGGCCGCAGCTTTCGCCTCGGGATTGGCTGCGACGAAGTGCTCGAGATAGGCAGTGGCGTCCTCGGGCTTCCGCTGCGCGATGAGTTCCGCCTTCAGGAGCGCCGCGCGCTCCCAGTCCGGGCGCAGCGCAAGCGCCCGTTCCGCCTCCTCGAGACCGGAGTTGTCCGTGCTGCCTTTCGGGATGCCGCCGTTGTAAGCGGCGAGCGCCACGGCGAAATGTGCTTCAGGGCTGTTCGGGTAGGGTTTGGCGAGATCGCGGACGAGCGCGAAGATCTGCCGCTTGTCCTGCGTGTCGCCGAAGAAGCGGTTGAGCTGCATGAAGACCTCGCCGGGTCCCCGTTCGGAAAGGGCGGCATCGGCAATCACTTTCTCCAGACGCATCTTGAGGTCGATGTCGAATACCGTGCTGTCGTTGCCCAACTTGCCGTCGGCCGTGCTGATGGCCAGCGCTGCGAGAACCTGCCGGGGCCGCTCGGCCGCCGGATCGAGTGTCGACCACAGCTTCGCGGATTCCTGCGCCAGCCCGCGCATCCGCGCCGCCAACGCCACTTCCGTTGCGCGTCTGGCAATGCGCGGATCGCGAACTTCGCGCGCCGCCTCGAAATAGGCGCGCGCCGCAAGCGAAGTTTCGCCGCGCTGCAGCGCTACGTCGCCCAATAGAAGCCGGTAGAACACGTCAGCCGACAGCCCGGGCACATCGGGGGCCTTCGCTGGGGCCGACGAGGCGTGGGGACTCAACCCCGGCGAGATCTGCTGTGCGTGGACCGCGGCCGGCGCGGCGACCATGAAGGCGATCGCCAGCGCAGCAAACGGGGGTCCCTTGCGTGGAACCGGGGAAGCGGGGAACTGGGTGACGGACGGCCATGCGGACTCGCTGCGAAGGTTATTCGATGCCCATGAGTGGCCGCGTGCGGCAGTGAGCCGCGTGCGGTCTCCCGAAGGCGTGGGTTGCAGTCGATGTTAGGCTATATCCGGTACCGCAACAAATCGGGGGCAGACACATTTCGTCGCTGCGCCCCGGCCGTTCCACACCGACTCGCCGGTCCTTTTCGAATGCCCGAATTGCCCGAAGTGGAAACGACGCGCAAAGGTGTCGCTCCGCACGTGATCGGCCGACGTATCGCTCGCCTGCACGTCTACGACCCCCGTTTGCGCTGGCCGGTTCCCGCGAACCTCGCGAATTGCCTGGTCGGCCGGACCATCGACGCGGTCGATCGGCGGAGCAAGTACTTACTGTTTCGAATGGGGCCCGAGGCGTTGCTGGTGCACCTCGGAATGACCGGAAGCCTTCGCGTGCATCGGCAGGCGCCGCCGCGGCGCGCGCATGACCACGTCGACGTGGAACTCGATAACGCGACCGTGCTCCGGTACAACGACCCCCGCCGCTTCGGCGCAATCCTGTGGGCGCCGGCGCCCGCCGATGCGCATCCGCTGCTGGCGCGCTTGGGCCCGGAGCCATTCGATGCGGCCTTCGATGCCGATCATCTTTGGCGGGCGATGCGGCGCCGGACCGCTGCAGTGAAACTGGCGCTTATGGATAACAGCGTGGTCGTGGGGGTGGGGAACATCTACGCCAGCGAAGCGCTCTTCCGTGCTGGAATCCGGCCGACGATCGCAGCGCATCGGGTCTCGCGGGCCCGGCTCGCGCGCCTCGTTGCCGAGGTCCGCTCGGTTCTCACCGAGGCGATCGCCAAGGGGGGGACCACACTGCGCGACTATGTCGATGCACAAGGCGAGCCCGGCTACTTCCAGCTCGACCATTTCGTCTACGGCCGCGAAGGTCGGCCGTGCCGGATCTGCGCTACGACGATCCGCCAGCAGCGTCTGGGGGCGCGCGCGTCGTATTATTGTCCGGGTTGCCAGCGGTAGGATGGGTCGACCGCCGCAGGCGGGCACCTGGCGACACTGCCGGGCAGGCGGCTCGTCGCCGGTTGCGCCTCGGCGCACGGAGGCTCGACTTGGTGGGCAATGGGCACGGGTTGTGCTTGCCAGCACCTGGTGACAATGCGCCCAAGCCAGGGCCCCCGCGCTCAAGGCGCGAACAGACCGAGGAGCATCATGGTTCCGACCCGCGATCTCGCGGTCCGATTCGAGGCCTACACTGACTGGCGGCGCCGGCTGTCCGCGGGCGTCTGCGATCTCCACGACTGGTTGCAGCAGCAGGACCTGGCCGACGCGCAGGTCGACCTGCGGGTTCAGCAGCTTCTGGAGCGCCTGCAGCAGGACAAGCTCATCGTCGCATTCGTGGCCGAGTTTTCTCGCGGCAAGTCCGAGCTCATCAACGCGATCTTCTTCGCCGACTTCGGCCAGCGGTTGCTGCCTTCGTCGGCCGGGCGCACAACGATGTGCCCGACCGAGTTGCTCTACGACGGTTCGCGGCCACCGTCGATCCGGTTGCTGCCGATCGAAACGCGGCTGAAGGAGGCGACCGTCGCCGAGTTCAAGAACTACGCCGACGAATGGGTGACGTTCCCGCTCGACCTGTCCAACTCGGAAAAAATGTGCGAGGCGCTGTCCCGGGTTTCGCAGGTGAAGCGCGTCCCGGTTGAACTGGCGCGCAAGTATGGTCTCTACGGCAGCGGCCAGGACGATATCCTCGCCGCGCTTGAACACGGCGACGAAGGCAATGTCGACATCCCGTGCTGGCGGCACGTGGTCATCAATTTCCCGCATCCCCTGCTCCAGCAGGGACTCGTAATCCTCGACACCCCGGGTCTCAACGCCATTGGCACCGAGCCCGAGCTCACCCTCAATCTGCTGCCCAACGCGCATGCGCTGCTGTTTCTCCTCGCCGCGGACGCCGGTGTCACCAAGACCGATCTCGAGGTTTGGAACCAATACCTGGCGGGTGACGATCCGGCGACCAAGGCGGGTCGCATCGTCATCCTGAACAAGATCGACGGCCTTTGGGACGACTTGAAGAGCGAAGACGCGATCGACGAAGAGATCGGCCGCCAGTTGCGCAAGACTGCGCAGATGCTGGGCATCCCGGCCTCGCAGGTATTCGCGGCCTCCGCGCAGAAAGCGCTGGCGGCGAAAGTCAACGGCGACGACGCGCTGCTCGCCAGGAGCCGTCTTCCCGCCCTCGAGGCGGCGCTGTCGCAGAGACTCATCCCCGCCAAGCGCGACATCGTGGGTGCGGCGTCACAAGCCGAGGTCCGTTCTCTCGCGGCCTCGGTCCGAACACTCCTGGACGCGCGCGTTGCCGGCGTCGGCGAGCAACTCGCCGAACTGAAGGCGCTCCGCGGCAAGAACCAGGACGTGGTCGGGCACATGATGGGTCGCGTGCACGAGGAGAAGGACCTCTTCGAGCGCGGCCTCGCCCGATTCACCGCGCTGCGCAACGTCTTCACGCAGCAGACCAACGACCTCTATGATCACATCGGCCTGGAAACGCTGCGCGCGAACGCCGGCAAGACGCGCCGCCAGATCGAGGACAGCCCGTTCACGCGAGGCGTGCGTGGGGCAATGAACGATTTCTTCCGCCAGATCCAGGGTGACTTCGCAGCAGCCGCTCGGCAGTCGGTCGAGACCCACGACATGATGCGTGCGATGTACGTACGCTTCGCGAAGGAACACCACCTCGAGTCATTCAGTCCGCCACCGTTTTCGGTGCTCAAGTATCAGAAGGAAATCGAGAGGCTCGAACGCGCATACAACACGCATTTCAACACGCTGTGGAACATGGTGAGCAAGGCGAAGTTCGCGCTGATGCGACGTTTCTTCGAAACGATCGCGTCGCGGGTCAAGCACGTGTACGTCATCGCGAACCGTGACGTGGACGCCTGGCTGAAGGCGTTGATGTCGCCGCTCGAGACCCAGGTGCGCGAACATCACCTGCAATTGCGCCGAAGGCTCGAAAGCATCAAACGCATCCATCATGCGAGCGACGAGCTCGAGGAGCGGATCGCAGAACTCGAAGGGCAGGAAGAGGCGATCCACGCGCAGCTTCGTGGACTTGAGGCGAAGGTCTCGGGAATAAACGCGATCGTCGAGGCGCCGGACGCGCTACCGCTCGCCGCGAATGCCTGACGCCAATTGGCGACACTATCGCGGCGCGCCCCGTAGGCCTAAAATAGAAGTTTGGGGTTGCATGCCGATTTGTCGGCGTGCGGGCCATTCGCTGCATTGATCCCGGGATCACGGGAACTTGGCTGCTGAATTGGTTGTCTCACAATGGATTATCTGTCCTTTTTCAGGCCGGAGGCCCTCTCCGGGACACAACATGCGATTTCGATATTTCCTAGGTGCGTTGCTCGCGGCGGCCACATTTTCCGTCGCTGCGGCGATTCCCGCGAGCGAACAGGCTGAGGTCGTCGAGTTCTACCACGCCGAACTCGATCACTACTTCATCACCGCGGAACCGAAAGAAATCGCGGACCTCGACACTGGCGTCCATCCGGGATGGACCCGCACCGGGTATCGGTTCACTGCGATCAAGGCGGGCAGCGCGCAACCGGGAACGTCGCCGATGTGCCGCTTCTACAGCCCGACGCTGAGCTCGCACTTCTACACGTCCAAGCAGCAGGAATGCGAGGACGTCAAGATAAAGTTTCCGGAGGCTTGGCAGTTCGAATCCGGAGAAGTGTTTCGCGCGTTCAACGTCGGAAGCGACGGCACCTGTCCGGCCGACACGACGCCCGTCCATCGCCTTTTTAACCAGCGGCCCGACGTCAATCATCGCTATACCGACCAGATTCCGGTGTTCCAGTTCATGGTCGCCAAGGGCTACCTCCCCGAAGGCGACGGCAACCCGGCGTTGCCCATCGCGTTTTGCGCGGTAGCGGGAGCGTCAACGGCGCCGCCGGCCCCGGCGAGTGCGCCCAACTGCACCGTGACGGCAAGCAGCGCAAATCCGGCGCTCGGCGCGACGCTCAGCCTCAACGCAATCTGCACGAACAACCCGACCAGCTTCATGTGGACCGGCTGCACGAGCAAGACCAGTTCCTGCACGACGACGAGGGCGACGGCGGGCACCGCAAGCTATACGGTGTATTCGTCGAACGCGGAGGGCCCAGGGGGCCCGGTATCGATTTCCGTCAACTGGGGCGGCGGCGCTGGCGCGGTGCCGATCTGCACGCTGGCCGCGAGCACGCCCACGCCGACCACCGGGTCGTACCTTATTCTCACGTCGAGTTGCAGCCAGAGCCCCACGAAGTACGATTGGTATGATTGCAACTACCTGATCCAGGAGATTTGCAATCCCATACCCTCCTGCGGGGCCTCGGCCGCAAGCGCGACCGCAAGTGCGACCGCAACGACCAGCTGCGCGGTCAGCAAGGCCAACTCGGGATTCGCGCGTTATGCGGTGGTCGCCACCAATAGCGCCGGTCATGGGCCGCAGTCGGCAATCGACGTCGAATGGAAGCAGGGTTCGGGAGGCGGTGGTGGCGGCGGTGGCGGCGGCGGCGGAAACGACCCGATCCCGTCCTGCACGATTTTCTCAAGCAACTCGACGCCGGCCATCGGCACGTCCATCGTGCTGTCGGCGTCGTGCTCGGGCAATCCCACGTCCTACTCCTGGACCGGGGTCGCCTGCTCGGGCGTTCAATGCTCTGCCAGTTCCGGCACGCCGGGCGTCCAGACCTATTCGATGACGGCAAGCAACGCCGCGGGGACCAGCGCCGTCGCCTACTCCAGCGTCGACTGGAAGACGTCGTCGAACCCGGCGCCGACCTGCACGCTTTCCGTCAGTGATCCGGCGCCGCTGGTCGGCACGACGATCACGATTTCGTCGTCCTGCACCAACGCTCCGACCGGCTTCGCGTGGACAGGCTGCGCGTCCAACGGCGGCAACTGCACCGATTCGGTCGCCGTCGCAGGCGTCAAGCAGTACACGCTCACCGCGTCCAACGGCGCCGGCAACGGCAATGTGGCGAGCGTGTCGGTGGATTGGACCGCGCCGCCGCCACCACCGACCTCGCCGCCGGCATGCTCGGTCAGCGCAAGCAGCAACTCGCCGACGGTGGGTCAGAACGTCATGCTCACCGCGACGTGCAACGGTTCGCCGACGTCGTACGATTGGATAAATTGCACCAGCACGTCGAGCACCTGCGTGGCTACCGCGACGGCCGCGGGCAACCAGACCTACTACGTGGCCGGCACCAACGGGTTCGGCAAGGGTGCCGCAGCGGGCGTCGTGGTCAACTGGCTGTCCGCTGGCGGCGGCGGCGGTGGGGGCGGTGGCGCGGACTTTTGCGGCTCCTACGGAAGCGTCATGCATGTATCGGTCAGCTGGGGCGATACGACACGGCTGAAGACGGCAAGTTTGGGCAACTTCGGCGCCAACGACATCGTCGTGATGAGCTTCACGGTCCCGAATTCGCCGGCGAGCTACTCGAACCCGGGCTATACGAGCATGGCCGAATACAATGGGCCCCCGACGATCCGCCAGGCGACGTTGTCGGCGTCCGCGTGCGACTTCCGGCCGTACGACCCGACCGGCGCCAACGGGCCCCTGATGGTCAGCAGCGGGACCCAGGCGACGATCGACTGGAACGTCGGCGCCCCGCCGATATCGCTGGTTCCCGGACAAACGTACTACTTCAGCTACCGCAACTACGACACCAACAAGGGTGGGTCCTCGTGCTCGCAAAGTTCCTGCCCGGCCGGGTTCAGCACCCAGTGGCCGCGCTAGGGACGGACAAGTCCTAGACCGACCGCGATGCGAAACGGGCGCCACCAGGGCGCCCGTTTCGTTTCTCAAGCGGCATTTCAAACGCGGGGCGGTTTGCCCGCCATCAGGCCTTCGTACTTGCGCAGCAGCGCTTCCTTCGTCTCGATGTGCTCCGGATTGACCGGAATGCAGTCGACCGGACACACCTCACGGCACTGGGGGACATCGAAGTGCCCAACGCACTCGGTGCAGCGGGCGGGATCGATCACGTAGACCTCCGGGCCTTGCGCGATCGCCTCGTTCGGGCATTCGGGCTCGCAAACGTCGCAATTGATGCATTCGTCGGTGATCATCAGCGCCATTACTTCTCCCCGTTGGCAGCCTGACGTTCGGCGACCCGCGCACGGATCTGCGTCGCGACCTCGGGATGGACGAAATGGCTGACGTCACCGCCGAACTTGGCGATTTCGCGGACGATCGTCGCCGAAATGAACGTGTATTGCTCGGACGGGGTCAAAAACAGCGTTTCGACGTCCGGGTAGAGGTGCCGGTTCATACCCGCCATCTGGAACTCGTATTCGAAATCCGACACTGCGCGCAGTCCCCGCAGGATGATCTTCGCGCCCTGCGCATGGACGAAGTCCATCAACAGCGACGAGAAGCCCAGCACCTCCACGTTGGTGAAGGGCTGAAGCACGTCGCGGGCCATCGCGATCCGCTCGGCGACCGAGAAGAACGGATGTTTCGCCTCGCTGTCGGCCACGCCGACCACCACGTGGTCGAACACGTGCGCGGCGCGGCGCACGAGGTCCTCGTGGCCGCGCGTGAGCGGATCGAACGTGCCAGGGTAGACGACCTTGATCATGAAGAGTCGGAGGGCAGGCGCAACAGATGATAATGCACCTGTCCCGCCCTCGCGTGCCGGTGGACGTGGAGTGCCGACGGGGGAACAAGCTCGCGCGGCGCCTCCGCATACACAAAGCCGCCCACGGCCAAGCGTGCTGCGCAGGCCGGCAGCAGCCAGGTCCACGGATCCTCGTCGAACGGCGGGTCGGCAAAAATCACGTCGAAACGGCGCGTTTCACCGGCGAGCCACGACCGGGCATCCGCCGCATGCGCCTCGAGCCCCGCGGCGCCGAACTCGCGGGCGGCTTCCTCGATCGCCCGAATTAGTCGCGGGTTGCGGTCGATCGCCACCGCGAGCGCCGCGCCACGCGAGAGCGCCTCGAGCGATAGCGCGCCGCTGCCCGCGTACAGGTCCAGCGTGGCAAGCTCAGACAAGTCCTGTCCCAGCCAGTTGAACAGCGTCTCGCGCACCCGGTCGGGCGTCGGGCGCAGGCTTTCCGACCGGGGAAAGCGGATGACGCGGCCGCGAAATCGGCCGCCGATGATCCGGACGCGCTGGGCGGGAGACGGGGACACGAGTAGAAGGGAAGGCGGAACCGGTAGAATTCTAGCTTGGCCGGGTTCGCCGGTCGCCTTGTGTTCATCCGGGTGTCGCGTTGTTCGATCTGTTCAAGAAGACCCCCCCGAAGCCTCGCCTTCCCCCGCGCGGACATGGACCGAGCGGCTGAAGTCAGGCCTCGGCCTGTCGCGCGACAGGCTTTCGGGCGCGCTCACCGGCGTATTCGCCCGCCGCAAGCTCGACGACGAGGCGCTGGAACAGCTTGAAACGGCGTTGCTGACCGGCGACGTGGGCGTGGATGCCACCTCGCATCTGCTCGCCAACCTCAAGGTGCGCTGGAAGAAGGCCGGCGAGAGCGCGGACCCGCGGTCCGAATTGGCCGGCGCGATGGTCGACCTGATCAGGCCGCTCGAACAACCCTTGGTTATCGGCCCGCAGAGACCGTTCGTGATCATGCTGACCGGCGTGAACGGCGCCGGGAAAACGACGTCGATCGGCAAGCTCGCGAAGTGGCTGCATCAGCAGAACCTGTCGGTGCTCCTGGCGGCAGGGGATACCTTCCGCGCGGCGGCGCGCGAGCAACTGGCCGTCTGGGGCGAGCGCAACAATGTCGCCGTGATCCAGCAGGCGGGTGGAGACGCGGCCTCGGTGATGTTCGATGCCGTGGAGGCGGCCCGGGCGCGCGGGGTGGATGTCGTGCTCGCGGATACGGCCGGGCGGTTGCCGACGCAGGCGAATCTGATGGAGGAACTGCGCAAGGTCAAGCGCGTGCTGGGCAAGGCGCAGGAAGGTGCGCCACACGAGGTGCTGCTGGTACTTGACGCCAACACCGGCCAGAACGCCTTGGCACAGGTCAAGGCGTTCGATGCCGTGGTCGGTCTTACCGGCCTCATCGTGACGAAGCTCGACGGAAGCGCCAGGGGCGGCGTGGTGGCAGCCATCGCCAAGCAGCATCCGGTACCGCTTCGGTTCATCGGCGTCGGCGAAGGCGTCGACGATCTGCAGCCATTCGTGGCCCAGGAATTCGTTGACGCGCTGTTGCCCACTGCGACCGCATAGCGTGAGAGTCAGCGTTCACTAGCGGTTTGTTGTACGCCTGGCGGACCTTGCCCAGGAACGCCCGGATTCCGCTTCGGCTCCCGAGCGCGCTGGCCACGGCCGTCCCGGACGATCCACGTGTGATGCGGACCTCGCACGCGGGGCCGCCCATCGCGTCAGGTCGACAGCGACGCGTGCGGGGCGTCGTCCGTCGCAATCCCGGGCGGGCCGAACTCGGGCTTGGTACCGTTGCCAAACAGACTTCGATATGCGCCAGTTCGGCCATGGCCCGACATACCCGATCAAATCAGTCGGGAACCATTCCTCGCCTTAGCACTCCAACTGTCCGAGTGCTAAAATCCCGTCGGGTGCCGGAGGATGTCGATGCATCCCCGGTGGCGCGACGCCCTACAAGGAGACCTACGGCATGACGAGTACGACGCTGGCTTTCCCGACTCCTGCATCGCTGGGCAGCCTCGACCATTACATCCAGGCCGTGAATCGGTTCCCGCTTTTGACCGCGGAACAGGAAACGGCGCTCGGCCGGCGCCTTCAGGCGTCGGACGACATCGACGCCGCGCGGCAGCTCGTGTTGTCGCACCTTCGGCTGGTGGTGGCGGTGTCGCGCAACTATGTGGGGTACGGCCTGCCGCAGGCCGACCTCATCCAGGAAGGGAACGTGGGCCTCATGAAGGCCGTCCGCCGCTTCGACCCTGAGCGCGGCGTGCGCCTTGTTTCGTTCGCGCTGCACTGGATTCGCGCCGAGATGCACGAGTATGTCCTGCGCAACTGGCGGCTGGTAAAGGTCGCGACGACCAAGGCCCAGCGCAAGCTGTTCTTCAATCTGCGCAGCATGAAGGTGAGCTCCGCCGCGCTGTCCGTCGCGCAGGCGAAGGCCATTGCGAAGGACCTGGGCGTCAAGCCCGAGGAGGTCGTCGAGATGGAGACGCGCCTGGGCGGCCACGACGTGGCGCTGGATCCGGCGCCGGGCGACGAGGACAACTTCGTGTCGCCGATCGCCTACCTCACCAACGGCGAGGACGAGCCTTCACAGATCCTAATCCGTGAGGAAACGGCGCAAGGCCGGTCGAAGGGCTTGCAGTCCGCGCTTGCCACGCTTGACGACCGCAGTCGGCGGATCATCGAAGCGCGATGGCTGCGCGAAGACGACTCCACCGCCACGCTGCAGGACCTGGCCAATGAATATGGCGTCTCCGCCGAACGGATCCGACAGATCGAGAGCAAGGCGATGAAGACGATGCGCAGCCAAATGGCGGCGGCGTAGCGTCACACGTCCGCGTTGCAGCAAGAAACGCCGGCCTCGTGCCGGCGTTCTTCACTCCGGATCGGACACGCCCTAGAGTTCGACCTGCGTGCCCAGCTCGACTACCCGATTGGTCGGGATCCGGAAGAACTCGGATGCCTTCACCGCGTTCTTGGACATCGACGCAAACAGCCTCTCGCGCCACAGCGCCATTCCGGTCGACACCGTGGGGATCAGCGTCTCGCGGGACACGAAGAAGCTCGTCTCCATCATGTCGAACGCGAAACCCCGGCGCCCCGACAACTCGAGGAGCTCGGGAACATCCGGGTCCTCCTTGAATCCATAGTACGCGACAAACTGGTAGAAATCGCAGCCGAGCGACGTCACCTCGATGCGCTCGGCGAGCGGAACGAAAGGTATGTCGCGCATCACCACGGTCAGGAAGACCACGCGTTCGTGCAACACCTTGTTGTGCTTCAGGTTGTGCAGAAGCGCGTGCGGCACGCGATCCTGCGCGGAAGTCATGAACACCGCGGTACCCTCGACCCGCATCGGTGGCGCGACTTCGATACTCTGGATGAACACGTCGAGCGGGAGCGCATCTTCGGCCAGCTTGTCCATCAGCAGCGACCTGCCGCGTTTCCACGTCGTCAGCAGCGTGAAAACCACGGCCCCGAGGGCAAGTGGAAACCAGCCGCCGGCGGGGATCTTGAGCGAGTTCGACGCCAGGAATCCCAAGTCGACCAGCGTGAGCGGCACGGCAATCGCAAGCGCCAGCGAAGCGGACCAATTCCACAGCCGGCGCATGACGAAAAAAATGAGCAGTGAATCGATCAACATCGCCAGCGTCACCGCGATGCCGTAGGCGGCGGCCAGGTGATCGGAATGGCGGAACGTCACGACCAGCAGGATCACGGCAACGAGCAGCGACCAGTTGATGAACGGGACATAGATCTGTCCGATCTGGCGCTCGGACGTGTGCTCGATCTGCAGCCGCGGGCAATAGCCCATCTGGATCGCGGCGCGGGTCAGCGAGAACGTGCCCGAGATCACGGCCTGCGACGCGATCACCGTGGCGCAGGTGGCGAGGATCACCAGGGGGATCAGCGCCCACGCCGGCGCCAGCAGATAGAACGGATTCTTGATCGCCCCGGGGTCGGCGAGCAGCAATGCGCCCTGGCCGTAGTAATTGACGACCAGCGCCGGCATCACGAACAACACCCAAGCGCGCTGGATCGGCGAACGCCCGAAGTGCCCCATGTCCGCGTACAGCGCCTCGGTTCCGGTGACCGCAAGGACGACAGCCCCGAGCGAGAGGAACGCCGGCAACGGCGTTGCGACGAAGAACGAGACGGCGTAGAAGGGGTTGAGCGCCTCCAGCACGCCCGGTCGTTGCGCGATCTGCAACACGCCCAGCAACGCGATGACGACGAAATACACACACATCACCGGACCGAAGAACATTCCGACGCTCGCGGTGCCGTGCTTCTGGATACCGAACAGCACGCCGATGATCAGGAGCGTCACCGGAACGATGAACGGGTGCAACGCCGGCGTCACGATTTCCAGACCCTCGACCGCGGAGAGCACCGAAATCGCTGGCGTGATCATTCCGTCGCCGTAGAACATCGCCGCACCGAAGATGCCGAATCCGATCAGCCACCAGCGTCGGCGCTCCTGCCGCGCCAGGCCGCGCGACACCAGCGCCGTCAGCGCCAGTATCCCGCCTTCGCCGTTGTTGTCGGCACGCATGATCAGCGTGATGTACTTCAGCGTCACCACGACAATCAGTGCCCAGAACACGACCGAGAGGACGCCGTAGACATTGGCGGGCGACAACTCGAGCGCGTGCTCGCCGGCGAATGCCGTACGCAGCATGTACAGCGGGCTCGTCCCGATGTCGCCATAGACAACGCCGATGGCCCCGATCATCAGGACGGGCATGCGCTTGGAATTGGCGGCGGCGCTCAAGTCACAGGGCGTGCGCGATGGCGCACTCGTGCGTCGCCGATCAGGCGGCGGGCTCTTCGGTGCGGCGCGAGAAGCGGATGTTGAGCTGCTTCAGCTTCCGGTAGAGATGGGTGCGCTCGAGGCCCGCCTTTTCCGCGACCTTGCTCATATTGCTCTGCTCGCGGCCAAGCAACTGCTCGAAGTAGATGCGCTCAAACGCCTCGCGCGCCTCGCGAAGCGGCAGGTCGAAGAAGCGCGACGTGATCTCGGGCGCGGGTGCGGGATTGGGCGATACTGCCTCGCCCAGCACTCGCTTTACATGGTCCAGCGTAATCTCGCCGCGCAGCAGCACGAGGTTCTGTATGAATCCCGCGAGATGGTCCAGATTGCCAGGCCAGTACGCGTTGGACAACAAGGTGAGCGCTGACGGTGGCAACGCGGCGAGCAGCGGCTGGGGCGCATCATCAGCGGAGAGCTCGCGCCAGTACCTCTCGATGAGAGGCGGAATGTCCTCGCGCCGCTTGCGCAGCGGCGGCAGCATCACGGTGCCCACGGAGAGTTGCGCGAGCAGCGCGGGATCGAACTTGCCTTCGGTGGCCAGGTTGCCGAGCGGCTCGCTGCTCGTGCACACCAGCGTGACGCGTTGCTTGTCGAGCTTCCCAAGCAGAAACGCCAAGCCTTTCTGCTCGAGTTTCGAATACTGCCCGATCTCGGCGCCGTACAGCACGCCATCGCGCGCCTCCTCGAGCAGCGAAAGCGGACTGGCGGTAAGCCTCGCACCGTTGGCGAGCGCGACCCACGGCGCGTCCGAAATCTGCAATGCCCGGGCGGCGATGTCGTGGCCGGTCCCAGGCTCGCCCAGGATCAAAACAGGCCGACGCCCGGCGATCAGCTGTTCGAGCGCGCGCTCCGTTTCTCGAATCGCAACGCCAGCGCCAAGTGCAGTCAGCGAGACTCGGCGCGGTTCCTGCGCGGCAGCGCTCTTCAGCGCGCGCGTGATTGTTGACAGGAGTTTCTGAAGGCCAACGGGCTTCTCGAGGAAGTCGAACGCACCGATCTTGGTCGCGTCGACGGCCGTCTCGATTGTTCCGTGCCCGGACATCATCACGACCGGCATCGTAAGCTGCCCGCCCGCCGCCCATTCGCGCAACAGTGTGACCCCGTCGGTATCGGGCATCCAGATGTCGAGCAGCACGAGCGACGGTTGCTGACGCTGCCGGTACGCGCGAGCTTCGCTCGCGTTCTCGGCCAGCGCTACGCGATAGCCCTCGTCCTGCAGAATTTCCGAAAGCAGCTCGCGAATGCCGACTTCATCGTCGACGATAAGGATTTCCTTGGCGAGTGCCATATTCCGTGGATCAGTCAAGCCGCGACTGCCGCGGGCTTGCTGCCCGTGGCCTTGAAGGGAAACACCAGCGTCACCTGCGCGCCACCCCGCTCCGCGTTGGCGAGCACGACACGGCCGCCATGCTCGTCGACGATCTTCTTCACGGTAGCAAGACCCAGACCCGTGCCCTTGGCCTTGGTCGTCACGTACGGCTCGAACGAGCGCGAAAGGACATCGGCCACGAAACCAGGTCCGCCATCCTCGAAGACAAGCAGCGCCTCGCCCCCGTTTGCGGCGAGGGAAATCGCGAATCGGGGATCCGGTACATCGGTCTGGGCATCGATCGCATTCGAAAGGAGGTTGTGAAACACCTGGCGCAGGCGTGTTGGCTCGCCCTGAATGTTGAGAGGCGTGTCCGGCAAGGATAACGCAACGTGCGGTCCGAGATTGTCATACAGTGCAAGCACGTCGAGCAAGAGGCCGGCAAGGTCAACCTGCTGCATCTGTCCGGGTCGCGGCTGGCGTGCGTAGATCGCGAAATCGTCGACCATGTGCTTCATCGCGCCCACCTGCGTCACGATGGTCTGCGTGCCGCGACGCAGCGTTTCCTGGTCGGCGCCTTCGAGCTTCGGTGCGAGCTTCATTGCCAGACGTTCCGCGGAGAGCTGGATCGGCGTCAGCGGATTCTTGATCTCATGCGCCAGTCTCCGCGCCACTTCAGCCCACGCGGCGTCGCGCTGCGCCTGCACGAGTTCGGACACGTCGTCGAAGACTACCACGTAGCCGCCCGTGGTCGTCGTCCCGGGCAACCGTGTGCCGCGCATCAGCAGCGTCCGCGACAGACTGGTGACCGCGAGCTCCGCCTCCTTCTGCCATTGTCCTTCGCGGCTGACGCGAAAGCCTTCGGAGACCAACTCGGCGAAGGGTGCCAATGCCGGAAGGCGCTTGCCCCAGTCGGCGAGTGGGATTCCGGCAAGTTCTGCCAGCGGCTGCTGCAGGATCACCGCGGCACTCGGATTGACCGTGCGCAATCGGTGGCGCTCGTCGAACACCAGCACGCCGGCCGACAGGTTGCCGAGGATGCTTTCGAGGTAGGCGCGGGTGGTTTCTGTTGCGCGCCGACTGTCTTCCGCCTTGCCCTGCGCTTCGGCGAGTTGCGCCGTCATGGTGTTGAACGACTCGGTCAGCACGCCCAGCTCATCGCGCGACACGACCGGCTGCCGGCGCGTGAAGTCGCCCTGCGCCACCGCCCTCGTGCCTTCCGCGAGCAGACCCAGCGGCGACGCGAAGCGCTCGGACAGCACGACGGCAAGCCCCAGCGCCGAGGTCAGCGCGAGCAGCAACGTTAGCGTCAACGTCAGCGCGTAAAGGCGCTTCAACGCACTTCGTGCGAACGACAGCTCCTGATAGTCGCGCACTCCCGCCTGCACCCGCTCCGCATCCAGCGCGAGCGGCTTCGGCACCGGCTCGATGATCTGCAGCAGCTTGAGCGGATTCAGGCTGTCCTCGGTATTGACCGGTACCACGGCGCGCAGCACGAGCCCGCCATCGGGGCCCTGCTCGATTTTTGCGTAGGGTTGCTGCAATCGCGCGAGGCGCACCGCCGCCGCGGGCGGCGCCTCCGGCGTGGCGCGCGAACCGCCGGTGCCGGCGATCGCGAGCACGCTGCCGCCCGGCGAGAACACGGAAGCCTCGTAGGCATTGGTCTGCTCGGCTGCCCGAGTCAGTGTCGCAGCGAGATTGCCGGAGTTGTCGCCAAGCGTCACCGCGATCTGCGTTGCCTTGTTCTTCGTCTCCTTGAGCAGGTAGTCGAGCGCGTTGCGGCCGAGATTCAAGCCGCCTTCGAGCGCGCGATCGACGCGGACGTCGAACCAGCTTTCGATGCTGCGCCCGATGAATTGCACCGACACCGCGTAGACGAGCGCGCCGGGCAGCACCGCGACCAGGGAAAACAGCAGCACTAACCGTACCGCCAGGCGCGAGCCGAACACCCCTGCCTTCAGATTTCGGCGGAGGCGCCAAAGCTGCCAGCCGACGACCAGCATCAGCAGTACGATCAGCGCGCCGTTGAGGATCAGCAGATTGTCGTAGCCCTGCGCGAACAGCGCGGTGTTGGCGGTCGCGGTGGCGAGCAGGAACAACGCAATCGCCGACAACGACGCCGACACCAGCAGCAGCCAGCGCAAGCCGCGCTTGCCCGGCAGCGCGCTCATGGGACGAAGCTCCATCGATACCAGTCGGATGCCAGCGTCCATTCGCGCGACGCAAGCGCGCTTAGCTGGAACGGCTTGGGCAGCTGGGCGACATCGAGCCGTAACCGGATGGCGGCATCGTAACGATGACCCGGCACAAGCGCGGCGGCATGAGCAACCGGACGCGACGTCACCCGTCCGACGTAGCGTTCGACCTCCTCCAGCGAGCCGAACGCCTGCATGAGCAGTCCGCTCCCCGCACGGTACTGGCGCGTGAGCGCGTTGTACGAGACTCGATAGGTGAGCGTGGTCTGCCCGACCTTTTCGTCGAGCCAGTACCAGCGGCTGCGCGTCAGTTCGAATTCGAGTACGAAGTAGAGCGGAATGCCCTTGTGCAGCGCCTCCTCGAATGTCGCGTTGAGCGACAGATCGAATTCGGCGTTGAGCAGCACTTCGCCGTCCTCGATTCGAAGTTCCGCCGACTTGACCAGGATCGTGTCGGCGCGCGCCGCAGGCACGGCGACGACCAGCAGCAGGCCGACGAACATCGCCGCCGTCACGGCAAACAGCCGACGTCGCGCGGCGAAATTCGCAATCGGGACGCTGATGAAATGGACTGGCGGCATGCCGGCGAGAATCGTGACGACGGTTCCGGCGGCGTGGCGGCGCGGCCGCCAACGGGCAATCTCGCCTACCGCTCAGGCCTTGCGGAGCAGCGCGTAGAAGAACCCGTCTTGATTGTGGCTCGCGAGCTTCCCCGAAGGCAATAGCTGGCCACCCTCATGGGGGCAATCGGCGGGGAAGCTGATGGTTTCTCGCAACGCCTCGGGGTGCCTGGACAAAAAGTCTTTGATTTGCAGGTCATTTTCGGCCGAGAACACCGAACAGCTCGCATAGAGGAGCAGCCCGCCCGGGACGAGCAGCGGCCACACCCCCTCGAGCACCGCCCGCTGCTGTTCCACGAAGTCAGCAATGTCGGAGCGGCGCCGCAACCACTTCACATCAGGATGCCTGCGCACGACGCCCGAGGCAGTGCAGGGGACGTCCGCAAGGATTCGGTCGAAGGGACGGCCATCCCACCACGATTCGGGTCTGGCG
Organism: uncultured beta proteobacterium; assembly: GCA_963739745.1. GTDB lineage: Bacteria > Pseudomonadota > Gammaproteobacteria > Burkholderiales > Casimicrobiaceae > VBCG01. The sequence continues at coordinate 115,729 of CAVUCJ010000027.1, forward strand.
GCGTCGCCGCCGACGGTGCGCACGCCGGCGCCGGCGAGGTTCAGGCGCGCCAGGTTGTGGCGGACGCGATCGAGGCGCGCCTCGTCGCAATCCAACGCGGTAAGGTCGAGTGTCGCCAGTTCCGCGAGATGCGTGGTCTTGCCGCCCGGCGCCGCACAGGCATCCAGTACCCGCATGCCATCCTGCACGCGAAGCAGGGGCGCCGCACGCTGCGCACCGGCATCCTGGACGGAGAGTTCGCCCTCGGCGAAGCCCGGCAACTCGGCAACCGGGCGCGGGAACTCCACGATCAGCCCCGCGTCGCCGGTCGGCTGCGTGGCCACCTGCGCGGCGGCAAGCCTGGCCGCCAACGCTTCGCGCGTCGTCGCCCGCCGGTTGGTCCGAAGTGTCAGCGGCGGCCGTTCGTTGCCCGTCTCGAGAATGCGTTGCCAGTGCGCAGGGTGATCGGCTTCCACGCGGCCGATCCACCAGCGCGGATACGACCAACGAGCGACAGGGCTTGCCTGCGTGACCCGCGCGTTGAGCGCCTCGCGTTCGCGCAAGTACCGCCGCAGCATGGCATTGACCATTGGCTTGACCTGCACTCGCGCAAGCAGCGCCCCCGCCTCGACGGCGCGATCGACGACGGCGAACGCCGGCGCCTGCGTATGGTCGAGCTGATAGAGCGCCACTGCAATGAGCGCGGCCAATGGCGCGTCGGAAAGCGGCTTCGATGCGAGCGCGTCGGTCAGCGCCGACAGCCGGCCCCAATACCGCAACGTGCCGTACGCGAGTTCCTGGACCAGTGCATGGCCGCGCGTCGGCGCGCCGTCGGCGACCGCGGCGAGCGCTGCAGGCAAGGTCGCCCCCTCCAGCACACGGCGCACAGCCAATGCCGCCATGCGCTGTTCATGATGCATGCGGCCGCCTTCGGACCGATGACGCGGTGGACGCAGGCACCGACCTCAGGCCGTGCCGGCGACTCCCGCCCCGAAGCGGGCGCCCAGCGCGATCGCATGGCCCGCCGCGAACGCCACGGCCGCCATGCGCCTGCCTCCCGCCGGCTGCAACGTGCGCAGCCGGAGCGCACCGTCTCCGCATGCGACATCGACACCCTCCGCGCCCATCGCAAGCACGGTACCCGGCTCTGCAGCGGCGGCGATCGCGGGCTCGGCGCCCCAAATCTTGACCGGCTCGCCCCGCCAATGCGCGAACGCGCCCGGGGTCGGGTCGAACGCACGCACAACCCGGTCGAGCGCAACTGCGGGAAGTGTCCAGTCGATCGCCGCCTCGGCCCGCCCGATCTTCGCCGCATAGGTCACGCCGGCGTCGGGCTGCGGCTTGACTGGCAGAACGTCGTCGTGAGCCAGGCGACCCAGGACGGCAACGATTGCCGCGGCGCCGGCGCTTGCCAGCTTGGCCGTCAGCGTGCCGGCGTTCTCGCGCGGCGCGACGGCGACCTCGATCCGCTCGACCATCGGACCCGTGTCGAGCCCCGCGTCCATCTGCATGATCGTCACGCCGGTAACCGGGTCGCCGGCAAGGATGGCCCGCTGGATGGGCGCGGCGCCTCGCCAGCGCGGGAGCAAGGACGCGTGGATGTTGAGCCCGCCGCAGCGCGGCCACGCCAGGACGGCCGGCGGCAAAATGAGCCCGTAGGCGGCGACCACCAACACGTCGATGCTCACCGCAAGCGCCTCGGCACGAGCGACTTCCAGCTTGAGCGACGGTGGCTGCAGAACGGGGATCCCCCGTGCCGCAGCCAACTCCTTGACCGGCGATCGCGTGAGCCGGAGACCCCTGCCGGACGGGCGGTCGGGCTGCGTCAGCACCAGCGGAACCGCGTACCCGGCGGCAAGGATGGCCGACAGCGCCTCGGCGGCAAATGGTGGGGTGCCGGCAAAGCCGACGCGCAGCGAGGGCACCGGTCGTCCGCGTTCAGCCGACCAGCCGTTGCTTCTTGCGCTGTTTGGAGGCCAGCCGGGCGCGCTTCAGCGGCGACAGATAGTCGACGAACATCCTGCCGATCAGGTGGTCCATTTCGTGCTGTATGCAAACCGCCAGAAGGCCCTGCGCGGTACGCTCGAAGGGTTCGCCGCGCTCGTCGCGCGCGCGGACGATGATCCGGGCAGCCCGCGTGACCTTGTCGTAGTAGCCCGGAACCGACAGGCAGCCTTCTTCGCACTCTTCCTCGCCCTCGGCCGCAACGAGTTCCGGGTTGACGAGGACGAGGAGGTCGTCCTTGGTCTCGGAAACGTCGATGACGATGATGCGCTTGTGTACGTCGACCTGCGTCGCAGCGAGCCCCACCCCCGGGGCCGAATACATCGTCTCGGCCATGTCGCGGACGAGTTTGGCGACCTCCGGGGTAAAGGACGAGACCGGTGCCGCGACTTTTTTGAGACGCGGATCGGGGTATTCGAGGATGGGTAATAGCGCCATAGCTTGCCAAATGCAAGGAAGCGGATGCAGAATCCGTGTTAAGTGCTTATTTTGCGGCGGTTTAGGACAAATGGGTTGCGAGTGAACAGCCCGCTGAGAGTGTGCAACCCATCCGTCAGGTTCGCCCGACCGGGAAGAGGCGTTATGCTTCAACAGTTTACCACAGCACTTCGCCACGCCGCCGCCATCACGACAGCCTCGTGCATGGTGGCGTTTGCAGGCATTGCCGGCGCGCAGGGCGTGGCACTGGTCGATCGACCACCGCCGAGCTACACCGTCCAGAAGGGCGACACGCTCTGGGGCATCTCCGGCAGGTTTCTAAAGGAACCGTGGAAGTGGCCCGAGATCTGGCGAATGAATCGCGACCAGATCCGCAACCCGCACCTCATCTATCCGGGTGACGTGGTCAAGCTCGACTTCGTCGACGGGCAGCCGCAGCTTTCGCTGGCGCGCGATACGGTGCAGTTGTCGCCCACGGCGCGGGTGAGTTCGCTCAATGTCGATGCAATTCCGAGCATCCCTCCCAATGACATCGAGGCCTACCTGACGCGACCCTTGGTCACCGGCCCCTCGGGACTCTTCGGTTCGGCGGAGATTCTCGGAGGACGAAACAACGAGCGGGTGGTGCGCGGCGCGGGCGACGTGGTCTATGTCCTCGGTATCGACCCGGAGGCCGGCGACTATTGGTACATCTACAGGCCGGCCGGCGCCATCGTGAGTTTCGACGGCAGCGAGGTGCTGGGATACGAGAGCAAGTTCCTGGGGACGGCGCGCGTCGAGAAGTTCGGCGAGCTCGCGACCGTGCGCATCGAAACATCGAAAGAAGAAATCCAGGTCGGCGATAGAATGCTGCCGGCTCCCCGCGAAACACTCGTCAACTACGTGCCGCACGCGCCGGACAAGCCGATCGACGCGCGCATTCTGCGCGTGCCCTTCGGCGACCTCGAGACGGCGCGTGGCGGCGTCGTGACACTGGACCGGGGCAAGAACGATGGCCTCGAAGTCGGACATGTGCTGGCCATCTACCGCGTGATTCCGCCGATCGTCGATCCACGACCGTCGCGGCAGCAGACGATCATCCTGCGCTTCCTCGACAACACGACATCCTTTACGCCGAGGGAATACGTGTCACCGGCCGATGAGCGCACCGGGCTGCTTTTCGTATTCCGCACGTTCGATCGCGTATCGTTCGCCGTCGTTCTCAACACCACCGATTCGGTGCGCCCGGGCGATTACGCGCGCACCCCATAGCACCACCGCGCCCGGTCGACCGGCTCGGCAGTTTGTCCGATATCCGCCGGCCGCGCGGCCGGTCATGCTTGCTTCCAAGCGCGCGGGAGCCCCCGGGCATGGGGAACGTGTCTGCGCGCGTGGGAGAACTTCGATGAACGGGGCCGCAGCGAACCGCGAGGCATGGGCGGCGCTGGCACTGCGCGGGCTGCCGCAGACGGCTTGGCCCGTACTGTTGCGCGCGTTCGGCGAACCGCGGGCGATCGTCGCTGCCACCCGCGCGCAGCTGGCGGCGATCGTACCCGACACGGTCGTCGCGCGTCTGCAGGCGCCCGCGGATGGCGATGCGCTTGCGCGCGCGTTGGCGTGGCTCGCCGAGCCCGGCCATGATCTCGTCGCCTGGGACGACCCCGATTATCCGAAGGCACTGCTGGAACCGGGATTCTCGCCACCGGTACTCTATTTCGTCGGGCGGCGCGAATTGCTCAATCGCCCCGCGCTGGCGATCGTCGGCAGCCGCCACGCGACGGCGCAGGGAATGGATAACGCACGGGATTTCGCGCACGCACTATCTGCCGCTGGGCTCACGATCGTTTCGGGACTGGCGCAGGGGGTGGATGCCGCCGCGCACCAGGGCGCACTAACGGGCAGAGGGTCGACGTTGGCGGTCGCGGGCACCGGGCTCGACCGGGTCTACCCGGCCCGCAACCGCGAGCTCGCGCATGCGATCGCCGCGAACGGTGGCCTTCTGTCCGAATTCGCGCCGGGGACACCGCCGCGCGAGAAGAATTTCCCCAGGCGCAACCGGTTGATCAGTGGGCTCGCGAAGGGCGTGCTGGTCGTCGAGGCGGCCTTGCAATCGGGGTCACTCATCACGGCGCGATATGCCGGCGAGCAAGGCCGCGAGGTATTCGCGATTCCCGGTTCCATCCATTCACCACTGGCAAAGGGCTGTCACCGGCTGATCCGTGATGGGGCCAAGCTCGTGCAAACCGCGCAGGATGTGCTGGAGGAACTGGGGATGGCGACCGGGCGCGCCGAGTCGCCGCGTCCAAGCGCCGCGCCTGACATCGACAGCGCACTGCTCGCGGCGCTCGGCAACGAACCGGCGGACGTCGATAGGCTGATCGCTCGCACCGGCCTGCCCGCCGATGCCGTCGCCGTGGAGTTGACCGAACTCGAACTCGCGGGCATCGTTTCGCCATTGCCGGGGGGAACGTGGCAGCGGAGGCGATGATCCGCGGCGATCCGCCGCAGGGCCGATAATGCGAGGCCCTGCGCGACGAAATGGGTTGCGGGCACCGCTCGCCCATTCACGTTCTTTCCGCTTCATGTAGTATCTGCGTCCCTTCGAGCCGCCCCAGCCCCCTTGGCCAAGACCCTCATCATTGCCGAGAAACCCTCCGTCGCCGCCGACATCGCGCGCGCGCTGGGCGGTTTCACGCGCCACGACGACTACTTCGAGAGCGACAAGCAGGTCTTGTCATCGGCCGTCGGGCATCTGCTCGAGATCGGCATGCCGGAGGAAGAAGAGGTCAAGCGCGGCAAGTGGACGTTCGCGCACCTGCCGGCGGTGCCGTCGAAGTTCGCATTGAAGCCGATCGAGAAGAACGAAAACCGGCTGAAGACGCTTTTGAAGCTCATCCGCCGCAAGGACGTGAGTGCGCTCGTCAACGCCTGCGACGCCGGGCGCGAGGGCGAACTCATATTCCGCTACATCGTCCAGTACGCGAAGTCCGGCAAGCCGCTGACGCGACTGTGGCTGCAGTCGATGACTCCCGCGGCGATCCGTGAGGCGTTCGCGCAACTTCGAAGCGACGAGACGATGAAGCCGCTGGCCGATGCCGCCGTCTGCCGATCGGAGGCCGACTGGCTCGTCGGGATCAACGGGACGCGGGCAATGACGGCGTTCAATTCCAAGTCCGGCGGCTTCCAACTGACGACGGTGGGCCGCGTGCAGACGCCCACGCTCGCCATCCTGGTCGAGCGCGAAGCGAAGATTCGCGCATTCCGGCCGCGCGACTACTGGGAAGTCATTGGCACCTTCCGTGCCTCCGGCGGCGAATACACGGGCCGCTGGTTTGACGAGAAATTCAGGAAGGCCGAAGATGATCCGGACTCGCGCGCCGAGCGGCTGTGGGACGAACTGCGCGCGCGCGGTATCGCACAACGCTGCGCGGGAAAGCCTGGCATAGTCAGCGAAGAGTCGAAGCCGTCCACGCAGAGCCCGCCTCTCCTCTACGACCTCACGAGCCTGCAGCGCGAAGCCAACGGGCGCTTCGGTTTTTCGGCGCGCACAACGCTTTCGCTCGCCCAGGCGCTCTACGAGAAGCACAAGGTCCTCACCTATCCGCGCACGGACGCCCGCGCGCTGCCCGAGGACTACGTCGACACGGTGGCCGCGACGCTCGGCGAACTGCGCGAGTCCAGCGCGTACGGCGGTTTTGCGCGCGAGATCATCAAGCAGAAGTGGGTGCGGCCGAACAAGCGCATCTTCGACAACTCGAAGATCTCCGATCACTTCGCGATCATTCCGACGCTCTCCCAGCCGAAACACCTGAATGAAGTCGAGGGCAAGCTCTACGATTTCGTCGTCCGCCGCTTCCTTGCGGTCTTCTATCCGCCGGCCGAGCATCTGCTGACCACGCGCATCACGCGCGTCGAAGGCGAACCGTTCAAGACCGAGGGCCGCGTGCTGGTGTCGCCGGGCTGGCTCGCCGTCTACGGCAAGGAGGCGCAGGGCGAGGAGGCTTCTCTCGTCCCGGTCAAACCTGGCGAGCAGGTCGCCACCGAAAAAATGGACGTCGTGGCGCTCGTAACCCGGCCGCCGCCGCGGTACAACGAGGCCACGCTGCTGTCCGCGATGGAAGGCGCGGGCAAGCTGATCGAGGACGACGAGCTGCGCGAAGCGATGCGCGAGAAGGGCCTCGGCACGCCCGCGACGCGCGCGGCGATCATCGAAGGCCTGATCGCCGAACGCTACGTTCATCGCGAGGGCAAGGAGCTGACGCCGACCGCCAAGGCGTTCTCGCTGATGACGCTGCTGCACGGGCTGGGCGTGCCGGAGCTCTTCGCGCCCGAACTCACTGCCGAGTGGGAATTCAAGCTCGCGCAGATGGAGCACGGCAAGCTCCCGCGGGACGTGTTCATGCGCGAGATCGTCGCGATGACCGAGCACATCGTCGGCCAGGCCAAGAACTACGAGAGCGACACGATCCCGGGCGATTTCGCGACGCTCACTGTCGCATGCCCGAAATGCGGCGGGGAGGTACACGAGAAGTACAAGAAATTCCAGTGCGTCGGGGCGGGCTGTGATTTCGCGTTCTGGAAGATCCTGGGCGGCCGCCAGATCGAGCCGCACGAAGCCGAGACTCTGATCCGGGAACGCGAAATCGGCCCGCTCGATGGCTTCCGCAGCAAGATGGGCCGGCCATTCTCGGCGAAGCTCAAGCTGAACGAGGCAAACGAGGCCGTGTTCGACTTTGGCAATGCGGACGCGGGTGACGACGCCGAGGCGCGTGATTTTTCGGCGCAGACCGCGCTGGGCGCATGCCCGAAGTGCGGCTCGCACGTGTTCGAACATGGCAACTCCTACGTTTGCGAGAAGGCCGTAGGCCCGGACAAGTCCTGCGACTTCCGCTCCGGCAGGATGATCCTGCAGCGGCCCATCGAGCCCGCACAGATGCAAAGACTGCTGGCGTCGAAGAAGACCGATCTCCTCCAGTTCGTGTCGGCGCGCACCCGCCGTCCGTTTTCCGCGTACCTGGTGGTCCAGAAGGACGGCAAGGTCGGTTTCGAGTTCGAGGCGAAGGACCCGTCGAAGGCACGCGGCCGTGGCGCACGGCCCGGCACCGCGCTCCGGGTGCTGGGTGCGCATCCGAAGGACAAGCAGCCCGTCGAATTGCACAGTGGGCGCTATGGCCCCTACGTGAAACATGGCGCGGTGAACGCAACGCTGCCCGACCGCGAACAGGTGGACGCGATCACGCTCGAAGATGCGCTGGCGCTGCTGGCCGCAAAGGCGGGCAAACCGGCACCGCGTGGAACGGCGCGAGGCGCGCGCGCTCCCGCGAAGAGGGCCGCAACGGCCAAGACAGCGGTCAAGCGCCCGTCGGCCGCCAAGGCCGCGACGGTCAGGGCCGACGCGAAGCACCCGACGGCCATTAAGTCCGAAACGGCGAAGACTTCTGCCAGGAAGCCTTCGGTCAAACCGGCAGTTGCCGCAACGCCGACGCCCCGCAAGCGCAAGACAACCTAGTACCGCTACTCCGGAGCACCGGGCCTCTTGCCATCGCGGTGCCCGCATGGCCGAGGGCCTCGGGCCGCGAACCCCACCACGAATGCTACGGCGACGCCGGCGCGCACATCACGACGATATCAGGACCGTCGCCCTCGGCCAGCCAGCCCTTGGCCACCATCGCGTCGCGCACGGTGCGCTCGACCGTATAGCGATGATTGGCGTCCACACGATTGGAATAGACGCGATAGACGGGCACCGTCCCGGCGGCGCAGGTGCCTGCGTTCGCCGGATAGAGGTAGAAGAACTCCGGCGCCTCGAGGATGAAGCCCGGGTTCTTGGCCATCGTGCCGGCGCACTCGGTTGCGTCGCGCCCGTAGTAGTGGCCGTTGCCCTTGCCCGGCGGAATGTAGATCCGGCAGACCGCCCTGGTGCCGGCCACGCCGTTCGTCAACGCCGGCCAGGACTTGCCGGTTCGCGTCCAGCCCTTGAGTGTCGTGCCTGCGTCGAGCAACGCAATCTCGGAGGCCACCCAGGTGATGAAATAGTGATCGAACCCCGCGTGGTAGAACTCGACCACCGTGACCGGTGCCGCGGCGCCCGTCGTGGCGAGCGCCTCACGCACGGCGCCAGGCGCGTCGAGCAAACCGGCGCCGCAGGTGGAGGTGGCGCAGGTCGAGCCTGCGGGAAACGGTTTGCTGCCGGCCTTCAAGAGGCCGACGACCTCGCTCGCGGTGAGGTCGGGTGCGACCGCCAGCATCAGCGAAACCACACCGCTGACCAAGGGCGCCGAGAAGCTCGTCCCGGCGCGATACTGGACGCCGTCACCGGCGGGCACGGTCAGGCCGAGATTCACCAGCGTGAGGAAGTTGTGCGCGGATCCACCGGTGCCGTCGCCTCCGGGCGCGGCAATATCGACGCGCGCGCCGAAATTGGAATATCCGGCGCGATTGCCGGCGAACGTGGACGCGGCGACGGAAATGACGCCGGCGCAGCCTGACGGAAAATGCGGTGCGTCGCTGCCCTGATTGCCAGCCGACGCGACGATCGCGCGCGTCGCGCCATGCGCGAGCGCCGCGGAGATGGAGTCCTGCAGGAACCGGGGGCAATCTCCGGGGTCACCCAGGCTCAGGTTGATCACCTGCGCCGGGTTGGCGTTGGCGGGTGCGGCCGGGACGGCAACGCCGGCGGCCCATGCTATCGCGTCGGCGATGTCGGCGTCATCGCCCGAGCACTTGCCAAGCACGCGGACGGGCAGGATGCGCGCATTCCAGTCGACGCCGGTGACATAGCTGCCATTGTCGGCGTTCGCAGCGATCGTGCCCATCACCGACGTGCCGTGCCACGTACTGTCGCCGACCGTGCAGCCGGCGAACAATCCGAGCTGGTCGCCGGCGGTAACCCAGTCGCCAGGATCGGACGCGTCGGCATCGCGGTAGTTGCCTGCCGAGTCCTTCGCGGCGCCGTCGTTGCTGTATGCGAAATTGGAAACGAAGTCGTAGCCGGGCAACAGCCTTCCGGCCAGGTCCGCATGATTCGTCGAGCCGGTGTCGAGCACCGCGACCACCGTCCCGGGGGCGCCGACCGTCATGTCCCACGCGGATTGCGCATCGATCGTCGTCGCGCCAGGCATCAGATAAAACTGGTTCTGGAACAGCGGATCGGAGGGAACCCGCTCGGCGTACAGCCGTCGCGAACGTTCGGCGTACTCGACGTCCGGATGGGCGGCGATTCGAGCGGCGACGGCATCCGCATCCGATTCGGCGGCAATCGCGGAGGAAGTGAGTACTTGCGCACCAATGGCCATCGTTCGTCGGTAGGTCAGAGCAATCCCCGTGTCCTTTGCAATCCTGGCCACGCGCGCCGCGACGGTACTGCCCACCCCCACGCCATCGTTGCGGAGCTTTACGACGAGTTGTGGCCTGAACCCATCACCCGCGTCGGGTGCCGTGATGACTACCGCGCGCACGGTTGGCGCCCAAGCGATCGCGAAGACGCAGGCAGCACAGCGCCGACGGAACGAGTTCATGCGGGGTTTCTCGGAAATGGTAGGGAGCGCAAACATAGACGCGGCGGGGGCGACCGAAGTTCGCCGGAGCGCGCGCGTGCCCGTGCGCGCGGATCGCGCATATCGGTCACCTACCGTCCGTCCGCGGCTCCGGCCACGAGGTGTCGCGCGTGGAAGCGCAGATGATCGTCGATGAAGGTGGCGACAAAGAAATAGCTGTGGTCGTAGCCCGCCTGCATCCGGAGGTCGAGCCCGACGCCGGCAGCCTGGCACGCGTCGGTCAGTAATTCCGGCTGCAACTGGCTCGCAAGAAACGGGTCATCGGTGCCCTGGTCGACAAGGAGCGGGGGTCCCCGCCAGCCCCGGTCCCCGATCAGCGCGGTCGTATCGTATTCCCGCCAGTGCGCGCGGTCCCCGCCCAGGTAGCCGGCCAGCGCCTTTTCGCCCCAGCCGCAGCGCATCGGCGAAACGATGGGCGCAAACGCCGACACCGACTGGTAGCGCTGCGGATTCTTCAGCGCGATCGTCATTGCGCCGTGCCCCCCCATCGAATGCCCGAAAATCCCGGCGCGCGACGCGTCGACGGGGAAGTGTTCCGCCACCACCGCGGGCAGCTCGAGGGCGACATAGGAATACATCCGATAGCCACGCGACCACGGCGCTTCGGTCGCATCGACGTAGAAGCCGGCGCCGGTTCCGAAATCGTCGCTGTCCTCTTCTCCCGGTAGGTGAAGTCCTCTCGGGCTGGTGTCCGGTACGACAAGGGCGAGTCCCAGTTCGGAGGCCACTCGCTGCGCGCCCGCCTTGGCGATGAAATTCTCTTCGCTGCAGGTCAGTCCCGAAAGCCAATACAGCGCAGGCACTCGGCACGAGCCGGCCTGCGGCGGCAGGAAGACGCCGAAGCGCATCGCGCACTGCGTCTCACGCGACGCATGCGTGTACACGCCCTGGCGTCCTCCGAAGCTTCGCCTCTCGTAGGCTGGCTCGATCGTCGTTTTGCTCATCCGTCGTCCGACGACCTCGATCAGTAAGTGACGACCGAGCGTATCGAGCGTCCCGCGTGCATCAGGTCGAAGCCTTCGTTGATCCGTTCGAGCGGCAGGACGTGCGTGATCAGATCATCGATGTTGATCCTGCCTTCCATGTACCAGTCGACGATCTTCGGCACGTCGGTGCGACCGCGCGCGCCACCGAACGCGGTTCCCTTCCAGGTGCGTCCCGTTACCAGCTGGAACGGCCGCGTATGGATTTCCTGCCCGGCCCCTGCAACGCCGATGATCACCGACACGCCCCAGCCCCTGTGACAGCATTCGAGCGCCTGCCGCATCAGATCGACGTTGCCAATGCACTCGAAACTGTAGTCGGCGCCGCCACCCGTCAGGTTCACCAGATGCGCGACCAGGTCGCCATCGACCTCCTTGGGATTGACGAAATGAGTCAGCCCGAATTTCCGCGCGAGCGCCTCCCGGTCGGGGTTGATGTCGACGCCAATGATCATGTTGGCGCCGACCATGCGCGCACCCTGGACCACGTTGAGTCCGATCCCGCCCAATCCGAACACCACGACATTGGAGCCAGGTTCGACCTTCGCGGTATTGATCACCGCACCGATCCCGGTCGTTACTCCGCAGCCGATGTAGCACACCTTGTCGAACGGCGCATCTTCACGGATCCTGGCGAGCGCGATCTCGGGAAGCACCGTGTAGTTGGCGAATGTCGAGCAACCCATGTAGTGGTGAATGGGCTTGCCGCCCAGCGAAAAACGGCTGGTTCCATCCGGCATCACGCCCCGCCCCTGCGTCGCGCGGATGGCCGTGCACAGGTTGGTCTTGCGCGACAGGCAGGACTTGCATTGGCGGCACTCCGGCGTGTAGAGCGGGATCACGTGGTCGCCCTTCTTGAGACTCGTGACGCCGGTACCCACGTCGACGACAACGCCAGCGCCCTCGTGGCCGAGGATCGCCGGAAACAGACCCTCCGGATCGGCGCCCGATCGTGTGAACTCATCGGTATGACAGATGCCGGTGGCCTTGATCTCGACCAGCACTTCGCCGGCTTTGGGGCCTTCCAGCTGCACGGTTTCCACGACCAGCGGCGTCCCGGCCTCCCATGCGACAGCTGCACGAACCTCCATCGATCACTCCTCTCTTTTGGTCGTCGCGATCGCGCCCACAACGCAGGATGGATTGCCCCGACGCAGATTGCGCGTGTCGACTCGAGCCCGGCCCTCGCGCCCTGCGTCAGGACAGCTCGGCGATCCCGAGATGATCCATGTCGTCGAACACCTGGTTCTCGCCGACCATGCCCCAGATGAACGTATAGGCCTGCGTGCCCACGCCGGAGTGCAGCGACCAGCTCGGGTTGATCACCGCCTGCTCGTTGCGCACGACGATGTGCCGGGTTTCGTCGGGGCGACCGAGGAGATGGAACACCGCGGCGTCGGGCGGCAGATCGAAGTAGAAATAGACTTCCATCCGCCGCTCGTGCGTGTGGCAGGGCATCGTGTTCCAGAGGTTGCCCGGTTCCAGAACGGTCATCCCCATCGTCAGCTGGCAGGAATCGACCACGCCCGGAACGATGAACTTGTAGATCGTCCGCCGGTTCGCATTGGCCGCGTTGCCGAGCGTCTGCGGCGATGCCTGCTCGATGGTGATCTTGCGGTGCGGATAGCCGTGATGGGCCGGCGCGCTGTTGAAGTAGAAGCGCGCCGGCTGCGATGGGTCGCGGCTGCGCAAGCGCACGTCCTTCGCCCCGGCGCCCACGAAAAGCGCCTCGCGGTGCCCGATCTCGTAGGCTTCGCCGTCGACGGTCACGACGCCGGCGCCGCCGATGTTGATGAGCCCCAGTTCGCGCCGCGCGAGGAAATAGGGCACGGCAAAGCGCCTGGCGAGGTCGGCGTCGAAGGCAAGTTCCTCCGCCGCCGGCATCGCCCCGCCGACGATGATGCGGTCGACATGGCTGTACGTCATCGTCATCCGGCCCGGCTCGAAGATCCGCTCGACCAGGAACTGACGGCGCAGCCCCGCGGTGTCGAGTAATTTCGCGTGGTCACTGTGGATGGCCTGCCTGCTATCCATTCCCGTCTCCTTGTCGGTCGATCGCCGGGGCGATGCTTCCCGCGGCACCTCAGCCCGCGAAGACTGCCGTCAACGTCTCCTGACCGCCGTCAGTCGAGCATCAGCCGTGGCAGCCACAGCGAGACCTCCGGCACGTAGGTAACAATCATCAGTACCGTCAGGAGCGCGACATAGAACGGCAACAGCGCCTTCGCTACGCGTTCGATCGACAACTTCGCCACCGCGCTGCCGACGAACAGCACCGACCCCACCGGCGGCGTGATCAGGCCCATGCCGAGGTTGATCATCATGATCATGCCGAAATGCACCGGATCGACGCCGAACTTCGTCACCACCGGAAGCAGGATCGGCGTGCAGATCAGGATCAGCGGCGCCATGTCCATCAACGTGCCCAGCGCCAACAGCATTACGTTGATCATCAGCAGGATAGCGATCTTCTCCTGCGAGATCGTCAGCAGGACCGCCGTAAGCTTCGCCGGCAGCTGCATGATCGCCATGATGTAGCCGAAAGCCGATGCGAAGCCGATCAGGATCATGACGATCGAAACCGTCTTGACCGTACGGTGGACGAGCTTCGGCAGGTCGCGCAATTTGTAGTCGCGATAGACGAGCATCGTCACCAGGAAGGCGTAGACGCAGGCAATCGACGCCGATTCGGTGGCGGTGAAGATGCCGGAGAGGATGCCGCCCATGATGATGAAGATGGTCAGGAGCCCCCACAGTGCCTCGGCCGAGAGCTTCAGCGCCGTTCTCAGCGGGATTCGCTCGCCCTTCGGGAAATTGCGCTTGCGCGCGATCACGAGGCACATCGTCATCAGCGTGAAGCCGAGCAGCAGGCCGGGCAGCACGCCGGCGAGGAACAACGCAGCGATCGAAACCGAGCCTCCCGCCGCCAGCGAATAGATGACCGAGTTGTGGCTCGGCGGAATCAGGATCGCCTGCACCGAGCCCGACACCGTGACTGCCGTCGCGAACTCGCGCGGATAGCCCTTCTTCTCCATCTCGGGAATCAGCACGCTGCCGATCGACGCGGTGTCGGCGACCGACGAGCCGGAGATCGCGCCAAAGAACGTCGACGCCAGAACGTTGACCAGCGACAGGCCCCCGCGGATGAAGCCGACGAGCACGGCGGCAAACGCCACCAGCCGCCGCGCCATCCCGCCCTCGGCCATGATGGCGCCAGCAAGGACGAAGAAGGGAATGGCCAGCAGCGAGAACTTGTAGACGCCGTTGGCGATGCTGAGCATTACCGCGTCGAGCGGGATGCCGATCCACATCGCGCCGGCGAGCGCGGAAAGCCCCAGCGCGTAGGCGACAGGGGTGCCGATGGCGAGCAGGAGCAGCAGCGTGCCGACGAGTATGAGGGCGTCCATGGGCGTCCCTAAGAGGCGTTCTGCACGGGGAGCGGTTCCGCCGAAGCTTCGCCGAACTTTACGATCTCACGGTTCTTCTGCGGCCCGAAAACCATCCGTTCGATGACGAAGATCAGCGTCAGAATGCCGCCAACGGGCAGCGGCGAATACGAGAGCCCCACCGACAGCCAGGGGAAGGCCGGCACCGTCTGGTTCCAGGTCACGCGGCAGAGCCCGAAGCCCCACACGATGACGAACACGCAGATCGCGGCCATCAACAGGTCGGTCGCCCACTCGAGGACGAGTCCCGGCTTGCGACCGATACGATCGGTGATGACCGTGACTGCGATGTGCGCGCCGGCCCGATAGGCCGCCGCGGCGCCGGCGAAGGTGAACACGATCATCAGCAGTTCGGCCAGTGGCTCCGGCCACTGCGAGCCCTGGCCCATGACGTAGCGCGTGTAGACGCCCCACGGAATGACCAACGTCATGACGAACATCGAAATCCCGGCGGTCCAGATGCACGCCAGGTACAGCAGGTCCAGCGCGCGCGCGACGGCTTCTTTCATGGAAACCCCTTTTCCGGGCATCAGAATGCCCGGGAGCCCCGCGTGGGGGCCCCTGGGCGCCCGCTCAGACGACGCGCTACTTGACCGCTTCGATCTGCTTGATCAGGTCCGCGTACTTCTCGCCGTACTTGGTACGCACCGGCGCGGTGGCATCGTAGAACACCTTCTTGTCGACGGTCTCGAATATCACGCCCGCTGCCTTCAGCTTCGCGGTGTCTTCGGCGACACGCTTGTCCCACAGCGCGCGCTGCTCGGCCGAGGCTTCCTTGGACAGCTTCATGATCAGCGCCTGGTCGTCCTTCGACAGCTTGTCCCACGACACCTTCGAGAACACGAAGATCTCGGGGATGATCAGGTGCCCGGTGAGCGTGTAGTACTTGGCCACCTGATAGTGGTTCTGGGTGAAGTACGTCGGCGGGTTGTTCTCGGCGCCGTCGACCACGCCCGTCTGCAGCGCGCTGTAAAGCTCGCTGAAGCTCATCGAGATGCCGTTGCCGCCCATCGCGTTCATGGTGTCGACGAACAGCGGGTTGCCCATCATGCGGATCTTGACGCCTTTCAGGTCAGCCGGGCTCTTGATCGGCTTCTTGGTGTACAGGTTGCGCGTCCCGCCGTCCATCCAGCCCAGCCCCACCAGACCGACGCTGCTGTCGGTGATCTTCTTGAGGATCATGTCGCCGATCGGGCCGTCGATGACCTTGCGCATGTGCGCTTCGTCGCGGAATATGAACGGCATATTGAATACGTTGACCTCGGGGACGACCGAGCCGACTGGCCCAAGCGAGATGCGGGCGATCTGGAGCGCGCCGACCTGGCATTGCTCGATCATCTCCTTCTCGCCGCCCAGGACCATATTCGGGTACATCTGGATCTTGAGCCGGCCGTTGGTGGCCTTCGAGAGCTTCTCGCCAAGGTGTTCCATGGCGACGACGTTGGGGTAGCCCTCCGGATGCACGTCTGCGGCCTTCAATATCATTGTCTGCGCGTGTGCGGCACCCGGCAGCCCGATGCAAGCGGCGGCGGCTACAAAGGCGATCCTGCGTAGCGGTTTGAACATTTCAGTTACCTCCATGGTGACTGTTGCGGGTGGAACAAACGAAGCCGCGCAACTCTACACGTCGAGGTTGCGCACGCCAAGTGCGTTGGTTTCGATGAATGCGCGCCGCGGCTCGACTTCCTCGCCCATCAGGGTCGAGAAGATTTCGTCGGAAGCAATGGCATCCTCGATCTGAACCCGGAGCAGCCGACGCACCTTCGGATCCATCGTGGTTTCCCACAGCTGCTCCGGATTCATCTCGCCCAGACCCTTGTACCGCTGCGTAGCGGTCAGGTCGCGCGCCTGCGCAAGCAGCCAGTCGAGCGCGTCCTTGAACGTCTTCACCGCCTGCTGCTTCTCGCCGCGCCGGATGATGGCACCCGGGTGGACAAGCCCCTGCAGCACATCGGCCGCCCGGCGGATCTGCGCAGCATCCCCGCTGGCGAGAAAGTCCGGATCGATGGCGGTGACATGCGGCGAGCCGTGATGCATGCGCACGATCGCCAGCCGGTGGACTTCCGTCGTCGAGTCGTAGCGCGCCTCGACCCTGACGGCCGGATCGGCGAGCGCCGCCTGCAGCTGCGCGGCGCTTGTCATGGCGGCAGTCTCGGAGGACAGATCAATGCGCACGCCGTTGAGCATCGCATGCAGCGCCTGGGGATCGCTGACGCGCGCGACGCGGTCGATCACCGCTTCGGCCAGCAGGAACTCGCGGGCAATGTCGGCAAACGACTCGGGCGACAGCGGCGGGCGCCCCGTGCCGGGGGTCAACTCGGCGTTCTTCAGCGCGACACGCAGCAGGTACTGCTTCAACTCGTGATCGTCCTTCAGGTAGATCTCTTCCTTGCCCTGCTTCGCCTTATACAGCGGCGGCTGCGCGATATAGATGTGGCCATGCTCGACCAGGTACGGCATATGCCGATAGAAGAACGTCAGCAGCAGCGTTCGAATGTGCGAGCCGTCGACATCGGCATCGGTCATGATGATGATGCGGTGATAACGCAGCTTCGCGGCGTCGAACGCGTCCTTGTCGTCCTTGTCGCCTCCGGGCTGCCCGATGCCGGCGCCCAGCGCGGTGATCATGGTTGCGATGGCTTCGGACGACAACAGCTTCTCGAAGCGCGCGCGCTCGACGTTCAGGATCTTGCCGCGCAGCGGGAGGATTGCCTGGAACTTGCGGTCGCGGCCCTGTTTGGCCGACCCGCCGGCAGAGTCACCCTCGACCAGATAGATTTCGCACAGCGACGGATCCTTTTCCTGGCAATCGGCGAGCTTCCCGGGCAGGCCCATGCCGTCGAGCACGCCCTTGCGCCGTGTCAGCTCGCGTGCCTTGCGCGCCGCCTCGCGCGCCCGGGCCGCGTCGACGATCTTGCCGCAGATGATCTTGGCGTCGGCAGGATTCTCGAGCAGGAAGTCGGCGAGCTTGGCTGAAACGATCTCCTGAACCACCGGACCCACTTCCGACGACACCAGCTTGTCCTTGGTCTGCGAACTGAATTTGGGCTCAGGCACCTTGACCGACAGCACGCAGGTCAGGCCCTCGCGCATGTCGTCGCCGGTGGTCTCGACCTTGGCCTTCTTCGCCACCTCTTCGCGCTCGATGTAGTTGTTGAGCGTGCGCGTCATCGCCTGCCGCAGGCCGGTCAGGTGGGTGCCGCCGTCGCGCTGCGGAATGTTGTTGGTAAAACACTGGACGTTTTCGGCATACGAGTCGTTCCACTGCATCGACACTTCGACGATCGTGCCGTCCTTCTCGCCTATCGAATGGAAAATTTTCGGATGCAGCACCGACTTCGCGCGGTTCATGTACTCGACGAAGCCGCGAACGCCACCCGAGTAGGCGAAGTTCTCGCTTTTTCCGTCGCGCTGGTCGATGAGCTCGATCCGGGTGCCGTTGTTGAGGAACGACAATTCTCGGATACGCTTGGCCAGGATCTCGAAATGATATTCGACGAGGCCGAAGGTTTCCTTCGAGGCCATGAAGTGGACCTCGGTGCCGCGGCGGTCAGACGGGCCGACCAGCGCCAGCGGGGAAACCGCCACGCCACGCCGGAATTCCATCTGGTGAAATCTGCCGTCGCGCCAGATCCGAAGCTTCAGCCAGTCGGACAGCGCGTTGACCACCGACACCCCGACGCCGTGCAGCCCACCTGAGACCTTGTAGCTGTTGTTGTCGAACTTGCCGCCGGCGTGGAGCTCGGTCATCACGATCTCGGCCGCCGAGCGTTTCAGCTCGTCCTCGTCCTTGATGTCGGTGGGAATTCCACGGCCATTGTCGAGCACCGAAACCGAGTTGTCGGCGTGAATGATGACCTTGATGTCGTCGCACCAGCCGGCGAGCGCCTCGTCGATGGCATTGTCGAGGACTTCGAACACCATGTGGTGGAGGCCGGTGCCATCGGACGTGTCCCCGATGTACATCCCGGGACGCTTGCGAACGGCGTCCAGTCCCTTCAATACCCTGATGCTCGACGAATCGTATTCGCTGCCTTCGTTCTCCGGCAGCGGTCTGGGTTGTGCTGAACTCATGAAACTCCGTTTTGCTAGATGCGCATCGGCATGACGACGTACTTGTAGTCGTCGCGCTCCGGCATCGTGACCAGCGCGCTCGAATTGGCGTCTCCGAAAGCCAAGCGCACGCGCTCGACCGACAGGTTTTGTAACGCGTCGAGCAGGTAGGTGATGTTGAATCCGATATCGAGCGGATCGCCCTTGTAGGCGACCTCGAGTTCCTCCTCGGCCTCTTCCTGCTCGCTGTTCGTGCAGATGATCTTCAGCTGGTCGACGCCGAGGACAACGCGCACACCCCGGAACTTCTCGTTGGAGAGGATCGCTGCGCGTTGCAGCGCAGCCAGCGCCTCGACGCGGTCGAGCTCAACCTGCTTGGTGTGTCCCACCGGTATCACCCGATTGAAGTCGGGAAATTTGCCGTCGACGACCTTCGACACCAGTTCGACGTTGGCGAAGCGAAAACGCACCTGATTCGCAAGGATATCGAGGGTGACGGGATCTTCGCTGTCGGCGAGCAGCTTGCCCAGTTCCAGCACCGTCTTGCGCGGCAGGATCACCTCCTGGCGCGCGTAGTCGCCAGCGACGCCGATGCTGGCCCACGACAGCCGGTGCCCATCGGTAGCCACGGCCTGCAGCGTCCCCTGGTCGACGACGAGCAGCATCCCGTTCAGGTAATACCGGATGTCCTGCTGCGCCATTGCGAACTCGACGAGCTTGAGCAGGCCGCGCAGGTCCCTTTGCGGGAGCGACAGCGTCTGCAGCTGATCGCTACCAAGGTTGATCCGCGGATAGTCGGCTGCGGGAAGTGTCTGCAGGTTGAAGCGCGATCGCCCGGCTCGCACCGTCATCTTGTTGTTGCCGACATCGATGTTGAGCGTCGAGTCGTCAGGGAGCGCGCGCAACAGGTCCTGCAGCTTGCGGGCGCCGACCGTGATGGCCTGGCCGTCCTTGCCCGACAGCGTGCTGTTGGCCGTGATCTGCATCTCGAGATCAGTGGCCGTGATGTACAGGCTGCCATCGCGCTGTTCAAGCAGCACGTTGGCAAGGATCGGCAGCGTATGGCGGCGTTCAACGATGCCGGATACGGCCTGCAACGGTTTCAGGAGCGCGTCGCGGGCGATCTGTTTTAATTGCATTGTTGAACAATAGGATCAGTTAATAGGAGGGCGGGGGACTTGGGTATTTCTGGAGAAAAGACTTGCGATTCAATACCATGGAGCAGCGCGAACAGACAGGAAAAAGCTTGTGCAGCCGGTGGATCGTTTGGGGATCTTGTCCGCGCACCGGAGAATGCGCAGGTTGTCCACTTGTTCTTCACCGCTTCCTACAGAATCCATACGCGGAATCGGTTGCGCAAAAGCCTGTAAAGCATACACGGAAACGCCCCGTTTTCATAGGGAACCGGGGAGCGAAAACCGAGGGCGGGAAGGGCTTTCTCAGCTGCGCAGAACCTGCAGCAGGAAATTGACGTCATGGCTCATGTTGGGCATGGATTCGCGAAGCTTGGCGACCTGGCGGCAAGCATGCAGGACCGTCGTGTGGTCACGGCCGCCAAAGTTGGTGCCGATCTCCGGAAGCGACATCTGCGTGAGTTCCTTGGCCAGAGCCATTGCCACCTGCCTCGGCCTCGCCACGGCGCGCGAGCGCTTCTTGGAGTGCATGTCGGAAATCCGGATCTTGTAGTAGTCGGCGACTGTCTTCTGAATGTTCTCGATCGAAATCTGCCGGTTCTGGACGGCGAGCAGGTCGCGCAGTGCGTCCTTGGCCAGGGCGAGCGAGATCTCCTGCCCGTGGAAGTTCGAGTAGGCAGCACACGCTTCAACGCCCCTTCCAGTTCGCGCACGTTGGAACGGATGTGCTTGGCGATGAAGAAGGCAACCTGCTCGTCCATCCGCATCCCGGCGAGGCGGCCTTGGCGAGCAGGATGGCGACGCGCATCTCGAGTTCGGGCGGCTCCAGCGCTACGGTGAGGCCCCAGCCGAAGCGCGAGATAAGCCGCTCCTCGATGCCGGAGATCTCCTTCGGGTAGGTGTCGCAGGTGATGACGACCTGCTTGCGCGCCTCGATAAGCGTGTTGAACAGATAGAAGAATTCTTCCTGCGTGCGGCTCTTGTTGCCGAAGAACTGGATATCGTCGATGAGCAGCAGGTCGAGCGAGCGATAGTTGCGCTTGAATTCGTCGAAGGCCTTGTGCTGGTAGGCGCGCACGACGTCCGAGACATAGGTCTCGGCGTGGATGTAGCGGATCTTCGCGGAGGGGTTCCCGGCCAGGATGTGGTTGCCGATCGCCTGGATCAGGTGGGTCTTGCCCAGACCGACGCCGCCGTAGACGAACAGCGGATTGTAGGAGTTGGGGTGATCGGCCACCTGCAGCCCGGCGGCCCGGGCAAGCTGGTTGGCTTTGCCTGAGACGAACGAGGAAAACGAAAAGGTCCGGTTGAGGCTCGTGGCATCCGGCGTTCGGGGGGCGGGGGGCTTCGCCGCAACGACTTCCGGCCGCGGAGTAGCGACCGGGGCTTCCCAGCTATCCACAGGGCGTGGCGTCGGCGGGCCGTCAGCGTTCGTCGGCGTGGTTGGGGCTGTTTTCGCGGCCTCGGCGACCGAGTATTCGACATTGACGGGTGCGCCGGACGAGGCGGCGGCCAATGCCTCGATCCGCGCCCCGAAACGGTCGCGAACCCATTGCAGGACGAACCGGTTGGGTGCGGTCAGCCTCAGCGCGCCACCCTCGTCCCTGCAGGAGAGAGGCTGGATCCAGGTGTGGAATTGCTGGGGCGTGAGTTCGCGCTCGAACGCCTGCAAGCAGGCGTTCCAGGAAGCGGATTGGGGTGCTTCGGTCATCGATTGCCGGGTCTTCGGTGGCTCTGTAGGCGACTGATACCGCGTCGTCGCGGCCGCTGGCGGGACCCGGTTTGAGTCCCCGCCGCAGTACGCTCGGGCTGTGGATTGTAGTCCCCTCGGCGCCAGTTATCCACAGCCCGGAGCGATTTGGACGGAGTCGCCCACCCTACCGCTGGTGGGCCGGGGTCTGAAGGGAAAGTGACCGCTCGCATCGGTGGCCCGACATCGGCAACCAACGGCCCCTTCTTGACAAAAGAACGCTTAACGGGTTCTAATGTAAGGCTTTTCCAACGTTACAAGCTTGAGCGAAGGTCTGCCATGAAACGCACGTTCCAGCCGTCCACGATCCGCCGCGCGCGGAAGCATGGCTTCCGCGCCCGCATGTCCACGGTCGGCGGTCGCAAGGTGCTCTCGGCGCGTCGCGCCAAGGGCCGAAAGAACCTCTCCGCCTGACAGCGCTCTCGCCGGCACCCTCGGCCACGGCGCGCACGACGATCGGCAACCGCGCGAATCGCGCGCTGCGCCTTACCGGGCAGGGCGCCTTCGAGACAGTGTTCCGGATCGGCCGCCGCGTGGAAGGCCTCTATCTGCAACTGGTGTTCGCTCCCGCCGCAAGCGGCGGGCGGACCGGGTACGTTATCGGCCGCAAGGTGCTTGCCCGCGCCGTCGACCGCAACCGCGTTCGCCGAAAGCTGCGCGAAGTCGTACGCGTGATGCGGCCACGGTTGGCGGCCTACGATGTGATCCTCCGGGTGAAGCGCGCCCGCAATCGCGCCGAGCAGGACGCTGCCGCCGAAGAAGCCCGCCGGCTTCTCGCGCAAGTCGCCGACGCCCCGACATGAAGGCACTGTTCATCCTGCTGATTCGCGGCTACCAATACCTGCTGCGCCCGTTGCTCGGCAATAACTGCCGCTTCTACCCGAGTTGCTCCGACTATGCCCGGGAAGCGATCGAGCGTCACGGCGCGCTGCGCGGGCTATGGCTCGCCCTGCGTCGCGTGGCCCGCTGTCACCCGTATCATCCCGGGGGCTTCGACCCCGTTCCGTAGACCTCAAGAAAAGGCGCGGGCGTCTCCGGGCGCCCGTGGCAAGCACCGACCGTGATGGACACCCAGCGCCTCATCCTGTTCGTAATCTTTACGTTTTCCGGCTTCCTGCTGTGGCAGGCGTGGCAACGCGAGCACGCGCCGCCGCCGGCGGTTGTGCAGAAGGCGGCCGTGCCCGTTCCCGGCCAACCAGCGGCGCCGGCGAAGGACCTGCCGGTGCCCTCGGCCGCCGCGGTCCCTGGGGCCGATTCCTCGGTGGTCGCGCCCGGCGTGCCGACGCCCACCACTGCGGCGGTGGCATCCGGCGGCGAGACCGTCACCATCAAGACGGACCTCTTCACCGCGGAAATCGACACGGTCGGCGGCGTGATCACGCTGGTGTCGCTCAACCGGCACCGCGACGCGACGGACCCCAGCAAGCCCTACTACGTGCTGCAACGCAATGCCGAGCGCACCTTTGTTGCGCAGGCCGGACTCATCGGCGACGGGCTGCCCAATCACCGCACGCACTACGAGGTGCTGCCGGGGCCGCGCGAACTTGCGCCGGGGTCGGACAGCATCGAGCTGAAGCTTGCCGCGACCGCGCCCAACGGCGTCAAGACGGTTCAGGTGCTGACGTTCCATCGCGGAAGCTACCTGATCGACGCCTCGTTCGACATCACGAACACCGGCGGCCAGCCGATCTCGCCGTATGCCTATTTCCAGTTCACGCGCGACACCAAGCATGCGGTCGTGCAGAGCTCGATGGCGCCCGCGTCCTATGTCGGCCCGGTGGTGTACAACGACCACGACAAGTTCAAGAAGGTCGATTTCAAGGAAATCGACAAGCTGGCCGCCGAGCCCGATCGCAAGTCGCCGTACGAGAAGACCGCCGACAATGGCTGGGTCGGAATGATCGAGCATTACTTCGTGACCGCGTGGCTGCCCTCGGACGAGAAGAAAACGCCGCGCGAGTTCTTCACCCGAAAGCTTGACAACGGCCTCTACGCCGCGGGCGTGATCGTCCCGGTGGGCACCATCGCCCCGGGGGCGACCGGCGAGGTGCGCGTGCCGCTTTACGTCGGACCGCAGGACCAGGACGTGCTGGCGAAGACGGCCAAGGGACTCGACCTGGTCGTCGACTACGGAATCTTTACCGTCATTGCCGCGCCGCTGTTCTGGCTGCTCAAGTTCCTGCACGGGATCATCGGCAACTGGGGCTGGGCGATCATCGTGATGACAATCATGATCAAGTCGGCGTTCTATCCGTTGAACGCGGCCGCCGCCCGTTCGATGGGCAAGATGAAGCTCATCGCGCCCAAGATGAAGGCGCTGCAGGCGCAATACGCCAACGACAAGCAGCAGCTGCAGATCAAGATGATGGAGATGTATAAGACCGAGAAGATCAATCCGCTGGGCGGTTGCCTGCCGATCCTGGTGCAGATCCCGGTCTTCATCGCGTTGTACTGGGTACTGCTTTCGGCGGTGGAGTTGCGCCAGGCACCATGGATCCTCTGGATTCATGACCTGTCCGCGCCCGATCCGTACTTCGTGCTGCCGGTGATCTATGCGATCACCGCCTATCTGCAGGTCAAGCTCTCGCCCACACCGATTTCCGACCCGGTGCAGGCCAAGGTGATGCAGATCATGCCGATCGCATTCTCGGTACTGTTCATCTTCTTCCCGGCGGGCCTCGTGCTGTACTGGCTCGTCAACAACACGCTGCAGATCGCGCAGCAGTGGCACATGAATCGCATGCTCGAGCGCGAGGCCGCGGCCAAGGCGGCAACCCGCCGGTGAGGCGCGAGATTGGCCGCCGCTTCGCGGTCCGCCGCGCAGCCAGCGGCCGGGGCGGTGGCGCGGTCGGGGCAAGGCGCGGAGGGCGGCGCGCGCTATCCTCATGCCATGCCGAAAGCGGATGCACCGACCATTGCCGCAATCGCCACGCCGCCCGGGCGCGGCGGAGTGGGCATCGTGCGGGTGTCGGGCGCCAACCTCGATGAACTGATCCTGGGGGTGGCCGGCCGGTTGCCGGCTGAGCGCGTCGTGACGGTGGCGACCTTTCGCGATCGCCTCGGCGCGGCAATCGATCAGGGCCTGGTGCTGTATTTTCCGGCACCACATTCCTACACGGGCGAGTCGGTCGTCGAATTCCATGGCCACGGCGGGCCGTCGGTGCTCCGGCTGGTCCTTGCCCGCTGCATCGAACTGGGCGGGCGGATGGCCGAGCCCGGCGAATTCACCCGGCGCGCGTTTCTGAACGGCAAGCTCGACCTGGCACAGGCCGAGAGCGTCGCCGATCTCATCGACGCCGCGACGGCCACCGCGGCCCGCGCCGCCGTGCGCAGCCTCGCCGGAGAGTTCTCGCGCGACGTCCGTGCGCTGGTCGAGAAGGTGACCGAACTGCGCATGTACACGGAAGCCACGCTTGACTTTCCGGAGGAGGACATCGAATTCCTGCGCGCGGGCGACGTCGTGCGCAAGCTCGAGTCGATTCGCGCCGAGCTGGCGCGGGTGCTGGCGAGGGCGCATGTTGGCGCACTGCTGCGCGACGGTCTCGTTGCGGTGCTTGTCGGCCGGCCCAACGTCGGCAAATCGAGCCTGCTGAACGCGCTCGCGCGGGAGGAGGCGGCGATTGTCACGCCTGTCCCCGGAACCACGCGTGACGCTGTCGAGCGCGTCGTCGAAATCGGCGGCATTCCGCTGACGGTGGTCGATACCGCAGGTTTGCGCGAGACCGCTGACCCCGTCGAGCGGATCGGGATCGAACGCACCTGGGCCGCGGTCGAGCGCGCCGATCTCGCCGTGGTGCTGGTCGACGCGCGCGCCGCGCCCGAAGCGCTGGACACCGAGGATCGCGCGATCCTCGATCGGTTGCCGGCGAGCCTGCCTCGCGTGATCGTTCACAACAAGGTGGACCTTGCGCATGTCGCGCCACGAGTCCAGCGCGTCGATCAGGAGGGAAGCGCGCGAGCGCATGTATGGCTGTCGGCACGCAGCGGCGAAGGCGTGCCGTTGCTGGAACAGGAGGTACTGGCCGTGGTCGGGGCCGAAGGCGGGACCGAGGACACCTACGTCGCTCGCGAGCGGCATGTGGCCGCGCTGCGCGGGGCTGCTCGCCATCTCGCCCTGGCGGCGGCGCATCTGGACGCCATGCCGCCGCCGATCGAGCTCTTCGCCGAGGAATTGCGCGAAGCTCGCGAAGAACTTGCCGCGATCACCGGTGAGTTCACCGCCGACGACCTGCTCGGCGTCATCTTCAGCCGGTTCTGCATCGGGAAATAGCGACGCGGGCGGCGACACCCAAGCCATCCCGTCGGTGTCGCGTTCGGTTATCCTCTCCGGACACCCAGCGTCAACCGCAATTTCTCCGCAAGTGCCCGCCATGGATCGCCGCAATTTCTCACTCGCTACCCGTGCGGAGACGGGGCGCGCGCGAAGCGCGTCCGGAGCACGCGGCAAGTGACAGCTTCTCGCGAACCGGCGGTCTGGCGCGTCGCTCGCTGGGCCGCGGCGCTGGGGGTGGGGGCGCTCGCCGGCTACGTGTGCATGTTGATGCACACGCCGATCCCCTGGATGCTGGGACCGCTGTTCACGCTCGCATTCCTGCGCGTGGTCGGCGTTGACATCGGTGCTCCGCCTCCGACGCGTTACGTCGGTCAGTGGATCATCGGAACATCGCTCGGCCTGTATTTCACGCCTTACGTGATGCGGCAGGTCGGGGATCTGTGGTGGCTACTGGTGGTCGGGGCATTGTTCGCGATCGCGCTGGGCTATATCTCGGGCGTCGTGCTCGCGCGGCTCGCGGGGCTTGACAAGACAACCGGCATTTTCGCGAGCGTGCCGGGCGGCGCTGCCGAGATGGCCACGCTGGGCGAACGCTTTGGCGGCCGCATGGACCGGATCGCCGCGGCGCAGAGCCTGCGCATACTCATCGTGGTCGCCATTGTTCCCGGCGCGATCACAGCGCTTGGTGTCCACGGCGCGGATCCCTACGTGCAGGGGGCCAAGGTCTTCGCACCCGGTGGCTTCGTGCTGCTGATGGCCGCCACCTTCGCGGGCAGCCTGGTGTTCCAGTGGCTCAGGATGCCCAACGCGTTCGTGCTGGGCTCGCTGGCGGTTGCGATTCCGCTGACCGCGGTCGAAATCGACCTTTCGTCGTTACCGCCGTTCGTGTCCGGAGTCGGTCAATGGCTGCTGGGCTGCGCGCTGGGTTCCCGCTTTCAGAGCGACTTCCTGCGCGGCGCGCACCGCTTCGTCGGCGCGGTCGCGCTGACGGTGGTGCTGTCGATCGCATTGTCGGCCGCCTTCGGCGTTGCGCTGGCGTGGTTCGCCGGCCTGCCTCCGGCGACGCTGGTCCTCGGGACGGCGCCTGGGGGCATCGCCGAAATGTGCGTCACCGCCAAGGTCCTGCAGCTGGGTGTGCCGCTGGTCACCGCGTTTCACGTCACGCGGCTGGTCGCCCTGTTGCTGGGAACGCCCATCGTGTTCGTGCGCGCGCGACGCTGGTATCGCGAGCGGGGGCGGGTCGACGAGCCATGAGCTGGGATCCACGGCAATATCTCAAGTTCGAAGGCGAGCGGCTCCGGCCCGCCCTAGACCTGCTGGCACGCGTGCCGCAATCCGCGCCGCGGGCGATCGTCGACCTGGGCTGCGGCACCGGCAACGTCACCCGCGTGATCGGGGAGCGCTTTCCCGCAGCGAGCATCGTCGGGGTCGACGGGTCCGCGGCCATGCTTGCGAAGGCACGCGAGTCGACCGCGGGCGACCCGCGCTTTTCTTTCGTCGAAGCCGACCTCGCGGCCTGGATGCCGCCGGCGCCGGTCGAACTCGTCTACAGCAACGCGGCACTGCATTGGCTGCCGGACCACGCGCGTCTGTTTGCGCGGGCGATGGCAATGGTGGACTCCGGCGGCACGCTGGCCGTGCAGATGCCCGACAATTTCGACGCGCCGTCGCACACGACGATCGCTCAGCTGGCGTCGAGCGAGCGCTGGCGCTCGCGGCTCGGTGCACTGGTGCGCGAGGCGCCGGTCGCACCGGCGCTCGACTATTTCCGGTGGCTGTCGCCGTTGTCGACCGTGCTCGACATCTGGACCACCGAGTACCTACAGCTGCTTCCCGCGGGCGTTGGCGGAGTGCATCCGGTCGCCGCGTGGACGAAGGGCACGTGGTTGACGACTTTCCTGGCGGAGCTCGACGGCGACGAGCAGCGCGAGTTCCTGGCGCAATACGAGGCGAAGCTGATGCAAGCCTATCCGCCGCTTGCCGATGGCCGCGTGCTGTTCCCCTTCCGACGGCTGTTCATCGTTGCCAATCGGTAAGGCCGCTCGACCAGTGCATCGGACAGCACTCAGCGCGTAAAATTGAAGGTTCCCGTCGCGAAAACGCAACCGTCAAGCGCGGTTCCAGCACGGATCCCTTCTGCCACTGTCCCCCTGCCGCCATGAACCAACTCGAAACCTTCGCCACGCTCGCTGCCTCCGTCGACGCGCCGGCTTATGTCCGGCACCCGCGCCTCCTGGGCTGGGTGCGCGAGATTGCCGCCCTGACCAAGCCTGAACGCATCGTCTGGTGCGACGGCAGCGGCGCCGAGTACGACCGCCTGTGCACGGAGATGGTCGCGTCCGGAACACTGACGAAGCTCAACGACGCGAAGCGCCCAGGCAGCTACCTGGCGTGCTCGGACCCGTCCGACGTCGCGCGTGTCGAGGACCGGACGTTCATCTGCAGTGAGCATGAGGACGCCGCCGGGCCGACCAACCACTGGGTGGCGCCGGAAGAGATGCGGCGCACGCTGAACGGACTGTTCGACGGCTGCATGCGCGGACGCAGCATGTACGTCGTTCCGTTCTCGATGGGTCCGCTCGGCAGCCCGATCGCGCACGTCGGCATCGAGGTCTCCGACAGTCCCTACGTGGTCGTCAACATGAAGCTGATGACGCGGATGGGCCGCACGGTGTTCGACGTGCTCGGCAACGACGGCCCGTTTGTGCCGTGCGTGCATTCGGTGGGCGCGCCGCTGGCAGCCGGGCAGCGAGACGTCGCCTGGCCGTGCAACAGGGATCAGAAATACATCGTGCATTTTCCGGAAACGCGCGAGATCTGGAGCTACGGCTCGGGTTATGGCGGCAATGCACTGCTCGGCAAGAAGTGCTTCGCGCTGCGCATCGCCTCCGCGATGGGGCGCGAACAGGGCTGGCTCGCCGAGCACATGCTGATCCTCGGCGTGACCTCACCGACGGGCGAGAAGACGTACGTGGCGGCCGCATTCCCCAGCGCCTGCGGCAAGACCAACTTCTCGATGCTGATCCCGCCCCCGGGCTACGAGGGCTGGAAGGTCACGACGATCGGCGACGACATCGCGTGGATCAAGCCGGCCGCCGATGGCTACTTCCATGCGATCAATCCGGAGGCCGGCTATTTCGGCGTGGCGCCCGGGACATCGTACGAGTCCAATG
Organism: uncultured beta proteobacterium; assembly: GCA_963739745.1. Lineage (GTDB taxonomy): Bacteria > Pseudomonadota > Gammaproteobacteria > Burkholderiales > Casimicrobiaceae > VBCG01. The sequence continues at coordinate 144,496 of CAVUCJ010000027.1, forward strand.
CCAACGCGATGGAGATGCTCAAGCGTGACGTCATCTTCACCAACGTTGCGCTTACCGATGACGGCGACGTCTGGTGGGAGGGGATGACCAAGCAGGCTCCGACGCATCTCATCGACTGGCAGGGCAAGGACTGGACGCCCGATTGCGGACGCAAGGCCGCGCACCCGAACGCGCGCTTCACCGTCGCGTCGACGCAGTGCCCGTCGCTCGACGCGGCGTGGGACGACCCGGCGGGCGTACCGATTTCCGCGTTTATCTTCGGTGCCCGGCGCTCGGACACGGTGCCGCTGGTCAGTGAAGCGCGCACCTGGGAGGAGGGTGTCTACAAGGCGGCAACGATGGGGTCGGAGACCACCGCGGCCGCGACCGGTGCGGTCGGCGAAGTGCGCCGCGATCCATTCGCCATGCTCCCGTTCTGCGGATATCACGTCGGCGACTACTTCAAGCACTGGCTCGCGATGGGTGACGCCGTGGCGCATTCGCCGCGCATCTTCAGTGTCAACTGGTTCCGCAAGGATGAGCGCGGCAAGTTCGTCTGGCCGGGATTCGGCGAGAACATGCGCGTGCTGCAGTGGATCGTCGAACGCTGCCACGAGCGCGCGCCGGCTGACGAGAACGCGGTTGGGCGCGTTCCCGCCTACGCGCACATGAACTGGAAGGGCTCGACGTTCGGCGCCGACCGCTTCGCGGACGTGATGCGCATCGATCGCGGACAATGGGACCGCGAGCTCGAGGCGCACGATGCGCTGTTCGCGAAACTCGGCGCCAAGCGGCCGGCGGCGCTGCAGGCGGAACGCACGCGCCTCGCGCAAAGGCTTGCCGAATAGCCGCCTACCGCGGTCGACCGCAGCGGGTTGACTGACGATCGGCCGCGCGTCGAGTGTCGCGGGTCGCGGCGCCATGCTATGTTTCCCATCGGGGCAGGATGTCGGCAACGCGATCGCGTGGCCGATGCTCCGATTGACTTCTGCACCAGGAGATCGGCGTGGACAGGATCTGGCTCGACAGTTATCCCGCTGGCATGCCTGCCGAGATCGACGCCGATCAGTTCGCTTCGACCGCGGACCTGCTCGAAAAGATCGTCGGCAAGTACGCCGACCGGCCCGCGTTCCACAACTTCGGGCACACGATCAGCTACGCCGAGCTCGACCGTCTGTCTCGGGAGTTTGCCGCGTTCCTGCAGGGATTGCCGGGCATGGCCCGCGCCTCGCGCGTCGCCATCATGGCGCCGAACCTGCTTCAGTACCCGGTTGCGTTGTTCGGCATCCTGCGCGCAGGCATGACCGTGGTAAATGTCAATCCGCTCTACACGCCGCGCGAGCTCGAGCACCAGCTGAAGGACTCGGGGGCCACGGCTATCGTCATCATCGAGAATTTCGCAAGCGTGCTGCAGCAGGTCATCGCGAACACGCCGGTGACGCACGTGATCACCACACAACCGGGCGACCTCTTGTCCGCGCCGAAGCGCTGGCTGGTCAATTTCGTGGTCAAGCGGGTGAAGAAGATGGTGCCCGCGTGGCGCATCGACGGTGCGGTGGGCTTCCGGGCGGCGCTCGAGCGCGGGGCGTCGGCGCGGTTCACGCCTGTCGCCATCACGCGCGAGGACGTAGCGTTCCTGCAATACACCGGCGGTACTACCGGCGTTTCCAAGGGCGCGATTCTCACCCACCGCAACATCCTTGCCAACCTGGAGCAGACGGGCGTGTGGGTGTCGGCGAGCTTCAGGGAGGGAGAGGAAATCGTCGTCGCGCCGCTGCCCATGTATCACATCTTCTGCCTGACCTCGACGCTGTCGTTCATGAAGTGGGGCTGCCTTACCGTGCTCATCACCAACCCGCGCGACATGCCCGGGTTCGTCGATGAGCTGCGCAAGTGGAAATGGAGCGTGATGACCGGCGTGAACACGCTTTTCAACGGACTGCTCAACACGCCGGGATTCGACCAGCTTGATTTCACGTCGGTAAAGGTGGTGGTCGGCGGTGGCGCGGCTGTGCAGAAACCGGTGGCGCAACGCTGGCAGCAGCTGACCGGGAGTTTTATCACCGAAGCGTACGGACTGACCGAGGCGTCGCCCGGCGTCTGCGCCAATCCGCTGGGGTCGCCGTGGAACGGCACCATCGGCCTGCCGTTTCCGTCCACCGAGGTGTCGATACGTGACGGCGACTTCAACGAACTGCCGATCTGGACCGGGGACGGCGAGATCGAGAAGGCCACAGGCGAATTGTGCGTTCGGGGTCCGCAGGTGATGAAGGGCTACTGGAACAATGCTGCGGAAACCAGCGCGGTGCTGCGCGACGGCTGGCTGATGACCGGGGACATCGGTCACGTGGATGCGCGGGGCTTCGTTACCATCACCGATCGCAAGAAGGATATGATCCTGGTGTCCGGCTTCAACGTCTATCCCAACGAAATCGAGAGTGTGGTGGCGTCGCACCCTGGCGTGCTCGAATGCGGTGCCGTGGGCATTTCCGACTCTAAATCGGGCGAGTCGGTCAAGGTGGTTGTCGTGAGGAAGGACCCGGGACTCACGAAGGAAGCGGTGCTCGAACACTGCCGCACGCGGCTCACCGGCTACAAGATGCCGCGGCACGTCGAATTCCGCGATGCGCTGCCGAAGTCGCCGATCGGAAAGGTTCTGCGCCGCGAGTTGCGCGACGCGGTGAAACGATAGCGACCGCCGGCCCGGGCGTTCGTTCTGCGGCGCGGCCGGGAGGAGATGTTCGGATGCATGGCGCGTTGCGCGCGGTCGGCTGCCTCTTCGGCGTCATCGTCCTCACCATGACGGGCGCGCCTGCGATCGCGGCCCCATCCTCGCTGACCGTCGCCACGGCTGGCGCAATGGGCGGCTACCGTTCGTTGGGGGGGGCGATCTGCCGGATGGTGAACGCCACCCGCAAGTCGCATCGGCTGCGGTGCTCGGTGGTGTTGACCGAAGGCTCGGTCGCGAACATTCGCGACGTGCTGTCCGGGGCCGTCGACATGGGAATCGCGCAAGGCGACACGCTGCACTATGCACGCGTGGGCGAAGGGCCGTTCAGGGCCGCGCCGCATGGCAATCTGCGCAGGTTGTTCAGCCTGTACCCGGAAGTGTTCACACTGGTCGTGAGGAAGGACGCGGGCATTCGGCGCTTCGAGGATCTGCGGGGCAAACGTGTCGCCATCGGCACCGAGGGCTCGGGCACGCGCGCGTCGATGGATCTCGCGATGGAGGCATTCGGTGTCGAGCGCGCTGAACTCAAGGGCGCCGTCGAACTCGGTTTCGTCGACCTCGCCGCCGCGTTGTGCGAGAACAGGATCGACGCGTTTGCGTTGATCGACGCCCATCCGAACTCGATCGTGGAGGATGCCGCGAGCGGTTGCCCCGCAGAGATCGTTTCCGTGACCGGCCAACAGATCGACGCGCTTCTTGCCGCGCGGCCGTATTTCGCGAAGGCGCAGATCCCGGGCGGCATGTATCGCGGAACGGACTCCGCGAGGGCGTCGTTCGGGACGGCGGCGACGGTCGTGGTCGCTGCGGACATGCCCGTGGACACCGCCTATGCGATCACGAAGGCGGTGTTCGACCACTTCGACGATTTCAGGAAGTTTCATCCTGCCCTTGCGCCGCTGACGATGGATGCCGCGGTGAATGGCGGGGATGCACCCCTGCATCCTGGTGCGGTGAAGTATTTCAAGGAAATCGGGCTGATGTGATTGCCGGCCTGTGTTTTTTTCATGCATGCCTGGCCACCAGGCCAGCGCATCTGTGTTTGTGATAGATCTGTAATCGCTTACAATCAATCGTTGCTGGAATTGCCGGCTTCCTGGCCCGATGCGCCCCCATTCGACTTCGCACGACCGAGTCCCATTTTCGAAATGAATGAAGCCGTTCCGCATACCATGCCGACCCAGATGAGCCGGAGGCCGTCTGGGCGCGGTGAATTTTCGTGCCAGCGGCCCTGTCCGCCGCCATCGCGGCGCGGCGGGCGGCTCGTTGCGATCGGCGGCAACGCGATTGCGTCGGCGTGATCGCAGCGAGGGGTTGCGCCGGGTCACCATCGAAGAAGTGGCGGCGCTGGCCGCGGTGTCGACCGCCACGGTCTCGCGGACGCTTGCGCACCCGGATGCGGTCAGCGAGGCGCTGACCGCGCGCGTGCGAGCGGCGGTCGCCCGATTGGGCTACGTACCCAATGCCGCGGCCCGGGCGCTGGCTTCGCGACACGGTAGCCTGGTCGGCGTGCTGGTGCCCGACCTGGCCGACCCGGTGCATGCGCGGACGATCGAGGCACTCGAAAGGCAGCTTGCGGCGAAGGGCTTCGGCCTGCTGCTCGCGGTCACCGGCGGCGACCCGGTGCAGGAGGCTGCCGAGGCGCGTCGGATGGCCGGACGCGGCGTCGAGGGATGGATCGTCATCGGTGGCGTGCGGCGGACGGGCCCGGACGCCCCCGGACGGGACCGCTGCGTTGCCATCGTCGCCCGCCGCACTGGTGACGCGGGTGAGCGCGTGGTCGCCGAATTCGGGTTCGACGATTCGTCCGCAGGATATAGGGTCGGTTACTACCTGGGCCGGCTTGGTCACCGCGAGGTTGCCTGGCTGGATCCCGTCAGCATGGAATCCGCCGACGGCGGGGCGGCCCGGATCGCCTACCTCGCGGGCATACGCGCCGGCCTCTCCGCCGGCAGCGGCGAGGGGGCGCAGTCGCGGGTACGCCGTGTACTCGGTGGTGGCGGGGCCCGCGCCCGTGATGACGAGGTCAGGGCGGCCATTCGCGCATGGTTTGCCGAGTCGATACCGCCGACTGCGGTGGTTTGCGGCGACGATCTGGGCGGGCTGGCGGTGCTGCAGGCCTGCGCAGGGCTGGGGGTCCGGGTTCCCGGGACGGTGTCGGTCGTCGGTTGCGGTGACCAGCCTTCCGCTCGCCTGGGCGTACCGCCGCTGACGACCTTGCGGCGGCCTACGGCGGATCTCGCGCGCGCCGTCGCCGCGGGTTTGCTAGCCCTCGGGACACAGGCTTCCCCGGCCGGCACGCCGGCCAGGACGTTCCGGTGCCAACTGGTCATTCGCGGCTCGACGGGACCGGCGGCGACGAGCGACGGGGGCGGATCGGCACACCCGTCCGGACCGTGATGTTTCACGTGAAACCAGGCCCCGGGAATACGGTCAGCGTTCGCAGGCGCCGGGCCCCGTCCCTTGCAGGGCAACGTGAAGAGCCGGCAACGCCCACGCGAAACCCGGGCGACCGGCCTGCCGGTTTCACGTGAAACCATCGCGCTTTCGCGCAACAGCGCGATCGGCTAGAATGGCGGCCTTTCAGCGCATCGGCAAACACAAATAATTATACGTAAAATCATGGAGTTCCAAAAACATTTCGAGGTAATCGTCGTCGGTGGCGGCCATGCCGGGACCGAGGCGGCGCTGGCGGCCGCCCGCATGGGATGCAGCACGCTGCTGTTGACGCACAATCTGGAGACACTGGGCCAGATGTCGTGCAATCCTTCCATAGGCGGGATCGGCAAGGGCCACCTGGTCAAGGAAGTCGACGCGCTGGGCGGCGCGATGGCGATTGCCACCGATGAGGCCGGCATCCAGTTCCGCACGCTCAATTCCAGCAAAGGCCCCGCCGTGCGCGCTACCCGTGCTCAGGCCGACCGCGTGCTGTACCGGAAGGCCATTCGCCGGCGACTGGAAAATCAGCCCAACCTCACGTTGTTCCAGCAACCAGTCGACGATTTGCTGGTGGCCGGCGACCGGGTAACCGGTGTCGTTACCCAGATCGGCCTGGTTTTCCACGCCGAAGCGATCGTGCTCACCACCGGGACCTTCCTATCGGGCCTCATCCATGTCGGCCTGTCGCACCACGATGCGGGGCGCGCTGGCGATCCCCCGGCCAAGCGCCTCGCCGCGAAACTGCGCGAGTTGAAGCTCCCCGTCGGGCGGCTGAAGACGGGCACGCCGCCGCGCCTGGATGGCCGCACGATCGACTTCTCGGTGTTGGCCGTTCAACCGGGCGACGATCCCGCGCCGGTATTCTCGTTCCTGGGCTCGCGCGCGATGCATCCCGAGCAGCGTCCCTGCTGGATCACGCATACCAACGCACGCACGCACGACATCATCCGCGCCGGACTCGACCGCTCGCCGATGTACTCGGGCGTGATCAAGAGTACCGGCCCCCGCTACTGTCCCTCCATCGAGGACAAGGTCGTCCGCTTCGGCGAGCGCGACAGCCACCAGATCTTTCTGGAGCCCGAGGGCCTCGACACGCACGAGATCTACCCCAACGGAATCTCCACGTCGTTGCCCTTCGATGTCCAGCTGGACTTGGTTCGCACGATGCGCGGCTGCGAGCATGCGCACATCCTGCGCCCCGGCTACGCCATCGAATACGACTATTTCGACCCCCGGGGGCTCAAGTCGACGCTGGAAACCAAGCCACTGCGGGGGCTCTTTTTCGCCGGCCAGATCAACGGGACGACCGGCTACGAGGAAGCTGCGGCACAGGGAATCCTTGCCGGCTTGAACGCGGGGCGGCGGGTACGAGGCGAGGAAGGCTGGTGCCCGCGCCGCGACGAGGCCTACCTGGGCGTGCTGGTCGACGACCTCGTCACCCGCGGTGTTTCCGAGCCGTACCGGATGTTCACGTCGCGCGCCGAGTATCGGCTACAGCTGCGCGAAGACAATGCCGACCTGCGCCTGACAGCGCACGGACGGCGGCTGGGTGTCGTCGACGACCTGCGCTGGGACGCATTCAGCCGCAAGCGCGACGCGATCGCCAGCGAGCACGCGCGGCTCGCCAGCACCTACGTCAACCCGCAGTCGATTTCGGGGGCTGACGCGGAGCGCGTTCTGGGACAACCTATAGAGCGAGAGTATGCGCTTGCTGACCTCCTGCGCCGACCCAATGTCAGCTACGCTTCGCTGCACACGCTGGCGGGGGCCGGTACCCCGGTGGCGGACCCGGAGGTGGCTACGCAGGTCGAGATCGCCACGAAGTACGCCGGATACATCGACCGCCAGCAGGACGAGGTCGCGCGCCGGCTGACGCAGGAGACGCAGCGCATTCCCGACGACCTCGACTACGCCGACGTGCGGGGGCTGTCGACCGAGGCGCGCCAGAAGCTGGCCGCCGGCCGACCGGAAACGGTTGGACAGGCGGCGCGCATTTCGGGGATCACCCCGGCGGCCGTCGCACTGCTGCTCGTGCACCTCAAGCGCGGACAGGGCGGTCCCCGATCCGACCGGAAGTCGGCGTGAGGATGTCTGAAAGTCAGAACACCCGCGACGCGGCGACAGTGCTGCCCTCCGGCGCCCCCATGGTGGATCTTGCGCGTGGCATCGAGTCGCTTGGCGTCGACGTCACCGCCGCGCAGCTCGCGCAGCTCATTGCCTACCTGGCGCTACTCGCGAAGTGGAACCGCACCTACAATCTGACCGCGATCCGCGAGCCCGAGCGCATGGTCACCCATCATCTGCTCGATGCGCTTGCGGTTCTACCGCACCTGCCGGAGCGCGCCGGACTGCGTGTCCTCGACGTCGGATCCGGCGGCGGCGTTCCCGGGCTGCCGCTCGCCATCGCACGGCCCGAATGGCGCGTGGTGCTGGTCGACGCCAACCACAAAAAAGCAGCGTTCCTCACGCAGGCGGCGATCGAATTGAGGCTCCCCAACGCCGAGGCGCATGCGACACGCGTCGAGGACTTCGCGTCGAATGCGCCGTTCGACGTCGTGATCTCGCGCGCGTTCTCCGACCTCGCGACCTTCGCCGCGATGTCGGCGCGGCACCTGGCGCCATGCGGGAGGCTGGTCGCGATGAAGGGCGTGCATCCCGACGAGGAACTTGCCGAACTGCCGCGCGAATTCGTCGTGGTGGCCACGCCCGCGCTGACGGTGCCCGGGCTTGACGCCAAAAGGCACCTGATCGTGATGCAGCGCGCAGCAGACCAGGCGCAGCCATGACGCGCATTATCGCCATCGCCAATCAGAAGGGCGGCGTGGGCAAGACCACGACGTCGGTCAATCTTGCGGCGAGCCTCGTCGCGATGAAGCGCCGCGTCCTGCTCGTCGATCTCGACCCGCAGGGCAACGCGACGACGGGGTCGGGCGTGGACAAGCGCGCGTGCGAAGCCACCGTCTACCAGGTGCTGCTGGGCGAGCGCCGGATCGCCGACGTGCGCGTGACCTCGCCGTCCGGCGGTTTCGATCTCGTGCCCGCGAATCGCGAGCTGGCCGGCGCGGAGATCGAGCTGGTCGACCTGCCCGAGCGCGAGACGCGGTTGAAGGATGCGCTTGCCGAGGCGCTGTCGCAGATGAAGGCGGCAATCACCGAGGTCGCGCCCGAGTACGATTTCATCCTGCTCGACTGCCCGCCGTCGCTGTCGCTGCTCACGTTGAACGGGCTGTGCGCCGCCGATTCGGTGTTGATCCCGATGCAGTGCGAGTACTACGCGCTCGAGGGACTGTCCGACCTCATCCAGACGCTGAAAAAAGTGCGCGCGCATCTGAACACCGGCCTCGAGATCGAAGGGCTGCTGCGCACGATGTACGACCCGCGCAACACACTGGCGCTGAATGTGACGGCCGAGCTCGAAAAACATTTCGGCGACAAGCTTTTCCGCACCATCATTCCGCGCAACATCCGGCTCGCAGAAGCGCCGTCGCACGGTCTTCCCGCGCTGAAGCTCGAACCGCAATCGAAGGGTGCGCTGGCGTATCTCGCGCTCGCCGGAGAGATGCTTCGGCGCCAGGAAGCGGGACCGACGACCGACGCGTCCCCGGCAGCGGCCGCCTGAAAGGCATTGCCATGATCCGACCGAAGGGACTGGGCCGCGGCCTCGATGCGCTGCTCGCCGGCGGAAACGAGGCTGCGGATGCGAGCGTACTGCAGTCGATCGCCATCGATCGCCTGCGCCCCGGCAAGTATCAGCCGCGCACGCGGATGGACGAGACCGCGCTTGCCGAGCTTGCCGATTCGATTCGCGAGCAGGGCGTGATGCAGCCAATCCTCGTGCGCCCGGTCGAAGGCGGTCGTTTCGAGATCGTCGCCGGCGAACGCCGCTGGCGCGCCGCGCAGCGCGCCGGGCTGAAAGACGTTCCGGCGCTGGTCAGGAACGTGCCGGACAACCACGCGCTCGCACTCGCGCTGATCGAGAACATCCAGCGCGAGGATTTGAACCCGCTGGAGGAGGCGCACGGCATCGCGCGGCTGATCGACGAATTCGGGCTCACGCACGAGGCAGCGGCGAAGGCGGTCGGCAAGTCACGCAGCGCCGTCACCAACCTGCTGCGTTTAACGCAACTCGCGAAGCCTGCGCAGGACTACCTGATGCGCGGCGCGCTGGAAATGGGCCACGCACGCGCGCTGCTCGCGCTGTCGGCGTCGCAGCAAACGGCGACGGCGGCGCGCGTGGTCAACGCCACGCTGTCGGTGCGCGAGACGGAGCGGTTGGTGTTCACGCTGCTCAACCCGGCCAAGCGCGCAGCGCGGCGAGCGGCGGGCGGCCGCGATGCGGATACGGCGCGCCTGGAGACAGAACTGGCCGAAAGGCTCGGCGCCAAGGTACGGATCGAACCTCGCCGCAAGGGTGCAGGACGCGTGGTGATTGACTATTCGAGCCTCGAAGAACTCGACGGGATCATCTCGCGGATCAAGTAAGGCGTCGAAACCGGCCGCATTCGCGAAGGCGCTGGATGGCGTGACCAGGGAATTTCCGGTGCTTCGGCTGGCAGCGCGACCGCGCCCCTGGAACAGCGATCCGCGACGCCACATGAAAACGGCGGCCACCCAGGCCGCCGCCGCCGGACAAGCGCTACCGCGCGTTCTGTCAGCCCAGCTGCTTCACCATCGTCTCGCCGTCGGACACTTCGTACTTGCCCGGCGCCTCGATGTTCAGCGCCTTCACCACGCCGTCGTCGACCAGCATGGAAAAGCGCTGGCAGCGCATTCCCATACCCTTTCCGGTCAAGTCGAACTCGAGGCCCAGCGACTTCGTGTAGTCGGCGCTGCCGTCGCCCATCATCCGCAGCTTGCCGCCGGTGTGCTGGTCGCGCGCCCACGCGCCCATCACGAAGGGGTCGTTGACCGACATGCAGATGATCTCCGACACGCCCTTGGCCTTCAGCTTGTCGTAGTTGGCGAGGTACGACGGCACGTGCTTGGCCGAGCAGGTCGGCGTGAACGCGCCGGGCAGCCCGAAAATCACGACTTTCTTGCCGCGGGTCAGATCCTCCACCTTGAACGGATTGGGGCCGACAGTGCAGCCGTTGCCTTCGACTTCGACGAATTCGGACAGCGTGCCGGCGGGCAGCTTGTCGCCAACTTTGATGGTCATGGAGGCTCCTGAGTGGTTATGAGGGTTGAGACCGGACCGCAAAGCATTGCAGGCCAGGACGACAATTTCAACCCCGACGCTTGCGTGGAGACTGGCGCCCGGCGTAGCGTATCGCCTCCGCGCGGTTCGAACACAGTTCGAAAGCGTTCTCTGGAGGATTCAACCATGGCACCGCGAACCACGAGACCTCGAGTTGCCGCGCCGCGCCGCGTGCGGCTTCTGATCGCCACGCGCAAGGGCCTGTGGACGCTGACCGGCGACGCGGCGCGGCGTTCGTGGAAGCTTGCCGGTCCGCAGTTCCTCGGGCACATCGTCCATCACGCGGTACTCGACCCGCGCGACGGCAGGACGCTGCTTGCCGCGGCGCGCACGGGTCACCTGGGGCCCACGGTGTTCCGCTCGACCGACGGCGGCCGCACGTGGAAAGAGGCGACGACGCCGCCCGCGTTCGCGCCGGACAGCGGTCGCGTGGTCGACCACACGTTCTGGCTGACGCCGGGCCACGCATCGCAGCCGGGCGTCTGGTGGGCCGGGACCTCGCCGCAGGGGCTCTTCCGATCCGACGACGGCGGAGCGACCTGGACCGGGGTCGCGGGCTTTAATTCTCATCCTCAGCGCAAGGCGTGGTGCGGCGGCGACCAGGACGGCACGCCTGACGGGCCGAAGTTGCATTCGATCCTCGTCGATCCGCGGGATCGGCTGCACATGTACATCGGGATGTCGAGCGGCGGCGTTTTCGAGTCGGTCGACGGCGGCGCCGACTGGCGCCCGTTGAACCAGGGCGTGCGTGCGGATTTCCAGCCCAACCCGGATCTCGAATTCGGACACGACCCGCATTGCGTGCGCTTCGCCGCAGGCAATCCCGACCGGCTCTACCAGCAGAATCATTGCGGGCTCTTCCGGCTCGATCGCCCCGCCCTCCGCTGGCAGGACATCGGCGGCGGCATGCCGAAGTCGGTCGGTTACGTCGGCTTTCCGATCGTCGCGCATCCGCACGACCCGGACACCGCATGGATATTCCCCATGGATGGCACCAGCGTGTGGCCACGCGTGTCGCCTGGAGGCAAGCCGGCGGCGTACCGGACGCGCGACGGCGGCAAGACCTGGAAACGGCAGGCCGACGGCATGCCGAAATCGCAGGCGTGGTGGACGGTCAAGCGGCAGGCGATGACGGCGGATGCATTCCCGACGGTGGGTGTGTACTTCGGCACGACGTCGGGCGAGGTCTGGGGCACGCGCGATGAAGGGCGGACGTGGAGGTGCCTGGCCGCGCATCTGCCGCACATCTTTGCGGTGGAGTCTGCCTAGGCGGTCTGCGCTGCAGCACGACAAATCGTTGCGATGCGCAACGCGCCGATTGCGGGGCGTGGGCGGCTGCGGCAGACTGGGCATGTTCTCGTCTCCGCCGGGGCCCGGAATGAGCCAGGTTTTCAGCGTTGCCATCCCCACTCCGCTGCGCTCGTACACCGCGGGCGCGGCGCAGGTGGAGGTCGCCGTCCCCGCGGCGTTGGCCAGGTTGCGCGACGTCTTCGCCGCACTCGACGCGGCGTATCCCGGCATCCGTTTCCGGATGGTCGACGAGGCCGGCCGCGTCCGCCCGCACGTCCAGGTGTTCGTCGACGCGAAGGTCGAGCGCGATCCGGCCGCCGCGCTGGCCCCGGGCGCGAAGATCATGATCGTGGGCGCACTGTCAGGGGGCTGAATCCGGCCGGGCGTCGTCGTCAGGCCGGGACGGGCCAGGGCCACGGTGAAGCGAATCCCGCGGGCCGGTCGGCAGCGGCCATGAGCGCACTGCGGCGTTGAGGATCAGGCATGTTCCAACTTCATGTGGCGGAGCACGGCTCATTTCTTGTCGCGGGACGAACGGGTGCTCCAGCGACTCCCGCATCGAACGCCCGTGCGACGTTGCGCCGCAACATTCCGTTGCCGAATGACCCCTGAATCGAGTAAAATCCAACGGTTTGCTTCGTGGCCCCTGAGCGCGTGGCGAGGATGGAAAACGGATCCGCGCGCCAGGTTCCATGATCGCGGCAATGCAAACGCCTCTCTTGACCAGCCGATCCGCCGAGTACTGCGCTGGCAGGCGGTCGTGACGGTCGGGATGGCGGCCTTGGCATGGCCGTGGGGCGGGAATCATGCGGCGCTGTCGGCCGTGCTGGGAGGGATGGTCAACTTCACGGCCGTGGTGGTCTTCGCGGCGGTGCTGGGCTATGGCCAACCCGACATCGGCCGGACGTACGGTGGCCGCGATGTTCCGGGCCGAGGCATGCAAGATCCTCGTGATCATCGGCCAGCTCTGGCTGGTGCTGACGGCCTACAGGGAGGTCGTGGCCCCGGCGTTCTTCGCCACGTTCGTGATCACGGTGCTGCTCTTCCGCTTGGCCCTTCTCGACCGCGACTGACTATCTCCCACTCCGGACCCCCATGGCGGCAAGCTACGAATCTCCCTCCGAGTACATCGCGCATCACCTGACCTTCATGGTCAAGCAGGTGGGCGATACCAGTTTCTGGAGCGTCAACGTCGACACCGTTGTGACGTCGATCCTGCTGGGCTTCCTCGGGCTGGGATTCATGTGGCTGGTCATCCGCAAGGCGAGTACCGGCGTGCCGTCGAAGACGCAGGCGTTCGTCGAGCTCTGTGTGGGCTTCGTCAACGACCAGACCAAGGGCATCTATCACGGCGGGAGCCAGTGGGTCGCGCCGATCGCGCTGACCGTGTTCGTGTGGGTGGTACTGATGAACGCGATGGACTTCCTGCCGGTGGACATTGTGTCCGGCGCGCTGGGCGCGGTGGGACTGCACAACTGGCGCGTCGTGCCCACCGCCGACATCAACACCACGTTCGCGCTGTCGCTGACGGTGTTCGCGCTGATGATCATCTACGGCATCAAGGCGAAGGGCCTGGGCGGCTGGTCCAAGGAACTCTTCGTTGCGCCCTTCGGCAACCACTTCCTGCTGTGGCCGTTCAACTTCCTGTTCCAGATCGTCGAATGGATCTCCAAGCCGCTGTCGCACAGCCTGCGCCTGTTCGGCAACATTTACGCGGGCGAAATCATCTTCCTGCTGCTCGGCATGTGGGCGGCGAGCGGACTCGTCGGCACGATCTTCTCCGGCGTGCTCAATCTCGGCTGGGCGATATTCCACATCCTGATCGTCCTGCTGCAGGCGTATATCTTCATGATGCTCACCATCGTGTACATCTCGATGGGCGAAGAGCATCACTGACCGGCTTCATTCCATCCAAGTCGTTCTCGCGCAACCTCGTTCACGTCTACACCTCCGCAACCGAAAGGAAAGCAACATGGAAAACGTTCAACTGCTGGCGATGATCCAGTCCAGCACGGCCATCGGGATCGGTCTCATCATCGGCCTGGGCGCGCTGGGCGCGTGCGTCGGCGTGGGCATCATGTGCTCGCGATTCCTGGAAGGCGCCGCGCGTCAGCCGGAATTGATGCCGCAGCTGCAGGCGAAGGTGTTCCTGCTCCTGGGCCTGATCGACGCGTCGTTCATCATCGGCGTCGGCCTCGCGATGTTCTTCGCGTTCGCCAATCCGCTGCTTTCCGTGGTCCCCAAGTAACGCCGGGTTCGACAGCCCATTTTCAAAGCCCAAGGGGGCCGAAATGAATTTCAATCTGACGCTGATCATGCAGGCCGTGGCTTTCACGGCCTTCATCTGGTTTTGCGCGCGCTTCATCTGGCCGCCGCTCATGCGCGCGATCGAGACGCGCCAGAAACAGATCGCCGATGGTCTCGCCGCCGGCGAGCAGGGACGCAAGGATCTGGCCAACGCCGAAAAGCGCGACGCGCAGATGCTGGCGGAGGCGAAGGCCAGGTCGGCGGAAATCGTCGCGATCGGCGAGAAGTTCAAAGCCGAGACGATCGAGCAGTCCAAGATCGAAGCCAAGGCCGAAGGCGAACGCATCCTGATCGCCGCCAAGGCCGAGATCCAGCAGGAGCTCGCGCGGGCGAAGGAGCAACTGCGCGACGCGGTCGCCGATCTTGCGGTGGCCGGCGCGGCCAAGATTCTCAAGAGGGACGTCGACGCCAAGGCGCACGCCGAGCTACTCGCACAGTTGAAGCGCGAACTCTAGCCAGGGCGCCTGACCCGAACATGGCCGAACTGACCACCATCGCCCGACCCTACGCGGAAGCGGCGTTCGCGCTCGCCCGCGATCAGAACGAGTTGCCCGTCTGGTCGCAGATGCTGCAGCTCATGAGCGCCGTCGTGGCCGATCCGCGCGTCGCCGCGACGCTCGACGACCCGAAGCTCGACGCGACGGCGAGGGAGTCGCTGGTGCTCTCGATCTGCGGCGAGCGACTGAACGCACAAGGCCGCAATTTTCTTCGGGTCCTGGTCGAAGCTGACCGGGTCACGCTGATGCCGGCCATCCAGGCGCTCTTCGAAACGCTGAAGGATGCCGCCGACGGCGTGGCCAAGGCGACCATCGAAACGGCGTTTCCGCTCTCCGACACCGACTTGGCCGACCTGACCGCCGCCCTGGCGCGCCGGTATGGCCGCCGGATCGAGGCGACCGTCGTCGTGGAGCCGGCGCTGATCGGTGGCGCGCGCATTACGGTCGGCGATAACGTCATCGACGCCACCGTGGCGGAACAACTTCGCACGATGGCCGTCCAGCTGCGGGCTTGAGCCAACGAAATCACCCAATGATCGCAAGGCCGCCACGCGCGTTGAAGGCGAAGCGGAAGCCGTGAGGAAAAAATGCAACTCAATCCGTCCGAAATCAGCGAACTCATCAAGAGCAAGATCCAGCACCTGGACACTGCTGCGGAAGTGCGCACGCAGGGTACGGTGGTGTCGATCTCCGACGGCATCTGCCGGGTCCACGGTCTCTCCTCCGCGATGCAGGGCGAAATGCTCGAGTTCCCGAACAACACGTTCGGGCTCGCGCTGAATCTCGAGCGCGATTCGGTTGGTGCAGTGATCCTGGGCGAATACGAAAAGATCAAGGAAGGCGACACGGTCAAGTGCACGGGGCGCATCCTGGACGTGCCAGTCGGCCCGGAACTCATCGGCCGCGTCGTCGACTCGCTCGGCCGCCCGATCGACGGCAAGGGGCCGGTCAACGCCAAGATGCGCGACGTGATCGAGAAGGTCGCGCCGGGCGTGATCGAACGGCAGTCGGTGTCCCAGCCGGTGCAGACGGGTTTGAAGGCGATCGACGCGATGGTGCCGGTCGGCCGCGGCCAGCGCGAACTGATCATCGGCGACCGCCAGACCGGCAAGACGGCGGTTGCGGTCGACACGATCATCAACCAGAAGGGCAAGGACCTGATCTGCGTGTACGTCGCGATCGGGCAGAAGGCGTCGTCGATCAAGAACGTCGTGTCCAAGCTGACCGAATACGGTGCGATGGAATACACGATCGTCGTCGCCGCCACGGCCTCGGAATCCGCCGCGCTGCAGTACATCGCGCCGTACTCCGGCTGCACGATGGGCGAGTACTTCCGCGACCGCGGACAGGACGCACTGATCATCTACGACGACCTGACCAAGCAGGCGTGGGCGTACCGGCAGGTGTCGCTGCTCCTGCGTCGCCCGCCAGGTCGCGAGGCGTATCCGGGTGACGTGTTCTACCTGCATTCGCGGCTGCTCGAGCGCGCCGCGCGCGTGAATGCCGAGTACGTCGAGAAATTCACGAAGGGCGAAGTCAAGGGCAAGACCGGCTCGCTTACCGCGCTACCGATCATCGAGACACAGGCGGGCGACGTCACCGCGTTCGTGCCGACCAACGTGATCTCGATCACCGATGGCCAGATCTTCCTCGAGACCGACCTCTTCAATGCCGGCATCCGTCCCGCGATCAACGCCGGCATCTCGGTGTCCCGTGTCGGCGGCAACGCGCAGACGAAGATCATCAAGAAGCTGGGCGGCGGCGTGCGGTTGGCGCTCGCGCAGTATCGCGAGCTCGCGGCGTTCGCGCAGTTCGCTTCCGACCTGGACGACGCCACCCGCAAGCAGCTCGACCGCGGCCGCCTCGTCACCGAGCTCATGAAGCAGCCGCAGTACTCGCCGCTGTCGGTGGCCGAGCAGGCGCTCACGCTGTTCTCGGTGAACAAGGCTTACTACGACGACGTGCCCGGTGGAGAAGGCGCTCGCGTTCGAGGCCGCGCTGCGCCAGTTCATGCGGGGCAAGTACGCCGCGATCATGGACAGGATGGCGTCGACCTTCGACTTGACGGCGGACGACGAGAAGGCGCTGTCGGCGGCGATCGAGGACTTCAAGAAGACGGGCACGTACTGATCAGAGGTCAGGCGTCAGAGGCAATGGTGTGACCGGTGGCGGCGCATTGAGCGTCGCTGGCAGCAAGAGCGAGGGCGGAAAAGGCCGATATGGCAGGATCCAAAGAAATCCGCAACAAGATCAAGAGCGTGCAGAGCACGCGCAAGATCACCAAGGCGATGGAGATGGTCTCGGCCTCGAAGATGAAAAAGGCCCAGGACCGGATGCGCGCGTCGCGCCCCTACGTCGAGAAGTTGTTCAACATCGTGCTGCACACCGCAAAGGCGAACACCGAGTACCGGCATCCGTTTCTCGTGCCGCGCGCACAGGTGAAGCGCGTCGGCGCGATCGTCGTCACGACCGACAAGGGCCTGTGCGGCGGACTCAACACGAACATCCTGCGGCAGGTGCTGCAGGCGCACAAGGATTGGCGGGGCAAGGGGCTCGAGGTCGACTACGTCGCAATCGGCAGCAAGGGCTGGGTTTCCTGCATCGAATGGGCGCCAACGTGATCGCGAGCGCCGTGCAACTGGGCGACCAGCCGCACCTCGACCGGATGGTCGGGCCGGTGAAGACGCTGATCGACGAGTACCAGGGCGGCAGGGTCGACGAGGTGCACGTGTTCTTCACGAACTTCATCAATACCATGAGGCAGGAGCCCCGCCACGGACGGATCATCCCGATCCCGCACCAGTTCAGGACGGCGCAGGGTGAAGTCCGCACCGCCGAGCTCTGCGACGGCACCTGGGACTACATCTACGAGCCGGATGCGCGGACGCTGCTCGACGGCATGATGCGCCGCTATCTCGAGGCCATCGTGTACCAGATGGTCAATGAAAACATGGCCTCCGAGCAATCGGCCCGGATGGTGGCGATGAAGGCGGCGTCCGACAACGCAGGGAAGATCATCAGCGAGCTGCAGCTCATCTACAACAAGACGCGCCAGGCGGCGATCACCAAGGAACTCTCGGAGATCGTCGGCGGCGCGGCGGCGGTTTGAACGGCCAGAAATCTTGAACCAGGGAGAGCGCGGAGAGCACGCAGAAAACAACGGCATAGTCCGATTGGATTGCCTTCCGATCCTGAAGTGCTTTTGCCGTTCTCCGTGCTTTCCGTGCTCTCCGCGGTGAGAGCTCCTGAATTTGAATTGATGAAGTTGAGGACACCATGAACCAGGGAACGATTGTTCAGTGCATCGGCGCGGTCGTCGACGTGGAGTTTCCGCGCGACCAGATCCCCGAGATCTACGACGCGTTGAAGCTCGACGAGATCGGCCTCACGCTCGAAGTGCAGCAGCAGCTGGGCGACGGCGTCGTGCGCACCATCGCGCTCGGCAGCTCCGACGGCCTGCGCCGCGGCATGTCGGTGGTGAACACCAAGGCGCCGATCACGGTGCCGGTTGGCATGGAGACCCTCGGCCGGATCATGGACGTGCTGGGCCGGCCGATCGACGAGCGCGGACCGGTAAACGCCGCGAAGTCGATGTCGATCCACCGCGCGGCGCCCGCGTACGAGGAGCTGTCGCCATCGACCGAGCTGCTGGAGACCGGCATCAAGGTCATCGACTTGATCTGCCCGTTCGCGAAGGGCGGCAAGATCGGCCTCTTCGGCGGCGCCGGCGTGGGCAAGACGGTGACGATGATGGAGCTGATCAACAACATCGCTTCCGCGCACTCGGGCCTTTCGGTGTTCGCGGGCGTCGGCGAGCGCACCCGTGAAGGAAACGACTTCTACCACGAGATGATCGATTCCGGCGTCGTCAACAAGGACGAACTGTCGAAGTCGAAGGTGTCGATGGTCTATGGCCAGATGAACGAGCCGCCGGGCAACCGCCTGCGCGTCGCGCTGACCGGCCTGACGATCGCCGAGTCGTTCCGCGACGAGGGCCGCGACGTGCTGTTGTTCATCGACAACATCTACCGCTTCACGCTGGCGGGCACCGAGGTGTCCGCGCTGCTCGGCCGGATGCCGTCCGCCGTCGGCTACCAGCCCACGCTCGCCGAGGAGATGGGTCGGCTGCAGGAGCGCATCACGTCGACCAAGACCGGCTCGATCACGTCGATCCAGGCCGTATACGTGCCGGCGGACGACCTGACCGACCCGTCGCCGGCGACGACATTCGGCCACCTCGATGCCACCGTCGTGCTGTCGCGCGACATCGCGTCGCTGGGCATCTATCCTTCGGTCGACCCGCTCGACTCGACCTCGCGCCAGATCGACCCGCACGTGATCGGCGACGAGCACTACAACTGCACGCGGCAGGTGCAGCAGACGCTCCAGCGCTACAAGGAGCTGCGCGACATCATCGCGATCTTGGGCATGGACGAACTCTCGCCCGAGGACAAGCTCGCTGTGGCGCGCGCGCGCAAGATCCAGCGCTTCCTGTCGCAGCCCTTCACCGTTGCCGAGGTATTCACCGGCTCTCCCGGCAAGTACGTATCGCTGAAGGATACGATCAAGGGTTTCAACATGATCGTGAACGGCGAGTGCGATTCGCTGCCGGAACAGGCGTTCTACATGGTGGGCACGATCGAAGAGGCGTTCGAGAAGGCAAAGACGCTGCAGTAGCATCTGCGCATCGTTTTGGCGCACATGCGTTGAAACCCGCAACATCCAACCATTGAGCTTTGCCCAACCGCCATGGCCAATACGATTCACGTCGACGTTGTAAGCGCCGAAGAGCAGATCTACTCCGGCGAAGCGGAATTCGTCGTGCTGCCCGGCATCGAGGGCGAGCTCGGCGTCTACCCGCGGCACACGCCGCTTTTCACGCAGATCCGGCCGGGTGCGGTTCGCATCAAGGTGCCCGAGAAGGCCGAAGAAGAGTTCGTTTTCGTGCAAGGCGGCTTTCTCGAGGTGCAGCCGAACCGGGTGACGGTTCTGGCCGACACGGCGATCCGCGCGCATGACCTCGACGAGGCGAAGGCGATCGAAGCCAAGAAGCGCGCCGAAGAGTCGATGGCCAACCAGGATTCTGCCGAGAATCTCGCGTCCGCACAGGCCGAACTGTCCATGGCGCTCGCACAGCTCGAAGCGATCCGCAAGTTCCGCCACCGGGCCGGCTGAACACGCGGCCAGCGCACGCGCGGCGCGCCCGGAACCAAGCTTCCCCCTTTTCGCACATCGGCGCGCACGGACGCAGCCTCTCCGCCGCGCATTGCGTCAGGCGCCGGCGCCGCCGGGCAGCGCGATCCCTCGTGCCTGCAAGCCCCCATTTATCTTTCCGGACGGGGAGCCCGAAAGGACTCGGTCGCACGCACCACGGCATGACGCCGTTGTGGGGCACAATTGTTGCATGTGCCGGGCGGGGCTGCGGATGCGGACTCGCGCCCGTCTGGAACATTTCTGGGGAAACACGATGTATGTGAAGGGTTCTTTGTCGTTGTGGTTGTGTGCGCTGCTCGCAGCGTTCGCTGCGAACGCGGCCGCGCAGGGGGCCGATCTGATTTTCGCGGTGACGGAAGGCGTCACCTATCAGGCCACGCCCAAGGAGATCCGAGACAAGTTCGCGCCGTTGGCGGAGGTCATCGGCCGGGCCGTCGGGCGTCGGGTCAAGACGGTACTGGTCCCGGCCTACAACGACCTGCGCGCCGGGCTCGCCAAACAGGAATTCGACGTGGCCTTCGTGCATCCGGCGCATGTCTCGATGGCCGAAATCAAGTCGGGGCGGTACAAGGCGGTCGCCTGGACGACCGGATACACCGAATACACGGTGCGGCTGATGATTCCGGCGAGCACGCCTCTCAAATCCACGACCGACCTCAAGGGCCACACGCTGGTGACGCCGGACCCGGATTCGATTACCGCCACCATGGTGCGCGCGATGTTTCGCAGCGAGAAGCTCACGGCCACCGGCGATCGCGAGCCTTCGCCGACGACGGTGCGCGTGATCACGACGCGATATCAGGACGCCGTGCCGTTCTATCTCGAGAACGGCTTCGCGCAGGCGGGAGCGACCGCTTCCAATGCCGTGGTCAAGGCGTGGACCCAAAAGGGCGGCAAGGTGCTTGGTGAGTCGCGGTCGGTGCCGATCAAGCAGTTCATCGTTTCGACTCGGCTGCCCGCGGAGGAGCAACAGCGCATCCGGGACGCGCTGCTGACGATTCGCGACACCAAGCCGGGCCGCGACGCACTCGACGCCGTGGGCTACAAGGGATTCGTTGCGCCCAACCCGGAAGTCGAGATTTCCACGATCGCCTGGCTGGGACTGTAGTCGTCGTCGCCTCATCGCCGCTACCTGCGGCGCGGGGCAGCGCAGAAGGACGAACGGCCCGCACGCGGGCCGTTCGCGTTCATGCGTGGCTTCGCGTTGACCGCGCGCAAGCCGCCGGCGGACTGACGAATGCTAATATATTGCAGCGCACAATCGACGCATAATCACCGAACCAAGCGAGGCAAGAGCCCATGGCCGACCTGCACCGTACCATCGACCGTTCGATCAGGATTTCCCGCTCGGTCGCCGACCTGCTGCAACGGCGCGTTCGCGCCGCGGGCGAGCGCTACACGGGTAGCGTACGCGGCAGCTACGCGAAGCAAATGGTCGGACAGGGCGCGGCCAGGACGCCGTTCGAGTACTGGCGGCAATGGTCGGAGTACACGCTCGACGCCGCGCAGCGCTCGGTGCTGTACTGGGACACGCTGCGCCGGCGCGGCAACCAGTGGCTGGAGCACGAGGCGGCGGGCAAGCCACCGGTGCTCAAGTACAAGTACGAGACGATCGCCGACGCGCGGACTTACGAGCATCCTTGCAACTACGCGCTGGTGCGGATCATTCCGCCCCGAGGTGTCGAAGTCGACGACCACAAGCGTCCGTTCGTCATCGTCGACCCGCGTGCCGGTCATGGGCCGGGCATCGGCGGCTTCAAGGAAGAATCCGAAGTCGGCGTTGCACTGTCAGCCGGGCATCCGGTGTATTTCGTGATCTTCTTTCCGGACCCGATGCCGGGGCAGACGCTCGCCGACATCACCGACGCGGAAGCCGAGTTCATCCGCATCGTCGTCGAGCGCCATCCCAGGAGCCAGAAGCCGGTGATCGTGGGCAACTGCCAGGGCGGGTGGGCGGTGATGATGCTCGCTGCGGCGCGGCCGGACATCGCGGGGCCGCTGGTCATCAACGGCGCGCCGATGTCGTACTGGTCGGGCAATGACGGCGACTCGCCGATGCGCTATACGGGCGGCCTTCTTGGCGGCGCATGGCTGTCGCTGTTCGCCGCCGACCTCGGCGCCGGAAAATTCGATGGCGCGAATCTCGTCCACAACTTCGAAAACCTCAATCCCGCCAACACGCTGTGGGGCAAGTGGTATCACCTGTGGTCGAACATCGACCACGAGCCGGAGCGCTTCCTGGAATTCGAACGGTGGTGGGGCGGCTACTACCTGTTCAACGAGGAGGAGATCCGCTGGATCGTCAACAACCTGTTCGTCGGCAACAAGCTCTCGTCCGGCGAGGCGCGCCTGGGCCCGGGGCGGTACTTCGACCTGAAGTCGATCAAGCAGCCGATCATCGTGTTCGCTTCGATGGGCGACAACATCACGCCGCCGCAGCAGGCGTTCAACTGGATTGCCGACGTCTATTCGTCGTCCGAGGAGATCAAGGCGAACGGTCAGACGATCGTCGGACTGCTTCACCAGGATATCGGACACCTTGGCATCTTTGTGTCCGGGCAGGTGGCGAAGAAGGAGCACGCGCAGATCGTCGAGGTGCTCAAATACATCCAGCAGTTGCCGCCGGGCCTGTACGGCATGCACATCGAGGAGCACCACGACCGGCATGGCGAGGTGTCCTACGAGGTCACGCTGCGCGAACGCAAGGTCGAGGACCTGCGCACGCTGGGCAAGAACGACCGCGTCGACGAAAAGCCGTTCCAGGCGGTGGCCGCGCTTTCCGAATTGTCCGAGCGCGCCTATTCGCTGCTCGCGCGGCCGTTCGTGCGCGAGTTGACGCCGGAGTGGTTCGCCAAGGCGCTGCGCGATTTCCATCCGCTGCGCGTTCAGTACTGGGCGATCTCGGACAAGAATCCGTTCCTGTGGCCGCTGGCGCATGCCGCGGCGATGGTGCATGCGAACCGCCGCCCTCGCGGCAAGGACAACGACGCCGTTCGGGTGGAGCTGCTCGTCTCCGGTTTCGTCGAAGCCTATCTCGACCTCTACCGCGATCTGCGCGATGCCGCGTCGGAGGCGGCCTTCTTCGAGGTGTACGGCAACATGCTGTCGCTGCAGATGGCCGATGAGCGCGAGGAGATGCGCCGCAAAGGCAAGTTCGACCCGCGCTCGATTCCCGCGGTGCGCGAGGTCCTCGACACGCTCGAGGAAGGCAGCGCCATCGAAGGACTCGCCCGCATCGCGATGCTGATCAGCAAGGCTGGCAGCGGACATCGCCGGCTGTCGCAGATGCAGACAACCCGCGAGATCCTGTCTCCCGAAGGCGAGATCGCGCACCTGTCCGAGGACGAGCGTCGCCGCCTGTTGCAGGAAGAGACGATCGTCGTCGAGTTCGAGCCGGAGCGCGCGAAGCACTCGCTGCCCAGGCTCCTGCGTACCGCTGCCGATCGCAGGCGCGCGCATGCGCTGTTCGAATGGACCGAGACGCAGCCCGGGCTCGAGGATCGCCAGCGCAAGCTGGTCGCCGAGCTGCGCAGCCTCCTGCCGCTCTCGGGTGCACGCGGCGAACGGGCGGCGAAGACCGCTGCGGCTCCGAAGCGCAAGCCGGCACGCGGGCGCAGGCCCGCCGCCGGCGGGGCCAAGTCGGTTGCCAAGACCGCCGCCCACTCGGTTTCCAGCGCCCGATCCAAGCCCCGCGCCAAGTCGGCGTCCCGCGCCCGGGGCGCCCGCGCCTGATCGGATCACGCCAATGCGCCAGTACACGAACCGGACTTTCGACGAAATCGAGATCGGCGCCACCGACGCGGTGACGCGCAAGCTGACCGCAACCGAGGTCGAGGCGCTGTCGCTGGTGGCCGGCGACGTTGAGACGTTCCACCTCGACCTGTCCGACGGGGCGGTGGCGGAAATCGCGTCGGCGCCCGGCGCGGCGGCGATCGCGCTGATCGCGGGCATCCTCAATCGCCGGTTGCCCGGACCGGGCAGCGCGATCGTCGGAACCCGCTTCGCCTATAGCGGCCGGCTGCGCACCGGCGACTTGGTCACGGCGACCGTAACCGCGCGCGCCAAGGATCCGGAGGGACGGCGGATCGAATTCGACTGCACGGCCGTCAACGGCGACGGCGCGGTGCTGGTGGAGGGCGTGGCCACGGTCGTCGCGCCCGCCCAGCGTATCGCCTACAGCGACATCGCGACCCCGGAGGTCGTCCTGCGCCGCAACGACGGCATTGCGCGACTGTTGAAGCGCTGCGAGCCGTTGTCGCCTGTCGTCTGTGCGGTCGTGCATCCCTGCGACCGCGATTCGCTGGTCGGCGCGATCGAGGCGGCGCGGCGCGGCCTCATCGTGCCGGTGCTGGTCGGACCCGAGGCCAGGATTCGCGCGGTCGCGAGCGCTGCCGAAATCGATCTTGCCGGCATCCAGATCGTCACGGCGCCGCACAGCCACGCCGCCGCGGAATATGCCGTGGCGATGGCACGGGCCGGCGACGTCGAGGCGCTGATGAAGGGCAGTCTTCATACCGACGAGCTGATGGATTCGGTCGTGCCGTCGACCACCGGCCTGCGCACCGCGCGCCGGATCAGCCACGTGTTCGTCATGGACGTACCGGCGTATCCGCGGATGCTGTTGATCACCGATGCGGCGATCAACATCGCGCCCGACCTCGATGCCAAGGCCGACATCTGTCGGAACGCGATCGACCTTGCGCGGGTCCTCGGCATCGAGACACCACGGATCGCCATCCTGTCGGCCGCGGAGACCGTCAACTCGAAAATCGAGTCGACGCTGCACGCGGCGGCGCTATGCAAGATGGCCGACCGCGGTCAGATCGAGGGCGGTGTGCTCGACGGTCCGCTGGCATTCGACAACGCGATCTCGGTGGAGGCCGCGAGGACCAAGCACATCGTCTCGCCGGTAGCCGGCCTTGCCGATATCCTGCTGGTGCCGGACCTCGAGTCCGGCAACATGATTGCCAAGCAGCTGACCTACCTCGCTGGCGCCGACAGCGCGGGTATCGTGCTCGGCACGCGCGTGCCCATCGTGCTGACGTCGCGCGCTGACAATGTGCGCACGCGGCTCGCCTCGGCGGCGGTAATGAAGCTCGTCGCGCACGACCGGCGTGCGAAACTGCTGCCGAAGGCATAGTGTTCCGAGTCGGTGATCCGGCACTTGATGGTTCCGGAAATCGGCGCCATGCGGCGTCGCGCAGCGCCGCGCGAATGAGCACTACCACGCGCGGCAAAGGAGTCGGCCCATGAATGAAACGCGGATCGAGAAGGATGCGCTGGGCGAGGTCCCGGTCCCGGCGCATCGGCTCTGGGGAGCGCAGACGCAGCGCTCGATCGACAATTTTCCTATCGGCGTGTCCCGCTTCGCGTTCGGCCGCCCGGTGGTGCGCGCGCTGGGGCTCGTAAAGCAGGCGGCGGCGCGTGCGAATGCGGAACTGGGGGTGCTGCCCGCCGCCAGCGCGGACCTGATCGCGCGTGCCGCACAGGAAGTCATCGACGGCCGCTGGGACGGCGAGTTTCCGCTGGTCGTGTTCCAGACCGGCTCGGGCACCCAGTCGAACATGAATGCGAACGAGGTGATCGCCAACCGCGCGATCCAGCTCGTGGGCGGCGCTCTCGGCAGCAAGGCGCCCGTGCATCCCAACGATCACGTCAACCGCAGCCAGTCGTCGAACGACGTTTTCCCCGCGGTGATGCACATTGCCACCGTCCTGGAACTCGACGGCGCGCTGCTGCCGGCCGTGGCCCAACTGCGCGCCACGCTCGACGCCAAGGCGCAGGCCTTCGCCGACGTGGTGATGCTGGGCCGCACGCATCTGCAGGACGCGACGCCCGTCACGCTGGGGCAGGTGATATCGGGCTGGGTGGCGCAGCTCGACGATGCCGTCCTCTTTCTGCGGACGGCGCGCGACCGGCTGTATCCGCTGGCGCTGGGCGGCACCGCGGTCGGCACCGGCCTCAACGCGCCCGCGCGGTTCGGGGAGCTCGTTGCGCAGTACCTCGCGCAGGCGACCGACACGCCGTTCGTGAGCGCGGCCAACAAGTTCGCCGCGCTGTCCGCACACGACGCGATGGTCAACGCCAGCGCGGCGCTGCGCACGCTCGCCGGAATCGCGATGAAGATCGCCAGCGACGTGCGGCTCTACGCCAGCGGACCGCGGGCCGGCTTCGGCGAGATCATCATTCCCGACAACGAGCCGGGCTCGTCGATCATGCCGGGCAAGATCAACCCTACGCAAAGCGAGGCGATGACGATGGTCGCCGTGCAGGTGTTCGGCAACGACACCGCGGTGGCGTTCGCGGGCACGCAAGGCCACTTCCAGCTCAATGTCTACAAGCCCGTGATCCTGCACAACACGCTGGAGTCCATCGAGCTGCTCGCCGACGTGCTGCGCTCCTTCGATGAACGCTGCGCGCGCGGGATCGAGCCCAACCGCGCCCGCATCCGACGAGCACCTCGATGAATCGCTGATGCTGGTCACCGCGCTCAACCCGCACATCGGCTATGAGAATTCCGCGAAGATCGCGCTGAAGGCGCATCGCGATGGCAGCACATTGCGCGAGGCCGCGCTGGCGCTGGGGTTGGTCTCGGCTTCCGACTTCGACCGCTGGATCGACCCGGCGGCGATGACGCGACCCGACGAATGAGGCCACGCGAACCGATCAGCGCGTGTCATCGTCGCCCACCAGCCGATAGCCCACGCCCGTCTCGGTGAGTAGGTAGCGCGGTGTGACCGGGTCGTCTTCGAGCTTGTCGCGCAGCTGCTTCATGTAGATGCGCAGGTAGTGCGTGTCGCCCTCGTGCGTCGGCCCCCACACTTCGCGCAGGATCTGCTTGTGCGTCACGACCATGCCGAGCTGCTTCGCCAACGTGGCGAGCAGTCGAAATTCGATCGGCGTAAGGTGGACCGGCTCGTTTTCACGCGTGGCCATCCGCCGCTCGAGATCGATGACGGCATTGCCGATTCGAAGCTCCGAGGTCCTCGACGCCACGCGAACGTTGTGCCGCAACGCAACGCGCACGCGCGCCAGGAGCTCGGCCATGCCGAACGGCTTGGTCACGTAATCGTTGGCGCCCGCATCGAGCGCCTCGACCTTGGTGCGCTCCGCGACTCGCGCCGAAAGTACGATGATCGGCATCGACGACCAACTTCGGATGCCTCGGATGACTTCGATGCCATCGACGTCGGGGAGACCGAGGTCGACGATGGCGAGGTCCGGCTTCTGCGTGCCCGCATCGATCGATCCGCGGCGCCCCGATGCCGACTCGACAACGCGATAGCCTTCGACTTCGAAGGCTGCGCGCAGGAAGCGCCGAATCTCCGCCTCGTCCTCGACGACTAGGACCGTGGCGCGCGGATCGGTCATGTCAAGCGTTCCCCATTTCGACCGGGACGGAAGGTGGTGCGTCGTTGGGAAGCGAGAAGCGGAATGCGGTTCCGCCGCCCGGCACGCGTTCGGCCCAGGCGTCGCCGCCATGAAGCCGCACGATCGCGCGACAGATCGCGAGGCCGAGGCCGAGGTCGGTGCCGCCCTCGGACGGCGCATGGTGATGAAATTTCGCGAACACGCGTTCGACATCGCGCTCCGCGATGCCTTCTCCGTAGTCTTCGACAGTAATGACGGTGCGCGTGGCCTCGCGCTGCGCACGCACGCGGACGACGGTGCCGGGCGGTGTGTGCTTTGCGCAGTTTTCGAGTAGATTGCCGATTGCCTGCTCGATCAGCGCGGCGTCCACGCGCAACAGCGGCAGGTCGTCAGGCAGCTCGACAATCACGCGGTGCGCGGCTAGGCGCTCGCGCAGTCGAGACAGCAACGAACCGACAATCTCGCCCAGCGCCGCCCAATCACGATCGAGCTTGAGTGCGCCGGTTTCCAGCCGTGTCATCTGCAGCAGCTTGTTGACGTGCTCGGACATCTCGCGCACCTGCGCATAGACATCGTTCGCCAGCGCCTCGCGTGCGTCCGGCGTCATGCGCTCGCCGCTGGCGGCGAGCGTTGAGGACGCGCCAGCCATCACCGCGAGCGGTGTGCGCAGGTCGTGAGAGATCGACGCGAGCAACGTGCTCCGGACGCGCTCGGTCTCGGCTTCGACTTCCAGTGCCGCGCGGGCCTCGGCTTCACTGCGGATGCTGCGCACGAGCCCGGAGATCACCAGCGCGACCGCGAGCATGATCGCGAATGTCAGGAGATACTGCAGGTCGTCGATTGTGAACGTACCGCGCGGCGGTACGAACAGGTAGTCGAACGCCGAGACGCTCAGGACTGCCGCCACGATGGATGGCCCACGCGGGTAGCGCAGCCCAACAAGGACCACGGCAAGCAGATAGACCATCGCGATGTTGACCAGGTCGAAGCGCGGCTGGATCGCGTAGCCGACGAGCGTGCCAAGAAACGCGGCAGCGACCGCCCATGCGTAGCCGATCCATGAGCCGCGCGATTCCATGTCGGAACTGTACCGCAGAGCGACCGTAAAATTGCCGTTAAGAATCGGCGGCGTCTCTTCCGACGCGAGCGCCGCACCTCTAGACTGCCTTGCAATGGACGTCACCACAACCGTACCGGAACTCGCTGCCGATTCCGCCGTGCCCAATCAGAAGCAGCAAGGCACCACTGCCCTCGCGCTGCTGGCGCTGGGAATCGTGTACGGCGACATCGGCACGAGCCCGCTTTACGCTGCCAGGGAAACGTTCAACCCGGCGCACGGCATACCGCTGACGCAGGCGAACATCATGGGTGGTGTGTCGGCGATCTTCTGGTCGCTGATGATGATTGTGTCGCTCAAGTACGTGGCGCTAGTCCTGCGCGCGAACAATCGTGGTGAGGGCGGCATCATGGCGCTGCTTGCCCTGGCGACAACGTCGGTGCGCGACCGGCCGCGACTTCACGCTGTACTCCTCGCGGTCGGAGTCGCCGGTGCATCGCTGTTCTACGGCGACGCGGTGCTGACGCCAGCGATCTCGGTGCTGTCGGCGGTCGAGGGCCTCGATGTTGGGACAACGGCCCTCAAGCCGTACGTCGTTCCGATCGCCGCGGGCGTGCTGATCGCACTGTTCATGATCCAGCGACTGGGGACCGGCGTGGTCGGCCTTCTGTTCGGACCGGTCTGCGCGCTGTGGTTTCTCTCACTGGCTTCGTCGGGGCTGTGGAACATCGCGCAGGCGCCGGTAATCCTCGAGGCCCTCAATCCCTCACACGCGCTGAGGTTCGCGACGACGCACGGTGCGGCGTCGTTTGTCGTGCTGGGCTCGGTCCTGCTGGCCTTCACCGGTGCGGAGGCGCTGTACGCGGATATGGGGCACTTCGGCGCGCGCGCGATTCGTCTCGCGTGGTTCGGCCTCGTCGCGCCGGCGCTGGTACTGAACTATTTCGGCCAAGGTGCGCTGCTGATTGTGCGTCCCGACGCCATCGCCAATCCGTTCTATCTGGCGTTTCCTGCATGGGCGCTGTATCCGATGGTCGCGCTGGCGACCGCCGCGACGATCATCGCTTCGCAGGCGACGATCTCCGGGGCGTACTCGCTCACGCGTCAGGCGATTCAATTGGGGTATCTGCCGCGAATGACAATTCGTCACACGTCGGCCAGCACGTCAGGTCAGATTTATGTTCCTGCCGTGAACTGGATTCTGCTGACCGCGGTGTTGGCGGCCGTCGTTGGCTTCGGCGATTCAGGCAAGCTTGCTTCGGCGTACGGGGTGGCCGTGATGGGCACGATGCTCGCGACCACGCTGCTCACGTTCGTCGTGTTGCGCTTCAGCTGGGGCTATCCGCTGTGGCTGTGCGTGACCGCGACGGCGTGCTTCGTCGCCGTCGACGGGGTCTTCCTCGCAGCGGCGCTGCAAAAGGTACTCGACGGCGGCTGGTTCCCGCTTGCATTGGGTGCGATGGTGTTTGTGATCATGACGTCCTGGCGCAGTGGCCGCGCGGCGCTGCTGCGTGTGGTGTCCGGATCGTCGCCTCCGCTTGACGGATTCCTGCGCTCGCTGTTCTCCGCCCCGCCGGCACGCGCCCCCGGCACCGCGGTGTTCCTCACGTCGACGCCGGAGACGACGCCCAATGCGCTGCTGCACAGTCTCAAGCATTTCCAGGTGTTGCACCAGTGCAACGTCTTCATGACGATCGAGATTTGCGACCGGCCATTCGTCCCGCTTGCTGAGCGCGTGATTTGCGAACGACTGCCGCATGACTGCTGGCGAGCGACCGCGCGCTACGGGTTCATGGAGCAACCCGATGTCGCGCTTGCATTGGCACTGTGTGGGGCGCAGGGCCTGCAGGTCGAGCCACTGGCGGTCACGTACTTTCTGTCGCGGGAGAAGATCGTCCGAGGGTTGCGTTGCGGGCACCTGCTGAAGTGGCGCAACCGCCTGTTTACTGCGATGGCACGTAACGCGGTCGCGATCACCGATTTTTTCAACATCCCGGACAATCGCGTAGTCGAGTTGGGGACGCGTGTGGTGCTCTAGCAGCGGCCGTTGCCGGGCGGTTCGCGTCGATGGGCAGTGATCCTTCGTTGAAGTCCGTGGTGTGCGTCGCGCAGCGGCGTACGAGTTCATCAGGGCGCAATATTCGATGCGAGCAAGGAGAAATCGTGCCGCATCCGGTAGAATTCGCGCGGACGGATCCATGAGTTCTCCTCACTACGACCTTCTCGTCATCGGCGGCGGCATCAACGGCGCCGGTATCGCGCGCGATGCGGCCGGGCGCGGGTTGTCGGTCATGCTGGCCGAGAAGGACGACCTGGCGGCCGCGACGTCGCAGTGGAGCACCAAGCTGATCCACGGCGGCCTGCGCTATCTCGAGTACTACGAGTTCCGGCTGGTCGCCGAGTCGCTGGCCGAGCGCGAGGTGCTGCTCGCCAATGCGCCGCACCTGGTCGAGCCGCTGGCGTTCGTGCTGCCGCACGAGCCTCACCTGCGGCCCGCGTGGATGATCCGCATCGGGCTGTTTCTCTACGATCACCTGGGCCGCAGGCGCACGCTGCCAAGGTCGTTCGGCGTCGGCTTGCGCGACAGCCGCTGGGCTGCGGGCCTGAAGCCACGGTTCCGCAAGGGCTTCGTCTATGCGGATGCGCGCGTCGACGATGCACGCCTCGTCGTCGTCAACGCGCTGGACGCGCAGGCGCACGGCGCCGACATCCGCGTCCGTACGCGCGTCACCGGTGCGCGACGGGAGGGCGGCCTGTGGCGCGCGACGCTGACCAGCGCGGACGGCGCCACGCAGGAGGTCGCGGCGCGGGCCATTGTCAACGCCACCGGACCGTGGGTGAAGGCGGTGCTGGACAGCATCCGCCCGACGAAGGCCGGCGACGGCGAGGTGCGGCATGTCAAGGGCAGCCACATCGTCGTGCCACGTGTTCACGACGAGGCGCACGCATATATCTTGCAGAACGCCGACAACCGGATCGTGTTCGTGATCCCGTTCCAGGACCGGTATTCGCTGATCGGCACCACAGATGTCCCGGTCGAATCGTATGAGCATCCGCACATTTCCGACGACGAGACCGAATACCTGCTGGCGCTCGCCAACGCCTACCTCGAGCACCCGCTGGCGAAATCCGACATCGTCTGGGCCTACAGCGGCGTACGCCCGCTCTACGACGACGGCAAGTCGGACCCATCGGCGATCACGCGCGACTACGTGCTCAAGGTCGACGCACTCGAGGGCGCGCCGGGCCCGTCGCGTGCGCCCGTTGTGTCGATCTTCGGCGGCAAGATCACCACCTACCGCAAGCTGGCCGAGCACGTGCTGGAAGGGTTGGCACCCTATTTCCCCGGGATGAAGCCTACGTGGACGCAGTCCGCCGCATTGCCCGGCGGCGATCTTCCGGACGGCGACCGGAATGCGTGGTTCGCGCAATTGTGCGGCCGCTATCCGCAGCTGCCGGCGCCGCTCCTGCGCGCGCTTGGCCTGCGACACGGTACCCGCGCACTGCGCATCCTGGGCGACGCGCGCACCGCCGACGATCTGGGCATGAACTTCGGTGGAGAACTCACTGCGCGCGAGGTGGACTACCTGCTTGCCGAGGAATGGGCGCGCGATGCCGATGACGTGCTGTGGCGGCGAACCAAATGTGGGTTGGCGATGTCGCCCGCGCAGAGGCAGGCCGTGGCCGAATACATGGCATTGCGCGCATGAAGCGAGTCTGTCTCTTCTGCGGTTCGAATTTCGGGACCCGCCCGGTCTATGCGAAGGCGGCCGACGATTTCGGTCGCGCACTCGCCGGGCGGGCGATGGCGCTCGTCTACGGCGGTGGCAGCGTCGGGCTGATGAAGATCGCTGCCGAATCGACGCTTGCCGCGGGCGGGCAGGTGATCGGCGTCATCACCGAGCAGCTGATGGTGCGCGAGGTCGGGCATCCGGGCCTCCACGAGCTGAGGGTGGTGCCCACGATGCACGAGCGCAAGGCGCTGATGGCCGAGCGTGCCGACGCGTTCGTCGCGTTGCCCGGCGGCTTCGGAACGTTCGACGAGCTGTGCGAGATGGCGACCTGGGCACAGTTGGGAATTCACGCCAAGCCGCTGGTGCTCGTCAACATCGACGGCTACTTCGATCACTTCCTCGCGCAGCTCGACCGCGGCGTGGCCGACGGGTTCCTTAAGCCCGCGCACCGCGCGATCCTGGTCGTGGTCACGACGGTGGATGCGGTGTTCGCGGTGCTGGATTCATGGCGGCCGCCGCCGGCGCCCCAGGCGCCGCCCGGCGCGCCGGTCCAGCCTTGATGCAGCCGCTCGCGACCATGCCGCTGGCAACGCGGCGCGCGTTGCGCGGCGTACTGGCCGACATCGATGACACGCTGACCACGCATGGGCGGCTGACGCCGGAGGCCTACACGGCGCTGGCGCGCCTGCAAGGCGCCGGATTGCTGGTGATCCCGATCACCGGAAGGCCCGCCGGCTGGTGCGACCACATCGCGCGGATGTGGCCGGTCGATGCGGTGATCGGCGAGAACGGCGCGTTCTACATGCGCCACGACGCGGCGCGGCGCGGGCTGGTCAAGCGCTTCCTGGTCGACGACCGTGAACGCGCTGCCAACCGGGCCCGCCTTGCGGGCATCGCCGGGAGAATACTTGCGGCGGTGCCCGGTGCGGCGCTGGCCTCCGACCAGCACTACCGCGAGGCCGATCTCGCGATCGATTTCTGCGAGGACGTGCCGCCGCTTTCACGCGCCGACGTCGACCGCATTGTCGCGATGATGGAAGCAGAGGGCATGACCGCCAAGGTGAGCTCGATCCACGTCAACGGCTGGTTCGGACGCTACGACAAGCTTGCGATGACGCGCACCTGCCTGGCCGAGGTTTTCGGCGTCGACCTCGACGGCGCACGCGAGCGCTTCGTATTCGTCGGCGATTCGCCCAACGATGCACCGATGTTCGCGTTCTTCCCCAACGCGGTGGGCGTGGCCAACGTTCGGGCCTGCATCGACCGCATCGCGACGCCTCCGGCGTACATCACCGCTGCGGAGGCCGGCGCGGGCTTCGTCGAGCTGGCCGACTTCCTGCTGCAGAAGTAACCTGACAGGGGAGACCCCACCGGCTTTGCCGGAAGGGCAGCGCCGGCTTGACCGTTGGAGGCGTCCATCGGTGAAACCTCCAAGGGTTCGGTTGGAGCGATGTGGCGTAATCTTCTCGATCCCTTGCTGTTTCATTCAGCCAACGACCAACATCGGAGTTCGTCATCATGCGCAACAAGCCACTGGGCCGAACCGGCCTGTTTGTATCGGAGCTTTGCCTTGGCACCATGACCTTCGGCGGCAGCACCGGCATGTGGGGCCAGATCGGCACCCTGCAGCAGGCGGATGCCGAGCGATTGATCGGACAGGCCATCGACGGCGGCATCAATTTCATCGACACCGCCGACGTCTATGCGGGCGGCCTGTCCGAAACAATGACCGGGCAGGCGCTGAAGAATCTCAAGATCCCCCGCGAGAACGTGATCGTCGCCACCAAGGTCTTCGGCGAAACCGGGCCCGGCGCAAATGCGCGCGGTGCGTCCCGCGGCCATATCCTCGATGCCATCAAGGCGAGCCTCAAGCGTCTGCAACTCGATCATGTCGACCTGTACCAGATCCACGGTTTCGATCCGGCAACGCCGATCGAGGAAACCGTGCGTGCGCTGGACCTCCTGGTGCGCCAGGGCGTCGTTCGTTACGTCGGCGTGTCCAACTGGGCTGCGTGGCAGATCACCAAGGCGCACGGCATTGCGGAGCGGCTGGGTGCGCCGCGTTTCGAATCGTTGCAGTCGTACTACACGGTGGCGGGGCGTGACCTCGAGCGCGAAATCATCCCGATGCTGGCGAGCGAAGGCGTGGGATTGATGGTGTGGAGCCCGCTGGCCGGCGGTCTCCTGAGTGGCAAGTTCGGTCGCGACCAGCAAGGGGAGGAAGGAAGCCGCCGCAACACGTTCGACTTCCCGCCGGTCGATCGCGATCGCGCTTTCGACTGCGTCGAGACCATGCGGGCCATTGCGCAAGCCCATGGCGTGTCGGTCGCGCAGATTGCGCTCGCGTGGCTGTTGCACCAGCCGCAGGTCACCAGTGTCATCGTAGGCGCCAAGCGGCCCGAGCAGCTGGCCGACAACATGGCGGCGACGAAAGTGACACTGAGCGACGACGAACTGCGCAGGCTTGGCGAAGTAAGCCGGTTGCCGGAGGAGTATCCCGGTTGGATGTTCGAGCGACAGGGCGTCTATCGCCGCAAGCAGCTGGCCGAGGCGCGGAAAACGGGGGGTGATTCGCACTGATCTTTTACCCCGGGACCGCAACCCGCGGCCGAGCCGAACCGCCAGGCCGGCAGAGGTCGAACTGGTCGGCGCAGTCGTTGTCGGGATGCTTCTGCGAGTTCACTCAGACGCGTCACGCAGCACCTTGCCTGCAAGGTCTTCGGCAAGTCGCGTGGGTCGCCGCGACCTTCATCTGCGCGGTGGCAGCGCCGCGACACCGGCGAAGCGGCCGTCGGCGCCGAGCGCGTCCTCGATGCGCAGCAGCTCGTTCCATTTGGCCATCCGCTCGCTGCGCGCGAACGAGCCGACCTTCAGCTGCCCGGCGTTCCAGCCGACGGCGAGATGCGCGATCGCCGTGTCTTCCGACTCGCCGGAGCGCGCCGACACGATCGTGCCGAAGCCGGCGGCCTTGCCCGCATCGAGCGCGGCCTTGGCCTCGGTCAGCGTGCCGGCCTGGTTCACCTTGATCAGCACGGCGTTGCACGCTTCATCGGCCTTCGCCTGGACGATGCGCTCCGCGTTGGTGGTCAGGTAATCGTCGCCGATGATCTGCACCCGATGGCGCGCGGAGCGGGTAAACGCGATCCAGGCCTCGCGGTCGTCCTCGGCGAACGGGTCCTCGATCGACACGATCGGATAACGTTCGATCCAGTCCAGAAGCATTTGCGCCATGCCGTCGCTGTCGAGCTCGCGCCCGTCGAGGGCCAGCGTATACCGGCCATCGCGCCCGAACTCGGATGCGGCGATGTCGAGCGAGATGGCGGCATCGCCGCCGGGATGACAGCCTGCGCGCTCGATCGCGCGCACCGTCATTTCCAGCGCCTCCTCGTTCGACGCGAACTGCGGCCACCAGCCACCTTCATCGGCGACCCCGGCCAGCGTGCCCCGCTCCTGCATCAGCGTGCCGGCCGCGCGATAGATTTCGGCGACCATCGTCAGCGCATCATCGTAGTTCCATGCACCGACCGGCATCACCATCAGGTCCTGGATGTCGATGCGACGTCCCGCATGCGCGCCGCCGCCGAAGATCTGCACCTCGGGCATGGGCAGCGTGACCGGCGAATCTCCCGCGACGTGTTGCCAGAGCGGCATGTCGTGCGCGAGCGCGCTGGCCTGCGCGATGGCGAGCGAGACGGCAACGATGGCGTTGGCCCCCAGTCTCGATTTGTCCGGCGTACCGTCTAATTCGATCATCTTCGCGTCGACCTCGGCCTGCTCGAGCGCGTCCATGCCGAAGATTGCGCGCGCGATGGGCCCGCGCACGTTGGCGACCGCCTGCGCGACGTCCAGCCCGCCGAAGCGTGTGCCGCCGTCGCGCAGCTCGACCGCCTCGCGCGATCCCCGGGAGGCACCGGATGGTGCGATGCCGCGGCCGACGACGCCACAGGCGAGGTGGATTTCCGCCTCGACGGTCGGGCGTCCGCGCGAATCCCAGACTCGCCGCGCATGGACGCGGTCGATGGTGGTGGGGGTCATGGCAGGAATGATTGCAACAGCGGCTCCAATGTGGGATCCGGCTGCGCGAGGCGCGCGCGCGCGAACCGCCGAACCGCGTCGCGCTCGCTCTCGCGCTGCAGATATTCGACCGGCGACTTGCCATCGACGCGGGCGAGCAGCAATCCTGGCAGCAGCGCCGCCGTCCGTGCTTCGAGCGCGGCCCAATCTTCCCACACGGCGTGGACGCGGTACGCGTTCACCGACGCACGGAACATCGCGGCGTAGCCCGCGCTCCATTGTGGTCGCCAGACGCGCTTCAGAAGCAGATGATTGAGCAGGAAAGCGAGGTCGAACGCGGGGTCGCCGAACCACGCGCATTCGGCATCGATGATCACCGGACCCTCGGGACCGATGAGGATGTTCTTGGGACTGAAATCGCCATGGACCAGCACGCGCTTCGTCGCGGCGGTCGTGGCCACCAGCGCGTGCAGCTGTGCGGCGCGGTCCGGATGCACGTGCGCCGCCGTGACGAGATAGGGGTGCAACCGCAGGGCGTGGAACAGCCCATCGGTCGGAAAGCGCGCGGCGAGGCCCGGGCGGTCGGCGGTCGCCGCGTGAATGCGGCCCAGCACATCGCCGACCTGCGCGGCCATGCTCACGGTGGCGTGGCCGTCGGCGAGCAGGGTCTTCCAGACGGGATAGCGCTCGGGCGGCAGCCAGGCCATCGCGAAAGCGCCCGTTTCGGGGTCCTCGCCCAGCACCTCAGGCACCGAGGCCGGGGCGATGGCTCCTGCCACACGCATCCATTCCACTTCGTAGCGGCTGCGCTCCACCGGGACCTGCCAGTCGGCGGCGACCTTGAGGCGTGGCAGCGCGCGTTTGACGCAAACGACGCCCGACGGCAGGTCGACGCGATAAATGTCCGACGAGACGCCTCCTGCAAGCGACGATAGTCGTGCCTGACTGTGAGCGCTCACTATCTTCATTCGCCCCAAGGCACAAAGCATGTCGCTTACATCCTGACCGGAGTCAGCGCGCGGGGTCGAGGGTCGGGGAAGCGTCATCGGGAAAAACGTCAATTCGGTACGGGATTTGCATGCAAGAGTCATCCCAGCGCATCAGCGATTCGCGCCAATCCCTTGATTGGCAAGGATCGCCACCCGCCGCCAGGCGGAATGACCGAACCGGGAGGCACGTCGTGATCCGCTATGGCTTCAACATCAAAACCAGGCATGGCCAACGAGTCGAGAACATCCTGATCATGGCTGCGACCCAGGGCGACGCCGAACGCAGGCTGCGTCAGATGTACCACCACTGCGAAATTGTCGAATGCCTGGAGCAATGCGTGCCGCGCAGGCTCGACACGCTTGATGTCGAAGGCGTCATCAGCTTGATCAGCGCCGGCGCGCGGTCACTGCAAAAAGCCGGCACCCAGTAGTTCATCGTAGAGGTCCGCGTAATCCCGGGCGCCGCGGCTTCCGGGCGCGTGGCGGAAAATGTCGAGCCCTACCGACGGGCTCTCGGCGAGTCTCACGTTTTCGCGGATCCGGGTCGCGCAGATCTCCTCGGTTCGCAACAGTTCCCCCATCCTCGCCTCGACGGCACCGCTCATCCGGCGACGCATGTCGTAGCGAGTCAACAGGTACCGGCGCGGCAGCCGGCGCCTGAACACCGGTTCCAGCGCGTTCAGCGCGCGCTCGACCTGCTCCGCGCCCTTGAGCGACAGGAAGTCGGCCGACACGGGCACCAGCACCAGGTCCGCGGCGAAGACCGCGTTGAGCGAAAGCACATTGAGCAGCGGGCAGCAATCAATGACCACCGGCCCGGGGATCGCGTCGTGCGCGTGCAGCGCCTGGCGCAGCCGCGTGACCACGTTCACCCCCTTTCCGAGCAGCGTATCGAGTTTGGCCAGCTCCAGATGCGCCGGCAGCAGGATGACGCCGCTTCGGGTAATCTGCGCGACGTCGGGCAGCGGCCGCTGTCGGACGAAGAAACCGTAGACCGATTCGTCAGCGGACCTGGGCTGCACGCCGAAGATCTGCGACAGGTGGCACTGGGGATCGAGGTCGATCGCAAGCGGGCGCTGCTTGCGCTGGGCAATCGCGGCGAGCAGGTTGAGCGCCGTCGTCGTCTTGCCCACGCCGCCCTTCTGATTGAATACCGCGATGATGGCCACGAAGCGAAGGATAACCCGATCGAGATTTCCAGCGCACCACCTGCGCGCAGGTTGCTCCAACGTGAACGCCGATCTCGTCGCGGGTATCATGCGGTCGATCGGTCGGGTGGCGGATTGCGGTGCCGCCGGTTCGAATGACCTTGCCGGCGACCACGGTGGAGCCTCGACGATCCGGGCGAAGTGCACACGAAAAAATCATGACGTCCCCTGACCGATTCCCGTACACCTTTGGCATCGAGGAGGAGTACTTCCTCACCGATCCGAAGTCGCGCGTGCTGGCCATCGAGGTTCGGCGCTCGTTCATCCGGGCATGCCGACGACGCTTCGGTGAAGCTATCGCGCCGGAACTCCTGTGGTCGCAGATCGAGGTGGTGTCTCCGGTGTTCGAGCGTCACGACCAGGCGCGCGAGGAGCTCGTGCGCCTGCGGCGCGGCGTGGCGCAGATCGCGATCGAAAAGGACCTGCGGCTGCTGGCGGCGGGTACGCATCCCATTTGCGCGTGGGACGAGCAGGTCGCGACGCCCAAGCAACGATACCGCCAGCTCATGGACGATTTCCAGATCGTCGCGCGCCGCAACGTGCTATGCGGGCTCCATATCCACGTCGCCGTGCCGCCGGGGGTGGATCGCGTGGTGCTGATGAACCGCCTGATGCACTGGCTGCCCGTTTTTCTGGCGCTCTCCACGTCGTCGCCGTTCTGGGACGGAAGCGACACGGGGCTCCTGAGCTATCGCCAGGCGGCGTACGACGAATGGCCTCGCACCGGTGTTCCGGATCATTTCCGCGACGAGGCGGAGTATGCGCAGTTCGTGAATTTGCTGGCTGCCGGCGGCGCGATCCGGGACGCGAGCTACCTGTGGTGGGCGATCCGACCCGCGCTGAACTTTCCGACGCTGGAATTGCGCATCTGCGACGTCTGCACCCGCGTCGACGACACGCTGGCCATCGCCGCGATGTTCCGCTGCCTCGTGCGGATGCTGACCCGCCGGCCGGAACTCGCCCCCGAGTGGACCCCGTTCACCCGCCGCCTGATCGACGAGAACCGCTGGCGCGCCAAGCGCTTCGGCCTCGAGGCAAGTTTCGTGAGCGAGGACGCAAGTCCTCCGCGCAAGTGCAAGGACGTGGTGGTCGATCTTCTCGCGCACATGGCCGAGGACGCGCAGGCGCTGGGTTGCGAACCCGAGTTGAACCGAGTGCGCACGCTGCTCTCGGAGGGCACCAGCGCTCATGCGCAGGTCAAGCTGTATCGTGCCTTTCTCGCGCGCGGGGAACCCCCGGCCAGCGCCATTCGCCGCGTGGTCGACTGGCTGGTCGCCACGACCTGCCCGCCTGCGTGATGCGATCGGCGGGGGGGCGATCGGGGGGTCGGGCCGGATGTAGCAATTCCCGATGCCCGCGACGCTCGGCGCTCGCTCGAGGCACCGGGGCGCGTGTGGCGGTGGCGTATCATCATCGGTCTTTGTGAACCGCAATCCCGTGGCTTCTCCGCTCAACGTCGTCGTCCTGGCCGCCGGCCTCGGCAAACGGATGCGCTCGGCGCTGCCGAAAGTGCTGCATCCGCTGGCCGGGCGCCCGGTCGTCTCCTACGTCATCGATGCCGCGCGCACGCTCGGCCCGCGCGCGACCGCGGTGGTGGTCGGCCACGGCGCCGCGGCGGTGCGCGAGGCGCTCGCGGCGCCCGACCTCGCGTTCGTGCTGCAGGATCCGCCGCGCGGAACCGGCGATGCGGCCCGCGCCGCGTTGGACGCGCTGCCCGGCGACGGCGTGACGCTGGTCACGATCGGTGACATTCCGCTGGTGCCGCCCGCGGCGCTCGCGGCGCTCGTCCGCGAGGCCGAAGCCGGCCGGCTCGCCGTGCTGACGGCGAAGGTGCCCGACCCGGCCGGGCTCGGGCGCATCGTGCGTGATGCGAAGGGTCGCGTCATGGCCATCGTCGAGGAACGTGACGTCGATGACGCGCAACGCGCGATCGACGAGATCAATACGGGCGTCATGGCGGCGCCCACGGCATTGCTCAAGCGCTGGGTGGCCGCGCTCACGCCGAACAACGCACAGGGCGAGTATTACGTCACCGATGTCGTCGCCGCCGCGGTGGCTGACGGCATCGATGTCACCGCGCATTTGGCGGCCGACGAGCGCGACGTGCGTGGCATCAACGATCGCGCGCAGCTGGCCGCCGTCGAGCGCATCGTGCAGGCGCGCCGGGTCGACGCGCTGATGGAGGCGGGCGTCTCGGTTGCCGATCCCGCGCGGCTCGACGTCCGTGGCCGCCTGACCTGCGGCCGCGACGTGCGCATCGACGTTGGCTGCGTGTTCGAAGGCGACGTTGCGCTCGGCGACGACGTGACTGTCGGCGCCTACTGCGTGCTGCGCGACACGACGCTTGCCGCCGGCACGGTGGTCGAGCCGTTCTCGTATCTGGCCCAAGCCTCGGTCGGCGCGAATTGCCGGATCGGTCCCTATGCACGGCTGCGCCCGGGCGCGAAGCTTGCGGATGACGTCCACATCGGCAACTTTGTCGAGGTCAAGGCGAGCACGATCGCTCGCGGCTCCAAGGCGAATCACCTTGCCTACATCGGCGACGCGGCGGTCGGCGCCGGCGTCAACTTCGGCGCGGGATCGATCACCGCGAATTACGACGGCGCCAACAAGCACCAGACGGTCATCGGCGAGGGCGTCAGCATCGGTTCCAATTGCGTGCTGGTCGCACCGGTGACCGTGGGTGCGGGCGCGACGATCGGCGCCGGCAGCGTGATCGCGCAGAACTCGCCGCCGGGCGTGCTCACCGTTGCGCGGGCGCGGCAGGTGACCATCGACGGCTGGCAACGTCCGGCCAAGTCGCCGAAGACTGCGGGCAAGGAGTAAGCAACTCATGTGCGGCATCGTTGGCGCGGCATCGAGCCGCAACGTCGTCCCCATCCTCATCGACGGCATCCGCCGGCTCGAGTATCGCGGCTACGATTCGACCGGGCTCGCCATCGTCGATGGCGCCGACGGCGGCAGGCTCGAGCGGCTGGTGTCGACGGCGCGTGTGGCCGACCTGGCCGCGCAGGTCGACGCGCGACACCTGGCCGGCACCACCGGCATCTCGCACACGCGGTGGGCGACGCATGGCGCGCCGTCGCCGGTGAATGCGCACCCGCACACGTCGCGAGAGGAGATCGCGGTTGTGCACAACGGCATCATCGAGAACTTCGAGGCGCTGCGCGCACGGCTGCAGGCGCTGGGTTACGAGTTCCGGACGCAGACCGACAGCGAGACCATCGCGCACCTCGTGCATGCGCACTGGCACGGCGCGGCGCGACAGGACCTGCTGCGCGCGGTTCAGCTGGCCGTCGCCGAATTCCAGGGCGCGTACGCGATCGCCGTCATTTCTGCGCGCGAACCCGGCCGCGTCATCGGCGCGCGGCAAGGCAGTCCGCTGGTCGTGGGCATCGGACTCGACGATCACTTTCTCGCCTCGGACGCCGCGGCGCTGGTTCCGGTCACGCGCCGAGTCGTGTATCTCGAGGAGGGCGACGTCGCCGATGTGCGGCGCGAAGCCTATGCGGTCTACGATGCGCAGGGCCAGCGCGTCGAACGCGCGGTGATCGACGTGCCGGCCAGCGCAGCCGCGGTCGAGCTGGGTCCCTACCGGCACTTCATGCAGAAGGAAATCTTCGAGCAGCCGCGCGCCGTTTCGGACACGCTCGAGGGCGTCGATCGCATCGACGCCGCGCTGTTCGGGCCGCGCGCAACCACCGTGCTGCCGCGGGCAGATTCGGTGCTGATCCTGGCCTGCGGCACCAGCTACTACTCGAGCCTCGTCGCCAAGCAGTGGATCGAGACGCTCGCGGGCCTGCGCTGCACCGTCGAGATCGCGAGCGAATATCGCTATCGCGACAGCGTGCCGGACGCAAAATCGCTGGTGGTCGTCGTGTCGCAATCGGGCGAGACGGCCGACACGCTCGCCGCGCTGAAGCACGCGAAGTCTCTCGGCCATGCGCACACGCTCGCCATCTGCAATGTCGCGACCAGCTCGATGGTCCGCCAGACCGAGCTCATGTTCCTCACCCGTGCGGGCACCGAGGTGGGCGTCGCGTCGACCAAGGCATTCACCACGCAGCTGGTCGCGCAATTCCTGCTGGCGCTCACGCTCGCCAAGCTGCGCGGCCGGCTGTCCGAAGCCGATGAGGCGAAGTGGATTCGCGGCCTGCGCCACCTGCCCGCCGCCATTCAGGGCGCTCTCGCGCTGGAACCGCATCTGATCGCCTGGGCACAGGCGTTCGCGCAGAAGCAGCATGCGCTGTTCCTCGGGCGCGGGCTGCACTACCCGATTGCGCTGGAAGGCGCGTTGAAGCTCAAGGAAATCTCCTACATCCACGCCGAGGCGTATCCGGCCGGCGAGCTGAAGCACGGGCCGTTGGCGCTGGTCGATGCGCAGATGCCGGTGGTCGCCATCGCACCGAATGACGCGCTGCTGGAAAAGTTGAAAAGCAACCTGCAGGAAGTGCGTGCCCGCGGCGGGGAACTGTATGTGGTCGCCGATCTCGACAGCCACCTCACCGGTGGCGATGGCATCCACCTCATCCGCGTATGCGAGCACGCCGGCCTGCTGTCGCCCATCGTGCACGTGGTGCCGCTGCAGCTGCTTGCGTACCACGCGGCGGTGATGCGCGGGACCGACGTCGACAAGCCGCGCAACCTTGCGAAGAGCGTGACGGTGGAGTAGATAATGGCCGACCGACACATGGTTTGTCTGTAGCTGTTCATTCTAGTAAGGCTGAACTCGCTGGTTGCAGCGGCGTGGCCCGCAAGAGATTCATTGCGCGCATCAGCATCCCGGGCACCGGTACTCGCATCAAGTTCGGACCGGTCAGCGCCGATGTGACGATCAACGTCGCCAGGGACATCGACCTCGTGTCCGTGATCGGTGCCGCATCGGTTGAAGAACTCAAGTTTGAGGTCGAATCGAGTGCCTTCGCGGGGATCAATGCGAGCAGCGTAATGGTGGGCGTCGACCACCCGGAGTGTTTCGCTGCACGGGCAGGTCATGCCGGCACGAAGGTCGAGTCCCCGCTGCGCCTGCTCCCGTGCTTGGCCGAACTCCAGCCTGCTTGAATCCCGGGAAAGCAGCCCGGCCGATCAATCCCGCCGAAACCGCGGCGGCCGCTTGTTCCGGAAGGCGTCCACGCCTTCGCGCAGATCGTCGGTGCCGGCGATGAATCCCGCGGCGAGCGCCTCGATCGCGGCGGTCGCCGGGAGCGGCTGCGCGCCGTCGATCAATTGCTTGGTGACCTGCACCGCGGTGCGCGGACCGTCGGCAATGCTTCGTGCCATCGCCTCGACCCGCGCCGCGAGTTCCCCGGCCGGTGCAACCTCGTTGATGAGGCCCCAGCGGCACGCATCATCGGCGCCGACTGGCGTCCCGGTAAGCGCCATCTGCTTGGCGCGCGCCGGACCGATCAGCGCCGCAAGCCGCGCGGTGCCGCCCCATCCCGGGACGATGCCGATCCGTGTCTCGGGCAACGCGAAGCGCGCATCGCTCGACGCCAGCCGCAGGTCGCAGGCCAGCGCGAGCTCGAGTCCGCCGCCGAACGCAACGCCCGAGATCGAGGCGATGGTGGGCATCGGAAGCCGCGCGAGCCGATCGAACACGCGATGGCCTTCGGCGATCCAGCGCCGCCACATGCCTTCGGGGCCGAGCGCGGACCACTCGTTGACGTCCGCGCCGGCGCAGAAGGCGCGCGACGAAGTCGAGCTGACCACGGCCACGCGCACGTCGGTACGCGCTTCGAGTCCGGCGCAGATGGCGTCGATCTCCGCGAGCATGGACAGCGTGAGCGCGTTCAGTCGCGCCGGGCGATCGAGTTCGATCGTGGCGACCGCGCCATCGGTGCGCAGGATCACGTTCGTTTCGGGCGTGCTCATAGCGACCGGCAACGCTCACCCGTGGATCGCGCGGTCGAGCGCCGCGCGGCGGGGATTCTCGGAGAGCGCCAGGCACATCGGATCCGGACGAAACAGGCGCGCATCCATCGGTTTCAAGTCGTCCGCGACCTGCAGCGGGAAGCCCGCCTGCGCGAGGACGTCGCGCTGCAGATCCACGCCCGGCGCGACTTCGATCACCGTCAGTCCGGCCGGGCGCAATTCGAGCACGCAGCGTTCGGTGACGTAGATCGCGCGCCGGCCCTGCGCGAGTGCCATCGCGCCGTTGAACGTCACCTGCTCGATGGAGGGCACGAACTTCGCGTGCCGGCCTTCGCGGACGATGCGCATCGAGCCGTCGCGTACGTCAAGTTCGATTCCGCCGGCGCGGAAGTACCCGGAGAACACCATCTTGCGTGCCCGCGCCGTGATGTCGACGAAGCCGCCGCAACCCGCGGTCACATGCGGGCGCAGCTTGAGGCTCGAAACGTTGACACTGCCGTCCGGTCCGACCTCCAGGAACGACAGCATCGCGGCGTCGAATCCGCCTGCCTGGAAATAGGTGAACTGCTGCGGCGACGACAG
The DNA here is from genome assembly GCA_963739745.1 of uncultured beta proteobacterium. GTDB lineage: Bacteria > Pseudomonadota > Gammaproteobacteria > Burkholderiales > Casimicrobiaceae > VBCG01. The sequence goes on from CAVUCJ010000027.1 coordinate 188,973, forward strand.
GATCGCCTGCGCGTTGTAGGCGCAGCCGAAGGGAAAGCCGGCTGCGGGAACCCCGCCGACCGGACCCTGCTCGATCGCCCAGGTCACCGCGGTGCCCAGGTTCTCCTCGAGCAGGATGTAGGGGATCAGCGGCGAGATGCCGAAGCCGAGATTGACGGCGTCTCCCGCGCACAGCTCCATCGCCGCGCGCCGCGCGATCACCTTGTCGGGGCCGAAGGGCACGGGCTCGAATGCGGTGTCGGGCCGCCGCGCTTCGCCCGAGAGCGCGGGATCATAGTCGACACCGGTGGCCTGCCGCTGCTGCGGGTCGACCACGACGAAGTCCACGAGCGTCGAAGGCACGACCACCCGTTGCGGCGCGAGGGAACCGCGCGCCGCGATGCGCTTGACCTGCGCGATCACCACGCCCCCGCAGTTGCGCGCCGCTAGCGCCACGTCGACCGCGCCGAGGTAGGCGCCTTCCTGCTCCATCGACACGTTGCCGTCCTCGTCGGCGGTCGTCCCGCGCAGGATGCCGACGTCGGGTGCGATGTTGGGGACGTGCAGCCATTCCTCGCCGCCGAATTCGACGACGCGGACGATGTCCGGACGCGCGGCGGCGTTCATCCGCCCGCCTTCGAGCCGGGGATCGACGAACGTGCCCAGGCCGACCTTGGTCAGCACGCCCGCCCGGCGGGCCGCCACGTCGCGCAGCATGTCGAACAGGACGCCGCTCGGCAGGTTCCACGCCGCGACCTCCTCGTTCGCGATCATCGCGCGAATGCGCGGCGGCTCGAACGAAGACGGGCCGCTCGGGTACGAGCCCGCGATCACCCGCGCGAGCATCCCTGCTTGCGCGAGGTGATCGATGCCCTTGGTGCCGTACATGTCGCCCGCGCCGATGGGCAGGATGACGGTCAGCCCGCGCGGCCGGCCTTCGGCGCGGAAGCGCGCGCCCAGCGCGCCCAGCGTCGCGTCCGGCGTGTTCAAGCCGGACGAGCAGTTGACGGCGATCACCGCGCCGTCGGCGACCAGTGCGGCCGCCTGCTCGAGCGATACGACCTTCGACCTCATCGCCCGCACCCGGCGCAACTGGCCTCGCCGCCTGCCGCGAACCGCGACCTCATCGCCGGCGCTCCGCGCGGCCGGCTCCAGCCGCCCGTCGCGACCTTGCCCCTCATTCGAACCACTTCATGATGTGCCGGCCGACCAGCACCTTTTCGCCGCGCTGGTTGACGACTTCGAACTTCGAGGTCGTCCGCTGTCGCGATGCGTCGCGCTCCTGCAGCCAGTAGCGCACGGTGACCGTGTCGCCGATGCGAACCGGAGCGATGAAGCGCACGCCATCGTAACCGAGCGATACCATCGACCGCCAGCCGTGGGCCGCGCACAGGCGACCGGCGAGGATCGTCGACGCTGCCGACGTGAAACCCAGCACCAGCACGCCGTGGGCGATGCGTTCGCCGAATGGCGAGTTCGTGCGCATGAACTCGGCGTCGACGTGCACGGGCGCCAGGTCGCCGGTGATTCCGGCGAACAGGTAGACGTCCGATTCGCCGACCGTCTTGCTCAGCGAAATGATGTCCTGGTCCGCCTCATCGGCGCCTGGGCCGGTGTCCGTTTCCGTCTTGTGGGTGCTCATCGCGATCGTGTCGGCGCATGTCGGTCGAAGTCGTGGCCAGCGTACGCAGCGCGCACGGGGGCTGTCAATGTTCGGGCGCCGCCCCCAGCACGTGGCGCGCGATGATCAGCCGCTGGATCTGGTTGGTTCCCTCGTAGATCTGCGTGATCTTGGCGTCGCGGTAGAGCCGCTCGACCTCGACGCCGTGTACATAGCCCATGCCACCGTGGATCTGCACGGCATTCGACGTGTGCTCGACCGCCGCGTCGCTGGCGAAGCACTTGGCGATCGACGCCTCGAGCGTGGCGCGCTCGCCACGGTCCAGCGTCTGCGCGGCATCGCGGACCAGCAGCCGTGCTGCATGCAGGCTCTTCGCCATGTCCGCGATCATCCACTGGACTGCCTGGAAGTCGGCGATCGCGTGACCGAACTGGTGGCGCGAATTCGCCTGTGCGATCGAACATTCGAGCGCGGCCTGCAGGATGCCCACGGCCAGCGCCCCGATGCCGACGCGTCCCTTGTCCAGAACGCTCATCATCAGGTGAAAGCCGCGGTTCTCGGGCCCGAGCAGCGCGTCGTCCGGCAGGTCGACGCCGTCGAAGTACAGCGCGCCCACCGGCGACGCGCGCTGCCCCATCTTGTGCTCGCGTGCCCCTACCCGCACGCCCGGCCGATCGAAATCCACCAGGAGGATGCTCATGCCGCGCTTGCCGGCCGCCGCATCCGTGCGCGCGAGCACCACGCCGAAATCGGCCACGGGTGCGTTGTGGATCCACAGCTTGCTGCCTTCGAGCCGCCAGCCGGAGGCGGTTCGGGTCGCCGTCGTGCGTATGCCCGAGACGTCCGAACCCGCGCCGGACTCGGTGATCGCGTAGGCGGGGCGCCGCCGCGCCTGCAGCAGCGGCAACAGATAGCGCTGCTGCTGTGCGGGGGTCCCGTGCCCCGCCAGCAGCGTGGCCACCAGCTCGACCAGTCCGCACTGGTCGGCAACACTGGCGTAGCCGCGCGAAAGCTCCTCCATGACGATCGCGTAGGCAACGCAGTCCGCGCCCGCGCCGCCGTGCTGCTGCGCGATGGTGACCCCGAAGAGACCCAGCTGCGCCATCTCGCGGTACAGGTCGTCGGGGAAGCGCTCGCTGCGGTCGAGTTCCGCCGCGACCGGGCGAACCTTCGCGTCGGCGAATTGCCTTGCGCTGTGCCGGATGAGCGTGTGGAGTTCTTCTGCTTCGTTCATCGCGCGCGCCTGTTGAGCGCGCATCCTACCGGAACGGTGCGGCGCCGGACTGCGACAGCGATGCCCGCAATCGCTCGCGCGCAACACTCACGCCGGTCCGCTGCCGTTCGATAACAGCCGGCCCAAGCGCGCGCGCAGGTCCACCGGCTCGACCGGCTTGCGCGCCACGCAACGAATTCCGGCTGCGGCGATGTCCTGATCGGGCAAGTCTTCGCCAAATCCGGTGCACAGCAGCACGGGCAGTTCGGGTCGGTGCCGGGTGACCTCCCGCGCCAGCGCCAGCCCGGTCATGCCGGGCATCGTCTGGTCGGTGAGCACAATATCGAAGGCGGCAGGATCGGCGGCAAACGCGGCCAAGGCGTCGACACCCGATTGCGCAAGCACGACGTCAAGCCCCCAACCGCTCAGCAGCTCGCGCAACAATTCGCGCACCGTCGCCTCATCGTCGGCGACCAGCACGCGACCCTGCAGGCGGGGCTTCGTTCCGGCCGGCCGCCCGGGACCGTCCGCATCGATCGGCAGTCCGGTCTCTGTTTCGATCGGCGGGAACAGTACCCGCACCGTCGTGCCCTCGCCAACCTGACTTTCGACCAGGATGTGCCCGCCATGGTCGTGAACGATTCCGTGCACCATCGCCAGGCCCATACCGCTGCCTTTGCCGGCCTCCTTGGTCGTGTAGAACGGTTCGAACATATGTTCGGCAACCGCAGGCGGGATGCCCGGGCCGGAGTCGCGGACGGCCAGCTCGACGAAATCCCCCGACACGCTCTGCCGGCAGGATGCGCAAACCGCATCGGCGCGCCGGACGAAGCCGACCGTCACCTCGATTTCGCCTGCGCTGCTCATCGCATCGCGCGCGTTGATGCTCAGATTGAGCAGAACCTGCTCGAACTGTACCGGGTCGACGTGCACTGTCGGCGCATCGGCGGTGGCATGGGCGTGCAGCGTGATCGTCGACGGCAGCGTCGCGCGCAGCATCTGGGTCGCCTCGTCGACCAGCGGTGCCGGTCGCAACGGCCTGCGTTCGCCCCGGTGGCCGCGGCTGAAGGTGAGCATCTGGCGGATGAGAATGCCCGCCCGTTGCGCGGCGGCGTGCACCTGCTGCAGATAGCGGCCGAGTCGCGGATCGTTCAACTCCTCCTGGCGCTCGCCGGCGAGGACGATGTACCCAACGATGCTTTGCAGGATGTTGTTGAAGTCGTGCGCGATGCCGCCGGTCAGGTGCCCGATGGCTTCCATCTTTTGCGCCTGCCGCAGCTGCGCCTCGAGCGCCGCCCTTTGCGCGTCGGCGCGCTTGCTGGCGGTGATGTCGCGCACCAGCGTGAGCGCGTGCGGTCGGTCGTGATAGCGGATCGGTACCGTGCGAATTTCGACGTTGCGCAGGCTGCCGTTCTTGTGCCGCGCGATCTGCTCGTGCTGCGAGCGCTCGCCGGCCAGCGCCGACAGGAGCAGCCTCCTGCACCCTTCGCGACCCTCGTCAGGGATGAAGGGCGGGCAGTCGGTTCCGACGATTTCCGCACGGTCGTAGCCGTGCATCGCCAGAAACGCCGGATTGACGTCGACGATGCGACCGCTGTCGTCCCACAACGCCATGCCGTCGATCGACGCGTTGAAGATCTCGCGGTACTGCGCCTCGCTTGCCCGCGCCGCCGCCTCGACGCGTTTCTTCTCGGTAACGTCGCGGATGATGGCCAGCACGTGCGGCTCCCCCCGATGCTGGACGGGGATCGTGCGCACCTCGATTTCTATCGGCTCTCCGTTCTTGCGCACTGAGTCCAGCTCGACGACGCACGACTCGCCGGCGAGCGTTCGCTGCACCAGGTCCCGGCGCCGCTCGGCGTACTCCGCCGGCAGGCCGGCGCGGTAGTCGCTGCGCAGCACTTCCTTGCGCGTGAATCCGTGGATGCGCTCGTAGGCGGGGTTGACGTCGACCCTCTGGAGCGACGAATTCCACAGCACCAGCGCGTCAGCGGACGCGTTGAAGATCGCGCGATACTGCTCCTCGCTCGCGCGCAGCGCGGCGTCCGCCCGCGCGCGCTCGATCTCGTTGCGCGCCCGTGCCGCGAAGATCTTCAGCATCGACTCGGTCAGCTCGGGATTGGGCAACGACTTGCGGGACACCACGGAGATGATCCCGAACGGAACGCCGTCGGCGCCACAGAGCCGCAGTCCCGCGTAGCTCTCGGCACCGATCGCCCTGAAATCGGCGTCGAGGGGAAAGCGCTCGGTGAGCCGATCGGGATAGGCGCAATAACCGGAGGACAGGATCTGCTCGCAAGGGGTCCCCGCCATCGGGTACTCGAAATCCTCGACGATGCGCCCGTCCAGGTAGAAGGCGAGCATCGTCAGCGTGCAAGGGTCGTCGGGCTTGGGAAGGGCGATGAAGGCGATCTCGACGCCGAGGATGGTGGCAAGGGCGCGCACGAGCTCGCGGAAGATCTCCTCACCCTCGGCGCCCGAAACGGCCAGCGCCGCGCGGCGAAGTGCCTCGTCGGCGCGCCCGCGCTCGATTTCCGCGGCCATGCGTACCGAGAAGATCTTCAGCATCGACTCGACCAGCATGGCGTCCGCAAGCGGGGTCCGCTTCATTGCCACCAGCAGGCCCAGCGACTCGCCTGCGGCGTCGAACAGCGGATACGCCGCATAGGAATCCATGCCCTTGGCGGCGAAGATCGTCGCCGGGTCGAGTTCGGCGGCGACGCCTTGGGCGATGAAGTGAAACTCGCGGCCGACGACCCGGGCGCACGGCGTGCCGGCGAGCGCATAGTCGAAATTGCGCAGCATGCGGCGGTCGAGCCGCGCCGCGAGCGTGCGCATCCTCGACCGCTCGACATCGCCGTATTCGGCCACGAACGCGACGTCCACGTCGAGGATGTCGGCGAGCTCGGTGATGAGCAATTCATAGACGCGCGGGCCGCTCGCGCGCGACACGGCGAGCGCCGCGCGCTGCAGCACCTCCTCGCTGCGCGACGGCGCCTGGGCGAGGGCCGCTGGCGCTCCGCCGGCCTGCGCCGCTGCGCGGCCATTTGCGCGCATGGCGTCACTGCCGGTGCCCGGCCGGGTCGACCCCGGCTTCCCGCTCGTCATGTTCCGATCCATCTAAGGCCTCGCTCGCGCACAACTCCGAACAGAAGTTTAGGCCTGCTGCCGGAGCGCCGGCGGGCGGATTACCTGCCGGTTACATTTGAAACACAGCGGTTACCAGAACGGTCGCCCGGCCTCCGGCGGGGGCATTCACAGGGACTCAGCCCGCACCCGGGACGAACATGTATCCGGCCCCCCGAATGGTCTTGATCAGGCAGGGCTTTTCGGGGGTCGATTCGAGCTTGCGGCGCAGGCGTGCGATACGAATGTCGATCGCCCGGTCGAAGGGTTCCCACTCGCGATTGCGGGTGAGCGTGAGCAGCTGGTCGCGCGACAGGACCTGGTTCGGACGCTCGACAAATACCCGCAGCAGGTCGAATTCCATGCCGGTGATCGGGATTTCCTCGCCGGCCTCGTCGAACAACTGGTGCGCGGCAAGGTCGAGCACGCAACGGCCGACCGCGGCACGCGCGGAGGCGGACGCCTGCGGCGAATCGTTGCCGGTCTGTCGCGCCCGCAGGCGGCGCAGCACGCTCTTCAGCCGCGCGCGGAGCTCGCGGGGATCGAACGGCTTGGGGAGGTAGTCGTCGGCGCCCACCTCCAGGCCCACGACCCGGTCCACGACGTCGCTGGCGCCGGTGACCATGATAATGCCAAGGTCGTAACGCTCGCGCAGGTGGCGCGCGAGCGCGAGACCGTCTTCGCCGGGCAGGCCGACATCGAGCAGCACGACGTCGGGCAGCTGCAAGGCCAGCCGCATGCGCATCGACTCGCCGTCGTGCGCCTCGTCGACCTCGAACTCGTGCGTCGCCAGGTACTCGCGCAACATCGCGCGTGCCTGCGCGTCATCCTCCACGACCAGGATTCTCGCCTTCGATGCCATGGATAGCTCCTATCCGTGTCCTCGCAGTCGACGCCCGGAATTATCTCCCACTCCCCGCGGCCGGGGAAAGTGCGCCGCGAAACAATTCGAAAACAAACGGTGCGCTTCCGGACATCGGACGGATACGTCCGGCCCCTACGATCGGACCCAGTCGTCCACGCATGAATCAGGGTGCGCGCGGCGGCCCCTTCGTCAATACCCCACAGGAGGTTTCATGCAATCCACGTCGCAACAAATCGCCCGGGCGCCGACCCCGTCGGCGCTCTCCGCTGCCGGCCCGGATCGGTACGCACGCACCATCGCAGTCTCCAAGCGCGTCCGCTGGGAATTGGAACGCGACGTCATCCGGGGTCGCAGCTTCGATTTCTCCCGGCACTTCCTTCCCGCCGGGCTTTCGAAGGCCGACGCCGTCGGATTCCTCGACGCCAAGGAGCGCCGGTTGCTCTCGCAGGTGCAGGGCCGGTCCTACGCCAACATCTTCGGACTGGTCGAGCGATTCATCGCGGCCAAGGTCCTGGAGGTCAGCCGTGATCACGGGCTGGGCAACCAGGTCGCGCTGGAGGCGCTGGTGCGAATGACCGACGAGGAACTCAAGCACCAGGAGATGTTCCGCCGCATCGACGCGATGATCGGCAAGGGCATGCCTGCCGGCTACACCTTGCTCCGGATCCGAACGCCGTGGCGCAGGCCGTACTCTCCAAGTCCACTTGGGCGGTCCTCGGCCTGACCCTCGACATCGAACTGTTCACTCAGCTGCATTATCGGCAGAGCATCGACCCCGAGACCGACATCTGTCCGTTGTGGAAGGACGTTTTCCTGTTCCACTGGAAGGAGGAATCGCAGCACGCGATCCTCGACGAACTCGAATGGGTCCGGGCCGACGCCGAGCTCACCGAGGGCGAGCGCGATCTCGCGGTGGACGACCTGATCGCGCTGGTGGGCGCGGTCGACGGCATTCTGCAGGCGCAGGCCGTGGCCGACGCCGACTACTTCATGAGCATCTGCCAGCGTCCGTTCGATGCCGCGCAGGTGCGCACGATCCGCGACACGGTTTTGCGTGCCTACCGTTGGCAGTACATCGTTTCCGGCGTGCAGGAGCCGCGCTTTGCCAAGGTACTCGGCGGCATGATCACCGAGGCCCAGGGAGCGCGGATCGGGCAGGCGCTTGCGCCGATCGTCAACCACGTGAACGTCCATTGATTGCGGCGGCGAGGCGGGTACGCCCCGCCTCGCGCGCCCCTGAACAGGAGGATCGACCATGCGTAAAGACGAGAGTAAATCGACCATCACGGAGTACCTGGTGGGCGGACATGGGTTGAGCAAGAGTGATGTCCTGCGCGTCGAGTGGCCGCGCGACGTTCTGGTTTACGTGCCGCAGGGCCAGGTCTGGATCACCGAGGAGGGAGCAGACGACGACGTCATCATCGGCGCCGGCGAATGGTTCCGCCTCCGGCGGCCGGGGATGGCGCTGGTCGAGGCCTTCGCGCCGACGGTTATCCTGCTCACGTCACCGCACGAAACCGGGTACGCCAAGCGCATCGAGGTCTGCACGCGCCCCGTGCGGCGTGCACGGCGCATGCGTCGCGCTTGGGACGGTGCCCGCGTCACGGCACGCATTGCAGCGCGGCGCGTCGCCAGGTGGCTGGTGCCCATGCCGCAGCGTCTTTGCCCCGGGGAATTCTGATGCCTCATATTTCGGAAGCGTCGGTGGCGGATTCGCCCGGGTCCGCTGCCGACTTCGACTTCCACCCGGACCGCCGCCGATTGGCGACCGGGATGGTCACCGGCGGCCTTTCCATGAGCACGGCGGCCCCGGGTCGTGCGGCGAGCCGGGGGACGACCGGTGCCGGCGTGCGCTCGCCTGCGCGGCGCCGTTCCACCGACCTTCTGACGCGTCGTGTCCCTGGCGATTCCGTCGCCCACGCCCGGTAGGCCGGGCGCTCCGGCGCCGCACGCAGGCGCGCAAAATCCCTCGCGAAGCAAATCCGGTCGGCGCCCGTCGATTGCATCGTCCGGAACCGCCGATTCCAAGCTGCTGCGCGAACATCATCCTCCGACCAACCATCGACCAGTAATCCCCGCGGCCGTCGCGTCGTCGGCGGTGATCGCAAGGTCGCACGCCATTGGCGGGCCAAGCGCACTCCCGGCTACCGCGCCATCCCCCTCGCTCCGGCGGCAGGTCCGGCAGCAACGCCTGGAACGGCCAGTGGTCCCCGGTATTTGACGCCTCGCGATCTGGCGCCAGGCAGAGAAGGGTCGCATCGACCGCCCGCGAATCGCCGAGGAGTTCGAACTTCGCGCGTGCATCGGGGCGCGCGTTTCGACGACGCGAGAAAACGCGCCCGACCTGCGCGCCTGCGTCCGGCTGGCGCGCAAGGCCATAGCGCCGTGGTTGGAGCAAACGGAGCCTGTACGATGCCTGGGTATCACATGGGCGCGCACATCGCTGATCTGGAAGGCGATTGTCCGGAATCACGCCGACGCCGGCGGCGCCGCGCCCGATCGGCCACGGTGCGCGCGCAGTGGCTGCGACCCGGCGGCAAGCGCGCGGCCGAAGGTTCGCACGATGCGCCGCACCGAAGGCTCGACATCGCTTTGGAGTACCGCAAACCCACTGCGCCGCGCGAGCTTGAGCATCGGTCGATTGTTCGCCAGCACGTCGCCCTCCACGCGCTCGAATCCGCACTTCTGCGCGTGCTCGAGCAGCGCATCCATCAGCCTGCCGCCCAGGCCCCGTCCCTGCCATGGGTCCGCGACCACGAAGGCGACCTCGCACGAACGGGTTGCGGGATCGCCGGCGTATTGGCCGATCGCGACGAGGTTGCCATCAGGCTCGGCTCCGGCGAAGGCGAGCAACACCGTGTCGCGCTTGCCATCCGACGTGGTCAGGCGTGTTAGCGACGCGTCGTCGAGCTCGCGGATTGCGCTGAAGAAGCGCGTTGTACGGCTGATCGCTGACAGGCCGCGCACAAACGCCTGGATCGCCCCGGCATCGCCGGCCCCGACTGGCCGCACACGCACCTCCTGACCGGTGTCGAGCTTCCATGCGATCGCCGAGCCGGCAGCGACTTCCCGCAATGGCAGGTGAATCAGCGCCGCGATCAACGCGAGCGCGATATCGGCCGCCCAGAGCGCGTCGTATCCGCCGCTGTACTCGAGCGCAACGCCGCCCAGCCAGACGCCGAGGAAGCCGCCGATCTGATGTACGAACATCGTGATGCCGAGCAGCGTCGCGAGACGCTGGACGCCGAAGTACTTGCCGAGGAGGCCCGACGTCGGGGGCAGCGTCGCCATGTACGTGAGTCCCATCCACACGGCGAATGCATACAGCGTAGATGCGTTCTTCGGCAGCAGCAGAAAGGCCGCCACGCCGACCACGCGGGCCGTGTACAGGGCCGTCAGCACGAGCTTCATCGGCACGCGCTGGATCAACAGCCCGGAGCCGATGCTGCCGACGACGTTGCAGAGCCCGATGATTGCGAGCCACGTCCCGGCGACATTCGCGGAAAGCCCGCATTGATCGATCACGCCCGGCATGTGCGCGAGGAGGAAGGAAACGTGAAAGCCGCAGACGAAGAAGCCCGCGGTGACGATCCAGTATCGCGGGCTGCACAGCGCCGCTCGTACCTGCGCCGATGGACCGCGCGCGTCAACGGTGTCGTCGTTGCCGACGGCGTCGCCTCGCGCTGCCGGCTCGGCGGTGGTCGCCGGCAGCATCGATCGCCGCGACTGGCCGGCGAAGGCCAAACGCAACCGGCACCGCGGCGAGCGAGAGCATTGCCAACGCCAGCATCGCGTTCACCCATCCGGCGCACGCGATCATGGCCTGGGCAGCCGGCGCGATCACGAGCTGCCCGGCCGATCCACCGGCGCCGACGATCCCGGCGGCGAGCCCGCGTACGCTGGCCGGCACGCTGCGACTGACCAGCCCGAGCAGCACCGAGTTGCTGCCGACCGCCGCTCCGGCCGTGGCGCCCAGAGTCAGCGCGAAGATCAGGCCGGCGGCGCTCTGCAAGAAAGGAATCAGCGCGCCCGCCAATGCCAGCAGCAGGCCGCCGGCAATCACTACCCGCCAGGCACCGTAACGATCGGCGAGCACGCCGGTGACCGGCTGCGCGGCGCCCCATGCGAGTTGCGACAGCGCCGCGGCGAAGCTGATCGTGGCGATGCCCAGCCCGGTTGCCGAGTTGAGCGGGGAAACGAAGAGTCCGAACGCGGAGCGCGAACCCATCGTGAGCGCCATGAGCAGCGCGGCGGAACCGGTGACCAGCCACGCGTCGGGAATAGGTGCTGCGAGCTTTGGTGCGAGCTCTGGTGGCATGCGACCTCCAGCGAATGCGCGCCGACGGGAACACCCCGGCAGCCGATGAAGGTCATGCTAGAAAGATCGGGTAACGTCCGGATTTCGCCTGGCGCACCCTTTGTTGAGGATTTGTATCTGCATGCATCGCGCCGGGACGCCGGGCGCCGATCGCGCGACGCGCACTCACACGATCACCGATGACCCCGACGCGTTTCCCGAACGGCAGCCAAGAGGGCGAGCGGATGCTTGCAGGAGGGTCGCTGCGAATGGTCGGTACGCCCGCGCCAACGACGACGAGCCCGCACCGGGCATGGGACTGAATGATCACGGGGAACGGCGAGCTCACCCCGCGGCCCCGGAAATCGGCTAATCTTCAGCGCATGTGCGCAAGCCAGAAGGGCAATGCAGGCGCGCGTTTCGGTCCTGCCCCATGAGCGGCCCCATCACCTGCGGATACATCATCATGCACGGCGTGCTGATGCTGTCGGCGCGTGCGCTGCGCGAGGCGCAGGCGATGAAGCGCGAATACGGTCAGGTGCTCGCACAGCTCGGCGAGCGCGAGCTGTCGCTCGCGCAGGCTCGAGCCGGGCAACGCACCGCCCGGCTCGAGCGGATCGCGGCGGTGCGCGGCGAGGCCGCACGACAGTCAGCGCGACTCCTGCGCCTGCGCTCGCTCGGACAGGCGCTGGAGGCGGACGCGCCTCATCTCGCGCACGCGATTCCGGCGGACCTGCCGGCCGCGCCGACAGGCGACGACGACGCGGCCTGGACCGACTACCTGCGCCGCCTGGAAACGGCGGTGCGCGAACTGGAGACGCTGCTGGCCGACGCCGGCGCTGCGTTCGGCGAAAGGCTGCGAGCGGTGCTCGCCGCCACGACTGCGGCGCCTACGATCGACGACGTACTGTCGGCGTACGTGCTGCAGCGGCAGCTGAAGGCCGGGCTCGATTCCGTGGAGGCCGAACGATTCCGGCAAACGGCCGCGCGGGTGCTCGCGCGTCTCGAACTTCCGGCAGGCGCGGCGTTGCCGACTGAACTGGAGGCGCTGGCCCGGGCGGTCGTGCTCGCCCCGACCCTCGAACGCGCCGAGGCGCTGGCGACCGAGCTGCGCCTCGCCGTCCAGCAGCAGCGGGACGCTCACCTTGCGCAATCGACGGAGGCGACCGAGGCGAAGCGCGCTGCTGGAGGAGCTCCCGGAGGACGCCCCGGCGCCGCTGCTGCGTGCGCTCGAGCACGTGGCCGCCGGTGTCGCGCGGCTCGACGCCGCCTTGCGCTCCGCCGCGCAGCAGGTGGGCGACGAATGCGGCTGCGGACCGCGAGCAGGCAGGAGCAGGACGCGGCGGCGCTGGTGCTGCAGGAGTCGCTGCGCGACCTGGGCTACGAAGTCGAGGACATCGAGGCCACGCTGTTCGTCGATGGCGGCACCGTGCATTTCCGGCGCGCGGGCTGGGACAACTATTTCGTGCGGCTGCGCCTGAGTCCGCGCGAACGTTCGGTCAATTTCAACGTGGTTCGCGCGCGACGGCGACGAGGAAACCGCGGAGCGAAGGCGACTCGACGCGCTCGCCGAGGACCGCTGGTGCGCGGAATTTCCCAGGCTGATGCAGACGCTGGCCGCGCGCGGGCTGGAGCTCGACGTCACGCGGCGACTGGATGCGGGCGCGGTGCCGGTGCAGGTGGTCGACGCCGCGAGCCTGCCGCGGATTGCCGAGGAAGATGCGACCCTGCCTCGCGACGCCCCGCGCGCCCGCGGCCTGCCGTGACGAGCCATGGATAGCACGCCACGCTGGATCAGCGACCTCACCCGGATGCTCCCGATCCGCTCGCAGTTCGTGGTGGCGGGCAACATCCGCGACAGCTTCCTCACGCCGTACGCGGAGGGCACCACGCTCGCGCCGCTGCTGCGCTGCCTGTGGGCGCACCTGTCGCCACTCGACTATCGCTTTCTGCTGGTGTTCGACCCGGTCGAGGGCCTGCGCCCGTATCCGAACGAGCCCGCCGTGGTCGAGCAGGCGACCCGGCTCTTCGATCTCAAGCTCGCGGACGGCGTGATGCCGATGAGCCTCGAGAACCTGGTCGGCGTGATGCGCAAGGTGGCCAGCCAGCGCGAGGCACGCTGCGCGCTGGTGGTCGACTTCGCGTCGCGACTCACGCGGCAGCCCGACCACCTCGACGCCGGCGAGCATCGCTTCTTCGTCGCCGCCGAGCGCATCTCGCTGACTGCGCATCCGATCGTGCCGAAAGGCGCGGACATCGCGACCTCCATCGGGAAGGCGCGCTTCAATCCGGTGCTTTGGCTGGTCAACCGCGGGCAGGACCTGCCATCGTGGCTGGTGCTGGATTCGACGCGCGTGGCGCTGCTGACCCTCGGCCTGCCGGACTACGAGACGCGCCTCACCGCTGCCGCCCATCTCGGCAATCTCTTCGCCGGCTACGAGCAGGGCAGCAGTGATGCGCGCGCCAAGTTCGCGAAGGACTTCGCGCAGCTGACCGACGGGCTGCCGCTGGTCGCGCTGGCCGACATCGCGCAGCTCGCGGATCGCCAGGGCATCGGCTTTCGCGACGTCGACGATGCCGTCCAGTGCTACAAGGTGGGCGTCACCGAGAATCCCTGGAAGAAGGACTACCTGCGCGCGCGCATCGCCGACGCGCTGCCGTTCATCGAGGAGCGTGTGCGCGGCCAGCGGCCGGCGGTGACCAAGGCCATCGACATCCTGATGCGCTCGGTGATGGGACTGACCGGCGCGCAGGCGCGTGCGAGCGGCAACCGGCCGCGCGGCGTGCTGTTCTTCGCGGGCCCGACCGGCGTGGGCAAGACGGAGCTGGCGAAGACGCTGACGCAGCTGATCTTCGGTGACGAGCGCGCGTACATCCGCTTCGACATGAGCGAATTCGCCGAGGAGCACACGGGCGCGCGGCTGCTCGGCGCGCCGCCGGGCTACATCGGCTACGACGCGGGCGGCGAACTCACCAACGCCGTGCGCGAAAAGCCGTTCTCCGTGGTGCTGTTCGACGAGATCGAGAAGGCGCATCCGCGCATCCTCGACAAGTTCCTGCAGATCCTGGAGGACGGCCGGCTGACCGACGGTCGCGGCGAGACCGCGTATTTCTCCGAGGCGATCCTGGTGTTCACATCGAACCTCGGCATCTTCGTCGAGGACGAGCACGGACAGCGGCGTGCAGAGCGTTTCGCCCGGTGATCCGCACGAGGTGGTCGAGGCGCGTGTGCGCACGGCGATCCAGGACTACTTCAAGTTCCGGCTGTCGCGACCCGAGATCCTGAACCGCATCGGCGACAACATCATCGTCTTCGGCTTCATCACGCCCGAAATCGGCGCGCAGATCTTCGAAGGCATGCTGCGCAACGTCGTCAACCGCGTGCGCGACGAGCACAAGGTCGACCTCGAGCTCGATCCTGCGGTGCGCGACCGGCTGCGCGAGCTTGTGCACGAAGGACCTGGGCAACGGCGGACGTGGCATCGGCAACCAGCTCGAATCGCTGTTCGTCAATCCGCTGGCGCGGGCGATGTTCCGCTTTCCGCTCGCCGGCCGCGCGGACGCTGACGGTGACAGCACTCGCCGAAGACGAGAACCGGATCATGACGGTGAGCCTCGCATGAAGCCGCCGATCACCCTGCAGCTCAACAAGGCGCACTGGCCGGTCACCGTGCTGGGGCCGGGTCGGCGGATCGGGCTGTGGGTGCAGGGCTGCACGATCCATTGCCCCGGCTGCGTGTCGCAGGACACGTGGGCGAGCGATCCTGCGCGGACCATCGCCGTGCCGGACCTGCTCGCCTGGTGCAAGAAGGTGGCGCGAGGCGGATTCGACGGCGTGACGATCAGCGGCGGCGAGCCCTTCGAGCAGCCGGCCGGCCTGCGCGCGCTGCTCGACGGCCTGCGTGCTTGGCGGCGTGCCGACCAGCTCGACTTCGACATCCTCTGCTACAGCGGGTATCCGTTGAAGAAGCTCGAACGAATGCATGCCGCGCTGCTCGGTCTGCTCGACGCCATCATCCCCGAGCCTTACGTGAACGACCTGCCTCAGGGCCATGCCTGGCGTGGGTCGCGCAACCAGCCGCTGGTTCCGTTGTCCGACCGGGGTCGCGCGCGCTACGCCGCGCACCTGGACGCCGCGGCGGACGCACAGGGCAAGCGCATGCAGGCGACGGTGGAGGGTGGCCGCGTGTGGATGATCGGCATTCCCGGCCGTGGCGACATGGCGGCGGTCGAGGCGCTGTGCGCGAGCCGGGGCCTTGCGCTGACGCAGGTTTCGTGGCGCAGGTAGACTCGGGCCCGTGGCCAACGAGTACGTCCGAGTCTGCCCGGTATGCGAAACTGAAAACCCGCCGGAGCACGCGCGCTGCGCGTGCGGCGCGTCGCTCGCCGGCATCGATTTTTCGCTCAAGCGCGCGCCGGCGCCGCCCGCCGATGCGTCAGACGCTGTCGCACTGCCCGCTGACGTAACGCCCACGGAGGCAACGACCCGCGAATCGCCCGGTGCGGCGCCGACTCGCCGAAGCAACGCGCGCTGATTCGCCGCCCGCATCGCCGCGTGCGGATGCACCGCCCATCGAAGCGCCGTCCGCTCGCCGCCCGTAGGCGCCGCGGCCGACGCGGCGTCCGGCAACGAGCCCCTGCCCGACGACGTGGGCGTGCAGGCCGATCCCGCGTCCATCGTCTGCCCTTATCCCGATTGCGCGCAGCGCAACGCGGCAGACCGCGAGCGCTGCGTGTACTGCAATCGGCCGCTGCGCGCGTCCGCGCCGGCGATCGCCGGCGCGCGTCCGCTGCCTTCGGCGCTGCGTGACGACTATTCGGTGGTGGATGTGTTCCCGGCCACCGGCAGCGAAGCCGACATCCTGCTGGTGGCCGATGTGCGCACCGGCGAGCGACGGGTGGCGAAGCTCTACCGCAGGGGCATCGCGCCCGACTTCCGGCTGCTCGACATTCTTGCGCAGACGGTTGGTGACGCCGTGGTGCATGTGCTCGCGCACGGAGTCTCCGACGGCGCAGCCTACGAGCTGCTCGAATATGTTCCGGGCGGCACGCTCGAGGACCTGCTGCGCGCGGGCCCATTGCCCCAAGCCGACGTCCGGCGCATCGTGCGCGAGATCGCCGATGCACTGAACGGCATCCATGCACACCGGATCCTGCATCGCGACCTGAAGCCGGAAAATGTCCTCATCCGTAGCGCGTCGCCGCTCGAGCTCGCGCTGACCGACTTCGGCATCGCGTCGCTGGCGGCGGCCACCCAGCATTTCACCAGCGCGGCGCGCACGACCAAGTACGCGGCGCCGGAGGTGCTGACCGGCGTGCTCGACGCGAAGTCGGACTGGTGGTCGCTCGGCATGATCGTGCTCGAGGCGGCAAGCGGCGCCCACCCATTCGACGGCCTGTCCGAACAGGTGATGAACCATCACCTCGCGACGCGGCCGATCGACGTGCGCGGCGTCTACGACGACGAGTTGCGCATGCTGTGCCGAGGCCTGCTGCTGCGCGATCCCAAGCAACGCTGGGGCGGCGACGAAGTGGCGCGCTGGCTCGCCGCCGATCCGACGCTGACGGTCGCCGAAGACGCGGACGGCGTGGCCAGCTCCGTGCATCCGTACCGGTTCGGCAAGACCGAGGCGACGACCGGCGCCGAGCTGGCGCTGGCGCTGGCGAAGCACTGGGACGCCGCGCGGCGCGACCTGGCCCGCGGCCAGGTCGCGCGCTGGCTCGAACAGGAGCTGCACGACCACAACCTGCTGCGGATCCTGCGCGACCTGCAGGAACGCAAGGACGCGAGCGACGATGCGCGGCTCCTGCATTTCCTGCTGGCGGCCGCGCCGGACCTGCCGCCCGTGTGGCGCGGCTCACCCGTCATGGTGGACGCCGTGCTCGCACGAGCGCGCGAGGCGGCCCACGGCGACGACGCCGCGCAGGCCTGGCTCGACTCGCTCGCCCGCGATCAGGTGCTTGAAATCTTCGCGGCAGCGGGACACGCCGATTTGGGGGCGCTCGAGCGCCGCTGGCGCGCGGGCTGGAAGTCGTTCCTCGATGTCTGGGAGGCAGCGCGCCGCGCCGAGGAGCAGTGGCGGCAGCAACCGCGTGACGTCGGCGGCGGCGCGGACGCCGCCGCCGTCAGCTTCGACGACCTCGCGTTCACGGCGCCGGGCCGGCTGGTGGCGCCGCCGCAGCTCGCGGTGAACGGCGCGCTGCTGCTCGCTCTCACGGATCCCGCGTATGTCGAGGCGTTGCGCGGCGAGGTGACCGGCGGACTTGCGCAGGTCGCCGGCTACTGCCCGTGGTTCGATGCGCTGTGGGAGAGATCGCAGCGCGACGAGGCGAGCGTGCTCGCGGCGCGGCTCCTGCTGCCGCATGCGCAGGACGACGCGACGATGGAAGCGCGCCGGCAGTCGGCCACCGCCGACGCCCGCGCGCACCTGCGCGACGAGGCCCGCGACGAATTGCGTACGCGGGTGTCCGAGCTGCTTGCATTCATTCCCACCGGCGACGAAGACCTGGCCGCGGCCACGGTTTCGCAGCTCCTCGAATCCTTCAACGGCTTCCAGCACGCCTGCCAGAACGTATTGCGCCTGGGCCAGGCCGATGCTGAATACGATGCGCTGCGTCGGACGGTCGAAAAACTCTCGACGCTCGGGTTCTCCGCGCAGCGCGCGCTCACCGATTCCGAGGAGATACAGGGTGTGAACGCGATATTCCTCACGCCGCAGCGGATGCTCGCGGGCGTGGCGATCCTGGGCGCATCGCTGTTCCTGCGCGTCCCCGTCGCGTTCCTGCTGGTGCTTGCAATCGCCGCCGCCGCGATCGGCTATCGCTGGTACGTCGGCTTTCACGCGACCGAATCGGCGCTTGGCAAGTTGCGGCTTTTCGGCCTGCACGCTCGGACGTTTCTGCGCAGTGACAATCCGTCGTCAGGGCCGCAGGCCGAAGCGGGCCATTGAAGTCGATGGTCGGGATGTCGACGCTCGCGGCGTCGCGGAACGCGAGGAATTGATTCGCGCGTCCGTCTTGTCCCTGCCGAGACCGGAGCGGTGCGCGATGCGTCGACTCATTTCGCCTCGGATTGCACGTCGTCGTCCCGCCAGAGCTGGTAGAGGAGGATCGCGCCGAACGTCGCCGTGCCGATGCCACCCAGCGTGAAGCCGCCGAACTTGAGCGCGAGGTCGCCAGCGCCGATGGTCAGCGTGACGGCGACCGTCACCAGGTTGCGTGCCCGTGCGAAGTCGACTCGATTCTCGACCCAGATGCGGCCGCCGGTCGCGGTGATGAGCCCGAACACGACGATCGCCAATCCGCCCAGCACCGGCCCCGGAATCGTCATGATCAGCGCGCCGAACTTGGGGGAGAAGCCCAGCACGATCGCGGTCAGCGCGGCGACGACGAACACCAGCGTCGAATAGATCTTGGTGACCGCCATGACGCCGATGTTCTCGGCGTAGGTCGTGACGCCGGTCCCGCCGCCCGCGCCGGCGACCATCGTCGCGATGCCGTCGCCGAGGAACGCGCGGCCGAGGTAGGGGTCGAGGTGGCGTCCGGTCATCGCGGCCACCGCCTTCACGTGGCCCAGGTTCTCGGCGACCAGCACGATGGCCACCGGCGCGATCAGCGCGATCGCCTGCGCGTTCCAGACGGGAAACTCGAGTGCGGGAAGGCCGAACCACGGCGCCGCTGCGACCGCGGCGAAGTCGATCGGCCTGCCCATGCCGAGGCCGTTGGCCAGCGCCGCGTACAGCAGGTAGCCCACCACGCCGCCCAGCAGGATGGGCAGCCGTCGCGCGAGCCCCGGCGCGCGCACGGCGACCAGCCCGACAGCGACGATGGTCGCGATGCCGATCCACGTGTCGAAGCTGCTGCCCGGCAACGCCCTTGACCGCGATCGGCGCCAGGTTGAGGCCGATGACCGCGACCACGGCGCCGGTGACCGGCGGCGGCATCAGCCGCTCGATCCACGCGTAGCCGACCTTCATTACCACCAGCCCGATCACCGCATACAGCGCACCGGCGGCGACGATGCCGCCGAGCGCCGTCGGCAGATTCGCATTGGGGCCGCTGCCGGCGTAGCCGGTCGCCGCGATCACCACCGCGATGAACGAAAAGCTCGAGCCCAGGTAGCTCGGCACGCGGCCGCCGACGGCGACGAAGAAGATCAGCGTGCCGATGCCGGAGAACAGGATCGCGACATTGGGATTGAACCCCATCAGCAGCGGTGCGAGCACCGTTGCGCCGAACATCGCGACCACATGCTGGGCGCCCAGCGCGATGGTCTGGCCTGCGGGCAGGCGCTCGTCGGGAGCGATCACCCCACCCTGGCGCAGGGCCCAGCGCGGGAAATAGCGAGCATTCATCGGGACACCACGAAGTCGACGGACCGACATTGAACACGCATTTGCCGGCGGTGTCCTGCCTTGACGCGACGCCGTATCGCCACACGGACGACGCCCGAGGCCGGAAGTCCATCGGCGCGAAAGCTGCCGCCGAGGGGCATCCGGGCGTAGAAGTTCACGGACGATTGTCCAACTTATGTGCCAACGTCATATACTTGACATTGTCATAATTCGCGTGGAAACTGCCCTTCGCCGTCGGTGTCCCGGATTCCCCGGGGCGGGTTGACGGCTCCCGGCCCGGACGCCGGGCTTGAGGTGTCGATCCCCCACCGGAGAACCCCGACCATGGGTACGCTTAACGTGAACGGCAAGAACTACAACGTCAATGTGGATGCGGCCACGCCGCTGCTTTGGACGCTGCGCGACGTCCTGGGCCTGACGGGCACCAAATACGGCTGTGGAATCGAGGTCTGCTGGGCCTGCACGGTCCTGGTCGAAGGCCAGGCAGAAAAATCGTGCAAGTTCGACACGTCGTCGGCCTACGGAAAGAAAGTGATAACAATTGAGGGACTTTCTGCAGATCGAAGCCATCCGGCCCAGAAAGCATGGATTGCCAAGCAGGTTCCGCAGTGCGGCTATTGCCAGTCCGGGATGATCATGGCATGCGCAGGCGCCATGAAGGCCGGCCACCACGGCAAGGAAATTCTGTCGGAAATGAAGAATATCTGTGTGTGCGGAACTTATCAGCGAGTCAAGGACGCCGTCAGCGGCCTGTAGCCTACGGAGAACTACGATGACCCATCCTGCGGAACCCTTCCTCTCGACCCTCGCCGATCACAAGGTTGATCGACGGGGCTTTCTGACCTTTGCCGCCAAGGGACTGGCGCTTGCCTTCGTGCTGCCTGTCGCCGGGCGGATCGGCAGCGCGGGCGCCGCGGTGACGCCGGGGCAGCTGGCAAGCGCCTACGTGCGAATCGGCAGCGACGGCAGCATCACGCTGGCCTTCGGCGGCTGCGAAATGGGTCAGGGCTCGATGTCGGGGCTCGCGCAGATTCTGGCCGAGGAACTGAAGGTCGACTGGAATCAGATCACCGTGGAGCAGAGCCCCGTCGATCCGATCGTGTCGTACCTGACCGGCGGCAGCAGCGCGGTTCGCGGGCGCTACGCGACGTTGCGCAACGCGGGCGCCGCCGCCCGGGAGCTGCTGATCGCAGCGGCGATGACGATCAAGGGTGACCTCGTCCGGGACAATTACGCTGCGGCCAGCGCGGTCGTCACGCACATACCGACGGGTTCGAAGTGGCCGTTCGGTGATCTCGCAACCGCGGCGGCCGCGCAGACCGTGCCGGCCGACCTGCGGCTGACCGACCCCGCAAGTTTCCGGCTCATCGGGAAGCCGGTGCCGCGCATCGACATCCCGGCCAAGACCGACGGCAGCGCGAAGTACGGGATCGATACCTGGTTCCCCGACATGGTGTTCGCTGCGATCAAGCATGGCCCGTTCGGCGGCACGCTCGCCGCGACGCCCGCCAAGCCATCGGGGGCGATCGCCGTGGTGCCCTGCAAGGCGTCCGACTCGCGCGGCGCGGTCGTCGCCGGCTCGACCAACGCGGTGGCGGTGGTCGCAAGCAACACGTGGCTCGCCTTCAAGCTCGCCAATTCGCTATCGGTGAAGTGGACGCTGCCGGCGTCGACCAGCAACGTCGACAGTGCGCAGATCCTCGCCCAGGCGAAAACGCTCGCGCAGAGTGGAACCGGGCTGGTGGCCGAGCCGACGCCACCCGCAGGGTTCACCGCCGCGACCTATGCGCCGGTCGCGGAAGCGCAGGTCGCCACGGCGCTCGGCACGCCAACGCTCGAATAATATTTACACGCTGCCTTACCTCGCGCACGCGACGATGGAGGTGGTGAATTGCACGGTCCGCATCACGTTCAGCGGCGGCGTGCCGCAGCGCTGCGAGATCTGGGCGCCGACCCAGGGTGCGGCGTCCGTTGCCGGGTTGGCCAAGACGCTGACCGGCCTGCCGCCGACGCAGATCGACGTTTACACGACGCTTCTGGGCGGCGGGCTTGGGCGCAAGTTCGAGCTCGACTTCGTGAGCCAGGCGATCCAGGTCGCGCTTGCGGTGCAGAAGCCCGTGAAGCTCACCTGGCGGCGCGAGGAGGACATGGCGAACGACCAGTACCGGCCGCTCGCGGCCGTGAACGTCAAGGCGACGCTGGATGCTTCGAAGAAGATCAAGGCCTGGTCGTACCGCAATGCTTCGCAGGCCATCCTCGGCCAGCGCGGCTGGCTTGCGCCCGGGCGGTGTCGATTCGCAGGCGGTGGAAGGCTCCGTACGGCTGCCCTACGCGCTCGGATCCTACGTCGTGGAATGGGCGCCGTTGACCACGGAAATTGCGGGCATTCCCGTGGGCTTCTGGCGCTCGGTCGGCTCGTCGATCAATGCGTTCGCCGTCGAATGCATGATGGACGAACTGGCGATGGCGGCGGGACTCGATCCATTCCAGTTCCGCTACAGCCACCTGATCGACCCCCAGGGCGCCGACAAGCGCACGAAGGACGTGATCCAGAAGGCGGACGAACTGAGCCTGTGGCGCAAGTCACTGGCGGCGGGCCACGCGTGGGGCATGGCCTTCGCCGAGTCGTTCGGCACGCGCGTGTGCCAGGTGGTGGAGATCTCGAAGCCGACGTCCAGCTCGGTCACCGTGCACCGCGTGCTGTGCGTGGTCGACTGCGGCACCGTGATCAACCCGGACTCGGTCGAGGCGCAGATGCAGGGCGGGATCCTGCATGCGCTCAACGCGGCGCTGTGGGGACAGTCCACGTTCGCCGCAGGCAAGATCGCGCAGACCAACTTCAACAAGTACCGGGTGATGCGCATCGGCGAAATGCCGCAGGTCACCGTGCAGATCATGCCGAGCACCGAACCGCCGGCTGGCGTCGGCGAGCCGGGCGTGCCACCGCTCGCGCCGGCGCTGGCCAACGCTTATGCGCGCCTGACCGGACTGCGGAAGCGCGATCTGCCGCTGTTCCCCAACGCGACGATGGGCGGCGGCTGACGGCGCGTGCCGCGACGCAGCGATTAGAATGCAGTCGTCCCGGCGCGCAGCCGACCTCCGGCGGCGCGCCCTGGCGGGAGCGATTGCCATGTCCACGTCACCCTCGATCCTCGACGAGCTGCGCACCCAGTACGAGAGCGCGCGCACCTCGACGCACACGCACGCCGACGTCGAAGGCTACGAAGCAGATCAACAAGCGGTTGCGCAGCGCCTACACGTGGCTCGACAAGGCGTTTTCCTATCTCGACGGCGTGAAGCCGCCGATCGCGCACCGCTTCGACGTCGGCCACGGCCTGGTGTTCGAGGAGCCCAAGTTCGGCCGCGGCTACGTCGGCCAGCACGAACGGCGCATCGTCGGCTTCCCCGTGCTGGACGAGATCAACATCTACTACGAGATCGCGGCGGCCCGGCCGCTTAACATCGAGGTGGCGCCCGGCGGCGTCGCCATGGCCGAAAAGGCGCTCGACGACGCGGGGCTGCAGTACACGTGCCGCCGCATCGAGGACCACACGGGCGTCGTCCACAAGTGCGTGATTTCCGTGCCGCCCGCGATTCCCGCGAAAGTGTCGTTCTACGTCGACTATCAGTCCGGGATGGTCACCGTCCCGCTGGTCAACGTCGACCGCTTCGATCGCGTGAGCCTCGAATTCCACAGCCAGTCGATCGAGGAGCCGATCCTCGAGGACCTCGTCAAGTTCATCCTCGGCCGTGACTCGGCGTTCCTGCGCCGCGCGCCGCTCGCGGGCATTCACGGCACGCCGCGAGCCTAGAAACCTGGGTCGCGATCGTGGCTCGGGTCTGGGCCCGATAACGATCCCGACTTGCCGTCGCTCGTCCGTCCCGGCGGCTGCTCGTCGTACCGATGGCGTCGGGGGCCGCGGCTCCGTTACCATCGGGCGCTAGACCCTGCAGCGCTTCGAGCTGGGGGCGGCGGGTGTGCCCGCAGTCGCGTCACCAACCCCGCCGCGCCGTGTCTCCAATGTCCACCGGAACCACATCCATGACCGATCAAGGCTATCTGCGCTACCCGACGCTGCAGGGTGACACCCTCGTCTTCGTCTGCGACGACGACCTGTGGAGCGTCGATGTGAACGGCGGCGCTGCCCGCCGTCTGACCGCAGGCCTGGGCGAGCCGGCCACGCCGGTGCTGTCGCCGGACGGCAAGTGGATCGCATTCGTCGGCCGTGACGAGCAGCATCCGGAGGTCTATCTGATGCCGGCTGCGGGCGGTCCGGCGCGCCGGATGACCTGGCTCGGTCCGGACGTGATGGTGCGCGGCTTCACGCGCGACGGCCGTATCCTGTTCGTCACCACGCAGGGGCAGCCGTTCTTTCGCAACTACCGTGCGCATACCCTCGACCCCGCCGGCGGCGTGCCGCAGCTTCTGCCGCTGGGCCAGGTCAATCATCTGGCGTTCGGGCCCGGCAACGCCAAGGTCATCGGCCGCAATACCGCGGACCCCGCGCGCTGGAAACGCTATCGCGGGGGCACCGCCGGACACCTGTGGATCGACGCGGCGGGCGACGGACAGTTTCGCCGGATGACGGAGCTGCCGGGCAACATCACGAGCCCGATGTGGGTGGGTGATCGCGTCTACTACCTGTCTGACGCCGAAGGCGTGGGCAACCTCTATTCGTGCCGGCCCGACGGCTCGGACCGTCGGCGCCATACCGACCATGACGATTTCTACGCGCGGCACGCGCAGAGCGACGGCAAGCGCATCGTCTACCAGTGCGGCGCCAGGATATGGTGCTACGACCCGAAGTCGGACGGCACGCGGCAGGTGCCCGTCGAGGTGCCCGCGTATCGCGCGCAGGCCGCGCGCAGGTTTGCCTCCGCCACGGATTACCTGCACGGCTTCGACGTCCATCCCGCGGGACACAGTCTGGCGCTGGATGTACGCGGCAAGCTCTACACGCTCGGGCTGTGGGAGGGCGCGGTCCGCCAGCACGGCACCTCCGCCAGTACGCGGCACCGCCACGCGCAGTGGCTCGCCGATGGCGTCACGCTGGTCGCGGTGAGCGACGAGACCGGGGAGGAGCGCGTCCAGGTCTGGAAGGACGGCGCGACGCGCGCGCTGCCGTGGGACGTCGGCCGCGTGGTGGCGTTGCGCAGTGCGCCGCGCGGCACGCAGGTGGTGCTTGCCAACCACCGCAACGAGATCCTGCTGGGCGACGTCGAATCGGGCACGGTCGCGGTGATCGATCGCAGCGACCATGGCCGCACCGAGGACGTTGCCTGGTCGCCCGACGGCGCCTGGATCGCCTACGCGTTCTGGACCGGACCGCGCCATTGCGCGATCAAGCTCCACGACATCGCGGGCAAGACGTCCACGCTGGTCACGCAGCCGGACTTTCGCGACTACGCACCGGCGTTCGACCCCGAAGGAAAGTACCTGTACTTCCTGTCGATCCGCACCTTCGATCCGGTCTACGATGCGGTGCAGTTCGAGTTGAGCTTCCCGCGCGCGGCGCGTCCCTACCTCATCGCGCTGCAGGCGGGCGGGCGGCCGCCGTTCGATCCGCTGCCCAAGGGGCTCAAGCCCGACGATCCGGAACGCGACCGCAGAAAGGGCACCGATCCGGCGGACACGCCGGCCATCCAGGTCGACCTGGCGGGCATCGTGCGCCGCGTCGCCGCCTTTCCCGTGTCCGAAGGCAGGTTCGGGCAGATCGCGGGGGTGTCCGGCAACAAGGTGATCTGGACGCAGTTCGGCATCGTCGGCGCGCATGGACGCGGCGGTCACAAGGATGCGCCGGGGCGTCTGGAGCTCTTCGACTTCGAGACGCAACGCACGGAAACGCTGCAGGACAAGGTGGAGCGCTTCGCGCTTGCCGCCGACCGCACGACCCTCATCGTTCGCGAGGGCAAGCGCCTGCGCGCGATCATCGCCAACCGCATGGCCGATCCACACGATCCTGCGCTGCGCGGGGCGCAAGGCGAGGTGCCGTCGCGCAAGACCGGCTGGATTGACCTCGCCCGCGTGCGCGTGTCGATCGACCCGCCCAGCGAATGGCGGCAGATGCTGCGCGAGGTCTGGCGGCTGCAGCGCGACAATTTCTGGACGGCCGACATGTCGGGGGTCGACTGGAACGGCGTGTACGATCGGTACGCGCCGCTGCTCGATCTCGTTTCCACGCGCGGCGAACTGTCCGACCTCATCTGGGAAATGCAGGGCGAGCTCGGCACGTCGCACGCCTACGAGATGGGCGGCGACCATCGCAGGCCGCCGGCATTGCCGCTGGGCCAGCTCGGCGCCGACCTGCGGCTTGCCGACGATGGCACGACCTACGAGATCGCGCGCATCGTTGCCGGCGATCCCTGGGACCCGGGGGGCGACTCTCCGCTCAACGCCATCGGCGTCGAAGTGAAGGTCGGCGAGCGCATCGTCGCGGTGAACGGCCAGCCAGTGTCGCGTGAAGTGCCGCCACAGGCGCTGCTCGTCCATCAGGCCGGCGCCAAGGTGGAACTGACGCTCGCGGGCACCGCGGCCGCGAACGGCGGGCGCACGGTGCTGGTGACCACGCTGCCGGACGAAGTCCCGGCGCGTTATCGCGAATGGGTGGAGCGCAACCGCGACTGGGTGCACGCGCAGTCCAATGGCCGGGTCGGCTACTTTCACCTGCCCGACATGCAATCGGCCGGATTCGCGGAGTTCCATCGCTACTTCAGCGCCGAATGCGACTGCGCCGCGCTGATTGTCGACCTGCGCTACAACCGCGGCGGCCACGTGTCGCAGCTGCTGCTCGAGAAGATCGCGCGAAAGCGAAACGGCTACGCGCTGACGCGCTGGATGACGCCGTCACCGTACCCGGACGAGGCGGTGATGGGCCCCGTCGTCGCGCTGACCAACGAACACGCGGGCTCGGATGGCGACATCTTCTCGCACAATTTCAAGCTGATGGGCCTGGGACCGCTGGTCGGCACGCGTACCTGGGGCGGCGTCGTCGGCATCTGGCCGCGGCACAAACTGGTCGACGGCACCGAGACGACGCAGCCTGAGTTCTCGTTCTGGTTCGCCGACGTCGGCTTCGGCGTCGAGAACTACGGCACCGACCCGCAGATCGAGGTCGACAACGCGCCTCAGGACGCGGCCGCCGGTCACGATCGGCAGCTGGAAACTGCGCTGGCCACCGCGCTCGAACTGGTCGAAAAGACGCGACCCGGTGTCCCGGAGTTCGGTCGCCGGCCGACGCTCGCGCGTGGGCCGCTGCCTCCCCGGCGCTGACCGTTCGCCCCGCAGTGCGTGCCGATTCGGGCATGATGACGTCGCCTATCGTCTCTGCGACGCCATCATGGATGAACGAACTGCACTCGCGGTGACCGCTGTCGAAGCCGTCGAGACGGCGGACCGGGCACGCGAGCTGTGGACCGATGAAGACCGCGCATGGGCAAGCCGCGCCGCGGCCGAAGTGGTCGGCGCGACCGCCACCTCTTCGGCCTTCGTCGCCCGCCGCGCCGAACTTGCGCTGGAGAAGCTGCGCGCGCGCGCGAATCCGGTGGCGCGCATGGCGCAGGGCTGGCGCTGGCGGCCGTGGCTCGGCGGTGTCCTGGCGGCCGCGGCGTTTGCCGTGGGCATGGCCGCCGACGCGATCGGCGGCGCGCAACGCATCAGCATCCTGTACTCGCCGGTGGCGCCGCTGGTCGTGTGGAACCTTGCGCTCTACGTCGCGCTGGCCGCGGGCTACGTCGTTCGCTATGGCGATGCCGGCGCGCCGGGACCGCTGCGGCGCCTCGTTGCGTGGCTGGCCGGAGGGCTGCGTCGCTTGCGCGGCCGTGCGCGTGACGCTGTCGTGATCACGTTCGTCGACGAATGGACGAGGCACGTAGGCCCGCTGTATGCGGCGCGAGCCGCACGCATCCTGCATGTGGCGGCGGCCGCGCTGGCAGTGGGTGTGGTCGCCGGACTCTATCTGCGCGGACTGGCCTTCGAATACCGCGCAACCTGGGAGAGCACCTTCCTCACCGCCGATAGCGTGCGCACGTTCGTCGCGATCGCCTACGCGCCGGGCACCTGGCTGACCGGACTCCCGGTGCCCGATGCAGCGCACGTGGCCTCGATTCGCGCGCCGGCCAGCGAGAACGCCGCGCTGTGGCTGCATCTGATGTCGGCGACGCTGGCGGTGATGGTCATCGTCCCGCGCCTGGTGCTCGCGGGCACGATGGCCTGGGTCGAGCGCTATCGAAGCACGCATCTGCGCGACCAGCTTGACACACCTTATTTCGCGCGGCTGTTGCGCGGCTTCGAGGGCGGGCCGGTCGTGGCGAGCGTCATCCCCTACAGCTACGCGGTGAGCCCCGCGGCGCTCGACGTGCTGGAGGCGGTGGTGGCGCGCGCGTTCGGCGGTCGCATGACACTGGCGGTCGAGCCCGCGGTTGCCTACGGCGACGAGGACGCGCTGCAGGCGATGAACGATGCCGGCGTTCGCGGTCCGCGGGTCGCCCTTTTCAACGCCGCCGCCACGCCGGAGGCCGAAGCGCAGGGCGCCTTCCTGCGCGCGCTCGCGGCCGCCGCGTCGTCGGCGCATCCGCTGGTGGTGATCGTCGACGAATCGGCGCTCAACGCGCATTGGGGTGGCGACGCGCAACGCCGCGATGGAAGGCGACACCTATGGCGCGAGGCCTGCGCCCCCGTGCGGTGTGTGCCGGTGTTCATCGATCTCGACCATCCGGACCTGCCCGTCGCCGAAGCGGCGCTGGACGCGGCGCTGGAAGGGTCTGCCGAGGCGCAGCACGATGCGTGATTGTCGCTTCGTCATCGTCGCGATAGCCTGCCCACGGTGCTTGAGTCGGGGGCGGAGATCCGGCGACGTTCGTGGAACGATCCCGCCCGTCCGACCGACCGCTTCCGGTGACGCGCATCTGCGCTGAAAGTATCGCGTGAATGATTCCGCCGCGATCGCGCTGTCGCTGATCTCGCACACCAACGCGGGCAAGACCACGCTCGCCCGTACGCTGCTCGGCCGTGACGTGGGCGAGGTTCGCGACTCGCCGCACGTGACCACCGAGGCCACGGCGTATCCGCTGCTCGCCACCGAAGAAGGCGACACGCTCGCGCTGTGGGACACGCCTGGTTTCGGCGACAGCGCGCGGCTCGCAAGGCGGTTGGCACAGCAGGGCAACCCGATCACCTGGTTTCTCGCGCAGGCGTGGGATCGATGGCGCGACCGGACGTTCTGGCTAACACAACAGGCCGTACGCAACGTGCGCGAGCAGGCGGACGTTGTGCTCTATCTCGTCAACGCGGCGGAAAATCCGGCCGACGCGGGCTATCTCGCGTCCGAACTCGCGGTGCTCGAATGGATCGGCAAGCCGGTGCTGGTGTTGCTGAACCAGACGGGAGCACCGCGCGCGGCCGCGGCAGAGGCGAAGGAAATCGAGCGCTGGCGCGCGGCACTCGCATCGCATTCGATCGTCCGCGGCGTGCTGGCGCTCGATGCGTTCACGCGCTGCTGGGTGCAGGAATTCGGATTGTTCACGGCGATCGGGCCGCTGGTTGTGCCCGACCGGCGATCGGCATGGCGCCGGCTCGCGCTGGCGTGGCGGACGCGGCGTTGGGCTCAGTTCGACCAGGCGATGGCGGCGTTGGCCGCGCCAATCGCGGCTGCCGTTTGCGCGCGGATCGTGCTCCGGCCCAAGGCGATGCTGCACAAGCTGGGTACTGCGCTGGGTGTCGCCGGCGAAGATGACCGCCGCGAGCAGGCGGCGGCATTGCGCGAGCTTGCCGAGCGCCTCGACGACGATCTGCGCGCAGCCACCGACGGACTCATCGGGATTCATGGTCTCGAGGGCCGTGCGGCAGCGGAAGTCGAGGCGCGGCTTGCCACCGATATGGCCAATGACCGACCGGTCGCCGAAGGCAAGGCGGCGGCGGTGGGCGGCATCGTCTCGGGCGCGATGACGGGACTGGCAGCCGACCTCGCCGCGGGGGGGCTTACGTTGGGCGCCGGGCTGCTGACCGGTGCGATCCTGGGTGCGTTAGGTGGTGCGGGCGTCGCCCGTGTCGTCAACGTCGTGCGCGGACGGACCGAGGAGGCCGTGCGCTGGGACGACGCGTTCCTCGACCGGCTGGCGACCGCATCGCTGCTGCGCTACCTCGCGGTCGCGCATTTCGGTCGCGGGCGCGGCGACTGGAAGGAAAGCGAATACCCGGCCTTCTGGCGCGAACAAGCGGCCGCTGCAGTGGCCGCGCGGCGAGCCGACTTTTCTTCGCTGTGGTCGCTGCGCGGACCGCCGTGCGACGCGGCGCGCGTCGACGGGCAGCTGCAGGCGCTGCTGGCACAGACCGCACGCGCGCTGCTGCTCGAACTGTACCCTGATGCAATGCGCGACACCGCCTGACGCCCTCGCGCCGGACGACCGACGAAGGGCGCGAGTGTCCACGTGAACCTGCGCCTGCGCACCGGGCGCGTCGAGGACATCGCCGGGCTTGCCGGTATATTCTCGCCAACTTCGATATGAGCAAACAACCGATGATGACGCAAGGCTGCCGCTTGCTGGCCGCGCTGGTCGCGGCGCTGCTGTTCGCGATGCCGGCCCGCGCAGCGATGCCGCCGACGGTCGCGGCCGCCTCCGACCTGCAGTTCGCGCTGGCCGAGGTCGCGGCCGCGTTCACGCGCGACACCGGCCTGGACGTCAAGGTCGTGTTCGGCTCGTCGGGAAACTTCCGCACGCAGATTGCCCAGGGCGCGCCGTTCGAACTCTTCCTGTCGGCTGACGAATCCTACGTCGACGCGCTGGCGGCGGAAGGGCGAACCAGCGACCGCGGCACGCTCTACGCGACCGGGCGCCTGGCGCTTTTCGTTCCGACGGGAAGCGCACTCAAGCTCGATCCCACGCTGGCCGACCTGAAGGCGGCCGTCGCCGACGGCCGCGTCAGGCGCTTCGCGATCGCCAATCCCGAGCATGCGCCCTATGGCCGCGCGGCGCGCGAAGCGCTGCAGCGGGCGGGCGTGTGGGATGCGCTGTCGCCGCGGCTCGTCTTCGGCGAAAACGTGTCGCAGGCCACACAGTTTGCGACCAGCGGCGCGGCGCAGGGCGGCCTCATCGCGTACTCGTTGGCACTTTCGCCGGCGCTCATGGGCAAAGGCACGGCCGTGCTGCTGCCTGCCTGGCTCCACGCGCCGCTGCATCAGCGGATGGTGCTGTTGAAGGGCGCCGGCCCCGTCGCGCGCGCGTTCTACGACTATCTGCAGCAACCGGTCGCGCGCGCGCTGCTCCGCAAGAACGGCTTCGTTCTTCCCGACGAGTGACGCGTGGACTGGCCCGCGCTCTCGTTGTCGCTGCAACTTGCCGCCGCCACCGTCGTGCTGCTGCTGCCCACGGGCCTGTTGCTCGGGCGGTTGCTTGCCTGGCGGCGCTTTCGCGGCCGGCGCGTCGCGGAGGCGGCGCTTGCGCTGCCGCTGGTGCTGCCACCGACCGTGCTGGGTTTCTACCTGCTCGTGACCTTCGGCGCACAGTCGCCGCTGGGCAGGCTCTTCGTCGCGCTGACCGGAAGCACGCTGGCGTTCAGCTTCGCCGGCCTGCTGCTGGCGTCGATCATCGTCAACCTGCCGTTTGCGATCCAGCCGATGCAGCGCGCGTTCGAGGCGATTCCCGACGACGTACGTGCGGCGGCCGCCTGCTGCGGAATGTCGCCGTGGCGGATCTTCACACGCATCGAGCTGCCGCTCGCCTGGCCCGGCGTGCTTTCGGCGATGGTGCTGACCTTCGCGCACACGCTCGGCGAATTCGGCGTCGTGTTGATGGTCGGCGGCAGCATTCCAGGGCAGACCAAGACGATCTCGATCGCGATCTACGACCGGATGCAGGCGTTCGACCAATCGGGCGCGGCGACGATGGCGGCAGTGCTGCTCGCCTGCTCGTTGATTGCGATCCTCATCGCGTACTCGACGTCGCGCCCGCGCGACCACGTTCATGGCTGACGCGCTGTCCGGCGGACTGTCGGTACGCCTCATACAGAAGGCACCGATTCCGCTCGACGCGACGCTCACCTGCGCGCCCGGCGAAACGCTGGCGCTGGTCGGGCCTTCGGGCAGCGGCAAGTCGACGCTGCTGCGCTGCATCGCGGGGCTCCATCGCGCGGCCGAGGGCGTGATCGCCTGCAACGGTCAGACGTGGTTCGACTCCGCGGCCGGCATCGATCGCACGCCGCAGCTGCGCTCGGCCGGTTTCGTGTTCCAGAGCTACGCGCTGTTTCCGCACCTGACTGCGCAGGACAACGTCGCGGCGGCGCTTTCGCATCGGCCGAGCGCCGAGCGCGCGGCGCGCGCGCGTGAGTTGCTCGCCCGCGTGCACCTTACCGGACTGGAGGGCCGAAAACCCGCGCATCTGTCGGGCGGCCAGCAGCAACGCGTCGCCGTCGCACGTGCGCTCGCGCGCGATCCGCAGGTACTGCTGCTCGACGAGCCGTTCTCGGCGGTCGACCGGGTGACGCGCCAGAAGCTCTACCGCGAGCTGGCCGAGTTGCGGCAGACGCTGGCGGTGCCGATCGTGCTCGTCACGCACGATCTCGACGAGGCGGCCCTGCTGGCCGACCGGATGAGCATCCTGCACCGCGGCCGCACGCTGCAGACCGGGACGCCGCGCGAGGTGATGACCCGGCCAGTGGATCCGCTGGTCGCACGTTTGGTGGACCTCAAGAACGTGTTCGAGGCCCAGGTGATCGTGTTGCCACAGAGTGGAATTCCGGGCGCGGGTGAGGTTGAAGTTGGGGGTAGGGGCGAGAGCGAGCGCGGACTGGCATGGGGCGGCACTGCGCTCGAAGCCCGAGTGCCGGACGCCATTGTGACCGGCGCGCGGGTCTGCTTCGCGCTGCCGGTGTCGGGCGTGCTGCTCCACCGCCGAGACCGGCCCTCGCGCGGCGAACGCGAGAATCCGGTCGCAGGCGTGGTCGCGGAGTGCCTGGCACTGGGCGAGGACACGACGGTGGCGCTGCGCGTCGCCGGCGTAGCGGGTCCGCTGTGGCTGCGCATCCCGACCCACGTCGCCGAGCGCAACGGGATCGCGGTGGGGGTGGCGGCACGCGCGTCGCTGCTCGCCGACGCGATTCACGTGATGCCCTGGCGCGACCTCGCGCGCGACGCGATTGTCGCCTGACCGAAACGCGTCAGATCAATTGAATACGGATCGGCGCGTTGGTTTGCAGCGACTGCTCGGCCGGCCGGATCGGCTTGATCGCCTTCAGCACCACCACCATCTCGACCACGACGTTGCGCAGCTGGGTCACCTTGCGCACGATTTCCTCGGGCGAGAGCCCCGCGTTCTCGCTTCGACGGACGAGCAGCGTCGTCTCCTCGACCGCCCAGTCGCCACGGTAGCCGTAGTCGGCGCGCCAGTAGTTGGGCTGCGCGAAGTAGGCGAAGCTGTTGATGAAGAAGCGATGGCGATGCGTGGGATCTTCGTCGGCTTCGTCGCTTGACCCGTAAGGCGCGCGGATGGTCAGCTGAGCGCCCGGTTCGGCGATCCGGTGCAGTTCCTGCATCAGCGCCAGCGTGTCGCCGATGTGCTCGAGCACGTGCGAGAGCTGGAAGCGCGACGCGCTGTCGTCGTCGAACGGCAGCCGCTGCGTGCGGCAGGCATCGAGGTTGGCGACCACGTCGATTCCCGGCAGCGCGGCGACGTCGACGTTCACCCAGCCCTGAAGCGGGGACCGGCCACAGCCGAGATTCAGTTGCAGTCCCATGTCTCGTCCAGGTGATGCCGCGGGTGTCGTGGGCAGGCCGCGGCGTTGGGCAGCGCGCCCCCACGAGGCCGAAAGCATAGCAACCTGGTGGTGCGCCGCCGGCAATGCGTTACGATGCCAACCCGCGCTGCCCCGAACCGACCATGGACTTCGCCTTCATCCTCGATCCACTGCCCGACATCAAGTCCTACAAGGACTCGAGCGTGGCAATGATGCGCGAACTCGCCCGCCGCGGCCACCGGATTTTCGCGCTCGGCCAGGGCGACCTCTTGTGGACCGACAGCGTGACAAGCGGCCGCGCCCGCCCGCTGGAGATCCTCGCCGACGACCCGGCGTGGTACCGGGAAGGGCCGCCCGAGCTGCGGCGGCTCGCCGATTTCGATGCGGTGATCATGCGCAAGGACCCGCCGTTCGACATGGAATACGTCTACTCGACGTACCTGCTCGAATGCGCGGAGACCGAAGGCGCACGGGTGTTCAACCGGCCGCGCGCCATTCGTGACCACAACGAGAAACTCGCGATCGCCAGGTTCGCCGATTACATCTCGCCCACGCTCGTCAGTCGCGATGCCGCGCTGATCGGCGCGTTCATCGACGAGCACGAGGACGTCGTGGTCAAGCCGCTGGACGGCATGGGGGGCACGTCGGTGTTCCGCGTCGGTGAATCCGACCCCAACCGCAACGTGATCGTCGAAACCGTCTCGCACTACGGCAAGCGGATGGTGATGGTGCAGAGATATCTGCCGGAGATCGTCGATGGCGACAAGCGCGTGCTTATCATCGGCGGCGAGGTCGTGCCGTTCTGTCTGGCGCGCATCCCCAAGCCGGGGGAAACGCGCGGCAATCTCGCCGTCGGTGGACGCGGCGAGGCACGCCCGCTTTCGCCGCGCGACCTGTGAGATCGCCAATGCGCTGGCGTCGCAGCTATGGGCGGAAGGGCTGCTGGTCGTCGGGCTGGACATCATCGGTTCCTGCCTGACCGAGGTCAACGTGACCTCGCCGACCTGCTTCGTCGAAATCGCGCAACTGGCGGGCTACGATGTCGCGGGGCTGTTCGCCGACGTTCTGTTGCGCGCCTTGGAAAAATGAACGACGGGCGCTCGTGCCGCGCCTGCCTCTCGGTGGGCGGACCCGTGGCGCCGTCTCCCGGTGGGGCTTTCGGTTGCGACTTCGATTTGCGCTTCCCGCCCGGAACAGGGATGATCGCGCCGCGCGCTGCCCGCGCTGGCCGTTAATGGGCCGTTAAGGTTGGCTGGCTAACTTGGAATTTTTCCCAGCGCACGACCCATGACCTCCGCGCCCACACTCTCCCTTCGACTCGGCCGCCTGTTGGGCGCCGGGCTCTTGTCGTTGCTGCTTGCGGTTGCCGGCGCAAGCGCCGCAGGACCCGAAGCGGTCACGGGCCCGACGCCGTCTCCCGACAAATGGTCGCATGCATACTCCGCCTACGGCCAACCCAAGTACCCGCGCGGCTTCTGGCATTTCGACTAGGTGAATCCGGACGCGCCCAAGGGCGGGCACGATGCAGGCCAAGCAACCCGGATCGGCGTTCGAGCTTCGACAAGTTCAATCCCGTACACCATCCGCGGGCAGTCGCCTGCCGGGCTGACCACGTTGATGTTCGAGTCGCTGACCGTGCGTTCGGGCGACGAGCCCGACACCATGTATGGCATGGTCGCCGAGGACATCCAGGTCGCGCCGGACAAGTCCTCGGTCGCCTTCCGCATTCATCCCAAGGCGCGCTACATACAACGGCGACCCGGTCACTGCGGCCGACGTCAAGCACGTGTTCGACATGCTGACGGGCAAGGGTGCCGCGCCGGCAGTGCGCGCGCAGTTCGATGGTGTGGCGGCGCCACGGTGCTCGACCCGCGCACGATGCGCTTCGATCTCAAGGTGCGCACCGCCGATACCATCTTCAACGTGGGCGCGCTGCCGGTGTTCTCGCCGCAAGTGGGGCGCTGGGCGCCGACGGCAAGCAGAAGAAATTCGAGCGAGATTGTCACCGAGTACCCGATAACCACCGGTCCCTACCGATCGCGCGCGGCGGAATGCCGGCCGCGGCATCGAGTTCGTCCGCGACCCCAACTACTGGGCGCGCGACCTCGGCGTGTCGAAGCGGCAGTACAATTTCGACCGCGTCGTCTATCGCTACTACCGCGACCACGCGATTTCGCATGGAGGCGTTCAAGGCCGGTGAATTCGACTTCATCAGGAATTCTCCGCGAAGCACTGGGCGCGCCAGCACTCGGGTCCCAAGTGGCGACGACAAGCGCATCGTCAAGGAGGAATTCCACGACAGGCATGGGCATGGGCATGCAGTCGTACATGCTTCAACCTGCGCCGGCCGCTGTTCCAGGACCGCCGGGTACGCGAGGCGCTGGGCTCGCCTACGACTTCGAGCGATCAACGTGTACAAGCAATGCAAGCGGGTGAACAGCGTATTCGCCAATTCAGAATTTGCCGCGACCGGTGAACCCTCGGCCGGCGAACTCGCGCTGCTGGAGCCCTTCCGCGGCGAGTTGCCGGTGGCGGCGTTCGGTCCGAGCCTGGCAGGATCCGCGCACCGACCTCGACCCCAACGCGTCTGCGCAACAACCTGAAGAAGGCGCGCGCGCTGCTCGAGGAGGCAGGCTGGAAGGTCGATTCCGAAGGCGTGCTGCGCAATGCCAAGGGCGAGCGGTTCGAGTTCGAATGGCTGGAAGCCGGCGACGCTCGCGGTCGGCGCGAGGCGGTATATGGCAGCGCAACCTGGCCAAGCTCGGGCATCAAGCTCAACGTGCGGCAAGGTCGACTTCGCGCTCTACCGCAAGCGGATCCAGCTTTCGACTTCGACATCGATCAACATCCGCAAGTCCGGCGACTGGGCGCTGCCCAACGTCGCCGACCTGAAGGCCGCGTTCGGCAGCGCCGCAGCGGACGAGGAGGCGTCGGCCAACTACGGCGGCATCAAGAACAAGGCGATCGACCGACCTGATCGACCGCATGGACCGCGCGACCACGATGGAAGAGCTGCGCACCGCCGCGCGCGCGCTCGACCGCATGTTCATGTCCGAGCACTACGTGGTGCCCGAGCTCTACGGCCCGGCTAACCGCGTCTCGCACTGGGACAAGTTCGGCATCCGCCAAGGCGTGCCCAAGTTCTACACGATCGCCGACGCCCAGCGAGTGGCTGCAGTGGGCGATCACCACGTGGTGGATCAAGGACCTCGACAAGCCGGGCGCGGCAACGGTGAGCAGCGCACCGGCGAAGCCGACTTAGGGCGGCGACGCGGACCCGGAACGAAAGAACGAGGCCACACGACATGCTGGCGTACATCGGCAAGCGTCTGCTGCTGATGATCCCCACGCTCTCGGCGTGCTGACGGTGACGTTCCTCATGATCCAGTTCGTCCCGGGCGGCCCGGTCGAGCAGATCTCGCCGAGGCGCGCGCCGGGGTCGGCGGTGAACGCGCGCTCGGGCTTTGCCGGCAAGCCGCGACCTCGACGCAAAGCAGATCGAGGACCTCAAGAAACTCTATGGCTTCGACAAGCCACCGCTGGACGCGCTACCTGTCAATGATGAAGAGCTTCGCGCAGTTCGACCTGGGCAAGAGCTTCATGCGCAACAAGGACGTCTGGTCGCTGATCAAGGAAAAGCTGCCCGGTGTCGGTCAGCCTCGGACTGTGGACCTTCCTCCTTTCGTATCTGATCTCCATCCCGTTGGGCGTGGCCAAGGCCGTGCGCGAAGGCACGCGGTTCGACACGATCACGACGTTGTTCGTGCTGGTTGGCTTCGCCATTCCCGGCTTTGTTCTGGGCGTGCTGCTGATCGTGCTGTTCGCCGGCGGCACGTTCCTCGACTGGTTCCCGCTGCGCGGCCTTACTTCCGACAACTGGGCTACCCTGACGTGGCCGGCGCGCATCGTCGACTACCTGTGGCACCTGGTGCTGCCATTGACCTGCTATGCGATCGGCAGCTTCGCGGTGGTCACGATGCTGACCAAGAACACCTTCGTCGAGGAAATCCGCAAGCAGTACGTGCTGGTCGCCCGCGCCAAAGGGCTGTCCGAGCGCAAGCGTGCTCTATAAGCACGTGTTCCGCAACGCGCTGATCCCCATCATCACCGGCTTTCCGGCAGCGTTCATCGGCGCGTTCTTCGCCGGCTCGCTGCTGATCGAGACGCTCTTCTCGCTCGACGGCCTGGGCCTGCTGTCCTACGAGTCGATCGATTCGCCGCGACTATCCGGTAGTGATGGGCACGCTGTACTTCTTCACGCTGATCGGCCTGGTGGTGAAGCTGGTCGGCGACCTCATGTACGTTGTCGTCGACCCACGCGTCCAGTTCGCGGCGGTGGGCAAGTGAGCCTGGTCACGCAACCGCCGCTGGGCGAGGGCACGCCCGAGGCGATGCTCGCCGAAACCGAGACGCCGCGCCGCGCTACGTCGTTGTCGCCCAACCAGCGGGCCTGGGCGCGCTTCAAGCGCAACCGGCTCGGCTACGTGTCGCTGCTTGATCTTCGCGGTGATGCTGGTCGTGGGCACGTTCGCCGAGGTCTTCTCCAACGACCGGCCGCTGGTCGCGCGCTACCAGGGTGAGTGGTTCTTCCCGATCGTCAACAACCAGCCGGAAAAGCGCTTCGGCGGCGACTTCGCCACCGACACCGACTGGCACGACCCGTTCATTGTCGGGCAGTTCGCCAAGCCGGCAATTTCGCGCTGTTCACCTTGAACGAGTTCGGCGCGCAGCACGCTCGATTACTATGCGCGCGCGGCCGACCCGCTGGCGCCACCGTCCGGGCACTGGCTGGGGACCGACTCGGCGGGGCGCGACATGACCGCGCGATTGCTCTACGGCTTCCGGGTGAGCATCTATTTCGCGCTGGCGCTGACCGTGGTCGGCGCGGTGCTGGGCATCATCGTCGGCGCGCTGCAGGGTTATTTCGGCGGCCGCGTCGATCTGGCCACGCAGCGCGTGATCGAAATCTGGAACGCGGTGCCCGATCTCTACCTGCTGATCATCATCGCTTCGATCTTCGCGCCGACCTTGCTGTTGCTGGTCGGTGTGTTTGCGCTGTTCGGGTGGATCGGCCTGTCCGACTACGTGCGTGCGGAATTCCTGCGCAACCGCAACCTGGAATTCGTCAAGGCGGCGCGCGCGATGGGCCTGTCCAACCTGCAGATCATCTGGCGACACCTGCTGCCCAACTCGATGACGCCGGTGATCACTTTCCTGCCGTTCCGGATGAGCGCTGCGATCCTGTTCCTGACCGCGCTCGATTTCCTGGGGCTGGGCGTGCCGAACATTCCGTCGCTGGGGGACCTGCTGCGCGAAGGCAAGGAAAATCTCGACGCCTGGTGGATCGCCATCCCCACCTTTGTCGTGCTTGTCGTTCACGCTGCTGTTGCTTACCTTCATCGGCGACGCGCTTCGTGACGCCTTCGACACGAGGAAATCATGATCATGATTGCCGCCGGAGCATGACCTCACCGCTGCTTTCCGTTGAGGGGCTCAGCGTGAATTTCGGGCCGTCGCGCGTCGTCGAGCGAGTCTCGTTCGCCATCGACGCCGGCGAGAAATTCGCGCTGGTCGGCGAATCCGGCTCGGGCAAGTCGGTGACGGCGCTGTCGATCCTGCGCCTCGTCGCCACCGCGACCTATGCCGGCGCGATCCGTTTCGAAGGCGACGACGTGCTGGCCAGGAGCGAGCGCCAAATGCGCGCGCTGCGCGGCCGCGATATCGCGATGATCTTCCAGGAGCCGATGACGGCACTCAATCCACTGTACGCGGTGGGCAAGCAGATCGCCGAGGTGCTGGAATTGCACGAGGGCCTTGGCAAGAAGCAGGCGCGAGGCCGCGCGATCGAATTGCTGGCGCGCACCGGCATCCCGGATCCGGAAAAGAAGGTCGACGCCTTTCCGCACCAGCTCTCCGGCGGCCAGCGGCAGCGCGCGATGATTGCGATGGCGCTCGCCTGCCGGCCAAAGCTGCTCATCGCCGACGAGCCGACCACCGCGCTCGACGTGACGATCCAGGCGCAGATACTCGCGCTGTTGGACGACCTGCAGGCCGAGTACGGCATGGCGATCCTGTTCATCACCCACGACCTGAACCTGGTGCGCCGCTTCTGCCATCGCGTCGGTGTGATGGAGAAGGGGCAACTGGTCGAGCAGGGAGACACCGCCGAAGTGTTCGCGCGACCCCGCCATCCCTACACGATCAAGCTGATCAACAGCCGGCCGGAACGCGCGGTGCACCCCGTGCCGGCAGACGCGCCGATCCTCGCCGCGGCGCGCGACGTGTCGGTCGATTTCGTGGCGACGAAGGGCTGGTTCGGCAAGGACGTATTCCATGCGGTGCGCGATGCGACGCTCGAGCTGAAGCGCGGCGAGACGCTGGGCATCGTCGGCGAGTCGGGCTCGGGCAAGACGACGCTCGGCATGGCGCTGCTCGCGCTGCAGCCGATCGCCGCCGGCAGCGTGACGCTGGAGGGGACGCGCCTGGACGGCGCCGACCGCACCACGCTGCGCACGATGCGCCGGCGGATGCAGGTGGTTTTCCAGGACCCGTTCGGCTCGCTGTCGCCGCGGATGACGATCGAGCAGATCGTCGGCGAAGGCGTGGCGCTGCATATGCCCGAGCTTTCCCGAGATGCGCGGCGGCAGCGGATACTCTCGATGCTGGCGGAGGTCGGGCTGTCCGAGGCGGACGGGATCATCGACGTGCTGACCCGCTATCCCCACGAGTTCTCGGGGGGCCAGCGGCAGCGCATCGCCATCGCCCGTGCGGTCGTGCTGCGGCCGGAGGTCCTGGTGCTGGACGAGCCGACCTCGGCGCTCGACGTGTCGGTCCAGCAGCAGGTGCTGAAGCTCCTGGGCGCGCTTCAGGTCAAATACGGGATGAGCTATGTCTTCATAAGCCACGACCTGGCGGTGGTGCGCGCGATGGCGCACCGGGTGCTGGTGATGAAGGATGGCGCGATCGTCGAGCAGGGCGAGGCGGAGGCGCTGTTCGCGTCGCCGCGCGAGCCGTACACGCAGGCGCTGCTGGCGGCGGCTAGCCTGGCCTAGAAGACCCTCAGACCGCACTTCGCGGATGCGCTGCCCGGCCGAAAGACCCGACCAAGGGCGCAGGCAACGGGCGTCGCGGGCGCCGCTGCGTGCTACCATTTCGCCGCCAACGGCCGCTGGGCGCTCGACCGCAGCCGTACCCCATGGCCGAGGCGAGCGCGGCGAGGATTCATGATAGGGATACTGATCATCGCCCACGACACGCTGCCCGACAGCCTGGTCAAGGCGGTCACGCATGTGCTGGGTACGCGCCCGCCGCAGTTCGAGACGCTGTCGGTCGCGGCGACCGACGACCCGTTCGACCTGCTGCCGTCCGCGCGCCGGCGCGTGAGCAACCTCGACACGGGCGACGGCGTGCTCATCTTCTCCGACATCTACGGCGCGACGCCTTGCAATCTGGCCGGCAAGCTGCAGGTGCCCGGTCGCATCGAGCTCATCGCCGGCGTCAACCTGCCGATGCTCGTTCGCGCGTTCACCTACCGCGCGAAGGGCATGGATACGATGCTCACGAAAGCGATCTCGGGCGGTCGTGACGGCATCCTGCACATCGAAATCGGTCCCGTCTATGCAACAGCGAGAAATTGAGATCGTCAACAAGCTGGGCCTGCACGCGCGGGCTTCGGCGAAGCTTACTCAGCTTGCGGCGCGCTATCAGAGCGATGTCCAGATGTCGCGCAACGGCCGCAAGGTGAACGCCAAGAGCATCATGGGTGTCATGATGCTGGCAGCGGGGAAGGGAGCGAAGGTCACGATCGAAATCGAAGGCCCGGACGAGGGCGACGCAATGGACGCAATCGTCGGCCTGATCGGCGATTGCTTCGGCGAGGGCCAGTAGGCGCGAGGGGTGCCGCGAAAGGCCGGGTATCGCAACCATGCGTGTCGCAGTGCAGCAAGCGATAGGCAATGCGCAAGGCGTCATGCACATGCAATCACGAGGGGACACGATGTTGTGCCGCGCTGTCCCCGACGGCGAAAACCCTATGCGAAACTGGATGCGTGGTTTGCGGAACCAACGCGCGAAAATGTTCACTAATAGGGACCCCCGGCGTTGCCTGAGCGCCGAGCCTCTGTCCACTGAACGTCTTGTTGCGGTGCCCCATGCTGACTCGTGTCGTTTCCATCATCAATCCACTCGGCCTGCATGCTCGTGCCTGCGGCCGGATCGTCAAGATCGCGTCGCGCTTTCGCTCCAACGTCTCGCTGACGGTCAAGGGACGGCGCGCAAGCGCGCGCAGCATCGTGGCCGTGATGTTGCTGACGGCCTCGGTCGGAGCGACGGTACGCGTCGAAGTCGACGGTCCGGACGAGGTGCAAGCCATGCGCGAGATCGCCGCGTTGTTTCACGACGGCCTCGGGGAGCGCTCGTAGCGGCGCGCGCCGCGTCTCGCCTGGGCGCCTAGCCGATGGTCAGCTTCGCGCTCAACGGTGTCGGAGTGTCCGGGGGCATCGCGATCGGACGCGCGCAGCTGGTCTCGCACGCGACGCTCGAAGTCTCGCACTACATGATTCCCGCGGCGAAGGTCGACGCCGAGATCGCCCGCTTTTCCGTTGCGGTCAGGGAAGTGCAGATAGAGCTGGAAGGCCTTCACCTGGCGATGACGGGTGGAGACGTCCCCAGCGAGTTCGGGGCGTTTCTGGATGTCCACTGGATGATCCTCAACGATCCGACGCTGTCGGAGGTGCCGAAGAAAATCATTCTGGAACAACGCTGCAACGCAGAGTGGGCGCTCACCACGCAGCTCGGCGTCCTGGTCGATCAATTCGAGCAGATCGAGGATTCCTACCTGCGCGAACGCAAGTCGGACATCGTGCAGGTCGGCGAGCGCGTGTTGAAGCGACTGATGGGCAAGCCCGGAGCGCTGCCGGCGCCCATCGCGGAGGAGCAGACGATCCTGGTCGCGCATGACCTTTCGCCGGCCGACGTGATCCAGTTCAAGCATCACCACTACGGCGCGTTCCTCACCGACGTGGGCGGCGTGACGTCGCACACGGCGATCGTCGCGCGCAGCCTCAACGTGCCTGCCGTAGTGGCGACGCACAACGGACGACAGCTGATTCGCGACACCGAGATGCTCATCGTCGATGGTGACTCCGGCGTGGTCATCATCAATCCGGATCGCGCGGTGCTGTCCGAGTACCGCCTGAAGCAGAGCGAACTCGGACTAGAGCGGCAGAAACTCAAGCGGCTGCGCACCAAGCCCGCGGAGACCATCGACGGGCATCGGATCGAGTTGCAGGCGAACATCGAGCTGCCCGAGGATCTGTTGCAGACGCTCGACAACGGCGCCACCGGCGTCGGCCTTTTCCGGTCGGAGTTCCTGTTTCTCAACCGCGAAGGACTTCCCACCGAGGACGAGCAGTTCGAAGCCTATCGGGCAGTGGCAGAGGGTATGGGCGGCCGGCCGGTGACGATCCGCACCTTCGATCTGGGCGCAGACAAGAACGTCGAGGGACTGGACGGCCTGGCGCGGGTCGCGCCCAACCCGGCGCTGGGGTTGCGCGCGGTACGCTTCTGCCTCGCCGAACCCAGGCTTTTCATGACGCAGCTGCGCGCGATCCTTCGAGCGTCGCATTACGGGAAGGTGCGCATCCTGGTGCCGATGCTCGCTTCTTCAGCCGAGATCGAACAGACGCTCCTCACCCTCGAGCAGGCGAAGGAAAGCCTCCGCGAGCAGGGCGTGCCGTTCGATTCCGGCGTGGAGGTGGGCGGGATGATCGAAATCCCGGCCGCCGTGATCGCGATGGACGCGTTCGTCGAGCGGCTCGATTTCCTGTCGATCGGCACCAATGACCTGATTCAGTACACGCTGGCGGTCGATCGCGCCGATGAGGCGGTCGCGCATCTCTACAACCCGCTTCATCCGGCGGTCATCCGTCTGCTGG
The DNA here is from genome assembly GCA_963739745.1 of uncultured beta proteobacterium. Lineage (GTDB taxonomy): Bacteria > Pseudomonadota > Gammaproteobacteria > Burkholderiales > Casimicrobiaceae > VBCG01. Next base: position 232,089 of record CAVUCJ010000027.1, read on the forward strand.
CGATGGCGATCACAACGGCCAACAAGGCCGGCACGCCCATCGCGGTCTGCGGCGAAATGGCCGGCGAAGTGGACCAGACGCGCCTGCTGCTGGGCCTCGGATTGCGCAATTTCTCGATGCACCCCGCGCACTTGCTGTCCGTGAAACAGCGAGTGCTCACTTCCGAGGTTGCGACCGCCAAGCCTTTGGTCGATCGTATCCGCCGCGCCTTCGATACCGAAAAGATCGCGGCGCTGGTCGATCGACTCAACGCGCTTTAGCGCTGCCTTGAGGGGTGCCCTTATGGCCCCCTACCATCTTTGCCTCGCGCTGAAATACGCAGAGGCGTGTTGGTCGCCGTTATCTGGAGGCAAGCGCCGAAACCGCAGGCGCTGCCTCTCCCGGATGCGGCTTCCTTCCGCATGATCCCAACGCGAGCGGGAGCGCGTGCGTGATGAGCCTGCGGGTCCGGGCGGCTGCGGCGCGCTTGGCGATGGCAGTTTCTGGCCCGCTTCGTGCATAATGCCAACGTCATGAAAATGGACTATCCATCCCGCTGGGCGCTGGCGCTGGTCGCAGCGCTGCTGGTGCCTTCGGCACTGGCCACGGAGGCGGGCGAGGCGGCGCCGATGTTTACGCTCCCGAACGCGAACGGGCAGTCCGTCGCGCTCGACAAACTGCGCGGCAAGGTTGTCTATGTCGACTTCTGGGCATCCTGGTGCGGCCCGTGCCGGCGCTCGTTCCCGTGGATGAACGAAATGCAGCAGAAATACGGGCCGAGCGGCCTGGTGGTCGTCGGCGTAAATGTCGACAAGAAGCGCAGCGACGCCGAGCGCTTCCTCGCCCAAATCCCCGCCGCGTTCGCGATTGTGTACGATGAGTCGGGCGCCACGCCATCGGCCTACGGGGTCAAGGGCATGCCGAGTTCGTATCTGGTCGACGCGCAAGGACAAGTGACGTACGTCGAGCGGGGCTTCCTCGACGAGCACAAGGCGGATCTCGAGCGGCGAGTGGTCGCGCTGCTTGCTGCCGCGAAAAAATGACGCTGGGATCCACGTTGAAGCGAATTGCGACTCTGGGACTGCTCGCAGTGGCATTGGCCGGATGCGCGACGATCGCACCGCCGCAGCCATGGGAACGCGGCAACCTCGCACGACCCGAGATGCAGTTCGATTACGACCGGCTCGACGCCAAGACGCAGCAGCACATCTATACCAGCAAGGAGGCGGCGACCGGCGGCTACGGCGTCGGCGGAGGCGGTTGTGGCTGCAACTGACGCTGCGCGCACGCGGCGCGCGCGAACGAATTCGCGACCGGACAGCGGGCCCGCCGGCGCGCTGCTCGCGGCGGCATTGGCACTCCCGGGCGTGATGCCGGGCGCCGCGCATGCGCAGTCGGCGCCCGACAAGGGCATCCTCGAGTTGCAGTACCTGAGCTACCGCGACTGGCAGCCCGGACGCAACCGGATGACCGTCGATGCCCCGGCGTTCTACGCGCTGATCCCGGTCAGCGATACCTTGGTCGTCGAAGGCAGCGTGGTGTACGACGCGATGTCCGGCGCATCGCCTCTTTTCTTCAACACGCTTTCGGGCGCCTCAATTTTCGACTACCGGACCGCGGGCGACCTCAAAGTCACGAAATACTACGGCGACTATGCGGTCAGTGTCGGTGGCTTCGCGTCGTCCGAGCAGGACTTCCTGTCGCGTGGCGGATCGATCAACGTGCAGATCTACAGCGAGGACCGCAACCGTACCTGGACGCTGGGTATTGCTGGTACCAACGATCGCATCAACTCAACCAACGGTATCGCGGTCAACGAACCGCGCAATGCGCTGGAGTTCGTGGTTGGCGTCACCCAGGCGCTGTCGCCCAACTCCATTGTTCAGTCGAACCTCACCTTCTACACCGGGCACGGCTACTACAGCGACCCCTACAAGTCACTTGATACCCGCCCAACTACGCGTCAGACCTATGCCTGGCTCACGCGCTACAACCAATATTTTGCCGAACCCGACGCGACCCTGAAACTCGGCTACCGACTGCTGTTCGACTCGTTTGGCAGCACATCGAACATGCTGGAAGTCGAGTGGGCGCAGGCACTGCCGTACGGCTGGACGCTGACACCGGGTTTGCGCTACTACACACAGAGCGCGGCGGATTTCTACTTCAATCCGCCTTGGCCGAAGGGCTATGCCGGAGAGGGGTCGCTCTACAGCGCCGACACCCGTCTCGCATCATTCGGCGCGCTGACAGCCGGGATCATCGTCGGCAAGACGCTCTGGGACGGCTGGTACATCGCGCTGCGCGCGGACATGTATCGGCAGGACCCGGACTGGCGGCTGGGTGGCAGTGGCAGCCCTGGCATTCAGACGTTCTCGGCGCGCTGGTTTCAGGTCAACCTCACCAAGAATTTCTAGAGGCTGCAGGTCGACGGCGGGTGCGTGGGCAAATCAACGCGAGTCGCGACTCCGACACCCGAACCCGTACCTCTGCCCCTGCCGCCAGATCGGAGCCACGATCCGGGCGCCGGTCGGCAATCCTCGATGAACCTGTTCCGCCAATCGTTTCGCGCCATGGCGTCGGAGCACGAAATCCAGCTCGCCGCCCCGGATCTCGACGTCGCGCGCCGTGCCGCGTCGGCCGCCATTGCCGATGTACGCCGCATCGAGACGAAGTACTCGCGCTATAGCGACGACAGCGTGACCACGCGGATCAATCGCGCGGCGGGTGGTGCGCCGGTGGCAATCGACGCCGAGACCGCGGCGCTGCTGCGCTACGCCGATCAATGCCACGCGCTCTCCGGCGGACTCTTCGACATCACCTCCGGTGTGCTGCGTCGCGTATGGGATTTCCGGCGCGAACCGCCGACGCTCCCCGACCCCGCGGAACTCGCGGCGGCGGTGGCGCTGGTCGGCTGGGGCGATGTCGAGTGGAACGCGAAATCCGTGCGCTTGCCGCGCGCTGGAATGGAGATCGACTTCGGCGGGATCGGCAAGGAATACGCGGCCGACCGCGTGGCTACGATCTGCCTCGAGCGCGGACTGCGCCACGGACTCGTGAGCCTGGGCGGCGACATACGCGCCATCGGGCCGCAGGCCGATGGTGCGCCATGGCGCGTGGGCATTCGCCATCCGCGGCACCCGGACGCAGCGATCGCGGGTTTCGACCTCGCGGCCGGCGCGCTCGCCACCAGCGGGGACTACGAACGCTTCTTCGAGATCGCCGGCCGTCGCTATTGCCACATCCTGAATCCGAAGACCGGCATGCCGGTCGCGCACTGGCAGTCGATCAGCGTGGTGTCGCCGCTGTGCGTGGTCGCCGGCAGCTGCGCGACCATCGCGATGCTGTTGGAAGGCGACGGCCAGTCGTTCCTCGAGACGCAGGGCGTGCAATGGCTGGGCGTCGCGCAGGATGGAACGCTGGCGAAGCCGGCCGGAGAAGCGTGACCTCTCGCCGCTCGTCGTTCCCGGGTGGTCAGGAACGACACCAGCGAGGACGTGCACGTTCGAAGCCGCGGCGAGCCGTCACTGCGGCGAGCACATGATGACGCCGATCTTGCCTTCCCCTTCCGGGATCCACCCCTGCGCCAGCATCTGCGAGCGCACGTCGAGGTCGGTCGTGTAGCGGTGGTTGGGCGCGCCGCCCTGGCCGTTGTTGTACATGCGGTAGACCGGAATCGTATCCGCCGGGCAGGTGCCGTCGAGGTCCGGATACGCGATGAAGAAGACCTCGTCCTCGAACGTCCACGCGACGTTGGCCTTCACGATCGTGCACTCGGGAGCATTCGGCGTGTAGAAGTGCGAACTCTTTGCGCCGAACGCCGTGCTGAAGAACCGGCACACCGCGTTGAGACCCTTGCCGGGACTTGGGCGGACCTTGAATGATCGACCGGTGCGTGTCCATCCGACGAAGGTGCCGTTGTCGAGCTTGGTGATCTCGTCGGTGATCGAGGTAATGAAGTAGTGGTCGAACGCGGCGTGGTAGTACTCGACGGCCACCGCGGTAATGGTATTCGGCGGCGGAACGCCACCGCCGGCCAGGCCGTTGCCGCTGACCAGGATCGCGTGCGGGCTGCCCGCGCCGTCGCTGGTGACGGTGACGGTGCTGCTGCGCGCGCCGACCGCCGCCGGCGTGAAGGTGATGCTGAACGAACACGCGGCGCCGGCGTTCACCGTGGTACAGGTCGAACTGCTGATCGAGAACTCGGCTGCGTTGCCGCTCGCGATCGACGATACGATCACCGCTGCGCTGCCGGTGTTGCTGAGCGTGACCGCCCGCGGCGCGCTGGACGCACCCAGCGTCTGGTCGGGCATCGCGACCGCGGAAACCATCGACAGCGCTCCGGTGCCGGGCGGCGGTGCCGTGGCCACCCCGGTGCCGGACAGCGCGATCGAAAGCACGCTGCCGCCCGCGTAGTTAAACGTCAGCGACGCGCTGGCAGCGCCCGTCGCGCCCGGTGCGAAGGCGACGCTGAGCGAGCACGAGGCGCCGGCGTTGAGCGTCGCGCCGCAGGTGTTGCCGCTTACAGGGAATTCGGCCGCATTGCTGTTGGCGAACGTGATTCCGGTCGCCTGCGCGCCGCCGGAATTGGTGACGGTGATCGCCGTCGCGCCGCTCGTCTGGCCGACCGTCACGCTGCCGAACGACTTGAGTGCCGGCGATGCCGAGAGATTCGGGGTCGCGGCCGCGGTTCCCGGTGCCCGTCATCGCGATGACGATGTTGGCGCCGCCGGTCGAGCTGATCGTGAGCGTCGCATTGTCGGCGCCGGTGCCGCCGGGTGTGTAGCCGACGTTGAGCGTGCACGAGGAGCCCGCGTCGAGCGTCGCGCCGCAGCTGTTGCCGCTGACGACGAACTCGCTCGCGTTGCTGTTGACGAAGGCGATGCCGGTCGCCTGCGCGCCGCCGGTGTTGGTGACGTTGACGGCCTGCGTGGCGCTCGACGCGCCGACGGTGACGTTGCCGAACGCCAGCGAAGTCGGCGTCGCGCCGAGATTGGCGGTGGCCGCCGCGGTGCCGGTGCCCGACATCGCGATCAACACCGGTGATCCGCCCGCATAGGAGATGGTGAGGCTGGCGTTGTCGGCGCCTGCCGCCGATGGCTTGTACGCGACGTTCAATGTGCACGTGGCGCCGGCACCGAGCGTTGCGCCGCAGTTGTTGCCGCTGACGATGAACTCGGTTGCGTTGCTGCTGCCGATGTTCGAAATCGTCGCGGTCGCGCCGCCGCTGTTGGTGACGGTGATGCTCTGCGTCGCGCTGGTCGCGCCGACGGTGACGCTGCCGAACGCGAGCGCGGAGGGTGAAGCCTGCAGCGAGGCCGCCGCGGGGGCCGTGCCGGTGCCGCTCATCGCCACCGAAGCGGACCCGCCCGTGTAGCTGATGGCGAGCGTGACGTTGTCGGCGCCGGGCGCGGACGGCTTGTACGCGACGTTGAACTGGCAGGTGCCGCCGTTCTTGGCGAGCGTCGTGCTGCGCAGTTGTCGCCGGTGACCAGGAACTCCGCGCTGTTCGGGTTGGACAATGCCACGCCGGTGGCGTCGCCGCCGCCGCTGTTCGTGACCGTGATCGTCGTCGTGCTGGACGTGTTTCCGACCTGTACCGAGCCGAAAGCAGCCGACGTGGGCGATGCCTGTACGTTGGGCGTTGCCGAGATCCCTGTACCGTCCATCGTCACCGATACCTCGACATTGGTACCTGACATCGTGTACGTGCCGGTCTTCGATCCAGCTGATGAAGGCTTGAATGCGATGTTGACCCTGCAAGACGCGCCCGCGGCGAGCGAAGCACCGCACGCGGGAGAACCGGCCGAAACCAGAAAATCCGTCGAATTCGAATTGGAGTAGCTCAGTCCGGTCGCCGCGCCGCCGGTATTTGTGAATGTGACGGTTTGAGTTGTTGCCGATTGCGAGCCGGCGTTGACGCTTCCGAACGACACTGTTGTGGGCGTCGCGTTTACCATCGGCGGACAGGCTTGCGGAATCGTGGCGAAGAAAATGTACGTAGCCAGGTCGTCGATGTCGGATGCATTCAACGGCAAATTGTTGCGCAGGTCGAGCGCCAGCATCTCGGCGTTGGAGCCGTTGCCGTCCAGCGCCATGTCGATCGCACTGGGATTGCCCGCTGCATTCTCAATATTCTTCTTGTTGACATTGGTTCCGTGACAATTCGAGTTGCTGCAAGCCGTGGTCACGTTTGCATTGGTCTTGTTGTAGAGCGTCTTGCCATTTTGGCAACTGCCAGTGGCAAACGCAGTCGCCGACCACACGAGTACGAATGGAGCCAGAAGTGCGATGATCAGACGAGGCGGGCGTTTCATGCGTGAATCTCCGTGCGGCGGGCCCGTCCTGCCGTCGGCAGGGGGCAAATTCGGGAGGAGGGAGTTTACGCCGAACTATTCCATTGTCATATCACATTGTCATAAGAAATCCGACGAACGGCGCCGTCGTCACAGCTGTGGCAAACAGCTACGTCCGAACCCGCCTCATGCCTTTGGAACTGGCGTCGCGACGTTCCGGCGGGTCCTTGTGCGCAATTCCGGGCTAGAATTACCGATTGCGTCAATCTGCCGGCCTCGGTGCAGCAGGAAAACCCGATAACGCAGGATTTATCGGACGACTACTGCCCGATCGACCTCCGAACAGCTTCCACCGACCTGCCCCGCCCCTGCGCTGGCCCGTTCCCCGTCGCCAACGACGCCCAGACGCTTCCATGCCCTCTTTTTCCGCCACCACCGGCGGCGCCCTTTCCGCCGCCGACTCCGGCGCCGCGTCGCGCGGCCGCTCGGTCGGCATCGTCGAGCCGCAGATCGCCGAATTCTCCGAGCCGCTGGCGCTCGCCTGCGGTCGCTGGCTGCCGCGCTTCGAACTCGCCTACGAGACCTACGGCACGCTGAACCCCGACGCGTCGAACGCGGTGCTGATCTGCCATGCGCTCAACGCGTCGCACCACGTCGCCGGCCTTTATGCGGAGGACCGCGACAACGTAGGCTGGTGGGACAACATGATCGGCCCAGGCAAGCCGCTGAACACCGACCGGTTCTTCGTCGTCGGCGTCAACAACCTGGGCAGCTGCTTCGGCTCGACCGGGCCGCTGTCGACCAACCCCGACAGCGGCCGGCCGTGGGGGGGTGACTTTCCGCTGGTCACCGTCGAGGACTGGGTCGACGCGCAGGCGCGGCTCGCCGATCGCCTGGGCATCGCGCAGTTCGCCGCCGTGATGGGCGGCAGCCTGGGCGGCATGCAGGCGCTCGCCTGGGCGGTTCGTTATCCTCAGCGCATCCGCCACGCGCTGGTAATCGCCGCGGCGCCCAACCTGTCCGCGCAGAACATCGCGTTCAACGAGGTCGCGCGGCAGGCGATCCTCACCGACCCGGATTTCCACGGCGGCGATTTCGCCGCGCACTCGACATTGCCGCGCCGTGGCCTGCGCGTGGCGCGCATGATCGGCCACATCACCTATCTGTCCGATCTGCAGATGGAGGAGAAGTTCGGTCGCAGCCTGCGCGAGGGCATCAAGTTCTCGTTCGCGCCGGAGTTCCAGATCGAGTCGTACCTGCGCCACCAGGGCGAGAAGTTCGCCGAGTACTTCGATGCCAACACCTACCTGCGCATCACCAAGGCGCTCGATTACTATGATCCGGCCCAGGCAACCAGCGGCGACCTCGCGAGCGCGCTGGCGCCGGCCGAGTGCCGCTTCCTGGTGGCGTCGTTCAAGACCGACTGGCGCTTCCCGCCGGCGCGCTCGCGCGAAATCGTGAAGGCGCTGGTCGACCGGCGGCGCGACGTGTCGTACGCGGAGATCGACGCGCCGCACGGCCACGACGCGTTCCTGCTCGACGATGCGCAATATCACGCGCTGGTGCGCACCTATTTCGAGAATATCGCGTCCGACGCCGACTACTCGACGTTTCGCTTCGGTGCCGAAGTCAAGCGAAAGATCGACGAACGCGAACGGCAGTCGCAGCGCGCGGACTTCGCGACCATCGCAAACTGGCTTGCCCCCGGCTCGCAGGTGCTCGACCTGGGCTGCGGCGACGGCAGCCTGCTCGCATACCTGATGCGTGAGCGCAGCGTGCGCGGCTACGGGATCGAGATCGCCGATGAGGGCGTGCTCGCCAGCGTGCGCAACGGGATCAACGTGCTGCAAAGCGACCTCGAAAGCGGGCTGGCCGGCTTCGACGACGCGTCATTCGACTGCGTGATCCTGTCGCAGACGCTGCAGGCGATGCGGCACACCGAGGAGATCGTTGCCGAGATGCTGCGCGTCGGCCGCGAGGTGATCGTCACGTTTCCGAATTTCGGGCACTGGACGCATCGCTGGCAGATCTTCAAGGGGCGGATGCCGGTGTCGGAGAAGCTTCCCTACCAGTGGTACGACACGCCCAACATTCACCTGTGCACCGTCGCGGACTTCGACGCCTTCCTGCGCGATCGCAACTGCGTCGTCGAGAACCGCGTGGTGCTGGCCGGCGGGCGCGCGGCGAACGTGCTGCCCAATCTTCTGGGGGAACTCGCGATCTACCGGTTCCGGCGGGCTTGACCTGAAGTCGATTTCGCTCGGGAGCACGGGACCGCTGTCGCTGCTTCAAGGTCGCGTCGCATCTCGTCAGTCTCTTCGTCCTGGCCGGTTGCGCCGGCCTCCCGGCGTCGTCGATCGGACCGCCGCCGGCGCTCCGGAGCGAACGGTTGCGCGTGGCGCGCGCGGTCGATCGCGACGCGCCGTGCAATCATGTTCCGTGGCCGGAAGACGCAGCGCGAAGTGCCGCGAAGTTCGCACACGTACAATCCCGCCATGACCGAAGCATCGCGCCCGGCGGACGACGCGGCTCCCGCCGCCGGCACGCACAAGGAATCCTGGCGCGACGCACTGTTCAACCGGCGGATGCTGGTCTGCGTATTCACCGGCTTTTCCTCCGGCCTGCCGCTGTACCTGCTGATCAACCTGCTGCCGGCCTGGCTGCGTACCGAAGGTGTGGACCTCAAGTCGATCGGCCTGTTCGCGCTGATCGGCCTGCCCTACACGTGGAAGTTCCTGTGGTCGCCGTTGCTCGACCGCTTCGCCTTCCCGATGCTCGGCCGCCGCCGCGGCTGGATGTTCGCGATGCACGTCGCGTTGCTGGTCTCGATTCCGGCGCTGGGCTACCTCGACCCGAAGCTCGACATCTGGACGATCGCCTATCTCGCCGCGGCCGTCGCGTTCTTCTCGGCCAGCCTCGACATCGCGCTGGACGCCTTCCGGCGGGAACTGCTGCCGGAACTGGAGCTGGGGCTCGGCAACTCGATCCACGTCAACGCGTACCGGATTTCGAGCCTTATCCCGGGCTCGCTGGCGCTGATCCTCGCCGACCGCATGCCGTGGTCGCAAGTCTTCTTCATCACCGCGCTGTTCATGCTGCCCGGACTCGTGATGACGCTGCTGGTGCGCGAGCCTGCGGCGGCGGCCGCCGCGCCAAGGACGCTGCGCGACGCCGTGGTCGAGCCGTTCCGCGAGTTCGTCACGCGATCCGGCTGGGGACAGGCGCTGCTGGTGCTGGCATTCATCTTCCTCTACAAGCTGGGCGACAGCATGGCCACCGCGCTCGCCACGCCGTTCTACCTCGACATGGGCTTCACCAAGACGCAGATCGGCGTGGTCGCCAAGAACGCGGGGCTGTGGGCGAGCGTGGTCGGCGGCATGCTGGGCGGTCTCTGGATGGTCAAGATCGGAATCAACCGTGGCCTGTGGCTGTTCGGCGTGGTGCAGATGGTGTCGATCCTCGGCTTCGCCTGGCTCGCCTGGCTGGGAGAGCCCGACGTCCTGGCACTGGGTTTCGTGATCGCATGCGAGGCGCTGGGGGTGGGGCTCGGCACCGTCGCTTATGTCGCCTACATTGCGCGCACGACCAACCCGCGCTTCACCGCGACCCAGTACGCGCTGTTCACCAGCCTGTCCGCCGTTCCGCGCACGGTGGTCAACGCGACGACCGGGTGGATCGTTGCGCAAACCGGCTGGTTCAATTTTTTCCTGCTATGCACGCTGCTCGCGGTACCGGGAATGGCATTACTCTTGCGTGTAGCACCTTGGCACGAGCGCGCGGCAAAGGAGGGTCGCCGATGAATCCCTACAAGTTCAGCGCGATCGCGCATCGCGATCACGACTACTGCAACCCGATCAACGCGCTCAAGATCGAGCGACTGCTCGACCTGCTGCCGCTTGACGAGCATTCGCGCGTCCTCGACCTGGGCTGCGGGCGCGCCGAACTCGCGCTGCGGATCATCGAACGCTTCGGCTCGACGGTCGTCGCCATCGACCGCTCGTCGCTGATGCTCGACCAGGCCCGTGAACGGGCGGAGTGGACGGGGGCGCTCGGCAAGCTGCACCTCGACGATACCGACATCCGCGACTACCGCGCGGACCCCGAGACCTTCCATCTGAGCGTGATGCTGGGCGCCGGCGGCATCGCAGGAGGAATGCCCGGAATCTGCAACCAGCTCAAGGCATGGACCCGCTCCGGCGGATACATTTTGATCGGCCAGGGCTTCTGGCGCACCCGTGCGCATCCGGACTACCTGGCGGTTCTGGGTGCCGAGCACGGCGAGTTCCTCGACCATCGCGGCAACGTCCAGGCCGGCATCGAGGCCGGGCTCATTCCCATGTACGCAACGACCGCCAATCAGGACGAGTGGGACGAATACGAGTGGAAGTACTGCCGCGCGATCGAGGCCTACGCGCGTGAGCAGCCGGAGGATCCCGACGCGCCCGCGATGCTCGACCGCATCCACAAATGGCGCGATTCGTACTTGCGCTGGGGCCGCGACACGCTGGGCTTCGGCATCTATCTTTTCTATCGGCCCGGGTTGCGCATGGGATAATGTTTCCGACGGCGGCGAACGTTGCCGCCTCGCTGTACCCCGCGTCGCTCATCGAGCCAGCCGACGACCATGCGCCTGCGTTCCCTTTGGCTGCCGCTGTTGTGCCTGCTCGCCGTTTCGGGCGCCGCTAGCGCGGCACCGCCCCCATTGCTCACCGTGCCGCCGCTCGCGTTCCGCGAGCGCGTGCTCGACAATGGCCTGCGCGTGGTGACACTCGAGGATCATGCGAGTCCGACCGTGAGCGTCGAACTGTGGTACGAGGTCGGCGGCAAGGACGATCCGCCGGGTCGCTCGGGTTTCGCTCACCTTTTCGAGCATCTGATGTTCAAGGGCACGCGCAACCTGAAACCCGAGCAGTTCGATCGGATGACCGAGGACGTCGGCGGCGCCAACAACGCGGGAACGGGAAACGACAGCACCAGTTACAGCAACGTGGTGCCGTCCAACCATCTGGAGCGCCTGCTGTGGGCGGAGGCCGAGCGCCTGTCGAACCTCAATGTCGACGAGGCCAATTTCAAATCGGAGCGCGCCGTCGTGGAGGAGGAGTACCGCGAGCGGGTGCTGGCGAGTCCCTACGGGCGCTTCCACGAAGCGATTGCGCCGCGCTCGTATGCGGTGCATCCGTACCGGCGCGGCGTCATCGGCAACGTGGCCGAACTCGATTCCGCGTCGCTCGACGACGTGCGCGCGTTCCACCGGACGTTTTATCGGCCCGACAACGCGATCCTGATCGTCGCCGGCGATTTCGATCAGAAGGAACTCGACGGCTGGATCGACAAGTACTTTGCTGCGATTCGGCGGCCGGCGGCGCCGGTTCCGCGGGTCACGGCAGTGGAGCCGCCGCGAACGCGCGACGCGGCCTTCCACGAAACCGGCCCGAACGTGCCGCTGCCCGCGGTCGCGATTACCTGGCTCGCGCCATCGGCGCGCAGCCCTGATGCGGCGGCGCTCGAGGTCGCCGCCGCCCTGCTAGGCAATGGCGAGTCGTCGCGATTGAACCAGGCGCTGGTGTACCGCGGCCAGATTGCGCAGCAGGCATCGTTCGGCGCCGATCTGCGCGTCGACACCGGCCTCTTGATCGCCTACGCGATCGCAGCTTCCGGCCAGTCGCCCGATACGCTGGCGAAGGCGCTGCGCAAGCAGATCACGAGGCTCGCCGACGAGCCGATATCGCCTGCCGAGCTGGAAAAGGTGAAGACGCAGCTGCTCACGCAAGCGCTGGTCGCGCGTCAGACGCCGCTCGGCAAGGCGGAGGCGCTGGGCGAGGCAATCGTCATTCGTGGCGACGCACGCCGCGTCAACGAGGAACTGGACGAGCTGCAGGCGGTGACGGCCGCGGATGTCCGGCGCGTCGTGCGCAAGTACATGACCGACGCGCACTCGGTAACCATCGAATACACGCAGCAGGCAGCCGCGAAGCAGAAAGGCAGGCCATGACTTTCGGGCGCGTCGCCGCAACGGCTGTCGCTGTTTACGTCAGCGGCATGGTCATCGCTTCCGTGGCCACGGCGCAACCGTTCGACGAGCCGCCGCCGGTGGGCGCGCCCAGGCCAGTGGTCATCGCCCCGCCCACCGTGCACACACTGCGCAACGGAATGCGCGTCGTCGTGACGCAGCGGCTCGGGTTGCCGCTGGTGACCGCGGAACTGGTCGTGCGCTCGGGCGCCGAAGCTGATCCGGCCGCGTTGTCAGGACTTGCCGACATGACGGCGACGCTGCTGACGAAGGGCACCGCCAAGCGCTCAGCCCCGCAGATCGCGAATGCCGCCGAAGCGCTGGGCGGCCAGCTCGAAAGTGGCGCGGGTTGGGGTCGCTCCTACGTGGCGATCACGGTGACGCGCCCGAAGCTGGCGGCAGCGCTCGAATTGCTGGCCGAGGTGGTGACGCGGCCGCGCCTGGCGAAAGCCGAACTCGAGCGCGCGCGCCGCCTCGCCATCGACGGTCTCGCCGTGGCGCTGGCCAGACCCGGCACGCTGTCGCAGCTGGTCGCCGACCGCGCAGCCTTCGGTACCGGCACCTACGGCCATCCCGCTCAGGGGACTCCCGCATCACTCGCGCGGATGCGACGCGAGGACGTCGTGCAGCTTCACGCGCAGCGCTATCGGCCGGACAACGCCACGCTGATTTTCGCCGGCGACATCGCCGTCGAAGATGCGGTGGCGCTCGCGAACGCCGTATTCGACCGCTGGGGGAGGCCCGCGTCGCCGCTTTCGCCGACGAAGATCTTGCCGCCCGCGCCCGTCGTGGGCACGCCGCTGGTGATCGCCATGACGGGGGCGGGCCAGGCCGGTGTGGCGCTCTCCGCCCCCTCGGTCGCCCGCGCCGCGCCGGACTACTTCGCCGGGGTGGTGGCCAACACGCTCCTCGGCGGCGGCTACTCGTCGCGGCTCAACCAGGAAATCCGCATCAAGCGCGGACTGAGCTACGGCGTGGCGAGCCACCTCGACGCGCTTCGCGACGGGGGTGTGTTCAGCGTCGCCGTGCAGACCAAGAATTCATCGGCGCCGGAAGTGGTCTCCTTGATGCTGGCGCAGATCGCGCTCGTTGCGGAGGCGCCGGCGCCTGCCGACGAACTCGACGCGCGCAAGCAGGCAATCATCGGCGCCGTCAGTCGGCGCTTCGAAACGACCGAGAGCCTCGCCGGCTCGATCGCATCGCTCGAAGCGAACGGCATCGACGTCGATGAATTGACGCGCACCATCCCGCAACTGGCTGCGGTGACTCCCGCCGAGGTCCAGGCGTTTGCGCGCAGGCATTGGCGTGCCCGGGGACCGCACGTCGTCGTCGCCGGCGAAGCGCCGCAGTTCGTCGATGCGCTGCAGGCAAGCTTTCCGGAACTCGTGGTCATCAAGCAAGCCGACGTCGATCTCGAGCGGCCGGGCGTCGTGAAGGCCGGCGGGAAATGACCTGCGTCTCAAATTCCCTGGCCGGAGCCGCAACGTTGCCCGCGGAAAACTGACATTTACGTTCAACGCCGATTTCAGGCCGACGACTGTCCCGCCTCGGTGCCGACCCGCTCGAGAGCTTCCGCGATCTCCAGCCACTCGGTTTCCAGCCGCGCGAGTCCCCACGTGATCTCGCCCTGTCGCGCGATCTTCTCCAGCAGCGTGTCCTTCGCGGATTCGGTATAGGCGGCATCAGCGGCGAGCCACGCGTCGAGAGCTGCCTTCTCCTCCGTGAGCGCGTTCATCTCGCGCTCGATGACGGCCTGGCGCGCGACGAACGGACGGCGCACCTCGGACAGACGCTGCCGCTGCCTCGCCTCCTCCCGTTTCTGCGCCTTGCGATCGACCGTGGACGACGCCGGAACGCCGCCTCGCGTCCGCTATTGTGCGTTCGCGCCGCCGCGTGGTCAGCACCCAGTCGCGATAGTCGTCGAGGTCGCCGTCGAAGGGCGCCACCCTGCCGTCAGCGACCAGCCACAGCACATCGGTCGTCGCACGCAGCAGATGGCGGTCGTGCGCGATGACCACCAGCGCGCCACCGTAGTCCTGCAGCGCTTCCGTGAGCGCCTCGCGCATTTCGATGTCGAGATGGTTGGTCGGCTCGTCGAGCAGCAGCAGGTTGGGCTTCATGCGGACGATGAGCGCCAGCGTCAGCCGCGCCCGCTCGCCGCCGGAAAAATTGCCGATGGCGGAGGACGCCATGTCGCCGCGGAAGTCGAATCCGCCGAGGAAGTCGCGCAGTTCCTGTTCGCGCGTATCGGGCTCGAACTGGCGCAGGTGCCACAGCGGCGAATGCTCGTCTCGCAGCTGTTCGACCTGATGCTGCGCGAAGTAGCCCAGGCGCAGGCCCTGCGCGGTGCTGCGCGTTCCGCGCCGTGGCGCGAGCGTGCCGGCGATCGCCTTCAGCAATGTCGACTTGCCGGCGCCGTTCGGCCCGAGGAGGCCGATGCGGTCGCCGGCCAGAATGCCCCAGTCGACGTGGTCCAGAACGGGCGCCCGGTCGTCGTAACCGAGCGTCACGCCGTCGAGCAGTACCAGCTGGCGGGCGGCGTCCGCGACCGGCGGGAACACGAACTCGAACGGGCTGTCGACATGCGCGGCGGCAATCAGCTCCATCCGCTCGAGCGCCTTGATCCGGCTCTGCGCCTGCTTCGCCTTCGTCGCCTTTGCGCGGAAGCGGTCGATGAAGTCGTGCAGATGCGCGACCTGCCGCTGCTGCTTGGCATAGGTTGCCTGCTGCAGCGCGAGTTGCGCCGCGCGCTCGCGTTCGAACTGCGCGTAGTTGCCCGTGTAGGAGACGAGCTTGCGGCCGTAGACATGGACGATGCCGTCGACCACGCCGTCGAGGAAATCGCGGTCATGCGTGATCAGCAGCAGCGTGCCCGGATACCGGTCGAGCCAGTCCTCGAGCCACAGTACGGCGTCGAGGTCGAGATGGTTGGTCGGCTCGTCAAGCAGCAGCAGGTCGGAGCGGCATTGCAGCGCCTGCGCGAGGTTCAATCGCATCCGCCAACCGCCGGAGAAGCTTTCGACCGCGTCGCCGTGGCGGCTGTCGGCAAAGCCGAGCCCGGCCAGCAGCGTCGCGGCGCGTGCGCGAGCGCTGTAGCCGCCGATCGCCTCGAAACGATGATGCAGGTCGGCCAGCTCGGTGCCGTCGTGCCCGGGATCGTGCTGCGCGACGGCGAGCGCCGTCTCGATCTCGCGCAATTCGCGATCGCCGTCCAGCACATAGTCGAGCGCGCTGGTTGTCACCGGCGGGGTCTCCTGCGCGACATGCGCGATTGTCCACGACGGCGGCAGTTCGATCGCGCCCGCGTCCGGAATGAGTTCGTGACGGATTGCGGCAAACAGGCTCGACTTGCCGCATCCGTTGGCGCCGACGAGGCCCAGCTTGTGACCGGCGTGCACGGTAAGGCTCGCCCCCTGGAGCAGGCATTTCACGCCCCGCGACAGCGTGAGGTTGCTGACGCGGATCACGTCAGCACCCGCCCGGCCGTCCGAAGGGTGCTGACTGCGCCCCCTCGGGGGGCAGCGAGCGAAGCGAGCGTGGGGGATGTTTCATCCCAGCACCCGCCCGGCCGCCCGAAGGGTGCTGACCGCACCCCCTCGGGGGGCAGCGAGCGAAGCGAGCGTGGGGGTTGTTTCATCCCAGGGCGAATTCGTAGTCGATGATCAGCGGCGCGTGATCGGAGAAGCGCCGGTTCTTGTAGATCGCCGCGGCCCGGGCGGTCGCGGCGATGCCGGGCGTGGCGATCTGGTAGTCGATTCGCCAGCCGACGTTCTTCGCCCACGCCTGCCCGCGGTTGGACCACCACGTGTACTGCTCGGGGCGCGGATCGACCTTGCGAAACACGTCGACAAAACCCAGGTCGTCGAATACGCGCGTCAGCCACGCGCGCTCTTCGGGAAGGAAGCCTGAGTTCTTCTGGTTGCTGCGCCAGTTCGTCAGATCGATCGGCTGATGCGCGATGTTCCAGTCGCCACACAGGATGATTTCCCGCTTCGACCGGCGCAGGCGGGCGAGGTGCGGAAGAAATTCCTCCAGGAACCGGAATTTCGACGCCTGCCGGTGCGGACCGCTCGACCCGGAAGGCAGGTACAGGCTGATTATGCTGAGGTCACGGAAATCGGCGCGCAGGTAGCGCCCCTCGCGGTCGAATTCGCTGCTGCCGAAGCCGGTCGCGAAGGTGACCGGATGCCGCGCGTAGACGCCCACACCGGCATACCCTTTTTTTTCGGCCGGATGGAAGTGCGAAGTACATTTGCGCGGCGCGCGCAGACACGCCGGCACGTCCGTCTCCTGCGCCTTCAGTTCCTGCAGGCACACGACGTCCCAGGGATCGATGCGTGCGAGCCAGCGCGCGAGCCCCTTGCGCTCCGCGGCGCGGATGCCGTTGACGTTGAGCGTGATGATGCGCATGGGCAGCGCAAAAGCGGCCGAGTTTACACGATGGGCCGCCCGGGATTTCCCGGATCGACATGGTGGCGTCGTGAATGGCTCGTGCCGCGACGGCGGCGGCGTTCGCACACTGTATACTTGATGAAATCTACGACAAATCAGGGCTATGTCCGACTTCCGCCAGGAATTCCTCGCCTTTTCCTTGGCACGCGAAGTGCTTCGATTTGGCGAATTCACCACCAAGGCGGGGCGCCTTAGTCCCTACTTCTTCAACGCGGGGCTGTTCAACGATGGCGACAGCCTGCGACAGCTGGGGCGCTATTACGCCCGGGCGTTGTTGGCGTCGGGCATCGGCTGTGACCAGCTGTTCGGGCCGGCCTACAAGGGCATTCCCCTGGCCGCCGCGACTGCGATCGCCCTTGCCGAGAAAAGTCACAATCTGCCGTATAGCTTCAACCGCAAGGAGGCCAAGGATCACGGGGAAGGCGGCATGGTCGTCGGAGCGCAACTCGCCGGGCGGGTGCTGATAGTCGATGACGTGATCACCGCCGGCACCTCCGTGCGGGAGTCCGTGCAGCTCATTCAGGCGCAGGGTGCCAACCCCGTCGGCGTTCTCATCGCGTTGGATAGGATGGAGCGCGGACAGGGCTCACAATCGGCGGTGGAGGAGGTGCAGACGATGTTCGGCATTCCGGTCGTGGCGATTGCCACGCTCGACGATCTGCTGGCGTTCCTGGCGGGCAGACCGGAACTGCGGGCCCATGCGAGCGCCGTGCGGGCGTACCGCGAACGTTATGGGGCCGCAGCGGCGTTCGGGAACCCTTGAGGCGACCGGACCTCCAATCAAGACAGTGCGGGAGCCGGAGTGAAGCGAAGCGGAGGGGACTGGGAGTGCATCATCGAATCCGCTAAGGCGCGCCGAGCGGTCGCAGTGTTCGCGCGCGCGTTGGGTGCCTGCGTCCTGACCGTGGCCGCTCTTGGCCCGGTGTCGTCCGCGCTCGCCGCCACCTACAAATGGGTCGACGACAAGGGTGTCGTTCATTACACGGACAAGATTCCGCAGGAAGCCATGAACCGCGGCAATGTCGAGCTCGACAAGCAGGGCATCGCGGTCAAGCGTAACGATCCACCGCTGACGTCCGAGCAGCGCAAGGCGCTCGCCGATGAGGCCGCTCGGCAGGAACAGATCGCCAAGGACCGCGAGCTCATCGACCGCCGCGACCGCGCGCTGCTCGCGACCTACACGACCGAGAGTGAAATCGACCTCGCGCGAAAGCGCGCCGTCACCACGATCGAGGCCCAGATCGAGTCGTCGGCCGCCTACACGGCCACGTTGAACAAGCGCAAGGCTCAAGTCGACGCGCAGAAAGCCTCCCTTGGCGACAAGCCGCTGCCGCTTGCGCTCGAGAACGAACTCGCGAGCATCAACTCCGAGCTCGCCAAGCAGGCCGACCTGACCGCCACCAAGCGCAGGGAGATCATCGCGGTCAACGCGCGCTACGACGCCGACCGCAAGCGCTGGAGCGAACTGCGCGCGGCAACGGCGGCGATGAGCGGCGGCACGAACGTGCGGCCGACCGCGACCCGGCCATAGCTGTCCCCGCTGCGCCAGAGGCTGTTGGCGGCTCCACGCCGCCCTTTTCATTCGTGCCTGCGATAATCGGGGGCTTCCGCAACCCGATCCCAGACTGCAGCCATGGCCCAGTACGTGTACACGATGAACCGCGTGGGGAAGACCGTTCCTCCGAAGCGCGTCATCCTCAAGGACATTTCGCTGTCGTTCTTCCCGGGCGCCAAGATCGGCGTGCTGGGTCTGAACGGCTCCGGCAAGTCGAGCCTGCTGCGCATCATGGCGGGCGAGGACCACGATTTCGAAGGCGAGGCGGTGCCGATGCCCGATCTGCACGTTGGCTTCCTTCCGCAGGAGCCGCAACTCGATCCCGAGCAGACCGTGCGCGAGGCGGTCGAGGAAGGCATGGGCGAGGTGCTGTCCGCCAAGGCGGGGCTGGACAAAGTCTATGCGGCGTACGCGGAGCCCGACGCGGACTTCGACCAGCTCGCGGCCGAGCAGGCGCGCCTCGAGGCGATCATCGCGGCGTCTGGCGCGGATTCCGACGTGCAGATGGAGATCGCGGCGGATGCGCTGCGGCTTCCCGGATGGGACGCGAAAATCGGCAACCTTTCCGGCGGCGAGAAGCGTCGCGTCGCGTTGTGCCGTCTGTTGCTGTCGAAACCCGACATGCTGCTGCTCGACGAGCCGACCAACCATCTCGACGCCGAGAGTGTGGACTGGCTCGAGCAGTTCCTGCAGAAATTCCCCGGCACGGTGATCGCGGTCACACACGACCGTTATTTCCTGGACAACGCGGCCGAGTGGATCCTCGAACTGGATCGCGGCTACGGAATTCCATGGAAGGGCAACTACAGCTCGTGGCTGGAGCAGAAGGAGCAGCGGCTGGCCACCGAAGGCAAGCAGGACGCCGCGCGCATCAGGGCGATGAAACAGGAGCTCGAATGGGTGCGCCAGAATCCCAAGGGCCGACAGGCGAAGAGCAAGGCGCGCATCTCGCGCTTCAACGACCTGGCGTCCTACGAGCACCAGAAGCGCAACGAGACCAATGAGATCTTCATCCCGGTCGCCGAACGTCTGGGCGACGCGGTCATCGAGTTTGAGAACGTGAGCAAGTCCTTCGGGGACAAGCTGCTGATCGACAAATTGTCGTTCCACATCCCAGCGGGGGCGATCGTCGGCATCATCGGGCCCAACGGCGCCGGCAAGACCACGCTGTTCCGGATGATCGCCGGCAAGGAACAGCCGGATGCCGGCACCATCCGGATCGGCCACACCGTCCAGATGGCCGTCGTCGACCAGACTCGCGAAGCGCTGCCCAATGACAAGTCCGTATGGGAGGCCATTTCCAACGGCCAGGACATCCTGACCGTCGGCCGGTTCGAGATGCCGTCGCGCGCCTATCTGGGCCGCTTCAACTTCAAGGGCGGCGACCAGCAGAAGAACGTTGGACAGCTCTCGGGGGGCGAGCGGGGGCGGCTGCACCTCGCGGCGACGTTGCTGAAGGGCGGCAACGTCCTGCTACTCGACGAGCCGTCCAACGACCTCGACGTAGAGACGCTGCGCGCGCTCGAGGACGCGCTCCTCGAATTCGCGGGCACGGCACTGGTGATCTCGCACGACCGCTGGTTCCTCGACCGCATTGCCACGCACATCCTTGCGGCCGAGGGCGACTCGCAGTGGATGTTCTATCCGGGCAACTACCAGGACTATGAGGCGGACAAGCGCAAGCGCCTGGGCGAGGAGGCGGCCAAGCCGCACCGGATCAGGTACAAGGCGCTGATGTAGAAAGCGTATGTGGGTCGCGGCGCGGACCCGCTCCTTCCTCGAACACTGCATTGCGCCCGCCACGATCATCGTAAGGGCACTGCGTCGTGCGCGCCGGAGGCCATCACTTGCCTGCGGGCAGGTTTCCGAGGCAACTTGGCCGGTGATGGCGCCGTTCCCGCGCCACATCCGTTTGCTATGCTCGCGCAGATGACTGCGTCGAATTTGCACCCGTAATGACTGTTTTCCTCTGGATCTTCGCGATTGTCCTGATCGTGATCGGTGTCGCCGGCACGATCCTGCCGGCGGTGCCGGGAGCGGTGATGGTGTTTGGCGGCATCGTGCTCGCGGCGTCGATCGACCATTTCGCGCGAATCCCCGTGTGGCTGCTCGTCGTGTTTGCCGTGCTGACGGCGATTTCCTGGGCTGTCGACTATTTCTCCGCGGTCGCGGGGGCCAGGAGAGCGGGCGCGAGCACGCTTGCGCTTTTGGGCGCCGCGGTGGGAACGCTGGTCGGCATCTTCACCGGCCTGTGGGGACTGCTCTTCATGCCGCTGGTTGGTGCGGCGATCGGCGAGTTCATCGCCCAGCGCGATCTCCTGCGCGCGGGCAAGGTCGGCGTGGCGACATGGCTGGGCATGCTGGTCGGCACGGTGGTCAAGGTCGCGATCGTGTTCGCAATGGTCGGGGCGTTCATCGTCGCGATCGTGTTCGGCGGCTGACCGGGCTTGGTACCGACGCGGACGCCCAGCGCGCTGGGCAACGCCGGGGCGCGTATCATTGCGCGATGGCGATTCCGCCGGTCCTTCCGCAGGGTGAGTCGCTGCGTCGAGCCGTCGCGTGGCTGATGAATCAGGAAACGTGGACCGCGCCGCTGATCGAAGAGGCATGCCGGCGCTTCGATGTCACGCCGGCGGACGAGGAATTCCTGCTGCGGGAACTCCGTCACCGCGAAGCGGGCGTAGGCAGCGCCGGCTAGCCCAGTTTCTGCCTGAGAATCGCGTTGACCTGCGCCGGGTTGGCCTTGCCCTTCGACGCGGCCATCACCTTGCCGACCAGCGAGTTGAACGCCTTCTCCTTGCCTGACCGGTACTCGGCGACGATCGCCGGATTGGCGGCGATCGCATCATCGACGATTTTTCCGATTGCGCCCTCGTCGGAGATCTGGCGCAGGCCCTTTTCCAAGATGATCGCATCGGCCAGAAGGTCGGCGGACGCTACCGCGACCTGGAACGTCCCGGGTTCTGCCATCAGCCGGTGTCCGACAAGGGAGCCCGACGCGTTGCGCCGCCACATCTCGTCGAACACGTCCTTCGCGATCTTGCCGGAAATGGTGCCGTCGGCGATCCGTATCATCAGGCCGGCGAGCTGGGCCGCCGTCACAGGCGAACGCGCGATGTCGATCTCCGCCTTGTTGAGCGCGGCGGAAACCTCGCCCAGTACCCAGTTGGCGACGGACTTTGCCTCTCCGCCAGCGGCCTTCGCGGCGCTCTCGAAGAAGGCGGCAAGTTCACGGCTCGCGGTGAGCATGTCCGCGTCGGCGGCAGGCAGCGCGTAATCGCGGACGAGCCGCTGCTTCATCGCCTCCGGCAGCTCGGGCATTTTCGAGTGCACCTGCTCGATCCACTCCTCCGCGATCACCAGCGGAGGCAGATCGGGGTCGGGGAAGTAGCGGTAATCCTGCGCGTCTTCCTTGCTGCGCATCGATCTCGTTTCGTGACGGTCGGGGTCGTACAGGCGTGTCTCCTGGACGACGGTGCCGCCATCCTCGATCAGCTCGATCTGCCGCCGTACTTCGAAATCGATCGCCTCCTGCATGAAGCGGAAGCTGTTCAGGTTCTTGATCTCGCAGCGGGTCCCGAGCGTGCCACTGCCGGCCGGGCGAACCGACACGTTGGCGTCGCAACGGAAGCTGCCCTCCTGCATGTTGCCGTCGCAGATGCCGATCCAGCGCACGAGCGCGTGCAGCGCCTTGGCGTAGGCAACGGCCTCGTCGGAGCTGCGCAGATCCGGTTCGGTCACGATCTCGAGCAGCGGCGTGCCGGCACGATTGAGATCGATGCCGGTCATGCCATGGAAGTCTTCATGCAAGGACTTGCCGGCGTCTTCTTCGAGGTGCGCGCGGGTGAGGCGCACGCGGAACTCGCCTCGCGTAGGCGACACGATCGCCACCTCGCCGCCGGCGACCACAGGGATCTCATACTGTGAAATCTGATACCCCTTGGGGAGGTCGGGATAGAAGTAGTTCTTGCGCGCGAACACGCTGCGCCGGTTGATCGTGGCGCCTACGGCAAGGCCGAAGCGGATGGCGCGCTCGACCGCGCCGCGATTCAACACCGGCAACACGCCGGGCAGCGCGATGTCGACGGCGGACGCCTGCGTGTTGGGCGCCGCGCCGAACGCCGTGGAAGCGCCCGAGAATATCTTCGCGGCCGTCGACAGCTGCGCGTGCGTCTCGAGGCCGATGACGGTTTCCCACTTCATGATTTAATGCCGCAGCTGCGCGAAAATAGCACTACTTGCACAACGTGGTTCAAGGCCATCGGTTTCAGGCGGCAAACGCCGGCGCCCGTGAATGCCAGTCGGTCGCCTGCTGGAACTGGTGCGCGACGTTTAGCAGCCTGGCTTCGGCGAAGTAGTTCGCCTGGATCTGCAGTCCGATCGGAAGTCCGCGCCGGTCGAATCCGCAGGGTATCGAGATGCCCGGCGCGCCGGTCAGGTTGCCGGCGATCGTGAAGATGTCGTTCAGGTACATCTGTACCGGGTCGTCGGCCTTGTCGCCGATCCTGAACGCGGCCGACGGCGCCGTGGGGCCCATGATGACGTCGCACTGTCCGTAGGCGCGGGCGAAGTCGTCGGCAATCAGCCGGCGCACCTGCTGTGCCTTCAGGTAATAGGCGTCGTAGTAGCCGTGCGACAGCACGTAGGTGCCGATCAGGATGCGGCGCTTGACCTCGGCTCCGAAGCCCTCGGCACGCGACTTGCCGTACATGTCGTTGAGGTCGGCGTAGCGCTCCGCCCGGTGGCCGTAGCGAACGCCGTCGAAGCGCGACAGGTTCGACGAGGCTTCCGCCGGCGCGATCACATAGTAGACGGGCACCGACAGCTTGACGTTGGGCAGCGATATGGGAAGCGTTGCCGCGCCCAGAGCGCGGAACTGGGCCAGCGCGGCCTCGATCGCCGCGGCGACGTCGGCATCGATGCCGTCACCGAAATATTCGGCCGGCATCCCGATGCGCAGTCCGGAGAGCGGCTTGGCGAGATCGCGCGTGTAGTCCTCTCGCGACCGCGCGAGCGATGTCGAGTCCCGCGGGTCGTGGCCGGCCATCGCGTTCAGCAGCAGTCCGCAGTCTTCGGCGGTGCGCGCGAACATCCCCGGCGTGTCGAGGCTCGACGCAAACGCGATCAGCCCGTACCGCGAACACACGCCATAGGTGGGCTTCAACCCGCAGATGCCCGACAGCGAAGCCGGTTGCCGGATCGATCCGCCGGTGTCGGTACCGGTGGCCGCCGGTACCAGCCGCGCAGCGACTGCGGCCGCCGATCCGCCCGAGCTCCCTCCGGGAACGAACTCGGTATTCCATGGGTTCTTGACCGGGCCGAACCATGATGTCTCGTTCGACGAGCCCATCGCGAACTCGTCCATGTTGGTCTTTCCGACGAGGACGGTGCCGGCATTCTTCAGGCCGGTCACGACGTGGGCGTCGTACGGGGCCGTGAAGTTCGCGAGCATCCGCGAGCTGCAGGTTGTCCTGAGCCCGGCGGTCATGATGACGTCCTTGTGCGCAATTGGAACGCCGGCCAGCGGCGGGGCGTCACCGCGGGCGAGTGCCGCATCGGCCGCACGTGCCTGCGCCAGCGCACCGTCGGCGTCGATGGTCACGAAGGCGTTGAGCGTGCGCTGCGCCGCCTCGATGCGGGCCAGCAGGGCGCCGGTGAGTTCGACGCTCGACAGGCGCTTGGCGCGAAGCGCGGCGGCAAGCTGGGCGACGGTCTGAGTGAACACGTTGGGAAGGCGGAGAAATAGGGGGAGGTGGCTCGCGGCGCCGGAAGCGAAGCACGATCGCCGCGCAGGGGGCCACCGCATCGATCTGACGCGTCAGAGCCTCATTCGATGACCTTTGGAACCAGGTACAGCCCGTCCTCCACCGCCGGAGCGACGCTTTGGAAGAGCACGTGCCGGTCCGTTTCGGTCACGGTGTCGTCGCGCAACGGCAGCATCACGTCCTGGGCATGCGCCATCGGCGTGATGCCGGTGGTGTCCACCGCCTGCAGCTCGTTGATCATCGCGAAGATCGCATCGAGCTTCCGGTGGACCTCGGCCGCGGCAGCGGCATCGATCTCGATCCGGGCCAGGTGCGCGATACGGTGGACGTCAGCGAGAGTCAGGGCCATGGGTTGACGGGTTGGCAACGATCTGCGGTGGCGCTGCGCGTGCTTCAGCCGGTGACTTCGCGGCGGGCAGGCGGGCGTCGATCATCGCCGCGGCGCTGCGGGAACCGGGCAGCGAAACAGCAAAAAACCGCACCAAATCAGCGCTGAGGGCAAAGGGGGAATGCTATCATAATCGACATTCCTTCGACGGCGCCCCCCGTCATGCACGTGCCGGTTCGCGTCCATCGCGCGGCCGCGCGAGCACCACCCAACTCAGTCAGGTTCAAGCATTCATGTTCGAGTTTTTCAAAGGCTACTTCGGCAGCGACTTAGCGATCGATCTGGGCACCGCCAACACTCTGATCTACGTGCGTGGCAAGGGGATCGTCCTCAACGAACCCTCGGTCGTCGCGATCCGCCAGGAGGGCGGCCCCAACGGGAAGAAGGTGATCCAGGAGGTCGGCCTTGCCGCCAAGCAGATGCTTGGCCGCACGCCAGGCAACATCACCGCCATCCGCCCGATGAAGGACGGCGTCATCGCCGACTTCACGGTGACGGAGCAGATGCTGAAGCAGTTCATCAAGAAGGTGCTGGACTCGCGCCTCTTCTCGCCGTCGCCGCGCATCATCATCTGCGTGCCATGCGGCTCCACGCAGGTCGAGCGGCGCGCGATCCGCGAGTCCGCGCTCGGCGCCGGTGCGTCGAAGGTCTACCTGATCGAGGAGCCGATGGCTGCCGCGATCGGCGCCGATCTGCCGATATCCGATGCGACGGGCTCGATGGTCGTCGACATCGGTGGCGGCACGACCGAGGTCGGCGTGATTTCGCTGGGCGGCATGGTGTATTCGGGCAGCGTACGCGTGGGGGGCGACAAATTCGACGAAGCGATCGTCAACTACATCCGTCGCAACTACGGAATGCTGATCGGCGAGACGACCGCCGAGATGATCAAGAAGACGGTTGGCTCGGCATTCCCGGGTTCCGAAGTCAAGGAAATGGAGGTGAAGGGACGCAACCTCGCCGAGGGCATTCCGCGCAGCTTCACCGTGTCGTCGAACGAAATTCTCGAAGCGCTGACCGACCCGCTCAACAGCATCGTATCGGCGGTGAAAAGTGCACTCGAGCGCACGCCGCCTGAACTCGGCGCCGACATCGCGGAGCGCGGCATGGTGCTGACCGGTGGTGGGGCGCTGCTGCGCGATCTCGACCGGCTGCTGATGGAGGAAACGGGGCTTCCGGTGATTGTCGCCGACGACCCGCTGACCTGCGTCGTGCGCGGTTGCGGCAAAGCGCTCGAGAACATGGAAAAACTGTCGACGATCTTCACGTCGGACTAGAGGGGCGGCATGGGGTCGGCAGGCGTGTGCGCGGACTCAACTTCCCGGACGTGGCACCTGACCTTCGGCGGAGTCGACCAAGGCGCCCGGGGCCGATGCCGATGCGGACGACCCGTCCGCGAAATCAGGAACTGATGCCGTGCGCCACATCGCCGCCGAGCCGCCGCCGTTCTTCCACCGCGGGCCGTCGCCCGCTGCGCGCCTCGCGTTCTTCGGCCTGCTGTCGATCGCGCTGATGTTCGCTGACACGCGCTTTCGCTATCTCGAGGGCATCCGGCAGGTGACGGCCGTCGCGCTCTATCCTTTGCAGCGCGCGGTGCAGCTGCCGGGCGAGGCGCTCGCATGGGTCGGCGATTTCTTCGCTTCGAAGCGGGCGCTGACCGACGAGAACAACGCGTTGCGGCAGGACCTGGTCGCTCACGCGCAGTCGACGCAGGAGTTCATTCGGCTGCGCGAGGAGAACGCGAGACTGCGGGCGTTGCTAGAAATCCAGAAGCGATATCCTGGCTCCGCGACCGCTGTCGAGGTGCTCTATACCGGCCGCGATCCGTTCACGCAGAAGGTGTTCGTCAATCGCGGGGCCGGTGCCGGCATCGCTGCCGGCCAGGCGGTCGTCGATGAACTCGGCGTGGTCGGCCAGGTGACGCGGGTGTTTCCGAACATGGCGGAGGTTACGCTCGTCACCGACAAGGACCACGCGGTTCCGGTCCGCATCGCCCGCAGCGGCGTGCGCAGCGTTTACTTCGGTGCCGGCGCCGGGCGCGCGCCTGAGTTGCGGTTCATGGCACCGAATGCCGATATCAGGCCGGGGGACAGACTTCTGACGTCGGGAATCGACGGGACCTATCCACCAGGCCTTGCCGTCGCGGAGGTCGAGGCCGTGGATCGCGAGACGGGACAGATGTTCGCGAAGATCACCGTGCGTCCGCTGGCCGGGGTCGACCGCAGCACCTACCTTCTGGTGCTGGGTCCAGGTGCCGCGCTTCCGCCGCGTCCGGAAGAGGCAACCGACAGCGAGGTTGCCAAGAAGGGTGGGCGCGGCAGGGGAGGCGGCAGACGTTGATGGTGTACGACCGCCCCGCCAGCCTCGTTCCCGGCCTCTCGAGGCGCCGTGTACCGCCGTCGCGGCTGTGAGCAGGATGTTCGCGCGCGCCGCCGCCCTTACGCCAGCCCGGCCGGAGGAAATCCTGCGGCCGGTGAACCCGTGGTTCATCCTTTTCACGTTCTTCGCGGGTCTCCTCGCGAACATTGCGCCGGCCTCGGGAATGACGCTCGTGCTGCGTCCCGATTTTATGGCGTTGGTCATCCTGTATTGGTGCATCCAGGAGCCGCGGTATGTCGGTGTGGGTGTCGCGTGGATGCTCGGACTGCTGATGGATGTCGCCGACGCCACGGTATTCGGCCAGCACGCGCTTGCGTATTCGGTGCTTGCATTTGCCGCAGACTATTTGCGCCGACGCGTGCTTCGCTTCCCGCTTTGGCAACAGGCGCCGCAGGTCGCGGTGCTGCTGTTCGTCTGCGCGGCACTGGTTCTGCTGGTCCGCTTCGTCGGCGGAGCGCCCACTCCGCGCTGGACCTATTACCTGCCGCCGATCGTGGGTGGATTGTTGTGGCCGCTGCTGACGGTGCTTCTGCAGTGGCCGCAGCGCCCGTCCCGTTCGCCCGCTGATCGATAGGACCATGTCGCGGCGACTCTTCTCGGGGCGGAGGAACGGCTACGGTGGCGAGCGCAGCTTCGGCGCGCCGGAGATGCGCAACGCGGAACGCGAAGTCTTCCTGTTTCGCCGCCGCCTGGTGATTGCCGGCGCATTCGCTTTGCTCGCCTTCGGCGGACTGTTCGCGCGCTTCGTCTACCTGCAGGTCTACCAGCACGACCACTACCAGACGCTTGCCGAGTCGAATCGGGTGGCGATCGTCCCGATTGCGCCAAACCGCGGGGTGATCACCGATCGCAACGGTGTCGTGCTTGCGCAAAGCTATTCGGCATATACGCTCGAGCTGACGCCGGCGCGGATCAGCAATCTCGATGCGACGATTGACGAGCTCGCGGAAATCGTCGAAGTCAGCCCTCGCGACCGCAAGCGCTTCCGCAAACTGCTGGATGAATCGAAGAACTTCGAGAGCATGCCGCTTCGCACGCGCCTGTCCGACGAGGAGGTCGCGCGCTTCGCGGTCAACCGCTACCGCTTTCCCGGCGTGGACATCAAGGCGCGGCTGTTCAGGCAGTACCCGTTCGGTGAGGTGGCCTCGCATGTGATCGGCTACATCGGACGGATTACCGAGCGGGATCTGGACCGCATTGCCGGCTGGGACGAATCGGCCAACTACAAGGGATCCGACTACATCGGCAAGGTCGGCGTCGAGCTCTCCTACGAGCGCGAGCTGCACGGCACCACCGGCGTCGAGGAAGTCGAGGTGGATGCAGGCGGTCGCGCAGTGCGCACGCTGTCGCGCACGCCGCCGGTATCGGGCAACAACCTGCGGCTCTCGCTCGACATCAATCTGCAGCAGGTGGCGGAGCAGGCGTTCGGCGACCTGCGTGGCGCGCTGGTTGCCATCGATCCGGCCACCGGGGACATCCTCGCGTTCGTGTCGAAGCCCGGATACGATCCGAACCTCTTCGTCGAAGGCATCGACGTGGCGAATTGGGAGGCATTGAACGAATCGCCGGATAAGCCTTTGCTCAACCGTCCGCTCCGCGGCGCCTATCCTCCCGGCTCGACGATCAAGCCCTTCCTGGCGCTCGGCGCGCTGGCCTCCGGCAAACGCACGCCGGAGTTCGCGATCCACGACCCCGGCTTCTTCCAACTTCCGGGCTCGTCGTATCGGTTTCGTGACGACAAGCCGGGAGGTCATGGCGCCGTCGACATGTACCGTTCGATCGTCGTTTCCTGCGACACCTATTACTACGTGCTGGCGAGCGAGACCGACATCGATGACACCGCGCGATTCCTCTCGCAACTCGGCTTCGGGAGCAAGACCGGCGTCGACATCGAGGGCGAACTGACCGGCGTGCTGCCTTCGCGCGAATGGAAACGCACGCGCTTCGCCGGCGAAAAATATCGCGCGGAGCACCGCAAATGGTACCTTGGCGATTCCATTTCGGCCGGCATCGGCCAGGGATACAACGCGTTCACGCCCATGCAACTCGCCTACGCGATTTCAATTGTCGCCAACAATGGTGTTGCGTTCCGCCCGCACCTCGTAAAGAACATCGTCGATCGGAAGACAGGCGAGGTACGCTCGGTGGCGCCGCAGCCGACGCACACGATTTCCGCCAAGCCCGAGCAGATTGCGATCATCCGGAACGCGCTGGTGGGTGTGAACAGGGAAGGAACCGCCGCGAGGGCATTCCTCGGGGCGGAGTACACGTCCGGCGGCAAGACCGGCACCGCGCAGGTGTATTCGCTCAAGGGCGAAAAATACTCGGCGCACAAGGTCGATGAGAGGCTGCGGGACCACGCGTGGTTCATTGCGTACGCGCCGGCTGAACAACCGAAAATCGCGCTCTCGGTGCTGGTGGAGAACGGGGGCTTCGGCGCGCAGGCCGCGGCGCCGATCGCGCGCAAGGTGCTCGACTACTTCCTGCTCGGCCGGAAAGACGCGGACCCTGCGATCACCGTTGCGCCGCGTGACGGCGAAGACGAGAGCGACTGATGCCTTTCGTCGAATTCCTGGGCCGGCTTTGGGAGGCGCTGACGCGGCCGATCGACAACTTCCTGCTCGGTTGCGCGCTCGCGCTGGTGGGGATCGGGCTGGTCACGCTGTTTTCGGCGTCCGACCAGAACGCCGCGCGTTTGACGAGCCAGATGCTTTCGCTGGGGTTCGCACTGACGCTGATGTGGATCGTCGCCAACATTCCTCCGCAGACGCTGGCGCGTGCCGCGGTCCCGCTATACGTGGTTGGGGTGCTGTTGCTGATCGGCGTCGCGCTGTTCGGCGTGGTGGTGAATGGGTCGCGACGCTGGCTCAACCTGGGCGTGGCGCGCATCCAGCCGTCGGAGCTCATGAAGATCGCGCTGCCGCTGATGCTTGCGTGGTATTTCCAGAAATTCGAAGGGCGGATTCGCTGGAAGGACTTCGCGATCGCCGCAATTCTGATCGTGGTGCCGGTTTATTTGATCAAACGCCAGCCGGATCTCGGCACGTCGCTGCTGATCGCCGCTTCGGGCTTCTACGTGCTGTTTCTGGCGGGGTTGTCCTGGAGAATCATCGTGGGCCTCGCGGTCGCCGGCAGCGTCGCCGTCCCGTTCATCTGGAGCCACCTGCACGGATATCAGCGCGATCGGATCCTGTCATTTCTCGACCCGACACGCGATCCGCTCGGCGCGGGATACCACTCGATTCAGGCGTCGATCGCGATCGGCTCGGGCGGAGTCATCGGCAAGGGCTGGCTGAACGGCACGCAGACGCACCTCGATTTCCTGCCGGAGCGGCATACCGACTTCATCTTCGCGGTGTTTGGCGAGGAATTCGGCCTCATCGGCAACGCGCTGCTGCTGGTGCTCTACGTGCTGCTGATCGGACGGGCGATGGTGATCGCCGCGAACGCGTCGACGTTGTTCTCGAGGCTGCTGGCCGGCGCCGTTGCGTTGATGTTCTTCACCTATGCCTTCGTCAACATGGGAATGGTGAGCGGCATCCTGCCGGTGGTCGGCGTGCCCTTGCCGCTGTTGTCCTATGGCGGAACGGCGCTGGTGTCTCTGTTCATCGGCCTCGGCGTTTTGATGAGCGTCCAGGCACACCGCAAGCTCGTGAATACGTGACGCCCGCGCGCGCGGCGCACCCGGGAACCAAGTCGCAGAGAGCGGTGCGGAATCCGGAAACAGCGGCGACCCGCGTCCGTGCTGCGAACGTCCGCGCGGGTCGCGACGTTGCGGTTAGTCCTGCACGATCTCCAGCGCGCTGCGGTCGCAAGGCGGCAACTCGATCTCGCTCGCGCCGAAGGGCGTCGCGCGCTCGCCCCATCGGATGACGTGCGAGCAATAGGACAGGCCGGTCAGCGCGGCGGGTGGGCGCGGGTGCGCCGCCGCCAGATCTCGAGGTAGACGAATGCGTTGAACGCGACCACGGCCACACCCAATGCCACCTGGAGCCCCGGCGTCAATCCGGCGGGATAGATGACCGGGATCAGATAGTGATCGACGAAACCACCGGCATAGCCGGCATCGCCCGCGCGCGCGCGAAGCGTGTTCTCGATCGGAGTCAACGGGCAGATCGCGCCGGTGAACTCAATCCATGCCACCCACGCGACCGCGGGCAGGTGCAAGTACGACCACGCCAGGCGCCGCGAGGCGAGCACTCCGCCGAACACGGCAAACAGGATGAACGCGAAGTGCAGTGCGACCGTGGCGTCGGCGAGCCAGCGATACGCCATCGCGCCGATGCGGCGGCTATTTGCGTTTCTTGGCGCGCGGCTTGCCGGCCGAGGGCGCGGGCTTGGTGTCTTCGGGCTCCGGCTTCTTGTAGTCGCCGATCACACCCTTGACCGGACATACGCTGAAAATCGGGCACTTCTTGCAGCCGACGGCAATGGCAACGGGGCACAGGACCATGAGAAAGACTCCGGGTGAGACGAACGAAAAAGGACGATGATGAGCGCGTTCGCGCCCGAACGCCAGCGGTCATCCCTGCGGCCCGCCGGTGGCAACCCGTCGCAGAGCCGCGTCGTGGGATCGCGGAGGTGACCGGGCATCGAGCCGTCGGCGCGCCGAGGCGCGACGGCAGGCACGCCCGGAATCAGTCGACCAGCACGCCGCCGAAGGCCATGCGACCGGCGGCCGCGACGGAAAATTCCACATGCACCCTCTCGGCCGGGCGGCCGACGATTCGCGCGACCCCCGCGGTAAGCGCCGCGATCTCGGTGGCGAGCTGCGCACGCGCCGGCACCTGCCGCCGGGTAATGGTGACGAACACCGGCAGCTCGGCGGAGGCGACGGCGACGCCGTTCTCCGCGTAGCCGGAGCGCTCGAGCATCCGCACGCGAACCCAGGTGGTGGCAGGCGGTGACGAGAGAATGCGTCCGGCTTCGTCGGCCAGCACCTGCGCCAGCGACGATGCAGGCGCGTCAATTGCGTCACCGACGATTTCGATATCCACGATGGGCATGGTGTCTCTGGTGTCCGTTTGCACTGCAGGCGTTCAAGAATACCGGCCGGGGAACCCGCCGTGAAGCCGCAGCCGCAAGGCGTTGCCCGGGCGCGCGGACTGCGGCGCGGACAGGGCATCCGCAACACCCACCGCCGGTGCTAGAGTGAGCGTTTCGCCGCCTGGAATTCGGTCAGGCGGCGGGACAGTCGGGCCCCCAGGCGCCTGGACGAGGCCGCCCTCCGCAAGGTGTCGAATGAGCTTCATAAGTTTCGTTTGGCCGGAGTATTTGTGGATGCTGGTCATCGTGCCGGGGCTCGTCGCCGCGTATGTCGTGCTGTTGCGCCGGAAAAAATCCGCGGTCCGCTTCGCCGACCTCGGGCTGGTCAAGGCCGCGATGAGTCCGACGCAGCGGTTCCGGCGACACGTTCCACCGCTGCTGTTTTTGCTCGCAATCGTTGCGGTCCTGATCGCGGTCGGACGGCCAAGCGCTGTGGTGACGCTTCCCTCCGACGCACGAACCATCGTGCTGGCGATGGACGTCTCGCTTTCAATGCGAGCTACCGACGTCGAGCCCAACCGGATGATCGCCGCGCAGAACGCGGCCAGGTTGTTCGTCTCCGAGCTGCCACAGGACATCCGCGCCGGCATCGTCACGTTCGCGGGCACTGCGCTGCTCGTGCAGCCACCCACGCAGAATCGTGACGAGCTGGTGGCGGCGATCGACCGCTTCCAGTTGCAGCGTCACACGGCGATCGGCAGCGGCATCATCGTGTCGCTGGCGACGTTGTTTCCCGACGAAGGCATCGACCTCGAGCAGGCGTTGTTCGGCAGCGGCTTCTCGTCGCGAGGTGACAGCGCGAGGCGCGGTGGGTTTGACCGGGCGCCCAAGCCCGATAAGAAAGCGTTCAAGCCGGTGCCACCGGGCTCCTTCACCTCGGCGGCAATCATCCTGCTCACCGACGGCCGGCGTACGACGGGCCCCGACCCGCTCGACGCGGCCCGGATGGCGGCCGACCATGGTGTGCGCGTTTTCACCGTCGGATTCGGCTCAGCGGGGGGCGCACCCATCGACATCGACGGAATGTCCATCTACATGCGCTTCGACGAGGAGACGCTGAAGGGCATCGCGGGGATCACGCAGGGCGAGTATTTCCACGCCGCCAGCGCGAGCGACCTGAAGAAGATCTACGAGGGCCTCAACACGAAATTCGCGCTGGAGCGCAAGGAAACCGAGATCACCGCGCTCTTTGCGGCCGTCGCCGCGTTGCTTGCCGTCGCCTCGGCCGCGCTCTCGCTGCTCTGGTTCAACCGGATCGTCTAGCACTCGCCAGCTGTTCGCTTGCGCTGGCCGGTGTGGCGACGCACGAGGACCGGCATGAGCGCAAATGCGGCGAGCAGCGCGCAGTAGACCGCCGCGGACACCGGGTCTCGGCTCGCGAAGTAGTCGGGCAGCGTGATTCCGCGCAACCACAGTACGACGCTGAACTCCGTCGCCAACAGCAGCCCGAGCCCAATCAGCCCCACGGTGAAGCGCGCGGGCGCGCTCTCCGGCACGGCAAACCGTCGCGTGACCCAGCGTGCCGCTGCGACCGTGACCACCAGCATGAGCGGAGCCTCGACGAGTTCTGCCACGCGCTCGCCGGTGCGCGGGGCCACCAGCAACACGCGCAACGTGCCGAGCGCGAAGCCGGCGCCGAAGGCCAGCGCGTAGTAGACGACGCCGGCCGCGATCGTGGAGCCCAGTTGGCGCGCCCGCGGCGACGGGCTCGGGTTCATCTCGGTCGCCGATGGCCGGGGCCGGACGCGCCAGCGATCGCACCCTTGATGCCGGCGCGCGAGCAGGTCGGGCCGCGGGCAGCTACCCTTTCTGCCACTTCTGCAGGAACAGGCAGAACGCCGCAGCGCCTATCCAGCCCAGGCCCACGAACAGCATCCCCGAGACGAAGGCCCAGATCAGCGCGTTGACAAGGCACAACGCCACGGCGAAGAGGGTGACAAAGATGTTGGCCATTGGGTCGTCTGGGGCAGCCGGGGCCGACCGGTCAGAATCGTGACCTGCGGGAACCACCGATTCTGCATCCGGGCAACACCTGCGGTTGCCGTCAAGGGGGATTGTAGGGCGTCGGTGTCGATCTTCAAAGTCCGGAAAATGAATGGCATGCCGGAAGCAGGAGTTCCTGGCCGCCGCGTCAGGAACGGCCGTACCCGTTTGGCGGCCGAGCCCGACGAGCCTCCCCGCAGGGTGCGCGGTCGCCGCTGCCGCTGCATCGGCCGCGAGGTCAGGCCGCGGAATGCCCGCCGGACGAGGGAGGGGCAGGCTTCCACTCGCTGCGCAGGAGTCCGTAGAGGTCGGTGTCGGAGACTACTCCCGACACGATCCAGCGCTGCCTCAGGTGCCCTTCTTTGAGAAACCCAAGGCGCTCGAGCGAACGCGCCGACGCCGTGTTAAGGGGGTCGATGTCGGCTTCGATCCGATTGAGCTCCAGCTCGCCGAACGCAAAGGCGAGCAGGCGCTGCAGCGCTTCGTGCATCAGGCCCTGGCCCCAATGGGCGCTGCCGAGCGCATAGCCCACCTCGCAACGGCGGCTTGCTCGCTGGAAATGAAAAAGCGTGCAGGTACCGATAAGCGAGTGGTCGCCATGGCGCTCGATGCCCAGCTGCAGGACATCGCCGCTGCGGTATCCGGCGCGGACTTCGCGGAGCAGCGCCAGGGCTTCCGCGTCATCCTTCATCGGGGGCCGGCTCCAGTGGAGCATGACCTTTGGGTCGGAGAAGATGCGAAAGATCGCCGGCGCATCGGCCGCGACAAGGCAGCGCAGCGTCACGCGCGCAGCCGGCAGTACGATCGCCGCGAAGGCCGGGCGGACCGCGCCCCGTCGCGCGCCGCTCATGTCGGCGAGAACGCGCACGCGTGGTCCTGTGGCCAAAGCACCACGAATTCGTGAACCTCCGGTCCTCGCGCGGCGGCAATCACTTCGGTGAGCAGCTGTGCACGCGCCAGGAACGGGGTCAGTCGCCGAAACGTGGCGGCTGGATCGGTCGTCGCAATGTAGATGTTGCGTGCGCTCGCGCCGATGTCGTGGCCGTCCAATTCCTCCCCGGCTGCCAGCATTTCGAACAGGGCGTCCTCGATCTCCACGATTTCGTCGACGTCCTCGACCGCGCGGCCACGAAACTGAAGGACAAGCCGGAACGAGGGCATTCCTACTGCAGGCGGATTTCGCCGTTGAACGTGGCGCGCAGCTTGAGTCCGGCCACTTCGAGCGTCACCGCGGCAGGAAACGTTTCGGTCCCGGCGATGCTGCCCGCCGCGACCGCACCGGCCACTGCGCGCTCGATTTCGCGCTGCGAGTTGATGCCGACCATCTTGAGGAATTTGCGGATGCTGAGATTGAAGGTTTCGTCGTCCATGGGGCTTCTCCGTTCGGTGGTGGATGCGGGTTGGTCATTCCGTCGGCCGGGCGCGCAGCACGATTGCGGCCACCGCCCGGGCCGCGACAGGCAGCGCGAACATGCTCCGTGGGACGAAGCCGTCGGCTTCGAGCTAGAACCTTGCCTTCGGCAACATCGCCGCGATGTTGCCGGCCACGGCGAACGCCACGAAGGCCGGCCGCGCACCGGGCGCGGACACAACGCCCGCCAGATCAAATGGGATACGCAGCCGGGTCGTCATGTTGCTGCTCGGGTGCGGACGGAATTCAATCACCCAGTTCCTTCAATTCGCCTTCGCACCATTGCCGCTCGTCGACCGGCACCCGTTCGTACTGTCGCCGCGCCTCTTCACGCGAGGACGCGAATCCGTCCGCATCCCCGGCCGCCCGCTGCGCGAGGGCGAGCACCGAGTGCGCGAAGAAGCGCTCGAACGGCAGTGCATCGTTGCGTTCGCAGACATCGAGGCAGCGCTGTGCGCTCGCGACCGCGTCGGGCGGGCGGCCGGCTGCAAGGAGGCTGCGCGCCAGGCGGTAGTGAGCGCGCTCTTCTTCGAGCCAGGTGCCGGCAAGTCGCCAATACTTGAGACCTCCTTCGGCGGCGGCGATCATGCCCCGCGTTTCACTGTCATCGCGGTCGCGCTTGCCCTCGAGCGCGACGGCCAGATTGTTGCCGCCGATCGCAAGCGCGCGATGTGCGGGAGACCCCGCGGGTACGCCCGTCTCCGCCCGCTGCAGCGCGTCGACGTAGGCGGCGATCGCCTCCCGGAAATGCATGCGACCCGCGAACGCCGAAGCCGCCGTGGCCAGCGCCGAGACCTGGTCGGGAAGATCGAGCGCGTCCAGCGTCGTGCGGTCGCCACCGGCAAAGCGCAATGCAGCGATTCCGGAGTCCACCGCGCCCGCGGCGCCCGCGTCATACGCCGGTAGATCGCGCAGTGAAGTCAGCAGCGCGCTGCCGCGGTCCCATGCGCCCAGGTGTTCGCCGTAAACGTGGGTGGTCAGTCGTGCGAACGCCGTGATGTGGACAGGCGTACCGATCACATGCAGAGAACCGGCGAGCCTGTCCGCGACTTCCTCTGGGCGATCGGCGTGGTCGTTCCACGCGGTCTCGATGAATTCGTCGAAGGTCATGATTGTCCGTTTGAATTTGAGCGAGGTCGGTTCGCCGACCCGACCGCGACACTTTGCATCGAGCCTGCGTCGACATTCAATTCGACACCACGTTCGAGCACAGTTGCGCTGCCCATGTTTGGACCGACGCGTTCGTTCATCCAGGCACTCGCCCCTGGATCGCCCATGCCCGGGCGATCAGTGAAATAGAACCATCGGACCCGATCGGCAGGCGTTGGCGAATGCGTTCCCGCAAGCGTTCACGCGAAGTCTCGTCCAGAGACATCGCATAGGAGGGTGCGGGCCCCTGTCCGCCGAGAAACGGACTCCAGAAGTCGTTGAAATCCGTAAAGTGGGTGGAAATGTCAATCGAATCCGTCCTTATTGCCGAAAGTCCGGCATCGCCGAACAACGCATCCATGGCCTCGGGGCGGCACAATGGAAATCGGACGCCCTCGTCTAGCTCGCCCGCCGCGTCGCTCAATTCGACCGCGGCATCCCAGAAGTGCCGCATGAATTCCATTTTTCCGGCGTAGTCCCAAACATAGACCGCGATCGTACCTCCCGCCACCGTCACGCGCCGCATTTGCAGTAGGCACAGCGCGGGGTTCGGGAAGAAATTCAGCGCCAATCCCGACACTGTCGCATCGAACTCGAGATCGTCGAAAGGCAACACCGATGCGGTGGCCACGTGGAATGCGGCGGCGTCTCCGAGTCGCGCGCGTGCCTTGGCCAGAAATCCGTCCGAAGGATCGACTCCGACGAGCTTGGCGGGTCGGCACCAATCCAGGATCGCGGAAGTCAGCGCACCCGTTCCGCATCCCACGTCGAGCCAGCGCAATGACGACGGAAGGTCGAGCCATCGGAGAAATTCGTCGGCGACCAACCGACTCCAGCGTCCTACATACGCCTCATAGGGGTCGCCCCGGGACCAGGAGTCGTTTGGGTGTGCGTGCATCATGAGTGTTGACCCAGACCGGAGGTGTGTTCCTGGCGGCGACCGGTCACGACGGACTCGATCGAGCCGGCCCCCTTTCGTGCAGAAATTCGTTCTGGCTGGGCGAATTGCGAGTCTAGCGCGCCCGGCCCGCCCCTGCGATTCCCAAATTTCATTGACCTTCGGGCGGCTGCCAGAGCTCGATTTTGTTGCCTTCCGGATCGATGACCCAGCCGAACTTCCCGTTTTCGGAGTCCTCGATCCTCTCGAGTACGCTGCAGCCCTCGTCGCGCAGCGCCTCCAGGAGGCGGTGGAGGTCAGCAACCCGGTAGTTGATCATGAAGGAAGTCTCGCCCGGTGCGAAGTTCGCCTCGTCAGCGCCACTCACGGACCAGATGGTCGTGCCCGTCGCCGGCTTGCCGGTTTCGTCAGTCCAGCGAAACGCCGCACCGCCCCATTCCTGCACATCGATACCAAGGTGCTTCCTGTACCAAGCCCTCAGCGCGACAGGATTCCGGGCCTTGAAGAAGATCCCGCCGATTCCCGTGACTTTATTCATTGGCGCCTCCCCTGGGCCCGGCGATGATTTTCGCAAGCAGTTGAACCCGTGCTGAGGCCGCACGTCCTGCTGACGTGCTAGCCGTTCACGCTGGCGACTTCTTCGGTGGCGAAGCCTGCCGGCAGCACCACTTCAAGCATCTCGATATCATCGCTGTGGCCGAGCTCGCGGTGACGAATGTTCGGCGGCTGATGGACGCACGAGCCCGCTTCGAGGCGAACTACACCCTGGCCCTCGTATTCGAATTCGATCCAGCCCTTGAGTATGTAGACGAACTGGAACGCGGTCCTGTGCAGGTGGGGCTGACTTGAAAAGTCCCTTCCCGCTGCCGCCCGGATCACATGGGCGTCAACTCGACCTTCGGTGGCTGTCCTGATACCGAGGTCGCGATACTCATAGAAGGATCGAAGGCCGCGTTCGAATACGGCATCCTTCGCGTGCGACGCGACAAAGCCTCTGATTGTCATTGGGGGCGGGCCTCTGCGGGCGGAGTTGGTGCGTTTGTGTCGGAGGGGGGCAGAATCAGTGCGGCGTGGGCATGCGGTATTGCAGAATCAATCCGACCTGCGCCGCTGCTGCGCGGTTCCAGCTGCACCCGCCGGGCGTCCGCGCCGAGCGACGCGCCCATCGAAGCTGCCGGCGAGCTCCGCGCTCGACATTCGAGTCGGGTAGCGCGCTGTCGGCACGACGCTGATCTCATCGCGACACCTGCCGACTGACCTCGACCACCCTGCCATCGCGAACGGTCAGTGTCGTCAAGGTCTGCGGATCGCCCGGTGACGGAAAATAGATCCATCGTTTCACCGTGATCTTCGACCCGCCGCCGGAGTCCACACTCTCGCTGTCGGGTCGGCCGATCTTCATCAATACTTCGCCTTCGCTCATCCCCTCGCGAATGAACTTTCTGTCTGCGTCGGCGGCAAGCGCGCATGACCCGGCAACGGCCAGGCACAGGACCACCATTCGTAGAACTGAAATCATTTTCGTCTCCTGTCGATCGGCACAATACGATGGTTGCTCGGAAAATGCCGAGTCTGGCGACTCGACCATTCTAGCCATTGTTGTACTCCACGGGCACTCGTTGAGTTGCCGTGGCCGTGTTCGGGCGTCCATTGATCCGATAGCCAGACCAGCGTGTAGAGCGACAGGCCTGGGTTGAGCGCGTCAAGTACGAGATTGCGTGCGTAGCGGTCCGGGTCACTCCAGGGGTGCCGCGGCTGCCACTTCTTCTTTATCGTCTTCGCCGCAGGGTCCAGCGTGATTGGCGCGGAAAATGTAACGTCGTAGCGCCATTGCTGGCGAAATTCGTTTTGCGCGCCGTCGGTCCAGAAACGTCCGGCGACGCGCTTCTCGTCGTATGCGGTGGGCTTCCAGCGGATGAACGCGGCGGACGAAACTAAGGTCGTGAACGCCGGCTGCAGCGGCTCGGCGCTCATGATCTTGGCGTCGGGATTGATCATCACCGCCAGTGCGACCAGGCCGGCGTTGCGAGTCATGGCTTCGAGTCGCTCGGTATCCCGAGCCGCGGCGCCTCCAAGCTTGCGATCCGACAGGACGACGATGACGGCCATGTATCCCTTTTCGGTCGCGCTGTCGACCTCCAGCGCGACCGCCTGCTTGAGCACGGTGGACTTGCCGTTCTCCACGAGCGACCCTGCCACCTCCTGAGCGGTCGCGATGCCGGCGAAAGGCAGCGCCGCGCACGCAATACCCGCGAGGATTGTCTTCATCGCGGCTCCTCCACCCAGCGGATCGATCCGGACAGACATGCGCTCCGTGCATCGCGCCAGGGCAAGAGATGTTCGGCCATCCGGGCACGGCTGCGCGAGAATGCCGGCACGGTCCGACGATGGTCGCCGACTCCCGCCCCGCCGATGGCATTTTCGAAAGTCGAGAGTTCAGTGCGCACGGGCAGGCGACGCGCCGACACGTTTGAACAGGAGTTCCGTACCCGACAATTCATGTGGCGCCGCCTCCTCTGTGGTTGCCTGCCTGAATGAAAGACGCTCGAGCAGGGCGATTGAACGAGTGTTTGCGATTTCGACCGTGGCCAGAAATTCCGCGGCACCGAACTTCGTCGACAGGTGCTCGAGCATGGCGCTCGTTGCCGCCTGCGCATGGCCACGGCCCCAGTAGGCGCTACCCAGCAGGTACGCCACCCAGGACGTGTGCGGCGATACCACCGTCGCCTGAACGAAGCCGATGGGATTACGACTGCCGAGACAGACGATCCAGTTGAGCCAGGTTTCGCTGCCGTCGGGTGACGCGCGTCTTTCGAGCTGCGCATACACGCCCCGGACATGCTCGACGGAGGGAGGCGGGCCGTAGTCGAGGTGCCGATAGAGTTCGGGCTCGGACAGCAGTGGATACATGGATTCCGCGTGCGCCACGGTCAGCGGTTCCAGAACCAGCTCGGCAGTGCGAAGTGTGTCCATCCGTGCTGGTGTCTTGTTCACGCCCGGGTCCAATTTCGGGACATCCGCTTCGGCCGATCGGAATTTTGCCCGCTTCCCGGGACAGGGATCCGAGGGCGCCTGGAGCGCCCGGACCCCGGTCATGGAGACGGGGGTGGGCAGTCCGGGAAGCAGGGAGGGAGCTTGCACACTCCGGGAAGCTTGACCTGTCCCGCGCGGCGCCGGCTGAACGTGTCCATCACGATCCATTCGTCCTTCGCCGGGTCGTAGAAGTTCTGGAGTCCGAAATGGAGAATCTTTCTGATCCTGCCGGGATCGTCGTGATCGACGTAGACATCGCCCAACATGATCGGCAGGTCCAGGCGATCTCCCGAAGTCCGGAATCCTACGCCGACTCGCCAGTGATTGACGAGATGCGCAGACCAGGGCCATTTGTCCACCAGAATCTCCGCCCCCACGTAACGCGGAAGGTCGGTGACCAGGCTATTCGGATCGATCGGGTCGCACGGTTCGTTCGGCGGCAATAACGCCGGGGGCAGGTCGGGCCACTTGTACGTATAGGTGTAGAGGTAGCCCATGTACATCAGGTTCGTGAAATGAATCCTGTCCTCCGGACGCCCTCCGGCAATCATCTGCCAATTGCCGTCCTTCCCCTCCCAGGTAAACGGAACGTCCACGTCAAGATCCCGGACGATGTATCGACCGGTCCCGACGAAATTTCGCGGAATCTCGGGGTAAGGAGGTTCCTGTTGTTTCCTGATCGCGTCGCCCTGGCCCCGCACGGGAACCGAAAGAAGCGATGCCGCCGCCAGCACCACCACTGCCATGCGCTGGACTGCGAGCGCGTGCGGCGCCTGGATTTTCTTCAATGGAGTCATTTCCTGCAAGTGCCTGATGGGGTATCCGGGGCACTGTAGCCCCGTGGATTCGTCCGGGTCAAACTCAGCGAGAGGTTCGTTTTCCGTGGACATGATGGAACCGCGAGGCGTCGATGGGGAAGCTGCTGGCTGTATCGACCTGGAAACTGTTCGGCTGTGTGGCCACACCGGATTTCGCGCGCTTCGTCAATTCCAGCGCGGCTGCGTGATGACGACGAGAAGGACCAGCAGGCCGCCAATGATCCCGGGAACGGCGGCGAGGCTCAGCACGGCGATAGCCCAACCTGTCCTGCCCCGGGTGCGAAGTGCGTGGCCTGCCCCAAGAATCGCTCCAAGACCTGCGAGCAGCAACAGCCAGATACCGATATTGAACGAGGAAACGGAACCGTCCACGATTCCGATGAAGAAGAAAGCAACCGCAATGGCGGCGACGACGAGTGCACACGCGAGGAACGCACGGTAGAAGAGCGTCGAGCGGGTGATTGGCGTCGATTCCGATTGAGCCATCGTGCATAACCTCCGGATTCCGGGGCTGGACGTTTTTTGCCGCCTGCCCGATTGAGTGAATCGAAGGCACGCACGCGCGACGGGCAACGAAACGCCGCACGCCGGCTCAGGATTGCCCGGCTTGCGCCTTAAGCGCTCCTTGCGGCGATCCTGGCAAGCAGCGCCTCGCGGCGCGCCAGGCTGTCGGCCGGCCAATACTTCTTCCGGTCGTAATACTCGGCGACGGCCGGCATCTGCGGTGGCAGGACGACCCACGGTTGTTTGGACGCCGTGAAGATATGTATGTCGGGTGGCAGGTGGTCAGGTTCGTCGAGTGTGCCGACCCTGATGAAGCACAGGTGTGGCCCGGCCCCCGCGTAGTTGCTCCAGATCGCGATTCGACACACGGGACAGCGCGCGATCTTCTGGCCCTTCCCGCTTTGGGACGGCGTGTCGATGAGCTCGGGCTCGCCCGCAAGCGACACGACGCGATCCGCCTCGATCAGCGCATTCAACGCGAACGACGCACCGGTTTCCCGCTGACACCAGCGACAGTGGCAGCAGTGAACGAAGAGCGGCCGACTCTCGATGCGATACCGGACGGATCGACAGTCACAGCCGCCGGACAGAGGGTAAACAGTGGTGGTCATCCGATCGATCTCCTGGTTGCAAATCGGAGGACGCAGGTGCCACGTCGTGCGCCGGACACTGCGCGCCTTTTCAACTATCGCTCACTTTCTTCCACAGTCAGCTTCTCGCCGGCGATGCCGGCATAGAAGACCACGAGTCTTACCGGAACCGTCCCCACATTCCGGCCGTTGTGCCAGGTATCCACGACTTCGGCGACTGCCTCGCCTGCCTTGACGCGGTGCACGGCGCCGTTTCGCTGTTCGATCTCCAATTCCCCTTGCATGATGTACGCGAAGGACGGCACGGGATGGAGATGCCATCCCGTTTGGGCGCCGGGGGCCAGTTCGACGACCAGTCCGGTGATCTCGGCCTTTCCCGACGGGTACTCGATCGGCTTGCCGTCCCAATTGGATTGAGCTTTCAGGACCGTCGATGCCTGTACCGGCGCACTCGCTTCCAGCGCCCACGCCACCGGCTGGAAGATCAGGGCGATGATGCCGGAAACGACTAGGGATGCAATTTTCACGATCGGGTTCCCGAGAGTTGTTGGCGTGTCCGGCGACCATCGACCGCATCTTGCCATTGCCGACAGGAAACGGCTATGCGCCGGACTGTTTTCTACGATAGCCGTTTCTGTTCCCGATGTTGACCCTTTCGATCTCGCCCGCCGTTTCGAGTCGTGCCAGGACGCTCAAGGTGATCGCGAGCGAATCAACACCCGGGTAGTCGTCCCAATTGATCCACCACATGCGAATGCCTTCCGCGGTGTCCGCGGATTCGGGACTATTCTTGAGTTATCGCTGGATGCCGTCCATTGCATGCTTGATGAGATCGGTATTGATGATCCTGGCCGCGGTAATCCCTGTGGACACGGTGTCCACGGAGCACAGCAAATTGCCGGCGCTCGCGCCGGTGTCTCCGGCGTTTGGATACT
Source organism: uncultured beta proteobacterium (assembly GCA_963739745.1). GTDB lineage: Bacteria > Pseudomonadota > Gammaproteobacteria > Burkholderiales > Casimicrobiaceae > VBCG01. Next base: position 275,280 of record CAVUCJ010000027.1, read on the forward strand.
CGAGGACGCTAGACGCGTCGGCGGCCTTGCCGGTTCGCCCTGACGGCGCAGCGCGATGGGCGATTTGACAAATGGTTCATCGCCCGAGGCAGGAGGGCGCCATGCCTTCGGAATCCGTTCGGCACGAACCGTTGCGCGCCGCTGTGCGGGAACCTTAATTCAGGTTCGGAACATAGGGACAGGTAAGCGTAACCTTCTTACCGCGCGCCGCGTCCCCCGCGTGTTTGTGCTCGCCGCAATCCCAGATGACCTGCAGTCGGGTTTCAGCCGGTTTCGCGCCGGTCTTGCACAGCGAGTCTGTTGCTTCGACCACGCACTTTGCGGTGCCTTCACAACGCTTCACGTCGGGCGCGCAGGTCTTGTCCTCCATGAAGTCGCCGTATTTGGTTTCGACAATGTGAATCTTGTTGCTCTCGGCGGCATATACACTCTGATAGCTGGAACTTGTCAGCGCCGCAAGAATGCAAAAGCAATACTTCAGGCCAATAGCCTGGCGCCTCGAATCTCTCATCGTATATTCCTCTCCAACGCGGTTGGGCAATGCCTTCAGAAAGCGGGCTCCTGGAAAATGTGGCAGAAAACGGGCCCGGTGGACCGTGGATTAACAACAAGGCTAACGTTGCATTTTCGCCCCTTTCCAACGGCGCAAAGCGAACGCGGCCTCTTATATTTTTTCCTTAACCATTGGAAAAATGAGATGGGTCCCATTTTCGGGAACCCCGGCTCCGGGATGCTTCCATGATCCGCTTTTCGAAACCCGTCCTTCCGGCACTTGTCCTTGCCCTGTGCATGACCGGGCCCCCCCTTGCCGCGCAGACGATCGGGGCCGCAAGCGGTCGTGGCAGCATCGTCAGCATGCCGTCCTCGCCGACGGCGATGGAGCAACGGGTCAGTTTCGCGCCGCGTTACGCCTTTGCCTATGTCGAAGGCAAGGGTGACAAACGCGCCACGTGGATTGTGCTCACGGAAAAGGAACCGCCGCTCAAGGTCTGGGCCGGCAGCAAGGACCGCGTTGTCGGACGTCAGCAGTGGTGCCAAAAGGAGAAAGCGGCATTCGTCGCGGTCAAACTCGACGCGGGCAACGCGGTCGATCTCTACTTCCTCTGCCCGCCGGGCGCCGCGGTTTCGAATATCGAGATGGTCAGCACCTGGAACGGCCTGGATAGCGTCGTCGTCCTGTTCATCCGCGACGGCGATCGACTGAAAGGCACGGTTCGCGGTGGCGTGGGCAATTGCCCGGTGAACGGCAAGTCCGCCTACTGCATGGCGCTTTCGGATTACAGATTCGATGCGCCGATGCTGCCCTAGCGTACGTTCTTCAACGCGTGCACGAGGGCGCGCCCCTTTCTTGCCCCGGTTTTTCCATTGCCGCGAAACCACGGCTAGAGCGCGCCCGCGATGACCAGCAGCACCAACCACAGCGCGAGAATACCGAAGACCACGCGCCGGTCGCGCTTGCCGGTTCGAACCTGCCAGATGCCATAGCAAAGCGCGGTTAAGCCGAACGCCAGCACGATGGCGAACATCCCCATGACCAACAGGCTCTCCACCCGGGTCCCGGAAAAGCGCGTCCCGCTGATCTCGGCGCCCGGATGCAGCAGCATCGGCGCGGTGTCATAGACGACGGTGCCCATCACCCCGCTGATCAAGATCCCGAAGATTACGAGAATCCTGCCGAACCGTCGGGCCCACCGCCGGGTCGACATGCTGCCCCCGCATCCAGGACAGCGCGAGCCGTATTTGTACGTCTGGAAACCGCACTTCACACAGGTGTTGAGGTCCTCCGGATCGCTGCCGTCGCCGCTGCCGTGGAAGAAATCCGCCTTCTGCGGCGACAGACCGGAAAAATGCGCAACCACGGCGCGCGCGTCGTGCCACGACTTCGGCTCTACCGGAAAGCGCAACGCCGTCCTCGTCGGACCGCGCGGGACGCCGGACGCGCCGTGTCCGCCGCCTGGATAGAGAAGCTGCAATTCCACGTAGTCGGGCCGGTCGGAAACGAGCTCGGCGCGGGTGACCTCCGGCGTGCCGCGCGTGGGCACCAGGTGGACGCTGTCGTCGATCCGCACCGCCTCCCGGCCGACGATGATATCGACGTCGTGGTCGGGAATTGCATTCCGCACCGAAAGCGCATTGACGAGCGCGCCCGGCGCCCGGTTGAGCTCGTCGTTGCGGGCTATGAACGCGCGCCACGTCGCCGCATCGACGCGCCAGCGCGCGATGACGTCGTCTCCGCGCAGGAGCGCGTCCTGTGCACGGGCGCTCAGATGGCTCCACAGCGCACTGGCGAAACCGAAGATGACGGCCGTCACCCCGTACACGAAAAGCGTCGTACGCATCCAGTCCGCGGCGACGCCGTCCGGCAGCCAATACGCCACGAGCGACGCGAGGATGCCGCTCGCGGCCCACGAGAGTTCAACCGTCCGCCAAAGCTTTGGGTTACGCATCGGGTCCGAAGCTTCTCTGAGAAACGCGAACCGCGAGGGAAGTGATCTCCGATGCCCGCGGGACCCGCGGGCATGGGCGGCTTCCGCGCAACGTCGATGATTGCAGAGTCGCCCCCGGCATGGCCGTGGCGCGCCTCTTCAGCCCGCAATGTAAAGGACGCTTGACATAAGGGAATGTCGTCACTATCATGTCAAGCGTCCTTTACATAACGACCGGAGTCCACGATGAACCAGAAAGCCAGGAACGTCCAGTATTACAAGGAACTGATGGGGGCGCTGCTGCTCTACGCCATCGTCCTCGTCGCCGCGTTGACACTGGGCCAGCGCATGCCGCCCGGGGCGGCGCAGACGGCGCTTTACGTGAGCCCGATGCTGCCTTTCCTGCTCGCCGTATGGGCGATCGTGCGGCAGATCCGCCGCTCCGACGAGTTCATTCGCAAGACGACGCTCGAGCATGTGGCCATCGCCGCCGCGGTCACCGCCGGCTGGACCTTTACCTACGGCTTCCTCGAGAACGCGGGTTATCCCCGGCTCAGCATGTTCACCGTGTGGCCGGTAATGGGCGCGGTGTGGGGCGTGCTTTCGATCGTCGAAGGACTGCGCCAGCGATGAAAAACACGATTCGCGAGTTGCGCAGCGAGCGCGGTTGGAGCCAGGCCGCGTTGGCCGACCTGCTCGACGTATCGCGGCAGACGGTCAACGCGATCGAAACCGGCCGCTACGACCCCAGCCTGCCCCTGGCGTTTGCGATCGCCAGGGTGTTCGAAACCAGTATCGAAGCCATCTTCCAGTCCGACAAGTAGTCAACCCTAAGGAGTTCCCATGAATGCAATGAAACGGGCCGTCGCCGTCCTGGCCGCGGCATGGATGAGTGTTGCCGGAGGCGTGATGGCCGCCGGTCCCGCGGCCGTGTTCGACGTCGGCAGCCTGCATGTCGAGCGCCACGGCGAGAGCGGTTCGCCGGTGATCCTGATCCCTGGCCTTGCGAGCGGCGTCTGGGTGTGGAAGGACAGCATCGCAGCGTTGCAGGGCGAGCACCGCGTGTACGCCGTCACCCTGGCCGGCTTCGACGGCGTTCCGGCGGTGAAGGGTGACGTGCTGGCGCAGGCAACGGCGTCACTGCGGGAGTTGATCGTTTCGCAGCGCCTGGACCGGCCGGTGCTGGTGGGCCACAGCCTGGGCGGCACGCTCGCGCTGCAATTTGCGACGACAGACTCCGACCTGATCGCGGGCGTGGTCGCGGTCGACGGATTGCCGGTGTTCCCGACCACAGAAGCGGTGCCTGCGGAGCAGCGGAAGGCACTCGCCGAGCGCATCCACGCGCAATTCGCGGGCATCACCGCGGCCGGCTTCGAGGCGCAGCAATTGCAATACATGCGGCGAGTCGGCGTGGTGAACGAGACGCGGGCCGTGGAGATCGCGAGGCTCACGTCACGCAGCGACCCGCAGGCCGTCGCCGACTACGCGAGCGCGGTGATGACGCTCGACCTGCGCCCGCAGCTGCCCGGGATCCGCGTGCCGGTCATGGTGGTCGCCCCGTATCTTGCGAGCGATTATGCCGCCATGGGCATTTCAGAAAGTGCCAAGGGGGCGTACTACCGCTCTCTGCTTCCGGGTGTTGCACAACTCGAGGTCGTGACGATCGCTCCGGCGCGTCACTTCGTGATGCTCGACCAGCCGCAGGCGTTCAACGAGGCGTTGCGCAGGTTCATCGGCGCATCTGCCGCGCGCTGACGCGGCGTCGCACGCGGAAGCCACGCCGGACTGCTGCAACGACTCGCTGGTTTGCAGACGATGCCGGCAACGCGGTGCGCACGCCGGCCCGAAGGCGGGATCAATCGGGCAGGCGTGTTACCGACGGCGCGGGCGCTACGCCAAGGGCATGGTGTAGCAGACGGCGGTTCCTTCGAGCACGACGGTGCCATCGTCGCGCAGCACGCGCGTCGCGAGTTCGGTGATCGGCTTGTCCGCGCGGACCTTGGTGACGGTCACTTCTCCCGTGATCGCGTCGCCGGGGCGCACCGGCGCTTTGAAACTCCAATTCACCTGCATGAACACCGTCCCCGGTCCCGGCAGGTCTTCCGCAACGACGGCGTTCAGGATCGCACTGGTCACGCCTCCCTGCACGACGATGCCGCCGAAAGGCGAAGCCTGCGCCAGCGTCGCGTCGTAGTGCAGCGGATTGCGATCGCCGCTCATTTCGGTGAACAGTTCGATGTCGCGCGCCGACACCGCGCGCGTGCGACGCGCGGACTGGCCAACCTCGGGCATACCGTTCGGCCAGGCTTTGAGTTCGGGCTTCATGGATTGCCTCGTCGCGTGGATTGAAATCGTCGACCGCACGCGATGCGACATCGCCCGGCGGTCGCGAGGAATCGTCGCAGGACCGTCATGGAATCTCGTAGATTGCCATCTCCTCGGCGAGCCCGCGCAGGGGCATCCGTTTGGCCGTCGGAGTGATTCCGCCCGCGCGCAGGAGTTGCGACGCCTGCGGATGGCTCACGACGGAGCCGGTGGTCAGGATCGAGCGTGACACGGCTAGGCCCTGCACGCGGGACGCGATGTTGACGGTCTGCCCGAAGTAGTCCTGCCGATCATTGAGCGTCACGGCGAGGCAGGGTCCCTCGTGGATGCCGATCTTGAGCAGCAGGTCGTCCTTGCGCCGCCGTTCGTTCAGCGCATGCATCGCTTCGCGGATGCGCAACGCCGCGGACAACGCGCGGTCGGGCGTCGTGAAGGTCGCCATCACGGCGTCACCAATGGTCTTCACGACTGCTCCCGATTCGGCGGCGATGATTTCCTGCAGGACCCGGAAGTGATCCTTGACGATGTCGAATGCCACCAGGTCCCCGACTCGCTCGTACAACTCGGTGGAGCCCTTGAGGTCGGTGAACAGGAACGTGAGGCTGGTGATCTTGAGCCGCTGGTCGATGTCTAGCGTGCTGGTGCGATAGATGTCGCGAAATGTCTGGTTGGATAGCAGCCGCTTGGCGGTGAGGAATGGGCGGCGGTTGCCCAGAATGTCGTGCATGGCCTGTCCGGCGACATAGACTCCCGGTACGATCCGCGTGTCGGTACGGTTGTCCAGCGCAAGCCTCAGCGGACCCGGACGCATGATCAGCGTCGTCGTTTGCACATTCTTGCGGCTGAATGCGATCGACAATGATTGGCGCTCGTGAGTCGGCTCGCCCTGAACATCGATGAACTGCGCCGTATGCGTGACCGGATCGAACACGATCACGAACTCGGAAGGCAAGGTCAGCGAGAGCATCGCCTTTTCGCCCGCCGGCAGTTCGAACAGTGCGAGCGTGATGCTTTCGATCATCCGATTGAATGCGTCGTCGGGCAGATCGATGCCCGAACTCCAGAACATCTGGCGGCAGTACTCGAATGCCGGCAGGTCATTGGGCGAGTGCGCGGCGATCCTGCGGGTGCGCGGGGTCACTGTGAACGTCACCTCGACCATTTCGTCGAGCGTCGCCTCGTGCCCGGCCGCGCACAGCGCGCATGAGTATTCCGCGTGCTGGACGGACTTGAGCGACGTGCCGGCATCGAGCACGCCGCCGCAACCGGGGCAGAGCACATTCCACGACAACTCGAACAGGCCCAGGCGTGCCGCGTGCAGGAACGCGGCGATCACCCGGTCTTCGTTGAAGCCATGCTGCTGGGCGAACGCCAGCGCATTGATGCGATTCAACCGGTGGTCCAGTGCGTCGCGCACCAGCGCTTCAATGGCGTCAACGACCTCCGGATCGGCGGACTGTCGCAGCGAAGCGAACGAGGCCGATATTTCGCTCATGCGCGAGATTGTAATCCCGTCACGCGGGCGGCGGACCCGCGCGACGGCCGGTGACGCATCAGGAAATATTGAGGATCTTCATCGCCTTGTTCAACGTGTCGATCGATTCCTGATGCTTGCCGGCCTTGTGCAGCGTTTCGCCCTCGGCGCGGTACTTCTTCACGTCGGCCATTTGCGCGGGCGTCAGGCTGGGATTCTTGGCGAGTGCCGCGTCGATCTTGGCCATGTCGGCCGGGCAATGAAAGGCCAGCACACTGCCGGTGGCGAACAGGGCGGCCGCCGCGAGCGCAACGATTCGAAGCTTCATCGGACCTCCGGGGGCGTGATTTGCCATTGCGCTGCTGCCGCCCAAATGGGAGGTTCGCGCGTGGCGACAAGCATACGCCGCGGACGAAGAAATTCAATGGCGCCAACGCGCGGATTGCAGTGCAGCATCGGGCATCCAATGGCTGATTGGGTGGCGAGGCGCTCACACACCGATCGGCCGCCCCTGACTCCTGTCTCCGCGGCGCACCGTCGGTCGAACACCGCGGCGTGGCGCCGGCCGCCGCGCGCCAACCACCGCGCGCCATCCACCGCTTCGAGACATTGGGGACGATTGGCAGCGCCTCGTCCGCCAGGTCCGATCGTACGACCAGCCGTTCGCTGTCCCGGGTCGACGTCAGAATGCAAGCCGCAACGGCGGGACCATTGACAATAGAATGCTGCTGCAGATTGCCCCGATCATCCCCGACCCCTGCGATCGATGCCTGCGCTGGGTCCTTCCACGATCACACTCCTCGCGCTTCTTCCGCTGATCGCGTGGCGCGTGTACGCGCGCATCCGCCGTTCCGTGGGACGGCAACGCCTGTCCAGGGTACGGCCCTGGATTACGTTGACTGTCTTTCCTGCATTGTTGCTGGCGATTTGTTTTGCCTCGCGCGAAAGTGCCGACCGGCAGCATGGCCATAACGGCGTGCTTTGATGTTTGCCGGTGCTGAACGCCGTCGTTGATTCCGATGCGGGTGGCGCTGGGGTCCTGTCCCCGCGCTCGACCTGAACCCTATGACGTCCCCATCCCAACCCGGCGGGCGGCTTCGCGCCAGCCGACGAAGCGTTCGGGCGCAATGGGCCGAAGACCCGCGACTCGCTCGACCGCAAGCCGGATGTCTGCAGTGCTTCCGGCCTTGAGCGCGGCGTCGACGAACAGCTGCTCGAGCACGTCCTGCTGGGTGTGGCTGCCGCCGAGCCGGTACATGCCCCCAAGGGTCGGACGCATCAACGCGACGGCCTCGGCGTGGCGTCCGTCGGCGTGCGCGAGCTGCGCCTGCGCGATCGGCAGCACGTAGTCGCGCACGATAAGGGGGACAGTACCGCTGCCATTGGCGTATTCGCGCATCGCGTCGACCATTCGCTGCGCAGCCGCGGTGCGGCCGGTGGCGGTCAGCGCCATCAGCCAGTGCGGCAGCGTGAAGGCGGACTGGCAGTCGCCGATGCGCGCCTCGGCCTTGTCGGCGAGTTCGTCCCAGCGGTTGCCGACATCGACGCCCAGGCGCTGCAGGCGGAAGAGAACGGACGCAGCGTTCTGCACGTCGATATAGACATCCGGCGCGGCGACGGTGAGCGGTGCCTGGAGGTTGCGGAAGCGCGTGTCGTAGAGCTCGAGCACGGCGGCGTACTCGCCGTACTCGAGCTGGTATAGCGCGCAGTGCCACCACAGGTGGTGCTGCAGGTTGTGGCTGCCCTCCCAGTGGGGGGCGAGCATGGTAAGCCATGCTATGCCTTCGCTGCGGCGGCCTTGGCTCTCCAGCACGTGCGCGATGGCGTGCGCGGCCCACAGGTCGCCGGGGTCGAGCTCGATGGCGCGTCGTCCGGAGGGCTCTGCGGCAAGATAGTTTCCAGTCTCCTCATGGGCGAATGCATGGCAGGCGAGGATCGATGAAAAGCCCGGGACGTCCTGCGACCACGCGGGACTGACGCGCTCGACCGACGAGACCATGTCCTGCGGGCGGCCAAGCCAGAAATTGACGAAGTGAGCGAGGCGGAAGGCGACCACGTCATGCGGATGCATGCGCAGGATCGCCTCCCACACCTCGAGGGCACGATCGAGCTCGCCCTCGGTCCAGGCGGCCAGCGCGGCGATGTGGCTGCGTTCGCGCGGGGTGGCACCGGCGGCCAGCGACTGCGCGATGCGCATCTCGTCGACGGCGACCGGAACCGAGGCCTGCTTGTAGGCGAGCATCGCGAAATAGCCCTTCATGCAATGCGCAAGGGCGAAGTCCGGGTCGGCATCGAGCACGGCCCTGAGGCGGTCGGGCGTATCGGCTCGCTGGGTGAGATAGCCGGTGATGAGATGGTCGTAGGCGGCGGCGACCTTGGCGCCTGCGGCCGAGATGGGGAGGCCGCGGGAATCGATCTGCATGGCGGTGGTCCTTGTCGCGGTTGAGCAAAAAAGGGCGCCCGAAGGCGCCCTTGCAAGTGGATCGAGTGGAGCCCGATCAGCAGCCTGGCATCCACACGTTCGGCGTGGTGCAGAACGGGGCGCCGGTGACCACCCGCGTGTACGTGTTGTTGTGGATCGCTTCCGGGGTGTTGACGAACTGGTACAGGCCCGGGGCCGTCTGGTGGATGACGAACGCCTGCGACGGTCCGGTCGCCGGGTAGCTGCTGTAGTTCACCCAGTTCTGATCGTTGGTCGCGGTGTACGAGCTGGCGATGATCGTCGGGGACTCGTAGAAGACCCCCTGGAAAGCGCCACCGTTGGTCGTCCACGCGTTGTACACCGGCACGTTCTGGCTGAGATAACCTTCGGCGATGAACGCGATGCCGCCCGGGAACTGGAACGCGTACGGGCCGAGCGGTCCGTAGAAGCCATACGTGCCGTCGATGTCCATGTTGCCCGTGGCGTGCAGGATCAGCTGGCTGCCGCCATTGGCCGTCAGGAACGGCGGGACGATGGTCGACGAGGTCAGGCCGACCAGCTGGAACGGGGTCTGCGTCGCGCCCGAGGTGACGTACGCATTACCGAGGAACTTGACGTTGATCGCCTGGAAGCCGCCGCCGATCGCCGACACGTCGAACCCAACGGAATCGCCCGGGGCGTAGCGGCATGATGTCGATGGAGTTCTTCGGCCAGTCGGTGTTGCCAAGGATCGGTGCGTTGAAGCTGCCGTAGGTGACCAGCTCGACGTAGTCGCTGACGATCTGCGCGGCGGGCTTCTCCGCCTCGGTCAGGTACGCCGTGCCCAACGCGTTGACGCCGCGGAAGTTCAGCGTCTCCAGATACACGGAGGGTGCGGTGATGACCGCGGCAGGCTTCGCCAGCGTCAGGCCGTAGGCTGCGAAGTAGTCGACCTCATTGTAGGCCGTGATCGGGCCGTTCAGCGTCTGCGAATGGCCGTACGACGCGATGTAGGCGTTGTACCCGGCGTCGACCAGACCCAGCGTCAGGTCGCCGCCCGACCAGACGTCAACGTTGTTATTGAACGTGACGAGATCAGCGTTGATCACCAGGTTCGACCCGGTCGAGCCATTGTTGTAGATGCTGATGTCGTTGTACGCCTCGAACAGGCCGTCGATCATCGTCGAATACGCCGTTGCCGCGGTGTTGTTGGTGACGTTGATGTTGTTTTCAGCGGAAAAATAGCTGTCGATGGTCAGCGGACCGGTCACGTCGACGTTGATGTCGTAGCCGTAGACCAGCGGGCTGGTGATGGAGGTCGTGGCCCCGACCTTGCTGTTGGTGACGTTGACGTTGCTGTTGCCGGCGTTCACCGTCATGTACCCGCTGATATCGAGCGGTCCGTTCACGCTGACGTTGATCGGGCCGTAGTCAGCCAGCGTGGCCAACGACGTCAGGTCGCCGGAGATCGTCGTCGGCGAATTGGAACCATTGTTGGCGACATAGATTCCGCCCGAAACGCCGCCGTCAAGGTTCGACGTCACAGCCGCGCCGATGTTGATGCCGCCCGCACCGGTATTGGTCAGGTAGATGTCCTCGCCGGCGCCGATCGCCGCCGTCGTCGTCAGCGACCCGGTCGAATAGATGTCCAGGTTGTCGGCGAAGTTGCTGGTGTTGGTGACGTGGTTGATCGTGCTGTTGATCGCGATGTTCTTGCCGTAGATGTTGATCGGCCCTGCGGTCCACAGGCTCGAACCCTGCGACGCACGCGTCAGCGCGTTGATCGTCACGTCGCCGCCGGCGCCGGTGGCCTGGTTGATGTTGATGAAGTCGACCAGGTCCGGGGTGGGCACCTGCGTGTACGCCGACACGACGTTGTACAGCTCGACTGCGCTGGTGCCGCTCATGTCGAAGTTGGACAGCGTCAGCGCGCCGTCGATGTAGATGCCGACCGTCTGGTCGGCGCTGCCCAGCGTGCCACTGCGGATGCCGTTGGCGGCCTCGATGCCGACGAAGCTGCCACCCAGTTGCCCGGACAGCGAACCCGTATTGACGAACGAACCGCCGGCGTTGGCCGCCAGCACTTCCACGTTACCCGGCAAAACGCCCAGGTTGCCGTTGACCGCCGAGAAGTCGGCGTCGACATTCCACAGCCGGTTGACCGTGACGTTGGTCACGCCGTTGACCGTGGCCGTGCCCGCCGTCGCCGAGACGCCGGCGGAGATCCCGATCTGGTTGCCGAACAGGTTGCCGGTGTTGGTCACGCTGCTGCCGGCGATCAGGATGAACGGCGCCGGGAAGTTGGCGACCGGGTCGCCGTCGATCGCGCCGTAGATCTGCACCGGCGCCATCGTGCCGGTCACGTTCAGGTACGACGTGCCGGGGGTGAGCGGGTCGGCCGGCACATAGCCGTTGTTGGCGATGAAGTCGTTCCACGCCACCGCGTTGTTCAGGTTGGCACCGATCAGGCCGACGCCGGCGGGCGCGACGATGTGCCCACTGGCACCCACGATGATACCGTTGCCGTTGGCGACGAAGATCCGCGGGACGGCGCCGACCGCGAGGCCGATTCCTGTGACACCTTCCAACCGGCCGTAGATTTCCGACTGGTTGCCGCTGGTGTCGACGTTGAGCACCGCCGCGTCGGTGAGCCGTGGCGCTGGAGCCAAACTGCAGCATCGCCGACGCGCCGACGTTGAAGCCGGCCGGGTTGCGGGATTCGGTCGACGTGCCGAACGGACCCCAGGTGATCACCGCGCGCGCGTAGGCGCCGGCGCCTTGTTGAGGATGATCTGCGAACTCGGCATAGCCGTCATAGATCTGGGCGCCAACGACACCGCCGCCCGACACAATGAAACCCGTCGTAGGCCGTCGAAGTTCGACGTGATGAACGTCGTGTTGGTCAGCGCGCGGATCAGGCCCGAACCCGGCTGCTGGACGGGCGTCGGTACCGCGTAGGCATTGACCGCAGAGAATGCCAGCGCCAGGGCTGCCACCACGGGCTTAACCGGGAACTTGCTCTTTGCTTGCGTGTTCATGATGGCGCTTCTCCCATTTCTGTTGATTAGATGCATGCATCCAGCGCTGGGCGCCAGGCACAAAATGTAGGCGTTTCAATCGCGCAAGCCGGATTGTGGTGGGGTATGCGGGGTGGGTCAAGTGACGATTTTTGGCAGTAGGGACTGTTTGGCAGGCTTATCGCTACGTCTTGACGTGGACGCTGACGCCGAGGCGGCAGCGCAAGGGGCAATCTCGATGCGCACCGAGCGGTCCACGTAACCCGCCCCCGCGTGCGTCCAAAACTCCGTCGCCCGCGCATCATCCGCCCGACTCTGGGGGCAGACATCCGGCTCGGGCGCGCCCGTCGCCCTCCGGCACGGGAACATCGGTGCGTCGGGCACTTTCGGCGCACCTTCGCGCACCCGCCGTCGACCGTCTGCCGATCGGGAAGCTCGGCCGGGTCGTAAGGCAGCCTGCTCCAGCGGTTGGGGTTGGTCGCCCGCCTCAAGGCATGGTCGCGCGGAATTTTCCGTCGGCGTCTGCGCGTGCAGGGTCGGCACGAAAGCGACAGAGCGTGAACGCCCCGCCGAGGTCCTGCCACACCGCGCGACGTGGCGCAGCGCGCGTCCCTTCCGACGGACCCAGAGGTCGGCACTCGCCGCGGCGAGCCTGTCCAGCAACGGCACCAAGTTCTCGCCGCCATTGTCCACCGCCTCATGGAACTGGTATTTCCCCTGCCTTGGGCTCCTGTCGGTACGTGAGTCGCAGTCGGGGCGCTTGCGGGCGTGCTCGATGCCTTGCGGATAGAACTTCACCCGAACCAGCGCCTGATCGCGTTCGAGCATCTGCTTGACCTTCGCCAGATTGCCGCCGCGCGCGGCGAAGACGATGTCGGATTCGGGCACGCCTTCGAAGTAGGCATAGACGGCAAGCCGACAACGACGAGCACCCCCAAACCCGACACCGTGTGCACGACGTTCATGCGCGGGATGGTTACTGGGAGGGCGGCCAGCCATCTCATTGTCCCTCGACGTCGGCCTCAAAACCGGCAAATGCCAGCTCCACGTCAAAAGATTGCGTGCGCGGCACTTTGCTGCCACACGACGGATCCACTAAGCGGCGGGCCGCACCGATGCTCGGTGAAAATAAGCCGTGTGTCGGCCGAAGGGGTGTGCGCGTTGAACGACGGGCCAGCCGAAATCAGCGCCGCTCGAATGCCAGCCGCACGCCCAGGGCCACCAAGATTGCCCCCGACGAACGAAACACCCACGTGAGCACGCCGGGTCGAGCGCGCAGCCAAGCCGACAGCCTGCCGGCAAAGATACCGATCGGCGCTTTGACGAGAAATGTCAGCCCCGCAAATGCAAGCCCGAGGACAAACACCGTCAGCGTCGGATATTGCGCCGAGGGCGAGACGAATTGTGGCAAAAAGGCAAAATAGAAAATCGCGATCTTGGGATTGGACAGATTGGAAACGGCGCCGTCGAAAAACAGTCGTCCCAGAGTACGTGCAGTCTGCGTTCCGATCGGCAACGTATCCTGTTTGGTGCGCAACAGACCAATCCCAAGGTAGATCAGATAGGCGGCGCCAACGAGTTTCAGCGCCACGAACAGCCACTCGGAGGTTCGCAGGATTGCGCCCAGTCCGAGCGTCGCCAGAACGGTATGGCCAATTAGGCCGACACTGACGCCGCCGGCGGTGACCACGCCGGCCGAGGCGCCCTGTGCGACGGACCGCGACATGACAAGGATCATATCCTGACCCGGCGTGGCGATGAGCACCAGCGAGGCAGCGACGAACACAATCCACGATGCGTCGATCATGGGAAGATCCACGGCCGTCGAGCACGCCCGCTAACCGGCCCGCGGCCACTGACCCGAGGAAGATGCACGGACCTGCCGACGGGCCCGATCGAGCGCGGGGTCAGGCCACGATGGAAGGCCGACGCCCGACCCAAAATATCCGGATTGCGAATGGCGGACACGGTGTGCTCTAGCACAAGCGCACGACCGCTGGACGTTCAGGGGTCGCTGCTTCGTGATAGATGTCGTCGAAGAACTGGGCCAGGTCGTCCTCCGTAAGTGAGGAAGGGATCGAGACATTCACCGGCGCCCGCTTCCCGTCGCCACCAAGCTGGTACGTTCGCCAATTTTCGTCGATCCACTCCACGACCAAGTGTCTGCCGAAGACGTCCAGTTTCACGCTGTTCCTCATGTCGAGGCCTAACGGCACGAACCAACCGGCGACCCGGGTGCCGACACCAAGTGCCGCGCGCGGGCGGCCATGTTGCGCGAGGGGCCAGTTGGCGCGGAACTGTTACACATCACAGGAATAGTTCAACCGTAGGCGGGTTGGGGCCTGGGGAAGCGCCACAATGATTGGTTGGCGACCAATCGGTGCGCGAGACATGAAACAGGTTGAGTGGGTTCCGGCGATGACTTCTACCCACGTGCTGATCCGCAAGACGCGAAGCGGAACCGGGTCGGCAAGGTTGATTGCCCGTATGAGATACAGGGACTCGCCGGCGGGGACTTCGGGAACGCGCCCGATCAGGGGCGCTGCGCGCTCGGGCGAAATGGAAACAAATGCCTGAATCTTGAGCAATTCCGCCGCGTCGTCGATTTGCGATGCAGACACGTACCAAAATGAGTGGACTTCGCGCGCCAGCCGTGCGTCGAAGAAGTGATTGCCGGAAGGATTCGATTCGGCAAGCCATGTATCGCTGCTGCAGGCGGCGATCGCACCCGTCGCGAGGACGAGGGCCAGAATGCCGAGAGAACCTGTGTGTCGCTCAGGTTGCTCGAGGGCACTTGCGCCGATTGACGTGCAAGACCGCCGGCGGACCGTGCGAATGCGCGCGAAGAAGGATCCACGTGGCGGTTCGTCCGGTAGAGTCGGGCTAGGCCGCACTGCTCGAAGCAGGAGGGCTAGAACCAGAGGTCTCGGATACATCGTCCGTCCCGTGGCAGGTCCTCCCACGTGTCCAATCCATCGAAGTGGTCGATCGGGAGGTGAGCGATGGGCTCGGGCTCCGTCAGGCGCAGGTTCACCGCAATCCGGCGGCGGCCTTCCTTGTTCGGCTCCAGTGAGCGCCAGTAGGCGACGCAGCCGCACTCGGGGCAGAAGTGAAATCCAAGCGACTCTCCACGAATGTAGGCCGTGGTTGCGCCCGAAACGTGGATTCCTTCGCCCTCGTAGTCATATGCCCAGAGCACGCCGTAGCGGCGGCATGCCGTGCAGTTGCATGCGGTCGCCGACTCTGGCATGCCGAGGAACTTCCATTGAACAGATCCGCAGTGACATGAACCTTGGAGCATCTTCAATTCTCACTTGAAGTTGTCGATGGGGCCAGCATAAAAATTCGTGGGGCCCGGCATGGGCAACGAATAACTTGTGCCGCCCAACGCAGCGCATGACCTGCCGGACCGCAGCAAGCAAAGCGCCGCTGCTGAACGGTCAGGGTCATTCGTGGATTAGATCGCGGGGGCATGCACTTTCGAGCGCAACAGCAGCCAAGCGAGATAGGCTGCAGCGACGACATCGTAAGCCAGACAGAAGAACGGCCACCACGCAGGCACGCCCGGATTTTCGATCAAATGGCCATGGACGAGATCAAACACGCCGTGCGCTGCGAGCGCCGCGACGACCAGCCACAGCGAGCGCTTGAAACCTGCGATGGACGCGCCCAGGAACGCAACGATGACCATCGACTCGATCACCAGCACCTGGATGGAACCGCCCAGGACCGCAAACAACGCATAGTAGGACGCGATGACGATCATCACCGTAGGGTAGAACGCCCGATCCCGGTCCAGGCCAATGACCGTGGCTAGGAGCCCGACCGAAAGTGCCAAGACCGCGCCAATCAAGAACGCCACGCCGTCGCCTCCGGACCTCTGCTATGCCCGCGCGTCAGGTGGCGCGCCACCATCAATATTGCACTGGAATTCAGGCGCCATGGGCATGCGCCTGAATACGCTGAAGTTGCTGCCGCCAGTGTTCCCGGCCGCGCGACGCAATGATGGGAAGGGCGGCGCGAGGCCATGCGCCCGATAAATGCCGGCGCCAAGGCAAGGCCAATGCGCCCGAGACATTAGCCACGTGCGGGCCCCTCCGGTTGAACGCAGTGATGGGTACCGACAAATCAACGCGCGACGGTCGCCTCAGCAAGACCAGAGAGCGCTTTGCTCAGGTTGCCCACTGCAGGGCACTGCGCGGCGCCGTGCCGGTTTGCCAGGAATGCGGGGTCGTTGTAGCCAAGCCAGACCTGCCCCTGGGCGCCCTCCCACACCAGCACCTTCAGCGGAAGATCGATACCCACGGACTGTGCGCATTCAATGAATGGCGTGCCGCCCTGCGGATTGCCAAAGACGAGCACCTCGGTAGGCCGGATGGCCTTGCCGATCTTTGCCGCGCCCGCCGCGTGGTCGATGCGCGCGAAGATGATGAGCCCCCGATTCTTGGCATTCGCTTCGAATCGATTCATCGTGTCCTTGGCCCCGAAGGGGCTCTTGACGGCGATCAAACCTTCAGCGCCAAAGGCCGCCGACGACAGTGCCAGCAGCGACAAACAAACCACGATCAGCAGTCGATTCATACATGGATCCCTGTTTGATAGATGGTCTGTATGGGGTCTGACCAGCCCGTTGACCGGCAGGCCGCGCCGAAGCATTTCAGGTTGGAGCTCCGAACTGGCCCGTCCGGTTGCGCGAGGGGTTGGGCATCGCGGCGTCTAGCCCGGAATTTCGGGCTCGACCAGGGTCGCGAGCTGCGCCAGCGACTCCTGCCAACCGAGATAGCACATCTCGAGAGGGATGGCGTCGGGGATGCCGCTTTGGGTGATGCTCAACTCAGTTCCGCACAGAACCGGTTTCAGGGATACCGTCACCTCGAGAACGCCGGGCAGGTTCGGATCTTCAAACTTGTCGGTGTACCGGATCCGTTCGTTCGGAACCAGTTCAAGGTACTCGCCACCAAACGAGTGCCCATTGCCGCTCGAGAAGTTGTGAAACGACATCCGGAATGTGCCTCCGACGTGCGCCTCCATGTGATGCACTTCACAGGTGAAGCCGTAAGGCGGGATCCACTTGGCCATCGCGCCGGCTTCAACGAAGGCGCGATAGACTTTCTCGGGTTTCGAGCGAAGCACCCGATGGAGGCGGACTGTGCGGTCGGACATGGGTTGGTTCCTTTGGGGCGGTTATCGATTGGTGGCACCGGTAACGCGCGATGAGCGGGGAGGTGGTTTCTGCGACGCATGCCGAAATTCGGCGGCATAGCGAGCCAGCGATCGGCTGTACCGCGGAAGGTAGCCAGCGAGCGCGGTGAGGCTGTAGCACAAGGCTTCGCGCTCGCGCCCCAAATTCGCCAGTGCCAGCGCGAGGAACGCATGTACGGCACCATCAAGCTCGTCCGAAGGAGCCTGAAGCTCGTCAAGAAGCAGAGCTGCAGATTGCTCGGGACTTCCGAGATTCCGAAGTGAACTCGCCATCTGAATGGTCGCGCGGCGGCGCCGAATGCCGGCGAGGCCTGCCTTCAATGCTGCCTGGTAAAGCGGGACCGCAACCTCTGGATGCCCCGTGGAATCTTGTGCGCAGCCACGTTCGAACATTGCGATTGCGCTGTTCGTGGGGAGTTCAGAGGCAAGCGCGTCAACCTGGGCAACGAGCGCCTCAGGAGTCAGCTCGTCGAGCTTCGACCATAAGTTCGATATGCGCTCTTCCCAGGCAATGCTCGGAATGTCCATGGCGACCAGTGTAGCGCGACAGGATTTGATTCGGCCTGACGAATATAGTCATCCCACGGGTCGCGCTGGCGTCTGCAAGCAAGAGCCGCGTGTCGGCCCACCGTCGAGCACAGGATCAGGCGACCATTCAGCCTGACCGCCAATTATGGGGTGAATTCGAGCAACATCCGCATGGTCTCGACTTTCAAACCGTCCTCGCGCATCGCCCTCTTGCCCTCGTCGGACTGCAGCAGCTCCTGGAATTTCGCCAAATCGGGTATGTCCGCAATGAGGCCCGTCGAATTGGGATGACCCGGGTCGCGGAAAGTTCGGCACTTGACTCCGAGCTTCTTGAACATTTCATGTCGGCTTCCCGGCCCCGTTTCCCAGGCGTTGGCCCAAACCGCGCCGTCCTGAACTTCGTGGAAGATGATTGCCGTTGCCATGGATGACTCCTTTCGTGGACATTGCCCGTCCGCTTGCGTGAGGCGGCTTTGTTGCGACCCCGAACCCCGCCGAAGACGCTAACTCTCCATTCCTGACCGTGTCAACCAGGCTCACGATGCGGACTCCGATCGCCGCCTACCGTATGACTTGAGTGTGACCTGCCGTAGGCAGGTCCGCTTGAAATAAATGTTAGGCCTCGCGCTCTGCGGTCTCGCGGGCCTGCTTGGCTCGGAGCACCCGGGCGCGCCAGCGCGCGAGACCGATGGCATAGCTGATGTAGTAGCCCGCCAGGAGCCCGAAGGCCGACAGGGTGAGGGGGCTCTGGGCGAACTCGGCAGCGCTGCGGGGAACTGTCAGATCGATGACATATACCTCGTAGAGGTGATAGACGACGCGTGAGATGAAGAGCAGGGATAGGGCGATGCCCAGATGAGCGTTTGGTGTGTAGTAGAGCCCCTGTCCCCGAATGGCCTCGAATCGTGTGCGACTCAGGCCGAAGAGCCCCAGGGCAATGCCGCAGGAAAATGCCATCACCAGCCAAAGAAGACGGTCTGGGTGCGAAAGCGAGTGCATGGCAGCCAGGGTAACGAGGGTGGAAAAGACCACCAGCGTGATTGGAGCTCGGTACCGGGACAGCCTCTGTCTGCCGACCATTCGGCGGAAACGGGCGTAGACGCGCCAGGCGACCAGGGATCCCAGAGCCAAATACGCGACCGTGGTGCTGCTGATGGGCTGCATCTATCGATGCCTATCGTATCAAGCTCATCGGCGAACCGCGCCGATGTACGCCAAGTTGAAAATGCGTGTCTGCCGGTCCGGTCGAACGCTGGGTCGGGTGTCAATCCTATCGCGAAGGCACCGGGTCAATTTGTCGGGGAGTACCTGTTCGAAGTGAAGTTGCTCACCTTCGACCTCCGCGCGAAAGCATGAATGCGAGCGTAGGCGCAACCACGCAGGCGACGACACTCACTCACAACGGAACGGGGATGCCGATCGCGAACACTTCCCGTCCCGACACAACGTGAAGCAATTGAACCAACGCGACGAGGGAGGAAGCGACGACGACGAAAGTGGGAAATGGCGTCATTCGCAACCTCCGTTGCGCCGTTCATTAATGAGGTTCATGTTGTCTATTCTCGCTGCTGCCCACCGGCACAAGTTGACCGGCAACCCGCCGGACAGCGCGCAACGCTGCACTGCGGGGCGTCTGTGTTGACCAATTGGCTAGTCGGCAATATGCCTTTTAGGGAAACGGAGGGCGCTTCGCTCGCGTGCCTTAGCCGCCTCGATCTCGCGATACCTGGGAGGGGCCGTGGTCTGCAAGGAACGAAGAAGCGTGTTTGATATCGCCGCAATTTCGTCAACGGCAGAATGAAACGCAGCTTCATTGGCCTTGGATGGTTTGTTGTATCCGCTGACTTTGCGAACAAATTGCAGGGACGCCGCGCGAATTTCCTCCTCGGACACCGGCGGAGCGAAATTGAAAAGGAGCTTGATGTTGCGACACATGCTCGATTCCTCGTGTTGATGAGTGCCGCCTGACGCGCTAAACAATTGTCCCGCCGTCAAAGGCTTGCGGAAGAAGTGGACACGCGGCAGCGGGCCCGCTCGGCCGCTGGGTAGGCAGGTGCAAGAACGTAATTGCCAAATTCGTACTTTCCATTGGTGTAGGCCTCCCGGTCTCGACAGAAATCCATTGTCAGCTTCGACTTCAGCCTGGCGTACCGCTGCGCCATAACCGCGTTGGAGCGCAACACGTCGCGGAACCGAAGATGCAATCTCCAGCTGTCGCTGCCAAACACAACGAGATGGAGATGGTGCGTGCACCATCCGTTCGCGGAACGCATAAACCAACGCAGATCAGGCAGCAGGGCGTCGAACGCTCGGGGCGCGGTGTAGCCGTAGGCGAATATTGGCTCGACGAGAGCGTCTGCGATGGACCTGGACTCCACGCCGGCATGCCGGAAATCGCCGTGCTGCCGAAATGTTCGACCTCCAGCAACTGTGGAAACTGCGCAAGAAGGCGCTCACGTTCTGCCATGAATTGGGCTGGCCACGTCGCGTCGTAGGCGGTCGGACTGATCCCTTCGTGAATCGCAGGGTTCTCCAAGTTTATGTCTTCCCGCACGGCTCAAGTCGCCTGACCTTCGAGCTCGCCGGGCGACGACACTCCGATGCCTGCACCGATGTGCTGAAAATGCACCGCGTACCGCCGCACCGGGCCAGGTGGCACGCCGTCGCCGCACCGGCCGAGCGAGGTGTTAGGCCGCACTTGCTTGCAGAACACAGCTCAGACACGGTCGGGGCAGTACCCTGGCTGCAAGAAAGAGGTTCAGGAGTAGAGCACTGTCCAGCGGGTCGGAGCGGATGACAATTCTTTGGTCAACACTGCTCACCACCGGGTTATGCAAGACTCCGATTCTGGCAAGCTCAAGCGTCTCGAGATCACGCGCAAACACCATGCAGCTTACTTTGATATCCGGAATTCTTGGCGCGACCGGCGTCCCCACATCGGTGTGCCGAATGAGCTGATCCTCGTCTACCCGCCACGGCCAGATCTGTACTGCATCGCCAGAAATCCGATCGGTTGGTATGCTCACAACCTCAACCGTTCCTGCAGTCGCGTTTGCGAGCAAATCACTGAGCGCAAGAACTGCGGGGTGCATTCGGCTCTCCTTGTGCGGCCTGACGGATCTAGTTCACCGGCCCGCCGCCGATAACGCTCGCCAAAAAGTACGCGCACCCGGCGGGTCCGGTCGAGCGATGGATTGGACCGTAACATTGCTTGTCGACCGTGCTACGCGCAGCTGATCCTCGATACGCGAAAATTCATTCATTGGAAATCGCCAATGAGCGCACGCGACGCGCCGTTGCCACCGTCGCGACAAGAGTCGGGGCAACAAGAACAAGAACGGAAACGGGGAAAAAAACCGTGGGTGAGAACGGCTGCACGAGGTAGATCACAAACAACATGAAAATGCCGCACAAACTGGAAATGATCAGGGCACGACCGAAGTAGGCGTTGGCTTCGTACCAAGTCGCGTCGTTGGCCATCGTAGTTCGCGTGCGAAAACCATAGACGATATTGCGCGGAATCCGTCGCAGAACGAGCGGTATGGCGATCACTATGAAAAGCGCGGAGACTGCAAGAACCGTGACGAAACCCTTGTCATAGATGTTCATGGCCGGCCTCTATTGGCGCGCAAGCAGGCAATGTACCAAGCTTACCGGCGGGCCGCGCCGACTCTCGCGAGAAACCAGACGCGTACCGGCCGGACCGGTTGAGCGCAAGTTTAGGCGGCGGGCACTCACGGGACCACGCTACGTGTGGGGCGTGATCCTGAAGTTGGCATAGATTCCTTCTGCTGAGTCGACAAACAAACCGATCGGACGGTTGCTATCGCCGATCACCAGCCGCCTGGTCACCAAGGAGGGCTCTTTCGCCTCGTTCACGAAGACCTGCACCTGGCTATCGGTGACCACAATCCTGGCATGAAACCAGCTGTCTGGATCTGGTACAGGATCCACGGCATTCTCGAATCGACCGGGCGCACTTTTCCGGAGGTGCTCCCAGGTATTTACCGGCCACGCGACGTATTGCACGGAGCGGCGGCGCGCGGGCTCCCCCGCTTTGAAATTGAATGGACGAAAATATATGGCTTCAAATGTCTTCTCATCGGTCACGTTGAAAGCGATGCCGAGGAAGCTTCTTCGTCCTTCGCTCGTCCCTTTCAGGTCAATTTCGACAATACCGGTGGTAAAGCTCAGGCCCACGGGTAGGGCCAAGCCGACGATCCCGTTTGCCGAATCTCCCTCCGCCGTTAGCCGAACGGCACGCTTTCCATCCACTTCAACGCTCTCCGCCCTGGCGTGAATCAACCTCCACGATTTGGCATCCGCAACCGTGGCAACATTTGGTATGTCGTGTCTTTCCTGAGCGTCGGCGTGAGCCAAACCAAGGCAGGTGAGCGCTATCGTGAGCATGATGACGTTCATCGGTCTTGCTTACCTCCTTTTAGAACCGCAGCGGGGATCACCCAACGTCCAAGGTAACCGGCGCGAGCGAGAAGGAAGCCCCCGTACAGGCGGGTCCGGTTGAGCGCAGGGATGGGCCGCACTGTTCAATCTGCGTCGGACGTCGGCTCGACATCTTCAGTCTGCAGATATGGAGTGCCATCCTTGTGCACAAACCTTCCGTCGATGCTTGAACTCATCATGTCGATGTCCGAACAGGTGGTGAGGTCGTTTGGATTGCGCGAGCCAACTTCAAGGTAGACGGCCATGACTGATGAAAGGTTCTTCAGATGATGACCGTTGCCTGCTCCCTTCGGAAAGGCCGCGCACTCTCCGGCGCCCAGCAGTCTTTGGCCGTCATCTTCGATGAGCGTCAGCTCCCCTTCAAGCACATAGACGAATTCGTCCTCATCGCTGTGCCAATGGCGTTGGCTCGACCACCCACCGGGTGGCAGAGTCATCAGGTTCACGCCGAAGTCACGGAGCCCGCCTGCATCGCCCAGGCGGAGGCGAGTACGAGCCGCGCACGGAGCATCGAATGGAGCCGGGTAACCCGAGCCCCGACGTACGGGAACAGCGGCGAGTTCGATTTTTGGCATGCTTGGTGCTCCCTTCATGCGACCTAACCTGCGGGCCGCGCCGAACCGCGCCAAGAAAGAGACCCGTACCGGCCGGTTCGGTTGAGCACATGGCTAGGCACTGTGCCGCTCCCGATAGACGCGTAGCAGCTCCGTAACAAGAATGCCGTCGATGCGCATGCCTGTGTAGTTCGCGTCGGTGATTGAAACATCCCCAAGGTTGGCGTCGCGAATAGTAGAGCCAGTCAGGTCAACGTCGACAAAATCTGAGGCACGTAGGTTTACATCATGAAACCTCGACCGCTCAAGGTTGCTGTCGACGAACGCGGACTCCGCGAGCACCGCGCACTCGGCGCGATATTTCCCTGTTGGCAATGGAGTTGGCATCTCGCTGTCCTTGTGTGTGGGAGCCAACAAGATTACCAAACTGTGGGGCCGCGCCCATGCCCGCGAGCAAGAGGTCGCGTGTGCGCGGCTCCGCTTGAGCAAAGGGTTGGTCCGCACTCGCCGCTACCCCAGAGTGCGGACCATGAAGACATTGAAATCTGTGGCGATATAGGCGCCAAAGGCTCCGCACCGACTGAAGCCATTCTTCAGATACAGCCCGTGTGCAGCTTTGAAAGTATTCCCCGTCCCGGTCTCGAGGTAGACCTTGCGGTAGCCGCGCTCCTGAGCCGTATGGAGAATCCGATCCAGTACGGCTTGGCCAATGCCTTGACCCAGGTACGCATCCCGCGTTCGCATCGATTTGACTTCACCGGTCTCCGGATCAAGTTCCTTCAATGCACCGCAGCCGCACAACTCATCGTTCACCCACGCTGCCCAGAACGTGACATCGCGCGCGCGCAGGCTGTCCAAGGCAAGTGCATTGACGTGGCCCGGCGGGGAGTTTCCGTTCATTCCGGCGAGATGTTCGGCGATCAGAGCCTGGGTGCTGGTGCCTGAGAGGTCGTCAATGCGAAGCTGGATCGACATGACGGTGTGCTCCTGTGCGGCCGAACGATTTAGCTAACCGGCGGGCCGCCCCGACGCGGGTCAGGTAGGAGCCATCAACCGGCGCGTCCGGATGAACGCCAGGTCAGTCGCTCGGAGGCCCCTTGAGTTCCACAACGTTGCCTTCTGGGTCGGAAATGTAGATCGAAGGCCCTTCTCCGTCGGCTCCATTTCGAGTTGCCAGCGGCCCCGCTTCGACGTCATGCGCCTGAAGCTGGGTGCGGATGGCGGCCTCATCAAACGGCTCGATGCGAAAGCAGAAATGATCTAGGTTACGTCCTTCCTTCGCTGGTGGCGCGCCACCGGCCCGGCCAAGCTGACCATTCACCGGCACGAGGTCTACCAGGGAGCGCCCGGCGCGAAGTTGAACCAGACCAATGGAGTCCTGGCGTCGTTCGATCGTGCATCCGAGTACGCCGCAGTAGAAACCAAGCATGCGATCGAGGTCCATCACGCGTAGTACAAGGTGGTCAATCTCGCGGATGTGAATCATGGAGCGTGGAGTATGCGGCCAATGAATCTAGCGAGCCGGCGGCCCGCTGCGTAGACGAAGCTCCGAACGCGGGACATCCGTGTTGAGCGACGGGTTGGGCCTTCGCAGGATGTGGTTTCTCCAGACATTTTGGTCTCTGGGCAAGCGCCCCTCAACGTGCCTCGAGCGGAATGGCGCGCCAGGCGGGCCAATCGATGTCTCTGCCTGGGAACGCAACGTTCTTGAACGGCCAGTCGGCCTGCAGCCACTCTTGAACTTTCCTGTACAGCCGTGCCTCAAGGCCGCCGGCCAATTCGCTCTGCCTGGCCCACAGAAACACTTCGGCGTCAAAACCGGACCTTCGCGTTGGTTCTATATATACGCACCCGATTACCTGTGACTCGGAGGGCGTGACGACGGTATACGCAAACGACCGCCGGATCTGAAATTCTTTCTGATGCCATCCGAGGTCAATCAGATCTTGCTCAAATGTGAGGCCGTCGGGCCATTTGGATCCGGGCCACACGGTCTTGAGGTGTTCGACGCTGGTCATGACGGCGTCGTAGTCCTTGACGACATCATTCACGGTAAGCATACGAATTCGAAACTCGGGTGTCTCCAGTTTCTCTGGGACGTTGAAGCCTGTCGGTACGAAAGGCTGAAGTGGCTTTGGTGCGCTGGGCATGAAAGACTCGACTGTGGCGTGGCAATCACGGAGCGAGGGGTCGGGCCCCACTGGAACCGCTATGGACCAAGTGCTCCGGCAGCTGGCCAATCTGTGTTTCCCACCCGCTGTAGACGCATTTCGAAGATTGTCGCCGGAGGTTGGCCCGGAAGCACCCTCTCTCCGATCTCTGTCCACACGCCGTCCTTGACCGATGCCGAGTAACGGATAGCCGCGGGGCCGGCTTGGATAGTCCAAGCAAACTCTCCCTCCTTGGCTTCCATCGGAAAATCGCCCTCGTGACCTTGAGCGTAGGAGCGGAAGTTGAACTTCCCATTCTGAGGATCGAAGGAGATGATCGCGAGTGCATTGAAAGCCACCGAGCCATCGTCTCGATGCCCGCGCCCTTCGATGACTCGAAGAGTGCCGCCGAGCATTGGCCCGACGCGTTCGGTTTGGATGAGTTTGATCGTCTGACCGCTCGGCGAGACGATCGACGCCGGACCGCGCCATGTGCCATCAAACACGTTTAGGCGTGCCAAGGCTTCCCATTGAGCGCTTTGAATTGCTGCGGCGTCGGGCGGACCAGCTGCCAACGCATGCGAGGAGGAAAGCACCATCAGGGAAAGCAGGCCGACAAGCGGGGATCTGAAATGACGGTGCATGAGTCCCTCCGAAGTAATTCTGTGGGGCCTGACGTCGGAAATCAGCCGCCACCGAAGGCGGTCGGCTGGAACGACGGCTTAGCCACCTGTTGCTGTCAGCGCCGTGCCATGGCGCAAGTAGTGATTGACCCGTGCCTCCCAGTCTTGCATGAACTTGCCATAGAAGGCCTCCGTGAACGAGGCGACCAATTCGTCACCCTGCGGCCCGAGGCTCGTGTGCGAGTAGGTGATATGGGCATCGCACCCGCCCGTGACCCCACGTAGCTGGATAGTAAGCCTGCAGGCCGTGACCAGCGGCGCGATCTTGAGCATCTCGACGAAGCCCAGGTGCGGGTCATGACGCGTGATGTACCAGATGGCATCAGTCGGCTGGGCTGAAGTTGTGAATACGCAATCGGGTTCGGCGAGGCCCGACGAGGTAATGACCAACGGTGGATCCCAGCCTCGATCCAGTCTGCCTCCCGCACCGGACAGAGCAATGGAAACACAACGGCCGGTTCCCCGAGGAGGTGCTGGGGGTAGGTGCGTGTTGCGCGATTTGGCTTGACGACGTTCATGCGCTGAGGCTGTGGTTCAGGTGGCTGACGAATCAAGGTGAGCCGTCGGTCACGCCGAGGCGATCCGAATCGGAAGCCGTGAAACAGCCTGACCGCTCGACCGCCGGGTGAGGTGGCAATCGATATTTTCGTGTCATTTTGCCCTGTACTGCGTCGATAGTGCCATTGCCACTCTTCCGATGGTTTCAATCGGCAGTGGCTCGCTTAGGGCAAAAGACAGGTTTCCCTTGGGACCGCGAAAACGCGCGGTTTCGGATATCAGCGCTTGATCCATCGTGACCGGTGGATAGACGCCAATGTGCCTCTTGAACGCGGCGAAATAGAAGAACGTACGCCGCGCCCTGAACGCTGGCATGTTGTAGCTGATGCACCTGATTGCGTCAGGAATCCGATGCTCGACTTCCGCTTGTATTTGCTCAAGGCGCGCACGTACAGGTGGAGCCAGAGTCGCGAAATATTCTTCGTGTGTGGCGAATGCCATGGATCGGAAGTCAGTCGGCGGGCTTGTGGATCGCGCTTTGCCGACTAACGTTGGAGGTAGGCGGCGTGACATAGGCACGTTCGCTTGACCGACGGGCTGGCCTGCAGAAACATTGCTACAAAGCTTTCGGCTTTGTGGGTTGCCACGGTCCGAGGACCGCAACTGCTTCGCCTTCGCCTGGCCAGGGCGGCATGGTTACGGAGACGGCCGATACAGCTTGTGTTGCGGATGCCCGGAATTGGAAGTGTGTCCCAAGGGGGATGGTGAGGCACATACCAGGTAGCAAAGCGACCACCTCTTCGCGCGCCCCCTGTTTTCGCCACATCTCACCACTTCCTGACAGGATGTACCAAAGTTCTTCTACGGTTCGATGCGTGACCGCAGACGATGTTTCGCCGGCCGCCAGCTCGAAGTGCGCCATGGAACCGGCAGGCAAGCCCAGTAGTACCCTTACATTGCAGCCATCGGGAGCGACCACAGTGGGCTGAACCGGCAGGTGCTGCGTTTCGAAGTTGCGCATGACGTACAGATGCGACGGATGTCTACGGGCTAACGTTCGAGCCAGGCGGGCGCCCTGCCGTTGGCGCTCCGCTTGCGCGAGGGGTCAGGCGTCACCCCAATCACCGCCGCGACAGAACGATATGAGTGGCTCTTGGTGAAGCTTCGTGCTTGGTGCAGGCGTAGCCAAGGTCCGGCAGATTGATTCCTTCGAGGAGTCGTTCACCTGAGCCAAGCAAGACCGGTGCGATTGCGACATGCATCTCGTCGATGAGGCGTTGGCGAAGATACTGTCGGATGACATTGGCCCCACCGCCAAGTCGAACATCTTTCGCATCAGCGGCTTCGCGGGCGCGCTCGAGAGCGACGGTGATGCCCTCCGTGACGAAGTGGAAGGTGGTTCCCCCTTCCATGACCAGCGGTTCGCGTACGTGGTTTGTCAGTACGAATACGGGGACGTGATACACCGGGTTTTCTCCCCACCAACCTCGCCAAGTGTCGTCCGGCCATGGCCCACGAACGGGCCCGAACATGTTCCTCCCCAAAATCCAGGCGCCAATATTGCGGAAACCGCGCGCGGCAAAATCATTGTCGATGCCAATCTCGCCGCCTTCGCTGCCGAACAGTTTTTGTTGAAAGGTCCTGGTTGCGAAAGCCCAGCCATGAAGTGAGGTTCCACCCACGCCGAGGGGATTGTGCAAGTCCTGATGCGGGCCAGCGCCGAAACCATCTACAGAGATGGTGAAGCTTTCTACGCGAAGTTTGGGCATGGTGTTACCTGAGACTGCGAACGACTATGAACTCGGCCTGTGATGCCCAACGTACCGGCCAACCGGCGGGCCGCGCCAACCCGTGCCAATTGGAAGACACGTACCGGGTCGACCTGTTGAGCGTGGTGTCGGGCGCGCACACGATGTTCGACATGGAGACATGCACCACAAAGACCTGAGCAAATGGCAGCCCATGCTACAACGAAGTCGATGCCTGTGAACGGTCCCCTTGGCATGGTTTGAAAATCAAGACCAGTGGAACAATGGCGACAGCGAGACCCGCGGCAAGAAGACTTGGATAAGGCAGCTTCGCGATCCACCGGCGAATGAAACTGGCGGCAAGACCAGAGCCGATCAGCATGGCGATGGCGCCGAACAATGCAAACGCATGTAGCCAAAAGGCAGCGCCAAGGCTTGGCAATAAGAATCTGGCGGCCGCGAAAAGTGCCGCGAACGATTGCGACCGGGGTGTAGCGCCGCGTGTCCATGCACGCCCAAAAGTTAGCGCTGAGACGACCGTGGAGGCGTGACAGCTCGGCCGACCGGTGGAACATGGAACGACGCACCCGACGGCCGGGCTGCCACGCCGGGGCGGGTCGGCTCGAGCGAACGGTCAGACGTCACCGTTCCCCCACTCAGAGCGCACGACCGTCGAAATTCGTGACCGGAACCTTCTCGAGCTCTACGTTCTCAAGGCACCGAATATTGATGGCGGCCACGGCATTTCCCTTGGGGTCGACGCCTTCACCGTATGGATGCATGCCGCAATTCGGGCAGAAGCGGTGCTTGATGACATGCCTGTTGAACGTATACGTGCTGGCGTTCTCGTCGGGCGTCAGGAGCTGAAGTTGTTCGTGTGGGACGAACCACATTAGGGTCCCCTTGCGCTGGCAGATGGAGCAATTGCAGGACGTGGCACCTGCGATCGTTCCTTCAACCTGGAACGCGATCTGCCCGCAGTGGCAGCTTCCCTTATATAGCATGCGTTGTCTCCAAGAATTTGATTTCGGTTCGGGCCGCGGAGCGGCCAGCCGTTGGCCCTCCGATTGAGCGAGGCATTAGGCATCCGTGTGTGCAAGCTTGCGCTCAATTCGGCGGTCCGGAATCAGCCAGAGAAGCGCAACGGCGACGTACGCAACTTGGGCTACCCAAGGAACCACGAACGTGGAGCCAATAGCGACGATGTAGAAGGCCGGAGAGAGCTTGCCTTTCCAGTCGCTGCCGAGAGCTGCCTTCAGGTTCGACTCGGGGCCTTGCGCGGCAACAATGGATTGCTGGAGGAGCCAATAAGCGCAGGCGGCCATGAGCAGGACCAAGCCATACAGCGCCGAGGGCATTGCTGCAAAGTGGTTTTCACCCATCCAGCCGGTCGCGAATGGAAATAGCGAAAGCCAGAATAGAAGGTGAAGATTCGCCCAAAGCACGGTACCCGACACACTCGTGCATGCGTGCAGCAGATGGTGGTGATTGTTCCAGTAGATGCCGACGTAGATGAAGCTGAGGACATAGCTCAGGAACACCGGAAGCAGCGGTCTCAAGGCATCGAAGGACTCGCCATGAGGTATCTTCATCTCCAGCACCATGATGGTGATGATGATGGCAATCACACCGTCGCTGAACGCTTCAATTCTTGCCTTACCCATCCTTGCCTCTCGCACTGTCTATTTCGCTTTCCCGTTGCGGTGGAATTCTTGCATCTGGCATGGGACGTCAGGGTTCGAATGCGACAGGACTATGGATTCGGAAGCCTAACGACCGATGGGCTAGGCCACATTTCTACTCGGGGTTGCGGGTCGATGTCGCATAAGGTGGGCTAGGCCCTTGGCAGATAAAGATATGAGAGCGCCAGTTTCGGCCGCGTGCTTGCGGACAATAAAACCGCGCGCATTGGCCTCTTCCCACACGGGCAATCGAGGACATGAAGTGCGCCAAGCATCGATTACTTCGGCGTAGGGCCGGGCTCCTGGGCCGACCCATTCGAGAAGATCAACGACCAGCGCATCAACCGGATCAGCCATGGACGCCTCCGGGAAATTCGCAATGCGACATTACGCCGATCGCAAAAATGCGGCAATGACCATGCAATCGGGTGACGCCTGACGTTTGAGGTAAGCGGCTTGCCGAACGGTTAGACCAAGCTGCGCTGATTGGTGGCATGCGTGTGTTCACTTGAAAAGCAATTCGACCGCGACGCCAGATCGAATGGTGTTGTGGACTTCGGCTACCGCATCGGTTTCGCGCAGCAATTGGGCGACGGCCTCGAGCGGGGCCGAGGACTTGACGGTTGCGCGGTAGCAAATGTTTTTGGCTGCGAGCCCGATTCCGGGGAACTCGGCAGTTGCCTCGACTGTGGCCCCCTCAATTGGTATACCCAGGCGCGCCGCTTCGCGATAGAGGTCATTGCAGTAGCACGTAGCGAGGGCGAGCATCAGGAATTCTCCGCCGTTGATCGCCGAGCCGAGACCAACGGACTTGGAGGGGACGGCGAGAGCGTGCGAAGCTGAGCCGGTGCGGACGGATACGGAGTGAGCGGAGGCAGAGCTCGCCACGGTGGCGGAAATTTCCATGGTCGGCTTCGCCATTTCGTTCGCGGGATCCAATGTTTACCATGAGGGGCGGCCGCAAGTGGGCGGAGTCCGCTTGTGGACGTCGCCTCGATGGGAGGGTCAGGCCTCGGGCTCGTGGCAAACCACTTCGATGTTGTGCCCGTCCGGTCCGATGACGAAAGCTGAATAGTAGTTCGCGTGGTAGCGCGGGCGCAGACCAGGAGCACCATTGTCTTTGCCACCCGCCTCCAGAGCCGCGCGATAGAAAGCTTCGACTTGCTGGCGATTTTCGGCTGTGAACGCCAAGTGAAGATGCGCCGGCTTCTCCTCGGTTTGGTACAAGCACAATGAAGCCATACCCTTCGGGCTAAGCTCGACACCGTACGTCGGCGACCCCTCCGAGACGACAGCTACGCCGAGCGGTGTGAGTGCCTTGAGGAAGAAGGTTTTGCTCGCTTCATAGTCGCTGACTCCGAATTTGACGTGGTCAAACATGGGTCTCCTGAAGTGTGTGGGCCTGCGCGGGGCCCAACGCAACAAGTCAGAGGGCGGGCCGCGCCGAGGTCGACAACAACGAAGTCGCGTGCCGGCCCGTCCGGTTGAGCGCAGAGCTAGGCCGCGGCTCGCGGCTTGACATGCTGTAGCCCGACGCAAAGTAGCGCAACTATGAGAAGCACGCTGTATTCGGCGCCGTTGCGTCCTTTGCCAACCACAAACCAACCGTCTTTCGCATGGACCATCATGATGCCCACGAGGTAGATGAATGAGTAGGTGAGCGTTAACGGAAAAACGAACTTCCGAATAGCCAGGAGAATGGTTCCAATGATCTCGATGGCGGTGACTGCCGATGCGATCGCGAATCCAAGCGGCAGCCCCTGACTCGTTAACCATTCGCCGAAGGGGGCCACTCCGCCTTCGGTGAGGCGCGACCATCCGTGAATGGCAATTAGTGCGGCGACGGTGAAGCGTAGGACATTCCAGCCAAGTTCGCTGCGAATTTCAGGCGAGGCGAGTATCTGCCGCAAATACATTTTCATTGGAGGAGTCTGGGCGTGGGAATTTTGCCACGATTGGCTGTACGCGGCCTAACGCAAGTTGAGAACCCAAGCGACACGGAAAAGCGTCACGAACGACGGAAAGTCCCGCGACGATCGGCAAAAAATCGCATCCCGCACCAAGCGATACTTCCCGGCAATCAAGGCAGCGGGTTGCGAGAGTGGGACCTGCAGGACCTGCCTTGTGGATGACATCCATGCCCCGCGCCTGGCGGCCCAGGTGCGCGCAAAGATCCACGTCAAGCATTGCCACATTCGCACCGAGCGAGCGTACGTGGAATGGATTAGACGCTTCGTCTTTTGCCATGGCAAGCGGCATCCCGCAGAGTTGAGGGCCGGGCATGCCGAGGCACTTCCGCCGTACCTGGACGTCGACCGCTCGGTCGCTTCGTCCACGCAGAACCAGGCGAAGTGCGCGCTGCTCTTTCTGTATCGGGAAGTCATCTGAATTGATCTGCCCTGGCTCGGCCAAGTCGACCATGCCATGGCCTTCGCGCGGCTGCGCGGCACGCATCGCTCGCTCGGACGCCTCCTCTGCGGCACGCCGTCGCCACGCATCTGCTCGAATCGGGCTACGACATCCGCACGGTGCAGGAACTGCTCGGCCGCAAATTCGCAGGTACGACGATGATCTACACGCACGACCTCAATCGCGGCGGCCGCGGCGTGACGAGCCCGCTCGAGCGCCTTTGACCGCGGCCTCGATGCGCGTTTCCCACAGCTCCTCCAGCGCATCGGCGAGTGAGGTCGGCACGCGTACGCCCGACGCCCGCACGCCCCACCGGAAGCGCCCGAACGGCGGCTTGGCGAGGTCGTCGTAGGTGACCGCCGGTTGCGGCTGCAGCGCCTCCAGCCGCAAGCGCAGATATTGGGTTACCGCACCAACCGCGGCCTTCTCGGGCCGCCAATGCAGCGCGGGTTGCGGTTCGGTCAGCGTGTAGCCCGCGCCGAATATCCCCTTGGGCGGGACGCCGACCCGCACGAGAAAGGCGCGGCTGCCGATCTCGATATTGCGCACGCGGCCGGCGTTCCATCCGGTGTCGACATGGCCGCGCCGGGCGATCCGGCGAATATCCGCGGGCATTTCGGGCCATGCCCAAATGGACGGGTTCCACGCGAAGAGATAGGTGGCCATGATGTTGCGGGCGGTCGGCGATGTTAGATTCTGGTCCCAGCATGCCCTGTTTCGACTCCTTCCGGCAACGCGCGACGCTTGCCTTGTGCGCCGTGCTGTTCGCGGCCTGCAGCACGGCGCCGCCCAAGCCGGCGCCCGGTGCGCCGCCACCCTCGTCGTCCAAGTACTACAAGGACGACGGCCCCGGCGAGGCGCCGCCCGTGAACCTGGATCAGATTCCTGACGCCACGCCCCGCCTGGAGCCGCTGCATCGGTTCGCCAATCGCCCCTACACGGTGTTGGGCAACGACTACGTGCCGGCGACGACGCTGCGCCCCTACAAAGAGCGCGGTGTCGCATCCTGGTACGGCCGCAAGTTTCACGGCCAGAAGACGGCGATCGGCGAGACCTACGACATGTACGCGATGACCGCGGCGCATCCGACGCTGCCGCTGCCGTCCTACGCGCGCGTCACGAACTTGGCGACCGGCAGGAGCGTAGTCGTGCGGGTCAACGACCGGGGGCCGTTCCTGCACGGCCGGGTCATCGATCTCTCCTACGCGGCGGCGCACAAGGTGGGCATCGCGGGGAAGGGCAGCGGCGAGGTCGAGGTCGAGTCGATCATCCCCGGCGACAGCCCCATGCTGACCGCGGCCGCGCCACTGCCACCGGTGACTTCCGCACCCGACCCTGCGGCAACAGAGATCCCGGTCCCGGCGGCGCCCGCCGACTCGTCCGTACCGCAGAGTCGTGACGTGGGCGGGGGCTTCGCGGTCCAGCTGGGCGCCTTCCAGAACTTCGGCAATGCACAGAATTTCCTGAAGCATGTGCAGGCGCAGCTGGCCAGCGCGCAGGTGGAGCCGAAGGTCCGTGAATCCAACGGACTCTTTCGCGTCTACGTGGGTCCGTATCCGGATCGCGACGAGGCCAGGCGCGTGGCCGATCGCATCACGGCCGCATTCGGAGTGGAAACGGCCATTGCTCCGCACTGATTGGCCGGCGGAACTCGCGCGCGCCACCGCGGTCAACCCGTTTGGCGCGGCCCCTTCGTTATAATTCGGCGGCGTACCGTCGTGGGCAGAGTCCGGCCGGTCGCGGGCGGATGGCGGCCGAAAGCCAACCGAATCGCGGGCGAATGGCGGGATTTGGAATCACCGTAGTACAACCAATAAAGTCAGGCATGCACCGCTCGATCCGCGTCGTCCTCGCCTTCCTCACGCTCCTACTCGTGCCGTTCGCCACGGCGCGCGCCCAGCTCACCATCGAAATCGTCGGCGGCGCCGGTACCGCCATCCCGATTGCCGTCGTGCCGTTTGGCGGTGAGTCCGCGTTTCCGCTGGGTGTGTCGGGCATCGTGGCTGCGGACCTCAATCGTTCGGGGATGTTCAAGCTGATCGGCGCGGACAACGTCTCTCCGCGCCCGGTGCGCGCCGAGGACGTCCAGGGCGCCGAATGGCGTGGACGCGGTGCCGACGCCGTGGTGGTGGGATCGATGCAACCGCGCGCGGATGGCCGCGTCGACGTGCGCTTCGCACTGGTCGACGCCGTCAAGCAGACGACGCTGGCGGCGGTGAACTACTCCGTCACGCCGGCGCAATTCCGCGCCACCGCGCACAAGATCGCCGACGTGATCTACGAGAAGCTGACCGGTGACCCCGGGGTGTTCTCGACCCGCATCGCCTACATCACCAAGGCGGGTCGACGCTACCAGCTGCTGGTGGCCGATGCCGATGGCAGCGACCCGCAGACCATCGTCACCTCCAACGAGCCGTTGCTGTCGCCGCGCTGGTCGCCGGACGGCACGCGGATCGCATACGTCTCGTTCGAGAACAAGAAGCCGGTCGTATACGTGCAGAACCTCGCCACCGGCGGACGGCAGGCGGTCGCCAATTTCCGCGGCAGCAACAGTTCGCCCGCCTGGTCGCCGGATGGTCGCAAGCTGGCGGTGACGCTGACCAAGGACGGTGGCTCGCAGCTCTACCTGATGAACGCTGACGGCAGCAACGCGCAGCGCGTGATGACGTCGGCCGCCATCGACACCGAAGCCTATTTCATGCCCGACGGCAAGTCGATCCTGTTCACGTCGGATCGCGGCGGCAGCCCGCAGATCTACCAGTTGACGCTGGGCAGCGGCGCCGTGGAACGGCTGACGTTCGATGGCACCTACAACGTGTCGGCACGACCGTTTCCGGATGGCAAGGGTTTCGCCTACGTCCGCCGCGACGGTGGGCGCTTCCAGATCGCGACCCAGGATTTCGGCACGCGCCAGATGCAGGTGCTCACCGCCGGTCCCGGTGACGAAAGCCCGAGCATTGCTCCCAACGGCAAGCTGATCCTCTACGCGAACGAGGTCGGAGGCCGTGGTATATTGGCCGCTGTCTCGAGCGACGGCCGCGTCAAGCAGCGTCTCGTCGCGGCGGCCACCGACGTGCGCGAACCGGCGTGGGGCCCGTATGCGCAATGACTGCGTGATCCTCGCGTCGACAGCCGCCGATTGATTGCCGCTGTGATCGTCCGCCCCGTGTTTTCGTCACTGCGCCCGCGTTTTGCAAGCGCCCGCGTCCATTCTTAACGCAGGAGGCTCCATGAGAAAGATCGTTTTCGCGGCTCTGGTTGCGGTGTTCGTCGCCGGCTGCACCACCACACCGACCGAGGCCCCCGTGGAAGACAAGTCGGCGACGACCGACGCGAACGCCGCGACCTCCGGTGCGTCCACGAGCGGTACCTCCACCGCCGGCGTATCGGGTGCCAACACCGGCGCGCAGACGAATCCGCTCAAGGACCCGAGCAACGTCCTGTCGAAGCGCAGCGTCTATTTCGAGTTCGACAGCTTCGTCGTCGCCGACCAGTACAAGCCGATGATCGAGGCGCACGCGAAATACCTGGCCGCGAACCGCAACGCCAGGGTCACGCTGCAGGGCCACGCCGACGAACGCGGTTCGCGCGAGTACAACATCGCGCTCGGCCAGAAACGCGCCGACGCGGTCAAGCGGATGATGACGTTGCTCGGCGTGCAGGATATGGTCGTGGAAACGGTCAGCTTCGGCGAGGAAAAGCCCAAGAACCCGGGCCACGACGAGACCGCGTGGGCGGAGAACCGTCGCGTCGACATCATCTACGCCGGCGAGTGATGCGCGGTGTGGCCGATCGCCCCGGCGACGTGGCGCAGGGAGGGGCTTGAGGTGGGCGTCGGCATCCGCGCGATATTCGCCATGCTCGCGCTCTTCGCCTTCGCGCACGCCGCGCACGCTGCTCTCTTTGACGATGAAGAGGCGCGCAAGCGCATCACGGCCACCAACACGCGCCTGGACGAGCTGCAGAAGGGCCTCGAAGCGCGGCTGGCCTCGCTCGAGCAGCAGCTCAAGGGCCAGGGGCTCGATCTGCTGCGCGACGTCGAGGCGCTCAAGGCCGATGTGGCGAATATCCGCGGCCAGATCGAAGTCCTCACCTATGAACTGGGAGAGGCGCAGAAGCGCCAGCGCGACCTGTACGTCGACCTCGATACCCGGATGCGCAAGCTGGAGGCGCCGCCCGGCGCCGCGAACATGCCGTCATCGGCCGATCCGGGGGCGTCGGTGCCCAATGCGGCGGCGACCGACAGCGCACCTGCCGCAGGCGAGCAGCGCACCTACGACGCGGCGCTCGACCAGTTCAAGCGCGGCGATTATCCGGGTGCCATCGGTGGCTTCCAGTCATTCATCAAGGCGTATCCGCGCAGCTCGCTCGCGTCGTCGGCGCAGTACTGGATCGGCAATGCGCAGTTCGCGCGCAAGGACTACCGCGCCGCCATCGCGTCGCAACGGCAATTGATCCAGCTGTGGCCGGACAGCGCAAAGGTTCCCGACGCGTTGCTCAACATTGCGTCGGCGCAGTCGGAGCTCGGCGACAGCGCCTCGGCCCGGCGCACACTCGAGGAGCTGATCGGCAAGTTCCCGCAATCGGAGTCCGCGGCCAAGGCCAAGCAGCGGCTCGGGATGCGCTGACCCCGGGAACAGCGCTCGGACCCAAGAGGTAATCGTTCCGGGGTTCGTGATCGGCGGGCGGTCTTCCGAAGCGGGCGTTTCGGATGCCGCGCAAAGCGCAAGCTCCGAGGCACCAGCGATCTGCGAGGCATCGTCCCATGACCGCCCATTCGTTCGCGTCCCGCGTGATTGGCTGGCAGCGCACGGACGGTCGCCGCGATCTGCCGTGGCAGAACACGCGCGACCCGTACCGGATCTGGCTGTCCGAGATCATGCTGCAGCAGACGCAGGTCGCTACGGTGCTTCCCTATTACGCGCGCTTCCTCGCCGCGTTCCCCAATGTCGGTTCGTTGGCGCATTCGCCGCTCGATGCGGTGCTCGCGCTCTGGAGCGGCCTCGGCTACTACCGGCGCGCGCACCACCTGCATGACGCCGCGCGCACGATCGTCGCCGAGCACGGCGGCGAATTCCCGCGCACCGCCGGCGCACTTGCCAGGCTGCCGGGCATCGGCCGCTCGACCGCGGCCGCCATCGCGGCACTCGCGTTCGGCGCGCGCGAGGCGATCCTCGACGGCAACGTGAAGCGCGTCCTTGCGCGGCACCGCGGGGTCGCTGGCTGGTCGGGCGCGTCGAAGGTCGAGGCGCGATTGTGGGACATCGCGGGCGCCGCGCTGCCAGAGCGTGGCATCGAGGCGTACACGCAGGGGCTCATGGACCTCGGCGCGACCGTCTGCACGCGCGCGAATCCGAAGTGCGAGGCGTGCCCGGTGGCTGCCGATTGCGTTGCGCGCCGCGAGGCGCGTGTCGAGGCGCTGCCCGCACCGCGACCGAGGAAGGTGCTTCCGAGGCGGACGGTGCGCGTGCTGCTGATCGAGCGCGGCGGCGAGCTGCTGTTCGAGAAGCGGCCGCCACTGGGCATCTGGGGCGGCCTGTGGAGCCTGCCGGAATGCGCGATCGACGAGGACGTGTGCGTGGCGCTGCGCAGGCGTTTCGGCGGCCACGTCGAATTGCGCGGGGCCTTGCCCTCGTTCGAGCATGGGTTTACGCATTTCGTGCTGACGATGCATCCGCAGCGCGTCGCCGCCAAATGCTGGCCCACGTGTGCAGAGGCGCCGGACATGCTGTGGATGTCTCCGGCCGGCGCGCAGTCGGTCGCCCTGCCGGCGCCAATCCGGAAACTCATGCGCTCGCTGTAGAGACCGTATCAATTGCGTGGCAGCGCGGACACGGCAAAGGCCAGGTCACCGACCCCGGTTTGCTGAATCCGTGCGCAGGTTAGGTGTGCGAGTCCGCGCAGCCGACCCCGGATTCGACGTCAGTGGTCCGACTCCAGTTTCTTGAGGTCGAGGGGCAAACGCTTGTCGGCGTCCGGAACGAGATCGCGGAACTCGCGCAGCTCGCGTCGCGCCTGCGCTGCGTTGCCGTCGTCGCGCAGCTTTCGGATCCGCGCGATCCACGCGTCGGGATCGCGCGCCCGCACCCGAGATTCGTCGGATGCGGCCGCATTCTTCGCGCGCATCGGCGGTGCAGGGGCAGCTGCAGCGAACTCTGCGCTTGCCGCGGTCGCCTCAGTTGCCGTTCGCGCGGCGCCTGCGCTGCCCTGCTGGCGATCCTGCGCGACGTCCTTGCGCACATTGGCGCGGGCGTCGGATTCCGACACGGCCGGACGCGACGTCGTCGCCTGCTGCGCTTGCGCGCTCGCGGCGGCATCGGACGGACTCCTTCCGCCGTCGGGCGCCGCGCGTTTCATTTCCGTCGCTTCGGTCTTGCGCGACAAAGCTGCGGCCGGGAAGGGTTCGGGCACGCTCGCGGCATCGAGCCTGCCGCTCGCCTGGCCGACCTCGCGTTCGTTCGCTGCGGCCGGCGGGGCGGCCGCAGCCGCAGTCGCGGGCGAAGCGCCCGGCGGTGGGGGCACGGGAACCGATGGCGACGCATGGGGCGATGGTGCGATCGGCGCGGCCCTGGCTTTCGGCGACGGAATTGCAGTGGCCTGTGGCGATGGCGTCGGCGCTGTCATAGGCGAGGCGGGCAGCGCGGCCTTCCGCGAGCCCATGGTCGACGACGCCGACGCCGCTGCATCCTGCGCCTTCTTCTGGGCGGCCGAGTCCTTGTTGGCGAGCTCGGACCGAGCCGAGGCGTCGCGCTCCTTCATCACATTCCCGCCATCGGTCGAAGCCGCGACCGATGGCGCTGCCGTCCTTTCCTTCGCGAGGCGAGGACCCCTGTCCACGCCCGGCTCACCGGGTGCAAGGGTGCTTCCCTCCTGCGGCATCGTCTGCATGATGCCGACAACGACGGCGCCGATGGCGGCCGCAGCAGCAAGGGGCATCCACCAGCGCTGCGGGCGCGTGGCCGCAGCCGCATTCGCCTCCTGCGGGCGGCTGCCGGCCGCGCGATGCGCGGCGGCGAGAATGCGCTGATCCAGCGCCGCCGGAGGACTCTCGCGTGAATTCGCACGCCACGCGCGGTCGACCGCCTGATCGCGCTCGGGTGCTGCCGGTTCGTGCGTCATGGCAAGCTCGCGCTCATGTCCATTCCTCGCGCAGCGGGCCCAGCGTCGCGCGCAGTTTCGCAGTCGCGTAGCGCAGGCGGCTTTTCACCGTTTCCATTCCGACCCCGGTCAGTTTGGCGATCTCCGCGAGCGACAGTCCGCCTTCGTGCTGGAGCAGGAACGCGTCGCGCTGCTCGGGCGGAAGCGCGTGCAGCGCGGCGTGCAGTTCCGCGCCGAGTTCGCGAGCCTGCGCGCGCGCCTCGGGCTCGTCGTTCGCGGCACCGGGCAATGCGTCGACAATCGCGCGCGCCTCGCCGTCGCCGTCGTCGTCGACCGACGTGAACTTCGCCTGTCCGCTCGCGCGCCAGTGGTCGACGAGTCGATGCCGCGCGAGCGTGTACAGCCAGGTGGTGAACTTGGCGGTGGGCACGTAGGTCGCTCGGACACGGATCGCATTCATCCAGACATCCTGGAACAGTTCGTCGGCAATGCCGGCATTGCGGCAGTGGCGCAGGAGATAGCGATAGACGCCACCCTTGTGTCGCGCATAGATGACGTCGAAGGCCGCCGCGCGGCCCGCGCCGTATTCCAGCATCAGGGCCTCGTCGGAGTCGGCCGGGGCGGGCGAGCCTTCCATGGCCCGCCCAGTATGCAAGCACGCCCGGCGCGAGACAACGCCGAGCGTGCGCAGCGACGCCTGCTGCGAGAGCACGATCCCGCGCGCTACCGCTTCACCGGCCCGGGTCCGGCGCGAAGCGCAGCGCGCCGGGGAACGGGTTCGGATCACGACGCGCGATTTGTGGCACGGGCGTCGGCAGCACGCCCAATGCGATCAGGTTCTCGCGGCGGTCGTACTGGATTGCGATCGTCTCCGCAGGCGCGGCCGTTGCGCGCTCGAACTTTGTGACGCTTACCCGCGACTCTTCGTTGCGGCCGTGGCCGGTGCCGAGCTTGCCGAGTGTCGTCGGCCGGTCCTTGAAATCCTGACGTGTGGCTTCGTCGGAGGCCGCGGACTTGCGGGCGCCCATACCCGCCTCCGCCTGCGCGGCTGCCGGCGAGGGAGGCTGCGCGTCCACGCGCTCGTTCCTGCGCTCGGGCTCGGCGGCGCCGGACTCGGCCGCGGCCAGGCGACCGCGCTGGTCCTGTTCGCGATAGGCGATCCGCTTCGGACGCTCCTGGAACACGGCCACGCCGATCACGCCGACATTCTGCGGGCGGCCGGTGCGGGCCGCGTAGGAGTCGCCGAGGTCGGTGAAGTAGAACGCCGCCGTGCGCTCGAGGCTCTTGCGCCAGCCGGTGATTTCGACCGATCCCCACGGGTCGAGCACGTAGCCCGACTGCGCGGGCGCCGCCGTGTCGCCGGAGATGACGTTGACGCCATCGACGCTGGTGACGACCAGGATACGCGCGCCGGTGCAGTTGCGGACCCGCACCGCGTATTCGTGGCCGGGCACGCCGACGATGTAGTGGCGGCCGTCCTTCTGGTGGACCGCCAGCGCGGAACCATTGGCCCGATCGTAGACGTCGACCTGGACCAGGCCGCTTTTCACGTAGAGAGGCGCGTAGGACGGCGGTATCGTCGGGTAGCCTGGTTGCGCGTCCGCCGCGCATGCGGCTAGGCCCAGCGCGACGAGCACCGCGGCGGCTGCCTGCCGCCCGAGCGCAACGAATGTGTCCATGGTGGCTTCCCCTTGTGTTGGC
The DNA here is from genome assembly GCA_963739745.1 of uncultured beta proteobacterium. Classification (GTDB taxonomy): domain Bacteria; phylum Pseudomonadota; class Gammaproteobacteria; order Burkholderiales; family Casimicrobiaceae; genus VBCG01. The sequence continues at coordinate 315,640 of CAVUCJ010000027.1, forward strand.
CGGCCCGGCGGGCCGTCGACTTGATTGAACGCTGGCCTTTGGCGATCGGGGTTTGCGGTCGCCGTGTGACGCGAATCGGGCAATGCCATAATTGCGGACCATGGACGCTGCCGCCACCGCCAATCTGCCCCTGCTGGTCGCGGGATCCGCCTTCGCGCTCGCGTTCGTGTTCGGCTTCGTGGCCAATCGCGTCAATTTCTGCACGATGGGGGCCGTGGCCGACATCGTGAATTTCGGTGACTGGCGACGCATGCGTATGTGGGTGCTCGCTATCGTTGTAGCCATTGTCGGAAGCGCGATTCTGTCGCTGACCGGGACCGTCGATCTGTCCAAATCGATCTATACCGGCGCGAGAATCGCCTGGGTGTCGGCGATCGTCGGCGGCTTCCTGTTCGGCGTCGGAATGACGCTGGCCTCAGGCTGTGGCAGCAAGACGCTGATCCGTGCCGGTGCCGGGAACCTCAAGTCGCTGGTGGTCATGGTGATGCTCGGAATCGCCGCCTACATGACGCTGCGCGGTCTGTTCGCCGTCTGGCGCACGACCGGACTCGATCCGTGGCGGCTGGACCTGGGCGCCATTGGCGCCGCGACGTCGGATCTGCCGGCGATCGTGACCGCGGTCGGATTGGGCGCGGCGAGGTACTGGGTCCCGTTCGTCGCCGCCCTGGCGCTGGCTGCCTTCGTGTTCAAGAGCCGCGATTTTCGTTCGGCGCCCGAACTCATCATCGGCGGCGTGGTGATTGGTCTGGTGATCGTCGGTGGCTGGTACGTGACCGGACATCTGGGCTACCTGGCCGAGGATCCGGCGACCCTCGAGGAAAAATTCTTCGGAACCAACTCCAATCGGTTGGAGTCGTTCAGTTTCGTCGCGCCGATCGCCTACACGCTCGAACTCCTGATGTTCTGGAGCGATCAGTCGCGGATCGTGACCTTCGGCATCGCTGCGGTGCTCGGCATGCTGGCCGGCTCGGCCGCCCATGCGCTGTACTCGCGAACGTTCAGGTGGGAGGGCTTCGGCTCGGTCGAGGATGTCGCCAACCATATCGTCGGCGGAATCCTGATGGGTTTCGGCGGCGTGACGGCGTTGGGATGCACGATCGGCCAGGGGCTGACCGGCGTTTCGACGCTCGCCGTCGGCTCCTTCCTCGCGCTGGCGTCGATCATCGCGGGGAGTGTCGCCGCGCTGCGCTACCAGATGTGGCGAATGGAGCGGATCGCCTAGGCAAATCCCGCCTCGTCCACGTTATGTCCTCATGATCGTCTTCGACCTCCGCTGCGTGCATGGCCATGCCTTCGAGGGCTGGTTTGCCTCGGGCGAGGAGTTCGAGCGTCAGCAGAAGACGCATCTTGTCCGTTGCCCCGTCTGCGACGACGCGCGGGTCGAGCGCCAGCCGTCCGCGCGCGTCCACGTCAGGCGGGCTGTGTCGGCCGCCGACGTTCCGGCCGACGCTGAAGGTGGAGGTGCGCAGGATGCGATCGCAGGCTTCCCCGCGGAACTGGTCGCCAGGCTTCGCCGGATCGTGCACAACACCGAGGATGTGGGCGAGCGTTTCCCGGAAGAGGCGCGCCGCATCCATTACGAGGAATCGCCAAAGCGTGCGATCCGCGGCCAGGCGACGCGCGACGAGGCCGAGGCGCTCACCGACGAAGGCATCGAGTTCTCGCCGCTGCCGCCGTTTCTCACGCGCGAATCCCATTGAGCGCGGGAAACCGCGCCAGTACTGATTTTTTCGGGGCCGCGACATCCGGGGCCGACCCGGTTTCGTGCGCCCCAACTCGAGCCCGATCCCGTTTCGACTTATAATCGCGCCTCTTCTCGGCGGGCCGTTAGCTCAGTTGGTAGAGCAGCGGACTTTTAATCCGTTGGTCGGCGGTTCAAGTCCGCCACGGCCTACCAACTAAAAATCAATCGTTTAGACGCCAGCCGTCACGGCGCCCTGACCGTTGGTTCACTGGCAGTGGGAAACTGGTGGGACATTTCACCAGAGAGATCAGCCGCGACCCACGGCCACGCCATCGAGGCTCCAATGCCTCTCCCTTCGCTCTCGCCGGCGTCCCTTCGGGCCGTGGACGAGTGAGGGAATTGGCCATCAAGGTCCCACCAGTGTCCCTGCGGTGGTGCGTCAATGCCAATGAATGCAATATGGGCAGGCCAAATGCCCATTGGATTGACAATCCGTTGTCGAGTTTTCTCGGACCTCCTTTGGACGGTGGCTGTCATCCCTCGAGCGCGGGAATCGCCATGGCGACCATCGAGAAGCGGACCACCGACAGTGGCACACATTCAACGAAATGGCCGACCAGTACGAGGCTCACGCCGAGGACAAGGAACCCCTTGGCTACTGGCGCGAAGCGTTTGGTGCGGTCCTGCTTTCCGAAATCACGCCCGACCGCATCGCCAAGCAGCGAGACATGTTGCAGCCTTAGGACACGCCGCGCTTCGCCGCGCCACCGACCGGTGACAAGGAGGCAGACGAGAAGCGCGCGAAGGCGAAGCGAAGTGGTCCGACCGTCAATCGCTACCTCGCTGCGCCATCGTTGTGCATGGCCCATGGCGTCAAAGAATTGCACCGGCTCGAAGCCGCTCCGGAGGGCACCACCATTGACATTCGAGCAAGGCGCATCAAGTTGTTGGCGGTCACGGTGGGCTTGAACTGCTGATCGACCCGCTGCAAGCCGCGAAACATGGTTTGTCGCATCCGGCCGCTGGTCTTGCCCCAACCGAAGGGCCCCTCGATCCGTATGCGGATGATCTGGCTAATGCGGCAATTCGGATGTCGGGTCGTTCGGCCGTCGATCGCACTACCGCCGCGACGGGGATATCGTTGGCCGCAACGTGGGGCGACACCTTGCGCTCGCGACACCCGGCTACGAAGTCGGTGGTGGCACATGTATTACGCATTGTTTCCGTAATGTTTGAGCGGTGGACGCCCGAGTGCCGGTCCAGGCAGGCGAAACTAGTCGCGAATTGGCGGCCCTGGGATGATGCGACGGGGCCAAGGACGGTAGAAAGCAAAGCGCGGTCCGGCGGAAATGCTTACAAGGGAGAGATGCGCGCACATCTGCGCAAAATTCGCGGAGCGCTGCGAGAACCAGACCAAATATTGCGTCAGCGGGTGGAAAGCCAGGTTCCTTGCGCCGTGTCAAGTGCCGTGCGACCATTCCTCTTGGTCGCCGTCTACACGTAGTGGAGACAGCACACGGCAGTGATTTGACGTTGCGCGTACCTGATTGCACACCATGCTTCGCGACTACATCCTCTACGTCGCCCTCGCACTTCTCGTCGTAGTCTTGCTGTGGATCAGACGAGTTGCTGCCCGAAGGCTGCGCCGGATTCGGCTGGAGAGGATGCGCTCGACGCCGGCATCGAACACGCTAATGAGCACGATAATGAGGTCGACGCCGGTGTCTGCGCGCAAAGAAATGCGGTCGAGCGAAGCGGACGGCGAATCAGGGGACCCAGAGACCAAGACCAACGAGAACTGGGTTCGAGCGCCGAACTCCATCACCGGCGGTCGCTGGAGTGATTCGGATTAGCGGTGCCCGCGGATGGGACCCGAAACCCGCAATCCTGGACCGCAAGTACCTCCTGCGAAAGAACTCGCACTTACCCGCATTGTCATATAGCGACAATCCGAGCAAGGGTAGGAGGTGCCAGATATGCCCTATCAAATGAGGCGGAAGCAGACAGACTGGGACAGATGGGCGAGGCTCGTCGTTCTGTCGCTTTCTGGTGTCGCTACTGCGCTGGTCGCGGCCTACGCGGTGTATTCCGTTTTTGAGAAGGCCATTGTCCACTCCTAACCTGCCCTTCCTCGCCCGCGCGCGCGGGCAGGCGCACCGCATAAGCCTTGGGTCGAACCGCTGACGCCCGAGGTGACCATTTGCAACGCTAAGCGAGTGTCATCCCGCCGCGTATGCAAACAGCCCATGGCGACCGCAGTAGCTTACGTATCTACGCAGGAAAAGCCGCGCGAGGAACCGCTCGTCGTTGCTCACGGTAACGGGCTCGGCGCGGTGGGGATTTAACTCCAACTGTTCAGGCGGCGAGGACGGCGGACGATATGCTTGGAAGGCCGACGATGCGCCCAGGCTTTCATGGGCCTCGGCAGGGCCGTCCAGGAAGTCTTGATTGCTCCAGGATGCGCTGACTTTATCGATTCCCCCGGCTTTCAATCCGTTGGTCACTGGTTCAAATCCAGTACGGCCTACCAAATCCGTACAATCCGCGTCGCCTGCAGCTGAGCCGGGCGGGAACGGCCGGGCAATGTCCGCTATGATGCGCGGACTCTCGATCGACAGCCGCGAGCGGCGATCCCAATGCACGGACGATCGACTGCGTAGGAAGTGAAGGCAGATACGCTTCGCGCGACGCCGCAATACGGCGACCGGAACCGGCTCGCCGCGCCGCCACTGCGTGCGCGCCGATGCCTTGTCCTGGAGCGATGACCCTCGTGATCTGGCCCCTCGCCATCTGGCTGATCATCACCACGGCCTGCCTCACTCTGGCGGTGGTGCACGCGCACGTATGGTTCCACAACCGGCGCGCCGTCGCCAACGCGGCCTTCGCGGTCCTCGTGGTAAGCGTGGCGGCGATGGGCTACGTCGAACTGCGGATGATCCGCGCCACGAGCGTGGCGGAGTACGGCCGCTGGATTTGGCACCTTCAGCTTCCGGTCTGGACGGCGCTGGTCGCCATGGTCTGGTTCGTACGCCACTACCTGCATGCCGGCCGTCCGTGGCTCGGCTGGACCGCGATCGCGCTGCGTACCGTTGCACTGGTGGTCAATGCCTTTTCTTCGCCGGGCATCAACTTTCGCGAGATCGTGTCGGTCGCGCCGGTCACGATCCTTGGCGAGCCCTTCGCAGTCGCGCAAGGTGTGCCCAATCCGTGGATGGCCCTCGCGCACCTTTCGCTGTTGTTCCTAATCCTTTTCGTGGCCGATGCCATTCGCGATCTGTGGCGTCGGGGCGAGCGGCGGCGCGCCATCACCATCGGCGGCAGCATCGTGGTGTTCGTCACGGCCGGAACAATGACCGCGGTGTTGTCGTTCTGGGGAGTCGCCCGCATCCCGTTCGTCGCGATGCTGCTGTTCACCCCGATCGTGGTGGCGATGAGCTTCGAGCTGAGTAGAGACTTGATTCGCTCCGCCCGGCTCGCTGCGGACCTCGACGTCAAGACCGTCGAATTGCGCGAGTCCGAGCAGAAGCTGGCGCTGGCCGCCGACGCCGCGAACGCGGGCCTGTGGAGCATCGACGGCCCGACGGGTCGGCTCTGGGCCACGCCGCGGGCGCTCGACATGTTCGCGCTGGCGCACGGTCGGGAGCATGGGACCGATGACGTCCTTCGCTCGATCCATCCCGACGACCGGGACCGCGTTCGCGCGTTCGCAGAAGGTGCCCGGGGAGAGGATCATGCACTCGCCACGATCGAGTATCGGGTTTTCGACGCTGGCGGCGCCGTCCGATGGTACGCGTCGCATGGCCGCGCGCAGGACAGCGGCGTGCCGGCGCGCAAGGGCCTGATGGGGGCGACCATCGACATCACGGATCGCAAGCGCGCCGAGGATGAGACGGCCTCGCAGCGGGTGGAGCTCGAGCATCTGGCACGCGTGGCGACGGTGTCCGAGCTGTCGGGCGCGCTTGCGCACGAGCTCAACCAGCCGCTGGCGATCATCATGAGCAACGCCGAGGCTGCGCAGCAGCTCTTGGCGCGATCGCCCCTGGACTTGGCTGAGATTCGCGCGATCCTGGGCGACATCGTCGCCGCCGACGAACGCGCCGGCGAGGTCATCCGCCGCCTGCGCAACCTCTTGAAGCGCGGCGAGCCGAACCGGCAGCTGCTGTTGATGAACGAGGTGGTGCAGGACGTCGTTCAGTTCATGCGTGCCGATCTGGTTCGCCGCGGCGTTGTGGTGAGGCGGCGCTCGCGGCCGAATTGCCGCTGGTGCAGGCGGACCGCGTGCCACTCGAGCAGGTGCTGATCAATATCCTGGGGAACGCCTGCGACGCGATGGCGAAAAATGCGCCTGGCGACCGCGTGATCAGCATCGCGACCGGCACGGCGGCGGGCATGGTCGATCTGCGGATCCGCGATGCGGGCTGCGGACTGCCGGCGGAACCCGAACGTGTCTTTGCTCCATTCTTCAGCACCAAGGAACAGGGTCTCGGCCTGGGCCTGGCGATCTGCCGCTCGATCATTTCCATGCACGCTGGCAAACTCTGGGCCGAGCCGAACACCGATCGCGGCGCCACGTTCCATCTCGGTCTGCCCATCGCGACGGGGGCACAATGAGTTCCTCGCGCAACGTCTATCTCGTCGACGACGAACCCGAGCTCACGCGAGCGCTCACCCGTCTGCTGGAGGCGGAGGGTTTCGTCGTCCGCGCCTTCGGATCCGGTGACGACTTTCTTCGCCAGGTTTCGGACGACGCCGCCGCATGCCTGGTGCTGGACGTTGCGATGCCGGGGCTCGACGGGTTGCAATTGCAGCAGCATCTCGCCGCGACGCCGGGGCTCGCCATCGTATTTCTTACCGGGCACGGTGACATTCCGATGAGTGTGCGGGCAATCAAGGCCGGCGCCGTCGACTTCCTGACCAAACCGGTCAAACGCGCCGATCTGTTGCGCGCGGTGGGCTCGGCCTTGAACGCGCTCACGCGATGCATTCGGCGACGAAAGCCAACGCCGATCTCCATGCGCGTCTGGCATTGCTCACGCCGCGCGAGCGCGAGGTGCTCGGACACGTCATCTCCGGACGGCTCAACAAGATCATCGCCGATCGCCTCGGCACGACCGAGCATACGATCAAGGTCCATCGCGGCCGGGTCATGGAGAAGCTCGCGGTCGGTTCGGTCGCGGAGCTCGTACGCTTCGCGCAGCAGGCAGGTATCGCTCCCGAGCCGTAGCCCGTCCGGTCCGGATGGCACCAAGGTTCAATTGCCGCCCGCCGCGGCATGGGCAATGATGCGCCCGATGGACGAGTCCGCTTGTCTGATCGCGATCCTCGACGACGAGGCGGAGCTTCGCCACGCGCTGGCACGCGTGCTCGTGACGCACGGCTTCGAATGCGCGAGCTTTGCAGCGGGTGAAGAGCTGATCGCCGCAGTGTCGGTCCGTCGCTTCGATTGCGTGCTGCTCGACCTTCACATGCCCGGAATGTCGGGCTTCGACGTGCTCGCCGCGCTGCAGCTGAACCCGGCATCGCCGCCCGTCATCGTCATCACGGGACACGACGACTCGGCCTATCGCGACCGTGGACTTGCCTTGGGCGCCCTTGCTTGTCATCGCAAACCCATACGGACCGCCGACCTCCTCACGGCCATTGCGCAGGCGTGCGACCTGTGGTCGGCGCCACGCTGACGTCGTTATTGCACCTTGGTGGAATAGTCGCGCTGCGGGCACCCGACTACGCTGCACGCTGCAAACTTGCAACGGTCCCTTCTGGCCTAGCAAGCAACGTCCAACACGCGAATCGCCCAGACAGGAGACGCCCATGAATCTCGCCGCCCGCTTGCTAGTCGCTTGCGTCATCGCGGCCGCGACCCTTCCGGCCGCGGCGCAGACCGCCGCTGCGCCCAGCGGAAAGCCCAACATCCTCGTCATCTGGGGCGACGACATCGGCCAGTTCAACATCAGCGCCTACAACATGGGCATGATGGGATATCGGACGCCGAACATCGACAGCATCGCCAAGGACGGTGCGCTGTTCACCGACTGGTACGGGCAGCAAAGCTGCACCGCCGGCCGCGCCGCGTTCGTCACCGGGCAATCGCCGATCCGAACCGGCCTCACCAAGGTCGGCCTGCCGGGCGCGCCCGAGGGCATGAAGAAGGAAGACCCGACGATCGCCACGCTGCTCCGCGCGCAAGGCTACATGACCGGGCCAGTTCGGCAAGAACCATCTGGGCGACCGCGACGACATGCTGCCCACCGTCCATGGGTTCGACGAATTCTTCGGCAACCTCTACCACCTCAATGCCGAGGAAGAGCCCGAGAACGCGGACTACCCGAAGAACCCGGACTTCAGGAAGAAGTTCGGTCCGCGCGGCGTCATCCACAGCTTCGCCGATGGCCGCATCACCGACACGGTCCGCTGACACGCAAGCGCATGGAGACGATCGACGACGAGGTCACCGAGCAAGGCGCTCGATTTCATGGACCCGGGCAAGCAGGCGAACAAGCCGTTCTTCCTCTGGTGGAACTCGACCCGCATGCACATCTTCACGCATCTGAAGCCGGAGTCGAAGGGCAAGACGGGCCTGGGCGTCTACGCCGACGGCATGGTCGAGCACGACGGCCACGTCGGCCAGTTACTCGCCAAGCTGAAGGAACTGGGCCTCGACGAGAACACCATCGTCATGTACTCGACCGACAACGGTGCCGAGACCTTCACCTGGCCGGACGGCGGCACGACGATGTTCCGCGGCGAGAAAAACACGCAACTGGGAAGGCGGCTATCGCGTGCCGACGCCTGATCCGCTGGCCCGGTGTGATCAAGCCCGGCACGGTCGTCAACGACATCGGTGCGCACGAGGACATGCTGACGACGCTCTCGCAGCGGCCGGCGACAAGACCGTCAAGGAGGACCTGCTGAAGGGCCGCACAGTCGGCGATATGACGTACAAGGTGCATCTCGACGGGTACGACCTGGGTCCGGCGTTGCGGGGCGAGGCCGCCTGGCCGCGCCACGAGTTCATCTACTGGACCGACGACGGCAGCGTCGCCGCACTGCGCTACGACAACTGGAAGATTACCTTTCTCAAGCAGGACGCCCACGGGCTGCAACGTGTGGCAGAAGCCGTTCGTGGTGCTGCGTGCGCCGCTGCTCACCAATTTGCGCATGGACCCGTTCGAGCGCGCGAGGAAGAAAACGCCGATGGGCTATCAGCGCTGGTACCTGGAGCACATGTTCGCGATCGCGCCAGCGGGCGCCTACGTCGGCCAGTGGCTGCAAAGCTTCCGCGAGTTTCCCGCCGCGGCAGAAGCCCGGCAGCTTCAACCTCGATCGCGTGATGGAAGCCGTGACCCGGGGCGCGGGAGACAAGTAAGTAGTGGGTGGCGGGGGGGCATTCGGCCGCCTCGCGTACGAATGATGATCAACGCCTGGAGATCGACCATGACCGTCTCTCGCCTGTTGCCGACGCTCGGGTTTGCCGCGCTCGCAATGCTTGCCGGCTGCGCGACTCGACCCGTCAATCCGCCGATTGCCAAGGCCGACCCGGCGACGGGCTATCGCTTCGAGGCGCGTCAGGCCAACGCCAAGGACAAGTCCAACATGGTCATCCTCGCGTTCTCCGGCGGCGGGACGCGCGCTGCCGCTTTTTCCTACGGCGTGCTCGAATTCCTGAAGAAAGTCGAAATCGTCGGGCCTAAGGGCAACAAGGTCCGACTGCTCGACGAGGTCGACATCATCACCGGGGTGTCGGGCGGCAGCTTCACCGCGCTCGCCTACGGACTCTATGGTGACAAGCTCTTTGCCGATTACGAGCAGAGTTTCCTCAAGCGCGACGTGCAGGGCGAGATCATCTCGCGATCCTTCAGCCCATCGAATTGGGGGAGCCTGTCGTCGACCGCATGGGGCCGATCCGAGTTGGCGGCCCAGTTGTACGACGAGATCCTGTTCCACGGCGCCACCTTCGGCGATCTCGAGCGCGGGAATGGTCCACTGATCCTTGCGTCGGCTACCGATATCTCCACCGGATCGCGTTTCGTGTTCACGCAGCGCGTCTTCGACGTCATTTGCTCGGATCTCAGCGCGGTGCCCCTGTCACGCGCCGCGGCGTCGTCGTCGGCGGTGCCGGTAGTGCTCTCGCCCGTCACTTTCAACAATTACGGGGGCACCTGCAACAGGACTCTGCCCGGCTGGGTCAAGATGTTCGTCGACACCGACAATCCGCCGCGGCCCGCCGCACGCGCGATACGATCGCTGAAAGGCGAGGAAGCCTTCGGCGACAGTGTTCATCGACCCTACCTGCACCTGGTAGACGGCGGCGTATCGGACAACGTAGGCATGCGCAGCGTGCTCGACGCGCTGGAGGTCCTCGAGGCGCTGCACGAAGCGGGACTTCCCACCAAGCTCGATTCGGTGCAGCGGATCGTCGTGTTCGTCGTCAATTCGCTGTCGTCACCGCCAACGAATTGGGACGAATCGGAGAGCTCGCCTGGCACTGTGGACATCCTGCTCAAGTCTGCAGGCACTCCCATCGACGCCTTTTCCTTCGAGGCAGTGGAATTGTTGAGGGATCGGGCAGCGCAATGGAAGACGGCGCGCCTCATCCGCAATTCGGCGGCGATGGCGACGAACAAGGATCCGGCGGTCACCGCGGCGCTGCGTGTTCCAGACGCCGAGATCTACGCCATTGACGTTTCATTCGCCGCGCTCAAAGATAAAGCGGAAATCGACTACTTGAATGCACAGCCCACGTCTTTCGTATTGCCGCCGGAGGCGGTCGATCATCTGCGCGCAGCGGCAGCAACGATCATCATCGACTCGCCGGAATTCAAGCGATTGCTGAAGGACGTGGGCGCGACGATCGTCCCCGGGAACCAGCCGGCGCCGATGCAGCCCGGGGCGAAGCAATAGAACGCGTCCTGCCTGAAGGCTTCTTCAGTCGGGCTGGAGGAAAGATCCGCACCTGAACACTCCGCTGCTCGCGCCGCGCAATCGGGGGGGGGCGGTCGCGGCTGCCATTCATGTTCAAGCCGTGCTCCCACAGCGCTTGCTTCGCGGTACGCGTCAGCCAAACGTCGCCGCCGGGCATTGCGAGTCTGCACGGTTGTCGCCGCCACTTCGCGCGTGATAATATTCATGCCCTTTCGTAGGGCATTCGGATGCCGTTTCCGGCGGCGCGACGCCCAGTTGCCGGCATCCGAAATCGCAGCGTCGTGGGCGTGGGCCGTTAGCTCAGCTGGTAGAGCAGCGGACTCTTAATCCGTTGGTCGTAGGTTCGATCCCTACACGGCCTACCACTTCTTCGAAGGGCCTGAGTTCGCGCGGGCCCTCTAATTTCTGGCCATGCCTCGCTACTGCGCTCATCTCGGCTATCAGTTCAACGAAGTGCCATTCCCCAAGCGTTTTGGCGCCGCCGCGGCCGTCGGCCTTCGGGCGGTCGAATTCCCGGCGCCATACACGCACACGACGGCGGATCTCAATTCGTGGCTCGCCGAGGCGGGTCTAGCGATGGTGCAATTCGCGCTGCCGATGGGCAACGTGCAACGGGGCGACAAGGGATTCGTCTGCCACCCGGGCCGTGGTGCCGAACTCACTGAGGGGATCGAACGGTCGATCGAGTATGCGAAGGCACTGGATTGCCATCGCGTGCATGCGATGGGGGGCATCGTGCCCACCGGTGTGACGCGAGAGGCGGCGTTCGAGACGTACGTCGAGAATCTCGCGCGGGTGGCCGATGCGCTGGCGCCGCATGGCATCGAGGTGCTGGTCGAGGCGATCAACAGCGTGGATGTCCCCGGTTACCTGATCGACCGTCCGCATGTGGCGCTGGATGCGCTGGCTCGCTGCGGACGCGCGAATGTGCGCTATCTATTCGACACCTACCACGCCGCCACCATGGGCGAGGACCCAGTGGCGATTGCACGCGCGCACACGGCGGCGATCGGGCATGTACAGGTCGCCGATTTTCCCGGACGTCACGAGCCGCTGACCGGCACCATCGACTTTGCGGGGGTCTTTGCCGCGCTCGACGAGGGTGACTTCGCGGGCTGGGTCGGCTGCGAGTACGTGCCGGCCGGCGACACGGCCGCGGGTCTCGCGTGGCGGGAACGTCTCCCGTCCAAATCCACCGCATAATGCGTGGGTGGCGCGGGTCGATCTCTGCGCACCCACCGTGGTCGATGTTGGCCAGCCTCAGGCGGCCGTGCGCCCGCCGCGGTCGAAGAGGGCCAAGCTCAGGGCGCGCCCCGCGCCGCATCCACCGGCATTGCGAGCTTCGTCCCCGCCGACGCAAAGCGCGGCTCGGCAAAGCCGGACACCCCGGGCCGGCATGCGAACACACTTCCGGCGAGCGTCTGGTCCGGATGCACGGAGTCCACGCCGCCTCGCCGCAGCGACGTGATGTAGAGGGTCGCGAAGTCGGGCCCGCCGAACGCGCACATCGTTGGCCAGCGCACCGGCATCGGCAGCACGCGATCGATCTTGCCGCTCGGGGTATAGCGCACGATCCGCCCGCCATCGATATGGCACGACCAGTAGCAGCCGTCGACGTCGCAGCAGCCGCCGTCCGGACGCCCCTGTTCGGTGATCGCGAAGACTTCGCGCGCGCCGAGGTGGCCTTCGTCGGGATCGACGGCGACGGTCCAGATCGTGCGGTCGGTATGGAACGAATCGGAGAAATACATCCTGCGCCGGTCGCCACTGAAGGCGAGCCCGTTCGCGACATGCAGGTGGTCGAACACGCGCTGTGCGCGGCTGCCGTCGACGCAATAGAGCGCGCCGGTGCGGTGCTCCTCCGATGCGGGATCACGCATGCTGCCGACCCAGAAGCGTCCGAAGGGATCGCAGCGCCCGTAGTTCAACCGGTTGCCCTGGCGTTCGGGCTCGGGTGCGACGAGACGCCGGGGCGTCCCGCCGTCGAAGGCGTCGAGCAGGTGCACGCCGCTCGCGAGACCGAGCACGAAGCCGCCGCCTTCCACCAGCGCGACGCAGCCGATCGGTTCACCGACGTCGCGCTCGCTGTCGATGCCGGTGGCGGGGTCGAAGCGATGCAGTCGGTGTCCGTCGATGTCGACCCAGTAGAGCTTCTGCTCGCCGGCCGCCCAGACGGGGGATTCGCCTTTGGGTCCACCGCCGCCGTGGATCTCCAGCACGCAGTCGACGGCGATGGCCATCGGTTAGAAGTGCAGATGCGCGACGGAGGCGGGGCTATCGGCGCGGGGTCTGCCGGCGCTGCGCCGCGGCGCGGGCGTGCCGAGCAGCTTCAGTTTCACCTCGCTTACATGCTCGAGATGCCGACGCATAAACGCGGCGGCACCCTCACGATCGCCGCCTTCGATGAGGTCGAGCAGGTGCAGGTGCTCGCGGGCCTGAGCGATGAAGCGCGCGGTGTCCTCCATCGCGCGGTACTCGATGAGACGACGCAGGCGATCCACGCGCCGCAGCGCGTCGAGGAAGAACGGATTGTTGGCGCAGCGCATCAGCATCTCGTGCAGCGACGACCCGGCCTCGAACAGGCGCGTGGCATCGAGGCGCGGGATCTTGCCGTCGACGAGTGCCTGCTGTTCGGCGCGGCAGCGCGCGAAGCCGGCGCGATCGATCGCGAACGTCGGCTCGAGCAGCGCGGCCGGCTCTATCGCCAGGCGAAAGCGATACGACAGGTGGTGCGACTCCATCGACGTGACCATCGGCAGGAAGGTCCAGCCGTAGCCAGCGCGCCGTTCGATCCACCCTTCGGCGGACATCCGGGCGAGGATGCGGCCGAGCTCGGCGCGGCTCAGGTCGTAGCGGTCACCGAGCAGCGTTTCGGTGACGTGCTCGGGCAGCGTGCCCAGCAGCCGGTCGTGCGCGATCCGCTGGTACGGCGAGACATCGGCGTCGCGCTGCACCATCGCTTCCAGCGCGGGTCCCTGCCGGGCGAGAAAGAAGCCGGTATTCGGCTGCCAGGCGGCGGCCCCCTGCTCGTGCAGGTAAATCAGCGCATCGCGGATCGGCGATCGCGACACCCCAAGGGCGCGCGCCAGCGCTTCCTGCCGCAGCGGATGGCCGACCTCCCAGCGCTCGGCGAGCGCACGATCGAGGATGCGCATCGCGAGGTGCTCTGGGAGGACGGAACGCGTGCGGGGCATGAGGGGCGTGGATCGATGGTGCTGAACGCGTGACTCTTGCGCTGGCTCGTCGAGCCGGCGGACGGACCTTCAGGCGGCGACCGCGCGGCCCGGCACCGGGAAGGATACGCCAGCGGCCTCGGCTTCCTTCGTGAGGGCGGCAATGACATCGGGCGTCAGCGGGATGCCATCGCGCGAACGCGCCTGCTTTGTGCGCTCCTCGGGTTCGCCGGGAATGAGAATTTCATCGAAACCATCGGCGCGCGGACAATCCTTGGCGCGCTCGACGAGCGTATCCATGCGCGCGGAAAATTCGTCGCGGGGCACAAAGAGATCGGGCCGGATCGCGAAGAAGAGATGCCCGACATTCTGCGGCGCCGAATGGTCGAAGTAGAGGCTCTTTACGTCGCCGCCGTAGTTGGCCCCTGTCAGCACGCCGGCGAGCACGTCCATCAGCATCGACAACGCCGCACCCTTGACGCCGCCGAAAGGCAGGCACACGCCCTTGAACGCGTCGTCGGCGTTGGTGGTCGCCTTGCCCTCGCGATCGAGGGCCAGGCCCAACGGAATCGGATCGCCGCGCTGCGCGGCGAGGCGGATCTTGCCGCGGGCGATCACGGTCATCGCCATGTCGAGCACGTAGGGTGTATCGCCGCCCGGAACACCGACCGCCATCGGGCTCGCGCCGAGGAAAGCGGCGCCGCCGCCCCACACCGGCAACGCCGGCAACGAGTGGTGAACGCGATGCCGATCATGTCGGCCTGGATGGCTTGCAGCACATACAGCGCCGCCATGCCGTAGTGCGTGCTGCGATGCACGCCGACGAGCCCAATGCCGAACGTGCGGGCCATTTCGATCGCCTGCGTCGTCCGCGATGGCCCGCCATGAAGCCCATGCCGTCGTCGCCGTCCACCAGCGCGCAGACCGGCGTGACCTGCTTGATGGAAATGTTGGGCTGCGCATTGACCACGCCGCGACGCAGGCGCTGGCCGTACATGGGGATGCGGGACACGCCGTGCGAATCGATGCCGCGCAGGTTCGCATCCACCAGGCCATCGGCGACGCATTGCG